>NZ_CP150351.1:4080000-6382500 GCF_051521425.1 Sorangium sp. So ce834
CGGGACGCCGCGTCGCGATGCGCGGGGGCACGGTCTCCGCCATCGGCCCGCAGGAGGCGATCCTCCACGAGCTCGAGACATGGCGGGCTGGGCAGACGCCAGGGCGCACCGGCGTCGTCCCGAGCGAGGGGGGCGGGAGCACCGACCTGGAGGGGCTGAAGCTCGTCTGGACCGATCGAACCGACGTGCCCAGAGAGAGCCTGTCCGCGACCGGGGTACACCTGGCGCGCGCCGAGGGGCGGACCTCCATCTTCGCGCAGGAAGCGATGCTG
The DNA here is from genome assembly GCF_051521425.1 of Sorangium sp. So ce834. Classification (NCBI taxonomy): domain Bacteria; kingdom Pseudomonadati; phylum Myxococcota; order Polyangiales; family Polyangiaceae; genus Sorangium; species Sorangium sp. So ce834. Next base: position 4,080,273 of record NZ_CP150351.1, read on the forward strand.
TCCCTGGGACGCGCCGCCTTCTCGGTCCGAGAGGGCCGGCTGGTGCTCGCCCGAGAGCAGGCTCGTTACCAGGTGAGCGAGCTCTCGGCTGCGGCCATCGACGCCGAAGTGACGCTCCCGGAGGTCGAGCCCGAACCCCAGGTGGCGCCCGAGCGGGGTGGGAGCACCCGGCCGGCACAGATCAAGAGGGCGGCCGAACCGGTCGAGAGGGACGACACGGGCCAGAACCGCGGGCTCGCGGTGCGAGAAGCGCTCCTGCGGGCGGCCCGGATGATCGATCTGGCGCTCGGCGAGGGAGCAAAAGTCGACGTCGCAGGGGTCACCGCACGCCTCAAGCGCAGGACGGATATGCTCAACCTGGGACCGGGCAGCCTCGCCGTACGGCGCGAGGCCGGCTCCCTCGTGGTGGAGCTCTCGCCCGGCGAGGCGGCGATCTCGACCGCCGGCTCCGACGCCCAGCAGGCGCTCACCTTCCGGCTTCGCGTGCCCATCAATGACGCGAAGGAGACCCCGCAGGAGATCGTCGCCGATGTACACGGGGGGCCCATCTGGCTCTCGACCCTCGGTGTCCATGAGGGCGACATGGGGCTGTTCGACGTGGCGCGGACCTCGATCGTGAGCCGCGCGCGGGTGGTCCTGTCGGCCGATGGCCAGACGCTGGGCGTCGACGGCGAAGGGAGGCTGAAGAACCTCTCCTTGCGGAGCGCAGCCCTGGCAGACGAGCCGATCGCCGGGCTCGACCTGGCATGGCGGGCGAAGGCGAACGGCAAGCTCGACGGGTCCAAGATCGTCGCAGAGGACGCCGAGATCGACCTCGGCGCCCTGCGGCTGATCGCGCGCGGCGAGTACGAGCAAGCCGGGGCTTCGCACCGGGTCCGCGGCAGCTTCGAGGTGCCCCTCTCGGCGTGCCAGTCGATGCTGGACTCGGCGCCCAAGGGGGTCGTGGCGAAGCTCCACGGCATGAGGCTCGCCGGCTCGTTCGGGATCGAGGGGAAGCTTCGCTTCGATACCGCCAACCTGGATCGGACCTTCTCGCTGGACTGGGGCATCTCCAACACCTGCCGCGTGACCGAGATGCCGCCGGAGCTGAGCGTCGATCGCTTCAAGCGCGCGTTCCGGCGCCTGGTCTACGGACCGGGCGGCCAGCGCGTCGAGATCGAGTCCGGGCCGGGGACCGCCGAGTGGGTGCCGTACGAGGACATCTCCCGCTTCATGGAGGTCGCCGTGCTGACCACGGAGGACGGCGGCTTCCATCGGCACCACGGGTTCGACGAGGAAGCCATCAAGAACTCGATCCGCGAGAACCTCCGGAAGAGGCGGTTCGTGCGGGGGGCGAGCACCGTCAGCATGCAGCTCGCCAAGAACCTGTACCTCGAGCGGACCAAGAGCGTGGCGCGCAAGCTCCAGGAGACCCTGCTCACGATGTACCTCGAGCAGGAGCTCACCAAGGAGCAGATCATGGAGCTCTACCTGAACGTGGTGGAGTTCGGACCGCTGGTCTACGGCATCGGCGCCGCCGCGCGGCACTACTTCAACGCGTCGGCGGCGCAGCTCTCGCTCGGACAGGCGCTCTACATCGCATCGATCCTGCCCAACCCGAGCGTGCAGCACTTCGACGCGACCGGGGAGGTGACGCCCGCATGGAGCGAGTACCTGCGCAAGCTCATGCAGATCGCGCGCAGGCGCAACCGGATCTCCGACGAGGAGCTCGAGAAGGGGCTGCAGGAGACCGTCGTGCGAGGCTCCCCCGCGCCCCATCTCGCGCCCCGGCAACCCGCCGGAGACGGCGGCGAAGCCATCGAGGACCGACCCGAGGAGCAGGGAGGCGCCTGGACGGCGCCCTGACCCGCGCCCGCGCGGCCCTCGTCCGGCGCCCTCGTGGCCTTCGCCGTCAACCCGCACCACGACCTGCGCCCGCGCGCGCTCTGGCGGGCCCCACCGCCGAGCCGCTGCATCCGACCCGCGCCCCCGCGGGCCTCGCCGTCAGCGCCGCTGCGCGGCGGTCCGGAGCTTGGCGAAGAACGCGCGAAGCAGGGCAGCGCACTCGTCCGCGAGCACACCCGACGTGACCGCGAAGCGATGGTTGAGCCGGGTGTCGCGCCCGATCGCAAAGAGCGTGTCGACCGCCCCTGCCTTCGGATCCGGACAACCGTAGACGAGCCGCGCAATCCGGGCGTTGACGAGCGCGCCCGCGCACATGGGACACGGCTCCAGCGTCGCGTACACCGTCGCCCCTTCGAGCCGCCACCGGCCCAGCTGCCTCGCCGCCGCCCGCAGCGCGTCGACCTCGGCGTGTCCGGTCGGATCTTGATCGAGCTCGCGCCGGTTTCGGCCCCGCGCCAGCACGACCCCCGCCGCATCGACGATGAGCGCTCCGACCGGCACATCGCCAGCGGCGGCTGCGGCCTCGGCCTCGCCGAGCGCCTCGCGCATCCGCATCACGTCGATGCCAGCAGCATCCTCGACGCCGGTATCCTCCGGTCGCGACACGGCGGAGAGGAGCACCTCGGCTCCGTCATCCATGTGGGTCTCTGGATCTGTCACACAACCGATCAGGCGCGCCCAGGAAGATTCGAACTTCCGACCCCCGGCTTCGTAGGCCGATGCTCTATCCAGCTGAGCTATGGGCGCTCTGTAAAGACAAGCAGCAAGACGTGGCTACGCCACCGCGCTCCTCGCGTCGCACTCGTTCGTGCGAAGTGAGTGCCGGCGTTTATACGCCCCGGAGCGACCTGTCAAAGGAAAAGTGATCGCGCTCGAGGTCGCTCGCTCAAGGGCGCGGCTTTCACGGGCAAACGCCGCTCGATCCTCGTTGCCCCCTCCGGTCGATTGGCTCCCGTACACGGCTGAGCCCGCCTCGCGGCCGTCGCACCGCCGTACGAACGAGACGACCGAGCGAGCGAGCCACGCAGCGACGTGGTCGGCCACGCGCGGAGTCGACCGCCGGGGCAGCCGGTCGTAGGACAAAAACATGGCGCGCGGCGATTCCGTCACGGAATGGCCGCGCGCTCTCACACGCTCTCGAAAACAAGCGAAGCTCTGAAGCGCACCACGAGGCGAGCAGGCCAAGCAGACAGGACAGCAAAAGACGTAAGCCAAGCAGCAGCTGCGCGACAGACGAGGCGAAGTCGCACCAGCTGGACGACCAAGCGCAAGCTAACGAGGCCCGTCAGGAGGGAGGAGGACCGCGACACGCTGCAGCCCACAGCGAAGAACACGGTCAATTCCGCCTAGAGCAGCCTCCGTGCCATTGCGCGGCGTCGACCCCGGCAGGCCCTCGGAGAGGAACGCCCCGGCGGAATATTCAGGTTTCTAAGCCGTTTCCTCGATGCTCACGGAGCCCCGCACCACCAGGGCTCGGGCAGCGGTGTCGCGCCGGGGGACGTGGCCCGCAATCTTTGCGGAGTTGAGCCACTCGTCGACGAAGCGGTTTGATGCGACGCGCTATCGCGGGCCTCCGAAGAGGTGGTCGTGCGGGGCGTCCGCGTGGCAACGTTTGCAGAGAGATAAGGCGCCGCGGTGGGTAGACGTGCCCTGCGGCGTGAGGACGAGGTACTCCCAGTCGCCGCCGTCAGGGTCGTAGCCGGCCGAGCGCTTCACCATGGCGAGCAGCGCCACCGGCTCCGGCGAGCCCGCCGGGTAGTGGAGCTCGACCAAGGCCGCGCCCGGCGGGAGCGCGCGAGCCGGGCCGAGCGCCGGGTAGGGAGCCGCGGCCGCGTTGATACGCACCTCCGCCTCCATCTCGCCGGTGAAATGCTGGGAGCGAGCCCGCCCCGTGGCCGGCGTGAAGCTCGCGAGCTGCCCGACGAGCTCCCAGGCCGACGGCTCCGCGGGCGCACGCGCAGCGGGCGCACGCGCAGCGGGAGCAACGGCCGATGCGCGCGGCTCGGCGACGGGGCTGGAGCCGCGCTCGATCCACGCGGTTGCCTCCTCGTGGGGCGTCCGGGAGCGCGACGGCGCACAGCCGAGGGGCAAGAGCGCCCACCCGGGACGGGACTGCGCCTCCATCGAGAGGATCGGCGAGGCCAGGGTCGCCACAGCGAGCGCGCACCACGCAGGGAGGCGGGGTCGGGACCGCACCGGTCGAGATGCTACACTGCCAGGATGCACCTGGCCTCTTCCAGGCGAGGCCGCGCATGGCGCGCCCTCTTCGCTGCGACGCTGGTGGCGCTGTCAGGCGCTGCGCTGATGGGAGGGGCCTCACAGGCGGTCGCCCAGGAAGCGTCTCGCCGCGCCTGGCTGGGCGTGGAGCTGGCGCCCGGACCGGCCGGAGGGGTCGTCGCGAAGCACGTCGTCACCAGCTCGCCGGCGGCCAAGGCGGGCATCGTGGACGGGGACCAGGTCGTCGCGGCGGATGGCGTGCCGCTCGAAGATCCGAAGCAGCTGGTCGCCCGCGTCGCGCTCGCGGGGCCGGGTAACGTGGTGAACCTCCGGATCCGACGCGGCGGGCAGGAGCGAGAGGTCGCGCCGACGCTGGTACCGTTCCCGGGGCACGATCAGATCCTTCGCCTCGACAAGATCGGCACCTTCGCGCCCGGCTGGAAGCCGCTCGCCACCGTGGCGGGGACCGTTCCGGCGAACATCGGGGCGCTGCGCGGAAACGTGGTGCTCCTCGATTTCTGGGCCACCTGGTGCGGGCCGTGCCGCCTGATGGCCCCGCAGCTCTCGAAGTGGCACACGACGTACGCCGCGCAGGGGCTGCAGGTCATCGGCCTGACGACCGACAGCGTGGGCGTCGCGACGAAGACGGCGCAGGCCCTGTCCATGCGCTACGCGGTCGCCTCGGACGACTCGGAGTCGACCTCCGCGGCCTACGGCGTCAAGGCGCTCCCCACGATGTTCGTGATCGACAAGAAGGGCGTCATCCGCGACGTGGTGGTCGGGTACGACCCATCCCGGCACGCCCAGGTCGAGAAGCTCCTCCAGGCGCTGCTCGCAGAGCCCGCGCCGGCGCCGTAGCCGCCGCGGGCCGCGGGCGATCGGCAAGGCCCTCCATGCTCCTCTCCATCGACGAATTCCTGTGGGCGCTGCGGCGCGACGGCTTCGCGGTGTCGACGGCGCAGGCCATCGAGGCCGCGCGCGCGTGCGTCCTCGTCGGGTTCGGCGACCGCGCGAGGCTGCGGGACGCTATCGGCGCGGTGGTCGTCGAGCGCGCCGCCGATCTCTGCCGGTACCGCGCCTGCTTCGACCGCTTCTTCTCCCCGGAGGGCGCGCACGTCGGCGATCTGTGGGCGCGCCTCCGGGAGCGAGGGTTCTCGGAGGGGGAGCTCTCCGCCCTCCGCGATCTGCTGACCGCGGCGGCGGAGCGGAGCGGCGCGTCCGGCGACGCGCTCGGCTTCCAGGCGCTCGCAGGGACCGCAGGGGAGCTCGACCAGGCGCTCCGGTCGGCGGGGATCGCGCGCGTGCTCGCGCCGATGACGAGCTCGCTCCAGGTCGGGTTCTTCGCGCAGCGGGTGATGGATCAGCTCGGGGTGCCCGCCGTCGCCAGCGCGCTGCGGCGGATCCGGAGCGCGCTCGAGGAAGCGCTCGGCGAGGACCGGGGGAAGGCCCTCGCCGACGCGCTCGCCGCCGAGATGGAGCGGATGCGGCACCGCGTGCGCGAGCACGTGACGCTGGCGCTCCGGCGCCTCGAGGGCGAGGAGCCCGCGGCCCCCGGCCGCATGGACGTGCCGTTCGCCTCGCTCGGCGAAGGCGAGATGGACGAGGTGCGCCGCGCCGTGCGGGCGCTGTCCGAGCGGCTCCGCGGCGCCGAGAGGCTCCGGAGGCGCCGCGCGCGGCGCGGCAGGATCGATCCGCACCGGACGCTGCGGCGCAGCCTTCAGACCGGCGGCGTCCCCTTCCAGCCCGCCCGGCGGGCGCGCCGGCGCGACAAGCCGCGCCTCATGGTGCTGTGCGACGTGTCGGATTCGGTCCGCGTCGCCGCGCGGTTCATGCTCGAGTTCGTCTGCGCGGCGCAGGAGCTCTTCGACCGGACGCGCTCGTTCGTCTTCGTGAGCGAGCTCGCCGAGACGACCGAGCTCTTCGCGGCGATGCCGGTGGGCGCGGCGCTCGAGCGCATCCAGCGCGGCGAGGTGGTGAGCCGGGCGCACAACTCGAACTACGGGCGCGTCCTCCGCGCCTTCGAGGAGCGGTACGGGCGGGACGTGGACCGGCGGGTGACCCTCGTGATCCTCGGCGACGGGCGCACGAACTACTTTGCGGACGAGGCGGAGGTCGTCCGGAGGCTCCGCGACCGGGCGCGGGCGCTGCTCTGGGTTTGCCCCGAGGGACCCGCCGCCTGGGGGACGGGGGACAGCGCGATGCTGCGCTACGCCGCGGCGTCGACCAAGGTGCTGGTCGCCCGGACCGCGCGGGAGCTCGAAACGGCGGCGCGGGAGGTGGTCGCCCGGCGCGCTTAGGGCTATGGGTCGCGCCATGTCGCTCGATCAGAAGCTGAGGGAGCTCACGGCGCGCATCGAGAAGGGGGGCGCGCAGAAATACCACGACAAGAACGCGGAGCAGGGCAAGCTGTTCGCGCGGCAGCGCGTCGCGCTGCTCCTCGATGAAGGGAGCTTCATCGAGGACGCGGCGCTCGCCAACGCGCTGGATCCCGAGCTGCCCGCCGACGGCGTCATCACGGGCAGCGGGACCGTGGCCGGGCGCCCGGTGTGCGTGATGGCGAACGACTCGACGGTGAAGGCCGGCTCGTGGGGGCGCCGCACCGTCGAGAAGATCCTGCGCGTGCAGGAGACCGCGCGGCGCCTCCGCTGCCCGCTGCTCTACCTCGTCGACTCGGCGGGGGCGCGGATCACCGACCAGATCGAGATGTTCCCCGGGAGGCGCGGCGCGGGCCGGATCTTCTACAACCAGGTCGAGCTGAGCGGCCTGGTGCCGCAGATCTGCCTGCTGTTCGGCCCGTCGGCGGCGGGGGGCGCGTACATCCCGGCGTTCTGCGACGTCGTGTGCATGGTCGAGAGCAACGCGAGCATGTACCTGGGCTCGCCGCGCATGGCGGAGATGGTGATCGGCGAGAAGGTCACGCTCGAAGAGCTCGGCGGCGCGCGCATGCACTGCTCGGTCTCGGGGTGCGGGGACGTGCTCGTGAAGACCGAGGAGGAGGCGATCGCGTTCGCGAAGCGCTACCTCGCGCTGATGCCCCAGAGCTCCGCGGAGGCCCCGCCCCGCGTCGAGCCGAGGCCGGAGAAGCCAGGGCAACGGCCGCTCGAGGACGTGATCCCCGCGGACGAGAACAAGCCGTTCGACATCATGGCCGTGATCGACGCGGTCATCGACGAGGGCAGCTTCGTCGAGATCAAGAAGCTGTACGCGAGGGAGATCGTCACGGGGCTCGCGCGCATCGAGGGGCGGGCGGTCGGGATCGTCGCGAACCAGCCGAAGTACAAGGGCGGCGTGCTGTTCGTGGACTCGGCCGACAAGGCGGCGCGGTTCATCTGGCTGTGCGACGCCTTCAACATCCCGCTCCTGTACCTCGCCGACGTGCCCGGCTTCATGATCGGGACCGTCGTCGAGCGGCAGGGGATCATCCGGGCCGGCGCGAAGATGATCGCCGCGGTGAGCGAGGCGACCGTGCCGAAGCTGTCCGTCGTCGTGCGCAAGGCGTACGGCGCCGGGCTCTACGCGATGTGCGGGCCGGCGTTCGCGCCGGACGAGTGCATCGCGCTGCCCTCGGCGTCCATCGCGGTGATGGGGCCGAGCGCGGCGGTGAACGCCGTTTACTTCAACAAGATCCAGGCGATACCGGCGGGGCCGGAGCGCGACGCGCTCGTCCAGAAGCTGCGCGACGAGTACCGCGCGGACGTCGACCTGGAGAAGCTCGCGAGCGAGCTCGTGATCGACGCGGTCGTGCCGGCGGCGAACCTCCGCCGCGAGGTGGCGCGCCGCTTCGAGCGGTACGCCGGCAAGGTCGAAGAGCGGCCGCGCAAGAAGCACCTCGTCCCGCCGGTGTGAGCGGCGCGCCGGCAGGCGCGCGGCGCGCGGCTCGCCGCGGCGTCAGCGAGGGCGCGCCGCGAGGGCCGCGCGCTCCGCTGGGCCGGCCGCGCGCGAAGGTGGTGTAGACTCGCCGCGTGCTCGCCCGCAGGCTCCCGCTCTCCCTCGCGCTGCTCGGCCTCGCTCTCGCGGCAGGCGAAGCGCGCGCCGACGTCCCGGCCCCGGCGGTGGCGCGCCTGCTCAGCCCGCGCCTCGGGCGGCACCCGCTCGCCGATCCGGGCGGGCGCATCCCGGTGCTGGTGCCGCTGCCCGCCGGCGCCGACGCGCGGTCGCTCGGCCTGCTCCCGGTCGCGCCGGGCTTCGGGACCGTCCGGCTCGCGCCCGGCGATGTCGGCGTCTTCGCCGACGCGCACCCGGAGCTCTCGCTGTTCACAGGACCGCCGCGGCAGCCCCAGCTCGATCGGTCCAAGGTGTGGATCCGCGTCGACCCCTACCGGAAGGCCACCGGGGCGGACGGCACCGGGGTGATCGTCGGCATCGTCGATACCGGCATCGACGTGGCCCACCCGGATTTCCGGCGCAAGGACGGCAAGACGCGGATCAGATGGTTGCTTCAGGCGGGGAGGCCCAAAGGGCTGCACGCGCAGCTCGAGGAGGACTACGGGTGCGATGACCCGAACCAGTCGCGGTGCGCGATCCTCTCCGACGCCGATCTCGACGCCATGCTCGAGAGCGGGGATCTGCGCGTTGTCCGCGACATCGCGGGGCACGGCACGCACGTGGCTTCCATCGCGGCGGGCAACGGCGGGCCGATGGTCACGGCGCGGCCGCGGTACGTCGGGGTGGCGCCGGCCGCGACCCTGATCGTCGCCGCGCCCTCGCTGCCCGGGGAGGGCTTCGAGGATCCGGACATCCTCAAGGCGGTGCGGTTCATCTTCGATCGCGCCGAGGAGCTCGGCATGCCGGCGGTCGTCAACCTGAGCGTCGGGAGCGATTTCGGGCCTCACGACGGGACGAGCCCGCTCGAGGCAGGGCTCGCCGCGATGGTCGGCGACAATCACCCGGGACGCGCGATCGTCGTCGCCGCCGGCAACAGCGGCGCGCTCTACGAGATCGACGGCGAAGGACCGATGGGGATCCACACCGAGGCGCACGTCTCGCCGTACGCCGACACGCGCGTGCCCATCCGCACGCCGAGGGCGTCGACCGGGGAGGGATACGTCTGGATCACGTTCCGACCCGGGGACGAGGTGTCGGTCGGCCTCGAGGGGCCGGGCGGCGAGACGTGGATCGGCCTGATCGAGCCCGGGGAGAGCGCCGGCTACACCGCCGACGACGGCGAGACCACGGGCGCCGTGATCAACCGGATCGCGAACGGGAAGCCCATCGACGCGAACACGAACAGCGCCGTCGTGGCCTTCAGCGGGGCATGGGAGGCGGGCGAGTTCGCGATCCACCTGAAAGGCCGCGGGGACGCGCAGCTCTGGGTGACGGGGCTCGGCGACGTCTCGGCGTCGCACGACCTCGGGCTCCAGTTCACGCGTGGCATCAAGCAGGGGACGATCAACGTGCCCGCCAGCCACCCCGGCCTGCTCGCCGTGGGATGCACCATCAACCGCGTCCGCTGGCAGCCGCAGGGGAGCTCGACGAGCATTCGCCTCATGAGCCTCGACGGTGAGACGATCCAGGAGGACAGCGCCTGCTACTTCAGCGCGGCCGGCCCCACGCCGTTCGGGGTGGCCAAGCCCGAGATCAGCGCGCCCGGCGGCCTGGTCGCGGCCGCGATGGGGAGCGGGGTCGACCCGCGCAATGGCCCCGGAGGGCTGTTCGACACGCCCGGGTGCCCCGACGACCAACCCTGCTTCGTCGTCGACGACTACCACGCGATCGCGTCGGGCTCGTCGATGTCGGCCCCGCAGGTCGCAGGCGCCATCGCGCTGCTCTTCCAGGTCAACCCGAACCTGACCCAGGCAGAGGTCACCGAGGCGCTCCAGGCGGGCGCGCGGTACCCGAGGGGCGCCGTGCCGCTCGAGGCGCAGCTCGGGCCCGGCGTGCTCGATCTCGAGGGCACGCGACTGGCGCTGGAGGCCGCCGAGGCCGGGGACAACACGCCGGCGCTCGACAGGAGCTGGTACGTGCTGTCGAGCACCTACGCGAGGCCCGACCCGTCCTGGCCCGTCTGGGGGACGATCGAGCTGCGACGCGCGGACGGGGCCCCGGTGAGGGTCGCCGCCGACAAGCTCACGGTCGCGCTCCAAGGCGGGGCGATGCACGCGCCGCTCACGGAGGTGCGCCGTGGGCTGTGGCGGTTCGCGGTCGCAGCGCCGCGCGGCTCCGGCGGCGCCACGCTGGCCGTCGACGTGCTCTACGACGGCGTCTCGCTCGGCGCGCGCGAGCTCCCGGTCGGGAGCGACGTGTGGATGGCGAACGGCGAGCTCGAGGTGACGAGCGGCGCGTGCACCTGCGCGGCCGCCGGCGCTGACCGGGAGGGGCCGGCGAGCCGCGTCGCCGTCGGGCTCGCGGGCGCCCTGGCCGCCGCGCTCGCGGCGCGCCGACGGCGCCGCGGCTGAGCGCCCGCCACCCGCGGGGCTCGGCGTCGCGCCCGGAGGCCCGCGCCCCGGCTGCCGTCCGGCGCGGCCCATGTCACCGTGGCCGGGCGGCACGACAGGGCAGACCACGACGACGATGGATCAGAGACCATGGAGAGACGGGTGAGCGCAGATCGGCCTTCCACGGAAGAGGCGGACGCGGGGCGCGCGCCCGCGCCGAGGCCGCTCCGGTTCGCGGCGCGCACGGGGTGGGATCTTTCGGAGAACCGGCTCGCGTCCGTCCTCGTCGAGGCCCGCCGGGCAGGGCGCTCGCTCGTCGACTTCACCGAGTCGAACCCGACGCGCTGCGGGATCGTCGAGACGGCGCCGCTCATCGCGCGCCTGGGCGAGCCGCGCGGCTCCACGTACGCGCCGCTGCCGCTCGGCGACCCCGCCGCGCGCGCCGCGGTGGCGCGGTACTACAGCGAGCGCGGGATCGACGTGGATCCGGCGGGCGTCGTGCTGACGGCGAGCACCAGCGAGGCGTACGGCTGGCTGCTCAAGCTGCTCGCCGAGCGCGGCGACGACGTGCTCGTCCCGGTGCCGTCGTACCCGCTCCTCGAGTACCTCGCCTGCCTGGAGGACGTCGCGCTCACGCCGTACCCGCTCCTCAAGGAGGAGGGGTGGCGCATCGACCTCGGCGCGCTGGAGCGCGCCGCCGGCGAGCGGACGCGCGCGGTGGTGCTCGTCCACCCGAACAACCCGACCGGCTCCTTCGTGCGCCGCGACGACGCCGCGGCGCTCGAGGCGTGCGCCCGGGAGCGCGGCCTCGCGCTGATCGTCGACGAGGTCTTCGGCGACTACGCGCACGGAGACCTCGCCCCGGACCGCCTGCCGAGCTTCGCCGGCCGGCGGCAGGCGCTGACCTTCGTGCTGAGCGGGCTGTCCAAGGTGATGGCCTTGCCGCAGCTCAAGCTCGGCTGGATCGCGGTCTCGGGGCCGCCGGAGCTCGCCGCCGCGGCGGTGGAGCGGCTCGAGATCATCGCCGATACCTACCTCTCGGTCGGCACCCCGGTGCAGCTCGCGCTGCCGGAGATCCTCGCCGCGCGGGCGCCCGTCCAGCGCGCGATCCTGTCGCGCGTGCAGGCGAACCTGGCGGCGCTCGACGCGGCGATCGCGGCGCGCGCCGGGGGCGCGGTCCGGCGGCTGCCGATCGACGGCGGGTGGTACGCGACGCTGGAGGTCCCGCGCGTGCACGACGAGGACGGCTGGGTCGAGCTGCTCGTGCGCGACGAGGGGATCATCGTCCACCCCGGCTACTTCTTCGACATGCCGCGCGACGGCTTCCTCGTGGTCGGACTGCTGCTCGAGCCGGAGGTGTTCGCGGAGGCCGCGCCGCGGCTCGTGGACCGGATGGCGCGCGCGATCAGCGGTGAATGAGGACGACCGTGGAGCGGCCGGCGTCGCGAGAGGCCCGCAGGCCGTGCCACCCGTCCGGGACCGGCGGGTCGGTCCAGGCGAACATCTGCTTCGCGTCGATGGGGGAGAGGTTGACGCAGCCGCCGCTCTTCAGCTCGCCCCAGGCGTCGTGCCAGTACGCGCCGTGCAGCGCGTGGGGGCCGTGGAAGTTCTGCACGAACTGCACCTCGGAGTGGACGATGCTGTCGTTCGAGCTCGACACCATCGTCGCCGTCACGAACTTCCCGTCGATGCGGAAGCGCCCCGTCGGCGTCGCCGCGGTCTCGATGGCGGGGATGCCCTTCCGCGGGACGCCGCCGCGCCCCGGCGAGATCAGCGTGGCGAACACCGGGGTGAGCTCTTCGTAGGCGACGAACCAGCCGCCGAGCACGCTGATCTCGATCCACTTGCGCGGCGGCGACGAGGGATCGTTCTCGCCCTCGAGCGGCGAGCGCTTCGCCGCCTCGATCACCACGGCGTCGTCGGCGAGCACGTAGACCCCCGGATCCTGCGTCTCGAGGAACCGCGCGCCGTCCTCGACCTCGGCGCGGCCCGTGAGCCCGACCGAGGCGAGCCGCGCGAACGACGCGCCCGTGGGCTCGAAGCGGCCGCCGGCGCCCCGCTGGTACTTCGGCCGATCGGTCTTGCGGAAGAACGCGAGCGGGAGCGAACGCCCGTCCTTCAGCCACACGCCCTGGAAGCTCGAGCGCGGGTAGGGCTTCAGCCGATCTTTCGGCATGTACGTCTGGTCCGAGGTCACGACCCAGGTCCGGTCCTGCGCGTCGAACGCCCGGGTGAACGCCACCGTCGAGCCGTTCACGATCCGGTCGCGCGCCTCGCGCACGAGGTCGCCGAAGGGAAACAGCGCCGGGGCGGCGACGCCCGCGGGCTTCAGATCGACGCCCACGAGCGCCTCGTCGATCTCCCGGAGGGCTTCGTCGCTCAACCCCTCGGCGGCGCGCACCTTCGCGACGCTCGCGAGGTGCGCCTCGAGGTCCCACTCGGAGCGCCGCTGCTCCTTCGCGGTCGGGAGCCGCGGGTAGCGCGGCGCGCCGGTCGACTCCGCGTAGTCGTAGGGCCACGGCGAGTCGATCTTGGGCGCGTGCGGCCGCAACGCGACCACGACCGGGTCGCTCGGGTCGACCGTGGCGCTGGCGCCGGCGCAGATGTAGCCCCGCGGCTCGACGGCGTACCACGCGTCGCAGCCCTCCCCCGGCGTCCGCGCGGCCTCGACGCTGCCGCCGCGGAGCGCGACGGACCCGCCGAGGCCCAGGTAACCGCTCCAGCCCCGCGTCGGGTACGGGCCGGGGTTGATCCAGGCAAACCGCGCCTTCGAATAGATGCGCGCGCCCTCCTTCGCCGCGCTCGCCGGCGTCGCTTCGTCCTCCTCCTGGACCGGGGCCGGCGCGTTCGCGACGTGCGCCGCCTCGACGACCGCGGCGCGCGGCGCGTCGACCTCGACGGTCGCGGCGCGCGGCGCGTCGACCTCGACGGTCGCGGCGCGCGGCGCGTCGGCTTCGGCGGGGGCGCGGCGCGCGTCGGCTTCGGCAGGGACGCGCGGCACATCGGCCTCGAGCGAGGCCGGCGTCGCCGCGGCGGGGCTCTCTTCCGAGCAAGCGGCGGCGCCCCCCGACGCGATCGCGCACGTCAGGGCCGCGAGGAGCAAGGAGGACGGTGAGCTAGCCATGCAAGCCGGAGAGACTACTTGCCGGAAGCCACCGCGGACAAGCCAGCGGCGCCCGCCCGTCCCGCGAGAACCGCCCTACAGCCTGCCGAGCACGGCCACCACGAGCAGGATCACCCCGACGAACGCCGCGGTGAGCATCATCAGCCTCATCAGCCGCGGCTTCAGCCACTTCCACAGGACGAGGCGAGCCACCTTCCACAAGAGCGCCAGGATCTGCCAGAGGACCTTGCCCACGACCGGAGCGTAGCGCAGTCCCGCGGGGCGCGCCCCCAGCAAGGGCGGGAGATTTCGCGCCCGGTGGACAACGCCAGCGACCGTCCTCCACGCCCTACCGAGCCGGGACCCGGCGGCTTTCGGCGCGCCAGCCGGCGCCGGCACGGCGTGCGAGCAGCCGGCAGCGAGCGGCGTCAGTCGATGTCGACGCTCACCTTCGACGCGTAGCTGCCGGGGGAGGGGAAGGTGATCTCGCGGAGCGCGCCGGCGACACACTCGGCCGCCTCCTCGCCCCGTTCGTCGGCGCTGGAGACGCCCACGCTGAGCGGCCTGCCGTCGGTGTCGATGTAGAGCGTCGCCTTGAGCTGGGCGCCGCCCGCCTGGCTCCGGCACGACGCGAGCGCCGGCCGCGCCTTCTTGTACGGCGTCCCGAGCTGGTCGGGCGTCCACGGCACCGGCGGGCGCTCGTCGCTGCTCGGCTCGAAGGTGAAGCTGTTCTCCGCCAGGCCTTCTCCGCCGACGGGCTTCGGCCACTTCGTCGCCTTCAGGACCTTGAGCATGCACGCCTCGGTCTCGCGATCGCCGAGGGTCGAGTCCTTCACGAACGCCCAGCGCGCCGTGCCCTCCTCGGTCACCCGGACCTTGAAGCGGATCTCGCCGCCGAGATAGGGGATCCGCTCGACGCCCTTCTGGTAGCAGCGCGAGAGCCGCAGAGAGGCGCGCTCGAACGCCGCCTGCACCTTCTCCTCGTTCATGCCGCCGATCTCGGACCGCGAGCTCATCGTCGGACGCGACGTCTCGACAGGCTCGGCGTCGCGCATCACCGGCGCCGCAGGCGTGGGCTCGGCGCCGCCGCAGCCCGGGAGGGCCGCGAACGCCGAGACAGCAACGAGGGTGACCGTGCCCCTGAGCAAGACAAAGAATTTCATGATCCGGCGAGGACTCTATACGAGCCACGTCTCCGGCGAAAAGAGGGCGGTGAGGGGCGATCGCGCCTCCAGTGCATGTGAGAGATTCTACGCCAACGCGAACGTCGACGCGCCGCTCCGGACCCGCGTGCGCTCCGAGAGAAGGCGCCCGTAACGCACACGGTAGAACCGCAGCGGAGAAGGTCCGTCCACGAGCGCCTGCGCGCAGAAGATGCGAGGGGGCGCGCCGGAGCGCACGGGCGCGTCGTGTTCCCGGTGCGTGTGGCCGTGGATCACGTGGAGGTGATCGTGCTCGTGGAGCAGCGCCATGAGCTCGGAGCTGTTGATGAGGCCGTCCAGCCACTGCATCGCGCCGATCGGGTGCGGGAGCGGCGGGTGGTGCTGGGCGAGCACGAGCGCGTCGCCCGAGCGGCGCGTCTCGGCGGCGAGCGCGGCGACGCGCGCGAGCTCGCGGTCCGCGATCGCCCCCGCCGAGCGGGGCACCGGCTGCATCATGGCCGTCGATACCGCCGTGACGGCGGCCCCCGGGAGGGCGACCACCGCCCCTCGCCCGCTGGTGGCCGCGAAGGGGCGGAGACAGCCTTCCAGGGCGCGCTCCCACGCGTCGCCCCCGCCATACGCGTCGTGGTTGCCAGGCACCAGCGTGACGCGGGCCGGGTCCCAGCCGCTCTCCGAGAGCACCGCGGCGAGCACCTCGAACTGGGCAGGCGTCCCGTCTTCGGTGAGGTCGCCGGTGAGCACCAGGTGGTCCGCCCCGCTCCGCCACGCCTCGGCGAGCGCGGCGAGCGCGCGGCGGCGGCGCTGCGCGGCGTCGATGGGGCGGCCGAAGCTCAGATAACGAAGCCGCCACCGCTCGGCGCCGCGGCGGCGGTCGTGATCCGCCTCGAGGAGATGAAAGTCCGTGAGGTGAGCGATCGTCGCCATCGACGCGATCGTGAGGTCCGACCGACGTCGTTCCGGCGACATCGACGCAAGCTCTCGGCGACGCCATCCGCCGCGGCGCGGGGCGCCCCGGAGCGCGCCCGGCGATCGCGGCGGCCTCGCAGGCGAGGCGCGCCGCAGGCGCAGCCGATGAGGGGCGCCGTGACGGTCCCGAAGCCCGCGCGCGACGCGGTTGTGACAGGGGCAGGCGGAGCTCTACCATCGGCCGCCATGCGCGGCGCCGCCACCATCTCGGACGTGCTCGTGCGGATCGCGTCGTCGGGCGCCATCGGCATCGGGATCGCCGCCGCGCTGCTCCTCGCGCTGCGGCTGCTGATGCCGCCTGCCCAGCGCGGGAAGCTGCGCCTGCCGGTCGCGCTGCTCGTCCTCCACGTGGCGGCGCTGCTCGCCCGGATCCCGCTCGATCCGGCGTCGTCGCTTCGCGTGACGCTCTCGGTCGTCGCGCTCTTCCTGCTCCTGACCGCGCTCGGTCGCGCCGCCTTCCTCCTCGTCGTCGACCTGATCCTCGGCGTGCGCCTCGGGCGGCCGCTCTCCAGGATCATCCACGACATCATCCAGGGGCTCGTCTACGCGGGCGTCGCGCTCATCACGCTCCGCGCGGCCGGGGTCGAGCCGGGATCGCTGCTCACCACCTCGGCGCTGCTCACCGCGGTGATCGGCCTCTCGCTCCAGGAGACGCTCGGGAACCTGTTCGCCGGGCTCGCGATCCAGGCGCAGCGGCCGTTCGAGGTGGGGGACTGGATCCAGATCGACCCGGATCCGAGGCTCATCGGCCGGGTCATCGAGATCAACTGGCGCGCGACCACGGTCCTCACGAACGATCAGATCGAGCTCACGATCCCGAACGGCACGCTCGCGAAGAGCACGATCCGGAACTTCACGAAGCCCACCGCCATCGCGCGGCGCACGATCGAGGTGCGGGGCCCCTACGAGGTGTCGCCGCGGCTCGTGGAGCAGGCGCTGCTCGGCGCCGTGGCCTCGGCGCCCGGGGTGCTGCTCGCGCCGCCGCCGTTCGTGCTCGCCGCGAGGTTCGACGAGAGCAGCATCGGTTATCAGGTCTGCTTCTTCATCGAAGACTTCGCCCGCCGCGATCGCGTCGACTCGGACGTTCGTCAGCGGATCTGGTACGCGTTCCACCGCGAGGGCATCGCGGTCCCGTTCCCCACCCGCGTCGTCCGGATGGCCGAGGCGCCGTCCGAGTCGCAGGCGCGCAGCGAGGCCGACGAGCGGCAGCGCCGCCTGCAGTCGCTGCGCGTCGTCGACTTCCTCGCCGCGCTCCCCCCGCCGCTCCTCGACCGGCTCGCGACGCTGTCGAAGACGTGCAGCTACATGACCGGAGAGATCGTGATCCGGCAGGGGGCCGCTGGGCACGAGCTCTTCATCGTGCAGTCGGGCGAGGTCTCGGTCGTCGTGGGGCGCGAGGGCGGCAGCACGGCCGAGGTGGCGCGCCTCGGCCCGGGCAAGTTCTTCGGCGAGATGTCGCTGATGACCGGGGAGCCGCGCAGCGCGACCATCCAGGCGGTGAGCGATTGCGAGCTCGTGAAGGTCGACAAGGAGGCCTTCCAGGAGATCCTCGCGGCGGCGCCCGGCATTGCCGAGAAGATCACGGAGGTGCTGGCCGCGCGGCAGTCGGCGCTCGACGAGAGCGTGTCGGTGCGCCGCGCCCGCGCCGGCGCCGAGGAGGCCAAGACGACCGCGCTCCTCGAGAAAATTCGTCAGTTCTTCTCGGTGTAGCTACACGGCGGGGGGCGCGCTGCGTCCAGCGGGCGCGCGTCACGGGGCGGGCGCGGCGCTGCTCGGGACGGGGAGGGCGCCCTCGGTGACGTGATCGCTCTCCTGGTTGTCCTCGAAGGTGTTGTCCTGCGACAGCTCCGGCGCCCGCGTGCCCTGCACGACCAGGCCGAACCGGTTGCCCGTGGAGCGAGAGTGCGCGAGCGCGCCGTCGCTGTCGCCGAAGAGCAGCCCGGCGCGCGCGCAGCCCTCCACCTGCACCGAGCGCACCTGCGCCTTCGAACGGAGGACGAGGAGCCCATCGCCCAGGTCCGAAACCGACTCCATCTGCCCGCCGACGCTCAGCGTGGAGAACGTCCCGCTCTCGACCCCCTGGATGATCGTGTCTTCCACCGTGCTCGGCGCGGCGAGCAGCAGCATGCCCGCCACGCGGCTCTCCAGCACCGCCGACCGCTGGACGACGATCCGCGCCGACCCGGCGCTCAGCAGGCCGACGCCGCCGGTGCCGTCGCGCTCCTCCGGCCGCGTTCCCTCGATGAGGCTCTCCGTGAGCTCGAGCTCCGCGCCCTGGGACGCGGCGATGCCCGCAACATGGGCCCCCAGGACGATCGTCGACGCCAGCGTGGCGCGCGCGCCGTGCACCAGCACGCCAGCCGCGCGATCCCGATGGATCGGGCGCGCGCGCGTGCCCGCGACGACCACGCCCCTGGCGGAGAACGTCCCGCCCGACACGACCAGGCCCGCGTCGCCGGCCTGGCGCACGGCGCTCGACGACAGCGAGAGCGCGCCGCCCCGCTGCTCGACGGCGTACCCGAGGCGGCCCGGCTCCGCGGCGGCCGCGCCCTGGAAGAGGGTGCCGGACACCTCGACCGCCGTGCCGGCGCCCGCGACGACGAGCTGCGCGTCGCACGCGCCGGACAGCACGCTGCCCTCGAGCGTCGCGCGAGCGCCCTGCTCCACGACCACGTCGCCGGCCTCCAGCGCCCCCTCGGGGGGAGCGGCAAAGAGGGCGCGCGTCGCGGCAAGCTCCGCGGAGGCGCCCGTCACCAGCGCGCCCAGGCGGTGGTGGACGAGGGCGCTCGCGTCGAGCTGCAGCGCGCCCGATTCCAGGATCACGCCGACCGAGTCGGTCGTTGCCGCCTGCTGGTCGGTGATCTCCAGGAGGTTGCCCTCGGCGACCACCCCCTCCGCGTCGGAGGTGATGCGCAGGTGGACCGTGCCGTCGATCAACGCGCTCTCGGTGAGCCGCGCCCGCGCCCCGGACATGACCAGCACGCTCGTCCACTGATCGCCCGTGCCCTCGCCCGCCCACGACGCCTGGACCAGGCTGCGCGACAGCTCGAGGCTCGCGCCGGGGAGCGCGACCACGACGCCGCTGCCGCTCTCGCCCGTCACGCGGACGTCGCGCACCGAGACCTCCGCCGCCTGGACGAACACCCCGATGGACGGGCTGATCACGCTCACGCCGCGCACGCCGGCGCCCTCGACGTCATGAATCCAGACCGCGCTGACGTTGCCGCTCGGATCGCTCTGCTCGCCCCGGAGCACGACCCGGGAGGCGCACCGCCCGACCAGCTCGATGGGCTTCGAGATCTCGACCGGCTCGTCGTACTCGCCCTCGGCCAGGACGACTCGGCCGTCCGCCTGCACCGCCGAGAGCGCCTCCGCCAGCGTCGTGAACGGCCTGTCCCGCGACCCGTCGCCGCCCCCACCCGCGTAGCTCGGATCGACATGGATGTCGCCGGGCGCCTCGGCGACTTGGCCCCACGGCCCCGAGCCGCAGCCGTCTGGGCCGTCGATGGAGATACACCCCTTCTGCGGGACCGCGAACGTCCCTTCCGGGCACTTGGCCATCGTGGGATGACAGCCGCCGCCCTCCACGAACTCCGCTGCACACCCGGGGATCCCGACGTCGACGCAGCCCCCGTCGAACGCCGGGACGGCCCCGGGCGAGCACCGCTCGAGCGCGGGACGGCAGAACCCGTCCTCGCCGACGAAATCGCCGATACATCCCTGGACGCCCACGGAGATACACCCGCTCATGCCGCGGAGTTGCCCCGGCGCACACGGGGGCTCGCCGGCGTCGTCCCGCGGGACGTACGTAGACGGCGGGAGCTCGGTGTCCTCGCAACCGAGGAGCGACGCGGCGCACAGGCTGACAGTGAAAGAGAAGAGACACAGGAGCGCTGAGAGTCCAAGCTTCGCGCACAACACCCCATCAACGTAGCAGATTGAGTCGAGGCGGATGCCGGCGAAGCGCGCTTTCCTCGTCGTCCGCGGCCGCTCGAGGCCGGACATTCACGGGCGCGACCCGGACAGCTGTACGTCGGCTCGCGCGAAGGCGCGCTCGAAGCGCTCGTGTGCGGCGGCCGACTCCTCTTCCCTGCCCTGTGCGCGCAGGCTCTGCTCGAGGCCCGAGAGGGACCAGCCGTTGTCGGGATTACGGGCCAGATCCTCGCGATAAGCGGCCTCGGCGTCGCGCGGCCGACCCGCTTTGAGGAGCGCCGCCCCGAGCGTGTGGCGGACCGGCTCGGGCCAGTCCGGCGGCTCGAAATAGCGCAGCGTGTCCTCGACGCGGACGGCCGCCTGGAGCATGCGGACGGCGGCGCCGGCCTGGCCGCGCTCCGAGGCGATCTGGCTCTCCAGCACGAGCGAGGCGATCTCGAGCAGGTCCTTCGCGCGGTTCCTGCCGATCGTGACCCCGGCGATCTCGGACGATACCGCCCGGAGCGCCGCCGCCTCGCGCGCGGCGTCGTCGGGGCGCGCCGTCGACGCGAGCGACGCGAGCGCGCGGCCGCGCGCATAGCGCCATATCCCCGTCGCGTAACGCTGCTCGGACGGCGGCGCCGGCTCGGCGAGGACGTCCTGCCAGAGGCCGAACCGGACCAGGGCGAACAGCAGCGCTGGCCGGAACATCTCGAGCATCGGCATGTGCCGGACGTGGCGGTCGGGCACCGCGGCGCCGAGCTCGCGGGCCGCGCGCACGGCGACGGCGCTGCGCCCCTCCATGCTCGCGGAGACCGACAGGAAATAGAGGTTGTGAGGGAAGTACATCATCGGATAAATGCCCGCCGGGCGCTGCTCGCGGATGTACCGGCGATCGACCAGGACCGCGCGCTCGTTGGCGTCGGACGCGTCCGCGTACCGGCCGACCCGCATGAAGATGTGCGACGGCATGTGCACGAGGTGCCCAGCCCCTGGGGCCAGACCGCCGAGCCGCTCGGCGCTCGGCAACGCGCGCTCCGGCGCGCGCGACGCCTCCACGGCGTGGATGTAATAGTGATTCGCTCCGAGGTGCTCGGGATCGCGCCGGAGGACGCCCTCCAGGGTGGAGACGATCTCCTCGGTCCCGGGCTGCGGCCGGCCGTCCAGCGTCCAGAGATCCCACGGGCGCAGGTCCATGAGCGCCTCGGCGAAGAGGGCGCTGGCGTCGAGATCGTCGGGGAAGCGGCGCGCGAGCTCGCGCATCGCGCTCGCGTAGGCGCGGTCGAGCGCCGTCCGGTCGCGGCCCGGCGTCGCGGCGTGGCGCTCGGCCAGCGCCTCGATGTACGCGCGCTCGCGCTCGCTCGCGGACGCGGCGAGCGCGCGCGCCTGCTCGACGGCCACGAAGGCGGCCCGCTCCCGCGACGGCTCGGCCGGCAGGTTGATGTTGGGGCCGAGCGTGAGCGCGACGCCCCAGCGGGCCATGGCGAGGCCGGGATCGAGGCGGGCGGCCTCCTCGAACGCCCGCCGCGCCTCGTCGTGGTTGAACGCATAGACCAGCCGCAGGCCCTGATCGAAATAGCGCTGCGCGAGCGCCGATGACGTCGTCACGGGGTGATGGAGCGAGCCGATGTCCTCGAACAGCGGGACGCGCTCGGCGAAAGGCGTCCCCGCGCCCTCGTGGCCCGGCGGCGGCTCCGCTCCTGGCGAGGCGGGACGTGGCGCCGGGCCGCACGCCGCGAGGGCGGCGCAGGCGCAGAGGTAGGGCAGGCGGAAGGGCGCGGGTCGCGCTGTCATGGGCACCTCGCTGGAGCCCGGGTCGCCGCGGGCTCCGACGGCTCGACATCCCCTCGCGGGGTCGCATGGCCTCGGGGCCGCCCTCCGGCGCGAGCGCGGAGGTCGAGCCGAGCGACGGTCATGCATGCGCGATTCCCGCCGGCAGGGAAGGCAGCGCACACACGACATGCCGTGCGCCCGGGCCGATGTCGCGCCCGCGGCGTCGGCGCGGTGCGCGATGGACGGACGGCGCGACTTGCGGCAACCTCGAGGCATGACGACGTGCAGGGATGAAGCTCTTCGCTGGGTTCACCGCTACGCGATCGGCGGCGCCGCGTTCGCCGCGCTCCCGCTCCCGATCTCGACGTCCGCCGGGCTCGTCGCGATCGAGACCCACATGATGACGATGATCGGCGAGATCTACGGCGAGAGCGTCGGCTCCGTGGCGACGACCGCCGCCGGCGGGAGCTTCGCCATCCTCGGGCAAGGCTTGAAATTCCTCGCCACCCGGGCGGTCGGCTTCGTCCCCTTGGTCGGACCCGCCATCAAGATGGGGATCGCCGGGCTCACGATCGAGGCGATCGGCCGCGGCATCGTGGGGCACTTCGAGCGGAAGTACCCGGGCAAGGCCTTCGACAAGGCGTGAGCCGTCCGCGCGCGAGCGCCGCGCGAGGGCGAGGCGCGCGCTCGGCAGGGCGGCGCGCGCCGCACGGGCGCCCGCGCGGCGCGCAGCAGGCCGGCGCGTCGCGTGCCGGTCACGGGAGCCGCGCGCGGCGCGCGATGCGCCGACGCGCGCCGCTGTCGATGTCGGTCAGCTCCCGCAGCCGGTGCAGGCGAGCGGGCAGGTCCCGTTCTCCGGCTGCTGGCAGTGCAGGTCGGGCGCCTCGGCGCTGGTCCCGTAGTCGCAGCAGATCGCGCCGCCGAGGCAGCACTGCACCCCGCAGCAGATGCCCTCTTCGCACCCGAAGTTCGGATCGCAGGGATCCTTGCACTCGCCCTGGATGCACGCCTGCTCGTCGGGGCAGCGCGTGCCGCACGTTCCGCAGTTGTGCGGATCGTTGGCCAGGTTGACGCAGGCCGGTCCACAGCACGAGAGCCCGGCGTCGCACGTGCACGCCACGCCTCCCGCGCCGCCCTCGCCGCCGGCGCTCGTCGTGGAGACGGTGGTGGTGGTGGTGGTCGTCGTCGTCCCGGCCTCTCCGCCCTCGCCCCCGCCGGAGGAGCTCGATACGGTGACGTAGATCGGCAGAACGTTCACGGTGCCCGGGTCAGCTTCACATCCAGCAACGGCGAACAATGCGGTCAACGACACCAATGCGGTCACCCGATGACTGGGCATGAGCACCTCCAAGCCGATCATGACACTACCACGGAGGGTCGCGGTCACACGAGAGCCATGGCGCAGCACGCTCGGCGCGCCGCATGCGCCGCGTCGTGCGGCACGGGCCGCGTGCGACGCAGGCGAACGCGGCAGCGCCTGCGACATCAGGGGTTGATGAGCTTGCACTCCGACAAGAGCCCCGTGTACCAGTCATCCGTCCTGTCGAGCCAAGCGCCCTCGCTGGACCAGCGGACGCCGGGCTTCTTCATCTTGCCTTCGACGGTGTAGGTGCACTTCACCGCGAACCGTGCGGACGGCAGCTTGCCCGTGAGGGCGGGCTCGCTCCAGAGGCCGGAGGCGAGGAACTGGACGCGGTCGGTCGTCGTGTAAGGACGGAGCAGCTTCTTGTCGTCCGCGTCACCCTTGGACCAGCCCTTGGTGGGCGACTCGAACGCGCAGTGCCGGCCGCTGATCTCCTCGGCCGACCAGCAGGCGAGATCCTTGATGTCGCTGGACACGAGGGTGACCTCGACCTGCGCCTTGTCGCCCGGCTTCCACTTCGGACCGGCCGCGCCGGGCGCGGGCTCGCGCCCGAAATAGGCGAACGCCGCGGCCAGGCCGCCGATGATGATCAGGAACAAGATCATGCTCTTGCCGAGCGAGCCGCCCTGCGGCTGGGCGGCCGCGCGAGGCCGCGCCCCGGGCTTCTTGCCCGCCGGGCGCCGCGCGGCGCCCGCCGGCTTCGCAGGGCGCGAGGCCCTCGCGGGGGCCGCTGCGTCGGCGCGGCCCTCGCCGTCCTCCCTGCTGGTGTCCTGCGCGTCGGCCTCGCCGGAAGGTGCGTCGTCCGTGTCGGGGCGGTCTTTGTCTTCGGAGCTCGTAGCCATCGCGGCGCTTTATGTACCCGAGCGCGTCCGCGACTCAAGCATTCCGTGTACCGGGCCCGGCGCGCGATCGCCCGTCCCAACCCGCAGCCCATGATGTAGGCTCGGCTTCCAATGACGTCCGATGCCAGAAATCCCCGCGCGCGCATCCTCGGCACAGGCCGCTCCCTGCCGCTCGCCGCCCCGGAGGGCGAGGCGCACGCAGGCGCGCCGCCAGCGGACGGCGCCGCGGCCGACGCGAGCGCGGGCGACGCGCGGCGCCGCGGCGCCGCCGGCGAGACGACGAGCGACCTGGCGACGAGGGCGGCGAAGGCGGCCCTCGACGCGGCCGGCCTCGGGCCGCGCGACCTCGAAATGATCATCCTCGCGACATCGAGCGGTGACGCGCCGATGCCGGCGACCGCGGTGTACGTGCAGCAGAAGCTCGGCGCCGAGCTCATCCCGTCGTTCGACCTCTCCGCCTCGCTGACGGGCTTCCTCTACGGGCTGTCCGTGGCGAGCCAGTTCGTCGCGGCGGGGACCATGAAGCACGTGCTCGTGATCGGCGCGGACCTGCTCTCGCGCCGCCTGGATCCGCGCGACCGGGCCTCGGCCCAGCTCTTCGGCGACGGCGCCGGCGCGGTCGTCGTCGGGCCGGCGGTCGGCGACGGGCGCGGGATCCTGAGCGTCAGCCTCCGGGCCGACGGGAAGAGGGCCGACGTGCTCCAGGTCCCCGGCGGCGGCTCCGCGGAGCCGCTCACGGTCGAGCGGCTCGCCGACCGGCGGCAGTACCTGCGCGTGAAGCAGCCCGAGCTGCGCCAGGCCGTGGAGGAGCACCTCGGCGCGCAGGCGCTCGCGGCGCTCGCCTCGGCCGGGCTCGCGCCCGCGGACGTCGACTGGGTGATCCCGCACCACGCCGACGCGCAGCTCGCCGCGCACCTCGCCGATCGCCTCGGGTGCCCGCGGCAGCGCGTCCTCGGCGCGCTCGACGGCGAGAGCGCGGCCGAGGCCAGCGCCGGCTCGGTCGCGATCGCGCTCGACGAGGCGCTCCGCGATGGGCGGATCCTGCCCGGGCATCACGTGCTCTTGTGCGCGCTCGGCGGCGGGCTCACGTGGGGCAGCGCGGTGGTCCGCATGTGATTGACCGCGGCGAGGTCGCCATGTGATCTGACCGCGGCGAGGCCGACCGTGGCCCGCCCGGCGCGCCCGTTGCGTTGCCCGTTGCGTTGAAGGAGCGCGCGCTGCGCTTCGCTGAACGGCGGCTCGAGGAATCGCTCAGGAGGACTCATGATCGACGCTCCCCTTTACAAAGACGCCAAGCAGCCCGTGGGCAAGCGGGTGGAAGATCTCCTGAGCCGGATGACCCTGGATGAGAAGGTTGGCCAGCTCATGCAGCTGGACGCGCAGGGGGACCTGGAGGACGCGATCGGGCGCATGAAGGTCGGCAGCCTCCTGCACTGCAACGGGAAGGACGCGGACGCGGCGATCAAGCGCGCGCTGAGCACCCGGCTCGGCATTCCGGTGCTGATGGCCGACGACGGGATTCACGGTCATTCCTTCTGGGCGGGCGCCACGATCTTCCCGACGCAGCTCGGCATGGCGTGCAGCTGGGACACGGGGCTCCTGGAGAAGGTCGCCCGGGTCACCGCCGCCGAGATGCGGGCCACGGGGCTCAAGTGGACGTTCTCTCCGGTCCTGTGCCTCACGCGCGATCTCCGCTGGGGCAGGGTGGGGGAGACGTTCGGCGAGGACCCCTACCTCATCGGGGAGCTCGCGTGCGCGATGGTCAAGGGCTATCAGGGCAAGGGCCTCGACGATCCGGACGCGGTGCTGGCCACGGCCAAGCACTACGCGGGCTACTCGGAGACGCTGGGCGGCCGCGACGCCTCGGAGGCGAACATCTCGCAGCGCTACCTGCGCTCGTATTTCTTGCCGCCCTTCGAGAGGGCCGCGCAGAGCGGCTGCATGGCGTTCATGACCGGATATCAGTCGATGGACGGGATACCGGCGACCGCCAACCGCTGGCTGCTGACCGAGGTCCTCAAGGAGGAGTGGGGCTTCGAGGGGATCGTCGTGACCGACTGGAACAACGTGGGCAACCTCGTGCTCGACCAGAAGGTCTGCAAGGACATGGCCGAGGCGGCCACGGTGGCGATCCGGAGCGGCAACGACCTGATGATGATGACCCCGCAGTTCTACGAGGGGGCGCAGGAGGCGGTGCGCCGCGGGCTCCTGGCCGAAGCCGAGATCGACGCGGTGGTGCGGCGCGTGCTCTCGCTCAAGTTCTCCCTCGGGCTCTTCGAGGACCCCGGGTACAGCAGCGAGCGGCGGATCAAGGAGGTCATCGGGTGCGAGGCCCACCGGGCGCTCAACCTGGAGGTGGCGCGGGCCTCGCTGGTCTTGCTGAAGAACGACGGCCTCCTGCCGCTCGCGGACGGCGCGGGGCCGAGGCCCCTCCGGCGGATCGCCGTGATCGGCCCCAACGCGGACGACCCGATCGCCCAGCTGGGCGACTGGTCGCTCGGGTCGGGCCAGATGAGCGGCGGCAACGGCCCCGAGCACCCCCGCTCGAGCATCGTCACGATCGTGGACGGGATCCGGGAGCTCGCGCCGCCGGGGTGCGAGGTGGTGCACGCGGCAGGCTGTTCGGTGGTCGGCGAGGACGAGTCGGGCATCCCCGCGGCGGTGGAGCTCGCCCGGGGCGCCGACGCGGTGGTCCTGGTCGTCGGGGATCGGATCGAGTTCATCGGCGAGACGAGGAGCACGGCGACCCTGGAGCTCATGGGCGGGCAAAGGGCCCTGGCGGACGCGATCGCCAGGACGGGCATCCCCACGGTCGTGGTCCTCGTCAACAGCAAGCCGCTCGTCCTGCCGCGCTCGGTGCTCGGCGCGTCGGCCATCGTCGAGGCGTTCAATCCGGGGATGATGGGCGGGCGGGCCGTGGCCGAGGCGCTCTTCGGGCGGATCAACCCCTCGGGCAAGCTGACGATCTCGTTTCCCTACCACGTGGGCCAGCAGCCGGTGTTCTACAACCAGGCCCGCGGCCAGCACGGCAGCCGTTACGCCGACCTCACGCAGGAGCCGGCGTTCGCCTTCGGCTTCGGCCTGAGCTACACGCGCTTCGCCTATGCCGACCTGAAGGTCCTGACGCCCAGCGTGGGGCGAGACGGCGTGGCCTCGTTCGAGGTGACGATCACCAACGCTGGAGAGCGCGAGGGGGTCGAGATCGCCCAGCTGTACGTCGAGGATCTGGTGACGTCGTCCACGTGGGCGGTGAAGGAGCTCAAGGCGTTTCGCCGCCTGAGCCTGGCCGCGGGCGAGGCGCGAACGGTGCGGTTCGAGCTCCCCGCCTCGGCGCTGTCGATCATCGACGCGGAGGGGCGCCGCGTGGTCGAGCCGGGGGAGTTCCGCGTCCACATCGGAGCCTCGTCCCGGCCGCAGGACCTGCTGAGCGCCGGCTTCGCCGTTGCATAGCTGCGCGCCGACCTCGATCCAAAAGGCCGCGTGTTAGCATCGCTCGCGCGGCCAGCGCCGGGGAGGCCCCGGCGCTCGAGGAGGCGAGGGACGATGACGGCGAAGCGGGTGGCGCTGGTGACGGGCGCGAGCACGGGGATCGGCCGGAGCGTGGCGGAGGCGCTCGCGCGGAACGGCTATGTGGCCTTCGCGGGCATGCGCGATCCCGAGGGCAAGAACCGGGCGGCGCGCGACGAGGTGGCCGCCTTGGCGGCCGCCGGCACCCCGATCGAGGCGGTCGCGCTCGACGTCACGGACGACGCCTCCGTCGCCGCGGCGGTCGCGACGGTGGTCGAGAAGACGGGGCAGATCGATGTGGTCCTGAACAACGCGGGCAACGGTCTGATCGGGCTGACCGAGTGCAGCAGCGTCGATCAGCTGCGGCGGCTCTTCGACACGCACGTCTTCGGGGCGCAGCGCGTCTGTCGCGCCGTGTTGCCGCACATGCGCCGGCGCAAGACGGGGGTGCTCGCCTTCACGTCCAGCGTGGGAGGGCGCATCCTCATGTCGAAGACGGCGCACTACTGCGCGGCCAAGGCCGCGATGGAGATGATGGCCGAGGGCTACAAGATCGACCTCGAGTCGTTCGGGATCGACGTCGTGATCCTGGAGCCGGGGCTGGTCCACACGAAGCTCTTCCACAACACCTGGCCGAACGACGACGAGGCGCGCTCCGCCGAGTACGGGGCGCTCGACGGCGTGACGCGCGCCACGCTCGAGATGGTCAAGACGCTGAAGGGACCCGACCCGGCGGAGCTCGCGGACGTGCTGCTGAAGCTCCTCGAGATGCCGCACGGCCAGAGGCCGCTGCGCACGACGTTCGGCATGGACGCGGCGCTGATCGGCCCCGTGAACGCCGCCGCGGACGAGGCCAGGCGGGCGCTGCTCGCCATGTACGGGGCGTAGACGACCTCCGCGGGCCGGAGCCATCATGCTGAACCTCCTTCTCCAGCTCTCCCCGCGGCGCCCCGCCGTCCGCGTCGAGACCATCGAGCGGCGCGACTTCGACGACCAGCGCCTGCGCGAGCTCCACGCCCTCTCGAACGCGCTCATGGCCGAGCGCTTCGAGCACTTCTGCGTCCACGCCAGGACCGACGATGTCGTCCATGTCTTCCGCCGCGCCGACACGGGCGCGATCGTCGGATTCCAGTTCTGGAAGACCGCGCCCCTCGGCTTGCCTCGGAGCCGGGCCATCGTCGGCGGGAAGCTGCGGATCCCGCCCGACTTCCGGACCCGCGGGCTGCACCTCTCCTCCGGCCTCCTGTCCATGACCCGCGCGGTCGCGAGGAAGCTCCTCCGGAAGGCCACCCTCGGCTTGATTCCAGCCGCGCGGCGCGCGGGCTGCTCCGCCCGCAGCACGGCGGAAGCAGCCTGCTGCCTGCGAAGCAGGCGGGCGCCGGGCCCGCTGGCGTCGCGGGCGCCGCCCGAAGGCGCGCCGGAACCAGGACCGGGCGAGGCGCGCGCTCGCTCCCCGGATCGAACGTGGCGAGACGAGCATGGAACGAGACGTGCCCCTGCGCGGCTCCCGCCACGTACGAGGCCGCAGGCGTCGTGTCTGCGAAGGAAAGGGAGCTGATCGTGGATCTCGAACTCACCGGCAAGCGGGCCATCGTCACCGGCGGCAGCCGCGGCATCGGCAAGGCCATCGCGCGCGAGCTCGCGCGCGAGGGCGCCGACGTCGTGATCGCCGCGCGCGGCAAGGACAAGCTGGAGGCGACCGCCGCCGAGCTCTCGGCGGAGACCGGCCGCCGCGTCGTCCCGCTGGTGGTCGATACAGGCAACGAGACCTCGGTCAACACGCTCGTCGAGCGCGCCGTCGCCGCGCTGGGCGGCGTGGACATCCTGGTCAACAACGCCGCCTTGCCGGGCGGGATCTCGCCCGCCACGCGCCTCGATCAGATCGTCGATGCGCAGGTGATCGAGGACATCAACATCAAGGTCGTGGGCTACCTGCGGACCGCGCGCGCCGTCGCGCCGCACCTCATCGCGAACGGCTGGGGCCGCATCATCAACATCGGCGGGCTGGCCGTGCGCAAGACCGGCCGCCCGGTCGCCACCCTGCGCAACGTCGGCGTGGCGGCGATCACGAAGAACCTCGCGGACGAGCTGGGCCCGAAGGGGATCAACGTCACGGTCGTGCACCCCGGCGCGACGCGCACCGAGCGCGTCCGGCCCGAGCCCGAGAAGGAGCTCGCCGCCTCGGTGAGCATCGGCCGCATCGTCGACGCTCGCGAGGTCGCGTGGATCGTCGCGTTCCTCGCCTCGCCGAGGAGCGTCGCGATCAACGGTGACGCCGTCGTCGCGGGCGGCGGCAGCGTCGGGCCGATCTATTACTGATCTGCCCGCTCGGCTCGCGCGCCGAGCGGCGCGGGCCATCGGCCGATCGACCACAGCGTCACGGAGAGCACGGGGATCTTTCTCTCCCTCTCCGTCTCACCCTCCGTGCTCTCCGTGCCTCTGCGGTCGATCTCTCTCATCTTCACACCGCTTCACCCCGCTCGGCGTGCCCGATTGACGTCCCGAGCCGCCCTGTCCGAAACTGTACGGGCCTGCCCCCGAAGAACCCACGGAAGACCATGAGCATCCCGACCACCCGCCTCGGCCGTACCGGCCTCACCGTTTCTCGCCTGTGCCTGGGCACGATGACGTTCGGTTTCCAGACGGACGAGGAGACCTCCCGCGCCATCCTCGACAAGGCCGCCTCCGCCGGCGTCAACTTCCTCGATACGGCCGATGTGTACCCGCTGGGCGGCGGCCTGCCGACCGCCGGGCGCACCGAGGAGATCGTCGGCCGCTGGCTCAAGGGCAAGCGCGACCGCTTCATCCTCGCCACCAAGTGCGTCGGCCGCGTCGGCCCGAACGAATGGGATCAGGGCGCCTCGCGCAAGCACATCCTGGACGCCATCGACGCCTCGCTGCGCCGCCTCGGCACCGATTACGTGGATCTCTATCAGCTCCACTCCGACGATCGCGACACGCCGATCGACGAGACGCTGGAGGCGCTCGACACCGTGGTGCGCTCCGGCAAGGCGCGGTACATCGGCGTATCCAACTACCTGGCCTATCGCCTGGCGCGCGCGCTCGGCCGCGCCGACGTGCGCGGGCTCACGCGGTTCGTGTCCGTGCAGCCGCGCTATGCGCTCCTGTTCCGCGAGATCGAGCGCGAGCTGCTCCCGCTCGCGCAGGAGGAGGGCCTCGGCGTGATCCCCTACAACCCGCTCGCCGGCGGGCTCCTCACGGGCAAGCACCGCCGCGGCGAGCCCACGCCGGGCACGCGCTTCACGCTGGGCACGGCGGCGGGCAATTACCAGCAGCGCTACTGGAACGAGCGCGCGTTCGCGACCGTCGAGAAGCTGCAAGGCATCGTCGCCGAAGCAGGCCAGTCCCTCACGACCGTCGCCGTCGCGTGGGTGCTCGCCAATCCGGCGATCACCTCGGCCATCATCGGCGCCAGCCGGCCCGATCAGCTGGACGCCACGCTCGCCGCGGCCGAGCTCGTGCTCGATCCGCAGCTGAAGGCCCGGCTCGACGAGGCGACCGCGGAGTACCGCCGCGGCGACTCGCCGCGCTGAGCCCGCGCCTCGCGCCGCATCCAGCCCGCGCCGACGCGCGGCTCGCGCCCCGAGCGTGCCAATCGTTTCACTGCATCGGCGCTCTCCTTTCTGGGTCCCTGTCCGCCTAACCCGAGTTTTCCCTCGACGGAGGGAGAGCGCCATCCTGCCGAGGACGCCGTGCGGAGGAGGCGAGCGGCGCCCGAGGCGGCTCGGTCACCCCCTTGACAAGATGCCGTTCGATCACGCCCACTGGCGTGCACCTGCGCCGTGGTCGGGGTGGGGTGTGGGGGCGTAAGGCGCATGGTCACCGGTCTCGATCTTCACGCAACCCTGCATCATATCGTGATCGACGCCGTGGGCACCGTGCCCTCCGCGCAGCGCGGGAGTCTCCTGGTCCGGGACGGGGAGCAGCTGGTCTACAAAGCCTCTGTCGGCCTCGCTGGCGTGCTGGCGAGCCCGCAGGAGGTCGTCGGCGGCGCGGGGCCGGCCACCGTGATCGCGACGCTTCCGACGCATGATTCCGCGGACAGCGCTCGGGTCATGGCGGCCGCCGACTGGTACCGCGAGCACCTGCCGGGGGCGCCGGCGCTGCACCTCGTGCCCGCGGCCGCGGTCGTGGTCCTCACCCCGGTGCGCGTGCAGGAAGAGACGATCGGCGTGCTCGCCGTCGAGCAGCCGGACGGGCAGGCGCCTTCCGGCGAGCGCTGGGCGCGGCTCCTCGCGCTGGCCGCGAGCGCCGGCGCGGCGCTGGAGCGGCGAGAGCTCTACAACGACAAGGCGCGGTCGGCCCAGGAGGTGCGCGTGCTCGAGGCGGTGCTGAACGCGGTGGCCACGCGGACCAGCACGCATGAGCTCGTCGAGATGATCTCGAAAGGCATCAAGAGCGTGCAGCTCGAGCCGCAATGGCGCTCCGTGCACCTCGTCCTGCTGAGCGACGGCCCCTCCGGGGGCGCGCGCGGCGACGCCGCGGCCCGCGAGCTCCGCATCTACCACGTCCCGGACCGGTCGCCGTTGGCGTTCTGGAACAACGTCCGGGATGGCGCCCTCACCGCGGGGCGCAGCGTCGGCATCCACGTGGACGTCCGCAACGCCCCCGCCCACAGCGCCGTCGAGCAGCGCGGGATCCTCGAGGACGCCATCGACCGGGGCGTGCACGGTATCGCCGTGGCGCCGATCACCCCGGAGGTCCTCGAGCCGGCGATCCGTCGGGCGGCGGAGGCCGGGATCCCGGTGGTCACGATCGACACGCCGCCCGCCGAGGGCAGCCGCGCTCAGGCCTATATCGGCACCGACAACGTGGCGGCGGGGCGGCTCGCCGCGGAGATGATGGCCCGGCTGCTCCCGGGCGGAGGCAAGATCGGCGCGCTGACGTTCTGGCTCAGCGCCATCAACAGCCGCGAGCGCGTCGACGCGTTCCGTGCGGCGGTCTCCGGCACGCGCTTCGACCTGCAGCCGCCGGCCGAGGACCGGTTCGACATGGAGCTCGGGATGCGGATCGCCCGTGAGGCCGTGCAGACCGGAGGGATCGCCGGCGCCCTCGGCGTCTGCGCCGAGAACGGCCTGTCGTGGGGTGCGGCCGCGAGGGCGCTGGGGCGGGCGGGGGAGCTCAAGATCGTCGCCTTCGATCTCCTTACGGACACGCTCGCGATGCTCCGGGAAGGGACCATCCACGCGGTCCTGGTCCAGCGCGAGCACGAGATGGGCCACCGCGCGGTGCAGGTGCTCCACGACATGCTATCGAGGGGCGTCGAGGAGGCCCTGGCCGGGCTGCCCGCGCGCGCCGGCTCCGGGGGAGGGTCCGCGCTGCGCTTCATCGACACCGGCATCGACGTCGTGACCATCGAGCGCACGCCCTGGTCGCTCCCCCTCTCCGACTACCTGGCCCTGGACGCGAACCGCAAGGCGGCGAAGCGAAGGGAGCAGCTCCCCTACGCGAGCCGCGAGAAGGAGCTCCTCCTCGTCACCGTGGACGCGGGGAACGAGGGGTGCCGCGAGGAGCGAGCCCCCCTCGACGCGAGGTCGATGATCGGGCGGGTGCTGAGCACCGCCCGGCCGATCATCGTCGATACGCGCTCTGGCGAGCTCCACGATGCGCCCGATGTCGTCGAGGCGCGCGGGAAGGGGGCGCACACCCTGGTCGGCGTCCCGCTGCTCGCCGGCGGGTCCGCCTTCGGCGCCCTGGTCCTGGAGAGCGAGCGCCGGGCGGCGTGCTCGCTCGACGACCTCACGATGATCGAGCGCGTCGTCGACACGATGGCCGTGGCGATCGAGAACGCGCGGCTCGTCCACCGGATCACCGAGCGGACCCATGAGCTCGAGCACGCGAACCGGCACCAGGAGTCGCTGCTCGACACGATCCGCGAGCTCTCGAGCCCGGTCGTGCCCATCGCGCGGAACATCCTCGTGATGCCGATCGTGGGGACGATGGACGCGCAGCGATCCGGCCGCTTCATCGAGTCGATGCTGCACGACATCACCGAGCACCACGCGCGCGTGGTGCTGGTCGACGTCACGGGGATGGCGGTCGTCGACGCCGCGTCGGTGGAGCACCTCCTGCGGGCGGCGCGGGCGGCGCGGCTGCTCGGCGCCGAGGTCGTGCTCGTCGGCATCACGCCGGCGGCGGCGCGGCTGATGGTGGAGCAGGGCGTGGACCTCGGGAGCCTCATCACCCGCTCGACCCTGGAGCTCGGGTTCGCTTACGCGCTGTCGAAGACCGGCGGCCAGATCGTCTATCGCCGCTCACGCACCTCCAGCCCTTCTGAGCCGAGCTGAACCGGGACGGCCACGAGTCGGACCGTCGAGCCCAGGCCGCCGGGGGACGGGCTACTTCTTCATCTCGGCGAGCGTGGCCTTGAACTGCGCGACGTTCTCCTTGTTGATCACGTCGACGCCGGTGTCGATCACCTTGTTCGGGGGGATGGCGGCGATGGCCGCGTCGCCCTTGGTCGCGAGGTCGTGGAGCCACTTGCTCCCCAGGTAACCGAACTGGAACGGCTTCTGCACGACGGCGCAGGCGACGGTGCCGTTCTCGATGCCGGCGAGCGTCGCGTCCTCCTCATCGAACACGGCCGGGAGGACCTTGCCCTTCTTCCCGAGCGCATCGACGGCGGCGGCGATGGCCGGCCCATTGTACGACCAGAGGCCGATCGCGACGTTGAGGTCCGGGTGGGCGTTGATGATGTCCTCCACGTTCGCGCGCGCCTTGGCGAGATCGGTGTTGTCCTCGCGCTTGTCGATGAGCTGGATGCCGTGCTGAGTGACCACGTCCTGAATGCCCTTGAGGCGCTGGGCCGCGTTGTCGACCGCGAACATGCCGACGAAGGCGGCCATCTTCCCGCCGTTCGGCAAGAGCTTCACGATCTCGTTGCCGAGCACCTTGCCGGCCTCGTAGTTGTTCGTGCCGATGTAGAGCAGCCGGTTCGACTTCGGGGCGTCGGAGTCGAACGTGATCAGCTTGACCTTCTCCGCGACCTTGTTGAGCACGGTCACCTGATCGTCCGGCGCCAGGACGCTCACGCCGACGGCGTCGTAGCCCTGGCTGGCGAGGCTCTCGAGGATCTGGTTCTGCTCCGTGGGCGTGCTGTTCTGCGGCACCTTGATGTCGACTTGGATTTTGGCCTCTCGCTCGTATTTGTGGACGCCGGCGAACGCGATCTTCCAGAAGTCGCTGGACCCGTTCGTCACGAACGCGAGCTTGACGACCTCGGTCGTAGCCCCTTTGCCGGTGCCTTTGCTGCTGACCTCCTCCCCAACGCCCTGATCGCAGCCTGCGATCGACGCCATCGACAGCATGGCGAACGCTGCGCACGCGAGCTTCCAGAGATCCTTCTGATGATTCATGGCCGTTCTCCTCGGTTCGTCCGCGCCAAGCGTTCGATACGACGTCGCTGATCCGCGACATCGGTGATGCCCCGGAACGATGCTAGCGACTCACATCGACGATGTCGCGACTCGTATGAACGACCCAGGCCGATCCTCGAGGCGACGCGCCGGGCCACCTGTTCCGGCATGGCGCGGGGGTGTGCGTGCCCACCAGCTCTGGAAAACAAGTGAGGCGAGGCACATGGGATGTGCGGTGCGAATCTCCTGATTGTGGGGTTGCTGCTGAGGATGTGTCCGCACGGCGGCTACGTGGTGCGCGCGAGGCGCACCGAGGGCTGGATCGGGAGCGCGCGGAGAGGCGGTGAATCGGGCCGTGTTGCGCTGCCGGCCCTAACCCCCGAGCGGGGTGTCGAGCGCCTGCCGGCGCGACAGCGTCCGCAGCTTGCTCAGGGCGTTCTCCTCGATCTGCCGCACCCGCTCCCGGCTCACCGAGAACATGCCCCCGATCTCGGCGAGCGTGTGCGTCTGCTCGCCGTCGAGGCCGAACCGGAGCCGCAGCACCTCGCGCTCGCGCGGGGTCAGCGACTGGAGCAGCGAGCGCACCTGCGTGTGCAGCCGCCGGTGGACCAGGAGCTCGTCCGGCGCCGCGTCCTCGCTCGCGAAGAAGTCGCCCGCGCGCGCGCCGTCGTCGTCCCCGGCCGGCGCGTCCAGGTACACGAGCGGCAGCGCCATCTCCCGCAGCGTCTGGATCTTCTCCATCGGCAGCCCGCTCCGCTCGGCCACCTCCTCCGGCGCCGCCTCGCGCGCGTGCTCCTGCTCGAGCTCCTTGCGCGCCTGCAGCGCCCGGCGCCGGGTCTCGGCGAAGTGGACCGGCACCTTGATGACCTGGCCCTGGTAGAGCAGCGCGCGCGAGAGCGCCTGCTTGATCCACCAGGTGGCGTACGTGCTGAACCGGTACCCGCGCCGGTAGTCGAACTTCTCCGCCGCGCGCATCAGCCCGAGGTTGCCCTCCTGGATCAGGTCGAGCAGCGGCACGCCGCGGTGCCTCAGCTGCCGGGCGGCCGACGCCACCAGGCGCAGGTTCGCGCGGACGATCTCGGCCCGCGCTCCCGCCGCCGCGCGGCGGGCGTCGCGCATCGCCGAGAGCGTCCCCTCGATGGCCGCCCGCGCGGGCCCGTCGGCCGCGGCCGCGGCCTCGCGCAGCGCGCGCTCGATCCGCTCCTCCACCGCGGGGGCCAGGCGCGCGTCGGTGAGCCCGGCCGAGAGCTCGGCCCGGGCCCTGCGCGACGCGGCCTCGCCGGCCTCGGCCACGGATCGCGCGCGCCCGAGCAGCCGCGCGAGCCGCGCCGACGCCGCGTCGCGCAGCTCCTCGTCCGCGTCCGCGTTCAGCAGCAGCTCGCCCGCGGTGACCCGCCCCGCCCGGAGGTCGTCCGCGAGCGCCGCGAGCTCGCGCAGCGCGACGGGCGACGCCGCCCAGGCCTCGATCCCCGCGCGCTCCGCCGACTCGATCCGCCGGCCGAGCTCCACCTCGAGATCCCGGCTGAGCGGCGCGTTGCGCGAGATCTCCTGCAGGTAGATCTCGGTCACGTCCTCGCCCGGCGGCGCGGCTCGCTCGCCGGAAGGCGCGTCCCACGGAGACGGCGAGGCCGCGCCGAGCCCGGCGTCGAGCTGCACCTCGTCGCGAGCGTCCCTCTCTTCCCTCATTGTCGTTCCGGTCTCGCCCGCCAGGAGCGAGCTCATGGGCTTCTCCTTCATCTCGATCGCTCCACCATGGGGCCGTGCCGCGGTGGTCCACCCGGCCGCGCGCCGGAGCGCGAAGCCCTGGAGGGCAATCCCCAGGAGGAACCACGAGCCGACGCCGGCCGTGCCACGGCAGAGCAAAGGGGCTCCGCCGGTCCCTGCACCGTAATCATTGGTTGCGCT
The DNA here is from genome assembly GCF_051521425.1 of Sorangium sp. So ce834. Lineage (NCBI taxonomy): Bacteria > Pseudomonadati > Myxococcota > Polyangiales > Polyangiaceae > Sorangium > Sorangium sp. So ce834. The sequence goes on from NZ_CP150351.1 coordinate 4,116,658, forward strand.
CAGGAAAGGGCCCAGCGTGCGGAGATGGGGGATGGGCGCGCGTCAGCGCGCAACGCGGCGCCTGAGGCCCCCGGTCCGCCGCCGGACGCCGCCGCGCCCCGGCCGCGCGCCCGCGGCGCCTCACAGGAGCACGGCCAGGGGGAGCACGGCGGGGCGGCGCGAGGCCTCGCGCCGGAACACCCGCCGCACGCCGCGGCTGAGCGCGTCCTCCAGCGCCGGCGCCAGCGTGCGCGCCGCCGGCGACAGCGCCGCGAGCGCGTCGCGCGCGCTCTCGAGCGCGGCCACGAACAGCGGGCCGCCCTCCTCGAAGTGCGCCACCCCGCGCCCCAGGAGCTCGGGGCCGCGCAGGACCTCGCCCGTCTTGCGGTCGGCCACGACCAGCACCATCACGAGGCCCTGATCCGAGATCTGCTCGCGCTCGCGCAGCACGATCTCGGAGACGTCGAGCCCGCCGCGCGCGTCGAGCCACACGCGCCCGGTCTTCACCGCGTCCCCGAGCCGCATCCGGCCGTCCTCGACGACCAGCGACTCGCCGTCCTCGACCACGAAGACCCCCGACGCCGGCACGCCCATCCGGAGCGCCGTGCGCGCGTGGGCGAGCAGCATCCGGTACTCGCCGTGGATGGGGACGAAGTGCTCCGGCCGGACCGCGTCGAGGAGCACCTTCTGCTCCTCCGCCTGGGCGTGGCCGCTCGCATGGATCGGGTCGAGGCCGCGATCGAGCACCACGGCGCCGCGCCTCGCCAGGCGGTTGGCGAGCTGGCTGACGGCGATCTCGTTGCCGGGGATGGCGCGGGACGAGAAGATCACCGTGTCGCCCGGGTCGACCCGCAGCCGGTGGTGATCGCCGACGGCCATGCGCGCGAGCGCGCTGTTCGGCTCGCCCTGCGCGCCCGAGGCGAGCACGATGAGGCGCGCGGGCGGGAGCGTGGCCGCGGTGGCGTCGTCGACGAGCACGCCGGGGGGGATGGTCAGGATGCCGATCTCCTGGGCGATCCGCGTGTTTGTCGCGAGGCTGCGCCCGGCGAGCACGACCTTGCGGCCGAGCTGGGCGGCGAGGTCGAGGACGCTCTGGACCCGGTGGACGTTGGAGGCGAACAGCGCGACGAGGATGCGGCCCTTGGCCTCGCGAAACGGCCGGAGGAACCCCTCGGCCACCGCCGTCTCGCTCACCGACCAGCCGTCGCGCTCCGAGTTGGTGGAGTCGGACAGGAGGGCCGCCACGCCGGCGCGGCCGTACTCGGCGAAGCGGCCGAGATCGAGCCGCTCGCCGCCCACGGGGGTGAGATCGATCTTGTAATCGCCGGTGTGGATGAGGATGCCCTCGCCCGTCTCGATCGCGTAGCCGACCGCGTCGGGGATGGAGTGGGTCACGCGCAGGGGCTCGGCGCGGAACGGGCCCGCCGTGAAGTGCTGCTGGGGCTCGACCTCGCGGAGCGGCACGTCGATGCCGTGCTCGAGGAGGCGCTCGCGCACGAGCCGGAGGGTGAAGCGCGTCCCGTACACGGGGACCGGGAACTCGCGCAGCAGCGACGGCAGCCCGCCGATGTGATCCTCGTGGCCGTGCGTCACGATCACCGCGTCGACCCCGCCCGCCTCGCGCACGTAGCTGAGGTCGGGGATCGCCACCTCGACGCCGAGCACCTGGTCGTTGGGGAACATGACGCCGCAGTCGACGAGCACGCGGCGGCCATCCTCCTCGATCAGCATCGCGTTCATCCCGACCTCGCCGAGGCCGCCGAGAGGAATGATCCGGACTCCCATGGGCGCGCAGCCTAGCACCGCTGATCCCGGGAGAGCCGGCTCGTCTGCTGACGTGGTGTGTGCGCCTGTGCTCCGGTCTGCGGATTGCCTCTCCCGCGTCACGGGAGGTATCCATGGCACAATCCAACGTCTCTCTGGGCGCGGACGACCTGCCGGCGACCCGCCTGCCGCCGGACGACCGGCCCGCCGCAGAGCTCGAACGACCCGGCCTGATCGCGCGGGAGACGCGGCAGAAGGCGACGATTCCCTCGAGGCCGCTCCTCGGCGTCCTGCCCCTCGCGCGCGTCGTCCCCCAGGACGTCCACTCCGTCATCGATTACTCGAATGGCATCATCGTCGCCCTCGCCGGCCTGTCCGCGCGCAAGCCGTCGGCGCGGATCGCCGGCGTGATCCTCGGCGCGTCGGTCGTGTCCGTCTCCCTGCTCACCGACTATCGCCTGAGCCTGGCGAAGCTGATTCCGATAGAGGTGCACGAGGCCATCGACCACGCGTGGGGCGCGTCCGCGATCGCGGCGCCGTTCGTGCTCGGCTACGCGAAGCGCTCGCCGCTCGCCGCGCTCATCCACGCCGCCACGGGCGCGGCGACCATCCTCGGATCGCTGCTCACCGACTACCGCGCGGTGAAGGGCGTCGGCCGCCGGGCGCGGATCGCGTAGCCGCGCGCGCGCCGGCCGGCCGGCAACGCGCCTTCCGAGGCGCTCACTCGCCCCGCGCCGAGACCCACCGTTCTCCGGCCCACCCACGCTCCGCGAGCTGCGGTATCGCGCCGATCGGACTCGCGATCACCGCACCACAGCGCACATCGCCCGCCTCGCCGCAGCGAGCTTAAGCGCTTGCCATGGGCGTTCGGCCCATGCAACCATCGACAAACCATGCGCAAGACCAGGATCGAGGATCTGCCCTTCACACTGGTTGAGCTGATGTACGAGACCGCGGATACCGTCATCTACCGCGCGAAGCGGGACGCCGACGGTACCCCGGTGACGATCAAGGTGCTGAAGGGTGAGCGCCCCGGCCAGCGGCATGTCGCGCAGCTCCGACACGAGCTCGAGATCTCGCGTCACCTCAACATCGATAGCGTCGTTCGCGCCCATCGGCTGGAGAGCATCCCGGGCGGGGCGGCGCTCGTGATGGAGTACTTCCCGGGGGTGCCGCTTGACAAGCTCGCCCGCTCGGCGCCGCTCGACCTCAAGGCCAAGCTGCGTATCGCCTCGTCGCTGGCCGGCACGCTGGCGGCGGTGCACGGCAAGCACGTCATCCACAAGGACGTCAAGCCGCAGAACATCCTGGTCAACCCGGAGACGTGGCAGGTCAAGCTGACGGACCTCGGCAGCTCGACGCGGCTCTCGGAGGAGACGCTGGCCGCGGAGCGCCCGGACCTGCTCGAGGGGACGCTGGCCTACATGTCGCCGGAGCAGACCGGCCGAATGAACCGCGTCATCGACTACCGGACTGACCTCTACTCGCTGGGAGTGACGCTGTACGAGCTCTTCGCCGGGGTGCTCCCCTTCCAGGCGGCGGAGCCGGTCGACCTCATGCACAGCCACATCGCGCGGGTCGCGACGCCGCTGTGCGAGCGCTCGCCGGAGATCCCGAGGGCGGTGTCCGACATCGTGCAGAAGCTGATGTCCAAGGTCGCCGAGGAGCGGTACCAGAGCGGGACCGGCCTCAAGGCCGATCTGGACGCGTGCCTCTCGGCGCTCGAGGCGACCGGCCGCATCGAGCCGTTCGAGCTCGGATCGCGCGATGTCTCGAGCGAGCTCAGGCTGCCGCAGAAGCTCTACGGGCGCGACGCGCAGATGGCCGAGCTGCTCGCGGCCTTCGAGCGGGCGCGCGGGGGCCGGTGCGAGCTCCTGCTCATCGCGGGCGGCGCCGGGATCGGGAAATCGGCGCTCGTGAACGAGCTCCAGAAGGAGGTCGCGCAGCGGCGCGGGCACTTCATCGAGGGGAAGTTCGATCAGCTGAGCCGGAACATGCCGCACGCGCCCGTGGCGGGCGCGCTGCGCCAGCGCGTCCGACAGCTCCTGACCGAGCCGGCCGAGTCGCTCGAGCAGTGGAAGGACAAGCTCCTCGCGGCGGTGGGGAAGAACGCGCGGATCCTCGTGGAGCTCATCCCGGAGCTCGAGCTCATCATCGGGCCGCAGCCCGCGGTGGCCGAGCTCGGGCCGAACGAGGCGCAGAACCGCTTCAACCTGGTGTTCCAGGACTTCTTGCGCGTCATCACGTCGGCGGAGCACCCGGTGGTGCTCTTCCTCGACGATCTCCAGTGGGCCGACCCGGCCTCGCTGAAGCTGTTGCACGTCGTTTTGACCGATCCGGGCGGGGCCTACCTGCTCATCATCGGCGCCTACCGCGACCAGGAGGCGATCGCGGGACAGCCGCTCATGATCTGGCTCGGCGAGCTCAAGGCCGCGGGCGTCCCGCGGCGCGAGCTCCTGCTCCCGCCGCTCTCGCTCGCGGACGTGCAGAGGCTCGTCGCGGACGCGCTGAGCGCGCGCCCGGAGCAGGTGCAGGCGCTCGCGGAGGTGCTGTATGCGACGAGCAAGGGCAATCCGTTCTTCCTGAGCCAGCTGCTCAAGGAGCTCCATGCGGCGGGGCTCGTGTCCTTCGACCCGGGCGCCGGGCGGTGGACGTGGGACCTCGAGGCGATCCGGCAGCGCTGGGGCGCCGTGAACGTGCACGATCTGCTCATCGACAAGATGCAGCGCCTCTCGCCGGCGACGCAGCTCGTGCTCCAGCTCGCCGCGTGCATCGGCCACCAGTTCGATCTGAAGACGCTGGCGACCGTGCGCGAGATGCCGCCGGCGGACGTCGCGGCCGATCTCTGGGAGGCGCTGCGCGAGGGGATCGTGCTGCCGCTCGACTCCGATTACCGGCTGCTGCACGCGCCGGGCGGCGCGCCGGCGGAGCTGCCGCTCTCGGTGCGGTACCGGTTCCTGCACGACCGGGGGCAGCAGGCGGCCTACAGCCTGATCGAGGACGCGCGCAAGCAGGAGGTGCACCTCCGGATCGGCCGCCTCATGCGGGCGCAGCTGAGCGAGGAGTCGCGCGACGAGGATCTGTTCAAGGTCGCGAGCCACTGCAACATCGGCGCGGCGCTGATCGAGGACCGGGCGGAGCAGCTGGAGCTCGCGCGGCTCAACCTCACCGTGGGGAAGCGCGCCAAGGCGTCCATGGCGCACGCGGCGGCGTCCGAGCACTTCAGGACGGGGCTGTCGCTGCTCGGGCCGCGGGGGTGGGAGGAGGACTACGCGCTCTGCTTCGCGCTGCACCGGGAGCGGGCGGAGTCCGAGTGGCTGAGCGGCAACGAGAAGCAGGCGGAGGCCTCGATCCGCGAGCTCCTCGCGCACGCGCGCTCGCGCCTCGAGCGCGCGGAGGTCTATAACCTCCGGATCCTCGTGCACACGATGCGCGGGGAGTTCGAGGACGTGCTGCGGGTCGGCCGCGAGGGCGTGGCGCTCTTCGGGATCGAGCTGCCGGAGCCGCTCGAGGCGATCCAGGCGGCGTTCGGGGCCGCGCTCGCGGAGGTGCCGGTCCACCTGGCCGGCCGCCGGATCGAGGAGCTCGCGGACGCGCCGTGGGTCGGCGACGAGGAGCAGCTGGCCGCGCTGCGGCTCCTGGCGGCGATGATCCCGGGGGCGTACACGCTGAACCCGGCGCTGCTCGCGCTCATCGCGGCCACCCAGGTCAACCTCTCGCTGAGGTACGGCAACTCGCCCGCGGCGGCGTGCGCGTACGGCATCTACTGCCTGCTGCTCGCGGGCGGGATGGGGCGGCCTGAGGAGGCGCGGCAGTTCCAGGGCGTCTCGCTGGCGCTCTGCGAGCGGCCCGCGGGGGTGGAGCTCCAGTGCAAGGCGTACGTCGTGTGCGGCGCGCCGTCCCACCTCTTCGAGCCGGTCCGCGCCTCGGTCGCGTGCCTCGCCAAGGCGTACGAGGCCGGGCTGAGCTCGGGCGACTTCAGCTTCGGCGCGTACGCCTGCCTGAACATCGTGACGATCCAGCTCTGCTCGGGCCACGAGCTCGGCGCGCTCCGCGAGGATCTGACCGGGTTCTTGCGGTTCCTGCAGCGGACGCAGGATCCGCTCGGCACGCCGGTCCTCGTCGTCGCGCAGCAGATGATCGCGTGCCTGGAGGGCAGGACGACCGGGCTGAGGAGCCTGAGCGACGGCGCGTTCGACGAGGGCGCGTTCCTCGCGGGGCTCGCGCCCGCGCAGGAGCTGCCGCGGTGCTGGTACTTCGTGAACATGCTCGTGCTCGCGGTGCTGTACGGCGACGCCGAGGGCGCGCTCCTGATGGCGGCGCGCGCCGAGAAGCACAGCGGGAGCGCGATGGGCCTGTTCCTCGCGAACGACATCCCCTTCTACCTGAGCCTCGCGCTGCTCGCGCTGTGCGCGACGGCGACGGCGGAGGAGCGGGAGCGGCACCTCGCGGCCGTCGCGGAGCACCGGGCGAAGATCGCGGGCTGGGCGCGGCACGCGCCGGAGAACTACGCGCACAAGGAGCGGCTGATCGGGGCGGAGGTGGCGCGCGTCCTCGGCGAGGACGCGGAGGCGGCGGAGCTCTACGATCAGGCGATCGAGGGGGCGCGGCAGAGCCAGTTCACGCACCAGGAGGCGCTCGCGCACGAGCTGTGCGCGCGGTTCTACCTGCAGCGGGGGCGGGAGCGGATCGCGCGGTGGCACATGGTCGACGCGTACCGGGCGTACCTCCGGTGGGGGGCGGTCGCGAAGGCGGAGCACCTCGCGAAGGAGCACGAGCAGCTGCTCGATCCGGCGTCGCTCGGCGAGGCGCAGCCGCCCCGGGTGGTCGGCACGACGGTGACGCGCCGGGGGAGCACCGAGTCGTTCGACGTCGCGACGGTCGTGAAGGCCATGCAGGCGGTCGCGGGCGAGAACGTGCTCGACCGGCTGCTCGACCGGCTGATGCGGAGCGTGGTCGCGAACGCGGGGGCGCAGCGGGGCGCGCTGATCCTCGAGCGCGACGGGAAGCTCGCGATCGTGGCGTCGATGCGCGTCGATCCCGACGTGGTGGAGACGGGGCTGTCGATCCCGGCGCTCGACGGCAGGGAGGTCCCGACGAGCGTCGTCCAGCTCGTCGCGAGGACGCGGGAGCCGGTGGTGGTGAACGACGCGCGGCACGACAGCCGCTTCGCGGCGGACCCGTACGTCGCGGAGCGGAGGCCGCGCTCGATCCTGTGCCTCTCGATGACGCACCAGGGGCGCTCGGCGGGGCTCCTGTACCTGGAGAACAACGTGGTGCAGCGGGCGTTCACGCCCGGCAGGGTCGAGGTCTGCGGGCTCCTCGCCTCGCAGGCGGCCATCGCGCTGGAGAACGCGCTGCTCATCGCGAGCATCCGCGCGGGCACCGAGGCGCTGCAGCGCTCGAACGAGCAGCTGCAGCGGGAGCTCGAGCTGCGCGCCGCGTCCGAGGCGGAGCGGGCGCTCTTGCAGCAGGAGATGATGCGCCGGCAGACGCCGATCATCCCCATCACGGACGACGTGCTGGTCATGCCGATCGTCGGGGCGATGGACGGGGATCGCGCGCAGCAGGTGCTCGAGACGGCGCTGACCGGGTTCCATTCGAGGCAGGCCAAGGTGGTGATCCTGGACATCACCGGCGTGGCGCAGGTCGACGCCACGGTGGCGGACGCGCTGATCAAGACGGCCAAGGCGCTGCAGCTCCTCGGGGCGAAGACGGTGCTCTCGGGGGTGCGGCCCGAGGTGGCGCGCGCGCTGGTGGAGCAGAACGTCTTCCTGGGGTCGATCGTGACGATGGGGACGCTGCAGAGCAGCATCGCGTATGCGCTGGGCCCGAACGGGCTGGCCGGCTCGTCCGGGCGCCGGCCAGGGGCGTCGCGGCAGGCGTGATCACGCGGCGTCGCCGCGCGCGCTCCGCCTAGGTGGTGCGGGCGGCGCCGCCGCGCGCGCACGCGGCGCGCGCGGCGGCGTCGGGGAGGGTCAGGGCGTGCTGTTCGGATCGGCGGGGTCGCTGCCGGCGTCGCGCTCGTCCCCGTCGAGGAAGCCGTCGCTGTCGCGATCGATGCCGGCGCGCGCGCCCGAGCCGGGCGGCATGCACGTGTACGTCAGATCGTGGTGCGTCTGGGTGGACAGCAGGCGGAGCACCGCGTCGCTGATGGGCGGGAGGACTTGCCGGTCGGCGAGGAAGTGGCCGTTGCCCACGTAGAGGAACCCGACCTCGTGCAGGAATCCCTGGGTCTTCGCGACGAGATCGCACTCCCCGACGTCGGCGCGATCCATGAGCAGGTCGATGCGCGGCCCGGCCACCGCGCTGTTGTTGTGCGTGAGCGTCACCTGCTGGCCGACGATCGGCGCCATGTTGCTCTCGATGGCGAGCACGTAGGCCTCGAGCTGCCTGCGCAGCACGTCGCCCGCCGGCGTGAAGGGGAGGGCATCGGGGTTGTTCGGGAACTGGTCGGAGAACCCGATCGCGGAGAAGAACCGGTACATCGTGTCGACGGTGCCGTTGTTCAGGATGCCGAACCCGCGGATCTGGTCTCCCACGTGCTGGTTGTCGCGCGACAGGAAGACGAACGGGATATCCGCGAGGCCGAAGGCGCCGACCTTGGTGTACACGTTGCGGAGCTGCGGTATCTTGAAGAGCTGCGTCTGGAAGTCGAAGACGGAGGCGCCGCTCGTCCCGAAGAAGCCGGGGAAGTCGTCGCCCGGGTTGGCGTCCGGGTCGACCACGTGGCAGCCGCCGCAGCTCGCGATCGAGTTGACCACGGGGCCGTTGTAGAACTCCTTCCCTGCCTGCTGATCGGGCGTGAGCGAGTTGTCCAGGTTCCTGATCGGGTTGGGCGGGTAGGTGACCTGGAGCATGAAGTCGGTGAAGGCCTCCATGTCCTCGGGGGGGAGGGGCCCGCTGCGCCCGAGCAGGTCGGCGAACGCGACCTGGAACTGCCGGAAGGCTTCCCGCTCGTCGAACGCCCCGTCGTCCGGCTGCGCCGACGGCTCGAGATTGCCCCCGGTGCGGTCGCCGCGCCAGTGCATCGGCCCGTGGTTGGCGAGGCCCCGCAGGCTCTGCGTCATCATCGGCCCCTTCATCGGGTGGAAGATCGGGTCCGTGATCTCCTGGTTGAAGATGACGTCGTAGAGGCCGAACGGGAAGGGGCCCGGGTCCGGCACGACGGGGGCGTCGGGGTTGCCGAGGTTCCAGGCCAGGTCGTCGAGATCGCCGAAGACGTGGCAGCTCGCGCAGGCCGAGTCGCCGTGGCTCGACGTGAGCGAGGCGTCATAGAGGAAGCGGCGGCCGTTGACGATGCTGGCCGGCTCGGGGTTGTACATCGGGACGTGTCCCACCTCGGTCTTCGTTGTGGTGTTGATGATCGAGATGGAGTTGTCGAAGCGCGTCAGCACGTAGAGGCGATTCCTGTTCTCGTCGAGCACGAGGCCGGTCGGCCCGCCGCCGCTCACCGGGATCTGGTTCGCGGTGCTCGGCACGAACGTGTCGTTCTCGAGCGCGGCGGTGCTGAAGACGCCGATCTTGCTCGACCCGAGCGCGGCGACGTACAGCGTCGCGCCGTTGCGGGTCACGGCCATCTCCTGCGGGAACGCGAGGCTCTTCGCGTTCTCGGCGTTGGGGACCGGGGCGCAGCAGGTGCTGTAGTCGATGTGCTTGTTGAGGTGCCGCGGCGCGACGCTCCCCGGGCTGAGGACGGTGATCCGGCTCTCGTGCAGGTGGCCGCGCGTGGTCTCGCCGGCGAAGAGGCCGGGCCCCTCGAAGTTCTGCTGGCTGAAGGCCTCGGTGTTCGCGACGTAGACCTTCCCGTTCACCGGGTTGACGGCCATGTTGAAGAGGATCGTCCCGACCCCGGAGAAGAAGCCCTGCGCTCCGCTGATCCACGCCGGGGGGTTCGCCATGGCGTCGATGACGAAGACGTCCTTGTCGGGCAGCGAAAACCTCATCTGGTCGTCCCAGAGATTGCCCCGCTCGTCGTACCAGTGTCCGCCGTCGTATTTCACGATGACGGCGACCTCCGGCGCCGGCACGCCTTCGAAGTTGGTGCTGGGCCCCGGCGCGCCGTTCGGCCCGAAGCCGTCGGGGACCAGCGCCTCGTTGACGGTGGCGGTGCGGTTGCCGGAGTGGAACGCCGCCGCGTACACGCGGGTGCCGTCCGGGGTCACGGCGAGGGCGCGCGGCGTGTCGCTGAAGAGGGTGATGATGTTGAGCGGATTACCCCCGAGCGACTGGCCGAGCTGGTTTGCGTTGAAGACCCACACGTCGGCGCGGCCGACGCCGGGCGTCGTGAACTGAGGGTCGTAGGGGACGTTCTGGCCGCGGTGGGCCGTCGTGATGAAGGCGCGGTTTCGCCCCGGACCGGCGAACACGATGTCGCGCGGCTCGTCGCCCACGAGCAGCGTGCGCACGACGCGCCCGGTCTGCCCGCCGAGGCCCAGCTGGACGACGCTCACGCTGTCCGACAGGTGGTTGACGACCCAGACCTCGTTATTGCTGCGGGCGGCGACGGCCACCGGCTCCAGGCCGACCGATATCGACGTGCGGTGCTCCAGGCCACCGCTGCCGATGCGGAACACCTCGAGGCGGTTGTCCGGCGTGTTGACGGCGAAGAGCAGCTTCCCGTCGGGTGAGATGGCCAGCGGGCGGACCTGGCCGCTCTCGAAGGCGGTGAACGACGGCGCGGCGAGCGCCGGGGCCCCGGAGAGCGATACTGCAGTCAGGGATGCGACGAGAGCGCCTAGCGTCGCCCACCGTGAACCGGGCAATCGAGTCATGGATGCCTCCGTGGTGTCGAGTGGCTCCCCAGCCACAACGACAATCCAAGACTGTAAGACAAGATCAAATGATTGTTCAAGCATGCAAAGAAGCTCGGCGCGATTTTCTGCAAATGCGCGTGCTCTCGTGCTTTCGTGCTTTCGTGCTCTCGTGCTCTCGCGCTCTCGTGCTCTCGCAGATCTTGCGTATCTGTCGCTGATGTAGGCCTCGACAGCGGCGGCGCGCGGTGCGGCGCGGCGCCGCGGCTGGACGTGTGTGCGACGCGGGAGGCGAGGCGGCGTGATCGCTCGTCTGCGTGAGTTACTTGAGTTGCGCGAGCTACGTGAGTCGCGCTCAGCGCCGGTGGACCGCGTCGCGTCGCCGGCGCCGGCGGGGATCGCGGCATCGGCGGAGCGGGGGGGCGGGCTCGGCTGTGATGGAGAGCACGAATTGCGCGCGCGGGTCGCGCTCCGAACGGCGGTGCGCGCAGGAGGGGATTGGATCCAGCGCGAGGACGCTGTAGGCTGGAGGGCTCGTATCGACCACCGGGCCAGCTGTGGCTGCATGACCGAGGGAGGCGATCTGGCGGGCATGGCGCGCCGGTCGAGGGATGAAGACGCTATGAGGAGCTTGCGCGTGGACCCTCTCGTCACCGACAGCTTCGGGATCGAGCCGGCCCTGAGGGACGACACCCTCAGCGTCAAGCTCACCGGGAGGGGGGACATGGCGGCGGCCGCGCCGCTCAGCAGGTACGTCAAGGCCCTGGAGGGCGAGGTGGCGCGCCTCTCGGTGAGCACGCTCGAGCTCGACGTGCGCGGGCTGTGCTTCATGAGCTCGAGCTGCCTCAAGGCGTTCGTCAGCCTCATCTGCAGCCTCGTCGGTCACGGCATGAAATGCAGGATACGGTTCGTGACGGACGCGCAGCTCGCGTGGCAGCGCCGGAGCCTCAGGCCCCTGGATCGCATGTGCCCGGAGCTCGTCTCGATCGCCGACGCATGAGCCGAGGGCCCGAGGCCATGACGAGGAAGCGCCGGACGATCGCGTTTTTGGTCGACAATGTCGTCGGCGACTATCAGTCGGAGCTGCGCGCCGGGGTCGAGCGCGCGGCCGAGGCGCACGACGTCAACCTCCTGACGGCGTTCGGCGACCCGTCGAGCGCCCTCCGGCCGGACGAGGCGGACCGGAGCACCTTCTATCACCTCATCGGTCCGGACACGGCCGACGGCGTCATCGTCGCCTCGTCGACGCTCTCCGGTTACGGCGGCGTCGACGTCATGCGGGCGTTCTGCCGGTCCTTCGCGCCGCTGCCGGTGTGCAGCATCGGGACGGCGATCGATGGAGTCCCGAGCCTCATGGTCGACAACGCCCTCGGGAGCGAGATCTCGGTCGCGCACCTGGCCGACGAGCACGGGCGCCGGCGCATCGCGTATATCGGCGGGCCGTCGAGCAGCGAGGAGGCGCAGCTGCGCGCCGGCGGGTACCGGAGGGCGCTCGCGGCGCGGGCGCTCCCTTGCGACGAGCGCCTCGTGGCGGTCGGCGCGTTCACGATACCGACCGGGCGCGAGGCGATGCGCGAGATCCTGGCGCGCGGGGCCGAGTTCGACGCCGTGGTGGCCGCCAACGACAAGATGGCGCTCGCGGCGATCGAGGTGCTCAAGGCGGAGGGGCTCCGCATCCCCGAGGACGTCCTCGTGTGCGGCTTCGATGACGTCGGCATTGCCCGCTTCACGAAGCCGTCGCTCACCACGGTGCATCAGCCGATCAAGCGCCTCGGGGGGATGGCGGTGAGCACGATCCTCCGCCTGATCGGCGGCGAGGCCGTCCCGGCGCTGGAGCTCGCGGAGGTCGAGCTCACGCAGCGCGAGTCCTGCGGCTGCGGCTACCGCGCGGGCGACACGATCCTCCCGCCGTCGCCGCCCGTGCAGGGCTATCCGCGCCCGGTCTCCGACCAGCGGGCGCCTCTGGAGAGCGCGCTCAGGAGGAGCGTGGCGATCCCGATCGGCGCCCTCGACGGCTGGGCGGGCGACCTGCTGACCGCGCTGGAGGAGGAGCTCGCGGGCGACCGGGGCCGCTTCCTGCGCGCGCTCCAGGCGCTCCTCGACGAGGCGAGGCGCGAGGGCGTGCTCCTCGACCAGTTCCAGGCCGTGATCTCCCTTTTGCGCGAGCGGGTTCGGCCGGCCCCCGCGGGCGGCGACGCGGCGGCCCTGGAGCCGCTCTGGCACGCCGCGCGGCTCCTGATCGGGAGCGAGTCCGTGCACGTCGAGGGCGAGCAGCGGCTCCGCGTGGAGCTCGCCGCGATCGACGTGATCTACGGCGCGCGGGGGTTCGCCGCGTGCTTGAGCCTACCTGTCCTCAAGGGCCTGCTGGCGTCGGAGCTGCCGCGGATGCAGCTCTCGCACGTGGCGGTGTCGCTCTACGACGACGCCCAGCGCGCCTCGCTGCGGCCGCTGTTCCTGATGGATCATGGCCGCGAGGTCGAGGCGCCGCCCCTGAGCTTCCCGGCGCGCCGCCTCGCGCCGCCGGGGTTCCTCGGCGGCGCGGAGCGCAGCAGCATGGTCGTGCTCCCGGTCGCGTTCGGCGACGTGGAGACGTTCGGCGTCGCGGTGCTCGACAGCCGCGCCAGCGCCATGAGCTACGACGTGCTGCGGGTCCAGCTCGGCTCCGCGGTCAAGGCCGCGGCGCTGCACCGGGAGGTCGTGCGCGAGGTGGAGCTGCGCGAGCGCCTGGAGCAGGAGCGAGTGCGCCAGGAGAGCCATGTCGCGGCGCGCATCCAGACCGCGCTGGTGCCGAAGCAGCTCTCGATCGAGGGGCTCGAGCTCTGCGCGGCCATGCAGCCGGCGGCCGAGGTCGGCGGTGACTACTACGACGTGCTCGCGACCCCCGGAGGCGGTTGGCTCGGGATCGGCGACGTGGCCGGGCACGGGCTCGCGGCGGGCCTCATCATGCTGATGATCCAGAGCATGGTGTCGGCGCTGACGTCCAACGACCCGAGCGCGAGCCCGGCGAGGGTCGTCGTCGCGCTCAACAAGGCGGTTTACAAGAACGTCCGCGGCCGGCTGGACCGCGACGAGCACGCGACGCTCCTCTTGCTCCGTTACGAGCGCAGCGGGCGCGTGACGTTCGCCGGCGCGCACGACGACATGATCGTGTGTTCGGCGCGCACCCGACGCTGTACGTGCATCGCGAGCTCCGGGGTCTGGATCGGCGCGCTGCCCGAGATCGGGGCGATGACACGGGACGCGGAGCTCTTCCTGGAGGACGGGGACGTGCTCGTGCTCTACAGCGACGGCGTGACCGAGGCGCGCAACGCGCAGCACGAGCAGTTCGGGCTGGAGCGGCTGTGCGCCATCATCGAGGCTGTCCAGACGGCGCCCGTCGAGGTGATCCGCGACCGGATCCTCGAGGCGGTCGAGGGCTGGTGCCCGAGCCCGGACGACGACATCACGATCGTCGTGGCGAGGTATCGCGCGCCCGAGTAGCGCGCCCGAGGCCAGCGAGCGCCCGAGGCCATCGAGGTCCACGTCCCGGGCTCAACGCGACGTGGGCGAGGAAGCCGCCCAGGAGCGCGTTGATGGCCGGGATGCCGACAGGGACGAGGTGTCCCGCCGCCACCCCGCCTGCCCAGGCGAGGAGCGGGCGAAGGCTCGGGGGTTCCACCTGCGGGGGAAGCGAGCCGGCGGACCGGGTGCGCTCGAGCGCCGCGCGATGCCGGCGGACAACGTAGTAGTCGGCGATCATGATGCCGGCGACGGGCGGGAAGGTGACCCCGAGCAGCGTGAGGAATCCGATGAGGTGCTCCAGGATCCCGGCGATCGAGAGCGCCGTCCCTGCGGCGCCGGCCGCGAGCGTCATCGCGCCCCGCCCGACGTGGCGGCCCACCGTCTGATGGATCGTGTTCACCAGGCCGAGGGAAGCCGAGTACAGGTTCCAGTCGTTGATCTTCAACGTGCCCGTCACGAGGATCGCCGCTCCGGCGACCCCGACCTCCGTCGTCACGATGTGGACGACATTCGCGCTCTGGACGGCGTGCGCCAGGAGCACGCCGGTGAGCCCGATCGTGTACTCGCCGAGGGTCACCCCGACGAGGGTCTGCTTGGCCACGTCGGCCGCCGAACGGTTGTAGCGGGTCATGTCCGGGGTGATGACCGCACCCACGATGAACCCGCCGGCCACCAGGGTCGCGCCGGCCGCGACGCTCATGGGCTCTCCTTTCGGGGGCATCGCTACGAGATCGGCCAGCTCGTGCCGAGCGAGGGCGTTCCGGATGGCCCAGGCGCTCAGGGCCAGGAAGAGGGGAACCGTGATGTACGAGGTCCAGGCCATTGAGCGGAACCCGTAGATCACGATCAGCGTGACGGCGGCGCCGGTGATGATGCAATAAGCCCACAGCGGCAGGCCCGCGCCGGCGAGCGCCGCGAGGCCCTCGGCGAAGATGGCGTTCTGGACACCGAACCACCCGACCAGGCTCACCGCCGTGCACAGTCCGAACAGGGAGGAGCCGTGACGCTCCAGGCCGGCCCACTGGGCGAGGACATACGTGGACAGGCCCTCTCGCTGGCCGGCGACTCCGGTGAGCACCGCGGTGATCTCCAGGAGGACGACACCCAGCGTCAGCGCCCAGAAGGCGTTCCAGAAGGTCATGTGAAAACCGAGCGTGGCGCCGAGGAGGAGCTGAGATAGCGCGGAGAGCTCGCCGAACCGCTGGACGGCCACGCTCCACCACGGGTAGCGCTCGGCCTCGGGCACCCGGGCCAGGGGGAAGTCGTCGCGCCCGATCGAGGCCCGGGCCGCGGCCCCGCGGCCGTGGCGCTGGCTCCCGCGCGGAGCCTCGCGCCCGTCGCGCGCGCTCACGGCGCGCTCTCCTCGATGGGAACGAAGTCGAGATCGATGCCGAAGGCGCGCGGCCCGAAGACCTCCAGCGCCTCGGGCGCGCGCAGGATCGGCGGCGCGGCGACGCCCACGACCTTCACCTGCTGCCCGTAGCGCAGCGCCTCCGTGGTGATCGGCTCCGCGGTCTCGCGATCCAGGATGCACAGGAGATCGGGCACGCTGCACAGGACGCGCGTCCCGGCGCGGGCGACCAGGTTCTCGTTCTGGATCAGCACGTCCAGCGTCTCCCCGGATCCCTCGGTGTCCCGGAGCCGCGCCCAGCCCCTGGCGAAGCCCTCGGTGGTGCGGCGGTAGACCTCGATCACCTTGCCGGTCCAGAGGACGCGGGCGTGACGGTAGGGTGTGTCGCGGAGGGTGCCGACGAGGCGATCGAACGGATCGCGGTGCTGCTCGTTCGCCTCACGGATCGCCCTCCCGATCGCGAGACAGACGCTCAGGGTGCCAGCGATGGCCGTTCGCCGCGCCGTCCGCCCATCCATGGGATACTCGGCGATGTGCGCGCAGCCTCCCATGCGGATCGTGACGCCGCGGGCGATCCACTCCTTGCGGAAGTCGTCGCACGCCGTCAGGATCACCGTATCGCCGTGCTCGTCCGTGATGGCCATCGGCGTCCCGGGGACGCCGTGGACATGAAACGTATCCTGGTAGAGGTTGGGAAAGGCCCGGCCCATCCCGTCCGCGTCGACGACAGGCAGCCCGAGCTGCGCTCCCACGATGAGCGGGACGGTCGCGTTCATCCCGCCTGCCTCGACGGGCATGGTGCACGTCGCCTGGACGCCGAGGAACGCCTCCAGCCGGCGCAGCGAGAGCGCGCTCTCGTCGCCTCTGGGTATCTTCTCGACGAGGCAGGTCGGCGCCCCCATCATCGCCGTGGGGATCACGCGATCTCCGTCGGACACCTCTCCGAGGGGGACGATCTCCACGCGGCGCCCTTCCGCCATCACGCGCTCGAGCATCAGCCGGCCGATGTAGGGATCTCCGCCGCCGCCCGTGCCGAGGAAGGCGGCGCCGAGGGACAGGTCGCGCAGGTCCTTGCGCTCGAGCACGAGCCCCATGCCGGCCTCCTCACGCGCTCCGGAGATCGCCGATCGCCTTGACCCGGATCCGGGTCGCGCTCGACGGCAGGTAGGCGAGCGGCACCTCCTCGACGTCGACGAGCTGGACGCTGGCCGGGTCGGCGCCGGCGGCGGAGGCCCTCGCGATCGCCTCCGCCTGCGCCTCGGCCAGTGCGTCTTCCCGGGAGACGCGTTCCAGGCTGACGATCCGGTCCACCTCGCCGGACACCTGCGCGATGGCGGCGCCGACCGCGTTGGCGACCTCGGCGTGCTGAGGCCTGATGATCTCGGAGGTCCCCTGGAGCGGCCCGCGAATCAGCGAGGCGCCGCCGCCCACGAGGACCACCGGCATGCCTCCCGCCGCCGGCTTGGCCCGGTCGACGGCGGCCTCGACCATCTCGTGGATCCGCTCGGCCGCGCGCGCGACGAGCTCGCCTGGCAAATGCGCGACCCTCGCGCGGTCGCCGATCGCGGCGAACCCCGCGGCCACGGCGATGTCGGTGGCTGTCAACGTGTCGCCGCCGAACACCAGCGCTCGGCGAGCCAGCTCGTGGCCGACGCTCCGCGGCCCGATCCGGAGAGGGCCGTCGAGCACGCGAGTGCCTCCGCCGAGCCCGATGGAGCGCACATCGGGCATGCGGAGGTTGCAGCGCACGCCGGCCACCTTTCGCGTCATCGACGCCTCGCGCGGGAGCCCGCGGCGCAGCGCGCCCACGTCGGTGGTGGTGCCGCCGATATCGACCACGATCGCGTCCGTGAGGCCCGTGAGGAACGCGGCGCCGCGCATCGAGTTCGTGGGACCGGAGCACAGGGCGCTCACCGGAGAATGCTCCGCTCGGTCGGCGCTCATCAGGGTGCCGTCGTTCTGGGCGAGGTAGAGCGGCGCCGAGACGCCGGCCTGCGCCAGCGACTCACGGAGCGCGCGGATGGTCGTCTTCGCCAGATCCTTGAGACATGCGTTCAGGATCGACGCGTTCTCGCGCTCGAGGAGGCCCATCCGGCCGATCTCGTGCGACAGGCTGAGCGACGCGTCCGGCAGCACCTCGCGCAGGATCGCCGCGGCTTCGAGCTCGGCCTCGGGGTTGACCGGTGAGAAGACGCTCGTGATCGCGACGGAGCGGACGCCCCTTCGGCCGATCTCCCGGGCGACGCGGCGCAGCTCGTCGGCGTCGACGGACGACAGCCTGCGACCGTCGAACTCGTGGCCTCCGTGGACGAGAAAGCCGTGGTCGCCGAGCTCGCTCCGCAGATCGAGAGGCCAGTCCACCATGGGCGGCAGGGCCGCGGTCGCCGGCAGCCCGAGCCGCACCGCCGCGACCTCCTGCAGCCGGCGGCGCTCGACGAGCGCGTTCGTGAAGTGGGTGGTGCCGACCATGACGCCGTGGATCTGGCCGACCGGTACCCGCGCTCGCGCCAGCAGGCGCGTCACGGCGTCGAGGACACCGCAGCTCACCTCGGTCGTGGTCGGCACCTTGACCTTCGCCACGACCTCGCTGCCGTCCATCATGACAGCGTCGGTGTTGGTTCCGCCGACGTCGATGCCCATGCGCATGAGCGGTCACCTCCGCAGGACGCCGTGAGGCTCATCCCTCCTCGGAGGGGAGGGCCCTGGCTGCTGGCTCATGCGCAGGGTCGAGGCCGTAATCGCGCCTGGCCTGCTCCTCGGTGATGTAGCCGCAGCGCAGATCCTCGAGCACGCGCTCGCGGCTCCGCCGCGCCGGATCGCCGTACCCGCCGCCGGTGCCCGTGTGCAGCCGGCAGAGCTCACCCCGCTTGAGGAGGTGGCGGGCGCATTTGCCCAGCGCGGTCCGACTGCCGTCCTCGTGCACGAGCTCCAGGTAGTTGGGCGAGCCCTGCTGGCCGCCGTTCAGGCCCCATGGCGGGAATCGATGCCGACCGAAGGTCGCGGTCACCTTGGCCCACGCCGACGTGATGCGGTAGTCGCGCACTAGGCCTCGCCCGCCGCGCCGCTCGCCGGCCCCGCCGTCCACGATATCCAGCGCATACTGCTCGACGCGGAGCCCGTAGCGGGCCTCGCAGATCTCGACGGGGATCATGTAGGTCTCTCCGTCGCCGGCGCAGACGAGGCCGTTCTCGCCGTCCTTGTCCGCGCCGGCCCCCCAGCCGCCCGCCTGCGGCTCGACGAGGAGGTAGGGGGTGCCGTCGTCGGGGTGAATGCCATGGATGATCGTCCCGCAGACGGAGAGGAAGTGTCCGGCGGTCAGGCGGCGCGGGGCGAGGTGCGCCAGGGCTTTCCAGACGAGATCCGTCGCGTACTGCATGGTCTCCCAGTAGGTGGAGACCGGGGCCGGCCTGTCGGCCGTGAAGATCGTCCCCGGAGGGCACACGACCCGGACGAGCCGGAATACGCCTTCATTGGTCGGGAGCAGCGGATCGGTGATCGCCTTCCAGGCCTGGCGTACCGCGGAATGCAGGCCGGTGCGGCCGCAGTTGATCGGCCCCGGCACCTGCGCGCTCGTCCCTGTGAAGTCGCAGAGGAAGCTGTCGTCGATCGTCACCTTCACCCGCACCTCGAACGGCCCGTTCCCGACGCCGTCGTCGTCGATGAAGTCGGTCGCCTCGTACGTCCCGCGGGGGAGCCTCTCCAGCTCCAGGCGAGCCCTGCGCTCTCCCTCGCCGAGGAGCTCCTGCATGGCGTGGAGGACGGTCCCCTCGCCGAACTTGCGGAGGATACGGTGCAGCGCGCGCTCGCCCACGCGCAGCGCGCCCACGCAGGCGTACAGGTCGCCGAGCGTCGCGTCGGGCGTGCGCACGTTGGCCCGGATGAGCTCGAGGAGCCCCTCGTCGGGCCTGCCGGCATTGAAGAGCTTGATGCCAGGAAACTGGAGCCCCTCCTGGAACACATCGGTCGCGTCCGTGGTCCAGGAGCCCGGATCCTTGCCGCCCACCTCGGTCCAATGCGCCTTGTCCACGGCGAACGCGACGAGCTCGCCCTCGTGGAAGATCGGCATGATCAGCGCGACGTCGGAGAGGTGCGTGCCGCCGCCCACGTAGGGATCGTTCAGGAGGACGACATCGCCGCTGGCCAGGCGCTCTTTCCCGAACTTGTCGAGGACGTGGGCCACGCCGAAGCTCAGCGCGCCGATGAAGTCGGCGACCCCGTTGCCCTGGGTGAGGAGGTCTCCGCGCGCATCCGTGAGCCCGGCGGCATAGTCGAGGACCTCGTAGATGATGGGGCTCATGGCGGCCCGCTGCAGCGCGTGGAACATCTCGTCGCCCGCAGCGATGAGCTCGTTCTTGATGATCTCGAGCGTGAAGGGATCGATCCTCGTTCTCGTGCTCATGACAAATCCGTCGGCTGAGGGGTCGAGGCGCGCTTCACCGGGCGGAGGCGTCGATGTCGACGAGGAAGCTGCCCTGCTCGTGCACGGTGAGGCGATCTCCTGGAGATAGGATCGTCGAGGCGGCCGGCTCCTCGACGACGGCCGGTCCTTCGACGCGCATGCCCGGCCTCAGACGAGCGCGCTCGTACACGGGGCTCTCCAGCACGCCGAGCTCGTCGAAGTCGATGGCGCGCGCGCCCTTGCGCGCGGGCGTGGGATCCGGCGGAGAGCGATCGAGCCGCGCCGGACGCGGCCTGTCCACGGCGCCGACGGCTGCGACGTGGAGGCTCACGATCTCCACGGCCGCGTCCAGGCGAAACGTGTAACGCTGCTCGTGGAGGGCCTGGAAGCGCCCCAGGGTCTCGTTCAGCGCAGCGCTGTCCAGCGTGCCGTCGGGGAGGGGGACCTTGACGGTATGCTCCTGACCGGCATAACGCATCTCGGCGAAGCGGCGCGCGGAGACGCGGGCCGGATCGAGCCCTCCCCGACAGACGAGGGCGCTGCTCTCGTGCTCGAGCTCCCGGAGGAGAGCGGCGAGCGCGGCTGACTGCGAGGGCTCGGCGCGCACCAGCGCGGTCCGCACGAGGTCGGCCCGCGCGTCGGCCATGAGCATGCCCCAGGCCGAGAAATGCGCGGGTGCGACCGGGATGATGACCCGTCGGATCCGGAGGCTTCGCGCCAGGGCCGCGGCGTGCATCGAGCCGCCGCCGCCGAAGGCGACGAGCGCGAACTCCCGCGGATCGTGCCCGCGGCGGACGGTCACGCGCCTGAGCAGGCTCTCCGTCATCGCGTTTGCCAGGCGGACGACCCCGCGCGCGGCCTCGGCCTCGGTGACGCCGCAGGGCGCGGCGATGCGGTGGATCGCCCTGCGGGCGGCCTGCACGTCGAGCAGGATGCGGCCGCCGAGGAAGTACGCGGGGTTGATGCGGCCACACAGGAGGTTCGCGTCGGTGGTGGTCGGCTCCTCTCCACCTCGACCGTAGCAGGCCGGCCCCGGCACAGCGCCTGCCGATCGCGGGCCGACCTCCAGCCGTCCGGCCTCGTCGATACGGGCGATCGAGCCGCCGCCTGCGCCGATCTCCGCGATATCGATCACCGGGATCATGAGGGGGTATCCGGGGGACGTCGGGGTCCACTCCACTTTGTATTCGGTGGTGACGCGCGCCTCTCCGCCCTGGAGGACGGCGCACTTGGCGGTCGTGCCCCCGATATCGAGGGAAATGATGTCGCGCTCCCCGAGGAGCTGCCCGAGGGCGATGGCGCCGAGGACGCTGCCTGCAGGCCCGGACTCGACGAGGCGGATGGGCGCGGCGCTCGCCTCGGGGAACGTCGTGATGCCGCCGCTCGACTGCATGACATGGAGCGATGAACCGGCCGCGCCGCGCCTGGTCAATCTGCTCTCCAGGCCGCTCAGGTACGCGGCGGCGAGGGGCTGGACGTAGGCGTTCAGCACCGCGGTGCTCGTGCGCTCGTACTCGCGCCACTCCCGTGTGATCTCGGACGACGCGGTCACCGGCGTGGCGGGGGCCTCTGCCCGGGCGATCTCGGCGGCGCGGCGCTCGTGGGCCGGGTTCCGGTAGGCGTGCAGGAAGCAGATCGCGATCGCGCGGGCGCCCCGGTCGAGGAGCGCGCGGACGCCGCGCCGCACGCTGTCCTCGTCGAGCGGCGTCAGCACTTCGCCCTTGTGGTTCAGCCGCTCGGTGACCTCGAGGCGGAGATCTCGGGGGACGAAGGGCTCGGGTTTGTGGAATGAGAAGTTGTAGATGTCCGGCCGGTTGGCCCGGCCGATCTCCAGGACGTCGCGAAAGCCCCGCGTCGTGAGCAGCCCGGTCCGGGCGCCTTTGCGCTCGGTGAGGGCGTTGATGATCAGGGTGGTGCCGTGGATGAAGGACCCTATGCGGGCGGCGTCGATCCGCGCCGGATCGAGGGTCTCGAGGACACCTCGCGTGAGATCGTCCGGTGTGGTGGGGACCTTGGCGAGCGAGATCTCTCCTGTCTCCTCATCGAAGGCGACGAGGTCGGTGAACGTCCCGCCGATATCGCTGGCAACACGCATGAGCACGTCCTCCTGCGCGGGCCGGGCGATCGAGGCTGCGGGGGGCGATCAGCGGCCGCTCCGCCTCGCCGGATCGCCCCCGCCGGGGCACCATGGCAGCGCATTCGTTCTGGCTCGGACCTTCCCTGTGCTCTCTGTGCTCTGCGCGCAGCCGTGTCAATGAGGGGGCTCGCGCACGCGCGTAAGGCGCGACGGCAGAAGGTTCGAGCATGCGTGCCGAGCAGCAGTCGCCCCGCGCGGGGAGGGCGCGCCGATGCGCGCACACGCAGGGCGAGCGCGTCCAGGACCTCTCCGGTGCTGACGGCAGCCTGCGGTCGGTGGCCCGCGGATGCCGGCCGGGGAAGCCGGCGCGTTCGTTACGACGACCGCGTCGGCTTCCGCGGGGTCGGCGACGTACGCCCCTTCCGCTCCGGGACGCGCGAGCGATTCCCCGGGGTCGAGCGCTGTGCCGCCCTGACCGGTTCCGGCGCGAACACCTCGCTCATGGAGGCGGCCGTTGCGGCGCGGGCGATCCATCGATCGAGCTCCGCCGGGACGGTGCAGGCTTTGATGTGAGCGCGCTCCTCCGCCGTCAGCGACAGGCCGCGCGCGTCGAGCACGGCGAGCAGGGCCTCCTGCTTGCCCTCGATTTTGCCCTCGATCTTGCCCTCGGCTCTCCCGCGCTTCTCAAAGAAGAGCCGGAAACGTCGAGACGCTTGGGTTTCAGGGACTTTGCTCGGATCCATGGCCAGCTCCCTGAGCGAGGCGAGCATGGCGTCGCTCAGCACGGCCAGGATCGCACGTGCTTGCGCGTCTCGCAACGGCTCGTCGGTGAGGTGCTGCTCGGTGAGCTCCACGAACCTCGATGGCCCTGGTGAAACGCACGGTGGCATCGACCGCCTCCGCCGGCGTGCCGAACGGGATACCGGTGAGCCGCTGGAAGAGGTCGGCGAGCAGCGCTGGACGGTCCCGCAGCGCGACGATGAGCACCTCGTGCGGTGTTCCCGGCATCCGCTCCTCTCTACTCGATGCGAGGAGAGTTGGCGAGCCATCAAGTCGCGAGATCGATGCTCGTCCGAGGAGGCCCGTCCACCGGCCGGAGCATTCGTGAGAACCTTTCTTGCTATTCCTGACCAAACACGCCTGTCGCACGTAAGGAGGTGCGGAACGGGCCAAGGGCTACCTGCCAGAGGAGCGGAGAGCGGCCGCGTCGACCTGCCGCGAACCCAACGTGGGTGCGCCGGAGGTCCCGCGAGCGCCTCGGTCCCGGCGCCCCTGGCGGCCGCCACCCCCTCCGCCGCATCCGCCACCCCTGGCTGCCCGTAAGTCCCTGAAATTGCGTGCGTCCCTGCCTGGCACGTTGTTCGCGAAAGGGCTCGGACATGCAGGCCACGGCGCTCACGTTCTCGCTGCTCGGGCTCGACGCCCACCCCATCCGCGTGGAGGTCGATTCGGGCCGCGGCCCCTCGTTCTTTCAGATGGTGGGCCTCGCTGAGGCGAGCGTCCGAGAGAGCCGCGTGCGCGTCCGCGCCGCGCTCCAGCAACTCGGCATCGAGCTCGACGAGTATGTCATCACCGTGAACCTCGCCCCGGCAGACCTCAAGAAGAGCGGCGGCGCGTACGACCTCGCGATCGCCATCGCCGCGCTCGCCGCGCTCGGCAAGGTCCCGGCCGGAGGGCTCGACCAGATCGGCTTGCTCGGCGAGCTCTCGTTGAGCGGCGCGGTGCGCCCGGTGCGCGGCGTCCTGCCGGCGCTGCGCGGCGCGGCGGAGCAGGGGATCCTGCGCGCGATCGTGCCTCACGGCAACGCGCGCGAGGCGGCGAGCGTGGCCGGCGTCGACGTCTTCATCGCCGAGCACCTCGGCCAGGTCGTCGCGCATCTCCGCGGCAACAAGGCCCTCCCCGGCGCCGGCTCCGTGGCCACGATCGTCGCCGAGCCCGGCGCCGCGGCGGTGGATCTCGCCGAGGTCCGCGGCCAGCACGGGGCGCGCCGCGCCCTCGAGATCGCGGCCGCCGGCGGACACAACCTCATCATGCTGGGCCCGCCGGGCAGCGGAAAGACCATGTTGGCTCGCCGGCTGCCCACGATCATGCCGCCCATGTCCTACGAGGAGGCGCTGGACATCACCGCGATCCACTCGGTCGCCGGGCTGCTCTCCCCTGATCGGGGCCTCGTCGCGGCGCGCCCCTTCCGCGCCCCGCACCACACCGTGAGCGCCGCGGGCCTCGTCGGCGGCGGCGATCCGATCCGCCCGGGCGAGGTCTCCCTGGCCCACCATGGTTGCCTGTTCCTCGACGAGCTCCTCGAGTTCCGTCGCGGCGTCCTCGAGGCCCTCCGCGAGCCCCTCGAGGAGGGCACGGTCGCCCTCTGTCGCGCGCGCGCCCGCGTCGTCTTCCCTGCGCGTCCGATCCTGGTCGCCGCCATCAACCCTTGTCCGTGCGGCTTCTACGGGGATCGCGGGAATCGCTGCGTCTGCTCCCTCGACCGCGTGCGCGCCTATCGCGCGCGGCTGAGCGGGCCGCTGCTCGATCGCATCGATCTGCACATCGCCTTGCCGCCGGTCGACGTCGCTCACCTGTGCGCGCCGCTCGGGTCGGCGAAGGACGACGGCCGCGCGCCCTTGCACGCGCCCGAGAGCTCGGCCGCGGTGCGGGCGCGCGTCGTCGAGGCCCGGGCCGCGCAGCGCGCGCGCTTCGAGGCGGGGGAGGTCGCGGCGACGCACAACGCCGAGCTCGGCCCGCGCGATCTCGCGCGCGTGGCCATGCCGGACGTCTCCGGGGCGCGCGTGCTCGCGTCGGCCGTGGAGCGGCTCGGCCTCTCGGCACGGGCGTACACCAAGGTGCTGCGGGTCGCCCGGACGCTCGCCGACATGGACAGGAGCGCTGCCGTGCGCGCGGCGCACGTGGCCGAGGCGATCGGCGCGCGGCTGTTCGACCGCGAGGCCGCCTCCGGGCCTCCGCCCGTCACCGCCGCGGCCGGCGCCTGAGCCTGCCGCGCCACAAAAGACCATCGCGCCTGCACCCACGCAGGCGCGATCGCGGCCGCCCCGACGGCCGCGCCGAATCGGCTGTTCGCGCGCTCGGGGGCGCGCACGCGAAGCACGCGACACGCAACGAAGGCAGTTTGAAAGGAAGAGACCGAGATGATGACCGAGATCGCTGAGAAGCTCCGCACCGTGAAGACCGTCGTCGGCACCATCGAGAAGCAGTTCGGGAAGGGGGCGATCATGTCGTTGAACGATGAGAACGAGACCAGGGACATCGGCCTGATCCGGACCGGCTCGCTGTCGCTGGACGCGGCGCTCGGGATCGGCGGCTACCCGCGCGGGCGGATCGTGGAGATCTACGGCCCGGAGTCGTCGGGGAAGACCACCCTCACGCTCCACGCGATGCGGGAGGCGCAGCGGATGGGCGGGGTCGCCGCGTTCATCGACGCCGAGCACGCGTTCGACGTCACGTACGCGCGCTCGATCGGCGTCGACATCGACCGGCTCCTCGTCTCGCAGCCGGACAACGGCGAGCAGGCGCTCGAGATCGTCGAGATGCTCGCGCGCTCGAGCGCGGTCGACGTGATCGTCGTCGACTCGGTGGCTGCGCTCACGCCCAAGGCCGAGATCGAGGGCGACATGGGCGAGTCGCACATGGGCCTCCAGGCGCGGCTGATGAGCCAGGCGCTGCGGAAGCTCACGGGGATATGCCACCGGACCGACACGACGCTCATCTTCATCAACCAGCTCCGGCAGAAGATCGGCGTCGTCTTCGGCAACCCCGAGGTGACGACCGGCGGCAACGCGCTCAAGTTCTACGCGAGCGTGCGGCTCGACGTGCGGCGGGTGGGGCCGGTGAAGGTGAGCGACGAGGCCATAGGATCGAGGACACGCGTTAAGGTGGTAAAGAACAAAATGGCACCGCCCTTCAAAGAGGCCGAGTTCGACATCCGCTGGGGCGCTGGCATCGACGGCGCGGCGGACCTCATCGACTTCGCGTGCCAGCTCGGCGTGGTGGAGAAGAGCGGCGCACACCTGTCGTTCGCGGGCGAGCACATCGGGCAGGGGAGGGAGCGCGCCCGCGAGGCGCTGATCGGCAAGCCGACCCTCGCCACGTCGCTCCGCGCGGCCGTCGACGCGGCGGCGCCGGCGCGGCCCGGCGTCAGCGCAGCGATGGATGCGTGAGCCCGAGCGGGCGGCGCGCGGCAGCCCCGGGCCGCGGCGCGCCGCCCGCTCGGCTCGAACGACGGTTTGCTCGCGGGAGACACCGCGCCTCGTCGAGAGAGGAGCGAGGCAGCAGGAGACCTCGATGGACGGCGCTCGAGCGCTATCGAGCGACGGGTGACAGCGGAATACGACAGCAAACGACGTAATCGGCAGCAAACGACAGCAAACGACAGCAAACGACGACAACGACAACAACATCACGATCTGGAGCGCGTCATGAATGAGGGAATGAACAAGGTGATTCTCATGGGCAATCTCGGCTCGGATCCGGAGCTGCGGTACACCGGCAACGGCACGCCGGTGCTCCAGCTGCGCATGGCGACGAACGAGTCGTTCGTCGACAAGAACAAGGAGCCCAAGGAGCGCACCGAGTGGCACAACATCGTGTTCTGGGGGCCGCGCGCCGAGGCGCTCGCGAAGGTGCTGACCAAGGGCGACGGCGTGCTCATCGAGGGCGGGCTGCGGACGTCGAGCTACGAGAAGGACGGGATCCGGCGCTACCGCACCGAGGTGATCGCGCGGGAGCTCCGCTTCACCGGGCGCCGGTCCGTGGCGCAGCCGCCGCCCGGGCTGGAGGACGACGGCGAGGCGACGCAGCCCGGGGCCGCGATGCCGACCACCGCGCGGCCCGGGAAGAACGGGGCGCGGGGGCGGCCGCCGGAGGTGCCTGCGCTGGATGAGCTGCCGTACTGAGGGCGGAGAGACGGGCGAGGCGGCTGGGTGAAGCCGCCTCGCGGCGCTCCCAGCACGCCTCGCCGCCTGACGAGCGTCGTATTCACGTCACGGGCGGTCGCGCCAATGGTCGTTGCGCTGTCGGGCCGGTCGGCCAGCGTCGCGCGCTCGGTTCGGCGAGGGGGACGAGCACGCTCTCGTCGAGCGAGAGATCCCCGTTGAGCAGCGGCAGGCACCCTGGGACCCACCCCATCGCAGACGCATTGAGCACGGCGCTCGGCGAGTCGAGTGTTGCTGGATTCCAGCGGGACGAGCTTCCAAGGCCGATGCCTCACAACGCCGTCCGTCGCGGTCGCTGGCGCGCAGCGTCAGCCGCGCGATAGCTGAGTCGATGACTCGGGGTCGCCATCAACCGGTGGACACTATCCGGCGGTGCCGGCTGAAGAGCTCTTGTGTCCTACATGAGCACATGAAAATGAATCAATGCGTTGGGAAACGTTCGAAGTATGTTGACGAATGCCGTGTATTGACAGTAAACAGTGGATGCTAGGCTCGACCCGACCAGGTGCGATTCTCTTGCTGTACACGATCGACCTCCTCAACCGAATCTGCTCGGCCTGCGGAACGGCAACGTGGTAACCGTCAACCGAGGTACTTCATGCTCAGCAATGCTGCTCGTTTCCTGATGGTCTCTGCTGCTGCTTCTCTCGTCGCGCTCGGCTCCGCGCCCGCCGAGGCGTGCCAGGAGATCGCCGATGAGGCGCTCGATCTCGCCGCGGCTCAGACGCCGCTCGCCAGCGGCGCCGCGCTCTTCACGCTCATCCAGAAGAATGTCTGGGGTTATTCGTCCTCGGACCTCGGCGTGCTCTGGGGGTCGCCCAGCCCGAGTTCCGCTGTCTACTATGACAACGCCGTCGATCTCATCGACGTCATTGGCACTGCCGCTGGCGATGACTTCACGCCGATCACGAACATCGCGAACATCGCCGCGGGCGACGTCCTGGTGATCGACGCGACCGGCACCTACAGCGGGCACACCGCCATCGTCACGGGTGCGCCGCAGCAGATCAACGCGCTCAACCCGAAGATCGGCACCAACACGCAATGGGCGTTGCCGATCGTCGACTCCACCACCTCGGTGCATGGGTGCAGCACCATCTTCCCCGACGACCGCTTCACCGCCTCGGCGCCAGGCTCGTGCACCGGGACGTTCAGGGGCGGGGTGGGGACGGCCTTCATGCGTATCTATGCCGATGCGACGACGGGAGAGCTGACCGGACACACCTGGAGCGTCACCTCGGGCGGCACCTTCTACGCGCAGAGCGGGACGACTTACCCCGTGCGCTCCTTCGTGATCGCCAGGCAGCAATCCTGCCCCCTGCTCTGATCCGCCTCTGAGCGCCGCGCCGGCGCGCGCCTGCCGAGCGCCGGCGCGCGCCTGAGATCAACGGGCGCTCTCGTCGCTCCACGCCCCTCGAGCTCGGACGTCCTCACCGCTCGCGGGCGCGGAGGCCCCCGGGCTCACCGCATTCCCTGCTTCTGATCCGCCGCGGGCACGCGGCAGAGCTGCGCGATGCCGCGGCCGCTCAGCTTCTCGCCCGTCAGCTCGAACTGCGGCACATACATGCAGAAGCGCCCGCTCTTCTCGGTCGCGATGCTCGCCCGGCGCGAGATCATGCCCTCGAGCTCCGAGCGCGTGACGGCCGTGTCCGTCTTGAGCGTGTCCGTGACCCGGAGCTCGGGCGCGTTCGGGCAGCTCATCGAGGCGGAGACGGTGAGGTTGGGCTTCACCTTCTCCTGGTCGCCAGCCCTTGCCCCTGCTTGACCCCCGCTCTGCGCGCTGCCCGCCTGGCCGCCTTGAGCGCCGCCGGCCTGAGCGCCTGCATGGGCCTGGCTGCCGCCCTGAGCACCGCCGGCCTGGCTGCCGCCGGGAGCACCACCCGCCGGGGCCTGGCTGCCGCCGGTGTCACGGCTGCGATCCTGAGCGCCGCCGGCCTGAGCCTGGCTGCCGCCGGCAGGGCCTTGAGCCGCACCGCCGGTCTGGCCCTGCGCGCCCGCGCCGCCTCGCCCCTGAGGGCCGCCGCCTGGCTGGGCCCCCGACGGCTGCTGCGACTTGCCCGCCGCGGCGGGCTCGATCCGGCCGTTCACGGAAGCCGTGTAGGTGCACCCTTCCTCGACTTTAAATGAGATCTGCTCCTTGAGCGTCATCGCCTTGTGGCGTTGCCCCTGTTGCTGCTGCTGTTGCTGTTGCGCGCGTTGCCCACTGCTCGCGCCGTGCTGGTCGCCCTGCTGCTGCGCGCCGCCCTGGTGCGCGCCACCCTGCGCCGTCCCGCGGGCGCCGCCCTGCTGCTGCGCGCCGCCGTGGGCCGCTCCCGGCGTGCCCGATTCGCGCTGCTGCGGCGGGCTCGTGCTGCCCGTCTGAGCGGCGGAGAGCGCCGGCGCGACCGCGAGGGCGCCCATGGCGAGCGCGAGATGGATGGACCGATTCGACTTCATAATACCCCCCAACAACGTAGAACCTGCTTCCGATCGTCTTCGCCACCGTCTCAGGCCGACCGCCCACCTAGGCGGCCCGCTCCCAGACCTTCCGCGACAGCGCGTCCTTGATCCACGCGAGGTGCCGCTGCTCGTCGGCGTAATTGCGCTCGACGATGGCCCGCGCCTCGGTCGTGAGCGACTCGTTCAGCGCCGCCTGGTATTGCCGGTTCGTCAGCTCCTCGTTGCCGCGCATCGCGATCAGCGCGCTCTGGTCTCCCATGCTCGTGATCGCCGTGAACCCTTCGATGAGCTTGCCCTTGAGGTCGCGGCTCGCTGCCGGGGCGCCGCCGAGCGACGTCACGTGTGCGCTCAGATCCACCACGTGGCGCCCGTGATCGTCCCTGAACCTCGCGAGCATTTCCCTGGTCTGAGCGTGCTCGCACGCCTTGATGGCCTGCTCGTAAGCGGCGATCGCGTCGCGATCGAGCTGGATGAGGTCGTTGAGCACCTCGATGACGTCTCTCGCCATGATCGACACTCCTTCCGGGGTCGCGCTCCTCACGGACCCCCCGCCGACCACCTTGGGCATTTGCGCGGGGACGCAAGCCGCGCGCGGGTCGTGCGCCGAGCCTGGCGCCGCCGCGGCCGCGCTCGGCTCGACGGCCCGCGACGAGCCGTGGGAGGCGGCGGCCGCGAGGGGCTGCCTGGCACCCCGTTCAGCCCGGCGACCTCGACCTGGCACGGACCGTGAACTCCGTCGGGAAACCCTGAGGACTTCCGCGGACCGGCGCGGTCAGCGCCGGCCACGCGGGGAGATGGGATGTGCCTATGAAACGCTCTCTTGGCTCCTCGATCCGCGCCGCGCTCGCGCTGCTCCTCGTCGCCGCCTCCGCGGCGTGCGCCGAGGGGCTCGCGAACGCGCCGAGCATCAACCGCGAATGGACCCCGGACGACCGCGAGCAGGACGCCATCGCGAACGGCCCGCGCTCGTGCCCGAGGGAAGGCCAGGATCCGCTCGCGCCCCCCGGGGAGCAACGCGAGATCTGTCCCAAGGTCGCTCCGCCGACGCTGCCCAACCTCGCCGCCACGCCCTGACGGCCCGATCGAGGCCGTGCTCGCCACGAGGACGGCAGAATGTCTCGGCTGAGGCGAACTGCCTCAACCCGCAGGAACGATCCTACGGCTCTGGCGCGCCGTCCTCCGCCGCGGAGCCGGCCGCGGGGGGGCGGCTCCGCGGCTCGCCGGCGGCGCACTCGCGGAGCCCGGCGTCCGCCGAGGCGAGGCTGGACCGGTCGGCCCGGCGATGCTGCGGCGCGATCGGGATCGTGATGGGCTCCTCGATGAGCTCCGGCGCGAGCGCGCCGCCCTCGGGGACGAGGCGCGGCTCGCCGGGCCTGCGATCCTCGGCCACCTTCCACGCGCGAGGCACCCTCCGCAGACCGACGGGGTAGATGGTGAGGCCCTCTCGGTGGACGTGAATCCGCAAGAAGTTCTTATAGTCCTCGATCTGGAGCGCCGAGAACGCCTCGTTGCCATGGCGCCGCGCGACGTTGAGCGAGATCAGGAGGTAGATGCCCATCAGCGTCGACCCGACCACGGCGCCGGTCACGCCGACGAAGAGCGTCACGCCGACGATGCTCCACATCGACTGGAGGCTCCGGACGTCGACGCCGAGCAGCGCGCCGCCGGCATAAGCGAGCCCCAGCGCGGCCCCCAGGTGCGCGAGCCCGTGGAGCGAGCCGGCGAGGCGGCGATACCAGGTCTTGTGCGTGTCGGTGAAGACGATGAACACGAGCAGGACGACGAGGACCCACGCGACGGCGCCAGGGCCGGGCCGGGGCAGCGTCAGCGAAGAGAGCATGTAGACGAACGCCGCGACGGGCCAGAAGCCGAGGTTGTACCGGGCGAACAAGAGGTTGCGCCAGGTGAGGCGGCGCGACTCCGACTCTGACGGAAATGACGCCTTCAAGGTGTAGGGGCGCTGGTCCGCGCCCGCGCCGGAGCGGACCACGGCGACCGGCTCGCCGTGGGTCGGGTGGAGGAACGCGCCGCCGCCGCCGGCGATGATGTTCTGCCGGCCGTCCGCGGACTCGTGGCGTCGATAGTGGTGCAGATCTCCGGCGATGCGCGCGACGACCTCGATCCCGGGCCGCGCGTCGGCGAGCTGCTTCTCGAAGAAGGCGAGGTTGCTCTGGAGATCGGGGTTGTAGATGGCGCCCTTCACCCAGTCGGGCTCGGCGGTGCAGAGGACCACGCGATCCCCGTCGCGCATGTCGTGCCTCGCCAGCTTGCAGAAATACTCGATCTGCGGCTGGTCGATGTCGGACTCCAGCTGGATGTCCACGCCGAGCAGCCAGAAGCCGCGGGGGAGCCTCAGCGCGAAGTAGCTCCGCGACTGGAGCGTCTTCCACGCGCCGAGCGTGCGCTTCTGGCCGAAGAGGCGCATGAAGCTCATCAGCCCGTCGTACCAGTCGTGATTGCCCGGGATCGCGAACAGGTGCGGCGGCTCCTTCACGTCGGCCTTCGGGAGCGCGGCCGCGTAGGGCTCGACGAGGCGCGTCCAGTACGCCTGCCGCGTGGCCGAGGGATACACCTGGTCCCCGCCCATGATCAGCACCTCTCCGCGCCGCGTCTCCCGGCCGCCGAGCGAGAGCGTCGGCCGGGCGAGCAGGCTCGCGATCGCATAGGTGGAGTTGAAGCCGTCGCCCGTGTCCGCCACGTAGTCGATCCAGATCTCGCCGCGCGCGACGCCGTGTCGGACCGCATAGTCGAAGGGCGGCTGCGGCCCCGCGATCGCCTCGATGAGGCGGAAATCGCCGCGCGCGCCGATCAGGCGGGAGACGGTCAGGTCGAGCGCGGCGCGGGCCAGCTGGAACGGGCTGTACCAGCTCGTCATGGTGATCCGCTGGAGCGCCTCGAGCCGCTCGCGATCCCGGCGATCGGTCATCCATTCCCTCCCGTCCTGCCGACGGTATCACCGCCGGAGCGCGGCGTCGCCTCCGCGCCGCGCGCCGGATCGTGCTCAATCCCGCGTCGCGAGCTCACCCGGGTAAGCCGGACGACCCGGGAGGCCGCGCGGCGGCGCGCGATCAGGCGCCGTCCTTGAGGCAGTTGGCGAGCTCGCTGAGGAGCTTGTCGGTCGCCTCCAGCCCGCTCGTGAAGACCTCGCCGTCCCTGGGCCGACGGGAGAGCCGCATGTCGGGAGAGAGCCGGTAGGGCGAGCCCTTCGGCTGGACAAGCCGGAGCACCTTGGCGTGGTCGAGCGGGGTGTCCTCGCGCAGGTGCAGCGTGACCCCCTTGGCGCTCGCCTCGCACGCGAGCGCCTTCAGCCGGCGCAGCTCGGTCTTGAGCCGCATGAGGTGCACGAACCGGCGCGCCTCGATCGGCGGCGGGCCGAAGCGATCCTCCATCTCGACCGCGAGGTCCTGCACGTCCTCGGCCGAGCTGGCGCCGGCGAAGCGCTTGTAGAGGGAGAGGCGTACGCCCACGTCGGAAATGTATTCCTCTGGCAGAAGCGCATCGGCGTCGAAGGAGAGCTCGGGGTCGACGTCGTGGACCACGGGCTCGCCGCGGAGCTCGTGGACGGCCTCGTCGAGCATCTGGCAGAAGAGCTCGAAGCCGACCTGGGCGACGGTGCCGCTCTGCTCGGCGCCGAGGAGATCGCCGGCGCCGCGCAGCTCGAGATCGAGCGAGGCGATCTGGAAGCCGGAGCCGAGCTCGGTGTGGCGCTCGAGGGCCTCGATGCGGGCGCGGGCCTCGTCGGTCATGGCGTTCGGGGGCGGGACGATGAGGTAGCAGTAGGCCCGCTCCTTGGAGCGGCCGACGCGGCCGCGCAGCTGGTAGAGCTGCGAGAGGCCGAACATGTCGGCGCGGTCGATGAGGATGGTGTTGGCGCGGGGGATGTCGAGGCCGCTCTCGATGATGGCGGTGGCGCAGAGGACGTCGTAGCGGCCCTCGACGAAGTCGAGCATGGCCTGCTCGAGGTTGTGCTCGCTCATCTGGCCGTGCGCGACGCAGATGCGGGCGCTCGGGACGAGCTCGGCGAGGCGGGCGGCGCGCTCGTAGAGGCCCTCGACGCGGTTGTAGACGTAGAAGACCTGGCCGCCGCGGCCGAGCTCGCGGAGGACGGCCTCGCGGATGACGGCCTCGTCGTGGCGGGTAACCACGGTGCGGATGGCGCGGCGGTCGACCGGGGGGGTGGTGATGATCGACATGTCGCGGAGGCCGGAGACCGCCATCTGGAGGGTGCGGGGGATGGGGGTGGCCGAGAGCGTGAGGACGTCGACGTTGGTCTTGAGGGCCTTGATGCGCTCCTTGTGGGTGACGCCGAAGCGCTGCTCCTCGTCGACGACGAGCAAGCCGAGCCGCTTGAAGTGGATGTCCTTGGAGAGGAGGCGGTGCGTGCCGATGACGACGTCGACGCTGCCGTCGCGGAGGCCGCGGGAGACCTCGTCCTGCTCCTGCTTGGTCTGGAAGCGGGACATGGCGCGGACCTCGATGGGGTAGGAGGCCATGCGGGACTTGAAGCTGAGGTAGTGCTGCTGGGCGAGCACCGTGGTTGGGCAGAGGACGGCCACCTGCCTGCCGGCGTTGGCGGCGCGGAAGGCGGCGCGGATGGCAACCTCGGTCTTGCCGAAGCCGACGTCGCCGCAGACGAGGCGGTCCATGGGACGGCCGGACTCGAGGTCGGCCGCAACCTCGGTGATGGCCCGCGCCTGGTCGGGCGTCTCGTCGAAGGGGAACGTCGCTTCGAAGGCACGGTAATCGTCGTCCTGGAGCGGAATGGGCGTGGCCGTGGCGGCGCGGCGCTCGGCGTAGAGGCGCAGGAGCTCGTCGGCCATCTTGCGGACGCTCTTCTCGACCCGCGCCTTCGTCTTGGCAAAGGTCTGCCCGCCGAGCCGATCGAGCTTGGGGGCGCCTTCGCCGCCGCTGAATTTCTGGATTTGGTTGAGGCGGTAGACCGGCAGGTAGAGCTTGTCGCCGCCGGCGTACTCCACGGCGATGAGGTCGACCGTGGTTGCGCCGACCTGCTTGTGGACGAGGCCGAGGTACCGGCCGATGCCGTGCTCTACATGGACGACGTAGTCGCCGACGCCCAGGTTGCGGAGGTCCTCGAGGAAGGCCTGCGCGGGTTTTGTGGCGGAGGCGGAGGCGCGAGCGGCGCGGCGGTGGGCGCGGGCCCCGAAGATTTCCTCTTCCGTGACCAGCGCTAGCCCCTCCGCCGGAGCGATGACGCCACGCGCAAGGGAGCCTGTGACGACGAGGGCGGTGTCGCGTGGAGCGGTCGAGCTGTTGCCGTCGAGGAACGCCGGGTCGAACGGACCGAGGTTGGCCTTCACCCGCACGTCTCGGTGGCGGAGCAGCGCAACCAAGCGCTCAACCTGGGTCTGTGCGCGCGCGGCGATCAGCACCCGCAGGCCCGCTTCTTGCCATGCGACGACGCGGCGGACGAGCGGGTCCAGAGCGCCGTGCTTGCCTCGTGACGCGCGGGCCGCCTTGATGGCGCGCTCGAGGTCCGACTGGTCCCGCGCGGCGATCGAGGGGGCATCCTCGGGGGCGACCTCGAAGCGTTCCAGCGAGTCCTGACTTTCCACGGCACCCTCAACCCCGGTGCGATGCAGCGCAACCACGGTGCGGTGGCCGAGCCACGACGCGACGTGCGCCTCGTCCTCGTAGAAGGCGCCGAGCGGGAAGTGCGGTTCGCGATCCTTGTGGCTCCGGTCGGCGGCGGCGCGACCGAGCTCGTCGCGCAGGGCGGCGGTGAGGGAGGCCGGATCCTCGAGAACGACGAGGGCGTCGCCGGGCAGGTACGAGGTGAAGGCGGCGAGGTCGATGTACGCCGGCAAATAGCCCTCGGCCCCGAAGAAGGCACGGCCGCTGGCAACGTCGTCGACCAGGGCGCGCGCCTTGGTCGAGGGGAAGTCGATGGCGTCGCAGGCGGCACGGACGCGCTGGCGGGCGCGCTCGACGTTGCCTGGCGTGAGGATCGCCTCGCGGGCCGGCGGCAGCCAGACCTCCTTCACGTCGGCGATCGTGCGCTGATCGTCGGGGTTGAAGGTCTTGATCGACGCGATGACGTCGCCGTAAAAATCGATGCGCACCGGCAGCTCGGCCGAGGGCGCCCAGACATCGAGGAGGGCACCGCGGACGGCGAAGGAGCCAGGGTCTTCCACGAGGGGGCTGCGAACGTAGCCAGCGGCGCCGAGGCGGGCGGAGAGCGCGTCGCGATCCATCTCCTGTTCGGCGATGACGAGCTCGGCGTGCTCGGTGACCTCGTCCTTGGGAACGACCTTACGGGCGAGCGCGGCGACGGGGCAGACGAGGACCGACCACGGCAGGTCCATGCCGAGGTGGAAGAGCGTGGCGAGGCGGGTCTGGGCGCCGCGGCGGTCCGGGTTGACGTCCGCGTAGGGGCTGGCCTCGTTCGGCACGTAGAGAAGGACGCGACCGGAGGCCGTGGAGCCGGTGGCCTCGGCGTCGTCGGCGTTTCGGTCGGCGAGCAGGAACGAGGCGTCGGCTGCCAGGGCGCGGGCGCTGTCGACGTCAGGGGTGAGGGCGAGGATGCGGCGGCCGGCGGCGGCTGCCACGAGGCGACGGATGACGAGCGCGCCGGCCGAGCCGGCTGAGCCCGTCACGTGGAATGTGCCAGGCGGCGCTGCGGCGAGCTCCGCGGCGAGATCGCGGGGGGTGACGATCCGGCGGTCCGAGGGGAGGTCGAACGACGGGAGCGGCTCGTGGTCGGCGGGCGTGGAGGCGGGGGGGCCGCTGGCGGACGTGTCGTTCGAGGCGGCGTCGTCGAGGTCGCCTGAGAGCTCGCTGAGGGTAGCGGTGAGTGGGGAGCTTGCGGAGGAGAGGAGGGAGCGCTCGGAGGGCATCGGCGCAGCGCGGTCTAGCATGGGCGGCACCATCCGACCCGACCGGGCGCTATCCATCCACCCGTCCCGGACCGGCTCCGCGGACCACCTCCGCGCGGACCCCGACGGCACCCGAGGACCCCGCGCGCGCGGACCCGCGCGGACCCGACCGTGGTTGCGGCAGCAGCAGCAGCGCAGCAGCAGCAGCGCGCGGACCTCACCGTGGTTTCGGCGCGCCGGACCCGGCGCGCGGACCCGACCGTGGTTGCGAAATTGTGAACTAGACCGACCCGACCGTGGTTGCGCAGTCCTTGCGCGTCCTCCGCGACCGTGGTTGCGCCGGTCCTCGGACCCGACCGTCATTGGAGCGCGCCGCCGCCGCAGGTCGCGGCGCACCCTCAACCACAACCTACGGCGCTCGCGACCGGAACTAGAGGTCGATTATGATCGGTGCGTGGAGGTGGCGCGGAGCGGCTGAGCGCGGCCTGAGGCCCGGCACATCGTCATGTCGGAGCCGGATCCGAACGCGACCGGGTTTCCACCCAACTCGACAATCGCGGCGGTCCGCCCGAGTCAGGCGAGCAGAGAGCTGCCCCACGCCGCGGTAGCCAAGACGCCGAACTGGACATGGCGAGCCTATGAGCACGCCGAGTGAGCGTGCACCTCGCGAGCCTGCGCACCATCCATAGATTAGGTCAGCACGCTCCAGCTTATGGTCGTACGACGGGAGAGGTAACGCTCGCGGCCGACGCTCCCTCGTCGTTGAGATTCAGGATACGCTCGCCCTGCCTATGCTTCGGCGAGCTCGCCGTTACCAACGCTGACCCCGTGGAACACACGCATCCACCATGTCCCGATGGGGAACATTGTATTGCGTACGCCAGCGCGCCATTGCTCGAGTGATTTACGATATGAGGTGCGAAAGGCATGTATCGCGGCGATGGCGTTGTTTCGCGCATCTGGTTGTCCGCGGCCAACCGCGAATGTTGGGTTGATGTCGCGGATCGGTTCGATGGTTGTCGCGCGTTTGTAAGGCGAAACTTTGCCTGCACGTGCAGGGCCGAGGAAGCCACGTCTTTGTCGCTTCAGGGTAGCACGAGCTCGCTTCTCGTGTAGATCGAGTTGTGCTGCGATATCACTCCGAAACCGCTCGGCGTCGCTGTTCGCAATCATGGGTGGAAGTGTGATTTGTATGGTGGCTTCCTCGGTCCACTCTGGGTTCTTCGGATTGAAGTAAATCTCAGGGCGTCGGGCGCGCAGTGCGCCGCAGCCGAGTTCGCGGACGAGTACTTTCGCACCTGGCCATTCGTGCGCATGCTCCACGATGCCGGCAATTACCGGGTTGGCCAGTGTGTAGGCGATTTTCTCCACTAATGCATCCCTTGTTGATAGGTGTACTGCGCTCGTTGTCGCATGGTCCCATATTGGGCCTTCCCAGGCTCGCAGAATTTTCGCTCCGAGCGCGACAATGCGGTGGAACCGCTGAAGGAAGCGTGGGAGCTCACCACGTGTATCTGTAACAACAAGATGAAGGTGGGTGGACATCACACAGAGCGCATGTACGAGGATCCCATAGCGTTGTGCCGAGACCGCCAGGCTATAGATCACGAGTCGTGTGATGGCGGAATCGGGGCGGAGGAGGAAGTGCCTTCGCAGGACACGGCGCGTGAGAAGGTAGGTAGCGCCAGGGACGATCGCGCGGGGCTGACTCATGTTCGTGGGCGATACCAAGAGTCGTGCCACGCGGTGAAAGCGGCTGATGAGGACGACGATGGCGCTCGGGCGGGTGGCGGCCGCCACCCGCTCCGCCACATCTCGCCACTCGACCGACGAACTCGCTGATCGATCGATGTGAGCAGGCTAACAAATGCTAAGCTGTGATGAGATGTGGGGAGTATTACGTTGATCGAAGGTCCAAAGGTCCAAAAGATCTGAAGATCCACCCGCCCGGCCCGGGCCCGCGGGCCCGCGGGCCCGAACGTACCGTGGTTGCGATTCAGCCCGCCTCATCCCCCAAACCGACCGTGGTTGCGACCGTCCTCGGCCCCGGGCGCGAATGTACCGTGGTTGCGATTCAGCCCGCCTCATCCCCCCAAACCGACCGTGGTTGCGACCACCCCAAAGCCGACCGTGGTTGCGACCACCCACCACCCCACCCCGCCCCGCCCCGGCGCCCCGCCGCCCCGCCGGATGACGAGGCCGCCGGGCCCCTACAAGCCTGGCACTCAGCTGCCGTGGAACCCCGCGGGGACGCGGACCGGGAGGTGGACCTCGGCTATCGGGTCGGCCTCGACGTTCGCCGCGTCCAGGATCGCGAGATAGCTCGTGCCGCGACCGCGATCGTGCGCGAACGTCATCAGGTACCCCTCGTCCCCGGTGTCCGCAGCGCCTCGGCGAGCCCCAGGCACGAAGATCCTCGACCGGTCGTGACACTGCCGGGAACGCGTGAGCCGGATGGTGCGCAGCGCCGGAGGAGGGAAGCGAGGTGCGATGGCGCCTCGCGCCTCGTGCAGGACCGCCCCGTGCTCTCCGCTACAGGCGGAGCCCGCCGCCCAGCGACGCCCCCCACACGGTGGCCCCTCGCTGCCCGGCGAGGCCGAACGGCGCATCCACGTTGACCACGCCCTGCGCGCGCACAAAGACCGCCTCGAGCTCCGCGTGCGCGTACAGGGCCGCCGACCACTGCGAGAAATTGCGCCCCGCGAGGGGCGCCGACTGCGCGAACATCTGCACCCGCAGCCCCGGCGTCAGCGGCCCGAGCCGCAAGCCGGCGTGCGCGGCGGCCACGATCGCGAGGCGCGATGGATTGGAGTTCACCGAGACGAGCACCGCAGGATCCAGCTCGGCGCCGAGCACCACGCGCGCCAAGAGCTCCGCCCGGCTGCGGAGCAGGAGCACGACCGGGATCGCGTTCGGCGCCCACATCCAGGGATCCGCGAACCCGCGCGCCGCGCTCGCGACCGCGTAGTTGTACTCGACCTCCGTGTTCGCCGGGATCGTCCCCGGGAACGTCGTGAGCGGCGGCGCAGCCCCGAGCCCGGCATGGATCGCTCGCCCTCGCCCCTCGACCAGCGCCGCCTGCAGGGTCACGAACGGATTCCCGAACCGGAACGACGAGCGCCGCGCTTCGCCCTCCACCTCGAACGTGGTCCAGGCCGCGGTCACATCCGCGGTCGCGCTCAGCCACCCGTTCAGGCGAGCGCCCGCCGCCACCTGCGGGGCGACGTGCGCCGTCGCCTGCTCGCCGTCCTGCGGCGAGGCCGAAAAGACTCCATAAAGCGCGACATACCCGCGGTCCTCCGGCCGCATCGGCATGTCGCCCACGCCCTGCGCCCGAGCAGGCGCCGCGACCAGCGCGCCGGCCGCGACCGCGGCGAGCGCGAGCGCGCGCCCTCGCCCCCTCACTTCGTCCTCCGGAACTTCTGCACGCCGCGACCCCTCAGGCTGGTCACGTAGACGCTCCCGTCCTGACCCACCGCGATCCCGTGCCCCCAGTCGATCTCCCCGGGGCCGTCCCCCGAGGTTCCCCACCGGTCCACGATCTCCCCATCGAGGTCGATCCGCAGCACATGCCCCCGCGGCCGCTCCGGATCCTGGTCGCCACCGTCGACCACATAGACATGCCGATCGGGCCCGAAGGCGATCGCCCATGGCCGCCCCAGCGCGGCGCTCTTCCACTGCGCGAGGTAGCCGCCGTCCGCGCTGAAGACCTGCACGCGCGCGTTCTCCCGGTCCGCCACATAGACCCGCCCCTCGTCGTCCGTGGCGATCCCGTGCGGCGTATCGAACTGCCCCCGCCCGAAGCCCTTCTCCCCCCACTCCGACAGGAGCTCGCCGCCCGCGGAGAAGCGCGCGATGCGAGCGTGGTTGTAGCCGTCCGCCACATAGACGTCGCCGTCCAGGCCGAAGGCGACGTTCGTCGGCCGATCGAGCTGCTCCGGGCTCGCCGCGCACCCGAGCACCGCGAGCGACGCGAACATCCACTTCACGGCACCTCGCCGAGGGTCATGACCACCTCCCCCTCCGCCGTCAGCTTGAACACCCGGTTCTGTTCGGAGTCCGTGACCCACACGAAGCCATTCCGGTCGACCTCGATCCCGTGCGGATAGACGAACAACCCCTCACCCCACGCGTCGAGCAGCTCCCCCGTCTCCGGATCGAAGACCAGGATGGTCGCCTCCCCGATCGGCGCGTCGTTGCCCGACGTGCGCCCGGCCGCATGGCTCACCAGCACGCGCCCGCGCCCGTCCACCGCCACGTCGAGCGCCGGCCCGAACACCATCCCCTCGGGGACGCGCAGCCACCCGTCCACCACCGCGTACGGCCCCACCGGCGCGTCGTCCGCCGCCGGCGGCCGCGACGTGCACGCCCCAGAGAGCGCGCCCGCCGCGAGCGCGAGCCCCGCCGCGAGCGCGCGCCCCCCGCGGCGCGCCCCCGACGCCGCAGCCTCTTCGCAAAACAATCCCATATCCGTCCGGGATAACAGTGTTATGCTGGGCACGTCAACGGGCGAAGCACGGACGTGGCAGGATCGCGGGCATGGGTGTGACGGACGCCGAAGAGCCGGTGGAGCGCGTGTTCCAGGCGCTCTGCGAGGGCCGGCTGGCGCGCGATGATCTCACCGCCCGCAAGATCGCCGCGTTCCTCGGCCAGACGACGATGGTGCTGTACCACCACTTCGGCTCGCTCGATGGGTTCCTCATCCGCGTCGACGGCGCCGGCTGGCGGCGGCTCGCGGGGCTCCTCGAGGCGCGGGCGCGCGCCGGCGCCGACGCGCGGTCGCTCGCCGTCGCGTATGTCGAGTTCGCGCTGCGCCACCCGGACCTCTACTGGCTGATGGCCGAGCGCCGCTTCGACCGCGCCCGCCTGCGCGATGAGGGGCGCCTGCGGCTCGCGCGCCCGCTGTGGAGCGGCTTCGTCGAGCTCCTGGGCCGGTACGGCAGCGCGCGGCCGGCGGAGGACACCCACGTGCTCTTCGCCGGCCTCCACGGCATCGCGATGCTCGCGCTGAGCGGGCGCGCCAACCTCGGTGAGGATCCCGCTCCGGACCAGGAGGTGGCGTTCGCCGCGGCGCGCCGGCTCGCGGATCTCGTGCTCCCCGCCCGCCCCCCCGAGCCGCCCGCTCCGCCGGCGACCGGCGACCGCGGCCCGCGGCGCAGCGCCTGATCCGGTCCACCCCCAGGCGCCCGCCGGCGGCCGAGGGCCCGCGCCGTCCTCCGCGTGCGACGCGCGGCGCGCCCGGCCCGCCGCACGGGAAGAACAGGAAAGGGCGTCGAGGCAGGCCTTCGCGCCGGGCGCACCGGCCCCGCCGACGGGCGGCGTGCGTCGGCGTTGCCCGAGAACGACCGCAGCGCATCGGGCCGTTCCGCTGGATGGGCCGTGCCATGTGGGGGAAATCGGCACGTCCTGCGAGCTCGCGGCATCGATCTCCGTTCGGAGGTGCTTATGCGCGCGCGACGCGGGATCGCTTTGTGGATCGGCGGGGGATTGCTCGTCGCCGGCGCGGGTTGCGGCAGCGACGAACCGGAGGCGCCCGGCGCAGCTCGGCTCGGGATCGCCGCGGGCGAGGACCGCGACGTGCACGCGCCCGACGCGCTCGGCGCCCAGAGCCAGCCGGCGATCGCCGCGAACGCGGACGCGAGCATTCTCGTCGTGACCTACACCGATCCGCGCGGCGCGCTCGCGAGCCCGATGAGCCTGTCCGGCGTCGCGCGCTCCGACGACGGGGGGAGGTCCTTCGCCGAGGTGCTCGGCCCGAACGGCGAGGGCGCGCTGCCCTCGGCCCCCGGCGGACAGGTGCTCGGCGACCCCCGCGTCGTCCACGATCCGAGCCGCGACGTGTTCATCAGCGCCTCCACCTACGTTCGCCCCGCCGACGGCGTCCAGGGCCTCTGCATCCACGGCTCGAACCCCGGCGGCGCGGCCGGGACCTCGTGGTCCGCGCCGGTGGAGGTCGCTCCCGCGTTCGTCGCGGGGGAGAGCGCCGAGCAGGCCTCCGTCGACGTCGACGCGGCGACCGGGCGCCTGTCCGTCACCTGGGTCCAGCGCGGCGGCGCGTCGCCCAGGATCCTCTACAGCCACTCCGACGATCTCGGCCAGACCTGGTCGCCCGCGGCCGTGCTCGCGCAGGCGCCGGCCGGAGGCGACCTCGACGGGCCGAGCGCGCGCGTCCTCCCCGCAACCACGGACCGGGAGTCGATCGTCTATGCCGTCTTCCGCTCCATCGAGCCGGGGACCTCGCTGCGCAACATCGGATGCCGCCGCTCGACCGACGGAGGCGCCACCTGGGAACCGCTCGTCCTCCTCGACGCCGACGGCTACCCCCCCGAAGATCAGGTCCTCGGCGTCGACCACGCGAGGAGCTCCCCGTCGATCGACGTCGACCAGGCCACGGGGCGCGTCTACGTGGTCTATCAGCGGAGCGGCGACCGGGGGACGGGGGACATCGCCCTGCGCTCCTTCACGGAGGAGTGCGCCGCCGGCAGCGCCGTCCTCCTCAACAGCGATCCAGGGCGCGATCGGGCCCAGATCTTCCCCTTCGTCGCCGTCGATCGAACGACGGGCACCGCGCACGTCGTCTACTACGACCAGGATGTCGCCGGCACGGGCGATCTGACCGAGCTCATGCACACCGCGTCGAGCGATCTAGGCGCCTCCTTCAGCCCACCTGCGCCGATCTCGGACCACCCGTTTCACGCGGGCCACGGCAACGACGTCTCCCGGCCGAACCTCGGCGATCGCATCGGCGGCGTGGCGCTCGCCGGTGAGCTCTACAGCGTCTTCGGCATGACGGCCGCCCAGCCGCGGTTCGACGAGGGACAGCCGACGTCGAGCTCCCTGATCGCGCCGAACATCCACCTCGACGCCCTCGACGAGTTCGCGCGCGTCCCGCCGCTGCGCGCCGCGGGCACCCGGATCGCGGACACGGCGTGCGGCGCGCTCGCGAACGAGCGCATCGATCCGGGGG
Organism: Sorangium sp. So ce834; assembly: GCF_051521425.1. Taxonomy (NCBI): domain Bacteria; kingdom Pseudomonadati; phylum Myxococcota; order Polyangiales; family Polyangiaceae; genus Sorangium; species Sorangium sp. So ce834. Next base: position 4,159,664 of record NZ_CP150351.1, read on the forward strand.
AGCTCATCGAGGTCGGCGTCTACCTCGAGAACTACGTCGCGAACCCGGTCTCGGGCAGCACCACCGTCTCCGGGATCACGGCCACGCTCGGGACGGAGACGCCCGCCGTGACGGTCACGAGGGCGAGCGCGACCTACCCCGACATCGAGCCGCGCCGCGTCGTCGCGAGCGACGCGCCGTTCCTCATCACCACGGCGCGGGACTTCACCCCCGGCGCGCCGATCGATCTGACGCTCACGGTGAGCTCCGCCCAGGGCACGATCGAGCTGCCCATCCAGCTCGAGACGGGCGTGCCGGGCGAAGCGGAGGTCCTCCTCGAGGAGGATTTCGACGACGCGAGCCCGCCCGCGCTCCCCTCCGGCTGGCGGTCGGTGCGCGAGGGCGGAGCGGCCTCCGCGTCGCCGTGGATCGTCGCGCAGACGCTGACGCCCGGCGACAACGCCGCGTTTCACGACGAGGAGCCGGAGACGTCGCACGTCGCGCTGCTGTCTCCCGCCGTGACGATCCCGGAGAGCTCCGGAGAATCGCACGTCACGCTCGACTTCGATCTCACCTACGAGCTGGAGGACGATCCGCAGCGGCTCGTCGAGGCGTTCGACGGACTGACCTTGCGCGTGGAGGATCTCACGGCCGGCGCCGCGCCGCGCGCGGTCCTGGCCGAGGCGTTCGCCGAGGAGATCTTGACGGGCGCGAGCCACCATTTCCCCAAGCACCTCCCTGCTCGGGACGACCCGGGATACTTCGGCGATCAGTCGGTCTGGTCGGGGAGCTCCGGCGGGACCAAGCGCGTGTCGATCCGCTTCCCTGGCGCGGGGCTGCGCGGGCGGACCGTCCAGCTCCGGTTCGACTACACGCAGGACGACAGCCTGGTCTGCACGGACATCGGGCGCCCCGGGCCGTGCGGCGTCGCGATCGACAACGTCGTGCTCGCGGCGGTGCCGGTCGCGACCGGGGCTTGCGGGGCGGATCTGGCGCTCACGCTGACGGACGCGCCGGATCCCGTGTCGCCCGGCGCGCAGTTCGTCGCGACGATCGGCGTCGCCAACCAGGGGCCGGGCGACGCGAGCGACCTCGTCGTGACGTACGTCCTGCCGCCCGGGGCGAGCTTCGTCGGCGCCTCAGGGACCGACTGGACGTGCAGGCTGGCCGCCGAGGGGCTCGTGTGCCGGCGCGCGTCGCTCGCCGCGCAGGAGAGCTCGTCGATCGCGGTCACCCTGACCGCGCCCGCGCTCACGCCGCCCGCGGTCGCCCTCGATATCGGCAGCACGGCGAAGGTCACCGCGCGAGAGCACGACCCGGCGCCGGAGAACAACCAGGGCGAGGCGAAGACGAACGTCTCCGTGCCGACGCGCCTCATCGCCTACCTGACCGTGCTCAGCGAGCGCAAAGCCGGCGACGACGTCTCCTACACGTTGCTCATCAACAACAAGGGCGGTCGCGCGCAGCCCGACAACCCGGGGTTCGAGTTCGTGGATGTGCTCCCGCCGGAGCTCCTGCTCGAGGGCGCGGTCGCCGAGGAAGGCATGATCACGTCCGATCCCACCACCAACACGATCGGCTGGGACGGCGTCATCGAGCCCGGAGAGTGGATGTTCATCACGATAGAAGCGACGCTCCGGCCGCTCACCGAGGGGCTCGTCGTGACGAACCAGGGGACCGTCTCGTTCGACGCCGACTCGGACGGGGTCAACGAGTCGAGCGCGCTGACCGACGAGCCCCTGTTCGCCGGCGCGGCCGATCCGACGGTCTTCACGGTGCGGCCCGCGATCTGCGGAGACGGCGTGCTCGGGCGGGGCGAGCAATGCGACGACGGCAACCGGCTCGACGGGGACTGCTGCTCGGCGCAGTGCACCGCCGAGCCGATCGCGGTGCTCTGCCGCGTGTCGACCTCTCCCTGCGATCCCGGGGAGTACTGCGACGGCGCAGGGCACTGCTCGGCGGACGCGATCTTGCCGGACGGGGACCTCTGCGACGACTTCGACGTCTGCAATGGCATCGAGCGGTGCTTCCAGGGGGCTTGCGTGAGCGATGTGCCCCTCGACTGCGACGATGGGGATCCAACGACCACGGACGAGTGCCATCCTTTCATCGGCTGCCGCAATCTACCGATCTCGGATCCGGGCACCTCCGGCGAGGGCACCGGGGGCGGCGGCAATGTCGGTGGTGGGCGCGACGCGGCGGGCGGCGGCGCAGGCGAGGGGGGCGGTGCAGGCGAGGGGGGCAATGCGAGCGGCGGCGGCGGCGCAGGAGCGAGCGGTGGCGGCGGCGCAGGAGCGAGCGGTGGCGGCGGCGCAGGAGCGAGCGGTGGCGGCGGCGCAGGAGCGAGCGGTGGCGGCGGCGCAGGAGCGAGCGGTGGCGGCGGCGCAGGAGCGAGCGGCGGCGGCGGCGCAGGCGAGGGCGGCGGCGCAGGCGAGGGCGGCGGCGCAGGCGAGGGCGGTAGCGCAGGCGAGGGCGGTAGCGCAGAAGCGGGCGGCGGCGCAGCCCAGGGGGGCGATGCGAGCGGCGGAGGCGCGAGCGGCGGCGGCGGCAGCGCAGGAGAGGGGGGCGGCGGCACGGCCGCAGCCGGGGGTGAGGGCGCTGCCGGGGAGGGGGGCGCCGAGGCGAGCGGAGCGGGCGCCGGCGGCGCCGGCGGCGGCCGGGATGCGGCCGGCGGAGCAGGGGGAGGGGATCACGCCGGCGGAGGAGCGCCGCCGGGCGCATGCAGCTGCTGCTTCAACGTCAACATCAACTGCACGGTCGCCGCCGTGGGCGGCGACGCCGGGCGCGCGCCGGGTCCGTCCCGCGCGCTCGTGCTCTTTGGTCTCCTCCTCGCGCTCGGCAGCGCGCGCCGCGCCCGCCATCGCTGACGGCGGCGTCGGCCCGCGTCAGCCCGAACACGAAGGTCCGATCACCGATAGAGGAAGACCCCCTTCAGGTCCTCGGTCTGCGAGATGGGCGTGCCGCCCTTCTTCGAGGTGGCCCTGAACTGGTAGATCATCCCCGGCACAAGCGCTGGACCATCGTACTCGACAGAGACGTTCTCGCTCCCCGACACCCTGGGCACCTCGACGTTCTCCCAGATCTTCGCCCCGAGCGCGTCGAACAGCATCACCTCGTAGAGATCTTCGCTGGAGTCGTCCTCGAAGACGAACGTCGGTGTCCCGCTCACCTCCTCGAGCGAGCTCGCGCCGGGCGAGGCGACGGCGAGCGCGCCCGTCACCTTGAACGACTCCTGCACCTGCAGATCCTCGCCGGAGACCTTGATGCGCACGATCTCGGTCCCGCCGATCGACGTGTCGGGATCCCGCACGAGCGCGTCGTTCTCGAAGGCGGCGAGGATGACGTAGTCGCCGTCGGGCACCCCGGCGATCGAGAACTCGCCGGTCACGTTGCCTTGCCGGAGCCCTCGCGGCGTCTCGCCGCGGGCGGTCATCTCGTCGAACGTATCGGCCACGACCAGGATGACCGAGGTCGCGCTCCCGCCGGGCGCGTTCACGATCGCGACCTTGCCGCTCACGACCGCCGTTGCCTCTCCGGTCGCGTGCAGATCCACGCCGGCCGTCACCTTGCCCGCGCTCACGGTCGCGCTCGCCGTGTCGAGCGCGAGGCCGGCGCCATAGCCTTTCACCGTGACCTCGCCCGCGGGCACGTTGAAGATCGTGTAGCTGCCGTCGAGATCCGCCGCGCCGGTGACGCCGCCCGCGACGAGCAGCGTCCCGCCAGGTTGGTCGGCGCGGACGACCCCGGAGATGGAGCCGAGCCCGTCGCTGTCCGGCAGCGGCAACAGCGCGATCTCGGTGGCCGCCGACGCGATCCCGAGCGGCTTGCCCGACGCGGTCGAGAGGTCGATCGGCAGCGCGACCCGCGGCGCCTTCGGGAAGGTCTCGTATGCGAGCGCGTCGGCGCGCAGCGTGACATCGGTCTTGACCGGCGCCCCGCTGGCGTCGCGCCGCGCGGGCACGGCGAGCTCGTAGCTGCCGTCGGCGCCGGTGACCGCCACCCGGGAGATCACGGCGTCGTTGGCGTCTCGGGCGAGCACGCGCGCGCCGGCGATGCCCTTGTCGTCGAGCGAGTTGTAGACGCGGCCCTTCAGGGTCACCGGATCGAAGCAGGCGGGCTCGGCGCCCTCGACCTCCTCGCACACCTGCGGCGCGGTGCACCCCGTCTGCTCGGCCACCGAGCAGCTCTTCGGCTGCTCCTCGTCGTCGCCGCCACACCCCATCCCCAGCGAGGCGCAGAGCATCCCAACGGCCATCGAGCGCATCCTCATCGACTCGTCTCCTTTTGAACGATTATTTTGTCATCACCGCAGACACGATGTCTCAGCTCGTGGGCGGTCAGCGCTGCGTCCGCCCCAAGCTCGTCTCCGGCTCGCACGGAGGCAATACACCACGGAGGCGCTGCGGGCACAGAGGAGAGTTGTAACCAACCTCCGTGTCTTCAGCGCTTTTCAGGGGCCCATCCCTGGCCTGGAATCCAGAGAGAGCTCGGTCTTAATCGGTGCTAGTTCACGACGGGCTGGCAGCAGCCCGTGATGCAGTAGTGATCGGCGGCGCAAGGCTCCTGGCCGGCGAGCCCGCACGGCTGGACTCCCGGCGCGCACTGGCCTCCCGGGGCGCCGCCGCCGCTCCCTGCGGCGCCGCCGCCGACCCCGTCACCGCCGCCGGCGGCCGCGCCGCCGCCGCCGCCGCCGGTGCCGGTCTCGAAGCAGTCGGCGGGCAGCGTCTCCTTGCCGAGGCACAGCTCGCAGTGGCCGCACTCGTTGAGGCAGGCGTCCACGGGCGTGCACGGCTCGCAGCGGCTCGGGTCGGAGATGCCGTCGCGCGAGCACGAGCCTTGGCCGGTGCCGTCGGCGTCGGAGCCGAGCCAGACGTAGAGGCCGCTGCCCGCGGGCAGCTCGCAGCAGCCGAAGCAGTCGCAGCCGTTCGGCGTGAGCGGACCGCAGAAATCGTGGCAGGCATCGGACTGCTCCATCTTGAGCTGGCTGCAGCTCCTGCCCTGGGCGCCCGGCGTCGAGGCCGCAGGGTTGTACGCGCACATCGACCCGTTGTTCGACTCGGGGTGATAGTCGGGCGCGACCTCGTTCGGATCGCACTGATGGTTCCAGTGGCAATCGTCGTTGCCGGACCCGGAGTCCTGGTCGAAGTAGCAATCGACGGTGCAAGCCGGCCCTGCCTGCCCTGGGATCCCGCCGTAGTAGCTGTCCTCGGTGTTGTCGCACGGGCCGAGGCAGTCCGGGTCCTGCGCGTCGAGGAGCCCGTCCCCGTCGTTGTCGATGAGATCCCCGCACTGGTATATCTTGCCCTGGCACGTGACGGTGGTCGTCGGGGTCGGGATGCCGCCGCCGCCCATGGCGCCGGTGCCGGCCCCGGCCCCACCGCCGCCGCCGCTGGCGCTGCCGCCTCCGCTGGCGCTGCCGCTTGCGCTGCCGCCGCCGCTCGCGGCGCCGCCGCCGCTGTCGCCCGCGCCCGCGCCGCCGGAGGGCGCGGCGCCATCGACGACGCCATCGCTACAGCCGGCGCCGAACGTGAGCCCGAACAGGGTGGTCAGCAACGAAAGCGAGAGCGGGAGAGCTAGGCGCATGGTGTCTCCAAAGGTGGCTCCAGACGACCCACCCGCAGCGCGGGCTGCGGAGCGAGGGTGCCGGCGCGTTCAGTCGGAGCAGTTACACCGCCGCGCAGCCACGGCTCAGAAAAATGCTCAGATCGGGAAAGCGGCCGAGCCCGCCCGGAACCGGCGTGGGGTCATGACCCACCCCGTGCTTGCAGCAATTCCCAGGTAGCCACCGAGCGAGCGCTCGCGTCGATTCCCTCTTCCTGGTCGTGGATGGGGAGGAATGAGAACCACCGAGGCACGCCGGACACCGAGCTTCATGGCTCTCTCCTCTGTGCCCTCTGCGCCTCTGTGATTCCTTCTCTCATCCATCCAGAGACAGGATAGAGCGGCGCAATTCCCACCTTACCGCCCTCACGCTCGGCTGACCCCACCGCGGTGCCGCGCGCCGGCCGCCCTTCAGGCGGCTGTGGCCGCTGCGCCGCAGCGCCGCGCGCGGCGGCGATCACGCCGCGCGGCCGCGACGCCGGCGGGAGCCCAGGCCGAGCGCGCCCGCGAGGAACGCCGCGAGTCCGACGAGCGCGCCGCCGCCCTCGCCTCGCTGCATCGCGCAGACCAGGCCCGACGAGACCTCCGGCTCCGGGGTCTGACCGCCGCCGCCCGTCCCGCCGCCGCCCGCGCCGCCGCCGTTTCCGTCGCAGGCGTCGCCGATCCCGTCGGCGTCGGCGTCCGCTTGATCCGGGTTGGCCGCCAGCGGGCAGTTGTCGTCGCCGTCCTGGACGCCGTCATCGTCGTCGTCCTCGTCGTCGACATCGCAGGCGTCGCCCTGCCCGTCGCCGTCGCTGTCGGCCTGATCGGGGTTCGGGACGGCGTCGCAGTTGTCCGCCTCGTCGGGCACGCCGTCGCCGTCGTCGTCGCCGTCGCAGGCGTCGCCCTGCCCGTCGCCGTCGCTGTCGGCCTGATCGGGGTTCGGCTCCTCGTCGCAGTTGTCCGCCGCGTCGGTCAGGCCGTCGCCGTCGGTGTCCTGGCAGGCGTTGCCCGTGCCGTCATCGTCGGCGTCCGTCTGATCGGGGTTCGGGACCTCCGGGCAGTTGTCGGCCTCGTTCGGGATGCCGTCGCCGTCGCCGTCGGCGTCCGCGCCGAGGTCGCAGGCGTCGCCGCGGCCGTCGGCGTCGCCGTCGGCCTGATCCTGGTTCGGCACGAAGGGGCAGTTGTCGCGCTCGTCCGCGATGCCGTCGTTGTCGTCGTCGTCCTCGCAGGCGTCGCCGGTGCCGTCGCGGTCCGTGTCTTCCTGGAAAATGTTCGACGCGAGGGGGCAGTTGTCCTCCCAGTCGAGCAAGCCGTCGTCGTCGCTGTCCGGATCGCAGGCGTCCCCGAGGCTGTCGCCGTCCGTGTCCGTCTGGTCCGGGTTCCGCTCCGCAGGGCAGTTGTCCTCGGCGTTGACGAGCCCGTCGCCGTCGGCGTCGATGTCGGGCTCGCAGAAGTCGCCGATGCCGTCGCCGTCGCTGTCCTCCTGGTTCGGATTCTGCGTCACGGGGCAGTTGTCGCAGACGTCGCCGAGCTTGTCGTCGTCCCGGTCCTCCTGGAGCGGGTTCGCCACGAAGGGACAGTTGTCGACCTCGTCGGCGACACCGTCGCCATCCTCGTCCGGCGCAGAGGTGTTGTCGTCGCAAACATCTCCAATGCCGTCTTCATCGGAGTCCGCCTGATCCGGGTTGCTCAGGCTCTCGCAGTTGTCGTCGTCGTTGAGGACGCCGTCGCCGTCGAAGTCGCGGTCGCAGGCGTCTCCGGTCGCGTCGCCGTCGAGATCCAGTTGATCCGTGTTGGGGACACGAGGACAGTTGTCGACGAGATTGACAACGCCGTCGCCGTCTAGGTCGTCGTCGCAGACGTCGCCCCTGCCGTCGCCATCCTGGTCCTGCTGATCCGGATTGCTCAACGTGGGACAGTTGTCATTCGGATCTGCAACTCCATCGCCATCCGTATCATCGACCGCCCACCCCGCGACCGGCAGCATCACCCCGATCACCCCCGCCGCGAGCCCCATCGCCAACCGTCGCCCGCGCGACCGCACGCCCCTCGTCCCCGCACGCTTCATCGCGCCTCCATCCTTCCTGGCGACCGCCGCTTCACGGCGACAGCTTGGTCACGAACACGTCCGTGCCCTCGCCGCCCTCGAGCTGCTTCTCCCCGAACTCCACCGTCCCGGTGAACGCCCCCGTGACGAACACCTGCCGCTCCCGGTCGATGGCCACGCCCGTCGCCCGGTCCGCGCCCGCCCCGCCGAAGCGGTGGCTCCACCGGTAGCCGCCCTCCGGATCGAGCTTGGCCACGAACACGTCGTCGCCGCCCGCGCTCCTCACGGGCCCCGCCGCGAGCGACGCCTCGCCCCGGAACCCCCCCGCCACGAGCACGTCCCCCGTCCCGTCGACGAGCAGCTGCCCCAGCGTCGCGCCCTGCTCGCCGATGACCCGGCTGTAGAGGTGCCCGCCCTTCGAATCGAGCTTGGCCACGAACACCGCCGGCCGCTCGCCGGCCACCCGCGGCCCCCCGCCGAGGTCGATCGCCCCGCTGAACTCCCCGCCCACGATCACGTTGCCCGCGCCGTCCACCGCCACGGCCCTGGCCCGCTGCAGCCCCGCGTCGCCGAAGCGCTTGCTCCAGCGGTGCTTGCCGAGCGCGTCGAAGCTCGCCACGAACACGTCGAGATCCCCGGCGCTCACCAGGGGATCGCCGCCGAGATCGAGCGTCCCGGCGAAGTCCCCGACCACGATCGCGTTGCCGCGCTCGTCCATCGCCACGGCGCGGGCCTGCTGATCGAAGCCGTCGCCGAACCGCTCGCTCCACAGCGGCGTCCCGTCGGCGTCGAAGCTCGCCACGAACACGTCGCTGCCGCCCGCGCTCTGGAGCCGATCCTTGCCGACGCTCAGCGCGCCCGAGAAGCGGCCGGCCACGACGAGGCGCCCCGCCGCGATCGCCGCCACGCCCGTCGCCGCCTGGAAGCCGATGCCCCCGAGCGGCTGCAGCCACAGCTCCCGCCCCTCGGCGTCGAGCCGCGCGACATAACCGTCCCGCCCGCCGGCGCTCGTCCGCGGCGCGCCGCCGAACTCCAGCTTGCCCGAGAACTCCCCCGCCAACAGGAGGCCCTCGTTCCCGTCGGTCGCGACCGCGTTCACGATCTGCGGGTCGAACGCCCCGAAGCGCTTCAGCCCGAGCCCCGCCCCGTCGCTCGCCGAGAGCCGCGCCCAGAAGACGTTCTCCACGCCGATCGGCGTCACGCGCTCGTCGTCGAGGGCCACGCCCTCCGCCGCCGTGAGCCGGCCGAGGAGCGCCGCGCTGCGGTCGTCCGCGACGGCCACGCTCGCCCCGGCCTGCTCCCCGTCGCCCCCGAGCGCGCGCGCCCACTGCACCTCGCCGCCCGCCGGCGGCGCGCCGCCGCCCTCGCCGCCCGCGCCCCCGGCGCCGCCCGAGCCCGTCGTCGCGGCCGAGAGGCTGAGCTCCGGCGCGCAGCCGAGCGCCGCGCCGCCGAGCGCCGCGCAGCCGAGCACCACCGCGGCCGAAGCTGCCATGAAATTCTGCGCCATCATCAGAACGCCCCCTGCCACACCACGCCCCGCGCCGTCGGGGTCACGAGCGGCACGAGCGACCCCGCCGCCCGCTCGTCGCCCGTCCTGGGCCGCAGGAGGATGCCGCCGAGCGCCGCGCCGACGCCGGCGAGGCCGATCGCGCCGAGCGTCACCGACAGCCCGAGGCTCCGGTTCCAGCGCGCCCGGAGCGCCTCCATGCTCTCGAGGTCGTACGCGCGCCGATCGCACACGGACCCGGGGCAGTCCTGCTCGACCCGATCGCGCGCGGCCGCGTGGTCGACCGCGAACGCCACGCTCCCCGCGAGCGCCGCGAGCCCCACGCCGCCCGCCGCCCACGCCCACAGCGGCACGGGCGCGCGAGCCTCCGCGGGCGCGCTCTCGGGCGGCGTGTGGCCCGCGCCGCCGGCCGTGGCCGCGGGCCCGCGCCCCGGGACGAGGGCGACGCGGACCTCCACCGGCGCGCGCTCCGCCTCCTTGAGCGCGACCTCGCGCCGCTCGGTCTGGAAGCCGGGCGCCGTCACCACCACCTCGTGGCGACCGGGGTTGAGCTTGCGGGGGTACGGGAGCGCCGCGCGGGGGATCGGCTGGCCGTCGACCCGCGCCTCGATCTCGTCCAGCGATGCGCCCTCGACGCGCAGCACGAGCGACGGGATGCGCGCGTCGAGCTGCTCGACGAGCGCCGCGGCCGCCGCCCGCGCCTGCGTGAACGCCGCAGGCTCGTCTTTCCCGAGCGGCAGGTGGACGACCTCGTACGCCGTCTCCCGGGCCTCGAGCAGGTGGCCGAGCGCCTCGTCCGCGCGCGCCAGATCGAGCCCCGTCGTGGGGGCGCGGACGAGCGCGTGGGCGGCCTGGAAATCCGCGCGGGCGGCCGTCACGTCCCCCGCGTCGCGCTTCTTGCGCCCCTCGATGAGGAGCGTCCGCGCGGTCTGTCGATCGGCCGCCGAGGGCTCGGCCCGAGCCGGGAGCGCCACGGCGACCGCGAGGACGGCCAAGGCGATGCCCGCGGCGCGGGGGGCACGAGGGCGCAGGAAGTTCATCTCATCACCAAGCCGCCGGGAAACCTCCCGGACCACCCGGTCATGATCGCACGCGGCTCGCGCGGGGGTCAACTGCGCCCTCACGCGGCGCGTCGCGCGCGAGCGCTCATGGCGCTCACGCGGCGATGGCATGCTCGATCCGCCGTGGAGCGCTCGATCCGCCGTGGAGCGCGCATGGCGCTCATGGCATCTCGCGCGCTCGCGGCGCTCGCCGATCAGGTGGCCGGGCGACTCTGGGGCAGGTTCACGGCCGACACCGGGACGGCGACGACCTCGGGCGCGCCCTTCGGCGTCACCGATTCTCCGGCGCCGGCGGGCGCCTCGCTCGGCGCGGCCGGCGCGAGATCGGCCGTCGCCGGCCCCCGGAGGACGCGGCCCATGGCGTCGTACCGGGCGCCGTGACAGCGGCAGTCCCAGCTGCGCTCCGCCGGGTTCCACGCCACGATGCCGCCGAGATGGGAGCACATGGCCGACATCTCGTGGATCTGCCCCTGCGGATCGCGGTAGACGGCGAGCTTCTTGAGACCCCTGCGCACGACCGCGCCGCTGCCCGGCGCGATCTGCGCCACGTCGCCGACATCGCCCTTGCCGAGCCACGAGGCGTACTGGCAGGCGACATTGACGTTCTCCTTCACGTACTCCGAGACGGCGGCCGCGCTCAGGTTGACGCGCGCGGGCTCGAAGAGCGACGCCATCCGGTTCTCCCGGCCATGCACCAGATCCGAGATCAGGAGCCCGGCGATGGTCCCGTGCGTCATGCCGTTGCCGCAGTCGCCCGTGGAGATCAGGATCCTCGAGCCCCGCTTGACGCGGCCGATGTAGGCGAGCCCGTCGACCGTCTCCATCACCTCGCCGGACCAGCGGTGCAGCACCTCGCCGGCCTCCGCGAAGCGCTCTCTCGCCCACGCCTCGAGGCGCGCGTACCGCTGGTCTGCGTCGCTGGCCTGGCCCGTCTTGTGGTCCTCTCCGCCCACGATGAGCACCTGGTCCGGGCCGTCCGCGCCGTCGACGTTCGCCACGCGGACGTAATGGAACGGATCGGCCGTGTCCCAGTAGAGGCCCGGCGCGACAGCGTCCCGGGGCACGCGCAGGCCGATGGCGTAGGTCCGGTATCCGGCCTGCTTCATGTGCACGCTGATGCGCGGGATGAACGGGGAGTTCGTGGCGAGCACGGCCTCGCTCGCGACCACCTGGAGGCCCCGCGCGGTCTTGACGACGACCTGGTGCGGCGCCGCGTCCTCGTCGACGTCGACCACGTGCGCCAGCGTGTAGAGCTTGCCGCCGTCGCGCTCGATCGCCCGCGATAGCCCCGCGAGGTACCTGCGAATGTGAAATTGCGCCTGGTCGGGGAAACAGACCGCGGGGCCCGTGTCGAAATCGACGAGCGGCGCCCGGTCGACGTAATGGACCGAGCCCAGCCCGGCGCGGTGCGCGGCCTGGATCTCGTCGCGGAGCGTCATCGGGGGCGACCCCGGGGCCGCGAAGAGATAGCCGTGGACGCGCCGGAAGTCGCAGTCGATCTCCTCTTCCTTGACGATGCGCTCGATCGTGTCGATGGCCGCCGTGTGGCTGCGCGCGGCGAGGCGCAGGTGGCTCACGTTGTGGAGCTTCGCGAGCGAGGCCCAGCGCCGGTCGAGCGCGTGGGTGATGTGCGCGGTGGTGAAGCCCGACTCGCCCCCGCCGACCGCGCCGTTGTCGAGGACGATGACGCGCTTGCCCGCCTTGGCGAGGAGATACGCCGTCGTCAGCCCGGCGATCCCGGCGCCCACCACGCACACGTCCGCCGTGTGATCGGTCGCGAGGGGGGCCATGGGAGGAAGGACGGCGTGGGTCCAGACGGTGTTCTTATCGTAGGCTCGCTCCGTCATAAACGCTCCTCGTGTGGACGCCGAGGGCTGCATCCCGGCGCTCGGTCTCGGTCATCCGTCGTCAATCGATCGTCTCGCCCGCCTCGCGCGAGGCGCGGTGTCGCCCTGCCCCCGGGGGCCTGGTGAAGAAGGGCGCCCGGGCGCGTCATGTGTCGCGCCTCGACAGGGTTACGAGCAGCCCGTAATGGTCGGAGAAGCCGCTCTTCACCTTCTTCTTCTTGCCCGCCTCGATCGTGAGGCTCGATCGCATGATCTGGGCCCCGTGCGCGTCGCCCTCGAAGCCGCGGAGCAGCACGTGATCGATGAGCAGCCCGCGGGTGCCCTTCCCCCCGTCGAGGGGGTTGTCGAAGCAATACGTGCACTTCGCGTCCTCCTGGGACGCGTAGGGGTTGACGAAGCCGCGCGCGAGCAGCCGGTCGTAATGGGCGGGCAGGCGCGCCGAGATCGAGGGCGCCTTGGCGGGGCCGGTGTTGAGATCGCCGAGGAGCGCGATCGCGCCGCGGCCGCCCGTCTTGCGATCGATGTAATCGAGGAGCGCGTCGATCTGCGCGGACTGGTCCTTTTGCCACGACGTGTTGCGGGGGTGCGGGACGCCCTCCAGGCTCGCCGTGAGGTGGGTGCAGAAGACGTGGAGCTCGCCGAGGGAAGGGGGCGAGATCCGGGCATAGAGCACGGCGCGCCGATCGATCGCGGACGGGAGCACCAGCGCGTCGCGCTCGAGGATCTCGGCGTTCGTCAGGATGGCGGTGCCGGAGGCCCCGGCGTAGGCCTCCACGGCCGTCGCGCCGCCGGCGCGCGCGGGGGGACGCGCGCCGGCGGCGCTGTTCGGGCGCGCGCGAAGGCACGCTCGAGCAAGCTCGTCAGGGCCCTGCCGCGGGGTCGCGGAGAGGCAGTTGAAGCAGTCGGGCGACAGGCTGGTGAGCCTCGCCGAGCAGCTCTGGAGGAGGCACGGGAGCAAGGCGTGCTGGGTCAGGCCGGCGCAGCTCTTCGCGGCGCACGCGACGAGCGGGTCGGTCTCCTGCTGCGTGCAGCCGCCGTCCTCGTGGCCCGCGGGCAGCCGGAAGGTATTCGGCAAGGCGCTGGACGTGGCGGAGACGAGCTGCTGCCAGTGCTCCTCGAGCCAGAACTCCTGCACGCAGAGCAGGTCCACGGGCTGCTCGGCGAGCGCGCGGATGAGCGGCTCCGCCCGCTCGTCGACGTATTTGAGCACGCCCATCGCGAGCCCGCCGTTGTAGGTGGCCACGCGAAACGGCGATGCCTGCTTCGGCCCGGCGCTGCCGCGCGCCGCGTCGTCCGGCGCGCCCGCCTGCGGCGCGGCGGCCGGCAGTGCGACGCCGCCCTCGGGCGCGCCGGCGCTCTCCCGCGCGCGGCTCTTGTCGCCGCTGCACGCGGAGAGCGCGAGCGCACCGAGGATCGTCGCGCTCCGAAGCCAAGCCGTCCGCATCAGGCTGCTGGACGATGCAGATCGCGTACCGCGGCCGCCCGCCGCCCCGCACGGCACGCTTCGGCCGAGGACGCGACGCCTTCGCGCGTGCGCGCGGTGAGGCATTCCGCCACAATGGGACAAAGCTGCACCGGGCGGGGCACGCGCGCGTCGAGCGCCGGCGCGCATCGCTGTGGGGAGCGACGCGCGGGGCGCGCGCGCGTCGAGCGCCGGCGCGCGTCGCTGTGAGGGAACGACGCGCGGGCGCGCTCGTGAGGGGCGCGCTGTGGATTCGGGATGTGCCGTGGAGGCGGAACCGGGGGTAGCAGGTTGTCGCCCCGGATTTCGCCGAGACAGCTGTTGATTCGAACGGCGGGCACGCGTACTCCAGCTTCACGACACAGCGGATAGGACGTTGGACACCCCACAGCGATGGGTACCAGACCATCCTTGGCTCCACCGAACGCCCCGCGGCGAGGGTTCTTCGTCGAGACATGGAGGAATGATGAGAGAGCGCTTCGTGACGAGAGTGGCCCAGATTGCTCTGCTGACGAGCATGGGGCTCCCCCTGGGCTGCGACGGCTGCGACTCGGAGCCTGGCGACGGCACCACCGCTTCATCGAGCGGCGGCGGCGAAGGCGGTGTCGGCGGGCAAGGCGGCATCGGCGGGGACGGCGGCGCGGGCGGAAGCGGCGGCGACGGTGGCGCCGGCGGGCAAGGCGGCTTCGGGGGCGAGGGCGGCGCGGGCGGGCAAGGCGGCGCGGGCGGCTTTGGCGGATCCGGCGGCGCCGGCGGGCAAGGCGGCTTCGGGGGCGAGGGCGGCGCGGGCGGGCAAGGCGGCGCGGGCGGCGCCGGCGGGCAAGGCGGCGCGGGCGGCTTTGGCGGATTCGGCGGCGCCGGCGGGCAAGGCGGCTTCGGGGGCGAGGGCGGCGCGGGCGGCATCGGCGGGCCGGGCGGCGTCGGCGGCTTCGGCGGCGCGGGCGGCAGCGGCGAAGGCGGCAGCGGCGGCGGCGAACCTCCCGAGTTCCTCGGAGACGCGCTCTGGGGCGCCAGCGCCGGCGAGGAGAGGGGCGAGCGCGTCGAGGCGATCGCGGCGGATCAGGACGAGAACGTCGTCCTGATCGGCGGCTTCCAGACCGCGATCAACTTCGGCGGCGACGCCGACCGCCTCGTGAGCGCGGGCCAACACGACATCTTCGTGGTGAAGCTCGACCCGGCCGGAGGCCACGTCTGGAGCAAGCGCTTCGGCGACGCGTCCGATCAGTACGCGATCGCCGTGGCCACGGATTCGAGCGGCAACATCGTTATCGCCGGCGAGTTCGAGGGGACCCTCAACTTCGGCGCGGACCCGAGCACGGCGCTCGTGAGCGCCGGCGAGCGGGACATCTTCGTCGCCAAGCTCGACCCCGACGGCAACCACCTCTTCAGCGAGCGCTTCGGCGACGCGCTCGACCAGTACGCTTCGGCCGTGGCCGTCACCGCGGAGGACGACATCGTGGTCCTCGGCGTCGCCGACGGCGCCATCAACTTCAGCGAGGATCCCGGGGCCGAGCTCACGGGCACCGGCAGCGACAGCGCCGTCGTCGCGAAGCTCGACGCCGCCGGCGGCCACCTCTGGAGCAAGCGGTTCGGGTCCCTCGAGAGCTGGCAGCGCCTCGCCAGCCTCGCGGCCAGCGGCTCGGCCCTCTACGTGGCCGGCGCGTTCGGCGGCAGGCTCGCGATCGACGACCGGCTCCTGGAGAGCGCCGTCAGCGGCGTGACGTCGGGCGCTGGCGGCGCCGGGGGCGGCGGCGAGCCCATCTACAGCATCGACGGGCTCGTCGCCCGGTTCGATCTGGCGTCGGGCAGCCTGGTCTGGGCGCGCCCGCTGGGCGCCGCCGGCGAGCAGTACGCGAAGTACGTCAGCGTCGGCGTCGACGGCCACCCCGTGGTCCTCGGCAATCACCGGGCGCCGTTCCAGGTCGGCTCCATCGACGTCGAGCACACCGAGGCGTCGGGATACGACCTCTACGTCGCCCGGCTCGACGCCGATGCGGGGGAGCCGCTCGCCGCGCGCGCGTTCGTGTCCGACGGCGACGAGTTCGTCTGGGGCTTCTCGCAGGATCCCTGGGGCAACCACGTGCTGAGCGGCTACTTCACGCGCTCGCTCTCCCTCGGCGGAGAGCCCGTCTCGGTCGGCGCGCCCTCGTCGGGCGACGCGTTCGTCGCGAAGCTCAGCCCGGATTTCTCCGAGGAGCTCTGGTCCGATGTGTACCGGGATCAGTTCTTCTCGTACGCCACCGCGCAGGCGGTCACCGGCGGCGGAAACACGGCGGTGGCCGGCCTCTTCTTCGGCGAGCGCCTCGAGCTCGGCGGAGGCCTCCCCGCCCTCGAGCACAGCGCGCCCGCGCGCGATCGCAACAACGGCGACGTCTTCCTCGTCACCCTGTCGCCCTGACGTCCCCGAACGGACGCGCGGGGCTTCGTCGAGCTCCGCGGCGCCCGGGCGGTGCGCGCGAGCAGCTGGCGCGTCCAGCTGCCGCGCGTACCCGCTCGCCGGCGGCCGCCGGCAGCAGCGCCGATCAGTGGGCCTCGTGGCTCTGCTGGCCGGCGTTGACGTGCTGCTCGTGGCCGCCGCCCTGCTCGCGCTCGCCCTCGGCCTGCGCGGCGCTGGCGCCGCTCGAGCCGTCGCCGCGCGCCTCGCCGCCCTTGCGGCCGATCTGGGCCATGTGCCCGCGGTTCTGGCTCACGGCCGCGCCGCCCTTGCGGCCGATCGCGGCCATGTGCTCGCGGTTCCGGCTCACGGCCGCGCCGCCCTTGCGGCCCGCGGCGCGGGCCTCCTCGGAGCTGAACTCGTGGGCTGTGCCCTTCTCGTGCGCGGCCTTGCCACCCATGCTCGCGATCGCGCGCTGCTGCTTCTGGTCCATGGCCGCGAAACCACGACTGCTGCTCTGCCCCTGTTGCTGTGCCATGATAGGTCTCCTTGGTGTCTGGCGCATCGCTCGGCGCCGGCGCGGGACAACGCAGGTGCGGCACCCCGTCCGATCTTCGCTGAACGATGTCGGCAGGAGGGGTGACTGCAACGTGGATGCCATGGAGAAGAACCCACGGAAACTGGGCCTCTCCAGCGCGAATCCAGCGAGAGCTCCCCGGGATCGCGGCGCGAGCTCGCGGTGGTCCCGGGCGCGTCTTGACCAGGGCGAACGACAACGGTGCGCGCCCGGCGCAAACGCGTCGCGACGCAGATCGCGGGCTTCTGAGCCGCTCAGCTCGCGACGCGCGCTGCTCAGCCTGGCCGATCCAGGCTTTCAGCAGGGGATCCGCCTCGCGGCAGACTGCCCCACCGGCCGTGGGCGCGCGGGCCATCACGCCTCGTCCGCGGCCGCGCGCCGCCGAGATCCGCGGCGAGCGGACGCGCCCGAGCTCACGAGCTCAGCGCGTTTCGTCTGGCCTTCAGCGCTCGCCGTCGCGCTGACGAGCACGGCCAGGCGCTCACGTCGGCGCCGCGCGGCCGGCGGTGCGCCGCCGTTCGCCCGGAGAGATCGCAGAAGAAGACGAGAAGGTGGGAAGGCGGGAAAATCATCTGCGTCGCATCACCGCGGCTTACCTGCCGTCACGCGCTACCGCGCGACACCGTACCGCGCCGCCGTCACGGCGCCGCGGCGCCGTGAGGACCGCCGGCGCCGCGGCCAGCGCGTTGACCTTGACGAGCGTGAGCTGCCGCGCGTCCTGATCGCGACGGGCACGCCGCTCAAGGCCGATCGCCAGGCCGAGGCGCACGCCGCTCGGCGCACGCCGCTCGGGGAGGCGCGCAGCGCGACACGCACGCCGCGGAGCGACGCTGGCCCGGGCGCGCCGTCGGCAGGTTGACATTGCGCTGCTCGCGATCGTCATCACCGCATCACCGGCCTCCGACAGGCGCGGTGGGTACGGCAAGCGCGCAGATCCTGCGGAGCCGCAGTCGCGCAGATTCTGCGCGCTCCGGAGCTCGGCAGTGCGCAACAGAAAGCGAAAGCGCACGGTGGGACGCGTAGGAGCTGCGCCGCTGCGTCGCCGCGTTCGCACGCGCGAAGCGGCGCCCTGCGCGTGCGAATGCGCGCGCGGCCCGCGGCGCGGCGGCGGCTGCGCCCGGAGCGCGTCGCTCCGGCGCGCGGCGCGGCGCCCGCGGCTGTCGCGCAACGCGGAGCAGCCCGTCAAAAACTCGACGTCCGCGTGGCCTCCGAGTTGCTCCCCGGGTGCGCGCTCGTCACGGATGTCACGGCGACGCCACACGTGATACAGAGCGACCTGACGCAACGGACGCAACCGACGTAGGCGACCCACGCGCGCATCACGCCATCCCTGGAACATTCCCGTATGCAAGAGAGGCTGACAACGGACTGTGATAAAGTCGCCGGCTCCCGCGGCCTGGTCGACATCGAGCGCTCCGGCGCGCTCCTGAAGGACGCGCTGCGCGGCTTTGTCGCCGTGTTCGCCCTCCAGGACGCGATCCTCATCGGCTACCTCGTCGTGACGACGATCTGCCTGCTCGGCGCGCCGCCGACCGAGGTGCAAGCGCAGTGCGTGCACCGCAATCTGGCCGCCATCGCCGCGCTCGTGTCCCTCTGCGTGTTCGTGCGCCGCGCGACGTTCGTGCCTCGCCTGCTGCGGAGCGTGGTTTACCGGCTCGCGCTCGTCGGCACCTTCCTCCTCAACTACCTCTCGCTCCGGACCATCCTGCCGACGGTCCGGAGCGACAGCCTCGACGCGGAGCTCCTCCATCTCGACCACCTCCTCTTCCGGTTCGAGCCGGCGCTCTGGATGGAGCGCTTCAACACGCGCCCCGTCGTCGAGTGGTTCTCCTTCTTCTACTTCAGCTACTTCTTCATCTGCTTCACCTCGATGGTGCTGGCGGTCTGGGTGGCCCGCCCCGGCCGCGGCACGACCGAGTACGCGGTCGGCACGTCGATCGTCTACTGCGTTGGCCAGCTCGGCTACATGGCGGTCCCCGCGTACGGCCCGATCCAGGCGCTGAAGCACCTCTATCAGGGGCCGCTCGACGGCGGCTTCTTCTGGGGGTGCGTGAGCAGCATCGTGCAGGCCGGCGGCGCCATGAAGGACGTCTTTCCCTCCCTGCACACGGCCGCGCCGCTCTGGTTCGCCCTCTACACGTTCCACCGCGCGCGCACGGACCGGCGCCTCTTCTGGCTGGCCGTGGTGGCCGCGTTCTTCTCCTTCAACATCATCATCTCCACCATGCTCCTCCGCTGGCACTACGCGGTCGACGTGGTCGCCGGCGTCGCGCTGGCCACGGGGGCGGCGTGGCTCACGCCGCGGCTCGTCCGCTGGGAGGAGGGCCTCCGCGCCCGCCTGGACCAGCCGCAGCCGTGGAGCTTCCGGTAGCGGCGGCGCCTCCGGCGGCGGCGCCTCCGCCGCCCGCCTGAGCCGCCCGCGCGCCGCGCCTCACGTGACCGGGACCGCGCTCTGCGCCGGGGCCGCCTGGGCCCTCGGCGCGCCCCGGCGCTCCTCGGCGGCCCCGTCGGGCAGGAAGCCGTCCGACTGCTTGCTCCAGAGCCGCTTGTAGGCCCCGTTCCGCGCCAGCAGCTCGGCGTGGGTGCCGTCCTCGATGATCCGGCCGTCCTCGAACACGAGGATGCGATCGAGGTGGACGATGGTCGAGAGGCGATGCGCCACGACGAGCACCGTCTTGCCCTTCATGACCCCGTCGAGCGTGTCCTGGATGGCCTTCTCGGTGATCGAGTCGAGGCTCGACGTCGCCTCGTCGAGGATGAGAATCGGCGCGTCCTTCAGGATGACCCGCGCGATGGCGATGCGCTGGCGCTGGCCGCCCGAGAGCTTGACGCCGCGCTCGCCGACCATGGAGCGATACTGGTCCTTCATCTGCGCGATGAACTCGTGCGCGCGCGCCTTGCGCGCCGCCTCGACGACCTCCTCGTCGGTCGCGGTGAGGCGCCCGTAGCGGATGTTGTCGAGGAGCGTCCGGTGGAAGAGGCTCGGGTCCTGCGGGATCAGGCTGAGCTGCGCGTGCAGCGCGTCCTGCGTCATGTCGCGGATGTCCACGCCGTCGATCAGGATCTGACCGGAGTCGATGTCGTAGAGGCGCAAGATGATGTTGACGAAGGTCGATTTGCCGGAGCCGGAGAAGCCGACGAGCCCGACCCGCTGGCCGCGCGGGATCGTCACGCTGAGCCCCTCGAAGATCGGGTGATCCGGCGTGTAGCCGAAGGTGACGTTCCGGAGCTCGATCCGGCCGCGCTCGATCCGCGGCGCGACGGCCCCGGGCTGGTCGACGAGCTCGTGGGAGCGGACGATGGTGTTCACCCCGTTCGCGACGTTGCCGACGAACTCGAAGAACTCGAGGAAGCGGCGGCTCAGGTTGCGCGCCTCGTTGATGATGAGGAGCGACAGGCTGGTCGCCATCACGAACTCGGCGACGCCGATGGCGCCGCGCTGCCAGAGCGAGAGCGCGTAGTAGAGCGTCCCCACCTTGAGCAGCGCGGCCGACGCGAACTGGAACCAGCGCACGCGCTCGGAGTACCAGTTCGACCGGCGCACCGCCCGGAGCTCCCTGACGAGCTGCTCGTCGAGGTACTCGCGCTCGAAGCCGAGCCGGGCGAAGAGCCGCGCGCTCGTGAGGTTCGTGACCGAGTCGACGAGCTTGCCCGTCGTCTCGCTCCGCGCGGCCGCGGCCCGCACCGCGTGCGGCTGGCAGCGGGTCGCGAGCCAGTAGGAGATGCCGACGAACAGCACCGCCCACGCCGAGACGAACGCCGCGAGCTCCGGGTGAGCGCGGTAGAGCAGGCCGATCGAGACGGAGAAGACGATGGCGATCGGCCAGAAGTCGAACAGGATGGCCCACAGCGTCTGCGAGACGCCCATCGACGTCTCGCTGATGCGGTGGGCGAGCGCCCCGGCGAAGTTGTTGCTGAAGTACCGGTGGGAGTGGTGCTGGAGGTAGGCGTAGAGGTTGCGGGTCACGTTCTGGCGCTGCCACGGCCCGACGAGGATCTGGCAGAGGCCCGCGACGCGGCTGAACAGGAACTCGCCGGCGATGAGCGCGACGAACAGCGTCAGCGGGCTGCGCAGCTGGCCGCTCATCGCGGCCCGATCGCCGTCCGGCGCCTGCGTCACGCCCTTGATCACCTGCCCGATGGCATAAGGGATCATGATCCCGAACGAGGCGTGGGCCGACTCGAACACGAACATCGCCAGATACCAGGCGCGGTAACGGCGGATGAAGTGGAGGATGAACCGAAAGGGCGTGTCCGGGAGCGCCGGAGCGCCGGGCGCGCGCTGCAGAGAGGTCTTGGATTCCACCGCATTGTCCTGGGCGCCTCGTGCGCCCTCATGGGCCGACGGTCTGCTCTCCCGGCGGCGCTCGCCCCGCAGGGGAGGGCGCCGGCGCGGGGAGCGTCACGCTGTGTTCACTGCCCGGCCGTCACGGCGCGGAACCGGAACGTGGGGTCGCGATCCGTACCGCCGGGCCGCGCGGCGCGCCACCCGAGGTGATGCGCGTAGCTCCCGAGGCGGCCGTCCTGCGCGAGCCGCTCCTCGGCGACGGGATCGCGGCCCTCGGCGAGCGGGCTCACGTAGAGCGCGTCGGTCGGGCAGTAGAGCTCGCACATGAAGCAGGTCTGGCAGTCTTCCTGGCGCGCGATGACGGGCGCCTCGCCCGGCCGCGCCTCGAAGACGTTCGTGGGGCAGACCTTGACGCAGAGGTTGCAATCGATGCAGCGGGCGTCGCTCAAGAGCTCGATCATGCGAGGTCTCCTCGGTCAGCAGGGGCGGGCGGACCGGACCCATGCGGGGGCCGGCGAGGCTCGACCCAGATGGACGAGAGCCCGCCGGTCGCGAGGCAATGGGCCTGGTCCGGGTCGGTGTGCGGCAGGTCGGTGCGCTGGTGCAGCCCCCGGGACTCGGCGCGCGCGAGGGCGCTCCCGTAGCAGAACCGCGCGGTGGCCAGCAGCGCGGCGGCCTCGCGCGCCCGGACCCGGGCGGCGCCGGCGGCGTGGAGGTGCGCCTCGGCGTCGCGCCACGCGCCCTCGAGCCGCTCGACCGAGGCCGCCAGCCGATCGCCGCGGCGGAAGAGGTTCTTGTCGAGCGGCAGCACCTCCTGCTGGACGACGTCGATGATCTCCCTGGCGTCGAGCCCGCCCGCTGTCCCGCTGGGCCGGAGGCCGACGGTCCCGGCGGGGCGCACGGCCCTCGCGGCGGCGCGGTCGCCGAGGCGCTGCGCGAAGCGCGCCGCGCCGCGGCCCGCCCAGGTGCCGCTCGAGATGGCCCAGGCCGCGTTGGGGCTCCCGCCGCCGCTCGAAGCGCCGACGATGAGCTCGCGCGAGGCCGCGTCGCCCGCGGCGTAGAGCCCCGGGACGCCCGTCGCGCACGCGTCGTCGACGATGCGGATGCCGCCGCTGCCGCGCACCGTGCCCTCCGAGCGGAGGGTGACGGGGAACCGCTGCTTGAACGGGTCGATCCCGAGCCGGTCGTGGGGCAAGAAGCAGTTCGGCTGTCCGTCGCGCAGCCAGCGCTGGATCTCGGGGCCGGCGCGGTCGAGCACCGCGTACACCGGCCCGTGGCGGAGCGCCCTGGCCAGCGCGAGCATGCGATTGCCCCGGCTGTCGATGACCTCGCCCGACTCGGTGGTGAAGGTCGCCCAGAAATAGGGGAGCCCCTTGGTGACCGAGGCGTAGGCAGGGCTGATCCCGTATTGCGCCGAGAACTCCATCCCGGAGAGCTCGGCGCCCACCTCGGCGGCCATCAGGGTGCCGTCTCCCGTGTTGACGTCGCAGCCGAGCGCCTTGCTCAGGAACGCGCAGCCGCCGCTCGCGAGGACCACGGCCCCGGCGCGGATGCGCCACGCCGCGTCCTGCTGGCGGGCGTGGCCGGCCGCGCCGGCGACCGCGCCGTCGCTGACGAGGAGCTCGAGGGCAGGGGCGTGGTCGAGGATGCGGACGCCCGCGCGCCGGAGCTGGCGGCGCAGGAAGTACATGTAATCGGGGCCCCGCAGGTTGGCGCGGTATTGAAGGCCGCTGTCGTCCAGCGGAAAGGGATAGCCCCACGCGGCGAGGAGGTTGATCTGCTCCCAGGTCGCGTCGAGGACGCGCGCCATCCAGTCGCGGTGCGCGAGCCCGCCGCTCCGCGCGAACCTCGCCTCGATGGCGCGCTCGCGCGCGTCGCCCTCGGGCGTCACGTACCAGGCGCCGGTGTTCGCGGGGGCCGTGGCGCCGGAGGTGCCGCAATATCCCTTGTCGACGAGCGCCACGCTGCGCGCGCCGCTCGCGACGGCCCCGAGCGCGGCCCACGCGCCGGCGGGGCCGCCGCCGATCACCAGGACGTCGGCGACGTCGTCGATCTCGGAGGCGCGAGGTGGGGACGGCGTCGCAGGGGTGCTCATCGGGGATCCGCCGCGGCGGGCCCAAGCATCGATCGGGCCAGCCCTGTGGCCGGCGTGGACGTGCGGTGGGGGGCGCCGCTGCTGCCTCAGCAGCAGCCGGGTGGTGATCGGCTGCTGCGTCGCGCGCAGGACAGGAGCGGCGAGCGGGGTGGCAGGCCGGGAGCACCCGGGCGGCGGGTGCCCCGGCGCAGCATCGAGGGGTCGAGGGGCCCGCGCTTCAGGGGACGAGCTGGGCGAGGAAGATATCGCCCGATCCGAAATACCCCGTGGCCGTGTCGGTCAGGGTGGTGCCGCCGAAGTTCAGCGTGCGGTAGAAGTCGCCCGTGATCGTCACCTTCCCGGAGCTGTCCACAGCGATGCCTTTGCCGAGCTGGTTGGATTCGCTGCCATAACTGGCGCTCCAGATGTGGGTGCCGTCGTCCTCGAACTGGGCGACGGCGACATCGGTGGCTCCTGCGCTGGTCAGCGTCGTGCCGCCGAAGTTGATGCTGTTCCTGAAGTACCCGATGATGCTGACGTTTCCTGCGCTGTCGACCGCCACGCCCGTGCCCCTCTCCTGGTTGTCGAAGCCCGTGTCGCCGAACTGCTGGCTCCACAGATCGGTGCCGGCGGCGCTGAACTGCACCAGGAACATATCGCCCTCATCGTCACCCGGGTGGGTGAGCGTCGCCGTGTTGCTCCCGAAGTCGATGTCGCCGTCGAACCAGCCGATGACGTCGACGTTTCCGGAGTTGTCGATCACGATATCGGTGCCCTCTGCACTATTGTCGTCGCCGAATCCCTTGCTCCAGAGGTGATCGCCGTCGGACTCGAACTTCGCCACGAACGCGTCATAGCCGGTCTCCCAGTAGGGTGAGGCCCATGCGCTGTTGCTTAGCAGCGGGGTACCGCCGAAATCCGCGTAGCCGCCGAATCGCCCGGTGATGGCGAAGCTGTCGTCGTCGGGATCCACCGCGATGCCAGAGGGTACCACGATGCCGTCAGAGACGAAGAAATCGGCGAAGATCGGGCTTCCATCACTGCCGTCGAGCTTCGTCACATAGCCGTCGACAGCGCCTGTGGAATTGGTGTCGGTCCCGAACTCGATGTAACCGGTCGTGGCGCCGGTGACGAGCACGTCTCCCGCAGAGTCGACGGCGATGCCTCTGCCATTAGCGGAATCCCATGAGTCGGGACCGCTGAAGACCTTGCTCCAGACGTGTGCCCCGCTGCTGTCGAGCTTCACGACGGCCACGCCTTGGCCGTCGCCGACATAGATGGATCCTCCGCCGAGGTCGACGGAGGCCGCCCGTGTGTAGCCGGCGAGGTAGACGTTGCCGCCGCTGTCTGCCGCGAGCTTGCCGAAGTAGACGTCCTCGAACTTCTTGCTCCAGACGTGATCGCCGTCCTCGTCGAACTTCGCGAGATAAATGGCCCCGTTCGTCGCGCTCAGGGCGGGCGCTCCGCCTGCGCCGTCGAAATCGACGGTGCTGCCGTATCCGAGGTACCCGAGCGTGATGACGTTATCGGATCCATCCACGACGACGTCGTGCGCCTGCTCCCACTCCGTGTCGCCGAACGACTTGCTCCAGCCGTGGGTCAGCGGTTGCTTCGCCGTCGCGACGCTCTCCAGGGGACCGGGCTCATCGTCACCCGAGGACATGCCGCTACAAGCCGTGGTCGCGGGCGCTACGCACACGAGGCTGACCATGAACAGTCGCTTCATTCGATTCATGACAATCAAGCTCCTCCTTCACTGCGATCGTGGGTTGTCCGACAGCGACGCGACCGAGCCGTGATGCGCGCTTCGCGAGGCACGGCTCGGCGGCGGACGCGACGAGCGCGCGCGGCGCGTTCATGGGATCCGCCGTCTGCCGATCCGGTGCTCTCCTCGGCACCTGGCAAGCGGAAGGCGGATCTCGCGCACGACGGCGCGGCACGATCTGCAAGGCAGGCCGGTCTCTGCGGCGCTTAACTACGAAGAATCGTGAATGTTTGTATTAGAGAACACGAAGTAGGTCGTGTCAACCGTTTCGTCGAGCGCGGCAAGAATCCGACAGCCAGGCCGTCGCCCGCGCCTCCCGCTACTCAGCCTGCTCCGGGCTTACCAGGACGGCGGCTGACAGCAGGCCGCTCAGGCCGTCGCTGTTCGTGGAGCGAGCCATGATCGAGCACGCAGACTGAACCGTCGGCGGCTGCCAGTCGTACATGTGATAGTAAGAGAGACCGGTGTACGTGATGGCGCCACCGCAGCTGTCGTTGACCTCGACGGGCCCAGGAGACGAATTGCCCCACTCGACGCGCAAGAGCAGCTCGACGCGACCGGGCGCCGTGATGGGCTCTTGGCAGGTGCCGTCCGCGAAGTACGAGTTGACGGAGCAGGAAGTATCAGGCCACTGCAACGTAAGGCGCATCACTGGCCTGGCGATGAATCGGCCGTCGATGATCACGGCGCCCTGGGCCTGGCTCTCCTCGAAGATCATGATCGAGAACGTCTCGCTCGCGGAGAGCTCGCCGTCCGTCACGCTCACGCTCACCTCACAGGTGCCGGCGGCGGGCTTGGTGAAGTCGGTCACGAACGCCGTGGGTGCCGAGAACACCCCATCGGCGCAGTCGCTGGTCCACTCGACGGCGAGCGCGTCGTCATCCAGATCGACGGCCGAGATGGAGAGCTGCGCCGGCTGGTTCACCACGGTCGAGAGCGGGTAGGTCAGGCTCAGCACGATCGGGCTGTGCTCGATGTCGTGTGACTCCGCGAGATCGAGGATCCGGAGGATGGCTTGCGTCGCTGCGCCGCCCTGGATCTCGACCGAGACCGGAGCGCTGGAGCCGACGAGCTGGTCTCCGACGAAGGCGTTGCCCACGATCTGGTGCGAGCCTTCGGGCAAGAGCAGGGTGCCGCTGAAGTTGCCGTCGGCATCGCGCGCGAGCTCGGCCTCGGGGCCGCTCAGAACGGTGACGGTGACCCGCGTGATGTCGCCCGCGGTCGTGGGCGCTGCCTGGACGCTCAGGCGCGCGATCCCCAGGCGGGAGCCGTCGGCTCCTCCCGCGTCGAGGGGGTCGCCGTGCTGCGCGCAGCCGCTGACCGGCAGCAGCGCGGCGCAGAGGACCAGACCCATCGCCGACAGAACGCTCGTCCTCGTCTTGCCGATTGTCATATCAACATTACCTCCAGAAGAATTGATGAGACGCCAGCACGCCTAGAGCTCGCTGCTGAGGCGGGTGGTCGAGTTAGATGCGCCTCTGGGCTCGAACATTCACACGCCTTCTCCGCCCGACGCCCGCGGCTCCGCGGGCTCGCAGGAACGAACAGCCCGGCGCCGCGGACCGGACCTCGGCTTCAGCTTCCCGGCCGCCGCGCCCATCGCACACCGCCGTCCCCGGTCCCCGGGCGCCACCAGCAGCGCCCTCTTGGGCGGCAAGGCGCAGGATGCTCGTCGAACGAGACCTGCGGAGCAGACCCCCTCAGCGTCGCTCTCGCTCCGGTTCGCTGAGCCTGCCGTATCGTCTCATCACCTCGCGCAGCCGGTCGAGCGGTATGGCGTGGGCGACG
Organism: Sorangium sp. So ce834; assembly: GCF_051521425.1. Taxonomy (NCBI): domain Bacteria; kingdom Pseudomonadati; phylum Myxococcota; order Polyangiales; family Polyangiaceae; genus Sorangium; species Sorangium sp. So ce834. The sequence goes on from NZ_CP150351.1 coordinate 4,186,016, forward strand.
TGGTCGTCCTGCCCGAACGTCGTGGTCGCCGTGGTCAGCGCGTTGACGATGGCCTCTTCCACCGCCTCCTCGGCCGCCTGGAATAACGGGTTGAGGCGCCCGTCGTCCACCTCGCGGAGCGTCCGGGTCAGCTCCCTCGGCTCGGCCTCGATCCGGTTCCCCGTCGCGAAGGCCAGGAACAGGTCGCCGCTCCCGTCGCGGGAGATCGTGCCCGTGCGCCCCACCGCGAGCGAGATGCGGCGCGCGACGCGCCCGAGCTGCCGCGCGGAAAGGGGCGCGTCGGTCGCGACCACGGCGAGCAGCGAGCCCTCGCCGTGGTAGTCCGGCACGGGCAGGAGGTCGCGGATCTCCTGGCCGACCGGCACGCCGTCGATCCGCAGCTCGCCCCGCGCCCCGAAGTTGGCCTGCACGATGGCGCCGACGATGAACCCGCCCGCGGACGCCGGCACGACGCGCGAGGCCGTGCCGATACCGCACTTGAAATCGTAGCAGATCATGCCCGTGCCCCCGCCGACCGACCCCTCCTGGACAGGCCCGTCCGCGGCCTGCTCGGCCGCCGTGAGCACGTCCTCTGCCGACACGTGCAGCCCCCGGATGTCGTTCAGCGCGCTGTCGTCGCACTCGCCGACGATCGGCGCCACCGTGGGCTCGTCCACGCCGATGGCCGGGTATCGCCGGAGCATGTACTGGACCGCCCCGTCGAAGGCGCGGCCCACGGCGAGCGTGTTGGTGAAGACGATGGGCGACTCGAGGACGCCGAACTCGTTGACGTAGTGCAGCCCGGTCATCTCCCCATTGCCGTTCAGGATGAAGCTCGCGGCAGGGAGCTTGTGGTGCCAGAAGTCGTCCGACGTCGGCAGGATGACCGTCACGCCGGTCCGCACCGGCCCCTTGCCCGGGTCGAGCCGGCCAGCGCCCCGACGGTGGGTGACGTGCCCGACCCGCACCCCGGGGACGTCGGTGATGGCGTTCAGCCTGCCCGTCGGCAGGCGGCCGATGACGACGCCGAGCTCGCGGGCGCGGCGGCGCGCGCCGTCGGCCGGCGGCGCCGCCGCCGGCTGCGCGGAGTGCGCGGCGGGAGGGGAAGGGGAAGGCGTGGAGGGCTGGGACCGGGGCCCGGCGCACGACAGCAGGCCGGGCGAGGAGACGAGCGCGGCGGCGAGCGCCGCGCCGGCGGCGAGGCGGAGGGGACGGGGCATCGGGCGAGGATAGAGGATAGTCGATGGCCGCGCGCGAAGGCTCGCTCGCCCGGCCCAAGGCGATCCGACCTTGCGCGGTCGTCGATCTCCACTAAGCGCCTCACGATGAGCTGTTCCCTGCGTGGAGCGGAGCCGCAGGCGGGATGAGCGACGGGATGAAACAGCGGTGCAGCGAGGAACGAGCGGAAGGGCGCGACTTCATCGAACGCCTGGAAGACCTCACGATCGTGAGACCCGTAGATGACTCCGAGGAACGCCTCCTCCAGGACACCGAGCTCCTGAAGCAGGAGCTCGCGCGCGCCAGCCCAGGGCGCGAGTCCGGGCTGATGCGGCTCCTCGCGGCGCGGGTCGCGATGAACTGCGCCTTCCAGTTCTGGGGCCTGCTCGACGCCCGCGGCACGAACTGGGAGTCGAACTACGCCTCGGTCCGCGGCGCCGGCGTGGAGCTCGGGCAGGTGCACGGAGCGCCGTTCTGGGACTGCCGCTGGTGGCAGGGCGCGCCCGAGGCCCAGGAGCGGCTGAAGGACGCGGTGCGGCACGCGGCGCGCGGCGAGTTCGTCCGGTACGACGTGGAGATCCTCGGGGGCAACCGGGGCGAGGAGATCATCACGATCGACTTCAACCTCAAGCCCGTCAAGGACCGGCACGGCAACGTCGTCTTCATGATCGCCGAGGGGCGCGATGTCACCGAGCAGCGGCGGCTCGAGCGGGAGGTCGCGCGGCACAGGGACGAGCTCGCGACGCTCGACCGCCTCAAGACGGAGTTCGTGGCCAACGTGAGCCACGAGTTCCGCACCCCGCTCACCCTCATCCTCGGGCGCGTCGAGGACGCGCTGGCCCACCCGGGGGCCTCGCTCTCGGGCGATGGCCTCGCCGCGGTGCACCGCAGCACCCTGCGGCTCCTCCGGCTCGTCAACACGCTGCTCGACTTCTCCCGCATCGAGGCGGGGCGCCTCCAGCGGACGTTCGAGCCGACCGACCTCGCGCGGCTCACCGCGGAGCTCGCGAGCTCCTTTCGCTCGCTGGTCGAGGGCGCGGGCCTGTCGCTCGTCGTGGACTGCCCGCCGCTGCCGGAGCCCGTCCACGTCGACCGGGCGCAGTGGGAGAAGATCGTGTCGAACCTCATGTCGAACGCCTTCAAGTTCACGTTCGAAGGGGAGATCGCCGTCTCGCTGCACCCTTACCCGGACCACGTCGAGCTGTGCGTGCGCGACACCGGCACCGGGATCCCGGCGGACGAGCTCCCGCGCATCTTCGAGCGGTTCCACCGCGTCCACGGCGCGCGCTGCCGGAGCATCGAGGGCACCGGCATCGGGCTCGCCCTCGTCCAGGAGCTCGTCAAGGTCCACGGGGGGGCCGTGCGCGTCTCGAGCGAGCTGGGCCGGGGGAGCGCGTTCACCGTGTCGATCCCGAGGGGCCACGCGCACCTGCCCGCCGAGCGCGTCGCCGCGGCCGCCGTGGAGGCCGCGCCCTCGCGGGCGGGCACGAGCCTCCACGTGATCGAGGCGTCGCAGTGGTCTCCGCAGGCGCGCAACGGCGCGGCGCCCGGAGGCCCGGAGGCTCGCGCCGGGGCGGCGCCGGAGGCTCGCGCCGGGGCGGCGCCGGAGGCTCGCGCCGGGGCGGCGCCGGAGGCTCGCGCCGGGGCGGCGCCGGGGGAACGCGCCGGGGCGGCGTCGGGGGAGCGCGATGGAAGCGTCCTCGTCGCCGACGACAACGCGGACATGCGCGACTACCTCGTCCACCTCCTTTCGCCGAGGTGGAGCGTGGAGGCGGCCTCCGACGGGCGGGCGGCCCTGGAGGCGGCGCTCGCGCGCCCGCCGGACCTCGTGGTGAGCGACGTGATGATGCCCAGGCTCGACGGCGTCTCCCTCCTCCGCGAGCTCCGGGCGGATCCGAGGACGAGCATGGTCCCCGTGATGCTCGTGTCCGCGCGCGCGGGCGAGGATGCGGTCGTCGAGGGCCTCGACACGGGGGCGGACGACTACCTCGTGAAGCCGTTCTCGGCGCGCGAGCTCCTCGCCCGCGTCCGGACGCAGATCGAGATGGCGCGGATGCGGCGGAGGGCGGCCGAGGCCGCGGAGCGGGAGCGCGCGCTGGAGCTGCCCCGCTTCCTCGACGCGGCGAGCGTGGTGCTCGCCGATTCGCTGGACTACCCGACGACCCTCGCCCGGGTCGCGCAGCTCGCGGTGCCCGTCCTCGCCGACTTCTGCCTCGTCGACCTGCTCGACGAGGAGGAGGGCACGTTCCGGCGGGTGGGCGTGGCCTGCTCGGACCCCTCGCAGGCCGCCCTGGCCGAGGAGGCGAAGCGCTTCACGCTCAGGCTCGACGGCAACCGCGAGCACCCGCCGACGAAGGTGCTCATCCAGCGGGAGTCGCTCCTCGTCGAGCACCTCACGGAGGAGCACATGCGCGCCATCGCGCACGACGAGGAGCACCTCCGGGTGATCCGGGCCATCGGGGGGCGCTCGTACATGTGCGTCCCGCTGGCGCGGCGGGGTCGGCTCTTCGGGACGCTCACCTTCATCGCCGCGCAGTCCGGGCGCCGGTACAGCCGGGAGGACCTCGCGGCCGCGGAGGAGCTCGCGCGCCGCTGCGCGCTCGCCGTGGACAACGCGCGCCTGTACAAGGACGCCCAGAGCGCGATCGCCCTGCGCGACGAGTTCCTCTCGATCGCCTCCCACGAGCTGAAGACGCCGCTCACCCCGCTGTCGCTGCAGATCCAGATCCTGACGCGCCGCGCGCCGGAGCTCTGCCCCGACAAGGAGCGCCTCACGTGGCTCACGGACCGGCTCGGGCTCGTCCGCCGGCAGGGCGAGCGGCTGAGGCGGCTCGTCGACAACCTGCTCGACATCTCCCGCATCTCCGCGGGGCGCCTCGCCCTCGAGCTGGAGCCCGTGCGGCTGTCGGAGATCGCCCGGCAGGTGGTGGCCCGCTTCCACGAGGGCGGGGAGATCGCGGAGTCCGGCTCCCGGGTGACCGTGAGCGCGGGCGACGACGGCGCCGGCAACTGGGATCGGCTGCGGCTCGATCAGGTCGTCGACAACCTCGTCTCGAACGCGCTCAAGTACGGTCAGGGAAAACCCATCGAGATCGCCGTCGACTCGGCGGGATCGAGCGCCACGCTCACGATCGCGGACCACGGTATCGGGATCGCGCCGGAGCACCTCGGCCGGATCTTCGGGCGGTTCGAGCGGGCCGTGTCGGCGCGGCACTATGGCGGTCTGGGCATGGGGCTCTACATCTCGAGGCAGCTGGTCGAGGCGCTGGACGGCTCGATCGAGGTGAGCTCGGTCCTGGGCGAGGGCTCCACCTTCAAGGTCACGCTGCCGCTGGCCGGCCCCGCCGCCGCTCTGCCGGGGGGCGGGCCGGGCTCCGGGCGCGCCTGAGGCGATCGGCGCGAGCGGGCCGCGGGCCCGCGCCTGGCCGGAGCGCCACAGGACCCTGCTGCCTCGGGAAGAGGGCGAGTGCGCATGACGATGAGCCGTCCCAACAAGTGCATCCTGATCGTCGATGACGACGCCGCGATCCGCCAGACATTGAGCGAGCTCCTGGAAGAGGAGGGGTATCTGGTCGCGTCGGTCGCGAACGGGCGCGAGGCCCTCGACTACCTGCGGGACGATCCGTCGTCCATCTCGCTGGTCCTGCTCGACCTGATGATGCCGGTCATGGATGGGTTCCAGTTCCGGGCCGAGCAGAAGCGCGACCCGATGCTCGCCTCCATGCCGATCGTGGTGATGACCGCGCGCGGCGGGACGGACCGCGCCGGCATCGACGCGGACGCGGTGATCAGCAAGCCGTTCGACGTGCTCAAGCTGATGGACACCATCGAGCGGAGCTGCCGGAGGGAGTGAGCCGCGTGCGGCAGCTATCGAGTTTGCCGAGGTGCGGCGCGGGCGGGGGCCTCACGGCGGGATCCCTACGACCGCGAGCTCGGCTGTCGTGAACAGCAGCGGCAAATAGGCAGGAGGCCTCGTCGCCACGGCGCCTGTCGCGAGCTCATCCGCCCGCATCACACTCCGTGAGCGTTCCACCCTTCAGTCCGCCATGGAGAGCAAGTTCTCCACGCGGTGAATCGGAATGGCACACGTTTTCGACGTGCTAAGATCAACTCTTCTGTACAAGGACGTCGCTGGCGGATCTGCTGGACTGTTGTGTGAATGCTCACCGTGGTGCGCTGATGGCAGGTGGCCAATGGCAGCGACAAGAGATGCTGGCGCGCACGCGGTAGAAACCATCCTGTAAAGCGCTGATGTGGGTAGGCGCTCGGGCCATGGCACGGTGCCAGAGCGCGAAGAAGAAGACGCTCCGCAGGGGCGACGGCGCTCGCCGTCTCGTTCGAGTCGGGGCAGCGTAACCTTTGTTGTCAGGAGAAACCTCGATGAAGAGCCTCAGCTTCGCAGCGATTCTGGTCACGGTGTGCGCGGTGGCGGCCTGTTCGGATGAGGGCGGCCCGGAAGGTGACGGCGGGGCGGGCGGTGGGGGCGGCGCGTCCGGCACCACCACGTCCTCCTCGAGCTCGACGGTCACGACGGGCACAGGGACGGGCGGCAGCGGCGAGGGCGGCGGCGGCGGCGGCGGCGGCGGCGGCGGCAGCGCCGACTGCGCCGCGCAGTGCTTCGAGGACAATCAGCAGGGAGCCGTGGCGTTCCTCGAGCTGACGCTCGAGGCCTGCGGTTGTGCGGAGGGCGCTACGTGTGTCAGCTCTTGCGACACGACCGAAGCCGAGACCGACGCCTGCGGGGACGATGGATCCGCCAACTTGCAGGGGCTCCGGGGGAACGAGGCGTGCCTGAACTGCGTCGACGGGCTCCGGGAAGACGAGTGCCTCGATACGTTCGCGGGGCAATGCGCCGCGGACGAGGGGTGCGCCGCGTACATCACGTGCGTGTCCGAGTGCCTGTGAGATCGTGAGATCGAGAGGGCGGCCTCGCGCCGCGCCCGGCCGGCGGGCGACGCGGTCGCTAGGCCTCTCCCCTCGATCCGGCGATGTTCGCGAGCACCGCGAGCAGCTCCGCCGGCTCGATCGGCTTCGGGACATGGGTGTTGAACCCGGCACGCAGGGCGCGCGTGCGGTCCTCGGTGCGCGCATAGGCCGTGAGCGCGACCGCCGGGGTCCGCCCGCCGCTCGCCGACGGGAGCGCGCGGATCTTGCGGATCAGCGCGTAGCCGTCCTCGCCGGGCATGGCGATGTCGGACACGAGCACGTCGGGCCGCAGCGCCTTGAGCGCGAGCAGCGCCTCGGCGGTGGAGGCCACCGCCGTCACGTGCGAGCCGCACTGCTCCAGCATCGTGACGAGGAGCTCGCGCGTGTCGTCCTCGTCGTCCACCACGAGCACGTTCAGCCCCTCGAGCTCCGGAGGGCGATCGGTCCCGCCCAGGCCGGGCAGCGACATCCCCCGGCGATCCCGGGCGTGGCTCGGCACCACCGCGAGCGGCAGCCGGACGACGAACGTCGCGCCCCGCCCCTCGCCGTCGCTCAGCGCCTGGACCGTGCCGCCGTGCATCTCCGCCAGGCTCTTCACGATCGTGAGCCCGAGGCCCAGGCCCCCGTGCTTGCGGGTGGTGCCGCTCTCGGCCTGCCGGAACTGCTCGAACACGTAGGGCAAGAACGCGGGATCGATGCCCTGGCCGGTGTCGGACACGACGATCTCGGCCGACGCCTCGGAGCGCTCGAGCCGGACGCGCACGGCCCCTCCGCGCGACGTGAACTTCACCGCGTTGCTGAGGAGGTTCCAGACGACCTGCTGCAGCCGGCCCGCGTCCCCCGCCACAGGGCCCACCCCGGGCTCGAGCAGCGGCTCGAGCCGCACCCCCTTGGCGTCGGCGGCCGGACGCACCACATCGAGCGCGGCATCGATCACGGCCACGAGCTCGACCGGCTGCACCTCGAGCCGGAGCTTGCCGGCCATGATGCGCGAGATATCGAGCAGATCGTCGATCAGCTGCGCCTGCGCCTGCGCGTTGCGCTCCACCGTCTCGAGCGCCTTCTCGCGCCGATCCTCGGCGAGCTTGCCGGTGCGCAGCATCCGGACCCAGCCGAGGACCGCCGTGAGCGGGGTGCGCAGCTCGTGGCTCATCGTCGCCAGGAACTCGTCCTTCAGGTGGCTCGCGGCCTCGGCCTCCTCCCTCGCCGCCTGCGCCGCGGCGAGCAGGCCTTGCCGCTCCTCCTCCGCGCGCTTGCGCGCGGTGATGTCGAAGAACGAGGAGACGACGCCGGCCACCGCGCCGTCCGCGCGACGGAGCGGCTGCGCGTTCACCGAGAGCCACAGGACCGAGCCGTCCCGCCGCTCCATGCCGAGCAGGACGGCCGACTGGGGCGCGCCGGTCCGGAGTGCGACCTGCGCGGGGTACATCTCGAACGGGAACGGCGAGCCGTCCTCGCGCACGAACCTGCACGCGGGATCCAGCATCGTCGACCCGACGATCTGCGCCACGGGCCGCCCGAGGATCCGCTCGGCGCTCGCGTTCGCGGTGCGGATCACCCCGCGCTCGTCCTGGAGCGTGATGCCCTCCTCGAGCGCGCTGATGATCACGCGGTAGCGCTCCTCGCTGTCCCGGAGCGCCCGCTCCGCCTCGAGCGCGTCGGTCTCGTCGCGCGTGATCAGCACGGCGCCGGCGGGCGATCCGTCGGCGTGCCGCAGCGGCGACGCGGTCCCGGCGAGCGCGCGGATCGAGCCGTCCGGGCGCGTCACGAGCCAGCGCGCGTTCTCGACCTTCTCACCCCGGATCGCGCGGTAGAGCGGGTCCTCCTCGGGGCGCAGCGGCCGCCCGTCCAGCGCGAGCAGCCCGCTCGCCCGGAGCGCCTCGATCGCGGCGCTCGCGTCCCGGGCGTAGACGCCGTGCTGGCGCTGGGCCTCGCCGTTGCAGATGCGCAGCACCCCGCGCTCGTCCGCGGCCATGATGCCGTCGCCGCTCTGATCGATGAGGGCGCGCAGCAGATCGCGCTCCACCGCGGCGATGCGCTCGGCCCGCTCGGCCCGCTCGCGGAGCCGCTTCGAGCGGAGGAGCGCCCCGACGCGCGCCGACAGGGCGGCCGCGGGGCAGGGCTTGACCACGTAGTCGTCGGCGCCCGCGGTGAGCCCCTCGACGAGGTCCTGCTCGTGCCCGGCGACGGTCAGGATGAGGATGGGGAGCCCGACCGTGGCGGGGCGCGACCGGAGCAGGCCGCAGATCTCGGTGCCGGACATGCCCGGCATCACCTGGTCGAGCACGAGGACGTCGGGGAGATCGCTGCTCGTCACGCGCTCCAGCATCACCGCGGCGTCCGTGAAGACCTGGACCTCGTGCCCGGCCGCGAGCGAGCGCGCCGCCATCTCGGCCTCCAGCGGCGAGTCGTCGAGGATCCACACGACGGCGCGCAGCGCGTGCTCGCTCGGCGGCGGCTCCGCGCCCGCCTCCCGGGCGCCTCGCCCCGCCGGAGCCGCAGCGCGCCGCGGCGAGGTGCTCGCTTCGCGCGCCGCGTCCGCGAGCACGAAATCCATCGTTGTCGGCCGGTTCATGGTTCTCCAGGAGCAGCAGGGACCTCAACGACCCTCTCCGGCGAGAGGCCGCACTCCGGGTTGAAACCGGGGCGCGGAGGGGAATTGGCTCTCCGCGAGTCGTTACCGCCCAGTCTCATCTGATCGAGAGCCCACATCGACGCAAGCCCCACGCGCGGAAAAGCGCGCTGCCGCGTTCCGCCGCTTCGCGGCGCCTCGATGGGCGCCTCCGCCGCTCTGGGCCGCGCTCGGGTTCTCCGGTTTGCCGCGCGCGGCGATCGCCGAGCCGGGCGCCGCGTGCTGCGGACGGCCGCGCGCGGGCTGCCGCGCGGCGCTGCGGCGCCCCGCGCGCCCTGGCCCGAGCGAGCGCCCCTCGGCGCCGGAGCCGGACGGACGCGGCGCAGCCGGCGTAGGCCCGAACGTGCGCTCCTCGTCTGCGCATCGCGATCCTCGGGGCCGGTCCGACGGGATTTCCCTGATTCGCTCGGGCTCGCTCCGGCGCGCGATTGACACCCAGCACGCGGGCCAGCTATGCCCTCGGCCGAGTGTCGCTGTGGCAGAGATCCTCGTCGTCGACGACAGCAGGGTAATGCGTGAGATGATCGTGGCCTGCCTGCGGGCCGAGCAGTACACGTTCGCGCACGCGGCGAGCGGGCTCGAGGCGATTGAGACGCTCTCGCTCAGGCCGTTCGATCTCGTGGTGCTCGACCTGAATATGCCCGATATCGGGGGGCTCGAGGTCATCGAGTTCATCCGGGGCCAGGACAAGCTGCGGAGCCTGCCGATTCTGGTGGTGACCACCCGGGGCGATGAGGAGTCGCGCGCCCGCGCGCTCGGCGCGGGGGCCTCGGAGTTCATGACGAAGCCGTTCACGCCCGACGCCATCCTGGCCAGCGTGCGAGCGCTCCTCGGGGAGCGCGTCGCGGGCGCGGGATGAGCGACGCGCTCGACGTGAACGAGTTCGTGGCCGGCTACCTCGTCGAGGTGGAAGAGCACCTCTCCGCGTCGACCGCGAACCTCCTCGCCGCCGAGGCGGCCCTCCGCGCCGGCGAGTCGAACCCGCGGGCGATCCGCGAGCTCTTCCGCGCTCTTCACACTATCAAAGGCCTCTCCGCCATGGTCGGCGTGGAGCCGATCGTGGACATCGCCCATGCGATGGAGACCGTGCTCCGGGCGGTGGACAGGGCGGCCGGCAGCCTCTCCGCGCCGTCGATCGAGGTGCTGCTCCGCGGGCTCCGGGCCATCGAGGAGCGGACCCGCGCCCTCGCCGGGAAGCAGCCGGTGCCGCCGGCGGCGCCCGCGCTCCTCGACGCGCTCTCCGCGCTCGATCTCGCCGCCGCGCCGTCGCCCCCCGCGCCGACGATCAGCGCCGACCCCGAGATCCTCGCGAAGCTCGGGCCCGGCGAGCGGGTGCAGCTCGCGCAGGGCGTGGCCGCCGGTCGGCGCGCGCTGCGGGTCGATTTCGTCCCGTCGCCGGCGCGCACGGCCGAGGGGATGAACATCACGAACGTCCGCGAGCGCGTCGGCAAGCTCGCCGAGATCGTCAAGGTCGTCCCGCTGTCGGTCCCGGCCAGCGACAGGGCGCCGGGCGGCATCGCCTTCGCGCTCCTCGTCCTCACGAGCGCGCCCGACGAGGAGATCGCGCGGGCCGCGGGCGCCGACGGCGTCCGCCCGCTCACGGTGGCGCCGCCCGTCCCGCTGGCCGTCGCGGCCCTGGCCGAGGCCGAGCCGGAGGAGCCGGCGGACCGGGAGCCCCAGCTACGCGGCGTGGTGCGCGTCGAGGTGGCGCGCCTCGACGACGCCCTCGACAAGCTGTCGGCGCTCGTCGTCACGCGGTTCCGGCTCGCCCGGGCGGCCGCCGATCTGCGCGCCCGCGGGGTGGACATCCGCGACCTCGCGGAGATCCTTCGCGAGCACGACCGCCAGCTGCGCGACCTCCGCGGCGCCATCATGCGCGCGCGGATGATCTCGGTGACGGAGCTCCTCGAGCGCGTGCCGCTCGTCGTCCGCGGCCTCGGCCGCGCGACCGGCAAGCAGGTGCGGATCGAGATCGACGCGGGCCAGGCGGAGCTCGACAAGGCGGTCGCGGAGCGCATCTTCCCGGCGATCGTGCACCTGCTCCGCAACGCGGTCGATCACGCGATCGAGCCGCCCGCGGAGCGGCGGCGGCTGGGCAAGCCCGAGGAGGGCGTCGTCCGGGTCTCCTGCTTCGAGCGCTCCAACAACCAGCTCGAGCTCAGCGTCGCCGACGACGGGCGGGGCATCGACCGCGCGCTCGTCGCGGCGCGGGCCGGCCGCCCCGCGCCCGACAGCGACGCGGCGCTGCTCGATCTCATCACCTTGCCCGGGCTGTCCACGCTCGACCAGGCGACGAAGACCAGCGGCCGCGGGCTCGGGATGGACATCGTGCGGCGCATCGCCGTGGAGCAGCTCGGCGGCGAGCTCTCCGTGAGCACGGCGCGCGGCGCCGGCACCACCTTCACCCTCCGGATCCCGCTCACGCTGACCATCGTGGACGCCTTCTCCTTCCTGTGCGGAGACCAGCCGTTCGTGACGCCCGTCGCGGGCGTGGAGGAAGTCATGGAGATCGACGCGGCCCGCATCTTCCGCGGCCCGGCGCCGGGCCGCGCCCGGGGCGGTACGGAGCTGCCGGCCCTGGGCCCGGCCCGGGGCGGCACCGAATTGCCAGCGCCGGGCCGCGCGCGGGGAGGTATCGAGTTGCCAGCGCCGGGCCGCGCGCGGGGAGGTACCGAATTGCCAGCGCCGGGCCGCGCGCGGGGAGGTACCGAGTTGCCAGCGCCGGGCCACGCCCGCGGCGGTACAGAGTTGATCGAGCGGCGCGGCGAGGTCGTGCCCCTGGTCGACCTCGGCGCGCTCTTCGAGCTCGGGGCCTCGTCCGCGACACGGGCGCTCGTCGTGCGGCGCAACGGCGCGCCCTTCGCCTTCGGCGTGACCCGCGTGCTCGGTCAGCAGGAGGTGGTCGTGCGGCCGCTCGAGGACCCGCTCGTCAAGGTGCCGGGCGTGTCCGGCTCGACCGATCTCGGCGACGGCCGCCCCACGCTCGTCCTCGACCTCGTGAGCCTCAGCGGGCGGCTCTCCGCCGGCCAGGGCGGCCGCGCGGGCCTGGTCCGGGTGGCTTCATGAGCGACCTGCACGTGGTCCTGAAGGTGGCGGACACCGAGTACGCGATCTCGGCGGCCGACGTGCTCCACATGGAGTCGTTCACCGGCGCGACCCGGGTGCCGGGCACGCGGCCGTACGTCGGCGGCCTCATTCAGATCCGCGGCCGCGTCGTGCCGGTCGTGGATCTGCGCGCCCGGTTCGGCCTCCCCACCGTGGAGCCCACGCTGGACTCGCGGGTCATCGTCGTCCAGCGCGGCGGCCGCACCGTGGGCCTCCTCGTGGACAGCGCGCGGGAGGTCGTCAACATCGCCGCCGACGAGCTGCGGGCGCCCCCCGAGGTCATGGCGGAGGAGAGCGCCGGGTTCGTGCGGGCGGTCGCGAAGCTCGGGAAGCGGCTCGTCATGCTCGTCGACGTCGGCAGGATCATCGGTGAGGAGCAGGATCATGGCAGTTGATGCAATCGCGGACATCGACGGCGCGCTCGCGCGGGCAGAGCAGACCGAGCGCTCGCTCCGTCAGGCGATCACGGCCGTGGCCGGCGTCGAGCAGGCGGCCGCGCGGCTCGCCGCCGCCGGCGCCGAGCACGCCGCCGCCGGCAGGCAGCAGGGCGCCGCGGCGGGCGCGCTCGCGGGCGAGATCGAGGAGGCGGCGGCCGCGGCCCAGGCGCTCGCGCGGTCGGGGCAGCGCGTCAGCGACGCGGTCGCCGAGGTCGCGCAGGGCACGGAGGGCATGACGAGCGGCCTCGGGGCGGTCGCCCCCGCGCTCGCCGGCGTCAAGGGCGACGCCGAGGCGCTCGCCGGCTCCGCGGAGACGACCGCGGCGGCGCTCGAGGAGATGGCCCGCTCGGTGAAGTCGGTGAGCGCCAGCGCCGAGGAGCTCGCGTCCTCGAGCGAGGAGCTCCTCAGCTCGGTCTCGGTGACGAGCGGGTCCGCCGAGGAGGCGGCGGCCCGCGGCGAGGGCAGCGCCGCGGCGCTCGAGCAGATCGGGGCCACCATCGAGGAGATGTCGAAGGGCATCGCGCGCCTCTCGGCCGACGCCCGGGGGGTCGGGTCGCAGATCTCGACCATGGCCGGCGCCGTCGCGGGCGTGAGCGGCTCCCTCGACCGCGTCGCGCGCGACGCCACCGAGATGGCGAGCGCGGTCGAGGAGACCGCCGCGACCGCGGAGCAGATGGCGCGGTCGATCCGCGGGGTGGCGGATAGCGCGAAGGCGCTCGACGCGAGCGCGTCGTCGACCGCGAGCACGATCACCGAGATCGCGAGCTCGGTCGAGGAGGTCGCGGCCACGGCCGAGAAGAACGCGGCGACCATCGAGGCCAACGCGGTCGCCGCCGAGGAGCTCGCGCGGACCGCGCAGCAGGTCGCGCAGAGCGCCGACCAGATCAGCGGGCTCGCGGCCGGCAACGCCGCCGCCTCGTCGCAGGTCGAGGCCACCACGCGGCGGATCGTCTCCATCGTCGAGACCGCGCGCACGACCGCCGAGCAGGGCGTCGAGACCGCGCGCCAGGGCGCGGCCACGGTGGGCAGGTCCATCGCCGGCCTCGGCAGCATCCGGCAGGCGATGGTCGACTCCGCGTCGGTCATGAAGGAGATGGGCAAGCGGGCCGAGGAGATCGGCGACATCGTCCAGACGATCAACCTGATCGCCGACCGCACGAACCTCCTCTCGCTCAACGCCAGCATCGAGGCCGCGCGGGCCGGGGAGCACGGCCGGGGCTTCGCCGTCGTCGCCGAGGAGATCCGGAACCTCGCGGACCGGGCCGCCGTCTCGAGCGCCGAGATCGCCAAGATCGTCCGCGCGCTCCAGGCGAGCGCCCGCGAGGCGGTGGCCGCCTCGACCGAGGGCGTGAAGGTCGCGGACGAGGGGACCCGGCTGGCGGGCGACGCCGACCGGGCGCTCGCGTCGATCCTGCAGGGGGTCGAGGAGCTCGGCCGCTCGATCCGCGACATCGACCGGGCGAACGCCGATCAGGTGCAGGCGGTGGGCGCCCTCACGCAGACCGCGACGCGCATGAGCGAGGAGGGCAGGGCGATCGCGCGCTCCGCGGCCGAGCAGACCAAGGCGGTCCAGGCGCTCGCGCAGGGGAGCGCCGAGATGCGGCGCATGGCCCGGCAGACGAAGGAGGCGACCGCCGAGCAGGCGCGCGCGCTGCGCGACGCCGTGAAGCTGAACGGGCAGCTCACGTCGAGCGCCGAGCGCGTGTCGCGGGCGATGGAGGAGCAGGCGACGGGGGCGTCGCAGCTCGCGAAGGTCGCCGCGCAGATGCGCTCGCTGACGCATCAGACCAGCACCGCCATGGTCGAGCAGACCCGCGCCCTGGCCGGGGTCACGGCGCTGACCCAGGAGGCCGCGGGCGCGTCGCAGCGGATGGTCGCCGGCCTCGCGGAGCAGGCCGGCGGCGCGACCGAGGTCGCGCGCGCCATGGACGACGTCCGGAAGCTGTCGGCCCAGTCGGCGCGGGGGATCGGCGAGCAGGCGCGGGCCGCGAAGCAGTTGGAGGCGTCCGCCCGCCAGGTCGCGCGGCTCGCGGCGGCGGTGACCTCCGCCACGGCGGACCAGAGCAAGGCGACGGCGTCCCTCGCGAAGGAGGGGGACTCCGTGCGCCGGATCGCCAAGCAGACGGCGCGCGCGGTGGCCGATCAGGCCGAGTCCGTCGCGGCGCTCGCGTCGGGCGCGGGCCGGCAGGCGGCGTCGCTCCAGGGCGTCGTCAGGGCGGCCGCCGAGCTGTCGACCCGGAGCGAGCAGCACGCCGCGTCGCTCGCCCGCCTGCGCGAGCCGGTCCGGGAGGTCGCCGCCGCCGCGGCACGGCAGGCGCGGGACTCCGGCGCGGTCGCGGCCGACGCCGGCCACGTGCTCGATCAGGTCGGCCGGATCCGGCACGCGAGCGCCGAGCACGCGGACGCGGTCGCGGGGGTCGCCGCCGCGGTCGCGCACCTCAGGGCGAACGGAAGCCTGCCCCACGCCCCGCCGGAGACCTCGTGATCTCCCGGCGCCCCGCGCTCTCCGTCTCGGACGCGGAGCGGCAGCGCGTCGAGCAGGTGGATCGGCTCGCCGCCTCCGGGCCCGCGGGGGTGCCGGCGCTCATCGAGATGCTCGCGGACCCGAGCTGGACCGTGCGGCGGTCCGTCGTCGCGTCGCTCGCCGCGCTCGGCGACGCGGCCGTGGGGCCGCTCTGCGCGTGCCTCTCCGCGCGGCGCGACAGCGAGGCGCGCGTCGCCGCCAACGTCGACGCGCTCGTCGCGTCGCTCGGCGACATTGACGACGCCGTGCTCGCGCTGACGCGGGACCCTCGCCCCGCGATCGTCGCCGACGCGGCGCAGATCCTCGGGCGCCGCAGCAGCGCGAAGGCGGTCCCCCGGCTCGCGGAGCTCACGTCGCACGCCGACGACAACGTCGCGGTCGCCGCGATCGAGGCGCTCGGCCGGGTCGGCGGCCGATCGGCGGTCGACGCGCTCGTGAGCGCCGTCACGAGCGGCAATTTCTTCCGCGTCTTTCCGGCGATCGACGTGCTCGGCCGCAGCGGCGACCCGCGCGCGATCGGCCCGCTCTCGGCCCTCCTCGCCGATCCGCGCTACCTCCTCGAGGCGGCGCGGGCGCTCGGCCGCACCGGCAGCCGGAGCGCCGTGGCGCCGCTGATGCGCCTGCTCGGGCGCCCGAGCGACGCGGTCGCGCGCGTCGCCGCGGTGGCGCTCGCCGAGCTGCGCGAGCGATACCGCGAGCGCTACGGGACGGCCGGGCCGATCGACGAGGCGCTCCGGGGCGAGGCGCCGGCGCCCGGCGCGGCGCGGCGGCTCTCGCAGAGCCTCGCCGGGGCGGATACGGCCGAGCAGGTCCTCATCTGCAGCGTGCTCGGCGCGATCGGGGGCGAAGACGTCCTGCTCGATCTGACGCGCCTGCTCGACGCCGAGCCCCCCGTCGCGAGCGCCGCGGCGGAGGCGCTCTTCCAGCTCTCCCGGAGCGCCGACTCCCGGGTGCTCGCGGCGCTGCGCGACGGCGACAGCTCCCGCCGGCTCTTGCTCCTGCCGCTCGTCCGGGGCGCCGCGGCCGCGGGCGACGTGGAGCGCTGCCTCGCGGATCCGGACCCGGAGGTCCGCGCGGCGGCGTGCGACGCCCTCGCCCGGATCTCGGAGCCGAGCTCGGCGCGCGCGCTGTTCCGGCTCCTCGACGACCCGAACCCCCGCGTCGTCCACGCCGCGACGACCGCGATCCAGTGCCTCGGCGGCCCCGACGTCGAGGCGCTCGCGATCGCCGCGGCCCGCGAGGGGACCCCGTCCGTGCGGCGGACGGCCCTGCGGATCCTCGCCTACTTCGCGCCCGCCTCGGCGCTGCCGATCTTCCTCGACGGCGTCCGCGACCCCGACCTGCGGACGCGCGAGCGCGCGATCCACGGCCTCGCGTCCTTCGCGCAGCCGGAGGCGCTCGCCGCGCTCGCCGCGCTCGCCGCCGACGCGTCGGAGCGGGTCCGGGCGGTGGCGATGCGGGCGCTCGGGCAGTCGCAGCGGGCGCCGCGCGTCGTCGACGCGCTCCTCGCGGGGCTCGGCGACGAGGACGCGTGGGTCCGCTATTACGCCTGCCAGGCGCTGGGGAAGCTCGGGTGCGAGGCGGCGGCCGGGCTCATCGCCGAGCGGCTCCGGGACGAGAGCGGCCAGGTGCGCGTGGCGGCGATCGAGGCGCTGTCGGCGATCAAGGGCGATCTCGCGCTCGCGGCGCTGGAGCAGGCGGCCCAGGCGAGCGACACGGACATGCGTCGCTCGGCGCTGATCGGGCTCGGCATCGCCGGGCGGGCGGAGTCTTTGCCGACCTTGCTCGGCGCGCTCTCGTCGCCGGACGTGGCGACCCGGCTCGTCGCGGTCTCGGCGATCTCCGGCTTCTCGTCGCCCGACGTCCTGCCGGCGCTCGTGCGCGCGGCGGGCGACCCCGACGAGAGCGTGCGCGCGGCGGCGACCGGCTTCATCGCGGGGCGGGCCGGGGTCGAGGCGACGCGGAGCCTCATCGCGCTGCTCGCGGCCTCGCCGGCGCAGGGCTCGCTCCTCGCCGCGCTGTCCACGCCGGTGCCGGGGCGCGTCGAGGGCATCCTCGAGGCGCTCGGGACGGCGGACGACGAGCTCTCGCCCGTCCTCACCGCGGCGCTCGCGCGGATGCGGCAGCCCGCGGGGCACGCCGCGCTCCTCGAGGCGCTCGGCCTGGCCTCCGCGCCGGCGCGGAAGGCGGCGGCCACGACGCTCGCCGCGGTGGCCACGCGGGAGGGGTTCGCCGCGGTCGAGCACGCCTCGCGGACCGATCCGGACCCGGAGGTGCGGCGCGTGGCCGCGTCGGTCCTCTCGCAGTGGGCATGACGCCGTGGGTATGACGAGCCGCCTCCCCATCTCGCCGCAGGTCTTCGCGATCTTCAGCGCGCTCATCGCCGAGAAGATCGGCATCCACTACGACGCGGGGGATCGCGAGCTGCTCGGCGACAAGGTCTCGGTGCGCGCGCTCGACGCCGGCTTCGACTCGCTGCTCGATTACTACTACTTCCTCCGCTACGACCCCGCGGGCGCGGCCGAGCTGGACGCGCTGATCGACGCGCTGGTCGTGGGCGAGACGTACTTCTTCCGCGAGCTCGCGCAGCTCGAGGTCGCGGTCGCGGAGCTCGTCGCGCCGCGCGCCCTGGCGGGGGAGCGGCCGCGGATCTGGTCGGCGGCATGCTCGACCGGGGAGGAGCCGTTCACGATCGCGATGCTCCTCGCCGAGCGGGGCCTGCTCGGCAAGGTCGATCTCGTCGCGAGCGACATCAGCGCGCGGGCGCTCTCGCGCGCCCGGGCCGGGGTGTACGGGCCGCGCTCGCTCCGGAGCAACGCCCCGCCGCCCCCCTTCGCCACCCGGTGGCTGGAGGTGACGCCCGATCGGGTCGCCGTGAGCGCCGAGCTGAAGGAGGCGATCGACTGGCGGCGGATCAACCTGCTCGAGGCGTCCGAGGTCGCGTCGCTCGGGCAGTTCGACGTCATCGTCTGCCGCAACGTGCTCATCTACTTCCACGACAACACGGCGCGGTGGGTGATCACGAACCTCGCGGGGGCGCTCGCCGCGGACGGGGCCCTCCTGGTCGGGATCTCCGAGTCGCTGCTGCGGCTTGGCACCGCGCTCGCCTGCGAGGAGCGGGGGGGCGTGTTTCTCTACCGGAAGACCGCTCAATGAAGAACCCGGCTGTCCGCGTGCTCGTTGTCGACGACTCCGCCTTCGTGCGCAAGGTGCTGCGGCAGCTCCTCGGCGCGAACGCCGCGATCGAGGTCGTCGACACGGCGATGGACGGCCTGGACGCGCTGGAGAAGATCGCGCGGCACAAGCCCGATGTGGTCACGCTCGACCTCGTGATGCCGAACCTCGACGGCATCGGCGTGCTCGCGTCGCTGCCGCGCGAGGGCGCCCCGCGGGTCGTCGTCGTGAGCAACTCCGAGGCGGACAGCGAGCTCGGCGTCAGGGCGCTCCAGCAGGGCGCGGTCGATCTCGTCGAGAAGCCGACGTCGCTCGCGACCGATCGCCTCTTCGAGCTCTCGGACGAGCTGGTCCGCAAGGTGCTCGCCGCGGCCGAGGCGCGGGTCCACCGCGACGGGCCGCGCCCGCAGCCGCCGCCCGTGCCCGGCGCGATCCCCGCGCTGCCGCGCGCGCGCGTCGTCGTGATCGGCACGTCCACCGGCGGCCCCCAGGCGCTGACGCGGCTCTTCGCGGCGATGCCCGGCGATTTCCCGGTCCCCATCGTCGTGGCGCTGCACATCCCCGCCGGGTACACGGAGTCCCTGTCGCGCCGCCTGAACGACGCGAGCGCCCTCTCGGTCGTCGAGGCCTCGGACGATCTCCAGCTCCGGCCCGGGCTCGCGGTCATCGCGCGCGGCGGGACGCACCTCGAGGTCCGGCGCCACCGGGACCGCGCCAGCGTCCGCTTCGCGGAGGCGTCCAGGGCGTCGCTGTACTGCCCGTCGGTCGATCTGCTCTTCTCGAGCGCCGCCGCCGAGTTCGGGTCGGGCGTGCTCGGGGTCGTGCTGACGGGCATGGGCGACGACGGCCTGGAGGGGTCGAGGGCGATCCACAAGGCCGGCGGCCGGATCCTCGTCGAGGCCGAGTCGTCCTGCGTCGTCCACGGCATGCCCCGCCGCGTGCTGGAGGCCGGGCTCGCCGCGGCCGAGGCGCCGATCGACGGGATGCACGCGGCGATCCTGCGGCACCTCTGACGCCGGTCGGCCGGCCCGTCACAGCGGCCAGTAAACGACCTTTCCCTCGATCTCCTGGAACGTGGCCGCATTGCCGTCCTGGGAGACGATGAAGGCGATCCGCTCCGGGTACCCCGCCACGAACGCCGCAGCCGCGCGGTGGCGGGTGCCGCGCGCGTCGAGGCTCAGGCTCACGTCCATCCGCTGATCCGGGGTCGCGGCGTACACCTCGGAGATGATCGACCGCGGCGGGGGCAGCTTCGCGCCGAACGCGAGCACGTCGAGGCCGTGGCTCATCACCACCGCGCCGTCGACGGTCGTCAGCCGGACGATGAGGTCGAGCAGCCGGTTGAGGCGCTCGGAGCTCTTGAACCCGTGGTCCGGGCCGCGCGCCGCCCCTTCCGCCGCGGGCTTCTTCCCGTCTGCCTGCCGCGGCTCGCTCGGCGGCTGGCTCTCGCGCGCTGCGGAGGCGGAGATATCGAGGATGGCCGAGCCGAGGCACAGGGCGGGATCCAGCCGCTTGACCTCGGTGTCGAACGGATTCCCCTCCTCGCCGAACAGCTGCGGCAGGCCCTCGCCCGGCCCGAGCACGACGAGGAGCCCGCCGCGCCCGAGCTCGACCATCCCTTCCACGATGCGCAGGAGATACTTGCTCACGCGGCGGCCGTGCGGCCTCGCGAGGTCCCGGACGACGGCCCGCTCGATGGAGTCGAGCTGGGGCCGGTTCTTCGGCATCCACGTCCGCACGGCGCCGCGCTCGTAGCGGACGATCTCCCACTCACCGCGGTACACGGCCACGACGCCGGGCTTCGGCACCACCACGCGCACGAGCTGATCGAGCTCGAAGGAGCGCCGGCTATGCGGCGTCGCGATGCCGGCGACCACGAGCGACCCGCCCTGCGGCACCACGGACAGGAAGGAGCGCGGCCACGCGCACGCCGAGGCGAGGTTGGCGACGTGCTCGACGTCGAACGCCACGGCGGAGCCGAACCGCACGAGATCCCAGGCGGGCTCGTCGAGCTCGAGGTCGGCGAGGCTCCCGGCGAACACGACGCCGACCGGGTTCAGCCGCCCCTCTTCCGTCGCCATGGACGCGAAGAACATCGTCTCGATCAGCTCGGTGAGGACGGCGGCAAAGGGGGGCGGCGGCGCCGCGTCCGGGTCGACCTTGCCCCTGCACGAGAGCGTCTGCGCCGTGAGCTGGGGCTGCTCCTGCAGATCGAGAAATGCGGCCGTGACATCCGCAGGATACTTGAGGCGCATGAGCTCGGTATACCATCCTGCGCCGTCGACGGTCAGGCCGACGGCTGCATGCGGGCTTGGCCCGCCGCCCCGGCGCTGAGCGCCGCGGCGGCGCGCGGTCCGCCCACGTCGCGCGGCATCACGCGGCCCGGCGAGAGCCGCTCGCCTTTCGCTTCGAGGACTCCGCCTTTCGCGGCTTCGCGCCGGCGCTCTCGGCCCGTTTGTTGTCGTTGGCGTCGTTTGCGTCGTTGGCGACCTTCGCGCCCTTCTGGCCGAGGCTCTTCTTGAGCAGCGCGATGAGGTCGACCGTGCCGGTGTCGCGGCGGTGCTCTTCCTCCTCCTCCGGCTCCGCGGGCGTCGTGGTCTGACCGGATTTCACCTTCTTCTCGATCATCTTCATCACGTCGTCGCGGTACTCATCCTTGTATTTTTCCGGCTTCCACTCGGTCGCCATCTCGGCCACGAGGCGCTCGGCCATCTCGAGCTCCCGCTTGCCGAGCCCCTTTGCGTCGACATCCATCTCGGGCAGGTCGAGCTCTTCATCGGAGCGGAGCTCGTGCGCGAACCGCAGCAGGTTCAGCACGAGCGCGCGGCCGTGCGGCCGCACCGCGGCGATGTGCTCGCGCGTCCGGATCACGACCTTCGCGATCCCGACCTTCCCCGTCTTCCGCAGCGCCTCGCGCAGGAGCACGTACGCCGTCACGGACGACTTCTTCTTGCTGTTCGTCGACGCGGGGGCGAGGTAGTACGGCTTCTCGTAGTACATCGGGTCGATCTCCGAGGCGTCGACGAAGTCGAGGATGTCCACGGTCTGCGTCGCCTCCACGTTCGCGCGGCGCAGGTCCTCGTCGGACATGACCACATACTCGCCCTTCTCGTAGGGATAGCCGCGGACGATATCGTCCCAGCTCACCGGCTCGCCCGTCTCCCGGTTCACGCGCTCGTAGCGGATCGGCGTCATGTTGCGCCGGTCGAGCTGCGTGAAGTGGAGCTCGTTGGGCTCCTCCGCGGGGTAGAGGGCGACCGGGATCTGCACGAGCCCGAAGCTGATACTCCCTTTCCAGATGCTGCGAGGCATGCGCTCTCCTTCGACCCGAGAGGTCCGTTTCAGGTCCGTGTCGGGAGGCAATGCAAGCCAGCGGCCGACGGCGCGATCCCGGAGGTCCCGCGCGCCGCGCCCGTCCAGGCCGCTCCAGGCCGGCCGCGCTGCGTCGCCGCCGCGGCCGGCGTCGCGTTTCGCCACAGCGGGCCGAGCGGAGCGGCGATTGCTGCCCCGCTGGCCCTGGCCCGCTGTATAACCCACCATCTCTATGCCGCGGCGGACCCACGACCTCCACGGAGCTGCGCCGGACAACAGCCGGACCGCGCTCCTCCTCATCGACGTCATCAACGACCTGGATTTCCCGGAAGGCGACCAGCTGCTCGCCCACGCCCTCCCGATGGCGCACCGCATCCGGGCGCTGAAGCAGCGGTGTCGCGACGCGGGCATCCCCGCGGTCTACGTGAACGACAACTTCGGCCGCTGGCAGTCCAACTTCCACCGGCAGATCGAGCACTGCCTGGGAGAGGGCGTCCGCGGCCGTGAGATCGCGGCGCTGCTGCGGCCCGGAGAGGAGGATTATTTCGTGCTCAAGCCCAAGCACTCGGGCTTTTACGGCACCACGCTCGAGATCCTGCTCGAGTCGCTCGGCGTGCAGACGCTGATCCTCACCGGCATGGCGGGGAACATCTGCGTCCTGTTCACGGCGAACGACGCTTACATGCGCGATTACCGGCTGGTCGTCCCGTCGGACTGCGTGGCCTCGGAGAGCGAGGAGGACAACCGCTACGCGCTCCGCCAGATGCAGCGCTTCCTCAAGGCCGAGATCGCGCCGTCCGACGAGGTCGACCTCGAGCGGCTGCCCGCCTGACGCCTTGGGGGGGACCGGGCGTCGGACGGGCAGCTGCCCGAGGTCAGGTGTCCCGCAGGGGCGTCACGCTCAGGCGACGGCCCGCTGCTTCGACGAGAGGCCCTCTTCGGTGAGGACCGCGATGTCGGTCGCGCCGCCGCGCTCCAGGACCTGCTTGGCCAGCGCGCGCTCGTTGCTGTTCTCGACGTGGACGGAGATCAGGATGTTGCCGCCCTTGATCTTGCCCTCGTACTGCTTGGCCTCGACCTCGGGAATGCCGAGCCCGATGAGGGCGCCGGTCACGCCGCCGACCGCCGCGCCCGCCGCGGCGCCGCTCAGCGCGGCCATGATCGGGCCGGCCGCGATGAAGGGCCCGAGCCCGGGGATGGCGAGCGCGCCGATGCCGGCGAGCAGGCCGATGGTCCCGCCGATCGCGCCGCCGGCGCTGGCGCCCGCGGTCGCGCCCTCGGGCGCCTTCGTGTTCTTCTCGTGCGCGAAGTCCCGCGTGCCGTGCTTGTCGGGGAACAGCGCCGAGATATCGCTGGTCATGAAGCCGGCGCGCTGGAGCTCACCGACGATGATGTCTGCCTGAGCGAGCGTGCTCACGAGGCCCAGGACCGCTTTCTTCGTTGCCATGGTGTCTTCCTTTCAGACTGGTTCAGTCAACGTCAACTTCGAGCTGGTTGTCGACCCGCTGGACGCCCGGGATCCCCTTGGCGACCGCCTCGATGTCAGCCTTTTCCTTGTCGCTCTTCACCGGGCCGCGCAGCGTGACGACCTGCCCGTTGGTGATGATCTTGACGTTCTTGGCGGTCATCGAGAGCGTGTCGTTCGCCACGACCGCCTGACGGATCTTCTGCGTGATCGTGCGATCGGCCTCGTTCTCGCCCTGATCCCCGGGGGTCAGCGCGGCGGGATCGCGATCGCGATCGTTCTTGTCCGTGTTGTCGGCGGCCGCGGGCGTGGGGTTGTTCGCCCTCTGGGCAACCTCGCCCGGCACCGTCGCGGTGTTGTTGTCCGAACGAGTGGTGCCTTCTGCTCTGTCGCAGCCAACCGCGGCAGCGACAGAGAGAGACATCAGCAGGAAGAGTTTCGCTGTGTTCATGCCCGGACCCCGTCGCAAGCCCCGGGCCACCTCGGGCCGAGAGCGCCTGTCGGTCCACGGCTGTGGCCGGGGCGGAACATGGACGCCGTTCCCCCTGAACATGAGTTGTCTTTTTTCTGCGCCGCATCGTGGGCGGCTCGCTCGCGCGGCGCGAGAGCGACGCGGAGCGGCTGGCGAGCTCATGAATGATGAAGGCCGGAGTGCCTCAGGTGGGGCGAACTGCCCCGTGCCGGCCGCGTCAAATTCAGGAGAACTTGCCTTCTCGGACGAAACCGAGCCGCGCGAGGTTGCCTGCGGCGGATAAGGAATGTGGGCGGAGGTGCTCAGTCGCCGCGGGCGCTCGTCGGGCCGCCGCTCGGGGGCTCTGCCGAGCGCTCGGTCGGGCGCTCTGCCGGAGACCCTGCCGGTCGCTGGATTCCGAGCCGCCGCAGCTTCCGGTAGAACGTCGCCCTCGACATGCCCGCGTCGCGCGCCGCCTGCAGCGCGTTCCAGCCGGTGCGCTCGAGGGCGGCGAGCAGTGCGGCGCGCTCGTCGGGGAGGGAGCGGGGCGCGCCGCGGCCGCCGCCTTCGCGCGCGCGCGGGAGGTCCACGTCGTCGGGGCCGATCCTGCGGCCGTCGCAGAGCACGACGGCCTTCGTGATCACGTTCTCCAGCTCGCGCACGTTGCCGGGCCAGCCGTGCTGGCCGAGCCGCCGCAGCGCCTCGCGGGAGAGCTGCGGGGCCGGGCGGCCGAGCTGCTCCGCGGCGCGGCGCACGAAGTGGAGCGCGAGCTCCGGCAGGTCCTCCAGCCGGTCGCGCAGCGGCGGCAGCCGGATCTGCACCACCGCGACGCGGTAGTAGAGGTCCTCGCGGAAGCGCCCGCGCGCGGTCTCGGCGAGCAGATCGCGGTTCGTCGCGCAGACGAGGCGGAAGTCCACGCGCACGGCCTCGGCGCTGCCGACGGGGCGGACCTCGCGCTCCTGGAGCACCCGGAGCAGCTTCGCCTGCACCTCGAGCGGCATCTCGCCGAGCTCGTCGAGGAACAGCGTCCCGCCGCGCGCGGCGACCACGAGGCCGGTCCGGTCCCGGTCGGCCCCCGTGAACGCGCCGCGGACGTGGCCGAAGAGCTCGGACTCGAGCAGCGCGGCGGGGAGCGCGGCGCAGTTGATCCCCATGAACGGGCCGCTCTTGCGCGGGCCGGCGAAGTGGATGGCGCGCGCGACGAGCTCCTTGCCGGTGCCGCTCTCGCCGGTCACGAGCACGCTGACCGGCGTGTCGACCACGCGGTCGAGCGTCGCGAACACCGCGCGGAGGGCGGGGCCGCGCCCCACGATGGCGCCGTAGTCGTAGCGGTGCTCCAGGGCCTGCTGGCGGACGAGCACCTCCTCTTGCAGCCGATCGATCTCGGCGGCCTGTCCGCGCAGGAGCTCCTCGACGCGGCGCCGCTCGGCCTCGAGCTCCACGGTGCGGCGGCGCAGGTCGTCGACGAGCCGCGCGTTGCGCAGCGCGAGCGCGACCTGGTCGGCGAAGGCGAGGAGCAGGTCGACGTCGGCGGGGGCGAAGCGGGCGCGCCGGAAGCGGTTGTCCAGGTAGAGCGCGCCGAGCACGCCGTCCGGCGAGCGGATCGGCACGGCGATCACGGAGCGGAGCCGCATCGCGTGCACCGACGCGTGCTCGCGGAACCGCGGATCGTCCTGGGCGTCCACGGTGACGACGGGCTCCTGCGCCGCGATGGCGCGCTCGGCGATGCTGTAGCTGAACTTGAGGTGGCTCCTGCCGACCTTCTCGCGGTCGACGTTGCGCGCGACGGCCACGCGCAGCTCGCCGCCGGGCTGCTCGAGCAGCACGAAGCCGCGTTCGGCGGCGGTGAGGTCGATCGCGGCGTCCATGGCCATGGCGAGGATGTCGGCGATCTCGACGGAGGAGTTGAGCTTGCGGAACATCGCGAGGAGCCGCTCGAGCTTGGCGGCGCGCTCGGTCGCGGGCTGCGCCGCGGGGCCGGCGGCCGCCCCGGGCGGGGCTGCGGCGTCGGCCGGGGCGGGCCGAGCGGCGCGGCGGCGGGGGTGCATCCAGAAGGCGTGCTGGAGGGCTTCCGGCAGCGAGCGCGCCATGGCGGTCCAGGCGGCGGTGGCGCGCTGCCGCTGCGCCGCCGCGGCCTCGGGCTCGCCGGCGAGCTCGGCGGCGTCGGCGAGCGCCAGGCGGACATCCGCGATGAGGTCGGGCTGGGCGGCGCGCTCGGCGAGGCCGAGGGCGCGCTCGAGGAGCTCCCGGGCCGCGGCGAGGTCCTGACCGGGGTTGGGCCGACCGGGGTTGGGGGCGGGCTGACCGGGGTTGGGCTGACCCAGGTTGAGCTGACCGGGGTTGAGGGCGGGCTGACCCAGGTTGGGCCGACCCAGGTTGGGCCGAACCAGGTTGAGCCCGCCCTGACCCAGGTTGGGCTCCCCCGGCTCGACGCCCGCCTGACCCAGGTTGCCGCCCCCCTCACCGCCGTCCCCGTCGAGCAGCGCCAGCCGCCCCTCCAGCAGCGCCGCGCGCGCCCCCAGGTCGGGCGCCTCCCGCACCGCCCCGTGCTCGCGCGCCCGGGCCAGCGCCGCCCGCGCGTCGCCCAGCGCCCCGCGCGAAAGGTGCGCCCGGCACAGCTCCAGCTCCTCCTCCACCACCTCGCGCTGCGCGCCCTGCGCCTCGAACCCCCGCCGCGACCGCTCGAAGCAGCGCGCCGCCTCCTCGGCGTCCCCGGCCGCCAGCGCGCAGTCCCCGAGCACCGACGCCGCAGCCGCCGCGAAGAACGGCGCCCCCCGCCGCGCGGCCTCCGCCTCCACCCGCGACGCCACGCGCCCGGCCCGCTCGAACGCCCCCACGTCCGCCCAGAGCTTCGCCAGATCGAAATCGAGCACCAGCACCAGGTCCGCCTGCCCCAGCGCCGACGCGAGCCGCGCCCCGCGCTCGTACGCGGCGAGCGCCTCCCCCAGCTCGCCCGACTGGTGGCACGCCGTACCCACGTTGAGGCTGCAGCGCGCCACCAGATCCCCGAGCCCGTGCTCCTCCGCCGTCGCGAGCGCCTGCCGGTAGCCGACGAGCGCCGCCTCGACCTCCCCCGCGCGGAACGCGTCGATCGCCTGGTACGACAGCGCGCGCACGAGCGCCCGCGGCGCGCGCCGGTCCCGGTGCAGCCCGGCCGCCAGCCCGAGGTGCAGCCCCGCGAGCCGCCGCTCGCCGAGGTAGCTCGCCGCGACCCCCACGTCCTCGTGCAGGCTCGCCAGCACCTCCGGCTCGTCGCACCACGCGAGCGCCGGCTCCGCCCGCGCCCGCGCCTCCGCGTGCGACCCGAGCCTCAACAGCGCCCGGCTCGCGAGATCGGCGAGGCACGCGCGCTCGCGCGGCGCGAACGACGGCGCCTCCCCGGACGCCTGCTCCGCCTCCTCGAGCCGCGCGAGCGCCGCCGTCGGATCGCCCAGCTCGAGCAGGCACGCGCCGAGCCGCACGAGCGCCGGCCCCCGCCGCGCCCCGAGCGCCGCGGCCTGCCCCTCCGCGAGCAGCTGCTCCAGCACCTCGCGCGCCCGCGCCGCGCGCCCGCCCCGCTGGAGCGTCGACGCGATCTCGAGCCGCGTCTCCGCCGCCGTGGCCGCCTCGAGCAGCGCCTCGGCCGCCGCGGCCCACGCCCCCGGGTCCGCCTCGCGCTCGGCGCGCCGCCCGAGGAACAGGCGCTCGGCCGCCGCCGTGTCGCCCGACAGCGCGAGGTGCAGCGCCTGCTGCTCGACCCGCGCCGGGAACGCCGCCGCCGCCCGCGCGTGCGCCGCGCGGACCGCCTCGCCGCCGAGCGCCGCCAGGAGCGCCGCGATCGGCCCCGCCCGCGTCAGCGTCCAGCCCCCCGCCGCGCGCGCCGCGACGCCGCGGGCCGCGAGCTCGGCGAGGTGCGCGACCGGCAGCCCGAGCGACGGCAGCGCCTCGTCCGCCGCCGCGCCGCCCAGCACGGCCAGCGTCGCCACCGCGTCGCGCAGCGGCCGCCCGAGCCCCCGGAGCCGCAGCGCGTACCGCGCGCTCGCCCCCGGCGTCGTCGCGTCGAGCCCCGCGAGGTCCCCGCTCTCGGCGAGCCGCCCCGCGGTCACCACCAGATCCGCGGGCCACCCGGCGCTCGCGCGCAGCACCGCCTCGGTCGCGTCGCCCAGCCCGATGGCGTCCATCCAGCGCTGCACCGCCTCGCGCCCGAGCGGCGGCAGCGCGACCTCGCGGGCGCTCCGCCCCGCCTCCGCGGCCACCGCGGCGAGCGGCGCCCGGCCCCCGCCGTGCGGGATGCGCTCCGCCGCGAGGAGCAGCACCGGATCATCGGGGCCCAGCAGCCGGACCAGCGCCTCGAGCATCTCCCGGTCCGCCCCGCCCACCTCGTCGGCGTCGTCGAGCACGAGCACCAGCGGCTCCGCCCCCGAGCCCGACCGCGCCCGGGTCAGGCGCTCGTGCGCGCGCAGGGCGCCGAGCGCGCCCGCGGGGAGCGCCTCCTCCCCGGTCGCGCGGCCGAGCATCGAGCGGACCGAGCCCACCTGCGCCCCGGCCCGCGCGAACCCCTCCACGGCCTCCATCCTGAGCTCCGCGCTCCACTTCGCCTCGCGCAGGAGGCGGCTCTTCCCGCAGCCGGGCTCCCCGGCGATCACGCACAGCCGCGGCCCGCTCTCCCCGCGCTCCAGCGCGGCGAGCGCCTCGGCCACCGCGCCGAGCTCGGCGTCGCGGCCGACGAGGTGGGGCGGCTCCGGCGGCGGCGGGGCCAGGGCGCGCGGCGACGCGCCCACCCAGTCGAGCACCTCGCCCGCGTCGGCGGGGCGGTCGCGCGGCTCGGGCCGCACGAGGCGCTCGGCGAGCGCGGAGATCGCCTCCGGCAGCGGCTCCGCGAGCAGCGGCGCGATCGCGCCGAGGGTGCGGCCGAGCGCGAACAGGTCCGCGCGCCCGTCGGCCGCCTCGCCGCGGATCACCTCGGGCGCCACGTAGCCCTGCGTGCCGGAGATCCCGTCGTCGGGCCGCTCGCCGACCCGCGCCGCGCACGACAGATCGATCAGCACCGCGCGCCCCGACGCGTCGACGAGGATGTTGGCCGGCTTCACGTCGCCGTGCCGGATGCGCGCCCGGTGGAGGAAGCGCAGGGCGTCGAGCACGTCGACGATCGCGGCCCGCACCTCCTCGAAGCGCCGGCCTGTCACGTACGCGTCGAGCGGCGCACCGAGCACCGCCTCCGACGTGAAGTAGAAGCGCGGCTCGCCGGTCTCCCGGAGCATGCCGAAGTCGTGCACCCGGACGAGGTGGGGATGGAACAGGCCCGCCAGCATCCTGAACTCGCCGCGGAACGCCGCCCGCTCCGCGCTGCGCGCGCGGCCGAGCAGCTTGAGACAGATGTCGCGCCCGAGCGCCTCGTCGCGCGCGAGCCACGCCGTGGCCAGCCCCCCCCGACCCAGCGGGCGGATCAGGCGGTAGCGGCGCGCGACCAGGGTCCCTTCGGCTGGGATCATCCGCGCAGTGTCTCACGGATGTGCCACATGAGACAGTGAGACGATCGATGAGACACTCTCGCCCGCGATTTCAAGACGATTTCCGATGTTTTTCCGTCGGCACCAGGTTTGCTCTAGGCTCGGGCATGGCGATGCGGACTACAGGCAGACACGGGGACCGGCGGGGCGCGGTCGTCTCGGCGCTCCTCGCGGTGCTCCTCGGCGGCTGTGTCGTGAGCCCGCAGCCGAGCCCGCCCGTCCACGATCCTATCCTCGACGGGGCGCTCGTCGGCGTGAAGGACGAGCCCATGGTGCTGGGCGACCAGATCGCGCTCGAAGGGAAGCCGGGCGCGGTCAGGCCGGCGGAGGGCGTGATCGTGGTGACGAACCTCGACACCCTCGACGCGCCGGTGGTCGCGGACGTGAACCCCGACGGGAGCTTCATCGCCACCGTGCTCGCCCGGACCGAGCACGTCCTGCGGATGCAGGTGAAGCAGGGCGAGCTCCGGTCGGAGCCGGCCGATCTGCGGCTCGCGGGGCCCAGCTCGACCGAGAAGACGCTCGATCACCTGCCGTGCCTCGCGCTCACGCCGGGCGCGTGGGTCACGTTCGAGGCCGAAGGCGGCTCCCGCGACGTGGTCATCCGCAACGGGTGTGCCGAGGACGTGTCCATCGAGGCGCCTCGCCTGCGCCGCGGCGGCGCGCCGTTCAGCGTCAGCCCGGAGGCGCCGTTCGTGGTGCCGCCGGGCGGGTCCACCGTCGTCACCGTGCGCGCGGACGGTGACGGGGAGGAGCGCGAGGACGTGCTCTTCCTCGACGTCACGGCGCCCGAGCCCGGGCGCCGCGCGCTGACGCTCACGCTCCCCGACTGATCGGTCGGGGAAGCGACCCACGGATCACGCGCCGCGCTCGCGCGCGGCGCAAGGGCGCCCTTCCTCGGGAGGGGAGGGGCTCGTGCATGTCTATCGCCTCGCCGGCGGCGGCGAGGCCGTGTGTTGGAGGAACATCATGAACGTTCAGAATCGCATCAAGAGCAGCCGTATCGGTTCCGTTCTCTGGCTCGCGCTGTCGATGATCCCGCTCACGGTGGGCTGTCAGGTCGAGGTGGCCGGCGACAACACCGGCACCAATTCGGAGGAGGTGTCGGGCGGCGGTCACGGACGCGCCTGCGGCGGCCTCGCCGGCCTCAGCTGTAAGAAGGGCTATTTCTGCGACTACGAGCTCGAGGCCATGTGCGGCGCGTTCGACATGACGGGCACCTGCGAGCGCATCCCGAAGGCGTGCACGGAGGAGTACAACCCGGTCTGCGGCTGTGACGGCAAGACGTATGGCAACGAGTGCGCCGCGAACGCGGCGGGCGTGTCGGTGGCGTCGCGCGGCGAGTGCGAGCCGCCCCCGGCGAAGATCTGCGGCGGCCTCGCCGGCTTCGCGTGCGACCCCGGCGAGTTCTGCGACTACGCGCCCGACGCCATGTGCGGCGCGGCCGACCAGACGGGCGTCTGCGCGCCGATCCCGGAGGGGTGCACGAAGGAGTACGACCCGGTCTGCGGCTGCGACGACAACACCTACGGCAACGCGTGCATGGCGGCCGCGGCGGGCGTGTCGGTGGCGTCGCGCGGCGAGTGCGGGTCGGCTCCGGGAGCGGTGTGCGGCACCCGCGGCGCCGCGGCGTGCGAGCCCGGGTTCTTCTGCGACTTCGCGCCCGAGGCCGCGTGCGGGGCGACCGATCTGCCGGGCGCCTGCGCGCCGATCCCGGGGGCGTGCACGTTCGAGTACAACCCGGTCTGCGGCTGCGACGGCAACACCTACGGCAACGCGTGCGCCGCGAACGCGGCGGGCGTGTCGGTGGCGTCGCGCGGCGAGTGCGCGGCCTCCGAGGTGCAGCACTGCGGCGGCCTCGCCGGCCTCGCGTGCGACCCCGGCGAGTTCTGCAACTACAGCCTGGAGGCCATCTGCGGCGCGGCCGACCAGACGGGCGTCTGCGAGACGATCCCGGAGGTCTGCGATGACAGTTATAACCCCGTCTGCGGCTGCGACGACAAGACGTACAGCAACGCGTGCAACGCGCACGCGGCGGGCGTCTCGGTGGCGCTCCGCGGCGAGTGCCCGCGCCGGTGAGCGAGCATCGCGGGGGCCGGCCGCGCCGCGCCCCCGCGGCGCCGGTTCGGTAGGTGATTCGCCCCTTCGTCCCCGGGGGGCAGCCCGCGTCCGGCGGATCAGGAACGGCCGGACGGGGTTGTGCGATTGATGGGGGAGGGCACGCGGCGTATGCCTGCGCTGCCCTCCCTTTCCCCATGCAGACCTCTTCCTCGCCCTCCCGGTCGCTCCGCCGCGGGCTCGTCTGGCTGATGGCGGCGGTCGCCGGCGCCACCGTCGCGAACCTCTATTACAACCAGCCGCTGCTCGGGGACATCGCCCGAGAGCTCGGCGGCGCGGGCGGCTCGCTCGGGCTCGTGCCGACGATGACGCAGGTCGGTTACGCGGCGGGAATGCTCCTCCTCGTGCCGCTCGGCGACAGCCACGAGCGGCGGCGGCTCATCGTCGTCATGGCGGCGCTGGCGAGCCTCGCGCTGTGCGGCGCCGCGCTCGCGCCGGATCTGCCGTGGCTCATCGCGGCGAGCTTCGCGGTGGGCATCACCAGCGTGGTTCCGCAGCTGATCTTGCCGTTCGCGGCGCAGCTCGCGCCGGACGAGCAGCGCGGGCGCGTGGTGGGGATGGTGATGAGCGGCTTGCTCATCGGCATCCTCCTGTCGCGCACGGTGGCCGGCGTCGTCGGCACGCACCTCGGGTGGCGCGCGATGTTCTGGGCGGCGGCGGGGCTCATGATCGCGCTCGGCCCGGTGCTGCGCCTGGCCTTGCCGGCGCAGCCGCCGGCCGCGGCGATGTCGTATCCGGAGCTCGTGCGCTCGCTCGGGCGCCTCGCCCGGAGCGAGCCTGCGCTGCGGCTGCACTCCGCGCTCGGCGCGCTCTCGTTCGGCGCCTTCAGCGCCTTCTGGGCGACGCTCGCGCTCTATCTCCAGAGCATGCCCGCGCGCCACGGCCCGCAGGTCGCGGGCCTCTTCGGCCTCGTCGGCGTGGCCGGCGCCGCCGCGGCGCCGCTCGTGGGCCGGTACGCCGACGTGCGCGGCGATCGCCGGATCAACGCGCTCGCGCTCGGGGTGCTGCTCGCGTCGTTCGGGGTGCTCTGGCTGCTCGGAGGGTGGCTGTCGGGCATCGCGCTCGGCGTGGTGCTGCTCGATCTGGGCGCGCAGGCCAACCAGATCTCGAACCAGGCGCGCGTGTACGCGCTGCGCCCCGAGGCGCGCAGCCGGATGAACACGATCTACATGACCACCTATTTCGTCGGCGGGGCGGCCGGGGCGTGGCTCGGCACCGCCGCCTGGACGCGCTGGGGGTGGATCGGGGTGTGCGCCGCGGGCGGGGCGATGTCGGCGGCGGCGCTCGGCCTTTTGTGGGCCGGGTCCGCGCGGGCGGCGAACGGCGCGGCCGGCGGGGGCTGAGGGGCTGCGCGGCGACCTGCGCTCCTCCGGGGGACCGCGGGGAGGCGGCGGTCGCGAGGTCAGGGCGTCATCGGCAGCGCGACCAGGAGGTTCGCATTGCACATCTCGTTCTGCGTGCCCCACCCGGGCAGCACGGGGGCCTGAGCGTCGCGCGTGTCGAAGGTGCATGTCACCTGGAGCGACGAGCTCGGGTCGAGCAGCGGCGGCGTGCGGTACCAATACACGTCTTGCCAGTGGACGTCCCAGTCGTCCACGCGCGCGATGCAGGTCTCCTGCCCCTCCGACGTCACGCGGATATCGAAGGTGCGCCCGCGCTCGTGCATGTGCGGCATCACGCCGAGCACCTCGATCGGGGGCAGCGCCGGATCGAGCGTGAGCTCCGCCCGCGTCCTCTTCCACGTGTAGGCGGCGTCCTTCTGGCGGGGAGGCAGCGTGTCCGGGCCGTCCGGCTCGAAGAGGCTCGTCATGAAGCCGTCGTCCCCGATGAACACGGCGCGCCGCTCCACGGTGTCCTCGTATCGGATCCGGAGGCGCGTCGAGTCCTCGGCGGATGCGCCCGCGTGGTCATGGAGGTTGTAATGCACCTGGACGACGAAATGGTCCTTCGAGGAGACCGGCGCCCCGGTGCCGCCGGGGAACTCGACCACGTTCTGCCCGGGCGCCCAGGCGAACAGCGGCTGGAACGGCAGCGCGTCGGACGGGCCGCCGAAGCACTCCCAGCCGGGCCGGTCCGGCGAGGCGTCGTCGAGCTCCGTCATCACATCCTGGTTCGTCTTGCCCTCCACGAGCGACGGCTCCGAGGGAGTCACCCGGTAGACCGTGAGGTGATGAACGATGGACCGGACCCCGGGCGTCACCTGATATCCGGTGATGAAGCGGTCGGTGTCGAGGCCCGGGTCCACAGGAAAGCACCGCCACTCGTCGTAGGCCGCGAGGGGATCGGTGGGGTCGGCGACGGGGGTGATCGGCGGTGTCATGTAGTCGACGCCGCCCTCGAGCGTGGGCACGGGCGGGGTGGGCGGCGCGCCCGCGCGCTCCCCCTCGGCGCGCGCCCCGGTCGCCCAGCGATGGATGATATCGAGCTCCTCGGCGGTGAGCGTCGCCTCGTCCTTGAAGTCGCCGCACGAGCCGTCGTGCTTCACGAGGAACGGGGGCATGTGGCCGCCCTGCACGGCGTCGTCGATCGCGCCGGCGCGCGCCTTCGCCGAGCTGTAGTCGTCGAGCCGGAAGGGCCCGAGCCCGCCCTCCTGATGGCACGCGGTGCACTTGGATGACGTGATCGGCGCGACGTCCTCCCAGAATGTCGGCTCCGGCGCCGTCGCCGGCTCCTTGGCCGCGCACCCGAGCGAAAGCGCGAGCGGCACGGTGGCCGCCAGGCCGCGCGCGCGGAAAAGCAGGGTCTTCGATCGCATCGGTCGCCTCTCGTCGTGCTGCATCACGCGGACCTCCAGAAAACTGTTTATGACGTACACGGTATTGTGTGTGGTATACGCAGTTGTTGAATGGCTGTCAAACCCAAGCGGCGACGAAAAACTGCGACCGAGTACAGCGGAGGCGGCGACGCCGTGCGCAGCCTCGAGCTCCTCTGGGGGGTCCGGAGGCGGCCGAGCCGGGGGCCCAGGCCCGGCCTGAGCCTCGATCAGATCGTGCGGGCCGCGATCGAGCTCGCCGACGCCGAGGGGCTCTCGGCGCTGTCGATGCAGCGGGTCGCCGCGAAGCTCGGGTTCACCACGATGTCGCTGTACCGGTACGTGCCGAGCAAGGCCGAGCTCCTGGACCTCATGCTGGACACCGCGGCGGGGGAGATGTCCCTCGTCGATGGCGTCCCCGGGGGGTGGCGGGCCAAGCTCGAGGCGTCGGCGCTCGCGGACTGGGCGCTCTACCACCGCCACCCGTGGTTCTTGCACGTGACGCCGGTGCGCCCCGTGATGGGGCCGAAGGGGATGGCGGCGTACGAGGCGACGCTCCGCGCGGTCGCCGGGATCGGCCTCACCGACCGCGAGGCGCTCGCCGCCGTCCACCTCGTCGACAGCTACACCCGCGGCGCGGGGCGGCTCTCGGTGGACCGGGCCGAGGCCGAGCAGGAGACCGGCGTCACCGACGAGCAGTGGTGGTCCGAGCGCGCGTACTTCTGGGACAAGCTCTTCGACCCGGCCCGCTATCCGACGATGGCGAAGATGATGGGGTCGGGCGCGTTCGACGAGCACCCGTTCACGGAGGAGATGTTCCTGTTCGGCCTGCAGCGCGTTCTCGACGGCATCGAGGCGCTCGTCCGGTCGCGCTCTGGGCGGTGTGACGAAAGTCGCGAAACGTCACGCCCCACGGCGCAGGTTCGTGACGAAACTCCGGACCAGGCCCCGCCGCAGGACGAGGCGCCGACGTGCGCGCAGTGCGGCGGCGCGATCGACCAGCCCGCCACGGGGCGGCCGCGGGCGTACTGCTCGCGGGCTTGCCAGCAGCGCGCTTACCGGGCGCGCAACGCGTCGGATCGGCGCTGACCGCCGCTCGTCCTGCCCGGCCGCCCGAGCCGCTGGAGGCCCGCGCTGGCCAGCGGCCTCAGCGCGCCGAGAGCAGGAAGGCCGGGGCCCACCAGTACCGGTGGAGCAGCCGTCGGTCGACGCGCGCGAAGCCGGCGTCGCGCAGCAGCGCGGCCCAGTCGTCGATGGGGTGCTCGAACGTGGTGCGGGTGGCGCCGCGGTCGACGTAGCCGAAGAGCACCGGCATCAAGAACCCCTGGGCGACCGTGTCGCGCTCGGCGCCGGCGTACTCCAAGAGCCCTTCGCGGTAGCGCTCGAGCACGTGCCGCGCGGTGTCCGGCGAGAGCGGCTCGTCCATGCGCGGCGCGTCGAACTCGGCGACGAGCAGCCGATCGCAGCGCGCGCGCGCCCAGCGGAGCAGCGCCGGCCGCTCGGCCGGGGCGATCGCGTGAAGGCAGAACGTCGCCTGCGCCACCGACCAGCGCCGCGGCGCCATGGCCGGGTCTACAGCGAGATCCTGGAGCCGTCCGCCGAACGCCTCGACGTCGACCCCTCGGCCGGACAGCGCCGCGGCGCATCGCTCGAGCAGCGGCGCCGCCGGCTCGACGACGGTCACCCGCCGCACCGCCGGCGTCAGCGCGGGCAGCAGCGCCATCCCGTCGCCGGCGCCGATATCGAGCAGATCGAACGGCGCCTCCGGGTACTCGCCGGCCAGCGCCGCGCTGGTCTCCCGGTAGAGCGGCACGTTGCCGCCGCCGCGGATGAAGGCGGCGAACCCCTCGGCGGACACGTAGACGTTGCGCTTGCCCTCCCGGGCGACCCGCGCGAGGTGCTCCGCGGCCGCCTCGAACAGGATGTCCCCCGGCGAGGCCGCCGCGGCGCGGGCGGCGAAGGCCGCGGCGTCGGCGTAGCGCTCGTCGGAGAACGCCAGCATCGCGAGGTAGCAGAGATCCTCCGGCGACGGCGCGGCGACAGCGGCTGCCGCTGCGTCGAGCCCGGCGGCGCGATGGCGATCCCAGATCGTGTCCAGCATGGTGCTCCTTCCTGCGCGCGGCGCGGCCGGCTCGGCGCGTGGCCCCGCGCCCGCCGACCGCGCCCGCCTGTGGGTGCAGCCCGGCGAGCTTACTCGAAGCGGGGTTCACCCCCCACGAGCCGCACGCGCCTTCGCGTCGAGCCCGGCGCGGTCGTGGGGATCCCGGGCCCAGTCGAGAGGGAGCCGGGTCGCCGGGTCGATGTCCCTCTGAAACTTCGGCCCGCAGTACACCTCGGTGACCTCGATGGTCCCAACGATGTGTCGGTTGAACTCCTCGAGCTCCTCGGCGGGGACCCAGAGCTCCTCGTGCGAGCGTCCGCCCGCGATCTGCACCGGATACCTGCGGGCGAAGTCGTCCTCGACCACGAACCGGGTCACCCACCCCGCGAACCCGGAGGTCTCATCGGTGGTGTTCCAGTCGCGGGCGATCTTGCGCGCGTACTCCGCGGTCAGCACCGGATAGAAGATGGGCTGATGCGAGAGACGCGGCGGGAAGGCCCGAAAACCGGACTCTGCGATCAGCCGGAGCTCGGCGAGGCCCACGGGGCGATACAAGATCATCGTCGTCTCTGCTCCTTCGCTACGCCCTTCGCCCGCGCCGCCGGCGCCTTCGCGGCGGCAGCGCCCTTCGCCCGCGCCGCCGGCGCCTTCGTAGCGGCATCGCGCTTGGCCCTGGCCGCCGGCGCCTTCGCGGCCCCACCCTTGTCGAAGCGAACCTCGAACGCGCCCGCGTCCTCCTCGACGAAGCGAAGGAGCGCCTCCCCCTCCTCGGCGAGCTCCTCGCGCGCCGCCCTGGAGAGGGCCTCGAACGGCTCGATCACGAGCGTGGCCGAGGCCTTCTTCCGCTCGATACCCCAGGTGCCGGCCACGAAGCCGTCCACGAGGAACGTCGGCAGGATGCGAAGGTTGGCCGACAGGACGATCCGCGCGCGATGCTCGCCCGCGATGATCCGCGTGCGGTCGTCGTGCGCGAGCAGGACGTTGTCGTAGTCCGGGAGAAACCGGGCCGGCGCGGCGGTGTCCGCGGGCGGCCGCGGCGCGTCGGGCAGGTCGAAGAGCTCCCGGCCCCGCTCGTCGCGGAACGTGCAGAGCTGGTCGCCCAGGGATCGAAGAACGTCCTTGATCCCGGTCAGGCCGGACCAGGTCTGCATGTCGGTCGCGGTCGCCGGACCGAGCGACGCGAGGTACCGGAGCACGAGCGCGCGAGGCCCGCCGCCGTCGCCGAACGGCGCGCCCAGCCAGGACGCCGCCGGGGCGAAATCCGCCGTTCCCGGGTAGGCCCACGCGGTCTCGGCGGGCACCTGGACGACCGGCAGGTGCATGCGGACCGCGAGGGCCATGGCCCGCACGTCGCCCTCGGGGTGGAGCGCGGCCAGGTGGTCGCGCAGCTCGTCCATGGTCCGCGGCTCCTCGTCGAAATACGCGCGCGCCTCGGCGACCAGCCGGGCGACGTCGAGGGCGTCCGCGCGGTCGCGGAGGATCGATCGCACCGCGGCGTGGAGCACCGGCGCGATGACCGGGTGCAGCGCCAGGTAATCCTTCGCGCTCACGACGTGCAGCGTGCCGCGCAGGAACGGCGCCCGGACGACCTCGCGGCGCAGGACCAGCCGGACCAGCTCCTCGCGCCGGAACCCCTCGAGCCGCGACCAGAGCCCGATGAACGGAGGCCGCGCCAGCTGCGCCTGGAGGGCGACCAGCCGCTCGATCCCGCGGACGGCCGTGGTCCGCTCGCGCGACAGCAGCATCTGTCGCGCGAGCGTGGCCCGGTTGAGCTCTCTTCGAGTCAGCGTCGTGGTGGGCATGCCGCCCGGCGAGCTTACTCGAAACGAGGTTCACCTCCCACGAGCCGCGCGCGCCCCCGGGTCGAGCCCGGCGCGGCCCCGCGGCCTCACGGCTCGGCGGTAGCCATCGGGTGGCAGCTGCTGCACGAGAACCCGTCGGGCTGCTTCTCGGGATCGAACACGGGGACCCGGAGCACGTCGGCCATCTCGGGCAGGACCCGCTCGTACATGAAGGTGCCGAACTTCTCGCGCTCCGGGTGCGCCGGGTCCGCGACCCACTCGAAGAACGCCTCCTCGGTGCTGGGGAGCGCGGGGAGTTGCGGGTTCGGCATGGCATAAGTGCCGCCGTTCGCGTCGTCGCCGTGGCACGTCATGCAGGTCATGGTCTCGTACTTCGCGTCGTACTCCGCGAAGAGGGTCGCCATTCGCGGCAGGACGACGTCGGTCATGTACTCGGTGCGCTCCTCGAAACTCATGTCCTTCCACGCGACCGGCTCCGGTTCGCCGTCCTCCCCACCGCCGCACGCGGCGACGAACAGGCACGCGACCATCGAAATGCGCTTCACGATCGTGTTGTCCCTGCTCCTCCGGCGACCTGGAGGTGGCGAGCGGTGAGGCAGCTCTGCCTCCGTCTGCGCGCCGCGCATCGCCGGTCCCAAGGTGTTCATGGCTCGCATCGTCGTGTCTCCTTCTGGCTCAAAGCCGGGCGCCCGGACGGCCCCGACCGGACGGGCGCTGGTTCTACCGTGACGACGAACGAGATGCCGCCGGATCGACACGCCGGGCGATCTCTTTTGTATGGCATGCACGATGGCGTTCAGGCGTGCACGCGCCCGAGGAAGTCTCGCGTCAGCGCCACGATCTCCAGGCCTCCGGCGGCCGCGCCGGCGATCCCCGACGCGGAGCCGGCGCCGGACGTCGAGCTCGCCGCGGTGGAGGGAACGGACGGCGACGGAGGGATGGATCCGTCCGATCCCCAGTGCGGCGCGTGCGCCGTGTACGGCGTGCAGGAGCAGAGGCTCTATGCGATCCTCTCGAGCGAGGGCACGGCGCCCGACATGCGCCTCGATTTCTATTCTCAGAGCCGCGGGCTCGTCGGCACCTATGTGCTCAAGTCGGGCGCGTACTTCGGCCGCGGCAAGATGGCTTATTCGGTCCCGGGGGGGCCCACGCCGGACGTGGCGCAATGGGGGGTGATGCGCTGGAGCGACAAGACCGGCGCGATCCACGAGAGGCTGATCCCCCTCGTGAACACGTGGCTGGGCTGGGACCATCTGAACAGCCTCTAGCCCTCCTCGCCGCCGGCGCGATGGCCTCCGGACCGCGCCGGCGCGGCGACCGGCTCATGGCGCGGGGACGCAGGTCCCGCCGCCGCAGTCGGCGGTGCAGAGCCAGTGGCCCCTGTCGGGATCGCAGGTGCACACCGACGGCGCGCACCCCTCGTCGGCGCAGATCTGCCCCTCGGGGCAGCCCTGGGTCTTGCAGCCGACCGGGCTGGGACCGTTGCACGCGGGCTCGTCGGGCACGCACGTGCCGCCGCCGCAGTCCTCGGTGCAGGCCCACGCGCCGGTCGCAGGATCGCACACGCACTCCGAGGGCGCGCACCCCTCGTCGGCGCAGGTCTGGCCCTCGGGGCAGCCCTGGGTCTTGCAGCCGACCGGGTTGGGACCGCTGCAGGTGGGCTCGTCGGGCACGCAGGTGCCGCCTTCGCAGTCCTCGGTGCAGTACCACGCGCCGGACTCGGGATCGCACCCGCAGTGCGAGGGCGCGCAGCCCTCGTCGACGCAGGTCTGGCCCTCGGGACAGCCCTGGGCGTGGCAGCCGACCGGGCTGGGACCGCTGCACCTCGGCTCGTCGGGCACGCAGGTCCCGCCTTCGCAGTCGTCGGTGCAGTACCACGTGCCGGTCTCTGGATCGCACCCGCAGCGCGACGGCGCGCAGCCCTCGTCGACGCAGGTCTGGCCCTCCGGACAGCCCTGGGCGTGGCAGCCGACGGGGCTCGGGCCGCCGCACTCGGCGCCGGGGCCGCTCGACGCGCTGGCGCCATGGCCGGCGCTGCTCGCGCTGCCGCCGTCACCGTCGGCGCCGCCGCCGCCCAGAGGCGAGCTCCCGCACGCTGCGACGAGCAGCGAGAGCGCCGAGGAGCAGCAGCGTGAAAATGCGATCTTCGAGAGCCTCATGGCCAAGCCTCCTGCCGCACCACTCTACGGCATCCCTCCCGCGGGTCACGGCCTCGTCGCGCGCCGATCCGGCGATCGCTGTCTGCCGATCCGGCGATCGCTGTCTGCGGTGTGTCTCCGTGTCTGGATCTCCTCTCCTGTCGCGGCGTCAGGGCTCCGCCTCGGCATGAAGCGCTCCGAGCGGCCTCATCCAAATCCTGATTCAGAGTGAGCAGTGGAAATGTCTGCACAGGGCGGAATGCCGACCAGCGCTTCGGCCCGCGGCGTGCCGTGGCGTTTCGAGACGTGACCTGCGCGGGGGCGCCGCTTCCGGAGGAGGAAGCGCTGCCGTTCGGCTCGCTCACGCTCGTCGCGGAAGTGGTCAGCAGGGCGTGGATCGAGCATCCTCTCTGCATCATGTCTGTTTTGTTACAGCCGAGCGGGTTGGCCGAGCCGGGCGTCAAGGAGTCGCTTCATGCGAGCGAGGAGCGCTTTCGGCTGCTCGTCGAGACCATCCAGGACTATGCCATCTTCATCCTGGACGACCGAGGTCATGTGGCCACATGGAACCCGGGGGCGGAGCGGATCAACGGATACGAGGCCACGGAGATCATCGGCCGCCATTTCTCGACCTTCTACCCGCCGGAGGACGTGGCCGCGGGGAAGTGCGACCGCGAGATCGAGCAGGCGACCGCGCTCGGGCGGGTGGAGGACGAGGGGTGGCGCGTCCGCAAGGACGGCACGCTGTTCTGGGCCAGCGTCGTCATCACGGCGCTGCGGGACCGCGATGGCACCCTGATCGGCTTCGCGAAGATCACCCGGGATCTGACGGAGCGCCGGCATGCGGAGGAGGCGCTCCGTCGGAGCGAGGAGCGCTTCCGGCTGATCGTCGAGAGCGTCAAGGACTACGCCATCTTCATGCTCGATCCGCAGGGCGTCGTCACGACCTGGAACCGCGGGGCGCAGGAGCTCAAGGGGTATACGGCCGAGGAGATCCTCGGGAAGCATTTCTCTCGCTTCTATCAGGAGGAGGACGTCCGCGCCGGCAAATGCGCGTGGGTGCTCGCGATCGCCGCCCGCGAGGGGCGGGTCGAGGACGAGGGGTGGCGCGTCCGCAAGGACGGCACGCTGTTCTGGGCCAGCGTCGTCGTCACGGCGCTCCGCGGCACCCACGGGGAGCTCGTCGGGTTCGCGAAGGTCACGAGGGACCTCACCGAGCGGCGCCGCGCCGAGGAGGAGCGCCTCCGCCTCGTCCAGGCGCAGGAGGCGAACCGCATGAAGGACGAGTTCCTCGCGACGATCTCGCATGAGCTGAGGACGCCGCTCAACGCGATCCTCGGGTGGTCGTCGCTCCTGTGCGACAGCGTGAGCGACCCCGAGATCGCGAAGGCCTTCGACACGATCCGCCGAAACGCGCAGGCGCAGGCCAGGATCGTGGAGGACGTGCTCGACGTCTCGCGCATCATCACCGGCAAGATGCGCATCGAGACCAGGCCGCTGAGCTTCGCGGCCATCGTGGACCAGGCGATCGAGGTCGTCCGCCCGGCCGCGGACGCCAAGGGCATCGAGCTCGTCGTGCAGGGGGGAGGGCGCCCGCTCATGCTCCTCGGGGACCCGGCGCGGCTCCAGCAGGTGGTGTGGAATCTCCTGTCCAACGCGGTGAAGTTCACCGAGAACGGGGGGCATGTCCGCGTGGAGCTCGAGCAGGCCGGGGCGAGCATCCACCTCGCCGTGCACGACGACGGGCGCGGCATCGATCCGGCGATGCTCTCCCACGTGTTCGAGCGGTTCTGGCAGGCCGACAGCTCGATCACCCGCAGGTTCGGCGGCCTCGGGCTCGGGCTGTCGATCGTCCGCCACATCGTCGAGCTCCACGGCGGCACCGTCTCGGCCCGCAGCGCCGGGCTGGGCCGAGGGGCCAGCTTCTTCGTCTCGCTGCCCGTGCGGGCGGTGGCGCCCGCGCCCGAGCAGGACGCGGACCGACCTCCCGAGCCGGCCGCTCCGGTGCCGACGCAGACGCGGCTGGACGGCCTCCGCGTCCTCGTCGTCGACGACGAGCCGGACGCGCGCGAGCTCGTGAGCGCGGTGCTCCGGCCGAGAGGGGCAGAGGTGCACCTCGCGAGCTCCGCGTCCGAGGCGCTCTCCGCGCTCGCCGCGGTGAGGCCGGACGTCATCGTGAGCGACCTGGGCATGGCCGACCAAGACGGCTACGCGTTCCTGCGGAGCGTGCGGGCGATGGCGCGGGACGACGGCGGGGCGACGCCCGCGATCGCGCTCACGGCGCACACGAGCGGCGCGAACCAGCGGCTCGCCTTCGAGGCGGGATACGACGAGCACCTCGGAAAGCCGGTCCACCCGGAAGACCTGGTGAGGCTCGTCCGGAAGCTCGGGCGAGGGCAGGTCTAGCTCCCTCCGGCGTGGCCCAACGGGGCGCCCTCCGCCGCCGCGTCGCCCGCGGTGAAGGGCCCGCGGCACCACCGCTCCCACCATCCACCATAGAGCCACCCTGCACGCGCTGGTTGACATAGAAAACCCTACTCGATCCGCATCCCTCCTGGAAAAGTGACGATTGCTGGGCCCGCTTGCGGTATGAACGGACTCATGGAGATCAAAGATCTATCCGACTCCCTGCGCGCCGACCCTCGCTTCACCACCCGTCGCAAATGGCTGATCCTGAGCGAGCTCGTTTACCTCCCTACGCGTGAGAAGGTGGAGGAGGGCTTCCGCTATTTCACCTGCCCTGTCGAAGCCCTCACCGCCGCCCTGGCGAGGCGGGACTTCGCCGCCATCGCGAAGCTCCCCTTCGCCCTAGACGAGGAGGGCGACCCGGACACCTCCGCCGTGCGCCTGGATCTCGCCTACACCGCGTCCGGTGCTCTCGCCGCCTTCCAGCCCGTGGAGTTCCGCGAGCACGTGCCCACGCCCCTGTCCGCATCCGTGATCCTCGAGGGCGCGGAGGCCCAGGCGCTCCGCGAGACGCTACGGGAGATCGACCAATCCGCCTAGCGCGGTTTTCACCCATCTCTAGTACATGCGTTACAGAGCGGCGTTCACCCGCACAGGAGACGGGTCCAGCTCGGCGTTTTCGGCGCGGAAGCGCACTCCGGTGCGCTGAGCACCGAAAACGTCGAGATGGGCCCGTATCCGAAGCGGGTGACCGCCGCTCTAGCGCTGGGCGGCGCGCTTCAGCACGCCGGGAGGCGGACGCAGAAGCAGGTCCCCGGGCGCTCGGTGACGTTGTCCCGCACCTCGATCGTGCCGCCGTGCGCCTCGACGGCCAGCTTGCAGAACGTCAGTCCCAGCCCACGGCCGGAGCGCGAGGCGACGTTCGGATCGTCGAGCCGGACGTACCTGTCGAAGATGTGGTCGCGCAGGTGGACCGGGATCCCGGGGCCCTCGTCGCACACGACCACCTCCACCCAGCGCGCGTCGACCGGCCGCGCCTCGACGTGCACGGCGCCGCGCGCGGGGGTGTGGCGGAGGGCGTTGTCGAGCAGGTTCTGCAGCACCCGGCGCAGCAGGTCCGCGTCGCCCCGGGCGCGGCAGCAGCGCGGCGCGCCGGGGCGGAGCGCGATGCGCTGGTCGCGCGAGGCCGCGAGCGGCTCCAGGATCTCGGTCACCTCCTCCAGCAGCGCCGTGAGGTCGAGCTCATCCCACCGAGGCACGAGCGCCCCCGGCTGCCGGCTCGAGGTGTCGAGCAGGTTCATCGCCGTGCGCTGGATGAGCTCGGCCGAGCAGAGCACCCGGCTCCAGCGGCGCCGTTCCCGCTCCTCCAGCGCCGGCTCCCGCAGCCGGGCCCTGGCGGTCAGCACGACGCCGGCGGCGGGGCTCCTGAGGTCGTGCGCGAGGAGCTCGTTCAGCGCGTCGCCCTGCCGCTGGCTCTCCGCGAGCGCCTCGTGCCGCTCCGCGAGATCGCGGGTCAGCGCGTCGAGCTCGCCGATCCGCGCCTCGGCCTTCTCCATGCGCTCGCGGAGCGCGATGCTGTCCATCGCCAGCGCGGCGCCGTCCGCGAGCCCCTGGAGCAGCGTCACCTCGTGGGCCGTGGCCACGCGCGTCGAGCGCCAGTAGCTCCCGATCGCCCCGAGGGGAGCGCGCGCGTGGATCGGCACCATCGCCATGCTCCGCACGAACGTCGGCCTGTAGACGCCGAGGGGGATCCGGGGATCGAGCGCGATATCGTCGACGATCGCCGGCCTCCGATTCAGCATCACCCACCCGCTGACGCAGCTCGACATCGGGAATCGCCTGCCCTGCCAGAGCGAGGAGATCGCGTCTTCCCTGGCATAGTGGCAGAGCTCACCGTCGCGGAGGACGAACGACGCTCCGTCGGCGCCGGTGAGCTCCCGGGCGGCGCGGGCCGCGACGCTCAGGAGGGTCGGGAGATCGGGCGCGCGCCACAGCTCCCCCACGGCGCAGAGCAGGCGCTCCGCGCCGTGATTCTCCCGGAAGGTCGGATCCTGACCGTTCGAGCGGGCTGCATCTCCTGGGCCCTTTGGTTTCATGCGCGGCATGCTCTAACGCCTGGTCCCCCGCCCGACAAGGCGGCCCCTGGCGCCGCGCGCGGCGCGGCCTG
This sequence comes from Sorangium sp. So ce834, assembly GCF_051521425.1. NCBI lineage: Bacteria > Pseudomonadati > Myxococcota > Polyangiales > Polyangiaceae > Sorangium > Sorangium sp. So ce834. The sequence goes on from NZ_CP150351.1 coordinate 4,230,212, forward strand.
CGAGCTCATGCACCTCGGCCGACGCCGCTCTGCTCGCCCGCGCCGAACGCGCCGAACGTCAGCGGAGCGGGCCCATGCGTCCATGGATATTCCTCAATCGCCGTGCTATCGTGTGAAGCGATCTGCTTGATTCGACAATTCACCGGGGGTTCGCTCCGTCGCGCTGGTTCCGCGGTTGACGACATGATCCTGGGGTCTCGGGTCCACGCGCGACGGTGAAAGGAGAACTATGCCTAGGTCCTTCGCATTCGTGCTTGCTGGGTTGATCGCTCTCGGGGTCTCGCCGCCGGCTCGCGCGACGCCGTCGGCCCTCGTCGAGGGGGCGCGGCTCCACGGCGCCAACGGGATGAACGTGGGGCCGGATGGCCGGCTGTACGTCGCGAGCCTGCTCGGCGACGAGATCGCCGTCGTGAACCGTAAAAGCGGAGGCGTCGTGGACCGGCTCGACGGGTCGGACGGCGTCGATGGCCCGGACGACCTCGCGTTCGGCCCGGATGGCTCGCTCTACTGGACGTCGCTCCTCACCGGGAACGTCGTGCGGCGCTCGCCCTCGGGGGACATCACCGCGCAGAACGTCGCGCTCGGGGTCAACCCCATCACCTTCTCCGATACGGGGAGGCTCTTCGTGGCCCTCGACTTCCTCGGCGACGGCCTCTACGAGCTCGATCCCGATCTGTCGGCGCCGCCGCGCTTCATCGCGGGCAACCTCGGCTTCCTGAACGGCATGGACTGGGGCCCCGACGGCCGGTTGTACGGGCCGATCTGGACGCAGGGCAGGGTGGTCAGCATCGATGTCGACTCCTGCACCGGCGCGGTCGACCCGGAGGCGGAGTGCGACATCCAGACGGTCGCCGACGGCTTCTTCATCCCCGCGGCGGTCAAGTTCGACGGGCTCGGCCGGCTCCACGCGGTCGATCAGAACGGCGAGGTGGTGCGGATCGACGTCGCGACCGGCGACACGGAGGTCCTCGCGGTGCTCCCGCCCGGCCTCGACAACCTCGCCATCGACGCGCAGGACAAGCTCTATGTCTCGAGCGCCACCGACAGCTTCGTCGTCCGGATCGAGCCGGACGGGCAGGTGCGCTCCCTGCTCCCGGGTGGCCTCATCCTGCCCGGCGGCGTGGCCGTGCTGAGCGAGGGAGGGTCCGAGTCGGTCTATGTCGGCGATATGGCCGCGCTCCGATCGTTCGATGGAGACACGGGCGAGCCGCTCGGCGTCGAGCGGCCGTTCCTGGGCATCTCCGAGCTGCACGGGCCCGTCACGGTATCGGCGGACGGCCCGGAGCTGATCCTCAGCTCGTGGTTCTCCAGCGTGGTTCAGATCTACGACACGGCGACGGGCTCGGTGGTCGAGACCCACAGCGACTTCGCCACGCCCCTCAACGCCGTGAGGTTCCAGGGCGATCTCGTGGTGGCCGAGCTCGGCGCGGGGCCGGGCGCGGGGCGCGTCGTCCGCCAGACCGGCGCCGGCCTCGTGACGCTCGCGTCGCTCGCCGTGCCGTCGGGCCTCGCCGTGGCGGGCGGCGACCTCTGGGCCGCCGACTGGGCCACGGGCGAGGTCCTTCAGCTGGTGTCCGGCGGCGTGACGCTCTCTCCGCCGCTCGAGGTGGCCGCCGGCCTGTGGCAGCCCGAGGGGATGGCGGTGGATCTGGACGGCACCCTGCTCGTCGTGGAGAGCGGGAGGCGAAAGCTCCTGCGCATCGACCCGTCGACCGGAGAGATCACGGTTTTGGCAAAGCACCTCGACGTGGGGCTCCCTGCGATCACCGGGACGCCGCCGACCTTCGGGATGAGCAGCGTCGCCGTGGGCCCGTCGGGCGCGATCTACGTGTCCGGCGACAAGGCCAACGTCCTTTATCGGTTCTGAGCGATCGGCCCAGCCGGCGGCGGGGAGCCCGCCGCCTCGCGGCCAGCGCGGATCGCGCCGCTCAGCCGCCCTTCGAGAGCCACCGCACGATCAGCGACTCGAGCGCCTTCGCGGCGGCGGATTCGTCGGCGCGGCCGCGGAACATCTCGGCCGCGAGCGCCTCGGCGGCGCCGATGATCGCCACGCAGCGGAGGTGCAGGTCGCGCTTCGAGAGCTGGACGCACGGCGCGAGCGCGTCCCGGTAGATCGTCACGTACCTGTCGAGCAGCTCCCGCTCCGCGGCGTCCATCTGCTCGTCGCCCTTCAGCGCCGCGAGGATCGCGAACCACTGGGGCCCGACCGTCGCGCAGCAGTGCATGTACGCGGCGCTGACGACGCGCGCGACGTCCTCGAGGCGCTTTTGCGTCCGCTTCAGCGCGTCGAGCAGCGCCGCGACCTGGCGGTCGTCGATCTGCCGCGCGAGGGCGATGAGGAGCCCAGAGCGCGTCTCGAAGTGCTCGTACGCGATCGGCTTGCTGACGCCGGCGCGCTCGGCGAGGTGGCCGAGCGTCAGCGCCTCGGTGCCCTCCTCGCGCACGATCTGCTCGGCCGTCTCGAGCAGCTGCTCGCGGCGCTCCGCCTTCGGCAGGCGCTTGCCAGGGGCCTCGCCCCTCGACCGGGTCGCGGTTCGCGCTGCGCTCGTCCTCGCCATGCGCCTTGACACTACCACGGGTAGGTGCATATTACCAAAGGTAACTTACTGGTGGTAGGTTGCTTCGAGCACGCCCGGGCGCTCGCGCGACCCGGCGGGAGGAGTCCATTCCCATGAGCACACGGACGATGTCTCCAGTTCTCTTGATCGGCGGCTCAGGCCACGTCGGCGCGCGCGCGGCGAGGGCGCTGCGGCGCCTGCATCCGGAGCTTCGGATCGCGATCGGCGGGCGCGACGGGCGCAAGGCGGCGGCGGTCGCCGCGGAGGTCGGCGGTCCGACGACGGCGGTGACGGTCGACGTCCAGAGGAGCGACCTCGGCCTCGAGCCGGGCGCGTCGTTCAGCGCCATCGTCACGCTCGTCAAGGACGAGTCGTCGAACGCGCTGAAGCGCGCGCAGGCGGACGGCGTGGCCTATATCGCCTTCTCGGACTTCGTCTCGGAGATCGGCCCCCTGGTCGCCCATTACGTGGCGCGCCCGACGCGCGCACCCATCCTCATGCTGGGCCACACCTTCGGCGGCGCGGCGACGCTGGCGGCGCTGCACCTCGCACAGGAGCTCCGGGGCGTCGACGCGATCGCGATCGCGGCCGTGATCGGCGCGGACGATCACGGCGGTCCCGCGTCGAGCGCCGATTACGAGCGGCTCCGGCAGGCCGGGGAGGCCGCGCTCGTGCTCGACGACGGGAAATGGACCTGGTTGCGCGGGGAGGCGTCCACCCGGCGCGTCGTGGACGCCGGGGGCGCGGCGCACGTCGGCCAGGCCTTGCCGCTGCCCGACGTGGTCAGCCTCGCGGCGGCGACCGACGCGCGATCGATCCGGGTCGACCTCGCCGCGCGCGACAGGGCGACCGGCGGCGCGGGCCCCCGGACGGAGCTCATCGTCGAGGTGTCGGGGCGGCGTCACGACGGGTCGGGGGCGCGGCTGCGTTACGACATCATCGACACGGACAACCTCTCTCGCCTCAGCGCGTACGGCGCCGCGATCGCGACGGAGCGCCTGCTCGGGCTCGCGGGCGGTCCCCCGGTCGGCCCGGGCCTCTACAACCCGGAGAGCGTGCTCGACCCGGCGAGCGTCGTCGCGCGGCTCGAGGAGCTCGGCGCGCGCGTCCGCCGCACGCTGGCCTGAACGCCGCGCGCTGGCCTGAGCGCCGGGCCGCCGGACGCGCGCCCGCGGGATGGGGCCCCGGCCGTCCGCGGGGGCGGTCCGCGGGAGTGGAAACGGCCGTTTCCGGCCCCTTGACATTTCCGATTCGCCTTGCATTTCCTGACCCCTCGCGCTAGAGGAGCCGGCCGACCTCGAGGCGTGGACTGCGTCCGGCGCGCGCGATGCCGCCTGGGGGGCCCACGCGGACATGTTCGACGCTCGATCGTCTCGGATCCGCGAGGTGGAGAGCCGCGTCGGTCTCTGATCGTGGCCTTCGGGGAGACTGCGGCGGTCGGGCGTTTCGGGCTCGGAGAAGGAGGCAATCGTGATGGATCGCCAGTTCATCCAGGTGCGCGGCGCGCGCGAGAACAACCTCAAGGACGTCTCGCTGGACATCCCCAAGCAGAAGATCACGGTGTTCACCGGCGTATCCGGCTCCGGGAAGTCCTCCCTGGTCTTCGACACCATCGCCGCCGAGGCGCAGCGCCAGCTCAACGAGACCTTCACCGCCTTCGTGCAAGGCTTTTTGCCGCATTACGGCCAGCCCGACGTCGATCGCATCGAGCACCTGAACGCGCCGATCATCATCGATCAGAAGCGGGTCGGCGGCGGCTCGCGCTCGACGGCCGGCACCTACACCGACATCGCCGCGCTGCTGCGGCTGCTCTTCTCGCGGGTCGGGCAGCCGGCTGCGGGGCCGGCCTTCGCCTTCTCGTTCAACACCCCGCAGGGGATGTGCCCGGAGTGCGAGGGTATCGGCAAGACCGTTCAGCTCGATCTGGACAAGTTCCTCGACCGCAGCAAGTCCTTGAACGGTGGGGCCATCCTCCACCCGGACTTCAAGGTCGGCAAATGGATGTGGAAGATGTACCCGCTCTCCGGGCTCTTCGACAGCGACAAGCCGATCAAGGACTACTCGGAGGAGGAGCTCCGCGCGCTGCTGTACGGCGCTGACGTGAAGGTCTCGTTCGGCGAGTTCGGCTCGAAGTACGAGGGCCTCGTCGAGCGCTTCACCCGTGTGTACCTCAAGAAGGACGCCGCGGCGATGTCCGACCGCAGCCGGGCGGTCTTCGAGCAGTTCACCACCTCGCAGACGTGCCCGGCGTGCCGCGGCGCGAGGCTCAACCAGGCGGCCCTGAATTGCAGGATCCACGGCCGGAACATCGCCGAGCTCTCCGAGCTGGAGGCGACGGAGCTGATCGCGTTCCTGCGAGGCCTCACCGATCCGGTCGCCGTGCGGCTGGCCGCGCGGCTCATCGAGCGCCTGCAGCACCTCGTGGACATCGGCCTCGGCTACCTGAGCCTCGGCCGGGAGACCGCCACCCTGTCCGGCGGCGAGTCGCAGCGCGTGAAGATGATCCGGCACCTCGGAAACAGCCTGACCGAGATGCTGTACATCCTCGACGAGCCCAGCGTGGGGCTGCACGCGCGCGACGTCGCCCGCCTGAACCGCCTGCTCCAGAAGCTGCGCGACAAGGGCAATACCGTGCTGGTCGTCGAGCACGATCCGGACGTGGTGGCGATCGCGGATCACGTGGTGGACATGGGGCCGAGAGCGGGGGTGCACGGCGGCCAGGTGGTCTTCCAGGGGAGCTACGAGGCCCTCAAGGACGCCGACACCTTGACCGGAAGGTCCCTGAAGCAGCACCTGCCGATCAAGCGGAAGGTCCGGCAGCCCACCGGGCAGATGCTCGTCAAGAACGCCACGTTGCACAACCTGAAGAACGTCACGGTGGGCATTCCCACGGGCGTGCTGACGGTCGTGACCGGGGTCGCCGGCTCGGGCAAGAGCACGCTGATCAACGATGTCTTCCTGGAGCAGCACCCGGAGGCGATCGTGATCGACCAGTCCCGGGTGACGGCCAACAGCCGCTCGGCGCCGTGCACCTATACCGGGATCATGGACGACATCCGGCAGGCGTTCGCCAAGGCCAACAAGGTCAGCGCCTCGCTCTTCAGCTTCAACTCGGAGGGCAGCTGTCCCAACTGCAACGGTCTGGGTGTGGTCTACACCGATCTGGCGTTCATGGAGGGCATCGTCTCCACGTGCGAGATCTGCGAGGGCAAGCGGTTCAAGGCCGAGGTTCTCGCGTACAGCCTGCGCGGCAAGACGATCAGCGACGTGCTGGACATGACCGTGGAGGAGGCCCTGGCGTTCTTCGGCGAGAAGAAGATCAGGGCCGTGGTGCAGGCCATGAACGACGTGGGGCTCGGGTACCTGAAGCTGGGCCAGCCGCTCAGCACGATGTCGGGCGGGGAGGGGCAGCGCCTGAAGCTCGCGACCGAGCTCCACAAGCAGGGCAGCGTCTACGTGATGGACGAGCCCACCACCGGGCTTCACCTCTCCGACATCGGGCTGCTCATGGGCATCATCGACCGGCTGGTGGACGCCAGGAACACGGTGGTCCTGATCGAGCATCACCTCGACGTGATCCGGCAGGCCGACTGGATCATCGACCTCGGCCCGGAGGGCGGCAGCGCCGGCGGCGAGGTGCTGTTCGCGGGGCCGCCGTCCGAGCTCAAGGGCTGCGCGCGGAGCATCACGGCGAAGTTCATCTGAGGGCGCCGACGGCGCGGCGGGCCGCCTCTCCGCATCCCTGTCCGGACTCCCGGTGGGGTGGAATTACTAGCTCCGCCGGCCGTAGTAACCGGCGAGCATCGAGAACGCCTCCTTGGGCGCCCAGGTGCCGTCCTTGAGCACCTTCACGACGCCGGTGCTGGCCAGATCGAGGTCCTTGCGCGGCTCGCCCGGGTCGTGCGGCAGGATGTATCCGGCGAACGCGTGCACGAACGCGGCGTCGACGCCCTCGGCGTCGAGGACCTCGAGCACCTCGCGCAGGTAATTGGCCTGCTCGGCCTCGTCGCGCGCGTACTCGCCGTTCAGCCCGAGCGGGGTCGCGGTCGCCTCGTCCCACACGATGATGTCGCTGCCGCGCGGGCCGGCGGCGGCCGCGCCCTCGTAGGTCGCGCAGCCGAACTCGGTGATCGCGACCGGCTTGCCCAGCGCCTTGCCCTGGGCGACGAAGGCGCGGATGAGCTCGGGGAACCGGTCGGCGTTCTGCGCGTACCGGTAGGCGGCGTCGGTGCTGATCATGTCGAACGGCGTCCAGTCGACGCCCTCGAACGAGAGCGAGGCGTAGGTGACCTTGCCGCCGAACCGCGCGCGGACCACCGCGACGGCCCTGGCGAGGAGCTCGTTCAGCCGGGCCGGGATCGCGGCGAGGAGCTCGCGGAGCTCCGGCCCCCGCCCGGTGAACACCTTGCTCCGGTCGAGGAACGTCTCGCCGGGCACGAAGCCCTTGTTCATCAGGCTGAGCTCCGAGCCGGTGACGATCACGACCTCGGCCCCCTCGCGGCGGAGCCGCTCGCCGTGCTCGGCGCACTCGGCGAGCAACGCGAGCAGCTCGTCCCCGGTCAGGTCGGTGGTGAACGGGCAGATCCAGGTCTCCAGGCCCGCCGCGGCGGCGTGGGTGGCGGCGACCTTCAGCCGGTCCAGATCGCCGCCGGTGACGCGGACCGCGGTGCAGCGCAGGTCGCCGCGGATGACCTGCATGTCCCGCTGCACGCGGTCCGGATCGAACGGCTCGTGGGTGCTGTTGCCCTTGTTGAGAAAGCCGGTGTCGTAGCAAATGCCGTAGGCTCGCATGGTCGGTGGCCCTCACGCCGGTTAAGGTACTGAGCGTACCTTAAATCGTCCCGGCGTGCGCGCAACGTAAGGTGAGTTACATGCCGGAGAGCGGGTGACAGCGTGGCGGCCGAACGTCGGCGTGGAGCGGTGCTGGAGCTGGCGATCCTGCGCGCCGCGGCCGAGGAGCTCGCCGAGGTCGGCTTCCCGGGGCTGACCATGGATGGGGTCGCGAGGCGCGCGGGGACCAACAAGAACGCGATCTACCGCCGGTGGCCGAGCCGGGCCGCGCTCGCCGTGGCCGCGTACCGGCAGCTCGCGGCCGACAGCGCGGAGCTGCCGGACACCGGGTCGCTGCGCGCCGACGCGCTCGAGCTGCTGCGGGGGGCGAACCGGCACTGGTCGTCGCCGCTCGGCGACGTGCTCCGCGGCCTGCTGGCAGGGATCGGCGGCGAGCCCGAGCTGCTGAGCCAGCTCCAGGAGGCGTCGAACGACGGCGGCAGCGCGCTGTGGCTGAGCGTCCTCGGCCGCGCGGTCGCGCGCGGCGAGGCGTCGCCCGAGGCGTTGCACCCCCGCGTCGCCACGGTGGCCGTCGTCCTCCTGCGCAACGAGTTCATCACCCGCGGCGCGCCGAGCGTGCCCGACAGCGTGCTCGTCGAGATCGTCGACGAGGTCTATCTCCCGCTGATCCGCGGTCGAGGCGCCCCCGGACCGACCTCGGCGCGCTAGGTGAGCATCGAATAGCGCTGCTCCGCCGCGAGGCACGGCGCCTGGTCGAGGCCGAGCTCGCGGCGGACGAGGTTCGCGCCGCGCACCAGCGACACCATCTTGTGGAACGCGTGCATCCGGCTCATGCCCTGTCGGCCGAAGCCGCAATCGCTGCTGAGGATCAGCCGCTCCGGCTCGATGAACCGGAGCGCCTTGCGGACGAGCGCCGCGACCTGCTCGGGGGTCTCCACCTCCAGGCTGCGGTGGTGCACGACGCCGATGCAGACCTTCTTGTCCTTGCCGATGGCCTTGCCGATCGCCGGGAGCGCCGCGCCGCCGTCGCTCGCGGCCTCGAACGTGATGACGTCGACGTCGAGCCGGTCGAGCAGCGCCAGCGCGCCCTCGTAACCGCTCGTCGCGACCTCCACCCGCTGCGCCGCCGGGTTGCCCCAGCAGGTGTGCACCCAGACCTCGGTCTTGTCGCGCAGCCCGGCGACCTCGCGGTTGAAGGCGTCGACGTAGAGCGCCGCGGTCAGCTCCGCCCCCTCGTCCTGGCCGGCGACGTAATGGAGCATCGGCTCCTCGAGCTGGACGACGGGGCACCCCGCGTCGGCGACCTCGTGCAGCTCCTGATTGAGGCTGTCGGCGATGGCGAAGAGGAGCTCGCGGCGGTTCGCGTAATGCTGGTTGAGGACGACGGCCTCGAGGAGCTGGCCGCAGCAGGTGCCGAGCTTCATGGGCCTGCTCGTCATGCGCTGCGCCGCCTTCCAGACGCGCGCGTACTCCAGCCCTCCCCGGCCGACGGGGCCGCGCACGAAGAAGGGGAGTCGGGCCTCCATCACCTCGTGGAGGATATCGCCAGCTTCCCGCTCCCTCGGCGACGTCCAGGGCTGGGGGCGGAGGCCGGGATCGGCCATGCCCTCCATGCGCTCGGCCAGATAGCTGAACCAGGAGCGGCCCCCGACATCCATGTCGAAGCGGGCGTCGCCGTCGGTCAGGATGTCGAGCCCGGCCCTGACCTGATCGGTGATGTGGACGGCGAGCGTGTCGGTGTACTGCTCTCTGAACACGAGATCGGCCATGGCCGTCGAGAACCTGCGGCCCGCGAGGCCGGAGACATACCAGGACGGCCGCGGAAGAGAGCCGGTGATGGTCGTTGCGAGAGGCTTGTGCTTCGTCGCCTTGATCAAGGAAACCTCCTGCGCGCCTACCCGTGCAGCGCGCCGCCGATGCTAGCGGAGGAAACCAGCGCGAGCGAGCCCTCCGCTCGCGCCTGCGCACGGCGCCTGCGTGAAGCGGCGCTGCGCCGCGAGCGGGCGGGCACACGGCCTCAGGGGGCCAGCGGGCCGCAACGCCCGGGCCGCGCCCTGTTCGGCATGGCTGGATTCTTTCTCCCCCCGTCGCCTCGCCGGCGGGCGGCTGTCCGCGCGCTGCGCAGCTGTACGATCCTTGCGCAAGATCTCGTGATCGGCCCGAGGCGCCGAAGGGCCTTTGCGGCCTTCACCTCGGCGTCCTCCCGCGGCGGGCGGTGTGGCCGCCCGCTTGCAATGTCCCCGCGTCGAAGCGCCCGGCGCACGCGCCAGGGTCGCGAGTTCAACGTGACAGGCAACACTTCGAGGACATAGGCTCATGAATCGATCGAAGAGAATCCGCGCGCCGCACGCGGCGCATCGCCTCGCTCCGTCCGGCATCCTGCTGCTCGCCGCCGGGCTGTCTCCCGCGTGCGCAGCGCCGTCCGGCCCCGAGGACTCCGGCGCAGACGCGCTGGAGGCCGGGCTCGCCGCGGCGGTCGGGCCGTGCGGGGATCGCTCGAGCGGCAAGATCATCACCGTCGCTCCCTCGGGCGGCGATCACAGGACGATCCAGGCCGGCATCGACGCGGCGGCGGCGGGCGACACCGTGCTCGTCAAGGCGGGCACCTACAGGGAGAACGTCTCCTTCGGGAGGAGCGGCACGGCCGTCGCCGGCTGCATCACCCTGCAGGGCGAGGCAGGCGCGATCCTCGACGGGACGGGCAGGGGCGGCGCCGGGATCGAGATCGCCAGCAAGAGCTACATCCGGGTCGCCGGCATGACGGTGCAGAACTTCAAGGGCGGAGACACGCCGATCGGCATCAGCGCGAGCGGGAGCGCGAGCTTCCTCGAGATCCGCGACAACGTCGTGCACCACATCGAGAGCTCCGAGGACGCCCACGGCATCGCCCTCTACGGCACGTCGGCGACGCCGATGACGGACATCCTCGTCGACGGCAACGAGATCCGGGACTGCAAGCTCGGCTCGAGCGAGTCGCTGGTCCTCAACGGCAACGTCACGAACTTCGTGGTCTCGCGCAACAAGGTCCACGACAACGACAACATCGGTATCGACTTCATCGGCTTCGAGGGCGTCGGCCCCGCGGGCTCGGACCAGGCGAGGAACGGGGTGTGCGTGGACAACGTCGTCTACAACATCACCTCGGCCCGGAACCCCGCCTACGACGGCGAGCGGTCCGCCGACGGCATCTACGTCGACGGCGGCAGGGACATCGTGATCGAGCGGAACAAGGTCGATAACAGCGACATCGGGATCGAGGTCGCCAGCGAGCACCGGGGCCGGACGACGAGCAACATCACCGTGCGGAACAACTTCGTGTCGCGGAGCTACCAGGGCAACGTCATGATCGGCGGCTACTCCACGAGCGTGGGCAGCGCGGCCAACATCTCGGTGCTCAACAACACGCTTTATCAGGCCACCGGCGGCGAGATCATCCTCCAGAACAACTCGGACGGCGTGCTCATCCAGAACAACATCCTTTACGGAAGGGCGAAGAACGCCTACGTGAGCAGCGGACGCAACAACAAGAACGTGCGGGTCGAGAGCAACATCTTCTTCGGCGCGAGCCAGACCTCGGCCGGCGCCTTCACCGACCCGCGCGCGCGGTTCGTCGACCCGCTCCTGGCCGGGCCGCCGTCGGACCTCCACCTGACGAGCGGCTCGCCGGCCGTCGACGCCGGCGTCGATCTGGGCGCGCAGGGCGGAGCGTCGGACATCGACGGCGACGCGCGGACGCGCGGGGCGCGCATCGACATCGGCGCCGACGAGCGCTGAGGCGGGGCCCGCGGACTCGCCTGGTCGCACCACGCGACCCCGCCTGGGAAAGTGGCGCTGTATCAACAACGTGTCCATGCATCGAACAGGCCGCGTTTACTCCACAGCCTGCCGGGGGGGCGCACGAGGAGCTCTGTCATGTCTTTCTTTTGGCATTGCGCGATGAGGCCCGTGCGACCCGCGACTGCTCGTGCACGCAGCACACCCGAAGGCGTTCGAGGTCGGCGAACCAGACCGACGGCGAAGGAGCGAGGGATGTCCACACAGCACTCCCGGCCCTCGAGCGATCGATAGTCCAGTCCCCTGGATGGCGCTTGCTCCACGAAATCAGGCCATGGTACACCGCGTGCTACGCGCTAAGAGCGAGAGCCATGGGCCTGCAATCATCATTTTCTGTCTTGTTCAGGGTGCGTGCGGAGCGCCATGCCTCGAACTTCCGGGGAGTCATCGCCAGCATCGAAAGACGAGGTGTCACCATGGGAACGAGGGAATATAGAATCGGAAACTCGTCGCCGTCGGGGCTATCGGCCTCGATGGCGCGCAACCTGGCCCGGATGGTTGGTCTGACGTTGCTCTCGACGCTGGGCTGCTCGAGCGGCATGGATGACGGCTCGTCGGCTGGCGCTGGTGGGAGCGGGGGCGAGGGCGGGAGCGGGGGCGAGGACGGAAGCGGCGGCCAGGGTGGCAGCGCCGGGGAGCAGACCGTGCTCCGGGTTCGCCTGTATCCCTATATCCCCGACGCGGCGGGAGATCAGCTCGCGGCGATGGCGCTCCGCATCGAGGCCGAGTTCGAGGAAGCGCATTCCGGGATCGATCTCGTGGTGAATCCGCCCTGCTTTACGGGTGACGTTTACGATCCCGCGTCGCTGGCCACGGGCCTCGCCGGGGAGGACGCCGACTGTTCGGTTGACGTCATCGAGACGGACATGATCCTGCTCGGCGAGCTCGTGGCCACGGGCACGATCCGTCCCTGGCAGGAGCCTCCTCCCGCGGACTGGCACCCGGCGGGCATCGAGGCGTCGACCTACAACGGCGAGATCTATGGCGTCCCGCACTGGCTCTGTGGCCATTTCACCTTCTCCAGGGACACGTCCGTGGAGAGCGCTGGCACCGCGGCCGAGCTGGCGTCGGCGCTGGTCGACCTCCAGACGGATGCGCCGGACATGGCCGGCAACTTGCTCGGAAGCTGGAACCTACCCGCGCTGTACCTGGACGCGTGGGCAGACACGAACGGGCCTGAGGGGGTCGCATCCGCGATCTCCACCACGATGTACGACGCGGCGACCCTCGATGCGCTCGGCATCTTCGCGAGGACGTGCGAGAGCGAGGGGAGCAACCCATGCCTCGACGGCACCTACGATCTGGAAGAGAACGTCGATCTCCCGGCGAAGCGATTCGCGGCAGGGGAGGTCGACGCGACCTTCGGTTATTCCGAGCGGCTCCACACCATCTTGAAGAACCTTCCTCCTGGCGGTGATCCAGCCGAGATCAAGCTCTCCTCGGCGCCCCTCGGGGACGGCAACCACCCGCTGCTCTTCACGGACAGCTTCGTCGTGAGCGCGAGGTGCACGGACGCCTGCGCCGATGCTGCCGCCGCGTTCGTCGCCTATATGAGCGCGGCGAGCACCTTCGCGTGGATCCTCGCGAGCGAGGACGCGCCGCAGGAGACCCGTGTTCCACGCTACCTCATGGCAGGGACGTTCGACGCGTACTCGGCGCCCGCGATCAGCGCGGATCCCTTTTACCAGGCCATCAACGCGCTGACGGAGGAAGGAAAGAGCTTCCCGAACGGCGGGCTCCTCGACGTCAGGAGCGAGATGCGAGATGACATCCTTGCGACCTTGACATCCGCTCCCTGAGCCCGGCTGACCCAGCTTCGGTGGCTTCACCAGCCGTACGGTCACTTGACGCCGGGGGCGCAAGGGGGTGATGCTCCGTCGCCATGGCGGGCTCGAAGCGGGCGGACGCGTCCCTGGCGATGGCGCTGATCGGGCTCGCGGCTGCGGCGGCCGGCGGGTGTGCCGCGCTGGCCGGGCTGGAGGACGGCTACCATCTGGTGGGCGGGAGCGGAGGCGGCGGCGCCGGCGGCGGCGCGGGCAGCAGCGGGACGGGAGGCGAGGCCGGCGGCAGCACGGGCGGCAGCGAGGCCGGCGGCGCCGCGGGCGGCGAGGTCGGCGGCGCCGCGGGCGGCGAGGTCGGCGGCTGGGGCGGAGTCGGCGGCAGCGCCGGGTGCGCGACCTGCTCGCTGCCCCCTTACGACGCCGCGGATCCGGCGGAGCTGTGCGAGTGGTCGGCCGCGATCTACGGGGTGCTCATGGAGTGTCTCTGCGCCGAATGCGGCGCGGTGGCGGGCTCCCCCTGCTATGGCGCGTGCGGCGCCGCCGAGGCGCGGAGCGCCGAGTGCGACGGCTGCCTCGCCGCAGCGGCCGCCGAGGTGGACGGCGCGTGCGCGCCCGAGGTCGCTGAGTGCGAGTTCGATACCGGCGAGTGATCTCGGCACGCCGAGAGCTCGCGGGATGTCCTATAGCCGGTCTCGGCAGGGCTGCGAGCTAGCTCGGCCCCGTCGGCCGCTGGGCGCGGAATGCATCTTGAACCGCCCTTCGGCATGAGCGACGAGGCTGCGCATCCTGGTGACGCAGCGGGGGCCGCGGCGCTCCCGCTGACCGAGGCGACGAGCGGAGCGGGCGCGCGCGCGCGCCCGGTCCACGCATGGCTCGAGGAGCTCCTGTCCCGCGCGGTGCGCCGCTACAACCGGCGGCCTCGCCACGAGATCATCGCGGCGTCGACCGGCGTGACCGAGCCGACCGACGCGCGCGCGGTCATCCGGCGCGCCTGCGTCCGCTCGGCGCTCGCGGGCGGCGCGACCGGGGCGCTCTCGACCGGCGCGGCCGCCGCCACGGCCGAGACGAACGGGGTCGGCGGGCTCGTCGCGATCCCGGCCGCCGTGCTCGCGCTCGGCGGCGAGACGGTGCTCCGGCTGCTCCTGCACGTGCAGATGCTCTGCGAGCTCGCGGATCTCTTCGGGCTCCGGTTCGATCCGGACGAGCCGGCCGACGTGTGGGCGCTGCTCGCCCTCACGTTCGGCGTCGGGGAGCACCCCCAGGACACGGACGATCCCGCGGGCGTGCTCGTGCGCTCGGCGCGCGAGCGCGGCTCGGACGTGGCCAAGCAGCTCGCGGCGCGGCTCGCCGGCGAGAGCGTGGCGCGCAACCTGGTGCCCGTGCTCTCGGTCGCCTCGTCGTCGATCACGAGCTGGCTTGTGACCCGGCGCCTCGGGGACACCGGGCGCCGATACCTGCGTTACCGGCGCGCGCTCGACGGGGCGCTCTGCGACGAGGCGCTGCGCCCGCACCTCGATCGGCTGTTCGACGGGCTCTGGTTCATCTTCACCGCCGACGGCCGCCTCAAGCCGGAGGAGACCGCGCTGCTCGCGGCCGTGCTGCGGCAGCTGCCGGCCTCGGCGCGCGCTGGCCTGAACGAGCGGCTCGCCGACGACATCGCCTGGATCGAGCACCTCCGCGGCGTGCCGGAGGGCGCGCGCGCGCCGCTGCTGCGCGCGCTCGAGATCGCGGCGGCGGTGGACAAGGTCGCGTCGCTGCGGGAGCGGAAGCTCCTCGCCCACGCCGCGGCGGCCCTGGGCCTCGGGGTCGACGAGGGCAGGCTCGATCGGATGATCCGCGAGTTCGAGGAGATCGGCACCCTCGGCGTGGCCGCGTAGCGCGGCCGCGCGGCGGCGCGCTCGCCGGCCGAGCCGATTCGCTTCAACCGCCCGCCTGATTCGCGAGCAGCACCAGGGCGAGGCCGATGACCGACGGGACGGTCTGCACGAACAGGATGGAGCGCTTCACCGTTGCGGCGCCGTAGACACCGGCGATGGCCACGCAGAGAAGGAAGAATGTCTGGATCTGCCATGCAAAGGCCTTGTTCGGATGGATGACGCCCCAGAGCAGGCCCGCGGCGAGGAATCCGTTGTAGAGCCCCTGATTGGCCGCCAAGGGCGCGGTGATCGCGGCGACCTCGGGCGTCGTGCCGAACGCTCTGTACGCTCGCTCCGAGCGCCACAAGAACATCTCCATGACGAGGATGTAGATGTGGAGGATCCCGATCAGCGTGACGACGATCTGAGAAGCGGTCAGCATGCGGCGCACGATAACACACGCGCCTGGGTGCTGTGCGCGCGCCGGCACCCGCGGCTCTAGAATCGCACCTCGATGGACTTGAGCCCCCGCAGGCGCACAGAGCGTGAGGCGTGGCGCTCGTGGCCATTGGACGCCGGGCTGCTGGAGGTGAGCCTCGGCGTCCCTGAGGTGCCTTCTCTCACGGAGCCAGGGAAGAGCTCCGGGACGCTGTCCCGGCTCGCCCCTCGGCCCTTCACGGCGTCACCGCAGGCCGTTCTTCACCGCCGTGACGAGCTCGCCGTTCGCTGTGTCGCCGCTCAGCTCCCAGAACATCGCGCCGCCCAGCCCCTTGTCCTTGATGTAACGCATCTTGACCCCGAGCGAGGCCGGGTTGTCGTAGCTCCAGAACTCGGTCCCGTTGAAGGTGTAGAACGCCTTCGTGTCCGGGTGGGTGAAGCCGGGGTGCCCCTTCGCCTTCAGGATCTTGTAGTCCTCGATGCCCGCCTCGTACGTGCCCGGGGCGGCGCCGGCGGCCGACTGCCACACCCCCTGGTTCGCGCTGGTGACGCCGGTCCAGCCGCGGCCGTAGAAGGGCACGCCGACGACCAGCTTGCTCGCCGGCGTCCCGCCGTTCAGCCAGGCCGTGACCGCCTCGTCGGTGCTGTACTTCAGCGCCTTCGCGGGGTTCGAGCCGGAGTTGTAGAGCGGAGAGTGGAAGTTCGTCGTGCGCTCCCACGCGCCGTGCATGTCGTACGTCATCAGGTTGATGAAATCGAGGTGCCGGTGGATCTGGCCGACCTGGATCTTCTCGATCTTGTCGAGCCCGGCGGGCGCCGCGATCGTGAGCAGCAGCCCGGGGCGCGCGGCGTTGAGCTGGCTGCGGAACTCGGCGAGCAGCGCCGTGAAGTTCTGCGTGTCCTCGGGGCGCTGGTTGCAGGTGCTGCCGCAGGCGGCCGGGTACTCCCAGTCGATGTCGATGCCGTCGAACACGCCCGCCCAGCGGGGATCCTTGATGAAGAGATCGACGCACGACGCGACGAACGAGGCGCGGTTCGCGGGCAGCGCCGCGTCGGAGAAGCCGGCGGACCAGGTCCAGCCGCCGAGCGAGATCAGCACCTTGAGGTGCGGGTGCTTGCGCTTCAGCTTGCGGAGCTGGTTGAAGCTGCCGCGGAGCGCGCCGGCGTCCCAGGTGTCGGCGACGCCGTCGACGCTGTCGGCGGCGCTGTAGGCCTTGTCGTAATCGGCATAGGTGTCGCCGAGCGCACACCGGTTTCCAACCACGTTGCCGAAGGCGTAGTTGATGTGCGTGAGCTTCTCGGCCGATCCGCTCGTGTCGATGTTTTTGACGTGGTAGTTGCGGCCGTAGACGCCCCACTCCGCGAAGTAGCCAATCACCTTCTTGCCGCCGCCGCCGCCGCCGGAGCCGCCGGAGCCGCCGCCGCCGCCGCCGGAGCCGCCGCTGCCGCCGGAGCCGCCGCTGCCGCCCGCGCCGCTGGTGCTGGAGCTCGTGGTGCTGCTGCTCGTGGTGGTGCTGCTGGTGCCGCTGACCGGCTGCCACAGCGCCGGGACGATCGGCGGCTCCCAGCCCGGAAGGGAGGTGTGCGCCTGGATGCAGCGGTACGTGACGCCGCCGTAGGTCACCTCGGCGTTGACCGCATATGCGGTATACGGCGCCCACGCAGCGGCGACGGCGGCTTGCTCCGTCGACTCGAGCTCTGCTCCATCGGGGCCGAAGCGCTCCGCGTCGTCGCCATCGATGCCGCCGCAGGCGGCCAGGGCGATCACAGCAAAGAGCGGCAGGGTCGTGAGGGCATAAAGCTTCATAACGGATCTCCTTGGGTTTGCCGGTTGCCGGTCGTTGCTGGTCCAACGAGCAATCGGCGTACCGGTCGCGGCGACGACCTCGACGATCGGCACCACAGCGCCCCCTCGGCCCGTTTTTGCGCGCCGCCAGGAGGGGACTCGCCGCGCTCGCGCCCGGCGATCCCGGCGAGCAGGGGGGCGATCCCGGAGATCGCCGGGCGATCCCCCCGATCGCAGGAGCGCTCCCGGATCGCCCCCTCGCCGCCCCCGCGATTGCCGAGAGATCGCCGGCGATCCCCGGGCGCAGCGCCCTTTTTCGATCACCTCCATCCCGCAGCAGGCAGCCCAGGCGCAGGGCACGACGCTTGCTCTCGTCTCGATCCGTGGACGGAACCATCGAGCCCCTCGGCCAGGAACCTGTCGAGCCACATCCGGGTAGGATCGCGGTCGACATGCACCCCGGCGAATCGCTGACGCTGCTCGCACCGCTCTCCGGTCCCATCGTGCCGATCGAGTCGGTCCCCGACGCGGTCTTCGCCGACAAGATCGTCGGCGACGGCATCTCGATCGACCCGATCTCCCAGACGTTGCTCGCCCCGTGCGACGCGACGGTGACCCAGCTCCACGCGGCGCGGCACGCCATCACCCTGAGCGCCGCGGGCGGGGTGGAGATCATGATCCATGTCGGCATCGACACGGTCGGCCTGAAGGGCGAGGGCTTCACGGCGCGGGTGAGCCAGGGAGACCGGGTCTCGGCGGGCCAGGCGCTCCTCGAGTTCGACGCCGATCTCCTCCTCCGCAAGGCGCCCAGCCTGCTCACCCAGGTCGTCGTCCTGAGCGGCGAGACGAGCGCCATCGTCGAGCGCGCGAGCGGCGTGGCCAGGGCCGGCGTGAGCCGCCTCATGGCCGTGAGCCCCCGGCGGCGGGCCGGCGGGGAAGCGCCGCGGGCATCGAGCGCGGGGGAGGCGGGCGCGTCCAGGCCGCCGCCGCGGGCCACGGTCGGCGTCACGTCGGCCCTCGTCGTGGTGCCCAACCCGCACGGGCTGCACGCGCGGCCGGCCGCGGTGCTCGCCAGCGAGGCGAAGTCGTTCGCCGCCGACATCAGCGTCGAGCTCGCCGGCCGCAACGCCAACGCGAAGAGCGTCGTCGCGCTGATGAACCTCGGCGCCGGCCCCGGCGCCGAGCTGCGCATCGTCGGGAGCGGCAGCGAGGCGGCGCGGGCCGTGGCCCGCCTGGTCGAGCTCGTCCGGAGCGGGCTGGGCGAGGACCTCTCCGCGGCGAACGCCGCGCCCCCAGCCGAGCCCGAGCGCGCCGCCGCTTCTTCTTCCACGCCGCGCGCGGCCGACGACGCGCGGCACGTCCACGGCGTGAGCGCCTCGCCCGGCCTCGCCATCGGCCCGATCTGCAAGATCGACCCGCTCGCCGCCGACGTGGACGAGCACGCGAGCGACACGGAGGCGGAGCTCGCGCGGCTGCAGAAGGCGCTGCGCCACACCCGGCTCGAGCTGAAGCAGCTCGTCGCCGCGTCGGGCAAGCGCGTCGAGCAGGCCCAGATCTTCAGCGCGCACCTCACGATGCTCGACGATCCGGAGATGATCACCCGCACCGAGGTCGCCATCGTGGAGGGCAAGTCGGCCGCGTTCGCGTGGCGCGAGGCGGTGATGTCGTCGTGCCGCGAGCTCGCGCGCCTCTCGAACCCGCTGCTCGCCGCGCGCGCCAACGATCTGCGCGACGTGGGCGGCCGCGCGCTGCGGCACCTCGTCGGCGGCGGCGAGGCGCAGGCCGCGCCCGCGGGCAGCATCGTCGTCGCCGAGAGCCTGACGCCCTCCGAGGTCGTGCGGCTCGCCGACCAGCGGGTCGCCGGCCTGGTCAGCGTGCTCGGCGGCACCACCTCGCACGCGGCGATCCTGGCGCGCTCGCTCGGCCTCCCGTACCTCGTCGGCGCCTCGGCGTCGCTGCTCGCCGTCGAGGCGGGCGCGGCGGCCGTGCTCGACGCCGAGGGGGCGGTGGTGCTGCTCCACCCGACCGAGGCCGAGCTCGACGCCTACCGCGGCCGGCTCGGGGCGCGCAAGGCGCTGCGCGAGCGGCAGGAGGCGGCCGCGGGCGAGCGCGCGGTGACCCGGGACGGGGTCCACGTCGCCGTGCTGGCCAACATCGCGAGCGCCGACGACGCGCGCAAGGCCGTCCGGCTCGGGGCCGAGGGCGTGGGCCTCCTGCGCACCGAGCTGATGTTCTTCGATCGCGACGCCGCGCCGACCGAGGCCGAGCAGACCGCCGCGTACCAGGAGATCGCCGACGCGCTGGGCGAGCGCCCCCTCGTCGTCCGCACGCTCGACGTCGGCGGCGACAAGCCGCTCTCGTACATGCCGCTCCCCGCGGAGGACAACCCGCTCCTCGGCATCCGCGGCCTGCGCATCGGCGCGCTCCACCCGGCGCTCCTGCGCAGCCAGCTCCGCGCCATCCTGGCGGTCCGGGCCCCGGCCGGGCACCGCATCCTCCTGCCCATGGTCTCGAGCCTCGAGGAGCTCCGGGAGGCGAAGCAGGTGCTCGAGGAGGAGCGCCGGCGCGCCGGCTCGCCCCCGGTGGAGCTCGGCGTGATGGTCGAGGTGCCGTCGGTCGCGGTCCAGGCCGACAGGTTCGCGGCGGAGGTCGATTTCTTCTCGATCGGCACGAACGATCTCACCCAGTACACGCTGGCCATGGATCGCACGCACCCGCGGCTCGCCGGCCGGCAGGACGCGCTGCACCCGGCGGTGCTCCGGCTCATCGACAGGGCCGTGCAGGCCGCGAAGGGGCGCGGGCGCCACGTGGGGATCTGCGGCGCGGTGGCGAGCGATCCCGAGGCCGTGGCCGTGCTGGTCGGCCTCGGCGTGACCGAGCTCAGCGTCAGCGTCCAGGCGATCCCCGAGGTGAAGGCGAGGATCCGCGAGCTCGACGCCGCGCGGTGCCGCGAGATCGCGCGGGCCGCGCTCGACCTGGGGACCGCGGCCGAGGTGCGGGCGCTGCTCGCGCCGGGCGCGCGGCCCGGCTGATCTCGAGAGCCCAGCAAGCAGACCGGGGGCGGCGCGACGCGGAGGCCGCCCCGCCCAACGGAGAAGGAGCGTCGTATGAGAGGATTCAACGAGCTGCAGCGCGTTGGCAAGGCGCTGATGTTGCCCATCGCGGTGCTGCCGGTCGCGGGCCTCCTGCTCCGGCTGGGGCAGCCCGACGTGCTGGACATCGCGTTCGTCGCCCAGGCGGGCGGCGCCATCTTCGACAACCTGGCGCTGATCTTCGCGGTCGGCATCGCGGTCGGCCTCGCGCGCGAGACGAACGGCGTGGCCGGGCTCTCCGGGATGATCGCCTACCTCGTGATCACGAACGGGGTGAAGAGCATCGACGACAAGATCAAGATGGGCGTCCTCGCCGGCATCCTCGCCGGCGTCCTCGCGGGGGCGATGTACAACCGCTTCCGCGACACGAAGCTGCCCTCCTTCCTGGGCTTCTTCGGCGGCAGCCGCTTCGTGCCCATCGTCACCGGCGGCGCCAGCCTCGCCCTCGCGCTCGTCCTCGGCTTCGTCTGGCCGACGATCCAGGCCGGCATCGACGCGGTGGGCGGCTGGATCGTGGCCTCGGGGCCGGTCGGCGCCTTCTTCTTCGGCGCCCTCAACCGCCTGCTCATCCCGACCGGGCTGCACCACATCCTCAACAACCTCGCCTGGTTCGTGGTCGGCTCGTTCCAGGGCGCGAAGGGGGCGGTGACCGGCGATCTGAACCGCTACTTCGCCGGCGATCCCTCGGCGGGGGTGTTCATGGCGGGCTTCTATCCGGTGATGATGTTCGGCCTGCCGGCCGCGTGCCTGGCGATCTACCGCACCGCGCGCCCGGAGAACCGCAGGGCCACCTTCGGCGTGATGTTCTCGGCCGCGCTGACCGCCTTCCTGACCGGGATCACCGAGCCGATCGAGTTCGCGTTCATGTTCCTCGCGCCGGCCCTCTACGCGGTCCACGCGGTGCTGACCGGCCTCTCGCTGGCGCTGCTCGACGTGCTCGGCGTGAAGCACGGCTTCAGCTTCTCCGCCGGGTTCATCGATTACGCGCTGAACTACGGCCTCTCGACCAAGGGCTGGATGATCGTGCCGATCGGCCTCGCCTACGCGGCCGTCTATTACGGCCTCTTCGTCGTCTGCATCGAGCGGTTCAACCTGGCCACGCCGGGCCGCGAGGCCGCGGCGGCGTCCTCCGAGGGCGCGCCGGCCGGCGGGGCCGAGGCGGGCGGCGGGGTCGAGGCGGGCGGCGGGGCCGAGGCGGGCGCCGGCGGGCTCGCCGGGCAGCTCCTGCGGGCGCTGGGCGGCCACGGCAACATCCGCGAGATCGACGCGTGCATCACCCGCCTGCGCCTGGTCATGGCCGACCGCGATCGCGTGAAGGACGCGGACCTCAGGGCGCTCGGCGCCAAGGGCGTGGTGCGCCCGGGGACCGACAGCCTGCAGGTGATCCTCGGCCCCATGGCCGAGTCGATCGCCAAGGAGATGCGGGAGCTCGCGGGCCGCGCGCGGGCGGCGGTCGCCGCGCGGCCGGAGCTGTGGCCCGCCGCGCCCGCGGCGCGGCAAAATGCGTGGATCGACCGCTGGCTCGCGGCGCTCGGCGGCGCCGCCAACATCCGGTCCGTGGAGGGGTTCTCGAGCGGGCGCGTGCGCGTCGAGCTCGCCGACGCGGACCCGATCGACGAGGCGGCGCTGGAGGCCGCCGACGTGAAGGGCGTGATGCGCCTGCCCGACCGGGTGGTCCACCTCCTCGTCGGCCCGGAAGCGCCGCGGTACGCCGCCGCGCTCGCGCAGAAGCTCAAGGGGTGATGGGCGTGGAGCTCGTGGGCAACATCCTCACGCCGGACGGCTGGCTCCGCGGGCGCCTGTACTTCGGCGCGCGCGTCCAGGAGATCGCGGGCGCGCCGGCCGAAGGGCCCGGCCCGGGGCCGCGCATCGTGCCCGGCTTCATCGATCTGCACGTGCACGGCGGCGGCGGCCGGGACGTCATGGAGGGCGGCGACGCGCCCCGCGCGATGGCCCGCGCGCACGCCGCGACCGGGACCACCAGCCTGCTCGCCACCACGATGACGGCGCCCCTCCCGGAGATCGCCGCCGCGCTGCGCGCGATCCGGGCCGCCATGGACGCGCGCCGCCGCGGCGAGGCGCGCGTCCTCGGCGTCCACCTCGAGGGCCCGTTCCTCAACCCGGGTCGGCTGGGCGCGCAGCCTCCGTGCGTGGTGGGCGGGGATGTCGACACCGCGCTCGCGCTGAGCGCCATCGCGCCCATCCGCGTGCTCACGCTGGCGCCGGAGCTCGCCGGCCACCTGGAGCTCGTCCGCCGCCTGTCCGGCCTCGGGGTGCGGGTCCAGATCGGGCACACGCTGTCGAGCTACGAGGAGGTCGTGGCGGCCCTCGCGGCCGGTGCGAGCGGCTTCACGCACCTCTTCAACGCCATGAACGGGCTGCACCACCGCGAGCCCGGCGCGGTGGGCGCCGCCCTGGCCCACGGCGACTTCGCCGAGCTGATCCCGGATCTCGTCCACGTGCACCCGGGCGCCATCCGGGCGGCCCTGCGCTGCATCCCCCGGCTCTACGCCGTGACCGACGGCACCGCGGCCTCGGGGATGCCGGACGGGCCGTACCAGCTCGGCGCGCACGCCGTCGCGAAGTGCCAGAACAGCGTGCGGCTCCCCGACGGGACGCTCGCGGGGAGCTGCCTGACGATGCACCAGGCCTTCAAGAACCTGGTCGACCTCGGGCTCCCGCTCGCCGAGGCGTCGCGCCGGTGCAGCCAGTTCCCGGCCGAGCACCTCGGCCTCGAGGATCGAGGGCGCATCGCGCCGGGCTGCTTCGCGGATCTCTTGGTCCTGGAGGAGGATCTCGCCCTGCGGCAGGTCCTCGTGGAGGGGGAGCCCCTTGAGTGACCGAACGACCTCGAACATGGCCGCGGAGGCCCGCTCCGCCCCGGAGATCGTCGCGCAGCAGCTCGCGCAGGACGAGGACGCCTACCGTGAGCTGGGGGCCCGGCTGCGGGCGGCGCCGCCGCCGTCCGTGGTCACGATCGCCCGCGGCAGCTCGGATCACGCCGCGAGCTACCTCGCGTACCTCGTGATGACGCAGCTCGGCGTTCCGGTCGCGAGCCTGCCGCCGTCGGTGGTGACCCTCTACCGCGCGCCGCTGCGGCTCCCGGGCGGCCTGGCGGTCGCGGTGTCGCAGTCGGGGCAGAGCCCGGACGTGGTGGGCGCGCTGTCGGCGTGCGGCGCCGCGGGCGCGACGACGGCGGCGCTGGTGAACCAGCTCGGCTCGCCGCTCGACCAGGCGGCCGCGACGACGATCCCCCTGCGCGCCGGCCCCGAGCGCAGCGTCGCCGCCACGAAGAGCTTCATCGCCAGCCTGAGCGCCATGGCGAGGGTGGTGGGGATCTGGGGCGAGGACGCCGCGCTGCTCGACGCGCTCGAGGCGCTGCCGGAGACCCTGGCCGCCGCGAGCGAGAGCGACGTGGGCCCGCTCGTGGACGCGCTCTCGGGCGAGGAGCGCCTGCTCGTGCTCGGGCGGGGCCCGGGCTTCTCCATCGCGCTGGAGGCGGCCCTCAAGTTCAAGGAGACGTGCGGCGTCCACGCCGAGGCGTTCACGGTCGCCGAGGTGCAACACGGGCCGATGGCCCTCATCGACGAGCGGTTCCCGCTGCTCGTCTTCGCCCCGCGGGGCCCGGCGCAGGCCGGCCTCGCCCGCGTGGCGGAGGATTTCCGGGGGCAGGGCGCGAAGGTGATCCTCGTGGGTCCGGCCGGGCTGCCGGGCGTGGATCTCGCGGTGCCCGCGTCTCCTCACGAGCTGCTCGACCCGCTCTGTCAGATCCTGGCGTTTTACCTGGCGGCCGCTGCCCTGGCCGAGGCCCGAGGGCTGGATCCCGACGCGCCGAGGCGGCTCAAGAAGGTCACCAAAACACTGTAGGAGTGCGTCATGAGAAGGCCTGTTTTCCGATTTGGGCTGCTCGCCGGCGCCCTGTTTGTGGCAGGGTGCGGCGACGACGGGACATCCTCGTCCACGGCGAGCACCACGATGAGCACCAGCACGGGCAATGGCGGCGGTGGCGGCGGAGGCGGCACCGGAGGTGGCGGCGGCTCGGCGCAGGAGCGCCCGTCGGGCGCGGACTTCGCCGTCACCTGGGGCGTGCTGGACAACCACAAGAACCCCGCGGTGAGCTTCGGCTCGGAGCTGACGATCGAAAACCACGGGAAGGTCGCGCTCGGGAACAGCGGCTGGGCGCTGTATTTCAACTTCGTGCGCTCGATCCTGCCCGAGAGCCTGCCGGCGGGGGTGAAGGTCACCCACATCAACGGCGACTTCTTCAAGCTGGAGCCGACCGAGGCGTTCCAGCCGCTGGAACCGGGGCAGAGCGTGGTGATCCCCTTCGATGGATCGTACTGGGCCATCAAGGAGACGGACGCGCCCGCGGGCTATTACTTCGTGTTCACGGACGGCGAGGGCGTGGCATCGGCGCCGGAGGCGGTGGGCTCCGAGGCCGTCGCGCCGTTCGTGGAGAAGAAGCAGACGGATCGTTTTCCCGGCGACATGACGCCCGTGCCGACGGCGACGTCTCGTTATGACGAGAACCTCGCTGTCCGCCTGTTCCCGGCGGGCGACGTGGACAGGGTCGTGCCCACGCCGGTGCTCCTCGAGGCGGGCGCCGGAGAGCTCTTGCTCTCGTCGGCCGTGCCCATCTACCACGCTGCCGGGCTCGAGGGCGAAGCGGCCTTTCTGGCGGAGGCGCTCGGGGCGCTCCTCGGCGCCGCGCCGGAGGTCCGCGAGGGCGCGCCGCCGCCGGGGACGGCGGCGATCGCGCTGTCGACGGGCGCGATCGGCGTCGGCGGCCAGCCGAAGCAGGCGGGCGACGAGGCCTATCGCCTCACGGTCACCGCCGAGGGGGTCGAGATCGTGGGCAGCGACGCGGCCGGCGTCTTCTATGGCATCCAGAGCCTGCGCGCCCTCGCGCCCGTCGAGGCGTACCGGACCGCGAAGCCCGAGATCGCGATCGGCGCCGTGGCGGTCGAGGACGCCCCGCGCTTCGGGTACCGCGGCATGCACCTCGACGTCGCGCGCAACTTCCAGCGCAAGGAGGCCGTGCTGAAGCTGCTCGACGTGATGGCCTTCTACAAGCTCAACAAGTTCCATTTCCACCTGACCGACGACGAGGGGTTTCGTTTCGAGGTGAGCGGCCTGCCGGAGCTCACCGAGGTCGGCGCCCGGCGCGGCCATACGCTCGACGACCGCGACAAGATCGTCCCCTCGTTCGGCTCCGGCCCGGACCCGGCGTCGCCGGCGTCGAGCGGCAGCGGCCATTACACCCGCGCCGAGCTCGTGGAGATCCTGCGTCATGCCAAGGCGCGCCACATCGAGGTGATCCCCGAGATCGATATGCCGGGCCACGCCCGCGCGGCGGTCAAGGCCATGGAGGCGCGTTACGCGAGGCTCGCGGCCGAGGGCGACCTCGAGAAGGCCGAGGAGTTCCTGCTCAGCGACCTGGAGGACGCCTCCCAGTACATGTCCGTGCAGATGTGGCACGACAACGTGGTGAACCCCTGCCGGGAGTCCACCTACAGGTTCCTGCGGAAGGTCGTGGACGACCTCGTCGCGATCTACGCCGAGGCCGGCGCGACGCTCACCACCATCCATACGGGCGGCGACGAGGTGCCGGACGGCGTCTGGGAGCGGTCCCCGTCGTGCCAGGCCCTCCTCGGCCAGGCGTCTGGCGGCGTCGAGTCCGTGGAGGACCTGGCGAGCCATTTCCTCCGCGAGCTCAGCGCGATCGTCGCGTCCCACGGCCTGGTGACCGGAGGCTGGGAGGAGATCGCCTTGAGGAAAGTGCAGGCCGAGGGCGGCGTCGACAAGGAAGCGAACCCCGAGTTCCTGAGCAGCAATTTCAGGCCATATGTCTGGAACAACGTCTGGGGGTGGGGGGACGAGGACAACGGCTACAAGCTCGCCAACGCGGGTTATCCGGTGGTCCTCTCCAATTCCACCAACCTGTATTTCGACCTCGCCTATGACAAGGATCCTGCGGAGCCGGGCTATTACTGGGCCGGGTTCGTGGACACGCGCAAGCCGTACGAGTTCGTGCCGCTCGACGTCTACAAGAGCGCCCACGCGGACCGCATGGGCAATCCGATCGACCAGGCGCAGATGTTCCGGGACCACGTCAGGCTGACCGACGCCGGCCGGGCCAACGTCCTCGGCATCCAGGGGCAGCTCTGGGGCGAGAACGCGAAGGGGCAGCGGGCGATGGAGTACCTGATCTTCCCGAAGCTGATCGCCCTCGCGGAGCGGGCCTGGGCGCCGGACCCGGCGTGGGCGGCGGAGGAGGACGGGGCGACGCGCGCGGGCCTGCTCGCCGAGGCGTGGAATCGCTTCGCCAACAGCCTCGGTCAGCGCGAGCTGCCGCGGCTCGACCGCCTGAGCGGCGGTGTGGACTACCGGCTTCCGCTGCCGGGCGCGCGCATCGAGGACGGGCAGCTCCTGGCGAACGTGGCGTTCCCGGGGCTGCAGATCCGCTACACGACCGATGGCGCCGAGCCCGACGCCGACTCGGCCGTCTATGAGGGGCCGGTGGCGGTGAGCGGCGTGGTCAAGCTCAGGACGTTCGACACGCGCGGGCGTGGCAGCCGCACGTCGGTCCTCGATCCGGACGCGTCGGGTGGGGGGCAGGCGGGGAGGTGAGGGGTCGGTCCAGCACTGCGGCGCGGCGGGGGGCCGCGCTGGCCCTCCTCGCGCTGCTGCCCGGCTGTTACATCGACCTCGACGGCCTGACCGGCGGGGGGGCCGGCGGCGGGGCCAGCCAGGGCGCTGGCGGCGGGGCCAGCCAGGGCGCCGGCGGCGGAGGCCTGGCCGGGCCCGACGCCGGCGACCCGGGGCGCTGCGCGCCGGCGGACTGCGATGGCCCGTGCGTGGTCGCCGCGGCCGAGGAGGCCGGCGGCCCTGCGGCGATCGCCGCGGCCGGCTCGTATGTGGTGTGGACGAGCCGCGCGGGCGATCGCCTCCGCCGCCTCGACCCGGCGACGGGCGCGGTGGAGGATCTCGTGTCGTCCATGCCGTCGCCGGGCCTGCTGGCGGTCGCCGGCGAGCTCGTCGTCTGGGTCGCCGCCAACGGGCTCTGGCGGTGCGCGGTCGCCGATTGCGCGGCGGGCGCGACCTCGCTCCTCGCCTTCGGCGCGGGCGAGGCCGAGGTCGTGCGCGGCCTGGCGACGGACGGGCGGCACGTGTACTGGACGCGCGACGAGCCGAGCGGCACCGCCGGCGAGCTGTTGCGCTGCCCTGTCGCCGAGGGCTGCGGCGCGGCCCCGGAGCTGCTCGCGCCGAGCCAGTCGCACCCGCGCGGCGTGGCGGTCGCCCCGGGCGACGCGGGGAGCGTCGTCTGGGTCCAGCGCGGCACGGGCGCCGATTTCGGCCGGGTGCTCCGCCTCGACAAGGGCGCTGCGTCCGGCGCCGTCGCGGCGCAGATCGCGGTGCTGCTCGACTATCCGGACCGGATCGCGCTCGGCGACGCGGAGGTGCTCTGGACCTGGGCCCACCCGGACGGCGCTTCGGGCGGCGTCTCCCGTTGCGACCTCGTGGACGCGTGCGCCGCGGCGGAGCTCGCGCCGCAGGCCGAGCCATCGCGGCCGCTGCGCGAGCCCGCGGCGCTCGTGATCGACGGCGCCGACGCGTACTGGGCGGACCGCGGCGGGGGCACGGTCATGCGCTGTCCGACCGCGGGCTGCCGCGGCTATCCCGAGGTGCTCGCCGAGGGCCTCACGCGCCCCGCGGCCGTGGCGGTGCAGGGCGCCTGCGTCTACGCCATCGACGAGGCCGGCGGCGGCCGCGTGGTGCGCGTGCCGCGGTAGTGCCGTGTGGACCGGGCGCATCGGTCGTCGCCGCGGCGTCACGGACAGCGCGGCGCCGTGTACTCTCCGCTCGGGTTGCCGCCCATGAGCGCCGCGCCGGTGGTCACGCGGAACCGCACCTCGGTGCTGTCGATCGCGAGGATCTCGAGCGTGCCCGAGCCGAGGAGCGTGCCGCCGCCCTTCGGGCAGTCGTCCGGCGCCGGAGAGTAGGGCGCGCCCGTCTCGAACATCGAGGCGTGGAGCGCGAAATCGTCGAGATCGTAGACGCCGACCTGCTGGTAGGCGATCGGCAAGACGAAGCGCAGCTGCCAGTGCCCACCGCAGGGGAGGGACCTGGGATAGACGTCGCAGGACTCGCCCATGTCCGAGATGTGCAGCATGAGATCGTTGGGATCCTGGTCGGGCTGCCCGCCGGCCGCCGCGGTCGAGACCACGCTGCCGGTCTCGTTCATGATCTGATCGTAATACGCCTGCATGAGCGCTTCGCGCTGCGCGCGCGTCATCGCGACGGCCGCCGTCAGCGGGCCCGGATCGCTACCCCCGCCGCCGCCCGCGCCGCCCGTGCCAGGCGGCCCCGGGGGATCGCTCGAATCCGGCGGATCGTGCGCGCCGCCGTTGAAGACGTCGGAGATATCGATCGAGCCGCCGTCCCAGAAAGCAGGGTCGCAGGCGGTCAGCATGAGTGGAATCAAAGCGACAAAGGCCGATCGGGTGTTCATGGCGGTACCGCCATGCAGCTCCGGTGCCAGAGCGGGAGAATGCGAAAAGCGCTGCTCGCGGCGACTCAACCGCTCGGTGCACGATCGAGCTGCGTGCCAGATTGTGCCGTGGCACACGCGAGGGAGCTCGATGGCCCAGGGGCCGCGTCGCAGCCGGCCAGCGGGCCTTCGTCGCCGGCTCCGCTGCCATGCGTCGAGCTCGGCGGGCGGGACATCGTCCCAGACGTTCTGTAGTCTCCTCCCGAGACACGCCGCCAGGAAGACCGCCATGTCGCAACCTTGGAAGATCGCGGCCGTGCCGCTCGCCTTTGCGCTGCTCGACGCCGGCTGCGCCGACCCCGGGCAGGACGCCTCGCCCGGCGCCACAGGCGGCGGAGCCACCTCGGTGAGCGCCGCGTCCAGCTCGACCGGCGGGGCCGCGTCGAGCGAGGCCAGCAGCGCCTCGACGGGCCAGCCGCCCGGCGACCCGGTCGAGGTCGACTGCCGCATCCCCGGGGACGGGAAGTCCACGCTCGCCTTCGTCAACCGGTGCGACCAGCCGCTCCAGTTCCTGGGGAGCCTCATCGAGGGCGGGGAGCTCGGCCCGGGGCGGTTCGCGTGCCGCGACGTGGGCACCAGCGAGGAGCCGCTGTCGTCGCTGCGCTACTGGGCGTATGCCGGGTCGGACCCCGGCGGCGGCCGACACACGCTGGCCGAGATGACCCTCAACACCGATTTCAACGATTTCGACTGGTACAACATCAGCCACGTGGACGCGCACAACCTCCCCCTGGCGATCGTGCCCGTCGGCCTGCCGGACTGCCGGACGCTGTCGTGTCCGGAGAGCCTGCTCGCGCGGTGCCCGGAGGTGGGCCGCTACATGGACGCGAGCGGCGCGACGATCTCCTGCGTGAGCCCCGACCGGGACGATCCCACGAACCCCGTGGCCGTGTACTTCGAAGAGCGATGCAAGGATGCCTATTCCTGGTCGGGGGACGACCAGGAGTCGATGGCCGCCTGCGCGGGGGAAGACTACGACATCGTGTTCTGCCCTTGATCTGCTCCCTCGCATTCGCGCGCCTCGGACCCATCCTGGGGCATGACCGAACAGGGATCCCCAGGCGCGCCCCGCCGTGGTAGGCCAGCCGCGTGGCCACCAAGGACCGCCGCGCGCGCAAGCAAGCTCCGGAGGGCGGCCGCCGCCTCGCGGTGGCCCCGGGGCCGCGCCGGGGGCGTCGAGAGCCGGCCGCGCTCCCCGACACGATCTCCTGGTGGGCCGCGTTCTACCGGGTCATTCGCCGGATCCCCGCCGGGCGGGTGTGCACGTACGGCGCCGTCGCCGCGATGGCTGGGCACGCCCGCGCGGCGCGCCACGTCGGCTATGCCCTCGCCGCGCTCAAGGAGACCGGCGACGGCGCGGGCGTGCCGTGGCAGCGCGTGCTCGGGAGCCGCCCGCGCCACCGCGCGGCCGTCACCATCAAGGATCCGGTGGGCGGCGCGCTCCAGCGCATGCTGCTCGAGGCCGAGGGCGTCGAGTTCGACGATCGCGGCAACGTGTCGCTCGATCGCTTCGGGTGGTTCCGGAGCACGCCTGTCGCCGCGCCCGCGAAGAAGGCCCGGGGCGCGGCGCCCCGGAAGCGGCGATCGTGAGGCGGCTGCTCCTTGCCATGGTCTCCTGTCGCTGGCTCGGTCCGATCGTGTAAGGCGCTCTCACGAGCGCCGCAGCCCGGCGAGAGAAGGGCCCGTCACAGCGTGCGACAACTTGGATTGATGGAGCGCACGAGGCTGTCGGCGTTGCCGGCGATCTTCACGACGGCGGTCCCCATCGGGCACTTGACCCCGAAACCTGTGCCATTGGCGGGGCCGATGCCGGAGCCGACATTGAGGTTCATGTCGCTCATCTTCCACGCTTCGACCGTCTGGCACAGCAGCTCGACCCGGTAAGCCCGGTTGTCATCGACCCAGACGTTGATCCCGACCAGGACCTGGCTCGCGGGGCAGATCACGCTGCCCGGCGATCCGCCGTTGCCGCCGGCGGTCACGGTCTGGAAGGCGGTGCCCAGGGTGCCGTCGCCGGCGAGCGGCGCGCAGATCAGGCCGACGCTGTCGAGCGAGCCGCCGCTCCGGCCGTGGACGCCGACAGCGATGTTGCCGTTCCCGCAATGGATGTCGTAAGCGATGTCGCCGGCGCCGCCCGTGCCGCCGGTGCCGCCGTCGCCGCCCGTGCCGCCGGCGCCGCCCGTTCCGGCGCCGCCCGTGCCGCCGGCGCCGCCCATGCCGCCGGTGCCGCCGTCGCCGCCGGTGCCGCCGTCGCCGCCGGTGCCGCCGTCGCCGCCCGTGCCGCCGCTGCCCGCGTCACCCCCGGCCGTACCGCTGCCGGCGGCGCCGCCGCCCGTCGCGCCGGCGGTGCCCGAGAAGTCGAGCTGGTCGACCCCCGAGATCGCGTTGCATGCCGCGCTCCCGCACGCGAGGGCGAGCCCCGCGGCCATCGCCGTCGCGAGCGCCTCTGTCGTCCGGAATGCTGCGCGCTCTCTCATCAGAAGCTCCCGTGGAAGGTGACCTGGGCGGGCCCGGAGCTCGCCGGTCGTCGCGCCGGGAGTCGGCGACGAGGGCGGCCAGGACAGCCGGCCCAACCATACCTGCGAGGGTGGCCGGAAGGAACCCGATCCGAGCGCCCATGCCGTCCTCGCCGCGCCGGCCGGGGCCACGCCATGGGCCTCGACGCTCCCGACGACGACGGGCTTGACGAGCCCGTCACCCCCTCGACGCGCCGAGCGAACGCTGGCGGACGCGTGAGCCCCCGTCACACGCCGGTCAGCCTGTCACGCGAACGCCTCGCGGAGCAGGCCGAGCAGGCGGTCCCAGTGCCGCTCCGACGCGACCTGATCGTACACGGGCATGTCGCTCACCGCGAAGCCGTGCGTGGTGCCCGGATAGAGCTCGATCGCGTGCGGCACCTTCGCGGCGGCGAGCGCCGCCTCGAGGCGCGCCGTCACCTCGGCCGTGTGCGCCCGATCGCCCTCGGCGACTCCGATGTACACGCGGGCGCGCACGCTGGCCGCGATCTGCGCGGGGGTCGCCGGATCCGTCAAGAACCGGCCGCCGTGGAACGACGCCGCGGCCGCCAGCCGGTCGGGGAAGTTGCACGCCGCGCACATCGAC
This sequence comes from Sorangium sp. So ce834, assembly GCF_051521425.1. Classification (NCBI taxonomy): domain Bacteria; kingdom Pseudomonadati; phylum Myxococcota; order Polyangiales; family Polyangiaceae; genus Sorangium; species Sorangium sp. So ce834. Next base: position 4,262,001 of record NZ_CP150351.1, read on the forward strand.
AGCCCGCCGCCCAGGCAGTAGCCGTTGCTCGCGATCTTGCCTTTCGAGACGAGGGGCTGCCCGTCGAAAAAGTCGAGGAACGCGGCCGTGTCGCGCATGGCGCCCGCGTCATCGCAGGCGTTGACCAGCGCCATCAGGCGCTCGCGCTCCGACCCTCCGGCGAACACCGTCGCGGGCTCGAACGGCGCGTACGCGCCGGAGCGATAATACATGTTCGGCAACAGCACGTAATAGCCGCTGGACGCCAGGCGATCCGCCATCGCGAAGAGCGACGGCCGCAGGCCCAGCCCGTCCATGTAGAACAGCACCGCAGGCCACGGCCCCTCGCCCCCGGGATGCGATACATAGGCGTCCGCGACGCCGTCCTTCGTCTCGATCTCGATCTTGGTTCCGTTCATCGCGCACCTCCACGGATACCCCTATATCGGCGCGCTGGCACCGATGCAACCAGCGTGGCTTTCCACGCGGAGCCGTGCCGTGCGCCGTCTCGATGAGGCCGCCGCTCTCGCCCGGCGCCGAAGCGGGCTCCGGCTGCGCTCGCCCGCGCCAGGGGAGGACGGCGAGCCGGGCGCGAGCATGAGGGCAGACATGTGAAACGTTGGCGGGAAACTGCTGTGCTTTGACGAGCGTTGGACAGCTGTGTCGAAAAGATCGCGCCTCTCTGGCCATTGCGACAATCTTCAGGTGGCACGTCGACTCGATCACGGAAGCCGCCCGCGCCGGCAACGAGGCGTGTGAGAGGAAGCGGGGACGCCGGGAGCGCGTGAACCCTTCTGACGATGATGGTCGAGGTACATCTATCATGCGCAAGAATAACGTTCGTGCCCCCATGCCATGGGCCGCAGCGCGTCTGCGCTCTTTGCGCAGCTGCGCCCATGGGTTCGGATCGGTGACCAGGCACATCCTGCTGTCGTCGGCGCTCGTCGTCGGCCTCGTCCCCCTGGGGTGTGCCTCGGAGGGTCCCGAACAGCTCGATCGAGACGGCACCGACGAAGCGAGGCAGCCCATCGTCATCCCCTCGGGGTTCCAGCACCAGGTGATCGCGACGGGGCTCAGCCAGCCGACGGCGATGGCGATCGCGCCAGACGGTCGCATCTTCGTCACGCAGCAGACGGGGCAGGTGCGCGTCATCAAGAACGACGCGCTGCTCGCCGCGCCGTTCGTCACCGTCACGGTCGACAGCGTCAACGAGCGAGGCCTGGTCGGCATCACGCCCGACCCGAGCTTCGCGAGCAACGGTTACGTCTACCTCTTCTACACCTCGACCAGCGGCAGCACGCACAACCGCGTCAGCCGCTTCACGGCGAGCGGCGACGCGGCGGTGGCCGGCAGCGAGGTCGTGCTCGTGGACTTTCCCCCGCTCAGCGCGGCAGGCAATCACAACAGCGGCGCGCTCCACTTCGGCAACGACGGCAAGCTCTACGTCGCGCACGGCGACAACGCCGAAACGGCCCACGCCCAGGACCTGAACCACGCCTTCGGCAAGATCCATCGCTTCAACGCCGACGGCAGCATCCCCACCGACAACCCCTTCTACGGCACCTCCACAGGCCTCGCGCGCGCCATCTGGGCGTACGGCCTGCGCAACCCGTTCACCTTCTCCGTCGAGCGCGCGTCAGGGAAGATCTTCGCCAACGACGTGGGCGGCGGTGATCCGGAGGAGATCGACCTCATCACGCGCGGCTCGAACTACGGCCATGGCGGCGGCCCCTCGCCGGTGCCGCCGGTGTACTCCTACCCGCGCGACGCCGGGCGCTGCGCGATCACGGGCGGCACCTTCTACAACCCCACGGTCGTGAATTTCCCGTCGTCCTATGTCGGCAAGTACTTCTTCGCCGACTACTGCTCCAGCCAGATCTGGTCCATGAACCAGGACGGCACGGGCGTCACCGTCTTCGCGGACGACTCGAACGGCGAGCTGAACAACCCCGTCGACCTCGATGTCGGCCTGGACGGCTCGCTCTATTACTTGCAGCGCGGCAGCGGCGCCAAGGTCGGGCGCATCTACATGGCGCAGCCGGCCTGCGCCACGAACGCTGACTGCAGCGACGGCGACGTCTGCACCGGCGCGGAGACCTGCGTCGCCGGGCAGTGCCAGGCCGGCACACCGCTGAGCTGCGACGATAACGACCCCTGCACGACCAACGGCTGCAACGCCACGAGCGGCTGCACCTACACCGACAACGGCCAGTGCTGCACGAGCTCGGCGACCTGCAACGACGGCTCGACCTGCACCACGGACTCGTGTGTGAGCGGCATGTGCCAGTACGTGGACAACGGTACTTGCAACAGCTGCGTCAAGATACGCTCGCAGCGCACGAACAACTACCTGGTGCTCGACGCCGCCAACAAGGTAGTTCCCGGCGGCACGCTGGCCGCCGCGCAGATCTTCGAGAAGGTGCCGTCGGGCGCCGCCTTCAAGTTCAAGAGCAGCTCCGGCAATTACCTGCGCGTCGTCGCCAACGAGCTCACGATGGACGCGACGTCGACGACCGCAGGCGCGTTCACCGAATACGACTGCTCGAGCGGCGGCCTCTACCCGAACGGCAAGGGCTACGCGGCGCTCACCGGCGCGGCGCCGCACTGGAAGGCGACCACCACCACCGGCCCGATCAAGAGCGGCGACGGCGGCAACGGCACGAGCTGCGTGACGGGAGACGCCACGTCCTGGGAGCGCTTCTATCTCGAGGCGACCGCCTGCGGCAGCGCCGGCCCCGCGTGCGGCGACGGCTCCTGCGACGCGGGCGAGACGTGCGGCAGCTGCGCGGCGGACTGCGGCACGTGCAGCGGCACACCCGCCAAGCTGACGCTGGTCCATGTGAGCGACACCGGCGGCTGGTCGAGCGTGGCCGGCCTCGCCGACGGCAACCTGACCGCCAAGGTGAGCAGCGCGGTTTCGCCGAGCTGCGTCACCTACGATCTCGGCGGCACCTACACCATCAGCTCGGCGCGCCTGCTCGAGGACAACGACGGCGCCTGGCATACGGATACCTGGAAGGTGCAGTATCAGACCGGCAGCGGCTACGTGGACGCCTTCGCGTACACCGACACGCCGAGCGCGATGCCGGCCTGGAATACCGTGGACTTCGCCGACGTGCCCGGCGTCACGCGCGTGTCGGTCTGCATGCAAAACGTCGGCGGGCCGGTCGAGCTCGCCGAGATCGAGATCTGGGGCTTCCCCGACGCGGGCCCGGTCTGCGGCGATCGCGCCTGCAACGGCAGCGAGACGTGCGCGAGCTGCCCATGGGATTGCGACACCTGCATGGGGAGTCAGCTCGGCCTCGACGCGCGGCCGTCGAACACGGCCTGCGTGGCCGGCGACGGCGCGATCGATCCGCCGGTCCTCCTCAGCGACCACCCCTGCTTCACCAGCGTCGCGAACCCGCCGGCGCTCGCTCCCGGGGTGATCCCGTACGCGATCGCCGAGCCGTTCTGGTCCGACGGCGCGCTGAAGTCGCGCTACCTCGCTTTGCCGAACGGCACGACGCTCGACGTGAAGGACGACGGCGACTTCGAGCTGCCGCCCGGGGCCGTCACGATCAAGAGCTTCCAGTGGCAGGGCCAGTACTTCGAGACGCGCTTCTTCGTGCGCTTCACGAACGGCGCCTACGGAGCCTACACGTACCGGTGGAACGACGCGCAGGACGAAGCCTTCCTGGTCGATCCGATCGACGGCGCCTCCAAGACGCTCGCCGGCGGCCACGTCTGGAGCTACCCGACCGAAGCGCAATGCTTCGAGTGCCACAGCAGCGCCGCCGGTTTCAGCCTGGGCCTCGAGACGCGGCAGCTCAACGTGAGCCAGCTCTACCCGTCGACCGGCCGCACGGCGAACCAGTTCGACACGCTGAACGGCATCGGCATGCTGAGCGGCAACCTCACCAGCCTGCCGCCGTTCCCGCCGCACGCGCAGCCCGGCGCGTCGCTGCAGATGCGCGCCGACGCTTACCTGCACGTCAACTGCTCGAACTGCCACCGCCCGGGCGGCCCCGGCTACGGCACCGCGGACTATCGCTACGACACGCCGTTTGCCGGCAAGAACCTCTGCGACCAGGAGTCGATCCTGACCGACTATCCGGGGCTCGCGCTGATCGAGCCGGGCGCGCACGACGCGTCGGTGGTCTGGCTGCGCATGAGCCAGCGCTCGGCGAGCTTCATGCCGCCCATCGGCAGCAAGCTCGCCGACGATGAAGGCGCGGCGCTGCTAGAGCAATGGATCGACGGCCTGACGGGCTGCCCGTAGGACGCCGCCCACGTCATATTCGGCGAAAGTCGATTCATGGGAAGAGGACCGCAAGGGCACATAGGGACGCAAGAGGAAGAGAAGAATACAATTGGGGAGGTTGTGCTGACACGGTGATCTTTCCGGCGTGAGCGCGATCCTGGGCGCCGCCGACAGCTCCTGCTGGGACTGAACGACATCCGGGACGGCCTCCAGGCGGCTCACGTCGACGAGCACCAGGACCTCTCGGCCGCTCTCCGCGATGCGCTGGGAGGCTGTGGCGATCGAGCGCGCGATCTCCTCCGAGAGGTCTCCATGGACCGCGACACGAAGGATCCGTTCGCCTCTTCGCGGAGCTCGAGGACACCGTGCCTGGGATCCGGGTCGTGCATGGCGCGCAGCATAGCCGCTCTGCATCGCGCCGCGACAGGGGTGTCCCGCCGCCGGAGCGGAGCGGCGCGCCTTCAAGGGGGAGCCCCAACCTCCATCGTACCCGCCGCGCCCACACCCGACCGGCTCCGCGACCGGACGCCGAGCCCGGCGGGGACGGCGCAAGGCGAGCCGCCCTGGCCCGCGGGGCACCCGCCTGCCCCGCCGCGGGGCGGCGCGCCGTGCTCCGGCTGAGCCGGATCGGTCGGCCTGTGACCGCGTCCAGCGCAGGAAGAGGTTTGCCGTTGCACGCTTGCGGCAGGTTTGATAGCCATCCTCTGACGCCGCGAGACCGTCCCCGCTCTCGACGGTCGTCCTCCCGGCCGCGGCGCGCGATCCCCACGAAGGAGCATGAGCAGATGCCTCAATTGAACGGCAACACCTGTGAAATCGACGAGCTTCCGGATGGTGTGACCGTGACCATCAAGGTGACGACGAACTCGAGGCACACGCAACGGATAACGGTGACTCGCAACGATGAGGTGTTGTGCGTCTTCGCGGGCTCTGGCGAGCGCAATGCCATGACGGGCCAGTCGACCATCGTCGCCAACTCGAGGGCGAAGCTGCAGGTGAAGTTCGAGTATCAAACGGACATCAACGCAGAGTGGATCAAGTCGCGCCAGCTGAAATCGGGCGGTCCTTACACGATCGGCAGCTACAATCTCTTGGTGATCGTCGCCGAGAACGGAGACGACAGCGACTACAACGACAGCGTGCTCGAGCTCAGCTGGAGCACGCCCCTGTAGTCCTGGCGGGAGATCCGGAGGCGGGGCGCCGGGGCGGTTGACGGGCGGCCTGCGGGCTCCCTGAGCTCCGGCGGCGCGTCGTGCCAGGCTGGCGGAGCGGGAGCGCGGCAGCTCGCCACCGCAGCCGGAATCGCCCTCGGCTTCCTCCGGAAGGTCGAACGCGCCAAGATCAACGTGGGGGTCGCCGTCCTGGTGAACCTCACCGACGTGCTCGGCGCCCCACCCGGGGAGCTGTTTCGCCGGCGGGAGCTGCCGGAGGTCAAGCGAGGCACGCCGAAGGAAGCGCGAGCCCCTGGCGCAAACTAGGCATGGCGGAGCCTGGGTTGCGGATAGGTCGGCCTGCGAGAGAACTACAGCGGGAGCACCGCCGGGGAGGATTGTGATGGATATCCAGGATGTGCTGGTTGATTTCTACAGCGGGGCGCACACGGTCGATGTCGTAGCTGCGTGGGCCTATGTGGTCGCAAACCGACAGACCGTCCTTGAAAGTCTCGCTTCGTTCGAGAAGGCGTATGAGCGGCTCGTCGAGCTGCACGCGGCGGGCAAGCTCGGCGTCGGAACGGCCGACTTCTCGGCTGACAATCTCGAGCTGGTCAAGCGGATCAATCGGCTGGTTGCGCCGGGCTTGGACAGCGACGAAGCGCGTCGAGCCGCGCGAGAGATCCATGATCTGGCGGAACGGTGCGCGCGCGCGTTGAAAGAAAGTGACACATCACCGGCCGGACAGGGAGGTCAGTGACGTCGAAGCGGCGGGCAGCGGCTATGCGCCTGGTGCGCGCTCTCTCATTCATCGACAGCTCCGGCGCGGGTTCTATGCAGCCCAGAGGTTCCAAGAGAGCATGGCGGCCGCCGACCGCGGGAGACGCCGTCACCACAGGAGCGCCGGCCCGAGCTCTCCCAGGCGGGCCTTCCTGGCCTCGTAGTCGGGCATCACCCTGCCGAGCGTCGCCCAGAACTCCCGCCCATGGTGGTCGTGGATCAGGTGCGCGAGCTCGTGGGCGAGCACGTAGTCGATGAGGGCCCTCGGCGCCTGCACGATGCGCCAGTTGAGCCGGAGGACGCCGCGGGAGCAGCTCCCCCAGCGCTTCGCCTGGTCCGTCACGACGAGGCGCCGGCACGCCACCCCGAGCTTCTGCGCCCACGGCGCGGCCCACGCGGGGAGGCGCTCCGCGGCGCGCCGCCTGTACCAGTCGAGCAGCGCCGCCCGCGCGTACGCGCCGCGGTGCTCGGGCGCGAGCCCCCGCGGGAGCAAAGCTCCTTCAGCCGGTCCCGCGAGTACGACGGCAGAACGGCGGCCAGCGTGGCGCTCCTGGAGGCCGCCACGGCCTCCGCCAGCTTCTCCTTGCTCCGCCGATCCTGGACGTGGACGTCGAACGCGTCGGCGATGGAGATCAGCTCGTCGCGCGTGAGGTGTTCGAGAACGGTTCGCTTCTGCACCATCGGCACGACATCGCTCGACATCGCGCCGCAGCCCGTTGATCCGTCCGCCGGAACATCGCTGCGGGAAGCAAGCTGGAAGGGCACGGCATGCAGCAGCAAGAGAGACCGCAGGTGCGCAAGGGGCGCAAGGGAACGGTGATGGAAATCTATTCTTCTCTTCCCCTTGCGTCCCTTGCGCCCTTGCGGTCCTCTTCCAATGAGTTGATCTTCACGGGATTGATGGTGGCGATCGGCCAGCCTCGGGAGGTTCAGCCGGGAGAATGGGCGTGCCCGTCCACCATCGACGGCGTCCCCGAGCCTCGGTCGGATCGAGGTCTCGGGATCGATGGCGTCTCGGCGCTCCTCAACGCCCTCCACGCCATCCGGTTCGCGCTCGAAGCTTCCGGGGTTCGTATATCGTGGGAGGGTGGGGAGCCGGGGGACGCGGGGTTCCCGAAGCTGACGCACTACGCCTTCGGGGTCGCATTCTCCCAGAGGATGGAGCAGCTCATCGACGAGGAGATCCAGAAGCTCGTGGACGAGAAGAATGCGCGCGGGGGCCGGTAGCTCCGGGCTGAGATCGTCGACCAGGGGCGAGATCACGTCCGCGACCTGCGGATCGTGGGCGGCATCCACCTACACGGCGCCCTAGAATGCGCTCGCTCGCCACGCAATGAACGCCGGTGAACCTCGGCCCCTATCCCCGCCTCCTCAGCGACCGTCCGCCCGCGCCTCCCACTTCACCGAGCCGGCGATCTGCCTCGTGGTGACGTTGAAGCGGTTGAAGCAGTTGACCAGCGCGACGTGCAGGATCAGCCCCGCGAGCGCCGGCTCGTCGTAGTGCCTCGCCGCCTCCTCCCAGACGTCGTCGGGCACCGGATCCGCGCGATCGCTGAGCCTCGTCGCGGCCTCGGCGAGCGCCAGCGCGGCGCGCTCCGCGTCGGTGAAATAGGGCGTCTCGCGCCAGGCCGCCACGGCGAACATGCGCTCGTCGGTCTCGCCCGCCTTCTTGAGGTCGCGCGCGCCCACGTCGACGCAGAAGCCGCACCCGTTGATCTGGCTCACCCGCAGGTGGACGAGCTCGAGCGTCCGCGCCGGCACGCCGCTCTTCTTCGCCGCGCCGAGCAGGGCGTGGATGGGCTGCACGATTTCGGGCATGAGCATCGCGGGGTTCTTCATCCGTGCCTTCAACATGATCATGATCCTCTCGAGGATAGGGGTGGGCTCGCCGACCGTGACCGGACGCTGAACGTCCGTTCGCGTCGTCACATCGGCGAGGGTTCGTTCGTCACAGCCATGACGAAGCGCCGCGAGGGAGTGTGACCGATGGATGAAAATTGTTGGCGGCCGGAGCGGTTCGAGGCCCACCGGGCCCGCGACCCGGAGCGCGAGGCGATGCTGGCTCGAGATAAGGAGGCGTCGCGCAGCACGTCGCCGCCTGGTCAAGCGCAGCCGGAGAAGCTACCGTCGTCCTCGACACTGCCGCGGCGAGCGCGGGCCGCGCGGCGAGCACCTTCCTAGCGCTCGCGCGCGATTCGGGCGCCGAGCGTCGGCTGAGCGACGCTCCACCAGCGATTGCCGTCCACGAGGTACCGCGATGCAAGACGAAATGCAGGTCGAGGATTGGGGAGAGCTGTTCGTCACGCGCAAGTGCTGCGGCGCCGGCACGTGCCGGAACTACGCGCCGGAGCTCCTGGGCGAGGTGGTGCCGGCCAGCGACCTCCCGGAAGGCCGCCGCCTCTCGGTGCTGCCGGGCTCCTACGAGGCGGGCGCCTTCACGGGGGTGCTGCGGCAGCCGCGGAGCAAGGAAGATCTGATGGCGGCGCGGACGGCGGTCGCGGCGTGCCCGTTCGGCGCCCTCAAGCTCAAGCCGGGCGCGTCGCGGGTCCGCCGGGGCGCCCTCGGATCGCCCTGGCGGGGTTTTCCGCGCCTCATCGAGGATCACGTCTGGATCGTCGGACAGCCATCCATCAAGAACATCGGCGCCCTGTCTTATTTCATCGAGCGGGACGGAGGCGGGGTGCTGATCGATCCCCCGAAGCCGAGCGAGGAGGTCTTCCGCTGGCTCGCGGAGCACGGCGGCGTGCGATGGCTCTTTCTGACGCACCGGGATCATGCGCACCACCACGCCGAGTTCGCCAGCCGCTTCCCGGGCTGCCGCCGCATCATCGGCGCCGCGGACGTGAACCTCCGTGAGACCGAGCACATGGCCTCGACCGGCGACGTGGAGATCAAGCTCGGGGACGAGCTCGGCGCGCTCTCCCCCGAGGGGGAGCCGCTCTCGAGAGAGGCGGCCAAAGAGGCCGAGATCGTGATCGTGCCGCAGCCCGGACACACGCCGGGCTCGCTATGCCTCCTGTACCGAGGCCGCTTCCTGTTCACCGGCGATCACCTGAGCTATTCGCGCGTCTTGGGTCGACTCGTGGCGCATCGATTGCAATGCTGGGAGGATTGGGAGCGCCAGACCCGATCGGCGCGTTATCTGCTCGCGGCGGCCGAGGCCGGATGGCTGAGGTTCGCGTGGGTGTTGCCGGGCCACGGGGAATGGGCCCGCCTGCCGGGCGAGGGGAGCGCGGCCGAGACGGCCGCCGAGCTCCGCCGCGTCATCGCGTCGATGGAGCAGAAGCCGAAGGGGCATACGCCGCTGGGCCGCTGGATCCTGTACGCTCAGGGCCGGATCGCGCCCGAGGGCAGGCTCGGCCGGGCGGTGCGCGCGATCGGCGGCGGGAGCGACGCCTGGGTATTGCCGCGCGGCGCGCGGAGCTCGCTCACCGATTTCGATCCCGACAAGACGGCGGTCGCCCTGCGCCGGCTCTATCTCCTCGGCGCCACCGCCCTCCTGGCCGCCGCCGGGACCGTATGGCTCGCCGCGCGCCGGGACACGCTCCAAACACGCTGAGCTCATCGCGGGGATCTTCCTCCGTGCCTTCCGCAGGATCGTGATCCTCTCGAGGGGGAGGGGTGGGCTCGCCAACGTGACCGGACGCTGAACGCCCGTTCGCGTCGTCACATCGGCTAGGGTTCGTTCGTCACAGCCATGACGAAGCAGGACGAGGGAGTGTGACGGATGGATGAACATCGTTGGCTGGCGGAGCGGTTCGAGGCCCACCGGGCCCACCTGCGGGCGGTGGCGTTCCGGATGCTCGGCTCCGTGGGCGAGGCGGAGGACGCGGTGCAGGAGGCATGGCTCCACCTGAGCCGCGCCGACACGAGCGGCGTCGAGAACCTGGGCGGGTGGCTGACGACGGTCGTGGCGCGGGTGTGCCTCGACATGCTGCGCTCGCGCAAGGCGCGGCGCGAGGAGCCGATGGTCGCGCCCGACCCCGCCGCGGACCGCGAGACCGGGACCGACCCCGAGCGCGAGGCGGTGCTTGCCGACTCCGTCGGCCTCGCGCTGCTCGTGGTGCTCGACACGCTGACCCCGGCCGAGCGGCTCGCGTTCGTGCTGCACGACCTGTTCGCGGTTCCCTTCGAGGAGATCGCCACCATCGTGGGCCGCTCCCCGGCCGCGGCGAGGCAGCTCGCGAGCCGCGCCCGCCGCCGCGTGCAGGGGGCGCCCCCGTCCCCGGACGCCGACGTCGGCCGCCAGCGCGAGGTCGTCGACGCCTTCCTCGCGGCCATGCGCGGCGGCGACTTCGACGCGCTCGTGTCGATCCTCGACCCGGACGTCGTGCTCCGCGGCGACGCCACGGCCGCGCCCCCGGCCGGCATCGAGCTCCGCGGCGCGCGCGCCTGCGCCAAGCGGGCGCTCTCCGGCGCGCGCGGCGCCAAGCTCGCCCGCCCCGCCCTCGTGGACGGCGCGGTGGGCGTCGTCGTGGCCCCGCGCGGGCGGCTCTTCCGGGTGCTCCGCTTCACGCTCGCGCAGGGGAAGATCGCCCAGATCGACGTCATCGGCGACCCCGAGCAGCTGCGCGATCTCGACCTGTCGGCTCTCGACGACGGACCGCACCCGGAAACCTAAAGCCGGTCGGCGACGCGGATCGCCGCTCCCGAAGGTCGGCGCGAGCGGCCGTGAGCTCCTGCCGCCCGGCCGCCACGATCTGCGGGATCGCGTCCATCCTTGGAAAACCTGTTTGAAAGGGGAGGCCGGCACTACGACATGGACGAGCGGGCTTGGTCTCCGGGCTGGTGCCGCTCGAGCTGCGGCACGAAGCGTGCTTGGACTCCCGGATGATGTCCTCCAGGGTCGGAGAGAATGGAGTTTCCGACATCCAGACGTTCTTCCAGCACATCGACGTCTGCGCCCCCGTGGACCACCCCGGAAGGAGATGCAGCCTGAGAGGGCCTGGGCCGATCGCTGAAGTGGAGCTTGTTTGATGGCTGGCATGAAGCAAGCGCACGGCGAACGAGGCAACGAAGGCGACGGTCCGGCGCGGGAGGACGCGATCGACGACGGCGACCACGTGGGCGCCATCGCGGACGAGGAACATCCTCACCGCGCGGCCCTCCGTCGCCTGCCGCTCCTGTTCAAGGTGCTCGTCGGTCCCTCCTGGGGGAGCCTCGCGGCGCTCGTCCTCTTTCAGGCGCTCGCTGGGGCTACCCCCAGCCTCACGGTCTGGCTGAACGCGATGATCGTCGACAAGATCGCTGGCGCCGGACCCAAGACCTCGTACGAGCTCTTGGCCTACTCGGCGTTGCTCCTGGCCGTCTTGGTCGTCCTGCTGAACGCTCTCGGAGACGTCCTGGAGGCGATGGAGGGCTTCGTCGGCGACTCGTTCAAGGATCGTGTACGCAGGAACGTGTCGCTGAAGATCAACGAGGAGATATCGAAGCAACCGCTGCTCACCTTCTTCGATGAGCCGAGGCTGAATCATCTGGTGATCCTCGCGCGCCGCAGCTTGAGCTCGATCAACGAGCTGGTCCATACGTCGTCCTATACGCTCATGGGCGTCCTGGGCATGGTCCCGGCGCTCGTCCTGGCAGCCAGCTTGAAGTGGTGGATCCCGCTGGTGCTCGTGTCGAGCATGACCCCCGTGCTGTACGTGAAGGCGACCAACGAGCGCAAGAGCTGGGACATCGAGACCTTTCACGCGTCCACGTTCAATCGGCTACAGCTCGGCGAGCGAATCCTCACGCAGCAAGAGTTCGCGAAGGATCTCAGGCTCTTCGCCATGCAGGAGTGGGTCCTCCGGCGATGGAGCTGCTTGTACGAGACGTTCCTCAGGGATCTCATGGCCGTCCGCAAGAGAGGAGCGTATCAGATATCGCTCTGGTCTCTGCTGAGCGGCCTGGGCATGTCGGTCCCGTTCGTGTACGTCGTCAAAGAGGCGCTGAATGGAGGCTTCACGGTCGGAGACGTGTCGCTGCTCATCGGTGTCATCGTACAGATACGAAACGGGCTGGCCGTCACCATCTATAACGGTGGAGACATCATCGGCGCCCTGCTGGCGACCAAGCCGTTGACCGAGCTGCTGAACCTGCCCGACCCGCCGCGCGGGGACGCGCGCCCGGAGGCAGAGCGGTATCCTGTCCCGGGGATCCGGCTCAAGGACGTATCCCTGCGGTATGCTGGCAGCGCGGAGCTCGCGCTTCGGGACGTGAACCTGCTGATCGCTCGAGGAGAGAAGATCGCCGTCGTCGGAGAGAACGGGTCGGGCAAATCTACCCTGGTGAAGCTGATTTGCGGGTTCTACCGCCCGACGTCGGGACAGATCCAGTGGGACGGAGCCGCCGCGAACCTCGATGCCGGCGACGGGCGCGGAGACACGAGCAGGATATGCGCCGTCTTCCAGGATTTTGCGAGGTTCCCCCTGTCCGTTCGTGAAAACGTCGATGTGCGGCAAACCGGGGCCAGCGATGATGACATCAGGTTGGCCCTGAAGAGGGTCGGGCTCGGTGGTCTCGCGGGAGAGCTCGACACGGTCCTCTGGAAGGGCGTCGATGGGGGTACCGAGCTCTCGGGGGGGGAGTGGCAACGGCTCGCCATCGCGCGGGCGCTCTTGAACGCGAAGACGGCCGATCTGCTCATCTTCGACGAGCCCACGTCCGCGATCGACCCGGATGCAGAGCACCACATCATACAGCTCATCCGCGAGATGATGGGCGGGAAGACGTCGATCGTGGTGAGCCATCGGCTGGCGCTCACGCGCTTCGTGGACCGGATCGTCGTGCTGGAAAAGGGGCGCATCATCGAGGCGGGATCGCACCGAGAGCTCATGGGGCTGAAGGGCAAGTACCACGAGATGTTCACAAAGCAGGCCAGCTACTACGTGGACTGAGCCGGCGGCGGCCGCCTCGTCATCCGGACGCGGAGGTCCGGGCCGACGGGCTCACGAAATTCGACCCGGAGGCTGCCGAGAGCTTCCGGGGAGAGCTGAAATTCAACCCGGAGGCTGCCCGGAGCGTCCCCGGAGAATTGAAATTCAACCTGGAGGCTGTCCGGAGCGTCCCTGGAGAATTGAAATTCAACCTGGAGGCTGCCCGGAGCGTCCCCGGAGAATTGAAATTCAACCTGGAGGCTGCCCGGCGCGCGCGGCAGGCGCCCGGCCCGCCGGACCCCAGCCCCGCCGGCCAGGCCGCGGCTCGTGCGCCTGCCGCGCGCGCCGGGCCCCCGCGTCACGTCTCCAGATCCCGCTTCAGCCGGTCGAGCAGGTCGACCGCGGCGGACGCGTAGCGGCTGATCCAGCGGTCGTGGATCCGCTTGACGGGCAGCACGTTCAGGTAGTTCCAGCGGTGGCGCCCCTCGCGCTTGACGATCACCAGCTCGGCCTTCTCCAGCACGCCGAGGTGCTGCATCACCGTGCAGCGATCCCAGTCGGCGAAATGAGCGCAGAGCTCGCCCGTGGTCTTCGGCCCGTCCTTGAGCAGGTCCAGGATCTCTCGCCGCCGGCCGTCGGCCAGCGCCTTGAAGACGAGGTCGTCCGGATCCGCGCTTGACATGTTATAAGAATATAACATGATGGGCGGGCGGTCAATCGCCGCGCGAAGCTGGGTCCGTACGGGCGGCGCATCGGTGCGTCCGCGCGCCGATGTGTTCGGGCGCGGGCGCCTCGGTGTGCCCGCGCGTCATGCGCGGTCCGCGGCCGAGGCATCGCCGCGACAAGGAGGCGTCATGGAGCTCAAGTTTCAGGTGCAGACGAAGGTTCAGAAGCCCGTCCACGAGGTCTTCGATGCGGTCTACAACCCGAAGAAGCTCAGCGGGTATTTCACCACGGGCGGCGCGAGCGGGCCGCTCGACGAAGGGAAGACCGTGATGTGGAGCTTCGCCGATTTCGACGGCGGGAAGCCGTTCCCGGTCTACGTCAAGCAGGTCATCGCCGACAAGCTCATCGCCTTCGAGTGGGCGGCCAGCGAGCCCGGCGACGGCGGCGACGGGAACCCGGTGAACGAGCTCCCCTACAACACGCGGGTCGAGATGCATTTCGAGGCCCTGGGCCCGAGCTCGACGATGGTCCGGATCGCCGAGTCGGGCTGGAAGGAGACCGAGCAGGGATTGCAGGCCTCCTACGGCAACTGTCAGGGCTGGATGCACATGGCCTGCTGCCTGAAGGCGTACCTCGAGCACGGCATCAACCTGCGCGAGGGCTCATTCTGAGCGGGAAGCCCGGCCGCGGCCTTGGGCCCGCGGCGAGCCTGGCGCCTCAGAACCGGCCGCCGAGCGCAGCGGCGGCGCCGCCGGGCAAGGGGAGGACGTGCACCGCGGTGGCCGCGGCGGGCGCCGCGGGCTCGGCGCGGCGCAGGACGAGCGCGGCCACGGCGCCGCCGAGCGCCGCCACGCCGACGCCGAACGCGATGTTGGCGCCGAGGATCTTGGCGCGCACGGCGTCGACGTCCGCCTCCGTGCAGCGCGGGGCGCACGTCGCCCGCAGGCGGTCGGCGTCGGCGCGCGCGCTCAGGCCGAGCGCCGCGTAGACGACGCCGCTCACGGCCGCGGCGCCGCCGAGCGCGATGGGCAGGAAGAGCGCGCTCGCGGGCGACGGCGCGTCGCGGTCCTCGCGGGGCGGGATGGCGCCCGCGCCCGGCCGCGCGAGGCGGGCCGAGACGCGGCGCAGCTTCTCGCCCTCGCGCACCACGAGCCGCAGCTCCACGGGAGCGCTGCCCGCGCGCTCGAAGCGGAGCACGTGCTCGCCCGGGTCGACCTCGACGGCCTTGCCGTCCAGCCGCGCGGCGAGCGGCGCGCCGTCGATCGTCACCCGCGCGTCGGCCACGTCGTGGCCCTGCTCGTCCTGGGCGCTCAGGATCAACGTCGGCACGCGCGCCGTGACGTCGGTGAGCCAGCCCGCGCAGTCCGACTGGACGAGATCCGGACAGCCGGCGCCGCCGCACGCGATGAAGCGCGCCCGCGCCTCGCGCAGCCGGCCCTCGTCGCGCAGGCGCTGGCCCTCCTCCGAGGCCGTGAAGCACGCCTCGGCGTCGCCGGCGCGAGCGCGGGCGGGCTCCAGGCACGCGAGCGCCGAGAGGGCGGCGGCGACGAGGAAGCGGCGAGAGGTGCGCTGGTTCATCCGGCCTCCATCAGAAGCACTCGCGCTTGTAGCGCTTGTGGCCCTGGCCATCGATCACGAACGGTGGATTGCACCCGTCGCGCGCGGGCTCGCGGCGCGGCAGCCGCCGCGCGCCCGCGCCGGCCGCCTTCGCGGTGGGCGCGACGGGCGCAGCCGTCGCGGCGGCCGCCGTGGGCGCGGCCGTCGCGGCGGCCGTCATGAGCGCGGCCGGCGCAGCCGTCGCGGCGGCCGCCGTGGGCGCGGCGGGCGTCGCCGACGCATCCGGCGCGCCCGCGCCGGCCGCGCCGGCCGCGCCGGCCGCGCCGGCCGCGCCGGCCGCGAACGGCGCCCCGTGCGCGAGCGCCGCCGGCCGCGCCGCGACCCGCGCGCGCGCCGCCGCCGCGACGCCGGCCCTCGCGCGGGCGCGCGGCGGCGCCTCGGCGCGCGCGAACCCGATCGCCGCCGCGGCGATCGCGAGCGCCGCGCCCGCCGCCGCCAACGCGCCCCAGCGCGGCCGGCCCGGGCTGGCGGCGGCCGGCTGCGGCGCGCTCGCCACGGCCGCCTCCGCCGGGCCCGCCCCGGTCGCCCCAAGGGCCGCCCCGAGCTCCGGCGCCGTGCTCGGCGTGGCCGCCGCCGGCTCGATCGCGGCGATCAGCGCCGCGCGCCGCGAGAGCGCCTCGCCCGCGAGCGACGCCACCCACGCGCCCACCTCCGAGGTCGACGCCGCGAGGCCCGTCGCCTCCAGCGCGAGCGCCATCTCGCGCGCCGTCGGGAACCGGTCCTCGGGGCCGCGCGCGAGCGCGCGCAGCGTGATCGCCTCCAGCTCCGGCGGCACCCCGGGCCGGCGGGCGCTCGGCGGATCCACGCCCGCCTGCAAGAGCCGCAGGATCGAGAGCGCCTCGCCGCGCCCCTCGAACAGGCGCTCGCCCGTCAGCGTCTCCCACAGCACCACCCCGGCCGCGTACACGTCCGCGCGCCGGTCGAGCGGCTCGCCCGCGATCTGCTCGGGCGACATATACGCCAGCTTGCCCTTGAGCTGCCCGTCGCGCGTGATCTGCGCGCGCCCGGCCGATTTGGCCACGCCGAAGTCGAGCACGCGCGCCACCCCGTCCTCGCCGACGAGCAGGTTGTGCGGCGACACGTCGCGGTGCACGAGGCCGAGCGGGGCGCCGTCCTCCGCGGTCGCCTCGTGCGCCGCGTGCAGGCCGTGGAGCGCGCCGGCGAGCACCGCGCAGGCGATGCGCGGCGGGGGCGCGCCGCCGTCCTTCGTCGCCGCGCGCAGCAGCCGCGCCAGCGACTCGCCGTGCACGTACTCCATCACGAGCAGCACCTCGCCGCCGCTCGACACCACGTCGATCGTCGCGACCACGTTCGGGTGCCGGATCCGGGCCGCGACGCGCGCCTCGTCGAGGAGCATGGCCACGAGCTCGGGATCCCGGACGAACTGCGGGTAGAGCCGCTTGACCGCCACCGTCCGCCGGAACCCGGCCGAGCCGTGCTGGCGCCCGAGGTGCACCGTGGCCATGCCGCCGGCCCCGATCTCGTCGAAGAGCAGGTAGCGGACGACAGCCGACGCGCCGCCCTGGGCCCGCATCATCGGGGCGACGATAACACGCCCGCGGCGGATGCCGCGGCGGCATGTCCGCCGGATCGCCGCGCGCGCGGCGCGTTGCCCCGGAGCGCCGCGCGCAGCCGCTTCAGGTGGACCGCCGCGCGCGCAGGAGCTGGAAGTACCGCCGCGCGAGGCCCGACGCGGCCGCCGCGCTCCGGACGTTGCCCCCGTGCTGCGCGAGCACGCGCTGCACGTACCGCCGCTCGAAGTGCTCGACGATCCGCTCCCGCGCGCGCGGCAGGGGCAGGTCGAGCGCGAGGATCTCCTCGATGATGTCGTTGGATGTCGCAGCCTCGGCCCCCTCGCCGGCCCCGGCGCCCGCGGAGGCCGGCGGCGCGGGCGTGGCCGGCCGCAGCGCCGAGGAGGCGGGCCCGGTCGACGCGGCCGGCTGGGGCACCGACGCGGGCGTCGCCGGGGCGGCCTGGGGCGCCGACGCGGGCCCGGAGGGCGGGGCCGGCGCGCCCGGAGAGGCCAGCCCGGCCCGGCTTGTCTCGATCGGCGCGGCCTCGCCGAGCGCCACCCGGCGCGCCACGGCGTTGTAGAGCTCGCGCACGTTGCCCGGCCAGTCGTAGTCCTCGAGCCGCTCGGCGAACCCCTGGGGGAACGGCGCGCCGCGATCCGCGAGCTGCCGCCAGAAGTGGTGCGCGAGCACCGTGACGTCCCCCCGCCGCTTGCGCAGCGGCGGCAGCTCGATCCGCGCCACCGCGAGCCGGAAGAACAGATCGTCCCGGAACCGCCCCGCCTGGATCTCGCGCTCCAGATCGCGCCGCGTCGCCGCGAGCACCCGGATGTCGACGCGGATCCACCGGTTCGAGCCGACGCGCTGCACCTCCGAGCGCTGGATGGCGCGGAGCAGCTTCGCCTGCAGGCCGAGATCGAGATCGCCGATCTCGTCGAGCAGCAGCGTGCCGCCGTGCGCCTCCTCGAAGACGCCGCGGCGGGTCTCGTTCGCGCCGGTGAAGGCGCCGCGCTCGTGCCCGAAGAGCGCCGACTCGACGAGCGTCGGCGGCACCGCGGTGCAGTCGAAGACCACGAACGGCCCGGCGGCGCGCGACCCCTGCTCGTGGATCGCCTCGGCGAGCACCTCCTTGCCGGTCCCGGTCTCGCCCTCGATCACGACGGGGACGCTCGAGGCCGCGAGGCGCTCGCAGAGCGGGTAGAGCCGCCGCATCTCCTCGCTGGCGCCGACGAGCTTGCCGAAGCGCACGGCGCGCGACAGCTCGGCCGCCTGCGTGACGCCGAGCGCCTCGACGCGGAGCACGGTCTCGCCGATGCGGACGAGCTCGCTGCCCTGGAGATACGCGTCGCCGACGCGGATCCCCTGGACGAAGGTGCCGTTGGTCGAGCCGAGGTCGGTGACGCGCAGCCGGGCGCCGGCGAGCTCGAAGGCGGCGTGGCGGCGCGAGACGAGCCGGTCGGTGAGGGTGATGTCGCAGGCCGGGCTGGTGCCGGCGAGCACGCGGGCGGGCAGCCCCGGCGCCACGGTGAACCGGAGGCCCTCGTCCGGGCCCGCCATGACGGAGAGGGCGAAGCTCTCGGCCGCGGCCGCGGCGGGGCGCATCGGCCCGGGCACGAGCTCGGTGGAGGCGGCGTCGTCGTCGTTCCACGGGGGCATGCCCCCATCTCAGCAGGCCTCCGCGCCGGCGTCACGCGGCGCCGCGGCGCGGCCGCGCGCGCCCGGTCCGCGAACACGGTGGGTTTCCGGCGTGACCGGATGCTACGGAGCGTAACGCGCGCCCGCCCCGGTGTTACCGATCGTAACGCGATGCCGCGGATCGAGGCGTCCAGCGCGCTTGCCCGGTGATGAAACATGGTGTCACTCGGGCGCTGCGTGTGGCACCGTGGGCGCCACTTGTAGGGGAATAGCGTCGGATGAGGACCATGCGGAAAATTCTTTACGCACTGCTGTTTCTATCGATCACCAGCTGCGGCGACGATTCGCCCGGATCCGATGCGACGAGCACCGGGTCGAGCGCGACGAGCGGCTCGGGAGGCTCCGGGGCTGCGACGAGCTCCAGCGGGTCGGAGGCTTCCGGCACCGGCGGCGGCGGCGGCAACGACGCTGGCGGAGGCGGAGCGGGCGCCACCGGCGGCGCCGGGGGCACGGGGGGCGAGGGCGGCGGCGGCGGCGACGGCGGCAGCTCCGGGGAGAGGCGCTGGGTCGGCACCTGGACGACCGGCCCGCAGCTGACCGAGACGAACAACAACCCGCCCGCGCCTGGCCTCGCCAACAACACCCTGCGCCAGGTCATTTACACCTCGATCGGCGGCAGCAACGTGCGGCTGCTGCTCTCGAACGAGTTCGGCGACGGGCCGGTGACGATGAGCTCCGTGCACATCGCGGACTCGACGAACGCCGACGGCATCAATGCGGACACCGACAAGGCCCTGAAATTCATGGGCGCCGATTCGGTGACCATCCCGGTGGGCAAGACGGTCTTCTCCGATCCGATCGATTACAACCTCAAGCCCAACAGCAAGCTCGCGGTGACCATCCGGTTCGGCGCCGTCCCGGCCGGGATCACCGGGCACCCGGGCTCACGGACGAACTCGTACATCCAGACCGGCGATGGGGTCTCGTCGCCGACGCTGACGTCGCCGGTGAGCACCGCGCACTGGTACTACATCACGGGCCTCGACGTCATGGCCGATCCCTCGGCCGCGGCGATCGCCATCCTCGGCGACTCGATCACGGACGGCCGCGGCTCGGTCACGGACGGGAACACGCGCTGGCCGGACTTCCTGTCTCGCCGGCTGCGGGCCAATCCCGGGACCGAGAACGTCGCCGTGCTGAACCTGGGGATCGGCGGGGGCACCGTGCTGGCCGGCGGGCTCGGGCCGACCGCCAAGCTGCGCTACCAGCGCGACATCCTGGACCAGCGCGGGGCTCGCTGGGCGGTCATTTTCATCGGCGTGAACGACATCGGCGGCGACAGCGCGCCGAACGTCGCCGACGCTCTGATCGCGGCCTATAGCGATTTCATCGACAAGGCGCACGACAAAGGGATGCTCGTTTACGGAATCCCCATCCTGCCGTTCAAGGGCAACGGGTACTACTCCGCCGAGCACGAGGCCGCCCGTCAGAAGGTCAACACCTGGATCCGCACGAGCGGCGAGTACGACGCGGTCATCGACCTGGACCCGGCGGTCGTCGACCCCAACGATCCTGCCAAGCTGCAAGATGACCTCGACTTCGAGAATGACGGGCTTCACCTGAACCCGACTGGCCTCGAGGCGATGGCGAACGCCGTCGACCTCTCGCTGTTCACCAAATAATGCGAACCGAGCACGGGGGAGCACGGCCGGGCGCGCGACATCCCGCGCGCCCGGCCGAGACCCCCGCTTCCCCGGCGGGGAGCTGTGGCGATCGCCGAGCGCTGCGATCGAGGACACGGGGGGGAGACACCCCATCGGTAAAGCAGATCGCTGGACGCCGGTTTTGACGCGTTGCGTTGTGCGTCCACACATGTTCATCCGTTGCGCTCCTGAGTAGCCTTCATCCCATGCGCGGAGGACACGACGCGGAGGCCGTCGCCACGGAATGTGCGCCCGTGCTCGTGGCGGCGGGCGGGCTCGTTCCACGCGCCGGCGGGCCCGAGGTGGCGCCGTGAGCCGGATCCTGTTGATCGAGGACGAGGTCGTCATCCGGATGGAGCTCCGGCGGCTGCTCGCGCGCCACGGGCACGACGTCGTCGAGGCGGGGTCGATCGCCGAGGCCGAGGAGGCGCACGATCTGCGCGCGTTCGATCTGGTGCTCGCCGACGTGCGCCTGCCCGGCGCGCCCGGCACGGAGCTCGTCGGCCGGTGCGGCGGGGCGCCGGTCGTGCTCATGACGAGCTACGCGACCGTGAAGGCGGCCGTCGACGCGGTGAAGCGCGGCGCCGCGGATTACCTGTCGAAGCCGTTCGATCACGCCGAGCTCGTCGCCCTGGTCGACCACCACCTCGCCGGCGCGCGCGCTGCGCAGGGCGCGCCCGCGGAGAGCGCGCCGGCGTCCATGCCGCCCGCGCCGGCGTCCGTGCCGCCCGCGCCGGCGTCCGTGCCGCCCGCGCCGGCGTCCATGCCGCCCGCGCCGGCGTCCATGCCGCCCGCGCCCGACGACGAGGAGCTCGAGGGCATGATCGGCGGCTCGGCGGCCATGCGCGAGGTGTTCGCGCGGGTGCGCAAGGTGGCGCCGAGCGAGGCGACGCTGCTCGTGCTCGGCGAGAGCGGCACCGGCAAGGAGACGCTCGCCCGCGCCGTGCACCGGCTCAGCCCGCGGCGGCAGTTCTCGTTCGTGCGCGTCCACTGCGCGGCCATCCCCGAGGGGCTGATCGAGGGCGAGCTCTTCGGCTACGAGCGCGGCGCCTTCCCGGGCGCGCTCTCGGCGCGCGCGGGGCTCTGCGAGGCCGCGGAGGGAGGGACGCTCCTGCTCGACGAGATCGCCGAGCTGCCGGCGCGCGTGCAGGCGCGGCTCCTCCGCTTCCTGCAGACCGGCGAGGTGCGGCGCGTGGGCGCGGCGCAGGCCCGGCGCGTCGACGTGCGCCTCATCGCGGCGACCCAGCGGGATCTCGTGGCGATGGTGCGCGAGGGGTCTTTCCTGAGCGATCTCTACTTTCGCCTGCGGGTCCTCGAGATCCGCCTGCCGCCGCTGCGCGAGCGGCCGGGCGACTCGGTCCGCATCGCGGAGTCGCTGCTCACGCGGCGCGCGCGGGCGACGGGCCAGCGGCCGCTCGCGCTGTCGCCGGAGGCGCGCGCCGCCATCGCGGCGGCCCCGTGGCCGGGCAACGTCCGCGAGCTGGAGAACGCCATCCACCGCGCCATGGTCCTCGCCGAGGGCAGCGAGATCGGGGTGGGCCTGCTCGGGCTCGACGACGCGCCGCAGCCCGCGCCGGCGGCGCCTTCCTCGGCCGCGCACGAGAGCGAGCCCCGGTCCGACTCGCTCGAGGGCTATTTCCGCCGCTTCGTCCTCGAGCACCAGCACGAGCTGACCGAGACCGAGATCGCCCGCCGCCTCGGCATCAGCCGCAAGGCCCTCTGGGAGCGCCGCCAGCGGCTCGGCATCCCTCGGCCGCGCTAGCACCCGACGCGCCCAGACGATCTTTCTCTATCAGAACACGCTTCCGGCCGTGCCCCTTCGCACGACGATTCCGTCGGCTCGCGGGCCAAGTCTTCGAAGAGAAAAATCGAACCATAGAGGCGACGATTCGCGGCCTTCGCACATCGCCCATTACGCGGCGCTCCAGGCCGAGGGCGGTGGTGGCCTAGTTTGCCCCGGAGTGATTCACATGAAGGCGGGAAGGCTGGAAGATCATTGATCTTTTCTTCCCGCCTTCCCGCCTTCATGTTCAAATTAGGCCACCACCCGGGCCGGCCTCGCCCCGCCGCTGGACCCGGTGCAATCGGACGCGCAGGCGCTCTCGCCGTTCGTCGCGCGGCCGCTGCCCTATTCGACGGAGCCGGGCTGGCGGTCGGCCCACGACGACAAGGTGAAGTACTCGATGGGCCTGGGGCTGGCCGACATCAACGGCGACGGCTTCAAGGACATCGTTGTCGCGAACGGCAACGACATGGAGACAAAGCCGATCGTCGTCTATTACAACGATGGGACGGGCCGTTTCCCGCAGGAGCCCAGCTGGTCGTCGGCGGACGCCGACTACAACACCGGGCTCGCCGTGGGCGATATGGATCGGGACGGCTGGGTCGATGTCGCGGTGAGCGTCGGCCCCCGGGAGCCGGGCACCGTGAAGCTCGGGCACGTCAAGGTGTACAAGAACCGCGGCGGCGCGCTGGAGCCGACGCCGGGCTACCGCAGCGCGGACGGGTACTCGAGCGTCGGCTGCGCGCTCGGCGACGTGGACGGTGACGGGGATCTGGATCTCGCGGCCTCCGTGGCGCTCGAGGAGGGGTATGCGCCGGGCCCCGCGCGGATCTATGAAAACGTCGGCGGCGCGCTGTCCCCGCTGCCGAGCTGGAAGAGCGCGAAGGTCGATCACAGCTTTGGCATGGAGTTCGCCGACATCGACGGGGACGGCCTCCTGGATCTCGCCGTCGCGATGCCGGGCGTGCCGATCTTCCGCGGCGTGCTGCGGGATCGCGGCGTCATCTCCCTCCCGCGGGAGCCGGCCTGGACGGCGAGCGAGTCCATCCAGTATCCGATGTTCCTGGACGCGGGGCGACTCGGCACCTCCTCCGGGCTCGTGGTCTCGTACAGCGACTTCGGTGCTGGCGGCGCGCGGCTCTCGGGCGCGCCCGGGCGGGCGGCAGCGGGCGCGGGCGCGGGCGCGGGCGCGAGCTCGACGCGATTCGAGGCCTATGCGCCAGAGCTCCAGCGCGGCTCGACCTGGAGGTCGGCGAGCGCCGGCTGGGGGGCTGGCGTCGCGCTGGCCGACGTGAACGGCGACGGCGTGCTCGATCTGATCGCCGGCCGCTGGGGCCCGGCCCCGCCGCCGAGCGCGCTCGGCGCACCGCTCCAGATCTACCTCGGGCAGGGCGGCGGGTTCACCCGGGAGCCCGTCTGGTCGTCGGCGACGATGACGGTGCAGGAGACCATCGCGCTCGCCGACCTGGGCCGGGAGGCATTGCGGTCGGCGACCGAGACGTTCCGCATCGAGCGCGAGCAGGCCGTGGTCACGCTCTCTCGCCCGGTCATCGAGCAGATCGACGAGATCCGCCGGAACGGCGCGCCCGTCGCGCGGCGCGACGTCGCCGCGCTCCCGGGCGGGAGCTGGATCTCGTTCGCGCAGCGCCTCCGGCCCGGCGACGAGGTGGAGGTCCGCTATTCGTACTCGACGGAGCTGGACATCGTCGAGACGAACTGGGATACATCGAATTACATCTACTATTATCGGACGTCGTCCCGGTGAGCGCCGGGCGGCCCGTGGGCGCAGGGCCCTTGCCGCGTCCATCACCCTAGCCGTGGAGCGGTTCTCACGTTGATGTTCTTCATCGCCGATCTCGCGCGCGATCCCAACCTGCAGGCCGCGTTCAGCGAGGATCCGGAGCGCGCCATGGCGCAAGCCGGCCTCTCGGACGAGCAGAAGGCGCTCTTGCGGACCCGCGATCCGAAGCGCATCGCCCACGCGGTCGCGCAGGAGGTCGAGGCCCTGCCGATCCGGTCGGTGGACCCGGTGGCCAACTGGGTCGGCCCGGTGCTCCACGTCACGGCCGTCGAGCCGAACAGCGGCGTGCACGGGCAAGAGGTCAAGACGGTCGTGTACGGCACGTATTTCGAGAGCACGATGGCGTGCTCGCTGGTGCAGGGCACGGCGGTGATCTCCGGGGTCGTCTCGAACGTGGTCACGGGGATGAACTCGAGGATGGATGTGCGGTTCAACCTGGCCAACGCGCTCCCCGGCCCGTACGGCGTGCAGGCGAAGTCGCGGCGGGCCGAGAGCACGCTGCCGAGGGCGTTCGACGTGAAGCGCGCTCGCCAGACGCCGGCGTGAGCGGCCTGCCCGGCGGCCGGGGCGGCGCGGCATCGCGGGGAGGGCGAGGGTGATCGTCCCGGTGCACGAGCTCTTGGCCGAGGGCGCGACGCTGCTCCCGCCGGCGCTGGTCTCCCCGGCGGCGCATGCGCGGCTCGCGGCGGCGGCGGTCGGCCTGCCCGCGGCGGCCTCCTGCGCTGCCGTCGAGTGCCGACTCGGCGGCTCCGCGCGGGTCGATCTGCTGGTCTGTCTGACGGCGGCGGAGGGCGGGCACCGCGCGCTGGTGCGGCGGCGCGTCGAGCTGGACCTGCTCTCGACGCCGGCGTGGGCGCGGGTGGTCGCGTTTTGCGCGGAGTGGGCGGACCCTGGCTCGCCGCTTTACCGCGGTGTCCCGCTGCTCTGGATCGAGCTCGACCTTCCTGACGACGGGGCGCGGGTGCCCTCGTCCGTGCCGGCGCCGTATCCGTTTCCCTGCGTCGAGCCCGCGGTGCCGGGCGGCGTCGCGCCGGCGCGGCCGGGGGAGGTGGGCCGGGCGGGCGACGGGGCCGGGCTTCCGGAGCAGGCGGGCGTGATCCGGCGGGCGCTCGCGCTCCTGCTGGGGGAGCCCGCGCCGCCCGCGGTCGACGGCGCCTTGCTCCGGTGCATCGCGCGGCTGCCGCCGAGCGGGCGCGCGATGCACGTGGCCCCGCTCGCCGTGCGGGGGCGCGCCGCGGTCCGCCTGGTGGTCGCGATGGCGAAGACCGATGTCCCGGCGTACCTGGCGCGAATCGACTGGCCGGGATCGATCGCGGACATCGAGGCGCTCCTCGACAGCATGGTTCCGTTCACGAGCCATGTCGGCTTCCACCTCGACGTCGGCGCGGCGGTGGAGCCGATGCTGGGCCTGGAGATCTCCTATCCGATCGTGGACGTCCGCTGGGCGACGGCGCTCGACCGGCTGGTCGCGCTCGGCGCGTGCTTGCCGGACAAGCGTGACGCGATCCTGGCCTGGCCGGCGGACGCGCGGCCCTGGCCGGGCCGGGGGTGGCCGACGCGGCTGCGCCAGGGCGTCATGCTCAAGTTGGTCTACCGGCCGGACGCGCCGCTGGAGGCGAAGGCGTATCTCGGGATCACGCCGTACGTGGCGCTGTTCGGGTGAGCGAGGCGGCGGGCGGAGAGGGGCGTCTTCGTAAGGCTCAGGGGCTTCGGGATGAGATGCGGTATGCAGGACCGTCTCGGCTGGGCGCGTCCGCGATCGCGCATCATCCCCGCGGCGGCGGTCTGGGAGTCGAGGCGGCGCTGACGAAAAACTTGACGAAAGTAGAGAGTCGAACCCCCGGGACGCGTCGCGGCGGTCCGGCCTCCCGGCGATGCCGCGCCGCCCGACGACCGGCCGCGATCTTTCCGTTGCGATCGGTCGTCGCCCCGACCTACCGTCTTGCTCTGCGCATGCCGACACCGCGCCAGGTCCTCGACCTCCTCTCCCGCAACGAGCTGCTCGCCCTCGCCGACGCGCACCGCCTGATCGTCGTCGACCGGCGGGTGAAGGCGCACATCGCCGATCGGATCGAGATGACCGGGCCTCCCATACCCGAGCTGCTGGCGATGAGATATGAGCTGCTGCAAGAGGCACCGGTCAATACTCAGGGGACCGCGGACCTTCCCAATGCCTGTGAGCGGGCCCGCCGCGAGATTGACCTTCTCCGCGAATACCGCACCCGCCTCATCGCCGATGTCATCACTGGCCAGCTCGACGTCCGCGACGCCGCCGCACGCCTCCCTGCTTCCGACCCCGACGAACCTGCCGCCGCCGATCTCGACGACGACGCCACCGACGACGACCTCGACGAGGGAGAGCCCGAATGACCGCCCCGCTCGCCCCCGTCCCTGCCACCCTCGTCGACGAGCTGCGCCGCCTCATCGACCAGAGCCGCACCGCCGCCGCCCGATCCATCAACAGCGAGCTCGTCTGGCTGTACTGGCAGGTCGGCCGCCGCCTTCGCGAGCACGTCGTCGGCGAGGGCCGGGCGGCGTACGGCGAGCAGGTCGTCGCCGACGTGGCCACCGCCCTCTCGGCCGAGTACGGCCGCGGCTTCGGCAAGCGCAACCTTCACCACATGCTGCGCTTCGCTGAGGTTTTCCCCGACCCGGAGATTGTGCACGCGCTGCGTGCACAGTTGAGCTGGACCCATCTCCGGGAGATCATCGCCCTCGACGATCCCCTCCAGCGCCGCTTCTACGTCGAGCTCTGCCGCCTCGAGGGCTGGAGCACCCGGGCGCTCCAGGAGAAGATCGCCGGCATGCTCTTCGAGCGCACCGCCATCGCGAAGCGCCCGGAGGCCGTCGTTCAGGAAGCCCTGTCCGCGCTCGGTGCGAGCGGCCGGATGACGCCCGACCTCATCTTCCGCGACCCGTATGTCCTCGACTTCCTCGGTCTGCCCGCCTCTTTTGGCGAGCGTGAGCTGGAGGGCGCCATCCTGCGGGAGCTGGAGGGCTTCCTCCTGGAGCTGGGACAGGGCTTCAGCTTCATCGCGCGGCAGAAGCGGATGAGCATCGGCGCCGAGGATTACTACCTCGATCTGCTCTTCTTCCACCGTTCGCTGCGGGCGCTCGTGGCCGTCGAGCTCAAGCTCGGCCGCTTCGACGCCCGCGACAAGGGGCAGATGGAGCTCTACCTGCGCTGGCTCGACAAGCATGAGCGCCAGCCCCACGAGAACCCGCCGCTCGGCCTCATCCTCTGCGCCGACAAGAACGAGGAGCAGATCGAGCTACTCCAGCTCAGCGAGGGCTCGATCCGCGTGGCGAGCTACCTGACGGAGCTGCCCCCGCGCGCGCTCCTCGAGAAGAAGCTCCTGGAGGCCATCGCCCACGCGCGCGCGCAGATCGGCGCCGCACCGCGGCCGATCACGAGCGGGGGTGAACCTTCGACCTGAGCCGAGGAGGAGACCGCGTGACCATCGACACCAGCGAGAAGGGCCTCGAATCCCACATCGTCCGCGCCATGACCGGGCGGATCGACCTCCTCTCGCCGCGGTGAAGAGGGACGACGAGGACGCCTTCTACTCGATCATCGTGGCATCGTGGTCACGGATCGCCGCATCCTCGACGAGCAGATCCAGCAGAATATCAAGCAGTTCGCCCAGGTGAGCGCCGTGGTCGGCGCCGTCACCGGCGCGGGGGGCTCGAAGACGCAGCAGCTCTCGAAGCTCCGCGCGTCCGCCCCGGCCGGCTCTTCGTCCCCGCTCCGGCGCCCTCCCGCTATCGCTCGTCGAGCGACGCGGACGGCCCCTGGAGCGCCTCGAGCGTCTGGCTCAGCGCCTCGAGCGATGCGGCGGCCTCGTGGAAGCGACGCTCGCCGAGCAGGCGCAGGTAGCTCGCGAGCGCGTCGTTGGCCCGCTGCGCCAGCGCGTCGGCCACGCCGCGCGCGCCGGGGGCCTCCGGCACGCCGGGCAGGCCCGCCGCGGCCGGCTCCGGGGGCGGCCCGCCCTCGACGAGCCCGCGCAGCGCCGCGTCGAGCGAGCTCGCGTAGCTCATCCGGTCGCCGTGCATCACCACCACCACGCGGAGCTCCGGATACGCCGCCGTGTCCGCCTGGAGGAAGATGGGCTCGACGTAGAGGAGCGTGTCCTCGACAGGGATCACCAGCGCGTTGCCGCGGATCACCTTCTGACCGCGCTGGCTCCACAGGGAGAGCTGCGCCGACAGCACCGGATCCTGATCGATCTTCGTGTCCATCTGCTGGGTGCCGAGCACCCGCGTGTCCTTCGGGAACTTGTACGCGAGCATGCGCCCGTAGTTGTCGCCGTCGGACATGCCGGCGAGCCAGCCGATGAGCACCTGACGGTCCTTCGGCGTGAACGGCAGGATCTGGGTGAACTCGGGCCGCCCCTCGCCCGGCGGCTTCCACATCACATAATAGGGCTCCACCGGCTGGACCTCGTCGTAATACTTCTCGGTCGCGCGCGCCCAGAGGTCCTCCTGGTTGTAGAACACCTCGGGATCCTTCATATGGTACTTCGCGTAGACGAGCCCCTGCGCGAGGAGGAAATCCTCCGGATAACGCACGTGCGCGCGGAGCTCCGCCGGCATCTCCTCGCGCGGCAGGAGCAGGCCGGGGAAGATGCGGCTGTAGACCTGGACGATCGGATCCTCCGGCTCGAAGACGTAGAGCCGCACCGAGCCGTCGTAGGCGTCGACCACCGCCTTGACCGAGTTGCGCACGTAGTTCGCGCGGCGGAGGTGGTGCGTGAACCCTGCCCGCCCGCCCGCGTCGCCCGGCGCGCGCGCCCCGCTCATCCCGGCGCCCTCGGCGGAGAAGAAGCTCTCGCTGTAGGGGTAGTAGCTCGACGTGGTGTACGCATCGAGGATCCAGTGGAGCCGCCCGCCGGCGACGACGATGTACGGATCGCGATCGAGGGCCAGGAAGGGGGCGATCGCCCCCACGCGCTCGCGGACCTCGCGGCGGAACATCACCCGGCTGTCGTCCGTGGGGATGCCGGACACGAGGAGGCTCGTGCCGCCGAGCTTCCACCCGAAGAGGAGCTTGCGGAAGAGGCCGTCGAGCGCGATCCCGCCGGTGCCCGCGTAGCGCGTGTAGACGTTCTCCGAGCCGCTCGGATAGTCGAACTCCGGCTCCCTGGAGTTGGCCACCACGTAGCCGTGGGTGGTCTCTCCGTAATAGATCTCCGGCCGCTCGATCGCGAGCTCGGGTGAGGCGGAGACGGGCGGGATGTCCTTCACGAGCAGGTTCGGCTGCCCGTCGCGCGTGAAGTCGTGCGCCGAGGCCATCGCGACGCCGTAGCCGTGCGTGTACTTGAAGCGACGGTTGACGAAGGTCTGGTGATCGCGCGGCAGGTTCTCGGCGTTGAGCTCGCGCGGGGCGAGCATGACCTGCCGGTAGCGGTCGCCCACGGCGTAGCGATCGATGTCGATGCCGGGCATCTCGTAATAGAGGCGGATCGCCTGGAACTGTTGGATCACGGCGTCGAGCGCGCGCGGGTCCCAGATGCGCACCTCGGCCAGGAGATCCCGGTTGTTCGCCAGGGTCTCGCGGGTGAGCCGGTCGGAGACGGGGAACTCGGTGACCTCGACGTCGTGGAGGCGGAACCCCGCGCGGGTGAACGCGATGTTGTGGGCGAGGTAGGGGCGCTCGAGCGCGAGCTCGTTGGGCACGACCTTGAGCCACTGGACGAGCGCCGGGAGCGCGTGCATGCCGAGCGCCCACGGCACCGCCACGAGGAGCGCCGGCGGCGCGACGAGCCACGCCAGGGCGCGCCGGCCCGCGCCGCGCTCGACGGCGGCGGCGCGGCAGAGGGCGCGCTGCACGGGCGGGAGGAAGAGCGCGATGCCCACGAGCGCCGCGATGACGGCGACGATGCGGGTGGCGGGCAGGCGCACGTGGACGTCGGTCCAGCCCGGGCCCACGACCACGCCCGACGACGAGTACATGAGGTGATAGGCCGCGAGCCACCGTCCCCAGGCGACGACGAGCGCGAGCGCTCCGAGAGAGAAGAAGACCGCGCGGTACCGCGCGGCGCCGGCAGGCGCGGCGTCCGCGGCGGGAGCCACGATGTTCGGCGCCGCGGCGTGCTCCGCGGCGAGGTCCGCAGGGGGCCTCGTAACGTGCCCCGCAGGGGGCGCCGCGGCGTGCTCCGCGGTGGGATGACGGGCCGTCCGCCGCGCCGACGCGAGGCCCGCGTCGACCGCCGCCCCGGCGAGCGCGAAGAGCGCGAGGGCCCACAGCAGGAAGTAAACAGCATCGTAGAACGGCAGCGAGAACAGGTAGAACGACGTGCTCCGGCCGAGGATGGGGTCGCGCTGCGCCGTGGGCACCTGCGCGAGGAAGCGCAGGATCACCTCCCAGCCGAAGAAGCCCCAGAGGGCGCCGAGCGCCGCGCCGAGCAGCGTCGGGACGCGGCGCGCGCCGGGCGACCGCGCAGGGCGCGTCAGCAGGAAGACGAGGAGCCCGCCGAGCGAAGCGGCCACGAGCGCCGAGAGCAACCGGGCCAGCGTCGCCTTCCAGAAGCGCGCGGTGTAACCGAGCTCGGCGAACCAGAGGTACTCGCCCCAGAAGCTCAGGAACCCGAAGAACGCGAGCGTGCCTGCCGCGAGCAGCGCTCCCGCCGCGACGGGCAGGCGCCTGCGCATCCACATCCCCCACGCGATCAGGGCTGCTCCGGCGCCGAGCAGCACCAGGATGAAAAGAACGTACATTCTATGCCTCCCTTGGCGGGGCCCCACGCGGGGCGCGACTGTGCGCCCTCGGCGCGCAAGGACCGCGCCCGATCCAGCGCTGCGAACGCGTGTCGGCGACGCACGGACAGGCGAGCTGCCCGCCGGGACCACAGGGCAGGATGGATCTCTCCGCCGCGCGAGGACCACCGGTAGAGGCTGACGCGCCCGCCTGCCGGCCAGGCGCAGGCGGCCGCCGAGGTGGAGCTTGCGCCCCGAGAGCTCCGGCTCCACCCATCTCGTCGACAGGGCGGTTGGAGCCGCTCGTGCTCGCTCGGAACGGGAGCCACGCGCATGACGCTCGTCCTCGCGACCGACTTTTCCGCTGACGCGCAGCGCTCCGGGGCCCGCCTCGGGCCCTCGCCGGCATCGAACGGGAACCTGCTGCGATGCTGTGGGCTGTCCTGAGCATATTCGTCGGAGCGCTGCTGGCGCCGGCCCTCTATCGCCGGCTCGGTCGCTCGGCCGGCTGGCTCTTCGCGGCGCTCACGCTCGGTGCGCTCGTGATCGCGATGAAGTTCGTCCCGAGGCTCTTCGCCGAGGGGGAGGCCCACCATGCGTCGCTGCCGTGGATCCCGTCGCTCGGCGTGGAGCTCGCGGTGAGGCTGGATGGGCTCTCGCTCGTGTTCCTGGGGCTCATCTGCGGCATCGGGGCGCTGATCTTCGTGTACGCGAGCGAATACCTGCGCTCGCACCCGCGGCTCGGGCGGTTTTACGCCTATCTGCTCCTGTTCACGGGATCCATGGTGGGCCTCGTGCTCGCCGACGACGTCATCTTCCTCTTCGTGTGCTGGGAGCTCACGAGCGTGAGCTCGTATCTCCTCATCGGGTGGGACCACGAGCGGCCGGAGGCGCGCAAAGCCGCCTTGACGGCGCTCCTCGTGACGGGCGGCGGCGGGCTCGCCATGCTCGCGGGCCTCGTCCTCCTCGTCGTCGTCACCGGAGAGACGCAGATCTCGCGATTCTCGGGGGACGTGGTCCGCGAGAGCCCCCTCTACCTGCCGATCCTGCTCCTCGTCCTCGCGGGAGCCTTCACGAAATCGGCGCAGGTGCCCTTTCATTTCTGGCTTCCTCGGGCGATGGAGGCGCCCACGCCGGTCAGCGCCTACCTGCACTCGGCCACGATGGTGAAGGCCGGCGTCTATCTGCTCGCGCGCCTGCATCCCACGCTGGGCGCGACGCGCGAATGGCACCTCGTCGTGACGGGCTTCGGCGCCGCCACGATGGTGACCGGCGCGGCGCTCGCGGTCACGCAGGAGGATCTCAAGCGGATCCTCGCCTATTCCACCGTAAGCGTCCTCGGCCTCCTCACGATGCTCCTCGGCATCGGGACCCGGGCGGCCGTCTCCGCGGCGGTGGTCTATCTGGTCGCGCATTCGCTGTACAAGGGCGCGCTCTTCATGACCGCGGGGACCCTGGATCACGAGACCGGGACCCGCGACGTCACCCGTTTGCGGGGCCTCGCGCGGCGGATGCCGATCACCGCGACGGCGGCCGCGCTGGCGGCGATCTCGAGCGCGGGGGCGCCGCCCCTCCTCGGTTTCCTGTCGAAAGAGCTCTTCTACGAGGCCGTCCTCGCGTCGCCCTCGATGACGGCGGTCCTCGCCGGGGCCGCGGTCCTATCGAGCGCCCTGCTGGTCGTCGTGAGCCTCGTCGTCGCCCATCGCCCCTTCTTCGGGGGTCCCCCGGCGGCGCCCACGCTCCCCCACGAAGCGCCGCCGTCCTTGTGGCTCGGGCCTGCCGTGCTCGCGGCGGCGAGCCTCGTCCTCGGGGTGGCGCCGCGGCTCCTCGGCGACCTCCCGGGCCTCGCGGCGACCGCCATCCTCGGCCGACCCGCGCCGCTCGAATTGCACCTGTGGCATGGCCTGACCCCCGTGCTCGGGCTCAGCGTCGCGACCCTCCTCGCCGGCCTCGGGCTCTTCCGCGCCCTCTCCGGCCGGGAAGGGCGCCTCCTCGACGCCGCCTCGCGCCTCGGGGCGTGGGGCCCTGCGCGCGTGTACGACGCTGCCTTCGCGGGGCTCCTCCGGTTCGCGGAGTGGCTGACCAGGCGCCTCCAGACGGGGCATCTGCGCCATTACCTGCTCGTCACCGTCCTGACGACGGTCGTGCTCGTCGGGACGCCGCTGCTCCGGAGCCTTCCTTTCGAGGTCCCGTCGCTCAACGTGGAGCTCCCGGAGCTCGTGCTCGCGGGCGTGATCCTCGGGTCCGCGGCCATGGCGACGCGCACGCAATCGCGCCTCGCCGTCGTCGCCGCGCTCGGCGCGATCGGCATCTGCGTCATGCTCGTCTTCGTGATTTTCAGCGCGCTCGATCTCGCGCTGACGCAGATCATGGTCGAGGTGCTGACGATCGTCATCTTCGTCCTCGTCCTGCACCACCTGCCGCGCTTCGTGCCCCGATCCTCCGCGCGCGTGTGGCTCCCGGACGCCATCGTCTCCGTGATCTTCGGGGCCACGGTGACCCTGTTGATCCTCATGTCGTCGACGCTCTCCCCGGAGCCGAGCCTGAGCGAGTTCTTCGTGGAGAAGGGATACGCCGAGGCCCACGGGCGGAACATCGTCAACGTGATCCTCGTGGATTTCCGGGCGATGGACACGCTGGGGGAGTGCACGGTCCTCTGCATGGCCGGGATCGGGGTCTATGCGCTGCTCGCGACCCGTACGCGGAAGGGCGCCTGAGCCATGCCCTCCTTGATCCTGCGCGCCGCGACGCCGGTCTTGATGGTGCTCCTGATCATCGTCTCGATTTACGCGCTCCTCCGCGGTCACCACGAGCCCGGGGGCGGGTTCGTCGGCGGGCTCATCATCGCGTCGGCGTTCTCGCTCCACGTCCTCGCGTACGACGTCCCCTCGACGCGCCGGCTGCTCCGCGTCGCGCCCCAGACGCTCATGGGGCTCGGGCTCTCGACGATCCTGCTCTCGGGCGTCATCGGGCTCGTGGCCGGCGGAGCCTTCCTGCAAGGCGTGTGGGCGACCGTCCCGGTGCCGGGGCGCGGCGACGTCGCGGTGGGGACGCCGGTGATGTTCGACGTCGGCGTGTATGCCGCCGTGATGGGCATGGTGCTCATGATCGTCCTCATGACCGCGGAGATGAGCTCATGACGGTCCTCCTCGCGATCGTCGTCGGCGGGCTCTATGCGTCGGGGCTGTTTCTCATGCTCCGGCGCAGCATCGTGAAGCTCGCCTTCGGCCTCGTGCTGCTCGGGCACGGGACGAACCTCCTCATCCTCACGGCAGGCGGCGTCGTCCGCGGCCGCCCGCCGCTCATCCCCAGGGGTGGAGGGGGCTTCCAGGCGCCGCCGGCCGATCCCGTGGCCCAGGCGCTGATCCTGACGGCGATCGTCATCAGCTTCGCGGTCGTCGCGTTCACCGTCGTCCTCCTTCATCGCGTTCATCGGACGATGGGCAGCGACGACATCGACTCTCTCGAATCGACCCTCCCATGAAGGTGCTCCTCGTCCTGCCCGTCCTCGTCCCCATGACCACGGCGGCCCTCTCGCTCC
Source organism: Sorangium sp. So ce834 (assembly GCF_051521425.1). NCBI lineage: Bacteria > Pseudomonadati > Myxococcota > Polyangiales > Polyangiaceae > Sorangium > Sorangium sp. So ce834. Next base: position 4,295,964 of record NZ_CP150351.1, read on the forward strand.
TTATCTTCCAGCGCACAGGGAGACAGCCCGCGCTCGGCTTCATCGGGAGCGTCCTTCAGCTCGCCGTCGGCGTCGCCTTGCTCCGCGCGGTGCACCGGGGGGGCATTCAGTCGACCCAGCTCGGCGGCTGGCCCGCGCCGTACGGCATCACCTTCGTGGTCGACCTCTTCTCGGCGCTGATGGTCCTGCTCTCGGGCATCATCGCGGTCGTCACCTCGATCTACTCCGTGTCGGACATCGACCGGGAACGGCGGGCGCGCGGGTTCTACCCGCTCATGCACGCGCTCCTCATGGGCACGAACGGCGTCTTCGTCACCGGCGACCTCTTCAATCTATACGTCTGGTTCGAGGTGACGCTGATCGCGTCCTTCGTGCTCCTGGTGCTCGGCAACGAGCGGCCGCAGATGCAGGGCGCGATCAAGTACGTCGCGATGAACCTGATCGCGAGCGCCCTCTTCCTCACCGGCCTCGGCATCCTGTACGGATCCGTGCACGCCCTCAACATGGCCGACCTCTCGCTCAAGCTGCCGAGCCTCGCGCCGTCGATCCGGATCACGCTCGCGATGATCTTCCTCGTCGCGTTCGGCATCAAGGCTGCTGTCTTCCCCCTCTTCTTCTGGCTGCCGGACTCGTATCACACGCCTCCCGTGACGGTCACCGCGCTGTTCGCGGGGCTCTTGACGAAGGTGGGCGTCTACGCCCTCGTGCGTATCTTCACCCTCGTCTTCGTGGTCGACCAGGGAGCCACCCACGCGCTCCTCCTCGGGATAGCGGCCTTCACCATGGCCGTCGGCGTGCTCGGCGCGGTGTCCCACCGGGAGGTCCGGCGGATCCTCGCGTTCCACAGCGTGAGCCAGGTCGGCTACATGGTCATGGGCCTCGGCCTGTTCACGTTGTCGTCCCTCTCGGGGGCGATCTTCTTCGTCTTGCACCACGCCATCATCAAGTCGAACCTCTTCCTCATCAGCGGCATCATGCGCTCCGACAGGAAAGACGTCCCCCTCGAGCTTCAGGGCGGGCTCCTCGCGCGGAGCCCCGGGCTCTCCGCCTGCTTCCTCGTCACGGCCCTCTCCCTCGCCGGCATGCCGCCCTTGTCGGGGTTCTGGGCCAAGCTCATCTTGGTGCGGTCGGGGCTCGAGGTCGGCTCGCGAGGGGCCGCGGCCGTCGTCGCCACGAGCCTCGCCGTCGGCCTCGTCACCCTCATCTCGATGACGAAGATATGGAACGAGGCCTTCTGGAAGCCCGCGCCCGCCGAGGCCGACCTCGCCCCGCGCGAGGGCGGGGCGCGGCGTCGCGCGCTCCTGTACGTGCCGGTCGTCCTGTTGACCGCGCTGGGCCTCACGCTCGGAATGGCGCCCGAGCCGCTCCTCGACGTCGTCCGGCGGGCCGCCGCGCAGCTCGCCGAGCCGACCGAATACGTGCGCACCGTGCTGGGGGAGGGGAACCCATGAGAGCCCTCGTCCTCAATCTGTTCCTGGCGATCGTCTGGGTGACCCTGCTCGGCCGCGTCACCGCAGGGGGCCTCGTCTTCGGCTTCCTCCTCGGGTACCTCCTGCTCTTGGGGCTCCGGCGCCTGCTCGGCCCCACGACCTATTTCGAGAAGCTGCCAGGGGTGCTGTCATTCCTGCTCTTTTATGCGCGAGAGATGGTGCGGGCGAACATCAGGGTCGCCCGCGACGTCATTTCGATCCGGCGAAAGAGCCGCCCCGGCATCGTCGCGGTCCCCCTGGATCTGACGACCGATCTCGAGATCACGGTGCTGACGAACCTCCTCGCCCTGACGCCCGGCACCTTCGGCCTCGACGTCTCGGGCGACCGCACGGTCCTCTTCGTCCATGCGATGTTCGTGGACAGCGCCGACGCGCTGCGCGCGACCATCAAGAACGACCTCGAGCGCCGCGTGAAGGAGCTCTTCCGATGACCCCGCTCTTGCTCGTCACGATCGCCGTCGTCACGGTGGCGTTCGTCGTCGCGTTCATCCGACTCCTGCTCGGGCCGAGCCTCCCGGACCGCGTGGTCGCCATGGACCTCATGGCGACGGTCGGCAGCGGTGGCATCGCCCTCTACGCGATGGTGACCGACCAAGGCATCCTCCTCGACGCGGTGATGGTGCTGTCGCTCATCTTTTTCCTCGGCACCATCGCGTTCGCGTATTACCTCGAGCGACAGGGGGAGGGTTCATGATCCTCGAGCTCTTCGAGGGCGCGCTCCTCGTCATCGGGTGCATCTTCATGCTGCTCGCGGCCGTGGGCATCCTGCGCATGCCGGACCTGTTCACGCGCCTCCAGGTGACATCGAAGGCCTCGGTGTTCGGGATGACGTGCATCATCTCCGCATCCGCCCTTCATTTCCGTGACCCGGCCGTCACCACCCGGGCCATCGTCATCATCGCATTCGTGGTGCTGACGATGCCCGTCGCCACGCACTTGCTCGCTCGCGCCGGTTACACGACCAACACGCCCCTCTCGCCCGAGACCGTGGTGAACGAGCTCGCGGGCCATTACGATCCGACGACCCATACCCTCGCCGGCGCAGAGCCGAGGGCCCGCACGTTCGAGCTCGCGTCCGGGGCCGCCGTCGTCGGCAAGCGCATCGCCGAGCTCGGCCTGCCTGCCGGGGTGCTCATTCGCGCCATTCACCGGGAGGGCGCGACCGTCGTGCCCCGGGGCCAAACGATCCTCGAGGCCGGCGACAGGCTCGACGTGCTCGCGGAGCCGGCAGAGATCGGCCGCGTGCGCGAGATCTTCCTGGCCCAGGCCGCGACGACGGCGACGGACGATCCGGACGGCGATCCGTGATACGCAACGCTGCCCGGCGGAGCGCGCGCGTCGGCGGGCGGGGCGGGCGAGGCGATCGCGTCCGTGGTTCTGCGGATCAAGGAGCGAAGACGGAGCCGCGGTTCAGGATGCCCCCCGGGTCCTGTTGCGCCTTGAGGCCGCGGAGCGCCGCGTAGGTCTCCTCGCCGAAGCACGCGCGATAGGCGTCGGCGCCGGAGGTCGACTCGGACTGGATGTAGCGGCGGCAGCCGAGCTCGATGGCGGCGCGCGTGAGCGCCTCGCCATAGGCGCGCAGCGGGTCCGCGGCGTCCCCGGAAGGCAGGCGCAGCGCGCCCCAGGAGCCGAGCGCGAAGAACGGCTCATCGCGCGGGTAGACCAGCGCCGGCACCGGGCGCCGCTGGCGGATCGGGTACGCGTAGCGCCGGCGGTACGAGAGCAGGCCCGCGTGCTCCGCCTCGAGGGCGGCGAGCCGCGCCTGCGCCTTCGCGAGGCTCCTGCCCGGGGTGAACAGCGTGAACCACAGGAGGCGCTCGTCGCGCTCGGCCTCGTCCGGACCGGGGCCGAGGAGCTCCGGCGAGGCGGCGATGCGCTCGCGGCTGACGCTGGCGCCGGCCGGGTAGGGCGGGGGAGCCGCGGTGTCCAGCGGGCAGAGGTCGAGCGTCGGTGCCTTCCACCTCGAAGCGGACGTCGCCGAGGCGCTCCGTGCGGAGGAGGAGCTCGTGCGCGGCGGGCAGCGAGGCGCCGTTCAGCGCGTGGCCCTGGCCGCGGATCCGCACGGGGACGCCGTGCCGGTGGGCCGTCCCGACGGCGTCGGCGAGCTCGGCGGAGGAGGCGGGGGCGATCTCGCAAAAGGTGTCGGCGCTCTGCCGGAGCCGGCCGAAATGGGAGATCGGGCCGGAGACGACGCGCGGCGCGAACGCGGAGAAGAGGTCGCGGAGCTGCTGCGGGGAGCGCACGGAGCGAGCGTACACGGGCGGAGGAATCGGTACCCGGTCCTCACGTTCGGGAACCCGGCGCTCGTGACGGTCCTGGTGCATCCGGTACGCTGAAGAAGGCCCCGCGGCGCGCCGGTCACAGCGTCTTCAGATACTCCACGAGGTCCCATCGCTCCTGCTCGGTCAGCGCGGGCCCGATGACGCCGCGGCCCCGCGGCCCGTCCCGGTACTCGTGCCCTGCGTTCGAGTTGCCGGTGACGTCCGTCGCGAACTCGAACGCCCGCTGGGACGGCTCGACCCGGAGGCCGACGCGCTTGGGGTCGAACTCCGCGCTGCCAACGTGGAACCGCTTGGAGCGCCGGTCTGCCGGCAGGAGGAGCTCGTACAGGCTCGGGACCGAGCCGTTGTGGAGGTAGGGCGCCGTCGCCCAGATCCCGTTCAGCTCGCGCGCCTTGTACGCGAGCGGCGCGCGCCACCGGTTCGGGCGATACCCGTCCCACTCGAGCCGACGCTCCGCGGACAGGCCGAGCTCGTCGTACTTCGTCTTACGAATCGCCGAGGTCGCGCGCTCCAGCGCGTCTGCTATTCCCATCGTTCCGCGCCCGAGCGCGCTCAGATCCGCCGTGCGTTCGTTGAAGCTGACGGCGTGGGTGGGATCCGTGCCGATCTCGTCGAGCGGAGTCATCGTCGCCATCCGGAAGCGCTTGCCGTGCGGGTCGGGGGGGCTCAGGCGCGGCTCGTGACAGCGCGCGCAGTGCGTCGTGAAGAGGCCCCAGCCGCGCGCGGCGCGCTCCGGATCGATACGGCCGAACAGGTGCTCGGGCCACCGCGGAGACCGGAGCTTCTCCACCTGCTGCTCGAGCAGGTGCAGGTTGTCCACGCGAATGCTGGACTCGACGCGCACCGTCGAGCCCTGCGACGCCATGCGGAACGACGTGTGGGTGCCCACGCCCAGGGCCTCCCCGATGTTGCGCCCCATGGGTTGCATGATGGATCCGTTCCACTGCACCCAGTCGTAGCTCGACGTGTCCCATAGGTGGGGGTAGTCCACCGGCGCGTTCGTCGCGCGCAGGTTCTCCGGGCTGAGCGACCCGAACAGCAGGTTGCCAGCGCGCCCGAGCGCGTCCAGCCTGCCGAAGCCCGACACCGTGGCGTGGGCTCCCGCCTCGCCCCCGGTGAGCGCCCGCAGCCGGGCCGGCGCGAGCGCCTCCTTCATGCGCTCCTCGAGGCCGCGCCGGGAAGCCTCGTTGTACCCGTCCTTGAGGACCGCCCTGGCGAAGCGATCGAGCTTCTCCGGCGTCCTGTAGGTGAGGGCGAGCGCGCTCAGGACCGCATCGGTGAAGGCGACAACGTCGATCCCGGCCGGCCCGCCGTCGATCCGGATGCGCGCGCCGCGGTAGGTGATCTCGCGGGTGTGGCAGGCCCCGCAGGTGAACCCGACGTACGCCTCGCGGGTCGCCGGGTCGACGTCCTTGGCGAGGCCCACCGGGAAGCGCTCCGGGTTGCTCTCGATATCTGGATCTGGAATGAAGCGATAGCGCGTCACATAGTCGCTCGCGACGAACGGCCGCGCGCTATCCTGCTGCTCGAGCGCCAGGAACCACGCGAGCGGCAGGAGCCTGGTCCCCTGGGACCTATGATAGAAGATCTGGCGTTCCTCTCGACCCCATCCCTGGTCGAGAAACACGGCGCGCGCCTCGGGCCGGCGGCCCTTGGAATGCGCGCATCCGACCGAGGTCGCAAGCATCGCGAGCGCGATGGCGCCGATCCGAATCGTGGACATGATCCCCCCCGAATTGTCAGGCCCGCCATGTCTGGCGGTGCGCATCCGTCGGCGATGCCGCGCCGGCTGAGGTGATCGCCTCGCCGCCACGTCTCATGTCACGATCCAGCAGCAGCGCTCTCTCGTCATCAGCCCTCTTCAGGGCACGTGGTGCCTATACCGCGCCGTCGCAGTACGCCTCGAACAGAGCGCGTGAAGCGCGGCCTGTATGAAGCAAGCCTACGGCTCGATGTGCCGGCGTCAAGCAGACGAGATGAGAGGCCCCCACACCGATGCTGCGATGGTCGGGACATCCGAGGCGCCCCGCGCGCGGCGCACGGCGCGAAGACGCCGCGGACGGCCGCCGGGGGCCGGCCGTCCGCGGCCCTCTTCGACCCGGCGTTCGAGGAGGAGCTCGTCGCGGTCGCCCTCGGCGACCTCGCAGCGCGCCCGGGGGCGCGCCGCGCGAGCGCCACGTGAAGGCCGCCTCTACACTGTCGAGACCGGCGAGCCGGCGACGCGACCCGGGAGGAGATCCATGCGACGATTCACCATCCCCGGTTTGCTGATGGCGTGCCTCTCGAGCTGCACGTCCGCGCCGCCGTCCGCGCCGGGGGAAGGGCAGGTCGAGGGGCCTCCGCCGCCCACGGCCTCGTGCCCGACCGAGAAGCTCGCGTTCACCAGGGAGACGGGGTGCGCGAACGACGGATCCGTCGAGTTTTGCCTGCCGACGGGCGACGAGGCGCTCCTCGCCCGCGTGCGCGACATCGCGCCGACGATCCAGGCGGGCTCGTCGCGCGGGCGCGCCGGGTGCGATGTGCCCGCGGAGACGCTGTACTTCTTCCCCACGGGAGACGCCGAGTGCACCGCGCGCCACGGCGCGCTCGAGGACGCGGCCTGGGACAAGGTCTGCCGCATCGCCGCGCTGCCCGAGGTGCGGGCGATCGTGCCGACGTGGTACGAGTGATCGGGGCGCCCCCGGCGCCGCCGCGATCGCCCGTTTGCGGGGCGGCGCGAGGGCGCGGATTGCAGTAGAACCTCGGCAGACGCCGGCAGAGCGACGCCTCCGAGGACGCTGCTGGCCCCCACCCGCCCCGAGGCTCCCCGATGAAGCTCGCCTTCGACAACACCTACGCCCGGCTCCCGGACCGGTTCTACGCGCGCGTCTCCCCCGCCAAGGTCCGCGAGCCGCGCGTCGTGAAGGTCAACCGCGCGCTCGCGGAGGTGCTCGGGCTCGACGCGGAGCAGCTCGCGTCCGCGCAGGGGGCAGAGGTGCTCTCGGGCAACGCGCTGCCCGAGGGCGCGGAGCCGATCGCGCTCGCGTACGCGGGGCACCAGTTCGGCAGCTTCGTGAATCAGCTCGGGGACGGCCGGGCCATCCTGCTCGGCGAGGTCGTCGGCAAGGACGGCAAGCGGCGCGACATCCAGCTCAAGGGCGCGGGGCGGACGCCGTTCTCGCGCGGCGGAGACGGGCGCGCCGCGCTCGGGCCGGTGCTGCGCGAGTACGTCGTGAGCGAGGCCATGGCGGCGCTCGGCGTGCCGACGACGCGCGCGCTCGCCGCCGTGACCACGGGCGAGCCGGTCTTCCGCGAGGAGGTGCTCCCGGGCGCGGTGCTCACGCGCGTGGCCGCGAGCCACCTCCGCGTGGGCACGTTCCAGTTCTTCGCCGCGCGCGGCGACCGCGAGGCGCTCTCCACCCTGGCGTCGTACGCGCTCGCCCGGCACTACCCCGAGGCGGCGGGCAGCGGCAACGACGCGCTGGCGCTGCTCGATCGCGTCATCGAGGCGCAGGCGAGCCTCGTCGCGCGCTGGCTGGGCGTCGGCTTCGTGCACGGCGTGATGAACACCGACAACACCTCGATCTCCGGCGAGACCATCGACTACGGGCCGTGCGCGTTCCTCGACGAGTACGATCCCGAGAAGAAGTTCAGCTCGATCGATCGCGGCGGCCGCTACGCCTTCGGGAACCAGCCGGGCATCGCCCAGTGGAACATGCTGCGGCTCGCCGAGGCGCTCCTGCCGCTCCTCGCCGACGACAAGGACGAGGCCGTCCGCCTGGCGACCGAGCGCGTGCAGCGCTTCACCGGCCTGTTCGTGGAGGCGCACGAGCGCGTCCTGCGGGCGAAGCTGGGGCTCGCGCGCGAGGAGGACGACGACCTCGCGCTCGCCGCCGATCTGCTGGAACGGCTCGCGTCGAACGGCGTCGATTACACGCTCTTCTTTCGCCGGCTGTGCGCGTCGGCGGAGGACCCGGCCGCCGACGCGCAGGTGGCCTCGCTGTTCGCGGAGCCCGGCGCCTTCCGCGACTGGGCCGAGGCGTGGCGCCGGCGGCTCGCCAGGGAGGACGTCGACGGCGGAGCGCGCGCGCGGGCGATGCGGCTCGTCAACCCCGCGTTCATCCCGCGCAACCACCGGATCGAGGCGCTCATCCAGGCGGCGGTCCGCGGCGATTTCGAGCCCTTCGAGACGTTCGTGCGGGTGCTCGAGCGACCGTACGAGGATCAGCCGGAGCTCGCCCACCTGAGCGAGCCCCCGCAGCTGGAAGAGCGCGTGCAGTACACGTTCTGCGGGACGTGAGCGGGGCGGCCCCTCAGTCGGCCACGAAGCCCTTCCATCGCCGCAGGTACCCGGCGAAGGTCTCGGAGACGCCGCGCTCGAGCAGCTCGGCGCGCGTGAGCGGCGGCCGCCGCGGCTCCCAGGTGGGATCGGCGATCCGCTGCGGCCAGTCGGGGTTGGCGATGCCGGCGCGCCCCAGCGCGACCGCGGTGGCGCCCTTGTCGAGGAGCGCCTCGGCCTCGGCGCGCGTCCAGACGCCGCCGGCGACCACGAGCGGCAGGCTCGCCCCCACCGCCTCGCGGAACAGCGGCAGCGGGTGCGCGTCCGGGCGCTTCCGCGAAGGCTTGCTCGCGTCCCACAGCGAGAGGTGGAGGAAGTCGGCGCCGTCCTCGACGAGCCAGCGGGCGAGCTCGAGGTTCTCGTCGAGGTCGAGCCCCTTGGCCTGGCCCCAGTCCTCGGGCGACAGGCGCACGCCGACCACGAAGGACGCGGGCACCGCGGCGCGGACCGCCCGGAGGGTCTCGCGCAGCAGGCGCGCCCGGTTCTCCCACGCGCCGCCCCAGCGATCCGTGCGGCGGTTCTGGGTGGCGGACAGGAACTGGCCGAGGAGGTAGCCGTGCGCGCCGTGCAGCTCGACGCCCGCGAAGCCGGCGAGGAGCGCCCGCGCCGCGGCGTCGCGGAAGCGGTCGATCACGGCGAGGATGTCTTGCTCGGTGGCGGCGCGGGGGACGGGCAGGTCCGGCTCGGCGACGGCGCTGGCGCTCCACGTGGGCAGGCCGGACACCTGCGGATTGGCGCGGAGGCCGCCGTGAAAGAGCTGGACGAGGCCCAGCGCGCCGGGGGCGGCGATCGCGGCCGCGAGCCGGCGCAGGCCGGGCAAGAGCCGGTCGGCGAAGACGCCGAGCTCGCCCTTCCAGGCATGGCCGTCCTCGGCGACGTGGGCGGCGCAGGTCTCGACCACGCCGAAGCCGCCTTGCGCGCGGCAGGAGAGCCAGCGGAGCTCGTCGTCGCCCAGGGAGCCGTCGTCGTGGCTTTGCCCGTTCGTGAGCGGGGCGAGCCAGACGCGGTTCCTGGCGGTGAGGCCGTTCGGGAAGGAGAAAGGCGAGAGCAGGGGTGAGGTCACGGGCCGATGTTTAGCACTCGCTGCCTCTTTCCCTACAACGATGACCACGCGTCTGGTCGATTGTCCCGAGGTGCTCAAACCTGCGTCGCGGTAACCGGATCTGGGCCATGTCACGGGTGCTTCGGCCATCCTCTCTATCCGATTGACACGCAGCTCGATTCCGCGTGACGTATGTCCGGGGTGTCTTGTTGCAGCGAGGATGGAACGGGCGTGCCGGGCCGCCGATCGCCGCTCACCTCGATGCCCCAGGAGGATCATCATGAAGCGCATCTTCTGGGCGCGGTCCGCGGTCGCGGCCGCCGCATGTCTCGCCGTGCTCTATGTCGTCCAGGGTCGCACCGCCATGGGCACGGGCGCCGGGCGCTGGACGGTTTACGGCAAGGATCTCGCCAACACGCACCACGCGTCCGACGAGCGCGAGATCGGGCCGGCGAACGTCGGCTCGCTCTCCGTGAAGTGGGCCTTCACGACGACTGGCATCGTCCCCGCGACGCCGGCCGTCGACCACGGCGCGGTGTACTTTCCGGACGGGGGCGGCAACCTGTACAAGCTCGACGCCGAGACCGGGGTCCCGATCTGGACGCGCGCGATCCCGAGCCTCACGGGCACGGCGGACGCGGTCTCGCGCACGAGCCCCGCGCTCCACGGCCACATGCTGTTCGTCGGCACCCAGGCCGGCGCGCACATGCTCGCCGTGGACAGCCGCACCGGCGATCTCCTGTGGAAGACGCAGCTCGACCCGCACCCGGCGGCGATCATCACGCAGTCTCCCGTCGTGCACGGCGGGCGCGTGTACGTGGGCGTCTCCTCGCGCGAGGAGCTCTTCGCGGCGGACAACGCGTATCCGTGCTGCTCGTTCCGCGGCAGCGTGGTGGCGCTCGACGCGGTGACCGGGGAGGTGCTCTGGCAGCGCTACTTGGTCCCCGCCGGTTTCACCGGCGGCGCCGTCTGGGGGGGCGCGCCCGCGATCGACCTCGGGCGTCGCACCTTGTACGTGACCACCGGCAACAACTACACCGTGCCTCCGGCCGTCTCCGCGTGCGTGGAGGCGGCCGGCGACGACGCCCTCGCCGTAGAGGCCTGCCTCCCGGCCGACAACTATATCGACGCCGTCCTCGCGCTCGACCTCGACACCGGCGCGCTGAAGTGGGCGCGGCGGCTCCAGGGCTTCGATGCCTGGACGGGGGCGTGCTACTTCGGCGGCGACTGGTGCCCTGATCCGGCGGGCCCGGATTACGACTTCGGCACGGGCGCGACGCTGTTCTCGGCCGGCGCGGGGGCGGCGCGCCGCGATCTTGTCGGCGCCGGCCAGAAGAGCGGCATCTTCTGGGCGCTCGACCGGGACGACGGGAGCGTGGTGTGGAGCACGCTGGTCGGCCCCGGCGGGGAGCTCGGCGGCATCATGTGGGGAGTCGCCGTGGACGAGAGCCGGATCTACGTGCCGATCGGCAACAACGGTGGGGTCGAGTACACGCTGCAGCCCTCCGGCCAGGTCGTCTCGTGGGGATCGTGGAGCGCGCTCGACGCCGCCACGGGCGACATCCTGTGGCAGACGCCCGATCCCACGCCGGGCGCGCAGGATCGGGGGCCGTTGACGGTCGCGAACGGCGTGCTCTACGCCGGCTCGATGAGCGGCAACGTGCACGCCCTGAGCGCCGCGACGGGCGCGATCCTCTGGAGCCGTCCGGCCGACGGCTCGGTCAGCGCCGGGCCGGCGGTGGCGCGCGGCACGGTGTACTGGGGGAGCGGCTACGAGAGCTTCGGGATCGGCACGCCGGGCAACACGCTGTTCGCGTTCGCCTTGCCGTAGCGCTGCCCCGGGCTCGCCGTCGATTCAGCCGGCTCGGCCGCGTCCGCCCGAGGCGAGCGCGGCCCGCAGCCTCGTCGGGTCGAATTCGGTCGGCGGCAGCCAGTCCAGGATACCGTCGATGGCCCGATCGATCGCGATCGGGTCGGCGCCGTCGCTGAGCATGTACTCCTCCGCGACGACCTGCCGTGGCACGCCGATCGCGAGGAGCGCCGCCGCGATGACGACGCCGGTCCGGTCTCTTCCCGACGTGCAGTGGACGTAGACCGGCCACGCGAGATCGGGAGTCGCGAGCACGGAGAGGGCCTTGCCGAGCCAGCTCCTCACCCGGCGCTGCCGGGTGTCGTAGTTCTCGAGGTCATCCTCCGCGGCGACATGTACGTACCTGACGCCCGGGAGATGCGCAGGATCGGGGCCGCGTCGGAGGTTCAGGATCGTACCGGGCGAGCCGAGATCGCCGGGCGTCGTCATGAGATCGAAGCGCCCGCCGCGGAGCAGCCAGCCCGCAGGGATCGGCGACACGTCGAACCAGAGCCCGAGCATTTCACCCACGTCTCGGTAGTTGGCGGGTCTGAACGCCGCGCTCATGCGCTGCCCTTCCCTCGGCCGAACCACGGGCCGCACGCGAGCTCCAGCGCTTCCACCGGGGAGCGGTGCCTCTCCACCATGCAGGTCAGGACGTTGCGTTCGGCCGGTCCGGCGCGGTCTGGGTGGAGTCGCGCGGAACGATGATGAACCAGAGAAGAACGTGACCCACAATCGCTGCCGTCCATAGCGCTAGGAGCGGGAGACCGAGCCGGGGGAGCGCCGACATCCCGTGGGGGGCGGCGAGGAGGGCCATGAGCAACGCCGCCGCCGGTGCCCCCATGCCGAACAGCAGATGGGCAGCCGTCCGGAGCGCAGCAAAGGCGAGACGACCGGGGCTCTGCGCGAGGTTGCGGGCGTACACCGCGATCGCGGTCGCCACGAGCGCCCCGGCCACCCACGGGGCGGTCGGGATCGGCCCTGCGGCGTTGGTGGTCCAGTGGCGAATCCAGCTGGCGGCGATCAGCGCGAGCCACCCGGCCAGTCCGTGGGCCATCGCGCAACCCAGCTCACGGAATTGCCTACCGCCCCTGGTCATCGTGGAACCGTAGCGTAGCTGACGAACGCCCCGCCGTGTCAAGGAGACCGGCGCAGGGCGGCGGAGGGCGTCCGGGGCTGGAGCCCGCGCTGGCTCTCACAACCCGCGGGCGTCATCTCGATCCGCAGGCAATCCGCAGGTCGAGCGCGGCCGGCGCTCGGATCTCCCTCGCCATCTGGCCATCGCGCCATCGCGCCGGCCAGATGTCCCTGGAGTGTCTCGACCAACACGCTCCCTGAGCAAAGCACGTGGCGAATTGTCTCAGTGGGGCGCGCGTGCAGCCCGCGCGCGAAAGGTAACGACACGTGATGACATGTCCTCATGGGGCGCTGCGCGTCGTTGCAAACCCCTCTCGTGCGTTTCTTTCAACAGACGCTCAGCTCGCACGCCTGGATCGTGACTTGCAATCTCACGGAACATGCATCGACACACCTCTCTCGGACTGGCAATCATGGGTCTCACGCTGACGCTCGGCTGCGTCGGCGAAGCTGAAATCGCGGAGGCGCTCGACGAGAGCGCCGATGCATTCTCGACGGCGCCCGGTGAGCCGAACCACGAAGAGATCACCGTCACCGCGCTGTCGTTCCTGAAGCCTTCCGTGCTCACCGCACTGAAGGTCGGAAACGTGTCCACGGACGTCGCGTACCATTTCAGCAATACCGCCCATTTCGATGACTGCAACTTCAGCGGAGGCGCCGCCTTCGTCGCCGCGAAGCAAGCCGAGGCGGTGCGCGCGCTGGGCCCGGGCATCCCGCTCCTGGATGGGGATGCCCTGGCCATGCTGGCCTTCGGGCGTTCGCTTCACGCGGTGCAGGACTTCTACGCACACACGAACTGGGTCGAGCTCGGCGGCGACGTCCTCGTGGACCAGTCGCTCACCGCTTTCCCCGCGCTCGCGCCGTACTCCGCGATCCCGTCGACGGGCTTCATCGTCGTGCAGGGCGACAAGCCGAAGCGGGCGGCGGTGACGCGCCACGCCGACGCCCCGTACCCGGAGTACGCCATCGTGACGGTCCGGGTCCAGCGGACGAATAAATATGGCCTCGTCTCGGGTACGGTCGAGTACGAGCCGGGGAACTACTGTCCGCCTCCGGTCGCGATGACGCACGACGAGCTCAGCAAGGACAAGACCTCATTGACGGATCGCACGGCGCAGCACCTCGCGGCGAAGTCGCTCGCGGTCCAGCAGACACGCCATGAGTGGTGCCGGCTCAATCGGCTGGCGCACGACGCGTGGGGCGACGCCGGGACCGCGCGCCTCGCGGCGTGGGTCGCCGACCCGAGCTCGGCGCCCGACTGCGGCATCGAGTGATCATCCATAAAGACCCCTGTTCCGCGGGCCCGAGAGGTCCCTCCTCCGGCGGCGCCGGCGCGCTCACGCGAAGGCGATGATGGGCTTCACGTCCGCCGGCTTTCGCACGAGCGCCTCGGCCCAGCGGTCGAGCGGGACGCGGCGGGTGAGGAGGCGGTCGAGCCAGCCTTGATCCGCCCGGGCGAGCGACGCGGCGGCCGCCTCGTAGTGCCGCCGGTTCGCGTTGACCGTGCCGAAGACGACCGTGTTCTCGAGCACCATCTCGCGGTTCAGGCCCTGCACGTCGACCGGGAGCGTCCGCCCGCCCGACGACACGCCGGCGAGGCACACGAGGCCGACCGGCGCCACGATCTGCATCGCGTCGTAGATGAGCCGCCCGACGCCCGTGCACTCGATGACCACGTCCACGCCCGCCCCGGCCTCCCGCACGCTGCTCGCGTGGTACGTCGCCCCGAGGTCGCGCACGAGGCCGGGCTTCGGCCCCTCGGTCACCCGGTCGAGCACGCGCACCTCGAGGCCGCGCTCCACGCCGAGCAGCGCCGCGAGCAGGCCGATGGGGCCCGCCCCGGTGACGAGCGCGCTCCGCGGCTTCCAGGTCGTCCGCGCGCCGATGCGCTCGATCTGGTCCCACGCCTTGGCCACGACGCTCGCCGGCTCGAGCAGCACGCCGCGCTCGCCGAGCTTCTTGTCGACGACCACCGCGAACTCGGGCTCGATGCGGTACCGCTCCGAGGCGTAGCCGTCGATCTCCTTGATGCCGCGCTCGGTGTAGCGGCCGTTGCGGCACATGTCCCACTCGCCCACCGCGCAGCTCGCGCACGGGACCGGGTCGGGGCGGCGCACGATCCCCACCACCCAGTCCCCCCGGTCGAGCCCGCTCCCGGGCGGCGCCTCGAGCACCTCGCCGAGCGACTCGTGCCCGATCACGAGCCGCGCCTTGCCCGGCGGCGCCCACCCGTAACCGCCGCTCACGATCTCGACGTCCGTGCCGCACACGCCGACGGCGAGCGTCTTGACCAGCACCGACCCGTGCGCGCTCGGCGGCTCGGGGATGTCTTCCAGGCGCCCGGAGCTCGGCTTGCCGGGCTCGACCGTGATTGCGCGCATCGAGCTCTCCTTTCTTTTGAGCCTCAACGAGATCGATGGGCCGCGGGCCCTGCGCGGTCCAGGGCAAGATTGAACGCGGTGTCGACCAGCGCCAGATGGCTGAACGCCTGGGGGAAGTTCCCGAGCAGCCGCTCGCTCGCGGGGTCGTACTCCTCCGAGAGCAGGCCGACGTCGTTGCGCAGGGCGAGCAGCCGCTCGTAGAGCGCCCGCGCCTCGGCGGCGCGGCCCATGAGGGCATAGCAGTCCGCCAGCCAGAAGCTGCACGCGAGGAACACCCCCTCGCCGCCGGGCAGGCCGTCGGCCGTCCCCGCCGGGCCGTTCAGGTAGCGGAGCACGAAGCCCGCGCGCAGGAGCTCGCGCTCGATCGCGCGCACCGTGCCCACGACGCGCGGGTCGTCCGGCGGGAGGAAGCCCACGAGCGGGATGAGCAGCGCGCTCGCGTCGAGCTCCTGGCTGCCGTACGACTGCGTGAACGCGCCCCGGCCCCGGTCGAACCCCTTCTCGCACACCTCGGCGTGCACCGCGTCGCGCAGCGCGCGCCAGCGGTCGACCGGGCCTTCCAGCCCGAGCTGCTCCACGGTCTTCACGGCGCGATCGAACGCGACCCAGGCCATCACCCGCGAGTAGGTGAACGGGCGCGGCCCGCCCCGCACCTCCCAGATGCCCTCGTCGGGCCGGCGCCAGCTCGACTCGAGGAAGTCCATCAGCTTGCGCTGCAGGCGCCAGGCGTCCGGCTCCGGCGCGAGGCCGGAGCGGCGCGCCTGGTACATCGTGTCCATCACCTCGCCGTAGACATCGAGCTGGAGCTGCGAGACCGCGGCGTTGCCGGCGCGCACCGGCCGCGAGCCCTCGTAGCCCGGCAGCCAGGGGAGCTCGATCTCGCGGAGGCGCCGCTCGCCCGCGACGCCGTAGAGGATCTGGAGCTTCGAGGGGTCGCCGGCGATGGCGCGCAGGAGCCAGTCGCGCCAGGCGGCGGCCTCCTCGCTGTAGCCGCCGAGCAGCAGCGCGTAGAGCGTGAGGGTCGCGTCGCGCAGCCAGCAGTAGCGGTAGTCCCAGTTGCGCACGCCGCCGATCCGCTCGGGGAGCGAGGTCGTCGGCGCCGCGACGAGCCCGCCGGTGGGCGCGTGGGTGAGCGCCTTGAGCGCGACCAGCGACGAGACGACCGCTTCCCTCCACGGTCCGGCGTGGGCGCAGCGGCTCGACCAGGCGCGCCACCACGCCTCGGTGCTCTTCACCTCGCGCTCGGCGTCGAGCGCCTCGGGCGGCGGCTCGTGCGACGGGTGCCACGTGAGCACGAAGGGGATGCGCTGCCCCTCGTGGACGTCGAAGTCGGCGACCGTGGAGAGCCCCGCGCCGCGGACCGGCACCCCCGCACGCAGGATCAGCGCGTCGGGCCCGGCCACCGCGCGCAGCGCGCCGCCAATCGAGCGCACCCAGGGCACGATCGAGCCGTAGTCGAAGCGAATGACGAGCTCGAGGGAGACCGGGACCCGGCCGCGCACGCCCTCGACGACGCGCACGACGTCGGGCGCCCTCCCGCGCAGCGGCATGCAGTCCACGAGCCGCACCGCGCCTTCGGCCGTGGTGAACTCGGTCTCGAGCACGAGCGTGCCCTCGCGGTAGCGGCGCGCGACGCGGGGCGCCGGGTCCTTCGGCGCGATCCGGAAGCGGCCGTGCTCCGGCGCGCCGAGCAGGGCGGCGAAGCAGGCGGCCGAATCGAAGCGCGGCAGGCACAGCCAGTCGATGGAGCCGTCGCGCCCGACCAGCGCCGCGGTCTGTGTGTCCCCGAGCAGCGCATAGTCCTCGATCCGCAGCGGCATGCGACCTCCCCGCCGACGCGGCGACGAGCGCCGGCGCCACGGCTGCGGCGCGAGCACGGAGGATGCCACGCGCCGCGCCGCGGGTCCGGGCGGCTGCCCGGGCGCGGATGGCCACGCCGTGCACAGCGACGACCGCCGGGCATGACCGCCGTGCTCGGCAGCGGCCGGGCCCAAACATGGTGAGCGGGCGCGGTGGAGACTCCCAAGCTGCTCAGAACCCGGGACCGCGCTCGATGTAATCGCCGCGCGGCGCGGGCGTCCGAACGGGCGCTGCGGCTCGGCGCGGCAGGGGATTCACGGTACGATGGTGGAGCGCTCATGCCCGAGGTCCTGCGCAACGTCCATTTCATCGTGGCCGTCGATCCCACGGCGAGGATCGTGCGGGTCACGCGGACCGCCGCGCCGTTCGATTCCCTCGAGCAGATCGAGCAGCGGTGCATGGAGGTCACCGCGGCGCTCGCCCCGGTCCACCGGAGCGCGATGTCGCTGCTCCTGGACATCCGCGCGGCGCCGGGGCGAAACGACCCGAAGTTCGAAGAGGCGACGCTGCGCCTGCGGACCGCCGCGGCGCGCGGCTTCGGGTGCGTGGCCGTCCTCGTGGGGACCTCCGCCGGGGCGCTGCAGGTCCGGCGCCATAGCCGCGAGGACGGCGTCGACCGCATCATCAGCGACGACGAGGACGAGCTGCTGGCCTACCTCGCCGCTGCGCCGTCGCGCTATCGCTGATCGCGGCCTCGGGGGCGCGGACCCCATCTCCCGCCCCCTCGCCGCGGGCTCAGCGCTTCAGCCGATCTTTCCGCGGGACGCGGAGCGCGGCACGCCTATACTCGCGCCGTGCCCACCGCCGAGGAGATCACGAAGCACCACGCGCCCGCCCCCGGTCAGGACCCGTGGGTGAACGGCCCGCCGGCGCCGGCGCCGATCGCCGTCGTCGATTACGACGAGCGCTGGCCGTGGCTGTTCGACGTGGTCGCGCGGAAGATCCGCGCCGCCCTCGGCGACGCCGCGCTCGCGATCGAGCACGTCGGCTCGACCTCGGTGAAAGGGCTGGCCGCCAAGCCGACGATCGACGTCGACCTCACCGTCACCGATCCCGCCGACGAGCTCGCGTACGTCCCCGCGCTGTCGAGCGCCGGATTCACGCTGGTCATTCGCGAGCCGGACTGGCACGAGCACCGGTGCCTCCAGCTCGCCGAGCCGAACAGCAACGTGCATGTCTTCGGCCCCGACTGTCCGGAGGTGATCCGCCACCGCATGTTCCGCCAGTGGCTCACCGAGCACCCGGAGGATCTCGAGCTATACCGCCGGGCGAAGCTCGCGGCTGCGTCCGAGATCTCGGCGGCGAGCGGCATGGTGATGGACTACAACAAGCACAAGGAGCCCGTGATTCGCGCGATTTACGAGCGGATGTTCCGCGCGAACGGCCTCATCCGCTGACGGGAGACTCGCGGCGCAGGGGGCGGGGGCAGGAACGTCCAGCTCGGCCCAGGAACCCGCCCCCGCAACCCGCGCGCAGCCGCTGGGCCCCCGTGGCGAGCGCGGGAACCTCTTCGGCGCCCTGCGACTGGAAGAGGCCGAGCGCCGCGTCCCCTACCGTAGCTCCTGTCATGCGGCCCGACGTCCTCGAAAGGATAGTTAGACTAACTTACTTTATCATTGCATCGCGCATCGACGTGGCTCCTCCCACGGCCCGCTGGGATCGCCCCGCGGTGCGGGGCCGCCCGGGCTCTCCATGCCTGCGGCGATGGCCCGCGCCTGCTCCCTGGCGAAGGTCGACAGGCGGCGCTCGTCATTCGCGCTCTCCGGCGCTCGGGCCGACGGCGATCCGGAACGGATGTTGACAAGCGATCACGGGGAAAGCTACATGCGCATTCGCGCCCGCACAATTGTTCAGCTCGGAGAGGCCGGGTACCGGCGGGGCGGCGAAAGGGAAGAGTGAAGCGGTGCGCGCAGCCATCATCCACGGCGTTCGTGATGTCCGGTTCGGCGAGGTCGAGGCTCCGCAGCCGCGCGAGGGCATGGTGACGATCCAGGTCGCCGGCTGCGGGATCTGCGGCAGCGATCTGCACTATTACCTGGAGGGCGGGATCGGCTCGGCGCAGATCCACGGCGCCTTCGTGCCGGGACACGAGCTCGCCGGCTGGGTCGTCCAGGACCATCCGGAGCTGGGCCTGTCCAGGGGGCAGCTGGTCGCCGTCGACCCCGCCCATTCCTGCGGCCGCTGCGAGTGGTGCCAGCGCGGCCACGTGAACCTGTGCCCCTTCGTGGAGTTTCTGGGCGCGCCGCCGCTCCATGGCGGCATGGCGGAGCGGGTGGCGGTGCACCCCGATCAGGTCGTGCCCGTCCCGGCCGGCTTCTCGGTGCGCCGGGCGGTGATGCTCGAGCCGCTCGGCGTCGCGATTCACGCCATCGACCTCGCCCGGCCCCACCTGCAGGAGACGGTGGTGGTGCTGGGCTGCGGGCCGATCGGCCTGGGCCTGGTCCAGCTCGCGCGCCGCTCGGGCGCCGCCCGCGTCTTCGCCGTCGACCCCGTGGCCTACCGGGCCGAGGCGGCGCGCCGCCTGGGCGCGCACGACGCGGCGCCGGCGCTCGCGGCCGTCCCGGAATGGACGGGCGGCCGGGGCGCCGATCTCGTGATCGAGGCGACGAACTCGCCCGACGGCTTCCACCACGCGGCCGAGGCCGCGCGCATCGGCGGGCGGATCCTGCTGGCGGGCATCCCCGAGGGCGACCGCTACGCGCTGCCGGCGGCGCTGTGCCGCCGCAAGGGGCTGAAGGTGAAGTTCTCCCGGCGCATGGGGCACGTGTACCCGCGGGCGATCCGCATGGTCGCCGAGGGGGCGGTGGACGTCGATTCCATCGTCACCCACCGCTTCGATCTGTCGGACGCCGAGAAGGGCTTCCGCCTGCAGGCGGATTGCCAGGACGGCGCGCTGAAATCGATCATCGTCCCGGAGGACGGCGGCACGCCGTTCTGATCCAGGCTCAGTTGCCGAGGATCACGCGGAAGATCCGCTCGTCGCTGTTGTTGGGCACGCTGTCCGTGCCCCCGGTGTTTGTCGTCGTCAGCCAGAGGTTGCCATCGAGGGTGGGCTCGACGGTGCGGAGGCGGCCGTAGGTGCCCACGAACAGCTGCTGCACGCTGGTGAGGCTGCTCCCGCTGATGACCGCGCGGTACATCCGTGTCCCCCGCTGGCACGCGGCGTAGAAGACGTCGTCCACGATCGCGATCCCGCTGCACGACCCCTCGGCGGTCCGGTACGTGAGCTTTGGCGCGATGTAGCCCGCCGTGCTGCACCCGCTGCCGCCTTGCGAGACGGTGCCCTCGCAGTTCGGCCAGCCGTAGTTTCCGCCTTTCTGGATGAGGTTGGTCTCATCCATCACGGTGTTGCCGAACTCCTGCTCCCAGAGCCGACCCGTGGAGTCGAACGCCAGCCCCTGCGGATTCCGGTGGCCGTAGCTCCACACGTAGTTCCCGAACGGGTTGTCCGACGGGACCCTGCCGTCGGGCTCGAGCCGCAGGATCTTCCCGGCGAGGCTGCTCGTGTCCTGCGCGAGGTTCCCGTTCTGCGCGTCGCCCGTCGTGGCGTAGAGCTTGCCGTCCGGCCCCCACCGCAGCCGGCCGCCGTTGTGGTACTTGTTGCGGGGGATGCCCGAGATCAGCACCTGCTCGGTCGACGTGTCGAGCCGGTTGCCGACGACCTTGATCCGCACGATCCGGTTGTCCGTGGACGACGTGTGCATGATGTACAGCCAGCGGTCGGCCTCGAACGTCGGCGCGATGGCCAGCCCCATCAGGCCCCCTTCGCCGTCCGTGCCCGCGACGTTCGGCACCGTGCCGATCGAGGTCTTCGCGCCGGTGCTCGGGTTGAGCTGGACGATGTCGTCCGCGTCCCTCCGGCTGTAAAGGACCGTGCCGTCCGGCAGCGAGACAAGACCCCACGGGAGGTCGGTGTCCGTGGCGACCTGGACGACCTCGCAGACCGCCGAGCTGCAGGTCGACCCCGTGGTCACCGAGGTGGAGCCGCTCGCGGGCGAAGCGTTGCTCTGCGCGTCGAGCGCGATCACGTGGTACGTGTAGGCCGTCGCCGACGAGAGGCCGCTGTCCACGAAGGTCGTCGCCGGGGGGCTCGAGGCCGTGCCGGGGACCGTGCCGACCTTGGCGCCATTGCGGTAGACGTCGTACGCCGTGACCGCGACGTTGTCGGTCGCCGCCGTCCACCGGAGCGTCACGCTGGTCCCCGACGCGGCGCCGGTCAGGTTTGTCGGAGCCGTCGGCGGTTGATCGTCGACCTCGACGGGCGACGACCATTGCTGGTTCATCTGATTGTTGCAGGTCCAGAGCTGAACGGCGGTGCCGTTGGTCGTCCCCCGTCCCTCCACGTCCAGGCATAGCCCGGACGGCTGGTGGATGATGGCGCCGGCCGAGCTCCTCGTCCATTTCTGGCGAGCCTGGCCGCTGCAACTGGCGATCACAGCCTTGGTCCCCGCGGTCGTCGCGCCGTTCGCCGGCTCGACGCACCGGGTGCCGCCGTAGACCTGGAGCTCACCGGCGGATGTAAAATTGAAGCTCTGGTTGTCCTGTCCATTGCAGGTGTAGAT
The DNA here is from genome assembly GCF_051521425.1 of Sorangium sp. So ce834. NCBI lineage: Bacteria > Pseudomonadati > Myxococcota > Polyangiales > Polyangiaceae > Sorangium > Sorangium sp. So ce834. The sequence goes on from NZ_CP150351.1 coordinate 4,316,888, forward strand.
CTGCAGGCCGGTCCCTGGCGTGGTGCTCCTCCCTTTCACATCCAGGCATTTCCCGGACGCGACGCTGGTCAACGGGGCGCCCGTCACGGCGGCCGCCTCGTCGGTGTCGAGCGCCTCCGGGTCTGCGCCTGGGTCGTCGATGCAGCCGGCAGGGAAGAGCGCCAGCGTGGCCAGTCCGGTCAACAAGTACCGTGAACATCCATGTCTCTTCATGATCGTTTCATCCATGTTGGCAGCCCGTTGGCTCGCCGAAAGGTCATCCCGGGCGAGGCCGAAGCGACGTCCTGGCATCGATTTCGTAGGGCCTCGTCCGACCTGGCTCGCGACGGAATTTGACAATCGACGGTGATCGACGTGGATCGACGTTAATCGCGCGGCTACGACGATGAAGCCTGCTTTGCTTACCATGCTCGACCACGTGCGCAACGGGTTTCCATGGCCTGGAACCAGAAGGTTTCATGATGCAATGTCATCGCCTTGTTTCGCTCCGACGGCCTCAGCCGCGAAGCCAATGATCCTCAGCGCCCGTTCTCGCTCGATAAACCGACGAGCATTGCATGGCGCAAAAGCGCCTCACCGAGCGCTCTGTGGAGCAAAATGCCTCACCCGGCGGCGCTGCCGTGCCACGTCCCATTGCCGAGCTCCGCCGGCGATCGTGGGCGACGGCCGCCGGCGCCGGCGAAGCTGCACAGTTGTCGTGTACGTGTCTTCGCTCCACGGCTGGCGGGCACGAGGCGGTGGCAGCGAGGGATAGTGCGCCGTTGTCCCACCATGGTGTACGCCGGCCGCTCGATGGATGTCGGCGTGCGATCGCGCCCTCCGACGCGCCAAGCCGGTCGCTGCGTGAGTATGACAGCATACAGAACACCGCAGGTCCGCCCCGCGGCGGGCGAAGCGTGAGGGGACGCTCGGGAGGCCTTCGAGGGGGCTCTCCTCGACATGGATCCTCGACACTGACGGCTCGATCGATGTAGCCTGCCAGGCTGGACATGTCACCGCCAGACAGCACGACCAGCACGCTCGACGACTTTTTCCTGCATTGTACGGAGCTGGTCTTCATCGCCAGCGAGGGCGGAGCGCTGCTCCGCACGAGCCGCGCGCTCACGCGCGCGATGAGCGCCGAGCTCCTCGACGGGGAGTCGGCAGCGGGGCTCGGCCCCCTGGTTCACCCGGACGACAGGCGTTCGTTCGACGAGGCGTGGAGGCGTGTCCGCGCCGCGGCGGAGCCCGTGGCGGTCGACGTGCGGCTGAAGACGGCCGACGGATCCTTCAAGTACTTCCAGTGCGCCGCGCGATGGGTGCCCGAGAAGGAAGAGGTCTATGGAACGCTCCGCGACGCCGAGGAGCGCATCAAGCACGAGATACAGCTCAAGCTCCTCCGGGCGATCAACGACCACCTCCCCGTCTGCCTGTGGGCGATCGACGCGCAAGGGGACTTCGTCCTCCACGACGGGAAGGGGCTCGAGTCCGCGGGGCTCAAGCCGGGGCAGTTCGTCGGCCTCAACATCTTCGAGCTCTACCCGGAGTCGGGCACGGCGGTCCTGCGCAAGGCGCTCGAGGGCACGATGTCGACCTTCGTGAACGAGATCGACGGCGTCCACTGGGAGGCCTGGTATCTGCCCATCCAGAACGAGCTCGGCGAGGTCACGCACGTCGCGGGGGTCACCCTCGACGTCACGGCCTCGAAGCGCACCGAGCAGGAGCTCCGCGCGAAGCTCGAGCTCATCGAGCGGCAGCAGCAGGTCATCCGCGCGCTGTCGACGCCGATCATCCAGGTGTGGGACCGCGTGCTCACGCTGCCCCTCGTCGGCATGCTCGACAGCACGCGCGCCGCCGACGTGATGGAGGGCGTGCTCCGCGAGGTCGTCCGCACTCGGGCGCGCTATGCCATCCTCGATCTCACGGGGATCGAGGCGATGGACACGGAGACGGCGAACCACCTCTTGAAGCTCTCCGCGGCCATCAAGCTCCTCGGGGCCGAGGGGATCATCACGGGGATCCACCCGGCGATCGCCCAGACCATCGTCGGGCTCGGCGTGGATCTCTCGTCGATCGAGACGCGCTCGACGCTGCGCCAGGGGCTCGAGCACTGCATTCGAAGCATGCGCCGCAGCGCCACGTAGCGCGCGTGTAGCGCGGCCCACCCGCGCCGGCCGTGCGGCGCGAGGTGGCGCGAGGTGGACACTCTGACAGCGTGCGCCGACGTCGCCGGCGAGCGCCCTGCAGGCGACGGCCCCGCACGTGCGCCCGAACCTGCGGAGCTCGACCGTCGAACCTGCCACCCGATGACCCACCCGATGACCCGATGTCCCGATGGCCTCGCGCCGGATTCTGAAGCTCGCGGCAAACTGTGCTTGACTGGGTTTGTTAAGATATTTAGATTATATCTTTGATCCTTGGCGACTTGCGTGCGCCCAGCTTGCGTGCGCCCAGCGAAAGGGGTGAGTTCCATGAGCACGAACGGCGATCGTTTCAGCGGCTTTCTGCGTCGCGCCTTGCCGGCGGCCTCCGCGCTCGCGCTGGCGGGCGCCGTCACCATGTCGATCGCGAAGCCCGCGGAGGGCACGCCCCCGAACGGCCTGCCGGAGCTCAAGGCGCTGCAGGAGATCGAGCAGCTAGAGTACTGCTACGCGGCCGGGACCGACGCGATCGGCCGCGGTGATCTGGCGACGGGCAAGGCGATCTACGCGAGGTGCTTCACGAACGACGCCCCCGTCATCATCTGGGAAGCCGGCGCCGATCCGGGCGATCCCCCGGTGGTCTCGGTGCCCAGCGCCGAGGCCTGGGCCGACTTCATCGACGTCCTGTTCGCGGAGTCCGGTTATGTGGGCACGCAGCACCTGATCAGCAACATTCGTATCGACATCCTCCCTGGCGGCCGCCGGGCGAAGATCACCTCCTACCTGATCGCGACGCACGTCTACGACCCGCTGAGCAGCGTCCAGGTCGCGCACGGCACCTACGAGAACGAGGCGGTCTTGACGAACTCGGGCTGGAAGCTCAGCAAGCGCACGTTCCGCACCCTCTCGTTCATGCGCATCGACTCGCCGGAGCCCTGAGCGAGCGCCGCGCGCGCTCGCAGCCGCCGCGGCGCCCGGAGCGAAGGGAGCTCAGGGGACGAACGCGATGTCGTCGACGAGCATGTCGAACACGGTCGACTTCGCCGTGTGGAACTCGATCGAATAGACGTGCGCGGCGTCGAGCGCCGGGGGCGCCGGGACGCCCCAGCCGTCCGTGCTGAGGGCGGAGAACATGACGGTGTACTGCGCCCACTCGGTCGTGAGGTCGAGGCCCTTGCCGAAATGGTCGCCGCAGCCCGACCCCTCGCACACGCCGCCTTCGCGATCCGTGTTGCGATCGGGGAAGTTCACGTAGATGTGCGTCGGCGCCGCCGCCTTGGCCCAGAAGGTCAGGCCCGCGTAGGCGGAGGCGTCGTAGCTCAGCTTCGCTCCTCCCGGGGCGAGGTTCAGGTCGAACCCCATCCCGGCCCCCCTCGAGACGAAGCCGCTTCCGGCGACGTGGGCGGCGTAGTCGCTCGGGCCGTGCCCGGGCGAGACCGGTAGGAACGGGCGGCCGGGCAGAGGCGTCTGCGTGCCGCTCCGGGTGCCGTCGTTGTACGTGTACCAGCTGCCGACGCGGCCCTGGCACCGGAGGATCGCGCCGTCGCCGTCCTCGAGGTCGTCCAGGAGCGCCGTGCAGGGGGGCGGCTCGGCCCCGGCGCCCGCAGTGCCGCCAGCGCCCGCGGTGCCGCCCGAGCCCGCGATGCCGCCAGCGCCCGCAGCGCCGCCAGCGCCCGCGGCGCCGCCAGCGCCCGCGGCGCCGGCATCGAGGCCGAACGGGTCGGGGTCGTACTCGCCGGACGAGATGCCGAGGACGAGGCCGCACCCGGTCGCGAGCACCGACGCGCCGAGGCCGGCGGCGAGCCCCCGGAGGCGCATCAGAAGCTGCCTCGCACGAGCGCGCCGCCCACCGTGGGCGTCAGCCCGACCGACGCGCCCTTCGACGGGCTCGGCGCGGTGAGCCAGAGCACGCCGCCGCCGGCGATGGCCGCGAGGCCGACGCTGAAGACCACCGTCGCGACGTTCGCGCGCGCCACGGCGCCGTCGCGGATGTCCATGCCGCGCTGGTCGCAGCGGTCGCCGTTGCAGAACGGGCGCGACTCGTCGAACCGCGCCTTCGCCGCGAAGCCGAGCGCCGTCCCGACGCCCACGGCCACGATCCCCGCGCCGCCCGTCACGAGGGCGAGCGTGCGGCGCCCGCTGCCGTCGCCGCCCGCGTCCGCCGACGCGGGGTCGCCCTCCAGCGCGCGCACGACGAGGGTCGAGGTCGCGCCGCCCGGCTCGACCTCGACCTGCGCCGTCCACGGTCGCTTGCCCGGCGCGCTCGCCTCGACGACGTGGGTCCCCGCGTCGACCGGCATGGGCACGCCCCACTGGCCGGGGCCGACCGGCGTGCCGTCGCGCTTCACCTCGAGGCCCGGCGTGCTCGCGGCCTCGACGACCACCGTGAGGCGCGAGACCTTCGGCTGGACGGCCGCCGCGCGCTCGCGCGCCTTCGCCTCCTTCGCCGGGTCGCCGCTCGCGCGCACCCGGGCGGCGACCTCGAGGAACTGCGCCCACGCGGACGCCATCTTGCCGACGCGCTCGTAGCAATCGGCGAGGAAGTACCGGGTATTGACGCTGTCGTAGAGCCGCAGGCTCTCCTCGTACTTGGGGCAGGCGCGCGCCGGCTGGCCGGCGTCGACGAGCTCCCCGGCCTCCCGGAACAGCGCCACGGCGCCCGCCTTGTCGTCGGCCCTCGCCGCGGGGCCTCCCGCGAGCGTCGCCGCCAGGCCGGCGCCGAGCGCGCAGAGGCAGGCGACCCACCTGGGCCCGCGCTTCGCTCGGCTCGTCGTCTGCGGCGGCGTCATCGTCCCGGCGAGGGTATCAGAAGACATCGCGCTGGAAGGGATCCGCGCTGGCGGGCCGCTTCGGCGGCGGCGCGCTGCGCCGCGGGGGAGCCGAGCCGCTCGGCCTCGCGGGCTTCGGCGCGGTGGCCGTGGCGCGCGCCGCTTCGCGCTGCCCCTCGGCCGACGCGCCGGGAGCGGCGCCGGGCGGCGGCGCGGCGCTCGCGGAAGGCTCGGCCGCCGCCGGAGGGGGCTCGGCCGCGGGAGATGGCTCGGCCGCCGCGGGGGGCGGCGCGGCGCTCGCGGAGGGCTCGATGGCCACGGAGGGCGCGGCGCTCGGCGGCGCGGCGCGGGGCTCCGCCTGGGCGCCCTGCGAGCCCTCGGTCGGCGCGGTCCCGGGCGAGAGGCGCCAGAGGAACACGCCGCTGGCCACGACCGCGAGGCCGAGCCCGAGCGCGATGGGGAGGACGCGCCGATCGAGCGATGCTGGCCTGCGGTTCGTCGTGCCGACCGGCGCGATCGTGAGCGCACCGTCGGCGGGCATGGCCGCCGCGGCGACGGCGGCCCCGGCCGTCGAGGCGGCGAGCGGAGCGCCGCCGTGCGGCGGGGCTGGTGCCGGGAGCGCGCCGCGCAGCGCGCCGAAGAGGCGCTCGGCGGCCGCGCGCAGGTGCGGCGGGGCGAAGGGCACGAGCGCGAGCGCGAAGTCCGCGGCGGTGGGGAAGCGGCGATCGCGATCGCGCGCGATCGCCGTGAGGATCACCTGCTCCAGGGGCTCCGGCAGGTCCGGGCGCAGCGCGCGCGGGCGCTGCGGCTCGCCCTGCGTGACCAGATAGACGAGCTGCGCGAGCTCGTGCGCGACGAACGGCGTTCGCCCGGTGAGCAGCTGGAAGAGCACGACGCCCAGCGAATAGATGTCCGCGCGGCCGTCGACGTCGCTCGCCGAGCGGAGCTGCTCGGGGGACATGTAGAGGGGCGAGCCGAGCACGCCCCCGACCCGCGTCAGCGCGTGGTCCTCTGCGTGCGACATCTTCGAGATCCCGAAGTCGAGCACCTTGACGCACGGCGAGCCGTCCGCGTTCCGCGTGAGGAACAGGTTGCTCGGCTTCACGTCGCGGTGGACGATGCCTTGCGCGTGCGCCTCCGCGAGCGCCTCGCACGCCTGGAGCACGAGGTCGACGGCCAGGGGCACCGCGAGGGGCCCGCTCTCCGCGAGCACGGCGGCGAGGTCCTTCCCCTCGAGGTGGTCCATGACCATGTACGGCGCGCCGTTCTCCAGCGTGCCGACGTCGGCGACGCGCACGACGTGCGGGCTGCGGATGCGCACCGCGGCGCGCCCCTCTCTCAGGAAGCGCTGGAGGATCTCTGGATCCTGCACGTACCTCGGCAGGAGCACCTTGATCGCGACGCGATCGTCGAGCGCGAGGTGGCGCGCGGCGACGACGAGCCCCATGGCACCCCGCCCGAGGACGCTCTCCACGCGATACTTGCCGAGAAGCACGTCTCCTGGGGCAATTCCAATCGAGAGCTCGTCGGGGGTGGAGGTGGACATGGCGGACCGAACGGGGTTGTGCAGGGACGTCCAATATGCCATGCTGAGCGGTTTTTGCAATTCAACCGCTTCGGTCTCTCGTTCGAGCGATCGTGGACGTATCGTGCGCTGGGCTCGCTGCGATGTCGCGGCGTCCCGACTCGGCTGTTGCCTTCGGTTGGACGCCACGGCGCGCGGGTCGTCATGCCGTCTCCGGCGTCAACGACGCAGCGCCGCGTTCCCTGTCGGACTCGCGATCACCCGGCGCGCGCGCTCTGGACGAGCGCGAGCGTGAGCAGGGCGGCGGACGCGAGGGCCGCGAGCGCCCGCGCGGTGTTCCACGTCGTCCACGCGGGGATGTAGCGAGCCCACGTCTCCGCGGCCGCAGCGGCCTCCGGCGGGACCCGCTCCAGCGCGTCGTTGAGCGGCACGTTGCGCGCCACCGTGACCAGGAACGTGCCGACGACGTACAGCGCGCTCCCGGCGATGCGGAGCGCCGAGCCCGCCTCCGACCAGCGGAGCGTCGACACGATGGCCAGGATCAGGCACGCCGCCGCCGTCCCCACGAACACGCCCAGGAACGAGCGATTCAGCACGACCACGTTGATCGACTGCATCGCCGCCATGCCCTCGGCCGGCGGGAGCCTGGCCAGCGCGGGCATCACGAAGCTCGAGAACGCGAAGAACACCCCCGCGATCAGCCCACACCCGAGCGTCGACGCGAGGGTCAGGAAGAACAGCGCTTGCGGGATCATCGGCTTCACACCCTCCATCCGGCTGGATCATGGCAGTCGGCGTGCGGCCCGCGGCGCCGCGGGCCGGCGTCCGGCGGCTCGCCTGCGCCGGGCGCCCCCGGCTTCCGGCGGGCGCGGCTCATCGCTTCTGCCGGAGGCGTGCTTCGCGAGCCAGGCGTCGATGGCGGCGAGGATCTCGGCGAGCACGATGTCCGCGGTCCGTCCCGCGGATTTCAGGAGCTCGAGGGAGTGGTCGCCGCCCTCCACCACATGCAGGCTCGCGCGAGCGCCGAGGCGCTTCAGCACCGGCCGGAGGAGATCGAGGCGGCAGAGCGGATCCCGGGTGCCCTGCAGGAAGAGCATCGGCGCCTCGATGGCCGAGAGGTGCTTGTCGCGGAGCGGGGCGCGCTTGCCCGCGGGGTGCAGCGGGTAGCCGAGGAACACGAGCCCGTCGCAGGGGACGCCCCGCGCGGCGAGGAGCGAGGCGATCCGGCCGCCCATGGATTTGCCGCCGATCAAGAGCCGCTCGGGTTTGTCTTTTCGCAGCCGCGCGATGGCCGCCTCGTAGGCCATCTCGAGCTTTTCCGGCCTGTCGGGCGCCCTGCGGCCGAGCTCCTTGTAGGGGAAGTTGAAGCGCAGCGCCGTGTGCCCGCGGTCCTTGAGCCCCCTGGCCACGTCGACCAGGAGCTGCGCGTGCATGTCGCCGCCGGCCCCGTGGCCCAGCACCACGGCCACGCCGGAGCGCTTCGCGCGCGCGGCGGGCGCGTGGAGCACGCCCGAGACCGCGCTTCCGTCGGGGAGGGGAATCGAGAGGGCTCGCTCGGGCATGGGGGCGTCATGCCACGGCCGAGGGGCCGGCGTCGAGGGCGGCGCAAGGACGGGCGCGGTGCGAGCCGCGCCGTGGGGCGGGCCTCGACGGAGAGGGTTGGGCCTACTTCCCCTCGTCTGGGGGAGCGGGATGACACGATCGAGCGGAACTACGCGGGTATCGAGGGGATCGAGGTCGACGTTATCACGCCGATCGCGGGCGCTAACCCCGCGATCTCTGGTCGGCTGGACGATTCGGTGACGCTTCCGGCGGCGCCCTCGGCGCCCATGCCTGAGGCGGCGCTGGCGACCCCTCTCAGACCCGAAGCAGCCCCGACCACGCCCCCGGCGAGCAGCCCGCGCCAGGTGCTCGTCGCGACCCTCACGCAGACCGTCGCCGCTGCCCACGCGACGGGCGACATCGCGACCGCGCAGATCGCCGCTCGCACCCTCTCGGAGCTTCTCAGCGGCCCTCAGGCGACGCCGCGGGTGGCGCCTGTCGTCGACCTCGCTAGCGCCCGACTCGCGCGATCCTGAGCCCATCCCAAACGCCTCCGTGGCCGCGCTGGACGCTGGCGCCATCCAACAGGCCGGGAAGTACCACAAGAGTAAGCGCTGCATGAAGCGCCGTCGCTCCCCAGCCGCCACGTCCAGCGCATGATGGCGCGCATGACAAGGACATCGTCGACAGAAGAAAAATGGGCGGATCGAGTCCGGGCGTGGCGCGAGAGCGGCGAGTCGGCCGAGGAGTTCGCGCGGAGCCGCGGCTTTGCAGCATCGACGCTGCACGGTTGGTCGAGCCGGCTCTCGCGGGCCGAGCGCCCGCGCTTTCTGCGGCTGGTGCCGAAGGCGCCAACGGCGATGAGCGCTCCGGAGCTCGTCGTCGAGGTTGGCGGCGCGCGGGTGCGCGTCGTCGCGGGGTTCGACCCCACGCTCCTGGCCGAGGTGGTCCGCGCCTTGGGCGGTGCAGCGCGATGATTCCGGCGGGCGTGCAGGTGTTTGTCGCGCTGGAGCCGGTGGACATGCGCTACGGCTTCGAGCGGCTCTCGGGTCTCATTCGCGAGCGCGTGGGTTACGAGGCGCGATGCGGCGCGCTGTTCGCGTTCATCGGAAAGCGGCGGACCACCATCAAGATTGTATTCTTCGATGGCAGCGGACTCTGCCTCTTTTCGAAGCGCCTTGATCGCGGCACGTTCGCGCTCCCCGACCCGCCGGCCGAGGGCGCGACGCACGTCGAGGTGGACGACGCGACGCTCGAGACGCTGCTCGACGGCATCGAGATCGCGCCCGCGCCGAAGCCCACAAGGCGCGCTCCGCGCCGCGTTCACTGACTCCGACGAATTTGCTCGACAAGTACGATCGGCGCACGTAGAGCGGCGCCGTGCACGACGCTGCGGACAAGCCGACGCGGACGCCCGAGCAGCAGCGCATCGCGCAGCTCGAAGCGGAGCTCGCCGCGGCGAAGAGTGAGCTCATGGGAGCGCGCGACGCGCTCGCGCAGCTCCGGCGCGCCTACACGCATGCGCTCGAGCAGCTCCAGCTGCTGCGGCGCCGCTTGTTCGTGGCGAAGGCGGAGCGCGCCGAGGTGAGCGCGGAGCAGCTCGCGTTCGACTCGATGTTCCTCGAGGTCCAGCGCCTCGAAAAGGCCCTGGATGCCGCCGAGCGCAAGAGCGGCGACGAGCGGCAGCACGACGACGCCAAGGGGCCGAAACGACGGCCCGGCGGCAAGGGCCGCCGCGACCTGTCCGAGTCCGACCTGCCCGTCGTCCGCATCGAGCTCTCCTGTCCCGAGCTCGATGCGACGGCGACGCGCATCGGGGTCGAGGAGACCTCGCGACTCGGCTACGAGCGTGGAGGCATGCGCCGCATCGTGCTCGCACGCGTCGTGTACAAGGCCGAAAGGTCCGTCACGGATGCGAGCAGCTCGGGCGAGGGGGAAGCTGCCCCGCTCCAGGTCGTCGCGAAAGAAGTCCCGACGCCGACGCCCGCTGTGAGCGTCAGCCCGCAGGACGCGGCCGCGGCCGGCGACCCGAGCGCTTCGTCCGCAGCTCTCGACACGCCGCCGCCGGCGCCGACGGGTGAGACCTGCACGGTCTTCATCACGACGCCGCTTCCGAAGGAGCTGTTCCGGCGGTCGTTTCTCGCGCCGTCGGTCATCGCGCACATCCTCACCAGCAAGTACCTGCTCGGTGTCCCGTTCTATCGGCTGGAGCAGCAGCTGGAGCTTCAGGGGGCGTCGCTCGATCGCGGCACGATGTGCCGGTACGCCGAAGATGTGGGCGCGACCCTGGGCGCCATCGTCGAGGCCGCGCGGAAAGAGGCCTTCGAGACCGCCTTCTGCCTCTCCACGGACGCCACCGGGGTCTCCATCCAGCCCGGGCCCATCCAGGAGCGCAAGGACAAGAAGCCAGGACCGTGCCGCAAAGGACACTTCTTCGTCGTCCTCGCGGACAAGGATCACGTCTTCTTCGAGTACCAGCCCAAGCATACCAGCGCCGCGGTCTGCGAGATGTTCCGCGGCTTCTCGCGATACATCCAGGCGGACGCCCACGCGATCTATGACGCCCTCTTCCGCGGCACGCCCCCAAGGGGCGCTTCTGCCGACGAGGGACGTGGACCGCCGCCGACCGAGGTCGGATGCTGGTCGCATTGCCGCACCAACTTCTGGGAGGCGGCGGTCTGCAAGCACGAGCTCGGCGTCGAGGGGCTGCGCCGGATCAATGCCCTGTTCGCCGCCGATCGCGCGCTGGCGGATCTCGCGCCAGCGCAGCGCAAGGTGCGCCGCGACGCGGCCGTCCGCCCCTTGGTCGACGCGTTCTTCGCCTGGGTCAAGGCCGAGCACGCGCGTCCCCGCGAGCGCGGCCTGGTCTCCACCGCGCTCGGCTACGCCCTCAACCAGGAGCAGCCCCTGCGGCGCTTCCTCGACGACGGCCGCTTGCGCCTGGAGAACAACGCGAGCGAGCGGGCTCTGCGATCCATCGCTGTTGCGAGGAAGGCGTGGCTGTTCTTCGGCAGCGACGACCACGCCTCCGCCGCCGCCAACCTCTTCTCGCTCGTCGCGAGCTGCAAGCTCCACCACCTCGACCCCGAGGCCTACCTCGCCGACGTAACCGCCCGACAGGCGCCATCTTGTGCCGTCGCGCTCCCGCGAGCACGCTCCGCCGTTTCGCCGCTGCGAGCCGTGCGCGCGCGTTCGCAGGCGGCGAGGCCCGCGCGGAGCGGCGCCCGGCGCAGCCGCGGCCGTCCGCGGCCATACGCGACCGCGCCGCCGCAGCGCACCAGGCGGCGGCTCTCGCGCTCCCCGCGATCTGTTCGATCAGCCGCCGCCCCCCCCCGGGGGGGCCTCGGCTCACGCGTCGGTCGCCGGCGACTTGCCCCAGGCGTCGGGCAGCAGCTCGTCCAGGCGCGACAGCGGCCAGCCGGCTTGCAGCTTGCCGATGACGTCCGTGGCCCACGCCAGCGGGTCGATGCCGTTCAGCTGGCAGGAGCCGAAGACGGTATACGCACGGGCGAGGCGCTCTGCTCCCTTGTCCGAGCCGGCAAACAGGTAGTTCTTCCGGCCGATCGAGATACGCCGCAGGCTTCGCTCGGCCTCACCGTTGTCGATCTCGAATCGACCGTCGGTGAAGCAGCGCCGCCACGCCGCCTCTTGACCGAGCGCGTAGCGGGTCGCTTCGTAGAGCGGTGTCTTCGGTACGAGCCGCGGGTGCAGCTCGCGAATCCACCGATACAGCTCATCGACCGCACCGAGCGACTGCTCGTCGCGTCGCTCTTTGCGCGCATCGGGCCCCAGTCCTTCGGCCTTGCAGGCGGCCTCCACCCGGTAGATCGTCTTGAAGTACGACAGCGCGATGGCGGCGCGCGCATCGCCGCTCTTCGCCGCCTTCTCGAACTTGGCGCGGATGTGCATGCCGCAGCCGAGACGGCGCTCGTCAGGCACCACGGGGGCGCCGTCCTCGTCCTCCATCGCGTCATAGCCGGCGTAGCCGTCGCCCTGCATGTACCCGCAGAAGCCGGCGAGCATCACGGCCGGCCGCTTCGAGCTCCAGTCCGGGGCATAACGAAACGCAACCAGCTTGGTGCCATCATCGACCTGGGCCGCGAACGACCAGACATGCCCGCGCTTGACCCCGTTGGGATGATCGCGATCGAGCACGCGCAGGCCCGTGTCGTCCACATGCAGGTAGAACGCCTCGACCACCCGCTCGAAGATGCGGTCGGCGACCGGGGTGAGCACGTCGACCCCGAACGCCGCCCAGTCGCCGAGGGTCGAGGGCGACAGCGACACGCCGCTGCGCTCGTACTGCTGCGTTTGCCGGTAGAGCGGCGTCGAATCGTGGTACTTGTGCACGAGGATGTGCGCGAGCAGGCCCGGTCCCGGTCGGCCCCGATCCATGACCTTCTCGCTCGCCGCGGTGACGACGCCCTCCTCGGGGCAGGCGGGGCAGGCCAGCTTCTCGCGCTTCTCCTCGATGATCCGGAACTGGGCCGGCACGAACTCGAGGACCTCGCTGGTGCGATAGCCGATGCACTGTTTCGTCTCCCCGCACTGCTCGCAGGCGCGCTCGGCCTCAGGGACCTGGATGACGCGCTCCTCGCGCGGCAGGTCCTTGGGCAGCGGCGCGCGGCCACCGCGGCCGCGCGGAGGCTTCGGAGGATCAGGCGGCTGCGGTATGGGGCCGTCGCCCGGCTCTGTCGCTGCCGCCTCGTTCGAGGGAGCGGGCGCGGGCTCGCCGCCCTTCTGCTCCGCGTCGCCGAGCGCCGCGAGCATGAGCGACAGCTGCTCGGAGCTGACCTTCTGGCTCTTGCGGCCGTACAGCTCACGAAGCGCGTTGGCCAGCCGGACGCTCAGCGCGGTGTTGGTGTCTCGCTGCCCGACGAGCAGCTGGACGACCAGCTCGATGAGGTCCGCGATGCGCCCCTCGGCTGCCAGCTGCTCGAGCTTGCGCCGGACATCCTCAATGTCGACGGGTAGCTTGGCGGGCGGTGCGGGCGGCTCGGTCATCGGGCGCGCCATGTATCCACGGCGCGCCGGACAAACAAGGCGTTCCGTTTTCAGACGGAGTTTTCTCCGTCTCGGCCCTCGTCGGGCGCCAGCGCTTGCGCCGTGTCGCGGTCGACAGGTCCAGCCCTTCGAGCATCAGCGACAGCTCCGCGGACTCGACCTCGACGTGCGTCGCCCCTTGCGGCACGTCGCGCGCCAAGTGGAACCTTCCGCACGCCAGCTTCTTCGCCACAAGCATGTACCCAGTGCGATCCCAGAACAAAATCCGGATCTGGTCGCCTCGCCGATTCCTGAACACGAACAGATGCCCGCAGAGCGGATCGGCTCCGAAGCACTGCGCGACCAGCGCCGAAAGGCCATCGAAGCTCTTCCGCAGGTCGGTCGGCTCGGCCGCGACGTACACGCGCACCGACGGCGGCAGCGTCAGCACGGCACCTCCTCGGCAGCGAGCGCCAGCACTCGCTCGAGCGTGGCCGGGTCGAAGCCCGGCCGAACACGGACCACCCGGCCGTTGGGCAGCGCGATCTCGATCGGCTCTGCCGCCGCCGGCGATGTGTCGGCCACCACGTGCACCGGCAGAAAGCGCGGCGCCTCCACCGACGGAGGCGACGGCTGGGAGGCCACTTCAGCCCGCAGCTTCCAGCGCCACCAGTACAGCTGCTTGGCCTTGTACCCCTCGCGCCGTGCGAACTGCTCGGCGCTCAGTCCGCTCCGCTCCCATCGCTGCACCCGCTCGGCCCACTCCACTCTCGTCGCCATCGCTTCCTCCTTCGTCGCGATGGGAACAGCTAACCGGCGCCGCACGGGCGGTCACGATGGCGTTGGTCGGGCGCTTACTCGCCGACGTCATCCGCGTGATGCCCTACTGGCCGCGCGAGCGCTACCTCGAGCTCGCCCCTCGGTACTGGGCGCGCGCCCGCGCTCGCCTCGTCGCCGAAGAGATGAAGCTGCCCCTCGGGCCGATCACCGTCCCGCCCCCGCTTCCCGCGGAAGAGCAGCGCGCGACGAGCTGACCGGGCCGGTTCCATCGCGCCCATCCTGCACCAGCTGACCGACGTTGGGGGCTACGGCGCTTCGCGCAGCGCTTACCCACAAGAAACCCTACCGCCGTCGCGAGGTCGCCCTTCCCGAGCCGCTGGCCCACGTCGCCCGCAGGGCTCGTGCCCCCGTCCCTCACGGGGAGGTCACGGCGCGCGCCCTCCTAGAACTGCTCTGGCTGGTGTATAGCTATTGTGACACTTGCACCTCGGCAGCAGCTGGAGTTTTTCTCGATACATACCATTCGCCGAGATCTGGGTGATACTCCACCATCATCTGCCAGATCGGGAAGTGCGTTTCGCTAGCTATGTTTTCCACCATCTTCGCCTGCAGTCGAGTGCGAACACTCCTACATTGCGGCGGATCATGTAAATAGGACACAAATTTTTCGGGAGATGGCGCCGAATCACGAATATCGCCGAGGTGGACAACAGACTCCTCTTCAGCGCCTGAACCGAGGCGACGCGCATTGATAGCGGGGTCGCCAAAATATCGACGAAAGCATATGTCGTCGGTCACAATAAATCCATCGGACGTTACCCACGTCGTAAACGACGTTATATTGGTTAGAACAATACACGTAATATTTGAGTCTGACGGGCAATATTGTGGAAGTTGAAGCTGAGGGATGGCGCCACGAAGCTGCTCCCACTGAGTCTTCGCCGCTTGCTTTCGGCGTGCCAGTTGCGTAAACCCGTATTCAATACTTGCTTTCGCCCGTGCATGATCTGAAAACTCATGCACAGATTGCAGACACTTTGTTTCCATGAGAAACAGATGGCCGTCCCACAGCCAGACTACGTCGTACTGAATCTCTTTACCATCGACATCTCTGATTATGACATTCTTTGCCGCGGCGCCGAAACCTAGACTTTGCACGTCTCGGAGAATATCTCCCTCGAACGGTATGCCGCGAGATGCGCTCGCACCTGGAGCCCATTGAGCAATGCTATTTTCTAGTAAGCGGGTGGGACTAGCCGCGCTGAGAAGACTAGGAACAAGAATCAGTCGTTCCCCTGAGATCGGCAGCAGTGGTTGGTCCCATAGCTCTAACGACGTCCTCTTTTGGTCAAACGTCATTGAGTCGACGGCGGCCTCAGCTTCTCCTTTTGTGATACCAGATTCTCGAGCGACCTCAACGAGATCTCTCTTGCGAACGATGACAACGTATCGACGCCAGTCGTCGTCGGCGCGTTCTTGACCTGGCGGTGACAAGTAGAAAGCAAACAGTGTTGCAAGAACGTTTATTGCACTCCTTGCGAGGAACCATGGCTCCCAACCTACCTTACCCCCATCGATGCGAATGGCACGCGCAAACGGCTCGTAATGACGAAACCTGATCCACGCTAGAGCTGCAGCCGAAAATTCTGTTTCTCCCTTTATTAATGTGCCTAGCTCCTTTGGGTACTTGCCGTTCCACGTCTCTCCGGGGCCTGGATACTTGATCATCGGTCTTATTGCCAAAAGTGCTCGGTGGTGTGCGCGCACCTGTGTTAGATCCGTCGCCTCGGAGGAGAACTGTGTAAGTATTGCTTGCTCTCGTACGTCGCCGACCCGGTGGCGAAGGTATTCGGCCTCATCGCGCGGTGCGTAGCAGGCATGGTCGGAAGACAATTCATGCGTGGACCAGCCAGCATACTTGACCGCACCATGGATATCGACAATTGCGCGCCAGATTCCTGCTGCGATGATTGTGCGCTGCAGATCCGGGTCCAAGAATGGAACCTTCGGGACGAGTGGACCGTTGCGCACAGTGAGTGGAGCGGAGTGATGGGAGTATCGAAGTGCAAGCTCGACCGCTTCTACCAACTCCTCGTACGCACCAAGAAGATTCGCATTGCCACCGGTCCTCGTTGGAAGAAAATGATCGAGAACAGCGTACGGATGGTATGTGCCTTGGCTTAGGCCACGTTCAATGGCAAGCTTATGTAATTGACGATGCTGATGCTCAAGCAGCACGGCTAGACGGAAAGTCTGTGTGGACAAAGAGTCCGAGAAAAATGTCAATGTTCTCAGTAGCTCTCGAAGCCGCGCCAACGATGCGATGTTTCTGATTGTGGTAATGGCGAGCGTTTTGACCCAAAGTATATCTGATGCCGATATGGATGCGGATTCGGAAATATTTATGGCGGACTTGAATAAGACCATGCAGCGTCGTATTGTTGTCTCCGGATCAGTCTTGGGGTTCGCCGGATCAGATAGTGATTTGAGACGAGCAAGCAATCGTGTCCAGTTTGCGTGATTCGCAACTAAGTCGCCAAGTGCCACAGTTCCCAAACGCTCGTCCTCTGCAATCAAGGCAGAATCGAGAGAAGCAAGCGCGACAGGTGTGTGCTCGCCCGGAGCCTTCTTGGTGCGGTTCTTCTTCACTGCTTGGGTTCCTCAAATAGACTAGTTGTCACTGGTTCTTGTCGCTTCTGTCGACGATCGACCTTGGCCGAATACACGTATGGTTGTGTTCCTCTCCTAGGCCCGTAGAGACAACGCTCCGTGTCAAGAGCGGCCCGCCTCCGGTACCTCCGGCACGGATGCTCCCGCAGGGGGCGCCCGGCCGCCATGCTCCCGGCGACCGATTCCTGGGTCGTTACGCTGTGGGCATACGTGGCTTCCCGGCTCCCGCCGCAAGGCCAAGGCCTCACGCCTCCCCGATCTCGATCGCCCGCCACGATGACCCGGCCCGCCAGGTCGCGGCGAACAGGCCGGAGCTGTCGTAGGCGAGTCCAGCACGAGGCCGGGCGCGACGGGCAGGGAGAGGGTCTCGTCTTCCTCCGCGAGGACAGCTTCAGCGATGGCGTCGAGCTCGTCAGGGTCGATCATGTCCGAGGTATCGGCGGGACGGGGACGCCGGTTGCGTGCCAGCGGGCGGGGGCAGGTTCACGTTGCCGAGCACTGCCCATGTCGCCCGCCCGGAGCATTCCCACGTGGGGAAGCCGAAACATGTGCCGTCTTGTGGGTGGTACAACGGCTGCTATGCCAGTGCGGTGTGCGCGGAGAGGGAGACCATTACACTTCGCCCGACTTCGCTGCACCGATCGCGAGCCTAATTTGCGTACACACGGAACCGAGGGCAGCTTGCAGATTTCCGTCGGAGCGTTTGGCGAAAGTGGCGGGCGTGACGCCTGCTAGATCAGTCGGGAGATCAGGTTTTTCGTCGCGACAGTATACAATGTACGTCCTCTCTCGTCCTAGCGCCCCCATGAATAGGCCCAATTCGAATAAAACGTTGTCGCGTGGGCTATTCTTTGCAGTGCCGCGTTTGTGTACGAGATCGTCAGGGGTAAGAACCAACACGGCGAATTCAAAATTCTTGACCGCTTTGATGAGACTGTCCAGTGTTCCATCAGATAGGCCGAACACCCCTTGGTGCCAAATAGTGCACTCGGCGTAGTGCTCTAAGCCAAGCTGGATGTGGTCAGCGATGTTCAAGCCCTCGACAGATGACCCAATGAATATGCGCGGCTTGTGTGTTGGTCTTGCTTCTTGTGGGGGCATGGCGCTGGAATCTACACTTCCACTGATCTGTGTCTCAATCTTCGCTGCAGGGCTGAGGCGCGGACCGTTCCAGACGCTATCAGGGAGCGCCTGATCGGGGAAATGTATCATTAGTTCACATGATTTGCATTCGGCGGCAGTGGTGTTGAAGTCGGGTCTTGGCAATGTTCGGGCGCGATGGACTGGAGTTAGGTTGATCCCACATCGAGGACATAGAATGATTCCGGTGTCTCGATAAGTAATGCGTGCGGCTTGGGCTTCGGGAAACGTGCACGCGCGATTGTTGCCGTATGGGAGCGTCCGTCCTGCGGTATCAGCAAGCAGCCAAGCGAGTTCCATCATCGCCCACCCGACGTGCCAAGCATCGACTGCGCGCAACTGGTAGGGAGGGCTCTGTTGGTCGTAGCGATTGTTTATGATCGCTACTGACTTCGCCATGATGTCATAGATAGGCTGGCCCTGATTGCTCGCGAAATTTGTCGCTGCTTCCGTAGCTGAGCGAAGTTCGGTGGCGAATGCGGCGCATTCGTCCCAGATGTGCTCCATTGGGTTGTGTCTGCATGCGTGTGCGACTAGTATCGAGCCCCACGTGTCTAGCCACGCTTGGATGCTAATCGCTTTGCGTTCGTCGTCGCTCAGTGTATCGTCGCCTCGGTCTCTGAGTCGCCACTTCAATACATGCAGGTTCTCGAGCGCAAGCTTTACGCCGATGTGTGTCGGTGGAGCTTCGTTGATGGCGCTCTTCCATTGCTCCGAGATGGCGGCAGCGTTAAGTTGCTCCAGTGCCTTCTTCCGCCACTCGTCTGCCGCCACTTGGAAAGTTTTTGGTGTAAGGCGCCTGAGCCTGGCCTCCCTGTCCTGATGTAGTGTCTGACGACCGAGTGATATGATACGCTCAACCGCTTTGATCTTCTGGTGTCGGCTGGTCGTCGTGTCCGAATCAATCATCGCTTGGCCTGCTATTAATGGGGGCACCGAGGCGAAGGGTGGCGGCGCTCGGCGCCCGCATTGCGTCGAGGTCACGGAATTGGCGCTCGATTATCTTCGATCGGTGGCGTTTCGGTTAGGCGAACAACCGAACGAGGGCCATCCTGTCGCCGCGGTTCCAGCCGCTTCAGCTGAGCGACGGTGTGGGCTCTCCACCGCCTCGTGCGAGCGTCCGAAAATATCTCTTTGATCCTCGCCACGCGTCCAGCTATCCACATAGCTACCCCGCTCTCCAAGGCCAGCGGAGATACCGTCCCGTGTCAAGAGGGGCCCGTCCGGCAGCAGGGAGCCACCGCCAGGGGTAGGGGGCGGGCGGTAGGGAAGCGACCGCACAGGTGCCTACATCACCCGGCGCATCCGTGTCCGCTTGCTCGGCCTCGCTGGCGGGATTCGGCGCCGCAGGCTCGGATCCGGGGTCGGTCCCGTCGGCCTGGTGCCCGCCGAGGAGCTCCGTGGAGCCCCATACCCTCGCGTCACCTGCCGCGCCTGCTCCCGGCGGTCTCGCTCACACCGGACCCGCCCCAATCCAGCGTCGTCGAAATTTGTCAGGTCACACGCAGGTCACACAAAAGCAAGAAGAGTGCGACCAGGCAAGGCTGGTCCCGAGGGAAAGGAGTGAGCGGTAGCTTCTGAAATCGGGGTTGTCGTCCAGCGGGTGCGAATCCCGCCCGGCCAAGGTCACGCCCGACCAGCCGGAAGCCAGCCTTGCGACGGACCGCGTGAGGGGTACGGCGATGCGTAGGCAGGCGAGTGGGCGAGCCGCGGCGTGCCAGCCACGAAATCTTTAGGTTTCCGGGTGCCCAGGGTGTTCTTTTGCCCGAAGGCAACAGTGTCCTCCCTCGTCAGGGCGGGAGGGGGACACACCCGGCGGGGTAGTTGGCCGCGGCGCGCAGCAAGAGGACGGCCCAGGCACCTGGGAGGCCCTCGTCTCTCCACGAGAAACGCCGGTACGACGGGGAGCCGGTGATCCGTCCCCGGGGCGAGGCGCGCAGCGGATGCGCGTGCCTCGCGGCCGAGCCCAGTGGCTCCGCAAGAAAGCGCGCATCCGCCTCGCGGTAGGCCCACAGCAAGGGGAACCGGAGCCGAAGCCGACGGAGACGAGGGAGTCGGAGTGTCCAGTACGAGCGACGACGCGGGCGAACGGAAGGCACCGGAGCCCGTCGAGCAAAGCGGACCCGTGTCGAGAGGAACTTCAGGAGGGAACCATGACCGCTGCCACGACGGCGGAAGCCATGTCACCGGGACTGTTGAAGGTAAGGGAGAGAGCGGAGCGAGACCCGGATGGGGTCCTCCTCGCGCTGGCGCACCTCATCGACGAGGAGGCGCTGCAGCGAGCATATCGCGGCCTTCGCAAGGAGGCGGCGGTGGGCGTGGATGGCATCACGAAGGAGCAGTACGGGCAGGACCTGGAGCGCAATCTCGGCGATCTGCACGCGCGGATGAAGTCGATGCGCTACCGGCACCAGCCCATCCGGCGGGTGAACATCCCGAAGGAACGGGGCAAGACGCGACCGATCGGCATCTCATGCACCGAGGACAAGATCGTCCAGGCCGCGGTGCGTGAGGTACTGGAGGCCGTCTACGAGCCGGTCTTCCGAGACATCTCGTACGGGTTTCGGCCCGGTCGCAGCGCGCACGACGCGCTGCGAGCCCTGAACCGGATGCTGCTGAGCGGGGTGGAATGGATCCTCGAGGCGGACATCGAGTCCTTCTTCGACAGCATCGACCGCACGAAGCTGATGGAGATGCTCCAGGCCCGGGTCGCCGACAAGTCGCTGCTGCGGCTCGTCGGCAAGTGCTTGCATGTGGGAGTCCTCGACGGAACGGAGCTCTCCGAGCCGGAGGACGGGACGGTGCAGGGCTCGGTCCTGTCGCCGCTGCTGGGCAACGTCTACCTTCACCACGTGCTCGACCTCTGGATCGAGCGCGACGCGCTACCGCGGCTCGTGGGCAAGGCCACCCTGATCCGCTACGCCGACGATTTCATCATCGGCTTCGAGAGGGAGGACGACGCGAAGCGGGTGATGGGGGTGCTGGGACGGCGCTTCGAGCGGTACGGACTGAAGCTGCACGCGGACAAGACCCGCCTGCTGCCCTTCGGGCGCCCGGACAGCCGGAAGCCCGGGGGCAAGGGGCCGGCGACCTTCGACTTCCTCGGCTTCACGCACTACTGGCGGCGGAGCCGATCGGGCCGATGGATGCCGGGCATGAAGACACGCAAGGCGCGCCTCCGACGGGCCATCACGGCCGTCGCGGACTTCTGCCGACGCCATCGGCACCGGCCGCTCAAGGAGCAGCACGCCGCGCTCACACGACGCATCGTCGAGCACTGCAACTACTTTGGCGTCAATGGTAACTTCCGGAGCATCGCGCTCCTGATCCATGAGGCCAGACGGGGACTACGCAGTCGTTCGTGATGACCACCCAGGAGCTCGTCGAGCAGTTCATCGAGCAGGGACGCACACAGGGGATGGCGCAGGGAGTGGCGCTGGGGATCGCCCAGGGGACCATCGCGCTGTACGAAGCTCGTTTCGGCCCCATGCCTCCATCGCTTCGCTCCGCCGTCGAAGCCATGCGCGACCTGCCTACGCTCCGGACATGGCTCGTCCTCGCCGGCACGGGAACACGCGAGGAGGTGGACGACGCCCTCTCCGCCGCTCCCCCCGGGCGTTCGTCCTGACCGCCGCGCGACGACGCCATCCAGCGCGTGCGCTCCAGCTCCAGCCTTCGCTGCCCCGCTCCCCCGGCGACGGCCCCCGGACAGCGCATCCTCCACGGCATCCGGACGGCCTACGGCCGGAGCCGCCGCAGCGCCTCCAGGGCCTCGCGCAGCTCGCGCATCCCCCGCTCCACCAGGTCGCCGTGGCCGTGCCGCGCCGCCCAGGGGAGCGCTATCCCGACGTTCATCGCCTCGTACGCGGCCGCCCGGAACGCGCTCGCCCGCGTCTGCGGCGGCCGGCCATACGCCTCCCAGAAGCGATCGTACAGCGGCCGGTTGGCCGGCGACGCGGACTTGGACAGCACGAACATCGTCCAGTCGGCCATCGGATCGCCCCAGAACGCCCGATCGGCGTCGATCACCCCGACGATCCTGGGACCCTCCGCCCCGCGCTCGATCAGGAGGTTGAACAGCCACAGATCGCCGTGCAAGAGCCGCGGCTCCCGGATCTCGTCGAGCACGGCCGCGCCCCCGCGGATGATCTCGATCGCCGCCGCCATGTCGGTCACGTCCAGCGACGCCCCCGCCACGGTTCGCAGCGAGCAGCCCAGGCGGTACAGCACCGCCTCGCTCCACGCGGGAAACTCGGGCACCGGGAACGGCCCGCCGAACGCGGAGCCGGCCGTCCCGTGGATCGTCCTCGTGATGCGGCCGAACTGCTCCCAGAGCGACAGCGACTCGTCCGGCGACAGCGCGTCGGCCACGTCGTCCCAGCGCTCACCGGGGAGCAAGGTCTGGAACACGTAGTCGCGATCGATGAGCTGGCGCGTGAAGTCCGCCGCGAGCGTGCGCGGCGCCAGCGTCGAGAGGGCGGCGAAGTACGGCTGGATGTGCAGCTCGCGGCGCATGAGCGCCGCCTCGTCCCACGACAGCGCGGCCGAGTCCGGCGGCGCGACCCGCAGGATGACCCGCCGCTCCTCGGCCTGCGCCAGCGCCAGCGAGACCAGGTACGTCGTATTGAAGGTGCCGCCGCCCAGCTCCCGGGCGGACGCGACAAGGGCGCTCTCCCCGAACGCGCGCCGGCACATCGCCGCGATCTGCTCGGCCGTCAGCGCGCGATGCGCGTCCGCGGGCGCACGTTCGATCGTCGTGAGCTCCATCAAATCTCCTCGCAGGTCGCGGAGCGCGGGGACGCCGGAGAGGGCAAGGGGTCGAAGGGCAGGGGGATCTCGTCGCGAGCCTCGACGCGCGCCGGAGCATCCCCGCCGCAGGGCCGCGCGTCAACGCCGCCCCCTCGCCGGCGCCTCGCCCGCCGCCACGCTGCGAGGTGACGGCGCGTCCCTGCGCGGCTAAGCTCCCGCCCGTGCCGAGCCCCCGGAAGAACCACCTCCTGCGCCGCCTGCCCGCGCTCGCGTTCGCAGCGCTGACGGCGATCGCCGGTCCCGCCTGCGTCAGCAAGCCGACGATGCAGCTCGATCATGCCGAGATCACCGGCATCCGCATCGGCTTCCCGCCGAGCCTCGGCGTCCTCATGACCGTGGTCGTCAACGTCCACAACCCGAACTCGTACGACGTCGCCGTGCGCGCGGTCCGCGGTCAGGTCGTGCTCGCCGGCCGCTACCCGCTGCCGGTCGACTTCCGCGCCGACGGCGACGGCGTCTGGCTCCCCTCCGACCGCACGACCCAGGTCCGGGTCCCCATCAGCATCCCCGTCGATCTCGGCCTCCAGCTGGTCCGCGAGTCGTTCGCCTCGCCCGTCATCCCGTACCGCTTCAGCGGCCGCGCGGACGTCACGGCCACGCGCACCTTCCGGCTCGAGGCAGACGACTACTCGGTCGACGACCACGGCGTCTTCTCCCGCCAGCAGATCGAGCTCGCCCTCGGCATCCTGCGATAGGCTCCGCGGCGCAGAGCGCCGGACGCCCGCGAGCAGGCGGCCGGGCGCGCCCCCACGACGCGACGAAAGGCGGTGGCTGCATGAGCGGCGTGATACGAGCGACGACCCTGGGACGTTACGGCAGGCTCGCGAACGGCAATGCCTATTGCGACGATCCGCAGGAGCCCGACCACGTGAGGGCCGATGGGAGATGGACGATGACCGGCGCCGCGGCGGCCGACGGCATCGTGATGTGGTTCTGGGAGTGGGAGAGCGTGCGAGGCGGCGAGAAGCGCAAGACAGCCTATCCTGGATGACGTGAGTCCGCATCGCATCGAGCCTCGCCATGCACCGCTCGCGCCCCGGGCGGCGCCCCTCTGCAACGACCAAACGACGAAACGACGAACGATGGACAGGGGCCGACCCCAGGCTCGTCCGAGCCCTCTGCCTGCCTGAATGTCCATCCGTCCGTAGATCGCTTCGCCGCGCCCCCGCGGTTTCTGACACGGGGCTCGACAAAAATCGCGGGCTCGCAGGGGTCGAGTCGTCCGGCGAGACCCTGCTTCGATTGACGGGCGTGTTGCGCGCGTCTATCCGTGTGCGTTGATGCCATCGATGTCCCCCTCGCCCGCGCAGCCGTGGACGCCCGCCGACGGCCCCTGGCGGGAGCCCGGGGCGGCGGCGACCGCCGAGGCGGCGCTCGCGCTGATCGCGCGGGCCGTGGGCGGGGAGCCGGCGGCGGTCAGGGCGCTCGTCGATCTGCTCACGCCCACCATCCAGGAGCGCGTCATGCGGCCGCTGCTCCGCCGCCGCCGGGCAGCGGGGCACCGCGACGTGCGGCAGGAGGTCGAGGACATGACCCAGAGCGTGTTCCTCGCGCTCTTCGCGGACGGCGGGCGCACGCTCCGCCAGTGGGACCCGGCCCGGGGGCTCTCGCTCACGAGCTTCGTCGGGCTCGTGGCCGAGCGCGAGGCGTGCTCGATCCTGCGCAGCCGCCGCCGGAACCCCTGGACCGAGCAGCCCACCGAGGACGACGCGCTCGAGCGCGCCGATAGCGCGTCCGTCTCGCCCGAGCCGGCGGCGATCTCGCGCGAACTGCTCGCGACCCTCGCCGTCCGCCTGCGCGACCGGCTGAGCGAGCGCGGGCTCGAGCTGTTCTATCTGCTGCTCGTCGACGAGCGATCCACCGAGGACGCGTGCGCCCTCACCGGCATGACGGCGGACGCCGTGTATGCCTGGCGGAGCCGCATCGGCCGGCTGGTCCGGCAGATCGCCGCGGAGCTCGCCGCCGAGGCCGAGGCGCCGGGACGGGCGCCCGCGGCAGACCCAACCACCCCGGAGCGCGCACGATGACCGACAGGGACGAGGAGCTGCTCAAGGCGCTGGCGAGCGCCGCGCGCGCGGAGGATCGGGCGAGCGATCCGCGCTGGTCGGCGAGGGTGCACGGCGCGCTCGCGCAGGGCGAGCTCGACGCGCTGGAGGCGCTCGCGCAGCGCTCCGCCGAGGACCGCGAAGCCTGGGAGGCGTCGCGCCCGTTGGACGGCGAGGCGCGGGCGCGGATCGCCGATCGGATCCTGGCCGGGCTGCAGGCGAACGGAGCGGAGCGCGGCGCACCGGCGGCGACTGCGGGCGGGCCGGCGGTGACTGCGGGCGGGCCGGCGGCGAGCGCGGGCGGGCCGGCGGCGAGCGCGCCGCACGCGGAGACGACCGACGGGCCGCGCGCGGAGACGACCGGCGATCCACGCGCGGAGGCGACCGATAGGCCGCGGTCGGCCGCGAGCCCCCAGGCAACCCCCGCGGGCCGGGTGATCCCGCTGGCCGCTGCGCCGGGTCGCGGGCGCTGGATCGCCGCCGCGGCGGTCCTGGCGGCGGCCGCAGCGTGGGTCCTCGTCGCGCGGCTAGGTCCCGGCCGCCACCAGGCCGGCGCGACCGGCGGCGAGCCGGGCGCGCTGACCCTCCTCGCGGCGCCCGCCTCGGTGCCCGACTACGCCGTCTCGATCGCGGGCGGCGAGGCCGGGCAACGGTCCGCGAACGGCGACGCCGTCGCGCCCGGAATCGCGCGCCTCGGCCCGGGGTCGAGGCTCGAGATCGCCCTCCGGCCCGCGACCCGGGTCGAGGGCCCCGTCGCGGTGCGCGCCTTCCTGATCGCGGGGGACAAGGCGCTCCCCTGGGACGTGCGCGCCGAGGTGTCGGCGCAGGGCGCGGCGCGCATCGCCGGCGACACGGAGGCGCTCTTCCGCGGGGTGCCCGAGGGCGAATGGGAGATCGCGATCGCGATCGGGCGGCCCGAGGCGCTGCCGGACAGGCCCGCCGAGCTCGCGGACGGGCCGCCGGGCGAAGGCGAAAACCCCAAGGCATTCCGCGTGTTGCGCCTCAAGGTGCGCCTGCTGCCCGGCGCGGCGCCGCCGCCGCCCGCCCCGCCGCCGCAGGCTCCATGAGCCGCCGCCGGGCGATCCGGGCCGCCGGGCTCGGCGCGGCGCTCCTCGTCCCGGCGCTGCTCGGCGCGGCGGCGCTCGTCTCCAGGAGCGGCGCCCTCGGCGGCGCCGCCCCCTCCGGCGGCGCGGGCGACCCTGCAGCGCCCTCCGCCGGCGACGCGCACGACCCGGCGACCCCCGCGGCGCCACCGCCGCCCCTGGAGGTCGAGTTCGCCGGCTGCGGCGCCGTGCTCGCCGGCCCCGCCTGCGCCCTCCCCGACGATCGGGCGATCCGCCTCTGGATCAAGGCCCCCGAGGGCGCGCGCGTCGCCGTCGAGGCCGGCGCGACCCCGATCCCGCTCGACGGCGCGCCGATCCAGGGCGGCCTGCTCGTCCGGGTCCCCGTGCCCGACGGCGCCGCCGCCGTCTCGGTGACCGCCGAGCGGAACGGCGGGCGCGCGGTCGTTCGCCTGCCGCTGCTCCCGCCCCTCGCCGCGCCCGCCCTGACGCAGGCCGAGGCGCTGCGCCGGCAGGGCCGCCTCGACGAGGCGGCGTCGGCCCTGGGCGGCCTCGCGTCGGGCCAGGATCCCACCCTGAAGGCCCTGGCGATCGGCAAGCTCGCGCGCGTGGATCTCGCGCGCGGGCGGATCCCGGAGGCGATCGCGCGCTTCGAGGCCTCGATCCGGGCGCACCGCGCCGCAGGGCGGCTGTCCGACGAGTTCCTCGATCGCTTCGCGCTGGCCTACACCCTCCTCTACAACGGCCGCAGGTTCGCGGAGGCGCGCGCCGCGCTCGACCCGCTCGCGCCGCTCGAGGCGAGCCACCCGGAGGGGCGCGCGCTGAAGCCGTACTACGCCGCGCTGCTCTCGTTCGAGTCCGGCGATCTGCGCGCGGCGCTCCGGCAGCTCGACGCGTCGGCCGCGGCCGCCGAGCGCCTGGGCCTCCGCGACCACCGGCGCCACGTCCTGCAGAAGCGCGCCGAGGGCCTCCAGATCCTGGGTCGGCCGCTCGAGGCGCAGGCGCTCCTGCGCGAGGTGGAGGCGTCCCTGCCCGCCGGCAGCCCGCCGTGCGAGCTGGCCGCCCTGCAGAACAACCTCGGCTGGGGCGCCCTCCAGGTGGCGTGGGCGAACGCCTCGCCCGGGGCGCCCCTCGCGGACGCCGAGGCCGCGCTCGAGGCCGCGCTCGCGCTGTACGGCGGGCCGTGCCCGAGGCCGGCCGAGCGGGCGAACGCGCTGACCAACCTCGCGCTGGCGAAGCTCGCGGCCGGGCAGACGGCGCGGGCGCGCGCGCTCCTCGACGAGGCGCGCCGGACCGACGCGAGCCCCGACCCCGGGGTCGCGATGTACTGGCTCGACATCGAGGGGCGCCTCGCGCTGGCCAGCGGCGACGCCGCGGGGGCGCTGCGGCGGTACGAGCGGCTCGCCCGGCTCGCGGAGGCGAGCGCGCTCTCCGAGGGGCGCTACCGGGCGGCGCTCGGCCGCGGGCGGGCGCTCGAGGCCCTGAGGCAGCCCGAGCGCGCCCTCGCGGCCTACGAGGCCGCGGAGGCGTTGCGGGGCGAGCTCAGCCTGCTCGCGCCCCTCGGCGAGGGCAGGGGCGCCTTCCTCGGCCGCCTGGAGGAGGGCGCCCGCCGCGCCGTCGACCTCCTGCTCCAGCGCGATCCGGGCCGCGCCCTCGCGGCCGCCCGGCGGTCGCGCGCCCTCGCGCTCGCGGCGCTCCGGTGGGTCGACCGCATCGCGTCGCTGGACGGCGACGCGCGGGCGCGCTGGGAGGCCGCGCTCTCGGCGTACCGCCGCGAGCGCGCCGCCCTCGACGAGGAGGGCCGCGACGACTGGCGGCTGTCGTCGGGCGAGCTCGAGGCGGCGCGGGCGGCCCGCGAGGCGCGCGGCCGGTCGATCCGGGCGCGGTTCGACGAGGCGCTGCTGCTCGTGAGGCGCGGGGAGCCGGCGGCGGCCGAGCTCGCGGAGGCCCCGCTCGTCGCCGAGGGCGAGCTGATGCTGGCCTTCCACCCGATCCGCGAGGGGTGGGCCGGCTTCGCGGTCACCCGGGACGGCGTCGCGGCGCGCCGGCTGCCGGCGCTGGATCTCGCGGCCCCCGCCGCGACGCTCGCCGCGCGGCTGCTCGGGCCGTTCGAGGCGCCGCTCCGCGCGGCCGGGCGCCTGCGGGTCTCGGCCTACGGCGAGCTCGAGCGGATCGACGTCCACGCCCTGCCCTGGGACGGCGCGCCGCTCGTCGCGCGGATGCCCGTCGTGTACGGCCTAGATCTGCCGGGCGGCGCCGCCCGGGGCGCGGGAAGCGCCGGCGCGGCGCGCGGGGCGCTCGTGGTCGCGGATCCGCAGCGCGATCTGCCGGCCGCGCGGCGCGAGGCCGACGCGGTGGCCGCGGCGCTCGAAGGGCAGGGGCGCGCGGTGGAGCGCCTCTCGGGCGGCCTGGCCACGCACGCCGCGGTCGCCTTCGCGCTGGAGCAGCCCGGGATCGCGCTGTTCCACTACGCGGGCCACGGCTCCTTCGGCGGGATCGACGGCTGGGACAGCGGCCTCCCGCTCGCCGGCGGGGGCCAGCTCGCGGTGAGCGACATCCTGGCGCTGCGGCGGGCGCCGGCGCAGGTCGTCCTGTCCGGCTGCGACACGGCGCGCACCGGGGCGGCGCCCGGGGCCCGGGGGCTCGGGCTCGGCCTGGCGCAGGCGTTCCTCGTCGCCGGCGCCGGGTCGGTGATCGCGGCGACGCGCCCGGTCGACGACGCGCTGGCGGAGCGGATGATGGCGGCGCTGGTCGCCGCCGGGCAGGAGGACCCCGGCGCGCAGCTGCGCGAGGCGACGCTCGCGGCGCTGCGCGCGACCCCCTCGTCCGACTGGGCGAGCTTCCGGGCGCTGGTGCCGTGAGCGGGCCGCGGCAGGCGCGACCCCGCGGACCGGCGCGAGGAGGCTCGCCGGCGGGCGGCGGCAGGCTCACCGGGGCGGCTCCGGCGCAGCGGGGGAGCCGCGGAAGGATCCGGCGCGGCGGCGCGTATCGATCGCGGGTCTCGAACCATCAAGCCCCGCGAACCTCGGGGCCGCGCAGCGGGATCGACCCGCTGCGCGGATCGAGGAGCGCCGGCGGCCGGCGGGGGACACGACGATCCCAGGCCGGACGCCACGGAGGATCTCGCCATGATTCGGAACAGTCTCAGAGCAGCTTGTCTCCTTCTCGCCGCGGGCGTCGTGTCGGCGCTCGGCATCGCCGCCACCGACGCGATGGCGGCGGCGCGAGCGTCGACGGTGCGCCACGGACCGGCGACCGACGATCCCAATCCCATCGTCACCCCGTGCGGCGCTTGTTACAGGACGAAGGAGCAGCGGCTGTATGTGTCCCTCGATGCCATCGGCAGCGCGAGGGCGATATCGCTCGAGCTCGACGCGCCGCGCGACGGCCAGTGGACCTATCGAGAGCTGCTGGCGCCGTACCGCGTGGAGAACGGCTACGTGGTGTACCTGGTGCCGCAAGGCCCGATCGAGGACGTCGGAGGGGGCTCGATCCGCTGGACGAGCTCGAACGGGAAGTATCTACGCATGGGGGTCTCCGTGGATACCAGCGGCGGGGCGCAGTAGAACGATCGACAGGACGAGGCCGGGCGGCGCGAGGACGGGCGCGGGCTCGCGCGCCGGCGAGCGAAGAGGGACGGGGACGACCGTCGAGCGAACGCCAGGAGGAGCCAGGGATGATTCTGCGACGCATCAAAGCAGCGGGTCTGTTTCTCGCCGGGACCGCCGTGACGGCCCTCGGCTTCGCGGGCCCCGGGGCCGCGGCGGCGGAGACGGGGCCTTCGGTCCTGGAGATCCCGCCGGACATCCAGCCTCCCACGACCCCGTGCGGCGCCTGTTACAACATGCAGAATCGGCTGCTCTACGTGTCCGTCGCCAAGTTCGATCAGATACCGGCGGTCGTCCTCGAGCTCTACGAGCCGGACGGCAGCGGCGCGGGCACCTATGGATCGCTGAAGCCGATCCAGGCCGACAAGGCCTATGTCGTGTACTCCGTGCCGCAAGGGCCGACCAGGGACGTCGGCTCGGGCGTGGCGCGCTGGACGAACCCCTACGGCCACGTCCGGACCGTGGCGGTCACCGTCGATGGCGCCGGGCCGCAATGCGATGAGTAGCCTGCGCTGGCTGGCCGGCCGGCCGGCCGGCCAGCCACATCGACGCTGAGCTCGACTCCATGACAGCGGCGCGCCCGCGCCGCCCTCGTCTCCATTCCTCTCCTCTCACGTTCTCCAGCCATCCGCGCTGGTGGTGGCGTCAGCCCTCAGGTGGAGGCTCCAGCCTCCAGGGGGGCGACGAACCTCGACGCGCGGGGCCGCTCGGGACATCTCGCCGGACACGCCCTCACCGGAGCGGCGGTGCTCCGCGCCACAGACAGCCCCGGAGCGCCGCCGCGCTTCCTTCCGGTCCAGGGGTCGCGTCGCGGCGTTCCGCGAGGGCAGCACGGAATGTGCGGCCTTGCGTCAGATTGCGCCGTCCTTGCGCAACTCGTCGCGCATCCTTGCGCAACTCGTCGTCCAGGCTCGACCGGAGGGCTCCGCTGGCTCCACGGCGCGCCGCGCGCCCGCCGGCGGGCTGAGGCGTTGGCCACCGACTTGCTTCGAGTCGCACCCGTCCCGTCGCCGCCGCGACGCACCGAGCGCCAGCGCGGCCCTCGCGGAGGCACCGCCCACGCCGCCTCACAAGGTCGTTCGCAGCATCGGAATCGTCATCGGAGCCGCAGCCGGTACCGGCGTCAGCGCCGGACCCCGGCGGCGACGGAACGTGAGAGACATGAATCACGCCCTTTCGTCGTGATGAGGAGCGTTCATGGTGGATGACTGTCAACCCGGTTTTCTTGCGATCGATCCGGAGATGCGGCGCCTGCGGGATGCCCTGGAGACCGTGGCCCCCACGCCGCTGCCGGTCCTGATCCTCGGCGAGACGGGGACGGGCAAAGAGGTCGTGGCGGAGTGGATCGCCGGCATGTCGCGGCACCCGCGCGAGCGGTTCGTGAAGGTGAACTGCGCGAGCCTGTCGGAGTCGCTCGTCGAGAGCGAGCTCTTCGGCCACGAGCGCGGCGCGTTCACCGGGGCGGTGGCGCCGCGCGAAGGGCTGTTCGAGGCCGCCCACGAGGGCACGCTCTTCCTCGACGAGGTCGGGGAGCTGTCCCCGCGCACGCAGGCGAAGCTCCTCCGCACGCTGGAGTATGGCGAGATCGTCCGCGTCGGCAGCACGCGGCCGCGGCGCGTGGACGTCCGGGTGATCGCGGCGACGCACCGCGATCTCGAGCAGATGGTCGGGGACGGGGACTTCCGCCAGGACCTCTATTTCCGCCTCAACGCGGTCACGCTGCGGATCCCGCCGCTCCGGGCCCGCACCACCGAGATCCTCCCGCTCGCGGAGCTCTTCGCGGCGCGCCTCGCGCGGCGGCTCGGCCGCCCGGCGCCGCGGCTGGCGCCCGAGGCGACGGCGGCGCTCCTCGCGCACACCTGGCCGGGCAACATCCGGGAGCTGCGCCACGTGATCGAGCGCGCGGTGGTCATGTCCAAGGGGGGGCCGATCGTCGCGGACCACCTGATGCTGGAGGCGCCGCGCGCGCAGGCCGAGGCCGGGATCAGGGGCGATCTGCGCTCGTTCGAGCGGGACCGCATCGTCGCCGCGCTCGACCGGACCCGCCAGAACCAGACGCGCGCCGCCGAGCTGCTCGGCGTGTCGCGGCGCACGCTCACCAACAAGCTCAACGCCTACGGCATCGCGCGGCCCCGGAAGAAAATCGCGCTGGAGGGCTGTTGACGTGGCCTCGCCGTTCCACCGCACGATGCGGTCGCTCGAGCTCGAGCGCGGCGCGCGGACCTGGATCCGCCTCGCCGCGACCCTCGCCGTGCTCGGCGCCTGGGCGGCCTGGATGCACGCGGCGCGCGTGTCGGTCTACGCCACGACCGCGAAGGCGCGCCTGGAGGTCAGCCGGATGGCGCACCGCGTGGCCGCCGCCGAGGCCGGGCGCGTGGCGGTCGTCCGGGTGGAGCTCGGGCGCGACGTCGCCCCGGGCGAGGTGCTCGTCGAGCTCGACGCGTCCGTCGAGGAGAAGCGCCTGGAGGAGGAGCGCACGCGGGTGGCCGTGCTCGCGCCGAAGCTCGAGGCGCTGCGGCGCCAGATCGCCGTCGAGGAGGAGGTGCGCGCCTGGCAGGAGAAGCTCTCCGAAGCGTCGATCGCGCGCGCCCGGATCGACCTGCGCCAGCGCGACCTCTCCGCCGCGCACGGCGAGGAGCTCCGCGCCATCTCCGAGCGGCTGCACGACGAGCGGCTCGCGTCGACCGCCGATCACCTGGAGGCGAAGACCCGCGCCGCCGACGAGCTCCTCAAGGCCGAGGGGGCCCGCGCCGATCTCCAGCGGCTGTCGGTCGCGCGGCGCCACGACGAGCGGCAGGCGGCGGCCCACCTCGCCGAGCTCGAGCGCGCGCTCGGCGACCTCGTGGCCGAGCAGCGGGCGGCCGAGGCCGCGGTCCACACGGCGCTCGCGCAGATCGAGCGGCGCAAGATCCGCGCGCCCATCGCGGGCAAGCTCGGGAACATCGCCGCGCTCCAGGCGGGCGACGTGCTCAAGCCCGGCGACCTCGTGGCGACGGTCGTCCCGGGCGAGGACGTGCACGCGGTCGCGCTCTTCGCGCCGTCCGACGCGGTCGGGCGCATCGTCCCCGGGCAGAAGGCGCGGATGCGCCTCGACGGGTTCGCGTGGACGCAGTTCGGCATGCTCG
Source organism: Sorangium sp. So ce834 (assembly GCF_051521425.1). Lineage (NCBI taxonomy): Bacteria > Pseudomonadati > Myxococcota > Polyangiales > Polyangiaceae > Sorangium > Sorangium sp. So ce834. The sequence continues at coordinate 4,349,064 of NZ_CP150351.1, forward strand.
AGGGCGAGGTCTCCAACGTCGCCAGCGAGCCGTTCGACGGCGCGATCCGCGTCGAGCTCCTCGTGCGGCCGGAGAGCGCCGCGTCGATCCCGGTGCAGCACGGGATGCCGGGGACCACCGAGGTCGAGGTGGAGCGCGTCTCTCCGTGGACGCTCCTCCTGCGCGCCGTGGCGCCGGGAGGCCCGCGATGAAGCGCGCCTTCCTCGTCCCCGAGGTGCTCCAGACGTCGCTCATGGACTGCGGGCCCGCCGCGCTCAAGGCGGTGCTCCAGGGGTTCGGCGTGGAGGTGCACTACGAGTGGCTCCGCGACCGCTGCCAGACCGACGTCGACGGGACCTCGATCGACGCGCTCGCCGCGCTCGGGCAGGAGCTCGGGCTCGCGACGTCCGAGGTGGTGGTCCCGCACGACAGCTTCCTCCTGCCCGAGGCCGACTGCCTCCCCGCGATCGTGGTCAAGCGCGGCGCCGGCGACGCGCTCCACTTCCTCGTCGTCTGGCGCCGGCTCGGGCCGTTCGTGCAGATCCTCGACCCCGGCAGCGGGCGCCGCTGGGTGCGCGCGGAGCGCTTCCTGGAGGACATGCCGCACTTCCCGATCCCGATCTCGATCGAGCGGTTCCGGCGGTGGGCGTCGTCCGAGGACGCGCTCGCCCCGCTCCGCGCGAAGCTGCGGGCGCTGGGCGCGCGCGGGGAGGCGCTCATCGCGCGGGCCGACGCCGACCCGGGGTGGCGCTCGTTCGCGGCCCTCGACGCCGCCGTGCGGATGGCCGCGCGCCTCGTCCGCGGCGGCGCGATCGCGCGCGGAGGCGAGGCGCAGCGCGTGCTCGAGGGCGTCTTCGACCGCGCGCTCGCCGGGGAGGCGGGCGCCATCCCGAAGGGGTTCTTCTGGGCCACGGAGGGCAAGGCGCCGGGCAAGTTGCTCGTGCACGGCGCCGTCATCGTCCACTTCGCCGCCCGCGCCCCCGCGCCCGCCCGCGCCCCCGAAGGCGCCGCGCGCCCGGCCGCGCCGCCGCCCCCGCCGAGCTACCGCGGCAGCGCCGCGCCGGCGGCCCCGCCGGTCGAGCAGGCGCCGCGCGCGGTCGCGACCGCGGTGCTCCCGGCGCCCGTCCGCCGCGAGCTCGAGCGGCCGTCGCCGTCGCCTTCGCGCCTCTTCCTGTCGATGCTCCGCGCCGACGCGGGCCGGGCCCTCGCCCTGGTCGGGGTGGCGCTCGCGGCGAGCGCGGCGATCGCCGCGATCGACGTGGTCGTCCTGCGCGGGCTGTTCGACGCCGTGAAGCACGTCACCGTCGAGTACCAGCGCGCGCTCGGGCTCCTCGCCCTCGTCGCGTTCGCCGCCGGGGCCCTCCTGCTCGAGCTGTTCGCGGCCCACGCCGTGTCGCGCCTCGGGCGCGCCCTCGAGGTGCGCTTCCGGGCCGCCTTCCTCGAGAAGCTGCCGCGGCTCGAGGATCGCTACCTGCGCAGCCGGCCCACCTCGGACATGACCGCGCGCGGCCACGCGATGCACCTGATGCGCGAGGCGCCGGCGCTCTTCTCGCGCATCGCCCGCGCGGCGCTGTCGTTCGCCGCGACGCTCGTCGGCGTCCTCTGGCTGTACCCGGGCGGCGCGTGGCTCTCGCTCGTCGCGGCGGCGGTCGCGCTCGCCGCCCCGTACCTCGCGCGCAGGCCGCTCGTCGAGAGCCTCATGCGCCTGCGCACGCACGCCGCGTCGCTCGAGCGGTTCTACCTCGACGCGCTGCTCGGCGCGGTGCCCATCCGCGTCCACGGCGCCGAGCGCGCGGTGCGGCGCGAGCACGAGGCGCTGCTCGTCGAGTGGGCGCGGACCGGCCGCCTCGCGCACGCCCAGGCCACCGCCATGCAGGCCGTCCAGGGGCTCGCGAGCACCGCCGTGGCGGTCGCGATCGTCGGCGGCTACGTCGTCTCCGGCGGCCCTGCCGCGGCGCTGCTCCTGCTCGTGTTCTGGTCGCTGCGGCTCCCCGTGGTGGCGCAGGAGCTGGTCGCCGCGCTCGTCGGCTGGAAGAACGTGCGCAACGCCTCCGTGCGCCTCTTCGCGCCGCTCGCGGCGCCGGAGATGGACCTCCCCCGCGCGCCCGTCGCCGAGGATGCCGGCGCCGCCGCGCCGGGCGCCGCGTCGATCGACCTCCGCGGCGTCAGCGTCCAGGCCGGGGGCCACACGCTCCTGTCCGACGTCTCGCTGAGCCTCGCGGCGGGGTCGCACGTCGCCATCGTGGGCACGTCCGGCGCGGGCAAGTCGTCGCTGCTCTCGCTGCTGCTCGGGTGGCTCCGGGCGTCCCGGGGGGAGGTGCTCGTCGACGGGCAGCCGTTCGACGACGCGGCGGTCGCGCGCCTGCGCGGCGCGACGGCGTGGGTCGACCCGGCCGTCCAGCTCTGGAACCGCACGCTCCTCGAGAACATCACCTTCGGCCACGCCGGCGACGCCCTCGCGCGCGTGCCCCTCGCGATGGGCCAGGCCGATCTCACCGGCGTGCTCGAGAGCCTGCCCGACGGGCTCCTCTCGGCCATCGGCGAGGGCGGCGCGCGGCTGTCGGGGGGGCAGGGGCAGCGCGTCCGCCTCGCGCGGGCGCTGATGAAGGCCGACGCGCGCCTCGTGCTCCTCGACGAGCCGTTCCGCGGGCTCGAGCGCGAGCGGCGCCGGGCGCTCCTCGCCCGCGCGCGCGAGCGCTGGGCGCGCGCGACGCTCGTGTTCGTCAGCCACGACGTGATGGACACGCTCGGCTTCGATCGCGTGCTCGTGGTCGAGGGGGGCAGGGTGGTGGAGGACGGCGCGCCGCGCGCCCTCATGGACGACCCGCGGAGCCGCTACCGCGCGCTCGCCGAGGCGGACGCGCGGGCGCGCGACGAGGTCTGGTCGAAGGGGCGCTTCCGGAGCGCGACGATGGAGAGCGGCCGGCTCATCGAAGGGGCAGCATGAAGGCGACGGACACGAGCTCGAACGCGGCCGCGCCGGCGGCGGCGCTGGCCGAGGTGGCGTGGCAGCCCGCCGCGCTCGGGCACGCGATGAGCGCGCTCACCGCCGCGTGCGGGCTCGCGAGCGGCGCGGCGCCGTCGCCCGGCGCGCCGCCGGACGGCGACCCCACCGCGTGGATCGAGGCCTACGCGGGCTGCATGGGCGTCGAGGCGGAGGCGGTCCAGTCGAGCTTCGCCGATCTGCCGCGCGCGATCGCGTCGCTCGGCCCCTCGATCGTCCGCCTCGATCACGGCTACCTCGCGGTGGTCTCCGCGGGCCGCCGGGGCCTCTCGGTGCTGACGCCGGCGCTCACGCGGGCGCGGATCCCGCTGGAGGCCGTGCGCCGGGCGCTCTCCGCCCACCTCGAGGACCGCCCCGCGTCGCACGTCGACAAGTGGCTCGCCGCCGCGCAGATCCCGCCGCGGCGCGCCGCGCGGGCGCGCGCCGAGCTCCTCGCCCAGCTCGTCGCGGACCGCCCCATCGCGGGCATGTGGCTGCTCCGCCCCGATCCCGGATCGAGCTTCCGGCGCCTGCTCTCGATGCGCGGCGCGCTCCGCCGGGGCGCGCTCTTCCTCGCCGCCGCCGCCGCGCAGGTCGCCCTCGGGGTGCTCGCCTGGTGGCTGATCGGCGCCGGCGCGCTCGACGGCGCGGTGCAGCCCGGCTGGCTGCTCGCGTGGGTGCTCCTGTCGCTCTCGGCCATCCTCGTGCAGCTGTTCGCCTCCTGGACGGGCGGGCTGCTCACGATCGACGTCGCCGCGCTCCTCAAGCAGCGCCTGCTCTGCGGCGCGCTCCGCCTCGATCCGGCCGCGATCCGGGCGCGCGGCGCGGGCGAGCTCCTCGCCATGGTGTCCGAGTCCGAGGCGGTCGAGACCGCGGGCCTCGGCGGCGCGCTCGGGGCGGTCGTGGCGCTCGTGCAGCTCGCGAGCGCCGCGCTGGTCCTCTCCGCCGGCGCCGGCGGCGGCCTCCACGTCGCGCTGCTCGCCGGGTGGACGGCCTCCGTGGCGCTGCTCGCCCGCCGGTTCGCCCGGCGGCGGGCGGCGTGGACGCGCGAGCGGTTCGCGATCACGAGCGGCTTCGTCGAGAACGTCGTCGGGCACCGGACGCGCGTCGCCCAGCAGGCCCCGCACCTCCACCACGTCGAGGAGGACGCGGTGCTCGAGCGCTACCACGCCGCCTCGCGCGCGATGGATCGCGTGGGCGATCTCCTCGCGTCGCTCCCGGCGCGCGGGTGGCTCGCGCTCGGGCTGCTCGGCCTGGTCCCTGCGGTCCTCGGCGGGGTGGGCGTCGGCCCGCTCGTCGTCGCCACGGGCGGCATCCTGCAGGCGCAGGCGGCGTTCGCGACGCTTGCGACGAGCCTCGGCGCGCTGCTCTCCGCCGCCGTCTCGTGGCGCTCGATCGCGCGGCTCTTCGCGGCGGCCGAGGCCCGCGAGCCGCCCGGGATCCCGCAGGCCGTGCTCGGGCGCCCCGCGGCGTCGGACGTCGTGCTCGAGGCGCGGGGCGTCTCGTTCCGCTATGGCGGCGAGCGCGGCGAGCCCGTCCTGCGCGACTGCGGCCTGGTCCTCGCGAAGGGCGACCGGCTGCTGCTCGAGGGGCGCTCCGGGGGCGGCAAGTCGACGCTCGCGGCGGTGCTCAGCGGCCTCCACGCCCCCTCGTCGGGCCTCGTGCTCCTCCGCGGCCTCGATCGGCGGACGCTGGGCGGCGCCGCGTGGCGCAGCCGCGTCGCGAGCGCGCCGCAGTTCCACGACAACCACGTGCTCTCGGGGACGCTCGGGTTCAACCTGCTGATGGGCCGCGCGTGGCCCGCGTCGCCGGAGGACCGGCGGGAGGCGGAGCTCGTGTGCCGCAAGCTCGGCCTGGGCCCGCTGCTCGATCGCATGCCGTCGGGGCTCGATCAGGTCGTCGGCGAGACGGGGTGGCAGCTGTCGCACGGCGAGCGGAGCCGGCTGTTTCTGGCGCGCGCGCTGCTCCAGCGCGCGGACGCGGTCATCCTCGACGAGAGCTTCGGCGCGCTGGATCCGCTCACGGCCCGCGAGTGCGTCGGCGCCGTGCTCGAGCGGGCCCCCGCGCTGGTCGTCATCGCGCACCCCTGACCAGCCATGCAGTAAGAGGAGAGACCGCAAGGGGCGCAACGGGCGCAATGGGACAGAGATGAAATTGTATTCATCTCTTCCCCTTGCGCCCCTTGCGCCCTTGCGGTCCTCTTCCCATGAATCTTCAACGTGATCGGCGTTGTAGGGGCAACCAACGGGGCGTGCCAAACGCGAAAGGCCCGCCGCTGCTCATCGCAGCGCGGGCCTCCGCGGTCGTGTCGTCAGGATCGAGGGGCCGGTCGCCGCTGGATGCGGCCCCCGGCCCCTCGCGGGCGGTTCAGCAGCAGCAGCCGGGCGGACAGGTGCAGACGGCCGGCCCCACGCCAGCCTGGAGCTCCGTGGGGACCTCCACCGTCAGGCGCGCAGGGCGCTCCTCGACGGTCTCCTGCTTCGTCTCGACCTCGACCTCGACCTTGATCTGCTCGTTCATGGTGATTGCTCCGTAGCTGGGTTGGTTATTTCGGTTGCGGACTCGACGTCTCGCGAGATGGGCTATTGCAGCGGCCGTGCCACTGCCGTCTCTCCGCGGCGAAGGCCGCTGTTTTCGCGCCGCGGAGGCCTGTTTTCGCAGGGCGGCGGCCCCCGTTGAGCAACCCGTTTCCCAATTGGGGAAGCGCCTCGGGAACCGATGTTCCCTTGAGGCGCGCAGGGCCCCCGAGCGCGGCGCGTGCGGGCGGGCATGAAACTGGCATTAGCGTCAGCCGATGGACACATCGATGATCCCCGAGCTGCTCTCGTTCCGTGCGCCGTGGCTCGAAGAGAAGCTGGTCAAGGACCGGATGGCTCCTTCCTGCGAGGAGGCGGCGCGGCTCTTCGACGAGGTGAAGAAATACATCTTCGTCTGCAGGGCGGACCGGACCCGGCAAGTCCCCATGTTCTCCCGGAGGATCGACGAGGTCTGGCACCAGTTCGTGCTCTTCACCGAGGAGTACGCGGCGTTCGGCCATCGCTTCTTCGGCGAGTTCGTGCACCACACCGCCAACACCGCCCCTCGCGGCGAGCTCGGCGCGCGCCCCGAGATGACCTTCGACCAGTACCGCGCCGAGTACGAGGCGCTCTTCGGGCCCATCTCCCCGGCGTGGAGGGACGAGCTCGCCGTGACGCCCGACACGCGCCTCATCCGCGTCAAGTTCGGCCGGCCCATCTTCGTGCGGGTCGAGGAGGGGAGGGCGGATCTCGTGTGGTCGCTGGAGCCGCCGCGCGTCCTCCTGCGCATCGACGCGTGGGCGAAGGACGCGCTGCAGTTCATCGTCGACTGCGATCACTTCTACGTCCGCGAGCTCCCCGGCCTCGACGACCCGGAGCGCGTGGCGCTCTGCCGTCCGCTCGTGAAGGGCGACTTCCTCCGGATCGCGCCATGAGGCTCGCCGAGCTCACCGCCCTCTTCGGGCAGCTCGATTTCCCGCGGTCCGACGGCCACGCCCGCCCGCCGCGCGATCACGTGCGCGCGGTCGAGGGCGCGGTCCGGGCCGGGCTCTCGGACGACGAGCTCCCGCTGGAGCTCCTCGCGCTCGAGATCGAGCGTCGGGACGGCGCGCCGGAGCTCGCGCCGTTTCACGTGGTCCCCGAGGTCGGCGTCCGCGTCGCGTTCGCGTACTGGCGGCCCGGGCGCGCGGCCGGCGCGCACGAGCACTCGGACTGGACGGTCACGGCGGTGTTCCACAACGCGCTCGACGTCGCGACCTTCGACTGGGACGCGACGGCCCGCGCCCGGCGGCTCGTCCCGAAGCGCCTCTTCTCCGCGGAGGCGGGCCGGGTCGGCCACATCTACGGGCCGTGCATCCACGACCCGCGGAACCCGACCGCGAGCTGGTCGATCTCGCTGCACCTGTTCGGCCCGAGCGACGGCCCGGTGCTCGAGGCGCAGGTGGGCCCCGTCGAGGGGCTGACCCCCGCGGCCCCGCGGCCCGCCGCCGCGGACGACGCGCTCTCGGCGGCGCTCCTCGCGCACGAGCGCGAGTGCGTCCGCCGGGCGCAGATCGACGCCCTCGCCCAGCGCGGCCCGCGCGCCGCCGCGCTCCTCGCGCGCCTCCACGCCCGCGGCGACGCCGGCACCCGAGCGCGCGCCGCCCGCGCGCTCGGCCGGCCCGAGGAGCTCGACGCCCGCGCCGCGCTCGTGCGTCGCTGGCCGGGCGTGGACCTCGACGTGATCCGGAGCGCGGGTCGCGCCGAGCTCCGCGCGCGCTGCGGCGAGCGCGCGCAGCTCCTCGTGCGGGTCGAGGCGTGGGCCGAGCCCGCGCTCCGCGCGCTCGCGGCGGCGAGCGAGCTCAGGCCCCGCGACATCCCCGGCCTCGCCGAGGCGGAGCAGCTCGCGCTGGCCCGCGCGCTCGTCGACTGGGGGACATTTCAGCCCTTCGCAGCCCAGGAGAACTGACCATGATGCAACCCATGCAAACCGATGTGGTGACGGCGAGCGCGCGCAGGCGGCCCGATCTCTTTGCCTACCGGGCGCAATTCGTGCTCGACAAGCTGCTCATGAACAAGACGGTGGCCACCGAGCGCGAGGCGGAGGCGCTGTTCCGCGAGCTCGCGCGCTACCTCTGGCTCGTCGAGTCCGACCGCACGCGCGCTTACCCGATGTTCTCGCTGCGCGTCGACGAGGCCTGGCACCAGTTCGTCCTCTTCACGATCGAGTACGCCGATTTCTGTCAGCGCTTCTTCGGTCGCTTCCTGCACCACGCGCCCGCCAACGCGCCTGTCGCGCACGCCGTCCCCGAGGCGACGTGGGACGAGTTCGCGGCCGCGTACAGCGCTCTTTACGGCGAGCCGCCGCCCGAGGTGTGGAGCGACGCGGCGTCGGTCTGCGGCCCGCGGCGCGTGATCCGCGATCGCGAGGTGTCGGTCCGGCTGAACGGCGGCAAGGCGGAGCTCGTCGACGGCGAGGCGGTGCTCGTGCGCGTCGACGCCTGGGGCGAGCCCGCGCTGCGGTTCATCGCCCGGCACGGCATCTTCTACGTGCGCGAGCTCCCCGGGCTCGACCTGGACGACCGGATCGCCCTCTGCCGGGCGCTCGTCGCGTCGCGGACGCTCCGCGTCGCTCCGTAGCCCGCGCCGTCGCGCCGCAAGGAGCGGCTCTGGTGAAGCCGCTCGCGGTGAACCGCCGCGGGCAACCGGCCCGGCCATCGGCCGTAGCTTGCTCGCCTGTCCGGCGCTGGGGGTGGAATCGAGGATGTCCAGGGCAAATTGCCGTGCTCACCTCAGGGGGACAGAAGATCCCTTACGCGATCCGCTCGCTCCTGGGAAAGTGCCGCTGTATTGATAAATTGGCGCGCATCGCTGTACGTGAGCGGACTCCACCCAGTTCACATGGTTTCCTCCTCGACTGGGCGTTCTTCTTGACGCGCGCCTCGGCCGCCACGTCGACCCGCGGCGCCTCGGCGCCCTCGGTCACGGCGGCTCGTGTGTGCATCTGTCGCGCGCACCCGCGAGGGGTATGCTGGCGGGCATCGTGGACTGGGATGACGTGCGCCATTTTCTCGCGCTCGCTCGAACGGGCTCCGTTCGCGCGGCGGGCTCGATGCTCGGCGTGAGCCACTCGACCGTGGCGCGGCGGGTCGAGGCCCTCGAGACGCGGCTCGGCGTGAAGCTGTTCGACCGGCACCGCGATGGGTACCTGCTGACGGACGCGGGCAACGAGATGGTCTCGGGGGCGGAGCGCGTCGAGCGGGAGATGGCCGCGCTGGAGCGCGGCCTCGCCGGGCAAGACGCGCGGCTCGAGGGGCCCGTGCGGGTGACCTGCACCGACCCCTTCATCGCGAAGATCCTCCTCCGCGCCCTGGCCGGTCTCTGCGAGCAGCATCCCGGCATCGAGCTCGAGCTGGATGCCGATGCCAAGAACTTGGATCTGTCGAAGCGCGAGGCCGACATCGCGGTGCGCGCGCTCGTTCCGAGCGCGTCCCCGCCGGAGCACCTGATCGGGCGGCGGCTCGTCCCCATCACCCTCTGCAACTACGTCGCGACCGCGCACGCTGCCCAGCTCGACCCCGAGCGCGGCGCGCGGCCCGCGCGCTGGCTCGGATCCAACCTGCGCAAGATCGCCGAGGAGCTCGTCGCGTCGTCGAGCTATCCCGAGGTTCCGATCTGGGGCACGTTCGAGTCGATGGCGATCATGATGGAGGCCGCACACGCGGGCCTCGGCTTCGTGATGCTACCCACTTACGCCGGCGATCCGGAGCCAGGGCTCCACCGCCTCGCGAAGCCGGACCTGCGCTACGTCGGCGACTTCTGGCTCCTCAGCCACCGCGACCTCCGGGACAACGCGCGCCTGCGGGCCGCGCGCGACGGCATCACCGCGGCGATGACAGAGCGCGCAGCGCTGTTCCGCGGCGAGGCCGAGGGGTGGCGCGAAACTGCGCCCCTGCGTCACGAACTTGCACCGGGCGCAGACGCGCCGCGTGCATAGAATCGTCGACCACGATGAGCACCGACGCCAAGTTCTGGGACGGCATCGCCGAGAAGTACGCCGCCAAGCCGGTGGGGAACGTCACGGCCTTCGAGCGCAAGAAGGCCATCACCCGCGAGCACCTGCGCCCGGGCTCGACGGTCCTCGAGATCGGCTGCGGCACCGGCTCGCTCGCCCTGGAGATGTCGCCGTTCGCCGGCCACATCCACGCGATGGACGTCTCGTCCGAGATGATCCGCATCGCCGACCAGAAGAAGCAGGTCCAAGGCGTGACCAACGTCACCTTTCGCCAGGGCACGCTCGACGGACGTGCTCCGGTTGAGCCCGAGCACTTCGACAGCGCCTGGGCCTACTCCCTCCTCCACCTCGTCCCCGATCGGAGGCGCACCCTCAAGGCAATCTTCGACCTCCTCAAGCCTGGCGGCTCGTTCATCTCGTCCAACGTCTGCCTCGGCAGCACCTGGGTGCCTTACGGCGTGATCATCACGGTGATGCGCTGGTTCGGGAAGGCGCCGGTCGTCTATGTCTACGATCGCGAGACGATCCTCCGCGAGATGCGCGAGGTAGGGTTCGTCGAGATCGAGGAGAGGGAGGTTGGTGCTGGGGGGATGGTTGCGTTCGTCGTAGCGAAGAAGCCGGGGTAGCGCGCAGCTCGCTGCGACCGAAGAAAGCGAGCCGGCGATCGCGATGGTGGCGTCGCGCATGCGCACGCGGCGCGCGAGTCAGGCCGGCTCGCCGGCGCCGTCGGCGGCCGCGCCGGTCGCCGGCGGGGCGGCCGGCGCGGGCGGGGCGCCGCTCGTGGCCTCGCCCTTGGCGCCGCCATGGGCCCGCCGCGCGCCGGCCTCGCGGTGCACGTCGAGCGGGCGGAGGGCCTTCCGGGCGGCCTCGATGGTCGCGGGCTCGTCCTCATCGACCATGGCGGCGACCTTTGTCGCGTAATTGACGATGGCAGTCTGGATGGCGCGCACGTGCGTGGCGAGGTTCGATGTCGTGGCGGCCTCCTTCTGGAGCTTGTCCCGCACCATCGCGTCGTAGCGCGGCAGGACATTGCCGATCTGCTCGAGGAACTCGGGCCCGGCGAGCGCGTCGATCTCCGGCTTCAGGCCCGCTTCCTCGATGTGCGCGAGGATGGAGGCCATGACCGTGTTCTGCACGGAGTACTCGGCCGTGAGGAACGAGAGGCCGTCATCGCCGAAGAGCTCCTTGACCAGCTCTCCGGCGCGCCGCGCCTGCGGGTAGCGCGCTTCGGGCAGCATCGAGGTCGCGATGAGGCGCATGCGCAGCGCCCCGAAGCTCCCGTCGGCCTCCCGGTCGAGCCCCCGCACGTCGTCCTCGGACAGGGCGCCGTTCACCCGGCGGCGCGCGGTGAGCGCCCTCTGGCCTGCCTCCCCGGCGGCCTTCAGCTTCGTACACGCCTTGGCGACGTTCTCGGGCACCACCTCCGGACAGGCTGCGACCAGCGCGTTGGCGAGGGTCACGCCATTGGCGATGTTGATGATGGGAGCGCGAACGTAGATCGAAGCATCAAACGTTGAGTCCATCGTGGCACGATGAGCATGGCGCTCTCCCACGTCCAGCGCTCCTGTCGTCGTTAATGTGCTATCGGCCGCGCGGGTGCGCGGCGCAGCGGATGTCCACCGAGGTGCTGGAGCGCGGGGCCTCGCACGGGCGGGGAGGGCCGGGGCGATCCCGGACGAGGGCGGGGCGGTCGCCAGGGGGCCACCCGCTTCCGGAGACTCGTCGGCGGGTCGCCGGCAGGCGGGGAGATACCCCGGGGGTCGCTCGGCGGGTCGCCGGCAGGCGGGGAGATACCCCGGGGGTCGCTCGACGGGTCGCCGGCAGGCGGGGAGATACCCCGGGGCGTCTCGGAACGGGTCGCCGTCGCGCTGGCGCGGGCCGATCGGGCTCTTTCCGGAGGTCGTCGACCTGCTGGAGAGGCCGGGAGGCCTCCCGGAACGGGTGATCGACCCGTCCGGCAGACCTCGAGGCCTCCGGCGCCCGCCGGCGCGGGCGTGGCGGGTCGCCGCGGCCCGGAAAAATCCGTTGCCGGATGCGGGTCGTGGTCCGTAATTCCAGTCGGTGCAGGTCGCAGCCGGCCGTGGCCCCTCGCCGTCGACCTGCGGCCCTTGCCTGACGCTCGAGCGGAGTCCCTTGCGCCATCCACGTCTGAACGCCATCGGGTGGAGTCTTGCCGTGTCCCTGGCGCTGGCCGCGCCGCCGGCCCTCGGTCAGGTCCCGCCGGGCGGCGCGCGGCTGTCCTACACGCGCGGCCCGGGCGCGGAGGGGTGCCCCGAGGAGCAGGCGCTCCGGGATGTCGTCGCCGCGCAGCTCGGCGGGACCGATCCGTTCGTGGACGGCGGCGGCGGCCGGCGGGTCGAGGTGGTCCTCGCGCGCAAGGGGCGGCATTTCCTGGGAGAGATCGCGCTGTACGACGGCGACGGCCGGCGGCTCGGCGGCCAGGAGCTCACGAGCGCGGCCTGCGGGGCGCTGGTGGAGGACGTCGGCACCGCCCTCGCCATCGTGCTGCGCCCGGTGCGATCGGCGCGGGAGCCGGCGCCGTCTCAGGCGGCGCCGGAGGCGACGGCGCCGCCGGAGACAGCCTCCGCGCCGGAGCTGCCCGAGACGGCCTCCCCGCGAGCGGCGCCGGCGGGTTCGCCGCACGCGCCGGCCGCAGCGCCGGCCCCGCCGTGCCGGCCCGTCGCGCCGGCGCGGCCCGTGGAGCGCCGTGACGCCGCGCTGGCCGGGCTGCGGCTTCAGGTCGGCGTGGGGGCGCTGATCAGCGAGGGATTAGCGCCGGCCCCGGCGGTCGGGTTCTCGGGGTTCGTGGGGGGCCGGTGGGAGGCGTTCTCGCTCTCGCTGGAGGGACGCGTGGACCTGCCGGTCGCCGCCAAGCCGTATCAGGGGAGGATCTTCGGGGTGTCCTCGCTTGGCGGCTCGGTCGTCCCCTGCGGGCACGTGGCCTGGCTCTTCGGCTGCGGCCTCGCCACGGCGGGCCGCGTGCGGCACTTCGGTATGGTCAACGTCGCGGGGGAGGCGTTGCAGCCCTACGCGGCGCTCGGGCTGCGCGGCGGCGTTGAGGTGCCGTTCTCGGACGACCTTGCCGCGCGGCTCACTGGCGAGCTCGTGGCCAACCTCGCGCGTCCCACGCTTCATCTCGCTGGCGGTGAGAATTTGTCCGTGGCCGGCACCTCCACGGCGGGAGGCTTGCACCTCGTCGCTTCGTTCTGATCCGGGCTCGGTTGTTCGCCGATCGGAGCGCGCGGGCCTGGAGCATCGCGTGTGCTGGAAGGATGTGGATGAGGCTCCGCGTGGACGCAGCCGTGAGGACCCAGGTCCACCCGCCTCAGGCAGGTACCGGATCAGGGATCGGCGCAGGGCGGCAGCAGAGCGTCGCTGCGCCGAGCAGCGCGACGCCGCCGGTCGGCCCGCCGCCCGTCGGCTCGCACGTCCCCGCATCGAGGCTGACGACGCTCGCCGATTTGCTCCCGAGCGCCGTCCCGGGGGAGATCGCGCCGCAGAAGGGGGCCGCGGAGCTCACCACCACGCCGACGGCGAGCTGCGAGCACGCCTCATCGCTGAACGCCGACGCCAGGACGCTGCAGGTGCCGCCGGTAGGCTCGGCGCAGCCGCAGGGGGCACAGCCGCGCGTGTCCTCGGCGCCCGCGTAGAAGACGTGCCGGTCCGGGTAGGTCGCCGGGCAGTCCCGCTCTCCTTCGCGGTGGATGCACGTCAGGAACCCCTCGGGCGGTGCGGCATCGCCGGCCGGCGGCGCCGGGGTGCAGGTCATCCCGGGATCGGCGCACGGCGCGAACGCGGTGCCGGTACACGCCCGGGCGAAGGTCGCGAAGCTCCCGGCGCCTTCAAGCTCCTCCGGCTCCCCGGGTCCCTCCGCGATCCTCGGCGCGCAGCTCCCCGGGAGCACGCGGGGGGCCGGGATCTCGAGCGACTGCGCACACAGGGCGCCGTCGCACATCTGTCCGGCGGCGATCGCGCCGGCCGAGGTGCAGGACCCGTCCCAACCTCCGGGAGCAGCGAACGGCGTCTCGGCGGCGCCGGGGACGTCGCACGGAAAGCTGGCGTAGGTGCTCCACGCCGCCGGTAGCTCGCACGACGCGTCCGGCGGGTCGCACAGGCAGGCCGGGCATGGGCGCGGCCCCCCCGCCGTGAAGTCCGCGCGGCCTTCGTAGGCGACGATGGGCGCGGCGGCGGGGCACCCCGGTGCTCGGTCCTCCGGGCCGATCCAGAGCAGCGCCGGCTCGGACCAGCCGAACGGCTCCCTCGGCACGCATTGCCCCGGACAGGCCGCCGGCGTGCTGGTGTCGAGCTCGGGGACCGTCGCGCTGTCGAAATCGGTGCCGGCATCCCCGTCCGCGCAGTCCTCTCCTGCGTCCGAGCCGGCATCCCCGCACGCGGACGCGTCGGTGCGGGCATCATAACAGGGACCGCCCGGGTCAGTGGCACCCGGGAGGGTCGGATCCTCGCAGACGTCCACGAAAGTGCCGTACCCATGGACCTCGCATCCGCCAGCCAACGCCCCCAGGCCGAGCGACGCGGCGCCCCCTGCCGCCACGATCCCGTACTTCCAGCGACGATTCAGCCTTGGCATGTCGTTGCCGTCTCCCTTGTCAAGCTCGCGTCACCACCGATCCGACGCACCGAGGTCGATGACGTGAGCCACGAGACCACAAGGCGAGCTTCGCGACAAGACCGGCGCCTCGCGAGCTTCGCGTCTCCGCATTGCGGAGCTCGAACTGCTTTTCTCAGATCGGTTTGCTCGACAGCGCTCGCGTACCGCCCTTGCGGACGCCGGGCGACATCGAGCGCGCGGGACTGCTCCGAGAGAGTCTCCTCAGTACGCTCCTGCGCGTGCGTCGGGTCGATTTTGAAGCGAAACGAGGAGACTTAGAGCGATACGACAACGCACGAGGAAGCAGGGCAACGTCTGGGGAGGAGCTCTTCACGAGCGAGGCAGGGCCGCCAGAGCGGCCCTCTGTCCAGTCCATAGGGCGCCGCGCGCGAGGTGCCACGTGCTCCCCCGGCGAGTCCACCGCCGCCGAGCTCAGGCGTCATGCCCCCCCGCCACCGTCCAAGGCCGCGCACCCCCGATTTTTTTTCTGCCCCGCGTACGATTTCGCCACAATCCGGCCAGTCTAGCGGGAAGAAGCAGCGATGACGGAGCCTCAACCCCCCCGGCCTCCGCTGGCCCCCGCCCATGACACCGACCCCGGACCGGCAGCCGACACCGACCCCGGACCGGCGCCCGAGCCGCCCCCGCGGCCGTCCTTCGAGGAGGTCTACACGGGCCTGCTCCGGTACGTCCTCCGGGTGCTCTGGCGGATGGGGGTTCCGGCGCGGCACCTGCGCGATGTGGCCCAGGAGGTGTTCCTGGTCGTCCACCGCCGCTTCGAGGACTACGACCCTCGCTTCTCCATGAAGGCGTGGGTGGCGAGCATCGCGTCGCACCTCGCCCTGCGGCACCAGCGGCTCTCCCGGAACCGGCGGGAGCTGCTCGCGCGCTCGGAGGCCGAGCGCATCGACGTCGTGGACCCGAGCGACGACGCGGAGCAGCGGTTCGCACAGGCCGAGACGCAGCGGATCGTCCGGGCGCTCGTCCAGCGCATCGAGGGCGACCGGCGCGTCGTGTTCCTCCTGTACGAGCTCGAGGGGATCGAGATGCGCGATATCGCCGCGGCGCTCGAGATCCCGGAGAACACCGCGTGGGACCGGCTGCGGCGGGCCCGCAAGGAGTTCGCGGCCGCGGTCATGCGGCTCGGCGCGAAGGAGCGCGACGCGCTCGGCGTGCACGCGCGCTCCGCGCTGGCGCCGCTCGCCCTGGCCCACGGGCCGCTGCTGCTCGAGCTCGGCGACGCCCGGCTCGACCTGCCGGAAGGCCACGGCGAGCTGCTCTGGGCGCGGCTTCAGGCGCGGCTCGCCCTCCCGGAGGGCGACGGGGGCGCGCCGGCCGCCGAGGCTGCGCGCGCCTTCCCGCCCGGCGACGGCGCGGCGGAGGCCGTCCTGGGGTGGGAAGCGCGCCGCGCCCCGGCGAGCCTCGCGCGGGCGGGCATCCGGGTCACGCGGGCGAAGCTCGCCGCAGCAGGCGCGGCGCTGTTCCTGGGCGGGGCCGGCACCGGCGCCGGCGCGCTCTACGCGGCCCTCCCGCGCCCGGCCCCGCCGGAGAGCGCCCTCGTCCGCGGCGACGTGCTCGCGGCGCTCCCGGCGCGCGCGGGCGCGACGGCCGCGCTCGCCGACGTCCCGGCGGCCCTGTCCTCGCCGGCGCCGGCGCCGCCTGCCGCGACCGGCGCCAAGGCGGCCGTCCCGCCGATGGACACCGACTTGACCCTGATCCAGCGCGCGATCGCCGCGCTCGGAGCGGGAAGAGCGACCGAGGCGCTCGAGGCGCTCGACCGCCACGCGCGGAGCTACCCGCGCAGCCCGAGAGCCCAGCAACGCGAGACCCTGGCGATCCAGGCGCTCGACCAGAGCGGCCGGCGCGCGGAGGCCGCGGCGCGAGCCGCCCGGTTCCGCGAGGCGTTCCCCGGCAGCGCCTACCTGCCCGCCATCGAGGACGCGTTGAACGGCGCTCCGTGAAGGCGAGCCCACGCCCCCACGCCCGCTCGCGTCCTCGATCGCAACAGCGAGCCGTCAAGGCACCGTGAGCACCAGGAGATCTGCTTCTCCGGCGGGCGTCGATGACGTCTTGATGCCTCTCGACCCTCTCTCTGTCTCCCTCTGGCCCGTTCCGCCCGAGATCGCGCTCGATCCGTCACCGCGCCGGCGCGAGCGCCGCGCCGGCGTCACGGGCGTGAAAACGAGCGTGCCTGATCGATTTCGCAGCGAAGCGCGAGATCGCCGGGGAACTCGCGCGCATGGATGCGTCATTCGACGAGCGGCGATGGATCACCCTGGAACGCAACACCGGCGTGCTGCGGCGCGCCGCCGGAAGACCCACTCTCCATCGCGAACGCTCGCCCCGCTGCCTGCCGGCGGCCAGCCGAGGCGCGGTGCGCCGGAGATCCCGATGAGCCGTCGCACGCGCGGCGCGCCGCCTGCTCCGGCGCGCTCGACGCCGCGGCGTCCCGCGGCCTCGCCGCCCATCGACGCCCTCGTCGCGGAGCGGCGCCTGATCGCGGCCATGGTCGTCGCTTGCGGCGTCCACGCGCGCGATCGCGAGGATGTGCTCCAGAACGTGCTCATGGCCGCCTGGAGAGGCGTCCAGGAGGGCAGATACCGCCCTGATCCGCGGGCCGATCCGCGCCGCGCGCTCCAGGGCTGGCTGCACGGCATCACGTGGCGGCAGGCGGGCCATCACCTGGAGCGCGCCCACGTCCGCCGAGAGATCCCGGTCGACGACCCGCGCGCGCTGGTCGGCGAAGGCTGCGTCGACCTGGAGGGGAGGCTCCTGGCCCGCGCCGCGCTCCGCGCGCTCGTCGAGCTGCCCGCGCAGCACGGCGAGCTCCTCCTCGCCGCGGCAGGTCCCCAGACCATCACCGCCCGCGCCAGGGCGCACGGGCTGAACCCGGCCACCACCGCCCGCAGGCTGCAGGCCGCCCGAAGGGCGCTCGCCGATCGGATCGCGCGGCGTAGCTGGTAATCCAGGCGCCGCCGCCGCTCCGGAACGCTTCGTCGGCCGTGACGCGCGAGGCAGCTCCTCTCTGACGACACGACGAAGCACGGAGTCAGCCGCCGGCGCTCTCTCTCGGCCAGACACGCGCTCGGAGCATCCTTCATCATCGCCCGATGTCCGCGACAAGCCTTCTCGGCGCTGCACCGGAATTCCTCGAGCGCGGCGTCGTCGACTCGAGGTGGCGGCGGGGCCGCGCTTTCGGCGAGCTCCGCAGGTCGGATTGACGGGGCGGGCGATCTCGCGGAGGATCCCGCCCCGCGATCGAGCCCGGAACAATCCACATCGACGGGCGACGATCGGCGATCGCCAGCGATTCTGCGCCCACGTCACCTGCATCGAACAGCGGAAGCCGTACAACCGAAGGGACGCGCCCCATGACCGCTTTGCCCGATGGCCTCACCAGCAGCCTCCTGATGAACGTGCGGGGGATCCTCGACCCGATCGGCTTCACGCTGCGCATGCGGAAGCGCTACGGCGATCCGATGTCGCTCCCGAAGATGAACGGCAAACCGGTGCTGGCCACCGGCAGCGTGGAGGGGCTGCGCTCCGTGTTCGCGGTGCCGCCGGAAGCCCTCGACCAGATGCTGGGCGAGAGCTTCACCGCGGCGATGGGAGAGTCGTCGCTGTTCGCGCTCTCGGGCGCGCGGCACGCGGCCATGCGCAAGCTGCTCATGCCGCCGTTTCACGGGCAGCGCATGCGCCTGTATGGCAAGCAGATCTGCGACCTGACCCTGCAGTGCTCCCAGGACCTCAAGCCGGGCCTGCAGCTTTCGGCGCAGGACCTCATGCACAAGATCTCGCTGCAGACGATCATCCACCTCGTGTTCGGGGTCACCGCGCCGGCGGAGGTGGCGCGCCTCGAGACGCTGCTCGAGGAGCTGCGCAAGTCCTTCTCCATCGGCCTGAACGTCACCCTCGTCATCCCCGCGCTGCGCCGGGAGTTCGGGGGCTTCGGCCCGTGGGCGCGCAGGCTGCGCGCGACCCAGGACCTGCGCAGCTTCCTCGATCCGGAGATTGCCCGCCGCCGCGCCGAGCCCGCCGAGCGCACCGACATCCTGAGCCTGCTCCTGGAAGCCCGCCAGGAAGACGGGACGGCGCTCGACGACCAGCAGATCTTCGAGCAGCTGCACACGCTGCTCTTCGCCGGGCACAGCACGACCGCGGGCGCGCTCTCCTGGGTGCTCTATTTTCTCGGACACGCGCCCGCCGCGCTGCGCCGGCTGCAGGACGAGCTGACGGCGCTGGGCGCGGATCCGGAGCCCGAGGCGCTGGCCAAGGCGCCGTACCTGGAAGCGGTGTGCAACGAGACGCTGCGCCTGCGCCCGCCCACGCCGGGCGTGGGACGCAAGCTGAATAGGCCGATGCAGATCGCGGGCTACGAGCTGCCGGCCGGAGCAGGCGTGTTCGCGCAGATCATCTGGGCCCACCACGATCCCGCGGTATTTCCGGATTCGGAGGTGTTTCGGCCCGAACGATTCCTGGAGCGGACCTATTCCCCCTTCGAATTCCTGCCGTTCGGCGGCGGCAATCGGCGCTGCATCGGGGCCGCCTTTGCGCTGTACGAGATGAAGCTGATCCTGGGCACGCTGCTGCGGCGCTACAGCTTCGAGCTCGTGTCCAAGAAGCCAGTGCCGGTGGGGCTGCAGGGGCTGCCTGGCGCTCCGGTGCGCGTGATCGTCCGTTGACCCGTTCGGCGTCCTAGGCGTCGGCCGGCCCCGGCGCGGGCGAGCCGTTCACCCTGTCGCGGATCATGCACCGGAGGAGGGGGCCACGAGAGGGGCCCGCCGAAGCGCGCGGTCCGCCGGGCCGACGCGCAGGGCTTGACCTCGCGACCGGCCTCCCGGCAGACTCCCGCGCCTCGCGGACCTATGCTGCCAAAATTGTGCATCACCACACCGTTCGCGCTGGCATCCGCGTTGCTCCTCGAGGCCGGGACCGCGCGCGCGTCGGGCGCGCTCGAGCTCACGGGCGCTCCCACGAGCGCCAATGGGCTGAACGCGCGGGCGCTCGCGCGGGGACCGGAGGCCGCGTTCTTCAACCCGGCGCTCCTGCCGGGCGCCGCGGCGACGACGCAGGCGGGCTTCTTCGTGCTCGTCACCCACGGCGACATCACCCTCGCTCCGCGCCCTCCTGGCGTCGACGTGCCCGAGTCGGTGTACGACGGCCAGATCCGGAATCCGGACGGCTCGACCTCTCGGCTCACCCACCGGCCCATGCCCGCGTCGAAGCTCCCGAGCCCTCGGGAGGACACGCGCGAGCGTGACGCCATCACGTACGCGACCCTCGGGCTGGTGCGGCCGCTCTACGAAGATCGCCTCGTCCTGGGCTTCTACGCCCTGCTGCCGATCAGGAGCTTCCAGGAGCAGCGGCCCTTCTTCCCCGACGAGCGCGCGCAGTACTTCTCGAATCGACTGGAGTTCGAGCTGCTCGGAGATCGCTTGTCGCTCACCAGCCTCGCGGTGTCGATGGCAGGCCGGATCACCCGCTGGCTCTCCGTCGGGGCGGGCGTCGACGTCACCATCGGCACCGCCGCGCGGACGTCCGTCCACGTGCCCGACGCGGGCGACCAGCGGACCGCGCTCATCAATCCCGAGGTGGAGGTCGAGAGCGTCTTCGCTCCTTACTTCGCGTTCGCGACAAACCCGACACCCTGGCTGCGCCTCTCGGCCACGCTCCACCTGCCCTCGGCGTCGGACACCGACGGCGAGAACAGGATCCGCTTCTGGAACTACACCTATCCAGAGGGCGAGAGCGCGGTCCCCCAGGTCTATCGCATGACGCTCGGCCACGAGCCGACGCGCATCGGGCTCGCGGCCTCGGTCGCGGGCCCGCCGAGCGGCGACGGGGCGGGCGAGCGCGCCGCGGGCTCGAAGAGCCCGGCGCCGCCCGCCTGGGAGCTCGGCGCGCACGCTCTCCTGACGCGGTGGTCCGAGTACCGCGATCGGCACGCCGAGCGCCCGTCCGATCCGTGGTCGACCACCGTGTCCGTGGGGCTCGGCGGCTCGGTCGTGCTGCGGAGCCGCAGGCTCTCGGCCGACGTCGCCTTCACGCCGTCTCCCGTGCCGGACCAGACCGGCAGGACCAACTACGTCGACAACTCGCGCCTCGCGGTCAGCGCCTCGTTCGAGACGCCGGTGTCGCTCTTCGGCGCCGACTTCGGCGTGGGGGCGTTCCTGCACGGCCAGCTGCTCGTGACGCGCGAGGTCGAAAAGAGCCGGTCGGCCAGGGACCCCGTGTTCGACGAGGTCCCCGACAACCTGGTCGACATCGTGAGCGGCGATGCGCTCGAGGGCGTCGCCGGCCTGCAGACGAACAACCCGGGCTATCCCGGCTTCTCCAGCGGAGGATGGCTGGCGGGCGCCGGCTTCGTCCTGCGGCTGCCTCAGTGAGCAGCGCCGCCGAGCCCGCCGCCGCCCGGAGAGGGCATCACTCGAAGAGCGTCTCGGCCGCTGCCTCGATCCAGGCGCAGTCCGCGTCGTCGGGGATGCGGACCATCACGAAGGTGCTGTTGCACTCCTCCGGATCGGGGTAGGTCCTCGACGCCGCCGTGCTCGCCTTCAGGATCGGAGGATCCGTGTCGAGCACGCTCTGCTCCGACGCGAACCCGAGGCGACCCTCGATGCGATCGGCCGCGACCGCGACGCCGTCGAGCTCGGTCCACTTCCGCTCGGCGACGTACACCGAGCCGTCGATGAGCCCCTGGAGCTGAAGCGTCATCCCCGGGTGTCCGTCCTCATCTTGGTCCACGACCCGGGCGTCCGCCGGAGCCGTGGGCAGCTCGTCCTGCGCGGGGTCCTCGAGCGCCGCGCCGACCACCTCGTAGAGGCGTCCGAGCTGGTAGCGGCGTCCTCTTCCTTCGCTCGCCGCAAACGTGCCCTCGCGCGCCACCGGCGCGAGCGCCTCGCGGAAGGTGTCGGGGATGACGGCGTGCACGATCGCGTCCGGATCCTCGGTGTAATGGTCGCAGTACGTGCCGTTGAAGGAGATGGCGTCGCCGTCTTGCTGCTGGGTGACGAGCAGCACGCTGACGATGCGCGTATGGAACGGATCCAGCCCCTGCGCCTGGGTGAGCTGCGACCCGACGGCCCGGTACGCCCACGTGCCGGAGACGTCGGCGATGTCCGGCGCCGCGGTCGGAGCGCAGCCCGGCGATGGCCCGCCCGCACCTCCCGACCCGCCGGAGCCCGTGCTCGTCGTCGCGCCCGCGCTGTCCTCCGAGCCCGATCCGCAACCCAAGAGGGGCAAGATAAGCAATGCTGTGAGCAGGTTGTTCCTCATCGAAGCTCCATGCGTCGCCGGCCCGCGAGTCTCGGCGGCCATGGGGATGGCCGCGTTCGGTCGCCCGTGGCCAGCTCGTCTGCGTCCGGGCGACCGGCGCGGGTGTTAGCACGAGCGCGCGCGCCGGCGGTACGTCGATAGCGTGTCTCGAAACAACATTTCCTCGACCCTGTCAGGAGGGCGACATGTCGGCGTGCCTCGAGCGGCTCGCGGCGCTCGGCGCCCGGGTCGCGCGGCCCGCTCCAGGCGCGCCGAGCTGGCGCGCAGCGCGCGCTCGGCGCTACTTCAGGATCGGGTCGCAGTTCGTGAACGTGAGCGACGTCGATATCGAGAACATCGACCCGGCGCCGTGGCGCTCCGCGTGGAAGAAGTCGAGGGGATACTCCTCGCCGACCTCGATGCCGAGCTCCTCGGCGCTCGCGTCGAGATCGACGTACGCCGCGGTCGCGCCGTGGAGCCCGCCCATGTCGATCGCGAGGCGCCTGTTGATGAACACCCAGAGATCGTCGTCCCCGACGAACCAGAAGACGTCGCCGGGCCGGTACTCGAAGGTCATGTGGAGCTCGTACGTGAAGCCGTAGTTGTGCTCTCGCCCCTCGTTGCCCCACCCCTGATCGTCGATGGGGAAGAACTCCTCTCCGTAGAAGTGCCCGAAGCCGCGCTCGCTCACCTTGAGGGGGACGACGTACGGAATCGATAGGTTGACCGCAGGGTCGTCGTGATACCACTGATGAAACGCCTCGGGCCCGGTCGTGTGATCCGTGCCGCCCTCATGGGCATAGACCGGCTTGTCGTCGGGGCCGAGCTCGGGCTCGACCAGGCCTGTCATCCCCTCGCCCGCGAAGTACTCGAAGTCGGGGTGTCCGCCCTCGGAGTAAAAGGCCTTGAAGTCGCGCACCACCCCCACGAGGTGCGGATCGCAACGACCGTCCCCGCCGGCGCCGGCGGTGCCTTGGGGGGAGCCGCCGCCGGCGCCGGGCTCCATGCCGGGGTCATCGCCGCCGGCGGTGGACGTGGACGAGGAAGAGGCGGGCGATGACGATGTCGTGGCCCCGAGCCCGCGACCGATGGTGGCGATCTCGGGGGTGCACCCCGCGAGCGCCGCGCCCGTCGAGAGGAAAAAGGCCAGGAACGGCGGGGTGCCCGCGCGGGGGGCTGCCGTGGGGTGGACCGGCTTCATAGAGAGCGTCTCCTGCGCGTGGATGCCGCCGAGGTCGGCGGTCCATCGGGCAAACCGACGCGAGCGCGTAGATTGACGGGAGGGAGCTGCCTGATGGGGCGCCGCCGACCATCTCGGACATCTCGGAGATACCGATGGGTCCTCGCCGCTCTCCGAAGGGCGCCCGGGCCGCGCGCCCTGGGCGGCGAACCAGGGTAGGGCTCGACCGGCCCCGGCCGGCTCGTCGCGCTGCGTCCTCAGAGGCGGCGCCGTCGCGCCCACCTTGACAACCTGATGGCCCTTCGCACGATTCGTCATCGTGGGGGCTCATGCGTACCGGGACCGACGATCACACAGAGCCAGGCGCGCTCGTTGTCGACCATGCCCGCCGCCCGGGGCTGGGCGAGCCCGCGCCCTCGGGGCGCGCTGAGGGCGCGGGCCTCGGGCCGCATGGGGCCGCCTCCGTCTGCCCGCCGGAGCAGCGTACGGACGACCTCGGGACGAAGACCTCGTCGCCCGGGAGCGGCCGAAGAGGCCGATCAAGCACGGTCGCCATCGACATTCCGACGGACATCGCTCGCAAGTGGCAGGAGATGACCGATCTCCTCGCGGAGATCCTGCGCGTCCCGGCCGCTCTGATCATGAGAGTCGAGCCGCCCGAGATCGTCGTCTGCGTCTCCAGCGAGTCGAAGGGGAACCCTTATGAGCCCAACGAACGCGCGCGTCTCGACACCGGGCTCTACTGCGAGACCGTGATGAAGACCCGAATGCCGCTGCTGGTCCCTGACGCCTTGAAAGACGAGCGGTGGGAGTCGAACCCGGATGCCAAGCTCGGGATGATATCCTACCTCGGTTTCCCGATCGCCTGGCCCACGGGGGATATCTTCGGGACCATCTGCGTGCTGGATGACCGCGCGAACCAGTACAGCAAGACCTACCAGACGCTCTTGGCGCAGTGTCGCGATGTGATCGAGGTGGACTTGAAATCCATCTTCGACTTCGATGCTCGCCTGACAGAAGAAGCCCGGGCAAAAGAGCGGCTGGAACAGCAGGTCGCCGAGCGCACCGCCGAGCTCAGCCGTGCCAACGCCCAGCTCAGGCACAAGATCGCCGAGCACGAGCAGACGGAGGCGGCGCTGCGGAAGGTCGCGGAGGAGCGCAGGCGCGCGGAGGAGGCGTTGCGCACGAGCCAGGAGCTCCTGCGCGCCATCATCGACAGCTCGACGGCCATCGTCTACGTCAAGGACATCGAGGGGCGCTACGTCCTCGTCAACCGCCGCTTCGAGGAGCTGTTCGGCATCACTCGCGAGGCCATCGTGGGCAAGAGCGACGATGACGTGTTCTCCCGGGAGCACGCCGAGGCGCTCCGCGCTTTCGACGAGCGGGCGCTCCTCGCCGGGACGGCGCTGGAAGACGAGGAGGTGATGCCTCAGGACGATGGCGTGCACACCTATGTCGCCATCAAGTTCCCTCTGCGCGACGCTGCCGGCGTCCCGTACGCGGTGGGCGGCATCTCCACGGACATCACGGAGCGGAAGAGGATCGAGGCGGAGCGCGCCCTGCTCCTGGAGGACGAGCAGAGGGCCCGGGCCGCCGCCGAAGCAGCGGTGCGGATGCGCGACGACTTCGTGTCGATCGCCTCTCATGAGCTCTATACCCCCATCGCGGGCCTGAAGCTCGCCGTGCAAGGTTTGATGCGCGAGGCGACGACGCTCCCCGCCGGCGCGCAGAGGCTGGCCGGGATGGCCGACCGGCAGTGCCGGCGGCTCGTCAGGCTCATTGAAGATCTGCTCAACGTGGCTCGGATCCAGGCAGGCAAGCTCGAGCTGACGCTGGGAGACGTCGATCTCCGGGCGCTTTCGCGAGAGGTCGTGGAGGACTTCGACGTGGAGCTGAAGCAGTCCGGAAGTACGGTGATATGGCGGGCCGACGCTCCCGTGGTGGGCATGTGGGACAGGGCCCGTCTGGAGCAGGTGGTGACCAACCTGGTGCTGAACGCCATCAAGTATGGGAGGGGCAAGCCGATCGAGATCAGCGTCGCGGCCGAGGGCGAGATGGCCAAGCTGGTCGTCGCCGATCGCGGCATCGGGATCGACCCGAGCTGCGTGCCGTATATCTTCGAACGCTTCGAGCGAGGCGTCTCGGCGCAGCACTACGGCGGTCTCGGCCTGGGGCTGTACATCAGCCGCCGGATCGTGATCGCCCATGGCGGCTCGATCCGCGTCGAGAGCGAGCTCGGCGCGGGGGCGGCCTTCATCGTGGACCTCCCCCTGCGCCGGCGCCGCCACGCTCTGCCGACCGAGGTGTCCCCGCCGGCCGGAGGTCCCGATGAGCCCGCGGGGTGATCCCAGAGCGGCCACCCTGGGCGCGTGCGCGCTGCTCAAGAAGCCGCTCGATCTCGACACCCTTCTCGCCGTGGTCGCGCGGACACAATGAGCTCGTGTCGGGGAGCGCGCCTTTGCGCCTGTGCGTTGAGCTCTCTCTCCCCGGAGCCCTGGCCGGACTCCTGGTGGGTGGAGCTAGCGCGTTCCGGCGCCCAGGTTGGCGACCATCCCGAGGCGCTGAGGACCCTCGCCGAACCGCGCCTGCAGCCGGCCGAGGATCGCCTTGCCGAGCTCGTCCCAGCGCGCCTCGCCGAGCTTGTCCCGCAGGAGCACCAGCGGCGCGTTGCTCCGGCGCATCGAGCCCCAGAGCTCCTCGGTCGAGGCCGCCTCCCAGGCGTGCTCGACCTCGCGCACCGAGACGTCGCGAAAGCCGGCGGCCTCCATCTCGGCGCGGAGCTCCGCCGGATCTCCGAGCGGCGCCTTGCCCTCGCCGAAGGGCAGCCCGGGCAGCTCGGCGCGGATCGCCGAGAAGAGCTCGTCCATGATCGGCGACCGGTCCATCGGCGCCCAGCTCCCGACGACGGCCCGGCCACCCGGGCGCAGCACCCGGAGGAGCTCGCGGAAGCCGCGGTCGCGGTCGGGGAAGAACATCAGCCCGAACATCGAGAAGGCGGCGTCGAAGGCGCCGTCCTCGAAGGGCAGCGCCATGCCGTCGCCGACGCGGGCGTCCACGGCGAGCCCCGCGCGCGCGGCGCGCTCGCGCAGCCGCTCGACCATCGCGGGGGAGAAGTCGAGGGCGGTCACCTGCGCCTCCCGGGCGGCGAGGAGGGACAGGGTGCCTGGCCCGGCGGCCACGTCGAGCACGCGCGCGCCCGGACCGATGGCGGCGAGCCGGAGGGCGTCGGCGGCGTATTTCTCGAAGTGCGGGACGATGTCGACGGCGTAGTCGTCGGCGACAAGGTTCCATGCGACCGGGGTGGCGAGGGGGCTCGGGGGCTGGGTCATCGGCGACGTTGCTATCACGCGCGCGCCGAGCCGATCCAGCCGGCGCCACACGATGCCCAGGAGATGCGAAACGACCTACACCAGGAGAAGCTGTACGGATCGCGGCGCTGTCCTCCCCCGCGGCGCCCGCGCCGGCGCGGCCGTCACTGCGCGACCGCGCTCTCGCGGCGATTCGCCACACGCGCCAGCGCCTTGGCCCCGGCCCTCGCGCCGGCGGGGCGCGCCGCCGCCTCCGGCGAGCCCGGCTCCGCATCCGCGTCGGCGCCCTTCTCCTCCGTATCCGCCGTGTCGGCGCCAGCCTCGGTCGCGTCGTGCGGCGGCAGCACCGCCTTCGCGGTCGACACGAGCAGCACGCTGGTCAGCGCCACGACGCTCGCCGATCCGGCGACGAACACCGCGATATGCATCATGGTGCGCTGGAGGAGGCTGCCTTCATTCAACTTCCGGAGGATCTTCAACATGGTGCTACCTGCCTCGTTCGCGAGCGCCCGCCCGCCGCCAGCGCCTTTGCTGCATGTGAATGCGAGCGTCGTGCCAGCAGCCCTCCGCCGGATCCACCGCATGGATCACAGGGCTTCTGGTGTCGCTCTGCCAAAGTGGACACGTCGGCGACCTGTACAATGGCGCATCCTGCCAAAATGACAATCCGTTTTGCGGTGCGCCGCGACCGCGGTGTGCTTGGCGGTCGTGACGCGTCGTGAGGCACTGAATACGGCGCACGCCCGGCGGAGTTGCCGCGCGTTCCGTGCTGTCGGCGCGTATCCTGATCTGTCGGCCTGGCCGTCCTCGACAGGATGTCCGCGCTTCGTCGGGAGGGGCCTCCCGGCGCGGTTTCCGCGCGTCTTCCGCGCGTCTCCCGGGCGCCTTCCGCGCGACTACGGCGGCCCCTCGGGCGCCGCGGCAGCGGGCGCGGCGCCGGCGAACGCGCGCGCGGCCTCGGGGTGCTCCGCGATGAGGCGGAGCGCGCGGCCGAGGAGCGAGATCCCCGGCTCGGTCTTGTGCCAGGTCGACGCGCCGCTCGGGTGCGGCAGGCAGATGACGTCGGCCTCGACGCCGTGAAAGCGCGCCCGCCGCACCTCGCCGATCACGCCCGCGAGCGGCCCTCGGTGGCCGAGCACCTGCTCCACCGCCAGGCCGCCCACCGGCAGGATCAGCCTCGGCTCCAGGATCCCCACCTCGCGCGCAAGGTGCGTCCGGCAGCGCAGGATCTCCTCGGGATCGGGCCTCCGGTCGCCGCCGCCCTTCGCCTTGCCGGGGAAGCAGCGCGCGACGGCCGACATGTAGACGCGCCGCCGGAGCTCGTCCTCGCGCACGCCGAGCGCCGCCTCGAACCAGCGGAACAGGGTGCGGCCCGCCGTCCACGCGAACGGGCGGCCCAGGCTGCCCTCGCGCGGGCCGGGCGCCTGGCCGATGAGCAGGATCCGGCTCGGGACGGGCGGACCGTGGACCACCGGGCCGATCATCTTCGGGCAGGCGCGGCACGCCTCGAGCTCGCGGTGCAGCGCGGCGAGCCGCTCCTCTGCGGCGAGCCGCTCCTCCGCGCTCAGGACGGGAAGACGGAGCGCGGGGCGCCTCATCGCCTCGACATCGAGCGCCCGCCGGCGCCAGCGGCCTGCGCGCGCAGGCGGCCACCGACGAGGCGCGCGGCGAGGACGCCGCCGAGGAAGCCGAAGAGATGGCCCTCCCAGGAGATGCCCACCTGCGTCGGGAGCACGCCCCAGATCATCCCGCCGTAGACGAAGCCGACCACCAGCGAGAGCGCGATCGCGAGGAGGCTCCGCTCGAACCAGCCGCGGAGGAGCAGGAAGCCGAAATACCCGAAGATGACGCCGCTCGCGCCGATGTGCACCGAGCTGCTCGACCCGATGAGCCAGACGCCGAGGCCGCCCACGAGCGCCGAGAGGAGCGTCACGAGGACGAGGTCGCTCGTCCTGCGGAGCAGGATCAGCCAGCCGAGCGCGACGAGCGGGACCGTGTTCGCGGCGAGGTGCGCGAACCCGCCGTGCAGCCACGGCGCGAGCGCGATGCCGACGAGGCCCGGGATCGTCCGAGGACGGATTCCCAGGGTATCGAGCGATCCGCGGAACACCGTGAAATCGAGGATCTCGATCGCCCAGAGGAGCGCGACGACGCCTCCGAGCAGCGCCGCATGCAGCTTGAGCTCACGGGTGATCGCCCTGGTTTCGCTGGTGCCCATCCTGTCCTCGCCGGGCCCGCCGAGCGGCGGCCCACGCTTCGAGCCTAGCTCGTGAAACAGCCACGCGCGCGCTCTCTTCCCGACTCTTCCCGCCTCTTCCCGCGAGGCGCGCCCCCGGCGCCGATAGCTGTCCCGCCCGGCGAGCGGCGCGGTAGAGATCGGGCTCATGCTGCTCACCCGCGCCGAAGCCACCGGATTCCGCGAGACTTCCCTCCACGCCGACGTAATGCGGTTCGTCCGCGCGCTGGAAGCCCGCGACGACCCGCGCCTCGCCGTGACGACCTTCGGGACCAGCCCGGGCGGACGGGAGCTGCCGCTGCTCGTGCTGTCGAAGGACGGCGTGCGCTCCCCGGCCGAGGCCCGCCGCGCCGGGCGCCCGGTGGTGCTGATGCTCGACGGGATCCACCCCGGCGAGGTGGAGGGCAAGGAGGCCAGCCTCGCGCTCGTCCGCGACCTGCTCGACGGCCGGCACCCCGACTGGCTCGACACGCTCGTGCTCCTCGTCGTGCCGCTGTTCAACCCGGACGGCAACGACGCGCTCGACCCGCAGAACCGCCGTCTCGACCTGAAGAAGCTCACCGGCCAGCCCGGGCCGGTCGTCGGCACCCGGACGCAGAGCCAGGGCATCAACCTGAACCGCGACTACCTCCGCCAGGCCGCGCCCGAGATGCGCCTGCTCCAGGAGCGCGTGTGCATCCCGTGGGCGCCCGATCTCACCATCGACAACCACGCGACCAACGGCTCGGTGCACCGGTTCCACATGACGGTCGACGTGCCGCACACCGTCGAATCCGGCCGCGCCGAGCCGATCGCGATGGTGCGCGATCGCCTGGTCCCCGAGGTGATGGCCGCGGTGCGCAAGCGCGGCTTCGAGAGCGGCTGGTACGGCAACTTCGTCGAGGACGAGCGCGCGCTCGACGCGGGCGGCGACGCGGATCCGGCGGCGGCCGTCGGGCTCGGCTGGATGACCTACCCGCACCACCCGCGGTTCGGCTCGAACTACCGCGGGCTGACGGGCCGGCTCGACCTGCTGCTCGAGTGCTACAGCTATCTCTCGTTCGAGGAGCGGGTCCAGACCGCGTCGGCGTGGCAGATCGAGACCCTCTCCTGGGCCGCCGCGCACGCGGACGCCATCCGCGAGGTCGTGGCCTCGAGCGCCCGGCCGCCGGATCGCGTCGCGGTCCGCTACCGCCTCGAGCCGACCGGGACCCCGGTCGACGTCCTCACGCGCAGCCCGCGGGCGTTCGAGGGCGCGCCCGTCACCGTGCGGATCCCGCACCTCGCGCGGTTCGTCGGGACGACCGTGGTGGATCGGCCGCGGGCCTACCTCGTGCCGCCGGCGATCGCGGAGGCCCTGCGCCGGCACGGGCTCCGCGTCGCGCCGGCCGAGGGCGTGCACGACGTCGAGGTCGCCCGGGTGGCGTCGCTCGGCGCCGAGCACGGCCGCGCGATCCTCGAGGCGGCCCAGGTCGGCGAGGTGGCCGTCGAATGGCGCGCGGAGGCCCGGCGCGCCCCGGAGGGGTGGTCCCTGATCGACACCGAGCAGCCGCTCGGCGCGATAGCCGTGTACGTGTGCGAGCCCGAGAGCGACGACGGGGCGGCCGAGAACGGCCTGGTGGCGGCGCCCGCCGTCGGCGACGAGCACCCGGCCTGGCGGGTCCGGTGAGCCCGGAGGCTTGGCATTTCTATGGCATTCCGCTTTTCACGGGTGGCGATCGCTCCACATGCTCGCCGCTCGATGCCGCTCGCTGACCTGGAGGAGGGCGCATGAAGGACCAGATTCCCGGCTTTCTGTTCATCGACCACATCGCCATGGCCGTGCCCGCCGGGCAGCTCGACGCGCAGGTGAAGGCCTACGAGCTGCTCGGCTTCCGCGAGGTGCACCGGGAGGAGGTCCGGGGCACGGATCAGGTCCGCGAGGTGATGCTCCGCGTCGGCGACAGCGACAACCACATCCAGCTCCTCGAGCCGCTCTCCGCCGAGTCGCCCGTCCAGAAGCTCATCGACAAGAACGGCGGCCGCGGCGGCTTCGCCCACGTCGCCTACCGGGTCCGCGACGTCCAGGCGGCCTTCGACGAGCTCAAGGCGCGGGGCTTCCGTATCATCGACGCGGCGCCCCGGCCCGGCTCCCGGGGCACCACGATCTTCTTCATGCACCCGAAGTCGCGCGAGGACGCGCCGTTCGGCCACCTCATCGAGGTCGTGGAGGCCCATGGTTGACAGGCTCTTCTCCGAGTTCGCGCCGGTCGCGCTGGAGACGTGGAGACAGGCGCTCGCGCGGGACCTCAAGGGCAAGACCGCGGACGATCTCTCCTGGGCGAGCGCCGAGGGGCTCCTCGTGCCGCCGATCTTCGCGCCGGACAGCCCCCCGCTCCCCGCCGCGGAGGGCGGGCCGCTCGTCGACTCGCTCGTCGCCGAGCTCCGGGGCGGCGCGTCGGAGCTGCGCTTCACGCTCGGCTGCCGTTATTTCTTCGAGATCGCCCGCCTGCGCGCCGCGCGCCTCCTCGCCGAGCGCGTGCGGCCGGGCGCCACCCTCACCGCCGTGATCCCGTCGGCCGCCGTGCCCGGCGACGAGCCGCACAAGAACCTGCTCCGCGGCATCGTGGCGATGATGGCGGCCGTGGCCGGCGGCGCGGACGACGTCGTGATCACGCCGCCCGAGCGCCTGCTCGGCAACGCCCGGGTCATCCTCCGCGAGGAGGCCCGCTTCGAGGCCGGGGGCAGCCCGGCCGCGGGCTGCTGGTACGTCGAGCAGCTCACCCGGAGCCTCGCGCTGGCGGCGCTGCGCCAGATCGACGGCGCCGCGGAGCTCCCCGCGCCGGCCGCGGCCCCGGAGGACACGGCGCCCCTCGAGCACCTCGGCTTCACCGCCGGGATTCCGCCGTTCCTGCGCGGGCCGTATACGAGCATGTACGTGGTCCGCCCGTGGACCCTCCGCCAGTACGCCGGGTATTCCACGGCCGAGGAGTCGAACGCGTTTTATCGGCGCAACCTGGCCGCCGGGCAGACCGGGCTCTCGGTCGCCTTCGATCTCGCGACCCACCGCGGCTACGACTCGGACCACCCGCGCGTGGTCGGCGACGTGGGGAAGGCCGGCGTGGCCATCGACACCGTGGAGGACATGAAGATCCTCTTCGACCAGATACCGCTCGACAAGATGAGCGTGTCGATGACCATGAACGGCGCCGTGCTCCCCGTCATGGCGTTTTACATCGTCGCCGCCGAGGAGCAGGGCGTGCGGCCAGAGCTCCTCTCCGGGACCATCCAGAACGACATCCTCAAGGAGTTCATGGTCCGGAACACGTATATCTACCCGCCGGCGCCGTCGATGCGGATCGTCGCCGACATCTTCCGGTATGCAGCCGAGAAGATGCCGAAGTTCAACTCGATCAGCATCAGCGGCTATCACATGCAGGAGGCGGGGGCGACCGCCGAGCTGGAGCTCGCGTACACGCTCGCCGACGGCCTCGAGTACCTGCGCACCGGCATCGCGTCCGGCATGGATATCGACGATTTCGCCGGTCGATTCTCGTTCTTCTTCGGGATCGGCATGGACCATTTCACCGAGATCGCCAAGCTGCGGGCGGCGCGGCTCCTCTGGGCGAAGATCGTGAAGGGCTTCCAGCCGAAGAGCCCGAAGTCGATGGCGCTCAGGACGCACTGCCAGACCTCGGGCTGGAGCCTCACCGAGCAGGACCCGTTCAACAACATCACGCGGACGGCCATCGAGGCGCTCGCGGCCGTGCTCGGCGGCACCCAGTCGCTGCACACGAACGCCCTGGACGAGGCGCTGGCGCTCCCCTCGGACTTCTCGGCCAAGGTCGCGCGCGACACCCAGCTCTTCTTGCAGAAGGAGACCGACGTGTGCCGCGTCATCGACCCGTGGGGCGGCTCCCACCACGTCGAGCGCCTCACGGACCGGCTGGCGCGGCGCGCGTGGAAGTTCATCCAGGAGGTGGAGTCGCTGGGCGGCATGGTCAAGGCGATCGAGAACGGCCTGCCCAAGATGCGGATCGAGGAGGCGGCGGCCCGCAAGCAGGCGCGCATCGACGCGGGGCGCGACATCATCGTCGGCGTCAACGCGTACCGGCTGGAGCGGGAGGCGCCGCTCGAGCTCCGCGAGGTCGACAACTCCGCGGTGCGCGAGCGCCAGGTCGCGCGGCTCGGCGCCGTGAAGGCGGCCCGCGCGGAGGCCGCCGTGGGCGAGGCGCTGGCCGCGCTCACGCGCGCTGCCGCGACGGGGGAGGGGAACCTGCTCGCGCTGGCGGTGGACGCCGCGCGCCGCCGCGCGACGCTCGGCGAGATCTCCGAGGCGCTGGAGCGCGTCTTCGGCCGCTACGAGGCCCCGGTGCGCGCCGTCAGCGGCGTGTACGGCGCGGAGATCCGCGACGCGGGCGCCGGCCGCGAGGTGGAGGCGCTCGTGCGCGAGTTCGCCGGCCTCGAGGGCCGCCGCCCGCGCATCCTGGTCGCCAAGATGGGCCAGGACGGGCACGACCGGGGCATGAAGGTGATCGCGACCGCCTTCGCGGATCTCGGGTTCGACGTCGACATCGGCCCGCTCTTCCAGACGCCGGACGAGGTGGCCCGTCACGCCGTCGAGAACGACGTCCACGTGGTCGGCGTCTCGTCGCTCGCGGGCGGTCACAAGACGCTGGTGCCCCAGCTGCTCGACGCGCTCGGGGCGGCCGGCCGCGGGGACATCCTCGTCGTGGCCGGCGGGGTGATCCCGCCGCAGGACTACCGCTATCTCGAGGAGCGCGGCGTCGCCGGCGTCTTCGGGCCGGGGACGGTCATCCCCGACGCCGCGGCGCGGATCGTGCGCACGCTCATCGACAGGCTCGCCGCGCAGGAGGCGCGCTAGGTTGAAGCCGGATCCGAGGCAGCTCGTCGACGGCCTCGTCGCGGGCGACCGCGCGGCGCTCGCGCGCGCCATCACGCTGGCCGAGAGCGCGCTCCCCCGCCATCAGGAGCTCGCCGAGGAGGTCCTGGAGCTGTGTTTGTCGCATGCATCGCCGCGTGAGGGCGGCGCCGTGCGCCTCGGCGTCAGCGGCGTGCCCGGCGTCGGCAAGAGCACGTTCGTCGACGCGCTCGGCGTGCACCTCGTGCGCGAGCGGGAGGAGACGGTCGCCGTGCTCGCGGTCGACCCGACGAGCCCCGTTCACGGCGGGAGCATCCTCGGCGACAAGACCCGGATGCCGCGGCTGGCGAGCGATCCGCGGGCGTTCATCCGCCCGTCGCCGTCGGGCGGCTCGCTCGGCGGCGTGGCGCGGGCGACGCGCCTGGCGATCGTGCTCTGCGAGGCAGCCGGCTACCGCAACATCCTGGTGGAGACCGTCGGTGTCGGGCAGTCCGAGGTCGCGGTCGCCGACATGACGGACTGCTTCTTGCTGCTCATGCTCCCCGGGGCCGGGGACGAGCTTCAGGGCATGAAGCGCGGGATCATGGAGCTCGTCGACCTCGTGATCATCAACAAGGCCGACGGCGGGAGCGAGGGCCGGGCCGCGCGCGCTCGGAGCGAGTACGAGGCCGCGCTGCACCTGTTCCCGCCGCCGCCCCACGGCTGGATGCCCGTGGTGGGCGTCTGCTCGGCCCAGGAGAACCGCGGCGTCCGCGAGGCGTGGGAGCTCGTGCTGCGCCACCGCGCGCACATGCAGGAGAGCGGCTGGCTGCATCGCCGCCGGGCCGCGCAGGCGCGCCGGTGGCTGGTGGAGCTGATCGAGGGGCACCTGCGGGAGGCGTTCCTGCGGAGCGCCGCCGTGCGCGAGCGGATGCCGGGGCTGGAGGGCCTGGTGGAGGCCGGCGCGCTGAGCCCGCTGCGGGCCGCGCGGCAGCTGCTGGAGGCCTGGGAGGCGGCGGGGAAGGGGTGACGGGGGGCCACCGAGCCGACGTGGGCCGGGAGCTCCCCGCGCTCACCAAGGTGCCGCACGAGATCGACGCCGACGCCGTAGCGCTCGACAATGTGGGGGCGACAGGCGACCGAACTCGCCCTGAGACGCTGCGCCGGCTGCGTGAACCCTGGTCGAGCTCGACGGCTGCCTGGCGGGAGACCCCACGCGCGAGGGCCCGCGCCAGCGGGGCCGGTGGTCGAGCGATGACCAGCTAGTGCCGCGCCTCGGTGTTGACGATCCGTTTCGTTCGGCTCGTGCGTCTGGGGGGCGTGAGCGAAGAACGAAAGCAGCCGAGGGCCAGGTTCAGGGGGCTCCAGCTCAGCCAGGAGGACCAGCAGGCACTGCGCCGACGCGAGAGGGAGGGACCGCTCGGCATGCTGGTCGCACGGCGGATCCAGGCCCTCGAGATCCCGCGGTGTCGGCGGGGGCACTACGATCGGCGTTGTCGCTGGAGGTGGCGACGACCACACGCGAGACAGAGGGACCTAATGCGCGACGATGTCGCGCATCTTCAGCTGGTCATTGATGGTCAGTCGTCGGAAGATCGGGCGCGTGACGGGCGAGCTGGCGAGGCGGACGAACGCCGCGCGCAGGATCCGCTGAGCTTCCCCGGACGGTGTGAAGAGCGCCCTCATTCTCAGCCCGTCGGCCTGCAGGCTCGTGATGAACGGGCGCAGCTTCTCCTCCCAGGCGACGAGCGCGCGCCCCACGTCGTCAGGGTACTTCTCCAGCATGTTGCCCAGAAGCTCACTCCCGGCCATGCCGGTCGAAGCGCCCATCCCTGAATACAGCGTCAAGCACCACGCAGCGTCGCCGACCAGCACGACCCGCCCCTTGTGCCAGCAATTCATGCGAACCTGATTGACCGAGTCGAACAGGTACTCGTCTGCGGCCGCGAAATTGTCGAGGAGCTGCCTCAGCACGGGCCCTGCCGGTTCTGGTCCGTAAGCCCTGCGCAGCGACTCGATGGGGGTCCTCCGGAACTGCGCATCGATGTCGTCCACGCGGTAGGAGAAGAGCAGGCCTGGGTTGTGGTCCGCGAAGGGGAATACCCACGCCGACCGCCCGACCTCGGCAAGGACCAGCCCATCATGCAGGTGATAGCCGCGGACGGGTTCGCTCAGGATGGCCGCCCCGATCATGTAATTTAGCGGGTAGAGGAAATCTTCGTGCGGGCCGAAGACGAGCTTCCGGACGGTCGAGCGCATTCCGTCAGCCCCCACCACGAGGTCGAAGTGCTCGGTCACGGTCTCGCCGGTCTTCGTGTGGGTCATCGTGACATCGACGCCGCGACCTCCTAGATCCATCCCCGTGGGGACAGTCGAGAAGCGGATCTCCACCCGCTCCGGCAGCGCGTTGAACAACGCATTCTCGACGTCGCCGCGCAGCAGCATGCGCGGCTGGCCGGGCACGTCGGCGAAGGTCATGCCCTTGCGACGACGATTGGCCCGGTCGACCTCGTACGTCTTGGTTTGCGGGTGCTTGCGGTTGCCCATGACCTCGAGCACGCCGAGCCGCTTGGCGGACGCCTGGCCCGTGCCGAAGAGGGCAATGAAGTAGCCGCCTTTGCGGCGCTCGGGGGCCCGCTCGATGATCACGGGCTCCCAGCCGGCCCTGTGCAGCCGCAGGGCCGTGGCGATGCCGGCGATGCCAAGTCCAACGATCAAAACGCGGCGCCCGTGGGTTGCTGAAGTCGTCATGATGCTTTGACTCTAGCCATCGACGGCGCACGCCGGCAGAGCGTGGCTTGGGGCGGATATCGGCCTGGATTGGGGTCGGATGGCGGGGCCTTCAAGGCCCGGGGCGGCGGCGCTGATCGCGAAAGGCCCGGGGGGTCATCCCTTGGGCGCGCCGGAAGGTGCGAATGAAATGGGTGACGTCGGCGTAGCCAACCTGGTCTGCGATGCTCTCGATGCTCGCGTCCGTCTCCAGGAGCCGCCGCCGGGCCTCGGCTATGCGATGCTCGCGCAGCCAGTCCCCCACCGTCAGCCCTGTCTCCCGGCGGATGGCGTTGGCCAGGTGCGAAGGCGTGCGCCCGACCGCCGACGCGACGTCCTGAAGCGAGAGGGGCTCCAGACAGTGCGCCTCGATGAACCTGAGCGCATCTTGCACGAGCCCGCTGAGCATGGGCGACGCCAGAGGCGCGTGCTCCGAAAGCTCGCGGATGAGCTCCGTGATCAGGAGGGTAAACAATGCGAGCGCGGCGTTGTCCGCGCCCCACTGGGCCTCTCGCAGCTCGGTATCCATCTCGGCCACCAGGCGCTCGATTCGCTGCCGCCGGGGCTCTCCGGGTCGCAGCCGGAGCAGTCCCCGGAGAAAGAGGCTGCGCACCGGAGCGTCCTTCGCATCGCCTCGGATTCGTGGTCGTCCCGGCAGCCGCTCCGGAGTGCTCAGCAGCGTCGGATCAAAGCCCACGATCCATCCCTCCAGGTCGCCGACATCGAGGGGCTGATGCTCCACGCCCGCGGGGATGAGGTGGATATCCCCGGCATGAAGATTGACCTGCTCCAGATGACGGCCTCGCCCCCTTCCCGCCGTCAGCACGAATACCATGAAGAAGGTCGAGACGAGCGGCCCGGGCGGCAGCGTGGGCCGCCTTTGTCGTGGGACGCGAACGACACACAAGGGTAAGCCCCCGGCGCCGAACCCGTCCAGCGTGAGAACGTGGGGAGGGGGGTGCTGAGGCGTGCGACGCATAGCCTGCATGCATAGCATACTCCGGGATGCGACGCCTGCGCGTGCTCGGCATGGCCTGAGCGTCAGTAAGCCGATGCGAGCGCTGCTCGGCGCAAGTCAGTACGTTTGGCCCCGCAGGCTGTGGAGCGAAAGCGGCCCCCTCGATGCATGGATAAGTTGCTGATACAGCGTCACTTTTCCAGGAGGGATGCGGATCGCGTGAGGTTCTATAGGATGATCACTCCGGAGAGAACGCGCAAGGGAAGGGGAGGGCAGGGACGGCGAACGAGACAGAGGAAGAGCTCCGCATGGCGGTGGCACTGAATAAGTGACTACGAGGCCTACGTGCCGTCCTAGCAGATAGCGCGGCCGCGGCGTCGAGGTCCTCAAGCACGAACTCGGGGGCGGCCGCGGCGCCGAGGAGGACGCCGGCGAGCTCGGGGGTCGTCGAATCCATCGCCGGGCGCGGAGCGGCCGCGAAGGTCGAGGGCCACATCGGGCGCTGATGACTGGACACTGGTGCTCAGTGCCGCGTGCTCGGGTCCGTCGCCGCCCACCCGGCCGAGATCGGCCACGTCGCCGGTGAGGTCCGCGAGCGCGGGCCGGTGCCGCGGCCTAGCTGAGCGCGGAGCGGCCGCGGGGGGCTCTACGAGGCGCGTGCCATCCTGGCGCGAGCGCTTCCTGCGCGACGTTCCCGATAACGCCCGCATACTCGAGCTCGCACGGCGATGGCTCGGCAGCTGATCCTACGATGGGCGGCCATGGCTCGGCCCGAGGCGTAGGCGGGCGCTGCCGAACGATCGGCGCCGGGTCGCGGACCGTCCTCCGGGCTGCCGGGGCCATGGTCCCGCCGGAGGGCGCCGGTCCGGAGAACCCGCTAAGATACCGGCATGCGTCCGCTTGCCTTGCCCTTCGCCGCCCTCGCTCTCCTGCTCCCGGCCGCCGCGCCGGCGCTCGCCGAGGAGACCGTCAAGGAAGAGGCTTGGGCGAAGTCCCATGGCTTCCGTCTCGGCGTGGAAGCGGACGTGCTCGTCAGCACCATCGAGGCGAACCTCCCGCGCCGGGAGGCGGCGAGCGGCGGCGGGACGAGCGCCGGCGGGGAGGCGAGCTCCTTCGCGGCGTCCTTCGCGGCGGTCGCCCAGATCCCGCTCTTCGCGGGGCTCCACCTCGACGCCGAGCTGCCCTTTGCGTACGGGAGCAGCCAGGCGAGGCCGCCCGGCCCGGCGGAGGGCGACGCGGCGACCGTCGCGCCGGAGCTCGAGGGGTTCTTCTTCGGCAACCCCTCGATAGGGCTCCACTACGTCGCGAGCGTCTTCCCCACGCTGATGGTGATCGGCGGGCTCTCGGCCTCCATCCCGATCACGCAGGACCCGTCCGACGACACGGCGGCGGCCGCGGCGGCGGCGCTGGCCGTGCGCGGGTACTTCGACGCGCAGCGGACGCTCCTGGAGCACGTCCCGCTGCGCGCCCGCGGCGGCGTCGAGCTGCGCCCGATCGAGGCGTTCTACGTGCGGAGCGATCTCGTGGCGATGTTCGCCATCCCCACCGATGACGGGGAGACGGAGGTGTTCATCGAGCACGCCAGCGAGGCGGAGCTGCGCAGCCTGGGCGGGTTCGGGGTTGGCGCGCGGCTCCAGGCCGCGTTCCCGCTCACGCGGACCGACAAGGTGGCGCTCGCGGCCGAGCCCTTCGTCGGGGTGGAGCCGCCCACGTCGGGCCTCTACTT
The DNA here is from genome assembly GCF_051521425.1 of Sorangium sp. So ce834. Lineage (NCBI taxonomy): Bacteria > Pseudomonadati > Myxococcota > Polyangiales > Polyangiaceae > Sorangium > Sorangium sp. So ce834. Next base: position 4,387,395 of record NZ_CP150351.1, read on the forward strand.
CCGGGCCGGGCTGCTCGTGGCGCTCGACGAGCCGCTCGGGTTCGGCCTGGAGCAGGGCAAGCTCGCGACGGTCCGCGTCGCGCTGGGGGGCAAATTCTGAGTCGGCCGCGGCCGCCGGCCCCGTTCACGGCCGGCAGCAGATGCCACCCTCGCCGCAGGATGAACCCTCGCACGCCGTGAGCCAGCCAATCAGGCTCGAACCCTCCTCGCAGCCTGCGACATAGCTGGAGCCATCGCCAGGATCCAGCAATCTCTGTCCGCCAGCCTCGTCGCACGCTGCGAATGTCATCGACGGCGGGGCTTCACAGCAAATGCCACCGTTGGCATCGCCAGCCGCTTCGAGCGTCCCTTTCAGCGCGCGGCTCCCTGGACATTCATCGTCTCGTGACAGATCCACACCCGGATCGCCGAGCTGCGGCGGGCTCCCCGCGATACCGACCGGATTGCCCCCGAGCTGCGCACATTCCTGCTGCGTCAACGGTTGAGCGGACTGCGATTCATCCGAAGCCTGCTGGGAGGTGCAGCTCGCGGAGCAGAGGATCGCAGAGCATAACGACACGACGGAGTTCGATGAGCGCTTCTGTGCCATGATGGACATGGAAGCATGTCTCGTGCCGAGCGCATGGAGCGTGTAGATGGGCTGACGCCGCAGCGGAGCAGGATCGATGCGTGCCATCTTGTGCCAGGGTCATCCCCCTCCCCACGTGACGCCGAGGCGCCGGCAGAGCCCTCATGAGCGCGCTCTTGCGCTGGGCGCGGTCAAGCCCGCGCGTCGAAAAGGTCGAGCTTCAGGTGCGCTCGTCGAACGAGCCCGCGATCGCGCTTTATCGATCGCTCGGGTTCGTCGAAGAGGGGCGCAAGACGAGGCGGTTGAAGATCGGTCCGAACGAGTACCTCGACGACGTTTACATGGCTCTGTGGGTTGGTCTGTAAAGCGCGAGCCTTGCGCGCTCCGCGGAAGCGGGGGAGGACCAGCCGGCCCGGGGTGGGCCTCGGAGGAGGCGCCGGCTACGGCGCCTCGACCACCGTGCGCGACTCCTTCGCCTGGATCACGTCGGGGAGCAGGAACGGCACCAGGCGCGTCTGGTTCTTTCGCCAGAGCTCCGCCTGATCGCGGAAATGTGGGCTCTCGGCGTCCCAGACATTGCCTCCGGGAATGGCGTTCCACGCCTTCGGCCCCGCCGGGTCGAGCTCCACGACGAGCCGTTGCGACGGGCCGTGGACGTACCGGAAATCCGGTGACTCGTCGAGCGCCCACGAGAGGCGGTAATCCGAGGAGTCCACCGCGAACTCGTCGCCGCCGCGCGGAAAGCCGCCGCTCCAGAGGGGATCGCTCGGCGGAGGGATGCTGAGGCTGCTGAAGAGGGGGACGAGCGCGTCGAAGGTGACCGTGTGAAAGGCGCCCCAGCGGGGCGCCGCAGCCCCGGAGCCGCCCTGTTGATCGAGCCAGGCGAGGGCGTCGAGCAGGGCGCGCAGCACGCGCTCGTCCCTGGACTCGACCGCTGGCGTGCCCATGTCGTCCCACAGCGCGCTGTCCTGCACGGCCGGATCGAAGGTGGCGAGCTGCTCCCGATCGGCGGAGAACAGGTGGAGGAGCGCCTTCGCCGACAGCTCCCGGGAGAACGACGAGAAGCCCATCTGGCCGAGCTCGTCGCCCAGCACCCGGCGCACCACCCGGACGAGCCAGAGGTTGAAGACCAAGGTCGCCTCCGAGGCGCGGGCGTCGATCGCGCGGGGGCCATCGCCCTCGTCCGCGAGCGGCATGGCGGTATCGAGATCGATGCCGGCGGCCGCCTTGTAGTCCGCCTCCTTGCCCCAGCCGTCGAGGAGCGCCCGCAGGGCGGCGAGGCGCTGCGGGTCGTATGCGGCGTCCGCGACGATCGCGCTCAGCTCGGGGTGAGTACCGGGCGTCGCGTGCTCCTCGTCGGCGCGGTCCATGGCGCGGAGGAGGTGAGGCACGAGCCTCGCGCCGAGCGCCGACTTGATGTCGCCCTGGATCGCCGCGCAATCCTCCGGCGACAGAGGTCCCTCGTGGGCATCGATCCGCTCCTGGATGCGGCCCTCGCGAAACCCGATGTCGAAGCTGCAACCCAGGTACATGGGGGTGCCGTCGAGGAGCGCGCCGTTCGATGGATCGTTGTCCAGGGAGTCCCCGATGGGGTCGTTGTTCGCCGTGGCGATGTATCCCGCCGGCGGGTTCTTCGCCCGGGGGATGAGGTGCTCGGGGAGCGTCCCGGTCCACTCCGCGGTCCCGTCGCCGGGGAGCACCATGCAGGGGAGGACGCCCGTATAGGTGGCCGCGTCCCAGGCGAACGCCTCACGAGACCGCGTCGGGATCGCCGCGTGCGTCGTCCAGAGGATGTCGCCCGCGGCGTCGCCCATCACCCAGTTCTGCGCGCCGACGCTGAATTTCGAGAGCGACTCCTGCGCATCATCGACCGAGCGAGCGCGCAGCAGGCCGAAGATGGCCTCCAGCTCCTTCGTCGGCTCCAGCCCCGTCCAGCGGACGCTGAGCGCCCCCACGGCTGGGTCCGGATCCACCACCGCGTGGTCGACGATGGTCGGCAGGAGCGGGCCGTGATGGGGCACGATCGGGACACGGTAGGTATAGGGCTCCCTGCCGGCGATCGCGATGACCTCCTCGACCGTCTGGAGGGGCACTGGATTGCCCTTGAAGAGCACTGCCTTGCCGTCGGGCGTGAGCGTCTCGGCATAGACATCGGTGACGTCGTACATCGCGACCGTCGCTCCCCACCCGACGTGCTCGTTGTGGCCCAGGATGATCCCCGGAATCCCGGGGAAGGTGACGCCCCCGACGTGAACATCGCGGCTCGCGTCCTTGCCCTCGGGCGCGGTGACGTGGATCGAGACGGCATACCAGACGGCCGGCGCGCTCAGCGACAGGTGGGGATCGCTGGCCACGAGCGCGTGCCCCGTCGCGCTCCGGCTCGCGTGGATGGCCCAGTTGTTCGAGCCGAAGCCCTCCGGGGCGACCTTGCTCCTGGCGCGCTGGACCGCGCTCAGGTAGCCGGTCAGCGACGACATGAGCTTCGCGCGGCCCGGCGCGGCGCGGCCCGGTCGTCGCGCGCGAGACGCTCTCTTCGCCGCCTTGTCCTCCGCCTTCTGCGCCTTCTCCCGCGCCGGGGAGGCGGGGTAGCCGCTGCTGGTCACCGCGGGCTCGGAGGGGGCGAACCTCAGGAAGTCCCGCTCGAAGCCGGCGCGCTTCTGCGCGAGCGGATCGGCGCTGCTCGACGCGAACGTCGTCCGGGCGGCGTCGAAGAGCTGCTGCATGGTGATGTCCAGCTCGGCGTCGAACGACAGGAGGTAGCTCTGGAAGCGGCTGATCACGAGCGAGTCGACGCCGCTCCAGTCGGTGAACGCCTCGGCGGGTATCCCCATCGCGCCTTCGGGGAGGAGGATGTCCCCGGAGCGGATCTTCTTGAACACCTGGGTCACCCCGTCCGCGTACGCGTCGAGCACCTGGCGGAGCTCCCCCTCGGGGAGCGCGTCGTGCTGGGCCCTGGCGATCCGACCGAGACCGACATGGCGGAGAGCGATGTCCTGATCGATGGTGGTGGGATCGAGCTCGCCGAAGAGCTCTGCGAGCCTCCCCTCGGCGGTGCGCCGCAAGATCTCGAGCTGAAGCGCGCGGTCGCGCGCCGTCAGATACCCTTCGACGCGCATCGCATCCACGAGGTTTTCGGCATAGATATGTGGCCTACCGTCCCTGTCCTGGACGACATCGACGGCAGAGAGCAGGCCGTCGATGGTGAGCCGCCCGTCGACGGGCAGATCCGGCCGATCGCCGAGCGGACCGAACGTCGCGGAGGCGGGCGGGCTGCCGTCGGGCGCGCCCGCGTCGGGATCGCTGGGCGCGCCCGCGTCGGGCGCGCTGCTGCCGGGACCAGGGTCCTCCGAGCACCCGAGCATGCCCGTGAGCCCGGTGACCAAGGCGAGGACGCAATGTGCCGAAGATAATGACAGTCGCATGAACGCTCCTTGGTAGGATGGAAGCGAGCCACTGCGGCGGTGTCGTCGCGCGACGCGGTTGCTGGAACAGCACGTCGTCGAGCGGGGTAGAGTTCGGGGCTCCTTTCGTGGCAGCATGGGCCAGGGCACGACCGGCGAGAGGGAGCGTGCCTTGGCGCGGTGTCTGGGCCAGCATGACACGCAGGCGCCGCCGCGGCCCGTGCCGGCCCGCCGCCGCGCCGAGCTGTCTGAATCTTACCTCGCGCTGTCCCAGAGATCCTGGCGGGATTTCTGTTACGCGGAGCTCGATCCAGACCGAGCCGCAGCAGCACGGCGCGATCACACGGCTGGACCGAGCGGAGGATCCCGGCGGCCGCGCGCCGGAGAAGGCCGCGGCCGCGCGGCGCGTGGACCTCGTGGCCGGCGCGGCCGAGAGTGACAAACGAACTGAAACCGCCTGAGGTGAGCAGGTCTTCGACCCGCCAAGGCGCCAAGATCTTGTTCTCGTCTTGGCGTCCTTGGCGCCCTTGGCGGTTCATTTCTCGGTCGATCGACCCGGTCGGTGTTCTAGGGTGGCCCCCATGCGCGACGTCTGCTGGCGCTGCCGGCGCCCCCGTCCGGTCTGCTACTGCTCGCTCCTGCCCTCCTTGCCGACGAGGACCCGGGTCGTGCTCCTCCAGCACCCGCGCGAGCGGCGCGTGGGCATCGGCACGGCGCGCATGACCCACCTCTCGCTGCCCAACTCCGAGCTGCACGAAGGGGTGGTCTTCGAAGACGACCCCAGGATCGCCGACCTCGCCGCGGATCCGACGACGGCCGTGCTCTATCCCGGGGGCGACGCGCGCCCGGCGGACGGGGCGCCTGTGCGCTCGCTCATCGTCGTCGACGGCACGTGGTGGCAGTCGAGGAAGATGCTCGCGCTGAACCCCCGTCTGGCCGCGGTGCGCCGCATCGGCATCACGCCCCGCGCGCCGGGCAACTACCGAATCCGCAGGGAGCCGCGGCCCGAGTGTCTCGCGACGGTCGAGGCGGTGGCCAGCGCGCTCGGCGCGCTGGAGGGCGAGCCCGCGCGGTTCGACGAGATGCTCCGGGCCTTCGCGTTCATGGTCGACCGGCAGATCGAGCACCAGGCGAGGAGCACGGCCCCGCGGAAGCGGCGCGCCGAGGCGCCCCCGCCGCTCGCGCCGCTGCGCCCCTACCTCGGGGATCCGGCGAGGGTGGTGCTCGTCGACGGCGGCGCCAACGCCGGCTGGCCGGCCGCCGACGGCGCGGTCGAGCCCAGGTCGGAGCTCGTGCACCTCGTGGCCTCCCGCGCCTCGGGCGAGCGCTTCGAGGCGTTCCTCCGCCCGCGGCGCCCCCTGGGCACGAGCGTCGCGCACCAGCTCGAGGTGCCCGAGGCCCGTTTGCGCGACGGCGAGGACGCGGGCGCCGCCCTGGCCCGGTTCCGCGCCTTCGTCGGCGACGGCGTGCTGGGCACCTGGGGCGTCTTCACGGTGGACCTGCTCGCGCAGGAGGGCCTCCGGCGCCCGCCTTTCGTCGACCTGCGCGACCTCTGCATGCGGCACCTGCGGCGGCGCCCGGGCGGCATCGCGAACGGGGCGCGGGCGCTCGGGGCCGGGGAGCCGGGGCCGCGGGGCGCCGGCCGGTGCGGGCGCACGGTGGGATGGCTCGAGGTCGTGCTCGCGCGGCTGCTCGACCTCGCGGGGGAGGACGCGGCACCAGGCAGCCAGGAGCGCCCTGCGGGAGGCGACTGACGGCATCCGTGGCCAGACGTCTGGACGAGGGCCGGTCATCCGAGAACAGCCCCGAGCTCCCGACGTGTGGAGAGGACAATTCGCTTCATCACGTCTGACCGGTCGCGCTCCAGAACTTGAGTCGGCGCATGTCGCCCCTGATCATGGAAGCAAGACCTCTCGCGGAACCAGGGAGGAACTTAGCGAATGCTGTACCAGGTGCAGATGTCCATGCGCTCGCCATCCGCGATCGGGACGGAAGCTCCGGACGTCCCGGAGGCGTTCCGAGCGGCCGGAGGACCGGATCTCACGCGGTCGCGCGGTTCAGGGCGGCGCACGCCTGACGCACGGCTCGCGGCCATCGAGACGGCTTGACACGATCCGGACGATTCGTGCTACGGTCCCTCCCGAAGCCACCCGACGCTGCGATGGCGGCCCGGCCTGCGCCGGTCCGTAGCGCGTCCCTGGTGGCCTGCGCGACCCGAGGCCACCGGGACGATTCAGTGGTCGCCGAGGCTCGGCGAAACATGGCTGGAACGACGTGGGCGTCCACGACGCTGCCCCTCCTCTCGTTCGTTCTCCGCAACTACAAGAATTTCAACGCCCGCGCGACGCGCGACGCGCTCCTCGCCTACTGGGAGCACATCGAGCGCGGCGGAAAGATGTTCTGGGCCGTGGCCGGGGCGATGTCTTCGGCCCAGCTCGGCATCACGCTGGCGCCGGCCATCCGCGCCGGCCTGATCCACGGCATGTCCGTGACCGGCGCCAACCTGGAGGAGTCGCTGTTCCGCCTCGTGGCGCATGACGGCTACCGCGACTTCCCCGACTACCGGTACTTCACCAAGCAGGACGACACGCGGATCCTCGAGAACCGGATGCGGCGCGTGACCGACACCAGCATCCCCGAGGACGAGGCTTTCCGCGCGGTGGAGCAGCACATCGTCCCCATGTGGGAGCGGGCGACGGCGAGCGGCGAGCGCCGCTTCTGGCACGAGTACTTCTACGACCTGGTCCGGGCGGTCGAGCCCGCGCTCCACCGCGGACCGCCCGAGGAGTGCTGGTTGCTGGCCGCGGCGGAGGCCGGGCTGCCGCTGGTGGTCCCGGGCCACGAGGACTCGACCTTCGGCAACATCTTCGCCTCCTACGTGAGGCGGGGCGAGTGCAGCGCGAGCATCGTGAAGTCGGGCATCGAGTACATGGCCGAGCTGTACGATCAGTACCGCGCGCTCAGCGCGGGCGCGGGCGTGGGGTTCTTCCAGATCGGCGGGGGCATCGCGGGGGACTTCCCCATCTGCGTGGTGCCGTCGCTCAAGCACGATCTCGGCGAGCCGGCCCGGCCCTGGGCCTACTTCTGCCAGATCTCCGACTCGACGACGTCCTATGGCTCGTACTCCGGCGCCACGCCCAACGAGAAGATCACCTGGGACAAGCTGACCGCGGACACGCCCATGTTCGTGATCGAGTCGGACGCCACCATCGTGGCGCCGCTCCTGCTCGGAGCGCTGCTCGAGTGCAAGCGCCACCCGGCCGAGGCCCGGGCCATCATCGACGCGCGCGGCGCGTGAGCGTCGGCGGCTCTCTTTCCCCTGAAGCGAGGTTGCAAGACGATGAGCAAGAAGAAGGTCCTGATCACGGGCGGCGCGGGCTTCCTCGGGATCAATCTGGTGCGGCACCTGCTCGAGCGCGGCTATGAGGTCACGTCGCTCGATCTCCTGGACTTCGACTACCCCGAGCGGTCACGCATCCGCGAGGTGCGCGGGGACATCCGCGACGCAGCGGTCGTCGACGCGGCGATGAAGGGGCAGGACTTCGTCGTGCACACGGCGGCGGCGCTGCCCCTGTACACGCCGGAAGAGATCTACACGACCGACGTGATCGGCACGCGCGTGGTCATGAGCGCCGCGCGCCGTCACGGCGTCGAGCGCGCCGTGCACATCTCCTCCACGGCCGTGTACGGCATCCCCGACCACCACCCGCTCAGCGAGGACGACCGGCTCGACGGCGTGGGCCCGTACGGGCAGGCCAAGATCCAGGCCGAGCTCGTATGCCTGGAGGAGCGCGGCCGGGGGCTCGTGGTGCCCATCATCCGGCCCAAGTCCTTCATCGGCCCGGAGCGCCTCGGGGTCTTCGCCCTGCTCTACGACTGGGCGCTCGACGGCAAGGGCTTCCCCATGATCGGCAACGGCAAGAACCGCTACCAGCTCCTCGACGTGGCCGATCTCTGCGAGGCCATCTACCTTTGCCTGACGAAGGATGCGTCGGTGGTCAACGACACCTTCAACATCGGCGCGAAGGATTTCACCACCATGGGCGAGGACTACCAGGCGGTGCTCGACGCGGTGGGCAAGGGCAAGAAGATCGTGCCATTCCCCGCGGCGCCGGCGGTGCTCGGCCTGCGCGCGCTCGAGGCGATGGGCCTGTCGCCGCTCTACAAGTGGGTCTACGAGACGGCATCGAAGGACTCCTTCGTGTCGATCGAGAAGGCCGAGCGGGCTCTCGGCTTCGCACCGAAGTACTCGAACAAGGATGCGCTGGTGCGCAACCTCGAGTGGTACCGGGCGCACCGGAGCGAGTTCGAGAGCCGCTCGGGCGTGACCCACCGCGTGCCCTGGAAGCAGGGCGCGATCGGCCTGTTGAAGGCGTTCTTCTGAGCCAGTTGGAGCGGGCAAAGCGGAGGTCCCGACGTGGGTGCAGAGACCCTGGAGACCGGATAGCCATCGGACGCGGCGACGGCGGCGGGCGTCGGCTCGCCCGCCGTGGGCCGTCACCGCGCTGGCAATGTTCGACCAGGCCAGCGCGGAGGGACACGAGGTCGTCGAGGTGACGATATGGATCAGGTGCGAGGGTTGCGGTCGCGTATCGAGCGCGCAGGAGCGAACGTCGCGAGCCGGTTGGGCTGGGCTTCGCGGGGTGGCGGCGGCAGGACACCGGCGCCAGCCGCGCCGCTCGGCGACGAGGAGGAGGCGCTCGACGGCTGGGGCTTCAAGGACACACGCTTCGTCGTGAAGCCGGACGGCCACGTGACGCTCACGGGACGCCGCTACAACATCAGCGGACTCGATCTACCGAAGTTGCTGCCGTGGCTGTCGGGCATTCTTCAGGCTCCGCTCGCCCACGACAACCGCAACGTGCCCCACTATCCGCCCGCGGTTCCCGCCGCGCGGCGCGACGAGGCGCTGCTCGAGGCGCTGCGCGGCTTCCTCCGCGACGATCAGGTGAGTGACGATCCGCTGGTCCGGCTGCGGCATGGCCACGGCCACACCGGGGCCGAGATCTGGGCGATTCGCTATGGTCGGCTCCCCCGCGTACCCGATCTCGTCGTTTTCCCCGAGGCACACGCCGAGGTGGAGCGCCTCGTCGAGGTGGCGCACGCGCGCGGGGCCTGCCTCATCCCCTTCGGCGGCGGTACCAATGTCACCGACGCGCTGCGCTTGCCCGTCGACGAAGCGCGCGTCGTCGTCGTGCTGGACATGCGCCGTATGAACAAGCTGCGCTGGGTGGACCCGGTGAACCGCACGGCATGCATCGAGGCGGGCGCCACCGGCCGGCATATCGCCGCCGAGCTGGCCAAGCACGGGCTGACGCTCGGACACGAGCCCGACAGCGCGGAGTTCTCGACGCTCGGCGGGTGGATCGCCACGAACGCCAGCGGGATGAAGAAGAACCGCTATGGCAATATCGAGGACATCGTGCTCGATGTCACGGCAGTAACGACTCGGGGCGTGATCGAACGCCCCGCCGTGGGCCCGCGTGAGAGCGTCGGCGTCAACCCGAAGACCTTCCTGTTCGGGAGCGAGGGTAACATCGGCGTCATCACCAGCGCGGTGGTCAAGGTCTGGCCCCTGCCCGAGGTGAAGCGCTACGCGAGCGTGATCTTCCCGGACCTCGAGCACGGCTTCCAGTTCCTCTACGACCTGCAACAGAGCGGCGCCGTTCCTGCGAGCGTGCGCGTGATGGACAACACCCAGTTCCATTTCGGACAGGCACTGAAGCCGGCCTCGAAGGGCCTCGCCGCAAGGCTCAAGAGCCGAGCAGAGGCGCTCGTGGTGACGCGGATCAAGGGCTTCGATCCGCACAAGATGTGCGTGGCGACGGTGGTCTTCGAAGGCACGGCCGCGGAGGTCGCCTTTCAGGAGCGAACGCTCCGGGCCATCGCGGCGCGCCATGGTGGCCTCCAGGGAGGCGCCGCCAACGGGGAGCGCGGCTACCAGCTCACTTTCGGCATCGCGTACATCCGCGATCTGGCGTTCGAGCACTGGGCCATCGCGGAGAGCTTCGAGACGAGCGTGCCCTGGTCGCGCGCGCTCGAGCTCTACGAGCGGGTCAAACGCCGCGTGGAGCTCGAGCACGAGCGCCGCCGGCTACCCGGACGGCCCTTCTTCACCGGTCGGCTCACGCAGGTCTATTCGACGGGCGTCGCGATGTACTTCTATCTCGGTTTCTACGCGAAGGGCGTCGCCGATCCCGTTGCGGAGTATGCCGCCCTCGAGCACGCGGCGCGTGAGGAGATCCTCGCCTCCGGCGGCACGCTCTCGCACCACCACGGCGTGGGGAAGATCCGGCAGGGCTTCCTCGACGAGGTGTACTCCGAGGGCGCGCGGGCGGTCATCCGCGAGGTCAAGCGCGCGCTCGATCCGGACAATCTCTTCGGCGCGTCGAACCACGGCGTGCGCGGCGCAGTCGCGCTCGCCGGCGAGACGGAGCAGGCGCCGTGACCGGGCATAGGCCCGACTTGCTCGAGCGCGAGGCGCGCGCGCTGCCTGTGGCCATCGGCTCTGGGTGGACCCGGACTGCGGGCTCGAGACCCGCGGCTGGGAGGAGGTCGAGGCGGCGCTGGTCGACATGGTGGCGGCGGCGCGGATCGCTCGCGGGCGGCTCGACGGTGCGAGGGCGCGATCGGCGCGTGGCCACGTCGCCGGCGAACGCAACCCGACAGCCGTCTGTCTGAGCTGCCTCAGGTGCGTCTGCACCGTTATGTTGTAGGCGCTCCTGGGGCCACATTCGCACGGCTGCCGCCGGCACCCCTCGATGGACGGCCGAGAGGGCCGACAAATTGCTGCACCCCGGAGAGCAAACTTTCGAGTAGGCTACGTGTCGCTCCGGTGCGGTGGGGGCCACGTCAAGGGTTCGTAGCTTGAGGGGTTATCCAATGGTTCGTTCACTGGCGCGATCGGCGCTCCTGAGCGCGGTTTGTCTCGCGGCGCTGAGCGGGTGCGGCGACGGCGGCGAGGACGTCGCCTCGAAGACGTTCGCGCTGAGCTTCGCCGCCAAGGTCGGCGACAAGCCGTTTTCCTGCACGACCACATTCGATGGAGTCGGCACGACCCGAACGGCGGTGAAGCCGCTCGATTTCCGTATGTACGTCTATGACGTCCGGCTCGTGCACGACGACGGGTCCGAGGAGCCGCTCTCGCTCGAGCAGGACGGCATATGGCAGCGCGGCAAGGTCGCGTTCCTCGACTTCGAGGACGGCACGGGCACATGTGAGACCGGCAGCGCGGAGACGAGGACCGAGATCGTGGGCACCGCCCCGGCCGGCGATTACGCCGGTGTCAGGTTCAACCTAGGGTTGCCCCCGGAGATGAACCACCTGGACGCGGCGACAGCCCCGGCGCCCATGAACATTCCCGGTATGTGGTGGTCGTGGAAGGGCGGCTACAAGTTCGTCCGCCTCGACCTCATCTCGACGATGAACCCGACGTACTTCTTCCACCTGGGAAGTACGACATGCCAGGGTACCGTCAGCGAAGGTTTTTCGTGCACCGCCGACAACGTCGCCGACGTACGTCTCGACGGCGTCGACCCGGAGTCGAGCACCATCGTCTTCGATATCGCCAATTTCTATGCCGAGTCCGATCTCGACCACCGGGTGGATGGCATGACGGATCGCGTCGCCGGCTGCATGTCGTTCGAGGGCGATCCCGAGTGCCCGCCCGTCTTCAAGGCGCTCGGGATGGGCTTCGCCGGCGCGAGCCCGTCCGCTCCGCAAACCGCGTTCCGGGTGGAGTGAGATGTACCTTCATCGACCAGCGGCCAGACTCCTCGCGCCGCTCTTGATCTGTGCGCTTGCCGGGTGCGGCTCGTCCGACGAGGACATGGACGAGCCGATCGACGCGGAGGTCCTTCCGGGCGACCCTCGGTTCCAGCGCGATCCGGCGCTCAACGTGGACAACATCAGCGCTGCTGAGGAGAAGCGCAGCCACAACATGGGGCAGAACTGCATGGGCTGCCACCAGCCCCATGGGCCTGGCAAGGGGATCTTCACCGCTGCCGGGACGGTGTACGCGCCGTCGGGCACGCCGGTCTCAGGCGGAACGGTCGAGCTCCGCACGGCCGCCCAAGGCGAAGGAGATCTCGTGCTCTCGGTCGCCGTCGACGGGAACGGGAACTTCTTCACGACCGAGCCGTTGCCCTTCCCGGACCAGGAGCTGTTCATCTTCCTGCGGGCACCGGCCGGAGGGGAGACCAACAGCATGCCATTTCCAACCATCTCCGGAGCTTGCAACCTGTGTCACAACGAGCAACGCCGCATTCTGCTGGAGTGACCCGCGCAAGCACGTCGGCGGCGCTCCTCGCGCTCGCGGTGGCGTCGTGTGGGGGCGAGACGGAAGCGATCCCGCCTGCCGACGGCTATGAGCTCGCCCTGCCCGTCGGCTTCCCGAAGCCGTGGGTGCCGCCCGACAACCCGATGACCGAGGCGAAGGTCGCGCTCGGTCGCGCCCTGTTCTTCGACCAACGCCTCTCGGGCAACGGGACCATGGCGTGCGCCTCGTGTCACGACCGCGACAGGGGGCTTGCCGACGGCAAGGTGACCCCGACCGGCTCGACGGGGGACGCGATTCCGCGCAACGCGATGGGGCTGGCCAACGTCGCCTATTTCCCGCTGCTCACGTGGGGCAACCCCACGCTGGCGTCGCTCGAGGAGCAGGCGCTCGTCCCGATGTTCGGCGAGAGCCCGGTCGAGCTCGGGATCACCGGTGCCGAGGACGTCGTCCTCGGCCGGCTCCGCGGCGATGATGCATACAAGGCCGCGTTCGCCGCCGCGTTCCCCGGCGAGAGCGAGCCGATCACGCTCGACACCATCGTGAAGGCGATCGCGACGTTCGAGAGGACGCTCATCTCCGGGCGCTCCGCGTACGATCGTTATACGTACGGCGGAGAGGCGGACGCGATGTCCGAGGCCGCGTTGCGCGGCATGGACCTCTTCTTCTCCGAGCGGCTCGAGTGCTATCACTGCCACAGCGGGATCAACTTCACGACCGCCTTCCGGAGCGCCGAAACGAAGCAGGAGGAGATGGATTTCCACAATACCGGCCTCTACAACCTCGGCCCGGACGGGGACTATCCGCCCGGCGGAGAAGGGCTGTTCGAGTTCACCGGCGACCCGGCGGACAAGGGGAAATTCCGCGTTCCTTCGCTGCGCAACGTGGAGCTGACGGCGCCCTACATGCACGACGGGAGCATGGCCACCCTGGAGGAGGTCGTCGACCACTACGCCGCAGGAGGCAGGAGCATCGACGAGGGGCCGTTCGCAGGCGTGGGCAGCAAGAACCCGAACAAGAGCTCGCTCGTCAGGGGGTTCACCATCACGCCAGAGGAAAAGGCGGACGTCGTGGCCTTCATGAAAAGCTTGACCGATCCGGAGTTCGCGGCCGTGGTGGACGGCGCGCAGGCGCCGTAGCCCGTCGATCGCGGGTCCATCGCGAGCGCGCGGCCGCGGGGCTGCGTGTCGCATGTCGAACGTGGCCTGCCGCGCGTCGGGCGAGCGCTTCGAGGCGTTCCTCCGGCCGCGGCGCCCGCCGTTCGTCGACCTGCGCGACCTCTGCATGCGGCACCTGCGGCGGCGCCCCGGCGGCATCGCCAGCGGGGCGCGGGCGCTCCAGGCCGGGGAGCCGGCGCCGCGGGGCGCCGGGCGGTGCGGGCGCACGGTGGGGTGGCTCGAGGTCGTGCTCGCGCGCCTGCTCGCCCTCGCGGGGGAGGACACGGCGCCAGGCAGCTAGCGCTGCTGCGGGAAGTTGCCCCGGGTCAGCAGAAAAACCACCATGGCGCCGATGCCGCCAAGAGGAGAGGGGAAGGACCGGCCACCCTCGTTGCGCGATTTCCTCGAGACGGCGACCAAAGAGGAGCGAAAGCACCATGAGCGGGCGTGCGTCGAACGACAAATCCAGGATGAAACAAACCTTCAAATTCGGCGACGGGCCGTTCCTCAAAGGGGCCGGGACCAGGGCGCCGGAGGCGTGGTTTCTCGGCCCGAAGGCCGAGAACGCCGACGAGCTCGAGAGGCTCATCGTCGAGGCCATCCGGGATCACTCGTTCTGGCGACGGAACTTCCACCCTCAGGATCCCACGCACATCACCGAGCAGTCCAAGCGACACCCGGCCTACCTCCACGCGATGGACTCGCTGAAGGACAACTTCCGGTCGCTCATGTCGTTCCTCAAAAAATCGGTGCCCTTCTTCAGCGATCGGTACCAGGGGCACATGAACTGGGACACCTCGATCCCCAGCGTCCTCGGCTACTTCGCGGCGATGCTCTACAACCCCAACAATGTCGCGTTCGAAGGGTCCACGGCGACCACGATCCTGGAGATGATCGTGGGCGACGATCTCTGCCGGATGCTCGGCTATCCGCTGCCGGACGACGGCGCCGGCGAGCAGGCCGTTCGACCCTGGGGGCACATCACCTGCGGCGGTACGGTCGCGAACATCGAGGCGATCTGGTCCGCCAGGAACTTGAAGTTCTACCCGCTGTCGCTCCGGGACGCGCTGAAGTCCGAGCCGAGCCTCTCGGCGGCGCGTGAGCTCGTCGTGACCACGTGCGACGGCAGGCGCGCGCTGCTCGGCGGGCTCGACGCCTGGTCGCTCCTGAACCTCAAGGTGGACGAGATCCTCGCGCTGCCCGAGCGCCTCACGCAGGAGTACGGCATCTCGAGCGACACGATCACGGCCGCGATGGCGGGCCACTCCCTCCAGCACCTCGGCATCCAGGAGCTCTACCGGCGATGCGGGGTGGACCTGCCGTGCTCGCCCGTGTTCCTCGTCCCCGCCACGAAGCATTACTCATTCCCCAAGGCGGCGGCGGTGCTCGGCATCGGCTCGGCGAACGTGCTCGACATCCCCGTGGACTGCGACGCGCGGATGAGCCTCTCCGCGCTGGAGGCGACGCTGAAGCGCTGCCTCGACGAGCGGCGGCCGGTCTACACCGTGGTGAGCGTCGTCGGGAGCACGGAGGAGAGCGCGGTCGATCCGCTGAAGGGGATCCTCGAGCTGCGCCAGCGATTCCAGAAGGAGGGGCTCTCGTTCGCGGTCCACGCAGACGCCGCTTGGGGCGGCTATTTCGCCTCGATCCTCCGCCCGGACGAGGGGCCGCGCGCGAAGGACGCGCCCTCGGGGCCCGCGGCCGAGATCGGCATGAGCAGGTACGTGACGGCGCAGCTCTCGGCGCTCGGCCGGGCGGATTCGATCACGGTCGACCCGCACAAGTCGGGCTATGTCCCTTACCCGGCCGGGGCGCTCTGCTACCGGAACTCGGCGATGCGCGACATGGTGACGTTCAAGGCCCCGTACATCGTCCACGGGGACGCGGAGCCAACCGTGGGCATCTACGGGCTCGAAGGGTCGAAGCCAGGCGCCGCGGTGGCGGCGGTCTACCTGAGCCACAAGGTCATCCGGCCGACCCGGAGCGGGTACGGGCAGCTCCACCGGAAGGCCCTGTTCAACTGCAAGAGGTTCTACGCGCGGCTCCTCTGCCTGGCTCGCCCGGAAGACCGGTTCATCCTCGTCCCGGTCCCGCGGCTCCCGGCGGAGATCGGGGGCGGCGACGCGGAGAGCGAGCTGCAGTTCATCCGCGAGCGGATCGACCGACCGAGCCTCGAGGAGCTCCTGGCCGACCCCGAGGCGATGGCGCTGCTGCCGGAGCTCGGCCCCGACCAGAACATCCTCACCTACGCCGTCAACTTCAAGCAGCCCGACGGTTCGATCAACACAAGCCTCGACATGATGAACCGCTTGAACAAGGCGATCTATGATCTCCTGAGCATCGCCCCCGGGGACGACATCTATCACTACCGGATGATCGTGAGCACGACCGACTTCAGCGAGGAGCATTACGGCAAGGTCTTCATCGAGGACTACAAGCGGCGCCTCGGGGTCTCGGCGTCGCCGGGCTCGACGGTGACGGTGCTGAGATCCACGATGATGGCGCCCTGGCTCCTGGAGTCTCCCGACGGGAGCATCCTGGACGTGCTGGAGTTCGAGCTCCGCGACGCCATCTTCAAGGCGATGATGCGCGACTCGATGCTCCAGGTCTTCGAGGAGATCGACACGAATCGGGATGGCACCCTGGACGTCGCCGAGATCATGGCGAAGTTCCGCGAGAAGGGCTTTCAAGACGGCGATATCGACGAGTTTTTGCAGGTCTGCGACGTCGACAGGAACGGCAGCGTGTCGGTGAGCGAGTTCCTCGGGGCGTTCTCGCACTTCCTGGTGAAGGCGAAGCTCTCCGGGAGAGAGGCGAAGGCGTAGCCAGGTGAAGGGGACGCTCGCCGCCTGGATGGAGGAGGCCGAGCCGGGGGCTCGCGGCGCCGCCGTGCCGCTCCGCCAGCGTCGCGCCGAGCGCCGTGAACGCTGTTGCGGCGCAGGGCGCGGCGTGAGACGCTCCGGCCGTGGCATTCATCCGGCTGCGCTGAGCTCGGCATCCTCGTCCTCCCCGTAACCCCGGCGCGGCCGGGTCGACGTGGCGAGCGCGCGGGTGCCCGTCCGTGCCCTGTCTTCCCCCGCAACGCGGAAGACCGGGGCGCGGAGCCTCACGCCCGGCAGCCTGGAAGGAGCATGCCACGCACGCCTGGCCGGTCGTGAGCTCGCGCCGCGAGTCTTCCCCATCCACGCGCGCCGCCCGCAGCGGCGACGCGCGACGAGGCTCGCGATCATGACCGAACGTTCCAGCTCCCCGTCCACCCCGTCCACCCCGTCCACGTCTCCTTCCTTCGCGCCCATCGACTCCGTTGGCGCGCTCCTCGAGGCGGCGCGCCGCGAGGGGCTCCGGCTCGTCGCCTCGCACGAGGGCTTCGACCAGACCGGGCTCGACTTCCTCGCCGTGCACGCCCGCGACGAGGAGGGCGTGCCGTGGATCGTGCGCACGCCGCGCCGGGCCGCGGTGGTCGAGGCCGCGCGCGTCGAGGCGCGCGTGCTCGCCCTCGTGCGCGGGCGCTTGCCGGTCGCCGTGCCCGACTGGCGCGTCCACACCGACCAGGTGATCGCCTACCCGAGGCTTGGCGACGTCCCCGCGGTGACCTTCGACCCCGAGGCGGGCGTGCGCTGGAACCGCGTCGACCCGGCGGCGCCCTGGGAGGCGTTCATCGCGTCGATGGCCGACGCCCTGGCGGCGCTGCAGCGCGTCGACGTGGAGGCGATCGCGGCGGCGGGCGTCCCGGTGAAGTCCATCGACGACGCGCGGCAGCTCCACGCCCGGGCCATGGACGAGACGCGCGCCGCGCTCTCGCCCCCCGACGCCCTCTGGGCGCGGTGGCAGCGGTGGCTCGCGAACGACGCGGTGTGGCCGCGCCACCTCGCCCTCGTGCACGGCGACCTCCACCCCGGGCACATGCTCCTCGACGAGGGCGGCCGGCTCACCGGGATCCTCGACTGGACCGAGGCCCACCTCGGCGATCCCTCGGTCGACTTCGCCCTCTTCGCCGGCGCCTTCAGCAAGGCCGCGTTCGACGCGTGCATCGCGCGCTTCGAGGCGGCCGGCGGCGCGACCTGGCCCGGCCTCGCGGCCCACGCCCAGGAGCGCTGGGCGGCCTGGCCCGCCATGGCGGCGAAGTGGGGGATGGACACGGGCAACGAGGGCGTGATCGCGCACGCGCGCTCGATGCTCGCCCAGATCGCGGCCGAGGGCCGGTGAGCGGTCCCGGCGCGCCGGGTGAGCGGTCCCGGCGCGCCGGGTGAGCTAGAACCCACGAGAATCGTTGAATTTTTCCGCTCTTCTCCCGACCTCCACGTTCGCATGACAGCGCGACCCCACCCTGAGTAGCCTCTTGCGGTATGCGCGGAGGTCACGACGCGGAGGCCGGCGCGGCGGATCGCGCGCTCGTCCTCGCCCTGCTGGGCGCCGTCCTCCTCGTATCGCCGGCGCGCCTGCTCTGGGCGCGCGGCCCGCTCGCGGTGGTGGCCGTCTTCGCGGTGTGGGTCGCGCTGATCGCCCTCGCCTGGCTCGCGACGCGCGCCGACCGCGGCGACGGCGCCCGCGGCGACGGCGCCCACGGCGATGCCGCCCGCGGCGACGGCGCCCACGGCGATGCCGCCCGCGGCGACGCCTCCCGCAGCGACGCCGCCCGCAGCGACGGCGCCCCCGGCGACGCCGCCCGCGCCGTGCGGGAGCCGCCGCCGTGATCGCCGTCGGCGTCCTCCTGTTCGCCACCGTCGCCTGGCTGGCCGTGCTCGCCGCCATCGCGCTCGCCGCCCAGCGCGAGCGGATCCCCCGCGCGCTCGCGCGCCACCCGCTCGTGCTCGCCCTCTCGCTCGGCGTCTACGCCTCGTCGTGGACCTACTACGGCGGCGTCGGCTTCGCGCAGCGCCACGGGCTCGTCTTCCTCGCCGTCTACCTGGGCCCGACCCTCGCGTGCATGGCCACGCCGCTCCTCTGGTCGCGCGTGCTCCACATCACGCGCGAGCAGCGCCTCTCGTCGCTCGCCGACCTGCTCGCGTTCCGCTTCCAGAGCCCCGCCGCGGGGGCGCTCGTCGCCGCGTTCTCCCTCGTCGCCAGCCTGCCCTACGTCGCGCAGCAGTTCCGCGCGACCGAGGAGTCGGTCCGCGTGCTGTCCGGGCCGGGGCACGAGGAGGCCGTGGGCGCCGTCTTCTGCGCGCTGCTCGCCCTGTTCACGGCGTTCTTCGGCGCCCGCCCGTCCGCCGAGCGCCGGCGCGAGGACGGCCTCGCGACGGCGGTCGCGTTCGAGTCGGCGGCGAAGCTCGCCGTGCTCGCGGCCGTGGGCCTCGCCGCCGTGCTCGGCGCGTTCGGCGGGCCCTCCGGCCTCGCGGGCTGGCTCCGCGGCCACGCCGCCGAGGTCGAGGCGCTCGCCCGCCCCGTGCGCGAGGACAGCGGCTGGACCTCGCTGCTCCTCATCAGCTTCGCCGCGGCCTTCCTGCTGCCGCGGCAGTGGCACATGGCCTTCGCCAGCGGCGCCGGGGGCCGGGCGCTCGCCAGGGCGGCCTGGGCCTTCCCGCTGTTCCTGCTCGCCCTCAACCTGCCCGTCCTGCCCATCCTCTGGGCCGGGACTCGCCTCGCCCCGGCCGGGCCCGCCGACAGCTACGTGCTGCTCGTGCCCCAGCTGCTCGACCAGCGCTGGCTCGCCCTCGCCGCCTTCATCGGCGGCATCTCCGCGGCGAGCGCCATGGTCATGGTCACCGCCGTCGCCCTCGCGAACGACAGCGCGACCCACCTGCTCCTGCCGCTCGCCCGGAGGACGCTGCGCCGCAACGTCTACGCGCGCGTGCTGTGGATGCGCCGCGGGCTCCTGACCGCCATCCTCGTGGGCGGCTGGCTCTTCCACCGCGCGCAGGCGAACGGCGGGCTGCTCGTCGAGAGCGGCATCGTGTCGTTCGTCGCCTTCGCGCAGCTCCTGCCGGGGCTCTTCGCCGTGCTCTTCTGGGAGCGCGCCACGCGCGCGGGGTTCATCGCCGGGCTGCTCGCCGGCATCGCCGCCTGGACGGCCCTGTGCCTCGCGCCGCTGCTCCCCGGGATGCCCGGGCTCGATCCGGCGTGGCTCGACCTCCTGCGCGAGGGCGGCCGCGCCGCGCGCGCGGCGCGCGCCCTGCCCATCGACACCTGGTCGCTGCCGACGTTCGTGTCGCTCGCCGTCAACGGCGGCACGCTCGGGCTCGTCTCGCTGCTGCGCCCGCCGGCCAAGGCGGAGCGCGAGGCGGCGCGCCTGTGCAGGCGGCGCGAGATCGGCCCGTCCGTGGAGCGCGCCACCGTGGCCTCGAGCGTCGGCGCGCTGGAGGAGCGGCTCGCCCGGCTGCTCGGCCGCGAGGCGGCGGGCATCGAGGTCACGCGCGCCCGGATCGAGCTCGACATCCCGCGCGACGAGACGCGGCCCACCGAGCTCCACGCGCTGCAGGAGCGCCTGCACCGCAACCTGTCGCCGCTGGTCGGCCCGGTGCTCGCGAGGACGGTCGCGGAGGAGGCGGGCGCCCCCGCCGCGGCGCCGGGCGCGGGCGGCGCGCTCACCGAGGAGCTCCGGTGGCTGGAGCGCCGCCTCGCGCGCGGGGAGACGCGGCTCGTCGGCGCGGCGCGCGAGCTCGACCTCTTGCGGCGGTGGCTCCGCTCGGTGCTCGCGCAGCTGCCGCTCGGCGTCTGCGCCGTGGGCTCCGACGGCGCGATCAGCCTCGTGAACCGGCGGCTCGAGGCGCTCGTCGGCGCCCTGGAGCGCGACCTCGTCGGCGCGCCGCTCGACCGGCTGCCGGCCCCGTTCGCGGAGCTGTTCGCGCGCGCGGTCCGCGCGGCGTCCGCCGGCGAGGCCGGCGCGGGCGCCGAGGAGATCGAGGCGCACGTGGCCGGGCGCGCGCGCTCGCTGCGCGTGCACCGCGCCGCGCTCGATCCGCTCGACGCGCGCGCCGCCTCGGGCGGCGTCGTCCTCCTCGTCGAGGATCGCACCGAGCAGCGCGCGCTCGAGGCGCAGCTCGCCCACAAGGACCGGCTCGCCCAGCTCGGCCGCCTCGCCGCGGGCGTGGCCCACGAGGTCGGCAACCCGCTCACCGGCATCGCCTGCCTCGCGCAGAACCTCCGGGCCGAGGCCGACAGCGACGAGATCCGCGCGCGGGCGGGCCTCATCCTCGGCGAGACCGCGCGCATCGAGGCCATCCTGCGGACGCTGCTCGAGCACAGCCGCACCGGCGCCGTGCCGTCGCCCGGCGAGGGCCCGCGCGCGCGGGTCGGGCGCGTGTCGCTCGCCCAGGTGATCGCCGAGGCCGAGCGGCTGCTCCGGCTCGACCGCGCGGCGCCGCACGTCCGGGTGGAGCAGGCCTGCCCGGAGTCGCTCGTCGTCGTCGGGGATCGGCGCGAGCTCGTGCAGGTCTTCGTCAACCTGCTCGCGAACGCCCGCGACGCGTCCGGGGCCGGCGCGACCATCGCCGTCCGCGGGCGGATCGACGCGGGCGAGATCGTGGTCGAGGTCGAGGACCACGGCTCGGGCATCCCCGAGGAGCTCCTCGCCGCCGTGTTCGAGCCGTTCGTGACGACGAAGCGCGATCCGAGCGGCACGGGGCTCGGGCTGCCGCTGTCGCGCTCGATCGTCCAGGATCACGGCGGCACCCTCACGCTGCGGAGCGCGGTGGGGCAGGGGACGACGGTCGTCGTGCGGCTCCCGCTCGCGGGCGCGCCCGGGGCGCGGCGCGGGCCCGAGGCGGCGCCGTGAGCCGGACCGCGCGGGGCGAGGGCGAAATGGCCCTCTGGAACACCGGCGGGTGTTACCGATCGTAACGGAGTCTCGCCGGACCGGCCTGAGTCGACGAGATGCCCTCTGGACCACCGGCGGTGTGTTACCGATCGTAACAGGCTCTCATCGGACGGGTCTGACTCGACGAGATGCGCTCTGGAACCCCGGCGGGTGTTACCGATCGTAACGGGATCTCGCCGGAGGGGCCTGAGTCGACGAGATGCGCTCTGGAACCCCGGCGGGTGTTACCGATCGTAACGGGATCTCACCGGACGGGCCTGTGTACGTGATTGGCCCGTAGCAGAACGTGTACTCTCGCGGCGCCTCGCGTGGTATTTGGATCCTGGAGATCAGCAGACGGAACACCGTGGGGGTGACGCGGCGTCGAGCCGCGCGCTGCCCTGTTGCCCGGCCCCTCGTCCCCCGAACGCGGCCGCGCCGTCACGCGGGGCACGAGAGGCCCTGCGCGACACCGTGGCTCCTTCTCCGCGGCGCGACGCCGGCACGAGGCCGACCTCAGCCCTCTCGACAAGCGCTGGAACTCCTTCGAGGAACCGCTCCCATGGCACAGACGTCTCCCGAATTCCTCGCCGTGACCCCACCGAGCCGCGACCGCGAGGCCGGGCGCGAGGTCGTCGACAGCGGCACGCTCTGGAAGGTCATCTTCGCGTCCGCCGGCGGCACAATGATCGAGTGGTACGACTTCTACATCTTCGGGAGTCTCGCCGCGATCATCTCCACGCATTTTTTCCCGAAGGACAACCCCACGGCGGGCTTCCTGCTGACGCTGGGCACGTTCGCCACCGGCTTCGTCGTCCGCCCGTTCGGCGCGCTCGTGTTCGGGCGCATCGGCGATATCGTCGGCCGGAAGTACGCGTTCCTCGTGACCTTGCTGCTCATGGGCGGCGCGACGTCGCTCATCGGCATCTTGCCGACATACGAGAGCGCCGGGCTCGTCGCCCCGCTGGCGCTCGTCCTGATCCGTCTCGTGCAGGGCCTCGCGCTCGGGGGCGAGTACGGCGGCGCGGCGGTGTACGTGGCCGAGCACGCGCCTGACGCGAAGCGGGGCTTCTACACCTCGTTCATCCAGATCACGGCGACGCTCGGCCTGTTCGTCTCGCTGGCGGTGATCCTCGGCAGCCGCCTCATCGTCGGCGAGGACGCCTTCAAGGAGTGGGGCTGGCGCATCCCGTTCCTCCTGTCGGTGCTCCTCGTCGGCGTGTCCTTCTACGTGCGCGTCCGCCTCAAGGAGTCGCCGATCTTCGCGAAGCTGAAGGCCGAGGGGAAGACGTCGGCCGCGCCCATCAAGGACAGCCTCGGCAACAAGCGCAACTGGAAGGTCATCCTGATCGCCCTCTTCGGCGCCACGGCCGGCCAGGGCGTGGTCTGGTACACGGGGCAGTTCTATGCCCTCTACTTCCTGCAGAACACGCTGAAGGTCCCGTTCATCACGTCCACGGTCGTGGTCGCCGCGGCGCTCGCCCTCGGCATGCCGTTCTTCGTGTTCTTCGGCGCGCTCTCGGATCGCATCGGCCGGAAGAAGATCATGATCGCGGGCAACCTGTGCGGCGCGATCGGGTTCTTCCCGGTGTTCTGGGCGATGAAGCAGAACGCGG
Source organism: Sorangium sp. So ce834 (assembly GCF_051521425.1). Lineage (NCBI taxonomy): Bacteria > Pseudomonadati > Myxococcota > Polyangiales > Polyangiaceae > Sorangium > Sorangium sp. So ce834. The sequence continues at coordinate 4,410,147 of NZ_CP150351.1, forward strand.
ACAGCCCGGTCGTGCTCACCCTGCTCGTGTTCGTGCTCGTGCTCTTCGTCACGATGGTCTACGGCCCGATCGCGGCCTACCTCGTCGAGGCCTTCCCCGCGAAGGTGCGTTACACGTCGCTCTCGATCCCGTACCACGTCGGCAACGGCGTGTTCGGCGGGCTGCTCCCGCTCATCGCCTCCTCGGTGACGGTCGCGACCGGCAACATCTACGCGGGCCTCCTCTATCCGATCGCGGTGGCGCTCATCACCGTGGTCGTCGGCGGGATCTTCCTGAAAGAGCGCAGCGACGTGCGCCTCTGGGACGAGCTCGAGCGCCCGCGCGAGTCCTGACGTCCGCCGGTGTGAGGGGGCGATCCTCCGGCGGCCAGTGCGCCGCCGCCCCGAGCCGCCCGCGCTCCCGCGCGGTGAGGCGGCGACGAAACCCATCGACATCCGTGGAATCTCAGCGCCGCCGTGGAGCGGGGGCGCGCTGCTCCCGTCTCGGTCGAGCTCGTCTCTGATCTCATGAGAGAATTTGAACCACAGAGGGCACAGAGGGGAGAAAAGAATTTCTATCCTCTGCGCCTTCTGCGCCCTCTGTGCTACTCCCTCCGCGGGATCCGCTACAAGCTGGTGCCCGTCAGGGTCGCCACGACGCGCTCGATCGACCAGTAACCTGCCATTCCGCCCATCGCATACACCAGACCGCGCCGCACCGTCGCCGGTTGCACGGGGACCCGCGCGGCCAAGAGGCTCAGCGCGAGCACCAGCGCGATCACGCCGAGCTGACCGACCTCCACGCCCACATTGAAGAACAGGAGCGCGGTCGGCACATGCTTTTCCGGCAGTCCGATGTCGAGCAGCGACGACGCGAACCCGAGCCCGTGAAGCAGACCGAAGGCGAACGTGACGGCCCACGGGGCGCGGTGGGCGAGCGAGTCGGCCGGCCGCAGGCACTCGCCGCAGACCAGGACGATCGAGAGCGCGATGCTCGCTTCGACCGGCGGAGCCGGCAACGTCAGCCAGCCGAACACGGCGCAAGCCAGCGTCAGGCTGTGCGCGACCGTGAACGCCGTGACGGCGCCGACCAGCTTCCGACCGCCGCGCACGAGGAGCGTGAGCGCAATGACGAAGAGGAGGTGATCGAACCCGGTCAGGATGTGCTCGACGCCGAGCCACGCGTAATCGATCACGATCGGCTTCAGCGCGAGGAGCCCGGCGGAGGCGGGGATGCCGTAAACCACGAAGCTCGGGTCGCCGCCGGTCAACACCCGGAGAAGCCGGCTTCCGCTCCGCCACTCGATCGCCACCATCACGTTGGTCTCGCTACCCTCGAGCCAGGGGAGCTCGACGGTGCCGACCAGGCCGGCGGGACCGCAGTCGAGAAATTCTCCGTCGAGCTTGCAGGGCGGGGGGAACACGGCGGGCGACGCGAGCTCGGACCTGAGGGTGGACGAGCTCGCCTCCCAGCGCACGAGGAACCGCCCCTCGCGTCCTTCCACTTCCGTCAGCGAGAGCGACGCCGAATTGAGCTCGTGGCCACCCGCGAGGGCAGGCGCCAGAAATACGGCCAAGAAGAGCGGCAGGGCGCGCGCCAGCCGGAGCAGCCACGGAGGATTCAAGGCACCTCCTCGAACCTGTACCGCGCGACGACGCTCTCGACGAAGTCGTCGGCGGCTTGCCTCTTCCTCGCGGCGACCCAGTCGACGACGAGGGTCGGACGTATCGACTCGCGGCTGGGCAGCCCCCCTTCGATCCGGTTGACCCGCGCGAGCAGCAGGCTGTCCTCGGTCTCCAGGGGTTGCCACGTCGCGAGCGGCAGGTTGCAAATGCTCTCGGAGACCGCAGGTCCGAACTTGGCTGTGAGCTTGTCGCGGGTGAAGTTGCCGCCCGCGATCGGACGACCGAGCGTGCTCGGGTCTGCACCGTCGGCCAGCGCACGTCGATATGCCGACCGCTGCGTCTCTGCCCCTGGGTCGCTCTTGGGAAAAGCGACGACCTCGAAGCTGTACCGCAGCGGCGCTTCGTAGTGGCTCCGGTGAGCGGCCAACCACGCGTCCAGCTCTGCATCCGTCGGCTCCCGCGGCGGCGTCCGCTGCGCCGCCCGTGCCCGCAGCTTGTCCGCCAGCACGGTCCGCACCGTCGCGTCCTGCCGATCGAGCCCCTCCCGCAGCGCCTCACGATAGAGCACCTCGTCCCGCTTCCACCGGTCGATCGCCGCCTTCAGCTCCTCCTCGGTCGGCGCCCGCCCCGTCTCATCGCGGAACCGCCGCTCCACGTCCGCCCTCAGCCCCGGGCCGACGACGACCACCCTCGGGTCGCCGACGATGAGCCGGTGGGCGAGAAACAGCAGCGCGCCGATGAAGAGGAAATGAACGACCGGCTCGCGGAGCAACCGAGCGAAGCTCCCCATGGTTCTCCCGCTGGTGTCAGACATGGTACCTGTGGTTCGAAGGGGCCGCCTGCACACCAGGGCGTGTGGCGACCGCGCTCTACGCCGCCGGCGCGGTCGCCGCTCGCTGGCCACGGCTGCGCGTGGCCGCCATCCTGGCATGAACGGGTGGGGTGGGCGCTGCCCGAAGCCGCGCCGGTGACGGCGCGGACCTTCGGGCGGCTCGCTTCACGGCGACAGCGTGAGGGACTTCGCGTCGAGCGCCACCTCGTAGTAGCCGTGCGGATTCCAGGGAAGCGCGGCGCCGTTCTGCTTGGGCGTGCCGCCGGTGACCGTCACGCGCACGTACTTGCCCGGCGGGAAGTTCGCGGGCAGCTGCCACGTGTAGGTCGTCGCGCCGCCGGCCTGGGTGCTGTCGGCGTCGCTGACCGCCTTCTGGCCGCGCCAGTAGGCGCCGATGGTCTCCATGGTGCCGATCCACACGTCGCCGAAATCCTTGACGTGCTTGACGTGCTCGAGGAAGGCGTTGAGCGGGATGGGCTGATAGGCGCCGTCGCTGCCGCCGGTGAAGCCGTGGATGCAGAAGGTGCGCCACTTCTTGCCCGTCCGCGCGCTCGTGACCTCCGCGTCCATCTGCGCCGTGCTGGCGTTCTGCGGGGGAATGTAGGTGGGCAGCTTGAACGGATTGCTCGAGTCGTTCGGGCTGATCAGGGCGTTGGACACGCCGCGGTTGATGAGGAAGCGCGACTGGGAGATGCTCACATACGCATCCGAGCCGTTCGGAGCCGCCATCGTATACGGCGTGACGCTCCACTTGTCCTTGATGAACTGCGTCGCGGCGTCCGTATCAGAGCCGTTGTCGTTGCTGCTGTGGCTCTTCGTGTGGTTGCCGAGCTCATGACCGTCCATGAGCGCCTTCGTCCACACCGGATTGTTCGCTTCGTTCCTGCCGGTCCAGACATAGAAGGTGAACGGCACGCCGAGCGCGTTCAGGGCATCGTAGTTCTGGATCTGGGTCTGGTTCACGTCGTCGAAGGAGTACGTCACGGCGCCCGCGAAGCCGGCCCAATCGATGACCTTGAGCCCGCCGACAGCGCCGGACGGCTTCGCCACGTTGTCGGCGCCGGGGGGCGTCGGAAGACCGGACTCGACCGGCGGCGTCGGCTCACCGCCCGCGCCTCCGTCACCCGAGCCGCCCTCGCCGCCGCCGCCGGTGCCGGCGCTGGTGCTGCTGCTGCTGCTGGTGCTCGCGCCGCCGGTGCCTCCGGTCGACGCCGAGGTCGTGCCGTCCGGACCGCCGGAGGTGACGCTTCCCGTCGTGCCGCTGCTGGTCGTCCCAGGCTGGCCACCGGCGCCGCCGGAGCCACCATCGCCGTCATCGCCGCAGCCGCTGATGTGCAGCGCGCCGAGCAGGAGCAACGCACCGAGCACGGGTGACGATGAAAAATTCCCGAAGTGGCGCAATCGCGATTGTTTCAACATAGGTTAACCGCAAAGATTCCCGCAAGGCGCTCGGATGATCACGACGCACGCGGATCGACGCTGCGCATGAACCGCTTGCAGTGGACAGGTAAGGAACGGGGATCGCGTCGACGGAGCGCGCCGTCGACTTTTCTCCTCGCGGCACGGCGATGGCCCGAGCATCGCCTCGATCTCGCGTACAGCGCCGTGCTCGATCTCGCGACCTCGCGACCTCGTTCGTCGTACGGCTCTTGTCGCATTGTCGTCGCGCGAGGTCAAGAGGCGGGCGGCGCGCGCGATGTCGCCGGGGCGCGGCAAGAGCGGCCGCGCCGGGGGGGGGGCGAGCCTCCTCAGCGGTCGGACCCGGCGCGGCGCGCGGACACCGCAGCTCACGGCGGCGCGGGCGCTGCGGCGCCGCGGCGAGGGCCTCCGCCCTCAGGGATAGAAGTTCACGGCGACCTTGTTGCTCGCCCCGCTGCCGTTGCGCACGCGGATGTACCCGGGGCCGAGGCCGCTCGGGACCTGCACGGTGAGGCTCGTCGCGGTGATGGTGGTCGGGCTTACGACGGCGGTGTGCGTGGCGTCCACGAACTCGACCTGTGCGCCGGGCCCGAAGCCCGAGCCGGTGAGGGTCACCGTCGTGTTCGAGTACATGGTGTCGGCGTTCCCGAAGTCGAGCCAGAGCCCGCCGCGCACGAGCACGCCGGACGAGAGCATCGGGCTCTCCTGGAGGATCATCTGCTCGTGATCGAAGAAGATGGTCGTCGGGTAGCCGCCGTGCCATCCCATGATGGACTCGCCGGGATAGCTGTCCGGGTGGTGCAGGCCGAACGAGTGCCCGAGCTCGTGCGCGACGGTCCCCTTCGGCGTGCCGTCGAGGCATTGCCACGTGGCGTACCCGCAGTGGATGGCCAGCGGCTCGCGCACGCCGGAGATGGGCTCCAGCACCCAGTCGCCCACGACGGCGAAGCCGGTGTAGTCGCCATAGAGGGTGGCGCCGGCATAGCCGCCGCCGCCCTGGGAGAAGACCAGCGTGGACTGCCGCGCCGGGAAGCCGCCGACGGCCTGAGACACCGCGTTCAGCCAGTTCGGGATCTCGATCGGGTTGTTCTGGCAGGCGCTCGACGGCGACGCGCCGCAGCGCATGTTCAGGTAATTCTGGGACGAGCGCACCGCCTGGACCGAGCCCACGAGGTGGAACGAGACGTTCGACTGCTGGCGATACCAGCCTTGCAGCTCGGCCAGGTACGTGTTGATGGCGTCGACGTACTCCTGGTGATACGGCTGGTCGTTCGGATAGACGTAATACGCCCTCACCGGGTAGACCTCGCCCGCGGCGAGCTGCGCCACCTGCGTGGCGCTCAGGGCCTGCTGGTAGAGGCGGACCTCGTCGATCTGGCCATCGTAGGCGTTCCAGGCGGGGTGTCCGCCGATGACGACGGGCCGCGTCGATTGCTGCAGGGTGCCGGACGCGGGCGTCGAGGCGCGGAGCTCGCCGTTCACGTAGAGCTTGAGCGCCGCGCCGTCGTACACGCCGGCGACGTGGGCCCAGGCGTTCGCGACGGCGGGGGTCTCGACGATCACGTGCTGGCCCGCGCCTCCGTTGGGGAAGGCCACGGAGAAGAAGTACTTGCCTTGGGCGATGCCGAGCAGGAACGAGTCTGCGGCGTACCACTGGTTCACGATGGTGCGGTTCCCCGTCACGCTCCGCGGGTTGACCCAGGCTGCGGCCGTGATCCGGTCCTGGAAGTGGAGATAGCTCCGCCCCGCGCTGCTGATCTCCACCTGATCGCCGGCGCCGTTGAAGTCGCCGGCGGACAGGAACTTTCCCGGGCTGCAGAGGCCGCGGCCGGACATCACCCCGAACGCCCCCTGGCCCGAGTCCTCCCGGACCCGCGCGTTCGTGCCGTCCGTGCAGGTGTCGAAGCTCCAGTAAGCCGCCGGCGTCGGCAGGCTGGCCCGGTCCGCCACGAGCGCGTCGGACGCGGTGTCCACCGCCTCGCCTCCAGCCTCGTCCAGAGGGCCGGGCGCGACGCAGCCCGCGAGGCTCGCCAGCAGGGCGAGGGCGACCGATAGAGAACCCGTGTGCATGGGAGTTCGCATGGAAATGAGTGCCTTTCTTGCCTGGCGCGCGCCCACGCGAGCGTGCGCTGCCGGTGGGCCAGCGGCGCGGCCAGTGCCGTGGAATGAGGCAGGGCCCCGGGGGTTCACCCCGAGCGATCCGCCTGCCCATTCCTTCGCCGCGCCCTCCGGGCGTCTGACATGACGGCAAGAAAACGACGCGCCGGCCGGCTGCGCGCAGCAGCCGCCGGCGAGCGCTCCATCGCGTCGCGCTGCGTGGCCCGAGCGTCGAGCCCGGGCTTCGCTAGAGGCTCGAGACCGCCTGCAACGCGCGCACCGCGTTCACGAAGCCGAAGCCCGTCTCGAAGTCGAAGCCGCGGGCTCCTTCGACCGGCACCGGACCGATCTCGCCTCCGAGGTCCCGCAGCCGCATGTCCTCCGCGGTGAGCCTCAGCACCAGGTACACGAGAGACGGTGGGAGCCTGCCTGAGCCGAAGAAGCTCGTGCCGGCCGCGACGTCGCGCGCGCGTGCGTCGAGCATCAGGGCGGCCACGGCCGCGACGTGCGGCGCCGACGCCGAGGTACCGAAGAAGTTCGGAAATTGGTCGGGCTCGGTGCTGCCGGGGATCTCGATCATGAGAGGCCTTACGAAGAACGTCGTGTTTCCGCCGTCCGGTCCGGTCACGCCGGGCTTCAGCCGCACCTCTGGGATCGGGAGGCGCCTGCCGCGATCGTCGAACAAGATCGGCGTGCCGCCGACGGAGGAGAAGGATTCCAGGCATGCGGGCACGCACGCCGGATCGAGCGGGCCCCACTCCTCGGTCTGGAACCACGCCGCCGCGCCGACCGCCTCGGAGCCAGCGGCGTTCGAGTGACCGAACGTCGTGGAGCTCCGCGTGTCGAACTCGTCGACGCTGAAATTACCCGCGCGCTCGAACCACACGTATTTCATGAGATCCGGCTTCGGGCCCGCGATCAGCTCGAGACCGATCTGGAAATCCATGTCCTCGTCAGAGCCGTTGAAGAGCCAGGCGAGCTCGACCGCGTCCCCGCCGAGGTTGTTGGTGATGCCTGCGATCTGGCAGACGAGCTGCGCGGGGTCCAGCGTGCACTCCTCCACGGGTTCGCCGTTCTCGTGGTAGAAGATCAGGTCCACGTCGCTCCGCGAACCGCGCCTGCCGTTGGCCGAGAGCGAGGGTTGATCCCAGTTCAGCGCCACGATCGTCAGCGAGCGTGCGCTCGCCGAGACGCGCTGCAGGTCGTCGACGCGCGCACCCGGATCGAAGTCGTGGCGCTGCCCGCCGGACGCGCCGACGCGGCCAGAGTCGCGGAACCTGGACTGGTAGGACTGGCGTGCCCGGTTGCCCGCGGATGTGAAGTACGCCACGCCCTGTCCCACCACCTTATTCACGGCGTCGGCGATCAGCCCGTCCTCGAACATCGGCTCAGAGAGATAAAAGAAGTCGTCGACGATGATGTCCGCGCCCTTCTCGGCGAGCGCCACGATGCCGGCGGCGAAGTCCTCCTCGCCGAGGGCTGCCGTGTGGAAGGACAGGCTCGCTCCCGGCGCGACGTCGTGGATGATCTGCATCATGGCGCGGCCTTCATCGAAGCATCCGCCATTCTGCGTCGGGTCCAGATCCTCGAGGACGTCGATGTCCGGAGGCAGGTCGCCGTTGCGGATGTCTTCCGCGGCGTCGGTGAACATCTGCCCGGGGAGGAACGGCTCACGCCGGCAGTCGAAGCTGTCCGACAACACGCCGACGCGGACCCCTCGGCCGTCGACGCCGAACCGCGCGCGCGCGATGTCGCTCCGCAGCGAGCGATCGCCTTGCGTCGTGACCAGACCCGCCTGCGTCATCGCCATCGTGGGCTTCATGTACCGCAGGTCCCTCATGGCCGCGATGGCGCCGAGCCGCGCGATCGGGACGCGGCCCGACACGGACTCGCCATGGACCCTCGCGTCGAGCATGCCCTCGCCGGCGAGCTGCGCCGCGAGCGCCGCGCCGTCGTCGCCGTACGCGCTGACGGCGACGTAGCCGTCCTGCACGCGGAGCGCCGCGAACTTCTGGTCGAACGCGGCTTCATCGGCCGACGGACGCGCCGCCGCCGCCCGCTGCAGCGCGCGCAGATGAGGCCCGAGCTTCGCGCCCGGCCCGGACATCAGGTCGCGCTTGCGCTCACGCAGCGCCTGCGCGGTCTGCTGCACATCTTCCTCTTCCCCGCTGGGCTCGCCCACGCACCCGATGAGCACCATCGAGAGAGCACACGCAGAGATCCCCCAGAGCTTCATCCCGATCCCCCCTTGAGCGGGTCGACGCGCGGCTGCGCTCGACGAGCGCTCGCTTCACTGTAAGGAATGACGTTCATTCAGGGCGTCGTGGCTATGTCATCACGGCGATGACAGCCTTTTACCCTTGTGAATCCGGTCCAGCATCCCACCGCCTCCCCCCTGCGCAACGGGTTTTCACCGTTGTCCAGGGGCAGCGCGGCCGGCACGGAATCGGCTTCTCAGCGCGTTTGTCGGAAGTGCAGGCCCCATCCTGATGTGTTGCGCGGTCGACGTTCCCGCGACGTGTGGCCTCAGGACATAGGCCTACCGCTCACGCGAGACCCGGAGTCAAACTGAGTGAAAGTAGCCGCGCCCGTCGCTGCTGATCTCCACCTGAGCGCCGGTACCGTTGAATTCGCCAGCGGACAACAACCGCCCCGGGCTGCAGAGGCCGCGGCCGGACATCTGGGGCGACGTGGGCGTGATCGCGCTCGCGCGCGACCCGCTCGCTGGGAGCGTGATCGAGAGCGGATCGCCCTCGGAGGCCTCACCCTGCCGGACGCTGGCCCGTGGCACCGGCGAGCAGCGCATGGCACGCCTCGGCCCTCTGGCGCAGCTCTCCCTCGCGGAAGTGCGCGTCGAGGGAGGCTTCGAGCGCCGCTACCGCGTCCAGCGCGGCCGCGCGCAGAGCCGCGTCCGCCGATGGCGCCGCGTTCGCGATGGTACGCGCCAGCGTCTCCGCGACGTCGCCGAGGTAGACCTGCCCATGCGTCTCCGCGATCGCGAGCGCCTTCTGACCCGCCGCGAGCGCCGCGCCGAGATCGCCGGTCTCGCGCTCCGCCTCGGCCAGGTTCCGGTACATATCGGCAAGATCCGAGCCGGCGCGGCTCTGCTCCCCGATCCGCACCGCGCGCCGGGCGTGATCGCGCGCCGCGGAGATCTCCTTCATGGCGAGCTCTGTCTCGGCCAGATTGCTGTACCCGATCGCGATCTGATGCAGATCGCCCGAGCGCTCCTTGAGCCGGATCGCGCGGAGGAACGTCTCGCGCGCCCCCGGGAGATCACCCGCCCAGAGGCGCATCACAGCGACGCCGTTCCACGCCAGGCTGGCGAGGTGGGGGTGGGACGCATCCGAGACAAGGCGCGTGACCTGGCGGTACGTCCGCTCCGCGCTGACGATCCTGCGACGCGCGGCGAGCGCGAGCGCCACGCCGAGCAGGATCGACGCGACGTCCTCCCGCCAGCGCTCGTCGCGCCGGCGTATCGTCCGGCAGATCCGGAGCCCTGTCCTGGCGGCCCGCCAGCTCTCGTCACGCCGCCCTTCGCGGCGGTGCAGGAAGGTGAGCAATGCGTACATCGCCGGTGTCTCGCGGATCTCCCCCGCGTCCGTGGCGCGGGCGATCGCCCGTTCGGCGAGCGCCCGCGCCTCCGGGAGCGCGCCGCGCACCTTCGCGATCAGCGCGAGCCGCGCGTCGATGCGGGCGTCCCAGAGGAACGCCTCGGCCCGGTCGCCCCTCGCGCCCGCGGCGCGATTCAGCCCGCGGATCAGCGCGCGGGCCTCCTCGTACACGCGCTCGGCGTCGTCGAGCCGGCCGACGCGGCGCAATGCATCGGCGAGGTCGAAGCGCACGCGAAGGCACTCCCGCGAGGCGGCGCTCCGCCGCTCCTGCTCGCCGCCGCTGCCGCGCTCGCCGTCGCTCGCCTCCTCGGCCCGGTCCTGCAGGGCGCGCGCCCGCTCGAGGTGGCGGATCGCCTCGGCGTTCTCGCCGAAGGACATGGCGCGCGCTGCCGCCCGCGCATAGGCCGAGGCAGCGCGCGCCGCATCGCCGGCCCGGTCGTACTGCGCCGCCAGGAGCGCCACGGCGACCCCTGTCTCCGCTCGCTGCTCGAGCCAGGTGGCCGCCTCGAGGTGCAGCGCGCGGCGGAGCTTCCCGCTCAGCATCTCGTACGCCGCCTCGTGGGTGGCTGCGTCGGCGAAGGCCATCTCGCGCTCGCCCTGCAGCATCGACGGCTCACGCAGGCGGACGAGCCGCCGCTGCCGGAGCCCTCCGAGCATCGCCGTCACCGAGGCGCCCGTGTTGGCCGTCGTGCTTGCCCGCCGCAGGTGATCGACGGCCCCTTGCCAGAACGTCCGTCCGACGACGGCTGCGTGCATGAGCACCTCGCGGAGCTCGGGCTCGAGCCGGTCGAGCCGCGCCTGCACGATCCCGTGGATCGTCGCGGGTAGCCGCAGCGCCCCGAGGCGCTCCTCGTGCAGGAGCCACGTGTTCCCCCGCGTCACGATCGCGCCCGCGTCCACGAGCAGGTGGAGCAGCTCCTCGACGATGAGGGGGCTCCCCTCGGCGCGCTCGGCGAGCGTCCGCACGACGTCGGTGGAGAGGCCCGGCACGCGGCGGAGCCAGTTCCTGATCATCTCCTCGATGTGACGGCGGGCGAGCGGCGCGACCTCCTGGCGACGGTGCGCCTCCACGTCGACGCCGAAGCCGGGGCGGCGATCGAGCAGCTCGGCCCGCGCGCTGCACACGAGCAGGAGCGGCAGATCCGCCACGCCCTGGACGAGGCTCTCCAGGAGGTCGAGGCTGGCGTCGTCGGCCCACTGGAGGTCGTCGCAGATCACCACGACCGGCAGCTGCCGCGCGGCGACGCGGGCGAGGCGCGTCAAGGCGGCGGTGATCCGCTGCTTCAGGAGCGCCCCGGACTCCTCGACCCCGAGCGAGTCGAAGGTGGCGCTCGTCCCGGCGTTCCCGCCGAGGAGCCCCTCGATCTCGAGCAGCGCGGCGTCGATGTCCGCGACGTCGATCTCCTCTCCGGTCGCGTGACCCGTCCAGCGGTCGTCGTGTGATGTCGCCTCGCTGGCATGGCGCCCTCGGACCCAGCGCAGGCCGAGGCGTAGCTTCCGCCGGATCCCGTGCTGGCCGTCGCGCGGGCGGATCCGGAAGCGCTGGCGGAGGAGCGCCGAGGCGAGGCCGTAGGTGGTATCCGCCGTGAGCGGCGAGCACTGCGCGGTCATCACCAGGACCCTGCTGGGCCGGGCGGCGAGGTTCGTGAAGAGCTCCGCGAGCAGCCGGCTCCGCCCGACGCCGGGCGGCCCGACGAGCGTCAGGAGCTGGGCCCGCCCCTCCGAGAGCACCGTCTCGAGCGCGTCGAGCATTCGCTGGATCTCGGCGCCGCGCCCGACGAGCTTCGTCGCGAGGCCGAGAAAATCTGTGCGGGCGAACGCGACGTGGCCGTGGATCGCGCCCGTGACCCGGTAGCAGGAGAGCGGCTCGGTCCGGCCGGGGACGGCGATGGGGGCGAGCGGCATCACATTGAATCGGCCCGCGATCTGGCGGTACGTGTCCCGCGTGACGGCGATGGCCCCGGCGGGCGCGGCCGCCTGCAGCGCGGCGGCGATCCGCACGGCCTCTCCGGTCACGAGGAGCTCCGGGCGCTGCGGCTCGCCGCCCGTCCGCGCGAAGACCCGCCCGGTGGCGATCCCGAACGACGCGGCGAGGAGCGCAGGGGTCGCCGAGCGTCGAGGCGTGGGGCTCATGCGCAGGCCGTCCACGCGGAGCGCGGCGACGACGGCGCGCTCCGCGTCGTTGTCGGTGGCGCGCGGGACGCCGAAGACGGCGACGACGCGCTCGTCGCCGGAGCGCGTGATAATGCCCCCCACGCGCTCGATCTCCCTTGCGACGAGCTCGCGGCTCTGGTCCGTGAGCTCGGCGATCTCCTCGTCGTCGAGGTGCGAGGCGCGCGCGGCGAGGCTGGAGAGATCGACGCACAGGACAGTGCAGACGCGGTTCTCGCCCGATCCAGAGAGTTGCGCGCTCGCCGGCGCGGAGGGTGGGGGGAGCGAGCTCTGCGCTCCGTTCGCGCGGCCGGCGGCGGGCCTCTCGGACATGGAGGCTGTCGCCGCGAGGCACTCGCTCAGATCCGGCTCACGGCCCGTCGCGGCGAGCGACGCATCCGGATGGGTGGAGCGCGCCTCCAGCAGGCTCGACCAGAGCTCTTTCATGTTGCCATAGCGGGCGCCCGGCTCGACCATCAGCGCGCGGCGGAGGACGGAGGCCACGCCGGGGTGATCGAGGGCAATGCCGGAGAGCAGGTCGGGACGCCGCCAGGCATCGATCGCGGACATGAGGAGCTCGACGAGGGACTCGCCCCGGAGCACGCGCCGACCCGATGCGGCCTCGATCAGGATGAGCGCTATGGCGAAGACGTCGGTCCATGGTCCGGTGGCGCCGTATTCGCGGACGAACTGCTCCGGCGCCGCGTAGACGGGAGTGAACGCGCGCTGGGTCCCGTCCGTCCCGGTGCGGGCGGCTGCGAACGGCGTTGTCTCCTCGAAGACCTTGGCAATGCCGAAATCGAGCACCTTGAGCCCGTTGCCGCCGCGGAAACGTACACAGAACAGGTTGGCGGGCTTCAGGTCCCGATGCGATACGCGATCCTCGTGGGCGACCGCGAGCGCCTCGGCGGCCGGGGAGAGGAGCGCTATCGCCTCGTCGAGGCCCATGGGCCCGAGCGCCGCGGCGCGGCGCGCCTCGAGCGCCGCGGCGAGCGTCTCTCCCTCGAGCCATTCCATGACCAGGTAGGGTGTCCATACGCCGCGCGGAGAGGTGGCGGCGCCGATATCCAGGGCCTGGACGATGCTGGCTGTCTGCCGCGAGAGCTGGTGGAGGAGCTTGCCTTCGGCACGGAGCTTGGCGAGGAACGCATCCCGTCCGGCGGTGAGCATGCCGGGCTGCATCTGGAGGCACTTGATCGCGACAGGGACGTCGAGCCCGAGGTGCAGGCCGCGGTAGACGACGCCGAACCCGCCCTCGCCGACGACCGCCTCGACGGCGAACTGGCCGTCGAGCGTCGCGCCCACCCAGCCGAAGGGATCCGTCAGCGTCATGGCGCGCGAGGGTAGCGGCTGGAGGATGCCATGAGAAGGGGCGCACCGCCCGCGGGGTGCCCCGCGAGGTCGCCGTCGTGTCGTGGCTGCCGTCGCGCGGATCGGGGTCAGGAGACTGGTGTTCGCCTCGACCAGAATGTTGCCGCAGGGCCGGCCACAGGCCGGCCACCGTGCCGGCCATAGGTCGGCAACAGCGCGACGGCGAGGTGGCCGATCTCAGCGCCAAAAGCACGGAATCTGCGCTCACGGCACGTTGAGCGCCGCAGAGCGCGGGGCGGGGGCGGTCTCGCCATGACGCCGCGCCCCCTGGGCAGGGCGAGGGATGCAGGTGCTCCCATTTTTGCATGTTGGTGTTGCGCGTCGCGCCAGCTATATGGTCGCGGCGAATTCTGGAGGAGAGATCATGGTGAATCGGTTCTGGGCTCGGCTCTCGGCGGCGATTCTGGGCGGCGCCGCGTGCGCCGCCGTTGCTGGATGTGGCGCTGAGGAGCTTGCGACATGCCCCGAGGAGAACCTGGTCCGGGGCGTCTGCGCGGGCGTCCCGGCCGGGGACGTCTGCGGCGGCGAGAGATGCACCGCGGGGGTCACGTGCACCTCGGTGATCGACGTCGCGAGCGATGATGAGCTCACGTCCGCGGCTCAGGCGGCCTCGGACGGCGCCTGCATCGCGGTCCGATCGGGCCGGTACGGCGTGGTCACCGTCCCCGGCGGCGTGAGCCTCCTCGGGCGCTCGGCGGACGCGGTGGAGATCGAGGGCATCGTGCTGGAGGCGGGCGACGGCGCCGTGGTGCGCGGCCTCAAGGTCGGACGAGAGGGGGTGACGGTACAGGAGGGGGCGACCGGGGTGCGCATCGATTCGGTGCGCGTCATCGGGGAGAGCGACTATGAGCATGACGGAATCAAGCTCGGCCCGGGCTCGTCGATCGCGATCGTGGCCTCCGAGATCGCCAATGCGGGGCACGTCGGGATCTTCGCCACGGACGCCGACGTGACCCTGGAGCGGAGCATCGTCTCGGGTGCCCAGCGCGGCGCGGTCGAGATGCTGGGGCGGGGCTGCGACGAGCGCTGCTCCTGCACGAGCCGCCCAGCGCTCGAGGTGAGGAGCAGCGTCATCCGCGACAACCGCGTCATCGGCGTCTCGCTGCACGGCGCCACCGCGAGCCTGGAGGGCGTGGACGTGATCCGAACGAGGGAAGGCGTCGCGTCCCTGGCGGGCAAGTTCGGGGGCGGCGTCTCGGCGGCGGGGTGCTCGGGCATCCTCGGCGCCCGGCAGGTGCGGGTGATCGATAGCGTCTCCTTCGGCATCCTCGTCGACGGCTCGACGGCCATGCTGGGTGATAAGGGAGAGGATGACTCCATCGAGATCAGCCGGAACACGCTGGGCCTATGGATCCAGAACGTCCGCCAACCCGACGGCGACGATTGCGCCATGCATCACGACGAGCGTTGCAACGTCACGCTGCACAACGGGAAGCTGGACGGCAACTTCGGCGTCGGCATCGGCGTCACCGGTGAGTCGCGAGGCATCATCCTGTGCAGATCGGCGATCACCGCGACCGCGTTCTCGCAGCTGCCTGTCTTCGACGAAAACGACGCACTGGCGGTCAGGGATGTGGGCGACGGCGTCGACTGGCTCGGCGACTCCGAAGTGCGGATCGATGAGCTGGCCTTCAGCGGCAACGCGCGGCAAAGCCTGCTGCTCGACGGCCCCGTGCAAGGCGACAGCTACATCGGGCGGATCCATATCGCGGCCGGGGACGAGCCTCCCGTGCAGCAGAGCTACAGCAGGGGAGACGCTCAGCCCGAAGGCATGGCGCCGCCGACCGTCTCGGACCGCAGGCACGTCATCCCGCGGTCGCTCGAGGAGCTGCCGTAGCGGGGATAAGCGCCTCGGCAGCGGGCGCGGTCGATCCCGGTCATCATTCCCTCCCGTTCGAGCGATGCCGTCGCAGCGATGATCGCGGCGACACCGTGATCAGCATTCACGCCCTCTTCCTGGTCCGAGTCGCGCCGGCGCTCGCCGGCAGGTAGGGCAGCTCGCTCGACAGCGAGCTCGCTCTCCTCGGCGAGCGCCCGCGCGACAGCTCCATGACGGAGCGATCTTTGCCGGCTGTCGCCTCGACGGCGAACCGGACGTCGAGGCATGAGCCGACCCGGCGCAACGGACCATCGTTGACATGCTCACAGACGTACCTGAGCCAGCGGTGCGAGGAAGGGTACCGCGCTGCAGCGAGGCTCGGGCACCCGCGCAGCGCAGCGGGCGTTCGTGTGGCGAGCCGGTGGGGCGGGGCGCGCGAGGTCGGTCGGCGCACGCGCTGTCGGCGTGAAGACGGCGGTGCGCCGCGGGTCAGGGCTACGGCAGGGACGAGGCCGACGCCGGCGAGGGCGGAGGCTTCAAGCCGGCGCTGAGGGCCCGGCACGAGCCGTCGATCTCGGCGCAGTGCTTGGCGTCGCGGCGAGTACACTGCCAGCGCTCGCTGTCCTCGAAGTTGCCCTCGACTCCGTTGAATGACTCGTAGTTGAGCTCAAATGCGTTGCAGAAGAGGGTCGCATCGAGGATCGTCACCTTGGAGCCAAAGCTTGCGACTCCGGCGCGAGCGTTGCCGTTGATTGTCGCGTTCTCGATGATGGCTGTGCCGCTGTCTACGTCGATCCCATCTCCAAACGCATTGGCGAGCGCCTTGGTCGTGCGTACGATGCTGGCATCGATCCTCGCGTCCGAGTGAGATATGACCACGCCCGACTGATGGTTCTCCTCGACGAGACAACCGCGGACGGCCACGCTTGAGCGCTGGCCTGTCGCACGGGTACCCACGACGCCGAGCCCGATTCCTCCCTGATCATCTACGTCGAGTTGGGGTTGGGTGGCGCGGACTACGTTGGGTTGGGTGGCGCGGAGGATGGTGCCTTCAATCGTCGCGTCTGAGCTGGCGACGAACATGCCGACGTCATGGTTCTCCTCGACGAGGCATACGCGGACGGTCACGTCAGCTCGCTCGCCTGTCTCGCCGTCATCCTGGACGTTGATGCCCCGTCCTCCCGTCCCATCTTCGCTGGGCTCGGTGCCGCGGACCACGCTGGCCTCGATCCTGGCGTCAGAGCCAGCGACGAACACGCCGATCTCGTAGTTCTGCTCGACGAGGCATGCGCGGACGGTCACGTCAGCGCGCTCACCGGTCTCGCCGTCATTCTGGACGTTGATGCCCCGTCCTCCCGTCCCATCTTCGCTGCGCTCGGTGCCGCGGACCACGCTGGCCTCGATCGCGGCGTCAGAGCCAGCGACGAACACGCCGACCTCGTGGTTCCGCTCGACGAGGCATGCGCGGACGGTCACGGCAGCGCGCTCGCCGGTCTCGCCGTAATCCTGGACGCCGATCCCCCGTCCACCCGTCGCATGGTCGCTGGACTGGGTGCCGCGGACCACGCTGGCCTCGATCGTGGCGTCCGAGCCGTCGACGTATACACCAACCTCGTGGTTCTGCTCGACGAGGCATTCGCGGATAGCCACTTTTGCACGCTCGCCTGTCTCGCGGCCATGCTGAACGCCGATCCCTCGTCCTCCCGACGTATTGTTGCTGGACTGGGTATCGCGGATCACGCTGGCCTCGATCGCGGCGTCCGAGCCAGAGACGAACACGCCGACCTCGTGGTTCTGCTCGACGAGGCATGCGCGGACGGTCACGTCGGCGCGCCCGCCTGTCTCGGCGTCATTCTCGACGTCGATCCCCCGGCCTCCCTTAGCCGTGCTGCTGGGCCGGGTGCCGCGGATCACGCTGGCCTCGATCGTGGCGTTCGAGCCAGAGACGAACACGCCGATCTCGTGGTTCTGCTCGACGAGGCATGCGCGGACGGTCACGTCAGCGCGCCCGTACGCCGCGCTGTCCTGTTGAACGCTGATCCCCCATCCTCCCTTCGCATTTTCGCTGGGCTGGGTGCCGCGGACCACGCTGGCCTCGATCGTGGCGTCCGAGCCGTCGACGAGCACGCCAACATCCTGGTTCTGCTCGACGAGGCATGCGCGGACAGTCACATCAGCGCGCTCGCCTTCGTGATCCACGATGTTGATCCCCCCTCCGAGCTCCGTCACGCTGTTGTGCTCGGTGCCGCGGACCACGCTGGCCTCGATCGTGGCGTCCGAGCCAGAGACGAGCACACCAACATCGTGGTTCTGCTCGACGAGGCATGCGCGGATAGCCACGTCAGCGCGCTCGCCTGTGTTGTCGACATCCAGGACGCTGATCCCCCCTCCGAGCTTCACCTCGTCGCTGGGCTGGGTGCCGCGTATCACGCTCGCCTCGATCGTCGCCTCCGCGTCAACGACGACGCCGATGCCATGGTTTCGCTCAACGAGGGAGTTTCTGAGCGCGATACTCGTCGGGCCATGCTTGTCGACGGCGCTGATCCCGAGACTGCTCATGTCGTGCACCCATGTTTGCTCGATGGTGACGTCACGCACGCCCGACACGATCAGCCCAGGGCCCTCTCCGGTCACGGCGAGGCCCCGGATCTCGGTCCCGCTCGCCGCCGTCGTGAGTACCTGAATGGCGCCGGCCCCCTTCCCGGTCCCCTGGATCTCCACGAGATCAGGGCATCGCCCCCACAGGCGCACCGACTTGCCCGCGATCCCGACGTCTTCGATGTACGAGCCTTCGGCCACCGCGACGGTGGCGCCGTCCTCCGCGTGCTCGATCGCGTCCTGGATTTTCTTCCACGGCCTCGCCTTCGTTCCGTCGCTGTCGCCGCCCGCATAGGCCAGGTCGACGAACTGGGTATTGGCCTCGATCGGGATATCGCCCCACGTCCCGGCGCCGCAGGGGGCGACCTCACGACAGCGGGTTTCCCCGGGGATGGCCATTCGCCCCTTCGGACACTCCTCTTCCGGGAGGATTGCCGCGCAGCCGCCGTGGCCATCGGAGATGAAGCCCTCGCCGCACGCCTCCGGCGGTACCCCAGCCGGCTGGCATCCGCCGCCTTCCAGCGCGAGCTGGCCGGGCGGACAGGCCATGTCGGGCGGCAGCCCAGCCGGCTGGCATCCGCCGCCTTCCAGCGCGAGCTGGCCGGGCGGACAGGCCATGTCGGGCGGCAGCCCAGCCGGCTGGCATCCGCCGCCTTCCAGCGCGAGCTGGCCGGGCGGACAAGCCGCCTCCGACGACCCGGCCGGCTGGCACTCTCCCGTGTCTGAGGTGACCTCGGCCGGGCCGCACGGCTTTGGCTCGCACTTTCCGTCGTCGCGCGCCGCCTCACCGGGCGCGCACGTCGGCGCGTTGAATGGGCCGCTGCAGCCGAGCGGCACGAGCGCGGCGACGACAATTAGCGGCCAGACCGCCACGAAGGGCCGTCGGATGCTCCGCTCCCTTAAGCTCACCATGTCAAACATGCTCCTTTCGATTCTCCGACCGCTCGACGGCCGCCTTCGAGATCGAGCGCGCGCACGTGCCGGCCATGCGCTAAGCTTCACCTGAGAGCGGCGGTCGACGGCAGGCTGCCCCAAGCACGGAGGGTGCCATGCTCACCGGGGAGCCGACCGCCACGAAGCGCAGCTCGCCGGCGTGATCTTGCCTGATCCGCCGAGGCCCGGAGGTGGCCAGGGCCGGCCATGTGGCCGGCCAACGAAGCGTTGTGACGCCGCAGACTCGGGGGCTCTCCCGCAGCATCCCCGATCCAAAAGACGCAGCCCGGCCGCGGGGCGATCTGCCGGCTCGACACCACCTCGATCGCCCTCTGGCTTGCTCTCCCGCCCTCGGTCACAGCCGAGGATCGATGGGCTCGCTCTCCAGCGCGAGCACCCCGAACACGCACTCGTGCACGCGGTAGAGCGGCTCGCCCTCCACGAAGCGGTGGAGCGCCTCCAGCCCGAGCGCGTACTCCCGCAGCGCCAGCGCGCGCTTCGCGGAGACGCTGCGGTGGCGCAGCCGCGCGAGGTGCTGCGGCATCAGGTACTCCGGGCCGTAGATGATGCGCAGGTACTCCGGCCCGCGGCACTTGATCGCCGGCTGGACGAGCCCTCTCGGCCCGCGCACCACCCACTCCCACGACTTGACCACCATCCCCTCGCCGCCGCGCTCGACCATCTCCGTCCAGAAGGCCACCGCCTGCGCCTCGCTCGCCGGATCCGAGAGGTCGACGACGCGGTGCGGGGTCGGCACGAAGAACGCCGGATCGACCTCGCAGAGCCGCGCGAGCTGCCGCAGGTGGAAGCCGTGATCCCGCGAGGCGTGCACCGCGCCCTCGCTCGCGAGCAGGTGGAACGGCGCGAGCCGGAGATCGGCGAGCGACCGCACCGGCCAGCAGTAGCGCCGGTAGGCCGCCACGTACCCGTCCATCGCCGCCTTCCGGGCCGCGTGGCGCTCGAGCAAGGGCCGCGCGCTCTCGTCGCGCGCCGCCGCCATCTCGAGCGCCCGGACCGCGGCGTCGAGCGACGCGCGGCCTGACGCGCCCACGGCGGCGTACTGCCCGCGCAAGAGGTCCTGCGCCTTCGCGGACCAGGGCAGGAGCTCCGCGTCGAGGCAGACCCAGTCGGTGCGGAGCTCGGCCCAGAGATCCGCGCGGTCCAGCGCGGCGCGCACCCGGTCGATGAGCTCCCGGCTCCGCGCCTCGTCCGCGAAGAACGGCCTGCCCGTGCGCGTGACGCACACGCCGAGCGGCCCGCCGTCGACGCGGAACCGCCGCCTCCGCGCGGCCTCGTCGCGGCACACGACGAGCACCGCGCGCGACCCCATGTGCTTCTCCTCGCACACGACGCGCCCCACGCCGTTCTGCCGGAAGTACGCGAACGCCTCGCGCGGGTGCTCGAGCAGGCCCCCGTCCTTCGCCGTCTCGCTCGGCGACATGGTCGGCGGCAGGTAGATGAGCCAGCGCGGATCCACGGCGAAGCGGCTCATCGCCTCGAGCGCCGCCGCGGCGTTCTCCTCGCGGATCGTCACCATGCCGTGCACCCGCGTCCGGATCGCGCGTCGGCCCCGGACGTCGTCGATGTCGAGCGCGTCGTCCGCCGGCCCCCGCGCGTCGGCCTTCGGTTCGCCACCGCGCGGCGCGAGCGGCTTCTGCGGCTCGTAGTACACCCGGCGCGCCTTGACCTCGACGAGCTCGCGCTCCGGGTAGCGGAGCGCCGTGAGCGCGCCGCCGAACACGCACCCCGTGTCGATGCAGAGGGTGCGGTTCTCCCACTCGGCCACGGTCGTCGGCGTGTGGCCGTAGACCACCATCGCCTTGCCGCGGTACTCC
This sequence comes from Sorangium sp. So ce834, assembly GCF_051521425.1. NCBI lineage: Bacteria > Pseudomonadati > Myxococcota > Polyangiales > Polyangiaceae > Sorangium > Sorangium sp. So ce834. The sequence goes on from NZ_CP150351.1 coordinate 4,430,420, forward strand.
GAGGCCCAGTTGTACCGCACGGGCAGGCCGTACTCGTCGGTCTCGCCCGTGGTCTCGCCGTACAGGCAGAACTCGCGCACCGCCCCCGAGCCGCGGCCCTGGAACGCCTCCTTCACGCCCGCGTGCGCGACCGCGAGGTTGCCGTCGTCGAGCACGTAATGGCTGACGAGGCCGTCGATGAAATCCGCCGCCTTGGCCTTGAACTCGTCCGTCTCCACCTCGAGCTGCGCGAGCGTCAGCTCGAGGCCGTGGGTCGGCCGCACGTCGCGGCCGCGCAGCTTCTTGAGCAGCTTCACGTCGTGGTTGCCGGGCACGCAGAGCGCCGCGCCCGACGCCACCATCGCCATCGCGAGGCGCAGCACGTCGGGCGAGCGGGGCCCGCGGTCCACGAGGTCGCCGAGGAAGATCGCGCGACGGCCCTCGGGGTGCGACGCCCGCGGCGCGTCCGGCAGCCCCTCCAGGCGGTAGCCGAGCGCCTCGAGCAGCTCGACGAGCTCGTCGAAGCAGCCGTGGACGTCGCCGATGATGTCGAACGGCCCGTGCTCGTCGCGGCGATCGGTCCACAGGCGCTGCCGCTCGATGGTGGCGGCGGCGACCTCCTCGGGCGAGGAGAGCACGTGCACGTAGCGGAAGCCCTCGCGCCGGAGATCCTTGAGCGAGCGGCGGAGCTCGCGGCTCTGGCCGCGCACGACGTGCGGGCCGAACTGCCGGTCCGGGCGGCCGGCGTTGCGCGCGTGGCAGAGCTTCTCGGGCAGGTCGAGCACGATGGCGACCGGCAGCACGTGGTGCTCGCGCGCGAGCGCCACGAGCGGCCTGCGCGCGTCGGGCTGCACGTTGGTCGCGTCGACGACGGTGAGCCGCCCCGCCGCGAGCCGCTTGCCCGCGATGAAGCGCAGGACCTCGAACGCGTCGGCGCTGGCGGCCTGGTCGTTCTCGTCGTCGGACACGACGCCGCGGTAGTGGTCGGACGAGAGGATCTCGGTCGGCTTGAAGTGCGCCCGCGCGAACGTGCTCTTGCCGGAGCCGGAGGCGCCGACGAGCACGACCAGCGATAGGGCGGGGACGACCAGCGGCTTCGGCTCGCTCACGACGCGTCCTCCTCCGCCTGCGCCCCGGCGCCGCCGCCCTCTCCGGCCGCGCGCGTGAAGATCGCCATCTGCGTCGGCGCGCCGAGCGACGGATCCATCGGGCCGATGGGCAGGTGCTCGACGGCGTAGCCGTGCGCGCCCGCGACCCCGGCGCAGAAGGCGTGGAACTCGGCGCGCGTCCACTCGAAGCGGTGGTCGCCGTGGCGGAGCGCGCCGGCCGGGAGCCCCTCGAACCGCACGTTGTACTCGGCGTTCGGCGTGGTCACGACGGCGACGCGCGGCCGCGCGTGCTCGAAGACGGCGCGGGTGAGCGCGCCGAGCCGCGGGGGGTCGACGTGCTCGATGACCTCGATCAGGGTGATGGCGTCGTAGCCCGAGAAGCGGGCGTCGCGGTACGTGACCGACGCCTGGAAGAGCAGGATCCGCCGCCGCTGCTTGTCGGGGAGGTCGTCGAGGCGGAGCCGGTCCTTGGCGATCTCGAGGCTGCGCATCGAGACGTCGGCGCCGGCGACGCGCTCGAAGACGCGCTCGTCGACGAGGCGCTTCAGCAGCTTGCCCTCGCCGCAGCCGAGGTCGAGCACGCTCCTCGCCTCGGCGCGGCGGAGCGCCGCGACGACCGCCGCGCGCCGCTCCTCGTCGAGGCTCATCCGCGCCTCGGCCCTGTCCTCGGGCGCGGCCTTGTCGTCCTCGGCCTCCTCGGGGCTCGCCTCCTCGTCGGCCACGAGCCGGGCGAGCGCCGCGCGGAAGAGCGGCCGGCTGTGCTTGAGGTAGCGGAGCGCGATCGCCTCGCGCTCGGGGTGCTCCGCGAGCCAGCCATCGCCCTTGGCGAGGAGGTTGTCGACCTCGGCGTCGCCCACGTAGTAGTGCTTCTTGTCGTCGAGCACGGGCACGAGCACGTAGAGGTGCGCGAGCAGCTCCCGGAGGCGGCACGTCCTCGCGAGCGAGACGCGCAGGTAGACGCTCTGGCCCCAGTCCGGGAACGCCTCGTCGAGCGGGAGGCGCTCGGCCGCGACCTCGTAGCCGAGCGGCTCGAAGAGCCGCCGGAGCAGCGCCTCGCCGCCGCGGCACGGCAGCGCCGAGAGGGTGGCGGAGAGGGGGAGCGGCGCGTCGGCGAGCTCCGGGCGGTCGCGGCACTTGCCGCCGAGCGCCGAGCCGAAGACCTGCGCGATGGCCACGGAGAGGAACGACGAGGCGGCATAGGGCCGGTCGTTGACGTACTGGGCGAGCGTCCCCGGCTCGCCGGCGCCGCGCCCGCGCACGAGGTCCACGGGGTCGACGTCGAGCAGGAGCGCCGCTGTGCACCGCTCCTCGGTCGCCTCCGGATAGAACACGTGCGCCTTGCCGAACGAGAGCGCGAACGACTGCGTGTGCGCCGGGTTCTTGACGAGCAGGTAGCCGAGATCGGTCGCCGGCCGGTGCGTGGTGGTGAGCGTGAGGAGCATCGGGCGCCGCAGTCTACGGGAGCCGAGCGACTCGCGACAGCCGCGCGCCCGGCGCGCGGAGCTCCGGGTCGCAGAGGAGGGATCCCCGCCGCGAAAGCGCGATGCTCGACGATGGCGCGCCGGCGCGAGACCGACAGGCCAGCTCGGGTTGGCTGGAGTCGATCGCTCGAGGGGGGGCCGGTGGTGACAGGGGCGCTCGTGGGGAGTGATGTGGGGAATCGGCGCCTGTGTGGATGCTTGTGCCTGAGTTGAAATCTTCGATGGGACGGCGGATTTCTTCGATCGTGGGAGATCATTTCAGGGTGCTTGTCTATCAAAATGACGTTTCTGTGAGCTCGAGCGATGGCGAGCTCATGAATCTGCATTAATGGAGGTGTTGCCGGTCGCGCCCTCTCGGCGCGCCCAAGACGTGGAGACTTAGGATGCGATCTCTGGCTTATCGAACCGCTGTTGCTCTGTCTCTCTCTGGCCTCTTCGCCGCCGCGTGCACCGCCGAGGTGCCCGGCGAGGAGGCCGCGGACGACCTCACCAGCGCCGTGGTGACGACCGACGGGCTCGGGGTCGCGGCGCTGACGAGATCGTCCGACTGGGGCAGCGGCTATTGCGCGAACGTGAACGTGGTGAACGAGGGGAGCACGCCGGTGACGTCGTGGACCGTCGTCATCGATCTCAGGCAGTCGACCCTGAGCAACCTGTGGGAGGCCCAGTCCAGCCGGAGCGGCTCGCTCCTGACGGTGACCCCTCCTTCCGGGCGCGGGCCGATCCCGGTGGGAGGCGCGACGAGCTTCGGGTTCTGCGCGACCGCGACCGGGGGCGACTACCAGCCGGTGATGGTGTCCATGACCCAGACCGGCGCGACCGGCTCCGGCGCGACGACGAGCTCCGGCGGCACGACCGGCTCGGGGGTCACGACCGGCGCGGGCGGGGCCGGGGGGAGCGGCGGGAGCGGCGGGAGCGGCGGGAGCGGCGGGGGCGCGACGAGCGGCGCCGGCGGCTCGGGCGGCGACGGGAGCGGCGGCACCTGCTCGATGCCGCTCCCGAGCTACGAGAACGGCAACGGATCGGCGACGTGGTACACGCTCGGCTCCGGCGCGGTGAACTGCAGCTTTCCGGTGCTCGGGAGCAACCCGGACAGGGTTGCGCACGTGGCGACCGGCGGAGGGCGGTATTTCGCGGCGCTGAACACGGCCGATTACGACACCGCGGCCGCGTGCGGGGCCTGCGTGGAGGTGAGCCGCGACGACGGGCGCAAGGTCGTGGCGACGGTCGTCGATCAATGTCCGACCGGCAGCAACCCGAAGTGCACGGCCGGGCACATCGATCTGAGCAAGGACGCCTTCCTGCAGATCGGGTCGGCCGAGGAGGGCTATCTCGGGACCGGCAACGGCGGGGCGAAGGGCAAGATCTCGTGGAAGTTCGTCCCGTGCCCGGTCACGGGGAACCTCTCCATCTCGCTGAAGGAGCAGAACAACTGGTGGAACGAGTTCCGGGTGCAGGGCCACCGCAACCCGATCGACAAGGTCGAGGTCCAGCTCGACGGGGTGTGGAAGGCGGCCACGCGGCGGGACTACAACTACTGGCGTGTCGGCGACGGCAGCATGAAGCCTGGGCCGTGGCGCGTGCGCGTGACCGACGTCTTCGGCGAGGCGATCGAGGCCACGGTCCAGGTCAGCACGGCCGAGCAGACCGCGTCGGCCCAGTTCTCGACGTGCGAGTGAGCCCCATCCCATCACCGCGCCCGATCTTCACATCCACGCTCCGGCGCGCGGCGCCCGCTGCCCCGCCGGAGCCGCCGTGATTCGCGCCGACCCCGGCGAGGGGATCCATCCACCGCTGCTTTGGCCTCACCTCCCGAGGAGGCCGTCACGGACGTGCGCTCCCGCGTGAGCCCTGGACTGCCGTCTTGGCCGGATCGGGGCCTATCGCGGCTCGCCCGTCGAGGGCGACGCGCGCCGGGCTGAGCCGGTACACTGCGGCAGGCGGGCGGGTGAGCTCGTGGATTCGGAGAATTTATGAGCACAAGCTCTCAGCTTCTGGACGAGAAGATCCGCATCGACGTCGGGGGGATGCCGATCGAGTGGGACGTCGCGCGCGGGCAGTGCACCTGGGCCGGCGTCCCGTCGGTATCCATGTTCGTGCCGAGCAGCGTGCTCGGGCTCATGTCCGGCTTCCAGCGGATGGCGGGGACCGAGCGCTTCAACCTGGCCGTGGAGAGCGGCGGTCGGCTCAGCGTCGATGACGACTGGACGTTCCTCTCCGGCTATCCGACGTTCGAGGAGGGCTTCAGGGCGCTCGGCATCGGGGCGGCCACCGCGGGCTGGGGCCTGTGGCAGGTGGTCTCCATCGACCGAGCGCGGAAGGAGGCGCGCTTCCGCGTGATGAACGGGTGGGAGGCGCTCTATCAGAAGGAGCTCGACGTCTGCTGGGGGAGCAGCATGATGGCGGGCAAGCTGGCCGGATATTGCACGAGGCTGTTCGGTCAGGAGTGCGAGGTCGAGCAAACGTCGTTCGCGGCGCGGGGCGATCCCCACGACGAGTTCACGGTGCGCCCCGCCACGATCACCCTGGAGGAGCGGCTGAACCGCCTGCTCGACGAGGAGCGGGCGACGAAGGCGGATCTAGCGATCGCGCTGCTCAAGCTCAAGCGCGAGGTGGAGGAGCGGGCCCGCATCGCCGAGGAGCTCCAGAGGACCGAGCAGGAGCTGCGCGAGAAGCTGTCGCTCATCGAGCGGCAGCAGCGCGAGCTGCGCGCGCTCGCCACGCCGATCATCCAGGTGTGGGACGGCGTGCTGGCGCTCCCCTTGATCGGCACGCTCGACGGCGTGCGGGCCGGGGTGATCACGGAGGAGCTGCTCGACGCGATCGTCCGGACCGGCGCCCGCTATGCGATCCTCGATATGACCGGGGTCGACGGCATGGATGAGGCGACGGCCGACCACGTGATCCGGATCGTCCGCGCGGTCGAGCTGCTCGGCGCCAAGGGGGTCATCACCGGGGTGCGCCCGGCGGTGGCGGCGCTGATCACGTCGCTCGGCCTCGACATGGCCGCCGTGGTCACGCTGCGGAACGTCCGCGAGGGGCTGCGGATGTGCCTTCGATCGCTGGCGGGCGCGCCCGCCGGCGGCGGCGGCGGCGGGAGGTAGTCACGGGCGAGCGCCGGCGCCGCCTGCGCCAGCTGCCCCACCGGCGCCGCCTGCGCCGCCTGCGCCACCGGCCTCGCCTGCGCCACCGACGCCGCCTGCGCCGCCAGTGCTCTCCGTGCCGCCGGCGCCAGCCGCACCACCGGCGCCGCCCGCCCCACCGGCGCCGCCAGCGCCGCCCGCCCCACCAGCGCCGCCCGCCCCACCGGCGCCGCCAGCGCCGCCCGCACCGCCAGCGCCGCCTGCGCCAGCCGCACCGCCAGCGCCGCCAGCGCCCTCCGTGCCGCCGGCGCCGCCCGCACCGCCAGCGCCCGCATCGTCCAGCGGGTATCTCTCATTGAGGCACAGCGGGCCATCCGGCGTCTGGGTGCAGACCTCGCCTGCTCTCCTGCAATCCCTCTGGCCGCGCGGGCACTTCGTCGGTCCGAAGATGCAGAAGCCGTTGCTCTCCAGCCCCACGAACGTGCACGAGGCGCGCGGCATCAGGCAGTCGCCGTGAGTCGTGCACGCCTTGGCGCAGATACCGGTGTCGCCGATGCCGGGATCCTTGTCGATCGCGTAGATGCACATCCCGCTCCGCAGCCCTCCACAGTCCTCGTTCGCGACGTCCCCGCCGAGCGCGCACAGGCCGGCGCAGGCATCGAGCCCCGGGCCGAAGTTGACGCACCACCCCGCGCAGGGATCGGTGCCCTCGTCCCCGACCTCGCAGGGTGAGCCCGCTGGCAGTCCCGTCGTCGGCTCGTCGACGCAGAGGTTGATCCGGGGGTCGCACGCGCGGCCGGCGCACTGGCTGTCCATGCCGCAGCTCGGCATGCACACCGATACGTCACCGATGCTTTCGCAGCGAAGATCCTCGCGGCCGCGGCACTTCCCCGGATCGAGCTCGTCGGTGATCGTGACGAGCGGGGGCTCTCCCAGGGGGCACCCCAGAAGACAGATGCCTTCGACGCACGCGCTGCCCTCGCCCTCGCAATCGCCGTCGGCAGCGCACGACGTCGTGCAGTACCCGCCCGCCGGGCCTCCGCCGAAGAACTCATTGCCCGTGGCGGAGAGGCAAATGCCGCTCGGGCCGCAGTCGGCGTCCACCTCGCACCGGTCGCCGAGCCCCCCGTCGCCGTATCCGCCGCTGCCGCCGTCGCCGCTGCCGCCGCCGCCGCCGCTGCCGCTGCCGCCGTCGCCCCCGTCGCCGCTTCCGCCGCCGTCGCCGTTGCCGCTGCCCCCATTGCCGCCGTCGCCGTTGCCGCTGCCCCCGTCGGCGCCGGAGCCGCCGTCGCCGCCCACGCCCGAGCTGGCGCTCCCGGAAACGGTGCTCGCGCTCGTCGAGCTCCCTCCCGCGCCGTCGTCCGCGTCGTCAGAGCAACCGAGGAACCCTGTCGAAAGGGCGAGCGTGGTGAGCAAAGTCGCCGAAATCGTTCGCGTTTTCATCGATGTCTCCCGCGCCAGGAGGCCCGGCCCGCAGCGGGCGCGCCCTCGACCGATCTCGAGACAGTAACGGAATCGGCGCTGCTCCAACATCGACAAGGGGGGCTGCGACAGATGATTTGTGCGGCGGAGGGGCCGTGTGCGGCGGCCTCGGGTCTCCGGATGGGCGCCTGCGCGGCGGCCCTGGCTCAGAGCCGCACGAGCAGCCCCAGAAACCCCGCGAACGTCGGCCTGCCCGCCGTGCCGAGCCGCTCGCCCCCCAGCGTCACGACGGCGCGAGGCTCGGCGAAGATCGCGTGCGCGTCGAGCAGGAGCGCCGCGCGGTCGGTGAGGCGCAGCCCGGCGCCCCCGCCGAGGCTCGCGGCGATCGACCAGACCTCGCCCGTGGCGCTCCGGAGCGGCGGCAGGGGATCGCCGGCGATGAACAGGTGGACCCCGCCCACGCCGGCCGAGAGCACGGGCGAGATCGCGGCGCCCGTCTCCGGCGCCCACACGGCCTCCAAGAGAGCGATCTCCTGGCGGACCGACACCGCGCCGAGCGCGCCCTCGAGCGCCGGCCCGAGCGCCGGCCCCGCGAACGTCAGCCGCGCCGCGAGCCCCGCCGGCAGCGCGCCCCCGCCGGCGCCGGCGCCATACGACAGCCGCAGCGCCGGACCGAGCGCCGGCCCGATGCCGCCCGCGCCGAGGAGCGCCGCGAGCCCGGCCTCCACGCCGAAGCCCGCGAGCAGCCCGGGCCGCTCCGCCGCCGGCGCCGGATCGGCGCCGGCCTGCCGCCGCACCGGCGCCATCCACCGCTGTACGTCCTCGGGGACGGCGGCGCGCGCGCCGCCCGCCGCGCCCTCGGGCGGCGCGCGCGACGAGAGCAGGCTCGCCTCCAGCAGGCTCGCCTGCAGGAGCTCCACGGCGCGCACGGCCATCACCGAGGGCGCCGCGGCGCCGGACACCTCCACCGTGCGCACGACCGTCTTCTGCGTCACCCGGTCGACGATCCAGAGGTCCGCCGTCGCGCCCGCCCGGGAGCGGAAGATCGCCGCGGCCGCGAACGCGCCCTCGTCCAGCGCGGCGCGCTCCAGCGCGGCGCGCGTGTCGCCCTCGCGCCGTCCCGGGACGCGCACCACCTCGAACCCCGCCGCGCCGAGCTCGGCCCGGAGCCGCGTGGCGGCCTCGCGGACCAGCGGGTCGTCCGCGTCGGCCTCGACGATCACGACCCGCGAGGCGGCCGCCTCGGCCCCCTGCGACGGCGCAGGCGGCGCCGCCGCCGCCCGCGCGGGGGCGAGCGCCGGGGCGAGCAGGAGCGAGGCCAGGAGGGTGAAGGAGCGCACACGCCAGGGCTTATCAGATCGCAGCCGGCACGCGGAGACGCATCACGGCTCCAAGCGACCCCGAACGAGGGGCGCTCGCGCGCCGCGAGCCGCGGTTTCCGACGATTTCCAAGGAGAATCGCGCGCTCGGAGCGGCCCGACCTGCGCCCGCCACGTCCGTCCCAGGACGGATCGACGATGGCACGCTGCGGGCAGGGCCGGAGGCCAGGTACGCAGCGCTCCGCCTGCTCCCCCCTCCGCGATCACCGCACCGCCGTGCGCGCCCAGCGCGCCGCCGATGCCGCGGCCGGCGCCGGCGCGGTGGCCCTCCCGGACGCATCGGACCGCGAGCCTCCGAACGGCGGAAGCCGGGATCCGAGGAGGTCTCGATGCCAGCGATGGGCGACCCATGCGTGGACTTGCACGCCCGATGAAAGCGTCGCAGGCTCGACGCTGGGATGGCGCCCTCGCGGGAGCTCAACGTGGCGTCGCGTGACGGTCGGACGATCTTCGCGAGAGAATTCTTCGATCTCCAGCTCACGTTCGCAGAGACAGCCGCAGCGCTGTCCGGGATCCCTCTGGAGCTGGCCCTGCTCAAGTATACGAACCTGTATGTTCGGTTCGGTCTCGGACGCGACTTCGACAGCGAGCATGAGCTGTGGCGCGCCTACGTGGCTGGACTGAAGACCGCGGCGGACGCTCGTGAGTGGACCTATCGTTACTACCTGATGGACGCAGAGGCGAACACGTCGCCGGCTGTCCTCGCGACCGTTGGCTGCTTTTCATATGCCGTACTCGACAGCGACGTGGTTCGATTGCACTTCCGCAACGTCGACCCCGAAGGGTGCTCGCCGCTCTCGGCCGCGCGGTATGGACAGCGACGCGCCGAGCTGACGGAGCTATTTGCTCAGATCAAGTCTGAGTTTGCGCGGGAGCTCGTCGTCGCGGGAGTCTCGTGGTTGTACAACCTCAACGCCTACCGAAGGCTCTTCCCGCCCGACTATGCCGCATCGGCCCGCGCGGTCCACGGCCTCTATCGATCCATGCCGTTGTGGGGCCAGTTCCTGGATTACGGAGGCGGCGTGAAGGCGACGATGGCGCGAACATTTCTGGACGCCATCGCCGAGCGTCGATCGATCGCTGGTCTGGGCGACTGCTTTCCGTTTCCCGTCCTGACCGTTGAGGCGCCGATTCAAAGTTTCTATGCGTTCTACGGCGTCTAGGGCGCCGATCGGCTTGGAACGCGCGAGGATGAGGAGATTGGAATCACAGAGGCACGGAGGGCACAGAGGAATTTCGTTGTTCCTCTGTGTCCTCTGCGCCTCTGTGCTTCATTTCTAGGGGTTTCGGGGCTGACCGCTGGCAGCCCCGGCCGCCGCCGGCGTCACCTGCCGCGCGTCACGGCTCCACGAGGTCGTGCGCCACGGGCGCGTGCGCGCCGCGCGGGTGGCGCTTCAGGTAGAGCTCCGCGACAGGCCGCGCCGCCGCCCGGCCGGCCGTGCGCTCGACGGCGACCATCTTGCGGCCGAGCGCCTCGGCGGCGAACGGGCCCCCCGGCGACTCGGCGAGGTACGCGTCGTACCAGGCCACCGCCGCACCGGGCGAGCCGCCGTCGTCGACCATGCGCCCGAGCAGGAAGGCCGCCGCCTTCCCGTGGCTCGTGCCGGGGAACCGCTTGCGCGTCGCCGTCAGCGCGCGCTGCGCGACGTCGCCGCGCCGCGCGTACCGCGCCGCGTCCGCCAGCGCCACCAGGTCGTCGAGCGAGCCGTGCTCGAGCACGCCGCCGAGGCCGCGCTGCTCCGCCTCGGCCAGGACCGACCGGAAATCCCCCGCCGCCACGCGCTTCGCCCAGCTCGGCCCCGCGACGGCGCCGGAGGGCGCCGCCGCCGCCGAACCGTCCGGCGGAGGGCCCGCGGGCGCCCCCTCAGCCCGCGAGCCCTCCGGCCGTGCGGCCCCGGCGTCGCCATCGACGTCGCCGGGCCCGGTGTTCCTCTCTCCTCCGGGCGGCGCCGCGCCCGCGGACGACGGCGCCCGCTCGGCCGGCCCCGCCGCGCTGCCCACCGCGCCGGCCGCGTCGACGCTCGAGATCTGCACGTCGCCCTCGCGCATCCGCGCCACGAGCCGCTGCCCGGCGCGGAGCGGCAGCCCTTCGGGCGCGAGCGGACCGCGCACGGTCACGCTCCCCTCGCGCAGATCGACGCGCAGGGTGCCGTCGCCGCGCGTCCACGACACGTCGAAGGCCGTGCCGGTGACCAGCACCGCGAACGGCCCCGCCTCGACCGACCAGCGCGCCTTCGGCCGTCGCGTCACGCGCAGCGACGCCCGGCCGTCCTCGAGCAGCATGCGCGCCCCGGCCGCGTCGACCTCCGCCACGCGCAGCGCGCTGCCCGGCGAGAGCGCGACGGTGGTGCCGTCCGTGAAGCGGAGCCGGGCCTCCTCGATCGTCGCGGCGATGTAGCCGCCCGCGGCGCCGGGCGCGCCCTCGACCGTGTAGTCGAGCCGCCGCGCCGGCCAGAGCGCGACGAGCGCGACCGCGAGCGCCGCCGCGCCGGCGAGCGCGAGGCCCCAGCGCGCGCGCCCCGCGTGCGCGGGCGAGAGGCCGAGGAAGCGGAGCCACGCGTCGACGCGGCTCAGGGCTGTCACGCGGCTCGCGACCCAGCCCAGGGCGCCGCCGCGCCGCTGGGCGGCCCCGCGGCTCACCGCCTCCACGAAGCGGGCGCGCTCGGCGGCGTCGTGCGCCGCGTCGACGTCGGCGGCGATGCCCTCCCGCGCGAGATCGGCGAGCCGGCTCAACTTCTCCGCGTCATTCATCGTGCTCTCCTCCGCAGGCAAGGAGGCTCCCGGGCTGATCGAGCGCTTGCGGGGCCTTCGTGAGGTAGGCCGAGAGCGCGGGATCGCGCTGCGCGGCGGTGAGGATCCGGTGGGACGCGCGCGCGAGGTGGCGCTTCGTCGTGGCCAGGGAGCACCCGAGCGCGGCGGCGATCTCGGTGAGCTCGAGCCCCTCGATGAACCGCAGGACGAAGAGCGTCCGCGAGCGGTCGTCCACCTGGTCGAGGATGCCGTAGAGCCGCGCGAGCGCCGCGCGCCCCTGCGGATCCTGCTGCGCGCCGCCGACGTCCGGGAGCTCGCCCGAGGGCGACAGCTGGAGCCAGCGACGCAGGCGCCGGCGCCGCAGCTCGGCGCGCGCCACGCGCACCGCGATGCCGACGATGAAGCTCGAGAGCAGCGATGGATCGCGCAGGTCCTTCGCCACGCGGAAGAAGCGCAGGAACGTGTCCTGCACGTGGTCGTCGACCTCGTCGCCCGGGCCGAGGGTGCGCTTCAGGATCCGGCGCACGAGCGGCGCGAACCGCTGCCACACGATCGGCGCGGCGCCCGGGTGCCCCTGCGCGGCGGCGCGCGCCAGCGCCACGTCGTCGGTCGCGGACAGCGGTAGCGCCTGCACGCTCCCCCTGTGCGGGGAGGGCGCGACCGCTGTCAAGGGCGGGACGGTCGACCGACGGCCTGGGATCACGTCCAGCAGTGTTCTCCAGAGGTCCGCCGCGGCTCAACATTCGGCACGCCCGCGCACCGGAGGAGCTCCCGACAAGGAACGAGAAGGAACATCGATTGGATGTGCGCGGAATCATTGATTTCGGCCACGGCGGCCCCCGACGCGACGTCGAACGCCGTCACGGTAGCTTCCGTATCAGCTGTACCCTGTATGCATGACGACACTTGGCGCGGCTCATGCCACCGGATCAGCGAGCCCGCCGCAGGGCTACGCCGCGGAGGCCATCCTCCACCAGGGGACCATGATCACCGTGCGCCGCGCGCGCCGCGTGTCGGACGGGCAGCCCGTCGTGATGAAAGGACCGAGCGCCGGGCGGGCGTCGCCGCGCGCGATCGCGAGGCTCCGTCACGAGGTGGTGATCACGCGCGAGATCGCGCACCCGGGCGTCCTCCGTATCCTCGACGTCGAGGAGAGCGACGGGGGGCCCGTGCTGGTCCTGGAGGACTTCGGCGGCGCGTCGCTCGACATCGTCCTGCGGAGCAACAGGCTCAGCCTGGCCACGACCCTGCGGATCGGCATCCACGTCGCGGACGCCCTCGCGTCGCTGCACCACGCGGGCGTCATTCACAAGGACGTCAAGCCGCACAACATCCTCGTCCGCCTCGATCCGCTGGTGGTCAAGCTCTCCGACTTCGGGATCGCAACGCGCCTGTCGCAGGAGGCGCCGCGGGCCGAGAGCCCGGACGCCGCGGAGGGGACCCTGGCGTACATGTCGCCCGAGCAGACGGGCTGGATGAACCGCAGCCTCGACTGCCGGACGGACCTCTACTCCCTTGGCGTCACCCTCTACGAGATGCTCACGGGCGCTCCCCCGTTCACAGCGCCGAGCGCCATGGAGCTCGTTCACTGCCACCTGGCCAGGACGCCGACGCCGCCGCACGCAGCGTCGGCCGAGATCCCGCGCGTCGTCTCCGATCTCGTCATGAAGCTCCTCTCCAAGGCCGCCGAGGATCGGTATCCGTGCGCCGAGGCGCTGCGAGCCGATCTCGAGGAGTGCCTCCGGAGGTACGAGGCCGACGGCCGCGTCGATCCTTTCCCGCTCGGCGGGCGCGACGCGGGCGGCCGGCTCTGGCTGCCGGAGAAGCTCTACGGGCGCGAGGCCGAGACGCAGGCAGTCGTGGCCGCGTGCGAGCGCGCGGCGGCCGGCGCCGTCGAGCTCTTGCTCATCTCCGGCCACGCCGGCGTCGGCAAGTCCGCCCTCGTCCGCGAGGTCTACAAGGTGCTCGCGCGGCGGCCCGGGTACTTCGTGTCGGGGAAGTTCGGCCAGCTCAAGCAGCGCACCCCTTACGCGGCCATCGCGCAGGCGTTCGGCGAGCTGTGCGAGCGCATGCTGTCGGAGGGCGAGGAGCCCGTGGCGCGCTGGAAGGCCCGGCTGAGCGCCGCGCTCGGCTCGATCGGGCAGGTCGTCGTCGACCTGATCCCCGAGATCGAGCGCGTCGTCGGACCCCAGCCCGCCGTGCAGCCGCTCGGGCCGAACGAGTCGAAGAACCGCTTCAGCCTCGCGTTCCAGACCTTCGTCCGCGCCGTCACGGAGGAGCACCTCCTCGTGCTCTTCATCGACGACCTCCAGTGGGCCGACCCGGCCTCGCTGAAGCTCCTCGAGCTCCTGATGACCGATCCCGACGGCCGCGGGATGCTCGTGATCGGCGCTTACCGCGACCAGGAGGTCGACGACGCCCACCCGCTGGCGAGGCTCGTCCGCGACCTGCGGGCGGCGAACGCGCCCGCCTCCGATGTGTGGCTCGGGCCGCTCGAGATCGAGGACATCCGCCGGCTCCTCGCCGACGCCCTGCGCTGCCGCCTCGAGGACACGGACGCCTTCGCGGCGCTGATCCTGGAGAGGACCGCGGGCAACCCGTTCTTCATCCACCAGCTCCTGCACGCGCTCGCCGGCGAGGGGATCGTGCGCTTCGATCCGGCCGCGGGGGCGTGGGCGTGGAGCCTCGAGCGCGCCCGGAGCGCGGAGGGCGCGGAGGGCGTCGTCGAGCTGATGTCCGCGAAGATCCGGCGGCTCGCGCCCGGCGCGCAGCGCGCCATCCGGCTCGCCGCCTGCGTTGGCCACCGCTTCGACCTCAGGACGCTCGCGCTCGTCGCCGAGCAGCCCCCGGGCGAGGTGGCCGCGGCGCTCTGGGACGCCCTGCGGGAGGGCCTTATCGTGCCCCTCGATCCCGAGTACCGCTTCGTCCACGCCGGCGACGCGGCGGTCGCGGGCAGGCTGCTCGAGGACCCCTCGTTCCGCGTCTCGTATCGGTTCCTGCACGATCGCGTCCAGCAGGCGGCGTACGCGCTCATCGACGAGCCGGAGCGGAAGCGGCTGCACCACCGCATCGGCCGGCTGCTCGCGGCGAGCCTCGGCGAGGACCCGAGCGACGAGGAGCTGTTCGTCGTCGTCGGCCACCTGAACGTCGCGGCGGCCCTGATCGAGGGCGCGGCGGAGCGCGGCGAGCTCGTGCGGCTCAACCTGGCCGCGGGGCGGCGCGCGCAGGCGGCGACCGCGTATGACGCCGCGTTCGGCTACCTGAGCGCCGCGGTGTCCGCGCTCGGCCCGGATCCGTGGGCCGGCGAGCCGGGCCTCGCCTTCGACGTCTTCGACATCCATGCCGCGAAGGCCGAGTGCGCGCACCTGAGCGGCCGCTGCGACGAGGCGGAGGCGCTCTTCGACGCCCTCCTCGAGCGCGCCGCCTCGGACGTGGAGCGCGCGCGCCTTTACTGCATGCGGATGGTCCTCTACAACGCGCAGCACCGCTGGGCGGACACGCTCGCGGTGGCGCTCCAGGGCCTGCGCCTCTTCGGCATGGAGGTGCCCACCGAGGGCGAGGCGCTCGCCGCCGCGCTCCGCGCGGAGCTCGCCGAGGCCGAGCGCGGCTTCGCCGCCCGGCGGGGCGAGGACGTCGGCGCGGGCCCGGAGCTCGCCGATCCGCGCGTCAGGGTCGTGGTGGAGATGCTCGGTTACGGCTCGCCATCGGCGTATTTCCTCAACCCGCCGCTGGCCCAGCTCCTCGCCGTCAGGATGGCGAACCTGTCGCTCCGGCACGGGAGCTCGCCGATGGCCAGCGTGGCGTACGTGTACCACGGCTTCTACCTGGCCGCGTTCTGGGGCCAGCCGCACGAGGGCTACAGGATCGTGCGGATGGGCGTCGCCCTGAACGACAGGTACCGGGTCGATGCCATCAGGGCGAAGCTCGACTTCAACTACGGGGTCGTCATGAACCTCTCGAGGCCGCAGCGCGAGCCGCTCGAGGTCCTCCAGCGGGCGCGGGTCGCCGGGATGGAGACCGGCGACTTCATGTTCGCGTCGGCGTCCTCCAACATCCTCGCCCAGATGAAGCTCAGCCTGGAAGGCGAGCTCCGGCGCGTGCGCGAGGACGTCGGCGGGTTCCTGCGCTTCACCTCCCGCACGAAGGATGCGCTGTCGACGGCGGTCCAGACCGTCGCGCGGCAGGTGATCCAGAACCTCGAGGGGCGCACGCTGGACCGCGGCACGCTGAGCGACGCCGGCTTCGACGAGGACGCCCTCGTGTCGAAGCTCGAGGCGGTGGGCTTCGCGATCGTCGCCGGCTTCTACTACACGAACAAGCTCGCGCTCGCGTACCTCTACGGCGATCACGAGGGCGCGCTCCGGATGGCGCGCCGCGCGCACGAGCGGGCCCGCGCCCTGACGGGCCAGTACATCGGCATCGTCGATCTGCCGCTCTACACCTGCCTCACCATCCTGGCGCTCGGCCCTCGGGCGAGCGGGGAGGAGGGCGGCGCGCTGGCCGAGATGCTCGCGTCGAGCCACGACAAGCTCGCCGTCCTCGCGCGGAATTGCCCCGAGCTCCGGCACCTGGAGCTGCTCGTCCGGGCGGAGCGCGCGCGCGTCGCCGGGGAGGCGCTGGAGCCGATCCTCGAGCTCTACCAGCAGGCGAGCGACGCCGCGGAGCAGGCGGGGTACGTGCGCTACCGCGCGCTCGTCAGCGAGCTCTGCGGCAGGTTCCTCGCCTCGAGGCGCGTGCCGTGGCTCGCGCGGTCGTGCCTCGTCGAGGCCTACCAGGCCTACGCGCGCTGGGGCGCCACGGCCAAGCTGCGGCAGATGGAGGAGGCCTACGTCGAGCTGCTCCCCCGCGCGGCGGCGGGCCAGCCCGCGTCCGCGGACCTCCTGTCGAACCTGACCTCGGTCGCCTCGTCGACCACGGAGATGGCCGCGCGGCGCGTGGCGCTGCTCGACGCGGCGGCGCTCATCCGCGCCGCGCAGGCGGTGGCGCGCGAGATCGACCTCGGCCGCGTCATGGCGCGGCTGCTCCGGCTCGCCGTCGAGAGCGTCGGCGCCCAGCGGGGCGCGCTGATCCTGGACCACGAGGGCGGGCCGCGCGTGGAGGCCGTCGTCGAGGACGAGGGCGAGGTGCGCGTCGGCCCGTCCACGCCCGTGCGCGAGAGCGGCGCCGCGGCCGCCCGGGTGATCGAGCTCGCGATGAGCGCCGGGGGCGCCGTCGTCGTGGCGGACGCCGCGCAGGACGCGCGGCTCGATGGCGATCCCTACGTCGCGGCGCGCAAGCCGCGATCGGTGCTCGCGCTGCCCATGGTGAGCCAGGGGGAGGTCTCGGGCATCCTCTATCTGGAGAACAACGCCGCGCCCGACGTGTTCTCGCCCGCCCGCCTCGACGTGCTCGAGCTCGTCGCCGCGCAGGCCGCCATCGCCGTGAACAACGCGCTGCTCTATGCGCGCGTCCAGGCGGCGAGCGACGAGCTCCGCCGCGCCAACGACGCGCTCGAGGCGGCCGTCGCCGCCCGCACCGCGGAGCTCTCGTCGGCGATGGCGCGGCTCGAGGAGGAGCTCGCCGAGCGGGCGCGCGCCGAGCAGGAGCGCGCCGGCCTGCAGGAGGACCTCATCCGCGTGCAGCGCGAGCGGCTCGCGGAGCTGTCGACGCCGCTCATCCCGATCACCAATCGCGTCATGGTGATGCCGCTCATCGGGACGATGGACGCGCAGCGCGCGGACGAGGCGCTCGCCGCGGCGCTCCGCGGCGTGTCGGAGACGGGGGCCCAGGTCGTCATCCTGGACATCACGGGCGTGCGGGGCGTGGACAGCAGCGTCGCGGCCACGCTCCTGCGCACCGCCGCCGCGCTGCGCCTGCTCGGCGCCGAGGCGGTGATCACCGGCATCGGCCCCCGCGTGTCGCAGACGCTCGTCGGCCTCGACATCGATCTCGGCGGGACCGTCGTCCAGGGGACGCTCCAGCGCGGGATCGCCTACGCGATCCGGAGGACCGGCGAGGCGCCGCGGCTCGGGGGCCGCTCGTCCGGCGGCCGCCCCTGAGCGCGGTTCAGTTGGCGAGCTTGTTCTCCTCGCGGTGGCCGAAGATCGCCTCCCAGTTCGAGCGGTAGGCGTCGGTCGCGACCTGGGCGGGGCCCGACCGGGGCGAGTCGGCCCCGCGGGGCCCCGGGAGCAGCACCTCCACGTCGAAGAGCCGGGCGTGCTCGGAGCGCTGCGTCAGCTTCACGAGCTCTCCGGCCAGCGGGCGCCCGTGCTCGGTGGGCCGCAGCTCGCCGATCTCGAGCCGGTCCTCCCGGCTCCGGATGACGCGGAAGCCCTCGCCCTGCTCGACGGGGCTGTGGATGAAGACGACGTCCTGATTCGCGGGCGGCGCGGGCTTGTCGTGTTTCTGCGGCGGCTCGTCCTTGCCCATTACCCAGAGCTTCCCACGTTTGCCCCCTGGGGCGCCAGGCGAAGCGAGCGGCCGGATCCACGCGGCACCCACGTCCCGCGGCGCCGCGGGGCCTCCAAAAATCCACGCCGCGCCCGCGTCCCGCGGCGCCGCGCGGCCTCCAAAATTTGGCCAGCGCGGGGCTTACGCCGTACTGCCGGCCAGTGGGCCCTCTGCACCGCGGAGGTCCCGCGATCGCGGACGCGGCCTCGCGGCCGAGGCGGAGGAATGGGCGTATGAACGTTCGAGGCGCAGACGGAGATGGCGTTCGCAGGGCGCCGGAATCCTTGGAGAAGGATCGCGAGGGCGGCGAGCGGCGCGCCGGCGCCGGGCAGCGGGTCCGCATCGAGGCGCTCGTCGCGGTCGGCGAGACGTCGGGCGGCGGCTTCGAGGCCGAGTCGATCGACATGTCGCCCGAGGGGATGCGCCTGCGCACGGCGTACCTGCCGCGGATCGGCGACGCGCTGATCTGCCGCTTCGACGGGCTCGGCAAGGAGCTCGTCGTCGAGGGCGAGGTCTGCTGGCGCGCCGAGCAGGCGCGCGGCGGCGAGTTCGGCCTGCGCTTCACCGGCCTCGATCCGGAGGCGGAGGAGGCGGTGCGCGCGATGTGCTCGTCGATGGACGCCGGCGCCGCCGGCTCCGCGCCGGCGCTCACGATCCCGTCCGGCGCGGGGCAGGGGACCGCGCAGCGCGGCGCGCGCGTGCGGCTCCACATCGACGGGCTGGGCTCGCCCATGAAGGCGCGCGTGCGCGCGGGTGGGCTCGACGACCTCGAGGTGGGCTCCAACCTGGAGTTCCTCAAGGTGGGCCGCTCCCTCGAGCTGGAGGAGGTCGAGCAGGGCACGCGCCGCGAGGCGTACATCGACCACGTGAAGGTCGAGGTCGACCCGGCGACGAGCGTGCCGCAGCTCGTGGTCACGCTTCGCTACGAGGCGCCCCGCGCGGCCAGGGCGTCGCGGCCGCGGGCGTCGTCCGAGACGCTGCCCCCGGCGAGGTCCGCGGCGGCGCTCGACGCCGGGGCGCCCGCGCGGGCGCCGTCGGTGCCGCCGCCGGGCGAGGGCGCGCGGGCGTCGTCGGCGCCGCAGGGCGAGCGCGCGACGGCGCGGGCGTCGTCGGCGCCGCCGCGCGATCCGCAGGGCGAGCGCGCGACGGCGCGGGCGTCGTCGGCGCCGCCGCGCGATCCGCAGGGCGAGCGCGCGACGGCGGGCGCGAGCGGCGGCGCGGCGGCCCCGGCCGACGACGAGCACGACGGCGACGTGTCGCCGCCGGCGCTCTCGGCGCGGGAGGCGCCCGCGGCGGACGCGGCGCCGGCCTCGGCGCAGGATGCGGCGCCGCCGCCTTCGCAGGAGGGGTCGGACGAGGCGGGCTCCGCGCAGGCGGCCGGCGCGCAGCCGAGCCGGCTGCGCGACGTCGGCGAGAAGGCCGCGATGGCGAGCAAGGCCGTGGCGGGCACGATCGGGCCGGCGCTCGCCGGCGCCGGGGCGCGCGCGGCCACGGCGATGGCCGGCATGGTGGCGCGGATCAAGGCGCGGCGCGCCGCGCGCGCGGCCGGCGAGGACGGGTCGGGCAAGGACGGCGGCCCGCGCCGCAAGACGGCGCCGCCGCCGGCCGGCGCGCTGAAGTCCGGCGGGCGCCGGCTCGTGCGCGAGGAGGCCGAAGAGGCGGCGGGCGAGGGGACGGAGCCGCCGCGCTTCAACAAGAAGGCGGCCGCGGCCGGGAGCTTCCTCGGGCTGGCGGCGGTGCTCGTGGTGTTCGGGGCCGCGCGCCTCCTCGGCCTGCGCGGCGGCGACGCGCCCGCGGAGGGGGCCGCGAGCGCGTCGGCGCTGCCGGCGTCGTCCGGCGCGCCCGCCCTGCCGGCGGCCGCGGCGACGGCGGCCGCGCCGGGCGGCGTGCTGACGGCGAACGTCCCGCTGTTCGGCGCGACGCCGCTGTCGACGACGGAGCCCGTGCCGCCGACGCCGCCCGCCGATCCGGGCGCCCAGGCCGGCGATCCGCTCGAGCGGTCCGCCGCGGCGCCTGGCGGCCCCGGCGACGAGGACGACGCGGAGGCGGACGAGGACGAGCGGGAGGGCCTGAAGGAGTGGGGCCACGGGTCCGTGCGGAGCCCCATCGTGCTGAAGCTGAAGATGGACGGCCCCATCAAGGAGCTGAACGGCGCGGCCGGCGCGATGGGCTTCACGGTGTCGCTGCCCGACCGGCGCGCGCTGTCCTCGGGCAGCGGCCTCGCCCAGAAGGACAAGCGCATCGCGTCGGTGCGCGTGGTCAACACGCCGCACGGCGCCGAGATCACCCTGCAGTTCAAGGACGGCGTGCCCGCCTACAAGGCCAAGGCGCGCGGCGATCGCCTGGAGATCTCGCTCGGCCGCGACGAGCCGAAGAAGGTGGCGTCGAAGTCGAAGAAGGAGAAGGCGAAGGCGAAGGCCGCCGACGAGAAGAAGAAGAAGGGCGAGAAGCAGAGCGACAAGAAGGACAGGGAGCGCTGACGCGCGCCCGGCCGGAGCTCCCGCCCCTCGGGCGCGCCTCCAGCGCAGCGGGAGCTCCAGCGCGCCGCTTGTCTCAGGCGCGCTTCCAGCGCAACGGGAGCTCCAGCACACCGTTCGTCTGATTCGACGCCTGGGGCACCACCTCCCCCGCGATCTCGATGCTCTCCCAGCGCTCGACGAGCGCCGAGAGCGCCTCCTGCAGCTCGATCTGAGCGAGGTAGGCGCCGATGCAGTTGTGCCGCCCGGTGCCGAAGTTCAGGTTGGGGCGCACCGGCTCGCGCGTGATGTCGAAGCGATCGGGGTCGTCGAACACGCGCTCGTCCCGGCTCGCCTCGGCGACGACGCTCATCACCCAGCTCCCCGCCGGGATCGGGACCCCGCCCAGCACGGTGTCCTGCGCGGCGTAGTGCGTCAGCCGGAGGACGCGGGGCCGGTAGCGCATGCACTCGTCGACGGCGCGGGGGATGAGCTCCGGGCGGGCGCGCAGCTGCTGCCACGCCTCGGGGCGCTCGGCGAGCAGCAGCACCATGAGGCTCAGGGTGTGGTTCACGTTGTCGACGGCGGCGGTGAGCGTGAGCCTCACCAGGTCGATCAGCTCCTGCGTGCTCAGCCGGTCGCCTTGCTCCTCGGCCAGGATCAGCCCGGAGACGAAGTCCTCGCCCGGCTCGCGCCGCCTTCGCTCGACGAGCGCGAGGCTGTACTCGCCGAGCTCGTGGATGGCCGCCTCGACCTCGCCCCGGTATTCCGGCTTCATCCAGAACATCTTCATGATCGAGCCGTTCATCCGCGCGAGGGGCGCCGCGTCGTCCTCGGAGACGTTCAGGAGCCGGCAGAACAGGCGGCCCGGGAACAGACCGCTGACGTGAGCGACGAAGTCGCCCGCGCCGCGCTCGTCCACGGCGTCGAGCAGCGCGTCCACGACCTGGCGCGCCGGAGCCCGCAGCCGCTCCATCGCCTCGATGCTGAAGGCGGGCTGGATCAGCCGGCGGATGCGCCGGTGCGCGTCGCCCTCCTGGGAGCCGACCTGCTGGGACATGTGCTCGTACGCCGGGCCGGAGGTGATGCCGAGGATCTCCAGCAGCTTGTCGAAGCCGGGCCTGATCCGCTCGTCGCGCAGCATCATCACGGACTCGGGGAACCCCAGCACCTCGAAGCCGATCGGGCTGCGCGCCATCCAGTGCTCGCGCCGGCACGCGCGCAGCATGGGCCCCGGGTCGCGGACGAACTCCGGGCTCAGCACGTCCAGGAAGGGAAGATTGTCCGACTCGGTCACCGTCGCATCGACCACAGTCCGTCTCCTCGTCACGTGGGTGGGAGTCACTCCGTCTCCCGAGGAGAGCTCCGCGGGGACATCGCGACCCTGAAGGTGGACGACGTCGCCGCTCGCGCCTCGACCGGCGCGGCGGCGCGCCTCCCGGTGCTGCTCAACCGGGCGTCTTCTCGGCGCGGCCCCGCTTCCGGGCGATGAACACGGCCGTTCGCCCGACAGGCTCGATCGCGTAGTCCGACACGTGCCGCTTCAGCGCCGCCTCCAGCCCAGGCAGATCGTCCTCCTGGTTCTTGAAGATCCCGAGGCGCTGCATCGCCGCGGCGAACGGGCCGCCCGCCGCGTTGTGGCGGACCCCTTTGCCGAGGACCGTCGTCCCGAACAGCACGCCGCCGTCCTTCATGCAGGGCAAGAGGTGTCCCAGGATGATGTCCATCTTGTCGCGCAGGGCCCCGGGGATGCAGTGCACGACATAGTTCATGCCCACGGACCCGAAGGCGGACCCGGGGAGCGGGAGCGGCTCGAGGAGGCTCGCGACGAGCCCGGTGACACGGTACCTGCGCAGCCGATCGAGCGACACGTCGATGGCGCTCCGGTTCACGTCGAGCAGGGTGAGCGAGGGATCGGCGACGGGAAACGCGCACCGATCGAGGAAATAACCGCTGCCGACCCCCGCCTCGAGGTGGTCCGCGGAGGTGTATCGCCGGTAAAGATCCAAGATCCTCTCCGAGGGACAGCCCCAGAGATGCTCGGAGGCGATCGTCGGCACCCAGAGGTCGTACAACCTCCACAGGGCCCTCTCGGTGGATGAGCCGAAGGCGTCCGAGGCCGGTCTTCCTTCTCCCCGCGCCGGGGACGTGTCGCGTGCTGCCGTGTTCATGATCGGGCCGTTCCTTCGAGCATGGCGGCTCGATCGCTGCGCGTCGGGTCCTCGCGGGCGCTCTCATAACATGCGGTCACGATCGCTGACAGTGCAAATTCGATTCCCGTCGCCGCACGATTGAATCCGCCGCGGTCGCCGCGCCCGTGACGAGTCGCGGCGCCGGCGCGACAGGCACGGTGCCATGGCACCGAGGCATTGTGCCATGGCACCGCGGGCGCTGTGCCATGGCAGGAAAGCGACGCGAAGAGCGCCGCGACAACGCAGGGCGTCGCGCAGCGGCTCACTTCGTCGCCGGGGCATTGCCGTGCTGGCGTAGTCGAAGGCCAATCCAGGACGGAGAATGACGGCACGCGCATTGCGTAATTGCGCATGCTGACGCGGTGGTGACGCGCGCTGGTGCGTATTGGGCCGAGGCGGCGTTTCCCGCTCGCGGTGTGTCGCTCGGCGGGGTGAGGACTCGAAGGATGAGCACGCAGGGAAGCTCGGGGACGTCTCTCAAGAGGGAGGACATCCAGGAATGGCTCGTCCTCCGGCTGTCGGAGCGCTCGGGCGTGGCGCCCGGGTCGATCGACGTCCGCGAGCGATTCAGCCGTTATGGGCTCGGCTCTCGCGACGCGGCGGAGCTCCTCGCGGGCCTCGGCGCCGCGCTCGGGAGACCGCTCTCGCCGACCCTCGTCTGGAGATATCCGACCATCGAGGCGCTCGCGCTTCACCTGGACGGGGGCGAGAGCCCGCCGCCCGCTCGGCCGCGCGCGTCGCCCGCCGCGGCGCTCGCGGACGAGCCCATCGCGATCGTCGGGATGGCGTGCCGCTTCCCGGGGGCGCCGAGCCTCTCGGCCTTCTGGCAGCTCCTGTGCGACGGTGGCGACGCGATCACGGAGGTCCCCGCGGACCGGTGGGACGTCGAGGCGCTCCACGGCGACGACGCCGGCGCCGCGGGCGCGCGCTGGGGGGGATTCCTGGAGCAGGTGGATCGGTTCGATCCGCAGTTCTTCGACATCTCGCCGCGAGAGGCCGTCCAGATGGACCCGCAGCAGCGGCTGATGCTCGAGCTCTCGTGGGAGGCGCTCGAGGACGCCGGGATACCGCCGCGCGGGATGAGGGGCAGCCGGTCCGGGGTGTTCTTCGGCGCGATGTGGAGCGATTACGGGAAGGTGGCGGGGGGCTCGGCCGACCGGATCGCGCAGCACTCGGCCACGGGCCAGGACCTGAGCATCCTCGCCGCGCGGGTCTCCTATGTGCTCGGCCTGGAGGGGCCGAGCATGGCGGTGAACACGGCGTGCTCGTCCTCCCTCGTCGCCGTCCACCTCGCCTGCCAGAGCCTGCTCCGCGGAGAGTCCGAGCTCGCGCTCGCCGGAGGGGTCAACCTGATGCTCGCCCCCGAGAGCGCCGTGGCGATGTCGAGGCTGGGGGTCCTCTCGCCCGACGGTCGCTCCAAGGCGTTCGACGCCCGCGCGAACGGCTACGTGCGCGGCGAGGGGGCGGGCGTGGTGGTGCTCAAGCCCCTGGCGCAGGCGCTGCTCGACGGCGATCCCATCCACGGCGTCATCCGCGGCAGCGCGGTGAACAACGACGGGTTCAGCAACGGCCTGACGGCGCCGAACCCCGCGGCGCAGGAGGCGTTGCTCCGCGACGCGTACGCGCGGGCCGGGATCAGGCCGGACCAGGTGAGGTACGTCGAGGCCCACGGCACCGGCACGAACCTCGGCGATCCGATCGAGGCGAGGGCCCTCGCCGCGGTCCTCTGCGCGGATCGCCCCGCCGAGCGGCCGCTGCTCATCGGCTCCGTCAAGACGAACATCGGCCACCTCGAGGCCGCCGCGGGCGTGGCCGGGTTGATCAAGGCGGCCCTCATGGTCCGGCACCTCGAGATCCCGCCGAGCCTCCATTTCGAGCAGCCGAACCCGCATATCGCCTTCGAGGAGCTGCGCTTGAACGTGGCGCAGCGCAGGGAGCCCTGGCCGGACGACGGGGCGCCGGTCGTGGCCGGGGTGAGCGCCTTCGGCTTCGGCGGCACCAACTGCCATGTCGTCGTCGAGGGCGTCCGCGAGGGCCCGGCGGCGCACCTCCTCCCGCTGTCGGCGCACAGCGCCGATGCGCTCCAGGCGCTCGCGACGTCGTTCGGCGAGCTGTCGGGTCGGGCCGCCGGTCGTCCGCCGCTCGCGGAGCTCTGCTCGTCGGCCGCGGCCCGGCTGAGCGGCGAGGCGCATCGATTGGCCATCACGGCCCGCTCCCACGAGGAGCTGTCCGCGCGCCTCTCGAGCTTCCTCGAGGGGCGCGCCCTGCCCGGGCTGGCCAGCGGGCGCGCGGGCGAGCGGCGGCCGAGGCTCGTGTTCATGTTCGGGGGCCACGGATCGCAGTGGCTCGGCATGGGCCGGGATCTCCTCCGTCAGGAGATCGTGTTCCGGTCGGCGATCGAGCGATGCGCGCGGGCGATGCGGCCCCACGCGGGCTGGTCCGTGCTGGAGGTCCTCACCCGCGGCGACGCCCGATCGCTCGAGGACAGCGACGTCGTCCAGCCCGCGATCTTCGCGGTGCAGGTCGCGCTCGCCGCGCTCTGGCGCTCGTGGGGCGTGCGGCCCGACGCCGTGGTCGGGCAGAGCATCGGCGAGGTCGCGGCCGCCCACGCGGCAGGCGCGCTGACGCTCGAGGACGCCGCGAGGGTCATCTGCCGCATGGGTCGGCTCGCCCTGCGGGTGAGCGGCCGCGGGGGCGCGGCGCTCCTCGAGCTCCCGCTGGACGAGGCGCGGCGCGCGGTCGCGGGCCGCGCGGGCCGCCTGGCGGTGGCGGGCACGACGGGCCCGAGCTCCACGATCGTGTCCGGCGACGCCGCGGCGCTGGACGAGCTCCTCGCGGAGCTGCGCGAGCGAGGGACCTTCGCGCGGCGGATCGCGATGAACTACGCGCCGCACGGGCCCTCGATGGACGCGCTGCGCGGCGAGCTGGTACGCGCGCTCGAGGGGCTGCGGCCCGCGCGCTGCTCGACTCCGTTCTACTCCTCGGTGGCCGCGGCCGCGCTCGACGGCGAAGCGCTCGACGCCGCCTACTGGGGGCGCAACCTGAGCGAGCCGGTCCGCTTCGCGCCTGCGATCGATCGCCTCCTCGACGACGGGTACGACGCGTTCCTCGAGCTCAGCCCCCACCCGCTGCTGGCGCACGCGGTCGAGCGGAGCCTCGCCCACCGGGGTCGAGGAGGCACGGTGCTGCCGTCGCTGCGGCGCGAGGAGGCCGGACGCGCGGTCCTCCTGGACGCGCTCGGGGCGCTCTACACGCGCGGAGCGCCCGTGTGCTGGGGCGCGGTGTACCCGGGTCCGGCGTCGCCCTCGCGCGCCCTGCCCGGCGTCGATCGCGGCGCGCCGGCGGCCGAGCCGCGCGCCCCGGAGGCGGCCGCGCCGCGGCCGTTCGAGCTGCTCGTGCTCTCGGCGCGATCGCGGGCGGCGCTCGCGGACGCGGCGCGCTCCGTCCTGTCCTCGACGCTCGCGCAGCCGGATCTCTCCATGCGCGATGTCTGCTACACGGCGAGCGTCCGGCGCAGCCATCACGAGCATCGGCTGGCCGTCGTGGGGCGGTCGGCCGATGAGCTCGGCGAGGCGATCTCGTCCTTCCTGCGCGGCGAGGCGCGCCCCGGCGTCGCGTCCGGCGAGGCGCAGCGGGGCGGGCGGCCGAAGGTCGTCTTCGTGTTTCCCGGGCAGGGGTCGCAGTGGGCCGGCATGGGCCGCGCGCTGCTCGACGAGGAGCCGGTCTTCCGCGAGGTCGTCGAGGCCTGCGACCGGCTCTTGCAGCCGCTCTCGGGCTGGTCGCTCCTCGAGCAGCTCTCCACCCCCGGGCCGGTCTCGCGCGTGCACGAGACCGAGGTGGCGCAGCCGGCGCTCTTCGCGCTCGAGGTCGCGCTCGCGGAGCTCGCGCGATCCTGGGGCGTCGTCCCCGACGCCGTGATCGGGCACAGCGTCGGGGAGGTGGCGGCGGCGCACGTCGCCGGGGCGCTGAGCCTCCCGGACGCCGTGCGCGTCGTCCACCACCGGAGCCGCCTGATGCAGCGGTCCACCGGCCTCGGGAAAATGGCCTCGGCGGAGATCTCCCCCGAGCAGGCGGCGCGCCTGCTGCGCGGCCTCGAGGGCGAGCTCTCGCTGGCGGCGGTGAACGACCCGGGATCCGTCGTGCTCTCCGGCGAGGCCGGGGCGCTCGCCGAGGTCCTGGAGCGCCTGAGGCGGGAGGGCGTGCAGTGCCGCGAGCTCAGGGTCAACTATGCCTTCCATAGCCCGCAGATGGCGCCCTTCCAGGGCGAGCTCGCGGCGGCGCTCGAGCAGCTCGACGCGGCCTGCCCGGCGCTCCCGATGTACAGCACGGTCACCGGGGCGAAGGTCGGCGGAGCGCCGCTCGACGGCGCGTACTGGTCGAGGAACATCCGCGAGCCGGTGCTGTTCGCGGGCGCCGTGGACGCCGCCATCCTCGACGGATACCGCACGTTCCTGGAGCTCGGTCCGCACCCGGTGCTCTCGGCCAACGTCGAGCTGTGCCTGGCCGCGCGGGCGCAGGAGGGCCACGCCGTCTCCACGCTGCGGCGGGCGCAGGAGGAGCGGTTGTGTCTGCTCCAGTCGCTCGGCGCCCTGTACGTCCAGGGCCATCCGGTGGAATGGCGGCAGCTCTACCCGGGCGGCGCGCGCTGCGTGGCGCTCCCTGCCTATCCGTGGCAGCGGGAGCGCTGCTGGGTGGACGACCCTCGCGGAGCGCCGGCGCCGGCGCTCCGCGGCCCGCGCGAGGCGGAGGCGCGCTCGACGGCGCTGGCGTCGCTGCTCGACCCGAAGGGCGCGGCGGCCCTCGCCGCGTCGGTCGCGGCCGAGGCGGGGCTCTCGGCCGAGGAGCTGCCGGTGGTCGCGCGGGCCCTCGAAGCGCTGCGGAAGACCGCGGAGCAGGCCCGCCTCGACGCCGACGCGGAGCGCGGCGACGCGGTGTACGCGCTGGAGTGGCAGCGCCGGCATGCCCTCGCCCCGCGGTCGCCGGCCGCGGGGCACTGGGTGGTGCTGGTCGACGAGGGCGGGGTCGGGGACCGGGTCGCGGACGCGCTGGAGTCGGCGGGCGGCGTCTGCTCGCGGATCCGCGCGGCCGGCGTCCGCGCGCGCGGATCGGCGGGCGAGGGCGCGCTCGACCCGGGCCCGACGGAGGCGCTCGCGCGCCTCTGGGCGGAGCTCCGGCGAGAGCGGGGGCCGGCGCGCGC
The DNA here is from genome assembly GCF_051521425.1 of Sorangium sp. So ce834. NCBI lineage: Bacteria > Pseudomonadati > Myxococcota > Polyangiales > Polyangiaceae > Sorangium > Sorangium sp. So ce834. The sequence goes on from NZ_CP150351.1 coordinate 4,457,898, forward strand.
CGTGATCCACCTCGCCAGCCTGGACCGCGCGGAGGGCACCGACGCGGCCCTCGAGCGGGGCGTCCAGAGCGCGCTGGCCTGGATCCAGGCCGCGGGCGAGGCCGCGGCGAGCGCGGATCGCGGGCCCGCGTCGAGGTCGGAGATGCGCGGCGCGCCGAAGCTCTGGCTCGTGACCCGCGGCGCCGTGTCCGTCGGGCCGGGGGATCGGCTGACCGCGCCCGAGCACGCGACGCTCTGGGGGCTCGGCCGGGCGATGTCGCTCGAGCGCCCGGCGCTCTGGGGCGGGCTCATCGATCTGCCGGCCGAGCTTCCGGCCGATCTTCCGGCCGAGATCGGCCAGGACACCGTGGCCGCGCTGGTGAGCCAGATCCTCGCGCCCGACGGCGAGGACCTCGTGGCGCTGCGGCCGTCGGGCCGCTTCGTTCAGCGGCTCGTGCGCCACCGCGGGCTTCGGTCGCGCGCGGCGCGGTGGTCCACCCCGGGCACGGCGCTGATCACCGGGGGCCTGGGCGCGCTCGGGCTCCGCGTGGCCGAGTGGCTCGCGCGGCGCGGGGTCCGGCACCTGGTCCTCACGGGCCGGCGGGGCGCGTCGACCGAGCAGGCGCGGTCGTCGATCGCGGCGCTCGAGGCGCTCGGCGCCTCCGTCACGGTGGCCCGGGCCGACGTCGCGGACGCGGGCGCCATGGCCGCGGTGCTCGCGGACATCGACGCGCGGCTCCCGCCGCTCTCGGCGGTCTTCCATGCGGCCGGCGTCGAGGATCACACGCCGCTCGCGGCCCTGGACGGCGCCCGGCTCGCCGAGGTGCTGGCCCCGAAGGTCCACGGCACCCTGGTGCTGGACGCGCTGACGCGCGATCGCCCGCTGACCGCCTTCGTCTGCTTCTCGTCGATCGCCTCGGTGTGGGGCTCGGGCGGGCAGGCCGGCTATGCGGCGGCCAACGCGTTCCTGGACGCGTGGGTGACGGCGCGGCGCGCCGCCGGGGCGCCCGTGTTCGCCGTCAACTGGGGGCCCTGGCAGGGCGGCGGCATGATGACCGAGCGGGGGCTCGCCGCCCTCGAGCGGCGAGGGGTGAAGGCCCTCGGCCCCGGCGTCGCGCTCGCGATCCTGGGCCGGATCCTCGAGGCCGACGCGGCGCAGGTCGTGGTGGCCGACGTGGACTGGCCCCGGTTCCGCGCGGTCGTCGAGACCGGCGGGCCTCGCCCGCTCCTCTCGGAGATGCCGCGGCCGGCGGAGGCGGCGTCCGGACCGGCCGAGGCGGCCTTGCTCGACGAGCTCGGGGCGGCTCCCCCGCGCGAGCGCCGGCGGCGGATGCAGCGGTGGCTGCAGGGGGCGGTCGCGCAGACGCTCGGGTTCGGCGACGCCGAGCGGGTCGACCCGACGCGCGGCTTCTTCGACCTCGGCATGGACTCGCTGATGGCGGTGGAGCTCCGCAGGCGCTTGCATCAGGCGCTCGGTCTCCCGCTGCCGTCGAGCGTGACGTTCAACCACCCGAACGTGGTCGCCCTGGCCGAGCACCTGCTCGATCGGCTCTCCCTGGGCGAGCCGGCCGCGGCCCCGGCAGGCGTCGGCGAGGCGCTGCGCCGCGCCGGGGATGCGGGCGGCGAGCCAGCGCTCGACCGCGATCATGAGCCGATCGCGATCGTCGGCCTGGGCTGCCGGCTCCCGGGCGGCGTCGCGGACGCGGAGGGGTTCTGGCGGCTGCTCGCGGACGGCGTCGACGCCGTGGGGCCGATCCCGAAGGAGCGATGGGACGCGGACGCGTATTACGATCCGGACCCGGACGCTCCCGGCAAGACGTATGCGCGGGAGGGGGCGTTCCTCTCGACCTCGCCGGATCTGTTCGACGCGCGGTTCTTCGGGATCTCGCCGCGCGAGGCGGCGAACATCGACCCGCAGCACCGGCTGCTGATGGAGGTGATCTGGGAGGCGTTCGAGCACGCCGGCCTCGTGCCTGGCAGCGATCCGCTGACGGGGGTCTTCGTCGGGATCGGCCTGAGCGACTACGGCGTCCTGCAGCGCGAGTCCGAGCGCCTGGAGGCGATGGACGCTTACACGATGTCCGGCACCTTCACGAGCTTCTCGGCAGGTCGGCTGTCGTACGTGCTCGGGCTGCAGGGCCCCAGCGCGGCGGTGGACACGGCGTGCTCCTCGTCGCTCGTGGCGGTCCACCTGGCGTGCCAGAGCCTGCGGGCGTCCGAGTGCAACGTGGCCGTGGCGGGCGGCGTGCAGCTGATGCTCGCCCCGCTCATGTACGTGTACCTGGCGCGCGCCCGCGCGCTCGCGCCGGACGGCCGCTGCAAGACGTTCTCCGCCGAGGCGAACGGCTACGGCCGCGGCGAAGGCTGCGGCATGGTGGTGCTCAAGCGGCTCTCGGACGCGCGGCGGGACGGCGATCGCATCCTCGCCGTGATCCGCGGATCGGCGGTGAACAACGACGGTCATAGCAGCGGCCTGACCGTGCCCAACGGCCAGGCGCAGCAGGCGGTGATCCGGAAGGCGCTCTCGGACGCGCGGCTGTCTCCCGGCGACGTCGATTACGTCGAGGCCCACGGGACGGGGACGCCGCTGGGCGACCCGATCGAGGTCGAGGCGCTCGCGGCGGTGTATGGCGCCGGCCGGCCCGCGGGGCGGCCGCTCCGGCTTGGCGCGGTGAAGACAAACATCGGCCACCTGGAGGCGGCGGCCGGCATCGCGGGGCTCATGAAGGTCGTGCTCTCGCTCCAGCGCGGCGAGCTGCCGGCGCACCTGCACGCCAGCGCGCTGAACCCGCGCATTCCCTGGTCCGAGCTGCCGGTCGAGGTGACCACGAAGGCCGCAGCGTGGCGCGGCGAGGGCCGGCGGCGGCGCGCGGGCGTGAGCTCGTTCGGGATGAGCGGCACGAACGCCCACGTGCTGCTCGAGGAGGCGCCCGAGGGCGTCGCGGAGGCGCCCGAGGGCGTCGCGGAGGCGCCCGAGGGCGCCGCGGACGTGCCTGCGACCGGCGATCTCCTGACGCTCCTGCCCCTGTCGGCGAGGACGCCCGAGGCGCTCTCCGCGATGGCCGACGCTTACGGGCGCTTCCTGCGCCAGGCCCCGGCCGAGGCGGGCGCGTCGCTGCGGGACATCGCCTACACCGCGAGCGTGCGGCGCAGCCATCACGAGCATCGCCTGGCGGTGCTGGGCAGCTCGCGGGAGGAGCTCGCGGCGTCGCTCGACGCGTTCGCGCGCGGCGAGGCGCGGCCGGGCGTGGCGCGGGGGCGAGCGGCGCCCGCGGTCCAGCCGAAGATCGTCTTCGTGTTCTCGGGGTGGGGCTCCCAGTGGGCGGGGATGGGCCTCTCGCTCCTCGGCGAGGAGCCGGTCTTCCGCGAGGCGATGGAGGCGTGCGACGCGGCCGTGCGCGAGGAGGCCGGGTTCTCGCTCCTCGAAGCGCTGCGCGCCGAGGGCCGGCCGATCGCGCTCGGGCGTGTGGACGTGGTGCAGCCCGCGCTCTTCGCGATCGGCGTGGCGCTCACGGCCCTGTGGCGCTCGTGGGGCGTGGAGCCCGACGCGATCGTCGGGCACAGCATGGGCGAGGTCGCGGCCGCGTGCGCGGCCGGAGCGCTGACGCTGGAGGACGGCGCGCGGATCATCGTCCACCGCAGCCGGCTGCTCTCGCGGCTGAGCGGCAAGGGGGCCATGGCGGTGGTCGAGCTGCCGCTCGCGCGGGCGGAGGAGGCGATCCGCGGCCGCGAGCGCCGGCTCGCGGTGGCCGTCAGCAACAGCCGGAGGTCGACGGTGCTCTCCGGAGAGCCCGCCGCCATGGACGAGCTCCTTGCGCGGCTCGAGCGGGAGCAGGTCTTCGTCCGCCGGGTGAGGACCGACGGCGCCGGGCACAGCCCGCAGGTGGATCCGCTCATGGACGAGCTCCGAGAGGCGCTCGCGGGGCTCTCGCCGGCGCCCTGCCGCGTCCCGATGCGCTCGACGGTGAGCGGGGAGGTCTGCGACGGGCCGGAGCTCGGGGCCGAGTACTGGGCGCAGAACATGCGGCGTCCGGTGCTGTTCTCGCCGGCGGTCGAGCGGCTCATCGAGGGCGATCACGCGATGTTCCTGGAGATCAGCCCGCACCCCGTCCTGGTGCACTCCGTCGAGGAGGCGCTGCGGGACGGGCAGCGCGAGGGCGTCTCGCTCGCGTCGCTGCGGCGGGCGCAGGACGCGCGGCGATCTCTCCTGGAGTCGCTCGGCGCCCTGCACGCTCACGGCCACCCGGTCGACTGGAAGCGGCTCTATCCCTCGGGGGGGCGGTGCGTGTCGCTGCCCGGCTATCCGTGGCAGCGAGCGCCGTACTGGCTTCCGGGCGGCGGTGGCTGCGGCGCCCGGCGCGCGGAGAGGAGCGATGGGGCGGAAGAGCTCTTGTATCGGCTGGAGTGGCGGAGAAAGGAGCTCGGAGCCGAGGGTGGCGAAGGAGGCCAGTCGCGCGGAGCGTGGCTCGTGCTGTCGGACCGAGCGGGTACGGGTGCAGCGCTGAGCGCGCAGCTGGAGCGGCGGGGGGAGGCGACGGTGCGCGCGGTGGCGGCCGAGCGCTACGAGCGGGTGGAGCCGAGGCGATACCGGCTCGACCCGTCGGACGCATCGGGGTACGCGGCGCTGCTGGCCGACGCGTTCAGCGAGGAGCATCCGTGTCGGGGCGTGGTGCACCTGTTCGGGCTGGATGCGATGGCGCCGGAGGCGACGAGCGCCGAGACGCTCCTTGAGGACCAGCGGCTCGGCAGCCTGAGCGCGCTGCTCTTGGCGAGGGCGCTTGTGGGCCGGGGCTTTCGGGACACGCCGCGGCTGTACCTGGTGACGCGAGGTGTGCAGTCGGCGGGGCCCGAGGCGCAGCCGGTGCGGGTGTCGCAAGCGCCGCTGTGGGGCGCGGGTCGAGCGGTGGGCGCGGAGCACCCGGAGCTCGGGTGCACGCGGGTGGACCTGGGGGAGGGGGCGGCGGAGCACGGGGTGGAGGCGCTGGTGGACGAGCTGCTGGCGCGGGCTCGGGAGCCGGAGGTGGCGCTGCGGGGGTCGGGGCGGTACGTGGCGCGGCTGGTGCGGGAGCCGGCGCGGGCCGGTGGAGACGGCGGCGGGGTGCGGCTGCGGCCGGACGGCAGCTACCTGATCACCGGCGGGCTCGGGGGGCTCGGGCTGTCGTTGGGGCGGTGGATGGTGGAGCGAGGAGCGCGGCACCTGGTGCTGGTGGGCCGCAGCGTGCCGACGGAGCCGGCGCGCGCGGCGATGAGGGAGATGGAGGGTCAGGGGGCGCAGGTGCTCGCGGTGCAGGCGGACGTGTCGCAGCGGGCGAGCGTGGCCGGGCTGCTGTCGGAGCTCGGCCAGCGGCTGCCGCCGCTGCGCGGTGTGGTGCACGCGGCGGGCGTGGCGGTGGACGGCACGGTGGAGGAGCAGACGGAAGAGCGGTTGTTCCGCGCGCTTGCGCCGAAGATGCAGGGAGCGTGGAACCTGCATTCATTGCTGTCGGCGAGGGCAGGGGAGGAGTCGCCGGCGCTGGACTTCTTCGTGCTGTATTCGTCGGCGATGTCGGTGCTGGGCCCTCCCGGCAGCGTGAGCTACGCGGCGGCGGACGCGTTTCTGGACGCGCTGGCGCACCACCGTCGGGCGCAGGGGCTGGCGGCGACGAGCATCAATTGGGGGCTGTTCTCGGACGTGGGCGCGGCCGCGAGAGCGGGGGTCGCCGAGCGGCTGGCGAGCCGCGGCATGCCCGGCCTCACCGAGGCGCAAGGCAGAGAGGTGCTCGCGCGCATGCTCGCTGGAGGCGAGGCCCAGGCGCTCGCGATGAAGTTCAGCCTGCGGCACTGGATCGAGCTCTACCCGAGCGCCGCCACGTCCCCGCTCTGGGAGGAGCTCCGCAACGAGCGCGTCGAGGCGGCGCCCGGCGCCGGCCGCGCGGCCGAGCTCCGGAAGGCGCTCGCGGCGATGAGGCCCGAGGACCGCCCGGCGGCGCTGCAGCAGCTCGTCAGGGAGCAGGCGGCGCTCATCCTCCGGCTGGATCCGGGCCGGATCGAGCGAGACACGCCCTTCATGAGCCTCGGGTTCGACTCCCTGATGGGGCTCGAGCTGCGAAACCGCCTCGAAGCGGGGCTCTCCGTCGCCTTGCCGGCGACCTTGGTCTGGACCTATCCGCACATCGCGGCGCTCTCGACGTACCTGCTCGGCAAGCTGGATCTCGGGGGCGGGCCCGGTCATGCGCCGCGGCAGGCGGAGGGCGAGGGGGCCCCCGCGGGGGCGGAGGAGGTCGCGCAGCTGTCGGCGGACGCGCTGCTCGACGAGCTGGCGAGGGAGCTCGGTCGTGAGTGAGCGTGACGAGCGGGAGCTCGCGGCGAGCGGCGGCGACGCTCGCGGCGACAAGCACCTGGAGGGTCTCTTGCGGGACTCTCTGCTGAAGATTCGAGAGCTGAAATCGAGGCTGAGGCACCTCGAGCTCTCGAGGAGCGAGCCGATCGCCATCGTCGGCCTCGGCTGCCGCTTCCCCGGCGGCGGGACGAGCCCTGGCGCCTTCTGGCAGGCCCTCCGGGGCGGCGTCGACGCGATCCGGGCGATCCCCCCGACCCGGTGGCCGGCGGAGGCGATCCCGTCGGAGAAGCACGGCGCGCGCTGGGCGGGGCTGCTCGACGCGGTCGACGGGTTCGACGCCAGGTTCTTCGGCATCGCGCCCCGCGAGGCCGCGAGCCTCGACCCGCAGCAACGCCTCCTGCTCGAGGTGGCCTGGGAGGCCCTGGAGGACGCGGGCCTGCCCGCCGAACGGCTGACGGGCAGCCGATCGGGCGTGTTCATGGGGCTGGCGACCCTCGACTACCAGCAGCGGGTCACCTCGCTGCGCCCGGAGGACATCGACGCTTATTGCGGGACTGGCAATCTGGCCAGCACGGCGGCCGGCCGCCTCTCCTATGTCCTCGGGCTCCAGGGGCCCTGTCTCTCCGTCGACACGGCCTGCTCGTCCTCGCTGGTCGCCGTCCACCTCGCCTGCCAGAGCCTGCGCGGCGGCGAGAGCGAGCTCGCGCTGGCGGGCGGGGTCAGCCTGATCCTGTCCCCGGCGACCATGTGCATGGTCAGCGAGACGCAGGCGCTCTCGCCGGACGGCCGGTGCAAGACGTTCGACGCGGCGGCCAATGGCTATGTGCGCGCCGAAGGCTGCGGCGTCGTGGTGCTCAAGCGGCTCTCGGACGCGCAGCGGGACGGCGACCGCGTCTGGGCCGTCATCCGCGGCTCGGCGATCAACCAGGACGGCCGCTCGACGGGGCTGACGGCGCCCAACGTGCTCGCGCAGCAGGCGCTGCTCCGGCAGGCGCTGGAGAGCGCCGGCGTCTCGCCCGCGGAGGTCGGCTACGTCGAGGCGCACGGCACCGGCACGTCGCTCGGCGATCCGATCGAGCTCGAGGCCTTGAAGGAGGTGCTGGGCCAGCCCCGCGCGAACGGCTCGATCTGCGCCATCGGCTCGGTGAAGACCAACCTGGGGCACCTCGAGGCGGCGGCGGGCGTCGCGGGGCTCATCAAGGCCGTGCTCTCGCTGCATCACCGGGTGATCCCGCGCCACCTGCATTTCCGGACGCTGAACCCGAGGGTTTCCCTGCAAGGCACGCCGTTCGTGATCCCCGCGCAGGAGCTGGCCTGGACCGGCGGCTCGCCGCGGTTCGCCGGGGTGAGCTCCTTCGGCGCCAGCGGCACGAACGCGCACGTGGTGCTGGAGGAGGCGCCCCCGTGCGCGCCGGCGACCTCCGCCGGCGAGGGGGCCGCGGCGCTCGTGCCCCTGTCGGCGAAGACGCCGGAGGCGCTCTCCGCGCTGGCGCAGGCGCACCTCGGCTTCCTGCGCGACGCGGCGGCCGGCGGGGCGGCGAGCCTCGAGGACGTCGCCTACACCGCGGGCGTCCGGCGCGGCCACCATGAGCGCCGCATGGCCCTCGTGGCCTCCTCGCGGCAGCAGCTGATCGAGCAGCTGGAGGCCGTCGCGCGCGGCGAGGCGCCCCCCGGGGTGGCGCGCGGCGACGCGGGCGGCGAGCGCCCGACGCGGGTGGTCTTCGTGTTCCCGGGCCAGGGCTCGCAGTGGCTCGGCATGGGGCGCCGGCTCCTGGTCGAGGCGCCGGCCTTCCGCGCGGCGCTCGAGGCCTGCGACCGCGCCGTCCGCGAGGAGGCGGGCTTCTCGGTGCTCGAGGAGCTCGCCGCGGCCGAGGACCGCTCGAGGCTCGGTCGCATCGACGTCGTCCAGCCGGTGCTGTTCGCGATCGAGGTGGCGCTCGCGGCCCTGTGGCGCGGGTGGGGGGTGGAGCCGAGCGCCGTGGTGGGCCACAGCATGGGCGAGGTGGCCGCGGCGCACGTCGCCGGCGCGCTCACGCTGGAGGACGCGGCGCGGGTCGTCTGCGGCCGCAGCAGGCTGCTGCGGCGGGTGAGCGGCCTCGGGGCGATGGCGCTCGTGGAGCTGCCCTTGGAGGAGGCGGCGCGCGCGCTCCGCGGCCGGGAGCGCCAGGTGTCGATCGCGGTGAGCAACAGCCCGCGATCGACGGTGCTGTCCGGGGAGCCGGGGCCGCTGGAGGAGATCCTCGTCGAGCTCGAGCGAGCGCGCGTGTTCTGCCGTCGCGTCAAGGTGGACGTGGCGTCGCACAGCCCGCAGATGGACCCGCTCCTCGCGGAGCTCCGGGACCTGCTGGGCGGGCTCTCCCCGAGGGCCGCGCAGATCCCGCTGTGCTCGACCGTGACGGGGAGCCCCTCTGGCGGCGCGGAGCTCGGCGCCGGCTACTGGGCGCGGAACCTGCGCGAGCCGGTGCTGTTCTCGCCGGTCATCGAGCGGCTGAGCGAGGGCCCGGGCGCGCTGTTCCTCGAGCTCAGCCCGCACCCCATCCTGGTGCCCGCGATCGACGAAGTCCTGCGCGAGCGGGGTCGCCGCGGGGCGGCGCTGGCCTCGCTGCGGCGGGAGCAGGACGAGCGGCGCTGCCTCCTGGAGGCGTTCGCCGCCCTGTACGTCCACGGGGCTCCGGTGGACTGGGGCCGGCTCCATCCGCGCGGGGGCCGCTGCGTCTCGCTGCCGTCGTATCCGTGGCAGCGAGAGCGCCACTGGCTCCCGGAGGATCGTGAGCGCGGCGCCTCGGGCCGGCGGGCGCAGGCGAGGTCCTCGCCGGGCGGCGCGGTGGGCCATCCGCTCCTCGGCGCGCCGCTGTCGTCGTCGGCGCACCCTGGCACCTGGTTCTGGCAGCGCGCGCTGAGCCTCGAGGCGCTGCCCTACCTCTCGGAGCACCGCATCCTCGGCGACGCGGTGCTGTCGGGGACCGCGTACCTGGAGATGGCGCTCGCGGCGGCGGCCGAGGTCCACGGCGGGGCGGCGCTGTCGCTGGAGCACGTGGCGTTCGAGCGGGTGCTCGTCCTCCCGGAGGAGGGCGAGCGGACGGTGCAGGTGGTCCTCGCGGAGGAGGAGCCTGGCCGGTCGTCGATCCAGATCTCGAGCCTCGAGGGCGAGGCATGGATACGGCACGCGACGGGGACCGTGCGGGCCGCGCCGGAGGGCGCCGGGCGGCCGCGGTCGGGCGGGTCTCCTCGGGAGATCATGGCCCGATGCGCAGGGCTGGAGGACGCGGCGACCGAGGCGCCCCGGTCGCGGGTGATGACAGGCGGCGAGCACTACGAGCGCCTCGAGGCGCGCGGGTTGTCGCTCGGCGCGAGCTTCCGCGGCGTCGAACAGCTGTGGATAGGCGCGACGGAGGTGCTGGGCCGGGTGCGCGCTCCGGACGAGGTGAGCGCGCAGATGGGGCTTTACGGGCTGCACCCTGCGCTGCTGGACGCGTGTCTCCAGGTCCTGAGCGGGCTGCTGCCGGGGGCGGCGCTCGACGCGGGAGAGGCGTATGTGCTCGCGTCGGTCGAGCGCGTCCTCGTCCATCGCCGGCCCGGGCGGGACGTGTGGGTGCACGGTCGTATGCGGCCTGCGCAGGGCGCCGGCCCGGAGTGGATCGTGGGGGATCTGCACCTGATCGACGACGAGGGGCAGGTGCTCGTCGAGGTGCTCGGGCTGCGCGCAGAGCGGCTCGCGCCCGGCGCGCGCGCGGCGAGGAGCGATGGGGCGGCAGAGCTGCTGTATCGGCTGGAGTGGCGGAGAAAGGAGCTCGGAGGAGAGGGCGGCGGAAGAGGCCAGTCGCGCGGAGCGTGGCTGTTGCTGTCGGACCGAGCGGGTACGGGTGCAGCGCTGAGCGCGCAGCTGGAGCGGCGGGGGGAGGCGACGGTGCGCGCGGTGGCCGCCGAGCGCTATGAGCGGGTGGAGCCGAGGCGATACCGGCTCGACCCGTCGGACGCGTCGGGGTACGCGGCGCTGCTGGCCGACGCGTTCAGCGAGGAGCACCCGTGTCGTGGCGTGGTGCACCTGTTCGGGCTGGACGCGACGGCGCCGGAGGCGACGAGCGCCGAGACGCTCGTTGAGGACCAGCGGCTCGGCAGCCTGAGCGCGCTGCTCTTGGCCAAGGCGCTCGTGGGCCGGGGCTTCCGGGACACGCCGCGGCTGTACCTGGTGACGCGAGGAGCGCAGTCGGCGGGGCCCGAGGCGCAGTCGGTGCGGGTGTCGCAAGCGCCGCTGTGGGGCGCGGGTCGAGCGGTGGGAGCGGAGCACCCGGAGCTCGGGTGCACGCGGGTGGACCTGGGGGAGGGGGCGGCGGAGCACGGGGTGGAGGCGCTGGTGGACGAGCTGATGGCGCGGGCTCGGGAGCCGGAGGTGGCGCTGCGGGCGTCGGGGCGGTACGTGGCGCGGCTGGTGCGGGGGCCGGCGCGGGGCGGTGGAGACGGCGGCGGGGTGCGGCTGCGGCCGGACGGCAGCTACCTGATCACCGGCGGGCTCGGTGGGCTCGGGCTGTCGTTGGGGCGGTGGATGGTGGAGCGAGGGGCGCGGCACCTTGTGCTGGTGGGCCGCAGCGTGCCGACGGAGCCGGCGCGCGCGGCGATGAGGGAGATGGAGGGCCAGGGGGCGCAGGTGCTCGCGGTGCAGGCGGACGTGTCGCGGCGGGCGAGCGTGGCCGGGCTGCTGTCGGAGCTCGGCCAGCGGCTGCCGGCGCTGCGCGGTGTGGTGCACGCGGCGGGCGTGGCGGTGGACGGCACGGTGGAGGAGGAGACGGAAGAGCGGTTGTTCCGCGCGCTTGCGCCGAAGGTGCAGGGAGCGTGGAACCTGCATTCATTGCTGTCGGCGAGGGCAGGGGAGGAGTCGCCGGCGCTGGACTTCTTCGTGCTGTATTCGTCGGCGATGTCGGTGCTGGGCCCTCCCGGCAGCGTGAATTACGCGGCGGCGGACGCGTTTCTGGACGCGCTGGCGCACCACCGTCGGGCGCAGGGGCTGGCGGCGACGAGCATCAATTGGGGGCTGTTCTCGGACGTGGGCGCGGCCGCGAGGTCGGGGGTCGCCGAGCGGCTGGCGAGCCGCGGCATGCCCGGCCTGACCGAGGCGCAGGCGCTGGGCGCGCTGGATCGCCTCCTCGCCCAGGACGGCGCCCAGATCCTGGCGATGCAATGGAGTCTGCGGCAGTGGCTGGAAACCTACCCGTCCGCGGCTCGTTCGCCCCTGTGGGCCGAGCTCCAGGAGGAGGAGCGCGAGCGCGGCAGGCCGAGCGCCGCGGACGCCGCCGGCTTCCGGCAGGCGCTCGAGCGGGAGAGCCCCCCCGCGCGGCTGTCGCTCCTCGAGAAGCACCTCGGGCAGCAGCTCGGCCGGGTGCTGCGCCTCGACGCGGCGCGGATCGAGCGGAGAGCCCCGTTCAGCGGCCTGGGCATGGACTCTCTGATGAGCCTCGAGCTGCGCAATCGCCTCGAGTCCAGCCTGGGGATCAAGCTCTCGGCGACGTTGCTCTTCGCCTACCCCGACGTCGCATCGCTGGCCGAGCACCTGCTCGGGAGGATGGCATTGAGCGGCGGACCTCCGGAGCCGCCGGGAGGCATCGCGGCCGGCGCTCCTCCCGGCGACGAGCCGCCGCTCGCCATGGATGAGCTGCTCGCCGCCGTCGATGCAGAGCTGTCGCTCGCCAGAAGGGGAACATCGAGATGAGCATGCCTGAGCACGACGTGACGACCCGCCTGCGCGAGCTGCTCGCAGCCCTCAAGACGCTGCGCGCCGAGCGCGACGCCCTGGAGCGGCAGAAGACAGAGCCGATCGCCATCATCGGCATGGCGTGCCGGATCCCGGGCGGAATCGACAGCCCGGAGGCGTTCTGGCGGCTGCTCGACGAGGGCCTCGACGCGGTGACCGAGGTCCCTGCCGAGCGCCCTGGCCTCGCCGCCCCCGCGGGTGGCGCCGCGGATCCTGCGGCGCGCGGGCTCCGCTGGGGCGGTTTCCTGAGGGACGTGGATCGGTTCGACCCGCACTTCTTCGGGATCTCGCCCCGGGAGGCGAGGGCCATGGATCCTCAGCAGCGCCTCCTGCTGGAGGTCGCCTGGGAGGCGCTGGAGAACGCCGGACAGGTCCCCGAGGAGCTCGTGGGGACGTCCACGGGGGTGTTCATCGGCTTGACCGGCAACGACTATGCCCAGCTGTGCGGGGCCCTCGACGCCTCCGAGCAGGACGTCTACACGGCGACGGGCAACGGCCACTGCTTTCCAGCCGGGAGGCTGTCCTACGCGCTCGGGCTCAACGGTCCGAGCCTCGCCGTGGACACGGCGTGCTCGTCGGCGCTCGTCGCCGTTCACCTCGCCTGCCAGAGCCTGCGGGGCGGCGAGAGCTCGCTCGCCCTGGCGGGCGGGGTCAACGTGATCCTCTCCTCCGCGACGACGCGCCTGCTCGCCAAGATGGGCGCCCTCTCGCCCGACGGGCGCTGCAAGGCGTTCGACGCCGAGGCGAACGGCTTCGTGCGCGCCGAGGGCTGCGGGATCGTCGCGCTGAAGCGCCTCTCCGACGCGCTCTCGTCGGGCGATCCCATCCTGGCGACGATCCGGGGCTCGGCCGTGAACCAGGATGGCCGCTCGACCGGGCTGACGGCGCCGAACGTCCTCTCGCAGCAGTCGATGTTGCGGCGAGCGCTGGAGAGCGCCCGGGTCTCGCCCTCGGAGATCGGGTACGTCGAGACGCACGGTACGGGGACGCCCCTCGGCGATCCGATCGAGCTCGAGGCGCTCGCGGCCGTCCTCGGCGCGCCGCGCGACGATGGGTATCCGTGCGTGCTGGGGGCGGCGAAGACGAACCTCGGGCACGCCGAGGCCGCCTCCGGCGTGATCGGCCTGATCAAGGCGGTGCTCTCGCTCCGGCACCGCGCGATCCCCGCGAACCTGCATTTCAACACGCTGAATCCGCGCAGCTCGCTCGAAGGGACGCCGCTCGTCATCCCGGCGCACAAGCGCGCCTGGAGCGCGGGCGCCCGCGCGCGGCTGGCGGGGGTCAGCGCCTTCGGCATGAGCGGCACCAACGCCCACGTCATCGTGGAAGAGGCGCCGGAGAGCGCGTTGCCGGCGCCCGCGGACGACGTGTCGAGCGTGCTCCTGCCCCTGTCCGCGAAGACCGGAGAGGCGCTCTCGGCCATGGCGCAATCGTACCGGAGCTCCTTCTCGGACGCCGGGCGCGAGGCGCCGGCGAGCCTCGGGGACGTCGCGTACACCGCGAGCGCGCGGCGCAGCCATCACGAGCACCGGCTCACCGTCGTCGCCTCGTCGCGCGAGGAGGCCTCGGAGCTGCTGGGCGCGTTCGTGCGAGGGGAGGCGCGCCCCGGCCTCGCGCGCGGGGTGGCCAAGGGGGGAGCGCGCGCCCCGGCCCTCTTCGTGTTCTCCGGACAGGGCTCGCAATGGGCGGGCATGGGTCAAAGGCTCTTCGCGGAGGAGCGGGTCTTCCGCGCCGCGCTCGAGGAGTGCGATGAGCTCGTGCGGCGCCACGCCGGCTTCTCGCTCCTCGGCGAGCTCACGGCGCCCGAGGAGAGGTCTCGCCTCGCGGAGACCGAGGTGGCCCAGCCGGCGATCTTCGCGGTGCAGGTGGCGCTCGCCCGGCTCTGGGGATCGTGGGGAGTCTCGCCGGGCGCGGTGGTCGGCCACAGCGTCGGCGAGCTGGCGGCCGCGCACGTCGCGGGCGCCCTCGGCCTCGACGAGGCGGCTCGGCTCGTCGTGCTCCGCGGGCGCGTCATGCAGCAGGCGACGGGCCGGGGCAGGATGGCCTCCGTGGCGATGCCCGCCGACGAGGCGGCGCGCGTCATCGAGGGCCACGCGGGCCGGCTCTCCATCGCGGCGATCAACGACCCTGGCTCGGTCGTGCTGGCGGGCGACGACGACGCCCTCGCCGAGGTCGTCCAGCGCCTCGCGCTGCGGCAGGTGCCTTGCCGCATGCTCCGGGTCAACTACGCGTTTCACAGCGAGCAGATGGCCGCCTTCCAGGGCGAGCTCGCGCGCGCTCTCTCCTGGCTCGCGCCCCGCCCCCCCGCGCTCGCGATGTACAGCACGGTCACGCAGGCGCGCGTCGCCGGCGGCGATCTCGACGCCGCGTACTGGGCGAGGAGCATTCGAGAGCCGGTGCGCTTCGCGGGCGCGATCGCGCGGGCCATCGCGGATGGCCACCGCGATTTCCTGGAGGTCGGGCCGCATCCGGCGCTCACGGGCAACCTCGAGCAATGCCTCCTCGACCGGGGAGAGCAGGGGATCGCGCTGCCCACGCTGCGGCGAGGCCAGGACGAGCGGCGCTGTCTGCTGCAGTCGCTCGGCGCCCTCTACGCCCACGGCCACGCGATCGACTGGAAGCGCCTCTATCCTTCGGGAGGGCGGTGTGTGCCTCTGCCGGCCTATCCCTGGCAGCGGCAGCGGTACTGGATCGAGCCCTCGGAGGCGGCGCCGCGCCCGGCGCCCGCTCGGATCGAGCCTCGGCCGGAGGTGACTGCGCCCGCGATCCTCGAGCAGCTGAACGGCGCCGCTGCGTTCGAGCGCCGGCGCGTGCTCGAGCGATGGTTGCAGGAGGCCGTCGCGCGGACGCTGGGCTTCGAGGATCCCGCGCGCGTGGACCGCGCGGCGAGCCTCTCGGACCTGGGGATGGACTCGATGATGGGCCTCGAGCTCCGCGGGCGACTCTGCGCCGCGCTCGAGCTCAAGCTCTCGATCCACTGGAGCTTCAGCTGCCCGACGCTGGCGTCGCTCGCCGAGCACGTCGCGGACAGGCTGGGGCTGCCGGCGGAGGGCGCTCGCGAGGCCGCGCGGCCGCGGCTCCACCCGCTCCTGGTCCCGCTCCAGCTCTCCGGCCAGGGGACGCCGTTCTTTTGCGTGCATCCGGCGGGCGGGCCGGTCCTGTGTTACGCCGATCTCGCGCGCCACCTCGGAAACGATCGCCCTTTCTATGCGATCCAGGCCAGGGGCCTCGACGACGACGGCGAGCCGGACGACCGCATCGAGGTCATGGCCGCGCGTTATCTCGAGGCGCTCCGCGCCGTCCAGCCGACGGGCCCTTACCTGCTGGGCGGCTGGTCGCTCGGAGGCCTCGTCGCGTTCGAGATGGCCCGCCGGCTCGTGGGGGAGGGCAGCCGCGTCGCTTCGTTGACGCTGATCGACAGCTTGCTCAGCGTCGACGACGACCCCGAGTCGAGGCTGAGGGAGTACGTCGAGCTCGCGAGCATGCTGTACCCGGAGAGCTCGCACGCGGAGCTCCGCCGGCTCGGCGAGGGGGAGCTGACGAGGGTCCTCGTCGACGGCGTCCTGCGGTCGAACATCGCTGGCTTCACGAGCTCGGTCAGGCGGCTCTTCACGGCGCACGAGAGGGCGCTCCGCGCGTACGTCGCGCCCACGTACCCGGGCGCCTTCACGTATTTCCGGTCCGCCGAGCAGCCGTCGCGCGGCGGCTCCGCGGAGGTGGCGGAGCCCTACGGGACGCTCTATTACCCGATCTCACGGTTCTCGTCGCAGCCTGTCGAGCTGTACGAGGTCCCTGGCTCGCACTGGACGATGGTCCGGGAGCCCCATGTCCAGGTCCTGGCCGAGAGGCTGAGGCGATGCTTGCTCGCGGCCGATCACATCCATTCGATTTCAGATTGACCGACACGCTTCGTCAGCGTGACGCGCTCGCCCTGTGGGCAGGCCCTTCCTCTCCGGAAGCGCCAGCGGGGGGGCGCGATTTCAAACGACGAGCATCAGGAGAGCGCGATGGCGGACGCATCGTATTGCGAGAGCACCTCGTACGCAGAAAAGGATCTGTATGAGCTGGGTGAAATGCCTCCGCTCGGACACGTGCCGCGGAGCATGGTCGCGTGGGTGATCCGGCGCGATCGCCATGGCGAGCCGAGCACCGCCATGCAGGTCGAGGTCGTGCCGACGCCGCGCATCGGCCCGGATGAGGTCCTCGTCGCGGTCATGGCCGCCGGGATCAACTACAATGGCATCTGGGCCTCGCTGGGGAAGCCCGTCTCGGTGTTCGACGTGCATCGGCACGACTATCACGTGTGCGGCTCCGACGCGGCGGGCGTCGTGTGGGCGGTCGGCAGCATGGTCAAGCGATGGCGCGTCGGCGACGAGGTCATCGTGCTCGGCAGCCAGGACGACGGCGAGGACGAGGAGTGCAACGGCGGCGATCCGCTGCTCTCTCCGACGCAGCGGATCTGGGGATACGAGACGCCTCACGGCTCGTTCGCCCAGTTCACGGTCGTGAAGGGGCGGCAGCTGCTCGCGCGGCCCCGGGGCTTGACCTGGGAAGAGAGCGCCTCTTACCTCGCCTCGCTGGCGACCTCGTACCGCATGCTGTTCGGGCACGCCCCGCACATCCTGCGGCCGGGGCAGAACGTGCTCGTCTGGGGCGCGGCCGGCGGCCTGGGCTCGATGGCCGTCCAGCTCGTCGCCGCGACGGGGGCGAACGCGATCGGCGTGATCTCGGACGAGAAGAAGCGCGATTTCGTCATGTCGCTGGGCGCCAAGGGCGTCATCGACCGCACCCGGTTCAGGTGCTGGGGGCCGTTGCGCGCGCTCGACGACGCGGCCTATGCAGCGTACATGAGCGAGGTGCGCCGGTTCGGGAAGGCCATCTGGTCGATCACGGGCCAGAAGACCGACGTCGATCTGGTGCTCGAGCACCCCGGCGAGTCGACGTTCCCGGTGAGCTGCTTCGTGGTGAAGCGCGGGGGCATGGTGGTGTTCTGCGCCGGCACGACCGGGTACAACTTCACGATGGATGCGCGGTTCGTGTGGATGCGTCAGAAGCGCATCCAGGGGAGCCATATCGCGACGTTGATGCAGGCGAGCCAGGCGCACCGCCTGGTCCTGGAGGGGCGCGTCCGCCCGGTCCTCTCGGAGACGTTCTCGTGGCACGAGATCCCGAAGGCGCACATGAAGATGAGGCAGAACCTCCACGAGCCTGGGAACATGGCCGCGCTCGTCCAGGCCAGGGCGCCGGGCATGCGTTCGCTCGAAGGATGAGCGCACGCCGCCCACGACGGCTCGTCTGTCTCCCGTCGCATCGAAGGGTGACGACGAACGAGCGAAACCGCAACATCACGGCGTGGCCGCGGGCGTCTGGCCTCGATCGTGAGGAGGCTCGTCGGTCGGCTTGCCGGAGGCGTAGGGGTTGAGGTCGTTCGTGTACAGGTCGCGGGCGTTCACCTGTCCCGGGCGGAGCTCTCCGTCTCTGATCAGCCAGTCGATCCAGATCTGAAAGTCCCTGTCGTCCAGCACGCCGCCCTTTCCTGCGACGCCGTAGCTGCGCCAGTACTTGAGGATGCTGTCATCTTCGTTGCGGTTCCGCTTGCGAAGGATCGATGCGAAGCGCGCGAGCACCTCTTCCCGCGGCGTGGTCTGGGTCCAGGCGATCGCCTTCGCCGTGGCCTCGACGAACTTGCGCGTGGCGTTCGGGTGCTTCTCGATGAACTTCGTGCTCATGACGTAGCTCCCCGCGGTGAAGGCGCCGAACAGCTCGTAATCCGTGGCGATCGCCCGGACGCCGCCGCGCTCGAGGGCCCGATCGCGGTAGACGTTCCCGACGATCGCGACCTCGACCTGCTTTTGCCGGAGCGCCTGTTCGCCGTTGACCGGCGGAATGACGACCAGGGTGACCTGCCGCGCTTCAGCGCCGAGCCCGTTGCGGAAGAGGTATTCCTTCGTCATGAACTCGCTGTGGGCGCCGAGCGTGTTCATGGAGATCTTCTTGCCGATGAGGTCTCGCGCTCCGCGGATCGGGCTGTCGTCGAGCACGTAGAGCCCGCTCCAGAACTGCTCGTTCACGCCGTACGAGCCGAGGACCGATCGGAGGGGCGCCTTGGCGGCGATCAGCTTGATGATGGCTCCGTTGAACGCGCTCCCGAAATCCGTGTCCCCGGTGACGACGGCCTGGATGCTCTGCGGTCCGCCGAGCACGTCGCCCACGTGCACAAGGCGGATGGGCGCGAGGTACCCGAGGTCCTCCGCCAGCTCGGGCGGCGACACCGATCCCGGGGAGCCCTGATACCGGAGCTCCAGCGTCTCGATTTCACGACCGTCGTGCCACGCCCGTGTGGGTTCAGCTTTGCTACAGGCGCTTGCGATGAGGGCGAGGAGCGCCGAGAGGAGCGTCAGCGCGCCGCGCCCGCGCGTCGGCGCCTCAGGGGAGCCCCGGAGGGGAGCTGTCTCGCCGCGAGTCGCTCGTGTCGGCATAATGGTTCTCGTCTCGTTCGAGGGATGGAGGTAGCCGGCACGTCGCCGCCCCATCGGCCGCGGTAGCAACACACATGCCGTCGCCCTGCGCCACCGCATCTCTCCCAAATCGCGCTTTCGCGCTCAGCCGGCGCGCTCCCGTCCCGTGGTCGCTGCACCGATTCGAGCAGCTCCTCGCCCCCGCTGCTGCTGCCGCAGCAGCTCTGTTTAACGCGAAGAGAAGAAACCGTAGGCCCTCGGAGGGGGTGTTCGTCGCGCGGTGTGGGGACGGGCCGATGCAATCCAACGCGGATCGAAGGGACCGTAGGCCCTCGGAGGGGGTGTTCGTCGCGCGGTGTGGGGACGGGCCGATGTTTGAGCCTGGGTCATGGATGCTCCGGCTTGCCGGAGCATCCATGACCCAGGCGAGTTCGGCGGGGCCCCACACCGCGCGACGAACACCCCCTCCGAGGGCCGGGCAGCTCTAGACGAGCTAGATGGACCCTCCCGGCCCCACCGGAGGCGGAATCGACCACTCCGCGCTGTCCGAGAGCCTCGGCTCCGCCTCCTCCGCCGCGCTCCCGAAGAAATCCGCCACGTCGTGCCGCCTCGCCTCCGCGTCCGCCCGCCCGAGCTCGATCAGCTTCCGCGTGAACGACCCGTCGAACAGGAGGTAGCTCGCCAGGTCCGCGTCGTTCTCCGCCCCCACGTCCACCAGCGAGAGCAGCCGCCGCATCATCGCCGGCCCCCCCTGCACCTTGCCCGCCCTCACGTGCTCCGCCGCCAGCCGCCCGAGATCCACGCTCGGCCGCACCACCAGCGTCTCCACCCGCCGGTACGGCAGCGCCCCGCGCTGCGCCGCCGCCCCGTTGATCGAGTGCAGGAAATCCGGCCCGAACGCCCGCTCCCCGTCCTCGATCATGTGGTTGACCCGCGTCAGGACCTCGAAATCCGTCTGGATGTGGTCGAGCAGGAACGCGTTCAGCACCTTGCCGAGCACCAGCGCCATCCCCGGCGGCTTGCCGCTGTCCCCCGCGTCGATGCTCCGCACCTCCCGCGACAGCCCGATCGCCAGCACGTGCGTCGCCCCCAGCCGGAGCGCCGGCGCGATCGGCGTGTTCTGCCGCACCCCGCCGTCCATGTACAGATCCCGGCCGATGCGCACCGGCGGGAACAGGATCGGGATCGCCGCCGACGCGAGCGCGTGCGGCGGGCCGATCAGCGCCCCGCGGATGATCGTCCGCGGCGGCGCCGTCGTCGGCAGCGCGCCGTCCGGGCCGGTCTGCATGAAGATCACCGTGCGGCCCGTCGCGATCTCGGTCGCCGACACGCTGACCGCCGACAGGTACCCGTGGCGCAGCGTGCGCGCGATCGCGCGCCACGGGATCTCCCGCTCGACGAGCCGCTGCATCGGCGAGACGTCGAACAGGCCCACGCCCTCCGAGCCGCCGCCGAACACGAGCTTCGGCAAGGAGACCGCCTGCCGCACCCCGAAGCCGAGCACCGTCTCGAGCTTCAGCTGCGTCCACAGGTTGACGAGCCGCCGCACCCCGAGCGTCGGATCGTCGAGGTGCGCCGCGAGGTAGCACGCGTTCACCGCCCCCACCGACGTCCCGCACAGGATGTCGATCCGCGGCGGCGCGCCCCGCAGCCGGGCGAACGCGTCGAGCACGTACGACATCACCCCGACCTCGTACGCCCCCCGCGCGCCGCCGCCCGAGAGGATCACCGCGACCTTGCGCCGCGGCTTCGTCCCTGTCCTTCCGCCGGTACCCGTCATGCCATCTCCCCGCGGCGGAGCGGGTCGTGCCCCGCCGCCGGACCCTCGGCCTCCACGGCCAGGATGCGCCGCACCACGGCGCGCTCCAGGAACAGCGCCCTGAGCCGCGCGTCGCGGATGTAGCTCGCCACCTTCTGCACGTGGAGCGCGGCGCGGTGGTACGCGTCCGCCGCGCTCGCCGGCGCGCCCTTCTGCAGCGCCTCGCAGCAGAGGTCGCGCACCTCGATGCCGTACTCCGAGCTGCCCGCCTCGACCGCGCCGAGCGCCGTCCGCGCGAGCAGCACCCCGGAGTGCACCTCGCCCGCGTCCACCCGCGCCGCCGCCTCGATCGCCGTCGCGTACGCGTGGTAGCTCATCAGCCCCTGCGACTCGGCGAGCTGCCGCGCCTCCGAGGCGTTCGCGATGGCGGCCTGGACGTCGCCCTGCGCCTTCGCGAGGAGGCCGCGCACGTTGCGCTCGTGGATCATGTCGTACACGCTGCCGGTCACCGCGATGAGCGCGCCCGCATCGGCGCAGAGGGTGTGCGCGGCGTCGGCGTCGCCCGCTTCGAGGAGGATCCCCGCCGCGCAGAGGAGCGTGTCGGCGCGCGCATCCTGATCGTCATAGCGCTCGTGCGCCTCGCGCGCCCGCTTCATGTACGCGAGGCTGCGCGGGATGTCCCCGAGCTTGGCGTACGCGTGGCCGATGTTGCTCAGCGTCTTCGCGATCTGGAACCTCCCGCCGATCGCGAGATCGATGGAAATCGACGAGAGCCCGACCGCGATCGCGTCCTCGAAGCGCTCGAGCACGAACATCGCCACCGCGAGCGAGTTCTTCGCGCGCGCCTCGCTGCGGCGCGCGCCCACCGCGCGGAACACCGCGATCGCCTCGGCGTAGGCCTCGACCGCCTCCTGCACGCGGCCGACCCGGCGCAGCAGCACCCCCTTCGTGCGCAGCACCTCCGCGCGCGCCCGCGGCGTCAGCCCGCCCATGTGCGTCACCCGGAGCGCCCGGTCGGCCGCGCTGATCGCGCCCTGGACGTCGCCGAGCTCGCGCAGCACCTCCGAGAGGATCGTCAGCGCCTCGACCTCGAGCGCCGGGCGCCGCGCGATGCGGGCGATCTCGGCGGCCCGCTGCGCCACCGGCAGGCCGCGGGCGAGGTGGCCGTCGTCGAGGTCGAGCCGCGCGGTGCGCACGAGCGCGAGCGCGGCCCACCGCGCCTGCCCGCTCTCCTTCGCGAGCTGGCGCAGCGCCGTGAGGTGCTTCTTCCGCTCGCGGCGGCGGCCGAGGTGGCGGAAGATCGCCTCCAGCGCCTCGTGCGCGATCATCCGGCGGGTGTCGCCGGTCGGCAGGAGCGACAGCGCGCGCTCGTAGTACCGGCGCGACAGCTGCGCCTGGTGCCCGGCGCGCGCGGCCCGCGCCGCGTCGAGGTAGAGCTCCGCCGCCGGCCCGGGCGCCTCGCCGCGCGCGAGGTGCTGCGCCACGATCGCGGCCGAGAGCCCCTGCGCGAGCGGCGTCGTCGACAGGTGCTCGCCGAGCCGCCGGTGCATGCGCACGCGGCTCGCGCTGTCGAGCGCGAGGTAGGCGACGTCGCGCACGAGCGGGTGCCGGAAGTCCACCGCCCCGGCGCGGCGATCGCACAGGCCGCGCGCGCAGAGGCGCGTCACCGCCTCGTCGTCCGCGAGCCGCGTCAGGTTCAGGATGTCGTCCTTGAGCAGCGGGCCCCCGGCGACCGCGAGCCAGTTCACGACGTCGTGCTCCGCGGGCGGCAGCTCGCGCAGCCGGTCGCCGATGAGCTGCTCCAGGGTCGACGGGAGCGGCTCGCCGCGGTCCCCGGTCCGGTCGTGGCGGACGAGCTCGTGCCGCCCGTCCGGGTGCTCGACGATCTCCAGCGTGCCCCGCTCGAGCAGCGCGTCGACCATCTCGAGCAGGAAGAACGGGTTGCCGGCGACGCGCGGCACGAGCTCGCCGCAGACGGCCGCCACGCCCTCGCGCACGCCGAGGCGCGCCTCCACGAGGCGCATCTGCTCCTCGGCGCTGAGGCCGCGGAGCTCGATCCGCACGAGCCCCTCGATGAACGGCGTCACGCGCTCCTCGGGGCGCGTGAGCAGCAGCACGAGGATCGGGAGCCGCTCCGAGCGCTGCTTGAGGAGCTCCGAGATGAGCTCCAGGCTCGGGCGATCGGCCCACTGGAGGCCGTCGATGACGACGACGAGCGGCTGGTGGCGCGCCAGCGAGCCGAGCAGGTACTTCACGCCGCGCACCACCACGTCGCGGCCGTAGGCCGACGCGTCCTCCTCGGGGTGGTCGAGCTGCTTGCCCGTGACCAGCTCGGCGAGGCGCGTGACGATGCGCGCCCCGAGCGGCGAGCGCGCGATCGACCCGAGCAGCGCGCGGATCACGTGGGCGGCGTCGTCGATCGAGTGATCGAGCCCCATCCCGGTGACGTCGCGGAGCACGTCGCAGACCGTGGCGAGCGGCAGCTCGCTCTTCACCGGCGAGCACTCGACGTGGAGCACGCGCGCCTCGCCGGGGAGCTCCGAGAGGAACGTCGAGATGAGCGCGCTCTTGCCGATCCCCATCTCGCCGACGATGACGCGCGCCACCGACTGGCCCCGGAGCGCGCCGCCCGGCGGGCTCGGCGGCTTGCTCTGCCGGCTCGGCGGCGGCGGCTCGCTCTCGCCGTAGCGCGCCGGCGGCTCGGCGAGGCCCTTCACGGGCGGCGACACCGCGCGGTGGTAGGCGGCGTGCAGGTCCGCGCGCTCCGCGTCGCGCCCCACGAGGTCGTTCGGCGACAGCGCGATCTCCGCCATCCGCTCCTCGCGGGTGAGCGGGCGCTGCAGCGCGTAGAGCCGCATCTGGTGCGGGACCTGGTAGCCGCCGGCGTCGTTGAGATCGAGCGACGGCGCGTCGCCCCAGCGGAAGTCGCGCCGGACGAGGCGGTAGACGCCGCCCGCGACCCAGGTCTTGCCGAACGGGGTGCGGCTGCCGAGGCGCTCGGCCAAGAAGTTCGCGGGCTCCTTGAGCACGTGGTTGATGAGGTGCCCCTGCTCGTCGCGCTCGCCGTACGCGATGCCGCGGACGATGCCGATCGCGGCGCGGAGCTCGACGGGCAGGTCCTCCGACGCGCCGGCGAGCGCCTCGTGCACGTCGACGGCCAGCGAGGCCGCGTCGGCCGCGGCGCGCGACGGGTTCGCGAGCAGCCCCACGACGGCGCGCGCGCTCGCGTGCGACTCCCAGGACCAGATCGCCCCGTGCTTGAAGGCGATCGCGTCGAGGGTCGTGCGGATCGAGCGCCCGCTGCGCTTGCCGGCGAGCCGCCCCTGCGCCCCGAGCAGCTCGTCCACCCCCTCGATGCGCAGCGTCACCACGGCGACGTGGCGCACCTCGCGCACGATCCGCGGCGCCCCGGTGTTCTCGGCCTCGCCGCCCGTGCGCGCGGCCGGCACCGCCGCGAGCGTCTGCGGCTGCGCCATGGAGCCGCTGTCCGGGGGCTGCTCCTCCGCGCCGCCCGCGGCGTTGTCGCGCGCGTCCTCGTGGCGATCGCGGCCGAGCAGGTGGGCCACGGTCTGCTCGACCGACGCGTTGTCGACGAGCTCCTGCTTCGCGAGCAGGACGCGCGCGATCGCGCCGGCGAGATCGCGCGCGGTCTGGAAGCGGTCCTCGGGCGCGTGCGCCATGGCGCGCATCACGAGCGCCTCGAGCTCCGCCGGGATGTCGCGCGCGTGGGCCGACGGGGGGTCGAACAGGCCCTCCTTGACGGCCTGGAGGAGCGCCTCGTCGTCGAGCTTGCCGTAGGGCGAGCGCATGGCGAGCAGCTCGTAGAGCACGACGCCGAGGGCGTAGATGTCGCTCCGCCGGTCGACGCGCTCGCCGCGCGCCTGCTCGGGCGACATGTACCCGAACTTGCCCTTCAGCACGCCGGGCTCCTCGCGGAAGAGGTTCGCGCTGGCGATGCCGAAGTCGGCGATCTTCACGACGCCCTCGAACGACAGGAGGATGTTCTGCGGCGAGACGTCGCGGTGGACGATGGCGAGCGGCATGCCGCCCTCGTCCTTGCGCTCGTGGGCGTAGTGCAGCCCCTTCGCCGCCTCGGAGACGATGAACGCGGACACGAGGGGCGGGATCCGCGACTCCTTCTGCTGCGCGGCGCGCATCAGCTTGCCGAGGTCGAAGCCCTCGACGTACTCCATCGAGAGGAGCAGCCCGTCCTCGCCGTGGTCCGAGAACTCGTAGACCTGGACGATGTTCGGGTGGTTCAGGCGCGTCGCGAGGTGGGCCTCCTCGACGAACATCGCGCGGAAGCGCCGCGAGGCCCCGTGCGCGGGGAGGATCCGCTTGACGACGAGGAGCTTGTAGGTCCCCTCGGCGCCGCGCTTCTTGGCGAGGAAGACCTCCGCCATGCCGCCAGCGCCCAGGCGGCGCTGGATCTCTAGGTCGGCGAGCTGGGACGGGTGCTTGGCCATGCAGCGAAGCGGCGCGCGCGGGCGCCGCGGCTGGGAGGCGCCGGGCGCGGTGGATCAGGGACACCGATGAAAGAAGGACCGCGCGCGGTTCCCCCCGATCCATGGGAGGACGATGGGTTGACCCGCATGGTAGCGTCCCGCCCGCGTCTTCGGGGAGACAACCATGGTGGAAAGGCGAATCTTTCTGGGCGGGTCGGGGGTCGGCGCGCCCGGTGAGCCCGCCCGCGCGCCGCGGCTCCACGGCCGCGCGGCCGTCCACCATCGACGCTGAATTTTCGCTTGCAAGGCGGCCTCACGCGAGGGCCCGCCGCCGCGGCCGGACGAGGGCAACAAAGCGATTGCCCAGGGTGTCACCGTCTGTTAAAGCGGATCCGGTACAGCGGATGCGTCGTCCGTCATAGGAGATGCCGGGCATCCGACCCTGGCAGCCGGGCTGATCGGCGGCGGGGTCGTCGTGTGCGCGCTGGAGACCTCGAGGGGTTCGACATGGACATTCGCGTGACAGAGGCGGACGTCGTCGTCGTGGGCGGCGGAAGCGCAGGGTCGACTGCAGCGGTGGAGGCGCAGCAGCGGCTGCCGCGGGGGCGGGTGGTGCTCCTCGAGAAGGCGCATATCAAGCGGAGCGGCGCCATCGCGATCGGCATGGACGGGCTGAACAACGCGATCATCCCCGGACACGCGACGCCGGAGCAGTACGTGAAAGAGATCACGGTGGCCAACGACGGCATCGTGAACCAGCGCGCCATCTACGAATACGCGCGGAACAGCTTCGCGATGCTCCAGGAGCTCGACTCCTGGGGCGTCAAGTTCCAGAAGACGCGCTCGGGCGATTTCGACGTCAAGAAGGTCCACCACAACGGGAGCTACGTCCTCCCGATGCCGGAGGGCTACGATCTCAAGAAGATCCTCACGCGCATGGTGAAGCGCGCCGGGGTGCGGGTGATCAACCGCGTCATGGCCACACGGATCCTCGTGACCGAGGGGCAGGTCGCCGGCGTGATCGGCTTCGACACCCGGGAGGGTCACATCGAGATCATCAAGGCCAGGGCGGTCATCCTCTGCTGCGGCGCCTCGGGGCGGCTCGGGCTGCCGGCGTCCGGCTATCTCCACGGGACGTACGAGAACCCCTCGAACGCTGGAGACGGCTACTCGATGGCCTATCACGCGGGCGCCGAGCTCACGGGCATCGAGTGCTTCCAGATCAACCCGCTCATCAAGGACTACAACGGTCCGGCGTGCGCCTACGTCACCGGCCCGCTCGGCGGGCACACGGTGAACGCGCGGGGGCACCGCTTCATCGAGAGCGACTACTGGAGCGGGCAGATGATGCTCGAGTTCCACCGGGAGCTCCACTCGGCGAACGGCCCTGTCTACCTCAAGCTCACGCACCTCGCCCCGGAGACGATCACCGAGGTCGAGCGGGTCCTCCACCAGACGGAGCGCCCGAGCCGCGGCCGCTTCCACGAGGGGAGGGGGCACAGCTACGCGAGCGATCTCGTCGAGATGCACATCTCCGAGATCGGCCTGTGCAGCGGCCACAGCGCCTCGGGCGTCTGGGTCAACGAGAAGGGCGAGACCACGGTGCCCGGGCTCTACGCCGCCGGCGACATGGCGTGCGTGCCGCACAACTACCTCCTCGGCGCGCTCACCTACGGGAAGATCTGCGCCCAGAACGCGCTCGACTACCTCGATCGCGCGCCCGCCGTCGAGCCGCTCGCGACCGACGTGGACGCCGAGCGCGAGCGCATCCTCGCCCCGCTCTCCCGGAAGAGCGGCGTCGCGCCCCACCAGTACGAATACAAGGTGCGGCGCCTCGTGAACGACTACCTGCAGCCGCCGAAGACGGGCAACCGGATGACCCTCGGGCTCGAGTACTTCCTGCGCGCGAAGGACGAGCTCGACGAGGTCACGGCGGCGAGCCCCCACGAGCTCATGCGCGTGATGGAGTGCCACTTCATCCGCGATTGCGCGGAGATGGCCGCGCGCGCCTCGCTGTTCCGGACCGAGAGCCGCTGGGGCCTCTACCATTACCGGCTCGATTACCCCGAGATGGATGACCGCCGCTGGTTCACCCACGTGAACCTGAAGAAGGGCGACGACGGCGAGATGGTCGCCTTCAAGCGTCCCGTGGAGCCTTATCTCTTCCCGATCGACGACGGCGAGCTCAAAACCTACCACCGGCTGCGCATCCCGGCCGAAGAGCAGCGCGCGCCGCTCTGACGAGCAACGAGGTCAATCCATGGGTCACCTTCTCAACCGCGAATCCGTCAAGGCGCAGCGCGCCAGGGCCGTGGGCCACGCCGAGGCCTCCGTCCGGCTCGATCTGCCGGTCGTCATCGACGAGGCGTCCTGCATCAAGGGGTGCCGCATCTGCATCGACTCGTGCCCGGTGGACTGCCTCGCCATCCATCCAGAGACGAAGAAGGCGCACATGGCCTACGACGAGTGCTGGTATTGCCTCGCCTGCGAGATCGACTGCCCGAAAGAGGCCATCACCGTGAAGATCCCTTTCCTCATCCGGTAGCGGCCTCGAGGCGGAGAGACGACATGACACAGCCATCGCTCGCACAGGAGCTCGTGAGCGTGCTCCGGGATCCCGACCCCGGCGCGCGCCAGCTCGCGCTGACCCAGATCGAGGACCTCTCGGACCCGGAGATCCTCCACCCGCTCATCGAGGCCGCCCGCGACGAGGACCCCACGGTGCGGGCGCTCGCGCTCGGGCACCTCGAGGATCTCGGCGACCCGCGCGCCGTGCCCGCCATCCTCCGGGCGCTCGACGACGACGAGACCCACGTGCGCGAGGCCGCCGCCACGGCGCTCCGCGAGCTCCGCGGGGCCGAGGCGGCCACCCACCTGATCGACGCGATGCGTCACGACAGCCCGTTCGTGCGCATGTCGGTGATCGTGGCGCTCCGTGAGATCCGCGATCCGCGGGCGCTCGAGCACCTCGAGGGCGCGCTCCTCGACCCTTCGCCCGAGGTGCGGCGCGAGGCGGTGCTCGCCTTGGCCTACCTGCGGCGGCCCGAGACCGCGCGCGCCCTGCGCGGGAGCCTGCGCGATCCCGACGCGCGGGTGCGGCAGGTCGCGATCGGCGCGCTCGAGTCGCTCGGCGCGCCGGCGCTCGTCGAGGAGCTCGTCGCGCTGCTGTCCGACCCCGACTGGCGGGTGCGCGTCGAGGCCGCGATCGTGCTCGGGCGCTCGGCGCACGGCCTCGCCGCGCCGCACCTCCGGACCGCGCTCGACGACGCGGCCTGGCAGGTGCGGAAGGAGGCGGCGCTCGCGCTCGGGCGGCTCCGGGCGGCCTCGGCCGCGGCGGATCTCGTCGCCCTGCTCGGGAGCGAGCTGCCCGATCTGCGCAAGGCCGCCGCCCAGGCGCTCGGCGAGCTCGCGGCGGCGTCGGCCGAGGCGCCGCTCGGGCGGCTGCTCGGCGACGCCGACGTCGAGGTGCGGAAGGCGGCGTCCCGCGCCCTCGACGCCATCCGGGCAGGGGCCGGGCGCCATGGAACCTTCGCGAGGGATTGAGCCGATGATCCAGGCAGCGCGCGCGCTCTTGCTCCTCGTGGCGGTCCTCGTCGGCCTGTCGTGCACGAAGGAGGAGAAGCGGACGATCCGCATCGCCATCGGGACGCAGGACACGACGATCAACTGCGCCACCGGCGGGCTCCTGATCCGGGAGCTCGAGCTGCTCGAGAAGCACCTCCCGAGGGACGGCAAGTACAAGGACGTCTCCTACGAGATCGAGTGGAAGGACTTCACCTCGGGGCCGCCGCTGACGACCGAGATGGTGGCCGGGAAGCTCGACATCGGCGCGATGGCCGACTTCCCCGGCGTGCTGAACGGCGTCGCCCACCAGAAGCAGGGGAGCCGCAGCCTCTACATCGCCACGCTCTCCGGCAGCGCGCTCGGGAGCGGCAACGGCGTCGTCGTGCCGCTCGACTCGCCGGCCCAGGGCCTGAAGGACCTCAAGGGCAAGCAGATCTCGGTCCCGTTCGGCTCGTCCGCCCACGGCATGCTGCTCCGGGCGATCCGCGATCTCGGCTGGGATCCGGACAAGGACGTGACGCTCGTGTCGCAGTCGCCCGAGGTCGGCGGCTCCTCGCTGAAGGCGAAGAAGATCGACGCGCACGCCGATTTCGTCCCGTTCGCCGAGCTGTTCCCGTTCCGCGGCTTCGCCCGGAAAATCTACGACGGCTCCAGCGTCGAGGTGCCGACGGCGCACGGCGTCCTGGTGCGCGCGGCGTACGCGGAGGAGCACCCGGAGATCGTCGTCGCCTTCCTCAAGGCGGCGCTCGAGGCCGATCGGCTGTTCGCGGAGGAGCCCGAGAAGTACAGCGAGCTCATCGAGAAGGTGACCGGCGTGGACGCCGAGGTCGCAACCATGTTCCACGGGCCGCTCGGCATCCAGACGCGCGACTTCACCATCAAGCCCGAGGTCCGCCGCGCGCTCCAGGTGGCCGTCGACACGCTCACGCTGCTCAAGCGCACCGACACGACGCTCGACGTCGGCGCGTTCGTGGACGACCGGTACATCCGGCGCGCGGCCCAGGAGCTCGGGCTCGACTACGAGGCGCGGCTCGCGAGCTACGCCAAGCTCCCGCTCTCCGGGAGCGACGCCCTGTCCGGCGAGCCGATCGGCGAGCCGGCGCTGGCCGCGCAGATCTGGGTCGGGGGCGAGCCGAAGGTGCGCGCGTACGCGAGCCCGGGCTCCGCGCTCGCCGCGCTGAAGCAGCTCACGGCCGAGGGCAAGGAGATCCGCGCCGCCTTCGTGCACGACCGGATCAGCGGGGTGAAGCTCCTCGCCGATCGCGCGTGGTACGCGCGGCGCCCCGACGGGAGCCTCGCGGCGTTCCTCGCGAAGGAGGACGCCGAGCGGTGGGCCGCGGAGAACGCCGCGGCGGTCGTCGACTTCGCGACCCTGCGGGGCGACGTCACCAAGCTCACGGCGGCGGCGCCATGACGATGATCTCGGAGCGCAGCGCGCCGGCCGGGCCGGCCCTCGGCGGCCGCGCGACCTTCGCGCCCGCGCCGGTGCCGGCGAGCGCGTCCCGGCGGCGCGCGTCCCCGGCGCCGGGCGGCGAGCGGCGCCCGCGGCGCGATCTCGGCCGCGTCGCGCTGCGCGTCCTGTCCGTGGCCGCGTGCGTCGCCCTCTGGCAGTGGGCGTCGATGTCGCGCGTCGACCTCGGCCTCGTCACGTTCGTCAACGTGCCCGCGCCGACCGAGGTCCTCGTCGCGGCGCGGGAGCTCTTCGGCTCGCCGAAGCTCTGGCTGCACCTCTGGAGCAGCGTGCTCCGCGTCCTCGCGGGCTTCGCCGCCGCGGGCGTCACGGGCGTCGTGCTCGGGCTCGTCATCGGCCGCTCGCGGCTCGCCGAGGACACGCTCCTGCCGCCGCTCGAGGTCCTGCGCCCCATCCCCGGCGTCGCCTGGCTCCCGCTCGCGATCCTGATGTTCCCGTCGGCCGAGCTGAGCATGATCTTCATCACGTATATGGGCGCGCTGTTCCCGATCCTGCTCGCGACGATCCATGGCGTCGGCGCCCTCGATCCGCGGCTCATCGCGAGCTCGCGCAGCCTCGGCGCGCGCCCCTTCCGCCTCTTCCTCGAGGTGGTCCTCCCGGGCGCGCTGCCCAGCATCATCACGGGGATGAGCATCGGCATGGGCACGTCCTGGTTCTGCCTCGTCACCGCCGAGATGATCGGCGGCCAGTACGGCATCGGCTACTTCACCTGGGAGTCGTACAACTTGCAGCGCTACCCGGACATCGTCCTCGGCATGCTGCTCATCGGCCTGATGGGCATGCTCAGCAGCGCGCTCGTCCAGCGGATCGGCGCGTGGCTCACGCCCTGGCACCGGCCGCAGGAGAAGGGCCGATGACGCCCGCCGCGAGCGCGCCGCGCCCGGAGAGCCCGGGGGGCGCCGTCGAGATCCGCGGCCTGTCCGTGGCCCTGGGGGCGGGCCCCCGCCGCGTCGAGGTGGTGCGGGATCTCGATCTGACCGTCGAGGGCGGCGAGCTCGTGAGCCTGCTCGGCCCGTCCGGGTGCGGCAAATCGACGATCCTGAACGCCGTCGCCGGGTACGTGGCGCCGGAGCGCGGCAGCATCGTCGTCGGCGGCGAGCCGGTCGAGGCGCCCGGGCCGGAGCGCGGCATGGTCTTCCAGCAGTCCTCGCTGCTCCCCTGGAAGACGGTGCTGAACAACGTCGGCTTCGGCCTCAAGATGCGCGGCGTCCCGGAGCGCGAGCGCCGGGACGCGTCCCGCCGCCTGCTCGATCTCGTCGGGCTGTCGGGGTTCGAGGACGCCTATCCGGCGCAGCTCTCCGGCGGCATGCAGCAGCGGGTCGAGATCGCGCGCGTGCTGATCACGGAGCCGCGCGTCGTCCTGATGGACGAGCCGTTCAGCGCGCTCGACGCGCAGACCCGGCTCTCGATGCAGGCGCTGCTCCTCGACGTCATCCGCCACGTGCGCACGACGGTGCTGTTCGTCACGCACGACATCGACGAGGCGATCTTCCTGTCCGACCGCATCGCCCTCATGACCCGCCGGCCGTGCCGCGTCGGCGCGCAGCTCGCGGTGCCGTTCGAGCGGCCGAGGAGCGCCGCGATCGTGGGCTCGGGCGAGTTCGCCGCGATCAAGCGGCGGTGCCTCGACGCCCTGAACGACGGGCGCTCGATCGCGGCGACCCCCGCGCGTGGCCGCGACCAGCGCCCGACAGCGTGAAGCGCGGACCGGCGCGGCGGCTCGCCCGGCGCGCGCCGCGCCGACGCGGTGAGGGGCGGCGCGTCGGGTCGCGGCGCGCAGCGGGCCGAGATCAGGAGCGCAATCTTGATGTTCCCTGCATTTTTCCTTACTACCGAGCGAGAGGAGTGATCCCCGATGCTCACTAGATTCCTGCGGGTGACCGACGTGCCGCTTCCCGGCTCGGTCGCGCTGCTCGCGCTTCGCGTCGTCACAGGCATTGCTTTCATCTTTCACGGCTGGGGGAAGATCCAGGCCCCCTTCAGCTGGATGGGGCCCACCGCGCCCGTTCCAGGGTTCTTGCAGGCGCTGGCCGCCATCGCCGAGGTCGGCGGCGGCATCGCCTGGATCCTCGGCCTCCTGACGCCGCTCGCGTCGCTCGGGATCGCCATCACCATGGCCGTCGCCGTCTCGGTGCACTTGATGAACGGCGATCCGTTCTTCGCGATGGGCGCCGCCTCCTACGAGGTCGCGGCGGTCTACTTCAGCATCTCCCTCGTGCTGCTCCTGCTCGGGCCGGGGAGGCTCTCCGCCGACGCGGCGATCTTCGGGCCGAAGCGCTGAGCGGCTCCGCGCGCGCTCGCCCGACGCGCGCGCTCGCCCGACGCGCGCGCTCGCGTCGCCGCCGGCGCTCCGGCGGCACGCCTGAGCCTCGCCGGCGGATCCCTCCGGCCCGGCGCATGAGGCGGGGACCCCAGGGGCCCGCGGTTCCATCGAGGTCGGACAGCGAGCGCGTCGCCCCTGGTTGCGCCGATAAAGCGAGGCCGTCCCGGTAGCCCCGGCACTATGCTGCCGCTGGGAGGGCTCGATGAACGACGGCGGGGCGAAGGCGCTCTCGAACGGCGCGCCGCGCGGTGTTGCTATCGCGGCAGCCTGTTCGTTCGCCCTCGGGTCCGTGGCGCTGGTCGGCTGGTCGATCCAGTCGACCCCCCTCGTCTCCATCGCGGACGGCCTGCCGATCATGGTGCCCAACACCGCGATCGCCCTCGTCCTCGCGGCGGTGTCGCTCTGGGCGCTGGGCGGGCGGGGGCGTCCGGCGCCGCGCCGCCGGCTCGGGCAGGCGTGCGCCGCCGCCGTCGTCGCGTTCGGCCTCGCGGCCCTCGTCCAGTACGTCTCCGGGTGGGATCTCGGCCTCGATCGCCTGGTCTTCCCGGCGCGCGTGGCGTTCCCGAGCAAGTTCCCCGGCAGGCCGCCGCCGAACACCGCGCTCTGCTGCGTCCTGATCGGCGCGGCGCTCCTCTCGCTGCCGGTGGAGACGCGGCGGGCCTGCCGGCTCTCGGACGGCGGCGCGCTCTCGGCCGCGGCGCTCGCGCTGACCGCGCTGACCGGTTACGTGTTCGGCGTCGGCTACTTCTACGGGCTGCCGCCGCTGTTCCCGTTCACGGGCATGGCGCTCCACGCCGCGATCGCGTTCCTCGCGCTCTGCGTCGGGCTCCTCATGGCGCGGCCCGACGGCGGGGCGTTCGCCGTTCTGACGGCCAGCGGGCCTGGAGGCGTCCTGTTGCGGCGCTTCCTGCCGTTCGTCGTCCTGGCCCCGCTCGCGATCGGCCGCCTCTTCCTGATCGGCGCAGATCTCGGGGCCTACCCTCTCGCCGCGTCGTTCTCGCTCGCGTCGGCCATCTCGACGCTCCTGCTCGGGGCCTCGCTCTGGGTCAGCGCGGCGCGCCTGAACCTGCTCGACGAGGCCCGGCGCCAAGCCGAGGGGGCGCGCGCCCACCTGGCGGCCGTCGCGCAGTCCTCCGACGACGCCGTGATCGGAAGCGCCCTCGACGGGACCATCCTGAGCTGGAACCCGGCCGCGGAGCTCCTCTACGGCTACAGCGCCGGCGAGGTGATCGGGAAGAAGCTGCCCATCCTGTGCCCGCCCGAGCGCGCCGGCGAGACCGAGGCGATCGTCGCGCGCCTGCGCCGCGGCGAGCGCATCGAGCGCTTCGAGGCCGTGAGCCGGACCAAGGACGGCAGGGACATCGACATCGAGGTCACGGTCTCGTCGATCGCGGACGCCTCGGGCCGCATCACCGGCGTCTCGACGATCTGCCGCGACATCGGGCGCCGCAAGGCGATGGAGGCGGCGATCGAGAGCGCCCACGAGGCGGAGCGGCGCATCCGCGCGCAGCTCGAGGCCGTCGGCGCCGCGTGCGCGGCGGTCTCGGAGACGCTGGCGAACCTGCCGCGCTCCGAGTCGGGGATGCGCGCCGTGCTGGAGGTCATCACGCGGCACGCGAAGGAGATCTCGGGCGCCGACTACGCGGCGCTCGGCGTCGGAGAGGACGGCCGGCGGCCGTTCGACGCCTGGGTCCCGAGCGGCGTCCCCGCGGAGCAGGTCGCGCGGATCGGCGCGATCCCGCGCCCCGTCGGCGTCCTCGGCGCGGTGGCCCGCGACGGCCGGCCGATCCGGCTCGACGAGGTCCGCGCTCACCCCGACTTCATCGGGCTGCCGGAGCACCACCCCCCGATCGAGGCGTTCCTGGGCGTGCCGCTCCGCTTCCACGACCGGAGCGTGGGCAACCTGTACCTCGGCAAGCGCCCCGGCCGCCCGCCGTTCACCGAGGACGACGAGCGCGTCGCGACGCTGCTCGCCGACCGGACCTGCAGCGCGATCGAGACCGCGCGCCTCTGCCGCGTCGAGGCGAACGAGCGAAGGCGGATCGAGGCGGTCGTCGAGCAGATGCCCGAGGCGGCGATCCTGGTCGACGCCGAGGGGCGGTTCATCACGTGCAACAGGCTGGCGCTCCAGTACGCCTCGCGCGCGGCGGGCGAGCTGGATCCGTGGGGCAACGCGGTGCTCTTCGACCAGAGGACCCCGGGAAGAGCGCCGGTCGGCTGGGCCGAGCGCCCGCTGACCCGGGCCCTGCATCGCGGGGAGGTCGTGACGGGCGCCGAAGGGCTGCTCTGTTGCGAGGGCGGCGTCTTCGTCCCGGTGCTGGTCAACGCCGCGCCGGTGCGCTCGGACGACGGCGAGATCGAGGGCGCCGTCGCCGTCTTCCAGGACATCTCGGCGCTCAAGGAGATGGAGCGGCAGCGCCAGGAGTGGATCAGCATCATCGCGCACGACCTCCGCCAGCCCATCCAGGTCATCGCAACGGCGAGCCATCTCTTGCGCTCCCGGTCCGGCGAGCCGCTCGCCGCGGACGGCCAGAAGCAGCTCGGGAGGATCGCCTCGTCCGTCGAGCGGCTGCGCCGCATGATCGACGACCTCCTCGACGCCTCGCGCCTCGAGGCGCGGCAGCTGACGCTGGATCGCTCCCCGGTCGATCTCCGCGCGCAGCTCGGAGAGATCCTCGAGAAGTCGGCCGCGGCGACGGCGGGCCACGCCGTGCGCCTGGAGGTGCGCGGCGACGTGCCCGCCGTCCTGGCGGACCCCGGCCGGCTCGAGCAGATCGTCACCAACCTGCTCTCCAACGCGGCCAAGTACGGCCAGCCGAGCGGCGACATCGCGGTGGCCGTCAGCGCCGACCGCTCCTTCGCGCAGATCGCCGTGACCAACTGGGGCCCCGGGATCGCGGAGGCGTGGCTGCCGCACCTGTTCAAGCGCTTCTCGCGCGCGACCGAGGGCGATCCTCGCCGCGTCCGCGGCGTGGGCCTCGGCCTCTACATCACGAAGGGGCTCGTGGAGGCGCACGGCGGCAGCATCGCTGTCGAGAGCACCCCTGGCGGCGCGACGACGTTCCGCTTCTCGCTGCCGCTCGCGGAGCCCGCGCCCGCCGCCGGCGCGTAGCGCAGCAGCGGGTCTCCTGCCCTGCCGCGGATCTCATCTTCGCGAGAGAACCCGCGGCGAGCTCCACAATTCGGCCAGCGAGCTCGGCAGTTCGAATTGACGAGCTGGGCAGTCGATCCGGCGAGTTTTATTACACCGAACGTCGTTCTCCGCGTTCCGTTTTACGGCGCCACCATCCTTTCGCAGTATTCTGTGCTCAGGCCGCTCAGAATGATCGCAGAAGGAACTTCCTGAGGTGCTTATCCTTGCTACACCTGAGGTCCGCTCCGGCCCGACGTCGGGGCAGTAAGGTGGCGCAGCAGTGAATTCCTGGTTCTTGCAGGTGGGTAGGCGGCTGGGGCCCGCGGGGCGCCGGCTTTGGGTGCTCGGGATCATGGGGGTGGTGCTGGCGGTGACTCTCGGGCTCGCTCTCCGCGCAGCCCCGAGGGAGCGCGCGGCGACGTACACCGAGCTGCTCCAGATCGCGCAGGCGGGGCAGGCGACCGCGGTCGAGGTGAGCGGCGATCGCTTCTTCGTGCGCCAGGCGGGCGGCGTGACGGTGACCGCCGTCGTCGACGAGCCGACGCTCCGGCAGGAGCTGGTCTCCCGGTTCGCGGGCGCCGGCGCCTCGGTCGACTTCGCCTCCCGGGAGGAGCCGTCGCGCGCCGCGTCCACCGCGCTGCCGGTGGTCGTCCTCGCCGCGGTCGGGTTCGCGCTCTTCACGGTGAGCCGGCGCCGCAGCCCGAAGGTGTTCTCCGACGCCAAGGCCGGGGTCGTGCGCGCGCCCGTGCGCTTCGCCGACGTGGCCGGGATGCACGAGGTCAAGCAGGAGCTCGCCGAGACGGTCGAGTTCCTGAAGAACCCCCAGCGCTTCGCGCGCCTCGGCGGCCGCCCGCCGCGCGGCGTGCTGCTCACGGGCGAGCCGGGGACCGGCAAGACGCTGCTGGCGCGCGCGGTCGCGTGCGAGGCGGGCGTGCGGTTCCTCTCGGCGTCGGGGTCGAGCTTCCAGGAGATGTTCGTCGGCGTCGGCGCCTCCCGCGTCCGCGCGCTCTTCGCCGAGGCGCGCAAGGCCGCCCCGTGCATCGTCTTCATCGACGAGATCGACGCCGTCGGGCGGGCCCGCGCGAAGGGGCACGGCGACTCCGCGTCCGCGGAGCACGATCAGACGCTGAACCAGCTGCTCGTCGAGATGGACGGGTTCGACCACGCGACCGGCATCGTGGTGATCGCGTCGACCAACCGCGTCGACATGCTCGATCCCGCGCTGCTCCGGCCGGGGCGGTTCGACCGCAAGGTCACGGTGCCGCTGCCCGACGTGCGCGGCCGCGAGGAGATCCTCAACGTCCACGCCGGGCCGATCCCGCTCGAGGGCGAGGTCGATCTCGGGTACATCGCCCGCAGCACGCCGGGCTTCTCGGGCGCCGACCTGGCCAACCTCCTGAACGAGGCGGCCATCCTCGCGGCCCGCGAGGGCGCCGACGCGGTGGATCCGACGCACATCGACCGCGCGCGCGACCGGGTGCTCATGGGGCTCGAGCGCAAAGGGGTGCTGATCGACGAGGACGAGCGCTACGCGACCGCGGTGCACGAGGCCGGTCACGTCGCGGTCGGGCTGCTCGCGCCGAGCTGCGATCCGGTGCACAAGGTGTCGATCCTGCCGCGGGGCCGCGCGCTCGGCGTCACCCAGGCGCTGCCCGAGAAGGATCGGCTGATGTACCGGAAAGAGTACCTCGAGGATCAGATCTGCATGCTGATGGGCGGCCGCGCCGCCGAGATGGTCATCCTCGGGACGATGACGGCCGGCGCCTCGGACGACATCCAGCGCGCCTCGACGATCGCGTGGAAGATGGTCGCGGAGCTCGGCATGAGCCACCTCGGCCCCATCTGCGTCGGCGAGGGGCACCCCGCGCGGAGCCCGGCCCTGCTCGACCGCGTCGACGAGACGGCGCGGGCGCTCACCGACGCCCAGCTCGCGCGCGCCGTCGACATCGTGAAGTCCCGGCGGAGCGAGATCGACGCGCTCGTCAAGGCGCTCCTCCAGAAGGAGACGCTCGGCATGGACGAGATCCAGGCCTGCTTCCCGGCCGATCGACGGCCGCGCGCCGCCCACGCGGACGCCTGAGCCGCGCAGGCTCGAGGGCGCCGGAAAGGAAAGCTCTTTCTGGCGCCCCCGGGTCCTCTTCGGGATCCACCCCGCCTCACGGTCGCTCGCCCGCGCTCCTCCGGGCGCCCCTCTCTCTGCAATCCATCCCTCTCTCGCTACGGGCGCTCCCGGAAGCGTCGCGCAGGCGCCCGGACTGACGGCTGGCTCACCGGACATAAGGTATCCGGGGCCTCCCCGTCTGGAAGAGCTCGCCCGCGGGCGCGGCGCGCCGGAGGGGATGCGGCGCGGTGTCCGGGATGCCATGGCGCGTTGCATCGCTCATTCCGTCCTGAGGGCGCAAATCTCCCCTTGCGATTGCCGGGCAAGCTGGTGAAGTGGCGCCACTTGCATGCACGGATTCCGTCGCCTTCGCATCTCCTTCGACGGGGCGCTCTCTCCAACTTCCGGCGCGAACGGCCGGGCTCCGCGTCGCTCTCCGAGCGCGGCGCCGCTGTCGCGCGCTCATGTGCCCTGCGCGGGCGCGCGGCGCCGTGGCCCGGAGGCGCGCAGTGCCTGAGCCCCGGATACTGCTCCTGTCCAACAGGGACCCGGAGGAGGCCGTCGACGAGCCACCACTGGCGCAGCGGGTGGGGAGCGGCCGGCTCCGGCTCGGCCGGGCGGACGGCAGCGCGGCCGTCGCCGAGAGCGTCCTCGCGACCCTCGCCGCGGCCCCGGGCGCGCGCGTGGCGCACCGGCCCGTGCTCCGGCCGAGCGAGGTGCTCGCGGCCATCGGCGATCATCGCCCCGACGTGATCTTCAACCTGTGCGAGGCGCTCGACGGCGACAGCCGCCACGAGGTCATGTGCGCGTGGCTGCTCGCGGGGCTCGACCTCCCCTTCACGGGCAGCGATCACGTCGCGCTCCGGAGCTGCCTGCACAAGGGCGAGGCGAACCGCATCCTCGCGCGCGCCGGCGTGCGCGTGCCCGAGACGGTGCGGGTCGACGGCCCGGATCGCATCCCGGACGTCGCCTTCCCGGCCATCGTCAAGCCGGAGCGCGAGGACGGCTCGACCGGGATCGACCGGGGCTCCGTCGTCCGCGATCGCGCCGCGCTCCGCGACCAGGTGGCCGCGGTCGTCGCGCAGTGCCGCCAGCCGGTCGTGGTGCAGCGCTACGTGCACGGGCGGGAGCTCTCGGTCTCGCTGCTCGGCTGGCCCACGCCGCGCGTGCTGCCGCCCGGCGAGATCACCTTCCAGGGCCTGCCCGAGGGGCACCCGCACGTCGTCACGTACGAGTCGAAGTGGCGCCCGGAGACGGCCGCGTCGATCGGCACGCCCTCCACCGCGGCGGTCCTGCGGCCGCTCGAGCTGCGCCGGGTGGTCGCCGTCGGCCGCCGCGCCTTCGAGGTGCTCGGGCTGCGCGACTACGGCCGCGTCGACGTGCGGCTCGACGAGCGCGGGACGCCGTACGTCATCGACGTCAACCCGAACTGCGACCTCTCGCCGGACGCCGGCTTCGCGCGCGCGGCGGCGCGCGCCGGCCTCTCCTACGCCGACGTGATCGGGGAGATCCTCCGCGCCGCGCTCGCCCGCGGCCCGCGCCACGGCGATCTCCTGCGCGCGCGCGGCCGCGCTCCGGCGCGGGGCCGCGCTCGCGTAGGGGCGCGCTCCGCTGCGCGCGGCGCCCTCGCCGCCGCGCCCGAGGCGCCGTGATCGCGCAGCGCGGCCTCCGCCCCGAAGACCGGCCGCTCATCGCGGAGCTGCTCGAGTCGCTCCCGGCGTTCACGGCCGACGAGCGCGCGGTGGCGCTGGAGCTCGTCGACGTGACGCTGGCCCAGCCCTCGTCGGACGGCTACCGGTTCGTGCTGAGCTTCCACGGCGCGCCGGGCGGCGGCGGAGCGCCCCGGCTGGCGGGGTACCTCTGCTACGGCCGCACGCCGATGACGCAGTCCACGTACGACCTGTACTGGATCGCGACCTCGCCGGACTTCGCGCGCTCGGGGGTGGCGCGCGGGCTCGTCGCCACGATGGAGAGCGAGATCGCGCGCGAGGGCGGCGGCCTCGTGCGCGTGGAGACGGGCAGCCGGGAGGGGCACGGCGCGGCGGTGCGCTTCTACGACGCGGTGCAGTTCGCGCGGGCGGCGGTCATCGAGGACTTCTACGCGCCGGGCGACGATCTCATCGTCTACACGAAGCGGGTCGCCCCGGCGCGCGCCTCGGCCGCGCCCCCGGCCGGCAAGGGGGCGCGCGCCGCCTCGCCGGCCGCGCCGGGCGAGACGCCCGCGCCGTGCGAGCCGGCGCTCTACGACGCGGCCTTCGGCTACCGCGACTACGCCGCGGAGCGCGACTTCCTGCTCGCGTGCGCGCGCCGCTTCGGCGCCCGCCCGGTGCAGCGCGTGCTCTCGTGGGCGTGCGGGCCTGCGCGGCACCTGGAGGCGTTCGCCGAGCTCGGCGTCGGCTGCGCCGGCGCGGACGGCTCCGCGGCGATGATCGCCTACGCCGAGCGCGCCGCGCGCGCCCGCGGCGCCGGCATCCGCTTCTGCTGCGCGGAGCTCGACGAGCGCCCCGACGTCGCGCCGGTCGATCTCTCGTTCGTGCCGCTCTCGGCGATCCACCAGCTGGCCACGCCGGCGGCGCTCGAGCGCCACCTCCGGCTCGCGGCCTCGCTCCTCTTGCCGGGCGGCGTCCACGTCATCGAGGCGACGCACCCGGCCGATCTCACGCCGTCCGGCGTGAACCGGACCGAGTGGACCGAGCTGCGCGGCGACCAGTCGCTCGACGCCCGGTTCCGCATCCACATCGAGCGGGCCACGCCCGATCGCGCGGTGCCGGTGAGCCTCGAGGTGGTCTGCTCGGCCCGGCGCAACGGCGGCGCGCCGCGGGAGCTCTCGTCGTTCCGGCAGGAGGCGACCTGGTACATCCCGGACCTGGCCGGCTGGCGGCGCGTCGCGGAGCGGGTGCCGGAGCTCTCGCTGGTCGCGACGCTCGGCGACTTCAACGTCGACGTGCCGTTCGAGCACGTCGCCGCGTGGCGGCTGATCCTCGTGCTGAAGCGCCTCTGATCGCCCCCCGGCGCCGCGCGGCGCCCCCGGCCGGCGCGCCGCTCAGTTCAGGTCCCAGAAGTACTTGCCCCCGCTCGGCGGCGGCTCGTCCTCGCCCCCCTCGGGCCCGCCGCCGTCCCCAGACCTCGTGATGTGCATCACTTCCTCGAGCGAGCTCGCCTCGTCGCGCCAGTACGCTTCTGTGCCGAAGTGCGGGAAGGTCCTCGGGAAAATGGGATCGTGCCACCGCCGCGCGATCCAGGCGGCGTAGTGGATCAGGCGGAGCCCTCGCAGCGGCTCGATCAGGCCGAGGGTCGAGCGGTCGAAGCGGCGGAGCTCCTCGTAGCCCTCGATGAAGAGCTCGCGCTGCCGGCGGGCGGTCGCGTCGCGGCCGGGGAGGAGGAGCCAGAGGTCTTGCACGGCGGGGCCGACGACCATGTCATCGAAGTCGAGCACGCGGAGGGCGCCGTCGCGGAGGAGCAGGTTGCCCGGGTGCAGGTCGCCGTGGATGCGGTGCACGTCGACGCCGCGCAGGCGCTCCTCGGCCGCGTCGGCGACGGCGCGCGCGGCCGCGAGGTACCGCGGCGCGACGGCGGCGGGGATGACGTTGCGCTCGGCGAGCCAGCCGAGGTCCTCGCGCGCGTACGAGTCGGCGGAGAGCCGGACGCGGTGCTCGGCGGTCCGCTGCGCGCCCACGTTGTGGATGCGGGCGGCGAGCCTGCCGAGGCGCACGAACAGCTCGTCTCCGAGCTCGTCGGGGGCGCGGCCGCCCATGCGCTCGAAGAGGCAGTACTGGATGTGGTCGATCTGCTTGAGCGTCTCGCCGTCGGGGAACGGGCGCGTCGGGCAGACGGGGATCTCGGCGTCCGCGAGCTCGGCGAGGAACCGGTGCTCTTCGAGGATCTGCTCGCGGGTCCAGCGCCCTGGCCGGTAGAACTTCGCGACGATGCGGGTGCGGTCCTCGAGCTCGACCTCGTAGACGCGGTTCTCGAACGAGTTCAGCGGATAGCAGACGCGGTTGCAGAAGACGCCTGCGGCCTCGACGGCCTCGATCACCTTGTGCGGGGTCAGCGAGAGGAAGAGGTCGGTCGGGGTGGTGGAGCTCATGGTCGGGGCGTCGGGGTGGGGGAGGGTCGGGTAGGGGGTGGAGTCGGGTAGGGGGTGAGGACCGCGGTGGCGGGGCTGATCTATCCGGACGTGGAGTTGAGCGCCAACCGGCGCTGCGCTCGATGAGAAGTTTCGCCGCGCGCTCCCGGGATCCCTGGATCCCCAGGGCGAGCGAGGCGCGGCGAGGCGGGCAGACCGAGGCAGCGCGCCGCCGGATCGGCCGGGCCGAGCGCCGCGGCGGCGAGCGGGCGGGCGGCGTGGTGGCGCTGTGTCCGGTGGGGCCGTGATACGCTAGCCTCGGATCGCATGATGGACGAGACGCAGCTGTCCTTTCCTCACCTCGAGATCACCAAGCTCGAGGCGATGGTCGAGATCATGTTCCTCGCCGCGTACGCTGACGGATCCATCAACGAGGCCGAGCGCGCCGAGCTCACGGCGCACGCGGCGGCGATGAGCGCGGGCCGCCTCGGGGCGGAGGTCGTCGAGGCGCTCATCTCGATCATCGAGCGCTCGGTGCGCGAGGAGGGCAGGAATGGCCGCTTCGCGGCGCTCCGCGCGCGCCTGCCCGACGTGCGGATGCGCGAGGCCGCGATCGAGCTGGCGGTCCGGCTGGTCGCCGCCGACGGCGTGATCCACGAGAGCGAGCACGCGCTGCTCGTCGAGGCGGCGGGGGCGCTGGAGGTGCCGATCGCGTTCAAGGGGCGCGTCGTCTCCGGCTCCGCGCGCTGAGCCGCGCGAGGCGCGCGGGGAGGCCGGCGCGCGCGCCGCGCGCTGATCGGCCCCGGCTGCGCCGCGAGGGGCAGGGGGGCTGACACCCGACGCCGATGTGCTCGTCGCCCCCAGGCGCCGTGCGCAGGGAATGCGCTCTGCTACAACCCTTGCGCCGGCCGTCGCGCGCTGCCCGGGGCCGCTCCAGGCGGCGGCGCCCCGAGGGCGTGAGGCGCGCTGATGGCGAGGGGCGCCGGATCTGAGGCCTCGACCCCGCACCTCGGCGCCGAGACGGGCGCGAAAGAGGCGCATTTACGGCGGTTTTTGTCGGCCTGATCCTTGCAGTACCCGTGGGCCAGAGGGCCAGAGCAAGGTCATGGACACCCGACGAACCGACAGCTCCACGACGCCACATGGCGCATCGATGGATCCCGCCTCGAATCGATCTCGTCCCCCGAGCGGGGGCAGAGCTTCTTCTCCGCGCGCGTACCGCTCGCCGCGATCTCCGCGCTGGTCATCGGCGCACCGCCCACCGTTCGATCCCGTCGATCTCCGGACGTCAGGCCGGCTGTCGCGGCCGTCCGCCTCGGTAAGGCGTCCTGGCGGCGAGGTCGTGCCGCTGGAGCCGGCGAGCGACACCCCGGCCGCGCCGGCGAGCGTGCCGCCTGCCACGCTGCGGGCGGGGCTCGCCGGCGTGTCGCCTGCTGTCGCCCTGCCGGCTCCGGCGACCGACGCGCCGGCCGCCGCGCTGCGGCGCTACGCCCCAGGCGACGTCCTGGCGGGGCGCTATCGCCTCACGGAGCTGATCGGCGAGGGCAGCATGGGCGCCGTCTGGAAGGCGCGGAACGTCGCCCTGAACCTCGATGTCGCGCTGAAGCTCATCCGTCGTGACTGCGCGGTCCCGGAGGCTGCTTCGCGGCTGCTCAAGGAGGCGCAGGCGACGGCGCGGGTGTCGCACCGCGCGGCGGTGCGGGTGTTCGATCTCAGCTTCACCGAGGAAGGGGAGCCGTTCGTCGTGATGGAGCTCCTCCAGGGCCGGTCGCTGGCCCAGGTGCTGGCCGAGTCGGGCGCGATGTCGCCCATCTCCGCGGTCCAGCTGCTCTTGCCCGTGATCGGGGCGCTCAGCGCCGCGCACGGCGCGGGGGTCGTGCACCGGGACGTGAAGCCCGCGAACATCGTGCTCGTGCGCGACGGCCGCCGGATGGTCCCCAAGCTGATCGATTTCGGGATCGCCTTCACGGCGACGCGCGCGGTGGACGGCGGGCAGAAGGAGGCG
The DNA here is from genome assembly GCF_051521425.1 of Sorangium sp. So ce834. Lineage (NCBI taxonomy): Bacteria > Pseudomonadati > Myxococcota > Polyangiales > Polyangiaceae > Sorangium > Sorangium sp. So ce834. The sequence goes on from NZ_CP150351.1 coordinate 4,501,267, forward strand.
CTGGTCGGGAGCCCGGCGTATATGGCGCCCGAGCAGGTCCGCGGCGGGCAGGAGTCGGACGCGCGCTCCGACGTGTGGAGCGTGTGCGTGGTGCTCTACGAGCTCGTGACCGGCCGGCGGCCGTTCGGCGGGCCGGGGAGCATCTCCATCGTGCACGACGTGCTGCGGGTCGATCCGCCGCGCCCGGAGGTGTTCGAGGCGCACCCGCGGCTCTGGGAGATCGTCGAGCGGGGGCTGGCCAAGTCCCCCGACGGGCGGTTTCCCGCGATGGCGGCGCTGGGGCGGGCGCTGGCCCAGTGGGCGATCGCGGCCGGGGTCGCCCACGACGTGACGGGGGCTTCGCTCGTCGATTACTGGCTGCCCTCTTCCTGATCTCCAGACATCGGCCCTCCCCGCGCCGCGCGAAGGGCCGCCTCTCCTCGGGCCGGCTCAGTACTGCAGGTCGCAGCCTTTCGAATCGGCGAAGGCCTTCAGGGTCTCGAGCTCGGTCGGGGTCGCGTCGCCGTAGGCCCAGCTGATCGCGCCGGCATAACCCTGGTTGTACCAGCTCTCCAGGAGCGTCGACAGGGTGGCCGTGGCCAGGCCGGCGATGGGGAAATCGGCCATGACGACCGGCTTGTCCGTGATGCCGTAATCCGCGGGCGACTGGTTGTAAGGCCAGTAGCGGTTGACCCGATCGTTCATGTGAAATGTGTAGAAATCGACGTCGGTGGTCGTCCATGCGCGCGCCCACTTCATCGAGGCCGAGCCGATCGTGACGAGCGCCCTGCTCTCCGCGCGCAATACCCCGATCGTGTCGCGGAGGAAGGCCTCCATCTGCTCGTGCGCGATCGGCTCCACCTGGGGATCCGGGTCGTAGTCGGGGTCGCCGTACGGGCTCGGGCCGGTCATGGCCAGCTCGGGCTCGTTGATGACGTCCCAGGCGACCATCCGGTGCCGGTACGGGCTCTGCTCGACCGCCTGGGCGAGCGGCCTGACGACGTTCTCCAGGAGCGCCGCGCGCCGCTCGGCGTCCGTCACGAGCGGGGCAATGCCGACCGTCCTCACGCCGGCGTCGACCCGGGTCGCATGGAAGTTGTCGAAGGAGAAGAGACAGAACATGAGGTGCACGTCCGCCTGCTCGGCGAGCTCGAGCGCCTTCTCGACGTCGCCCCGCGTCGTCCCGCCGAGGCCGGTCGGGGTGTCGTTCGCGTCGAAGACGACGCCCTCACCCCGGAGCTCCGGCAACATCCACCACCGCACGAAGCTCGCCCCGTGCGCGCGGATGCCGGCGAGGTTCTTCGCATGCGTCTCCGCCTCGGCCGCGACGCCGCGCTTGTCCCACGCGGCAATGCCGCCGAAATCGCCGGCGAAGTTGTGCCACGCATAGTTCATTCCGAACATGAAGCGCGTCTTGCAGCCGATCTTGATTCCACCCTTCTCCGCAGGGCACTCGTCGACACACTCCACGACGCCGCCCTGGCCGCCCTGGCCGCCCTGCCCGCCGCCCTGGCCCCCGTGACCGCCCTCGGAGGGGGCGCTCCCCCCGCCGCCGTCCTTGCCCGCCGCCGCGCCTCCAGGCGATCTGCCCGCCGAACAGGCGGCGAGGAACAGCGCGGCTGCTGCGGTGAGGGCGCGGTGACCGGGTATGCAACGAGCGGTGCGCATAAGGATAACGGAGCGATGGTACGCTCGCCGGTCCACGAGCGCCATCCGAATCCCTGCCTCGCCGGCCGAGAGCAGCCTTTCGCGAGATCGCGTGAGCGGCGTGCAATGCCTCTGTACGACAGAGGTCGTCTGCCCCACGAGCCGCGCGCGCCGCCTGTGGGGTGGAGTGGGAGCACGCGAAGCCAGGCGCGCGGGCGGGGCCGCCGAAATGGGGGCGAGCGGGCCGCGCCGGCGGGCGCCGCGACGCGAGCAGGCCGGGCGGGGGCGCGGCGCGGCGCCGGCCGGGTCCCCCTTGAAACCTGCTTCCCCGGCCGGCTATTGGAGGGGCTCGGGCGCCGCTCGGGCCCCGAACGCCCCGCTTGCGGGAGGAGAACCACCGATCATGAAAGCGCGCGCAGCCGTGGCCCACAAGGCCGGCGAGAAGCTCACGGTCGAGGACGTCCAGGTGGAGGGCCCTCGCGAAGGCGAGGTCCTCATCGAGATCAAGGCCACCGGCGTCTGTCACACCGACGCTTACACCCTCTCGGGCAAGGATCCGGAAGGCCTCTTCCCCGCGATCCTCGGCCACGAGGGCGCGGGCGTCGTCGTCGACGTCGGCCCGTCGGTGAAGAGCGTCAAGAAGGGCGATCACGTCATCCCCCTCTACACGCCCGAATGCCGGCAGTGCTCTTACTGCACCAGCGGAAAAACCAACCTCTGCCAGGCCATCCGCGCCACGCAGGGCCGAGGGCTCATGCCGGACGGAACGAGCCGCTTCTCGATCGGCAACGAGCGGATTCACCATTACATGGGCACGTCGACGTTCTCGAGCTTCACCGTCCTGCCCGAGATCGCCGTCGCCAAGATCCGCGAGGACGCGCCGTTCGACAAGGTCTGCTACATCGGCTGCGGCGTGACGACGGGGATCGGCGCCGTCATCAACACCGCGCAGGTGCGGCCCGGCGACAACGTGGTGGTCTTCGGCCTCGGCGGCATCGGGCTCAACGTGATCCAGGGCGCCCGGATGGCCGGCGCCGACCTCATCATCGGCGTCGACATCAACCCGAAGCGCCGTGAGCTGGCCGAGAAGTTCGGCATGACCCACTTCGTCAACCCGAACGAGGTGCAGGGAGATCTCGTGCCCTACCTCGTCGACCTGACCCGGGGCGGCGCCGATTTCAGCTTCGAGTGCATCGGCAACGTCAAGGTGATGCGCCAGGCGCTCGAGTGCTGCCACAAGGGCTGGGGGACGAGCATCATCATCGGCGTCGCCGGGGCCGGCGAGGAGATCTCCACGCGCCCGTTCCAGCTCGTCACCGGGCGCGTCTGGAAGGGCACCGCGTTCGGCGGCGCCAGGGGGCGCACCGACGTCCCCAAGATCGTCGACTGGTACATGGAGGGCAAGATCAAGATCGACGAGCTCATCACCCACACGATGCCGCTCGACGACATCAACCGCTCGCTCGACCTCATGCACAGCGGCGAGTCGATCCGCAGCGTCGTGCTCTTCTCCTGAAGCGCGCCTCTCCGTCGCGCTTCTCCCTCCGAGTCCCTCTCATTCCCTTCCATTCCCGATCACGCGCGCTCTCCCGCGCCGCGCGAGGAGGGAGCGCGGCCGGCCGCGGCGCTCGGCCGCGAGCGTGACCGTCGGGGCGGACGCGCGCGCCATCGCGCCTGCGGGCGAGCTCGCCTTGGCCGCGGCGCGGGCGCGCGGCGGCCGGCCACGTCCGGTCAGCGGCCATCGGGGGCAGGTGTCGGTGCCCTGCCGGCGCCGACGGGTGCTGCAAAAATGCTGACCCCTGTGACATCATCCGCCGCCATGGTCCATGTCACTTCCCTGGCGGGGTTGCCCGCCAACGCCCTCGCCGAGTCGACCTCGGGGACCGCGGCCTGCGATGCTGTCGTCCTCGTCGCGCCGTCGCCGATCGCGAAGCACGCAGGGGGGCTCGGGCCCACGGTCGGCGCGGTGGTCGATGCGGCCGCGCGCGTCGACTGCGCGCTGGAGGGCAAGTGTGCGCCGCTCGTCCTGCCGGCGCCCGGCGTGCCCGGCGGGCGCCTGGTGCTCGCGCCGACAGGGGCGCTCTCGGAGGACGTCGATGACGTCCGCTCCATCGCGGAGGCGGCGGCCGCCGGCTTCGCGCGGGCGGTGGAGGCGGGGGCGAGCCGGCCGCTGCTCGTCGTGCGCGCGCCGTCCGCGCCGCGGTTCGCGCGGGCGATCGAGGTCGGCGCCCTGGCGGCGCTCGGGAGCCAGTGGACCCCGCTGGAGGCGCGCGAGGCGGAGATGGCCCCGCGCTCGGCCGAGTCGCTCGCGGTGCTCGGGCTGCCCGAGTCGCGCGCCCGCGAGATCGCGGCCATCGAGGTCGGCCGCGCGCTCTGCCGCGACATCACCGGCACCGAGCCGGAGCGGATGGCGCCCCGCCGCGTCGCCGAGATGTGCGAGGCGGCGTTCGCGAGGACGGGCGTGCTCGTCAAGATCGAGCGCAACGTCGACGACTACCCGCTGATCAGCGCGGTCTCGCGGGCGTCGCGGGTGGTCGAGCGGCACCGGCCGTGCGTCGTGCGGCTCGACTACCGGCCTCGCGGGGAGATCCGGCGCACCGTGCTGCTCGCGGGCAAGGGCGTCACCTACGACACCGGCGGCGTCGACCTGAAGACCGACGGGCACATGGCCGGGATGTCCCGCGACAAGGGCGGCGCCGGCGCGGTCGCCGGGCTCGTGCGCGCGGCCGCGGCGCTCGGCCTGGAGGGCGTGCGCATCGTCGGGCTGCTCGGGCTCGCGCGCAACAGCATCGGCGAGGAGTCGTACGTCAGCGACGAGATCATCCGCAGCCGCGCCGGCGTGCGCGTGCGGATCGGCAACACCGACGCCGAGGGGCGGCTCATCCTGGCCGACCTGCTCGCGCTCGCGCGGGAGCTCGCGATGAGCGGCGCCGCCGACCCGATCCTGTTCTCGGTCGCGACGCTGACGGGGCACGTCTACCGCGCCCACGGCCCGTACACGGGCGCGATCGGCAACGCCGCCGCGCGGCCCGAGCTCGACCGGCTCGACGTCCTCGCGGAGCGCTGGGGCGAGCCGATGGAGCGCGTGCGGCCGCGGCGCGAGGACTACGCGTTCGTCGCGCCGCGGTCGAGCGCCGAGGACGTGGTCTCGTCGAACCGCCTCGCCTCGGTGAACACGCCGCGCGGCCACCAGTTCCCCTTCGCGTTCCTCGACATCGCCTCGGGGCTCAAGGGGGGGACGCTCCCGTTCATCCACCTCGACATCGGCGGCGTCAGCGTCGAGTCCGCAGACTGGCAGTTCGGCCGCCCCACCGGCGTCCCCATCCCCAGCCTAACCGCCTATCTCTCCGGTGAGTCTTAATCTTAGGGGCACACCCGCTTCGGATACGGGCCCATCTCGACGTTTTCGGTGCTGGTAGACTTAGGGGCACACCCGCTTCGGATACGGGCCCATCTCGACGTTTTCGGTGCTCGGCGTACAGGAAGTACGCCTGCGCGCCGAAAACGCCGATCTGGGCCCGTCTCCTGTGCGGGTGTGCCCCGGCAACGGTTGGGGGAGAGAGGGAGAGGGGGGAGAGAGAGGGGGTGGACGGAATTGGGGGGGGAGAGAGTCGGCGGGATTCGGAGGGGTTTGCGGGGGGACGAGGGTGTGCGCGCGGGGCGATCGAGGGGGCGGGGAGGTGTCGCTGTTCTCGGGGGGCGAGCGGCGCGCGGGGGGGTGGGGATCCGTTCTTGGCGGCGGGGTGGGGTGGGGCCTGAGCGTTGATGTGCGGAGCGGGATCAGCGCCGGGGGGCGGCGGCGGGCACGTCGCTGGCAAGCTCGGCGGTCATGGGGAGAACTCGCTCGACAACAATCGCCCATCGCGCCCTGATCCGGACCGCGGTCTCCGGAGGACTCGCGCTCGCGACCGCCGCGTGCGGCGCCGGTGAACGGGGGAGCACCCTGGATGCACCGAGTCTGCCGCTGGCAGAGCGCGACAGCGGCGATGTCGTGCCGGCCGCCGCGAGCGACGACGGGAGCGAGCGCGCGGCGCCGGCGCCCGACGCGGCAGGGATCGCGAGCGTGGCGGTCCCGATCGGCAGCACCGGGCTCTCGCGCGGAAGGTCGACGGCGGTCGTCAAGGCGCCGCTGGAGCGCGTGCGCGCCACCGTGCTCTCGTTCGAGCGCTATCCGGAGTTCATGCCCCACTACAAGAAGTGCCGAGTGCTCGGGCGCACGCCAGCAGGCGGATGGGATATCTACATGGAGGTCTCGGCGCTGCAGGGCGCCGTCACGATGTGGGCCCGCATCGAGATCCAGAAGCGCGCCCTCGTGGAGGGGGTCGAGACCTACTCGTCACGCTTCGTCGCCGGCAACGTGAAAGACCTCCAGGCCACCTGGCAGCTGGAGAAGATCGACGGCCGGACGACGCGCGTGTCCCTCGAGGTCTTCCTCCAGCCGAAGCTGCCGCTGCCGAAGAGCCTCCTCAACGCAGAGAACCTGGACGGCTCGGCGCGCGCCGTCGCGGCCGTCCGGGCGCGCGCCGAGCAGGCGCAGGACGGGAGCCGCTGACGCTCGCCGGAGCGAGGCCGGCGGGGCGCGCTCCCAGGGGCGCTCGCCGCCCGCGCCGCTCGTCAGGGCATCCGGACGCTGAGGTTGTCCACCGGCGTCCACGGGCCCTCCGGGGGCGGGGCGCCGAGCGTCCACTTGCGGACCGGCGTCCCGGGGGGCAGGCCGACGTAGTTGTGACGGTGGCGGGACCCGTTCAGGTGCGCGCGGTTGCCCACGAAGGCGCTCAGCCCGGCGGGATCCTCGTTCTGGATGCCGTAAAGCGTGTTCCCCGACAGCGTGTTTCCCTCGACCAGCGCGCGCGCGCAGCCCCGCAGCCAGATCCCTTTTCCGTCGTTGTTGGCGGACTGGCACCCGACGATCCGCGCATCCTTCTGTCGATCGAGCAGGAACCCCGCCCCCTTCCGTGGGTCGCCGCGCGACGGACCGGCGTCGACCGGCGGGGCCGGCGGCTGCACGAACAGGGGGGCGCGGTGGACCGTGTTGCCGTCGGCGATGCAGTCGATGAACGCATTGCCCTCGCCGCCCACGAGGCCGCCCTCCGGGGCCGCGAGCGGCGCCGACGCGATGAACCCGGCCGCGAGCCCGTCATCCTCGGCCGTCCCGCTCGCGTTCCTGTTGCCCACGGCCACGCAGCGCCGCAGCACCACCTGGCCGGTCGCGTGGAGCGCGAAGCCGGCGGCGGGCGCGTTCGCGCCCACGCTGTGGTTGCCCAGCGCGCGGCAGCCCTCGATCGACGCGCGGAACACCGCCCGGCCGATGCGGAAGCCGAGCGCGGAGAAATCGCGGACCGCATCGGCGGACGCGTCCGGGTTCGCGTTGTAGTTCCCGTCCGCCTCGCAATCGACCATCTCGAGGTTGCTCGTCGTCGAGATGTTGAATCCGCACGCCCGGTTGCCGGTGAGCGTGAAGTTCCGGTTCGCCCGGCAGCGCAGGAACTTGTAGTTCTCGCCCCACGCGAAGAAGCCGGCGGGCTCGCCGCCCGACGTGTTGTCGTGCGCCTCGCAGTCCTCCACGAGCACGTTCCGGCAGACGACGAAGTCGGCGCCGACGACGTTGAACTGCACCCCGCTCGGCTCAGCGCTGGTGTTCGCCGTGCGGTTGAACACGCACCGCTTGACCTCCACGTCGTCGCAGAACAGGACGAGCGCGCCCAGCGTCACCACGAAATCGAGCCGGCTCGTGTTCTCCGAGCACACGCAGTCGAGCATCCGGATGTCGGACGCAAAGGCGATGTTGCCCTCGGCGTCCTGCGCGCCCATCACGAAGATCCCGCCGTTGCGGCACAGGAAGGTCGTGTCGATCACCCCGTCGCCGCCGCACCGCGTGACCGACAGGCCGATGAGATCCACCTGGCTGCACGCCCTGGCGACGATCCCCACCCCCTGGATCCCGAGCACGCTGCCGTTCTTGATGACGAGCCGCCGATGCCCCTCGGCGTAGACGCCCACGTTGCCGGAGACGACCTCGCCCCGGCACGGCCGCGCGCTCGGATCCTGGGCGCGGGCGGGCGCCGGAGGGTCGATCTGCCGCAGCGTCCTCCCGCACAGGTCCAGCGTGACATCGTCGCTGGCGATCGTGATCGCCCGCGCGTCCTCGTCCGCCGCCACCCAGTCGACGTCCTCGACCAGCGCGTACTGGCCAGGCGCCGTGATGACGAAGGGGACACGGCGGGTCGGGTCCGGTCCGCCGTTGATGTCCTGCGCGGTGATCGGCGTCCTGCGGCAGCACGCGTCGCCGTGGGGGAGCTCGCTCATGATCCTCGGCCGGGAGTCTACCCGAGGCCGCGCCGCGCCGGGGCCGGCGCGCTCACTGGACCGGCACGGCGCGCAGCGACTCGGCGAGCTTCGCGTAGAGCGAGCTCCGCGGGTCGTCGCGCCGGTAGACGAGCCGGAAATGATCGCGCGCGAGCGACGCCGACGGGAGGAGCCGCTTCAGCTTGCCGCCGCGGAGCTCGGCGGCGACCATGTGGAGCGGCAGCACGGCCACGCCCTCGCCGGCGAGCACCAGCGTCTTCATCGCGGCGCCGAGCCCCACCCAGCGATGGCGCGCGAACGCGAAGCGGCCCACGCCGCCCGTCTGGTCCGCGAGGTACCGGAACAGCGGCATGGTCGCGTCGATGTCGAGCAGGCAGTGCCGCGACGCGTGCTCGGCGCGGGAGAACGGCTCGCGCCGCAGCAGCCTGGGCGAGGCCACGAACGCGTAGCGCTCCTCGTGCAGCGTCTCCGCCGCGAGGCTCGCGGCGCTCCAGCGGGCGCTCGTGACCACGCAATCGACGCTGCGGTCGGAGAGGCGCCTCAGCAGATCGTCGGAGGCGCCGAAGTAGAGGTGGAGGATCAGCTCGGGGCGCCTCCGCGTCAGCGCGCCGAGCTGGGGGACGATCCACGACATCCCGAGCTCGAAGCGCGTGCCGAGCGTCAGCTCGACCGGGGCGGGGGCGGGGCTCATCGCGCTGCGGAGGCAGTCCTCGGCAAGGGCCAGGCACTGGCGGGCGCGCGGCAGCAAGGCGAGCCCCTGCGGCGTGAGGTGCACCCGCCGGGTGGTCCGCTCGAACAGCGGGGCGCCCACCTGCTCCTCGATCTGCCGGATGCGCTGGCCGAACGCCGCGGGGCTGAGCGCGACGGCGCGCGCCGCGGTCCGGAAGTTCAGCGTCCTCGCCGCGGCCTCGAAGCAGGCGAGGTTCTCCAAGGACGGGAGCCGCATGGCCGCATTGTATCGTCCAGCGCAACAGTCCTGGCTGCGAAATATCGTTCCGCGAGCCGCGGGCGCGCGAGCCGCTGGCGCGGTCGTGGGGCGCGGCCTCCCGGTCGCGCGGCGCGCCGCGGGCGCGCCCGGGAGACGGCCGCAGGCGCGCGGGGCGGCGCAGGGGTGCGGCCGGGAGATGGCCGCAGACGCTACCGGGGATCCTCGACGGGCGCGGTCCCGACCGCGACCGTGCCGCCGTTCGCGATCCACTTGAAGCCGTCGACGAGCGCGGTCGAGTCGAGCGCATCGTCGCCGGTGTCGAAGATCATGAACCGCAGCTTGAGCTCCTCGCCGCCTTTCACCGGGGCCTGCGTGCGGAGCCAGCCGGTCGCGCCGGCGTCGTCCCACAGCCCGAAGCCGGTGCCATCGAGCTCGTCCGCCCCGAGGGCGCAGCCTTCACAGACATCGAAGAAGCCGATGTTGACGCTGACCGGGTTGCCCAGGCTATCGAACGAGAGATTGCCGTTGAGCGACCCGGGCGGGGCCGGCGTCGCCAGCGCGAGGAACTGATCGTTGAAGTGCTGGCAGATGAACTCCGGGTATTCGAAGGTGTAGAACTTGAACGCGAACTCGTAGCCGGTCGCGTTCGTCGGCGTGCGGATGACGAGCTCGAGGCCGATGTCGTCGTTGATGTTCGACGAAGGCGGGCAATCCGGGTTGTCCTGCGGGAAGCCGGGCGGCGCCTCCCCCGCGCCGTAGTTCGTGCAGCTCGGCGTGTTGCACGCGCCCGGCCAGTGGGCGAGCCGGGCGCGGCCCGTGGACAGGACGAGCATGCGGTCCCCGCCCTGCACGTGCACGTTGGGGCCGAACGAGTCGAGCACGCCGACCGCCGGCGTGGGCGCCGCGCGCGAGCCGTCGCCGCGCACGTACTCAGCGCTCAGCACGCCCCACCGCCTGTCGCCGGGCGACGCCTTGGCGCAGAGGTCGACGGCGTGAGCCCCGTGCATGGCGTCGAAGTCGGCGGGCGCGATGTTCCGGTCGCACGTCGGCAGCACGTTGTCGATCTCGCCGTCGCAGTCCTCGTCGGCCGGCTCGGGCACGACGCCGGTGTCGTCAGGCTCCGTGATCGCGACCTCGAGGGCGCCCGGGTTGACGTTCGCGTCGTCGTCGTTGCAGTCGCCGTCCTCGACGGTGAACCCGTCGCCGTCCTTGTCGGGCTGCTCGATCTCGCCGCTCGGCGCGCCGCCGTGGCCGAAATCGCCCCCCGAGCTCGCCCCCGCGGGGCTCCCGCCAGCGCCGGCCTCCGCCGTCGTGGCGCTTGTCGCGCCCCCGCCGCTGCCGGCCGCGCCGGGCGCCTGCTCGTCGCGCGACGCCGCGGAGCACCCGCTCGACGACCAGAGCGCCGCCCCGACGCTCGCACAGAGACCCAGGTAGATGAAGCGCCGGCCTCTCACGGTGCATCTCCTCGATGATCGCTCGGATCGCCGGAGGGCCCTCGCGTTCCCGGCTCCTTTTCGCACATCCAATCCCATCATGGCCGTGGCTCTCTGTCTGCCGTTCCGTGCCGCGAGGGCACGGACCCGCCGTCGGGCGGCTCGGCCCCTCGCCGCAGGAGCCGCGCGGCCCACGCCGAGAGCGCCAGCAGCCCGAGGGCCAGCGCGGCCCCGATCGGCGCGCGGTGTCGCTCCGTGAACGGGAGGTCGCGCGCGACCGGGGCGGCGCCGAAGCCAGGGTTGGCCTGCGCGGCGCCGAGCCTCGCGGCGACGGGCGGACGCTCGCGCTCGACGCGGTCGAGCACGTCGCCGAGGTCGTAGCGGGGGCGCTTGCCGAGCGCGTCGCCGACGTAGAGCCGGTGCGGGCCGGGCTGAGCGGCGCGGAACACGATCTCGCGGGCCCGCACCTCGCCCTGCGCGCCCGAGAGGGAGAGCGGCGCCGAGTCGCCGTCGTGGATCGTGAGGCGGAGGAAGCGCTTCCGGGTGGGGCTCAGCGGGATCCGCGTCGACGCGAGCGCCGGCCCGGCCTCGCCGCGCGGGCGGATTCGATGGATCCGGCCGCTCCCCACGGCAGGCCAGACCGCGCGGTAGGTGGTCGAGGCGACGTCGACCCGGCGGCTGAACTCCGGCGTGGCGACGTCGAGGAGGACGGCGTGCAGCGGCGCGCCGTGGGCGCCGGCGTCGAGCGTGACCAGGGTCGCCTGCGCGTCGTCGTCCCGCCGCGTCTCGACGATCGCGAGCGGCAGCAGCGCGGCCTTCTCGGCGGCGGCCGGCGGCTCGCACGCGACGGTGCCGCCCGTGATCCGGACGTCCGCGGCCCCGCCGGGCGCCGGGGCGCCCTCGGGGACGAGGCGGATCCGGACCAGGGCGGCGCGCGAGAGGGGATAGGCGACCGCGAGGTGCTCGACGGCCTCCGCATCCTGCGGGATCCGGTACACGTAGGCGCCGCGCGCCACCTCGCTGAGCGATCCCGGGTCCGCGCCGGTGTCGACGCGCGCCTCGCGGAGGAAGCTGCTGCCGAGGACGCTGAGCTCGACCCGGCAGTGGCGCGTACCGGGCGCGTCGAGGGCCCAGGTCGCGTGCGCCACGCCGGCGGCGTCGACGCCCGGGTCGAGCATCGTGGCGGCGATCCGCCCGGAGGAGGGGGCGGCGCCCGCCTCGCGCAGCACGTACGGCACCTCGGCGCCGTCGGGTCCGGCGATGCGGACGTCGGCGAGCAGGTCCTCGGCGCGGCTCTCGCGGTAGAGGTCGAGATCGACGTCGATGCGGTGGTCGCCGGCCGCGTCCACGCCGTCGATGGGCCGGACGAGCGCGTGCTTCTCGGTCCGCAGCGGCGCGCCGGTCTGCGCCTCGGAGGGCCGCGCGAGGCCGGTCGCCGCGAGCAGCGCGCAGAGCCCGGCCGCGCTCTTCGGCCCGGCGCGCAGGAGCGTCACGAGGCGCCGGCCGAACCGCGCGTAGAGGAACCCGCCGCCGACGAGCAGCGCGCCGACGCCGGTGAAGAGCGCGATCTGGTAGATGCGCTCCACGTGCCAGACGTCCCACACCACGAGCTTCGCGATCGTGACGGCGAACAGCGAGAGCCCGGCGTACCGGTGGAAGGCGTCGCGCGCCGCGAACCCCGCCGTGAGCAGCGCGATGGCGGCGAGCGCGAGCACGAGCGTGGTCGCCATGGCGAGGCTGCCCTGCTGGCCCTCGAGGGCGGCGCGATGCTCCACGGCGAGCTCGGCGAACTCGGCCGCGTCGAGCGGGGCGGGGGGCGCGGGGGGCAGCGCGGTGAGCGCGCTCCGCACCTCGATGACGACGGTCGCGAGGAGCAAGGCGTACCCCGCGCCGAGCGCCGTGAGCCCCGCGGCGCGCAGGCCGGCGCGCGAGGGGCGGGCGGCGCTCGTGGCGCGCTCGGCGGCCTCGGCGCGCGCGACCCCGGCGCGGGAGAGCAGGCGGCCGGCGGCCAGCAGGGCCGCGCTCACGCCCGCGAACGCGTACGCCCTCGCGTTGAGCAGGACGGGGACGGCCATGGCGCCGTCGCGGCCGCGCGTGTCGAACCAGGTCGTCACGAGCGCCTCGGTCTCGACCCGATCGACGCCGAGCGCCCGCGCGAGGGCGGCGAGGAAGAGCAGCGAGGTGACGACGAGCCAGGCGCGCTCGCCGGTGCGCGCGGCGATGGCCGCCGCGACCGCCGCGAGGATGCCCCAGACCACGGTGACGGTGGCCCCGCCGAGCCCGAAGGCGACGGCCGCGGCGAACAGCGCGAGCGCCTGCCCGAGGAGCAGGGCGATGCGATCGGCGGCGGGCGGCGCGACGGCGGCGGGCGGCGCGGCGGCGGGCGGCGCGGCGGCGGCGGGCGGCGCGGCGGTGGGCGGCGCGGCGGCGGCGGACGGCGCGGCGGTGGCGGGCGGCGCGACGGCGCGCAGGAGCGCCGCGCCGAGCGCGAGGTCCAGGGCGCCGGCGGCTGCGGTGAGCAGCGCGCGGAGCGTCGGCGTCTCCTCCGGCGTCGCGCCCAGCGCGGCCGCGACGAACCCGAGCGTCGCCACGCTCGCGGCGAGCGCGCCGGACCAGGGGAGCGCCGTCGCGCCGGGCTCGCGCGGGCGCCGCGCGGAGGCGCCCACGGCGCCGAGGAACACGAGCATGACGAGCGACGACGCGCCGAGGAAGCCCGCGTCGACGACCGCCGGCGCGGCCGCGTCGTCCGGCGCGAGCGCGCCCGGCGCCGCCGCCGCGAGCGCGCCCGCCGAGGCGACCGCGGCGACGAGGAGCAGGGCAGGGAGCTCGGCGCGCGCGGCCATCCACGCCGCGACGGCGGCGGCGCCCGCGATCGCGACCGCGAAGAGCGCCGCGTCGGTCTCGAGCAACAGCATGCCCGCGGTGCAGGCGAAGAGCGCCGCGCCGGCCGAGCACGCGACGGCGGTCCTCCGATCGAGGCGGCCGGAGGCCCCGGCGCCGCGGAGCCAGCCGGCGAGGTAGACGAGCGCCCAGAGCGCGATCAGCGCGGCGACCGTCGTCCGGTGCGGCGTCGGCGCGTCCGCGAACGTCGCGGCGAAGGCGAGGAAGGCGGAGCCCATCGGCGCCAGCAGCCAGCCGCTCTCGCCGAGCGCGCGCAGCGCGACGGTCGCCGCGACCGCGAGCGCGATGGCGGCGGCGGCGAGCGCGCGCGGGGCGTCGAAGAGCAGCGCGCCCGCGCCTGCGTGCGCGAGCGCGAGCGAGGCGGCCGCGAGCGCGGCGGCGTCCGGGGGCGCCGCTCCGGGGGCGCCGCCGGCCGGCGCGGGGACGGTCGCGGCCGGGCCGCTGGCGGCGGTCCGGGCGGGCGCGGCGCCGCTGGCGGCGGTCGGGGCAGGCGCGGCGTCGGGAGCGGCGCCCGGGGCGGACGCAGCGCCGCTGGCGGCGGTCGGGGCAGGCGCGACGCCGGCGGCGGCGTTCGCGCGGCGCGCCCACAGCGCGCGCAGGACGCCCTGCAAGGCCGCGAGCCCGACGAACGCGAGCGGCACGGCGCGGGCGGCGAGCGGGAGGTAGGGCCCTGGGAGCGCCTGGGCCGGCGTGTCGAGCCAGGGCAGCGCGCTCGGGTCTCCGCCGTCCGGGGGAACGCTCGCGTCGAAGTGCCGATCGTACCAGCCCCAGAACAGCGCCGTGTGGCCCGCGAGCGCGAGCCAGGGCGCGACGCGGAAGCCGAGCTTCGCGGCCACCGCGTGGACGACGCTGGTCATGAGCAGGAGGTAGCTGAACAGGACGAGCGGCCGGTCCTGCCCGGTCGACAGCACGACCGGGTTGAGGAACCCGGCGACGAGGGAGAGGATCAGGATCGCCTCGCCGCGGTGGCGGAGCGCGAGCGCGGCGCCGAGCAGGAGGAGCACCGTGTCCGCCGCGAAGGCGGCGGGGATCGGAATGAGCTCGTACAGCGCCGCGCTCGCCCACACCGACACGATCAGGACCGCGAGCCCGAGGCCGATGAGCGCGTGGACGAAGCGGCGCTGCGTGCGCCCGCGGAGCACCTCGGCCGCCGCGAGGAGCGCGGCGCCGGTCACGGCGCCGATCGCGACGCGCCCGAGGGGCCCGATCCAGGCGTTGTCCGAGGCGTATTTGAAGAAGAAGAGCGCGCCGAGCAGGAAGGTCGCCGCGCCTGCGCGGGTGAGCCAGGTGAGGCCGAGCCTCTCCTCGATGGTGGGTGTCTCTGGGCCTCCGTGGCGCGCGGCCGAGGCGGCGCCGGCGGCGCTCTCGTCGAGCGTCGCCGCGGGGAGAGGCTGGAGAGCGGCGACGGTCTCCGGGAGCGCGATCGCAGGCGGCGCGCCGGCGGCGTCGTCCGGGAACGCGATGCCCGGCGGCGCGCCGGCGGCGTTGGTGGCGGCGTCCGGGAACGCGATGCCCGGCGGCGCGCCGGCGGACCCCTCGTCGATCGCGGGCAGCGCGCCCGCGCCCCCGGTGGCCGCTGGGGGCGCGACCGACGGGGGCGTGAGGGCGTCCTGGGCAGTTCGCTCCGGCTCCAGGGGCTGCGCGCTGCGCGGGCTCTCCACCGCGGCGGTCGGCTCGGGGCGGCCGCGCTGCCCGGAGAGCTCGGCCAGCCGGTGCTCGAGCGCGTGGATCCGCAGCAGCAAATCCTCGTTGCGCCGGTTGGCCCGGACGGCGAACACGAAGGCCACCAGCGGGGCAACCAGGAGATAGCCGGCGAGCGCGAGCCCGAAAAAGACGACGATTCCTGCCCCCATGAAGGCTTCGTAGCATGGGGCGCCTGTCGCCGGCGCCGCCCGTCCGCGCGATGACGCCTGCGCTGTTCACGCTGCCCCTGCCGACATCCCACCCGTGCCTGCGAGGCCTTTCGGCGCGCGCTGGGACTGGAGTAAGGTGCACCCCCATGAGGAACACACGCCTGCCTGATCGCCCGGCCCGGGGCGCCTGCTATCTTCCCCGTGTTCCCGGACGGCGGCGTTGCTCGGGGGGGGAGCGCGGCCATTCGGGAACAGTTCTTTTGTCCTCTCGCCTCGCTGTTCCGGGGACCTCGCGATGCTGAAGCACCCGACCGTCTCGGCATGGCAGCGCGATCACGAGGAAGGTGGGTATACCGCCGAGATCAACGGCTGGACCTTGCGGGTCCGCTGGAGACCGGAGCGCCCTGGCGAGCTCCGTGGCTTCGTGTGGGAGGCCGTCGATCCGTCGGGGAACAAGGTCGCCTCGAGCGAGATCCACGAGGAGATCGAGGTGGCGATGGCGTACGCCGAGGAGCGCGCGGCCCCCGATCCGAAGAAGCACGGGTCGAAGACCATCGACTGAGGCGCGCGCCCCGCGGCGGCGCGGCGCTCAGCCCGCCTTGTCCGCGGCCGCCTTGCGGCTCCGCCGGGTCGCGTAATTCCGGATCACGATCTCTCCCACGCGGCCCCGGGCGTCGCTCTTCGCGTTGATGCTCCGGAGCGCCGCGACGCGGTCGATCTTGAACCGCTTGTAGAGCGGCGGGATCTCGGGAACATCGGAGTTCGAGAGCATCACCTGGACCCCCCGCTCGTCGAGCGCCGCGAACAGCGCCGCGAGGCGCTCCTGGTCGCGGAAGCCGAAGCCGCCCGCGCTGTACGAGGTGAAGTTCGCGGTCGGCGAGACGGGCGAGTACGGCGGGTCGAGGTAGACGAAGTCGCCCTCGCTGGCGTGGTCGAGCACGCGCTCGAAGTCGCGGACCTCGAGCTCGACGCCCTGCAGCGCCGCCGAGCAGGCCCGCAGCTGGGGCGCGTTGCAGATCGACGGGTTGACGTAGCGGCCGAAAGGCACGTTGAAGCGGCCGGCGCTGTTGACCCGGTAGAGCCCGTTGAACCCCGTCCTGTTCAGGAAGATGGTCCGCGCGGCGCGCTCGGGCAGCGTGAGCGAGGCGGGGTCGAGATCGCGAACCCGGTAGTAATGCGCCTCCTCGTAGGCGTGGCTGCCCAGCGCGTCGATGACCTCCTCGACCCGGTCGCGCACCGCCCGGTAGCAGTCGATGAGCTCGGCGTTGACGTCCGTCAGCGTCGCGCGTTTCGGCTGCAGGCAGAAGAAGAGCGCGGCCCCCCCGACGAAGGGCTCGAAGTAGCGCCCGTACGACGCGGGCAGGAGCGGCTGGAACTGCCGGAGCAGCTGGCCCTTGCCGCCCGCCCATTTGAGGAACGGACGTGGCAGCAGGGGCGCGGCGCTGTCGGCTTCGGTGACAAGGGCGGTGGTCATCGCGCAATACTGGACGCCAACCTACCAGGGCGCGCGATCGTCCTCAACCACCGAGGTCATGCCGGCGACCTCCCTGGTCCAGGGCCCCCGCCGGTCCGCCCGCGGCGCGCGTTCCCCCGCGCGACGTCCCGCGCCACGCATCGCTCCAGGCTAGGTCGTTCTATGTCCACACCCCGGCGCCTCCGGACGGCGAGATGTCTTGTGGGCAAACGTGGATGTTGGTCAATTTTATGAACAAATTCAATTGCTTGTAAGTGGGCGTGAGCGCGCGTGTCCCGGCGCGAGCGCTGCCCGGATCATGGCATGTCGCGGCTTGCGTGATCGCCGAGCGGGGATAAGTTGAAGTCTCGACACGCGGGCTGAACAGCCGCCGGCAAAGCGGGGTTCTCCCGAATTCACGCACCGCCGCTTCAGGCCATCTCGCCGTGGACCTCGGCGGCGCGGCAGGGGCTCGCCCGGGCGCAGGGCGCGGGCGCCCCGCGCCGCCTTTCGGCTCTCGTGGGAGCCGCCGTCCGCTCTCGACAGGAGGAATGCCGCCATGATGCTTGCCTTCGACCTCGATCGCGACGACGCCCCGCAGCAGCGCGGCCCCGCTCCGGCGGACGGGCCGGGCTGCTTCGGTGAGGCAGCGGATTACCGGGCTCAGCGGATCCTCTACGCCGCGCGCGGCTGGATCGCGGAGCAGGACGGCATCACCACGGACGGGCGCTCGCTCATCCTGCTGCACGCCCAGCGGACGTCGCCGGAGCGGCGCGAGGCGCTCGTGCGCTGCTTCGAACGGGTGCTCCTGCACGCCCCCCGGCCGGAGCTCCCCGCGCTCGCCGCGTCGCTGCGCCAGGCCGGGCTCTCCGTGGACGAGGGGCTCTCGGTGATGGGCGCCCCGGCCGGCGAGGTGCGCGCCGCCGTGCAGGGGCTCGGCCGGTTTCGCTCCTTTCCGGCGGGCCTCCGCCTCTCCCGGGTGTCGCCGGACGACGACGACGCCACGATCCGGTCGATCCAGGAGCTCCAGGCCGAGAGCGGCCACGCGCCGCTCCCTGGCTGGACCCTTCGCGGCGCCGAGGGGCGCTCCGTGACCCTCGCGCTGCGCGACGGCCGGGGCGCGCTGATCGGCTGCACGACCCTGTGCGTCCTGACGCGGCCCGAGGCCGCCGAGGACGGCGGGCCCAGGGCGCTCTCCCAGCTCGGGCTCCTGGGCGCCCCGCCGCTCTGGATCTCCGACGTCGGCGAGGCGCCCTCGTGGACGGGCATGCCGATCTGCACCTGCCTGCGCGAGGAGTATCGCGGCCGCGGGCTCGGCGCCCCGCTCCAGGCCGCGGCGCTCCGGGAGGGGCACGATCGCTTCGGGATCCGGTGGTTCTACGCGCTCGTCCGGGCCGGCGACGAGATCGCGAAGCGCATGGACGCGCGCTGCGGCCTCGCCCCGCACCGGGCCGAGGGGTTCCTCGTCGCGACGGCGGGCCCCGCCGAGAGGGCACGGCGGCCGGCGGCGGGGCGCCGCGCCTCGGGCTGACCGCACGGGCGCGAGGACCTGGCCGAGCGCGCCGCGCCTCGGGCGGACAGCTCCGGCGCGGGGATCCGGTGGCGGGCGCCGTCTCAGGCGGAGAGCACGGGCGCGAGGAGCTGGCCGAGCTCCGCGGCGATCTTCTTCTGCTGCGGGACGCGCGCGCCGATCGACGCGAGGTAGAGCGTCCGTTCGCACACCGTGAGCCGCGTCGCGTAGAAGTCGTCGTCGCCGGCGACCGCATCGACGAGCTCGTCGAGCTCGGCGTAGCCGGCGATCCTGTCGGCGCAGCCGGCGCCCAGCGCGGCGAGCAGCGCGAGATCGTCGTCGCTCGCCGCGGCGCCCGCGGAGCGCGCGCCGCCGAGGAGCGCGCCCTCCTCGCCGGCGAGGGCGACGGCGCGCACGCCGCTCCCCTGCGTGGCCTTCGCCAGATAGCGCCCCACGGCATCTCGAGGGACAGCGCTCGGAGTCTTCTGTCGGTTCATCGGGTGCCTCCGGCCGCGACTCTGCCCCGCCCGGCGCGGATGCCCAAGAAATCGGCGCCCGCGCGCCCGGCGCCAGGACGAGCTCGGCTGGAGCGCTAGCCGAGCGTCCACGGGGCCGGCGTCTCGCCCGCGGCGCGGCGGCGGATGCTCTCGAGCGCGCACTCGTAATAGCCGTCGCGCGCGGCCACGAACTCGTCGAGCTGCACGTCGCGCGGCGCGATCGTCACGGCGCCGCTCTCGTCCGGCGCTTGCCGCATCAGGCCGGTCACGCTGGGCACCTCGCCCCGGACGAGGCGCAGCGCCGCGTGGAGCGGGAGCGACAGCAGCGCGGTGACCTCGGCCGGATCGGGGCGGAACGCCGCGAGCGTGCGGCGGGTGGTCGCGAGCAGCACGTCCACCAGCTCGCAGTCGATGATGCCGGGCGCGTGGTCGTCCATGTGGCGGCACGTGCCGAGCCGGATCACGTCGCCCGGCGCGAGCGGCAGGCCGATCTCCTCCTCGGCCTCGCGCAGCGCCTCCGCGAGATCCTCGCCGGCGCGGTAGTGCCCCGACACGGCGACCTCGAACGCGCCGGGCCAGGTGTCCTTGTCCGGGCTGCGCTGCTGGAAGAGCACCCAGGGCTCCGCGCTGCTCCGGCGGCCGTCGGGCTCGCGCTCGAGGACCACCCACACGTGGACGCTCCGGTGCCAGTCGCCGTCGCGGTGAACGAGCTTGCGCGCCTTGCGCACGCCGAGCGGCTTGCCGCTGCGATCGAAGATGTCGAACAGCTCGTCCCCGTCCTGCGCCGCCATGGGCCCGGAGGGTAGCGCAAGTCGAACGGAGCGGCGCCGTTGCTACCCGCGTGCTCCTCGACGAAGCCGTGCTTCATCAAGCATGATGCAGACGCGCCGGGCGACGACGTTGACGCACCCGGCGACGCGCTGCTCCAGCAGCGTCGCTGCGCCGCCATCGACGTGCAGACGGGCGGCGCAGCAGTGCGGCATCGCGGGCGCAGCGGCCTCGCGAACCACAGCCGCACCGCGTCGTGGAGCAGCTCCCGGTAGCCAGGAGAGGTGAGGTGATGCTGGCGATCCCAGCGGGAATCGAACCCGCGTTACCGGCGTGAGAGGCCGATGTCCTAACCGCTAGACGATGGGACCTTGTACTGTCGAGAAGGCCGATAGCAGAGCTGATCGACCTGGCTGGGGGACAAGGATTCGAACCTTGATAGCAAGAGCCAGAATCTTGCGTCCTGCCGTTAGACGATCCCCCAAGGGGTCAGCGCTGTGTTCATCAGCGCCACGGGCCGCGGAATCTACTCGGACCGGTGGGGTTGTCAAGCGATCAAAATCGGACCCGACCGAGAAAACGTCACCGGGCCGAAAATGCCCGGTGTTTCGAGCGGTTCGCTCCGCCCCCTCGGCCCCACGCGAGCCCGCCGCTTCTCTCGCAGCCGCCCGCCAGCCGTCCGCCAGCCGTCCGTCCGTAGCGTTATCGCTCACCCTCACCCCCTCGACCGCCGCTCTCCGGAGGGGGCCTCCACGGCATTGCGGCGGTTGCCCGGGCGCTGTCTCCAGGAACTCCTTTTCCGTTCCGTGCGGGCGACGGCCCCGGAAAAGTCGCGACTGTCTGCTGCGCGCCCTTGACGTGCCGGGCGACTGATTTACTTTCGGCCGCGGTTTAGCCACCGGCCTAGGAGAGTGCCAAGCGACTGTGATCCTGGGCACTTAGCTCTCGTCGTGTGGGCGGAAGGCCCCTGCGGGGGGGCGAACGGGACCTCCGGCGAGCCGATGGTCAGTCAACCAGCCGAGGACGAGGGAGCCACCATGAAAATCAGGCCGCTGCAGGATCGGATTGTCGTCAAGCGCGTCGAGAGCGAGACGAAGACCAAGGGGGGCATCATCATCCCCGACACCGCGAAGGAGAAGCCGATCGAGGGGCGCGTCGTTGCGGTGGGCAACGGCAAGGTCCTGAAGGACGGTAAGGTGCGCCCGCTCGAGGTGAAGGTCGGCGACAAGGTGCTGTTCGGCAAGTACAGCGGCACCGAGGTGAAGCTCGACGGCGAGGAGCACGTGCTCATCCGCGAGGACGACGTGCTCGCCGTGACCGAGTCCGCCTCCTGACCCGGATCGAGGGCAACCGAACCCAAGCGCTAGCAGACGCGGCCGTGTGGCCGCGAGGGGATTGAGAGATGGCTGCGAAGCAGATCGTTTATAGCCGCGGCGCCCGCGCCGCGATCCTGAAGGGCGTGAACACGCTCGCCGATGCGGTCAAGGTGACCCTCGGCCCCAAGGGGCGGAACGTCGTCATCGAGAAGAGCTGGGGCGCGCCGGTCGTCACGAAGGACGGCGTCACGGTCGCCAAGGAGGTCGAGCTCGCCGGCAAGCTCGAGAACATGGGCGCCCAGATGGTCCGCGAGGTCGCCTCGAAGACCAGCGACAAGGCCGGCGACGGCACGACGACGGCGACGGTGCTGGCCCAGGCGATCTTCGGCGAGGGCCTCAAGCTCGTCGAGGCCGGGCACAACCCGATGAACCTGAAGCGCGGCATCGACGCGGCCGTCGCGAAGGTCATCGAGTCCGTGCAGCAGGCCGCCAAGCCGACCAAGGACAAGGACCAGATCGCCCAGGTCGCCACCGTCAGCGCGAACGGCGACAAGGAGATCGGCCAGATCCTCGCCGACGCCATGGAGAAGGTCGGCAAGGAGGGCGTGATCACGGTCGAGGAGAACAAGCGCATGACGACGGAGCTCGAGACCGTCGACGGCATGCAGTTCGACCGCGGCTACCTCTCGCCCTACTTCGTGACCGATCCCGAGAAGATGACGGCGGTCCTCTCGAACCCGCTCATCCTCGTCCACGAGAAGAAGATCTCGGCCATGGCCGACCTCTTGCCGCTGCTCGAGCAGGTGGTGAAGCAGGGCCGCGAGCTGCTCATCCTCTCCGAGGACATCGAGGGCGAGGCGCTCGCCACGCTCGTCGTGAACAAGCTGCGCGGCACCATCAAGGTCGCCGCCGTGAAGGCGCCCGGCTTCGGCGATCGCCGCAAGGAGATGCTGAAGGACATCGCGATCCTCACGGGCGCGACCGCGTTCATGGAGGACCTCGGCCAGAAGCTCGAGAGCGCCACGGTGCGCGACCTCGGGTCGGCCAAGCGCGTCGAGATCGACAAGGACAACACGGTCATCGTCGACGGCCTGGGCGACAAGGCGGCGATCAAGGGCCGCATCGAGGCGATCCGCAAGCAGATCGCGGACACGGCGAGCGACTACGATCGCGAGAAGCTCCAGGAGCGGCTGGCGAAGCTCGCCGGCGGCGTCGCGGTGGTGAAGGTCGGCGCGGCGACCGAGACGGAGATGAAGGAGAAGAAGGCCCGCGTCGAGGACGCGCTGCACGCGACCCGCGCGGCCGTCGAGGAAGGCATCGTGGTCGGCGGCGGCGTGGCCCTCCTCCGGGCGGCCTCGGCCCTGGAGCAGCTCAAGTTCAACGACGAGCGCGACGTCGGCGTGCGGCTCGTGCGCCGCGCCGTCGAGGCGCCGCTCCGCCAGATCGCCCAGAACGCGGGCGTCGACGGGACGGTGGTCGTGGAGAAGGTCCGGTCGGGCGCGGCCACGTTCGGCTACAACGCCGCGACCGACGCGTACGAGGACCTGCTCGCCGGCGGCGTCATCGACCCGGCCAAGGTCGTGCGGCACGCGCTCTCCAACGCGGCCAGCGTCGCGAGCCTGATGCTCACGACCGAGGCCCTCGTCGCCGAGAAGCCCAAGAAGGAGAAGCCGGCGGCCGGCGGCGCCCCCGGCGGCATGGGCGGCATGGGGGGTATGGGCGGCATGGGCGGCATGGGCGGCATGGGCGGCATGGGCGACTTCGACATGGGTTGATCGCCTGTCCGGCCGCGCGCCGGTCGTCGCCGCTCTCCGGCAACGCCGGGCGGTCGACGTGGCGCGCGCCGCTCCCGACGAAGCGGGCCGAGGGGTCCTCCAAAGCATGCTGGCTTGGAGGGCCCCTCGCGTTTTGTGAGGCCGAGAGCCTTTGCCTGGGTTTTTGACCCGCGGTCACGCACGGCGCTAGACTCTCGGGCAATGTCGGAGTCGTCGTTCGCCCGCTATGGCCGCGAGTACGTGCCGGGCGACGTCCTGTTTCGCGAGGGCGACCCCGGCGACGTCATGTTCGTCATCCAGTCCGGCGCTGTGCGGATCACCAAATCGGTCGAGGGCGAGGACAAGGTGCTCGCCGTGCTCGGGCCCGGCGAGTTCGTCGGCGAGATGGCGATCCTGAACGGCAAGCCGCGCAACGCGACGGCCACCGTCAGCGAGCCGTCCCGCTGCCTCGTGGTCGACGCGCGAAAGCTCAAGGCCATGCTGCAGCGGGACACCGAGATCGCGTTCCGGCTCATCAAGAAGCTCGCGAAGCGGCTCGACGCGGCGGACGCGCTCGTCGAGATCCTCATGCACCGGGACCCGAAGGCGCGGGTGATGCTCGCGCTCGCCCGCCACGCCGAGGCGTTCGGGGAAGAGACGCCGGAAGGGATACGCCTCCGCGCCACCCCCGCGGACATCGCGCGCGAGGTCGACGTCGAGCAAGGAATGGTGGACGAGGTGATGGCGCGGCTCCGCCGGCTGAAGCTCCTCGCGGAAGGGCCCCCTGCGCGTGAGGCGATCATGGTGACCGACATGCGGAAGTTTCAGGATTTTATAGAATTCCTGGGGACGCCGCAGAAGTTCGGCGGAGCGAGCTGAGCCAGTGGAGCTGCGTGTCATCGGCTGCCACGGCGGGGAGACCCCCCGGCATCGCACGTGCGCGTTCGTCGTGGACGACGTCCTCGCGATCGACGCGGGCTCGCTGACCAGCGGGCTCGAGGTGAAGGAGCAGGCGAAGATCGAGGCGTGCCTCGTGAGCCACGCGCACCTCGACCACATCCGCGATCTGGCCACGATCGCGGACAACCGCTGCCAGCTCGGGTGCCCGCCGCTCGTGATCGCGGGCACGCGCGAGACGCTGCGCACGCTGAAGAAGCATTTCTTCAACAACGTGCTGTGGCCCGATTTCGCGGCGATCCCGACCGCCGCGCAGCCGACCATCGAGTACCTCGAGCTCAAGCCGGAGCGCCCCACGATGGTCGCCGGGCGGCTCGTGCGCGCGGTCCACGTGACGCACACGATCGACGCGTCGGCGTTCGTGATCGAGGGGAGCGGCGGCGCGATCGCGTACAGCGGCGACACCGGGCCGACCGAGCGGCTCTGGGAGGTGCTGAACCAGCAGCAAGACCTCCGCGCGCTGCTGATGGAGGTCAGCTTCCCCGATCGGGAGCAGCGGCTCGCGACCGTGAGCGGCCACCACACGCCGCAGACGCTCGCCGTCGAGCTCCAGAAGTTCCGCGCGCCGAAGGATCTGCCGACGATGCTCTACCACATCAAGCCCGTCTTCCAGGCCGAGGTGGAGCGAGAGTGCGCCGCGCTGAAGGGGCTGAACCTGGAGGTCCTTCAGCTCATGGATCACTTCGTCCTGTAGCGGCGCGCCAGCCGCCCGCTAGCGCCGGCGCGCGCGCCAGGCGCTAACTGGCGCGGCTACCGTCGGCTAGCGCCGGCGCGCCAGGCGCTACCTGGCGCGCCTGCCACCGGGCGCCGTGGGCCTGCGCCGCGTCGCCCGCGCTCGCCGTCCCGGGCTCTCCTGGAGCAGGGGGCGGGCGATCGGCGAGGGGCTAGCGGCTCTCCTGGGTGGGCTCGTCGACGAAGGCGCGCTTGCCGTCGGGGACCTCCTCGACGCGGGCGAGGACGACCGTGATGTTGTCGGTGCCGCCGAAGTAGTTCGCCCGATCGATGAGCGCCTTGCACGCCGCGTCCAGCGAGCCGCTCGACATCACGAGCTCGAGGATCTGATCGTCGCTCACGAGGCCGGACAGGCCGTCGGAGCAGAGGAGGTAGACGTCACCGTGGCGTGTCTCGTCCGTCACGAGATCGACGAGGACGTCCTCGCGGATGCCGAGCGCGCGCGT
Source organism: Sorangium sp. So ce834 (assembly GCF_051521425.1). NCBI lineage: Bacteria > Pseudomonadati > Myxococcota > Polyangiales > Polyangiaceae > Sorangium > Sorangium sp. So ce834. Next base: position 4,525,747 of record NZ_CP150351.1, read on the forward strand.
GATGACGTTGGCGGGCAGCTGCCGGACCTCCTCCTCGGTCATCCACGGCGCCATGTGCGCCGCGTCGCTGACGAGCGAGTGATCGCGGGTGAGCTGCGTGATCTGGCTGTCGCGCAGGCGATAGCAGCGGCTGTCGCCCACGTGGCCCACGGTCACGTGCTCGGCGTCCTTGGAGAACATCGCCGCCACGATCGTCGTGCCCATGCCGAAGTCGGCGAGCGTCTTCAGCGAGCGATCGAAGATGCGTCGGTTCGCCAGCCGGAGGCCGGTGACGACGTAGTTCTCCTCCTCGGTGAGGTTCGGATCGGCGGGGAACGGCCAGGTGGCGTCCCTCCCCACCGTCACGGACAGGAAGTCCGAGAGGGTGCTCACAGCAAGCTGGCTCGCGACGTCGCCCGAGCGGTGTCCGCCCATTCCATCCGCCACGGCCACGACACGGTACTCCTCGCTGACGAGGAGGTTGTCCTCATTGTGGTCCCGGAGGAGCCCGGTATCCGTCATCCCGGCAAACCGGGTCCGCAACATGGGCAGAGAGTAGACGCGGAGCCGGGGGGCAGCGCAAGTTCAAGGCGAGGGCAAAGCTGAAATCCTGGGCCGGATCTCCCACCGCGGCGGCTCCACGCGGGGCAGAAGCGGCCGGCGGCGGGGGCGGCGGACCCTCCCGGAGGCGCCCGCCCGCCGGACGCACTTTGCTCTTGAAAGATGAGAGGGGACGTGGGGTTCCCCGCCGAGCGGCGCCGCTCGCCGCGAAAGCGCGCCAAAGCGCGCCCGCGCCGCGCGCTTTCGCTCAGGCGCGCGAGCTCAGAGCCAGCTCTCGCCGATCGCGAGCCCGAGCGCGGCCGCGATCGTCTCGGCGGCGCGCACGCCGGACGCATGCGCCTCCTCGAAGAGCGCCATCCCGGGCTGATCGACGTGCGCCCAGGCGACGCGCTCGTCGAGCGCGCAGACCGGCTCGAACGGCCGCGGGCCGAGGAAGCCCGGGCGCGGGCGCGGCATCGCGTGGCCCCAGATCATGACGTCCATCCGGCTCACGTCGTCGCGCAGGTGCGGGTGCGCCGGCGCGAGATCGCGCAGCACGCCCTCGGCGAGCGACGCCCACGGCGCGCCGAGCAGCGCCGCGCGCGCGCCGGCGACGTCGGGCCCGCCGTACGCGCGGTAGTAGGTCAGCACCGTGCGCTGCATCGGCGCCTCCAGGCGCGAGCGCTGCGTCGCGCCCGCGGCGAGATCGGTGAGCTGGTGGCGCGCGTCCACGTAGCCGAGCCCCTCCGCGCCGTAGAGGACGGAATCCCACGCGTGATTGGGATCGAGGGGCCGCTCGACGTGCAGGTTCGCGACGAGCCACGCCGACGCGGCGCGCGCCGGCAGCTCGCCCGCCGCGCCCCCCGCGAAGATGCGGCGCGCGACGAACGCCGGCGCCGCGAGGATCGCGGCGCGCGCCTCGACGCGGCGGGCCTCGCCGCGCTGCACGTCGACGTAGTCGACCTCCACGCGGCCGCCCGGCCGCGGGCGCACCGACGTGACGAGCGCGCCCAGCGACACGCGCGGCGCCGCGCGCTCGAGCAGCGCCTTCACGAGGCGCCCGTTGCCCTCGGGCCAGATCAGGTAGTGGCTGCCCGCGAGCTCCGGGGTGCGCACCTTGCGCCCCGCGAAGTAGTGCAGCCCCGCCCAGGCCGAGATCTCCTCGGGCTCGCCGCCGAAGTCGTCGAGCATCGCGTAGCGCACGTACCAGCGCAAAAACGGCGTGCGGTACCCCTCGCGATCGAGCCAGGCCGCCATGCTCATCCGGTCGAGCGCGAGCAGCTCCGGATCGCGCGACGAGCGATCGAGCGGGATCTGGAACGCCGCGCGCCCGTCGCTGCCGCGGAGCTCGGTGAGCTCCTCCTCGAGCGCGTGGAACCGCTCGAGCTCCTCGAGCGCGTCGGCCGGCAGCGCGTCGACCGGCGCGAGGCCGGCGTGCCAGGCGCCCTCGTAGAACAGCCGCTCGCCCGGCGCGTGGCAGAGCCGCCGCGGATCGAACGTGGGGCGGCCGGCCGCGTCCCACCCGGTGACGACGCCCATCTGCTCGAGCAGCCGCAGCGTCGCCCGCGCCTCGACGTTCGGCGCGGCGAGGTAGTGCGCGCCCCACGGGTAGGGCACGACGCCGTCCTCGCCCCACGCGCTCGTGCCGCCGGGCCGCGGCTCGAGCTCGAGGACCCGCAGATCGAGCCCGGCGTCGGCGAGCCGCCACGCGGCCGACAGGCCGCTCACGCCGCCGCCGACGATGACGACGTCCGCGCGCTCGGCCGGGCCGGACGGCGAGGCGCGCGGCGCGCCGCCGCGGAGCAGGTGGCCCGCGCCGTGGGCCGCGCCGACGATCTCGCCGGCGAGCGGCGCCCGCCCCGGCGCGGCCGTGTGCACGAGCCAGCCGGCGGCCACGGAGCTGAGGAAGCCGCGGCGGTTCACCGGATCACCGCGTCCACTCCGCCCACTCGCGCGTGTACACGGAGACGAGCTTCTGGTCGTTCAGCCGGTTGACCGGCGCCTCGACGCGGCCGAGATCGCGCGGGAACCGGAAGAGCTCCGGCAGGCCGCTCGAGTCGAGGTAGCGGAGCTTCGACGCGTCGATCCGCAGGGCGCCGGGCGCGGCGAGCCCCTCGCCGCCCGCCAGGATGAACCCCCACTCGCCGAAGCTCGGCACGTAGACGTGCAGCGGCGCGGCCTTGAAGCCGGCCGCCTCGAGCGTCGTCACGACGCACCAGAACGACTCGCGCGCGTAGTGCGGCGACGTCGCCTGGATCACGGCGAGCCCGCGCACCGAGATCCGCTGCCGGAGCAGGTGGTAGAAGGCGTCGGTGTAGAGCTTGCCGACGGCGTAGTTGCCCGGATCGGGGAAGTCGACGACCGCGAGATCGAACGACTCGGTCGACTCCTCGAGGTACTTGAACGCGTCCTCGTTGCGGACGGCGACGCGCGGATCGCGGAGCGCGCCCCCGTTCAGCTCGGCGGCGAGCGGCAGGTCGCGGAAGGCGCCGGTGACGGCGGCGTCGAGGTCGACGAGCAGGATCTGCTCGATCGACGGGTAGCGGAGCAGCTCGCGCGCGGCGAGGCCGTCGCCGCCGCCGAGGATCAGCGCGCGCCGCGGATCGCGGCCCAGGGCGGCGACGGCCGGGTGCACGAGCACCTCGTGGTACCGGTGCTCGTCGTCGGACGAGAACTGGAGGTTGCCGTTCAGGAAGAGGCGCGTCGTGCGCGGGCTCCGCGTGATGACGAGGCGCTGGTACGGCGACTGCGCCGCGTAGACGATGGGCGCGCCGAAGTAGAGCGCCTCCGCGCGCTCGACGAACCGCGAGACGAGCGCGAAGGCGACGCCGAGCCCCGCCATCACGACCACGCAGAGCGCCCGCAGCCGGACGACGACCGAGCGCTCCAGCGGGAAGAGGAACGTGCTCGTGAGCGCGACCGCCGCGTTGAGCAGGCCGAAGAACAGGCTCGTCTGGTGGATCCCGAGGCGCGGCAGGAGGAGCGACGGGAAGAGCAGGCTCGCGGCGAGGGCGCCGATGTAATCGAGCGTGAGCACGCGCGCGACGAGCCGCTTGAGATCCAGGGAGAAGTTGAGCAGCCGGATGAGCAGCGGGATCTCGAGGCCGACGAGCACGCCGATGAGCAGCACGAGCGCGTAGAGCAGCGCGCGGAACGCCCCGAGCGCGGTGTACACGCGGAAGAGCATCGGCGCGGAGAGCCCGCCGACGAGCGCGAGGCCGAGCTCGATCTCGACGAAGCGCTCGAGGAGGCGGCCCTCGATGTACTGCGAGAGGTACGAGCCGATCCCCATCGCGAACAGGTAGAGGCCGATGACGAAGCTGAACTGCGTCACCGAGTCGCCGAGGACGTAGCTCGCGAGCGTGCCGGTGATGAGCTCGTAGATGAGCCCCGACGTGGCGATGACGAACACGCTCGCGAGGAGCGCGGGGTGCACGAGGCGGGGCAGCGGCTGCGCCGCAGAGGGGCGCAGGGGCTGCGCCGCAGTGGAGCTCGCCCCGGCGTCCTCGCGCGGGGCGCCCAGCGCGCTCGTCGAGCTCTCCTCGGTGGCCGGCATCGGCGCGGTCCTACCACCGCTCGTGCGGGATCACAGCCGGCTCGCGCGCGGATTGAATCGACGCGCGCGCGGCGCGGAGGCGGCCTTGAAACGCTTCCTCTTCCCTGGCCGGCGCTTCTAGTATGGTGCTCGCGTGAGCACGCCCTTCGACCGAGCAGCCGCGTGCCCCTCGTGCGGCGCGCCGATCACGTTTCGCTTCGCGGGCGCGATGGCGCAGGTGTGCAAGCACTGCAAGTTCGTGGTCGCCCGCACCGACCGGGATCTCCGGGCCGTCGGGCGCGTCGCGGACCTCGTCGAGATCCCGACGCCCCTCCAGGTCGGGGTCACGGGGCGCTGGGGCAACGAGCCGTTCGTGGTCGACGGCCGCGTGCAGCTCGATCGCGCCGGCGCGCCGGGCGCGCCCTGGCAGGAGATCTTCATCGCCTTCCCGGCCAGCGGCCGCTGGACGTGGGTCGCCTATGCCCAGGGGCGCTGGTACGCGACCACCGAGGCGCCGCTCCCGCTGAACGGGCTGCCCCCGTGGGCCTCTCTCCAGCCCGGCGGCCGCGTCCACCTCGAGGGGCACGGCGTGTTCACCGTCGTCGAGGTCGGCCGCCGGCGGGTGATCTCGGCCGAGGGGGAGATGCCGTACGTCGCCGCGCCGGGGGTGGTGACCGGCTTCGTCGACATCGCCGGGCCGCGGGGCGAGTTCGGGACCCTCGACTACGGCGACGGGCGGACCCTCCCGCCGAAGCTCTACCTCGGCCGGCAGATCGACCCGGCCGTGATGCAGCTCGACGCCGGCGCGCCCGTGGAGCGGCCCGCCGCGCAGGTGACGGCCCTCGCCTGCCCGAACTGCGGCGGCAACCTCCCGCTCGCCGCCCCGGGGACCGCGGAGCGCATCGTCTGCCGCTACTGCGGCACGGCGAGCGACCTGACGAACGGCGCCCTCGTCGCCCTCGGCCAGGTGCCCCGGCCGCCCATGGAGCCGTACGTCCCGCTCGGCGCCGAGGGCCAGCTCCGCGGCATGCGCGTGCTCTGCATCGGCTTCGTCATCCGCGGCTGCACGGTGGAAGGCGAGCGTTACCGCTGGCGGGAGTACCTGCTCTACGGCGGCCCGAGCGTCGGCTACCTGTGGCTGATGGAAGAGGACGGCGCCTGGCAGCTCGTGACGCCGCTGTCGCCCGGCGAGGTCCAGCCGATGGGATCGACCGCGAGCTACCAGGGGAGGACGTACGCGCTCAAACAGAGCGTCCACGCCGAGGTGGAATACGTCATCGGCGAATTCTACTGGAAGGTGGAGATCGGCGAGGGGGTGCAAGCCACCGAGTACCAGGGCGAAGGCGGCAAGATCAGCATCGAGCAGGCCCCGACCGAGGTCAGCGTGTCGTTCTGCTCACCGTTGCCTGGCCCGGAGCTCGCCGCCGCCTTCCACCTGCCGCCCCCGCCGAAACCCGGGCTCGGCGGCGGGACGGGCCTGAGCGCCGGCTCGGTGATCGTCCTCGTCGTCGTCCTGATCATCGTCCTCCTCATCCTCATCGCGCTCAGCGACTGTGGTGGGGGCGGCGGCGGCGTCATCTTCGTTCCGACCGGGGGAGGCAGCCCGAGCTTCGGGGGCGGGAAGTGATCCAGCTTTACTGCCAGATTCGGCTGAATCTGAATTAAGGGCCGTCGCGGGGTCGGGAATGGCAGGGTCCCGGGTGGTGCCGAATCGGGCGCGCACGGGGCTGGACATCTCTATGTCCACCACCGCGGAGAGAGCGGCCTCACGTCGTAGGAAACGGTCGAATCCGGGCAGGTGATGGTCAGTTTCGGGTATCGGTCGCCTCCGGCCGCTCCCCGCGATCGAATGATTTCAATGGTTTACACGCTGGCCTGCGGCGGCCCATGACGTGCAATGTGCCGTCCGAAGCCGGCGCGGACCGGTGACGGAGGCCCATGCAAACCGTGAATTCGGTCGACCCGCACGCACAGCTGCGTGCGCTGTACATCTCCCTGCTCCGGAACCAGGAGCACTTCGACGAGTTCAAGCAGCTGCTCTCCCTCTACGTCGTCACGCCCGAGGCCGACGAGGAGCCGGTGGACGCCGCAAGGGTCCGCGCGCAGCTCAACAGCCGCATCCGCTCCTGGATCGGCGGCTTCTTCGACGGGCTGAGCGCCGCCCAGGTGCTCCAGTGGCGCGCGATCGTGGTCGAGGAGCGCATCAACGTGTGCCTGTCGCCCTGGAAGGAGTCGAACATTTATTGATGCTGCGGCGCAGGCGACAGGCGGGGTTGCACCGCCATCGGCGTACGTCCCACCGGCGGGGCTCCGCCCCGGTCCCATCTCCCGGCGCCCGGCGCTCGCGCCGCGCCTCGGCCGCGAGCGCCGGGCCGCGCGCGCGGCGCCCGGCCACGGAGGTGCCCGCCCATGGATGAAGCGCTCTGGGTGGACGAGCTCTACACGGCGTTCTGGCGGACCCTCCCGGGGATGCTCCACGCCGAGGCGCAGGGGCTGGCCTACACGCTCGGCCTGGCCCCGTCGCGCGACGTGCCCTGGAGCGCCGTGTTCCGCAACGAGATCACCCTGGCCGCGCCCGCGCTGCTCGCCGAGGCCATGCCCGGGGTCCGCGGGGCCACCGTGCAGGACGCCCTCCTCGCGCACCTCCTCGCCGTCATCGAGGCGTTCGGCACCGACCGCATCCAGGACGCGCAGGTCCGGCCGACCTGGCAGCTCGAGGCCATCCTGGCCCACGCGCGGCGGGCGCGCGACGAGGCGCTGCGCCGCGTCGCGCCCGGCGTCGAAGACCCGGCCATCGACTTCGCCCGCGCCGACGAGGCGACGCTGCTCGCCATCGAGACCGAGCGCAGCCTCCTCGCGAGCGGCGAGCCCACCGGCTTCAGCCGCTACTACGCGCTCTCCCTCGGCAAGCAGAGCGTCGGCTTCCCGGCGTCGATCGCCCTGGCGCACGCCGCGGGCTGGACCGCCGCGCAGCGCGAGGTGCTCGCGCGGCTGCTCTCGTCGGTGTGGCTCGGCCTGCAGCTCCACGACGACGTCATGGACTGGCAGGACGACCACCAGCGAGGCGGCGCCTGGGCCGTCGTCCTGGCCTCGGAGCTCCGATCGCGGGCGGAGGGGGAGCCCGACGCGACGTCCACGGGCGCGCGCGATCAGGACCGCGCGTCCGGGTCGTACCACCGCGGCGCGATCGCGTACGGGCCGCTCGGCACGCCGCCCTGGGGCATCGCCGCGACGCCGCGGGCGAAGAGCGAGCCGCCGGCCTCCAGCGCGGCCTCGTCGCTCGTCCCCGTGCGCCGCATGGTCCTCGAGTCGGGCGTGCTCGCGGCGATGCTCGACGGCGAGCGCCGGTGCTTCCGCGCCGCGCGCCGGCGCGCCGCCGCCCTCGGCGCCCGCCGCGTCGCCGCCTGGGCGGCGGCGAGGGAGACGCACGCGCAGGAACTCGCGCGCTGCGAGGCCGAGAGCCCGGGCTTCGCCAACCGCGCCCACGCGCTCAACGCCTGGGCCAAGGCCGTGCTGGCATGAGCCGGGGCCGCGGCGCGGCCTCGCGGGGGGGAGCGGGCGCTCCGGAGGAGGGGCCCGCGCGCGCTCGCCCGGCGCGCGGCCGCCCGAGCGCGCCGCCCCCCGCGTCGACCGCCTCGCCCAGGGCGCGCCCGCCGCGCCCGCCGTGGGACTTCGGCTACGCCCCGGTGCCCACCGCCGCGGGCGACGACGACGGCGGTCCCCTCGACCTCGTCGTGGCCCTGCGCTGCGCCGCGGCCTCCGGCGACGTGGCCGCGGCGCTCTCGGCGCGCTGGTCCGCGGTCGAGATCGAGCGGGTCATCGAGCGGCCGCCCATCTTCTGGGTCCGCGTCCGGTCGCCCGAGCGCGGGCGGCGCGCCGAGGTCGCCGCCGCGCTCTCGGCCGCGGCGCTCCCGGTGCGCTACGTCGCGTCGGCCCGGCGCCCGAGCGCCGCCGTGGCGCCGCGCTTCGACGCGGCCGCGGGCGCCGCGGCGCGCCCCGACGGGTGGACCGCCCGCGGCGCGTCGTTCGAGGAGGATCCCGTCACGCCCGGCCGCTGGTTCCTCCGCGACGAGGAGGGCGGGATCGGGGTCGACCGCCGCCGCTGCGGGAGCGGCGCGGGGATGCGCCTCGGGGTCATCGACGACGACGCCTGGGCGGCCGACGAGCTCGGCCTCGACCGCGAGGTGCTCGTCATGCTCGAGCACCCGCCGCGCAGCCAGGCGCACGGCTCGTTCATGGTCGCCTGGGCCGTCGGATCCCGCCGCCCCGGCGGCTTCCGCGGCGTCGCGCCGGACGCGTCGCCGCGGCTCTACCTGATCCCGAAGCCGGGCTCGTGCGTCCTGGCCCTCCCGGTCGCGATCGTCCAGGCCGTCAGCGACGGCGCCGACGTCGTGGTCTGCGCCGCGTACGTCGAGGGCTCGACGACGCCCATGCTGGACGACGCGCTCGAGTTCGCCGCCCGCCTCGGGCGCCGCGGCCGGGGCTGCCCGGTCGTGTTCCCCACCGGTCGCGAGGCCTCGAGCCCCCCCGCGTCGCTGCACGCGAGCTTCTCGCTCGGGTTCGGCGAGCCCGCGAGCGACCCGCGGGTGTTCTGCGTCGGCCCGGGCGCCCGCGGCGAGGGGTGGTTCCTCTGGCGGGATCGCCGGGGGCGCAGCCGCCCCTTCGCCAACCGCGGCCCGGCGGTGCGATGGCTCGCGCCCGGCGACGATCTCACCTGCCCGCTGCCGCCGGCGTCCGGCGCGGCGCCCGCCTCCGGCGCGGCGCCCGAATCCGGCGCGGCGCCCGCCTCCAGCGCCTCCGGCGCGGCGCCCGAATCCGGCGCGTCGCCCGCCTCCGGCGCCTCCGGCGCGGCGCCCGCCTCCGGCGCCTCCGGCGCGGCGCCCGCCTCCGGCGCCTCCGGCGCCGCGCCCGAATCCGGCGCCGCGCCGCTGTCCGAGCGGCTCTGCCACGCCGAGTCGAGCGGGGCCTCGGCCCTCGCCGCGGGCGTCCTGCTCCTCGTCCTGTCGCGCAACCCCGCGCTGCGCCTGCCCGAGCTCGACGCCCTGGTCCTGCGCACGCTCGCGCCGGTGCCCCCCGCGGCGCCCGCGTCGGCCGAGCCGATCGCCGACCCGTGGGACCTCTTCCCCGACGGGCGCGATCGCGACAGCCACAACGCCAAGCACGGCTACGGCCGCATCGACGCGGGCCGCGCCTGCCTCGCCGCCGGCGACCCCGTCGCGCTCGCGCTGGTGCTCATCGGCGAGGACCGCGCCGCGCGCGCCTGGCACGACGCCCGCGCCGCGGGCCCGCTCGCCCGCGGCCTGTACTCGCGCCGCCTCGCGCGCTGGGCCGTCCGGGCGCTGCTCGCCGACCCGAGCCTCTGCCACGGCGTCTGCGCGCTCGCGCGCCACGCCCGCCTCACCGCGGGCGACGACGCCCGCCGGCGCGCCCACGGCGCGGGCGTCGTGCTGCGGCAGCTCTCGGTCCTCGTCCGCGGCCTCGCCGCGAGCCGCCAGGCGCCGCCGCGCGTGCGCGACGAGGTCGCGGCCCTGCTCGACGACCTCGAGCGCTCGGCGACCGACGCCGCCGCGGTCCAGGCCGTCGAGTCGCGCTTCGGCGAGCTGGCCGACGCCGTGTTCGCGGACGCCGCGGAGCGCCGCGCGCGCCAGGGCGCGGCCTGAGCGCGCTCCCGCACCCGCGGCGCGGCGTGATCCCCCTCTCATCGACGCGTGAAAACGTAATGAAAATCGCGTAACGGCGCCGCCGGGCCCGCCGGGGGCGCGGGCGATCGCCGCGCGGTGTGCCGTCCGGCGCGTGAGCCCCGTTGGTTCACCCGGGGTTCCAGCGTATCGTGGGTGGCTCGTGGCGCAATTTACGCGCCGTCGAGTCTCCCGATGCCAGCTATCGAGAATCGGCGTTGGCTCCTTGCGGCGGTCGTCTTCGCGGCGCTCGTACTGGGCGGCTCCGGGATCAGGAGCGCCGTGAGCTGGTACGAGCGCCCGTTCCCGGGCGTCCTCGTCGACCCGGACGGCGTGGTCTCGAGCCTGGGCCTGCCTTCCTGGGAGGGCTTCCAGAAGGGCCTCCGGTTCCCCGATCGCGTCGTCGAGGTCAACGGCTGGCACCTCGAGAGCACGGAGGGGCGCTACCGCGCCAGCACCTGGGACGCCGCGATCGAGCAGGCGGCGCGCGAGGGGCAGCGCTCGGTGCGCGCCCGCGTCGAGACGGGCGAGGGGGTGCGCGACGTCGAGCTCTCCCTCGTCCCCTTCGATCCGCTCGCGTGGTGGTTCTACGCCGGCGGGCTGATGGTCGTCGCCTCGCTCTACGTGGGCGCCGCGCTCATCGCCCTCAGCGCGAGCCCGCGCGGCAAGCTCGCGGGCGCGTTCGCGACGGCCGCGCTGTTCACCGCGCTCTTCCAGTTCTCGATCTTCGACTACCACAGCTCGCGCGACCTCGTCCCGTTCTTCCACGTCGCCTACGCGCTCGTCCCGATGAGCTTCTTCACCCTGGCGCTGCGGCTGCCGGACGACGTCGCGCTCATCGCGCGCTACCCCGCCTGCGCGCGGATCGCGCATGGGCTCGGCGGCCTGCTCGCCGCCGGCATGCTCGCCTCGCACGCCATGGGCTGGACCACCGTCGGGCTCCGGGGCGTCTGCGCGACCCTGGTCGTCGCCTCGTTCCTCTTCTTCGCGATCACGCTGATCCTCCGCTTCGCCGCGGCGGAGGGGGACCGCCGCCGCACGCTGCGCGCGCTGCTCCTCGCCATGGCGCCGCCGCACGTCGTGATCGCGGTCGGGTTCCTCTTGGCCATGCTCGGGGTCGCGGGGTCGGCGCTCGCGTGGTTCGCGATCCCGGCGCTCGCCCTCACGCCCGTCTCCAGCGTGGTCGCGTTCATCCGCTACGACCTCTGGGGCAGCCGCGCGCTCCTGTCGCGCCCGCTCACGCGGGTCATCATCGCGGGCATGATGGTCGCGCTCACGGTGATCGTCTGCTCCGCCTGCGCGGGGTACGCCGGCCTCCCGCTGCTCGGCGCGATCAAGGTCGCCGCGCCCGCCGCGATCGTCAGCGCCGCGCTGGTCGTGTTCGCGCTCGGCGCCGGCGACCGGAAGCTCTTCCCGGCGCGCGCCGAGTACAAGCCCACCGTCGAGCAGCTCAGCGAGGAGCTGACCCTCGTCGCCGGTCCCGACGAGGTCGCCGACGCGGTCGAGCGCACGGTGGCGCGCTGGCTGTCCTGCGAGCGCGTCACCTTCCGCCGCATCGCGGTCGACGCCGCCGACGCCCCCGGCGAGCAGGAGCCGCGCGGCGCCGAGGCGAGCGGCGAGCGGCTCATCGGGATCGATCCGCCGCCGGCGAGCGCGAGCGAGCTCTCGCTCACGGTCATGTTCCGCGGCCGGCTGCTCGGCGTCCTCGAGGTGGGCAAGAAGCGCGGCGGCGCCCTGTTCACGAGCGAAGACCTCGATCTGCTCCGCACCATCGGCAACCAGGCCGCGCTCGCCCTCGCGCACGCGCACAGCTACGCCGAGCTGGAGCGGCGGCGGCGCGAGCAGGCCGCGGCCTGGCGGGACGAGCGCGCGGCGCTCATCGAGACGCTCGCGGCCGAGATCACCCACGAGGTGCGCTACCCGATCAACTTCTTCCGCTCGGTGTTCAAGCGCGGCTCGAGCAACCAGAGCCTGGACGCCGAGGAGGTCGAGATCGGCTGCGAGGAGGTCGAGCGCCTCGAGCGGCTCGTGATGGGCCTGCGCCGGGTGACGCACAGGAAGCTCGAGCGCCGCCGCCTCGCGGTCGAGGAGCTCGTGAGCCGGGCGGAGATGCTCCTGCGCGATCAGCTCGGCAAGCGGCGGATCGAGGCGCGCGTGAGCGCGGCGCCGCGGCTCAGCTGCGACCCGGATCAGGCCACGCAGGTGCTCGTCAACCTCCTCTCGAACGGCCTCGACGCCGCCGGCGACAAGGGGACGGTCGGGGTCACCTGGGAGCCCTCGGAGGGCGGCGCCGAGCTCGTCGTGTGGGACACGGGGCCGGGCTTCGCCGGAGACGCTTCGCGGATCTTCGCGCCCTGGTACACGACGAAGCCGCGCGGGACCGGGCTCGGGCTCGCCATCACGCACCGCATCGTCCGCGCCCACGGGTGGTCGATCAACCCGGAGCGGCGCGACGGCAGGACGCGGTTCGTGATCGCGATCCCGGCCGCCGACGTCACCATGACTGCAGAGGACGAGGTCGCGTGAAGATCCTGGTCGTCGATGATCAGCGGAGCGGCCGCCGCACGCTCCGGCAGATCCTGGCCGCGCTCGACGAGGTCGAGGTGTTGGAGGCGGTCGGCCTCGACGACGCGATGGCGGCGGTGGAGCGGAGCGCGCCGGACCTCCTGCTCCTCGACGTGCGCCTCTCGGACGATCCGCGCGACCGCGGCGGCCTGGAGATCCTGCGGCGGGTGCGCGCCTCGGGGCGGAGCACGCCGGCGGTGATGGTCACCTCGGTCAGCGAGCTGTCCGAGATCCGGGAGGCCATGCGGCTCGGCGCGCAGGACTACGTGCTGAAGGACGAGCTCTGCCCGGAGATGCTCCTGCCGATCATCGAGGGGCAGCGCGAGCGGCTGCTCCTCAAGGGCGAGGTGGTGCGGCTGCGCGAGCGGGTCGATCGCACGTTCGGGACGAAGGCGCTGCTCGGCTCGTCCGCGGCGATGGAGCGCGTGCGGCGGATCGTCGAGCGGGTCGCCGAGTCGAGCAAGACCGTGCTCATCCGCGGCGAGACCGGCAGCGGCAAGGAGATGGTCGCCCGCGCGCTGCACGAGATGAGCTCGCGCCGCGGCGAGCCGTTCGTGGCCGTCAACTGCTCGGCGCTGCCGGGGACGCTCATCGAGTCGCTCATCTTCGGGCACGAGCGCGGCGCCTTCACCGGCGCCGAGAAGCGCATCCGCGGCCAGCTCGAGCTCGCGGGCGCGGGCACGATCCTGCTCGACGAGATCGCCGAGATGCCCGGCGAGCTCCAGGCGAAGCTCCTCCGCGTGCTCGAGGATCGCCGCTTCCGCCCGCTCGGCGCCGAGTCGGAGATCCCGCTGCGCGCCCGCGTCCTCGCGGCGACCCACGTCGACCTGGAGAAGCGCATCAGCGAGGGGCGCTTCCGCGAGGATCTCTTCTACCGGCTCAACGTCGTCACGGTGCACGTCCCGTCGCTCGCCGAGCGCGACGCGGATCTCATCGAGCTCTTGCTCGCCTTCAGCGCGGAGCTCCCGCGCAAGCTCCGCTACACCGACGACGCGATCGCGTGGCTCGTCCGGCGGCCCTGGCCCGGCAACGTGCGGGAGCTCCGGAACGTCGTCGAGCGGCTGGGGCTGCTCGCGGACGACGATCTCATCGACGTCCCGACGCTCGAGGAGCTCGCGCGCGAGCGGCCGATCGTGGACGCCACGGCGGAGATCGACCGGCTGGCGCGCGCGCTGCTCGCGCTGCCCGAGCGGCTCGGGTCGAAGCTCCGCGTGATCGAGCGCGCGGTGCTGCACCACGCGATCGAGAGCTGCGGCGGCAACAAGGCGGCCGCGGCGCGGCTCATCGGCGTCGATCGGAAGATGCTCGAGCGGCGCTGGGACCGGCACACCGGCGAGGAGCCGCCGAGCAGCCGGCGGGTCACGCCCGTGAACGCGCCGCGGTACCTCGGCGAGGAGCCGCCGAGCAGCCGGCGCCTCTCGCCCGCGAACGCGCCGCGGTACCTGGGCGAGGAGCCGCCGAGCAGCCGGCGGCTCTCGCTGCCGTCGTCGGATGCGGGCGACGGCTGAGCCGCGCCCGGGCGGCGCTGGCGACGGCTGAGCCGCGCCGGGCGGCGCGCTACTTCCTGCCGATGCCGGTGTAGACGAACCCCATGCCGCGGAGCTCGTCGGGCTCCCAGACGTTGCGCCCGTCGAAGAGCGTCGGGGAGCTCAGGATGCGCTTCAGCCGGTGGAAGTCGGGGCGCCGGTACTCGTGCCACTCGGTGACGACGACCAGCGCGTCCGCGCCCTCGGCCGCGCCGTACATGCCGTCGCTCAGGAGGATGCGGTTGCCGTAGATGGCGCGCACGTTCGGCATCGCCTGCGGATCGTGCGCCTGGACCGTCGCGCCCGCCTCGAGCAGCTGGTCGATCAGCGTGAGCGCGGGCGCCTCGCGGATGTCGTCGGTCTGCGGCTTGAACGCGAGCCCCCAGACCGCGATCGTCTTGCCCTTGAGCGCGCCGTCGAAGTGGGCGCTCACCTTGCTCCCGAGCAGCCGCTTCTGCCGCGCGTTGATCCGCTCCGTCGCCCGGACGATCTCCAGGTCGTGCCCCACCGCGCTCGCGGTGTAGAGGATGGCCGAGAGATCCTTGGGGAAGCACGACCCGCCGAACCCCGGGCCCGCGAAGAGGAACTTCGTGCCGATGCGCGGGTCGGCCCCGACGCCCTTGCGCACGAGCTCGATGTCCGCGCCGAGCTTCTCCGCGAGCACCGCCAGGTCGTTCATGAACGAGATGCGCGACGCGAGCAGGGAGTTGGCGGCGTACTTGGTGAGCTCGGCCGAGCGGGCGTCCATGAGCTGGATGCGGTCGCTCGCCCGCACGAACGGGTTGTAGAGGTGGCGCAGGATCTCGCGCGCCTTCGGGTCGTCCGAGCCGATGATCACGCGGTCGGGCTTCATGAAGTCGTTCACCGCGTCGCCCTCCTTGAGGAACTCCGGGTTCGACGCGACGGCGAACGCCTGGGTGGTGAGCCCGCCGATGATCTGCTTGAGCCGATCCGCGGTCCCGACCGGGACCGTGCTCTTCGTGGCGATCACCTTGAAGTTGTTCAGGTTCTTGCCGATCGTCTCGCCGACGGCCTCGACGGCGGAGAGGTCGGCGGAGCCGTCGTCGGCCTGCGGCGTCCCGACGGCGATGAAGACGATCTCCGCGTCGCGGATGGCGCCGGCGACGTCGGTGGAGAACCGGAGCCTGCCGTCCCGCGTGTTCTTGGCGATGAGCACGTCGAGGCCGGGCTCGTAGATCGGCATCTCTCCGCGCTTCAGCATCTCGATCTTGGCGGCGGACACGTCGACGCACGCGACGTCGTTCCCGAAGTCCGCGAAGCCTGCGCCGGCCACGAGGCCGACATACCCTGTTCCCACGACCGCAAGCTGCATGCGCGGGACGCTACCACGACTCTGCGGCTGTTCGAGCCAGGAGGAGCCCGAAGTGTGATCCCGGATCGATCGGTCCCGCTCCTCAGGCCCGCGCCCGCGGCGGGGCCGGGCGCGGGCCTCGCCAGCCGCGCTCCTCGAGCGCGTCCCTCCGAGGGCAGAGCCTACGCTCGGGCGCGCGCGCGACCGCGCGCTCGACGCTCGAGGGGCGCGTGGCTCAGGGGTGCACGAACACCACCGTTCCGGTCAGCGAGCGCGCCGCGCCGTGCCATCCCGGCGGGACGGCCGGCTCGGTCCAGAAGAAGAGGCGGCGGGCGTCCTCCGGAGACAGGTTGATGCAGCCGTGGCTCTTGGGCCGGCCGAACTTGTCGTGCCAATAGGCGCCGTGCAGCGCGTACCCCTCCTCGAAGTACTGCACGTAGGGGACGTCGCGCAGCTCGAACTCCTCGCCGACGGCGTCCGAGTCCATCGTGATGGAGATGTACTTCGTGTGGATGCGGAAGATCCCGCGCTTTGTCGCGGTGCTCGACGCGTGGTCCTCGAGCCCCGCCTCGCCGCTCGAGATCAGGGTCGCGTAGACCGGCTTCGTGCCCTCGTAGGCGACGAGCACCTGCTTCGTGATGTTGACGTCGAGCCACTTCTCGCCGTTCTTGCCCCAGGCGGGCATCTTCTTGGCGGGGTCGATGCGGCCGGCGTGGCGATCGTCGATCCAGTCGCCGTCCTTGGTCTCGTAGTGCAGCTTGCCGCCGAAGAACTGCTGCTTGCCGGTGAGGGGCACCGCGGCGCGCCACTCGAGCTCTCCGGCGTCGACGAGCTTCTTTCCCTCCACGCGCCACCGCTTGCCGCCGGAGCGGCGCACGAGCGCGAACGGGAAGTCGACGTCCTTGCCGATCTCGACGCCGTGGAAGTCGGACCCGCGGATGGGGCGGAACCGATCGGCGGGGACGACGCGCAGGTCGGTGGTGACGTTGTAGCGCCGGCCCTCGTGGAGGAACGACTCGATGAAGGCCATGCCGTTGCGCCGCGAGACCTCGTCGATCTTCACGGCGTCGTCGGACTTGATGAGGCCGGAGAGGTTGGGCGCCTTCCGGCCGTCGCGCAGGAACCACGGGATCTCGCGATCGGTGATGCGCTGCGCGAGGGCGTCGAGCGCGGGCGGGGCCGGCTCGTTGCTCCATTTGAGCCACACGTCGAGGCCGTAGGTGGCGCCGCTCTCCTCGTCCTTGGCCCAGCGATCGAGGTGCTTCTTGAGGCTCGGCTCGTAGCGCGCGAGGTCGTCCTGCGTCGGGATGCGCGCGTAGGCGGGGCCGCCGCGGGTGACGGTGCCGTACATGTACGGGAGCTTGTGGGTGACGTCGGGGCGGCGGGCCGCGGCGCGGACGATCTCGTGGTTCAGGTCGAGCGTCGCGTCGGGGCCGAGGCAGACGTAGCCGTACGGCTTGATCTTGCGGAAGCCGCCGGGGCAGCCGTCGGTGCCGGCGGGCTCGGGATCCATCTCGACGACCGCGCCGGCGCGGAGGAAGCCGACGCGCTTGGCGCCGGTGCTGGGCCGGGCGTAGACGCGGGTGAGCATCGCGACGCTCGCGAGCCGCGGGCTGCCCTCGGCGGGCGGCGGGGGCGGGGTGGCGACGCCGCTCAGCGAGACGATGGGCGGGCCTTGGGGCTGGCCGGGCGGGGGCTCGTCCTCGGCCGGGGCAGGGGAGGCGGCGGAGGCAGCGGAGGCGGCGGGGGCGGGGCCCTCTGCGGCGGCCTCCTTGGCGGCGCCGCCGTTGGCCTCGGCCGGCGAGTCGGGGGTGCTCCCGGACCGGGACTGGCCGCAGCCCGAGAGGAGCGCGGCGAGGGCGAAGAAGGCGAGCGCAGGGCGGCGCGCCGCGCGCGGTGCTGCGGGGCGCGTTCGGGGCGGCGTGTCCATGGCGGGGCGACGGTAATGCACGAGAGGGGGAGGAGGGCCAGTTTTCGGCGCGCCGGCGGGGGCGTCATCTCGTGAGCTTCCATCCCGCCGTGGCGCCGAGCGCGGCGCCGGAGGCCAGCGGGCGCTCGATCCGACAGACAGCATGCTCTCGCTCATCCGGAGCAGCCGCCGCTCCCTGGATGGAGGAGCACCGTGAAGGGATACCGCTCTTCTCCTCGGGTGTCGGGGTCGTAAGGGCCCGTGGGCAGGACGGTCACGACGAGCGTTCGCTGCCCGTCCGCCGCGAGCTCCAGGGGTGCGGGGCCGGACGAGAGGTCGAGGAGCGCGCCGTCGGAATCGGGCGTGAGCCCGGGCACGGCCTGGACGACGAAGCGGCGCCCCGCGTCGTCGGGCGCTTCGAGGGATACGCAGACCGACCGCGCGGCGTCCGCGCCGGCCGACAGCTCGATATAGCTGGTGCCGAGCATCATCGGCGCGCCCTCGCGGATGTCGATCCTGCCCGGCGCGGCCTCGACCTGGGCCGCCAGCGTCAGCCTGGCCGCCTCGAGGTTCTCGAGGCCCCCCGCGAAGTGACGGAAGTGCCGGTCGTCGACGTGATCGCCGGTGTACCAGCGCCAGCGCGCGAGCTCGGGGACGACCTCGATATAGCTGGTGTCCGCCACCTCGCGCAGCATGTCGTCGAGCGAATCGACGAAGTCGGGCTCGTTGCGATCCAGCGCGCCCTCGGCGCCGCGAGGGTTGCGCGCGTCGAGCCACATGCGGGAGACGAACGTCGGATCGCCGTCGAAGAACCGATCTTTGAGGTACAGGAGGACCATGGACGAGCCGTACATGGCCCACGTCTCGTAACCGTCGTCGCGGTCGATCGCCCGGTCCGGGTGCCGCTGAAAATCGTCCAGGCCCTCGTCCGCGTAGCGATCCATGTAGATCTGGTCGAGGAAGCTGGCCGACATCTCGAAGAGGACGGGGCTCTCGTTCCAGTCGTCGGCGGCCTGCGACGCGTGCGCCATCTCGTGCACGACGGTCTCCTCCAGATCGGGGCCGCCGTAAGGCCCCCACGGGTCGACGATCATGAAAGCGTGCCAGTCGTTCCAGGAGGTCGACGGCTCGTCGCCGAGGACGTCGACGAGGCAGCTGCGGTGGCCTCTCCACACGAGCACGTCGAACGCGTCGTCGGGCCCGCACTCTCCTGCATCCGTGAGCGGCGGGCGCATGCCGATCCGATTCACGTGGTAGTCCCACCCCTTCTCGACGAACGCGAGGACCTGGCGGGCGGTGTCGCGCTCCTCTTCCCGGTAGTAATGGACGAGCACGGGGAGCGTCGCGGAGCGGATCGAGAAGGGAAACAGCTCCTCGAAGTCGGCTCGCCCACAGGCGCTCTCCCCTTCGGACAAGGGATGCGTGTACTCGGGAAACGTGGCTCGGGTCGTATCGCCGGCCTCCGCGCCGCAGCCGGCGGCGGCGAGGACGAGGGGAGAGCAGGCCAGCCACGCCAGGGGCTTGATCATCGTCGACCCTCTAACTGAGCCATCGGCGAGCCCGCAAGGCGGCCAGGACCATCCGAACCGGGACGGAGCGAGCTTCGGAGGTCCTCCGGCAGGGTCTCGACCTAGCCGCACCCCCTCGGGATGGCCGCGGGCACGTCGCGACGTGCCCGCGCGGGCTTTGGAGGCCCTCCGGCAAGGTCGTGAATCGAGCCGACCCCCCTCGGGAGGGGTCGCGGGCAGGTCGCGACATGGCGGAGCGGGCTTCGGAGGCCCTCCGGTTCGGTTTCAGATCGAGCCGACCCCCCTCGGAAGGGGTCGCGGTAGGTCGCGACGTGCCGGAGCGGGCTCCGGAGGCGCTCCGGTTCGGTTTCGGATCGAGCCGACCCCCCTCGGAAGGGCTCGCGGTAGGTCGCGACGTGCCGGAGCGGGCTCCGGAGGCGCTCCGGTTCGGTTTCGGATCGACCCGACCCCCCTCGCGAGGGGGCGCGGGCAGGTCGCGACCCGTCTGCGTGCAACGCGATGCGTTAGTCGCTCCCGTCGCCGGATTCCATCCACGCGAGCCATGCGTCCGCTCCGTGCAGGGCATCCGCCACGGCGGCGAGCGCGCCGTCGCCGCCGATCCGCGCCACAAGCGGCGCGAGCATCTCCACGCCTCCCCAGCCGCTCAGGGTCGATGCCAGCGTGACCGAGCCGGCAGCGTCGCCGAGGCTCCTGGCGAACAGCCACGCTGCGTCGTGAGGCGACATCCAGTCAGCGCAGCGGATCACCGTCTCCAGCCCGTCCGTGTCCCCGCTCTCGCGGTAGGCCGCGACGGCGCGAGCGGCGAGCGTCGGCCGCGACGGCGCGGGGGCGGCGCAGCAAAGCGCCGCGAGGGCCGCGATGCGCGCCTGCCCCGAGCTCCCACCGCGCTCGGCGATCTCGACCGAGGCGTCGAGCCCCAGCGCATCGATCGCCTGGGCCGCATGGTCGGCCACCAGCGCGGCCGCAGCCCACGCCGGCTGGAGCGACGCCACCGCCTCGCGCGCCGCGTGGACGAGCGGACGACCCCCCCGGGTGGCGGCGGCGCGCAGCAGCGGCCCCGCGCCGTGGACCCCAGCGCCGCAGAGCTGTTCGATGACGTCGAGCGCGCGCGCGGTCTCGCCGAGCTCCGCGAGCCGCACGGCGAGCGGCGCGCCCATGCCGGTCATCGGGTCGTCCAGCAGCTTCGAGATCTCGGGCAGACCGAGGAAGGGGGCGAGCGCCTCGGTGCACGACGGGGCGTCGATCGGCTCGCCGTCCGCGCCCGCGCCGGCGAGCAAGGCGTCGAAGAGCGCGGACACGCCGCGCGAGCGCTCCTCCTCGTGCAGCGCCCGCACGAGCGGCGCCAGCGCGTTGGCGCGCGATCCCGGCGGAAGATCCATCGCCGCGCGAAGGAGCGAGCGCGCCTGGCCGGGGTCCAGCGGCGGCGCCGCGGCGAGCTGCGCGAGCGCGTGGCCCGGTCGCGCATCCGAGCGCGCGCGCTCGACGGCCTCCGCGACCAGCGCCTCGGCCTCGGACGGCGGAAGGAATCGGGCCGCAGCGAGCCACACCGGCAGGCTGGGCCCTTGCTCGTCGCGCAAGGTGGCCGATACCGCCCAGCGCGCGAAGCTCGCGGCATCGTCGCCCGAGCTGGCGCGCGCCGCCGCGAGCAGCGCCCGCGCATCGCCCCAGGGCTCGCCGCGCCAGGCGGCTCCGCGCCGCCGCACGAGCTCGCGCGCCCTCGCCGCGATGTCCTCGCCGGGCCGCCCCGAGGCGCGCGCCGAGAGCGCGAGGAGCGCGACGGCGAGCGCCCGCTCGGCGTCGCCGCGCGCCACGTCGCCGGGCCGGGCGTCCCGCGGATCGCCTGCGCGGTGCAGCGTGCCGAGCGCGCCTTGCGCGAGCGCGACGCTTACCAGGCGGGGCACCGGCTCCGCCAGGGCCTCGCCCGCGCCGGCGGCCGTCGGCGGCTCGCCGGCGGCCGTCAGCGGCGCGGCGACCGAGCGCCGGAGGCGCCGCAGCTCTGCCCGGCGCGCGGCGAGGTCCCCGAGCGAGGACGGCCACGCCCAGCGCGGATCGCAGAGCGCGAGGAGATCGGCGGGCGGCGCGCCGGATGTGCGCAGATGATCGCCCGCGTACCGACGGAGGTAGCCGGCGGCGCGGCCCTCGGGGGGGCGGCCGCTCGCCCGCGCGCGGGCGCCGAGCAGCGCCCGGGCGGCCTCCACGAACCGCCGCTCGCAGAGGGCGGCGCCGTCCTCGCTCGCGGCCACCCAGGCCGCGCGCAGGGCCTCGTGCCGGAACCGGAGCGCGCTCCAGCGCTCTTCCCACGCGATCACCGGATCGAGCACCGCGCGGCGCGCGTCGAGCGCGGCGGCGAGCTCCGCCTCTTCCTCGCCGAGGAGCGCCGCCGCGTCCCCGAGATCGAGCGGCGCGAACGCGCGCGCCAGGATCGACAGCAGCGCCTCCAGCCGCGCCGCCCCGCCCTCGCGGAGCGCGCCCATCGCCGCCTCGACGGCCGCGGCCGGCCCCGGGCCGTCGATCGCCGCCCAGGCCAGCCGATCGCGCAGAGGGGCGTCGATCTCGACCAGCCGGAAGCCGCTCACGGGCACCCAGGCGATCGTGGAGACGTCGAGGGCGAGCCGCTCTGCCCACCGCTCGGCCGCCTCCCTGGGAGCCGACACCGAGACCAGCACGCGCACGGAAGGGCCGAGCTCGCCCAGCACCGACCGCTCGCGCTCCTCGGGCCAGTCGGCGCACGCGTCCGGGCCGACCAGGCCGAGGAGGAGCGCCGGCTCGCCGTCCTCGGCGTCCCGGTTCGCGATCTCGTTCGCGAGGAGCTCGCAGAGCCCCTGGCGATCCTCGGCGTGCGGCGCGTCGTCGGGCCAGAGGCCGTCCGCGAGCCGCGCCAGCACCTCCTGCTCGAACGGCGCGCCGGCCGCCCGGCCGCCGCGGACGAGGACGCGCTGCGCGCCGGACCCGTCGAGCGAGCCGAAGAAGCGGTCGAGCACCGCGCCCTTGCCGGCGCCGGCCGGCCCGTACACGACGCAGGCGCCGGCGCTGCCTCCGCCGTGCCAGGCGCGGATCGCGTCGAAGGCCGCGGATTGGCTGCGCCCGAAGAAGCCGTCTTCCATCGCCGTCTCCCGCTCCGCGTCGCTCAATAGCCCTTGGGCTTCCGGTACACGCCGTACTGCCCGCGGCTCCCGCCGGCCCGCTCCTGCGACACGCACGTCGCCCGTGAAGCCACGCGCTCGGTCGCGCACCGCATCCGACGCTCCCCCCGGAGGGCTAGCCCCGCCCGAACCTGAGCAGCAGCCCGAGCCAGCCCCGCGCCAGGTAAAGGCCGTTGATCAGCACGTAGATCCAGAAGAACACGTCGAGCCGATCCGCGAGCGCGAACGCCCAGATGTGGCTCGGGTAGTGGTTCAGGAAGCGCAGGAACATCGTCACGAGCGCCGCCGCCCGGGCGACGGGCGACCGCGGGCGCTCCTCCGTGGCGGTCTCGTAGTACGCCGAGACCGACGCCTCCTTGCCGCTGATCTCCGGGCGGCGGACGAAGTTCGTCAGCGAGATCGCCGAGGCGATCACCGCGACCCCGACGACGCCCGCGAGCAGGAAGCGCGGGTCGCCCGCGGGCCAGAGCGCGCCATCGAGGCCGAGGCCGCCGGCGCGGAAGAAGCGCACCGAGAGGGCGCCCGAGAGGAGCACCGCCTTGAGCTCGTCCGTGAAGAAATCGAAGAAGTGGCCCTCCTTCGACGCGATCTGCTTGTGGCGCGCGAGCATGCCGTCGGAGCAGTCGAGGAGGTAGCTCAGCTCGAGCACGCCGATGGCGACGAGGCCCCCCGCCGCCGTAGGCAGCGCGACGAGCAGCGCCGCCGCGACCACGAACACGGCGAGGTTGAGCAGCGTGACCTGGTTCGGCGTGATCGAGGTCCGCGCGAGCAGCGCGACGACGCCGCCGGCGAGCGGGCGCATGAAGTAGGTGTTGAAGAGCTGATCGTGCTTCTTCCGCGTGGCCAGGTAGATCCGCTTCGCTTCGCCGAGCATGGCGGGCGCATCCTAGAGCGGCGGTCCGACGGGAAGGACACAAACCGCTCCGCGCCGCCCCGCCCGACGCACAAACCGCCCCGCGCGCGGCGCGCGCCCCGTCTCCTCCCGCCCACCGGGCTCGTTTCCTCCGGGCTTCGCCCCGGTAGCGAAGAGGCCGCCTGCCGCCGCCGCGGCCGCCTTCGCCGGCGTAAGGCCCGCCCCGAGCCGCCGAGCGGCTTCCCTCGTGCGGCGAGAACGTCTATCAAAGGATCTCCATTCATCAGGCCGGTTTCCCGCTCGGGAACGAAGCGATCCGGCGGCACGACCGCTGTCCAGCCACGCACGGAGTAGATCGGATGAAGCGTTCCATTCGCGGTCTCACGCTCTCGCTCGCGCTCCTCGCCGGCTCGCTCGCGCACGCGGCCCCCGGCAAGCGGCCCGACCTCAACGCAACCCTGCGCGCGCCCAGGGCGGCGCGCGCCCTCGGCGACGCGCGCGCCGCGGCCGCCGCTCGCGCCGCGGCCGCGGGCGGGGTCGTCACGTCCATCGACGAGCAGCGCGGCGCGCCGACCTTCCTGTGGGCCGCGAGCGGGGCCGCGCCTGCCGAGGCCCCGTCGGCCGTCGCCCCGGGCGCCACGCCGGAGGCCGCCGCCCGGCGCCACCTCGCCCGCTTCGCCGCGGCCTACGGCCTGTCCCGGGCCGCGCTGGCGGCGGCGCAGGTGGTCCACGTCCACGACCTCGGCCAGGGGCCCGTCGTCGTCGTCCTGCGGCAGCGCGTGGACGGCGCCGACGTCTTCCAGACCGACGTGAAGGTGCTCATGCGCCAGGACCTCGAGCTCGTCGCGATCTCCGGCAACCTGCACCCGGCCGCCGTGCCCGCCATGGGGCGCGCGGGCCGCCATGCGTTCCGCCTCTCGCCGAGGCAGGCGCTCGGCCGGGCGCTCGAGGACCTCTACGGGATCCACCCGGGGCAGCGCGGCGTCGTCGATCTCCAGCGCCCCGCGGGCGACTACCAGGCGTTCGACCTCGCGCCGGACAGCGCGCTGCGCGCCGCGGGCCTGCACCTGGTCGAGCCGGCCCGGGTGAAGAAGGTCTATTTCCCGATGCCGGAGGCGTTGATCCCGGCGTACTTCGTCGAGTTCATCTCGGGAGAGGTCGAGTCCGTCTCCTCGGACGCCTACGACTACGTGATCGCGGCCGACGACGGCCGCATCCTCTACCGCCGCGACCTGATCGAGTACGACGCGTTCAACTACCGCGTCTGGGCCGAGACCACCGGCGACCGGCGGCCCCTCGACGGGCCCCAGGCCGACTTCCTGCCGCACCCGACCGGCATGCCGGACGGGTCGCAGCCGGCGTTCATCCCGGCGCCGCTCGTCTCCATGGAGGGGTTCAACAAGGGCCCGGGCGGCGCCGCCGACCCCTGGCTGCCGAGAGACGCGGTCCAGACCTTCGGCAACAACGTGGACGCCTATGCGGACCACAGGGCCCCCGACGGCTACTCGAACGGCGACGTCCGGGCGACCCTCACCGCGGAGCGGACGTTCGACCACGTCTACGACCCCACGCTCGATCCGCTGTCGAGCGAGGCGCAGACCATGGCCGCCGTGACCCAGCTGTTCTACGTGAACAACTGGCTGCACGACTGGTACTACGACTCGGGCTTCGACGAGGCCGCCGGCAACGCCCAGCTCGACAACATGGGTCGCGGCGGCCTCGACGGCGATCCGATGCACGCCGAGGCGCAGGACGGCGCCCTGGTGCCGAACGCCCAGCGCAATAACGCGAACATGAACGCGATGTCCGACGGCGCCTCGCCGCGGATGCAGATGTACCTCTGGAACAGCAAGGACGTCCGGCGCACGCTGACGCTCGACCCGGGCGGCGCGAGCCTGAGCACCGGCACGGCCGTGTTCGGGGCCGGGAACTTCAACCTCTCCGCCGAGATCGCGCTCGTCGACGACGGCGTCGACGCCACGCCCGACGACGCGGTCGATGGAACCCGGGACGGGTGCGAGGCGCCGCTCGCCGACGTCACGGGCAAGATCCTGCTCGTCGATCGGGGCGGCTGCACCTTCAAGCAGAAGGCGGTGAACGCCCAGGCCGCCGGCGCGGCCGCGCTCATCATCGCCAACAACGCGCCCGGCGTCCCCGCGCCGGGCATGGGAAACGGCGCGCCGGAGGACGCCGTGGTGACCATCCCGGTGCTCTCCACCTCCTACGAGGAAGGGAGCAGCCTCAAGGCCGCGCTCCTGGAAGGGCCGGTCAGGGCGGCGATGGAGCGCGTGCTCGGCGTCGTGCGCGACGGCACGATCGACAACACCGTCACCGCCCACGAGTGGGGGCACTACATCCACCGGCGCCTGACCCAGTGCTTCACCGCGCAGTGCGGCGCGCAGAGCGAGGGCTGGGGCGACTTCATCGCGCTGCACATGGCTATCCGCGACGGCGACGACCTCGGCGGCACCTTCGCGACCGGGATCTACGCGTCGGAGGACAGCGGCGAGAGCGCCTACTATGGCGGCCGCCGGGCGCCCTACACGATCAACTTCTCGAAGAACGGGCTCACGTTCAGGCACATCTCGGACGGCGTCGAGCTCCCGGATCACCCGATCCTCGAGGGCAGCGACCCGAGGAACTCCGAGGAGCACAACGCGGGCGAGATCTGGGCGCTCATGCTGTTCGAGGGCTACGTCGAGCTGCTCGCGCGGGAGGACGAGGGCGGCCGCATCTACACGCACGACGAGGCGCGGCGGCTCATGTCGGACATCGTGGTGGCGGGGATGAAGCTCGCGCCGGTGGACGCGACCTACACCGAGCAGCGGGACGCCCTGCTCGCGGCGGCGTACGCGCGGAGCGAGGCCGACATGCTCGCGCTCGCCCACGGCTTCGCGCGGCGCGGCGCGGGGACGTGCGCGGTGTCCGCGCCGCGCGACTCGGAGGATTTCGTCGGCGTGGTCGAGAGCTTCGCGATGGCGCCGCTGGCCGCCGTCTCGCTGCGGGAGCCGGACGACGGCGTGCGCTCGTGCGACGGCGACGGCTTCCTCGACGCGGGCGAGCGCGGCAAGGTGGCGATCGAGGTGCGGAACGCGGGCCCGTTGCCGCTCCTCGGCGCCGCGGCGACCGTCTCCTCGACGAACGAGCACGTGTCGTTCCCGGACGGGAACGCGATCGTGCTGCCCACGATCCCGGCGTTCGGGGCCGGGACGGTCGAGATCGAGGTCGACGTGGACGAGGCCGCGGCCGGGATAGAGACGCTGGAGCTCCGCGTGGACGTCGCCGCCCCCCGGGCCTGCGAGGTGACGGTCGCCGGCGTCGCCGGCGCGCGCCTCAACGTCGACGACGTGCCGGAGGCGTCGGCCGTCGATTCGGTCGAGAGCGAGGCGCCCGTCTGGTCGAAGGACGGCGAGGACGCGGACGCCATCTGGTCGCGCGAGAAGACGGACCTGACGAACCACGCGTGGCGCGGCGTCGACTACCCGAGCCTCTCCGACACGCAGCTCGTCTCGCCGCCGCTCTCGGTCGGCGAGGGCGAGCCGCTCGTGATCTCGTTCAAGCACCGGTATTCGTTCGAGATCTCGCCGGCGACGGAGGACGAGGCGGCGATCCACTGGGACGGCGGGCTCATCGAGATCAGCGACGACGACGGCGAGACGTGGCACGACGTCGCGGCGTACGCGGATCCCGGGTACGGCGGCCCGATCGGCAACACGGTGGACGAGCCGTCGGTGAACCCGCTCGCGGGCCGCCAGGGCTTCGTCGGCGCGAACGAGGCCTGGCCCGATCCGGAGCAGGTGACGCTCGATCTCGGCGACGCGTTCGCGGGGAAGACGGTGAAGGTCCGGTTCCGCATCGGCACCGACGCCTACTCGGGCGATTTCGGCTGGGAGATCGACGACATCGAGGTCCGCGGCATCGAGAACACGCCGTTCGGCGCGCTCGTGCCGGACGCGCCCGGGTGCGGCGATCCGGTCGGCGAGGGCGGCGCCGGCGGCGAGGGCGGGGCGGGCGGCGCCGGCGGTGAGGGCGCCGCCGGCGGCGCGGGAGGCGCCCCGGGCGAGGGCGGCGCAGGCGGCAGCGGCGGGGCCGACGCGCCGACCGACGGCCCCGCGGTGGTCGGCGAGGGCGACGGCTGCGGCTGCCAGGTGCCCGGCGGCGGCGCGACAAGGGCCGCGGGGCCGCTGGCCACGCTGCTGGCGATGGCGCTGTTCGGGCTGCGGCGGCGCCGGGGCGCGGCCTGACCGGGCGCGATCCGGGGGGCGCGGGCTGACGAGCCGCCGAGCCCGTCAGCGCCGCGCGCGGTGCGACGCGGGCGCGTCCGGCGGCTCGTCGCTCCACTCGACCGCGATCGATTCCTCGTTCGCGCTCGCGGGGCGTTCCCACTCGGTGGTGATCGAGCCGCCGCTCATGGGCGGCTCGTCGCTCCACTCGACCGCGATGCTGTCGATGACGGTCGGGCTGCTCGCGGGGCCCACCGGGACCGTGGTGGGCCCGTTCTCGTCGTCCGGGGCGGCGGGCGAGCGCTGCCCGTGCAGCGTGATCGCGTCGGGATCGAGCGCGTGCGCGAACCGCGACGCGTACGGGGGCGGCTCGCGGCGCAGGAGGGCGAGCACGTCCTCGAGCATGCGGCGCGCGTCGGGGTAGCGCTGGTCGCGGTCGAAGGCGAGCGCGCGGTCGACGACGAGGCACACGTCGCGGGGCGCGTACGGCGCGCGCCGCGCGAGCGGCGGCGCCGGCTCCCGGCCCATCTTCAGCAGGAGGTCGAAGTCGGTGCTCGCCTCGTGCACGTGGCGGCCGGCGATCAGGCGGAACATGGTGGCGCCGACCGCGAACAGGTCGGCGCGGGCGTCGATGTCGCGGCCCTTGGCCTGCTCCGGCGGCATGTACGGCGTCGTGCCGAGCACGAGGCCCATCCGGGTGAGCTCCCCCTGGAGGCTGGAGTCCTGCCGGATCCGCGCGAGCCCGAAATCGAGGACCTTGATGCGCGGGCCGCCGGCGGGCGCGGGCGTGGACGCGGGGTCCTCGCGGACGACGTACAGGTTGGGCGGCTTGATGTCGCGGTGGATGATCCCCTGCGCGTGCGCCGCGCCGAGCGTGTCGAGCACCTGCGCGGCGAAGCCGAGCACCTCGGCGAGCGGCAGGCCGCCGAGGCGGCGCTCGCGCTCGGCGAGCGACTCGCCCTCGAGCAGCTCCATGACGAGGAACGGCGCGCCGTCCTCGGCGACGTCGATGTCGCGGATCTCGACGGCGCCCGGGTGGCGGAAGCGGTTGGCGGCCTGCGCCTCGCGCTCGAACCGGTCGCAGATCTCCTTCGACCTCGCGGCCTGCGGGTGGAGGATCTTGAGCGCGTCGCGGCGCCCGATGCGGTGGACGCCGACGTACACCGCGGCCATGCCGCCGGCGCCGAGCAGCCGCTCCAGCGTCCACTTGTTGCGGATCGTGGTCCCCACGCGTTGTAAGGCCGTATCGCTGCTCATGGGGTCCTTGCTGCGCCCATGGAAGCGGGGCGGGCGCACGCGGTCAAGCGTATGCTCTGCGCGCGGGGACGCGCGGGAAGGAGAGCGATGACGAAACCGGACAAGCAGAGCGGGCGGCGGTACACCGAGGCCGAGGTGCGGGCGATCCTGGAGCGCGCCCTCCGGGACGCGCAGGCGCGCGACGTCGGCCATGACGAGCTGGTCGCGGCCGCGGAGGAGATCGGCATCTCGCGGGGCGCGATCGAGGCCGCGTCGCGCGAGATCGAGCATGTCCGGGGCGAGGCGGAGGCGCGCGCGGCGATCCTCGCGCGCCGGCGCACGGGGTTCCGCTCGCACCTGTTCTCGTTCCTCGTCGTGAACGCGTTCCTCTTCGCGATCAACGCGCTCACGCCCGGGCCGTGGTGGTTCTTCTGGCCGCTGCTCGGCTGGGGCCTGGGGCTCGCCTTCCATGCGCGCGCCGGGCTCTCCAGCGACGTGTCCCCGCGGCAGCTCCGGCGGGAGGTCGAGCGCAGCGCCGCGCTGGCGCAGCGGGAGGAGCACCGGCGGCTGAAGGAGCGGCGCAGGATGGAGCAGATCGAGCGCAAGCAGCGCCTCGAGCGGAGCGCGGAGGAGCTCGGGCACGCCGTCGAGGAGGGCGTCGCGACGGTGCTGTCGCGGATCGCGCAGGAGATCCGCGGCAGCGCTCCGCCGCCGCCGCCGCCGGAGGACGCGCCGCGCGGGCGCCGGATCGCGCCGCTCGGCGCGGACGAGGCCGGGGTGGACGACGCGGAGTCCGAGGCGCTCGGCGCGGAGGAGGCGGCTCGCGCGGCCCGGCGCGGCCGCGGCGGGCGCTGAGGGCCGGGGGGGCAGGCCGCGCCGCCGCTCTCCCCCGCACGCGAGCGGCCTGCGCGCCTCCCAGGTGCTGTGGCGGCCGGCCCGCTTGCCGAGCTGGGCGGCGAGACGTATGGGACCATCACGGGCCCACTCCGGGAAAAGTAGGCTGTCCTCGAGGCACCCATCCATGCGAGCACGCAGCGCCGTCCCCTCTGTTCGAGAGCCGTGCTCGAGGCTGATCAGCCAGCTCGAGGAGGCGTGTCAGGCCAGCCGGAGCTCCAGCGTGCAGGTCGCCCTTCCTGCGCTCAAGAAGTGGATGGATGCGCTCACCCGAACCCTCCGGATCGCGGTGATCTATGGCGGCAACAGGTCCGAGCCCGACGCCGCGCTGTACTGGTCCACCAATCTCCGGCCGTGGAAGAGCTACTACGAGGTCGCCACCGACATCCAGCGCGCCCTCGAGCGGATCGGGTTCAGCGACGTGGCGCTCATTCCCGACGACATGAGGATGCCTGCGCGCCTGAAGGAATGCGGAGCCCATCTCGCCTGGATCAACTCGGCCGGGATGCAGGGAGAGAGCTCGATCTGCCATGCCGCGGCCACGCTCGAGATGCTGGGTATTCCCTACATCGGACACAGCCCCTTGGACGCGTCGCTGCTGGATTCCAAGGATTGCTTCAAGCGGCAGCTGGAGTCGCTCCGGATCGCCACGCCCGAGTTCGTGGTCTGGCACCCGCTCGACGGCGCGCCGGAAGGGCGGATCCGGGGCGCGTTCGAGAGCCATCCCGGTCCCTTCGTGGTGAAGCCGAGCACGGGGCGAGCGTCGCTCAACGTGCACTTCGTCGAGAAGAGGGAGGAGCTCTCCTCGTTCGTCAAGGAGGTGTTCGCCCTGACGCGCGCGAATGTCATCGTCGAGCGGTACATGAGCGGCCGGGAGTTCTGCGTGGCCGTCTGCGGCGGCATCCTGCACCGCGGTGGGATGTTCTTCGGCAGCCGCTATCCCCACGCGTTCTCCGCGCTGGAGCGCCGCTTCGAGCCCGGCGAGCGCATCTTCACCTCGATGGACAGGAGGGCCATCGACCACGACCGCGCGATGCCTATCCCGGACACGGACCAAGCCCTCAAGCAAGCCCTCTTGGCATTCGCTCGCGAGCTCTACTCGAGGCTCCGGCTGAGGTCGCCACGCGAGAGCCCGGGCTCGAACAGCCTCACCGCCGGGGTCATGGCGCCCCGGACGTCCGACGCCATCGTGCGCAGGTACGACTGGTTATGGAGGAGCAGCTCGCCGGTGATCGGGTGATAGGCCGCGCCTTGCGCGATATTCCTCGTCCGGAGCCTCTCGCCGCGCCATTCCGCCTCAAGGCCAAGATCGCGGCAGATCTCGCTTACCTTGCCCTTGTCCGAGGTGTTGAAGGACAGCTGCCAGCCCGAGACGATCGCCGATTTCAGATCCGTCGGCGGGTCGTAATTGCGGATGTAGAGGACCTTGCGGTCATGGAACCGCTCGAGGATCCTGGGATCCAGGCTCCTCTGGAAATTTCGGGAGCTGCAGACGAGCGTCTCCCCGTCCTTGCGCGGGGCCAGGTCACAGTAGAAGAAGACCATCATGGGCCACGAAGGCATGTAGGCCATCTCATGGTGCTGCGCGAGCTTCACTCCCGGCGGCGCATACGTGGATACATAGACGTCATCCGAGTACCGCTCCCGAGGGCCTGTTCCACCGATGTAGTCGAAGCGGATCTCGTCGGAAAGCAGGCCCACGAGCCGCCGGAAAGACGCGACGTCCAGATCGAAGCCGTGGAAGAGGATGCCCCCGTACTCCAGCGTCGCGTCGCCGATGAGCTGCTCGTGCTCCTGAATCCAGCGGGCGATGGATTCGGGAGTGCCGGTCGGCTCCAGCTGCAGGATAAAGCCGTGCTCAGGGAACCGGACCGAGCACCTGACACCGTCCAGCAGATCCTTGAACGGCGGAGCGATCTGCTTCTTTTGGTCTGGTTTCACGGTTTTTCTCGCGCCTCCTGGATCGCCTGCCATGCCAGGAAAAACGGGATCCGCCCGCGCGATCGGATCGCACGACTGCATCTGATGCATGGTGCGCCGATGCTTGCGGCGTCGATGCAGGCACGTACGCTTTGCGGCTCGCGCGGCACGGCGAGGCCGCGGCGGGCGCTGACGGCGTCGGGTGGCGCGAAAGCACAACCGAATGGCGCGTTTATGAACGCGCGCCCGGCGCCCCGCGCGTAGACATCCTCACGACGATCGCGCGACCGGCGCGCCCTTCGCTCACCCCGGCCGCGCGCCGACCCGCGGCGGCGGGCGGGCGCCGGGGCGCGCGCTCGCGCCGCCACAACGAGGGAGTACGCAGACCATGCTGAAGAACATCTTGATCGCTCTCGGCCTCGCCACCGCTCTTGCCGCCTGCATGGCCGAGCCGATGGAATCGGCACCTGAGGCCGAGGCGGCCGCCGGCGAGGAGGCCGTGGGCTCCGCCGAGCAGCCGCTGATGTCGACCGGCTTCACCCGAACCTACTACAGCGACAGCTCGTTCAAGACCCCGATCGGCGTCGAGACCCGCGACTGCGACCCCGATTATAATGAGTTCTTCGGAGAATCGTCGAGGTACTACAAGCAGCGTCGCTACAACTGCCCCGGCAGCACCATGCCCGGGCTGCCCTCGACGAACTGTTACATCTGCTACGACAACGCGGTCCCTGGCGGCCCGCCGTCCGTGGCGTGCGTCGGATCCTCGTGCCCGGCCTTCTGAGCGAGCTCGGCGCGGATTGAGCAGGTCTGGCGCGGACTGAGCAGGCTCAGCGCCGGAGCCCGGTGCTGCGCCGACCTGCGCCAGCCCCATGGCTCAGGTTGGCGCTGTCATGACGTCGGCACTCGGGGCGGCTGCGGCCTACGCGCGCTGGTGCGGACGGCGCGGGGGGGCGCCGCGCCGCGCGCGCTCCGGAGAGCGCGCGGAGGTGCGGGCCCCGCGAGCGCGGGGAGGCGGCTCGCGCCGAGCGCGAGGGGGTCGGCCGGGCGTGGCATGTCGAATGCGTTAGTCAGGCGAACGAGCTGACCAACCGACAACCCGAGCCCTCCGCGCCGGCGCTGAACGGCCGCTGCGCAGCGCGCTCCGCGCGCCGCGGCGCACAGCGCTCGATCGAAGGCGCGTGTCCGACGCCCGCCGATGATCTCTCTCGACGACTTGAAGAGCGCTTCCAGCATCGATGAGCTCCTGGCCGATCCGGTCGGCAGGTACTTCGTCGACCCCACGTTCGTCTTCTGGTACCCCGAGCGCGCCTTCAAAGGGTTCTCGCTGTGGGGGCGGCCGAGCGCCGACGACATCGAGCGCCTCAATCGGCTGAACGACGCGGTGCTGACGCCGCACGGCGGCCGTCACGTGTCGTTCGTCGACCTCCAGGGCCTCGAGGGCGCCGACCCGGCGGCGTTCGCGTCGATGGCGGCCTACCTCTCGGCGCGCTGGCAGCCGTTTCGCGAGCTGGTCGTACGGCAGGCGCTGGTGCGGCCGCCGGGGTTCGCCGGCGCCGTGGTCTCCGGCTTCTACGAGGTCCTGAAGCCTTCGTTCCCGGTCGCGGTGTTCGACGGCATCGGCGAGGCGCTCGCCTGGCTCGGCCAACGCGATCGCGAGGCGCTGGTCGGGCGCTTGATCGGGCTTCGGGACCAGGCCGACGGGGCCGCGAGCGTGCTCGGCTCGCTCCGGCGCTTGCTCTGCGCGTCGCCCTGTCGGCCCGCCCTGGCCGAGGCGGCGCGCGCGCTCCACCTCTCCGAGCGGTCGTTGCAGCGGCACCTGCGGCGAGCCGGCACGACGTTCCAGGCGGAGGTGAACGCCGCGCGGGTGCGCGTCGCCCAGGGGAGAATGCTCGCGGGCGACGACAGCCTGACGGCCATCGCGATCGACGTGGGCTGCGCGTCGGCGCAGCACTTCAGCGCCATGTTCCGCAAGGCGACGGGGCAGAGCCCGAGCGAGTGGCGGGCGCGGGCGCGCGGCGCGCCCCGCCGCGCCGCGCCCAGGAGCGTCGCCGCGTGACCCCTCCAGCTCAGGGAGCGTCCTCCCCGGGCTCCGTGCTCGGCGCGCCCTACTTCTGCCGCCGCTTCAGCGCATATCCATACTGGATCGGCCAGCGGGGCTCGCCGTCGAGCGCGCGCGCCGCCTTCTGCGCCCAATACGGCTCGCGCAGCAGTTCCCGCGCCAGGAACACGAGATCCGCGTCGCCGCTGGTGATGATCCGATCGGCCTGTTCGGGCTCGCAGATCATTCCCACGGCGCCCGTGAAGATCTCCGCCTCTTCCCGGATCTTGCGCGCGAACGGGACCTGGTAGCCCTTGGTCACGGGGATGGTGGCCTTTGGCACCAGGCCGCCGGAGGAGACGTCGATGAGATCGACCCCGCGCTCGCCGAGCTGCCGCGCCAGCGCCACCGAGTCGTCCGCGCCCCAGCCGCCCTCGACCCAGTCCGTCGCCGAGATGCGCACGAACAGGGGCAGCGACTCCGGCACGATGCGCCGGACCCGCTCGGCGACCTCGAGCACGAGGCGCATCCGGTTCACGAGGCTGCCGCCGTACTCGTCGTCTCGCTGGTTCGCGAGCGGCGAGAGGAACTCATGGAGCAGGTAGCCGTGCGCCGCGTGGATCTCGAAGACGCGGAAGCCGGCGGCGAGCGCGCGGAGCGCCGCGGCCTCGAAGGCGGCCTTGATCCCCTCGATGCCCGCGGCGTCGAGGGGCAGAGGGCTGGGGTCGCCGTCGGCGAACGGGATGGGGCTGGGCGCGACAACCGCCCAGCCCCCCTGCTGGAGGCCGAGCCGCGCGCCGCCCTTCCACGGAACGTCGCAGCTCGCTTTGCGCCCCGCGTGCGCGAGCTGGATGCCCGCGACCGCGCCCTGCTCGTGCACGAAGCGCACGATCCGGCCCAGGGCCCGGAGCTGCTCGTCCTCCCAGAGGCCGAGGTCGCCGGGCGTGATGCGCCCCTCGCGCGTCACCGCCGTCGCCTCGACCATGACCAGCGCCACCCCGCCGGCGGCCCTGCTGCCGAGGTGGACCAGGTGCCAGTCGTTGGCCAGCCCCTCTCTCGCGGAGTACTGGCACATCGGCGACATGGCGACGCGGGAGCGCAGCGTCACGCCGCGGATCTCGATCGGGCTGAGCAGATCGATCTCCGGGACATCGAAGTCATGCACGGCATCGGTCACGCTGCCGTGCGCCCGCTCGCGGCTGTCGCGGTGCGGTTCTGCCATGGTGATCGCTGCCTGGGGCGCCGCACCCCCGGATGGCAACGGGGGCCCGCCAGGATCGGGCCGCGCGCTGGCTCCGCTACTCGGAGCGCTGCGGCGGCTTGCGGCTCCCGGGCAGGTACGCGGAGGCGTCGGGCTTGCGGCCGGACGAGGAGGTCACGGCAAACTTCGCCTCGGAGCCCAGCACCAGCCCGCCCCGCGCGATCAGCCAGCTCCGGAGCACCCCGACGACCCAGGCCACGACGACCTCGTGAACCGGAGCGCGGAGGAGCTCGGGCACGCCGTCGAGGAGGGCGTCGCGACGGTGCTGTCGCGGATCGCGCAGGAGATCCGCGGCAGCGCTCCGCCGGCGCCGCCGGAAGACGCGCCGCGCGGGCGGCGGATCGCGCCGCTCGACGCGGACGAGGCCGGGGTGGACGACGCGGAGTCCGAGGCGCTCGGCGCGGAGGAGGCGGATCGCGCGGCCCGGCGAGGCCGCGGCGGCGGGCGCTGAGGGCGGGGGGGCAGGCCGCGCCGCCGCTCTCCCCCGCACGCGAGCGGCCTGCGCGCCTCCCAGGTGCTGTGGCGGCCGGCCCGCTTGCCCAGCCGGGCGGCGAGACGTATGGGACCATCACGGGCCCACTCCGGGAAAAGTAGGCTGTCCTCGAGGCACCCATCCATGCGAGCACGCAGCGCCATCCCTCGTGTTCGAGAGCCGTGCTCGAGGCTGATCAGCCAGCTCGAGGAGGCGTGTCAGGCCAGCCGGAGCTCCAGCGTGCAGGTCGCTCTCCCCGCGCTCAAGAAGTGGATGGATGCGCTCACCCGAACCCTCCGGATCGCGCGGGGGTATGTTCTTCGGCAGCCGCTCTCCCCACGCGTTCTCCGCGCTGGAGCGCCGCTTCGAGCCCGGCGAGCGCATCTTCACCTCGATGGACAGGAGGGCCATCGACCACGACCGCACGATGCCTATCCCGGACACGGACCAAGCCCTCAAGCGGGCCCTCTTGGCATTCGCTCGCGAGCTCTACTCGAGGCTCCGGCTGAGGTCGCTGATCCGGATCGACCTGCGCGCCGACGAGCATGGGCGTCTTTACGTCCTCGAGGCCGATCGACTGCTCGATCAGGGCGCCGCTATCGCCGTAAAAGGCGTTGGTGCTCTGCTCGTCCGGCGCGAGCGTCAGGATGGCGCTCCTCTGCTCACGCGAGAGCCCGGGCTCGAACAGCCTCACCGCCGGGGGTCATGGCTCCCCGGACGTCCGACGCCATCGTGCGCAGTACGACTGGTTATGGAGGAACAGCTCGCCGGTGATCGGGTGATAGGCCGCGCCTTGCGCGATGTGCCTCGTCCGGAGCCTCTCGCCGCGCCATTCCGCCTCAAGGCCAAGATCGCGGCAGATCTCGCTTACCTTGCCCTTGTCCGAGGTGTTGAAGGACAGCTGCCAGCCCGAGACGGTCGCCGATTTCAGATCCGTTGGCGGTCGTAATTGCGAATGTAGAGGACCTTGCGGTCATGGAACCGCTCGAGGATCCTGGGATCCAGGCTCCTCTGAAAATTTCAAGAGTGGCACCGCGACTTCGTCTGATCCGTGCGGTGACGTCGAACAGCGCAATGTGGGGCGTAACGGCAACCCACAGCCAAACGCATGTCAACCAGCACGTGCAGTATGGCTGTACGCTGGGACGGCCGCTACGAGAGCTTGACTTTCGGATCGAGTTTGGATTTCATAGCATATCGAGAGGATTGGAGGATGGCATGCGGTACGCAGGGGGCGCGGCCCCGGACATCGGCCCCGCGACCCTGAACCCGGACATCGGCCCCGCGACCCTGAAGCGGATCACCCGTCACCTGATGCCGCTCTTCTGCCTGATGTACCTGATCGCGTACATCGACCGGCAGAACGTCTCCTACGCCAAGCTGGAGATGGTGGGCGCCCTGGGCCTCACCGAAGCCGCCTACGGCCTCGGCGCCTCGCTGTTCTTCCTCGGCTACTTCCTGTTCGAGGCGCCGGCCAACCTGATCCTCGTCCGCGTCGGCGCCCGGGTCTGGTTCAGCCGGATCATGGGCACCTGGGGTCTCGTCACCATCGCGCTGGGGTTCACCCAGAGCCCGGCCATGTTCTTCGTCCTGCGCTTCCTGCTGGGCGTGGCGGAGGCCGGGTTCTTCCCGGGCGTGCTCTATGTCCTGACCCTCTGGTACCCGCAGGCGCACCGCGCCCGCATGATCGGCGCCTTCATGATGGCCAGCGCCGTGGCCAACGCGGTGGGCTCGGTCATCGGCGGCGCGCTGCTCGACCTCGACGGCCTCCTGGGATTGGCTGGCTGGCAGTGGGTGTTCGTGGCCACCGGCGCTCCCGCCGTCCTGCTCGCGCCCTACGTCCTCTGGCGCCTGCCGAGCCACCCCGAGCAGGCCCGCTTCCTCACCCCCGACCAGAAGGCCTGGCTCGCCAGGACCCTCGCCGCGGAGCCCCGCCAACAGGCGGAAGGCTCCCCCTGGCGGGCCTTGCTGGATATACGAGTGATGGCGCTCGCCGGCCTGTATGTCGGTTTGCCGCTCGGCGCTTACGGCCTCAGCTACTGGCTGCCCACCCTCGTGAAGGGCTTCGGCGCCTCCAACATCCAGAACGGCTTCATCAACGTCATCCCCTGGGTCTTCGTCGCCTTGGCGCTCTGGTGGGTGCCGCGCCATGCCGCCCGCAACGGCGTCAGCGCCTGGCACATCTCCGGCCCCATGCTGCTGGGCGCCCTCACCCTGGTGCTGAGCGTGGTGATGCCGGGCGCAGCGCCCAAGTTCGCCCTGCTGTGCGTCGCCGCCGCCGCCATCTTCGCCGGCCAGCCGGTGTTCTGGAGCGTGCCCCAGAAGATCCTCGCGGGCCCGCACGCCGCCGCCGGCATCGCCGCCATCAACTCGGTGGGCAACCTCGGCGGATTCGTGGTCCAGAACGTGGTGCCGCGCATCTACGACGCGACCGGCAGCCAGCTCGCCCCCATGCTGTTCCTGGCCGGCTGCCTCATCATCGCCGGCGTCAGCATCCAGGTGCTCGTCCCCCGGCTGGCAGACTGGTAGGGCGCCGGCGGAATCAGCCGGACGCGCCGAGCGTGCCGGTGGCGAACGCCCTCTTCCGCGTTCGCCCTGCAATTCGCATTTCAGGACGATCGCCGAGCATGTCCGCTGGGGAATCCTGGAGGCCGGCGGCTTCCCCCTCGAATTCCCGGTGGTGTAGCTCGGCGAGACGATGCTCCGCCATGGCAGATCTCGACGCCGGGGCGACCGGCACCATGCCGAGCGCTCTCTCGCCGGATCTCATCAAGCCGGTGGTGGAGCATCACCGGGCCGGGCGGCGCAAGGAGGCGGCCGCGGAATACGCGCGCATTCTCCCCCTCATCAACTACGAGAACCGCCAATGCGGCCTGCGCGCCGCCAAGGCGGCGATGGCCGAAGGCGGCGTGATCCGCAGCGGCCTGGCCGTGGCGGACCGCCGGCAAGCTGCATGATGAGACGAAGGACGGCTCCTGGATCGACGATCCACCACGCCGGCCGCGTGGACCGGCTTAGAAGATGCCGGTCTGGGGCAAGAGCGGCGAAAAACCGACAGATATCAACCTCACGAAGCAGGTCCTTGTCGCTATGGAGGGCACGAGGCCTGTGAATGCGACCTTGATGTCCCGCGGAGAGGCCGAGCTCGGCGACGAGGAGCTTGACATTCGGATACCTTTTTGATTTCCTAGCCCCTCTGCTCCTCGGAACGCCTGAGGCATAGTTTTGCACACCGCCTGCAGCGCGCTGCGCGACCCGTGCGTCGGCACGCGCCGATTGCATAGGACACCACGGTGACAATGCAAAAATTCGCCAAGGCACTCATAGCGCGGTCTACGGAATTCGAGTTTGGCTCTTACGCGCGTTGGAGGTCCTCATGCACCTAAAGAACTTGCCTGCTGTCCTTTCGTTCTCGGTCATCTCAGTCCTCCCCGCCGCGGTGTATGCCAGCGACCCCGCTAACCTTCCCGTTCCGCCTGCGGGTTTCGATGCCAGGAACCCCAGCATTCCCCATGGGAAGTTGGACGTCTCCGTCAGCTATCCGACCCGGAACTACGGAATGCGGAAGGTGACGGTTTATACGCCGCCGGGGTATTCGACGGACCAGAAATATCCTGTCGTTTACCTGCATCATGGAATCGGCGGCAATGAGGTTTCCTGGATCGGCCAGGGGAGCAACGAAGGCAATGCCGACAACATCATGGACTATCTGTACTCGAAGAGTATGGCCAAACCCATGATCGTTGTGATGCCCAGCGGCAAGATGGACGGAGCGGACGATTTCGCGCGCTTCGCAAATTTCGGGGACGTCCTGCTCCACGACCTGATCCCCTGGGTCGAGAAGACGTATTCCGCCGCGACGGATGCCGATTTGCGGGCCATCTCCGGCCTGTCAATGGGCGGGGGGCAAACCTTCAACTTCGGGTTCCCCAATACCGATGTTTTTCACTACATCGGGCCGTATTCGGCTGCGCCCAATACCCAGCAGCCAAGTCAGACCATCCGGGATGTGGCTGCGGTCAAGGACAACGTGAAGCTCATCTTCATCTCTTGCGGGAGTACGGACGGGCTGATCGGCAATAGCAAAAATTATCACGACTTCCTGGACGCGAACAACATCGACCATATTTACCAGATCGAGCCGAACGAAGGCCATACCAAGACCGTCTGGAACCGCAGCTTTTACAACTTCGCCCAACGCATTTTCCTCGACGATGGCGCGACGGGCGGCGGCGGGGGGGGCGGCGGCGGGGCGGCCGGCGGCGGGGGGGGCGGCGGTGGAGCGGGCGGCGGCGGGGCGGGCGGGGCCTCGGGCGACGGCGGTAGTGCAGGGGACGGCGGCGGAAACGGCGGGGGCGCGACCGGAGGTGATGCCGTCACGACAGGCGGTTCTCAGGCGACTGGCGGGCAGGTCGCGAGCAGTGGGAGCAGCGGCACCGACGAAGGTACGCCCTCGACGAACGACTCTGGCTGCAGCTGCTCGGTCCCCGGGTCCAAACCCGGATCGCCGCCTTGGCACTTCGGGCTCTATCTTGCGGCAATCGGCGCCGTCCTCTTCAGAGCGCGAGCAAGACGGAATCGAGGCTGATCGGTCGAGCGTCGCTCGGGCTCGTACAGCGTCGCGCCTCGCCGACCGATGGCTGCTGGAGCGGGGGGCACGAGGCCGAGCGCGCTCAGATCGAGCAGCGATCGAGGCGCTCCGCCCAAGCACCCGATGACGCGCCGACGCGGGGCCCGCCAGGATCGGACCGCGCGCTGGCTCCGCTACTCGGAGCGCTGCTCGCCGAGCGGCGCCTCGCCGGATTCAGGGCCGAGCCGCTCGACCTCGCCCCAGAGGGCGTCGAGGTCGAGCGTGAGCCCCTCGAGGCCAGGCACGCCGGAGACCACGCCGTCCGCCGCGGCGCGCGCGTGCACGTAGCGGCCGTCCGCGCCGAGCTCCAGGAGATCGACCGTCGCTGCCTGCGGGTCGATGAGCCAGTACCAGCGCACCCCGAAGAGCGCGTATTCGTGCAGCTTCTCCACGCGGTCCCGGCGCGCGTCGCGCGGCGACGGAGAGAGCACCTCGACCATGATGTCGGGCGGGACGCGGATCAGGCCGCGGCGCGGCGGCTTGCGGCTCCCGGGCAGGTACGCGGAGGCGTCGGGCTTGCGGCCGGACGAGGAGGTCACGGCAAACTTCGCCTCGGAGCCCAGCACCAGCCCGCCCCGCGCGATCAGCCAGCTCCGGAGCACCCCGACGACCCAGGCCACGACGACCTCGTGAACCGCGTCCGGCACCTCTTCCTCCGCGAGCACGCCGTCCACGAGCTCGCCAGGCTCGTCTTCCGGCAGGCGGGTCCAGTCGGCCAGGGTCAGCCTCGGCCCGGCCGGCGCCTCGCTGACCGCGCTCTGCCCGATGACGACTGCGCTCTGCATCATGACGACGGGTCCAGCGTAGCACGCCGTTGCCGGTCTCCCGGGAGCATCGTCCGGGCCCCGCGGCGGCCCGGCGCGCTCCGCCTCCCGCTTCCGCCCCTCGGCCGCCCCGGCTACCCTCGGCGGGATGTTTCACCCCGTCGTCGACCGGTGGTTCCAGGGGCGCTTCGGCGCCCCCGCCCCCGCGCAGGAGCGCGCCTGGCCGGTCATCGCGGCCGGCCGCGACACGCTGATCTGCGCGCCGACCGGCGCCGGCAAGACGCTCGCCGCCTTTCTCTTCTGCCTCGACCGGCTCGTCCGCGACGCGGCGCGGGGCGCCCTCGAGGACCGCACCGACGTCCTGTACATCTCGCCGCTCAAGGCGCTCTCCCACGACGTCCACCGCAACCTCGAGCAGCCCATCGCCGAGATCTCGGCGGCCATGCGGGAAGCGGGCCTGCCCGCGCCGGGCATCCGCGCCGTCGTGCGCACCGGCGACAGCCCGGCGCAGGAGCGGCGCGCCATGGCCGCCCGGCCGCCGCACGTGCTCGTCACCACGCCGGAGTCGGCGTTCATCCTGCTGACGAGCGAGTCGGGGCGGCGCGCGCTCGCCGGGGTGCGCACCGTCATCGTCGACGAGGTCCACGCCGTCGCCGGGGACAAGCGCGGCGCCCACCTCGCGCTCACGCTCGAGCGGCTCGAGGACCTCGTGACCTCCCGCGGCGGCGCCCGGCCGCAGCGCGTGGGCCTCAGCGCCACGGTGCGCCCGATCGAGATCGCC
Source organism: Sorangium sp. So ce834 (assembly GCF_051521425.1). Lineage (NCBI taxonomy): Bacteria > Pseudomonadati > Myxococcota > Polyangiales > Polyangiaceae > Sorangium > Sorangium sp. So ce834. The sequence goes on from NZ_CP150351.1 coordinate 4,566,538, forward strand.
GCCCGCCTCGTCGCCGGCGCGCGCGAGCTGCCCGAGATCGTCGACGTCGGGCAGCGGCGGGACCTCGACCTCGCCGTCGAGGTGCCCCGCGACGAGCTCGGCGCGGTCTGCACGAACGAGCAGTGGGCCGAGATCTACGACCGCATCGCGGCGCTCTCGGGGGAGGCGCGCTCGACCCTGGTCTTCGTCAACACGCGCCGCCTGGTCGAGCGGGTCGCGCACGCGCTCGCCGAGCGGCTCGGCGAGGACGTCGTCGCGGCCCACCACGGCAGCCTCTCGCGGGCCCGGCGGCTCTCGGCCGAGCGGCGGCTCAAGGCGGGGGAGCTCCGCGTCGTGGTCGCGACCGCGTCGCTCGAGCTCGGCATCGACGTGGGCGCGGTCGACCTCGCCTGCCTCGTGGGCTCGCCGCGGTCGATCAACGTCGCCCTCCAGCGCATCGGCCGCTCGGGCCACGCGCTCGCCGCGACGCCGCGCGGGCGGCTCTTCCCGCTGACGCGCGACCAGCTCGTCGAGTGCGCGGCGATCGTGCGCGCGGCGCGGCGCGGGGAGCTCGACCGGATGACGTCGCGCGAGGGGCCGCTCGACGTGCTGGCGCAGCAGATCATCGCCGCGTGCGCGTGCGAGGAGCGGGACGAGGAGGGGCTCTACGCGCTCGTGCGCCGGGCCGCGCCGTACGAGGGCCTGTCGCGCCGCGAGTTCGACGCGATCGTGGCCATGGTGTCGGGCGGCGCCGCGGGCTCCGGCGGCGAGGGCGCGTCCGCGGCCCGGGGCGCGCGGCAGCGGGCCGGGTCGCTCGTCTACCGCGACGCCATCGGGGGCCGGCTGCGCGGGCGGCGCGGCGCGCGGCTCGCGGCGCTCACGTCGGGCGGGGCGATCCCGGACCTCGCGGCCGTCGACGTGGTGCTCCAGCCCGACGGCACGAAGGTCGGCACGCTCGACGAGGACTTCGCGATCGAGTCGTCCGCGGGCGACGTGTTCCTGCTGGGCAACACCTCGTGGCGCGTGCTCCGGCTGGAGGGCGGGCAGATGTGGGTCGAGGACGCCCACGGCGCCGCGCCGACGGTGCCGTTCTGGCTCGGGGAGGCGCCCGCGCGCACGCCGGAGCTCTCGGCCGAGGTCGCGGCGCTCCGCGCCGAGGTCGCCGCGCGGCTCGAGGAGGAGCGGGCCGAGGTCGGCCGGCCGGGGGCGCGGCGCGGCGAGGGCGGCGGCGAGGACGCGCGCGCGGCGAGGTCGCGGGCCGCGCGCTGGCTCATGCAGGAGTGCGCGCTCGACGCGCGCGGCGCGCTGCTCGTGCGCGACTACATCGAGGCGGGGCGCGCGGCGCTCGGCGCGGTCCCGGGCGGCGCGACCGTGGTGGTCGAGCGCTTCTTCGACGAGGCCGGGGGGCAGCAGATCGTCGTGCACACGCCGCTCGGCGGCAAGGTGAACCGCGCGCTCGGGCTCGCGCTCCGCAAGCGCTTCTGCCGCTCGTTCGACTTCGAGCTCCAGGCGGCGGCGACCGACGACGGCGTGCTGCTGTCGCTGTCGGCGGAGCACGGGCTGCCGATCGAGGACGTGCTCGATCTCGTCCGCCCCGAGGGCCTCGAGGAGGTGCTGGTCCAGGCGGCGCTCCAGGGCCCGATGTTCCGCACGCGCTTCCGCTGGGCCGCGTCCCGCGCGCTCGCGCTGCTCCGCTTCCGGGGGGGCCGGCGGGTGCCGCCGGCGCTCCAGCGCATGCGCGCCGACGACCTCCTGCTCTCGATCTTCCCCGAGCAGCAGGGGTGCCAGGACAACCACGGGCTCTTCGCGCACGTCGAGCCGCCGGACCACCCGCTCGTCCGCGAGGCGCTGCGCGACTGCCTGACCGAGCTCATGGACGTCGAGGGGCTGCGCGGCCTGCTCGTCGGCCTGCGCAGCGGGGCGATCCGGGTCGTCGCGCTCGACACGCCGGAGCCGAGCGTCTTCTCGCACGAGATCCTGAACGCGAACCCCTACGCGTTCCTCGACGACGCCCCGCTGGAGGAGCGGCGGGCCCGCGCGGTCCGGGTGCGGCGCGGGCTCCCGGCGGAGGTCTCCGAGCGGCTGGGCGGGCTCGATCCCGAGGTCATCGCCGAGGTCGTCGCCGAGGCGCGGCCGGACGTGCGCGACGCGGACGAGCTGCACGAGCTCCTGCTCGACCGGGTCGCGCTCCCCGCCGAGGAGGGGCTCCGGGGCGGCTTCGCGCGGCTCTTCGAGGCGCTCTGCGCCGCGGGCCGGGCGGCGGAGGTGCGCGCCGCGCGCGACGCCGGCGCGGGGGCGCCGGCCGCGCCGCGCTGGGTCGCGACGGAGCGGCGGCCGCTCGTCGAGGCGATCTGGCCGGGGGCCGTGTTCGCGCCCGACGTCGCCGTGCCGCCCGCCCTGCGCTCCGAGGGCGGGGGCGAAGATCGCGGCGCCGCGATCACGGCGCTGGTGCGCGGCTTCCTGAGCGCCGCGGGGCCGGTCTCGACCGCGGAGCTCGCGCGGCGGCTCGACGTGCCCACGGACGAGGCGCTGTCCGCGCTGGCGCGGATCGAGCTCGCGGGCGGCGCCCTGCGCGGGCGCTTCCTGAGGGGCGCGCCGGCGCAGGGCGCGGCGGGCGATCTGTGCGATCTGTCGATCGAGTGGTGCGACCGCCGCCTCCTCGCGCGCATCCACCGCCGCACCGTCACGGGCCTGCGCAAGGCGATCGAGCCGGCGACCGCGGCGGAGCTCATCCGGTTCCTCCTCGCGTGGCAGGGCGTGGCGCGGGGCACCCAGGCGCGCGGGCCGGGGGGCCTCGGGCGGGTGATCGAGCAGCTGCAGGGCTTCGAGCTCGCCGCCGGGGCGTGGGAGAGCGAGGTGCTGCCCGCGCGCGTGGCCGGTTACGACGAGGGGCTGCTCGACGCGCTCTGCCTGTCCGGCGAGGTGGCCTGGGGCCGCGTGGTCCCGCGCGACGCGTCGGCGCCCACGCGCGCGGCGCCGATCACGCTGGCCCTGCGGCGCGATCTCTCGTGGCTGCTCGCGCCGCGGGAGGCCGAGGGCGAGCCGCCGCCGGCGTCGCTCTCGGAGCCGGCGCAGGGCGTGCTGTCGTTCCTCGCGCGCGCGGGCGCGTCGTTCTTCGACGACATCGCCGCGGGCGCGGGCCGGTCCCGGGCCGAGGTCGAGGAGGCGCTCTGGGAGCTCGTCGCCGCCGGGCTCGTGACCGGCGACGGCTTCGCGGCGCTGCGCTCGCTGCTCGGCGGCGGCGCCGCGGCGACCGTCGCGCTGGGCGCCGGACGGCTGCGGGGCGGGTCGCGCCGGGCGGGGCCGGTCGCGTCGGGCCGGTGGTCGCTCCTGCGGGCGCGCCCGGACGCGCCCGCCGCCGGCGGGGACGGGGCCGACGGCCTCGACGTGGTCGAGGCGCTCGCGCACCAGTACCTCCGCCGCTACGGCGTGGTCTGCCGCGAGCTGCTCGCACGCGAGCCGCGGCCGCCGGCGTGGCGCGATCTCCTGCGGGTCTACCGGCGGCTCGAGATGGCGGGGCAGATCCGGGGCGGCCACCTCATCGCCGGCTTCGTGGGCGAGCACTTCGCGCTGCCCGAGGCGCTCGACGGGCTCCGCGCCGTCCGGCGGGAGCCCCCGTCCGGCGAGATCGTCCAGCTGTGCGCGTGCGATCCGCTGAACCTCGTGGGCATCGTCACGCCGGGGCCGCGCATCCCGGCCGCGCTCGGTCACGTGGTGATCTACCGCGATGGGGTGCCGCTCGCGCCCATCGCCCCGGCGGCGGGCGAGCGGCCCCGGGCGCAGGCCGCGTTCTCGCGAGCAGCGGTGTGAGCTCTCCGCCGCGCTCCTCGCCTCCTCCGCTACAGCGTTGAGCGGCGGCCCGCGGATTCAAAGGAACCTCGCGGCCGCGCCGTTTATATACTCGAGGGATGCGTTCACTCAACCATGACACTCATGTTCGCGCCCTCGTGCTGCTCTCGATCGCCACCCTCGGCGCCGCGGCCTGCTCGCCCAAGGTGAGGAATTACGGCGATGGAAGCGGCGGTGTCGGCGAGGGGGGCGGCGGTGGCGGCGCGGGCGGGCGCGAGCCGGCCGCCGGCGGCGGCGGAGACGGTGGGGGCGGCGGCAGCGGCGGCGAGGGGGGCGCCGCGGCGGAACCGGGGCGGCTCCAGTGGGCGATCCAGATCGGCGAGAACGGCTTCGACTGGGCCACGAGCGTCGCCGTGGACCCCGAGGGGAATCCGATCGTCATCGGGCGGTTCTCCGGCGCGATCGATCTCGGCGGCGGCCCGATCGTCGCGCAGGACGGCTCCGCGTCGTACCTCGCGAAGTTCGATCGCGACGGCAAGCACCTCTGGAGCAGGTCGTTCGGCCTGAGCCTCGCCGGCGGCCAGCACGTCGCGCACGGCCCCGGCGGAGGGCTCTTCGTGGGGGGGAGCTATTTCCAGAACCTCGATTTCGGTGGCGGTCCGCTGCCCCAGAGCAACGGCGGGCTCGGGCTCGCCAGGTTCGACGGCGGCACCGGCGACCACGTCTGGAGCAAGGGGTTCGGCGATCAGTACGTGAAGGAGCTCGAGTACGTCGCCGTCGACGGGCAGGGAGCGGTCCTCATCTCCGGAACCCTCGGCGGCACGGCCGATTTCGGCGGCGGGCCGGTCGGCGACGCCATCAGCGGCAATGCGGTCTATGTCGCGAAGCTGGACGCGGACGGCAATCACGCCTTCACGCTCTACATCGATGATGGCAGGGCGTCGCTCGCGGCCGGCGGGCTGGCCGCGGACGCGGAGGGCAACGTCGCGATCGCGGGCACGTTCGACCAGAGCTTCAACCTCGACCCGACGAGCGCGCCGCCCCTCGTCTCCAAGGGTGGACGCGATATCTTCTTTGCCAAGGTCGGGCCGAAGGGCGGGCTGCTCTGGCAGAAGGCGTTCGGCAACAGCCTTTACGACGCGGCCTCTCAAGTGGCCTTCGACGCAGCAGGCGACGTGTTCCTGGCCGGGATGTTCCAGGGGAGCGTCGATTTCGGCGGCGGGCCGCTCGTCGCGCTCGGCACGAAGCCGAACTTCTTCGTCGCCAAGTTCGACCCGGCGGGAAACCATCTTTACAGCCGTGGGTTCGGCGACTCCGAGCTGCAGGAGGTCGCCTCGCTCGCCGTGGATCCGGCGGGCAACGCGGTCATCACGGGGACGTTCCTCGGGAGCATCGATTTCGACGGCACCGTGCTCGAGAGCCAGGGCACGAAGGAGGATCGCAACGGCTATCTCAGCGGCGGAGACATCTTCATCGCGAAGCTCGGGCTCGACGGCAAGCACCTCTTCAGCCGCCAGATCGGCGATCCCGACATGCAGATGGGGACAGGGGTGGCCCTCGGCCCCAAGGGCGAGGTGTTCGCCGTCGGGGGGTTCCGCGGAACCGTGGATTTCGGCGGCGGCCCCGTGACCACGCGCGGCGACGCCGACGGGTATCTGGTGAAGCTCGACCCCTGAGCGACGCCCGGCGCGGGAGCCGCCGCGCCGCCGCTCGGCCGGAGCCCGCGCCCGGCTCCGAGCGCCGCGGCGCGGGCCGCCTGCGCTCCGGCGATCGCGGCCCCGGCGTGCCTGAGCGCACGTTGCGCCCCAACGCTGATGCGTCAATATCCGTTCGCTGCACGCGCTCGGGGGGGCGTTCCTGGTCATCTGAGGCCGCCGACATGTGGATTGCCCATCCAGCGCTCTGCCAACCCTCCAACCAACCCTCCAACTCGGTCAGCTGTTCCCGCAGTCAGCTCAGGGTGTTCTGGACATCCTGGGCCGCGCTCCTGGTGGTGCTTCTGCAGTGCGCTGCGTGCGGCAAGGAGGCAGCGTCCCAGCCGGAAGGCGCGAAGGGGGCGAAGGCCGCGCCGAGCGCCAAGGAGGTGACGCTCGCGCCGGTGACGGAGCTCGTCGTTGAACAAACCATCGACATTTCAGGGACCCTGGACGCCGATGAGCAGGTGACGGTCGGGGCCAAGGTGCCAGGCCGCCTCGCGTCGATCGCGGTCGATCTGGCGAGCCCGGTCAAGAAAGATCAGGTCGTCGCCCAGCTGGAGACGAGGGATTACGAGCTGCGCATCGAGCAGGCCGCGGCCGCGCTGGCGCAGAGCCGCGCTCAGCTCGGGTTGCCTCAGGACGGGCCCGATGAGGAGCTCGACGTCGAGAGCGTCGCGATCGTGAGGGAGGCCCTCGCGACGTTCAAGGAGGCGCAGGCCAACCAGGTGCGCGCGCGGAGCCTCGCCAAGGAAGGGCTGATGTCGGGCATGGACCTCGACGCGGCCGAGGCCGCGGCGGTCCGCGCGGAGACGGCCGTGCAGTCGGCGCGCGAGGAGGTGCGGATCCGCCAGGCGGCGGTGCGCCAGCGGCGCTCGGAGCTGCGCATGGCGCGGCAGCAGCTCGCGGACGCCCTGGTGCGGTCGCCGATCGACGGCGTCGTCCAGGCGCGGCGGGCGAGCGCGGGCCAGTTCCTCGCCGCGGGGGCGCCGATCGCGGACATCGTCCGCATCGACCCGCTGCGGCTGCGCGTGGCCATCCCGGAGACCGAGGCCGCCGGCGTGCGCGCCGGGCAGCAGGTGCGCGTCACCGTCCCGGGGGACAGCGCCGTCTACGCGGGGACGGTCGCGCGCCTCGCGCCCGCGATCGATCCGCAGAGCCGCACCCTGCTCGTGGAGAGCGACATCAAGAACCCCGGCCACCTGCGGCCGGGCAGCCTGGTCACCGCGCAGATCGTGGTGACCGCGAAGCCGGCGCCGTCGGTGCCCGCGACGGCCATCGTCCGGTTCGCCGGCCTCGCGAAGGTGATCACAATCGAGGACGGCAAGGCGAAGGAGAAGCAGGTCGTCACCGGGAAGACCGCGGAGGATCGCGTCGAGATCGTCTCCGGCCTCGCGGTGGGCGAGTCGGTCGTCGCCCGCCCCGGCTCGCTCCAGCAAGGGCAGCCGGTGCGCGTGGTGGAGGGGAGTTAGATGCAAGCGCTCGCCAGGATCTGCATCCAGCGGCCCGTGTTCGCCGCGATGCTGGGGCTCGCCCTCATCGTCGTCGGCGCCGTGGCGTATTTCCGGCTGGGCGTGGATCGCTTCCCCGCCGTGGACCTGCCGACGGTCTCGGTCCGCACCACGCTCCCTGGCGGCGCGCCCGAGGACGTCGAGGCGGAGATCACCGAAGAGATCGAGGAGGCGGTCAACACGGTCGAGGGGATCACCGAGCTCCGCTCGATCTCGACGAGCGGCAGCTCCGTCGTCATCGCCACCTTCAACCTCGACCGGGACGTCGACTCGGCGGCGCAGGACGTGCGCGATCGCGTGCAAGCGGCGCTGCGCCGCCTGCCCGTGGGCACGGATCCGCCCGTCATCGCGAAGCAGGACAACGACTCGACCCCCGTGATGACGATCGCCCTCTCCGCCGATCGCTCGATCCGGGAGCTCACCGAGATTGCCGACAAGCTCGTGCGCGTGCAGCTCGAGCGCTCCTCGGGCGTCGGCGAGGTGCGCGTCGTCGGCGGGCAGGAGCGCGCGATCAAGATCTGGCTCTCCGCCGATCGGCTCGCCGCCTACGGCCTCCCGATCACCGCCGTCCGCGAGGCCATCGTCCAGCAGAACGCGAACATCCCGGCGGGCAACGTCACCGGCAAGGAAGAGGAGCGGACGCTGCGCACGATGGGTCGCCTCGAGCACGCGGGCGACTTCAACAACCTGGTCGTCGGGAGCGTCGACGGGAGGCCCATCCGGGTGCGCGACATCGGCCGCGCCGAGGACGGCACCTACGAGCAGCGGTCGCTCGCGCGCCTCGACGGGAGGCCCACGGTCGTCCTCGACGTCGTGCGGCAGTCGGGCGCGAACACGGTCGCGGTGATCGAGGCCGTGAAGGCGAACGTGGCGAAGCTCTCCGACCAGCTGCCCTCGGACGTGAAGCTCGAGGTGATCCGCGACCAGTCGGGCTACATCTACACCGCGCTGCACGAGATCAACGTGCACCTCGTCCTCGGCAGCTTCCTGGCGTGCGCGGTCGTGCTCCTGTTCATGAGGTCGTGGCGGTCCACGATCATCGCGGGGGTCGCGATCCCGACGTCGGTCGTGGCGACGTTCGGCATGATGTGGGCGCTCGACTTCACGCTGAACAGCGTGACGATGCTGGCGCTCGTCCTGATGGTGGGCATCGTCATCGACGACGCCATCGTCGTCCTCGAGAACATCTTCCGCTTCGTCGAGGAGAAGAAGATGGACTCCTTCGAGGCGGCCAGGGCCGCCACGCAGGAGATCGGGCTGGCCGTGCTCGCGACGACGCTGTCGCTCGTCGTCATCTTCGTCCCCGTGTCGTTCATGTCGTCGATCTCCGGGCGGTTCTTGTTCCAGTTCGGGATCACGGCCACGGTCGCGATCCTCGTGAGCCTGCTCGTCAGCTTCTCGCTGACCCCGATGATGAGCGCGCGCCTGCTCCGCAAGGAGGCGAGCCGCGCTCACGGGTCGGGCGAGGCGGGCGGCGGGGGCGAGGCGGCGACGCGCACGGGCTTCTACGGGCGGCTCGAGGCCAAGTACATGGGCGCCCTCGCGTTCGCGATGCGGCACCGCGCGCTCGTCGCCACCTTCGCCGTCCTCGTGACGGCCTCGGCGGTGCCGCTCTACGGGCTCGTGAAGCAGGAGTACATCCCCTCCGGCGCGGACGACGCGGAGTTCGAGATCCGCGTCACGGGTCCGCTCAGCGCCAGCATCGGCGCGATGGACGACGTGATGCGGCGGATCAGCGACGACGTCCGCTCGGTGCGCGGGGTGCGCAGCGTGCTCGCCACGGCGGGCGGCGGCTTCGTGGGCGGCGTCAGCTCGGGCGAGGCGTTCGTCCGCATCGCCCCGCACGACGAGCGCACGTTCTCACTGACGCGGCTGTTCCGGGAGACGTTCTCCGGAAACCCGCTCCGCGCGTTCAAGGACAACTACTCGCAGAGCGAGGTGATGCAGGAGGTGCGGCGCAAGCTGCGCAAGTACACCGATCTCCGGATCTCGGTCCGCAACGTGCCGTCGTTCAACATCGGCGGCGGGAACTTCGAGATCGACTTCGCGATCCAGGGTCCGGACATCGAGGCGCTCGAGCGCTACGCGAACGAGCTCCGGGAGCGGTCCGCGCAGCTCGGCGGCATCGTGGACGCGGACGTGACGCTGAAGATCGACCGGCCCGAGCTGCGGGTGATCATCGATCGCGAGCGCGCCGCGGCGCTCGGGGTCCGGACGCAGGACATCGCGAGCGCGCTGCGCCTGATGGTGGGAGGCGATCAGGAGGTCTCGCGCTTCCGCGACGATGAGGCCAACGAGAACTACGACGTGCAGCTCCGGCTCGTCGAGGAGGATCGCGATCAGCTGGCGGCCGTCCGCCGGCTCTACGTGCCGCGGACGGCGCGGCCGCAGGCGGGCAGCGCTGGCGCCGCGGCGGGCGCGCCGCTGCTCCGGGGCGACCTGGTGCGCCTCGACAACCTGGTGCGCATCGAGGAGGCGAAGAGCCCGTCGCGCATCGATCGGCTGGATCGCCAGCGGGTCTCGAGCTTGCGGGCCGGCGTGGCGCCCGGCTACGCGCTGGCCGACCGGCTCGAGGCGCTGCGCGGCGCGGCGCGGGAGATGGACATGCCGTCGGCGTACACGACCAGCGTGCGCGGCCGCGGCGCGGAGCTGGAGCGCACGTTCGGGGAGTTCATCTGGGCGTTCCTCCTGTCGATCGTGCTCATGTACATGATCCTGGCGTCGCAGTTCGAGAGCCTCGTGCACCCGGTCACGATCCTGCTCTCGCTGCCGCTGTCGGTGCCGTTCGCGCTGCTGAGCCTGTGGGCGACCGGGAACACGCTGAACCTCTACTCGGCGCTCGGCTTCCTCGTGCTGTTCGGCGTCGTGAAGAAGAACTCGATCCTCCAGGTCGATCACATGAACAAGCTCCGCGCCGAGGGCATGCCGCGGGCGGAGGCGATCCTCCACGCGAACCGCGATCGGCTGCGGCCGATCCTGATGACGACGTTGGCCCTGGTCGCGGGCATGCTCCCGCTCTGGCTGGGCACGGGGCCTGGGGCCGAGGAGCGCCACACGATCGCGGTGGTGGTCATCGGCGGCCAGTCGCTGAGCCTGCTCCTCACCCTGATCGTCACGCCGGTCTCGTACTCGCTGCTCGACGATCTCGCGCACAGCGAGCGCTGGGGGCGCGTCCGGGCGCGCATCGGCGCCTTGCACGAGCGGACGTCCGCGCGGCTCGGGCGGCTCTTCGCGCGCGCGCGCAGGTCGACGTAGGCCGGGCGGGGCGGTCGGCCCGGGGGCGCCTCAGCCCTTCGCGAGCCCGAGCGCGGCCACGGTCACCGCGCCCCAGCCGGCGAGGAAGAACAGCCCGCCGAGCGGCGTGACCGCGCCGAGGACGCGGACGCCGGTCAGGGTCATCACGTAGAGGCTGCCGGAGAAGAGGAGCACGCCGGCCGCGAAGCAGAAGCCGGCGGCCGTCGCCGCTGCCCCGCCGGTGCGCGCGGCGAGGTGGGCGGCGAGCGCGAGCGCGAGCGCGTGGACGAGGTGGTAGAGCGAGCCCGTCTGCCACCACGACGCGCGCAGCGCGCCGTCCGGCAGCGCGTCGAGCTTCGCCTTGAGGGCGTGGGCGCCGAAGGCGCCGAGCGCCACCCCGAGGAACCCGTAGACACCGGAGAGCAGGAAGAAGAGCCGTTCCATCGGACGCGGAGCTTAGCCCAACGCCGGAGCGCGTCACGAGGCGCGCGCGGCTCCGACGCAACTGCGGCGCGCGCGCGTCGATGGTCGAGGTGCAGGAGGACGGCGCGTCGACATGGGCAAGCGACACCGCAGGCAGCGATCGGGGACCAGGACGCCGCAGGACGAGCAGGACGACGTCGATCTGATCCTCCGCCACGTATCGCGGCAGTTCCCGCGCGACGTGGCGCGCGCCCTGCTCGGCACGGCCGAGCCCATCGAGCCGCTCGGCTGGGTGGACACGCAGGTCACCGGTCGCCAGCGGCGCCTCGATCGGGCGCTCTCCGTCAGGGTGGGCGCCGAGCGGCGGCTGCTCCACACCGCCAGGCGCGTCAGCCGCCCGGCGCCGGCCGCCGCGGGAAGAGCGTCCCCCGGATCTCGGCCATCGACGCGCCGGACATCGCCGCGAGGCGGCCGAGGACGACGCGGTTCAGCCGGCCGTCCGGCGGCGCCTTGACCGCGACCACGAACGCGGCGTCGACCGGCGCGCCGGCGTGCCTCGCCGCCCGCTCGGCGAGCGCCGCCGCCTCGCCCTCGGAGAGCTCCTGCCGCCGCGCCACGCGGATCTTCACGTAGAGCGCCGCCCGCATCAGCGCGTGGTAGCCGTGCATCCACGCCATCCAGCGCTCCTCCGCGCCCCCGGCGAGGGCCCGCGAGAGCGCGCCGTGGCGCCGCTCGATCTCGTCGAGCGGGAGGTTGTCGAGCTCGTTCAGCGCGCCAGGGAACTCCCCCGCGAGCGCGCGGAACACCTCCTTGCCCGGGATCGCCTCGCCGGCCGCCCGCGCGCGCCGCAGCTCCGCGAGCGTGCGGTACTTGCGGGCGAGCTGCGCCAGGATCTCCGGCGAGAGGCGCGCGCCGCCCTCGGGGACCGCCCCGGAGGTCACAGCCAGCCGTGGGGGAACGCGAGGACGTCGCCGATCGACGTGGCGCCGAGGCACAGCGCGACGAGGCGATCGACGCCGAGCGCGTTGCCCGCCGCCGGCGGCATCCCCTCCTCGAGCGCGCCGAGGAAGCGCTCGTCGATCGGGTAGACCGGCTTGCCCCGGGCCGCCCGCGCCGCCTGATCGGCGAGGAGCCGCGCGCGCTGCTCGACCGGGTCGGTCAGCTCGCCGAAGCCGTTGCAGAGCTCGACTCCCGCGACATAGAGCTCGAACCGCTCGCACACCCGGGGATCGCCCGGCTTGAGCCGCGCGAGCGACGCGAACGGCGCGGGGAAATCGACCAGGAACACCGGGTGGGGCAGCGCCGCGATCGCCGGCTCCACGGCGTCGACCAGCAGGCGAAAGAACCGCTCCTCGTCGCTCGACGCGAGCGCGATCGCGTCGTCCGCGGGCACGCCCGCCCAGCGCGCGAACGCGTCGCCGACCGAGATGCGCGGGAACGGCGGCGTGAGCTGCACCGCCTTGCCGGACACCGAGATCGCGCCGTCCGCGCCGAGCGCGCCCGCGACGCGCTGCACGATCGCCTCCGTGTCGGACATCACCTCGTCCACACCGGAGAAGGCGCGGTACCATTCGAGCATCGTGAACTCCGGGTTGTGCCTGTCCCCGAGCTCGCCGCGCCGGAAGCAGCGCGCGAGCTGGAAGCAGCGCGGGACGCCGCCCGAGAGCAGCCGCTTCATCTGGTACTCCGGGCTCGTGATCAGGAACGTCGGCCGCGCCGCGTCCACCGCGAACGCGTCGAGGTGCAGGTCGAGCCCGGGGGAGGGGACCATGCTCGGCGTCTCCACCTCGAGGAACCCGCGCTCGGCGAACAGCGCTCGCACCGCCGCGATCGCCGCCGCGCGCCGCGCGAGCGCGAGGCCGAGGCCGCGGTGGATCGCCCGTTCTGTCTCGCTCGACGGCGGCGCCGCGGCCCCCGAGCGCCCCCGCGGCGGCCTCCGCGGCGCGATCCGCTCGACGAGCCGCGCCGAGGCGAGCGCGCCGCCGGCCGGCGCCCCCTCGACCACCGCGAGATCGCCGATCTCGACCGGCGGCGCGGGCGCGCCGTCCAGCGCGACGCGCAGCGCGCCGAAGGCGTCGCCGAGGACGACGGCGCCCTCCGCGACGTCGAGCACGCGACCGCCGACGCGCACCCTTCCGGGCAGCGTCGCACCTGCGGAGGCGATGTCGCTCGGCGCGAGCGTCGCCGGGGCCCCAGTCAAGACGTCGTTGTGGAGGAGAGTCACAGGATCCTGCGCCGGGTGTGCCGGAGACATATCACGCAAGTTGCCCAAAGACGTCAGGCAAGAAGCCAACGGCCGCTACAACTCTTTATTTTTCCGGGAGGGCACCGCGCCTCTCCTCCTTGATGAGCCAACGTAACTCGATACGTTGGTCGCGCTCGTCGGTCCGGCCATGCCGCGCCTCGCGCGAGCGCCGCTCGCAGAAACCCAGCCGGAGAGGAGAATCATGGGACGACAGCTGCTCTTGCTTCCGTTGACCGCGCTCGCAACGTTGACCTTTGCGGGGGCCGCTGCCGCGTCCGAGTGGCACACCGTACCGCCGCGCTCGGTCGCGGCCGACCCGTCCCTGCGCGTCGCCGGCGGCGCGCGCAGCGCGGCGGAGGCGTACCTGAAGCGCGCCGTTTCCGAGCTCCGACTCCAGGGCGTCTCGCTGCGTTACGAGCGCGAGCTGAAGGACGGCGATCACCGCACCGTCCGGTTCGCGCAGTTCCACGCAGGGCTCCCCGTGATCGGCGGCGCCGCGGCGGTCCACGTCGCCCCGGAGGGCCGCGTGGAGCTCGTGGTGCTCGACGTCGCGCGCGACCTGTCGGTCCCGGCGGCGCCGAAGTACCGAGAGGAGGCCGCGCGGCGCGCGGTCGAGGCGACCTACGGGATGAGCCTGCCAGAGCGGCCGAGCGCGGCGCTCGCGGTGTTCCCCGAGGGGGAGACGGGCGGCAGGCTCGTCTGGGTCGTCGACGTCCGGTCGGAGCTCGGCGGCGAGCGCTTCCTCGTGGACGCGCACGCCGGCAAGATCGTCCACCGGCGATCGCTCGCCGTCCACGCGCGCGGGCGCGTCTACCCGATCAGCTCCGCGGTCACGCCGGAGCTCGAGGATCGCGAGCTCGTCGACCTCGACGCGGGGGACCCGCAGACCTTGAGCGGCTGGGGCGGCAACCTCAGGGTGGTGAACTACGTGGGTGGCGACCTCATGAGCGGCGTCCCGCTCACCCTCGAGCAGAGCGTCCGTCCGAACGCGGGGGAGGACTTCCTCTACGACCCGCCGCGCAGCGCGGACGACGCGCACGACGAGTTCGCGCAGGTCGGCGTCTATTACCACCTCACCCGGATGCGGGATTACTTCACGAGCGCCCATCAGCTCGACATGGCCTCGCCGAGCTGGAAGCTCGTCGCGATCGCCAACATGCTGGAGTCGGGCCGGCCGATGGACAACGCGTTCTTCTCGCCGATGGGCTCGGAGCCGCCCTTCAGCGCGCCGAACCTCATCGCCATCGGCCAGGGCTCGTTCTTCGACTTCTCGGACGACTCCGACGTGTTCCTCCACGAGTTCACCCATTACGTCACCTCCAATGCGGTCGGCTACAGCGAGGGCCAGTTCGCGGTGAGCGAGTACGGGCTCTCCCCCTGGGCCGGGAGCATCGACGAGGGCCTCGCGGACTACTTCGCGTGCACCGTGAACGGCGACTCCACGCTCGGCGAGGCGTCGCTCGAGCCGTTCGGCGCGCAGCGCGAGCTCTCGGACGACGTCAAGGTGTGCCCCGACGATCTGGTCGGCGAGGTGCACGACGACGGCGAGCTGATCGGCAGCGTCGCGTGGTCGTTGCACGAGAAATTCGGGGCCGCGCTGGGCGACAAGCTCGTCTGGAGCGCGCTGACGCTGCTGACCCGCAACGCCTCGCTCGGCGATTTCGCCAAGGCGCTGACGAGGGCGGCCGACAAGCTGGTGGGCTCCGGTGAGCTCACGGCGGCGGACGCGGGCACCGTCGAGGCGCTGCTCAAGAGCCGCGGCCTGGACGACTGCGAGGAGGTGCTCGACCTGAGCGGGGGCAAGTCGCGCAGGACGCACATGTTCGGCATCGACTCGCTGGTCTTCGGGACCGGGGCGTCGTGCGCGGAGTGGCGCAGCCAGCTCAGCCTCCAGAGCCTCTTCCATTTCAAGAGCACGCCGGACCCGGCCGCGAAGGGCATCCGCTTCACCGTGCAGCTCCAGCCCCGCGGCGGCAGCGATCTCGACTGGAGCATCTACGTGAGGAGCGGCCGGCACGTCGGCTTCGCGATGGGCGACGTGATGCCGAAGGCCAGGAACTACGACTACAGCGTCGAGGGGATCACGGACACGTACGGGGAGATCGTCATCGACGAGACGTCCGATCCGCCGTTCGATCCCACGCAGACGTACTACATGGTGATCGGCCACGCGAACTGCCCGTCCACCGCCGTGTCGGTGGACAGCGCCGATCTCGGGGTCGAGCCGGCGCCGGTCGATCCCGTGGATCCGGTCGAGCCGGAGCCCGGATCGACGGGCGGCGCGACGCCGGAGCCGACCGATCCGGCCGAGGAGACGCCCGCAGCGGGGTGCGCGTGCCGCGCCGCCGCGCCGAGCGCGCCGGTCGCACCGTGGACGGCGCTCGCCGGGATCGCGCTCGCCGGGGCGGCCGCGCTCAGGCGCCGCGCGCGCCGGAATCCGCGGGAGCAGCGGGAGCAGCGCTGAAGCCGCGCGGGCCGGGATGGCCGGCGAGGCGCGGAGCGATCACGCGCCTCGCTGCTGGAGCCGTGACGCGGCGTCCGCTGCGCTAACGTCCGCCGGCGCCGCCGCTGCCGCCGGCGCCGCCCGTGCCCGCCCCGCCGTTGCCGACGGCGCCGCCCGTGCCCGCCCCACCGTTGCCGCCGCCGCCGCCATCGCCGCCGTTGCCGCCGGCGCCGCCGTTACCGCCCGTACCAGCACCCTCCGTGCCGCTCGTGGTGGTCGTGGTGGTCGTGGTGGTCGTGGTGCCCGTCGCCGGATTCTGGGTCGGATCGCAGACCTGCGTCACCACGCCGGGCCTGCAGCAGCGGTGTTGTTGCTGCTGCTGGCCGATGCCCCTGCACTCGAGGCCACTCGCGCAGTCGTCGTTGCCGTTCGCGATCTCGCAGGGCTCGCCCTCTTGCTGCTGGCTGCAGCTCGCGGCGGAGGCGACGAACGCCGCGGCGAGCGCGGCCAAGAGGAGCGCGGGGCGCAAGGCGTTGCGCGACGTCTTCAGGGCTTTCACGCGCGCTGGTCTAGCAGAACCCGGCGGGCTTGCCTATTGCCCATCTACGGCGGAGGAGCGGCCCGGTTCTTCGCGTCGATCGCGTCGATGAACAGGCCCATGTACTGCGCGGCGCTCGTGATCGAGAAGACGAGCGATAGATAGATGAGCAGCCGGCCCACGTGCACCACGTCGACCTCTCCGAAGTCGACGCCGAGGTGGATGTGGTACGGGTAGCCGAGGATCAGGCAGACGATGCCGATCATCTGCAGCGCCGTCTTGATCTTCCCGCCGTCGCCCGCCGCGATGACGAGCCCCTCGGTCGACGCGATCGAGCGGAGCGCGGTGATCGTGATCTCGCGCGAGATGAGCAGCACCACCGCCCACGCCGGGATCCGGCCCATCGGGACGAGCCACACCAGCGTGCCGGCGACGATGAGCTTGTCGGCCAGCGGATCGAGGAACTTGCCGAGCACGCTCACGAGGCCCTGCCGGCGCGCCAGGTAGCCGTCGAGCATGTCCGTGATCGCCGCGAGCGAGTAGACGCACGCGGCCCAGAAGCAGTCCCGCGGCGCGCCCCTCGAGAGCAGCAGGAGGACGGCGGGGATCATGAGGATCCGCGCGAACGTGAGCAGGTTCGGGAGGTTCCTCGCGTCCTCCCAGAGCGTCCTCCGCCGCTGCGCCTTGAGGCCCCGCAGGGACGTGTCCGCGCTAGCGACCATCGACGAGAACCATCCCCTCTCCACCGAACGTCACGAAGCCCTGCAGCCCTCCGGGCGCCTCGGTCGCGGGCAGCGTGCGCGGCAGGAGCCGGCCCATCCACCCGAGCACCGCGGTCGCGCGCATCGACGTCGGCCGCGACGGGGCGATCTCCAGCGCCGCGGCGCGCTCGGGCACCGAGAGCACCATGTGGCCGCGGCCGCGCAGCTGCACCATCGCGACCGCCTCGCCGTCGCCGGCCGGCAGGCGGCCGTTCTCGTAGCCGATCGGCAGCTCGAAGCCGACGAGCACGTCCTCGCGCAGGAAGATCGGCTCCTCCCCGAGCGTCACGGCGTGCAGCCGCCGCCCCTCCGGCGCGCCGAGCACGAGCTCGCAGCGCGCGCCGATCTCGACGAAGGGCGTGCTCGGCCCGCCGAGCGGCTCGTCGAAGACGCGGCCGCGCGCCTGCCGCTTCAGCACGTGCGTGGCCGTCCCCGGGAGCGTGCTCATCGTGCGGAGCGCGTCGATCCGCGCCACGAAGCCCTTCGCGGCCTGCACGAGGACGACGCCGCTCGCGTGCCGCGCGACCGCGACGTCGCGCGGGAAGACGAGCAGCCGCTCGCGCGCGACCGAGAGCAGCGCCTCCGGCGGCTGCACCGCGAGCGGCGTCGTGGACGGCGGCGGCGTGCCCGGCGCCGCCGTGGGGGGCGGCAGCGACGACGACGACGCCCGCGCGGGCGCCTTCCTGCCCGCGAGCGCCGCGTCCCCGGCCGCGGAGACCGGGACCGTGAAGCGGCCCGTCATCGAGGGCTCCTCCGGCGCCATCGAGCCGCGCCGCACCGCGCCCCCGCCGGGCGGCGCCTGGACCGCCGTCATCGACGGGACCGTCGGCGACGCGCCGCCCCTCGGCGCGGGCGATCGGCTCGGCCCGGCCGCGCCGCCCACGCGGCCGTCCGCCCCGAGGCTCCGGAGCGACGGCGGCGCCGGGATCGTCGGCATCGTCTCGCGGCCAGGCTCGATCGCCGACCAGGTCCCGGACGGGATGCGCGGCAGATCCGAGTCGTGCCGGAAGCCCGCGCCGGCGCGGTCGAGCGCGTGCACCGCCTCGCCCGCGGCGCGCTGCACCTCGGCCCTCGCCTCCGCCTTGGCCTCGATCGGCGGCTGATCCTCGGTGTCGGGCGGCTCGGCCGGGTACCTGCCCGTGGATCCGCCGCCCGTCATGTCGAGCAGGCGGCGCGCCATCGCGTCATGGCCGCCCGCCGCGAACGCGTGGCTCGCGCGCTCGTAGTCGCCCATGCGCTGGAACGCGAGCCCGAGGTAGCCCCAGGCGCGCTGGTGCTTCGGGTTCTGCTCGAGCGCCTTCTCGAGCTCGGACCGCGCCTGCGCGGGCTGCCCCGTCTTGAGGTACGAGAGCGCGAGGTTGATGCGCGGCTCGACCGCCTCCGGGTGGGCCTGGATCAGCCGCTCGTAGATCGCGATCGCCCGCGGATAGAGCCCCAGCCTGAAGTAGACGATCCCGAGGAGGTCCTGCCCCTTGGGATCGCTCGGCTGGAGCGAGAGCGCGCGCTCGAGCTCCGCCTTCGCGGCGTGGACCCGGTTGTCCTGCAGGAGCTCGCTGCCCCGGTGCAGGTGGAACAGGAACTCCTCCGCTGCGACTTCGCGGGTGGAAGGCCGGGGGTCGTCGCGCTCGGGCATCGTCGGCTGGAGCGTACACGAAAACGCACACGCGCCGTCAGGCGCTCGCCGCCTCGATCGCCTCGGCGAGCGTGAAGGCCCCCTCGTAGAGCGCGCGGCCGACGATGACGCCGCTCACGCCGGGGATCTGCGCGAGCGCGCGCAGGTGAGAGAGCGAGCCGACTCCGCCGGAGGCCAGCACGGGGAAGCCGCACGAGCCGGCGAGCTCACGGGTGGCCTCCAGGTTGGGGCCGACCTGCGTCCCGTCGCGGGAGACGTCGGTGTAGAGGAGCGCGGCGATGGGGGCGCCGGCGAGCGCGCGGGCGACGTCCAGGGCCGTGACCGAGGAGACCTGCTCCCAGCCCTGCACGGCCACGCGCCCGTCCTTCGCGTCGACGGCGACCACGACGCGCCCCGGGAAGCGGCCGGCGAGGTCGCGCACGAGCGCGGGGTCGTTCACCGCGGCGGTCCCGAGCACGATGCGATCGGCGCCGAGCGCGAGGTAGCTCTCGGCCGCGGCGGCGGAGCGGATGCCGCCGCCCACCTGCACGCTGCCCCCGTCCACGCCGAACGCCGCGACGACGGCGCTGACCGCGTCGGCCTGCACGGGCCGGCCGGCCCGGGCCCCCTCCAGATCGACCACGTGCAGCCGATCGCAGGAGCGGCGGAGGCGGGCGGCGAGCGCCGCCGGGTCCTGGTCGTAGACGGTGACCTGATCGTAGCGCCCTTGATGGAGGCGCACGGCCTGGCCTCCGAGGAGATCGATGGCGGGGATGAGCTGCACGCGGCGGGTCTAGCGCGCCTCCGCGCCGGCGGGTAGAGGCGGCGAGGGCGCGCGCGCTCGTCCGCGCTGCCGCCGCGTCACCACGCCCCGCTCGCCCCCAGCACCACGCCCTCGGGCCCCGCCGCGAGCACCCCGGCGCGGATCCGCCTTGACGTCGCGCCGGCGGTCGCCTCGCTCTGCTTCGGCTCGGTCAGGTAGAGCACCGCCGCCGCCCCGAGCCCGACCAGCCCCACGCCGAAGCCGATCGTGCTCACGAGCCCCGTGGCGCTCGCGCTCTCGGCGGCGTCGAGCCCGGTCTCGTCGCACGCCGTCTCGTCGCTCGAGCCGATCCCGCCGCCGCAGTGCTTCTCGACGGTGCTCTTCCGGCCCAGGGTGAGCGCGCCCGTGATCCCGCCGAGCACGAGGCCCGCCACGCCGACGCCGCCGGCCACGTACATGGCCGTCCGCCGGCCCGACGCGCCGCCCGCGGGGGCCGCCGAAACATCGTTCACCTGCAGCTCGACCCGCTTCTTCTCGCCCTGGGCGAGCTGGAACCGCGTCTCCCAGACGGACCCTCCCGGCGGCTGGGTCGACACGACGTGCTCCCCCGGCTCCACGGGCACGCTCGCGCCGAGCGCGGCGCTGTCCACGACGTCGCCGTCGCGCTTCACCACCGTCCCTGCGGGGGCGCCGGGCGGGAGGGCCAGCGAGAGCTCCGGCACGAGCGGGGCCAGCCTGTCGCGCTCCTGCCTGGCCACCTTCGGTCGCTCCCCTTGCCGGCTCTTCTGCTCCGGCGGCAGCTGCTCGTACTGCGCCAGGTACTCGCCGAAGTGCGCGGACGCGGCGGCGACGCGGCCCCACCGCGACTCGCAGGTCGCGAGCGTGAAGAGCGCCCCCAGCTTGGGATCGAGCCGATGGCTCTCGGCGATGGCCTTGCAGCCCGCCTCGTACCGGCCCGCCTCCATGTCGGTGAGGCCTCGGTCGAAGAGGGCCTCCGCGGCCGCGCTTTCCTGCGCCGCGGCGGGCGCCGCGGCGGCGAGCGGGCAGAGGACGAGGGCGAGAGGGGCAATCCGGCGCAGGCAACGTGTCATGGGTTGGCGCATCCACAGGGCGAGAGGTCGGCCGGCGTGGGCGAGGAGGGAGCCGGCATCGCGGCGGACATGGATCTCACTCCCGTCCGAGCAAGGGGACCTTGGGGCGCGTCGAGGAGCCCCTTCGCTCGCTCGGGGCCGGCCTCGGCGGCGCCTTCGGGGGCGCGCTCGCCGGCCTGTGCGCGGCCGGGCCCGCGCTCGCGCTGGCGCTCGTCGCGGGCGCCGCGGCTTCAGGCTCCGGGGCCGAGGGGTCGGCCGCCGCGGCCGAGGGGTCGGCCGCCGCGATCGAGGGCCCGGCGGTCGGCGCGGGGGTGACGGCGGCGCCCGGCGCGCCGGCGTCCTGCGCGGCGGCCTCCGGCGACGCGGCCACGGCCGGATCGGCCCCGGTGCGCGTCAGCAGCCAGCTCCCCGCGACCACAAGCACCCCGAGCCCGAGGACGGCCGCCGCGGCGACGAGCGGCGCCCGGCCGGGCTTCGCAGGCGCGAGCGGCCCCGCGGGGACGGAGGTCATCGAGGTCTCCATCATGGTCGCCGCGAGCGGCACGCCCGGCGCGCGGGCCGGGTGCTCCGGACCGAGCGGGGCGACGCTCGTCATCGCGGGCGTCATCAGCACGGGCGCGGTCATCCCCGGCGCCGGCATCCCGGGCGCGGCCGTCCCCGGTGCCGGCATCCCGGGCGCGGTCGTCCCAGGCGCCGTCATCCCGGGCGCCGCCGTGGCGAGCGCCGGCATCCCGGGCGCGGTCGTCCCGGGCGCTGGCGTGGCGAGCGCCGGCGTGGGGGCGCTCGCGAGGGACCAGGACGGAGCGCTCGGGTGGGGCAGAGGTCCGCTGCTGGCCGCGGCGAAGCCGAGCACCTCCGAGAGCGCCTGCGCCGCCTCGCTCGCGGTGCGGAACCGCGCCGCCGGATCGACGGCCGCGGCCTTGGCGAACCACGCGTCGAAGCCCGGCGGCAGCACCACCCGATGCGCCATCGCGCGCTTCACCGGCGGCTCCTGCGGCCCGTGGACGACCACCAGCGCGAACGCGATCACGTCGCCCGCGCTGAGCGCCTCCGGGCTCCAGTACGGCGTCCCCACGAGCAGCGTGTACGCGATCATCCCGAGCGCGTAGATGTCGACGGCGCTCGTGAGCTTCGTGTCGACGCGGAACTGCTCGGGCGCCATGTAGATCGGCGTCCCGAGGCTCCGCGTGAGGCCGGCCGCGGTGCCGCCCTCGGCGAGCAGCTTCGCCACGCCGAAGTCGAGGATCTTCATGCGGGGCGTCCCGTCGTCCCGCTGGGTCACGAACAGGTTCTCGGGCTTCAGATCCCGGTGGATGATGGCCGCGGCGTGGGTGCGGTCGAGGGCCGACGCGGTCTGCTGGAGGTACGTCGCGACCTCGCCGGGCGGCAGCCGGCCGAGGCGCTTGAGGCGCTGTCCGAGCTCCTCGCCGCGGAGCAGCTCCATCACCAGGAACGGCATCCCGGTCGCGTCGTCGATGCCCGCGTCGAAGACGTCGACGATGTACTCGCTCTCGATGTCCGCCGTGATCTGCGCCTCGCGCTTGAAGCGGCTGCGCATCTCCTCGCTCTGGAAGAGGTACGCGTGCATCACCTTCAGCGCCCGGCGGCGGTTGGTCTCGAGGTGCACCGCCTCGTAGACGGACCCCATCGCGCCGACGGCGAGGAGGCGCGCCACGCGATAGCGGTGCGCAAAGACCGTTCCGTCCGCGAGCGTGGCCGACACGGCGGGAGGGTCGCGCGCGGCGGCGGTCGCGTCAAGGATTCAGGGGGCGGCGAAGGGCAGCGCGCGCTCCTCGATCGGTTGCCGGCGGCCGCGATGGCGGAGCGGGCCCATCACCGCGCGCGCACCGCAGCCCGGCGCCCGCGAGCTCCCCGCCGGTGCTGCGCTCCTGGAAGTCCGAGGGGAGCAGTGTCGTGGTAAGCTCCGGCGCGGGCTCGATCTCCACGTGGCCCGGAGCGGCGAGCGGGCGTGAGGCAGGAGGAGCATGGGGGAGCGGAGGAGCGCACGCGCGGCGCGCTCGTCCTGCCCCTGTGACTGCGGATCGTGGGCGAGGCGGGGATGCACATCACAGAGTCGACTGCGCGCGGACACGAAGCCCTCGCTGAGCGGCAGGCCGAGGCCATGGACGTGAACGGGCCGGAGGGCGCTCGACCGGAGACCCTCCTGATCGTCGACGACGCGCCCGCCAACCTGGCTGTCATCGTCGCTCACCTGGAGGACCAGGGCTTCGAGATCGCGATCGCCCAGGATGGCGAGGAGGCCCTGGAGCGCGCGGAGCTCTTGCGACCCGATCTGATCCTGCTCGACGTCATGCTGGTGCCCGGGATCGACGGCTTCGAGACGTGCCGACGCCTGAAGGCGTCCGCGAGCACCCGGGACATCCCGGTGATCTTCATGACCGCCCTGGCGGACACCGCCGACAAGGTCGCGGGGTTCGAGGCCGGCGGGGTCGATTACGTCACCAAGCCGTTCCAGCTCGACGAGGTCGTCGCGCGCGTCAGGACGCACCTGGCCATGCACGCGATGCGCCGGAAGATCGCGGCCCAGAACGCGCAATTGCAGCGGGAGATCGCCATGCGCGAGCAGTTCGAGTCCGCCCTGCGGCTCGCCCACGGCGCCCTGGAGCAGCGCGTCGCCGAGCGCACGGCCGAGCTCGCGGCGGCGAACGCCGCGCTCCAGGAGGAGATCGCCGAGCGCAAGCGGGCCCTCGCGGCCCTGGGCGAGAGTCAGAGCCTCCTCCGGGCCGTCATCGACAACTCGACGGCCGTCATCTACGTGAAGGACGTGGCGGGGCGATACGTGCTCATCAATCGCCACTTCGAGACGCTCTTTCATGTGACCGAGGCGTCGATCCTCGGCAGGACCGATGACGAGCTGTTCCCGCCCGCGCAGGCCAGCGCGTTCCGCGCCCACGACCGGCGGGTGCTCGACGCCCGGACGCCGCTCCAGGCCGAGGAGCTCGTGATGCAGGACGACGGCCTGCACACCTACATCTCGATCAAGTGCCCGCTGCGCGACGCGGCCGGCGAGCCGTGGGCCGTCTGCGGCATCTCGACCGACATCACCGACCGAAAGCGGGCGGAGGAGGAGCGGGAGGCGCTCCTCGCCCGCGAGCAGGCCGCGCGCGAGAAGGCCGAGGCCGCCGACCGCCTCAAGGACGAGTTCCTCGCCACGCTCAGCCACGAGCTGCGCACGCCGCTCACCGCCATCGTCGGCTGGGCGCAGCTCCTCTGCACGGGCACGCTGGACGCCGCCACGATGCGGCGCGGCTTCCAGGCCATCGAGCGCAACAGCCTGGCCGAGCTGCAGATCATCGAGGATCTGCTCGACGTCTCCGCCATCGTGAGCGGCAAGATGACCCTGAAGGCGCAGCCGGTCTGCCTCGCCTCGGTCCTCCGCGCCGCGCTCGACACGCTGACGCTGGCCGCCGATGCCAAGGGGGTCAGCGTCTCCCTGTCGCTGAATCCCGAGGCCGGCAAGGTCTGGGGAGACGGCGGTCGCCTGCAGCAGGTCGTGTGGAACCTGCTCGGCAACGCCGTCAAGTTCACGCCGCCTGGCGGGCGCGTCGCCGTGTCGCTGGACAAGGTCGGCGCCGCGGCCCAGCTCCGCGTCAGCGACACCGGGGAGGGGATCGGCGCGGAGTTTCTGCCCCTCGTGTTCGAGCGTTTTCGCCAGGCCGACAGCTCGATCCAGCGCCAGCGCGGCGGGCTCGGCCTCGGTCTCTCCATCGTGCGGCACCTCGTGGAGCTGCACGGCGGCGCGGTCCGCGTCGAGAGCGCCGGTCCGGGCCGGGGCGCGACGTTCACCGTCGAGCTGCCGCTGCTGCCGTCGGTCGAGGCGCCCGCCGCTCCGGGCGCCGCGCTCGCGCCCCGGGGCCGCGGCGCGGCCCCCTCGCCGCTCCTGGCCGGCCTGCGCGTCCTCGTGATCGACGACGCGCCGGACATGCGGGAGCTGATGGCGTGCCTCCTCTCGGGGGCGGGCGCCGAGGTCCGCGTCGCCGGCATGGCGCGGGAGGGCTTCGAGCTCGTCGAGCCGTGGCGGCCGGACGTCATCGTGAGCGACATCGGCCTGCCCGGCGAGGACGGCCACGCGCTGATCCGCCGCGTCCGGGCGCTCCCGGCCGAGCGCGGCGGCGCGACGCCCGCGATCGCGCTCACCGCGTATGCGGGCCAGAGCGCGCGCGATCGGACGCTCTCCGAGGGATACCAGATGCACATCCCCAAGCCGGTCGACCCCGCCGCGCTCATCGAGGTGATCGCCCGCCTGGCCCACCCCGAGCGGCCCGATCTCTCCCGCTCGTAGCGCGCGGCCTCGGATCGACGCGGCGCCATGCCGCGCTCGGCGCCGGCCAGCGCCTTGGAGCAGGCGCGGAGCCGCGGTACGGAGCGCCGAGGCGTCGCTGACCGGATCCGCGCATGGGCGCGCGAGGTGAGCGCCTGTCCGCCGATGGGCCCCGATGGGCGAGCCTGCCGCCGTGGCCGAGCGGCGCCGCGGGCGAGCGGCCCGGACGGGATCGCGAAGCGCCCTGGCCGGGCCAGCGCTGGTTGCGCGAGGTCGGCGGGGGGATACCATCGCTCGCTGACGATGGCTGTCCTGACGCTCGAGCAAGCGGCGGTCCCGCTCCGGCAGGCGTACCGGGAAGGGCGCCTCATCCCTTTCCTGGGCGCAGGCTTCTCCGCCCCGCTGCAGCTGCCGATGTGGAAGGAGCTGATGGGTTGGATGGGCCAGGCGCTCGGCTTCGAGCCTGCGCTCTTCGAGCTGCACGGCCTGCCCCCGCAGCTCGCCGGCTTCTTCGCCCGGGAGTGCGGGGGCGGGCTCGACAGCTTCATCGCCGAGATGCGCGCGCGCTTCCACGCGCGCGAGGTCGACGAGCGCCGCAGGAGCTCGCGCCAGCACAAGGCGCTGGCGCGCCGCCATTTCCGGACCATCTACACGACCAACTTCGAGCATCACATCGAGGAGGCGCTCCGGGACGCGGGCAAGCAAGCCGTGGCGCTCTCCACGTTCGACGACTTCGCGCGTTGCCCGGCCCAGGGGGCGTGCCACGTCATCAAGTTTCATGGCGACCTCGACTGGCCCGAGACCGTGGTGCTGACCGAGGCCCAGTATTTCGGCCGCCTCCGGCTCGAGGCCGCGCCCGATCAGCGCCTGCGGGCCGATCTGCTCAGCAACACCTTTCTCTTCCTCGGCTACAGCTTCAGCGACGTGGACATCCGTTACATCTGGTATCGCATGGAGCAGATGCGCCTCGAGGGCAGCGCGCCCGGCGCGAAGCGCGCGCTGAACCGCCGCGGCTACTGGGCGACCTTCGGCGCCGGGCTCGTCCAGCCGGCGCTGCTCGAGGACTGGCACATCGACGTGATCGAGCTCGACCCGAACGACAAGACGAAGAGCGTGGTGGACCTGCTCGACGCGCTGGATGGATGAGGGCCGACCATCATGGTCTATTTCGTCTCCTCGAACGAGGACGAGCTCGAGGACATGATCCACGCGTGGAAGGACGGCCCGACGCCGCTCCGGGTCCTGCGGCTCGACGTGCCCGAGGTGCTCTCTTCGGATCTCGACGTCGTCGTGCGGGAGAAGGCGCTCGCCGCCTACCGGCTGGCGCTCGTGCCGCTCTTCGTGGAGCACGGCGGGCTGTTCATCGAGCATCTGAACGGCTTTCCGGGGCCGCTCGTGAAGCCGTTCTGGGAGCGGCTGCAAGACCGGATATGCTCCCTCATCCCCCCGGGGACGTCGCGCGCCGCGCGGGTCGTCCAGAAGGTGTGTTACTGCGACGGCCGGACGCTCCGCATCTACACGGGCAGCGTCGTCGGGGAGATCGCCTGCGAGCGGCGGGGCGACGAGGGGATCCACTGGGAGCCGATGTTCATCCCGGCGGGGCACGCGCGGACGCTCGGGCAGATGCCCCGCGCCGAGCGCCTCCGCTGCGCGGCGCGCACCGAGGCCCTGCGGGCGTTCCGGAGCGACATCGGCCTGTGATCGGCGCCGCGCGGCGCGCCCTGCGCACCCAGGGCGACGCGCGCCGCCCGATGGCGCTTGACTTTCGGATCGCCCTGGAGTTCCTAACCGTCCACGACCGCGGCAAAGGGGCGAGCGCCTGGTGTCCGGCGTCTGCTCCCTGCGTCGGAGGTTGTCCTCATTACGCGGAGGAGATCCATGGAATTCAGGCTGCTGGGCGGGTCAGGGTTCAAGGTGCCCGTGCTGAGTCTAGGGACGGGCACGTTCGGCGGAGGCAACGAGTTCTTCCGGGGCTGGGGCGCGACCGACGTGGCCGAGGCGACCCGGCTGGTCGACGTCTCGCTCGAGGCCGGGATGAACATGTTCGATTCGGCCGACATCTACTCCAACGGGCTGGCGGAGGAGATCCTCGGCCAGGCGATCAAGGGCCGGCGCGATCGGGTCATCATCTCCACCAAGTCGACCTTTCGCTTCGGCTCGGGCCCGAACGACGTCGGCTCCTCGCGGCACCACCTGCTCCGGTCGATCGAGGGCAGCTTGCGCCGGCTGCAGACGGATTATATCGACCTCTTTCAGCTGCACGGCTTCGACGCGCTCACGCCGATCGAGGAGACGCTCGGCGCGCTCGACGACCTCGTGCGGGCGGGGAAGATCCGGTACCTGGGCTGCTCGAACTTCTCCGGCTGGCACCTGATGAAGTCGCTCGCGGTGTCGGAGAAATACGGCCTCTCTCGGTACGTGGCGCATCAGGCGTACTATTCGCTCGTCGCGCGTGACTACGAGTGGGAGCTGATGCCGCTCGCGCTCGATCAGAAGGTCGGCGCGGTGGTCTGGAGCCCGCTCGGCTGGGGGCGGCTCACCGGCAAGATCCGGCGCGGACAGCCGTTGCCGGAGGTCAGCCGGCTCCGGAACAAGCTGGCTGCCGAGGGCGGGCCGCAGATCGATGACGAGTACCTCTATCGGGTGGTCGACGCGCTCGACGAGGTCGCGAAGGAGACGGGCAAGACCGTCCCGCAGATCGCGATCAACTGGCTGCTCCAGCGGCCGAGCGTCGCGAACGTGATCATCGGCGCGCGCAACGAGGAGCAGCTTCGCCAGAACCTCGGCGCGGTCGGGTGGTCTCTGACGCCGGAGCAGATCGCGAAGCTGGACGCCGCGAGCAGGACGCCGCTCCCGTACCCCTACTTTCACCAGACCGGGTTCGCCGAGCGAAACCCGTTCCCCGTCGCGGTCTGACCGGTCTGCGCTGGCGGCCGGGGCGAAGGCGTGCACAATCCGCGGCCGTGCTCATCCTCAGCGACTTCGACGGAACCATCACCTGCGCCGACCTGACGAACGAAGTCTGGGACGCCCACCTCCGTTATGACTGGCGGCAGGAGCTGCTCACGCTGTCGGCCAGCGGCCAGATCACGCCGTTCGAGCTCCTGCGGCGCGGCTATGCCGACGTGGATCGCCCGGCGGACGAGCTCCTGGCCTTGCTCCGCCCCCACGCCGGGCTGCGCCCGGGCTTCGAAGAGCTGCTCTCGCTGTGCGCCCGCCGGGGGTGGGTGTTCCATGTGGTCAGCCACGGGCTGCCGTTCTACATCCGCGAGTTCCTGCCGCCGGACACCGCGTTTTCTTGCTTCGATGCCGTCTTCGACGGGCGCTGGCGCGTGACCGTGCCGGAGGCGGTGCAGCTCGGCCCCGGCGACGATTTCAAGATCCGCGTCCTCGACCAGCTGAAGGCCGCGACCGGCGAGGCGGCGACCGTCTACATCGGCGACGGTCGGCTGGACTACCCCGCGGCGCGGCGCTGCGATCGTGTGTTCGCGGTGCGGGGCAGCGCCCTCGACGTGCTCTGCGCGCGCGACGGGGTGCCGTGCACGCCGTTCGACAGCTTCACCGAGGTCTGCGCGGCGCTCGACGTCGGCGGCGATCGTCCGTCGGGCGCCGCCCGTGCCGGAGAGCGATCTCCCGGACGCGGCTGACGCGAGCCGCCTCGGCCCTCGCCCGACGTCCTCGCCGGGGCTCGAAGGGTCCTGATACGGTCCTGATACGGGAGATACGGGAGGAGATGGGGGCACCGCAGCGCCAGGCCGGTCAAGCGTGCCAGACGGCGTTGCGGCAAAGCGACCTCCTGGGGTGACCTCACCGTCCGGCGACGGTTTCTTGCTCGTGCAGCGCCGCGGACGATCGATCGGCGGCGGCCCGTGAACCACGCATCACGGCACGAGGCGGGAACAACGCGGGAGCAGCGGCGGTGAACCGGCCAGGGCGTCTGAATCGAGCTCAGGGCCCGTGCCGCATGGCGCGTATGCCGACTGGGTGCTAGGTTGCAGATTTTACGGGCTGTCCGTGCGCAACCGGCGCGCAATCCTCGCGCAACCATGCGCAATTCGCGCAAACAGTGCGCGATCCGGCGACCCAGATGGTTTGAGACAGTGTCTGTTAGCGGCGGTGTACAGTGTGTCTGTATAATGAGTGTGATTGACGAATAACTTGACTTTCGAATCCCATTGGTTAGTTCCTATCCGCTTATCTCGTGCGTGTGAAAGCAACGTAGGAGGCGCTCGTTCGGCTTGTCAGTGAACACTCTGCAACCCGTCTGATCGCCTGATCGTTCGGGGCAGCATTTTGTGCTGACATCCGCTCGCCGCGCATCGCCCATGCGGGGCGGCATGCGGCTCAGGGTGGGCGTGGCGCACGTGACCTGCAAACTGCGGCCCTTGCGAGGGGGCCAGCAGAAGGAGAACGGCATGACCAGGCGAATGACCAGCGTGGCATTCCTGCTGTCTGCTGCCGCGTGCAGCGTGGCCCAGGATGATCAGGGGTTGGCAGAGCAGACCGCGGCGAAGGAGACCGCGGTCGAGATCAGTGGCCTCGACGCGGCGTACATCCGCGTGGACGATCGCGGGATGTCCCACGTCACCGCGTGGGACGAGAAGGCGGGTTACGGCGGCCTTTGCTATGCAATGGCGCGCGACCGGCTCTTCCAGATGGACGTGCTGCGCCGGAGCGCAGAGGGGCGCCTCGCGGAGATCTACGGGCCCGGCGAAGACGGCGGCATCCTCGGCCAGGATCTCCTCGCCCGCGCGCAGAACCTGCGCGCGTTCGCGGCGGCGCGCTACGCCGCGGCGGCCTCGCGGACGAAGCGCGCGCTGCAGGGCTGCGCCGCTGGCGTGAACAAGTACATCTCCGAAGCCAAGGCGTCGAGCGGCGGCCTGCCGATCGAGTTCCAGACCCTCGGTTATCAGCCGGCTCCTTGGACGCCCGAGGACAGCGTCCTCGCCTACGTTTACGTCGGTGTCACCTTCGACACCCTGACGTGGTTCACGAAGCTCGAGCGCGCGGCCGTCGCCTCGATCGCGGGGACGGAGGTCGCGACGACGCTGATCAAGGAGGCTGCGGACGAGGTGTCGATGTTCGACGCGCAGGGCAACCTGAACCCGATCTCGAATTACCTCGTGCCGCCCGGCCCGACCTCGCCGTCTGCGACCATCGTCAACCCGCCCCCGCCGACGTGCCTGGCGGGGGCGCGGCAGCTCGCGGAGCAGCTCCGGCGGATGACGCCTGTGAGCGGGCGCGCGAGCAATGCGTGGGCGGTGGACGGGCACCTCACCTCGACCGGGAAGCCCCTCCTCGCGACCGATCCGCACTTCCCCCACGCTACCCCGTCCGCCGTCTACCTGGCCCAGCTCAAGGTGAGCGGGCAGTACAACGTCGCAGGCTGGATGGTGCCCGGGTTCCCCGGGTTCATCAGCGGCCACACCGACAGCATCGCCTGGGTGCCGACGTTCTCGCTCTTCGACAGCGTCGACCTGTACGTGGAGACGCTCCGCCCGGCGAGCGGAGGACGGGAGGAGGTGCTCATCAACGGCCAGTGGAAGCCGGTCACCAAGCGCGTGGAGACCATCCGTGTGAAGGGGCAGCCGGATGTGCAGCGGACGTTCCGCTCGACGCCCCACGGGCCGATCCTCAACGATGGTCTGGACGGGCTGGAGGCGTTCGGGACCCTCGCGCTCAAGTCGACCGCGGGTCAGCCCGAGTGGAAGGTCGACGGCTACTTCGAGATGCCGGCGGCGCAAAGCTGGACGCAGTTCAAGGCGGCGGCGCTGAAGCAGAGCATCGGCTGGAACTTCATCTTCGCGGACTATACGGGCGCGCACGGCCACATCGGCTACCAGAACTCGGGGCTCGCGCCGCAGCGCCAGAGCCCGCTCAACGCGCTCTATCCGGTGCCGGGGACGGGCGGACACGAGTGGACCGGGTACGCCACGAACGCCGAGCTGCCCTCGGTCTACGATCCGCCGTCGCATATCCTGGTGACGGCGAACAACCGGATCGTGCCGCGCAACTACGCGCCGCAGGGGCGGCCGGTGCACCTCGCGAACTACTGGGACATGCCGTGGCGCGCGCAGCGGATCATGACCCGGCTGACGACGGCGACGCAGCCGCTCACGCCGCAGGACATGGCGTCGATCCAGCTCGACACGCAGACCACGATCGGGTTGCCGCTGCGCGACAGCTACCTGGCTGCGCTCGGGCGCGTCGGGCTGCCTGCGGACGATCCGAGCGCCGTCGCGGCGGTGGAGGCCCTGCAGCAGTGGGACGGGAACGCGGCGGCGAGCAGCCGCGGCGCGGCCGTCTACGAGATGCTCACGTTGATCCTGCTGCGCAACACGGTGACGGACGTGATCGGTCCCGACGAGTATGCGTTCTTCGCGCCCAACGTGTTCCTCACGAATCAGCTCAACGGCTTGATGGACGTGCTCGAGAACCCGCGCGCGCCGTATTTCGGCATCAGCGAGGGCGTGGATCCGGGGGGCGCGCGGGACGAGGCCGTGCGCCGGGCGCTCGGCGAGGCGGACGCGATGCTCCGCGGAGCGATGGGGCCGGACGTGAGCGCGTGGACCTGGGGCGGGATCCACGAGCTGACCTACAACCACCCGCTGGCGAGCGAGGACGAGCGCTTCGATATCGGCACCTTCCCGGCGACCGGCGATGCGGAGACGGTGAACATCGGCGGGTGGTTCGGGAAGGTCGGGATCCTGGCGCTTCCGCCCGGCGAGTTCGAGGCCGCAGGCGGGGTGCGGGGCGCGCTCGACCAGGACTCGCTCAGCGCGACGCGGCTGGTCTGGAACCTCGCCCCGCTCGACGGCTCGCTCGGGGTGATGAGCACCGGTATCAGCGGGGATCCGCGGACGTGCCATTACTCGGATCATGCCGAGGCGTGGAGGTCGGGTCAGATCTTCCCGATGCCGTTCACGTCCGCAGCGATCCCTTGAGTGGACCGCCGCTGGCGGGCGATCCGACGGTGATGGGCCCGTCCTGACAGCGACTCCCTGCCTGCCGCCGGCCGCCGCCGGCCACCTCCCACCTGCGCGCTGCCACCCGCCACCGGTGACCCCGACCCGGGTCGGTGACCTCAACCCGGGTCGGTGACCTCAACCCGGGTCGGTGACCTCAACCCGGGTCGGTGACCTCAACCCGGGTCGGTGACCTCAACCCGGGTCGGTGACCTCAACCCGGGTCGGTGACCTCAACCCGGGTCGGTGACCTCAACCCGGGTCGGTGACCTCAACCCGGGTCGGTGACCTCGGTGACCTCAACCCGGGTCGGTACCCCACCCGCGACCGACGGACCTCGGTCGCGCTGCCGGCCACCGAACCCGGGTGAGGCCGCCGCGGATCAGGCCTCCGCCGGCCAGGGCGCCAGGCACTGCTTGACGTGGCCCGCCGCCGCACCAGACGACGTAGCGATGGCGGCGACCAGCGACCGACCCACGGCATTCCGGAGACCGATGCGGGTACATGACGTGATCCGCATAACAGTTTCTGCGTTCCCGCCTTATAGCCATCAGGGAATCCAGGAGGCCCGCCACGCGGCGGATGCGCGCACCCGGGTTCGTCGTGAGCTCCCTCTCCTGGCGCGAGCCGGATGCGCCATGCCCTTCCCGCTCCGCCACACCGCGCCGCGCGCCCGGTGGACACGTCGGGCGCGCTGCGGTGGCGCCCCTCCGCCCTACATTCTCCGCCTCGCCGGCGCAGCGCGCCCCTCCGGCCTCGCCCGCGCGACGACACGGTGCAACGGTGGAGCCGGCGGTCGGCGCCCACGTCGGCCTGCGCTCAGCAGCGCGCGCAGCTCGCCGCTCCCATGCCTGCTGCTCGGCGGGAACGGTCGGTTCATGGATGGAAACGAGGAAACAGGAGACATCACATGACAGAAGCGACACTGGGAGCCGGGGACATCACCGTGAAGGCCTGCGGTATCACCGACCTCGGGCGGGTTCGTAAGAACAATGAGGACACGCTCCTCATCGCGCACCTCACCTCCGTCGCCAAGACCGCGCCGCCTGCCCACGAGGTCACCTTCGAAGCCTCCTATCCCGTCCTGCTCGCCGTCTCCGATGGCATGGGCGGCGCGGCGGCCGGCGAGGTCGCGAGCGCCTTGGTCGTGGAGGCGCTCCGACGGGCGATGGCCTCGGCGCGCGGCAACTGGGACGACGCGACCCTCCAGGCCGTACAGCGCGCCAACCGCGAGGTGTGGCAAGCCGCGCAGCAGCCGGGCCGCCACGGCATGGGAGCGACGCTCACCGCCATCTGCGTGCACGGGACCGAAGCGCACGTCGCCGAGGTGGGCGACTCGCGCGCCTACCTGATCCGCAACGGGCAAATCCTCCAGATCACGCACGACCAGAGCTTCGTGCAGGCGCTCATCGACGCCGGCATGATCCAACCCGAGGAGGCCGAGCAGCACCCGATGAGGAGCATGCTGCTCCAGGCGATGGGCCTCGATCCCGACGTCAAGGCCAGCGTCGCGCGGCTCGATCTGCGGCGCGACGATCGCCTCCTGCTCTGCTCGGACGGGCTCTCGAACAAGCTCTCGGCCGAGGACATGCTCGCCGTGATCGAGCGGGGCCCCTCGATCGAGGCCGCGTGCGAGCGGCTCGTCGCGCTCGCGAACGATCGCGGCGGCGAGGACAACATCACCGCCATCGTCGCCGAGCTGCACGGAGGAGGGCTCACGCCGCCGAGGCGAGGCGAGAAGGCGGCCCAGACGCTCCACACGGTCACCGAGTACGACCCCAGAAAAAAGGCCTGACGTCGAGCCACGTCGGCTCCGCGAGCACCCAGAGAGCGCCCGAGCCCCGCCCGAGCCCCGGTCCACCCGCGCGCCGCGAGGTGACGTCAGGCGCCTCTCCGCGCCGCTCGTCCGCCGCGCGGCGACCACCGGAGAGCTCGCGCGCGCGCTCTCCGCCGCCGCCGCGCGCGGCGACCGCCGGAGAGCTCGCGCGCGCGCTCGGCTGTGGTACGGGCGGGCGGCAGGCAGGAGAGCGCGCATGGTCCCGGGGAGCTTTCGCGGTGTGGCCTTCGATCTGGACGGGACCCTGCTGCGGTCCGATCACGCGATCTCGCCGGAGATGCGGTCGCTGTGCTCGGCGCTCACCGGGCGAGGGCTGCTGGTGACGCTGATCAGCTCGCGCCCCCCTCGCTCCGTGGAGCAGATCGCCGCCAGCCTGGGGCTTGCGGGCCCGTGGGCGGCGCTGAACGGCGCCTTCGTCGTCGGCTCCGGCGGGGAGAGCCTCGGCCGCTCACCCCTGCCGGAAGCCACCGTCGACCACATCCTGGCGCGCTACGGACGCGACGAGCGGATCAGCCTGAACCTCTACGCCGGCTTCGACTGGATCGTTCAGGCCATGGACCGGCGCGTCAGGGCCGAGGCCGACATCGTGGGCTTCGCGCCCGTCGTCGATGTCGGCTTCGCGAGCCGCCCCGCGACCGAGAAGCTCCTGATGATCACCGACGAAGGAAGCCGCGAGAACGCTCGGCTGGCCGAGGAGCTCGCGGCGCTCGACGACGGCATCGCGGTCGCGCGCTCGAAGGACAACTACATCGAGATCACGCGCCGCGAGATCGACAAGGGGCGCGCGCTCGCGCTCATCGCGGCCAGCCGAGGGCTGTCCGCGCGCCAGATGGTCGCCGCCGGCGACGGCGAGAACGACATTCCCATGCTGAAGGCCTGCGGTCTTCCGATCGCGATGGGCCACGGCCCGCAACCGCTCAAGGAGGCGGCGGAGCTGATCGTCGGCAGCAACGACGACAGCTCCCTCACCGACGCGATCGGCCGCATCTTCGGGGCCGCTCCGGCGCGCTAGCTCGCGCGGCGTCGGCCTGCCCACGGCGCGCTGGTCGCCTCGGCGCGACGCGCAGGCGTTCCTTCTGGTATGTAAATTTCTACACGCGAGGGGGTGCGTTTCTATGCTTGGACGAGCGCTGAAGGCGCACATCACCGCGTTGGTCGTGGCGCCGCTCTCCGTGCTGCTGCTTCACTGCGGCGGCGACGAGTCCACGGAGCCGGTGAAGAACACCACCGGCTCCGCGACGACATCCTCCGCCGCGACGGGCGGCGGCGACGGCGGAGCGGCCGGCGGCGGGGGCGGCGGGGGCGATGGCGGCAGCGGCGCGCTCCCCGACCTCGATCCGACGCTCGAGTGGTACGGCGACAACCGGCAGCGGCTCGACGCCATGATCGACGAGCACGGCGTCTCCAGCCCCGCCTACGACCCCGACCGGAAGCCGGTCGCCGTGTTCGACTGGGACAACACCGTCATCAAGAACGACGTCGGCGACGCGACGATGTTCTGGATGCTCCGGAACGACAAGATCCTCCAGCCGCCGGACGGGAACTGGGCGTTCACGAGCCCGTACCTCACCGCCGCCGCGGTCACCTCGCTCGGCGAGGCGTGCGGCGCGGCCGCCGAGCCGGGCGAGCCGCTGCCGACGAGCACCGTGGCCGCCTGCGCCGACGAGATCCTCAGCGTCTATGTCGACGGGGAGACCACCGGCGGCGACGCGGCCTTCGACGGTCACGACCGCCGCACCCTGGAGCCGGCTTACGCCTGGTTCGCCCAGCTCGGCGCGGGCCGCGCGCCCGACGAGATCGCGGCGTTCGCCGCCGCGGCGATCGACGAGAACCTGGCGGCGGACGAGGGGGCCGTCCAGACGATCGGGACGCGCGCGGGGCTGGCCGCCTGGCTCCGGATCTACGCGCCGATCCGGGACCTGATCGACGTGCTGCAAAAGAACGGCTTCGACGTCTGGGTGGTGTCCGCCTCACCGCAGTTCGTGGTCGAGCCGTTCGCGGCGAAGGTGAACATCGCCGCGGACCGGGTGATCGGCATCCGGCAGGTGACGACCGAGGACGGCGCGCTGACGTCCAACTTGCAGGGGTGCGGTCCGATCCCCGACGGCACCAACGACGGCGCCGGCGAGTTCTCGGGGAACAGCCTGATCACCTACATCGAGGGGAAGCGGTGCTGGATCAACCAGGTGATCTTCGGCGCGTCGGGCCCCGCCGCGCTCGAGAAGAACCCGGACGCGTCGCAGCGCCAGGTCTTCGGGGCGGGCGACTCGGACACCGATCTGAGCTTCCTCCAGGACGCCACCGGCCTCAGGCTCGCGATCAACCGCAACAAGAAAGAGCTGATGTGCAACGCGTACAGGAACTACGCGGGCACCTGGCTGATCAACCCGATGTTCATCGCGCCCAAGGGCCACCTCGCCTCGGGTTACCCGTGCTCGACCACCGCCTGCGTGGACGAGCACGGCGCCGCGGCCCCGTGCCTCGACGAGGCCGGCGCGGTCATCCCCGACCAGGCCGACAACGTCTACTGATATCGAACGCTCGCCGCCGCCCGGCGCGGGGAGCCGGGCCGCCGCGGCGCGCGGCGGTCAGATGTGCTTCGGCGGGTTCAGCTTGTCGCTCGCCGACTTCCCCTGAACGAGCGCCTTGGCCTTCTCGTACAGGATCCGGAGCCGCCCGCCCTCGGGCTCCCAGTACTCGGCGCGCTCCACGTACAGCTTCAGGATGGCGGCGTGCGGGTGATCGGGGCCGCCGGGCAGCCACGCCTTCCACGAGGGCTTCCAGAGGCTCCGGATCTTCTCCTCGTTCCTGTCGAGCGTCGCGCGCGCCGAGATCGAGATGTACGCCCGATCCCGCGGCCGGTAGCAGCAGACCGCCACCTGGTGCTCGCGGACGATCTCGCCGGTCTTCGGCGTCTCGTCGTGCGTCACGAACCAGAGATCGCAGTCCATCAGCTCGGCCGGCTCCTGGATCTCCATCGGCCGACCCCGCATCAGCCCCTCCGGGGTCATGGTGACGAGCATGGCCGTGTCGAACTCCCTGAGCATCGCGTGCAGCTCACCCATGGATCCGCTGGCCTGAGCCCTGGCTCCTGGCTCTCCACCCTGGTGTTGCTCTCCGCTCTGGTGTTGCATGCGGAAAAGCTGCTCCGCGCGCGCTCCCCCGCCAAGCAAGGGCGCGCCCGGACCCGCCTACGCGGTGGCCCGTCGGCGCTCCGGGGCGGCCCGAGGCGCCGCGCGCGGCCCGACGGTCCAGGCGGCTCCCTACGCGAGGTTTTGCGCAGTCGGCTGCGCGATGCGACGCCTTGAAGCGCGTCCGCTCGGCAGACGTGGCCCTGGCCTGCCGCGGGAAGTGCCAATCTGCGAATGGCCATGAGCGGCACGAGCCGTGCTTTGCCGGGTCACGACCCCACTCCGCCAGCAGGCTCCGCCATGACCGCGTTTTGCGACGAACTCGACGACCGCGTCCCCGCCGTCCCGATCCGGGATGACATCGCCCGGCTCCGGGAGGATTTCCTCGTGCTCGCCGCGCACGAGATCAGGACGCCTGTCACCTCGCTCCTCCTGCAGCTCCAGCTGACGAAGCGGATGAGCGAGCGTGAGCCGGAGAACACGCCGGCGTGGGCGGCGGCGATGCTGGCCGTCTTCGACCGTCAGCTCGGTCGGCTCGCCCGGCTGTGCGACGACATGTTCCAGGTCCGGCGCGCCGAGCCGGCCCAGCGCGCGCCGGCCCGCTCGCCGGTCGATCTCGTCGCCCTCGTCCGCGAGGTGGTGGCGGCGGCGGTCGCGCATCGGCCGGTCGCGTGTGGCGCCATCGCGGTCGCGGCCGAGGGCGCCGTCATCGGCCGCTGGGACCGATCCCAGCTCGAGCGCATGGCGTTCCACCTCATCAAGAACGCGCTCACCTTCGGCGAGGGCAAGCCGATCTCGATCGAGGTGCGCGCGACGCGCGCGCGGGCGCGGCTCATCGTGCGCGACCACGGCATGGGGATCGCGCGGGAGGACCACGAGCGGATCTTCGCGCGCTTCGAGCGGGCGGTCCCGGCGGAGCGCTTCGGCGGCCTGGGGCTCGGCCTCTACATCGCGCACGCCGCGGCGCGCGCGCACGGCGGCGCGATCCGCGTGGAGAGCGAGCTGGGTCGCGGCGCTGTGTTCATCGTCGATCTCCCCCTCGCGCCGCGGCCGCTGGGGCGCGAGCGCGCGGCGCGCGCGGGCCGCGCGCGCCCGTCGCGGCGCGGCCTCGCCCGGCGGCCGCCCGAGCTGCCGCTGAGCGCGCACCTCAAGCTGGCGCACGTCAAGCACGCGCACCACCGCGCGCAGCGGCCGCACTAGGCCGGCCGCGGTCGGCTCACCCGTCGAGGAAGCGCACGAGCAGGCGCAGGCCCGTCTCCTGGCTCTTCTCGGGGTGGAATTGCGTCGCGGTGACGTTGTCCCGCTCGATCGCCGCGGTGATCCGGTGCGGGCCGTGCTCCGTCGTCGCCGCGACAAGCGCCGGGTCGCGCGGGACGGCGTGGTAGCTGTGGACGAAGTAGACGAACGGGCTCTCGCCGGCGAACACGCCGAGCGGGCCCGCCACGTCGCGCGTGATCGCGATGCGGTTCCACCCCATGTGGGGGATCTTGATCCCGACCCACGGCCCGCCGGCCGCCGCCGTCGCCTCGGCCGCGCTCGGCTGAGGGGTGAGGCGCTGGACGGTGCCGGGGAACACGCCGAGCCCCCGCGCGCCCTCCGCCTCCTCGCTCGAGTCGAAGAGCGCCTGCATGCCGAGGCAGATGCCGAGGTACGGCGTCCCCTTGCGGATCTGCTCGCGCAGCGCCTCGCCGATGCCGCTCTGCAGCGCGGCCGCGCAGTCGCGGAAGGCGCCCTGGCCTGGCACCACCACCTTGTCGGCCCGCGCGATGACCTCCGGATCGCCCGTGCGCGTCACCGCGCACGGCGCGCCGGCGTCCCCGGCGGCCTGGAGCAGCGCGCGCTCGACGGAGC
This sequence comes from Sorangium sp. So ce834, assembly GCF_051521425.1. Taxonomy (NCBI): domain Bacteria; kingdom Pseudomonadati; phylum Myxococcota; order Polyangiales; family Polyangiaceae; genus Sorangium; species Sorangium sp. So ce834. Next base: position 4,604,687 of record NZ_CP150351.1, read on the forward strand.
GCAGGTTGCCCATCCCGAAATCCACGAGAGCGATCGATTGCATGGGTCAGAGGCTCCCCTTGGTGGACGGGATGCCGGCGACGCGCGGCTCGATGCGGGTCGCCTTCATCAGCGCCTTGGCGAAGGATTTGAAGCAGATCTCGACGATGTGGTGCAGGTTGTCCCCCTCGAGGAGGCGGACGTGGAGGTTCGCGCCCACGCCGCGCGCGAAGCCCTCGAAGAACACGGGCGCGAGCTCGACGTCCCAGGTGCCGAGCTTCGCCTTGGGCAGCGGCACGCGCCAGACGAAGTACGGCCTGCCGGAGAGGTCCAGCGCGCACTGCGCGAGCGCCTCGTCCATGGGGAGCGTCGCCTCGCCGTAGCGCGCGATGCCCGCCTTGTCGCCGAGCGCCTGCTGCACGGCCGCGCCCAGGGTGATGCCGCAGTCCTCGGTGGTGTGATGGCCGTCGATCTCGACGTCGCCCTCGGCGTGGATGGTGAGGTCGAACAGGCCGTGGCGGGCGATCTGATCGAGCATGTGCGTGAGGAAGGGGAGCGGCGTCCTGATCGACGAGCGGCCCTGGCCGTCGAGATCGATCTCGATGCGGATGTCGGTCTCGCGCGTCTTGCGCTCGACTTTGGCGATGCGGGGCATGGCGTGTAGGGTAGTCGCCCCGGCCGGGGATGGGGAGCGCCACGGATGAGCCGGTCGCCCGGCTCGCCCCTCCTGGCCGGGCGCGTGGTCGCCCGAAGCGCGGCGCCCAGCGCGCGGTGACCACGCGCCTCGACCGGGCGTGACCGGCCGAGGCGAGGTCTTGGATGCGAGCGCCGGATGGAATAAGGTGGCCCCCTGGATAACGTGGCGATGGTGGCGCCCTGAAGGCAGCCCCAGGCAGGAGCGTCCGTGAGCGCACCGGTTGCCGAAGGTCAAATTCTGTCGGGGAAATACCGGGTCGAGCGCATCCTCGGGCAAGGCGGCATGGGCGTCGTCGTCGCCGCCTTGCACGAGCAGCTCCACCAGCGGGTCGCCATCAAGATGCTCCACCCCGGCGCGAGCGCCGATATGGTGGAGCGCTTCGTGCGCGAGGCGCGCGCGGCGGTGCGCCTGAAGAGCGAGCACGTCGCGCGCGTGCTCGACGTCGGGACGCTCGAGACCGGCGCGCCGTTCATGGTGATGGAGTACCTGGACGGGAGCGACCTGCAGGAGACGCTGCGGCAGCGCGGCCCGCTCGAGCTGGAGGAGGCCGTGGGCTACGTGCTCGAGGCCTGCGAGGCCATCGCCGAGGCGCACGCGGCCGGCATCATCCACCGCGATCTCAAGCCGGCGAACCTCTTCCTCACGCGCGGGGCCGACGGCAGCGGCATGGTGAAGGTGCTCGACTTCGGGATCTCCAAGGCGCTCGCCGACCCGTCCGCGGCCGGGACCGAGCCGGAGCTCGGGCTGACGAAGACGGCGATGGTCCTCGGCTCGCCGCTCTACATGGCGCCGGAGCAGATGCGCTCGGCGCGCACGGTGGACACGCGCGCGGACATCTGGTCGATGGGCGCCATCCTCTACCAGCTGCTCACGGCGCGGGTGCCCTTCGACGCGACCTCGCTGTCCGAGCTCATCCTGATGATCAACACCGAGCCGCCGCCGCCGCCGAGCACCTACCGGCGCGATCTTCCGCCGGGCCTGGAGGCGGCGATCTTGCGCTGCCTCGAGAGGGACGTCGCGAAGCGCTTCAAGTCCGTCGCCGAGCTCGCGGGCGCCATCGTCGATTTCGGCCCTCCGCTCGCGCTCGCGTCGCTGGAGCGGATCGAGCGGACGCTGGGGCTCGTGCCCGCGGTCGCCTGGCGCGACCGGGCCAGCGCGGCGCGCGATCGGAGGAGCATCCCCCCGTGGCCGACGGCGCAGGACCGGATGAGCGGCGTGCCGGCAGGGACCGCGCAGGACCGGATGAGCGGCGTGCCGGCGGCGACCGCGCAGGACCGGATGAGCGGCGTGCCGGCGGCGACCGCGCAGGGGCGGTCCAGCGCGCCGCCCGCCGCCGCGACCGCAGGCGCCGCGGTCGGCCCCACGGCGGGCACGGCTCCGGGCTGGACGGCCGCGGGGCCCGCGCCTTCTGGGCGCAGGCGGACCGGCGTGGTGCTCGCGATCGCCGGGGTGGGCGTCGCGGCGGCGCTCGGCGGGGTGCTGCGCTTCGCCACGTTCCGCGGCAACGCGGCGGATCCGCCGGTCGAGCCGCTGGCTGCGAGCACCTCGGCCGAGCCGCCGGCGGTCGCGACGACGGCCGCACCGCCTCCGCCGGAGGTCACCGCCGTGACCACGGCGGCGCCGCCGACGGCCTCAGCGCCGCCGACGGCCTCGGCGCCACCGACGGTCTCGGCGCCACCGACGGCCTCGGCGCCCTCGTCGAACCCCACGACGCCGACGGCCACGACGGCGACCGCGAAGGCGCCGCCGACGGCCACCGCCACGGCGCCTCGGCCGAGGGTCCCCACGGCGGCTTCGACCCCGGCCGCCGCGACGGCGGCGCCCTCGGCCGCGTCGCCCCCGACGTCGCAGGGGGACGGCAGCCGCAGCGTCTTCGATGTGCTGAACGACAAAGGGAAGCCCAGATGATTTGGCCTGGAAGCGAACGGCTCCCGCTGCGGAGCCGCGCCAGCTTGCGCGTCTGCGCCGCGCTCGCACTCGGCAGCGCCGCGCTGACGGGGCTCGCGCCCGCGGCGGCCCAGCCGGCGCCGCCGGCGGCGAGGCCTGCGCCCGCGGCGGCCCAGCCGGCGCCGCCGGCGGCGAGGCCTGCGCCCGCGGCGGCCCAGCCCGCGCCGGCCGCCGGCGCCGCGGCTCCGCCGGCGCCTCCGGCCGGCGCGCCTGCCGCGAGCGCACCTGCCCCCCAGGGGCCGCTGTCCGAGACCCTCACGGGGGAGGCCAAGGCCGAGTACGAGGCCGCGCGCATCCTCTTCGGCGACGGCGACTTCCGCAACGCCATCATCAAGTTCGAGCGCGCCTACGAGCTCTCCCGCGACCCGCGGCTGCTCTGGAACATCGCCCTCTGCCAGAAGAACCTGCAGCGCTACGCGCGCCTGCTCGGAACGGTCGAAAAGCTCCTCCAGGACGCGGGCCCGCAGCTCTCGGAGCAGGATCGCAAGGACGCCGCGGCGCTCATCGAGGCGACGAAGGCGTACGTGAGCCGCCTCGAGCTCCGGGCCAGCGAGGCGGGCGCCACCGTCTTCGTCGACGGCGAGGAGGTCGGTCAGACCCCGCTGCGCGCGCCCGTCCTGCTCGACGTCGGCACCCGGAAGATCCGGGTGACCAAGAAGGGCTTCGAGGCCTTCGAGGTCGCGCAGCAGGTGCCGGGCGGCGGCGTCGTCACCGTCGCGGCCACGCTCGAGAAAGAGGTCCATGAGGGGCGGCTCATCGTCGCGGCGCCGGCGAACGCCGTCATCTCGATCGACGGCCGCGTGGTCGGCCGCGGCAGCTACGACGGCCCGGTGCCGAGCGGCGGTCACTCGCTCCGCGTCACGGCGTCCGACATGGTGTCGCACCAGTCCGAGGTCATGATCTACGACAACCAGACGCGCCGCGTGCAGGTCTCGCTGCAGCCGGCGCCCAAGAAGAGCAACATCGAGCAATGGATCTGGATCGGCGGCGGCGTGGCCGTGCTCACGGGCGCGCTCCTGGTCGGCCTGGGCGTCTTCGCGTCGGAGCCGCCGGTCAACGGCAACCTGTCGCCCGGCTCGGTCGCCCTGTCCGCGCGGGGCGGCGCCTCGTTCTCGATCCCCTTCGGGGGCGGCCGATGAGCCGCGCCCGCGGGCTCGCGCTCGCCGCGCTCGCGGCGCTCGCGTGCGGAGGCTGCGGGGAGGTGGACGAGATCGTCGTCGCCATCTCGACCGATCTCGCCGTGCCGAAGGATTTTGACGTCCTTCAGGTCCAGGTGTTCGAGGGGGTCAACGGCAAGTTCAGCCGCGCGTATCGGCGGCTCGGCGCGTCCGATGCCGAGGCGAGATTCCCGGCGACCATCGGGGTCTTCTCCTCGGATGCCGGGGGTGAAGCCATCACGATCAAGGTCGCCGCCCGCATCAAGGAAGATACCGGCGGGGTGCGCATCCTGCGGGAGGTGGTCACGACCATCCCGAAGGATCGCGTCGCCTTGCTCACCGTACCGCTCGACTTTCTCTGCGACGGCTCCGGGACGAGAGCGGGGCCCGACGTCGAGAACACGTGCGGCGAGGGCAAGACTTGCGTCGCGGGGACGTGCGTGTCGAACGAGATCGACTCCAGCTCGCTGCCCAACTATTCGCGCGGCGACGTCTACGGCAGCGGGGACCGGAAGTGCTTCGACGTGACGGTGTGCTTCGCGGAGGCGACGCCAGCGGAGGTCGACACGGCGGGTTGCACGATCGCCGGCGACGGCGCTGCCCCGCGGAACGTGGCGCTGGAGACAGCCGGGGGCGACGGCATCTGCGACGGCGAGGAGGGCGACGAGGACCGCCGCTGTCTGGTGGCGCTCAACGCCGACAGCGACAACGGCTTCCAGGTGGTGGACGACGGGCGGATCCAGCTGCCGCCGGCGGTGTGCGACCAGATGGCGCAAAAGAAGATCGCGGCCGTGCTGACGGCGCCTGCGACCGACTGCGCCCAGAAGACCGCGGGGCTGCCGACGTGCGGGTCGTGGCTCGCGTCGGGGTCCGAGGAGCCCTGACCGAGGGGCCATCGCTGCGGGGATAGCGCCCAGCGGTGTCAGCGCCGCGGGAGAACGCTCGCCGCGGGCGGGCCCGGAGCCGGCCTCGCGCCGCGCACGCCGGAGCGGCGCGTCACGAGAGCGGCCGCGCAGCCGCCCGGCGTCGCGCGCGCGGCGTCACGCGCGCGGCATCACGCGCGCCGTCGCCGCCATCCGGCGAGGAGCGCGGCAGCGGCGAGCCACGCAGCCGCCGAGGTCGCCGGCCCATCGGCGCGCACCGCGAGCCCGCAGCCGTTGCCATGCGCCCGCGGATCCGTGCCTCCGGGCCGGGGAGCCGCGCCGCCGCCGTCGGCGCCGCCACCGCCGCCGTTCCCGGCATCGCCGCCGCCCGCGCCGCTGTCCCCGCCTGCGCCGCCGTTGCCGCCTGCGCCGCCCTCCCCAGCGTCGCCGCCCGCGCCGGCATCGCCGCCTGCGCCGCCGCTCCCATTGCCGGCGTCGTCGGGCACGCAGCCGCCGGCCACGCAGGTGCCGCCGGGGCAGCGCGCGCCCTCGTTCGGGAACAGCGTGCACTCGCCGTACCTCGGGTGGCACCGCGCAGCGGTGCAGACGTTCCCGGAGGGCGCGCACTCGACCGGCGCGCCGCCCCTGCAGACGCCGCCGTTGCACGCGTCGGCCAGGGTGCAGGGGTCGCCGTCGTCGCAGGGCGTGCCGTCGGGCTTCGGGGGCGCGTCGCAGGCGCACGCGTCACCGACGCCGTCGCCGTTCGCGTCCTCCTGCCCGCGGTTCGGCAGGAGCGGGCAGTTGTCGGCGCCGTCGGGCGCGCCGTCGTTGTCGTCGTCGTCGTCGCACCGGTCGCCCTGGCCGTCGCCGTCGGTGTCGCTCTGGCTCGGGTTCGACAGGAACAGGCAGTTGTCGGCGCCGTCGGGCGCGCCGTCGTTGTCGTCGTCGTCGTCGCACGCATCCCCGTCGCCGTCGCGGTCGATGTCGGACTGGTCGGCGTTGGGCGTGGAGGGGCAATTGTCCGCGCGGTCCTCGACGCCGTCGTTGTCCCTGTCGAGCGCGCCCGCGTCGCAGGCGTCGCCCAGCCCATCGCCGTCCGCGTCGGTCTGCTCGGGGTTGGGGACGAGGGGGCAGTTGTCGGCCTCGTCGCTCGCCGCGTCGTCGTCGTCGTCGTCGTCGCAGGCGTCACCCAGCCCATCGCCGTCGGTGTCGATCTGCTCGGGGTTGGGGACGAAGGGGCAGTTGTCGGCCTCGTCGCTCGCCGCGTCGTTGTCGTCGTCGCCGTCGCAGGCGTCGCCCAGCCCGTCGCCGTCGGTGTCGGTCTGCTCGGGGTTGGGGACGAAGGGGCAGTTGTCGGCCTCGTCGCTCGCCGCGTCGTCGTCGTCGTCGCCGTCGCAGGCGTCGCCCAGCCCGTCGCCGTCGGTGTCGGTCTGCTCGGGGTTGGGGACGAAGGGGCAGTTGTCGGCCTCGTCGCTCGCCGCGTCGTTGTCGTCGTCGCCGTCGCAGGCGTCGCCCAGCCCGTCGCCGTCGTGATTCGCCTGGTCGGGGTTCGGCACCGACGGGCAGTTGTCGTCGGCGTCGTCCACCCCGTCGTCGTCGTCGTCGTCACCGAGGTCCCAGTTGACGACGCCGGCTCGCTCGGCCGCCGTCATCCCGAGCAGCGCGGCCGCCGGGAGGGCGTCGAGGTAGTCCGCGCCCGCGTGCGCGTCGGCCCGGCTCGCGTGCTGCCCGCCGAAGTGCATGAGGATCTGCGTCCCCCCGGGGGGCACCGACAGCGAGAACTCGACCACGGGCCCCTGCGTCGCCGCGCAGTCGTCGGTGACCATCCCGACGCTCCCCGGCACCACCGCCGCCGAAGGCCCGTAGAAATTGAAGTGGAGGCTCGGATCCCCGCCCGCATCGAAGTCGTCCGTGGCGAGCCACCGGTCCGCCGGCGTGAACTCCAGGTCTCCGGTGTGCGATTGCGTGATCGCGGTGTCGGTGTCGGAGCCGACGTTCGTCTCGATCCGCACGACCGCGCGCAGCGCGGCGGCCGTCGGGTTGTGGACGATCTCCAGGAAGCGCGCCCAGCCCTCTTCGGTGGGCACATACACCTTCCGGGTGACCTCGAAGCTGCCGAGGAGCGCCGGCCCGTGGACGAGCTGCCGCCCGTCCATCTCCGCCGCCCGGGCCGAGGACGGGAACCTCACCCCGTCCACCCGCAGCAGCATGCCGGTGTCGAAGGCGTCGATGCTCCCGTTGTTGATCACCCCGTCCGTCCCGACGTCCCACAGGAAGCTGCGGCCATCCACGAGCTGCTGAATGGGAGGCGCCGCAATGCACTGCGCCGCCGCGCTCCGCGGCGCCGCCGCGAGCGCCAGCGCGACGCCGAGCCCCGTGGCCATGACGGTTCGCTTCATGCTCTCTCTCTTCTGCTCCCCGGGTCCGCGTCTCACGGCCCGATCGCGCGTCGACGCGGCGGCGCTGCGCGGCGCCGCCCGCGCGCTACTTCTTCTCCACGACCACGAGCTCGATCCGCCGGTTCTTCTCCCGGCCGGCCGCGCTCTTGTTGTCCGCGATCGGCTGGCTCGCCCCGTACCCCTTCGCGACCAGCCGCTCCGCCTCGACCCCCTTCTCGACGAGCCACCTGCGCACCGCCTCGGCGCGCGCCGTCGAGAGCGTCTCGTTGAACTTGGCGTTGCCGGCGCCGTCCGTGTGCGCGCCGACCTCGATCTTCACCCACTCCGGGTGCTGCGCGATCACGTCGCGCACCTCGGCGAGCACCGCCTCGCTCTTCGGATCGATCGGCGCCGGGTCGCTCTTCATCACGCGGAACGCGACGGGCTCCAGCAGCACGACCCGCTCGCCCTGCACCCGCACCCGCGTCGGGCAGCCGCGCGCGGACGCGTCCTCGCTCGCCGGGCCCTTCTCGCGCGGGCACGCGTCGGCGTCGTCGAGCAGGCCGTCGCCGTCCTGATCCGCAGGCGGGCTCGGCGCCGCTGCGGGGCAGCCCGGGCGCGTCGCGCCGCCCGCCGCGTCGCCCTTCTCCGCGGGGCACGCGTCGAGCGCGTCGGGCAGGCCGTCGCCGTCCTGATCCGCGGGGCAGCCGCGCCGCGCCGGATCGCCGCCCCCGCCGCCCGCGGCCGTGTCGGGGCACGCGTCGTCCGGATCGGCGACGCCGTCCTCGTCCCGGTCCTCCACGGGGCAGCCGTTTCGCCGCGCGTCCGCGCTGGCCGGCCCGTACGCGTACGGGCACGCGTCCGCCGCGCCGACGACGCCGTCCGCGTCCGGGTCCGGGTCCGCCGCCCGCTCGGGCGGCCCCGCAGGCGGAGCCCACGCCACGGTCCCGATCGCGCGGAACGACGGCGCGCCGATCGCGTCCCCGAGGCCTGGACCGGCGGCCGCCCCGACGACGAGGCCCGCGAGCGGGCGGAGCCGGGCGCCGAGCAGGAGCTCGGCGCTCGTCGTCCGATCCACGGCGACCCGCTCGCGATCGGTGAGCGACAGCGAGCCGCCCTGCAGCATCGTCTCGGCGTACACCTCCGGGCCGATCTGCAGCCGCTCGTCCCAGAGCAGCACGGCCGCGCCGCCGCCGTACGTGAGCGTCGAGGGGTTCTCGGAGCTCCGCATCACCGCGCCGCCCGCGACGCTCCACACGAAGCGCGCGACCCGCCCGCCGAGCAGGAGCTGCGGCGTCACGCGCACGGCGCCCTCGCCGACGTACGCGTCCGAGCTGCCCGTCGGCAGGTGCAGGGCCGCGCCCGTGCCGATCTGGAACGCGCCGCGATCGTCGCCGAGCAACCGGACGCGCACGCCGACGCGCAGGTCGCCGAGCGCAGGGGACGACGGCGCCTCGGGCGCGCCCGCGCCGGCCGCGGCCGCGGGGCCGTCGCCGCTCTGGGCGAGCGCGATCGGCAGGGAGGCCGACACGAGCAGCCGGTCCCAGAGCGAGAGCGAGCCGCCGACGTGGAGGTGCGACTGGCTGCCGACGATCACCCGCTCGGGCGAGACGCCGTCCGAGAGCGTGAGCAGATCCTCCGCGTGATCGAACAGGACGAGCCCGCGCGGAACCAGGTGCCCGCCGATGGACGGCGACGGCACGCCGAAGAGCGGGTCGCCCGCGGGGGTCGGCTCGAACCGGCTCAGCGCGACGGCGCCGGGCCCCTCCGCGTACGCCGGCGGTGCGCCCAGGGCGATGCCGAGGAGCGCGCCCGCGAGCGCCGCGCCCACCGTGATCAGGCCTCTCATGAGCGGCGGATGGTATCCTCGCGAGCGCAGGCGGAGCAAAGGCGATTTGTCCGCGGCGTTTCCATGTTGCTCGCCCGGCGTGCGCATCGGTTAGCATCACGCTGACCGGAGCGCGGCCTGCGAGGGCCGCCTCCGCCAGCAAGGAGCATCGATGCGAGGGAAGCATCTGGGCCAGTGGGGGCGCGCCGTCGTGGCCGCGCTCGGGGTGGGGCTCGCGGCGGGCGGTGCGGCGGCCCAGCCCGCGCCGGCCGCTCCCGCGCCGGCCGCGCCAGCACCGCCCGCGGAGAAGCCGCTCGCGGAGTCGCTGACCGGGATGGCCAGGGCCGAGCACGGGGCGGGCGACGCGCTGTTCGCCGACGGCGACTACGCGGGCGCGCTCGCGCGGTTCGAGCGCGCCTATGAGCTGTCGCGCGATCACCGCCTGCTCTGGAAGGTCGCGCTCTGCCAGAAGAACCTGCGGCGCTACGCCAAGATGCTCGCGACGCTGCGCCGGATGGAGGCCGAGGCGGGCGCCGCGCTGTCGCCCCGCGACAGGCAGGACATCGCCGACCTGATCCAGGCCGCCGGGGCGTTCGTGTCCCGCCTCGAGATCACGGCGAGCGAGCCGGGGGCCACGGTGTTCGTGGACGACGAGCCGGTCGGGACGACGCCGCTCGCCGAGCCGGTGCCGATCGACATCGGCGACCGCCGCATCCGCGTCTCGAAGCCCGGCTTCGTCGACGTCGTCCGCCGGGAGACGGTGGTCGGCGGCGGCACCCTCGCCCTCGTGGCGCGGCTCGACCGGGCGGTGCACCGGGGGCGGCTCGCGATCGCCGCGCGCCCGGACGATCTCATCGCGATCGACGGCAAGGTGGTAGGCAAGGGCCGCTGGGAGGGCGCGGTGGCGAGCGGGACCCACGCGCTGCGCGTGACGGCGCCCGGGATGACGCCGCACGAGGTCGACGTCCTGGTCCGCGACGAGGAGCTCCGCCGCATCGACGTCTCGCTGGAGCGCGCGCCGGAGCGGGGCGGCGCGAGCAAGTGGCTCTGGATCGGCGGCGGCGCGGCGATCTTCGCCGGCGCGCTCGTCGCGGGGGCGCTGCTGTTCGAGCCGGGGACGCCGGCGGAGCGGGGCAGCCTCGGCACGGTCCCGCTCGGGTTTGGAGGGAGGCGTTGATGCGCGCGAAGCGGACGAGATCGAGGTCGATGGCGGCGGCGCTCCTCGCGCTCGCGGGGGCGGCGGGGGCCGCGTCCTGCAGCGGGGAGAGGGGGCAGCTCATGGTCGTCTTCCAGACGGACATGTCGCTGCCGAAGGACATCGACACGATCCGGGTCGAGGCCACGCTCGAGGGGTCCATCGTCTACGACGAGACGTTCGAGCGGCTCGGGAGCGAGGACTCGATCCGCCTGCCCGCCACGCTCGGCTTCCTCACCCCCGACGATCCTTCGCAGGCGCTCCGGGTGCGCGTCATCGCGAGCCGCGGCGGCAAGGAGGGGGTGCGCGTGCTGCGCGAGGTGCTCACGACGGTGCCCGAGGGCCGCACCGCGACGCTCCACATGCCCATCCAGTTCCTGTGCGACGGCTCGGCCGACGTCGAGCGCGACGCGCAGGGCAACGTGCTGCGCGACGCGCAGGGCAACGTGCTCGTCAAGAACAGCTGCCCCGAGGGCCAGAGCTGCGTCGCCGGCGAGTGCAAGCCGCGCGAGATCGACTCGCGCGCCCTGCCCGAGTTCGAGGCCCAGGCCGTGTTCGGCGGCGGCGTCGGCGAGACCGACGGGCTCTGCTTCGACACCGTCCGGTGCTTCGCCGCGGCCACGTCGGCGCAGGTCGATCTGGCGAGGTACGAGGCGAACCCGGCCGACTGCGTGGCGACCGCGCCGAGCGGCGCGGTGAACGTCGCGCTCCTCACGCAGGGCGGCGGTATCTGCGGCGAGCGCGCGTGCTACGTTCCGCTCGACGCCGAGAGCGAAGCGGGCTTCCGGGTGGAGGAGGGCAACGTCCTCCGGCTCCCCGCCGCGGTGTGCAAGCGGGTGAAGGAGGGCAAGCTCGCGGGGCTCGCGATCGCGATCGCGGGCGAGGGGGAGGGCGCGGGGACGTGCCGCACGAAGGGCACGGATCTGCCGACGTGCGGCCCGTGGTCGGCGTTGGCCGGCGGCCAGTACACGGGGCCCGACGCGGCGGCGCCCATCCCGGTCGCGGTCGCGCAGGTCCACCCGGTGTCGCTGCGGGTGACCGCGGGCGGCGTGGCGTGGATCTCCGGCACCACCTTCGACAAGGCCGGCATGGCCCGGGAGGACGGGGAGCTGAAGACCGCCCCGCGGGGCGGCGGCGAGCCGCTGGTGCTCGGCGCGGCGCAGGCCTCGCCGCGGGACCTCGTGGTCGACGATGTGCGGCAGGTCGTCTTCTGGACGAACGCGGCGGACGGCACGCTGAGGGCCGCCCCGCTCGCGGGGGGCGAGACGCGCGTGCTGCTCGCGGATCTCAAGCAGCCCGAGGGGCTCTCGCTCTCGGGCGACGCGCTCACCTGGACCGAGCTCTGGGGGGGCGGCGTCTTCAGGGCGACGCTGAGCGGCGCCGGCGCCGACGTCGCGCTCGGCGCGCCGGAGGACCTCGCGCAGCCCGGCTCGGCGTTCGCGTCCCCGTACCGCGTGGCCAGCGCGGGGGACGTCGCGTGCTGGACCTACCAGGGCACGCTGCGCAGGGCCGACGGCGCGGTGGCGTGCCGCGTGCGCGGGGAGACGCTGACGGTCGCCGCCGAGCAGCTCACCCCGCGGGAGCTCGCGCTCGACGTGGACGCTCAGGGGAACGCGGCGGCGGTCTACTGGGCGAGCTTCGAGGGCGGCAGCGTCTTCCGCGCCGACCTGAGCGGGGAGGCCGTGGGCGAGCCCGAGGAGATCGCCTCGGATCAGGGGCAGCTGAACGGCATCGCGGTCGACGCGGAGTACGTCTACTGGACGCGCCGCGACGAGGGGACGGTCGTGCGCATGCCGAAGGACGGCGGGGAGCCGGATGTGCTCGCCTCGCAGCAGATGCGGCCCGGCGACGTCGCGGTGGACGCGACGACGGTCTACTGGATCAACGAGGGCTCGCCGGATCTGGAGGACGGCACCCCGGTGGTGAAGGACGGGGCCGTCCTGAAGCTCGCCAAGTGACGGGGGGCGGCGGCGTCCGGGGCCGCGCGCGTGCGCGGCGCGGGGGCCGCGGCGGGCTCGCCCCGCGCGGCGCCTGCGCGCTCGGCGCCGCGTGTGCTATGGCCCGACGCGTGAAGCGCACGGCCCTCCTCCTGTTCACCCTCGCGCTCCCCGCGTGCGGATCGAGCTACGCCCAGCAGGGCCCGAGCGACACGCTCCGGGCCTACGCGCAGGCGCTCCAGGAGGGGCGCGTCGACGCGGCCTACCGGCTGCTCTCGGACGAGGCCAAGCGGTCGATGTCGCTCGAGGCCTTCCGGCGCGCGGTCCAGGACAACCCGGACGACGCGCTCGAGATCGCCCGCGCCATCGCGCGGCCCGCGGCCGATCCGGTGGTGACGGCGACGGTCACCATGCCGAACGGCGAGGAGCTCCTGCTCGTCTTCGAGGGGGGCCGCTGGCGGCTCGACGCGGCGGCGGTCGATCTCTACGGCCAGGCGACGCCCCGGCAGGCGCTCGTGGGGTTCCTGAGGGCGTTCGAGCGGAGGCGCTACGACATCATCATGCGCTACGTTCCCGACGCCGAGAAGGAAGGCCTCGTGGAGCCGGCGGGCGGCGCGGCCGGCGAGGCGGGCGATCTCGGTGAGGCGGGCGCCCCGCGCGCGGAGGGCACGGCACAGCCCGCCGCGCCCGGCGGCGCGGCGGGGAGCGCGGGCGCTGACGCAGCGCAGAAGCCTGGCGGTCGGCCCGGGACGGCCAGGGGCGCGGCGGGCGCGGCGCAGCTCACCCCCGAGAAGCTGAAGGCCGCCTGGGAGGGGCCGCAGAAGGAGCAGATCAACCGGGTCGTCCAGGCGATCAAGGCGGCCCTGCCGACCGCGACCATCGAGGAGACCGGGGACAGCGCCTCGATGGCCTACGGCGCCGGCGGCACGGTTGCCTTCACGCGCGAGCACGGGGTCTGGAAGATCAAGGACTTCTAGCGGCGCGCCCGCTCATGGCTTCGAGAAGAGCGCTGTACTAGGGTTGTCGGCATGCCGACCGGCGATCCTCCTTCGCGAACGCCCCCCTCGCCCGACGCCGACAGCGTCCCGATCCTCCCGCTCCGCAACTCGGTCCTGTTCCCCATGTCGGTCGTGCCGATCAACGTCGGCCGGCCGCGGAGCGTGCGCCTCGTCGAGGATCTCCTCGGCCGCGAGCGCGCCCTGGTCGGCGTGATCAGCCAGCGGTCGCCGGACGTGGACGAGCCGACGTTCAAGGAGCTCTACTCCGTCGGGACCATCGCGCGCGTCGTGAAGGTCATCCGGCTCGGCCCGAACAACTACTCGGTCGTGCTGAACGGGCTCGGCCGCTTCCGCGTGAAGGCGGCGTTCTCGCTCGAGCCGTACATGCGCGCGCGGATCGAGCGCATCCCGGAGTCGCTCGTGCGCGACGTGGAGCTCGAGGCGCTCGGCGCGGGCCTGCGCGAGGCGACGCGCGAGGTGCTCGGCCTCATGCCGAACCTGCCGCGCGACACCGCCGGCATCCTCGACAACGTGCGCGAGCCCGGCGCGCTCGCGGATCTCATCGCCTCGAACTTCCCGCAGGCGCAGGCGTCGGTCGGCGACAAGCAGGAGATCCTCGAGGCGTTCGACGTGAAGGCGCGCGTCCGCCTCGTGCTCGCGATGGTCGGGCGGCAGCTCGAGGTGCTGCGGGTCAAGAAGGAGATCTCCTCGATGGTGCAGGAGGAGATGGGCAAGTCGCAGCGCGAGTACATCCTCCGGCAGCAGATGAAGTCGATCAAGGAGGAGCTCGGCGAGGGCGGCGACGACGACGAGATCGAGGAGCTCCGCGAGCGCATCCGCCGCGCCAAGGTGCCGGCGGAGGTCGACAAGGTCGTGCGCAAGCAGCTCAGCCGCCTGCGCTCGATGGCGCAGCAGTCGGCCGAGTTCAACGTGACCAAGACCTACCTCGAGTGGATCGCGGATCTGCCGTGGTCCAAGACGACGGTGGACAAGCTCAGCGTCGAGAGCGTGCGGCGCTGCCTCGACGAGGATCACCTCGGGCTGGAGAAGGTGAAGAAGCGGATCGTCGAGTACTCGGCGATCCGGCAGCTCCGCTCGGACAAGAAGGGGCCGATCCTGCTCTTCATCGGGCCGCCCGGCGTCGGCAAGACGTCGCTCGGCAAGTCGATCGCGCGCAGCATGGGCCGGCGCTACGAGCGCATCGCGCTCGGCGGCGTGCGCGACGAGGCGGAGATCCGCGGGCACCGGCGCACGTACGTCGGCGCGCTGCCCGGGCGCATCCTGCAGGCGCTCAAGAAGGCGGGGACGAAGAACCCGGTGCTGGTGCTCGACGAGGTCGACAAGATGGGCGTCGATCTGCGCGGCGATCCGGCGGCGGCGCTCCTCGAGGTGCTCGATCCCGAGCAGAACTCGACGTTCCAGGATCACTACCTCGACCTGCCGTTCGATCTGTCGCAGGTGATGTTCCTCGCGACGGCGAACAACTGGGACGGCATCCCGGGGCCGCTCGTGGACCGCATGGAGGTCATCGAGGTGCCCGGCTACACGCGGACCGACAAGCTCGGGATCGCGCGGGAGTTCCTGGTGCCGAAGCAGCTGTCGGCGCACGGGCTGACCGACGAGCGGCTGGAGTTCACGGAGCCGGGCATCGCGTCGGTCGTCGACCACTACACGCGCGAGGCGGGGGTGCGCGGCCTGGAGCGGCAGATCGCGGCGGTGTGCCGCGCCACGGCGGTGAAGGTCGCCGAGGGCCACGACGTGCGCGAGGTGGCGACGCCCGAGCACGTGGAGCAGGTGCTCGGCCCGCACAAGCACCGGCCCGAGCTCGCCGAGCGGACGCTCCAGCCTGGGGTGGCGACCGGCCTCGCGTGGACGCCGGCGGGCGGCGAGATCCTCTTCATCGAGGCGACGAAGATGCCGGGCAAGGGCAACGTGGTGCTCACCGGCAACATGCGGAACGTGATGCAGGAGTCGGCGAGCACGGCGGTGAGCTTCGTGCGCAGCAAGGCCGATCGGCTGCACCTCGATCCGGAGTGGCTGAAGGAGATCGATCTGCACGTGCACATCCCGCAGCACGGCACGCCGAAGGACGGGCCGAGCGCCGGGGTGACGATGTTCGCCGCGGTGGCGTCGCTGCTGCTCGGCGCGCCGGTGCGCAGCGACGTCGCGATGACGGGGGAGATCTCGCTGCGCGGGCGGGTGATGCCGGTCGGCGGCATCAAGGAGAAGCTCCTGGCGGCGCACCGGGCCGGCATCCGGCACGTGCTCATCCCGGCGAAGAACCGGCGGGATCTCGAGGATGTGCCGCAGGACGTGAAGGACCAGGTCAAGATCACGATGGTGTCCTCGATGGAGGAGATCCTGCCGCTCGTGCTGGAGCCGCCGCGGCGCGCGTCGACGCAGAGCGCGTCGGCGGACGAGATCGAGGAGCAGGCGGGGGCGTAAACGAGAGGCCCGTGCGTGGGCCGCCCGGCCCCCGGCGAGGGTGTTCTCGGCGCGGGGCGGGGTGGGGGCCCCGCCGAACTCGCCTGAGAGTTGAACCATCCGGCAAGCCGGATGGCTCAACTCTCAGGCTCAGACATCGGCCCATCCCCCACCCCGCCCCGCGCCGAGAACACCCTCGCCGGGGGCCTACGGTTTTGGGTCGAGCCTGCTCGTCGAGATCGCCGGGAACGGGCTTCAGGGCTCGCGGGGGCGGTATACTCGACCGATGCAGATCGCGGTGGTTTCGGGCGGGAATCGGGGGATCGGGCTCGAGATTTGCCGGCAGCTCGCGCGCCGCGGCGTCCACGTCGTGCTCGGAAGCAGGGACGAGGGCCGCGGGAACGCGGCGGCAGCCGCGCTCAAGGAGCAGGGGGTCTCGGTGGAGCCGCGGCGCCTCGACGTGTCGGACGAACGGAGCGTCAAGGAGCTCGCACGCGCGCTCGCGGCCGAGCACGGCGGGGTCGACATCGTCGTCAACAACGCGGGCATCGCGATGCAGGGCTTCAACGCCGAGGTCGCGCGCACCACGATCGATATCAATTTCTTCGGGCCGCTCCGGCTGACCAGCGAGCTCCTCCCGCTGCTGCGGGCGGAGGGGAGGATCGTCATGGTGACCAGCGGGCTCGGCGATCGACGCAGCGTCTCCAAGCCGCTCCAGGAGCAGCTCGGGAAGGCAGCGCTGACGCGCGAGGAGCTCGTCCAGCTCATGCGCAAGTTCGTCAGCGACGTGGGCGAGGGGAGGCACACGGCAGAAGGGTGGCCGTCGTCGGCCTACGCGGTGTCGAAGATCGGGCTCAACGCGCTCACGGGCGTCCTCGCGAGGGAGCTCGAGGGAGATCGGCGCAAGATCCTCTGCAACGCGGCGTGCCCGGGCTGGGTGCGCACGGACATGGGCGGCGCGCAGGCGCCGCGGTCCGTGGAAGAAGGGGCCGAGACGCCGGTGTGGCTCGCGCTGCTGCCGAGCGGCGGCCCGCAAGGGGGCGTGTTCCGCGACAAGGCGCCCGCAGACTGGTGAGCCGCGCGGCCGAGGCCGGGAGCGCGGCGCCGCGCCCCGGCGACGAGGCTAGCCGTGGCACGCCCGCACGAACCCGCAGCGCAGCCTGCGGCACGCCTCGATCGGGACGCCGTCGAAGCGGCCCTCCGCCGCCGCCTCGGAGAAGCGCTCGGCGAGCCGGGCGAGCTCGCGCTCGAACCGCGCGTGCTCCTCGTCGGCGATCGCCCCCATCGGGCCCGACCCCTTGAGCCACACGGGCTCCACCTCGGCGCCGAGGAACAGCACGCCAGCGCGGACCGGGCGATCCGGATGGCGCCTCCGCAATGCGAGCGCGTACGCCCGCAGGCGGAGCTCGTAGGGCGCGAGATCCGCCCGGGGTCGCGCGCGCTTGACCTCGATGACGTCGACCAGCCCGCCCGGATGCAAGACCACCAGATCGATCGCGAGCGACAGCGCGAGCCGCGCCCCGCGCCGCTCTCCGGCGCCCTGGGGCTCGACGTCGAGCACGAGCGCCTCCTCCCGCAGGAGCGCCGCCTCCTCGGCGCGCGCCTGCCGCGCGTAGGGCCCGCCCAGGAAGCGGGCGATGCCCTCGGCGGTGCGCAGCGCGTCCGGGCCGTGGGGCGCGAGCCCCTCGAAGGCGAGCCGCGCGACCACGTCCGCGGTCTCGGTCGGCTCTCCCCAGCGCGCGCGCGGCCAGCGCTGGAGCACCCGGTGCGCGGCGCGGCCGGGCGGGCGAGGATCCGCGCCGTCCTCGAGCTCGACGCGCTCCTCGCCCGGCAGCTCCGGCGGGCCCTCGACGTCGAACAGGCCGAGCTGGCCCTCGCCGGCGGGCTCGCCGATCCCGAGGAGGTGCCGCAGCCGGAAGCGGCGCGCGCACCCCTGGAACGCCGCGAGCGAGGCGGCCGCGATCAGCACGGTCCGCGCCCGCGCAGGCTCCGCGGCCGGCGCGGCCCGGGGGACCGGCGCGGCGCGCGCGTACGCGTCGGTGCCGGGCGCAGGCGGCCTGGCCTCCGCGAGGAGCGAGCGAGCCTCGAGCGTCGCGCCGATCGCGCCGGCGAGCGGCGCGGCGTCCTCGGCGCTCGGCCCCTTCAGCGTGAGCCACGCCGAGCCGCTCCGCGGCTTGGCCGAAGTGCCGACGAGCACCAGCTCGCGCTTGGCGCGGGTGATCGCGACGTACGTGAGCCGCTGCCGCTCGGCCCGCTCCCGCGCCCGCACCTCGGCGCGCGCCGCCTGGAGCGCGGGCGTGCTGAGGGGCAACAGCGGGCCGTGCGCCGACGCCTCGACGTCGTAGAGCGCGCCGAGCCGCGACGTCCGGTCGATGCGCCGCGCGTGATGGCGCACGAGCAGCGCGGCGGGGCGATCCCCCGCGGCGGGGACGTAGCTCAGGCCGGGCTGATCCGCGCGGGGCTCCGCGTTGAGATCCAGGAGCACCACGGCCGGGAAATCCAGCCCCTTGCTGGCGTGGATCGTCGTGAGCCGCACGGCGTCGTCTTCGGGCGAGAAGACGGCGGCCTCGGGCTCGTCCGCCTCGTCGCGGATCCGGCGATCGAGCCAGCGGACGAAGCTCGCGAGCGAGCCGCCCCGGCGGCGAGCGATCGAGATCAGCCGGTCGACGTTGCCGAGCCGGGCCTGGGCGCGGGGGAGCGCGGCGAGGACGCGGTCGAGATCGAAGGCGGAGATCGCGGCGCGGATCGCCTCGCCGGGCGTCGAGCGGAGCGCCGCGCCGCGCAGGCCGGCGAAGCGGGCGCGGAACGCCTCGAGCCGCTCGCGATCTGCCGTGGAGAGCCGCGCGAGCGCGGGGAGGGCGCGCGCGCCGCCGGGCCCCTCGTCCTCCGGCCCCGCCGCCCGGCCCCCCGGCGCCAGCGCGGCGCTCGACCAGCGGCCGAGCAGCGGGACGGTGAGCCCGCGGCCCGGCGGCGCGAGGACCGCGAGCGCCGTGTCGGAGAGCGCCACCACCGGGCCGCGGAGGACCGTCGCGAGCGCCAGGAGGTCGCGCGGATCGAGCAGCAGGCGGAGGATCGCGGCCACGTCGCGCACCTCCGGCGCATCGAAGAGCGCCCGGCCCGCCACCACGTACGGGATCTCGAGCCGCGCGAGGGCGAGCTCGACCAGCGGGATGGTGCTCCGACGCCGGGCGAGCACGGCGACGTCGCGGAAGCGAAGATCGCCGCCGGCGCCCTCCGCCGCTCCACCACCTGCGGCGGCGCCGCGGACGCGCCGGGCGATGTATGCGGCCGCGATCAGCGCCTCGCGCAGCTGCCGCTGCGCGTCCCGCACGAGGGCGTCGACCCCGTCCGGGGGGCTGCCGTCGTCGTCGATGAGCACGACCTGCGTCGGGCCGCGTACGGCCCCGCCCGGCGCCGCGACGAGGTGCTCCGCCGCGCTGTAGGCGATCTCGAAGTCGCGCGGCGCGCCCGCCCCGCCGTCGCGCGCCCCGGCGGCGCGATCCTGGGCGAAATCGCGCGCCGAGAACGCGTTGATGAACGCGAGCAGCTCGGGCGTCGACCGGCGGCTCTCGCGGAGCGCGACGAAATCGGCGCTCGGCTCGGCCGACCACAGCGAGGACGAGAGCTCGAGCGCGCGGCCCGCGGCGGCGCCCGCGAGCTCCGCGCAGACGCGGCAGAAGATCGACACGTCGGCCCCGCGGAACCCGTAGATCGACTGCTTGCGATCGCCGACCAGGAACAGCCCGTGGCCCCACAGGCCGGCCGCCGTCGGGGCGACGCCGGCCGGGCGCGCCAGCGCCGCGTCGTCCCGCTCGCGCAGGAGGTACACGAGATCGCGCTGCACCGCGCTCGTGTCCTGGAACTCGTCGACGAGCAGCACGTCGACCGACCCGCGGACCGCCTCGCCGATCGCCGGGTCGTCGCGCAGGCCGTCGCGGGCGGCGCGCAGCAGGTCCCCGAACCCGAGGCCGCCCTCGGTGCGGCGGATGGCCGCGAGCCGCTCGCGGATCTCCTCCAGCAGCTCGACGATCTGCGCCTCGCGGCGCGACAGCGCCGGCGCCTCGCGGAGGAAGCCGAGCAGCTGCAGCGCCTTGTCGCGGTTCGTCTCGCCCGGCAGCGCCTCCCGGAAGGCGAGCAGCGCCTCGTCCGCCGGCGTGCACTTGCTCTTGTGCGGCCTGCGCTGCGTGAGCAGCTCGATCAGCGGGGCGCTCGCCGCGCTCGCGGGGAACGGCGCGCCGTCGCCCTCGCGGCCGAGCGCCGCGGCGAGCGTCGCCGCCGGCTCGCGGAACGCCGCGCTCCCGAGCGCGGCGCTCTCGGCCGCCAGGCGGCGCAGCTCCCGCGCGAGCGCGCGGGCCTCGGCGGCGTGGTCGGACATCGCGAGCCGGCGCGGCGCGAGGCCGTCCTCGTCGAGCCGGTCGAGCAGCCGCGTGACCTCGCTCCGCGCGCCCTCCACGCCGCCCGTCGCGGCGACGAGCGCGCGCGCGGCCTCGGCGCGCTCGCCCCCCTCCGCGAACGCTCGGCTCAGCGCCTCGTCGACCGCGAGGTCGCTCAGCGCCTGCGCCTCCTCCTCGTCGAGGATCCGGGCGGAGGGCGAGAGCCCCATCGCGATCGCGTGCCGGTCGACGATCTGCTTGGCGACGCCGTGGAGCGTGTCGATGCGCGCCGCCGGGAGGCGGGCGAGCGCGTCCTCCGCGCGCTTGCGCAGCTCGGAGAGCGGCAGCGCCGCGCCGCCGCCCGCGCCGGGCGGACCGGCGACGGCCGCCTGCCGCGCGCGGAGGATGTCGGCGAAGGTGATGCTCGACTCGCCGTCCCAGCGGGCGATCTCCCGGAGCGATCGCTCGATGCGGTGGGCGATCTCGCGCGCCGCCGCGCGCGAGAACGTCGTCGCGACGATGCGGTCCGGCGGCACCGGCGGCGCGGCGGTCGCGGCGTCGGGCTGGCCGACGGAGGTGAGGCCGAGCGTGAGCAGCACGTAGAGCGCCGTGAGGCGGTGGGTCTTGCCGGTGCCGGCGCTCGCGGCGACCACGACGTTGCGGCGGAACGCGTAGATGAGCGCGTCGCCCTCCGCGAGCTCCGCCTCGTGCGGCGCCGCGCTCACGCGACCTCCTCCGCCGCCTCGTCCGTCGGCACGACCGCGGGGCGCCGGCACACGTCGCGCGCGTCGCAGCGCGCGCACATCGTCGCCATCATCGGCCGCGGCGCGGCCTTGCCCTCCCAGAGCGCGACGACCGCAGCCCGCGCCGCGCGCGCGGCCTCGGCCCAGCCCTCGGCGAGCGCGCGCTGCTCGTCGACCTTGCCCGGCCACAGCTCGATGAGCCCGCGCTGGCGCACGCCGATGTAGACGGCGCGCACCTCCTCTGCGCCCAGCGCGCGCGCCGCGATGGCGCTGTACAGCGGCAGCTGGAGCGCCCGCCGCCGCTCCTTCGCGTCGGGGAGCTTGCCGGTCTTGTAGTCGACGACCCGCACCACGCGCTGATCGGTCGACCGATCGATCCGGTCGATCTGGCCGTCGACCCACAGGCTCGGCGCGCCCGCCGCGCCCTCCGCGTCGTCGTCCGACGGCGGAAGCTCGAGCGGCTGCCAGGGGGGCGGCTCCCCCGCGCCGAAGCGCCGCTCGGCCAGGAAGAAGCGGAGCTCCGGCGACGACTCCTCGCCGTCGACGGCGCGCACCACGACCTCCATCACGTCCGCGATCGCCTTCTCGACCGCCTCGCGGCGGAGCGGCGCCATGGGCGTCGACACGCCGAGCGCCGCCTCGGCCGCCGCGCGCGCGGCCGCGAGCTGCTCGGCCGGATCGCGGTCCGGGCCGAGCTCGCGCAGCGCCTCGAACGACGCCTGCAGCGCGCGGTGGATCAGCGTGCCGCGCTCCCGCGCGTCGGCCGACTCCGCGAGGTCCTCCGCGCGGCGCACCTGCAGCACGCGGCGCGCGAACGCCGCGAACGCGCAGCCCACGGCGCGCTCGATGTGGGTGACCGCGATCGGCCGGTCCGGGTGCGCCCCGCCGATCGCCGCCCGGAGCTGCGCGGCCAGCGCGGGATCCTCGTCGAGCAGGACCCGCCCCGTGTAGCGATCGATCGGCGCCCGCGGATCCAGGAAGAAGTCCGCGCGGGCGCGCTCGATCCGGACCCGCTCCGCGATGTCCGGCGCCGGCCGCCCGCCGCCCGCGAGGGCGATGAGCTCCGCGTCGCGCGGCCCGAGCGCCGCCGCGTCCGGCGCCACGCGCGAGGCGGGCTCCATCCGCTCGGGAGCGCCCGCCGCGACGGCCGCCGCGAAGACCGGGTGCGGCTCGTTCGGCTCGCTGTCGTCCCCGCGCGTGAAGCAGACGGCGACGCTGCGCGCGCCGGCGAGCGCCCAGCCGAGCTCCGCGCGCTGGGCCGCCTGGCGCTCGCGCCCCGACGCGGGGCGGCTCGGCGCCGGCAGCCTCGCGCGGAGCGCCTCGCCGAGCAGGGTCTCGTCCGCCCCGGGGCTGCCGCCGTAGGCGCGCGCGTCGAGCCCGGTCACCACCACCACGTCGTGATCGAGCGCCGCGAGTCCGGCGGCGACGTCGACGCGCACCGCGCCGGCGCGGCCCGCGTCGCCGCGCGGCCCGGCGCCCTGCTCGGCGGCGGCCCGCTCGAGCTCCGCGTAGACCTCCGCCGCGCTGGCGGGGCGGTCCTCGCAGCCGAGATCGCGCGCTGCCCGCGCGAGCGCCTCGGCCTGCTCGCGGATCGCGCGCGCGGCCCGCGCGCCCTGGCCCATCGCGCCCAGCGCCTCGAGCGCGATCGCGCCGCCGCTCCGCCGCTCCCCGCGCAGCGCCGCGCGGAGCTCGTCGACGCCGGGCTCCCCGAAGCTCAGCTTGTCGAGGAGCGACGCGAAGCGCCGCACGATCTCGGGCCGCGTCGTCGCCTCGCCGATCCAGCGGGCGCTGGCGAGCAGCCGCTCGAGCGCGTGCGGCATCCACGCCTCGTCGTCGTCGCCGTGCGCGTCGCCCGCGCGGCGCAGCGTCTCCAGGCCCAGATCGAGCTCCGCCTCCTCGATCCGCGCGTCGCGCCCCGCGACCCGCGGCGGCCCCGCGCGGCGGTCTGCGCGGCGGGCGGCCACGACCGAGATGAGGCTCTCGATGAGCAGCCGGCCCGTGCGATCCACCTCGACCGGCACGTCGCGCAGCCGGTGGGCGAGGTCGGCCGAGCGCTTCTCTGCCTCGGCGGCGGACGCGCGGTCCACCCAGGCGCCGGCGTGGACCCCGGGCGCGCGGAGGATCTCGATCGCCTGCTCCCGGCGCACCGGGCCCACGGCGAGGCGGAGGATCGCGAGCGCGACGCGCCCGTCGGGGCAGCCCGCCGCGGCGCGGCCGCGCGGCTCGGAGAAGCGGACGCCCGCGTCGGCCAGCGCGGCCCGGAGCGGCTCGAGCGCGGCGTCGTCGAGCGCGGGCACGACGACGGCGATCCGCTCGGGCGGCACCCCGCGCCCGAGCGCGGCGGCCACCTCGGCGGCGGCGGCGCGCGCCTCGCCCTCCGCGGTCTTCGCGGCGATCGCTGCGAGCGGCTCCACCTCCCGGTCGGGCACCCACGCGATCTCCGGCGCGTCGTCGAGCGAGGCCCAGCGCCGCTCCAGGACGTCGGCGACCGCCGCCGCGCCGTCGCCCTGCAGCGCGGGCAGCTCGACCGTCACGCCCGCGCCGCCGGAGGCGCGGACGGCGGCGTGGAGCGCCTCGACCCAGGCGAGATCGTCGGGCTCCCAGGCGACGGCGCCGCGGATCGTGACCCTGCGCGGCAGCGGCAGCGCGCCCGCCGCGCCCGCGGACCGGAGCGCCCGGCCGAGCAGGAACCCTGCGCCGCGCGGGTCCACGAGGCGCGCCGCCCGCAGGGCAGCGTCCGCCCGCTCGAGGACCTCGGCGATGGCGACCGCGTACCCGGTGCCGAGCGCCCGCAGGTCTGCCGGGGACGTCCCGGCGCGCCGGAAGCTCCCGAGGGCGCGGTCCAGGGCGAGCGCGAGCGCGACGCGCGCGGCGGGCTCGGCCGGCTGCCTGAGCCGGTCCGGCGGAAGCGCGTCGAGGGCGAGCCGGGTGGCCAGGCGGGTCGCCTGCGGGCTCGCGACGGCGACGTCCGGCGCCAGCAGGGCGAGCGCCTCGGACACGAAGCTCCACCGCGAGCGCACCTCCTGGCCTGCGGCGCGCGGGTCGAGCGCGGCCAGCTCGCGCTCGACGTGCCGCTCGGTCGGGACGATGAGGAGCGACGTCCTGATCACCGCCGCGAGACGGCCAGGTGCCGCTCCTGGGAGGCGCAGGCGCCCGGCGCGGCAGGACGCTGGGAGGGCGCCGGTGCGCGTGGATGCTCGTCCGGCAAGGGATACCTCACCGCAGAGCCTTTACTTCATGCATCCGTCCCCTCGCAACCTCCGCCGGGCGCGTGGGTTGTTGAAAAACTCCAGCGGAATGTGGGAATTCTTGTGGGAAGATCGGAAGGCGTGTTGAAAAGCCGGTTGAGAGCCGCGGGCGGTCCGGGCGGCGATCGCCTGCAATCCTGCGGAATTGCAAGCGGCCGGGCGGCAAGAGGGCACGCCCGGGGCGCTCTCCGGTTATCAACAGGCTCAGCGGTCCGCGGCGGCGCACCGGCGCGACAGCGCTTCACGATGTGCGTCGCGAGCGATCTCGACAGCGGCTGAGGGGAAGGCTTGCTGGGGCGCTCTGTCGGGAGACGCCAACCGATGGAGAGGATAGCTACCGGCGCGCCATGTCGTTGTGGCGACGCACGCTGTCGCCCTCGGCCGGCGGCATCTCGGACGCGACCTCGGACGGCGCCGGCGCCGCCTTCGTGCGGCTCTGCTCGCTGGCTTGTGCGGCCGGATCGGCGCCGCCCGTCGCGGTCGCTGGCGCGCTCGGGGTGGCGCTGTCCGGTGCGCCGGGGACGGCGGCGGCGGTGGTGCTCGCCCGCGCGCTGGCGGGCGCCTCGGCCTGCGCGCGATTCTTGACGGCGGTCACCGCCTTGTCGGCCGCCCGGGCGAGCTGTGTGGTGACGGCCGCGGGCGGGAAGGGGAGCTTCGGGTCCACGAAGAGCTCGAGCTTCAGGATCGTGTGGTGCTCGTCGACCGCGCGGAGCCGCCACCGGGCGCGGAAATCGGCGACATTGCCGCGCTTGTGGCGCCCGGAGATCACCTCGTCGGCGCCGTCCTTCGTGGGCGGCGACATGTCGGCGACGGTCCAGATGTGCGCGGCGCCGTTCAGGATCGGCACCTGGAGATAGACCTCGCTCGTGCCCTTGCGCTTCGCGAGCACGCGGCTCTGGTCAAAGGAGGTGATGAACGACTTGTAGCTACCGTAGGAGGTGACGATCTTCCGGACGGCCGGCAGGGGCGCCTTGATGAGGATCGCCGCGCCCCCGGTGTCGATCGTGGAGGCCGGCCCGGTGGTCTTCAGCGTGTACCGGAGCGCTTTGCCGAGCGACGCGAGCTTCTCGGACTCGGCGTCGGCGGCGCGGGCCGCGCGTGGCGAGAGCGAGAGGGCGAGGACGGCGAGCGAGAAGGCGATCAGGGACAGGGACCACCACTTCTTCATGGACTCTCCTGTGCGATCAGCGTCCGTCGGCGTGTGGCTACCGGCCACGTCGCGGGCGTGCGCCTCGGGCGGCGAGAGCGCGGCCGCTCGATAGATGTAACTCGCTGAGCGGGCAGCCGCACCCCTGCACGCTACAGAAAATGTGCTGTCTTCGGCGGAGGTCGGAATTCAGCGATCGGCGTCGGAGCGCTTCGCGGTCGCGCCGCGCTGCGCGACGCCGCCGCTGTCCTCGGCGGTCTTCGCGCCTTGTCCGGCGACATCGGCGTCGGGCTCGGAGGACGCCGCGGGCGGCCGCAGAGGCCGCTCGCCAGCGTCGTCTTCGAGCGGGGCCATCTTGCACGACCCGTCGAATTGCACGCCGCGATCGATGAAGATGGCGGGCGCGTGCAGCGCGCCGGTCACCTTGGAGGGCGCGTAGAGCTCGATGGCGTCGCGGGCGCGGATGCTCGCCTGGACCTCGCCGCCGGTGACGATGCAGGTGACCACGTGGATCTCTCCGATCACGAGCGCCCCCTCGCCGATGACGAGCACGTCTTCGCCGCGGATCTCGCCGCGGAAGCTGCCGTCGATGCGCACGCGGCCCTCGAAGAAGAGCTTGCCCTCGAAGTGCGTGCCGCGGCCCAGGAGGGCGTTGATCTCGGTGGGCCGGTGGCCCCCTGCGTCGTCGCCGCGGGGGCCTCCGGGGGATCGCGACGAGAGGGGCGAGTCCCTGTCGCCCGGGAAGGACATCGGGTCCATGGCTCGTTGGCTTACTTCAGCCATCGTCACATTCGCAACGGCGGCGCGCGTCAGCGCGGTAACGCGCGCGCGGCGGTGGCCATAAATTGTTAATTATTTCGCATACTTATTGGCGAATTGCGGCGGGGTACGTTTTCTGCAAAGAGCGCGGCTCGAGCAGGGTTCCCGGCGCGTTGGGTCCGGGGGGCGTGCGGAGCGCGGGCGGACGTCTGGCCGAGCGCGCGGTGGAGCGTGAGGGTCGGAAGCGACCAGGAGAGGGAGTGCAGATGACGTTCCGTTCGTTGCTTGTGGCTGCCGGTGTCCTGGGCAGCATCTCGGTGGCGTCCGCGCAAACGCCGCCCGAGCCGCCGAAAGCTCCGCCAGCCGATCCGGCTCCGCCCGCCGGGCAAGCTCAGCCGACCGCTCCCGTGCCGGCTGCCCCGGAAGCGTCCGCGCCCGCTCCCGGTACCCCTGCCGCTCCCACCGCTCCTGCCGCGCCCGGTGCCGCTGCCGCGCCCGGCGCACCCGCTGCTGCCCCTTCCGTTGCTGCTCAGCCCGCGGAGCCGACGCCTCCGGCAGAGCCGCCGCCTCCGGCGGAGCCGCCGTCGCCCGCGCAGACGCCGGGACCGGAGCCAGGGCCGATCACGTCGCCCGCGGTGCGGTGGAGCCAGGGCACCGCAGCCGACGCCGTGCTCGAGGAGGAAGAGGAGACGACCCTGCGCTGGCGCGGGTCGACGTTCACCTGGAACCAGGGCGGCAGCACGACCCTGTTCGGCGTCGGCGGGGAGTACATCCCGGCCGACCAGGTCTACGGCTGGGACTTCACCTTCCGGCCGAACTTCTACGTGCTCGACCGGCCGAAGGACAAGGTGTCGGTGTCCGCCGAGATCGGCTGGGTCACCGAGCTCACGAACAGCGACGTCACGACGACCTACCGGGAGCCGCAGTTCAAGGACATCGCGCTCAACGGCCGGTACAGCCGCGAGCTCTGGGAGAGCGGCGGCGCGGACCGCGGCGAGTACAAGACCGACGCCGCCATGCGGCTGCGCCTGATCCTGCCGACCTCCCCGACGAGCTGGAACTCCGGCAAGTATTTCACCGTATCGGTCGGCCCGCAGCTCATCCAGAAGATCAAGATCCTCGGCGCGAAGGCCGACGGGCTCAACCACGTGACGGCGACGCTCGGCGTGAGCTACTCCCACCTGTTCTCGGATTCGTACACGCCGGTGAGGGAGGGCCTCGGGCGACAGCGGATGACCCCGAGCGGCGAGGTGGCGCCCGACGACCAGCTGACCGGCACGTCGCTGGCGACGGATCGTCTGGCCACGAGCCTCCAAGTCGACCTGCCGCTCTACCAGGACCTCTCCCTGGGGACGAGCTTCGCCCTGCTCAGCGACTTCAAGCACGAGTTCGAGAGGGGATGCGCCGAGACGTCGACCGGCTGCGCCCCCTACGAGGGCTCTCAAGGGCCCACGTACGTGCCCCAGACGGCCTTCGACGTCAGCCTGAACTACCCGATCTTCGAGGTCGTCGACCTCACGCTCGGGTACAACAACACGAACCTCCAGCTCGGCCTCGACGGCAAGCGGAGGAGCTTCTTCTACAGCCCCCCAGCGCAGTTCTACCTCGACATCACCGCCAACCTCGACGTCATCTACTCGAAGGTGACCGGCCGCGGGAAGAAGGTCGAAGCGCCGGGCACCGCCAGCGCCGCGAGCCGCCTCCAGCTGTAGCCCCGCGCGTCACGCGCGCCCGCGGCTCTCGCCGGTGGTCAGCCCGCCGGCGATGAGGTGCGCGGCGCGCAGCGGCTCGGGGAGGTGGCCGTGCACGGACAGCCGCGCGAGCAGCGCGCTCGTGTCCTCCGGCGAGATCCCGGCGCGCTGCACGTACACGCCCCCGACGGGCTCCATCGGCCCGGCGCGCTCGATGAGCGCCCACTTGCGGCGCCCGCCCCGCACGCGCGAGAGCAGCGCGTCGCGGATCGCGTCGAGGTTCGGGAGGCGCCGCGCCACCACCACGACCGGGAGGGCGAGGGCGTCGCGCAGCGCCGCGATGTCGACCACGTTGAACCCCGCCACCGCGATGCCCTGGAGCAGGACCACCTGCGCCTGCGCATAGAAGCGGGAGCCGCGGATCATCGCGGCGATCGCCGGGGTGGCGTTCCGCCCGTCGCGGCGGGCGCGGGTGGAGAGCACCCCCTCGAGGCGCAGCCCCGCGAAGACGGCCCCGACCACCGGCACGTCGCCGCGGTGATCGCGGGCGAACGGCGCGTCGTCGACGCCGATGACGTGGGAGAGGCGGGCGACGCGGGGCGGCACGCGCCGAGCTTAACGCGCTGCCGTCTTTTCCGGGCCAGGCGCACGTGCTGTACTTGGTAGCGTGCGACCTCCCCGGCATCTCTCGCTGAGCCTCTCGCTGGCCCTCGGCCTCGCCTCGCCGCTCGCCCTCGCGCAGGGCGCGCCCGCCGCCCCGGCCGCCCCGAAGGCCGCGCCGGCGCCCGCGAACGCCGCCGCCCCGCAGAAGGCGGCGGCCGGCAGCCCGCGCGGCCAGAGCGCCGGCGCGGCGCAGCCCGTCCGGCAGCGCGCCGCCCGCGCGCGCAAGCCGAAGCCGAAGGGCGCGCAGGCCGATCTCACCGGGCGGCCGGTCGCCACCTTCCCCGGCTTCCGGATGCTCCCGACCGGGGGCTCGCGCGTGTTCGTGCAGATCCACGGCGGCAAGGTCGACGTCGCCGAGTCGAAGGCCGCGGGGCGCCTCGTCTACCGGATGAAGGGGGCGGGGGCGATCCAGACGAACCGCTTCCCGCTCGTCACCTCGTTCTTCGCGACCCCGGTGACCCAGGTGCAGCTCGTCGACCAGGGCAACGATCTCGACATGGTGATCGAGCTGCGCGCGCAGGCCGACGCGACCTACCGCGTGATCGAGACCGATCAGGGGATGGTGCTCCAGGTCGACTTCCCCGCGTTCATCCCCGCGCAGAGCGCTGCGGCCCAGTCCGGGGAGACGCGGCAGCGCGCGGTCCGCCGCACGATCTCGCGAGAATCCGAGCAGGGCGACGGGAGCTCGGACGAGCTCTAGCGCTCTGCCGGCCTACCCCGGCGTGGCGACCGCCTCCGGCCGCGCCTTCTCACCGCGCGGGCCCGCGTCCGGCGCCGGGACCTCCTCGCTCAGCGCGGCGGCCGCGAGCGTGACGAGGACCATCCACAGCGCGTCGGCGAGCAGGAGGTGGACGAGCTGCATCCACACCGGCGCGAGCAGGAGCAGGTTGACGACCCCGGCGACGATCTGCAGCAGCACGAGCCCTCCGGTCGCCGCGGAGAGCCGCTCGACCAGCGGCGAGGGGCGCCGGGCCGCGATCGCGCCGCGGGCGTAGAGCAGGTAGACGCTCACGACCGCCGCCACGACCGGGTGCAGGACGCGCAGCGACACCAGGAAGTGCGCCGCGGGCGAGAAGTCCTGCGCGAAGCCCTCGCGGAGCGAGCCCGCAGCGAAGAGGGTGTCGCCGAGCGCCGCGATCGCCCCGGTCACGCCGACCGTGAGGACGCCCGCGAGCGCGGCGGCGAGCAGCGCGCCCGTCGCGCCCTGGCCGCGCAGGCGCACCCGCCGGCCGCCGCGCGCCCAGTAGAGCGTGCACGTCATGGCGCCCACGAGCAGGAACGTGTTGATGAGGTGCACCGCCATCCAGAGCGCGCGGGCCGCCGACGCGTCGTGGGCGACGTACTCGAGCAGGACGATGCCGGCGCCGACCGCCGCCTCGGTCACCATGAACAGCATCGACGCCGCCGCGCCGCCGCGCACCGGGTGCCCCGCCGGATAGGCGACCAGGGCCCAGACGAGCTGCAGGGCCACGAGCAGGAAGGCGACGCCCGAGGTGGCGCGGTGCGTGAACTCGATGAAGGTCGCCGCGCTCGGAGAGCGGGGGAAGACGTCGCCGTTGCACGTCGGCCAGTGGCTGCCGCAGCCGGCCCCCGAGCCGGTCGCGCGCACGAACGCGCCCCACAGGATCACGCCGAGCGTGAAGGCCAGCGCGAGCGCCGCGAGCTTCCAGAACCGCGCCTGATTCATGCGGGGTCCTTACCGCGAAACCAGCGCGACGGCAGCCCGCGCGCGAGCGGGAACGCGCGCGCGACCCCTGCGGCGGCCGGCGCCGCGCCGGCGACCGGCCCGCGCGACCGGCGGCGCGCGGGCTTCCGCTGTCGTGCGATCTCGTTGCGCCCGGCCCCGCCCGAAGGGAGGATGTGCCCGTGCCGAACAGCGAGGACATCCGAGGCGCGCCGCTCTCTGTGCCGGCCGAGCTCCTGAGCAGCCGACCGGCGAGGATCGTGGTGGCCGACGACGACCGCCTCGCGCGCCAGATGCTGGTGAGCATCCTCCACAAGGCCGGCTTCCAGGTCGAGGCGGTCGACGACGGTCAGGAGGCGATCGAGCTCATCGGGCGCGGCGGGGTCGACCTCGCGCTCCTCGACATCGTGATGCCCCGGCTCACCGGCCTCGAGGCGTGCCGGCTGCTGAAGAGCATGACCGCCGAGTCGTTCCTCCCCGTCGTCCTCGTCACGGTGAAGGCCGACACGGCGAGCCGGGTCGAGGGGCTCAAGATCGGCGCCGACGACTACGTGTGCAAGCCGTTCGAGGAGGAGGAGCTCCTCGCGCGCGTCGGGGCGATGCTCCGGATCAAGCGGCTGCACGACCACGTCGCGGCGCAGCGCGCGTACCTGGAGCAGCTCTCCATCCACGACGAGATGACGGGGCTCTACAACTACCGCTACCTCTTCACGCGGCTCAACGAGGAGTTCAAGCGCGCGGAGCGCTATCACGAGCCGTTCGCCTGCGTGCTCGTCGACATCGATCGGCTGAAGGCGATGAACGAGATCGGCGGGCGCACGCTCGGCGACGCGGTGATCCGGCGCGTGGCCGACGGGATCCGCCGCTCGGTCCGGGAGGTCGACGTGGTCGCGCGCTACGGCGGCGAGGAGTTCCTCATCGTCCTGCCGAGCACGCACTTCGCCGGCTCGCTGACCGTGGCCGAGCGGATCTGGCGCGAGGCGTCCGGCAACCCGGTCGAGTTCGGCGGCGCCTCGCGGCCCTGCAGCGTGTCGATCGGCGTCTCGCTCTACCCCTCGCGCGACGTCCGCTCCAAGGACGCGCTGATCCGCGCCGCGGAGAGCGCGCTCCACCAGGCGAAGCGCGAGGGCGGCAACCGGATCTGCGTCTTCCAGCAGCACGGCCAGATCTACACGCCGACGGGGAGCGCCGAGCCGCCGCCCCCGCCGCCCCCGCCGCCGCCCAAGCTCCGGAAGTCCAGCGATCCCGCCTTCGCCGCGGCACAGGACGAGCCGAGGGAGCCGCAGACGCGCAGGGGCACCGATCTCCCCCCTCGCAAGCCGCTCTAGTCCCGCCCCGCCGCTCCGCCTCGTGAACGCTCGAGCTCGCGCCCGCATCCTCCTCGTCGACGACGAGCCGTCCCAGCGCCGCAACCTCGCGCGCGCGCTCGTGCGCGACTTCGACGTCCTCACCGCGGAGGACGGCCCCGCGGCGCTCGGGCTGCTCGCGACCACCCGCGTCGAGGCGGTGCTGCTCGACCTCGCCATGCCGCGCATGAGCGGCGCCGAGGTGCTCGAGCAGATCAAGGCGGCGCACCCCGACGTCGAGGTCGTGGTGATGGCCGGCCACGCCGAGCTCGACGCCGCGGTCGCGGCCGTGCGCGCCGGCGCGTACGCCTTCGTGACGAAGCCGGTCGAGCCCGAGGCCGCGCTCTCGATCGCCGTCGAGCGCGCGATCGAGCGCCGGCGGCTCGAAGCCCGCGCGCGGGCCCTCGAGGAGCGCGTCGGCGAGCACGAGCAGCTCGGCGAGGTGATCGCGAGCTCCGCCGCGATGCAGGACGCCTACCGGAGGGCGCTCGGCGTGGCGTCCGTGGCCGCGCCCCTCCTGCTCGTGGGCGAGCGCGGCACGGGCAAGGAGCTCGTCGCGCGCGCCGTCCACCGGCGCGGGCCGCGCGCCGGTCGGCGGTTCGTCGCGGTCGACTGCAGCGCGCTCCCGGCGCCGCGCGCCGAGGAGGAGCTCTTCGGCGAGGGCCGCGGCGCCTCGCCGGACGGGGGCGTCGGCGGGGGCCTGATCGACGCCGCGGACGGGGGCACGCTCTTCCTCGACGAGGTCTCGGCGCTGCCGCTCGCGGCCCAGGCCAGGCTGCTGCGGGTCCTCACGCACGGCGAGGTCGCCGGGGCGGGGGCCGCCGGGGCGGCGGGCGAGCCGCGCCGGGCCGACGTCCGCGTCATCGCGTCGACGTGCGCCGACCTGAGGGCGCGCGCCGCCGCCGGCGAGTTCCGGGAGGACCTCCTCTACCGCCTCGGCGTCATCGTCATCGAGCTGCCGCCGCTCCGCCGGCGCCGGGAGGACATCGCGCTGCTCGCGAGCCACTTCCTGCAGCGGTGCGCGCGCCGGCACGGGCGCGGCGTCGCGCGGATCGGCCCCGAGGCGGCGCGCCTGCTGCGCGAGCACGCCTGGCCGGGCAACGTCGGCGAGCTCGAGAGCGCGATCGAGCACGCCGTCCTCTCCGCGCGCGGTGACGCGATCCTGCCCGTGGATCTGCCGCCCGCGGTGTCGGGGCGCGCCGGGCCGGATCGGCGCCCTCCGAGGGACGCGCTCGTCCTGCCCGCGCAGCTCTGCGAGCTCCCGTACGCGGAGGCCAAGGAGCGCGCCATCGAGGCGTTCGATCGGATCTACATCGGGCGCTTGCTGCAGCGCACCGGCAACAACCTCAGCGAGGCGGCGCGGCAGGCGGGCATGGATCGCTCGAATTTCCGGAGGCTCAAGAAAAAGGTCGCGTCGCGAGGGGACGAGGCGGCGGTGGGGGACGCGGCAGGGGAGGGGGAAGGCCCGGGGGAGGGAGACGGCGCCGGGGAGGGGGAAGGCCCGGAGGAGGGGGAAGGCCCGGGGGAGGGAGACGTGGACGGCGCGGAGGCGGCGGCGCCGCCGCGCAGGGGCGGCGCGGCCTGACCGCGCGGCGGCAGAGCGCGCCGCGCAAGCGCGTGGCCGGCTCGTGCTACGTTGCGCCGAAAATGGCCCGACGCGCTGCACGAGGTGCTCTTGTCGCCGCCGCCGTTTCCCTCGCGGTTCGGCTCGCCCCGCTCCCCGTCGCCGCTGCCGACACCGGCGGCGCTCCCCGGCGGCAGGCGGCGGTGGTCCTCGATCTCCCGCGCGTGCTGGCGCTCGCCGACCGCAACCACCCTCACGTCCTCGCCGCCCGCGCGAAGCTGAGCCAGGTCCGCGCGCAGCTCGACGAGGCCCACTACGCCCCGTTCTCGCAGTTCAAGCTGACCGGCGGCGTCGCGCTCGCGCCGACCGTCCGCGGCAACAACATCTTCAGCCCGAACACCGACGTCTCGCTCACCTCGAGCCTCGGGGTCGCCTGGCGCGCGAACATCGACGGGGTGGTGCCGCTCTGGACCTTCGGGAAGATCACGAGCCTCTGGGACGCCGCCGAGGCGAACGTCCGCGTGAACCAGGCGAGCGTGGAGAAGGAGCGGGACGCGGTGCGGCTCGACGTCCGCAAGGCCTACTTCGGCCTCCAGCTCGCGCGCGACTCGCGGAGCCTGCTCACCGACGTGCGGACCGAGATGGACAAGGCGCTCCGGCGCCTGGAGGAGCAGGTCGAGCGCGAGGAGGGCGATCCGATCGAGCTGCTCAAGCTGCAGACCTTCGGGGCCGAGCTCGAGGCGCGCGGGGCCGAGGTCGAGAAGTACATCTCGGTCGCGCTGGCCGGGCTGCGCTTCTACACGGGCGTCCCGGAGCTCGACATCCCCGACGTCCCGATCCGCCCGCCGAAGCACCGGCTCGGGCACGTCAGCCGTTACCTGACCGCGGCGCGCCTGTACCGGCCGGAGCTCGCGCAGGCGCGCGCGGGCCTCGACGCGAGGTCCGCGCAGGTGCGGCTCGCGCGCGCGCAGCTGTTCCCCGACATCGGCATCGGGCTGCAGGCCGGCGTGAGCGCCGCGCCCGAGGTCGCAGATCAGCTGAACCCGTTCACCAGCGACCCCGGCAACTACTTCCACTACGGCGCCGCGCTCGTGCTGCAGTGGAAGCTCGACCTGCTCCCCCAATCAGCGCGCATCCGCTTCGCCGAGGCGCAGCTCGAGGAGATGGCCGCGACGCAGCGCTTCGCCATGGGCGGGGTCGCGACCGAGGTCGAGACCGCCTACGCCGAGGTCGTGGAGGCCCAGAAGCGCCTCGACGCCTACACGAAGGCGGCCAAGTACGGGAAGCGCTGGCTCGTGATGGTCCAGCAAGGAATCGACGTCGGGACGATGGCGGAGAAGGACTTGATTGATCCAGCCAAGGCGTACGCCACGAACCGCTTCAGCCAGCTGAACGCGACGATGGAGCTCGACATGGCGATGTCGCGCCTCGCGAAAGCGACCGGCTGGGACGCGATCGCTCCGGACGGCACGTGACCGAGGGGGCGGCCGCGCTGAGCGCGTGGGCTGCCTCGCCGGCGCCCCGCCGCCCCCGTCCGACCTTCACCGCGGCTTGAACGTGACCGTCCTTGGCACTACGGTGGCGCGCCAGCACATGGGAGCCAACGACGAGCGGGCGCCGCGCAGGGGGGCTTTGGCAGCGAGCGGGGATGCGGCGGGGCCCCGCGTGGGCGGCGCGTCGGGCGCCTCCAGCATCGCGTTCTCGGTCCTGCTCGCCGCGTCGGCCCTCGCCATCATCGGGACGCTCCATTTCGTCGCCTACGTCGTGCCGACGGAGGCCTCGATGGGGGTCGTGCAGAAGATCTTCTACTTCCACGCCCCGGCCGGCTACGCGATGTACCTCGGCGCCACCGCCTGCTTCATCGGCTCGGCCGGTTACCTCGCGCGCGGCACGCAGTGGTGGGACTCGCTGGCGAAGGCCGGCGCGCAGGTCGCCGTGGCGATGGGGCTGATCGTCCTCATCACCGGCCCGCTGTGGGCCGCCAAGGCGTGGGGCGTGTACTGGACGTGGGACCCGCGCCTGACGACCTCGCTCCTCAGCGTCCTTATCTACATCGCCTATGTCGTGCTCCGCGCCTTCACGGGCGACAGCGACGCCGAGCGCAAGTTCGCCGCGGCCCTCGGCGTCCTCGGCGCGGCCAACCTGCCGATCATCCATTATTCGGTGAAGATGTGGGGCGGCAACCACCCCACGGTCATCACGGGCAAGGGCGGTGGCCTCGGGCACCCCGACATGAAGCTGGCGCTCGGCTTCGGCTTCCTCTCGTTCACCCTGCTCTCCCTCGCGCTCCTGTGGGCGCGCCTCCGCGTCGATCTCGCGTCCGCGCGGCTCGCGGAGATCGAGCAAGAGGCCCTCGAAGTCGGTATCGGAGAGGACTGACAACGTGAAATCCCTTCATTCCTTGTTCTCCCACGCGGCCCTGCAGCAACCGACGGGCACGGCCACGGACGACCGAGCGCAGGCGTTCCGCCCCGTGCAGGGCGGGAACGAGATGCAGAGCGGCGAGAAGCTGCTCGTCGAGGCCTACGCCGCGATCTGGCTCATCATCTTCGGGCTGGTCTTCCTCTCCTGGCGCCGGCAGAAGCAGATCGACCGGCGCATCGACGCGCTCGAGGCCGCCGTGCGGAAGGCGCGGGCGGGCGAGGGCCAGGGGACGAGCTGATGCCGAACCTCGGGGAGATGACCCCGCAGCACGCGCTCTACATCCCCGTGGTGCTGATGCTGGGGCTGATCATCGGCTATATCCTGGGCAGCCGCGCCGTGCGCGCCGAGCTCGAGCGACGCAAGCGCAGAATGAAGGAGTGAGCCGGGGGCGCGAGCCCTCGTCCCCGTTGCCGGCGGGCTCGGCGAGCGCCGTCCCTGCCGTACTAGCCGGAGGTCACGTGGTCGATTTCTCTGTGAGCGAAGAGCACAAGGCTCTCATCGATACGGCGCGTCGCTTCACGAAGGAGCGCATCACCCCGATCGCGGCCGACTGCGATCAGAAGTCGTACTTCCCGATGGACGTCTTCGTGGAGGGCTGGAACATCGGCCTGGTCAACCCGACCTGTCCGGCCGAGTACGGCGGCCCGGGGATGGGCGAGATCGAGAACGCCCTCCTCGCCGAGGAGCTCTCGTACGGGTGTACCGGCATCCAGACGAGCTTCCTCGCGAACGGGCTCGCGCTCACGCCGATCAAGCTCGCGGGCAGCGAGGAGCAGAAGAAGAAGTACCTCGGCATGCTCACCGCCGAGCCGATCATGGCGAGCTACTGCACGAGCGAGCCGGACGCGGGCAGCGACGTCGCGGGGCTCAAGACCCGCTTCACGAAGCACGGGGACGACTACGTGCTCAACGGGCAGAAGTGCTGGATCACGAACGCGAGCTACGCGCGCTACTACGTGATCTTCGCGACCTCGAACCCGGAGCTCCGGCACAAGGGGATCGCGGCGTTCATCGTCGATCGGGACACGCCCGGCCTCCGCGTCGGCAAGAAGGAGGACAAGCTCGGCCAGCGGGCGAGCGACACGGCGCAGGTGTTCCTCGAGGACGTGAAGGTGCCGAAGCAGAACCTCCTCGCGGCGGAGGGGCACGGCTTCAAGCTCGCGATGGAGACCTTCAACCAGACCCGCCCCGACATCGGCGCGGCCGCGACGGGCCTGATGCGGCGCTGCCTCGACGAGTGCGTGGCCTACGCCAAGGAGCGCAAGACGTTCGGCCAGCCGATCGGCAACCACCAGCTGATCCAGTGGATGCTCGCGGAGATGGCGATCCGCGTCGAGGGGACGCGCCTGCTCTACCAGAAGGCCGCGTGGAACCTCGATCACGGGGTGCGCGACCCCATCGTCTCGAGCTTCGCGAAGGCCTACGGCGCCGACAGCGCCATGCAGACCGCCGTGGACGCCGTCCAGGTGTTCGGCGGCAACGGCTACGTCAAGGAGTACCCCGTCGAGAAGATGATGCGCGACGCGAAGGTCCTCCAGATCTACGAAGGCACGAGCCAGATCCAGCGCATCGTCATCGCGCGCCAGCTCCTGTCGTAGCGCGCGGCGCGTCGCGGGGCCGGCAGGGCGCCGGGGGAGCGGTCGCCTCTTCCGGCGTCCCGCCCTTCGCCGGCCCGCGATGCCCTCGACGGCGCCCGCCTCCGCTCCGGCCCGCCGCGAGGGCGGACGGCGTCAGGTGTGCGGGTGCCAGATCAGCGTCAGCTCGGGGCCCAGCGTGAGGGCCAGGCCCTCGGCGGGGATCATCACGCGGCGCACCTTCTGGCCCGCGTACCTCGTCCCGTTCGTCGAGCAGAGATCGAGGGCCATGACCTCGGTGCCGTCGCGCAGGAGCAGCAGGTGGGTCCGCGAGATGTGGGTGCTCAGGACGGCGCGCAGCCCGCGATCCAGGCAGTTGTCCGCGCGCCCGAGCAGCACGCCGTCGTCGAGCGCCTGCTCTGGCAGCTCGACCGCGGCGCTGCGCTCGCTCGACTGCAGCGTGAGCCGCACGTACCCGGTCTTCGCCCGCGGCGCGACCATCTCCTCGATGTGCGAGACGGGCCGCACCGACGTGATGTGCGAGATCTCCCCGCGGGCGAAGCGGTGGCTGGTCGTGATGCCCTCGGTCGGCGCCGGGGGCACGGCGCCGTCAACGGGCTTCTCCGAGACGCTCTCGAGCCCGCGCGGCGGCTCGCTCATCCCGCACGAGCTCACCTGCATCACCCGCGACGAGGCGCGCGGCCCGACCGGGAGCCCGCCCACCACGTGCTTGCCGATGCGCACGAGCAGCGGGCCGCTGACCACGATCGAGCGCCGCGGCACGTCGTCGTCCACGAAGAACGGGATCGAGGTCTGCAGATCCATGAGCCGCAGGCCGAAGCCGCCGTCGGGCAGGTTGCAGCACGTGGCGACCAGGTGCCGCACGCACACGTCGTCGCCCGACGCGAACTTCACGTCGCAGCGCGGGTGCGAGCCGAACACGGCGTACGCGCCGGTGTTCGCGGGCATGTCCAGCCACGCGACGTCGCCGCCCGACACCCGGAACAGCCGGTAGCCCTCGATCATCGGCGACTCGGGCGGGTTCAGCGCCATCACCGCCTCGGCGGTGGACAGGGCGCGCCGCATCGTCGCGACGTCGATCCGCGGTTGCACGGTCATCGCGCGCTCCAGGCGACGCGCCCAGCCGCGCGCGGCATCGTTCGCGGCGCCGGCCTGCCAGGCTCGAGCGTGAACGGCGGAATCGCTGAGCGGGCCTGCGGCGGCGCCGCGGCAGGGGCGAGCGTGGTGGATGGCAGACAGCAGCAAGGCCTCATGCGGTCGAGCCGAATCCTACCGGAATTTTTCGTCTGAGGCTCTTTCGCTGCACGTCCTGAATCTGCTGCGGCCGCTGGGCGAGGGGCGAGACGACGGATGTCCGGCTCAGCTCACGCCGACGCTGACCTCCGCAACGAGCTCGCCGCCCCAGCGCCAGAAGGCGACCGAGCGGCTGAACAGGAGGATGACCTCCAGCCCGAGCCCACCGCCGAATTCGAGCCGAAAGCGCCCGACGTCCACCTCGATGAGTTGCATGCCCCCGGAAGACGCGAGAGTCGGGCCAACCGTGGATCCGTGCGCGTTGCACGCTGGTGTGTCCGCCGGGGGCACGGCCTCGCCGGGGCCGGTGCGCAGGGCGTGCCGGGCCGCGTCGGCGTGGCCCCGGCAACGATCGCGCGGCGCGGGGGGCGAGCGCGGACGAGCGCAGGCGAGCGGGCGCGGAGCGACCGCGCGGTCGTCGAGCGCCGCGCGATTTTGACGCCGCCCGCACGGTGTCTATCCTGGTCGCGGTGTCCCGGATCCTCCCGCGCTTCGACTATCGCATCGAGTTCGCCGCATCGACCGATGTCGGCCTCGTCCGCCCGAGCAACGAGGACCGGATCCTCTGTTGCCCCGAGCTCGCCCTCTTCGGCATCGCCGACGGCATGGGCGGCCACGCCGCCGGCGAGGTCGCCGCCCAGATCGCGATCGACACGGTGCGCGACGAGGTGCTCCGCCCGCCCGCGGCCGCCATCCTCGACGCGTACGTGGCCGACCCGAACATCGAGGCGCGGCGCGAGGTGTTCGCGCTGCTCCGCCGCGTGGGCGAGGCGGCGCACGCGGCCATCCTGGAGGCGCGCCGCACCGAGCCGAGCTACCAGGGGATGGGCACGACGCTCGACTTCGTTGTGCTCGCGCACAGCCGGGCGTTCTTCGCCCACGCGGGCGACAGCCGCGCGTACCTCGTCCGCCCGACCACCACCGTCCAGCTCACGCAGGACCACGCCCTCTACGACACGCTCCGCGCGGCCGGCACCCCGACCCCGGCCAGGAAGCCGCAGCGCAACCCGCTCGTGAACGCGATCGGGCTCGCCGGCACCGTCTCGGTCGACACCCTGTTCGTCGATCTCTCGCGCGGCGATCGCATCCTGCTCTGCACCGACGGGGTGCACAACGCGATCGAGAGCGAGGCGTCGCTCTCCCGCTTCTGCGCGAAGGGCGGCCCCAAGGAGGTCGCCGAGGGCCTCCTCAAGCACGCGCGCGAGCGCGGCGGGCTCGACAACGCGAGCGTGATCGTCATCGACATCATGGATCGCTTCGTGAAGCGCGCGGACGACGCCGGTCCGTCCTCGCGCGACCTCTCGGTGCTGTCCGCGTGCCCGCTCCTCGCCGGCATGAGCCCGGCCGCGGTGCTCGGGGCGCTCGCGGCGGGCGTCGAGGTGGAGCTCGGCGCGGGCGATCGCATCCCGCGCGACGTCGCGAGCGATCTGGTCGCCTACCTGGTGCTCGACGGGGCCGTGGATCTGCCCGACGGGCGGCGGATCATCTCGTCCGGCCTGCTCTTCCCGGAGTCGCTCGTCGGCGCGCGGCGCAAGGGCGACCTGCCGGTCGCCGCGGCGCGGACGCGGCTCATCCGGATCCGCAAGGACGATTTCGCCGAGGTGTGCGAGCACGACGCCGAGCTCGCGGCGGCCCTGTACCAGCGGCTCGCGCGGTACCTCGCCCTGGGGACCGGCTGAGCGGCGCCTCCGCGATGCAGCTCTCCCTGCTCCACCTGGACGATCGCGTCGCGGCCTTCGCCAAGCCGTCCGGGCTGCTCGTGCACCGCGGCTGGGGCAGCGCGCCGGTCGTGTTCGTCGATCTCGCCGAGCGGGCGCTCGGCCGGAAGGTGTTCCCGGTCCACCGCCTCGACCGGGCGACGAGCGGCGTGCTGCTCGTCGCGCTCGACGCGGCCGCGGCGGCGCTGCTCGGCGCGCAGTTCGAGCAGGGCCTCGCGCGGAAGCGCTACCTGGCGCTCGTCCGCGGCGTCCCGCCCGAGCGCGGGTGCATCGATCACCCGATCCCGCGGCGCGAGGGGGGCCCGCGCGTCCCGGCCGTCACCGAGTTCGAGCGGCTCCACGCGCTCGAGCGCTACGCCGTGGTCGAGGCGCGCCCGCGCACGGGGCGGCTGCACCAGGTGCGGAGGCACCTCAAGCACATCAGCCACCCGATCATCGGCGACGTGAACTACGGCAAGGGCGAGCACAACCGCCTCTTCCGCGAGCGCTACGCGCTGCACCGCCTCGCGCTGCACGCGGCCGAGCTCGTCGTCGCCCACCCCGAGACGGGCGCCCCGCTGCGCATCGCCGCGCCGCTGCCCGACGACCTGCGAGGGCCGTTCGACCAGCTGGGCGTGCCGGCGTGGATCGGCGCGGCGCCCGCGGCGTGAGCGCGCCCGCGGTCCTCTCTCCGCGGGGGCGCGCTAGCCGGCTTCCGGATCGCGGCGCTTCGGCGCGGCGCCGTGCCCCGCCCGGATCCCCTCGAGCGAGAGCGCCGGGCCTCGCTGGGCGAAGCCGCCGTCGAAGGGGTTCTCGGCGAGGAACATGGGCGTGTCGAGATCGACGAACGAGAACCCGCCGAGGCCGGCGGCGAGGCAGGCCGACGTCGTCATCGCGAGCACCGACTCGACCATCCCGCCGATCATCAGGCCGAGCCCCGCCGCGCGGGCGACCGCCGCGATGTCGAGCGCCTCGGCGATGCCGCCCTTCATCAGCTTGACGTTGACCACGGTCGCCGCGCGCTCCGCCGCGACGCGGAGGACGTCCGCCGCGGAGGCGGCGCTCTCGTCGGCGGCCACGTCGACCCCGGCGCGCCGCGTGACCTCCTTCATGCCGTCCCAGTCGTCGCGCGGCACCGGCTGCTCCAGGAGCGCGACGGTCGCGCCGAGCCGGCGCGCGTGCGCGACGAGCGCGAGCGCCTCGGCCGCCGTGAGCCCGCCGTTGCCGTCGAGGATCAGCGACGCCTCCGGCGCCGCCGCGACGATCGCCTCGATGCGCGCCGGATCCGACGCGGCGAGGCGGCCGCCGACCTTGACCTTGAGCGCGCGGAAGCCCATGGCCGAGGCGCGGCGCGCGGCCTCCTCCGCGCGCTCCGGCGAGCCCGTGGTGATGGTGATGTCGGTGGTGAGCGCCGTCCCCGCGCCGCCGAAGAAGGCCCAGAGCGGCATGTCCGCGCGCTTCGTGAGCGCGTCGAGGATCGCCGTCTCGATCGCGCAGCGCGCCGCGCCGGCGCCGCCGCCCGCCGCGGCGCGGAGCGCGACCGCGATGGCGCGCCACGCGCGCGCGTCCGCGCCCACCACGGCGGCGCGCAGCGAGAGGGCGGCGGCGCGCGACGCTTCCTGCGTCTCGCCGTTGAAGGCGGGCAGCGGCGCCGCCTCGCCGAAGCCGAGCGTCCCGTCGGCCAGCTCCACGGTGACGAGGAGGTTCGCCGCGCGCTCCTGCGCGCCGCCGGCGATGCCGAACGGCTCGTGCAGCGGGATGTCGAGCGCCTCGACCGAGACGCGCTGGATCAGGGTAGGGGACATGAGGATAGTCGCCGCCTTCGCGCGAGGCTCACGGGGAGGAGCCTGGGCCGCCGCTCGGCGCGGGCGCCTCGGCCGGGGGAGGCGCCGCGTTCGGAGCGGCCGCCGGCGGAGGGGCCGCTTCGCCGAGCAGCGCCTCGATCTCGCGGGCGATCTTCTCCTCTTCGCCGTCCTCGTAGCCCGCGTGGACGTGGCGCACGACGCCGCGCCGGTCGACGATGAAGGCGGTCGGCATCCTCCGCGGGTTATAGCTCTTCACCGCGCTCTGGTCCTTGTCCCAGAGGATCTTGAACTTGACGCCTGCCTCGTCCGCGAACGCGACGAGCTGCTCCTTCGAGACGTCCTCGGGGGCGTCGAGGGCGACGGCGAGCACGGCGAGCCCGCCGCCGAAGCGCTCGACGAGCTCCTGGTACTTGGGAAAGGACTTCCGGCAGGGGTGGCAGTAGGTCGCCCAGAAGTCGACGAGCACCACCTTGCCGCCCGCCTCCTTGAGCGTGGAGGGCCCTTCGCCGCTCACGACCTCGGCCGCGAGCTCGGGCGCCGCCGCGCCGACGAGGCCGCCGCCCGCCTCGGGCGCCGGGGGGGCGGCGGGCGCGGCGCCGCCGCAGCCGGCCGGCAGCGAGAGGGCGAAGGAGGCGAAGAGGACAGCGGCGACGCGGGCGAACGATGGGCTCCGGCTCATGGGGCGATCTCCCTCTCCGATCATCATGGCTCGCGATCGACGACGGAGGCGAGCATCTCCCCCTCGGCGCAGAGCGTCCCGTCGACGCTCGCCTCGCCGCGCAGCTTCCACACGTTCGAGCGGTGGTGCAGCACCTCGACGTAGAGATCGAGCCGATCGCCGGGCGTCACCGTGTGGCGGAACTTCGCCTTGTCGATGCCGAGGAAGAACATGAGGTTCGACGTCGCGTCGAACGGGTCCGACGCGTAGGCGAGGATGCCGCCGAGCTGCGTGAGC
This sequence comes from Sorangium sp. So ce834, assembly GCF_051521425.1. Classification (NCBI taxonomy): domain Bacteria; kingdom Pseudomonadati; phylum Myxococcota; order Polyangiales; family Polyangiaceae; genus Sorangium; species Sorangium sp. So ce834. The sequence continues at coordinate 4,647,077 of NZ_CP150351.1, forward strand.
GACTCCAGGATCAGCACCCCGGGCATGATCGGCCGCTGGGGGAAGTGCCCCTGGAACCAGGGCTCGTTGTACGCGACGCACTTGTAGCCGCGGATGCTCTTGTTGGCGGTGACCTCCGTCACCCGATCGACCATCACGAGCGGATAGCGGTGCGGCAGGATCGACAGGATCTGATGGATCTCGAGCGAGACGGGCTCTTGGGTTCGGTCGGGCAAGGCCGGCTCCTTTCCGCGGCGTGGAGCGCGCGGGCAGCGCGCTACTTGGCGTCGTCCTTCTTCTCCGCCTTGTCGCCGCCCGCGTCGTCCTCGCCGCCGCCGGTGTTGTAGAGCTGGACGACCTGCTCCGTCAGGTCGAGATCGGCGCGCACGTAGGGGGCCGCCTGCTTGTCCAGGATGATCTCGTAGCCCGACTTCTTCGCGACCCGGGCGACGATGATCATCATCTTCTTGATGATGGGCCCGGTGAGCTCGCCCTGCTTCTTCTGCAGCTCCTTGTTGTAATCGACGAACACGGTCTGGAGCTCGACCATCTGGCGCTGCCAGTCCTCCATCCGCTTTTGCATCGACTCGCGCGAGAGCACGCGCGACTGCTTCTCGATGTCCTCGCGCGCTCGCTGGAGCTCGGTCTGCTTCGCGTCGAGCTCCTGCTGGCGCCGGTCGAAGAGCTTCTTCAGGGTGGCCTGCGCGCGGATGCCGTCCTCGGTCTGCATGACGGCGTGCTGCACGTCGACCACGGCGATCCGGGTCTCGGCGGCGGCGACGCTCGGCGCGGCGAGGGCGAGCGACACGACGGCGGCGCGGGCGATCCGGACGAGGAGCGGCGCGGGACGATGCACGGGGGAGCGGGCGACCATTCGAGGCGATTACCCGCCGCGTGACGGACGGTCAAGGTGTGCGGGGCAGGGCCGCGGAAGGTGAGGGTGCGTCGATGGCGGCCCCTCGGCCGCCGCCTCCGCCGCGGCGGAACGGCGGCGGAGCGGCCTCGGTCAGCGGCGGTGGATCAGAGGCACTCGCCGGAGATGCAGTCCTTGCCGTCGGGGCAGGGGTCGTCGAGCGTGCACTCCGGCGCGACCTCCTCCCGCGTCTTGCAGAAGCCGTCCTCGCAGCGGACGAAGCGGCTGTCGATGAGCCTGCAGGCCTGCTCGCTCTCGCAGGGGTAGTGGCAGTAGCCGTCGTCCATGCACTCCTGGCCCTGGGCCGCGCAGGACGTGGCGGCGCAGCCGGGCTGCGGCGACGGGTCGGCCATGCACGCCCCGGTCACCGCGTTGCAGACCTCGCCGGGGGCGCAGTCGTCGTGGGTGGTGCAGCCCGCGGCGCAGGCGCCGTCGACGCAGAGCGCGCCGCCCTCGCACGGCGCCGCGTCGCTGCACTCGGGGTTCTCGGCGTCGGGGACGCAGACCCCGCGGTCGCAGCGCGTGCCGGGCGCCTCGCAGGGGACGCTGTCGGAGCAGCCGTCGGCGCACTCGCCGTTGACGCACAGCCGGCCCGCGCCGCACTCGTAGCTGAACTCGCACGCCGCGATGCAGAGCCCGTCGACGCACCGCGTGCCGTCCGCGCACGCGTCGTCGCCGTCGCAGGGACATGTGGTGAGCTCCGCGTCGCAGGCGGCCTCTCCGCCGCCCTCGCCGCCCTGGCCGGCGCCGCCCTGGGCCACGCCGCCCTGGCCGGCGCCGCCCTGGCCGCCGACGTCGGGCTCCGCCGGGCGACAGCCGTAGCCGTCGCAGATGAGGCAGTTCTCGCCGTCGCGGTCGCAATGGATCGCGGCGTCACCGCAGCCGCCACAGCCCGTCGCGGTCGCGGCGAGCATCAGGAACAGCGCGCCTCGACCCAGGATCTTCGCAAGGGGGGAATGAAGAAGCATCGAAGTCCTCCAGCGGCGGCCGGCACCGGCGCGGCCCTCCCGCACGACTACCATGCCGCGCGCTAACACGCAGCGTGCCACGGGGCGGCCGGCGAGGCGTGCCACGGGGCGGCCGCAGAGGATCGCGGGGAAGCCCGATCGGCCTCTCGCTTTGTGAACCTGCGTTCACCAGCTCTCGTCGCGCGAGGTTCACTGGCCCGCGGGCGCAGCGCGAGGCGGGGCGGCCGTCGCTCCCGGCCGCCGCGGAGCCGCCGGACGCAGCAGGGGTCCCGGTCAGGGCGCAGGCGCGGGCGCGCTCGCCGCGAGCGGCCCGGCCGGTCGCCCCGCGCGGCTCACGAGCGGTAGCCGGCGTTCACGTCGACGTAGCCGTGTCCGAGGTCGCTCGTCAGGTAGGAGAAGTCGCCCGGGCCGCTGCCGAGCACGAGCTCGATGACGTAGGTGTCGCGCGCGAGCACCTCGTTCGCCTTGCGCTCGGCTTCCGCTCCGATCGGCGCGCCGTTCTGCACGATCGGGATGCCGCCGACGAGGACCTGGGCCTCGGCCGGATCGAACGGCACGCCGGCGCGCCCGGCGGCGGCGAGCAGCCGCCCCCAGTTCGCGTCCTTGCCGAACAGCGCGGTCTTCACGAGCATCGACGTGGCCACCGTGCGCGCCACGGCGCGCGCCGCGTCGCGCGTCGAGAGCCCGCGGACGCGGATCTCGGCGACGTGCGTGCTGCCCTCGCCGTCGGCCACCATCGAGCGCGCGAGCTCGCCGCAGACCTCGGTGAGGGCCGCCGTGAGCTCGTCGCGCGACGCGCGGCGCTGGGACGCGCCGGAGGACAGGAGGAGCACCGTGTCGTTGGTGCTGGTGTCCCCGTCGACGGTGCACGCGTTGAACGTCACGTCGCAGGAGGCCGCGAGCGCCTCGTTCGCCTCGCCGGGGTCGAGCACGGCGTCGGTGAACAGGAAGACGAGCATCGTCGCGTGGGGGGGGCCGACGTCGGGGTGGATCATCCCGGCGCCCTTGCCGATGCCGAGCAGCGTGGCGCCCCCGCCCAGCTTGCGTTGGGAGAGCTTCGGCCAGCGGTCGGTCGTGCAGATCGCCTGGGCGAAGTCGAGGTAGCCCTTCGGCGACAGGCGCGCCGTCAGCTCGGGGACGCGCTCAACGATCCGGTGCGCCGGCAGGACGGCGCCGATGACGCCGGTCGACGCGGGGAGGACCTCGTCCTCCGGGGCGCCGATGGCCTCGGCGACGGCGCGCGTCGTGTCGAGGGCGGCCTTCCAGCCCGCCTCGCCCGTGCAGGCGTTGGCGCATCCGCTGTTGGCGACGACGGCGCGCGCGCGGCCCGACCGGACGCGCTGCATGGCGATGTCCACGGGCGCGGCGCGCACGAGGTTCCGGGTGAACATGCCGGCCACCACCGCCGGCTGATCGGCCACCGCGAGCGCGACGTCGATACGTCCGTCTTTCCGGATCCCCGCGCTGATGGCGCCGAAGCGAAACCCTGCAACTGGCTCGAAGCTCATGAGGGCGCGGAGTCTACGCACGAACGCGCGCCGGGAGAAAGCGGCAATGGGGGCCCGGAGGCCACGTCGAGCGCTGTCGGGCGGATCGCTCGCGGAGCTCGGCGCCGCGCTCCGGCGGCGGAGCCCCTCCTCGGGAGGGGCGCGCCGCCAGGGAGCTCGGATGCGGCGCGTTTCTCGGGGCCGCTCCGCTCTTCCTTCTATTTGCTGGCCGCGAATGAGACGTCCGGAGGCGGCCGGGCTGAGCGCGGCATTTGCAATGCTCCGGACCGATGGCCACCGTCCGGATCGTCGATATCAAAGGCCTGTATCTCCCGGGCTCTCCGGACGTCTCCGCGCCGCCGGGGACGACGCGAGCGGCTGGATACAGCCCCGGATACACGAGCCTGGACAACCAGGGACGCGTCTACATCAATCGAGATCTCGACGGGCGATGGGCGAGGAATACGCAGCTCATCGAGATCACCGTCGAGGTGACGAGCCCCGACGGCGCGCATTCGCTGGAGGGCGCGCGCATCCGCTGGAGCGCGCGCGATCCGGACGACCCGTTCAACGAGCGGCCGGAGGTGCACCCGGACTGGGCTCCCACCCTCGACGAGAACGATTTCGACGCCTCGGGAGCCTACGTGGGGCCGGTCGAAGACGACAACGAGGGGACGTCGGACAGGAGCCCCAGCTGGGAAGAGGTGGAGGGCTATCCGCTGTCCGACATCACGGAGACCAGCGCGAGCACGGCCATCGTGGGGATGCGGAGCACGATCCGACGCCACGTGACCGACATCGCCGGCGACAACCTGATCGTCCGCGCCGAGCTCGAGGCCGAGGGCCTCGCGGAGGCCGCCGCCGACGAGACCGGGATCATGACGATGTGGCGCCGGATCGACGTCGAGTACGTCCGCATGGAGAGCGCGCTCCCGCTGCCGCTGGACCAGGTGCCGAGCCATTTCGAGCCGGCCTTCACCCAGCTCGATTTCTCCGAAGAGCGGGTGATCCAGGACCGGCAGCGCCTCGCGCCCGACGCGAGCACGCTCGGCGAGCTGGCGTCCCGCTTCGTGAGCGAGGCCTTCTCGCGCGCCGGGGAGCCGGGCTGGTTTTGCCTGGTCGCCGCGCTCGAGCCGCACCCGGTGCCCGAGGTCCAGGGCGCGCCGCTGTTCACCGGGGTGGTCACGATCCTGGACGGCGGACAGGGAGAGAGGCGACGGGAGTACGTGGAGATCCCGGGCCATCACCCCGAGGCGAGCCTTGTCACGTTCCGCTGGGACGGCGAGCAGATCGGCTTCTCGGTCGCGATGGCGGCCGTCCTGTCCGACCCGCCGCGGACGCAGCTCTGGCTCGAGCCGCACGACATCCAGAGCCAGTTCACCGCGGGCGACGGGTCCCTCGCGCACGCGTACAGGGACCGCCTCTTCTTCTTCCCTCGCGCCCGCCGCAGGGGCGCCGCGTGGGAGCCCCCGGGCTACGGCATCCCGGCGCGCGTCGAGGCCGTCGTGCGGGGGGCGGGCGCCGCCTACGTCGCCGGCATGAGCCCCACGATCGACGTCGGAACGGCGAGGTACTTCGCCGGCAGGACCATCCTCTTCACCCACCACAGGGCGTGGTGGGACCCCGAGCGCGAGCAGCCCCGGCGCGGCTACGAGCAAGGCACGCTCCACACCATCGTTCACGAGCTCACGCACGCCTTCGGGATGCCGCACAAGTGCGGCTACTTCGATTACCGGACGCCGCGCTCGAGGACGTGCTGCATGAACTACCGCTCCCACTGGATGATCGACGCCGACAAGCAGCTCATCCCAGGGACCGCCGGGCTGGTCGGCGCTGACCTGTGCGGGCGCCACGTGAAGGAGACCCGGCGCGTGCGCCTGGAGAGCAACAAGGGACTTCGATGGAGATGAGGGGCTGTCATGTCCGATGAACACGCGCGAAGCGACCGGGATCCGGCCGGTCCGCCGGGCCTATCGCTGCGCTCGCTCGATCACGATCGGCGCTACGTGCTCGGCTTTCCCCTGCACGTGGCCATCACGCTGTGCGCTGACCGACCCGAGACCTGCCTCCGGCGGTTGCCGCGCCCGAGCTGGGCGGGCAACGCCGGCGCGATCGGCGTCCACCTCGCGCGGGCGGGCACCGGCGAGGAGGTCGTGAGGACCGACCCCTCACCGGTCGCGCTCCCAGAGCACGGCACGCCGGTGTTTCGCCTGTGCCCGGGGGCGTGCAGGCGCATGCTCATCGATGTCTCGTCGTTCCTGCCAGCGGGGATCGAGCCCGGGCATTACACGCTCGCGGTCGTCTACGTGGGGCCGCCGGACCGGGCGGAGAGCGCGCCGGTGCCGATCGAGCTCGCGGCGCCGAGCGCCGAGGAGCAGCGCGAGCTCGTGCGCCTCGCGCCCGAGCTCGCCCGCGCGGGCTCGTGGGGCCGCTGGACGATCCTCCCCCCGGAGGGCGGCGCGCCGGTCACGGGCCGCGTGGAGCCGGACGATCCGCTCCGCTTCAACCGCATCTTGCGAACCCTGCTGTACGGGCCGGAGTCGCTCTGCGACGTGGATCCGGCCGTGCTCGACGTGCTCGACGGCGTCTATGCGCCGGAGGCCCAGGCGCTCCGCGCCGAGCTCTATGGCGCGCGGGGCGACGCGGCGCGGCTCGCGGAGACGGCGCAGCTCATCCGGACCACCTACCCGGGGCTCTCCTGGTGGATCGAGCGGATCGAGTCGGGGGAGAGCGAGATCGGCTTCGTCCGGGCATGCCGGGTGACGCCGCGCGGCGGGTGAGCGCCGGCGCCGCGTCGCGCCCGCGCCGGCGCGCGCCGCGACGCGGCCGCGAGGGCGCCGCGTCCACACGCTGATCACCGAACTGCAACACGACCTTCACCACCCGCGAGGTACTCCTGTCGGGAAGCAATGGTGACGACGAGGCGAGCCATGGCAGGTCGCAGCAGCCGGAGCGCGCGGGCGTGAGCGCGCTCCCCCCCGACATCGTCACGGCGCTCCCCGGCGCCGAGGCCACCGCCGTCGCATGGCGCACGCAGGGCCAGCGGTACATCACGATCATCGTCAAGGCGAGCTTCGCGTTCACGCCCGGCGCGGCCATGTGGCGGACCGAGCCGCAGGAGATCCTCCGCGCCGAAGTCCATCACGGCAAGAACCCCGCGCGGAGCGTGCGGTTCACCGGCGACCTCGCGCCCTACCTGGGCCGCGCCGACGTGCTCTTCACGGGCGACGCGCACGCCCCGCCCGGCGCGCAGGTCCTGTCCTTGCCGGTGCGGCTCGCGGTCTTCGGCGCGAGCGGCTGCGCGCTCGACAAGCGCCTCCTGGTCCGCGACAGTGAGCCGTTCCAGCGGATGCCGCTCGTCTACGAGAAGGCGGTCCGCGGCGCGAACGGGTGCGACAACCCGTTCGGCGTCGACCCGCGCGAACGCGAGGCGATCGTCGTCGATCCGCAGGACCCGGCGCGGCCCGCAGGGTTCGGCCCGATCGCGCGCGCCTGGCCCGCGCGCAAGCGGCTGCTCGGCAAGATCCGGCGCGAGGCGCTCGAGGGCCCGAACGCGGAGATCCCCGCAGGCTTCGACTGGTCGTACTTCCAGGCGGCGCCCCCGGACCAGCAGATCGATTTCCTGCGCGGCGACGAGTGGATCGTGCTCGAGAACCTGCACCCGGCCGCGCCGCGCCTGGAGATGCGCCTGCCGAGCGCGCGCGGGGTGGCGCGGATCGAGGGGCTCGCCGCGTCCGCGGCGTCCGGGGGCGAGATCCTGGAGCTCCGCGCCGATACGCTCCGCATCGACGGCGCCGAGCAGCGCTGCACGGTCGTGTGGCGCCAGATCGTGCCCGTCCCCGGCGAGGGCTCCTTCGCGGCCGTGCGGATCGCCGCCGGCGTCGCGATCGACGGCGAGGAGCTCGCGTGGCCCGAGCTGCGCCCCGGGCGAGCCGGGCGCGCCGAGGAAGCGCATCCGGCCGAGCCCCGGATCGGTCCGGAGGGGACCGTGCTGATCGAGGAGCCGCCCGACGTCTCCGCCCCGGCCTGCCCGTGGGGCGCGGATCCGGGGCGCACGATCCACCTCTCGGACGACGAGATCGAGATCATCGATCTGATCCAGGGGCCGCAGCAGACGATCGCGCTCTCCGAGGAGCTGAGCGAGGCGGCGGTGCGCGCGCCGGCGCTGCCGTTCGAGCCCGCGCCCGCCGCGCCAGCGCCGGCGCGGCCAGGCTGGCCGGGGCTCGCGCCACCGCAGGGCGACGTCGCCGCCTCGAGCAGGACGATCGCCCTGTCGGACGCGGACGAGGCGCGCGCCAGCGAGCGGCCGGCGACCCCGTTCTTCCTCCAGCCGACGCCGCGCCTCGCGATCGACGCGCCGATCCCCGGCGCCCCGTGGTCCAGCGAGCGCCCTTCGCCGGCGCCCGATCCGTCCGCGGGGCTCACGACCCTCGCGCTGGACGACGAGGTCGCGCCCCTGCGCGTCGAGGTCGCGCCCCTGCGCGTCGAGGCCGTCCTCCCGGCCTTCCCGGCCCTGGGCGCCCTCGGACGCGGGCCCGAGCCGCCGGCCGCCTCCCGCTTCTTTCACGTCCTCCGGTGCGCGGGCGAGCCGCCGCCCTCCGAGCCGCTCCCGCCGCTCGGCGAGGGCGACGAGGTGAGCCTCGAGCGGTGCGCGATCGTCGCGGCGGAGCTCGAGGAGCGGCCGATCCCCCGCGCCGACGTGCTCAAGGCGCACGGCCTCTCCGAGGCGCGCTGGCAGGAGGCCGACCGGCGCTGGCGCGAGGCGATGGCGGACGAGGTCAGGCGCCGCGAGCGCGCGCTCCGCGACCGGTTCGACAAGGCCTATGTCACCGCGTGGGAAGCCGTCCGCGGCGCCCTGAGCGCGACCGACTACGCCCGGCTGGTCGTCGCGACCGAGCGCAACGGGGTCTCCGCTGCGCTCGGCGAGAGCGCGATCCGGCGCACCGTGTGGGCGCGCATGCGGCGGCTCTGGGCCAGGCGGCTCGCCGACGATCCGCGCCTCCGATCCCGGGTCGAGGCCGAGATCGCGAGCCTCCGCGAGGCGCCGCGGCCGCGCGCGCAGGGCGGCGCGCTGGCGGCCCACGCCCTCTGATCGCGCCGGATCGCGCGCCGTCATCGCGCCGTCCGGCCCGAGGGCGATCTCGCCCCGGCCCCCACGCCGCGCTCGCGAAATGCGCGGCGCGCCGTGCCCCTTGACCGCGGCGCGCGGGGTTCCGAACATCGCTGCTGGTGCAAGCGATGGTTCGTCCATGATAGACGCGTTGACCCTGGGCAAGGAGCTCGTGGGCCGGTACAGCGTGGAGGGGCTGCTCGGCGTGGGCTCCATGGGCGCCGTCTTCCGCGCGCGCCACCTCGCGCTCGCGCGGGACGTGGCGATCAAGGTGCTCACGGGGCACGCGGAGCCGAACGCAGGCGAGCGGATGCTGCGCGAGGCGCGCATCTCGGCGCTCATCAAGTCGCCGCACGTGGTGGGCTGCTACGACTTCGGCTTTCTCTCGAGCCGGTCGCCGTTCATGGTGATGGAGTACGTGGGCGGCCCGTCGCTGGCCGCGCGGCTCCAGGGCGGGCCGCTGCCGCTCGACGACCTGCGGCGCTACATGCTCCACGCGGCGCGGGGGATGGCCGCCGCGACGGAGCTCGGGGTGATGCACCGCGACCTGAAGCCGTCGAACATGCTGATCGCGCCGTCCGGAGAGCTGAAGGTCGCCGACTTCGGCCTCGCGCGCCTGACCGCCACGACCGGGCCCACGGCCCTGCGCGAGCAGCCCCTCACGGCGATGGGGACCGTGCTCGGGACGCCGTACTACATGGCGCCCGAGCAGGCGTGGAGCCCGCAGGAGAGCGACACGCGCGCGGACATCTACAGCTACGGCGCGTCCTTTTACCACGCGGCCACGGGGCAGCGGCCGTTCGAGGAGCAGGACCTCCTGCCGCTCCTGCTCGCGCACCGGCAGGACATCCCGACGCGGCCGCGGGCGCTCCGGCCCGAGCTCGACGAGGACGTGCAGGTCATCCTGGAGCGCTGCCTGGCCAAGGACCCGAAGGACCGCTTCCAGTCGTTCGAGGAGATCGAGGCCGCGCTCCTGGGCGCGCAGAGTACGCGCTGGGGGGATCCGCACGACCTGACGCTCCGCGTGTACCTGGAGCAGTACCAGCGCGTCCGCCCCGTCATCCTGGCGGGCGGCCCGGTCGGGCCGGTCACCTCGTTCCAGTTCCACGGGGACAGGACGCTGTCGATCGTGCGCGCGAACATCGCGTCCGTGTCGGCCGACGCGCTCGTGAGCTCGGACGACGGGCAGCTCACGATGTCCGCCGGCGTGGCGATGGCCCTGAACCACGCGAGCGGCGGCGTGTGCCACCTGGAGACGCGCAAGTACGTGCCCGTGCGTCACGGCGGGGTGGTGGTCAGCTCCGCCGGCAGGCTGAGCGCGCGGTTCGTCTTCCACGCGATCACGCTCGACTGGGATCACGTGGCGACCTACCGGCCGACCCGCGATCTCATCCAGCGGCTCCTCGAAGGGTGCTTCTACCACGCCGACACGATGAAGCTCCGGAGCATGGCGCTGCCCCTGCTCGGGTCCGGGCGGGCGGGCTTCTCACCCGCCGAGTGCCTGGACACGATGATCGAGTTCCTCGTCAAGGCGATGCTCCTCGGCGGGACCGGGCTCTCGCACGTGACCATCGTGCTCCGGGACGGGCACGCGTTCTGAGGCGCCTCTCGGTCCGGCGGGGCCGCGCGCGGCCGCGCCGACGCCGAAGGCCAGGAGCGCCATGGGGTGCCATTGCCAGTTGTTCTCGAGCGATGTCATCGGTGACCTCGGAGCTCTGTTGCGGCGCGCGCGCGGCCCCGTGGCCCGGGGCGCTCCGGCGACGCAACGGCGGGTGGATGGATGCCGTTCGCCCGCGGGGCTGTGCACAGGGCCTGCCATGCCGGGCAGCGGGCGCGCCGGCCGGTCCGGCCGCCGATCAACGGGGCCGCGAACCAGGGGAGCGGGCGCTCGCTCGATGACGGAACGCCGCAGGGGCGATGGGAGGGTGAGCCGATCAGGCCTCACGCACCGGAGCGCGCCCCGGGCCGCGCTCGACCGACCTTGGGTCCCGGCGAGCGACGCCGCCGTCGGCTGGGTCGCTCAGCGGGCGCCGGCGCCGTTCTGCTGCGCCTCGACGGACACGCGCAGCGGCCCGATCCCGGCCGCCCCGGCCGCGGCGCCGGCGATGTCGATGACGAGCTCGTCGCCGGACACGAGCGGCCCCACGCCCTGGGGCGTCCCGGTCGCGATGACGTCGCCGGGCTCCAGCGTCATCACCCGGCTGATGTACGCGACCAGCGCGGGGACGCTCCAGAGCATCTGCGCGGTCATCTCGTCCTGCCGCACCTGGCCGTTCACGACGCCCCGCACGCGGAGCGCCGCGGGGTCGAGCTCCGTCTCGATCCACGGCCCGACCGGGCAGAACGTGTCGAACCCCTTGCCGCGCGTGAACTGCACGTCCTTCCTCTGCAGATCCCTCGCGGTGATGTCGCCCAGGCAGGTGTAACCGAACACGTGATCCGCCGCCTCCTCCGGCCGCACGGCCTTGCAGCGGCGGCCGATGATCACGCCGAGCTCCGCCTCGTGCTCGACCCGCTGGCTCTCCGGCGGGAGCACGATCGACTGGCCCGGGCCGATCAGCGCCGAGGGCGGCTTGAGGAAGAGCAGCGGCTCGACCGGGATCTCGTTGCCCAGCTCCTGCGCGTGCGCGGCGTAATTGCGCCCCACGCACACGATCTTCGTGGGGGCGACGGGGCAGGCGAGGTCGACGTCGGTCCACCCCACGGCCTCGCCGGTGGCCTTGCCGCCGAGCCAGGGCGGCGCGTCGAGGACGAGCGCGGCCGCGCCCTCGAGGCGGGCGAAGAAGGCCGGGCGATCTTGATCCGGAGGCGCGAGACGGGCGAAGCGCATGGCGCGAGCAAAGCGCGATCTCTGCGTCGCGGCAAGCTCGCACCCGGCGCGGCGCGCTGACACGCCCGCGCTGTCACGTCCGCGCCGTCACGGAGGGGGCGGCGCGGCGCCCCGCCGCCGCGCCACGAGGCGGGCCTCGTGGCGCCCTTCCTCGAGCCACCCTTCGTCGTAACGGACCACCTCGAGCGCCTCGCCGACGAGGCCGGGGAGCTCGCCGTCCTCGAGCAGCCAGCGCGCGCTCGGGTGCGCGTGCCGCAGCAGGTTCGACCGCGTCGGATGCACCACGACGAGGTGGCCGCCCGGGGCGAGCTCCGCCGCGCAGGCCGCGAGCCTGCGCTCGAGGAAGTAGAAGATCAGGATCATGTCCCAGGGCCCGCCGGGCAGCGGGTCGCGCTCCACGTCGAGCGCGACCGTGCGCAGCGCGAGCCCCTCGCGCGCCGCGGCGCTCCGCGCGGCGCCGAGCCCGACCTCGGAGATGTCGGCCAGCGTCACGTCGAGCCCGCGCCGCGCGAGCCACAGGGCGTGCCGCCCCGCGCCGCCGGCCAGATCGAGCGCGCGCCCGCGGCGGGGCAGGAGCGGATCGAGCGCCGTGAGCACCGCCGAGGGCTCGCCCGGATCGCCGCCGCCCTCGCGGTAGCGGGCGTCCCACCTGATGCGATCGTCGTCCGACACGCTGGCCTCCTGTCCGGTGGAGCGCGCCGGCCGCAGGGGCAGGCCCCTCGCAGGGCGGCGCGCGCGACGGCCCCTCGCGCTCGGGCACGAGCCCGCGGGCGCCTCGCACGGCGCGGAGCCTACCACCGCCCTGTTCGGCGGCGCGAGGACAGGGCGGGGCGACGGCGGCTGGACGCGCGGGATGACCTGGCCTACCACGCCGGCCGCGCCGCCATGCCCGAGTGCCTGACCCTGGCCCCCACCCCGGATCCCCGCCGCTTCCGCGCGCCCGACGGCGCGCTGCTCTCGCCCCCCGAGGGCTGGGCGTGCCTGCCGCCGGGCGACGCCGGGCTCACCCGCCGGGTGAAGCTCGCGGGCCCCTCCTGGATGGTGGTCGAGAAGCGCGGGAGAAAGACGTTCTCCCGGGGCCTCTGGGCGCCGGCCGCCACCATCGAGGCCGCCCGCGCCGCGCTCGAGGCCGAGCGCAGCACGCCCGCCTACGCGAAGAAGCGCGAGGCGGACGCCCGCCGGCGGGAGCGCGATCAGGAGGCGTACGTGCGCGAGTTCGAGGCCGAGGTCGCGGCGTTCCTCCGGTTCTCGCCGCGCTACGCGGCGCTCGCGCGGGCGCTCGCGACCCGGGTGACGCAGCACGCGACGCCCGTGGGCAGCGGCACGGTCGCCCGCACGGAGCGGATCCCGGTCGAGCGGCGCGCCGAGTCGGCGGTGATCGCGTGGATGCGGCACCAGACCACGGCGTACGACACGATGGCCATCCCGCGCGTGAAGGGGATGCGCCGCGAGGTGCGGCGCGAGCTCGCGCAGATCTCGCGCGCGATCCTCGACCTGCACCGCGGCGACGCGCCGCACGCCGCCGCGTCGTGCCCGCTCTGCGGCGCCCTGGCCGGCGCGACGGCGCAGCCGGCCTAGCGCCCTCAGGCGTCGAGCAGGCCCTCGCCGACGAGCCGGGCGCGCAGCCCCGCGGCGCCGTCGAACACGTGCGCGCGCATCCCGACCGCGGCCGCAGCGTCGCAGTTCTCCGCGCGATCGTCGACGAACAGGCACTCGGCCGCGTCGACCCCGATGCGGCTCACGAGGCGATCGAAGAACTCGCGCGCCGGCTTGCGCACGCGCAGGTGATGGCTCGAATAGACACCCTCGAACAGGCCGTCGAGCGCGAACGCCTCGCGCAGCTCCTCGACCCACACGGGGTAGTTGCTCGCCACGAACCGGAGCGCGCGGCCCTGGAGCGCCTCGACGATCTCCCGCACGCCGGGCAAGAAGCGGTATCCCGCGCGGCGCACGCGGTTGAAGGCGTCGATATCGAACGAGACGCCCACGGCGCCCTCGCGGAAGAACCGGCGGGCGAACTCGGCCTCATCGATCTCGCCGCTCTCGAACGCGGGCCAGCACGTGGGGTCACGGTGCCGGGCGACGTCGCCGGGCGCGGCCGTCCGGATCGCCGCGGCGAGCGCCTCGCGGTACGGGTCGTAGAGGACGGTGTCCATCAAATCGAAACAAACCGAGCGGACGATACGGACCCTACGGAACATACGGTACGGAGCCTAGCACCGCCGAGCGCCCGTGTGAGCGCGTAGATCACATCGGCTTACAGGTTTTGCCGCCACACGGGTGAGTTGCGGTGAGGGCGCCGCGGACTGACACCGTATTTTAGAAACCATGTCTCGCAATGAGCAGATTTCTGGCTTATACTATTCATGGGTGGCGAGGTCTCATGAGCGCGGTCCGGCGATGCGTCGGCTCGTGAGGCCTCATGTGGTGGGTTGCTTCTCTCCACCGGCGCACGGCGCCGGCACTTGCTTATAAAGGAGTCAGGCCATGAGATTGCCTGCGATGGGCATTGCCTTGTTCGTGGTGGCTGCGGTCGGTGCGGCGTGCGGCGGCGCGGGCGGCGACGATCTCTCTCCGGGCGGCTCGGGCGCCGCGAACGGCTCGGGCGGCGATGACAACGGCTTCGGCTCAGCCGGCTCAGGGAGCGATCTGAGCGTGGGCAGCGGCTCGAACCCGAGCGGCCCGAGCGGCGGCGGCTCGACCGGCGCCGGCGACGCGTGCGCCACGCACAGGGCCAGCGCCGAGCTCCAGCCCGTGTACCTGGCTGTCGCGTTCGACGTCTCGGGCAGCATGGGAGCGAACGATCGGCCCTCGCACAGCAAGGAGCTCAAGTGGGATCCCGTCGTCGCGGCGACAAAGCAGTTCTTCGCGGATCCTGCGTCCGCGGGGCTCACCGCCTCGCTCACCTTCTTCCCCGGCGCGCAGCAGCGGCAGATGTGCTCGGCCAGGACCTACAGAACGCCGGACGTCGAGATGACGCCGCTGCCCTCCGGGGCGTTCGCCGAGGCGATCGACGATGTGACGCCGGAGACCGACGAGGACTGGCGCATGGGCACGCCGACGGCGTTCGTGGTCGAGGGGACGATCTCGTTCATCGACGCGCAGCGCCGGGAGAACCCCGGGAAGTACGCGCTCGTGCTCGTGACCGACGGCTACCCGCAGCTGTGCCGGGGGTCCGACTCGATCCAGGCCGTCGTCGAGCACGTCGATGCGGCGCGCGGAGACAACATCCCGACCTACGTGATCGGGGTGGCGAACCCGCCGGACGACGAGCCCGGGAACGTGGACAACCTGGCCGAGATCGCCGCGGCCGGCGGCACGGGGAAGGCGTTCATCATCGAGACCGGCAACCCCGACGCGACGGCGACCAGCTTCAGGGCGGCCATCGACCAGATCCGCGGCGCCGCGGTGTCGTGCACGATCGCGATCCCGCCGGCCCCCGACGGGAGGACGTTCGACAAGCAGCGGGTGCGCGTGACCTACACGAGCGGACAGAGCGAGCCGAACGCCCTCACGTACGATCAGGAGTGCGCGAGCGGCGACGCCTGGCGCTACGACAACCCCGCGAACCCGACGCAGATCGAGCTCTGCGAGGGCGCGTGCAACGCGGTGCAGTCCGATCCCGAGGCGGCCCTGGGCGTCGACTTCACCTGCGAGGACGTGATCGACATCCCGCTCTGATCGGCGGCGGGGGCGCCCCCTGGACGGGGCGCGACCCCGCGCCCCTCAGGGCGCGCAGGCGGCAGGTGGGCTGAAGAGCGCCGGGGCGAGAGCCCGGTAATCGTCGTGGTGCACGCCGCCGCGGAGATCGCCGCCGAGCTTGTAATAATAGCATCGTGAAGGGGCGATTCCTGCGGCCGTGTAGGTCGTGACGTCGCTCGGCATGTTGCCGAAGCCGAAGGAAGGCACGATGCCCGTCCGGGCCTTGAGCCACCCGAGCTCGATCGTCTTGTACTCGGCGGCCGGGCGGCCAAAGGCGCCGGTGACGCCGATGGTGGTGTGGAGGATGCCCGGCGGGAATCCCTGCCTCCTCAGCCACGCTCGCGTGCTCCCCACGAGCCACTCGGGGCGCGCGGTCACGTAGAAGAGGTGAATCCCGCTGTCGGCCAGGGCGCGCATCGCCTCGGCCGCGCCGGGGTGGGCGGCCGGCGGGGCGCCGCCGAAGAGCTCGCCGACCACCGCCACCTCGCTCGAGGTGAGCGTCCCGTCGACGTCGGTGACGGCCACGCGCGCGCCGGGCGGGAGGACCTCGACGAACAGATCCGCGCTCGTGCCGTCGCCGGCCACGGCGAAGTGGACGCGGTGCCGGCCGACGTCGAGGCGCCGCCCCGCCGCGAGATCGAGATAGACACGCCCGCCGGTGTCCGGGATGCCCTCCGCGGTCGGGTGCGGGCGATCGTCGTCGCTCGTCCGGAAGGTGCCGAGCCGCTCCCAGGCGCCGCTGCAGCCGCGGAGGAGATAGGCCTCGACGTCCTCGTCCTCGAGATCGTCGTCCTGCGGCCCGTACGCGAACTTCGCGATGGCCCACTGGGGGCCGTCGGGGCGCGCGAAGAGATCGCGGCCGCGGTGGCGCGGCCACCCGCTCGCGACGAGGCGCGAGCGCGTGTGCCTGAACCCGCGCGGCAAGGCGGCCGGCGGCGGCGCATCGCAGGCCGGGCGGGGCGGGCAGGCGCCGGCCCTGGCCTGCGGCGCGGGCGCGGCGGCCGGGCCCGCGGCGCAGGCGACGGACGACAGGACGGCGAGGAGCAGCGGGGCGAGCGGACCGGGGCGCAAGGCGCGACCACCTATACCGCGGCGGCGCCGCGGCGCGATCGGGTCGCGCGACGGCGCGCGCGGCGTACGGGCGCTTCCGGCTCAGGTCCAGAAGCCGGTCGGCTGGCCGAGGAGCGCGGCGCCGGCCTGGCCGAACCACCCCTCCGCCGCGGCGGCGTGCTGAGAGAAGGTGTGGATGTCCCGGAATCGCCGCTGCACGGGCGAGGCGTTCCGGGCGACGCCGCCCCCGCCGGCCTGATAGCAGGCGTCCACGGCGCGGGCGGCCACCTCCGTCACCCAGGCCAGCGCGCTCGAGATCCGCGGCGCCATCGCGAGGGCGGCGCCGGGGTCGTTCACGCACGCGGCCCAGAACTCGTCCCCCGTGTCGCGCAGCAGGGCGCGGGCGGCGCGCACGCTCGTCCCGGCGCGGCCGAGGTGCACCTGGAACACCGGCGAGTCGGCGAGCTGGGCGCGCGCATACAGCCGCCTCTTGCCCGAGCTCGCGAGCGCCACGATGTCGTCGAGCGCGCCCTGGGCGATGCCCACCGCCACGGCCCCCATGTGGAGCGCGAAGTGCAGGACCGGCGCGACGAACCCCGGGCCCGGCACCGACGGCTGGCCCTGGAAGATATCGAAGCTGTGCTCCGCGGGACAGTACGCCCCTTCCATCATGATGTCGTGGCTGCCCGTGCCGCGCAGGCCCAGCACGGACCAGGTGTCGATGATGCGCACCTCGCTCGCGGGGAACAGCATGCCCCGCATCTCTGGCATTTCGCTCCCGTCGCCCGCCGGGCGCATCCGGGGGCGGCCGCCGTCGAGGATCACGCAGTTCCCGAACAGCCAGGTGGCGTGCTCGCAGCCGCTCGCGAAACCCCAGCGCCCGGTGACGCGATAACCGCCCTCGGTCGCGTGGGCCTCGCCCTGCGCGTTGAAGCCGCCGCCGATGATCACGTCCGGCCCGCCCGCGTACACGGCGTCGAAGCGCTCGCGCGACAGGAGCGCGAAGAGGTGCGGGCTCTCCGAGCCGATCATCACCGTCCAGCCGGTGGCCCCGTCCGCCCGGGCGAGCGTCTCCAGGACGTCCATCCCCGTGCGCAGATCCACGTCGTGGCCGCCATGGCTCCTCGGCAGGAACATCCGGAAGCAGCCCGCCGCCTTGAGCTGCCCGAGCAGGTCCGCCGGGAGGCGCCGCGCCTCCTCGATCTCCGCGCTCCGCGCGGCGAACGCGGGGGCCAGGTCACGGACCGCATGCAGCACCTTCGCACCGTCGTCGTTCTTCATCGCTCGCTCCTTGACGTCGAGGGGTGGCGGAGCCGGCGAAGGCCCCGGCAAAACGGCGCATCGTACCGTGGTTCGCCAGCGCGGCGCGGACATTCGGCCCTCCCTCGGCAGGGCCGCCGATCGGGTCACCGCGGATCGGTCACGCGGCCCATGAACAGCACGGCGCCGGTCGCCACGTCGCGGATCAGGAACGCGAACGGGTGGTCCGCGCGGAACACCTGAGGCGGCGCCGGGGCCGCCCGCGTGGACACGACGACGCCCGTCGCCGCGGCGGCCTCGGTCCCTTCCTCGTTGACCTCCACGAACGCCTTGTGCCGGACCTGCGAGAGGAAGAGCGGCTCCGCCCTCGTGATCCCGGAGAAATCGGCCTTCGCCGCGTCGAACGCGAGCGGCATGCCGAGCCCCGCCAGCGCCTTCGAGAGCTCGAACTCCGCGGTCATCTTGAAGCGCGGCAGCGCCACGTCGACCCGCGCAGGCTGGAGCGCCTCCACATACCCCTTGAGCTGCCCGGTCGAGAGGCGCTGCTCCACCTTGGGCAGCCCGCCCGCCTGCGCGGGCAGGATGACGACCATGGCCAGCGGGCGCTCCGGATCGTGCGCCTCGTAGGCGAGCTCCAGCACCGACGCGTCGTCGACCTGCCCGAAGCGCGCCTTGATCGTCTTGCGCATCATCGGCACCGCCGGCGCCGTGCCGGGCTTCACCGTGAACGGCTCGTTCTTTGTCGCCTGCTTGTCGAAGGGCGTCGCCCATCTCCCCTTGAAGTAGATGGCGTTCGTGAGGACGAGCCGCGTGAGGGGCGTGATGCTGCCCGCCGGCATCAGGTCTTTGATCTTCGCGCTCGTCTGCTCCTCGACCCACCGGTTGATGCGCCCGCGCGCCTGCTCGCTCCCGCCCTTGAAGTCGACGAGCTCGATCCCCGCCCCGTAGTGCTGCTGGGTGGTGCTCTGGAACGCGGGCTCGATCGGCAGCCCGGCCTGGCCCCACAGCCGGCTCGCGATCCGGAGCTCGGGCGCCTTAGGGCCCGCGGGCTGCGTGAGCTGCTTGACGAGCGCGCCGAACGCGGGGTGCAGCGCCTCGGGCGGGAGGGTGAGCTCGAGCGCCTTCGCCATCTGGGCCGCCGTCTCGCCCCGGGCGCCGGCGTAGGTCATGGCCAGCGCGGTCGAGACGCTCGCCGGCGAGAAGAAGAGCTTGCCTGTCGTGGCGGCGAGCGCGCCGTAGAGCCGCTGCGCGAACGCGGCGTTCGCGTCGGCGAAGCCCGCGCCGGGCGGCGGCTCGGCCGGCGGCGGTGCGTCCGGGGCGGGCTGGCTCGGGCCCGGGGCCGGCGCCTCGGCCGCCGGCTTCGGGCCGGGGCAGACGTGCTCCCAGCGGCACACCCCGCCGTCGGCCCGCGCGCACTGCGGGGCGGCGGTGGAGCCGTCGTCGCAGATGCGGGCGATCTTCGCGAGCGGGCCGCAGTCGGCCGGCTGACACGGAGGTGCTTCCGGGGTCGAAGCGGGCGGCGGGGCGTGGCTCTGGGCCTGGCACCCGAGTCCGAGGAGGCTGCACAGCGCGGCGGCGAACAGGAACCGTTGGGCCATGCCGCTTCGGTACCAGCGCGCAAGGGCGCTGGGAAGCCCGGCCCCGAGGCGACGGCGCGCCGCTCCGGCGGCGCCGCTCAGAAGTTGTGGATGAACGTGAACCGGCCAGCGATCTTGTCGTTGAGCTGGCTCTCCTTCTGCGTCTCGTAGCCGAGGTAAAGGAGCAGCTTGTTCCCCGTGCCGTAGTTCAGCCCGATCACGCCGCCGATCTGCAGGCTGGCGAGGCCGGTTTCGTCCGGCGCGTCCGCGGTAGCGCCCGGCACCTCGTTGAGGTCGACCGAGAGCTCGAGGTGCGGGCCGATGCCGAAGTCGTCGGTCGGATAGAAGAGGAGGAAGTCCCGCGAGTAGAGGTAGTTCTGGACGCTCTCGTTGAACATGCTGGAGAACGATCCCAGGATCCACGACTCGAAATAAATCGGCTTCGCGTCGATGTAGGTGAACAGCTGCGGGGCGACCAGCGCCGCCGGCTCCTGCGTCACGAAGTTGAACGCGAAGCCCACCATCGGATTGAGGGTGACCGGACCGAACGTGAACGCGGGGCCGATGTCGAACTCCGCGGTTCCCAGCGTGGTGAGATAGATGTCGCTCGAGAGGCTGATCGGGCCGAGCTGGTGCGAGGCGCCGGCCCAGACCTGGAGACCGAGGTTGTCCGCGTCGACCCGGAACCAGCTCGGGATCTGGCTCGGTGCCGGCGGCGGCTCTCCGACCGGCTCGGTGGTGCCCGGCGCCGGCGTGGCGGGCGCCGCCTGGCCGCCCGTCGCCGCGTCGCCCGCGGTCGCGGTCGGCTCTACCGGGGGCGCTGTCGCAGGGGTTTCCGCGGGGGCCGCCGCGGCGCCCGGATCAGCCGGGGGTGGCGCGGGATCCTGAGCCCAGGCGGCCGGCGACGCGAGCAAGCCCACGACGCACGCGAGCGCCGAGCAACATTTCCCCATAACGTTCTCGATCATTGGAACTGCCTCCTCTGCGCAACATGAGGTGAAAGCAACATGAAACGTGCGAGCAACACGGAGCGTAACGGCAGCGGGATGACCGTAACGTAGTAGAGAGCGCTTAGGCAAAGCCGATGTGCATGGGCGCGAGCGATCGACGCCGCGCCCGCGCTCCGAGGCGGTGTGCTGTCGGACCACTGCGGCATCGATCCTCGCTTTGGCACGCTGGATGAGTTCGACGCGCTCGTCCGCGACGCGCGCGGCACGGGCCTCGAGATCATCGTGGAGTCAGTGTTACTCCCGGGCGACGCGCCGCCTCAGAGGGGGATGTACTGGATGCCCGCGGCCGCCCCGAGCGACGCGGCCGCGGTGGCCCCGACGAGGAGCAGCGTCGTGACCAGGAGCGTCCCCTCGATCTCGCCCGTGACCAGGTCGTCCACGCCCTGGGCGAGCTCGTCCCGCACCTTGACCAGATCGACGCCGCCCTTCTGGTGGGCCTCGTTCCGGAAGCGCGCCAGCGTCAGCGCCTCGATGATCTTGAGCAGCTGCGCCTCGATCTTGCGCCGCAGGAGCCCCCGCAGGCCGCCCCCCTGCGGCGCCGCCTGCACCCTGTGGATCACCGCGAGGCGCAGCCGCTTCACCGCCTCGTTGATCGGCACGCCCTCGACCGCCTGCGCCACCCGCCCGCCGCGCGCGCCCACCTCGGCCTGATCCGAGACGCCGAGCAGCCGCTCGAACACCGCGGTCACGAGCATCCCGCCGAGGCGCTTCGACCGCACGACCTGCAGGATGCCGGCGGCGAGCGCCCGCTTCCACGACAGGGTGAAGCCGATCACGGCCGAGAGCGCGAGCGCCACGATCGCCGCGAGCGCCCCGCGCGGCCCCGAGCCGTCGGCCGCGATCGCATAGGAGGAGCCGGCGAGGACCACGGCCAGGAGCGACATGGTGGCGGCGGTCAGGAAGAACGCGCGGATCGCGGGCCCCAGCGCCGCGGCGACACCTTGCATGAACGGTCGGAGATCCATGATCGTCCACCTCACCACGACCGCGGTCCGGCGGAAATGCCGAACGGGGCGGGAATCGCGGCGACCGACACAATCGCGAGGGGCACGAGGGCGCGCGACGTCGGCGCGCGCCGCCGCTCACCGGAGGTGGTCGCGGTAGAACCGATCCCGGAAGTCGAAGAAGCGGGCGAGGGCAGGGTCCTCGGCGATGCTGCGCACCGACGTGCCCGCGAGCTCCGGCTTGAAGAGGTGCTTCGACGGCGGGAACTTGAGCGGGTAAACGAGGGCCACGGCGGCGACGTCGGCGAGCGACGGCGCGTCGCCCACGAGGTACGCCGAGCCCTCGAGGCGAGCGCAGAGCTCGGCGAGGGTCGCGCGCACGGCGCGCTCCGCGGCGTCGAGCCACCGCTCCACGGCGCCCACCCGCGCCTCGGCCAGCGGGAGGACGGCCGCCAGGGCGCCGAGCCCGGCGTGCGCGAACGGCCCCATCGCGGCGCCCAGCGCGTCCAGGTAGTGCTCCTCGCGGAGGCCGCGGCGCAGCAAGCAGAACGGCGCGTACTTTCCGAGCGCCTCGTCGAGGTGCGCCTCCAGGGCGAGGACCTCGCCCCGCTGCTCTGGATCGTCGGGCAGCAGGCGCCGCCCTTCGGGGAAGGTGCGCTCCAGGTAGAGCGCGATCTCGGTGGAGTCGGCGACGACCGTGCCGTCGTGCTCGATCACGGGGAGCTTGCGCTGGCCCGAGAGGCGGTAGATGGCGATCTGCTCGGGACCGGGCTTGTGATCCTCGATCCGGTACTCGAGCCCCTTGAAGTCGAGGGCAGCCCGGGCCTTCTCGGAGAAGTGACTGAGCGGGAAGCGATGGAGGACGATCGTCATCGCCCCTCGATACCACGGGCGGGCGGGCGCGGAGGCGCCCTCGGCGCCCGCCCGCGCGCGGCCGGCGCGCCCGACGGCGCGGCGCTCCGGCTCAGATCACGCCGAACTTCTTGCCGACCTTCTCGAACGCCTCGAGCGCGTGATCGAGGTGCTTGCGCTCGTGGGTCGCCATGTAGCTCGTGCGGAGGACCTGCTGCTTCGGCGGGACGCCCGGCGTGATGAACGGGTTCACGTAGAGCGAGTAGTCGTCGAGGAGCGACTTCCACATCATGACGGTCTTGAGGTCGTCGCGGATGTAGATCGGGATCACGGCCGTCTCGGTCTTGCCGAGCTCGAAGCCGAGCCGCTGCAGCTCCGTGCGCATGTAGGTGAAGTTCTCGCGGAGCTTCTCCTGGCGCCACGGCTCCTCCTGCATGACCTCGAGCGACGCCATGGCCGCGGCGACGCAGGGCGGCGCCGCGCTCGCCGCGAAGAGGAAGCTGTAGGCGAAATGCTGAATGTAATCGAGCACCTTGCGCTCGCCGACGAGCCAGCCGCCGATCGAGGCGAGCGACTTCGAGAAGGTGCCGCCGATGAGGTCGACCTCCTTGCCGAGGCCGAAGTGCGCGGCGGTGCCGCGGCCGCCCGGGCCGATGACGCCGAGGGCGTGCGCGTCGTCGACCAGGAGCCGCGCCTTGTGCTTCTTCACCACCTCGACGATCCCGGGCAGGTTCGCGATCTCGCCCTGGGCGCTGAAGACGCCGTCGGTGATGACGAGCGCCCCCTCGGTGTCGGCGATCTCGGAGAGCGCGCTGTCGAGCGCCGCGGGATCGCTGTGCTTGTAGCGGACCATCCGGGCGCCGGTCGCCTGGGCGAGCCGCACGCCGTCGTAGATCGACGCGTGATCGTCCTTGTCGATGATCGCGACGCTCCGCTTGTTGCTGAGCAGCGCCGAGATCGTCGCGATGTTCACCTGGTAGCCCGTCGTGAACACGAGCCCCGCCTCCTTGCCGTGGAAGGCGGCGAGCTTCTCCTCGAGCTCGTTGTGGAGGCGCATCGAGCCGTTCACGAGCCGCGAGCCGGTCATGCTCGTGCCGTATTTGTCGATGGCGTTCCGCGCGGCCTCCCGCACCTTCGGGTGGGTCGTCAGCCCGAGGTAGTTGTTCGAGCCGAGCATGATCACGGTCCGCCCCTCGAGCTGCGCCTCGGGGCCGTTGTTGAAGTCGAGCGGGCGGAAGAAGGGGTAGACCCCCATGGCGCGGGCGTTGTCCGCGGTCATGAACTTGTACGCCTTCTCGAACACGTCGCGCCCGCCGATCCGCGCCAGCGACGTCCGCGCCGCCATCTGGGTCGCGAGCTGCTGCTCGGCCGCCGCCGCCACGTAGGCGCCCGCGCCGTTCGCGCCGGCGCCGTTCACGGCAGCGCCGTTCGCGCCGACGCCGTTCACGTGCGGGCGGGCGGCGGCCCGCTCGGGCGAGGCGCTCGCCGCCTCCTCGACGGCCGACAGCCCCGCGGCGCCCGCGGCGCGCGCGGACGGCCGCGGCGACGCCGCGCGGGCCGGCGCCGCCCCGTGGACGCCGGCCTCGTCGTCGAGCGCCGGATCGATGTTCGGGAGCGCGTGCCCGTTCAGCAGGATGTCCCACGCCTCCGCGGCCCGCTCCCGGGCGGCGCGCAGGCGGTTCTTCGCATCCATGACCCCGGTGGCGAGCCGCATCACGCGATCGTTGCTGACGACTCGGACGACCGTGCTCGACGAGGCGAGCTTCTTTGCTTGGTCGACCAGACGATCCTTCATGCTCATGCCCTGGCTCCTCACGCGATCGGTTAAGGGACGCGGTCCTGCCCGCGAAGGCCGCTCCGGCGTATCACGTCGGGCCGCGCGCGGCCCTGCTCGCTTCCGGTGCGCGTCGCCGCTAAAGCAGCCTGCGCGACGTGCGTCAACGGGTACTGCCCCGCGCGGCCGCCGCGGAGCACGGCCGCCGCGCAGGCGCATTCCGCGTCGCGCAGCGGCCTTCGCGCGGTGCGCGTCGCCCTTCGCAGAGCTCGCCCGCCGCCCGCGCGACGCGCCCCGCGTCCGAGGTCGGCTCCCGCCGTGTCCGAGGTCGGCTCCCCGCGGATGACCGCACCGCGGCATGTGGCGAGATGCAACTCGTTGCGGAGTGATGCGCGCCGGTGTAGGAAAAGTTTTCAGGGTCTATGCGCCGTGTCCTAGTCGTTGACGACGAAGAAAACCTGCGCCTCGTGGTGCGCACGTTCCTCAAGCGGGATGGCTATGAGGTCGAGGCGGTCTCGAGCGGCGAGGAGGCGCTCGCGATGGTCGAGACGTTCGGGCCCGACGTGATCCTCACCGATGTCCGGATGCCCAGGATGGGCGGCCTCGACCTCCTGGCGACGCTCAAGGCGAAGGGGAACGAGGCCACGGTCATCGTGATGAGCGCCTACGGCAACGTCGACCTGGCCATCGAGGCGATGAAGGCGGGCGCCTACGATTACATCCAGAAGCCGTTCAAGGCGGAGGAGGTGCTGCTCACGCTCCGCAAGGCCGAGGAGCGGGAGGCGCTCCGCCGCGAGAACCGCGCGCTGCGCCAGGAGATCCGGCGGGAGAACCTGTTCGAGGAGATCCTCGCGAAGAGCCCGCCGATGCAGGCGATCTTCAAGACGATCGCGAAGGTCGCCGACTACAAGACCACGGCGCTCATCACGGGCGAGAGCGGGGTCGGCAAGGAGCTCGTGGCCCGGGCGATCCACCGGCGGTCCGGCCGCCGGGGCGGGCCGTTCGTCGCGGTCAACTGCGGCGCCATCCCGGAGAACCTGCTGGAGAGCGAGCTCTTCGGGTACAAGCGGGGCGCGTTCACCGACGCGGTGAACGACAGGGCGGGGCTGTTCGAGCAGGCGAACCACGGCACGCTGCTGCTCGACGAGATCGGCGAGCTGCCGCTCCCGCTCCAGGTGAAGCTGCTCCGGGTGCTCCAGGAGGAGACGATCCGCCGCCTGGGCGACAACAAGGACATCAAGGTCGACGTCCGCATCCTCGCGGCGACGCACCGCGACCTCCTGGCCGAGACGCAGGCCGGCCGGTTCCGCGAGGACCTCTTCTACCGGATCAACGTGCTCCCGATCGCGATCCCGCCGCTCCGGGAGCGGCGGGAGGACATCCCGATCCTCATGGATCACTTCCTCGCGAGGAACAACGCGCGGTTCGGCATCAACATCCGCGGCTTCGAGCCCGAGGCGCGGCGGCTGCTCCTGGAGTACCGGTGGCCGGGCAACGTCCGGGAGCTGGAGAACACCGTCGAGCGCGCCATGGTGCTCTGCGAGGGCGAGCGCATCGGCGAGGCCGACCTGCCCGAGCGGATCCGCGAGGCGCGCGACCCGATCCAGATGCAGCTGACGAGCGGCGAGCTGTCGATCAAGAAGACCTCGCGCGTCATCGAGGAGATCCTCATCCGGCGCGCGCTCCAGAAGACGAAGGGCAACCGGACCAAGGCCGCCGAGGTGCTGGAGATCAGCCACCGGGCGCTGCTCTACAAGATCAAGGACTACCGGATCGATCTGTGACGGCGGCGACCCGCCTGGAATCTGACGCAGACGACGCAGGCGGCGCGGGCGCCGCGGGCGATCTTCCCGATCCGGCCGAGTCGAAGGTCGGTAGTCCGTCCGATGTCGGCGAGGAGCGGCTGCCGATCTCCGGATGGCGACATCCCCGGGTGGGCGGCTCAACACGCCCTTGCGCCCGTCGCCTCAGGCGGCTACGCCGTCGCGCTCGCCCCTATGAAGAAGAATTACGTTCTCGACGCGAACGTCCTGCTCCACGATCCTCACGCGATCTTCAAGTTCGAGGACAACGACGTCATCATCCCGATCTACGCGATCGAGGAGATCGACCAGTTCAAGCGGGAGGGCTCGGAGCGCGGGCGCAACGCGAGGACCATCGCCCGGCTGCTCGACGAGGTCCGCGGCGCCGGCACGCTCGCGACCGGCGTGCTCCTGGAGAGCGGCGGCACGCTGCGGATCGCGATCCCGGAGCGGCGGCCGGAGCTGCTCGTGGGGCTGGAGTCGGGCTCGCAGGACAACGCCATCCTGCAGACGGCGATCGACATCCGCGACCGGCACAAGGACCGGCCGACCATCTTCGTGACCATGGACACGAACCTCCGGATCCGCGCCGACGCGCTCGGGATCCCGGCGGAGACGTACGAGAACCAGCGGGTGCACGATCCGGCCATCGAGCAGTCGGTGGTGGAGCTCGATGTGCCCGGCGCCGAGGTCGACGCGTTCTTCCAGAACGGCTCTTTCGTCGGCGCCAACTTCGCGGATTTATTGCCGAATTCGGCGGTGCTCCTCCGCGACGCCGGGGCGCCGAGCCACACGGCGCTCGGGCGCTTCGACGCGTCGCGCGGGCAGATCGTCGCGCTCCGCGTCGGGCGGGAGGGGGTGATGGGGGTCCGGCCGCGCAACAAGGAGCAGGCCTTCGCGCTCGACCTCCTGCTCGACGATTCCGTCCGGCTGATCACGCTCATCGGCAAGGCGGGGACGGGCAAGACGCTCCTGGCGCTCGCGGCGGCGCTCAAGCGGACGACGGAGGACAACGCCTACAGCCGGCTGCTCGTGAGCCGGCCGATCATGCCGCTCGGGCGCGATCTGGGCTTCCTTCCGGGCGACGTGGACGAGAAGCTGAACCCGTGGATGCAGCCGATCTTCGACAACCTCGAGTTCCTGTTCTCGAACGGCGGCACGAAGCCGGGGCGCGACGCGCGCGGCTTCGTGGAGCTCTTGGAGAGCGGGCGCATCCAGGTCGAGCCGCTGACCTACATCCGCGGGCGCAGCCTGCCGCACCAGTACCTCATCGTGGACGAGGCCCAGAACCTCACCCCGCACGAGGTGAAGACGATCATCACCCGGTGCGGCGAGGGGACCAAGATCGTGCTGACGGGCGATCCGCAGCAGATCGACAACCCGTACGTGGATCACGCGTCGAACGGCCTGCTCGTGGTGGCGGAGCGGTTCCGGCGCGAGCGCATCGCGGGGCACGTGGTGCTCGCCAAGGGCGAGCGCAGCGAGCTCGCGGAGCTCGCGGCGAACCTGCTCTGACGCGCGCGGCAGGGGGCGCGCGGCGCGATCGCGGGGCGAGCAGGACGGGAGCCAGGGGCGTGGTGGCGAGCAGGACGGGAGCCAGCGAGGCGAGGGCGAGCGGGGCCGGGGCGAGCAGGGCGGGAGCGCGCGGGGCGAGGGCGAGCGCGAAAGGGGCGGCCGAGCGTGGCGCGGCGTCCTCGGGCTAGGCCTCCGGGGCCGCCGGCCTGGGTGCCGGACGCGGATCGGCTCCTCGGCGCCGCGGCGCGGCGGATCCGCGTGGTCGGCTCGAGCACGCCGGTGAACCTCGTCGAGGAGCTCGCGCGGCTCGCCGCGGCGTGGGGCAGGGGGGGCGGGGAGGTCCCGCGGTTCGCCTATGCGCCCGCGCAGGACCACAGCGATCTCCGGATGGCGATGGACACGGCGGCCGAGCGGCTCGCGGATCTGGGGGAGCTCGGCGCGGTCTACGCCGGCCGCGCCCTCGAGCTCGCCGCGGAGGCCGCGATCTGCGAGGCCGCGGGCGGGGCGGGGTGCTGGGCCGCCGCGCGCCGCCGCTACGCCGCGCGCGACGCGTTCGACGAGCAGGCGGACGCGCTCGCCGCGGCCTGGGTCGAGCAGGGCGCGGGCGCGACCGCGGGCGACGAGGAGCGGGTGCGGAGCGACGACGCGCGCTCGCCGCGGTCGCTCGTGTCGCGGATGCGGCGCGAGATCGGGGCGCGGCGCCTGCCGCTCCGGGTCGTGATCGCCGACATCGCGCCGCTCGCCGCGACGGGCGACGGGGTGATCCAGGTCGCGCGGGGGCGCATGCTCACGCGCGACGACGTCGAGCGCACCGTGCTGCACGAGATCGAGGGGCACGCGGCGCCGGGCGTGCGCGCCGCGGCGCTCCCGCTCGGGATCTTCGCGATCGGGACGGCGAACGGCGGCGACGACCAGGAGGGCTGGGCGCTCGCCCGCGAGCGCGCCGCGGGGTACCTGGTCGGCACCCGCCGGATCGAGCTCGGGCTGCGCCACCTCGCCGCGCGGAGCGTCGAGCGCGGCGCCGGCTTCGTCGAGACCGCGCGGCTGCTCGAGGCGCGCGGCGCGCGCTCCACCGCCGACGCCCTGCGCATCGCGGCGCGGGTCCACCGGGGCGGCGGCCTGGCGCGGGAGGTCGTCTACCTGCCGGCGCTGCTGCGGGTCGAGGCGATGCTCCTGGAGCAGCCGGCGCTCGGCGAGGTGCTCTCCTCGGGCAGGGTCTCCGTGGGCGCCGCGGCGTCGCTTGCGTCCTGGGCGCGGGTGAGCTGAAGGGCCGCGCGCCCCGGTCCGGCGTCGCTTGCGCCCCGGGCGCGTTCGCGCGGAAGGCCGCGGTTGCCCGGCTGGACCGTGGTTGTCTGGCTCACGGGAGACCATGGGAAGGCGGGAAGAAAAGTCCGATCGTCCCCTGAACTTCCTATCTTCCCGCCACAGCGATCCGATGAAATGGAGGCGCTGCGGGTCGGGCGAGGAGCGGAGAGAAAGGGGGCTGCGTGAAGGGAAGGATCACTTCGGCCGTGCGAGCACGGCATGGAACGCGCTTGTCGTGTCCGCTGGCGAGCACGCCGTCGCGCGCGCGCGATCGCGCCCGGCGGGGCCGCGCGGCGCGTGGAGGTGGCTCCGGGGGCGCGCGGCTCGGACGGGCCAGCGGGCGGAGGGGGGCATGAACTCGAAGAAGGCCATGGAGAGGGGTTCCAGGCGGCCGCCGAGGGGAGGCGAGGCCCCGGCGGTGGTCCTCAAGGACGATCTTCACGTCGTGGATCTCGGCGCCGGCGTGATGCTCGACGTGTTCATCAACGTCGAGGGCCGGCTCACGACCTTCGTCAGCCTGGATGGCCAGCTGATCGCCGAGCTCCGCGTCGCGGGACACGCGTGACGCGCGCGCACGATCGCGCCGGGAGGCGTGGAGACGGGGCGAGAGACGACTCGAGCGCTCTCCCCGCCTCCGCGCCTCCCGGGCGCCCCGCGTGCCGGCGGATCCGGCGAGGGGACGCGCCCGGGCTCGGCTCTCCCGGCTAGGCGCCCGAGAACTCCCGCACCACGCGGAGGATGCCCTCGCCGTAGCTCGAGATCTTCGCCTGCCCCATGCCGCGCGCGAGCGCGAGGTCGTCGAGCGACGCGGGCCGGATCCGCGCGATCTCCCGGAGCGTCCGGTCGTGCGCGATGATGTAGGCGGGCAGCGATTTCTCCTTGGCGAGCGCGGCCCTGTGGGCGCGCAGCGCCTCGAACAGCGGGACGTCCCGCTCCTCGAGCTCGACCGCGGGCTCCGCCTGCGCGGGCGACGAGGCGACGGGCGCGGCCGGCGCGCGGTCGTGGGCCGCCGAGGAGGACGCGCGCGCGGCCGTCGGCGCGCGGGTCGGCGACGAGGGCGCGGCCGGCGCGGGGCGCGCGGCGGGCGAGGGGGCCGCCGGTCGGCGCAGCGGCTTCCGGCGCGCAGCGGGGAGCGGGAGCCGCACCCGGGCGAGCACCTCGCCGCGCATCACGCGCCAGCCCGAGGGCGT
Organism: Sorangium sp. So ce834; assembly: GCF_051521425.1. Taxonomy (NCBI): domain Bacteria; kingdom Pseudomonadati; phylum Myxococcota; order Polyangiales; family Polyangiaceae; genus Sorangium; species Sorangium sp. So ce834. Next base: position 4,676,345 of record NZ_CP150351.1, read on the forward strand.
GACGAGCGGGACGGGGAACTCGCCGGTGGTGAGATCGATCCAGGCGTTGGCCAGCAGGACCCGCAGGATCGACATGGCCTCGTCGTGGCGCTTCCCCTCGAGGACGCCGAAGGTGGAGAGCCGGTCGAGCCCCATGCGGCGGACGCGCTCGTTCGACTCGCCGGTGAGCATCGACGCGATCGCCTGCATCCCGGCGCCGCCCTTCGCCCGCGCGACGCCGGCGAGCGCGCGGCGCACGAGGTCGTTGTCGCGGGCGAGCGCGGCCGGGTCGCTCTCCTCGAGGGCGTCGACCTCGAGGCAGACGTCGCAGTGGCCGCACCCGCCGAGCGACTCGGCCTCGTCGCCGAAGTAGCGGAGGATGAAGTCGTGCCGGCACGTCGCGGCGTCGATGTAGCGGAGGAGCTCGCGGAAGAGCCCCCACGCGCGCGCGGCGTCGTCGGCGCTCGCCTCGGCGCCCCCCTCGCCGAGCTGGCAGAGCCGGCGGCGCAGCGCGATGTCCGCGGGCGCGAACAAGAGCAGGCCGCGGGCCGGGTCGCCGTCGCGGCCGGCGCGGCCGACCTCCTGGTAGTAGGCCTCGATCGACGACGGCGGCTGGGCGTGCACGACGAGGCGCACGTCGGGCCGGTCGATGCCCATGCCGAAGGCGTTCGTGGCGACCACCACGGAGAGGCTGCGATCGGCGAAGCCGGCCGACAGGCGCGCGCGCGACTCGGGGGCGAGGCCGGCGTGGTACGCCTCGGCGTTCCAGCCGGCGTCGCGCAGCGCCTCGGCCAGGCGCTCCGCGCCCTTGCGGGTGGCGGCGTACACGATGCCCGCGCCGCGGGGCCGCCCGGGGTCGCCGAGGGCGTCGAGGAGGGCGCGCGCCGTGAGGCGCCCGGCCTCGCGCGGGCCGTCCACCGCGGAGACCTGCAGGTGGAGGTTGGGCCGGGCGAAGCCGCGCAGGATGACCTTGGGCGGCGGCCCTTCCGGCCCGGGCTCACCCGCGGCGCCGTCGTCGCCGGGCGAGCTCCGCGGCCAGCCGAGGCGGCGGATGATCTCGTCGCGCGCGTCGGGGGTCGCCGTCGCGGTGCAGGCGAGGACCCGGGGCGGGCGGAGCCGCGCGAGCGCGGCGCCGATGCGCAGGTAGTCGGGCCGGAAGTCGTGCCCCCACTGGACGATGCAGTGCGCCTCGTCGACGGCGACGAGCGAGAGCCGGCTCTCGGCGAGCGCCTCGAGGAAGCCGTCGAAGGCGAGGCGCTCGGGCGCGGCGTAGACGAGCTTGTATTCGCCGCGGCGCAGGGCGGCGAGGCGGCGGCCGTTCTCCTCGCGCGGGAGGCTGGAGGCGACGAACGTCGCGGGGATGCCGCGCGCCTCGAGCGCGCGCACCTGGTCTTCCATCAGCGAGATGAGCGGGCTCAGGACGAGCGTCGTGCCGGGCAGGGCGACGGCCGGAAGCTGGTAGCAGAGCGACTTGCCGCCGCCGGTCGGCGCGACGACCAGGACGCGGCCGGCGCCCCCGAGCAGGGCGTCGATCGCCTCGCGCTGCCACGGCCGGAACGACGCGATGCCGAACCGATCCGCGAGCACGGCGTCGATCGACGGGGGCGGCGACGGGGGCGGGCTCTCCGGGGGGCGCAGCAGGGAGGAGGCGAGGCGCTCGGTCACGATCGGCGAGGGGGGCTCTGCGAAGATCATGGCGGCGGCGTCGAGCGAGCGCCGTGCCCGCCGCGAGCCCTAGCACTTCCGTGGGCTTGCGTCGCGCCGGGGGTGGCGGCGCCATGGCGGCGCGGGGATCGCCGTCGGGGTCCGCCGCCGGCCTCGCGCCGCCGGCGCGCGCGCGCCTGGGCGGCGCGGCGATCAGGCCTGGACCACGCCGACGCCCTTGGCGAGCGATTCCATGTCGTCGAAGTGGTAGACGTGGCGGCCGGGGCTCCCCTGGAGCGCGGCCGCGACCATCGCGCCGGCGACGGTCCTCGCGTCGATGGGGCGGTACCTGCGGAGGCCGCCCTTCATCGTGAACCGGAGCGTCTGCGCCGCCGCGACGCCGATCGCCTCGCCCTTCCTGACCTCGCCCCGCTCGCCGAGGAGCAGGCTCGGGCGCAGGACGTGGACCGCCGCGAAGCTCGCGGCCGAGAGCTCCTGCTCCAGCTCGCCCTTCACGCGCAGGTAGAAGCTGGTCGAGCGCGGATCGGCGCCCACGGAGGAGACCAGGACGAACTGCTTCACTCCCGCCTTCTCGGCGAGCCTGGCGATGGTGATCGGGTAACGATAGTCGATCTGGTAGAAGGCCTCTTCGGAGCCGGCCTTGGCGATGGTCGTCCCGAGCGCGCAGAACACGTCGGTGACGCCGGCGAACTCCGCGCCGTCCAGCCGATCGAAGTCGACGATGCGCTGGGAGAGCCGCGGGTCCTCGATCGGGGCCGGGCGGCGCAGCAGGGCGACGACCCGCGCGTACGCGGGTTGCTGGACGAGGAGGCGCAAGCAGTGGCCGCCGACCAGGCCCGTTCCTCCCACGATGAGAGCTGTCTTGTCGACCATCATGGATTCCATGTTCCTGCGGAATCACCTGCGGAGGGCGCCGCCGCCGGGATCCACAGCCGTACCGCGCAGCGTAACCCAAGCGGCGCGCAAACCATAGCGGCCGGCTGCGGGCGTCGCGAGCGGGCGGTCGGCGTAGACCCCCTACGGTTCCTTCCGCTTCCGCTCCAGGTTCCCCGGTGTGCGCGGGCTCCACATCGCCGCGGTCGGCTTCCCGCCTTCATGGGAGCTCGTTGCGGGCAGAGATGGCCGCGACCGGGACAGAATACCCGAAGGAGATCGCCGGCCTGCGCGGCGGCGGCGATCGTCGTGGCAGGAGGCCCCGAGGGGGGCGGGGCCCGCTCGCGCGGCCGGCGAGGGGCCCCGCGGCGCGCTGCTCACGTGAGCGGCGCGGGGGCGACCTTCTGCGCGAGCTTCGCGCGCTGGGCGTGGAAGGCCTTGATCGCCATCGGAATGAGCTGCTCCCGGTGCTTGGGCACCATGTTGTTCGGCAGCTGCTCGACGGGCCACCAGGCGCCGGTGGCCGGGACCTCGGCGAGCTTCGCCTGATGGACCCGGGAGAGCATCCAGCCGCGCGCGGCGGCCGAGAAGTAGTCGCCGACGAACGTGAAGTCGGAGATCGTCATGCCGACCCGGTGGAGCACGTGCTCGGGCTGCTCGCCCGGCGAGAGGACGCTCCCGGGGCAGCACCACTCTCCGGGGCTCGACTCCGACGCTCCTCGCTGGGTCAGGAGGACCTCGAGCGCGCCGGAGTCCGCGTTCTTCCGGAGGCACACGGCGTCGGCGGCGAGGTTGATGGGCAGCCGGGAGACGGCGTTGATCAGCGAGCTGCCGAGAGGCTCCCTCGGATCGACGTACCCGAGCAGCCAGCTGGCCATGGATTTGATGAGCCTCATCGCGGGTCCCTCCGCGAGGGCAGGACGTGGGGCCGCTGGCTCATCGCCGCGCGCGCCGCGCCCAGGTGAGCGCGCCCCTCCTGTTCGGGGCTGGACGCCGTGCCGGCGCCGTTCTTCGCGCCGCTACCCGGGCGGCGCGGTGGGTTCGATGGGATCGCGGTTCGAGTTGGATCTAGCATAGAGGTTGCTGCGTTGGATTCCTTGTGCGTTGTCGCGGGGCGTTGTGTGGGCTCAGATCTTCATGTCGCTCCTCCTGAGATGTCGGACCACTCCGACGACGTTGAACAGCCTACAATAGGCTTTGTTTCTTTGTCGTTTCATTCATGCAGCCCGAGCGTGAATCATCATCTGATGTTGTTGCTCGCGTGTTTCGCCGGCTCCGGACGCGGGTGTTCGGGGGTCGAGCGCCAGAGTCGCTCGGGCGCGGAGGGCGCGCGCATGCGCTCGCCGGAACGCCGGTGTCACCGCGGTGTCAGCGGGGCAGTCGTCGCGTCTCTCGCGCCGGCCCGCCGCGCTCGTCCTCCTCGGTCACCTCCGCCTCGACGTCGATGACCTGGCCTGACGCCGGCCACGCCGGCCGCTCGCTGGGCGCGCCAGGGCGCGCTGCGCCGCGTCCGCCGAACGGCCCGCCGCTGAGGTCGATGACCCTCATGCTGAAGAACGCCCCGTTGCCCGGGCCGAAGCCGCCGAGGCCGGCGGCGCTCGCCGCGGCCACGCGCCGCTCGAACCGCTCGCGCACGGCCGCGGCGATCCGGCGGCGCACGGGCGGGAGCAGGAGCATGAGCCCCACCACGTCGGTCAGCACCCCCGGCGTGACGAGCAGCGCCGCGCCGACGAGCGCGAGCAGCCCGCCGGTGAGCCCCTCGTCCGGGACGCGGCCCTCGGCCACCGCGCCCCGCCAGGAGGCGAGCACCTTCAGCCCTTCGCGCCTCGCGAGCGCTGCCCCGAGGACGGCCGTTCCGAGCGCGATCGCCACCGTCGGCCAGAAGCCGATGCGGTCGCCGATCGACAGGAGCAGCCAGAGCTCCAGGATGGGGACCGCCGTGAAGAGCAGGATGAGCTTGCCCATGCCCCCCGTCTAGCGCCGCCCGCCGCGCCGCGCACGCGCGGGCGGGCACGCCGCCGCCAGCACCGCCATCGCGCGCCGCGTCGCATACGCCGCCCGCCGCGTCGCCGCTGCCGCGCGCCGAGCGCGCCGAGCGCGGCCGGCTGCTCTGCCGCGGATCCGGCGCCGGAGTACCGGCCGCGGTGAGAGTGCGCTAAGACCGCCTGCCCCGGAGAAATCCATGACGACCGTCCCCGTGGAGCAGGAAAAGGTGGAGGCGTGCCGCGCGTTTGCCGCCGACATCGCGGACGAGGTGCAGCGCTTCATCGACCGCCACACCACGGTCGGCGTCGAGCGCACGGTGGCCCGCGCCTACGGCGTGGTCGGCGCCGACGCGGAGGGGACGCCGCTCGTGAACGCGCTCGTGGACCGCATCCACAAGGCGGGGCAGCTGGGCCGCGGCGTCGCGTACCACCTCGGCCGGGCGCTCTGCGAGGGCGCCGCCTCGGTGCAGGAGGCGGCCGAGGCGCTGGCGTTCAGCGAGGCGGCCGACTTCGGCGCGGGCCCGACCGCGGCCGAGGCGCGCGGCGCGATCGAGGAGGCGACGCGGGAGGCGATCGCCCGGATCGACCGGGCCCGCGAGGAGCGCGAGGCCACCAAGGCGGCGCACCGGGTCGGCGTCGCGCCGCTCAAGTACGTCATCGTCGCGACCGGCAACATCTACGACGATGCCGTCCAGGCCAAGGCCGCCGGCTTCGCGGGCGCCGACATCGTCGCCGTGATCCGCGCGACCGCCCAGTCGCTCCTCGACTACGTCCCCGAGGGGCCGACCACCGAGGGGTACGGCGGCACGTACGCGACCCAGGAGAACTTCCGGATCATCCGCCGCGCCACCGACGAGGCGACCCGCGACACAGGCACCTACCTGGCGCAGACGAACTACTCGTCCGGCCTGTGCATGAGCGAGATCGCCTGGATGGCGGCGGTCGAGCGGCTCGACATGCTGCTCAACGACGCGATGTACGGGATCCTGTTCCGCGACATCAACATGCAGCGGACGTTCATCGATCAGTACTTCTCCCGCAGGATCATCGCGAGGAGCGGGATCGTCATCAACACGGGAGAGGACAACTACCTCACGACCGCCGACGCCGTCGAGAAGGCCCACACGGTGCTCGCGTCGCAGTTCATCAACGAGGCGTTCGCCCGGCGCGCGGGCCTGCGCGAGGAGCAGATGGGCCTCGGGCACGCGTTCGAGATCAACCCCTGGCTCGAGGACAGCCTCCTCTTCGAGCTCGCCCAGGCCCAGCTCGTCCGGCAGATCTTCGATCGGCACCCGATCAAGTGGATGCCGCCCACGAAGTTCAAGACGGGCGATATCTTCCACAGCCACGTCCACGACGCGATGTTCAACCTGGTCGGGATCACGACCGGCCAGTCGATCGAGCTGCTCGGGATGTTCAGCGAGGCGATCCACACACCGCTCCTCATGGACCGGTATCTCTCGCTGAAGAGCGCGCGCTACATCTTCACGGCGGCGCGCCACCTCGGCGACGAGATCCAGTGGAAGCCGGGCGGCATCGTCGAGTCGCGCGCCCGCGAGGTCCTCGACAAGGCGCACGCGCTCCTCGGCGAGGTCCAGCGGGAGACCCTCTGGGACGCGATCGGGCGCGGCGCGTTCGGCGACGTCAAGCGCACGCGCACGGGGGGGAAGGGGTACGCGGGCGTCGCGGCCCGGCACCCGGAGTACCTGAATCCGATCCTCGAGGTGCTGGAGCGCTCATAGGGTGCCCCGCCTCCCTGCGCAGGCGGGGCGGAACGACGGGAACGGCGAGAAGACCGCGAAGGACGCCAAGAGGGGAGATCTCTGTTCTCCTGGCGTCCTCGGCGCCTTGGCGGTTCTTCTTCCCCATGTTCCGGAGCCGGTCGGGAGCTGGTTCCGGAAGCCAAGTCACTGACGTCTTCAAAAGGCATTCTTCCTGTCCTCGCGAGCCGCTGCGTTCTCCCTCCGTCGCGCGATGGCCCTGGCCACGCGAGGCCGCCCGGCGCTACTGTTGACGAGGGGATCGGCCCCTTCCGCCCCGTGAGACCGAGGTGAGCATGACACAGCGAAACATCCTGCGTGCGTATGGCGATCGCGAGGGCGACGGGATGGTCCAGATGTCGTTCACCCTGCGCATCCTGCCGGGCGACCGCGCGCGCGAGGCGGCGAAGCGCTTCGCCGAGGCGCACGGGCTGCGCGAGCCCCTGGTCACGGCCATGGAGCAGGCCAGCCGGGAGCACACCTATTTCGTCGTCTACGGCCACTCCCAGCACGGGGTCGACACCTCGGACATCGAGGTGGAGGAGCTCGCGGCTCAGCCCCTCACGCGCGACCAGATCGAGGAACAGGCGAAGAAGCTCGGCCGCAAGATCGTGGTCGTGGGCGCCTGCACCGGCAGCGACGCGCACACCGTGGGTATCGACGCGATCCTGAACTACAAGGGCTTTGCCGGAGAGAAGGGCCTCGAGAGCTTCAAGTGCTTCGACGCCCACAACCTCGGCGCGCAGGTCGAGAACGCCGAGCTCTGCGAGCGGGCCAAGGCGCTCGGCGCCGACGCCATCCTGGTCTCGCAGGTGATCACGCAGCGGAACTGCCACAAGGAGAACGCGGCGGCCCTCGTCGAGATGGCGACGCGCCAGGGCTTCCGGGACAAGGTGATCCTGCTCCTCGGCGGCCCGCGCATCGACCACAACCTGGCCGTCGAGCTCGGCTTCGACGCCGGCTTCGGCCCCGGCACGAAGCCGATCACCGTGGCGTCGTTCCTGGTCGAGCGCCTCGTGGGCAGGGTCTAGGGGGCAGGCGACGAGCCGGCCCGGCGGCGGGCGGCGATCAGGCGACGAGCAGGTGGTAGGCGGCCGAGAGCTCGGCGAAGCGCGCGGTGCGCTGCGCGCCCTCGCCGGGCTGCGACGCGCCGCGGTCGGGGTGCAGGACCGCGGCGAGCCGGCGGAAGCTGCGGCGGATCTCGGCCTCGGTCGCGCCCTCGCGCAGGCCGAGCACCTCGAGGGCCCGGCGGCGCGGCTCGTCCACCCGGGCGGCGCGCGGCGCGCTCGACGGCCCGCCGCGCGGAGGGGCGTTCGATTTCGACGACGGTGCGCCGCTCGATGCCCCGCCGCGCGCGGCGCCCGCGCTCGCGGCGCGCCGGTAGCGATCCCGCGCGCGCGGGCGGCCGTGGAGGAAGTCGCTCGGCGAGAGCGGGCCGGTCTGCCGCAGCGACCCGGCGAGCGGCCTCGCCGTGTGGAAGCAGATGGTCGCCTCCTCGATGGCGAACAGCGCCTCGAGGCGGGCGCGGAGCTGGATCCGGAGCGCGCGCTCGACCGCGCTCTCGGGGATGAGCCCCGCGGCCACGAGCACCTCGCCGGTCCGGCGCCCCCGGTGCGCGGCGACGAGCGCGGCGAGCCGCTGGATCGACGGCTCGGGCGCCGAGCCCTCCCGCGCGAGGATCTCGCCGAGGCGGGGCACCCGGAGCGGCGTCTCGACGGCCGTCACCAGGCCGGAGAAGAGCTGGATCCTGTGCTGCCGGCCGGGCACCGTAGAGCCGCTCGGCGTCCGGAGCTCGCAGAGCTCCAGGAGCCCGGTGGTCCTCTCGCGGTAGAGCGCGCCGAGCAGGTCTCCCAGGGTCGACGTGGAAAGGCGGCTGGGCAGTTGCATCGCGATCGCGGCGTTATCATCGCCGCCCGCGATCGGGCAAAGAAGCGGCGCGGGCAGGCGGCCGACGCAGGCGCGCGCGTCGGCGAGGCCGGAGGGGCCCGCGCCAGGGTCGACGGCGCCGGAAGGGCCCGCTCGCGCGCGCGGGTGCACGTCGCCGGCTCGCCCGCCCGCCGGCGCGCACGAATGTGCGCCCAGGTCGCGGCCCGCTGTGCGAAGCTCCGCGCGAAAACGGCCCGGCGCGGCGCGCCGGCGCGCGGATCAGGAGGAATCTGCGATGGGCTTGCTCGACGGAAAGGTCGCGATCATCACGGGAGCCGGCGGCGGGATCGGCCGCGAGGAAGCGCTGCTCTTCGCCAGGGAGGGCGCGAAGGTCGTCGTCAACGATCTCGGCGGCGCGCGCGACGGGTCGGGCTCGAGCGACGCGATGGCGGCGCAGGTCGCGGAGGAGATCCGGGCCGCGGGCGGGCAGGCCGCGCCGAGCTTCGACAACGTGGCGACCCCCGAGGGCGCGGCGAGGATCGTGAAGACCGCCGTCGACGCGTTCGGCAGGGTCGACATCCTCGTGAACAACGCGGGAATCCTCCGCGACAAGACGCTCCTCAAGATGGATGAGGGGATGTGGGACGCCGTCATCGCCGTTCACCTGAAGGGGACGTTCCTGTGCACGCAGGCCGCCGCGAAGCAGATGGTCGCGCAGGGCGAGGGAGGGCGGATCGTGAACACCACGAGCGTCTCGGGGATGCTCGGCAACTTCGGACAGGCCAACTACGCGGCTGCCAAGGCCGGCATCTACGGGCTCACCCGCACCGCCGCGATCGAGCTGCAGAAGCAGCGGATCACCGTCAACGCGGTCGCGCCCATCGCCAAGACCCGCATGACGGAGGATCTGCCCATGTTCCAGTCGGCCGGCGACACGCTCACGCCGGCGCACGTCGCGCCCGCGGCGCTGTTCCTCGCGTCCGACCTGTGCGCCGACCGGACCGGCAACGTCCTCGCCGTCGCAGGCGCGCAGATGTACATTTACAAGGTCGTTCAGAGCCCCGGAAAGTTCAAGGACGAGGGCGGTGTCTGGACGGCGCAGGAGATCGCGGAGCACTGGGACGCGATCAACAAGCTCTGATCGCGCCGCCCGCGGAGCGCGCGGCGCCGAGGGCGGCGCGGCGGCGCGAGCGCGCCGCCCAGGGCTGCCCTCGCGGGCCGCGCGTGCGCGGGGTGGGGGGCGGGCCGCGCCGCTCGCGCGACGGCGGACCCGGCAGAAGCGAAGGCCCGGCGCGCGCCGACCGTTGCTGTGCTGATCCCCGGATGCTAGGTTCGAGGCGCTTCCTGGGTGCGCTTTTCGCATTGGCGTACTGGCGTACTGTTCGAGCAGATCGTTCACGCGGAGTCTGGAGGTGCCACCGGTGACCGTCGTTCGCTGCTGTTCCGGCTGCGCCACATCGCGCGGTGCGGCCTCTGCGGCGCGGAGGCGCTGAGCAACCATGTCGCGCGACGCCGCCCACATCCCGCTCGCCCTGTGGGTCTGCGCGGCGATCGTGGCGCACATGGCGGGCGGTGGGGGCGCGGTCGAGGTGGCGCAGGTCATCGAGGATCGGGCGCAGCTCCGCCGGATGGTCCACGCGGTGCGGGAGGGCCTCCGCCCGGCCGATACGACGTTCGAGGTGCTGACCGACGGCATGGCGGCGACGCCGCCTCCCGCCCCGCTGGCGCCGCCGGAGCGGTCGCCGGACGGCGAGCCCGACAAGGACGCGCCGCTCGATCCGCAGCAGAAGCCCGAGCCGACCAAGGCGGAGCCGCCGCGGCGGAAGCCGCCGAAGGCGGAGCCGCCACGCCAGGCGAAGGCGCCGCCCAAGCCGGAGCCGCCCAAGGAAGAGGTGGCCAGGGTCGTGCCGGTCCAGCCGGCGCCGCCGCCGCTGCCGCTCCCGGCGGAGCGGCGGATCGCCGTCCGCCAGCACGTCGAGAAGAACCAGGAAGACAACCCCGAAGCGAACCGGATCGCGGACGACGCCAACAAGGTCGCCGAGGAGACCATGGCGCAGATCCGCTCGAAGGATCAGGACGATCCCGCGCCCACGCCCGGGAGCCCGACCGGCCCGCGGGGGCCGGCGGAGAAGGTCGGCGACAGCGACCACGATCACAGCGGCCACAGCGAGGAGCGCGCCGGCAACGAGCAGCACGCGCCCGGCGAGAAGAGCCCCGACAGCGAGAGCGCGGAGCACCACAGCCCGCCGTCCCCGGCGCAGGCCGCGCAGGCCCCTCGGACGGCGCCGCCGCCGAGCGTCCCGGGCGCGACCGGCGGCGGCCGCGTGGCGCAGGCGCCCGCCGTGCCGGCGCCGGAGAGGGGCGCCGCGGGCGGCTCGGGCCCGGCGTCGCCCGAGGTCGTCGACAGCCCGCGCACAGGCTACACCCTCAACCCGGCGAACCCGGGCGGCGACGGCAAGAGCCGCGTCGCCGGGAAGAAGGCGACGCCGCAGCCCTACGAGAGCCCGGTCCGCGTCGGCTCGATCGGCCTCGGCGCGCCAGGGCTGCCCGGCGGGCCCAACCTCAACCTGAACATGGCCGGCGTGCAGGCGGCCGTGGGCAACGAGAAGCTCAGGGCGGAACGGGCCTCGGACGGCGCGTCCCGCAAGAGCGCGCACCGGGGCTCGTGGGAGACGACGGACAAGTGGAAGAAGTGGCGCGCCGCGATCGAGAACTACGACCCCTCGGTCAAGCCCGGCAACCAGACGTCCCTGAACGCCGCGCGGGTGCCGTTCGCGACGTACATCAACATGATCCACAACCGGCTCCACCCGATCTTCGCGGAGGAGTTCCTGGCGTCGCTCGAGAGCCTGCCCTCGGGGCACGCGTTCAACCAGAACCGGGTCACGCACCTGGAGATCGTGCTGAACAAGGACAGCGGCAGCATCGTGCGCCTCGGGGTGACGAAGCCGAGCGGCATGACGGCGTTCGACATGGTCGCGCTCAACTCGGTGCACCGCGCGTCACCGTTCGGAAAGGCGCCGGACGCGATCGTCTCGCCCGACGGCAACGTGTACTTGCACTGGGAGTTCCACCGGGATCCGTACGACGCGTGCTCCACCCGCAACGCCCGCCCCTTCCTGCTGAAGGCGGCGTCCGACGCCGCCCCGGTCGAGCCGGCGCCGGTGCGGAGGGCGCCGCGGCCCGTCCCGGGCGACGAGAAGACGCTGGCGCCGCCTGGACCGCTGCTTCCGCTCCGGCGTTAGGTCCCGGCTCTGCACCGGGACCGCGGCGATGTATCCTCGGCGGCATGTCGAAGGATTCCGACGCGGCCGTTCAAGTGACCATCGCGCGCATCGAGGCGGCGCTCGCGGATTCTCCGGCGTTCACCCGGATCGAGCCGCAGTTCTATGTCGTGCGCCAGGGGACGGCGTACGTCTACCTGCACGTCCTGCCCTGGGCGCCGGATCGCGCGCTCGTGCGGCTCGTGGCGCAGCTCGCCCGCGGCGTCGAGATGACGCCGGATCTCGCGATGAAGCTGCTCCGCCTGAACGCGCGCATCCGCTTCGGCGCGTTCGGCTACGTCGCGCAGGGCTCGTGCGTGGTCATCGTGCACACGCTCCTCGGCGGCGAGACGCTCGACGCCGACGAGATCCTGGTCGCCCTCCGGGATCTTTCGGTGCTCGCGGACGAGTACGACGACCGCATCGTCGAGGAGGCCGGCGGCCAGCGGATGCAGGACCTGATCGACGCCTCGGCGACCGCCGCGGTCTTCACCGATCTGGACGCCCCCCGCGCCTGGGACAAGGGCTGAGCGACGGGCCCTCTTCATTCATGCTCCTCAACATCGATCTTCCCCCCGAAGCCCCTCCTCCCTCCGCCGCACCGGACCCCGCTCCCTCGCCCCGCCGCGAGGAGGGCGGCGACGCCCCGCCCGCCGAAGGTCGCGCGTCGTCCCCCGAGCGCGCCGAAGGTCGCGCGTCGTCCCCCGAGCGGCCGCCGCTCGCCGGCCTGCCCGTGCTCCGGCTGATCCGGCCGCTCGCCGTCCTCGCCCTGCTCGCGATGATCCTCGGCCGCATGCTCGCGCCCGCGATGGTCGGCCTGGCGGTGGGCATCGAGCGCGCCGCGCACACGGTCGAGCTCGCCGGCGCCGGCGCCTCGCAGCTCTTCGCGATCGGCGCGATCGTCACCGCGATGGCGCTGATCGGCGCGGTCGTGCGGAGCCGCGTCCCCTACGCGCTGCGGATCGCCGCGATCGCCGCGGGCAGCTTCGTCATCCTCGTCGTCCTGCACGCGACCGTGCAGCGCGTGCCCGATCTCTCCGCCGCGCTGATCGGCGTGAGCGCGGCGATCCTCGCCGTCGGCAGCGCCTGGGAGGCGCTCCGCGTCCCGTTCATGCGGCCGGTCGCGGCCGCGCTCGGGCTCGTCGGCGCCTCCGCGCTCGTGCGGCTCACCGGCGTCCTCCTCGCCGTCTGGGCGAACGAGCGCGGCTCGAAGGCGCTCGCCGGCGCGACGAGCTCGGTGGCGACGGCCGCGTTCGCGCTCGACGCGCTGGCCGTCCTCGTGGCGACGGTCGCGCTCGGCGCTGGCCGCGAGGCGCGCCCGCGGGAGGCCGAGCCGCCGCGGCCGCGCCTCGTCAGCCCGCTCTCGCTCGCGGCGCTCGCCTCGGCGCTGCTCGTCACGCGGACGGCGCTCGCGGGCGCCGCCGACGACGCGTCCGTGGTCGAGGCGCTCTTCCGCCGCGCGCTCGACCGGCTGCTCACGCGCCCCGCGCCGGTCGTGCCGCTCTCGATGCAGCTCTTCGCCGCCGCGCTCGCGGTGGTGGTCGTCGCGCTCGCGCTCATCGCGCCGCCGCGGCTGCCCGCGCTCGGCGGCGCGCTCGCGCTGCTGCTCGTCGCGCGCAGCGCCCCCGAGGTGCCGCTCGGCGCGCTGTCGCTGGTGATCGCCGCCCTCTGCGTCGCGCTCGCCGCGCGCGACGAGCGCGGCTTCTGGGCGGCCGTGCTCGCGACCGAGCGCGAGCGCCCCTCGAGCGCGCTCCCGGGCGCCGGGAAGCCGGACGCGACCGGGGGCGCGTCCGGTTGACGCGAGCGACGACACTCGTTAAGCACGCCGTCGCCCGCGGCGATCCGCGCGCAGCGTTCCACCTGATGCTCGCCGCCGGGACGGCGCGGGGGCCGTCCGGTCCCGCCGGCCTCTCCCGCTCACCGGGCCGCGCGGGGCGCGGCCCAGGCTCGCGTGGCGCGCCATGGGCACGGGAGAGTCCTCATGCATCGTCGCGATCTCGTCTCGCTGTCCGCCCTCGCGCTCGCCGCGCTGACGCTCGGCGCCGGGTGCCCCGAGGAGCCCACGAGGCCCGCCGGCGGCGCGGCGGCGACGTCGAGCGCGGCCGCGGCCGCGGCCTCGGCCGAGAAGCCCAGCGCGCCGCCAAAGGCGCCCGAGGCGCCGAAGGCGACAGAACAGGCGGCCGCGCCGCCCACGCCCGAAGCCAAGGGGACGATCAAGGGGGTCGTCAAGCTCACCGGCAAGCCGGTCGAGATGAAGGTCCCGGCCGCGCGCAAGGACGCCCCGGTCTGCCAGGACAAGGACGTCGTGTACAACGCTGTCGTCATCAACGACGGCAAGCTCAAGGACACCCTCGTCCGCATCGCGGTCGGGGGCGTGCAGGGCAGCTGGAAGGCGCCCGACGCCCACGCCGTCGTCGACCAGAAGGACTGCATGTATGAGCCGCGCATCCAGGGCGTGGTCTCCGGGCAGCAGGTCGACATCAAGAACAGCGACCGGACGCTGCACAACGTGCACACGTACAAGGGCTCTGAGACGCTGTTCAACCAGGCCCAGCCACGAGGCGCGGAGCCGCTCACGAAGTCGTGGAGCGACGGCATCATCAAGCTCACCTGCGACATACACCCGTGGATGCGCGGCTTTGTCGTGGTGACGGATCACCCGTTCTTCGCCGTGAGCGGCGATGACGGATCCTTCGCGATCGAGAAGGTGCCTGCCGGAAAGTACAAGCTCGAGGCGTGGCACCCCCGCTATGGCCTCAAGACGGCCGACGTCACGGTCGCGGACGACAAGCCCGCCCAGGTCACGTTCACGTACGCCGGCACCGAGCCTGAGCCGGCGGAGAACAAAGACGAGCTCAAGGGCCTTTGGTGAGCTCCCTGGCAGCGCCCGCGGCGGGCGCCAGCGCGCCCGGGGCCGCCCGGTCGGCGGGGCAGCGCCGCGGGACGCGGTTCCCTGGCTCGCTCGACGCGAAGAAGGAAGACGGGCGCATCGCGGCGGTTGCCGCACGGCGACTCGTGCCCTAAAGGGAAGCGGCGACAACGGACGAACTCGACTCCCCGAGCCGCGTTGCGCGCGCTAGTCTCCCGGCCCCGATGCAGTTCTCACCCGCTCCCCGCGCTCAGGCGATGACGTCGTTTTCCGGCCTGGCTATCCCGCCTACAAGGGTCTCTGGAGGTGCCGCGCGGTCGCCGCGCCGCGCGAGCGCCGGCCGCGGCGGCGAGGTGCGCGCGTGACCATGAGCGCCGAGCAGGGCACGCAGCGGGCTCCGGTCCCTTACATGCGCGATGCCGAGGCTTCCGAGAGCGACGGCGCCGCGCTCCCCGCGAGCGCGCGCCCGCTGCTCAAGGGGGCGGCCGATCTGGTGAGCCTCACCAAGCCGCGCATCACGAGGATGGTGGTCGCCACGATGCTCGGCGGCATGTGGGTCGCGAGCCGTTACCTCCGCGCCGGGACGGGCGGAGAGGGCGCGGTCGACCGCGCGGCGGTCCCTGTGACCCAGCTCGCGCTGGCGCTGCTCGGGACGGTCCTCGTCGTGTCCGGCGCCAATGCGCTCAACATGTACATCGAGCGCGACACCGATCTGCTGATGGAGCGGACGCGGAACCGCCCCTTGCCGGCGCGGCGGCTCGCGCCGGAGGTCGCGCTCTGGTTCGGGATCGCGCTCTCGGCCGCCTCGATTCCGCTGCTGGTCTTCGGGGTGAACGCGGTCACGGGCGCGCTCGCCGCGCTCGCGCTGCTCAGCTACGTGCTCGTCTACACCCCGCTCAAGCGCAAGACGACGCTCTCGCTGCCGATCGGCGCGATCCCCGGCGCCATCCCGCCGCTGCTCGGGTGGACGAGCGTCACCGGGCAGATCGACGCGCCCGGGTTCCTGCTCTTCACCGTCATGTTCCTCTGGCAGATCCCGCATTTCCTGGCGATCGCGCTCTTCCGCCAGGACGAGTACCGGCGCGCCGGGCTCAAGGTGCTCCCCCTCGAGAAGGGAGATCGCACGACGTGGATCCACATCGTCGGCTACCTCGCGCTGCTCGTGCTGGCGTCGGTGCTCCTCTTCCCGCTCGGCGTGGCCGGCCCCGTCTACCTCGGCGCCGCGGTGCTCCTCGGCGCTGCCTTCTTCGGGCTCGGCGCCTGCGGCCTCCGCCCGGGCACCGGCGCTCGCTGGGCGCGCCGGGTCTTCTTCGCCTCGATGGTGTACCTGGTGCTCCTCTTCGCCGCGCTGATGGTCGGCGCCTGAGCGGCGCCCGCCGTCTTGACGCGCCTGGGAGCGGCCCTTAAGCGTCCGCGGATGGTTGCCATGGAGCCGACGCGCCAGGCGAACGGCGCTCCTCCTCCCGCAGAACCGGCCAGCGAGCTGCTTCCGTCCGGCGGCGCCCCCGCGCCGACGCCCCGGCGCAGGGCGCTGACCCGCAGACCGCTCTTCTGGATCGCGCTCGTCGCTCTGGTCGGGCTCGTCGTGCCGTTCTTCGTCGGCCGCGCGGTCCGCGGTCACGCCGCGGAGGCGCCCGCGGTCCGCATCCCGCTGCCGGCCTTCGAGCTGACGGATCAGCGCGGCCAGCGGTTCGGCCTGGAGCAGCTCCGGGGCCGGGTGTGGATCGCCGACTTCATCTTCACGACCTGCCCGACCGTCTGTCCCAAGCTCACGCAGCGCATGAAGGAGATCGAGCAGCGGGGGCGCGATCACGGGGACGCGCTGCACCTCGTGACGTTCACCGTCGACCCGGAGAACGACACGCCGGAGGTGCTCGCGGCCTACGCGGCGTCGCAAAAGCTCCCGCTCGAGCGCTGGACGCTCCTGACAGGCCCTCTCGATCAGATAGAGTCGACGATCCTCAAGGGCTTCAAGATCGCGATGGGCAAGCAGGAGACGAGCCCGGGCCTCTTCAGCATCTTCCACGGCGAGCGCCTGGTGCTGGTCGACCAGGAGGGCGTGATCCGCGGCTATTACGAGGCGAACGACGAGGGGATCCCCGCGATCCTGCGCGACGCCGGCGCCCTCGTGAAGCAGCGGTGACGCGCCCGGGCTCGCCTCACGCCTCGATGGCGAGCCGCTTGATCATCTTCTGCAGGCCGAACCTCGACAGCCCGAGCAGCTTGGCGGCCTGCGTCTGGTTCCCGCGCGTGCGCTCCAGCGCGTCGCGCACGAGCTCCGTCTCCAGCGCGTCGATCCTCGCCCGGACGTTCAGGCCGAGCTCGCGCGGCGCCGCGCCGCCGCCGTGCGCGATGTCGGGCGACAGGTGCTCTCGATCGATGGTCCCGTCGCAGAGCACGATCGCCCGCCGGATCTCGTTCTCCAGCTGGCGCACGTTGCCGGGCCACCCGTAGGCCGAGAGCCGCTCCATCGCCCCGCGCGTGACCCGGACCGGGCCGCGGCCGTGCTTCGCGACGAGGTGCTGGACGATGAGCGGCACGTCCGTCGCGCGCTCGCGCAGCGGCGGCACCCGGATCGTGATGATGTTCAGCCGGTAAAACAGATCCTCGCGAAAGGCGCGGGCGCGGACCAGCGCCTCCAGATCGCGGTGGGTCGCGGCGATGACGCGCACGTCGACCTTGCGCGCCCGGTCCGAGCCGAGCGGCCGCACGAGGCCGTCCTCGAGGACGCGCAGCAGCTTCGTCTGCATGGCGAGGCTCATCTCGCCGATCTCGTCGAGGAACAGCGTGCCTCGATCCGCCACCTCGAAGAGCCCGGCCCGCGGTCGATCCGCGCCGGTGAACGCGCCGCGCACGTGCCCGAAGAGCGCCGACTCGAGCAGCCCCTCCGGGATCGCGCCGCAGTTCTCGCTCACGAACGGGTGCGCCGCGCGCGGGCCGTTGTGGTGGATGGCCCGCGCCACGAGCTCCTTGCCGCTGCCGGACTCGCCGTGGATGAGCACCGGCACCTCGGACGCGGTCACGCGATCCACGAGGCGCAGCATCGCGCGCACGGGCTCGCTCTCGCCGATGATGGCGTCGTACCGGTAGCGCGTGTCCCGGCCGCCGCGCGCCCTGGCGAGCTCGAGCGCCGCCGCGTCGAGCTCCGCCTCGCGCCGCGCGAGCTCCGCGGCGAGCCGCGACGAGGCGCGCTCCGCGCGGCGCGCGGCGCGGCGCAGCTCCACCTGCGCGCGCGCGTCGGCGATCGCCAGCGCCGCGACCGACGCGATGGTGCGCGCCCACCGGAGCTCCTGCGCCCCGAAGGCGCCGCGGCGCACGCGATCGTCGAGGTAAACGACGCCGAGCGCCTCGCCGCGCGCGATGAGCGGCACGGCCAGCACGCTCCGGAGCTTCAGCGCGTGCACGCTGCGGTGCACGCTCGGCAGCTCCCCCGCGGCGTCGACGGCGACCACCGGCTCGCGCGCCTCCAGGGCGCGGCGCGCGAGCGTCTCGGACAGCGCGAGCTGCTCGGCGCCGAGGCGCGAGCGCGCCAGGTTGCGCGCCGCCCGCGGGACGAGGCGCCCGTTCGGGGCGCGCAGGAGCAAGAGCCCGCGCTCGACCCCCGTCCAGAGCACGAGCGCGTCGACGACCCGGTCGAGCAGCGGCGCGAGGCGCTCGCGCTCGCCGAGCGCGCCGACGAGCGCCTCCAGATCGCGCGCCTGCTCGGGCCCGAGGCCGGCCTCCGGCAGCGCCCGCGCCCGGGCCACCCAC
Organism: Sorangium sp. So ce834; assembly: GCF_051521425.1. NCBI lineage: Bacteria > Pseudomonadati > Myxococcota > Polyangiales > Polyangiaceae > Sorangium > Sorangium sp. So ce834. Next base: position 4,694,355 of record NZ_CP150351.1, read on the forward strand.
GGCAGCGACCGCACCGCGCCGGCGAGCCCCGGCGCGCCCGGCGAGCCGGCCGTGGGCCCCGCCGCGCCCGCGTCCGCGGTGCGCCGGCAGAGCTCGCGCGCGGCCTCGGCGAGCGCCGCGAGCACCCGGTGCGCGACGTCCGTCTGCCCCGCCTTGACCGCGAGCGCGTGCGCCGCCGCGAGCGCCGGGCCGCGCGACGCGATCGGCGCCCGCGCGCCCGCGAGCGCGGCGAGCGCGGCGAGGACGCGGTCGCTGCGCCCGCCGTCCGTCGCCGGGCGCGCCGCGCCGCCCTGCAGCGGGGCCTCGGCGGGGGCGCCGCCGATGTCGTCCGCGGCGAACGCGCGCGCGGCGCGCGCCCCCCACCAGTCGAGCCGCGACGCCGCGGCGAGATCCGGGCCGCTCGCGCGCTCGTCGAGCTCCTCGACGCGGGCGGCGTCGATCTCGCCCGCGCCGTGGCGCAGGAGCCGCGCGGCCGCCCGGAGCGCGTCGTCCGCGGAGCCTCCGGCGAGGAGCGCCGCCGCGCGCTCCGCCGCCGCGCGCGCGTCGGGGAGCGCGCAGGCCTCCGCGCCCGCGACGCCGTCGCCGCCGCGCGCGGCGGCCACGTCCGCGATCGCCCAGAGCGCGTAGGCCTCCGCCTTCGCGTCGCCCGCGTCGCGGGCCCGCGCGATGGCGTCCTCGGCCGTCCGGCGGGTCTCGTGCGCGAGGCCCGCGGTGGCGTAGGCGGCCGCGCACGCGAGCAGCGCGCGCGCCGCCTGAGCGGGCCGGCCGAGGTGCTCCCAGAGCAGCGCCGCGCGGGTCGAGGTCGCGATCGCGCCCTCGAGATCGCCGAGATCCACCGCGGCCGCCGCCTCCCCGGTCCGGTAGGTCGCCTCCTCGACCACGGCCCCGGCGCGCACCGCGTAGTCGACCGCGGCGCTGAACGAGGCGTGCGCCCGCTCCGGATCGCTCGCGTGCAGCGCGTACCCGCGCACGGCGGCGATCCGCGCGAGCTCCTCGACCGAGCTCGCGAGCGCCTCGCCGCGCGCCACCTCGGACAGCGCTCGCGCGGCGTCGCCGCGCAGCGCCGCGATCAGCGCGCGCACCTCGCAGAGCGGCGCGGTGGCCGCCTCCCCGGCGAGCGCCTCGGCCGCGCCGAGCGCCCCCGCGTCGATCGCGATGCGCGCGAGCACCGCGGCCGCGCGCCCGTCCGGGTCCGCGCCGGCCTCGATGGCGGCGCGGGCGCGCTCCTCGGCGAGCGCGCGATCCCCGGCGCGCCGCAGGACCTCCGCCGCGAGCGCCGCGGACTCCGTCGCGGCCCGCGCGGGCGCGCGCAGCATCAGGCTCCGCGCGCGCCCGAGATCGCCGCGCAGCCGGAGCGCGTTCGCCGCGGCGACGACCAGGCTGGCGGGCGCGTCGTCCCGCTGCTCGATCGCCTCGAGCGCGAGCGGATCCGGCGGCACGCGCGCGATCGCGAGCGCCAGCTCCGCCGCCTCCGCCGCGGAGGTGGCCTGCGCCGCGGCGCCCTCGCCGGCGCCGCCGCGAGCGCGCGCCGCCGCGGCGGCCCGCCGCGCGCCGTGCCCCAGCACGGCCGCCTCGACGTCCGCGAACGTCCAGGCCCGCGGGGGGACCTGCCGCGCCAGGGCGACGAGCGCGTCCGCGAGCGCGCGCTCCGGCGCCGCCGCGAGGGTCGCCATCGGCCACGCCGCGGCGCTCGTCCCCACGAGCGCGGTGAGCCACCGCGCCACGCGGTCCGGGCCGAGCCGGCCCAGCCACGGCCCCTCGCCCTGCGGCGCGCCCGCGCGGGCCGCGGCGTCGCCCGCGCGGACGTCCGCGCTCGAGAGCGCGCGCGCCCGCTGGACCACCGCGAACGCGTCCGCGAGCCAGGAGGCCACGTCGTCGCGCACCCCGAGCGCCGCCTCGAGCTCGTGCCGCCGCAGGCGCAGGTAGGCGGCGCGCACGCGGCGCGCGTCGCGGTCCTGCCGATCGCGCTCCTCGCCCGGCGCCCCGGGTTCGCGGCCCGCGCGCAGCGCCGGCGTCCCGGCGAGCGGCGCGCGGGCCGGCTGCGCGCCGGCGAGCGCGGCGCGGGACGACTCGGTGACCCACGCCGAGGACGGCCGCGCCCCGGGTGACGGCGACAGCAGGGCCCTGCAGATCGCGTCGAGCGCGGGCCCGGCCGCGCTCGGCGCCGCCACCGCGGCGCGCGCCGCCTCGATGGGATCGTCCGCGGCGGCCACGCCGGGGAGCGCGATCTCGGCGAGCAGCGTCCCCAGCGCGAGCAGATCCCTGGCCCGCGCGTCCCCGAGCTCCGCGTCGTGGCGCGCGAGGTACCTGAGCGTCGCCCCTTCCACGGAGGTCTCGTGGATCGAGCAGGCGAGGCCCAGGTCGATCATCCCGATCCGCCCCTCCGGCGTCAGGATCAGGTTCTCCGGCTTGAGATCCCCGTGGGCCAGGCCGATGCCGTGCAGATCGCCGAGCGCCTCGCCCGCGTCGCGCGCGACGGCGAGCGAGAGCGCCGCGCGCTCGCCCTGGGGCAGGCCGCGCACGGCCTCCGCGACGGATCGCCCCTCGATCCAGCGCATCGCCACGAACGCGCGCCCCTCCGCGCCGGGGGCGCCCTCGACGCGCGCGACGCCGGCGCGCGCCGAGAGCCAGCCGACGTCGACGAGCTCCGGCAGCCGCGGCGAGAGCGCGAGCGCCGCGTGCAGCGCCTCGCGGGCGAGCGCCCGCCGCGCGGCGGCGCGCTCCTCCGCGGGCGCGCCACGGCCCTGTCGCTCGACCTTGAGCGCCACCACGCCGCCGCGCTCCTGGTCGACCGCCCTCCAGACCTCGGCCGACCCGCCTGACCCCGCGACGTCCAGCAGGCGGAAGCGCTCTGCCAACCGAGGTGTCACGGTCGACGGCTCGCTCATCCCGGGAATGCTCCTGGGCGGCGAGGCACCTGTCAACCTGGTTACGGCTCCGGCGGGCCGCCGCCGGCCGCGTCGCCCGCGCCGGGCGGCGCGTCACCGCAGCTCGGCGCGCCGCCCTCTGGCTGATCGACGTCGACGGCGGCCGCGTCGCTGCACGTGTCTTCCGGGCCCTTGCCGTAGTGCTCCGCCACGAAGCGCGCGAGCGACGGCTTGTCGAGGCACGTCGCGGTGTACGTGGCGCCCCAGGCCGCGGCGGCGATGGGGGTGTCGAGCGCGCTGTCGGGTGTCATCACGAGGCGCGCCTCGGGCCCTCCGGGCAGCGTGAGGCACTTCGGATCCGAGGCGGCCTCGGTCCGCACCTCCTCGAGCATCGCCTCCACCTCCGCGCAGCCGGACGACGGGCACCGGTAGGCGAGGACGATCGCGCCGTGCTCGAGGTTGTGCACGTAGATCTCCCGCGGGACCTCCGCCTTGTAGCGCTTGAACTCGGCCCAGATGGCCCAGTGATCTCCGCCGCTCGGCGGGTTTGTCTCGTACTGGACGGGCGTGCACTCCGGCACGTGCTGCGCGGAGGCCACGCGGATCCCCGTCTGGACGACGACCTTGCACTCGGCCTCGCCCGGGAGCGGCGGGGCGTCCGGGGAGAGCGTGACGGTCTCGGGCTGCTGCGACGAAGCGTCGCTCTCATCGATCGGGGGCGCGCTCTGACCACACCCGGTCAAGGGAGAGGACAGCGCGGCGGCCGCCGCGGCGGCGACCCACATCTGCGCGAAACCGCAGCGTTTCATGGTCGCAGCCTACCATGTCCGACGCGCGACGTGCGTTGCCCCGGAACGCCGGCTCTGGTGTACTTGGGGCCTCCAGCGTGGCGAAGCAAGAGAACGATCATCGGCAGACGCTCGTCACCTGCACGTCCATCGCCCCGCCGGCGCTTCCGGTGGAGCCTGGCACCGCGTGCCTGGTCGTGATCTACGGCACGGAGCTCGGGCGCCGCATCGCGCTCGGCACGGGGTCGATCGAGTGCGGGCGCGCGATCCAGACCGACATCCCCCTCGACGACGAGGCGGTGAGCCGCCGGCACGCGCGCATCTCCTGGAACGGGATGGGCTACGTCGTCCGCGATCTCGGCTCGACCAACGGCACCTACGTGAACGACGTCTCGATCGACGAGCGCGCCCTCAAGGACGGCGACCAGGTCAAGATCGGGCGGACGATCTTCAAGTTCATCCAGGGGGGAAACGTCGAGCTCTCGTACCACGAAGAGATCTACCGCCTGATGACCTTCGACGGGCTGACGCAGGTCCACAACAAGCGCTCCTTCGAGGTCGCGCTCGAGCGCGAGGTGTCGCGGGCTTGCCGCTACCATCGCCACCTCGCGCTCATCATGTTCGACATCGATCACTTCAAGAGCATCAACGACACGCGGGGGCACCTCACGGGCGACGCCGTGCTCCGGCAGATGGCCGCGCTCGCCGCCGCGAACGTCCGCCGCGACGACGTCCTCGCGCGCGTCGGCGGCGAGGAGTTCGCGCTGCTCGTCCCGGAGATCCCCGTGGAGAGCGCGCGCCACGTCGCCGAGAAGCTGCGCGCGCTCGTGGAGCGCACGCCGTTCCGCTTCGAGGACGGCGAGATCGCCGTCACCGCGAGCTTCGGCGTCGCCGGCATCACGCCGGACGCGCCGGTCTCGCCCATGGAGCTCTACCGCCGCGCCGACGAGCGGCTCTACCACGCGAAGAAGGGCGGGCGGAATCGCGTGATGTGACGGCGCGCGGGCGCCGTCAGGGCGGGAGCGGAACGGAGCAGTCGCGCGGCTCGGCGCCGTCGAGGATCCACGCGGTCAGGATGTCCATCCCGTCCACGTACATCGTGACCTCCTGATCGGCCGACGCCTGGGGGTGGAACCAGAACGAGGCGGGGTAGGCCGGGGGCGGCATGGGCAGCCCCATGACGAACGCGGCGCGCAGCCGCTCGATCTCCTCGCGGAGCCGCTCGGCCTGGTCGGCGGGCAGGGAGGGGTCGACCGCGATCTGCCCGACGATGATCTTGTAGAGGAGGTAGCTGTTCCCCGGGTTTCCCGGGTCGATGAGCGGCATGGCCCTGCCGAAGCGCTCCGGGGTCTTCTCCCCCACGTGCGCGCGCTCGCCCATCTGGGTCTGGTGCGCGGCGTGCCCGATCGCGGTCTCGTAGAGCGGCTCGACCCTGTTGTATCGGAACTGCTGCACGGTCGGATCGAGCGCAGCCACGGCCAGGTTCAGCCCCGCGGCGGCGTTCGCGTCGCTGTGGCACCCCGCGCAGGCGTTGAGGAGCTTCGCCGCGCCCTTCACGCACGGGAAGCACGTCGGGTCTTTCGGAGCATCGCCCTGGCAGTCGGGCGTGCGCCCGATGCATTCCAGGTCCTGCTGGCAGTAGAAGTCGCCGCTCGGCTGGCGCTCCGGCATCGCCTGGGGCGGGTTTGTCGCCGCGACGGTGAACTCGATGCGCTGGCTCTCGGCCAGGGGCGCGCCGTCGAACGCGCGGATGCCCGACGGCGCCGCGTCGTCCACCGGCCCCAGGACCGTGAGCGCGTACCGCGTCCCCGGGACGAGCCCTGGCATGCCTTCGACCTGGCGGAAGATGACCTCCCGCTGGACGGGGTTGTACGTCGGCGCCAGCGGGATCGGGTTGACGCAGTCCGCGTACGTCCGGACCTGCTTGGCGAGATCGCCCGAGACGCACAGCGACTCGGGCCCCACCGCGCCGCTCACCGAGCCGGGAAGCAGGAAGCGATCGAACTTGAGCACGAAGCTCGCGGTCGACAGCACCACGGTGCTGCCGTCCGGAGCGAGCGGGGTGCGGACAGGCTGGTAGTTCTGGTCGAGGTCGGTCGTGGCCCGCGCCTCGATCAGGTGGACAGGGGGGGCGTCGATCGGCTGGTACGAGGCTTCCCCCACGTCGCAGCCGGCCGTCGCGAGGGCCGCGTGCAGGCAGAGGGGGAGGGGAGCGAGGCGCGCCGCACGGGCCAGCCTGCTCAGCTTTCGGCGTAGAGCGAGAGCTGCTCGCGGACGACCTTCTCGTTCACCCCGCTCTGGATGTGTTCTTTGAGACAGTCGGCCAGCGTGATCAGCATGTCGTCGACCCCTTTCTCCTCGATGAGCTTCGACAAAAGTTGCCGCGCCTCCCGTCCGTCGTCCTCGCGGAGGAAGCCCCGCACTGTCTCCAGCGTGATTTCCCCTTGGAAATCGAGATAGAGGTTGTCGATCAGGTACTTGATCAGCTCCTTCACGCCCGTTCTCCTTGGCGTTCGCGGCGATCGTTAGGGAAGCCGCGCGCACTTCGCTATACCCGTCGCCGGAAGGCCAGGGCAAGGAATATACTGACCGATTTTGACTTTTCACTGGCAACCCCGCAGGGACCTGTCGCTCGACTGATGGCACACCAGGCACGGGCGCGGGTTCCGGGAGAACGCGGTCTTGCAATTGCTCTCGTCGAACCCGATCGGGTGCGGGTTCACCCCTTGCCCGCCCGAGATCCCCCGGGTCGCGTGGCAGGTCGCGCAGTCCCGCTCGGTGTGGCAGGAAACGCACGCATTCAGGTTTCGCTCTGCTTCCCAGGCGTGGTGCTTCGCGCTGCGCGGCGCGGTGGTCCACTCGGCCGGCGGGGGATGGAAGCGGCGCCCTGCGGGCCGAGCGGCGCTCGGCGCCTCGCGCGCCACGCCCGTCCGGCGATGGCAGTCCGCACAGAACGTCTGCTCCTGATGGCAGCTCACGCAGCGCGGATTGTCCTGTCGGGCCGCCTGCGCATGCATCGAGAGGAAGTCGTTCGGGTGGACGTTGCGCGGACGGATCTTCCCGTCATGGCAGTCGGTGCAGTAGTTCGCGCTGTGGCACGTCCCGCAGAAGGCGCTGTCGTTCGCGGCGATCTGCTTGTGCCGTTCGAGCCAGTCGGGGGTGTGCCCCGCGTTGTGCAGCCACCGCGGCGGCAGCAGATCGCCCGTGGCAAACGCGGTCACGAGCCGCCCGTCGGGGCGCGTCAGGTGGCACACGTCGCAGTCGCTCTTCGCGTCGCCCTGGGCCGCGCCGCTCATGTTGTGGCACGAGAAGCAGCCCGCCATGCGCGGCAGCTGCTCGCGGGTGGCGAGCTCGAGGCGATCGACCCGGCCGTGGCACTGGCTGCACTTGATGTTCCGGCTCACGTGCTTCTGGTGCGGGAACCGGAGGTTCGCGTGCGGCAGCACCAGCGGCGCCACCTTTCCGCCGCTGCCCGCGTCTTCGCCGATGTGGCAGTAGACGCACTGTCCGTTCTCGTTCGTCCCCGCCTTCACCTGCGTGAGGTCGGAATGATCGACGTCGTGGCAGTTGTCGCAGGTCTGCGCCGGGCTCGGCAGCAGCCGGTCCGTGACCGTGCCGCTCGTGTAGGCCCCGGCGTGGCACGACTTGCACGTCTGCTTGAGCCCCTTGACGTGCTTCTTGTGGTTGAAGCGGATCGTCAGCGTCTGCGGCGGGTAGATCTCGTCGCTCGGGACCGGCGTCGCGCTCGTCCCGGGCGGCATCCAGGCGAGCGGCACCTCCGCGTCGTCGGGCATCGGGTAGAGGCCCGACTTGTACCCGCCCGGCGGCCGGTGCGCGGCCTTCCCCTCTTCGGCGTCGCCCTCCTCGGCGTCCTCGGCCGCATCGGCGCTGTCGTCTTCTGCGGTCGCCGGCGGCTTCGGCTGGGCGGCTGCCTCGGGGCCCACGATCGCGAGCGCCAGCGCGCCAAGGCACGCCACGATCGCGACCCACCCCGGAACGAGCCTCGGGTGGTCCCGCCGCGCGCCGCGCGGGCCGTCCTGTGTTGCGTCCATGCGTTCCTCGCTCACGGCGCCACCCGAAGATTCACGAGGCCGACGACGCGGAAGCGCTGGCCCACCAGCCGGTTCATATCGTGCTCCCACTCGAGCTTGAAGTCTGCGAACTCGCCCGGCCGGTACCCGGCCCCAAGGACGTACCCGAACGACGTCGCGTCCCGGTCCGGCCGGAGCGGATCCGCCCAGTTGTACAGCGACACCCGCGCCCCGAGCGCGTAGCGCTGCCCGTGCAGCCGCTTCTCGCCCGACAGATCGGCGCCTGTCCGGCGCCCGCGCTCCCCGGTCTGCAGCATCCCGCGGAGCTCGACCGACGACGTCCGCGTGCGGTAGCGGCCCGCGAGGTTCGCGAGCACGTCGGTCGTCATCGTCGTGGCGCGGTTCTCCTCGTCGCGCGTGTAATCCTCCACGGAGCTCGGATCGAGCGCCGTCGTCCCGACGCAATCCGGCCCGAGCCGCGCGACCTCGCACTGGCCGGCGCCGAACTCCTCCGGGTTCCCTTCGGCCATCCACATCCGCGGGCCGCCCCAGGCGGCGAGATCGACCTCGCGGGTGATGTCGACCGCGGCCCGCCCGGTGATCGTGGTGATGGGCGCGTGGGTGAACCAGTTCCAGATCGAGTCGGCGTCGAACGTCGGAACGAAGTAGTCGATGTCCGCTCCCAGCGTGACGCGGCTGCCCGCGTACACCTCGAGGCCGCCGTAGAACGAGCCGACGCGCTCGTTGTAGAGGTCGTATGTCACCCCGCCCTTGAGCCCGCCGAGGTTGGGCACGTTGACGTTGGCGGCGTACCCGAGCCGGTCTTGCGAGATGCGCGACCCGTCGGTCGTCTGGACGTGCCCGTCCGCATCCGGGAACTGCTGGGTGATCGCGGTCCCCACGTTGTAGACGCGCCGGTAGGTCAGCCGGCCGTGGAGGAAGCTCGGACCGGCGCTCTCCAGCGCGACGCCGAACGCCGGGGCGATCTGCGCCTCCTGGAACGCCGGGTAGTCGGCCGCGCTGCCGGGCAGCGTGCGGTCGTCGCCGAAGCCCCGGTGGCTGCCGCGCCACATCCCCTGCGCCTCGAAGCGCGATGTCGAGAGCGGCAGGCCGCCGCGCTGCTCGAGGCCGCCGTACGCCTCGATCTGGACGTAGTAGGGCGTCGTTACCCGGAGGAGCGCGCCGTCGAACGACCACCATCCGAGCACGTCGCTCACGTACTGGCGGCCGACCCGGAAGCCGAGCCACCCGCTGGCGACGTTCCGCCCTTCGACGTACGCGTACATCAGATCGAGCGGCGCCTCGCGCAGCCCCGGGATGTAACGCGAGCCGCCGGCGACGCTGTAGTCCGTCTCGCCGCCCTGCTGCACGCCTTCCAGGTGGCCGTTCACCCCGAAGTCCGCGTCGAGCCGGAGCCGCACGGTCGCCGAGTAGTCGGCCCCGCCTGGCACCGAGTCGCCCTGGATGTTGTAGACGGCGAGCCCCAGCGTCTGGAGGAGACGCCGTCGCTCGATGTTCGTGGCTCCCCAGGGGCTCGCGACCTCGTAGGCCTGGACGCCGGTGGTCGACTCGACCTCGAAGTCGGCTGCCGCGGCGCCGCGCGGGGCGAGCGCGAATGGCAGCAGGCTGGCCGCGGCCATCGCGCGCAGCGTCGAGGAGCGCAGCGCTCCCCGCTCGCGCGCTCCTCGACGCGCCTCACCGGAGCAGGGGCGTGGCTCACGACGTCGTGACGGGAGCTCCGCCATCGACGAGCGGTGCTCAATCACGGACTCTGCGCTCGCTTTCCGCTGCTGCGGGCCGCTCTACGCGGCCTCTGCGCTCAGCTGCCGCCGAGGGCTGAACAAGCATGGCGCGGAGTTTCGTCCACGCGCGGCAACGCTGTCAACCCGATCGCAGGGCGAACAGCTTTGTCGCAAAAGCGCGCCGCTCAGCCGTATCCAGCGCCCTTCCGGAGCTTGCCGTCCGCGCCGACGCTGAAGCCGTTCGAGTCCTGGAGCGCCTGGTTCGCGTCGCTCCGCAGCTCCGCGGGCACCGTCCAGCCGCGGGTCATGAGCCCCTCGGCCACCTTGTTCTTCACCCGCACCGACTCCTCGGTCGCGAGCATCTTCACGAGCGCTGGCACGCTCGCCTCGTCGCCCTGAGCGAAGATAGTCTGCACGGCGTGAAACCGGACCGTCTCGTTCACGTCGTCGAGGAACCGCTCCACCGCGACCCGCACGTCGTCGCCCTTGATCTCGCCGAGCGCGATGATGATCTGCTGCTTCGGCTCGATGTTGCGCGCATACTCCGTGTCGCACCGATCGAGCAGCCGGACGAGCTCGACGCGGTAGTCGTCGTCCTCGAGCAGCGCCCGCAGGACCTTGAGCGGCCAGGTGAGGGTCTCGGCCTTGAGGCAGAACTCGACCACGGCCGGCACCGCGTCCTTGCCCGCGTCGACGATGCCCCGGAACGCCAGATCTTTCTCTTCCTGATCCGTGATCGAGGGGTCGATCGAGAACGTGAAGCGCCTGAGGAGCGCCGCCGCTGCGTCGGCGTTCTTCATCGCCGCGAGCGTCTGGATGGCGTCGAGGCGGTCGTAGGTCTGAGCGCGCTTGTCCGCGACGACCTTGGCCGGGCCGGCCACCTTCTTGTTGTCGGAGGGGGCACCTCCGGCCGGAGGGTTGCTTTTGCGGAGAAAATCGAAAATACCCAACGCTGACCTCTGGTGGCTGTCCCGCCGCCGCGGTCCGAGCTGCCCGACGATCGCCGCCGGGCTCCACTGCCGAGGGCCGAGCCTGCTGCTCCCGGCACTGGACGCCCCCGCCCGGGTTGCCCCGGGCGGGACGGCTCGGGCCACCGAGCCGGCGAAGTCTACTCCGTCGTCTTGATGGCGGTGGGGAATTGGATGCTCAAGCTCACGGTGACCATGCTGGTGAAGTGGAATTCGCGATCCTTGTCGTCCACATGGGTGTCCGGGAACGCCTCATCCGTACCTAGCCCGTGGTTGTCGAAGCCCGAAGTATTCCACGCGAAGGGCAGGGCGCGCCACTCCGCGCCGAACCCGAGGAAGTCCGACGGGTAGAAGTTCAAGCCGAGGCCGAACGTCGGCGCGATGGCCATGCGGCTCTCGAGGCCGAAGGTCTCGGCGCAGTTGCTGGTGCACTGCTTGCGCTCCTTGACCCCGATCGCCGCGACCCCGGCGAAGAAGTTCACGTCGGTGTCCACGAAGAGCTCGGCGAACAGCGCCAGCTTGCCGCGGAAAGGCACGACCGTGACCTGCGGCGCCGCGACCCACTGGATCTGGGCGAGCTGGTCCTCCGTGAGGTCGCCGCGCGTCAGGTTGACCCTGGTCAGCTGGCACGCCTTCGTGAACGGCCGGTCGGCGCAGTTGCGGTTGTCGATCGCGACGCGCTGGAGCTCGTCCGTCAGCCCGGTGTTGTACTGGAACCCGTAGCCGCCCCAGGCGCCGATGCCGAACCAGTCGGTGAGGTGGTAGGTGAGGCGCAGCCCCGGCATGATCGTCCGCCGGTACTCGTCCAGCAGCGTGAACGACGCCCCTGGAGCGACCTCAAACCGTCCGTCGCGGTGTAGCCGGAGCTTCCGCACGGCGGGCGCTCCGGCCAGGGGGCCCGTCAGCTGGATCTCCTGCGCCTCCGCGGGCGCAGCCGTCATCAGAAGTGCACAGCCGGTCAGCCCTGCCACCACGGTGCAGAGGCTTTGGACGAATCGACGCATCATGCCTGTCCCCGTCTTTGGCTGAATCATCCCATGTCTCGCGCTCGGCGTCGGCGCGTCCCCACGTCCAAAGGCCCTACTTCGGCAGCCGGTATTCCCAGGAGAACGGCAGGAAGACCGAGAACCCGACCTGTGCCTGCACGTTGTTGGTGAAGCTCTTCCCCTCGGCGAGCCACGTGCTCTTGTCCTGGGGGTTGGTCTTCGAGACGCTGGGGTTCTCGAGCTCGTCGAAGAAGATGTAGTCGCTGACCTCGGCCATGGCCGCGAACCAGCGGTTGAAGAAGATGCGGAGGCCCCCGCCGACGTGGAAGGCGAGCTTGGGCTTCCAGTCGAAGGTGCGGTTGTCCGGATCGACGACGGCCATGGGCCGCGTCGAGATCGCGCCGACGCCGCCCAGCACGAAGAAGTCGTAGTGGAAGATGAAGTCGCTGAACCCGGCGAACTTGCCGTACGCGGGGACGTACGTGAAGTTCGCGTTCGCGTTCCACTGATACTCGGTGATCGGCTCACCGATACGCGCCGCCCTGCTCGTCTGGAAATTGAAGTCCGACGGCGTGTTGAGGCCGGCGTACCAGTTGCCGTTGACCCCGATCGCGAGGACGTTGGTGAGGTACCAGTTGATCGCGAGCCCCGGACCGTTGTGCCCGACGAACTGGTCGTTCATCGTCAGCCCGAAGTACGGGTTCACCTCGAAGCGGTGGTAGCGCAGCGCGTAGATCTGCTGCACCGCGTAGGTCTCCGGGTTGAGATCCTTCGCCGCTTCCTTATTCAAGTCGATCGTGGGACACGCCGACGGGTCGATCTTACAGATGTCCCCAAGCCCCGCCTCATCGCCACCCTCGCCCTCGGCCGGAGCCGCGGGGGCCTCCGCCGGCTCCGTGCCCTCGGCAGGAGTCTCTGGCTCGTCGAGGTTAATTTCCTTGGGTTGCTGTTTTGGTTGAGCCGACGCCGTGAGCGGCACCGCGACCAGCGCAGCCGCAACGAGAAGCCCCACGCGAGCCTGGTTCATCGCCATCCCTTCCGAAGTCCGTGCGATGCGAGCGATCGATCGCCCAGGTAGTACAGCTTTCTAACTACGCGAATTCATTAATTAATTCGGTCAACCGCCAAGCCCGACGGACTATATCACGTCGAAAATAAAAGGATCAACAACCAAATCCGTTTGCCTTGGGCAACCTGGCGAGCCCCCGGACGGCGCGCGCCCGGGGGGACTCGCGCCGACCGGCAAATTCGCTGCACAATCGCCGCGGGCCCGGATCCGCCGTTGCTCGCGCGGGGCCGAGGTGCCGGCTCCTGACGGTCCAGCCGGCGCGGGCGAGGCGGTCCGACGGCTCGGACCATCGCCCATTTCTTTGACCGATGTCGAGGGGAGTGATTGGGAGGTGGGGCCGAGATCGCTCGCCATGAGGCGCCGCGCTCGTCAGGCGGCCGCGTCCTCGGTGCCGCTCGGGCGGCCGAGCATCGCCTCGACAAACTCGTCGGGCTCGAACTCGCGGAGGTCCTCGGCGCGCTCTCCGATGCCGACGTAGCGTACGGGCAGCCCGTGCTCGGCGCAGATGCCGAGGATGACGCCGCCCTTCGCGGTGCCGTCCAGCTTCGTCAGCACGATGCCGGTGATGGGCAGCGCCTCCTTGAAGAGCGCGGCCTGCTGCATGGCGTTCTGTCCGTTCGTGGCGTCGAGGACGAGCAGCGTCTCGTGAGGCGCGCCCTCCATCGCCTTGTTCATCGTGCGCGCGACCCGGGCCAGCTCCTCCATGAGGTTCGTCTTCGTGTGCAGCCGGCCGGCGGTGTCGGCGAGCACCACGTCGGCGCCCGTCTCCTTCGCCTTCTGGATCGCGTCGAAGATCACGGCGCCCGGGTTCGCCCCGTCCTTGCCGCGCACGACCTCGCAGCCCACGCGCTTGCCCCAGACGTTGAGCTGCTGCACCGCCGCCGCGCGGAACGTGTCGCCCGCGGCGAGCACCACCGTCCGGCCCTCGGCCTTGAGCTGCGTCGCGAGCTTGCCGATCGTGGTCGTCTTGCCCACGCCGTTCACGCCGACCACCATCACCACGGTGGGCTGCGTCTTCAGCGGCAGCCCGCCGCCGGCGCCGACGCGCAGGATCCGCTTCGCGTGCTCGCGCAGCGCGTCCCAGACCTTGTCGGTGTCGGCGAGCTCGTTGCGGCTGAGCGCCGAGCGGATCTCGTCGAGGAGGAGCTCCGTCGTCTTCACGCCGACGTCCGAGGTGAGCAGCACCTCTTCGATCTGCTCGACGACGTTGGGATCGATCTCCTTCTTGCCGGCGAACAGCGCCTTGAGGCGGCCGAAGAAGCCCTCTCGCTCCCGCACCTTCGTGAGGCCCTTGCGGAGCCCCTCGACGTCGCGCTTGCGCGCGCCCGGGGGCGTCGTCTCCCGCGCCGGCCTCGCGGGGGCCGGCTTCTCCGGGGGCGCCTCGACCGCCGGCGCGGCGACGGGCGGCGCCTCCGCGACCGCGGGCTCGGGCGCCGCAGCGGCGGGCGGCGGGACGGCGGGCACCTCGACGGGGAAGGGCGTCGCCGCGGGCGGCTCCTCCTGCGGCGCGGGCTCCTTCGCCTTCGCCGGAGGCTCTTCCTCCGCCGGAGGCTTCTTCTGGTCGCGCGGCCTCTGGGCCGGCTTTTCCGCCGGCTTCTCGGTGGGCTGCTTCGCCTTCTCCGCGAGCTTCTTCGGTTCGGGGGGCGCTTCGATCTGGGGTGGCGGCGCCTTCTTCGTGACGAAGTAGACGATCGCCGCCACCACGACGAGGCCGACGATAATTAGGGCGATTTCCACGTTGGCGTTCTCCGGCGAGGGAGCCGACTATATGGGACGCACCCCATACGTCAACGTGCGCTCGCGCGGTCGCCCGATCCAGCGAGCGAAACGGCAGGTCGGCGCGGCGGCGGGGCCGCCGCCGCGCGCCCCGAGCGCTCGGCTCACGGGGCGAGCTGCGAGACGCCGGGCTTCGGCTCCGACGCGCCGAGGTCCTGCTCGATCCGCTCGTCGACGGGATCGGGCCCGAAGGCGGCGTGCTCGATCCGGGTCGCCCACAGCTCGACCTCGCGCTGCTGGACCCTGCTCGCCACGCGGCGCACGTGCCCGGGCGTCGGCTCGGGCGGCCCCTCGAACGGCGCCCCCTGCCGCCGCGCCCACCGGACGAGGCGATCGAGCACGGCGCGGCGCCGCGTGACCAGCGCGATGCCCAGCCTGCTCGGCGGCGGGAGCGCCTGCTCGTAGCTGCTGTGCGTCGGCGCGCGCACGACGAGCGTCGCGTCGTTCCGGTACGGCGCCTCGATCGAGAACTCGCCGGCGTCGTCGGTCACGGCGCGCGCGACGACGCCGCTGCCGTCGAACGCGGGCACGACGATCGTGAGCTCGGCCTGCGCGATGGGCGCGCCGTCGTGCGCGTCGGCGACGGCGCCGCGCCAGCCGGTCGCGTCGTCGATCGGCCCCACGATCCGCACGCCCGCGCGGCCGGGCGGCGCGGCGGGCTTCTCGTCGGCCGCGCCGGCGGCCGCGCGCTTCGGCGCGCGCCGCCAGCCGCCGAGCACCCAGCCCGCGATCGCGAGGACGGCGGCGCCGAGCGCGAGCTGCCGCCACACCCCGGGTCCCGCGACGGGAACGTCGATCGCGAGCTCGGCGCCGGGGATCCACCACGGGGCGGCGGGCACGTAGCGGAGCGACAGCGGCACCGTCCCCTCGCGCTCGGCGGTGAACGCGGCGATCACCCGCGCCTTGCCGGCGACCACCGCCGCCGCGCCCACGGGCTCGCCCGCGCGCAGCGCCTCGATGACGCCGCCCTCGACCGTGCCGCCGGACGAGCGCACGTCGACGTCGATCGGCACGCCGTCCTCCGCGCGCGCCGGCTCGACCGGGTGGGAGAGGGCGAGCGTGACCTGCGCGTACCGGACGACGCCCTGGCCGACGCTCGCCTTCGCGAGCGCGGCGGTCCCCTCGAAGCGCGCGCGCAGCGCGCCCTGCCCGGCGCCGCCGAGGCCCTCGGTCGCGAGCTCGAAGCGGGCGCGGCCGTCGCCGCCGGTGGGCGCCTCCGCGAGCCGGGTGCCGCGCTCGTCCTCGAGCGCGACGGGGAGCCGCTCGCGCTCGAACGGCGCGCCGCCCGCGGCGCCGCTGCGATCGATCCGGAGCGACACGGTGACGTTGACCGTCGGGCGATCCAGATCGATCGCGTCGACCGGCGGATCGAACCGGAGGACCACCGGCGCGAGCGGGGCCGCGTGCGTCTCGATCGGGACCTTCGCCTCGGTCGGCTCGTAGAGCTTCCCTCCCGGGAAGCGGACGCGCAGCGTCGCGTTCGCGAGCGGCGCGCGCCCGCGGAGGCAGAACGTGCCCCGCGCGTCGGTCGTGAGCGCGTACCCTCCCTGCGAGGCGCGGTGCTCTCGAACGCGCGCCGCGCCGCCCTCCGCGCACGCCTCCGCCGACGGAAGATCCACGGGGGCGCCGCCGCTCGTGACGGCGTCGATGGAGAGCGGCGCCTCCGCGACCGGGCTCCGCGCGTCGTCGATGACGCTGCCGCGCACGACGAACCCGTCGGGCTCCGTCCACGCGACGGCGTCGATCTGCGCGCTCCCCCGCACATGGATGCGGAGCGGCGCACCTCGCGTCTGCGCGTGGGCCGGGGGCGCCGCGGCGAGGGCCGCCGCCGCGACGAGCGCCGCCTTCAGGCATCGTCTCAAGCCACGCATCTCCCGAACGCCTCCGGCGAGCTCCTCGTCATGGTCGCGCATTATTCGTCACGCGGGCCGAGCCCGGGCAAGGGGAAGCGGATTCGCTGCAGCGCCGAGCTCGAGCTCGCCCGGCGCGCGTCGGCGGGAAGGGGCGGCGAGGGCGAGCGACGACGTACGCGGACGTGAGCGGACGTGCACGCGACGCGCCGACAGGACGTCGGCAGAGCGCCGGTGAGACGGGTAGATAAGTGGATGATGATGTCGTGTTCACCCTGAAACCCAACGTGTTTCGCGCCTTGAAGCCCCGCGGGCAGGCGGCGTCAAACCGTCCAGTTCGGTGGCAACGAGGAGCGAGCGAATGCAAGGCAAAAGTGCGAGCGTGTGCGCACCAAATTTCGAGTGCAGGCCCGCTGATCCGATCGCCACGGCGGCGATGCGCTCGTGTATCGTCGGACGTGGAATGCGTCGGCCCTTTCCTGCGCTCGTGTTGCTGGTTGTGACGCTCGTACTCTCGCTGATGCCGACGAGGAGCTACGCGGATCAGCGTACGAGCCACTTCGCCGAGCAGCTCAAGACCAACGACGACTACCGCGTCCGGACGCAGGCGGCGCTCGCGCTCGGCGCGTCGGGGGACGACGCTGCCGCGAAGCCGCTCTGCGACGCCCTGACCGACGCCAACGCGTCCGTCAGGGTCGCGGCGGCCGCGGCGCTCGGCAGGCTGGGCAAGCCCGCGGGGCTCGCGTGCCTGCAGCGGGCCGAGGGCCGGGAGCAGACGCCGGCCGTCAAGTCGCAGATGCAGAAGTCGATCGCGACGCTGTCCGCCGGCGGCGGGGGCGGCCCGTCGCCTCCGCCGCCGCCGGGCGCCGACACGAAGTACTACGTGGCCATCGAGATCACGAACAAGAGCGGCCGCCCCGAGTCCGAGATCGAGCCGCTCGTGCGCGCCGCGATGCAGGAGAAGATCCTCGCGAAGGCCGGCTACGCGGTGGCCCCCAAGGGCGAGACGCTCGCCCAGGGCAAGAAGATTCTGAACGGCAAGAAAATGAAGGGCTTCTACCTGCTCGCGACGGTCGAGCCCGCCGTGTACCAGGGGGGCAACCTCACCCAGGTGGTCCGCGTCAGCATGTGGACCTATCCGTCCAAGTCGCTCCAGGGCGAGTTCGCGCCCAAGCTCACGCAGAGCGGCACCCCGAAGAAGGACGTCCAGAGCGAGAACATCCTGATGAAGATGTGCGTCGAGAACGCGGTCGAGACCTTCCACAAGGTCGTCGCCTCGCTGTGACGCATCATCGCGGCTCGATATTGGCTTTCCCCGTGCCTCACGACCCTTGTCATCTCCAGCCAGCTTCGAGGATCCCATGAGCGACGCTTCCAGCACGGCCCCGCAGACCTCCGCCCCGGAGGTCAGAGCGCGCTACCAGCGGAGCGCGCGGAACTACCTGCTCGATCAGAAATTCCAGCTGAAATACACGGGGTTCCTCGTGGGGATCAGCCTCGCGCTCTCCGCGGCGCTCGGGATCCTCCTCTGGAACGCCAGCTCGAAGATCATCGAGCAGAGCCGCACCGCCGTGCAGCAGGGGCAAGAGATCGTCCGTCAGGGTCAGGAGACCGTCAAGCGCGGCCAGGAGGTACTCGTCCAGAGCCGCCGGGTCAGCGAGGTCGTCGCGATGAACATCGCGAAGGAATACAAGGACGACCCCGAGCTCGCGAAGACGTTCGGCGAGGCGGCGCAGCGCGACGAGAACAAGCTCAAGGACGAGCAGGCGCGGCTCGAGCGCGACGCGGCGTCGCTGCAGCAGCGCGCCGCGGCGCTCGAGCGGCAGGCCGTCGAGGTCGCGGACAACCAGCAGATGCTGCTCCGCCTCATCGTCGCGCTGCTGTCGCTGCTCGTCCTCGGCGTCGGCGTGGCGGGCATCGTCTTCACGCACAAGATCGCCGGCCCGATCTTCAAGATGAAGCGGCTGCTCCGCCAGGTCGGCGAGGGCAAGCTGGTCGTGCGCGAGCGCCTGCGGAAGGGCGACGAGCTCCAGCACTTCTTCGAAGCGTTCGAGAAGATGGTCGAGGATCTGCGGGCGCGCCAGCAGGCCAAGATCGAGAAGATGGACGCGATCCTCGCGAAGCTGGAGGCCGACGCGCGCGCGCAGAAGGGCGCCGTCGAGATCGACCCCGACGGCGTCGCGCAGCTCAAGCGCCTCCGCACCGAGATGCAAGAGCAGCTCGACGCGTGACCCGCTCGCGTGCGCCCGAGCGGCGCGCGCCTCCTCGAGCAGCCCCGCAGCAGCAGCTCGAAATCGATCCGAAATCAACCCCAAAAATCGAAGCGCGCTAGAAGGCAGCTTTGATGAGCTCGACTGCCGGCTCGCCGTTCGGGAGGAACGTCACCGACGCGGCGTCGAAGCGCATCCGCTCCACGCCGCGCACGCGCGAGAAGCGGGCGCGCCAGAGCTGCTCTCCGGCGCGCCGCACGCGCGCTCGCTTTCCCGCGTCGATGCTGTCGAGGGCGCGGACGTACGAGCCGGCGCCGCGCGTCCGCACCTCGATGATCGCGATGACCGGGCCGTCCCGCGCGATCACGTCGATCTCCAGGCGGCCGACCCGCGCGTTGCGCGCGACCACCTCGATCCCTTGCGCCGCTAGGTAGGCGACGACGGCGTCTTCGGCGCGCGCCCCGAGCGCTCTCCGCGCGTCCGCCGGCGGAGCGGCAGCGGGCGCGATCTCCGCGCGGCGAGACGACGCGCCTCCGGGGTCGCCGCGCTCGTCGGCGCCCGCGGCGCGCGCGCCTCCCGCGAGCCCGCCGCCGCGCGTCGCACGGACCGGCGGCTCTCCGGTGCGCGACGTGCGCGCCGGCGGCGAGCCGTCGTGTGAGCCTGAACCGTCGCTGGAGGGAAGGGCGCCGCCGGTCCGATCGACCGGCGCACGCCGAGGGCTGCGCGAGGCGCGGCGGCCCGTCACCCGATGCCTAGAAGCCCGCGCACTGGTCCGAGTTGACGCGGCCGGGCACGTCGGCGCACTCCCCCTCGCTCTCGAACTGCGAGCCCTGCTTGATGCAGTACTTGCCGGTGAGGAGCGGGTCCCCGAGCCCGACGTTCGGGCGGATCTCGGAGCAGGTGAAGCCCTGCGGGCACTCACAGAAGTTGAAGTTCGGATCGTCCGGCTCCCCGTCGGCCACGCCGCACCGGCAGGAGCAGTACACCGCCTGCTGTGCGTTCCGTTGCGAGTCGGGGGCGCACTGGCCGCAGACGGGCGACGCGACGGGAGCCTCGGTCCCCGGCACGCAGCAGGGCTTGCCCGCGTTGTCCTCAGCAGTCGGGTCCTGGCAGCCGACGAATTCGCCCTTGTCGTTCAGGGCGCGGCACACGTGCGCTTTGCACATGCCGTCGGTGTCGCAGCGCCAGCCCTCGCCGTAGCAGTCGTCGTCGGTCTGGCACCGGCAGTCCTGGTTCCCAGCGCAGTTCGGCGGCTCGACCGCCCCGGACAGAACGCATTCGCCCTTGTCGCCGCAGGACGCCGCGTTGTTCGGATCGCAGGGCGCCGGCGCCTCCTGGCCGAGGGGGCAGCTCACGCGCCCCTGGAAGTGGTTCACCAGGCAGATCCGCGTCTGGCACTGGAAGGACCGCGATTCGATGTTCTCTTCCGTCACCTTGAAGCCAGCGAACTGCGGATCGTACTCGTCTTCGGGCAGGCACGGGTCGCCCACGCCGCCGCTTTCACACGCGGAGGGCAGGCTCGCCATAGCGACGACGCTGAGCAGGCCGAGCAGGCCGGACAGAATGGAACGGGTCATCAGAACGTGCTCCTTCGGCGGCGGTGCGCGCCTTCGCCTCGGCAGAAGGCGCGCGGACGGGAGGCAAGAAAACGCTCAAGTCGAGGTGCTCAAAGGCACAACGTCAGCGGTTGGACCCTAGACGAAGCGCGCCTTGAGCGTCAACAGCCGGATGGGGCGCGCCCCGCCGAGGTGGGGCGCCGTCGCCGGCGCGCAACGTTCGACCCCCGCGCCCGGCGGTCCCTTGGCAGGGGGCGGCCACGCTTCCGGGGCGCGGCGCCGGCGTGGCGTTCCCGTGAAGGAAGCGGCGCCGCAGCTCTTCGATAATTCCACCCTCGACTGCTACGCAGTGCGCAACCCCAAGGCCGACGCGGCGCCCGGTGTCCGAGGCCAGGAATGTAGCGCAGGCCCACGGCCGGCATCGCTTGACAAGCCGCGCGCCACAATCCTACCATCCCCCGCCACACGCAAGTATCCGTTGATTCTCATTGAACTTTTTGGTTCTCGACCGAGCTGCCTCGGGGGTCTACGGCGCGCGCTTCCGGTGTGTGGAGCCGCGAACGGGGCGAAGGGGCCACGATCTTTACGTCGCCGAAAGCGAGGAACGACGATGCGGAACCGGCTGGCGAGTATCTGCCTTGTAGCTTCTGCCCTCTTGCTCTCCCCCGCCGTGGGGCACGCGCAGGCCGGCAAGGGTAAGCCCGTCGCGGCTGGAAAGGCGGACGCCAAGGGCGGCACGAAGCCCAACAAGGAGATCAACCTCGACGAGGATGCGGGCCCCGTGACGGCGGGCCAGATGACGGAGGAGGCGGCGCAGGCGAAGCGGCTGTTCGACAGCGAGCGGTGGAGCGACGCCGCGCGGCAGCTGAAGCGCGTCGTCGACGGCGACACGGGGGACGACGAGGGCAACCGCCAGATCGCGCAGTACCACCTCGCGATCGCGCTGTACCGGCTGCAGTTCTACCAGGCGAGCTATGCGATCTTCTCGCAGGTCGCCGACAAGCCGAGCCACCTCAAGTTCAACGAGACGCTGCTCTGGCTGTCCAAGCTCGCGACGCAGCTCCCCGAGCCGGCGGACATCATCGAGCGCGTCGGCAAGTACAAGACCGAGCAGATCGCGCGGTTCAACAACCCCCAGCAGCGCGACCTCTACTGGCAGCTGAACTACCTGCTCGGCCGCTACAAGTACCGGAACCGGAACTACGAGGAGGCGATCGCCCTCTTCGCGAAGGTCGACCCCAAGAGCAAGTACTACGTCCAGGCCCAGTTCTTCAGCGGCATCTCGTACGTGCAGCTGCGCAAGTCGGTGCCGGCGGTCAAGTCGTTCCAGCGGATCGTCCAGGCGATCGACGAGGGCGTCGAGGGCGTCGAGGACGAGGCGCGCATGCGCGACCTCGCGTTCCTCTCGATGGCGCGCACCTACTACTCGGCCTCCGTCCGCCTCGACGACAACAACGTCCCGACGATCGACGCCGCGAAGCTCTCGGCCGCCGTCAAGTACTGGAACCGCGTCGACGTCGCGAGCGAGTACTGGCTGGACAGCCTCTTCGAGCAGTCCTGGGCGTACTTCATGGCCGGGCTGTACCCGCAGGCCCTCGGCAACATCCACACGATCGAGTCGCCCTACTTCCCGAACTCGTTCTATCCCGAGGCCGACATCCTGAAGGCGGTCGTCTCCTTCACGATCTGCCAGTACGGCGACGCGACGACGATCGTCGCGAAGATGAAGAAGAAGTACGAGCCGATCAAGAAGGAGCTCGAGTCGATCCTGAACCGGTTCCAGGGGGAGGGGAACGAGGAGCGCTTCTTCCAGTTCCTGAAGGACGTGAGCGACGGCAAGGCGAACCTGTCGCCGACGGTCCGCCCGATCGTCGAGAACGCGCTCTCGGATCGCCAGCTCCGCCGCAACATGGAGTACGTGCGCGTGCTCGACGAGGAGGCGGAGCGGTTCAAGAAGGCGCCCGTCAACTTCCGCAACTCTCCGGTCGGCAGCGAGGTGACCGACGCGCTCGATTTCGCGCGGAGCCTCGCGATCCGGAACGCCGGCACGCTCGGCCGGGAGCGCTACCAGCGCAACCTCGACGAGCTCAACGAGCACCTCCGCGACTCGTCGAAGATCCTCATCGACATCACCGCGGCCGAGCGGAACAAGCTCGACCAGCAGGTCGTCAGCGGCCAGCTGTCGAAGGAGGACGCGCTCACGTACGGCGTCGTCAAGCCCGACGATGAGCACGTGCTGTGGCCGTTCGACGGCGAGTACTGGCGCGACGAGCTCGGCTTCTACCGACAGGTCGTGACGTCGAAGTGCAGCAAGTGAGAGATTTCTTAAACGTTTGCCCCGCGGCCTGGGACCGCGGGGCAGGGAGCGCTTCCTCACGGGGGTCCGTGGCGGAGGGACGGAGATGGAGATGAAGCAGTCGAAGTTCGGTGTACTGCATGCGCTCCGCGCGGCGGCAGGCACGCTGGCCGTGGCGGCGTGCGCCGTCACGACGAGCCCCGCGTCGGCGGCCGACGCATGCATCACGCAGCCCGCGAAGGACGCGATCGCCGCGTGTCCGGGCGGCAAGCTGCAGGTGTCGGCGGGCAAGAAGCCGCAGGTCAGCTTCAAGTCGGCCCCCACGGGCATCCAGCTGAAGAAGCGCGACGACCTGACGAAGCCGGCCAACCCGACCGCGTCGCAGGCCTCGGCGCAGCGCGACGAGCGGCGCAACCGCCTCGCCCCGAAGGTGAGGAGCCTGCTGATCACCGAGATCCAGGGCCTCGAGAGCCTGTACGCCTCGACGCCGAAGAACGCGCCGGATCGGCCGAAGCTGATGCGGCGCCTGGCCGAGGGGTACGTCGAGCTGGAGTCGGCGGCGTTCCGCGACAAGACCGAGGGGCAGATCAAGGCGGACGAGGCCAAGCGGAAGAACCCGAAGGCCGTCGCCGGGATCCAGGCCGAGGTCGGCAAGGCCGACAAGATCCTCGTCGCCGCGCGGAAGAGCGCGATCAAGTACTACACGCAGCTCAAGACGCAGTACCCGAAGTACTGCCAGAGCACCAACGCGTCCGACCCCGCGAAGAGCACGGGCTGCACGGACGAGGTCCTCTACTACCTCGCGTACGAGTACGAGCAGGCGCAGCAGCTCGAGGACGCGCGCAAGGTCTACTTCGAGCTCATCAAGAACTGGCCCAACTCGAAGTACATCCCGAACGCGTACCTCGCGTTCGGCGAGCTCTTCTTCAACGAGGCGCAGGGCGACCCGTCCAAGTGGGACCTGGCCGAGCAGTCGTACGTCAAGGTCACCCAGTACCCGCCGCCCGAGAACAAGGTCTGGGGCTACGCCCACTACAAGCTCGGGTACGTCTACTGGAACAAGGGCGACTTCGCCCGCGCCATCAGCGAGTTCAAGAAGACGATCGAGTACGGCCAGCAGTTCCAGCAGATGCCGAACGCGGCCCAGCTCGCGGTCTCGGCGCGGCGCGACATCATCCCGGTCTACGCGCTCGCGGGCGATCCGCGGAAGTCCCATGACTTCCTCCGGCCGCTCAGCGGCGACTCGAGCGGCAGCTCCGAGAAGACGTTCAAGATGATGGACGACCTCGGGCAGAACTACCTCGACACCGGTCATTACAAGGAGGGCATCGAGCTCTACACCGACCTGATGACCCGCGATCGGGGCCCGAAGTTCTGCGTCTACCAGGGGCACATCGCCGAGGCGACGCTCGCCATGAAGTCTGGCAACAAGGACCAGATCATGGACGTGCTCGGGCGCCAGCTCGACGTGCACAACAAGTTCCAGGGCGAGGGGCACCCGGCGGACGCCAAGCTGAAGTGCTCCAACATCACCGCCGGCCTGCTGACCGAGACGGCGATGGCCTGGCACCTCGAGGCGGTGGGCTCGGGCGGCGTGCGCGGCACCGGCGACAAGAAGACGATGCAGCTGGCCGCGCAGCTCTACGACAAGGTCGTCAACAACTTCAAGCAGGAGCAGTTCGCCAAGTTCGAGTTCCCCCGCATCCTGAAGGAGGACTGGCCGAACATCTTCAAGATCAAGTACGCGATGGCCGACCTCCTGTACTTCCAGAAGGACTGGGCCAAGTGCGGTCCGGCCTTCGACTCGGTCGTGGCGGAGGATCCGAACGGCCCGCAGGCAGCGGAGGCCGCGTACGCCTCGGTGCTCTGTTACCAGAACATCTACACCGAGACCCACAAGGACGGCTCCCACCTGAAGGGGTCCGGCAACCTCCCGGACGGGGGGACGGGCAAGAAGGGCGAGAAGGACAAGAAGGCGGACAAGGCGAAGTTCCAGCCCAAGGAGTTCAGCGACAGCCAGAAGGGCATGATCACCGCCTTCAACCGCTACGTCTGCTACATCAAGCCCGCCGCGAACGACAAGGAGGCGCAGGAGCAGTACGTCGAGGTGAAGTACGCGCGCGGCCGCACGTACTTCGAGGCGCAGCACTGGGAGGAGGCGGCGCTCGCGTTCCGCGACGTGGCGCTGAACCACGCCGACAAGGAAGTCGGCATCTACGCGTCCCAGCTCTACCTCGAGTCGCTCAACGTCCTCGGCGCGAACATGGACCCGCCGCGTCCGTCTTGTTACGACGACATGGCCGCGGACGTGCCCAAGTTCATCGACCTCTACTGCAAGGGCGGCAAGGAGAAGGAGAACGCCGAGCAGTGCGGCATCCTGATCCGCATCCAGCGCGACATCGAGCGCCTGCGCGCCCAGAAGCTGGTCGAGGCGGCGGACGCGTCCGGTGGCGTCGAGGCCCTCAAGAACTACGAGAAGGCCGCCATCGCGTACATGGACATGTGGAAGAAGTACGGCGAGGCCGCCTGCGAGGCGAAGCAGCCCGCGTGCGAGAAGAGCGAGGAGATCCTCTACAACGCCGCGAAGGCGTTCCAGGCCGCTCGCCTCATCGCCAAGTCGATTGCAGCCCGTAAGATCCTGCTCGACCCGAGGTACAACCTCCACAACACCGAGCTGGCGAAGACGTCGATCTACGAGATCGGCGGCAACTACCAGGCGATCGCGGTCTACGACGAGGCGGCGAGCTGGTACGAGCGCTACGCCCGCGAGAACCCGAAGGGGGAGAAGGCCGCGGAGGCGCTCCAGGACGCGGTCGTGCTGCGGCTCGGCCTCGGCCAGGAGGACCAGGCCATCAAGGACGCCGACCTCTTCAACAAGAACTACGGCAAGGCGAAGCCCGCGCAGACCGCGCAGATCGCGTTCGCGATCGGCGCGCACTACATCGACCGCGAGGACTGGGATCAGGCGCGCAGGCGGCTGTCGACCGCGATGCCGCAGATCGACCGCAACGCGACGTTCGACGTCCAGGTGCAGGCGCACGCGATGTACGCGCGCGTCCTCCTGCAGACGAAGAGCGTGACCCCGGCGAACGGTGAGTACAACAAGGTCCGCGGTTACTGGAAGGACCCCGCGGCCGCGATGAAGAAGCTCGACGCGATGGGCGGCGAGGAGCCGGAGAAGCTGCGCCGGCTCGGCAAGGTGCTGACCGCGGTCGGCGAGGCCTACTTCCACTTCGCGGAGCAGAAGCGGAAGGAAGTCGATAAGATCAAGTTCCCCGAGTACAAGGGCGCCGGGAACCGCGAGGACGTCCTCAAGCACATCAACACCAAGGTCGCGGACTGGGTGAAGAAGAAGCGCCCGGCGATCGAGGCGGCCGACGCGGAGTACCAGAAGATCCTCAAGCTGGAGCCCACGCCTCCGCCGAGGTGGGTCATCGCCGCCGGCGCGCGCGTCGGTCAGATGTGGGGCAAGTTCGTCGCCGAGTTCCGCGCCGCGCCCATTCCCAAGGAGTGGAAGGGGCACGGCATGGTGCCGGGCACCGACGTCTCGTACGACGAGATCCGAGGCGAGTACTACTCGCGCCTGGACGAGGCGAGCGAGCCGCAGAAGCAGATGGCGAAGGGCGCGTTCAAGACCTGCCTCGACCTGTCGGTGAAGTACCAGTACTTCGACGACTACTCCCGCACCTGCGAGGTGTGGCTGTCGAAGAACTACGGCGCCGAGTACCACCTCATCGACGAATTCCGCGGCTCTCCGTCGCGGGTCAACTCCGGCCTGAGCGATCGTCCGGCGCCGCTGAACCTCGACGGGACGCCCTACCGCGAAGCGCCGACCGTCACGGACAAGCCGGCGGCGGCGGCGAGCAAGGAAGAGGGTGAGGACAAGAAGGCGGCGCCCGGCGGCTCGAAGGAAGGCTCGGCGCTCGATCGGGCCACGACCCGACCCAGGAAGTGATGGAGCGAAACATGAAGAGCTTCACCTCATTGGCAGCGGTTGCGGTGCTCCTCCTGGCCGCGACGGGTTGTGGCGGCGGGAGCGTCAGCGGTACGTCTCGCGCGGCGAAGGATCCGACGACGGGCAAGGAGATCACCGACAGCAAGGGCAACGCCGTGTCGGTCGCGGCGGCCAACAAGTTCAAGACCGCCATGGACACCATGGTCCAGCACGACAAGGCGGCCGACTGGAACGAGGCGACCTGCAGCTCGACGGCCCAGCTGTTCCTCGACGCGGCGAACGAGCAAGGGGACGCGACGTTCGCCGAGGCCATCTACAACGCGGGGCTCGCGTACCAGCGTTGCAAGAAGGACTCGGAGGCGAAGAAGTACTTCCAGCAGGCGCTCCAGAAGAACCCGAAGTTCCACCCGGCGCGCGTCCAGGTGGCGCTCTACAACCTGGCGGAGTCGGGCGAGAGGAACATCGACGCGGCGATCAGCGAGATGCGCCAGGCCGCCGTCGTCGACGCCCAGTACAAGAACGTCGAGGCGCTCGTGCACCTCGCGCTCCTGTACATGAAGCGCGGCAACAACGTCGCCGACAACGATGGCCCCAACGACTTCCAGCGCGCGAAGCGGTACATCCAGAGCGCGCTGGCCGTCGACGACGCCTTCATGCCGGCCTTCAACCAGCTCGCCATCTACTACCTGGAGACGGCGAAGCAGAAGGCGGGCAGGAGGTCGGGCAAGGCGGTCGCGACCAACGTCAGCAAGCAGAAGAAGGTCGACACGCAGGCGCTGGAGCTCGCCGCGCTGGTCTGCTCTCAAGCCATCCGCAAGAACCCGAACTACGCGCCGATCCACAACACCGCGGGCATGATCCAGGTCGAGCTCGCGAACCTGAACGGCGCCGTGCAGGAGTTCAACATCGCGAGGAAGCTCGACCCGACCTTCTACGAGGCGCAGATGAACTACGCCGCGGTGAACCTGCAGTTCCGTGGGTTCCAGCAGGCGGACGAGGCGTACCGCGCGGCCCTGAAGATGCGTCCGAACGACTACGACGCTCACCTGGGGCTCGCGCTCGCCCTGCGCGGTCAGATCGACGACTCGAACTTCGACAACATGGTGGCGGCCGCCGGCGCCGAGCTCGAGGCCGCCAAGAAGCTCGCCCCCGAGCGCCCCGAGACCTACTACAACGAGGCGATCCTGACCCAGGAGTACAAGGCGAAGTCGGGCGGCAAGGCCGCCGAGGGCGCCCTCATGTCGGCGAAGGGGCTGTTCGGCCAATTCATCCAGAAGGCGGGCTCCAATACCGAGTTCGCCGACGCGGTGAAGCGGTCGAAGGAGCGCATGGAGGAGATCGACCAGATCATCGCCTTCAACAAGCAGACCGAGGCCGAGCGCAAGGCGGCCGAGGCCGACATGAAGACGAAGGAAGCCGAGCAGGAGGCAGCTGCCGGGAGCGAGGGCGAGGGGGGAGAAGGGGCGACTCCGGCTCCGTAGGCAGCAGGAGCCCTGTCTCCGATGCTGTCGGACGAGCGCCGCGAGCGGCCCGAGCCGCCAGGGAGAGCGAGCGAGGAAACCTGAAGATTTCCGAGCGAGCTCAAGCGGCATGCCGGGCCGCGTAGCGGCGCGTCAGACAGCGCGTCGAGCCCCCTTCTCTCGCTGACGTAAAGAGAAGGGGGCTCGGCGTTTTCGTCGCAACGCTCTGGGAACCTTGGGTGGATTCGGTTGTCGATGCGAGCGTGGGTCGTGCTCTCCGTCGCACCGATGACATGCGAAGCTGGTTGACCGGCCGCCGTGTAAGGCGGTACAATGGCACTGTAACCGCGTCGGAACATTGTCAGGAGGCTGGAATGAGAGGGTTGACCCGATTGGGTGCGGGAGTCGTCGCTGCCGTTCTTACGAGCGTGGTCGCCTCATCGGCGTTCGCGCAGGCCGCTCAGGGCGGCGGTGGCGGCGCGAAGAAGGAAGAGGGCTACGGGTACGAGTTCTCCGACGATCCGCTGAACGCGGGCGGATTCGGCCCCAACGACGCCACCATCCGCGTGCGGCCCGGCCCAGTCCGGACGACGCTGATCCGGCCCCGTACCTCGTTCGTTCCGGAGATGCTCAAGTCGGTCGAGAACCTCTGATGTGCTGGGCAGGTGGGCACCTGCCCTATTGATGGATCCCCCGGAGCCGGGGGCGTGCGCCGCGGGGCGTATAGGGAAGGCTGGCGGAGATGGAAGGCAAGCAAAGGGTCGCTCTCACATTTGCGCTCTACCAAAACGAAGCGCTCGTCCGTCGGGAGACGATCACGCAGGATATCGTCAAGGTAGGCAAGGACGCGAAGAGCCATCTGCGTGTCGATGACGAGCTTGCCTCGCGCATGCACGCGGTCATCGAGGTCGCCTCCCCGCAGGACATCACGCTCATCGATCTCGGCAACGAGCCGGGGACGATGGTGAACGGGGCGCGCGTCAACAAGTGCAAGATCAGCCCCGGCGATCAGCTCCAGATCGGCGGCACGAAGATCATGCTGGAGCGCGCCGAGCCGGTGGCGGTGGCCGCGGCAGCGGGCCCTGCGAAGCCGGTCCCCGCGAACCCGTTCGCCGCCGCGCCGCCCGCGAACCCGTTCGCCGCCGCGCCGCCCGCGAACCCGTTCGCCGCCGCGCCCGCGAACCCGTTCGCCGCGACCGCCGCGAGCGGGGCAGATCCGTTTGCCTACAACAACCCGTTCGCGCAGTCGGCGCCCGCGGTCGACGAGGTGCCCCCGGACGCGCCCGAGGGCTCCTACACGTACACGCTCGTGAAGAACGGGCCGGACGTGCCGAGCGAGGAGGTCGAGGTCCCGGCGGCGTCCGTCGAGATCATGATTCTGTGGGATGCCGCGGTGCTTCACGTCGCGCACCTCACGCCGCCGCGCTCCTTCTACGTGGGTGAGGAGGAGGGCAAAAACTTCAAGTGCGACTACTTCATCCCCTCGGAGAAGCTCGGCACCACGCGGGCGCCCATCGTCCTCGCCGACCGCTCGGGCTCGGTCTCCGTGGTGCTCCTGCCCCGCGCCACCGGCACCATCGAGATCCCCGGCACGCCGAAGATCACGGTGCAGCAGGCGATCGACCAGGGCCGCGCGCAGCCGTGCTCCGAGCTGTCGGGCGCCTACCAGATGGCGCTCCCGTCCGGCGCCAAGGCGAAGGTCGAGCTCGACGGCATCGTCTTCCAGGTGTCCGCCGTGAACGCGGGCAAGGTCGTGGCCGGCCACTTCCAGCTGGACACGCAGAGCCTGCTGTACACGGGCCTCTCCATGGCGGTGCACCTCGGGCTGCTCGCGGCGATGGCCTTCTTCATGCCGCCGCTCGGCGACACCGGCGAGGACGGGATCTCCGCGGACCAGCAGTTCCTCATCCAGCAGTACCTCGCGGCGGCCGCCGAGAAGGAGATGGAGGAGAAGGAGACCGAGCAGGTCGCCGAGAACGCCGCGGACAACAAGGAGGGCGGCACCGGTACGCGCGCCAAGGGTGAAGAGGGTTCGATGGGTAACCCGAACACCAAGGCCACCGGCAACCGCTACGGCGTCCAGGGCCCTGCGGACAACCCGGATCCGCACATCGCCCGCCAGGCCGCGCTGCGCGACGCCGCCGAGTTCGGCATGATCGGTCTGCTGAACGCCGGCGCCGGCGGCGACCCGAACGCCCCGACCGCGCCGTGGGGCCGCGACGATTCGCTCGGCAACGATCCGCTGAGCGCCCGCGGCAACATGTGGGGTGATCAGATCGGCGACTCCTTCGGTGCGGGCGGCCTCGGCCTCTCCGGTATCGGCGAGGGCGGCGGCGGGCGCGGCGAGGGTATCGGCCTCGGCTCGATCGGGACCATTGGCCACGGCGCCGGCACCGGCACCGGTCAGGGCTTTGGCTCCGGCCACGGCCGCCTCGGCGGGTCGCATCGCACCAAGCCGCCGCAGGTGCGCATGGGTGCGACGAGCGTGAGCGGCCGCCTGCCGCCCGAGGTCATCCAGCGTATCGTTCGCCAGAACTTCGGTCGATTCCGGCTTTGCTACGAGAACGGGCTCAGGAACAACCCGAACCTGCAGGGCCGCGTTGCGGTGCGCTTCGTCATCGGGCGCGACGGCGCGGTCTCGAACGTCGGTAACGGCGGCTCGGATCTGCCGGACAACGGCGTGGTCTCCTGCGTGGTGCGGGCGTTCTACGGCCTGTCGTTCCCGCAGCCCGAGGGCGGTATCGTCACCGTCGTCTACCCGATCATGCTCAGCCCCGGCGGCTGAGCCCGCCTCGCTGGTCGGCTCGCTCGAACGCCCCGCACGCACCGTGCGGGGCGTTCGCCATTTCCCGGACCGGACGCAGCAGGCGCCGGGCGCCGCGCGGCGTCTCCGGCGGCCGCCGCGCCGCGATCGCACGGGGGCGCATCAGGTCGCCGCGCCGTGATCGCGGGGGGGCGCGCCAGGTCGCCGTGCGGCGTCGCGTGGACGCCCACCAGGTCGCCGTGCGTCGTCGCAGGGGAGGGGGGGCGGGGGCCCGCCGGAAGGCGCTGCCGACCGGCGCAAGGGCGGGTCTGAAGCCCTGGACTTCCGCGGTTCGCTCCGCCTATTCTCGCGACGCCGCGCGAGGTTGAACGCGCGCCACCTCAGGAAGCTTGTGACGGTGCCACACGGAGCGGCGCAGCCCGTCTCCGGATTGCTGAAGGAGCGGCGCAGCCGGCTCCGGGGACTGTTGGACGGAGCGGCGCAGCCGGCTCCGAGGACTGTTGGAGAGGGGCGACGCGACGCCCGCGGACACTTCGACGCTGGCAGAGCCGATCCCATTCGAAAGGTGAGCAGATGAAGCTTGGAGCATTCTTGATGGTTGGGCTGGTCGCGTCGAGCGCGGCGGGGATGGGCTGCTCCCGGCATCGGCAGGAGGCCGTCATCCTGGCGAATCAGGCCGACAAGGAGGTCGCCGTCAACCCCGAGGGCGCGGCCAACAAGTACGAGCAGGCGACCAAGCTCGACCCCACGAACCACCGCATCTTCTTCAAGCTGGCGATGGCGTACAAGAAGCGGGACGAGTGGGACAAGGTCGCATCGACGCTGGCCCGCGCCACGCAGATCGCGCCGAAGTTCGCCAACTACTGGTTCGAGCGGGGCTGGGCGCTCGAGCAGCAGGCGAAGAAGAAGACGATCTCCTACGAAGAGGCCAAAGAGCCCTACCAGAAGTGTATCGAGAACGATCCCAACTTCGCGGACTGCTACTCGCAGCTCGGGAACGTTTACCTCTGGACGGACGACGAGCAGAAGGCGCTCGAGAACCTCACCAAGGCGATCGAGCACAACCCGAGCGAGATCCGGTACTACGCGGCGCTCGCCGATCTCTACATCCGCCTCGGCTACGCGAAGGAGGCCGAGCAGGTGCTCAAGGAGGCGAAGTCGTTCGCGAAGCCCGGGGACAAGTACCTCTTCGGCGTCCACAGCCTGCTCGCGTCGGTCTACCAGGAGCGCGGCTCCACCGCGGAGATGGTGACCGAGCTCGAGGCCGCGAAGGCGGCCGCGCCGCAGGACGGCCCCGAGGCCGTACAGATCCTCTGGAGTCTCGGGAGCACGTACGCGACCCTGGATCCGCCGCGCAAGCAGGAGGCGATCCAGATGCTCAAGGGGTTCACAACGCGCGCCTGCAAGGGATCGAAGGCGGCGAGCTTCAAGACCGAGTGCGAGACGGCGAACACGCTCGTCGCGCGGCTCGGTGGCACGTGACGCCGCTCGCGGCGCGGGGCACGTAAGGCGTTTCAATCCGTTCGAAGGTCGGGGCCGAGGGTCGATAATCAATGGATCTTGCGCAGCGTCTCAATCATCTCGAGTCGGTTCATGACTGGCAAGGGCTCGTCGAGGAGCTCGAGAAGGGGATTGCGGCCGAAGGGGACGCGACCCGGAAGGCGGCATATCACCTGAAGCTCGGGCGGCTGCTCGAGGAGAAGTTCCTTCAGGCCGTCAAGGCGCTGAAGCACTTCCAGGACGCCTACAAGCTGAATCCAGCGCTGCTCGAAGCGCTGGAGTCGGCTCGTTCGATTTACTGGGACCTCGGCAAGACCAACATGGTCCTGAAGCTCCTCGAGCTCGAGCTGAGGAACTCGCCGGAGGGGACCGCGGCCGCCGAGCTCCTCGTGGAGCTCGGCGACGTGCTCTGCGACGCGGGCGATTTCGAGCGCGCGACGGCGACGTACGCGCGCGCGCTCGGCGCCTCGGGCGGGACCAGCGAGGAAGCGCGGGCCTGCCTCGGCGACATGCAGGTCGATCAGTCGTCGTGGGCGGCGCACATGGCGGAGCTGGTCGAGGCGGCCGACGCGGCCGCGACCACGAGCGAGCGCAAGCGGCTCCTGCTCCGCGCGGCGCGCCTGGCCAAGCGCTTCGATCGCGACCAGCTCGAGGGCCTGCTCCGGCGGGCGTACGAGACGGCGCCTTCCGACAAGCAGGCCGCGGCGATGTTCGAGGGGCTGCTCGCCGAGGAGGAGCGGCCGCAGGCGATCGTGGAGACGCAGCGCCGCATCCTCGACGCGCGCACCGGCGTGGCGCGCGGCGAGGCGGCGTTCAAGTTCGGCGTCCGCTGGGCCACGCGGCACCAGAACGTCGAGATCGGCTCGAAGCTCCTGGAGGAATCGCTCCGGTACGACCCCTCGAACGAGGCGGCGTTCGCCTACCTGCGCGAGCTCTGGGGGACGAAGGAAGGCAACTGGGAGCGCGTCGCCGCGCTGGCGGAGAGCGCCGCGAACCAGAACGGCAGCTCGCCGTTCATGATCGCGCAGGCGGGCGGCATCGCCTGGCGGCAGCTCGGCAACCTCATCCGGGCGAGGAGCTGGTTCGAGCGGCTCTCGGCGGTCGCGCCGACGCACCCGAGCGTCAGCGCGTTCGAAGCGCAGATCGGCGAGCGCCTCACGGCCGCGGCGCCCGCGCCGGCCGCGGCGCCTGCGCCGGTCGTGGCGCCCGCGCCGGTCGCCGTCGCGCCGGCCGCGCCCGTCGCGGCCGCGGACGCCACGCCGCTCCCCACGAGCGCGCCTGCGCCCGTCAGCGCACAGGCGCCTGTCAGCGCACAGGCGCCCGTGAGCGCGCGCGCGCCGGTCAGCACGCCGGCCCCGGTCAGCGCGCCGGCGCCGGTGAGCGGCAGGGCGAGCACGCCCGCGGACGTCCCGGCTGACGAGGTCAACGCGAGGTCCTCGGTCGCCGACATCGAGCCGGCGCCGCCGCCGCGCGCCCCCGCCGAGAGCCGGCCCGCCGATTCGGAGATCGGCCGGCGGCCGACCGCGCCGCCGCCCCCGGCCGCCGAGATCGCGGGCCGCGTCGAGGAGCTCAAGGCGAAGGCCCAGAAGCAGGAGCAGGCCAAGCGGTACAACGAGTACGTCAAGACGCTGATCGAGATCGCCGAGGCGGTCTCCGATCCCGCCGAGAAGATCGAGAACTACGCGAAGGCGGCGGAGCTCTACTCGGGCAAGTTCTCGAACGCGGCCGAGGCGGTGAAGTGCTACGAGGCGATCCTCGCGATCGACGGCGAGCACCCGCAGGCGATCGACTTCCTCCGCCAGAGCTACGAGAAGCGGCGCGACTGGGAGAAGCTCATCGGGCTGCTCCGCCGCGAGGCCGCCGCGCTCCCGGAGGGCGGCGAGCGCGCCGCCAAGTACCTGGAGATCGCGAAGCTCGCGTCCGAGCGGGTGAAGAAGGTCGACTTCTGCATCGAGCTCTGGGACGAGGTCCTCGCGAACGATCCGGAGAACCCGGAGGCGCTGAACGCGCTGGCGGGGCTCTACGAGAAGAACAAGGACTACCAGGCGTTCGCGCGGGTGCTGCAGAAGCAGGTCGACACGACCTTCGACAGCACCCAGAAGCTCGCGCTCCTCAGCAAGCTCGCGCAGCTCTACGGCGAGCGCCTCAAGGACGACGAGGCCGCGGTCAAGGCCTGGCAAGAGGTGATCGCGCTGAACCCCCAGGACCGCAAGGCGCAGGAGGCGCTCAAGAAGGCGTACCTCCAGCTCCAGCGCTGGGACGATCTCGAGGTGTTCTACGCCGAGAGCGGCAAGTGGGACGAGTTCATCCGCGTCCTCGAGTCGCAGGAGGCGAAGGAGACCGACGACGCGGCCAAGATCAGCCTGCTGCTCAAGATCGCCGAGCTCTGGATGAACCAGAAGCAGAAGGCGGATCGCGCGGCGCGCGCCTACGAGAAGGTGCTCTCGATCGACGGCGCGCACCTCGCCGCGGCCGAGGCGCTGATCCCGATCTACACGCAGGCGAACAACCCGAAGGGGCTCGCCGGCGCGATCGAGGTGAAGCTCTCGCACGACCAGGACGACGCGTCCCGGCTCGACCTCTACCGGCAGGTCGCGGCGCTCTACGAGACGCGGCTCAAGGAGCCGCAGAAGGCGTTCGAGCGCTACCTCTCGGCCTTCCAGATCGCCCCGCAGGACGAGCAGTGCATCGACGACGTCGAGCGGGCCGCGCGCTCCACCGAGGGGTGGGACGCGCTCATCGACGCCTACTCGACGGCGATCTCCCGCGCCGAGAGCGAGGGGGACATCGCGCTCGGGGTCGATCTCCGGCTCCGGCTCGGGCGCGTGCTGCTCGACGAGGTGAAGCGCATCGACGAGGCGCTCTCGCAGTTCCGCGCCGTGTACGAGGCGGACGGCGAGAACCAGGCCGCGATCAGCGCGCTGGAGCGGCTCTACCGCGAGACGGGCCGCTTCGGCGAGCTGCTCGGCATCTACGAGAAGAAGCTCGGCATCATCACCGAGCCCGAGGAGCGCAAGCAGATCCTCTACGCGATCGCCGAGCTCTACGAGGGCGAGCTGCGCGACCCGGTGCGGGCGATCGCGACGTACCGCCAGGTGCTCGACGACGAGCCGACGGACCCGCAGGCGCTCGCGGCGCTCGACAAGCTCTACCGCGAGCAGCAGGACTGGGAGTCCTACGTCGACGTGCTCCGCAAGCGGATCGACTCCCCGCTCGACGAGCAGGCGCTCATCGACCTCAAGTTCCGGCTCGGGAGCACCCTCGAGAAGCACTTGAACGATGCGGCCGGAGCGCTCGAGAACTACAAGGAAATCCTGATCCTCGATCCGGGCAACGACGCGGCGCGCCTCGCGCTCGAGGCGCTGCTCTCGAACGAGTCGCTGCGCGCCGAGGCGGCGGCCATCCTGCAGGAGATCTACGAGGGGCGCGGCGACTGGGAGAAGCTGATCCAGGCGCTCGAGATCCTCGCCGCGGCCGAGGGCGACACGGCGACGCGCGTCTCGCTGCTCCGGAAGGTGGCGCGGACGGCCGCCGATAGCCTGAGCGACTTGAACCGCGCGTTCGACGCGCAGTCTCGGGCGCTCAAGGACGACCCGTCGCACGCCGAGACGCGGGCGGAGCTCGAGTCGCTCGCCGCGCAGGCGGGCGCCTGGGACCGGCTCGACGTCATCTTCAGCGAGATCGCCGACTCGCTGAGCGACGCCCGGCTGAGCCGCGAGTACTGGATGCGGCTCGCGAGCATCCACGAGCGGCTCGGCAAGGTCGAGGACGCGGCGAACGGCTACCTCCGCGTGCTCTCGATCGATCCCTCCGACTCCGAGGCGCTGGAGGCGATGGACGCGCTCTACCGGCGCACCGAGCGCTGGGGCGATCTCATCGGCGTCTACCGGCGCCGCATCGAGCTCGTGCACGAGCCCGCCGAGCGCGAGAGCCTTTACGCGCAGATGGCCGAGGTCTACGAGCAGCGGCTCGGCCAACCGGAGGAGGCGATCGCCGCCTACCGCGAGGTCCTCTCCACCGACGACACGAGCCTCGTGGCGCTGACGGCGCTCGACGGGCTCTTCAGCCGCCAGGGCATGTGGGAGGAGCTGGCCGACAACCTCGAGGCGCAGCTCAGCATCGCGGCCGAGGAGGAGGCGCAGATCCGGCTGATGCTCCGGCTCGCCGCGCTGCGGGAGTCGCGGATGCGGCTCGTCGACTCGGCGATCGACATCTACCGGCAGGTGCTGGAGCGCGAGCCGACCAACGTCGAGGCGCTCGCGGCCCTCGAGCGCCTCGGGAAGCTCCCCGAGCACGAGGTCGCGATCGCGGAGATCCTCGAGCCGCTGTACCGCCAGTCGGGCGACTACCAGAAGCTCATCGGGGTGCACGAGGTGCAGGTGCGCCGCAGCGACGACGTGACCCGCCGCGTCGAGCTGCTCCACCAGATCGCCGTGCTCTACGAGGACGCCGGCGGCGACCTCAACTCGGCGTTCGACACCTACGCGCGGGCGCTGAGCCAGGATCCGGCCTCGGAGTCGACGCAGGAGGGGCTCGATCGGCTCGCGCGCGCGACCGGTCGCTTCGCCGACCTGGCGCGCGTGTTCGAGACATTGGCGGCGCAGCAGACCGACGCGGAGCTCGCGAGCACGCTCTACACGATGAGCGCGCGCATCTACGAGGGCGACCTCGGCGACATGGACAGCGCCGTCGGGCACTACCGGCGCGTGCTCGAGATCGATCCGCGCAACCTGCACGCGGCCGAGTCGCTCGAGCGGCTGTTCCGGACGTCGGAGCGGTACAACGAGCTGTCGCAGATCCTCCAGCAGAAGGCGGACATCCTCGACGACCTGAGCGAGAAGAAGCTCGCCCTGTTCCAGGCCGCGAGCATCGAGGAGGAGGTGCTCGAGCGGCACGACCAGGCCATCGCGGTCTACGGCAAGGTGCTCGAGCTCGACGCCGAGGATCTCCGGGCGATCGACGCGCTGACCAAGCTCTACCTCAGCCTCTCGCGCTGGCAGGAGCTGCTCTCGGTCTACGCGAAGAAGGCCGATCTCGTCCTCGACTCGAACGAGAAGAAGCGCATCTACTACCAGATCGGCGCGGTGTACGAGCGCGAGCTCGGCAACGTCGCGAGCGCGATCGACACGTACCAGCGGGTGCTCGAGATCGATCCGGACGACCTGCAGGCGCTCGGGCGGCTCGACGTCCTCTACCAGACCTCGGAGAACTGGCTCGAGCTGCTCAGCGTGCTCCAGCACGAGGCGGAGATCACCGCCGATCCGGCCGAGGGCATCAGCTACCAGTACCGGATCGCGGAGCTCTACGAGAAGCACCTCGACGACGTGTCGAGGGCCATCGAGCTCTACCGCGATCTGCTCCAGCAGATGCCCGATCACGAGCCGACGCTCCGCGCGCTCGAGCAGATCAAGGACGGCACCCGCGATCCGCTCGGCGCCGCGCTGGTCCTCGAGCCGATCTACGACGCGTCCGGCGAGTGGCAGAAGCTGATCAGCGTGCTCGAGGTCCGGGTCCGGGTGGCCGAGGACCCGTACGAGAAGGTCGATCTGCTCCACCGCATCGCGCGCCTCTCGGAGGAGATGCTGAGCGACCACGTGACCGCCTTCGAGACGTACGCGCGGGCGGTGACGTTCGACATCGGCAACGAGGAGTCGCTCTCGAACCTCGAGCGGCTCGCGATGATGGTGAACCGCTGGCCGCAGGTCGCCGCGCTCTACGACACGGAGCTCGGCCGGCTCGGCGAGGAGCCGGGGCGCTTCGTCGAGCTCGGGCTGCGGCTCGCGCAGATCTTCGAGACGCAGCTCGATGACATCGACAGCGCCGTCGCGCGCTACCGGCGCGTGCTCGAGGTCGAGCCGGAGAACCAGACCGCGATCGCCTCGCTCGACCGTCTGTTCACGGCGACCGAGCGGTGGAGCGACCTCGTCACGATCCTCTCGCGCGAGTCGGAGATCGCGCAGTCTCCGGACGAGATCCTCGAGTTCAAGTACCGGCTCGGCGTGGTGTACCAGACGCGGCTCAACGACCTGCCGGCGGCCATCGCGGCGTACCGCGAGGTGCTCACCGCAGCCCCCGAGCACTCGCCCACGCTCGAGG
The DNA here is from genome assembly GCF_051521425.1 of Sorangium sp. So ce834. NCBI lineage: Bacteria > Pseudomonadati > Myxococcota > Polyangiales > Polyangiaceae > Sorangium > Sorangium sp. So ce834. The sequence goes on from NZ_CP150351.1 coordinate 4,732,269, forward strand.
CCCTCGAGGGGCTCTTCGCGGCCGGGATCAAGCAGATCGAGATCGGCGCGATCCTGGAGCCGCTCTACCAGGCGGCGGCGGAGTGGGAGAAGCTCGGCGGGGTGCTCGAGGCGGAGCTCACCCACCTCACCCAGGAGCCGGATCGGCTGTCGATGTACTACCGGCTGGGCGAGCTCCAGGAGGAGCGCCTCATCTCGCCGGACGGGGCCCTCGCCGTCTTCATCCGGGCGCTGAAGGAGTACCCGCGCGACGAGAAGACGCTCGAGGAGGTCGAGCGGCTCGCCGGCTCGGTCGACGGCGGCTGGGAGCTGCTCGCGAACGCGTACGCCGACGTGCTGGGCATCCACGCCGACAAGGACGTGCAGACCAGCATCGGCAAGCGGCTCGCGCGCGTCTTCGAGACCGACCTCAGCGACGTCGCCAAGGCGGAGGAGACGTACCGGTACGTGCTCGGCATCGAGCCGCTCGAGGCGGAGGCGCTCTCGAACCTCGACCGGATCTACACGCAGCTCGAGCAGTTCCCGGAGCTCGCGAGCGTGCTCGAGCAGCGGGTGCGCGCCACCGAGGATCGACCGGAGCTCGTCGACCTGTACCTCCGGCTCGGCCAGACGTACGAGGAGCGGCTCGGGCAGCTCGACGACGCCATCCGCGCCTTCCGGCGCATCTTCGACGAGCTCGAGACGACGAACGAGCAGGCGATCAGCGCCCTCGAGCGCATCTACACGACCAAGGGCGCCTGGACCCAGCTCAAGGTCGTGCTGGAGCGGGAGCTCGAGAACGCGATGGGCGACAGCCAGGAGGCGGACATCCGCGCCAAGATGGCGCACCTGCTCGCCGATCGGCTGAACGACGTCCAGGGCGCGGTCGAGACGTGGAAGCGCGTCCTCGACCTCCGCGGCGAGGATCCGGAGGCGCTCGGGGCGCTGTCCAACCTGTACGAGCGGGTCGGGCAGTGGGCCGAGCTCTGCGACGTCCTCGAGCGGCACTACGACATCGCGATCGACGACGAGTCGCGCGTCGCGGTGCTGCTCCGCCGCGCCAAGCTGTTCCACGAGCAGCTCGGCCGCGACGACTCGGCGCTCGACGACTACCAGCGCGTGCTCGACATCGACTACGCGAACCTCGAGGCGCTCTACGCCATCGCGGCGATCTGGCGGCTCCGCAACGAGCCCGAGCAGATCGTGAGCGCGCTCCACCAGACGGTGGATCGGGCGCGCGACGTGCTGCCGGCCGAGAACGTGATCGCGCTCTACCGCGAGCTCGGGACGACCTACCAGCACGTCCTCGGGCAGGCGTACGACGCGATCGACGCCTGGCGGAAGCTGCTCGAGGTCGACCCGAAGGACTTCGAGGCGATGGCCGCCCTGGAGAACCTGCTCCGCGCCGAGGGGCGCTGGGTCGAGGTCATCGACGTGAAGATGGGCCGGGCGGCGGCCTACGAGTCGCCGGCCGACAAGGTGCGCGAGTACCTCGAGGTGGCGCAGATCTGGGAGCACCAGGTCGAGGAGAAGGACCGGGGCACGCTCGCGTACGAGAAGGTCCTGGAGCTCGACCCGACGCACGACCAGGCCTTCGCGGCGCTCGAGGAGCTCCACGACGCGGCCCGGCGCAGCGAGCCGCTCATCGAGCTCTACCTCGCGCGGCTCGAGTCGCGCGAGGAGGTGCACGAGAAGACCGACATCCTCCGCAAGGTGGCGCGCGTCTTCGAGGAGCAGCTCGAGGACAAGCCCCAGGCCTTCGACGCGCTGCTCACGGCGTTCGAGATGGACTACTCCGACATGGAGACGGTCCGGTACCTCGAGCGCATGGCGCAGGCGACGAACCGCTGGCCCGAGCTCGTGCAGACGGTGAACGGGTGGCTCCAGCAGGAGACGGCCCCGGTCCAGAAGATCACGCTCTGCCTGCGCCTGGCCAAGTGGTACTCGGAGGACCTCGGTCACCCCGAGTACGCGCAGCCGTACTACCAGCAGATCTACGCGTACGACCCGAACAACGTGGCGGTGCTGCGCCAGATGGCGAACTTCTTCAAGAAGACCGGCCAGTGGCAGCGGCAGGGCGAGATGCTGACGAACGCCCTCAACGTCGCGGTGATCGACGTCGACCGGAAGGAGATCCTGACCGAGCTCGGCGAGGTGCTCGAGAAGCACATGGGCGAGGTCGAGCAGGGGCTCAGCTTCTACCGGCGCGCCCTCGACGTCGATCCGCTGCACCTCCACGCCCTCGAGGCGCTGGAGCGCATCTACACGGATCGCGACCAGTCGAACGACCTCGTCGACGTCCTGCTCCGCAAGGCGAAGGCCGTCAGCGAGCCCGATGTCGTCGCGAGCGTGAAGCTGCGCACCGCCGGCCTCTACGAGACCAAGCTCGGCCTCATCGAGAAGGCCGGCGCGGTCTACCGCGAGGTGCTGGACATCGACGCTTCGAACCTGCTCGCGATGCGGGGGCTCGAGCGCGTGTACACGACCACCCACCAGTGGCCGGATCTCGTGCGCGTCCTCGAGATGCAGCTCGACGTGGTCACCACGGAGCGCGAGCGCATCGACGTGCTGATGAAGATCGCGAACCTCCAGGAGGAGCAGTTCCTGAAGCCCGATCTCTCGGCCGCGCGGCTCGAGCAGGTGGTCGAGATCGACCCGTCGCACGAGCCCGCGCTCGAGGCCCTGGAGCGCTGCTACCGCCGGCTCCGGCAGTGGCACGACCTCATCAATACGTACGACCGCCACATCAACGCCGCCGAGGATCGCCAGAAGAAGATCGAGCTCTGGTCCCAGACGGCGAAGGTCTACGCCGAGGAGATCGAGGACCTCGACCGCGCGATCGACGCCTACCTGAACATCGTCGACATCCAGGACACGCACATCCCGTCCCTGGAGGCGCTGGCGAAGCTCTACGAGAAGCAGGACAACTCGGCGAAGGCCATCGAGTACATGACGCGCGTCGCGGACCTGACCGTGGACGGCAAGCAGCGCGTCGACATGTACTACCGGATCGGCCGGCAGCTCGACGAGAAGCTCGGCGAGCGCGGGCTGGCCCAGGAGCGCTTCGAGATGGCGCTCGATCTCGACCCCTCCCACGTGCCGAGCTTGGCGGCGCTGCGGGTGATCGCGATCGACGCGGCCGACTGGGATCGGGCGGCGCGCTACCTCGAGCAGGAGCAGATGAACACCGACGCGCCCCGCGCCAAGGCGCGGCTGCTCGTCGAGCTCGGCAAGCTCCGCGACGACATGCTCGGCGAGCACGCGCTCGCCGTGCAGGCGTACGAGATGGCGCTCCAGAGCGACCCCGACAACGAGGACGCCGCGATGCCGCTCCTCAACGAGTACGTCTCCACGGAGCGGTGGGCCCAGGCCGAGCCGCTCGCGGAGATGCTCGTCAGGAAGAGCGGCAAGCGCGACCGTTCAGAGCAGCACCGGCTGCAGCGGACGTTCGGCAAGGTCCTCGAGCGGCTCGGCAAGGACGAGGCGTCGCTCAAGGCGTACACGGCGGCGCACAACCTCGATCTCACCGACCAGGAGACGATCCGGGGCCTCGCCGACGTGAGCTTCAAGCTGAACGACTGGGCGAGCGCGCTGACGAACTACCAGAAGGTGCTCACCAGCCTCGACGAGGCCGAGACCGAGGAGCGCGCCACCGTCTACTACAAGCTCGGCTGCATCAAGCAGGCGCAGGGGCAGTCGAAGCAGGCGGTCAATAACTTCGAGAAGGCGCTCGGGGCCGACCCGTCGCACCGGCCCACGCTCGAGGCGATGGTCTCGGTCTACGACGCGCTCAAGGACTACAAGCAGGTCTGCCACTACAAGCGGCTGATCCTCGACAACATCATGGACGGCGCCGAGCGGTTCAAGATGTTGAACGAGATCGGCGACATCTGGGTCGAGAAGGAGAACAACATCCCGAAGGGCGTGGAGGCCCTGGAGGAGGCGCTCGATCTCGAGCCGCAGAACCACGTCCTGCTCCACAAGCTGCTCCAGCTCTACCAGCGCACGGGGCAGTGGGAGCGGATGGTGGACTGCCTCCAGCGGATCGCGGACCTCGAGCCGCAGCCGGATCGCAAGAGCCGCTACCTCTACACGATGGCGCAGATCTACCGCGACAAGCTGGAGGATCCGGCGCGCGCGGTGGAGCTGTTCAACGAGACGCTGGACCTGAACCCGCACTCCCTCGAGGCCTTCGAGCGCATCAACAAGATCCTCACGGCGCAGAAGGAGTGGAAGCAGCTCGAGCGGGCGTACCGCAAGATGCTGCACCGGGTCGCCGGCAAGGGGAACACGGACCTCGAGTACAACCTCTGGCACGCGCTCGGGCTCATCTACCGCGACCGGCTCGGCGACCGGACGGCCGCGGTCGAGACGTTCCGCATGGCCTCGCGGCTCAAGCCCGAGGACGCGACGGAGCACCTGATCCTGGCGGAGCTCTACGAGCAGTCGGAGCAGTTCGATCTGGCGACCAGCGAGTTCCAGGCGATGGTCAAGATCGATCCGATGAAGATCGACCCGTACAAGCGGCTCTACCGCCTGTACGTCGACGGCAAGCGCTACGACCAGGCCTGGTGCGTCGCGGCGGCGCTCGCGTTCCTGCGCAAGGCCGATCCGGACGAGCAGCAGTACTTCGAGGACTACCGCCCGCAGGGGCTGATCCCGGCGAAGAGCCGGCTCGACAACGAGCAGTGGATCAGGAACCTGTTCCACGAGGAGGAGAACCTCTACGTCGGCAAGATCTTCGAGATGATCGCGGGGGCCGCGCTCAGGGCGAAGATCGAGACGCTGAAGCAGAGGAAGGAGCTCCCGGTGCTCGATCCGCGGTTCCTGCAGGATCCGGCGACCTCGACGGTGACGTTCGCCCGGACCTTCGGGTGGGCGGCCAACGTCCTCGGGCTCCCGGCGCCGCGGCTCTACGTGCGGAGCGACGTGCCCGGCGCGCTCGTCGCGGTGGCGAACGAGCAGCCGGCGTCCGTCGCGGGGCAGACCGTCCTCACCGGGTTCTCGCCGCAGGAGCTCACGTTCATCGTCGGCAAGCACCTCGCGATGTACCGCGGCGAGCACTACATCAAGACGCTGTTCCCGACGGTCACCGAGCTGACGGTGCTCCTGTTCGCCGGGATCAAGCTGGTCGCGCCCGACACGCCGGTGCCGCAGGACATCGAGAAGCAGATCATGGCCACCGCGCAGACGCTCCGCGGCTTCATGCAGCCGATGCAGCTCGAGGGGCTCCGCATGGTGGTCAAGAAGTTCCTCGCGGAGGGCGCGAAGGCGAACATCAAGCGGTGGGTCCAGTGCGTCGACATCACCGCGGCGCGCACCGGCCTGCTCCTGTCGGGCGATCTCGAGATCGCGAAGAAGATCATCGCCGCCGAGCCGCAGCAGCCCGGGGATCTGCCGCCCCAGGACAAGCTCAAGGAGCTGATCGTCTTCTCGACAAGCGATCAGTATTTTGCGCTGCGTCAGGCGCTCGGCATCGCCATCGGCGAGGGGTGAACGCGCGCATCGGTGGGCCCTAAGTAGCTGAATCTACATCGAAATGAGGATATCCGAGGCCGGGGGCAGCTCGCTCCCGGCCTCGGATCGATCTGCGCCCTCGGGAGGCACATCTCCATGAGTCTGCTTGACGAGTCAGCAATCCTTACGAACGATCGGGTGCTGTGACCTCGTCATCGATGATCGTCCGGCTCCCCGTGCAGTCCGCGAGAGGCTTCGGGAGATACAGGCTGATCGCAAAGCTGGGGCAGGGTGGGATGGCCGAGGTCTTCCTCGCTGCCCATCGCGGCCCGCTCGGCTTCGAGAAGCTGGTCGTGATCAAGCGGCTCAAGCCGGGGATCGCCACCGAGCCCGAAGTCAACGCGATGTTCCTCGACGAAGCGAGGCTCGCCGCGCGGCTGAACCACCCGAACGTCGTGCAGACGTACGAGTGCGGCCAGATCGACGACCAGTACTACATCGTGATGGAGTACCTGGAGGGGCACTCGCTCGATCGGATCTGCAGGAAGATCGACCCCTCGCGTCACCGCGCGGTCTACCTGGCGATCCTCTCGGACGCGCTCGCCGGGCTGCACTACGCGCACGACCTCATGGACTTCAACGGGCAGCCGCTCCAGGTGGTCCACCGCGACATCAGCCCGCACAACATCTTCGTCACCTACGACGGGCAGGCGAAGGTCGTCGACTTCGGCATCGCGAAGTGGGCGACGCGCGACGCGGACACGAGCACGGGCGTCGTCAAGGGGAAGATCCGGTACATGGCGCCGGAGCAGGCCCTCGCGACGACGGTCGACCGCCGCGCGGACGTCTTCTCGATGGGCCTGATCTTCTGGGAGCTCGTCGTGGGCGAGCGCTTCTGGGGGGATCTCTCCGACGTGCAGATCCTCCAGCGGCTCACGTTCGGCGAGATCCCGCAGCTGCGCGAGCGGTGGCCCGCGGCGCCCGAGGCGCTCGATCGGATCTGCTCGCGCGCCCTCGCGATGGCGCCCGACGACCGCTACGCGACGGCGGCGCAGATGCGCGAGGACGTCGAGGCCTACCTCGCGACGATGGGCCGGCGCCCGTCGTCGGCCGAGATCGGCCGCCTCATCGGCGAGACGTTCGCGAACCGCCGGGCCGAGGTGCGCTCCGCCATCAGCGACCAGCTCGGGCGGCTCCACGCGGCCTCGGGCGAGGGCGCGGAGGAGTTCGAGATCCTCCCGGTGCTCGAGGAGCGCGGCGCGGTGCCGTGGTCCCAGCGCATGCCGGTGTCGCAGATGGCGCAGCAGTTCTCCGCCGCGCCGGTCGCGGACCCGATGCTGGGCGACGACAGCTCGCGCGAGGACAGCATCTCGAACCGCCAGACGATCCCCACGATCATGGTCGCCAACACAAAGCCGAGCGGGCGCAAGGCGCTCTTCTGGGGCGCGGGGGTCACGCTGCTGTCCGCGCTCTTGATCGGCGGCACGTGGGCGGTCGTCTCGCAGTTCCCGATGAAGGAGGACCAGGAGCCGGTGGCCACTCCGGTCGACCCGACCACGCCCATGGTGATCCAGCCCGCGCCGGCGCCGCCCGTCGCCAACCTCATCGAGCTCCGGATCATCGCCACGCCGCTCGACGCGAAGATCTACCTCGACGACGTGGAGCTCCCCAGCAACCCGTTCTTCGCGCGGTTCAGCCGGGATGGCACCGGACACCGCATCCGGGTCGCGGCCGACGGGTACACCCCGGAGGCGCGCTTCGTGGTGTTCACGCGCGACGAGGTGCTGACCATCAACCTGCGCCCGGTGCAGACGGCGCCCCCCAAGCAGGGCGGCGGCACCGCGCCGCGGAAGTGACGGGCAGGGCCGCGGGCTCGCCGTAGCCGCGAGAGCGGGCGCGCGGGCGGCCCGGAGGGCGGCGCGGCCGCGCGCCGGCTCCGTCTCGGCCCGCGGCCGCGCCGGAAGCGCGCCGCGCGCGGGCCTAGGGCCGGCTGCTCATCATCGCCTCGAGCGACGGCGGCACGCAGCCGTAGGCCTCGGCGGCCGCGAGCAGCGCCGAGTTCTGCGGCAGGTTGAGCAGGAACGAGCGCGCGTAGGGCGTCCCCTCCAGGCCCTTCAGCCGGCGCAGGAGCGGCGGCATCGCGCGCTCCATCGCGTCCCGCGCGCCCACGAGGTCGCCCATGTCCACGCACGCGTCGTGGAGCGCGAGGTAGATGGGCGCCTCGTTGAGCAGGCTCGGCGCGCCCGCCTCGACGAGCGCCGCCGCCTCCCGCGCGATGTCGCGGGCCTGCTCGGCGTCGCCGAAGCGGCGCTCCGCCTCGGCGCAGAACCCGAGCGCCACGGGGAGGACGTCGCGGTTCTCCGTGACGCGGTAGGCCTCCGTGGCCTTCTTCAGCAGCGAGCGCGCCCGCGCGAGGCCCGACGACTCGACGCGCAGGAGCTCGCAGCCCCGGTAGAACAGGATGCCGAGCGTCACCCGGTCGCGCACGACCCACATGCTCCCCGCGGCCTCGTCCGCGCTCGCGCGCGGCTCGGCGAGCGCGGCGTCGAGCCGCGGCTCGGGGCCGAACGTCGCCGCCCAGCAGAGCAGGATCATCTGCCCGTGCCGCGCCGCGCCGGAGCTGCCGATCGCCTGCGCCCGGGCGATGCCCGCCTCGATCTCCTGGAGCGCCTCGTCCCGCGCGCCGATGGTCGTGAGCGCGAAGCCGACGTTCATCGTCAGCATCGCCTCGCGCTCCTGCAGCCCCGCGCGGCGCGCCGCCCGCGCCGCGTTCCGGCGCGCCTCCAGCGCCGCGGCGGGCTCGCCGCGCGTCTGGTGCGCGACCGCGCGCGTCTGCCAGGCGTCGACCGCCGCCCAGACGAGGCCCCGCCGCGCCGCGAGATCGAGCAGGTGCGCGGCCTCCTGCTCCGCCTTCGCGAGCTGCCCGGCGAACGCGTGGACCTGCGCCAGCGTGGCCGAGCACTGCGCCTCCTCCTCGACGAGATCGATCGCCCGGGCGCGGTCGCGCAGCGCCGTCAGGCGCTCCTCCAGATCCATCCCGGAGCCGCACGCGTGATCGTAGCGGGCGCGCGCGGTGAGCGTGCGCAGCTCGCTCGCCTCGTCGTAGACGTTCTCCCACATCGCCCGGATCGCCGAGTCGCGCTCGGGCGAGCGCGCGTCGAGCCGCGAGTACGCCTCCTCCAGGAGGACCGCGCGCGCGAAGGCCGTCGGCTTGTCGGGCGCGAACACGAGCGCGCGATCGGCCATGGTGACCGCGTCGCGGAGCGAGTTCGTCGCCAGGGCGCGCCGCGCGGCGGCCTCCCAGCGGATCGCGGCCTCCTCGTGCTCGCCGCCGAGGTCGAAGTGCTGCGCCACCGTGGCGCTGTCCTCGCCCAGCCGGTCGAGCCAGCGCGCCGCCGCCGCGTGCAGCTTCTTCCGGAGCTCCTCGCCGACCGAGGCGTACGCGACGTCGCGGACGAGCGCGTGCTTGAACAGGAACTCGCGCGCGGCCGGGAAGCGCGACGCGGGCTGCTCGACGAGCAGCTCCGCGGCGATGAGCTTCTTCAGCGCGATCTCCGGCTCGGCCACGCCGACCTCGGCGAGGCCCACGTCCCAGACGGACAGGCCGAAGACGCTCATGCGCACCACCGCCTCGCGCGTGGGCTCGTCGAGCGCGTCGAGGCTCACCTGGATGGCCGCCTCGATGGTCGGCGCCGTGGCCGCGTCCTTGCCGGAGGCGATGACCCGCGCGAGCTCCTCGGCGAAGAGCGGCGAGCCGGCCGCCTGCTGCGCCACGCGGTCGAGCGTCGCGTCGTCGAACGGCCGCGCGGCGGCGGCCGCGCTGAAGACGGCCCGCGCGATCTCGCGCGTGGCCCGGCGCGCGATGGGGCGCAGCTCGACGCGCACGTGGTCGCGGCCGGTGAAGCGCTGGCCCTGGTCGCGCCAGAACGCCGGGCGCACCATGAGCATGATGAAGAGCGCCCTGCCCGTGGCCCGCCCGAGGAGGTGATCGAGCCACGCGACGCTCTCCGGGTCGGCCCACTGCGCGTCCTCGACGAGCAGCGCGCACGGCTCGAGCGAGGCGGCGCCGACCGCGATGTCGGTCATCGAGAGGTACAGCGCGTCGCGCGCGCCGCGCAGGTCGACGCCGTCGGGGAAGGGCTGGTTCGCGAGGAGGCGCGCGAGGAGCCCGCCGTCGCCGTGGAGCAGCCGCCGCGCGCGCACCGCCTCGTCGGCCTGCTCCAGCGACGCGCCCTTCGGCAGGCCCGTGAGGACGCGCAGCGCGTCGGTGGCCACGCCGAGCGCCTGCGCCCGGCCGAACGACTCGCAGCGCAGCTGGACGAGCCGCGGCGGATCCGGCCGGTCGGCGATGCGGGCGACGAACTCGCGCGCGAGCCGGCTCTTGCCGATGCCCGGCGGGCCCGAGATGCTCACCACGACCGGCGTCCGGTCCTCGACGCAGCGGTCGAACGCCGCGACCGTGGTGATGAGCTCGGCGTCCCGCCCGACGAAGGGCGTCTGCGCGTCGGGCCGCTTCGGCGCGCGCGAGAGCACCCGCACGGCGCCGCTCTCCAGCGGCTCGCCCAGGAAGCGCCCGCGGGACAGCTCCACCGTGGTCGCGTCCGCGAGGACGCGGCCGAGGCCCGCCTCGCGCGCGAGCGCGACCGCGCGGTCGACGACCTCGCCGGCCGATCGCGTCCGGTCGACGCGCATGCGGCCGGAGGCGACGCCGACGCGGCCCCCGCGGTCGCCGAGCCCGAGCCCGAGCTCGAGCGCCCGCGACGCCTCGTCGCCGTGGGCCTGCCGCACGCCGAGGTGGGCGACGATCGAGTCGGCGCCGAGCGGCAGCGCGTCGGCCCCGCGGCGCCGCAGCGCCTCGAGCTCGCGCTGCCGCTCCTCGCCGGTGGCCACGTGCAGCGCGACGATCGTGGTCACGAGCCGCGTGCCCATCACGCCCGGCGGGTTGTCGCTCACGCGCAGCGGGGAGGGGGTGGGCAGGTGCGGCTCGGCGACGAGCGCCGCGAGCTTCTCCGCCACCTCGCGCGCCGAGCTCGGCCGGAGCTCCCGGTCGGCGAGCAGGAGCGCGTGGATCAGGTCGTCGAGCGCCGGGACCACGTCGAGCAGGAACTCCGACAGCCGCGGCGCGGGCGTGGTCGCGAGGCGCACGAGGGTCGCGATCGAGGTCGGCCCCATGTGCGGCGGCCGGCCGGCGACCAGCTCGAACAGCGTCGCGCCGAGCGAGTAGAGGTCGCTGCGCGCGTCCACCGTGGCGTCGCCGCGCGCCTGCTCCGGCGAGATGTACGCCGGCGTGCCGACGGGGCTGCCCGCGTCGGTCGTGAGCACGACCTCCTTCGACGCCGCCACCCCGAAGTCGACGAGCTTGATCCGGATGCCGGCGTCCGGCGGCCCGCGCAGGAGGAGGATGTTCGACGGCTTGATGTCGCGGTGGACGACGCCCGCGTCGTGCGCGGCCGCGAGCGCGCTCGCCACCTGGCGCCCGACCTCCAGCCCGTCGCGCAGCGACAGCGGGGAGCGCCGCTGGCGCGACGCCAGGTCCTCCCCGTCGAGCCACTCCATCGCGATGAACGTCGCCCCCTCCTCGATGCGCCGCCCCTCCGCGTCCGTCGTGGTCGAATCGAGCGTCCCGAACGCCACGACCCGCACGATCCCGGGGTGATCGAGCTCCGAGAGGATCTGCCCTTCGCGGGAGAGCCGGGCCTGGCCCTCGGCGTCGACGCCGAGCGCCGTGATGATCTTTAGCGCGACGTACCGCTCGGTCTGCACGTCGTACGCGCGGTGCACGGTGCCGATCCCGCCGCGGCCGACCTCGCGCTCGATGTGGAATCGGCCGGCGATGAGCGGCCTTGCGGGCTCGATGCGCGCGGAGCTCATGCGCTAGCCGACGTGATCGGTGGGCTGGACGCCGAGCGCGGTCCGACGCGGCGGAGAGGCGATCTCATGGCGCCGGGCCGGGTGGGTCTGCGGTGTTCCGTGGGTCTGCGGTGTTCCGACGGAGCGCATTCGCCAAGCAGACTACGCTGTCGTCCAGGGTAGTTCCAGTGTCGCGGTCGCGCCGGGCGCGGTCGCGCCGCTCGCGGTGGGCCGCTCCTGCGGCGCTGCGCGCTCGGTCTGAGCGGCGCGCCGCGCCCAGCGCGCCGCTCAGACCGAGCGCGCCGGGCCTCTCTTGACGGATCCGAAACCTCCTCTTACGGTCAGCGGCTCTGCGCTAACGTCGGGAGTCCCTCGATCCTCGATCGCGTCGCCGTTCACCAGACCCGGCTGCGCACGCCCGGCCTCGGGCTCGATGCCAAGGGCGTCGCGCTCGGGGCCAAGGGGCTCGTCCTCCTGCCGTCGATCGACCGGCTGGTCGCCTTCTTGGCGCTCTACACGCGGCAGGGCTCGCTCGGCGACATCCTCCGCTCGCTCGTCGTCGAGGTCGTGCGATCGAAGCTGGGCGCCCGGGAGGTCACCCTCCTGTTCGCCGCGGAGAGCAGCGACCGGCTCGACCGCGTCGCCGAGATCGCACGGCTGGCCGGCGGCTACTGCTTCACCGGGACGAGCCGGCACTTCGTCCAGTACCGCGACGCCGCCGCGCCGTTCGGGTACGACGTCCCGCAGATCCTGCCCAGCGACGCGGCGCTCTCGCTCTACCACAACGCCTTCTCGCAGACGTACGAGGTCGAGCGGCGCCTCGACGTGCGCGGGCTGCTGCTCCGGCTCGAGCCGCACCTCGATCCGGCCGCCGGGCGCGAGCCCGGGCCCCGCTGGCTCGTCGCGGAGTCGGGGCTCGGCCCGGCGCTCATCCGCTACCTGTCCCGGAGCAGCGTCGAGGCCGAGGTCGGCCTGTGCGAGTGGCCGCCGGAGTCGAGCTTCGACGACGCCCCGGTCCTCCGCTACCTCTTCCGCGTGCCGGCCGTCCCCGGCCGGATGGTCCCGCTGCTCACGAGCACGCCGGGCCTCGGGTACTTCGTCCCGGTCGCCCCCGGCGCCGCGGTGGAGATCGGGTTCCGGCACCCGGTCAACCTCCGCGCCTGCCCGGTGTTCAGCGAGGCGGGCCTCGTGCTCTTCCGGGGCAGGGGCCGCGAGGCGCTGGAGATCGCGAAGCTGCCGGCGATGGGGGACGTCTCGGCGTTCGCCCGGGTCGAGCTCAGCCGCGAGCCAGCGGTGGCGCGGGTGACGCCGGAGGGCGACGCCCGGCGCCCGGCCTCGGTCGTGCTATCGCTCCGCCTGGTCCCGAGCTCCGAGCCGTGGCGGACGGTCACGGCGTCGTGGATCCGGCCCGAGGAGATGCAGCTCCTCCGGCACGTCGCCTACGCGCTCGGCCCCGAGACGCTGCGCCGGGCCCGCATCGCCTTCACGGCCGCGGGCGCGTTCCTCCGCCACCCGACCGGCATCGAGGGGATCCCGGTCGGCGAGTTCTTCCGGGAGGTCCACCCGGGCCTCTACATCCCCGCCGGCTACGACGCGGTCCCCGCGGTCGCGCCCGCCGTGCTGTTCCGCGCGCTCGGCGCCCCGGCCGGGCAAGCGCTGTTCATCGGGCGCGACGGGCGGGCGATCGGCGTGGCCGAGGACGCGTTCGTCCCCCTGGAGACGGCGCTCCTCGAGGCGCAGCAGTGGTCGCCGGTCCCCGCGCAGTCGGCGGGCCTCACGGCCGCGCTGGCGACCGAGCTGCCCGAGGTCGTGCTCGGCGGCGTCGGCATCCGGCCCCTGCGCGACCTCGCCCCGCCCGACGCGAGCGGGGAGCCGAGGGCGCTCCCGCCGGGCGCCGGCCGGGCCCCCCAATGACCGACGAGCCCGACGCGATCGCCGAGCGCCTCTCCGAGCTCCAGGCGAACGTGCTCGCCCCGCTCGTCCTCGGCGGCCCCCTCCACCCGGTGCGCCCGTTCGGCGTCCGGCTCGCGCTCCTCCTCGGCGACGGCGCGGGGGCGCTGGATCGCGACCTCGGCTCGCGCATCGATGTGGTCCGCGTCCGCGTCGCCCGGCTCGTCGCCCCGGTGGACACGCTCCCGGAGCTCACCGCCGCCGACTGGGCGCTCCTCGCCGCGCTGAACGACCTGCTCCAGCTCACGAACCACGAGCTCGCCGGCGTCCTGACGCGCAGCCGCTATCCGCGCCTGCTCGCGAGCGTGCGCGACCTCTGCGAGCTCGTGCCCGCGCCGGCGGACGTGGCGACCGCGCTGTCGCGGCACGCCACGTTCGCGCGCGTGCTCGACTGCTTTCGCACGGACGCGATGGTCGCCTGGTGGACGGGCCGCGCGAGCTTCCGCGGCCAGCCCCCGCCCCCGCGGCTGCTCCGGTGGCGGCAGCTGCGCAGCGTCCAGGTCGAGAGCCGGCGCGTCGGCCTGGCCGACATGGGTCACGGCATCCCCGGGCTCGCCCCGCCCGACTTCGCCGACGCGCTCGCCCTCTGGATGACGCGCACGCCGCTCACGGATCTCGCGACCGCGACCCGGAAGAGCCCGCCGTTCGCGTGGTCCGCCTCGACGCTCGCGGTCGTCGCGACCCCGCCGGGCCGGAGCCTCGCGTACCGCGTGCTCCTGCGCCAGCCGCACGACCTCGCCGTCGCGACGCTCGCCCGCGCCGCCAGGGAGGTCCCGCCGCGGTTCGGTCGGGCGCGCGCGATCGCCGAGTCGTTCGCCAGCGAGGTCGCCGCCGGGATCAAGCTGCTCGACGAGCGCTCCGGGGCCGCGTGAGCCGCGAGCGGCGCGCAGCGCGCGGCGAGCCGCGCGCCGCGCGGTTTTGATCGGTTCGAACGGGGCGTGATACGCTCCGGCCCCCTCTTCACGAGCCTCGCGCTGGAGCGACGAACCGTTTGGACCGGCAAGACGCTGAGAACTCCGACGACATGCTCTCTTTTCCCCGGCGCCCTCTCCGCGTCGGCCTGCTTCGGGGGGCGGCCCGGCGCGCGCGGAGCCCGTGGGCGCGCGTCGCCGGCGCGGCGCTCGCGCTCTCGCTCGCGGTGAGCCCGGGCGTCGCGTTCGCCCAGGCATCTGCGCTGCTCGACGAGGGCAAGGCGCTCATGAAGAAGGGCAAGCTCGCCGAGGCCTGCCCCAAGATCGAGGAGAGCTACCGGCTGAGCCCGAGGTCGGCCACGCTCCTCGCGCTGGCCACCTGCCACGAGAAGCAGGGGAAGCTCGCGACCGCCTGGTCCGAGTACATCGATCTCAGCGCCGCGGCCCGCAAGGAGGGCAACAAGCGGCTCGAGGCCGACGCGAAGGCGAGGGGGGCGAGGCTCGAGCTGCGGCTCCCGCGGCTCACGGTGAGCGTGCCGCGGGCCGCCGCCGTCGAGGGGCTCGAGGTGACGCTCGACGGGGCGCCGGTCGACAGCGCGAGCTGGGGCCAGGCCCGGCCGATCGACCCCGGCGAGCACAAGGTGAGCGCGAGCGCGCCCGGCCGGAAGAAGTGGGAGGCGTCGGTCTCGATCAAGCGCGGCGAGCGGAAGGCCGTGGCGGTTCCGGCGCTGGCCAAGGACGGCTCGGCGGCGCCGGAGCCCGCGCCGGCGGAGGAGGCGCCCGCGAAGGAGGCGGCGGCGGCGGCCACCGCGGCGCCGGACAAGGGCGCGGCCGGGGCCGGGAAGGGCGCGGCTGGGGAGGGGAAGGGCGCGGCCGAGGGCGGGAAGGGCGCGGCTGGGGCCGGGAAGGGCGCGGCTGGGGCCGGGAAGGGCGCGGCGGCGCCGGAACAGGCCGCTGCGGGGCCGGAGGAGGACGCGCAGCCCGAGGAGGCTTCCGCGGCCGCGGAGCGGGAGGCGAGCCCGGGCGCCGCGCCGAAACATGCCGGAAGCTTCGTGCTCGAGGTCGGCGCGGCGGGCGGCGCGCTGATCGGGCTGATCGACTCCGGCAGCTTCGGCGACCTGAGCGCGTACTCGTACAGCTACAACATCCTGCCGGAGGGCGAGCTCATCGCTCCCTGCAACGACGAGGTCTGCCACGCCAGCTTCGAGCCGGCGATCGGGCCGTTCGCCGGCGGCCAGGCCTTCGTCGGGGTCGCGCTCTCCGAGCGGCTGCACCTCGGCGCCCGGGTGCTCGGCGGCTACCGGTTCGGCGGCGGCTACCTGGTCGTCGGCGGCCCGTCCGCGTCGCTGCGCTTGGGGCGCGTCTGGCTCGGCCTGACGGGGCTCGTCGGCGCGGTGGGGCAGGACGCGAAGGTCACCGGCGTGAAGGGGGAGATCCCCTCCGAGCTGGTCGGCCGCAACTACGGCCGGACCGAGGTCGACGTGAACGCGCGCGAGGGCAGCCTCCCCGAGACCGCGCTCGTCGAGACGCTCGCGTTCGGCGGCAGCGTCGAGGTGTCGCTCGTGCTCGCGGATCTGCCGAGCTCGAGCTGGACGTCGGGCGCGCTCCTCCTGAGCGCCTGGCCGACGTTCATGAAGGGGCTCGACGGGTTCGTGATCGCCGCGCCGGTGGGCCTCGGGTACCGGTTCTACTGACCGCGGCGTGAGGAGCTCACCGTTGCGCCTGCGTCCAGCCGAGCGCGGCGATATCGAGCGCCAGGACCTCACGTCGATCGTAGCTTACGAGCTCGACCGCGGGCCACGCGGCGAGCTGCGCCTGAACGCGCGCTGGTATCAGATGCCCTCCGAGGAGGATCCGGGCGAGGTGAGAGAGGGATGGGCGCAGCGCGAGGAGATCCTCGAACGGGAACCTCTTGGCGTCGTCTGCCGACCAGATCTCGAGCGATCGAAGTCGCCGGACGAGAGGATGCGCTGCGAGCGCACGGAGTCCTTCGGGGCGCGTCGGGCGATACCACAGCGCGAGGTGCTCGAGCGACGGGAGCTTTTCTGGGCCGAGCGGTGCCAGGGCTCCTCGTACATCATCGTCGCCGCGAAATATCGTCAGATAACGTAGCGTCGGCGCGGGCTGGGCGAGGAGCGTCGCGAGCATGCGCTCGGGCGTGCCCAGCCCGCGTAGACCAGGGAGCGCCGCGCCGACCGCCGGACTGGACCCACGGACGACGAGCGACGTGACCGTCGAGGCGCGGCCGTGCGCGTTGAGCAGATCGAGGAATGGCCCGAGAGCGCCAGAGATCATGAGACGGAGGGATCTGAGCGAGCGTCCGGCGGCGCTCGCCAGGAGTCGGCGCAGCCGGTGCAGTCCGACGACGCCGAGAGAGACGTCCGGATCGTCTGGCGAGAAGCCGAGGGTGTCACGGCCGATGAGCGCGAGCTCTGGCCGGAGCGCGTCCTCGATGGTGGCCGCATCGTCGTCGTAGGCCCACGCGAGGAGGCCGCCGTGACCGTCATCGATGCACGCGAAGGGCTCGCCGAAATCGGGGACCGGGCCGAAGGTCATCGCCTTGAGCGCGTCGAGGAGCTCGTGTTCCATGGCGCGCGCATCATCCCCATCGTGAAGCAGCCGCTCGGACTGAAAGGCGATCAGGGTGCCCGTCGGGTCGCCCCGCCGTTCGAGCTGCGCGCCGATCATGCGGGGCGCGGTGAGCATGTCCTCCTCGCAACGCGCGTCGGTGATGGGCTGACCGCCAGCGGCGAAACCGTCGGCGCGGAGCCGAGCAAGGCGGTGCTCGAAGACGATCTCGGCGATATGTGTTCTGGGGAAGCTCCGTTCGAAGGGCGCACGGCGGCTCCTCCCGACTGGACGCTCCACGACGCGGGCGCCGTCGATGCGCAGGTCAACGTGCTCGTCGCGGCGGTCTAGCCGCATCGCGAGGCTGGCCGGTGGCTTGATGGTGTCGAGACCACGGGTGGAACGCCTTCCTGGAGCTCATCGCTGCCTCACGAAGTTGCCGTTGTCGGTGCTCCACGTACCAAGATTCATGGGGCCGTGCGCGTTCGGCCGGCTGAGGTGGCTCGTGGGATGCGTTGAATAATCGCGACTTGCGTTTGTGCCTCCGCCAATCACGCGCCCGCTCGGCGGCGGTTGTCCAGCCATCGTCCAGAGGCGCGGGATGAGCTGAGAGCAGTTCGGGCACGCTGATACGGCGTCGTTCGATCCGGTTTCCGAGCGGATCGTGTCGACCTCGCGGAGCGCCCGCTTGAGATTTCTCCGCCAGTTGCGGTCTCCTGGAGCGCAGGAGCGACCGGTCCGACGTTCCCAATCTCTGATGTGCTCGGAGAGGGCTTGAGGCTCGGCGCATCCTTCGGGTGGCCTTGGATCGCCCGGCTGTCGACCGCTCGTTCGGGGCAGTGCCGCTGCGACCGCGGGGTGGATCGATTCCTCGCTGCCGCCGCTGCTTCGTACTATCTGTGTGCCGTTGCGGCGGGCAATGACGCAGCGAAGGAGCCCATCGGCGTCCACCCACTCCACTGGGTAATCGTCGACGTACGCGTACGGCCTCAGGCCTCCCTCGATCCCGATCGGCTCCGGGCTGAGGTACACCCCCGCCTCCGGGTCGTAGTACCTGTGCCCGTTGTAGTGGAGTCCGGTCTCCTGGTCAGCGTACTGCCCCGGGAACCTGAGCGGCGTGATCCCGGCCTTCCCGTCGGGCACGTCGCCGTACAGGCCCGCATCGATCTCGTCCGCGACGCGCCCGTTTGCCGCCCCGGCGCCGCTCGACGACGCGGC
This sequence comes from Sorangium sp. So ce834, assembly GCF_051521425.1. Classification (NCBI taxonomy): domain Bacteria; kingdom Pseudomonadati; phylum Myxococcota; order Polyangiales; family Polyangiaceae; genus Sorangium; species Sorangium sp. So ce834. Next base: position 4,750,201 of record NZ_CP150351.1, read on the forward strand.
CGTTCGCGTCGCGGAGCATCGCTCGCGTCGCGCCGCCGAGATCCTCCTCGGCGCGGAGCATCCCCGCGGGCGACCAGGCGTACGTCCTGCGCCACGTCTCGGGCGCCGCGAGCGGCCCGACCCACGGCGGCTCGCCGGGACCGACGCGCGGCGCACCGGGCTGACCGAGCACGCGCTGCCGCTGCACCAAGCCCTCGGCGTCGATCTCGGTCGCGATCGTGCCGCCGCCGGGCAACACCCGCGCGACCTCGTGGCCGCCGGCATCGTACGCGAAGCGCAGCGGCGCGCTCTCTCCACCGATCTGCACCGCGACGGGCCGCCCCAGGACGTCGCGCTGCACGCTCATGGCGCCGCCCGGCCCGCGCACGCCGGTGACCCTGCCCATGGCATCGTAGGTCCACGCGAACGCCGCGAGCACCTCGGCGCCCCGCCGCGTCACCTCCGTGAGCACCCGCCCGCGCCGGTCGTACGTGTACAGGCACTCGACGTCGCCGCTCGCGGCGCGCGCGATCCTGCCGAGCGGATCGTAGTCAAACACGTCCTCGCGCCCGCCGGAGGTGGTGCGCTTGACGAGCCTGCCGAGCGGGTCGACCTCGAGGTCGACCTTGTCGCTCCCGCGCTCCACCCGCTCGATTCGCCCCTGCGCGTCGAGCCTGTAGCGGATCTCGCGGCCGTCGAAGGTCCGCTCGCCGGTGATGCGCCCCTCGCCGTCGCGCTGGATCCGGTGCTCGTCGCCGGCCTCGTTGACGATGCGCACCAGGTCCTGCTCGCGGTCGTACCGATACCGCACCTTGCTCCCGTCGGGCCGCACGAGCTCGGTGACGACGTGGAAGCCGCCCCAGCGCAGCGTGGTCGTGCGCCCGTCGGCATCCGTGATCTGCGCCAGGTTGCCGTCGACATCGAAGTCGTAGCGCGTCACCGCGCTTCCCGGCCCGAAGACGGCGCACAGGCGACCGCACGCGTCGTAGGCGAAGCGGGTCTCGTGCCCGCGCTCGTCGGTGAAGCCCAGGACCCGGCCGAGGAAGTCGTACCGGATGCGCCGCTCGGCGCCGTCGGGCTCGACGACGCGTACGCGGTTCGCGAGCGCGTCGTACTCCATGCGCGTCTGGCCGCCGTTCGGCAGGGTGGCGCCGACGAGCAAGCCGCGGCTGTCGTAAGCGAAGCCCACCACGAAGCCCACGTCATCGTAGATGGCGACGACGTCGCCGCGCGCGTCGCGCTCGTAGCGCGCGGCGCCGCCGAGCGCGTCGGTCACGGCCGAGACGAACCCGCGCGCGTCGTGCTCGACGTGGGTCCTGTTTCCCATCGGGTCGACCTCGGCCACGAGCCGCCCCTCCGCGTCGCGCTCCCAGCGGAAGACCCGCTGCGTCGCGTCCTGGTACTCGAGCAGCGCGCCCGCGTCGTCGTAGCGGAAGGTGTGCACGCCGCTGCCGCCGCCCCAGACCATCCTGTCGAGCTTGCCGAAGGCGTTGCCGTCGATGCGCCGGATCGAGCGCGAGGTGATCACCTCGGTGAGCGCGCCGTCGTGGTGGTCGATCTTGACGTGCAAAAAAAACCTGGCCCGCGATCCATCGAACAGGGGCTCCAGCGCGCCGTCGTCGAGCGCGTCGTTGCCGTCACGGTGGCACCAGCTCTCGACGCAGCGCCCATCCTTGTAGCGAAACTCCGCCACGAGCCCTCCCGGCTCCTCGCGCCGCACCAGGCGGCGGTCCTCGTCGTAGGCAAAGCGCTGCGCGTGCCCCGCGGCGTCCTCGGCCGCGATGAGGTCGCCGCGCGCGTCGAATGCGTACCGCCGCCGCGCCTCCCAACGCCCGTGTGCCGAGGCGTTCTTGACCTCGAAGGCGGCGATGTGCCCGTCCTCGTGCCGACGCACGCGCACGAGCCGGCCCACGCTGTCGATCACCTGTACAAGGCGGCCGTCCTCGTACGAGAGCTCGATCAGGTTGTCGTGCAGGTCGACGATCCGGCTCAGCAGCCATCGGCTGCCTTGCGGCTCCGCGAACATGTACGCGAGCCCGTCCGCTGCGAGCGCGTAGCCCCACGCGTAGCGCGTCAGCACCCCGCACGGCAGCCGCGCCGACGCGCCCGGCTCCAGCCTCCTCGACAGCTCCGTCACCGCCGCGTGCGGCTCCAGCACCTCCCCGTGCGCGTCGCTTGGTACCGCCGCCGACGCGCGCTACCGTCTCGCCGTGACCAGGACCGGGCGGCGCAAGCAGAAACCCACGCCGCGACAGGGCACCCCGGAGCTCACCCCGAAGAGCGTGGCGCGCATGGACGTCGGCGACGCCGTCTACCGCCTGGTGAAGCTCCTCGCCCGCCACCCCGACGAGCGCCTCGACGCGAAGGCCCGCGGCGCCCTCGAAAAGACCCTGCCCGCCCTCGACGCGCTCCGCGCAAGCCACCCGGACCACCCGCAGGTCGCGTGGGTCGCCGGCATGATCCTCCGCAAGCTCGGCCGGCTGGACGAGGCCGCGCAGCTCGCCCGCCGCGCGTTCGAGCTCGAGCCCACGTTCGCCACCGCCGTGAGCCTCGCGTACGCCCTCCGGGAGCGAGGCGACATCGACGCGGCCCAGGGCGCGTTCGAGGCCGCCGCCCGCCTCGATCCCGAGGACGTCTCGGCCCGCTGCGACCTCGGCGCGATGCTCTGCGAAGCCGGCCGCACCGCCGAGGGCCTGCGCCACCTCGAGGCCGTCCTCGACGAGCAGCCGGCGCACGCCGTGGCGTTCCCGGCCTATGCCTACCACCGCGCCGTGCGCGATGGCGACGCCTCCTGGTACGACAAGCTCGCGGCGTACGAGAAGGCGCACCCGGAGAGCGCAGGCGCCGCGCGGGCGCTCGAGCGCCTGCGCGCCGAAGGGCTCCACCACCCGGCGCCCGTCGCCGTCGTCGAGGGCTTCATCGTCGGCGTCGCCGAGGCGATCGATCACCTCCACCGCGATCACGACCCGTGGCTCAACCGCTTCGGCGCCCGCGAGCACGGCTACCGTCTCGTCCCGCCGCTCGCGCCGGAGGAGCTCCGCCGCATCGAGGCGTCCTCGGGCACCCGCATCCCCGCCGATTACGCGGCGTTCCTCACCCGCGTCGGCAGCGCCGGCGCGGGGCCCTACTACGGGCTCCTGCCGCTCGACGGCCCGGGGCAGATCGAGAGCCTCACGGGCGACTTCCCTCACACGCGGCCCTACCGGCCCCAGCTGCGGGTGATGAGCGCGTCCGAGCGCGCCGCGTACCGGGCCGACGCGACGGTCCGCGGCACGATCGCCCTTGCGCACATGGGCTGCGGCTACTTCTCCGTGCTCGTGGTGCGCGGCCCGCGCGCCGGCACCGTCTGGGCCGATCTCCGCGCGGCGGGCTCGGGACTGCTCCCGACCCACGACAGCTTCACGGCGTGGTACCGCGGCTGGATCGAGGCGCTCTCGAAGGACGCGCCGGCCGAGCTCCCGATCAGCGCGCCCCGGTGCGCGGCGCCCGCGGCGATCAGCGACTACCTGATGGCGTGGGAGCGCGAGCGAAGGCTCCCGCCCGGGAGCGCGGGCGAGGCGAGGGTCCGGCAGGCGCTGCGCGAGCTCCCCGACGGCGGGATCGCGATCCAGGCCGAGGCGTCCAGGTACTTCGACGCCGGCGATCCCATCAGCCCCTGCCCCAACTGCCGGCACATGTTCGACCACTTCATCCAGAAGGACATGTTGCGGGCCGCGCAGATCCGGCCCGGCGTGCCGCCCAGGGCCGCGCGGCGGATCCGCCCGGAGGCGTAGCGACCCCTCCGGCGCGCGTCCCCGCACGGCGGATTGCGTGCCGGCGGCGGTCCCCCCACCGTGAGCTGCACGTCGGCGCGCGTCCCCCCACGCGGCGCTGCTCGCCGGCCGCCCGGCTACCCCGCCTTCTCCGCGCGCCGCCGCCGGGCGCGCCGCGGCTCGCTGCGGGCGGCGCCTCCCTGGCTGGAGGGCTCCGGCTGCGGGGCGAACCCGATCGCCGCGAGATCCCGCTCGCCGATCACGTCGCCCTTGGCCACGAGCGCCGCGCGCAGGAGGACCGCGCCCATCTCGGCGTCGTTGCCGGGCCACGGATGATCGAGCACGGCCTGCAACGCGCGCAGATCCAGGCCGAACGGCCGGCCCCGCAGCCGGACGCCGATGCGCGCGAGGTGGTCCAGCGCGAGCGCCCGGAGATCCTCGGCGCGCGACGACAGCGACGGCAGCGCGACCGCCCGGTCTCCCAGACGATCGCCGAGCCGCTCGCTCATCTGGCCGGTCGCCACCAGCGCGTCGACCGTCTGAGGCACCGCCACGACGAGCCGCACGTCGTCCGGCAGCGCCGCGCCGAGGTAGCTCTGCACCTCGGCCGGCAACGCCTGGGCGTCGAGGATCAGCAGCGTGCCCCCCTTCGCCGCCTCGATCGGCGAGCTGTCCGGATCGCGCCACAGCGCGAGCGCGGGCGGCGCCCCTGCGGCGCCCGCGGGCCCGGCGCCGCCCGCGGGCCCGGCGCCGCGCGCGGGCTCCGCGGAGGCGCCGCGCGCCTGCGCGAACGCCTGCGCGAACCCCTCGGGCACCGGCGCCGCGCCGTCGACGATCGCCAGCGGGCCGCCCGCCCGCGCGGACGACAGGTGCACGACCGCGCCCCACGCGACCGCGTCGATCCCGGGCGCGGTCAGCAGCGTGACCGGGCCGCCGGTCTCGCCGAGCCGCTCCAGCTGCTCGAGCGCCGCGCGCGCGGCGGGGCTGTAGGCCGCGGCCCGCGCCGGCCGCGAGAGCAGCGCCGCGATCGCGCGGAACCGGCCCGCGCCCTGCGCCACGGCGCGCTCGAGCCGGCTCACCTCCCGCGCGCGCTCCTCGGCCTCGCGGCGGGCGGCGACCTCCCGGCCGCGCGACCCCGACAGCATCGCCGACACCGCGATCACCGCGCCGAGCCGGTCGGCGACCGCGCGCAGGCCGCACACCTCCTCCAGCGTCATCGGCGACGCGCGCCGGCCCCGCGGGATCGCGAGCGCCCCGATCGGCCCCTCCGCGTCGTTCACCAGGGCCACCACGCCGATGTCGCGCTCGGCGAGCCACGCGAGCAGCGAGCGCACCTCCGGCCGCCGGACCTCGACCGCCTCGGCGGCCTCGACGCGCAGGACGCGCTCGGGCTCGAGCTGCGCGAGCTCGATGAGGCGCGCCGGCACCTCCGCCGGCGCGGTGTGCGCGTAACCCGCGCGATCGACGGTCACCCGCTCGGGCGGCGAGAGCAGGTACAGCGCCGGCGGCGCCTGCCCGGCCGTGCCGGCGTCGGACGCGTCGCGCAGCGCGGAGAGCGCCGCCTCCAGCGCCGCCTCCGGCTCGGGGTTCATGGCGGCGCGCGTCGCGGCGTCGAAGGCGCCGAGCCAGCGCGCCCCCTCCGGCGCGAACCGGCGCGAGAGGGCCGGCGCGGCGAGCCCGGCGAGCGCGCAGAGCGCGCACGCGCCGAACACGGCGACGCCGACCGACGACGCCGGCGCGCCGCGGAGCCCGAGATCGCCGCGCGGCGCCTCGTGCACCGCGTACACCGCGAGGAGCGCCGGCGGGGTCGCGAGCGCCGCGAGCGCGAGCGTGCGGCGGAGCGCGCGCGAGACCTGCGCGGCGTCCGCGGCCACGGTGCAGAACGCGACGCACACCGCCGCGACCGCGCTCGTGACGGGCAGGATCGACTCGGGCGCCGCGACGCCGACGAACGCCGCCGCGAGGCCGACCGCGAGCGCGGTCGCCGAGAGCAGGAGCGCGGCCTCGACCCGGTCGGCGACGCCGAGCTCGAGCCGCCGCGCGATGCGGACGCGCGCGATCGCCACGAGCATCACCGTGAGCGAGCCGAGCGACGCCGCGGAGGTGGCGTAGTGCACGAGCAGCGGATCGAGATCCGCCGCGCGCTCGGGCGCCGCCGCGGACACGGCGGGCAAGGCGACCGCGACGGTCCAGAAGAGCGAGGCGAACGCCGCGGCGTCGAGGCGCCGCGTGCTGGGCGGGGGATCGAGCAGCCCGCCGAGGCCCGCGATGCGCGCGAGCCCGACCAGGGCGGCCATCGACGCCGCCGCCGCGCCAAGGTTGCCGAGCGCGATCAGCGCGAGCCCGGTGGGGCCGCTCCGCGCGGCGGCGAGCATCGCGGCGCCGGTGAGGCAGACGGCGGCGGCGCTGCGCGCGGCCGGCTCGATCCGGTCCTCCCCGCGCGGCGGCCGCTCGACCCACCGCAGGCCGAGCGCGAGCAGCGCCGGCAGCCCGAGCAGGGCGAGCCACGCGGGCCCGTGGCCGCCGGACGCCCGGAGCGCGGCGAAGGCCGTGTAGGCGACGGCGGCCGCGGCGATCCAGAACGAGCGCCGGCGCAGCATCGCGGCGAGCGTAGCGTCTGGCCGCGGGGGCGCCAACGAGGCGGGCTCGTCGGTGGAACGACGCGCCGCCTCCGCCGCCGCCCGCGGCGTTCCGCTCCCTCAGGCCCTCACGGCGGGAGCGCCGCGATCCAGTCGCGCACGCACGTCTTCTGCTCTTCGGTGAACGCCATCTGGCCGAACGGCATCCGTACGCCGCACGGCGGGGGGTCCTGGAGCTTCGTGTAGATCGAGCTCATGTCCGGCTGGCCCGGCACGAGCACCGAGCCGCGGCACGACTGGGACGGCTGGTTCTTGACCATGTTCTCGAACCCCGCCGCCAGGACGAGGCCCGAGGCCCTCGAGCCTGCGTCGTGGCAGCCTCCGCGGCCGCACGACTCCACGATCAGCGCCGGGGCCTCGGCGCACGTCTGGGGGCCGCCGCCGCTCGTGGTCGAGGTTACCGCCGCGTCGCCGCCGGTGGTCACCGCGTCGCCGCCGGTGGTCACCGCGTCGCCGCCGGTGGTGGCGCTGGGGGCGCCGCCGCCGCCGGTGGTCGCCGTGGCGCCGGGGCCCTGGCCATCGCCGGCGCCCGCGCCTTCGTCGCCGCCGGCGGCGTACTCGTCCTTGAAGTCCTCGTCGAGGGTCCCCGCGCAGCTGGCGAGCAGCGCGGCGCCGCTCGTCAGCGCGGCAGCGGCGAGCGCGGCGCGCCCGAAAAGGGAAGCGATGGTCGTCACGTGCTACCTCACTCTCAGTAGATGTATGCCCCGGCGAGCCGAATTCCGAGGTACTGATCCGTCGCCCCGCCGGCGGCGTAGTTGTCGGTGAGCTCCGGCTGGAATGACGAGAAGAACCGGGCGTACTCGACCAGCAGCCGCGCCTCGATCCCCTTCGCGACGGGGACGAGCACCCCGGCCGTCGCGCCGATGCCCTGCACGCTGGCGCCGGTGAACCGATCGTAGACCGGGCCGGACGAGAGGGGCATCAGGTAGTCGGCGCCCAGCGCCAGCGCGACCGGGCCGGCCGGGATGCGCGCGTCGAGGCCGGCGCGGAAGATCGTGTAGTCGACGTTCGGCACGGTCCGGGCGAGGGCGTCCGGCGCGTCGATCTCGAAGGTCACGAACCGGAGCCCGGCGGAGATCCCGAGCACCGTCGACTCGCCGAGCGTCAGCCGCTCCCGCAGCCCGAGGTTGATGCGCTGGTAGGTCGTGCTGAGCGGGTCGCCGTCGCCCACCGCCGAGTTGAGGCCGAGCGCCCGCGCGTACCCGGCGGTGATCCCGAGGCCCTTGAGCACCGCGATGTTCGTCCCCGCGAGCGGGTACAGCTCTCCGGAGATCGACAGCGCCGGCTGACCGAAGACGCCGTAGGGCCGGAGGTTCTGCGAGAGCGGATCGGAGTAGTCGAACCAGCGGCCCACGAACTCGACGCCGAGCTCGACCGAGAAGAGCGCCGAGCGGACGTCGTTGCGCTGGCGCGCCGGGCCCCCGTCGTCGTTCCCGCCGTCGGCCTTCTCCTCGCCGTCGCCGTCGCCGCCGTCCTCTCCCTCGCCCTCGCCGCCCTCTCCCTCGCCGTCGCCGCCGCCGTCCTTCTTCTTCTCGTCGGCGGGCGGCGGCGCGATCTGCGCCAGCGTCGGGCCGAGCAGGTCTTCCAGCGCCTTCTTGCGGTCGTCGTCCGAGCCGCCCAGCGGCACCGCGCCGTCCACCGCGAGGTCGCCCGCGTTCTCGTCGACGTAAACGAGGTAGACCTCTTTCTTCTTCTTCTTGTTCGTCCGCGAGACGCCGTAGATCACCCCCTCGGCCTTCACGGTCTTGCCGGCCTTGCGAATGCGGTCGATGGCCTTCTTCCGCAGGGCCTTCATCACCACCGCGTCCCCGACGGGCTTGGTCTGGCCGGCGCCCTTCAGCGCCTTCGAGAACGCGGCGGGCTCGACCACCTCCAGCGTCTTCGGGACGAGGGCGAGGATGTCGTCGCGGATCGCATCCGCGTTGGGCCCCTCGACGTGGACCGCGATCGACTTCGACGCCTTGGGGGCGGCGAGCACGACCGGCGAGACCGCGAACGTGGCTGCGGTCGCGGCGGAGAGCCCGAGGAGGATCCTCCCACAGAGGCTCAACGACAGGGACAGCGTGGTGAACCTAGTGAGCTTGCGCACGGGCCTTTTGGTGGTGGCAGCGGCGTCGACTGAAGCTTGCACGCGCGCGAGCCTACAAGCGATGTCAGGACGGAATCCAGCGTATTGCGAAAGGATCGGGGGATCTTTCTCGCGACACGCAGTGTCGTTAAGAGACTCCGCTATGACCGGACTCAGAAGGGGTGCCGCGTCGCGCGCCCGCCTTCCTTGACTGCCCTCAATCAAGTAGAAAAGTTGTCGCGCGATGCGCGGCGTCGCGACGCGACGCATCGCAGACCCGCTCGTCCCAGGCAGAGGGCACATGGATCGGTCAAGAGGACGGCACTCCCGCGCGCAGCGCGGCCCTGGCGCCTCGCTGGGGGTCGCGATGATCGCCCTGACGGCGGCAGCCGCCTGCTCGGGGAGATCCGGCGCAGGGGCGGACGGCGAGCCGCCGCGCTGCGCGGAGATCCGGCCGGGCGCCTCGCCGCTCCGGCGGATGACGCGCTTCGAGTACAACAACACGATCCGGGATCTCCTCGGCGACGATAGCGCGCCGGCCGACGCCTTCGTGGTCGAGGAGGAGGCGCTCGGGTTCAACAACCAGGCGGCGGCGCTCGGCGTCACGCCGCTGCTCGCCGAGCAGCTCATGAAGGCCTCCGAGGCGATCGCGGCCCGGGCCGCGCGAAACATCGAGGCGCTCCTCGAGGGGTGCGATCCGGCGGTGCAGGGGCCCGAGGTGTGCGCCGACGAGCTCATCGCGCGCTTCGGCAAGCGCGCGTTCCGCCGGCCGCTCACGCCGGCGGAGGGCGCGCGGTTCGCGCGGCTCTTCGCCTGGGGGAGCGCCGAGCACGGCTTCTCGACCGGCGTCGAGCTCGTGATCCAGGCGATGCTCCAGTCGCCGCACTTCCTCTACCGCGTCGAGCTCGGCATGCCGGATCCGGTCGGGGACGGCGTGGTGCCGCTCTCCGATCACGAGATCGCCTCGCGGCTGTCGTACCTGCTCTGGGGCTCGATGCCCGACGACGCGCTGTTCGCCGCGGCCGACGCGGGCGAGCTCCGCACCGCCGCGCAGATCGCCGCGCACGCCCGCCGCCTGCTCGAGGATCCGCGCGCCCGCGCCGCGGTCGCGAACTTTCACAAGCAATGGCTGCAGCTGTCGAACATCGACACCATCACCAAGGACCCCGCGGTCTACCCGAGCTTCCACGCCGGGCTCCCGGCGCTCCTCCGCGCGGAGACCGAGGCGTTCCTCGAGCACGTCGTGTTCGACGACGCCGCCGGCGACGTGGCGACGCTGCTGACGGCGCCGTACTCGATGATGAACGCCGAGCTCCGCGCGTTCTACGGGCTGCCGGCGGGCCCCGCCGGGGCGCCGGACGAGCTCGCGATCGTGCCGCTCGATCCGTCGCAGCGCGCCGGCTTCCTCACCCACGCGAGCCTGCTCTCGGTGCTCGCCAAGCCGAACCAGTCCTCGCCCGTGCACCGCGGCAAGTTCGTCCGCGAGCGGCTGCTCTGCCAGATCTTGCCGCCGCCGCCGCCCGACGTGGACATCCAGCCGCCCGAGGTGCGGGAGGGGATCCCGACCCGCCGGCGGTTCGAGCAGCACTCCACGGACCCGAGCTGCTCCGGCTGCCACAAGCTCATGGATCCGATCGGCTTCGGGTTCGAGCGCTACGACGGGATCGGCCTGTACCGCGAGGCCGACCAGGGCGTCCCGATCGACGCGAGCGGCGAGATCGGGGGGACCGGCGGCGCGGACGGGCCCTTCGACGGGGCGGTGGAGCTCGCGCACCGCCTCGCGGAGAGCGGCGAGGTGCGCCAGTGCGTCGCGACGCAGTGGTTCCGCTTCGGCTATGGCCGCGCCGAGCAGGCGGAGGACGAGTGCAGCATGACCCAGATCCAGGCGGCGTTCGCCGAGAACGGGTACAACATCAAGGCGCTGCTCGTGGCGCTCACGCAGACGGACGCGTTCCGTTACCGCCGCGCGCTGCCCGCCGACGGGGGGGCGTTGTGAGCCGCGCCGCGCCGCGCCGCGCGTCGAGGAGACGCCTGGATCGCCGCACCTTCCTGCGCGGCGCGGGCGGGCTCGCCCTCGCGCTGCCGTTCCTCGACGCGATGGGCGGCTCGGCGAGCGCCGTCGGTTTCCCGAAGCGCTTCGTCGTCTTCTTCACGGGCCTCGGCACCGTCAAGGAGGCGTGGGAGCCGACCGGGACCGGGGCGTCGTTCGAGCTCGGCGAGATCCTCGCCCCGCTCTCGCCCTACCGGGAAAAGCTGCTCGTCGTCGACGGCATCAACATGGATTCGGCCTACCACGGGCCGGGCGATCCCCACCAGCAGGGCATCGGCCAGGCCCTCACCGGCACGGAGCTCCAGGAAGGGACGCTCTTCCCGTACGCCTGCAACCCCGCGGCGCGCGTCGGCTGGGGCGGCGGCATCTCGGTCGACCAGTTCCTCGCCGCGCAGCTCGGGGAGCCCACGAAGCTCTCGTCGCTCGAGCTCGGCGTGCAGGTCCAGTACGCCAACGTCTCGTCGCGCGTCTCGTACCTCGGCCCGGGCCAGCCGGTCCCGCCCGAGGACGATCCGCGCGCCGCGTTCGACCGGCTCTTCCTCGACCTCAGCGCCGATCCGGCGGACCTCGAGCGGCGGCGCGCCCTGCGCCGCCGGGTGCTCGGCAGCGTCATGGAGGACTACGGCGCGCTCGCGAGGACGCTGGGGGGCGAGGACCGGCAGAAGCTGGAGCAGCACCTCGACGCGGTGGGCGAGATCGAGAAGCGCCTCGACGCGCCGGGGCTCCTCGGCGGCGCGTGCGCGCTGCCGGAGCTCGGCGCTCCGCTCGACGTCTACGCGAACGACGACTACCCGGCGATCGGCAAGCTGCAGATGGATCTGCTCGCGATGGCGCTCGCCTGCGATCTCACGCGGGTCGCGTCGATCCAGTGGAGCTCGACGCAGGCCGGGAAGGTGTTCACCTGGCTCGGCCAGTCGGACACGCACCACTCGCTCTCGCACTCGAACGTGACCGACGAGGACAAGCAGCAGCAGCTCGTCGACATCGGGCGCTGGCACGCGGAGCAGCTCGCGTACCTGCTCGGGAAGCTCGACGCGGTGAAGGAGGGCACGGGCACGCTGCTCGACAACACCCTCATCCTCTGGTGCACCGACATCTCGGAGGGGCAGACCCACTCGCGGCACAACATGCCGTACGTGATCGCGGGCGGCGCCGGCGGGGCGCTCCGGACCGGGAGGTACGTGCGCTATGGCGGCGACGCCCACAACGACCTGCTCGTGACGCTGTGCAACGCGATGGGCGTGGACGTGTCTACGTTCGGCAACCCCGCGTACTGCGCGGGCCCGCTGTCGGGCCTCCTGGCCTGAGCGCCGGGCGGGTGTTTTGGGCTTTTCGTCGCGCGCCGTTTTTGGCAAGTAGGCCCGCATGGGCGGCCTGCTGTCTTCAGGGAAGCCTCGCCGCGCGCCGCGCTCGACGCGCGCGGCGCGCCTCGTCCTTCGTCTCGCGCGCCTCGCGGCGCTCTCGGCGGCCGCGTGCGGCGCGGGCGCATGCAAGAAGCCCGCGGACGCGCCGGCGGACGCCGGGGCCCTGGCCGGCGACGCGGGCGCGGAGGCGGCCGCCGTCGCCGCGGAGGCGGCGCCCGCGGCGGCGCCGGCGGCCGCGTGGCCGCCGAGCGACAAGCCGCTGCTCGGGATCACCGCGTTCGTCGCGACCGTTTACAAAGAGCCGCGCGACACCTCGAAGAAGCTCGGTTACCTGCGCGTCGGATCGAGGGTGCCGCGCGCCGCGGAGCCCGCCGGCACGGCCGGCTGCCCGGGCGGGTGGTACGCGATCGAGCCCCGCGGCTTCCTGTGCGTCGGCGAGGACGCGACGCTCGATCTCGACGACCCCATCCTCAAGGCCGCCGGCCCCGGGCCGAATCTGCGGAGCGCGCTCCCGTACCGGTATGCCTTCGTCCGCGCCGTGCTGCCGCTCTACCTGCGCGTGCCCACGGCCGAGGAGCAGCGGAAGTCGGAGTTCAAGCTCGACGAGCACCTCGCGTGGTTCGAGGAGAACAAGGCGACCGTGCAGCGGGTGGCCCTCGGCGCGAACGACGTGCCGATCGACGCGCGGGGCGTGCCGCTGCCGGGCAAGCGGATCGGCGAGCTCGGCCTCGGGAAGAACTCGCTCGAGCTCGGCGAGGGAGCCCTGCTGGGCGGGGAGGGGGAGAACGACCCGATCCCGTTCTGGCTGGAGGGCGGCAAGCGCCGCATCCGCAACATCAGCGACTTCAAGGTCCCGGACTACGCGGTCTTCGCCGATCGGGCGCGCCGCTTCACCGGCCTGTCGCTGATCGGATCGTTCCCGACCGGGCCGGAGTCGTTGAACCGGCGGTTCGCGATCACGACCGATCTCCGGCTCGCGCCCGCGACGAAGATCAAGCCGGACACGGGCTCGCCGTGGCACGGCGTCGAGCTGAACGACGAGCTCACGCTGCCGCTCGCGTTCGTCCGGGCGCGGAGCGCGCGCGACGTCGAGATCGAGGGGGACAAGGCGACGCCGGGCAAGGAGCTCCCGTTCCGCGAGGTCATCCCGTTGACCGGCAGGATGCGCCGGCTCGAAGGGGTGAAGTACTACCGCACGAAGGACCAGCGGTACGTGAGCCAGCTCGACGTGGGGCTCGCGGTCGCCCCGTCCGCGTGGCCCCAGGTCGCCGAGAAGGGCGAGAAGTGGATCGAGGTCTCGATCACGCACCAGACGCTCGTCCTCTGGGAGGGCAAGCGCCCCGTCTATGCCACGCTGGTCTCGACCGGTCAGGCGGGGGTGGCCGATCCAAAGACCACGACCGCCACGGTGCGCGGCATCTTCCGCATCCGGAACAAGCACATCACGGCGACGATGGACTCGAACGAGTCGTCGAGCGTCGGCGGCCGCCCGGAGACGACCGCGGAGGCGCCCTCGGCCTCGCGGGGCGCGAAGCCGGACAAGGGCGGCCCCTCGAAGGAGCGCACGAAGAAGCCGGGCGCGAGCGCGGCGGCGAAGCCCGAGGCGGGCCAGAAGGCGGTCCCCCGCAAGGGCGACGGGGAGTACGGCGTCACGCGGCGCCGCGGCGAGGGGACGTACGCCCTCAAGGACGTGCCGTACATCCAGTACTTCGCGAGCGGCTACGCGCTCCACGCCGCGTACTGGCACGACGTCTTCGGCACGCCGCGCAGCCACGGCTGCATCAACCTGGCGCCCATCGACGCCCACCGCGTGTTCCTGTGGACCGACCCCCCGGTGCCCCCCGGCTGGCACGCCATCAACACCGGCGAGGAGCTTGGCGACGGGACGACGATCATCATTCATGAATGATCGGCGGTCGCCGTCTCGAGGAGAGGGGGAGGGAAGAGGGGAACTTCAGTGGGCGCAGGGGGGAGCCGTGCGGAGGAGGTCGTCGAGCGACGCGTCGGCGGCGCCGGCTAGGCCGTCGAGCAGCGTGGCGAGGTGGTCGTGCTGCTCCGGCGTGAACGGGGGCATGCCGAAGCGCGAGCGCACGCGCGAGAGCATGAACGCTAGGCCGGCGCCGTCCTGGTAGCCGGCGATCCAGGGGCCGCGGGCGAGCTCGTCGCAGATGCGCCGGAGGCGCGCCTCGAAGGCGGGGCGATCGGCGAGGGCGACGGCGGGGGAGGGGGCGCGCCGCTCGAAATGGTGGATGCATGCGGCGGCCTCGGTCGGGGGCCCGTCGATGGAGGCGAGGCCGGCGCGGAGGTCGTCGAGGAGGGGGGCGAGGCCGATGCGGCGCACGAGCGCGCCGTCGAGGCACATCTCCCAGAGCACGTGGGCGAACAGCGCGAGCCGCGGCGCGTCGAGCGCGGCGCCGCGCAGCGCCTCGGTGAGGCGGCGCTCCCCCTCCACGAAGACGGGGGCGGCGTGGAACCAGCGGTCGACGGCGACGTGGTGATCGATGCCGGCCAGCACCTCGGCGAGGCGGGGCGGCGGGGCGGCGGGGCGCTCGGGCGCGCGGGCGGGCTTCACGCGCCGATCGGCCATGCGCCAGAGGTCGGGGAGCATCGCGCCGGCGCCGGCGGTGACCGAGCCGAGGTCGCGCGCGGCGAGGTGGCGATGAAGCAGGAAGTTCATGCGTTCAGGATGGCGCCGCGACCTCCGGCGGTCGACGGTGAACCGATGCCGCGCGCCCTGCCTCGTCTGTCGCTCTTCGAGTGGAACGATTCGTCGTGGTCTCCCGGTCCGCTGCGCGAGCTCATCATCGAGTCGCTGAGCCGGACGATCCGGTGGGGCGGCATGCTGCGCGGCCTGATCGCGCCGTTCCAGCGCTTCCTCGCCGCCTCGGGGGCGACCGAGGTCATCGAGCTCGGCGCGGGCGCGGCCGGGCCGTCGGAGGTGCTCATCGACGAGCTCCTCCGCGCGGGCGCGGCGCCGCCGCGCTTCGTGCTCACCGACCTCCTGCCGCAGCCGGAGGCGTGGGCGGCGGCGGCCGCGCGGCACCCGTCGTTCGTCGCCTTCGAGCCCTCGCCGGTGGACGCGACGCGCATCCCGCGGGCGCTCGCCGAGGGCCGCGCGCGGCTGATGATCAACGCCTTCCACCACTTCTCTCCCGAGCTCGCGCGGGCGATCCTGGCGGACGCGGTGCGCGGCTCGTCCGGCATCTTCCTGTCCGAGGGCTTCGAGCGGAACCCGCTCGGCTTCCTGCCGATGGTCCCCGTCGGCGTCGCCGCGCTCGCCGCGAATCCGCTGCTCGCGCGCCGCTCCCGGGCCGCCAAGGCGTGGCTCACGTGGGCGACGCCGATCGCCGCCGCGGCCAGCGTGTGGGACGGCGTGGTGAGCACGCTGCGCGTCTACACCGAGGCCGAGCTGCGCGAGATGGTCGCCCCGCTCGGGGACGCGTTCGCGTGGGAGTACGGCACCTACGACTTCCCGCTGTGGGGCAAGGGGTACTACTTCTTCGGCGTTCCTGCGCGATGAGCAGGCGCCGAGGGCGCTCGGCGATCCAGCGCAGGAGCCTGCGACGAGCAGCTCACCAGGGATGGACGAGGCAGCTGTATTTTTGCGGCCGGGAACGCCGGTCATTTTGTTGAATAAAAATTTGACCCGTTCCACCCACCCCCGCGCACAGGGGCGGAAGCTGGCGACGCGGTGTCTCCGACGTCGTTCCATGCGGATTCGATGGCTTCCGGCGGCTGGGAAAAGGGGCAAGACATGATGGCTTATCGGCGGATGGTGGTGGCAGTATCGGCGTGCGTGGCCCTCGTGGCGGCGACCGCGTGTGGAGGGGGGACCGGCGACGCTGGTGACGCTGCCTCGGGCGGCGACGGGACGGCGAGCGGCGGCGACGGGACGGCGAGCGGCGGCGACATCGGGCAGGACCCCTTCGGCGACATCGGGGGTAGCGCGAGCTCGGGCGGTGACCCGAGCGCGGGCGGCGACGCCTGCAGCAGCGAGCTCATCGCGATCGTGCGCGACTTCAAGGATACGCACCCGGATTTCGAGGCCCGGCCCGGGGAGGACCGGGGCATCGTGGAGGCTCAGCTCGGCGCGGACGGCAAGCCGGTCTATGCGGGCGGCAGCGAGGGCACGTTGACCACGACCGGCAAGGAGGCCTTCGATCAGTGGTTCCGCGACGTGCCCGACGTGAACACCGCCATCCAGATATCCATCTCGCTCGTGGACAACGGGAACGGCACGTCCACGTACGACGATGCCGACTTCTTCCCGATCGACGACATGGGGTTTGGCAACGAGGACCGGCGCCACAACTATCACTTCACGCTCGAGCTCCACACCACGTTCGAATACAAGGGTGGCGAGGTGTTCACCTTCTCGGGCGACGACGACCTCTTCACCTTCATCAACGGCCGTCTCGCGATCGATCTGGGCGGTATTCACAAGCCGGAGAGCGCGACGATCGACCTCGACGCGCGCGCGCAGGACCTCGGCATCACGCCGGGCAACACGTACGCGCTCGACTTCTTCTTCGCCGAGCGCCGCACGACCGAGTCGAACTTCCGCATCGACACGTCCATCGGTTGCTTTACCCCGGTCATCAACTGAGCTCGGTCGTCCGCTGACCCGGCGCGACCTCAGCCCACAGCGCCCTTCATTTCCCACCGTCCGCGTTCCTCGGCTCACCGCCCCGCCCGCGCCGTTCCCGCCCAGCGGCTAGCGCCGACCGCCCCCCGTTCCCCCCTGGAGCGGCCGCCGTTGCCACCTTGCTCGTGGTTCGGCGCAACAGGTAGCCTAGGCAACGATGCAGGCCAGCGACCCGTTCGGCTGGGTGGGGTCGATCATCGACGGTCAGTTCGCTGTCGAGGCGCTGGCGGGCGAGGGAGCGTTCGGCGTCGTCTACCGGGCCCGGCACCTCGGCTTCGACGCGCCGGTCGCCGTCAAATGCCTCAAGATCCCGACGGGCCTGAGCGCTGAGCAGCAGGACGCCTTCCTCGCCAAGTTCCGCGAAGAGGCGCGCCTGCTCCACCAGCTCTCGCGCCGCACCATGGGCATCGTCCAGGCGCTCGACATCGGCGCTGCGGCCGCGCCGCACGGCCCCTGGACGCCGTACATCGTCATGGAGTGGCTGGAGGGCGAGACGCTGGAGCAGGACCTCCGGCGCCGCCGCGCCGAGAACGCGCCGCCGCGGAGCCTCGCCGAGGCGATCAAGCTCCTCGCGCCGGTCGCCTCCGCGCTCGCCGTCGCCCACGACGAGAACGTGTCCCACCGCGACGTCAAGCCGGCCAACCTGTTCCTGCTCGGCGACCGCATGAAGGTCCTCGACTTCGGCCTCGCCAAGGTCTTCTCCGAGACGCCGACGTTCGCCGAGGCGCTCGTCCAGACCGGACGAACGTTCCGCGCCTTCACGCCGCAGTACGGCGCGCCGGAGCAGTTCAGCCCGCGGTTCGGCGCCACCGGGCCGTGGACCGACGTCTATGCGATGGCCCTCATCCTCATCGAGGTCGCCAGCGGCCAGCCCGCCCTCTCCGGCAGCGACGTCATCCAGCTCTTCGTCGCCTCGAGCGACGAGTCGATCCGGCCGAGCTTCCGCGCTCGCGGCGTGAGCGCGAGCCCCGACGTCGAGGCGGTCCTCGGCCGCGCGCTCGCGATCAACCCCTCGCAGCGGTTCCACAGCCTCGGCGAGATGTGGTCCGCCCTCGAGGCCGCCCAGCGCTCCAGCGTCGTCGTTGTGGCGCGCGACACCCTGCGCGCGCCCGCGTTCGGCCCCGGCGGCGCCGACGCCGCCGACCCCGTCGACGACGACGGGCTGCTCGACTTCGCCGCCCTCCACCTGCCGCCGCTGCCGCCCCCGCCCGCGCTCTCGGTCCCGCCGCCGTCGCTGCCGCCGCCGTCGCGGCCGCAGCGGCGGCCCCCGGAGAGCAGCGGGGGCCGCGGGAGCGTGGGCCCCGAGAGGAGCGCGCCGAGGGGCCGCGGCGTCGTCCCGTTCGAGGGCGGCGAGCACCGGATCTGCACCGTCCTGTTCGCCGATCTGTCCGAGGCGACCGCGCTCTCGTCGAGGCTCGATCCCGAGGACGTCAAGGACGTCGTCGATCGCTGCTACCAGGCGCTCGCGGAGCACGTCGAGCAGATGCACGGGATCGTCGAGCGGCCCATCGGCGGGCGCGTCATGGCCGTCTTCGGCGCGCCCCGCGCGACCGACTGCGACGCCGAGCGGGCGATCGTCGCGGCGCTCGCCGCGCAGGCCGCGATCCCGCGCCTCGCGCTGCCGCGCGCGGCGCGGGCGGTCCGCCTCTCGGTGCGGATCGGGATCTCGACGGGGCGGGTGTTCGTCGGCGCCGGGAGCTCGGCGCGCCAGGATCTCGCCGTCATCGGCGACGCGGTGGACGGCGCCGCGCGCCTGCAGCAGCTCGCGCCGCGCGGCGCGATCGTGATCGGCCGCGACACCCACCGCCTCGTCCTCGGGCGCTTCCGCGTCGAGCCGATCGAGGCGAGCGCGGCCCGCGCGGCGCCGGCGGAGCCCGCCGCGCGCGGCGCGGCGATGCCGATCTACCGCGTGCTCGGCGAGGCCCCGCCGAGCCGCGGGCTCGCGCCGCCCGATTTCCACGGGCTCGCGACGCGCCTCGTCGGGCGCGGCGCGGAGATGCAGCGCCTGCGCGATCTCGTCGAGACCGCCTTCCACGAGCGGCGGCCGCGCCTCGTCACGCTGGTCGGCGCGCCCGGCGTGGGCCGCACGCGGGTGCTCGCCGAGCTCTCCGCGGGCCTCGACGGCGGGCCGGCGTCCGGCGCGCCCTCGTCCGGGCGCGGCGCCGCGCCCGCGCCGCCGGACGCGCCGTTCGTCCTCTCGGCGCAGTGCTCGGCGCTCGCGCGCGAGGCGAGCTACGGGCTGGCCGGCGCGCTGCTCCGCCGCTGGTTCGGGATCCACGAGGCCGATCCGGCCCAGGTCATCCTGCGCAAGCTGCGCCTGGGCCTGCGCTGGCTCCGCCTGCGCGCCGCCCGCGCCCGCGCCCGCGCCGAGCGGGAGGCCGCCGGCGCGGGGACGAGGGCCGCGCTCGGGGGCGCGTCGCCCATCGTGACGCGCGCGTCGGCGGTCCCCCTGCGCGGGCCGGTCAGCTCGACCGTGAACGCGCGCAGGACGGCCGGCGCGGTGCGGTACGAGGACGACGACGAGCTCGATCCGTCCCCGTCGCTGGCGACGTCGAGCGGCGCGAGCGACGTCGAGGACATCCTCGCCCGGCTGGCGGCCATCCTGGGCGCGCGGCCGGCGCCCGCGGGGCTCCTCGAGGCGGCGGCGCGCGGCAGCGTGCTGGCGAAGCGCCGGATCGCCGCCGCGCTCGCGCAGCTCGTCACCTTCGCGCTCGAGCGGACGCCGATCCTGATCGTGTGCGACGACCTCCAGTGGGCCGACGACGCCACGCTCGACCTCATCGAGGAGCTCGTGGCGCACGCCGAGGGGCTGCCGCTCTGCGTGGTGTGCGCCGCGCGCCCCGAGCTCTACGAGCGCCGCCCGGACTGGGGCATCGCGAAGGAGGCCTACGTCCGCGTCGACGCGCTCCCGCTCGCGCGGCGGCACGGGGAGGAGATGATCCGGGATCGGCTCCGCGGCGCGCCCGAGCTCGACCCGGAGCTCGTGCGCGCGCTCGCCGAGCGCGCCGAGGGCAACCCGCGCACCGTGGAGGAGATGCTCCAGCTCCTCGTGGACGCCGGCGCGATCGAGGCGCAGGAGGGCGCGTGGCGCGTCCACGAGGGCGCGCTCGGCGCGCTGAGCCTGCCGCCGTCGGTGCACGGCGCCGTCCAGGCGCGCCTCGACCGCCTCGACGCCGACGCGCGCGGGGTCCTCGTCCAGGCGGCCGTCGTCGGCCGGACCTTCTGGGAGGGCGCGGTCGAGCGGCTCAGGAACGACGCCCCGCAGGCGCGCTCGCCCATGTCGAGCGAGCGCATCCTGGCCGAGCTCCAGGATCTCGATCCGCCGTTCTCGGTGCGGCACGGCGCCGGCGCGTCCACCGCCGAGCTGCTCGCGCGCCTGTGCGATCGCCAGCTGATCCGGCTCCGCTCCCCCGCGTCGTTCCCCGGCGAGCGCGAGTACGTGTTCACCGAGCTGGCCACGTGCGAGGTCGCCTACGAGATGCTGAGCCTCAAGGTCCGGCGGCGGATCCACCTGCTCGTCGCGGACTGGCTCGAGCACCGCGCGCCGGGCGACGACGGCGCGGCCCTGCTCGCGCACCACTACGATCGGGGCGGCGATCTGCGGGCGGCCGCGGCGGCGTACGACCGCGCCGCGGCGCTCGCCGCGGCGATCGGCGAGGGCGCCGCGGCGGCGCGCTACGCGGCGCGGGCCCGCGAGCTGTGCGACGAGCTCGCGGCCGAGGAAGCCTAGGCGCGCGTCGCTGGTTCCGCGCGGGGCTAGCGCGCCTTGCGCCGCAGCCTCGGCGGGCGCGCGCCGGAGACGCGCAGCGCGTGGCGCAGGGCGTCCTCCAGCTCCCCGAACGTCTCGAAGGTCCGCGCGTCGCTGCCGAGCTCGACGATCGCCTGCGCGACGCCGGGGGAGATGCCCGAGACGAGGCAGCGGCTGCCGAGCAGGCTCGCGGCCCGGGCCACCTGGAGCAGGTGGTCGACCGTCGGTCCGTCCACGTCCTCCACGCCGGTCAGGTCGAGCACGGCGAAGTGGGCTTGCGTGCGGACGATCTCCCCGAGCAGCTTCTCCATGATCTGCGTGGCCCGGCCGCTGTCGAGCGCGCCGATGATCGGCAGGACGAGGACGCCCTCCCACGCCTGGATGATCGGCGTCGACAGCGCGCGGATCGCCTCCTGCTGCTGCCGCAGGACGCTCGCGGTCCGCTCGCGCTCGGCGTTCTCCTCGGCGAGCATCCGGTTCTTGCCCTCCAGCTCCTCGGCGTACGCCTCGAGGCGCTCGATCGACTGGCGCAGCTGGTCTTCGAGCCGCTTGCGGTCGGTGGTGTCCCGCATCGTCACGGCCGCGCCGTCCCGGATCGGCACGATCTGGTGGTGCACCCAGACGCGCGGGCGCGACGGCTGGGCGGGGGGCGCGGGCAAGAGGATCTCCTCCTCGATCGGCGCCCCCTTCCGGATGACGCGCAGGCACTTGTCGAGGAGGACGCCCGCCTCGGCCGAGTGCTCGAGCTCCGAGAGGCGCTGGCCGAGGAGCTCTTCGCGCTGCATCGACAGCATCGCCGCGGCGCGCGCGTTGAGGCCCGTGATCACGAAGTCGGCGATCTCGTCGCTCCCGTCGCGGTGGGACGTCATCGTGAGGAACGCGTCCATGCTGGCCTCGACGGCCGCGTGGAACCGCGCCTCGCTCTCCCGGCGCTGCTCCTCGGCGCGCCGGCGCTCGGTGATGTTCTCCGCCACGATGAGCACGTTCGTGACCCCGTCGGCGCCCCGGATCGGGCTGACGTGGTTCGCGTACCACGCCCGCCCGCCGTCCACCCCGAGGCCGACCACCTCGTAGTGGGCCCGGCCGCCGGTCTGGAGCACGGTCTCGAGCGCCTCCCGCACGGTCGCGTGGTACTCCGGCGGCGTGAAATCGTAGAGGCTCCGGCCGAGGATGCTCTCCTGTTGGATCCCCGCCTGCTGCTGGTTCACGGAGACGATCCGCGCGTCCCTGTCGACGACGGTCAGGTAGTGCGGGATGCCCTCGTAGAGCGCCCGCAGCTTCTCTTCGGACTCGCGGAGCGCCATCTCGGCGGTCTTGCGCCGCGTGACGTCGCGGACGACGAAGTAGACGAGCCCCTCGTCGAGCGCGAGCATCGCGTTCCACTCGAGCCACCGGTACGAGCCGTCCTTGCAGCGGAAGCGGTTCTCGTAGGTGAGCGTCTGCGCGCCGGTGGAGAACGTATCGGTCTCCGAGAGGGTGCGCGCCTTGTCTTCGGGGTGGATGAACTCGACGTACGGCTCGGCCATCAGCTCCTGGCGGCTGAACCCGAGCGTCCGCTCCCACGAGGGGCTGAGCTCCTTGAAGCGCCCGTCGAGCGTCGCGATGCCGAGCATGTCGACGGCGAGCGCGTAGAGGCGGCGTTGCTCCTTGTCCTCCTCGCGCACCACCGCGCGCAGGATCGGCCCCGAGCCGCCCGCGAACGCGAGCTTCGCGAGCTGCGTGTCGGCCTGGATGAAGCCCCCGTTCGGCCGCCGGTAGAGCCATCGAAACCGCTGCGGCTCGCCGCGGCTCGCCGCCTCGATCCGCTGCTTCAGGCCCGCCGCGGAGGCCTGTCCGTCGGGCTGCAGGAGCGGCGAGAGCCCGGTGAGCTCGCGCCCGAGCAGGCCCTCGTCGGGCCCGGCGAGCAGCCGCACCGCGCTCGGGTTGGCGTCGATCACGCGCCCGCTCTCGAGGAGGAGGAGCGCGTCCTCGGCCGCCTCGAACGCGGCGCGGTAAAGATCAGGATGGCTCATCGTCGGCGCCGCCTGGCGCTGGGAGCGCCGTCGCGCCGGGTTGTCCTCTCGAGCTCGATCGCCAATCAGCACCTCGAGCGGCCGCCTGCGCCCCCCCTCCGTCGCTGCCGCCAACGGCTCATTGTGCAGGAAGCCTCGGTGGAGATCGAGAACCATGAGCCCGCTCGCTCCGCGCGTGTTGTCTGCCTGCCACTTGCCGCCGACGACCTCTCGCGTGCCGCGCGCGTCGTGGTAGCGTTGCTCTGTGTCGGGGAGGTTTCCTTCAGCGCGACCCGCGGGCGGGCGGTGCTCGTGCGGCGCGAGGTGGGCGCGATGATCTCCGAGGCGTGCGGGCTCTGCGCCTGGCCGGCGAGCCTCGAGGTCGACGACGTGCGGCGGCACAAGAGCGCGCTCATGGATGCGGCGCTCGCGCAGCGCGCCGAGGGCAAGGAGCCGCTGGCGCGCGTGGCGTTCCGCGGCGCGCTCTACTGGCAGCGCTGGCTCATGACGAAGGAGCCTGGGCTGCATGAGGAGGCCCGGGTCGTCTCCGGGCTCGAGTTCGCGCGCGAGGCGGGCGACTGGAAGGAGGCCGATCTGCTCCTCGCTCACGCCGACAGGTCGAGCGCGCTCGCGGATCTGCCGTTCGTCGAGCACTGGAAGCGGCTCGTCGCGGAGCACTTGCCGGAGCAGGTGAGCGACGAGCACGAGCTCGAGGAGGCGTTCCAGGAGTTCCGGCGGCATCCCAGCGAGGAGGCGGCGGAGAGCGTGCGTCGCTGCGCGACGGCGATCGCGCCGCTCGGGTCGCCGGTCCCGGTGCACACGATCCTCGCGCGGGTCGCGGTGGATCTCGGCCAGACCGACGAGGCGGAGTTCCACTTCGCGGCGCTCGTCGTGTGCCGGCCGCTCTGGATCCCGTACGTGGTGCAGCTGGCCGAGCACCAGGCGAAGCTCGACCTCCCGCGCGCCCTGCGCACGATCGAGGCCGCGCGCCGCCTCTTCGGCCCGGATTTCTGGCTCCCGCTTTAGTTCCAAGGCGGGGGCACGCGCCGGGGGCCCACGCGCGCGTCAGGCAAGCGCGAGCGTCCGCATCCACCCGCTGATCCGCGTCCCCGCCGGCTTGGGCCACCCCATCCGCGCGAACCGCTCCAGGAGCTGCGGCGTGTGGTCCCCGGTCCGGCTGTCCTTGAACGACGCCCGCGCCGCGTCGAGCTCCCGCGCCGCCTCGTGGAACCGCCCCTCGTGGTACGCGAGCCACGCCAGCGTCAGGTGCCGGTGCTGCCGCGGCTCCGCCTCCGCGAGCGCCACCGCCTCGCACGCGACGAGGTGCTCGCGCGCCTGCTCCGCGTCCCCACGGTGGAGCGCGATCTGCGCGAACAGGAGCCGCGCCTCGACCAGCCCCCACGGGTCCGCCAGCGTCTCGTAGAGCCGGCCGGCAGCGAGCGCGTGCTCCTCCGCGAGCTCGGGCGCGCCCGCGTCGAGCGCGACCATCGAGAGCAGCCGCTCGCACCCGGCCTCGCCGCGCGGGTTCGCGAGATCGCGGAAGCTCTGCCGCGCCGCGAGCGCGCCCGCGCGCGCGGCCTCGAAGTCGCCGAGGCGGTGATCCACGTGCGAGAGCGTGAGGTCGCACTGCGCGAGCCCGAGCCGGTAGCCGATCGCGTCGAAGTCGGCACGCGCGGTCGTGAGCAGCGACCGCGCCGCCTCGGAGAGCGCCCCGGCCTGCTCGACCATGCTCTGGAGCAGCAGGCACTGCGCCCTCCCCAGCCGATCGCCGACCTCCAGGAACCGCGCCTCCCCCGACGCGAGCACCGCCCGCGCCCGCGCGTGCTCCCCGAGCTGGTAGTCGATCTCCCCGAGCAGCACCTCGCACTGCGCCTGCCCGTGGCGGTGGCCGATCTCGTCGAAGATCGCGTGCGCGCGCGCCACGAGCCGCCGGCCCTGCGCCTCCGCGCCGACGTCCGACGCGATGTGCCCGAGCAGGCGCAGGCAGTGCGCCTGGTTCTCCCGGTCGCCGGCGTGCTCGAAGATGCGACGCGCGTCCTCCGCGTCGCGCCGCGCCTCGTCGAGCCGCCCCGCCAGCCGCAGCGCCTCGGCCCGGAAGCGCAGCTGCGTCCCGAGCCGCGTCCCGGTCAGCACGGGCCGCGTCTCCGCGCCCCGGAGGCCCGGGCGCGAGTCGCTCCCGCCGGGCAGCTTGCCGTCGAGCACGGCGAGATCGCGCAGCGTCGCGGCGATGTCGCGCGAGCTCTGCCAGTGCGCCGCCACGTGCGCGTGCATGAGCGCGGCCGCCTCGTCGGTGTCGCCGGCGCGCAGCAGGCTCACCACCCGGTGCCGGAGGATGCGGCGGCTCGACGCGAACGGGTGCGCGCCGAGCGCGTCGGCGGCGGCGCGGAAGACGCGGGCCGCGTCGGGCTCGAGGAACAGCTGCGAGAGGAGGTGCTCCTGGAGCAGCGCGTGCGGCCAGCGGAGGCGATCGCCCACGGCGAGGAGGATCTGGGCGCGCTGCATGGCCGCGATCGCGCGGTCCGCGGCGATGTCGAGCGACGCGAGCAGCGCGCGCAGGATCTCGCGTCGGATGTCGCCGCCGAGCGCGGCGGCGGCGCGCGCGCCGGTCCGGAGCTCCTCGGGCAGCGCCGCGAGCCGCTCCTCCCACAGGTCGGCCGTGGTCGCCGCCTGCACGGCCATCGACGCCTTCGGCACGAAGTACTTGCCCGCGCGGAGCTGGAGGTGGCCGCCGCCCGCCCACGCGTGCAGGAGCTGCAGCGCGAACAGCGGGTTGCCCTTGCTGCGGGCCGTCGCCGCCTCGGCCGCCGCGTCGTCGAGCGGCAGCGTCTCCCGGAGCAGCGCGTGCGTCTGCGCGGGGTTCAGCGGGGCCACGTCGAGCCGCTCCCCGCCGTAGGCCGCGAGCGCCCCCTCCAGCCGCTTCGCCGCGACCGGATCGCACTCGACCGCCTCGCTCCGGACCGTCGCCACGACCAAGAGGCCGAGGTTCGGCGCGTCTCGGTGCAGCGTGAGGAGCCCCTCGAACGTCGTCGAGGACGCGTAGTGCAGGTCGTCGAGCCAGAGCAGCACCGGCCGATCGCGGCCGATCCGCTCCAGGGTCTTGCGGATGATCAGCCAGCGCAGCTCCGGCCGGTCCAGGCGGAAGCGCTTCCCCGTCGGACCGACCGCCTCGCTGCCGGGGGGCGACGGCTTGATCCACTCGGCGGTCGCCGCGACCCACGTCTTGCCGACCTCGTCCTCGGGCGGCACCTCCCAGAGGTTCATCAGCACCTTCTCGACGATCTCGCGCTCGGCCCGCTCCAGCCGGTAGTGCTGGGTCACCGCGCCGAGGACGCCGTCGAGCGGCGCCGCGATCCGCCGGTAGCGCGCGCGGAGCGGCACCATGAGCGCCCGCTCGTGCACCTCCTCGCAGAGCCACTCGGCCAGCCGGCTCTTGCCGACGCCCGCCTCGCCCGCGAGCAGCACGAAGCGGTGCATCGCCTTCGGCGCGTCGACCATCTCGGCGACGACCTCCATGAGGCGCGCCCGCTCGCCGGTCCGGGCGACGAACGGGCTCGGCCGCAGCGCGAGCAGGCCGGTGGTCGTCACCGACGGCGGCGGGTCGTCGTCTGGAGGCTCGATCAGCTCGGGGGTGAGCAGCTCCTTGCGGCTCGGCGGCAGCCGGCCGGTCGTCAGCAGCGCGAGCGGCAGCGGCGTTGCGGTCACGTTCACGTCGCTCCGCGGCTCGAACCGCTTCCAGACGCGCCGCGCGTCGCCCGCGAAATCGAAGCGGTGCCACGGCCGCTTCGCGAGCAGCCGCTTCGCGAACTTCGCGACGTCGCTCGGCACCTCGGGGGGCAGCGGCAGGTCCGGGACCGGCGCGCTCCGGTGCTGCTGGAGGAGCTCCTCGTTCGTGCCGTCGTAGACCTCGCCGCCGGCGAGCAGGGCGTAGAGGATGCAGCCGAGGGCGTAGAGGTCCGTCGGGGGCCCCACGTGGGGCGCCGCGAAGCGGATCTGCTCCGGCGCCATCCAGCCCGGCGTGCCCGCGCCCCAGCGCACGGTCGGCTCGCTCTCGCGGGAGCCGTCGAGCCGGTGATCGATCCGGTCCTGGATGAGCCACGCGAGCCCGAGGTCGAGCACGTGCACGAGGGGCGGCTCCCCGCCGTGCTGGAGGTCGACGAGGACGTTGGACGGCTTCAGGTCCCCGTGGACCACCCCGCGCGCGTGCGCGTGGGCCAGCGCGCCGAGGACCTGGTCGATGACGCTCCAGATGATCGGCCAGGGCAGCGGGTCCTCGAGCCGGGCGAGGTAGAGCCACTCGTGGAGCGACCTCCCCGGGACCGCGTCCATCACGAGGTAAGGCGTCCCGTTGCTGAGCGCCCCGAAGTCGCGGGCCTTCACGAGCGCCGGGTGCGAGAGGCCGGCGAGCGCCCGGGCTTCCTCCTGGAACCACCAGGCGTCCTCGGGGCGCGCGGCCGCGCCCGGCCGGTCGAGCAGCTTCACGGCGACGCGCTCGTCGAGCACGAGATCGCGGCACAGATAGACGACGCCCATGCCGCCGCGACCCAGCTCGCGGCGGACCTGGTAACGACCGGCCAGGATCGTGCCCGGTAAGAACCCTTCTTCGGCCATGGCGGTGAGCGGTCCGATGATAGCCGTGCCGGCCGGGCCCGGTAGACTCGATCTCGCCCAGGCGGCCCGAGGTCGCTCGCTCCCAGTTCGTCGTGTCGCCTCCGCGGAGCGATGCTAGGTTCCGGCCATGGATGCAGCGGTTCGCGTGCTCGCTTTCGCCGGCGCGAGGGACGTTCTCGGCGCGGGAGAAGTGGCGTTGCCGCTGCCTGGCCCCTGCACCGCGGCGGAGCTCCTCGATCGGGTCTGCGCGCGCTACCCGGGGCTGATCCCCTACAAGGGCTCTATCCGGGTGGCGGTGAACGGTGTTTATGCGACGCCGAGCGATCCTGTAGGTTTCGGAGACGAGGTGGCGCTCATCCCACCGGTGGCGGGCGGCTAGGGGCCTGCGGGGGACGCGTCATGTCTTCTTCGACCGGCCTCGATTCTGCGCGCGTGGGGGGCGACGCGCCGGCCCAGCGGCGGCGGTCGCTGCCGCTCGTCGGCGGCGGGGAGGCCGGCCGCCGCGCCGCCGTGATCCCGTACCGCGACGGCGCCAGCGGCGCGCCCTCCGCGCACGCCGGGCCCGCGCCGCGCAGCGTGCGCATCTCGGTCACGGATCGGTGCGATTTCGCGTGCACCTACTGCCGCCCGTCGCGCCACGACGGCTACACCGACGGCCGGCTGATGACGCCGGCCTGGCGCACCATGTTCGAGGCCCTGCGCGACGCCGGCATCCGGCGGGTCCGCCTGACCGGCGGCGAGCCGCTGCTCCACCCCGAGATCGTCTCGATCGTCGCGTCCCTCGCCGCCCTCGGCTTCGAGGATCTGGCGCTCACGACGAACGCCTCGCAGCTCGCGCGGCTCGCCGCGCCGCTGCGCGGCGCCGGGCTGCACCGCCTGAACGTCTCGATCGACACGCTCGACCCCCTGCGCTTCCGCGAGGTGACCCGCGGCGGCGAGCTCGCCCGGGTGCTCGAGGGCATCGACGCCGCGATCGCGGCGGGCTTCTCGTCGATCAAGCTGAACACGGTGGTCCTCCGCGGCGTGAACGACGACGAGATCGAGCGGCTCGCGCTGTGGGCCTGGGAGCGGCGGATGGTCCCGCGCTTCCTCGAGGTGATGCCGATCGCCGAGGGCGCGCGGCTCGTGGGCGAGCACCTCGTCACCGCGGCCGAGATGAGGGCGCGCCTCGCCGAGCACCTCCTCCCGGAGGAGGCGATCTCGGATCCCGGCCTGGGGCCGGCGAGGTACGTCCGCGCGCGCCGCGACCCGTCGCTCCGCGTGGGGTTCATCACGGGCACGAGCGACACGTTCTGCGAGAGCTGCGATCGCCTGCGCGTCTCGTCGACCGGCGTGCTCCGGCCGTGCCTCGCCACGGACGACGGCGTCGACGCCTCGCGCGAGGCGAGGGCCGGCGATCCGGCGGCGATCCGGGCGCGCCTGGACGAGGCGTGGCGCCTCAAGCCCGACGGCAAGGTCTGGAAGGGCTGCACCGAAGAGACGGCCTCCGCGGTGTCGATCCGCGCGATCGGCGGCTGACGCCCGCGGCTGGCCGGCGCGGGCCCTGGCTTACGGATCGGCTTCCGGTCCTGCGGGCTGCCGTGTCAGATTCCGGAGCGATGTCGCAGACCCCTGATCGATCCGGCGAGGGCGGAGCGCTCTCGACCCACCTGTCCCCGAGCGGCGAGGCCCGCATGGTGCCTGTCGAAGGCAAGCCCGTCACGCACCGCCGCGCGGTCGCGTCGGGCGCCGTCCTGATGCGGCCCGAGACGATCGCCCGGGTCGCGCGCGCCGACGCGCCGAAGGGCGACGTGCTCGCCGCGGCGCGGATCGCCGGGATCATGGCGGCGAAGCGCACGCCGGAGCTCATCCCGCTCTGCCACGGGATCGCGCTCACCCACGTCGCGGTCGAGCTCGACGTGGACGAGCCCTCCGCGGCGATCCGGGTGACCGCGGCCGCGGAGGCGCTGGATCGCACCGGCGTCGAGATGGAGGCCATGGTCGCGGTGAGCGCCGCGTGCCTGACGATCTACGACATGCTCAAGGGGATCGATCGCGAGATGGTGATCTCGGACATCAAGCTCCTCGAGAAGAGCGGGGGTCGCTCCGGCCACTTCCAGAGGAGCGCGCCGTGAGCCGGATCCGCGCCGAGCCGCTCCGCCTCGACGAGCTCATCGCCGCCGTGTCCCATCCTGGCGCGGGCGGCATCGCCACGTTCCTCGGCGTTGTCCGCGACGTCAACGACGGCCGCGCGGTCACGCTGCTCGAGTACGAGGCGTACGGGACGATGGCCGAGGCCGAGCTCGCGCGGATCCTCGCGGAGATCGCCGCGGAGATCCCCGGCGTGCGCGTCGCCGCGACGCACCGGGTGGGCGCGCTCCAGATCGGCGACGTCGCCGTGGCCTGCGCCGCGAGCGCGCCGCACCGGGGCGAGGCGTTCCGCGGGTGCCGCCTGCTCATCGACCGCATCAAGGCGCGCCTGCCGATCTGGAAGCGCGAGCACGGGCCGGACGGCCCGTACTGGGTCGGCTGGGAGGACGCCCGCTGCGGCGGCGAGCACGGCCCCGAGGAGCACCACGGGCACGCGCACGGCCACGGCGGCGCGGCGCCTCCGGGCGGCGCCGGCGGCGGCTAGCGCCGCCACGCGACGGCCGTGGCGGCGCCCTCCGCTCGCGCCGAGGGGCGCCGCCTAGCGCAGGCGCAGCCCGAGCGGCGGCGGGGCGGAGAGCGGGTCGTTCTCCTGCAGGCGGTTGTTGTGCCGGATGTCCGTGCCCTTGACGAGGAACACGACCGACTCGGCGATGTTCATCGCGTGATCGGCGATGCGCTCCAGGTACTTCGCGATCGACTGGATGCGCGTGGCCCTGTACACGGTGCTCGGATCGCGGCTCATCATGAGGAGCACCTCCTGGAAGATGCGGGCGTAGTGCTCGTCGATCACGTCGTCGCGCGTGAGCAGCCGCTGCGCCCGGTCGCAGTCGCGGGCGACCAGCGCGTCGAGCGCCTCGTGCACCACCTCGATCGCCTCGTCCGAGAGGCCTTGCAGCTCCGCCGCCGGCGCGAGCGGCGGCTCCTCGTTGAGCTCCTGCACCCGCTCGCAGACGTTCACCACGAGGTCGCCGATCCGCTCGAGATCGGTGACGATCTTGAGCGCGGTCGTGACGAAGCGCAGGTCCGAGGCGACGGGCTGGCGCGTCGCGAGGATCCTCATGCAAAGCTCGTCGACCTCGCACTCCAGGCGGTTGATCCGGCGATCGAGCCGTATCGTCGCCTTGGCGAGGCCCGTGTCGCGCGTCGCGAGCGCCGTCGAGCCTTTCTGGATCATCTCCTCGACCAGGCTGCCCATCAGCAGCAGCTTCTCGCGCAGCGTGCGCAGCTCGTGCTCGTAGACCTTGCTCGTGTGCGACGTCGGCATGAAATCCCCACTCCCCTCAGCCGAACTTACCGGTGACGTAGTCTTCCGTCTTGCTTTCCTTCGGGTTGGTGAAGATTGTCTGGGTTCTGTCGAACTCCACCAAATCCCCCATGTAGAAGAAAGCCGTGTAATCAGAGCACCGCGCGGCCTGTTGCATGTTGTGCGTGACGAGCACGCAAGTATACCGCTGCTTGAGCTCATCGATGAGCTCCTCGATGCGCGCGGTGGCGATGGGATCGAGCGCAGAGCACGGCTCGTCGAGCAGGATCACCTCGGGCTCCACGGCGAGCACGCGGGCGATGCAGAGCCGCTGCTGCTGGCCGCCGGAGAGCGAGAGCCCGGACTGATCGAGCTTGTCCTTCACCTCGTCCCAGAGCGCGACCTGGCGAAGGCACTTCTCCACGAGGCCGGTCGCATCCTTGACGGAGACGCCGTTGAGCTTGTGTCCGGCGAGGACGTTCTCCCGGATCGACATGGTGGGAAAAGGGTTGGGCTTCTGGAACACCATGCCGACGCGGCGGCGCAATCGCACCGGGTCGACCGCTTTATCATAGATGTTCACGCCGTCGATCATGACGGAGCCCTTCGCCGTGGCCCCGGGCACTTGCTCGTGCATCCGGTTGAGACAGCGCAGGAACGTCGACTTGCCACATCCGGACGGGCCGATGACCGCGGTGACCTGGCCGTCGGGGATGTCCAGCGTGATGTCGTGGATGGCGTGGAACTTGTTGAAGTACGCGTTCAGCCGGGTGACGCTGATCTTGGCCGGCGGCGCCTCGGATTCGGGCTCCGCAGAGCGGCGGTCGCCCTCTGCGTCGAGCCCGCCGCGGCGTTGTCCGGCCTGTCCATCGTGCGGTGAGTCAAACGAGCTCATCGGGTGCCTTTAACGCGCCTTGACGCTCCGGGACGTGACGATTCGGGCGAGCAGATTGAGGAAGAAGACGAGGGCGATCAGCACGAGCGCGCCGGTCCAGGCCTCCTGCTGCCACCTCGGGTAGGGGGAGGTCGCGTTCCTCCAGATCTGCACCGGCAGCGAGGCGATGGGTCGGTCGACGGCGACGCTCCAGTACTGGAAGCCGAGCGCGGTGAGGAGCACCGGCGCGGTCTCGCCGGCGATGCGGGCCACGGCGAGCATCACGCCGGTGCCGATGCCCGGCGAGGCCGTCCGGAGCACGACGAGGAGGCTCGTGCGCCACTCCGGGACGCCGAGGGCGAGCGACGCCTCGCGGAGGTGCGCGGGCACGAGCTTGAGCAGCTCCTCCGTCGTGCGGGTCACCGTCGGGAGCATCACGATGGCGAGCGCGACGCCGCCGGCGAGCGCCGAGAAGCGCTTCATCGGGACCACGACGAGGGCGTAGACGAACACGCCGATGGTGATCGAGGGCACGCCGCCGAGCACGTCGGCGATGAACCGGATCGCGCTCGCGAGCTTGCCCCGCCCGATCTCGGCGAGGTAGATGCCGGCGAGGATGCCTGTCGGCAGCCCGATGCAGCAGCCGATCGCGACGAGGATGAGCGTGCCGACGACCGCGTTGCCCATGCCGCTCCGCTCGTCGCCGAGCGGCGGCTTCGGGAGCTGGGTGAAGAAGTCGAGGGACAGCCCGCTCAGGCCCTTGCTGACCACGTAGATGAAGATCAGAAACAGCGGGACCAGGACGACGACGGCGCTCGAGACGCAGAGGCCTTCGAAGAAGTAGCTGCGGGCGCGGCGCAGGCGCTCGCCGGGCGCCGGCTCGAGCAGCGTGCGTCGAGCGGCGGCGGAGGGGCGCGCCGCGGGGGCAGGGGCGTCGTTGCTCATGCGCGTCTCTCCAGCTTGCTCTTGGTCGAGCTCACGAGCCACCGGGCGAAGAGGTTGAGGATGAGGGCGACCCCGAAGAGGAGCAGCGCGACGTTGGAGAGCGCCGACACGTACATGTCGCTCGTCGCCTCGACGAACTCGTTGGCGATGACGCTCGCCATCGAATACCCGGGGTGGAAGATCGACGCGCTGATCTTCGGCGAGTTGCCGATCATCATGGTGACCGCCATGGTCTCGCCGAGCGCCCGGTTCAGCCCGAGGATGATCGCCCCGATGATGCCCGAGCGCGCCGACGGGAGGACCGCGTAGCGGATGGTGTCCCACGCGGAGGCGCCGAGCCCGACCGCCGCCTCGCGGTGCAGCTGCGGGACCGCCTGCATCACCTCGCGCGAGACCGAGGTGATCGTGGGGACGATCATGATCGCGAGGATGACGCCCGCGGCGAACATGCCGACGCCGAGCGGCGGGCCCTCGAAGAGCGGCAGGAAGCCGAGGTGCTCGATCAGGAACGGCTCGATCGTCTCCTGGAGCCAGGGGCGGAGCACGGCGATGCCCCAGAACCCGTAGACCACGCTCGGGATCGCCGCGAGGAGCTCGACCATGAAGCCGAGCGGCTTGCGGATCCGGTGGGGGGCGAGGTCCGAGAGGAAGATCGCGAGGCCCAGCGAGACGGGGACCGCGAGCGCGATGGCGATCACCGCGCTGACGACCGTGCCGTAGATGAACGGCAGCGCGCCGAACTCCTCGCGCGCGGGGTCCCACACGGTGCCGGTGAGGAACGCCAGGCCGAATTTGTCCATGGCCAGCCGGGACGACCGGACGAGCTCCAGCACCATCAGCGTGGGCACCGCGAGCACCGTCAGGCCGAACACCGTCAGGATGACGCGGAACGCTCGATCCGCGCCGCGCGTGCCGCGCGCCACGTCGCCCCCCGACGCTGTCGAGGCGGCTTGTTGCATGGGGACTTCTACCGTGCTCATGGACCTATCCTGCGCGCGCGCCGGCGGCGCGCGGCGGAGCGCCGTGCGCACCGCTGACGCGCCGTCCTTCATGGTGTCGGGGTGAGCAGGGGCTTGCCGTCAGGGCCCACCAGCGTGGCGAGCTTCTTGTTGACCTTCTCGACGACCGCCGTCGGCAGCGGCGCATAGTGGAGGTCGTTGGTGAACTTCTGGCCGTCTTGCATCGCCCACTTCACGAAGTTGGCGAGCACCTTGCCCTTCGCGAGCTCCTTCTGCTCCTGGTAGACGAGGAGGTAGGTGAAGCCGGCGATGGGGTACGCGTCCTCGCCCTCGGCGTCGACGATCGACATGCGGAGGTCGTCGGGCATGTTGGCGGCGGCGCCGGCGCCCGCGGCGGTCGTGCTCTCGAGCGACGGGGCGACGAACTTGCCGCTCTTGTTCTTGAGCGAGGCGAAGGTGAGCTTGTTCTGCATCGCGTACGCGAGCTCGATGTAGCCGATCGAGGCGGGCGTGCTCGTGATGAGGGCGGAGACGCCGTCGTTGCCCTTGGCGCCGAGGCCGCCCGGCCAGTTGACGCTGGTCCCGGTCCCGGGGCCGCTCTTCCACTCCGGGCTCACCGCGCTCAGGTAGTCGACGAAGATCTTGGTGGTCCCGCTGCCGTCCGAGCGATGAACCGTCGCGATCTCCTTGTCGGGGAGCTTCACGTCCGGGTTCTCCTGCTGGATGGCCTGGTCGTTCCACTTCTTGATCTTGCCGAGGAAGATCTGCGCGGCCGCGTCCGGCGTCAGCTTCAGCCCCGAGGGCACGCCCTCGAGGTTGTAGGTCAGCACGACGGCGCCGAGGCAGGTCGGCAGGTGCAGGATGCCCGCCGCCTTGGCGAGCTGCTCCTCGGTCATCGGCGCGTCGGTGGCGCCGAAGTCGACGGTCCGCTCGGTGATCTGCCGGATCCCGCCGCCGGAGCCGATCGACTGGTAGTTGATCTTGACCTTGGAGTTGGCTTTTTGGAACTCGGAGATCCACTTCGTATAAAGCGGATACGGGAACGTGGCACCCGCGCCCGTCAGGGGGACCTCCCCATCGGCGGCCGGCTGAGGCGCCGCGTTCGGCTTCGAGCCGGGCAGCGAGCCGGTCTCTTGGGGACCGTCGGAGCGACCGCATCCAGCGGCCAGGAGGAACATCGCCAGGGTGAGCAGAATTCGAGCCATGCACCGTCAGGCGTAGTCGAGCTTTGTGACAACCGTGTGACGGCAGGGTGGAACAGCGAATACCGGATTTTCCCGACATTGCGGGGCTCACGCGGCGCGCGCGAGGCGGACGGTGAACTTGGTGCCGCGGCCGATGGCGCTCTCGACCTCGATCGAGCCGTTCATCAGCTCGACCAGGTGCTTCACGATGGCGAGGCCGAGCCCCGTGCCGCCCAGGTCGCGCGAGCGGCCCGCGTCGACGCGGTAGAACCGCTCGAAGATGCGGCCCAGGTGGTGGGGAGGGATGCCGGGGCCGTCGTCGGCGACGGCGATCGTCACCTGCTGATCGACCGAGCCGGCCTGCACCGTGACGTGCGCGCCCTCGCCCGCGTACTTGATGGCGTTGTCGAGCAGGTTCATGAGCACCTGCTCGAGCGCGCGGCGGTCGCACCGCGCGGGCGGGAGCGCGGCGGCGTCGACCGTCAGCGTGACCCTGCGGCGGCGCGCCGCCTCGTCGAGCAGCTGCGTCACGTGCTCGATGGCGGGGGCGATGTCGAGATCGGCGAGCGCGAGGCGGAAGTTCTTCGCCTCGATCTTCGACAGGTCGAGCAGGTCGTCGACGAGCTGGCGGAGCCGCTTCGCGTGCCGATCGATCACGTCGACGAACTCGGCGGCCTCGTGCGGATCCTGCAGCGCGCCGAGCTGCAGCGTCTCGGCGGCGGTGCTGATCGCGGTGACCGGCGTCCTGAGCTCGTGGGACACGTTGGCGACGAAGTCGGTCCGGATCGTCTCCAGCCGGCGGAGATCCGTGACGTCGTGGAACACCGCGATGAGCCCGGGCTCCGTGGGCGCGCCGTCGTGCTCCGCGCGCGCGTCGAGCGCGTCGTGCGCCGGGGCCTTCCGGCGCGACACCCGCACGAGCAGCCGCCGCGGCAGCGTCCGCCCGAGCTCGACCTCGACGTCGACCGGCTCGTCCCGCTGGCCGGCGAGCTGGATCGCCTCGGTGAGGCGCGCGTTGCGGATCGACTCGATGACCGATCGGCCGAGCGCGTCCTCGCCGAGGGACGCCATCGCGCGCAGCGCCCGGTTGGCGAGGAGGATCCGCCCGTCGCGATCGAGCACGAGCACGCCCTCGCTCATGCCGTCGAGGATGCCGGCGAGCAGATCGCGCTCGGTCCGGACCTCGGCGATGGAGCGGGAGAGCTCGCTCGTCAGGTGGTTGAGCGCGCGCGCGAGCTGGCGGAGCTCGCCCGAGCCGCGCAGGGGCGCGCGCGTCGACAGGTCGCCCTCGGACATCGCCAGCGCGAAGCGGGTCAGCCTCCGGATGGGGCGCGTGATGAAGAAGGTTGTGGCGGCGCCGACCGAGATGGCGACGACGATCACGGCGCCCATGCCGAACAGCATGGCCCGCCGCGAGCGCGAGAGGGCCGCGTCGACGGCGGCGCGCGGGCTGTGCTCCGCGAGCAGCGCCGCCTCCATGTCGCGCGCGGCGAGGCGCTCGATCGGCACGCCCGCGACGAGGAGGACGAGCACCGTCGCCGCTACGAGCTTCGCGCCGATGCCGAGCCGCCTCAACACGAGCATGAGCGCCCCTAGGCGGCCTCGGGCTCGGCGCGGAACCGGTAGCCGACGCCGCGCACGGTCTCGATGTAGTCGCCGGCCGCCCCGAGCTTCTCGCGGACGCGCTTCACGTGGGTGTCGACGTTGCGCGCGGTGACGTCGACGTGCGAGCCCCACACCTCGTCGAGCAACAGGTCGCGCGATAGCACGCGCCCGCGGCGATCGTAGAGCATCATGAGCAGGCGGAACTCGAGCGCCGTCAGCGCGATCTCGTTCTCCTGCACCCACGCCCTGTGCGCGGCGCGGTCGACGCGGAGGATGCCGAAATCGAACTTCTCCGGGGCCGACGTGGGGCTCTCGGAGCGCTTGAGGATCGCCCGCGCGCGCAGGATGAGCTCTCGCACGCTGAACGGCTTGACGACGTAGTCGTCGGCCCCGAGCTCGAAGCCGACGATCCGATCGATCTCTTCCCCCTTGGCCGTGACCATGATGACGGGGACCGCGGAGGTCTGCGGGTTCTGCTTCAGGCGGCGGCAGATCTCCGTGCCCGACATGTCCGGGAGCATCAGGTCGAGCAGGACGAGATCGAACCGCTCCTCCTTGACCGCGCGGAGCGCTGTCTCTCCGCTCCCGGCGGAGACCACATCGAAGCCAGCTTGACGGAAGTTGTACGTGAGGACGCGCTGGAGGTCGCGCTCGTCCTCGACGATGAGCACGTGGCTCGGCATGGCCGATGGGTGTAGCAGCGCATTGTGACAGCTTCATGGCGATCGCGCGTGCCGCGCGTCGTCCATCCCACGAGGCGGAGCGGCTGCGAGCAGGCGGTGGAGCGCGAGGTCGACGGGAGCGCCGCGGCGCGCGCCGGGCGGCGGACGGCCCGATCGGAGGCGGCCCTGGGCGCCGCCGGGAGACCGGCCGGGAGCGGCGAGGCGCAGGCGGGCGGGAACGGCGGGAGCGCGGAGGCGCGCAGGCCACGCGCAGCGAGACCGGTCGCGGACCTTGAGGACGGAATGCGTGGCGCTTGCAACGCTCGGAGTTTTCGCCTAACTGGCCCGCCCATGGCCCTCGAGCGAACCCTCTCAATCATCAAGCCCGACGCAATGGAAAAGAACAAGGCAGGCGCGATCATCGCTCGCCTGGAGCAGGAGGGCTTCACGATCAAAGCGATGAAGCGCATCCACCTCAGCCGCGCGGAGGCGGAAGGCTTCTACGCCGAGCACCGGGGGCGCGGCTTCTTTGACGAGCTCGTGACGTTCATGTCGCGCAGCCCCATCCTGGTGATGGCCCTCGAGCGCGAGGACGCGGTCGCGAAGTACCGCGAGGTGATCGGCGCGACCGACCCGGCGAAGGCGGCGGAGGGGACGATCCGCAAGCTGCACGGGGCGAGCGTGGGCGAGAACGCGGTCCACGGCTCCGACAAGACGGCGACCGCCGCGCGCGAGATCGCCTACTTCTTCGCAGGCTACGAGGTCGCTCCGAGCGCGACCAACTGATGCTGGGCGAGCGGCTCGCCGCTGCGCTCGGCGCGGCGCGGGACGGCGCTGCAGGCATCGAGAGCTTCGCCCACCTGCTCGGCTCGCGCCGCGTCGGGCCGCGCGGGGTCGCCCTCGCGCTGCCGGAGGTGTGCGAGGGGTGCGCGGCGCTGGTCGCCGCCCTCGACAGCCTCTCCGCGGCGGTCCGCGACGGCTTCGTCGAGACCGACGACGCCGCGGCGGCCGACGCCGCGTGCGCGGTGCTCGAGCACGCGGGCGTCGACGTCGCGCGCCTCACGGACGAGCTGTCGCGCGCCGCCGCGGGCGCCCCGGCGGGGCGCGGCCCCGGGCGCGGCCGCGGGGAGCGCGCCGGCGCCGAGCGCGGCATCGACGCCCGGCAGCGCCTCGCGCTCGAGGCGTCGGTGCGCAGGACGGCCCGGGAGCTGAGCGGCGCGCTGCGCCTGTCCGAGCTCGTGATCGCGACGCTCGAGCTGCGCCCGACGCCGCTCGATCTCATCGACGTGCTCCGCAACTGGAGCGCCGCAGCGGTCGAGGGGCGGCCCGTCGTCGGCATCTCGGTCGCCTCCTCGGACGGCCGCGCCAACGAGGTGGAGGGCGACGTGCGCGCCGTGAGCGGGCTCATGGAGCTCGCCGTCGGCATGGTCAGCGCCGCGGGCGTCGCGAGCCCCCACCTCGCCGTGTCCCGCCTGCCGGACGGGCGCTCGACGGTGCGCATCGCGGAGCGCGGCCCGCGCGAGGCGGCGCCGGCGGTCGCCCTCGACGTGGTGCTGCGCGACGGCGGCGAGCGGGCCGCCGCCGTGGCCCGCGTCGTCGCGCGCCGCGCGGGCGTCGACCTCGTCGAGGGGCCCGGCGGCCGCGTCGTCACCATGACGTTCTGACGCCGCTGCCGGTGCTGTCGCGGCCGTGCTAAAGGCGGCGCCATGGCCACCGACGAATCCCTGAAGTCCCTTGTTGAGGCGGCGTTCCGCGACCGCGAGCTCCTGCGCTCGCCCGCGCACGAGGCCGCGGTCCTCCGCACGATCGAGCAGCTCGACCAAGGCCTGCTCCGCGTCGCTGAGCCCGACAAGACCCCGCAGGCGGGCGGCGAAGGCGCGGCGTCCGGCGGCGAGGGCGCCCCGCACCGGTGGGTGACGCACGCGTGGATCAAGGAGGCGATCCTGCTCTACTTCGCGCTCCGCGGCATGAGCGTGATGGAGGTCGGCCCCTTCGAGTTCCACGACAAGATCCCGCTCAAGCGCGGGCTCGACAAGGCGGGCGTCCGCGTCGTCCCGCCGGGGACGGTGCGCTACGGC
The DNA here is from genome assembly GCF_051521425.1 of Sorangium sp. So ce834. Lineage (NCBI taxonomy): Bacteria > Pseudomonadati > Myxococcota > Polyangiales > Polyangiaceae > Sorangium > Sorangium sp. So ce834. The sequence continues at coordinate 4,788,725 of NZ_CP150351.1, forward strand.
GCGTTCCTCGAGCAGGGCGCGATCGTCATGCCCGGCTACGTGAACATCGGCGCGTGGGTCGGCGCCGGGTCGATGGTCGACACGTGGGCGACCGTCGGGAGCTGCGCGCAGATCGGGCGAGGCGTGCACCTCGCCGGGGGCGTCGGCATCGGCGGGGTGCTCGAGCCGCCGGGGGCGCGGCCGGTGATCATCGAGGACGGCGTCTTCGTGGGCTCGCGCGTCATCGTGGTGGAGGGCGTCGTCGTCGAGGAGGAGGCGGTGCTCGGCGCCGGCGTGGTGCTCACCGCGTCGACGGCGATCCTCGACGTCACGGGGCCGGAGGTCGTCGAGCACCGCGGCCGGGTGCCGGCGCGCAGCGTGGTCATCCCGGGCACGCGGCCGAAGCGCTTCCCCGCGGGGGAGTTCTCGATCCCGTGCGCGCTGATCATCGGCAAGCGGAGCGAGGCGACCGACCGCAAGGTGTCGCTCAACGCGGCGCTGCGCGACTTCGCGGTGCCGGTGTGAGCGCGCGGCCCGATCGGGACGCGGCGGCCGCGGCCGCCCTCGCGGACACGCTGCTCTGGTTGTGCTCGGTCCCGTCGCCCATCGGGGAAGAGCAGGAGCTGTGCGCCGCGGTGGCCGAGCGGCTCGGTCGGGCGCAGCTCGCCGCGCCGGTGCGCCGTCACGGCGACTCGCTGGTCGCGCAGGTGACGCAGGGCACGGGCGGCCCGAAGATCGCGCTGGCCGGGCACCTCGACGTGGTGCGCACCTCGCACGACGGGCCGCCGCGGATCGAGGGGGATCGCCTCTACGGCCCCGGCGCGAGCGACATGAAGTCGGGCCTCGCGCTGATGCTCGACCTCGCCGAGGGCGCGCGGGAGGACATCGCGGGGGTCGATCTGACGCTCGTGTTCTACGCCCGGGAGGAGGGCCCGTACCTCGAGAACGAGCTCGCGCTGGTCATCGAGCGCGAGCCGGGCCTCCGCGCGCTCGATCTCGCGGTGTGCCTGGAGCCGAGCGACAACAAGCTGAGCCTCGGCGCGAGCGGCTCGCTGCACGCGGGGCTGACGTTCCGCGGGCGGACGGCGCACAGCGCGCGGCCGTGGCAGGGGGAGAACGCCATCTACAAGGCGGGCCCGCTCCTGGTCGAGCTCGCCGCCCTCGCGCCGCGCGAGGTCGAGATCGACGGGTTCGTCTACCGGGCCGTGACGACGGCGACGATGGCGCAGGGCGGGCGCGGGCGGAACGTCGTGCCCGACGAGTTCACGATGAACCTGAACCACCGCTTCCCGCCGGGGACCTCGATCCAGGAGGCGCAGCGGACCGTCGAGGCGCTCGTGGGCGGCCGCGCCGAGATCGAGTGGCGCGATCTCAGCCCGTCGGCGCTGCCGCACGCGTCGCACCCGCTCGTCGTGGCGTTGCGCGAGGCCGGCGTCGCCGCGGTCGAGCCGAAGCAGGCGTGGACCGACGTGGCCCGCTTCGCAGAGCTCGGCGTGCCCGCGGTGAACTTCGGCCCCGGCGAGAACGCCCAGGCGCACCAGCGCAACGAGTGGGCGTCGCTGCGCAAGCTGTCCGACGGCCGCGCGATCCTCCGCCGCTGGCTCTCGGCGCTCGGACCGGCCTGACGGCCGCGCGCCTGCTGAGCGCGCACCGCGAGCGTGCCCGCGGCGCGCGCTCCGCTGTCGAGGGCGCGCGCCGCGCTCTTCCGCGTGCGCGGGCTCTCGGTCAGGGCGCTGCGCGCACCGAGAGCCCGGCGGCCGGGATGGTGAAGAAGAACGTGCTGCCCTGGCCGGGCGAGCTCTCGACCCAGATCGTGCCGCCGTGGGCCTCCACGATGCCCTTGGTGACGAACGCCGCGAGCCCCATCCCCTGCCCGAGGGGCCGGCGAGCGGGCGCGTGGCGGGCGAAGAGCAGCGGCTGCTGGTCCGGCGCGATGCCGGGGCCGGTGTCGGAGATGGAGAACCGCGCGTCGTTGCCCGAGGGCTCCGCGCGCACGGTGATGCGTCCGCCCTTGGGCGTGAAGCGCATCGCGTTGCCGAGCAGGTTCGCGATGACCTGGACGATGCGCTCCCGGTCGCACGCGATGGGCGGCACGTCGTGCGGCAGCTCCTTCGCGATCTCGAGCGGCTTCAGCGCGACGGTCGGGGCGATGAGCTCGATCGCCCGGTCGAGGATCGGCTCGACCTCGTGTGCGCCCTTGCCGACCTTCAGCGAGCCGTTCTCGATGCTCATGGCGTCGACCAGGTCCTGCGCGAGCTGGTTGATGTCGTCCGCCGCGCGGGTGATCGCCTCGAGCTGCCGCCGCCCCGGGCCCTCTTGAGGGATCGAGCGCATCAGCATGCGGGCGCTGACCACGATCACGCTCAGCGAGTTCCTGAGATCGTGCGAGATGGTGGACACCGTCTCGCGGAGCATGCGCTCGGCCGTCTCCGCGCGGCGCTCCAGCCGCTGGCATTGCTCCTCGAGCCGCTCGCGCTCGGCCGCGTCGCCGCGCGGGGCGTGCCGGTCCGCGTCCGCCTTCGATCGCCTGGGCGCCCTGGCGCGCAGGGTCGCCGGCCCCGCGGAGCGAGGCCCAGCCGCCGCAGCCGACGCCGCTCCCCTCTTCGGCGAGCGCAGGGGCACCGCCGTGGCGCGCCCGCGGAGCGGGCGGCCGGGCGCTCCATCCGCGCTGTCCGCCGCGTCTTTTCCGGCTTTTTTCCTCGTCACCCCCGCCATCCTCGCTCCCTCTTGGCTCTCAAGCGATCAGTTAGCCAGAAAGACCGTGCTCGGGATAGTCAGGTGGTGCCTCAGCCAAGTCATGGCAGCGCGGGAGCGCAGGTGCGCTGTTCCTCTCGCGGGTCGCGGGTCGCGGGTCGCGGGCGCGGGTCGCGGGGGCCGTGCGCCGTGCGCCGCGCCGGTCTCGCGGGATGGCTGGAGAGCAGATTCGCGGCGCGTCAGGTCGTTCTTTCCGGCTGCGGCGACGGGCCCCGCGCGTCGTCTTCGCGCGACAGGAGGCGGCGAATCTCGAGCACGAGCGTGTCCGGCAGGCACGGCTTGGTGAGGAAGGCGTCGCACCCCGCGTCCTTCGCCTCGCGCGAGTGCCCCGCGAGCGTGTGGCCGGTGAGGGCGACGATGGGGATCCGCTTCGTGCGCGGGTCGCTCTTGAGGTGGCGCGTCGCCTCCCAGCCGTCGATCTCGGGGAGCGACAGATCCATCAGGATGAGGTCCGGGATCAGCTCGAAGGCGCGATCGAGCGCCTCCCGACCGGTCGCCGCCTCGGCCACGCGGAACCCGGAGAAGGACAGGTATTCCGCGAACATCTCCCGGTTGTCCTGGAAGTCGTCCACGACCAGGACGAGCGGCGAGAACGTGTTGTCGTCACACTTCACTTCCATCCCAGTGAACCTTTCCATTCCTCGGCGCGCCGCCCGATCGAGCGCGAACGAGCCCGACATCGTGCGGCCGGTCTCTCACGCAGGTGATGTAGGGAGGCGATCCGCTCGGGTCACGCGATGTTTGTATACCTTATTGCCGGCCGGACGCCGGGCATTTCCCCTCCCGCGCAGGGGTCGCCCTGCACTTGGCCTGAAGGGGTCTAAGGTTGTTCCTTACGTACCCTAGGTGGGCCCGTAGGGCCGGCGGGCGCCGATGATCTCGTGGAGCAAACGAGCGGCGCTGTCCCAGTCGACGGGCTTCACGAGCACGCCGTCGAAGGCCGAGGCGTTGAGGGCGGCGCGGGCCTCGAGATCGCGGCGGCCGGTGCACGCGAAGATGGCGACGTGCTGGGTCGCCGGGTCGGCGCGCAGCGCCTCGGCGACGACGAACCCGTCGATGCCGGGCATCCTCAGGTCGCACAGGATCACATCCGGCACGTCCTGTGTGGCGAGGAACACGCCGCGCAGCCCACCCGCCGCCCGCTCGACCAGGAAGCCGTGCGCGGCGAGCGCCGCCTCCGCCATGACGAGGAAATCGGGATCATCGTCCACGATGAGGACCCGGCGGCGTCGCTCGACCACGAGGGTATCCTCGTCGCCCTCCTCGTCGTGTTGCTCGGCGGACTCTCTGCGCTCTGCCTCGGACATGCTCCCCCGCTCGCGGCTCGGCTGACGGCGCTCCCCAGGTGCTCGGGCTTCGATGCGAGGCATCAGGGCGACGACCTCCCGCCGGCGTTCCTGGAAAGGTCCCCCTGCGTTGGTGGAGGCGAAACCTGAGCCCCGGGTACACCTTGTGCCCAGGTCGCTTATCCGCAACCATCAACTGTCCAGCGCAGATGGGGGCTCTGCGCGGTTCGCCCTCAGCGCCTGGCGACGGCTGTTTCGGGGCGGTCCCGACGACAGTTGGCTTGCTCGTCTGATGCTCGAGGTCCGCGCTGCTGCATATTCGGAGCAGGCGTCTATGTGGATGGATGACGAGTTTTTCGCGCGAGTGGGCCACGACCTACGCGGCGAGCTGGCGACCATGCTGGCCGGGGTGCACTACCTTCTGCGCTACCAGAAGGATCTCGGACCAGCGCCGCGCGACATGCTGGAGCGCGTGCGCGGCGCCGGCGAGCGGCTGAAGCGGCTGCTCGACGAGTTCGACAACTCCATCTGGCTCCGCGCGGACGCGAGCCGGCCGATGTCGATCGCCCGCTGCGACGCGGCCGAGCTCGTCCGGCGCGCCGCGGCGCAGCTCGAGGCGATGGCCGCCGCGCGCGGCGTGCAGATCTCGTTCGAGGCCGGGCCCGACGGTGCCGCGACCGTGGAGGGCGATCCGGAGCTCCTCCGGGTGGCGCTGGAGTACGTGCTCGGCTTCGCCATCCTGCGATCGCGCGATCGGCCGGTGCAGGTCCGCGTCTCGAGCGCCGACGGCGCGCCCGTGGTGACCGTCGTCGACGAGGCGGGCCCCGTCCCGCCGGAGCCGCTCGCCCGGCTGCTCGAGCCGTTCGGCGAGCGGGCGGCGATCCCCGCCGACCCGGTCGCGCCGCGCCGCCGCGAGCGGCTCGGCCTCGGGCTCGCGATCGCGCACGGAATCCTCGGCGCGCACGGGGGCGGGCTGACCGTGGAGCCGTCGTCCGAGCGCGCGGACGGCGGCGCGCCGGCATCGGCCGCGGACCTCTCCGCGACCGGGCTGCGCTTCACCTGCTTCCTCGGCGGCGTTGGGAGGGATCCTCCCACCCGATTGCCGGAGACGGAAGGTCGCTGCGACGCGGCGAGCGGCCGGTGACGGAGGAGACCCTTCCGAGGGCTCCAACGCGCGGATCGTGTCCGATAGAGACTTCGTCTAGGATGAACCGGGTCGCACGTCGCGAGCGTGCTCCAACTTCCACCGCACAACGATGAATGCGCCTCGATGCCGACGCTGAGCTCTCTCCTCGTGCAGCATGGGGTTACCTCGATGCGGGTGGTCGAGGAGGCGATCGCCCGCCAAGTCCTCCATGGCGGCGACCTCGCCACGAACGTGCTGGAGCTCGGCGCGGTAAGCGAGCGCGAGCTCACGGCGCTGCTCGCGGAGAGCCTCGGGCTCCCGCCCGCCGTCGGCCGGCTCCGGCCCGCGTCGCCCGACGTGCTCCGGACCATCCCGGCTGAGCTCGCGGTCCAGCACCGCGTGTTCCCGCTCGACGTGCGCACGGGCGTCGACAGCGCGGCGGCGGGGGCCTCGCAGCCGGAGCCGACGCTGGTCATCGCGACGGCCGAGCCGCTCGCGCCGGCCGTCGCGGAGCAGCTGAGCTTCTCGCTGGGGGTCAACCTGCGGCAGCTCGCCGCGCCGCTGGTGCGCATCCGCCAGGCGCTCGCGGAGCACTACGGCATCGCCCTCGAGCGGCGCCTGTCGCGGCTCGTGAAGCAGCTCGACGCGCGCGCCGAGCCGAGCCCGGCGGCGCCGGTCGAGCCCGCCTCCGCAGCCGCCGCTGCGCTCCCGCCGGGAGCGCCTCCGCCGCCGGCGTCGCCCGCCGGCGCGGATGTGGCTCCACCCGCAGGAGCCGACCCGGTCGCGCCTGCGCCGGTCGACGCGCCTTCGCTCGCGGCGGCAGCGGCGGCTCCGGCTGCAGCGGCCGACGCGGCGTCGCCTGCGGGAGCGGACGCGGTCGCGCCTGCCGATGTCGACGCCGACGCGACGTTGCCCGACGGCATCCATCCGCGCGAGGAGACGGCGAAAGCGCGGCAGAAAAAGCGAGCGAGCATCGACGATGCTCCGACGGTCGAGGCGCCGGCCTCGATGGCGCGCGAGGAGGCCGCGGGAGCGCACGCTCGCGAGGAGACGGCGGAAGCGCAGCAGAAGAAGCGAGCGAGCATCGACGATGCTCCGACGGTCGAGGCGCTGACCTCGATCCACGACGAGGACACCGTCGTCGCGGAGGTCTCGCTCAATGAAGCCGTCCCCACGCCGAGGAAGCCGCCGCTGCACGAGCTGGACGACGAGCCGACCGTCGTCGCGGAGTACCCGATCGATCTGCCCTCGTTCCGCTACCTCGAGGCGCACACGCCTGGGGCAGAGGCGCTGGCCTCGCGCCTCTCCAAGCTCGCTCCGCGGCGCGGCCAAGCGGGCGCTGCGGCGCCGGCGGAGCGCGAGGTCGCCGCGGCGGCTCAGGGCGAGGAGACCGCGCCTGCCGGCCACCTGGCTGCGCCGCAGGAAGAGCCCGCGATCGAGCCGGCAGAGCCGACGCCGCGCTCCGAGCAGCTCGCGCCGCGCCTCGCGGCGTTCGCGGCAGCGGACGACGTGCCCGCGGCGCCTGCGGTGGAGGCGAGGGCGCCGGCCGTGGAAACGCCAGCGCCGGCCGTGGCAACGCCGGCGCCGCCCCTGAAGTCAACGGCGCCGCCCGTGAGGCCGGTGGCGCCGCCGGCGCCGTCCGGCGCGCGTTCGCGGGCGCCGGGCACGCACCTGTTGACCGGCTGGTTGAAGCGGGCGTCGGCCGCGCACCGCGCTCCGCAAGACACGGTGCCGCAAGCTGCAGCGGCGCAGCCGCGCCTGCCCGGCGGCTCTGCGCCAGCGGCGCCCGTCCCTGCGGCCTCCGCGCCCGTGGGGCCTGCAGCGACAGCGCCGGCGGAGACCACGCCCGTGGCGCCCGCTGCGCTCGCACCTGCGGCGTCTGCTCCTGCGGTCTCCGCGCCCGTGGCGCTCGCGCCTGTCGTCGCCGCACCTGCGGCGCCCGCGCCCGCGATCTCGGCGAGCGCACCGGCGGCGAAGGGTTCGATGCGCGAGGCGGGCCGGTCTGCGCCGACGGCGCAGCGGCGCAAGGGCCCGTTCACGCTGGCCATGGCCGAGCAGGAGCTCGCCTCGGTCGACTCGAGCGAGGCGGTGCTCGCGGTCCTCTTCGACTTCGCGCAGCAGTACTTCGAGTACACGGTCCTGTTCACGGTCCACGGCGAGCGCGCGGAGGGCCGCAACGCCGCAGGCCCTGGCGCCGAGCGCGATCGCGTCACGAAGATCGCCGTGCCGTTCGATCGTCCCACCGCCCTCGCCAGGGCGCGCGCGCTCCGAGCGCCGCTCGTCGCCGCGCTCGCGGGCAGCGCCCCTGACGCGGAGCTCCAGCGCGAGCTCGGCAGGAAGGTCCACGCGGCCGCGGTGGCGGTCGTCCCGATCGTCGTGCGCGGCCGCGTCGTGGCGCTCGTCTACGGTGACGACGGCGCCGCCTCGGTCGAGCTCTCCAGCATCGGCGATCTCATCGCGCTCGCCGGGGTCGCGACGACGGTGCTGGAGCGGCTCATCCTGCGAAAGAAGCTGAACCGGAGCGGCGGAGCCCAGGATACCGCCGCATCTCCGCAGCGGTCGTCCGCGCCGCCGCGCGAGGCCGCCGCATCTCCGCAGCGGTCGTCCGCGCCGCCGCGCGAGGCCGCCGCGTCTCCACAGAGGTCGTCCGCGCCGCCGCACGAGGCCGCCGCGCCTGCGCGGAGGTCGTCCGCGCCGCCGCACGAGGCCGCCGCGCCGCAGGACGAGGACGGCGACGAGCACGCCAAGGAGGGCCCGCTCTCCATGCGCACCCGCGCCGCGCTGATGGAGCTGAGCAGCATGGTCCGCGCGGAGGCGCACGGGCCGGCCGCGGCCGACGACGCATCCTCGCCGCCCGCCGCGCATGAGCCCCTCGGCGCGGGCGAGCCACAGCGAGCCGACGGCGCGGACGTCGAGCCGAACGGCCCGCGACCCCAGGGCGGCTGGTCCACCGAGAACGGCGGCTCCGGGATCGATGCCGTCGCGCGGGCGTTCGGGCTCCGCGGCACGGGCGTGGAGGCCGATCCCGTGCGGCCGGACGAGGGCGTCGCGCACGCGATGGCGTTCAGCTCGACCATCCCGCCGGCCGCGACGCCGCACGCGCCGAGCCCGGGCGCCGAGCCGCAGTTCCGGCTCGGCCTCGAGGCGGGCGCGGACGTCGTGTCGGGCACGGCCGTCACCGCGCCGATGATGCCGGCGGTCACACAGCCGCTCATGCAGGCGGTCCCGGCGCCGGCGTCGCCGGTCATCACGGCGCCGCCTTCGCCGCCAGCCATCGACGAGATCCCCGATCTCGAGATCCCCGCGGCGCCGACCCACGCGCGGTCCGAGGACTTCGATCTCGGCGAGCCTGAAGAGGCGCGGACGAAGCGGTACTCCCGGCCGCCGTGGATGCTCGACAGCTCGATCAAGCCCGGCGCCGAGGAGCAGCGGGATCATGCGCCGGCGCCGTCGTCGGTCGCCGCGCGCCCCCACTGGCGCCGCACGCCCGTCGCCCTCGAGGCCGCCGCGGTGTATCCGCGGCCCCCGTCCGAGCGGCGCGCCGCGGTCTCGCCGTCTCCGGCCAGCGAGCTGCGCGCGGAGTACAGCTCGCTCGTGCAGCACGTCCTCGCGGGCGGCGAGGCGGGCTCGCGGGCGTTCGCCGAGCTCGTGCGCAACGGAGAGACGGCGATCTCGATCGTCGCCGCGCGCTTCCCCGGTCCGCTCCGGGTCGATCGCCAGCGCTTCCGCGAGCAGCTCGCCGGCCCGGACGGCGCCGCGAGCGTCGCCGCCGCGCCGCCTGCCTCCCAGTGCGGGCCGCTGCTCGAGCTCATCGTCGCGATCCGGCGCCCGGCGCTCCCCTTCATGACGGTGCGGAGCGCCTCGCCCGACCCCGAGGTGCGCTTCTGGGCCACGCACGTGCTCGGCGAGCTGCCGTACCCGGAAGCCGCCAACGCGCTGCTCCCGCGGCTCTTCGACGACAACGTCGCCGTCCGGCGGATCGCGGTCCGCTCGGCCGCCTTGTTGATCGCGGCGCCGCCCGCGGGCGGCCCGATCCTGCAGGGGCTCGATCACATCGCGCGCGACCGGGAGGAGTCGCCCGCGCGGCGGCTGACCGCCATCGACACCATGTCCGAGATCCGCTCCGGCTCCAGCGTGCCGGCGCTCGTCAGCGCGCTCTCCGATCCGCACGACGCGATCGTCGAGGCGGCGGCCCGCGCGCTGACCGCCATCACGCGGGAAGATCTCGGCCGCGACGCGCGCAAGTGGATGGCGTGGTGGTCGAGGAACGGCGAGCGCCATCGCATCGAGTGGATCATCGACGCGCTCACGCACGAGAAGCCCGCCATCCGCCGCGCCGCTATCGACGAGCTGAAGGGCATCACCCGGGAGTACTTCGGCTACTACGAGGACCTGCCGCGACAGGAGCGGGAGGCCGCCCAGGAGCGCTACCGCGCGTGGTGGATCTCCGAGGGGCGCTCGCGGTTCCGCACCACGGGCTGACGCCTCGTCGGGCCCGCGGAGGGCAGGGAGGCGGGCGGCTCATCCGGTCATCGGGAGCCGCCCCTCGGGCGGGTGGGTCAGGTTCGGCGGGAGATCAGACCGCGCTCGGGCGGTTCACTTGGGGGCGGCGGGGGCGGCGGCCGGCTGCACGGCGGGCGCCGGCCTCTTGGTGACGGCGGCAGGCGCGGTCTCGCCGGCCTCCTTCATGGCCTTGTCGATCAGCTTCTTGAACTTCGAGAACGGCTGCGCGCCGCTGATGAAGTAGCCGTTCACGACGAACGCCGGCGTCCCGCTGATGCCCGCCTTGTCGGCCACGGAGTTCTCGGAGTCCACGAACGCCTTGTGGGTGTTCGCGTCGAGGGCCTTCTTGAACTTCGTCATGTCGAGGCCCTGCTCCTCGGCGTACTTCTCGAGCGAGGCGCGCGAGAAGGCGTCCGGCTGACCCTGGTTCTTGAAGAGCACCTCGTGGTACGCCCAGAACCCGGCGTTGCCCTTCTGCGCGTAGGCCTCCTGCGCGGCCTCGGCCGCGAGCGGCGCGTTCTTGTGCATCGGCAGCGGCCGGTGGCGCCACACGATCTTCAGCTTGTCGCCGTAGGTCTTCGAGATCTGCGAGACCGTGTCCTCGACGCGCTTGCAGAACGGGCACTCGAAGTCCGAGAAGACCTGCATCACGACCTTCGCGCGCTCGCCGCCCTTCCACGGGCTGTTCGGTGCCGGCGGGGCGACCTCCTTGCGCTCGGGCGGCGGCGGCTCCTTGCCGTCCTTGATGATCTCGGCGTAGAGGTCCTTGGCGGCGACGCCCTTCGCGAGCAGCCCCTCGGCCTTCTTGATCTCCTCGTCGATGATCGCCTTGAACTTGTCGATCGGCTGCGCGCCGACGAGCCGGCGGCCGTTGATGAAGAAGTGCGGGGTCCCGGACGCCTGCAGGTCGTCCGCGAGCTCCTGATCCGCGGAGATCGATGCGCCGTGCTTCTTGGTGGCGATCGCGGCCTTCACCTTCTCGACGTCGAGCCCGAGCTCCTTGGCGTAGCCGAGCAGGTCCTCGTCGTTGAGCTTCTGCTGGTTCTTCCAGAGCAGCTCATACGCATCCCAGAAGCCCTTCTCGCCCTTCTGAGCGCGGGCCTCCATGGCGAGCTCGGCCGCGGGCTCGGCGCGCTGATGGAACGGGAGCGGGTTGTTCTTCCAGACGAACCGGACCTTGTCCCCGTAGGTCTTGACGATCTCGTCGAGCGTGGGGACGACCTTGCTGCAGAAGGGGCACTGGAAGTCGGACCACTCGACGATGGTGACCAGCGCGGTGGCCGGGCCCTTCGCGGGCGCGTCGCCGACGGGCACCTTCCACACCGTCTTGTCGTCCTCCTGCGGGCGCTCGCGGTCCTTCTGGGGCGGCGCCTTCGCCTTGTTCTCCGCGGCGAGCTTGGCGTACACCTTGTCGGGCTTCGTCCCCGCGGCGATCGCGGCCTGCGCGGCCTTGAGCTGCTCGTCGATCACGGCGGTGAACTTGTCGACCGGCTGCGCGCCGCTCAGGAACACGCCGTTGATGATCGAGGCGGGCGTGCCGGTGACGCCGGACGTCTTGCCGACCGCCATGTCGGCGTCGATCTTGGCCATGTACTCCTGCCGATCGTACGCCGCCTTGAACTTCGCCTTGTCGACGCCGGCCTCGACGGCCCACTTCTCGAAGTTGTCGGGCGTGAGGCTCTTCTGGTTCTGGAAGGCGAGCTCGTGGAACTTCCAGAACGCCTTCGAGCCGCCGAGGCGGAACACGGTCTCGGCCGCGAGCGCCGCCGGACGCGCGTTCTTGTGGAACGGGAGCGGGTTGTTCTTCCAGACGATGCGCAGCTTCTCGGAACCGTACTTGTCCTTGAGCTGGTTGATCGTGGTCTCGACCCTGCTGCAGAACGGACACTCGAAGTCGCTGAAGACGACCATCGTCACCGGCGCCGTCCGCGCGCCCCACACCGGGTCCTTCGACGACACGGGCACCGCCGCGTCCTCGTCGCTCCACGGCTGGCCGTCGTCGACGGCCGCCGAGATCTCATGCCCGCGCGAGCCGGCGCTCCGATCGATACTCCACATCAGCCCCATCCCTGCGATGAAGCAGAGAAGAAAGCCGACGATGGCTGTTCCCTTATTCATGATGTTTCCTCTCTCAACGGTGGTGGAGCGCCGCCAGGCGGGCCCCTCCTTCAACGCGGGCGCGACACCAGGTGCGCGCTCGCGACAAGATCGCCATTCGTGAGCTCCCAGGGCGGCGAGCCACCCTGGGCCGAAGGAGCCGCCGCCGCGCGGCGCGGCTGCAGCCCCCGGCGGAGCGTCGGGACCGCTCTGGACCGGTCACGCCAGCGCCAGCGTCCGGCCTCCGTCGCGCGAGGCGCGCCGCCCTCGAGAGGGCGAGCCTGCGCGACGTGGGCCCGGACGAGCGCCTAGCGGGCTCGGTTCAGACCGGCAAACGCTCCGGATCTCGCGGCAAGACCGGCGCGGATCGCCCGCAGCGGGCTCCGAGAGACCACGCGGCGCGATCGGGGGCGGCCTGGCCGGCGAGCTCGCCTCATCGAGGCGGGTGGTAGACGCCCTGCGCCACGCCGGCGCGCGGCCCGCCGGAGACCGCGAGGAACGAGAAGACCTCCACGGACGCGCACGGGGCAGGCAGGACGAGCTCCGGAACGAGCACCGCCTGCTGCGGCGGGCTGGAGAGCTCGCTCACAGGGCCGGGGCGACCCGAGTTCGGCCCGACCCTCGGCCAGAGGTCGCCCCCGTCGCATCCAGGGGCCGCGTCGATCCGGTCGTCGGTCATCGGCAGCGTGCGCGGCGGCGCGACCGAGGAAGCGCCGCGCGGATCGCAGATCGGCGCGGCCCTCGTCTCGCCCGTCTCGTCGTCGACGCTCGTCAGGACGGTGCACGACGGCTCGTCCGGCGGCGCGACGATCGTCATCCGGTCGTCGTCGCAGACCGGAACGATCGCAGCGCGCGCTCGCAGCGGCAGGACCAGCGCCAACGCGAACGTCAGCAAGGTCATCAGGCGCTGGACGGCGTGTCGCGACATCCCTGCCAAGGAGTAGCCGAGGCCCGAGAGGAGAGCAATGGGCCGAACTCCAGCAGAACGCGACGGTTTGTCGTCACCCTGGACGGATCCATGCGCCGCTCAGGACGACCGCCCGGAGCCGCGACTTGTCGACAGGGTGTGGATAACCCTGTGGATAACCTGGAGAGCCCCTGTGTCGAAACGGTGTGGCGCGGCGGCGGCGCCGCGGGAGCGCGGCCCGTTTCGCCGCGCCAGCGCGAAGTTGGCCCACCTTGTCCTACATCCGATAGGTTCGGTTCATGGCGAACTCCTCCGCGACCGTGCCCCGCCCGGTTCTTCCGCCCTCGCATGAGCCCAACAAGAGCGGCTTCGCTGCGGACGATGTTCCCCGACCGCTCGGCCGCTACGTGCTCCTGCGGCGCATCGCTCGGGGAGGCATGGGCGAGGTGTTCCTCGCCTCCACGACCGGCCTCGAGGGGGCCGAGCGCCCCGTCGTCGTGAAGATCATCCGCCGCGAGCACGCGTCGGATCCGAGCTACATCGCCCGCTTCCTCGACGAGGCGCGGGTGCAGGCGCAGCTCCAGCATTCCGGCGTCGCGCAGGTCATCGAGGCGGACGTCGACCCGGCGACGGGGGAGCCGTACGCGGTCGTCGAGCACGTCGAGGGCCGGAGCCTCGGCGAGGTCCGGGCGCGCGCGGTGCAGCTCGGGCACCGCTTCGACTGGGCGGAGGCGGTCGCGATCGCGACGATGATCGCCGAGGCGCTCGCCCACGTGCACGAGCGCAAGGACCCGTCGGGCGCTGCGCTCGGCATCGTCCACCGCGACCTGTCGCCCCAGAACGTGATGCTCGGCTTCTCCGGCGACGTGAAGATCATCGACTTCGGGACCGCCCGCGGACAGAACCGGCGCTGCCACACGGTCGCGGGCGTCGTGTTCGCGAAGCCGGGCTACGTCGCGCCGGAGGTGGCGAACGGCGACCCGGGCGACGCGCGGGTCGATCTCTACGCGCTCGGGATCATGCTCTGGGAGCTCTGCGCGGGGCGCCGCTTCCTCCAGGGCGACGCGCAGACGCACATGGCCGCGGTCGCGCGCAACCAGAACGATCCGCCGCCGATCGCCCTCTCGCACGGGGCGCCGCCGACGCTCGACGCCGCGATCGCGCGGCTCACGGCCTTCGATCGGGAAGCCCGGTACCCGTCGAGCCGCGCCGCCGCGCGCGACCTCGCCGCGCTCCTCGGCGGGGCGGCCGCGCTGCCGGGCGGCGAGCGCGGCGTGCGCGCGCGGGCCGCGCACCTGATGCAGCGGCTCTTCCCGGGCGAGCCGGGGCGCTCGCGCGGCGAGTTCGCGGCCCTCGTCGCCGCCGCGAAGGCGCACCGCGCCGCGGCCGTCACGCCGGTGAGCCCCCGCGCCGAGGCGATGGCCTCGGCCGAGCGCGGCGACGAGGGCATGCTGCCCGGCACGCGCTACCGGCTGCTGCGCGAGATCGGCACCGGCGCGAGCAGCACCGTCTACGAGGCGGAGCACGTCGACCTCGGGCGCCGCGTGGCGCTCAAGGTCGTCTCCGCCGAGCACTCCGCGGCGGACGCGGTCGCGAGCCGCTTCCGCCGCGAGGCGCGCGTGCTCTCGCGCCTCTCCCACGAGCACCTCGTGAAGGTCCACGACTTCGGCATGGCCGCCGATGGCCGCCTGTTCTGCGGCATGGACCTGCTCGAGGGCGAGACGCTCGACGCCGTGCTCGCCCGCGGGGCCGCGATCGACTGGAGGGACGCGCTCGCCATGGCGGTCAAGGTGCTGAGCGCGCTCGAGCTCACGCACGCCGAGGGCCTCGTGCACCGGGACATCAAGCCCGAGAACCTGTTCTTGACGCGCCCGAGCGGCGCCGAGGCCTCGCCCTCCATCGCCGAGGCCGGCCTGAAGCTGCTCGATTTCGGGCTCGCGAAATGCCTCGCCGACGACCGCGGCGAGGGCGACGGCGTCGCGGACGCGACCGGCGCGGGGGAGGGGCCGGCCCGGGCCGCGGTCGCGATCGTGGGGACGCCCGAGTACATGGCGCCCGAGCAGGCCGCGTCGGGGCGCATCGACGGGCGGGCGGATCTGTACGCGCTCGGCTGCGTCCTCTACGAGATGCTCACGGGGCGCCTGCCGTTCGTCGAGCCGAGCCTCGTCGCGCTGCTCGACGCGAAGATCAAGGGCAGCCCCGAGCGCCTGGGCGAGCGCGCCCCGGCGCGGCAGATCCCGCCGTTCGTCGACGAGCTGGTGATGCGCGCGCTGGCGCGCCACCCGAGCGTCCGCTTCCAGAGCGCCGCCGAGATGCGTCAGGCCATCCTGAGGGCGCTCGGCGCGCCCGGGCGCGCGCGCGCCCGGCGCCGCGCGGTCGGGTTCGCGGCCGTGGCCGCCGTGATGGCGCTCGCGGGCGCGGTCGTGGTGGGCAAGGGGCGCGAGATCGCGGCGCGCGTCCCCGCCGCCGCTGCGCTGCTCGACGTCGAGGGCGAGGCGGCCGCGCCGCCGGGGGAGGCGGCTCAGGCCGCTGCGCCCGGCGCCGAGGCCGCTGCGCCCGGCGCCGAGGCCGCCGACGCGCCGTCCGGGGCCGCGGAGGCGCCGTCCGGGGCCGCGGAGGCGCCGTCCACCGGTGCTGCGGCGCCGCCCAGCGCCGCAGCGGCGCAGGCCCTCGCGGCCGCGGCGACGGCGCAGGCCGCCGGCGCGCCCGCGGTCGCCGCCGCTGCGGCCGGTGCGCTCGCGCCCGCCGCAGCGGGGCAGGGGAGCGATGCCCCGCGAGCCCTCGCGGCCCTGCCCCGCGCAGGGGCCGCGGCGCCCGCGACGGCCGCCGCGCCGACGGCGCAGCCCGCCGTCGCGAAGGCCGACGCGGCGAAGCCGCCCGCGAGGAGCGAGGCCGCCCCGCGCAGCCCGGTGGTGGCGGCGCGCGGCGCGGCGTCGAAGGCCGACAAGCCCGCGGCGCGCGGCCCGGCGGAGCGCGCGTCGCGCGAGGTCGCGACGCGCGAGACGAAGGCGCGCGAGCGATCGTCCTCGTCCTCGGCCCGCGAGCCGGCGGCGTCGACGCCCGCCCGCGGCGACGCCGGTACGGCAGAGAAAGAGGGCAACGGGCACGAGGATCACACCGAGGCGAAGCGGCGCCGTCACAAGCGGCGGTCCCGGGTTGCCAAGGCCGAGTAAGCTGCGCCGCCCGCGGCGCATTTCTCTCGCGCGCACGCTGCCGCGTTGTATACCGCGCAGCCTGCGATGGCTCAGATTTCCCTGTCCGCGCCGGGTTCGAACGCCGTTACCTCGGGCCCACCCCATCGCGCCATCCTGCGGCTCGCGCTGCCGACCGTGGCGGCGATGCTCACCCAGAGCATCGTCAACGAGGTCGACATCGTCTTTTTCGCGCACCTGCCGTGCCCCGAGTCGTCGAACGCGCAAGCGGCGCTCCTGCCGTCGCTGATCGTGCTCTGGCTGTTCGGCGGCTCGCTCAGCGCGATCTCGGTCGGCACGCAGGCGTTCACCGCGCGCCGCTTCGCCGAGCGGCGCCCCGAGGACGCGGGCGCGGTCCTCGCAAACGCCCTGTTCTTCGCGCTCGTCGCCGGTGTCGCGTTCTCCGCGCTCGGGTACCTGACGATGCCGTACATCCTGTCGGTCATCATCAAGGTGCCGGACGCGCGGCAGGCGGCGCTCGATTACCTCGGCTGGCGCTTGCTCGGGGTGACGTCGATGGCGGCGACGTTCGCCCTGAAGGCGTTCTTCGACGGGATCGGCAAGACGCACATCCACCTCGTCTCGGCCGTCGCGATGAACGCGCTCAACATCGTGCTCTGCCTCCTGCTCATCTTCGGCAACGCCTCGCTCGGCATCCCGAAGTACGGCATCGTCGGGGCGGGCATCGCGGGCTTCATCTCGACCTACGTCGGCCTCGCGATCATGCTCGCGTACGCCCTCCTGCCGCAGTACCGGGGCCTCTACCGGCCGTTCGCCACGAGCAAGCTCTCGGCCCCGCTCACCTGGTCCATCCTCAAGCTGTCGATCCCGAGCGCCGTCGCCACCGTCGCCATCATGACCGGCTTCGGCCTGTTTTACGCGATCGCCAGCAAGCTCGATCAGGTCGCGCCGGCGGGCGTGGTCTCGCCGCTCTGCCCGGGCGGCCGCGCGGAGCCGGTCTACGGCGCGGCGACCACGGTGATCGTGGGGATCCTGAAGCTCACGTTCACCGCCTGCCTGGCCTTCGGCACGTCGACGGCGACCCTGGTGGCGCAGTCGCTCGGCGAGCGGGACGGCGACAAGGCCGCGCGCTTCGGCTGGGTGAGCGTCCGGCTGGGGCTCGCGATCTTCGGGGTCGTGGGCCTGCTTGAGGCGATCTTCGCCCGGCAGATCCTCGCGTTCGTCAGCAGCAGCGAGCTCGTCCAGGCCGCGGCGCTCCGGCCGCTCCAGGTGATGGGCATCTGCACGCCGCTCGTCGCGGTCGGCATGATCCTGACGCAGGCGCTCTTCGGCGCGGGCAACACGGTGTTCGTGATGGTGGTGGAGCTCATCCTGCACTTCACCTGCCTCGTCCCGCTCGCGTGGCTGCTCGGCATCACGTTCGGCTTCGGCCTGATGGGCATCTGGGGGGCCGGCGTCGCCTACGTCGTCCTCCTCGCCGCGACGATGGTGTGGAAGTTCCGCTCGGGGGACTGGAAGAAGATCCCGCTCGACCCTCATCACGGGCCCGACAAGGCCGCGCTCGGCGCGGGCGGCGGCCCGGGCGACCCGTAACGAGGGCTCTGACCCGCGCTCAGCGGGGGAACGCCGCGGCGTTC
Organism: Sorangium sp. So ce834; assembly: GCF_051521425.1. NCBI lineage: Bacteria > Pseudomonadati > Myxococcota > Polyangiales > Polyangiaceae > Sorangium > Sorangium sp. So ce834. Next base: position 4,806,166 of record NZ_CP150351.1, read on the forward strand.
CCGCCGTCGACGGTCACGACGCAGCCCGTCGTGGCTTCGGCGGTGGCGAGGTACAGGAAGGCCTGCGCCACGTCGGCCGCGGTGGTCTCGCGCCGGAGCAGGTTGTCGCGGAAGTAGTCGTCGACCGAGACGTTGCGGGCGCGGGCGCGCGCCTCCAGCAGGCCCGCGCCGAACAGCGCGGTCCGGATGCGGTCGGCGTTGACGGCGTTGGCCCGGACGCCGTGGCGGCCGAGATCGACGGCGTACTGGCGCATGAGCGAGACGAGCGCCGCCTTGGCGACGGCGTACGGGCCGAAGTCGCCCCCCTGGTTGAACGCGCTCTTCGACGCGTTGAACAGGAGCGCGCCGCCCGAGTCCTGGGCGAGGAGGACCCGCGCCGCCGCGCGGGCGACGTTCTGGTGGCCGAGCAGGTTCAGCTCGAGCGAGGCGCACAGCGCCTCGTGCCCCTCCGACGTGTGGATCGGCCCGGAGAACGCGCGGCCGGCGTTCGACACGACGACGTCGACGCCGCCGAAGTGCGCCGCGGCCTGCGCGAACGCCCGGTTCACGCTCGCCTCGCTGCGCACGTCGCAGGCGATCTTCAGGCACCGGCCGCGGTGGCGCGCCCCGAGCTCGGCGGCGGCCTTCTCGAGCGGCTCCTCGTCGCGATCGGCCAGCACCACGTGCGCCCCGGCCGCGAGGAACGCCGCCGCGGTCGCGTGGCCGATCCCCGAGGCGGCGCCCGTCACGAGCGCGATCCGCCGATCGAGCGGGCCCCTCTGCCCGGCCCCGAGCTTCAGCTTCGCCTGCTCGAGGCTCCAGTACTCCATGTCGAAGAGGTCGAGCTCCGGGACCGGCTGGTACCCGCCGAGCGCCTCGGCGGCCTCGATCACGGAGACGGTGTGATCGTAGACGTCCGCGACGATCTCCGCCTCGGCGTGCGATCCGCCGACGCACAGCGCGCCCACCCCGGGGAAGAGCAGCACCCGCGGGAACGGATCGAGCTCATCGCGGACGACGCCCCGCGCCGCGCAGGAGCGGCGGAAGTACTCGTGGTACTCGGCCGCGTACTTCGCGATGCCCTGCTCGACGGCCGCGCGGAGGCGCGCCGTGTCGGTCACGTCGCAGCCGCTCACGAGGAGCGGCCGCGCCTTGGTGCGGATGACGTGGTCCGGGGTCGCGCAGCCGATCTGCGAGACCCGGGCGACGTCGTCGCGCTCGCAGAACGCGATGAGCTGCAGGCTCGTGCGGAGCGTGGAGACCCAGGGGCGGCCCGAGGCGCGGGCGAGCGCGCCCCGCACCACCGGCCCGATGGCGGCCCGGATGTCCGGGTCCGGCGCCGCGACCGTCGGGTGCGAGACGATCGCGCTGCGCTGGGCGATGTAGCGCTCGGCGCGCGTCACCGCGTCGATCATGCGCGTGTAGCTCTCCTCGGCCGTCTCGCCCCACGTGAAGACGCCGTGCTTGTCGAGGATCATCACCGACGGGAGCCCGCCCTGCGCGAGGCGCCCCCGGACGAGCTCGGCGACGCGGCGGGCGAGCGCGAACCCGGGCATGACGTACGGCACGAACAGCGCCTCATCCCCGTAGATCGCCCGCACGATCTCGGCCGAGCCGGGCTGATCGATGACCGAGAGCGCGGCGTCCGCGTGCGTGTGATCGACGAACTTCGCGGGGATGATCGCGTGCAGCAGCGCCTCGACCGAGGGCGTGGGGCTCGACGGATCCAGCATCTGGCCGCGCAGGAGCGCCACCATCTGCTCGTCGGTCATCGCCTCGAGCGCGCAAGCGCGCTGGAGCGGCGCGAGGCGGCACGCCGGGAAGCCGCGCGGCTCGATCGTCGCGAGATCCCACCCGCTGCCCTTGATGTAGAGCACGTCGACGCGATCGCCGAGCAGGTCGACGGCCGTGCTCTTGACGCTCGTGTTCCCGCCGCCGTGGAGCACGAGGGACGGATCGGCGCCGAGCAGGCGCGAGGTGTAGACGCGGAGGGCGAGATCCTCGCCGCAGGACGCGGCGTAGGTGTCGAGGTAACGCTGGGCTTCGTCCTTGCTATGGCGAGGATCCATCGACCGGCCGCCTACCCCAGCGACGGAGGCGCCGGAAGCCCGCCGATCAGTAGCGGTAGTTCTCGGCCTTGAACGGGCCCTCGACGGGGATGCCCAGGTATTTCGCCTGGTCCGGCGAGAGCTGCGTCAGCTCGACCCCGAGCTTCGGCAGGTGCAGCGCGGCGACCTTCTCGTCGAGCCGCTTCGGCAGGAGGTGGACGCCGACCGTGTACTTCTCCGTCCAGAGGGCGATCTGCGCGAGGACCTGGTTGGAGAACGAGGTCGACATCACGAACGACGGGTGGCCCGTGGCGCAACCGAGGTTCACGAGCCGGCCGCGCGCGAGGACGATGAGCCGCTTGCCGTCCGGGAAGATGAAGTGGTCGACCTGCGGCTTGATGTTCTCCTCCTTGATCTCGGGGTTCTTCTCGAGCCACGAGATCTGGATCTCCGAGTCGAAGTGGCCGATGTTGCAGAGGATCGCCTCGTCCTTCATCGCGAGCATGTGCTCGGCGCGCACGACGTCGGAGCAGCCGGTCGCCGTGACGAAGATGTCGCCGATCGGGGCGACGGTCTCGAGGCGCTTCACCTCGTAGCCCTCCATCGCCGCCTGCAGCGCGCAGATCGGGTCGATCTCGGTGATGATCACGCGCGCCCCGAGGCCGCGCAGCGACTGCGCGCACCCCTTGCCGACGTCGCCGTAGCCGCAGACGACGGCGACCTTGCCGGCGAACATCACGTCCGTGGCCCGCTTGATCCCGTCGCCCAGCGACTCGCGGCAACCGTAGAGGTTGTCGAACTTGCTCTTCGTCACCGAGTCGTTGACGTTGATCGCGGGCACCTTCAGCTTGCCGGCGCGGTGCATCTCGTAGAGCCGATGCACGCCCGTCGTCGTCTCCTCCGAGAGCCCGCGGATCGGGTCGTTGCCGGTGAAGAGCTCCGGGTGCTTCTCGTGGGCGATGATCGTGAGATCGCCCCCGTCATCGAGGATCATGTTGGGGCCCTTGCCGCCCTTGAAGGCGTAGAGCTGCTGCTCGATGCACCAGTCGTACTCCTCGAGGGTCTCGCCCTTCCAGGCGAAGACCGGGATGCCGGCCGCCGCGATCGCCGCCGCCGCGTGGTCCTGCGTCGAGTAGATGTTGCAGCTCGTCCAGGTGACCTCGGCGCCGAGGGCGATCAGCGTCTCGATCAGCACGGCGGTCTGGATCGTCATGTGGAGGCAGCCGGCGATGCGCGCGCCCTTGAGCGGCTGCGAGGGGCCGTACTCGGCCCGGAGCGCCATGAGGCCCGGCATCTCCTTCTCGGCGATGCGGATCTCCTTGCGACCCCAGTCTGCAAGCGTGATGTCGGCGACCTTGTAGGAGAGCTTCTTCTCAGCAGTCATGGTGTCCCTTTGCCTTTTCCGGTGAATGCGCTCGAGCGCGCGTCGCGCCAGCCGACGAGCAGCTGCCAAATGAGGTGTCGATCCGGACCTTCGCCCTGCCAGGCGGACGGCAGCCGCCGGATCTCGACGCCGGAGAGCCCGGCCTCCTCGGCCAGGCGCCGGAGGTCGTCCGGCGAGAAGCCGAGCCAGATGTCCGCCTCCTGCTCTCGCAGGGCCTGATCGTGGTGCGCCTCGTAATCGAGCACGCACACCGCGCCGCCGCGGGCGTGCGCGCCGTCCTCGCCGCGGGCGTGCGCGCCGTCCTCGCCGCGGCCGGACGCGGCCGGCCGCGCGAGCTCGACGAGGGCGCGCATCGCCCTCGCCGGCTGGGGCGCGTGGTGCAGCACGCGGGCCGCGAAGACCACGTCCGCGCCGCAGGCGAAGGCCTCGCCCGCCTCCGCCGGATCGACGCCGAGCGCGCGGGCCACGGCGCGGCGCACCTCGGGCCCGTCGAGCTCGCCGCACACGAGCTCGACGTTCTCGAGGCTGCGCCGCCGCAGGCGCTCGCCCGCGAGCTGCAGCTGGGCGCTCGCGCGGTCGAGCGCGACGACGCGGTCGAAGACGGGGGACAGCACCTCGAGCAGCGCCCCGTCGCCGGTGCCCGCGTCGATCGCCAGGCGGCGGTGGGGCAGGAGCGGCGCGAGCGCGGCGAGGTAGGCGGCGAGCTCGGACGGCGGCCCCGACCGCGACGGGCGCCCGCCGCGCGCGAAGAACTCGCGCGTCTCGGCGTCGCGCGCGGCGAGCACCTCCTCGACGCGCGCGAGCGTCCCGTCGGCCGCGCACGCGCGCTGCCCCGCGCGCACGGCGTCGTCGACGACGGGGTCGCTCGTGGCGCGCGGGTCGAGGCGGAGCAGCGTCCACGTCCCCTGACGGCGGGCCAGCAGGATCCCCGCCTCGCGGAGCGCGGCCGCGTGGCGCGAGATCTTCGGCTGGCCCTCGCGGAGCAGCTCGGCCAGCTCGCCGACCGCCAGCTCCTCCGCCGCGGCCAGGCCGAGGAGCCGCAGCCGCACCGGATCCGAGAGGAGCCGGTACAGCTCGCAGCGCGCGACCGCCTCCATCGGCTGGGCAGGGAGCTCTGTCGCCGTCACCACGGATCCTGTATATGCGTCGATGCGCATAGATGCAAATACTATGTTCGCGGGCGTGAGCGCGCCCGCGGCGACGCAGGCCGCCGCAGCGGCGCGCGGCGCGCGGCCGCGCAGGCGCGGGCGGCGGCGCTGGCCTGGCTCAGCGAGCAGCCGTCAGCGGGACCACACAGGAGAGCTCTTCCATGGGCATGCTCGTCCACCGAGCTCGTCCGTTTGCTCTCTGATTTCCAGCTTTCTCGGCAGGTCGCCGTCGCCGCTGGCGGGCTCGCGTGCCGACGGGCTCGTGTGCCGAAGGGCTCGCGCTCTGGCGAGATCAGCCGAACGAACGGACGGCCTTCTCCAGCTTCGCCTCTTCCGCGGCGCGGAGCAGGCCCACGGCCACCACGGTGAGGCGCTCCGGCCGGAACAGCGCGCGCGCGGCGTCGCGCACGTCCTCGACCGTGACGCGGGCGAGCTCCTCGTGCCGCGCCTCCGGGGTGCGGGTGATGTCGGCGAGCGCGGCGAGCCCGTGGAAGCCGGCGGTCGCCTCGGCGTCGTCGAGCATCGCCTCCACCGACCAGAGGTGGCGGTCGCGCGCCTTGGCGAGCTCGTCCTCGCGCGGGCCGACCTCGGAGAGCTCGCGGAGCAGCGCGAAGATCTCCCGGACCACCACGGTCGCGCGGTCGTGCTGCACGCCCGCGGCGATGTCGACGACCCCGTCGTCCTCGTAGGCCTCGAACATCCCCGACACGTCGTAGCAGAGGCCGAGCCGGTCGCAGATCCGCTCGTAGAGCCGCGTCGACATGCCGTCGTCGAGGACGCGGAGCAGCATCTCCACGGCGGGCTCGCGCGGATCGCGCTCGCTCACGCCCCGGAACGCCACCCGCAGCTCGGTCTGGCTCGACTGGTTCTCGATGAAGCGGAACCTCGGCTTCTTCTGGCCGTTCGGCGGCGCCGAGGCCGGCACCAGCTCGCCGCGCGGCATGGCGCCGAAGTGCCGCTCGACGGCCCGCGCGCACGCGTCGGGATCGAGCCGCCCCGCGAGGCAGAGCACCGCGTTCGCCGTCGTGTAGTGCCGGGCGTGGTGGGCGCGCAGCATCGGCTCGTCGAAGCGATCGAGCGCGTCGATGCCGCCGGTGATGGTGAAGCCGAGCGGGTGCCGCTCGTACATGAGGGCGCGCGCGTTGTTGTCCGCGTCGATGTCGCGCCCCTCGTCGTCGAGGTCCTCGAGGATCTCCTCGCGCACGATGCCGCGCTCGACCTCGATCGCGGTGAAGCGCGGCGAGGTGGCGACCTCGCCGAGCAGGGCGAGCACCGGCTCCAGGTTCGCCGGCGGCACCGAGATGCTCATCACGCCGTGGTCGACGTGGGTCGCCGCGTAGAGCGTCCCGCCGAGCCGCTCGAAGGCGAGCGCCTGCGCGTGCGCCGACGGCAGCGTCGGCGTCCCCCGGAACACCATGTGCTCCAGGAAATGGGAGATCCCGTTGTTCTGCGGCGTCTCGAACCGCGAGCCGACGCGCAGGTAGAGCGAGGCGACCGCCCGGTGCACGTGCGGCTGCGGGACGAGGACGACCTTGAGGCCGTTCGAGAGGACGACGTCGCGCGCGTCACGCGGCGGGAGCGGCGTCATTCCCCCTCGTCCTCGATCGGGAGCGGCTCGCCGGAGCCGTCGTCGGCCGGCTTGGACTCCTTGAGGAGGTTCTGGTCGTACTTCACCTCGCTGCCGATCGTCGACTTCAGCCGGCGGATGTACCCGACGAGCGCGTCGTTCTGCTTCGCGGCGCGCATCGCGGCGGTGTAGAACTCGCGATCCTTGTCCCATTGCTCCTGGCTCGCGGACGTCTTCTCCTTGAGCTGGATCACGGCGTAGCCGTTCTCCAGCGCCACGACGTCCTTGGGCAGGTCGCCCGGCTTGTCGAGCTGGAAGGCGATGCGCGCGGCCTCGGTGCTGTCCCTCGCGTCCGAGATGGGCGAGCCCGACACGTTGAACGGCAGGCTCGCCTCGACGGTGGGCCGGTTCGGGTGGTTCGCCATCGTGTAGGGCGGCCGCGCCTCTCCAGGCGCGGCCTCGCCGCCGTCCTTGGCGCCCTCGTCCTTGCCACCGTCCTGCTTCGCGGCGGCGGGCTGCTCGCCCGCCTTCGCCCCGGCGCCGGCCTTGTCCTTCGCGGGCGCGAGCTGGGCCAGGTGCGCGGCGAGCGCGTCGTCCAGCGACTTCCCGCCCGCGGCGGCGGCGAGCACCTGCTTCGCGGCCTCGGCCGCGAGCCGCTCCGACTCGTGGGCCGTGTAGAGGTCGCGCGCCGTCTCCAGCCGGCCGATCTTCTCGGCCTCGGCGTCCTTCGCGATCTGCTCGAGCTTGATCACGTGGAAGCCGTCCTCGGTCTCGATGATGTCCGACACTTCGCCGGCCTTCATCGCGAAGAGCTTGTCCTCGACGGGCTTGCTGAGCCGGCCCTTGGTCACGCAGCCGAGCTCGCCGCCGCGCGCCGCGCTCGGATCGTCGCTCGCGCTGCGCGCCACGTCGGCGAAGCTCTCGCCCTTCTTGAGGCGCTGGACCGCCGCCTCGATCCGCGCCTTCGCGGCCGCCTTGCCGGCCTCCGGCCCCTGCTCGGCCTCCGCGGGCTTCACCTCGACCATCAGGTCTCGCGCGACCCGGCACTCCGGCAGATATTGCGCCTTGCGCCCCTCCCAGGCCTTGTCGAGCTCTTCCTTGTTGGCGTCCGCCCAGGCCTGGACCGCCTTCTCCGACTTGTCGACGACGAGGTCGCTGTAGAAGCGCCGATCGAAGCGCACGTAGCTGAGCGTCCGGGTCGACTTCTCGCGCGAGAACTGCTCGAACGCCTCGCTCTCGCCGACCCGGACGCGCGCGCGGACGAGATCGCGCATCCGCGCGGCGACGAGCTCCTTCCGCTGGTACTCGCGGAAATCGGTCGGGCTCATCTTCGTGATCGCCCGGATCTGCTTCTCGTACTGCTTGCTGTCGAACTTCTTGGACTGGCGGTTGCGGACGTCCAGGTAGCGAATGAGGTCTTCCCGGAGATTGAGGGCATAACCGACCTGGCGGATCTTGTCCGCAGGCAGCGAGACACGCACCCTGCCGGCCACGAGCTCGGACGTCAGCTCGTCGTCCGAGACGGTGATCCCGAGGCGCTTCGCGTCCTCGTTGAGCAGCCACCGCTCGTAGAGCCCCTCCGCCGTGAGCCGCCGGTAGCCCATCGCCCGGAGGCGGTTTTCGTCGACGCTGCGCATCGCGAGCAGGTTCCTCGAGGCGTTGAACTCGACCGAGGAGATGCAGCTGCCTCGGACCTCGACGGCGCAGGTGCTCGCGGTCGACTGCACGGGGCCCGTGTTCGGGCGGAACTGGACGATGAAGACGACGGCGATCGCGATGACGATGGCGGCGCCGAAGATTTGGCTCAGTCTGTTCACGAAGGGCTCGCTCCCGGGGCGTGCGCCGCTCGCTCCTCGAGCGGCCTCCCGCCTTGGCCAGGCGCGGCATAGCACGGCGTCGACGGCGTGTCTTTGACGGCGGTCGAGAGCGGGGCTAGGGGCTCCTGCCATGGCAAGCTCGAAGTCACACCTCCCTGATTGCGGCCTCTACCTGACGACAAAGCCGCTCCCCGGACACGAGGACAAGGTGCCTGCCGGCATCCTCGTCTCCTTCCACAACCACTCGGACAACGGTCTGCCGACGGTCACGACGCCCGATCACAACGTGCACAACCGCTGGCACTTCCACGGCCCCGCGGTCCCGTTCCGCGGAACGACGTGGGCGGACACGCTGCAGCGCCTCCCCACCGAGGGGTTCTACACGCTGCGGAAGGAGCTCTCGTTCGACGGCGGCAGCTGGCCGAAGGGCACGCTGGTGCAGCTCGGTTACACGCAGGCCGGCATGCCTATCCTGTTCATCGCCCGCGTGCGCTCGCGGCTCCAGGAGAACGACCTCTTCTTCTCCGACAAGGGCGTGGGCATCAAGCGCGACCAGCTGTCCCTGCTCGAGCCCGTCTCCGTCTTCGAGGAGCCGAGCGACGGATCCGGGCACAAGCCCGACCACGCCGACGCTCACTGAGTGAGCCCGCGCTCACGTCCACACTGAATATCAGCCTCGGCCGACTTTTCTGTCCTCGGGCACGGCGTGTGCTTGTAAATTTCTTCTGTGATTCGACGCAGAACCCTCACTCCCCCGTCGCTCCAGATTCCCCCTGAGCTCCTGGCCAACCGCCGCAGGAGCGCCCGCCGCGAGCTGAGCGAGCGGGTCCGCCTCGAGACCGGCGATCGCGCCGTCTCCGGCTGGACGCTCAACGCGAGCGTCGGCGGGCTCCGGGTGGTGATAGAAAATTCACTCGACCCCGGTACGGAGCTAACGGTCTGGCTCGACGGCAGGTCCCCGCGCCCCGGCCGGATCATGTGGGTGCAGGACGAGCCGGACGGCTCCATCGTCGGGGTGTGCTTCCTGGATGGCCCCGACGGCGCCGAGGGCGGCGGCGGGCTGGACGCCGGGGCGTCGCGGTCGTCACGGTCGCGCTCGTGATCGGCACGAGCGCGCCGGCGCGCCAAAGCGCCACACCCCTGGTGAACGCTGTCGGCTTGACGAGGCACCCGCAATTTTGCGATGGATGTTCCTGCTGACAGCTGGGGGTAGCCGGAAACCAGCGGAAGATGCCGACACCCGCGGAGATAAAGAAGGCCCTGCTCCAAGCCGGATTCGAGGTTTACCGTACCCGGGGCGACGCCGTGCAGGTCGCGGAGCGGGTGCGGGAGAACCTGCTGATGGATTCGGGCATCGTCGTGGGCGCCGAGCCGCTGCGAGTCGGGTTCGTCGTGCGCGCCCAGCGCAACGATTTCCCGGGCGCGACGGACGAGCACCTCTTCGAGTGGGCGCGCGGCATGGCCGAGCCCGCCGTGGCGCGCGGCTACACCGAGGGCGAGGCCGCCCTCCGCCACGTCCGCGACCCCGGCGACGCCGAGCGGACGCTCGACACCTGGTGCGAGGTCCTGTTCGAGAAGCCCGTGGCGTCGCTCGAGCTCGCCGTCAGCGAGGTGGGGTTCGCCCTCTCGCTGGAGAAGACTGCCCTGCCGCGGTAAGCGGTAGACGATGCCCTTCGACCGAGCCGCGAGCCTGCTCGGGCCCTCCGGGCCGTTCGCGCGCGGGCTCCCCGGGTACGAGGACCGGGAGGGGCAGCTCGCGATGGCGAGCGCCGTGGAGCGGGCGATCGCCGAGGACCGCATCCTCCTCTGCGAGGCCGGCACCGGGACCGGCAAGACGCTCGCCTACCTCGTCCCCGCGATCCTGAGCGGCCGCAAGGTCGTGGTCTCGACCGCGACGAAGGCGCTCGAGGACCAGATCTACACGAAGGACCTGCCGCTCGTCGCCGAGCACCTCCGGCTGGATCCGCGCGCGGCGCTGGTGAAGGGGCTCGGCAACTACCTCTGCCTGCGCCGCTTCAACGAGCTCCGCCACAGCCCGGGCGCGGGCGCCGGGGCGGCGGGGCGCTCGCTGCCGCTCATCGAGGCGTGGGCGCAGGAGACCGAGATGGGCGACGTCGCGGAGCTCGCGTACCTCGCCGAGGGGGATCCGGTCTGGCGGGAGGTGGCGTCGTCCAGCGAGACGCGGCTGGGCGCGTCGTGCGACTACTACGAGGACTGCTTCGTCACGCGGATGAAGCGCGACAGCGAGGCGGCGCGCCTCCTCATCGTCAACCACCACCTCTTCTTCGCGGACCTCGCGCTGAAGATCGCCGGAGCGCGCCGCGGCTTCGCCGGCGCGGGCGCGCTCCCGCCGTACGATGCGGTCATCTTCGACGAGGCGCACCAGCTCGAGGACATCGCGACGAGCTTCTTCGGCGTCCGGGTCTCGCGGGCGCGGGTCGACTCGATGCTGCGCGACGCGGACCGCGCCTTCATCGCGTCGGGCCTCGCCGACCGCATCCTCGGCCGGGGCGAGGGGACGGCGATCACGGCCGTCGTGCGCGAGTCCGCGGACGCCCTCTTCGATCGGCTCGCGGCGCTCGGCGGCCCCGCGGCGGGCAGCGGGGAGCGCGGCGACGCCCGCGTCCCGCTCCCCAGGGACGCCTGGTCCGGCGAGCTGCTCGAGGCCTACCACCGGCTCGACAACCACCTCGAGGCGCTCGCCGGGTACGCGAGCGCGAACGCGATCGCCGAGGCGGTGCAGCTCGTCGGCAACCGCGCGGCCCAGCTGCGGGAGGACGCCGCGCGGATCGTCGACCCCGCGACGAACCAGGTTACGTGGGTCGAGGTGCGCGGCCGCGGCGTCTCGTTCGGCGCGTCGCCGGTCGATCTCGGGAGCATGCTGCGCGAGCACGTGTTCGAGCGGATCGGCGCCGTCGTGCTGACGAGCGCCACGCTGACCACGGGCGGCTCCGGCGGGTCGGGGTTCCGCTTCCTCCGCTCGCGGATGGGGCTCGACGAGGACGTGCCCGTGCCGATCGACGAGCTCACGGTCCCGTCGCCCTTCGACTACCCGAACGCCGCGCTGCTCTACACGCCGCGCGATCTGCCCGAGGCGACCGACGCGGCGTTCGTCGAGCGCGCGGCCGATCGCATGGCCGAGCTCATCGGCATCACGGGCGGCGGCGCGTTCGTCCTCTGCACCTCGATCCGCGCGATGAACGCGCTCGCCGCCGCGCTCCGCGTCCGGCTCGCGCGCGCCTCGGCCGAGGCCCGGGCGGGCGGGGGCGCGCCGCGGCAGCAGGCGCCGCTGCTCGTGCAGGGGGACGCGCCCAAGGGCACGCTGCTCCGCCGCTTCCGCGCCGAGCGGCACGCCGTGCTGGTCGCGACGATGAGCTTCTGGGAGGGCGTGGACGTCCCTGGCGAGGCGCTGCGCCTCGTGATCATCGAGAAGCTCCCGTTCGCGGTGCCGACCGATCCCGTCGTCGCGGCCCGGTGCGCGGCGATCGAGCAGAGCGGCGGCAACCCGTTCATCGCCTACAGCGTCCCGCAGGCCGCGATCACCTTGAAGCAGGGGTTCGGCCGGCTGATCCGCACGCGGACCGACCGCGGCATCGTCGCGATCCTGGACCGGCGGGTCCGCACGCGCGGCTACGGGCGCGTGTTGCTCGACAGCCTGCCCGACGCGCGCCGGACCGAGCGCATCGAGGACGTGCGCGCGTTCTGGGCCGCCGCGGCGGCAGGCGCCGGGGCCGAGCGCGCGGAAGCGGAGGAGCGCCGGCCGGACGAGGCGCCCTGACGCGCGCCGCGTGCGCGCGGTCCTGGGAGGCGCGCGCACGCGGCGCGAGCGCGCGCCCGGTCGATCGTCACGGGTACGACGCCTTCCCGTAGATGCACCAGGCGCCGCCCTTCTTCAGGCCGATGGCCTGGCGGAGCTTGAAGTCCTTCTTGAACCTGGGATCGCCGTACGAGGCGCGCGAGGACGGCACCGTCGGGCTCTTGCAGTCGGTCCCGGAGGAGATGATCAGGAAGTAGCGCGGGTTCTTGGCGAAGAGCGCGTCGGTGTAGCCGGTCCCCACCTTGTTCGTGTACCCGCCCGGGAGGCTCGAGACCTCGGGGCTGAGCAGCCCCAGCATGTCGACCACCGGGAAGCCCGTGCGGTAGCCGACGTAGCCGATGTCGGCGATCGCGATGGGGCCGGGCTCCGCGTTCTGGACGAGCCAGTCGGCCGTGCGCCCGGCCGCGTCGTCCCAGAAGCCCTTGTCGTTGACGAGGATGTTCCGCTGGGCCCGCACCAGCTCTCCGGTGCGGGTCGCGAGCGTGATCGCGCCGAACGCGGCGATCGCGAGCGACGCTGCCCGCTCGCGGCGCGCGGCGATCGCGCGGACGGCGTGGTCGGCGAGCAGGAACGCGAACGGCTCCGCGGGGGCCAGGAACCGGAAATAGGGCATCCAGTCGCCGCCCACGAAGACGACGTACACGCCGAAGAGCAGCGCGATCGACGCGATCGCGAGGCCGCTCCGCCGCCGGTGGACGAGGGACGAGGCGACCGAGAAGAGCCCGAGCCAGAGGAAAGCGCCGGCGTGCTGCGCGTACTTGCGGACGTAGTCGCTGCCGCCCTGGAGCTGCTGCGAGAAGTTGCCGGTCTTCGCGGCGAGCGTGTTCGGGAGCCACGCGCCGTAGTAGCTGTGCCGCCAGAGCAGGTGCGCGGCGACGGGGAGCGCGAACGTGGCCAGGCGGAGCGCGTTCCGCCGCGTGAACGCCTGCTCCGCGTGCCAGATGACGAGCAGCCCGAGGAACAGCGGCGCCTCCGGGCGGGTGAGCGCGGCGAGCGCGAACACCGCGCCGGACCAGGGGAAGGCGCGCGCGCCCCGGGGCGCGTCGCCCGAGGCGGCGGCGTCCTCTTCGCGGAAGAAGAGCTCGGTCCCGGCGAGCGTGAGCAGGAGGAAGAGCGGCGTCTCCAGCCCGAACACCGCGTAGCCGGAGAAGAGGATGCTCGTCGCGAGGAACCACGTCGCGAGGCAGGGGACGTTCGAGAACGGGCGCAGCCGCCGCGAGAGGAGGTAGGTGGGGACGAGCGCGAGGGCGGCGCAGGCGGCGCCGAGCACCTTCGACCCCGCCTCCGGCGTCGCGCCGAGCTTCATCGCCGCGGCGAGGAGCACCGTCCAGAGGAAGTTCGTGTAGCCCTCGACGCGCTCGCCCACGTTGTAGACGAGCCCATTTCCGTTCGCGAGGTTCTCCGCGTACCGGAACGAGATGTACGCGTCGTCGATCGTGAAGCTGGAGACGCGCGCCGCCGCCGCGAGCGTGACCAGCATCGGCACGGCCAGCCCGAGCGCGATGTGCAGCCAGTCGGGGAGGGGAGCGCCGGCGAACCACGTCCGAAGATCGCGCGCCGGCGGCGTCGGGCGCTCCTCTTCCAGCGCCTCCTCGTCTTCCGTCGACTCGTCGCCTCCCACCGCTTCGTCCGTGTCCACCGCGCTCCTGGGCTCGTCGCTCATCGGGCGCGGACGATACCGCGATTGTCACACCCGCAACCTCGGGCTGCGTAAATCAGCACGGAATGGTGTGCGAACATCCCGACGCAGTGCGAACGAAATTGCGCACTCTGGGCGTCGCACTACGCTGTCGAGGTAGCCAGGCGATGGCTTCCCGCGCTGGGAAGGAAGGAGTCGAGTGATGAGCGAGCTCGTTGCGCACCTGCCCGTGGTCTGTCTCGTCATTGCCCTTGCGGCGCTCGCCGCCGCCGCCGCCGCCGTCGGCCTCGCCCGCAGGGCCTCGGCCCCCGGCGCCCCCGCCCGCGCGCTCTCCGTGAGGGAGCGGGCCATCGTGGCTGCCGCCGCCGACGCGCTCTTCCCCGCCGGCGGCCCGATCCCGGTCTCCGGCACCGAGGCGGGGCTGGTCGAGTACATGGAGCGCTACGTCGCGCGCACGCCGCGGCCGCTGCGGCCGTACATGCGGCTGCTCCTCCACTTCGTCGAGCTCTCGCCCTGCGTCTTCGGGCCGCGCCGCGCCCGCTTCACGCGCCTCCCGCAGGCCGACCGCATCGCGGTGCTTGCCTCGATGTCGCAGAGCTGCATCTACCTCCGGCGGGTCACGTTCCTCTCGCTCCGGACGATGCTCTCGATGGGCTACCTCGCGAACGAGAAGGTCGCCCGCGCGATCGGCGTCGCCTGCTGCCCCACGCCCTTCGAGCGGCGCAGGGCCGCGCGCGCTCCGGGAGAGCCGGTCGCCGTGAAGCCCCCGTCGCTCGCGCCGGGGGTGACGGCGTGAAGCTCCCCGGCCTGGAGGAGCCGCCGAGCTCCGCGCACCCCGCTCGCGGCGATCGGCGCTCGCTCCCCCTGTCCGCGCTCCGCTCGCGGGCCGAGGTGGAGCCGCTCCCGCCCGCCGAGCCGCGCCCGCAGGTGAAGGTGTTCGCCGACTACGACGGCGAGGTGCGGGCCTCGTGCGAGGTGCTCGTCGTCGGATCGGGGCCGGGCGGGGCGGTCGTCGCGAAGGAGCTCGCCGAGGCGGGGCGCGACGTGATCCTCGTGGAGGAGGGCCCGCCGCTCGGGGTGGAGGATTTCCGGCAGGAGGCGGGCGAGTCGCTGGCGCGCACGCTGCGCGAGGGCGGGATGCGCGCCGCCCGCGGGCGCATGCTCATCCCGACCATGCAGGCGATCGCGCTCGGCGGCGGCTCGGTCGTCAACTCGGCGATCTGCGCGCGCTCGCCCGCCTGGGTGTTCGACAAGTGGGCGGCGCGGACGGGCACCGAGGCGATCACCCTCGAAGCGCTGCTGCCCCACTACGAGCGCGTCGAGCGCCTGCTCGGCGTCGCGCCCACGCCGATGGAGGTGCAGGGCGAGCGCAACCTGCGCTTCAAGCGCGGCTGCGATGCGCTGGGGCTGTCGAGCGAGCCGACGCACCGCAACGTCCGCGGCTGCCGCGGCTCGGGCGAGTGCTTCACCGGGTGCCGCAACCGCGCCAAGATGTCGACCGACGTCTCATACGTCCCGGCCGCCATCCGGGCGGGCGCGCGCGTGTTCACAAGCGTGCGCGCCGAGCACCTGCTCGTGTCCGGCAGGCGGGCCGCCGGGATGCGCGGGCGCACGATCGAGCCGTTCACGTGGCGCGAGGGCGCGCCCGTCGAGATCCGGGCGAAGCTCGTCGTGCTCGCCGCGGGCTGCATGGCCACGCCGCTGATCCTGCTCCGCAGCGGCGCCGCGAACTCGAGCGGCTACGTGGGCGACGAGCTGCAGCTCCACCCGGGGCTCGCCATCATGGCGGTGTTCCCCGATCCGATCGACCCGTGGGAGGGCGCGACCCAGGGGTATCACTCGCTCCACTTCCTCGAGCAGGGCATCAAGCTGGAGGTCCTCTGGTCGCCCCCCGCCGTGCTCGCGGCGCGGTTCCCCGGCTTCGGGCACGACTACCAGCGTCACCTCCGGACCTACAACCGGATGGCCCCGTTCGACGTGATCATCGCCGCGGAGCAGTCGCGCGGGAGCGTCCGTCCGAAGCGGGGCAGCTGGGACCCCGAGGTGCGGTTCGACTACGCGCCGCGCGACGTCGAGAAGATCCAGCGCGGTCTGGGCATCCTGTCCGACATCTGCTGGGCGGCGGGCGCCGCGTCGATCCTGCCCGGGTTGCACGGCGTCCCCGACGAGCTGACGTCGCCGGAAGAGGCCGAGATCCTGAAGAGCAAGCGGCTCGACGGGCGCGACACGATCACCGCGGCGAACCACGCGTTCGGTACGGCGCGGATGTCGCGGAGGCCGCGGGACGGGGTCGTCGATGAGGAGGGGCGCTGCCACGATCTCGACAACGTTTACGTCGCCGACACGAGCGTCTTTCCTGGAAGTCCCGCCGTGAACCCGATGCTCACGTGCATGGCGCTGGCCGATCGCATCGCGTGCGGCATCATCGAGCGCTGGTGATGCGCGCGACGGCGTGTCACCACAGGAGCCAGCGATCCGGGGCGTCGCATCCGTTGCGCAGAACGACATGTCACGGACGGCATGTGAGGGGGGCCTTGCACCCGATAAGGAGGCAACTCCCGAGTTGATGAGAGGCCCCCGCGAGCTACAAGTTTAACGGCACGTTTCATATCGCACGGGGCCGAGCCGTCCGTCCGCCGAGCTGGGAGGGAAGCTTTGGGACCGAACGCAGTTTCAGCTGCAATTCCGCGCGGACAGGCGCGCTCGCCGCATCGAGGCCACAGCCACCACGGCCGGGTGCTCCTCGTCGAGGACGAGCCCGATCAGGCGGCCATCCTCGAGGCGGTGCTGCGCCACGAGGGGCTCGACGTGGTCGTCGCATCGAGCGGCGAGCAGGCGCTCGAGATCCACCAGCGGACGCCGGCTGACGTGCTCGTCACGGACCTCAACCTGCCCGGGATGACGGGGGTCGATCTCATGCGCCGGCTCTCCCCGGGTCAGCTCGACGGCCCCGAGCCGAAGGCGCCGCCGCCCCACGTGGTGATGGTCACCGGCGCCGCGTCGATCTCGAGCGCCGTCGACGCGCTCAAGCTCGGGGCGGCCGACTACCTCCAGAAGCCGCTCGATCCTGCGCGCCTCGTGCTGCTCGTGCGCGAGCTGCTCTGGTCGCCGCCGACCGAGTTCGACGACGACGATTCCCTCCACGGGCAGCTCGTGTTCGAGGGGATGATCGGCGGCTCGCCGCGGATGCGGGAGGTCTTCACCCGCATCGAGCGCGTCGCCGCGACGATGGCGCCCGTGCTGATCGTCGGCGAGAGCGGCACGGGCAAGGAGCTCGTCGCGCGCGCCATCCACAACCGGAGCCGCCGCCGCGCCGGTCCGTTCGTCCCGGTGCACACCGGCGCGATCCCGCGCGAGCTCATCGGCAGCGAGCTCTTCGGCCACGAGAAGGGCTCGTTCACCGGCGCGTTCGCGGCCGCGGAGGGCAAGTTCGAGGCGGCGGCCGGCGGCACCGTCTTCCTCGACGAGGTGGGCACGATGGACGCTGCCGTGCAGGTCAGCCTGCTCCGCGTGCTCGAGACGTACCGGTTCACCCGGGTCGGCGGCCGCAAGGAGATCGAGGCCGACGTCCGCGTCGTCGCGGCGACGAACAAGGATCTGCTCGACCTCGTCGACGACTGCGTCTTCCGCGAGGACCTGTACTACCGGCTCAACGTGTTCACGGTGACGCTGCCCCCGCTGCGCGAGCGCAAGGAGGACATCCTGCCCATCGCCGAGCGCTTCCTGCTCAAGTTCGCCAAGCGCTACGGCACCCCGGCCCGCCGCCTCTCGGACGCCGCCGTCGAGCGGCTGACGGAGCACGACTGGCCGGGCAATGTGCGCGAGCTGCGCAACGTCATCGAGCAGACCGCGCTCTTCGCCTCGAACGAGCTCGTCTCGGCGAACGACGTCCAGCTCGGCCAGGGCAGGATCGAGCGGCGGTCTTCCCGGCGCTCGTACGACAGCCTCCCGGCGGCGAAGGTCGCGGCGCCGGTCGCCCACCCCGAGCCGGCCGAGCCGCTGTCGGTGCCGATCGTCCACCCGTCGGACATGGCGGTCCCCTCCGAGCCGGTGCCGTCGCACGCCGTCGTCGCGCCGCCTGCGCCGGCTTCCGTGGGCCCCGCGTCGCTCGCGTCGCTCGCGCGGAGGCCGCCGGGGGAAGCGGGCGCGCACGAGGTCGAGCCGGCGCGGGACGCCGGCGAGGCGGCGGAGCACCCGCTCGTGCTGCGCCTCCCCGTCGGCACGCGCCTCGCGGACGCGGAGCGCAAGCTCATCCTCCTGACCCTCGAGGCCGTGCGCGGCAACAAGCAGCGCGCGGCCCGCGTGCTCGGGATCAGCCGACGCGGTCTGTACTCGAAGCTGCAGGCGTACGGGGAGCACGTGGGCAGCCACGAGGCCCAGGGGCAGAACGAGAGCGCCGAGCCGCAGGACCCGGTCGACGACGTGCCGGTCGTGACCGACGAGCCCGGCCTCGAAGAGCTCGGCTCCGCGCGCGGCGACGCCTGACCGGAGAGCCCTCGTCCCGCCGCACGGCAGCACTCCAGTACCGCCGCATCTCAGCGCCGCCCGGCCCCGCCCGGGTTGTGAGCCGCAGCCCATCGAGGCGCGCCGCCGGGGGGCGCCGCGCAGGCGGCCGGTCCCACGGGGGAGCCGGCCTGGGGGCTCCTGCGATGTGTCCCGACAACGGTCCCAGCGGCGGCCCGTCCCTTTGTGCTTTACGAAGGGACGACGACCTCGGCTATCGTAAAGCGGAGCTGCGAGATCAGACGCGCGACTGGCACGTCAGAGAGCGGGCCACCGGCGCGGTATCAAGGTAAACTCTACGCGACGCCTCGCCGGCACTACACCCCTGCGGGCCAGCCCCCAATGAAGATCACCTGCCAGTCCTGTCAGTCGAAATACACCGTCTCGGACGAGAAGGTCCAAGGCAGAACCGTCAAGATCAAGTGCCGCAAATGCGGCGCGACGATCCTCGTGAACAGCTCGGGCGTGACGACCAACGGCGGGCCCGCCGATCCGGTCTCCGGCACGAGCGTTCCGAACGACGGGACCACGTACCTGGTCAACGTGGCGGACGGCGATCAACGCTCGCTGACGATAGCGGAGATCGTCGCCAGCTATCAGGCGGGGGTGATCAACGCCGAGACGTACGTCTGGGCGGACGGGATGGCCGACTGGCAGCCGCTCGGCCAGGTCGACACGATCGTCGCGGCGCTGCACGCCGGCAGCGCGCCGGCCTCCGTGGCCGCGCAGGAGCCGGCGCCCGTGCAGCCGCAGTCCGTGCCCAGCCCCGCCGCGCCGGTCGGTCCGACGTCCTCCGGGGTCGAGGCGGTCGCGGCGGCCGCTCCTCGCGCGGCGGCGGTGCGCCGCGATCCGGCGCGCCCGACGCAGGACCTCTTCGGCGGCAGCGCGGGGCCCGAGGCGCACCGCCCCAGCTCCGACGACGTGGCCACGAGCGCCCCGCTCTTCAAGAGCGGCGCCGCTCCCGGCCAGCGCGACGAGAACTCGATGCTGTTCTCGCTGAGCGCCCTCACGGCGAAGGCCGCCCCGGCTCCGGCGCGGTCGAGCGCCAGCGCCTCGGAGGACTCCGGCCTCATCGATCTGAAGGCCCTCGCCGCGGGGACGGGCGTCCGATCGCCGTCGCCGGTCGCGAGCATCGTCGCCAACGACGGCGGCCTGTTCCAGCTCAGCGCGCCCATCGTGACCACGGCGCGGGCGCCGTCCGTCGCGCCGCCGGCCGTCGAGGCGGCCCCCAAGAACCGGGCGCCGCTCATCATCGGCGCCGGCATCGCGATCGCGGGCATCGCGATCGCGGGCGTCTTCCTGCTGATGAAGGGCGGCGGCGAGACGCCGGCGCCCACGGTGGCCGAGACCACGCCGCCCGCGGCGGCGGCCCCGGCGACGACGGCTCCCCCGGAGCCCGAGCCGGCGCCGGTGCCCACCGCGACGGCGACCGCGAGCGCCACGGCGGAGGCGGCCGCGTCCGCGGCGCCGACCGCCGCCCCGGCGGCCGCGGGCGGGCGCGCGACGACGTCGAGGCCGTCGCGTCCGGCCAGCGGCGGCGGCAGCACCGCGGGCAAGAAGGAGCCCGCCGCGGCATCCCCGGCGCCCGCTCCGGCCCCGAAGCGCGGCGGCTGCGGGTGCGCGGCGGGCGATCTGATGTGCGCCATGCAGTGCTCCGCCAAGGGCAAGTGAGCGCGCGGGGGCCGTCGATCAGGCCCCGGCGGTGAAGCCGGCGAGGTTCGCCGCATGAGCCGTGCTCTTGCGGCGGGCTCCAGCGCAGGCCGCGCGATACGCGCTCGCCGCGGACCGACGGGCGCGACCACGCACGGAGGGATCCGGCTCTGCCTCCGTCGAGCGGACGGTAGCAAGAACGGTGCGGCGCCCCGGGGCGCGCGCTAGCATCGTCCGTCATGACCGAGCCCGACGGGCGGCTGTACGCGCCGATTCCTCGGTGGACACCGGGCGCTCCGCCGCTCCTCGCCGCGGCGCTGCTCCTCGGCGCGAGCGCTGCGGCGTGCGGCGGACGGGCGGCGATGGCGCCGCCCGGAGGAGGGCCGGCGTCGCGCGACGGCGGCGACGCTGCGCAGGCGTCGCGCACGGGGCCGGGCGGTCGATCCGCGCAGGGGGCGCTCGTGACGATGGTGACGCCGTCGCTGCTGCTGCCGGATCTCGTCGGAGAGCGCGGCGTGGTGGCCAGCGAGGCAGGGGCCAAGCGGGTGCTCATCGATCGCATGCGCGCCATCGCGCACGACGACGGATCGATCGAGCGCGCCGCCGATCTGCTGCCGTCGGGCCAGGTCACCGCGCTCAAGCTCCCGACGCGGCTCGGCGGCGGTTACCTGTTCTACGCGTCGAGCCGCGGCAGCGCGCAGCTCTGGCGGGCGCCCGCGTGGCTCGCCCCGCTCGATCCGCTCGTCCAGCTGCCGTCGGAGGCGAACGAGATCATCGCGGGCTTCGATCGCCTCTACGCGCGGCTCTCGCACAGCCAGCGGCTCTTCGCGATCGACGCGCAGACGGGCGCGGCGATGCCCCTCGGGCCGCTTCCACCGGCGAGCTCTTACGGACAGCTCGCGTTCGCCGACGGCTGGCGCGCCGTTGTCGAGGCCGATCTGCGCGGGCTGCTCGTCACCTTCGACGCAGGCGCCACGTGGCGCGCGATCGAGATCGACGCGCGGCCGACCTCCGTGGGCATCATCGGCGGCGACCCGGCGGTGATGACGGCGAACGGGTTCTACTCGGTCGACGCCCGCGGCAGCGTGACGTACCGGACCCTCGAGGCCTCCGACGATGTGCAGGAGCTCCCGGCGCGCGTCCAGGGGCCGTTCGGGCGGCGCCCGCTGCGCGCCGCGGTCGAGGACGGTTGGCCCGACTCGAGCACCACCGCGGTCGTGGCTCGCGGCGGCGCTCTGGCTCGCGTCTCGCTGCGCGACGGGGCGGTCGTCGACGTCGCGACCGACGCCTACCCCGAGCGCGAGGCGACGTGCCATGCGCTCCGCACGGGCGCGTCGTTCGGCTTCGTCTGCGGCGAGCGCGAGGGCCCGACGACGCTCTACGCGTTCCAGCCGCCGCTCGGCATGCGCCGCCTGATGCGCTTCGACAAGCCCCGCTTCGTGTCCTCGATCGGCAACGGCGCCCTGGTGATCCGCGGCTCGTGCGAGGAGGACGGCGATGTGCGCGACGGCCGCGCGTACTGCGTCGTCGCCGCCGACGGAGGCACCCGCGAGATCCACGTGCGCGCGCCCGCGAGGGACGTCGGCGTCGAGCGCGTCGTCGCGCTCGCGGACGGTCGGGTCGCCGTCCTCTCGCCGCCTCGCCCCGGCGCGTCGGGGCAAGTGACGCTCCTCAAGGGGAGCGACGTCACCGCCGTCCCGTTGATCCTTCCGAGCAAGCCTCGCAGCACGGCTCGCGAGCTCCAGCGCGGGATGTGGCTCGAGGGGTTCGAGGAGCGCGAGCCCGGCGTGCTCGGCGGCTGGGTCGAGGCCGGCGGCCCGATCGTTGGCGTCCGGATCGACGTGAAGAGCGGCGCCGTGAGCGCGGGCGCGCCGCGCCAGGACGCGACGGGCGCGATCCTCTCGGGGCGGTTCGCGCTCTCCCTCGGAGAGGGCGAGCAGGCCGCGGAGTCGACGGACGGCGGCATGACCTGGCGCTCGATCGAGGTGCCGGAGCGCGACGACGACACGGCGGCGTCGCGGACGCGCGCATGCGGCCCTGTCGGCTGCGTCTTCAAGGGCTGGATCCGGGTCGGCTGGGGGAAGACGGCGCTTCCGGACGATCTCGCCGAAGCGAAGCCGCCGCCGGTGCTCCAGACGCCGCTGCGCGCGGGGAGCCCGATCGGGATGCGCTGCGAGGCGCTCGGCTCCTCGACGCCGCCGCTGTCGGACAGGCCGCCGGCCGCGCGCGCCGCGCCCACCGCGCGGCCGGCGCGGTCGGCCGCGCGCCCGCAGGCCAAGGAGACGCCGACCTCCGCGTGGGCTCCGTTCCGCAACACCCCGCCGCCCGCGCTCGGCGCGGACGAGATCGGCTTCGACAACGGAGCGCCGTACGACATCGTGACGATGCGCGCCTACGCGTGGGGCAAGCGCGGCGCGGACTGGGCGCGCGCTGGGCGCTGGCTCATCCGCTTCGACGACCGCTTCGATCCGGAGGGCGGGGTGCGCTCCAGCGGCGTGAGCGCCTCACCCTGGTCGGATGAGGCGTCGGCCGCCGAGGCGCTCGGCGTCGCGCCCCACGGGGCTGCGTCCTGGGGGGCGTACCTCGATCCCGGCGGGCGGGCTGCGTTGACCCACGTGTGCCGGGGCGCCGGATGCAACCTGTTCGCGGTCTCCGAGGGGCTCCCGGTCCTTCCGTTGCGCGACAGCGCCGGCCGCGCCGGCAATTTCCTCCGGCCGTTCCCGAACGGCGCCGTGCGGCTCGGCGAGACCTGGTTCTTCGCGACGCCCGGCGGCTCGTACGACGCCGTGGCGCTGTGGCGCGCGGATCTCGGGATCGCGCGGCAGCTGGCGACCTACTCTCGCCCGGGGCGCACGAGCTACGGCGTCGATCCGCCGCGCCTCGTCCGGCGCGCGCTGGGCGGCGGTGTCGGCCTGCTCATCTCGACGGCCCCGGACCCCGGCGTGCGCGCCGGCTCCTGGTACGTGCTCCCGATCGATCGCGACACGGGCGCGCTGGGCGAGGCGGTGCCGCTCGGCCGCAAAGATCTCGCGGACACGCCGCTCGACCGCTGTCTCCCGGGTCAGGACGGCTGGCTCCTCGACACCAGCCTGGAGGGCTCGCCGAGCTTCGATCTCGGCGGCAGCTCTCCGTCCGTCGATGGCGCCGAGTTCCGGCTTCGACTGGATCCCGGCAGCGCGTGCGTCGAGGCGATGTCGGTGAGGCTCCAGGGCACCTTCTCGAAGGCGCCCGAGAAGCAGCTCGACATCGCCGCGAACGCGATCCCGCTCGCGGCGACCGAGCGAGCGACGGGCCGGAGGTGGCGCCTGCGCTGCGAGCCGAAGGACGCGGCGAGGTGAGCCCTAGTTGGAGGTGACGTCGGCGGACACCGCGTTCACCTGTCCCTCGACGCTCACCTCCTGGCCCGCGCCGTCGCGGATCGTTCCGAGCCAGTCTGCCGTCCAGGTGATCGGCGCCGCGGCGCTGTTCACCTGCGCCGGTCCCGAGGCGTTCACGATGATCTCGCCGACGATCCCGGCGCTCTTCGACGCCTCCACGCCCTCGCGCCAGAGGAGCTTGAGCCCGCCCGCGCACAGCGTCGCCATGCAGTCGCTGTCACAGCCGGCGTAGCCGCCGAGCCGCTCGCCGAGCGCCGCGCACTCCGCTGCGGCGGCGAGCGCCGCGGGGACGGACTCCGCCGTCGTCTCCGCTGCGGCCCCGAGCCCAGCCGCGCCGCCGACGTAACCGCTCGGATCCCACGAGAGCGTCCCGGCGAGGCGGAGCACGTCGCCTGGATCCGCTGTCCACGACATGAGCTGCTCCGCTGGTACGCCCGCGCTGTCAGCGGTCACGCTGCCGAGCCAGCTCGCCTCGAAGAGCGCGCTTCCCGGCTTGTCGTCCAGCCCGCTCAGGTGGCCGTCGAGCGCGAGCGGCGTACCCGTGAGCCCGGCGCTGGCCCATTCACGACACCGGTTGCGCAGGGAGACCGGGAGCGCGGCGAGGTGCGCCTGCGCCGCCGTGTCCCAGTCGCGCTCGAGGCGCTGCGCTGCGAACGCGGCCGCCTGCGCGGGCGGCGCCGCGCGCTGCATGGCGTCGAGCAGGGACGCGGCCTCCGCGCTGGCCGGCAAGAAGTCGTCGATCAGCCGCTCGGCCGCCGCCTCGAGCATCGCGTTCAGGCCATCGTTCGTCGCGAACGTCAGCTTCGCGTCGAGGCGCGTCGCCGCCAGATGGATCGGTAGATCCTTGACCGGGACGTACACATCGCGGGCGGAGCCGGCCTGCAGCTCCCGCTCGCCCACGCAGCCCCACATGATCCGACCGCTGTGGAGCGCGACGGTGAGGCTCGGACCCACGGGGGCGCCATCGATGACGACCGGCTCGTCCGGACCGCCGTGCGCCACGAGCGCGCCGACCGGCGCCTGGGGCGCTGCGGTGGAGAGCTCCTCGCAGGTCGCCTCTGCGACGACGCTCGCCGTCCATCTCTTCGCGACGCGCGTGCCCTGGTAGACCGGAATGACGCGCAGCGTGCCGAAGCCCTCGGCGCTCACCGACACACCGAGCTCAGCGGACGGTCCCTCCTTCATGGCAGCGCGGAGCCGGAACGTGCTCCCCAGGTTCGAGGCGTGGAGCTGGACCGAGGCCCTGCCGCTGTCGTCCGCGATCGCCGTGGTGCGGTCGACCCACGCGCCCGCAGCCTCACCGAGCAGGGTGAAGCTCACCTCGTAGGGGGCGGGCGGCTGGCCCGTGACCCACACCGTGCGCAGCTCCCCCGGCGCGAGCTGAAGCGTCCCTGGCTCGTCGAACACGAGCGTCACCGGCCGAGAGACATCCGGGGGAACATCGGCGCCCTCCGCGGCCCCATCGGTCAGGCGAAACGAGCAGGACGCCAGTCCGACCATGGCGACCCGGAGCGCCCAGCGCGTCGAAGGCAAGTTCACCCGTGGAGTGTACCTCGCACCTCCACGGGCGAAAAGCCGAGGGCCGAGCGCATAGCCGCTTCCCGGCGAGCCGTGGCCAGCGACGCTGACGATCGGCCCGCTGGCGCAAGCGCGGGCGCGCCCGCGAGCAGCGCCGCGACGCCGCGGCCCCATGAGGCGCGAGCTGCGGCGCCGCGCGGGGCCGCGGGATGCGTGGAAGGCGGCGCAGAGCCGCGGAGGGAGGCGGCTACTTCACGTAGATCTGGGCGACGGCGAGGCCGCTGCCCCGGACGGTCATGACGGCCTTCGCCGGGCCGCCGACGGGGAGCGGGTTCTTGAAGCACTGGCCCTTGCCGCCGAGCGTGGCGTTCGGTCCGGTGGTGTTGTCCTGCGAGAGCACCACCGGAGGCAGCATCGGCGCGGGCTGCGCGACGATCTGCAGGTTGAGCTCCTGGACGCCGAGGCCCACGCCGATGATCGAGTAACACTTGCCCGGCTGGATGTTGAACGGCTGCTCGAGCGTCTGGCCGTCCTGGAACTGCCCGGCGAAGGCGCCGCCTTCCGGCTGCATGCCCTGGACCTCGGAGGCGGCCATGGCGGTGAGCACGGGGGTCGCGGCGCTCACGGCCGCCGGCGCGATCGGGGTCGCCTGCCCGGTGCTCGTGCCGGTCTGCGGCGTGGTGGGGGTCGTGGTGGGGGGCGTGGTGGCCGGCGGCGTGTATCCCGGCTGGGTGGTCGGCTGACCGTACTGGCCCGGCTGGGCGGGCTGACCATACTGCCCGGGGGGGTACTGGCCGGGCGGGTAGGTAGACGCCCCGTACTGGTTCTGCATCTGCGACGGGTTGTTCGGCTCCGGGTCGCTGCCGCCGCAAGCGAGGGGCGCGAGGCCGAGCAGGGCCGCAGGGATGAGGACGTACAAGCGCATACGAGGCTCCTTCAGGGTTGTGCGGGGTGAGGCCACGACATTGGGACGCTCGCCGCACCCGCGGCGGCTCACGGCCGCTGGTCACGGTCGGTAAGACGGCTGAGGTGGGGGCGTGTTCTACAACGACTTGGCGGCGCGAGGCCAGACGCTGAGCTTCCGGCGAGCTGAAGCGTGCAGAGCCCGCGAAAAGCGGAGGTCGCCGCGGCTGCGCCTCGGCTCCGAGGAGCGCGCTGTCGACAGGCATGCGACGCCCGTGCCCACGGGGAGAGGAGCGCACGGCGTCGCGCCGAGCGCCGCGGCGTGCCAGGCAGCGGTCGTCCGATCCATCGGCGGGTGCGCTGAGCCCGGCCGATGTGGCCAGCCTCCCGTTGCGTCGACGTCGAGGAGGCGCCGGGCCGCCGTTGCATCCGCCCGTGGGCGCATGGGCTCCCTGCTTCCCGCATCGGACCCGTGGGAGCGCGCTCCCCCAGTTGACGCGGGCGAAGGACGACCCCAAAAACCCCGTCTATAGCTGCGCGTCTGGCACGCGGCGGTCACGTGGTCCGCCTGGCGATCCAAGGGCGATCCCGTTGCGAGCTCCGCCGGCCGGCACCGGATGCGGTCCGCCAGTCACGCGCCGCTTCCGTGGAGATTGAACAACGGGCGATCCCGCTGGCGGCGGGAAATCAGGAACAAGCCATGAGCGACACCCACCAGACGATCAAGGATACCGTCGAGAGCAACCGCGTCGTCCTCTTCATGAAGGGCACCAAGACCTTCCCGCAGTGCGGTTTTTCGGCGCGGGCCGTCGATATCCTGAAGAAGTGCGGCGTGGATTTCAAAGACGTCAACGTGCTGACCGACCCCTCGCTGCGCCAGGGAATCAAGGATTACTCGCAGTGGCCGACGATCCCGCAGGTCTACGTGGACGGGAAGTTCATCGGCGGCTCCGACATCCTGATGGAGATGTTCCAGTCGGGCGATCTGCAGAAGCTCCTGTCGAAGCAGGGCTAGCTTATCGCCCCAGGGCGCGAAGCCCCGCTGCCTCCAGGGCGCGGCGCAGGACCTCGTCGAACATGTCGCCGGTGAGCCGCCCGGTCTGGGTGTTCTGCTGGCTGACGTGGTAGCTGCCGAAGAGCCGCACCTCCCCGGCGCCGCCGCGCGGGTCGGGGAGGGTCGCCTCCACGCCGTGCGCGAAGGGCGGCAGGCGCACGTCGGCCTCGGCGCGGCGGTGCGCGCGGTCGCCGACGGGCGCGCCGCGCGAACGGGCGAGCGCGCCGACGGCGTCGTAGCCGATCTTGCCGAGCGCGAGGTAGACGCGCGCGCGGTGCAGGGCCGCGAGCTCGCGCTCGATCCAGCCGCGGCACGCCGCGAGCTCGTCGGGCGCGGGCTTGTTGTCCGGGGGAGCGCAATGGCAGGGGGCGGTGATGAACACGCCCCGGAGCGAGAGCCCATCGTCGCGCGATACGCTCGTCGGCTGCGAGGCGAGCCCCGCTCGAAAGAGCGCCGCGTAGAGGAAGTCGCCCGAGCGATCGCCCGTGAACATCCGGCCGGTGCGGTTCGCGCCGTGCGCGGCCGGCGCGAGCCCGACGATCACGAGCGGCGCCTCCGGATCGCCGAAGCCGGGCACGGGGCGGCCCCAGTACGCCTGGTCCCGGTAAGCGCGCCGCTTCTCCCGCGCGATGTCCTCGCGCCACGCCACGAGCCGCGGGCAGCGGCGGCACTCGACGAGCTCCGCCGCGATCTCCTGGAGCGCGCGCGCCGCGCCGCTCACGCGGGCTCTCCGCTCGATCCGGTCGAGGCGCCGCCCTGCGCGGCGTCGAGGACGCTGCCCTGCGCCATGTCGAGATCGCGCTCCAGCACGCGCGTCTCCACGACCGGGCGCGGCGGCGGCGCGGCGCGCTCCGCCGCGCTGCTCTGTTCGCCGGCCACCATCCCGGTGACGATGCGGTCGAGCACCGCGTCGAAGCGCAGGCGGTTGAAGCGCGCGCCGCTCGCCAGCCAGTCGATGTGCCCGCCCTTGCCGGGGAAGTGGCCGACGATGTCCAGGTGGTCGGCCTTGCCGGCCCAGATGAGATCCCCCCAGACCTGCGAGGCGAGCGGGACCACGCCGTCGTTGGCGTCCGGCGGCGGCAGCTCGCCGAGGACGCGCGCGAGCTTCTGCTCGATCGAGCCGTCGTGCGAGCGACAGGGGTAGTGCTCGTCCAGGCGGGCCGTGATGTTCGAGAGCGCGGTGAAGATGGCGGCCGACATGGCGCCCCACGGCGATCGCAGCGCCGACACCCAGTCGCGGACGGCGTTGCGCGGCGCGTACGTCGCGACGCTCTGGTAGCGCAGGCCCGCGCGGTCCTCCAGGCCGGCGTGGAGCAGATCCATCGCCTCGGGCATGAGCTGGACGATGGCGCCCTGGTCGTCGCGCAGGAGCTTGAGCCAGGCGCGCAGCTCGCGGCTCGACGCGTCGTCGAGCACGCGGATGAAGCTCTCGACCGAGCGATCGACGAGCTCGATCTCGAAGAAGCCGAGCTGCGCCCGGCCGAGCGCGGCGACGAGCGCAGACGCGGCCGCGAGCGGCGGCGCGCCGAGCTTGAGGCCGGCCACCGTGAGCGCCGTGACCGCGTAGAGCAGGCGCTGGCCGCTCACCGTGGCGAAGAACGCGGCGAGCGGCGTGCCGAAGTGGGGCGTGTTGATCGTGGTGACGGACCGCAGCCGGCTCGTCCAGCCGAGCCGGCGGTGCGCGTTGCCGGGCAGGCGCACCGAGGGCGAGGCGACGAGGCGGGCGTCGAGGCCCCCGGTCGAGTGGCCGACGATGTGGATCGGGCCATCGTCGTCCCCGGCGCTCTCGTCCACGAGGCGGGCGAGCTTCGCGGCCCGGCGGAGGATGGATGCCGTCGGGTGCACCTCGCAGACGTGGATCTCGGCGGCGCGGCCGCGATCGCGGAACCGCTCCTCGATCGCGCGGATGAAATGCTCGAAGTACTCGAGGGAGCCGAGGGTCGCGAACCCGAACATGCCTGGCGATAGGTAGACGCGCGTCTTCTGCACGCGCGGGAATGTGCCATTTCCATCGCCCTTCCGCGGCATTTCCCGCGCCGCCCCGGCGCCGCCCGCGCCGGCGCCCGAAAGCCTCGGGCGCTCCGCAAAGTTGCGACGGCATGCCGCCTGGAAATCCGGGTACTCTGCGATCGTGGACGACTCCAGCGCGCGGGAAATCGAGGCAGCTGTCCAGGAGGCCTTGGGCCTGTTCGGAACATCGGGCGCGGTGAGCGTCCAGGGGAGGCAGATCGCGCTGCACGGTCGCGGGGCGCCGGTCGTGATCGATCTGGAGCAGCTGGTCGAGCAGTGGCCGCTCCTGCCGCAGGACCTGCGCACGCGCAAGGCGTCCGACCTCGCGCGGCGGCTCGCGCAGGCGCACCGCGCGGTGAGCTCGCTCGCGCCGCCCGCACCGACCGCGCCGGTGCGGCCGGCGCGGCACGTCGTGATCCCCATCGGGGCCCTGGTGCTCGCGATCGTCGGCGTGCTCGTCGCGGTGCGCCTGCTCCGATCGCGCGAGGCGCCGGCCGCCTTGCCGGCCGCGCCGGAGACGACCGCCGGCGAGGACGCGGCGCGGAACGCGCGCACCTGCGAGGCGGCGCGCAAGCGGATCTACTCGGGGGCGTCGATGGGTCCGTTCGAGCTCGCGGGCTGGGTCGCCGAGCTCTGGCTGGCGACGCCGCGCGGCTTCGGCGCGGCGCAGGCCGCCGCCGGCGCGGCGGGGCAGGAAGCCCTCTCCGCCGCGTCGGTGGGGGTGGGGGCGCTCGTCGCTCAGGGCAAGCTGACCGGGGCCGCCGACGCAGAGCTCGCGGCGATCGCCGACGGGCTCGTCGAGATCGTCCCCGGGTTCGACGAGGCGGAGGCGGGGCGCTCGCCGTCGTGGCGCGCCGTCATCGCCCGGTTCTCCGGCGGATACGCGCGGGCGTACTTCGATCCCGCGCTCCGGGCGCGCTTCGTCGCGCTCGCCGATCGCATGGCCGACGCGACGAGCGCTGAGCTTGGCGCCCTGTACGCGCGCTGCGCGCACCTGCCGTACCACGACGCGGGCGCCTGGTTCCGCGGCCCGGATCCGGCGGCTGCCGCGACGGCGCTCGTCTATGCGTCCGGCCTCTTCGCCGAGATGCCGGCGGTCGATCGAGGCGCGCTGGCGGCGCTGCGCGGGGCGGGGCAGGTCGACGCGCTGCGGAGCGCCGGCGCCTCGCTCGACGCCGCGGCCCTCGGCAAGCTGGTCGGGGCGCACGGCGGCGGCATCACCAAGGGCGGGGCGGACGCCGTCGTGATCACGTTTCCCGTCGGCGGGCCGACCCGGGCGACCAGCGCGAGCCGCATCGTCGCGCGCAAGCTGCAGGTGGGCGTGGGGCAGGACTGAACGATCACTCGCCCGCGGCGAAGCGCACGATCGAGTAGACGCGGGCCGCGTCGCCGGCCCGCTGCGCGAGGAGCGTCCGGCCGCCCAGGAAGTCGAGCTCGACGACGAAGGCGAAGCCGGCGATCTCGCCGCCCTGCTTGCGCGCGAGCTCCGCGGCGGCCGAGGCCGTGCCGCCGGTCGCGAGCAGGTCGTCCACGACGAGGACCCTGGCCCCCGGCTGGATCGATCCCTTGTGCATCTCCAGCTCCGCCGTGCCGTACTCGAGCGCGTATGCCACCCGATCGGCCGCGGCCGGGAGCTTGCCGGGCTTGCGCACGGGCACGAAGCTCGCGTTCAGCCGGGCCGACAGCGCGCCGCCGAAGATGAAGCCGCGAGACTCGACGCCGACCACGACGTCGACGTGCTCCCCGATGTAGCGCTGGGCCAGGAGATCCAGCGCGATGTGGAACGCCCGCGGGTCGGCGAGGAGCGGCGTGATGTCCTTGAAGAGGATGCCGGGCTTCGGAAAATCCGGGACGTTGCGGAGGTGGGCCTTGAGGTAACGGAGCGCGTGCTCGGAGGGCAGGGCGTCGTGGTCGAACATGGCGCCGAGCGTAGGCGAGCGCACCCGAGCCGGAAAGCGCTCGAGGGCGGCGCGCGCCGTCAGGCGGCGCGGCCGTCGTTGAGCTCCGCGGCGATCGTCCGCGCGACGCCCTCGTGCTGCGCCGCGAACAGGTCGAGGGTCAGCGGGGTGACGCTGACGGCGCCGTCGTCGTAGGCCTCCGTGTCCGAGCCGGGGACGAGGTCATGGCGCACGCCCGCGCCGCCGATCCAGAGGTACTCGTGCCCGCGCGGATCCTGGCGAAAGATCACCTCCTCGGTGTAGAGGCGCGCGCCGATGCGCGTGGCGCGCACGGGCCAGCTGCTGCCCGCGGGGATGTTGACGTTGAGCAGCGGCGCCGGCCGACGCGCCTCCTGCCCGGCGGCCCGGTGGAGGGCGAGGGCGAGCTGCACGCCGAGCGCCGCCGCGGCTGGCCGCGACGCGCCCGCGTCGGCGGAGAGCGCGATCGAGGGGATGCCGCGGAGCGCTCCTTCGCGCGCCGCGGCCACGGTGCCCGAGTAGAAGATGTCCGAGCCCAGGTTGAGACCGTGGTTCATGCCGGACACGACCAGATCCGGGCGGCGCGGCAGCACGCGCGTGCCCGCGTGGAGGGCCACGTAGATGCAATCGGCGGGCGTCCCGTCGACCGCGAACACGCCGGGCGCGGCCTCCAGCAGCCGGAGGACGCGGTGCAGGCTCAGGGAGTGGCTCGTCGCGCTCTGGTTGACCGCGGGGGCGCACACCACCACGTCGGCGTGCTGGGCGAGCTCGTCGCGCACCGCGATGAGGCCCGGGGCCGAGTAGCCGTCGTCGTTGGAGAGGAGGATCAGAGGGCGCATGCGTTCGCTCGATGCCTCCGGATCAGCGGCCGAGCAGGCGCCTCGCGAATGCGGCGACGAGCTCGACCAGGGCGCCGATGCGGCCGAAGAAGCCGGCTCCACCTCGCGCCCGCGCCATCGCGAAGGCGACGGTCCGGAGCGACGGCGTATAAGGGTACCACCACAGCTCGCTCTTCGCTCTGCTCCGATCCTCGAGGACGAAGCGCGGCCGCGTCAGCTCCGCGAGCGCGTGCGGGCTGCTCGTGACGCCGTGGCCGCTGTCGCCGGTCCCCGTCCACGGAGCGGCCGGGAGCGCGCCCGTGAAGCCGTGGTTGTTGATCGTCACCACGCCCGAGCGCAGCCGCCGAGCGAGGGCGTGGGCTCGCTCGTAGCCGCGCGTCCAGAGGCTGGTCGTGAGCGCGAAGCGGGACGCGTTGGTGCGCGCGATCGCCTCCTCGGCGCTCTCCACGACGATCACGGGGAGGATGGGGCCGAAGGTCTCGTCCTGGAGCAGCGGCGTGTCCTCGCGCTCGATCATGACCACCGTCGGCGGGAAGGCGAGCGATCCCGCTTCCGGCGCGCCGCCGGCGAGGATCTCCGCCCCGCGCTCGACGGCTGCGTCGAGCTGGCGCCGCACGATCTCGGCCTGCCGCGCGGTGGTCATCGCCCCGACGTCGACGCCAGCTCGCAGCTGTCCGGTGAGCGCGACGACGCGCGCGATGAAGCGATCCGCGATCGCCTGCTCGACGTAGACGCGCTCGATCGAGGCGCAGTTCTGTCCGGCGTTCGTGAAGGCCCCCCAGACGACGCCGCGCGCGGCGCGCTCCAGGTCGCAGTCGCTCAGCACGACGGCGCTGTCCTTGCCGCCGAGCTCCAGCGACGTCGGGATGAGGCGCTCGGCGCACGCGACGGCGATCTTCTTGCCGGTGGCGACGCTGCCGGTGAAGACGACGAGATCCACGCCGGCCTCGATGAGCGCGGCGCCGACGTCGCCGCCGCCCTGCGCGACGGTGAGGACGCCCTCCGGGAGAAGCCCGTCGAACAGCGACGCCACGAGCGCGCCGGCGCGCGGCGTGACCTCGCTCGGCTTGAACACCACGGCGTTGCCCGCGAGCAGCGCCGGCACGATCGTGCGCAGCGGGATCGCGACGGGGTAGTTCCAGGGTGTGATGAGCGCGACGACGCCGCGCGGGTCCCTCCGGATGCGCCCGACCTTGCCGGGATAGGCGAGCGCGTCGAGATCGACGGGGGACTCGTCGAGGAGCTCCTCGATGGACACGGTCCAGTAGTCGACGAGATCGGCGTTCGGCAGCACCTCGGCCAGCGCGGCTTCCTCGATCGGCTTGCCGCACTCGTGGTGCAGGAGCGCCGCGATCTCTTCGGCCCGCGCGAGCAGGCGCTTCTTGACCTTCGCGATGCGCTCCGCCCGCTCCCGGATCGGGACCGCGGCCCAGGCGGCCTGCGCCGCCCGCGCGCTCGCGACCATCGCCGCGATGGCGCTCGGCGCTGTCGCCGTGACGTCGTCGAGGAGCTCGCCGCCTGCCGGGTTGCGCATCGGGAAAGGTCCGGCGCTCGCCGTGGCGGGCGCCGGCGAGGCCGCGGCTTCACTGGCCGCCGTGCCTGCCGCGTCGGGATGGGCAGCCGTCTTGGAGTCCATGGAGCGCCGAGCCTAGCACTGCACCTCCGCCCCCCCTGCAGAGCGTGCAGCCGCCCTCGATGGCGCGGGAGGCGACCGGACCAGCGCGGGATGGGGTGGCTACGGAGCGGGGTCGGCCGCCGGGGCGGGAGACGTGGTCTCTTCGGCGGGGGCGGGGGCGGAGCCCTCGTTGTCAGCTGCGGGGTTGGCTTTGCGCTTGGTCGGCCGCTCCGGCGACGGGCTCGCCGCGGTGGGCTCGATCGCGACGACGGTCTGCTTGCGGCAGCCGACGATGACCGCCTGGCCAGCGGAGAGCCACGCGGGCGTCGACGCCTTCTCGGTCGTCAGCTTGCCGAGCCGCACGTATCGCGTCCCGCAGGGCACATCGAGCGTCTCGCCCGTGTTTCCGGCCAGCGAGCCGTTCACGTACACCGACGCTTGCTGGGACGAGTTGACCAGCAGGTGCCCGCGGTTCGACGGCAGATCCTCCGCGCTGCCCGCGGCCGGTGCCGAGCTCGCGGCGGGCGCCGCGGTCTCGGCGGGCGCCGCGGTCTCGGCGGGCGCCGCGGTCTGGGCCGCCGACGGCGCGGGCGCGGTCTCGGCGGCGGGCGCGGCGGTCGGCGCCTGCTCCGTGGCCTGCGGCTGCGCGGTCACGTCCTGCGTCGCGCCCGGGGAGGTGTCGGGGGCGACGTTCGGGAGGGGCGCAGGCTCGGAGCCGAACAACCCGAGCCGATGCGCGACCGCCGCGCCGCCCACGAGGAGCACCACCGCCGCGATGACGAGGCCCACGCGGGACCGCGGGCGCGGCGACGGGCGATCGGTGACGCTGGTGTCCGCGGGCGGTCGCGTGGTGACGCGCTCGGACGGCTTGAGCTCCTTCTCCGCGAGGATGGGCGGGTCCTTGGTGATGACCTTCGGCAGGAGATCGCGATCGACCGGCTTCGGCCTGGGCCTGGCGTCTGCCTCCTCGCTCGCCAGCTTGGGCAACACGCCCGGCGGCGCCTCGACGGTCTCTTGGTCCTGGACCGACCGCGCGAGCGCCTGGGCCTCGGACCGCGCGGAGCGCACGGCCGTCTCCTCGTCTTCGAGGCCCTCGGGGCGAGAGCGGATGACCGTGGGCTCGTCCTCGAGCATGCCGCGGATCACGGTCGGCTCGTCGTCGACCATCTCGCGGCTGAACTCGCGTTCGCTGGCAGGCTCCCCGATCGCGCGCCGCGTGGCGGCGGCGACCTGCTCCGGCGCCTTGGGGGTGACCGGCTCGCCGATCGACGGCGCGTGGCCCGTGGCCGCGTCCAGCGCCGAGGCGCCCTCCCTGCCGACGGGCGTGGTCGTGGCGTGCGCCGCGACGGGCGCCTCGGCGCGATCGAGCAACGATCTGCGCTCGGCGCGCGCCTCGGGCGCGGCGGCCTCCGGCCTGCGCTCGGCGGGGAGCTTCAGCGCTGCAGCCGGCCTCTGCGCGGGCTCCGGCTCGTCGGGGAGGAGCCCCGCGAACGAGAGCTCGCTGTCGCTCTCCGCGACCTTCGCCCTCGCCGCAGGGTCCTCGTGCGGGAAGAACGGCTTCCCTTCTGCGCGCGGGCTGGAGCCGCGCGCGGGGGGCACTGCCGGACCGGCAGCGGCCACGTCCTTGCCCAGCGCGGCTGGCCTGGCGACCGGCGTGGCGACCTTGGCCGCGGGCCTGGCCGCGTCCCTCGGCCTCGGCTCCGCCGGTTCCGCGGGCGGGCGATAGGTCTCCTGCGGGCCGGCGTCGCGGGCCTCGGCCCGCGGAAGATCGAGGGGAGCGCCGGGCCTCGCGGCCTGCCTTCCGGGGGAGCTGGGAGGCGGCGCGGGGACGCGCGCCGGCGTCGCGGCCGCCGGCTTGCCGGCCGGCGCCCTGGCTCCGCTCGCGGCGGGCGTGGCCGCAGCCGGCGTCTTCACCGCCGGCTGCGGCGGCGTCTTCGCGGTGGGCTGCGGCGATGCCTTGGCGGCCGCGGCCGGCTGCCTCGCTGCGCCGGCGGCCGCGGTCTGCGGCGCCTGCGCGGCGACCTGGCGCGCATCGCCGGCGGGGCCGTCGAGGCTGCCGACGTCGTCCAGGGCCGGCTCTGCGGCGCGCGATGCCGACGGCCCGCCTGCGGCGACCGCGCTGGCCGCGGCTGCCGACCGTGCTTCGTTCGCCGGCGACGTTTCCGCCGCGGTCAACCTGGCGTCGGGCAAGGCCGCGCCCGCCGTGGCGATGGCGCCGGGCGCCTCGCCGCGGTGCGGGACGAGCTCGGCGGAGACCGGGAGCTGCGACCGGGTTCGAGGCGCAGCGGCGTTCCGCTGCACCCGCTGGAGGAGCGCTTCGAGGGTGGCGACTTTCTCTGCGACGTTCACGCCGCGCCAGCATATCGCGGCTCGGCGCGGGTTACATCATTCGCGGTGAGGGGGGCGCGATCCGGGCGGGCTCCCCGGCGGAAATCCAGCCGGGGAGCCCGGGGGAGGGGGTCAGAGGGTCTCGAGGTAGGCGATCAGATCGTCGATCTGGTCCGCGCGGAGGTGGGACGTCTTGCCGTGCAGGTCGCCGCCGCCGCAGGCGGGGTCGGTGAACCGGTCCCGCAGCGTCGGGGCGCACCCGTTGTGCATGAAGGGCGCGCGCGCGCCGATGCGGACCAGCGACGGCACCTGGAAGGCCTTGCCCGTGCCGACCTCGAACGACTGGTTGTTCGTGAGCTGGGCGCCCGCGTGGCAGCGCGCGCAGTCCACGGTCTTGTCGTGGAAGAGGGCTTCGCCGCGCGCCACGGCGTTCTGGTCGGGCACCAGCGACACCGGCGGCGCGGGGAGGCTGTCGATCCACCGGGCGAAGAGGTTCACCCGGCGCGGCCCCTGGTGCATGCCGCCCATGCGCCGCTCGAACACCTCGTCCATGATGGCCTCGATGCCCGACATGTCGCCGTCCCAGTGGAACGGCGCGGTGTTGAGGATCCCGCCGCTCATGAACTGGGTGCGCCGAGGACCGATCGGGTTGAAGACCCACGTGTGGCCGTCCTCGCCGCCTTCCGGATGGCACGACGCGCAGGCCATCGGGCCGGACGCGTTCCTGTGGAACATCTCGTGACCGGTGTCTCTCCGGCTCTCGCCGGGGAGCGTGATGACGCGGTTGCTGGAGATGCCAGGGGTCCCGAGCACGTGGATGGCCGCGGGCTCGCGCGTCTGCACGATCACCGCCTTGCCGGCGAACGCGACGGCGGTGGGCTCGCCGTCCACCGCCACCCGCTGCTCCGCATCGATGCAGGTCCCCTCGCCGTTGTTGAAGCCCGCCCCGTCCCCGAAGTCCATGATCGCGTTCGCGTTCAACATCGTCGAGGTGGTGATGAGGACCTCGCTCCTGCCTGCCGCGACGACGGCGTACGACATGCCGTCGGCCGACACCGCGAGATCGACCGGGAGGGTCGCGGACGGGAAGGCAGGGGAGATCCTCGGGCGCTCGGTGGAGCCGGCGGCCCCGACCTCGGTCACCGTGCTGTGCACGATGCTCCCGTCGCACCCGCCGGAGCTGTAGCCCCCCTCGACGACCTCGACGGGCGCGACGAGGGCGCGCTGATGCACGACCGCGACGCCGCCGGACGGCAGGCCGACCGTACGCCAGGCGACGGTCGGCGCGAACTCCTGCCCGAACAGGTTGAAATGCGGGAGCTTCTGCCGCTCCGCGACGCTGCCGTCCGCGCTGACGGTGAGCAGCTCCGTCGAGCGAAACTTGCTGACCAGGAGGCGATCCCCGTCCACGACCACGTCGCGCAGGTCGCGGTCGAGCTGCAGGTGGCGCGTCGCGGCTCCGCGGGCCGCCGGGAGCGTCATCAGCTCGCCGCCGAGGCACGCGACGTGGAGCGCGTCGGTCCTCGCGTCGTACGCGATCCCCCTCGGGGCCGCGCAGACCGCGCGCCGGCCGACGATCTTCCCGCTGTCCGCGTCGATCGTGACGACCGCGCCGCCGCGGCGGAGCGCGACGTGGAACCGCCCCGCGGCGTCCTCCACGACCCGGCCTGGCTCGTCCCCCTTTTCCAGGGCGATTTCGGCGGTCAACCGCTGCCCCTCGAGATCGACGATCCACACCCGGTCGCGATCCGGGTCCGCGGCGACCGCCCGCGCAGCGCTCTTGCTCACGGCGAGCGTCCCGCCGCTGATGGCGGGCGGCGGCTCCGCCGCGATCGCAACGCTGCTGGGGTCATCGACCTGGGGGGGCTCGTCCTCACCGAGCTCCCATGGTGCGCAGGCGGCAAACGATGATGCGGTCGCGAGGATGGCGAGCATCGGGGAGAAGCTGCGGCGCGATGCAAGCAGTCTATGCATGTGAGGCCCTCCGGTCGCCGCCAAGCAAGATGGCGGCCACTTGGTGAGATGTTCTTCCATTCGATTGTGCGCCGCAATAAGCGTTGCCTCCGGGGAAGCGACGGATTTCTGCCATCCACAGAGCGCGCGCGGACGGTACGAACCGTCTTTGGGACGTGGGGCTCCCTCCCTGGAGCCGGTCATCATGTCCCGGCTGTCCTGGCCCATTGCGGCACGGCATGACGAACACGTCAGACCACGGCGCCAGCGCGGCCTTGGACCGCGCGGGCGCCTCCTCGGGTTCAGGCGCGCCTGCGCGGCGACACGCGCCGTGCGCCGAGCGCGCCGGCCGCCCGGTCACGTTTGCGCGAGGGCGAGGCGAGCGATCGCCGAGGCGCGATGCGCGCGATCGCCTGCGATCTTGACGGGTGCTTTCACCGCCCATAAGTGACCCACCGGTCATGAAAAGCACCGCACCCTCGTTTCGACGCAGCATCTCGCTGGCCTCGACGCTCGCCGGGCTGGTCGCCCTCGGGCTCATCGCACCGCCCGCCGCGGCGCAGCCGGCCGCCCCGCCCCCCGCCGCCCCGCAGCCCGCGCCCGCGCCTCCCGCTGCCGGTCAGCCGCAGCCCCCCCAGGCTCCCGTCGCTGCGGCGCAGCTGCCGGCGCCGAAGGCCGATCCGCTCGCCACCGCGCTCGCCCCCCAGCCGGGAGGGCTGACGCCGGACGAGTTCTCGAAGATAGCCCTGCAGACGCACGCGTCGCTCCGCGCCAAGCAGGCCGAGCTGAGGGCCGCGTCCGCCCGGGTCGACCAGGCGGCGGTGAACTTCTTTCCGCGCATCACCCTCACAGGCAGCTACATGCGCCTGTCCGAGGTGGAGCAGGACGCGCGGCTGGCGCAGTTCGGTCTGGGCGCGCAGATCCTCAACCAGTATTCGCTGTCGGCGAGCCTGGCGGTGCCCATCTCGGACTACGTGCTCCGCATCTCCCAGGGATACGCGGCGGCGTCCCACTCCGAGACCGCGAAGAAGCTCGAGGTGCAGGCCGAGGCCTTGAAGATCGCGGCCGACGCGAAGATCTCCTTCTTCAACTGGGTTGGGCTGAAGGGGCTGGTCGTCGTCCGGGACGAGGCCGTGTCCCAGGCGAAGGCGCACCTCGTGGACGCGCAGCGCACGTTCGAGGTGGGGCTGCTCTCGCGGGCAGACGTGCTCCGCCTCGAGGCGCAGGTGGCGAACGCAGAGCAGCTGCTCAGCGAAGCCCAGGCGACGCTCCTCGTCGCCGACGAGCAGATCCGGATCGCGCTCGGAGCGGCGGCGCAGGGCAGGCCGCTCACGGTCGGGGTCGACGTCATGACCGGCAGCGTCGCCGCGCAGCCGCCGGCCCAGCCGCTCCCCACGTTGCAGGAGGAAGCGTTCTCGAAGCGGCTCGAGATCCGCGCCCTGGACGAGACGCTGTACTCGCTCAAGAAGTCGGAGCAGCTCACGCGGGCCGGGTACTTCCCGCGCCTGGATGCGGTCGCCGACGTCACGTACGCGAACCCCAACCAGCGCATCTTCCCGGCGCGGGAGGAGTTCGACCTGACGTGGGCCGCCGGCGCCCGCGCCACGTGGGTCCTCAACGACATCGCGACGACCGCGGCGGCCTCCGCCGAGGCGAGCGCCCGGACCGCGCAGGTCGCGGAGCAAAAGGCCCTGCTGCGCGACGGGCTCCGGATGGAAGTGGCCCAGGCCTACACCGACGTGAGCAAGGCCGCGCGCAGCATCGAGACCGCGGAGCGGCAGCTCGCGGCGGCCGTGGAGGCGATGCGCGTCAAATCGGAGCTGTTCCGGGCCGGTCGCGCGACGAGCACCGACCTCGTGGACTCGGAGCGAGAGGTCACGACGGCGCGGCTGCTGCAGCTCAACGCGCGCGTCGGGGCGCTGGTCGCGAAGACCCGGCTGGACCACGCCCTCGGGCGCGACGCGAACGTCGTGAAATGACCGGACCGCGCGCGTCGTCTTCGCTTGCGCGGCCCACCCGGCCGGAGTAGGGAAGGCGTGCGCCGCTGCAGCGCGGGTTCCTGCGGCGCTTCCGCGGGCACCGCCCGCACTCTCCCTCACCGGCCGAGGTAGCGCGTCCACGGTGCGCGCCCGGTCCGCCCGTCATGACGGAGCTTGCGCTCATCCTCAGCGGCGGCCTGATCGGGCTCGCCTTTGCGGTCTACCTCGCTCGCTGGGTCGTCGCGCGCCCCGCGGTCGAGCCCGAGATGCAGCGGGTGGCCGCGATCATCCAGGGTGTCGCCGAGGCGTATTTTCGCCGCCAGAGCAGCGTGATCGCCGCGGTCTCCGCGATGCTCGGCGGCGCCATCTTCCTCGCGTACGGCCTGCTCCGGAGCGCCGGGGAGAAGAACCCGGTCCCGGCGCTGGAGCTCGGGGTCTGGCTGACGCTCTCGTTCGCGGTCGGCGCCGCCAGCGCCGTCGCCACGGGCCGGGTCGCCACCTGGATCGCGCCCCGCACCAGCGTGCGCGCGGCGAGCGGCGCCCGCCGCTCCCTCGACCTCGCCCTGCAGATCGCCCTGCGCGGCGGGGCCGTGTCGGGGCTCTTCGTCGTCGGCATGAGCCTGCTCGGCCTCGGCGGCCTGTTCGCCGCGGTCCTCGCGTTCCGCGGCGGCTTCGGGGCCGAGCCGGCCGAGGCGCTCGCGCTCGCGCCGACCATCCCCTGGGTCATCGCCGGTTATCCGCTCGGCGCCTCCTTCGCCGCCCTGATGGCGCAGCTCGGCGGCGGCACCTTCTCCAAGGCGGCCGACCTCGGGGCCGACCTCGCGGGCGCCGAGGTCGGCCTCGACGAGGACGACCTCCAGAACCCGGCCACGATCGTCGACCTGGCCGGCGATACCGTCGGAGACTGCGCCGGGCGCGCGGCCGGCGTCTTCGCCTCGACCGTCGCCGAGAACGCGGGCGCCATGGTGGTCGGCGCCATGCTCTTCCGCAACAACGCCGGGCTCCCGAGCGCCCTCGCCGTCGTGCTCTTCCCGCTGGTCAGCCGCGCGTTCGGCCTCATCGCCACGCTCTTCGGCGTCATGGTCGTCAAGACCGACGACCGCGAGGACGCCTTCAACGCCCTGCTGCGGGGGCTCTACGTCACGGCCATCCTGCACGCCGTCGGCATCGCCGGGGCTGCCAAGTGGCTGCTCGGCGCCCACTGGGTCGTCTTCTTCGCGTGCGGCGTCCTCGGCATCGCCACCGGCATCGGCGTGCTGCACGTGACGCAGTACTACACCGAGCAGCGGCACCGCCCGGTGCGCGAGCTCGCCGAGGCCGCCCGCAGCGGCTCCGCGATGGCGGTGCTGCGCGGGCTCGCCATCGGCCTCGAGAGCTCGGTGCTCCCGCTCCTCGTCGTCGTCGGCGCGACCTTCGGCTCGTACCAGCTCGGCGCCCGCTCCGGGCTCGCCGGCGGGGGCCTGTTCGGGACCGCGGTCGCCACGATGGGGATGCTCGGCACCGCGGGCTACGTCCTCGCCATGGATGCGTTCGGCCCCATCGTGGACAACGCGGGCGGCATCGTCGCCGTGACGGTCGCCCGCGAGCGGCCGGACGTGCGCGGGCGGACGCTCGTGCTCGACGCGGTGGGCAACACGACCAAGGCGCTCACGAAGGCGTACACGGCAGGGGTGGCCGCGCTCGCCTCGCTGCTGCTCGTCGCCGGCTACCTCGACGAGTCCCGGCGGCGCGCGCTGACGTCGAGCGCGCCGAGCAGCGGCGAGACGGCCGCGATGGTCGTGCGCCTCGACCAGCCCGAGGTCTACCTCGGCGCGCTGGTCGGGATCCTCCTGGTCTTCTGGCTGGCCGGCCGCTGTATCCGGAATGTGCTTCAGGCCGGCCGCCGCGTCCTCGACGAGGTGAAGCGCCAGGCCCGGGCCCGGCCGCCGGGCTTCGTCGGCGACCACGAGCCGTGCGTCGAGATGGTCTCCCGGGCGGCGTTGCGCCATATGATCGCGCCGGCCCTCGTCGCGGCGGTGGCGCCCGTCGTCGTGGGACTTGCCTTGCGCTTTGCAAGGACGGAAGATAATCCTCTGGTCGCGGCGGATTCAGTCGCGGCCCTGATCATGGCCGGGACGGTCGCAGGCGTCCTCGGGTCGCTCTTCTTAGGGAATACCGGGGCGATCTGGGACAATGCGAGGCAGTACATCGCGACCGGCGCGCACGGTGGGCGCTACCTCGTCGATGAGACGGGGGCGCGGGCGGACAACCCCACCTACGGCGCCGCCGTCGTGGGCGACACGATCGGCGATCCGCTCAAGGATGCGGCCGGTCCTGCGATCCACGTGCTCATCAAGATGCTCCCCGCCGTGATCATCGTGTTCTTGCCGTTCTTCATCTGATGACGGTTCTTCATCCAGCGGGATCCGCCAGGGGTCCCGTCCACCCGACCCATCCCGGCGAATTGCCGCCGCATGTATCCCGAGCCCACGACGTGCCGCCTCCGATCTCCGACGCACTCTCCACCCTCAGCGATCGTGGCCTGCGAAGGCTCCTTGGCGCCCGCACCTTCCTCCGCGGGCTGGAGTACTTCCGCCGCCGCGTCGTCGAGGACATCTCCATCAACGAGACGATGGCGAGCGGCACCGTCCGCGCCGCCGACTCCGAGCCGTATCCGGTCAAGGTCGAGCTCTCACCCGATGGAATCCAGTCCCAGTGCTCCTGTCCGGCATTCCAGAAGGCCGGACAGCATTGCAAGCACGTCGCGGCGCTGCTCATCAGCATCCGCGACCAGGCCCGCGGCGCGCAGCCCCGGCGCGAGCCGCCGATCCCGGCGCTCGTCCCGCAGACCGCCCACGCAGGCGGGGACGCCCTGAAGCGCGTGCGCAGGCGCGACCGCCGCGGGCGGCTGGCAATCACGCCGCCGGTGCCCGTCCCGACCGTCGTCGGCACCCACGGGCCGCCGGGCTCCGCCGTCAACCTCACGGCGCCGGTCCTCGACGCCACGGCCAAGCAGACCGGGATCGGCGCCTGGCTCCCGCCCGAGGGGGTCACCGGGGCCCGCCGCGTGGAGTTCCGCCTCCACGTGCGCCAGGGGGCGCTGACCGTCACCGTCCTCGACGCCGAGGCGCGCGTCCCGGTGCTGCCGTCCGCGGCGCTCGCCTGGCAGGCGCTTTACCCGACGCCCGATCGCGACGCGCTCCGGCTGCTCGCGCGGTTCGAGAGCGGCAACCCGCGCCACCCGGCCGTCGACATCCGCGGCGAGGACGTGGCCGAGCTGCTCCCGGTGCTGGAAGGCCAGCGCGTGCTCCTCGAGCCCGCGCTGATGCAGCTCCGCTTCGGCGAGGACAGCCTGCGGCCGCGCTTCGATCTCGAGACCGTCGGCGGCGACACCATCATCGTGAAGGCGAGCTTCGAGCGGGTGAACGACAAGCGCCGCTTCTCGCTCCTGCAAGGCGGGTGGTTCGAGGGCTGGCCGGGCTGGCACATCGACACGCAGGAGGGGCTCGCGCGCCGCATCGACAAGCGCGTCTCCCCCGCGGCGATGCGCCGCCTGCTCCGCTCGCCGACCATCGGCGAGCCGATGAGCGAGCTGCCCCGCATCATCATGCAGGGGCTGCCCAAGATCGCCCTCGAGGTCGGCGCCGAGCTGCCCGACCTGAACCAGATCGCCGAGGTCGTCGACCTCGTGCCCACGTTCCGCATGCGCGCCGGCGGCTCGCTGATCGAGGCGCGCGTCACGCTGTTCGCCGCGTACGGCGACGCGGAGGTCGCCGTGCGCGCCGACGGCATATCGCCGCCGGTGCTGGTGCAGCCGCCCGAGGAGGGGATGAAGCGCGCCCGCTGCATCCGCGTGGACATCGCCGCGCAGCAGGAGGCGGCGAGCAAGCTGCTCGCCCTCGGGCTCAAGCCGGACGAGACCGGCCAGGGCTTCATCGCGAACGGCGATCAGGCGCTCACGTTCTGGACCGAGGGGCTCGCCGAGCTCCCCGACGACTGGGACCTCTTCGTCCCCGAGGATCTCGTCGACACGCAGGTGCGCAGCCGGCCGATCGGCGTCTTCGCCAAGGTCACCTCGGGGATGGACTGGCTGAACGTCAGGCTCAGCTTCGAGAGCGAGGGCGTCGGCGTCGATCGCGACGAGCTGCGCCGTTGCCTCGCCGAGGGCAAGCGGTACGTCCGCCTCGAGGACGGGTCGTTCGCCGCGTTCGATCCGGACGCCGTGCGCGCGATGCTCGATCGCGAGGTCGAGCTGATGATGGCGGCCGGCAAGAACGGCCGGCTGCCGCTCGCGCAGGCCGGCCGGGTGCACGAGCTGCTCCAGCACGCG
Organism: Sorangium sp. So ce834; assembly: GCF_051521425.1. NCBI lineage: Bacteria > Pseudomonadati > Myxococcota > Polyangiales > Polyangiaceae > Sorangium > Sorangium sp. So ce834. Next base: position 4,849,519 of record NZ_CP150351.1, read on the forward strand.
AGCGGCTCGAACGTGACCGCTTCGGCGCGCGAGCTCTTCCACAAGCTCAGCAACATCGACGAAATCGGCAGCACCAAGCGGCCCCGGAACCTGAAGGCGACGCTCCGTCCCTACCAGGAGGCCGGCCTGTCATGGCTCAAGTTCATCCATGACATCGGCTCTGGCGGCGTGCTCGCCGACGACATGGGCCTCGGCAAGACGGTCCAGACGATCGCCCTCCTGCTCGCCGTCAAGCAGGAGGAGAAGCACATGCGCGCGCTGATCGTCGCCCCGACGAGCGTCGTGACGAACTGGGAGCGCGAGCTCGCCCGGTTCGCGCCGTCGCTCTCGGTCGCCCTCTGGCACGGCGCCGATCGCAAGGACCAGATCGACGAGGTCAAGGCCGCCGAGGTGGTGATCACGAGCTACGCGCTCCTCCGGCGCGACGAGGACTTCCTCGCGCAGCTCGACCTGAGCTACGCCATCCTCGACGAGGCGCAGCACATCAAGAACCCGATGAGCGCCACCGCCGCCGCCGCCAAGCGGCTCCGCGCGAAGCGCCGGCTCGCCCTGACGGGCACGCCCATCGAGAACCGGCTGTCGGAGATCTGGTCGATCTTCGACTTCGTCTCGCCGGGCCTGCTCGGCTCGCTCGACAAGTTCGAGGCCCGCTTCTCGCGGCCGATCGAGGCGGGCGACTACAAGACCGCGCAGCGGCTCCGCGCCGCGATCCACCCGTTCATCCTGCGCCGCACGAAGCAGGAGGTGGCGAAGGATCTGCCGGAGAAGATCGAGATGGATCAGATCTGCGATCTCACCGGCGAGCAGCGGGCGCTCTACCTGCAGGTCGCGCGCGAGGTGCGGGCGCAGGTCCTCGGCGAGGTCGAGCGCGTCGGCCTCGCGAAGAGCCAGCTGCAGATCCTCGCCGGCCTCACCCGCCTGCGGCAGGCGGCCTGCGATCCGCGGCTGCTCGGGTTGCCGCGCGAGTTCGGCGACGACGACTCGGGCAAGCTCGTCGCGGTCCGCGAGCTGATCGCGAACGCGGTCGAGGGCGGGCACAAGGTCCTCGTCTTCAGCCAGTTCGTGATGATGCTGAAGCTGATCGAGAAGGCGATGAAGGAGGACGGCGTCGCCTACGAGTACCTCGACGGCTCCACGAAGGATCGGCCGGAGCGCGTCGAGCGCTTCCAGAACGACCCGAGCGTGCCGGTCTTCCTCATCAGCCTCAAGGCGGGCGGCACCGGCCTGAACCTCACCGCGGCGGACACGGTGATCCACTTCGATCCGTGGTGGAACCCGGCCGTCGAGCAGCAGGCCACCGACCGCGCCCACCGCATCGGGCAGACGAAGGTGGTCACCGCCTACCGGCTCATCGCCGCGGGCACGATCGAGGAGAAGATCCTGCTGCTCAAGGACAAGAAGCGCCAGCTCGTGGCCTCCGTCCTCAGCGAGGACGCGGGCGGCGCCAAGAAGCTCACCAAGGCCGACCTGGAAGAGCTGTTCGCGGTGGACTGAGCGGACCGCGGCGCGCCCGGGGGGGAGCGCCGCTCGCGAGCGCGCGAGCGTCGGAGAATCGGCGGCGGCGGGCTTACCGGAAGGGCAGGGGGCGGCTTACTGCTTGTTGCCGCTCAGGACCATCAGGTGGTACTTGCCGAACTCGCTCTGCCCGAGGGTGAACATGACCTCGATCAGCAGGCGGTACGGCGTGGTGGCGTCGGCCACGATGATCGCCTCGGACGACGAAGGGTCGAGTCCCTTCGCGGCGCGGATGGCCTTGTCCGTCTCGCGCGCGTGGGACAGGGCGTTCGCGAGCGGCACGATGTAGAGATCGTTCGGTCCGCTGCGCTTGTACTTCGCGTCGACGCCGGACTGGGCGAGCTGCTCGCGGTTGGGCAGGAGGACGATCGGGGTCGAATCCTCGCCGACCAGGATCTGCGACTTCGAGACGATGACCACCACGCCCTCCTGGGAGGGCTCGGACTGCATCACCGACTTCGGCAGGGTGAGGTCCTTCGACTGCGGGATGGATGCCGCCGACGACCCCACGCTCTTCAGCAAGAAGACGAGGATGATCGTCATCAGGTCGAGCATCGCCGTGATGTTCAGGAAGTCGATCTCGGGCTCCCGCCGGTTCCGGCGGATCGCCTTCCGGAGGGCCGCCTTGTAGCGGACGATGCTCGCCTTCGGCCGGGGCGGAGGCGGAGGGGGCTGCTCGGCGCTCATCGGGCGACTCCGAAGTGGACCTCCGGGAACAGCTCCTCCCCCGCGTCGCTCCGCAGCGCGTCCATCACGTCGATGATCGTCTTGTAGTCGATGCCCGGGTTCGCCGTGATCGTCACCTGCGTCTCCTCTTTGAACTCGGGGCGGGCGTTCTTGAGGCGCTTCGCGCACGCCGTGAGGGCGGGAAAATCATAGCTGTCGCTCGTCGTCTTCGGCACCGTGACCCCGCTGCCCACGTCCTGGCAGCCGGTCGCGATGTTGCCGCTCGAAGTCTTCAGCGAGATCCCCTGGCTGGTGATGAACGCGGACAGGTTCAACGCCTTGCTGGAGAGCTCGCTGCGCACCTTGCCCCCGCCGATGGAGGGCGGCGTCGTGTCGATCGACGACACGAATGTCACCGAGACGCTGGCGAGCACGAAGATGAGGATGTTCGTGATGATGTCGAGATACGGAACGACGTTGAGCTCGCCGGCCTCCTCCCCGGCTTCGGGCTCCTTGGGCTGCGAGAGGCGCCGGATCTTCGATCGCTGCGCCGAGCTGAGCGGGACGTCTTGCGGGTCCGCCATGGGCTAGTAGCCAGGCTTGCTGCTGATCGTGAGCAGGTTGAAGACGCGCTCCGTGGTCGCCTCCAGATCGTGCTGGATGTTCTTGGAGCGGGTGTGGAGGATGACGTGCGCGATCATGCACACGACGGCGATGGCGAGGCCGAACGCCGTGTTGTACATGGCCTCCGCGATGCCGTTCGAGAGCATCCGCTGCTTGTCGGCCTGCGAGAGGCCCTGGGCGGCGATGGAGGCGAAGGTGTTGATCAGGCCGGAGACCGTCCCGATGAGGCCGATCAACGTCGCGATGTTCGCGAGCGACCAGAGCGCGCCGATGCGCTTCTCCACGGCGGGCTTGAGCTCGGAGAGCTTCTCGCTGAGGGCGGCGTCGATCTCGTCCGCGCCCTTGTTCGCGTGGGTCAGGCCGGCCTTCACGAGCTGCAGGATCGGGTAGTCGCTGGCGTCGCAGAGCTTGATGGCGCGATCGATGTTGCCGGCCGCCACCAGCTTCTTGACCTGCGCGAAGAACTCCTTGGAGTTCACGCGGTAGCGTCCCAGCTGGAACGCGGTCCGCTCGATGATGATCGTCACCACGACCGCCGAGACGACCAGGTTCGCGATCAGGAAGGTCGGATTGTGCTTGATGGCCTCCCACATCCCGCCTTCGCCACCACCCTCGGCCGCCAACATCAGCAGATGACGCATCCTCGAAGTCCCTTTCTCAGCGTCGTCAGAAGCCCGACAATCTCTAGGCGCGGCGACTATAACTGCCGCCCGATCCCGTGCGCAAGCTCGGCGATGCGGCCGCGGCGGGCGGCGAGAGGCCGGGATCTCCGCAAATCCCCGCAGAACCAGCGGTGCCTCTCGCGGCGAGCGCGCCGGCCGCGGCGAGGCGGCGCGGGTCGCTGGAGGCCGGAGGGGTACGGAGCTCCCTGAATCGCCCCCGCCGCCGCGCCCCGCCAGGCGGCCGTGCTCTACCGCTCCAGCGCTCGCTCGCTCGCTGAGTCACTGCGCATCCTCTCGGGGTGATGCCGCTCGCACTGCCGCGGTGCGCTGTCGCGCGGTCGGCCGTCGGCCGTCGGCCGTCGGACCCGGCGCCGCGTTTCCCCAGGTTTCGCGGGACCCGCTGCGGGCCTGCGCGCGGCGCGCCCGGCAGATGGTGACATAACCCTGCGATTGTTGTAAAGTTTTGCCCGCATCAGAGCGCTCACGTGTGGCCAAATCTCTCTTGACGGCGCCGGGTCTCAATCGCGAAGATGCGCGAGTCCCCCGGGTGCATCGGCGAAGCTTTGCCGGATGGCGGCACGCTCTGCGGTGAACGGGGAGCCGCGCCCAGAGCCATCACGGGCCCCTGGCGTGACGACGCGAAGTCAGTCTTGGACGACAGGTGAGAGAGCTGGGACGGCGCCGGGCGCCGGGACCAGAAGAGACGATCAGGACTCTTGCAGAGGTCAGCGCCGCTCGGCTAGCGTCCCGTGGGCATCTCGCCAGAGAGCGACAGGAGCAAGCCGTCCACGGCCAGCGCCGCCAAGCAAAATAGGCCTCTCATCCGTTCTTACGTGTGAGTGAAAGACTGCCGCCCCTCGGCAACACGAGTCTGACATAGGGAACCGATCGAGTTGCGCGAAACCTCATCCCGGGGACGCGAGGCGAACTGGAGGACAGAAGCAATGCACGGAGCGTATGAAGCTTTCAAAGAGGGTGGGTGGGGCATGTGGCCCATCCTGTTCTGGTCGATCCTGACGATCGGCATCATCGTCGAGCGCGCCCTCTACCTGTTCGGCTCGTCCATCAACAAGGACGTCTTCCTCGCGACGATGCAGAAGTGCATCCTCGCGGGCGATGTCGCCAAGGCTGTGAAGATGTGTTCCGCGGCGAACGCCCCGCTGGCCCGCATCGTCCAGGCCGGTCTCGTCAAGGTGAACCGCCCGGACGAGGAGGTCCAGGCGGCGATGGACGAGGCGGCTCTCCGCGAGCTGCCGAAGATCAGCGCGCGCACCTCGTACCTCGCGCTGCTCGCGAACCTCGCGATGCTCTCCGGCCTGCTCGGGACCGTGACGGGTCTCATCAAGTCCTTCGGCTCCGTCGCCGGCGAGTCGGTCGACCCGAGCCAGAAGGCTCGCGTGCTCGCCCTCGGCATCTCCGAGGCCATGAACTGCACCGCCTTCGGCCTCGGCGTGGCGATCATCGGCCTCATCGGCTTCGCCGTGCTGAACGGCAAGACGCAGCACATCGAGGACGACATCAACGAGGCATCGGTGCAGATCCTCAACCTCGTCGTCGCGAACCGCCAGAAGGTGAATGTCGCAGCGGTCGGTCAGGCGGCTGCCTGATGGTCCTCGGCGGGCCCAGGTCGTCGAGCGCGTCCCGCGCGCTTCCGCCTGGGCCCGCTCTCGCGCCTCGAAGCCCCGTGCGGCTCGCGCCGCCGGGGCCCCGGGAACTTCAGCAGAGCGACGAAGTCAGACCCAGCATGGTGGCCCTGCGCGAGCTGCGAGCAGGGTGTTCCCGCAACAACTTGGATGAGTGAGCTCCGGCTCACGTTGGGAAGGCAATATGGGCGGCGTAGACGTCGGCGACGGTGGCGGCAAAAAGCGGTCGACGAACAGCGATATCAACATGATCCCGTTCATCGACCTGCTGATGGTCACGATTGCATTCCTGTTGATCACGGCGGTCTGGGTCACCAACTCACGGATGAACGCGGACGCCCAGGTCCCTGGCCCGCCCGATCCGAACAAGGAGCTCACCCCGCAGACGCCGGAGAAGGTGCTGAACCTGCACATCGGCGAGAGCGAGTTCGGGCTCGTGTGGAAGCAGGGCGCGACGGTGGTCAACGAGGTCAAGGTGAACAAGGCGCCCGTCGAGCTCGGCGACGCGAGCTCCAAGATCATCCGCTACCCGGAGCTGGCGAAGCGGATCGAGGAGGAGTGGAAGACGCACGGCGGCCACCGGGATCCGAGCGACAAGAAGCTCGACCAGGCGATCCTCCACACCGACAACCGCACGCCCTTCAAGGAGATCGTCGCGGTGCTCGACGCGCTCTACGCGCCGAAGCGCGAGATGAGGCTGCCGGATGGGAACAAGCAGGTCCCCGTGTTCAACATGACGTTCTCGGTCCGCTGAGGCAGGAGCGCGCACATGGATAGGTTCAATCCGAATCACCACAAGAACCCCCACGCTCACGTGATCCATCAACCGGGCCGCCGGCTGATGAAGGGCGTGCCGCTGCGGTTCGTGTGGAACAAGGTGTCGGGGCACGGCGCTCGCAGCCCGAACGCCGGGCTCAACCTCGTGAGCTTCATCGACTTCCTCGTCGTGACCGTGATCTTCCTCCTGATGTCCTTCTCGGCGTCGGGCGAGATCGCCGTCGACAAGAACGTCAAGCTCCCGAAGGCGGAGAACGTCGAAGACGTCATCGACGCGCCGATGGTGGCGGTGAACGGCAACCAGATCCTCGTCGACGGCGCCCTGGCCGGGTCGACGCGCGCGATCGAGGAGCTCGGGCGCCTCCAGAAGATCGACGAGCTCTTCAACCTGCTCAAGAACAAGCGCGAGCTGTGGAAGCAGGTGCAGCCGAACAAGCCGTTCCCGGGCGTGTGCATCCTCCAGGTCGATCAGAACGTGCCCGCGCTGGTCGTGAAGAGCGTGTTCCAGACCGCGGCGTTCGCCGGTTACCCGAACGTCAGCTTCATGGTCAGCAAGCTCCCGAAGTCGCAGTGATCCTCGCTTCTTGACCTATCGAGCACAGAAGGAAGGGGCGCGCTGGGCGATGTCCGGCGGCCCCGGTCACCATCGGACGTGGTGGCAACAGCGGCGCGCTCGGCGCGGCGTTCCCCTCCGCGCTGCCCGTGTGGAGGAGGCCGCCCTGCGCGCGTGATCGTTCCGGTCCCTCCTGCGTGGAGCCTCTCGTATGTCGTCTGAACAGCCGCCCCGCGAACGCGGCTTGCCTTCGGTCTACAGGGCGCGGGAAGCGCGCTCGAAGATGCGCTGGCCCCGGGGGAAGTTCTGGGGTTACACGGCGCTCGTCCTCGCGGTCTCGGCGATCCTCCACTGGAAGTGGTCCCAGGGGCAGATCGAGAGCGCACGCCAGAAGCTGATGGCGCGCCAGCGCGCGGTCGCCGTCGAGCTCGGCCCGCGTTGGTTCCCGATGCGCGACCGCGTCGAGGGCTGGACGCTCGATCTGGCGCGGAGCGCGGGCGCCGAGCTGGTGGATCGGGAGGCGCTCAAGGCGTGGAATTTCCGGGAGCTCGCGGGCATTTACCTGCGCCTCCGGGTGGACGAGGCGGCGAGCGTCGACGCCGTCCGCAAGAACGCGCAGCAGTCGCTGCGCGACGCGTTCACCGCGTGCCTCCTGCGGGTGCCGAACCCGAACCCGCTGGCGGGCGCGGAGTGCAAGCGCACGCGGGACTGCCCTGCGGGCGAGTACTGCAACGAGGCCGAGCGCTGCTCGCGGCCCGCGCAGCCGTTCAACCTGCGCGTCGCCTACCGGACGATGCACGTCCTCTCCGACGAGTGGGTGCGCGACGCGCAGGACGCCTCGGCCGAGCTGCGCCTGCGGCTCCTGGAGTCGAGCTTCGAGGACACGATGCGCGACGACGTGCCGCTCGCGGCGGAGCTGCTGACGCGGGCGCAGTACTACCTCCTCGTCCTCGATGAGCCGGCCGAGGGCGCGACGAGCACCGAGGCGTTGCTCGGGGTGCCGCACATGGCGCGGGTCGGGGTGTGGCGGCTGTCGGACGGCAAGCCGGTCCTGCGGGTGCGCCGCGAGGCGAGCGGACACCTCATCGGCGGAACGCCGTCCGTCGAGGGGAGCGTGCTCGAGGCGCGGCAGCGGCAGGCGAACAGCTGCGCGCTCGCCCTCGCGGTGCGCGAGGCGATGGGCGACACGACCGCGGCCGTCGCCGAGCCGCCGTGAGGCCGCGCCGGGCAGCGCGGTGAGCGGAGCGCGCCGGGTAGCGCGGTGAGCGGCGCGCCGGGCAGCGCGGTGAGCGGCGCGCCGGGCAGCGCGGTGAGCGGCGCGCCGGGCAGCGCGGTGAGCGGCGCGCCGGAGGGAGCGGAGCGCCGGCGGGAGCGGCGCGCGGGGGGAACGGCGCACAGCCGCGTCCGCGCAGCAGCGTCGGCTCGCGCGCGTGTCGCGGGCCGTGCGCGCCGACGATCAGCTCGCGCGCGCGACGATGTGCAGATCGGTGAGGTTGTGGCCTGTCGGGCCGGTCTCGACGCGCGTACCGAGGGCCCGGTGCGCGGCGGCGTCGTCGAAGCCCGCGAGCGCCGCGTCGATCGCGCGGTCGTCCATCGCGGCGGCCGCAGGCCGGACGACGACCGCGCCCGCCGCGCCGGAGCTGCCGTCGGCGCCGTCGGACGCCGCGCAGAGGAGCGCCACGTCCGGCGGCAGATCGCGCACGGCCGCGAGCGCGATCCACCCCGCGCGGCCGCCGGCGCCGCGCCGGGCCGGCAGCGCGAGCGTCGGCTCGCACGGGATCACGACCGCTTCGCCCGGGGCGAGCGCGCGCGCGAGCGCGAGGCGGCGCTCGACGATCGCGCGCGCGTCGCCGTCCTCGGCCGGGGCGGCGACCGCGCGCAGCCCCGCGCTGTCGGCGAGGGCGGCGGCCACGCGCTCGGCGAGCCTGTCCGGATTGGCGAGCAGGCGCGCCTCCACGCGGCGCGCGTCCGCCGGCTTCAGCGACTCGCTCAGCGCGGGCGCGAGCCGCGCGAGTCGAGGGGCCCGGCGGTGGAGCGCGGCGAGCGCGTCCTCCACGCGCGTCGGGTCCGGGACGGTGGGGCCCGAGCTGATGTCGTGCGGGAGCCCGCCCACGACGTCGCTCAGGAGCAGGGTCAGCACGCGCGCCGGCGCCGCCGCCGAGGCGAGCCGCCCACCCTTGATCCGCGAGAGGTGGCGGCGAACGAGGTTGACCTCCTGGATCGGGGCGCCCCCTTCCAGGAGCGCCGCCACGAGGGCCTGCTTGTCCGCGAGGGACACGCCCTCGGGCGGCGCCGCGAGCAGCGCCGAGGCGCCGCCGGAGATGAGCGCCAGCAGGAGATCGCCGGGCCCGAGCGCGGCCGCCGCGGCGAGCGCCGCCTCGGCCGCCTCCACGCTGCGCGCGTCGGGGATCGGGTGCGCCGCGCGCATCACGCGCAGCGGGCGCAGCGCGGCCTCCTCGGGATCGGCCGGCGCGACGTGCCGATCGCGCGCGGAGGTCGCCGGCGCCGCGACGGTGACCGCGAGCCCCCCGGCGATGCCGTCTCCCCAGCTGCGGAGCGCGCCCCGGGCCATGCCGAGCGCCGCCTTGCCGGCCGCGATCACGACCACGCGGCCGCGGCGCGCGCCGGCCTCCGCGTCGAGCGTGCGCTCGACGAGCCCCGCGGGATCGAGCTCCGCCAGCCCGGCGCGGAACGCGGACACGAGCGCCGTGCGCAGCGCGTCGAGCGCGGCGCTCAACGGCCCCCCGCGCCGGCCTCGCTGCGCCTCGCCGCTACCCGGGCGGGGGCGCGGTCGCCGGCGTCGACGATGTGCGCCGAGGCGACGTGGTGCCAGCTCAGCGCGATCGACACGAGCGCCCGTTGCTCGTCGCGCGGGCTCGCGTCGCCCGCGAGCGCCGGTCCGCCCCAGCGGAGCGCGCCCCGCACGCCGAGGAACGGGCCCGTGGCGCGGCCCAGGAGCGGCACGTCGAGCGACAGCGAGAGCTCGAGCCCGGGCTCCGACGCGAGCCCGCCTCCGGGCGGCGCCTCCCAGAACGAGCCCACGCCGAGCGCGACCGAGTCGATGAGCAGGTCGAGCCACGGCGCGCCGAGCTCGAGGTCGCTCGCGTACCGGCCGAGGAACAGCGGTTGAATGAAGACGCCGCCCGCGATCGAGCGCGCGACGGTCGCGCCCCGCGCGCCGAGGGCGTCGGTGTAATGCGCATACAGGCCTGCGGTCGAGAGGTAGGCCGCGGCGCCGTGCGCGCAGAGCGCCGGGCCCCCGCTCGCGAACGAGGCGCCCGCGCCCGCGCGCAGATCGAGGTCTCCGTCCAGGCGGCCGTACGCGCCGTCGCCGTCCGCGCGCGCCGCGCCGTCGCCGTCCGCGCGCGCCGTGGACGCCCCCGCGAGCGCCGCGAGCGCCACGGCGCCGGCGAGCGCCCTGGCGGCGCCGCGGCGCTCGCGCGCCGTGCGGAGCGCCCGCGCGGGCTCGACGGATCCCCGTGCTGCCTTGTTCGTGGTCGTCATCAGCGTACCAGCGCCTCCCGCACCGTGTCTCGCAGCTCGGGCGCGAAGAGGATCCGGGTGCGCGTCATCGTCTCGTTGCGCAGCCGCTCCAGCAAGAACGACACCTCGGCGGGGCGCCGCGGGCGTCCTCTCGGGTAGACGACCAGGAGCGACTCGTCCTCGGCGTAGGGCGTGTCCTCGGCGACGTCGACGCCGACGTACACATCGGGGTCGAGCCCGGCGCCCTGCGCGATCTCGCGCACGGTCGAGAGCGCCGTCGCGCGCCGCGCGTCGCGTCCGGCCGGCGTCTCGCCGGGCTCGGGGAACAGCTCGACCGATTTGAAGAGCGAGCGCGCGCGCAGGCGGCGGGCGAGATCGGACAGCACGGGATCGGACGCGTTCTCCCACGCGTGGATGGCCCCGAGCAGGACCTGATCGTCGAGCTCCAGGTACTGCTCCAGCGTGGGCATCTCGCCGACGGCCATCGCCGCGACGGCGGCGGGGACCTCGGGGATCCGGTCGCCGGCGGCGAGGCGGGCGACGACGCGCCGGAGGATGGCGCCGATCATCCACTCCGCGCTCCGCGTGGTCTTGTGGAAATAGACCTGTTGGAACATGAAGTAGCGGGCGAGGAGGAACGACTCGATGGCGCGCATCCCCTTCGTCCCGTCGATGGCGAGCGCGGGAGCGGGCGGGGCAGACGCGGCGCCGCCGCCGGGCATCTCCACCTGGACGTCGCTGAACCTGAGGCTGCGCAGCAGCCACGGCAGATCGTACTCGCCGTACCTCACGCCCGTCGCGTGCGCGTCGCGCAGGAGGTAGTCGCAGCGATCGACGTCGAAGGTCCCGCTCACCGCTTTGGCGAGGTACGGCAGCTCGTGTCGCCCGCCGATGAGGTCGGCCACCCGCTGGGGCAGGTACGGATCCTGGCGCACGAGCACCTGGTGCACGTCCGAGGCCGGGTCGAGCAGGATGCGCTCGGTCCAGCGCTCATGGTGGAGCGCGCCCGGCATGGCTTCCTCGAAGAGGTGCGAGAGCGGGCCATGGCCGAGATCGTGCAGGAACGCTGCGGCGATCGCGTCGCGCGCGCGATCGCTGGTCACCCTTTGCCAGAACGGGAGGTCGCGGTCGATCTGGCGGAACCTCGCGATCAGGAGGCGCATCACGTGGGCGGCCCCGAGCGCGTGCGCGAAGCGGGTGTGCTCGGCGCCCGGGTACGCCAGCGAGGTCAGCCCGAGCTGCCGGATCCGTCGCAGCCGCTGCACCTCGCGGGCGCCGAGCAGGCGCGGGACGATCGCCGCCTCGCCGCTCTCGAACTCGATCAGGCCGTGGACGGGGTCGCGCAGGATCACGATGGTTCTCCACGCGACCCCATGGGCGCGAAGGGCGGCAGGTCACTCAGGAGCTGCCTGATGGCGCCCCGCTGCGGGTGTGTGCGCGGAGGGGAGGCCGCGCCGCTCCGGGCGTGCGGCGTGGAGCACAGCATGATGCGTATCGGACAGGGGCGGGAAATCAAGGAGGTGCGCGACGTTCCCACGCGAGCCTACGGGAAGGCAAGCGCGGCTCGTCGGGGAGCGTTCCTCGCGGGCGATGAGGCGACCTGGTCGGCGCAGGCGATGGGGCGACCTGGTCGGCGCAGGCGATGGGGCGACCTGGTCGTTTCCCCCGGCGACCATGGCGCGCGCGCGGCGCGCGACGGAATCTTTGCGGCGGGGGGGCACGCACGCCGGCGCGGAATATCGCGGTCGACGTCGAGCGTAGCGTAGAGACGTGTCGTGCCGCGGCGCGCGACGCGGCACGCGAACGCACCGGCGCATGCGCGTGCGTGCGAGGTCGTGCGATTGCGTGCGGCTCCGCCGTACGACACAAGACCTCGAGACGGCTCAGGCGGAGAGCGAAGCGGCGGTGAGCATCAGGAATCCTGCACCGGAATCCGGCGATGGCGCTGCACGGCGCTGCGAACGAGCGAACGAGAACCGGACCATGCGCGAACCGTGCGCGAACGATGCTCGAACGATGCGCGAGCGAGGCGCGAACGAGAACGCCGCCGAGGCGCGCGACGAAATTGTGAACGGAGAAAATTGTGAACGGAGGAGGAAAGTGCTCGATTTCTTGAAGCTGGACGAGCATCCTGGTGTACGTTAGGAGGCTGGCTATTCCGCTGGTTAACGTGGGTCATCGGAACTTCGGGAGATAGGTCGAACGCATGACCACGACCAACGGACGACAGTCGGGGCGGGGGAATCCTGCAGATGAGGAGCTAGGTCGGGTGACACGCGAATCGGGAGGCATGGCGAGCAGTGATGAGGCTGAGCTCGACGAGTCGCCGAGGCGGCTCGACGCGATCCTCCGCGCCCTCCCGGAGTCGGAGCTCAAGGGCCTCATCACGCGCATGGGGATCCGCATCGACGCGGCGAAGCGCATCGACGCGCCCTCTCAGGCGGCTCGAGCGCTGGTCGGCCTCCCCGACGTGCGCGATCCGTCGCGGCTCCCGACCGCCAGCCGGGAGCTGCTCCACCGCATCGCGGAGGCGGGCGGCGTGCTCGTCGTCCCCTCGCTCCCGGCCGGGCTCGAGCCGCTCATCGCGCGCGGCGTGGTCTACGCGCGCAAGACCGACGAGGGCATCGAGCTCGTGCTCCCCGCGGCGTTCCTGGTCCAGCTGAAGAGCTGGGAGAGCGAGGACCCGCGGGCGATCCGGGCGCTGCTCGCGCAGGCGCCGTTCGAGACGATGAGCGCGATCGCGACGCACTACCTCGGCCGTCCGGCCACGCCGCCCATCGCGCTGTCCCTCGAGGTCGCCTGGGAGACGCTGAGCGATCCGGACCGGCTCCGCGAGGAGATCGATCGCCTCGCGCCGGTCGAGCGCCGCCTGCTCGAGGCGATCGAGTCCGTCGGCGGCGAGGTCGACACGCAGGAGCTGCTCGATCTGGAGCGGGAGCCGATGCGCCTCCGCAGCGCGAGCGGGGTGACGGCGAGCCGGCGCGGCGCTGGCTTCGCGCTCGAGCGCCGCGCCTTCCTCATCCCGATCCACCCGAACCGCCACGTCGTGCCGACCGAGGTGGCCGCCATCGTGGGCGCGGATCGCCGCCGGATGCGCGAGAAGCGGCGGGAGCAGATCCGGTCGTTCGTCCTCGAGGAGGACCACGCCCCGCGGCGCGCCCGCTTCGCGTCGGATCCGGGGATGCTCTCGCTGGCGCTCGCGTACTGCGTGCGCGAGCCGGGGAGCGACGTGCGCCCCGGCGTCGGGACGCCGCGGTCGCTGCTCGTCCGGTTGGCGCAGCGCTTCGGGCGGGACGTCGAGAGCGTCGCGCTCGTCGCCGCGCTGTCGCGGGCGGTCGGGCTCTGGGACGCCTCGGCCGCGTCGCCGGCCACGCCGCCTGGCTCGCTCCAGGTGCAGGAGCTGACGCCGCTCCTGTTCACGACGTGGCGCCGCGGCGGCGCGTGGGATGAGGCGCGGGCCGAGCGGGAGGTGCTCCGGGTCGCGTCCGACAACCGCGACGCGAGCCCGATCGGCGCGCTCCGCGAGATGGTGCTCGACGCGCTGCACGACCTCGGCGAGGGCCGCTGGGTGCCGTGGCAGTCGCTGCAGGGCTACCTCGCGGCCGACGAGCGGATCGCCGGGGTCGAGCGGCTCGTCCGCCGTTGGGCCGAGCGCGCCTCGGTCGAGGCGCCGGAGGTCCCCGAGATCACGCGGCGGATCGCGCTGGAGTCGCTGCCGGCCCTCGGGATCATCGACCTCGGCGGGGCCGAGGACGTGGCCAGCGCGGATCTGGCGCTCCGGCTCACGCCGCGCGGGCGGGCGCTGCTCGCGGGCTCGGCGCCGAGCTCGGACAACGGCAAGAGCAAGTTCGTGGAGGCGCACGCGCTGCGCGTCGGCGCGAGCGCCAAGGTCTCGGCCGTGCTCGGGCTCTCGGCGTTCGCCGAGATCGGGCGTGTCGGCGACCAGGTCGATCTCCTGCTCACCCCGCCGTCGATCGCGCGCGCGCTGTCGGTGGGGCTCGACAGCGACGCCTTGCGCTCGCGCATCGAGGCGGTCGCGCCGCTGCCGGACACCATCTCGCGCATGCTCATCCAGGCGAGCGTCGTCATCGGCAAGGCGAGCTTCGTCGGCGCCTCCGGCTTCCTCTGGATCGAGGATCCCGAGATCCGCGAGCTGCTCCGTACGCGGAGGCCAGCGGCCGAGATGTTCGTCGATCCGTCGCCCCCCTCGGGCTTGCTGATCGAGGCGGGGGTCGATCTGGAGCGCCTCATCCGGCGCTGCCGCGCGCTCGGCGTCGAGATCGAGGCCGATCTCGGCAACCTCAAGGCCACGCGGCAGACGCCGGCGCAGGGCACCGAGGGGCCGCACCGGACCTCCTCGACGGCGAACATGCGCCGCTCCCGGACCCCGCCGGCGCGCACCCGCTGAGCTCGTTGTCAACCGCCATCGACCTGGCGCGACCGCGGGCCGACGCCGGCCCCGCGGCAGCGGCAGGGAGCGTCGGAGCCCGCTCGCCGCGGGCGCTGCGCGCTCGCTCGCCGCGGGCGCTGCGCGCCCGAGGGGAGGGGGTCGGGGCGGTGCGCCCGCGGTGCGTCATGAGCGCAGGCAGGGCCTGAGGCGCGCTCGCTTCCACCTCTTTCGCGCGCTCATCCCACGTCGGAGGCATTTTTTCGCAACGCTTTGCATTCCTGCGGCGTGAGGGGAATCGCTTCGGAGAAGCGCGACGTGTATACCTTAGCTCGATGGCGCGCTCCTCTGGTGAGCCGGACTCGACCGAAGGGGAGGACTCCGTCGGCCCGGAGACGGCTGCGTTTCCGCTCGGCGCGGGGGAACCCAAGGCCGACAACGTCTACACGATCGCGCCTGGCACCGTCATTGCGCGCAAGTACCGCGTCGAGCGGACGATCGGCCGCGGGGGCATGGGGCTCGTGGTCGAGGCGCTGCACCTCGACCTCGATACGCGCGTCGCGATCAAGTTCCTGCTCCCGGAGTTCATGTCGTACACCGAGGCGGCGGAGCGGTTCATGCGCGAGGCGCGCACGGTCGCCAAGCTGCAGACGCACCACGTCGTGCGCGTGCTCGACGTCGCCGCGCTGGACAGCGGCGAGCCGTACATGGTGATGGAGCTCCTCGACGGCGTGGACCTCGCCGGCCACGCGCACGAGGCGGGCACGCTCGCGATCGGCGAGTGCATCGATCACATCGTCCAGGCGTGCGAGGCGCTCGCGGAGGCGCATGCGCTCGGGATCGTCCACCGCGATCTGAAGCCGGCGAACCTGTTCCTCACGAAGCGCCCCGACGGCGCCCCGCTCATCAAGGTGCTCGACTTCGGCGTCTCGAAGATCCTCACCGGGGACACGGGCAACGTCTCCCTCACGCAGACGACCACGATCCTCGGGTCGGCGCTGTACATGTCGCCCGAGCAAATGCGATCGTCGAAGAGCGTCGATCCGCGCACCGACATCTACGCGCTCGGCGTGTGCCTCTTCGAGATCATCGGCGGCAGGCCGCCGTACGTCGCCGACAGCTTCCCCGAGCTGTGCGCGAAGATCTACACGTCGCCGCCCGAGCCGCTCCATGATCTCCGCCCCGAGGTGCCGGAGGGCCTCGTCGAGGTGATCGAGAAGTCGATCGCGCGCGAGCCGGAAGATCGCTACCAGACGATCGCGGAGTTCGTGCAGGCGCTCGCGCCGTACGCCGCGCCGGGCACGCGCACGACCATCGCGGGGATCCTCCGCCAGCACGCCGCGGAGCTCGATCTGCCCCCGCCGGCCTCGCGGGCGGCGATGTCGCGGACCATGTCGCGCGCCTCGCGCACGAGCAGCGGCGGCCCGTCGGTGACCGACAAGGCGGCGCGCACCGCCGGCTCTGCGCCCCCGGCGGAGGACGAGGCCCCGCGCCGCGGGCGCACGCTGCTCTACGTGGCGGTGGGGGCCGTCGCCGTGCTCGTGGGCGCGTGGGGCGCGCTCTATTTCCAGCGCAGCCAGCTCGCCATCGGCGCGGGCGACGCGGTCGCCCCGACGGCCGCGCCTTCGCCGGGTGACACCGCCGCGCCCGTCGATCTGGCGCCGCCGTCGCCCCAGCCGACGGACACCGCCGCCGCGCTCCCGAACGTCGTCCCCGCGGGCGATCCGGAGGCCGCCGACGCGGGCGCGAGCGCGGCGAGCGCGAGCGACGCGGGCGCAGCGGACGCGGGCGCCGCCGACGCGGGCGGCAGCGCGACCGAGGCGGCGGCGGACGGCGGGGCCGGGCCGCCCGCGGCGAGCACGGCGGCGGCGAGCGCTGCGCCGGGCAAAGCGCAGCGCGGGAGCGCGGGCGGGCGAGGGCGCCCGCGCACGACAGGGTCGACCGACTCGGCGCCCGCCAGCGATCCCGAGCCGGCGCGCCCCGTCTCGACCGTGAACAACGATCTCTCGATGGAGACGTGCTTCGCGACGATGCCGGACGGCACCAAGAAGGTCATCCCCTGCAAGTGACGCGCGCCCGCGCGACGATCACGCCGGCATCGCGGCCGGATCCCTCAGGATGGCGCCGGTGAAGCCCGGGCGCAGGTAGAAGCCGCGCGGCAGCGCCGCGATCAGCTCGCCGTCGCGACCGAACGCGAGCGTCCTCGCGCGCCCGCTCGCGGCCTTCGGTCGCACCTGGAGCCAGCGCCCCGCGTGCGCGGTGAGCCCCTCGACGGCGCCGATGCCGATGAGCCCCATGAGATCCTCGAAGTCCGCGCGCAGGACGCGCTCCTGCGCCTCCGTCGGGCGCCAGAGCCGCGGGGCGCCCAGCCGCCGCTCCTCGCTCGGCACGCCCGGCGCGGCGACGATCGGCACCCAGAGCACGTGGGCCAGCTTCGCGCGGGCGCGCGACGTCTCCCACTCCGCGCGATCGGCGTCCGAGAGCGAGATCGAGCAGACGAACGTCGACTCCTGCGGTGCCCCGGCCCCGTCGACGGGGATCGTCTTGAGCTCGATGCCGAGGTGAGGAAAATCGGGCCTCGACGTCGAGCCGGCGGTCGCGCCGAGCGCGCGCTCGACGAGCGCGCCGGCGGCCCCTTTCGTGCGCACGCCGCCGCGGGGCACCGCGCGCCCGAGCGCGCGCGCCAGATCCGCGAGCGTCAGGCCGGCGAGCGCGGACGCCCGGCATCGGAGCTCGGCTTCGTCGCGAGGCGGTTCCAGCGCGGGGATCAACGACGCCGCCCTTAGAGCATCGCGCGGCGCGACTCCAGCGATCCGAGGCGCTCGAGATAGGTTGGCCGCCGGGGTGCGCCGGAACGTCGATAGAATCGAGCAGCGCTGACCCGGGGGCCATGGCGGCCTTGTGATACGCGGCCCCCCCGAACGCGCCGCCAAGAGAGAGCCTACTGCCTAAATCCCCCCTTGCGCCCACAGGATTCGGAGGAAAAAGATGTCAGGAATTTCCCGTATGATTTTTCCGGGATCCTCCGGCGCCGTGCCGCGGAGCCCGCACGTCGTCGAGCGGCCACCTCATGTCGGCGAGCTGGCCCGTGATGCGGAGCAGCATCTCGCGCAGGGATGATGTGGTCGCGCGGTCCTGCGGGTTATGTCGTAGACATGCGTACATGAACGCCGCGATGTCGGCGGTCCTCGGGTCGTCGGCGAGGCGCTTGACCGGCGCGGGCAGCCCGTCGTGCGTGATGTGCGCCGTGATGAGGGCGACCTCGGTGGGCGCGTCGAACAGCGTCTTGCCGGTGAGGATCTCGTAGGCGAGGCAGCCGAAGCTGTAGATGTCGGCCGTGAGCGGGGTCGCGGTGGCCCCGGGCGGAACGACGCCCCAGATCTCGGGGGCGCCGTAGCAGCCGGTGGCGCAGCCGGGCCGGATGTGGCGGCCAGCCAGGCCGAAGTCGACGAGCACCGGCTCCCGCCCCCCGCGCAGGATCACGTTGGTCGGCTTGATGTCGAGGTGCCCGACGCCGACCGCATGCATGGCCTCCAGCCCGGCGAGGATGCCGTCGAGCAGCGCCACCGCGCTCCGCGAGGTGAGGCCCCGCGCGTCGAGCAGCTTGTCGCAGCGGATGCCCTCGATGAGCTCCATCACGAGGATCGGCTTCGGGCGGGCGCCCGCGTCGAACGTGACGAAGCGGGCGAGGTTCGGGTGATCGGGCAGCGAGAGGAGCGCGCCCGCCTCCTCCCGGAACAGGCGGAGGAAGTCGGCCTCCGAGACGCTCCGGGCCGCCGTGTGATCGTACTCGGGCACCTTGAGGGCGAAGCGCTCGGCCGACGGATCGTGCCGCTCCTCGGTGCGGGTGACGACGAACACCGTGCCCAGCGAGCCGCCGCCGAGCTGGCGGTGCACGTAGAAGCCGCCGAGCGTGCGGCGGCTCGGCAGCCACGCGGGCAGCGGCTGCTCGGGCCGGGCGACGCCGCCCGGCGCGCTCGGCCGCCGCACCGGGAGCTGCATGACGCACGGCACGACGAGGGCGACCACGTCGGCGAGCGCGCCCGGGATGCTCGCGCGCGCAGCCGAGACGAGCGCCTCGACGGGCGCGGCGACGCTCGGCTCCGCGTCCGCTTCCTCCTGCAGCGCGACCTCGATCGCGAGGCGCAGCGGCTCGGTCGCGCCGGAGGGCGGGGAGGGCGGGTGGTCGCCGCAGCGGCGGCGGGCGCCGGCGGTCAGCTGCCCGAGGCGCGTCAGGGCGTCCTCCAGCGCGCTGAGCGGCGAGGCGTCCGCGTCGCCGGCGCCCGCCGCGGTGAGCGCGCTGAGCGCGCGGGCCGCGTTCAGCGCCCCGAGCGCGCGCGCGAGGCGGGCGAGCGCGCCGCGCACGATCTCGGTGCGCTGCGACGCGCCCGCCGGCAGCGCCGTGACGAGCGCGTCGAGGGCGGCGATGCGCTCGAGCGTCGCGCGCGCGCGCTCGGCCTCGGCGAGCTCCGCGTCGAGCGCCCCCTTCCGCGTCGACCGGAGCGACACCGCGGCGCCCTCGTCGTCCGGCGCGCGCGCGCCTCCCTCGCGCCCCCCGCGCGCGAACCGCGCGTAGGCGCGCAGGAGCTGGGCGACGTCCGGGTGCATGCTCGCCTGGCCGAGCACGTCGAGATCGTCGGGGTCGCCGCCGCGCATCGCGGCGTGCAGGAAGATGTCGGCCGCGTCGGCCGCGCCCTCGCGCACGAGCGCGTCGAGGCCGCGGGCGACGGACGCGGCGATGGCGCGGCGGAGCGACGAGCCGCGGTCGGCGCGCAGCCGGTCGAGCAGCGCGCCGATGGCGCCGGTCCAGCGGGAGAGCACGCGCGCCTTGAGCTCCGGCTCGCCGCCGAAATCGGTGCTCTCGCCGTCGATCAGGTGGATGAGCGCGCGGAGGTTGCGCTGGTGCACGGTCACGTGCAGCGGCGGCGACGCGCTCGCGCCGGGCCGCGCGGCGGACCCCTCGGCGCGGAGCAGCCACCGCGCCAGCCGCTCGTCGAGGTCGTCCAGCGAGGCGACGCCGGTCGAGTCCTCGCTCGGCCGGCGGCTCAGGAGCAGGAGGCCCTTCAGCAGGCCGGAGCCGAGCAGCTCGGCGTCGAGCTCGCGCACGAGCCCCACCGCGGCCCTGCGCGCCGCGGCGCTCTGCGCGTCGTCGAGATCGCAGAGCTCGATCTCCTCGAGCGCGCCCACGACCTCGGCCGCGAGGGCGTACGCCTCCAGCGCGCGGCCGTGCGCCTCGCGCGGCCCGGTCTCGACGAACGCCGCGACGGCGCCGTCGAGCGCGCCGCGCAGCAGCGCGACCCCGGCGCCGTCCATCGAGAGATCGCGGTGGACGACGCGCGCGAGCGCCGCGAGGCCGTCGTCGCGGACGTGCGCGCTGGGCGGCGCCTCGATCGCGTCCTCGAGCGCGCGGGCGCACCGCGCCGCCGCGCGGGCGCCGAACGGCTCCCCGCGGCTCGTCACGCCGCGCAGGTCGCGCCGGAGCTCGACGATCGCCTCGGCCGTCGCCATCGGGGCCGCGCGCGCGATCTCGTCGAGCAGCGCGTCGGCGGCCTCGGGCTCCGCGTCGGCCGCGACGGGGAGCCCCCACACCATCGCCGTGGCGATCCCCGGGTCCTGCGCGAGCAGCGGGCCGCGGAGGAGCTCGACGGCGCGGCCGAGCGCGCCGTCCGGATCCACGGCGACGCTGGCGGCGAGCGACGCGGCGCCGCGCCGCCACTCGGTGGGGGAGAGATCGTGGGCGAGCAGGGCGCGCACCTCCTCGGCGAAGTCGGGCAGCACCCCCGCGAGCAGGCCGCGCGCCGCGGCGACGTGGCGCCACACGAGCGGCTCGCGATCGGCGAGGAGCGTCTGCCACGCGAGCGCGATCCCGTCGGCGCTGCGGTCGAGATCGCGCCGGCGCCCATCGCTCACGTTGCGGAAGAGCCGGAGCGGGAGGTCGTCGCCCTGCATGGCCCGGCGGGTCGCCTCGCGGGCGGCGCGCTCGAGGAGGCGCGCGGCGAGGCGCCGCTCCGGCAGGGAGCCGGTCGAGGGCGCCGCGATCCAGTCGCGCGACAGCTCGCGCCGCGAGGCGAGCAGCAGCGCGAGCGGATCGACCGGGATGTCCGTGCCCGCGGGGAGCCAGAGCGAGAGCATCACGCGGGCGCGGATGCCCGCCCCGGAGAGGCCGCGGGCCGAGCCGGCCGCCATGCGCGTGGCGAGGGCGACGAACGTCGCCGCGTTGCCGGCGTAGAGCTGGTTGAGCACGCGCCGGCCGAGCTCCCGCCGCTCGGGCCCGAGCGGGAGCGCTCCGGCGATCTCGTAGAGCGCCACGCTCGCGGCGGCCGGCGCGAGCCAGCTCAGATCGTCGAGCAGCCCGTCGGCCATGGCGGTCTGGACGCTCCGGAGCAGCCCATCCGGGCTGAGGGTGTCGAGCGGGGTCGAGCCGTCGAGCGCGTCGACGAGGGCGAGCGAGGCGATCGTCTGCCGGAAGAGCGCGCGCCGGACGTTCGGGTCGTCGTGGGACGTGAGATCGACGAGCCCTTCGAGGTATTCCGCGCGCGGTCGCATCGACAGGTGG
This sequence comes from Sorangium sp. So ce834, assembly GCF_051521425.1. Taxonomy (NCBI): domain Bacteria; kingdom Pseudomonadati; phylum Myxococcota; order Polyangiales; family Polyangiaceae; genus Sorangium; species Sorangium sp. So ce834. The sequence goes on from NZ_CP150351.1 coordinate 4,870,385, forward strand.
CGCAGTCTAGCGCGACGGCGCGCCGGCCCCCCTCCCACGCCGCCGCAATCCTCGCGCGTCATGGAACCTCCCACCTCGATCCGGAGCGCGTGCGCTCCGCCGGCTCCGGTTGAGCCACCTCCCCCTACGATGATCGGACCGGCCGGGGGCGCGCCCTCGCCGCGCTTTCCGCTGCGCCGCCCGGGGTGACCACGTTGTGGACGAGGCCGACGCGCCCTCGCCGTCGTCGCGCGACGCGCGGGCGGCCCGCGGCCTCTCGGGCCCGGCCGCCTGGGCCGCTGGCGGGCGCGACAGCGCGCCCGGCCCGCGCTGCGCGCTCGCCGAGGACGCAACGGGCGCGCTCGGCGCCACCTGCGCGCGGGACGACGCGGATCGAACCGGTGGATGTGAACCTCGAAGTGGGTTAAGCGGGACCGCGCGCGGAGCCCGCCGCCCTGCGCGTCCGTCGCGCGGGTGCCGCACCGAAGAGCTGGAATGCAGGGAGACGTGGAACAGCAGGGCTTCTCGTTCGATCTCGGCGCGCTCCGCGCGGCGTACTCGCGCTTCCTCGCGCCCGCCGAGGGCGCGGCGCCGCGCGTCCTGCTCACGGGCCACTCCCATCAGGCGTGGCCCGACGTGGCGCGCGACGCGCTCGGCGCGTGCTTCGACGACGCCGCGCGGCTCGTCGACGACAAGTGGGACGACGCGGTGCTCCCGAAGCGCGCGGCGGTCGGGGCGGCGATCCTGGAGCGGATGGGCTTCGATCGCGGCGACGACATCGCCTTCGGCCAGAACACGCACGAGCTCGTCTACCGGCTGATCTCGTCGCTCCCTCGGCGCGATCGTCCGCGGATCGTCACCACCGACGGCGAGTTCCACTCGCTCCGGCGCCAGCTCGCGCGCCTCGGCGAGGACGGCGTCGACGTCGCGTGGGTGAGCGTCGAGCCGCGCCGTTCGCTCGCCGATCGGCTGCTCGCCGCGCTCTTGCCGGGCACTTCGATGCTCGCGATCTCGGCCGTGCTCTTCGAGAGCGCCACGGTGGTGCCGCGCCTCGACGAGATCGTCGCGCGCGCGTCCGAGATCGGCGCCGTGCCGCTCGTGGACGCCTACCACGCCTTCAACGTCGTGCCGATCGCGTGGGGGAGCGCGGCGCCTCACGTCTTCGCGGTCGCGGGCGGCTACAAGTACGCGGCGATGGGCGAGGGGCTCTGCTGGATGCGCGTCCCGCGCGGCTGCGCGCTGCGCCCGGCCTTCACCGGCTGGTTCGCCGACTTCGGCGCGCTCGCGGGCGGCGGCGGCGTCGGGTACGCGCCGGGGGGCGCGCGCTTCGCGGGCTCCACGTTCGACCCGTGCGCGCTCTACCGCGCCGCCGCCGTGCTCGAGCACTGGGATCGCTTCGGCCTCACCGTCCCGCGGCTGCGCGCGATCTCGCTGCGGCAGACCGGGCGCATCCTCGGCCACCTCGACGCCGCGGGCCGCGGCGGCGACGTCGTCTCGCCGCGCGAGCCCGAGCGGCGCGGCGGCTTCGTCGCGGTCCGCGCCGCTCGGGCGGGCGACGTCGTGCAGCGCCTCCGCGCCCGGGGTGTGCTCGTCGACGCGCGCCGCGACGTGGTCCGCATCGGCCCGGCGCCGTACCTCACCGACGCCGAGATCGACGCCGGCGTCGCCGCCCTGGTCGAGGAGCTCGGCCGCTAGCTCCGCCGCCGACGGACGCTCGTCTCGGCTCGATCCCATCGGCCCCGCCTGCGCCTTGATCCCGCCGCACAGGCCGCGGTATTTTTCTGAATATGACTATCAAGTTCACGCGCGGCCGGTGGACGCTCGCCGTCCTGTGCCTGGCTGCCGTGCTGCTGCGCGCGCCGCTCGCCCGCGCGGATCAGGGCGATCCGCCCGAGGTCGAGGCGCAGCGGCTCGTGCACATCCTCGGCTACATCGGCGCCGACTACGGCGGCTCCGTCGCGAACGGGGTCGTCACGGTGCCCGACGAGTACGCCGAGCAGCTGTCCCTCGCCGCGGACGGCGCCAAGATCGCGGCGCGCATCCAGCCGTCGCTCCCGGCCGGGCGCGAGTTCGATCTCGCGGCGCGCATCGCGAAGCTCCGCGAGCTGCTCGATCGGAAGGCGCCGCCTTCGGACGTCGTCGCCCTGATCGCCGGGCTGCGCGCCGAGCTCGTCGGCGCCTTCCAGATCGAGGAGGCGCCGCGCGCCGCGCCGAACGCGGCGCGCGGCAAGAGCCTCTACCTGGAGCACTGCGCGACGTGCCACGGCGAGACCGGGCGCGCCGACACCGCCCGCGCGGCCACGTTCACGCCGCGCCCCGTGAACTTCCACGACCCCGAGCGTGGCGAGGCGATCGCCCCGTACCGCGTCGTGAGCACGGTCCGGTTCGGCGTCGACGGGACGGCGATGGTCCCGTTCAACTTCCTCTCCGACGCCGACCGCTGGGATCTCGCCTTCTTCGTGACGGGCCTGCGCCACGCGGGCGTCGCGCCGGCGCCGGAGGGCGTCGCGCCGGCCTTCACGCTCGCCGAGCTCTCGGCGCGCACGGACGCCGATCTGCGCGACGAGCTCCGCGGCGCCGGCGTCCCGGCCGACGCCGAGGCCGCGGTGCTCGCGGATCTGCGGCTCCGCGCGCCGTACGAGGATCGCGCCGCCCGCTCCCCGCTGGGCCTCGTGCGCGTGAAGATCGAGCGCGCGCGGCAGGCGATCGCGCGTGGCGAGCGCGACGCGGCCCGCGGGCACCTCATCGACGCCTACCTCGAGGGGATCGAGCCGATCGAGGCCCCGCTCCGCGCCGCCGACGCCTCGCTCGCCGCGGCGCTCGAGGCCCGCAGCATGGAGCTCCGCGGCCACCTCGAGCGGGGCGCGTCCCCCGCCGAGCTGGGCGCCGCGATGGACGCGCTGCTGCGCGACGTCGGCCGCGCCGAGTCGCTCCTGTCGCCCGCGTCGGCGCCGAAGGGCTTCGCGTCGACGGCCCTCTCGAGCGCGGGCATCATCCTGCGCGAGGGGGTCGAGGCCGCGCTCCTCATCGCCGCGCTCCTCGGCCTCGCCGCCCAGGCGGGGCTCGCGGACAAGCGGCGCTTCGTGCACCTCGGCTGGATCACCGCGATCGGGCTCGGGCTCCTCACGTGGATCGCCTCGGCCCGCCTCGTCGCGATCTCCGGGGCGCAGCGCGAGCTCATCGAGGGGGTGACGGCGCTGCTCGCGACGGCGGTGCTCTTTTACGTGAGCTACTCGCTCCTCGCGAAGCGCGAGGTCGCCCGCTGGATGAGGTTCCTGAAGCAGCAGATCTCGCCGCGGCGCGCGGCGCTCTCGCTCTTCGGCGTCTCGCTGCTCGCCGCGTACCGCGAGGCGTTCGAGACGGTGCTCTTCTACCAGGCCCTGCTCGCCTCGAACGCGTCCGCGAGCGCGGCCGTCGCGGGCGCCGTGGTCGGCGCGGTGGTGCTCGTCGCGCTGGTCGCGGCGTACACGCGCGCCGGCAGGTTCGCGCCCCCGCAGGTCTTCTTCCGCATCTCCAGCTACCTCCTCTACGCGCTCGCGGTCATCTTCGCCGGGCAGGGCGTGGCCGCGCTCCAGATGGCCGGCAAGCTGCCTGTCCACGCGCTGCCCTTCGGCAGCGTGCCCGCCCTCGGCATCTTCCCGACCGTCGAGACGCTGGGAGCGCAGCTCGTGCTGCTGATCCTCGCGCTGGTCGGCATCCTCGCGGACCGCCGCCACGCGAACGCCACGCCGAAGCCTCCCGCCCCGCCTGCTCAGGTCGCCCCAGGCCCCGCGGCCTGACCGTCGCCGCGGCGGCGGCGTCGCCTGCCGCCGCGGCGTCCTCGCCGGGGCGCTCAGGGGTCGCTGTGGACGCGCGGCGCCTCGGGGTACAGCGACCGGAGCCCGCGCCACGCGACGTCGGTCGCGCTCTCCGCGGGCTCGGCGAGATCCCACTCCAGGTAGAGCTTGTCGCCGTCGTAGCAGCCGAAGCTCGTCGACAGGCAGAGCATCGGCTCGCGCTCGATCGCGTACCCGGAGCGCGCGACGTCGTGCCCGAAGACCGCCACGCGAGCGTCCGGGTCGAGCGCGCGCAGAAAGGCGTGGGCGCGCTCGCTCGAGGTGCTCCGCGCCCAGAGCAGCGCGCCGAGCGTCCCCTGCAGGCTCATCTCCGACAGCGGCACGTCGAGGAACCCGTCGAGCGGGAGCCGGTCCAGGTCCTCGCGGCTCTGGATGCGGGCGTGCGGCGCGGCGTGGAGCATGACCAGCCGGGCCGCGCGCGCGACGGCGACGAACGGCCATCCGCGGAACCAGCTCCGCATCGCCAGCGTGTCCTCCGGACCGAGGAGCTCCTCGAGCCGCTGGGCCTCGTCTGGAAAGAACTTCGCCACCACCGGGCCCCCCACGTGCGCGTGCTCGTGGTTGCCGAGGAGGTAATGGACCCTGCCCGGGTGCCGATCCGCGAGGCTTCGCGCCTTTTTCAACAAGGTCACGGAATCGCCTCGGTAGAATGAACCCAGGTAGTCGGGCCATTCACCCTCGTCGAGCTCGGGTCCATGGACCAGGTCGCCCGTAATGACGAGCACCGCGCCGTCAGGGCCGGCCGCCACCTGCTCGAAGATCTCGGCGATCCGCTCGAAATCCGCGACATTGCCCTGAAAGTCGGTGGCGACGATCAGTCTGCCCCGCTCAGGGAGGTCGACGACACGCTGCACGTCTCCAGCATAGCCGAACGTCCCTGCCTTCGCCTCGCGCGAACTGAGCGCGAGCGGCGGGCCACGCCGGCCGGTTGCTGATTCACTTGCAATCCGCCAGATCGTCCAGATTCGTTGCAATACTACAGCGGCACTGTCCCTTGGCGGGGCATCTCGCTCGGGCTAGGCTCCGAGCTGTATGCAAAACCGGAATCTTTCAGCGTGGGTGGACGAGGTCGCGCGCCAGACGCGGCCCGATCGCGTCGTCGTATGCGACGGCTCCGAGTCGGAGAACCGGACGCTGATCCAGGGGATGCTGAGCGACGGCACGCTCATCGCGCTCAACGAGGAGAAGTACCCCAACTGCTATCTTCACCGGAGCGACCCGACCGACGTCGCCCGGACTGAGCACCTCACGTTCATCTGCACGCGGGATAGAGAGGATACGGGCCCGACGAACAACTGGATGTCGTCCGAGGAGGCATCGCAGCGGGTCGGGCGGCTGTTCGACGGGGCGATGAAGGGGCGGACGATGTTCGTCGTTCCGTACCTGATGGGCCCCGTGGGGTCGCCGTCGGCGAAGGTTGGAGTCGAGATCACCGACAGTCCGTACGTGGTCGCCAACATGAGGATCATGACCCGGATGGGCCGGGTCGCGCTCGAGGCGCTCGGCGGCTCCGAGGACTACTGCCGCGGGCTGCACTCGCTCGGCGACCTGAGCCCGGAGCGCCGGTTCGTGTGCCACTTCCCCGCGGAGCGGCTCATCTGGAGCATCGGCTCCGGGTACGGCGGCAACGCGCTGCTCGGGAAGAAGTGCTTCGCGCTGCGCATCGCGAGCACGATGGCGCGCGACGAGGGCTGGTTCGCGGAGCACATGCTCATCCTCGGCCTGGAGGACCCCGAGGGCCGGGTGACGTACATCTGCGCGGCGTTCCCGAGCGCGTGCGGGAAGACGAACCTCGCCATGCTCGTGCCGCCGGCGTCGCAGAAGGGCTGGAAGGTGTGGACGGTCGGCGACGACATCGCCTGGCTCCGGATCGGCCCCGACGGCCGGCTGTGGGCGATCAACCCCGAGGCCGGCTTCTTCGGCGTGGCGCCCGGGACGAGCTCGAGGACGAACCCGAACGCCCTGGCGACGCTGGCCCGGAACTCGATCTTCACGAACGTGGCGCTCACGCCGGACGGGACGCCGTGGTGGGAGGGCTTCGACGGCCCGGCGCCGCCGGTGCTCACCGACTGGAGGGGCCGCCGGTGGACGCCGGACAGCAAGGAGCCGGCGGCGCACCCGAACAGCCGGTTCACGTCGCCGGCCCGCCAGTGCCCGTCCATCTCGCCGGCGTTCGACGCCGCGGCGGGCGTGCCGATCTCGGCCATCGTCTTCGGCGGCCGGCGCGCGCGGCTCGCGCCGCTCGTCTGCGAGGCGCGCGACTGGGCGCACGGGGTCTACCTGGGCGCGACGATGGCCTCGGAGACGACCGCCGCGGCCACGGGCCAGGTCGGGGTCGTCCGCCGCGACCCGATGGCGATGCGCCCGTTCTGCGGATACAACATGGGCGATTACTTCCGGCACTGGGTCGAGCTCGGCCACGGGCGCCCGGGGTTCCCGAAGGTCTTCCACGTGAACTGGTTCCGGCAGGGCGCGTCGGGCAAGTTCCTCTGGCCCGGCTTCGGGGAGAACCTCCGCGTCCTCCGCTGGATCCACGCGCGCGTGAACGGGAAGGCGCAGGGGCGCGAGACGCCGGTCGGGATCATGCCTGCCGACGGCGAGCTCGACACGAGCGGCCTCGACCTGACCGAGGAGGCGATGCGCGAGCTCTTCGCGATCGACCGCGACGCGTGGCTGGAGGAGGCGCGCGATCGCGAGGCGTTCCTGGAGTCGTTCGGCGCGCGCGTCCCTGAGGCGCTGCTCCGGCAGAACCGGGATCTCGTGGCCCGGATGCAGGCGTGAGCTAGCGCGCGGACAGCGACCGCGCCGCGACCTGCCGACCGCCCCCGAGCGGTTCCCCCATCCCCCACACGCATCGCGAGGTCTGGAGCGGCGTCGAGCACGCCGCCGCGCGGCCGGGCTCGTCCGTTCTGTGCCGAGGACGGTCGGGAATGTCTTGACGCCGCCGCAGGTTGGCCCACACAGTTCCTTCAAAGAATTTTGAAACTTTCATGAGCCCTCCCAACGACATCCAGCGCCAGGCAGAGCTGCTCGCGGCGGAAGCGATCGGCGACGTCATCGAGCACTGGGGCTTCCGCCGCGTGCTCGGGCGGATCTGGACCGTCCTGTTCATCGCCGGCGGCGCCCTGTCCGCCGCGGAGATCGGCGAACGGCTGCAAGTTTCGTCCGGCGCGATGAGTATGTCGCTGACAGAATTGCAGAGGTGGGGTGTAGTACGAAGGGTATGGAAACCGGGAGAGCGGAAGGAGTTCTTCGAGGCCGAGACGGACTTCTGGAAGATGATTTCCAAAGTGTTCGCCGAGCGCGAGCGGCTCATCGCCGACTCCGTGAGGGAACGCCTCGAGCGCGCCTCGGCGTTGCTCGAGAGCCTGCCGCCCACCGACGCCACCCGGTTCAGCCTCGACCGGGTGGAGCGGCTCCTCTCGTTCGTGATCGTCGCGCAGACGGCGCTCGACGGGTTCATCAAGAGCAGGACCGTCGATTTTTCGCGGTTCGGGGACCTGGTCCGGTTCCCCATCCGGGCCGTTCGGTCCCGGCGAGGCGCCTAGCGGGCGCGTGATTTCGGAGGGCTCGCACGCCACGTGGGCCCCGCGCGGTGCGGGGAGCGCGGGCGCTCGTGCTTCCAGGTGGAGATGGGATGACTGCGACAACAACGTTTACTGGGACGGTCCAGCGGAGCGATGTCGTCTCGAGCCTCGGAGGCATGTGCGCTGGGCGTGGGCTCGACGTGCTCGCCGCGCGCCTCGCGGAGCTCAGGCGCCTGCTCGACGGGGACCTCGCGGACGTGGAGCGCGAGCTCGCGAAGGTCGGGCTGGACGGCGAGACGCCGGCGCACCAGAGCGCGCGGCACCTGCTCGGGCTGAGCGGCAAGCGGCTGCGGCCGATCTGCGTCGCGCTGGCCGCCCACATCGGCGGCGGCTTCAACGAGGCGGCGCGGACCTTCGCGGTGGCGGTCGAGCTCGTCCACAACGCGACGCTGCTCCACGACGACGTCGTCGATCTCGGCGACCGCCGGCGCGGCGCCGACGCGGCGCGCGTCATCTACGGCAACGCCGCCTCGATCTTCGGCGGCGACTACCTCCTGCTCGACGCGCTCTGCAAGATCCAGGCGGTGGGCATGCCCGACGTGCTCGAGCGGGTGCTCCAGGTGGTCAAGGAGATGGTCGTCGCCGAGGCGCTCCAGCTCGCGTCGCGCGGCCGCGTGCGCACGAGCACGAGCGAGTACTTCCAGATCGTCGACGGCAAGACGGCCTCGCTGTTCCGCTGGGCGATGTTCGCCGGCGCGCGCGCGGGCGGCGTGAGCGAGCCGCTCTGCAAGGCCCTCGAGGGCTTCGGCACGAGCCTCGGGGTCGCGTTCCAGCTCGTCGACGACGTGCTCGACTTCGCGGGCGATCCGGAGACGACCGGCAAGGCGCTGCTCACGGATCTGCGCGAGGGCAAGATGACGTACCCGCTGCTCCTCGCGATGGAGCGCGAGCGCGAGCTCACGCCCGCCCTCGAGGCGCACTGCGCGTCGGAGGAGGCGGCGGCCCCGCCGGAGCTCAGCCGGCGCATCGCGCAGATCATGGTCGAGAAGCGGGTCGTGGACGACTGTCTGGAGCTCGCGTCCCGGCTCTGCGGGGACGCGGTGCGGAGCATCGAGCCGCTCCCGGACAGCCCGGCGAAGGCGGCGCTGGAGGGGGTCGCGATGTCGACGCCCCGGCGGAGGCGGTGAGCGGCGATGGCGGATTTCCCGATGCAACGCGGAGGGCGCGCGCCGCTCCCGCGAGCGCGCGCGGCGCGCGGAGGCAGCCGATGAGCCAGAACGTGTCCAGCCGGATCAGCGGGTTCTACAAGCGGTGCCTGGAGGACCGGCTCCGCGCGATCCAGGCGCTCGGGCTGCTCGACGAGGACGCGCTCGCGCACCTCGCGAGCGGGGGCGGGCTGCCGACGGCGGTGGCCGACCGGATGTGCGAGAACGTCATCGCGACGCACGCGCTCCCGCTGGGCCTCGCGCTGAACTTCCGCGTGAACCAGCGGGACGTGCTGGTGCCGATGGCGGTGGAGGAGCCGAGCGTCATCGCCGCGGCGTCGAACGCGGCGCGCATGGTCCGCCTGTCGGGCGGCTTCTCCGGCGAGGCGGACCCGCCGATCATGACCGCGCAGGTCCAGCTCGACGACGTGCCCGACCCGGAGGAGGCCGCGGGCCGGCTGGAGGCGGCGCGCGCGAGCCTGCTCGCCGCCGGCGACGCGGCGATCCCGAGGATGGTGGCGCGCGGCGGCGGCTGCCGCGACCTCGAGGTGCGCGTGCTGTCGGCGGAGCTCGGCGTGCTCGTGGTGCACCTCTACGTCGAGGTCGGCGACGCCATGGGCGCCAACCTGGTCGACACCGTGGCCGAGGCGGTGGCGCCGCTCGTGCAGCGCATCGCGGGCGGGACGATCGGCCTCCGGATCTTGTCGAACCTGACCGTCCGCCGCCTCGTGCGGGTGACGGCCACCGTCGCCGACGACGCGCTCGGCGGCGCGGACGTGGCGAGCGGCATCGCGCGGGCGAGCCGCTTCGCGGAGCTCGATCCGTACCGGGCGGCGACCCACAACAAGGGCTTCATGAACGGGCTCGACGCGGCCGCGGTCGCGCTCGGGCAGGACTTCCGGGCGATCGAGGCGGGCGCGCACGCGTACGCGTCGATGAGCGGCCGGTACCGGCCGATCAGCACGTGGGAGCGCGTCCCGGGCGGGCTCGTGGGCCGCGCGGAGCTGCCGCTCGCCGTCGGGACGGTGGGCGGTTCGACCGAGGTGCACGCCGGCGTGCGCGCCGCGCTGCAGCTCGTGGGCGCGAAGAGCGCGCGCGAGCTCGCCGTGGTGCTGGCCTCCGTCGGGCTCGCCTCGAACTTCGCGGCCCTGCGCGCGCTGGCGAGCGAGGGCATCCAGCGGGGCCACATGCGGCTCCACGAGCGGAAGCGCGCGCTCGCGGTCACGGCGCCGGGGGGCGGCGAGGCGGTCGCGCCGCCGCCCGGCGACGGCAAGCGGTTCGCGCCCGAGCGGGCCGAGGCGCAGCGCACGGTGCAGCAGGCGGAGGGCGGGACATGAGCCATACGGATCAGGGCGAGGCGCCGCGCGGCGGGCGCCGGTTCGGCACCGGCGAGATGTTCGACGGGATCGCCGAGCGGTACGATCTCTTGAACCGGATCATCTCGCTGGGGCTCGACCAGGGCTGGCGGCGGCGCGCGGTGCACTCGCTCGAGCTCGCGCCCGGCGCGACGGTGCTCGACCTGGCGACCGGAACCGCGGATCTCGCGATTGAGATCGCGCGGACACACGACGTGAAGGTCGTCGGGATCGATCCGTCGCAGGGGATGCTCGGCGTGGGCCGCCGGAAGGTGGAGGCCGCGGGGCTCGCCGGGCGGGTCGAGCTCGAGGTCGGCGACGCAGAGCAGCTGCGGTTCGGCGACGCGAGCCTGGACGCCATCTCGATGGCGTTCGGGATCCGCAACGTCCCGGACCGCGCCCGGGCGCTCCGCGAGATGGCGCGCGTCACGCGGCCCGGCGGGCGCATCGCGATCCTGGAGCTCAGCGAGCCGCGCGGTGGGATCATGAGCAAGCTCGCGCGCTTCCACATCCACACGGTCGTGCCGTACGTGGGCGGCGCGATCTCCGGGCGGGAGGAGTACCGGTACCTGCAGGACTCGATCGCGAGGTTCCCGCCGCCGGACGAGTTCGCGGAGCTGATGCGGGGCGCGGGGCTGCGCGTGCTGCGCGTGGAGCCGCTGACGATGGGCGTCGTGTGCCTGTTCGTCGCGACGCCCGAGGGGGCCTGAGGTGCGCGCGCGCGCGGGCCTGCGGAGGCGGTGATGAGCGGCTCGAACCTCCACTCGGCCTGGGCGCAGCTGTTCGTCCGCGCGCTCTCGCAGGCCGGGGTGCGCGACGTGGTCCTCTGCCCGGGATCGCGCTCCACGCCGCTCGCGATCGCGGCGACGGAGAGCGAGGAGGTGCGCTGCCACAGCGTCGTCGACGAGCGCGCCGCGGCGTTCTTCGCGCTGGGGCAGGCGCGCGTCACCGGCCGGCCCAGCGCCTTCGTCTGCACCTCGGGCACGGCCGGCGCCCACGCGCTGCCGGCGATCATCGAGGCGCACCACAGCTTCACGCCGCTCATCGCGATCACGGCCGACCGCCCGTGGGAGCTCGCCGACGCGGCGGCCTCGCAGACCATCGATCAGATGAAGCTCTTCGGGGATCACGTGCGCCACTTCGCCGAGCTCGGGCTGCCGGATCCGTCGCCGCTCGCGCTGCGCGCCGTGGCGCGCATCGCGGCGCAGGCGGCCCTGCGCGCGCTCGCCCCGACGCCTGGCCCGGTCCACATCAACGCGCGCTTCCGCAAGCCGCTCGAGCCGGTCGACGTGGCCGGGCCCGAGCCGTGGCAGGCCGAGTGGGAGGCGCTGATGCGCCGCGCCGGGCCGCGGGTCGTGCCGGCGCGCGCCGGGGTCGACGCGCGCGCGATCGAGGAGATCGCGGCGCGGTGCGCGCGCGCCGAGCGGGGGCTCATCGTGTGCGGCCCCGCCCCGAGCCGCGAGGACGACGCCCGCGCGCGCCGCGCGGTGCTCGCGCTGTCGCGGGCGACCGGGTTCCCGGTGCTCGCCGAGGGCACGAGCCAGATCTACTTCGGCGGCCTCGCCGAGGGGGTCGTGATGCCCGCCTCGTTCGACGCGTTCCTCCGCGCGCCCGAGTTCCGCGCGGCGAACGCGCCCGACCTCATCCTCGAGCTCGGCGCCCCGCCGACATCGTCCGGGTACGCGACCTACATCGCCGAGCACGCGGGCTGCCGCCGGTTCGTGGTGGCCGCGCACGGCTGGAACGATCCGACGAGCGCCGCGGCCGCCCTCGTCATGGCCGAGCCCGCGGACGTGTGCGAGGCGCTCGCGGCGCGCCTCGCCGGGGCGGCGCTGGACCTCGGGCGCGGGCGGCGGGGCTGGGCCGCGACGTTCGCGCGCGCCGGCGAGGCCGCGGCGGCGCAGGCGGCGCGCGCGTGCGCCGGGGACGAGCTCACGGAGGGCGCGGTCGCCCGGGCGGTGGCGAGCGCGTGCCCGGAGGGCTCGCTGCTCGCGATCGGCAACAGCATGCCGGTGCGCGATCTCGACACCTACTGCCCGCCGTCGGCGCGCGCGCTGCGCGTCCTGCACCAGCGCGGGGCGAGCGGGATCGACGGCCTCGTGTCGGGGGCGGCCGGCGCCCGCGCCGTCGCGGACGCGCCGGTCACGCTGCTGCTCGGGGATCTCAGCCTGCTGCACGACCTGACCGGGCTGCTCCTCGCCGCGCGGGCAGCGGGCGACGGCGGCGCGCCCCTCGTCGTCGTGGTGGTCCAGAACGACGGCGGCCGCATCTTCGAGCACCTCCCCGTCGCCAGGCGCGGCGCCGCGCTGCTCGATCGGTGCTTCACCATGCCGCAGCACCTCGACTTTGCGCCCGCGGCGGCGATGTTCGGGCTCGCGTACGAGCGCGCCGGCACCGCGAGCGGGCTCGCCGCCGCCCTCGCCGCCGCGCACCAGCGGCCCGGCGCGACGCTGATCGAGGCGGTGGTGCCGCCTCACGACGGCGCCGCCCGCGTCGCGCGGCTCTGGTCCGACGTCCGCCGCGAGGTCGCCGCCCTGAGCAGCGCGCCGGCGGCGGAAGGGGCGGCGGCCGATCTCGAGCCTTCGTGAGCGGCGCGCGCGCCGAGAACCCCGAGCTTGCCGAGAGGGATCCACGGTCATGAGCCAGATCAACGCGAACAGAAGCCCCGCACCCGAGCCTTGCGCGAGCGAGGCGCCCGGCGAGGACAGCGCGCCGCGCTCGCGCGATCGCGCCACGGCGGGCGCGCGCGGCGCGCGCGGCGCCGTCGAGCAGGGGAGGGGAGCGTGAGCGCGGCGGCGGCCTCGCAGGCGGCCGGCGCGGCGACCGCGGACGGCGTGCGCCCCGGGTCGTTCCGGGCGTGGCTCCTCGCGTGCCGGCCGGCGACCCTCACCGCGGCGCTCGCGCCGGTGATGGTCGGGACGGCGGTCGCCTACGCGCTCGGCGGCATGCGGATCGGCCCGGCGCTCTCGGCGCTCGCGGGCGCGATGCTGATCCAGATCGCCACGAACTTCGCGAACGACGTCTTCGATCACGAGAAGGGCGCCGACACGCACGAGCGGCTCGGCCCCACCCGCGCGGTGCAGGCCGGGCTGCTCACGCCGCGCCAGGTGCGCGTCGGGCTGCTCGTCACGATCGCCCTCGCGTTGCCGTTCGGGGTGCACCTCGCGCTCGTGGGCGGGTGGCCCATCGTCGCGATCGGCGTCGCCTCGATCCTCTCCGGGATCGCGTACACCGGGGGCCCGTACCCGCTCGGCTACCACGGCCTCGGCGACGTCTTCGTGTTCGTGTTCTTCGGCCTCGTCGCCGTCTGCGGGACGGCGTTCGTCCAGCTCGGCTCGGTGCCGCCGCTCGCGTGGGCGGCCGCCGTGCCGGTCGGCGCCATCGCCACCGCCGTGCTCGTCGTCAACAACGTCCGCGATCGCGACACGGACGTCGTCGCCGGCAAGCGCACGCTCGCCGTCCGCTTCGGCCGCAGGGCGGGCGTCCTCGAGTACGCGATGCTCCTCGCGGTCGCCTACGCGGTGCCGGTCGCCCTCGCCGTCGGCGAGGGCCGGCGGTGGACGCTCCTCGTCTTCGCCACGTTCCCGCGCGCCGTGCGCCTGCTCCGGGTGCTGGCGACCACCGACGGCCGGCCGCTCAACGATTGCCTCGCCGGGACGGCGAAGCTGCTGCTCGCCTACTCGCTGCTCTTCTCGCTGGGCCTCGCGGCCCAGCTGCATGGGTGATGCGCGTCGCCGCCGCCAGCCTTGCGCCACGGGCCCTCGAAGGCGCGCGCCGGGGCCTCGTGCTGTCGCTCACCGACGACGAGGGGCGCGTCGGCCTGGGCGAGGCCACGCCGCTCCCCGGCTTCTCGCCCGATACGGCCGACGACGACGAGCGCGCGCTCGCCGAGCTGCCCGGGGCGCTCGGCGCGATCGGCCTGCCGGGCGGGGACGCGGCGACGTCGACCGCGGCGCCCGCGATCCTGCGCGCGCTCGAGCCGCTGTCGTCGCGGCTCCGCGGCGTGCCGGCGGCGCGCTTCGCCCTGGAGACGGCGCTGCTCGACCTGGTCGGTCAGCGCCTCGGGCTGCCGGCGTCGGCGTGCCTCGGCGGCCACCGGCGCGCCGAGGTCCAGGTGAACGGGCTGCTCGCGACGTCGGCCGCCCTGCCGGAGATGCTGGGGAGCGCTCGCGCGCTCGTCGCGCGCGGCGTCCGCGCGATCAAGGTGAAGCTCCGCTCGCGCGGAGACGAGGGGTTCGCCCGCGATCTCGAGGCGCTGCGCGCCCTGCGGCGGGAGCACCCGTCGATCGAGCTCCGGCTCGACGCGAACGCGGCCTGGTCGCTCGAGGACGCGCCCCGCCGGCTCGCCCTCCTCGCGCCGCTCGAGCCCCGCTTCGTGGAGCAGCCGGTCGCGCCGGAGCTCCTCCACCGCCTCGGCGCGCAAGCGGTCCCGTGGGCGGCCGACGAGTCGCTCGCCGCCCCGGGCATGCCGGAGCGCCTGCTCGAGGCGGAGGGCTGCGCCGCGTTCATCCTGAAGCCGGCGATGCTCGGCCTCCTGCGCGCGCACGAACTCGGCCGGAGGGCGCAGGAGCGCGGCCTCGGCGCCGTGGTGACGCACCTCTTCGACGGCCCCGTCGCGCTCGCGGCCGCGTGCGAGCTCGCGCTCGCGCTGCCGCGCCCGCCGCTCGCGTGCGGCCTCGACGCGCACGCGGGCCTCGCGGCGTGGCCCGCGATCCGGATCCCGCAGCTCCGCGAGGGCGGGCGGGTCGCGGCCAGCGATCGGCCGGGGCTCGGCGTCGGACCATGGACGGCCTGAGCCTCCTCGAGGTCGCGCGCGACCCCGCGGTCGCCGCGCGGACGGCGCTCGTCCACGGCGGCTCCGAGGCGGACGCGCCGCGCGAGATCGACGTCCCCGATCTCGGCGTCGGCCCCGGCGGCGCCCTCCGCTTCGGCGACCTCGCGCCCGCGGTCGCGGCCGTGTGCTCCCGGCTCGCCCGCGCCGGGGTAGGGCAGGGCGCTCGCGTGGCGCTCGTCGCCCCGAACGCGATCGGGACCGTCGTGGTCCTCCACGCGCTGCTCGCGCTCGGCGCCGTCATCGTCCCGATCCACCCGCGGCTCACGGACGGCGAGGCGAGCGTCCTCGTCGACGACGCGCGCCCCGACCTCGTGCTGCGCGAGCCCGCGCTCGCCGCGCTGCTCCGCGACGCCGGGCCGGAGCTCGCCGCGCTCCGCGATCGCGGGCCGCGCGCCGCCGGCGTCCTGCCGCCGGACCCCTCCGGCGATCTCGCGATCGTCTACACCTCGGGCACCACGGGGCGCCCCAAGGGCGCGGTGCTGCCGCGCCGCGCGTTCCTCGCCGCCGCCGCGGGGAGCGCGGCCAACCTCGGCGTGCGCGACGACGATCGCTGGCTGCTCTGCCTGCCGCTCTGCCACGTCGGCGGCCTCTCGATCGTGACGCGCTGCCTGCTCGCGCGGCGCGCCGTCATCCTCGCGCCCCGCTTCGACCCCGCGTCGGTGCTCACCTCGATCGTCCGCGACCGCGCGACGCTGCTCTCCGTGGTGCCGACGATGCTGCTCGCGCTCCTCGAGGCCGATCGCGACAACGTCCTCGCCCGGCTGCGCGCGGTGCTCGTCGGCGGCGCGGGCGCTCCGGAGCGGGCGCTCGACGAGTGCGCGCGCCGCGGGGTCCCGGCGCTCACCACCTACGGCCTCACCGAGGCGTGCTCGCAGGTCACCGTGCAGCGCCCGCGCGATCCGCGCGCCTGCGAGCCGGGCTCCGGCGCGCCGATCGCCGGCGTCGAGCTGCGCGTCGAGGGCGCCGGCGGCGACGGCGTCGGCCGCATCGAGATCCGCGGCCCGGTGCTGTTCCGCGGCTACTACCGCGGCCCGGGGCGCCCGCCGGAGCTCCTGGTCGACGGCGACGGGTGGTTCGGCACCGGCGACCTCGGCGCGCTCGACGCCGCCGGGCGGCTGCACGTCGCCGCGCGCCGGAGCGACCTCATCGTGACCGGCGGCGAGAACGTCTACCCCGCCGAGGTGGAGCAGGTCCTCGCGTCCTGCGCCGGCGTCGCGGGCGCGGTGGTGTTCGGCGTGCCGGACGAGCGGTGGGGCCACGTCGTCGCGGCGGCGATCGTCCCCGACCAGGCCGCGCCGGGCGGCGCCGCGCTCTCGCCCGCGCTGCTCGACGACCTCGCGGCCGTCGTCGCGGCGCGGCTCGCCCCGCACAAGCGCCCGCGGCGCCTCTGCGCCGTCGCGGCGCTCCCGCTGACCGCGGCCGGCAAGCTCGATCGCCTCGGCGCGGCGGCGCAGCTCGCGGCCACGCTCGCGCCCTTCCCGGCGCGGTAGCGAGGGCGCGCGGCGCCGGCAGCCGCGCTCGCCGTGGTCACCCGAGCGCGCGGCGCAGATCGTCCGGGAGCGGGCACGGGACGAAGCGCGCGCCGTCGATGCACACGTGCACCGTCTGCCCGACGGCGGCGACCCCGCCCGCGGTCGTCACGCGGTAGCCCACGGTGAACGAGGTGTCGCCGAGCTTCGGGGCGAGCACCTCGACCTCGATCGCGTCGCCGAACCGGAGCGGCAGCAGGTAGTCGGCCTCGGCGTGGACCAGCGGCAGCTTGAGCGCGCCGCCGGCGATGAGGGCGGGCAGATCGATCCCCCGCTCCCTCAGCGCGATCATGTACGCGTCGCTGAAGTATTCGAGGACCCGCGGGTAGAAGACGATCCCGGCCGCGTCGACGTCCTGGAAGCGCACGGCGCGGCGCTCCACGGCGAGGCGGGGCGCGGTCTGCTTGAGCTCATCGACGCTGAAGGCGCGCTTCATCGCGCCGCAGGCTAGCGCAGGACGCGCCGCGCGCGTCACGAGGAGAGCGCCGCGCCGCCACCGTCCTTCCCTGCGGACCGCCGACCCGGCGCCGCGTGAACGGATCGTCCCTTTCTGCTCGCCGCCGCCCGTTTCGCGGTCCATGCTCGCCCCCGATGGCTGACCGATGTCCCGGCGGCCTCGGGGCCGGGTCCCGCAGGCTGGGGCCCGCCGCCGCGAAGGATCGCGACAGGAGCGCGGCGCGACGCCGCGAGGCCGGGGCGCCGCGCGCCCGCGGCGCGGCCTGCGCGCTCGCTTGCCTCCTGGCCGCTGGCCTCGCGGCGGCGTGCGAGCCTGCGCCGACGTCGCCCCCGGCGCCGACGCCCTCCCAGAGCCCGCCCATCGCCCCGCTCGCGGCGCTGCCGCGGCCCGCGGTCGCAGAGCCCCAGGCGCCGACCGGCGCGGCGCACGCGTCGAACCCGCTCGGCCTCCCGGCGTCGCCGATCAAGCTCGATCCAGGCCGCCGCGTCTTCACCGCCTCGGGGCGGATGCTCGCCGGAGCCAAGCTCGGGTCGACGCTCGTGCTCTACGCGGCCACCGTGGTCGGCTTCGAGGGCGACGATCTCATCGTCGAGGGGCGGGGCGGGCCGTCGTACAAGGTCCACCCGGGCTACGTCGTCCCCGTGCCCGACACGCCGCGCCTCCGGCCTCACGATCCGGTGCTCACGGAGTGGAACGGCGTGATGAAGCACGCCGTCGTCACCCGCTTCGTGAAGGACAAGATCGAGGTCCGCTACACCGACATGGATCCGCGGACCCCGCTCGCGCAGCTCAAGGGCGTCCGCTTCGTCGTGCAGACCGAGGGGCTCGCGCCCGGCAACTTCGCCGCATGGAAGGACGGCGACACATGGCGCCACGTGCTCCTCGTGTCGCGGCTCGGCGGCCCCCCGGCGGACTCGGGCGCCGTCCTGACGTCGCTGCCCAGCAGCTCGGCGCGGTGGTTCGCCCTCGGTTACGGCGGCGCCGCCCTGCTCGCCGACGAGTCGGCGCTGCGCCCGATCCCGGTCAAGCCGCGGCTCAAGCTCGGGGCGAGCGTCTGGGCCGAGTGGGTCGGCGCGCTGCGCCCCGCGGTGGTGCAGAGCGCCGAGGAGACGGGCCTGTACACCGTCAAGTTCGAGCGCGCCGGGCGGCCGGTCACGCTCGGCTGGGGGCTGCTCACGCCGCCGCTCGAACGGTGAGCCGCGAGGGCGCCGCTCGGTCGGCCGCCCTGGCCGCGACGCGAGCCCGGGCCGGACCGGCGAGCCGCCGCGCGCCACCCGCCTCGTCCGGCACAGCGGCGGAAAAAAGGGCCCGGAGGCGCGCCCGAAACCCCGCCAGAAAACACCGGCGCGCGGCGCAGGTGCGCAACACCCTACGCGTTTTCGCCCGACATGGAGAGTGGTAAGCGCGGTAGTATGGATCTCAAGAGCGCCTGGCTGGCGACGCGCCAGTGGGTCCCTTTCTCCCTCAGGACCATGGCCTACGGCACGGTGTCGCTGACGCTGGGCCCGCTCACGCCGCAGCGCTCGGCGAGCCTCTGGGCGATGCGCCGCTGGTGCCAGGCGAGCGCGCGCGGGCTCGACATCGAGATCCAGACGAGCGGCCTCGAGAACGTCCCTCCCGGGGTCTTCGTCTACTGCTCGAACCACCAGAGCGTGCTCGACATCCTGGTGCTCGGCGCGGTGCTGCCGGGCGACTTCAAGTGGGCGGCCAAGCGCTCGCTCATGAAGATCCCGTTCCTCGGCTGGCACCTCAAGCTCGCGGGCCACGTGCCGGTGGATCGCACGGTCGGCTCGCGCGCTGCGGTCGAGGCGATCGCGCGGTTCGAGCAGGTGCTCCGGGACGGCAAGCCGCTGCTCGTGTTCCCGGAGGGGACGCGGAGCGAGGACGGCGTGCTCCGGCAGTTCAAGAACGGCGGCTTCTATGCCGCGGTCCGCGCCGGCGTGCCCGTGGTGCCCGTCGCCATCGACGGCACGCACCTGCTCATGAAGAAGGGGGCGATCGACACGGGCGACGGCACGATGCGGATCGTCCGCGTCCGGGTCGGCGCGCCGATCGCCGTGCGCCCGGACGGGCGCGAGGGCGCGCGGGTGAACGACCTGCGCGATCGCTCCCACGCCGCGGTGAGCGAGCTCCTCCGGTCGATCGGCGGTCGCGTCGAGGCGCCGGCAGGCGCCGCGGCCGCCTCGGAGCCGTCGGCGGGCGGCGTCCGGACCGAGCAGGCGCCCGGCTGACGCGCCGGATCAGTCGCAGAGGCTGGGGAGCTCGTCGATCTCCGCGAGCAGCGCGCCGTAGTCGTCGATGCGCCTGCCTCCGAGGAGGTCGTCGTCGAACCGGTAGAACACGCGCCGCGTGAGGGGCATCACGCCTGCGTTGTGGTAGGCCTCCGCGTCGGTCTCCGTGTTGCCGAACGCCCACGCGGGCACCATTTCCCTCCGCTCGAAGAGCTGCTGCAGCTCCGCCGTCTTGTACTTCGCGGCGGCATCGCCTAGCGCGCCGGTCAGGCCGAGCGTGGTGTGCACGACGCCGGGCGGGAAGCCGTAGGCGTCGAGGAAATCGCGGGTGCGCTGGACGAGCCACTCCGGTCGCGCGGTCAGGTACATCGGACGGTAGCCCTTCTCCACGAGCCGGTGGAACGCCGCCGCGGCGTGCGGGTGCGCGTCGGGCAGCCGGCCGAGCAGGAGCGAGGTGAACTCCTCCGTCTCCGTGCCGGTCAGCGTCCCGTCGACGTCGCTCACGAACATCGGGGCGCCGCGGGGGACGACCTCGATGAAGAGGTCGGCGCTCGACAGGTCGCCGCGGACGACCATGTGGATCCGGTGCCTGCCCACGCCGAGCCGCTGCGCCGCTGGGATCTGGAAGTAGACGCGACCGCCGGCGTCGCTCACGCCCTCGACCTCGGGGTGCGTCGAGTCCGCTTCCGTCGTGGTCGCCGAGCCGAGGCGCTCCCACGCGCCGCCGCAGCCGCGGAGCAGGTAGATGTCGACCCGCTCGCCCTTCAGATCCTTGTCGGTGATCCCGTAGGCGAACTTGCCGATGATCCACTGCGGGTCATCCGGGCTCAGGAAGAGATCGCGCCCGCGGTGGTTGGGGCTCCCAGCTCCGGCGATGATGTACGAAGACACGTGATCCCATGCGAGCTCCTCGCCCGGATCCGGCGGCTCGGCATCGCACCGCGGAGGCGGGTCGCACAGGGGGCCCGGCAGCCCGCCGCCGCTCGATGAACCGCCGCCCTCGCCGCTCGCGAGGTCGCCGCCGCGACCACCCTGGCCATCGTCGCCCCCGCCGTCGCCGCCGCCCTCACCGTCGTCGCCGCCGCCCTGGCCATCGCCGCCGCCCTCGCTCGAGGAGCCGCCCGGCGGCTCGTCGCTCGGCGCCCACCCGAGCGTCGCGTCGGCCGATCCGCAGCCGATCGCGAGCGCTGTTGTCGCCATGACAAGAAGGATCCTGGTCTGCATCGCGCCCGAGTGTGACCGAGTCGGCCCCGTTAGAACAGCGGCCTCTCCGGCCGTCGGCGCCCCGCGGCGGATCGCGCTCGCCCCTTGCGCGCGGGGCTGACTCCGGGCAATCGTAGCTGCCCCAACGATGCCAAAGCCCAACCCGAAGGTGCTGCTCCGCCACGCCGGTGACTACCTCAAGGCTCACCCCGAGGAGATCGTGAGGGCGCTGCGCGGCGCGCTGGGCCTGCGCTTCGGCGTCCCGATCGATGCGCTGCGCTATCTGGCACGGGAGCTCAGCGGCGGAAAGCGCGCGCCCAAGGACATCGTGATCGAGGCCGCGCCCCCCGGCCTGCACCTCGCGCTCACCGTGAAGGCCATGGGCGCGCCGATCCGGGCCTCGTTCGCCGTCTACGCCGAGGAGCTCGACGTGCGCGCGGACGCCATCCGGGTCGGCCTGCGGATCGCCGACCTCAAGCTCCACGTGATGGGCGACGAGAGCTCGCCGATCGCCGGGCTTATCAACTCGGGGGCGATCGATCTCAACAAGCCCGGCAACCTCGTCTCCTTCATCCCCAACCGGCCCGCCGCGCTGATCGACGGCAAGGACGACAGGATCACCCTGGATCTGCTCAAGATTCCCGCCGTGGGCGGCAATCCGACGGTCGCGCGGGCGCTGCGCATCTGCGCGCCGGTGCTCGGTGTTCGTGCGCTGAAGACCAAGGATGACCACCTGGACGTGCACCTCAAGGCCACCCCCTCCGGGGTCCCCGCCGCCATCGCCGCGGCGCGCGCCGGCGTCTGAGGCCCTTTCCGGTGGGGGTTGTCGCCCGCTAGACTTCACCGTGCATGTCTCGGCTCCCCGAGCCCGCGCCGGCTGCGCTCTCGCTTCAGTTCCTTGCAGAGATCGCGTCCGGAGCGACCACCCGCGTTGATCTCTGCAGGTCGGTAGGTCCGCACCGGCCAGGGGAGCTGCTCGCCGTGAAGCGGCTGCACCCGCACTACGCCGGGGACACGACGGTGGCCACCCGGTTCTTCGACGAGGTGCGCACGACCGCGGCGCTCAAGCACCCGAACGTCGTCGAGGTCGCCGGCTGGGGGACCGACGAGCAGGGCTCGTACTTCGCCGTCGAGCTCGTGCAGGGCGTGAGCCTCGCGCGGCTCATGAAGACCGTCTTCGACACGGGCGAGGTCTTCTCCGAGCGGCTCGTCGTCTACATCGGCGCGACGCTCTGCCGCGGGCTCGGCGCGGCGCACGAGCTCCGCGCGCCGAGCGGCGAGCTGCTCAACCTCGTGCACCGCGATCTCACGCCGGGCAACGTGCTCGTCGGGTTCCAGGGCGAGGTGAAGATCGCCGACTTCGGGCTCGCCAAATCGTCGCTCCGCGTGATGACCACGGCCGTCGGGGCGCGCCGGCGCGTGACGACGTACATGGCGCCGGAGCAGGCCCGCGGCGGCCCCGCCGACAGGCGCTCCGACCTGTTCTCGCTCGGCGTCGTGCTGTTCGAGCTCTTCTCGGGCAAGCACCCGTGGCCGTCGTCGAGCGACTACGAGCTCCTGCGCAACATGACGACGCAGCCCGCGGCCGACCTGCGGGAGCTCCGGCCGAAGATCGACAAGGAGCTCGTGGCGATCGTCATGGGCTGTCTCGAGCGGGACCCGGCCTCGCGCTTCCAGAGCGCGGACGAGATCTTCGCGCGGCTCGAGGGCTGGCTGCGCAGCCACGGGTACCTCGAGGGGAACGAGGAGGCGCTCGGCCGGTTCGTGCGGCGCAACGCGATGAGGCAGATGCGCTGGTTCGAGCGCGCCGTCTCCGGCGGCTTCGCCGGGATGGCCAAGGCGCCGCGCCCCTCCCTCTCGGCCGCGACGGCGATCCCGCGCCGGCCCGCCGCCGCGCGGGACCGGCTCCGCCCGAACGGCGCGGCGCTCGGCCGCGAGGACGACCCGACCGACATCGAGGCGCGCGACGGCGTCACGCCCTCGCCGCTCACGGCGATCCCCGGCTCGCGCGAGACGGACACGGCGTTCGGCAGCTCGCGGCGGCGCGGGGCGCTGCCCTCCGAGACGGCCGACGAGAAGACCGTCGTCGTCGGGAGCAACGGCCGCGGGCGCGGCGATCCGGCGTCCAGCAGCTCGAGCGGCGGGCGGCAGCGCGGCAGCCTGCCCTCGTACGGCTCCATCACCGCGCAGGACGCCGAGCCGCGCCCGATGT
The DNA here is from genome assembly GCF_051521425.1 of Sorangium sp. So ce834. Classification (NCBI taxonomy): domain Bacteria; kingdom Pseudomonadati; phylum Myxococcota; order Polyangiales; family Polyangiaceae; genus Sorangium; species Sorangium sp. So ce834. The sequence continues at coordinate 4,892,753 of NZ_CP150351.1, forward strand.
CCGGGGCGACGCCGACGTACGCCGAGCCGCCCCCCTCGATCACCGCCGCGGCCGCGTTCTCCGTGGAGCACGACGCCGGGGCCGCGCCTGCGGCACGCGGCGCGCCGGAGGGCGCGAGGCAGCTCCACGCCGAGGTCGACCGGCTCACGACCGAGGCGATCCGGTTCCGCGAGGAGGCGCGCTTCGCCGTGGCGCAGGCCGAGCGCAAGCTGGCGCTGGCCAAGGTGGCGGCGCACATCTCCGAGGTGGCCGCCGACGCGCTGCGCCTCTCCACGAGCGCCGGCGCAGAGGGCGCGTCGCGCCGCCTCGACGAGGCGCTCGCGCTCGAGCGGGCGATGCACAAGGCGATGTCGGCGCCGCTCACGCTCGCGCCCGAGGCGACCGCGCTGCCGGTCGCGTGGGGCAACGAGCTGCAAGCCATCCTCGCCCAGCTCGGCCTCGATCTCCTCGCGTCCCCCGCGGCGCCGCGGCCCCCGGACCTCGGCGCGCCCCCTCTCGGGCTCGCTGCGGCGCCCCTCGACGCCGTCGCGGCGCCGGCCGTCGCGCCGCCCGCCGTCGCGGCCTCGCCGCTCGCGACGGCGGCCAGCGCGAGCGGCGGCGCTGCGGGCGCGCCGGCCGCTCCCGTCGCCGTCTCGGGCGGCGCGTCCGGCCCTGACACGCCGCCGAACCCGCCGAGCTCCGTGGAGGCGGTCGCGTTCCAGGCCAGCCTCCGGCCGATGCTCCTCGGGGTGCCGCGCGCGCTCGCCCTCGCGGTCGCCGCGGCGGCCTTCATGGCGTTCGTGCTGCTGGCCTGGCTCTACTCCTGACGCGCCTCTTGCGCGGGCGCGCTGCGCCGAGACGTCGCTTGATCCCGGCGGGGCACGGCGGCTACCGTCCTAGGATCATGAGCGAGCAAAGCGACTGGGTGCTGATCGGCCTCGACGAGAACACGGCGCGCCGGCAGGGGATCCCCGCGCGCATGCCGGTGCCCCGGGGCGAGTTCGAGGGGCTCGCCGACAAAGGGCTCAGCATCGACGCCGCCCGCAAGTGGATCAAGGACTTTCTCACGAGCTCCGAGGCCGGCAAGAGCGGCGTCTGGCGCAAGCAGAACAGCGCGCTCGTCTCGCAGCTCGAGGCCTTCCTCGACAAGGCGCCGGTCTGGGAGCGCGCGCAGAAGGCCTTCGGCGAGCGTGACTACGAGAAGGCGATCTCGGCGCTCAAGCGCATCGTCACCATGGACCCCGACGACCACGCCGCGCGGCTGAACCTCGCCTCGGCGCAGGCCAACATGGGCGACCACCCCGCGGCGCTGAAGAGCTTCCAGGCGATCCGGAAGACGTTCCAGGGGGACGCCGACTATCACGTGGCGGTCGGGCAGGTGCACCTGGCGATGCAGAAGAAGGACGCCGCCCTCGACGAGATGGTGCTCGCGCTCGAGGCGAAGCCCGACTGCCAGCCGGCGCTCGACGCGATGGTGCAGCTCGGGGTCCTGGTGCCGATCTACGAGAACCCGCGCGACGCGGCCTCGCTCGTCTACGTGCGCTCCGACGCGGTGCTCGACTACCTGACCGGCCAGTGGGACGCGGCGCCGCGCGACAGCGCCTTCTACCTCGAGCAGCTCGCCTACCACGAGCGCGAGCTCCGCCACGACGTCGCGCTGGGCGCGGCCGACCGCGCCGTCGCCGTCGCGGGCGAGGGCGACCGCGTCGAGCGGGCGCACCTCGCGCGGATCGCCGCCCTGCGCGCGCTCGGGCGCACCGACGAGGCGCTCGCCGCGGCCGAGGCGTTCGTGAAGACGGCGCCGTCGTCGTCGGGCGCGTGGGTCGAGCTCGCGAAATGCCTCTCCAAGGCCGGCCGCGGCGACGAGGCGCCCGCCGCGATCGAGCGCGCGCTCGAGAGCGACCCCGGCGATCTCGCCGCCCTCTCGCTCCGGTTCTGGCCGAGCGACCCCGCCGACATCCAGAAGGTCAACGCGGCGCTCCCCGCGCTCGCCGCCTTCGTCGCCGCGCACCCCGAGAGCGCGGGCGCGCGCCGCTCGCTCGCCCGCGCCGAGCTCGTCGCGGGCCGGATCGACGACGCGCTCGCCGGCTTCGCCGCGGCCGTCGCGCTCGCGCCCGGGGACGACGACCTCCGGGCCGAGTACTGGAGCGAGCTCGGAAAGCAGCAGCGGTACGAGGAGATCATCGCCGACGCCGCGAAGCTCTCGGATCTCGCGAAGCGCGACTGGAAGCTGCGCTGGAACGAGGCCGAGGCCTACGCCGCCCTCGGCAAGAACATCGAGGCGCGCGCCGCGTTCTCGGCCATCAACTTCGACGAGTCGCTGCACGTCGACGTGCGCCGCCGCGCCAAGCGCGCCGTCAAGACGATGGACGAGACGCCGCCGGTCGCGACGTGACGCCGGGGCGCCGGCGGCGCGCGCTCAGAGCGAGCCGGAGACGCCGAGCCCGAGCGTGTCGCCGGTGACGATCGGCTTCACGGAGAGGGAGACGTCGTTGCGGACGAGCTTCGTCTCCGGCGCGGCGAGGCCGCCGATGAACATGGCGACGCCGGCGGCCTGGGCCAGCCCGTCGACCATGAGGACGAAGACCCCGCCGCCCTTCGCGTCGGCGGTGCCGATCGTGATGAAGGGCCCGGCGACGGGGATGTAGAGCGGGATGTAGCTCTCTCCGGTGCCGCCGCTCGCGCGGTCCGCGCTCTCAGCGACGAGCCCGACCATGGCCGAGAGGAGGTACGTGACGCCGAACGTCACGGCGCCGCCGATGACCAGGCCGCGGCGCGCCCTCTCCTCGACGTGGTAGCCCTCGGGGACGGCCTGCCCCTCCTCGTAGCTCATGATCCGCGGGCCGACCGCATACCCGGTGGGGGTCTGGCCGTATCCGGGCGGCGGGGCGTATCCAGGAGGGGGGGCGTACCCGGGCGGCGGGTAATAGCCGGGCTGCTGCCCGTAGGGGGCAGGTGCGCCGTACGGCGGGGGGGCGCCATGGGGCGCGGCCTGCGGCTGCGCGCCGGCAGGGGCGGCTGCGTCCGCCGACTGCGCGAAGGCGGCGGGGGCGCCGAGCAGGAGTGCGGCGAGGGATGCTGCGCTGGCGAGGAGGGCTCGCGAGGGGTGCGCGGAGGCGCCCTGTCCGGGATGGATGTCCATGGTCTACGACGCTAACGCAGCTCGCGCGCAAAGGTCCAGACGCGCGCAGGACGCCGCCCTTCGGCGCGCGCTCTCGGGCGGAGCGGGCCGCGCGGCGGCGCGTCGGGGCGGCGCCTAGGCGCGCGTGCGCGCGTGCTCCAGCGGCTGGGCCCCGAGCGCGCCGGCGTCCCGTCGCGGCTCGAGCGCCGGCGCGGGGTGATCCTCGACGAGCCGGGGGGTCTCTCCCGTGATCAGCCGCGCGGCGCGCTCGTAGGTCAGGTAGGACAGGGCCCACGAGAACAGCACCAGGAACCGGCTGCGGAAGCCGATGAGGAACAGGATGTGGACGAAGAGCCACGCGAGCCACGCCAGGAACCCGGAGAGCTTCACCTTGCCGAAGTCGGCGACCGCGGCGGCCCGCCCGATCGTCGCCATCGAGCCCTTGTCGCGGTACCGGAACGGCAGCCGCGGCTGCCCCCGCACGGCGCGCGCGATGTTCCGCGCGGCGTGGCGCCCTTCCTGGATCGCCGCCGGCGCCACGCCTGGCACCGGCGTCCCGTCCTCCTGCTTCAGCGACGCGAGGTCGCCGATGACGTAGATGTCCTCGTGGCCGGGCACGGTCAGGTCCGGCTCCACCAGCACGCGCCCTGCCCGGTCGAGCGGCACCCCGAGGCTCCGGGCGAGGGGCGAGGCGGCCACGCCGGCCCCCCAGAGCACGGTCTTGGCCTCGATCCGCTGGTCGCCGATCGAGACCCCGTCCTCGTCGATCCCGGTGACGAGGCAGCGCGTCCGCACCTCCACGTTGAGCCCCGCGAGCTGCGCGCGCGCCTTCTCGCCGAGCTCGGGGACGTACGACGGCAGCACCTGCCCGGCGCCCTCGACGACGACGATGCGCGCGTCGCGCGGGTTGATGTGCCGGAACTCGCGCACGAGCGTGTGCCGCGCGAGCTCCGAGAGCGCCCCGGCGAGCTCCACGCCGGTCGGGCCCGCGCCGACCACCACGAACGTCATCCAGGCCTTCCGCCGCGCCGGATCGGGCTCGCGCTCGGCCGCCTCGAAGGCGAGGAGGACGCGCCGCCGTATCTCCAGCGCATCGTCGACGGTCTTCAGCCCGGGCGCGAACGGCGCCCACTCGTCGTGCCCGAAATAGGAGTGCGACGCCCCGGCGGCCACGATCAGCTTGTCGTAGCCGAGCTCGCCGTCCTCGAAGATCACCCGCTTGCGCGCCGGATCGATCGCCGTCACCTCGGCGAGGAGCACGCTCGTGTTCTTCTGCTTGCGGAGCACGCGCCGGATGGGCGCGGCGATGTCGCTCGCGTTCAGGCCCGCGGTCGCGACCTGATACAGGAGGGGCTGGAACGTGTGATGGTTCCGCCGGTCGATCACGGTCACCCGCACCGGCTCGCGCCGGAGCGCCTGCGCCGCGTAGAGACCGCCGAAGCCGGCACCGATGATGACCACGTGCACCATGCCGTGGCCCTGGTTCATGTAAGCTGCCTCAGCAAGATACACTACAGAAGATCGCACGCTTTGACCCTGGACGTGCAGGTCGCGTGTTCACCCAGGCGCGGGGTGGGCGGAGGAGGGCGGCCGCTCGCGGGCGTCGCTCGCCGGCGGCGCCTGCGTCTGGCTGCCTGGCGGCGACAGCGGGCTGCGGCGGACCGGCCGGCGCCTGGGCGGCTCGTTCGGCGCGTCAGGCGCGAGGAGCTAGATCGCTCTGCCCTGAGCGATCCACTTGTTCATGAAGACGGCGCTCTCTTCCCACCCCTGCCGCAGCTCCTTTTCAGCGCTGCTCTCGAGCAGGCCGCCGACACCGAACACCTTCGCTTCGATGACGAGCTCGGCGATCCGACGCACCTTGTTGTCGCCGATCGCCTCGACGCGCACCGTGCCCTCGTTGCGCATCTTGTCGGCCAGGGTGCTTGGCGTCAGCTTGAAGGTCCACACCTTGGTGGCCTTGTTCAGCTTGCCTTCCTCGGTATAGCGGAAGCCGGAGCCGAGCAGCTTCTCCACCGGACCGGGCAAATTCATCTTCGGCTTCCCGGCCGACCTCCGGATGATCTCCGTCTCCGTCTCGACCTGCTCCGTGATGGTGTACTCGGGAAATCCGAGCTCCTTCCGGTAAAGCTCCTCGTTGAAGGTCTTGTCCAGGAACAGCTTCCAAAAGGTGTCGACGTTGCAGTTGATCTCGTTCGTGATGGTGAACTTGCCCATGGATCGTTCCTTTGCGGTGCGGGTGAGGTCTTCCTCCGCGTCTACCGCAGCCCGTCCGTGGCGTCCACGCCTCGCCCGAGGCCATGGAGCCCTGGATCTGGGATGACGGTGTGTCCGTCTTGGCCGTGCGCACGTCGCGCCCGCGGCTCCGCGCGCGAGCACGGCCGAGCGCTTTCATGAGGATGCGCGCGGCGGACGCGCGAATCACACCCGCGGCGCGAGGCGTTGTGGACGCTCGCGCCGCGCGGTGCGGAGATCGGGCCGCGGGCTTCCGGCGCTTCCGTATCCGTGCAAACATCTTCATGCTGTGACGTGCATCCTCGTCATCGACGACGACACCGCGATCCGAGGCATGTTTGTCCGCGCGCTCCGCCCGCTCGGCGACGTCGAGGAGGCGAACGGCGGGGCGCCGGCGCTGCGGCGGCTCGCCGCGCGCAAATTCGATCTCGTGGTGCTCGACCTGCACATGCCGGGGGTCGACGGCTTCAGCGTGCTCGAGTCGCTCTCGGCCAAGGGGGGGCTGAACCGGGACACGCCCGTCTTCGTCGTCACCGCCGACGAGTCGCAGCAGGCCCGCATCCGCGCGCTCCGGCGGCACGCGATCTTCCTGCTCTCGAAGCCGGTGAACCTCGCAATGCTTGTGTCGCTCGCGGAGTCGTCCCTGAAGAAAGCCGCGTCCCGCGCGACGCCGATCCCCGACAAGCCTGCGTCGCGCGCGACGCCGATCCCCGAGAGGCCGCAGGCCGACAAGCCGAAGAAGGACTGAGCGCGCCCGCCGCGGCGAAGGGCGCGCACGCGGCGCTGGCGAAGGCCAGAGCCGCGCCCGGTCGGGCGGAGACCAGAGCCGCGCCCGGTCGGGCGGCGTTACCGTGGCGCCAGGTCGAGGGGGGGCGGCGAGGCCGGCCCAGGCGGCCGCGGCGGAGGCTGCGTGGGGCGGGGCGGGTTTGAACGCCATGCAGGCTGCGCCGGAGGCTGCTGCACGGCCGACCCGGTGACGGGCGGCGGCGGCAACGGCCCCGGGGCGCGCGGCACGGGAGCGACCGGAGGCGACGGGTACGGCGTCCCCGGCGCGGGCGCGGCGCCGCCGGGCCCATACGCCGGCTGCCCGCTCGGGAGCGGCGCGGCGGCGTCGGCAGGGGCCGCGGCGTCGGCCGGGGCGGCGGCGTCGGCGACCGCGTCGGCCGGGGCGGCGGCGTCGGCGGCCAGCTCGGCCGCCTCGGTTGGGGCGGCGGCGTCGGCGATGGCGCCGCTCACCGGCGTCACGGCCGGCGCAGGCGCAGCCGCCGCCTCCGCCGTCGCGCCGGCAGAGGCGTCGGGCGGAGCCAGCGCCGGCCCGGACGCGCTGGGGCGCGCGAAGGGCAGCGTCAGCGAACCGAGCCGCAGGCCGCCGGAGCGCTGGACCAGCAGGAACGCCGCCGCCGCGAGGCCCAGGACGATCAGCGTCAGCAGCGCCACGCGGACGAACCAGCCCCCCTTCGCCGGAGCCGGGCGCGGTCGCTGCTCGGGCATCGACGCGGCCGTGCCCGCAGGCCCGCTCGCGTGCGCCGGACCCGCGTGCGCCGCCGGGCGGCCCGAAGGCACCGGCGGCGCACCCAGCGGCAGCGGCGAGAGCCCCGCGGCGAACTCGAGCGGCGAGCTCGTCGCGTCCGGGTGCGACTTGCGGGTCGCGTCCGGGTTCGACTTGCGCGTCGGATCGGGGTTCGACCGGCGCGAGCTGGCCGGACCCGACATGCGCGAGCTCGCGGGCCCGGACATGCGCGAGCTGGCCGGACCCGACATGCGCGAGCTGGCCGGACCCGACATGCGCGAGCTCGCGGGCCCCGACATGCGCGAGCTCGCGGGGCCGGCGGACGGCGGCGCCGCGTCGGCCGCGTCCTCCGACGCCTCCGGCCCGTCCTGCAGGATCGGCAGCATGGAGATGCGCCGGAGCATCACCTCGGTCGCGTCCTCCGGGCGCGCGGCCTGCGGCTTGTGCGGGTGGGCGCGCTCGGCGAGGATGCGGTCGAGCTCGTCGATCGCCTGGTCGATCCGCTCCTTGCGCGCCTCCGCGACCCCGGGGAGCAGGTCGCGGACGAGCTGGCCCACCTGCTTGTCGCCGTAGCTCTCGCCGACCGCGAGGCTCACCTGCTCGAGATCGCGGCGCAGCTCCGCGGCCGTCTGGTACCGGTCGTTCGGGTTCTTGGCGAGCGCCCGCATGATGATGCGATCGAGCTCCGGGTGGACCTCGGGCATGATCTCGCGCGGCGGCTGCGGGTTGCGGTTGGCGATCTGCTGCATCGCCTCGAGCGGGCCCTTGCCGCGGAACGGCGTGTGGCCCGTCACGAGCAGGTAGAGCAGCACGCCCATGGAGAAGAGATCGCTCCGGCGGTCGAGCGCCCCGCCCATCACCTGCTCGGGCGAGAAATACCCCGTCTTGCCCTTGATCGCGCCGACGCGGCTGATCTGCGCGCGCGCCCGCGTCTTCGCGACGCCGAAGTCGACGACCTTGACCATGCCGTCGAACGTCACCATCACGTTCTCCGGCGTGACGTCGCGGTGGATGAGGTTGAGCAGCTCCCCCGTGTCGTCGCGGACCTCGTGCGCCGCGTGCAGGCCGGCGCACGCGTCGATCATCACGTGGAGCACCCAGCCGAGCGGCAGGAGCGCGCGCTTCGCCTTCTGGTTCGAGAAGATCTTCGCGATCGGGGCGCCGTCGATCCACTCCATGGCGAGGTACGGCCGATCGCGGACCTCGCCGTACGCCAGGATGTGCACCACGTTCGGGTGGAGGATGCGCGACGCGGTGCACGCCTCGTCGAGGAACATCGCGCGCGCGTCGTCGTCCCCCCGCATCGCGTCCGACAACAGCTTGACGGCGACGATCTGGACGGTGCCGTTGGGGCGCCTGAGCCGCGCGGCCCAAACGGCGGCCATGCCGCCCACGGCCGCAGGAAACAGCAGCTCGTAGGGGCCGATCGTATCGCCCGGCTGGAAGTTACCGGGGTCGTCGTCGTTCCAATCACTCCACGGATCTTTGGCCACGCGCTCCCCCACCATGTCGGAAGACGTGCAGCGCGACAAGACCTGGCGCTCGGCCCCGCCTCACCGCTCCGCTGCGCCGCCGGTGTCAGGCCCGGCGACGCTCGCCTACCATGCGCTCGAGCCGCCCGAGCGCCCGGACGAGGACGTCCTCGCTCGGGCCGAACGAAAAGCGGACGTGGTGACGGAACCGTGACGGCCGCCCCGCCCGGCGCTTGCCCGGGTTGACGTCGAAGAACTCGCCCGGCACGACGATGACCCGCTCCCCGAGCGCCGCCCGGAAGAAGCCGTGGCCGTCCGACAGCCCCGGCGGCAGGTCGGCGACCGAGCCCCAGACGTAGAACGTGCCCTCGGGCGCCGCGTCGATGGTAACGCCGATCTTGCGCAGCCCCGCCAGCATGAGCTCGCGTTTCCGCGAGAACGCGCGGTGGATGGCCGTCGTCTCGGCGCGGGTGTGCTCGATGGTGAGCAGCTCTGCCGCGGCGCGCTGCATCGGCTTCGAGCCGCCCCCGTCGAGGAAGCTGCCGGCGCTCGCCACCGCCTCGATGACCTCGCGGGGCCCCAGGGTCCAGGTGACGCGCCAGCCGGGGTAGCGCCAGTTCTTCGTCAGGCCGTCGAAGATCACCACCGGATCGCGGTCGACCTCCTCGACGTACCGCGCGGCGCTCTCCATCGGGGCGACGTCGCCCATGCCGTAGACGTAGTGCGAGTAGAACTCGTCGAGCAGGAGCGCGCAATCGAGCTCCTTCGCGGTGCGCACCCACGCGGCGAGCTCCTCGCCGCGCACGTGCTTCCCGGTCGGGTTACAGGGGTTCGACGCGAGGATCGCGCTCAGGCCGCGGCCGAGGATCTCGCGGCGGAGGTCGCCGACCGAGAACGAGTAGCCCCGCTCGCCCTCGAGCAGGATCGGGATCGGCGAGAACAGCCGGAAGACGTCGAGCAGCTCCTCGTACGCGGTGTAGTCGGGCAGGAAGTGGCCGAGGTTGATCTGCCCGAGCGCCGCCGCGGCGCGGGTGAGGGCGATGCGGCCGCCGCCCGACACGGCGACGTTCTCGGCCGTGTAGCGCGACGGCATGCCCCGCCGGTACGCGCGGTTGTACAGCGACGCGATCGCCTCGCGCAGCTCCCACAGGCCCGCCACCGGCGCGTACTCCTGGTCGTCGCCGGCGATCGCCACGGCCGCGCAGCGCTCGGGCGCGCCCGGGAGCGGGCCGGTCTCCGGCTGGCCTTGCCCGAGGTTGCACCAGCCGTCGGCCCCCTCGGCGCCCGGTTTGAACCCGAGGCGCGCGGCCTCGGTCGTCACGTAAATGACGCCGGTCCGCGGGACCTTCCGGAAGGCGTGGACCGCCCGCTCCTCGACGCGCCGGGGCGGCGCGGGGGCCGGCGCACCGGGGTCGCTCGGACGACCCTCGTCTCCGTGGAGGTCGCCAGGCTCTTCAGGATGCTCTCGCTCTACGTCCGTCATCGTTCGATCATCGTTCGATTCCCGGCGTCTCCGGGCGTGGTTGGGGGCGATGTCGAGGGTAAGCGCGGCGGGGCGGCGCCTCAGGCCTGCTGGCCCGCCGGCTTCGCGTCGTCGGCGATCGCCGGCTCGTGCCGCCGCGCCCACGGCACCGGCTTCCCCGAGAAGAGGCAGAGCAGGTAATAGCAGAAGGCGAGTGAGACCGCGGTGAGCGCCGTGTATTTATCGTCGTTATAGTAGAACGTGATCCAGATGAACTGGCTGAGGGCGGCCAGGCCGAACAGGGGCACCTCGATCTGCCGTTTCAGCCGGGTGAGCGGCGCGCTCAGGATCATGAACGAATAGTAATAACAGGTGAGCTGCGAGAGCAGAATGACGAAGATCTGCGCCAGGCACTGGGCCACCCACAGCGAGCGGATCCGTCGGCACACGTAGACGAAGCCCGCGAAGCTGGCGGCGATGATCCCGTAGGCGATCCACCGGTATTTCGCGTAGCGCTCGTTGCGCATCCGCTTCCAGACCTCGAACGGATCGACGAGCTTCGTGTCCTTCGTGTACTTCATCCGACCGGACTCGACGCCGGTCCCGGGCTTGTGGGCGACGAGCACGCGGAGGCCCATGTGGTTCGTCAGCGGCGTCTGGTCGTGCACCTTGAGGGTGTGCTCGTAGAACTGCCTGTACGAGTCCTTGCCGGAGACCTTGAGGCTCACCGGGATGAGCACGGCCGCGGCGAGGACGCCGCCGATCAGGACCTGCACGTGCGACCGGGCCATCCGCTTGTGGCGGGCGAGGTAAATCCCGGCGACGGTCAGCCAGCCGATCACGGGCAGGCCCGGGAAGATGCGCAGGAGGCCGGCGTAGACCATGCTCGCGCCCGCGAGCTTGTAGTAGCGCTTGCGGATGAGGCAGGCCGAGAGGACGAGGTAGAAGAGCCAGTCCTGCCGGAGGAACGCGCCGCCGGTCCAGTAGAACGGCGCCGACGACTGGCAGCCCCAGAAGATCGCCGCGACGGCGAAGACCCGCCACCCGAAGGCCCAGTAGAGGGCGGCGAACATGCCGAGCAGGTAGAAAATATCGAAGCTGGCGAGGAACTGGAGGTAGCGGGTGCTGGCCGGCTGCAGGTCCGCCCAGAATTTGCCCATGATCGTCCAGACCGGCGGCGGGTTGTAGCCGTGGTCCTTCTGCATGTCCTCCCAGTAGCCCTTGTCGGAGGCCGTCCGGAAGAACTGCACGTCGAACTTGAACGCCTCCCAGCGCTCGGGGGAGAAGTGCGCCTTGCAGATCTCGGGTTTGTCGAGCACCTCGCTCGCCGGCATGAGGAGGTTGTCGCCGCCGAGGTTCCGGATCTTCTTGTCCGGGTGGCGGACCTCCTTGGACATGTCGAGCTTGACGGGCCGCCCGGTGTCCTCGTTCGTGTACGTGACGAGCCCGAGCTCGTCCTGCGCGATCAGCGCGCACTTGTAGAGGCCGTCGTACCCCATCTCGGGGAAGTACTTGGCCCCCATGTAGTAATGGAACTGATCCCAGCGGTGGTAGTACTTGGGATAGCCGAAGCGGAAGCCGTTGAAGTAGGCGATGATGGCGGCGACCCCGAGCGCCACGCCGACGAACCGCTTCCAGCGCTCCGCGACCGGCCGGCGCATCCCCTCGCGCTGCGTCTCGTAGAAGACGCAGAACGCGGCGCCCATCGCGATCAGCACCTTCGCGAGGTCCACCGCGCGGGCGTGCTCGTCGATGTACCGCTGCAGGCCATAGAAGAACAGCGCGACGCCCGCGGCGACCGTGCCGTACCGCGCGAGCAAGCGAAGGCGCGGCGGGGCGAAGGAGTTGAGCGCGTACGCGGCGCCGAAGTAGGCGCAGAACGCGGCGACGATCTCGATGATTTCTTGTGACGTGAGCTTCATGGCCTGCGGTTCGGGATCGGGATCGAGGTGACGTGGGGGCGCGCCGGCGGGCCCCTGCGCCGGCCTGCCGCGGCAGCGCGCCCGGCGGCGAGCGCTGCTGCCGCCGCCCCGACCCGCCGCTGCGGGCCAGAGCCCGTCGGCCGGGGCGACGCCGTAGGTGCAGAACGCACCCCGTCCCGGACGGGCTCCACGGGGGAGGCGGGCGCCACCTTAGCCGAAATCCAAGGAGTGTGGCGTTCTCGTTGTGGGGACCGTGGACGCGGCGGAAAGCGCAGGAAACCGACGGGAAGCATGGGAAGCGCGAGAAGCTTGGGCGGCGAACGGAACAGATCGGAAGCGACGGAAGGCGACGGAAGGCGACGGAAGGCGGCGGAAGGTGACAGAAGGCGACGGGAGAGGACGGAAGGGGAGACGAACGGAGACGGAAGGCAACGGAAGGAGACGGAAGGCGACGGGAGAGGACGGAAGCGCCGAGCGCACCCAAGGGCCGCGTGTGACCTGGGCGGAGCCTTGTCGGTTCGACGTGCTGCGCAATTGAGCGGGCTTCCTCCGCCGAGCGGAGCTCGTGTATCGTCTCCCTTCGTGTCGAACGACAGTTTCTCTTCCGCTTCTTCGGGGGGCTCCGAGCGAGAGGGGGCTCGTGGCCCGTACGGCTTCCTCGTCCGGGTCGACGGTGCGCCGCCGCTCTGGTGCCGGGAGGTGCGGGGCTTCCACCGCGCCGCCGTGGCCGCGGCCGATCCCGAAGCGATGCCCCCCGCACAGCTCGTGCTCGTCGGCCTCGACGAGGCGACGCGCGCGTGGCTCGCGTCGTGGGCCGAGGACAGCGAGCGCGTGCGGCGCACGATGACGATCCGCAGGCTGCTCGACGACCGGGAAGCCACCGCGGTCGTGACGCTGGCGTCCTACGGCTACGGCGTCGAGACGGCGCTCGCCGTCGAGTCGGTCGTGGTGCCGGCGGGCGAGGGGCCGGCGGCCATCCTGCGCAGCGGCGTGCACACGAAGGAAGAGATCGATGCGATGCTCGCGGTCCTCGCCACGGCGCTGCCCGAGGCCGAGGAGCCGAGCTGGTTCGTGCACGTGTAGCCGGCGCGCGCAAGCGCCGACGAGCGCCAGCGGAGCTCGCCGCGCCGAGGTCCGCCGCGGCCGTGCTCGCCGCGGTTCCGCTCCGCGGCCGCGGACACGCTCCGTCGGAGGCGCTCCCGTCCTCGGGCGCGCTGCGCCCGTTGCGCGCCGCGCATGCCGCCGAGCGCGCGTCGTCCCGTCGGGCCGCTTCGAGCGCGGCGCGCTGCGTGCGTGCGCGCGCGGCAGGGTGCGTGCGCGGCAGGGCGGAGCGCGGGAGGGCGGAGCGCGGGAGGGCGGGAATGCATGGAAGCGAGTTGCTTTCGATGTTTCGGTGCGTGAGCCCCTTGCTCGCCTGAACAGCGGTGATAGGCTGGTCCTCGGCCTCGGACGGAGCATCAGCTCCAGGATGGTCCTGCCGTGGAGCACCACGGTGCTGAGGTCGACACCAGATCGGCGGGCTCTCCGCTGATCCGCAATCGAACACCCTTGCCATGCCGGACGATCTCTTTCGATCCGGCGCGGGGTGCCGGCACGCCGGAGGAGGGATGGACACCATGCACAGTACCAGTGGCTCTTCTATACCGGAGGCTGGGAACAGCTGACCCTCGTGGAGCGTGACGCAGGGCCATCGGGGCCTTGCGAGACGCCTCCGCGCTCGGCCAGGTCCGGTGCCTAACAACCTGTTGACCGCCATCGCGACCTCCGCGAGGCCGGCAGAGAGGGAATCGGGGAAGACTCAGGTCTTCCGGGAACGATTCTCACCGGTGCTCCGGGGTCGATCGCTCGTCGCGATGGGACAGGGGAGGCGCCGCACAGGCGGGATCAAGCGGGGTCCAGACGGCCTCCGGTAGAGGCCCACGGGACGGGTCGGGTGCAAACGAAGCACCCGACCCGTTTTTTCTTTCCATCGCCCGCGAGCTTGCCCGCGAGCGCCTTTTTTGCCTGCGCCGCGTCCGTCTGGTACGCGGCGGCGATGCGGATGCTGCTGCTCGCGTCGCTCTTGTCGGTGCTGCCTGGGCTCCCGGCGTGCGTCGAGGCCTTCGGCGACCAGGCGGCGTCTGGTCCGGGGACCGCGCTCGGCACGTTCCACGTGGTCGGGACGCAGACGGGAAACACGTGCGGGGAAGGGGCGCTCGGGGCGACGCGCCTGTGGGAGTTCGATGTCGAGCTCGCGCGCGGCGACGGCGCGCTGTTCTGGGACAACGGCGCCAGCGTCATCGAGGGCGTCCTCGGCGAGGACCAGGTGAGCTTCTCGATCGAGGGGCGCGTGGTCGTGGACATGCGCGCCGGCGACGGGCCGCCGGGGCCGCCGTGCTCCGTCGAGCGGCGCGACCGGGCGCACGGGGAGCTCGGCGACGCGGGCGACGACGTCGCGCGGTTCAAGGCGAGGCTGTCCTATACGTTCGCGCCCACGGCGGGATCGCGCTGCGAGGATCTCGTGGCCGGCGAGCTCAGCGTCGCGCCGGTGTTCGCGGCGCTGCCGTGCGGGATGGACTACGAGCTTGCCGCCAAGAGGAGCGGGCCCCCGCTCGAGTGAGCGGGGTGGGCGTGGACCTCGGGGCGCGCGCCGCGGTAGGGTGCCGCGAGCGTGATGCACGTCATCCATCAACTGGGCGGGCGCGGGGGGCAGCGCTGCATCGTGGTCCACGGCGGCGCGGGCGACGTCGCCCCCGAGCGGCGGCCGCTGCACGCGGCGGGGTGTCTCCTCGCCGCGCGCGCGGGGGCGCGCGTGCTGGCCGAGGGCGGGAGCGCGCTCGACGCGGTCGAGCGCGCGGTGCGCGTCCTCGAGGACGATCCGCTCTTCAACGCGGGCAGGGGGGCGGTCCTCAACGAGGAGGGCCACGTCGAGCTCGACGCGTCGATCATGGAGGGCCGCGGTCTGCGCGCCGGCGCGGTCTGCGCGCTGTCGGATTTCGCCGAGCCGATCGCGATCGCGCGCGCGGCGCTGGAGGACGGCCGGCACGTGCTCTACGCCGCGCACGGCGCCGCGAAGTTCGCGCGGATGAAGGGGTTCGTGCCCGTGGGCGAGGCGGCGCTCATCACCGAGGCCGCGCGGGAGGCGCTCGCCGCGGCCCAGCAGGGCGCGCGCCGCGCGACCTCCTGGGCGGGGAGCACGGTCGGCGCGGTCGCGCGGGACGCGAGCGGGCTCACCGCCTCGGCGACGAGCACCGGCGGCACGGCGAACAAGCGGGTCGGGCGGGTCGGAGACTCGCCGCTCATCGGGGCCGGGACGTACGCAGACGACGAGGCCGGCGCGGTGTCGACGACCGGCTACGGCGAGGGGATGATCCGGCTGGTGACCGCGCACTCCGCCGTGGAGCGGATGCGCGCTGGCAGCAGCGCCGTCGACGCGGCGAGGGAGATCATCGCGCACCTGGCCGCGCGGCTCGACGTGACGGGGGGCGTCATCGCCGTCGACCGGAACGGGCGGTTCGGGCTGGCGCGATCGACGGCGACGATGTCGTGGGCGGCGGCGGGGGATTGGGGGGAGGAAAGCGGTGTGTGAGGTGGCTTTATAAGGGCTCTCTGCTCAATCTAGACTTGAGTGGTTTCAGCCGGGGCTGATCCGCCGTCCTTCGTCAATCGACCTTCGTCCTTCGTCTTCCGTCCTTCGTGCGCGTGCGCGATTCGCCGAAGTCCGCGCGCACGCGCACGCGCACGAAGGACGAGCACGGGAGACGAGAGATGAGGGACGAGAGACGAGAGACGAGAGACGAGAGACGAGAGACGAGGGACGAGGGACGAGAGACGAGGGACCGGCCTCCGGCGCAGCGTCGCCGAGGCCGTCACCTGCGGCGCCGGCGCAGCGCCGCGGAGGCGGCGGCGAGCGTCAGCAGGCCGAGCTCCGCCGGCACGCGGCCCGCCGGCTCCGCGGCCGTCGCGATGGCGAGGTGGCAGCCGCCCTTGTCGAGATAGCTGGTGCTCTGCGGCGGCAGGACGCACTCTCCGCCGGCGTCGCAGACGAAGCCGTCAGCACAATCGTGGACCGACCGGCAGGGCTTCGTTTGCTCCCCGGTCTGCGGCGAGCAGGCGAAGGGCAGGTAGTCGGGGTGCAGCGACGTGCAGACGCCGTCGGCGGAGGCGCCCCGGAGCGCCGAGCACGCCTCGCAGAGATAGACGTCGCAGACCCGTTCGCAGCAGACGCCGTCGGTGCAGTGGCCGCTGTGGCACTCGACGTCCGCCGCGCAGGGGCTGCCGTCCGGCATCGGGCGGAAGACGGAGACGCTGTCGAGCACGCCTTCATCGAGGCCGCCAGCCACGAGGACCCGGCCATCGTTCAGCCGCGTGGCGGTGTGCCAGTACCGTCCTATGGGCAGCGGCTCGAGACGGACCCACGTCCCGGAGGACGGGTCGAACACCTCGACGGGCTGCAGCGCAGAGCCCTGCATGTCGGCGCCGCCCACGACGAGCACCCGCCCGTCCGACAGCAGCGTGGCGGTGTGCGCGATGCGGCCGGCGTGCATGGCCCCGAGCGGCCTCCACCTGCCGGAGTCCGGGATGAACACCTCGGCGCTGTCGAGCGCGCCCGCCGCGTCGACTCCGCCGGCGACGAGGACCCGGCCGTCCTTCAGCCGCGTCGCCGTGTGCCGCGCACGCGCAGCCATCATGGGCCCGAGGGGCAGCCACGCGCCTGTGGCCGGGTCGAACACCTCGGCGCCGTGGAGCACTCCCTCAGGGCCAGACCCGCCGGCGACGAGCACCTGCCCGTTCGGCAGCAGCGTCGCCGTGTGCGCATATCGCGGCTCGCGCATGGGCGCTACGAGCACCCACCTCTCTGAAGCCGGGTCGAACAGCTCGGCGCTGTCCAGAATCCTTCCCTCATCGCGGCCGCCGGCGACGAGCACCTTGCCATCGTCCAGCAGCGTCGCCGTATGCTGGTCCCTTGCGGTGTGCATGGGGCCGACGACGCGCCATGTGCCGGAGTCCGGGTCGAACAGCTCGGCGTGGCTCAGCGACCGCGTCTCGCCCAATGATGCGTCGAGGTCCTCATCACCGCCGGCGACGAGCACCCGCCCGTCCTGCAGCAACGTCGCCGTGTGCGAGCCCCGGGCCTGGCGCATGAGGCCGACGACGCGCCATGTGCCGGAGTCCGGGTCGAGCACCTCGGCGCTGTCGAGGAACCGTCCACGGCTCGCCCCGCCACCGATGGCGTCTCCGCCGGCGACGAGCACCCGCCCGTCCGGCAGCAGCGTCGCCGTATGCGAGTACCGGGCCGTGCGCAAGGGGTCGAGGGACCGCCACAGGCCGGCGTCCGGGTCGAGCAGCTCGGCGTCGTCGATCGCTGCACGCAAGGAGCCGTCGGCATCGCGCTCCGAGCCGCCGGCGACGAGCACCTGCCCATCCGACAGCAGCGTCGCGGTGTGCTCGGCCCGGGACCGCTGCATGGACTGGAGCGATAGCCACTTGCCCGCCCCCGGGTCGAACACCTCGGCCCCGTCGAGCGAGCCTCCGGGACCGCCGCCGCCGGTCACGAGCACCCGCCCGTCCGGCAGCAGCGTCGCGGCATGATCGCGCCGGGCGGCGGCCATGCTCCTGACGGCGAGCCATGTCCTCGACGTCGGGTCGAACAGCTCGGCGCCGTTGAGCGCGCCGTCAGGACCCACACCCCCGGCGATGAGGACCCGCCCGTTCGGCAGCAGCGTTGCCGTGTGGGCTGCGCGGGCGGTGAGCATGGGAGGCAGCGCGGACCACGCGCCCACGGCCGGGTCGAACAGCTCGGCGCTGTCGAGCGCGCCGTCAGGACCCACACCCCCGGCGACGAGGACCCGTCCGTCCGGCAGCAGCGTCGCCGTGGGGCCCGTGCGGGCGGCGAGCATGGGAGGCAGCGCGGACCACGCGCCAGATTCCGGGTCGAACAGCTCGGCGCT
Organism: Sorangium sp. So ce834; assembly: GCF_051521425.1. Lineage (NCBI taxonomy): Bacteria > Pseudomonadati > Myxococcota > Polyangiales > Polyangiaceae > Sorangium > Sorangium sp. So ce834. The sequence goes on from NZ_CP150351.1 coordinate 4,910,381, forward strand.
GTCGAGCGCGCCGTCAGGACCCTCGCCGCCGGCGACGAGGACCCGCCCACCCTGCAGCAGCGTCGCCGTGTGATCGGCGCGGGCAGCGCTCATGGGTTTTCCGGTGGACCATCGGCCTCCCTGGCCGGAGGCCGGGTCAAACACCCCGGTGCTGTCGAGCGCGCCCACACCGGCGTGGCCGCCGACGACGAGGACCCGCCCGTCCGGCAACAGCGTGGCCGTGTGATTGGCGCGTGTGGTGTTCGTCGAGCCGTGGATCGACCATCGGCCGGAGGTCGGGTCGAAGATCTCGGCGCTGTCGCTCGCGTCCACGAGACGATAGCCGCCGCCGACGACGAGGACCCGCCCGTCCGGCAGCAGCGTGGCCGTGTGCCTGTAGTGGGGGGCGCTCATCTTCCCGCCGAGCCTCCACCGCGGATCCACCAGCACGGTCTCGCCCTCGGCCTCCACCCACAGCTCGATCCGCTCCCCCCGCGCGGTGAGCCGCGCGCCGACGGGCCTCCCCCCCGCCGCGTAGGCCTCGGGCGCCGTCACGCGGATCTGCGTCGCGCCGCGCGCGTCTGCCAGCTCCACGGCCTCGCCGTCCTGGCGCAGCGCGGCCCCGTCGACCTGCCAGGAGGCCACGGGCGCATCGCGCCGCACCGCGCGCGGCTCGAGCAGCAGCCACTCCTCGTAGCCGTCTTCGAGGGCGGTCCAGAACGACGCTCCGCCCGCCCGCGAATAGGTCACCGCGCCTTCCGCGAGCTCGCCGGCGCCCGTGGCGCCGAGCTCCCTCACCAGCGCCTCGGAGCCGTCCGACAGGGGGAAACGGACGACGCCGTCGCCGCCCCGCGGGAACCGGGAGCGCGGCCCGCCCTCACCGGCGCGGCCGGCGGGCACGTCGAGCGCGCGCGGGGCCTCGAACCCGTCGTCCGCCAGGGCGAAGGCAAAGGGGCCTCGAAGGATGGCGTCGGCCTGCTCGGGGAACTGCCGCCTGAGGAAGCGCGCGTCCATCGGATCGGCCACCTCGCTGCAGCCGAGCAACAGGGCCAGCGTCACGATCCAGAAGAACGCCAGCGTCCACAGGCCAGGTCGCCGCGTCGAACCAGCAATGGGCATATCGAATCCCTCTGTCCTTGTCTGCAGGGCCCGCACGAGCGCCCCTGTCAGTGGAATTCGTAACGGGCGCCGATCCCGGGCGCGACCGCGATGAGCACGGGGCCGGCGAGCCTCTCGACTAGAAACGCGCCGCGGCCGTCCTCCCCCGCGGGCACGGCCTGCCCCGCGTCCCACGCGGGCCGCTCCACGTCGACGAGCACGGGAACGGCGATGCCCGCGGTCAGCTGGAGCTGCCGGCCGATCGGCAGGCCGATCCGCACCTCGGGGGTCACGTGGAAGAAGAGCGCCGGGTGCTTCTGGGCGAAGAGGTCGAGCTCGTACATCGTCCCGCCGCTCGCCCGGAACGCGCCGTTCGTGCGCTCGTCGACGAGCGCGCCGGTCATGGTCCCGACGCCGAGGCGGAAGTGCAGCGGGAGGCGCTCGCTCAGCGGCAGCGCGAAGCTGATCCAGCCACCGATGAGCGCGCTGCGCAGCGCCAGCCGATCGTCGACCGTGCCCCGATTGGGCGGCAGGCCGATCGGGATCACCTCCGTGGCGCGGCCGTCGAGGCGCTGCGACAGCGCGAGGTAGCCGGCGCTGACGCCGAACCCGAACCCATCGCCGACCTCGTAACCCGCGTGGAGCACGGCGGAGCTGCCGATCCCGAGCGCCGCCTCGCAGGCGCCGATGCACGTGCCCGCGACCTCGCCGCCGAAGCTGGGCGCGAGCACGGCGCCCGTCACGACCTCGACGACGAACCGCGTCGGGCGCGCGGGCCGGCGCCAGAAGGGCGAGCTCGGGTCGCGATCCAGCGTCACGCTCGCGACCTCGGTCTGGTCGCGCGCGAGGACCACGCGGCGCGACTCCGCCAGGAACCCGGGCGCGGCGACCTCCACCCGGTGCGCGCCCGCGCGCAGCCGCCCTTCCCAGACGCCGCGGCCCACGGTCACGCCGTCGATCGCCACGCTGGCGTTCACCGGCACTGGCTCGACGCGCAGCGATGCGGCGAGCTCCTCGGCCGAGAGCGTCAGCGGCACGGTCTCGTCGGCCTCGACGTCGACCTGCACCGGCGGCGAGCCGAGGCGGCCCGCGCCGCGCAGCGCCACCGTGTGCTCGCCGGGCGCGAGCAGCCCCTCCCAGGGCGCCATGGCCATGACGCTGCCGTCCACCACGACCTCGAGCGGCCGGCCCTCCCTCTCCATCACCCGCAGGCGCCCCATGCGCGCGAGCGGCCGGAGCCGCGCCCTCACGCGAACGAGCCGGTCGCCCGCGACCTCGATGCGCTGCTCGAACGGCTCGAACCCCTCCTTGAACACGCGCACCCAGTGGCTGCCGGAGGTGAGCCGGAGCGGCCCGGGGAGCGGGGCTTCCCCGCGATGCCGCCCGTCGATCGCGATGAGCGCGCCCGGCTCGGCCCCGTCGACCTCGAGGATGCCGACCAGCTGGCGCAGCTCGTCGAGCTGGAGCTGCGCCGCCTCCTTCGCGGCGGCGGGCAGCCGGTGGCTGAAGCTACGCAGCAGCTCCTCGAACATCTCCAGCGCCTCGTCGTGGCGCCCGAGCTGCTTCAGGCACACCGCGGCGCCGGAGGTCGCGGCCCAGCTGGCGTAGAGCTGTCGTGCGGCGAGGTACTCGGCGAGCGCCCGGGACCACTCGCGCCGCTCGTAAAACGCCCGGGCCTTCACGAAGCGGTCGACCGCCATCTCCCGCGCCGATGGGACGGCGGGCGGCGCCGGCTCTGCCGCGGGCGGCGCCGGCTCTGCCGCGGGCGGCGCCGGCTCTGCCGCGGGCGGCGCCGGCTCTGCCGCGAGCGGCGTCGGCTCGGCGGGCGCGGCGATCGCCGCGTTCGCCACGGCGAGCAGGAGCCCCGCCGCGACGAGACAGCGGCGACGAGCGCGGACGTGGCGTTCGGGCTGGGCCCGGCGAGGAAGAAAGAGCGGCATCGCGGCAAGGATTCGGTTCGTGTCGTCCCGTCGAGCGAACGGCGAGGGGTGGTCGTGACGACCGGGATCTTCCTGCTGCGATGCGCGCCTGAGCAACGGCGTTCAGCGCAGCGGAGCGTCGGCGATCTGCGCGGCGCGCGGCGGGGAACGGGACGGCCGTGCTGCCGCACGTAGCCAGCGCTGCCGCGAAGATCTAGTCTGCCGCCCCCATGATCCCTGCCGGTCCCTTGCCCATCCTACCGCTCTCCTCGCCGCCGGAGCTGACTTGGCGCGTCCCCGGGTCGAAGAGCATCACGAACCGCGCGCTCGTGCTGGCGGCGCTGGCCGACGGCGAGAGCACGCTCGAAGGGGTGCTCCACAGCGACGACACGCGCCACATGCGGTCCGCCCTGGAAGCGATGGGGATCGGGATCCAGGACGCCGGGCCGCAGACGCTGGTCGTGCAGGGGGGGCGGCACCGGCTGCGCGCGCCGGAGCGCGAGCTGTTCATCGGGAACAGCGGGACCACGGTGCGCTTCCTGGCCGCGCTCGCGTGCCTCGTGCCCGGCGAGGTGGTGCTGGTCGGCGACGAGCACATGGCCAAGCGGCCGATCGCCGATCTGGTCGACGGCCTGCGGCAGCTCGGGGCGGACGTGGAGTGCGCGACCGGGTGCCCGCCGCTCCGGATCCGGGGCGGCCGGCTGAAGGGCGGCACCTTGACGATGCGCGGGGACCGCTCCAGCCAGTACTTCTCGGCGGTGATGATGGCCGGGCCCTTCGCCGAGTCCGCCATCGATCTGCGCATCGCCGGCGAGCTGGTGAGCCGCCCCTATGTCGAGATCACGCGCCGCATGGTCGCGGATTTCGGCGGCCTCATCGACGAGGCCGCGGGCGCTTTCACCATCCATCCCGCGAGCGGATACCGCCCGAGGAGGTACCCGATCGAGCCCGACGCGTCGTCCGCGAGCTACCCGTTCGCGCTCGCCGCGGCCGCCGGCGGCGCCATCACCGTGCCCGGCCTCGGCGAGGGGGCGCTCCAAGGGGATTACCGGTTCGTCGAGCTCCTGGAGCAGGCCGGCGCGCGCGTGAGCAAGCAAGCGGACGCCACCACGGTGCGCAGCGACGGGCGCCTGCGCGGCATCGACGTCGACATGCACCACATCTCGGACACGGTGATGACCCTGGCGGCCATCGCGCCGCTCTTCGAGGGGCCGACGACGATCCGGAACGTGGCGAACATCCGGATCAAGGAGACGGACCGCCTCGCCGCGACGGTCGCGGAGCTCCGCCGCCTGGGGCAGGAGGTGAGCCACGGCGACGACTGGCTCCGCATCGAGCCGCGCCCCCTGACCCCCGCCGTGGTGCACAGCTACAGCGACCACCGCATGGCGATGAGCTTCGCGATCCTGGGGCTGTGCCGGCCCGGGATCACGATCGAGAACCCGGCCTGCGTCGCGAAGACGTATCCGACGTTCTGGGAGGACGTCGAGCGGTGCCGCGCCGCGATCGGCGGCGCGGCGCCGCGGGGGTGACCGCGGGCGGCGACGATCTGGCGGCTCGTCCTGCCGCCGCGGTGCTCGACCTCATCGTCCTACTGGCACTCGTTCAGGTGGCACCGGCCGCTGCAGCACTGGGTGTCGAGCGTGCACGCCGTCAGGCGGTCCTGGCAGCAGCGCCCGGAGATGCAGCTCATCGGGGCGGGGCAGTCGAAGCTGCCGTCGCAGGGCCCGCCCGGCGCGACCACGCAGGAGCCGCCCTTGCACTCGAAGCCGTCGCAGCAGTCCGCCCCCTCGTCGCACGCACCGCTGCGCGAGCAGCAGCGCCCGCTGGCCCCGCACTCGAGGCCGTAGCAGCACGGGCGCGCGGCATCGCAGGCCGCCTGCGCGCCGCCGCAGCACTGGCCGAGGTAACAGGTCCCGTCGCAGCACTCGTCGCCGAACACGCAGCTCGTCCCGATGGCCCCGCAAGGGCCGCAGCCGGTCTCCCGGTGGCAGACGAGCCCCGAGCAGCAGTCGTCCTTGCGAGAGCAGTCCTTGCCCTCGGCGGCGCAACACGCCTCGTCCGCGCAGACGCCGCCGCAGCAATCGCTGGCCACCGCGCAGACGTGCCCCGAGCGGAAGCACGCGTCCGGCTCGCACGTCCCGTTCCGGCAGGCCCAGCCGTCGCAGCAGTCGTCGGCGCGCTGGCAGGCGCCGCCCGTCTGGTGGCAGGCGCAGATCCCGTCGAAGCAGCCCCCGGTGCAGCAGTCGTCCGGGCGCGCGCAGCTCTCCCCCGGTGCCTTGCAGGCGCAGCGCTCGTCGACGCAGTCGAGCGCGCCGCAGCAGTCGCCGGCCGCGCTGCAGGAAAAGCCGACATCGGCGCAAGCGCGGCAGCTGCCCTCCGCGCACTCGAGCCCGGCGCAGCAGGGCGCCTCGTCGGAGCACCCTTGCTCCCGCTGGCGGCAGGCTTGGACGCACGTGGCGGAGTTGCAGACCAGGCCGTTGCAGCAGGCCACCCCGTCGCGGCAGCTCTCTCCCTGCGCCGCGCAGCTCGAGCTGCAGGTGCCGAACGACGAGCTCCCGTCGCTCGACGGCAGGCAGGTCAGGCCCTCGCAGCAAGCGCCGTCGTCGCTGCACGGCTCGTCGGCGCGGTTGCAGCGCGGCTCGCCGCAGCGGCCCGCCTCGCACGCGAGCCCGTCGCAGCAGTCGCCGTCGCGGGCGCACTCGGCGCCCGCCGCGCGACACCCCGGCCGGCAATGGCCGGACTCGCAGCGCGCGCCCGAGCAGCAGGCGGCGTCCGTGTGGCAGGCCATGCCGGCGGGCGCGCACGCGCAGCTGCCCGCGATGCAACCGAACGAGCAGCAGTCGCCGTGCTCGCTGCAGGTGTCTCCCTGGCGCCCGCAGTCCGGGGCTGGCTCCCAGCGCGCGCTGCACCCGAGGGGCCCCCAGGCCACCGCCGCGAGGCCCGCGCAGAGCAGCGCGCCGAGCCACCCGAGCGCGAAGCCATCCGCGCCTCGCCTCACCATTGGTACCCTCCCATGAAGGCCATCTCGTAGGCCGTATCCGCGTTTTCCTGTCCGGAGAAGAGGAGCCCGAACGGCTGGCCGCGGAGCACCCAGCCCGACGGGAAGCGGTACTCGAGGTGCCCGGACAGCCGCCCGATCACCGCGCTCGCGTGCGTCCACTCGCCGGGCTGAAATGGCATGTCGGGCATCCTCACCCATGCGAACGAGGGCCCCATCCCGAGCCCGCCGCCGGCCGCGAGGCGGCCCTGCTCGGTGGAGAAGATCGCGGCGTCGATCTCGGCGGTCGCGAGGAGCGCGAGCTCGTGGATCTCCAGCTCTCCTTCTGGCATCAGCCCGCCGAGGTCCGGGAGGGACACCGAATCGTACGAATACATCGACGCGAGGTACCCGCGCAGCGCGATGACGTTCGTCAACGGCAGCTGCCAGCCGACATCGAGGCGAACCCCGAGCACCGCGGCGCGGATCCAGGCCAAGCCAGCGAGCGCGCGCGGGCCGCTTGTGGCCGGGAGCTTCGGCGCGGACAGGATGGCAGGCGCCGCCTCGACCTGCGGCGGGCCGCTCGCGCCGCCGGGGGCGGGGACGGAGTGCGCGCCGTGCATGGGCGCCACGGGCTGTGCGCGGGCCGCCGCTGGCCATAGCGACAGCGCCGCGAGCGCGAGCGCGCCCAGCGGAGCGGAAAAGCGTGCGGAGGATACGGGCGTCGTGAAGGTCATCCCGAGCGGCGCGGCACCCTAGTCGAAAGAGGAATCGAATGGAGCGATGCGCAGGATTCCGGCGGGCCTTGCAATGGATCGAGCGGTGCTTTCGCTCGGCGGAGTGGGGGATGGCGAGCGACGAATGGATGGCGGAGGGTTGACGGATGGTTGACCGATCATTCCGTCTTCCGTCTGTCGTCTGCCCTCTGTCGTCTTCCGTCTTCCGTGCTCGTCCTTCGTGCGCGTGCGCGATTCCACGGCGTCAGCGCGCACGCGCATGGAGAGGGGAGACGGCAGAGGGGAGACGGCAGAGGGGGAGACGGCAGAGGGGGAGACGGCAGAGGGGGAGACGGCAGAGGGGGAGACGGCAGCCAGCAGCTCTTCTCGCCCCGCGCCGGTCACCCGCCGGCGCCAGCCTCCCCCGGCGGCGCCGGCTCCTTGTGAAACATCCCCGCGAGGATCCGCTCCGCCGCGTCGGCCAGGATGTCGCGCGACAGCCGGGTCTCCTCGCCGAAGAACCGCGTCGCCACCCCCGCGTCGAGCGCGTGCGTCGCGAGGAGCGCGAACGCCTCCGCCTCGTCGAACGTCGCCTCGGCGGTCAGCACGCGCTTTCCCGGTCGGAGATCCTCCTGGTCGAAGCGGCCCTGCCAGGTCTCGCCCAGCGTGATCGAGAAGTACTGCGCGGCCACGTTCCCCGGGCGGGCCATGTGCGAGACCGCGACCACGGCCCGGAGTCGCTCGCGCTCGTCCGGGGTCATGTCGCGCTTCCAGGCCTCGACCGTGGCGTGCATCGTCTCGATCTGGTCGCGCGCCGCGTCCTCGGCGTTGAGGAGGACATCCGGCGTCTGCGCGCGGGTGAAGGCGGACAGCGCCTCGGGCACGACACCGCCCGCCGCGCTCGCCTCGTCGAGGAGCGCGAGCGACGCGCCCAGGATCCGGCGCTGGCGGGCGAGCTGCTCCGGGGTGAAGCCGCGGCCGTCGAGGTCGGCCGCGGCCGCGGCGATGCGCTGTCGGAGCTCGGCCAGCCGGCCCGGCGCCGCGCCGTCGAGCGCGCCGCGCCGGCCCGAGAGCAGCGCATGAACCGCGAGCGGAGCGTGCGCGACCACCTTGAGCTCGTGGTAGCGCCGGGTGCGCGCCGGGCCCTCGAACCGCCGGCCGCCGCGCCGCAGGATGAGGCTGTCGTCGATCTGGGCGATGATCGGCTCGATGCCGGCGAGGACCGCCTCCCGGCGCGCGGCGTACGCGTCGAGGAAGGCCTGGTTGAGGGCGCCGAGCGGATCGGTGGGGGCCAACGCGGCGCTCACCTCCCGCGGCGCCCCGGCGGAGGACGCGCGCTCGACCATGGGCGCGAGCTCCATAGCACGCGCGCCCGAGCCCGCGTCAGGGGAGCGGCCGCGCGTTCGCGTCGAGCCAGTCGAGCGCCTCATCCATCACCCGCTCGGCCTCCGGCATCTCCCCGTGGCGCGCGCCGGGCATCTCCCGATAGATCGCCGGGATCCGCGCCGCCATGAGGCCGCCCGCGCCCTCCTTCATGCGGTACTTCGCGTCGAGCTCGCCGCTGATCATCACCGCCCCCCGGATGCCCCGGAGGCGCGCGGCGGTGGGCGTCGTGGGCGCGCCGATCAGCACGAGCCGCGAGTATCGCTCCGGCCAGCGCTCCGCGAGCCGCTCCGCGATGTACGCCCCCTGCGAGTAACCGATGACCACGAGATCCTCGGCCTCGCCGCCGCACGCCGCGAGCGCGCTCCGGATGCGTCGCTCCTGCTCCTCGGGGTCGGGCGAGTACTTGCTGAACGGGCCGTCGCCGCAAGGCACGTCGCCCTGGAGCCCGAGCACCCCGCCGTGCTCGCGCGCCGCCCCCTGCATGGCCTGCACGTAGCCGAGCCCGTGCCCGCACATGCCGTGGAGGAACACCATCCGCGGGCACGCGCCGCCGCGCCCGGTGACCACGAACGCCGGCAGATCGCCGGGCACGGCCATCTCGGTCGCCACGAGCGGCGGATCCGCCGGCTCCGGCGCGGCCACCGCCGCCGGCTCCGCCGGGCGCTCCTCCGCGAGCGCACGCTCCTCCTTGCCACACCCCGCCGCAAGCACGGCGAGGCTCAACCTTGCTAGAGCTACAGCGGAATTTTTCATAAATCTGGCGTGGTGCCAGGGCCGGCCGACCGCAAGCGGCCCACCGCGAAGCGGTTGACATGTCTGTTGAAGCGGAATAATCATCCGTTTTATCGGATGAGCTCGGCTGACCCGAGGCCATGAGCGTCGCGCCTGGCGCGCCGCGCCGCTGGGCTCGCCGGCAGCCCCTGGGGCGCCGCCGGCTCGAGGCCCGGATTCTCCTCGCGGGCCGCAGCGCGCCTTCAGCGACCGACGGGACAGGAGGAGCACGATCGATGAGCAACCGCGCCCTGGAGCATTTTGGCGAGCGATACGGCGGCGAGGGGACGGCGCCCCGCTTCGCGCAGTGGAACGAGGTGATCGAGAGCCTGCTCGGGCACCGCTCGGTGCGCCGGTATCTCCCGAAGCCGCTCCCGGAGGGCGCGCTCGAGCTCCTCGTGGCGGCCGCGCAGTCGGCGCCGAGCTCCTCGAACCTGCAGCTCTGGAGCGTGCTCTCGGTGCAGGACGCCGAGCGGCGGCGGCGCCTCGCGGAGCTCGCCGGCGGCCAGGCGCACGTGCGCGACTGCGGGCTGTTCCTGGTCTGGCTCGCCGATCTGCGGCGGCTCGGCGATCTCGCCGAGCACCGCGGCGTCGGCCACGAGGGGCTCGACTATCTCGAGATGTTCGTGATGGCCGTGGTCGACGCGGCGCTCGCCGCCCAGAACGCGCTCGTCGCGGCCGAGTCGATCGGCCTCGGCACGGTCTACATCGGCGCGCTGCGGAACCACCCGGAGGCGGTCGCGGCCGAGCTCGGGCTGCCCGACCAGGTGTTCGCGACCTTCGGCCTGTGCGTCGGCTGGCCCGACCCGGCGGCCCCGGCGAGCATCAAGCCGCGGCTCCCGCAGGAGGTCGTCCTGCACCACGAGCAGTACGGCGCGTTCGAGCGAAAGGTCGGCGCCATCGACGGCTACGACCAGCTCATGGAGCGCTTCTACGCCAGGGAGCGCATGGGCGTGCAGGGCAGCTGGAGCCGCCACTCGGCCGCGCGCGTCGCGTCGGCCCAGGCGCTGCGCGGGCGCGACCGGCTGCGCGCGGCCCTCTCGGCGATGGGGTTCCGGCTGCAGTAGCCCGGGCGCCGGGCCGTCGCGCGCCCGCGCGCGGCGCGCCGGTGCGCGCGGAGCAGCACCCGAGCAGCAGCCCCTGGTGCGCCGCCAGCAACGAGAGGGCGCCACCCGCGAGATCGCGGCGGAAAAACGGGCCGTGGCATGTCGGCTGCAATCCAAAGAGAACGGCCGAGCCTCCGCAAGCGCGGTGGGCCGGGCGCTCGGCGAGCGATGGGCCGGGCGCTCGGCCGAGCGTTCGGCAGAGCAGCTGACCTGAGCAAGGGAGTCGTCCAATCATGAGCGAGGTACGGGAGCCAGAGGGAGAGGTCGGGCGCGTCCTCGACGGGAGCGACACGCTGGCGCTGGAGGCCGACGTCCTGGTGCTGGGCGGCGGTCCCGCCGGGACGTGGGCGGCGCTCGCCGCAGCGGCGCAGGGCGCGCGCGTGGTGCTCGCCGACAAGGGCTATTGCGGCAGCAGCGGCGCCACCGCGCCGTCCGGGGTCGGCGTGTGGTACGTGCCCCCGACCCCCGAGGCGCGCGAGGCCGCCAAGGCCAGCCGGGAAGGGCTCGGCGGCTTCCTCGCCGACCGGGGCTGGATGGACCGCGTGCTCGACCGGACGTGGGCCAGCGTGAACGACCTCGCGACCTGGGGATATCCGTTTCCGGTCGACGACGGCGGGCAGCCCGTCCGCCGCAGCCTGCAAGGGCCCGAGTACATGCGGCTCATGCGCAAGCAGGTGAAGCTCGCGGGCGTCCGCATCCTCGATCACAGCCCCGCGCTCGAGCTCCTGGTCGACGCGGACGGCGTGGTCGCCGGCGCGGCCGGCGTCTGCCGGCAGCTCGGGCAGCGCTGGGTGGTGAAGGCCGGGGCCGTGGTCATCGCCACCGGCGGCTGCGCGTTCCTCAGCAAGGCCCTCGGCACCAACGTGCTCACCGGCGACGGCGGCCTCATGGCCGCCGAGACGGGCGCCGAGATGTCGGGGATGGAGTTCTCGAACGCCTACGCCATCGCCCCGGCCTTCGCGTCGGTCACGAAGACGCTCTTCTACAACTGGGCGACCTTCTATTACGAGGACGGGCGCGTCATCGAGGGCGCCGGCTCGCAGCGCGGCCGCTCCGTGATCGCGCAGACGCTGCTCACGCAGCCGGTCTACGCGCAGCTCGACAAGGCCGACGAGGCGCTGGAGGCCTGGATGCGCAAGGCCCAGCCGAACTTCTTCCTGCCCTTCGACCGCGCCGGCATCGACCCGTTCCGGCAGCGGTTCCCCGTCACGCTGCGGCTCGAGGGCACCGTGCGCGGCACGGGCGGCATCCGCATCACGAGCCACAGCTGCGCCACGTCGACGCCGGGGCTCTACGCCGCCGGGGACGCCGCCACGCGAGAGCTCATCTGCGGCGGGTTCACGGGCGGCGGCAGCCACAACGCCGCGTGGGCCATCTCGTCGGGGCAGTGGGCCGGCGAGGGCGCCGCCGCGTTCGCGCGCAGCCTCGGCCCCCGCGCCGGCCAGCGGGCCGCCCGGGGGGCCGGCCGCGCCGCGCTCCCGGCGGCGGGCGGCACGCGGCAGCTCGACGCGGAGGCGGTGATCCGGTCGGTGCAGGACGAGGTGTTCCCGTACGACAAGAACCTGTTCCGCACCGAGCGGGGGCTCGCGGTCTCGCTCGACCGGCTCGACGCGCTGTGGCGCGACGTGCGGCAGGCCCGGCCGGCGGCGGAGGTGCGCGAGGCGGTGCGGGCGCGCGAGGGCGCGGCCATGGTGGCCACGGCGCGCTGGATGTTCAACGCGGCGCGCGCGCGCACCGAGACGCGCGGGATGCACAAGCACACGGACCATCCGGGGCTCGATCCGGCGCAGCAGCGGCGGCTGATCACCGGCGGGCTCGATCGCGTGTGGGTGCGCCCCGAATCGCCGCCGACGGCATCGGTCAGCCCGGCCGCGGCGGAGGCGCACGCGCCATGATCGAGCTCGTCAGCGATGTCCGGTGCATCGGGTGCGATCTCTGCGTCGAGGTCTGCCCCACCAACGTGTTCGATCGCGTCCCGGGCGGCGCGCCGGTGATCGCCCGGCAGCGCGACTGCCAGACGTGCTTCATGTGCGAGGCCTATTGCCCGGTGGACGCGCTCTACGTGGCGCCGGAGGCCGAGCGACCGGTCCAGGTCGACGAGGAGCAGCTCTCGGCGTCCGGGCTCCTCGGCAGCTACCGGGCCGCGGTCGGGTGGGGGAGCCGGCGCAGGCCGGGCGCCGAGGTCGACCAGACGTTCCGCGTCCTCGAGGCCGCGCGCCGGGGCTGAGGGCTGAGGCCCGCCTCGCCGCCGCGATCTCCTCCCGCGCCGGCCGGGTCGACGAGCCCATCGGCATCGAACGATGTGCTCTCCTGTGGAGCATCAAAATTCCAGTACATCCACAAAATGCACGAACTTCGCGCTGAAGGTGACTGGTTCTGCGCTGGTGTCGCAACCTAGGCGAGCAACCAACTCACCATGCCGCTGATGGCCGGGGGCGAGCCGCCGACCGGAGGAGGAGCGGCAACGCGAGGTACGCCGATGAGGTCCCCTGTTTTCTTGATCTGTTTCTCGCTCGCTTCTGGGCTCGTCGCCTGCGGTTCAGGCGAAACCGGCGCTGGCGGCGACGGCGGCGGCGAACCCGGCACGGGCGGCGGCAACGCGGCCGGCACGGGCTCCGGCGGCGGCGCGACCGGCACGGCCTCCGGCGGCAACGCGACCAGCACGGGCCCCGGCGGCGGTCCTGCGTCGGGCAGCGGCGGCGCGGGCGCCGGCGCCGGCTCGGGAGGCGGCGGGGGCGTGCCCGCGCCGACCGGGTTCGCGCAGATGGAGGACCTCGACCGCGGCGTCGTGGCCGTTCCCACGGACGGCGGCATCTACGTGGGCTTTCGCCTGTTCGGCTACGATCCCGACGACATCGCCTTCAACGTCTACCGGGACGGCACCAAGGTCAACGACGCGCCGATCACGGACTCCACGAACTTCGTGGACCGCGGCGGCTCCCCGAGCTCGGTCTACAGCGTGCGTCCGGTCGTCGGCGGCGTCGAGCAAGGCGAGTCGAAGCCCGTGGCCGTGTGGAAGGATGGATCCCTGTCCATCCCGACGACGCCGCCGCCGGCCGGGGACGGCTACACCTACTCGAGCGGCGACGGCAGCGTGGGAGATCTGGACGGCGACGGGCGATACGAGATCGTCGTCAAGTGGGATCCGTCGAACCTCCAGGACAACTCGAAGGCTGGCCGCACCGGCAAGACCTACCTGGACGCGTACACGCTCGAAGGCAAGCGGCTGTGGCGCATCGATCTCGGCGTGAACATCCGGGCCGGGGCGCACTATTCGCCATTCCTCGTCTACGATCTCGACGGCGACGGGAAGGCGGAGGTGGCGGTCAAGACCGCGCCGGGGACGCGCGACGGCAGGGGCGAGCCGCTCAGCCTGGGGCCCGCGGCCGCCGACGACGACTCCAAGGATTACCGCAACAACGACGGGTACATCCTCACCGGCCCGGAGTATCTCACCGTGTTCTCCGGAGAGACCGGCGCCGAGCTCGCCACGACGGAGTTCAAGGTGGGGCGCGGCGACCCGTGCAGCTGGGGCAACAACGAGTGTTACGGCAACCGGGTCGACCGCTTCGTCGGCACGATCGCGTTCCTCGACGACACCGGCCGGCCGAGCGCGGTGTTCGGCCGGGGCTACTACGCGCGCACCACGCTCTCGGCCTGGAACTACCGCGACGGCGCGCTCACGAACCTCTGGACGTTCGACTCCAGCTCGAGCCGCGAGAACGGGGCGTACGGCGGCAAGGGGGCGCACTCCATCAGCGTGGCGAACGTGGACGACGATCCGCAGCAGGAGATCATCAACGGCGGCGCGACGTTCGACAACGACGGCAAGGGCCTCTGCGCGGTGGACTACTACGCTCACGGCGACGCGCTGCACGTGACGGATCACATCCCGTCGCGCCCCGGCCTCGAGGTGTTCATGCCGTACGAGGGCGGGGACTCGCCCGCGTACGCGATGCGCGACGCCCGCACGTGCGAGGTGATCTGGAAGGGGCCGGGCAACGGCGGCGAGGAGGGCCCCGGCCGGGGCGTGGCGGCGGACATCGATCCGCGGAGCCCCGGGAGCGAGGCGTGGGTCAATAACAGCCAGCTCTTGCGGGGCGCGGACGGAGGCGCCGCCGGCAATCGCCCCTCGTCGTCCAACTTCCTCATCTGGTGGGACGCGGATCTCAGCCGCGAGCTCCTCGACGGCAACAAAGTCCAGCAGTACGACGGCGAGGGCGCGGGCTTCACGGCGAACGGGTGCGCCGCGAACAACGGCACGAAGAGCACCCCGACGCTCAGCGCCGACATCCTGGGCGACTGGCGCGAAGAGGTGATCTTCCGGTGCGGCGACTCGATTCGCATCTTCACGACGAACCAGGTCGCGAAGAACCGGATCCACACGCTGATGCACGATCCGCAGTACCGCGTGGCCATCTCGTGGCAAAACGGCGCCTACAACCAGCCGCCTCACCCGAGCTTCCACATCGGGGAGGGGATGGCCCCGGTGCCGAAGCCGGACATCCACGTCCGCTGACACGCCCCGGGCGCGCGCGGGTCGCGGCGCTCAACGACTCAGCTCAGCAGCGGCCACGGCGCCGCCCCGCGCGGATCGCTGCGGCGAGCGCGAGCCCGACCGCGGAGAGCGCCCAGCCCGATGAGACGCGGCGACCCGTGCTGACCGAGCAACCCTCGATCACGTACTCGCCCACCGGCTCCGCAGGGGCGCCACCGCCGCTGCCGCCCTCGCCCGAGCCATCGGAGCCGCCAGCCCCCGTCTCGATGGATTCGCACAGGCTCAGGTCATCGTCGATGCAGGCGTCGGCGTCCTCCGTGCAGCGCTCCTCCTTGGCGGCGCACCAGATCCGCTCGAAGCCCTCGGGCGGGGCGGCGCACGCGACGATCGCGCGGCGGAGCCTCTCCGCGTCGATCGGGAACACGCCGGCGGTGTCGGCGCCGCCGTGCGGAATGCAGCTGCGCTCCTTCTCGATCGTCGTACCGTCGGCGAGGCTCCTGTACGTGAGCTGGTAGCAGTACTCCGGAGCCGCCACGTCGAAGCCTTCGAACACGTTCCCGCCCCAGACCGTCCTCGAGCTGAGCTCCGTCCCGTTCGGGAGCGAGAAGGTCACGATCTGCACGTACTGACCTATCCCGTGGACCGCCTGCGCAGCGACACGGAGGTCGAGGGCAGCGTAGCGCTCCTCTTCCTCTGCCACGCAGGACTCCTGTGGACCGCAGCTGCCCGGCGCCGCAGCGAGGGTGCAGCAGATCGGCTCCCCGTGCCAGCGCGCGTGCACGGTGACGATGACCTCGACGGGGATGGCGCCTACGTCCATGTCGAGATCGGCGCTCGCCACGAGCTCCCACACCGGAAGGTGCATGTCCTGGTCCGCGGTGGCGACCGTGTACGTGTGACCTTCGATGAGCGGCGCGGCGGGCCGAAAGACGAGCAAGCGCTCGCCAGCGCCGACCGGCTCGAAGGAGAACATCTCCTGAGCGCCGGCGATCACCGCGCCCGCCTCCTTGTCCTTCACCACGAGCACGGGCCCCGTCGGACAGGCCACGCCGCAGTACACCCGGGCCACGATGACCCCGTCGAGCGGCACGGCCGACGGGACGTCCGAGATGTAAATCCCTGGCAGCGGCGTGCAGGCGGAGCTCGGGCTGGAAGCGCCGAAGGCGGTCAAACCGCCGGAGGCGGCGAGAGCCCACGCGGCGAAGCGGCGATGCTGCATGTCGAGTCCTCCCGAGGAGACCCGGGGCGAATGCCCCCTGCCTCTCGCCCGTAGGATACTGCAAGCGAGCTCGCCGCGGAGCCTCAGCGCGGCGGGGCGGCGGGCGCGGCGTCGCGCCGGTAATCGCCGACGGTCTGGCCCGTCCAGCGGCGGAAGGCGCGGACGAAGCTCGGCGTGTCGGCGTATCCGAGCAGGAAGGCCATCTCGCCGACACCGAGCTCGCCCTCGGCGGCGTAGGCGCGGGCGGCCTCGGCCCGCACCTCGTCGACCACGCGCCGGAACGAGGTGCCGCGCGCGGTCAGCTCGCGCTGGAGCGTGCGCGGGCTCGACGACAGGAGCGACGCGACGCGCGGCAAGAGCGCCTCGGAGTGGGTCAGGTTCTCGCGGACGCTGCGGCGCACCCGGGCGAGGAAGTCGTCGGGGCGCTGGGCGCGCTCGTCGAGCATGCGCGTGGCGTGCTGGTCGAGCACCGCGAGCAGGGCGCCGTCGGCGGCCACCTGGGGCAGGGCCATGACGGCCTCGCTGACGACGAGCGCGTTCTCGCCGCTGTCGAAGCAGAGCTCGGCGCCGAACCAGCGCTCGATCTCGCCGACGTCGGGCGGGCGGGGGTGGGCGAGGCGCACGAGGCGGGGCACGACGTGCTGGCCGGTGAACTCGCGCGACTGGCGCAGCATCGCGGTCAGGATGAACTCGTTGCCGTGCCGGCCCTGCGCGAGGGGCTCGCCCTCGATCCACTGGCGCAGGACGACCTCGCCGCCCCGGCGATCGAGCCTGGCGCTCAAGAGCCCGTTGTTGACGAGCGGCAGGTACTTGACGAAGCGGGCCGCCGCCTCGCCCGCGGTGGGGGCCGACGAGGCGCTCAGCTCGAAGACGCCGAGATACCCGCGCGGCAGCGACGTGGCGATGCGAAAGCCGAGAAACGGCTCGCGCGCGGCCTCGGCGCAGGCGTCGATGAGGTCGCGGTAGGCGGCGAGCGGCATCTCGCTCATGCGGTCCTCGAGCGCCGATGGCCCGAGGCCGAAACGCGCGGCGAGCGCGACCGCGTCGGCGCCCGCCCGCTGCGCCCACCAGAGCGCCGGGCGCACGACGAACGAGCGATAGAGGGGCGAGTCGGCGTACGGGGCGGGGCGAGCGGCGGGCCCGGGCGCACCTCGTTTCACGCCCCGATGGTCGCGCCCACCGGGGCATGGCGTCAAATGACAACGCGGTGGCGGCTCATGCCACTGGAAGGCCGGAGGGCCCCGGGCGCACGATAGGCCTACCCGTGGTTGCGCCCAGGTCGGGCCCGAGCTGGCGCCGCGCACGGGCCGCGACGGGGCCGCCGGGCGCGCCGTGGCCGCGCCGAGCGCGGCGGGCGTGGTCATGGCGTGCGGGTCGGCGCCGGGCGCGTTGCGCGCGATCGCCGGGCGGCGCCGGCGCCGGGGCGGGTCTTGATGGTCTCGGGTTCGTATCGAAGGAGGCTGAGATGGTTCGTCGAACAGTCATTCTACCCCGGGTGCTCGCGCTCGCGCTCGCGCTCTTCGCGGCCGCGGCCGCGCCCCGGACCGCCGCGGCGCAGGGCGTGTCGGCGCCCAGGCCGTTCGGGCATTGGAGCTTCGACGCCTGCGCGGGGGGCCAGGTCGTCGATCAGGGCGCGACGCCCAACCACGCCCAGCTCCACGGCACCGTCTCTTGCGGCGACGGGCGCTACGACGACGGAGCCGTCTTCGACGGCGCCCCCGACAGCCGGGTCGAGGTCCCGAACGCCGCGGCCTTCGCCGCGCCCAGGTTCACGGTCGCCGCCTGGGTGAAGCCCTCGGGGCCGGGCGCGATCGTGAACCGCTGGTGGAGCCCCGACGTGTGGGGCCTGTGGTTCCTCGGCGACAGGTTCATGTTCGCCGTGACATTCCCGGGCGGGCAGTGGGGCAACCCGATCTCGGTCACCGCGCCGGCGATGGCGGGCCGGTGGGCGCACGTCACGGGGTCCTACGACGGCAACCGGATCGCGCTCTACGTCGACGGCGTGCTCGCCGCGTGGAAGCCCGCCAGCGGCACGCCGCAGGCGTCGAGCCGGCCCATCGTCATCGGCAACCACCCGTCGTGGGACGCCTTCGAGGGCTCGATCGACGAGGTGCTCTTCTACGACCGCGCCCTCAGCGCCGGCGAGGTCTCCGCCGTCGCGAGCTCGCCCCCGCCGCCGCCGTGGGCGCTGCCCGCGGTCTACGAGGCCGAGGCGCCGTCGAACGGTCTAGCGGGGCTCTACGTCGACGACTTCAGCTGCGGGTCCTGCTCGGGCGGCGCCGTCGTCCGGGGCATCGGCTACGACGCGTCGCTGCGCTTCGAGGGCGTCATGGCCCCTTCCGCCGGGCGCTACCTGCTCGAGGTGGACTGGCTCGGCTACGAGGGCGAAGCGCTGGTGAGCGTCAACGACCGGCCGCCGACGCTCGTGCCCTTCACCGACGGCGATTTCTACGCGCCGACCACGCGGGTGCTGCGCGTCGACCTCGACGCCGGCCCGAACGCCATCGCCTTCTCGAGCTCGGGCCGGCCCGCGCCCGACATCGACCGCCTCCGCCTGACCGAGGGCGCGATCGATCACGTGATCCTCGACGACGTGCCCACGACGGGCGACCCGGTGATCGGGGCCGCCGCCACCCACGAGCACGTCGCCTCCGAGCTCGCCTTCAGCGGCAAGTGGTTCTGGGGCTCGGTCGAGGGCGACGAGGCCGAGGCGATGCAGAGCTGCGACGGCTCGGGCGACACGCACGCCGGCGCCGCCGGCATCTGCGACGTCGGCTTCGCGAACCTCCTGGGCGTCGATACCTGCTGCCACGGCGGCGGGATCGGCGACTGCTATTACAAGCGGACCGACGGCCATACGGGCGACCCCGAGCACGATTACCTCGAGTGGCCCAAGTGGGACACCAACGCCCACCCCCGCTACTGGCACGGCTACCTGCGCCGCGCCCTCGAGGGCGGCCTCAAGCTCATCGTGGCCCAGGCGGTCGAGAACTACCCCCTCTGCTCGCTCGTGCGCAACGGCGTGGGCACCAACCCCTTTCGGCAGGAAGGGTTCGAGTGCGACATGGCCGACTCGCTCCAGAGCATCGTCAGGCAGATCCAGTTCTTGAAGGCGCTCGCCAGCAACCACGCGGACTTCCTCGAGATCGCCTATTCGGCGGCCGACGCCCGCCGCATCATCAGCGAGGGCAAGATGGCGATGGTGATCGGCATCGAGGCCGACTACGCGTGGGCCCCATACGACAGCCCGGTCGACCGCCTCGACTATTACCACGACCTCGGGGCCCGCACGGCCTTCCTCGCGCACTCGCTCAACACGCGCATCGCCGGCACGGCCATCTACGTGCCCCAATTCGCCGCGCAGCAGTCGTTTCTCAACTGCTTCTTGCACAACGTGCAGTGCAAGACCGACCCGAACGACCCCCTCGCGACCGACGCCGAGCACCCCTTCGCCGTCGACCAGAGCAACCAGTTTGGCTGCTCGCCCGCGTACGCGACGAGCTACGAAGAGCTCTGCTCGCTCAAGATAGCCGAGCGCTTCCTCAACGCCGGCGCCTGGGACGGCTTCAAGGTTTACCCGGGCGGCGGCGTCGTGGCCGGGGCCGACGCGACCATCACCTCCGCGCCCGTCACGGTGAACAAGAACGTGCTCGGGCTGACCTACGAGGGGGGGTGGGTCGTCGAGCGCATGATGGACAAGGGCATGCTGCTCGAGATCGGGCACATCTCCGAGCAGGCGATCGAGGACGTGTATGCGCTGTCGTCGGCGCGCTACGGTTACCCGCTCGTCGCGAGCCACGTCTACGCTCGGCGGATCAGCGCCGACGGCAGCGCCGGCTGGGAGGGCAAGCTGGGCGACGACGCCCTGCAGATGATCGCCGAGACCGAGGGCTTCGCGGGCCACTTCACGGGCGGCGACGTCGCGCTCGACTACCCGAGCTCGGGCGTCGAGAACACCTGCGCCCGCTCGACGCGGTCGCTGGCCCAGAGCGTGGCGTACGCGGCCGACCTGGCGGGGAAGCGCGTCGCGTGGGCCGGCGACTTCCAGGGCCTCGGACAGGGGGTCGCCCCGCGGCTCGGATACACCACCGATCGCGACGACTGGTGCAAGGGCAACTCTGTCGAGCAGTGCTCGCAGCGGCCGGGCGACCTGGGCGAATGCGCGAGTTGCCTGGTACAACCCCTGTCGAGCATCGATTCGTGCATTCCGTCGATCGACCCGAACCTGACCCATTACAGCACGCAAGACGAGAAGGACTGGGCGTACTTCCACACCCGCGGCTACGCCCACCACGGGCTCATCGCCCAGCTGCACGACGATCTCGAGGCCGTGGGTCTGCGGCCGGAGTACCTGAGCGCGCTGCGCGATCAGTCGGCCGAGACGTTCATCAGGACGTGGGAAAAATCGGAGTACATCGCCGCGCTGCCGAGGCCGCTGCGCTGACCCGGGGGCGGCGCGCGTCGCGCGCCGCGCGCTGGGCCGGTGGGGCCTACGGCCCGGGGGGCGGGTAGTTGGGCTCGGTCATCCCTTGAATCCACCGCGTGACCAGCTGCAGGCCGGTGTCGTCGACCTGGCGGGTCCCGATGCGCGGCATCTGCCCCTCGAAGCCGCGGAGCTCCTGGCGGGCGACGAGCAGGCTGCGCGCCGGATCGCCGGGACGGATGTCGTACCAGTTGGCGGGGTCCGGGTTCTTCAGCCCCTCGTACTTCGCGTTCTCCGCCGGGCGCTTGTTCATGCCCGTCCGCACGGCGTCCGTCGCGGCCACGCTGCCCAGCTCGCTCGCCTCGAGCCGCAGGTACAGGCCCGTGTCGTGGGCGGCCGACTCGGGCAGGTCGTTATGGCAGCTCACGCCGCAGTTCGCGTGCAGGTAGCCGAGCGCCTGGCGCTCCACCTCGTCGCCCGGGATCGTCAGCGCGAGCGGGCTCGCGTCCTCGATCACGCCGAGCGCGACCAGCGACTCGCGCGTGACCCCCTCGGCGCCCGGGCCGAGCATCAGCGCGTCCCAGCCGAGGACGAAATCGGCGCGCCCGACGTGGCACTCCTTGCATTGATCGCGTGTCGGCACCATGTGCCCGGTGCCGTAGAGATCGGGCACGCCGAAGTCGTTCTGCATCTGGATCGCCTGCCGCTCGTCCTCGGACCAGACATAGCTCGTGTAGACCCAGCCGGCGGCCATCTTGCGCAGGAGGCGCGTCTCGCCGAGGCGCAGCGCGCCGTCCGCGCCCTTCACGCGGAACTCCTTCCAGAACTGCGTCCCCTCCGGGTACACGAACGCGTCCGGATTGCTCACGTCCACCCGCTGCCCCTTCGGGATCGAGACGAAGCGTCGCTTCGCGGCGCCGTCGCTCCAGAGCTCCACCGCAGGCTTGTACTCGAGCACGCCGCACGCGAGCTCGCGCTTGTCGAAGTCCCCGTAGAGGCCGGTACAGCGCAGGTCCACCGGCAGCACGCCGTCGAGCGGCGCCGCGCAGTCCACGTCGGTCGGCATCGCGTATTCGACACACGCCGGCTCCCCCGAGCCGTCCGGCCCGGCGTCGACCTCGGGCATCGACACGTCCGGCCCCCCCGCCTGGCCCCCGGGCGGCGGATCGCCGCCGCCCGAGCTACACCCCATCGCCACCAGCAACGCGCCGGCAACAGAACCTTTCCTCACGACATCATGAAGCATGCGCTCATGGTGCCACAGGAATGGAGCGTGGGGGAACGTGGATTCACCCGCTCCGCGCCGCGTCGCATCGACCCGCGCACGTCATCCGGCCATGTGAACGTGCACACGCCGATCAATGAAGTGCGCCGAGCCGAGCTCGTTCGATGGCGCCTGATGCCGAAAGGGAGCTCCAGTGAAAAAATGAACCTTCGAGTGTCCACTGCTGCTGTACGGCGCGCCTTCAGGCGCGAAACGGTCCAGGGGGGATGTACGGTTGTGGTCTGTCCGCTGCGCTCTCGCGCGCTCGCGGCCGGCGGGGTGCGCCCTGCGCAGCACGAGGTGCTGGCGGCGTGCTCGCGACGCAGCACCGGGCGGGCGGGGGCCCGCGGGAGCGCGGGGAAACGCCTGGCACGGCGCGTGCGAAGTGCGATCGCCGCCGGGGTGGACGGTCGCGGACGAGGGCGTCGCCCTGCCGAGAGCGCCCGGCAACCTCTCTTTCCCGGAGCCTTCGCATGAGTGGACTCAGTCTCGTCTTCGATACGCCGCAGCTCGCACAGGACTACGAGGTACGCAGCGCCGAGCGGCAGTTCCGCCACGGCCAGCGGCTGATCGCCGAGCTCGGGGTTCGTGCGGGCGAGCGCGTGCTCGACATCGGGAGCGGCACCGGCCTGCTCGCGGAGCACGTGGCGGGCATCGTCGGGCCGACGGGCCAGGTGCTCGGGCTCGATCCGCTGCCGCTGCGCGTGGAGATCGCCCAGCGCAAGGCGAAGGCGAACCTCTCGTTCCAGGTCGGCAACGCCTACGCGCTCGACGGGCTCCCGTCGGGCAGCTTCGATGTCGTGTACCTCAACGCCGTCTTCCACTGGCTCCCCGAGAAGACCGAGCCGCTGCGGCAGATCCACCGCCTGCTCAAGCCGGGCGGGCGCGTCGGGCTCACCACGGGCGCGAAGGACCAGCCGAACCGGCTGCAGGCCATCAAGCGGCAGGTGCTCTCGCGCGAGCCCTACGCGCGCTACCCGGAGTCGCTGGCCGGCACGCCGCACTGGGTGACGGCCGAGGAGCTCGCCGGCCTGCTCGGCGGCGCCGGCTTCTCCGTGCAGAAGATCGAGGCCCAGGAGAACGTGAACTACCAGCCGGACACGAGCGCCGCCATCGCCTTCTCGCAGGCGAGCTCGTTCGGCAACTTCCTCGGCCACCTGCCGGAGTCGCTGCGCGTGCAGGCCGTCGAGGACATCAAGCGCGAGCTCGAGGCCTTCCGGACGCCCGAGGGGATCCGCCTCGAGGGCAAGCGGCTGTTCGCCATCGCGCACAAGCCGGCGTCGCACTGACCGAGGGCCGGTCCGCCGGCGCCCGAGCGCGACGCCATCCCACGATGCTTTTCGGCTGACACAACCACAAGGAAAACTCCGTATGAGCGCCACGACGAACCAGAGCAGCAACGTCCTCGAGATCGTGCCCGTCGCCGGCCGGATCGGCGCGGAGGTGCGCGGCGTGCGCCTCTCCGCCGATCTCGACGCCGCGACGGTGAGCGAGATCCGGAAGGCCTGGCTGCGTTACAAGGTGATCTTCTTCCGCAACCAGCACCACCTCGACGACGCCGCCCAGGAGAAGCTCACCGCGATCTTCGACGGCGCGCCCGTCGCGCACCCGACGGTGCCCGTCGTCCAGGGCACCGGCTACATCCATGAGCTCGACTCGCGCTACGGCGGCCGGGCGAACTCGTGGCACACCGACGTCACGTTCGTCGACGCCTACCCGAAGGCGTCGATCCTCCGGGCGCTCGTGATCCCGGCGTACGGCGGCGATACCGTGTGGGCCAACACGGTGGCCGCGTACGAGGATCTGCCGCCCGCGCTGCGCGAGCTCGCGGACAAGCTGTGGGCCGTGCACAGCAACGAGTACGACTACCAGGCGCGAAAGCCGCAGTCGTCGGCGGACGACGTGCGGCGCTATCAGGAGGTGTTCACGTCGACCGTGTACGAGACCGAGCACCCCGTGGTGCGCGTCCACCCGGAGACCGGGGAGCGCTCGCTCGTGCTCGGCCACTTCGTCAAGAAGCTCCTCGGCGTCTCGTCGTTCGACTCGGCGCACCTCTTCCAGGTGCTCCAGGACCACGTGACGCGCCTCGAGAACACGGTCCGCTGGCGGTGGGCCGCCGGCGACGTGGCCATCTGGGACAACCGCGCCACCCAGCACTACGCGATCAACGATTACGGCGATCAGCTCCGCGTGGTGCGCCGGGTGACGGTCGACGGCGACGTGCCCGTCAGCATCGACGGCCGGCGCAGCGCCACCCGCAAGAAGGCGCCGCGCGCCGCCGCGGCGAGGAGCGAGAGCGCCGGGGGCGCGAGCGTCGCCGCGGCGGCCGCGACGGCCTAGTGCCTAGTTCCGTGCGTCAGAGACCCCGCCCGGGATCGCTGACGCACGGAGCTCGTCGCGAGCGGCGGCGCTAACGATCCGCCAGCTCGCCGGTCCCGAGTCATCGTACGCCCCGAGCTCCCGGCCGACGTAGATCCCGACACGCCGCTCCATGGAGACCCAGCTTTCCGGGGTGCAGCGCCGGCGCCGACGCGCCCCGCCGGGCGGGTCCTTGACGGCGGGGATCGCCTGCGCTTCATCTGCGGCGGAGGAGTGCCCCGTGGGTGAAGCAGGCAAGCGCGATGACGCTCGAGACGGAGAGCCGAACACGGCGCACGTCGTGGTGATCATGCTGATCGTGGCCTTTGGCGTGCTCGCGCTGCCGTGGATGGTGCTGCGGAAGCTGGACACCCGGGCCCAGGGGCGCGGCGAGGCGGCCTTCGGCGTCACGGACGAGGACCTCGCCCAGGGGGGCAAGATCTACTATCGCTCGTGCACCGGGTGTCATCAGGCGAGGGGGGAGGGGAAGCCTGGCCGGTATCCGCCCCTCGTCGGCGCGTCATGGCTGCTCGAGGACAAGGAGACGCCGATCCGGCTCACGCTTCTCGGCGCCGCCGGGCCGATGGAGGTGAACGGCGTGCAGTACAACGACGTGATGCCCAACTTCGGCGTGAACCTGTCGGACGAGGAGATCGCGCTGGTGCTCACCTATGTCCGATCGAGCTGGGGGAACAGCGCGCCCGCCATCACGAAGGACGAGGTCGCGAAGGTGCGCGCCTCGCTGGGAGACCGGGTGGAGCCGTGGGCCGGCGGCGCGGCGCTCTCGGCGGCGCGGGAGACGCCGGTCCTGCGCTGAAGCGCGCGGACGGGCGACGACGGGCGCGCCGCGGCTCGCGCGAGGCGCGCCCGCGCGCCCTCAGTTTTCGCGGTGATGGCCCCGGGACGAGCCGTCCGGGCTCGGATGCGGCGCGCGCGGCGCAATGTTTGCTGGCGTCGCTGGCGGTGGGGCGGGGCGATCTCAGGCGCGCAGCTGCCGCGCGGGCGGCACGAGGCCGAGGCGCGTGCCCAGCCACCCCGCCAGCGCGCGCAGGAAGGGGAGCTTGGGCAGCGAGGCCACGATGGCGAGCACGTCGGCGAGCGACGCGCGCTCGTCCAGGAAACGGAGGACGCGATCGACGGGGTTCCTGGTGAACAGCGCCGTGAGCACCGGCTCGATGCGCGACGGCTGGGCGGCGAGGAGGCGGAGGAAGACCGCGTCGAAGAAGCGGTAAGGGAGGCCCCTCGGCGGCCGCGCGAACGGGTGGCCCGCCGTCTCGAGCGACCGGACGATGAGCGCGGCGTCGTCGAGGATGCGCGTGAAGGCGTAGCCCGTCGAGGGCTTGAGGAGGCCGCCCGCGACGCCGATCGCGAGCACGCGCCGGCCGAGGCGCCGCGCGAAGGGAGCGCACGTGAGCAGGCTCGCGCCGCGCTCGCGCCGCACGACGCGGAAGCGCGCCCCGCCGGCGGTCCGCTCGACGTAGCGCGCCAGCTCTTCTTCGTGCGCCTCGCCGCCGAGCGCGACGAGCTCGACGAGCGCCCGCTGCGGGGTGAACGGGATCACGTAATAGAAGCGCGCGTCGCCGCCGTGGCCCGCCGCGCCGGCGAAATCGAAGAGGGTGGCGGCGCCGGTGTCGAACAGCGGCGCCTCGGCCTCGATCTCCAGCCGACGAAGCGCTGGAGGAGCGCGTCGTGACGGGCGAGCTCCCGCTCCGCCGCCTCGTGGCGGCTGTCGAACACCCAGCGTCCAGCGAGGCGGGGACCTCTACAGGGGGCGTTGAGCAAGTGTGCTCTGCCCCGAGGAGACCGTTTCCGGTGTCGAGGAGGCAGCCGAGCTTCCCCGGGAGACCGTTTCCGGTGTCGAGGAGATAGCTGAGCTACACGGAGGAGACCGTTTCCGGTGTCGAGGAGATAGCTGAGCTACACGGAGGAGACCGTTTCCGGTGTCGAGGAGATAGCTGAGCTACACGGAGGAGACCGTTTTCGGTGTCGAGGAGATAGCTGAGCTATACGGAGGAGACCGTTTTCGGTGTCGAGGAGATAGGTGAACTGCCCGGAGGAGACCGTTTCCGGTGTCGAGGAGGCAGCTGAGCTTCCCCGGGAGACCGTTTCCGGTGTCGAGGAGGCAGCTGAGCTTCCCCGGGAGACCGTTTCCGGTCCCCGGCGCTGCCCGCCCGGCCCCGTGACGGTCACTCCCGCACCGGCTCCTGCAGATCCACCCCGAAGCGCTCGCGGTACCCGCGCCGCGCCGCCTCACGCAGCTCGTCGTCACCGCGGCTCACCTGCTCCTCGATGCCCGCGTTGCGCCGCGGCGCGCCCCGTCGCTAGAGTGACCGCATGTCCGACCTGCTCGTCAACATCGATGTACCGGCGATCGAGCCGGCCATCGCCTTCTACACCCGCGCGTTCGGCCTGCGCGTCGGGCGGCGCTTCGGCGGCGCCTTCGTCGAGCTCCTCGGCGCGGCCGCGCCCATCTATCTCCTGGAGAAGCCGGCCGGCAGCGCGCCTGCGGCCGGCGCGCCCGCGCGCGACTACCGGCGCCACTGGACGCCGGTCCATCTCGATTTCGTCGTCGACGATCTCGAGGCCGCCGCGCGTCGGGCGCAGGAGGCGGGCGCGGTCCCCGAGGCCGACGTCGAGGTGGCCGCGTGGGGGCGCATGCTCCGCCTGGCCGATCCGTTCGGCCACGGCGTCTGCCTGCTTCAGTTCAGCGGCCGCGGCTACGACGAGATCGCCACGCCCGGCTGAGCGAGAGCCGGGGGATTCGACACCAGTTCTTCTCTTCGGGAATGCACGAGCGATGGTCACGATGAGCTCGGGGACGAGCGCCTCCGAGCTCATCGATCCAGGCAACGCCTCTCACGATCTGCGAACTCCGGAGCTCACACGACCGGGCGGGGTGAGCCTCATTGACGCGCACGCGGCGTCGATCCTCGTCGACGCGGCGAAGGCCGCCGGGCTGCTCGGGCCCCGGGTCGTCCCGCCCGGCGAGCAGGCGGCGCGGCTCGCCGATCGGAACCACCCTCCGGTGGCCCTCGGCGCGCCGAGCGGATGCCACCTTTGCACGCAGCGATCTCAGGATCGAAAGCCTCGGGGGAAACCCGATGGGTAAACGCTCGAAAGGCCTACGGCGATCCCCTGGCCCGCGTCCTGCTAGAGGTGCACGGCAGAGCGCCCGTGACGGTTTCCCCCCCCACCGTCGAGCGGGCGCTCTGTTTTTTGTCCTCCGGTGCGGGGAGCGCCCGGCAGGCCGCCAGGCCGCTGCGGGTCACGGGTCGGCGGTGACGACGGCGATGGCGAGGCCGTCGTACCCCTTGGTGCCCACCGTCTGGATCGCCGTCGCGCTCACGCGTCGCTCGGCGGCGAGCAGCTCGTAGAGGCGGCGCGCCCCCTGGACGTTGGGATCCGCGCTCTCGGGGTCGACCACCGCCCCGCTGCGCACGACGTTGTCGACCACGATGACGCTGCCGCGGCGGGAGAGCTTGAGCGCCCACGCGAAGTAGTCGGGGTTGCTCGGCTTGTCGGCGTCGATGAAGATGAGGTCGAACGGGCCGCGGCCCTCCGCGGCGAGCTTCGGCAGCGTGTCGAGCGCCCGCCCGAGCCGCAGCTCGACGCGGTCGGCCAGCCCGGCGCGATCGAGGTTCGCGCGGGCGACCTCGGCGTGCTTCGGCTCCGATTCCAGCGTGATCAGCCGGCCGCCGGCGGGCAGCGCACGGGCGAGCCAGATGGTGCTGTACCCCCCGAGCGTGCCGATCTCCAGGATGGCCCGCGCCCCGTGGATCCGCGCCAGGAGATGCAGCAGCTTGCCCTGGTTCGGCGCGACGTTGATCGGCGGCAGGCCGGCCGCGGCGCTCGCCTCGAGCGCCGCGTCCAGCGCGGCGTCGGGCGGCACGAGCAGATCGGTGATGTAGCGATCGACAGCTGACCATTGCTCCTGAGCCATGAGTGATCCTCCTCACGTCGCGGCGACCCGGATCGCCGCGCACGGGTGAGGTCTTAGCGCGGCACGAGGACGCGGGCGTCCCAGGGCGCGAGGTCCAGCGCGACGGAGCCCGCCTGGAGGTGCGCGCCGGCGCCGCCCAGGGCGTCGCGCAGGCCGCCGCGCGCGTGGCCGGCGAACGGCGCCGGGACGGCGAGCCGCTTCTTCACCGGTCGCTCGCTGAAATTCAGGGCCACGAGCGCGAAGCGCGACGCGTCGTCGCCGTGTCTGACGTAGGCGAAGACCTCGTCGTCCTGCCCGGCGTGCACGACGACGAGCCCCGGCGACCGGAGCGCCGCGAGGGAGCGCCTGAGCCGGATCAGCTGCTCGTAGTGCCGCGTCAGCGGCCCGCGCGGAGGCCGCGAGACCGGGGCGAGGCCGCCGTAAGGCTCGTACTCGGCGCCGAGCTCGTCGAACGCGTAGAGGCACGGGACGCCCGGCAGCGTCAGCAGCGCCGCCGCCGCGACGCGCGTCAGACCCGGCCCGTGGCGCGTGATGAAGCGGGCCCCGGTGTCGTTGTTGTTGATGAACCTCAGCGTGCGCTCGGGGCGCGCGGCGCGCGCCGCCGTGGCGGAGAGCGCCGCGCCCAGCCGGGCCGCGATGCCGCGCGGCGCCTCGAACACGTCGCCCCACGCCCACCGCCCGAGCTCCTCGGTCCAGTCGTACGCCGCGTCGAACCCGCTCTGCAGGTAGTACGGATCGCGCGCCGACGCCTCGGCGATCAGCGCGAGATCCGGGCTCACGCGCCGGAGCTCGGCAGCCCACGACGACCAGAGCTCGCTCCGCCGCTCCTGGATGCCCCACGCGGCGTCCACGCGATAGCCGTCGATGCCGAAGCGCTTCACCCAGCGCAGCGACACCTCGAGCATCCAGCGCGCCACCTCGGCGTTGTCGTAGTTGAGGTTCGGCAGGTGCTCCCAGTCGAAGTAATGGGTGGGCTCGCCGCCGGCGTCGCGATCGTAGAACGCGAAGCTGTGGGCGCGGCCCCGCTGCCGCTCGGCTTGCTGGAAGTACGGGTGCTCGATCGAGGTGTGGTTCGGCACGAAGTCGAGCAGCACGCGCAGGCCGCGCCGGTGCGCGTCGTCCACGAGCTCGCGCAGGTCCTGCTCCGTCCCGTAGTCGGGGCGCACGCTGAAGTAGTCCGTGACGGCGTACCCGAAGTCTCCCTCGGGCGCGGCGAAGATCGGAGACAGCCACAGCGCCGTGACGCCGAGCCGCTCGAGCGCGGGGAGGGCGGCGCGGACGCTCCGGAGCGGGGGATCGCCGAAGAAGGGCGGCACGACGCCGTAGAGGACGGCGTCGTCGATCCACGACGGCGCGCTCGCGCCCGGGGGCGCCTCGAGCGGCGGCGCGACGCGCGCGGCGTCGCTGCGGCCGCGCGCGTCGCGCACCGTGAGCTCGATCATGGCGCGCCCGCCTTCGTCCGGCGCCGGCACCTCGATGCGGGCGCCCTGCCCGAGGCGCTCGGCGGTCCCGTCGCCGCGCAGCCGGGACCACGCGAAGTCGACGAGCTCGGCGCGCGAGCGCTCGCTCGGCGCGCTGCCCGTGGCGTCGAAGACGAGCCGGTCGCCGGCCCGCGCCGCGCGGGCGCGGGCCCGGGGCGCGTCCTCCAGCCGGACGCGGTAGGTGACGGGCGGCGTGGCCAGCTCGCCCGCGCCCGTCGCGCTGCAGCGCGCGGCGATCTCGTTGTCGCCCTCGAGCAGCGGCACGTCCGCCGCGAAGCGCCGCTCCTGCTCGATCGCGGCGGTGTGGACGTCGCTGCCCACCTGGATCGCGCACTCCTCCAGCGCCCCCGGCCCGGCGAGGGCGCCCTGGATGCGCGCGCTGAAGGCCCACACCTCGGCGTCGTCGGCGTGCAGCTCCAGCCGGGCGTGCGCGGCCCCGGACGGGCGCGGCGGCGCGGAGGTGGCGGCCGACTCGCACGCGGGCGCCGCGCAGAGCAGCGCGACGAGCCCTGCGACCCCGGCGAGCGCCCGCGGGCGCCGCGCCCGGCCCGGGGCGCGCCGCCGCCGGGTGCCCGCGCGCGGATCGATCGCGACGGCCGGCGGAGAGGGCGCTGTGCCGGGGGAGGGGGCGGCGGGCGAGCGAAGGAGGCGAGTCGACATTGGGGCTGCGCGGCGAGCGGGGGAGCCCCTCTATTCCAGAACGACCCCCGGCGATCGCCGCAGGGCAGACAGCGCGGAGGATTTATGTCGCGATTTCCCCGGTCTCCTCCGGCGCCGCCGTGCCCCGGTGATCGGGGCAACGCCTTCCGATCCTCGGCGCCTCGCCGCGCGCCGCCTGCGCCCGGGATCAGGCGGCGGTGCGGAGGGCGGCGCGGCCGCGGGCGCGCAGGGCGAGCGGGACGCCGCCGGCGGGGCCGAGCGTGAGGTTGCGCCGCACGGGCCGCGGCGGGCGCTCGTCGAGCAGGCGGAACTCCCACGCCGACAGCGCCACGCCGAGCACGATCTTCATCTCGAACATCGCGAAGGCCGCGCCGATGCAGCGGCGGTTCCCGCCGCCGAACGGCAGGTACTCGAACGGGGAGTACTTGCGCTCGAGGAAGCGCTCGGGCCTGAAGCGCGACGGCTCGGGGTAGAGCTCGGGGCGGTGGTGCACGAGCAGGATGCACGGCGCGACCCCCGTCCCCGGCGGGAGGGTGTGCTCGCCGAGGCGGAACGGCTGCGCCGCCATGCGCGGGGCCTCGGTGACGATCGGGTGCAGGCGCAGCGCCTCCTTGCACACCGCGTCGAGGTAGGGCAGCGCGGCGAGGCGCTCCGGATCGGGCTCCGGGCCGAGGGCGTCGATCTCGTCGCGCAGCCGCGCGAGGACGGTCGGGTGGCGGTGCGCGTGGTCGAGGGCCCACGCGAGGGCGAGCGCGGTGGTCTCGTGGCCGGCGAAGAGCAGCGTCCGGAGCTCGTCGAAGATGGCCTGGTCGCTCATGCTCGAGCCGTCGTCGTAGCGGGCGGCGACCAGGAGGCTCAGGATGTCGTCGCCCGGCGCCGCGCGCGCCCGCTCGATCT
Source organism: Sorangium sp. So ce834 (assembly GCF_051521425.1). Lineage (NCBI taxonomy): Bacteria > Pseudomonadati > Myxococcota > Polyangiales > Polyangiaceae > Sorangium > Sorangium sp. So ce834. The sequence continues at coordinate 4,941,076 of NZ_CP150351.1, forward strand.
GCTCGCGGCACAGGGCGTCCAGGTGCTCGACGCGCCGGCGGAAGCGCGCGTAGGGGCCGACGCCCCCGAGCTCGCGCTGCAGGACCGGCAGGAAGGTCAGCGCCGGGGTCAGCGCGTCGGTCATCGCGACGATCGCGCGCGCGAACGCGCTCATGCGGGACGGCTCCTCCACCCCGAAGACGGCGCGGAGGATGACGTCGAGCGAGATCGCCTGCGTGATGTCCTGGGCGACGGCGCGGGGCGCGCGCGCGGCCTCCGCGAAGCGGCGGGCGGCGATGTCCGCCATCGCCGCCGCGTAGGCGCGCATGCGGTCGCCGTGGAACGGCGGCGTCAGCAGCTTCCGCTCGCGCCGGTGGCGCTCACCCGAGAGCATGACGAGCGAGTGCTCTCCGACGAGCGGGGCGATCGACTTGGTGGCGTACGGAACGAGCGCGTCGGGCGGCGCCGTCATCACGTCCTGCACCGACGCGGGGCTGCCGGCCACCACGACGTCGCCGTTGTACATCGGGACGTTGAAGACGTCGCCGTACGTGGCGGCGCACCGGGACAGGAGCTCGATCGGACGCGTGAGGAACTGGTAGGTCGTCAGCAGGCGGCCCTGCGGGCCTCGGGGCAATTGGCTCATGGCGCACCTCGGCAGGAGCTCGATCCCGGTGGCGCGCGGCGCCTCGCCGGGATCGATCCAACGATGAGGCCGGCGCGGCGGCGCGGCAGCGGCGTCGGGCGCCAACGTTGCGACGGATCGCGCCAGAGGGGCGCGCGGCGGCACGGGCGCGCGGCGGCGCGGGCGCGCGGCGGCGAGAGGGGCGCGCGGCGGCGCGGGCGCGCGGAGGCGAGAGGAGCACGAGCGCGGCGGCCGGTCGCGGTTGGCGCGCGCGGCTCGGCTTGCGATCATGGCCGCATGTCCAGGTACCGCAGCGACATCGAGGTGGTGCGGCTCCGCATTCACGAGATCGAGGAGCGGCTGCGCCGCGTGCGCGCGCAGCAGATCCGCGCCGAGGCGGCCGCGAACCTGGGTCCCGAGGCCACGCGGCCGTTCAGCCGGGGCATGTACCACCTCGGCCGGGCGCTCAGGCGGCTGCTGCGCAGGGGGGGGCCGGCGCCCGCGCAGGAGCTCGCGGCGGCGCGGGCCCGGCTAGCCTGGCTGGAGCGGCGGGTCGCGATGGCCGAGGTGGAGCTCTCGCGCGCCGAGGCGGAGCGCTCGCGCACGGAGGCGGAGCGCTCGCGCGCGAGCCTCGGGTCCGATCGGTGGGAGCCGCTGAGCGGCGCTCGCCCCGGGGCGATGCCGGCGGATGACCTCGCGCCGGCGGTGCCGCAAAGCGCGCCGTCCGGCCGCCTGGCCTACCGGCTCGGCCGGGCGATCGGGCGGTTGAGCCGGCGCTGAGCCGGCGCTGCTTCGCCACCAGGAGGTTTTCCCATGGCACGAGCCCTCGGCATGTTCACGTCCCTCGTCGCAGCGGCCGCGATGGTCTCCTGCGGCGGGGAGGCTCCGCCGCCCGCGCTGGCACCGGCGGCGTCCGCTTCCGCCGCGCCCGTCGCGACGAGCAGCGTCGAGCCCCCGCCCGCGGCCCCGGCTGCTCCCGCGGCGTCCACGGCGGCGCCCGAGCCGCCCGAGCTGGCCGCGCCGCGCCCGGTCGCCAGATACACCGGCTTCGCCAAGCCGGAGAGCGTGCTCTACGACGCGGACAACGACCGCTACCTCGTCTCGAACATCAACGGCAATCCGGGCGACAGGGACAACAACGGCTTCATCTCCGTCCTCTCGCCCGACGGTCAGGTGACGAGCCTGAAGTGGATCGAGGGCGGCAAGAACAAGGTCAAGCTCGACGCGCCGACGGGCTCGGCGATCGCGAAGGGCGTGCTCTACGTCGCCGACCTCACGACCGTGCGGATGTTCGACCTCAAGACCGGGGCGCCGAAGGGGGAGATCGCCATCCCCGGCGCGACGTTGCTGAACGACGTCGCGGCGGCGCCGGACGGCAAGGTCTATGTGTCCGATTCCGGCTTCACGATCGGCGCGACCGGCAACCTCGAGGCGACGTCGAGCGACGCCATGTACGTCATCGAGAAGGGCAGGGCCAGGGCGCTGGCGAAGACCACCGACCTGCGCATGCCGAACGGCCTCGCGTGGAGCGACAAGGGGCTCGTGGTTTGCTCGAGCGGCGCTCCCGAGGTCTTCGTCCTCGACGAGAAGGGCGAAAAGCGGGACGTGACCACCACGGCGCCCGGCGGCCGCCTCGACGGCCTGATCTCCCTCGGAGACGCGCTCCTCGTGACCAGCCACGAGGCGTCGGCGGTGCTCCGCGGGAAGCTCGGCGGGACCTTCGAGGTCGCCATCCCCGAGCAGGAGACGCCCGCGGACATCGGTTATGACACGAAGCGCGGGCGCGTCCTCGTGCCCCACGTGATGGTGGATACGGTCGACGTGTACGAGCTGAGGTGATCTGCGGACGAAAGATGCGCGCTTCAGGCCTCCCTCCGGCAGGCTGCCGTCGTCGCGACATGTCGAGGAAGAGATGAACATCTCCATGGTTGACGCATGGCGCACGCGGGAAGCGCGTGAGTTCTTCCGGAACGTTTGGCCGATGTATGTCCACGAGCTCTCCGGCTTCGATACGAGCTTCTACGCTCTGGACGAGGCCGGTCGATGGCAACCGGACATCGTCGACGATTGGGTCTCGAGCGTCACGCCGCCGGGCAACCTGCGAGCTCCGCGGTCGGAGCAGGACCCGATGCAGCCGTTCCAGCGAGCGCACGTCATCACGAGCGACGCCCGGCCGGTCGGGTTCGTATGCGTCGGCCTGCGACCGTTCAGATACATGCCGGACGACGTCGATTTCAGCATCGCGGAGCTCTTTTTGATCCACGGGAGCCGTGGCACCGGCGCGGGCCGACATGCGCTCCAGCTGCTGCTCCGTCGGTATCCAGGGCGGTGGCACCTCTGTGCCATCCATGACAATGCTCGGGCGATCCGATTCTGGAACAAGACGCTGCCGCTCCTTGGCGTGCGAGATCTCGAAACACGGCACGAGAGCGGCGATGTAACCTGGCGGTTCGTGGCAGAGGGGTGACACGCGCTCGGCCGCCGAGCTCTCGACTTCCTGCGGCCGCTCGTTATCGACCTTTTTTCTAGCGAAATCTCTGACGCACCGAGCTACCGGACGCGGGTGCGCCGGTACTCGCCCGGGGTGGTGCCCGTCCAGCGGCGGAAGCTGCGGTAGAAGTGGCGCGGCTCGCCGTAGCCGAGCAGGAAGGCGATCTCCTGGAGCGCGAGATCGCGCCGGCGGAGGAGCTCGATCGCCTTGCCGCGCCGCGCCTCGTCGAGCTGCGCCGTGAACGACGTGCCGAGGTCCTTGAGGGCGCGCTGGAGCGAGCGCGTGCTCATGCCCAGCGCGCGCGCGATCCGCGCCTGGTCCACCTCGCCGCGATCGAGCCGCTCGCCGATGAGGGCGCGCACGCGCGCGTCGAGCGGCGCCGCGCCGGCCGGCGCCGCGCGCGCGGCGAGGAGCTGCTCGGCGTGGCGCACGAGGTAATCGCGGACCGAGGGATCCGCGCCGACGAGGGGAGCGTCGAGCACGCGCGCGTCGTAGACGAGGCCGGTCGCGGCCGCCTCGAAGCGCACCGGGGCGCCGAGCGCCTCCTCGTAGAGCGGGGTCGGGTGCCGGCGGGGGTGGCGGAACATGGCCTCGAGCGGCCGCGCGGCGCCGTCGAGGTAGAGCGCGATGAAGCGCGCGAGCGTCGCGACCATCATCTCGATCGGCTCGGCCATCGCGACGACCCGCGGCTCGTGCTCGAGCGCGAGGTGGATCACCTCGCCGCGCTCCTCGACGACGATGCGGAGGTGCGGGTCCATGAGCCGGAAGAAGCGGCCATAGACCGCGACCGCGTCCCGCAGGGTCTCGCTGTGGCGGACGACGTGCCCGACGATGCCCACGACCGAGACCGGGATCCAGCGCGCGTAGGTCAGCCCGAGCGGCTCGCCGGGGAGGCGCTCGAGCATGAGCGCCCACAGCGAGGAGAGCGACGCGTACGGCACGAGCTCGTCGGGCGCGGCGAGCGCCTCGGGCGAGACGCCGGCGGCGCGGAGGAGCTCGTCGTGCGGGACGCCGCTGGACGAGGCGAACGCGATGAGCGCGGCCGGCATGGATGCGAAGACGAGCTCGCCGTCGGACATGGCGCGGGCCGAGGATAGCGCACGCGCTGCCTATCCCGTGCGGGCCGCGCGCTCCCACGCGGCGTACACGTCGGGGCGGCGCTCCGAGAGATAGCGGTTGTCCGCGCGCGAGGCGCGCTGGAGCTCGGGATCGAGATCGGCGAAGAGCAGGTCCTCGCCGGCGGCGCCCGCGGCGGCCAGGACCGAGCCGTCGGGGGCCGCGATGATGCTCTGGCCGCACAGGACGGTGTCTCCTTCCTGCCCGCAGTGGTTGGCGTAGGCGATGAACACCTGGCTCTCCAGCGCGCGCGCGGGCGGCAGCGTGCGGGCCACCACGCCGAACGGCTCCGGGAGCGCGGTCGGCGCGCACACGAGATCGGCGCCGGCCAGCGCGACGCCGCGCACCGCCTCGGGAAACTCGATGTCGTAGCAGATCAAGAGACCGATCCGGAAGCCGTGCAGGGCCGCGATGGGCAGCTCGCCGCGGCCCTGGGTGAACACCGCGGCCTCGTCCGGGCCGTAGAGGTGCGTCTTGCGGTAGGTCGCGAGGCGCGCCCCGGCGCGATCGAAGAGGTGCGCGGCGATGAAGAGCTCCCCGTCGGGCCCGCGGTCGGGCGCGCTGGCGACCAGCGCGACGCCGCAGCTCGACGCGACCTCCTCGAGCCGCCGGGCGATGGCCTGGGGCGACATCGCGAGCATCGTCCGGGGCACCAGCGCCGGCACGTAGCCCGTCGTGAACAGCTCCGGAGTGACCAGGAGGTGAGCGCCGCCCTCGGCGGCGCGCCGGGCCGCGCCGGCGATGCGCGCGACGTTGATGTCCACCTGTCCCGGGACGGCGTTGGCCTGCAGCACGGCGATGCGCATGAGATCGACCCTCCAGCGGCCTTCCGGGGCTTCAGCGTACCCGATGGGCCCTGCGCGCGATCGGACGAGCGAGGTTGACGCGATGCGGCAACGCCGGGTACCATGGCGCGGATGCTTGGGTTCGAGCGCTCGCCGGGGTCCAGCTCCCCTCGTGCAAGGGCACGCGCCGCCGCGGTCCTCTCGCTGGTCGCCGTCTCGGCTTGCTGCGGCGCTCCCGATCGCGCGGGTTCGCCCGCCCAGAGCGCGACGATGAGCGAGGCGCCGCCGTCGGCTGATGCGGGCGATGCGGGGGGTGCCGGGGCGGGCGCCGGCGGCACGGGCGGGGCCGGGGCGGGCGCGGGCGGCGCTGGCGGGGCCGGGGCGGGCGCGGGTGGGGCGGGCGGCGCGGGTGCCGGCGGCGCGGGTGCCGGCGGCGCGGGTGCCGGCGGCGCGGGCGGGGCCCCGCTCGCCGACCTCCAGGGCTGTCATGGCGAGAAGCGGCCTCTCGTGGTCTCCCGCCAGATGCCTTATGCCGTCGCGCGCGTCGGCGCCGCTGAAGGCCATTTCCTCCTCGATTTCGGCACCACGGCCAGCACCATCGACCCGCAGGGCTTCGCGGGCGGGGTGGCCCCCGCGCCCGTCGCCGGCAGCGCCGATCGGTTCGCCGACTTCGATTTCTACGGCCCCTGGGGCACCGTCCGCCTCACGGTGCAGGACCACTCGGGCGTCCAGGGCACGGTGCGCCAGGCCGGCATCGTCGGCACGGACTTCCTGTCGCTCAATGCGTTCACGCTCGATTACGAGGACGGCGCCGTCTACCGGGCCGACGCCGGGGCGCTCTGCCCCGATGCGATCCTGCGCGCCGAGGGCATGAAGCCGCTCTGGACCGCGGGATACTACTCTTCCGATCTCGCCGCGGTCCAGCCGGGCTTCCCGAACGTGCCCACCGTCCCGGCGCGCATCGGCGCGGCGCAGGCCGTCGCGCAGCTCGATACGGGGTACGACGACGCGGTGTACCGGCGCTCGGTCAACATCAACCGCGCCTTCTTCGCGGCGATCGAGGCGGCCGGGATCGACCTCGAGCCGGTGCCCGAGGCCGCGATGTCGCTGAGCACCTGTGTTCCGGGGCAATCGGAGCAGGTCTCCGCCTACCGCGTCCTCCGGGGCGCGCCGTTCGAGCTGGTCAGCACCGACGGATCCGCCGCCGTCGCCGCGCAGGACGTGATGCTGTTCCTCAAGGACACGCCGCCCGAAGCCAGGCAGTGCGGCGGGATCGGGACGTGGTCCATCCCCGCAGCGCAGGTGGCCGCGTCGTTCTACGTGGACGCGAGGCGGCTCGTGTTCGACCCGGTCACGTCGCGCGTGTGGATGGGGGCGCCGCGGTAACGGCGATCGCCCCGAGCGCACCGCGCTCGTGGCCCTCGCGACCGCGCCGTTCGGAACGCAGCAGCCTTATCGGCCGAGCGCGGTCGCGCCCGGTTCATCCGCGTTGCGCCGCGACGCGCGAGCGCTCGTGCGATATCGTGCCATATCGTGCCATAGAGTGACGGAACGATGAGATGGCATTCACCTTGAACGAGCTCACGCGCTCGTGGCATGATCGTCCTGCACAAGGGGGGTACGATGGGGGTGCATCATATCGCGCTGGCGGCCGGGGATCTGGTCGCCACACACCGGTTTTATACCCAGGTGATGGGGTTCCGCCTTGTCAAGGTCATGGCGGTCCCTTACGAGGGCAGCCGTGACGGGGGCTGGGCGAGGCACGCCTTTTATCAGACGAGCGAGCCGGAGGGGCCGCTCCTGGCGTTCTGGGAAGTGCACGAAGAGGCGGTGCGGGGGCGCTTCAGGACGGATATCTCGACGGGGCTGGGGCTGCCGGCGTGGGTGAACCACCTCGCCTTCAGCGCGCCGACCAGCGAGTTCTACAGCCGGATGCTCGCGCGGTGGCTCTCGCACGGTCACGAGGTCACCGAGATGGATCACGATTTCTGCCGTTCGATCTACACGATGGATCCCAACGGCATCATGGTCGAGTTCTGCCAGACGCTGCGGCCCTTCTCGGCGGACGAGGTGGCCGAGGCGGAGCGCTCGCTCCTCGATCCGATGCCGCCGCTCGAGCTGCCGCGGCCCGTGATCGTCCACCGGCCGCAGGTGGCGTGATGAGCGCGCCTATCGTCGATGCGATGCTGGGGCACGGGCGCCGCCCCGCGGCGGTCGGTTACTGGCCCTCGCCCGAGGACGATCCGGCCGCTTCCCTGGGGCGGGAGCCGGTCGTGGCCGTGGGGAGCGACGGCGCGGTCGTGCGGGGCCTGTTCTGGACGCCGCCGGGCGGCCGGTTCAAGGTGGCGGCGGTGCTCGCGCACCCGCGGGCGGATTTCTCGGTCCATTACCTCTGCCCGCTGCTCGCGGCGCGCGGGGTGGCGGCGCTCGGGTGCGCGACGCGCTACGTGAACAACGACACCGACTGTCTCCACGAGAAGGCGGCGCTCGATGTCGAGACCGCGGTGGAGGCGGCGCGGGCGCGGGGCGCCGAGGCGGTGGTGCTGCTCGGCAACTCGGGGGGCGGCGCGCTGCTCGCGCTGGCGGAGGCCGGCGCGGCGGCCGAGGGGCGGCGGCTGGGGGACGCCTTCGTCGCGCTGGCGGCGCACCCGGGGCAGGGGGTGTTCCTGGAGCAGGCGATCGACCCTTCGGTGGTGGACGAGGGAGATCCGCTGTCGGTCGATCCGTCGCTCGACATGTACGATCCGGCCAACGGCTGGCGGCCCTGGCCGTCGCCGTGCAGGTACGGCCGCGCGTGGCTCGCGCGCTACCGGGCGGCGCAGCGGGCGCGGGTCGCGCGCATCGACGCCGCGGCGCGGGCGGCGATCGAGGCGCAGGCCGACGCGGCGGCGGCGCTGGAGGAGATGGCCCCGGAGCACCCCGAGTGGAGCCGGATGCGGCGGCGGAGCGCGCACGGGCGGTTCTTGACGGTATACCGCACGGTGGCGGATCCGGCGTATCTGGACCCGACCATCGATCCGGACGACCGCGCGCTCGGGTCGATCTTCGCGTCGCCGGATCCGTTCGTCGCGAACTATGGTTATGGGGGCGTGGCGCGGACGCTCACCGCGCGAGCGTGGCTGTCCACGTGGTCGAGCCTGTCGTCGCGGGCGCGGCTCGCGGACAGCCTGCGCGCGGTCGCGATCCCGACGCTGTTCCTGCATGCGACGGCGGATACGGAGATCCGGCTGCGGCAGGCGCGGGAGAGCTTCGAGGCGAGCGCCGCGCAGGACAGGAGCTATGTGGAGCTCCAGGGGGCGACGCACTTCCTGAAGGGGCACCGGCAGGCCGCGGCGGAGCTCATCGCGGCGTGGATCCGCGAGCGGCTCGGATAGGCCGGGGCGCGGCTCGGCGGGGCGGATGCGCCCGCCATGATCGAGCGGCCCTACGGCACCACCACCGTATCGTTCGTCTGCAGCGGCAGGTCCCCGCGGAGATCGCCTTTCTCGACGACTGCATCGAACACGAACGGAATCCTGCGCTCGCCGAGCGCGTCGCGCCGGACGATCACCACCTCGTCGGGATCGGCGAAGCGCGTGAACCCGCCGGCGAGGGCGAGCGCCTGGAGCACGGTGATCTGCGCCCGCGGCGTGAACTCGCCCGGACGCGACACCTCGCCCATCACGTAGACGCGGTAGCTGTGGAGCTCCGCCACCTCCACGCTGACGACGGGTTTCTCGTGGTAGAACTTGGCCGCCTGCGTCGCGATCTCCTCGGCGATGCCCATGACGGTGCGCCCCGACGCCAGGATATCGCCGACGAGCGGGACCGTGATGAACCCGTCTGGCCGCACCGTGACGCGGTGGCTCAGCGCCTCGTTCTTCCAGGCGCGCACCTCCAGCACGTCGCCGGGGCCGACCGCATAGGCGCGGGTTGCGCGGCGCTCCGCCTCGAAATCGACCCGCGGGGCGCTCGCGCCGCAACCCGAGGACGCCACGAGGGCCACCAGCGCGGAGCAGAGCAGGGCAATCCGGACACAGCGGGAGCACATGCGGTTATCACCCTCCATGATGGAACCGCGCATCAGCAAGCGCCGATCCCGCGGCCGCGCCCCGCGCCTGCTCCTCGCGCGCGCACCGGCGCGCTTCCCGCGTGCCGGTCGAGCCCACGGTGCTAGATCCGTCGCGCGGAAGGGGGGAATGCGCGCCGCGCTCATCGCGCTTGCGCGGGGCGCCTCGCCGCGGCCGTCGCGAGCCCGCGGCGCGGGCGGCCCGCGCGGCGCTCGCGGCGCGCCACACCATGGCAGCGTGGGTCGTGTGCGCGCTGTGCGCGCTCGTCATCCTCAAGCCGCAGGAGTTCATCCCCGCGCTCGAGGGGATTCCGCTCGTTCACGCGGCGTTCGGGCTCACCCTGCTCTGCGTCGCCCTCGACGTCGTGTGGCGGCGGCTCAAGCCGACGCTCGCGCCTCAGGTCGTCTACGCGCTCGCGTTCCTCGCCTGGGCGGCCCTCACCACCGCGCTCAAGCGCCCGGCCGTCCTCGAGGAGCGCGGCCTGCAGCTCGCGACCGTCGCGGGCGTCTTCCTCGCCGCCGCCTTCGCCGCCGCCTCGCCGCGCGGGGTGCGCGCGCTCGCGATCACGCTCGTCGGCTGCGCCGTCGTCACCACCGCGGTCGCGATCGTGCAGGCGTTCCAGCCCTACGGCTGCATGCTCGCCGCGCCCGACGACTGGGAAGGCAAGGGCGAGCTCGAGCCGGATGGACGCCCCTGCGAGACAAACCTCGACTGCCGCAAGGACCCGCCCGTCCCCGACGGCAACTACCGGTGCGAGCGCCCCGGGCCGCTCGGCACGTCGACCATCGACGGGCGCGTCCGCTACCGCGGCTCGCTCGCCGATCCGAACGAGCTCTCCCTGATGGCCGGCATGTCGATCCCGCTCGCGATCGCGCTCGCCGAGCGGCGCGGCGGCCGGCGCGCGCCCGCGGCTCCCGGCGGTGCCGTCCCGCGCGCGCCCGCGGCTCCCGGCGGTGCCGTCCCGCGCGCGCCCGCGGCTCCCGGCGGTGCCGTCCCGCGCGCGCCCGCGACCCCAGGCGACGCCGTCCCGCGCGCGCCCGCGCCGCCCTGCGGGGCGCGCCTTCGGCCTGCGCTGCCGCTCCTGCTCACCGATCGGCTGCTCTCGCGCGCGGCCGCGGCGCTGCGCGCGCTCCCCGTGGTGGCCGCCATCGCGGCGATCGGCGCGATGGTCGTCCTGTCGCGCTCGCGCTCGGGGGTGATCGTGTACCTGGCGGTCCTCGGCCTCACGTTCGTCCGGTGGAGCGGGACCCTGGGCGTCGTCGCCGCCTGCTTCATCGGCCCGCCCATGCTCCTGCTCGGCGGCCGGAGCGGCGACGAGGCGAGCGAGAGCTCGGAGGAGCGCGTCGAGCTGCTCCGGGAGGCGTTCGAGATGATCCGGCGCACCCGGGGCATCGGCGTCGGCGCAGGGCAGTTCGGCGACGAGTCGTCGCTCGGCCTGACCGCCCACAACTCCTACCTGCTCGCCGCGTCCGAGACGGGCCTGCTCGGGATGTGCCTGTTCGCGCTCGTCCTGTATGCGTCGATCAAAGTACCGCTCTCGATCTGGCTGGGCGACGCCGAGGTCGGCCCTGCGGCGAGGCGGTTCGCGCCGGCGATCTTCGTGAGCCTGTGCGGCGCGCTGATCGGCATCTTCTTCCTGTCGTGGGCTTACAAGGACGTCCTTTACATGACGCTCGGCGCTTCCGCTGCGCTTTATGGCGCGGCGCGGGCCGAGGACGCCCGCATCTCGGTGCGCGTGTCCCTGAGGGAGGTCGCGCTCGTGTGCGGCGGGATGTTCGCCGTGCTCGTGCTGCTCAACGTCCTGCTCCGGTTCCTCGGGTGAGCGCGCCCCGGGGTGGTATGCTGGTCGGCATGTCGGCCCCCATCCGCAAGCCGGGCGACCCCACCGCGGCGCCGCTCCCGGCCGAGGCCCCCCGGGCTCCCACCGAGGCGCAGTGGGCGGCGATGTCGCCCGCGCAGCGGGAGCAGGCCGTTCGAGCGCTCCTCGCCTCGGAGTCGCAGGAAGAGCTCGACGAGCGCGAGGCCATGGCCGAAGGGGACCCGCACCTCGACGCCAAGATGGAGGCGCGCGACACGCTCCGCGCGTGGTTCGGCCGGCGCGGGCGGCGCATCTACATCGGCGCCGAGATCAAGGTCTACTACCCGGGCGAGAAGGGCTTCACGCCCGACGTGATCGCGGCGACCGACGTCGATCCCGGCCCGCGCCTCTGCTGGATGGTCAGCGCCGAAGGCAAGGGGATCGACCTGGCGATCGAGGTGCACTACGCGGGCGACTGGCGCAAGGACTTCGTCGACAACGTCGCGAGGTATGCGGCTCTCGGGATTCGCGAGTACTTCGTCTACGACATCCAGCGCGGGCACCTCCGAGGCTACAGGCTGCCGTCCACGGGCGTGCGGCGCTACGAGAGCATCGCCTCGCGCGTCGGGCGGTACCGATCGGAGGTCCTCGAGCTGGATCTCACGGTGGAGTCAGATCGGCTGCGGTTCTATGCGGACACGGCCGAGCTGGTCACCGCCGGCGAGCTGGTGGGCAAGCTGGAGAGGATGATCGAGGCCGCCGAGGCCCGGATCGAGCGAGAGCAGGCGCGGGCAGAGCAGGAGCAGGCGCGGGCAGAGCAGGCGTTGGGGCGGCTGTCGGCGGCGATCCTGATGATCCTCGCCGCGCGCGGCATCCCCGCGGGCGAGGAGGCGAGAGGCCGGATCCTGAGCGAGACGGACCTGAGCGTGTTGGAGCGATGGCTCCAGCGGGCGGCGACCGCGACGGCGGTGGAAGAGCTGTTCCTGGAGCCGGCGGGCCGCTGATCGCGAGAGGCGTGCGCGGCGCGCCACCGTGATTCACGTCGACGGGCCGCGCCGCGAGGGCGCCATGGATCCCGCCTCGCGGGCGAGCCTCGCGCGCTGCCGGGCGCCTCGGGCCGGAGGAGACATGGGGCGCGGCGCCGCGCGTGGACGGCGGCGGATCGAGGGGTGGACGAGCGCGACCGGGCGCTGGTAGCCTCGCCGGCGCTCGGATCGCACCGCTCGGCCAGAGCCGGATCGGCCGGAGCGGCCGAGACGACCTCGCGCGGATCGGTCCCCATCCCCTCTGGCCTGGAATCGGCGGATCGGCAGCTCACCGGTCAGCCCCCTGAGAGAAGAAAATCTAGATGCCCAAGATCACGGTATGCGCATTCGGCTGGGTTCCGCCCTTTGCACGAGGGCTGGTGCGCGATCTCCGCGTGCGCTGGGCGCTGGCCGAGGCGGGCCTCACCTACGAGGAGCGGCTGATCGGGAACGAGGAGCAGGCGTCCGCGGACTACCGCCGCCTTCAGCCGTTCGGGCAGGTGCCCGCCTACGAGGAGGACGGGCTCGTGATGTTCGAGTCCGGCGCCATCGTGCTGCATATCGCCGAGCGCTCCGAGGCGCTGATGCCGTCCGATCCCGTCGGTCGTGCGCGCACCAAATCGTGGATGTTCGCGGCGCTGAACACGGTCGAGCCGCACGTCCAGAACCTCGCCGAGATCGACCTGTTCCATCCCAACGAGGAATGGGCGCAGCTACGCCGACCGTCGGCGGTCAAGGCCGTCAAGGCGCGGCTGACGAAGCTGTCCGGCTGGCTGGGCGAGCGGGACTACCTCGAGGATCGCTTCACCGCGGGGGACTTGCTCATGACCACGGTGCTGCGCATCCTGCGCCATACGGAGCTCGTCGCGGAGATCCCGGCCCTCGAGGCGTACCGCCTGCGGTGTGAGGCGCGGCCGGCCTTCCAGAAGGCGCTCGCCGAGCACATGGCGCCCTTCGCGAAGAACGCGTAGCGGCGCGCGCCAGCGGGCGAGCGCGGACGCGGCTGAAATCGGCATCTCCGGACGCCCATCAGGGAACAGCGTACGAGGCATTCAGCGCGGCCCGGAGCCCGATGGCGCACGCGGGGAGCGGCGTCGCCGGAAAACTCGCTGGGCGCTGGCTCGGCTCTGGCTGAGCGCTGGCTGCGCGCGCGAACCGCTGCACTCTGCCGTTGCCTCGCGCAGCGCATCGTGCTTTTGAAGATAGCGTGTCTTCGCTCGCCCAGCAGATCGCCGCGCTCCCCGCCCCGCTGCTCGCCCGCCTCCGGGCCCGAGGGTTCGACCCCGACCGTGTGGCCCGGTGGGCCGCGTCCATCGGCAAGGACCGGGATGCCCGCAACCGGCTCCCTGGCACGGTCGAGCCGCCGGCGCCCGGCGACGTCATGGAGCTGCCGGCCGAGGGCACGCCCGAGCACGCCCGCTGCCGCGAGGCGGGCCTTGCCGCGCTCCGGCGCGGCGAGGTCGCGCTCTGCGTCCTCGCGGGCGGGATGGCCACCCGGATGGGCGGCGTGGTCAAGGCGCTCGTGGAGGTGCTGCCCGGTCGGACCTTCCTCGATCTGCGCCTCGCCGAGAGCGATCACCTCCGGCGCGAGACGGGCGTCCCGGTGCCGCTGTGGCTGATGACCAGCGAGGCGACGGACGGCCCGATCCGCGAGGCGCTCGGCGCGCGACTCGACGAGCAGGGCGACCTCTGCACCACGTTCGAGCAGCACGTCTCCCTGCGCCTCACCCCGGAGGGTGAGCTGTTCCTCGACGAGAACGGCGAGCCGAGCGTCTATGCGACCGGCCACGGCGACCTGCCGGATGCGCTCCGGGAGAGCGGCATCCTCGGCCGCTTCCTCGCGCGCGGCGGAAGGACCGTCTGGATCGCCAACCTCGACAACCTCGGCGCGACGGTGGATCCGGTCATCCTCGGCTGGCACCTCGGCCACGGCGGGCCGCTCACGGTCGAGGTGGTCGACAAGGGCGGCGACAAGGGCGGCGGCCCGTTGCGGTGGAACGGCCGCCCGGTGATCGCGGAGGACTTCCGGCTGCCGGTCGGCTTCGATCCGAAGGTGGTGCCGGTCTTCAACACCAACACCTTCCTTGCGAGCGCCGCGGCGCTCAGCGCGCTCGCGATGGACTGGGTCTATGTGGAGGTCGAGAAGAAGGTGGGAGATCGCAAGGCGATCCAGTTCGAGCGCATCTTGAACGAGATCACCTTCGGTCTCCCGGCCAGGTTCCTGCGTGTGCCTCGAGAGGGGCTCGCGGCCCGGTTCCTTCCCGTCAAGGATGTCGACGAGCTGGAGCGGCGGCGGCCGGCGATCGAGGCGATCGCGCGAGCGCGGGGGTTTCTGGTCTGAATCGAGGCACAGCTGCGCCGGCGTGGTGTGCCACGCTGTGCCGTGCACGCCGGCGGAGGAGCCCTGAATCCCGCGAATCTTGCTGGTATGCGGGATGCTTCTCGATGGTCCAATGACCATCACGCCTCCCGCTCATTTCCGAAGCGCATTCGCTCGCCGTCTGACCCGAGCCATCCTCGCCACCGCGACGCTCGGTCTGGCGATTGACAACGTCGCCTGCGCCAGCGTCGTCATGGAGGAGCCGGCGCCGGGCGATGGCGGCGGCGGCGGCGCGAGCGAGGATGGCGCGGGGGCGCGTGGTGGGATGGGTGGGGAGGGCGGCGGGGGCGCCGATCCCGTCACGACGGTGCAGGTCGGCGGCGTCTCGTGGAGCGAGGAAGGAACGGTGTGCGTCGAGCCCGGGGCGCAGGGAGGCGGAGGGCAGGGCGGCGCGGGAGGGCAGGGCGGGGCGGGGGGCTCCGGCGGAGTGTTTGCGGGCGCCTGCGAGCCGCTCGATCCCGTCGGCGCGAACGTCCCTCTCCCGCCGCCTGGGTGCTGGTACAGCAGCATCGGTGACGGCGTCTTTCGAAATGGCCAGTGCTGCTACGAGTTCACCGCGAACTGCGGCGGCTCGGGCCGGCCGTTTCTCGTGGGCGAGCGCGCCCGCACCGCGCGGGAGCAGCGGAGAGATGCGGGCGGGTGGGGCGGCGCGCCGCGTCCGGACCTCGCGGGGCTCGGGCAGGAGGCCCGCGCCGCGCTGGCCGAGGCGTGGCTCCGCGACGCGTTGCTCGAGCACGCATCGGTCGCCTCGTTCTCGCGGTTCGCGCTGGAGATGATGGCGGTCGGCGCTCCCGCCGAGATGCTCGCGGCCGCGCACGAGGCCGCGCGCGACGAGGTGCGCCACGCGGCGCTCTGCTTCGGGCTGGCGAGCGCGTACGCCGGCGCGGCGCTGGAGCCGGCGCCGTTCCCGTTTGGCGGCGTCGTCGAGGTCACGTCGGACCTGGCGGAGCTCGCGTCGCGCGCCGTGCGCGAAGGCTGCATCGGCGAGACGCTGGCGGCGGTGCAGGCCAGCGAGCAGCTCGCGCATGCGACCGACGCCGCGGTCCGGAGCGTCCTCGCGGCGATCGCGGAAGACGAGGCGCGGCACGCCGAGCTCGCGTGGCGCTTCGTGGCCTGGGCGCTGCAGACGGGCGGGGAGGCGGTGCGCCGGGCGGTCGCGGCGGCCTTCGAGGCGGGGCTCGCCGCGCCGTCGCCGGCCGCCGCGGCGACGGACGCGGACGCCGACGCGCTCGCTGCGCACGGTCGCCCCGGCGGCGTCGTGGTGGCCGCCTCGTGGAGCCGCGCGATCGCGGAGGTCGTGACGCCTGCGATGCGCGCGCTGCTTTCAGCGCAGGCGGCGGGGTGACCTGATCCACGAGGTGACCCGACCCGGGTTGGCCCGACTGGCCCGACCCGGGTTGGCCCGACCCGGGTTGAGCTGGTTGGTCCGACCCAGGTTGGCCCGACCGCTCAACCGACCCGACCCGGGTTGCGCCTAACCGACCCGACCCAGGTTGAGGGACCGACCGCCGGCCAACCCCGACCCGACCCGGGTCGAGCGACCGACCCGACCGACCGACCCGACCCAGGTTGAGCGACCGACCGACCCGACCCGGGTTGGGACGCCATTGATTTCAACCCGGGTCAGTCCTGGGTTGCCTCGGTTGCCGCAACCTGGGTCAGGTCGACCCGAACCAGGTTGCGGCGCAGCAGCGCAGCGATCCGACCCGGGTTGGGATCACGCCTCAACCCGGGTCGGGTCTGGGTGGCCTCGGTCGCCGCAACCTGGGTCAGGTCGGGTCGCCGCAACCTGGGTCAGGTCGGATTCGGATCGGGCCGGATCGAGTCGCCGCACCCCGCGAAATTTCTTGACCCGCCCATCCGCTTCGCCCTATTTTATTGAAAATGAAGATCATTATCAATCCAAGGCGCGCCCTGGCGGGGGTTGAAGACGGCCTCGTTGCCTTCTGGCGGCAGCTCTCGTTTCGCGACGTTGGGTGCCGCGCATTTCGCGGCGTGGCGGGCGGCGGGAGGAGGCGCTCGTGAAGGGCGGTCCGGCAGCGCCGTCGCCGATGGTCGGCGAGCGCGCAGCGGCACTTCGGGGGTGGCGGAGCGACCCCCCGCCGCTCGGTGCAGCGCTCGCCCCCGCGAGGGCTCCGCTCGGGCTTGCCGGCTCGCACCCGTGGCATTGCTCGCCGCGCGTCCTCCGGCTGATCGTGGCGCTCGCGCTCTCGTGCGAGGCGATCGGCACCCTGGTAAGCGCCGCGATGGGAAGAGAGGACGGCGCCGTCGCGGAGGAGCCGTCCGGCGAAGCGTTGCGCGTCCTCCTCGACCGCGCGCTGACGAACGCCCGCGCGGCGCGCCGGCTCGCGAGCGCGCTCGACGCCGTGCTCGCCGACGAGGTGCGCACCTACCGTGGGCTCTGCGTCGCCGCGCTCGCGGCCCGCTGGGCGAGCGCGCGCGCCGCTGCGCCGGCGAGGGAAGCGGCGGCGCTCCTCTGGGCGAGCGCGCGAACGCCAGGCTCGCCGATGCGCTTCCTCGAAGAACGCATCGCCGACGACATCGAGCTCCGCGCGCTCCGCACCATGGCGACGTCGATGAAGGCGGCCGGCGCGCGACGCTGGGCCAGCCCGACGCGCCTGACGCGCCGCTCCGGGGAGCGATCGGTCGAACGAGGCCTCCAAACGGTCGCCCTTGCCGGGAGAGGGCGTTAGCAGCCTCACCGCGGTGACTCGTCGGCCAGGTGCTGGGCACGCCGCTGGTCAACCCGGTTGAGGCTGCAGGTTGAGGCAGCAGCAGGTCGAACCTGGTTCAGGTCGCAGATCGCAGATCGCCGAGCCGCCAACTTGACAAGCAACCCACAGATCTGTCATGAAAATGAAAATGACTTTCAATGTCGACCAGGCCCCTTCGTTTGCTCGACGCGAGCTCGCGGGCGTCGCCGCGTGCGCCTACGCATCCGACGCGTTCCCGGACCTCGGGTTCCACGACGAGGAGGCCCGCCATCTCGCGCGCTTGCTCGAGGTCGAGCGCGCCGGCTTCACCGAGCAGGAGCTCCGCCCGCTCGCGGCCCGCGCCCGGCTCGTGGACGACGTCGTGCACGACTTCTTCCGCCGTCACCCGGACGGCCTGGCCATCGGGCTCTTCACCGGCCCGTGCACGCGATTCTCACGCATCGACAACGGCCTGCTCCACTGGATCGATATCGACGTCCCCCGCGTGGTCGCCTGGAAGCGCCCGCGCGCCCTTCGCACGCCGCGGTACGCGCTGGCCGCCGCGTCTCCTGGCTGCGATCACTGGATCGATCAGCTCTCCGAGGCGCGCGGCTGGCCCACGTTGATCCTCGGCCTCGGCCTCTTCTCCCAGCTCGGCCCCGAGCGGATCTCCGCCTTCTTGACCCAGGCCTCCCTGCGCCTCGCGCGAGATGTGGAGCTCCTGCTCGACGCGACCCCCGGCCTCCGCCTACGCCCCGCCACCGCGAGGGGCGCGCGCCACGTGGAGCTCCACCGCGATGACGGGAGCGTCGAGACGTTCCCGTGGTTGCGGGTCCTCCACGACGACGACTACCCCGAGCCGCTCGGCGCCCGCGTTCGCGCCACGAACGGGCTCGCGCGCTTCCTCCGCAAATCTCGCTTCCCGATCCTCCGCCACCTCCGGCGCGTGTGAGCCCTCAAGAACAGACCAGGAAACAAGACAAGGATCTCGATGAACCTTCAGGAACACGTTGACGCACCTGCGCCCGACGGCGCCGCGCCCCCCCCGCGCGACGCGCGCGCTCTCTCGCGGAGGGCCTGGCCATGAGCCGCTACACCGGACCTCGCGTCAAGGTCATGCGCGCGCTCGGGGTCGAGCTCCCCGGGCTCTCGGCGAAGAAGACCGAGCGCCGGCCCTACCCCCCCGGGCAGCACGGCCAGGCCCGCAAGAAGCTCAGCGAGTATGCGCTGCGGCTGCGCGAGAAGCAGAAGGTCCGCCTCAACTACGGCCTGA
Organism: Sorangium sp. So ce834; assembly: GCF_051521425.1. Taxonomy (NCBI): domain Bacteria; kingdom Pseudomonadati; phylum Myxococcota; order Polyangiales; family Polyangiaceae; genus Sorangium; species Sorangium sp. So ce834. Next base: position 4,959,290 of record NZ_CP150351.1, read on the forward strand.
CCGACACGCAGCTTCGGACGCTCATGCTCGAGGCGCGCAGGAGCAAGCTGGCCGCCGGGACCAAGCTCATCGAGCTCCTGGAGCGGCGGCTCGACAACGTCGTCTTCCGCGCCGGCTTCGCCCGCACCATCCCGGCCGCGCGACAGCTGGTGACCCACGGGCACGTGCTCATCGACGGTAAGCGCGTCGACATCCCCTCCTACCGCGTCAGCTCCGGAGAGACGGTGAGCGTGCGCGAGCGGCGCCGCGATCACCAGACCGTCGTGGAGGCGCTCGCGAGAGCGGACCTCCTGGCCCCCTCGTGGCTCGCGGTCGACAAGGACGCCCGGCAGGCGCGCGTGACCAGCCTGCCGGACGAGACGAGCATCCCGTTCCCGATCCAGGTCCAGCTCATCATCGAGTACTACTCACAGCGGCTGTGACGCAGAGGCAGCGGCCTCGCCGCGCCGGCGCGCGGCGAGGCCGCTGCCCCGGCCCGCGGCGCGGGCCTCAGGTGCGGTCGAGGTGCTCGACCATGAACGGGTACACGTCGGTCGACGCGTTCTTCCCGAAGATGCAGTCGATGTGGCCGTACCCGGGGATGACGTTGCGCGAATAGAGGCCCGCGCCGTTCCTCGCCGACAGCACCTCGACCGTCTTCTCCGTGCTCGCCGGCAGGAAACACTGGTTCTCCGCGCCGTGGACGAAGCGGATCGGGATCGCCATCCGATCGAGGTGCGGCAGATACACGTCCTTCCCCTCGGCGTCGACCACGTGACCCTTGCGGGTCATCAGCGCGAGGCCCTCGAAGGCGCGCATCGTCGCCTCTCCGAAGAGCTCGTAGAGCCGCTCGTGCGTGGCGTGGTTGAGCTGCGCGTGCTCGTAGAGCAGCGAGTACATGAACGAGATCCGATGACACACCGCGCTGTTGCAGTGCTCGCCGTCCCCGACGGGATACAGCTCGAGCGCGCGATCGTAGAGGCGCGAGAAGAACCCCTCGTGGGAAGAGGCGTTCGTCGTGAGCGACCCGACGCCGAGCGCCTCGAGCACGCTGGGCGCGTGCAGCCCCGCCTTCAGGTGCACCATGGCGGGCGTGACCACGTGCGTGGAGATCTGCGAGATCACCGCGGAGCGGACGCCCTTCAGCCCGGCGAGCATCGCCATCGTGAACGTCGTCGCGCCGTAGCAGTGGGCGACGACCTGCACGCCCGCCGCGCCGGTGGCCTCACGCACCTTCGCCACCGCGGCGGGGTAGTCGTAAAGCGCGATCTGATCGGCCGTGTACTGCGTCTTCGACGCGGGGAGCAGCACGCTCGACCGGAAGTCGAGCAGCCAGACGTCGTAGCCGTGCGCCACGAGGTGCTCGAGCAGGTTCGTCTCGATGGCGTCGGTCGAGAAGATGCGGCTCGAGACGCCGAGCCCGTGCGCGAGCATCACCGGGCCCTTCGAGCCGCCCTGGTACCGCGTCAGGAGGAGGTCGACTCCATCGCCGCTCTTGAACGGGTAGAGGCGCGGGCCGGGCACCCGCAGCGGCCTGCGCTTCTGGGGCGGGGGGTTCGAGTCGGCGAACTCCAGGGGCGCCGCCACGCCGCCGTAGTAATCGTAGACCACGCCCGCGAAGTAGCGCCCGAACTTCACCGTCGTCGCGAGGCGCTCCTCGGCGTTCTTCGCGTTCGTGACGTCGAGCGTCCCGAGCTGACGGATGAAATCCTCGGGCTCGATCACCAGGATGCCCTTGCCGATCGCCGGGCCCGTCTCGTCCTCGCCCTCGTGGATGGTGATGTAGAGCGTGGTGGTGTCGTGCCACGCGTCCCAGAACGGGCGGTCGGTGATCACCTTGAACCCGTAGAAATAGAACGAGCGCCCCTCCTCCGACCGCATCCGCATCTTGTATTTCATGAGCCGCGTGTCGGCGGCGTTCGGATCTTGCACGAAGAGGTTGAACGTCCCGTGCGTCACCGTGAGCGGCCGCCCCGAGAGCGCGGGCGCGTCCACCGTGCCGAGCGTGCGCGCCTCGTGCTCGGGGCTCGCGATCATGGCGTCGACGTCCTCCGACACGATCGTGAGGATGAACTTGAAGCTCGAATCCTCCTGCTTGCCCAGGTCGGCGGCCGTCTGGAAATCGCTGTCGACCGCCTTCGAGAAGTAGCCCTTCATCGTCTCGGTGAAGCGGATCCCCGGCTTGCGCGCCTGGGGCTCGGGCGGGATCGGGCCCTTGTCCGAGTAATCGATGTGGAGCCCGCGGTCTCGGGCGAGGTGGATGGCGCAGCGCTCCGCCAGCGCCGAGATCGTGAGCAGCGGGTTGACGCCGAGCGAGACGGGGATGATCGACCCGTCGCACACGTAGAGCCCCTCGTGGACCGCGGTGCCCGCGCTCGACGCGAAGACCGTGCCCTTGTGGTTCACGACGCCCGACTCGGCCGAGTCGGCCATCATGCAGCCGCCGAGCGGGTGCACGGTGATCAGCTTGTCGCCGACCTTCGGGGACCAGATCGGGTCCTTGACCGAGATCCCCTCGAGCGGCGTCGTCGTCTGGAAGAGGCGCGTGTTCATCTTCTCGAAGATCGGCTCGGTGCCCACCTGCGGCCAGTCGATCCGCAGCTGATCGCCCTCCAGCTTCATCGTGCCGCAGTTCGCCTCGTGCCCCATCACGAGATACGTTTGCGTGTGCATCGTGGCGCCGTGATACGCGCCGAGGAGGAGCGACTCGGCCTCGCGCACGCCCTGGGCGACCGCGTTCTGCGGCGCCGTGTTCGAGCCGCCGGTGCAGGAGGCCGCCTGGAACATGAGCGGCAAGAGCGGCGCCAGCGCGCCGGGGATCGCGCCCTCCTCGATGATGATGTCGTCCTTCATGTCGGCCTGGTTGCGCATGTCGATCACGCCCGTGATGCACGGCCCGACCGGCGACGTCGCGGAGACCGCCCGGTGTCCGAAGCCGATCCCTTCGAGCTTCGGCGTGCAGTTGTAGCCGAACCCGAGCATGTCCCCGTTGCCGCTGAACCCCCGGCCGAGCTGGTCGGACAGCGGTAATCCGACCTCCTTCGAGCGGAGCAGGATCTCGGTCGAGCCCAGCGTCCCGGCGGACAGGACGACGATGTCCGCGGTGACCACCAAGGTCGGCGCATCGAACGCCTCGCGGCCGGTGTCGAGCACCTGGTAATGAACGTTCCATTTCCCGTCGCTCCGCCGCTCGACGTGGCGCACGCTCACCTCGACGAAGATGTGGGCGCCGTGCCGCCTGGCGTCGGGGAGGTAGTTCATCAACACGGTGTTCTTCGAGCCGTAATTGCAGCCGGAACAGCAGTCGCCGCAGTTGTTACAGGCCTTCTGCGCGACGCCGGCGGCGTTGACGCCGTCCTTGAAGGTCACGTTGATGTTGGTGCGCCGGAACGGCTGCCCCATCACCTCCGCCGAGCGCTGCAGCGCCGTCAGCTTGGGCAGCGGCGGGTAGCTCTCGGGGTAGGGGGTCGGCGAGAGCATCCGCTCGGCGAGCCTGTATCCGGTGTTGAGGTGCTCCATCTTCTCGCTCCGGAGCTCGACCGGCCAGCGCGGGTCGTCGAAGACGCGCGGCTCGGCGCGGATCGAGACGTTCGCGTTGATGAGGGAGGTGCCGCCGAGGCCGCAGCCGACGAGCACGCCGATGTCCTTGTTGACATGCAGATCGAACAGCCCCGTGCGCGAGCCCTCGTGACCCACCTCCGGCAGGTTCATCTGCATCTCGGCGAGGGCCTCGAGGGGGGTGTTCGGATACTCGCCCGGCTGCCGCTCCCGCCCGCGCTCGAGCACGCAGACCTTCATGCCGGCGCGCGCCAGCCGCGACGCCATGATCGCGCCGCCGTAGCCCGAACCCACGACGACGACGTCGTATTCACCGTCGATCTCTTCGATGTCGGACGAAAGACGATTCATGCTCTGCTCCATGGGTGTTTCGGGTTCACTGACGATTCGCTGCCGCGCTGCCGCGCTGCGCGTCGGGCGGGGAGGTGATCGGCTCGATGATCCAATGATAAGCGCTCCTATGGGTCTTCACGCCGTTCCCGTCCGGGGCCAGGTACGCCCCGGATCGCTTGTTCCTGAAGGCCACCGCGTCCCCGAACTGGACGGGTCGGCCCTTCTCCACGGCCTCGAGGACCCAGGTCTGCTTCTCGTACCTGTCCTCGTCCACGGCCGGATCGTAATCGTTGAAATAGTAACAGTCCCCGGTGAGGCTCCACGCGCCCAGCGTGTTGTAGGCGCCGATCTCCACCTCGGTCGAGACGAGGGCGACCTCGTCGCCGTCGCGCACCTTGCCCGCGCTGGCCTCCCTCGCGCTCTTCTCCAGGAAGAGCTGGACGGCCTCGCCGCCGAGGGTCGGAAAGTACTCCGCGACCTTCGGGTCCGAGAGCGAGAGCAAGCCCAGGATCGTCGATTTTCGGGCGGCGGCCGAGACGCGCTCGCCGGCGTGGCTCCTCAGGGTGAACCGATCCAGGTACTTGAGCGGCTGCCCCGGCTCGCGCTTCACCTGGAGGAACCGGACGTCGCGCTCGTCACGGCGGGGCTCCTCCAGCGTGAGGACCTCCTCGAACGTGGGCGCGCCCATCGCGCGCTGCTGGAACGCGGGCAGGCGCCGCTCCTCCCCGTACCACTTGAGGATGGTGGCGATGAGCGAGGTGTGATCGTAGGGCTGATCGCGGGTCGAGCGGAACACGGTGCCTCGCCGGATGCGCGGCGACACCAGGATCGCGGGCACCCGGACGCCATGACGAGCGAAGTCGAAGCCGTGCTGGGTCGCGGGCGCGGAGCCGCCGCGCCCCCACGGGGGCACCGCGGCGGGCGGCGGCACGTGGTCGAAGGTGCCCACGCCCTCGTCGAACGTCACGATGAGCAGCGTCTTCTCCCAGGCCGCCCTGTTCGCGATGAGGCTCATGTAAACGCTCTGCAGGAACGTCTCCCCCGCGCTCAGGTTCCCCGGCGGGTGGTAGTCGTTGCCCAGCGCGGTGGCGAGGCTCTGCTCCCACGTCAGATCCGTGGACGCCTGCGAGACGGTCCAGAACGGCTCGATCACGCTGAACCGCGGGAGCGCCCCGGCGCGCGCCTGCTCGTGGAACCGCTCCACGCGCGCGAAGCGGCGCTCCACGCCCGGGATCGCGCGCAGGCCGGGGAACAGCCGGTACGTGTAGCAGGACGGGAGATCGCCGGACGAGAGCTCGACCAGGTACTTCTGGTGATCGGCGTCGAGGTCCTCCGCAAACTGGACGATGTGCTCGATGAGCGGCTGGAGGCGGGTCTTCCCGCCGGTGAGGGCGATCGAGATCTTCTCGGGGAGGGTGCTCGTCTGCCAGAAGATCGCCCAGTCGTCGTGGCCGGCCTCGTGGAGGGCGTTCCAGAGGGTGGTCGTCTCGAACTGGTCGTCGCCGAGGCGATACCCGACCTTCTCCTGGACCAGCTCGGCCCTCGGGTCCTTCTCGAGCCAGCCGTTGTCCGTCAGCCCGAGGGAGGTACCGCAGAAGGCGAAGGCCCGGTTGGGGTTCGTCTGCGACGGGACCGACGAGAACCACATATCGCAGACGGCGTAGTGCTCTGCGAGCCCGTTGATGACCGGGAGCTGGTCGGGGGTGTAGCTCTCCATGACCTCTCCGGCGAGGTCCCGGAGCGCGTCCGGAGCGCGGTCGGCGATGCCCGATTTCTTGAGGGCCGCCATGTAATCCTGAACGAATCCCTTCATGGTGGGGGTGTCGCCGGGCCTGACGTCCTCCTGTCCGAAGAGCTGGACGTTCACGCTCGCGAACTCCTCGTTCGGCGCGACGCAGGGCACGTTCATGGCCGATGCCCCCTTCACGGGCGCGCAGCTGAGCCCCTCCGCGACATTGGTGAACGCCGCCGGATCGAGGCCCGCCAGGCCCTCGAACCGGCGCTCTCCCGGCGCGGGCTCCGGGATGTTCAGCGCCGGGCCCGCGCTCGGGTCTGCGTACAGCCAGCCGAGGACGCTGTCGAAGGAGCGATTTTCGAGGATGACGAGCACGACGTGCTCGATGGATTTCATGCTCACGTTCCGCCTCCGCACGATGCTCGCGCTGGATCCGTCGCCTCGATGGACCACCGCGCAGTCCCCCGCGGCGCCCCGCCGCGCGAGCTCCCCAGCGCACTCTCCTCAGACGCCACTCGCCCGACGAGCGGTCCGCAGATCAGCTCTGCGTCGACCCCCTGCGCCCCCCGTGCCCGCCGAGCGCAACAAGCAGATTAGGCCAATCGCATCTCGATCACAAGATCGTTTGGAGGGCGAGCCAACATTGCGCGGCCTCCACGACCGCTCCGCGTGTCCGATGTGAACGGACGTGGCCTCAGGCCCGCTCGAATGTGTGATGTGAAGGATTGAATGCGTGTGTGGTCGGCGGATGACCGATGTCATGACATCGGATCAGCGCCCGTGCCGCGAGGTCGCCGCGCGGGGCGCGCGATGCGGGCTGCGGCCCTCGGCGCGGTCTCGGCGCGCCGGCGCGCCGGCGCGCGGATCACGGGCGCCGGCCGGGGCGCTTCTCCGGATCCTCGCCGAGCAGCTCCTCGATCTCGGCCGCCGCCTTGTCGAGCACCTTCACGGTGCGCGCGAGCACGGCGGGCGTGAGGCGCCCGCGGCGCATCGCGTGGCGGAGCATTCTCATGAGCGCGCCGACGCGCTTCATGACGTCGCCGAAGTCCTCGGCGAAGCGCTCCCACGAGCTCTCGGCGAAGCGCTCGTAGAACTCGTCGACGTACTCGCGGTTCGCCTGGAGGTCCTCGCGCCCGGCGTCGGTGATCTCGTAAATCTTGCGGCCGTCAGCCTCGATGACGCGCGCATGGCCGAGCTCCTCGAGCATCTGCAGCGTCGGATAGATGACGCCGGGGCTCGGCCGGTAGGTGTCGCCGCTGCGCTGCTCGATCGCCTGGATGACCTCGTAGCCGTGGCGGGCCCGCTCGGCGAGCGCGTCGAGGACGAGGTAGCGCACGCCGCCGCGATCGGCGCGGAGCGGCGGCCCTCCGAACCAGTCGCCCCACCAGCCGGGCGGCCCGCCGCCGAAGCCGCCCCGGCCCCTCCCGAACGGACCCCGCGGCCCGCGCGGGCCTGCGTGATGGTGGTGGTCATGATGATGTTCACATCCCCAGAACATAGACGCGATCCCTCTCTTGCTCGGCGGCGGACCGCCACGGCGGCGAGCACTCAGCTGCCGCGCGCGCGTGGGCGGACGACCCCGGCGCCAGGCCCGGGCCTCCCTGCGGCGCCGGACCGATATTCTAAAAGATATATCTAGAAGATAGATCTCGACCTACCCCTGTCAAGGGACCGGCGGCTGGGCCGCGTTCCGCGTGGAGGCCGGCGATGGCGAGGAGGCGGCGGCGGCGATGGGCCATGGCGCCGACACGAACGGGCTTGGCGCCCAGGCCGGCCCGCGGGGCGCGGGCGCGGTGCCGGTGAGCTACGCCCTCATGCTGTGGGCCGGACTGGGGACCGCAGTTCGCGGGGATCGCGCCGTGATCTTCGATCGCCAGGTGAGCGGCGAGCGCGTCCACGACACCGACGTCGATGGCATGGCGCATTACGGCCTGCTCGTGGACTGGGTGGAAGAGGTCCGCATCGAGGGCGGGCGAAGCGGCGATGACAGGGCTCTACAACTCCGCCGAAGCGTATCTACAGGCCTCTCCTGTTGGTGCACACGACCTGCTGATTGCGGCGACTGCGCTGGCCGTGGGGTACGACGTGGCAACGTGAGATGACCGCAGCTTTCCGAGAATTCAGGGATTGAGGTTGCTTCGCTGGTGACCGCGCGGAGGCCGCCGCTGAAGCCGGCGCACATCGCTCTGCGAGGTCGGCGCTGCGTGCGCCGATCGCACCCGCCGATCGAGAGGCTGCGATTGAAGAAGACCGAGGCGCGCCGGGCTCCCTGAGCACGTCCGCGAAGGACCTCTCCCGCACCGCACGCGCAACGTCCACGGCGCTCGTCCTCCTCACCCCATCTGCGCCCCTCTCGACCCCTCGCGCGGGTGCGTCCCTGGGTGACGCGCCCGCGAGCACGCGCCTTGCCGGGCGAGGGCAAAGCGCCCCGGGCGCGCCCGTTGCGCCGCGCGGCGCCGGACGGCGCTGCCCGCGGTGCGGGGAACATCATGTCCAGCCTGAGCACGGAGAGCACACCCCGCGAGCGCCTCGATCGCGCGATCAGCGTCCTCGGCCGCGTCCGGATGTACTGGCGCGGGATGGCCGCGCTGATCGCCGTCGGGCTCTCCATCTCCCTCGCCCTGGCGCTCGCCACGAAGCGGGTGTGGCGGAGCGAGGCCACCATCCTCTACCGCGAGACCATCCAGACCGGCCGCGACCCCCAGAGCAGCACGGCGCGGGCGGCGCGCCTCGGGCCCAAGCTCAAGGACACGCTGATCGCGCGCGGGACGCTCGCCGGCGTCATCGAGGCGTTCGGGCTGTACCCGGAGAAGACCGCCCGCTCGATGGTCGAGGCGGTCGAGGAGATGAAGAGCCACGTCGGCTTCCGCGCGCAGAGCAGCGATACGTACGTCATCTCGTTCACCCACGACGACCCGCTCGTCGCGCAGCAGGTCGCCGCCCGCCTCACGCAGATCCTGATCGACGATTACCGCCGCGACAGCCTCGGCGCCGCGACGATGACCCGCGATTTTTTGCGGCGGGAGCTCGCCGAGGCCAGCGCCAAGGTCGACGAGGCGAGCCGCGCGCTGGCGACGTTCCTCGCCAAGAATCCGCAGTTCCAGTGGGGTCTCAACGACTCGCCGTACGCGCCGGCGCCACAGCCGCTCGGCTCGCCCGGCGCCCCCGCGCCCGCGGCGGCCCGCGCCTCGCCGCCGCCCCGCGCCATGGACCCGCAGCTCGCCGCGCTCGAGCGGCAGCTCGCCCGGGTGGAGGCGCTGCTCGGGGTCGCGCGCTCGCCCGCGGCGGCGCCGGGGCAGCCGTTGCCCCCGAGCGTGGTCGACGCGCAGCGGGCCCGCGACGCGGCCGCCGCGGCGCTCGTGTCGGCCGAGGCGGCGCTCGCCGAGAAGCTGTCGACCGTGACCTCGATCCACCCGGACGCCATCGCCGCGAAGCGCCGCGTCGAGGCGGCCAGGAGCCAGCTCGCGGCCGCCGAGAGCGCGCTCAAGCTCGTGCGCGCGGGCCTCACCGAGGTCCCGCGCGGCGAGGCGGGCGAGCTCACGCCGTCGCGGCGCGCGGCGCTCTCGGCGGAGCGGAGCGCGCTGCTCCGGCAGATCGCGGGCCTGCGCGCGCGCGCCGGCGGCAGGGCGGCGGCTGTGGACGAGCCGCGGCGCGCGCCGGCGGGGCCCGGCCCGGACCCGGAGGAGCGGGTGATCGAGCTCGAGACCGAGTGGCACCGGCTCCGCCTCGATCTCGAGCGGGCGCGCGAGTACCTGAAGGCCGTGCAGGCCAACGAGCGCGCCGCGGACCTCTCCGCGGACGCCGCCGAGAACAAGAGCGAAACCGAGCTCGACGTCCTCGATCCGGCCTACCTGCCGAGCCGGCCGGATCGCGGTCGGGGCCGCGTGTTCTTCGCGGGCGCCGCGGTGACGTTCTTCTTCGCGCTGGGCGTCGCCGGGGCCCGGGTGCTGCTCAACGACACGCTGTACGACGGCGGCGACATCCACGCGCTCGGCGGTCCCGCCTTGCTGGCCGCCATGCCGGAGCTCCCGCCGCAGCCGCCGCTCCGCGAGCGCGCGATCGTGCCGGCGTACGGCGCGGCGCCCGCCGCCGCGCCCGAGGACGGCGGTGAGCGGCCCAGCGAACGTGCGGGGCCAGCGCCGGGGCAACCCGGGTCCGCCGAGCAGCCGGGGCAACCCGGGTCCGCCGAGCAGCCGGGTCAACCCGGGTCCGCCGAGCCGGGTCAACCCGGGTTCGCCGAGGGCGAGGAGGACACGCTCCCGGACGGTCTGGAGCTCGATGGCGACGCCGGCCCGGGCCCGTCCTGGAGCGCGCCGGAGCCGGCCTGGAGCGCGGCCGAGGAGGCCTGGAGCGCTCCCGAGCCGGCCTCTGGCGCGCCCGGCGGATCGCTCGCCTGCGTGGGCACGCGCCACCTCGCGTACGCCGGCGGCGCCGGGTTCCGCGAGCCCGAGGTGGAGATCCTCGGCGCCGACGTCGACCCCGAGGGGTACGGGGTGTTCGAGCTGCTCCGGGGCGCGCCTGCATCGGCGCTCGCGGCCCTCCGGGTGCTCCGGCACCGGCTCGATCAGCGGCGGGGCGGCGAGCCGCTCACGGTCGCGGTGGTGAGCCCCGGCCGGGCCGAGGGCAAGACCGCGGTCGCGGCGCGCCTCGCGATGACGCTCGCCGAGGCCGAGCGCGCGCGGGTCCTCCTCGTCGAGGGCCACCTCGCGCGCCCCCGCGTCGCGGCGACGCTCGGCCTCCGGCTGCCCGCGCACGCGAGCTTCTCGGAGCAGCTCCGCCGGCGCATGGTCGGCGAGGCCCGCCCGCTCGGCGTGATCGCCCTCAGCCCCTCGCTCTCGGTGCTCGCGGAGCCGTCGCTCGAGGCGAGCTACCCCGCGGCGCTCCACTCGATCCACTTCGAGGCCGCCATGCGCGCGCTCCGGCGCTACTACGACTACGTGGTGCTCGACGGCCCGCCGGTCCTCGGCTCGGGCGACGCCAACGTCATCGAGGACGCCTGCGACGGCGTCCTCGTGGTCGCCCGCGCCTCGGTGACCCGGGCGTCCTCGCTCACGCGGGCCGTCGAGCAGCTCGGCGACCGCCGCATCCTCGGCGTGGTCCTCAACGACGTCGCGGCGAGGCCGGTCGCGAGGAAGCGAATCTGCATCGACGGTGAGCCGGTGCGGCCGTCGTGCTGAGGAGAAACAGAGAGAGAAAGAAATGCAAAGGCGCAAGGGGGAAGAGAAGAGGAGAGAGGGCGTGTGAAGAGCGCTGGAGAGGAGGTTTTCCGCGTGCGTCTTCGACAGCCCTGCTGCGCCTTCGCCGGTCAGAACGTGATCTTGATCGCGTCCGCCGACCTGTTCGCCGGCCCGTGATGGACGACCTCGATGTTGTTCCCGTCGGGATCCAGCACGAACGCCGCGTAATAGCCGGGATGGTACGGGCGCTCGCCGGGGGCGCCGTTGTCCTTGCCGCCCGCGGCGATCGCGGCGGCGTGGAAGCGCTCGACCGTCGCGCGGTCGCTCGCCTGGAACGCGAGGTGCGTCCGACCGGTGAGCGCGCCCGCAGCGGCCCGTGAGCTCGCGTTCGAGACGAAGAGCTCGTCGGCCCAGAAGTAATCGTCGGCCTCGCCGCCGATGGGGACCCCGATCGCGTCGAAGACCGCCCGGTAGAACCTCTTGCTCGCCGCGATGTCCGCCACGACGAGCTGGATGTGATCGATGAGACGCCCGCGATAGATCTGCTGTGTTTCCATGTCTCAGCACTCCCCATGAGCCGTGGTGCACGGGAGGCCTGAAACGGCACGGCCTCCCTTGCGCCTTCGTTGAACCTGGCGCACGGCGCGCACGCCCTGCGGCGCGCCGGCGCCGCCCGCTCGGTCGTCAGCCGAGCTTGAAGTTGCCCGCTCGGCCGTCAGCCGAGCTTGAAGTTGATCGACTTCGGCCGCGTCAGGTGCAGGAACCCGAGCGTCGAGAGCGTCGCGCCCTTGCCGCTGTTCTTCGCCGCCGTCCACGGGAGCGCCGGATCCAGCGTGTCGCACTGGTTCATGTAGACCGTGCCGACCTCGAGGTCGCGCGCGAGCCGCGCCGCGCGCTCGCGGTCCCGCGTCCAGACCGACGCGGTGAGCCCGAGATCGCTGTCGTTCATCAGCGCCAGCGCCTCCTCGTCCGACGACACCGGCACCACCGGCAGCACCGGCCCGAACGACTCGATGCGCATCACGTCGAGATCCGGCGCCGTGTCGACCAGCAGCGTCGGCTGGAAGAACCGCCCGCGGCCGTCGACCTGCGTCGCCCGGCCGCCGCAGAGCGCCCGCGCGCCCCGCGACAGCGCCTGCTTCACCTGCGCCTCCAGGAACGCCGGCGCGTGCGGCTGCGCCATCGGACCCAGGTTCGTGCGCTCGACCGTCGGATCCCCGAGGACGTACCCCTTCATCAGCTCCAGCGCCGCCTCCACGAACTTCGGATAGAGGTCGCGGTGGACATACGCGCGCTCGACCGCACAGCAGCTCTGCCCGGCGTTGTAGCAGGCGCCGTCGACGATCCCGTCCACCGCCTTCTCGAGGTCGGCGTCGGCTGCGACATAGGACCCGTCCTTCCCACCGAGCTCCAGCCCGGCGTCGACGGCCACCTTCTTCGACGTGGCCGCGTAGATCCGCCGTCCGCCTTCGACGGAACCTGTGAACGCCACGAAATTGACGCGCGGATCCGACGCGATGCGCTCGGAGGTCGGGTGGTCGCAGTGGAACGCCTGGACCAGGCCGGGGGGCGCGCCGGCCTCGGCGAAGGCGGTCGCGAAGTGCTCCCCGCAGAGCGGCGAGCGCGGCGAGTGCTTGAGCAGCACGACATTGCCCGAGAGCACCGCGGGGATCACCACGTTCACGGCCGTGAGGAGCGGGTAATTCCAGGCCGGGAGGTTGAACACCACACCGAGCGGCGCCCGCACGATCCGCCGCTCCATCCCCGGGAGCTCCGGGAGGACCACGTCGGCGAGCGCCGCCTCCGCGATCGAGATCATGTGCCGAGCTCGCTTGGCCATCCCCGCGATTTCGTTGCGGGATTGGCGCAGGGGCTTGCCCATCATGCGGGTGATGTCGGCGGCGATCGACGGCGCGCTGGCCTCGAGGCGCTGGACCGCGCGCAGGCAGAGGGCGGCGCGCTCGGCGAGGGACGTGCGCGAGAAGCTCCGCGCGGCGGCGGTCGCGGCGTCGAGGAGGCGGTCGACCTCGGTCGGGTCTGCGAGGGGCCGGCGGACGGCTTCTTCGAGGGTATACGGGTTGTCGATCACCAGGTCGGGCATGGCGGGGGAGATTAACCCAGTTCCCTGAGAGGCCAAGCGTCGTCTAGACTCGGGGCGAATGCGCGCCATCGCGGCAGGTCTATCGGACGTCGGCAGGGAGCGGATCCACAACGAGGACCGATACATCCTCCTCCCCGAGTTCAACGTCTACGTCGTCGCGGATGGCATGGGCGGGCACGAGGCCGGCGAGGTCGCGAGCCGCATCGCCGCGAGCGCCATCGCCGGCTACTTCCGCGAGGCGAACGGCAAGCGACGCAAGGCGTCGACCGGCGACCGGCTCCGCGCCGCCGTGACCTACGCGAACGCGCGCATCTTCGCGCACGCCGACGACTCGCGGTTCTACCGCGGCATGGGGACCACGGTCGTCGCCGCGGCGTTCTCGCCGCGGGAGCGGAAGTTCTACGTCGCGCACGCCGGCGACAGCCGCTGCTACCTGCTCCGCAACGGCGATATCGCGCAGCTGACCCGCGACCACTCGCTGATCGCGGACGCGCTCCTCGAGCGGCCCGACCTCACCGAGAGCGACCTCGCGTACCTGCCCCGCAACGTGATCACGCGCGCGCTCGGGATCGGCCCCAGCGTCGACGTCGACCTGCGCGCCGAGCGCGTCGAGGCCGGCGACGTGTTCCTCCTCTGCTCCGACGGCCTCCACGGGCTCGTCGACGATCGCGAGATCGCGCGCATCATCGAGGACAACGCCGTGCTCGCCGACGCGTGCTGCAAGCTCATCGACTGCGCCAACGAGAACGGTGGCCGCGACAACATCACCGCCGTCCTCATCCGGATCGAGGAGACCGCCTCGGCGTCCTGGAGCCAACGCCCGAGCGCGAAGAGCCGCAACGCGCGGTAGCGTCCGGCGACGTCGGAGGGGCGAGGAAGGACGACGCCGCACTGCGCCGCCGCGCCGCGCCGCGCCGCGCCGTCGCGCTGCGCTCAGAGCACGCCGGCGTGCGCGCGATCGAGGAGCCCGTCCATCACCTCGAACAGCCGGCGGTTGCCGTCCTGGGAGTAGCCCGCGAGCTTCTCTTCGCAGCCGGGGATGGCCTTCACGAAGTCCGCGATGACGGCCGGGTCGTCGAGCGAGTCGGCGGCGCGGCCGAACCCCTCGCGCTCGAGGTAGCGGGCGTTGAGGACCTGCTCGAACTGGCGGCCGAGGGGGACGGCGAGCATCGGCTTGCGCAGGTAGACCGCCTCGCCCATCAGCGTGAACCCCCCGCCGGCGATGACGGCGCGGCACGAGGCGAGGTCGTCGATGAAGCCCTCCTCGCTGAACGGGCGGTAGCGCAGGTTCCCCTCGACCTGCTCCTCGGTGATGCTCCGGCGCATCCCGTAGATGCGGCACTCGAGCCCGGTCCTGGCGAGCGTCTCGGCGAGCGCCTCGTTCCCCTCGGCGGTCTGGTAGACGAGCAGGTGCTCCCCGGGGCGGCGGTTGGCCGCGATGATCTCGGGGCGGAGGATCGGCGGCACCAGCGTCGTCTCCTGCTTGCGGACCGGCGGGCGGAAGAACGTGGCGATCACGTAGTGCTGGCAGAACGGCAGCTTGCTCTTCACGAACGCGCGCGTGAGCTGGAAGCCCGCCTCGTGGCCGGCGACGATCTCCGCGTCGTGGGTGCACCGGTTGATGATCTGCATGTTGTCGATCGAGAGGATCGGAAGCCGGTGGAGCTTGGCGTAGAGGTAGGTCCACGACTCGAAGTCGCTGATCGTGAGCTCGGGGCGAAAGTCCTTGATGAGCTCGAAGTACGCGGCGATGTTCTTCGGGATGCCGGTCGCGCCCGAGAGCACGTTGGACCAGAGCGTCTTGCCGCGGCGGACCCGGTTCTCCTCGTAGATCATGTGGAGCCCGTGGATGCGGTTCACGCCCGCGAAGCGCTTCGACAGGAAATCGGTCGCCCGCCCCGACGCCATGATCTCGAGCTCGTGCCCCAGCTCGAGCAGGCGCTCGATCACGACGCGCGAGCGCATGGCGTGCCCCATCCCTTCGCCGACGACGCCGTAGAGGATCTTCATGGCGCGCGAGTGTAGCGGGCGCTGCCCGGGGTTCGAAAGGAAACGGCGGGGCCGGGGCGCGGGCGGCGCTGTCACGCGCGCGGCGCCGCGGCGCGGGCGGCCGGCGTGACGCCGCGCCGCCGGATCTGGAGCGAGCTCCTGCCGCTCGAGGTGGTGCGCGCGCCCGGGACGCTCGCGCTCCTCCGGCGGTACGGGCTGGAGCTCGCGGTCGCGGTGCGGCCGGAGACGGCCGCGGGCCTGCCGGATCTCGCGGCGGCGTGCGCGGACGCGGGGGTCGGGGTGGCGGTGTGGCCGATGATCGCGGACGAGGACGGGCGCTGGGCGAGCGCCGGCAACGCGGCGGCGTTCGGCGCGTTCGTCGCGCGGCTGCTCGACGCGCTCGACGCGCGCGGCCTCGCGGCGGCGGAGATAGCGGTCGATCTCGAGCCGCCGATCCAGGACGTGCGCCGGGCGCTCGACGGCGGGCGCGGGGCGATCGCGCTGCTCGGCGGCGGGGTCCGGGGAGCGCGGGCGGGCGCGCGCGACCGGGACGCGCGGTGGCGGGACGCGCAGCGCGCGTATGTGGAGATGGCGGGCGCGATCCACGGCCGCGGGGCGGCGACCTCGGCCGCGATCGTGCCGCTCGTCCTGGCCGACGGGCCGGCGGGCGGCTGGGAGCGGATCCTCGGGACGCCCGTGTCGGCGCCGCCGTGGGGGCGGGTCGGCGCGATGCTGTACACGTCGCTGTTCGAGGGCTACTCGCGCGGCGCGCTCGGCCGGGGCGACGCGGTCGCGCTGCTCGCCTGGGCGTGCCGCGCCGCCGCGCGGCGGTTCGGTCCGAGGGCGGGCGTCTCGGTCGGCGCGGTGGGGAGGGGCGCGCTCGGTGACGAGCCGGTCTACCGCTCGGTCGCCGAGCTGCGCGAGGACGTGGCCGTCGCGGTGACGGCCGGCGTGCAGGATCTCGCGCTGTTCGATCTCGGCGGGGTCCTGGCGCGGCCGCCGGCCGAGGCGTGGCTGGAGGCGTTCGTGGCGCCGCCGCGCGAGCCGCGCCTGCCCCGGGCGACGCTGCGGGCGCGCGGCGCGGTGGCGGCCGCCGCGCTCGTGGGGCGCGCGGCCGGCTGGCCGCGCTGGAGCGAATAGTCTCGACCTGGGCACAGTTGCCCGGTGTCAGGCAGCTGTGTCCAAGCACGCCAGCAGCGGCGCCAGACGTTTCTTTCACGCGGCCGCCTCGGCCCGCCGCCGCTGCGCACCCCTCGGGATCGAGGACATGCGCGCCGGTCGATTTCGTTTGACGTCGGCCATGTTAACGTTAACATTTCGCGCTGGGTATTCTCTCGCCTAGCCGTGGATAGGTGCGCCATGCGTACCGGGCCTTTCTCCTCATGCACGTTCACGGTGCCGGTCGTGCTCCTGGCTTCAAGGTGAGGCGCATGCAGGGGAGGAAGCAGCAGTTGGGCTCCGATGGGATGACATAGCAAGGCGCACTTGCCGCCTGGATGGAAGACGATTCGAGAATTTCAAGGGCGAATCGCCACACTGACCTCAGGTGACGGAAAATTCCTTACGCGATCCGCCTCCCTCCTGGAAAAGGGACGCTGCATCAACAACGCATTCATGCATCGAAGGGGCCGCCTTCACGCCACGGCCGGTGGGAGCTGGTCCAACGCGGCGCGGCTTGGCCCTCGGCAGGGATGCAGCGCCTATCGCCGCGCGGCGTGCCGGCGCACATGCTCGGTTGGCGTCTCCGCTTCGCGACGCCTGCTTCGCGACGTCTGCTTCGCGACGCACCGCTCCTTCGCGAGGCCCTAGCAACGCTCGCGGCAGCATCGCCGCGGGTCGATCCCTTGCTGAGTTGACGTGATCTGGAGGCAGCGCGGTGCTTCGCGTCGGCGGCTGGATCACCTTACGTTCGAGGCAATAATCATGCGTGAGAGTCTCGATTCCACCGTTCGTCACGTCAAGCTGCTGGTCGCCGCATCGCTCACGGCGTTCGCTGGGTTGGCGGCTTGTTCATCGGACGGAACGAGCCCCAACCTGGCTGGCGGTGACAGCTCGGCTGGCGGCAGCGCAACCGGCGGAGCCGACGCCACTGCGGGAGCCGGAGGAGCGGCAGAGGCCGGGGGCGGCGGCAGCGCCGGCGCGATGGCCGGTGGCGGAGCGGGCGGCGGCGGCGAGGTTCCAGACGAGACCGGGACGCGGCAAGCGGCGTACTACGTGTCGCCCTCCGGCAGCGACGACAATCCAGGCACGGCCAGCGCGCCGTTCAAGACGGTCACCAGGGCGCGCGACGTCGTCCGCACCGTCAACGCCGACATGACCGGCGACATCTACGTTTACCTCCGAGCTGGCACGTACAGCCTCACCGACGCCATCGCCTTCACGCCGTCGGACTCGGGCACGAATGGCCACCGCATCTACTATCAGGCTTACCCCGGGGAAAAGCCCGTTTTGAACGGCGCGACGCAGGTGACCGGATGGACGCCGGACACAGGCAATATCTACAAGGCCAAGCTGAACCGAACGACGAAGCTGCGCAACCTGTACGTGAACGATGCTCGTGCCCTGATGACGAGCAAGCGGGTCACGTCGCGCGGAGGGGTCGGGACGTACAGAGTGACGGCCGGGCAGCAGAGCTGGGCTTGGGCGAGCGGCAGCGGCAGTGATGGTGCCAAGTACGACCTCGACGCGGTACCGGCCATCGCCAGCAATATGGACGATCTCGAGATCGTGAACGGCACCACGTGGAACGAGAATATCGTTTGCGTTCGCGATGTCACCACGACGCAAGACAACTTCCGCGCGCTGCTCTTTCAGCAGCCCTACGGCGCCATCGCGCAAACCCCGGGTTGGAATTCGGGCTTTAGCGTGTCTGGTACTCACACGATCTACAACGCGCGCGAGTTCTTGAGCTCGCCTGGTCAGTTCTATTTCGACAAGACGACCGGCACCCTCTACTACTACCCGCGGCAGGGCGAAGACATGGCTCAAGTCGACGTGCAGGCGCCGATCGCAGAGAAGCTGATCGACATCGCCGGCGACTCCACCGCTAGCCGCGTCAAGAACCTCACCTTCCAGGGCATCACCTTCGCCAACACCGACTACAACCTGTACAGCGTGGGCGAGTCGCGCGGCAAAGCGACGGTGCAGGGCGCCACCATCTACGTCGCTTACGGCGACGGCAACTGGCACAACAGCAAGTACGAAATCACCGACACGCTGCCCGGGATGATCACGGTCAACAACGCCGACTCGGTCGCCTTCGTCGGAAACGTGGTGAAGCACAGCGGCAATGAAGGGATCTCCTTCATCAACGACGTCGTGAATTCCACCATCGTTGGCAACTACATCACCGACATCGCCGGCAGCGGCATCACGGTCGGCCACCCGCAGCACCTGTACGTGGGCGACTCCGGCCCGCACCAGAAGTTCGGCCCGGGGATCGAAGGCATCTGTAAGAACGACACCATCAGCAACAACCTGCTGTACGACGTGAGCTCACTGCCTGGTTTCGGTGGCCATTCGGGCATCACCGCGTTCTTCGTCGATGGCCTGAAGATCACCTACAACCAGATCCAAAAGACGGCCTACAACGGCATCAACCTGGGGTGGGGATGGCGGAACTTCCCCGACTCGACCACCTGTAAAGACAACGCGATCAACAACAATCGATTCATCGATACCTTGAGCAGGCTGCACGACAGCGGCGCGGTCTACACGCTAGGTCAGATGCCGGGCACGACCATCAACGAAAACTACGTCAAGGGCATTCCGCCCGCGACGAGCGGCCCCACGTACGGCCTGCACAACGACGAGGGCAGCGCGTACATCACGCAGAACGACAACGTGCTCGACATCGATCCCGGCGTAAAATACACGATCAACTGCGAGGATTTCGGGGCCAAGCACCACCTCACCATCCTGAGGACGTACGCCACGGTGAACAAGATGGGCATCAACCCGCCCGATAGCAGGATCGACCCGCCGGTCGCGGTGCCGGACAACATGTGGCCGGCGGCGCAATACGAAATTTGCCTCAGCTCCGGCGTCCAGGAAGAGCACCGGGGCATCATCCCCAGCAGCCTGCTCGCGGTTCAAGACTACGTGTTCCCGGCGAGCGCCTCGGTGGCGTCTGGCACCAAGGCAATCAAGATCAGGAGCGCCGGCGCGGCGGCCAACACCGTGTGGCTCGCGCCGGCCGGCACCGGCACGTTCACGGAGGGCGCGACGATGACGAAGGCGGCGGGGGACGCTACGTCCATCGCCGTGCCGGCCAGCGCCGGAACGTACAAGCTGCATGTCGTCGATGCGCAGGGCGAAAAGCTCGGTGAATCGGCGGCGCAGCTGCGGGTGCGCTGACGTGCCGCGGTGAGCGCGGCAGCGGCGGGGGCGTGGTCTCCGGGGACGAAATCCGCTGCCGCCATCATCGACTGCCGCAGTTTACTCATTCAACAATCGATGCGTGTTGCTTCGCCATCGCGCCAAGCGGCGGCAACAGGGCTGACGCCACCGTCTGGCCGCCACCTCGTCCCGAGCCGAACCAGGGCGGCCGCCAAGCGGACGCCGGGGTGCGGGGCGTCGCGGAGCCCCGAGGAAACAAGGCTGGTTTCGCCCGCGCGGAGCCGCCGCGAAGCGGTGTAGAAAGTCCGGCCATCCCTGGCCGGACTTCTGGCGGCCGGGACTAACCGTGATGTGCCTTGCCCTGGCCGCGGTAGCGCTTCCAGTGATGTCGCTTGTTCTTGTTCTTCGGCCTGCTGTTGCTGGAGCTGCCGATGGACGTCTTCTTGGTCGAGAGCGGCATGCGCGCTCCATGGCGCCTGGATGGAGCGAGCGAAAGTGGGCCCTGGCGATCGCGGCGATCCCGAGGGCGACGACCCATGAACGAGCTCGCCTGGAGCGCGCTGTCCGCAGCGGCGCAGGAGAACGGCTTCGGGGCAGAGTCCGGCCGGTCCTCACGAGTCGCCTGCCGGCCGCGATCGAGGTGCGATGGATTCCTTTCGTTCTTGACCAGGTCGATCGAGCACCTCGGATTCAATCACCAGAAGCTCGAGCCACCCGCGCTTCGCCGGCTGGTTGAAGATTTACCAGCGCACGAGAGCGCGCGCCCGTCCTGTCGCGCGCGCAGGGTCGGTGGGCCTGCGGAAGGCGCGCCGGTCCTGCGACCCCGCGCAGCGCAGATGTGTTGGGGCGTGATCGGTGAGAAACGAGGTCTTCTTTCGGTGCGCACATTGACCTTGGTGGCGCGGCATGTGATAGGTTGGTGCGGTTCGAGCTTGTTTGTCTCTTGCGTACCGGCGCTGCGCCTACGAGGCCCGTCCCCGATCCCGTGATGGGAGAGAATTTGAACCACAGAGGCACAGAGGGCACAGAGGGAAGAGAAGAGAGAGAAAGAGATTTTTTTCGTATCTCGTCCCTCTGTGCCCTCTGTGCCTCTGTGGTTTTTCTCTCTCTCATGACCCAGGAGTGAGCTCCACCGACGCGGCGCCGGCTTGACTTGACGGAGGTGCCTGTGAATCGAAGCAAGCGGTGGGGCCTTCACGCGACCCTGGCGATATCCAGCACGGCCGCGCGCGCCGGCAGGGGAACGGCGCTCGGCCTGGCGCTCGCGGCCGCGGCGTGCTCCACCGGCGGGGACACCGGCGGGAGCGTGGATGCCGGCGATCGCGGCGACGCGCTCACCGAGAGCGCCGCGTCGGGGACGGGCGGCGCCCTCGCGACAGGGGGCGCCTCCGAGACGGGCGGCGGGGCCGGTGACGCGGGGACCGCCGCGAGCAGCGGGGCCGGCGGCGAGGGGACCACCGCGGGCGGCGGCGCGCCGGGCGACGGGGGAGCGACGGGCGCGGGCGGCGGAGCGCCCGATACGTGCGGCAAAGCCGCGGCTTGTGGCTCGCACAAGTGGGCGTGCTGGCCGATGCCCAATCCGGCGGGCAGCGGCCTGCCCAACCCCGCGAGCACCACCGATCTCGGGGGCGGCGTGGTGCGCGACGACGTGACGTGCCTCGAGTGGCAGCAGAGCCCTCCCTCCGAGGCGTACACGTGGGAGCAGGCGATCCGCTATTGCGACGAGCTGACGCTCGGCGGGGCCTCGGACTGGCACCTGCCGACCCGCATCGAGATGACGTCGATCGTGGACTTCACCCAGAGCCCGGCCATCGACAAGACCGCATTCCCGGGGGCGCGGGGGGGCTTCCACAAGACGTCGTCCGACTGGATCCTCACGATCCGGCAGGCCGGCGCCGGCGCCGGGCGCGATTATGCGTGGGCCTTCAACCTGAGCGACGGGATCGTCAGCAACGCTTCCTCCAAGGCCACCGCGGCGAGCCTGCGCTGCGTGCGAGGCAACGGGGAAGGGGAGGCGCCGAGCAGCCCCGCCGTGCCTCCGCCCGACCAGTACACCGTCGTGTCGCCCGGCGAGGTGATGGACAATTACACGGGCCTCGTCTGGCAGCAGGGCTATTCGCCGACCACGATGACCTGGACCGAGGCGGAGAGCTACTGCGCGACGCTCGATCTCAACGATCGCGCCTGGCGCCTGCCGAGCATCCGGGAGCTCGCGACCCTGGTCGATGAAGCCCAGGTGGCGCCGTCGATCAACAGAACGATGTTCCCGGACACGCAGTACGGCGCCCGCAGCAACGACTGGTACTGGGCCTCGCACACGGCCGTGAGGAACGCCCCAGCGGCCTGGGCGCTCAACTTCGACGATGGCTTCACCGGGTTCAACGCCGGCGAAAGCGGCAAGTGGAACCACTTCACGGCCGCATGGGTGAAGTGCGTGCGCTGAGACGGCCCGCACCGTTGCGCGCAGGCAGGGCGAGGCGGGGCCCGCCCGCCTCGTTTCGGTGGCGCGCGGCCGCCGGCGTCGGTTAGCGTGCCCGGGTGAGCCCGAACACGCTGCCGGCGCGCCCTCGCCTCGCCGCCCACGTGCTCGTGCGGCGCCACCTCGTCGGCGAGGAGGAGCGGATCATCCTGCACGACGTCCGCTCCGGGCAGCTGCTCCAGCTCGGCGCGCGGGAGTGGGTCCTGCTCTCCGCGGCCGACGGGACGCGCGACGTCGAGGGCATCGTGATCGCGGCGGCCCGCGAGGGCGCGCACGCGCGCGCTCCCGCGGCGCACGCGTTCCTCGCGCAGCTCCACGCCGCGGGCCTGCTCGAGGCCGAGGCCGTCGGCGAGGGCGCGGCGCGCTGGGAGCCGGCGGCGGGGGCGAGGCCCGCGCGCGCGCCGGAGGAGCGCGGCGGCCGCGAGCGCCCGCTGGAGGTGCTGCCCGATTTCGGCCTGCACTGCGACGGTCGCGGGAGCTGCTGCCGGATCTACGCCTCGATCCTCTTCGACCCCGAGGAGGCGGCGCGGGCGCGGGCGCTGCGGCCCGACGTCCTGAGCGGCGGCGCCCGGCACGAGCGCGCCTTCACGCCCGAGCGCGGGACGTGGCCGTGCGCGGCCTCGGTGGTGGCGATGCGGGACGGCCGGTGCGCCTACCTCGAGGGCGAGGGGCGCTGCTCGCTCCACGCGATCGGCGGGCCCGAGGCGAAGCCGCTCGGGTGCCGGACCTTCCCGGCCAGCTTCGTCGACGACGGCGAGTCGGTGCGGGTCTCGGTCGCCACGGAGTGCGCCTGCGTGCTGGCCAGCGCGGGCCGCCCCGGCGGCGCTTCGCTGCTCGATCCGCGGCTGCGGGTGCGGGGCGACCTGGACGAGCGCATCGACGTGGCAGAGCTGCCGGATCGCGCGCCGATCTCGCCCGGCGCGACCGCGTCGCGGGCGGAGCTCGTCGCGTGGTCGCGGCGGCTCGCCGCGGCGGCGCCGCCGCCCGACGTCGCCGCGGGCCTCTTCGCGCTCGCTGCCGCCGTCGAGGCCGAGGGGCTCACGGACGGCGCCGTCGCGCGCTTCGAGCGGCCCGATCCGCTGGAGCCGGCGGCGCTCGGGCCGTGGCTCGCCGCGCTGCACGGGCGCGCGGCGCGGCGGGCGCGCGAGGACGCCGGCTGGAGGAGCGAGCGGGATCTCGCCCGGCGCGCCGCGCAGTGGATCGCGGCCGCGACCCTCGCGCTGGCCGAGCCCGACCTGCTCGCCGCGCTGCTCGCGGCCCCCGCGCCCGCCCCGGATCGGGAGCGCTTCTACCTGCGCGCGGCGCTGCACGGCCATCGGCTGATCGGCGCGCTGCCGCTCTCGCTCGCGCTGCGCGATCGCGCGGCGCGGCTCATCGTGGCCCGGGCGCTGCCGGTCGTCGTCGCCGCGGCGGGCGACGACGACCCCGCCTGCGCCGAGCCGATCGCGCTCGTCGAGGCGATGCTGCGCGGCCACGGCCTCGAGGCCTACGCCGCCGAGGTGGTCGGGGCGCGGTGATCGCGCCGCCGGAGAGACACGGCCGCCGATCTTGTCGATAATGCGCCCGCGATGGACCAGCCCCCGCTCGACAACAAGACGGACTTCGCCGCGCACCCGCAGCTCCTCGTCGATCGGGACGGCGAGAAGCTGGTGGCGATCGTCAAGGCGAGCTTCGAGCTCCAGGAGGACGGCACCTTCGAGCTCTCTCCGCCCGAGCGCGCGCGGGGGGTCCGCCTCGCCGACCTGCCCTGGGAGGAGGACAAGCCGGAGAGCGTCGCCTATCCGGCGGACGTGTGCCTGTTCAAGCCGGCCACCGACGTGATCTTCGTGGCCCGGGCGTACGCGCCGAACGGCAGGCCGGCGCCGTCCTTCGACGTGCGCGTCGAGGTCGGCCCGCTCCAGAAGTCGCTGGTCGTGTTCGGCAGACGGCTCTGGGTCGACAAGGGCGCCGGCCTCACCGCGCCTTCGCCGATCGAGCAGATCGATATGCGCTACGACCACGCCTGGGGCGGGCGGGACGACGAGGATCCCGCGGCGGTCGTCGAGGAGCCGCGCAACCCGATCGGCATGGGCGTCACGGGCGCGCCGGCCTCGCTCACGCATCAGCCCGCGCCGAACATCGAGGACCCCGCGTTCCCGATCCGGACCGCGAAGACCGCGCCGCCGCCCGCGGGGATCGGGGTCGTGGGCCGGCACTGGGAGCCGCGCCGCCGGTACGCCGGGACCTACGACGCGACGTGGCGGGAGCTCCGCGCGCCGCTCCTGCCCGAGGACTTCGACCCTCGCTACAACCTCTGCGCCTCGCCGGGCCTCATCGCGGATCCTCCGCTCGCGGGCGGCGAGCCGGTGCGGACGCTCAACCTGACGCCCGAGGGGGCGCTCAGCTTCGAGCTGCCGCGGGTGCAGGTGGAGATCGAGTTCCAGGTGAAGGACCGCGCGCCGGCTGCGTTCGCGCCGCACCTCGACACGGTGCTGATCGATCTCTACGCCACCGGCCCAGAGAAGCCGGTGGCGGTCGAGATGGTCTGGCGCGCGCACGTCAAGGCGCCGCGGCGGATGAAGGACGCGCGCGTCGTCGTGCGCGAGCGGGGGCGCGCGTGAGGCCGGTCGCCGTCATGGTGGCCGCGGGCGCGGTCACGCCGATCGGGCTGCGGTCGATCGACACGGCGTTCTCGCACCGCGCCGCGGCCGCGGCGATGCGCGAGGCGCCGCTCGTGGACGGGAGCGGCGAGCCGATCACGATGTGCTTCCTCCCGACGCTGGATCCGCTCGTCACGGGGGCGCAGCGCGCCGCGCTGCTCGCGGCGCGCGCGCTCGGCGAGGCGCTGGAGAAGCTCGGCCCCGCGGCGCGGGGGCTGCGGATGCAGATGACCGTGTGCCTGGACGAGCACCTCGGGCAGCGGCCGCCGGGGGGCGAGGCGCCCGCGCAGCGGCTCGGCGCCGAGCTCGCGGCGCGCGGCCAGACGCACGCGCCGGAGCTCGCGGTGAAGGTCTCGACGCGCGGGGCCGCGGCGGCGGGGTTCGCGCTGCCGGAGCTGTGCGACGCGCTCGGGCGGGGGGCGATCGACGCGGCGCTGCTCGGCGGCGTGCACACCGACTACGATCCCGCGCGCATCGCCGCGCTCGACGCCGCGGGGCGGATCTTCCGGCCGGACAACCTCGACGCGCTGATCCCCGGGGAGTGCGCGGCGTTCGTGGTGCTGATGCGCCCCGAGGTCGCGCGCCGCGCCCAGCTCCGCGATCTGGGGCAAATCGTCGGCGTGGCCACCGCGCACGAGCGGGCCCGCCCGGACAACGACGAATCGGCGTTCCAGGCCGCGGGCCTCACCGCCGCGCTCCGCTCGGCGCTGGCGCCGCTGTCCGAGCGGGGGCTGCGCGCCGGCTGGATGCTCACCGATCTGACGTTCGAGACGTTCCGCCATTTCGAGCTCCAGGCGGCCTCGGTGCGCACACAGCACCTCTTCTGCGATCCGCAGCAGGTGGAGAGCCCGGCGCAGCGGATAGGCTATCTCGGCGCCGCGGCGATTCCGCTGCACCTCGCCATCGCGTCGGAGGCGTTCGCGCGCGGGTTCGCGCCGCACCCGTGCGCGGTGTCGCTGGCCGGGAGCGACGGCGGGGAGCGCGCGGTGGTGGTGGTCGCGGCGCCGGGGTGAGGGCGAGAGCGGCGGGGCGAACTGCTCGCAACTGATCGCCAACCTAGCTGAGTCCCATGATAGAGCAGACACGCAACTCAAGCGCGCTGAGCGCGCTGGCCCGTGGGCTGCTGGAGCGGCTCGATCTGGGCCGCCTCGTGGAGTGGACCGTCCCGCGCGACGAGCTGCAGCGCGAGCTCGCCGCCATGGGGTGGCCCTGCTCCGAGGCGGTGCTCCGCGCCGAGGAGGCGGTGGGCGGGTTCAGCCATCCTCCGAACGGCGTCTTCGGCGTGCACGCGTCGCTGCGCTACCTGCGCGGGGAGGTGCCATGGCTGCGCGACGATCTGCAATGCTATGACCTGCGCGCCGACCCGCGGGACGGGTCGTTGCGGCTGCTCCCCGTGTGGCTGGTGCACGACCCGCGGCTCTGGCTCGCGCTCGACGGGCGCGTCTACTACGGCAGCCACATCGACGGCCCGGGGTACCTCGCGCTCGCCTTCGAGGACGTGTGCCACTACTGGGAGGTGCTCGCGCTCCTGGACGGCTTCGTCGTGGCGTTCATTCGACCGCTCGCGATGCCCCGCCCGCGCCTGGAGGCGTCGAGCTTCGCCGGCGAGGCGATCGCGCACGAGCTGGGGCTCTCCTCCTTCACGCCTGCCTCGCGCGGCGCCACGCGGGCGTGGATCGGGCCGGGCCTCCACGCGGTGGAGCTCGACATCCCGGGCTTCAAGCGAGGCACCGACGTGGTCTCCGACACGGCCGAGGGGATCGTCCTCGCGGCCGCGCAGGCCCTCGATGCGGGCGGCACGGCGCGCATCACGAGCCCGGAGGCGCTGGGCGCCGAGCTGCTGGCAACTCTCCCGGCGACCACCCGCGAGGAGTTCATGACCAGCCATGTGTACATCTGGGGAAAGCACGCTGATTACGAGGACGATCGCTACCGGCGGCGCCATCGCGGGTCGTAGTACCGGATCGCCCAAGCTCCTCTTCGATCCCGCGGAGCTGCCTGGACGGGCGAGCGGGACCTCGCCCAGCGTCACGGGGGCGGCGCGCGCGCGCTCGGCGGGGCGCTCGAGAAGCTCGGCCCCGCTTTCTCGGTGCCCTCTTTGCCTCGGTGTTTTCTTCTCGATGAAACCAGGGACGAACTTGGGCTTCTTCCCTGGTGCGGAGGAGCGTAGCCGCTCCGCGGACCGCGTCTTTTCCCTAGCCAGCTTCGGTTGCACGCTACGCGACGTCTGATGAGGGCCGCGCCCTCGCCGAGCGAAGAGGAGCGAGCGATGCCAGGAAGCAGGGAGCTGGTGCAGCTGCGTGCAGAGATGTCGAGGTATCGAGAGCAGAAGAGCCGTGGGAAGTACCCGAGCGAGCTGCGGGAGCGAGCCGAGGCGTACGCCAAGGAGCGTTCCCTCGCGGGGGCGACGCCGACCGAGATCGCCACGGAGCTCGGTGTCCACAAGATGACCGTCGACCGATGGGTAGCTGGCGGTGAGCGCGCAGAGGAGGGTGCGTTGCCAAGAGCCACCCATGCGGCTCAGCATGTTCCGTTTCTCCCCGTCGTGGTGCGCCCGGAGCGCCGAGAAGCGCCGCCTGTGCGGCTCAACGTCGCATTTGCCGATGGGACGCGGATGCAGGTATGTGGGATAGGCGCGCGCGACCTCGTGGATGCGATCGAAGCGCTGCGGAGGGGACGGTGACCCCCGCGACGATAGCCGTCTATCTGGCGGTCGGTCCAGTGGACTTGCGTGGCGCATTCGACCGGCTCGCCGCGATCACCCGGCAGGTGCTGTGCCTGGACCCGGCCAGTGGCGCGCTGTTCTTGTTCCTCAACAGGAGGCGCAACCGGCTAAAAGCACTTTGGTGGGACCGCAACGGATATACGATTCTGTATAAGCGTCTCTCGAAGGGTGCGTTTGCTCTGCCCTCGTTCACCGAGGCCGACGGCAAGTGTATCGAGCTGTCAGCACAGGACTTCGCGCAGCTGCTCGCCGGTCTACCCGTGGAAGAGCTGGCAAGCCGCCGCCGGCTGGTCCACTGAGCCTGGATTTCGCGCCCACGGGGCACGAGCGGGCCGACGGCGATGCGCGAGCGGCGATTCGCCGACGAATGCGACGTCCGTTACAATTGAACGCGCTCAGCGCGTCGCGAAGGCACACGCCCCCCTTACCCCCCACCGTGATTTCGGCTGGTTCCGGACTCAATTCAGCCGGCGGGCGAGCTGCGAGCGCTCTGGCACGTGCAGCTTCGTGCCCCGAGCCGAGCGGGCCAGCCGCCCCGGGACGAGGATCAGCGCTCGGCGCAGCCACGGTGTTCGCCAGCTTGCCAGGTGCGGAACGTGCTCCAGCACATAGCGGCGATTCAGGTTAGCGGTCAGCAATTTCAGCAGCAGCGCGGCGTGATTGGCGTTGAAGCTATGGCTCGGCACGCGACCGCATCCCCACCCATGCTTGAGATCGCCGATGAGCGGCTCGATACCCGCGCGCAGGTCATACCGCGCCGCGACGTCTTCCGGCGCTTCGACCGGCTCGTTGGTCAGGAAGACCTGCACCGTGTAGTCGAGGCCCTCCCAGAGGTAGATCTGCTTGCCGTTGTCCCGGTCGCGTGTGCGTACGGCGATCACGCGGACCCCCTCCGGCCAACCGCTGCGCCGGAAGGGGACCTCGGTCACCTGCCTTCGAGGACGACCGTCGGCATCCCGGTCGATGGTACGCCATCCGGTGGCGTATGCGACCATGCCCACCATATCGGGGCTCATCCGCGCCTTGGTCAGGAAAAAGCATCCCTTCGCGGCGACGGCGTGCATCAAGGCGCTGCAATCCCCTGCGCCATCGATCCGCACGTAGATGGCCGCGCTCGGCACTGCGGCGCGCGCCCGGTCGATGCACTCCTCGACGAAGGGCACATCGGCTTCGCCGAAGCTCGTATCGCCCGGTCGCAGCTTGGCCCCGACGATGGCCTCGACCTCGGCGATGCGCGCCAGGATCGGATGATAGCTCGGCCGGCCGTGGTAGCGTGGGTTCGGGCCCGGAAGTGCCCCCTCTTGCATGCCGAAGAGCGGCTCCACGGTCGTATCGACGTCGATATGGAGGAACCGGTGCTTTCGGCGAGCAACGAGGGCGAGCCCGTGGTCGACGACCATGCTGTGCAGCGCTTCGAGCGCATCCTCGTCGAACCGGCACAGGTCCCGGTAGACGGTGTCGATGCTCGGGACGACCCCGCCTGCGAGATGCACGAAGAGCGGATCGACGGCGAGCGCCTCGATGCCGAAGACGCGCTCCTCACCGGCGAGCGCGCTGTCCATCAGCAGGCGCATCTGCGCGGCCATGGGGTAGATGACCGAGCGGCCCGTCTTGAGCCGGGAGAACCTGCGGCTCAGGGTCGCGTCGAGGCCGAGCTCGCGAATGAAGGCGCCGAAAGTGGCAAGCCCTGCGACTCCGGTCAGGTTCTTCTCCGTGAGCTCGACGTGAATCCTGCGAGGGTCCGGCCGCCGGATTCGCTCCTGGCGATGCCCGTCGCCTTTCCTCTTGAACCCGAGCTCGCGCCGGCGCACCTTCAAGGTGCTCGGCGTGTGCCTTCGTTTGGTCATAGCAACCCGGACGAGTCGCCACGCCGAGCCTTTCTTTCAAGGCGTTCCGTTTACGACGCCGGATTTCTCACGCGTCGGATCGGCCTCGTAGGCGCGAAATCCACGCTGAGGCGTCTGCGCCGGCGCTCGTTCACCACGCTGCCGGCGCCAGCGCGGCCCGATGGCGGCCGGCGCAGCCGGATGCGGGGATGGAGCAGGGCGCGAGCTGCATCGCGCCCGAAGACCTCGCGGGAGCGCGGCGCCGATGGCGCACCACGACTGCCCTGCATTCCCGTCTTCGGCGAGAGATTCTCATCGAAAGTAGCGACAAGTCGGCTGCATAAGGTACTTGTCAAGGGCAAGCGGAGGGGGCATCCATGGCGCGCCTTGACCTCGACGACACGATCCGGTGAGACCGCGCTGCCGCAGTCGGCGGAGCCAGAGCGCCTTGACGGTGCGGCGCTCGTGCTCGGCTACCTCCAGGCCAGGGGACAAGCCCAGGGGAGCCCCGCCGACCCCGGGTCGGCGGTCGACGCGCTGCTCCGGCGGGTGCAGGAGCTCGAGGCGAGGCTGGCCGAGCTCTCGACGGCGGAGCAGCAGGCCCAAGAGCTCGCTCGCACTGTCGAGTCGCTCAAGGCGTACAATCAACAGCTGCAGGAGACGATTCGGACCTTGGAGATCGGGTTCCGGCGACACGTCTCCGAGCAGGTCTCGCCTGACCAGCTGCGGCTTTCGCTGGCCGGCGCGCCAGGCGCCTGTCCGGCTCCAGCTTCGTCGCAGACCGAGCACTGCGCCTCGCCCGATGCGGACCCGAGCGACGGCAGCAACCAGCCGCCGGGCCCCGCGAGCGCGCCGGAGCGCGTGGCGGCGGCAGAGTCCTCCTCCGGCTCGGATCCCGGAGGTGGCAAGCGAGCCAAGCGCCACGAGCACGGGCGCCGTCGCATCGGTGTCATCCCGAGGGTGGTCATCGAGTCGCTGCCGCCGGAGGTGCTGCTCAAAGGCATCGAGCGCTTCGAGCGTGTGGGCGCCGAAGACAGCTCGGTCATCGGCTACCGGCGTGGCGGCCCCATCGAGATCGTCACGCGTCGCCCCAAGTACGTGGCCAAGGCGGAGGCACCGGCGGCGAGCAGCGGAGCTGAAGAGGAGCCGGCTCCTTCGCCAGCCGGTGGACCGGCCTTCACGCACGAGCTGGACGAGCCGCTGGTCGTGCGAGAGCACGAGCTCCTGGGGATCCCCGCGGACACGGGCTTCAAGCAAAGCCCCTTCGTCGACGGCGTCCTCGTACGCTACACGCCCGAGTCGGATGCTGCGGAGGACAGCGGCGGACCGGTGAAGATCGCCGCGCTGCCGGAGCGCCCGATCGACAGGTGCCTTGCTGACCCGAGCCTCTTGGCCCACCTGTTCGTCCACAAGCTCGACTACCACATGCCCTACTACCGGCAAGAGGTGGAGTCGGATCGCCACGGCTTCCGCATCGGCCGCGGCAACATGGCACGCTGGCAGTACGATTGCGGTGGCATCGCGATGCGCATCGCCGATGCCATGTGGAGCAACGCGCTCTCGCGGTCGTGGTTCGCCATGGATGCGACGGGCACCGCCATCCGGGCCAAGGAGAAGCACCGCTATGGGCATGTCTTCGTCCTGGTCGCGCCGGGCGATGGGGTGCTGTTTCGCTACACACCGACGTACGACGGCCCCACCGTCGCGAAGCTCTTCGGCGGCTACCAGGGGACGCTGGTCGCCGATGCCTCGGCCAACCACAACGTGCTGTTCGGGCCGGGCAAGGCGCGCGAGGCCGGCTGCTGGAGCCATGCACGAAGGCGCTTCTTCAAGGCGTTCAAGGCCGGGGCGGGCAAGGAGGCGGCGTTCGCGCTCCAGACCCTCCAGGCGCTCTTCCGCGTCGAGGAGGAATGCGCCCTGTGCAGCCCGGACGAGCGTCTCGAGCTCCGGCAGCGCGAGTCCGCACCGCTGATTGAGAAGCTCTTCGCCTGGGTCGAGGCGCAGCGGCAGGTCGTCCCGGAGCATTCGCCGTTGCGCGAAGGGCTGGTCTACCTGCACAACCAGAGGGAGGCGCTCTGCGAGTTCCTCTCCAACGGGGAGATCCCCATCCACAACAATGCCAGTGAGAGGGCTCTGCGCCGCGTCGTCAAGGGGCGGCGCAACTGGCTCTTCCACGGCAGCGACGAGCATGCTGTCCGGGCGTGTGCCATCACGTCGCTCATCGCGACCTGCCAGATGCACGGGCTCGACCCCGAGCTGTACTTGCAGGAGATCCTGACCGTGGCTCCCAGCTATCCGCTCAGTCGCATCCTCGACCTGAGTCCCAACAACTGGGTCGCGACGCGACAACGCCTCATCGCCGAGGGGCGGCTCAAGTACCTGGACCTGGCTCGGATCACCGGCTCGCGGCTCGCCTTCCGCGACCGCTGATCGCGCCGCGTCGTCCGCTTCCGTCGCGCCCACAGCGCTCGTCGCGTCCGGAGCGGCCGAGTCAGGCGCGCGTCCTTTCCGCGTCCGCGCCGAGGTGCGTCGGCTCGTCGAGCCGGTGCTGTCGTCGCTTCGTCCCGCCACCGTCGAGCTCGTCTTCGCGGGGCGCCTTCGGGTCGCTTCGCTTCGGCGCTGCTTGTCCGCGCCTCGGGTCGGCCGCCGTTCGCCCACCTCGTCCGCGGACGGCTGGGCGGCGCTCTTGCGGCGCCGCACGCCTGTGGCCTCGGCAGATCCCGCGCGCTCCTCCTGCCCGGCCGCGCCACGCGGGCGCCCCTTCGCGCGGGCGGGGGCGTCCTCGCGGCCTTGCCACGCGACATGCGGCGCGGACAGCTTCAGCACCGCCGTCGTCATGGTCCTCCCCCGCTTCCGTCGACACCCCCGACGGCACCAGGAGGCAGGGATGGGACGGAGAAAGAGGAGGGCGTTCACGCCCGAGTTCAAGGCGGAGGCGGTACGGCTGGCGAAGGCGAGCGACCGGAGCATCGGCCAGGTGGCGAAGGACCTCGACCTGACCGAGACGGCGCTGCGCGACTGGATCAAGCGCGCGGACACCGACGCGGGCCACGGCCCGCCGGGGGCGCTGACGACGCCGGAGCGTGAGGAACTGCAGCGGCTGCGCCGCGACGTGAAGCGGCTGGAGATGGAGCGCGAGATCTTAAAAAAAGCGGCGGCCTTCTTCGCGAAGGAAAACGAGTGAGGTTCGAGTTCATCGACGCGGAGAAGGCGCACTACCCGGTGCTGGTGCTGTGCGCGGTGCTGCTGGTCTCGCGCAGCGGCTACTACGCGTGGGCCAAGCGCTCGGAGTCCGCGCGGGCCAAGTCCGATGCTCAACTGAGCGTGCAGATCAGGGCCGTGCACCACAAGAGCCGTGGCCGCTATGGCAGTCCGCGCATCCACGCGGAGCTGCGTGCTCGCGGCATGCGTGTCGGCAAGAAACGGGTCGAGCGGCTGATGCGAGCTCAACGACTCGCGGCTCGGAGGAAGCGGCGCTTCCGCCGCACCACCGACTCGCGGCACAACGGCCCGATCGCCCCGAATGTGATCGAGCGGCAATTCGATGCTCGAGCGCCCAACCAGGTCTGGGTGACGGATGTGACGTACATTCCCACCGGTGAGGGCTGGCTGTACCTGGCCGTGATCCTGGACCTGTTCTCGCGCCGCGTGGTCGGCTGGGCCGCGAGCGCGTTCAACGATCGCGCCCTGGCGCTCACCGCGCTCGCGTTCGCCTTGGGAACGCGGCGGCCGGCGCCTGGGCTGGTGCACCACTCGGATCGTGGCAGCCCCTACGCCAGCGACGACTACCGGCTCGTGCTCGGGGCCCACGGGCTCATCCCGAGCATGAGCCGCGCCGGCGACTGCTGGGACAACGCCGTGGCCGAGAGCTTCTTCGCGACGCTGAAGGCGGAGCTGGTCGAGCACGAGCGCTACCCGACGCGAGCGGCCGCCATCGCATCGAACGGAGACTACATCGAGAACTTCTACAACCTGAAACGACGGCACTCACGGCTCGCCTACATGAGCCCGATCGAGTTCGAATTGAAGACCTACGTGACCGCGCGCGCGGCATAGTGAGACTGTCCGCGGAACCGGGGGAGGACCATCAGGCTCGGGACTTCGACTCCCTCCTCCCCGCTCCGTCGCTTCGTCATCGCACCGCGACTCTACGCACGTGGCCGCCTTCCACAAGCACGCTTCAGAACGCGCTCTGCGGAGCGGCTACGGAGGAGCGGACGACGGATACTTCAACGGTATCAAGAGCTTCACGGGACACAGGGAACTGGGTCCTTTTATGGTGTGCCCCAGCGCGGCACCAACCTGCCGCCTTCGGAGCTTCAGCGTCCATCACGGCGGGGGGGCAGCGGCGCTCCGGTCGTCGCATGTACGGAACGCCAGATTGAGGGGTACCCCTTCGCCACGACCGGCAGCAGCAACGACCGGCAGCAGCACCTTGCCTCCCGCGCGCGGCAGCCTCTCCGGCCCGAGCGGCCGCCCGCCTTCGAGCGCCTTCAGCGAGGCGAACACGCCGAGCCGCTTGTCCGGCGGGAGCGGCGTGCCCCCGGCGAGGCCCTCGAGCTCGAGCGCGCCCTCCTAGGCGGGCATCCCGCGCGCTTCCAGCAGGGCCCGCAGCGCGTCTGGCGACGTGGTGAGCTCGGGGTCGCGGCAGAGGTCGCACTCATACAGCGTACCAGCGCCAACCTTTGCCTGATGCGCGCTCACCTCTGTGCTCGTGCTGTTCTTTCTCGCTGCGAACGGTTTGTGCTGTGCTGTCGAAGCCTCTGTCATCAGACATTCTCACGCGCTCCGACGTGTCCGGCTGCACGGCGACGGTCGGCAGGTGCGGGAACCAGCAGGGTCGACGTCGCGGACGACGCGTTCCCATCATGCCTAGCCGTCGCCCGCGGTGGTAACGTGGGCGACATGGGTCACGCACGCCGCTTCGTCGCCGCAGCCCTGATCCCCGCGGCCGCCGCGGTCGCCGCGGCGTGCGGCGCGCCGGTCGAAGGCCCCCAGGGCTCCTCGCAGGCCGCGGGCTCGAGCGGGAGGGGCGCCGGCGGCGTGAGCACCGGCAGCACAGAGGCCGGTGGCGCGGGCGCCGAAGGTACGGGGGCTGCGGGCGCTGGGGTCGGCGGAGCTGGGGCCGGCGGCAGCTGCATCCCCTTCTCCGAGCCGCCGGGAGCCGAGTGTTCGCCGAGCCTGCAGTGCAAGAGCACAGCGATGTCGTGCGTGTGCAGCGGCACGGACACGCTCTGCTCCTCGTCCCCGACCGGTCAGAAGAACGACGTGCACCCGCCAAAATCCCTCCCACCCGAGGGAGGCTGCTGCGACACCGAGGGCCTGGTCTGCGGCTACGAGACTTGTGGGCCGATCTGCCGGTGCACGAACGGCGCGTGGTCGTGCCAGGCGCCCGACGTCTGCCCGCCGTTCGAGTGCCCGGCCGATCCCTCGCAGCTCGACGGCCAGCGCTGCGAACAGTTCCTTGGGCAGGTCTGCGCTCGATGCTCCCCGCCCTGGAGCTGCACCTGCGAGCTCCAGCCGACGGGGGCTGCCCTGTGGGAGTGCGTCGAGATCCCGTGCTGAACGGCCGCTCCGGCGGCGATAGGGGCCGGGATCGGCGCGCCGATCAGGCATCTCGACATCGCCCGGGGCCGCTGCGCGATCGCGCCCCGGCGCGGCCCCGCTACTCGGCCGGCGTGAAGCAAACCTCGAGCTTCGGCCGGAGGGCGACGTTCGCGTGTTCGCTCGACCGGATGTCGGTCCGGGCGTTCACGTCCTGCAGCGCGACGCCGTAGTTCGGCTGGGATCCATCCACCCAGGCCTGGACGAGGGGCGCCACGCTGACGCTCACGGAGGCGTCCGCCTCGGCGACCGTGGTGAGCACGGCCTCCACGGCCGGGGTGTACCCGGGGAAGTTGCCGGCGTGGACGGTCGACTCCTGCCAGGGGCCGTTCACGCGGTGCACCTCGATGGTGCTGGCGCTCGCCTTCCACGGGTGGGACAGCGTGAGGACCGCGGATTCGATGTTGGATCCCGCCGGGATGAACGACAGATCGAACGCCAGCACGCCCGCCTTCACGTCCGCCGGCAGCGTCGTCGTGACGAGATACGGGTAATCGCCGTATGGCCACGAGATCCCGGGCTGGATATACGTATCCTGCACGCTCCCGTAGGTGCCGCGCTGCACGATGACGCACTGGGGCTCGACCTCGCAGGCGTCGCCGATGCCGTCGCCGTCGACGTCGGCCTGGGAGGGGTTGGGCTGCGCCGGGCAGTTGTCGCACAGGTCCGGGACCCCATCCTCGTCCGTATCGAAATGGACGGGGACCACGGTGACGTGATCGAGGAACGTCCCCATGCCGTTCGAGAAGCCCACATCGTTGAACTGGAGGCGGGTCGTCGCGCCGGAGGCGATGACGGTAAGGGTATAATAGATCCAGTTTTGGTTGCTGGTCGTGAGGAAGGCGACCACTCCGCCGTCCCATACGACGTCGAGCGCGTGCTCGTCCGGACCGCCCCATTGCGTGGACGCGGCGAAGGCGAACCGAAGCTCGTACACCGCTCCCGGGATGGTCGTGAGATCCTGGTAGATGCCGCTCGACATCGAGGAGTCCAGCTCGACGTTCTGGTAACCGTGCGCGGCGAGCCCGCCGACCGTGCGGTCGCGGAGCTCGATCTCGCCATAGGCAGGCCGCCAGCCGGGAACCGCGGTCGGCGACGACGTAATCCACACCCCGCCAATCGGCAGATCCGGTAATTCGAAGCTGCCGTTCGTGACGATGTCGCCGGAGGGCAGCGCCTCGCAGGCGACGAGAGACGCTGCGCCCTCGCCGACGGCTTCATCGCTATCGTCGTGCGGCTCGGCTGCCGCCATGCAGCTCGAGATCATCCAGGCGAACGCGAACACAGAGATCGACGGATGGGCGGTTCTCATGGGAGAGCTCCTCGTTGCGGTGCCGGCATGGCGGAGCCTCGCTGTGCGGCGAGCCGCCGCCGGCTGTGGATTCACGGTCAGAAGCATTTCTTGGCGCTGCCAGCCGCAGCGCCGTCTCGTTCTATCATGAAATGCGCGCACGGGTCATCGTATCCCCAGCAGTCGGCACCACGTCGCCGAAGCCCGCCCCGGGGAACCGGGGCGACGATGGGTCGCAGCCCTCGGGAGCGATGGTCCGCGCCGGGGCGGCGCTCGGTCTGGTCGCGGCGGGGCTCGGGGCCCGGGCCGCCTCCTCATCCCCGAGGGTGACGGCGCGAGTAAGCGTCTCGGCGAGCGAGGCGACCACGGCGGCCCGAGGCGACGGATCGACCATCGCGAACGAGCAAGCTCGGGCCGAACGTCGAGCCCGCCGCTCGCGTGGACTCGCTCCCGGAGCCTTGCCGCTCGTCAGCACGCCGCGCGCTGGAGCGAGCACGGCGGGCTCGTACGGGGGGGCGCCGGTGCGGGACGTACCGGACGGGCCGGATCGGCGCGATCGAGGTGGCGGGGGCGTAGGCGGCGCCTCGCCTCACCTTCGCGGGCCCGTCGGCATCTCACGAAGCTGACCGCGGAAGTGCTAGGGTGCCCCGCGTGCCGACGATCTTCACCAAGGGCGATCTCCTCAACACCCCGGATCTTCACGCGTACGCGCACGGCGTTTGCTGCGTAGGCAAGATGGACACGGGCATCTCCGTGACGTTCAAGAAGCGCTGGCCGGGCCTGCTCCCGGCGTTCGAGCAGCGGAGCGCCGAGCGGAAGCTCCAGCTCGGGGAGGCCTTCGTCTGGAGCGAGGGCGACGACACGGTGTACAGCCTCGCGATTCAGGAGAACGAGACGAAGAGGCCCTCGCTCGCCGCGCTCGAGCGCTCGCTCGCCGCGATGGTGACGCACGCCGCCGGGGCGGGGATCGCGCGGATCGGCGTGCCGCGCGTGGGCGCCGGCAAGACCGGCCTCGAGTGGCTGCGCGTCAAGAGCATCCTCGTGAAGGTCGCCAACGACAAGCCGGTCACGCTCGTGGTCTACGAGCAGTTCGTGCGCGCCCCGGACGCCTGACTCCAGCGTTGGCCGCCGTGGCGGTCGGAGGGCCTGGTCGCCCCAGGGCGATGCTTGAGAGGGCGGGGGGCCATCGGATCAGGCGTGGTGCGTCACGGGCGCGCCGCCCGGCTCGCGGTGAACACGACACCGCGCCGCTCCCGGATCCCGGTGCTCGGCGTGCGATCGAGCGGGCCGGTCACGGGCTGGGCTTGGCTTTATCCCGCACGTAGAGCGCCTCCACCTGCTGTCGGGCCCACGGGGTCCGTCGCAGGAATTGCAGGCTCGATTTGATGCTGGGATCGTACTTGAAGCAGCGAATGTCGATCATGCGTCCGAGCTGCTCCCAGCCGTGCTGCGCGACCAGGTGCTCGAGGATCATCTGGAGCGTGACGCCGTGAAGAGGATTGTTGGGCTGGGGCTGCGTCATAGCGATGCTCGGGGGGCGACGGCCCCGGAGGGCCAGCGTGAGCCCACGGTGTAGCACGTCGCGCGGCGGGCCGACGAACCCACGCCGCCTGCGCGCCCACGCCGCCCGTGCACGCCGAGGAGCGAGGTTCTGTTCCGGCGTTTGGCCTGCCCATGGAGCTGCCGGCGTAGGGCGCGAAGATTTCTCGAGCGACCGATGATATCTCCGCGGGCGGGCTACTCGCCGACCTCGGCCGAATAGCGGCCGGCCGTCGTGCCGGGGCGGTCCGTCGTGAAGGCGACGCGGCGGCCGCCGTGGCTGCTGAAGTAGGTCAGGTTCGCCGCCGGCGCGATGAGCCGAGGCCTCAGGGGCTCGCGCGACAGGTCGACCGTCAGCGCGCGCCGGCGACGGCGCGCCACCACGGGGTCGGCGCGTCGACGTGCTCGGGCTCGAAGGCCGCGCCGATCTGCGGCGTCACGACGCGCGCGCCGCGCTCGGCCGCCAGGGAGAGCAACGTCTCGGCCGGCTCGTCCCAGTCGTGGAGGGCGAGGTTGAAGGTGCCCCAGTGGACCGGAAGGAGCGTGCCGCCGCCGAGCATCTGGTGCGCGATCAGCGCGTTCTCGGGGCCGAGGTGGATCGCCCCCCACGCGGGGTGGTACGCGCCGACCTCGAGCATCACCAGGTCGAAGGGGCCGTGTCTCCGGCCGATGTCCGCGAGCTCGGGGAACAGCCCGGTGTCGCCGGAGAAGAAGACCTTGCGCCGCTCTGCCTCGATGACCCAGGAGGCCCAGAGCGTCTTGTTGCCGCTCGTCGGCCCGCGGCCGGAGAAGTGCTGCGACGGCGTCGCGGTGAAGCGGACGCCGCCCACCTCCGCGCCCTCGTGCCAGTCGAGCTCGGTGATCCGCGCGGGGTCGACGCCGAGCGCCTCGAGGTGCGCACCCACGCCGAGCGCCGTGACGATGGGGACGCGCGTGCGGGCCAGCGCCTCGATGGTGGGAGCGCAGAGGTGATCGAAATGGTCGTGCGACAGCAGGACGGCGTCGAGCGGCGGCAGCTCCTCGAGCGCTGCGGGAACGGGGTGAAAGCGCATCGGGCCCGCGAACGCGACGGGGGAGGCGCGCTCGCCGAACACCGGATCCGTGAGGACGCGGCGGCCGTCGATCTCGATCAGCACGGTGCTGTGGCCGAGCCACGTGACCCGCAGGCCGGTCGCGCTCCGCCGCGCCCAGGTCTCGTGAGGCCGCGCGAGGGGCAGCGGCCCGGGCGGCGTCCGCCGGCCGCGACCGAAGAAGTACTCGCCGATCACGGGCAACGTCGAGCCGTTCATGCCGGGGCCGGCGCCCGACGGGTTCTGGAACCGGCCGCCCTTGAACTGCGCGGAAGCGCGCGCCCGCTCGATCCGGAGCCCCTTGCGACGCTGGGAATCATTCATGAATGGCTGACCTCCTGCCGGGCGCGGCGCCTGGCGAGCCAGAGTCCGACCGCGATGGTGACCAGAGCGGCGCCCGCGCCGAACCACGCTGAAGAGAGGGCGTCGCGCAGGGCGTCGAAGACCCGCTGACCGCACCAGGCGGACGGCCGAACGGGCGCACAGGACGATGTTTACAACCAGAGCTCAGTTTGTCAAGTTTGACATTGACAATCGAAGCGTTTGCTGTCTACTTTGCTCATCGTGAGCGAAGCGAGCTCCACGGACAGGCCCGCCGACGACGTGCGCCGCCGCAAGCTGATGGACGCGGCGATGACGGTGTTCCTGCGCTTCGGTTTCCGGAAGACGTCGATGGACGAGGTCGCGCGGGCCGCGAACGTCTCGCGACAGGGCCTCTACCTGCACTTCGCCACGAAGGAGGAGCTCTTTCGCGCGTCGGTGGCGTACTTCCTCGATACCGCGCTCGCCGCCGCCGCGGCCGCCCTCGCGGACGCGGAGCGCCCCTTGGAGGAGCGGCTCGTGGTCGCGTTCGACACGTGGGTGGGCCGGTTCGTGGGCGCGTTCGGTTCCGACGCGGCGGACCTCGCCGCCGCCACGAAGGAGCTCGTCGGCCCCATGGTCGACGAGCGTGAGGGGCAGTTCGTCGAGGCCGTGGAGGAGGCCCTGCGCGCCTCCGGGCTGGTGGCCGCCTACGCGCCCGCGGGCGTCACCGCGCGCCAGCTCGCGGATACCTTGTACGCCGCTGCGCGCGGCCTGAAGTACGGCGCCGCGACGCGCGAGACCTTCGTCGAGGGCATGTCCGTCGCCGCGCGGGTGATGTGCCTGCCGCAGCGGAACGACCGAGAGGAGCGGGCGAAGCCAAGGCCGCCGAGCGTTCGCGCCGAGGGCGGCCGGCCGCGCAAGGCGCGCGGCACGACACGATGACGTGCCGCGAGAGATGTTTTGTCGTTTCGCGTGCCCCAGGAGGCTCAAGAAGCAGTGCTGGTCCGCCGCGAATCAGGGCGGACGGGAATGGACGAACTTCTGCGCCAACAACTTCCGCTGACGCCAGCGCTGCCCTATCTGCCGGGCATGCACGATGGAAACGTGGTAGCCTCAAGGCATCTGGACTTCACGCCGAATGATGGGAGCTTCACGCGCAAGGTTCGCATACTGCTCAGTAGACCACACAGTCCCGTTCATCGAGAGAACGAATGGATCGTTGACATCGAGATTGAGGAGTCGTTCAAGGCTCCGGTTCTCGACTACGCGATTGGCTCCGATCCGTTCCAGGCGCTGTTCCTGGCGATGTGCAAGGTGGGCGACCTGCTCAAGCCGTGGCGCGACGCGGGTGAGCTCAAATGGGGCGACAGCGCCGACCTCGGTCTGCCGTCACTGAACCACCCGACGGTGTAACCCTGCTTGCCCGCTCAGCAATCCGCGCCCTGAACGCCGACCGGGCGGTAGGCTGCATGCTGTCGGCTCCGTGCAAGCGGTGTCAGCCACGCGGCCCGGGGTGGTGGAACACCCGCGGGCCGCACTGATTTCGTGGGCGAAGCCTAGCGATGAGAGCCGTTCATCTGGCCAAACTTGGCCAGGTTCACTCAACCTTGGCCACTACCGTCGAGAGCCTCCCCGGAGAATTGAAATTCAACCCTGAGGTTGTCGAGAGCCTCCCCGGAGAATTGAAATTCAACCCTGAGGTTGTCGAGAGCCTCCCCGGAGAATTGAAATTCAACCCTGAGGTTGTCGAGAGCCTCCCCGGAGAATTGAAATTAATCCGCTGGCTCCGGGGAGCGTCCGGATCGAATTGTTCTGGTGGCGCTGTACATTGCGCGCCTGCGCCTGCTTCCCTTGCGCCGGAGCCCATCGCCGGCCCGATCGCGCGCCGCGCCGGCCATCCCGATCCGCCGTGCAGCGCAGGAACCTGCTCCCCTCGGCCCTGTCGAAAGCCACCGATGCCCAGGCCCCTCCTCCCGCTCACCGGACTCCTCATCACCGCCGCCCTCGGCGCCGCCGCGACCTCCGACGCGGCCACGGACCACCGCGACGCGGTCGCCCGCGGACTCGACCTCTTCCTTCACGCGCCCGACCGCGGCGCGCCCGGCGCCACCCTGCCGGTCCAGGTCCTCGCGCTCGGCTTCCCCACCGCGGTCACGCTCCGGCCGCTCGAGGCGGCCACCGTGGAGGCGACCTGGGATCCCGAGCACCTCGGCAAGGTCAGCGCCGTCCCGCCGCCCGTGCGGGTCACCACCGACGCGAAGGGGCGCGCCCACCTCGACGTCCCGATCCCCGAGGGGCCCGAGCGCGAGCTCCGGCTGCTGCTCGGCGTGCGCGCCGGCGACCGGCAGCGGACCCGGACCCTCACCGTGCAGCGCCAGGCGCCGCTCCACGTCGACCTGCACGTCCCCGACACGCGCGTGGTGCCGGGCGGCGCGACGTCGGCGTGGATCACGGTGCAGAGCCAGGCCTCGGGGCAGCCGGCCCCGCAGGTCCCCGTCGAGGTCAGCCTGCTCGAGGGCGGCGTCGCGCGGCAAACGGCCGTGGTCACCACCGACGCGGCCGGCGTCGCCATGGCGCGCGTGCCCGTCCCCTGGATCGACGAGCCCGGGTGGCGCTGGGTCCTCCGCGCCCGCGCGCGGGGCGCGGCGGGGGCCTCGTCGAACGCCGCGCAGATCTCCCTCTCGCCGCGCGAGGAGACGCCCGGCGCCCCGCAGATGCTGGCCGAGTGGTCCGAGCAGGATCTGCGCGCCGGGGACCGCGCCGCCTACGTGATCCGGATCCGCGACGGCGCCGGCCAGCCCGTGGCCGGGCTGCCGGTGCGCGTCTGGACCGGGCCGAAGGGCACGAGCCCGCCCGAGGACAGGGCCGCGTGGGAGAAGCTCACTACGCCCGCGCGCACCGACGCCGCCGGCGAGATCCGCGGCTCGACCGCGGCGCCCACCACCGTGGTGCAGGGCGTGGGGACCACGCTGCGCCTCGTCGCGCGCGCCACGCTCGAGGGGCACGAGCTCGAGCGCGAGGCCACCGCCTCCGTGGAGAGCCCCACCTCGGAGGCGACGCTGCTCCCGGAGGCGGGCGCGATCGTCCCGGGCGCCGCGCAGCGCATGCTCCTGCGCGTCCGCGACGCGCGGCGGAAGCCGGTGGAGGGCACCTTCACCGTCGAGGGCGACGGGCTGGAGGCCACCGTGACCACCGACGCGTACGGCGAGGCCGAGGTGACCTGGGACGCGCCCGCCGATCTCGGCGCCTTCCGCAACGTCGGGCCGTGCGCCGGCGGCGTCGCGGCGGCGGTGCGCGTGCGGCCCGCGGGCGAGCTCCCGGCGCTCGCGTCGCGGCGCGAGCCGTTCGCGCTGTGCGTCTCCGTCGATCGCGAGGCCACGGCGCTGCTCCGGCCCGAGCGGCTCCTCGCCCGCGCCGGCGACGCGCTCGCGCTGCGCGTGGTCGACGCCGGCGGCGCGGACGCCCGCGCCGGCCGGCGGCCGGAGGGCGGCAGGGCGGCGGACGGCGCCGGCTGGAGCGTGATCGTGCAGCCCTCCGCCAGCGCGGCGCGCGCGGCGAGCGCCTGGATCGCCGGGGGCCCGGACGGCGGCGCGCTCGGCCTGCCCGAGGGCGCGGCCGGCGTCTGGACGCTCAGCGCCGCCGCTCCCCGGCAGGGCGCCGCCGCGCGGCAGGCCGGCGGCGCGGTGCTCGTCACGCCGCGCGTGCTCCCGCGGCTCGAGGCCCGCATCGCCGGCGGCCGCGCGGCCCCGCGCGGCGCCGTCGACGTGGACCTCGCGCTCACCGACGGGGGCGGCTGCGGTCTGCCCGGGACCGTCGCGGCCGTCGTCGTGGACCTGCACGGCGGGGGCAGCGTCGGCGGCCTCGCGGCGCTCGACACGCGCGCGCGGCTCTGCCAGGGCATGGTCGAGCCCGAGCGCTGCGGCGCCTTCCTGGAGGGCGATCCCGCGCTCGATCCGCTCCGGCGCGCGGAGCTCGGCGCGCGGGCGCGCGAGGCGATCGCGCCGGCGATCGATCCGGCCGGCTCCGCACGGGCGGCGCTCGACGCGGCGTTCGGCCAGGTGCTCCGCTCGCTCGAGGGGGCGGTCTTCGAGGCCACCAGCGACCCGGAGCGGCTGCGCGACGTGCGCCGCCGCGGGCCGGGCGGCGCGTATCAATGGAACCCCGAGCTGATGACCCTGGTCACGGCCGCCATGGATGCGCCGCCCGAGACGCCCGGCGGCGAGCCGCTCTCGCTCGCGGACCTCCTGTCGGTGGATCCGCAGGTCACGTTCGATCACGTCGCTCGCCGCGTCACCCGCCTCAAGCTCTTCCGCATCCTCGCCGCGGCGCGCGCGTTCCGGCGCGAGCGGCTGCTCGATCCCGACGAGCCGGCGCTCCGCGATCCGAACGCGCTGCTCCGCCGCCTGGTGCGCGACGAGCAGCTCGAGGAGTCGCTCCTGCTCGATCCCTGGGGCGGCACGATCCAGTTCACCCCGACGACCGCGCCGCCCGCGCCGTTCCTCACGGTGCGGCGCGGCTTCGCCCTGCACGCGCCCGGGCCCGACGGCCGGATCGGCACGGGCGACGACGTGCGCGACCCGTTCGAGCGCGTGCTCCGATCGGGCACGCCGTACGCCAGGGCGGTCGGCGAGGATCGCCTGGTCGACGCGAAGTTCGACATGGAGGTCGGCGACGCCACGGTGTCGGCGTGGGAGAGCCTCCTGGAGGAGCTCACGGGCACGTCGCTGGGCGAGGGGATCGGCCTGGGCGGCATGGGCCTGTCCGGCGT
This sequence comes from Sorangium sp. So ce834, assembly GCF_051521425.1. Taxonomy (NCBI): domain Bacteria; kingdom Pseudomonadati; phylum Myxococcota; order Polyangiales; family Polyangiaceae; genus Sorangium; species Sorangium sp. So ce834. The sequence goes on from NZ_CP150351.1 coordinate 5,002,744, forward strand.
GGGAACGGGCTCCGGCGCGGGGTTCGGTCAAGGCCACGGCAGGCTGGGCGGCGCGGCCCGGACCTCGTACGGCGCGCCGCGGGGCGTGTTCTTCTGGTCGCCGCCCCAGCGCACGGACAGGGATGGTCGGCTGCGGATGCGCGTTCCGCTCGGCGACGTCGAGACGACCTACCGGCTCGTCTTCGTGGGCGTGCCGGACGGCGCCACGCCGGCCACGGCCACGCTCGACGTGCCCACCGCGCAGCCGCTCTCGGCGCGCGTGGAGGCGGGCGCCGCGTGGGTCGAGGGCGACGAGGTCGACGTGGAGATCTCGGTCCGGAACCGCTCGCCGAGGCCGCTCCGCGCGACCGTGGCGCTCACGGCGCGCGGCGCGGCCGCCCTCGCGGACGCGCGGAGCCGGGCGGCGGCGGTCGACGTGCCCGCGGGGGGCGCGGCGCCGGTGCGCGCGCGGGTGCGCGCGCGGGTGCGCGCGCTGCGCGCGGGGCGGGCGGAGCTCGCGGTCGCCGTGAAGGCGCAGGGGCTCCCGGGCGACGCGCTCGTGCACGCGTGGGACGTGGGCCCGGCGGGCGAGCCCACCGATCTGACCCACGCCCAGGGCGTCGAGGGCGGCGCGACGGCCACGCTGCGCGTCTCGGCGGACGCGCAGCGCTACCGCCTCACCGGCCGCCCCCGGCTCGTCGTCGAGCGCGGCCTCGCGAGCGCGCTCGCCGCGGCGCTTGAGGCCATGGATCCCGATCGGCTCACGTCCGCAGGGGCGATGGCGGACGCGGTGGAGGTCGCGGCGCTCGTGGGCCGCTGGGCCGCGGCGCGCGGGGGCGAGGGCGCGCCGCTCGTCGCGCGCGCGGAGGACATCGGCCGCCGCGCCGTGGGCCGGCTGCTCGCGTACAAGGCCAGCAAGAAGGACGTGGGCTTCTGGCCCCCGGCGCTCCGGGCGCGCACCTTCGCCCCCGCGGCCGTGGCGGAGGAGCTGCCGGCGCTCGCCGCGCGCTGCCCGCCCGAGGCCCTGCAGCCCGCGGCGGCGCTCGACGCGCTCGAGGCGGAGCCCTCGCCGGCGGGGGGCGCGGTGAACGCGTGCTGGGACGCGCTCGTCACGAGCACGGTGGACGAGGTGATCCGGAGCGGCGATCGCGTGGCGCTCGCCCGCGTCCTGCTCGCGCTCGCGGAGCGGCCGCACCGGGCCGCGCTGGCCGCGAGCGTGGCGGACCGGCTGCGCGCCTGGGTGGCGCTGGGCCCGACCGGCGGCATCACGCTGCCGCCGGGCCAGGCCGAGGATCGGAGCGCGCGCGCGGTCGTCTACGCGGCGCTCCTCCGCGCTGCCGGGCTCGGCCGGAGCGCGGCGCCGCCCGCGACGCTCCTCGGCTGGGTGGGCGTGCAGCGGGACGTGCGCGGCGGCTACGGCGCGCCGGCCAGCACGCTCGCGGCGGTGCGCGCGCTCCTGGCCCACGGGGGCGAGGATCGAGGGGTCGCGCGGGTCACGGTGACGTCGGGCGGCGCGCGCCGCGACGTGGAGGTCGGGCCGTCGGGGCGGCTCGTGGTGCCGCTCGACGCGGGCGCGACGGAGGCGGCGATCGAGGTGGCGGGGCCCGCGGTCGTGGCGCGCCTGGAGCGCCCGGCGCTCCGGCGCTGGAGCCGACCGCCGTCCGCGGCGGCGAGCCCCGTGCAGGCGGAGATCTCCTGGCCGAAGCGCCCGCGCGCGGGCACGACGGGCAAGCTCGGGGTCTCGCTGCGCCACACGCTGGGCCGCCCGATCGAGGTCGACGTGCGCATCCCGCTCCCCCCCGGGGTGTCGCTGGCCGCGCCGCTCGACGGCGTGCGGCAGGTGAACGGCGTGCTCGCGCTGCGGGCCTCCCTGGAGGCGAGGCGGCTCTCGACGCTGGTGGAGATCCCGGTGCGCTTCGCGCTCGCCGGGAAGGTGACGGCGCCCGAGGCGCAGGCCCGGGTGGCGCAGGAGGAGCTGCCGCGCGCGGTGGTGCCGGCGCGGCCGATCGTGATCGAGTGAGCGGCGCTCCTGGAGGCCGGCTCGCTCTCCGCCCGCGCCGGCAACCACATCGAGCGCTCAGACCTGCGCCATGCCGCCGTCGACGAAGAGCTCGCTTCCGTTGGTGAAGCTGCTGTCCTCGGAGGCGAGGAAGACGGCGGCCTTGGCCACCTCCTCCGGCAAGCCGAGCCGCCCGAGCGGGATGCTGGCGACGAGGCTCGCCTTGATCTGCTGCGCCTGCTCCTCGGTCGCGCCGAGCCCGTGCAGCCCCGGGGTGTCGATCGGCCCCGGGCTGATCACGTTGACGCGGATGCCGCGGTCCTTCAGGTCGAGCGCCCAGGTGCGCGCGAAGCTCCGCACCGCGGCCTTTGTCGCGCTGTAGACGCTGAACGCAGGGGTGCCGGTGGAGGCCGTCGTCGAGCCGTTGAGGATGATCGACGCCCCGTCGCGCAGCAGCGGCAGCGCCTTCTGGACCGTGAACAGCATCCCCTTGACGTTGATGGCGAAGGTCCTGTCGAAATGCTCCTCGGTGATCGCGCCGAGCGGGGCGAGCTCGCCGCCGCCGGCGTTGGCGAACAGGACGTCGATGGGGGCGCCTCGCTGCCTCACCACCTCGAAGAGGCGATCGAGATCGGCGAGGTTGGAGACGTCGCTCCGCACGCCGGTGGCCCTCTCACCGATCTCCTTCACGGCCGCGTCGAGCTCCGCCTGCCGCCGCCCGGTGATGACGACGCGCGCGCCCTCCGCCGCGAACCGCTTCGCCGTCGCGAGGCCGATCCCCGTGGTGCCGCCTGTGACGATCGCTACCTTCCCCTGGAGTTTGTCGCTCATGGTGTCCGTCCCTCGATCTCGGCGCTCAACGTCGCCGGCCCCCTACAGGTAGAGCCGAAGCGGGGGGCGGCCATCCGGCGATCGTGGCACGCTGCGTTCCGCTGGCAGAACGAAGAGATCACCGATGCAGGATCTGAACGACTTCTTCTTCTTCGCCGAGGTCGTGGCGAACGGCGGGTTCGCGAAGGCGGGGCGCGCGCTGCGGCAGCCGAAATCGAAGCTCAGCCGGCGGATAGCGCAGCTCGAGGCGCGGCTCGGCGTTCGCCTCATCGAGCGCTCGTCCCGCCGCTTCAGCGTCACCGAGGTGGGCCAGGCGTTCTATGAGCGCTGCCGATCCGTCATGAGCGAGGTGGCGCTGGCGGAGGCCATCGTCGCCGAGGCGCAAGGCGAGCCGCAGGGGCTCGTCCGATTGAGCTGCCCCACGGGCATGATGGAGCTGGTCAGGCCCATCCTTCCCTCTTTCATGGAGCGCTACCCGCGTGTCGCGCTGCAGGTCATCCCCACCAATCGGCGCGTCGATCTGATCGAGGAGCGGATCGACATCGCGCTTCGGGTGCGCACGAAGCTCGACACCGACGCCACGCTCACCCGGAAGACGCTCGCGAAGAGCCGCCGGTTCCTCGTCGCGAGCCCCGCCCTCGCGCGTCGCCTGGGCGGCGCGCCGGAGATCGCCGCGCTCGCCTCCGTACCGACCCTCAGCCAGAGCGAGCAGGCCGGCGAAGATGCGTGGGAGCTCGTCGGGCCCGACGCGCAAACGCATGTCGTGCGTCACGCGCCGCGCCTCTCGTGCGGCGATTTCGTCGCCCTGCGAGAGGCGGCCATCGCAGGGCTGGGCGTGGCGTTGCTACCCGATCACATCGCCGCGGCGGACTTGAGGGCTGGCAAGCTCGTCCGCGTCTTCCCCGAGTGGTACGTGACCGAGGGCATCGTCCACCTCGTGTTCACCTCGCGCCGCGGCTTACCGCCCGCGGTCCGGGCGCTGATCGAGCACCTCGCGAGCCACATCCATGACGGCGTGATGAAGGAGGGTATCGACGGAGGAGGCTGTCGCCCCGGAGGGCTGGCCACGACGCCCACGTGAGCGAGCCCCTCGGCGCGGCCGTGCTGCTCGCGGCGCGGGACGGCGGCGCGGCGCGCGCGATCCTCTTCACGGGCGCCGAGAACCGCGCGGCCATCGCCGCCTATGCGTCGCTCGGATTCACGCCCGTCGGCGATTACGGGCTCTTCTTGCTCGCCGGCGCCTGAGCGGGCCCATCCCGCCCGGCCCGGCGCGGTGCTACTGGCACGCTCCCTGGTCGATCCAGTCGGCCGGGCACCACGAGGTCGGGTTGCTGGGCGGGCAGGCCGGGTTCGACCACCAGACCTGCTGGGCGGCGACCCACAGGTGGCCGCCGTCGGTCACCCGGGTGCCGGGCGTATAGACCTGCGCCGAGGCCCACGCCGGCACACCGCTGCAGTCCGCGCCCGCCGCGTGCAGCCGGCTCTGCGGGATCACCTCCCGGACCTGGCTCGGGCTCGACCAGAAGAGCCGGATCGTCGCGTCGACGCTGTTCTCGTAATACTCGAGCTTCACGTCGTACGGCTGGCCCGCCACGAGCGAGAGGGTGGCGCTGTCCAGCGTGGAGCTGTGATCCGTCCAGTTGTCGATGAGCAGCGCGCCGTTCACCCAGAGGCGCACGCCGTCGTCGGACTCGGTCGAGAGCGTGTACGTCTCCGAGTAGCGCGGCACGAGCTGTCCGGTCCAGCGCGCGGAGAAGCCGTCGGCGGGAACGGACCCTCCGGGCGAGCTGGTGCCCCAGCCGAACGCCACCATCGGGTCGGTGCGGACGAACGGAGTGCCGGTCAGGCTGGTGTTGCTGAAGTACTCGCCGCGGAGGCCGTCGCCGTTGCCGTCGGGCGGGGGCGTGCAGGCCTCCCAGGTGGCCGGCGACGTGGTGAGGCTGCGGTTCTGGTAGGCGTACGGCGTGAACTGATTGAAGGACCAGGTGCTCGCGCCCGACAGCGGCTGCCAGGTGCCCGCGGTCGTCTTCACCTCCTGGCGAAGCATCTTGATGGGCGCATCGCAGGGGATCTCCGGCGTGACCATGCCCTCGGACGCCCAGTGCTCGACGTCGTGCGTGTACATCTCGATGTTCCCGGGGTCGTCCTCCGCGAGGAACTGCCAGCCCTTGCCGTCGTTCACGTCGACGTAGAGGCAGATCTGAGAGCCGTTCACGTCGGCCACGCGCTCGGTCGTGCACGACTCGTACTTGAAGGCGACATGCTGCCCCGGCTGAAGCGCGATAAGGTCGCCGCCGAGCCCGCAGGTGCCCCCGATGGGGACGCCGGTCTCGAGGTTGTGCCAGTCGTAGGCGCAGCTCGGGTGATTCCCCGTGACGCCGTTGTCGTCGGCGAAGTAGTAGACGAACCAGCCGGGCGGATAGTGGTAGATGCCCGATTCGAGGTTGTTGTACCACTGGCCCACGGCCGTCCAGGCCGTGCTCTCGTTCAAGAGCTCGGGGACCTCCCACTCGACAATCCAGCCGCGCGTGTCGGCGACATTGCCCGTGTAGCTGCTCGTGAGATCGTAGCTCCCCCACCTCTGGGTCGCCACGCCGAGGGTCTCCTCGCCGTCGTCGCCGGCCCCGGCGACGCACCCGGTCGGCCCGAGCGCGCCGAGGAGCAAGAGCGCCACGCCGGCGTGCCATCCGGCGGCGCGAAGGCCGCGAGGAGAGGAGGTATCCGTCAACGAAGAGAGGGTCTTTGCCATGGATGCCTTTCCTGAGCAGCGCCCCGCCTCCGCGCGATGGGCGAGGTGGGCGCGAGATCCGCGGAGACGGACGAGGCCCGGCGAGCGGCGCGGCGGCGCCCGCTCTCCGAGGTCCCTCCCCCCGCGAGGGCTCAATGGGCGCTGTTTAGGTCGCCCGCCGGAGCGATTCCAATGCGTAGATCACATCGACCTCATGCATTGCATGCATGCCGGCGCGCGATCGGCGCTCAACGCCGATCCGGGGCGAGCCGAGCGCCGCGAGGCGCGCTCACACCACGGCGCGCGCGAACTGTCCCGGCGTGATGCCGACGATGCGCTTGAAATGCCGGTTGAGCTGGCTCTGGTCGTAGAGGCCGACGCGCGCGGCGATCTCGGACGGCGGCACGCCCCGCGTGAGGAGCGCGCGGGCGCGACCGACGCGCAGCTGCGTCACATAGGCATACGGCGTCACGCCGAGCTGGTCGCGAAACGCGCGGATGAGCTGGAACTTGTCGAGCCCCACGTGCAGCGCGATCTCGTCGAGAGAGAGCGCGGTGACGAAGCGCTCGCGGATGAGCTCGAACGCGCGGCGCAGGCGGGCGCCCCAGGTGTACGGGCGTCCGCGCTCCGCGTGACCCGGACTGGTGAGCGCGACGAGGGAGCGCAGCGACTCGGCGAGCGCGGTCTGGAGCGCGAGGGGCTCGGCGTCGCCCTCGTGGACGAGCGCGTGCAGGGCGCGGAGCGGCGCGCCATCGGGCGCTCCGCGTTCGAGAAACAGGCCTGGCCGGGGCGCGGAGGGCCGACCTCCGAGCGAGAGGCGCGCTTCGTCGACCAGCGCGTCGTTGAAGAGCACCACCTGGAAGCGCGCCGGCCCATCGCGGCTCTCCTCGCGATGCACCTCACCCGGGAGCATGAGCGCGAGCGCGCCCGGCTTCGCCGTCCAAGCGCGCCCGCGCGCCCGCCACTCGCATTGGCCGGCCGTGAAGGAGACCGAGGCGAAGCGGTCCTTCACGGAACGGTGGCGACGGGCATCGCTGCGGCAGCGGGCCACGGTCACGCCGGAGAGCGCCTTCGGATGCACGATTTCGATACGCAGCGGATCGTCCGGATCGCAGCCTGGCAGCGCGCTCGGCATGCTCCGGATCGTAGTGGGCCAACGCGCGCTGCGCCAGGCTCATCTCCGGGGATCGCACGCCGCGCGGGTCCCGTCAATTTTGCCCAAGCCGCGCCGGCGGAGGGTGGACATCCTCCGTCCCGAGGTCGCGGATCTCGTCATCCTCGACCCACCTGCGCGCGAAGCTGACGGACGCCGCGATCGCAGGCGATCCGCTGCGTTTCGACGCGGGCGCTGCCCTCCTCGACGCGCGGCAGAGCGCCTCGGCGCCGCGCGCTGGCATGGCATGGCCTGTCGTTCGTCAGGCCCACAGATCCGGAGCGAATCCTATGGGACGGTTGCAAGATAAAGTCGCGCTCATCACGGGTGGAAACATGGGAATCGGCAAGGCCGCAGCGCTGTTGTTCGCCCAGGAAGGCGCCAAGGTGGTCATCGCCGCTCGCCGGGTGGCCGAGGGCGAGAGGACGGCCGCGGAGATCGTCGCCCGAGGGGGAGACGCCATCTTCGTTCCGACGGACGTGTCGCGCTCGGCCGACTGCGCCGCCATGGTCGCGGCCGCCGTGAAGAGGTACGGGCGGCTCGACGTCGCGTTCAACAATGCAGGCGTGGAGCAGGTCGTCAAGAGCGTGCCCGAGCTCGACGAGGACGAGTGGGATCGCGTGATCGACATCAACCTGAAGGGCGTCTTCCTGTCGATGAAGTTCCAGATCCCGGAGATGCTCAAGGCCGGCGGGGGCGCGATCGTCAACACGTCCTCCGTCGGAGGCCTCGTGGCGACGCCTGGCCTGTCCGCGTACGTGACGTCGAAGCACGGCATCATCGGGCTGACCAAGGTCGCGGCCATCGATCTCGCTGCTCGCAACGTGCGGGTGAACGCGATTTGCCCTGGGGGCACGCACACCGCGATGTTCGACAAATGGATAAAGGATGGGGCCGTGGAGCAACGCGTCCTCGCGAGCCACCCGATCGGCCGGTTCGCGGACCCGATCGAGCCGGCTCGGGTGGCGCTCTTCCTGGCGAGCGACGAGGCGTCGTTCGTGACCGGGGTCGCCCTGCCCATCGATGGCGGGCTCGTCGCGGCCTGACACGGCCGCTGTGTGGACGCGGTGGCGGTGGTCCCGGCGCGGCCGATCGTGATCGAGTGAGCGCCGGCAAGCTTGCCGCTGTCGCCTCCGTCCATCGTATCCTGGGCGCCGTGCGGCCTCGCCCACCCGCCTCGTCCACCCGCGCTCGCGAGCACCTCGCCATCCTCGCTGGCGCCCTGGCCGCGGGCGCCTGCGGGGCGCTCTTCGATCAGGTCACCGGCACGATCTCTCCGGAGTATTTCCTCGACGGAAAGGGCCTCGCCGCGTCGAGCTTGCCGTTCCGGCTCGCGGTCGCGTGGACGGGGTTCCGCGGAGGTCTGCCGCTCGGCGCCCTCGTCACCGGCGTGGGCCTCCTCCGCGCCGCGCGCAGCGACCGGTTCTCGTGGCGCTCCTGGCTGGTCAGGATCATGGCGGCGCTCGCCGCAGCGCTCGCGCTCTGCCCGGCCGCCATGGCGGCGCTCGACCCGTTCGGCGTGCGCGAGGCGAGCCTCGGCGCGTGGCCCCGCGGCACCGCCACGCGGTACCTCGTCTGCTGCGGGATCCACGCCGGCGTTTACCTCGGCGTCCTCGTCGGCGTCCTTCTGGAGGGCCGGTCCGCCCCGGCGGCTTCGGTGGACCCATCGACGGATAGCTCGGCGAAGAGGCGCGGTCACCAGCACGACGGTGTCGCATGACCGCGCGCGCCACGTTGAACGGGGGATCGTTCTGCGAAAGTGAGCGACATATGACTCGTAGACGACTGCTGGCGGTATCCCTTGCGGTCGGGTGCGTCGGCTTCACCGGACTGGCGTTCATGGCCCGTTCGGGCTGCCGGTCCTTGCTCGCGCCTGGTTCGCGTCCGTACCACCCGTATTCCCCGCGGAGTACGTGCGGCTGATTCCGGCGGAGGGCTACACGGATCGGAAACTCAACTACGGCCGACCGGAAGCGACGCGATCACGCGACTTGCCATGACCGGCGTCCGCGCCGCGCCTCGTTCCCGAGCCTGTCGCGCGCCCGAGTCATGAATGCGCCGCCGGGGCCCGGTGCTCCGGCGCCTCGCGCTCATGGTGGGGGCATCGTCGGCGCGATCTGCCGACGCCCTGAGGTCCGCCCGATCCGCCCCCCACGCCGCTCTCCCCGCGTCGGTCCCGTGCCCTCGCCCAGCGCCGGGGCTTGGCGCCGCCCGCCGATCGCCTACCATGGCCCCGATGGCCGACACCTTCGCCACCTTCTCCCTCGAGGGCGACAAGCTCCCCGCGGACACCGCCGTGACCCGCTTCGAGGCCGTCGAGGCCATCTCCACCCCCTACACGGTCGAGGTGCGCTTCGCGACGATGGACGCCGCCTTCCGGGTCGAGGACTGCCTGCGCAGCCGCCTCTGCCTGCGCGTCATCGACACCGCCGGCAAGGAGCGCCTGTTCGACGGCATCGTCGACCGCGCGGGCTTCGCGCGCCTCGTCGGCGACTCCCGCCAGTTCGACGTCCGCCTGCGGCCCGCCCTCGCGGCCCTCGCGCACCGCGAGGGGTGCCGCATCTTCCAGGAGAAGACCATCGTCCAGGTGGCGCAGACGATCTTCGAGGACGCGGGCTTCGGCGACAAGGTCGAGTGGCGGACCGCGAAGGAATACGAGCCGCGCGAGTTCATCGTCCAGTACCGCGAGTCGCACCTCAACTTCGTCTCACGCCTCCTCGAGGACAACGGCCTCTTCTACTACTTCCGGCACGAGGCCGCCGGGCACACGATGATCATCACCGACGACCCCGCCGCCTTCGCGGTCGAGGAGGGGACCCCGGTGCTCTTCCGCATGGCGCAGGGCGGGCTCCCGGGCAGCCTGCCGCTCAAGAGGCTCACGCGGACGCGCGCGCTGCGCACGAGCAGCGTCCACCTCCGGGACTACGATTTCGAGAAGCCGGACGTGAAGCCCGAGTCCTCGCTGCCCCGCAAGGAGGCCTTCGTCCTGCCCTATTTCGAGTACCCCGCCGGCTTCACCAAGGGGAGCGTGGGCGCCCGCCGCGCCGACGCCCGCATGCGCGAGCTCGCCGCCGACGCCGACGTGTGCGAGGGCGAGAGCCGCGCGGCCGGGCTCAAGGTCGGCGAGCCGTTCCTCGTCGAGGGCGCCGCGGAGCCGTGCCTGAACGGCGAATTCGTGGTCACCCACCTCGTCTCGCGCGGCAACCAGACGCTCACCGGCGGAGAGACGAACGTCGACGTCGAGAACCACTTCCGCGGCATCCCCAAGGGCGCCCCCTTCGCGGCCGAGCGCCGCGCGCGGCGGCCGCGCATCCGCGGCATCCAGACCGCGGTCGTCACGGGGTCGAGCACCCAGGAGCAGGCGATCCACGTCGACAAGCACGGCCGCATCAAGGTCCGCTTCTTCTGGGACCGGCAAGGCCAGCAAGACCACACCTCGAGCTGCTGGCTGCGCGTCTCGCAGATCGCGATGGGCGGCTCGATGATCCTCCCCCGCGTCGGCTGGGAGGTCTCCGTCGCCTTCCTCGACGGCGACCCGGACCGGCCCGTCGCCCTCGGGCGCACCTACAACGCCGAGAAGACGCCGCCGCAGGCGCTCCCCGCCGCCAAGGCGTCCGGCACGCTGAAGAGCATGTCGTCGCCGGGCGCGGGCGGCCACAACGAGATCGGCATGTCCGACAGCTCCGGCAGCCAGGGCTTCGGCATCCACGCCCAGAAGGACCTCAACGTCACCATCGGCAACGACAAGGTCGAGGAGGTCGCGGTCAACGAGGAGCAGCACATCAGCGTGAACGGCTCCCGGTCGGTCAAGGTCGATGAGTCGATCTCCGTGGCCGGCAATCAATCGCTCGACGTCGGCGCGGTGCTCTCGCACAAGATCTCGGGCAACCAGAGCATCTCGATCGGCGGCAACGACACGACCAACGCGATCAGCAATTACGTCGAGAAGATCACCGGCAATCGCTCGTACACGGTGAGCGGCAACCAGATCACGATCTCGAACGGCGTCGAGCAGTCGATCACCGGCGACATGAGCCGCAAGGTCGGCGCGCTCCAGCTCTCCGGGAGCCTCGCCTCGATCAACGACAACGTCCTCGGCGGCATGACCGAGACGGTGGGCGCGGTGAAGGCGCAGATCATTAACGGCAGCCACGGAGAGCAGATCACCGCGAACAAGGACCAGACGTCGCTCGCGGCCGAGCTCCACCTCACGAAGGGCTCCCTCTCCCACGTGGCGGCCGGCGTGACCAACCTCGTGGGCGGGCTCCATTACCAGAAGCTGAACGGCGATCTCGTGGTGCAGGCGCCGCTCATCACCCTCCTCGGCGCCGTCGGCGTCTTCAAGGGCGGCGGCAGCGAGCTCAAGCTCGGCGGCGGACCCATCGTGATCAAGGGGTCCAAGATCGCGGTCAAGGGCGCGCTGGTGGTCAAGATGGGCGCGTCGATGAAGCTCGGATCGTGAGGTCCAAGGGCGCTTGTGAGGTGAAGAGTGGCTGACCATCATGTCCTCGCGATCCCCTCCGTCAGCGTGGAGGGCAAGATCTACCGGGTGCTGCGGTTCGAGCTCTCCGAGCAGCTCTCGGAGCTCACCCACCTGGAGTGCGAGCTGCTCGACGACGAGGCCGCGCTCCCGAGGCCGAAGGAGGTCCTCGGCAAGCGCGCGGTCTTCACGCTGTCGCGCAGCGACGACACGCAGACCCGCACCTTCGCGGGGACCGTCGTCCTCGCCGAGCTCCTGCCCGACCCCGACGACGTGCCGACCTTGCGGATCCAGGTCGCGCCGGCGCTGTGGAACCTGGCGCAGCGCGCCGACTGCCGCATCTTCCAGGACAAGAGCGCGGTCGACATCGTGAAGGAGGTCCTCGAGGGCGCGGGCGTGCCCGCCGGCCAGCAGGACTGGCGCGTGACCGAGCCGCACCCCGCGCGGGTCTACACGGTCCAGTACCGCGAGCGGGATCTCGATTTCGTCCACCGCCTCCTCGCCGAGGAGGGGATCTACTTCGCGATCCACACGAAGGGCGAGCGGGACGTGGCCGTCTTCAGCGACGCACAGGCCGGCCTCGAGGACATCGAGGGCGCGACGTCGCTCCCGTTCTTCCAGGACTTCGGCGTCGCGGGCTCGGCCGATCGCGTCGTGCGCCTCTCCCGCGAGGTCTCGGTGCGGAGCGACAAGGTGTTCGTCCGCGATTACAACCCGGAGAAGCCCTCGCTCAAGCTGGAGGCGTCGGCGGAGAGCAGCGACCCCGGGGAGCACGCGCTCGAGATCTACGAGTACCCGGCGCGCACCGCCGACGTGAGCGTGGCGGAGCGGCTCGCCAAGGTGCTGCTCGACGCGGTGCAGGCCGAGCGCGACGTCGTGCGCGGCGAGACCGGCTCGCTCGCGCTGCTCCCGGGCCGGCGCTTCTCGGTGGAGGGCCACCCGTACGACCCGCTCAACCAGGAGTACCTCGTGGTGCGCTCGCGCATCGCCGGGAGCCGGCCGCGGAACTTCGAGCTCTCGAGCCCCGCCGCCGCCCTGGAGGGCGCGCGCGACGTCCGGATGGTCTGCGAGTTCTGGAGCGTGCCGACCGGGACCACGCGCTACCGGCCCCCGCGCCGCGCCCGCGAGCAGGTCATCCCGGGCGCGCAGACCGCGATCACGACCGGGCCCTCGGGGCAGGAGATCCACACCGACGCGAGCGGGCACGTGAAGGTGTCGTTCCACTGGGATCGCTCCGGCAAGAAGGACGACACGTCGAGCCGCTGGATCCGCACGAGCCAGGTGCCGACCGGCGGCTCCATGCTGCTGCCGCGCGTCGGCTGGGAGGTCACGGTGCGCCACGTCGAGGGCGACGCGGACCGGCCCTTCGTGATGGGCCGCATGTACAACGCGCTCACGCCGCCGCCCTACGCGCTGCCGAAGGAGGCCGGGAAGAGCTCGCTCCAGACCGCGACCACGCCGGGCGGGGGCAGCAGCAACGAGCTCCGGATGTCGGACACGAAGGGCGGCGAGGAGATGTTCATCAACGCCTCGAGGGACATGTCCACCGAGGTGAAGAACAACGCCACCGAGTCGATCGGCAACAACCACGCGAAGAAGATCGGCGCGGACCAGACGACCAACGTCACGAACAGCATGACGAGCAGCGTCGGGGCCAACCAGAAGATCTCGGTCGCGGGCAACCAGGCGATGAAGGTCGAGACCTTCCACGTGGACGACATCGGCGGCGACCACGCGCTCTCGATCGGCGGCAACCGCGACATGAAGATCGGCGGGGATCACAAGCGCGACGTCGCCGGCGACAGCGCGCTCAACGTCTCGGGCAACCAGATCGATCTCGTGGTCGGGTCGGTCACGGATCAGACCCTGGCCGCCTTCAACCACGAGGTCGGCGCGGCGCTCGTGGAGCTCGCGCTGGGCCACCGCTCCGTGACGGTCCAGGGCGACCGGAGCGAGACGGCGACCGGCGCGAAGGTGATCGCGGTCAAGGCCGGGCGCGGCGTCCAGGTCGGCGGATCGATGAACGTGAAGGTCGGCGGCGCGATCGTCAACGTCGCGAACGGGGATCGCGTGGAGAGCTCGCTCGGCACTTACACCGAGCTCGCGGGCGGCGCGCAGCTCGTCAAGGCGAACAACGTCGTCTTCGAGGCGACCGGCGCGCTCACGCTGGTCATGGGCGCGTCGATCGTCTCGCTGACGCCCGCGAGCGTCGCGATCCTCGGCCTGTCCGCGAAGCTCGACGGCGACGTCGCGGACACCGCGGCGCTCGTGATCGACAACTGAGGAGCAGGAGGCGAACGTGGCACGCGAGACCATTGCGCACTTCACGATCGACGAGGTCCCCGCCGCCCGGGTGCTCCGCTTCGAGTCGATCCACGAGGCGGGCAGGCCGCTCGTGGTCGACGTCGAGGTGATCCTCCACGTGTTCCAGGAGCTCGACGCGATGATCGGCAAGCCCGCGGCGCTCTCCTTCGGCGCGCCCGGCGAGGCGCCGCGCGTCATCGCGGGCACGGTGGAGGCCGCGACCTCGATCGGCTCCTCCGAGCTCGGCATGGAGGCGATCGGCGCGCGCTACGCCGTGCGCGTCGTCTCCGCGCTCGCGCTCCTCGCGCGCAGCGTCGACTCCCGCATCTTCCAGGACATGAGCGCCAAGGACATCGTCGCGCAGGTGCTCGACGAGCACGGGGTCGCCCGGGTCGAGTGGCGGCTCAGCGGCGACTGTCCGAAGCGCGAGTACTGCGTGCAGTACCAGGAGAGCGCGCTCGCGTTCATCTCGCGGCTCATGGAGCACGAGGGCATCTACAGCTTCGTCGAGGTGGACGCCGGCGGGGAGCTCCTCGTCTTCGACGACGACAGCACCATCGCCGCGCCGATCCCGGGCGACCCCGCGCTGCCGTTCCGGCGGCGCACGGGCCTGAGCGCGGCGGACGAGCGCGACGCGATCTACGCGATCCGCGAGCTCGAGCGGGTGCGCTCCGGGAAGTTCGTCCTCCGCGACTTCGACTTCGAGCGGCCGCAGCTCGACCTCACGGCGAGCGCGGCGTCGAGCGAGCACGCCGAGCTCGAGCGCTACGACTACCCGGGCGGCTATGTCGAGCCGAGCGAGGGGCAGCGGCTCGCGCAGATCCGGCTCGAGGAGGAGCAGGTCGAGCGGCGCACGATCGAGATCGAGGCGGTCTGCCCGCGGCTCGCGGTCGGCCACACGCTCACGATCACGGACGCCGGCGAGCTCGACGGCGAGTACTTCCTCTTCGCGGTGACGCACACCTTCGTCCACGACGACGGGGAGGAGCGCGAGGGCGCCGCGCCGCGCTCGAGGGCGCGGGCGCGCCTCGTGCCGGCCGACGTGAAGTACAGGCCGCGGCGCGTCACCCCGATCCCGGTCATCGAGGGGCCGCAGACCGCGACCGTGGTGGCGCCGGCCGGCGCGCAGCCCGAGGCGATCCACACCGACGAGCACGGCCGCTGCAAGGTCAAGTTCCACTGGGATCGCAGCGACGTCACCGACGACAAGGCCTCGTGCTGGATGCGGGTCGCGCAGCTCCAGACGTCGGGCTCGATGATGCTCCCGCGCATCGGCTGGGAGATGATCGTCGAGTTCCTGGAGGGGAACCCCGATCGTCCGATCGTCACCGGCCGCCTCTACAACGGCGTGTACATGCCGCCGTACGCGCTGCCGGAGGGCAAGACCCGCACGGCGATCCGCACCGCGAGCACGCCGGGCGGCGGCGGCGCCAACGAGGTGCGCTTCGAGGACAAGGCGGGCGCCGAGGAGATCATGGTGCACGCCCAGCACGACATGAAGACGGCCGCCGCGAACAACGCCAAGAAGAACATCGGCAACAACGAGACCACGGTGGTCGGGAACAACGCGTCCCTCGAGGTCGGCGGCAACCAGACGACGAAGATCACGAAGGGCTCGTCGAACACGGTGGGCGCGGATCAGACGATCAGCGTGGGCGGCAACCGCACCCTCGAGGTGAACGCGGTGTCGGCCGTGACGGCGAAGGGCAACGCGACGACCACGGTGGGCGGGAACCAGTTCGAGATGGACGGCAACCCGCTCGAGGCGATGCTCGCGCTCGCGGCGCAGGCGGCGGTGCAGTTCGCGAGCGTGATGGCCAACAACGCGATCTCGGCGATCCAGGGGCAGGTCGACGGCGCGATCAACCAGGTGATGGGGCCGATCAACGCGCTGACGCAGCAGGCGCAGGGGGTCGCGGGCGCGATGCGGGCCGTCGCCGGCGGGGACATGGGCCGCATGCCGGCGATGATCGCGGGCGCGTCGGGCATCCCCGGCGCGGGCCAGCTCGCGGCCTCGATGGGCGGAGGCGGCGGTGGCGGCGCCGGCGGTGGCGGCGGCGCGCCGGGCGGCTCCGGTCCTCCCAACATGCTCGCGTCGATCGCCTCGAACGCGGTGCACAGCAGCCTGGCCGGGCGGGTCTTCGTCCAGCCGGAGGCGCTCGCGTCGGCGCTCGGCATGGACTCGGGCGGCGGCGGCGGCGCGTCGATGGCGAACGCGGCCGGGCCGGAGGGCAACGTCGACGGCGTCGACGCGACCGATCGCGAGAAGGGGCCCGGGCACTCGACCGCGAAGGTGGCGGGCACCCACAAGGAGGACGTGGGCTCGATGAAGATCCTCGGCGCGGTCCGGGACATCGACAACAACGTGACCGGCAAGAAGACGATCGACGTCGGCGCCGCGACGGTGCAGGTCGCGTTCGGCAGCTACGCGGAGAGCGTCACCGGCTCGAAGAGCGAGAAGGCGACGGGGCTCGTGGTCCTCAGCAATGCGGGCGAGAGCGAGACGATCACCGGCTCGCGCACCTCGATGGTGGGCGGCGCGGTCGTCGACAAGCTCAAGGGGTCGCACGTGGTGCAGGCGGTCGGGCCCGCGACGTTCATCGGGGCGTTCCACAAGGTGGAGGCGAAGGGCGCCATCGTGTTCAAGTGCGGCGGCAGCGAGGTGGTGATCAACGGCGGCGGCGTCACGATCAGCTCCCCGCTCGTGGCGTTCCTGGCGCCGAAGATCCAGCTGCCGAAGAAGGTCTCGGAGGTGTGATGGCGGCCTCGTTCGACGGGGATCCCGGCCGGTCCGGCGCGCCGGCCGCGGTGGAGGAGCTGGAGCCCGAGGGCGAGCCCGGAGGGGCGTCCGGGGCGCCGCGCGTGACCCTGGACGACGTGCTCGCCGGGCCGGCCGCGGAGGCCGCGGCGCCGGCCGCGGAGGCCGCGGAGCCGCTCCCGGCGCGGGGCGCGCAGCCGCTCGGCGCCGCGATGCGGACCGCGCGCGTGGCCGCGGTCGCCGGGCGGCGGGCGCAGCTTGTCGTGCGGGGCGCGGCGGGGCCGGTCGAGGCGCTGGTCGCGCCCGAGGTCGATCCCGAGGTGATCGCCGACGCGCACGCCCGCGGCGACGCGGTGCTCGTCGAGCTCTGCGAGGGCGAGCCGCCGCTGATCGTCGGGGCCCTGACGACACAGCGGCCGAAGGCGCTCCACTTCAAGGCGGGGACGATCACCATCGAGGGCGAGCAGGAGCTGCTCCTCCGCTCCGGCCGGGGCGCGGTCCGCATCCGCGAGGACGGCGACATCGAGGTGGTGGGCAGCCGGATCAGCGCCGCCTCGCGGGGGTTGTTCCGGATCGTGGGGCGGCTCTTGCGCCTGAACTGACGGCGGCCGCGGAGGGGGATGGCGTCCAGGCGGAGGGCGGTGACCTCGCCCGTCGCAGGTCGATGTCTCGCGCGCGTCGGGGCAGGAGAAGCCGCGCCTCGGCGCTCGTGGCTCAGCGCTGCGCGCTCTGCTCGATGAGCGCCTGCCACCGCGCCTTGAGGGCCGGATCGGACTGGAAGCGCTCGTGCCACATCGCGTGGAGCGCGGCCCAGCCCTGCGGGCTGAGCCCGTAACGGCTCTGGATCTGCTGGTCGTGTCCCGGGCGCTCTCGCAGCTCGGCGCAGATGTGCGCGTACTCTCCGAGGGTGATCCGCTCCACGCGCCGCATCTCCTGCTTCTCGACGTCGGCCTGCGCCCGCGCGGCGGATGTGGCGGGCGACGCGCTCGCGGGCGTTCCGGAGGCGGAGCTCGGCTGTTGGAAGGGCAGGGCCCAGCTCCCCGACGAGCGCTGAGGTGGCAACGGCGCGGTCTCGTCACGGACGGGCTGCGCAGGGGCGGAGCGCGCGAACGGAAGCACGCTGTCGGCCGGAGGCGGAGAGGCAGGGCGAGAGAAGGGCAGGGCCTTGTCGGCCGGAGGCGGAGGGGCAGGGCGAGAGAAGGGCAGGGCGTTGTCGGCCGGGGGCGAAGGGGTGGATCGCGAGAAGGGCAGGGGGGCCTTGTCGGTCGGAGCCACAGAGGCAGTGCGCGCGAAGGGCAGGGCGTTGTCAGCCGGGGGCGGAGGGCTGGGGCGCGCGAAGGGCATGGCGTTGTCGGCCGGGGGCGAAGGGGTAGGGCGCGAGAACGGCAGCGCCGTGTCGATCGGAGCGACAGGGGCCGAGCGAGCGAAGGGCAAGGCCTTGTCGGCCGGCAGCGGGCTGATCGCCCCGATGCGCGTGGCATTCATGCTCGCTGCGGCCGGGGTCGCGGTGCTCTCGGCCGGAGGTGCGCTCGAAGGGGCCCGACGAAAGGGCAGCGCCTCGCGCGGCGCGACCGCCTGCATGCCGAAGAGCGTCACGCCGCCCCGCGGCGCCGTCGTCGGCGGCTCGGAGCTCGCCACGGGCGTGACCGCAGGCACCGGCGACGGCACGGCCGACGCCAGCGGCGACGGCACGGCCGACGCCAGCGGCGACGGCACGGCCGACGCCAGCGCCGGCGCCTCCTCGCGGCCGGCCCCCGGCGGCGCGGCCGCGCCCATCCTGACCCACGGCGATCGCGCGGCCGCCTCACCGCCCGCGCCCGCGGCGGGCGTCGGCGTCGCCGCGTCCCGGGGCGCGCTCCTCAGCGGGGAGAGGTGCGCCGCGGGCGCCACCGGCACCGGCCCCTCCAGCTTCCGGCGCGCGTCCCGCGCCTTCGCCTCGGCGCGGCCCTTCTGCTCCGCGACGAGCTCCAGGTAGCGCTGGCTCGATCGCAGCTGCCCCCGGGCGGCCCGCGCGGCGAGCCGCGACATCCAGCGCTCCCGCGCCGCCTCCCACGCCTCGACCGAGAGCCCCGCCCCGGCGAGCACCTCGTCCCGCGGCAAGCCCGCCTCGAGGGCCCCGGCGATGGCGGCGAGCTCCTCGAGCGTGATCGATCGGACCGTCCCCTCGCGCCCCTCGCCCTCCACCATGCCTCCCCGAGCCTACGCCCCTTCGCCGCTCAGCGATGCGCCGGCTCCCCCGACCGATCTCGCCCTGCGGCCATCCCCGCTACCTCATCGCCCGCTGAAACTGCGCCATGAGCTCGTCGTCTTCCAGCATCGCCGCGGTCCACCGCTGCTGCGCGCCCAGGTAGTCCTCCAGCGTCAGGTCCAGCCGGCTCAGCACCGTCGCCATGTCGGTGCCCCGCTTCATCGCGCGCGCCGCCTCGAGGAACCGCTCGAACGACAGCTCGCCCTTCGCGCGGCCGCGCTGGACCCGGGCGAACGTCTCGGCGAAGGCGGCGACGAGCGGCGGCACGCCCACCTCATCGCCGTCGTCCTCGTCCGCCTCGGAGAGCCGCGCCTGCCAGGCGTCGTCGAGCGCCTCCCACCCCGCCTCGTCGAGCCCGTGCTCCGCGAGGAGCGCCGCGCGGTCGGCACCCGGGTCCGCGAGCCGGGCGGCCAGCGTCGCGTAGACCTCGACGTCCTGCGCAGGATCCTTCATCGCGCGGCCAGGCTACCTCAGCGCGCGGCTTGGGGCCTCCTCCGCGTGGGTGTATCCATGGCGGGTGTCCTTCTCGTACCTGCCCTTCGTCGCGCCCGGCGGTCAGGAGGGGCAGCCCTCCGCGCCCGGCAGCCTCGACCTGCTCGCCCACGACGCGCTCGAGAGCGCGCACGCCGCGCTCCGCCGCGCGGCGCTGACGCTCGAGCACGACGTCGAGCCGGTCACCGACCTGACCGGGCCCGCGCGCGCCCTGGAACGCGCCCTCGGCGCGATCTACGACGCCTTCGACGGCCGCGCCGATCGCGTCGCCGCCGTGCGCGCCGCCGCGGCGGAGGTCGACGGCGCCGCGATCGCCGTCGGCGAGGCGGCGGGGATCGAGGCGGGCCTCGCGGCGGTGGGCGAGCGGCTGCGGAGCGCGCGCGCCTGGCTCCAGCGCGCCGAGGCGCGGCTCGCCGCCGTGCCGCCGGCGCCGCCGCTCGACCCGCCGCCGATCCGGGCGAGCCGCGATCGGCCGCGGCTGCACGCGGTCCCGCGGGCGTCGCTCGTGCCGAGGATCAAGGTCCCGGAGCCTCCCCCGGCCGAGCTCGTCGCCGCGCCGCCGCCGCCGATCGCGCGGCCGAAGACGTTCGAGGAGCTCAAGGCGGCCGTCGAGGCGCTGAAGCAGCGGGCGCCCGCGCCCGGCGCGCTCCCCGCCGCGGCGGAGGCGCGGCCGCTCCCGGCGCGGCGCGACGAGCCGGCCGCGCGCCCGGCGCCGCCGGGCTTCGCGCCCGAGATCGGCGCCGCGATCGACGATCTCGCCTTCCTCCGCGCCCGCACCCGCGAGTGCTTCGAGGAGGTCGCGATGGTCGGCATGCAGCGGGCGCCGCTGCTCGGCGACCCCTTCCGCGGCGCGCTGGTCCTCGAGCGGCGCCTGCTGGCGGCCATCGACGTGATCGCGGCGATCGGGGCGCCGGCGCTCGAGCACGTGCCGCGGCTCGTGGCCGAGGCCCCGGTGAAGGATCCGAGCCTGGCCTTCGCGAGCGCGATGGTGCTCGGCTGCTTCGCCGGCCGCGACGCGCTCGCCGCGGCCGAGCTCGCGCTGCTCCGGAGCGACCGGGACAAGGCGTTCATCGAGGAGCTCGGCGCCGCCCTGAAGCTCGTCCCGCACGAGCTCCTGCCGCTCGCGCTCCGCGGCCTGCTCCGCGAGCCCGAGCCGCTGGTCCGCGCGATGGCGATCGACGTCCTCGCGTACCGCGGCCTCGCGACCGAGGACGAGCTCGTCGGGGCCGCCTCGGACGAGGCGGCCCCGGTCGCCGCGCGGGCGCTCCATCACCTCGCCTGCGGGCCGAGCCAGCGCCTGCCCGAGCTGATCCAGCGGGCCCTCGCGGCCGAGGACCCGGCGCTCCGCGAGGCCGCCTGGACGGCCATGGCGCTCTCGGACCACCCGCACGCCTCGATCGCGCTGCGCGGCGCGATGGAGGCGCCGGAGGGCGGCGACGCGGCGGCGCTCCTGCTCGCGATCGCGGGCGACGAGGCGGACGCGCGGCACCTCGTCGCGCGCGCCTTCGAGGCGCCGCGCGAAGGCCTGATCGCGGCCGTGGGCTGGACGGGCGCGGCCTCGGCGGTGCCGCTGCTCATCGACTTGCTCGAGCGCGACGTGGACAAGGCGGTGAAGCTCGCCGCGGCCTTCGCGCTGGAGCGGATCACCGGCGCCGGGATGTGGGAAGAGGTCGCGGTGGAGGACGAGGAGATCGTGGTCGCCGATCCGCCCGACCCCGATGTGGGCGAGCCCCGCGAGCTCAAGGTCGCGCAGCTGGTGAGCGACCCGCGCGATATGCCGCCGGCGCCGGCGCCCGAGCTGGTGGAGCTGCCCACGGTGGACGCCGCGCGCTGGAGGGCGTTCTGGATGGAGCGCTGCCAGGGCTGGGATCTCGGCGCGCGGTACCGGCGGGGGCGACCGTACTCGCCGGAGGTCGTGCTCGACGAGCTCGACGCGGGCCGGGTCACCCCGGCGGAGCGGCGGCACCTCCAGCGCGAGCTCATCGTCCGCACCGGGGCCTTCGTGCGCTTCGATCCGCACGATTTCGTGGTGGTGCAGGAGGAGGCCATCGCGGCGTGGCGGCCGATCGCCGCGCACGCGTCGGGCGCGCCGGGGCGCTGGACGCGGCCGCGCCGGCGCGCGGGGTGAGCGAGGCGAGGGGGCGCGCGGCGTCGCGGGGCGCCTCGCTTGTCGCGCGGGCCACGGCGGCAGGATGAACTCCAGCGCCGAGCCGCCGCGCCGCGCAGGCGGCGCGCGCTGCCGGCCTTGCCGCGCCGCGCGCCATGGAGGGAGCATGGCCCACGCTGGGCGCTGCGCCCCCGAGGGGATCATGGAGCAGGGCGGACTTCGCAAGACCGGCAGGCAGATCGTCGCGGCCGCGGCGCTCGGCGCCGCGCTTGTCGCGGCGCCTCCGGCGGGGGCCCAGACGAAGGAGGAGCTCGCGGCGGCGCGGGTGCTCTTCCAGGAGGGCGTCGCGCTCAGCGCGGCGAACAACTGCGCCGCGGCGCTCGCGAGGTTCCAGGCGGTCGCGAACGTGCGGCGCACGCCGCAGGTGCTGTTCAACATCGCCGAGTGCGAGGCGCGGCTCGGCAAGCTCGTCTCGGCGCTCGGTAACTACCGCATGGCCGCGGCCGCGGCCGCGGGCGACCCGAGGGCGAACGACGTCACCGCGAACGTCGGCGCGCGGATCGAGGATCTCGAGGCGCGCGTCCCGAGGCTCGCGATCCGCCGCGGCGCGGGGGCGCTCACCGCGACGATCCTGCTCGACGGCACCGCGCTCGGCGCCGCGGAGATGAGCGCCGACATCCCGGTCGACCCCGGGCCGCACGTGGTCGCCGCCCGGATCGGCGGCCGCGAGGTGGTGCGGGAGACGGTCACGCTCGAGGAGGGCCACGCGAAGACCGTGGAGATCACGATCGCCGAGCCGCCGGCGGCCGCTGCGCCCGCCGCGGGCGCGCCGCCGCCGGGAGCGCCGCCGGCGGCGACGGCGAGCGAGGCGCCGGCGGCGGCGCGGCCGTCGAAGGCGCCGGGCCTCGTGGCGCTCGGCGCCGGGATCGCGCTCGGCGCCGTGGGCGGCGTCTTCCTCGGCCTCCGCGCCGGCACGCTGAGCGATCTCGACGCGCTGTGCGGCGGCGACAGGAGCTGCCCTCCCTCGGCCAGGCCGATCGCCGACCGGGGCCGGCTCTACACGGGCGTGGCCGAGGCGGCGATCGGGCTCGGCGTCGCCTCCGTGGCCGCGGGCATCGTCCTGCTCGCGACGAGCAGCGGCGGCGCCGCCGAGCCGGACGCGGGCGCCGCCGCTGCCCGGGCCGCGGCGCGGCGGAGCGCCGGCGGGCGCGTCCGCCGCGCGGAGGTCGTGCCGCAGGCGCCCGGCGCCGACCTCGCGGGCCTCAGCATCGCCGGCAGGTTCTGAGGCCGCCGAGGCCGCTGCGGCCGGGTCGCCTCGGCGCCCGCGGGCCGGTCGGCGCCCTCCGGGCCGGTCAGCCTGCGCCCTGGCAGCAGAACGTCCTCGGGGCGGCGCCCCGGGCCTCTCCGGTCGCCGTCCCTCCGCTCGCCGCGCACGCGCCGCCGGTGGGCGCGCCGGGCGGCATCGCCTTGCGCCCGACGATCGTGGGGTTCCCCTCGAGGTCCTCGCACCCGCCGGTCTGCAGCTCGGTCAATGGTGTCGTGCACGTGTCGATCCGATCGTCGTCGGAGTAGAGGGTGATCGTCGTCGGGCAGGCCCCGCCCGACGGCGCCCCGCACGCGCAGTCGTCCTTGCAGCCGCGGTCGTCCTCGACGCCGGTGAAGAAGACGTGCCTCTCCGTGTACGCGCCCGGCGGGCAGGGGTTGTCGCCGTCCTTCGCGATGCAGAGCCCGCCCTCGAACGGCGCCGCCGGCCTGGGCACGCAGACCCGACCGAGGTTGCAGCCCTGACCCGGCGGCTCGGCGGCGGCGCACGCGCGGCCGAGCCGCGTCCATCGCGGGTCCTCCGTCTGGACCTGCACGGGGTTCGCCGCGCACGCGCCGCCGGTCGCGGCGATCGCGCTCGCAGAGACCGAGGCGACGCACGGACGCCCGTCCGGGCTCGCGTCGCAGCGGCCGCCCGGCATGCAGGTCGTCCCGCCGCCGAACACCCCGTCGGGGCCCTTGCAGGTGTTGGGCATCCAGCCGGGGATCTTGTCGAGCTCCCACGCGCAGACGTGCGCCGACCCGCACGGCGCGTCGCTCACCGTGATCAGGACGTCCCCCAGCGCATCGCACGCCTGCCCCTCCGCCGGGCCGCACGAGCACGTGCAGCGCGCCGGCGGCGCGGACAGGCCGCGGTTGCCGACGAACGGCTCCCCCGCGGCGAACGCGTCGGGGCAGCCCGGGTCCCTCGCGGGCTCCCCGTCGAACAGCGCGAAGTAGCCGCTCCAGCCCTCTGGCACGGCCGTCGTGCACACGAAGTCGCCGCACGCGGGGTCCGCGCAGTCGACCAGCCCGTCGCCGTCGTCGTCGTCGCCGTTCGAGCAGTCCTCCGCGCCGGCCCCGCCGCCCGCGCCGGCGCTCCCCGAGGGCTCCGGCTCATCGAAGGTGTAGTCGGGGTACAGGCACGCCGCGGGCGCGGCGAGGGCGCCCGCGGCGCCGAGCCCGATCCAGGCCGCGAGGCGCGCTCCCCGGCCGACGAGAGACGAGGTCACCGGATCACCTCCCCGACGGAGCGGCGCGGGCCCCTCCGAGGGCCGTCGCGGCTCGGCTACTTCTTGGCCGGCGCGGCCGGCTTCGCCGGGGCCGCGGGCGCAGCGCCCTTGGCCGGCGGCGCGCCCTTGGGGGGCGCCGCCTCGCCAACCTGCCCGCTATTGTACATCTGGATGGCGCGATCGGTGAGCTCGAGATCGGCGCGGTAATAGGGCGCGGCCGACTTGTCGAGGATGAGGTCGTACCCCTCCTGCGCGGCGAGGCGGCGGAGCAGGCCGAGGACCTTCTGCAGGATCGGCGTGGTCAGCTCGCTCTCCTTGCGCTGCATCTCGCGCTGGTAATCGACCATCGTCGCCTGGAGCTCGGCGGCCTGGCGCTGCCACGTCTCGAACCGGCGCTGGAGCGCGTCCTTCGGCGTCTTGCCCGCCTGGGCCTCCTTGTCGAGCTTGTCGCGCTCGTCGGCGAGCGCGCGCTGCTTCGTGTCGAGCTCGACCTGGCGGCTGTCGAACAGCTTCTTGAGCGTCGCCTGGACGCGGAGCCCTTCCTCCGTCTCCAGCATGGCGCGGCGCACGTCGACGACGGCGATCTTCGACTGCGCCAACGCGGGCGCGGACGACAGGAGCGCCGCCCCGCCCAGCGCCGCCGCGGCGATCAGCGGCAGGAGGCGCGCCGCGGGGCGCCGGCCCGCGGCACGGCGGGCAGGGGGCGCAGCACAACGGCTCGCGTCGGCCGAACGCACGGGGCTGGAGATCGTGGAGCAGCGCGCGAAGGGCCGCTCAGGAGCGTTGTTTTGCATCGGGCAAGGCCTTAGCTACCTGGTCACCCAACGTCAAGAACGTGGCGCGCCCTTCTCGCGCGCCGGAGCCGCCGCGCCGTCGCCGTGCGCCTCCTTGCCCTGCGCCGGCCCCGCGCCGCGCTGCCCCGCGGCCTCGGCGCCCGGCGCGTCGGCGCGATCCTTCCGCGAGACGGCGCTGGCGGTCTTCGTCGCGCTCCTGCCTCGCGACGGCGCTGCAGCGGCCCGATGGACGGACGCGTCCGCCGCGTGCTCCGCCGAGGCCGCGGGCAGCGAACGGCCGAGGCGCTCGCGGGCGAGCGCGATGAGCCGCCCGACGTCGTCGCTCCCGCGCAGGAACGCCTCGCGGTGGCGGGGATCGCGGAGGGCGTCGACGCGCGCGCGGAGGGCGGTGAACGCGGCGTCGAGCGCGGCGTGCGCCTCGCGCTCCTCTCCGGCCGCGAGGAGGGCCTCCACGAGCGTGAGGCGGATCGCGTCGTTCCACTCCTCGATCGGCCCGCCCTCCAGGTGGCGCGCGGCCTCCCGCGCCGCCTCGACCGCGGCCCGGAGCTCGCGCCGCGCCAGCTGGACGCGGGCGAGCGCGAAGCTCGCCATCGCCTGCAGCGCGGTCGCGTGGCGCGCGGTCTCCTCGCAGAGCCAGCGCGCGATGGAGTGGGCGGTCCCGTAATCGCCGGGCGCGCCGCGCCAGACGAGGAAGATCGCCTCGTACAGCCGGCCGGCGATCCGGAGGCGCGCGACGTGGCACTCGTCGGCGATCCGGCTCGCCTGGCGCTCGTGCGCGATGCCCTCCTCGAGGTTGCCGAGCCGCGCGTACGACATGCCGAGGTTGTGGAGCGCGAAGCCCTCGAGCGCCCGGAGCTTCCGGCTCCGCGCGCCCTGCAGCGCGCGCTCGAGCAGCGCCTGCGCCTCCTCGAACAGGCCGAGCTGGTTCAGCGCCGACCCGGTGTTCAGGCGGGCCTTGGCCGCGATGACGGCGTCGCCCTCGGCGTCGGCGTCCGCGACGAGCGACGCGCCCGCGGAGGCCGCGGCGGAGAGGTCGCCGACGTGCATCAGCGCGGCGAGGTGCGCCTCCCGGGTGTGGAGGAGCGCGGCCGTCGAGCCGCTCGCGCGCGCGACCTCGATCGCCGCCTCCGCGGCGCCGAGCGCCTCCGCGGGCCGGCTCAGGTCGACGAGGGCGCGCACGCGCGACGCGAGCAGCATCGCGCGGATCTGCGGCGAGAGCGCCGCCGCGAACTGCGGCGAGAGCGCGGAGGCGGCGCGCGCGTCCGCCTCCGCGCTCTGGCCGGCCGCGATCATGCACCGGGCCGCGAGCAGCTGCGCCTCGCCCCACAGGTCCGATCCGGGCAGCGCGAGGCGCGCGGCCTCCTCCGCCGCGTCGAGCCCCTCGGGGGCGCGGCCCAGGAGCTCGCACACCTCGCCCCGGTGGACGAGGAGCGTCGCGCGCGTCGTCCCCTCGGCCCCGCAGGCGAGCCCGCGCGTCGCGAGATCGAGCGCCGCGTCGAGCTCCGCGCCGCTCGCCACCGCGGCCCGCGCCGCCCGGGCGTAGAGCAGCGCGGCCCGCGTCTTCTCGCCGCCGGCCTCGGCGTGGCGCGCGACGAGCCCCGGGTCGACGTCGCCCGCGGACTCGAGCCACGCGGCCGCGGCGCGGTGGAGCGCGGCGCGGTCCTCCTCGAGGATCGAGGCGTACGCCGCGTCGCGCACGAGCGACTGGCGGAACGTCCACTGCGCGTGCCCCGCGACGCGCGGCGAAAGCTCGCGCGCGATGATCTCGCCCGCCTCGAGCTCGGCGAGCTCCGCGCCCACGGCGCGCTCGAGCAGCGCCTCGACGCCCGCGGTCCAGAAGACCGGGCCGAAGACGGACGCGGCGCGCAGCACCTCGCGCACCCCGCTCGACATGCGGTCGACGCGGTGCTGCACGAGCGCCTGCACGCTGAGCGGCACGTCGTCGCGCCCCTCGGCGGCGTGCCGGATGAGCTCCTCCAGGAAGAGCGCGTAGCCGCCGGCGCGCTGCACGATGGCGCCGCGCGTGGCCGGGTCGGCCTGGGGGAGCGCGGTCGCCACGAGGCGATCCGCGGCCTGCGGCGACAGCGGGGAGAGCGCGATGCGGGTCACGTTGCGCTCCTGCCACAGCGACGGGAACCGGCCCGCGAGCTCGGGGCGCGCGAAGCCGAAGACCCCGAAGCGGAGGTCGGTGCAGCCGAGCAGCCAGTCGACGAGCTCGACGGTGGTGCTGTCGGCCCAGTGCATGTCCTCGATGACCAGGATCTGCGGCGTGCTCTCGGACTTCGAGCGGAAGAACGCCTCGATCGCCATCCGCGTGCGCGACTCCATGAGCTGCGGGCTCTCGCGGGCGGCGCGGAGCGGCTCGTTGCCCTCGTTGGGGAAGGGCACGCCGGCGAGCTCCCCGATGAAGCCCGCGAGGAACCGCAGCGGGCGGGCCAGGCGCACCGCCACGTGGGCGTTCACCTTCTGCACCTGCTCGTCGAGGCGCTCGCCGTCGTGGATGCCCATGAGCGCGCGCAGGGCGCGGCCCAGGCCGGAGAGCCCCGACCCCTGGCTCATCGGATCGCCGCGGCAGAGCAGGATGACCGGCGCGTGCGGCGCCATGTCGAGGCGCTGGATCAGCTCGGCGCGGACGCGGCTCTTGCCGATGCCGGCCGGGCCGGTCACCAGCGCGGCGCGCGGGACCGCGTCCTCGGCGACGTCGCTGTAGATGCCCTGCAGCCGCGCGATCTCGTGCTCGCGCCCGATGGTCGGCGTGGGGGGGCCGAGGAGCTTGCGCGCGTCGAAGCCGGCCGCGTCCTCGTGGAGGAGCACGCCGCCGCGCGCGTCCTCCTGCACCACGAACCGCCCCTCGAGCGCCGCGGTCGCGTACCCGTCGATGCGGACGGCGCCGGGCACCGCGGACTCCAGCTGCTGCGCCGCGCGCTCGAGCGCCTCGCCGGCGAGGTTCGCGCGGCCGCGGACCGCGTGCCCGACCGCGACCGAGACCCGCGCGCCCGGCGTCGACCTGGCGACGGTCAGCGCCGCCCGCGCGGCGCGCATCGCCTCGTCGCCGCGCGAGCGCTCCACCCCGAGCACCGCGACCATCTTCCCGCTGAGGAGCGGCTCGAGCCGCGCGTCGTCGCCGAGGACCTCGCGGAGCGCGGCGTCCACCTCGGGGCGGAGCGGGCCGGCGCCGAGCTCGAAGAGCACGCACGCGACCACGCGCCGCTCGCTCGTCGCGAGGCGCACCTGCGGCCGCTCGTCGCTCGGCCCCGCGGGGCTCGCCGGGCCCGACCTGACCTCCGGCGCCGCCGCGCGGCGGATCGCCGAAGCGGACCTGTCGGTCGCCGGGGGGTCGTTGTTGAGCTCCCCGACGCGCGCGAGCGCGCGCGCCAGCTCGCCGCCGTTCTCGTACCGCACCTCGCGATCGCGGGCGACGGCGCGCGTGATCACCTCGTCGAGCGCCTCCGGCACGTCGAAGCGGATCTGCTGCGCGCGCGGCGGGTCCTCGAGCACGAGGCGGCCGAGCAGGGCGATCGCGTGCTCGGTCTCGAACACGTTCCTGCCGGTGACGAGGCGGAACAGCACGGAGCCGAGCGAGTAGACGTCGGCCCGCGCGTCCACGGGCTCGCCGCGCGCCTGCTCGGGCGCCATGAAGTGCGGGGTGCCGATGATCGTGCCGCGCTCGGTGGGGCAGTCGTCCGGGGTCGCGAGCTTGACCACGCCGAAGTCGATCAGCTTGATCGCGGTGCCCTTGCCGCGGACGAGGAAGATGTTGGAGAGCTTGAGGTCGCGGTGGACGACGCCGCGCGCGTGGATGGCCGCCATGGCGGCCGCGCTGCGCCGGACGACCTCCACCGAGTCGCGCAGGCCGAGCGGCGCGCGCCGCTGGCGCTGCCCGAGGTCCTCGCCGTCGAGCCACTCCATCGCGAAGAACAGGCGCCCGTCGAGCCAGGTGCCGTGCGCGATGTACTGGACGATGTTCGGGTGCCGCAGATCGGCGAGGATCGCGATCTCGCGCGCGAAGCGGGCGCGCTCCTGGGGCGACGCGGCGGCGCGCAGGATCTTGATCGCGACCGGGGCGCCGGTGGTCTGGTCGGTGCCCTTGAAAATATCGCCCATGCCGCCGCTTCGGCTGCGGGCTTCGATCATGAAGCGGTCGGTCGGATCGGTGAACTCCGGGAGCACCGTCAGGAAAGGCTACGCGAATTTCGCGGCTTCGTGCCAGAGAGAAGGCGCTCTGCGCCGCGGGGCGCGCGCCGGCGGGCGACCTGGGCCGACGCTCGTCGCGCGGCGCGGCGCGCGGCGCCCCGAGGGAGCGCGTCGAGGACCGGGCCGGTGGTCGAAAATTCCAGCCACGATCCGTGCCGCCGCGCCGTCCTCACCGTCATGACCTCGCCGGAAGCATCCCGCGCGCCTCCTGTGCGCCGCATGCTGCGCGCCGCATGCGCTTGCGCCGGCCGG
The DNA here is from genome assembly GCF_051521425.1 of Sorangium sp. So ce834. NCBI lineage: Bacteria > Pseudomonadati > Myxococcota > Polyangiales > Polyangiaceae > Sorangium > Sorangium sp. So ce834. The sequence continues at coordinate 5,031,597 of NZ_CP150351.1, forward strand.
CGCGCTCAGAACGCCGCGATCACCCCGGCGCCCACGGACGCGCTCAGATGAGGAGCCCTCAGGACGTCGACGGGGGAGCGCTGCTGAAGCCCCACGGCCGTGAGGAGCTCGAGGTGGGTCGAGAGCGAGAGCCGGTCGTTCAGCGCGAGCTCGACCCCGGTGCGGAGCCCGAGCGCCACGAACACCAGGAGCAGCCCGCTCGGGCTGCCGGGCTGCCCGGAGAGCGTCAGCACGCCGAGCTCCACGACGGTGCAGGTGGCGAGCAGGTCGTTCGTGTGGAGGCACGGGACCAGCGCGGTCGTGACGAGCATGCGGGTGTGGCCCGGCTCCTCGTCCGAGCGCCCGCCGGCGCTCGAGGCGCCCAGGCTCCAGCCCCCCTCGCTCGGGCCTGCGCTCAGCGGGAGGAACGCATCCTGGACCTCGAGACCGAAGGAGAGGCGGTCCGACCAGCGCGCCTCGCAGAACCAGGAGACGCCGCCGATCAGCTGATCGGTCAGCCCGATCTGCGCGAACACGCCGGTGCCGCCCCGGATCGCGCTCCGGCGCCCGGCGGGCTCTGTCGCGGGGAGCGGGCGCGCCGGCGGCGTGCGCGGCCGCGGCGGGGCCGGAGGCGGCGCGAGCTCGGGGGGAGGCGGCGCCGTCGCGGGGACCTGTCTGTCGCTCCCGAACGGCGTCAGCGTGAACGCGATCGAGAGCGCGACGTAGCTCGTGAGCAGCGCGCAGGCGCCGTCGCCGAGCGGAGCGCTGAAATCGCGCGGGGCGGACTCCCTGCCATCTTCGTCCCGGTATTTGAGGGTGGCGATCAGCGCCGCGCCGCGAGGCCCGATCGCCACGTCGACCCCCTCGGGCGCGTCCTCGCGGAAGGGGTCGTAGCCCGTGCGCCGCCGGACCTGCTCGCGCAGCGCGCCCTCTCCCGGGCACGACGCCGCTCGCGGATCCTCGCTGTAGTGCATCCGCAGCGTGCGGCGCGTCGGCTCCGCGGCCAGCGCGGGCGCGCTGAACAGGAGAGAGGCGAAAACAATCTTGCAGAGAGAGATGCGTGGCATTCCGGTTCGATGGCTCCGCGGATTGGCTGTTGGCGGCGGCCATTGAGAGCTCTCGAGGCATAGCGCGTCAAGAGCTCATGACGCTTCTTTGGCGCGCGATCTCGAGCCCGGCGAGCGCCACGCAGCGTGATAATCGAAGATGATGATGCGTAATGGGCTCGTTAACGTGATTTGTGAGCGGCCGAGATCCGAATCTGTGACGATTCTGGCCAGCGTACGTATTGGGCCATTGTGCGGTCCATCGAGCGAGCGTGGCTGTATTCATGGCAATCGAGGCACGCTGGCCGTAACAGCGCGCAAACGGCGTGCAAGCGGCGTGCGGCGACCGCGTGCGAACGGCGTGCGGCGACCGCGTGCGCGCGCTCCGCCGTCAGCGCGGGCCGCTCGGCCAGCGCTGCGCGGGGTCGATGTCGATGGGAGGGGGGAGAGGACGAGAGAGAGGGGAGAAGGCCGGGCGATCAGCCCGCGCCGGCGCCGGCGCCGGCGCGCGAGGCGAGCCGCGCGAGATCCTTGGGGTCGCTGACCCGGACGAGGATGACGGTGATGTTGTCGCGGCCGCCGCCCGCGTTCGCCTTCTCGATGAGCGCCTGCGATGCCTTCTCGGGATCGGGCTCGGCGAGGAGGATGTCGCGGATGGCCTCGTGCGTCGTCATCTTCGACAGGCCGTCGGAGCAGAGGAGGTAGACGTCGCCGGGGTGCGGGCGAGCGATGATCAGATCGACCTTGACCGCGGGGGAGATCCCGATCGCCCGGCTCAGGTGGTTGGCCATCGGCCCGGTGATCCCCGCGGCGCCCATCGTGTGATCGGTGGTGAGCTGCGTGAGCTCGTTGTCGCGGAGGCGATAACAGCGGCTGTCGCCCACGTGGCCGATGTAGAGGCGCTGCTTGTTGGGCGAGAACCGGGCGCTGACGAGGGTCGTGCCCATGCCGGTGAGGCTCCGCTCGGCGTGGGCGCGCTCGTAGATGGCCTGGTTCGCCCGCTGGATCGCCACGGCGAGCTCGCTGCCCCGGCGGGGGACGTCGGGGTAGGGGCTCTCGGCGTCGCTGTCCACGAACGACTCATCCCTGAACGCCCGCGCGATCGTGTCGACCGCGAGGCGGCTGGCGACGTCGCCGCCCGCGTGGCCGCCCATGCCGTCGGCCACGGCGAACAGGTAGTGCTCGTCCAGGCAGAGATAGCAGTCCTCGTTCTTCTTGCGCTTCTGGCCGGGATCCGTCTGCCCGACGGCGCTGATGAGCAGGAGCGGCGACGAGCTGGTCGGCTCGTCCACCGCCGCCTCGTCGTCGTAGATGATCGGCACGGCGGAGGGCTCCTCGCGCTCGTGCTCATCGTCGTCATCGTCGTCGTCGTCGTCGTCGCCGCCGTACGACGGGGCGCTCGGGCGCTTGATCGTGCTCTGCAGCACCTCCGGCGGCGCCAGCGTGATCAGCGTCAGGTCGTCGTCGTCGTCGAAGGCGTCATCGTCGTCGTCGTGGCGCGACGGCCCGTTCGCACGTTTCCAGTCGGCGCCCGAGACGCGCTCCGCGCGGCCGTGTCCACCCGTGGTCTTCGCGTGAGAGCTCTCGCCCGCGGGCACGCGCGCGTCTTCCTGTGCGTCGGCTGCGGCCGCTCGGCCTTCGAGATCTGCCTCCCCCTCGTCGAGGGCCTGGGCTCCTGGGCCACCGTGCGACGGCGTCATCGCCGCGCGCGGCCGTGCCCGGTCGCCGTTGTTGGAACGAAAATACCAATAGATCAGCCCGAGAAGGGCGATTCCCATGACAAGGGCGGCTGCGAGATCGGCCATGTCCCGGCGACCAACGTAGCAAAGGCGCGACGCGTCTCCGAGATCAACATGCAGGGGGACGGACGACGGCGATCGATCTTGCCCCGGCCTCGGCGGCGGAGCCCGCACCGGAAGGGCGCACCTTGGGTACCAATCGGCGCAGGAGAGCGACGTTGCGTCCTGTCGCGGGCGCGCCGGCGGGCGGGCGCCACAGCACACCTCGCGGGCGGCGGCGCCGCCACGCTGTGTGCGCTCGCCGGGCCGGGCGCGGGGTCGTGCTGCGTTGCGGCAACCGGAGGAGCGAGCGCCTCGGTCCTTGGTCGCCGCGACGCCCGCTGCGACCGCGGCGAGGTCGAAGGGCCCGCGCTCGACGCGCTCGAGACGTCGCGGTGCCCTCCACCGCCCGGCGCTGCGCGCTCTCCGGAGCCGGCTTCGTCCGCCGACGCTCGCGCCGGCATGCGCCGCACGCTTCCGTCGCGCCGGCGCGCGCCGCGCGCGTCCGCCGCAAACGAACTCGTGGAGCGGGTTGCCAGTGCTCGTGGCGCTGACTAGTCTCCGCGCCCGCATGAAGCTCGGCCGCGCACTTCTCCAGACACCTCGCATCGTTGGCGTGGGCCTCGCGGCCTCGATCTTGGGCGGGCTCGGGGGTGCCGGCTGCTTCGTCGACAGCGAGGGGCTCCCGCCGCCGGGCGCAGGGCTCTATTTCCCGACCGGCCTGGCGGCGTCCCCCGGCGGCCGGGTCCTCTACGTCGCGAACTCGGACTTCGATCTCCAGTACAACGGCGGCACGGTCCAGGCGCTGGATCTCCAGCGGCTGCGCAAGCGGGCGCTCGCGCTCCAGGCGTCGCTCGCGCCGGCCGAAGCGGGCGAGGGCGTCACCGTGAGCGCGGCGTGCGGGGCCGTGGGCCTCGGCACCAACCCGGCGCCGCTGAGCTACCCGGGGCCGTGCGCGCCGCTCGATCTCTCCTCCCTCCAGGGAGACGAGGCGGTCGTGCGGAGCTCGGCCGTCATCGGCGCGTTCGCGTCGAACGTCCTCCTCGTGCACCGGCCGCTCGCCGGCGACGCCGCCGGCGGCGACGCGGACGCGCCCAAGGCGCGGCTGTTCGTGCCCGTCCGCGGCGACCCCTCGGTGACCTTCTTCGACGTCGCCGACGATCGGCTCGACGCCCCCGACGCGCAGCGCTGCAGCGGGGACTCCTGCTTTCAGCTGGACTGCGGCGCGGCCGAGGCGGGGGGGCGCTGCGGCCGAGACCACCGCATCGGGGAGGATCCGGGCCAGGAGCTCCTCCGGCGCAAGCTGCCGCTCGAGCCGTTCGGCATCGCCGCCGGCCCGGACGGGACGAGCGTCGTCGTCTCGCACCAGACGGAGGACACCGCGAGCGTCATCGTGAACCCGTGGGAGAGAGGGAGGAGGCCGCAGCTGGCCGCGGTCCTCACCGATCTCGCCCTCGGCCCCACGGAGCTCGCGGCCGTGCCGCGCCCGCGCCTCATCGCCCAGCTGAAGGCAGCCGACCAGGAGATCGACTACCAGCCCGCGTTCGCGCTCACGTTCATCGCGGCGCCGCAGCTCGGTCTGCTCCGCTACCAGGAAGCGTCCGAGGGCGCGGCGGCGCTCCTCTTCGAGTCGCCCACCACCCCGATCACCGCGCTCGCGAACGGCACCGACTCCCGCGGCATCGCGATCGACGCGCGCGAGCGGCAGGCGTGCGAGGCGGGCTGCGGGGACGCCGACTACGCGTGCCTCGCGCGGTGCACGGAGATCCCGCTCGATTTGTACGTGGCGCACCGCTTCCCGAACTCGCTGCTCATCGGGGAGGTGATCACGACCCTGGTCGAGAACGCATCGGCCGATCCCGAGAGGCCCGAGGATCGGTGGGCCGCGGCGTACGAGACGGTCAGGATCCGCGACGCCGCGCGGCTCGCGGCCTACCCGTCGCGGGTCGAGGTGGGCGAGGTGATCGGGGCGGACAACCAGCGCCACCGCCGGGTCTTCGCGGCCGCGTTCGACTCGGGGCGCGTCTTCTCCTACGACCCGGAAGCGCGCCGCGTCGACGCCGAGATCGCCACCGGGCGCGGGCCGCAGGCGCTCGCGTTCGACACGGGCTACGCCTGCGGCGACGAGAAGGAGCGCTGCGACTGCGCGCCGGGCAGCGACGGCTGCGAACCCTATTCCCTCATGTACATCGCGCATTTTACCGACTCGTACCTCGGCGTCGTCGACCTCGACCTGCGCAAGGCGAACACGTCCGCACAGATGATCCTCACGGTGGGCACGCCGGTCCCGCCCCGGGAGTCCCAATGAAGCTGCGCGCCGCGGTCATCGCCCCTGCCTCCGTCCTGGCGCTCGCCGGGTGCGCCGAGGACCCCGAGCCGGTCGCCGTCGAGGCGCTGGCGCAGTCCGGCCAGAGCGCCTTCGTCTGCCTCGCCGTCGACCGGCCGGATCCGAAGGCGCCGGGCGTGGTGCGCTCGCTGCCGATCACCGACTGCGGGGACCGCACGGCCAAGTCGCCCAGCGACTTCGGCGTCGACGCGGCCAGCGGGGGCAAGGCCACGCTCCCGCACCTCTACGCCCTCGTGACGCAGACGTCGCGCGGCGAGATCGCGGTCATCGACATGACCACCGAGAGCTCGCCGATCCTCGATCAGGACACGGGCACGCCCGGCGCGAGCTTCCTCCCGGTCGGCGCGCAGCCGGTCGACATCATCGCGACGCCGGGCGGCACCGCGTCGTTCGTCGCCGTCGCCGAGCCGGGGCGCGCGGGCATCTTCGCGCTCCCGTCGTCGAAGGTGGTGCCGCGCACCGGCTGTCCGGTCCCGTCGCTCACCTCGTGGCCGGCGTGCTCGCTTCCTTCGCCGCCCGGCGAGGTGCTGCTCGCCTCCGATCCGCCGGATCCCGACGGCAAGCTGCGGGCCTCGTGCTCGGGCGCCTACGACGTCGAGCCGGCGAGCCCCGAGGAGGCCGAGGCGGGCGGCGACGCCTGCGGCAGCGGGAGCGGCGACCTGAGCCAGGAGGGGCTCGGCCGGCAGAAGCTCGTCGTGAGCATGCCCGAGCTCGGCGGCTTCGCCGTGATCGACGCGCAGACGCTCCTCCAGGACGAGCGGTACCAGGACGGCGGGTTCGCGCCGTGCGAGGTGGAGCGGTGGGTCCCCCTCGAGGTCTCGCTGCCCGTCGCGCCGCCGTCCCCGGCGCCCGACGAGGCGCCGGACGGCCCCGCCGCGTGCGTCCAGCCGGAGACCCCGGCGCGCCCCGCGCAGGCGGTCGCGACGCCGCGGCCCGCGGGGCTCGCGCTCGCCGGCGACCGGCTGTTCATCGGCGATCTCGACGCGCCGGTGATCCACGTCGTCCATCTCCCGACGCCCTGCGCGCCGACCGAGCTGCCCCCGCTCCTGCCCGCGTCGACGCTCGACCCCGCGCGCGTCGTCACGACGAGGCGCATCGCGGTGAGCCAGGCGCTCCCGCCCGACTTCCGCCGCTACCTCTACGCGGTCGACGCGGGCGACGGCAGCGTCATGGTCTTCGACGTCAGCGACGGCGCGTCCAGCCGGTCGCCGCTCGCGCGCCCCCATCCGGAGTGGAACCCGTTCCAGCCGCCCGACCGCATCCGGCTGACCGCGCCGGTCCGCGATCTCGCGATCGTCCATCGCGACGCCCCCGCCATCCTCCCCGCGTCGGGCGTGGCGCCGGAGGGCCTCCGGTGCGATCCGGATCCGGACCTCAGGCAGTGCGACGTCAACGTCGCCTCGTGCGACCTCGAGACGCTGTACCGCACCTCGCCGAACCGCGACTCCGGCGCCGGCCCGCTCAAGCTGCGCGGCTCGTTCGCCTACCTCGCGCTCACGAACGGCCAGGTCGCGGTCGTCGACGTCGACGACCTCGACGCGGCCTGCCGCGGGCCCGAGCAGCAGAGCGCACGCGCGGGCTGCGCCGGGGCGTCTCCCGGCGGCGAGCCGCTCAAGACGAGCGGCGAGGTCTCCTGCAACGTCGTCCTCCCGCACGCGCTCCGCTCGGAGGACTACGTCGTGACGAACGACGCCACCGGCGTCCTCGAGCCCGGCGTGCAAGGCCTGCCGATCCTCTACGATCGCAGCGGCGCGGTCGTCCCGCTCTCCGCGGACAGCCCGAAGATGCGCGCCACGCTCCCGTCCGAGGCCGCGGACGCGCCGGCGCTCGCGCTCGCGGTGGGCACCCAGCGCGCGGCGATCGAGTCGGCCGACACCGGCGAGAGCGCGCTCGACGAGCGGGGGCTCGTGCTGAGGTCCGGCCAGCCGCAGAACGCGCTGGCGATGAACCTCGAGGACCCCCGCGTGCACCTCGTCAACGAGGCGTGGACCGTCACCTACGAGGGGACGCTCCCCGGCTTCACGCGGACCTTCGTCCACTTCGACGAGGAGGCCGCCGTGAGGAGCGGCGACGCCCGCTTCTGCCGCCGCGGCGTGCAGAGCCGGGCCAGCGCCCGGGAGCAGCTGCTCGCCGCCGGCGTCCCCGAGGGCGAGGCCGACGCGCGGGCCGCCGAGCTCGCCGACTTCGTGCAGATCACGTCCGAGCTCCCGGGCGAGGACGCCGGCTACTGGGACGAGGTCGATCCGGCCGTGTGCTCGTTCGAGAGCTGCAACGCGAAGTACGGCAGCGTCATCACGTCGCGCCCGGGGCTCCGCGTCGCCGAGGCCTACGAGGACCGCCTCGCGCTCGAGTCGCGCGATCCCGCGGTCGACGAGGTCGCGTTCGCGGCGTGCTGCTTCCCCGGCGAGGTGCAGCTCGACGTCCGCCCGGCGCGCCAGTGGGTGGTCCGGAGCAACGCGGCCGGCTTCCTGCACCGCGTGATCGCCGATCCCGAAACGGGCAGGTGCCGCGACTCGTGCGACGCGCGCCTCGCGCGGCTCAACGGGCGCGTCGCGCACACGCCCGTCGACGGGCGGGTGACCGACGGCGCGCCGGGCGCGTTCGTCAACCCGATGTTCCGCTTCGCCATCACGGGGGGCGTGCCCGAGCAGGACATGCAGTTCCGCTTCACCACCCAGGGGGCGTTCAACCCCCTCTTCGTGGACCTCGTCAGGAACCAGGTGGAGCTCCAGCCCCAGGCCATCCGGCCCGTCCCGGCGACCGGGGAGATCGCCGTCACCGACGGCTCGTTCCAGGGCCTGATCCTGCTCGGCGGAAACGGCGCCGAGGTCGTGCGCCGGTTCCACTAGCTCCACCCGCCGAGCGGCGCGCGCCATTCCGGTTTCTGCGCCGAGTTTTCCACGAAAATCGCGGGATAATCGCGCTGCGAACGCTCGAGTCCCGCGTAGACCTTGCCGGGCGTCGCGGTTAAAACCCCGGCGATGCAACTGTCCGAGCAGCCCGCGGCCAGGAAGAAGCTCACGCCGGTGATGCGTCAGTACGAGGACGCGAAGGCGCTCCACCCGGACGCGATCCTCTTCTTCCGGATGGGCGACTTCTACGAGATGTTCAACGACGACGCGGTCCTCGTGTCGCGCGCGCTGAACCTGACGCTCACGAGCCGCAACAAGGGGGAGCCCGAGGAGGTCCCCATGGCCGGCGTCCCGCACCACGCGGCGCACGGGTACATCGCGCGGCTCCTCGCGCTCGGCCACAAGGTGGCGATCTGCGAGCAGTGCGGCGACCCGTCGAAGATCAAGGGGCTCGTGCCGCGGCAGGTGGTGCGCGTCGTCACGCCGGGGCTCGTGACCGAGACCGAGCAGCTCGACGCGCGCGCCAACCACTACCTCGCGGCCGTCGATGGCGGCGGCGCGCCGCGCGGCGACGCCGGCGCGGCGAGCGGGCCGTACGGCCTCTCGCTGCTCGATCTCTCCACGGGCGAGCTCTCGGCGACGTCGGTCCCGGACGCCGCCACGCTGCTCGCGGAGCTCTCCCGGGCGGATCCGCGCGAGGCGCTGATCGCCCGGGATCTGCCGGACATCCGCGCGGCCGCGACCTCGCTCTCCTGCCGCGCGGCGCTGCGCGACGACGACGAGCTCGACAGCGCGGACGTCGCGTCGATCCTCGACGACGCCGCGATCGAGCCGATCTCGGCCGCGGCGCTCGCCGAGCACCCGCTCCCGGCGGTGCGCGCGGCGGCGCGGGCGCTGCGCTTCGCGCGCCGCTGCAGCCCCGGCGCGCGCATCCCGGTGCGGCGCATCGCCCCGCACGACACCTCGGGCACGCTGCGCATCGACGAGACGGCCCAGGCGCACCTGGAGCTCGCGCGCGCCGCCGACGGCGGCCGCCGCGGCACGCTCCTCGACGTCATCGACTGCACGGTCACCCCGGGCGGCGCCCGGCTCCTGCGCCGCCGCCTGCTCACGCCGCTCGCCGACGTCGCGGCCATCCGCCGCCGCCTCGACGAGGTGGAGCTCTTCGTCGCGAACCCGCGCGCCCGCGGCGAGCTGCGCGAGGCGCTCGGCGGCGTCGGCGACCTCGAGCGCCTCAGCGTCCGCGCGCTCCTCGGCGAGGCCACGCCGCGCGACCTCGGCTGCCTGCGCGACGGCCTCGCGGCGGCCCCGGCGGCGGTCGCCGCGGTCCGGTCGATCCCCGACCTCGGCGACGGGGGCGCGGCGCCGCTGCTCGCCGAGGCGGCGGCCGTGGACGTCGCCGCCGACGTCTGCGCCGAGCTCACCGCCGCGCTGGTCGAGCGGCCGCCGCCGAACGCGCGCGAGGGCGGCATCTTCCGCGAGGGCTACGACAAGGAGCTCGACGAGGCGCGCGCCGTGGAGAAGAACGCGACCGAGCTCATCCTCGCGCTCGAGGCGAAGCTGCGCTCGCAGACGGGCGCGCCGTCGCTCCGGGTCAAGTACACGCGCGTCTTCGGCTGGTACATCGAGGTGACGCGCGCGCACGTCGCCAAGGTCCCGGACAGCTTCCGCCGCAAGCAGACCGTCGCGACCGGCGAGCGCTACACGAGCGACGAGCTCGACGAGCTCGCCGACAAGATCGAGCACGCCGGGGCGCGCGCGCTGGAGCGCGAGGCCTCGCTCTTCGAGCGGCTGCGGGGCCTCGTGGCGAAGAGCGAGGGCCGCCTCCGCGCCCTCGCGCGCAGGCTCGCGGCGTGGGACGTCGCCGCCGCCCTCGCCGACGTCGCCCACCGCAACGACTACGTGCGGCCCCACGTCACGGCCGGCGAGGCGCTCGCGATCCGCGACGGCCGCCACCCCGTGGTCGAGCGCTACGCGGCCGCGGGGCACTTCGTGCCGAACGACACCCGCCTCGATCTCTCGGGCGAGCGGCTCTGGCTGATCACGGGCCCCAACATGGCCGGCAAGTCGACGCTCATGCGCCAGGTCGCGCTCATCGTGGTGCTCGCGCAGATGGGCAGCTACGTGCCGGCGCGCGAGGCCGAGATCGGCCTCGTCGACCGGATCCTCTCGCGCGTGGGCGCGAGCGACAACGTCGCGCGGGGCGAGAGCACGTTCATGGTCGAGATGCGAGAGACCGCCGAGATCCTCCGCGACGCCACGCGGCGCTCGCTGGTGATCCTCGACGAGATCGGCCGGGGCACGAGCACGTACGACGGCCTCGCGATCGCCTGGGCGGTGGCCGAGCACCTGTTCGACGCGATCGGCTGCCGCGCCCTGTTCGCGACGCACTACCACGAGCTGACGGAGCTCTCGGCGCGCGCGCCGGGCATCGCGAACTACTCGGTCGCCGCGCGCGAGCACGGCGACGACGTGATCTTCCTGCACAAGCTCGAGCCCGGCCCCGCGAGCCGCAGCTACGGCGTGGCGGTCGCGCGGCTCGCGGGCGTGCCCGAGGGCGTGCTCGCGCGCGCCCGCGCGATCCTCGCGACCCTGGAGTCGGGCGCCGCGCTCCCGGGCGGCAAGCACGCCTCGCTCCGCGGCCGCACGCGCGGCGGCGCCGCGCAGCTCGACCTGTTCGTCCCGGCGCAGGCCGCCGTGACGCCGGAGCAGGCGGCTGTCCTCGAGACCCTCCGCGCCGTGGACGTCGATCGGCTCGCGCCGCTCGACGCGCTGCGGCTCGTGGCGAAGCTGAAGGGGCTGCTCGGCGGCGCCGGCAAATGACCGCGGCGGCCGGCCGCGCCGGCCGATGGCCGCGGAGGCCGGCGCCAGGCCGGACCGAGGCGGCGCCGCGCCTCAGTCCGGCGCCGCGATCTCCCGCAGCTCGGTGCCGCCCGCGTACGCGTAGCTCACGAACGAGTCGAACCCCGTGACGAGCAGCCCCACGGGCGCGGAGGCCGCGATCCGGTGCACGCCGTCGCGCTGCCGCCCGGGCAGCACGTTGTCCGGCGCCGGCAGGGTCGGATCGATCGACGCGAAGCTCAGCTGGCAGCGGTAGACGACGAACGGCGGCGCGCCGCCCCCGCGCTGCTCGTCGGTGAGCCCGTCCGCTGGCGCGATCTCGCACTCCTCCGGCCCGAGCGCCACGCCGTCGAGCCGCACGACGGCGGACGGCGGCGCGATCACGGAGATGAAGTCGAACGCGTACTTGTCCGGCGTCAGGAACACGTAGTCCTGCCGGAACTGCTCGATGGGCGGCAGGATGACGAGGCTCGGGTCTCCGCCCGGCAGCCCCTGCCGCACCCCGGTCGCGTTCTGGCTGGCCATGATCTGCGACACGATGACCGGCTCGGAGCTCTCGATCGTGAAGTCGCCCCACGCCATCACCTCGTGGAACGCGCCCTGCGACGACAGCGTGATCCGGTCGTCCGGCGGCGGCAGGGTCGTCGTGATCGCGGCGCCCTTGCTGCTCACGGCCACGATCCTGACGTACTCCGGCTCGGGCACGATCTCGATCTGCGCGCCCGCCTGCTTCACCGTCTGCGACCGGTTCGGCGTGTGCGGCACCGCGAAGCGCTTGCCGGCCGCGCGGATCGGGTCGAGCTGGTCCTCCAGGTGATCGGCGCAGCAGCGCCGATCCGCGAGCTTCGGGAAGTGGGGCGCGTCCGACGCCTCGCTGCCGGTGAAGACCGCGATCGGCTGGTCGGCCTTGATGACCGAGCCGGTGAAGTCCTCGTTGAACCCGCCGGTCTCCAGGTTGAGCACGTCGAACGCGCCGAGCTTTACCTCGATCGACCCGCCTGCCGGCGTCTCCGGGACCGGCCCGCCGCCGACGATCTTCGCCGTCGTCTTCACCTGCACCGTGGTGTCCTCGCGCGTCCCGACGATGGTCAAGAACGCCCGCAGATCGGTCGGGTTCAGCGGATCGAAGTTCGTGTCCGGATCGTCCGTGCTCGCGATGGTCTGCGGCCACCCGGCGACCACGTACGCCGTCGTCAGCGCGCCCGGGCTGTACGTCAGCGCCTCGCGCGGCTTCAGGAGCGAGGCGTCGTTCGAGAACACGTTGGCGTTCTCCAGCGGGTTGAACTGGTAGGCGACGACGGGAAATTTCGAGGTGATCTTGTACGCGTGCCGCGTGAGCGCCGTGTGCGTGCCCGCGTTGTACTCGCCCTCCGGGCTGCCATCGACCTCGCGCGGCCCGAGCTTGAACACCTGGAGATAGAGCGGCGCGATCAGCGCGCTCGCGATCTCCACGGGGGCGGGCGGATCGCCGGGCGCGCCGTCGTCCTGGAAGATATGGACCTCGTTGGGCACGTCCGGCTGCGGGTTCGAGATCACCACGGCGAACTGCTGCGCCGCCGCGTTGCTGGTCGCGTCGATCAGCGCGTTGTCCAGATCGACCGCCCAGTACTCGCACCCCACGTTGCTCCGCTCGATCTCGGCGGCGGCGCAGAGGTGGAGGCAGCTGCCGCCGCGGCACGCCTCGCCGGCGTCCGGGTCGCACGTCTCGAGCACGCCGCCGAAGCTGCCGTCGGGCGCGCACGTCACGACGTCCTGCCCTCGGCACGACGTCACGCCGGGCACGCACGCCCTGCACCCGAGGTCGATCGACGCGCACACGAGCCCCTGCGCGGCGCAGTCTTCGAGCGTCACCCAGGCGGGCCCGGCCGCGGTCTCCTCGCAGCGCGAGAGCTCCGCGCCGCACCGCATCTCGCCGGCCGTGCACGGCGGGGGCGGCGGCGGCTCGTCCGGGAGCTCGCCCCACCGGAGGCCGCTGTCGAAGCAGCTCGGCGCGAGCCCGAGGGCCGCGGCGGCGAGGAGGGCGGCGGCCGCCGCGCGCCGCGGGCGGGCGCAGCGCCGTGACCTGCGGGATCGCGTCGGGGGGAGCGGCTCGCTCATCACAGGTGCGCGCTGAAGCTGTCGAGGGAGTACGCCGCCATCCCTTGCGGCGTGAGCTGCCGGTAGACGAGCTTGCCGTAATCGAACCCGTCGATCCGCGCCCCGTACACGCCGATCGTGACCGGCCCCGGCGGCAGCGCGCCGTGATCGAGCCCGAGCTGCCGGATGTCGGGCAGCTCGACGGCGTGCGACCCGGCCGGCACGGCCACGGTCCACCGGATGAGACCGCTCCCGCTCGCGATGTCGTAGACGCTGAGGTCGACGGGCGCGCCCGCGCCGAACGAGGTCGCGAGGTGCGCGCCGTCCCAGGCGCCGTTCTGCGCCGGCGTCTCGAGGGTCGGAACGCCCACGAAATCGCCGATGCGCACCGGCTCGCTCGTGCTGATCGAGAGCGCGCGGCCGACGACGGACAGCGGCGCGAGCCCGGCCTGGCCGGTGACGGCGCGCGCCGAGGAGTGGTAGCGCGCCCCGAGCAGATCGCGGTTGAGCGGCGGGACGCCCACGAACGAGAGCCGCCCGTCGAACGGGATCAGCGGGCTCTGGGCGCCGGCGGGCAGCGTGGCGTACCCGTCGTTGCCGATCATCAAGGACACGTTCGCCTTGATCCGGTCCGGCCCCTTCGGCCCCTTCGCGGGCGCGGTGACATCCATCCTGAGGGCGTGATCGAGCGGCTGATCGATCCGCACGAACACGTCCGTCGTCACCCGGTTCGGGAGCAGCGGGATCCCGCGGACGATCCCCATCGCGTACGCGGTGAAGCGGGGCGGGGTCGTCGATCGATCCTCGACGCCCGCGAGCGCGTAGATCGTGCGGTTGCCGGGCGCGAGGTACATCGTGAACCCGTGCCCGAGGTCTCCCGGCGTGTCCGGGGTGATCGCCTGGTACTCCGGCGGCAGTTTGAAGGTCGCGAGCGGATCGGCCCCCGTCGTGAACACGTACGCCGCCTTGCGCTCGGTCTCGCGCTGCGGGCTCGGGATGTTGCCCCACGCGGCGGCCCCTGGATCCAGCGCCGTGTCCCAGACGAGCTCGCCGTCGAGCACGGCCGCGCTGCCCACCTTGCCGCCGACGGGCGGGGGCGGATCGCCGGAGGCGCCGCACGCGGGCGTGAGCACCGGGTCCAGGTACACGGTCACCGTGTCGACCGGCACGAAGGCGAACGAGATCGGGCTGTGGCACGTCGCGGCGACGGTGACGGTCCGCGGGGCGTCGAGCGAGGCGTCCTCGAACACGGCGACGCCGGACGCGTTGGCCTCGCCGAGGAGCGCGGAAGAGAGGCTGCTGCCCACGACCACGCGCGCGCCCGGGATCGGGTCGCCGGTGAAGTTGTTGTAGACGAGGACCTTGAGCCGTCCGGCGAGGGGGCCGCCGCTGAGCCCGCCCTTGTAGCCGTTCTGGCTGTCCTCGTAGGTGTAGCCGTCGAGCACGAGGATCGTCTCGTCGCCGGTCGTCACCGAGATCGTCTTCGCGCCGGGCGTGCCCTGGGGGACGGTGCAGGCGAGCCGGGTCGGCTCCAGGACGGCGAGCGACGTGCAGGGCTTCTGACCGATCCTGGCGACGGTCGTCGCGTCCCAGCGCGTGCCTTGCCCGATGAGCTCGATCGTCGTGCCGCCCGAGATGGGCCCGCTCGACGGCGACGCGTAGAGCGCGTCGTAGACGTAGCCGCCTGGCAGCGCTCGTCGGGTCGACGCGTCGTCGCCGTTCTGCGCCGCGAGCTCCACCGGCCCGGCCGCGCCCGGCGGCGCCACCACCTGGACCCGGCTGGGATCGATGGGCACGATCGCGGACGGATCGACCTCGACGTCGCCGAACCAGACGCGGACCTTGGAGCTGAAGCCGTTTCCGTGGAGCAGGACGCGCTGGCCCCCGTTGAACGGGCCGTGCGTCGGGTCCGCGCCGAGCAGGGCGTGCGGATCGGCGTCCGGGAGCCCGGCGCCGGCCGACGAGGACGTCGTCCGCGGATCCGTCCCGAAGTCGCCGCCGCCGCCCCCGTCGCCGTCGGTCTGCCGGCGGATGCCGCTCGGGGCCGTGGCGATGCAGGCGGAGACGACCGCGAGGCCTGCGCAGATCGGGGCGAAGCGTGCAGGAAGGAAGCGTCGTGACGCGGTTCGCACGCGCCGAGTGTACGCCATCGTGGATGCCGGGACACGGCGCCCCGCGCCCCGCGGCGCAGCGGTTCCGTGCCGCGCCGCGCCTCGTCCGAGCAGCGCGGCCGCGTCGGATTCATGCGGGACGACGCGCGCTCGCACGGGCGCGCCGGCCGAACGCCGCGGCGCGCGTGCCGCGCGTGCCTCGATAACTCGATAACTCGATAACCCCGCGTAACCTTGCATAAATACTTGAAAATATCGGTCCCGTGCCCACCGCCGCCTCCGCTTGACAAGCGCGGCGCATCGGGGTAGCAAACCGCCCCCTTCTCGCGGTTTCGTGACGAGGGGGACAGCGGCGGTCGAATCCTCGCCGTCGCTGCGACGAAATCCACACGCTCTCCTGGCACCCACGGCATTCCGCGGCCCGGTGCCCCATCGGCTCGGACGCTCCTGTCCGTGCGTGGGGTTGGCGGCGGGAGGGGGAGCGGCGGACCAACCGAAAGGACACAGCCGTGACCGATACGAGCATCTCCGCATCCGCCCCGGCGGCCGACACCATGCAGGCCGTTGCCCCCCAGCAGGGGGATTTCCCGCTCCCGCTCCGCTCGCTGCTCGACGCGGGCGTGCACTTCGGCCACCAGACCAAGCGCTGGAACCCGAAGATGCGGCCGTTCATCTACGGCGCGCGCAACGGCATCCACATCATCGATCTCGACCAGACGACGCGGCTCTTCAAGCGCGCGTACGACTTCCTGACCGACGCCGTCGGCCGCGGCGGCCACGTGCTGTTCGTCGGCACGAAGCGCCAGGCGCAGGACATCGTGCAGGAGGAGGCCCGCCGGTCCGGCATGTACTTCGTCACGAACCGCTGGCTCGGCGGCACGCTGACGAACTTCCGCACGATCAAGCAGGGCCTCGATCGCCTCCGCACCCTCGAGCGCATGAAGGAGGACGGGACCTACGAGCAGCTGCTCAAGAAGGAGGTCGTCCGCCTCGAGAAGGAGCGCGAGCGGCTCGAGAAGTACCTCGGCGGCCTCAAGGGCATGGGCGGCCTGCCCGCGGCGATCTTCGTGATCGATCCGCACCAGGAGTCGATCGCGATCAGCGAGGCGCGCAAGCTGAACGTCCCGGTCGTGGCCATCACGGACACGAACTGCGACCCGGATCTCGTCGACTTCGTGATCCCTGGCAACGACGACGCCATCCGCTCGATCCGGCTGATCACGGCGCGCGTCGCGGACGCGTGCGTCGAGGGCGCGCAGCGCCGCAAGGATCACGGCGAGGGCGCGCACGGCTCGCAGCCCCCGGCCGGCGGCCGCGGCCAGCGCGACGAGATCAACGTCTACCAGGGCGGCCGCGGCGGCCGCGGCGGTCCGCGCCAGCAGCAGGCGTCGTAGCGCGGCGCGAGCCGCATCGGAGAGCGGCCCGGCGCACGGGCGGCGGGTGACGGCGTCGCCTCCCGCCCGGCGCGGTGGAGACCGCGGGAGCGCGGAGGGCGCGGGGACAGAAATGAAAATTTCACGCCTCTGCGCCTTCTGTGCCTCTGCGGTCCGGCGGATCGTCGCGCGGGCCCTCGTGATCACCAGTCTGAAGTGCGATGAAGAGGGGCCGCTCGGCGCGGCCTCTTCCTATCTAGGTTGAAGGAGAAAGAGCCATGGCCGGCATCAATGCGCAGGCGATCAAGGAGCTTCGTGAGCGTACCCAGGCGGGGATGAGCGACTGCAAGAGCGCCCTCACGGAGGCCGAGGGCGACATGGAGAAGGCGGTCGAGATCATCCTGAAGAAGGGTCTCGCGAAGAGCGCCAAGCGGGCCGGCGCGTCCGCCACCGAGGGCGAGGTTCGCGCGGCGGTCGCGGCCGATCGGCGGAGCGCGACGATGGTCGAGGTCAACATCCAGACCGATTTCGCCGCCCGCAACGACGTGTTCCGGCAGTTCGTCGGCGACGTGCTCGCCGCGGCCGAGAAGGCGCCGGAGGGCGCGGACGTCGCGCAGCTCTCGATCGGCGGCAAGCCGGTCGCCGACGTCGCGACGGAGCTGACCGCGCGCATCGGCGAGAAGATCGCGGTGCGGCGGTGGGATCGGGTGTCGGTCCCCGAGGGCAAGCACGGCGTCGCGCACGCCTACGTGCACCTCGGCGGCAAGATCGGCGTGCTCGTGGCGGTCGAGGCCGCGAGCCAGGCGGTGGCGGATCACCCCGAGGTGCAGAAGTTCGTCGAGGACACGGCGATGCAGGCCGCCGCGATGAGCCCGCTGGTCCTCCGCCGTGAGGAGATCACCGAGGAGCTGAAGGCGAAGCAGAAGGAGATCTTCGAGGCGCAGCTGCGCGAGGATCCGAAGCCGAAGCCGGAGTCGGCGTGGCCGAAGATCATCGAGGGCAAGTTCAACAAGTGGTACTCGGAGGTCGCGCTGATCGAGCAGGAGTCGGTCGAGGCGGCGTCGCGCGGCGTGACGGGCCAGACGATCGACAAGCTGCGCGAGGCGGCCGCGAAGGCGGCCGGCGGCGAGGTCAAGCTCACGCGCTTCGTGCGGTACGAGCGCGGCGAGGGCATCGCCAAGAAAGAGGACGACTTCGCCGCCGAGGTGGCGAAGATGGCCGCGAGCTGACGCGGTCCGATGGGGGGGCGCCTCGCCGCCGTCTCGATCGATCTCGACGAGGTCCCGAACTACTTCGCCATCCACGGGCTCGCCGTCCCGGAGCGCTCCGGGGCGGCGGCCTCGCCGAGCGCCGTCTATGACACGGCGCTGCCGCGCATCGCGGCCTTCGCCGCGTCCCACGGCATCCCCGTCACGCTGTTCGCGATCGGCCGCGATCTCGCGCGCCCCGCGAGCGCGGCGGCCTTGCGCGCGCTGAGCGACGCGGGCCACGCGGTCGAGAACCACTCGTACGGGCACCGGTACGACCTCTCGCGGCTCCCGCGCGCCGCGATCGCCTACGACGTGCTGCTGGGCGCCGAGGCGATCGCGGAGGCGGTCGGCCGGCGGCCCACGGGCTTCCGCGCGCCGGGGTACACGGTGAGCGACGCGCTGTTCGACGCGCTCGACGCGGTCGGGGTCGCGTTCGACTCGTCGGTGTTCCCGTGCCCGCCGTATTACGCGGCGAAGGCGCTCGCGATGGGGGTGCAGCGCGCGAAGGGGAGGGGATCGGCGGCGATCCTGGACACCCCGCGGGTGCTCGCGGCGCCGCGGCGGCCGTACCGGCCGGGGCGGCCGTGGTACCGGCGCGGCGGGCGGCGCTTCGTCGAGCTGCCGATCCAGGTGACGCCGGGGCTGCGGCTGCCGGTGATCGGGACGAGCGTGGCGCTCGCGGGCGCGACGGGGGCGCGGCTCCTGGCGCGCGCCTGCGCCGGGGAGGCGCTGGTCAACCTGGAGCTGCACGGGATGGACTTCCTCGACCGGGGGGACGGCCTCGAGGCGCTCGCGCCGTACCAGCCGGAGCTCCGGGTGCCGCTCGGCAGGCGGATGGAGGCGCTGGGGGCGTTCGTGGACGAGGTCGCGCGGGGTGGAGCGAGGTTCGTGCGGCTGGACGAGGCGGCGGGGGAGCGCGGGCTCGTGGAGTGACCGGGGGAGGGGGTCGGCCTGCGGCGCGAATTCCCTGACGGGCATGGTGCCGTCGGGTACCTTCCCGGCGATGGAGTTCGAGCGCCTCCAGGAGCTCTACAACCGCTGCAACCCCGACGAGCCGCTGTCGCCGGGCGACGAGCGCAACGTGGACATCGACGTCCGCGGCGTCCGCGGGGCGCACTGGACGAACAAGCTCGCGCGCCAGATCGAGCTCTCCAGGACGCCGGTCTGCCAGCTCTTCACCGGCCTCCGCGGCACGGGGAAGAGCACGGAGATCCAGCGGCTCGCGGCCAGGCTCTCCGATCCGAAGCGGCGCAACCTCCTCACGGTCCTGATCGACGCCGACGATGTCCTCGATCTCACGGTGGAGATCGACATCTCGGACGTGCTCGCGCTCGTGCTGCTCCACGCCGAGCGTGCCGTCCTGGCCGCGGAGGGCGGCAACGCGACGAGCGCGTTGACGGACGGCCCTCACCGGCGACTCTGGGCGTGGCTCTCGCGGACCGACGTGGAGATCGGAAAGCTCACCGCGGGCGTGGAGGCGGGGGCGAAGGCCGGGGTTGAGCTCAACCTCAAGACCAACCCGACCGTCCGCCACCGGGTCCGCGAGATCGTCGCCAGGCACCTGTCCACCTTCGTCCGGTTCGTGCACGACGAGGTCCGGGAGCTCGACTGGCGCGCGCGCAAGCTCGGGCGTTCGGGCATCGCGATCCTCTTCGACTCGCTCGAGAAGCTCCGGGGCACGAGCCTCACGTGGAAGCCGGTGCTCGAGAGCGCCGAGCGCATCTTCTCGACCGGCGCGCCGTACCTCCAGCTGCCGGTGCACGTGCTCTACACGGTCCCGCCGGCGCTCGCGCGCCGCATGGTGGAGCCGCCCGTGGCGTTCCTGCCCATGATCAAGGTGCGGGACATCGAGGGCAGGCTTCACCCCGAGGGGGTCGAGGTCATCACCGAGCTCGTGAAGCGGCGCATCGACGACGACGCGCTCCGAGAGATCTTCGGCGAATCGGCGCTCCGGGACCGGCTCCGCGCCATCGCGCTGTGGTCGGGCGGCTACCCGCGGGAGATCGTCCGGCTGCTCCAGACGCTGCTCGAGCTCGAGACGTTCCCCGTCGACAGGGAGACGCTCGAGCGGGAGCTGCGCCGCGCGGGGAACGGCTACCGGAGCATCGTGTACGACAGCGGCGCGATCCCGTGGCTCGCGAAGGTGAACCGCACGAAGCAGCTCATCACAAGCAATGAGCAGGAGCGCGAGGCCGCCGACCACCTGCTCCAGAACAACGTGATCCTGCGTTACCTCAACGACGACGAGTGGGTCGATCTCCACCCGTCGGTGGCGGGGATGCAGGAGCTCGCGGGGCCCTTTCCCGATGCGAAGGACGCCGCGGCGGAGAAGGGCGCATGACCGGCGCCGCGGGCGGGGAGCGCTCGCGGCTGATCCGGGCGCTCGCGCTCTCGCGGCGGTTCCACCTCTACGTCGCGCGGTGCGCGAGCCCTCGGGCGGCGGATCAGCTGGTCGCGGAGCTCGAGGCCGAGCTCCCGCGGCTCGGGCGCGCGGACGTCCGCCTGGTACGGCTGGAGCCGTACGGCGGGCGGCCGTCGGACACGCCGCTCACCGACGGTGAGCTCGCCGAGCGCGTCCTGGTTCCGCTCCTCGACCCGCCCGAGGAGCTCCGCGGCGCGATCCACCTCGTGGACGCGTCGCGCGCGGTTTACGCGGACACCGCGGCGTGGACGCGCCTCTTCTCGCTCTGGAACGAGAAGCGCAACGTCCTCGGCCCGTCCCGCGGCGAGGTCGTGGTGATGCTGCCGGCCGTGCTCGCGCCATCGTTTGCGAACGCGGCGCCGGACGTGTGGTCGATCCGGAGCGGCGAGTACGGCATAGACGAGGTTGCGCCCGCCCGTGGCGCTGGCCTGGAGAGCGGCGCGCAGGGCGCCCTCTCGTTCGTGGGCGTTGCTCGCGTGGCCCTTCCCGCAATGGCGGCGACGGCGGCGGGGAGCGTGAGCAGGCGTTTCGACGACGCACTGCTGCTCCTCCGGGCCGTCCCGCCGCTCGCGCTCTTCGGCGGCGATCTCGTGGTCCGACCCTGGGTTGAGAATCTCCTGTCTGCGCGCTGGGCCGCTGATCCGATGAGCGAACCAATCCAGGAGCGCGAGCCATGGGGCGTTGAGCCGTCCGTCCTGGCGCGAAGGGAGCTGCGCCGAGCCGATGATATGCTTGCTGTGCGGTGCTTCGACGGTGCAGAGGAGCTCCTCGCCGGTCTGCTGGAGCGCGCCGACGCCGACGACACGGAGCTGACAGCCGTCGCGCTTTCGGAGCTTGCCATCGCGATCGCCGCGCAGGATCGCGCGGACGTCGCTGCTGTTCATGGGAATCGGGCCCTTTCACTCCTCGGCGCCGAGCTCGGCGGAGGGAGCGCCCGGACGGCTCTCTCGCCGTACGTCACTGCGTGCGTGCTGCGGGCCAACGCGCTCGTGCACTGGTGCCTCGGTCATCTCGAGTATGCGGAGCAGCTCGATCAGACGCTTGCGGCCGGGCATGAGGCGCCTACAGAGATCGCCCGATGGTTCCATCGTGCCTTCGTCGCTCGATCGCGCCTTCTCCGGCTCGTCGAGCGCGGCCAGATCGCTGCGGCGCGAGAGCAGGTCCCCGCGCTGCTCGATTCCTGGCTGCACACAGAGAGGGCGATGGGGCGCATTGTCATCGCGGATCTAGAGTTTCTCTCCGGCAACCTCGATACGTCGGTTCGGGCGCTTGATCAAGCTCGCGCCGAGGGCACCGTCTGGCCGGAGGCGCACGCGAGCCTCCCTCGCCGCTGCGAAGTCGCCACGGCGCTTGTCGAGATCGCTCGCGGAAATGAGGAGCGAGCCTCGAAGCTGCTCGGGGGTCCGAGGAATTCACCGGCTCCCTCGCACTTGAGGGAGCCGGAGCCAGAAAGCGGTTTCAGGGCAGAGGCCTTCCATGCGGTGACGTTCGGGCTCCTCGCGACGGTCACGGGGGATCGTGGAGGCGCCTCCTTGTCGTTCGAGCGCGCGCGCGGTTTGATCGCCGATTGGGGTCGATGGGGCCTGGACCGGCGATCACGCCTTCGCGCACAGCTCTTGATCGAGCTGCTTCGAGCTGCGCTAGAGCCGGACGGCGATGGCGCGGTCGCCGCCGCGCGCGACCTCACCCGCCGGGCCGAGGCGCTCCTTGGCGACACGGCCGAGGATCAAGTGAGCCGCGTGCTCGCCGTGGCGGCGCATCGCGAGCTGGCGCGGCGCCTGGCGAGCGCCGGCGCTGGCGACGCTCGCTCCGTCGCGCAGCGCGCAGCAGCGCTCGCCCAGCCCCTCGGCAACCTCGGCGTGCCCGCCTGGGACGCGCTGCTCACCGCCGCAGCGCGTTCGCTCTAGGTTGCCGCGCGCGGCGTGCCGCCAGCGCACCTGTTGCCCGCTGGTAGCCAGGAAAATTGATGCAGTGCGTCGTGCGCGCGTTCCCGGTGCGTCGTGCGCGCGTTCCCGGTGCGTCGTGCGCACGTTCCCGGTGCGTCGTGTGCGTATTCCCGCGCGTCGTGCGCACGTTCCCGGTGCGTTGTGCGTGTTCTCGAGGCCGCTGGTGCGCGGTGGCGAGAGGCTTCTCGCGCGCCACCCTCGCATCGTGCGCGCGTTCGACCCGCCTGTGCGCGTCTCTCGCCGCGCCGCGCGCGCCTCGGCCCCGGTGGTGCGCTGGCCTGACCTGGCTTGCGCGCGCTGCCTGCCGCTCTCGCTCGCGCCGTCCGCCGCCGCGGTTCCGTCCACCTGGCGCGCGCGCGCCGCGCCCCGCCATGCGCGCCCCCATCGTCGGCCTCCTGTCGCCACGCCGGCGCGGCGTCCCCCCGGTCCGCCGGGATCGCCGCGACGAGATCTTGCCCCGTGGACGTGCCCGCTTCCCCTTCGTTGACGCTCCCTCGTAGCTTCTCCTCCCATGGCCACTTCCAAGACCAAGAAGCCCGCGCCGGCGACCTCGCCGGCCGAGGCACCTGCCGTTCCACCGACCACCATCACCCTCGACGCGCTCGCGCGGGAGCTCGGCCCCGCGGACGGCGCGTTCGCCGCGCGCACCTACGCGGGCATCCCCGAGGAGGACCTCGTCGCGGAGGGTACGCGCATCGATTCGCAGAGCCTCATCGATGACGCCCCGCATTTCGTCGCCTCCGCGCGGCGCATCCTGGGCTCGCTCTCCGGATCGCAGCGCGCCAAGGTGCGCATGCCCGACGCGCTCTTGCCGCTGCTCGTCGCCGAGGCGGGCCGGCTCCAGGCGATGAAGCGGTCGCACGACGCCGAGGCGACCGAGGTGGCCGGCGCGCGGGCCGCGCTCGAGGTGCAGGGGCGGAGCGCGATGCGCGACGGCATCGGCGAGCGCGACCTCTGCTACGACGGCCTGCGCAACGCGCTCGGCGCGCGCCGCATGGCGCGGGTCGACGCCGTGGTCGGGCGCGCGGATTCCCCAGAGAGCCTCGCCAAGGGCCTGGAGGCGCTCGCGAGCTTCATCGAGGAGACCCGGCGGGTGGATCCGGCGCAGGACGCGCAGCTCCTCGAGGACTACGGGGTCGGCGCCGACTGCGCGGCCTCGCTCCGGGCCACGGCGCAGCGGGTGCGCGGGATCGCCAGCGTCCAGGTCGCCGCCGGGCGCCGGGTGACGCAGCGGGCGCTCGATCTGCAGGACGGGAGGGTCGCGATCGTGATCGAGAAGATCCTCCGCGCCTTCAGGGCGGCGCGCCGGGTCGATGGAACCATCCTGGTCCCCGAGCTGAACAAGGCCGCCTGGATGTTCGAGGCCCGCTCCGGCAGCGCCGGCAAGAAGGCGCCGCCCCCGGGACAGAAGCCCCCGCCCGGCGGAAGCGGAAGTGGAGCGCAGGGCGACGCGCCCCCGGCGCCGGTGAACGAAGACACGACGCCGATCCTCGGCGCCGACGGCTGATCCTCGCTCTCGGGACCAGGAGCGCCGTGCGCCGGGCTCGGCTCAGCTGGGCTCGTCGAGCACCTCGGCCAGCGATGCGGCGGCGGCAGCCCGCTCGAGCCAGCGCTCCAGGACCTCCGGATCCTTCTGGGCCAGGATGCGCTCGCGCGCGGCGTCCGGCACGTCGATGCCGCGGACCCGGAGCACGGTGAGCACGCTGCGCGCCGTCGCCTCGACGCGGCCCTCGTCACGGCCCTCGTCGCGGCCCTCGTCGCGGCCCAGCGCGATGTACTTCCTGGCGAAATCGCTCTGGTACTCGTAGCCTTTCATCATTGCCTCCAGCTCCCGGCGAGCCGCCTCGTTGAGGGAGATGACCACGAGATCGTAGTAGAACCTGGCCCGCTCGTCATCGAGCCCGCGGAGGACGGGCAGCGCGGCGCCGGCGATGGCCGCTCCTCGATCGGTGGCGCCGTGGGCCATGGCCGAGAGCACCGCGAGCTCGGGCCGGCGGGCCGCCTCGGCGACGTCCGTCACGACGGGGACGTCCTCGCTGCGCAGCACGGGTGGACGCAGGACGAAGCCGGGCACGCCGAGCTCGATCGGCTCCGCGCACCACGCGGCGACCGCGGGGTCGGGCGCGACGACGAGCAAGTGGGCCGGGCAGCGGTGCTGGTCCCGCGCGACCGCGAGGTAGGCGGGCCACGTGAACCGTTTGTCGTCGTCGCGCCTGAGCTGCGCCTCGACGACGATCACGCGCGCGGGCGCCTCTCCTGCGTGGAGGACAATCACCAGATCCGCGCGGTACTCCGCGGGCTGCGTCTGGTTCAGCGCGACCGAGGCGACGCGGGCTTCCGAGTAGACCGGCAGCGCGACGCCGAGCGCCTCGGCCAGCAGCTCGGCGGCGAGGGAGGGGCGATTCTTGAAGAGATCCACGAGGCTCTCGTGGCGCACGGACACCATGGCGGCGACGCTCGCACGCCGGCGTTCGTGTGACCAGCCCGGCCAAGCCGCACGCTACCGCCCGCCACCACCGCCCTAGCTCGCGACGAGCCGCCTCGCGACGACCATCCCGAGGACGCCGGCGAGCAGGCAGCCGAACAGCGTGATCGCGATGTTGACGAGCCCCGCCGCCAGCGACTTGTAGTGGATGAGCCTGAGCGTCTCGTTGTTGAAGCTCGAGTACGTGGTGAAGCCGCCCATGACGCCGGTGCTCAGGCCCAGCCGGAGCGTCGGCGACAGGAGCGCCGTCGTCGCGGCGACCTCGCCGATGGCGCCGAGCAAGAACGACCCGAGCACGTTGACGGCGAGCGTCCCGTACGGGAAACCGGCGCCGAAGCGCTCCTCGCACCACATCGACAGCGCGTAGCGGGCCAGCGTTCCCGCCGCGCCGCCGAGCCCGATCCAGAACCACCGATCCATTCGCGTCACTTTATCGCGCTCGTCGCGTCCCTAGCGCTCGTAGCGCTCGGCGGCTGCTCCCTTGCTTCTTCCCGGCCGCTGGCCCAAGGCTCGGCGGGTGAAGCGCCGCTTCAACACGACCGGCCCCTGCCGCCCCGATCTGCACTACATGATCCCGGCCGAAAGCCGGCTGCCGGAGGTCCCCGGCCTCGTCGAGCAGCTGGGCTACTTCGTCGTCCACGCCCCCCGGCAGACCGGCAAGACCACCGCCCTGCGCGCCGTCGCCGAGCGGCTCACCGCCTCGGGCCGCCACGCCGCCGTCCTCTTCTCCTGCGAGGAGGGCAGCGCCGCGGGCGACGACTACGGCTCCGCCCAGCGCGCCGTCCTGCGCGAGCTCGCGCGCGCGGCCCAGATCGCGCTGCCGCCCGAGCTCCAGCCGCCGCCGTTCTCGCTCGAGGGCGACGAGGGCATCCTCTCCGCGGCGCTCACGGCCTGGGCGCGCGCCTGCCCGCGTCCGCTCGCCCTCATCTTCGACGAGATCGACTCCCTGCGCGGCCAGGGCCTCCTCAGCATCCTGCGTCAGCTCCGCGCCGGCTTCCCCAGCCGTCCCGATCACTTTCCCGCCTCGGTCATCCTCTGCGGGCTGCGCGACGTCCGCGACTACAAGGTCGCGAGCGGCGGCGATCCCGAGCGCCTCGGCACCGCGAGCCCGTTCAACATCAAGCTCGAGTCTTTACGGCTCGGAGACTTCTCCGAGGAAGAGCTCCGCGCGCTGTATGCCCAGCACACCGAGGACACCGGCCAGGTCTTCCTCGATGCAGCGCTCGCCCGGGCCTTCGAGCTCACCGCCGGCCAGCCCTGGCTGGTCAACGCGCTCGGCCGCGAGATCGTCGAGAAGCTGGCCGTCGCGCCCGGCGAGGCCATCACGCGGGCGCACGTCGAGCAGGCCAAGGAGCGCCTCATCCTGGAGCGCGCCACCCACCTCGACTCGCTCGTCAGCAAGCTCGCCGATCCGCGCGTCCGCCGCGTGCTCGAGCCCATGCTGGCGGGAACGTACGAGGGCGGCGGCGACACCTACGACGACGACGCCTCCTACGTCCGCGATCTCGGCCTCGTGGCCCAGGGCAAGCCGCTGCGCGTGGCGAACCCGATCTACCGCGAGGTGATCGCCCGCGTCCTCTCGTCCTCGGCCGAGGAGCGGATCGACGCCCCGCCCGAGCGCTTTCTCCTGCCCGACGGCCGCCTCGCCTTCCGGCGACTGCTCCGCGCGTTCGCCGCGTTCTGGCACGAGCACGGCGAGGTGCTCGCCTCCGGGATGCCGTACCCCGAGGTCGCCCCGCAGCTCGTCCTCATGGCCTTCCTGCAGCGCGCGGTGAATGGCGGTGGCTTCATCGATCGCGAGTACGGCGTCGGACGCGGGCGCATCGATCTGCTCGTCCGCTTTCCCTACCGCAAGCCCGACGGCTCCCGGGCCGTCCAGCGGCGCGCGCTCGAGCTCAAGGTGTGGCGCAAGGGCCAGAAGGACCCGCTCCGCGAGGGCCTCGCCCAGCTCGACGAGTACCTCGCGCGCCTGCGTCAACGGCGCGGGACGCTCGTGATCTTCGACGCCCGCGGGCGGCTCGCCCGGAACCCACCCCGGTTCTCCGAAGCGACGACGCCCCGCGGCCGCCGCGTCGCGGTGCTCCGCCTGTAGCGGCGCCGCAGCGGGCAGCGTCCCGCGCGCCGCAGCGACCTACTCCGCCGCCTTCCGGAACTCGATCACCTGGCCGCCCTCGCCGCTGCCGCCCGCGAGCGCCGGCCGGTTCACCCGCGACACCTTGTCCGGCGCCACCCCCGCCGCCGCGATGAACTGGCGCGCCTGCTCGTTGTCGCCCGACGCCAGCTCGTCCGGCGTCCCCGACGCGACCACCCGCCCCTGGATCACGAGGAACGCCTGGTGCGCGATGCGGAACGTGCTCGCCATGTCGTGCGAGATCACCACGCTCGTCACCTTGAAGCGCGCCCGCGTCTCCTCGATCAGATCGTCGACCATCCGGCTCGTCAGCGGATCGAGCCCGCTCGTCGGCTCGTCGTAGATGAGGATCTCGGGCTCGAGCATCAGCGCGCGCGCCAGGCCCACGCGCTTGCGCTGCCCGCCGGACAGCTCCGACGGCATCCGGTCCTCCTTGTTCTCCAGGCCGAGCGAGTTCAGCATCCCCACGACCTTGTCGCGGATGTCCCGCTTCGACATGTGCTTCCGGTGCTCGCGCAGCGGGAACGCCACGTTGTCGAAGATCGTGAGCGAGTCGAGCAGCGCCGCGTACTGGAACACCATCCCGAACCGCTGGCGCATCCGGTTCATCTCGTAGTCGCCGAGCGCGCCCATATCGACGCCGTCGACCCAGATGTGCCCGGTGGTCGGCCGCTCCAGGCCGATGAGCAGCCGCAGCAGCGTGGTCTTGCCCGCGCCGGACCCGCCGATGATCACCGCCGTCTCGGTCCGCCTGAGGTGCATGGTGATGCCGTGCAGCACCTTCGTCGGCCCGAACGACTTCTTGATGTCGTCGACGAAGAGATGGTCCCCAGGCTCCCACCCCGGCGGCATCGCGCCCCCCGGCTGCGCCCCGGAGGCGGCCCCGTCCTTCGGGGGCTGGCTGGGAGCCCTTCTCCACATCGGCGCACTACGGTACCACGGACGAGGTCCCGTACGACCCCGATCGCCTTGCAATCCAGTAAGGGACAGCACGCGCTTGACGCGGCAGGGCGCGGGGCGGAAACGTTGCTCATGACCGACGACATCCTCAAAGCAGCCCTCGACACGGCCGAGGCCAAGACCGACAAGGATGGCTGGGCCGAGCTCCCGGAAGGGCGCGTGCTCACGCTCTACGCCGCCCACGAGGGCGTGTCGCTCCCGGTGACGAAGATCGACGCGGTCCTCAGCGTGGGCGGGCTCCTCAAGGCGCGCAGCACCAAGGGCGAGACGTTCGTGCTCGCGCTGAAGGACGTGTTCGCCATCGCCCTCGACGGCGGCGGCAAGGGAGCCCAGGCCAGGAAGGCCGGCTTCCTCGGCTGACCGCGGCGCCCCCGATGGCCAGATCGCCGAGAGCGGGAGGAGGTCCTGCGGGGCGCTCCGCCGAGCGGGCCGTCGACCTCGCGCTCGCCGAGCTCGAGCGCAGGTTCGGCCTGGGCCGCAGCCTCGCCGCCCCGGGGTGGGTCCGCGAGCGGGTCCTCGCCGTGCTGAGCGGCGTGGCCGCGCGCCACGGCGTGTCCCCGTTCGCGGCCGCCGAGCGCCTGCACGAGGACAGGGAGGCCGTCGAGGGCATCGTCAGCGCGCTCCGCGTCGGCGAGACGCGGTTCTACCGCGATCCGATCATCTGGGAGGCCATCGCCACCGCGGTGCTGCCGAAGATCCCGCCCGACGTCCCCATCGCCGGCCTCTCGGCCGGCTGTAGCACCGGCGAGGAGGCCTATACCCTCGGGATGGTCCTCGCCAGCGCCGGCCGCCGCTTCAGCGTGCTCGGCGTCGACCGCGCCGCCACGGCCATCGACGCGGCCCGCGAGGCCGCCTACTCCGCCGAGGCCGCCGACCAGCTCCCGCCGGCCTTGCTCCAGCGCTACTGTGAGCAGAAGGGCGGCGCGCTCCACGTCTGCCAGAAGCTCCGTGAGGTCGTCTCCTTCGAGGTCTGCGATCTGGTCCACGCCGTGCCGAGCGGCGGCTTCCAGATCATCTTCTTCAAGAACGTCCTCCTGTACCTCGCGGAGCCCGCGGGCGACGCGGTCGCCCGCCGCCTCGCCGCCGAGCTCGGCCCCGGCGGGCTCCTCTTCTCGGCCGCGAGCGAGGCGCCGCGCCTCTGCGGCGCCGGCCTCACCCCCGTCCGGGTGAACGCCCACGTCACCGCCTTCCGCGCCCCGGGCGCCTGAGAAAGCGACAGTCCACCGCATGAGCGTCGATCTCTCCCCCACGTCCAGGCCCAGCGGGCTCGCCGAGCTCCGCGCCGCCTACGCGCGCGAGCGCGCCGGGCTCGACCGCGCCGTGCCGAGCGGCGCCACCCCGGTCGCGGATCCCTCCGCGCTCGGGGTCGCCCTCGGCCGCCGCCACGCGCGCCTGCTCGACGATCTCCTGACGCGCCTCTTCCACCTCTTGCGCGAGTCCGGCTCCCCGAGCCGCGCCGCGTGGGACGCGGTCGCGATCGCCGGGGTCGGCGGCTACGGCCGCGGCGCCGTCGCGCTGCGGAGCGACCTCGACGTGCGCATCCTCGCCCGCGACGCCCAGCGCGCCAGCGCCATCGCGGACGCGCTGCTCTACCCGCTCTGGGACATGGGGGTCACCGTGGGGCACCAGGTCGTCACCATCGACGACCTCGTCGAGAGCGCGCGCGAGGACCTGCCCACCGCGACCAGCCTGCTCGACTGGCGGCACGTCGTCGGCGACGCGTCGCTGTCCGAGTCGCTGTGGCAGCGCGCCGCCGCGGGCCTGTTCGCGCACTCGGAGCTGCCCCGCTTCATCGAGCGGCTCGGCAAGGAGATCGCGCAGCGCCACGAGCGCTTCGGCGGCTCGGTCTACCTCCTGGAGCCGGACGTGAAGAACGGCGCCGGCGGGCTGCGCGACCTCGACGTCGCCCGCTGGGCGGCCAAGGCGCGCTACGGCGTCGGCGAGTTCTCCGCGCTGGTCCGCTTCGGCGCGCTCGTCGCGCGCGAGGCGGAGGAGATCCAGAGCGCCGCCGAGATGCTCTGGCGCATCCGCAACCTCCTCCACGCGCACTCCGGCCGGCGGACCGACCGGCTGACGTTCGACGAGCAGGAGCTCGTCGCGGGCGTGCTCGGCTACAACGAGGCGGCCGAGGCCGCCCGGAAGGCCGCGCCGCCGCCCGACGAGCCGTCGATCTCGCCCGAGGCGATCGAGCGGATGATGAGCGACTACTACCGGAGCGCCCGGACGATCTCGCGCGCCCTCGACATGATCGTCTCGCGCGCCACGCCGACGCTCACGCGGCGCCGCCGCCGCGACGAGGACCTCGGCGGCGGCATCCGCCTGTTCGACGGCTGCGTCACGATGAGCGATCCGGATCTGCTCCGGACCGATCCGCCGATCGCGCTGCGGCTGGTCGCCGAGGCCGTCGAGCGCGGCGTCCCGCTCCTGCCCTACGCGCGCGGGGCGATCGTCCGCGCCGCCGGCGACGCGGCGTTCTGCGCGGCGCTCCGCGAGAGCCCCGAGGCGGCCGCGCTGTTCCGGACCCTCGTGGCCACGTGCAAGGAGACGGCGCTCCAGAGCGGCTCGGTCGTCCGCGAGCTGCACGACCTCGGCCTCCTGCTCGCGATGATCCCCGAGTTTTCGCCGGTCGTCGGGCGCGTCCACCACGACGTCTACCACGTGTACACGGTCGACGTGCACTCGGTCGCAGCGGTCGACCGGCTGGCGGCGCTCGTGCGCGGCGAGCTCGCGGGCGAGTTCGGGCTCGCGTGCCGGCTCGCCGCCGAGGCGACGCGGCCGACGATGCTGTTCTTCGCCACGCTCCTGCACGACGTGGGCAAGGCGATCGGGGGCAAGGACCACAGCCGGCGCGGCGCCGAGATGGCGCGCGAGATCCTGGAGCGGCTCGGCTTCCCGCCGGAGGACATCGACGAGGCGTGCCACCTCGTGCTGAAGCACCTCGTGATGTACCTCATCGCGACCCGGCGCGACCTCGACGACCCCGCCACCATCTCGGAGTTCTGCCAGGAGGTGCACGGCCGCGAGGGGCTGCGCGATCTCTACCTGCTCACGGTCGCCGACATCTCGACCACGAGCCCCACGTCGATGACGTCGTGGAAGGCGCGGATGCTCGACGAGCTCTACCTGTCGGCGGACGCGGCCCTGCGCGGCGCGCGCGGGGAGAGCGGGCCGCTCGGGATCGACGATCAGCGCATGGCGCGCGCGATCAGCGGCACGGTGGGCGCCCTCGAGGATCTCCCGGCGGCGGACGAGGCGGAGCGGCGCGCGCAGCGCGAGTTCCTGGCGCGCTACCTCGCGTCGATGCCCGAGCGCTACCTCCTCGCGAACAGCCCGGCCGCGATCGCGGCGCACGCCGAGCTCGCCCGGCAGCAGGAGTCGAGCGGGAACAGCGTCTCGGTCGCGCTGGTGCCGTCGCGCCACCCGGAGGCCGCGGAGGTGTGCGTGGTCGCGCCGGATCGCCCCGGCCTGCTGGCGGCGATCACGGCGGCGTTCGCCTCCTCGCGCCTTGAGGTGCACGCCGCGCAGATCCACTCGCGCGCGTGCGACGACGACGCCGGCGCGCTCCGCGCGAGGATCGGGTCGTCGCCGCCCGCGGGCGTGCGCCTGCAGGCGGTCGACCTGTTCTGGGTGCGCGACCGCGGCGAGGGGGTAGGGGGGGTGGCCCGCGCCATCCCGAAGCTCGTGGCCGACATCCAGGCGGTGCTCTCGGGCCAGATCCCCGGCGCCGAGGTCGCCAAGAAGCGCCGCGGCGGCGGCCTGCGCGAGCGCCCGACGCCGAAGGTCAAGACGCAGATCTCCATCGACGATCGCGCGTCGCACCACACGGTGATCGAGGTCCTCACGCGCGATCGTCCGGGCCTGTTGTTCGCGATCTCGGACGCGCTCTACCAGCTCGGCCTGTCGATCTCGGTCGCCAAGATCAACACGGAGGGGACGCGCGTGGCCGACGTGTTCTATGTGAGCGAGGCGGACGGGACGAAGATCGCGAACGGCAAGCGGATGCAAGAGGTCGAGGAGCGGCTGCACGCGGTGCTCCAGGGCCTGGACGGCGAAGGGAGTGTCGGATGAACAAGGGGTGGTTTTCGCGCGCGGCGCGGGCGGCGGCCGCCGCGCGCCGGGGGTTGGCGGGGGTGGCGGTCGCGGCGATCGCGGCGTGCGCTGCGGCGTGTGGTGGAGCGCAGGACGGCCCGCGCGAGCCGCTCGGGGATCCGCTGCTCGCCGATCCGCCGGACGGCAGCGACGCGGCGACCTCGAAGGGGACGTCGACGAGCGCGCTCGATCGGGGCGTGGCCTACATCAAGAACGAGCGGTACGAGGAGGCGAAGCCGCACCTCCTCCGGGCGATCGAGCACGAGCCGGGCAACGCCGAGGCGCACTACTACCTCGGGCTCGCGCACGAGAAGACGAACGACCGCGCCGGCGCCGAGGCGTCGTACAAGAAGGCGCTCGAGCGCGATCCCAAGCTGGAGGCCGCGGCGCTCAACCTGGCGGCGCTCTACCTGGACGAGCCGGCGCGGCCGGACGAGGCGATCGCGGTGCTCGCGAAGGCGATCGAGCAGGCGCCTGGCCGCGCCGCGCTCCACCAGAACCTGGGCTACGCGTACGGCCTGAAGCGCGACGTCGCGAACGCGAGCAAGCACTACGAGGCGGCGCTCAAGGCCGAGGACTCGGCCGCGACGCGCTTCGCCTACGGCGCGATGCTGTTCGAGGCCAAGGAGCTCGACCGGGCCGCGGCGGAGCTGAAGAAGGCGCTCGCCGCGACCGGCGACGACGTGGCGACGATCGCGACCATCGGGCGGATGCTCGGGCCGGCGAAGGCGTACGCCGACTGCGTGGCGGCCTTCGACCGCGCCATCAAGCTGAAGCCGGAGGCGGAGTTCCACGTGCGCCGCGGGACGTGCCGCCACGAGCTCGGCGACGAGCAGGGGGCGCGCGCGGACTACCAGGCCGCGATCAAGGTGGACCCGAAGTTCGCGGCCGCGCACTACTACCTCGGCCTGTCGTTCCTGGCCGAGCGCAAGCCGCAGAGCGCGCTCGCGGCGCTCACCGAGGCCGGCAAGCACGGCGGCGACACCGAGATCGGCAAGCGCGCCCGCGCCAAGGTGAAGGAGCTCAGCGCCCGGCTCAAGTAGCGCGGTCGCGGCGCGAGCCCGCCCGCCGGCCGGCGGCGGGCGCGCGCCCGCCGCCGCTCACGCGCCGAGCCCGAGCAGCGCGAGGATCCTGTCGAGCTCGTCCAGCGAGCCGTACGTGATGCCGAGCTCGCCTCGGCCGCCCTCGTCGCGCACCTCGACGCGGGTCCCGAGCCGCCGCATGAGGCGCGCCTCCAGGTCCTTGATCGCGGGCGACTTCCCCGCGCGCTTCTTCTCGCCGGGATCCTCGCCGTCCCCGGCGGCGCGGCTCTCCTTCTCCTTCGCCGCCTTGATCAGCGCCTCGACCTTGCGCACGGGGAGCTTGCCGTGGACGGTCCGCTCGGCGACGTCGGCCATCACCTTGTCGCTCGGCGCCCCGAGCAGCGCGCGCGCGTGGCCCTCGCTGAGCTCGCGCGAGATCACCATGGTGCGGATGCGCGGCGGCAGCCGGAGGAGCCGGAGCGAGTTGACGATCGTCGTGCGGTCCTTGCCGACCCGCTCCGCGAGCGTCTGGTGCGTGTAGCTGTGCTCGCGCAGGAGCCGGTCGAACGCCTCGGCGATCTCGATCGGGTTGAGGTCGGCCCGCTGCACGTTCTCGACGAGGGCCAGCTCGAACGCCTCCTTGGGGGAGACGTCCTTGACGACGACGAGCACCTCCCGGAGCCCCGCGCGCTGCGCCGCGCGCCACCGCCGCTCGCCGGCGATGAGCTCGAAGCTGTCGTTGCCGGCCTGCGTCCTGCGCACGATGAGCGGCTCGATGAGCCCGTGCTCGCGGATGCTCCCGGTGAGCTCCTCCAGCTCGGCCTCGTCGAAGTGCTGCCGCGGCTGCCCCTTCTGCGGCACGATCTTCTCGATCGCGCACACGAACACGCTGCGCCCTTCGGCCGTCGTCGCTGTCGCCGGCGGCGCCGCCGGGAGCAGGGCGTCGAGCCCCCGTCCGAGCGCGCGCCGCGCCCCTTTCTGATCGGCATTCATGATCTCGGTCGTGCGTCCCTCGCGCGCGCTCCGGTGGTGGTCGGCGGCTCGGCCTGCGGCTCCCCCTCGGCGTCCCCGCGCTGCCTCTTCTTCGGATCGGCCGCGGCGGCGGGCGGGCCGTCCATGATCTCGCGCGCGAGGCTCAGGTAGCCCTGCGCCCCCTTCGACTGCGCGTCGTAGAGCAGCGCCGGCTTGCCGTGCGACGGCGCCTCGCTGAGCTTCACGTTGCGCGGGATGATCGCGTCGAACACGCGGAAGTGCGCCTTCACCTCGTCGGCCACCTGGTGGGTGAGCGAGTTGCGCCCGTCGAACATCGTGAGGACGACGCCCTCGACCGTGAGCTCCGGGTTGAAGGCGTTGCGCACCCGGTCGATCGTCGCCATGAGGTGCGTCAGCCCCTCGAGCGCGTAGTACTCGCACTGGAGCGGCACGAGCACCCGGTGCGCCGCGGTGAGCGCGTTCAGCGTGAGCAGCCCGAGCGACGGCGGGCAGTCGAGGACGACGAACGCGTACCCGTCGAGGTGCGGGCGCAGCGCCTGGCGCAGCCGCGTCGCGCGGTCGTCCGCGTCGACCAGCTCGAGCTCCGCCGCCACGAGATCCTGCGTCGCGGGCACCACGTCGAGCAGCGGCACCTCGGTCGCGACGGTCGCCTCCTTCAGCGCCGCCCGCCCGATCAGGACGTCGTAGAGCGACAGCTCGAAGCTCCCCCGCCGCACGCCGACGCCGCTCGACGCGTTCCCCTGCGGATCGCAGTCGACGAGCAGGGTCCGGCACTCCGCCGCGGCGAAGCTCGCGGCCAGGTTGACCGAGGTCGTGGTCTTGCCGACGCCTCCCTTCTGGTTGGCGACGGCGAAGACGACAGGCGAAGGCTTGGAGGCGGAGCCGGTACTGCCGGGCGCGCCCCCCTGGTTGGGCGATGGCATCGTGCTGTGTCGCGTCCGACCCGGCTGCTTACACGACCCCCATCGGCACGTCGAGAGATGCAGGCGTCCCCGCCGCTCTTCGACGCTCGATTCACGCCGCGTTCACGTCCGTTCACGTCCGGTTCACGTCCGTTCACGTCCGGTTTACGCCCCCATCTACCGTTCGCTCGCCGGATTGTTGGCCTGAACGGCGGGGGCATCTACAGTGACCCACATGTCGCTTGATGTGGGTGTAGGTGAGCGAACGACGGGGCCGCTGGCCCGCGGGCGAGCCTCGGGGCGGAGCCGCTGCTTCGGCCTCAACGGGGCGCTGTTGCCCTGCGGCGACGCCGGCCCGGTCGATCGGGTCCTCGCCCGCGCGTTCTGGTGCGACGGGCGCGAGCCTGCGTTGCTCGCGCCTGCGCAGGTCCTCGTGCTTTCGCCTTCGCTTCAACGCAGGTCGACGCTCGGTTCGCGCCGCCGTCCGCCCTCGACGCGCGTCGAGGGCCGGCGCTGACCGCCCAGGATCTCACGGACGTGGTGCCCAGCTTCGCCGAGCAGACCGACGCCCCGACGTCGCCTCGGCACATGTGAGGAGGACAGATGCCGCTTCCCAAATCGTATCAGAACTTTGCAGAGTTCGAGCGGGAGATTCTCCGCCCGAACCGCGTGGGCTTCTCGCTCGAGGACATCGTCGAGGAGACGTCGTTCGACGCCGAGCTCGACTTCGAGAAGGACCCCTTCGACGTCTCGGACGACGACTGAGCGCGGGCCGCGCGGCGCGGGCCAGCCTCGCAGGCCTCGCGCTCGCGCCGGTGCGGACGCTGCTGCGCAAGCGCGCCGCAGCGGCGTCCGCACCGGCGCGAGCCTCTCGCTCCGCATCAGCTTGCACGATCCCTCCCGGGATCCCTGAGCCCCGGCGGCCGCCTCTCCGCCGGGGCTCCTTTTTTTTAAAGCAGCGTCCTTTCGGCCGTCTTGACCCCCCCGGCGACGCGTGGCACGAGTGCCGCCCTTCGAAAAAAACGCCATGCAAGTCAACGTCGAAAAGCTTTCTCCCGTGCTGATGGAGTTTCAGGTGGAGGTCCCCGCGGACCGGGTCCGGAGCGAGGTCGACAAGGCCTATACGGCGCTCCAGCGGACGGCCCGGGTCCGGGGCTACCGGCCTGGCAAGGCGCCGCGCCAGGTGCTCGCGCACCTCTACGGCGGCCGCATCCACGCCGATGTCGCCCAGCGGCTCGTCGACGCCACGCTGAACCAGGCGCTCGCCGACAAGCAGGTGCAGCCCCTGTCCCAGCCGGCAATCGCGCCCGCCGAGCTCCGCCCGGACGACGCGTTCTCCTACAAGGCCCGCTTCGAGGTCCGGCCCGACATCACCGAGGTGAAGTGGGAGGGCTTCGAGGTGAAGCGCCCCTCGACCGCGCCGTCGGACGAGATGATCGACGCCGAGATCACCGCCCTCCGGCGCGAGCACTCGACGCTGCAGGCGCCGGAGCCGGAGCGCCCCGCCGCCAAGGGGGACATGGCGACGATCTCGTTCACCCTGGAGGTCAGCGGCACCCTGCGCGACACGAAGGAGCAGGAGATCGAGACCGAGCTCGGCAGCGGCCAGGTCTTCAAGGAGATCGAGGACGCCCTCCTCGGCATGACGCCCGGCCAGGCGAAGGACGTCCCGGTCACGTTCTCCGAGCAGCACTCGAACGCGGATCTGCGGGGCAAGCAGGCGATCTTCCACATCACGCTGAAGGACCTGCGGGAGCGCATCTTCCCGGAGGTCGACGACGAGTTCGCGAAGGACTGCGGCGAGGAGAGCCTCCCCGCGCTCCGCGAGTCGCTCCGCAAGAAGCTCGAGAAGGAGCTGACGCAGCGGGCGAGCGACGCCGTCGCCGAGCAGCTCGTCGTCGAGCTCTGCAAGGCGAACCCGATCCCGGTCCCGCCGTCGCTCGTCGACCAGCAGGCGCAGCTCGCCGAGCGCGAGCTGCTCGCGACGGCGCGCCGGCAGGGGCAGCGCGTCGATCCGACGCCGGAGTTCCGCGCCCGCGTGCGGCTCGACGCCGAGATGAAGGTGCGCGCGGGCCTGGTCATGGCCGAGATCGCGAAGGCGAAGGAGGTCAAGATCACCGAGGCCGACCTCGAGAAGGGCTACCAGGAGCTCGCCGAGCAGACCGGCAAGAACGTGGCGAAGATCAAGGCGGAGTACCGCGAGCCGCAGAAGCGCGAGCTCTTCGCCGGGATGATCCTCGAGGACAAGATCCTCGACATCATCGAGGCCGCCGCGAAGGTCGCCGACGCGGGCTAGCCGCGGCGCCGCGCCGCCGGCTCGTCGCCGGCGGCGCAGTTCGTCCGGGTCGCGCCGCACCCGCGCGCGGGACGCGCGCGGCCCCCTCGTCGAGCCGCAACCCGTACGTGGAGCGCGTCGAGCGCGTCGAGCGCGCGCTGAGCGCAGGTCGAGCGAGCGGCGCGCCAGCGCCCGCTGCGGGCGGCGCGCGTTCCGTGCGCGACCGCAGCGGGCGGCCGATACTTTCCGGTAACCTCGGGCGCGTTCGGTCTTGCGATCGGACGCAGTCTGGCCCAGGAGTAGAACCCCTGCCGCGCGGCAGGAAACCCCCCGGAGCACCGGATGACCCGACGAGTCGAAACCCGCACCCAAGCCATCGAGTTTCTCGAACGCGAGAAGGCCTACATCCTCCCGACGGTCACGGAGGTGACCCACCGCGGCGAGCGGGAGTGGAACATCTTCAGCCGCCTCCTCAAGGACCGCATCGTCTTCATCGGCACGGAGATCGACGACTTCGTCGCGAACGCCGTGATCGCGCAGTTCCTTTTCCTGGAGAGCGAGGATCCCGAGAAGGAGATCCAGGTCTACATCAACAGCCCGGGCGGCGTGGTGACCTCGGGGCTCGCGATGTACGACACGATGCAGTACGTGCGTTGCCCGGTGTCGACGATGTGCATCGGCCAGGCCGCGTCGATGGGCGCCGTGCTGCTCGGCGCGGGCCGCAAGGGCCGGCGCTTCGCGCTGCCGCACGCGCGGATGATGATCCACCAGCCGCTCGGCGGCGCGCGCGGCCAGGCGACGGACATCGAGATCCAGGCGCGCGAGATCAAGAAGATCAAGGAGACGCTGATCGACATCCTCGTCGACGCCACCGGCAAGAACCGGGACGAGCTCGCGAAGGACATCGAGCGCGACTTCTACCTGAGCGCGACGCAGGCCAAGGAGTACGGCCTCATCGACGAGGTCTTCCCGAAGCGGAACAAGTAGGTGCCGGCGCCCCCTCGTCCGGCGGGCGTGTTCTGGCGGAGGGCCGGCGCGGAGCCGCGTCGGGCCGCGGCGTCGCGCCGCGCGCTGCGATGTCGCGCGGCGGCGCCACGTCGCGCGGCGGCGCCACGTCGCGCGGCGGCGCCACGTCGCGCGGCGCCGCAACGTCGCGCCGGGCGCGGCGCGTGCGGCGGCGGAGGCGAGCGCGCCGCGCTCGTCGACCGCGTCGCGCCGCGTTCGCTCGATCCGCTGCTTTTCTCGAGGCGCGCAGCCTCATCGGCGGCGTGCGCCGCGGCGCCATCGGGCGATTCCCTGACTTCGGCCACAGGCTGGAGACCACCCCCGTTAGCTTGCGACGGTACGGGCACCGGACTAGAATCCGAGCGCGGCGTTTGGCTGCGCATCGCTGAAAATCCAGGGGACGGTGGAAGCCGTCCCCGTCCCAGGTTGGAGGGGCCGCCGCGGCGGGACCCCACCTCTCATCGAAGCGGAAGCGTCGGCAGACCGCACTGAGGGTCGAAGTGGAGCGAAGGCGGGACGATCACTCGAATGGCAATTTAAGCTGCTCCTTCTGCGGCAAGTCGCAGAAAGAGGTGAAGAAGCTCATCGCGGGCCCCACGGTGTACATCTGTGATGAGTGCATCGGGCTCTGCAATGACATCATCGCGGAGGAGGTCGAGAAGGACGAGCCGTACGCCGGGTCGACCCCGGTCCCCAAGCCCGCCGACATCAAGGCGACGCTGGATGAGTACGTCGTCGGCCAGAACCGCGCCAAGAAGATCCTCGCCGTCGCGGTGCACAACCACTACAAGCGCATCGACAGCCGGGTCTCCTCGGACGACGTGGAGCTGTCCAAGTCGAACATCCTCCTGCTCGGTCCGACCGGCTCCGGCAAGACGCTCCTCGCGCAGACGCTCGCCAAGATCATCAACGTCCCCTTCGCGATCGCGGACGCGACGACGCTGACCGAGGCCGGCTACGTCGGCGAGGACGTCGAGAACATCATCGTCCAGCTCCTCCAGAACGCGGATCACGACGTCGAGCGCGCGCAGCGCGGCATCGTCTACATCGACGAGATCGACAAGATCAGCCGGAAGAGCGACAACCCGAGCATCACGCGCGACGTCTCCGGCGAGGGCGTGCAGCAGGCGCTGCTCAAGATCATCGAGGGGACGATCGCCAACGTCCCGCCGAAGGGCGGCCGCAAGCACCCGCAGCAGGATTTCCTGCAGGTCGACACGACGAACATCCTGTTCATCTGCGGCGGCGCGTTCGTCGGCCTGGATCAGATCATCCAGCGGCGCATCGGCCAGAACACGCTCGGCTTCGGCGCCGAGATCAAGGCCAAGAAGGACTTCAAGCTGGGCGATCTGCTCAGCGTCGTCCAGCCGGAGGATCTCCTCAAGTTCGGGCTCATCCCGGAGTTCATCGGCCGCCTGCCGATCCTCGCGACCCTGCACGAGCTCAACGAGGAGGCGCTCATCGACATCCTCACGAAGCCGAAGAACAGCCTGGTCAAGCAGTACCAGAAGCTCTTCGAGATGGACGGGGTGAAGCTCAAGTTCACCCGGGGCGCGCTCGTGGCGGTGGCCCGCCAGGCCCTGGAGAGGAACAGCGGCGCCCGCGGCCTGCGCGCGATCCTCGAGTCGGCGATGCTCGACATCATGTACGACGTCCCGTCCCGAACCGGGATCAAGGAGGTCGTCGTCAGCGAGGACGTGATCGTCAAGCACGAGCCGCCGCTCATCGTGTACACGAAGGAGGCGGAGCTCGCGTAGCGCTCGCCCCAGGGGGGCCGCCGTCCAGGGCGCGCGGCGCAGGCCCGCGCCGCGCTGGACGGCGCGCGTGCGGCGCGCCCTTGCCGGGCGCGCCTCCTCCGAGGATGCCGGCGCCGCGCGCGTCCCCCGTGGGGCGCGGGCCGCCCCGGCGGAAGTTCAGCAGTCAAGCAAGCCACGTGTGACAACCGAGGCGGGGCTGCCCCGGCCTCCCGATACTCCCGGAAAGACGGCGGATGTTCTTCAAGAACGACAGTGATCGCGGCAAGAACGCACCCGAGCGCGGGATCGTCCCGCTGCTCCCTCTGCGCGACATCATCGTCTTTCCACACATGGTCTCCCAGCTGTTCGTCGGGCGCGAGCGCAGCATCGCCGCCCTCGACGAGGCGATGAACCGCGGCAAGGAGATCTTCCTGGCCGCGCAGCGGAACGCGAAGACGAACGACCCGACGCCGGACGACATCTTCGGCGTCGGCTCGGTCGGCGCCATCATGCAGCTGCTCCGGCTGCCGGACGGGACGGTCAAGGTCCTCATCGAGGGCAAGCGCCGGGCGCGCATCCGCCGTTACGTCCAGAGCGATGCGTACTTCCTGATCGAGTACGACGAGATCGTCGAGAGCTCGGTCGCGAGCGTCGAGGTCGAGGCGCTGATGCGCTCGGTCCAGTCGACGTTCGAGATGTACGTCAAGCTCAACAAGAAGATCCAGCCCGAGGTCCTGATGGCGGTGCAGGCCATCGACGAGGCCTCGCGGCTCGCCGACACCATCATCGCCAACCTGCCGACCATCAAGCTGACGGACCGTCAGGCGCTGCTCGAGATGGAGGAGCCGCAGAAGCGGCTCGAGCGTCTCATCGAGCTGATGCAGGCCGAGATCGAGATTCTCCAGGTGGAGAAGAAGATCCGGAGTCGCGTCAAGAAGCAGATGGAGAAGACGCAGAAGGAGTACTACCTCAACGAGCAGATGCAGGCCATCCAGAAGGAGCTGGGCGGCGGCGAGCGCGACGAGTTCAAGAACGAGATCCAGGAGATCGAGGAGGCCCTCAAGACAAAGCGGATGAGCAAGGAGGCCGCCGCCAAGGTCAAGAAGGAGCTCAAGAAGCTGAAGATGATGCACCCCACGAGCGCCGAGGCGACCGTGGTGCGCAACTACATCGATTGGATCCTGGAGCTCCCCTGGTACGACAAGAGCGAGGAGCGGTATGACCTCGTCGAGGCCGAGAAGATCCTCGACGAGGACCATTACGGCCTGAAGAAGATCAAGGAGCGGATCCTCGAGTACCTCGCGGTCCAGGCGCTGACGAAGAAGCTCAAGGGCCCGGTGCTCTGCTTCGTCGGCCCGCCCGGCGTCGGCAAGACGAGCCTGGCGAAGTCGATCGCGCGCGCGACCGGGCGCAAGTTCGTGCGGCTGTCGCTGGGCGGCGTGCGCGACGAGGCGGAGATCCGCGGCCACCGGCGGACGTACATCGGCGCGCTGCCCGGCAAGCTGATCCAGTCGCTCAAGAAGGTCGGGACGAACAACCCCGTGTTCCTGCTCGACGAGGTCGACAAGATGTCGACCGACTTCCGCGGGGATCCGGCGGCGGCGCTGCTCGAGGTGCTCGACCCGGAGCAGAACCACACCTTCAACGACCACTACCTGGATCTCGACTACGACCTCTCCGACGTGATGTTCATCACGACGGCGAACACGCTGTCGGGCATCCCGGTGCCGCTCCAGGACCGCATGGAGGTCATCCAGCTCTCGGGCTACACGGAGTTCGAGAAGCTGAACATCGCGGTGAAGTACCTCGTGCCCCGGCAGCGGAAGGAGTGCGGCCTCGAGGACGTGTCGCTCGACTTCACGGAGGGGGCGCTCCGGACGATCATCCACCACTACACGAAGGAGAGCGGCGTGCGCTCGCTGGAGCGCGAGATCGCGAGCGTGTGCCGCAAGGTGGCCCGGAAGGTCGTGTCCGACGGCAAGGACAAGCCGATCGAGGTCGTCGCGAAGAGCATCCCGAAGTACCTCGGCGTCCCCAAGTTCCGGCTCGGCCGGCGCGAGGAGCGGGACGAGGTCGGGCTCGTGAACGGCCTGGCCGTGACCAACGTCGGCGGCGACCTGCTCCCGGCCGAGGCGACCGTGGTGCCGGGCAAGGGCAAGCTCGTCATCACCGGGCTGCTCGAGAAGGGGATGGAGGAGAGCGGGCACGCGGCGATGAGCTACGTGCGCTCGCGCCTCGATCGCCTCGGGCTCGAGGCGGACGTCTATCAGAAGGTCGACGTCCACATTCACTTCCCCGATTTCGTCCGGAAGGACGGGCCCAGCGCGGGCGTGACCATGGTGACCGCGCTCGTGAGCGCGCTGATGAAGGTGCCGGTCCGGCGGGATCTCGCGATGACGGGCGAGATCACCCTGCGCGGCCGGGTGATGCCGATCGGCGGGCTCAAGGAGAAGCTGCTCGCCGCCCACCGCGGCGGCATCTCGACCGTGATCCTGCCGAAGGAGAACCGGAAGGATCTCCGGGACGTGCCCCGGCGCGTGCTGAAGGCGCTGCGGCTCGTGCTCGTGGAGCACGTGGACGACGTCCTCCGCGAGGCGCTGATCCTGCCCGACGCCTACGCGGTCTTCGGGCCGCCCAAGGGCGTCCTGGAGTACCGGGACGGCGAGCTCGTCACCGAGGAGGCGCCGGTCAAGGCGCCGCCGGCGCCGGCCGGCGAGCCGACGCCGGCCGCCCCGCCCGGCGCCTGAGCGGGAGCGCGCGAGCGCGGCGCGTGCGCGCGCCGCGCCGCGCCGCGGACAGCGGTGACGGATCGGCTGGCGGCGGGGGCCGAGACGCACTAGCTGGCGTCGCGATGATTCGACGCGCATTGATCTCGGTTTCGGACAAGACGGGGCTGCTCCCGCTGGCCCGGCGGCTCGCGGAAAAGGGCGTGGAGATCCTCTCGACCGGGGGGACGCAGCGGGCGCTCCAGGACGCCAACGTGCCGGTCGTCGGCGTGGAGGCCTATACCGGCTCGCCCGAGGTGATGGATGGGCGGGTGAAGACGCTGCATCCCCGGGTGCACGGCGGCATCCTGATGCGCGGCGCGATCGACGACGACGACCTCGCGCGGCTCGGGGGCCAGCCGATCGACCTCGTGGTGTGCAACCTCTACCCGTTCGAGGCGACGGTCCGGCGGCCGGGGGTCACGCACCCCGAGATCATCGAGAACATCGACATCGGCGGGCCGTCGATGGTGCGGAGCGCGGCCAAGAA
Source organism: Sorangium sp. So ce834 (assembly GCF_051521425.1). Taxonomy (NCBI): domain Bacteria; kingdom Pseudomonadati; phylum Myxococcota; order Polyangiales; family Polyangiaceae; genus Sorangium; species Sorangium sp. So ce834. The sequence goes on from NZ_CP150351.1 coordinate 5,074,471, forward strand.
CCACGCGCGCGTGGCGGTGGTGGTCGATCCGGCGGACTACGACGCCGTGCTCGCCGAGATCGACGGGGCGGGTGAGGTGTCGAGCGCCACGCGCCGCCGGCTGGCCACGAAGGCGTTCGCCCACACGGCGGCCTACGACGGGATGGTGGCCGGCTACCTCTCGTCGCTGCCGGAGGAGGGCGAGCCGAACGCCGCGGAGCGCGAGCCGTACCCGCGCTTCCTGACGCTCGCCCTCGAGCGGGCCTATCCGCTCCGGTACGGCGAGAACCCGCACCAGTCGGGCGCCTTCTACCGCGAGCGCGGCGCGGCCGCGGGGTCGCTCGCCCTGGCGGAGTCGCTGGGCGCGGGCGGCAAGGAGCTCTCGTTCAACAACCTCGTCGACGCGGACGCGGCGTTCGAGGCGGTGCGCGAGTTCACCCAGCCCGCGGCGGTCGTGGTGAAGCACACGAACCCGTGCGGCGTCGCCGTCGCGGGCGACCTCGCGACCGCCTACCGGACGGCGCGCGAGGCCGACTCGGTGAGCGCCTTCGGCGGGATCGTCGCGCTGAACCGGGAGGTCGACCGCGCGGCCGCGGAGGTGCTGGTCGAGACGTTCCTGGAGTGCGTGATCGCGCCCGCCTACGCCCCCGAGGCGCTCGAGGTGCTCCGGACCAAGAAGAACCTCCGGGTGCTCGCGACCGGCGCGCTCCTGCCCGCGGATCACCGGGAGCTCACGTTCAAGCGCGTCGGCGGGGGCCTCGTGGTCCAGGAGCGCGACGCGACCGCGGGCGGCGAGGTGCGCGGCGGCAAGGTCGTGACGAAGCGGGCGCCCACGGAGCAGGAGCTCGAGGCGCTCGACCTCGGCTGGCGCGTCTGCAAGCACGTGAAATCCAACGCGATTGTGCTCACGGTGCCCGGCAGCACGGTCGGGGTCGGGGCCGGGCAGATGTCGCGGGTCGAGAGCGTGCGCATCGCCTGCAGCAAGGCGGGCGAGCGGGCGCGCGGGAGCGTCCTCGCGTCCGACGCCTACTTCCCGTTCCCGGACGGCCTGGCGCTCGCCGCCGAGCACGGGATCACGGCGGTCGCGCAGCCTGGAGGCAGCGTGAGGGACCCGGAGGTCATCGCCGCGGCGGACGCGGCGGGGGTCGCGATGGTGTTCACCGGGGTCCGGCACTTCCGTCACTGAGCCTGCCGTCCCCGTTCGGGTCCCGCCCCCGACTGGCCCTCGTCCCGGGCCCCCTCCCGGGATGCGCGCTCGCCCTTGTGCTGGAAGGGTGAGCCGTGCTCGCAGAAAAGTTGACCTTTGTGCCTTGACTGTGATGATGGTCAAGGCTGCGCCTGGGCAAAGCGCTGTGCGCGGCGCGTAAGGAGCGAGCTGTGGGCGGAATCAGCGAGACGTGCAGCGTGTGCGGGACCGGATTCGAGGTCCAGTTCCGGTACCAGATGGAGGAGAAGGACGGCGGCTTCTCCTTCTTCTGCTCGCAGAAGTGCCTGGAGAAGAGCCAGCTCGGCGGGGACGGCGGCGCCTCGCTCGCCACGTGCGACGCGTGCGCCAAGCGCTTCTCCCCGCACCTCGTGTCTCAGGTGCTCTATGTCGCCGGGCGCCGGCACTACGCGTGCTCGCTGGAGTGCCGGTCGCAGCTGGTCCGCGAGGCCAAGGGGGTGCGGCTCGGCGACATCGCGGCGGCGGCCTCGGCGGCCGCCGCGCCGCCGGCCGAGGGGCTGCCGGCGACCCGCCGCGATGTGCCGCTCGCGGGGGGCGCGGCCCGCGCTGCCGGGGAGGCGGGCGCGCCGGCGTCGCCCGAGCCGGCGTCGCCCGAGCCGGCGGCGCGCGCGCTGGGCGGGGCGCCGGCGCCGGCAGTGCCGCCGGCCGTGTCGGCCGCGCCGCCGGCCGCGTCGGCGGGGGAGCCCAGGGGGCAGGGGGCGGTCGCGGTCTCGCTGTCGCCGGCTGGGGGCGCGAAGCGGCCGCCGCAGCGGCCGGCCGGGGTGCCGCGGTATCTGGCCGTGTTCAACCACAAGGGCGGTACGGGCAAGACGACGACGGCCGTGAGCGTGGCGGCCGGGCTCGCGGCGCGCGACAAGCGGGTGCTCCTCGTCGACACCGACGCGCAGGGGAACGTCTCCGTCTCGCTCGGCGCGAGCGCCGAGCGCTCGCTCTATCACGTGCTCGTGATGGGGCTCCGGGTCGCGGACGCGATGAGAACGGTGCGGCCGAACCTGGATCTCTTGCCGTCCAACGAGACGCTGGCCGCGGCCGAGCTCTACCTGGCGGGGCGCCAGAACCGCGATCGCGTGCTCTCGGATCGCCTGTCCGCAGCGGCGGCCGAGTACGACTACGTGGTGCTCGACTGCTCGCCGAGCCTGTCGCTGATGAACCAGAACGCGCTTGTGTTCGCCGACAGCGTGCTCGTCCCGGTCGCGTGCGATTACCTGTCGCTGGTCGGCGTCCGGCAGGTGATCAAGACGGTGAAGAACGTGAACGCCCTGCTGCACCACCCGGTGCAGATCTGGGGTGTTCTGCCGACGTTCTTCGACGGTCGCGCGAAGATCGCGCGCGAGGCGGTCGGCACGATGAAGCAGCACTTCGGGGAGCGCTGCCTCGCGCCGATCCGGCAGGCGATCAAGGTCAAGGAGGCGCCCGCGCAGGGGCAGACGATCTTCGAGTACGCGCCGGGGACCCCGGCGGCCGACGATTACCTGGCGGTAGTCGATCGCATCATCGAGAGCCGCGAGCGCGGCGTGACCGGCTCGGAGGCAGGGGCGGCGCGCGATGCGGGGTCGTGGAGCGTCGATCGGGCGGACGCGGCAGCAGAGCGGCCGGGCGCTGCGGCGGCCGGCGCATGAAGGGGTCTGGGGCCGCGCGGTCCCGATGAGGGGAGGGACCCGCAACCGCGGGGGCCCGCTGAGGAAGGGACCCGCGACCGCGGGGGCCCGCTGAGAGAGGGACCCGCGACCGCGGGGGCCCGCTGAGGAAGGGACCCGCAACCGCGGGGGCCCGCTGAGGAAGGGACCCGCAACCGCGGGGTCCCGCTGGATGAAGGGCCCGCACTCGCGGCGCCTCGACCGGGCAGGGAGCTGGAGGAAGCAATGAAGAGCGAAGGCGATCTCGGGGGCGCCGCGCGGGCGCTGCTCGATCGCGACGAGGTGGAAGGGGTTCTGTCTGGGGCGTTCTATACACCCACGGACGCGCCGCGTTCGCGCGCGAAGGGCCGGACGACCGGCGCTGCGGCCGAGCCGGGGGCTGCGCCGCCGCCCGAGCGACCGCAGCACTACAAGGTCATCTGTATCTCGATGTACACCGAAGATCTCGAGAGGCTGGACGACATGGTCAGCGCCCTCAAGGCGCGCGGCATGACGAAGGCCAACCGGAGCGCGCTGATCCGACATGCGCTCTCCCAGGTGGACCTCGACAAGATCCCCAAGGGGATTTAAGTCGATCGTTCAGGGGACCTCGACGCAGCGAAGGCACCGAGGCCGGCTTTTCCTCATCGCGCCGCGGCGTCGGACGAGCCGTGCCGGCGTCCGCGGTGCCGGTGGGGCAAAATGGGGCGGCCCCGGCTTTTCCTCGTCGCGCCGCGGCGTCGGACGAGCCGTTCCGGCGTCCCGCGGCACCGGTGGGGCAAAATGGGGCGGTCCCCGGTCTGGCCCGGGCGAGCGGCGGAGGGCTGGGCTCCTGTGCCGTTGCTCACGGCGTCGTGGCGTTGCGCGTCCTCCGCGGGCCGCGGTGTCGCGAGCGTTTGCGTGCGGGCCGGGCATGCCGCGTGCTAGCTTCGAAAGCCGAAGCCGAAAGCGTAGCGCCGAACGTCGAGGCCTACCAGAGAGGGAACATGGACCAGAACTACGTAGGATACGGGGGCCGTTCTTCGGTGATCCGTGCCGCCGCGGACTCGCGCGAGCGCTTCCTCGTGCGAACGTACAATCACCTGTTCGGGGCGATCGTGCTCTTCGCCGGGATCGAGGTCGCGCTGTTCAAGACCGGCGCCGCCTCGGTCATCGCCAGGGCGATGATGGGCACGAGCTGGCTGGTGGTGCTCGGAGCGTTCATGCTCGTGAGCTGGCTGGCCAGCCGCGCGGCGCACACCTCGGTGTCGAAGCCGGCGCAGTACGCCGCGCTGGCCGGCTACGTGGTCGCCCAGGCGATCATCTTCGTGCCGCTCCTGTACATCGCGGACATGGTCGCGCCCGGCGCGATCCAGAGCGCCGCGATGGTCACGATGGTCGGCTTCGCCGGGCTCACCGCGATCGCGTTCGTGACCCGCAAGGACTTCTCGTTCCTCGGCGCTCTCCTGCGCTGGGGCGGCATCTGCGCGCTCGTCCTCATCGGGGCCTCGCTGCTGTTCGGCTTCCAGCTCGGCACGTTCTTCAGCGTCGCCATGGTCGCGTTCGCCGGCGCCGCCATCCTCTACGACACGTCGAACGTCCTGCACCATTTCCCCGAGGACCGGTACGTCGGCGCCGCGCTCGAGCTCTTCGCGTCCGTCGCCATGCTGTTCTGGTACGTCCTCCGCCTCTTCACCAGCTCCCGCAACTGAGCGGGGCGCACGCGCTGCGGATACGGGCCCACCTCGGCGTTTTCGGCGCGCAGGCGTACTCCAGTACGCCTGCGCGCCGAAAACGCCGAGGTGGGCCCGTCTCCTGTGCGCGTGCACCCCGCTCGGCCAGCGTCGTGCCGAGCGGAGAAGACGGGGGGAGGCTTGCAGTTCTGGGGGCGCCGGGGTCTTATCGGGGCCGAGGTGGACCTGTGAGGAGAGCGGTCGCGTGGGCGCTGGTGGCGGGGATCGGGGCCGCTCTGGGAGGGTGCCGGGGGGAGGGCGCTGAGAAGAATCAGGGGACGGGCGCGGTGGACGCGGAGCTCCTCGAGAAGCCGCTCGCGCTTCGAGGGATCAGCCTCGCGGGCGCCGAGTTCGGCGTCGATGCCTTCGGCAAGGGCAACCTGCCAGGGACGCCAGGGGTCCACTACAACTACCCCGATCCCGCGTTCTCCAAGGGCTACACGTCCGCGGACTACTTCATCGCCAAGGGAATGAACACCTTCCGGGTGCCGTTCCGCTGGGAACGCCTGCAGCCCGCGCGCAATCAGCCGCTCAACGCGCCGGAGCTGAACCGGCTCACGACCACCGTCAACAACCTGACCGCCAAGGGCGCTTACGTGGTGCTCGACGTGCACAACTACGCTCGCTACGGGACGGGCATCGTGGGCGCGGAGATCCCCATCACGGATTTCGCGGAGTTCTGGGGGAGGCTGGCCGTCGAGTTCAAGGGCAACACGAAGGTCGTGTTCGCCCTCATGAACGAGCCGCACGACATGCCGACCGAGACGTGGATCGAGGCGGCCAACGCCGCGATCGTCTCCATCCGCGCCGCCGGGGCGACGAACCTCATCCTCGTCCCCGGCAACGGGTGGTCAGGCGCGCACAGCTTCGACGCGACCTTCTACGGGACCTCGAACGCCGAGGCGCTCCTCAAGATCGCCGACCCGAAGGGCTACGTCGCGTTCGAGGTCCACCAGCACCTCGACGAGGACTCCTCGGGAAAGTCGCCCACCTGCGTCAGCGAGACCGTCGGGGTCGAGCGCCTGCAGGGGTTCACGGCGTGGCTCAGGAAGCACCGGAAGAAGGGATTCCTCGGCGAGTTCAGCGGCGGCTCCGGCGCGGTATGCCTGAAGGCCATCGCCAACGTCGCGATCTACCTGGAGCAGAACAAGGACGTCTACGTGGGCTGGACCTACTGGGCGGCCGGGCCCTCCTGGAAGAGCTACTTCACCTCCCTCGAGCCGCGCGACGGCGCCGACACACCGCAGATGATCTCGCTGCAGGCGCACCTGTCGGCGTCGACCCGGTAGCGCCGTCGCCGCGGACGCGGCCCGCGGGCGTCGCGTCACGCGCCGAGGAGGCCCTGAAGGGCACGCACCAGCGAGAACAGCAGCAGGCCCGTCAGCGCGAGGACGCCCCCCACCGCCACCGCCAGCCCCGCGTAGAAGCCGAGATCCGAGGGGCGCGCGCCGCCCTGGGCGCGCGCGGCGAGGTGCGACCGCAGGAGGTCCAGGTTGCGCGCGTTCGCCTTGTAGGCCGCGTCGAACAGGTCGCCCAGGACGGGAATCGTGCCGATCAGCGTCTCGAGGCCCACGTTGAGCATCATCCGCAGCACCGTCGAGGCGGGGAGACGGTAACGCGCCGCCGCGAGCACGATGTATATCGAGAGGCCGAAGCCGACGAGATCCCCGACCCCCGGGATCAACCCGATCACCGCGTCGTAGCCGACCCGGTAGCCGACGCCGGGGATGCGGATCGCGTTGTCCAGAAAGTCGCTGAGCGCGTTCAGGCGCTTCAGCCGCTCGTCCTCGAGATCGACGGTCTTCAGCGTGGCGAGGGGGGTCACAGGCATGGCGGACCGGTCTCCGAGGTCGGGGGAGCTCTCCCTCGCAATCTACGTCGCGCGCCCCGGGCCAACCAGGGCATATGCGTTGCTTCTGCGGTACCTCCATGGAGACGACAACGGTCGTGGGAGGCGCCCGGCGGTCGCGCACCTCGGAGATCCTTCTCCTGGGGCAGGCCGCGGGGCTCGGGCTGGTGACGGGAATGCGTTCCATGCTGGGCGTGAGGATCCTCGCGGCCAGCGCGCGGCGCGGCGCGTTCGACGGCCAGCGCGGGAGCTTCTGGCGGGCGCTCCGCTCGCCCGCGGCGCAGCGCGCGCTGACCGTCCTCGCGGGCGGCGAGCTGCTGTTCGACAAGCTGCCCTCGACGCCGAGCCGCCTCGCCCCGGGGCCGCTCGGCGCGCGCCTCGTGATCGGGGCGGTCCTGGGCGCCGCCGTCGGCACGCAGAGCCCCGACAAGAACATGCGCGTCGCCGGCGCCGTGATCGGGGCGGCGGCCGCCGCGATCGGCGCGCTCGTCGGCAACCGCGCCCGCGCGTGGCTCGACCGCGGGACGCGCATCCCCGGGCCCGTCGCTGCCGCCGCCGAGGACGCGATCGCGTTCGGCCTGGGCGCGCTGGCGGCGCGCCGCTAGTGCCGATCGCGGAGCGCGCACGTCGCGTCCTGCCACAGCGGGGCGCCGCTGCCGTTGCGGTCACGGCGCCGCGATCCATGCTGGCGCCCGCCATGCCGCCGAGCCCGCGCGCCCGCGTCCGCCGCTCCGGAGCGCGCGGGGCGCTGCTCGGCGTCGCCGGCGCGCTCGTCGCGACGCTCGGCGCCTCCGCGGCGCGCGCGCAGGGGCGGTACGAGTCCGCGCTCCTCGGCGGGCGATCGGCGCTCCTCGGGGGCACAGGGGTCGTGCTGGGGGTCGACGGCGCCGCGCCCTTCCTGAACCCGGCCACCATCATCCGCATCGAGGACCGCAACATCGCGTTCTCGTCGGCGTTCTTCCGTTACGCGCACCGCACGCTGGACGCGTGGCACCAGCCAGGTCCGGTCGACGCCGCCCTGTACGGCGATCTCCGGCTCGATCGCGCGACGGTGACCGATCAGGGCCTGGACTCCCTCCCGGACGCGACGTGCTACTTCTTCGACTGGAAGCACGGCGCGCGCGACGCGGCGCCGCGGCGGGCGCGGGTCGGCCGCCAGACCGTCGCCGCCTGCCTCGCGAAGACCGAGGAGAACGAGTTCGGGTTCGACGCGCTCGCGTTCTCCGGGGAGTCCGCCGCGCGCCGCGTGAACCAGGCGCAGACGTTCCGCTACGCGTGGGGCCGCTTCAGCGCCGGCCCCTCGTGGAGCTACCGCGCCACCGAGCGCCTCGCCGTGGGCGTCTCGCTCTCGGCCGTGCGCACCCGCTACACGAGCTCGCTCGACGTCGCCAGCCTCGTGGAGGACACCGGCGCGGGCTCGGCGAGCAGCGTGACGTACCAGGCCGCCCTCTCCGGCGACTCCTGGGACGGGCTCGCGCACCTCGGGGTGACGTACCGGCTGAGCCCGGTGTTCTCCGCCGGGATCAGCGTGCGGACGCCCAGCGTGCACCTCTTCGACTCGCTGGACGCGAGCCATCAGGACACGCTCGCCACCGCGACGGCGTCGGTCCGCACCTGGGCCGGGGAAGGGGACTTCGTGGCCCCGTCGCCGGCGCGCCTGGCGGTCGGCGCGAGCGCGGAGTGGAGCAGGCTGCGCCTGGAGCTCGACGGCTTCTTCTACCTCGGCCAGCGGGAGTTCGCGCGGGCCTCCGTCGATCGGGAGGAGATCGCGGTCGACGGGGGCGCGGTGACGAGCCGGAGGCGGAGCCGGCTCGACCTCGTCGAGGGGGCGGCGCCCATCGTCAACGTGGGGCTCGGCGCCGAGGTGTTCCTCACGCGCGACCTCAGCCTGCTCGGCGGCGCCATCACCGATTTCAACGCGCTGTCGGGCCTGCGGGGCCCCATGTCCGCCGAGTCGAAGCTCTTCCTCGAGCGGATGAGCGGCGTGCACGCGTCGCTCGGCCTGGTGTCCTACACGCGGTACGGCGATCTCGTGTTCGGCGCGCGCTTCGATTACGCCGCGGGGCAGATGGCGGCGGTCAACGCGTTCGCGTCGCCCGTGCGGCTGGACCCGATCGACTGCCGCGAGATCGGCGCGACCCTGGTCCTCGCCGGGCGGATCAGCCTGCGCACGGTCGAGGACGTGGCGCGCGAGATCGGGGACGCCGTGGAGGGCTCGGCCGCGGCTCCGCCCGAGCGCGCCACGCCGCGAGAGCCGATGCGGGCGCCCGCGCAGGAGGACTGAGCGGCGGCGCGCCGCCGGTCAGCCGCCGCCCTCGTCCGGCTCGACGCCCAGCGCCCGCAGCTGCGCCGCGAGCCGCTCGGCGGCGGTGTCGAGCCGGGGAGCCGTCGCGCCCGCGGCGACCGCGGACGGGGCCGCCTACGGCGCGGGCTCGGGCCGATCCGCCGGCGCGATTGGCTCGATGCGCACCCGCTCCTCGTAGAGCGCGCCGCCCTCGCCGATGTCCGTGGTGCGGGCGCGGATCAGCGCGTTGGCGCAGCGGCCGTCGCGGAGGTGGCCGCCCTTCGGGATGAACGCCACGTCGCGGCGCTGCGCGGGATCGTGGCGCAGCCGCACCGTCATCGCCCCGACGCGCGACACGACCCGGCAGACGGCGCCGTCGGCCACGCCCCCCGCCGCGTCGGGGTGGACCGTCACGACGGCCGGGCCCTGCGGCGGCCTGGCCCACTGCGACGACTGGGACTTGTCGGTGGAGAGCGCCATGAGCAGGAGCGGCAGCTCGCGCGCGTCGGGATCCTCCCGCTCCTCCGGCCCCTCGGTGATGAGGTTGACCCGCCCGCTCGGGGTCGGGAACTTGCGGTCCTCGAACAGCACCTCCGGCGCCAGCGGGTTGCGCACCGGCCCGCGCTCCAGCGCCTCGAGGGTGACGCCGAGCGGCGCGAGCTTCGGCTCGGCGACCCGCCGCTTCCAGTCGCGGGCGCTGCCGTCGAGCGCGTCGCCGAGGCCCACGCGCGGCGCGAGCGCCTGCATGATCTCCAGATCGCTCTTCACCCCGTCCGGGGGCGGGACCACGGGCGTGGCGACGCCGAGGTAGTGGTGGCCGTAGGCGCCGAGCACGTCGTCGGCCTCGAGGAGCGTCCGCGTGGGCAGCACGAGGTGGGCGAGCCGCGCCGTGTCCGTGAGGAACGAGTCGGCGACCACGACGAGCTCGCGCGTCGCGAGCGCCTCCGCGACGGCGCGCGAGTCGGGCAGCATCGCGACCGGGTTGCCGGCGGTCACCCAGACGGCGCGGATCGGCGGGTCGCTCATCCGGAGCACCTCCTGCCCGAACAGCGGCTCGCAGACCGTGCGGGGCGGGGGGCGATCGCCCGCGAAGGGCGAGAGATCGAACGCGCCGCGCCGCTTGAAATAGAACGAGACGCCGCCGCCGGGGATGCCGAGGTTGCCGCTCACGGCCGCGAGCGCGTCGAGGGCGCGCACGATCGCCCCGCCCGTGGTGCGCCGGCCCATGCCCCAGCCCACGAGGATCGCCGCGGGCCTGTCGGCGAGGCGGCGCGCGAGGTCCAGCGCGGCGGCCTCGGGCACGTCGGCCTCGCCGCACCACGCGGCGACCGAGCGGCGCCGCGCGAGCGCGCGGAATTCGTCGAGGTGATCGCAGTACTCCGCGGCGCGCGGATCGACCCACCCCTCGTCGAAGAGCACGCGGGCGACGGCCATGGCGAGCGCGAAGTCGCCGCCCGGGCGCGGCTGGTAGAACGCCGCGCAGAGCGACGCGGTCTTGTGGTGCACCGGATCGATGAGCGCGAGCTCCGCGCCGCGCGCCCTCGCCTCGCGCAGCACCGGCAGCGTGTGCGGGCTCGACGTGAAGACGTTCTTGCCCCAGAGGAGGATGTGCCGGGCGTTCTTCAGGTCGGCGAGGTCGTGGCTGTCCTCCTCGCCGAAATCGGCGAGCTGCGCGGCGTCGCCCGCGCCGGAGCAGATGTCGCCGCGCTTGACCGTGACCGGCCCGAACCGCGCGAAGAAGGCGTCGGCGATCCCGGTGAGCATCCCGAGCGAGCCGCCGCTCCGGTAGTGGAAGATCGCGGCCGGGCCCGACGCGCGGCGGATCGCGAGCAGCCGCTCGGCCGCGGTGTCGAGCGCCTCGTCCCAGGAGACCGGCACGAGCTCGCCGCCCTTGCGGAGCAGCGGCGTCGTCAGGCGCTCAGGCGAGTACTGCGTCTCCAGGAAGCGCGACGTGCGGTGGCAGAGGAAGCCCCGCGTGATCGGGTGGTCCGGGTCGCCGGCGAGGCGCACGACGCGGCCGTCCTCCACGGTGGCCACGATGCTGCAGGCGTCGGGGCAGTCGCGGTTGCAGACGGTCTTGCGGAGCTCCTGCACGGCGGCAGTCTAGATCAGGCGCGCGCGGCGGTACACCCGAGCGGCCCTGCGTCGCCCAGAGCGGCGAGGGGGCTCCTCCATGCTGGCACGGACGTCGATCGCGCGCTGTCAGCGGTATCGGTCGGACATGGGTGCTCTCTCGCCGAGAGCGATGTCCGACAGAGGGCGATGTCCAACAGAGAGCGATGTCCAACACCGATGGATGGATTGGACCCCTCACCGGATTCGGAGCCTGCCGTCGTCGCCGGCCCCTCCCGCCTTCACCCGCGCTGCGAGGCCGAGGAACGTCGTCGGCGAGCGGTCGGGCGGACGTCGCGACGGCGCGTCGGCGTCGTCGGTGGCGGGCTTGACCCTCGCGATGCCCCGGTGGTTTCATGGTGCGGTGAAGCCGGAGACCTCGCTCACTCCCAGCGCGATCGGGGCGCCTCCCGGCGCGGCCGTCGCGGGGGTCGCGTGGCGCGCGCGAGGGCGGCTCAACCTCACGGTGATCGCCAAGGCGACCTTCGCCTTCGTCGACGGCGCAAAGATGATCCCCGTCGAGCCGCAGGGGATCATCCATGCCGACATCCACCATCACAACAACCCGGGCCGCAGCGTCCGGCTGACGAGCGACCTCGCGCCCTACCTCGCGCGCGTCGACGTGTTCTTCACCGGCCACGCGCACGCGCCGCCGGGCCTGCCTGCCGCGCCCTTCTCGGCGCGCCTCGCGCTCTTCGCCGGCGAGCGCCCGATCCTCGACAAGGCGCTCTCGATCGAGCCCGGCGGCGAGGGCAAGGCGATCCCCCTCGTCTACGAGCGCGCGTTCGGGGGGATCGGCATGGCCGACAACCCATTCGGCACCCGTTCCCCGACCGTCCTGGACCCCGCGCGGCGCGACCGCCCGGCGGGCTTCGCGCCGCTCGGGAGCGTGTGGCCGTCGCGCACGCGGCTGCTCGGGCGCACGACCCGCAAGGCGCTCGAGGCGGCCATCCTCGAGATCCCCGACGACTTCGACTGGAGCTACTTCCAGGCGGCCCCCCCCGATCAGCGGGTCGAAGCCCTGTGCGGCGACGAGTGGCTCGCGCTCCAGGGGCTCCACCCGACGCTCCCCGTGCTGCGGACGCGCCTCCCCGGGGCGCGCGCCCTCGCGCGCGTCCACGGCCTCTCCGCGTTCGGCGTCAGGGAGGGGCAGCCGCTCGAGCTCGTGCTCGACACGCTGCACGTCGACGGCGACCGGCAGTCGTGCTCGCTGCTCTGGCGCCGCAGCTTCCCGCTCGCGGGTGAAGCAGCGCTCGCGGCGGTGCGCGTCGTCGTCGGCGTCGAGCTGCCGGGCACTCCGCCCGCGTGGCTGGCCCCAGCCGAGATGGCGATGGCCGCCACGCGCGCGGCCGCGGCGCCCGAGCAGGCCGGGGCGACGATCGAGCTGCTCGGCGAGGACGTCGAGGCGCGCGAGCCGCGCGGCGCCGCGCGGCGCCTCGATGCGTCCGCCGCGCCGACGAGCCGAGCCCCCGCCGGGTCGGCGGCCCCGCTCCCGTTCCGGCCCGGGGCCGCGCCGTCGCCCGCGGCGGCGCCCAGCCCGCAGGCGCCACGCCCACCGCAGCGGCGTTCCGTCGCGGAGACCCATTCGCTCTCCTCCGAGGACCAGGATCGCGCCCTCGCGGAGAGCCTCCTCCCGTTTCGACGCACCGGGCTTTCTCCCGCGCCACCGGCCGCAGCTCCCGCGAAAGCGGCCGCAGCTCCTGCGCCGCCCGCCGCCGCTGCGGCTCCGTCGCCCGCGGCGGGCGCTCCCGTGCCGCCGCCCACCGCCGCTCCCGCGGCGCCCGCCGCCGCTCCCGCGCCGCGATCGCCCTGGGGCGGCGCCGCGAGCGACCGCGCGGTCGAGCCCGCGCCGCCTCGCAAGGCCCCGAAGCCGCAGAAGCTCGACATCCAGCAGGTCATCTACGGTTCCAGCAAGGGGCGCCCGTAGGTGGCGGTCCCTCACCACGCCCAAGAGACCAGCCGAGCCATGGAAATCCTCGTCGAAGCCGCCGGCGCCCCGTGGGCGGGCGTGCAGGTCCGCGCGCTCTCGGGGCGCGAGGAGATCTCCCGGGTCTTCTCGTTCGACCTCGACGTGGTGTGCGATCCGCAGCGGGACCTGCCCGAAGACGCCGTCCCCGGGGCCCCGATCAGCGTCGTCGTCCTCATCGAGGGCGAGGAGATCCGCCGGATCCACGGCATCCTCGGCCAGATCCTCGATCGCCTGGACCCGGCCGCCGAGCGCCGCGCCTACCGCCTCCGCGTCGTCCCGCGCGCGTTCAGGCTGACGCTCGTCGAGACGCAGGAGATCTACGTGGATGCGAGCGTGCCGGACGTGATCCGGCGCAAGCTCGAGCGGCACGGCCTCGGCGCGGGCGACGTCGAGTTTCGCCTCCTCAAGGCGTACCCGCTGCGCGAGCTCATCGTGCAGTACAAGGAGAGCGATCTCGCCTTCATCAGCCGCCTCGCCGAGCACCTCGGGATCTGCTTTTTCTTCGAGCACCGGGGCGACCGCGACGTCCTCGTCTTCACCGATCACCCGGGGGGCATTCGCCCCGTGCAGGGCGCCGCGGAGGTGCAGTTCCGGCCGCGCGGCGAGGCGTCCGACGTCTTCGCCCTCGAGGTGACGAGCCAGCTCGTCCCCTCGGCGTACGTGGTGCACGACTACAACTACCGCAAGCCGCTGCTCGATCTCGCCGCGTATCACACGCTCGAGGGGGCGTCGGGCGGGGGAATCGTCGAGTACGGCAGCCACGTCAAGACGGCCGAGGAGGCGAAGGAGCTCGCCCAGATCCGCGCCGAGGAGCGCCTCTCGGGGCAGCGCGTCTACGAGGGCAAGAGCTCGCGGCCGGAGTTCAGCGCCGGGCACCGCACGATCCTGCGGGAGCACCCGCGGCTCGAGGCGCCCGAGGGCCTGCTCCTCGTCGCGGTCGAGCACACCGCGACGCTGCCCACCTTCGACGAGGCGGACGTGGCGGCGTCCTACGCGAACACCTTCACGGCGGTGCCCGCGCGCATCCACTACCGCCCCCCGCGGCGGACGCCGAGGCCGCGCATCCACGGGTTCGTCACCGGCGTCGTGCAGCCCGGCCCCGAGGGCGAGACCGGCGGCGTCGCGCGCCTCGACGGCGACGGCCGCTACACCGTGCAGTTCCACTTCGACACGGCGCTCCCGGGGGAGCAGAAGAGCTCGCACCCGGTGCGGATGGCGCAGCCCTTCGCCGGGCCGAACCACAGCATGCATTTCCCGCTGCGGCCCGGCGCCGAGGTGCTCCTCGTCTTCGCCGACGGCGATCCGGATCGGCCGATCATCGTCGGCGCGGTCCCGAACGCGGCGGCGCCGTCGGCCGTCAACGCCGCGCTCGCCGATCGCCACCGCATCACGACGGCCGCCGGGGCGACGATCGAGATCCGCGACCGACGCTGACACGAGATGGAGGATCCCGCATGAACCGAGCCCCCGCCCCTCTCGAGGCGCGCCTCCGCTGCCTCGACGGCCAGCCCGCGCCGGCCGACGTCGTCCGCGACTGGAGGCGGTTCCTCGACCTGCCGGACAAGGCCCGCCAGGCCCTCTGGGAGATCCTGGCGCCGAGCCTCGCCGGCGCCGTCGACGCGGTGATGGAGAAGCGCGCGGAGGCGTTCTGCCGGCTCTACGACCTCTCGGCGCCGGATCTGCAAGCGAGCCTGCGCGTGTGCCGCTTCGTGCTCTCGCGCGCCAGCAGCCTCGATCTGGCCGCGGCCGACGTCGCCGAGGACGTCGCGGCGCTCTCGGGCGACGACGCGCGCGGCGGCGTCGTCGTGCTCTCGTGGTACGAGGCGGCGAAGGCCGTCATCCGCCGGGGTATCCTCGAGGAGTCGATCTTCGATCACGGCAAGGTGCTGGTCGGGCTCGACTGGCGGGTCGACCGGATCGCCGGATCGGACCGGGGCGTGCACCTCGACGCGCCGCTCGCGGTGCTGACGCTGCGCCTGCGCGACGGGGGCCGCGACGAGCGCACGACGATCTACGTGGCGCCGCCGGCGCTCGGGCAGATCAAGGAGGCGTGCGACCGGATCGAGCGGATGATCGCCGGCGCGCCGCGGCCGCCCTCCGGCGAGCCGAAGGCGCAGGGATAGGCGCCGCGAGGGCCGGAGGACCACCCGAGGAGCAGGCCATGAGCATCAAGATCAACGATGGCGCCAGCTACACCAGCTCGACGTCGGTCACGCTCACCCTCACCGCGCCCGCGGGCGCGACGCGGATGCGGTTCAGCAGCGATGGCGCGACCTTCGGCGCGTGGGCGACGTTCTCGGCCTCCACGAGCTACGCCCTGCCGTCGGGCGACGGCGAGAAGACGGTCTCGGTGCAGTTCGGCGACGGCGGGTCCACCGTGCTCGGCTCCGGGTCGGCCTCGATCACGCTGGACACCGCGGCCCCGACGGCGGCCTCGATCGCGATCAACGGCGGGGCCGCGGACACGGCGACGCGGCAGGTCGCCCTCACGCTCGACGCGACGGACGGGACCTCCCCCGTCGCGAAGGTGCGGCTCAAGAACGAGGGTGGCGCGTGGGGAGCCTGGCAACCCGCGACCGCCAGCGTGTGGTGGACGCTCTCGGACGGCTACGGCCAGAAGACGGTGAGTGCCCAGTTCCAGGACAGCGCAGGGAACGAGTCGAGCGTGGTGAGCGCGTCGATCGAGTACGTGAAATTCAGCGTCACCGGGACCTGGCTCATCCTCAAGACCCCCGACTACGACGACGCCACGGGCACGCAGACGAGCTATTTCCGCATCGGCGCGTCGGACTCGACCACCGAGAACGCCCTGCTCGACTCGTTCACGCACCCCGACCCCGCGGACGGCACGAAGACGAAGCCGGGCGTGCAGAACGCCGACGACCTCCGCGCCGGAGACCCGGCCAAGACGTACCCGGGCTGGTTCGAGTACACCGACGGCGACCGGACGCTCGTGGTCCGCGGCAACAACCGGGAGAGCATCCAGCTGGACGAGACGGTCCTCGTCGGCGGGAACAAGACCGACACGGTCGGCGGCAAGTACCGCCTCAACCTCGGCGCCGGCACGCTCGAGGTGTACAACGCCGATCCCGTCTATCGGGTCGAGTTCTTCGAGCAGGACGTGTACGCGGCCGGGAAGAAGACCTGGCGCAAGCGCGAGATGGGCCACAACTCCAGCGATTCCTACACCTTCGGCGACACCGAGAGCTTCTACGGCGGCTACAAGTTCGACGCGATGTTCGGCATGACGAACACGGTCTTCCTCGGCGGCAAGATCGATCTCAGCCTGGCGCTGGCGCTGACCGCGAGCGTGGGCATGACCGTCGAGTTCGGCGCTGGCCTCAAGTACTCGAACGTCGCGGGCAAGGAGATCAGCACGGCGGGCGATCACGAGCTCAAGGCGCGCGAGGAGATCCACCTGCGCATCAAGGCCGATCACGAGGGCGTCGGGGGGAGCCGGAACGCGGTGCTCGCCGGGATCGCAGCCGCGACCGCCGTCCCGGTGGCGGTCCTCTCGGGGTGCACCGCCGCGGGGACCGTCGACAGCAGCGGCGTGGCCGCCGTCCCCGCCGGGTGCCTCGGGGGCGCGGCGGCCGCGTTCGCCGTCGGGCTCGTCGCCTCGGTGGTCGTCGCGCTGAAGGACAAGGCCGGGGACCCGAAATCGCAGGCCGAGATCAAGATGGACAAGAAGGGGATCCTCATCGGGCAGAACGACGCGGCGGGCGCGAGGCAGAGCGCGATTTACGTGGGGGAGGACGACGGCGGGCCAGGAGCGGTGTTCCTCGGGAACGTCAAGAACTCCTATCTAGAGCTCGATTCAGACGCGGACATCGTCGTCAACGCGGGGAAGGACATCTACCTCCAGACGGAGGACGGAAGCGCGGTCCTGAAGCTGATGACCGGCGGCAACATCCGGCTCAAGAGCTCGAGCGCCAACATCCAGGGACAGATCACCCTGGGCGCCAACAACGCGCTGACCATCCAGTAGGCCGCGCGTGGAGATCCTCAACGACACCGGTCTCAAGCTCGGCTGGCTCGTGGGCCGGGTGCGACCGCCTGCGACCAGCCTGACGGTGATCGTCAAGGGCACCTTCACGCTGGCCCCGAACGCGCCGGCGGCGCTCGCCGCGCCGGGCGATCGGCTCCTGCTCGAGAGCGATCGCCACCTCGACGACGACCCCGGGAAGAGCCTCGTCTACGCCTCCGATTTCGCCTACTTCAAGCCGCGCGCCGACGTGCTCCTGGTCGGCACCTGCCGCACGCCCCGCGGCGAGGCGCAGCGGGTCTCGTACGCCGCGCTGGAGGTCGGCCGCCTCCGCAAGCAGATCGCGGTGATCGGCGACCGGATCTGGGACGGCGAGGTCGCCACCGAGCCGCGGCCGTTCCGCGCGATGCCGCTCCGGTACGAGCTGAGCTTCGGCGGCGACGGCTTCGCGAAGAACCCGCTCGGGCGCGGCCGCGGCAAGGTCAAGACCGCCGCCGGCGTCGAGCGCTGGCCGCTGCCCAACCTGGAGCTGCCCGGCAGCCTGATCGACTCGCCGCGGCAGACCCCGGAGCCCGCGGGCTTCGGCCCGATCGAGCGGACGTGGGCGCAGCGCACCGCCGGCGTCGGCACCTACGACGATCGCTGGCTGGCCGAGCGCTGGCCCGGCCTCCCCGAGGACTTCGACTGGGGCTATTTCAACGCCGCCCCGCGCGATCAGCAGATCGCGGGCTATCTGCGCGGCGACGAGGCGATCGCGCTCGAGAACCTGCACCCCGAGCTGCCGCGCTACGAATCGCAGCTGCCCGGCCTGCGCGCGCGCTGCTTCGTGGAGGCCGCGGCGCGCGGCGGGGCCGAGATCCGCGAGGTGTCGCTCCACCTCGACACGCTCTGGATCGACATGGACGCGGGCCGGCTCGCCCTCGTCTGGCGCGGCCTCACCCCGATCGCGTCGCGCGATCACGACGAGCTCCGACGGATCCTGCTGGTCACCGAGCCGCTCGCCGAGCCGCCGCTCCCGGCCTCTCGCTACCGCGAGCCCGCGTCGTGGCGGCGCCCGGAGGCGCCCGAGATCGCCGCGAAGCCGCGCGCGTCCGGCGTGCCCGGCGCGCCCGACGGCGAGCAGGGCGAGCCCGGCGACGTCGACCCCGACATCGTCGCCGGGCTCGCGCAGGCGCGCGCGATGCTCGAGAAATCCGGGGTCCCGCGCGACGTGATCGAGCGGCTGCGCGGCGTCACCTCGCCCGACGCGTTCCTCGCGATCGCGATCGGAGAGCTGCGGCACGATCCGGAGGCCGCGGCGCGGCTCGAGCGCGACTCGCGCGAGCAGACGCGGCGGCTGCTCATCGAGCACGGCCACGATCCCGCGCTGCTCGACGAGCCGGCGCGGCCCGAGGATCCGTCCGCCGCCGCCGCCGCGCTCACGCGCGAGGAGGTCGCGGCGCGCGCGAAGGGCGGGCGGAGCTTCGCCGGCGCGAAGCTCGCGGGCCTCGATCTCTCGGAGCTCGACCTGCGCGGGCTCGTCTTCACGCGCGCGGATCTCACGGGCGCCCGCCTCCGAGAGGCTCGCCTCGACGGCGCCGATCTGACGGGCGCCCGCCTCGAGCGGGCCGATCTCACGCGCGCCTCGCTCGCGCGCGCCGTCGCCGTCCAGGCCGAGCTCTACGGCGCCGATCTGACGGGCGCGGACCTCTCCGCGGCCAACCTCTCGGAGGCCGGCCTCCGCGGCGCGGCGCTCCCGGGCGCCAGGCTCGACGAGGCCGATCTCACGGGCGCCACGCTCGCGCAGGCGAACCTCGAGCGCGCGTCGCTCCGCGAGGCCGAGCTCGGCGGCGCCAACATCGCGGAGATCCGGGCGCGCGGTGCGAACGCCCGAGGGGCCCGCCTCCGCGGCGCGAGGCTCACCGCCGCCGACCTGCGCGGCGCCTCGCTCGACGCGGCCGATCTCACGGGCTGCGCGCTCGATCGCGCCCAGCTCGGCGGCGCGTCGCTGCGCGAGGCCTCGCTCCACGGCGCCTCGGGCGAGCGCGTCTCCATGGCGGAGGCCGATCTCACGGGCGCGCGCGCCGTGGACGGCGCGTCGTTCCGGCGCGTCGATCTCCGCGCGGCGAGGGCCGACGGGTCCAGCTGGACCGGCGCGTCGCTCCGCGAGGCCGATCTGCGCGGCGCGACCCTGATCCGCGCCGATCTCTCGGGCGCCGACCTGTCGGGCGCGAACCTGCACCGCGCCGTCCTCAAGAACGCCAACCTGAGCAAGGCGAAGCTCGACGCGGCGCTGCTCACCGCGGTCAACCTGTTCCAGGGCACGCTCGAGCAGGCCAACCTGACCCGCGCCGACCTCCGCGGCTCGAACCTGTACGGGTGCGAGCTGCTCGACGCGATCCTCGTCGAGGCGCGGCTCGACGGCGCGAACCTGAAGGCGACGAAGCTCGCCGGGCGGAGCGCGGGATGACCGCGGGCGCCCCCGGCAAGGACGTGGCGGCCCTGCTCCACCGCCTCCGCGCGAGCCCGGCGCCGGGGCCTCCGGTGTTGCCGGAGATCGACCTCGCCGGCGCCGACCTGCGCGGCGCGCCCCTCGAGAAGGTGGCGCTCCATCGCGTCCGCCTCGCCGGCGCGGATCTCTCGGGGGCGCGGCTCGCGGGGGCGATGTTCATCTCGTGCGACCTCCACGGCGCGAAGCTCGCGGGCGCCGATCTCGCGGGCGCGGTCTTCAGCTCGCTCGACGTTGCGGTGGATCGCGAGGCCGCCGTGGAGGTCCCGCTCCGCGCCGCCGGGCTGGCGCGCGAGCAGATCGACGCGCTCGCCGGCGCGGGCGTGCGCGGCCTGCAGCGCCGGCTCCTCGACCTGGGGGGCGCCGACCTCACGGGCGCGGGGCTCCAGGGGGCCGTGCTCGAGGGGGTCGATCTCGCCGGGGCGCGGCTCGCCGGCGCCGATCTCACCGGCGCGATCCTCGAGCGCTGCACGCTCACCGGGGCGTCGCTCGAGGGCGCCCGGCTCGACCGGGCCTCCGTCAGCGACGGCAAGCTGGCCGGCGTGGATCTCTCCGGCGCGCACCTCGCGGGGGCCGCGCTCTCGGGCTGCGACCTCTCCGCGGCGCGCCTCGATCGCGCGACCCTCCGCGCCGCTCGGATCGAGCGCTGCGACCTCGGCGGCGCGTCGTTCCACGGAGCGCACCTCGACGGCGCGGCCCTCGTCGAGGTCACGCCCGCGGCGCCACCGCTCGCGGGCGCGCGGGTCGACCGCCTCCGGCTCGAGGGCGCGTCGCTCTCCGCGCTGGGCGCGCTCGCGGGCGATCACGGCGGCGGCCGGCTCGCGCGCTGCGACCTCCGCGGCATGGATCTCACCGGCGGCAGCTTCGCCCGGGCCGAGCTCGCGGGGAGCGACCTCGCGGGCGCGAAGCTCGCGGGCGTCGATCTCACCGGCGCCGACCTCCGCGGGTGCGAGCTCGGCGGCGCCGACCTCCGACGGGCGCGGCTCGCCAGGGCCTCGCTGTCGGCGGCGAAGCTCTCGTGCGCCAGGCTCGACGGCGCGATCCTGGACGGGGCCGACCTCACCGGCGCGATCCTCGCCGGCGCCGAGCTGCGCGGGATCTCGGCCGAGGGCGTCGATCTCACGAGGGCCGACCTGACGGACGCGGTCCTCGACCGGACGGCGCTCACCGACGGCACGCTCACCGGCGCGAAGCTCTCGCGCGCGAGCCTCGAGGGCGCGGTGCTCGACGGGTGCGACGCGAGCGGCGCCGTCCTCGAGGGCGCGATCCTCGCCGGGGCCCACCTGCGGGCGAGCAGGCTCGCGGGCGCGAAGCTCGCGGGCGCCGATCTCCGGCGGGCCAGGCTCACGGGCGTCGATCTCTCGGGCGCCGATCTCTCGAAGGTCAAGCTCGAGGCCAACGCCTTCGTGCGCTGCCGCCTCGCGGGCGCCGATCTCCGCGGCGCCGACCTGTCGGGCGCCGATCTCACCGACGCCGATCTCTCCGGCGCCGATCTCACGGGCGCGCGGCTGCACGGCGCCACGCTGACCCGCGCGGACGCGAGCGGCGCTGCGCTCCACCGCGCGTCGATGAGCCGCGCCGACGCCGAGGCCGCGAACTTCGGCGGGAGCAAACTGCAGCAGGCCGACCTGCGCGAGGCGAACCTCCGCAGGGCGTACCTCGAGGGGGCGGCGCTCGGGGGCGCGAACCTGACCGGGGCCGATCTGCGCGAGGCCATCCTGGTGCGCGTCGACGCTCCGCGCGCGCTCTTCTGCGGGGCCCGGCTGGGCTACGCCGATCTCTCGCACGCGCGGCTCGCGGAAGCGGACTTCGCGCAGGCCGACGTGGCGGGCGCCAACCTGCACCGGATCGACGATCCCGGCGCGCTCTGGGCGCTCGCGAACCGCGAGCAGGCCCGGGGCACCGATCCGGATCTGGCCGCTGCCGAGGACTGGCAGCCGCCCAGCGCGTAGTCACCCGAGGCGGAGGGACGATGTCGAAGCTTTCCTTGTCCAGCGTGAGCCCGAAGGAAGCGACCGCGAGCTACGTGAGGCGCGCCGCCGTGGTCGAGGTCGCGAACGAGCAGCGATGCGTCGTGCGCATCGAGCACGACGGCCGCGCCCTCGAGCTGAGCGCGGTGATGGCGATCTCCCCGCTGCCCCGGATCGAGGTGGGTCGTCACGTGCTGGTGACCGGAGAGGACCTCGAGCGCTGCTACGTCATCGGCGTGCTCGGCGACGAGGCGGCCCCTGCCTCGGAGCGGCGGCTCACCACGCGGTCCGGCGCCTCGGCGGCCGTGTCCACCGACGGCGAGCGCGAGCGCATCGAGGTGCGCGACCCGGCCGGGCGCCTGGTCTTCGAGTATCGCCCCGATCTCGGCCGCGGCCTGCTCTCCGTGCCCGCGGGCGATCTCGCGCTCGCCGCGCCGCAGGGGAACATCGATCTCGTCGCCGGGGGCGCGATCCGGTGCCGCGGCGCGGGCGGGGTGACGCTCGAGGCCGGCGACGGGGACGCGAGCGCGCGGCCGTCGCTCGCGCTGGGGCAGACCGAGGCGCGCCTCGGCGCCCGCGCGGTGAAGCTCGTCGGCGAGCGGGCCGAGGTGCTCTTCGCCGAGGCGAGCTATCGAGGCGTCCAGCTCTCGGCGGCGGTCGAGCAGGTCAAGGTGGTGGCGGACCGGATGGAGACGCTCGCGACCCACGTCTTCGAGCGGCTCAAGCGCTCCTTCCGCCGCGTCGAGGACCTCGACGAGCTCCTGGCCGGGCGCGTGCGCACGCGCGCCTCCGGGGCCTATTCGGTCAAGGGGGGGCACGCCTCGATCGAGGCCGAGGACGACGTGAAGATCGACGGCAAGCGCATCCACCTCGGGTGAGCGGAGGAGGGCTGATGTTTCCCATCGCGACGAGGCAGGGAGGGACCTGCGAGGCCTTCCCGGACACGTGCAAGACCCCGGCGCCGCCGGCCCCGCCCGTGCCGGTGCCCTACCCGAACACCGCGCAGCTCGTGCAGGCCAACCCGGGGACCTGCGCGAAGAAGGTGAAGGTGCTGAACCAGCCGGTGATCACCAAGCAGACGGTGATCCCGATGAGCGCCGGCGACGAGGCCGGGGCGGCGGGCGGCGTGGTCTCCGGCACGATCAAGGGCCCCGTGCAGTTCAAGCAGGGGTCGGCCAAGGTCAAGGTGGAGGGGCAGCCGGTCGTCTTCCAGACGTGCATGACCGCGCACAACGGCACGAACGCCAACATGCCCGCGGGCGTGCAGTCGTCTCCATCGCAGACCAAGGTGTCTGTCGCGATGTAGGCCGCGGCTCCGGAGGAGGGGCTGCCGAGCTGCACGCCCCGGGGGCCTACGGTGGTGCGTGGATGAGGAAGGTGTTCAGTCCGCGGCGAGGCGCTCGGGGGCGTAGTCGCGCGAGTCGTCGCCGGAGACCTCCTGGGCGATCGCGCGGAGCTGCTCGTAGCGCTCGCGCAGCAGCGACCACAGCCGATCGCGGATGTCGCGCGAGTCGACGCGCTCCGGCGCGCGGGTGTTGCTGAGCAGCCACTTCGCGGTGCCGTTGATCCGGGTCACCTCCTCCCGGGTGAGGGAGATCCGTCCTTGCACGTGGTTCCACCGGTCCAGGATGAGGTTGGTGATGGTGGCCGCCGCGCTCGCGGGATCGCCGGCGACGAGCGCGCGCCGGACGATGCCGTAGGTCTCCGGGACGATGCCGCGCGGGAAGCACGCCTCGGCCGCGGCGAGCGTCGGGCGCAGCGCCTCGTAGAGCTGGTCGAGCCGCTCCGTCACCTCGGCCGGCGGCGCGCTCTCGGGCTGCATCCGCGCCACCGCGTAGTCGAGCGCCATCGCGAGCTCCGGCAGGCTGCGGATCGCGTCGAAGCGAGACTTCGGCAGCCGGCGCCGGTGGCGCGCCGGATCGCGCGTCACGGACTGCACGGCGCGCCGGACGATCGCGAGCACCCCGCCCGCGTCCCCACGGAAGGCCTGCACGTTGGCCGCAGGGAGGTCGCTCGCCGGCATCGCGTACCGCTCGTAGCGCTCCCGATCCAGGCTCTCGTCGCCCCTTGAGCGCGGCTCGACGGACAGCGGCTCGACGCTGGCGGACGAGGCCGGCTCCGCCCGCTCCGAGCCCGGCTGCTCCGCGCCCGCCTGCTGCGGCTGGTTCGTCTCGGGGCGCTCGCCCTCCGCACGGGGGCGCTCCCCCGGAGGGGGCGCCCCGGCGGCCTGCAGTGTCTCTTCCGGACCGGTCTCGATCGGACCGGACGCCGTGCTCTGGGCGGTGCTCTCGGCCTCGAGCGGTGTGGACCGAAGCGCAGGATCCCGCAGCGCCTCGAGGTCGTCTCGCGCACGCGTCATCCGGGTCATCGTACGTAAGTCGGCACGACGGCACAAGATCCGCGGCCGCTCGCCGCGATCGTCCTCCGCCCCGCGCGCGGCGGCGCCGATCCTGCGCGGCGACGCCGACCACCCTGCGCGGCGGCGTCGACCACCCTGCGCGGCGGCGTCGACCACCCTGCGCGGCGGCGTCGACCCCGCGCGGCGGCGTCGACCCTGCGTCACGGCGTCGACCTCGCACGGAGGGCGTCGGCCTCGCACGCGGGGCGTCGCCCGCCCCGGGAGGCGGCCCTCATCGGCGGGCGCGGATCACGCGTCGAGCGCGTCCCAGAAGGTGCGCAGATCGTCCGAGAGCGGCGCCTCGATGCGCACGCGTTCGCCGGTCGCCGGGTGCGTGAGCTCCAGGAGCGCGGCGTGGAGAGCGTGGCGGTCGAGCTCGAGCGCGCGGCGGTCGTCGTCGGTGAGCTCGCCGTCGGCGCCGCGCGCGAACAGCCCCTCGTCCGGCCCGTAGAGCTTGTCGCCCACGAGCGGCAGGCCGCTCGACGCGAGGTGGACCCGGATCTGGTGCTGCCGGCCGGTCTCGAGCGTGCACTGGATCATGGAGTAGCGCCGGCCGGTGAGCGGATCGGCGCGGCGGCCCAGCACCTCGCACGCGGTGGCGGACGCGAGGCCGCGGCCCGGCGGCGCGACGCGCATCTTCACCTTGTAGCGGCTCTCGGTGTCGAGCTCGAGCGGCAGCTCGACCCGGAAATCGTCGCGCTCGGGCCAGCCCCAGGCGATCGCCACGTAGCGCTTGAGGACGCCGGTGCGCTCCTCGAACTGCGCCTTCACCGTCCGATCGGCCTCGGGCGTGCGGCAGAGGAGGAGCACGCCGCTCGTCTCGCGATCGAGCCGGTGCGCCAGGAACAGCCGCTCTCCGGGGCGCGCGGCCTCCATCATCTTGATGACGGTGCTCTTGTGGTAGCGCGCCGTGGGGTGCACGGGCAGGCTCGGCGGCTTGTTCACCGCGAGCAGCGCGTCGTCCTCGTGCAGCACCGGGATCGCCGTGTCGGGCGCCTGCTCGTCCCACGGCGCGCGCCAGAGGAGGATGCACTGCTCCGGCCGCACGCGATCGCTGCCGCGCAGGCGCCGCGCCTCGGGCGAGTAGGCGCCGCGGGCGACGATCTCGGCGGCGCGCGTGCGGCTCGTCCGCTTGAGCTGCGACTGCACGAACCGGTCGAGCCGCATGCCCGCCGACTCGGGCGGCACGCGGAGCACGGTGACGACCGACCCTTCCGGCACCTCCTCCGGCCGCACCACCTCGGTGCCGCGGCCGAAGGGGCCGCTCGTGCCGGCGAGCTCGCGCGCGCTGATCCTGGTCATGGGTCGAGTGCCCCTCGCCTTTAGCAAAAGCGCCGGCCGGGGGCGCGGAAAATCCCCGCCCGCCCGCGGCCCCGCGACGCGCCGCGCCCGCCCCGCGGAGCGCGCGCGACAGGCTCGCGCGCCGCGGCCTCCGTCGGCGGCCGATCGTCCGGCACGGCGCCGCCGTCGCAAAGGTGCCATCGGGGCACGGCCGCGAGAAATCCTCTACCGTTCGAGGAGCGACGGTGAGCGCCACGCAGACCTCGGACCCCGCGGGCGAGACGACGGGCGCGCCGGCGCTCCGCGAGCGCCTCCGCGCGCTCCACCTCCGCATGTGCGAAGGGCTGATCGAGCGGGACGAGCCGGCGCGGGTGCTCTTGCTCGCGGCGCTCGCCGGCGAGCACGTGCTCCTCCTCGGGCCGCCGGGGACCGCGAAGAGCGAGCTCGCGCGCCGGCTGCGCGGCTGCATCGCGGAGGGGATCTACTTCGAGCGCCTGCTGACGCGGTTCTCCGTGCCCGAGGAGCTCTTCGGACCGCTCTCGATCAAGGCCCTCGAGCAGGACGAGTACGTCCGCCTGACCGAAGGGTACCTGCCCGCCGCGTCGGTCGCCTTCCTCGACGAGATCTTCAACGCCAACAGCGCGATCCTCAACGCGCTCCTCACGCTGCTCAACGAGCGGGAGTTCGACAACGGCGCGCGGCGCGTCGCGACGCCGCTCGTGAGCGTGGTCGCGGCGACGAACCACGTCCCCGACGCCCCCGAGCTCGCGGCGCTCCACGACCGGTTCCTCTTTCGCTGCCACGTGACCCCCGTCTCCGCGGACGGCTTCCTCGGCCTCCTGGACGTCCCGCCGAGCCCGCGCCCCGCGGACGCCGGCGCGCCGCGGCTCACGCTGGCCGAGATGGACGAGATCCGCCGGCGCGCCGCGGGCGTCTCGCTCTCGCCGAGCGCGCGGTCGCTGCTCGCCTCGATGCGCGCGCTGCTCGCCGAGAAGGGGCTCTACGTCTCCGACCGGCGCTGGCGGAGGATCGCCAACGTCCTCCGCGTCGCCGCGCTCTGCGACGACCGGCGCGTGGTCACGCTGGCGGACGGCCCGCTCATGCTCCACGGCCTCTGGGACCGCCCGGAGCACATCGAGGTCGTCGAGGGGGCCCTCGCGGCGACCCTCGACGCCGCGCTCGTCGACGAGCCGCGGCGCCACGAGGCGATGGTCGAGGCCTTCGAGGCGGAGATCGACAGGGAGCTCCGCTGCGTCGAGCACGCGTGCGACGACGAGGGGCGGCCGCTCTACCTCGACGAGGCGGGCGAGCGCGTCACCGAGCCCTACCACCAGCGCCCGGTGACGAACGCGGACGGCGTGCTGCTCTTCGAGGCGCCCCCGGACATGGCCTCTCCCAGGCGCCGCTTCACCATGGGCGAGCTGTGGGAGGAGCACTTCCAGAACAAGGTCAACGGCTGGGAGCGGCTCGAGGCCTGGGTGAAGACCCCGCTGCACCAGGCCTTCGCCAGGGAGCTCCGGGCGCCGGCGACGGCGCCGGCGCGCTACCCGGCCGAGCACGTCGCCGCGCGTCGCCGGCAGCTCGAGGAGCTGCTCGGCGACGTCGACGGCTTCCTGAGCGGGATCTCCGCGGCCCACGGCGGCGCGGGCCCGTCGCTCTGGGTCTCCGAGGCGCGCCACGGCGCCGTCGCGCGCCGGCTCGAAGCGTCGGAGCGGTCGCTGTCGGCGCTGCGAGCGCGCCTGCGCTCCCTCCTCGATCGTCTGGCCGAGCTCCCGGTCAAGGGCGCATGACCACCGGGGAGGCGCTCGAGGTCCGCTACGCCTGGCTGGACGGCCTGCCGGAGCCGCTCTTCCGGCGGACCGTCACGCACACGCACGGGCGCATCGCGCCGCGGGGCGCGGCGATCCTCGCCCTGCGGGACGCGCTGCTGTCGGGGCGGGTGCCCCCGGCCGACGCCGTCGCGTGGCCCGAGGAGGACGACCTCCGCCGCGCGCTCTTCGACGCGCTCGCCGCGGCGAACGTGGGGCCCTATTGCGACGGGGATCCCCGGACCACCGACGAGGTGCTGGCCTTCGTCCTCGACGTCGTCGGCGACGCCGAGGAGCTCCACGATCGCGCCCTCATCGCCTTTCACTCCCTCGCGCGCGAGCGCGACGCCGAGCGGGCGCGCCGCGGGTCGGGCGCGTGCGGTCCGGGTGCCGGGGACGGCGGGGGCCGCGTGGCGGGCGTCCCGCTCGACGAGCGGCAATGGGAGGAGGCGCGGCGCGACGCCATGCGCCTGCTCTGCGAGCTCGTGGCGTCCCGCACCGAGGTCCGGTGGTCGGAGCTCGTGACGATCTGCGCCGAGCTCGAGCGCGCCTTCCGGCAGCTCGCCGAGGCGCTCGACCTCCCGCCCGGGAGCTGCCGCGGCATGCTGCGCGCGCTGCCGCGCGGGGATCTCCTCGAGATGCGGCGGCTCCTCGGGTACGCCCCGGCGCTCGAGGAGCTCGTGCGCACGCTCGGGCGCATGCGCGCGGCGGCGGATGCCTCGGCGGGGTCCTCGCTGGAGCAGGTGGGCGAGATCGTGGCGCGGCCGAGGGAGGTGTCGCGCGAGGTGCAAGGCGACCGGGGGCCGGAGATCCGGGGGATCGAGCGATCGAGCGAGGTGTCGCGCATGCTCGCGAGCGAGGCGGCGCTCCTCGCGCGCCCGGCGCTGCGGCGGCTCTGGCGCGCGCGGTGGGCGGAGCGGGCGCTGCTCACGTACCGGGCGCGGGGCGTGTTCACGCAGCGCATCCAGGAGGTGCAGGCGTTCGAGGACGGGCAGGCCCACGAGGAGCGCCGCGCGGAGCGAGGGCCCGTGCTCGTCGTGCTCGACACGTCCGGCTCGATGGAGCGCTTGGAGAACGTCGCGAAGGCCGTCGTCCTGCAGATCGCGGGCGCGTGCTTCGTGCAGCAGCGCGCCTGCTACCTCTACATCTTCAGCGGCCCGGGGGATCTGGCCGAGCACGAGCTGTCGTTCGACGGCGACGGCCTCGCCGGGCTGCTCGCGTTCCTGAGCCTGTCGTTCCACGGCGGCACCGACATCGACGAGGCCCTGCGGCGCGCCTGCGGGCGGATCGGGGCCGGCCCTTACCGGCAAGCGGACATCGCGGTGATCAGCGACGGCTGCTTCTGCCTGGGCGACCCCGTGCGGCGGGACATCCGGCGCGTCCGGTCGACGAGCGCGGCGCGGATCCACGGGATCCGCGTCGGCGCCGGCGAGGGCTTCGACGCGATCGGGTGCGACTCGCTGCACGAGGTGTCGATGTGGCTCGGGGGCCTCCTCGGGTCCTCGTCCTGAGCGGCGCGCCCGGGCGGCCGCTCAGAGGGGGTCGATGATCTCGCAGGGGAAGTTGAACGAGATGCCCTGCGTCGCGGCCTTGAGCTTCTCGCAGGCGTCGCCGACGAGGGCGAGCTGGGTGGGGCTCTCCATGGTCCAGCCGTTCTGCGCGTCGTAGGGCACGGGCACGCCGTCGATGAGCACCTGGCCCTCCGCCGCGTGATCGAGATCGACCGCGATGGAGCCCTGGAGGTCGAACGTGCAGCTCTTGGCGCCGGAGATGGCCGCGTTGAGCTCGTTCTCCAGGGCGTTCGCGTTGGTGGGATCCGGCGTGTAGTACATCGCGGTGCCGCCCACGTCGGCGTAGGTGCCGGCGCCGGTGAAGCAGGCCTGGTTCGTGTTCTGCGGTCGCCGGACGGGCTGGCCGGCGCCGGCGTTCGCGAGGTCCTGGAGGTGCTCGGCGAACGCGCCGTCGCCGAGGCCGAAGACGAACGTCCCGATGCCCTGCCTGTACGCCGACTGCACCGCGCCTACGACGTCGTCGCGCGCGCACACGGAGGGCCCGTCGTCGCAGCGATCGGGCTCGCCGTCGGTGACGAAGAGGATGTACTTGGGGCCGGGCTCGGCGAAGGCGAGGAGATCGGGGATGATCGTCTCGTTGAACGTCATGCCGGTCGGCGTCTCGAGCTTCCGGCCCGGTCGCATGGAGGCCGCCTCGTACGCGGCCGCGATGTCGGCGTGGCTGTTGAGGGCGATGACGTCGGTCCCGGCGAGCAGCGGGCACTGATCCGGGGCGATCCCGGTGAAGGTGAGGAACCCGAAGCGCACCTTCGCCTGCAGGCTCTCGACCACGTTGAGCACGGCCGTCTTCAGCGGCTCCCAGAAGCCGCTGTCGTACATGCTGCCGGAGCGATCGACGACGATCATGACGGTCGGCGTCTGCGGCTCGAAGGCGATGTCGAGCTGCTGGCAGCTGCCGCCGGCGCCGCCGTTCCCGCTGGTGGCGAGCAGGCCGCCGCCGCTGCCGACGAAGATCGGCTCCTCGCCGCCGCCGCTGGTCGCGCCGCCGCTGGTCGCGCCGCCGCCGCTGCCGCTGATGCCGCTGGAAGCGCCGGAGCCCTGGGATGAGGAATCGCCGTCGTTCGTGCCGCTACAGCTCAAGGCGATGCCGGCGGCGACGAGGGCGAGGGACCAAGAGAGCCTGGGAAAGATAAGCGTGCTGCTCACGAGACAAAGATACACAGGCCGGGGCGGCGTGTCTCCGCCGTGCACGGGCCCGGCGGTGGGCTCGGCGCGATCCGGCGGCGGATGCGCGCGGGCGGGAGGTCGCTCGACGCGGCGCATGCAGCGCCGCCCCTGCGGCGACATCCGGACGCCGGCCAGCGCGCAGCGCTGCCTTCATGGCTGCGTCCGGGCGCCGGCCGTCGCGCAGGAGCGCGTCCGCGGGGGCACCTGGAAGCAACGCAACATGCAGCAGGGTCTGCGCGGGTCGAGTTTAAAGTAAAAAATCATACAAAAGTGTCTGCGAAACTGCACATGGAAGTAAGCCATCATTCAGAAATGTGTACGTGAGGAACTCCTGGATGCAGTTCAGCTTACAAAATTGTGTACGGCGGCGCTCCGATGCGTGCCGGCGCAGGGGCGGGTGGATGCGGAGCGTGTCCGGCCGCAGCGGCGGGAGTGTGCGGAGCGTGTCCGGCCGCAGCGGCAGGTGGGTGCGGAGAGCCGAGTGTCCGATTCGTGCCGGGAATCTGGTGCCGTGAGCGACCCTGGTTAGCTTCGGCGACCATGGCGAAACCTACAAACCGACCTGACAAGGCCCCGCCGGCGCATGCCGCGGGAGAGGAACGGGCGCGGAGCTACCAGGCGCTCTACAAGCACTACCAGCCGATCGGCGCGGAGCTCCGCGCCGAGGAGGTGCAGGTCTGTCGCGCGGATCCGCGCCTCGTGCTCGTGAACGTGAAGCGGGGCGTCGCTGCGGTGCTCGGCACGAAGGAGCAGGCGCAGGCCGTGCGCGAGCACCTGCCGAAGATCCCGGTGACGCAGGCGCAGGAGCTGCCGGACATGGCCCGCGCGCTGCTGTTCGCCTCGCGCGAGGCGCTGCCGCGGGTCGCGAGCCCGAAGGAGATCGAGAAGGCGCTCGCGGAGATCAGCGGGCCGCGCGAGGAGCTGCTCACCCAGGCGGAGATCTTCGCCCGGCGGGGGCTCCTGGACCGGGAGCGGGTCGCGCAGATCCGGGCCGGCTCCGGCAAGTACGACACGGCCCGGGACGGGATGGAGCTCGCGGCGCTGTTCGCCGCGCACGCGGAGGCGCTGAAGGGGCTGCACCCGTTCACGCGGGAGGAGATCGCGAAGCTCGGGCGAACGAGCGAGTGGCTGCTCGAGAACCTGACCCCGACCGGAGCGCGGGCGGAGGCGAAGAAGCGGGAGAAGGCGCCGGCGGAGGACGCGCGAGACCGGCTGTGGACGCTGATCGTGCAGCGGTACGCGCATGTCCGGAAGATCGGGTACTACTTCCACGGCGACGATTTCGAGCAGCTCACGCCGCGGCTCCTGTCGCGGGCGCATGCGGCGAAGGCGGGCGCGGAGGCGGAGGAGGCGCTCGACGAGGAGGCGGAGGCGGGCGAGGGCGGCTCTGCCGATGCGGGGGGCGAGGGGGTGGCGTGACGCCCTGATGCTCGCTGCGGCTTCGTTCCTCATGGGTCGCGGGAGGTTCGGCTGAGCCTCCCGTGACCGAGTCGCCTGAGCATCTACTGCTCTGGCCCACGTCTTGGCCGCACCGACTTCTTCCGGTGCAAGCGCCAGCGGCCGGGACTACGATGGCCCGCCGCAAATCGAGGCGCGTTCATGCTCGGCCCGCACGCTCCACATTCTTTCGCGACCTTCCCGGAACCCCTCGCCGTCGCGGAAACCGTCGGGATTGACGCTGCGAAGGAGCGGCTGGCGTGACACGTGCCCCCTTTGAGGTCGGGCCGTTCCTCGGCCAGGACGAAGGGCAGCACTTCGACCGGAAGTCGCTCTTCGAAGGCCCGGAGGGGCAGAAGCGCCCTCGCGACCGGCGGAGCGCCCGCGACCAGGTGGCCGAGTACGTCGCCGCCTTCGCCAACGCGGAGGGAGGCGTCCTCGTCCTCGGCCTTGAGGACGATGGAACCGCGACCGGCCACCGCTACCCGGCGGACGCAGTGCGCGCGATCCTCGACACGCCGCGAGCGCGCCTGCGCCCGCCTCAGCCCGAAGGCTTCCTCGTCGACCACGCGGGGGTCGAGCTCCTGGTCTTTGACGTACCCATCTCCGACGTCCCGGTGCAGGTCGACGGCGATGGGTTCCCGCTGCGCATCGGCGACAAGACGGTGCAGGCCAGCGAGTCGCAGATCCAGAGCCTGAAGTTTCGCGGGCTCGTCGAGAGCTGGGAGTCTCGTCCGTCGCGCATGACGCTGGCCGATCTCGATCCCGCGCTGCTCGCGCGCGCGAGGACCGGCAGCGGCCTCGGGACCATCTCCGACGAGGAGTACCTCCTCAAGCGCAAGCTCGCCGATCGCCGGGGCCGCGACATCGCGCTGCGCCGCGGGGCAGAGCTGCTCTTCGCGATCGACGGGCCGGATCATCCGAACGCCGGCGTGCGGCTCTTCCGGGTGGTCGGTACCGAGCGGCGGCTCGGCGCCGAGCACAACGTCGAGGAGCGCCCCCGGATTGAAGGGAACCTCGGCCAGGTTCTGCCGGCGGTCTTCGCGGCGATCGATGGGCTCGTCCGGCGGCCCTCACGCCTCGTCGGAAACCGCTTCCGGGCGGTGCCGGAGTACCCGGAGTTCTCCTGGAAGGAAGCGATCCTCAACGCGGTCGCTCACCGGGACTACACCACGGAGGGGCGTACCACCGAGGTCTGGTTCTTCGACGACCGGCTCGAGGTGACCAACCCGGGCGGGCTCGTTCCCGATATCGCTCTCGAGGATCTCCTCAGTCTGCGGCGCGTCCACGTGAGCAGGAACCCGCGCACCGTGCGCGCGCTGGTCGACCTCGGCTTCATGCGCGACCAGGGCGAGGGGATCCCGCGCATCTTCGCGGAGATGGAGGGGCTGTTCCTGCCAGCGCCCGTGCTGGAGGCGTCGCCGCGAGAGTTCCGGATCACGCTCCGCAACACGCCGACGCTGACGGCGGAGGATCGGACCTTCGTCGCCTCGCTCGGCGACGCGGAGCTGACGGATCTCGACTTCCGTGCGCTGCTCGAAGCGCACAGGCATGGGCGGATCGACAACGCCCGCATGCGGCAGATCTCAGGACTGGACACGTTGGGGGCGAGCCAGCTGCTCCGGAAACTTCGCGATCGCGGTCTCCTGAGGCTGCATGCGGCAGGTGCGGCGAGCTTCTACGAGCTGCGCCCTCGCGAGCAGGGAACCGAAGCAGCTAGATCCGGCGACCGGGACGACACGGACGTTTCCTCGCGGTCTGCTGACGAGCAACGGTCACACGCTCAGGATGAGTGTGCTCGGGATCGACCGGGGCTGGAGGCGGATCGACCGGGGCTGGAGGCGGATCGACCGGAGCTGGAGGCGGATCGACCGGGGCTGGAGGCGGATCGACCGGGGCTGGAGGCGGATCGACCGGAGCTGGAGGCGGATCGACCGGAGCTGGAGGCGGATCGACCGGAGCTCGAGGCGGATCGACCGGACCTTCCGGACGACCTGAGCGCCATGCTCGAGGCGCTCGGGGAGCGACCGCGGCAGGGACCGCTCCGGGCAGCGATCGAGCGACTGTGTGCCTGGCGGGCGCTACGTCCAGCGGAGCTCGGAGCGCTGCTCGGAATGCGGCCAGACAATCTCACCAAGCGCCATTTATCAGCCATGGTGAACGAGGGGCGATTGCTGCGCACGCACCCCGAGAGCTTCAGCCATCCCGAGCAGGCGTACCGCGCCCGCCAGGGCATCCGGGCATCTCCCAGCGAGAGCGATGACGACGACGCTCAGTAAGCACCGGCGCGCGAACTCCCGCTGACGCGCAGCGGGCCAGCCGCCGCAGGGGCCGGAACGTCTCCCGGCCCCCGCCCCCGGTGTGCGGAAGCCGCCCCGTGCGCCCCCCGGTTCGTGCTACACACGGCGCCCGCATGGACATCCTCTTCGCTGCTTCCGAGATCGCGCCCATCGTCAAGGTCGGCGGGCTGGCTGACGTCGTGTCGTCGCTCTCGAAGGCGCTCCGGTTGCTCGGCCACAAGGTGACGATCGCGCTGCCCCGCTACCAGGCCCTCGATTCGAGCGGGCTGATGATGGCGCGCCGCCTCACCCCGATGCCGCTCGAGGTCGACCCGAAGGTGTCGCCGGGCGGGCCGATCCAGGTGACGCTCTTCGACGGGCGGCTCAGCACGGGCGTGGAGCTCATCGTCCTCGACCTGCCTGGCTTCCACGATCGGCCCGGCATCTACGGCGAGGATGGGCGCGACTACGAGGACAACGCGCGCCGGTTCTCCCTGTTCTCCCGCGCCGTCGTCGAGCTCGTCCGCCAGCGCGCCAGGTCCGGCTCGCCGTTCGACATCGTCCACGCCCACGACTGGCCCACCGCCATGGTGCCGTACCTGCTCCGCCATCAGCACTCCGTGCCCGGCCGGACCGTGCTCACCCTCCACAACGTGGCCCACCAGGGCCTCTTCCCCAAGGACGTGCTCGGGGCCCTCGGCCTCGACGAGGACCACTTCCGGCCGGATCGGCTCGAGTTCTACGGCCAGGTCAACTTCCTGAAGGGCGGCATCCTCGCCGCAGACGCGCTCACCACCGTCTCCACCACCTACGCGAACGAGATCCTCACGCCCAAGCAAGGCGAGCGGCTCGACGGCGTGCTCCGCACCCGGACGAACCAGCTGACCGGCATCGTCAACGGCATCGACTACGCCGTCTGGAACCCGATGACCGACCCGGCCATCATCGCGCGCTACGACGCCGAGGACGTGAGCAACAAGGGCCGCTGCAAGAGCGCGCTCCTCCAGGAGATCGGGCTCGAGATCCGGCCGGATCGGCCGCTGCTCGTGTCGGTCGGCAGGGTGGTCGCGCAGAAGGGCAGCGACCTGCTCGCGAGCGCCCTGCCGAAGATCCTGAAGGGCGACGTCAGCGTCGTCGTGGCCGGCGAGGGCGACCCCGAGCTCATGGAGAAGCTCGCCGCCGCCGCGGCCAAGGCGCCCGAGCGCGCGAAGTTCCTCGGCGGCGTGAGCGAGGCCGTCGTGCACCGGCTCATGGCCGCGGCCGACCTCGCGGTCGTGCCGTCGCGCTTCGAGCCGTGCGGCCTCGTGCAGCTGTACGCGCAGCGCTACGGCGCCGCGCCGGTGGCGTGCCGGACCGGAGGCCTCGTCGACACGATCGTCGACCTCGACGCGTCCCTGGAGACCGGCACGGGGTTCCTGTTCGACAAGCCGACCGCCACGTCGCTCGTCGGCGGCGTGCAGCGGGCCCTCGCGGCCCTGACGTCGCCCCGCTGGCCCGCGGTCCAGCGCCGCATCATGCGCCTCGAGCTCGGCTGGGACCGGCCCGCGCGCCGCTACGTCCAGGTCTACCGGCAGACGCTCGCCAGCTGATCCTCCCGCGCCGGAGCGGGCGCACGCGCCGGAGCGCCTGCGCCGGAGCGCCCGCGGCGGGGCGCCCGCGCCGGAGGGCGCGCGGGGAGCGGAGCGCGCGGCGCCGGAGGGCGCAGGAAGAGGCGGCCCGAGCGCGTTGCAGCGCCCCCCGCGCGACAACATGACGCATTGTCGCCGGGCATCCGCGTCGCCTATAGCAGCGGCCGTGCTGCCCAGAGCCGTCGCCGGCGCCGCGATCCTCCTCTCGCTCGCGTTGTCTCCGGGCACCGCGCGCGCGTCGGCCTGCTGCGGGACCGGCCACGGGATCGCCCAGTGGCTCGCGCCCTCGGAGCGCGCCGCGGCGAGCTTCTCGCTCCGGTTCACGGAGCAGCTCGGGAGCTGGTCGCCGGCGCGGGACTTCACCACGAACGGCGAGGGCGTCTACCACCGCGAGCTGCGGGCCGACGTCGGGTGGACGGTGCGCGCCGGCGAGCGCCTCCAGCTCGGCATCTCCGTCCCGCTGCTGCGCACGTGGGCCGGGGCCGGCCCCGGCGACACGGCCGCGGGCGGCGGCTTCGGGGACATCAGCGCCTCGGGCCGGGTCGCGCTCGTCGACGGCGTCATGTCCCCGTGGCTCCCGTCCGCCGCGTTCACGCTCGGCGTGACGCTCCCGACCGGGCACGGCCAGAACGACGCGCTCGAGCCCGTCGGCGTCAGCGCGACCGGCGTGGGCACGGGCCGCGCCGGCGCGATCGGCCTCGGCGCGGCCAGCGCGGACACGACCGGCCTCGGCGTGGCTGAGTTCCGGCCGGGGATCCTCCTCGAGAAGTCCTGGGGCTCGTTTCAGGCGCTGTTCTCCTTCTCGACCAGCGTCCGCACGAGCTACTACGCCGCGAGGGACCGCGAGGTGCAAGCCGCGCCGCGCATGCAGTTCCTCGCCGCGGCGGGGCCCGTGTGGGCCTCCGGCACCTCGCTCAGCGTGGGCGGCGTCTACGAGCGCGAGGGGTACGCGCGCCAGGCCGGCCGCCCGGGTAAGGGCGGCGCGCACGAGCGGACCGCGCTGCTCGCCGTGCTGGCCCACGACGTCAGCGCGCGCTGGACCGCCGTCGGCAACCTCCAGGTGGACGTGCCGATCGCGGGGATCGGCCGCAGCGAGGGCGCCTCCGCCGCCCTGTCCGCAGGCCTCCGTTACGTGTGGGGGAGACATGATTGAACCGCGCGATCGGCCATCGACGAGATCACCCAAGGAGCGCCGCGGGGCGCGGCCCCGCCGCGCGGCGGTCGCGGCGCTCGCGGCGGTCGCGGCGCTCGCCCTCGTCGCGCTCCAGGGGTGCGGCGGCGAGGGGTGGGAGCCGGATCCCGGGAAACGGCAGGGCTCCGGCGTGAACGGGCGCATCGAGTTCTCGGTGGAGTCGACCGCGCCGCTCGCGGTCGGCGCCAACACCTTCCACGTGCGGCTCACCTGGCTCGACTCGAGGAGCCCGGTGCAGCGGATCAAGCTCCGCGTCTACTCGACGATGCTGGGCATGCGGCACGAGTCCGTGCACGACGCCGTCGAGATCGAGCCGGGCCTGTACGAGGTGGCCAACGTCCCGTTCTCGATGACCGGCACCTACGACATGCAGTTCCGCGCCCTGGCCTCGTCCCTCGTCGACGAGGCGGAATTCTCGTTCGAGGTGTACTAAGTTTCCGCCCCGTGCACACCCCTGCAGAGGAGACGCCTCGCCCGCGAAGGGGACCGAGCGCGCCGTGGCGCGGCCGGCTCGCGCTGTCGGCCGCGGCGCTGCTCGCGGCCCTGGGGCTCGCCGCGCCGGCCTCGGCGAACGGCCGCTTCCCGGCCGCGGGCCTCATCGCGAGCCACCCGAGCGATCCGTCGCGCCTCGTGGTGCGCGCGACCTACGGCCTGCTCTCCACGCGCGACGGCGGCGAGGAGTGGCGCTGGATCTGCGAGCCGGTCGTCGGCTTCGGCGGGAACGAGGACCCGATGATCGCCTTCCTCGCCGACGGGACGATCATCGCCGGCATCTTCGACGGGCTCAGCGCGTCGAAGAACGGCGGGTGCGACTGGTCGTTCGCCCCGGGCGAGCTCTCGGACAGCTACGTCATCGACCTCTCCGCCGATCGCGAGGACCCCTCGCGGGCCGTGCTCGTCATCAGCTCGGGGCTCGGGGCAGGGCGGTTTCTGACCCAGCTCTGGGAGACGAGCGACAACGCGGACAGCTGGACCAAGCTGGCCGTCGATCTGCCCGAGGACTTCCTCGCGCAGACCGTCGACGCAGCCCCCTCGAACCGCGACCGCGTCTACGTGAGCGGCCGATTCGGCGCGCCGGACTACACCGGGGCGCTGCAGCGGACCGACGACCGCGGCGCGACCTGGGAGCGCTTCGACATCCCGGGGAGCGACGACAAGCGCCTGCCGTACATCGGCGCGATCGATCCCGCCGACCCCGACACGATCTACGTGCGCCTCGACGGCGATCCCAGCGACGCGCTGCTCGTCTCGCGCGACGGCGGGCAGAGCTTCGCGGCGGTGTTCGAGAGCCAGGGCGACCTCCTCGGCTTCGCGCTGTCGCCGGACGGGGCGACCGTGCTCGTGAGCGGTCCGCAGGACGGGATCTGGCGCGCGGCCGCGAGTTCGCTCGAGTTCACGAAGATGTCGGACGTCGGCGCGCGGTGCCTGACCTGGACCGACGCGGCGCTCTTCGCCTGCGGCGACGAGTTCGTCGACGGCTTCACGGTCGGCCGCTCGCTCGACGAGGGAAAGAGCTTCGAGGCCCTCCTGCACCGCGACGGGCTCTGCGGCCCGATCGAGTGCGCGCCGGAGAGCGGCGCGGCCTCGACCTGCACGGACCTCTGGGGCGCGACCGAGCTCACCATCGGCTCCCGTCAATGCGGCGATGCCGGCAGCGGCAACGGCGCCGCCGCCGGCAGCGGGGGATCCTCCGCGGGGCCCGCGGAGGAGGCGGGCGGGTGCGGGTGCAAGATCGGCGCGCCGGGCGCGGCGATCGCCGACGCCGCCGCGCCGCCCGGCGGCAGGCGCGCGATCGGGCTCGCGCTCTCGGCCGCCGGCGCGCTCGCGCTGGCGCGCCGCCGGGCGCGCTCGAGCGCGCGCAAGGCCGCGCCGGGCGCGCCCTGAAGCGCGGCGCGCCAGCGGGCGAGCGAAACCGTGCGCGCGCGAACAGCCGCGGATGGCTTCATCAACCGCTTATGGAAGGGCGGCGAGCGCCGATCCGAGCGCCGGCCCGAGCGCCGGTCGAAGCGACCGGGCGGAGCGCTCGCTCCCGGCGTCGCGCCGTCCGTGCGAGAGCGGGGCGGGCGGCGTTGAAGGAGGCGTCCGGTTCGTTTCTGGATCTACGCCTTCGCGGGCTGGCGTAGACTGAGGGGGCCTAGGCTCCGGCCAGCGCGTGAATGGCTCCCAGAGACCTTCCCAAGTCGCCGCTCGCCGCCTTCCTCCGCAACCACGGCGCAGGGATCCTGGAGGCGTGGGAGCGCGCCGAGCGACGCCGCGCGCCGGGCGAGCAGTCCCCGGGCTACCTGGCGCTGCGCGAGGAGCTGCCCACCGTCTTCGAGCGCATCGCCGAGCGCCTCGACGCGGCCGTGTCGTCGGCGGTCGTGCCGCAGAGCGACGACGGGCGCGACTCGTGGACCGGCGTCGAGTCGCTGTCGACCGATTTCCCCGAGCCGCTGCTCGGCTTCCGCGTGCTCGACCGGCTCCGCGACGGGTTCGATCTGGAGGACGTGACGGCCCAGTACTCGGTGCTGCGCCGCTGCGTGCTCCGGCTCCTCGAGCGGACCGGCACGCAGCCGTCGTGGCTCGAGATGACCGTCCTGCACGAGGCGCTCGATCAGGTGATCATCGATCCGGCCACGCGGAGCGCCGCGGGCCGCGAGCGCGCGCTCGGGGCGCTCGATCGCGTCTCGGCCGAGGGCATGGGCAGCGTGCACATCGACCGGCTGCTGCGGCGGCTGCTCGAGGTGCTGCTCGAGTCGGCGCGCTCGGTCGACTGGGCGGTGATGCTGCTGCTCGAGGGCGAGGTGCTGCGGATCCGCGCGGCCATGGGCGTCGACGAGGCGCTCTGGGGCCTGCGCGCTTACCGGCTGGCCGAGGGGTTCGTCGGCCGCGTGGTGCGCGAGCGCCGCCCGGTGGCGCTGCGCTCGGCGGCGCCGGATCCGCTGGCCACCGACGCCGGGGGCGGCGCGGCCGGGCCCGAGTCGGGCGCGCAGAGCGAGCGCCCGAGCGACGCGCTGCACGCGCTCTACGGCGTGCCGATGCTGTCGGAGGGCCGCCTCGTCGGCGTCGCGGTCGTGAGCTCGCGCCGCGTGTCCGAGTTCTCCGAGGGGGACCGGCTGCTCTTCAGGAAGGCGGCCGAGCGCGCGGCCGCGCTCGCGACCCAGGCGCAGCTGCGCGAGCAGCTCGCCGCGGAGCGCAGCCGGTTCGAGACGGCGATCCAGCGGCTGCCGGTCGGCGTGGCCGTCGCCGAGGGGACGGCGGGCACGATCGCGCTGAGCAACCGGCGCTTCGCGGAGATCGTCCGCGGCCCCGAGGAGACCCCGAGCAACGCCCCGCTGCGGACGCTGCTCAGCGAGGCGGACGACGACCAGCGCGCGCGCTGGCTGCTCTTCCGGGCGCTGCACGGCGGCGAGACGGTCGCCCGCGAGGAGCTCGAGTTCGTCCGCGGCGACGGGGAGCGCCGCCTCGGGAGCTTCAGCGCGACGCCGGTGCGCGACGCCGACGGGCGGATCACCGCGGCCGTGGTGGTCGTCGACGACGTGACCGAGCCCCGGAAGGCCGAGCGCGGCCGCGAGCTCCTGGTCGCGGCGAGCGCGGCGCTGGCGGAGTCGGCCGACCACGACGCGGCGGTCGAGCATCTGGTGCGGCTCGGCGGCGAGCGCTTCGCGGACCTGTGCGCGCTCGACCACGACGACGGCGGCCTCCCGCGGCTCGTCGCGTCGGCGCGGCTGCCCGAGGCGCGGGCGCTCGTGCCGCGGCTGCTCAAGCACCCGCCGCTGCTGTTCAGCGAGGCCGGCCCGATGGCCGAGGCGGCGGCCCGCCGCGAGGCGACGCTGATCCCGCTGGTCACCGATCCGTGGCTGCAGCGGATCGCCCGCGGGCCGGAGCACCTCGCGGCGCTGCGGGAGCTCGGCGCCCGCTCGGCGATCCTCGTGCCGCTCGCGGCGCGCGGCCGCAGGCTCGGCCTGCTGAGCCTGTGGGCGGTGGAGCGCGATCTCCGGCAGGACGACGCGAGCGTCGCGACGGAGCTGGGGCGCCTCGCGTCGATGGCGATCGAGAGCGCGCGGCTGCACCGCGAGGCGGCGCGAGGGCGGTGAGAGACGGGCTGAGCGGCGGAGCGGCGGGCGGAGGGGTGGAAGGGCGTCAGGGGGGCCCTGCGCGGCGTCGTGGCCGGGCCGGGGGGAGCGCGGGGAACGCCGCAGGGAGGCGTTGGCCGTGCGCCGGAGGGCGCGCGGCGGCTTGCGTCGCGGGGCGGGATGAGGCGAAGCTCCCGCCCTCGCACACCACCGTATGACCACGACCCAACAAGAACGTCCTCTCGCAGTGCTCGTCGGGGTGCAGCTCCCCGGCGTCGACGATGTCGAGCACGCCGCAGATCTGGCCGAGCTGGGCCGCCTCGTTCACACGCTCGGCTTCGACGTGATCGCGACCGTGTCGCAGCGGCGCAGCGCGCTCGCGGCGG
The DNA here is from genome assembly GCF_051521425.1 of Sorangium sp. So ce834. NCBI lineage: Bacteria > Pseudomonadati > Myxococcota > Polyangiales > Polyangiaceae > Sorangium > Sorangium sp. So ce834. Next base: position 5,114,862 of record NZ_CP150351.1, read on the forward strand.
CCGCGGTGCTCGGGGAGGGCAAGCTCAAGGAGCTCGCGGAGCTCACGGGCGGCAGCGGCGTCGTGCCATCGGGCGCGCCGGAGCGGAAGAACAAGGCGCGCGCGCGCCGCGCCGCGGAGAGCGGCGAGGGCGACGACGACGACGGCGAGCTCGGCGGGGACGAGGTCGACGACGCGGATGAAGACGGCGGCGGCGCGGGGCCGGACGCGGGCGGCGCCGGGCGGGAGGCGCGCAGGGCGACGGTCGTGGCGGTCGATCACGACATCTCGCCGAGCCAGGCGCGCAACCTGGAGCGCGCGACGGGCGCGCAGGTGCTCGATCGGGCGGGCGTGATCATCGAGATCTTCCACCGCCACGCGCGGAGCCGCGAGGCGAAGCTCGAGGTGGAGATCGCGCGGCTCAACTACGTGGCGCCGCGGCTCCGCGAGACGGGCGGCGGCGGGGACCGGCAGCGCGGCGGCATCGGCGGCAAGGGCGCCGGCGAGAGCGCGCTCGAGCTCGATCGGCGCAAGATCCGCGACCGCATCGCGGAGCTGAAGCAGGAGCTCACCGGGGTCCAGCGCGAGCAGTCGACGCGCCGCGCGCTCCGGCAGGGGCAGCGCCGCGTGGCGCTCGTCGGCTACACGAACGCCGGCAAGTCCTCGCTGATGCGGGCGCTGACGGGCAGCGAGGTGCTCGTGGCGGACAAGCTCTTCGCGACGCTCGACACGACGGTGCGCGCGCTCCACCCGGAGGTGCGCCCGCGGATCCTCGTCTCGGACACGGTCGGCTTCATCAAGAAGCTGCCGCACGATCTCGTGGCGAGCTTCCGGTCGACGCTGGACGAGGCGCTCGAGGCGTCGCTCCTGCTCTACGTGGCCGACGCGTCGGACCCGACGTTCCGCGATCAGCTCGGGGTGACGCGCAGCGTGCTCTCGGAGATCGGCGCGAGCGAGGTGCCGAGCCGGCTCCTGCTCAACAAGGTGGACCGGCTCTCCGAGGAGGAACGGGAGGCGCTGCGCCTCGAGTTCCCCGAGGCGACGCTGCTCTCGGCGAAGATCCCGGCCGACGTGGCGGCGCTGCGCGAGGCGCTCATCGCCTTCTTCGAGCAGTCGATGGTGGAGGCGGAGCTCCTCCTGCCGTACGCGAAGCAGAGCCTCATCGGGGAGATCTACGAGAACGCGCGCGTGCTCTCGGAGGAGTACGACGACGCCGGCGGCCGGCTCGCGGTGCGGGCGCACCCGGCGGCGCTCGACCGGCTGCGCAGCCTGCTCGCGCGCTGAGCGCTGCGCGCGGCGAGGTGCGGCGGCCGCGCGCGCCGGTCAGCGCTGCGCGCGGCGAGGTGCGGCCGCGGCGCGCGGCGTCAGCGCGGCGAGGTGCGGCGAGGTGCGGCCGCGGCGCGCGCCGCTTGAGCGCGGCGAGGTGCGGCCGCGGCGCGCGCTGCTTCGGCGCGGCGCCGGCGGCGACGGCGCAGGAACAGGCCGATCGCGAACGCCACGAGGTGGAGCCCAGCGATCACCGCGACGAGGATCCACCGCTGCACGCGCCGAGCGTAGCACCGGAAGGCCGGAGCGCGGGCGCGCCGGCCTTCCGGTGCTATCGTCGGCGGCCTCCGCCGCCGTCTGCGCGCCTCCTCTCGCCGGTCCGCGCCATGAACCCGTCCGACGCCGAGCTCGAAGCGATCGTGCAGCGAGGGCTCTTCGCCTACCGCGCCGGGCTGTTCTACGAGGCGCACGAGCTGTGGGAGGACGGGTGGCGCGCCGAGCCGGACCCGGTGCGGAAGGCATTCCTCCAGGGGCTCATCCTCGTCGCCGCCGCGCTGCACAAGCTCACGCGGATGCGGAGCCCGTCGGGGGCGGTGCGCCTGCTCGACAAGGCGCGCGCGCGGCTCGCGGGCGTGCCGGAGGGCATGGGCGGGCTCGCGGTGGGGCTCCTGTCCGGCGACGTCGCCCGCGCGGCGCGCGCGATCGAGCGGCTCGCGGCCGAGGGGAGGACGGACCTCGACGCGTCGCTCGTGCCCAGGATGGAGGTCGCGGGGGAGAGCGCGGCGTCCTCGCTGGCCGGCGCGCGTCCGCGGCCGTGAGCTTCTGCCCCGAACGGGCTCTGCGCTCGAGATTGCGCTTGTCACGTGCGACGTGGGACGCCGGCGTGACATCGTTTGCCTGGGTGGAGATCGCACGGGGGGCGCCCGCGCGGGGGGAAACTCGTGGCAGACGGAACCTGTCGAACCGGGTCGGAGAGGCCGGCGAGCGCCGAGCCTGGATCCAAGCTGCAGACCGAAAGGAGCCGCGTGACACGGCGCAAGCAGATCCTGATCGTGGACGACGACCAGGAGATCCGGGAAATGCTCGAGATCACCCTGATGGAGGAGGGATACGACGTCCTCTCGGCGAGCGACGGCGAGGCCGCGCTGGCGCTGCTCGAGCGCAACAGGCCGAACCTCATCCTGCTCGACATGCGCATGCCGGTGATGGACGGCTGGGGCTTCGCGCGGGCGTACGCGTCGTGCCCCGGTCCGCGCGCGCCGATCCTGGTCATGACCGCGGCGGTGGACGCCGGCACCTGGGCCCGCGAGGTCGGCGCGTGCGCGTCGGTCGCGAAGCCGTTCGACCTGAACCGCCTGCTCGACTCGATCGCGGTGCACGCCGGCTCGGCGCCCGGCCCGAGCCCGGCCTCGGCCTGAGCGGCGCAGCCGGTCGGGGCGGGCCGGGCGGGATCCCGGCCTGAGGTGATTTCCGCTGCGGGGGATCAGCCGCCGGTGGCGCGGCGCATGGCGCACATGAGGTCGCCGCGGCAAGGGTCGGCGGGTGCGCGGTGATCGGGCGTGCTCGGCGCCGCGGGGCCGGCGTTGTCGCGCGGCGGGGCGGCTGCCCCGCTGGACCGCGCGCGGTCCTCGGGCGCGCGCTGCGAGGCGACGGCGGCGCCGGGCGCGCGCCGCGAGGCGGCGGCGGCGCCGGGCTCGTCGGTCGAGGCCGGTGCGCGCGCTGCAGCCGCGTCCGTCGCGGCGGCGGTCGCCTCGACGGCGGGCGTGCCGGCGGCGGTCGGCTCGATGCGCGGGAGCCGCGCCTCGAGCGCGCGCGCCGCGGCCGCGAGCCCAGCCTTTGCGGGAGGGCCGGGTGCGGCGTCCAGGGTCGAGATGCCCGCGGTGAGGGCCGCAACCGCGGCGGCGGCCGCGAGCAGCGCGGCGGCCGAGCGAGCGCGCCACACGCGCCTCGGCGCGTCGGGCGACGGCGCCGCTGGCGGGCGGGCGGACGCGGGGCCGCGCATGGACGCGGGGCCGCGCGTGGACGCGGGCGGCTCGCCGAACGGGAAGATCGGCAAGACGTCGAGGACCCTGGGCGGAGCGCCTGCCGCGCCGGCGCTCAGGGCGGTGAGGTCGATCTGCCCCGAGGGCACGTCGCGGTCGTCGCCGGCGGCATGCGCCGCGGGCGAGGTCGCATCGGCGGCGTCCTCATCGGCCACCGGCGCGTCGAGCGAGAACGTGACCGAGGTGTCGTCTGCGGGGCTGTTGACAACGGATGGGTGTTCGTTCCTCCACTCCTTGTGCTGCGTGCTCTTCATGGTTGCTTCTGCTTCAGCCGTATCGGTCGAACGCTGGAGTCGTGACGCTCAGGCGGCCGGTCGGCGTGTCCTTTCGTGATTTGGACATGCGCACGAGCGCGCGCTTGGGCCAGGGGCGCGCGCGGGATCGCCGCGCGACGCGGCCGTCGCGCGTCGCTGCGCTCCGTTCCGCCCTGCGCGCGCGCCGTCGTGCGCGTCGCGTGCGTCGTGCGCGTCGCGTGTGTCGCGCGCGTCGCGGCGGCGGAGGCGCCTGCAGACGAGGTCGGGGCGCACCTGAGGCGCGGCCGTCGGCGGCGTTCGCGATCTTGCGACCGGGCTTGCGACGCCCATACTTCGACCGCTCGGATCGCCGAGGGCGTGCAGTCGGCGGGTATCATGACCGCGTGCGCTCGGGGAAGTTGGTTGCGATCGGGGCGTTCCTCGTCGAACAGAAGTTCCCACGCAAACGCGAATCGGATACTTGAGGTGAGATGAAACCTACACGGCTCTTCACGGTTCTGGGGGCGCTGACGTTCCCCCTTGCGGTGGCTCTTGTCAGCAACGGGTGCAAGAAGGAGGAGGAGGAGCCGCCGCCGGTGCCGGCGCCGACCGCGGTGACGCCGGCCCCGACGCCGACGCCCACGACGCAGATCGTGCCCGAAGAGGACGCCGGGGCGGACGCGGACGCCGACACGGCGGACGCGGACGCCGGAAAGAAGCCGGTCGCCACGGGCGATCCCAGCGGGATCCGGAAGTGCTGCGCGGCGCTGCGCCAGAACGCGAAGTCGGCGCCGCCCGAGCAGCAGGGCGGCTACCTCGCGGCGGCCTCGGCCTGCGACGGCCTGGCGAACTCGCCGCAGGGCCGGCAGGCGCTCTCGACGCTGCGCGGCCTCCTGCTCGGCGCGCAGATGCCGGCGAGCTGCCAGTAGTCGGGACGGGAGAGCCAGCGCGTGCGCCGGGCGAGCTGGCGGCGCGCGGCCCTTCGCCGGAGGCATCCGGCGCGTTGGGCTGCGCGAGGCCAGCTCAGCCGTGCACGTAGACCAGCGTGCCGCCGCCCTCGATGTTGAGGGCTCCGTGCCACTCGGGCGGGACGGCGGGCTCGGTCCACTCGAAGAGCCAGGCCGCGTCGGCGGGCGCCAGGTTGATGCAGCCGTGGCTGCGCGCCTTGCCGAACTCGTCGTGCCAGTAGGCGCCGTGCAGCGCGTACCCCTCGTGGAAGTACTGGGTGTACGGCACGTCGCGCAGATCGAACGCCTCGGCCGCCTCGTCGTCGCCGTCCATGGTGGTCGAGACGTGCTTCGCGTGGATGTAGAACGAGCCGCGGACGGTGGCGTCGGTCTCCTCGGGGTCGGCCATGCCGCTGCGGCCGCTGGAGATGAGCGCCGCGAACACGGGGCGTGTGCCCTCGTAGGCGACGAGCATCTGGCGGCGGATCGAGACGTCGATCCACTTCTTGCCGGCGCGCGCGAACCCCTGCGGGTCCTTGCGCAGCTCGGCGATGACGAGGTGGCCGCTGGCGAGCCATGAGCCCTCGGTGGTCTCGACGAGCCCCTTGGCGCCGCCGCGCGTGCGGCCGGTGAGCACCCAGCCCGAGCGGAACGGCGCTGCGCCCGCGTCGACGAGCGCACGCCCCGAGGCGGACACGCGCTGCCGGGTCGCCCCGTGGACGCGGACGAACGCCGGGGCGCCCTTCAGGCTGGGATCGATGCGCGGGTCGGTGCCCGGCGGCGCGGGCGGGAGCTCGTCGGCGGGGGGCTCGGCGATGGAGAAGCTCGCGGTGTCGGTCTGGAGGGCGGCCGGGGAGGAGGCGGCGCTGGCGGTCGGGGAGGCGCTGGCGGTTGGGGGCGGCGCGCCGGGCGGAGACGCGGTGCCGGGCGGAGACGCGGTGCCGGGCGGGGGCGCGGTGCCGGGCGGCGGCGCGGTGCCGGCCGCGGGCGGCGTGACGGCCGGGGGCGGCGCGCCGGGCGGAGGCGCGGCGTCCGAGGCGCTCGCGGGAGCGTCGGCGACGTCGGCGTCGAGGTCCTTGATGATCACGCCGCGCAGCGCGCTGAGGCGCGCAGGGCGCGTGCGATCGAGCGGGATGAGGTCGAGCTCGGTCGTGAGGCCGAAGCGGCGGTTGGTCCACTCGAAGGTGGTGATCAGGCCGAACGCCGAGCTCTCCTTGGCGCGGCCCGTGTGCACGGAGTAGTGGAGCTTCTCCTCGGCGCCGTAGGGCTTGGGGAGATCCCGGCCGGCGAGCAGGAAGGCGGGCACGGGGTCGAGCGGCAACGTCGAGGGCGCACCTGCGGTGCGGGCGAGGTGGGCGCCGAGCGTGGAGCCCTCGACGCGGCGCTGGTCCTCGAGGGTCGGGAGCCGGAAGTAGAGGTGCGGCGGGGGCGAGCCCGACATGACGTAGTGGTACGGCACGGGCGCGCCGCGGCGCGGGCCGCGCACGGCGGCGGCGACCACCTGGTGCTCGAGCGCGAGCGAGGCGCCCTTGCCGACGCAGACGTAGCCGCGCGGCGCGATCCGGTACCAGCCGCCGGTACAGCCGTCGGTGCCCGCGGGGAGCTCGGCCCGATCGACGACCGCGCCGGCGCGCAGGTAGCCGAGCTTCGTCGAGCGCTCGTCGGGGGCGACGTAGACCCAGGTGCGCATCGCGATGCTGGCGATCTTCGCGCCCTGGCCCGGGAGGGTGGCCTCCTTCGCGGCGGGGGAAGCTGCGACCGCCGACGTGAGGGACGCAGGAGACACGGCGCCGGGCGCGGGGGAGAGCGGGAGAGGCGAGGGCGAGAGAGCGGCCGCCGACGGCGCTGCGGGGTCGGCGGCGGAGGCGGCGGGGAGAGCGAGGGGGGCCGTCGCTTCCGGGGAGCCGGCGCGGTGATCGTCGGTCGCCCTGCCGGGGGGATCCTGGGCCGGAGAGCAGGCTGCGGCCAGCAAGGCGAGGGCGGAGGCACGAGCACGAGCGAGGGGAAGCATCGGCGCGAAGGCGAAGGCAGAGCGAGCTGGGCCGTGGGCGCGAGCACGGGCGCGGGACCAGGGGGCGAGGAGAAGCGGAAGCAGCGGCTGCAAGGGGTTGAGCGGGCGAGGTGTACGCTCAACCGAGGGGGAGATGCAATGTCCTGCCGGTGGGCGGGTGGGCGAGGGCGAGCGGGACGGTGCGGGAGGGCGGGGAGACGGCGCGGGGAGGCGGGGAGACGGCGCGGGGAGGCGGGGAGACGGCGCGGGGAGGCGGGCGCCCTAGCGCTTGACCTTCTTCGCGAGCAGGTCGCCAAGCGTGCCGAAATTGCGCGGGGCAGGCTTGGCGCCCTTGTCGCCGGCGTCGCCGGAGCGCTCGGTCTTGGCGTACGACTCGAACTGGCCGCGCTCCTCGTCGGCGCGGAGGGCGGAGATCGACAGGCGGATCTTGCCGGACTCGTCCACGCTGAGGATCTTCGCCTCGACCTCCTGACCCACGGTGAAGTGCTTCTTCAGGTCGGCCGCGCGCGGGGTCGCCGTCTCGGCCGTCGGGACGAGCCCACGGCCCGAGCGACCCGAGGTGCCGGCGATCTGGACGAAGATGCCGTACCGCTCGATGCCCGTCACCTTGCCCTTGACCCGCGCTCCCTCGACGAGCAGCGGCGCGCCGCCCGCGGAAGGCGCGGCGACGGAGAGCGACGAGGCGCCGTCGTCGCTCGCGCGCACGACGACCGGCGTGAGGCGCACCTGACCGGTGCCCGAATCGACGCCGGAGACCACCGCCGAGACGCGCGAGCCGACCGCCACGCGGAGCTTGCCCTCGCCATCGATGAGGGCCGCCCGCTCGAACATGCCCTCCTGCTTGCCGCCGAGATCCGCGAAGACGGCCTCGCGAGCGATCGCGACGACGGTCACCTCGACGGTCTCACCCGTGTGGTACTGGCGGCGACGCTGCTTGCCAGCTCCCTCCGACTGCTCGAAGAGCGAAGCGAACGATTCCTTGGAGGCGGCGGAAGGGCGTGACGGCGACATGGCGCGACCTCATAGCGCGAGGCGAGGGCGTGAGGAAGCGGCGGTGAGGGGGAAGCGAGGGGAGGGGCAGCGGGGAGGGGCAGCGGGGAGGGGCAGCGGGGAGGGGCAGCGGGGAGGGGACGGAGAGGGACGGGGTGGGGAGACGGGTGGGAGAGGGAGAGGTGGGGCGGACGGGGGAAGTCGGGGGAGCCGGGCGGGCGCAGGGCGCGGTAGGAGACGGCCGGGCCAAGGGGGAGCGGCGTGGCGGCGGTAGGGGAGCGACAGGGGGGAGAGGGACGCAGGGCAGAGCCGGCAGATGTGCTCCGCCGGGGCTCGTCGGCGGCGAGCTGGAGCTTGAAGGGGCGACGGGCCGAGGAAGATGGGGGCGGCCGGACCGGAAAGGAAAGGTGGAATCTGTCAGGGGCTTCTGCTAGGTTCGCCGGCCGCTGAATCGGGTCGATAGCTCAGTCGGTAGAGCTGCGGACTTTTAATCCGTAGGTCCAGGGTTCGAGTCCCTGTCGACCCACTGAATGATTCCGAGGGGTTAGAGCCGAAAGCTCACGCGGAATCGAGGGAGAGGTGGGCAGCAACGGTGCCCACCCGGGCGTCTGGCGGACGGCGCCCTTGATGGCCGTCTCGCTCAGGTGCGCGTAGCGGTGCGTCGAGGCGATCGACGTGTGGCCGAGGTGCTCGCGGACCTCCTCGAGCGTCCAGCGACGACCCCACCAGCCGGCGACGAGCGAGCTGGCGCAGGTGTGGCGGAGGTCGTGCCAGCGGACCGGACGGGTGATGCCGGCGGCGGCGAGGTGGCGGTCGAAGAGGTCGACCTTCTTCTGCTTCCGGCGGCCGGTGCCGGTCGGGAGCGTGACCATCTCGCTGCGGATGAGCGGGGTCTTGCCCTTCGAGACGCGGCCGCCCCGGGCGCCGGGGAAGACGAGGGCCTCCGGGTTGTGGGGGGCGTAGCTGGGGAGGAGGGCGAGCCAGCGGCGGCAGATGTCGACGGCGTCGGCGGAGAGGTAGACGCGGCGGATCCTGCCGTTCTTGGGGGGCTGGTTCTTCGAGCCGAAGCGGACCACGACGTGCGGGGCGTCGGCGTCGAGGCGGATATCGGCGAGCTCGAGGTTGAACTGCTCGCCCTGGCGGAGGCCGGTGAGGAGGGCGAAGAGGATGATCAGGCGGTCGGCCTCGGGGATGGCGTCGCTGGTGCGGAGGCGGTGCTGCTCTTCCGGCTCCAGGTAGGTCCAGGGCTCGACGGTGGCGTCGCGGGCGCGGCGCTTGGTGGCCTTCTGGACGCGCTTCTTGAGGGCCGCCACGGGATTCGTGGTGATGTGCTGGGGCATCGCGTCGTCGAGCATCTGCCGGAGCAGCCCGATGACCTGCTTGACCGTGGCGGGGGAAAGGGGCTTTGGCGCGCGATAGGGTGTCGCGGTGAGCTTCTTCTGGAGGGCGCATATCCAGGCGTCGACGTCGTTCGCCGTGATTATGACAAGTGCCATGCTGGCCAGTGGGGAGTTCTTGATGTGCGTCCGCCATCGGCCGCGGTCCGTCGAGATGCTGCGGATGCCGTCGAGGCGCTCTCGGCGGTCGAGCCATTGCTCGCCCCAGGCTCGGAGGGTGATGCCGGCGACGTCGCTGGCGCGCGAATAGACGGCGGCGCGCAGCTCCTCGGCCTCCTCCCCGGTGGGGCAGTCGGAGCGTGCGAGGAGACGGGCTGGCAAAGTGCAGTTTTGTGTGCTGGTTCACTGGGTGGATGCGGTGGTTCTGGGCGGCAGCGTCCACCTCCCGGAGATCGCGGCCGACGCGACCCGGACCGCAGCTGGTGGTCCCGGTGCGCCACCGGGCTGCCTGTCAACTTCGACCCCCTTCCGGTTGGACTCACCTTTTTCTCACCCGGCTTGCGCATCAGCAATTGGCCGCCTCCCATTCGATCACATGAGTTTCGAGACGGACCTTGCGGTAGGGTGCGCCGGCATGGCAAAGCCGAATCCCCGAGTTTCGAAGGATCCTCAGCTCCGCCCCATCGCCCGAAACATGCGCGGTATCCTGGGGGACATGATACGCCGCAAGGTCGTCGACCTCGGTCTGATGCGCGCCTTGCTGCGGGCGGCCGACCCTCCCGACGAGCGCGTGGAGCCGCAGCCCCCGACGCCCACGTTGCCGGTACCCGGTGATGACGTCCCGCTCTCGATCGAGGAGGTGGCGGCGGCCTTTCGCGGCCGCTCCGTGACGAGCTTGCCATGGATCCGACAGGCCGCGGCCGTGCTGGATGCTTGGCAGATGCCGATGGCAGCAGAGGAGATCGAGACCTTCCTCGCCGGGTTCACGAGCCATCGAGAGAAGCTCGGCCCGCGCAACGGGCCAGGGAGGAGCGATCTGTTCGTCACGGGCATCGACGGTCGGCTCACGCTGAACCCTGTCGCGCCGGGCCTCATCGCGACGCGGCGGGCGATCCGCGGGCTGCCGCAGCCGGTGCTCGTGCAGCCGGCGCAACGCACGGTACGGGAGCAGGGCAGCGTGGTCCGCCGCGTGGAGCTCGCCCCGGAGGCGCAACGCAACGCCGAGATCGCGCGCTCGTCCCGCCGCGCCGTCCTTCGCGCGGTACCGTCCGCGGAAGATCCGCAGGCCGTGGCGCTGCTCGACGTGGGCGAGCGATCGATCAGGGCCTTCATCGGTCGCGACGTCGCCGAGATCGCCGGTCTGCTGGAGCGATTCGATGTGATCGCGGGACTCGACATCCGCGACACGCTACGCTCGCTGGGGTTCGATGCGGGCCGCTGCCGGGTTGTGGATCTCAATCCGCCACAGAAATCCAGACGCCTGAACCGCGCGGGCCGCACGCTGCAGATCACGCCGGAGCTCCTCATCGCGGGGACCACCCGCATCCGCCGGCCTTTCGGCGATCCAGAGAAGGTGGCGCGCTACCTGTCCGAAGGGGACCACCAGAGGCTTGCGCGCCGGCTCGAGAGCGACGTCAAGGCGCTCCACGCCTTCTACCAGTACGGCGTCCTCCATGGCGCCGTTCGGCTTCGCTGGGGCTTCGTCGACGACGCCCTGGCGACCGACTGGGCCCTGCCCGGCGACGCGAGCCTCCATCGGCAGCTGAAGAGCGCTTGCGAGAAGGGCGAAGCCGTCGACCTGGTGGTCGGAGCGGCGCCGGGGTGGGCCGATCCGTGGTGGAGAGCGCAGCGCGTCCGCATCGTTGACATCAGGTTCCGGGAGGTCGTCTTGACGAGAGACGAGGCCGGCCTCGCCCTCCCGATCCTACGGGATGAAATCCAGGCGATTCGCGTGGCGCCAGAGGAGACCGAGCAGTGGGGCTGGCACGGGAGGCAAGGTCGGGCTCGCTGGAGCGTGATCCAAGAGCGATGAAGATCCCTCGTGTCCCAGCGGTCTGCTAGCGCGCCGCGTCCACGTCGTCGACCTCAGCTTTCCTGAGGTCGTCGCGTGCCGAGCGCGGTGACTCTGAAGCGCTGGCGCAGTTAACCGTTTACACCTGCTCTCGTCGCGAGTTTGTACACCTGCGCGGCCCAGACCAGGGCCGCGTGTGCAGCACGGGCGGCGGGGTCCTTGGCGCCCATCGCATCCAGGATTGTAACCACTCGCTTTTGCCCCTCTTCGTCGACCTCAGCCCAGCGGATCAGCGCTTCCTCGAGCGGTGAGATGCGACAGATCGGCGCACGGGCTTCGGTGGATTCAGGAACGTTCTGGTGTCCGGGAGTCGCCTCGTCCAAGACCAGTCGAGCCAACGTCAGTAGCGCTGTCGCTACCCTGCCCGCTGGAGCGCTGTAGTACGCGTTGAACCCCTCCTCGATGAGTGCCTGAACATGGTCCTTGCTCAGCGGAACAATGCGCCATTCCATTCGCTCGACCAGCTGCTTGAGCCTCGCTCTGTTGTTTTCGGATTCCATGTGTCATGCCGCGCGGCCGAACCAAGTGTATGCAGTCCGAACACAGCGCCGGCCGCATCGACGACTCGCTCTTGCTGAGAAACCGATGGCTCAGCGAATCTGCCTGAGCAGCGCCTCGCGCTCCGCGGCGAGCTGGCCTTGCGGGAATTCCCGCGCATGGGCCTCGAGCAGCCGGCGCGCCTCGACGGCGGCGAAGGCGGTGCCCGCCTCGATCGCCCTCCGGGCCCGGTTGACCAGGCCCCGCTCGCGCTCGTTGACGGTCGGTCGATCGGCGCTCCGCGGCGACGCGACCCGAGCAGCCGTGGCCGCCGAAGGGGCGGGCGTGCGGCTCACCACGGCGTCGGCGCGTGCGCTGCCTTGTGCCCTCGGTGTCGAGGTCGGCTCCGCCGGCGGCGGGGCAGACGCCGCGGCGCTGTGCGCGCCGCCTTGCGCGGGAGGCGCCATGGCGTCCTGCGCTCCGGGCGCGGTCGCAGTCGCGCGGATCGCCGCCGGCTGCCGCCACGAGTGCAGGTCGGGCAAGGGCGGCACCGCGGAGACGAGCGCGCCGATCAGCACGACGAGCGCACCCTGCATGAGGACCTTCACGTCGAGATGTCGCAACCAAGCCGGCCAGGAGTCGTCACGGCGGAGCCCAAAGGCGAGCGGCACACAGGCGTCCTCTTCCCACCCGCGTGAACGCTGCTGCGCCTGCCACCGTCGCTTCTGCGCCTCCAGCTCCTCGCGCGCCCGCCGGTATCGGGTCTTCACCGTCTGCACGTTGAGGCCGAGCTCAGCCGCGATCTCGACGAGCGGCGTCTCCTCGAGCTCGTGCCTGATCAAGATGTCTCGGTACTTGGGGTCGACCTGGGCGATCAGGTGCCGCGTGAGCGCTGCCCGTTCGCGCAAGCGGAGCAGTTCCTCGGGCGTGGAGCTCTCTCCCGGGAGCTCGCGCTCGTCGAACGACGTCAGGATCTCGCCCCGGCGGCCCGCGGCCCGAACATGGTTGCGCGCCTGGTTCAGGGCGATCGTGACGCGGTACGGCCCCGGGTCCTGACCCGCCTCAATCCGCTGGTCCGCTTCCAACCCCCGCAGCAGCGCTTCCTGCGCAACGTCCTCCGCGTTTCGCGCCGGGACGCCCTGGCGCATGGCGAGGCGCCGGAAGAGAGCGAACCCCGTGGAGATGGTCGCTGGCTTGCCCACGGGAGGTAGCACACCTGAGCGGCCCGGGAGGGTTCAGGAAAATGCACGGCGCGATGACTTTGGTGGGAGAATGTGGGACAAGTGTTGCGCGGCGCTGCGCTGCACGGTGCTCTATGCGGGGGACGGACGACCGCTTTCCATCCTCGGGCTGTCTTTTCTCGTTCCGAAGGTCCTTCAACGGCGATTTCCGAGGGATTGACGCCGTGAGGCTGGCGTAAGTACGGTTCATGCATGCGTTGCGCTGCGCATGCGTTCTCGATTCTTCTTGCGCTTGGCGTCGTAGCCAGCTTCACAGGCTCGGCCAGCGCTGAGGAGTTCTACCCGAAGCCAGGATCGAGCGACGATTCAACGGTGAAGGACCATGTTCGCCGTGCCCGCAGGGCACGCGACGCAGGGCGGTGGACCGAGGCACACGCCGCCTACAAGGCGGCGTTCGAGGCAGTAGGCGCGGCATCTGGCAGGGAGCGAGAGCGGGCAGAGATCGCCGGAGAGCTCGGGCTCTGTGAGCTCGCACTGCGCCAGTACCGGAATGCGGCCGAACATCTGGCCTGGTGGTCCTCCCCCGCTTCCGTCGACACCCCCGACGGCACCAGGAGGCAGGGATGGGACGGAGAAAGAGGAGGGCGTTCACGCCCGAGTTCAAGGCGGAGGCGGTACGGCTGGCGAAGGCGAGCGACCGGAGCATCGGCCAGGTGGCGAAGGACCTCGACCTGACCGAGACGGCGCTGCGCGACTGGATCAAGCGCGCGGACACCGACGCGGGCCACGGCCCGCCGGGGGCGCTGACGACGCCAGAACGTGAGGAACTGCAGCGGCTGCGCCGCGACGTGAAGCGGCTGGAGATGGAGCGCGAGATCTTAAAAAAAGCGGCGGCCTTCTTCGCGAAGGAAAACGAGTGAGGTTCGAGTTCATCGACGCGGAGAAGGCGCACTACCCGGTGCTGGTGCTGTGCGCGGTGCTGCTGGTCTCGCGCAGCGGCTACTACGGGTGGGCCAAGCGCTCGGAGTCCGCGCGGGCCAAGTCCGACGCTCAACTGAGCGTGCAGATCAGGGCCGTGCACCACAAGAGCCGTGGCCGCTACGGCAGTCCGCGCATCCACGCGGAGCTGCGTGCTCGCGGCATGCGTGTCGGCAAGAAACGGGTCGAGCGGCTGATGCGCGCTCAGAGGCTCGCGGCTCGGAGGAAGCGGCGCTTCCGCCGCACCACCGACTCGCGGCACAACGGCCCGATCGCCCCGAATGTGATCGAGCGGCAATTCGATGCTCGAGCGCCCAACCAAGTCTGGGTGACGGACGTGACGTACATTCCCACCGGCGAGGGCTGGCTGTACTTGGCCGTGATCCTGGACCTGTTCTCGCGCCGCGTGGTCGGCTGGGCCGCGAGCGCGTTCAACGATCGCGCCCTGGCGCTCACCGCGCTCGCGTTCGCCTTGGGAACGCGGCGGCCGGCGCCTGGGCTGGTGCACCACTCGGATCGCGGCAGCCCCTACGCCAGCGACGACTACCGGCTCGTGCTCGGGGCCCACGGGCTCATCCCGAGCATGAGCCGCGCCGGCGACTGCTGGGACAACGCCGTGGCCGAGAGCTTCTTCGCGACGCTGAAGGCGGAGCTGGTCGAGCACGAGCGCTACCCGACGCGAGCGGCCGCCATCGCATCGATCGGAGACTACATCGAGAACTTCTACAACCTGAAACGACGGCACTCACGGCTCGCCTACATGAGCCCGATCGAGTTCGAATTGAAGACCTACGTGACCGCGCGCGCGGCATAGTGAGACTGTCCGCGGAACCGGGGGAGGACCATGGAGCCTCGAGCAGCGCCAAGCGCCTCCTCTGGCGCAGCAAAGGAGATTCGGCGAAGGGCTGCGCAAAGCGGCGGCGCACGTCGCGACGCTCCTCCTCGCGGTAGATCCGCCGGATTCCGAGGTGTTCGTCGATGGCGGCTCCATTGGCCGGAGGGCACGGACTTACAAGCTGTTCTTGGAGCCTGGCCAACATCTGGTGCGGGCCCGAGCGCCGGGCCGGGAGGAGGCGCTCCATTCATTGCGCGCCGAGGCGGGCGCGGAGCACGAGATCTCGATGCAGCTGCCGCGCGGGGCGGTAGACAGCTCCAAGCAAGCCGCGCGGTCAACGCCGGCGCCCTCGAGCACCTCCTCCGCTCCCACTGCGCGCGTGAACGCTCCCGGGCCATGGGCTTCGTGGCCGGGGACGCTGCGCATCGCCGGCATCGGCCTGACCACGGCGACAGCTTCCTTCGGCGCCCTGTTCATGATCCATGCGCGGGCAGCCGATGGAGATCTTGATGAGCACAACAGCAAGCTGGACGAACTCGGATTCACTTCGTGGGCTTGCCGGGAGCCATCGCCGCCTGCAACGTGCTCTGAGCTGGCGCGTCTCCGACGACAGCGAGACCAGTTCGCCGCGCTCGGGACGGCGATGATGGTTGCGAGCGGCGTCATTGGGGCCGCGACGGTCGCTTCGTTCTTCACGGATCTCGCGTTCACCCGGTCTGAGCCCGCGAGAGACCGCGTCGGGTTCTCGCCGGTTGCAACCCCACAGCAGGTTGGCCTCGTGGCATATGGCGCTTGGTGACCAAGGATCCAAGGACATGCGTTTTCCCCGGTGGCGACATGTACGGCGGCTGTGCGCCTTGGCTGCCGTCGCGATGAGCGGCGCGGGAGGGCTCTCCGGCTGCATCTACACGGAAGACTGCAGCGACGAGCGGATGTGCCTCGCACCCCCGAAGTCGCCCTGTGAGGTGCTTGAGCCCAGCGTGGGCCCCGTGATGGATGAATGCGGGGTGTTCGTCAGCGCCAGCGCTGGGGGGGACGGTCCGCGTACCGGCACGCGTCTCGAGCCGTTCACCTCGCTGCAACAGGCGATCGTGGAGGCGCAAGCGCGAGGCCTGCACCACGTCTACGCCTGCGGCGAGACGTTCGAGGAAGAGGTAACCCTGATCTCGGGCGTCCACCTCTGGGGCGGCCGCCGCTGCGAGGACGGCGGCTGGTCGTACGGGTGGTCGTTCGATGGAGGCAATCACCCGACCGCCATCGCACCCCCGCAGGGAATTCCGCTTCGGGTCGTCGGGGATGAGGGCGCGACATCCACCATCTTCGGCGTGCGTGTCGTGGCGGCGGATGCGTCGGCGAGCGATGGCAAGTCGTCGATCGCGGTGATCTTGAGCCCCGGCGCCAGGTTGAAGGTGGTAGCGAGCGATGTCCAGGCGGGAAACGGGAAGGATGGCGAGGCGGGTGAGGACGCGCCCAGGGAGCGGGCGAAGGACGGCGTGACGGGGAACGACGGGGCGGACGCCTGCACGGAGGACTTCGCAACGGGTGCTCTCCCGGTCGTGACGGTGTGCGAAGATGGTACCGAGTCCATCGGGGGATATGGGGGCGATGGCGGGACTGAGTTGGGCGGCGATGGTGGTGCAGGACAGCCGGATCCGGCCGAGAATCCGGAGGGCAACGGCCGCGCAGGAACGGGCGCGGACATCGCGAGATGCAGCGACGGGAGCAAGGGCGGTAAGGGCGCCGATTCCGGTCGGGGTGGCGGCGCGGTTGGCGTAGGTCACCTCAGCATCGATGGATGGGTCGGCGTTCGTGGTGAGGATGGAAAGAGGGGCGGCGTCGGGCAGGGGGGAGGCGGCGGTGGCGGCAGCAAGGCGCGGGGCGAAATGATCGGGTGCCCTGCAAACAGACCCCAGGGAGGAGCAGCTGGAGGCTCGGGCGGCAGCGGGGGCTGCGGTGGTCTGGGAGGTAAGGGCGGCGGCTACGGCGGCGCGAGCATCGGCATCGTTGCCTTGCAGGGCAGCGCACTGACGCTCGAGGCGACAGCAGTGGCCACTGGGAAGGGCGGTAACGGCGGGGTCGGCGGCACGGGTCAACCGGGCGGTAGAGGTCGGCCTGGTGGCCAGGGCGGGCTTGGTTTCGATGGAACCACCGGCGTGCTTTGGGAAGGTTGCCGCGGGGGCTCTGGAGGTAATGGCGGCCGCGGGGGCGATGCCGGCGGTGGCCTCGGGGGCCCGTCGTACGGCGTCGCGTCCGTCGGCGCCTATGTGAGCTTCGGGCCGGATGCCACCCTGGAGCATCGTACCCCTGGCGATGGCGGAGCCGCGGGCAATGCATCGTCCGACGACGACGCGGGTAGGGGCGAGTTTGGCCGGGCGATGCCCTGGCGTCAGTTTGATGTATCCAACCCGGAGCCACCCCATTGATTGGCCTCGCAAGCGTGGCGGCGCATCGAGAAAAATCATGAAACTGACCTTGCTAATTCACCTCCTCGTCGTCGTGTCGCTCGCTGCAGTCGGCTGCGGCACGACGACGGACGTGCAAGACGCTGGCCCCGCCCCATGCGATAACACGATGGCGTGCCAGGGCGAGGCGCCGGCAGAGTCGGTGTGTCTCGAGCATCTCGCCGCCGATGTGCTTGATGACGGCTGCGGCGTGTTCGTCGGCGGTCCCCTCGCCCGCGGTGATGATGCGAACCCAGGAACGAAGGACAAACCGGTACTCACGCTTCAGCGCGCCGTAGAGCTCGCGCGCACGGGACGAGGGCGCGTGTTCGCATGCTACGACAGCTATCTCGATCCCGTCAGGCTGCCCTCCGGCGTCGATCTCATCGGAGGGTTCAACTGTCTGAACTGGAAGCGCATGCCAGGCGGCGCTCAGTCCAGAATTGAGAGCCCGCAGAATCATGGAATTCTCTTGACCGTCGAGCCAGCGGGCCCCGAGGACAAGGGAGCCAAGGATGGCGTATCCAAGGTCGTCGATTTCGCCGTGTGGGCGACCGGTCCGATCTCGATGCTCGTTCAGTCCGACACCATGGTGGAAGTCATCCGAAGCACGTTGCATGCGGCCCACGGATGGGCGGGCCACGATGGCGAGGAATGGCCTTGGCCGAATCAGGCAGCGACGGGACCTGACGGGCTGTATGGGGGAGACGCATGCTCGGCAGCTACCGTTCATGGCGGGGCTGCGGCCGTGAACCCATGCGACGGAGGGATCCCGAGCACCGGCGGGAAAGGAGGCGACGGGCTTCCCGACGGCGCTGGCGACGGCGAGGACGGGCAACCGTTCGTGGCGTCAAACCCGAGTTACGGACGGGGGGGAGACGGGGACGTGGCAGGCACCCATTGCCAGGAAGGTGCCGTTGCGCTCCACGGCGAGCCCGGTGTGGTCGGTTCCTCCGGCGAGGGTATCGGGCGCATCACCGAGGCAGGATGGGAAGGCAGCAAGGCGGGCGATGGCGGCAGGGGCATGCCGGGTCAGGGGGGCGGCGGGGGTGGCGGCCGTCGGGGCGGGCTCGCTCTGTGCGGTGCGGCCACCAAGGGAGGCGCCGGTGGCGGCTCCGGCGGTGCCGGCGGCTGCGGCGGTCGAGGCGGCCGGGCGGGCGAGAACGGACACCCGACGGTCGGCATCGTCGCGCTCCACGCCAAGGTGACAGTGCGCGATAGCGTAATCATCACCCTTGAGGCCGGTCCGGGCGGCGACGGCGGGCCCCCCGAGGAAGGCGGCCGAGGTGGCCGAGGCGCTCCAGGGGGCGCCCTGGGCGATGGCACGTGGTCCTGTGGCGGCGGCAGCGGGGGCGATGGGGGGCCCGGCGGCTACGGCGGCCCCGGGCGTGGCGGTGACTCGATCGGCATCGCCTACCTCGACGAGGACCAGCTCACTTTGGAGGGCGTCACGTACGAGCTGGGACCGCCGGGCATGGGCGGCACCAGCTGGGATTGGTCTGGCGAGATGGTAACGGGGCAGGGCGGCAGCAAGTTCGAGACGCTGCGCTTCCCTGAGTAGGATCAGCGAGCGGGCGCGACGAAGCGCGCCGAACCTGCGGCGCTGAGGGCGCGCGCTCATCGCCGGCGATGACCTCGACATCGCGCCCGATGACCTGCGGCCCTATCTCGACCACGTGCGCGGCGCGGGCAGGGGCTGCAGGTCGGTGGAGATCCCGCTGGGGAACAAGCTGGAGATCTCCTGCTGGCTCGGCCGCGACGGCCGCGAGGGCGAGGCTCGACAGCGACCGATCCCCCTGCTCCTCGCGCGAGGGCGACCGGCATCATCCGTCGCACGAGGCGTGTCGAACCGCGCGCTCCAGCGCGATGATCCGCAGCGCGCGCTAGGTCGGGTCCTCCGCGTCGTCGACTATGTCGTCGGCGCGTTCGTCTTCGGCCTCGTTGTCGGGGTCGCACTTGTTGAGGAGGTGGTACGCGAACAGGGACGCGAACTCGCGGAGCTTGGTGGCCTGCTGCTCGGCGGCGTCATCCCCCTGGGCCCGCGCGGTGGGGCTATTCTGCTGGTCATCGGCCCGGGGCTGCTGCGTCTCGTTGGGTCGCACGCGGGGGTACGCGGGTCGTCCCCTCCGGCGCTGGTTCGGCTCGGAGGCCTTCGGCTCCTCCGGTGGCGGCATCCGGCGCGGCGGACGCTCGCCCGCGAGCATCTTCCGGGCCCGCTCCTCCTGCTCCACGAACGTGGCGGCGTACGCCACGAAACGCAGCGCATCGAACGGGACGCCGGCCTTGTCGAGCTTTTCGCCCAGAAGGGGTGGTAGCCGGGCGATCCGTGCGTACTGGCTCCGGCGCGCGTGCGACACCTGCGCGCGTACGTCACGCGGCGCACTGTGGAAGGCAACGCACCAAGCGTACGTGATGCATTCCGGCAACAGCAGCCGCAAGCGATCGTTCTCGTCGTAGCCGTAGGCCACCGTGAAGCGGGGCGGCACGGGCCGCCTGCGGCGCTGGAAGCGCCCCCCGTTGCCGGCGAGCGCGTGCTGCGCGAGGCGCTCGGCTTCGGCTTGCAGGCGCTCGCGCTCACGCTCTAGCTCCGCCTCTCTGCGCTGGAGCGCCCGCTCCCGTCGTACGAGCTCCGCGCGCGCCTGCTCGAGCTGGTAGCGCTCGCGGGCGATCTGCATTTCCTGCGCGTCGTGGGCGGTACGGTCCTGCGCGAACAGCTCGACGACGGCCGGCGCAGCGGCGGCGAGCGCCGGGGCGGCAGCGCCGAGGACCTCGAGCAGCCGCCGGGGCTGAGGGGGCTTCGGGGGAGGGGCGTCCATCCGTACCACCCTACTGACGGACGCGGTCGGGTCGAGTGCACGCCCTATTTACGACGGCGTAAATCTGTCGCGGCGCGGTCGCAGCCGGCCCGTGCTCGGGACGTTGACCCGGATGCACCCTGCGCGGCGAGAGCCTCCGCCAAGCGCGGCGCGCCGCAGCGGAGGTACTCGGGCGCGGCGCAGAGCTCGAACCGGTTCGGCTGGAGCTTGCGCGCGCGCAGCCAGCGATACCAGGATGCCGTGGCGGCCGGGAACCCTCAGCGCACCGCCGTGGAGGCGATGCAGAACCCGAACGCGCCCGGTAACATGGCCGTCCGGCCGCCGCCGAACTGGCGACCCCGGGGGACGCGACGATGACGGATGGCGGGCTCGACCGACCGGGCGACCGCGAAGTGAGGGAGTTCCTCGCGAGCACCCTCTCGCCCCGGGCGATTGCGTGGCTCAGGAAGCGCGGAACTGTGCGCGATCCCGATCGCGTGATGGCGCCGGAAGCCCTCCGCGAGCAGCTCGAGCGCTGGGGATTCACCGAGGCGGGTCCGATGCTGCGGTTCGAGGAGGTCTTCGGCGGCACCTGCGTGCCATCGGCGGAGGGCGAGGCGTTCTGGTTCGGGATCGGACTGCAGCTCGACCGAGGCGTGCGCCCACGGCAGGGTCGGGTGGCGATGGGCGCCTTCCCGCACGGGACTTATTGGATGGACTCGCGCGGTCGGGTCGTGGTCGACGACGGGGTGGTCGAGCCTTTCGTCCTCGCCGAGGACGCGCGGCGCCTCTTCGAACGATTCGCGATCGGGCAGGAGTACCCGGTGGCCGCCTTCACCTGGCCCGGTCGCATGGCGGGCGAGATGACGGTCGACATCGCAGCCGAGCTCGCCGCTGCGATGGGCGCGGAACGTATCGACGAGCTCAGCGATACCTGCCAGGCGGTGTTCCAGAAAGACGATCTCGCCCTCTGGTCTCCGCCGACGTTCGCGGAGATGAGCGTAGCGCCGTGCACCGCAGTGGCGAGCGAGATCGCGAGCGTGCGGGAGCTCCTCGCCGCGATGAGAGAGGGCTTCCCCGACGTTGGCGTAAGCGTGCGTGTCGCGGGCGAGAAGGTCGAGGAGCGCAGCAACGAGCCGCCACCCGAGACACCCGCCGGAGTGCGGTACGAGCGATGGGATGACGGCGAGCCCACAGGAACCGTCGCGCTGTCGAACGACGGAGGGATTGTGCAATGGATCGCCACGGGCGACGAGGTCGTAGTCGAGCGGATCTCCCGCGACGGATTTCGCAGGGTCCACTTCCGGCGCACCGGGGCGTGATCGGCGCGGCGATGGCCAAGCTGGTTGTGCACGGCCACACGTCTGCGGGCGCCGGGCCGGGGCGAGTCTGGTACAAGGGACGCTCGGTGCCGTTCAGGACCGCTCCATCGAGCACGCCGCCCTTCGCAGAGCCATGAGCCCTCCTCCGCGAGCATCGGATGCGCCGGCCGCGGGCCCGGCGGCGGCGGAGCGCGGCGTCCTTGCCTTCTGGCGCGAGGTCGAGCGCTGCCGCAGCGCTCCGCTCGGCGAGAAGGCGCGGGCTGGCGCCGTGGCGCGCCTTGAACGGTGGCTGGAGCATGGCGGTGCGCGCGCGGCGCTGCTCGGGCCGAGCGGGCGCGGCAAGTCGGCGCTGCTGGGCGCATGGGCGCTGGAGCTGGCCTGCGCGGGACGGCACGAGATCGCGTTCGTCCCCGTGAGCCGGCGGTTCGGTACGGCACTGGAGCATACGGCGCTGAACCTCCTTTACGCGCGCGTGGCTCCGTTCCTCAGGTCTCCGCGGCGCACCGGTGAACGGCCGCACGGGGTCGAGGAGACGCGGCGCGACCTTGCGATCATGCTCGAGGAGGGCCGCCCGCCCGGAAGCAGGCCGCTCGTCTTGATCCTCGACGGGTTCGACGAGGCCGTCACCTGGACCCGCGATGCCGCGCAGCGTTTCCTGCGAGACCTCGGCCCCGGCGTGCGCGCCGTGCTGTCAGCGCGCTCGCTCGAGGCGCTGGGAGGGCTCCGGGAGGGGACGGAGGTGGTCGCGTTGCCACCGATCGCAGTCGACGAGGTTGCGGATGCCATCGGGCGGAGGCTCGGCGATCTGCCGGCCAGCGTGAATGACCACGTCGCACGTGTGAGCGGCGGGGAGCCGTTCCTCGTGGAGGCGCTCCTCGAGGCCCTCTCGCAGGATCCCGCGGCTGCGGCGCCGGCGCTCGCGAGCGCTCCCGCCGGGGCTCCGGCCGTCCTCGATCTCTGCGCCGGCGGCGCGAGCCGCCCCGCGCTGCCATGGCTTGCACGCGCGCTCGGCCCGATCGAGAGGGAGGAGCTCTTCGCGATCTCGACGGTGAGCGTCGGCGCCTGGAATGAGCTGAGCGGACCGCCCGTCGCCGCCGGAGAGCCGGGCCTCGCGCTCCGTCACCCGGCCTGGGCGGAGGCCATCGAAGGGCGGCTCGCGCCGCATGAGCGCGCGGCGGTCGATCGCCGGTTCGCCGACCACGGGAAGCACGCATTCGCCTCGGGCACGGTCTCTGAATACGTATGCCGGAACTGGCGCGCTCACCTGGAGCGGGTCGACGCGAGCCTCGCAGAGCGGCTCGAGCTGGTCTCGAGGGCGTGGCTCGACGTGTGGAGGACGCGCCCGGATGGCTCGTCTGGGTTCATCGCCGACGTGGACGCGACGGCGGCCTGCGCGGCGCGCCTTCTGGTCGATGTCGCGGCCAGAGAGGATGTCATGGAAGCGCTGGCCGCGCAGGTACGCTGCCTGCTCGTCACGAGCTCTGTGAGGGAGATCCTTGGCTTCGAGGAGGCGCGGCGCGCGCTCGCCGCGCTGGCCGCGCAGGACGAAGAGGAGGAAGAGGAGGGGGCCCAGGGCGGCGAGGGCTCCGCCGGACCACACATCGAGATGCCGTGCGTGGGCGAGGACATCCTCGACGCCGGGCGGCCGATCGCCGACGCCGCGGAGCGCGCCGGCGCCCTGATCCGGCTGGCGCACGAGCTACCCGACGCCGAGCGCGCCGTTGTGCTCGGCTGGGCGCTAGAGGCCGCCCGCGAGGAGCACGCCAGCGGGGCCGCGCTCGCCGCCGCTGCGGCCGCGCTCGATGGGCAGGCACGGGTGACGGTTGCGCGCGAGGCGGCGGCGCGGCTCGGTCGCGAGCGGACCAAGGAGAGCCGGCTCGCGCGCGTGTCCCTGGCGGCGCTGCTGCCCGAGGCCGAGGCGCTCGACCTCGGTTGCGACGCCTTCGCCGAGGTCCCGGCCGACGCGAGGAGCGATGAGCTGCCTCGGCTCTCGGAGGCCGCCGCGCGATGGTCTCCCGCGGCGGTTCGCGGGCTCTGGGAATGGTCCGAGGCGCTGCCCCCCTCGGAGCGGCATCTGGTCCTCACGCGCCTCGCTTCGGGCCTGCCCGAGGCGGAGCGGGAAGCGGGCGCGTCGGAGGCGCTGGGGCTCGCGCTGTCGCTGCTGTCGGACGACGCGCTGCCGCCGGACGCGTGCTGGAGCATCTGCGCGCTCGCGCCACACGCACCTGCCGGCGCCGCGTCCGCGCTGATCCAGGCGTGCGCGGCTGCGGCCAGCTTCCGGCGCCCGGTGGTGACGGCCGTGGCCGCGCGCCTCTGCGATCTGGGCCGCGTGGAGGATGCGCTCGCGCTCGTGGCGACGCTGCCCGACGCGTCGGACCGGATTGAGGTACGGTCCGCGCTGCTCGCGCACCTCCCCGCCGCGGTCCGCGAGGCCGCCTGGGCCGAGCTGTCCGGAGATCTGCGGGCGGGCGACGGCGCGCGCACGCTCCTCGAGCGGAACGCCGCTGCGTGGACCCGGGCTCTCGGGGCGGATGCGGTCCTCGATCTGTCACGCGAGCTCGGCGCCACGTGGCCAGCCCTGGTCGCGATCGCCGGGGCCTCGCCGGACCACGCGCTGGCGATCACGCGCGATCTGCTCGCGCGCGCCGTGGAGCTGCCGAGCGACGAGGACGAGGCGCTCTTCGCGCTGGTCCCGCTGGCCGCCTCGATGACCGAGCCGCACGCGCGTCGGCTCTGCCAGCGCCTGCTTCACGACCTCGACTGGAAGCGGCGGCCTGATCTCCTCGACGACTGGACGAAGGACGACCTCGGGCACCTGGCGCCCTTGTTCGCACGCGTCGCTGGACCGCAGGGCGTCGCCGAGGTGGCTCGGGAGATCGCCGATATCGCGCGGTGGCTCCCCTGAGCGTCCGCGGAGAGATGGCCGGCGCGACGCCTGGAGCTCTACCGGAGCTCCGTGATCCGGGCGGTCCACGCAGAGAGATGTTCATCGATGATCCTCCGGAAGGCCGCCCTCGATACTCGCTGGGGCCGTGATCGGCGCGCGAGGGGGACGGCTTCCGCCGAGCACCTCCGCCTCCAACGCCGATGTCGGACCGTTGACGCGGCCTGGCGGTAGCCGACAATGCGCCTATCGCGCACCGCTCCGGTCCCGAACATCCCCGCAATCCCTGGCATGAACCCCGGTGTGTGGATCTCGGGCGGGCGGCGGTGGGGGGCAATGGCCGCGGCGGAAACGACAGCGGCAACGGGCAAGGCGTCGGCGGCGGCAATGGAGGGAACGACGCGCAAGGGAGCGGCAAGGGGGCATTACGGCGGCGGAGAGCGCCTGCCCGGTCAGCTGCGCGGCGGCATCATCGCAGCCAGCGCGGAGGTGGCGCGCTCGGAGGTGCCGTGGGGGGACAAGGACGTGTATCTCGTGCGACTGCCGTTCGATCAGGAGGAGGCCCCGGTCGCGGACGGCGTGATCCCGATGCACAACCTGATCGAGACCTCTGCGATGACGCGCCAGCTCACGGCCGAGAAGCCGCCGTCCATCTGGCTCGTGTGTGCGGACGTCGCGCTCTCGGATCTGGCGCCGTCGGAGCTCGACCCGGGCGCGGCTGCGTGGGGGCCCACGTATTTCGGCGTACGGATTGGGCGCTTGCGCTAGCACCGCGTCGCCCCGGGCGCGGTCGTGGTCGGGGGGCGGTCGAGCCGAGCTGCCTGGCCCAGAGAGAGGGATGCTCCGTGCGAGGTGGGGCTCCGTGCGAGCGCAGCGGATTGCGGAGCAGAGCGGGCCGGAGGCCGCGCGAGCGCACTGGATCGCCCGTCGGCGAGGTCCGGAGGCTGCGCGAGCGCAGTGGATTGCGTTGCGGAGGGGTCCGAACCCCCCGTCTGGCACAAAGGCAAGCGCTTCTGCGGGGTACATGGCGCAGAATTGCGCAATTTTAGACGCCATTTGGCACAAAAGTCCCCAGGAAGACGTTACACGGCACGGTCCGGAGGGGGCCGGACCCCGGTGTGTCGCAATGCATTGCGCTTGTGCCGGTGCCGGACCCCCCTCGCTTGGCACAGAACGACGCCGAGCTGGCACATCCCAGGCCGATGCGCCGCTGAGTTTGACATGGAGCGTAGCGGCCGGTGACCATCGTCCCATGGCGCGCACGGCTCCCGTTCCGAACATCCCCGCGATTCCTGGCATGAACCCCGGGACGTGGATCCTGGGCGGCGGGGGCAGCGGAGGCGGCGCCGGAGGGCGCGGCGGACGGGGGAGCGGGAGCGGGCAAGGAGCCGATGGCCTGGGAGGTGGGCGGGGAGCGCAGGGGGGTGGCAAGAATGCCGGCTCGTGCGGCCCCGGGAGCAGCGGAGGCTGCCCAAACCCGTCGCACGGGCGCGGCGGAGGCACCTCGGCCGGAGATCCGGTCGATCCCGTGACGGGGCGGGTCTACACCGCCAAGATCGTCGATCTCGCGCTGCCGGGGCCAATTCCGCTGGTCATCGAGCGGAGCTACTCATCGGAGACGTGTGACGTGGACCTCGGCCTCGGCTTCGGCTGGAGTCATTCGCTGGCCTGGAGCATCGAGGAGCGGAGGAGGACACTGCGGGTGCTGGAGCCGAACGCGGCGCCGACGACGGCAGAGGTGCCCGAGCCCGAACACCCCGTCACGCTGCCCTGCGGCCTGCTGACCCTCCACGCGGCGGGCTACACGCTGGAGGCGGAGGGCCTCTTGTACGTGCTCGGCGAGCGGCAGGAGGGCTGCTGGCTCTTGTCGCGCATCGTGGATCGGTACGGGAACGAGGTTCGCCTGACATACGAGGGAAAGCGCCTGTCGCATGTGATCGACAGCGCTGGGCGGGTCGTTCGCGTCCGCCGGCACACGGACGGCAGGATCGCTGCTTTCGAGGTGAAGAACGCATCGGCGCAGGGGCGATGGACCTCGTTTCGCACATACCGGTACGGCGAGCGGGGCGATCTCGTGGCGGCGTGCGACGCGGCTGGGCACGAGCATCGGTACGAGTACGACGACGCGCACCGCCTTACGAGGCGTCGCGAGCCCGGGGGGCTCGTGGCGCATTTTCGTTACAGCGACCAGGGCCGCTGTGTCGAGACGTGGTGCGAGCGTCCGAGCAACGACGCGCTCGACCGCGAGGTGCCCGATACTTTGGATGACGGCGAGACAAAGGCGAAGGGGTTCTGCCATGTCAAGATCGAGGATCACGGCGTCTTCCTCGAGGTGATCACCTCGCGGTCGCAGCGCCGTATCGAGGGCAATCGGCTGGACAAGGCGGACAAGGTGATCTGGCACGGGAGCGTGCACTCGTACCGGTTCGACGCCGCGGGCAATGTGCTCGCGTACCAGGATGCGCTCGGGCACGCGTGGCGCTGCGAGCGGGATCATGCCGGGCGGCTACGTGCCGTGGTGGATCCGATGGGCGCGAGGACGGAGTACGTCTATGATCAGCGCGGGGCCATCGCCGAGATGCGGGACGCGCTCGGTGGATTCGCGCGCTACGAGCGCAACGCGCAAGGGGATGTCACTGCGGTGTTCGACGAGCTCGGGCCCGTGGTGGAGTTTCGCCACAACGAGCGGGGGTTGCTCGTCGAGGCCGTTCTCCCGAATGGCGGCGTGACCCGGATGGAGTACGACGCGCTCGGCAACCGGGTGGCGGTGATCGAGCCGGACGGGGCGACGCGACGGATCCGGTACGACTTCTTGGGACGGGTGACGAGCTTCGTGGATGAGCGGGGATTCGAGACGTCCTACGTTTACGATGCCCGCGGCCGCCTCGTGTCCGTGCGGCGGCCCAGCGGAGCGACGGACAATTACGAGCATGATGCCGATGGCCGCCTCTCGCGGATCATCGACGCGGACCGGCGTGCGACCACGCTGCGCTGGGGAGGCATCGGCGTCGTCACCGAGGTGGTCCGGCCTGACGGTAGCTCCGTGCGGTATTTCTACGATCGCGAGCAGGACCTCGTGCGGGTGGTGAACGAGGCCGGCGAGGAGCACCGGTATGTGCGCCGGGGCGAGGGGCGCATCGTCGAGGAGCACACGTTCGACGGGCGCCGGATCACCTACCGGCATGACGCGATGGGGCGGGTTATCGAGCTCCGGGACGGCGCGGGCAGTGTCGAGCTCACGTACGATCCGTGCGGGCGGCTCGTTGCGCGCAGCTTCTCGGACGGGCGGAGGGACGAGATCTCGTACGATCTGCTCGGCCGGATGGAGTACGTGACGAGCGGAGATGTCACCTGCGAGTACGCGCGTGACGCGCGCGGGCGCGTGGTGCGCGAGACGGTCACGCGGGGCGACCAGCGGACGACGGCGGAGACGGCGTACGATGCCCTTGGCAAGGCGGTGCGGACCTCGGGGCCGTTCGGCGCCATGAACGTCACGCGAGACGTGATGGGACGAGCGGTCGGGGTGTCGTTCGGCGACGACGGGGGCCTGCGGCTGGGCTACGATCCCGCGGGGAACCTGGTGGAACGGGCGCTTCCGGCAGGCGGGCGCATCGCGGAGGAGGTGACACCGGATGGCCTGCTGGCCGGGATCAAGGTGATGAGCCCCAAGGCAGGGCTGGCGATGCGGCCCGGCGAGCCCGCGTGGGTGGGGCCGAGTCCGCTCGGCGTGACGTTTGCGCATCGGTACAGTTGGTCGCTGGCGGGGCTGATCGAGGCCGTGGCCGACGAGGTGGGCGGGAGCTCTACGGAGTTCGCGCACGACGTGAATGGGCTCATTGTCGCGCGCCAGCAAGCCGAGGGGGCGCGGCAGGAGGCGACGGAGGGCTTCCGTCACGGACCGAGCGGGGAGCTTCACGACAGCGGGGCGCAGCGACGGTACGGGCCTGGCGGGCGGCTCCTGTCGCGAGGAGGGGTGACGTTCGCGTACGACGATGGCGGGCGTGTGACGAGCAAGACGGTTGTCGACGGGCGCTCCTGGCGCTTCGACTGGGGCGACAGCAACCTGCTCCAGGCGGTATGGCTGCCGGACGGGCGGGTGGTCCGCTTCGTGTATGACCCGTTCGCGCGCCGGATCGAGAAGCGCGTGGAGAAGGATCGCGTGGTAGAGAGCGTCACGCGGTATGCCTGGAGCGGGGACGCGCTGGTGCACGAAGTCCGCGAGCGCGCCTCGGGGAGCGGGGAGACGGTCGTCGAAGAGCGGGCCTACGCGGTGCTGCCGGAGGCGTTGCTGCCGCTCGCCGAGCGCGTGCGGCGGGGCGAGCACGACCAGGTCCGGTACTACGTCGGAGCGCCGAACGGGATGCCGGAGGCGCTGGTGACGGGGGATGGAGAGCTCGTCGGCACGGTGGAGGTGTCGCTGTTCGGGCGCGTCGAGGACGAGGGGGCCGGGCTGACGCCGCTCAGGTTCGCTGGGCAGTACGCGGACGAAGAGACGGGGCTTTATTATAACAGGTATCGGTACTACGACCCGGAGACGGGGCAGTACCTGAGCCCGGAGCCGATCCGGCTCGACGGGAGCTTGCGGGCGTACGCATACGCGGAAGGGAGGCCGATGGATGCCTTCGATTTGGATGCCCTCGCAGCGCAGTCCGTGATCTATGGTCCGGGTCCGGCGGGCAATCGTCCGGTCCTTGGTCGAGGGGAGAGCGGGGGCAGCCTCGATGGCCTTCATCCTGCGGTGCGCGCCGCGTTGCCGCCGGCCGACGCGAACACCGCGCGACAGAACGATTCGCGAGGACGGTGCGCAGAACCGCACGCGCTGAGCAACTACCTCGATGAATGGCAGTGGAACGGGACTCCGCCTTCGCAGAGGACCGGAACTCCGCCGAGATCCTGTCGTCCCGGGGATCCCGAATGGCAACAGAACCTGCGCAACGCGCTCGGCGGAATCGATCAAACCGAGGGCATCGTAAGCGGGCGTAGGATAGATCAGTCAAACCCGGGCAACGAAAAGCGATGGCCGGCCTGCGAGAACTGTAGTCAGATGATCCCACGACTCTACACGCTCGCCGGCATGACGCCACCGAACAACGTGGCCGCCATCGGAACGGCGGGTGGCCATGCCGGACCTGCGTTCAACCCTTCTGCCACCTTCACCGGTAATCCGGCGAATGCTGCGTATTTCAACAACGCGGCGCCTCCGCCTGGAGGCCCGGCTGCTCTAGGTACATGGGAGCAGCGGAACGGGCAGTGGACGCGGATCCATTGAGCGCTGAGGATCCTATGCCAACAAGGAATCTAGAAGAAATTCACCCTTCGCTTCTCTCCTGGATCCAGCGCCATGCCAAGTTCAACCGCTCGTGGGACGAGCTCCTGCTGCGCGGGCTACTCGAAGGACGCGGCGAGCCTTGCTCCGAGATCCTCGTCGCCTGGGAGCGCGGTCTCCACACGCTCGGCGAGGGGGGGCGCATGGAGTCCCCTTATCTGCTCGAGCTGTCCGACACATGCTTCGGAACCGTGTCGGCGGGAGCCGCTCAGGCGACGCTTCCCGGAGACGGCCGGCGCGTGGTGGTCATCGGCCGCTTCGTGTGGGGCGGTGCGCTTGGGATGGACGAGCGCGGGAGACTGTACAGCAGCGATGGGGATGAGTGGATTGCTCTCGCGGAGCACCCGGCAGTTTACCTTGCGAGGCTCGCGCTTACCGGGGCGGCCGAGGAAGAACAGCGACTGAACCTCGTGCTTCCGGGGCGCGAGCAGGTAGGCCTGCTGGCAGAGAGACTCGGCGTGGCGGAGATCACTGCAGCGAGCGACGATCTGCAACGCTTCTGGCAATCGGGCACGCTCCTCCTTCACGAAGGCGACCTCGATGCTCCCGCGGCCTCTGTCGTGCACGCCCTCGCAGGCCCACCCGACGTCGCGCGCCTCATCGGTGCATGCAGCGCGCTCGGTCTCTCCGGCGCCTTCGTACATCGCCAGAAGGAGCCGGCGATCGCCCCGCTCGCGCGTCGGCCGGACGGGTGCCCTCATGCTGTGTGGTTTCGCCACCGGCCGCGCTTCGGTCGTGGCGACGGTTGGGTGGCCTGGATCGATGGCAGCGATCCGCCCGCGATCGAGGAGGTCTGCATCGTCGACGGCTACTGGGTAAGCAGAGCCGAATGGCCCAGCGGGTGCACGGTCGAGCACGTGGCGCCCTGGGTCGAAGGGTTGCCAGGGCGGGGTGAGGCGCGGCTCTTCCGGCTCGGCTTTCGGCGCGATCTGCGGCGTATGTGCCACGCCGAAGAGCTCGACGCGCTTTTCGTACGCCACGGGCTGCCGTCGACGCCGGCAGTGCATGCGTTCGAGCGCCGGCTCGGAGGGCTCTGGTGTCCCCTGCGCGAGGGGGCGGCGTTGCTGTCGTTCGGTGCGTTTCAGATGCTCGCGTTCGAGAGAGAGGCCGTGGACCACGCGTCGTGGGCCAAGGACAGTGCCACGCTCGAGGATGGCGCCGTATGGCCGCGTGTGCGCTTCCAGGGGGCGCCGCTCGTGCCCGTGGGCAGCGACGTCGAAGCGACGCTCTACATGAGCCCCGAGGGCACCCTCCTGCGGCATGATTGGATCCTGGACGAGGTGGACGTCCTGGGTGAGGACCCGATCGAGTACCTCGAGCGCAGGCTTGTTTCGATGGAATCGTCGTGATCAGATCAGAGCGCCGCCGGCGCTGTCACCGCATTCAATCTGAACAATTTTCAGGAGAAAGCGCGCCAAGCCCGCGGCGTCGGCAGCGCTGCGATGCCGATCTGAGGTCACCAACTACATCCGAAACTACGAGCACGCCAACGGCACCCCTCCGAATACGATGAATCCCCAGCATCCGAACTGGAACGACTGCATCGGTTCCATCCAGTCCATCACCGCTCAGCAGGGGCAGACGGGCAGGATCCCTTGCCCCAACTGTAGCCAGATGCTGGCCAACCTGGGCGTGCAAAGCCATCAGGTGCCGCCCGTGAACGGCCAGAACTTCAGCCAGCCGGACCGGGGCTGGGCGAACCAGCACCAGGGGCCGGTCGTCTACCTCGGCTTTCGCTGACCGGAGGCGATAGTGACCGCTATATCCGATGGGATGATCGCTGTCTGGGACACCTCGGGCTGGTCCGACATGGGAGTCGGCGTGGCGGCCATCCACGCGCTCAGGGACGACTGGGCCTCTCAGGAGCGGCTGCGGGAGCTCGCGCTCGCCGGGGAGCCTGTCGCGATCCGCGAGGCGGCCCTCCTCGCCGTGGCGCTCGCGCCGAGCAGCCTGCCGGTGTTGCGCCAGGGGGTGACCGCGGCGCAACGCGAGGTGCGCGCCGCCTCGGTCGCCGGCTTGCGCGCCGATCCTCTGGCCCGACCGATGGCGGCGCACCTCCTGGCGAGCGATCCGTCGTGCGGCGTGCGCGCGGCGGCGGCGACGTTGCTCGCCGGCGATCCCGGGTACACGCCCGCCCTGCGCCGGGCGCTAGAGGCGCCGCTGCCGAGCCCTGGGGTGGATCCGGAGGCGCCTCGGCTCGAGGGCGCGCTGGTGCGTGCGCTGATCAGAGAGCCCACGGTGATTGAGCAAGTGAAGGGCCGGCTCGCTGGGCTGGCGAGTGATGTCCGCGATTTCGTGCTCGAGGACCTCTGGGCACGTCCGGAGCAACGCTCCTATGTGCGCGCCCTGCTCGCGCACGAGGCGGCCCTGGTTCGCGCTTCGGCCGCGCGGGCGCTGCGTCGCGATCCGGAGGTGGCGAGCGCGCTGCTTGGCCTGGCGGCCGGGGATCCCTCGCCGCTCGTCCGGGCGGCAGCGGTGTCGGTGCTCGGCTTCGATGCGGTGGCGCGGCAGGTGAAGGCAGGGCGGCTCGCGGATGCGAGCGAGCACGCGTCCGTGCGCGTGGCGATCGTGGAGACCATGCGCGCCGGCGAGGAGGAGATGGTCCGAGCGCTTCAGTCCGATCCAAGTCCGACGCTCCGCGGGATCGCCGCGTCGGCTCTGCGCGACGACGTGGCGTCCGTCGCTGCGCGCCGGGCCCTGCTCGACGACGCCGAGCCGTTCGTGCGGGCGCGCGCCGTGAGCAGCCTCGCGCGCCAGGATGCGCTGTTCGACAGCGTCATGCCTTGCCTGGAAGATCCAGATCCCCACGTCCGCCGGGCCGCCATTGAGGTCCTCGGCCGATACCCGCCGGCGATTCCGCTGCTCCGGCGGCACATCGACGCGCCATCCCCGGTCGGACCCGCGGCGATGCAGGCGCTGCGCGAGGATCCGGAGTCGCTCCCGCTGCTGCGCACGCGCCTCCGTCCGGCCCGGCGCGTGGAGCGGCGGCGCAGGCTGCGCGACCTGGCCCGGGATCCCTCCTCGGTCGCGGGGGTACGCGCGCTGCTCGACGACCCCGATGTGCTCGTCCGGGCCGATGCGGCCAGCGCGCTCGGCGACGCCGGGGATGAGACCATCGTGCGTCGGCTCGACGATCCAGACTCGTGGTGGCGTGCGGTCGCGGCGAGGGCCGTCGCCGGGACGGCAGAAGCGCGGGAAGCGCTGCTGCGACGGCTCGGGGACGGCGACGGCACCGTGCGCGCCGCGGCGGCGGAGGCGCTGGCCGGGGACGAGGCGGCGGCGCCGCGCGTCCGGGAGCTCCTCGACGAGCCCTCCGCCGCGGTTCGCGCCGCGGCGATCACGGCGCTCGCGGGGGACGCGGGCTCCGTGGAGCGGATCGCCGCGATGCTGGACGAGCCATCGGACATGGACGGCGATCCGGCGCAGCTCGCGCCGCGCGGACGATCGCGGGCCGGCCGGAGCACGCGAGCCGGCTGCGCGCCATCGTAGAGCGAGGCGACTACGCCGCCGAGGTGATCCGGGTCGCGCTGGAGTCGCTGGCGCCCGCGGACGCTCCCGTGGAGCCTCTATTGGGGATGCTGGACGATGTGCAGGAGCTCGATACGCTGAGGATCCCGGCCGCGAGGCTCCTCTGGGCCCAGGGGCAGCACCGCGGCGCGGTCATCGCGCGGATGGACGATCCCAGCCCGGCGCTCCGCGCCGCGGTGGTGGAGCTCCTCGGCGAGGACGCGAGCGCCGTCGACCTCGCCCGGGCGCGGCTGCGCGACAGCGACGCGCGCGTGCGCGACGCCGCTGCTGCCGCCCTGCGCCGCCGCTCGTCCACGGACCGGGGTGTCGCGCTCGTCAATCTCGTGAAGGAGATGGGGCTCGCGATGGGGGGCAGACTGCACGACGCTCCGATTCCATTGCGATCGCGATCGGAGCTACGTCTGGATGGCGACCCACGGAAGAACGTTGTGCTCGCGTGGCTCTGCGCGCGGCTTGCGAGCGACGAGCGCGGCGGGATCATTGCGGTCAGCGCGGAGGTGGTGGTCCTCCCCCGGTTCCGCGGACAGTCTCACTATGCCGCGCGCGCGGTCACGTAGGTCTTCAATTCGAACTCGATCGGGCTCATGTAGGCGAGCCGTGAGTGCCGGCGTTTCAGGTTGTAGAAGTTGTCGATGTAGTCTCTGACCGAGGCGGTGGCGGCCGCTCGCGTCGGGTAGCGCTCGTGCTCGACCAGCTCCGCCTTCAGCGTCGCGAAGAAGCTCTCGGCCACGGCGTTGTCCCAGCAGTCGCCGGCGCGGCTCATGCTCGGGATGAGCCCGTGGGCCCCGAGCACGAGCCGGTAGTCGTCGCTGGCGTAGGGGCTGCCACGATCCGAGTGGTGCACCAGCCCAGGCGCCGGCCGCCGCGTTCCCAAGGCGAACGCGAGCGCGGTGAGCGCCAGGGCGCGATCGTTGAACGCGCTCGCGGCCCAGCCGACCACGCGGCGCGAGAACAGGTCCAGGATCACGGCCAAGTACAGCCAGCCCTCGCCGGTGGGAATGTACGTCACGTCCGTCACCCAGACTTGGTTGGGCGCTCGAGCATCGAATTTCCGCTCGATCACATTCGGGGCGATCGGGCCGTTGTGCCGCGAGTCGGTGGTGCGGCGGAAGCGCCGCTTCCTCCGAGCCGCGAGCCTCTGAGCGCGCATCAGCCGCTCGACCCGTTTCTTGCCGACACGCATGCCGCGAGCACGCAGCTCCGCGTGGATGCGCGGACTGCCGTAGCGGCCACGGCTCTTGTGGTGCACGGCCCTGATCTGCGCGCTCAGTTGAGCGTCGGACTTGGCCCGCGCGGACTCCGAGCGCTTGGCCCACGCGTAGTAGCCGCTGCGCGAGACCAGCAGCACCGCGCACAGCACCAGCACCGGGTAGTGCGCCTTCTCCGCGTCGATGAACTCGAACCTCACTCGTTTTCCTTCGCGAAGAAGGTCGCCGCTTTTTTTAAGATCTCGCGCTCCATCTCCAGCCGCTTCACGTCGCGGCGCAGCCGCTGCAGTTCCTCACGCTCCGGCGTCGTCAGCGCCCCCGGCGGGCCGTGGCCCGCGTCGGTGTCCGCGCGCTTGATCCAGTCGCGCAGCGCCGTCTCGGTCAGGTCGAGGTCCTTCGCCACCTGGCCGATGCTCCGGTCGCTCGCCTTCGCCAGCCGTACCGCCTCCGCCTTGAACTCGGGCGTGAACGCCCTCCTCTTTCTCCGTCCCATCCCTGCCTCCTGGTGTCGTCGGGGGTGTCGACGGAAGCGGGGGAGGACCATGGCGCGCTCGGAGGTGCCGTGGGGGGACCAGGACGTGTACCTGGTGCGGCTACCGTTCGATCAGGAGGAGGCCCCGGTCGCGGCCGGCGTGGTTCCGATGCACAACCTGATCGAGACCTTCGCAATAGCGCGACAGCTCACAGCCGAAAGGTCGCCGTCGATCTGGCTCGTGTGCGCGGACGCCGCGTTCTCGGACCTGGCGCCGCCGGAGCTCGACCCGGGCGCGGCTGCGTGGGGACCCACGTATTTCGGCGTGCGGATTGGGTGCTCGCGCTAGTACCGAGTCGCCCTGGGCGCGGCCGTGGTCGGGGGGCGGTCGAGCCGAGCTGCCTGGCCCAGGGAGAGGGATGCGCCGTGCGAGGTGGGGCTCCGCGTGAGCGCAGTGGATTGTGTTGCGGCGCCCCCGTTCGGGGCGGGCGGCACACCGTGAACCAGTCTCGGTGAGCTGCCTCGTCCACGCGGGAGATGGGTGGCACCCGTCTCCCGGTGGACGTGCCTCCAGCAAAAGATGGGTGGCACCCATCTCCGCGGCGGACGTGGCTCCAAGAAAAGATGGGTGGCATCCGTCTCCGGGTGGACGTGCCTCCAGCAAAAGATGGGTGGCACCCATCTCCGCGGCGGACGTGGCTCCAAGAAAAGATGGGTGGCATCCGTCTCCGGGTGGACGTGCCTCCAGCAAGAGATGGGTGGTGGTCCTGCCACCCTGATCGAGCTTCTTCGCTCAGTACCGGTCACGTTCACCCGCCGCAGTTCCGAGCTGGTCGTTCGCATCGGCGAGACCGCAGAGTTGATTACCAGCGTTGACGTGCAGCGGCGCACCCTTCGCGTAGAACGATCCTCCGATCGACCCAGTAACGGAGCGCCCTTCGATGGGTACCTCCGGGGATGCCGCCTAACCGTGACGGGCGGGGTGAAGGAGATGGCGAGGCCCGAGAAACGAAGGATTGGGCGAAGAGGTAGAGGTTGATGGCTGAGGGGGTAGAACGACAGTAGAAGTTACTGTCCCCTGATAAATGCCTTCTTAATACATAGGGGTACCGATGGGTTGTTTGACGCCGCAGCAGTCGGGTAGCTATCACAGGCGAGACTTTACCGATCGGACGCGTACACGACAACCACTCGGCCCCGGCCTCCGCCTCAAGGATGGCGCATCCAGGATGCGCGCTCCGCGCCGCCGTTGGGCGCGCCAGCGTGGAGGGTCTCTTTGATGAAAGGGGCGACCGTCTTGCTCTGCGTGAGCTCGTCCAGAAGTCTCGCGGCGTGGTCCAGCGAGTCGACGAGCTTGGTGTCCGCGTCCCGCGCCGTGAGCGTGCTGCCCAGCAGCTGGAGAGCACGGTCGACGATCTCGTTGAAAGCGTCGGGGTGATGCTCGGCGTTGCGCAGCCTACCCGCGACGTCCATCAGCGTATCGTCGAGCCACGCGGGAGCTCGAAGTCTCGCATTGTCGATCAGTGAACGGGCGCTTCGCAGGTACACGCTCGTGGGGGCATCATAGCCGCGCGGGAGCCGCGCCTTCACGATCCTCCGGAATGCGACCTCGAGCATGGCGGCCACGGCTGCGTAGCGGCGCGTGCCTTGGAGCATCCCGGCACGGATGAAGGTCAGGCTCCGCATCGAGTCGTGGGCCGCCTGTTGCACCGGATCTGGAAGGTCGACGATCCGCTTTTTGAGCGCCGCCGCGATATCCGCCAGTCCGGTCGATCGCTGCTCGTCCCGCATGCTCTGCACGATGGCGCGAAAGCGCTCTCGAAGCTCTCCGGCCCGCGGGCGATCCTCGTATCGAGGTACCACCATCCGGCGCAGGAGATCCTTGAGCTGGTGGGAGGCTTCGGACGAGGTCGTGGCGGCGCTCATGTCCGTCTTCAGAAGCTTCCGCAGCATGGTGCCGGTGGAGTACACGTCGCCGGCGGTCGACCAGGCCGAGGAGTCGCTCGTGTTAAGCACCTCGGGAGGAATGAACTCCGCCACGCCTTCGACAATGGAGCGTTGACCGCCACGGAGCTGCTCGACCGCCCGCGCCAGCCCGAAGTCGATCAGGACGACGTTGATCTCTACCTTGCGAGCATCGTCGTCCTGCGGGACGCGAAGGAGGACATTCGCGGGCCGGATGTCGCGGTGAACCACGCTCGAACGCTCCAGCACCGCCAGGACTTCCGCCATCTGCAGGCCCACTTCGGCGACCGTGGGTTCGGTCATGCTGCCTTCGGGGAGCGGGTAGCCAGGGATCCACTCGTAGACCACGAGCCCCTGCTGAGGATCATCGTCCGCGATGCCCATCTGCAGGATACGGGGCAGATGCTCCCGAACCCGCTGGTCGCCCGCTTCGCCGATTTTCCGGAGGAGCGCGACCTCGTGGATGAACCGCGTCCTCGCTCGTGTCTCGCGGAGCGAGATCGCCCTCACTGCGACAGCGCGGTTGTTCCATTCCGCGCGCCAGATCCGGGCCTGGCCGCCCTCGAAATCGGGGGCCTCGTCGGCGTCGCTGCTGCTCACGCGCGGCGGCCGTCGCACCCGGTGGAGCCCGAGGCGCTGCGCGGCTTCGCGCTCGGCATCGTCATGGAGCGGGCGCGGGCTGAGCGCGCGAATCGCGAGCAGCCGCTCAAGCATCGGCAGCTTGAACTCACCATGATCGTTGAGGACGCGCAGGTTTTCGAGCTCTCCCTCGGCTTCGTTCAGCCGCTCATCGAGCGGTTCCGCGTCGGGGCATAGCTTGCGGAGCAGCGCCCTGGCTTCGGCACGGCCGGCGCTCCCGCCGGCTGGTCTCTGCGCGCGCGCACCGGCCCAGGCGAGAGCCAGCGGGTAGGCGGTGCTCGGCTTCCAGTCATTGAGGTTGTCGCTCTCGTTGAGCGGATCACGTACCCAGTCCCAGATTGCCGTGTCGCCGTTGCGGAAGTCCGCCTCGATCTTCGCGCTCGCACGGTCGACGTCGGTGCGAATGAACCAAGTTCGGTGCGATTCCCGGCAGAGCGTGAGGATCTCCGTCAGGAGCTTGCCAAGGATGAACAGGTTCCCGGAGAGCTTCGCGAGGTGCTCGCGCGCCTCGCGGGAGCTCTGCAGGCCATCGCCGCTGGTGGTGCGCTGGAGCAGGTCGACGATCTCGTCATCGCTGAACTCGAACCGGTGGAATTCCTTGAGCGAGGCGCGCAGGTTGGTGCTGATCAGCTTCGGCAGGTGCCCCTGGCCGACGAACCCGAAGAGCACCGCCGCGCGCTGCACCTTACCGTCGCGTTTGACCACGGCCCACGAGTCTTCCATCCGCTCCTTGAGCCGCTCCGCGAGCTGCTCGCGTCGCGAATGCGCGAACATCGCCTGCGCCTCGTCCACGAGGACGTAGATGGCGCGAATCCCGCGCTCTGCCGCCGCTTCACGGACGGAATCGTATGCGTGCGCCATGGGCAGAAGCCCATCCTCCAGCTCCCGGTATACTTTCCTGGGGATGAACCTGGCTTCGAACTGCTTCGCGATTTCGTCCCACAGGCTCGCCAGTGGGCGCTGGCTGGCTGCGACGCGGTTCAGCAGGACGACGTCGTCGGCGTCGATGAACTTCTGTACGCCACGGAGCAAGCTCGTCTTGCCAAACCTCCGGGGTCCGTAGACAAAGAAGGACGACGTGCCCTGGCGCAAGATGCTCAGCAAGGCATCGTAGCGGCGCTCGACGCCGAGCCGGCAGCGCAGCATGTCCTCCGGCTCCACGTTCTGGGGGATGGGATCGCGCAGCTCCGGCATGGTCAACGCCAGCACCTTCCAGGTCAGCGTGGTCTTCTCGCTCTTGCCGTCCGGCGCGGTGCCCGTGATCGATACTTGCAGCTCCCTCTTGCGCGCCGCCATATCCTCGGCGAAGCGTCGGGAGAGGACCACCGTGATATCGAAGTCGTGCTGGATGGTTCCCGCAGGGAGATTGAGCGGATCGATCTCTTCGCGGTACGCATGTGCTTGCGGGGTCACGAAGCTCACGGACAGTTTCGTGAGCTTGATGCCGAGCTGGGTCGCCGCTGGGAGCGGTGACTTGAAGCGCACCTGCACCGGGAGGCAGACGGTCCCGTAGTCGAGCGTGTCGATTTGCTTGTAGACGCCTCGCGCATGATGCACCGCGGCGCTGGCACTGCCGTCGCTCTTCGAGGACAGCGGGGGATCGAACCAGAACGCGGGGATCGAGGGCACGTCAGTAGACGTGGGCGAGAAACGCCGGGCGATCTCCCGGATTTGCTGGAAGGTGAGGTTGGAGATCGTGTTGAGCAGAGCGCGGACCACGTCGATGTCGCGCAGCGTGTTGCTGCAGTCGTCGAGGGATGCTGTTCGCAGGTGCTCCCGGACGGCGTCGAGCGTCGCCGTACCGAGCGAGTCCGAGAGCTCCCTAAACCGCCGCAGGATTTTTTCGCGCTCGAGGACCTCGTCCTCGGTGCCAGGCCACCCAGCCGAGAGGCGGTCACGATCCTGCTCGGTGGTGATCTCTGCGATTTGCATGAGTCGGCCCTCACGTTCGTCCCGTGCGGCCCGCTCTTCAAACGCCCGCCGGAGTCGCTCCGCGAGCGTGCCGGCACCCAGGTCCGGGAGATCGCGGACGTGCTCCTGCTCCGTCGCCGGGCGCTCCTCCACCCAGCGCAGACAGGCCTGGACCTCGTCGCGGAAGGCACCGGCATCGATGAGCTGGCTGGCGCGCGCGGCGCGGTCCATCATCCCTTGCCAGATCCAATCGGGGAGAAGTGCCTCGATTCGGGTCGCGAGGGCGCGCGCGCTCTGGAGCTGATCGAGGCTGTCGGGCCGCCCGAGCAGGCCCACGAGGCTGTCGTCAAGGGGGGCTTCGATGCCGGTACCGAGCCAGGCTGCGATCTCGTCGACCGAGGTCGCGACGGCGGCGACTTCGTTCTGCTCGGGCAGCCGTGCGACCTGGGCGTTGAGGGAGGCGATGGCCTGGCTCAGCGTGGCCGCTACTTGGAGTGGACGCGCCGGGTCGAGGGGCGCCCCGAGCCACCCTTCCTCGGCCTCGCGCAGGGACTCCAGCGTGCGGAGGACCTCGCTCACGTCCAAACAAAGGCGCGCGCGCGCTGCGTCCAAAAGGGTGCGGACACACGGTGGCGGTGACGGCGTCTGGCCCACGCGCGGCTCCGAAGGACTTGGCACGCCGGGCGGCAGGTTGCTGTTGGCATCGACCCGCTGCGTGGATTGGAGGGCACCCTGCGCAGCCTCGCTGGAACCCTGCGCAGTTCCGCCGACGTCCTGCGCAGCTTCGCCGACCCCCCGCGCATCCTCGCCGGTACTTGGCGAGTCCGTGCTGGCATCCACGGCATGCACGCCAGCGCCAGGTTCCTCCTCGCTGGCGCCCAGCGCAGTTTCGCGAGCGCATGGTGCGGCTTCGCCAGCCTCTTGCGCGGCCCCGCTACCCTTCGCCTTAATCCTGACGCTCAGCGGCCCAATGGGCGGCGTGGACAGGACGGTGGCAAGGCTCGTCACTGGCCCCGGTCGCGGACGCGGCGCGGTATCCGTCGGCATCTCCCCCGACGGCGCGAGCACCGACGCGGCGGCACGGCGTTTTGAGGTCGGTGCACGGTAGTCCCTCCAGCGGAGGAGGACTGCGGCGGCGTTCGCGTCGTGCTCCGCGGCCAACAGGTGCTTCACGTGCGACGCCAGGAACGCGTCGTCGTCGGTCAGATCGTCGAGGCCTTCGCGTAGCCACGTGAGAATCGCGCGACGCCAGGCGAAGGCAGCCCCTGGGCCGGTGGCCGCGTGGCTCAGGTCCTTCGCGCTCTCCTCGAGCTCGACCAGTCGGTCCCGAGCTCCGACCCCGCTCGCCATGGCCAGCCAGATCTGCGCGCGATCCTCGTCGAACAATGGCAGCTGAGAGAGCGCTGCGAGGAACGCTTGGAGCTTCTGGTTGCCGAACGACGCGGGGTTGCACACGGTGTTCAGCAGCGGCACGCCGAGCGCGCGCCGCAGGGCCTGGTGCACGCGCTCGTCTATCTCGACATCACCAGGCAGAGGGCCAGCCACGAGTGGCCGGAGCTTTTCGGGCAGAAACGCGCGCGTCCGGACGCTGTGCGTGTTCAGGAACTCCCGAGCGGTCGTGAGGACGTCCGTTACAGGGGGGGACTTCCGTGGCAAGAAGCGCCTCCGCGTGGCGGGGGGCACCCCCGACAGCCGGCGCCTCACGTCCTCGCTGAGAGCCTGCGCGGTCACGAGGAGATCCTCGTCGGCGATGCGGCGGCGCAGAGGGAGCGTGGGCGTCTCCGGCTTCGGCGGCGGAGGCGCGACAGGCTTCGCATGCAGCGACGCATCGCCGAGGGCCTGCGCGGTCACGAGGAGACCCTCGTCGGCGATGTGGCGGCGCGACGGGAGCGTGGGCGTCTCCGGCTTCGGCGGCGGAGGCGCGACAGGCTCCGCATGCAGCGACATGGGCGCGACGCGCGCCGCCGGCGCGGCGAGGAGGAGTAGCAAGCCGTCGAGCTGATCAGCGGGCGGTGGGCCTGCATTCGGAGCGACGGGCTTGAACGACGCCTGGAAGCGGACGGCCTCTGGCGGAACCGGAACGGGCGCGAGGAGGTCCGTGATGAGCAGCGCATCACCGCGCGGTGAGATCCTCGCCGTAGCCCTGCAGAGATCGGAGAACAAGACCAGCTCTTGTGCCTCCGTCCCCCGCGCCA
The DNA here is from genome assembly GCF_051521425.1 of Sorangium sp. So ce834. NCBI lineage: Bacteria > Pseudomonadati > Myxococcota > Polyangiales > Polyangiaceae > Sorangium > Sorangium sp. So ce834. Next base: position 5,155,894 of record NZ_CP150351.1, read on the forward strand.
CGATGACGTAGTTCTTCCCCCCCGACTTGGCCCACCGGTGGGTCAGCTCGTCGAAAACGTGCTGGCCGGGGCGGAGGCCCTTGGTCCCGCGGAACTCTGGCTCACTGCGGACGGCGTTTCCGGTCAGCTGAAGATAGTGAGTCGTCATCGCGTGCATTGCTCGATCTGGGCGATAGCGCCGCTCCTCGAGAAGAAGTTGCGCTTCGTACGATGGAACCCTCTAGGAGCTCTCCCGGCTTCCCGACGGGCGCTACCTACGAACGGAAGGAATCAGCGTACATGATTGCGCGGGTGCCTGGTAGACTGGATGAGAGGCTCAGCGCCGCGTAGCGGTAGGTGGCACGCGCCGGAGCGAGAGCTGGGCCGACGGACATCTCCCTCCATGGTGGCGGAGGGACCTACGCCGTCGCTGGTGCTCGCCGCTGAAGCTGTGGGTGATGTATGCGGACCTGGTCTGGACCTGCTTCCGGGGCGGCGTTTACATGAGCGCGCCTTGGCGCGAGGATGGGGCTCGCGTCGTCGTGGTGGGAAAGGTTGACCACTTCGCAAGATTAGTGTCCAAATCCGATGAAAGGGGGAGGTCGCGATGAAGCGAACCGCGGTCCGGTACTTCCTGCGCGAGGTGTGTTGGTGAGCGCGCGGGGACAGACGGCGAACGCTGCGCTGCGCCGACATCACGGCGGGCGCCCGCTCTTCACGCTCAACATGTCGGCGGCCGAGCTCTCCGCACTGCGGGGGGAGCTTGCGGATGGCGTCCGAAGCACGGGGATCGCGGCGTTGCGGGCACCGGACCGCGCTCGAATGTTCGTGGCCTACGCCGCCGAGTTCCTCTGCCAGGAGGGGCACGCGCTGGAGTGGCGGCCCATCCTCGGCTCGATCGGGGTAAGCGCCGAGGAGGCGCCCCGGTATCCCGAGCTGTACGAGGCCCTGGTCGACGCCCTGCGCTCTTTCGATCGGCAGGTCGTGACGCGCCAGGGCCGCAGGCGCTTTCTCGCGACGTTGCTCCGGGAGGGCGGGCTCCCCGTTCACATCGGCAACCTCCCCGAGCTGATGGGGGCGCTGGGCCGGGAGATCGGATGGGAGGCGCTCGCAGGACAGGACGGCATGGCCGCCCGGCGTTTCGCCGTGGCTCGTATCAAGTTGCTGGCGCAGGGGCGGCTCCGAGAGTTGCTCGACGCGAGCGAGGCCGCGGAGGCGCTGGAAGACATCCTCGCGGACGCCGCGGCAACGCGTGAGCGGCTGGCGCGGTGCGGGGTGGATCCGACCTCGCTCGGCAGCGCGGACGATGTCCGGTGCGCGCTGGATCAACACGGGATCGAGCTGCCGGCGACGAGGAATCCCCGCTTGCTAGCGGCCATGCTGGCCTCGTTCCGGGACGCGGCGCAGTCGCCGCGCGGAGCGCCGGCGGCGTCCTTCGGCGCGGCGCTGGAGCTGCGCGCGATGCTGCTACCAGATCGTCGAATCGAGCTCCGCGCGAGCTTGGATCTGGCGCATCCGGCGCTCCGTCGGTGCATCCCCGCGGACGTGACGTATGCGACCGTGGCCCTGGAGCCCGAGACGCACGGAGCGCGCTTGATCGCGTGGTCGGAAGGGGGGAAGCGGTTCGAGAGCGACGACGCCGTCAAGGGGCGTCTGGAGTGGCTCCTCGGCATGGGGAGCTCGACCGCGAGCGTGGTGGCGCGTTATGCGGCGAGGGGCGGCGCGGCGCAGGTGGTGCCCATCGAGACGCTGGTGCTCCCGGACCAGGCGCTGTGGTGGTTCGACGGGGAGGGCCGGATGCTCCGCGCGGATCAGGAGCTCATCGCCGTCGGCGAGCGCCGCCTCCTGTTGGCGCGCGAAGAGATCGTGATCGAGACCTCGGGAGGCGTGACCGCCGCGGAGCTGTCCGGGGGGGCAGCCGCCGCCTGGGCGATCGACGCCGCCACGGAAGGGGAGGCCCGCGTGCTCACCGCGGGAGGCGAGATCACGGTGCTGGAGTGCCGGCGGCGGGTCCTCTCCGTGAGCATCGAGGGAGGCTTGCCGTCCCAGTTCTCGCGCGCAACCAGCGCCTTCGAGCGTTTGCCCGATCTGACCGTGAACGACGCCCCGGATGGGGTCGGCGTGGTCGTAGGCGCCGGGCCGCACGCGCCCTTCGAGACGGTGGCGCGCGATGCGACGGGGCGTATCCGGCTCAGCGGGCTCCCGCAGCTCCGAGGCGCATGCGGCACCGTGCGGGTGCGCCTCACGGCGCGCGAAGGGCGGAGCTTCTGTGCCCGATGGACGGTGATCCCGCCGCACATCGTGGAGCTCGTCGAGGCGCGGCGGGTCGTCTTCGGATCGAAGCTCCTGGCCCATGTGACCAGCCCGCACGGCGTGGTCACGGCGCTCGGCCCAGGCCGCTTCGAGGTCCAGGCCCCCGCGGACGCGCAGGAGATCGCGGCGTCGCTGGGGCTCAACTCGGGGGAGATCCTCCGTGTCTGCGTGCCGCTCGCGCGGCGCTACGTGCGCTTGTGGAAAGACGTCGTGTCTAGGGAGGAGGCGCCGCTCGACGGGACGGCGATCCTCACGGAGCGCATGGTCTTCACGCACGCCTGCGTGGAGGTGCGCTCCGAGCCCGATCGCGAGGTGTGGCTGGAGGACGAGGGCGGGGCGCGCCTCGTCACGAGCCGCACCGATCGCCTCGGGCGCGCGCTGGTCCCGCTGCGCGACGTGGTGCGGCAGAAGCTCCGGCCCGACAAGAGCTCGATCGTCGTCGCCGCCCGCGTCGACGGCGATCCGGCGGCCTACCGCTTCCAGGTAGTCGTCCCCCGGATGCACCACCCCTCGCGTGTCGCGCGCCCGGGGCAGTTCGTGCTCAAGCTGCTGCTTGACGAACGCGACCTGCCGGAGAAACCCGCGCTGGCCTGCTTCGATGTCCTGCGACCATTCGACGAGCCGGCGATCGTCGCCTGCGGGCTTGAGAAGGTCGGGCCCCAGCGCTTCGAGGCAGCAGCGGCCGCGAGCGCGCTGCCGACGTCGCGCGGCCGGTGGATCGTGTTCCTGGCGGACGCGGCGCGGTCGCCCGTGAGGAGCCATTCGGGCGGCGTGCTGGTGGAGATTCCCCTGGACGTGGAGGCGGTCCCGCCGCGCGCACTCTCGGCGCTTGACGAGGGGTTGTGGTCCAAGAACGAGCCGCAGATCCTTCGCGCGCTGGAGGACATGACGGCGGATCCGCCGGCATTCGACGTGTGGCTTGACCGCTTCGTGGGCGCGGTACGGGCCCGCGCGGCCTTCGGGCTCGAGTGGTTCTACCTCTTCGATCTCGTCGCCGCACGCGCGCCCTGGGTCCTGCTCGCCGCGGCGGCGCGGCTCCCCGCGCGCACCCGGTTCGCGTGGCTTGATCTGTACCGCACCGAGTGCCGCGGCTTCACCTGGCTCGGCGTGACCCGCTCGGAGCCGCGACCTCTCGCGCGAGCGCTGCGGCGCAAGGAGGTCCACGAGATTACCGAGCTAATCGAGACCGCCAAACAGGCGCGCGCCATGCCGCGCGCTGTCGAGCTGACGCTGTATCAGGAGGCGCTAGGTGGGCGGCCGGAGGCACCGCTGCTCCTCGAATCCATGAAGGCGGAGGTGTTCGGCGAGGGCGGTCCCATCGAGCTTCCCCGCGACTGGGAGGAGCGCCTCGCACTTCGGATGTCGGACCTGACCGAGGTCGCGACGCAGGACAGCCTGCGCGGACGCCGGGCGGCGGCGTTGCTGAAGCTCCGCCAAGGGGCAAGCCAGCAGCTTCTCGAAGAGCTCCCGCGGGCCTGGGTCTTCGGTACGCCCGGAGCCGCGCCGAGCGTCACGGCGACGTTGATCGAGGCGGAGGCGAAGGCGAAGCGCGAGCTCTCGGTCGGCCACGGCCGCACGGTCGTCGACGCCGAGCTGCGCGTCGCCGAGGCGGCGCAACTTTTGACGGCGTATCGTGAGCAGGGCCTGCGGATCAGGAAGGACGCGTGGAACGCCATCGCGGTGCTCGACCAGATCGTACCCGATCTTCTGGATGCCTGGTTGCTCGCGTCGATGGGGAAGAGGTGAAGCGATGAGCAGGTATCAACTGGACGCCTATGCCGCCAATGAGCGGGCGCTGGCAGAGATGACGAGCTTCGTTCGGTCCTCGTTTCGCTTCCGCGATCCGACGCTCGACGATGCGGTCCACAAGGCGATCACGGACTTCGGGCTCGTCGCGCCCCCCGTCGTGGAGGCGAACTTTCCCTTCGAGCTGCCCAGCCTCGGCCCGAAGACGACCGGCGAGCTGGCGAAAGCAGGGATCGTGCACCGCGATCTCCCGGCGCTGCTCCAGGCCGCGCGCGGCGAGGCACAATGGCCGGCCGACCGCCCGCTCTACCGGCACCAGGTCGAGGCGATCGAGAACTACCGGAAGGGGAAATCCCTCGTCGTCGCGTCGGGCACGGGTAGCGGCAAGACCGAGTGCTTCCTCTTCCCCGCGCTGGACAAGCTCCTTCGCGATCCGGACCTGAAGCGCCCCGGCGTACGCGTGCTCCTCCTCTATCCCCTGAACGCGCTGGTGAACAACCAGATGGATCGGCTGCGGGCGATTCTCGGCGACCATCCGACCATCCGCTTCAGCCTTTACACGAGCCGCCTGCCGGAGACGACGAAGGAGGCCGAACGGAAGCTCAAGAAGCTCGGGTTGCCCGTGCCGCGCGCGGAGCTCATCTCGCGCGAGCAACTCCGCGAGCGGCCGCCGCACATCCTGGTGACGAACTATTCGATGCTGGAGTACGCGCTCGTCCGGCCGGCCGACGCGCCCATCTTCAGCGACCGGTTCGCGCGCCCGGAGATGGTCGTCATCGATGAAGCGCACGTCTATGCCGGCGCGATGGCGGCCGAACTCACGCTCCTCATGCGGCGCGCCTGGCTTCGCTGGGGGATCCCGGAGCCAAGCGCGGTCCAGGGGATCGCCACGTCGGCGACGATGCACCAGGGGATCTCGGACGGCCGGGAGCGCCTCCGCTCCTTCGCCGCGAGCTTGCTCTCCAAGGCCCCTTCCGACGTCGAGCCTATCGAGGGGCGGCGCGTCGTCCCCCAGGCGAAGCCCTCGCCTGTCAAGATGGCCCTCCCTGCGCCCGCCGCGGTAGCGGCGCTCGACACCGACTTCGCGACGCTCGTGGACGAGGTGGTGGACGGCGAGGTCGAGGTCAAGCTCGACGGCTCGAAGGTCTCCCGTGAGCGGGCGCAACAGGTGGTCGACCTGCTCCGCCCCGGCTTCCGGACGCGCGATGACCTCCCGGCCGCGCGCCTGCTCCATGATGCGCTGGAGCCGCTCACCTGGGTACGCAAGCTGCGTGGCGATCTGAACGACGCCGCCACCCGCATCGATCAGCTGGCCGACGCACTGTTCGGGAAGGACGGTGATCTGGGCGTGCGCCGGCGGGCTGCTCACCGCGTCCTCGAGGTGCTCGCGCTGGCCCGCAGCGCGGCGAGCGAGATCCCGCTCCTGCCCGTGCGGATCCATGCGACGGCGCGCGGACCGCACGGCGTCTACGCCTGCCTCAATGGCCAGTGCCCCGAGGCGGTGATTCGGGGCGCGCTCGGCACGCTGTACACCGAGCCGGTGGGCCGGTGCGGGTGCGGCTGCGGCGTCTACGAGCTGCGCGTGTGTGAATCCTGCGGTCAGTCCTTCGTGCTCGGGCTCGAAGGGGCTGGCGATGATGGTCTCCCGGCGCTGGTGCCGCAGCGGGTGCACGGGCAGGCGGGCTCCGGCGGCGGGAAGCGGAAAGAGGGCAAGAGCGACGTGGCCCTGTTCTGCTTCAGGGATCGTTGGGACGACGGCAGCCCTTTCCCCACGGCGGACGGCGCGCCGGAACAGCGGTGGGTCGACACCAGCTCGGCACCCTGCCGGCTCGGCGCCGCGGACGGCCGGCGCCTGTGGCGATTCCCGGGCGGGAACTTCAAGGGGCCCGAGCGGACGCTCACCGGCGTGGCTTGCCCCCGCTGCGATTCCCAGCGACCTGCGCTGCCCGTCATCCGGCGCGTTCAGGTCGGCACCGACGCGGCGCTGCAGGTATTGATCGATGGGGTGTATCCGTCGCTCCCGCGACACCGCGCCGCCGCCGGTCGCTGGTTGCGCGGTGAGGGGAGACGCCTCCTGCTGTTCGCCGACAACCGCCAGGTGGCCGCGTCGCTGGCGGCGAAGGTGGAGGAGTCGCATGATACGCTGCTCGCCCGCCGGATCCTCGTCGAAGCGCTCGACGCTTGCGCCGGCCGGGGGGAATCGGGCCGTGCCTCTGCTCTCCAGCGGGAGATTGTGGCCGCCGTGGAGCGCGACGACTTCGAGGAGGCGGCCCGCCTCAAGGTCAAGCTTGCTGCGGCCCGCGCCGCCGCCGCCGCCGAGGGCGTCGACTTTGAATGCTTGGCCTCGGCCATTCGCGACCACGCTGACCTCCGAGAGCTCAGCAACCACGATGCCGCCAGCGCGCTGGATCTGGCTCGCATGCTCGTTGCCCGCGAGCTCTCGCGCCGCCCTGGACGGCTCGGCAACCTGGAGGCGAACGGCGTCGTGGTGGTCGATTACGGGATCGCTTTTCCCGCACCCAAGCATCCGGACGTGCGCCGGCTGTTCCCCGACGACGTGTGGAGCGCGCTCGTTGCCACCCTGCTGGACACGATGCGCGCCGATGGTGCATGCACGGTCCTTCGCGTCGGGATCCATGATGACTTTCTCCCGCGCCGCCTCATCGACCGCCCGATGGTCAAGGAGCATCCGAAGGGCAAGGCCGGCGCAGACACCAACGACGACGCGGCTGACGGCGCGTGGGAGAAGACGCCGGTCCCGCTCATGCCATCCGGCGCCGGGGTGACCGCGAACGAAAACCGCCGGCTGGCTTACGTGGCGCGGGTGCTGGCGGAGCTGGGCGCGCCCGCTGCAGTGACGCCGGTGCTGGTCCTCGAAGAGGTCTGGGACGTGCTCGACCGCGTCGCGCCGGTGGGGCAGCAGCAATCTCAGTCGGTGTCCCCCATCCGGCGCCGGAATGAGGCGGGGCGCTTGGAGATCGTGTTCCACCTGCTCCGCTTCCGGCGGTCGAGCGCGGGGCCGCTCTACCGCTGTCGCCTGTGCCGGACCTCGTGGGCGCGCGCGGTGGCAGACCTTTGCCCGACAAGTCACTGCGAGGGCACGCTCGCCGGCATCCCGCCGGGGCAGGAGCTTGATGACCGGGACCGGATCGTGGCGCGTGCGGTGGGCGAGGGCCGGACGGAGCTCCTCGGGCTGAACTCCGAGGAGCACACCGCTCAGATCCTCCCGGAGGACTTGGAGCAGAGCGAGGCTCGGTTCAAGGAGGGCGAGCGCAACGCGCTCGTGTGCTCGACCACGATGGAGCTCGGCGTCGACATCGGCGGTCTCAGCGCCACGTTCCTCACCAACGTGCCGCCCGGCCCGTCGAACTACCTGCAGCGCGCTGGCCGCGCCGGCCGTCGCGCGGAGGGCACGGCGCTGGTGCTGACGTTCGCGCGACCGCGGCCGTTCGATCAGGCGGCCTTCGCCGATCCGGAGCGCCCCTTCAAGCTCCCGATCACACCCCCCGCGGTCAAGCTCGACAGCCCCCGGATCTGTCGACGCCACGTGTACGCGCACCTTCTGGCGCGGTTCTTCCAGCACTTCGACGCCGGCGTGAGCGCCCAGAATCCGCTCACCGTCTTCGGCTCCGTGAAGGCGTTCTTCGAGGACGCCGTCGCCGCGGTCGAGCACCTCGACGCCGCGGTCGGCGATCGGATCGGGAAGACGCTCGGGGTCGACGTCAAGCAGGAGACCATGTGTCACGCGTTCGTCGCCTGGCTGGTGGACATGGCGGTCGCCGACACCGCGCTCGTCGCGCAGGTGCGGGCGCTGACGGCGCGCGCGGCACTGGCAAGCATGTCGATGGACGACATCGCCGACCGTTGCTGGACGCACATCGAGAAGATTGCCGCTGAAGTGCGCCACCAGCTTCGCGTGCTGAACATGCAGCTCGACGCCGAGCGGGCCAAGCCGGAGGCGGCGCAGGATCGCGGGATGATTCGCGCGCTGGAGTACCAGCGAGACGACCTGGCGAGCGAGTCGTTGCTCAGTTATCTGGCCGTCGCGCAGTTCCTGCCGCGGTACGGGTTCCCGGTGCAGGTGGTGCCTCTCGTCGAGCGCTGGGAGGAGAGCCGGGGGGAGAGCCGGTCGTCCTCGCAGCCGCGCCTCCGCCTCGAGCGCGACGTGGCGCTTGCGCTGAGCGAATACGCGCCGGGCGCCGAAGTCATCGCGGGCAAGCACGTGCACGCCTCCCGCGGTCTCCTCCGGCACTGGACCGGTACGGACGCTCCCGGCGTGATCGCGCAGCGGGTCATCGGCCTGTGCCCGAACTGTGGCCAGTTCCATTTCGCTCGCAACCAAGGTGGCCTGGAGAAGGCGTGCAAGACCTGCAAGCAGCCGGGGTTGCGGGAGATCCCGGTCATCCAACCGAAGCTGGGGTTCGCCGTGCAGTGGGGGCGGCGGCCGCAACGCTGGGCCGGCGGGGCCAGGACCGCCCTACGCCCGGTGACGGAGGCCGTGTACGCAACCCGCGAAGGAGGCCCGACGGCAGAGGTGAGCGCCGGTCTAGCGCTGGCGTACGACGAGGAGGGGTCGATCCTGGTGCGCACCGAAGGGTCGCTCGTGGAATCGGACCGAAGCGGAGCGAGCGCGAGCTCGGCCGCGGTGGGCGCGCAGCGGCAGGGATACGGCTACGCCATCTGTTATCTCTGCGGCCGCGCCGAGCCCGAGACGGAGCTGCCAGGGACCGATAAGAAGGGTAACAAAGTCGATCCGCTCCCCAAGGCGCTCGAGCAGCATCAACGCCTGCGTGGCAAAGGGCGCTGCGAGAACAAGGGGAATTATTGGCGCCACATGGTGCTCGCCGGCGATCTGCGCACGGAGACGCTTCGGATCGAGCTGAAAGGGGCGCTCGCGCTCCCCGGCGGGGAGGATGGCCTGCGCCTCGCCACGACGTGGATGGTGGCGCTCCAGCTCGCAGCGGGCGAGGTGCTGGGGGTCGATTCGCGCGAGGTCAGCGGGTTGCTCTCGCCGCGGGGTGTCGGTCAAGGCTTCGTGTACGACGTCATCCTGTACGATCAGGTGGCCGGCGGGGTGGGCCACTGCCGGGCGCTGCGGGAGCGCTGGCAGGATCTGATGATCGCGGCCCGACAGCGGCTGCGGTGCTCCAACCCTGCTTGCACGACGGCATGTCACCGTTGCCTGCTTGCGTTCGAGACGCAGCGTTACGAGCCGCTCCTGCGGCGCCGCAAGCTGCTTGACCGTCTCGAGCCCGGCTGGGTGCTCCTGGAGACGCGGGCTGAGCGAGACGGGCTTCCGGTCGAGCCGGTGTTCCGGGGCGGCGTCGAGGTCCGGGAGCGTCTTGCGCGGCTGCCGACCGTGGAGATCACCATCGTGGCGCCCAGCGTCGGTCGGCAGGCGATGGCGGACGATGGCTGGCTGCGCTGGATTGTGCGGCACGCCGACGGCCCAGGGCGCGCACGTGTGGTGCTCGGTCGCCTGCCGGATCCGAACTCGGACGAGGAGCGAATCACTGCGCTCCGGCTGCGGTTGGCGATCGAGATGGGCAAGGTGGAAGTGCGGAAGGTGTCGCCGAGCGCCGCAGCGGATTTTGCCTGGAAACTGTCGTCCGGTGCGCCCGATTCCGAAGACGTGTTCCTCGTGGAGCAAGCGCATGACGCGGACGCGCTCGGTCCTGGGTGGCTGCGCGAGAAATGCCGGGTGTTCCGAACCGTGGGACGCGTGGCCGGGCAGGCAGCCCGGGAGCGCGTGGCGGCGCTTGTCGCTGCCGCGCGGGTGTGCACCGCATCGGACTTCGAGCCGGACGAGGCGGCCCCGAGCATCATCGTCCACAGCGTGCCCGCGCGCAAGCAGGGCGCGGATGCGACCTTCGCCCGCTGGTTCGTCAACGCTTCGGGTGAAGCACTCAACCATCGACCCATCCGCGCGCTTCGGATCGTCGATCCTTATCTGCAGACCCACTGGCAGCTCATCTTGCTTGAAGAGGCAGCGGCGTTCTTCCGGGCGCGTAGCTGCCAGAGCGTGGAGGTCGAAACCTACGCGCCCATCCCCGAGAAGGAGAACCAGGGGCACGGGCATCACCGGACGCTCAGCGCCGACGAGCAAAAGGCGCGGATCGCGCGCGTCGCGGGGAACTCGGGATGGCGGCCGCTGGTGCTGCCGAGCGACCCGCTGGCGCGGGTTCATCAGCGAACCATTACGGGCACGCGGGAGGACGGTTCGCGTTTCGTGGTGCTGCTTGAGCGCGGTCTCGACTTCATCGCGTTCGACAGGCGGCAAGGGGCGCGGATGACGCGGGAGAGCTACGTCGTGGTGAAGGAAGAGTGAGTGCCACCCGATGAAACGGGAGCGGACGTGACCATGCGATATCACTACGTGGCCCTTCCCTCGACGGGTCTGCGGCTCCAGCGTGTGGATGCGAGGCCGGCGCTGCCGCGTCTGTTCCTGGCGTTTCCAGAGTGAGATGGCTCGCCTCATCACCGCCATTCAGGTCGGCTGCCCGGCAGATAGGTGCGGTTCGCACGGCTCGCTACCTTCCGCGCTTCCCGCGTTCGGCCGTGAGGTCGACCACGGGAGCTTGGACGCTGGCCGCCGCGCCCTGGCATGGCAGCCCCAGTAGCCGCCCGATCGCCTCGTGCGCAACGCGCACCGCTTCGACATCCCCCGCCGCAGCCGCGGCCGCCAGCCCGTCCCCGAGCTGCGCAACCAGCACCGCCCTCGCCGACAGGGCAGGCGAGGGCGCCGCTCCCGCCCCCGCCGCGCCACTCCCCGCCGCCACCTGCTCCGCCAGCCGTACCAGCATGTCCACCCCCACCGCCTCCCCCGCCGCCACCGCCCTCAGCGCCGCCACCGCCAGCTCCCGCCCCCCGTCTCCACCCGCAGCACCCCCGCCTCCCGCCTGCCCACCTTCCTGCCCACTTTGCCCCTTAACCCCGCGATTTCCTTCAGCACCCCCAGGCTCTTTTAATCCGCAGGTCCAAGCTTCGAGTCCCTGTCGACCCACCATCGCGAAATTGCTCAGGATTCAGCGGCGCAGACTCCCGCGCTCGCGACCTTGAGCGTGACCTTCGCGGGCCGGCCACGGCGTTCCGGAGGGGAGCGTCCGGCGGGCGTGCGCCCGAGCTCGCCGAGCGCCTCTCGACGGCTGTCCTGCGGGGGGGGTCGACCCGCCGCCGGAGCTCGTGCGAGGGGCGCTCGACCTGCGCGCCTGGGACGAACCGCGCTGTGCGGCACTGACGAGCACGCTGGCCGGGCGCGCGCCCGATGTGACGTGGCGACTCCGCTGAGGAAAAATAGACGAGCTCGTCGGAATGCACGGTGAAGCTGTCTCGACCTCCAAACCTTTGATGTTCGATGAACATCGCCGCCGTCCCGCCGCGTCGAACGCCTATCCTGCGCCGCGATGGCCAAGGTCGGACGCAACGAGCCCTGCCCTTGCGGCAGCGGGCGCAAGTACAAGAAGTGTTGTCTCACGAGCGGCAGCGGCAGCGGCAGCGGCAGCGGCGCGCCGTACACGGCGGCGGATCGTCATGCCGCGCTTCAGAAGCTCCTTCACTCGATTCACCCCGACGACCTCGACGGCGCCAGGGAGATGTTCTGGGGCAAGCACTTCCCGCTCCGCGCCCGGTGGACCGACGCCGCGCTCCTGGAGATGGTCGAGGTTGCGTTCCAGTTCTGGCTCCTCTTCGATGAGCGGAGCGCAGGCCTGACGCTCGCCGAGGACGTCCTCGAGGGGGATCGCGACCCCTTCGATCTCCCCAATCTCCCGGCCCTGCGCGACGGCGAGCGGCGATATCTCGAGATGGCTCGCAGGAGCTCCATGCGCCTCTACGAGGTGATCGGCGTCGCGCCGGGTGCGAGCATCACCCTGCGCGACCTGCTCCAGGGCGGCGAGGTGCGCGTCCGCGAGCGGGCCGGGTCGCGGTGCGTCCACACCTGGGATCTCGTCGCCGCGCGCGTGGTGCAGAAGGGCGCCTCCGGCGAGCCCGAGATCGACGGAGGCATCTTCCCGATCCAGCCCCGCCTGCGCGATCCGCTGGTGAAGCACCTCGCGCGGCTGAGCGCCGAGCTCGACGAGGCCGAGCTCCGCGAGGCGCTCGTCCCCGTCTTCGTCGACGCCTGGATCGGCCCCGGCCTCCCGGCGCTCGTGAACTACGACGGCGACCCGCTGATCTCGACGCAGGTTCACTTCGACGTCCTCGACGAAAGCAAGCTCGTGGCGGCGCTCGACCGCGCGCGCGGGGTCACGCGCGGCGGCGAGGAGCTGGTCTGGTCCTGGGTGGGCAGCGGCGCGCAGCGCAAGGAGACGGTCTCCCGCGCCTTCCTGCGCATCGAGCGAGGGCGCCTGGAGGTGCAGACCAACTCCCGCGAGCGAGGCGAGGCCGCGAAGGCGCTCGTCGAGCGGCTCGCAGGGGCGTCGGTGAAGTACCGCGTCACCGAGCGCCAGGACCTGGAGCAGGCCATGCTCGCGCAGACGCGCGACGGAGGCGGCGAGATCGCGGCGGTGCCGCCGGACGAGCTGCGCCAGGCCGCCGTGCAGCTGCTCCAGCAGCACTACGAGGCGTGGCTCGACGAGCCGGTGCCGGCGCTCGACGGGGCCACGCCGCGCGCCGCCGCAGCGGTGGACGCGCTGCGGCCGCGGGTCGCCGAGCTCATCGAGGGGCTCGAGCGTCTGTACGAGCGCGCCCTCGCCGAGGGGTCGGCCGCGTTCGATCCCACGTGGATGTGGGAGGAGCTGCAGATCGAGGAGCTCGCGCGCGGCCGGTCGCGGAAGCAAGCGGTGCCGCGCCTGCCCCACGAGGTCATCGCGGAGCTCGACGCCGATCTCGTCGAGATCGCCGCCGACGTCGCCGATCGCGCGCGACGGGCGTGCGGCGGCGATCCGACGCGCGTGATCGGGCGCGAGGAGGTCGACGGCGATCTCGGCTTCCAGCGGCTCGTGCGCGCGTCGGTCCAGGGTGCGAGGGAGAACGGCGCACCGGCGCCCGTCGCTGTGGCCGCGGGCGCCCTCCTCGCCTCGTGGGCCAGGATCCTCGCGGGGTTCGAGGTCCACCTGCGCAAGATCTTCTGGGTCGACGAGGGGCTCTCGTGGATGCTCGGCGCCACCGCGCTCGACGTGACCGGCGAGGCCTTGCGCGCGCCCTTCACGAGCTTCGCGCTGGTCTTCACCGACCGCTACGCCCTCGGGATCGCGGAGCGTCTGCTCGCGGAGGACCCGTCGGCGCGCCTCCGCGGCCGGATCCTCTCGGTGCTCACCGTGTACGTCACGGCCAGCGCCGCCGGCGACGAGCGCACCGACCTGCGGCTCGCGTTCGCGGCGGACGCGCGGGACGGCGGGTGGCCCGAGCTCGTCGAGCGCGATCGTCGAGCGGGAGTACCGGCTGATATCCGCGCGGGACGCGGACGCGTGAACCAGCGGGAGAACGCGCCGAGGCGATGGTGAAACGAGACGAAGCCCGAGCCAGGCGCCTGCCGCGGCCAGCGGAGCGCCCGCTCGACGACGGCGTGCGCTACGGCCCGGAGGCGTGGCGCGAGATCGACGGCGTCGCCTTCTGCCACTGGGACCGGTGGCTCCTGCGGCTGGCGCTGGCGGAGCCGAGCGGCCTCGACGCGATCGCGCGCGAGCTCCGTGCGCGCGCGGCGAGCCGGCGCGTCAGCGGCGAGGCCGCCGAGGCGATGCTCGCGCAGGTGGTCGACCTTCGTGCGCGGCTCGCGCGCCTCGCGCGCACGCCGGAAGAGGTCCTCGACGCGGAAGAGCGAGCGAGCGAGTGGCTGCTGAAGAAGGCCTGGAAGCGGGTATGGCATGCGGGGCCGAACCGCCGCACGGACGCGATGCGCAACACGCCTCGCCTGCGGTTCTTGGCGCATGCGCTCCGGGGGAACTGGCCGCGCTTCCCGGTATCGCCTGCGCGCTTCGAGCCCGAGCTCCGCCGCGTCGTCGGTGACCATGCGTACTACGACTACCGCGCCACGGACCTGGTCGCGCGCCTCCTCGAGCGCCAAATCGACCTCCTCGGAGCGATGGCAGCCTCCGATTTGGAGCGCATGGCGCTGCATCGGGCAGCGATGACCGTGATCATCGAGACGATGGACCGGGTCGACGACTCCCTCGCCGACATGAGCGAGGTGTTCGCGGCGAGCGAGCGCGCGTACCTCGCGCTCGCCCGCGACCGTGCCGGGCTTGACGGGATCCTGCGCGACCTCCTCGAGCTTGCCGTGTGGGAGGATTTCGGGCTGCTTCGCGGCGTCGTCGACTTTCTGGGGGCGCTCCAGGAGGAGCACGCGGACCTCGCCATCCGCGCGCTCTCCGGGATCATCGCGGAGCTGCGGCGAGAGCGCCTCGATGGCCAGCTCGCCCGTGCGCTCATGCTCCGCAAGGCGGTGCTGGCCCCCTGGGGATAGGATGGGACCCCGGCTTTTTCCGGGTCTTGTCCCGGTCGGGGCGCGGAACCTGCGCGGAGAGCGCGACGCTCCACGTGCGCTGGCGAAGCACGCACACGCGTCTCGAGCTCAGCCGGAAGACGGGCGTGACGGCCCTCGAGGGGCACCGGCGCCCGAGCCCTCCGCAGCGGGATCTTCTAGTCCGCGAGCGCGGCGTCGGCGGTCGGTTCCATCTCGGCAGGGCTTGCGGGCCTCGCAGCCCTCACGCGCTTGAAGGGACGGATCTCGCCTGGCGAAACGAGGCTGTACTCGAAGCCCCTCGCTGTCTCGGCTCTCGCCACGCGGCCGCGAGCCATGAGCGCGCGAAGCGCGACGTAGACGCTCCCGTTCGGCAGCCCGCTGCGTGTGGCGATCTCCGTTGCCGTCCCGCGCACGAGGGACCGAACGGTTTCGAGCACCACGGCCTCCCGTTCGCTCGTGGAGGCTCCGGTCGCGGCCATCATGCCAGCCGTGGTACGGTCCGCGCCGGATGCCGGTGCCACGATGCTCTTCGTGGCCGGTGCCACGATGCTCTTCGTGGCCGGTGCCGCCGTCGCCGAGGCGCTCGGCGCCGCCGAGCGCGTGCCGTGCTTCCTGCTCCTCGCGGGCCCAGCCACGCTCTTTTGGCGTTGCGCGGGCGCCTTCCGGCGCTTCGGACGGCGCTCCGAGGAGGCGTTCGCCGCTGGCCGTCCCGGATCGGTCAGCATCGCCTTGACGGTCCGGCGCGCCGCGGCGCGGTGCTCTTCCTGGACCCGTCGGACCAGGCGCAGGATCTCCTTCACAAAACTGTCCACCCGCTCCTCGATCGCCTTCGATGCGTTCATGGCGGGCGCCGTAGTAGCACGCGCGCTTCGACCGTCGAGAACCTGCGAGCAAGCTGGCGGGTGTGGGTCGCCGGTAACGTCGACTACGTATCCGAGGATCGGGCTCCTGAAGGCGATCCTGGCACGCGCGCCCAGCGCCCGCGCGGGGACGGGCGCGGTCGCGCGGGCGTGGATGGTGTGCTGGGCGGCGACGGGGGAGATCGCCTCGTCTCTCGATGACGTGTTCATCGATATCGCAGCACATGGCCATGCTGCGGCCTCACGGCCGATCGCCGGGCCGCATCGTTCAGGGCGAGCGTGGCTTCGCCCCAGGCGTGGCCGTGGTCGGGGGAGTCGAGTCGAGCTGCCTGGCCGGGGGAGAAGGATGCCCGTGCGAGGTGGGGCTCCGCGCGAGCGCAGCGGATTGTGTTGCGGCCCCCCGTTCGGGGCGGGCAGCACGCCGTGAACCCGTCCCGGTGAGCTGCCTCGTCCACGCGGGAGATGGGTGGCACCCGTCTCCCGGTGGACGTGCCTCCAGCAAAAGATGGGTGGCACCCGTCTCCGCGGTGGACATGGCTCCAAGAAAAGATGGGTGGCACCCGTCTCCCGGTGGACGTGGCTCCAAGAAAAGACGGGTGGCACCCATCTCCGCGATGGAGAGGCCACCCTCCGGCCGAGCGATCCCCTGGGCGTCCCGCCTGGCTGGGTGCTGAAATGTAAGAAATCCCACTTCACGCCGCCGGCTACGCTCCCATCGGGCGACCTCGTCGACGGCGGCACGCGGCGGAGCGTCGCCGCCTCGTCGAAGCCGAGGTCCGCAGGCACGCCGGAGGAGCGCGTGCTCGGCGACGACCGCGAGGCACCTGCGACGACACGGCGTAGGTGGCGAGCACGCTGTCACGGATGACAGCCGGCGCAGCAACACGACGCGCGAGACCGTCGAGCACCCGGTGAACCGCTACGTTGCCTGGCTCGTGGGGCGGGTCGCTCGCGTGCTAGGTGAGCTGAGCGTCGTGCTCGGCGACGCCGCGGCAAAACGACGCCTGCAGCCGGACACCGCCCAATGGTGCCGCGCACGGAACGAGCTGCTCACCGGCTGCGGGGCGGGGGCGGCGTTCACCGCGAGGCATCCGGAGGACGGAGCGCGGCTCGAACTCCGGTACAACATGACGTTCCGCGGATACCTCGCCCGGAGGACCTCGCTTCGATACAGCATCTCCCGTGAGCGCCGACCGGACATCGTGATCTCGTTCGAGTCACCCGACAGGCCGCGTTCGTGGATCTGTCTGGACGCCAAGTACAGGGTACGGCGGGATGCGCTCGCGGATTCCTTCACCTCGCTCCACATCTACCGTGATGCGCTGCGGTGGGAGACGTTCGGCGGCCCGTGCCGCGGCGGGCTGCTCCTGGTTCCGGCGATCGAGCCGGAATGTCAGCCCTGGTTCGACGATGAGTTCCGCGAGCGGTTCGGAATCGGTGCCTGGCGGCTGACGCCGGGGGAGCCGCCGGACCTCGCCCTGGCGAAGCTCATCCTCGCCATGGTACGTGGACCTGCCGGAGCGTAAACGCCAGCGGCCGGGGGCGTCCCCGCGACGTGCGTCCGCCAGCGCGGCCACGGTCGCCCGAGCTGCCGCGGAGCCCGCCGACGCGCCCCCAGCGGCCCAGCCATTCGTCCCGCGTCGAGGCATAGGCGAGTATGCCTATGCCTCGGTCCAGCGGGCTCGGGTACGCTCGTTGCAGTCGCCTGCCTCTCCACGAACCCAGGGAGAACAGCAGGTCCGCAAGGACTCCAGCATGACAGTTCCCTTCAATAACCGCACCTCGTAGGCTGCGTCCACCTTCGACCATCCCTGTGATGCCCGACAGCCGCGCAGCGGCGGCCGGCGGCGTCCAGCTGCCGTTGATTGAGGAAATGGCGACGGCGATCCGCGCCCGCCCGCCCGTCCGCGCGCGGGCCGCTCGGGTCGGATCGATTGTTATGGTCTATAACAAGAGGCGGCGTCACGCCGCATGTCTGCGGAGGATTTCATGCAGGTGATCGTCGTGGGCGCCGGGATCGGCGGCCTGGCCGCGGCTCTTTCGCTACACGCCTCGGGCCATGAGGTGACGGTGTTCGAGGCCGCGCCCACCCTCCTGCCGCTCGGGGTCGGCATCAACCTCCTGCCCCACGCCGGCGAGGTGCTGAACGAGCTGGGCCTGGTCGAGTCCCTCTTGGCCCAGGGGGTGGCGACCCGCGAGCTTGTCTATTTCAACCGCTTCGGCCAGCGCATCTGGGGCGAGGCGCGCGGCCGCTTCGCCGGCCACGCCGCGCCGCAGATCTCCCTGCACCGCGGCGCCCTGCAGGGCGTGCTGTTCGACGCCGCCGTCGAGCGGCTCGGCCCGGGCCGGGTGATCTGCGACCGGCGCCTCGTGGACCACGAAGAGGCCGCAGGCCGCATCGTGGCGCGCTTCGTCGACCGCGAGGGCGCGGCCTGGGAGGTTCCCGGCGATCTCCTGATCTGCGCCGACGGCATCCATTCGGCGGCGCGCGCCCGCCTCTATCCGGACGAGGGGCCGCCGGTCTACGGCGGCCGCATCCTGTGGCGGGCGACCACGCTGGCGGCGCCGTTCCTCACCGGCGCCAGCATGATCATGGCCGGGCATCAGGACCAGAAGTTCGTCGCCTATCCCATCTCCCCGCCGGGGCCGGACGGCCGCCAGCGGATCAACTGGATCGCCGAGCTCGCCGTCGCCGAGAGCCTGCGGCGGGAGGACTGGAACCGGCGGGGCGATCCCGCCGACTTCCTGCCCAGGTTCGAGGCCTGGCGCTTCGACTGGCTGGATGTGCCCGGCCTGATCCGGGGCGCCGAGGCGATCTACGAGTTCCCGCTGGTCGACCGCGACCCGCTGCCGCGCTGGAGCCATGGGCGCATGACGCTGCTGGGCGACGCCGCCCATCCCATGTATCCGATCGGCTCCAACGGGGCGAGCCAGGCCATCCTGGACGCCCGCGCCCTGGTCCGCGCGCTCGCCGCCCACGCCGATCCGGTGGAGGCGCTGGCCGCCTACGAGGCCGAGCGCCTGCCGGCCACCGCCGCCATCGTCGCGGCCAACCGCGGCAACGGTCCGGAGCAGTGCATGCAGATCGCCCAGGACCGCGCGCCCGACGGCTTCGACCGGATCGAGGACGTCTTCGCCCCCGGCGAGCTGGAGGCGATCGCCGCCCGCTACAAGGTGCTGACCGGCCTGAAGCGCGCCTCGGAGCCCCGCGCGTGAGCCCGCCCCTCGTTCCCCTGATGACGCTCGAGGTCGCGGTGGACGCGCCGGTCACCGTCGATCCGGGCCCGCCCGGCAGGCGCTTCATTCCCATCGTCGGCGGTACGGTGGCCGGCGGCCTCGAAGGGCGGGTGCTGCCGGGCGGCGGCGACTGGCAGACGGTCTGGGATGACGGGCGTACGGACATCTCCGCCCACTACATCCTCGACATCGCCGGCCACGGAACGGTGGAGATCCTCTCCGAAGGCGTCCGCGCCAGGCCCCCGGAAGTGCTGGCGGCGCTCGGGCGCGGCGAGGCCGTGGACCCCGGCCTCACCTATTTCCGCACCTCCATCCGCATGCGCACCTCGGCGCCGGGGCTCCTGCGGCTGAACGCCGTGCTGGCCCTGGCCGTGGGCGAGCGGCTGGCCGACCGGGTGCGGCTCACGGTTCACGAGATCGGCTAGGGGCGCGATCGCGGCCGAGACCACACCACGGAGAACGCATGAGCACACAGACGAGATCGTCGAGACGCCGGGGCAATGTCGGCGCAGGCACCTTGGCCGTCATCCTCGGCATCACTTCCTTCCATCGCTCGGCAGGGGCACAGCCCGAGCCCGGAGCGCCGCCGGCGCCCACGGGCGAAGACCCGCCGATCGCGGCCCCTGCGGCCGAGCCCGCGAGCCCTCCTGCAGACGCGAGCGCGGCCCGAGCGCCGTCCGCGGAAGCCCACGCCGGCGCGCCGGCGCCGCAGAGCGCCGCCGGGCCCGGCCCGGCCGCGCCGGCGCCGCCGGCGGAGGAGCCCTGGAAGAAGCCGATCAGCGTCGCGGCCTGGGCCCGCGTCGGAGGCCGCTTACAGAACCCCAGCGCGCGCGAGAAGATGGACCGGCTGCTCGGGGACGGAGAGCTGGATCTGATGGTCTCGGGGGAGATCAACCGGTTCATCGGGCTGCAGGGCGCGCTCGTCGCCCAGTTCGGGCCGACCCCGACCGGGGGCAACATCGCGGGCAGCGCGACCATCCGTGACGTCATCGCCAAGTTCACGTTTCACGATCTGCTGAACGTCTGGATCGGCCGGATGATCGTGCCTTCGGACCGCTCCGCCTTCTCCGGTCCGTGGTCGATGGGGCCGTGGAACTATCCCGGATTCTTCGAGCCCTATGCGCCGCCGATTGGGCCGAGGCAGGGGCCTTTCGGACGCAACGATGGGGTCACCGCCTGGGGCAAGATCGCGGGCGGCCTCTTCAAGTATTACGTGGGTGCCTTCAACCTGCACGACTCCTCGGTGAGCCCGCTCTACACGGCGAGGCTCAACCTGAGCTTGCTCGACCCGGAGCCAGCCTATTACCAGAAGGCTACGTACCTCGGAGAGAAGAGCATCCTCGCGCTCGGCGTGGCGGGCGAGGTGCAGCGGGAAGGCTCCGTCGAAGCGCTGCCGCCCCCCGCGGCGGGCGCGCCCCCAGGCACCCCGCGCACGGACACCTATGCCGAGATCAACGCCGACCTCCTGTTCGAAAAGAACCTCACTGGGGCGGGCACGATCACGCTCGAGGGCGCGTTCTACAAGTACTTTGGCGACTTCGAGAGGTTCGACTATTCCTATTTCGGGCTCGCGAGCTACCTCACGCCGAGCGACGTCGGCGTCGGGAAGCTGCAGCCGCTGGTCCGATTGCAACAAGCGAAGCCGAAGAACGCCGACCCTTACCTGCTCATCGATGCCCAGATGGGCTACATCATCGAAGGGCACGCTGCCCGCGTGGCGCTCGGCTACCAAAGGAGCGATCTGTCCGGGGTGAAGGGAAATGCCCTGTTCCTCGGCGTCCAGCTGCAGAAGTGATGCGCGAGCGCGGCGGGCATAGGCGAGGTTGCCTATGCCGCGAGCCGGCAGGATCGGATACGAAGTCATCGCAGTCACCTCCGAGGAGCTCGCCCCCGCATGAAGCTCGCCTCGCTCCGCGGCCCCGGCCGCGACGGCACGCTCATCGTCGTCCGCCGCGACGGCCTCGCCTACGCGCCGGCCGGCGCCGCCTTTCCCACGCTCCAGGCCGCGCTCGACGACTGGGAGCGCGCCGAGCCGGCGCTGCGCCGCATCGCCGACGACATCGAGCGCGGCGGCGCGGCCGTGGCCCCGCTCGCCGTGGAAGAGCTCGCCGCGCCGCTGCCCCGCGCGTACGAGTGGATCGACGGGTCGGCGTACATCCACCACATCGAGCTCGTGCGCAGGGCGCGCGGCGCCGAGCCCCCCGAGACGCTCACGACCGATCCGCTCGTGTACCAGGGCGGCTCCGGCGTGCTCCTCGGGCCGACCGACGACATCGTCCTGCGCGACGAGGCCTGGGGCCTCGATTTCGAGGCCGAGGTCTGCGCCGTCCTCGGCGACACCCCGCAGGGCACGCGCCGCGACGAGGCCCACCGGCACATCCGCCTGTTCCTCCTGGCCAACGACGTGACGCTGCGCAACCTCGTGCCCGCCGAGCTCGCCAAGGGCTTCGGGTTCTTCTGCTCGAAGCCGGCGACGGCGTTCTCCCCGTTCGCGATCACGCCGGACGAGCTCGGCGACGCGCTCCGCGACGGGCGCGTCCACCTGCGGCTCCGCTCCACGTACAACGGCGCGCTCGTCGGCGACCCCGAGGCCGGCCCGGAGATGCACTTCTCGTTCTTCGACCTCATCGAGCACATCGCCAGGACCCGCAGCTTCACGGCCGGGACCCTCCTCGGCAGCGGCACCGTCTCGAACCGGGACCCGGCGCGCGGCGTCTCGTGCCTGGCCGAGAAGCGCATGCTCGAGATCCTCGCGCACGGGGCGGCGAGGACGCCTTTCATGAAGCCAGGAGACACGATCATGATCGAGATGCTGAATCGCTCGGGAGAGAGCCTGTTCGGGCGCATCGCGCAGCGGGTGGTGGCCGGATGAGCGCCAAGGTGGAGTCGATCGGCATCAAGCGGGTGGAGGCCCTGCACTACTACGTGCGCGACCTGGAGCGGAGCCGCAAGTTCTACACGGAGAAGCTCGACTTCCAGGAGATCGCCGCGAGCTCGCCGGAGCTGACCGCGGCGACGGCGCAGCAGTCGGTCGTCTTCCAGGCCGGCGCGTGCGTCATCGTCTGCTCGCAGCCGATCGGCGAGGGCGGGCGGGCATGGCGCTACCTGCGCAAGCACCCCGACGGGGTGGGCACGATCATCTTCGAGGTGGAGGATATCGACCGCGCCTTCCGGCTGCTCGACCGCCGCGGGGCCACGCCGATCGACGAGATCCACCGGGCGACGGGCGAGGGCGGCGTGTTCGCGTCGTTCTCGATCACGACCCCGTTCGGCGACACCACCTTCCGCTTCGTGGAACGGCGCGGCTACCGGGCGCTGTTCCCCGGCTGCGTGGCGTACGAGGCGCCGCGCGGCGGCGAGAACCGCTTCGGGATCACCAGGTTCGATCACATCACGTCGAACTTCCAGACGATGGCGCCCGCCCTGCTCTGGATGGAGCACGTGCTCGGGCTCGAGCCGTTCTGGAAGATCGAGTTTCACACGAACGACGTCGGGAAGGACGCGGGCCACGGCTCGGGCCTGCGCTCCGCCGTGATGTGGGACCCGGGCTCGGGCGTGAAGTTCGCGAACAACGAGCCTTACCGGCCCTACTTCAAGAGCTCGCAGATCAACGTCTTCAACGAGGAGCACCGCGGCGACGGGGTGCAGCACGCGGCGCTCGACGTGGACGACCTCCTCACGGCCGTGCGCGGGATGCGCGCCCGAGGGGTGGAGTTCATGCCGACCCCGGCCGCCTACTACGACCTCATGCCCGAGCGCCTGCGGCAGCTCGGCGTCGGGCAGATCGACGAGGACGTGGCGGCGCTGCGGGAGCTCGAGGTGCTGGTCGACGGCGACGGCGCGAGATCCTATCTCCTCCAGATCTTCCTCAAGGAGTCGTCGGGCACGCACCGCGACCCCGACGCGGGGCCGTTCTTCTTCGAGCTCATCCAGCGGAAGGGGGACCGCGGCTTCGGCGCCGGCAACTTCCGGGCGCTGTTCGAGAGCATCGAGCGGCAACAGAAAGCGCAAGGGAGCGGCTGATGCTCGACCGCATCGCCGTCGGGACGGTCCCCCGCAAGCACCACATCGCCCTCCGGAGCGAGGCGGGGGAGCTTCGCTACGAGGAATGCCTGACGCGCGCGGGCTTCGACGGCCCCTACACGATCGCCTACCACGAGCGCCGGCCGCACGAGCACCGGCTCGCGCGCGCCGAGCACGGCTTCGCGCTGCCGGTCGCCGCGCCGGCGCGCCCGCTCGCGAAGCGGCATTACAGGACGCGAGATCTGCCGCGGCGGGGCGGGCCCGCGATCGACTGCCGCGTGCCGCTCCTCTTCAATGACGACGTGGTGATCGGGGTCGCCCAGCCAGACGCCGCCGATCCGGTGTACTTCGCGAACGCGGACGCCGACGAGCTGTTCTTCATCTTCCGCGGGAGCGGGCTCCTGCGCACGATGCTCGGCGATCTCCGCTTCGAGCAGGACGACTACGTCGTCATCCCGAAAGGGCTCTTCTACCGCTTCCTCCCCGACGCCGCGCCCCAGGGGTGGCTCGCGATCGAGGCCGCGGATATCCACCTCCCGCGCAGGTGGCGCAACGAGGTTGGCCAGCTGCGGATGGACGCGCCCTACTCCCACCGCGATTTCCGGCGGCCCACGTTCGTCGGCCCGCTCGACGAGGGCATCCGATCCCTGGTCGTGAAGCGCGGCGGCGCGTTCCACGGCTTCGCCTGCGAGCGCACGCCGCTCGACGTCGTCGGCTGGGACGGGGCGGTGTACCCGTTCGCGTTCCCGATCCAGAGCTTCCAGGCGCGCGTGGGGCTCGTCCACCTGCCGCCGGACTGGCACGGGACGTTCGCGGCCCGGGGCGCCCTGATCTGCAGCTTCGTGCCGCGCCCCGTCGACTTCCACCCGGAGGCGATCCCTTGCCCTTATCCCCACGCGTCCGTCGACTGCGACGAGCTCCTGTTCTACTGCCGCGGCGACTTCACCTCGCGCCGCGGCGTCGGCCCGGGCAGCATCTCGCACCACCCGGCCGGCGTCCCGCACGGGCCGCACCCCGGCGCGTACGAGGCGAGCGTCGGGAGCCGCGAGACGAACGAGCTCGCGGTCATGCTCGACACGACCCGCCCGCTCGCGGCCACCCCGGCCGCGCTCGACGTGGAGGACCCGGGCTACCAGGACAGCTTCGTCGCGCGCCCGTGACGGGGGTCGGGCGCTCGGCGCATCGGTTCGGCGCGTGGACGAACCCTCTCGACGGGTGATGAACGTTCGAGTTAAATTCCATGCATGCAGGCCTCTGTCGGATCGCAGGAAGAAGTCGAGGTCGTGAAGCTTGCGAGCAAGCGCGCGCGACTTCTCGAGCGGGCGCCGCTCGCTATCGTCGAGTATGGCCGCGATCTCACGATCGAGGACTGGAACCAGGCGGCTGAGCGATTGCTCGGCTACACGCGGGAGGAGGCGCTCGGCCGGCGTGTGGATGAGCTGCTGCCCGTGCGCGGCGATCCCAGCGCCTGGCGGCGGCTCCTCGGAGAGGACGACGCCGCGCCCCGGGTGTGGACCCACGCCCGAAAGGGCGGGGACACGGCGATCTTCGAGTGGAGCCATGAGCGCCTCCTCGACGAGCGGGGGGAGGTGAGCGGCGTTGGGGTCTTCGGGCAATGCGTGACGGAGCGGGCCGAGGAGCTCCGCGCTCTCAAGGAGAAGGAGCAGATCCTGCACACGGTCACGCAGACCCTGCCGATCGTCGTCTGGGCCGTCGATCGCGACGGGGTGTTCACGTTCCACGAGGGCAAGGCGGCGACGTCCGCGGGGCTGGATCAGGGACAGTTCGTCGGCAAGAGCGTGTTCGAGCTCTTTCAGGATCATTCACAGAATGCCATGCTGCGGCGGGCGCTCGCGGGCGAGGCCTGCCATTCGACGCTCTCGACGTACGGGGTGTCGTGGGAGAACTGGCAGATCCCGGTCCGCGATGAGCGCGGCGAGATTTACGGGGTCCTCGGCGTGACGCTCGACGTCACCGACGCGAAGAACACGGAGCAGGAGCTCCGGAGCCGGCTGGAGCTCATCGAGCGCCAGCAGCAGGTCATCCGCGAGCTGTCGACGCCCATCATCCAGGTCTGGGACGGCGTGCTGACCCTGCCCATGATTGGCATCCTGGACAGCGCGAGGACCGCAGACGTGATGGACTCCCTGCTCGAGGCGATCACGCGCACAGGCGCGCGTTACGCCATCCTCGACCTCACCGGCGTCGAGATGGTGGACACGAAGACCGCGAGCTACCTGATCCAGCTCGTCGGCGCCATCCGGCTCCTGGGCGCGGAGGGCATCATCACGGGCATCCGGTCGAACGTCGCGCAGACCGTCGTGGCGCTCGGGCTCGATCTGACCGGCACGACCACGTTGGGAAACCTCCGGGCGGCGCTCCAGCACTGCATCCGGCAGATGAGCAAAGAGCACGCAGCGAGCGCGCCGCAGCGGCGATGACGTCGCTCCGGGGGGGCCGCGCTCGGTGTTCGAAATCGCGACTTCGGCGATGGTGATCCTCGCGTCGCGTCCGGAGCGAGTCGGCGCGATGCGTGGCCAGGTGCACGCGACGAGACTCGCTGTCTGGAATCGGTGTTACGGGCAGTCCAGGACGTATGCAGTTGGACATACGTCCACGGCGCCGTGAGCGCCGCGTCGTCGATGTGAGCTTCGATGCCGGGTGGGACTCCGCAGCGACCCTCGTGGGATTGCGCTGGTGCCCGCAAATCGGCTTGACACGCGGCAGGGAGCCGTGGTTGTCTCGCGTTGCAAGTTGCCTTGCTTTCTGCGGGAGGGGGCGAGAGCTACTCAGTTGGGGTGACGACGTTTTTCGTCGGTGATCTCATCAGGTTGTCTCGTTTGTGTGGGGGAGGGCGAGGGCTGATCGGTGGGGTGACGGCGTTTTGTCGTCGTTCCCACCGACACGTCAGCGACTCACCTCATCAAGAGCCCGAGCGTGGCTGTCGATGATTCCGCCCGCATCGCCACTGCTCGAGTTCTTTGAGCGCCGGACCATCGGCGCGAGCCCGGTGGCACAGGATGCCCGGGCGGCAGACACACTGCGCTGACGCGTGTTTCGCCGCTCGAGCGGGGCGCCGCGGGCGCTGGCATGATCGGTTTCACGGGGAGAGGAGAGACGAATATGAGTGGACGGATTTGGGCAATTCAAACGAACGGGATCTGGACGCGCTGGGCTCCCGAGTACCAGCGCTGGGATGTCTACAGCGAGAAACGCGCGTATCTCGCCGCCGATCCGACGACCGGGCAGGCCTGCTACTACATCGATCCGGACGCGTCCGTCCACTGGCGGAACGTGGACCAGAACCAGAACAAGAGCTTCCCGGGGATCACGGCCAAGCAGATCAGCGTCGGCGGGGGCAACCGACTCTGGGCCATCCAGAGCAACGGGGTCTGGACGCGCTGGGCCCCCGAGCACCAGCGCTGGGATGTCTACAGCGAGAAGCGCGCGTACGTCGCCGCCGATCCGACGACCGGGCAGGCCTGCTACTACATCGATCTGGACGGGTCCGTCCACTGGCGGAACGTGGACCAGAACCAGAACAAGAGCTTCCCGGGGATCACGGCCAAGCAGATCAGCGTCGGCGGGGACAACCGACTCTGGGCCATCCAGAGCAACGGGATCTGGACGCGCTGGGCTCCCGAGCACCAGCGCTGGGATCTCTACAGCGAGACGCGCACGAGCATCGCCGCCGATCCGACGACCGGGCAGGCCTGCTACTACATCGATCCGGACGGGGCCGCCCACTGGCGGAACGTGGACCAGAACCAGACCAAGGACTTCCCGGGCATCACGGCCAAGCAGATCAGCGTGGGCGGCAGCTAGCGCTCTGACACGACTCCGTTGCGCCCGTCAGACCCGAAGCTTCGAACCGCGTCGCGGACGGTGACCTTCCGGTTCATCGCCCGCCGGGCCCTATCCGCGGCAGCGTTCCGTTGCCGCTTCCGCGATCCTGCGACCCTTGACCAGCAAAGATAGCGGCGGGCGTCGCTACGCCCCGAGCTCGACGATCGACCGGCAGGCGCGGCGGAGCCGGTCGCGCAGCCACCGGTGCGCGGGGTCGGCATCGAAGCGGGGGTGCCACGCCTGCGCGATGGTGATGGCCGGCGTGGTCACGGGCAGCGGGAAGGTGACGAGATCGAAGCGCGGGGCGGCGTGCGCGAGCCATTTCGACGGGAACGCGCCGACGAGGTCGGAGCTGGCGAGCAGGCACAGCGCCGCATAATGGCCCGACGCCACGGCCGCGGTGGTCCGGGCGAGCCCTTTCTTCTTGAGGGCGTCGTCGATGGGGCCCCAGACCTTCCCCTGCCTCGACACGCCGAGGTGGGCGTGCTCGACGAACCGCTCCAGCGTCACCTTGCCGGACGCGAGCGCGCTGCCGCGGCGCACGACGCCGACGAAGCGGTCCCTGGCGAGCGCCTGCACGCGGATCTCCGGGCCCATGTCGGCGATGATGCCGACGTCGAGATCGATCCGGCCCTCCCGGAGCGCGGCCACGTCCTCGTCGCCCTCGGGGAGGAAGCGGACCGTGACGCCCGGCGCCTCGGCCCTCAGGGCGTCGAGGAGCGGGGCGCCCAGGAGCCCGACCATGCCGTCGCTGGTCCGGACGGCGAAGCTGCGGGTGAGCGCGGCGACGTCGAGCGCGCCCCGCTCGCGGAGGACCGCGCTCGCCGAGGCGACCACCGCGCGCACGCGCGGGCGCAGCTCCGCGGCGCGCGGCGTGGGCACGAGCCGCCGGCCGGCACGCACGAGGATCGGGTCGCCCACGGCCTCGCGGACGCGCGCGAGCGTGCGGCTCATGGCCGAGGGGCTGAGGTGCATCCGCCGCGCGGCGAGGAGGACGCTCTCCTCCTCGAGGAGCACGTCGAGCGCGACGAGCAGGTTCAGATCCATGGAGTGCATGGGACGCAACGATACCTTACCGACCATGCACTGGAAGCCATGTCTCTCCGGGCGCACCTTCCGTGTCGAACAGGGCAGCCAGCGAGGGCAGCAGCGCCGTCGCCGTGAGCCTGCCCGGAGGAGAGTCGCCATCATGAGCACCACGCTCGATTCGCCGCGCGTTCAAAGCATCCTCGACCGCCTCTTCCAGGACGCCGACAGCGGCGATCCGCGCATCATCGCCCGCGTCCGCGGCGACTGGGAGCTCCGCGGGCCGGAGCCGGACCCCGAGCGGCTCGCCCACATGCTCGCCGACGCGTATCTGCCGGTCTCCCGCGAGGTCGGGCGGCTGCTGCACCTCCTCGCCTTCGCGGCGAGGGCGCGCACGGTGGTGGAGTTCGGCACGTCGTTCGGGATCTCGACGCTGTTCCTGGCCGCGGCCGTCCGCGATGGGGGCGGCGGGCGGGTGATCGGCAGCGAGATGCACCCGGAGAAGGTGCGGCGGGCGCGGAACAACCTCGACGAGAGCGGGCTCGGCGATCTCGTCGAGATCCGCGAGGGGGACGCGCTGGCGACGCTCCGGGACGTGGAGGGGCCGATCGATTTCGTCCTGCTGGACGGCTGGAAGAACCTTTATCTGCCGGTGCTCCGGATGCTCGAGCCCAGGCTGCGGCGGGGCGCGCTCATCGTCGCCGACGATCTCGACATCGCGCCCGACGACCTGCGGCCCTATCTCGAGTACGTGCGCCGCACGGGCAGCGGATACGGATCGGTGGAGATCCCGCTCGGGGACAGGCTGGAGGTCTCCTGTTGGCACGGCCGCGACGGCGGCGAGAGCGAGGCGTGAGCGCGAGCGGTCGCGCTGCTCCTCGCGCGGGGGCGACCGGCGTCATCCGGCGCCTCAGGCGCTCGGCGGAGCGCTCGTGTCCGCCGCGTCAGTCGAGCCGGATGACGACCTTGCCGAAGTGCTTGCCCGCGGCGAGCTTGGCGAGCGCGTCGCTCGCCCGCTCGAGCGGGAAGACCTCGTCGATCACGGGGCGGATCGCGTGCGCCTCGAGCGTCGCCGTGAGATCGACGAACGACTGGCGCGAGCCGACGATGACGCCCTCGAGGCGGATCGCGCGGAACAGGATCGGCATCGGATCGATCTGGCTGCCGACCCCGGTGAGCAGCCCGATGAGGCTCACGACGCCGCCGGGCTTCACCGCCTGGAGCGAGCGCGGGAGCGTGCCGGCGCCGCCGACCTCGATCACCCGGTCCACCCCCTCGCCGCCCGTCAGGCGCAGCACCTCCTCGTGCCACTCCGGCTGCTGTCGGTAGTCGATCGTGTCGGTCACGCCGAGCGCGCGCAGGCGCTCGATCTTCGCCGCGCTGGACGACGTGGCGATGACGCGCAGCCCCGCGGCGCGCGCGAGCTGCGCGGCGAAGATCGACACGCCGCCGGTCCCCTGGACGAGGATGGTGGCGCCGGACGCGGGGCGCGGCCACGACTCGAAGAGCGCGGACCATGCGGTCACGGCGGCGCACGGGAGCGTCGCCGCCTCGTCGAAGCCGAGGTACGCGGGCGCGGGGAGGAGCCCGTTCTCGGCGAAGACCACGAGCTCGGCGAGGACGCCGTCGTTCTGGCCGGCGCCGAGCTGCGCGGCGCGGTACGCCTGGCGGAACGGCCCCGACTCCCACGTCGGGAAGTACGTCGAGACGACGCGATCGCCGGTCTTCCAGCGGCGCACGCCGGCGCCGACCGCGACGACCTCGCCCGCGGCGTCGGCGAGGGGGATGAGGTCGCCCTTGCGCTCGCCGCCGTACAGGCCGCGCGCGACCATGAGGTCACGGTAGTTGATCGACGCGGCGCGGATGCGCACGAGCACCTGTCCCGGACCGGGCTCGGGCGCGGGGCGCTCGGCGAGCGTCCATGCGTCGGCGTCGGAAGCGTTCTTGCGAATGATGACAGCTTTCATGGCGTGTCCTCCCTGGACCCCCCATCCGTAGATCCATTCCGCCGGGCGCAGTAGTCCGCGCGAGGGAACGTCACCTGTGCTATTTCGGCACAGATCATGATCTCGCTCGCCGCGATCGAGCTGCTCGTCGCCACCGTCGAGACCGGGAGCTTCTCACGCGCGGCGCGCCGGCTCGGCGTCACGCCTTCGGCGGTGAGCCGGCGCGTGATGCGCCTCGAGCGAGAGCTCGGCGTGGCGCTCCTCTCGCGCACCACGCGGTCGCTCCGCCTGACCGACGACGGGCAGGCCTTCTACGCGCGCTGCGTGCGCATCGTCGAGGAGCTCGGGGAGGCGACCGAGGCGATCGCGCGCGCCAGCACGAAGCCGGTGGGGCTCCTGCGCGTCGACGCGCCGGTGACGCTCGGGCGGGAGGTGATCGCGCCGGGCCTGCCGCGCTTCTCGGCGCGCTATCCCGACGTCCGGGTCCACCTGACGCTGCGCGATCAGCACGTCGACCCCGTGGCCGAAGGGCTCGACCTGCTCGTGCGCATCGGCCAGCTCGGCGACTCGAGCCTGGTGGCGCGCCGGCTCGGCGCGAGCCGCATCGTCCACTGCGCGGCGCCGTCGTACCTCGCGCGGCGCGGCGCGCCGAAGGCGCCGGCCGATCTCGCGCACCACGACTGCGTCGGGTACCTGCGCGATGGGCGGCCGGATCCGTTTCGCTTCCTGACGGGGGACGGGGATGCCGTGCTCGATGTGCCCATCTCCGGGCCGTTCCACGCGAACGACGCGGATGTCCTGAAGCGCCTCGCGATCGCGGGGAGCGGGATCGTGGCGATGTTCGATTTCCTCGTGAAGGACGCGCTGGCCGAGGGCACGCTCGTGACCGTGCTGGAGGGAGCGCGGACGATGAGCTGGCCGATTCACGCGCTCTACCCGAAGAATCGGCATTTGCTGCCGAAGGTCCGGGTGTTCGTCGATTTTCTTGCGGAGATCTTCGCGCCGTCAGGGGCGCGGCGCGGGGGAGAGCGCCGGCGCGGCGCGCCGCGTGGGTGAGGCGCTCGTGGAGGGCTCGCACGACCACAGGGACAGATGAGATACGCTGTGCCGACTGGTTGGTCCGCCCAAGTGCTCGCGTCGATGGAGAGCCCGGGGAGCGCGCCATGGACCTCCGTGCCGAGATCGCGGTACGTTCTCCCTGGGGGGCGCCATCCGCGTCCGTGTTCACCCCGGGGCGCCATCCGCGTCCGTCAGGTGAAGCAGCGGGGAGGTTGTACGATGAGCGATTTATTGACGACGGCCCAGGCGACCGAGGCAGCAAGATACAATGACGCCCGCGCGCTCGACCTGCTGGTCATGCTGCGGAGCTTCTTCGGCGTCGACCAGCAGGCGAGCACGCGCAGCTACACCGAGGCGCTCGTGCAGCGCATCGCGTGGTTCCAGCGGCGCCTCGACCTCTCCGTCGACGGCAAAATAGGCCCGACGACGCACCCGCTCATCCTCGAACAGATGGGCGCCGCCGACGCCGGCCCGCTCTGGCCGGCCGAGGACGCGCCGGCGGAGGCCCGGCTCGCGCACTACACGATGCTGTGCAAGCTGGTGGGGCACGACCCCACGGGATCGAGGACGATCTTGCTCGGCCTGCGCGGCGTCCGGCTCTTCGGCCTGCGCACCCATACGGTGAGGAGCCGGAGCGAGTACGACGATACGTTCGTGCTGCTGAGCTTCCAGGGCGACGAGAAGGTGTACGAGTTCCGCGGCGCGACGCACCCGTACCAGACGAGCTCGATGGCCTCTCCGGACTTCGACGGTGATCGCCGTCCCGACGTCGGGATGCTGAGGCCGGGGCACTATCATGTCGAGGCCCTGGCCGACCCCTACAAGGGTCAGCCGGCGCTCGTGGTGCTCCGCTCCTCGGGGGTGAACCGCGGGCGGCTCCCCGCATACCGTGACACGAACCACGACGGCCTCTTCGACGAGGCCGAGATGCGCGCGTCCGAGACGGCCACTTCCGGAGGGCAGGTGTCGGAGGGGATCGGCGCGTGGATGGATCAGGTCCTCTTTCATCCGGGCCTCGGATTCAGCTCGATCGGCTGTCAGACCGCACGTGTCGAGGACATCGGGAAGCTCCACGCGCTGGGGAAGTTCGAGTACCTGCTCGTCAATGCGGTGGACGTGCTCGCCCTCATGAAGCAGAGGCGATGAATGAGCCCGGGGCTGACGAACGAGCAGCGCCCCGTGCCTCAGCGTGACAGGCGCGCCGCCAGGTAGCGACGCATGGACATCGGCGCTCGGCCGAGCAGGCGCTCCAGCGTCGGATCCACGGCGGCGAACTCGCGCTCCCGGCTCGCCGCGAACAGGCCTACGAGCATGTCCGCCCGTTCTTCCGGGACGCCGTGAGACACCATGTCCGCTCGGAACGCTCGATCGCTGACGGTCACCCGCGTGATCGAGCGCCCGAGGAGCTCCGAGGCGATCGCGGCGATCTCCGCGAGGTCGAGGGCCGCCGAGGCGGTGAGCGGCGGGGTCGACCCCTCGAGGCGCGCCTCGTCCGTCAACGCGATCACCGCCGCGTCGGCCAGGTCGCCGTGCTCGGTCCACGAGACCGGGCCGTCCTCTGGCGCGATGAGCTTGCCGGTCTCGAGCGCCCGCGCGAGGAGCATGAGCCCGGACGCGGCATAGAACCCGTTGCGAAGCGAGGTGAAAGCGACCCCCGACCTTTGCAGCGACGCCTCGGTGGCCGCGTGGTCGCGCATGGGCGAGAAGTGGGACGCCGGGTTCGAGCCCATGTGGCTCGTGTAGAGGACGCGGCGGGCGCCCGCCGCGCGAGCCGCCTCGAGCGCGGCTTCGTGCTGGCGCACCGCGGCCTCGCCCGCGCTGTCGATGGAGACGATCAGGACGTGCGAGGCGCCCTCGAACGCGTGGCGCAGGCTCGCGGGGTCGTCGAAGGCCCCCCGACGCACGCGGACGCCGCGCTCGGCGAGCGCGCTGGCCTGCTCCGGGTCGCGCACGCTGACGCCGAGCCGAGCGGCGGGCACGCGCTGAAGGAGGCGCTCCGTGATGGCGCGGCCGAGCTGACCGTTGGCTCCAGTGACGATGATCATGACAACCTCCTGCCGCGCCGGGCGCGGCGATCGCGCGCGATCATCCCGAGGACCACGCGGCTCCCCGTGCTCCGCGCGGCCCGGTGACGACGGCGTTCTTCACGGGGTCGAACCTAGCGCCGGCCGTCGGAGCGCATTAGTGTGCTTGGCGGGAAGGAACTGTTGCCGTGGACGCACAAATCGATCTGGACCTCAACGACGCCGCGCTCCTCGTGCGGGTCGTCCGGACGCGCAGCTTCTCGGCCGCCGCCCGCGAGCGCGGGGTGCCGGTCTCCACGGTGAGCCGGCGCATCGCGCGGCTCGAGTCCGCGCTCGGCGTCCGGCTCCTCGAGCGAACGACGCGGCGGCTGCAGCTCACCGACGCCGGGCGCGCGTACTTCGGCCACGCCGAGCGGGCGATCGACGACCTGACGCAGGGCACGCATCACGTCCGCGAGCTCCAGAGCGAGCCGCGCGGACGCGTGCGGATCGTGGCGCCGGTCTCCCTCGGCGCCGCGGTGGCGAGCGCCGTCTGCGCCTATCTCGCGAAGCACCCCCGCGTGTCGGTCGACCTCGAGATCGATTCGCGGCGGGTCGACCTCATCGCCGGGAGCTTCGACATCGCGATCGTCCCGGGCAAGGTGGACGACACCACCGACTTCGTGGCGCGCGAGCTCTGGCGCGCGACGCGGAAGCTGCTGTACGCGAGCCCGCGCTACCTCGAGGCGCGGGGCGTTCCCCAGAAGGTCGAGGACCTCGCGCGCCACGATTGCATCGCGATGCACGCGACCGAGGGAATGGCCACGTGGACGCTCGGGCAAGGGCGCCGGAGGCGGCGCATCGCCTTCGAGCCCCGCTTCTACGTGAGCGAGTCGTCCGCGGCTTACCGCGCGACGCTCGCGGGCGTCGGCATCGCGATGCTCCCGGAGGTGTTCTGCGCCGAGGACGTGGCGGCGAAGCGCCTGGTCCGCGTCCTCGAGGGCTACGAGGCCGAGGCCGGAGGCGTCAGCCTCCTCTACCGCGCGCATCGAGCCCTGACGGCCGCCGTCCGGACCTGCGTCGACCACCTCCTCGGGGCGCTGCCGGCGACCGATCCGGCGCGCGGAGGCCGCGGCCGCCGCGAGGACCGACGTTGAGCGCGCGCATCATCCTGGTTCGGCACGGCCGCTCGGCGCACGTCCACACCGGCTGGATCGACGCCGCCGGGTTCCAGCGCTGGCGCGACGCCTACGACGCCGCGGGCCTTTCGCCCGGGGAAAGCCCGCCGCCGGCGCTCCAGGCCCTGGCGATGCAGGCGGGCGCGGTGGTGGCGAGCGATCTGCCGCGCGCCCGCGCCTCGGCCGAGCTGCTCCTTCCCGGCGCCGAGATCGCCACGTCGGCGCTGCTGCGCGAGCTGGAGCAGCCGGCGCCGCCGCTGGGCGGCGCGCGGGCGCCCCTCGCGGTCTGGGCGCTCGCGATCGGCCTCCGGAAGGCCTACGGGGCGCTCCGCGCCGAGCCGCCGCCCGCGGCGCAGCAGCGCCAGGCCGCCGAGGCGGCCGAGTGGTTGATCGGGCTCGCGGCCCAGCGCGGCAGCGTGCTCGCGGTCACCCACGGCTGGCTGCGCGGGCTGCTGGCGCAGGCGCTGGCCGAGCGCCGGTGGAGGCGCGAGCACATGTCGGGGCGCTACGCCCACTGGAGCGCGTGGACGCTGACCGATGGGCGTCGATCCGGAGCGTAAATGCCCGCCCAGCGGGCCCAGCGCGACAAACGACTCGAAACTGCCTGAAAAGCGCAGAGCTTCGAAGCGCCAAGGCGCCAAGGACGCCAAGAAAAAGACAATATCTTGGCGTTCTTGGCGCCTTGGCGGTTCATTTCTCGCCGGCTCCTCGCCGGAGCGTAACCTTGGAGATCACACGACGCGGGGGCGCGCCGTCTGCGGCCTCCGGTCGGGATCCGGGAGGGAACCATGGCACGCGCGATGTTCTGTGCGCTCTTCACCGCAGTGACGCTGGCGATCGGGTGCGCCGCCGGGAACGAGGCCTCGACGCCCAAGGCGGCCGCGGCCCAGGGCGGGCTGCGCCTGCCCGAGGGAGCGAGGTTCGTCGATCTCACGTACCCCTTCGACGACAGGACGATTTACTGGCCGACGGCCGCGACGGGTTTCGTGCTGAATCAGGTGCACCACGGCCCCACCGAGGCTGGGTACTTCTACGCATCGAACGACTTCTGCGCGCCGGAGCACGGCGGGACGCACCTCGACGCGCCCATCCATTTCGCGGAGGGCAAGAGCACCGCCGATGCCGTGCCGATCTCGCGCCTCGTCGCGCCGGCCGCCGTCGTGGACGTGTCGGCAGCCGCCGCGAAGGACGCCGATTACCGCGTGACGAGCGCCGACATCGAGGCCTTCGAGCGGGAACACGGCGCCATCGCGCCCGGGACCGTCGTGCTGATCCGCACCGGATGGGGGAGCCGCTGGCCCGATCGGAAGCGCTACCTCGGCGACGACAGGCGCGGCGACGCGTCCAACCTGCACTTTCCCGGCATCGGCGAGGACGCCGCGCACGCCCTCGTCGCGCGGAAGGTGGCCTCGGTCGGCATCGACACGGCGAGCATCGACCACGGGCCGTCGAAGGACTTCATCGCGCACCGGGTGCTCCTCGGCGCCGACATCCCCGCCTTCGAGAACGTCGCCTCGCTCGGCGCGCTGCCGGCGCGCGGCGCGCTCGTGTTCGCCCTGCCCATGAAGATCCGCGGCGGCTCGGGGGGACCGCTTCGGATCATCGCCCTGCTCCCGCGGTAGCGCCGGCGCGGCCGCGCAACGCTGCCACGCCGGCGCGCCGAGGAGGAGGGCGAGCCGGCCTGAGGAGCTCACCGCCGCGGCCTGCGGAGGCGTGAAGGCGTCAATGCCTCTTCTTGCAGCCCCCGTAGCGCTCCACGCTCGCGAGCGTCGGCGGATTGACGAAGTACGTCGCGTCATACCCGCCTGTGATGAGCACCGAGCCGTCCTGCAGCGTCGTCGCCGTGTGGAAGCCTCTCTGGATCGGCTCGTCGATCACCGTCCAGGTGTTGTTGGCCTCCTTGTAGATCTCGGCGCCCTCGCTGCCGATCGCCATCACGCGGCCGTGATCCATGGGCGCCACGGCGGACGCCCAGGTGTGGCGGAAATTCGGCGGCGGGGTCAACGTCCACGTGTCGCTCGCGGGGTCGTAAATCTCGGCGGTCTCGCCGGCATCGACGAGGACCGCGATCTCCTCCTCGGTTCCGCCGTAGATCCTGCCGCCGCCGCCGATCACCAGCACGCGCCCGCTCGGCAGCAGCGTGGCCGTGTGCTGCATGCGCGGCAGGTTCGTCGGCGCCGCCGCCGTCCACGCGCCCGTGGCCGGATCGTAGATCTCCACGCTGGTGCGACCTGCCGGCATCTCGTTGCCGTTCAACGTGTAGCCGCCGACGACGAGCACGCGCCCGTCCTGGAGCAGCGTCGCCGTATGCAGGTGGCGGGTGACCGACATCGACCCTGCGCTGGACCAGGTGTTCGCGGCAGGATCGTAGAGCACGGCCTCCTTGAGCACGCGGTCGTCGTCGCTGCCGCCCGTGCGCAGCACCAATCCGCTCGGCAACGGGGTCAGCGCCGTCTGGGCAAACTCCCAGCCGCGGGCCGCCTCTGCGGGGGTGAAGGGGACGCTCGTCGTCGCGCCCGTGCTCGGATCGTAGACGAGCCCGCCCGGGCTGAAGAGCACCCTGCCGTCCTGCAGGAGCGCCGCGCCCACGGGGGACATCGGATAGGGCAGCGCGTCACCGGTCGTCCACGTGTCCGTGGCGGGGTTGTAGAAATCGACCGTCGTGGGGTAGGGGTAGTCGCCGCTGCCACCGGCGACCATCACCTGGCCGTCGGGCATGAGCAGGGCGACGTGCCGCTCTCGCGCCTGGAGCAGCGGCGCCACAGACGACCACTCCGCGTGGACGCCGACGTGGCGGCGGCACTTCTTCTTCGTCGCGTGCTTCGCGTGGTGGCCGGCCGTCGGCGCCGCATTCGCCTCTAGCGCCGCCTCCTCGACCGCAGCGTCCGCGAGGGCCGCGGGCTCCGACCCAGGATCGCACCCGGCGGCCACGAGCACAGCAAGGGAAAGGCAGGCGACCAGACCACGATGACGTCGACCGGTGGTAGACATGGTAGGACCTCGTCAGGAGTTGGGGGAGGGTGAAGCCGCCCTCTGCGGGGGACACGCCTCGAGCGCAACCGACGATCCTACCAGACGGCCGCGCGGGGGGAGCGCCTATCCTCCAGAACACCATCGGAACAGACGAACCCACGCGCCGGCGAACGACTCGATCGACTACTTGCCGAGGAACTCCATCAACCACTGCATGGCGGGGCGCGGCTGGCCATTCTTGATGAGGCCCGACTCCTTCACCCAGGTCGTGCCGTAAACGTAGCCCCAGAGCGTGATGCCCTTGATGTTCTCGTGGTTCCAGAACATCGTGAACTGCTCCTCCATCACCTGCTTTTGCCTCTGGTCGTCCGCGATGTTGAGGTCGTACTCGGTGATGTAGATGGGGAGCCCGGTCTCGGAGGTGATCTTGTCGAGGAAGCCCTTGATGGTGGCGACTGGCATGTTCCCCGTGCCATGAGCCTGGCATCCGATGGCGTCGATGGGAGCGCCCGCTTCCTTGACCTTCCTCGCGATGTTGATGATGTTGTTGTTGTCGTTGCCGAATTCGATGGTGTTGTAGTCGTTCAGGATGAGGATCGACTTCGGGCAGTACTGGCGCGCCAGCTGGAACGCCTTGACGATCCAGTCGTACCCGCTCGCGCCCGCGCCGCCGAGCGCGTCCATCGTCGCAGGCCTCGTGTGGGGCGGAGGCTCGTTCACCACGTCGATCATCTCCATGTCGGGGTAGCGGGTGCAGACCTCCCGGATCAGCTCCTCGACCTCTTCCGCCTGCTCGTTCCGCGGCAAGCCTTCGATCCAGCGCGGCTGCTGGCCCCCCCACACGAAGGTGTGCCACTTGAACGGGATCTTGTTGTCCTTGGCGAACTTGTAGATGGCGTCCGTCTTCGACCAGTTCATCCGGTCACGCTGGGGCTCGACCGCGTCCCATTTGCTTTCGTTCTCGGGCGTGATCTGATTCCAGTACTTGAGGAAGTTCCCCTCGATCTGGCCTGATGTCGTGATGTTGCCCACGAACCTGACCGGCTCTGGATCCCCGCCGCCGCCCGAGCTGGCGCTGCTGGCGCTGCTGGCGCTGCTGGAGCTGCTGGCGCTGCTGGCGCTGCTCGACGACGAGCTCGCGCCGCCTGCGCCCCCGTCGCCCGACCCGGAGGAAGCCGAGCCGGAGCCGGCTGCCCCGGAGCCTCCCGTGCCGGAGGCGCTCGCTTCCGTGCTCTCGGAGGAGCTCGCGTCGTCGCTGCAGCCTCCCGTGACGCCGATGCCGATCATCGCAGAGCCAACGAACGCAGCCATTCCGATCGTGAGCGAGACGCCTCGCAAGCTCGGTAAAGCCATGTGGCCTCCTCTTTGGAGCGTAAAGAAAGACACCGGTCTTCAGCCACCTGACGCGCAGGAGGTGGAATGACCCGAAGATATTCTTCGTGCGATATGTTAGCGCTAACATTTCGCGTGTCAATTCTAAACGACCGGCCCGCGGGTCCCCTCGAGTCCAGGGGAGGGAGGACAGGGCCGGCGGGGCTCCTCCGGAGCGTCGCGTCAAGAGATGCAGGCGCCGAGCCCTGGTCAGCGCGGGCGTCAGCGCGGGCTCTCCTGACGAGCGCTCGTGGGACAGCTCACGCGCGCGCCGTGGCCGGTCGCCGCTGCGCACCCGTCGCGGTCGAGAGCCCCGCGCGGATCCATTTGTTTTGACATTGGATATGTTAACGTTAACAATATGGGCTCCGGCTCGGATCCTGCTCAATCAGGTGCGTGATCCCGCTTCGGGCGGCGAAACTCTCGCAGATCCCCGACCGGCTAGGTCCAACATGAAGAGGCGAGAACTCTCTTTCTTGGGAGCGCAGTCTCTGGCGCTCGTCATCGCTGGGCTCTGGCTCACGGCTTGCGACTCGTCGGGCCAAGCGTCAAGCGGCACCGGCGGCGCCGGTGGACAGGCCGAAGGCGCCGGTGGACAGGCTGGAGCTGCCACCGCCACGACCGGCAGCACCAGCAGCGTCGCCACGACCGGCAGCTCCGCCACGACCGGCGGCACCGGCGGCGGGACGATCGATCCCGGGGAGGGCGGCGGCGGGACCGGCGGCGGCGGGACCGGTGGCGGGGGTGGCGGCGAGGACGACGCGCCACCCCCGACGGAGTTCGACAATCCCATCATCAAGTACGACGCGCCGGATCCGACGAGCGGTCCCGGAGACCGCATTTTTACCGCGGATGGCGCCGCCATGGTCTGGAACAACAAGGTCTACCTGTATACCGGCCATGACGAGCAGGCCGAGGGGGCGAGCGGCTATCGCATGTTCGACTACCGGCTCTGGGCCTCGTCCGACATGGTCCGCTGGGAGAACAAGGGCGCGGTGATGCGCTACGATGTGTTCTCCTGGGCTCGCGGCGGCGAGTCGACGGGCAACGCCAATGCGGGGCAGGTGGTCCATCGCGACGACAAGGACGGCAACCCGAAGTTCTACTTCTACGCGCCGGTGGAGGGCGGCCAGTCCGGCTACGGGATCTCGATCGGCGTCGCGGTCGCGGACAAGCCGGAAGGACCGTTCAAGGACGCACGCGGAATCCCGCTCATCTTCTTGGCCGACACCCAGGGCACGGCAGAGCATTCGTGGCGCAACCTCGACCCGACGGTCCTCGTCG
Source organism: Sorangium sp. So ce834 (assembly GCF_051521425.1). Lineage (NCBI taxonomy): Bacteria > Pseudomonadati > Myxococcota > Polyangiales > Polyangiaceae > Sorangium > Sorangium sp. So ce834. Next base: position 5,195,140 of record NZ_CP150351.1, read on the forward strand.
ACGACGACGGCCGGGTCTACATGTACTGGGGAAATGGAGTCCTGTACTGGGTCGAGCTCGAACAGGATATGATCCACCTGAAGGGGGAGACCTACACCACCGACGGCGGCGGGAAGATGCAGAACCGCGGCCTCGGCAGCGCCCAGATCCATGTGCTCAAGGACATCCCCAGCTACACCGAGGCGCCGTTCCTCTCCAAGCACGGCAGCCTCTATTACTTGACGTACGCTTCGGGGTTCCCGGAGACCATCTCCTACGCCACAAGCACATCGCCGGGAGGGCCGTGGCAACATCGGGGCGTCATCCTGGACCGGGTGCCGAACAGCGACACAATTCACCAGTCGCTCTTCGACTTCAAGGGCGCCAGCTACCTCACATACCACAACGCCGGGCTGCCGACCGGCGGTAGCTACCGGCGATCGACATGCGTGGATCGCGCCTACTTCAACGACGACGGGACCATCAAGAAGATCGTTCCGACGCACAAGTGAGCCGTTGCGCGCCGTGACACCCCCTCAGCCGTGACGCCGACCGCGGCGCCTCCCGACCCGTCACGCCACCACGCCCGCCCGCGCCATCGCCCCCCGCGCGCTCGCCACCGCCGCGAACCGCTGCCCGAGGTACTCCGCCACGCGCGCGTGCTGGCTGAACACCGCGTTGAACCGGAGGTGCGGATCGTCCGCCCCGTCCGCCATGAACGTCGCCCCGCGCGCCAGCAGGATCTTGTTGAGGTACGCGTCCTTCACCAGCTCGTCGATGTCCACGCCGCGCGGCACGGCGCCCCAGAGGAACAGCCCGCCCTCGCCCGGATGGTCGAGCAGCACGCCGGCGTCGCGCAGCCGGCGCGCCGCCGCGTTCCGCGCCGCGCCGAGCTTCTGCTGCAGCCGGTCGATGTGCTTGCGCCACCTGCCGGCCGACAGCACCTCCAGCAGCACGAGCTCGTTCAGCGCGCCGGTCGTCAGCACCGAGTAGATCTTCTCGCGCAGGAGCGGCTTCAGCCGCGCCGGCTCGGCGGCGATGTAGCCCAGGCGCAGCGCCGGGCTCAGCGCCTTGCAGAAGCTCGAATAATAGACGACCCCGTCCAGCCCCGAGAGCTGCGCCAGCCGCGTCGGGTGCCCGGGGTGGAAGTGACCGTGCACGTCGTCCTCGGCGATGAGCACGCCGTGCTGGTGCGCGATCAGCAGCGCGCGGTGCAGGTTGGCGGCGCTCGACCCCCAGCCGGTCGGGTTGTGCAGCACGCTCTGGAGGAACAGCAGCTTGGGCCGGTGCTCGCGGCACGCGGCCTCCAGCGCCCCGAGATCCACGCCGTCGGGCCTCCGCGCCACCGGCACGATGCGGTAGCCCGCCTGCCGCAGGCGGCCGAACATCAGGAAATAGCCGGGGTTTTCCACGAGCACCGCGTCGCCCGGCTGGAGGGTGCTCCGGCAGATCAGGTCGATGGCGTGCGTGCCGCCCCAGGTGGTGAGCACGCGGCCCGCGTCGGCCGGGATGCCCTGCGCGCGCAGCAGCGTCGCGATCCGCTCGCGCAGCTCGGGCAGCCCCTGCGGCGGGCAGCGCGCCGCCATGCCGGCGTCGCTCCGGGCGAGCGCGCGCTGGAGCACCGTCGCGGGGATGGCGTCGCTCAGCCAGCTCGCCGGGAGGGCGCCGCTGCTCGCCAGCAGCACGCCGGCGCGCTGGTCGTTCGCCTGCTGCGCCAGCCACACCGGCTCCTGCTCCTCCCCGGCCTCGATCCACGCCTCGCTCGGCATGGCCGACGCCGCCTCGCACACGAAATACCCGGCCGTGCCGCGTGACTCGACGAGCCCGGCCGCCGCCAGCCGATCGTAGGCCGCCACCACGGTGTTGGGGCTCACGCCCAGCTGACCCGACAGCTGGCGGATCGACGTCAGCCGCGCGCCGGGCGGCAGCCGCGCGCCCTCGATGAGCGCGCGCAGCCGCGCCTCGATCTGGTCGGCCAGGGGAACGGCGGAGTCGCGGTCGAGCGAGAACATGGGTCAGCGCAGGAACAGGAGCGCCAGCACCGCCAGCGCGCCGGCCATGATGCCATTGAACACCCGCTGCCGTCGCGGATCGGTGAGAAATCGCCGGAGCGCCACGCCGAACAGCGCCCACGCCGAGATGCACGGAAAAATGATGACGAGGCCGACGGCGGACACGAGCAGCGCGCCGCTCGCCGCGCCCATGCCCGCCGGCATGAACACCGAGGCCAGCGTGATCGCCTTGACCCAGCTCTTCGGGTTGACGGCCTGGAACAGCGCCCCCTGCGCGAACGACAGCGGCCGCGGCACCTCGGCGCCCTTGAGCGCGGCGCCGCCGGTCAGCTTCCAGGCCAGCACGAGCAGGTACAGCGCGCCGGTCACGCGCAGCACGCCGTGGAGCGCCGGGTATGCGGTGAACAGCGCGCCCAGGCCGAGGCACGTGACGAAGGTCTGGACCGCGCCGCCCACGCCGATGCCCAGGACATGCGGCAGCGTTCGGCGGTAGCCGAAGTTGGCGCCCGAGGCGGTGAGCATCATGTTGTTCGGTCCCGGGGTGCTGGACATCACGAAGCAATAGGTCGCCAGGGGCACGAGCTCGGTCATCGCGGGTCGCTCCGGTCAGAGATGGGCCAGAGCGTAAGAAGGCGGCGTCCGCCGGTGAAGGCACAGGGGGCGCGCCGCGCGAAAGCACTGTGTCAGCCGCGCGACAGGTACAGCGCCGATCCCAGCGCGCTCCTGCTATCCTCGGAGCAGCGCCGCCGGACGAGGCTGTGGCGCGGAGGAGACATGACGGACGACGCAGCCGCGCGCGGGGTGGAAAAGGCGGCGTTCTTCCGACCGGAGAACGAGGAAGAGGGCTCGCGCTGCGAGAGCTCGAGCCCCACGGGGAAGTACAGGCTCGTTGTCTCGAGCTACTCGACCGGACACGGCACCTGGGACTACACCCAGGGCGAGGTCTACAGGACGGGCGCTGCCGACCCCATCGCCGTCGTGCAGCGGAACTTCGGGTTGTTCCCGTTCCTCTTCGTCGAGGCGCATCCGAACGGCCACGACTACCTGGTGTACGGCGAGGACTACGAGGGCCAGACCGTGGTGGAGCTCGACACCGGAGACCGCCGAGACCACCTGCCGGAGGAGGCGAAGGACGGGATCGGCTTCTGCTGGGTGGACATGCGCTTCGAGCCGTCGGCCGCGATGCTCGTCGTCGAGGGGTGCATCTGGGCGTGCCCGTACGAGCTGCGCTTCTTCGACTTCGCGGACCCGATGTCCGGGTGGCCCGAGATCGAGGCGCCCGTGATGATCGACGCCGATCGGCGGCCGCCGAATGTCGGCGGCGGCGGGACGATCGTCTGCTACCGGTCGGCGCCCGGCGGCGCTGCCGGAGGCGACGAGGCGGAGGCGCCGATCGCCGCGATCCTGACGTTCCGGCGCGATGGCCTGAAGCTCGTCCTGGAGAGTGAGTGGACCTCCGAGGAGGAGCAGGCGAGGCGCAAGGCCCAGGAGGAAGGGCGGAAGCGATAAGTGCGGGCCGACGGTTGCTTTCGTATAGCCTTGTTCGGCGTCCACTGCAAGCTCGTGGCGGTGCGCCATTCTCGCTCTGGGGGGCGCCTGAGCACAGGCGGATGGTCCGCGCCAGGTGATCGACCGCTCCGCGATCATCCTGTCGCGCAGCGCCGTCTCGGTCAAGTCGAGGTCCTTCGCCACCTGTTTGATGCTCCGGCCGCCCGCCTCCGCCTTGAACTCGGGTGTGAATGGCCTCCTCGCTCTCCGTCAGCTCCCTGTCTGCTGGTGCAGTGCCTCCTTGTACCGTCGGGGATGTCCGCGGAAGCGGGGGAGGACCAGGGTGCCGGTGCAGCTGGGGCGGTCCGGTGAGCCGCCGCCGACCGTCGTCGAAGTGGGTGTAACTGGGGACACAATGTTGTAGGATACAGTCATGGTCATACCTCATGAGCGGCGCTTGCCACCGCTTGTCTTCCTCGGCTTCGCGTGCGCCACTGGTCTGGTGCTCGGCTGCGAGGCGCGTGTCAGGATCCACGACGTGCAGCGCGACACATTTGACGGGGGTGCGGGTGGCCGCGACGTGTCGGTCACGACAGGCGCAGGAAGCGCCGGCGGCATCCTGGGAACTGTGGGCCATGGCGGCACTGACGGGACCCAAGGCGGCGGAGCGAGCGCGAGTACGGCGGGTGAGGGAGCGGCGGGCGGTCGCCCGGAGATCGTATGCGTACCCAATGATAAGCAGTGCTCGTACAATAGACCACAGCGCTGCAATAACAAGGGGCAATGGGAGGACGCGGCGCCGTGTACTCCTGACGCACCCGCGTGTAGTGGAGGAGAGTGCGGCCCTGCGCCGAGTTGTATGGGCATATATGCCACATGCGGACCACCGCCTGGCGACAGCTGTTGCGCGACCGTGGCAGTGCCTGGCGGGATGTTCAACCGAGATAATGACGCTGCGTACCCTGCAACGGTTAGCGGCTTTTTTCTAGATAGGTTCGAGGTGACTGTGGGGCGGTTCCGGAAATTCGTGGAGGCGTACCCCGGGAGCAGGCCAGAGGCGGGAGCAGGGCGGCACCCGCTGATCGAGACGAGCGGCTGGAGAACGGATTGGGACAACTACATGCCTGCGGACGCGGACGCGCTGAAGGAGGCGAGCAAATGCTATTTGCATACATGGACGGACGAAGCCGGTGACTATGAGCATTTGCCAATGAACTGCCTGAGCTGGTATGTAGCATTTGCATTCTGTGCCTGGGATGGGGGGCGGTTGCCGACCGAAGCGGAGTGGAACTACGCGGCGGCTGGTGGAAGCGAGCAGCGGCCGTATCCGTGGTCGAATTCACCCACAGATGAGTCCGTCGATAGCAGTTATGCCGTGTATGATTGCGGCGAGCCTTGCATGCTCAGCGACATCCAGACGGTCGGGTCGCGGTCGCCGAGGGGAGACGGGAAGTGGGGACAGGCTGACTTGGCCGGGAATATGGTGGAGTGGGCTCTAGATTTGTACGCGAGCTACCCGGACACCTGTGACGATTGTGCCAATGTGGACATTAACCAGAGCCGAGTGATTCGTGGCGGGCATATCTATGCCAGCGCGTCGTACGAGTTGTCTTCCTTCTTCCGCGACTACCATCGTCCGTCGGAAGGCCGCAGCGGCAACGGAGTCCGGTGCGCCAGGACGCCGTAGTCACGAACCTACGCATCCGCGAAGCCTGCGAAGCCGAAGGTTGTAGACGGTCATCACGATCCGCGGGCTCCGGACGCGATCTCGCCGTCGGTTGACGAGACCGCGCCCAGGTTCCGGGTCGTCACCGTCGCGGTCGCGGAGCGCGGCTTTTCTTCTCCAGCCGCTCCTTGTCGCGCCAGAAGTAGCGGTACAACCGGTACGCGACGCGGCTTCTGCTGCGCCTCAATGAGGAGCACGTCTGCTCGGTGCCGCAGCAGCCGCGGCGGCGACGCATCTCCGCCATCCGTTGCGGCGAGCCGCGAGCGGCCCTTCTTCTGCTCAGCAAATCCGGGATCGGCGTTCCGCCGGCGGACATCTTCTGCTCGTCCTTGAAGGACCAGGGAATCAAGTGCGGGCCGACGATTCAGAGGTCTACGCGGCGACGTATCGCCGCCGCGACACACGGCGCTCCTCCTCCGTCGACGCCGCGATGAGCGCGATATAGGGCTCGAAGTCGAGGGGCATGGGGAGATCGAAGAGCAGGTGCTTCTCGGGATCGACGCTCTTCCCCGCGCCATGGCAGAGGAACAGGCGCTCCTGGAGGAGCGGGAAGACGGCGATGGAGGTGAGCTCGTGCCTCTCGATCGTCTCGATGTCGGCGATCGACGGCTCGAGGATCTCGTCGAACACACCGCTCGGATGCTTGAACGGACCTCCGGCGTGACAATTCACGTCCCTGCGCACGAGCGCCCCGCCGCGACCGATCGTGATGAACGAGCGCTCGTGAGGCGTGCCCTCCCAGACCGTCACCCGCCGGCTCGTCGCGTCGGGGTGGATCCACACGGTCGGGAGGTTGACGTTCAAGGGCGCCACGCCCTTGACCCGGCCGATCGTGCTCGACCCGAGGAACTGCCGGGTGACGGCCGTGCAGAAGAGGACGTCCGTCGGAGCGAGCCGTGTCCCCTGCCAGTCGCGATCCCGGCGGAAGTGACGGAAGAAGAGGAGGTAGGGAGACCTGCACATCTGCGCGAGGACGAAGAGCCCCCTACGGGTCTCGACGTCGATCACGTTGCCTTCGCCCCAGGTGACGCGTCCCATGGCGACCGCGACTCTACCCGTTCAGGCTCGCTCCGGCGAGGCGATCGTCTCCACAAGAAGGTCGCTCCGCTCAGTCGCAGCCCCCGACGCTCCACATGCCCGGTGCCTCCACGTGGAGCGTGACGACCTCGCCCTTGTCGAACCCGAGCGCCTCGTGTGCGCCCGTGGTGCGGTATCCGAGGAAGATCTGCTCCTCCCCGACGTCCAGGATCTGCTTCTGCGCCCGGCCGTGGATCTCGTGCTCCGCCACCGAGGCGGTGATCTCGTTGCAGGCGAAGGGCACATAGCTCACGTGCGCGAGCATGATCGGCCCTGCGGCGTTGAAGCCCGTGATCGAGAGGCCGGTGAACTGCCCGTCCGCGTCGTCGCTGCTCGGATCGGTGAGCGGCGTGAACGTCCGGCCGCCCTCCGCGTTGTAGAGGTTGGCGAGGGAGCTCGGCGAGCTCGGGGTGCTCGCCATGAAGGCGACCTTCCCGGCGTCCGCCTTCCTGGCCTCGTCGACGCGGTAGATGCCCACGCCGCCGGAGACGTCCTCGAAGTCGAACCAACGCTGCAGGCCGCGGTCGTAGCCCTCGTTCTGGCGGTTCTCGACCAGGAAGTACTGGTCCGGATCCGAGGTCTCGATCTTGTAAATCGTCGGAGCGACGCTCTGCCCGAAGAGCTCCGCGCCGGCCGACTGGACGATGGGAATGTCGTGCGCCGGGGCCCTGGGCTCGATCACGGTCGGCGCGAGGAACCCAGCCTTGAGCCGGCTCCACGCGCCCATCGCCACGGGCACCGAGCCGGCGGGCGCCCCGTCCGTGCTCCCCCAGCTCCCGCTCGCCATCACGCACCACGCCCCGAGCGGGGTCGGACCCTTGTAGAGATCCGGCAGGCCGATCGCCGCGTGCCCGAGCTCGTGGACGATGACGCCCACGGTGGCCGGCATGGTGGTAGGCACGCCGCGGATCTTGTGGACCTGCCGCTCGCCGATCGCGGCGTAGCCGGGGAGGACCTTCCCGTCGAGCGTGATCGGCTGCTCAAAGGGCTTCGCGTGAGCCCACACGGACGGTGTCTTGCTGCCGTTCGAGGTCTCGTAGCCGGCCACGACGAAGAGCACGTTGAGCTCGTCGCCGCGGACCTTGCCGTCGGCGTTGACGTCGTACGAGGCGAAGTCGACGAACGGGTTCGCCATCACCAGCGCCTCCTTCAGGTAAGGCTCGAGCAGCGCAAAGTCCTTCTTGCTGTTCGGGTGCGCGAACGGGAGCTTGATCCGGACGATGCCGTCGTTCGCCGTGCCCTGCGTCTCCCGCGCGCGGGTGAACGAGAACTTCCCGCGCGACATGTCGGCGTAATAGTGGTTCACCGAGCCCGGGAGGCTCCCGTACAGGGTCTGCTTCCAGTGGGCGATGTCGGTCTCGAAGTTGCCGGTGAACGCGCCCGGCAGGGCGATCCCGCCCCCCTGGGTGAACTCCAGCTGGATGGTGAGCAGCGGCCGCCGGACCGCGGAGGTCGCGGTCAGACCCGCCGCGCGCGGGAGCGCGCCCGCGGCGCGCGGGATCGCCGCCTCCCAGAGGGCGTCGAGCGCCTCGTCGTCGATGCGCGGGAGCAACGCCGGATCCACGGGGCCGCCCAGCGCGCGGAGATCGCGGACCAGCACCCCGGAGGGGACGAGCGCGACGGCGCCGCTCCTTGTCGATCCGAGCTCGGCGACCTCGTAGTCGCCCGAGAGGTCGTTGCGCACGACGACGGTGCCGTCCGCCATCCGCAGGTAGTCGAAGTGCTCGTCGCCGATCACCTCGGCGCGGAAGGTCGCGCCGGTCGCGTCGAGCGGGATCTCGCGCAGCCCGGGCTCGGCGCTCACCGCGGCCGCAGGGCGGCTCATCGAGACCGCGCTCGCCAGCACCGCGAGCCCGACGAGCCCGAGCCTCGCCCCGCCCCGCGCGCCGAAGATCCCCTGGTGCTCCACCTTGCCCGCGCCGCTGTACCGAGACGTCATGTCCGCATCCTCCTCAATCCGCGTTTCGCCGCGTTCGAAGAGGGCGCATCGCAACCGATGTGCCGCGCCGACGGGCGGCGCGGATCGCCGCGTTTTCAGGCTGATCCGCGCACCTCCGGCGAGCGCCGCGGCCCGCGCTGGAACGCCGGCGGGACAGCTGTCACGCGCGCGCGACGGCGGCTGTCGCGGCGGCATGACAGCGATCCTGGAGGCGCGGCGGCGTGGCCCCGCAGGCGCCGGCGCGGCCCCGCGGGCGCGCTGGTTCCCGGTTGACGCGGCTTCCATCGAGGGCACCATGGCGATCATGGGCGACGATCCCGGGGCGACCTGCACGCTCACGAGCTTCGATCATGGGCGCTCCCTCCGGCTCCCGGCGCTCTCCGTGACGGTCGCCCTCCCGGACCGGCGCACGCTCACCGCGCCGCTCGATCTGCGCCCCATCGTGGTGGGGGCGGGCGCCGACTGCGATCTGGTGCTCTCCGACCCCCGCGCCTCGCGCAGGCACTGCGAGATCCGGTTGACCGAGCAGGGCGTGCTCCTGCGCGATCTGGGCAGCAAGAACGGCACGCTGATCCGCGACGTCCGCGTCCGCGAGGCGTTCCTCCCGCCCGGCGTCCCCGCCACGGTCGGCGGCTCCGAGATCGTCGTCGGCCCCGCGGGCCCCGCGGCGGTCCTGCCGCTCTCGGCCGCGGACGCGTTCGGCGAGGCCGCGGGGCGGAGCCTCCCGATGCGCGCCCTGTTCGCCCGGCTGGAGCGCGCGGCCCCGACCGACGAGACGCTGCTCCTGCTCGGCGAGTCGGGCACCGGCAAGGAGGTGCTGGCGCGGGCGATCCACGCGCGGAGCCGCCGCAAGGACGGCCCCTTCGTGGTCGTGGACTGCGGCGCCATCGCCCCGAACCTGGTGGAGAGCGAGCTCTTCGGCCACGCCCGGGGCGCGTTCACGGGCGCCGCGGCGGCGCGGCCGGGCCTGCTCGAGCAGGCGAGCGGGGGCACGCTCTTCATCGACGAGATCGGCGAGCTCCCGCTCGACCTCCAGCCGAAGCTCCTCCGCGCCATCGAGGGGCGGCAGATCCGGCGCCTCGGGTCGAACGAGTGGGTCCCGTGCGACGCGCGCATCGTGGCGGCCACCCACCGGAACCTGCGCGCCAGGGCCCAGGACGGCTCGTTCCGGGCCGATCTCTACTTCCGGCTCTCGGTGGTGGAGGTCCACGTCCCCGCGCTCCGGGAGCGCAAGGACGACATCCCGCTCCTCGTCGAGCGCTTCCTCGTCGCGCGGGACCCGCCGCGCGCGCTCGCGGACCTGCCGCCGGGCGCGCTCGCGCTGCTCGAAGCCTACGACTGGCCGGGGAACGTGCGCGAGCTCCGGAACACCGTGGCGCGGCTCGTCCTCTTCCCCGAGCTGCTCCACGAGATCGTCGGCGCCGGGCCGCCGGCGCCGCGGGGGGCCGCGAGCCCGGAGCCCGCGCGGCCCGATCCTCCCGGCGGGGCGCCCGCCGGCGAGGCGCCTCCGGGGCCCGGGGACGCCCGCCTCCGCAGGCTCCTCGAGCTGCCGCTGCCCGAGGCGCGGGAGGTCGTGCTGGAGGAGCTGGAGCGCGCCTACGTCACCGAGAAGCTCCGCCAGCACGGGGGCAACATCTCGCACGCGGCCGACGCGATGGGCGTCTCCCGCCAGCTCGTCCACCGGCTGATCCAGCGCCACGGCCTCCGCGCCCGATGATCCGGCCCACGGACGCCGACGATCCCCGCATCGCGGCCCCGCCGTGGCCGCGGCGCGGGCGCGACGACGCGACCCTCACCGGCCCGGCCCCGCCCGCCACGGGCGCGGCGCCCGCGGCCGCCGCGCCCGCGGCGCCCGAGGCCACCCCCGACCTCGGCCTCGGCGAGGAGAGCCGCCGCCCGAGCGCCGCGGAGGCGCCCTCGCCGATCCCGCCCTCGCTCCACGCCCGCTTCGAGGACTTCCACCTCCTCGGCCGGGGCGGCATGGGCGTCGTCTACCGGGCCCGGGATCTCCGGCTCGGCCGGCGCGTGGCCATCAAGCTCCTCGCCGCGGGCGCGCAGGTCGACGGGAGCTTCCTGCGCGAGGCGCGCTCCCAGGCGCGGCTCCGCCACGAGAACGTCTGCGAGGTCCACGAGGCCGGCGTCGCCGATCACGTGCCGTTCCTCGTGATGCGCTACATCGACGGCCCGTCCCTCCAGGAGGCGCGCGGCGGCCTGACCCTCGAGGAGAAGGTGCGCGCCGTCCGGGCGGTCGCCGCGGCGCTCCACGAGGCGCACCGGCTCGGCCTCGTGCACCGCGACGTGAAGCCGAGCAACGTCATGCTCGAGCGCGGCGAGGACGGGGCCTACCGCCCGTACCTCATGGACTTCGGCATCGCGCGCGAGGCCGGGGAGAACGGGCCCACGCTCACCGGCGCCCTCCTCGGAACGCCGGCTTACATGGCGCCCGAGCAGGCGGCGGGGAGGGTGCGCGCCCTCGACCGGCGGACCGACGTCTACGGCCTGGGCGCGACCCTCTACGCGCTGCTCGCCGGCCGGCCGCCGTTCGTGGGGGGCGCGGTGATGGACGTGCTCCGCCAGGTGCTGGAGGACGACGCGCCGCCGCTCCGGACCCTGGACCGGGACATCCCTCGGGATCTCGAGGCGGTGGTGATGCGCTGCCTCGAGAAGGAGCCCGGCGCCCGCTACGAGTCGGCGCGGGCGCTCGGGGAGGACCTGCAGCGCTTCCTGGACGGCGATCCCGTGCTCGCGCGCCGCGCCTCCCTAGGCCGCCGCCTCGCCCGGCAGGCGCGGCGGCACCGCGCGGCCGTCGCGGGCGCGGCCGCGCTGGTGGTCGCGGCGCTGGTCGTCGCGGGCGTCTTCGTCCGGGGCCGGCGCGCCGCCGCGGAGCAGGCCACGCTCGCGCGCGAGCTCGGCGAGACCGTGAAGGAGATGGAGCTCTTCCTCCGCGGCGCGCACGGGATGCCGCTCCACGACGTCGAGCGCGAGCGCGACGTGGTCCGCGCCCGGCTCCGGGCCGTGGAGGCCCGCATGGCGCAGGCGGGCGAGGCCGGCCGCGGCCCCGGGGAGTACGCGCTCGGCCGCGGCCTGCTCGCGCTCCAGGAGCCGGCCGCCGCCCTCGAGCACCTCCGCGCGGCCGAGCGGGCCGGGTACCGGTCGCCGGGGCTCGACTACGCCGCCGGGGCGGCGCTCTCCGAGCTCTACCGCCGAGGCCTGGAGGAGACCCGCCGCATCCGCGACCCGGCGCAGCGCGAGGCGCGGATCGCGGCGCTCGAGGCCGAGCTCAAGGCGCCGGCGGTCGCGCACCTCCGCGCGGCGCTCGGCGGCGCCGTCGAGGCCGTCGAGGCGCCCGCGTACGCCGAGGGGCTGCTCGCGCTCGCCGAGGGCCGGCACGAGGAGGCGCTGGAGAAGGCCCGGGGCGCGTTCGCGGGGGCGCCCTGGCTCTACGAGGCGAAGAAGCTGGAGGGCGACGTGCTCTTCGCGATGGGGAGCCGCTACCGCCACGACGCCGCCTTCGACTTCGAGAAGATGAAGGGCCCCTTCGATCGCGCCGCCGAGGCGTACGGGATCGCCGCCGAGCACGGGCGCTCCGACCCCTCGGTCCACGCCGGCGCGTGCGAGCTCTGGACCCAGACCATGAACGCCGCCGGCAGGCACGGCGCCTCGATGCGCCCGAGCTTCGAGCGGGCGCGGGAGGCCTGCGGGCGGGCGATCGCGGCGAGCCCGCGGAGCCCCGAGGCGTACGTGAAGCTGGCCTGGGTCCACGGCTGCTTCGCCTGGTGGGTCGCGAGCGGGATGCAGCCCGGCGAGGACGCGGACGCGGCGCTCGGCGAGGCCGCCGCGCGCGCCGAGGAGGCGCTCGCCCGGAGCCCGGACGACGCCATGGCGCGGTACGTGGCCGCCCTGGTCTTCCGGGCGCGGGCCTACCACGCGGACCACCTCGGCCGCGACCAGGGCGAGGCGCTCGAGCGCGCCGTCCAGGGCTACGAGGCCGCGCTCCAGCGCGATCCGGCGTTCGTCTGGGCCCTCAACGAGCTCTGCGTCGTCCTCGCCGAGCGCGGCCGCTACGAGTCCCTGCGCGGCCTCGACCCGAAAACCTCGTTCGAGCGCGCCCAGGCCCGCTGCGACCAGGTCCTTTCGATCGACCCCGGCTTCGGCAGCGCGCGCACCTCCCGGCTGACCACCGGCTTCTACGAGGTCGAGCACCTGGTCCGCACCGGACGCTCCCCCGAGGAGGCGGTCCAGCGGATGTTCGGGATGATTGATGCGATGCGTCAAAGCGATCCATCCTGGACCGGGGCTCCTTACTGGCGGCTCTGGCTGGAGCACGCGCTGGCGCTGCATGCGCTGGAGGCCGGGGTCGATCCCGGCCCGGCGCTCGAGCGGGTCCAGGCGAGCGCGCGGGCGGTGGCGCCGGGCGTGGCCGCGTATCCGGAGTCGCTGCGGGCGATGCTGGGGATGCTGGAGGCGCGCGTGCGGCTCGCGCGGGGTGAGGACCCGGGGGACGCGCTCCGGCTCGCGCGCGAGGCGCTCGATCGCCGGATCGCCGAGGCGCCCTGGGACGTGTCGGACCGGGTGCAGCGCGCCGAGGCGGAGCTCCTCGCGTTCCGGTGGAGCGCGCGGCGGGGCGTTCCGGACGCGGCGCGGCTCGACGCGGCGCTCGTCCCGCTCCGCCCGGTGCTGCTCGGGGAGCCGTCCGCCGATCCGCGGCCGTACGCGTTGCTGGCCGAGCTTCACGAGGCCCGCGCCGCCCTCCGGGCGGGGCGCGGGCAGGACGCCGCGGCCGAGATCGACGCGGGGCTCCGGCACGCGGGCGCGGCGCTCCGGCTGAACCCGCGGTCCGATCGCGCGCTCGCGGCCCAGGGCGGGCTCTTTCGCCTGCGCGCCGCGGCGGCGCCCGACGCGGCCGCCCGGCGGGAGGCCGCGCTGCGCGAGGCCGAGGCCCTGGAGGCGGCGATCCAGGCGAACCCGCTGCGCGTCCGGACCGCGGGCGCGCGCCTCGCCGAGGCGCGGCGGCTCGCGGGCGAGGCGCCTGGCCCCGGCGCGCCCTGAGCCGCGCCCCCGGCGCTCAGGGGGTCAGTCGACGCGGCCGCTCGCACCAGGGCGGCTTGGGGTCCGTCAGCCACGTCATCGTGCACGGCTTCCCGTTGCAGGTGTAGCGGCCGTACTTCGGGTCGCCGTCGACCACGCATTCGGTGGGGTAGTCCTTGAGGAATCCCTTGTAGTCGAGGCCGCAGGAGCCCTGCTCGTAGCAGTACCGCTGCGCCAGCGCCGCCGCGGGGTCGAGCCCGCACCCCCTCGCGAAGGCCTCCGTGACGTAGACGTCCACGCCCACGTCGTAGGTGACCGCGACGGCGCCCGTGGAGGAGCTCGTGACCGGGACGACGGTCGAGCACCAGACCGCCTCGCTGTAGATGAAGCCGTGGTGTTCCTCCGGGTCGTCGTTCACCTCGGGGCCGGTGAGCAGGACGCTGACCCCATCGGTCTTGTCGTTGACGAACGCGATCACGCACTCGAGCACGTTGGTGATCACGTTCATGGGGAGCCCGCCCTGCGCCCAGCTCGACGCGCCGGCCACCACCCCTCGCCCTTTGTACTCGTGGCCGCCGTGGGGGATGGAGAAGCCTTCCTCGACGGCGCAGCGGAAGGCGTGATCGAAGACCTCCTGGCCCCCCGGATCATCGAGGAATCCCATGGCGAGGATCTCCGGATTGAGCTCCGGTTGGCTCTCGGGGTCCAGCGGGTCGTACCCCGGGAACAGCGGGCGCAGGAGCGCCTCCACGAGGTGCCCCTTCCACGCGTGCCAGGCGCTCTTCGGGGTGCCGTTGGGGTCCTGCGTTCCGGGCTTGTCCCACGCCGCCTCGAGCCCCGGCCCCGCGATCTCGCCCTCGAGCTGCGGCGCCTGCCCGCAAGCCGCCGTGAAGAGCCCGACGCCCATCACCATCCCGAGCGCACCACCAGAGCGCATCATCGCGATCTCCTCGTCCAAAGAGTTTCGAGCCTTCGTTCCGGCGAGCTGGCCGTCAAGGATGCAAGGGTCCATGCTCGCCGCGCTGCGCGCCGGAGACAAGCAGCACGCGTCATGCCACGCCTGCGAGCGGCGCACGATCCGCGGATCGCCGGCGCTCGTCGCGTGGAGATGGTACGGCGGCGTGACAGGTGACCGCCGCGTGGACAGCCGCTGTCACGCGGCGGTGACAGGGGGCCATCGGCGCTGCCGGCGAGCGGCGGGGCAGGGGAGCGAGCGACCGGCAAAGGGCGCGCCGTCGGGCCGGGGAGGGGTGGGATTCACCTGGCCGCGCCGTCGGCTATGCTCGGCGCATGCGCACGTACCCTTCTGCATGCGGCCGGCTCGTCGCCTGCTCGTCCTTGCGCGCCGCCCTCGGCCGCTCGTCCGGGGAGGAGGCGGGCGCGGCGCCGGGCGTCGCGGCGGCCCGGCGGGCGCGCGGGCGGGCGGGCGGCGCGGTATCGGCGCCGTCATGAAGCGCGCCCAGCTCCCGGGCGGCTTCATCCGCTCCGTCAAGCTCCTGCGCGAGCGGGTCGAGGACTCCTCGAGGTATCCGTTCAGCATCCCGGCCGTGCGCGCCCTCGACGAGCTCGCGCTCGACCCCAAGGTGACCTTCCTCGTCGGCGAGAACGGCTCCGGCAAGTCGACCCTCATCGAGGCGCTCGCGTTGCTGGCCGGTTTCAACGCCGAGGGCGGCTCGAAGGGCTTCAACTTCGCGACCCGGCGCTCCGAGTCCGAGCTCCACGCCGCGATGCGGCTCGTCCGCGGGGCGCGGCGGGAGAGGAACGGCTTCTTCCTGCGCGCCGAGAGCTTCTTCAACGTCGCCACGCAGGTGGACGAGCTGGCCGTGACCCAGTTCTACGGCGGCACGTCGCTGCACGAGCAGTCGCACGGCGAGTCGTTCCTGGCCCTCGTGAAGCACCGGTTCAAGCCCGAGAGCCTCTTTCTCCTGGACGAGCCGGAGGCGGCGCTGTCGCCGGCCAGGCAGCTCACGCTGCTGGCGCACATGCACGAGCTCGTCGAGCGGGGGCGATGTCAATTCATCATCGCCACGCACTCGCCGATCGTGCTCGCCTATCCCGGGGCGACGATCTACCGGCTGTCCGAGGACGGCATCGCGGAGGTCGCGTACGAGGAGACGGAGCACTTCGCGCTGACGCGCGATTTCCTGCTGCACCGGGAGAGATTCTTCCGGGAGCTCTTCAGGGGCGGTGATGACTAGGGTGTGAGCACGGCGAGCGGGGCGTCGCCGAGATGGCGGGCGTGCTCGTCATCGTCACACCCGCTCGCGCCCTCCGCTCGCAGCGCGCGCTCGCCGGAAGACCTTCTCGACGCGCCGCAAGAGCTGATCCGGCGGCTCTCCGCCGCCATCGCCCGTTCCCTCGGATCGCCGATGGTTAGGATCCCATGATTAGGATCACTTACGATTCGTTGCGCGCGAAGAGGGCCGCCATGAGCCTGCCCGTGCGGTAGCGAACTCCTTGCAGGAGATGTGCCGTCATGCGGGCGGCCGCGGTCATGCCGAGGCGAACGGCGCCTGCGCAGCAGCGCTGACGCGAGCGACGCAGGTTGACAATTATCGAAAATTTGCCGCCTATTCGCGTCTCGGCTCGCAACGTCAGGAGAGACACGCATGGCGCATTTTCCGTACATTGGCTCGGGCCCGTATTGCTACGCCAACGCCTTCGCGATGATGCTGGGCGACCGCGCGCCTTCGACCGCCGTGATAGAGCTCGCCACGTGCAGCCCCTTCGGGATGCAGCTGATCGGCGGTGAGCTGCCGTTCTTCGACCCCTACGGATGGACCCCCGAGGCCGGCTTCGACGGCGCGCTGGCAGCGCTGGGCTGGACGTCCACGGTCGTCAAAGGCAAGGATGCTGCCGATGCCCTTGCCCATCTCAAGGCAGCCCTCATGGACGGTCCGGTCTGGATTGGGCCGGTCGAGATGGGGCATCTGAGATACCAGCCGGGCAAGACCGGGCCGTTCGGCGCTGATCACTACCTGGTCGTCCTCGAGGTGGACGACAAGCGCGTGCTCCTCCACGATCCCGAAGGGTACCCTTATGCATCGCTGCCGCTGGACGACTTCATGGCGGCGTGGCGGGCGGAGACGATCGACTATGGCGATCCGTATACGATGCGCGCCGCTTTCACCCGCCGCGCCGAAACTCCCGAGCTGGACGTCATCAGGGCCTCGATACCCGGAGCGATCCGGTGGCTGTCGATGGACGGCGATCACGAGATGCCGCCCGGCAGCCTCGGCAACGGCGAGGCCGCCGAGCGGCTGGCGGCGCTCATCGAGGCTGGCTGTGGCGACGAGCTGCGCGGCCACCTGAACCGCTTTGCGATCCGGGTCGGAGCGCGCCGCCTCGCGGACGCCGCGACCTGCCTGGCGCGCATCGGATACGCCGAGGCCGCACGGGTCGCAGTAGAGCAGGCGCGGCTCATCGGTTCGATGCAGCATCCGTTGACCGCGGGCGACGACGCGGCCGCCGCCGCCGCGCTCAGGGCGCTCGCGCCCACCTACGCCCAACTTCGGTCGGCGCTCGAGCGGGGATCGCATGATCGATGATGGCGCCGAGCCGACGCACCTTTCGCCCGGACGAACAGCGTCTCCTCGAGCCGGGATACTCGGCACACCTCGCGCCATCGAGGGCGGACCGTGGGCGACAGGGAGCTACATCATGCCGACCGGCGTGCGCTCCCGAATCGCGTCTTGCAACGCGCGCTCGAACAGGGCGCGGGACGGGTGCACCGTGAGCTTCCGGATGGCCGTGTTCGCGACCTGAACCCCGAAGACGACGACCTTCGACCCGAGCAGGAAATGCCCTCCGTCGATCGCGTCGAGCACGGACATCGTCGCCTCGGTCAGCCGCGTGCGCGAGGCGTGATCGTAGTCGGTCATCGCCTCCCAGTCGTTGAAGACCAGGATGCGGCCGTCCGCGGCGACCTGGCGCAACATCACCTCCTCGATGGCCTGAGCGCCCTCTTCAACGAGCACCCCGGTGACGCACGTGACCAGCAGCGCCGGCGCAGGACACCAGATGTTTACCGTGCCCTTGTTGCACCAGTGGCTCTGAAGTGGCTGTGTGGGGAGCGCGAGCATATCCGGTGCGCGTAGACTGGGACGTGCGCGCCCATTCGTCGAGGGGCGAATCGCAGGTTTCTGCATCGCTCCCGAGCGGCGGAGCAACAGGCCGAGCGTTCCGAGTCCGTGAGGCTGTAACCGCCCCCGGTCGTCAGCGGAGACGAAACATCGTTTTTACATGAGCGCCAAAAGAGCATCCAGTCCGCTCTTCTTTTTACAATCGCGGTCGCGATCGGAGGCGATCATGGGTCCGTCGATCGGGTGGGACAGAAAGGGGGGACGGCCCCGGGCCGCTGCGCCGCCGCCCGGGCAGCGCGACGTCGTGGGGTATGGGTGAGCCTGAATCTGCGTCCGCCTGCGCGGGCTCCTGCTCCGGAGGAGCCCTACGCGTCAAGGCTTCGCCGCGCCCGCCATGTAGGCCGCGAACGCTTCCGCGAAGTCGGGGTGCCAGCGCGACAGCGCAGGCCGGTTCCGGATGAGGTCGTCGGCCGCCCACTGGATGCGGCGCTCATCCATCTCGCGCGTGACCGCGTTGTCCGGGCAGAGGACGTAAAAATCGCCCCGGCCCATGCTGGCGATCATCATGTCCACCACCTGTTCGGCGGTCCACGCCTCGGCGGGCTTCTCCGTGCCGCGCGCGGTCATTCCGGTGAACGTGTACCCCGGGATGAGCAGGTGGGCCGTGATCTTGCAGCCGGCGACGTTGCGCAGCTCGTGAGCGAGCTGCTCGGTCATCACCTTCACGCCGGCCTTGGAGACGTTGTAGGCGGCGTCGCCCGGCGGGGTGGTGATGCCCTGCTTCGAGCCCGTGTTGACGATGGCGCAGGGGGTGCCCTGCGCGAGCATCGCCTCGGTGAACGCGTGCACGCCGTGGATCACGCCCCAGAGGTTGACCTCGATGAGGCGACGCCAGCGCTCGACGTCTTTCCAAGGCTTGGCGCCGTTGCCGATTCCGGCGTTGTTCATCAGCACCGCCACCTCGCCGAACGCGTCGTAGGCGAGCTGCTTCAGGCGCTGCACGTCCTCGAGCCTGGCGACGTCGGTCGGGGCCGCTCGCACGTCGGCCTCTCCGCCGGCCGCGACGGCGGCGACGCGCGCAAACGCCTCGCGCAGCGCCGGCCCGTCCAGGTCGGCGAGACAGACCTTCAGGCCCATGCGCGCGAAGCGCTCGGCGGCGGCGAGGCCGATGCCGCTGGCGGCGCCGGTCACCACGGCCACGCGGCCAGGTGTCAATGCGGGATGGTTGCTCACTGGGGATCTCCGTCAGGCGTTGGGGTCGCGCCAGCCGCGGCGCGACGAGCGCGGCGGAGTGTAAAGGGCGGCGGCGCGTCGAGCCAGAACCTCTCGCCGAGGCACCGCGATGCGCCACCGGTGGGGCCCGCCGCCGCGAGCCCGGGCGCGACCCGTCGCTCCAACGTGAGCGCTACCCGCCGGAGCGGGAGGCGACCGCGCTCTTCGGCAGGCGGAGGACCAGCATGAACGGCCGATGGCCATCGCGCTCCTCCCCGGTGAAGCGCACCAGCGCGTCACCGCCGCGAGCCCGGAGGCGCTCGCGCACGATGTCGAGCCCGACGCCTCGACCGGCGACTCGATCGATCGTCTCTGCGGTCGAGACGCCGGACCGGAAGATCTGGTCGGCCAGGGCCTCATCCGGCAGAGGATGACTGGCCTCGCGCCAACGCAGCTTCTCGAGCGGGAGCCCGCGGCCATCGTCGAAGATCTGCAGCTCGAGCGCGCCCGGTCCGCTCCGCGCGCGAACATGGATGCGGCCCTGCGCCGGTTTGCCGGCGAGCTCTCGCGCGTCGGGCAGCTCGATGCCGTGATAGAGGGAGTTGCGAAAGCACTGAACCAGGATGTCCTTCACGAGCCCCGTCCAGTCGCTGGCCAGCTGCGCCTCGGCTTGCTCCGTCAGCACCGCGGGCGGGGGCCTGCCGAGCTCGGCGGCCAAGCTCGGCAACATCTCGCGCGTCTCGTCGACGACGCGCGCCACCGACGTCGCGTCGAGACGCGCGAGGGCTTGACGCAGCTTGCGCGCCAGCTCCTGGGCCGCGCCGGTGGAGTCTGCCGTCGCGACCAGGGCCCGGATGTCGTGAAGGACACTCTCGCTCCGCTCCTCCGGCCTCTTGAGCGCGGCCGTCAGCTTGTGCTGGCAAACCGACTCGTATTCGTCGACCGCCCGCTCGACGGCGTCCAGGCGCTCCAGCAGCTCGTGACTCTCGATAGGCTGCCCTGGCTCTCGGCGCAGCGCCTGGTAGGCGCTCTCCGCAGCGTGCAGGCGGTCCACCAGGTGCGTGAAGCCGTGCAGGCGAGCGTTGCCCTTCAGCGTGTGGAGGTCGCGAAGGGCGGCGTCACGGAGCCGATCGGACAGCGCGGCGTCCGGCCCGAGCGCCGCGCGATTGGCGGCCAGCAGCTCGCGACAGTCGGCGCAGAACGCTCGTGTGGCGTCGACCCCGCGATCGAGCGCCTGCACGATGATGTCGACCTCGCGTTCCTTGGTGCGCGCCGTTTGCTTCAGGCTGCGCAGCAACGTCACGTCGCGAACCGTGACCAGCATGCGCTCCACGTGATCTGCCTCCGACGCGATGAAGCTCCAGGAGATCTCGAGGAACTGGGGCTTGCCGCCGGGGCCCGTCCGCTCCACGTCACGGATCAGGTGGTCGGCGTTCAGCGCCGCCAGCCACTGTTCTTGATCGAAGGCGCAGCACAGCGCCGCCTCTGCCGCGCTCCGCGCGTCCGGCCGCACGTTGGACCCGTCGAGCAACAGCTCGAGGCAGTCTCGGCCGACCAGCTCGGTGTCGCCCAGGATCTCCGCCAATCGTCGAGAGTATCCCGGCTCGACGCGCCGGCTTCGATCGATGGTGAAGACCCCGTCGTCCAGGTTGTCGAGCATCGACGCGATCTGGCGGTTCTTGAGCGCGAGCTCCTCGGTGCGCTGGGCCACGCGTCGCTCCAGGTCTTCGTAGAGCTGCGCGTTGTAGATCGAGATCGCCGCCTGGCTGGCGATCACCTGCAACGCAGCCAGGCGCTCGCGCGTGAAGACATACGGGCTGACGTTGTTCTCCACGTACAGCGCGCCCAGGACGTCTCCCTTGCGCATGATGGGAGCACACAGCACCGAGCGTACCCCCCGCTTGCGAATCTGCGGGTCCGCCAGGAAGGCGCCGGCCTTCGACGCGTCGTCCAGCGTGACGGCCTCTCCCGTGTGCAGCACGTAGCTGACGACGCTCGGGCACAGGAACTCGGCTTCCGAGTACGCCACGCGCCGCGCGACGCTCGTGATCGGGCGCTCCACGTGGGCGCGCGCCTCCACGTAGTACGTGCGATCGGCGTCGTCTCGCAAGACGAGGCAGCCGTGCTCTGCCCCGGCGTTCTCGATCAGCGTGGCCATCAGCGCGGCGAACAGCCGCTCGGGCTCGACCTCGACGAAGATGCTCTGCGTCGCCTTGAGCAGGGACGCACCGTCGAACCCCAGGCCGGCCGCCGCCGCGCCGCGCGGCGTCGCGATCTCTCCTCTGGCGGCATCCGCGAGGAGCGCGGGGTGCTCGCGCGCGAGCAATTCGAGCTTCGCCGTTGCGCCCCAGTCATTGTAGAGCCTGTAAGCCGTCTCCAGGCATGTCCTCGCGTGGAGGGGCTCGTCCAGCGACAGCCACATCTCGGCCTGGTGCTCGTGGACGAGCGCCCGCAGGTGGATGAACCCGTCTCCGGCCGTCCTGATCGCGTCGCGGTGGCGGGCGAGCACGACCTGCAGCGGCTGCCCCGTCAGGCGCGCGTGCTCGGCGGCCAGGAAGTGGTATTTGTGGGCGAAGTTCTCCGAGCACAGGCGGGACCAGGCCTCGAGCTGCTTCAGGTTCTCCTCGACGACGGCGAGCAGAGCCTCCCGCGTCTCCGGGCCTCCTTCGCGGCACGCCCGCGCCGCCAGCAGCCCTTCGAAGAGCTTGTAATCGGGGAGCGAGAACTGCCCCGCCGCGATCATCAAGAACTCCCGGGTGAACTCCATCCACTGCCGCGCCGATGCGAAGTCGCCCAGGATGAAGCTCGTCATCATCTGGGCTTGCCCGTAGGCGTAGCAGTACTGGGTGCTCTTCTCGGCGGCCATCACGGCGGTCGCCTCGCGGTCGGCCGCGGCGACGGCCTCCCGCTCCGACTCACGCGCCGAAAGCCGAGCGACGGCCCGCTCGACGACCAGCGCATTGACCAGCTGGCCCGCCGCGGAGATGTGCGTCAAATACCGCCGCAGCTCCGCCGCCTGCTCGCGGCAGGCCCGCAGCCGCGCGCCGACCAGGAACGAGCGCTGGGCGCGATCGTTCTTGGCGTAGGCGACGTGCTGCAGGTCGCCGAGCATGAGCCCGCTCTTCTCCCCGCGGTCGTAGATCGCGAAGAGATCTCGGTACGTCTCCTTCCAGTGCGCGAGAAAGCCTGCGAACACGAAGCACACGCCCGATTCGACCGGGGTCGGCGAGAAGCGCTTCAAGAGCTCGAAGGCGGCCAGGCCCATGCGATAGGCGGCGTCGTAGTCGCCCAGCACCGCGAGGAGGATGATGCCGCAGTCGGCGAAGTTCTTGCACGAGACCGCATCGACGCCGCGGCTCAGCGCCAGGTCGAACATGATGAGCTCCGCCAGGAAGAACAGCGGCGGATACGTCTGAAACGCCGGAGGGATCACCTGCGCCAGCAGCTCGAGGACCAAGCGCGACTCGGCGTCCTCCGCCTTCGGGAGGGCCGGCAGGCCCTCGATCGTCACGCGCGCAAGGTGCGCTTGCAGCTTGCCGATACCCTCCCCGATGCCCTGGTTGATCTCGTCGGGCGCCTCCGGCAAGCGCACGCCGAACTCGGCCAGCGCCGCGCGCACCTGGACCACGGCGTCCTGCATGCGCCCGCCGTGCTCGAGGATCCGGGTCTTCAAGACATGAACACGGCCGCGCGCCAGCCGGTCGGGGGCGAGCCTGAGCGCCTCGTCGCAGAGCGCGTCGACGTGCGGATCCGCCAGGACGAAGGCCGTCTCGGCGCGCGCGAAGGTCGCTCGGAAGGCGAGATCCGGTGGACGTTCGCCCTCGCAGCTGGCCAAGAGCTCGACGGCGATCTCGGCGTGGGTCCCCGCGATGCTCCACGCGCCGCTCTGGAGCGCCTGGTTGCTCGCGGTCAAGTTGAGCTCCACGAGGTCGAGGCGCTCTCCTCGGTCACGGATCGCGCCGCGAGCGACGTTCAAGTGACGGAGCACCTCGAAGATTCGACTCGGCGCGCCGTCGCCCCGCAGGCGCTCGCGCAGGATCCGCCCGATGGACGCATGGAGCGCCGCGCGCTCCGCGGCGCTGGCGCGCGAGAGCGCCGCCTGCCGCACGCGCGAGTGCTCGAAGGCGTACGCAGCGGGCTCGTGGCCCCGGACAGGCTCCGGCCGCTCCGCTCGAGCTTCGGCCGAGATCTCGGACACGAGGCGATGGGCCAGCGCCTCCCGAACGAGCTCGAGGCAGGCCGCGACCGGCTTGTCCACGGCCTCGGACAGGGTTTGCAGATCGAAGCGCATGCCGAAGCACGCCGCGGCGGACAAGAGCCTCGCCGCGTCGGGACCGAGGTTCTCGAGGCGCTCCGCCATCAACGCGCCGACGTTGTCGCAGGCGGGGTGCGCCTCCGCGCGCCGCGCGTCGGCGGACCACCGGCCGCGCTCGACCTCCAGGCGCAGGGCGCCCTGTCGGTGCAAGGAGACGAGCAGCTGGCCGATGAAGAACGGGTTGCCGTCGGTCTTGCGCTTCACGATCTCCGCGAGCCCACGGACCTCGGCGACGGGCGCGCGCATCGAGCGAGCCACGATCTCCGCCACCGCGTCGGAGGACAGCGGCCCGAGCGGCAACGTCAGCACGACCTCGTTCGTCCTGTGCAACGCGTTCTGCAGGCTCAGGAGCGTCGGTACGTCGCCGACGTCACCGCCGCGGAACGCGGCCAGCACCATCACGTGGCTCGAATCGGGGTTCGTCAGGATGGCAGACAGCATCTCGGCGGAGGCGCCGTCGAGCCACTGAGCGTCGTCGAGCACGAAGACGAGGGGGCGCTCCGGCGTGGCGAAGATACGGATGAAGGAGAGGAAGACGTGCTTGAGCCGGCGCTGCGCCTCGAGGGGATTCAACGCCACGACGGGCGTGGAGGCGCCGGTGACGCAGGAGAGCGCCGGCACGAGCTCGGCCATGAGACCTGCGTTGTGCCCCAGGGCCGCGGTCACGCGCTGCCGCAGCTCGGTCAGCTCGGCTTCGGAGAGCGCCAGCAGGTCCCCTGCCAGGCCTCGTAGCACGTGCGCCAGACCGGACAGCGGCACCGCCTCGACCCGCTCTTCGAACGACGTCGACAGGAGGCGCGCCGGCGCGCCGCCGTGCCGCCTCAGGAGCTCCGCGAGCACGGCGGACTTTCCGGCCCCCGCGGCCCCTGGCATGAGCACGAGCAGCCGCTTTCCGGCGCGCGCGCCGTCGAGGGCGCCTCCCAGCTCCGACAGCTCGGCGTCGCGCCCCTGCACGTCTCGACTGACCACGAATTCACTGGAGACGTCGCTCGCCCCCAGGACCAGGGCAGGGAGGGCCTGCGTCCGTCGGAAGCTCTCGCACAGCGTGGTGAGGTCGCTCAGCAGCCCGTGGTCGCTCTGGTAGCGCTCGTCAGGATCCTTCGCGAGCAGCTTGGCCACGAGTTGCGCGAGGACCGGCGGCACGTGGGGCGACAGCTCCGTGACGAGCGGCGCGCGCTTGGACGCGTGCGCGTGAGCCCAGCCGATGGCGTCGCTCGCCGCGAACGGCAGCTGGCCCGTCAGCATCTGGAAGAGCGTGACGCCCAGAGAATAATAGTCTGCTCGGTGATCGGGGCGACGGTTGAGACGCCCCGTTCGCTCTGGCGCGACGTGGGCGAGCGAGATCGCGGATTCGAAGACGGCGCCGCCCGCCGCGCCCTCGGAGACCGCCAGGAGATCGGCGAGCTCGACACGCCGGGTCGCGAGATTGACCAGGAAGCTGCCGTGGCTCACGTCCTCGTGAAGCAACCCCTGCTCGTGCAATCCATGCAGCGAGCGAGCCATGCCGAGCGCGAGCTCCAGGCACGTTCCGACGTCCAGACCGCCCGCGGGGATCGCGAGCGGCGCGCCCCCGAAGTCCTCCATGATCAGCGAGAGCTCGCCGTCGACCTCGCACACCTCGCCATCGATCGCCAGCGTGCCGATTCGACGCCATTTCTGCAGCTCGAGCTCCAGGACCCGGCGCGGCTGCGCGACCGCGCGTCGGAGCGAATGCAGCAGCACGCTCGCGCCGGAGGTCGCGTGGCGCGCGCGCCGCCAGATGCTCCGCGGCAGCACGGCCACGGTCTCCGTGACCTGATAAGCGTCCTCACCGAGGTGCGCTCGACTGTGTCGGTTCATTGAATCGGGTTCCCGTTCGCTTTCATCGGCCGGCGCTGGAGCTGTCGTGGGGTCGAGAGCGGCGCTCATCCCGGAGGCGCGAGGGGTGCACAGCGCTCCGCGACCTCCCGGCGAGGAGCCGCTCGCGCCTTGCATCCCTACGCCGCCCCCGCTCTCCTCCTGGCACGCACGTGCCGACCCCGGCGCCTCCCGTAGGAACAGAAAATCGAAACCCCTCGGAAACGTCAAGCCTCAACTGCGGATTCCGCCCGGCTGGCGGACATGCTTCGCTGTGATCTTGGCCCGCCCCTGAGAAACGAATATGTATCAACAACTTAGCCATGACTCGAAGGATGCCGCGCGGGCGGCGCGGCGTGCGGGAGCTCGCTCAGAGCGGCCGGCATCGCTCCCACCTGGGTCGGAGTCGGGTCCAACCATCGATGCGTCCCGGGCGCCGCGCGCGCAGGATCCGCGGCCAAAATTCACACCATCACTGGACGAACCGCGTTCTCCGTCTATCCTCGATGGGTGCGCTCGGGGGAGCTCTTGGGGGGGCGCTTCCGCGTCGAGGCGCTCGCGGAGATCGGGGGCATGGGGGCGGTCTACCGCGCCTGTGACGTCACCTCCGGAGCGCGGGTCGCCGCGAAGGTGCTGCACGATCCGTCGCCGCATCACGTCGCGCGCTTCGCGCGGGAGGCGGAGCTCCTCGCCCGCCTCGCACACCCGGGGATCGTCCGGTACATCGCCTACGACGCCGCGCGCGAGAGCACGCCGTTCCTGGTCATGGAGTGGCTGGAGGGAGAGGACCTCTCCCGCCTCCTCGCGCGGCGGCGGCTCACGGTCGCCGAGACGGTGGCGCTCGGGGCGCGCGTCGCCGCGGCCCTGGGCGCCGCCCACGCGCGGGGGGTCGTCCACCGCGATCTCAAGCCGGCCAACATCTTCCTCGTCGGCGGCCGGATCGAGGAGCCCAAGCTCCTCGATTTCGGGATCGCCCGCTTCCCCGGCATGGACCCGATCACCGGCGCCGGCGTGCTGGTCGGCACGCCCGAATACATGGCCCCGGAACAGGCGCGCAGCGGCGATGAGATCGGCGCGCCCGCCGACATCTTCTCGCTCGGCTGCGTGCTCTTCGAGTGCCTCACCGGCACCCCGCCGTTCCAGGCAGATCACCTGATCGCCCTCCTCGCCAGGATCATCTTCGACGAGCCCCCGCGCCTGTCGGAGCGCTGCCCCGGCGCGCCCCCGTGGCTCGATGCGCTGCTCGCGCACATGCTCGAGAAGGACCCGGCGCGGCGGCCGCGCGACGGGGCCGCGGCCCACGCCGCGCTCGCGGCAGAGGAGGTCCACGGCGGGTCGCTCCCGGCGCCGCCGAGCTCCGCGCTCACCACCAGCGAGCGCCGCTTCCACGGCGTCGCGGTGGTGGGCCGCGCGAAGGCCTCCGCGCTGGACGCCACCCTCTCGGCCTGCGAGGCGGGCGCGGACGCCGGCGCGCTCCGGGAGGTCGCCGCCCGCTTCGAGGGGCGCCTGGAGCTGCTCGCCGACGGCACCGCGGTGCTCATCGTCGGCCGGCCGCACGTGCCCACCGACGTCGCCGCGCAGCTCGCGCGCTGCGCCCTGGCCCTGCGGGAGCGCGTCCCCGATCGCCCGATCGCGATCACCGTCGGCTGGGGCGAGCTCGGGCGCGGCCTGCCCGTCGGCGACGCCATCCAGCGCGCCGCGGGGCTGCTCCGGAGCGCGGGCGGCGCGGGCGCGCCGCAGATCCTCCTCGACAGGACCACCGCCGGGCTGCTCGAGGCCCGCTTCGAGGCCGCGACCATCGCGTCCGGCGCCCTCGAGCTCCGCGGCGAGCGCAGCGCCGCCGAGCCGTGGCGCCCGCTCCTCGGCAGGCCCACGCCCTGCGTCGGCCGCGATCACGAGCTCCGCCTGCTCGAGCAGACCATCGCCGCCTGCGCCGGCGAGCCCGCCGCCCGGGCGGTGCTCGTCATCGGCGCCGCGGGCATGGGCAAGTCCCGCCTCCTCCAGGAGCACCTCGCCGCCCTCCGGCGCGCCGGCGCGCCCGCGGAGATCTGGGCGGGGTTCGGGGATCCGCTCCGCGCGCGGTCCGTCGGCGGCCTGCTCGCGGAGGCGATCCGCGGCGCGGCGGGGATCAAGGGCGGCGAGCCCATCGAGGAGCGGCGCGCGCTCCTCCGGGCCCGCGTCGCCCGCCGCGTGCCCGCGGCGGATCGGCGCCGGATCGAGGAGTTCCTCGGCGAGCTCGCCGGCGTGCCGTTCCCCGACGCGGACAGCCTCCCGCTCCGCGCCGCCCGGCAGGATCCCGAGCTGCTCGGCGAGCAGATGCAGCGCGCGCTCCGCGATTTCCTGCGCGCCGAGTGCGCGGCCCAGCCGGTGGTGCTCGCGCTGGAGGACGTGCACTGGGCCGATCGCGCCTCCGTCGCGGCCATCGACGCGGCGCTGCGCGAGCTCGCGGACCAGCCGCTCGTCGTGCTCGCCACGGCGCGCCCCGAGATCAAGCAAGCGTACCCCGAGCTCTGGGCCGAGCGCGGGCGGCAGGAGCTCTGGCTCAGGCAGCTCCCGCCGAGGGCGTGCGCGCAGCTCGCGCGGGAGGCGCTGGGCGACGCCGCGGACGGGGCCCTCATCGATCGTCTGGTCACCCAGTCCGAGGGCCAGCCGTTCTTCCTCGAGGAGCTGATCCGCGCGACGGCGGAGGGCCGCGGCGACGCGCTGCCCGAGACGGTGGTGGCGATGGTGCAGGTCCGGCTGGAGGCGCTCGCGCCCCCCGCGCGCCGGATCCTGCGGGCCGCCAGCGTGCTCGGCGAGGTGTTCTGGCGAGGCGCCGTCGCGCACCTGCTCGGGGGCGACGAGGCCGCTCCGCTCGCGGAGCACCTCTCCGCGCTCGTCGCCGGGGAGCTCTGCGTCCGCCACCGCGAGGGCCGCTTCCCCGGCGAGGAGGAGTACTCCTTCCGCCAGGCGCTCCTGCGCGAGGGCGCTTACGCGCAGCTCACCGAGGACGACCGAGCGCTCGGCCACCGCCTCGCCGCCGACTGGCTCGAGGCCGCGGGCGAGGCCGATCCGCTGGTGCTCGCGGCGCACTGCGAGCGCGGCGGTCTGACCGCCCGCGCGGCGTCGCTCCTCGCCCGCGGCGCCGAGCTCGCGGCCGCGCGCCGGGCCTACCTCGACGCCGAGGGCTGCTACGGGCGCGTCGAGGCGCTGCTCGGCGCGCTGCTCCCCGAGGAGCGCCGCGCGCGGGGCCTCGCTCGCTTCCGGCTCGGGCGCCACACCGAGGCCCTCGCCGACCTCGCCGCGGCGCGCGAGGCGGCGGCGGCGGCGCGCGAGGCGGGGGCCGAGATCGAGCTCCTCCTCGACGAGGCCATGATCCTCGACTGGACGGGCGAGTACCGGGCCGCGAGCGAGCGGGTCGCGGCCGCCGAGCGCCTCGCCGGCCGGGTGGCCTCGCCCCTGCTCGGCGCCCGCCTGCTCCTCGGCGTGGGCCGCTCGCTCCACCGCTCCGATCGCGAGGACGAGGCCGCCGCGGTGCTGACGCGCGCCGCGGCGCAGGCGGCGCGGCTCGGGGACGAGGGCCACGAGACGCACATCATCGCCCGGCTGCTGCTCGGCTTCATCCTGGCCAGCCTCGGCCGCGTCGAGGAGGCGGCGCGGGACCTCGACGCGGTGATCCTGAGCTGCGAGGAGCGCAGCGATCTCATGCACCTCGGCGCCGCGCTCAACAACCGCGGGCTCGCGCGGGCCCTCCAGGGCGATCGCGCCGGGATGATCGCCGATTTCGAGCGCACCATCGCGCTCGGGCGCGACCTCGGCCAGCCCGCGTTCGAGCTCGTCGGCCGCTACAACCTCGCCGAGTACCTGTACCTGATGGACGATCTCGCGGCCGCGAGGCCCCATGCGCGCGCCGTCCAGGCGATAGCGCCGCGCTGCGGCGATCGCCACGCGCCGGTCGTCGTGGCGCTCCTGATCGCGCGCCTGCGCCTTTACCAGGGCGACGAGGCGGGCGCTCGCCGGATCGCGCTGCGGCTCCGCGCGGCGCGAGACGACGCCGGCTGCGAGGCGCTGAAGCCCTCGGAGGACGTGCTCTGCGCGATGATCGAGCTCGCGACCCGCGACGACGACCGCGCCGCGTGGGCCGCGCTGGAGGAGCGCTCCGCGCGCTGCTCGGTCGGGCAGGAGCGGATCGAGGTGCTCGAGGCGCGGGCGCTCGCCGCCCTGCGCCGCGGCCGGCGCGCCGACGCCCGGGCGCAGCTCGAGCGCGCCCTCGCGGCCGCCGCCACCATTCCGACCGTCATGGGCGAGCGACTCCATCGCTGGCACGCGGAGCTGACGAGAGCGACGGAGTCGGACGCTCCCGACATCGACATCGCCGCCGCTGAAGCGACTTTCACCGGCGCGACAGCGCGGGAAAAAGTAGAATATTGAACCCATCCAGCGAATCGATGGGAGCCCGCGCGCGATGCGCGCAGGGCGCCGTCGGGTCATACGCCAGGAACACGGGGGAATCCATGTCTCTCGAGCGGACATTCATCGTGCTTGGTTGGGCAGGGGTGCTATCGGGCTGCGCCGCCGAGGTGGGGGACACAGGTGCGTGGGACGAGCCTGTGGGGGAATCCCAGGGGGCCCTCGTGGGCGGCAACGCGCTCAGCACGAACGCCCTGAACCTCAACGCCTTGAACCTGAACGCCCTGAATCTGAACGCCCTGAACCTCAACGGCCTCAGCGCGCGGAACCTCGCCGCGATCCAGGATCCCGGGCCGAGCGGCGCGCTGGCGCGCGATTTCTTGCGTTACGCGGCGAGCTGCGCCCTGAGCAGCAAGGCCTCCTTCGATTTCTCGTGGACGGACTCCACCGGCACCAGGCACGACGAGCGCTACCCCGGGCTGCTCGGCGCCGCCCCCGCGTGGGCGACCGGGCCGCTCGACCAGGCCGGGCAGCGCATCGTCTCCAGCTGCGTGGCGGCGCGCGTGAACTACTATCAGGTACCGGTGCTCCTCTCCGCCCGCTCGCTGCGGGATCCGCTGAAGACGCTCTCCTCCAGCCAGGAGCTCATCGATTATCCGCATGTCGAGGGGGCCTTCTGGGGCAACCTGTTCGCCGCGCAGCCCTACATCAACGCTTGCTACAACAGCGCGACGGTCGACAACTCGCGCGCCCACCAGCGCGACTGCGCCGCGGGCCACGTGACCTCCGGGGGTCAGATCGTGGAGTGCGGGCTGATCCGCATCGCCGGGCCGTGCGACCGGGTCTGCCAGAAGCTCAACGGGGCCGGCCAGTACTACCCGTCCTGCGTCGACCGCCCCGGCCAGAGCACGGCGACCACGAAGGACGTGATCACGACCGCCTTGCCCTGAATCCATGGGGAGCCTGGTGCGCTCGCGGAGCGCAGAGCACGGCGTCCGGCTGCTCAAGCACGTAGAGCGCCGCGCCGAGCTCGACAGGGTGGGTGACTCGCCTGACGCACGGAACTAGGGACTCCGAGAGGCTAGCCAATTTCGCGACGCAGCGCGGTTGCCTCATGATGGGTCCCCTGCGTTGCCCGCGCGACGCGTCCGTTTCAAATTTCCGCGATCCCAGATCGTGAAACCGCTTCGCTTCGAAACGATCGGTCGGCGCTTGAGGCGCAGCGGAGAACGAACGCCGCCGATGATGAAAAAATCCAGCGTCAAAGGTCTTCTCCTTGTGCTGTCCTAAGGCCGAATCCTGGACGCCAAGCGCCCAAGATGCGATAAGGTAGGCCCCGGCGCTGAGCTCTTTGCGGGCGAGGTTCGCCGCGCCGGCATCGCGACGCCGGCCTACCACTTCCGCCATGCTCTTCAGATCGCGCCCCGGCGCGACGAGGTAACGACCATGACCGAGATGAACCGCACGATCCGAGGCACACCCAGGTTCCTGCTCCTCCCATTCCTCTTCATCATCGCTGCGTCCGGTTGTGGCGAGTCCGGCGCGACCGGTGAGAACGACAACACCGGAGGGGCCGGCTCAGGGACCGGCGGCGCCACGGCAGGCAGCACGAGCGCGGGGACCGGGGGCGACGCGACGGGCAGCACGAGCGCGGGGACCGGGGGCGACGCGACGGGCAGCACGAACGCTGGAACTGGAGGTGACGCCACGGGAGGGACCGGATCGGTTAGCAGCGGGGCAGGCACCGGTGGCGCACCGAGCTCGAGTCCGACGTTTCACATCTTCATGCTCATGGGCCAGTCGAATATGGCTGGTGTCGCAGACAAACAGGACAGCGACAAAAATTCTGACGCGCGGCTCAAGGTCCTCGGTGGATGCAATCAGCCGGCCGGACAGTGGAACTTGGCCAATCCGCCGCTCAGCGATTGCCCTGGTGAAAAGGGATGGAACCTGTCGACCTCCGTCGACCCGGGCATCTGGTTCGGCAAGACCCTGCTCGGAAAGCTGCCTGAGGGGGATACGATCGGGTTGGTCGCTACCGCTGAGAGCGGCGAGTCGATCAACACGTTCATCACTGGTGGCTCGCATCACCAGATGATCTTGAACAAGATCGCCAAAGCGAAGACGGCCGAGAACGCGCGCTTCGCGGGCATCATCTTCCACCAGGGTGAGACCGACAACGGCCAGAGCTCGTGGCCCGGCAAGGTCGTTCAGCTCTATAACGAGGTGAAAGCAGCCTGGGGGGTCGACTACGACGTTCCCTTCATTCTCGGAGAGCTCCCCGCGGGCGGGTGCTGCGGCGGTCATAACAACCTCGTGCACCAAGCGGCCGACATGCTGCCTATGGGGTACTGGGTCAGCCAGCAGGGGACCAACGTCATGGATCAGTACCACTTCGATCATGCGTCCGTTGTTATCATGGGCACGCGTTATGGTGAGAAGATGATCGAAGCTCTGAAGTGGTGACAAAGCGGCTCGCGGCGGGGGTCCGCGCGACGAGGCCGCTCGAATCCCCTGGATTCGAGCGGCCTTTGATGCTGTCGGCCGTCGGGATCGCGGGATGATATTTCCTCATCCGTTCGCGTTGTGGGCGGAAAATTGAACAGGGATGCGGGTAGGCAGGGGGATCTCTGAGATCTTACTCCCCGTCTCTCAGCCGCCCTGTGAATTCCATCTGAATATTTGAAGGGTTCCTCGGCGCAGCTCGGAGCGCGCCGCGTCCACGTGGTCGGCTGCTGAACTGCGCCGCTCGTACCGCCGGCTCAAGGCCGCCCCTACGAGCTATGCGACGCCGAGCCAGGGATCCGCGCCCCGGGTCCGTCTCCTCGACGACCCGCGGGCAGCGACCCATGGAGGAGCGCGGTGGATGCAGCGGCACCGGCGCTACCGTGGGGACGAGCGCCTCGTCCGCGCTTCGCCCGCTGGGCAGCGGGGTGGCATTTTCCGCGAAACCGAGCGGCAGGCTCGTCGTAGGTGCAGGGTGGAGGCGCCGCGAGCCGGTGCGGCTGCGACCTCCCCCGTGCTCGGGTCTCGTCCACGGCCCCGGCGTGAAGCCGGTGAACCGCGTCGAGCTCCACGCTGGAGCCGCGTTCAGCAGAACAACCCTCGTCGATTGGAGAAGAACATGCTGCAAGGCCATCGCAACGCGTTTGCGTCCATGAGCCCGCTCGAGATTGTCTCGGTGCACCGCGCGACGCGGGGCCCTGAACGACATGTGCGGTTTCGCTCTTCGCTCGGTCCGCTGCTCCTCGCAGCGCTGGGCGCCGCGCTGACCGTCTCCGCCGCGCCGCGGTCCGCCGAGGCGAGCGTCTTCGACAGCGCGAGTCGCTGGCCTGAGGACGCTGACGGCCATGTCCGGATCCCGGTCTGCATCGACCCCACGAGCTCGGCGGAGCAGCGGGCCGACGGCGCCGCGGGCGGGCTGATCCATGCGCCCAACCCCTCGCTCGCGGACGTCATCACGCGCGTGCGCACCGCGCTCCAGGGCAGCTGGGAGCGCTGGAGCTCGGTTCGCTTCACCGGCTGGGAGAGCTGCGATTCGCTCCTGCCGGCCACTCGCATGACCTATGTCGGCGTCAGGATCCACCCCGACGCCCCCAACCAATCGGACTCGATCGGCGTTTACAACAAGGGCGGCTCGGTCCAGTTCAAGCCCTGGGGCGCCGACTTCAACCGTTGCATCAAGTACAACTGGCAGACAGCCCGCGTCGAATACAGCTTCGACTGCGTGGAGCAGTACGCGATCCACGAGATGGGACATGCGATCGGCTTCATGCATGAGTGGCATCACCCGTTGGTCCCGAGCGCCTGCAGCCAACGAGAGCCGCTCCCCGCGAGCGACGTCGCCAGCGGGTGGCCCTCGAGCCGGCGGTACATCGTCGTGAACCCTGGTTTCTACGACTACGACTCCATCATGACCTACTGGAGTGGGTGTTCGGATCAGGACGGCGTGCGCTTCGGGAGCGAGAGCCTCGACGCCGTGGACATCCAGGCGGTCGCCACGGTGTATCCGCCCGTCGGCGGGGCGCCCGATGTGTGCAATCCCGGCTGGTTCGGAGGAAAACGCTGGTTCTGCGCGGCTCAGCCGACCGTCTCGGTAGGGAACTCGTGCTCGTCAGGGTGGGTGGAGTGCCTCCCGCACTGCAACCCGCGTCCTTTCCAGGGCGAGTGGTGGACCTGCCCGACGAACCCCTATGCGGTCACCGGCCAGAGCTGCTCCGCCCGGTGGGAGCTCTGCGGCGAATGACGACGGACCGCCGCTCGGAGAGCTCAATCGATGCCCCGAGCGGCGCAGGATCGCCGTCGCGCGTCGGCGAGGTCTGCGAGCAGCTCCCGCAGCTCGATATCACCAGCCTTGCCCGTCTCTCCCCGCGAGGCCCCGCGCTCAGCGCAGCGCGAGCAGAGAGAACGCGAAGCCGAAGAGCCCCAGGCCCACCCGCACCCAGTGCCAGCGGGCCCAGCGCGAGAGCTCGGCCGCGAGCCCGGAAGGCCCGGGGCTCGCCGCGGCGAAGCCCGCGTTGGCCCGCCGGAAGTACAGGAAGTAGACCGCCACCAGCGACGCCGCGAGCCCGGCCGACAGCAGCGATGCCCAGCGGCTCGGGCTCGACGCCAGGAGCGAGACCGCCGCGGCGGCGACCGCGAACAGCGAAGCCGCCGTCGTCAAGGGCGCGAAGAAGCGGTAGAGCCGCGGCCCGAAGGCGCCGTGCAGCGCGAAGAACTCGGCCGGTGGCAGCGAGCGCCAGTAGGGCACGAGCAGCGCCCCCTCGGCCAGGAGCGCGCCGATGAAGAGGCCGAAGAGCCCCGAGGAGAGCAGCTGCAAGACCTCGGAGAGCGGGAGCAAGGCGCTAGCCACGGCGGCCCCCGAGCGCGGCGCGCGCGGCGGGCCCCGACCGGCGACGATGGCCCAAGGGCGGGCGACGACGGACGATCATAAAGGGGAGCATAAGCTCCCTTTTGTTGCCGGTCAAGCCGTCGGCCGATACCGTGGGGCCCATGGCGAAGGCCGCGATCGATCTCGCTCCGCGCCGCGAGCCCGAGCAGGAGCGGGCCCGGCAGACGCGCCAGCGCCTGCTGGAGGCGGCGGCGGCGCTCCTGGCCGAGGTCGGGGTCGAGGGCTTCAACACGAACCTGCTGGCCGAACGGGCGGGGGTGCGCGTGCGCAGCGTCTACCGCTATTTTCCGAACAAGCTGGCGGTGATCGTGGCGCTCGCCGAGGCCATGGTGGCCGAGTGGGGGGCCTGGTTCGACGAGGTGGACGACCTGGCCGACCCACGCTCCGACTGGCGAGCGATCTGGGGCCGCCTCATCGACGCCTACGTCCGCGGTATCCGGGCCTTGCCCGGGGGCACGGCGGTGCGGCGCGTGATGCACGCGGTGCCGGAGCTGCGGGCCATCGATCAGAGGGACAACGCGAACCTCGCGCGGCGGGTCGCGCACAACCTCGCGAGGCGGGCGGCGAGGCCGGACGCGTCGGCGGCGGTGCTCTCGCGGGTGCTGCTCGAGACCGCCGCCTCCGTGATCGATCTGTCGCTGAGCCTGCCGGCGGAGGAGTCGCGCGAGGCCGTCGAGCAACTCAAGCGGATGCACCTGGCCGCGATCGGGCTCTGGCTCGAGGACGAGCCCGGGGGCGGCAGCCTCGCGCGGGCGTAGCGCAGGCCGCGCGAGCGCATTGGCCTGCGCGGCGCAGCCGTCAGGCGCCGAGGAGGCGCACACCGCAAACGAGCATCAGTCGACAGAAGGCGGCGAGCATCACGGCGCCGATCGCGAAGCAGCCGAATCGCCGGCCCTGGCCGCTAGGGACCGCGCCCACCGAGAGGAGGCCCGCCGCGGCCGGCGGCTCCGGCGGCTTTTTTTTTAACGTCGGCACCCGCGTCCACCGCGACGGCGCCGCCTCGCCGCCGCCCAGCGCCACCGGCGGCGTCGCCTTGACGATCGCCATCGCGCGGGCGGCCCGGCTCTCGCTGTGGCTCCGCTTCCAGGCGCGGATCGTCGCCTCGGGGAGCCCGAACACCTCGCCGGAGCCGTACGTCCCCGCGAGCCCGTCGAGCACGCGAAGGTGCCAGTCGGCGGGGACCGCTTCGGGCAACTCCGCGACCGCCTCGGGCGGGACCGGCGGGAACCAGGCCGCGAAGTGCTGGACCTGCCGTCCGGTCCAGTCCCTCCGCGCCGGATCGAGGAACCTCACCGCCACGTAGGGATAGGCGCGCGGCGCCCTCTGCCCGCGCTCGTCGATCTCGAGCAGGCCATAGCGGAGCTCCCC
Organism: Sorangium sp. So ce834; assembly: GCF_051521425.1. NCBI lineage: Bacteria > Pseudomonadati > Myxococcota > Polyangiales > Polyangiaceae > Sorangium > Sorangium sp. So ce834. The sequence goes on from NZ_CP150351.1 coordinate 5,230,482, forward strand.
GGCGCCGGCGTCGGCGTCGGCGAGCATCGCCTCGAGCGTCGAGAGCCAGGCGGGCAGCGCCGGGATCTCGGGGACACAGATGAACTCGTAATCCCAGTGCTCGCCGCGCGTCCTCCAGAGGAGGCGCGATGTCTCGACGAGGGGCGCTGGCGCGGGCATGACGACCTCACTGGTTCTGGTGGTAGGCGCGGGCGCCCTCGTCGTCGCGCAGGGCCGCGACCATCGCGGTCAGGACCGCCGTGAAGGTGTCGCCCTTCCGGATCGCGTCCTCGCGCATCTTCTTGAGCCGGTCGAGCCGGGTGGTCGCGAAGTCCTTGATCGAGATGAACCGCAGGATCTTGCTCACGATCTGGTATCGCTTCGGCAGGAAGTCGTCGAGGGAGTCGACGAACTGCACGAGATCGCGCAGCCCCTGGAAGAACGTCTCTCCGGCCGACTTCTCCTTTCTCGCCGCCTGCGCCTCGCGCACCGCGCCCTCGACCGTGCTCACCAGGATCGCGGGGGCGAGGGTGCGCACGCCGAGCGAGGTCCCCGGATCGACCTGCGCGCCGGCCGGGGCGGCGACCGACGAGAGCAGCATGAAGCGGTGGCCGAACGCGTGCTCGGCGTGGAGCACCGAGCAGAGCTTCGCCAGCTGATCGTCGGCGTCCCGGCAGACCTCGCGCTCGAAGTCCCGCGCGCTGTAGTCCGGCGGGAAGAGATCGGCCTTGCTGAGGGCGAGGATCCACTCCCGCGGGAAGCTCACCTCGTCGCCCGTGGCGGCGCTGGCCCGGCGCAACCGGTCGCACTCGTCGGCGAAGTGCTCGAACAGCCACCGGATGTACCCGGTGCCCTCGGCCCGGTACTTCGCGCCGTCCGCGAGGAGGATGCCCACCTGGCTCATCCCGAGCCGGATGAGGCCCTGGCGCATCGCCTCCCGCTCGTCCGCGTCGACCGGCTCGTCCTCCCACCAGCGTCCGGGGTAGTCGTACCAGTGGATGCGGACCGCCGGCTCGGGCAGATCTCTCGGGAAGAAGTCGAACTCGTACTCGTCGAAGCGCGTGCTGCCGTCCGGGAATCTGCCCTCTTCGAGGCGATAGAACCGGCCGAGGAGCTGGTTGCCCTGCGCCTTGTTGACCGCCTGGATCTTGTACGCGTAGTCCTGCTGGAACGAGGGCTGGGTCTGCGCCCGGTAGAAGGCTGCCAGGAGGACCGTCTTGCCGGCGCCGGAGGCGCCGAACAAGGCGACGTGCAGATCGAGGGGCGGCATGACGGAGGCGTACGGGAGCGGGGGCCCCGGCACAAGCGCCGGCGCGCACGACCCCGCCGGGGCTCGCGCGATCCCGCGGGACGCGGCCGGTCGAGCGCGACGATGACACGGCTGAGCCTGCCGCTCGGCCGCTCGCGACGGGCGTTCGGGCGGGCCGCGATTCAGGGGCTCTCGGCCATCTTCTTCCGGAGGCTGAGCGGACGCATGTCCGTCCAGACCTCCTGGATGTACGCCAGACACTCCGCCTTGTTGCCCGTCTTGCCGGCCTCGGTCCAGCCGAGCGGGTTCTCTCGGTCCGCCGGCCAGATGGAGTATTGCTCCTCGTGGTTCACCACCACCTTGTAGATCGTCGCGTCGTCATCTGCCTGCATGGCTCGCTCCTCCTTGGTTCAGCCGGATACCGCGGCACCCGAGCCCACGCTCGACGGCCGAGCGCGCGGCCTCGACAAGAGGGCCGAGCCTAGCATACACTGCGGCGCGCCCGCTACCGGCACTCGGTTCGGTGTTTCACGAGAGGACGTCGTCGCCTGTTCGCACCGAACGCGTCAAGTGCATGGATTGCATCGAGCGCATCGACGATGTCGATGATGTCGAGTGCGTCCATGGTGTCTTGCGTCGGTCACGTCAGTTACGTCGGTCACGTCAGTTGCGTCGGTCACGTCAGTTACGTCAGTTGCGTCAGTCGCGTCAGTCGCGTCAGTTGCGTCAACCGTATCAGTCGCATCAGCTACGTCGTTGAATTTAGTTAGCCTAACTAACGCCGGCCGAAGGTTCCAGGCTGGCACGATCGGTCTCGAGGTGGAGTTCGATGCAACCGGATAGCGCGGCGATTCGTGGATTTCGGCTCTCGGGGCAGCAGCGGCGCGGATGGACGGCGGCGCGCGGCGAGGAGCGCTGGGCGCAGGTGGTCTTCGCCGTCGAGGGCGCGCCGTCGGACGACGCCGTGCGCCGCGCCGTCGACGATCTCGTCGCCCGCCACGAGATCCTGCGGACACGCTTCACGCTGCTCGACGGCATGACCGCGCCGCTCGCGGTCATCGACCCTCCCGGGGCGTCTCGGCCTCGGGTCATCTCCGCCGCCTCGGAGGGCGACGGCGCGCTCTCGGCGCGCCTCCTCCAGGCGCTGGCGGAGCCGCAGGCGCCGGCGGAGCCGCCCGCGTCCGCCCCGCTGACCACGTGGGCGATCGCCGGGGCAGGGGAGGACCGGTGGCTCGTCGCGATGCGGGCATCCACCCTCTGCGTCGATCGCCCGTCGATTGGCCACCTCGCCGCCGAGCTCGCCGGCCTCGTCGGCGCGCGCCTCGAGCGCGGCCACGCCGCGGGCCCCGAGCCGATCCAGTACTGCGATTACGCCGAATGGGCCCACGAGATCGCCGCGTCGGACGAGGCGGCCCCGGGCCGCGAGCACTGGGCCAGGACGCTCGCCGGCGCGCCCTCGGCGATCCCGGGGCTCGGCGAGGCCTCGGGCGCGGGCCGCGTGCTCCGGCCGTGGCGCCTGGACGCCGCGGCGACGCGCGCTCTCCGCGCGTTCGCCAGGGATCGCGGCCTCTCCGACGAGGCGGTCGCGCTGTCGGCCTGGGCCGTGCTCGTCGCCCGCCACATCGAGCGCCCGGACGTGCTCCTCGGCGTCGAGCTGCGCGGCCGCGAGTACGAGGATCTGGCCGGCGCGCTCGGGCTCTACGCGCAGCTCCTGCCGCTCGCCGCCCGCGTCGATCCCGGCCTGCGCTTCGAGGCGCTCGCCGCCGAGGTCCAGGCGCAGCTGCGGACGGCGGCGCGGTGGCAGGAGTGCTTCCCCGCGGAGCCGGCGAGGGGGGCGCAGGGCGCCGAGCTCCCCATCGGGTTCGCGTTCGACGAGCTCGACGAGCGCGCGCAGCGCGCCGACGTCTCGGTCCGCGTCATCGAGCAGCGCTGGGACGAGCCGCCGCTCGCCATCGGCCTCCGCTGCGGGATCGCCGGGGACGAGCTCTGCGGCACGCTCTCGCTCTCCGGCAGCGTCTACGGCGTCGAGCTCGCGGACCTGCTCCAGGAGCGGCTGCTGGCCGTCCTCCAGAGCATCGCCCGGGATCCGACCCAGGCGGTGTCCCGGATCGAGCACGTCGGGCCCGCGGAGCGGGCGCGCCTCGCGGCCGCGCTCGTCGGCGCCGCGGAGGCGGAGCCGCCGGCGGCCGAGGCCCATGGCCGCGGGTGGCGCGACGGCGAGGCGCCGATCGTCGACGTCATCGAGGCGGTGGCGGCGGCGACGCCCGAGCGCACCGCGGTGCGCTGCGGCGCCACGACCCTCACGTACGGCGAGCTCCACCGCCGGGCGCTCGGGCTCTCGGCGGCCCTCGCCGCGCGGGGCGTGGGGCCGGGCGCGCGCGTCCCGCTCGTCTTCGAGCGCTCGGTCGACCTCGTCGTCGGCATCCTGGGCGTCCTCTTCGCCGGCGCCGCCTACGTGCCGATCGACCCGGCGTACCCCGAAGAGCGGAAGCGGTACGTCCTCGCGCGGACGACCGCGCCGTTCGCGGTCGTCCACCGCGCGACCGCCGCCCGGGCGCCGATCGCGGACGTCCTCGTCGCGGACGCGATCGACCTCGATCCGCCCGCGCCCTTCCGCAGGCCGAGGCCGGCCCCGGACGATCTCGCGTACGTCATCTACACGTCCGGCTCCACCGGCGCGCCCAAGGGCGTCGAGGTCACCCACCGAAACCTCGCGAGCTCGGCCCGCGCCCGTCGCGACCTCTTCGGAGCGCGCGCGGAGCGCTGCCTGCTCCTCTATTCGTACGCGTTCGACAGCTCGGTCGCGCCGCTCTTCAACACCCTCTGCGACGGCGGCGAGATCGTCGTGGCCGAGGAGGGGGCGCAGCGCGACGCCACCGCGATCGCGGGCCTCATCCGCGAGCACCGCATCGACGTGACCTACTGCAACCCCAACGTGTGGGGCGCGCTCCTCGACGGCGTGAGCCCCGGGGCGCTCCCCTCGCAGCGCATCGTGATCGTCGCCGGCGAGGCGTGCACGCCGAGCCTCGTCGCCAAGCACTTCGCGCGGCTGCCGAGCGCCCGGCTCCTCAACGAATACGGGCCGACCGAGGCGACGGTGTGGTGCTGCGCCCACGAGTGCCTGCCAGGCGACGCGCAGGCGCCCCGCGTGCCGATCGGCCGGCCCGCGACCAACGCCGTCCTCTACGTGGTCGACGAGGCCCTCCGCCTCGCGCCGCTCGGCCTGTCCGGCGAGCTCTGCGTCGGCGGCTCGGGCGTCGCGCGCGGGTACGCCGACGATCCGGCGCTCACCGCCGCGCGCTTCCTCCCGGACCCGTTCCGGCGCGCCGGCGGCCGCCTGTACCGCACGGGCGATCGCGTGCGCATCCGCGCCGGCGGCGACCTCGAGTTCCTCGGGCGCATCGACGATCAGCTGAAGATCCGCGGTTACCGCGTCGAGCCCGCGGAGATCGAGCTCGTCCTCGCGGGCCACCCCGCGGTGCTCGAGGTGGCGGTCGCGGCGCGCGACGACGGCGGCGGCGCGCGCCTCGTGGGGTATGTCGCGACGCGGCCCGGCATGTCGGTGACCGACGACGCGCTCCGGGAGCGCGTCGCGAGCGCGCTGCCGGCCTACATGGTGCCGTCCTCGTTCGTGCGCCTCGGGTCCCTGCCCAAGAACGTGAACGGCAAGATCGATCGCGGCGCCCTGCCGGACCCCGAGACGACGCGGGGCGACCGGGCGGCCCACGTCGCGCCGCGGACCGCGACGGAGGAGGCGCTCGTCCGGATCTGGGAGGACGTCCTGCGCGTCGAGCCCATCGGCATCGACGACAACTTCTTCGCCCTCGGGGGCGACTCGATACGGAGCATCCGCGTCCAGGCCGGCGCCGCGCGGCACGGGATCCAGCTCACCCCGAAGGCGTTCTTCGACAACCCCACGATCCGCGGGCTCGCGGCGTGGGTCGACGCGCGCCGAGCGGCGGGCCAGCCCGCGGTCGAGGCGGCGGGCCAGCCCGCGGTCGAGGCGGCGGGGAGCCGGGCGTTCGCGCTGCTCTCGCCGGAGGATCGCGCCGCGCTGCCGCCGGGCGTTGTCGACGCCCACCCGCTGACGGCGCTCCAGGCGGACATGCTCTTCCACAGCGCGCTGGCGCCGAGATCGGCCTTCTTCCTCGACATCTCGAGCTGGCATGTGCGCGCCCCCTTCGATCGCGCGGCGCTCGAGGCCGCGCTGCGCGAGCTCTCGCGCCGGCATCCGGCGCTCCGCTCGGCGTTCGACCTGACGCGCTACGCCGAGCCGCTCCAGCTCGTCGCGGCGGACGCCGCGATCCCGCTGCGCGTCGAGGACTGGCGGACCCTCGACCCGGCCGCCCAGGAGGGCGCGCTCGCAGGGCTGCTCGAGCGGGAGCGGGCGGAGCAGCTCGATGTCGGTCGGGCGCCGCTGCTCCGGTTCTCGGTGCACCGGCGCTCGAGCGACACCTTCCAGCTGACCTGGGCGCAGCACCACGCCGTGTTCGACGGGTGGAGCACGGCCACGATGATCTCGGAGCTGGTCCAGCTCTACCTCGGCCAGCTCGGCGTCGCCGTCCCCGCCCTCGCGCCGGCGCCCGCGGTCGGCCAGGCCGACTGCGTGGCGGCCGAGCGCGCGGCGCGCTCCTCGGCCGAGGCCAGGGCGTTCTTCGGCGACCTCCTGCGCGACCTGCGGCCCACGCGCGCGCCCGGCGCGTCGAGCCCGGAGCGGGCCCTCTCGGACCGCGTGTGCACGCTCCAGGCGAGGTTCGACGACGAGGAGCACGCGTCGCTCGTCCGGATGGCCGAGGCGCTCGGCGTCCCCCTGAAGACGGTGCTCCGCGCTGCGTTCCTCCGGGCGGTCTCGTTCCTCTCCGGCCAGGACGACGTGACGATCGGCGTCATCATGAGCTGCCGGCCGGATACCGAGGGCGGGGATCGCGCGGTGGGGATGTTCCTCAACACCGTCCCGTTCCGCGCGCGCCTCGGAGGCGGCAGCTGGCGCGATCTCGTGCGCGGCGTCTTCGACACGGAGGGCCGGATCTTCCCGCACCGGCGATATCCGTTCGCCCAGATCCAGAGGGACTGCGGCGGGTCGCCGATCTACGACACCGTCTTCAATTTCACGAACTTCCACGCGTATGAGGCGATCCCGCGGGTCGCCGGGGTCGAGCTCCTCGACGTCACGGCCATCGGCGAGACGAACCTGAGCCTGACCGCGACGTTCAGCGCGTCCGGAGGCCAGCTCAACGTCGTGCTCAACGGCAATGCGGCGCGCTACGACGACGGCCGGCTCCGCCGCATCGCCCGGTGCCTCCGCGACGTGTGCCGCGCGATGACCCGGGCGCCCGACGCGCCGCACCAGCTCGCGGAGCTGCTCACCGAGGACGAGCGCGCGCGGATCGAGGCGAGCGCGGCCGGGGAGGCGCGGGCCTGGGTCGGGCCGGCATGGCTGGACGCCCTGGTCCTGGAGCAGGCGGCGCGGACGCCGGAGGCGGTCGCGGTGCTCGCGGGCGACGGCGCGACGACCTACCGGGCCCTCTGCGCGCGCGCGGACGCCGTGGCCGCGGCGCTCGGGCGCTCGGGCGTGCGGCGGGGGTCGCTGGTCGGCCTCTGTATGGACCGATCCGCGGACGCCGTCGCGGCCGCGCTCGGCGCGCTGCGCGCGGGCGCGGCCTTCGTCCCCCTCGATCCGGAGCACCCGACGGAGCGGCTCGTCGGCACCATCCACGACGCCGCGCTCGGCGCCGTCCTCGTGGACGGCCGGGCGAGAGATCGGCTCGCCGCCGCGGGCGTCGCGCTGATCCAGCCCTCCGAGTGCCCGCCGGGGGATCCAGGGGCGATCGGCAGGCGCCCGGACGACGCGGCGTACGTCATCTACACCTCGGGGACGAGCGGGCGCCCGAACGGCGTGGTCGTCTCGCACCGCGCCGCGTGCAACCACCTGCGCTGGCGGCAGGAGGCCTATCCGCTCGGGCCCGGCGACCGCTTTCTCCAGAAGGCGTCTCCCGGGTTCGACATCGCCATCTGGGAGACCTTCGCCCCCCTGATCGCCGGGGCCATGCTCGTCCTCGCCCGGACCGGCGGGCAGCGCGACAGCGCCTACCTCGCCCGGACCATCGCTGCCCAGGGCATCACCGACGTGCACTTCAGCCCGCAGCTGCTCGAGCAGATCCTCCGCGAGCCGGAGGCCCGCGGGTGGAGCGCGGTCCGCCGCGTCTTCTGCGGCGGGGAGGCGCTCTCGCGCGCCACGATGGACCGCCTCTTCGCGCTCCACCCGGCCGTCTCCCTGATCCACCAGTACGGCCCGACCGAGGCGACGATCGACGCGATGTCCTGGACCTGCCGGCCGGGCGCGGAGGTCGTCCCGCTGGGCCGGCCGATCGCGAACACGACGTGCGCCGTCGTGGATCGCGCGCTGCGGCGGGTGCCGCCGGGCGCGACCGGGGAGCTCTGCATCGGGGGGGCGTCGCTCGCGCGCGGCTACCTGGGCCGGCCCGGGCTCACCGCCGAGCGCTTCGTGCCCGATCCGTTCTCCGCCGCGCCGGGGGCGCGGATGTACCGCACGGGGGACCTCGCGCGGGTGCTCCCCGGCGGCGAGATCGAGTTCGTCGGCCGGGCCGACCGGCAGATCAACCTCCGCGGGCATCGCGTCGAGCTCGGCGAGATCGAGGGCGAGCTGAGCCGGATCGCGGGCGTCCGCTCGGCCGTGTGCGCGCTGCGCGAGGACGGCGCGGCCGGCGCGCGGCTCGTCGCGTACGTGGTCGCCGACGCGGGCGGCGCCGCCACGCCGGCGTCGCTCCGGGAAGCCCTCGGCAGGCGGCTGCCGCGCCCCCTCGTGCCGAGCGACATCGTGCTGCTCCCGTCGATGCCGCTGACGGCGCACGGCAAGGTCGATCTCGCGGCGCTGCCGGCCCCCGAGCCCGCGCCGTCGCGGCCGATCGTCGCCGCGCGCGACCCCCTGGAGGCGCGGCTCGTCGGCCTGTGGGAGGAGATCCTCGGCCGCGCGCCCGTCGGCGTCACCGACGACTTCTTCGAGCTGGGCGGGCACTCGATCCTCGCGATGCGGCTGATGCTCCGGCTGGAGAGCTCCTTCGCGCAGGCGATCCCCGTCGCGACCCTCTTCGAGCACCCGACCGTCGAGGGGCTCGCCCGCGCGATGCGGGGCGACCTCCCTGGCCCGCTGCCTCCCGGGTGACGCGTCGGAGAGCGCCTTTGGCGTCGACCACGCCATCCGCGGAGCGATGAGCCGCCGAGGCGCGAAGATGCGAATTCCCCTTGGGGGGCCTCGGTGGCTTGGCGGTCCCGATTCCTGCTCGCTTCCGCTGTTCCGATCCGCTGGCTCTACCAATCCCTCGTCGCTCGTGGATGAAGCAGACAGGCGATCGAGGGCAATAGCACTCCTTTGCTCGTCCTGGCAGCTTCGTGCCGCCGGCGGCAGCGGGGAAATCTTGCTGGAAGGCGCGGAATGACGAGCATGAATCGGACGACTTGCGCGGTCAGCATCCAAGCCATACGTCGTCGAGGCAGCGGTACGTCGGGAGCGAACACGCCCGGCGCGGGGGCGCGCGGCATCCGGCCGACCGCCGCGGCGCCGAACAAAATGGCTTGACATGCGTGAACGCTCCACGGTTTTCTAGCAGCCTCGACAATGCACGCGTGAGCATCGGTCGCGTGCAACTCGACGCGACGGCCTTTCGTGGAATCGCACCTGGTCGATTCTACGATGAAGGGCGGCGCGATCGGCTGCGGGGGCAGGTCGAGGACGGGGGGCGGCGCTGGATGTATTGAGTCCTGTTGCGACTGAGACGGAACCATTCCGGCGCGCGCTCGGACCGCTGCGACGCGAGAGCGATGTTTGATGTGAACCACCCAATCCACCGTCCGTCTGAGACGGAGAAGCGAGCACGAGCATGAGGGAGCCCAGCTCGACACCGAACTGGCGCAATTTCGGGTCCAACCTGCCGGCGGGCAGCGATTCCGTACCGCCGGGGGAAGGCTTTCCGATCAAGAAGATCTTGGCGCTCAACCTCGGCAAGTGGAAGGACACTGCCGGACTGCAAATCGCGCAGGCGCTTCACCTGTTCGAGTACGGGTACAAGCGCTATCGCGAGGGGAAGTTCGTCCTCAGGGCCACGTCCGACCTCGGGCTGGGCGCCATCTTCGAGTCCATCGACAACTGGGAGAGCTTCGATCAGTTCGAGGAGTTCTTCAAGCCGTGGACCTTCATCCGAAGGCCCCTCGTGGCGACGCGCTGGGCCGAAGACGTCGAGTTCGGGCGGCAGCGCCTCGTGGGGATCAACCCGGCGCACATCCGCCGCGCGACCCCGGCCGATCTCGCCGACTTCCTGAGCGGCGCCGAGCCCAAGCCGGTAACGATCGCCGACGGTCGCACGCTGGAGGAGGTGCGCGAGGGCGGGCAGCTCTACTTCATCGATTACCGCATCTTCAAGGACATCGTCGACACCGACGTGCAGGAAGAGCTGGGCAAGTACCCGCTGGCCCCGACGTGCATGCTGCATCAGACCGGGACCGGTGAGCTCTTGCCCGTGGCCATCAGGCTGGTGCACTCGCGCCCCGGGAAAGGGACGCCGCCCGACAAGATCTTCACCCCTTCGGGCCCGTCGGACGACTGGCTCACGGCGAAGATCGCCGTCGCGAGCGCCGACGCCATCTTCCAGGGCCAGGTGACCCACCTGCTGTACGCGCACCTGATCGTGGAGCCGTTCGCGGTGAGCACCTACCGCAATCTGCCCGCGACGCATCCGCTCCATCAGCTGCTCAGGCCGCATTTCTTCAACACCCTGGCCATCAACGAGCTGGCTCGCCGGCGCTTCCTCGGGCGAGGGCGCTTCTTCGACATCACGAGCTCGGTGGCCACCATGGGCTCGTTCGAGCTCTTGACGCGCGCCTACACCGGCAAGGGCATCAAAGGGTACGGCGGCAAGCCGTGGCGGTTCTACGAGAGCGCGCTCCCCCACGACCTGTCGGCGCGCGACGTCCGCGACCTGGTCGGCTATCACTACCGCGACGACGCGCGGCTGCACTGGGACGCGATCCAGGAGTACGTCGGACAGGTGCTGAAGATCGCCTACCCGACGCCGGGGTCTCTGTCGAGCGACGCCAGCCTGCAGCGGTGGATCCACGAGCTCGTGTCCCCCCAGCTCGGCGGCATGGATAGCCTCCTCCCGCCCGAGCGAGCCGATCAGCTCGAGAAGCTCACGAGCCTCGACGACCTGATCGCGATCGTCACCAACATCATCTTCACGGCGACCGCGTATCACGCCGCCGTCAACTTCGGGCAAACGGACTATTACACCTGGATCCCGAACGCTCAGTTTGCCACCTACCGCTCCTACGGCGATGTCCTGAACGGAAGCGATAAGCGGCAGTTCAAGCCGCTGGAGCGCCTCCCGGGGCGCGCGCAGAGCATCCGCCAGATGGTGCTCAGCCGCTCGCTCAGCATGGGCCCGCCGCTGACCAGCGAGAGCCTGATGACGATGAAGTGCCTGTTGCAAGATCCGGCGGCGAAGCAGGCGTTTGCTCGCTACCGCGAGCGCCTGGCGCACATCGAGCGGGAGATCACCGAGCGCAACCGCGCCCGCGAGCAGCCGTACCTGTACCTGCTCCCGTCGATGGTCCCCCAGAGCGTCGCGATCTGATCGGCATGCGAGAAAGGAATTCGCCCCATGAGCATTCACATCGAAGAAGAGGGACGAGCGGACGCTGCCAAGGCGCCGCCGTTCGACTACCTGCAGGCCCTCCACAGCGCGCTGGCGCACGAGAACGATCCGGTCAAGCGGAAGCAGATCGAGGCCGGCATGGTGTTCAAGTGGCTGAGGGAGGAGCCGCTCCCGTTCCTCAGCCAGCTGCGGCGCGAGAAGCCCATCTTCTCCATCCCGGCCATCACGCTCGTGACCCGGTACAACGACGTCGTCGAGGTCCTCAACGCCAACGACGTCTTCTCGGTCGACAACATCGCGCCCAAGCTGGTCGAGAACGTGGGCCAGAACATCCTGGCGATGAACGACTCGCCCAAGTACGAGCACGAGAAGTCGCTCCTGCGCCTCGCGTTCCCGCGCGCCGATCTGCCCCGCTACCGTCAGATCGTCGTGGAGGAGGCGAACCGGCTGCTCGCCAAGGTCGGCGTCGACAAGCCGTTCGATCTCACCGGTGACTACGCGCTCAGGGTGCCGGCCGGCGCGATGGCCCGGTACCTCGGCGTCGGCGAGATCCCGACCGAGAAGGTGGTGGCGTGGACCCACGCGCTGTTCAACGAGATCTTCCTCAACCCGACCAACGACCCGACGGCCGTGGCGGCGGCGAGGGCCGCTCGTCAGGAGGCGCTGCCGATGATCGACGCGATCGTCGCCGCGCGGAAGAAGCAGCTGGCCAAGTCGCCCCCGCCAGAGCAACCCTCGGTGCTGGACCGCTACCTGCTCATGCAGTCGGTCCCCGAGACCTACGAGAGCGACGAGGGGATCCGCGACGTGATCCTGGGGCTGCTCATGGGCTGCGTGGATCTCAGCGGCGGCGCGATCGTCAATGCCCTGGTCGAGCTGATGAAGCGCCCGCGCGTCCTGCGCGATGCGCTCAACGTGGTGAACGTCGAGGACGACACCGCCATCACCGGCTATGTGCTGGAGGCGCTGCGCTTCCGTCCCCCGTCGACCGGCGTCACGAGCCTCTGCGTGCGCGACTACACGGTCGGGCGTGGCACGCGGCACGAGGAGAAGATCCCCGCCGGCGCGCTGGTGATGGCCTGCAGCGCCTCGGCGATGCATGACCACGAGCACATCGACGCCCCGGACCAGTTCAGGCCCGGGCGCCTGCCGAGCAAGAACTACCTGTTCTGGGAGTCAGGGATCCATACGTGCCACGGCAAGTACGTGGCCATCCTGCACATCTCGCTCGCCATCAAACAGCTGCTGCGGGCCGGCGTCCCCAGCGCGATCGACCCCATGCCGCGCGTCCACGGCTACCCTGCGCCGTTCCGCGTGCGCCTGGCCGCCGCCGAGGGCTGACCGCTACTCGCGGGGCGTCCGGTCGCCCGCCGAGCGCCGCCGCAGCTGGCCGAGGCGCGCCGTCGCCGCCTTGGCGAACGCCTCGCCGAGCGCGGCCTGCGCTCGCGCGGCCTCGGCTCGGGCGCCCTCCACGAGCGCCGACACCGGCGCGTCCGGCCGGGCGATCACCGCGTCGACGAGGTGCGTGAACGCGGCCGCGATCTCCTTGCGCGCGCCCTCGTCGACGCGATCGCGCCGGAACTCGAAGTGCCCCACGACCGATCCGTCGTCCGCCGGCCAGAGCAGGAGGGCGACCTCGAAGTGCACGAGCTCGGGCCGGAGGGGCAGGGGCTCGACCCGGAGCCCGCGGACCTCCAGCGCGGGCTTCGGCGCGTTCTGGAGCGCCAGCCAGACGCGGAAGAGCGGGTGCTGCGCGTGGTCGCGCTCCTGCTTCAGATCCTGGGTGACGACATCGAACGGGATGTCCTGGTTCGCGAAGGCGTCGAGCGCCTGGACGCGCGCCCGCGCGAGCACGTCGCGGAACGTCCCGGCGCGCGCGAGATCGACGCGGATCACGAGCGTGTTGGTCAAGAGGCCGACCACGTCCTCGAGCTCCGGGCGGTTCCGGTTGGCGATGGGCGTCCCCACGGCGATGTCCAGCGCGCCGGACCGCGCATGGATCACGAGGTCGAGGAGCGCGAGGAGCACCATGAACAGGGTCGCTCCCTCCCGCCGCGCGAGCGCCTCGAGCGCCGCCGCCTTGTCCGGCGAGAGCGCGATCTCCTCGATGGCGCCGGACGGGTCGTGGCTCGGCGCCTCCGCCCCGCCGCCGGCCGAGATGCTCGCCCGGGACAGCCTCCGGAGGCGCTCTCGCCAGTACGCGCGCTGGCCGTCGAGCGCCCCCGACTCGACCATCTCGCGCTGCCACGCCGCGAAGTCGCTGACCTGGAGCCGCGGCGGCGGGAGCGAGCGGCCCGCGTACAGCGCGAGGAGCTCGCGGAGGATCACGCCGAGCGACCAGTCGTCCGACACCACGTGGTGCATCGTGACGAGGAGCACGTGCTCGTCCTCCGCGAGGCGGAACAGCGTGGCACGCAGGAGCGGCGGCGCGCCGATCGCGAAGGGCCGCCACGCCTCGGCGCGCAGCCGCCGGTCGAGCTCGGGCGCGGCCGCCTCCTCGGGCGTGGAGGCCACCACGTCGAGCGCGAAGCCCGCGTGCGGCTGCGCGATCTGCAGGAGCTCGCCGTCGACGTTGATGATCGACGTGCGGAGGGCGTCGTGGCGCCGCACGATCTCGCCGAACGCGGCCGAGAGGCGGGCGACGTCGACCGTGCCCCGGAGCCGGACCGCGCCCGGGACGTTGAAGAGCGGTTTGCCGGGCGAGAGCTGCTCGAGGAAGTAGATGCGGCTCTGCCCGTAGGAGAGCGGCGCCCGCGTCAGCCCGCGGCGCCGGACCTGCGGCGGCGCCGCGCCGAGGGCCGACAGGCGGTGCGCCGCGGCCTCCCGCTCCTCCGGCGCGAGCGCGGGGAGCTGCTCGGGGCGGCGGTCCGCGAGGTACCGGCGGACGGCGGGAAGGAGCGACTCCATCGGCCGGCCGCTCGCGAGGAGCTCCATGAGCGGGGCCTGCGCCGCGATCGACGGCAGATCGAACATCAGCTGCAGCGGGACCTCCGCGCCGAGGGCGCGCTGCACGCGGGCGACGACCTGCGTGGCGAGGAGCGAGTGGCCGCCGATGTCGAAGAAGTTCTCGCCGACCCGCACCTCGCCGAGCCCGAGCACCTCGGCCCAGATCGACGAGAGGAACCGCTCCGCCGGCGTCCGCGGGGCCGCGCCGTCGTCCGGGCCCGCCTGCGCCTCGGGCGCCGGCAAGGCGCGCCGGTCCAGCTTGCCGTTCGGTGACAGCGGGAGCGCGTCGAGGCGGACCACGCTCGACGGGATCATGTACCCCGGCAGCGACGCCTTCAGCGCCGCGCGCACGTCCGGCGCGTCGCCCGCCGCGCCGCCGTCGAGCACGACGTAGGCGACAAGGCGGGCGTCGCCCGGCGCGTCCTCGCGCAGGGCCACGGCCGCCTGGCTCACGCCGGGCACGCGCCGGATCTGCGCCTCGACGTCGCCGAGCTCGATCCGGTGCCCCCGGAGCTTGATCTGGTGGTCCGAGCGGCCCTGGAACTCGAGCATCCCGTCGGGCAAGAAGCGCGCGACGTCGCCGGTCCGATACATCCGCCCGCCCGCGGCGCGCGCGCACGGGTCGGGCAGGAAGCGCTCCGCGGTGAGCCCGGGCTGCCCCACGTAGCCGCGCGCGAGCGGGGTGCCCGCGATATAGAGATCGCCGAGCGCGCCGATGGCGGGGCGGCGCATCGCGCCGTCGAGCACGAACACCTCGGCGTTCGCGACCGGCGCGCCGAGGGGGACCCACGTGACCCGCGGGTCGCTCGGCAGGACGCAGCCGGTCACCGCGATCGCGGCCTCGCTCGGCCCGTACATGTTGATGAGGTCGCCGTCGTGCTTCGCGTAGAAGCGCCGGACGAGATCGAGCGGCACCGCCTCGCCGCCCACGAGGACCTTCCGCAGGCTCGCGGGGAACGGCTGCTCGGGCCCCCCGAGGAACGCCGCGAGCATCGAGGAGACGAAGTACGCGGTCGTCACCCCCTCGTCGCGCACGAGGCGCCGCAGGTACTCGGGATCGCGGTGCCCGCCGGCCCGGGCGACGACGATCCGCGCGCCGAACGAGAGGGGCCAGAAGATCTCCCAGACGGAGACGTCGAAGCCGAACGCGGCCTTGAGCAGGACCCGATCGTCCGCGGTGAGCGCCCAGTACCGCTGGATCCACTGCATCTGGTTGACGATGGCGCGGTGGGAGATGAGGCTCCCCTTCGGCGTGCCCGTCGAGCCGGACGTGTAGATGACGTACGCGCCGCTGTCCGGCGGCGGGCTCACGGCGGGCCGCGCGTCGGAGCACGTGGCGATCTCAGCGGCCTCGGCGTCGAGGAGCAGCGTCGTCCAGCCGCCGGTCGGGAGCTCGTCGGCGATCGCGTCGTGCGTGACGAGGAGGCGCGCCCGCGCGTCCCGCATCATGAAGGCGAGGCGCTCGCCGGGGTACTCGTGGTCGAGCGGCAGGTAGGCGCCGCCCGCCTTGAGCACCGCCAGGGTCGCGACGACCATGTCCTCGGAGCGCGGCACGCAGACGCCCACGATCGTGTCGAGCCCGACGCCGCGGCGGCGCAGGCAGCTCGCGAGCCGGTTCGCGCGCCGATCGAGCTCGCCGTAGGTGAGCGACTTGCCCTCGCTGCGCACCGCGACGACGTCGGGGTGCTGCTCGGCGCGCTCCTCGAACCACCGGTGCAGCGCGCAGGCCGACGGCAGATCCATCGCGGGGCCGCGCGACCACGCCTCGATCTCGGCGCGCTCGCCGGGGCCGACGTACTCGCCCTGGGCGACCGGGCGCTCGGGGTGGCGCGACAGGTCCTCGAGCATCGCCGCGAGGCGCTCGGCGAGGCGCTCGGCGTCGCGGCGCGCGCCGGCCGACGCGTCGTAGCGGAGCTCCAGCGACGCCGACGGGCCCGCGCCGGCGCAGTGCAGCCGGCAGGCGACCTGATCGGACGTGCTCCAGACGTCGAGCACGCGGGCCCGCGCGCCGTCGAGCGACAGCGCCGGCGCGGCCTCCGCGGCGGAGAAGCCCCAGCTCATCCGGTGGCTCACGCCGGGCGCGGCGTCCTGGTGCGCCGCCGCCTCGGCCTCGGCGACCGCGAGCCGCCGCGCGACGTCGGCGAGCGTGTCCGAGGCCGAGATCTCGATCCGCACCGGCAGGAACCGCGCGAACGGCCCCACCGCGCCCGCGAGCGCGTCCAGCGACCGCCCGTCGAAGCGGACGGCCACGGTGACCTCGGGCTCGTCGCCGCCGCTCATCCGCCACAGGAGCGACGCCCACAGGGCCAGGAGCACGATCCGCTGCGGGACCTGCCACGACGACGACCAGCGCTCGACCTGCGCCATCCCGCCTTGCCCCAGCTCGACCCGCGCGCGCCCCGAGCCGGCGCCGGCGCCGCCGCGGCTGAAGGCGAGGTGGAGCGGGGGCCCGAAATGCGAGCGGCGCTCGGCCCAGAACCTGCGCCCGTCGACGGCGTCCTCCGCCTCGAGCATCCCGTTGAGCCACTCGGCGACGTCCGCGTACTGCTGCTCGGGCGGCGCGCCCGCGCCCGCGGTCGAGGCGCAGAGCTCGCGGACGAGCGGGGCGATCGACTCCTCGTCGACGCACCACGCGGGCGCCGCGAGCACGAGCCGGCGCTCCTCCGGGCCGACGCGGACCAGGCCGACGCGCAGCCCGTCGTCCGCGCCGCGGCCCTCCGAGAGGCGCGCGACGAGCCGCGACATCCGCTCGCCCTGCTCGGCGTCCGAGCACCCGACCCAGTCGTCCTGCGACGCCCACGCGAAGCGCGGCTCGCCGACCACCTGCGCGGCCTCGCCGCCCGCCTCGACGAGGCGCGTGCGCAAGATCTCGTGCCGCTCGGCCAGCGCGAGCGTCGCCGCCGAGAGCCGTCCCTCGTCGCACGGGCCGGTCACGGCGACGACGGCCAGCGTCCGGCACCCGGGCGCCCCCGCCTCCCGGTCGAGCGCGCGGATCGCCCGCTGCTGCGGCGAGAGGCTGAAGCCGGTCATCTCGTGGTCACTCATCCTGCTCGTCCTTCGGTGAGGTCTTCGCTTCGCCCGGCCCGCCCGGGCGCGGGAGGGTCACGGCGCGCCGGCGCGCGGAGGTCAGCTTGTCGAGCGCGGCGCCGCGCGCGGCCTTCCGATCGAGCTCCCGGCGGGCCGCCGCGGCGCGCTCGAGCTCCCCCCGGAGCTCCGAGACCGGGGTGTCCGGCCGCGCCGTCGCAGTCGCCAGGATCTGCCGGTAATCATTAATGAAATTGTCGACCGTCGCCGCTCGGTACAGCTCGCTGCTGTGCTCGACGCCGAAGCGGAACGAGCCGCCGGCCTCGGCGACCGTGAGGACGAAGTCGAACGCCGTCGTGGTCGCCTCGCCCTCCAGCGCCTCGAGCTCGAGCCCCTCGAGCTTCATCGGTGGGACGTGCACGTTGCGCATGACGAACTTCGCGTCGAAGAGGGGCACGTGCCCGACGGCCCCCTTCGGCCGCAGGGCCTCGACGAGCCGATCGAACGGCAGGTCCTGGTGCTCGAACGCCTCGAGCGCGACGTCGCGCACGCGGCGGACCAGCGCGCCGAACGTCGGGTCGCCCCCGCAGTCGGTCCGGATCACGAGCTGGTTGACGAAGAAGCCGATCATCGGCTCGGTCTCGACGCGGTTCCGGTTCGCGACGTCGGTGCCCACGACGAGGTCCTCGAGCCCGGTGCGCTGGTGCAGGACGAGCTTGTACGCGGCGAGCAGGGCCATGAAGGGGGAGATCGCCTCCCGCTCGCAGAACGCCTTGATCTGGCGGGTGAGCTCGGCCCCGGCGTCGAGGCTCCGCCGCGCCCCGCGCCACGTCCTTCGCCCCGCCGGCTCGTGGTCGACCGGCACGCGGGCCCGGCGCAGCGCGCCGGAGAGCTTCGTCGTCCAGTACCGGAGCTCGCCCTCCAGGACCTCGCCGGACAGCCACGCCCGCTGGGCCGCGGCGAAGTCGACGTACTGCGCCGGGAGCTCCGGCAGCCGGGAAGGCTGGCCCTGCGCGAAGCCGCCGTAGAGCGCGGCGAGCTCGCCGACGAAGACGCCGACCGACCAGACGTCGAACACGACGTGGTGCACGACGAGCGCGATGACGTGCTCGTCATGGCGCTTCCGGATGACCCGCACGCGGAGGAGCGGCCCGCGGCTCAGGTCGAACGGCGCGAGGCTCTCCTCGAGGACGAGCGCCGAGACCGCCGCGTCGAGGGCCTCGCCCGCGAGGTGCTCGAGGTCGGACATCCGGAAAGGCACCCGGGCCTCGGGCGCGATGACCGGGAACGGCACGCCGTCCCTGGCGCTGAACGTCGTCCGCAGCGCCTCGTGGCGCCGCGCGATCTCGAACAGGCTGCGGCGGAGCGCGTCGACGTCGAGCCGACCCGTCGCGCGCACCACGAACGGGATGTTGTACGCCGGGCTGCCCGGCTCGAGCTGATCGACGAACCACAGCCGGTGCTGCGCGAACGACAGCGGGAGCGGGCCGTCGCGGGGGATCCGCGCGATCGGGGGGAACTCGCGCCGCCGCGCCTCGCCGCGGCGCGCGGCGTCGACCTGGGCCGCGAGCGCCGCGACCGTCGGCCCCTGGAAGAGCGCCCGCAGCGGGAGCTCGACGCCGAGCTGCGCGCGGATCCGGGACATCACCTGGGTCGCGACGAGAGAGTCGCCGTGCAGGCCGAAGAAGTCGTCGTGGACGCCGATCTCGTGGACGCCGAGGAGGGCGCTCCAGATCGCGGCGATCGCGCGCTCGGACTCGGTCGACGGCGCGGCGAACGCGGCCCCGGCGTGCGCGCGGGAGACCGCCGACGTCGGGAGGGCGTTCGGCGCGGGCGCGAGGGGCGCCGCGGCGGGCGCCGGCTCGGCGGCGGGGGCGCCGCGGCGCGGCGCGATCCAGTGCCGCGCCCGCTCGAACGGGTACGTCGGCAAGCGGACGAGCGCGCCGGGGTCGCCCCCGCGGACGGCCGTCCAGTCGACGGCGTGGCCCGCCTCCCAGAGCTGGCCGAGGGCCTCGGCCAGGCTCGCGGGCTCGGACGCGGCGTGGGCCGATCCGAGGCTCGCGATCGCGGCGCCGCCGCGCCCGGCCAGCGTCTGCCGCACCAGGGTGGTCAGCCCGCGGCCGGGGCCGACCTCGAGGAACAGGGCGTGCCCGGACGCGAAGAGCGCCTCGACGCCGTCGCTGAAGCGGACCGGCTGGCGGAGGTGCCGCGCCCAGTAGGCCGGATCGGTCGCCTCGGCGTCGGTGAGGAGGGCGCCGGTGACGTTCGAGACCACGGGGATCTCCGGCGGGGAGAGCCGCGCGCGCCGCGCGCTCTCGAGGAACGGAGCCACCGCGCCGTCGATGAGCGCGCAGTGGAACGCGTGGGACGTCTGCAGCGGCCGGGCGAACACCTCGCGCGCATCGAGGCGCGCGGCGAGATCGCGGATCGCGCTCGCCGGGCCCGCGACAACCGTGAGCTTCGGGCTGTTGACCGCGGCGATCTCCAGGCCGGCCTCGAGGAGGCCCTCGACGTCCGCGGCCGGCAGGCCGACGGCCAGCATGCTCCCGGTCGGCGCCGCCTGCATGAAGCGCCCCCGATCGATGACCAGGGACATCGCGTCCTCGAGCGTGAACACGCCCGCGACGCAGGCCGCCACGAGCTCGCCGAGGCTGTGGCCGATCATCGCCGCGGGCTCGATCCCCCAGCTCATCCAGAGCCTGGCGAGCGCGAGCTCGACGGCGAAGAGCGCGGGCTGCGCCAGCGCGGTGCTGAGCAGCGTGCGCCCGTCGCCCTCGCCCTCGCGGAAGACGACCTCGCCGAGATCGAGGCCGCGCGCCCGCGCCGCCGCCGCGCACGCGTCGAAGGCGCTCCGGAACGCCGCCTCCTGCGCGTAGAGCGCGCGGCCCATCCCGACGGCCTGCGCGCCCTGGCCCGGGAACGCGAAGACGGCGCGGCTCATCGGGCGCGCGAGCGCGCTCGCCCCCTCGCGGGCGAGCCCCTGGATCGCCTCGGCGCGCGTCCGCGCGACGACCGCCCGGCGGTACGGGTGCTCCGCGCGCCCGGTCTGGAGGGTGAACGCGACGTCGTCGAGCGGGAGGTCGTTCGCCTCGAGGTGCGCGGCGAGCTGCGCGCAGGCCGTCGACAGCGCCTCCGGCGTGCGCGCCGAGAGCGTCAGCACGTGATCGCGCTCCGGGGCCGGGGCGCGGGCCGGCAGCGGGGGCGGCTCCTCGAGCACGACGTGCGCGTTCGTCCCGCCGATCCCGAACGAGCTCACGCCCGCGCGGCGGGGGCGGAGCTCGCGGGGCCAGGGCGCCGCCTCCCGCGGGACGAAGAACGGGCTCGCCGCGAGGTCGAGCTTGGGGTTCGGCGCCTCGAAATGGACGCAGGGCGGGATCTCGCCGCTCCGCACGACGTGCGCCGCCTTGATGAGGCCCGCGACGCCCGCCGCGGCGTCGAGGTGGCCGATGTTCGCCTTGATCGAGCCGAGCGCGCAGTACGTCTTCCTCGCCGTCCTGCGGCGGAAGGCTTGCGTGAGCGCCTCGACCTCGATCGGATCGCCGATCGCGGTCGCGGTGCCGTGGGCCTCGACGTAGCCGATCGAGCCGGGATCGACGCCGGCGACCGACTGCGCCTCGGAGATCGCCGCGGCCTGGCCGTCGACGCTGGGCGCCATGAAGCCGACCTTGCGCCCGCCGTCGTTGTTGACGGCGGAGCCCCGGATCACCGCGTGGACGGTGTTCCGGTCACGGAGGGCGTGCGCGAGGCGCTTCAGCGCGACGATGCCGACGCCGCTGCCGCCCACGGTCCCCTCGGCGCGCGCGTCGAACGGCCGGCAGCGGCCGTCGGGGGAGCAGATGCTGCCGGCCACGTACGGATACCCGCGCTTCTGCGGGATGCCGATGGAGACGCCGCCCGCCAGCGCGAGATCGCACTGGCCGCCGAGGAGGCTCTCGCACGCCATGTGGACGGCCACCAGCGACGTCGAGCACGCGGTCTGCACGACCACGCTCGGCCCGTGGAGGTCGAGTTTGTACGAGACCCGCGTCGCGAGGTAATCCTTCTCGCTCGCCAGCATGAGCGCGTGCGGATCGACGGTGGCCGCGAGATCCGGGTGCGAGAGGAGCTGGAGGAGGTACGTGTTGGAGCCGCACCCCCCGAAGACGCCGATCGCGCCCGGGAACCGGGCCGGATCGCAGCCGGCGTCCTCCAGGGCGGCGACCGCGCACTCCAGGAAGAGGCGCTGCTGCGGGTCCATGAGCTGCGCCTCGCGCGGCGAGTACCCGAAATAGGACGCGTCGAAGCGGTCGATGTCGTCGAGCAGGCCGCCCGCGCAGACGACGGGCGCCCCGGGGGCCGCGCTCGCGCCGACCGGCGGCTCCTCGCGCTCGCTCTCCGGGAAGCGCGCGATCGACTCGACGCCGCGCCGCACGTTCTCCCAGAGGGCGTCGACGCTGGGGGCGCCGGGGAAGCGGCCCGCCATGCCGACGATCGCGATGTCGCTCCCCCCGTCCTCGGTCTCGATCGGCTCTGACATGGCCTATCCTCGCCCCCGGCGGCGTCGCGCGTCGCGGCGCGCCTCGGCGCGCTGCGCCCCGACGTCGGCCGGCTCGGCCTTGACCGTCGCCGCGTCGAGCCGCTGCGCCAGTTGCTCGATGGTCGGGTACTGGAACAGGTCGGTCAGCGACACGGCCTGCGCCGCGGCGCCCTCCGCGGGCGCGCGCGCCGCGATGCGCTCGGCGAGCAGGCGCTGCGCGCGCACGAGGAGCAGCGAGGTGAAGCCGAGCTCGAAGAGGTTGTCGGTCACGCCGACGGCCTCGACCTGCAAGACCTCCGCGAGCACCGAGGCGATGAGCCGCTCGGTCGCGGTCCGCGGGGCGACGGCCGCGGCGCGCGGCGCGACCGCGGCGGGATCCGGCAGGGCGGCGCGGTCCACCTTGCCGTTCGCGCTCAGCGGCAGCGCCGGGAGGACGACGACCTCCGCGGGGATCATGTACTCCGGCAGCTTCTTCCGGACGAAGTCGCGGAGCGCCGCGCCATCGGCCTCGGCGCCGACGACGTACGCGACCAGGCGCTTCTCGCCCGACGGATCGGTCTTCGCCGCCACGACCGCCTGCTCGACCGAGGGGTGCTGCGCGAGGGCGGCCTCGATCTCGCCGAGCTCGATGCGGAAGCCGCGGATCTTCACCTGATGGTCGGTGCGCCCGAGCAGCTCGATGGTCCCGTCGGCGAAGTAGCGGCCCAGGTCGCCTGTCCTGTACAGCCGCTCGCCGGTCGTGGGGTGCTTCAGGAACCGCTCCCGGGTCCGCGCCTCGTCGCGCCAGTAGCCGAGCGCGACGCCGATCCCGCCGATGTAGATCTCGCCGGGGACCCCGATCGGACACGGCTCCAGCCCCTCGTCGAGCACGTAGGTGTGCTGGTTCGCGAGCGGCCGGCCGTACGGGATGCTGCGCCACGCCGGGTCGACGTCCGAGATCGGGTGGGCGATCGACCAGATCGACGCCTCGGTCGCGCCGCCGAGGCTCACGACGCGGGGCGCGCGGCAGGCCGCGCGGATGCGATCGGGGAGCTTCAGCGGGATCCAGTCGCCGCTCATCATGACGAGGCGGAGCGACGACAGCGCCGGATCGTCCGCGCCGGGGGACGCGTCCATGAGCATCTCCATCAGCGCCGGCACCGAGTTCCACACGGTCACCCGCTCGCGCTCCACGAGCTCGCGCCAGTGCCCCGGATCCGAGGCGCGGGTACGGTCGGGGATCACGACGGCGCCTCCGGCGGCGAGCGTCCCGAACACGTCGTAGACCGACAGGTCGAAGCTCAGCGACGAGAGCGCGAGCACCCGGTCCTCCGGGCCGACGTCGAAGCGGCGGTTGATGTCGAGGACGGTGTTCACCGCGCCGCGGTGGTCGATCATCACGCCCTTGGGCAGCCCCGTGGACCCGGACGTGTAGATCACGTAGGCCAGGTCGTCCGTGCTTCCGCCGGGCGGCCGGCGCGCGACGGGCTGCTCGCGCCACCGCTCGTCCGCGTCGACGGCGAGGCGCTCGATGCCCGCGGGCCAGGCGATCGCCCCGTCCACCGCCGACTGCGTGAGGACGAGCCGGACCTCGGCGTGCTCCAGGAGGTGCCTGAGGCGCTCCTCGGGGAGGCGAGGGTCCAGGGGCAGGTAGGCGGCGCCGGCGCGCAGCACGCCGAGCACGGCGGCCACCTGCTCCCAGCCCTTCTCCATGACCACGGCGACGAGCGCGTTCGCGGTCGCTCCGGAGCGCGAGGCCGCCGCGGCGATCGCCTCGGCGCGCCGGGCGAGCTCCCCGTAGGTGAGGCGCCGGTCGGCGTCGACGACCGCGCACGCGTCGGGCTGCTCGACGGCGCGCTCGAAGAACGGCTCCTCCAGCCGGAGGTGATCCGGGGTTGCGACCGCGGTGTCGTTCCACGCGACGAGGGCGCGCTCGCGGTCTTCCGGCGTGACGGAGAGCACGCGGACGCGCTGCGCGGGGTCCTGGGCGGCGCGCGAGAGCACGCTCTGCATCGTGGCGAGCATCCGGTCGATGGTCGCCGCGTCGAAGAGATCGACGTTGTACTGGAGCGAGATCACGTCGCGCCCGCCGCGCGGCTCGACGCTGAAGCGCAGGTCGAAGCGCGTGGCCTCGACCGGGAGATCGAGCGGCTCGATCCGCACCTCGCCGAGCTCGAGCGACTCGGTTGGGGCGTTCTGCACGACGAGCATGACCTGGAACAGCGGCGAGCGGCTCAGGTCGCGGCGGGGGTTGACCGCCTCGACCACCTTCTCGAACGGCGTGTCCTGGTGCTCGAACGCCTCGAGCGCGACCTTCCGCGCCCGCGAGAGGAGCTCCTCGAAGGTCGGGTCGCCGCCGAGGTCGAGGCGCATGACGATCGTGTTCACGAAGAAGCCGACGAGGGGCTCGAGCTCGGGGCGAGGCCGGTTGGCGACCGCGGTCCCGATGGCGATGTCGTCCTGGCCCGAGCTGCGCCTGAGGAGCACGCCGAGCGCGGCGAGCAGGACCATGAAGCGGGTGGCGCCGTGGCTCCGGGCGAGCTCGTCGAGCTGCGCCACGAGGCGCGCGTCGAGCGGGAGGACCCGCTCCGCGCCGCGGAACGTCTGGACGGGCGGCCGCGGGCGATCGGTCTGGAGCTCCAGGACCGGCAGCCCGCGGAGGGTCGCTGTCCAGTGAGCGAGCTTGTCGGCGAGCCGCTTCCCCGCGAGGTGACGGCGCTGCCACACCGCGAAATCGACGTACTGGAGCGGCAGCTCGGGCATGTCCGCGGGCCCGCCGCTCCGCGCGCGCCGGTAGAGCTCCGCGAGATCGCGGACGAGGGGCTGGAACGACCAGGCGTCCGTGACGATGTGGTGCGTGGACAGGACCAGGATGCAGGCGTCGTGGTCGAGGCGGAACAGCCTGGCGCGGAACACGGGCCCGCGCGCGAGGTCGAACCCCGTGGCCTGCTCGCGCGACGCCCAGGCGCGCGCCGCAGCCTCCGCCTCGTCCGCGGGCGTGCCGCGGAGGTCGACCACCTCCGGCAGGGCCGCCTCGGGCTCGCAGACTTTCTGCGCGGGCGTGGGGTTCGCGACGAACACCGTGCGCAGGCTCCAGTGCCGCCGGACGAGCGCGGCGAGCGCGGAGGACAGCGCGTCGACGTCGACGAGGTTCCGCAGGCGGACCGCCTGCACCACGTTGTAGGCGGTCCCGCCGGGGAGCAGCTGCTCGAGGACCCACAGGCGCTCCTGCTCGTACGAGAGCGGATACGGCTCGTCCGCCGGCGCGCGGCCCAGCGAGGGCGCGATCTCGCTGGCGGGCACCGTCGCTGCGGCGGCGGTGGCCGAGGCGGCGCCGGAGGAGAGGCGATCGGCGAGCTGCGCGAGGGTTGGGTGCTCGAAGAGGGTGCGGAGGGTGGTGCGGATGCCGAGGGAGGACTCGATGCGTCCGAGGACCTGCATGGCGAGCAGGGAGTGGCCGCCGAGGTCGAAGAAGCTGTCGTGTCGTCCGACGCGGTCGAGGTGGAGGACGGATTGCCAGATGTGGGCGAGCTCCAGCTCGAGCTCGCCCGAGGGGGGCTCGTAGTCGGCGCGTGCGGCGGGGGGCGCAGGGAGGAGCTTCTTGTCGACCTTGCCCGAGAGGGACATGGGCAAGGCGGGGAGCAGGACGAAGTGGGCGGGCACCAAGGCGTCGGGCACCAGGCGCGCCATGCCCTCGCGCAGGTCGCGCTCGGAGGGCGTGTCGGCGCCTGGCACGACATGGGCAATCAGGCGCGCGGCGTTGCCTTGGCCGTGGAGGACGACGACGCCCTCGCGGACGCCGGGCAAGCGTCGCAGGGCGGATTCGACCTCGCCGAGCTCGACACGGCGGCCGCGGAGCTTGACCTGCTCGTCGCGGCGCCCGGCGAAGGCGAGCTGTCCGTCGGGGCGCCAGCGCACCAGGTCGCCGGTGCGGTAGAGGCGTGCGCCGGGCTGGCCGAAGGGATCGGGCAGGAAGCGCTCTGCGGTCAGGTCCGTGCGTGTGTAGCCCTGGGCGAGGCACTCTCCGCCGATGTACAGCTCGCCGAGGACGCCGGGCGGCACGGGGTGCATGTGCGGGTCGAGGACGTAGACGAGGGCGCCGTCGATGGGTCGGCCGAGCGGGGGCTCGTCGCCGAGGTCGGCGACCTCGGCGACGGTGGTGATGACGGTGGCCTCGGTGGGGCCGTACATGTTGAAGAGGCGGAAAGGGAGCGGTCGCCGGAGCGGATGGAGCTTGTCGCCGCCGACGGTCATCGCGCGCAGGGCGATGCCGGTCCAGTCTTGCTCGAAGCACGCCTCGGCCAGGGGCGTGGGCATGAACGAGAGTGTGGCCCGCCGTTCGACCAGCCAGGAGACGAGCGCCGTGGGAGAGCGGAGCGCGTCGTCGTCGGCGAGAAGGAGCGTGGCGCCGCAGGCGAGCGGCGTCCAGATCTCGTAGACGGAGGCGTCGAAGCCGCTGGAGGCCAGCTGCGTCCATCGGTCTTGCGGCGAGATCTCGAGCAGGCGCTGGAAGAAGGAAACGAGCCTTGAAAGGCTCGCATGGCGCACACAGACGCCCTTCGGCGTGCCGGTGGAGCCGGAGGTAAAGAGAATATAGGCGAGGTCGTTGGGCCTGGAGACGAGCGGAATGTGGGCGCTGGGCGCGTGGGACCCGTCCTGGACGAGGTGGACGGGGCAGGGGGCGGCGGTGAGCTTGTGGCTGGCCTGGCTGCTGGTGAGCGCGAGCGAGGCGCGGCAGTCGGCGAGCATCTCGGCCAGGCGCGCCGGGGGGTTGGCGGGGTCGAGCGAGGCATAGGCGGCGCCTGCCTTGAGGACGGCGAGCTGGGCGGCGACCATGCGAGGCGAGCGCTCGATGCAGACGCCGACGACGCTGCCGGGGCCGACGCCGCGGTCGCGCAGCCACAGGGCGAGCTCGGTGGACCAGGCGCTGAGCTCTGCGTAGGTGAAGCGCTGGTGGCCGAACTCGAGCGCGGTGGCGCCCGGCTGTCGAGCGGCGTGGGCCTCGAAGAGCGCATGGACGCAGGCGGGGGCCGGGGCGGAGGCGGCCTGTCGTGCGGCGGCAGCGCCGCTCCAGTCGTCGAGGAGCAATGCGCGCTCGGCGTCGGAGAGCATCCGGAGCTCGGAGAGCGGTCGACCGGGGTGCTCGACGGCGCTCTGGAGCAGGAGCACGAAGTGGCGCGCCATCCGCTCGATGGTGGCCGGGTCGAAGAGCTGCTGGTCGTACTCGAAGCGCAGGGCGATGCCGGAGTCGAGCTCGGCGGCGAACAAGGCGAGATCGAACTCGGCCGCTGCCCGGTCGTCGGCGAGGGTCGTGAACTCGAGCTCTCCCTGCGCGATCCGCACATCCCCAGCGCCGGTGGTGAGCGCGGCGAGGCGGGGATCCAGCGACGGCAGAGCGCCCTGGAAGGCGAAGGCGACGTCGAAGAGCGCGCCGCCTCGCCGGGCCGCGCCCCGGGGCTCTGCGAGCAGGTGCTGGAGGGCGCTGTCGCCGTGGGCCAGCGCGTCGAGGAACGCGTCGCGCACGCGGGCGACGAGCGCGTCGAAGGACGCGGCCCCGCGCAGCGCCACGCGCACGGGGAGCATCTGGACGAAATAGCCGAAAGCCCGAGTGCTCTCGTCGTCGTTCCGCCCCGCCGAAGGGACGCCCACGACAAGATCGTTCTGTCCGCTCGCGCGATGGAGCAAGACGGTGAGCGCCGACAGCAGGACCGAGAAGAGCGTGGTCCCGCGCTCACGCGCGAGGCGCGCCAGCGCTCCGGTCAGGGGCTTTGGCAGCGTGATCGCGTGAGCGCGACCGCGGCGAGGGCTCGCGTCGTGGCGGGCCCGGTCGCGGGGGAGGTCGATGGCGGTCGTCGCGCCGTCGAGCGCCTTGCGCCAGTGTTCTGCTCCGCCGGCCGCCTCCCGCGGCGAGGGACAGCTCACGCCGGCGGCGAAGAAGCTCGACGGCGGCGGCAGCTGCGGGGGCCGGCCCGCGCGCAGCGCCGAGTACAGCTCCCCCAGCTCGCGCACCAGCAGCGCGAACGACCAGTAGTCGACCACGAGGTGGTGAAGGACCACGGTGAGCAGCGGCGGCTGCCCCTCTCCGCGCCGCCAGACATGCACCCGGAGCAGCGGCCCGCGCTCCAGGTCGAACGCGCGGCGGCGCACCTCGTCCGCGCGGGCGACGATCTCGCGCTCGTCCAGCGCCATCGCCGGCTCTTCGGCCCATTCCAGGGCGATATGGCGGTGGACCTGCTGCAGCGGATGGCCGTCGCGCGTGAGGAACGTCGTGCGGAGCGCCTCGTGCCTCTCGACGAGGCCCTCGAACGCGCGGCGCAGCGCGGCCACGTCGACGCCGGCGCCGAGCCGGACCGTCCTGCCCAGGTTGTAGAGCGCGCCGTCGGCCGACTTCTGGCACTCCAGCCACATCGCCCGCTGCCCCTCGGTCAGCGCGAACGGCTCCTCCGGCGTCGCCACCCGCGGCGATGAGGAGCCGTCCGGACGGGTGAGCCCTCGCTCCAGGGCCGTCGCTGCGGCGGTGGAGGTCGAGGCGGCGCCGGAGGAGAGGTGATTGGCGAGCTGCGCGAGGGTTGGGTGCTCGAAGAGCGTGCGGAGGGTGGTGCGGATGCCGAGGGAGGACTCGATGCGTCCGAGGACCTGCATGGCGAGCAGGGAGTGGCCGCCGAGGTCGAAGAAGCTGTCGTGTCGTCCGACGCGGTCGAGGTGGAGGACGGATTGCCAGATGGCAGCGAGCTCCAGCTCGAGCTCGCCCGAGGGGGGCTCGTAGTCGGCGTGCGCGGCGGGGGGCGCAGGGAGGAGCTTCTTGTCGACCTTGCCCGAGAGGGACATGGGCAAGGCGGGGAGCAGGACGAAGTGGGCGGGCACCAGGGCGTCGGGCACCAGGCGGGCCATGCCCTCGCGCAGGTCGCGCTCGGAGGGCGGGTCGGCGCCTGGCACGACATAGGCAATCAGGCGCGCGGCGTTGCCTTGGCCGTGGAGGACGACGACGCCCTCGCGGACGCCGGGCAAGCGTCGCAGGGCGGATTCGACCTCGCCGAGCTCGACACGGCGGCCGCGGAGCTTGACCTGCTCGTCGCGGCGCCCGGCGAAGGCGAGCTGTCCGTCGGGGCGCCAGCGCACCAGGTCGCCGGTGCGGTAGAGGCGTGCGCCGGGCTGGCCGAAGGGATCGGGCAGGAAGCGCTCTGCGGTCAGGTCCGTGCGTGTGTAGCCCTGGGCGAGGCACTCTCCGCCGATGTACAGCTCGCCGAGGACGCCGGGCGGCACGGGGTGCATGTGCGGGTCGAGGACGTAGACGAGGGCGCCGTCGATGGGTCGGCCGAGCGGGGGCTCGTCGCCGAGGTCGGCGACCTCGGCGACGGTGGTGATGACGGTGGCCTCGGTGGGGCCGTACATGTTGAAGAGGCGGAAAGGGAGCGGTCGCCGGAGCGGATGGAGCTTGTCGCCTCCGACGGTCATCGCGCGCAGGGCGGAGCCGGTCCAGTCTTGCTCGAGGCACGCCTCGGCCAGGGGCGTGGGCATGAACGAGAACGTGGCGCGCCGTTCGACCAGCCAGGAGACGAGCGCCGTGGGAGAACGGAGCGCGTCGTCGTCGGCGAGGAGGAGGGCAGCGCCGCAGGCGAGCGGCGTCCAGATCTCGTAGACGGAGGCGTCGAAGCCGCTGGAGGCGAGCTGAGTCCAGCGGTCGCTGGGCGAGAGCTCGAGTCGGAGGTGGAGGAAGGAGACCAGCCTTGAAAGGCTCGCGTGGCGCACACAGACGCCCTTGGGGGTGCCGGTGGAGCCGGAGGTGAAGAGGAAATAGGCCAGGTCGTCGGGCCTGGAGATGAGCGGAAGTTGGGCGCCATGGGCACGCGCCCAGTCCTGGACGAGGTGGACGGGGCAGGGGGCGGCGGTGAGCTTGTGGCTGGCCTGGCTGCTGGTGAGCGCGAGCGAGGCGCGGCAGTCGGCGAGCATCTCGGCCAGGCGCGCCGGGGGGTTGGCGGGGTCGAGCGAGGCATAGGCGGCGCCTGCCTTGAGGACGGCGAGCTGGGCGGCGACCATGCGAGGCGAGCGCTCGATGCAGACGCCGACGACGCTGCCGGGGCCGACGCCGCGGTCGCGCAGCCACAGGGCGAGCTCGGTGGACCAGGCGCTGAGCTCTGCGTAGGTGAAGCGCTGGTGGCCGAACTCGAGCGCGGTGGCGTCCGGCTGTCGAGCGGCGTGGGCCTCGAACAGCGCGTGGACGCAGGCGGGCGCCGGGGCGGAGGCGGCCTGTCGTACGGCGGCAGCGCCGCTCCAGTCGTCGAGGAGCAATGCGCGCTCGGCGTCGGAGAGCATCCGGAGCTCGGAGAGCGGTCGACCGGGGTGCTCGACGGCGCTCTGGAGCAGGAGCACGAAGTGGCGCGCCATCCGCTCGATGGTGGCCGGGTCGAAGAGCTGCTGGTCGTACTCGAAGCGCAGGGCGATGCCGGAGTCGAGCTCGGCGGCGAACAAGGCGAGATCGAACTCGGCCGCTGCCTGATCGTCGGCGAGCGTGGTGAACTCGAGCTCTCCCTGCGCGATCCGCACGTCCCCCGCGCCGATCGCGAGGGCTGACAGGCGTGCATCCAGCGATGGCGGGGTGCTCTGGAAGGCGAAGGCGACGTCGAACAGCGCGTCTCGCTGCGCCTCGCCCTGCGCTCGCGCGAGCAGGTGCCGGAGGGCGCTGTCGCCGTGGGCCAGCGCGTCGAGGAACGCGTCGCGCACGCGGGCGACGAGCGCGTCGAAGGACGCGGCCCCGCGCAGCGCCACGCGCACGGGGAGCATCTGGACGAAGTAGCCAAAGGCCCTGGCGCTCTCCTCGTCGTGCCGCCCCGCCGAAGGGACGCCCACGACAAGGTCGCCCTGCCCGCTGGCGCGATGGAGCAAGATGGTGAGCGCCGACAGCAGGACCGAGAAGAGCGTGGTCCCGCGCTCGCGCGCGAGGCGCGCCAGGCCTCCGGTCAGGGGCTTTGGCAGCGTGATCGCGTGAGCGCGACCGCGGCGAGGGCTCGCGTCGTGGCGGGCCCGGTCGCGGGGGAGGTCGATGGCGGTCGTCGCGCCGTCGAGCGCCTTGCGCCAGTGTTCTGCTCCGCCGGCCGCCTCCCGCGGCGAGGGACAGCTCACGCCGGCGGCGAAGAAGCTCGACGGCGGCGGCAGCTGCGGGGGCCGGCCCGCGCGCAGCGCCGAGTACAGCTCCCCCAGCTCGCGCACCAGCAGCGCGAACGACCAGTGGTCGGCCACGAGGTGGTGCAGGACCACGGTGAGCAGCGGAGGCTGCCCCTCTCCGCGCCGCCAGACATGCACCCGGAGCAGCGGCCCGCGCTCCAGGTCGAACGCGCGGCGGCGCACCTCGTCCGCGCGGGCGACGATCTCGCGCTCGTCCAGCCCGATCGCCGGCTCTTCGGCCCATTCCAGGGCGATATGGCGGTGGACCTGCTGCAGCGGATGGCCGTCGCGCGTGAGGAACGTCGTGCGGAGCGCCTCGTGCCGCTCGACGAGGCCCTCGAACGCGCGGCGCAGGGCGGGCACGTCGACGCCGGCGCCGAGCCGGACCGTCCTGCCCAGGTTGT
Organism: Sorangium sp. So ce834; assembly: GCF_051521425.1. Classification (NCBI taxonomy): domain Bacteria; kingdom Pseudomonadati; phylum Myxococcota; order Polyangiales; family Polyangiaceae; genus Sorangium; species Sorangium sp. So ce834. The sequence continues at coordinate 5,261,409 of NZ_CP150351.1, forward strand.
AGAGCGCGCCGTCGGCCGACTTCTGGCACTCCAGCCACATCGCCCGCTGCCCCTCGGTCAGCGCGAACGGCTCTTCCGGCGTCGCCACCCGCGGCGACGAGGGGCTGTCCAGACGGGTGATCTCTCTCGTGAGCTCGCGGAGAGAGCCTCCTCGCAAGATCGATGTCAGCGGGATCGCGCGCCCCGTCCGCGCCTGAAACGCGTGCTGGAGCTCGACGGCAGCGAGGGAGTCGAGGCCGAACCGCGATATCGGCAGCGCGTCGTCGATCTGCCCGGCGTCCAGACGAAGCGCGCGGGCGAGGGTCGACCGCAGCGCGTCCAGCAGGCTCCGGCCGGAGGGCTCCTCGGTCTCCGGAGGCGCGTCGTCCGGGGGCGAGGCGTCGTCGAGGAGCTCCGGCGCGAACGCGACGTGGCGCTCGCCGAGCGCGTCCTCGAGAAAGGCGCGCCGGCACTCCCTCCGGCGGACCTTCCCGCTCGACGTCTTGGGCAGCGCGCCCGGCGCGATCAGCGCGACGGCGTGCGCGACGAGCTGGTGCTCGGCGGTCACCGCCTCACGCACGGCCGCCACGATCTCGCGCGGATCCGCGGCCACGCGCGGGTCGACCTCGCACACCACGGCGAGGCGCTCCTCGCCCTCGTGCTCGACGGAGAACGCGGCGCTGCAGCCCGGCCGGACGGCGCGATGGCTGCTCTCGACGGTCTTCTCGATATCCTGCGGGAAGTGGTTGCGGCCTCGAAGGATGATGAGATCCTTCGACCTCCCCACCACGAACAGCTCGCCTCCCCGGAGGAAGCCGAGATCTCCCGTGCGCAGGTAGCGCGGCGCCGCGCTGCCGGCGAGCGTGGCCCCGAACGTGGCATCCGTCTCCTCCGGGCGCCCCCAGTAGCCGGCGGCCACGCTGGGCCCGGACACCCAGATCTCCCCGATCTCCCCCGGCACGAGCTCGTTCCCCGCGGGATCGACGATCGCGACCGCCCGCGGATCGAGCGCGCGACCGCTGCCGACGAACGTGCGCGCGCCCTCCGCCGACGACGCGACGGCGCGCCCGATCTCCACCTCCTCGGGGGCGAGGCGCGCCAGCACCGGCGCCTCGGCCCGCGCTCCGCCGCTCACGATGAGCGTGGCCTCGGCGAGCCCGTAGCAGGGATAGAACGCCTCTCGCCGGAACCCGCTGACCGCGAAGGCGCGCGCGAAGCGATCGAGCGTGTCGGCGCGCACCGGCTCGGCGCCCGTGAACGCGACCTCCCACGACCGCAGATCGAGCGCCGCTCGCTCCTCCTCCGAGCTCTTCCGGACGCACAGGTCGTATGCGAAGTTCGGGCCGCCGCTCACCGAGGCGCCGAGCGCCGAGACGGCGCGGAGCCACCGCATCGGCCTCTGCAGGAACGAGAGCGGCGACATGAGCGCGACGCGGATCCGCCGGTAGAGCGCCTGCAAGATCCCGCCGATGAGCCCCATGTCGTGATACGGCGGCAGCCAGATCACCCCGACCGGATCCGGGCTCGTCAGGTCGAATCCCTGCGCGATGAGCCGCGAGTTGTGCAGCAGGTTCCCGTGGGTGAGCATCACCCCCTTGGGCTCGCCGGTCGAGCCGGAGGTGTATTGAAGGAACGCGACCGACTCCGGCCGGAGCGCCGCGCCCGGCCCCTCGATCGGGCCCGGCGCCGGGCCGTCGGTCGCGATCCACCGGAGCCGCTGCAGCGCGGCGGCCGCGGCGCTGGCCGGAAGGGACGCCACGATGCCGGCGACGGACGATGACGTGAGCGCCGCCTCGGCGCGCGCGTCAGCCACGATGGAAGCGACGCGCGGCAGCGTCCGCTCGAGCCGGCCGAGATCCGGCGGATAGGCGGGCACGGCCAGGACTCCAGCGTAGAGACACCCGAAGAACGCGGTGATGTACTCGATCCCCGGCGGATACAGCAGCAGCGCGCGGGCCCCGGGGGCGACGCCCGATGCCTGCAAGAGGGCCGCGACGGTTCGCGCGCGCTCGTCAATTTCCCGCAGGGTCACCCAGGTCGCCCCGGCCTCGACGTCGCCGGACTCAAGAAAGCAATAGATTGGGCGGGCGGGCTCAGCTTCGGCCCGCTGGCGCAAGAGGTCGATAACGGTGGAAGGGCGGTTCCGTTCGTTCCGTTCTAATGCAAGAAAAGCATCATTCATTGAACAGACCCCTCCGCGGCGGAGATAGCAGCTTGTCCGCTGCGACACAACCGCCGCGCGACGCGCGTGGCACGGCGGGATCCGGGCGTTACTCCACCTGCACTTCCCGTCGCGTCACGCTCGCTCCGCCGCGGGTGTCGTGAACCACCGCCCACAGCGACACGCGCCCTGGCTCCGAGGGCGGCGTCCACGTGGTCCCGTTGCCCCCGCGAGAGGCGCCGGTCGTATCGCTCACCAGGCGGCGCGCCCCGTCGAACTCGCCACCGTCCGTGTAATAGTCGACCCAGATCGCCTCGCGCGCCGGCGGACCGCCGAGCCCGGCGGCTTCCTCGTCCACCTCGGCGGCCTTCTCCGGCACGACAGCCTCGATCTCGTAGGTCGTGCACTCGTCCTCGGCCGGCTCGGTCCGGCCGCAACCCTGGGCCTGCTCCTCGGACCGAACGCACCGCTTCACGACGGGCAAACCGTCCTCGCCCGGCGCGACCTCATTGCCATCGAGCTTCAGCGTGAAGCCGTCGATGGGCGGGTTCGTATTCAGTCGCTCCTTCTTGAAGACATAGACCTGCGTGTAGCCCACGACGAAGCTGTCCGGACCGAGCACCGTCCCGTCGTCGCCGACGCACTCCAGCGGAAACCCGGCCTTTTCGGGCGCCGAAGCCACGCGTGTCGTGCCGGCGCACACGGCGAACAGCACGTAGGCCGACGAATACACCGTTCCCGTCTCGGTGGGCCTCGCGTCCTTGAGGATCTCCTTGGGCAGCTTCCACGTGAACGAGACCGCATCGGGCTCGCCGCTCTTCTCCGGACCGATCTCCTGATGCGCGAAGGGGACGGTGCGCTCCCCGTCGCCACCGCCGCTGGCACCGCCGCCGCCGTCGCCGCTGGCGCCAGCGCCACCATTGCCGCCTTCGCCGCCGCCAGCGCCACCACTGCCGCCTTCGCCGCCGCTGCCACCATCGCCACCACTGCCGCCGTCGCCGCCGCCGCTTCCGCCGCTGCCGCCTCCCGGATTCGCGACGATTCCCGCCGCATAGGTGCCCAGCCACTGCGGGATGCACCCGAGGTGCTCGTCCACCCCGACCGGCGGATTCACGCAGCCGCCCACCCACGTGACCTCGACCTTCCGCGGCGCGCCGTCCTCCGCGCCCTTCGCGTCGGCGTACGTCATCCGGAACGTCACGAGCTCTTCCGCCGCCGCGTACGGCTTGTCCGCCGTCACGGCGAGGACGCGGAGCCCCTTCACCTCGGACGAAGGGGCCATGTCGCTCCCGGCGCAGCAGGGGATGCCCACGGCCAGGGTCGAGAGCGCGGCCAGCAGCGCGCGACGAGCGGGCAGTGCGGTCCGTTTCATCAGAAATCTCCTCGCAGCCCGAGCGTGGGCAGGAAGGGGAGCCCCGTCACGTACTCCCGCTTCGTGTAGTTGAAGTTGTAGCTGATGCCCTCCGCAGCCATGTAATTGTAGACGTTCTGGATATCGAGGTAGAGCCCGAGCTGCCACGTCTTGAATTTCCACGTCTTGTCGGCGCGGATGTCGAGCTGGTGAAACAGCGGCATCCGCTCGCTGTAGTCACCCCCGAGCGGGATCGGCGAATACCTCGCGGAGGACGCGTGGTAAATCGCGTTCACCCGGTTCGGATTGCACCCCTTCTCCTCAGGATCGCAGACATAGGGCGTCTGCAGGTTGCCCGACACGAGCCGGAAGCGCGCGCCCAGCTCCCAGCCCCGGCCGAGCCGCAGGCTCCCGAGCACCGTCAGCACGTGCGTCTGATCGAACTGCGTGAGGTGCTCCTCCTCGTCGGGGCCGTCCTTGCGCACCGACCGCGAGAGGGTGTACGCCGCCCAGCCGAAGAAGCGCTCGTCCGGCTTGTACTTCAACAAGAGCTCGCCGCCGACCGCGTATCCGGTGCCGTCGTTGGCGTAGTCGTCCTTCTCCGGCGAGAAGACGACCAGCCGATCGAGCTGCTTGTAGAACCCGTCCAGCGTCACCTCGATCTGCGGCGTGATCTCCTGCTCCACGCCGAGGCCGTAATGCACGGCGCGGTTCGACTTGAGCTCCGCATTCCCGAACGGCTCGATGCTCTCCGCGAACTGCGGCGCCTGATAATAAAGGCCCACGCCCCCCTTGGCCGTCGTCCGCGGGAAGCCGCTCCGGATGTCGTAGCGCGCGTTGACCCGCGGGCTCACGTCGAGCGTCTGCGTATCGAGCGCGTAGTCGACCCGCACCCCGGGGACGATCCGCGCCCGCGGCGAGGGGACGACCTCGAGCTCGGCATACGCCGCGGGCCGCGAGTACGCGCCGTCGAACGACCGATCCTGGAACGGGTACGTCGAGAACGGCTGGTTCGACGGGTGCCCCGCGGGCTGCTGCGACGGCGCGCGGATGTTCACCGTGGCGACGCCGCCCGAGAGGTCGGTGCCGACGTTCATCGTGAGGTACCGCGCGAACCTGTGCGAGAGCTCCAGCCGCAGGTCGAGCGAGGTCGAGACGACGTTGAAGGCGAGGGGAGAGATCTCGAAGTCGGCGATGTCCCGGCCGAGCGCCATCGACCACAGCAGCCGATCCCGGCTCCCGATCCGGTTCTCGTAGCTGAGCTGGAAGCGCTGGAAGGCGGTGTGCAGCCCGAAATCGCCCGTCAGCGCCGGCTCGTCCTCCGGCGGCTTGTCCAGGGTGATCTTGAAGGCGTCGTCCGATCCGTAGAAGCTCGCGCGCACGCGCTCGCTCGCGGAGGGGCGGCCCTCGAGGACGAACTGGTAATCGTAGTAGACGGGCGCCTGCGTGACGCTGGAGCCCGCCTCCTTGAGCACGGGCCCGAGCCACGCGTCGACCCAGCTGCGGCGGCCCGCCGCGATGAACGTCCAGTCCTTGAGGAACGGGACGGGGCCCTCGAGGAGCACGCGCCCGTCGATGAGGTCGAGCTGGACCACGCCGTGGTACTTGCCGTCCTGCTTCGGCGACCGGAGCCCGACGTCGACGATGCCGCCCATGGCGCGGCCGTACACGGCGCTGAAGTTGCCCGGATAGAAGTCGATCTTCTCGAGCATCTCGGTCGGCACGACCGAGGAGAGGCCGCCGAAGTGGTAGATGATCGGCACCGGGGTGCGATCGACGAACGTGAGCGTGTCCTGGGGCGCGGACCCGCGCACGATGAGCAGCCCGAAGCCGCTGCGCGCGACGCCCGGCAGGCTCTGCAGCGAGCGGAGCGCGTCGCCGCCGGTCCCGGGGATGCGGTCGATCTCGCGGCGCTCGATCGTCCTCCGCGTCACCTCGCGCGGCGGGCGCTCGCCCTGCACGGTCACCTCGATGCCCGGCGCCTTGCCGTCCTGCGGCGCGGCGAGCGAGATGCGGTAGCGCACCTCGATCGCCTCGCCGGCCGCGATCTCCTCCTCGGCGGCGAACGGCTCGAACCCCGCGGCGGCGACCTCGACGCGGTACTTGCCGGGGGGGAGGTTCTTGAAGCGGAACTTGCCGCCCTGGTCCGTCTTCGCCTCCTCGCGGCCGCCGTCGGGGCGCACGAGGGTGACCGCGATGTCCGGGAGCGGCTCGCCGGTGCCCGCGGACAGGACGGTCCCGACCACCGTCTCGACGTCGGCGGGCGGCGCCGGCGCGGCCGCATCGGCGGGCTTGGGCGTGAGCGTGAACGCGTACCGGTAGAGGATGCGCGCCGCCGCGGGCGTGCCGTCCGGGCGCCGCGCCGGCGCGAACTCCAGGCCGGGCGCGGCCGCGAGCGCGGCGTCGTCGAAGCCGTGCCCGCCGGGCGTCGCGACCTCGGCCTTTGTGACGCGCCCGGTCTTGTCGATGTCGAGCTTGAGGATGACGCTGCCCTCGACGCCGGCGCGCTGCGCCTCGATCGGATACGCGGGCGGGGAGTACTTGATCAGCGTCGGCGGGCTGATGGCGGCGGGCGCCGGCGGGGGCGCGCCCGGCTGAGGGACGACGACCGCGCCGGCGCCGCCGCGGGGGACCGAGGCGCCGCCCGAGTCGCCCTCGGCGGCAGGAGGAGGCTCGGGCGGGGGCGCGCCTGCGGGCTGCGCGCGCGCTGCGCTGCCGGTCATCGCGACCGCGAGCAGCAGCGCTTCCGAGACGACGAGGCGCATCACGGAGGACGCTGTGGAAGGCATGCGGCCCGCCCTCTCGCATGGCGACGCCGAGGCGGAAAGACGCATCGCGCAGCCAGGACCGTGCTTCACATTGCTTCACACAACGGGCGCCGCGCGCCCCCGCGGGCGGCGCGAGCGCAGGCGGCGCGCGCGCCCGCGGGCGGCGCGAGCGCGAGCGACGCGATCAGCCGCCGACCTCAGCCACGAACCGGCTCACGTCGTCGCTGTCGCCCACGAGCAGCAGCGTGTCGCCGTCGCGGATCACGTAGTCCGGTGTGGGTGCCTCGAGCCGCGGCTTGTCGCCGGGTCGCTTGTTCGTGTGCGGCCGCACACCGAGCACGTTGATGCGGTACCGCTGGCGGATCTTCGAGCCGGCGAGCGTCTGCCCGACCAGCGGCCCGTGGGCGTTCCAGGGGACCACGCGGTAGTGGCTCGCGAGGTCGAGGAGGTCCTGCGCGAGCGGCATGGTGATGTCCGCGCCGACGCGGCGGCCCATCTCGGTCTCGAGCTGGATGACGCGGGTCGCGCCCACCGCGCGCAGGATGTCGGCCTGGCGATCGGTGGCGGCGCGCGCGATGATCTCGCGCACGCCCATCCGGACGAGGGAGGCCACGCAGAGCACGGACGGCTCGAAGTGCTCGCCGAAGGTCACGATCGCGGTCTCCACGTACTGCGCGCCGATCCCCTCGAGCACCTTGTGGACGGTGGCGTCGCCGACGAACGCGGCCGAGGTCTTGTCCTTCACGGCGTCGACGGCCTCCGGGTTGTTGTCGACCGCGATCACCTCGGCCCGGTTCTTCCAGAGGGTCTCGACGACCGACGTGCCGAACCGGCCGAGCCCGATGACGAGGACGCTCTTCGATTTCATGGTCTCCGGTCGCGCGCCGCCCCCTCGGGGCGCGGCGCCGCGAAGGTCTCACGGATGCGCCGGGAGCGCCACGGTTCGGCGCTGCCGTCGTCGCGACGGCGCGGCCCGCGCGGGCCGCGCCGCGCGGCGGGCGGCGGGCGGCGCTCAGTAGAGCTCGTCCTGGTGCTGCCACCGCTCCGAGATCCACGCCTTCAGGTACGCGATCTCCTCCTCGTACGTCGTGAAGTCGTCGCGCCAGCTCCAGCCCTCGTAGCTCCGGTACGCCTCGCCCCACCGCGCCTCGTCCCGGCGCGCGCTCGCGTCGATGCGCTCCACGTAGCCGTCCACGATCGCGTGGATCTCGGCCTCGGCGAGCGCGCCGCGCAGGACCTGATCGTAGCGGGCGCGCAGCGGGTCGCCGATCGACGGCTCCTCGAGGAGGCGCTCGAAGAGGAGGTTCACGTCGCGGTAGTCGACGCGATCCGAGGCCGGCTCGCGCTCGGTCTCCCACGACTGGCCGAAGCTCGCGTTGAAGTCCCACGGCGCGTAGCGGAAGACGCCGTTCGCGGCCGGATCGCGGTAGTGGTAGCTGTTCTTTCCGGCCGAGTCGTTGGCCACGATGAACGTGACGAAGATCCACCAGTCCTCGTAGTCGCGCAGATCGATCCGCGACCCGATCTCGGCGGCGAACGTGGCGTCGTCGGACTCGGCCACGAAGCTCACGAGATCTTCCAGATCCGAGAACGCCTCCGGCTCGCCCTCGGCCGGCGCCCCTTCTTTCTTCTCGAAGCCGTCGTGCAGCGTGTCCTTGGGGTCGCCGGACCGGTCGGTCAGCGCGAAGTTCGCGTCGTGGCTGACCGCCTTGTAGAGGTTGCCGTCCTGCGGGTAGCCGTGGTCCTCCATCAGGTAGCCGTCGACGTGATCCGAGACGGTGTAGAGCCCCGCGTACTCCCCGTCGAGGTACAGGACGGCGCTGTAGGTCTTGATCTGGATGTGCTCGGGATCGAGGCGGTTCCAGAGGTCGTAGGCGAGGCGCTGCCGGACATAGGAGTTGTCGTCGAACGTCGTGATGAGCACGACCTTGCGGCGATCGGTGAAGCCGCCCGCCTCGTCGGGCTCGTTGAATTTGTCGTCCTTGGGGAACTTGAGGGTGTAGCTCCGCTTCGGGTACGAGAGCGAGCTCTCGCCGCGGAGCTCCGCCTCCGCGGCGTACGTGTGGCCGCGGTAGATCACCGTGGCCGGCGCGTACTCCTTGTCCTCGGGGACCGGCGAGAGGAAGAGCACCGGCAGGCCGTACTCCTCGGGGTAGCGGGTCGGATCGACGACGGGCACGTTCGACGGATCGGCGAAGGCGTCTGCGACGCCGACCTTGACGCGCCCGACCTCGGACGTCTGCGCGACGCGGATCTCGATGTCGTAGACGGCGGCCTGATCGAGCCCGGGCGAGAACGTCACCTCGCGCGCGATCGGGTCGTAGGCGGCGCCCTCGGGGAGCGGGCCGACCTCGAACGCGTCGCCGGCGAGCGCGAGGCCGCTCGCGCACGTCACCGGGAACGTCACGGTCTCCCCCTCGAGGAGCCAGTGCGGGCCGCCGCCCGACGGCTGGCAGCGCGAGCCCTCGGCGCTGGAGCCCCCGCCGCTGGAGCCGGCCGGATCTCCCGCCGGACCGGGCGAGTCGTCGGAGCAGCCGGAGGCGCAGAGCGATCCCAGGACAAGGGCCGCGGTCAGCGGCAGGAAAGGGTGAAAAATTCGCATGAGGCTTATTCTACGCGAGCGCGCGCCGGCGTGGGTCGCGCTGCGGCGGCGCTGTCCCCCCTCCGAGTCCGCCGCGGCAGCTCCGAGACGGCAGAGGTCGCCGGCGATCGGGGCGAGGCGCTCGACGTGAGGTGCCGCCGCCACGCGCCGGGGGCCATGCCGGCCCACTTCCGGAACGCGTGACTGAACGACGCCTCGGACGAATAGCCGGTGAGGCGCGAGACCTTCGCGAGCGGCGCGCCCTCGCGGAGGAGAACCGCAGCCTTCTGCATGCGGAGCCGCGTGAGGTAGGCGAGCGGCGGCTCGCCGACGAGCTCCGTGAAGCGCGCCGCGAAGACCGAGCGCGAGACGCCCGCTTCCTTCGCGAGCGAGGCCACCGTCCACGGCTCCTCGGCGCGCCGGTGCATCGCGCCGAGCGCCGCGGCGGTGCTCGGATCGCGGAGCGCGCCGAGGAAGCCGCCGCCGCCCTCGGGGAAGCGCGCGAGGTACGCGCGGAGGATCTGGATGAACATGACGTCCGCCATCCGGAGGAGGACGATCTCGGACCCGGGCCGGTTCGTCTGGATCTCGCGCGTGATGAACTGGATGTTCTCGAGGAACGACGGCACCGCCTGCTCCACGTCGGGAGTCATCCGGATGAGCGGTGGCAGCGCCGCGAGGATCGGTGTCGCGAGCGGGTCGTCGAGCACGAAGGCGCCCGTGATGAAGGTCGTCTCGGGGCCCTTCGCGCCGAGGTCGATGTGGATGACGCCATGGGTCGAGTGGGTGGTGCATCGCGCGACCTCTTCGAACCTCCGGGAGGTGCTCCGCGGATGGTCGCGCAGCGCGTGGGCGTGGCCGAGCGGAAGTACCGCGAGGTCGCCACCGGAGAGCGCGACGCGCGGCTCGTCCACCTTGTCGACGCTGAGCCAGGCGCTGCCGCGGACCACGTAGTGGAACCGGATGCAGCTCTTGACCACCGGCAGGGCGACGCCCCACGGCGCGCGCCCGACGGTGGAGACCCAGCGCGTCCGCTGCAGACGAACCGGGGCAAGCACCGCGCTCAGGGCATCCATCGCTCGACAGCGTAATGAGCGCGGGCCGCGGTGTCCAAGTCGCGCGGACGATCTCGAAATTTTCCCGGACGACCTCGCATGGTTCGTGCGGATCGCGAGCCTTACCAAGGACGCGTCGTCCTCGACGAAAGGGAACATCATGACCAGCAAGCTCGATCTCTCGAAGGAGTTCATCGGTCGCCGTGCCATCGTCACCGGAGGCTCGCGCGGCATCGGCGCGGCGATCGCGCAGCGCCTCCTCGACGCCGGCGCCAAGGTCGTGGTCGCCGCGCGCTCGCGCAGCGACGTCACACCCGCGGCGGCGACGCTCATCTCCGGCGACATCCGCACGAGCGAAGGGGTGAAGTCGATCGCCCGAGAGGCGCTCGCGGCCCTCGGCGGCCTCGACATCCTCGTGAACAACGCGGGCGGGTCGCGCGCGTTTTCTACGGGAGGCTCCGAGGCGATCCCCGACGAAGAGTGGCAAGACGCCCTCGCGCTCAACCTCCTCTCCGCGGTCCGCCTCACGAACGCGGTCCTGCCGGCGCTCCGCGCCTCGAAGGCCGCCGCGATCGTGAACATCTCGTCGACGGCAGCGACGATGCCGGTCGGCACGTTCGCGCATTACTGCGCCGCGAAGGCGGCGCTCGACACCTACTCGCGCGCGCTCGCCGTGGAGCTCGCGCCGAGCGGCGTCCGCGTGAACGTCGTGACGCCGGGCCCGGTGGCGACACCGAGCTCCGAAGATCTGCGGAAGAGGTTCACCGACGAGATGGGCCTGTCGGCCGATGCATTTGTCCAGCAGGTGCCGCTCGGACGCGTCGGCACCACCGACGATGTCGCGGAGGTCGTCGCGCTCCTCGCGTCGGATCGCGGGAAGTGGCTGACCGGCGTGAACTACCGTGTCGACGGCGGACAGACGGCGCGCTGACGGTCAGGCCTTCATCGGGCTGCCGACCTCGTCGGCCGCGCGGAGGTCGTTCAGCGGCGTGACGAGGGTGCGCCGGCCGCTCTCGCGCGGCGGCGGCAGGCGGCCAGCGTCGACGTTCACCTGGACCGCCTGGAACAGGAGGCGGGGCGGGGGCGGCCCGCGCGCGGCCTAGGCGCTGCAGCGGGAGAGCGCGTAACGGAGAGCGCTCTGGAGCAGCCCGAAGGTCAGAAACGCCCCCTCCGCGCTGCCGATCTCGGTCATGGTCCGCGCGATCGCCGGGGAGATCCCGGAGACGAGGCACTGGCTACCGAGGAGGCTCGCCGCGCGCACCACGGCGAGCAGGTGCGACACGGTCGCGGCGTCCACCGCGCTGACGCCGGTCAGGTCGAGGATCGCGAAGCGCGCCTGTGTCCGGACGATCTCGGGGAGCAGCCGCTCCATGATCTGCGCCGCCCTCGCGGTCTCCACGGTGCCGATGACCGGCAGCACGAGCACCCCCTCCCACGCCTGGATGATCGGCGTGGACATCGCGAGCATCGTCTCCTGCTGCTGCCGCAGCAGCGCCTCGGCGCGTTCGCGCTCGGCGTTCTCCTCGGCGAGCTGGCGGTTCTTCCGCTGGAGCTCCTCGGCGTCGCTCTCCCGGCGCTGGAGCGCCTCCCGGAGCTCCGCTTCCAGCTGCTTGGACGCCGTGATGTCCTTGACCGTCACCGCGACGCCGTCGTCGAGCGGGACGATCTGGTATTGCAGGCACAGGCGCTTGCCCCCGGGCAACGCGCTCTCCGTCTCCGCGAGCAGCCGCTCGCGCGTCCTAAAGACGTGCTCGTATCTCTCGAGGAGCCCGAAATCGCGAACCGCGGGAAAGACATCGGCGACCCGCCGGCCGATGATCTCCTCGCGCGGCCTCGACGTCACCTGGCTCACCAACAGGTTGGCCTCGGTGAACACGAAATCAACGGTCTCCCCCGGCTCGCCGACCGTGCGACGCAGCACGCAGAACCCGTCGAGGCTGCCGTCGATCGCCGCCCGGTACCGCGACTCGGCCGCGAGCAGCGCCTCCTCGGCGCGCCGGCGATCGGTGATGTTGCGCGCTACGCAATAGACGAGCTCGGCGTCCGGGTAGATTGCCGAGTTCCACTCGATCCACAGATACGAGCCGTCACGGCATCGATATCGGTTCACGAACGTCGCGGTGGCGTCGCCGGACAACAGCTTCGCCGACTCGGTCACGGTGCGCTCGCGATCTTCGGGATGAACGAAGTCGAGGAAGGGCCTGGTCAGGAGCTCTTCGCGCGAGAAGCCGAGCGTCTGCTCCCACGCCCGGCCGATGCGCTTGAAGTATCCGTCGAATCCGGCGATCCCCACCAGGTCGACAGAGAGCTCGAAGAAGCGGTCGAGGTCGTCGAGCCGAGGCGCTTCAGGCATGACGGAGAGCATGGCTATCACCTCCGCCGCGGGCCGTCGACCCCCTCGGCGAGCTCCCCAGGCCCGGGCCGCGCCGAGGTGCAGGATCGTCGCGCTCACGGCCGGATCGCGCCGGAACCGCTCCGCCGCCGCGCCGATGCGGCGGTGCGACGCGAAGGGGCCGCGTTCGCTCCACGGCCTGCGGGCGCGTGCGAGGCCGCGGTGTGCCCAGAGTTCCGCGGCGGCGGCGATGAGCGCCGTCGCGACTGACATCCGCGTGGTCCGAAGGCGGCTCGGCCGCCGCAGCGGGCCCGCGGGCGGGGGCGCGACGATGCCATGACATGGGCATCGATCCCGGCATGACGCCGTCTCGGGTCGAAGACGGTTTGATCCTGCGATCCGCGCTCGGAGATTCCGGCTCGACGGCGCGAGCGCCGAGGTTATCGTGCGACCCCGCAGCGCAATCGGGCCGACCCGCGGAGGTGGAGATGAGCCAGGGAGAGCGACAGGACGTAGCGACCTATCGAGTCGTCGTCGATCACGAGAAGCAGTACACCGTCTGCCCTGTCGAGCGCGCGATCCCGCGCGGGTGGCGGGAGGCCGGCAAACAGGGGTCCGTCATGGAGTGCCTCGCTTATATCGATCAGGCATGGGAGCGCCTGCGCGCCCCGGCGGAGGGACGCGCCCCGGCGGATGTCGTGTGAGCGCGGGCGGAGCGGCCATCCTGACGCCGCCATGAGGCGAGGATGGCCGCGATGACGAGGGGAACCGGCGCTAGAGACCGACCCGGGTGTCCGGGCCGAAGCACGTGACCATGCGCAGCTCGCTCGTGTAGCGGCGCCCGTCCGCGTCGACGAGCCAGCACTGGTCGGGCCGCGGGAGCATCTCGGTGACGGCGATGCCGCCGGGATTGACGCGCGCGGCGGCGTCTTCGCGGGCGACGCGCACGAGGTTCGCGAAGACCTCGACCGAGAGCGGGCTGTCGAGATCGAGGAAGGTCGGCTTGGACTCCGCCGCCGACTTCACGAAGACGAAGCGCGGCAGTCCGTGCTCGGCGGCCCACCGGCGCACGCCGACGAAGCGATCGACCGGCGTGGCGAGCTCCGCGGCGTCGATCTCCGCGGGGGCGAACATCCAGCGCTCGCGCGCGATCACGAGGCCGTCGATGGTCACGCGGGGGACGTGGCGGGCCGGCGCGAAGAGGGAGAAGCCGCGGGTCGCCTCGAGGCTGATGATCAGCCACATGAACTGGCGCGCGTGGAAGACGAGCCGCCCGTCGCGGGTCTGGGCGCGGAAGCGGTCGCCCTCGATCACGACCTCGAGGTCGGCGATCCGGAGGTGGTGCTCCGGGTCGATCGACTGCGGGGACGTCGAGAAATCGAGCACGTAGTCGATGGGCCGCCGCGCCTCGGGCGCCCCGAAGACGCGCTGGCCGGTCGGGCCGCCGAGCAGCTCCTGCTTGTGGCCGGTGACGTAGAGCGCGGGCCACGGGTGATCGCCGACCAGCGCGGCGGTGATGTCCCCGGGCGAGGGGTGCTGGGACAGCGTGGCGAACGCGTTCAGCGTGGGGCCGAGGTGGACCTCGCCGAGGACGGCCAAGAAATCCCCCGCGGCGAACGCCTCGGGGCTCGCGGCGGCGACCAGGAGGTCGGGGCTCACGTGGAACGGCGCGACCGTGCGATCCGCCGGGTGGCTCGGGAACGCCGCCTCGAAGCGCGCCCGCAGCGCGGCGCTGTCGAGCTCCACCCGGCGCGCGTCCGGTGCAGCGCCGACGAGCTCCTTCCAGCGCTCGCGCACGGCGTCGACGTGGCGCTGGACCGGCGGGGTGAAGACGCCCGGCTTCATGCGATCGAGCAGCGCGCGCTGGAGGACGGTCATGTCGAGCCGCGCGTCGGGGGCGCCGCCGACGAGCTCGTCGACGACGCCGCGCACGTAGCCGATGTACGCCTCGGTGGTCTCGCGCATGAACCAGCGCATGCTCGACAGGACGAGCGAGAGCGCCGGCCCGAACCGCTCGAGGAACGGCGCGCCGAACGTGACCTCGACGTCGCGGCGGCAGTCCTCGTAGATGGGCGTGCGGCCGGCGTAAACGGCGCCGGGCGCGCGCGTCGCGGGCCCGGCCGTCAGGCGGGTGACCGTGTGCTCCAGGGCGTCGAGCGCGCGGTCGAGCGCCTCGGGGTCGCCCGCCGCGGCCGCCACCGCCGCGCGCGCCGCGAAGAGCTCGTCGACGGCGGCGAGCGCGGGCGCGCGGAGGTCCTCGGGCTCGATCCGGGCGAGCGCCGCGCGCAGGTGCGCCTCGGGGTCGCGGAGGGCGTACGGCAGCTCGAGGTCCCACGCGAGGACGCGCATGCCGACCATGTCGCGCAGGAGGTCGTAGACCTCGGCCTCGCTCGAGAACCCGAGCGAGGCGTCGGCGAGCAGCTCCGCGGCGATGGCGCGCGCGGGCCGGACGCCATCGCAGGCGGCGAGCAGGCGCGCGCGCGCCGGCGGGAGCTCGGCGCGGTGGCCGATCGGCAGGATGAGCTCGCGGCCGTCGAGCTGGTAGAACGGCAGCCAGCGCGGCGCGAGCCACGGCGCGACGCCGGGCCGCGCGGCGATGGCCGCGGCGAGCCCGTCGAGGACCCAGTGCTCCATGGACACCGTGCGGTTCGCGAGCAGCCCGCGGCCCGGGGCGACGCGCGCGGCGACCGGCCCGCCGTCGATCCTGGCCCAGCCGAACGGGCCGAAGAAGCCGATCGAGTCGTTCTTGGCGCAGTACCGCTCGAGGTAGCTCGCGACGAGGCGCTCCTTGGAGCGCGTCCGCGCGTCGGCCGCGCCTTCCGGGGCCGCGAGCAGCGGGTCGACGGCCGTGCGGAGGACCTGCCGGTTCTGCCAGACCAGCGCCTCGCGGAAGGCGCGGTCGCGGCAGATCCCGCGGAGGCGCTCGCTCACGATCCGCGCCTCGTCGTCGAACACATCGCGCAGCTCGGCGCCGGCGGCGTCGCGCCGCCGGAGCGCGCCCGCGAGCTCGTCGAGCGCGGCGTCGGCCGCGGGGGAGCCGGCCTTGTCCCGGGGCGCGCCGCCCTTGGCGAGCCGCCGGCGCTCCGCCTTGAGCCGCGCGCGCGCGGCCTCGTCCCCGGCGAGCGCGTCGACCCCGGTGCGCGGGTCGACGCGGACGAGCGCGTCCAGCGCCGCGATCGCGGCCCGCCGGGACCGCTCCTCGGCGCGATCGGCCTCGCCGAGGCGATCCGCGGCCGCGGCGCTGCCGGGGGCGACGAGCGCGCGCAAGAGGTCGACCGGGAACCCCGCGCTCCGGAGGCAGACCGTCCGCCAGACCTCCCATTCGCTGCCCGGCAGGGCGGCTCGCCAGGGCGCCGATCGGACCGGCGCCGCCATTGAATCACGATGTTCGCGGGGCAGCTTGCCCACCTCGATCGCGGCGTCCGCTCCGAGCATGCCGCGCAAGCTATCAGCGCGAGTGATCGTGTCAACGCTCGGGTCGGTATGTCTTGTTAAGTAATGTAACGATCCCGGGACGCGCCCACGAGATGATGATAGTCGGTGGCCCCTGGTCGACGTTGGATGATGGGGTTCTGTCGCTATCTGTCGATGTTCCATCAGGGAGCGAACGCTGCCGTGAGCCCGCTTGAATGGACGCCGTCGCGCTGGGATCGCTGCGTGACTCGATATCTCCAGTCGGGCTGAACAGGGCTCTCCCAGGAGACGGCGCACTCGGCAATTCCGCCATGCGCATCGACGATCAGCGCTGGTGATGTCCTCCGTATGCGATTATGGTGCGCCGCGAGATGGTGGGGGGAGTCGGCACCGGAGCGCCGGAGTCGTGGGCTTCCACGGACGGGTCGGCCAGCGCAATGGCACCGCACGAATCCGACGGGCTCATGAGCAATTCTATGGACTCCGGTGCTGCATTCGAGACGCTCGTCGAGCTGGGCCGTGGCCGCGCGGCCCGCTTCGGTGACGAGCTCGCGTACAGCTTTCTTGTAGACGGCGAGTGCGAGCGGCTCGATGTCACGTTCGCGGAGATCGATCGACGGGCGCGCGGCGTCGGCGCCGCGCTCCAGGCGATCTCGGCCGTGGGCGACCGCGCGGTGCTCCTGTATGCGCCCGGGCTCGACTACGTCGCCGCGTTCCTCGGCTGTCTCTACGCCGGCGTGGTGGCCGTGCCGGCGTACCCGCCGGATCCGGCGCGCCTCGGCCGGACGCTGCCTCGCCTCGAGGCGATCGCCGCCGACGCGGGCGCCCGCGTGGTGCTCACCACCGAGGCGATCGCGGCGATGGGCGACGCGCTGGCCGAGCGGGCGCCGGCGCTGCGCGCGGGGCGGTGGGTCAGCACCGACGCGCTCGCGCCCGGCGTCGAGGAGGCCTGGCGCCCGCCCGCGATCTCGCGCGGGGCGCTCGCGCTGCTCCAGTACACCTCGGGCTCGACCGGGGCGCCCAAGGGGGTGATGCTCACGCACGGCAACCTGCTCGCGAACCTCGGGGCGATCGCGCGCGGGTTCCGGACCGGCCGCGCGTCGCGCGGGGTGATCTGGCTGCCGCCGTTCCACGACATGGGGCTGATCGGCGGCGTGCTCGAGCCGCTCTACGCGGCGTTCCCGGTCGCGCTGATGTCCCCGCTCGCGTTCCTGGAGCGCCCGATGCGGTGGCTGCGCGCCATCGCGCGCTTCGGCGGCACGGTGAGCGGCGGGCCGAACTTCGCGTACGACCTGTGCGCGCGCAAGGCGACCGCGGCCGACGTGGCCGCGCTGGATCTCTCGACCTGGGACGTGGCGTTCACGGGCGCGGAGCCGGTGCGGCACGAGACGCTCGAGCGCTTCACCGCGACGTTCGCCCCGTGCGGGTTCCGGCGCGAGGCCTTCTACCCGTGCTACGGGCTGGCCGAGGGCACGCTGATCGTGACGGGCGGCGAGCGCGGCGCCGGGCCCGCGCTGGCCACGGTCGATCGCGAGGCGCTCGCCGGCGGGCGCGCGGCGCCGCCGGAGCCGGGGCGCGCGGCGCAGACGCTGGTCGGGTGCGGCCGCGCCGTCGACGCGGGCGGCGAGGTGCGGATCGTCGATCCGGTCTCGACGCGGGATCGAGAGGACGGCGAGATCGGCGAGATCTGGGTGCGCGGGCCGAGCGTCTCGCGCGGCTACTGGGGGCGCGCCGAGGCGACCGCCGAGGCGTTCGGCGCGCGGCGCGAAGGCGCGCCGGACGCGGGGCCGTACCTGCGCACGGGCGACCTCGGCTACCTGCGCGACGGGGCGCTCTTCGTGACGGGGCGGCTCAAGGACCTGATCCTCGTCCGGGGCCGGAACCTGTACCCCGACGACCTCGAGCGCACCGCCGAGGCGAGCCACCCGGCGCAGCGCCGGGGCTGTTGCGCCGCCTTCGGCGTCGAGGTCGAGGGCGAGGAGCGGCTCGTCATCGTCCAGGAGGTCGATCCGCGCGGGTCGCCCGACCTCGCGGAGGTCGTCGCGGCGGTGCGCCGCGAGGTGCAGCTCCAGCACGACGTGGCGGCGCACGCGGTGGTGCTGATCGCGCGGGGGACGATCCCGAAGACCTCGAGCGGCAAGATCCAGCGCGGCGCCTGCCGCGCGGCGTTCCTGGCCGGCGGCCTCGAGGAGCTCGCGCGCGGGTCGCTGGGCGCCGGCGCGCCGGAGGCGCGCGCGATCGAGGCGCCGTCGACCGACGTGGAGCGGGAGGTCGCCGCGATCTTTCGCGAGGTGCTCGGGGCGCCGCGGCTGGGGGCGACCGACAGCTTCTTCGAGCTGGGCGGCGACTCGCTCGCCGCGATGCAGGTGATCGGGCGCCTGGAGGCCCGGCTCGGGCTCCGCGTCGCGCTGAGCGCGCTCTTCGAGGCGCCGACGGTCCGCGCGCTGTCGCGTCGGCTCGAGGCCGCCGCCCGGCCGGCGACGGCGCTCGGCCGAGGCGACGGCGGCGCGGGCTCGGGGTCGATCCTGCCCGCGCACGACGCGGCCGATCACCCGCTCTCCTACGAGCAGGAGCGCCTGTGGATCCTCGACCAGCTCCTCCCCGGCCTGACGGCCTACAACCTGGCCCCGGCGGCGCGGCTCCGCGGCCCGCTCGACCGGGAGGCCCTCTCGCGGGCGCTCGAGGCGCTGGTCGGCCGCCACGCCGCGCTCCGCACCACGTTCGCGGCGCGGCCGGACCCGGTGCAGCGCGTCGGCGAGCGCGGGGACGTCCCGGTGCGCTTCGTGGACGTGTCCGACCAGCCCGAGGGCGAGCGCGAGCGCGCGGTGCGGCTCGCCGCCCGCGCGGAGCTCACGACGCCGTTCGACCTCGCCGCCGGGCCGCTCGTCCGGGCCCGCCTCGTGCGGCTCGGGCCGGAGGAGCACGTCCTCGTGCTCGGCGTGCACCACATCGCGATCGACGGGTGGTCGTTCGCGCCCCTCGTCCGGGACCTGGGCGCCTTGTACGAAAGCTGTAGTCGCGGGGGCGCTCCGGCGCTCCCGCCGCTCGCGGCGCGGTACGTCGACTTCGCCCGCTGGCAGCGGCAGGCGCTCTCGGGCGCGCGCCTCGAGGGGCTCGTCTCGTGGTGGGCGCGGCGCCTGCGCGGCCTGCCGACGGTCGAGCTGCCGACGGATCGGCCGCGCGGCGCCGTCCAGACGTTCGCCGGCGCGGAGCGGACGGCGGTGCTCCCCCGGCGCCTGCTCGGCGATCTCGACGCGCTCTGCCGGCGCGCCGGGGCCACGCGGTTCATGGCGTGGCTCGCCGTGCTCGCCGTGGCGCTCCGGCGCGCCACCGGCCAGGAGGATCTCGCGATCGGCACCGCGGTCGCGAACCGGCCGCGCCCCGAGCTCGAGGGGCTCGTCGGCATGTTCGTGAACACGCTGGTCCTGCGCGTGGACCTCGCCGGCGACCCGACCTTCGCCGAGCTGCTCCGGCGCGTCCGGGCGACGGCGCTCGAGGCGTTCGAGCACCAGGACGCGCCGTTCGAGAAGGTCGTCGAGGCGCTCCAGCCGAGGCGCGACATGAGCCGGTCGCCGCTCTTCCAGGTGATGCTCGTCGTCCAGAGCGCGCCGATGCCCGCGATGGCGCTCGGCGACCTCGAGGTCGAGCTCCTCGACCTCGGCGCGGAGACGACGCGCTTCGACCTGCGGTTCTCCGTGGAGGCGCGCGGCGGCCAGGAGGTCGTCTCGCTGCAGTACAACACCGACCTCTTCGATCCGCAGACGGCCGACGAGCTCCTCGAGTCGCTCGTGCGGATCGCGGAGCGCGCGGTCCGCGCGCCGGAGGCGAAGGTCGCGGCGCTCCTGCTCACCCCCGAGGAGCGCCGGCGCGCGCTCGTGACGTGGAACGCGACCGAGGAGCCGTACGACGACCACCTCTGCCTGCACGAGCCGTTCTTCGCGCGGGCGAGCGAGCAGCCGGACGCCGTCGCGGTCGTCGCTGGCGGCCGGCGGCTGACGTACGCGGAGCTGCGCCGGCGCGCGCTCGCCGTCTCGGCGCGCGTCCGGAGGGCGGGGCAGGGGCGCGGCCAGCTCGTGGCGATCGCGATGCAGAAGGGCTGGGAGCAGGTCGCCGCGGCGCTCGGCGTGCTGCACGCCGGGGCGGCGTACCTGCCGATCGATCCCGCGCTGCCGCGCGAGCGCCTCGCCCACCTGCTCGCGCACGGCGAGGCGCGCCTCGCGCTCACGCAGTCGCACGTCGACGCGCGGATCGACTGGCCCGCCGGGGTCGAGCGCGCCCTCGTCGACGAGCTGGGCGAGCTCGACGACGCTCTTCGCCTCCCTCAGCGCGCCGCGCCCGCGCCGGGCGACCTCGCGTACGTGATCTACACCTCCGGATCCACCGGCCAGCCGAAGGGGGTGATGATCGACCACCGCAGCGCGGTGAACACGATCCTCGACGTGAACCGCCGGTTCGGCGTCGGGCCCGACGATCGCGTGCTCGCGCTCTCGTCCCTGAGCTTCGACCTGTCGGTCTACGACCTCTTCGGCACGCTCGCGGCGGGCGGCGCCATCGTGCTGCCGCCGCCGGGCCCGGGGCCGCAGCCAGACGCATGGGCCGCGCTCGTGCGGGCCGAGGGCGTGACCGTGTGGAACTCGGTGCCCGCGCTGCTCCAGCTCGCGCTGGACGCCGCCCCCGCCGGCGGCAGCACGACGGCGCCGCCCGATCTCGCGTCGCTCCGTCTGGTCCTGCTGAGCGGCGACTGGATCGACCTGAAGCTCCCCGAGCGGATCCGCGCCGCGTCCCCGGCCGCGCGGATCGTCAGCCTCGGCGGCGCCACCGAGGCGTCGATCTGGTCGATCCTGCACCCGCTCGACCGCGTCGATCCGCGCTGGCGCAGCGTCCCGTACGGCCGCCCCATGGCCAACCAGCGGGTCTACGTCCTCGACCAGGCGCTCGAGCCGTGCCCGATCGGCGTCCCGGGCGAGCTCTACATCGGCGGCGTCGGCGTCGCGCTCGGCTACTTCCGCGACGAGGCCCGGACCGCCGCGAGCTTCGTCGCGCACCCGGCCACCGGGGAGCGGCTCTACCGCACCGGCGATCTCGCCCGGTACTTCCGCGACGGCGCCGTCGAGCTGCTCGGGCGGGTCGACTTCCAGGTCAAGGTGCGGGGCTACCGCGTCGAGCTCGGCGAGATCGAGGCGGTGCTGCTCCGGCACCCGGACGTGAAGGAGGCCGTGGTCGCCGTCAAGCAGGACCCCTCGGGCGACCGGCGCCTCGTCGCGTACGTCATCGGCGCCGGCGGCCTGGACCCGCAGGCGCTCCTCGCGTTCGCGCGGCGGACGCTCCCCGAGTACATGGTGCCGAGCGCGTGCGTCCCGGTGGACGCCTTCCCGCTGAGCGCGAACGGCAAGGTCGACCGCGCGGCGCTCGCCGCGATCGATCCGCGCGGCGGCCAGGGCGAGGCGCCGCGGATCCCGCCGCGCACGGCGACGGAGCGCGCGATCGTCGGGGCGCTCAAGGAGGTGCTCCAGGTCGAGGAGATCGGCGTCAACGAGAACCTCTTCGAGATCGGGCTGACGTCGCTGCTCGCCGTGCGCGCCCAGCGGCTGCTCAAGGAGCGGCTGCGCGCCCCGATCGCGGTGGCGGACCTGTTCCAATCGCCGACCATCGAGGCGCTCGCCGCGCGCGTCGACGCGAGCGATCCGGGGCGCGGGTCGACCGACGCGGCCGAGCAGCGCGCGGACGCGCGCCGGGACGCGGCGCGCCGCCGGCAGGCCGCGCGCGGGGAGCGGTCGAACGGATGAGCGCGATGGCACCCGGAGACGAGCTCGAGGACCTGGGCGGCGCCGTCGCCGTCATCGGCATGGCGGGGCGCTTCCCCGGCGCGGACGACGTCGACGCGCTCTGGGCCAACGTGGTGAACGGGGTCGAGTCGATCACGTTCTTCCCGGAGCACGAGCGCGAGGCGCACGCCGCCCTGCCGGACGCGCCGGGCGCCTCCCTCGTGTGCGCGGGCGGATTGCTGAATGGAATCGAGGATTTCGACGCGGCGTACTTCGAGATCCCGCCGCGCGAGGCGCAGCTCATCGATCCCCAGCACCGGCTCTTCCTCGAGTGCGCGGTGAGCGCGCTCGAGCACGCCGGCTGTGACCCGGCGCGCTATCCGGGGGCGATCGGCGTCTTCGGCGGGTGCGGCCCGGGCGCGTACCTGCTCCAGGTCGTCTCGCGCCCCGATCTCGTCGCGGCCGTCGGGCTGCGCGCCCTCACGCTGGCGAACGACAAGGACTACCTGACCACGCGCGTCTCGTACAAGCTCGACCTCCGCGGGCCGAGCGTGCTCGTGCAGAGCGCCTGCTCGACGTCGCTCGTCGCGGTCCACGTCGCGTGCCAGAGCCTGCTCGGCTTCGAGACGGACGTGGCCCTGGCCGGCGGGGTCTCGGTCGCGGTGCCGCAGAAGGGCGGCCACGTCCACGTGCCCGGGGGCATCATGTCGCCCGACGGCCGCTGCCGCGCGTTCGACGCGCGCGCGGCGGGCACGGTCGCCGGCAGCGGCGTCGGCCTGGTCGTGCTCAAGCGCCTCGCCGACGCGCTCGAAGACGGCGACCGCATCCACGCCGTGATCCGCGGCTCGGCCGTCAACAACGACGGCAGGAAGGCGAGCTTCAGCGCGCCGGGCGTCTCCGGGCAGGCCGCCGTCGTCACCGAGGCGCACCGCGTCGCGGGGGTCGATCCGGGCTCGATCGGCTACGTCGAGGCGCACGGCACCGGGACGCTGCTCGGCGATCCGGTCGAGATCCAGGCGCTGACGACCGCGTTCCGGCGGCGCACCGACGCGGTCGGCTCCTGCGCGCTCGGGGCGCTCAAGGCCAACGTCGGCCACCTCGACGCCGCGGCCGGCGTGGCCGGGCTGATCAAGGCGATCCACGTCGTCCGCGAGGGGGTGGTCCCCCCGTGCGTCCACTTCGAGGCGCCGAACCCGCACATCGATTTCGGGTCGACCCCGTTCTTCGTGCCCACGTCGGCCGGGCCCTGGCCCGGGGGCAAGCCGGTGCGGCGCGCGGGCGTGAGCTCGTTCGGCATCGGCGGCACGAACGCCCACGTCGTGCTGGAGGAGCCGCCGGCCACCCCGGCCGCGGCGCCGTGGCGCCGGCCCGCGTGCGTGCTCACGCTGTCGGCCCGCAGCGACCGCGCCCTCGACGCCGCGTGCGGCGCGCTCGCCGCCCACCTCGACGCCCGCCCCTCGCTCGACCTGGCCGACGCGGCGTTCACGCTGCAGGTCGGCCGCCGCGAGCACGCGCATCGCCGCGCGATCGTCGCGGCCTCGCTCGACGAGGCCCGCGAGGCCCTCCGCGCCCCGCGGAAGGGCGCGCCCGCCGCGGCGGGGCGGGGGGCCGTGCTCCTGTTCCCCGGGCAGCACTCGCAGCGCCTCGGCGCGGGCGCCGGGCTGTACGCGACCGAGCCCGAGTTCCGGCGGGCCTTCGACGCGTGCGCGCGGATCGCCGGCGACGTGGCCGGGATGGATCTCGTGCGCGTCGCCTTCGAGGCGGGCGACGGCGACGGCGCGCGCCTCACGGCGACCGAGCGCGTGCAGCCGGTCCTCTTCGCGGTCGAAGTCGCGCTCGCGCGGCTCTGGATGTCGTGGGGCGTCGAGCCCGCGGCGATGCTCGGGCACAGCCTCGGCGAGTGGGTCGCGGCGTGCCTCGCCGGCGTGGTGACGCTCGAGGACGCGGTGGCGATCGTGATCGAGCGCGGGCGGCTGACCCAGGCGATGCCCCCGGGGTCGATGCTCGCCGTGGGCGCGCCGGCCGAGCGGCTCGAGGCCTTCCTCCGCGATGGGGTCGAGATCGCCGCGTGGAACGCGCCGGGGCTCGTCGCGCTCTCGGGGCCGTCCGGCGCCATCGATCGGGTCCAGGCGGCGCTCGAGGCGCAGGGGACGTTCGCGCGCCGGCTCGAGACGTCGCACGCGTTCCACTCGGCGCTGCTCGACGGCGCGGTCGAGCCGTTCCGCGCGCGCGTCCGCCGTGCCGCGCTCCGGCCGCCGCGCGTGCCGTTCATCTCCAACGTCACCGGCGCGCCGATCACGGACGAGCAGGCCGTCGATCCGGACTACTGGGCCCGGCACCTGCGCGCGCCGGTCCGCTTCGCGCAGGGGCTCGAGGCGCTCCGCGCCGAGGGGCACGCGGTCTTCCTGGAGGTCGGTCCGGGCCGCTCGCTCACCGCGCTCGCGCGGCGCACCCTGCCGTCGGCGCTGGGGATCGAGGGGCTGCGGAGCGAGCGCGAGGCCGGATCGAGCGAGCAGCGCCAGGCGCTTGAGGCGCTCGGCCGCCTGTGGGAGGCCGGCTGTCCGGTCGCCTGGCAGCGCCTGCACGAGGGGGAGGGCCGGCGCCGCGTGCCGCTCCCGTCGTACCCGTTCGAGCGGACGCGCCACTGGGTCTCGCTCGCGCGCGGGCCCCAGGCGCCCGCCGCCGTCGACGAGGCGCGCCACGAGGGCGGCGCGGGCGCGCCGGCCGCCGCGCCCTCGGGCGGCGCCGACGGTCGCGGCGCGCGGGCCGAGGGGCGCGCCGACCGCGTCGCGCCCCGCACCGAGATGGAGCGGCTGCTCGCGCGCGTCTGGACCGAGATCCTCGGCGTCGAGGACATCGGCGTCACCGACGATTTCTTCGCGCTCCACGGCGACTCGCTGATGGCGACGCAGCTCGTCTCCCGCGTGCGCGCGCGGCTCGGCGTCGACGTGCCCGTCCGCGCGCTCTTCGAGGGGCCGACGATCGCGGCGTTCGCCGCGGAGATCGAGCGGCGGCAGGGCGCCGGGGCCGCCCGCAGCGCGCTGCCGCCGATCGTCCCCATCCCGCGCGGCGGGCGGCTGCCGGTCTCGTCGGCGCAGCAGCGCCTCTGGTTCCTCGACCAGCTCGAGCCGGGCAGCCCGGCGTACAACGTCTCGTTCGCGGTCCGCGCGGCCGGCCGGCTCGATCTCGCGGCGTTGCGCCGGAGCCTCGAGGAGATCTGCCGCCGCCACGAGGCGCTGCGCACCACCTTCGCCGCAGTCGAGGGCCGCCCGGTGCCGGTCGTCGCGCCCGCGCCGTCGGTGCCGTGGCGGGTGTCCGACCTCGCGCACCTCTCGGGCGCGGACCTCGAGGCGGAGACCCGGCGCACCATCGCCGCGGAGGCGCTCGAGGTCTTCGACCTGGCCTCGGGCCCGCTCCTCCGCGCACACGTCATCCGGCGCGTCGAGCGCGAGCACATCGTGGTGCTGGTCGTGCACCACATCGTGTTCGACGTCTGGTCGGTCGGCGTCTTCGTCGCCGAGTTCGGCGCGCTCTACCGCGCGTTCACGCGGGGGCTGGCCTCGCCGCTGCCGGAGCTCCCGGTCCAGTACATCGACTTCGCGGCCGCGCAGGGCGCGTGGCTCGCGGGCGAGGGGATCGAGGCGGAGCTCGGCTACTGGCGGGGGAAGCTCGCCGGCGATCTGCCGCGCGTGCGCGTCCCGGCCGACCACGCGCCCGAGGGCGCGCGCACCTGGCGCGGCGCGCGCCAGAGCCTCCCGGCCCCCGCGGCGCTGGCCGACGGCGTGCGGGGCCTCGCGCGGCGCGAGGGGGTCTCGCCGTTCATGATCTTCCTGGCCTGTTACAAGGCGCTGCTCCACCAGCGCACCGGGGTCGAGGACATGGTCGTGGGGACCGACGTCGCGAACCGCAGCCGGCTCGAGACGGAGGGTATGATCGGCTTCTTCGTCAACCAGCTCGTCATCCGCGCCGATTGCAGCGGAAATCCCGCGTTCACCGCGCTCGTGCGCCGGGTCAGGGACGTGACCCTCGAGGCGTTCGAGCACCAGGATCTGCCGTTCGACCGGCTGGTCGAGGCGCTGCGGCCGCGGCGCGTCGCCGGCCAGGCGCCGCTCTTCGACGCCAAGTTCGTGATGCGCAACGTGCGCGTGCCCAGCGTCGAGCTCGACGGGGTCGTGCTCGAGGCGCTCGAGGTCGAGGCCGAGGCGGCGCCGTTCGACTTCGTGCTCACGGTCGCCGAGGGGACGTCCGGCTTCGTCTTCGGCGTCGAGTACAGCACCGAGTTTTACCGGCAGGAGACCGTGCGCGACTTCCTCGAGGACTACGCGCGGGCGCTCGAGCGCGCGACCTCGCGCCCGGAGGCGACGCTCGCCGAGCTCCGGGAGCACATCGACGCCGGCGTCGAGGAGCGCAGGGCCCGCGAGCTCGAGCGCGCCCGCGGCGCGGAGCTCGCGCGGCTCGGCAGCGCCCGGCGCCGCGCCGTGAGGCCGTCCACCCAGGGCGCCGAGGGGCAGGCCCTCGGCCGAGAGGAGCCATGACAGAGACCCTCGAGACAGGCGGGTTCGCGCTCTCGCCGCAGCAGCGGCGGCTCGCGGCGCGGTCGCGCGGGGCCGCGGAGCCGTCGCCGTACCGGGCCGTCGCGCACGTGACCATCGACGGGCCGTGCGACGAGCGGCGGATCGCGTCCGCGCTGCGCGAGGTCGTCGCGCGGCACGAGATCCTGCGGACGACGTTCGAGCTGCCCGACGGCGCGCCCGGGGTCCAGATCGTCGGCGGGCCGCGCGTCGACCTCCGCGTCGAGGCGGACCCCGGCGGCACGGGCGCCGCGCTGGCCCGCGCCGCGAGCGAGCCGCTCGGCGACCCGCCCCTCCGCGCCGCCCTCGTCCGGCGGTCCCCCGAGCGCCACGATCTCGTGCTGAGCGCCCCCGCGCTCTGCGTCGACGGCGCCTCGCTCGAGAACATCGTCGCCGAGCTCGCCGTGGCCCTCGGGCGCGGCGCCCCGCTCGCCGGCGAGGCCGCGTCGGCCGCGGTGCGGCAGTACGCCGACGTGGCCGACTGGCAGGATGGCCTCCTGGAGTCCCGCCACGCGGCCGAGGCGCAGGCGCTCTGGGCGCGCGAGCGCCTCCCGGACGCGCCCGCGGCGGCGCTCCTCTTCGCGCCGCCGGCGGACGCCCGGCCGGGCTTCCGGCCGCGGCGCGGCGCCATCTCCCTCGATCCGGCCGTCCAGCCGCGGCTGCGCGCGGCCGCGGAGGCCGCTTCCGTCCCGCTGCCGGTCGCGTGCCTCGCCGCCTGGGCGGCGGTCCTGTGGCGGTCGAGCGGCGAGGACCCCGCCGGCGTGACCGTGGCGACCCTGTTCGACGGGCGGACGCACCCGGAGCTCGGGGCCGCGTGCGGGCCGTACGAGCGGTACGTCCCGCTCCGCGTCGCGCCGTCGCGCGGCGAGCCGCTCGCGGGCCTCGCGGCGCGGGTCGCCCGCGCCGAGCGCGAGGCCCGCGCCCTGCAGGACTACGTGCCCGACGCGCTCCCGCTCGGGGCCTTCGGCTTCTCGTTCCGGAAGGCGGCGCCGCCGCGCGCCGCCGCGGGGCTCCGGCTCGCGCTCGCGTCGCACCGCGTGACCACCGAGCCGTTCGCCGCGCAGCTCCTCTGCTCCGAGACGCCCGAGGGCGTCGCGTTCGAGCTGGAGGTCGACGCGTCCGTGGCCAGCGACGAGGACGCGGCGCGCCTCGGCGAGCGCTTCGCGACGCTGCTCGCCGAGCTCACGGCGCGCCCCGCCGAGCCGGTCGACCAACGCGCGTACCTCGGCCCGCGCGAGCTGTCCCGGCTCGACGCGCTGGCCCGCGGGCCCGTGCGCGAGCGCGAGCGCGAGCCGGCGACGCTCGACGAGCTCGTCTCCCGACAGGCCGCGCGCACCCCCGATGCCGTCGCGGTCGAGCACGACGACGCTTCGATCGGCTACGCCGAGCTCGAGCGCCGATCGAACCAGCTCGCCCATCACCTCGCGTCGATGGGCGTTGGCCGCGAGACCATCGTGGGCGTCTGCCTGCAGCGCTCGATCGAGCTCGTGATCGCGGTGCTCGGCGTTGTCAAGGCGGGGGCGGGCTACCTCGCGATCGACCCGGATCTCCCTGCGGAGCGCGTCGAGCACATGCTCCGCGAGATGCGCGCGCGCATCCTGGTCACGGACGAGGCCATCGCCGACGAGCTCCCGACCGGCGGGTGCGCGGTCGTCTGCGTCGACGGCGACGCCGCCGCCATCGCGCGCGCGAGCGGCGCGCGCCCGGCCCCGCGCGCGCTCCCGGACAACGTCGCGTACGTGATCTACACGTCGGGCTCGACGGGCCGGCCGAAGGCGTCGCTCACGTCGCACCGCGCGATCGTGAACCAGATGGGCTGGGTGCAGGAGCGGTGGCCGCTCGGCGAGGGCGACCGCATGCTCCTCAAGGCGCCGTTCGGCTTCGACGTCTCGGTCTGGGAGGTGTTCTGGCCGCTCCTCGCCGGCGCGCGGATCGTCGTGGCGCGCCCCGGCGGCCACCGCGACCCGGCGTACCTCCGCCGCACCATCGAGCGGCACGGGGTGACGATCGCCTACTTCGTCTCGTCGATGCTCTCGGCGTTCCTCGCGGACGATCCGGGCGCCTTCCCGGCGAGCCTCCGCCGCGTCCTCGTCGGCGGCGAGGCCGTCCCCGCCGAGCTGACGCGGCGCTTCTTCGCGGCGGCGGTCCACGCCGACCTGATCAACATGTACGGCCCGAGCGAGGCGTCGATCGCGGTGACCGGGTGCTCGCTGCCGCGGGGCGAGGCCGGCTCGGTCGTCTCGATGGGGGAGCCCGTGGCGAACGGCGAGATCGTCCTGCTCGACGCCGGCATGCGGCGCGTGGGCCTCGGCGTGACGGGCGAGCTGTACATCGGCGGCGTCCCGCTCGCGCGCGGCTACGGCAACAGCCCCGAGCAGACGGCGCTCCGGTTCGTGCCGCACCCGTTCGCGCGCATGCCGGGCGAGCGGCTCTACAGGACCGGCGATCTCGCGCGCTGGCTCCCGGGCGGGACGCTCGAGTTCCAGGGGCGCACCGACCACCAGATCAAGCTGCGCGGCCACCGGATCGAGCTCGGGGAGATCGAGGCCGCGCTCGAGGCCCTGCCGGGCGTGCAGCAGGCGGTGGTGATGCTGCGCGAGGACGCCCCGGGGCACCCGCGGCTGGTCGCGTACGTGGTGCCGGCGCCGGGCGCGTCGCTCCCGCCGGACCTGCGTGATTCGCTCCGGGGGCGCCTCCCGAGCGCCATGCTCCCGTCCGCGGTGGTCGCCCTGGGGGCGCTGCCGCTCTCGCAGAACGGCAAGGTGAACCGCGCGGCCCTGCCGCCCCCGGACCCGACGGCGGGTGACTCGGCGGCCCCGCGCGTCCCGCCGCGCACGCCCACCGAGGCCCTGCTCGCCGGCATCTGGCGCGAGGTGCTGGGCGCCGGCGAGGTCTCCGTGCTCGACAACTTCTTCGACCTCGGCGGGCACTCGCTCCTCGCGACGCAGGTCGTCGCCCGCGCGCAGCGCGCGCTCCGCGTCGAGGTCCCGCTGCAGCTCCTGTTCGACCGGCCCACGATCGCGGCGCTCGCGCCCGCGGTCGTGGCGCTCGCCGCGCGGGCGGCCGCCCCCGTGGCGGGCGCCGCGCCGCCTTCGCCCGCCGCGGATCCGGCCGCGGGGCCCGCGCCCGCCGGGGCGCCGGCGATCCCGCGGCGCCGCCTCGATCGCGCGCCGCTCTCGCACGCCCAGCGGCGCATGTGGTTCCTCGAGCAGCTCACGCCGGGCACCGCGATGTTCAACGTGCCGACGGCGGTGCGCCTCACCGGCGCGCTCGACGTGCCCGCGCTCGAGCGCGCCGTCGCCGGCCTGCTCGCGCGCCACGAGTCGCTGCGGTCCGCGCTCGTGTCGGTCGACGGCGAGCCGGTCCAGGTCGTGCGCCCCGCGCCGGCCGCGCCGCTCGTCGTGATCGACCTGCGGGGCGGGTCGCGATCGCTGGAGGGCGCGATCGCGGCCGAGGCGTGGCGGCCGTTCGACCTCTCGACCGGGCAGCTCCTGCGCGCCGCGCTCTTCCGGGTCGACGCCCGCGAGCACGTGCTCGTGATGACCCTCCACCACATCGCGTCGGACGACTGGTCGATGGGCGTGCTGGTGCGGGAGCTCCTCGCGCTCTACGCCGGCGCCGCCCTGCCCGAGCCGGCCTTGCAGTACGGCGATTACGCGGCCTGGCAGCAGGACGCGCCCGTGGACCGGGCGCAGCTCGACTTCTGGCGCGAGCGGCTGCGCGGCCTGCCGCTCGCGCTGGGCCTCCCGAACGACGGGCGGAAGGCGCAGGGCCGCGAGGACCGCGCGGGCGTGAGCGAGGGGGTGGGCGTCGCGCCGGCGCTCGCGCGGGCGCTCGAGGAGCTCGCGCGCGCCGAGGGCGCGACGCTCTTCATGGCGCTGCTCGCGGCGCTCGACGTGCTGGTCCACGCGTTCACGGGCGACACCGACATCCCCGTCGGCACGCCGCTCGCGAACCGGCGGCGTCCCGAGCTCGAGGGGCTCGTTGGCCTGCTCGTGAACCCGGTCGTGCTCCGCGTCGACGTCTCCGGCGAGCCGACGTTCGCCGAGCTCCTCGCGCGCAGCCGGCAGACCGCGCTCGACGCGTTCGCCCGGCAAGACGTCCCGTTCGACCTCGTGGTGAACGAGCTCCGGCGCGAGCGCGACGTCGCCCAGCACCCGCTGTTCCGCGTCTGGCTCGCCCTGCAGAACACGCCGAAGGCCGCCGTCATCGTGCCGGGCCTCCGCGCCGACCTGATCCCGCTCTACCCGCCGATCGTCCCGTTCGATCTCTCCATCCTCCTGTGGCCCACGGAGGAGGGCGGCCTGCGCGGATATTTCGAGTTTCGCCGGAGCCATTTCGACGCGGCGGCGGTCGCGCGATTGCCGCGGGTCTTCCTGCGGCTGCTCTCCGCGGTGGTCGAGCGGCCCCGGGCCTCGGTCGCCGAGCTCGCCGCGTTCGTTCGCCAGGAGGACGCGGCTTTGCGCAAGGAGGAGGCCGAGGCGTTCCGGCAGCGCGCCGGCCAGCTGCGCAAGCGATCGCCCGAGCGGGAGCGATCCGCGACTCATGAGGCGCGCGTGGACGGGCCTCATCTCGAGAAACCTTAACGCCCGACGACCCGTGCAACGCGGCGGACGAGCGGTGAAGAGAGGAATGGACGATGGCCGATAGGACCGTATTGGAGCGACTGGGAATGGGTCGTCTCCCGGGTGATTTCTTCGAGCAGCGGACTGCGCGGCAGTTCCGGTTCAGGATCTTCGAGGACGTGGTCAAGGCCTGCTCGCGGCCTTCGCGGTACGACGACGCCGCGCTCCCCTGGCTCCGGTCGCTCTATGCGAGCACCCCGAGCGTGGCGCTCTACGCCCACGTGCCGTGGTGCGTCGAGGAGTGTACGTACTGTTATTACTGGGGGAAGATCGACAAGCGCTCGGAGATGCAGCGCTTGCTCGAGGCGGAGCGGGCCCACGCGCGGCTCATGGACGAGCTCTGCGGCCTGCGCGAAAAGAGCGTGCCCTCGATCTATTTCGGCGGCGGCACGCCGACGGTCCTCCCGCGCGACATGCTGGAGGAGCACCTCGCGTTCTTCACGAGCTACCGCCTGACGCCGGACGCCGAGGTCTGCGTCGAGGCCAGCATCGGCACGCTCGGGCGCGAGAAGCTCGACGTGCTTGAGCGGTACGCCACGCGCCTGAGCATCGGCGTGCAGGCGTTCAACGACCGGCTCCTCGGCATGGTCGCGCGCACGTTCTCGCGCGAAAAGGCGATGGACGTGCTGCGCGAGGCGATCGCGCGCATCCCGTCGGTCAACATCGACCTCCTGTACGGGCTCAAGACGCAGACGCGCGCCGAGTTCCTGGAGTCGGTCGAGACCGCGATCGCGCTGGAGACGCCCTCGATCACGCTGTATCGCCTGGAGGTCCGCGACGATCCGCCGCTCGTGCGCGAGTACGAGGCCGACCCGGGCGCCTTCCCGAGCGAGGTCGAGTGCCGCGTGATGCGCGCCGAGGCGAAGGCGCTGCTCGAGAGCGCCGGATACCGCGAGAACCTCGTCGGCTGGTTCCTCAAGCCGAAGGTCGCCGACACGAAGGTCTACCGCGAGCGGTGGGAGAAGCAGACCCCGTGCGTGGCGTTCGGGCCGCACGTGCAGAACTACGGCCCTGGCCACTTCTACATCAACGTTGACGACAAGGAGGAGTACATCGCGCGCGTGAACGCCCGCTCGCTGCCCATCGGCACGAAGTACGAGCTCGGGCCGCTGGAGCGGATGTACATCCTGGTCCTCGCGCTCTGGAAATCGAACCGCCCGGTCGATCTCGCCGAGCTGCGCGCGTCGTTCGACGACGCGCTCGTGCAGCGGTTCGCCGCGTCGACCGCGCGGTACGTCGACTGGGGGCTGCTCACGAGCGCCGGGGCGGTCCTGTCGCTCACCCCCGCCGGGGAGTCGCTGCTCGAGTGGCTGCTCGGCGATCTCATCCAGCAGCTCTCGACGTCGCGCCCGGCGCCCGAGCGGCTGAATGACCGCCGCTCGCTCCCGCTCTTGTGATCATGGAAGCGATGGGCAGGCGCGCGAGGCGCGGTGACGGGCAACTCTATCTCTCCGGGAATTCGCCATGAGCATCTCCAATCGGCCGCTCCGCGGCGATCGTCGTCGAGAAGTGGTCCTGTCGGGCGCGGCGCTCGTCGACGTCCGCCCGTGGAGCGAGGCGCGCTCGGTGCTCGCCGTCGCGAGCCCCGCCGCCGCGGCGGGCCACGTGGATCTCGCCGCGTGGATCCGCGCGCACCGGCCGCGCGTCGACGCGCTGCTCCTGGAGCACCGGGCGCTGCTCTTCCGCGGCTTCGGCGTCGACGCGCCAGAGCGCTTCGCCGAGGTCGTGGCCGCGGCGTCGGACGGCGATCCGCTCGACGCGCCCGGCGACGAGTCGACGCCCCGGGCCGAGGCGGGCGCGAAGCGCGTCTACGCCTCGACGTTCTACCCGCAGCACCAGACGATCGACATGCACAACGAGGGGGCTTACTGCTTCACGTGGCCGCGGAAGATCTTCTTTTGCTGTATCACCGCGCCCGGGGGGCGCGGCGAGACGCCCATCTGCGATGTCCGCCGCGTGCTCGCGCGGATCCCGCTGGAGATCCAGGCTCGCTTCGAGGCGAGGGGCGTGCGGTACGTGCGCAATTACAACGCGGGTGTCGGGCTGACCTGGCAACAGGCGTTCTATACGGACGACCGGGCCAAGGTCGAGGCGTACTGCAAGGCGCACGCGATCGAGGTCGAGTGGCTCGACGGCGAGCGGCTGCGCACCGTCGCGGTCCGCCCGGCGGTGCAGCGCCACCCGATCACCGGAGAGCGGCTCTGGTTCAACCACGCGGCGTTCTTCCACCTCGCCGCGCGCGAGGTGGACGTGCGGCAGGCGCTCGTGTCGACCTACGGAGAGGACGGGCTGCCCTTCCAGACGTTCTATGGAGACGGCTCACCGATCGATCCGGCGGACGTGCGGACGATCCTGGACGCCTACGACGCGGAGAGGATCCTGTTCCCGTGGGCGCGCGGCGACGTGCTCCTGCTCGACAACATGACCGTCGCGCACGGCCGCGAGCCGTTCGACGGCGCCCGCCGCGTGGTCGTCGCGCTCTCGGAGCCGCAGTCCGTGTCGTGAGCCGCGCGCGGCGCGCACATCCAGGACCGCCGCGCGCCGCGGACACGGGGAGACTTCGTGCTGAGCACCATGGACCGGGGATACGATGGATAGGCAAATTCAGACACCGGTGCCCGACGAGCAGGTCATTCGCGGCTTTCGGCTCTCGCCGCAGCAGAGGCGGCTCTCGTCCGCGCGGACGGCGCCGGAGGCGCGCTTCGTCTTCGTGGTCGACGGGATCTCCGGGGAGGGCGGCGCCGCCGCGGTGATCGCGGATCTCGCCGGCCGGCACGAGATCCTCCGGACGCGGTTCGCGTGCCTCGCGGGCATGGCGCACCCGCTGCAGGTCGTGCTCGAGGCGGCGCCGGCGCCCGTCGTCGTCGCGCCGCTCGCCGACGGCGAGACCGAGCCCGCGCTTGTCGCGCGCACGAAGGCCGCGCTCCCGCCGCCCCCCGCCGGCGGCCCGGAGACCACGTGGGCGATCGCGCGCGCGGGCGTCGCTCGGTGGGTCATCGGCCTGCGGACGTCGGCCCTGTGCGCCGACCGCGAGACCGCGGGGCACCTGGCGACCGAGCTCTGCGCCCTGGCAGCCACGCGCGCCGGGCACACCCGCGACGAGCTCGATCCCGCCGTGCAGCACGCCGATTACGCCGACTGGGTGGCCGAGCTCGCGGCGTCCGACGAGGCCGTCCCCGGGATCGCGCACTGGCAGCGGCATCGGTCGGTCGAGGCGTCGGTCGTGCCCGGCCTGGAGGAGCCCCCGTCCGAGGGGGCGCTCGACCGGTCCTTCGAGGTCGACGCCGCGACGCTCGCCGCCCTGGAGCGGGCCTCCGCCGAGCGCGGCGCGTCGCTCGAAGCCCTGCTGCTCGCCGCCGTCGCCGCGACGGTGGACCGTCACACCGGCCGCGGCGAGGTGCGCCTCGACGTGCTGCTCGGCGGCCGCGAGCTCGCCGACCTGGCGGGCGCGGTCGGCCCGTTCGCGCAGCTCGCGCCCTTCGCGGCGCCCGTGGGCGCCGGCGCGACCTTCGCCGCGCTCGCGGCGGACGTCCACGCGCGCCTCCGGGAGCACGCCCAGTGGCAGGCGTGCCTGGGGGCGCGCGAGGGCGAGGAGACCGCGGAGGGGCAGGGGACCGCGGGCGTCGCGTTCCGCTTCGAGCGCGCCCCGGCGCCGGCCGAGCGCGCGGGCGTCACGGCCCGCGTCGCGGCGTGCGAGGTGGACGAGCCCGCGGCCGGCATCCGCGTCGGCTTCACGTGGTCGCCCGAGGCGCCGCGGCTCGCGTGCGCGCTGCGCTTCGCGGGGGCGCGGTACGGCGGCGCGTTCGCCGACCTGTTCGCGGAGCGGCTCGCGACGCTGATCGCGTCGGCGAGCAGGGGGCCGGATCGCCCCGTGGCGCGGCTCGATCTCGTCGGGCCCGCCGAGCTCCGGCGGCTCCTCGCGCTGGGGGACGGCGGGGGCGATCCCGCGGCCGCCGGGCGCACCGTCGTCGACGAGATCCTGGAGCGGGCGGCCGAGCGCCCGGAGCGCGTCGCGGTGACGGCCGGCGGCGCGAGCCTCACCTACCGCGCGCTCGAGGCCCGCACCCGCGCCGTCGCCTCGGCGCTCGCGGCGCGCGGGGTCGGCCCGGAGTCACGCGTCGTGGTCCTGATCGAGCGCTCGATCGATCTGATCGTCGGCATCCTGGGCGTGCTGCGCGCCGGCGCGGCGTACGTCCCCGTCGACCCGAGCTACCCCGAGGCGCGCCGGCGCTTCCTCCTCGAGCAGGCGACCACGCAGGTCGTGGTCGCGCACGCGGCGACCGCGGATCGCGCCCCGGCGGCCGACCTGCTCCTCGTCGACGCGGCCCTCGACGCGGCGCCCGCGGCGTTGCCGGGGCCCGCGCCCGGCTCGCTCGCGTACGTGATCTACACCTCGGGCTCCACGGGCGAGCCGAAGGGCGTCGAGGTGACGCACGCGAACCTCCACGCCTCGATGCGCGCCCGCTGCGCGCTGTTCGGCGAGCCGACCGAGCGCTGCCTGCTGCTCTACTCGTTCGCGTTCGACAGCTCGGTCGCGCCCATCTTCAACACGCTGTGCGAGGGCGGCACGCTCGTGATCGCCGAGGAGGGCGCGCAGCGCGACGCCGCCGCGATCGCGCGGCTCATCCGCGAGCACCGGATCACCGTCACCTACTGCAACCCGAACCTGTGGGGCGCGCTGCTCGACGCCGTCCCGCAGGCCGAGCTCGCGCTCCACAGGTTCGCGATCGTCGCGGGCGAGGCCTGCGTGCCGGCCCTCGTGCGCAAGCACATCGAGCGCCTCCCGGGGACGCGGCTGCTGAACGAGTACGGCCCGACCGAGGCCACCGTGTGGTGCACGGCGCGCGCGTGCCTGCCCGAGGACGCCGCGGCCGCCCGCGTCCCGATCGGCCGCCCCGCGGAGAGCGCCCGGATCTACGTGCTCGACCGCGACCTCCGGCCGGCGCCGCTCGGCGCCGCGGGCGAGATCTACGTCGGCGGGCTCGGCGTCGCGCGGTGCTACGCGCGCCGCCCGGATCTCACCGCGGAGCGCTTCTGCCCCGATCCGTTCGCGGGAGCGCCGGGCGCGCGGATGTACCGCACCGGGGACCGGGCGCGCTTCCGGGCGGACGGCGCGCTCGAGTTCATGGGGCGCGTCGACGACCAGGTGAAGGTGCGCGGCTACCGCGTCGAGCCCGCCGAGATCGAGGCGGTGATCGGGGGCTCCCCGGCGGTGCGCGAGGCCGTGGTCGTCGCGCGCGACGACGGCGACGGCGCCCGGCTCTACGCCTACCTCGCCGTGGACCCGGGGGGCCCCTCGGACGACGACCTGCGCGCGCGGATCGCGGCCAGCCTGCCCTCGTACATGGTGCCGTCGGCGTTCGTGCGGCTCGATCGCCTGCCGCGCACGGTGAACGGCAAGGTCGATCGCGGCGCCCTGCCGGCGCCGGTCGCGCCCGCGGCCCCGGCCAGCGTCGCGCCGCGGACCGAGACCGAGCGGGCGCTCGCGGAGATCTGGTCGCTCGTCCTCCGGGCCGAGCGCGTCGGCGTCGACGACAACTTCTTCACCCTCGGCGGCGACTCCATCCGGAGCATCCGGGTGCAGGCCCAGGCGGCCCGGCGCGGGCTCCACTTCACGCCGGCGCAGCTCTTCGATCACCCGACGGTGCGCTCCCTCGCCGCGTGGCTCGACGCCCACGGCCGCGGCGCCGCCGGCGGCCTTGCGCCCCTCGCGCCGTTCGCGCAGCTCCAGGACGCCGACCGGGCGCGCCTGCCGGCCGACGCCGAGGACGCCTTCCCGCTCACCGAGCTCCAGCTGGGCGTGCTCGCGCACAGCCTGGGCGAGCCGGGTTCGGTCTTTTACCACGACGTCGCGAGCTACCACCTGCGGGCGCCGTTCGACGAGGCCGCCTTCCGCCGCGCGCTCGGCGAGCTCGCGCGGCGCCACCCGGCGCTCCGGTCGACCGTGGATCTCACCGGCTTCAGCGAGCCGCTGCAGATCGTGCGCGCCGGGGCCGAGATCCCCGTCGAGCTGCACGACTGGACCGGCCTGACCGAGGCCGCGCAGGCCGCCGCCCTCGCGGAGCACCTCGAGCGGGCGCGCGCGGGCGGGTTCGACCTGCAGCGCGGCCCGTTCCTCCGGATCTCGGTCCATCGCCGCGGGCCGGGCAGCTTCCAGTTCACCCGGGCGCAGCACCACGTGCTGCTCGACGGCTGGAGCTCGGCCCAGATGGTCACCGAGCTCTTCCAGCTGTACGCGCGGGAGCTCGGGATGGAGGTCCCGGCGCTCCCGCCGCCCCCGCGCGTCGGGCAGCGCGAGTGCGCCGCCCTCGAGCGGCAGGCGCTCGCGTCGGAGGCGGCGCGGGATCACTGGCGGCGGGCGCTCGAGGGCGCCGCGCTCGCGCCGGTCGCCGCCGCGCCGGCCCCGACTGGCGGCCGGCCGCAGGAGGCGCCGGTCCGCAACGTGCGCGAGCGGGTCGCGGCGCCGGTCCACGCGGGCCTCGCGGCGCTCGCCGCCGAGCTCGGGGTCCCGCTCAAGACCCTGCTCCTGACCGCCCACCTCCGCGTGCTCGCCTACCTGTGCGGCCGCCGGGACGTGGTCACCGGGCTCGTGGTCAACTGCCGCCCCGAGTCCGAGGACGGCGATCGCGCCGTCGGGATGTTCCTCAACACGGTCCCGTTCCGGGTCGCGCTGGGGCGCGGGAGCTTTCGCGATCTCGTCCGGCAGGTCCACGAGGCCGAGCGGGCGATGGACGCGCACCGCCGGTACCCGCTCGCGCGGCTCGTCCGGGAGAACGGCGGCGAGCCGCTCTTCGACGTCCTCTTCAACTTCGCCCATTTCCACGCCTACGACGCGGCGCTCTCGATCCCGGGGCTCACGGTCCTCGACGAGCACGACGTCGGCGAGACGCCCCTCGCGCTCTCGGTCGCGTGCAGCCTCAGCCCGGCGGACGGCGGCCTGTCCATCCTGTTCAGCGGCAACGCGTCGCTCTTCTCGGACGAGGACATGCAGCTCGTCGCGGGCGCGACCCGGCGCGTCCTCGACGCCATGGCGCGCGCGCCGGAGGGCGCCCACGCCGAGCTCGATCTGCTCACCGCCGAGCAGCGCGCGCTGGCCCTCTCGAACGGCGCGGTCCGCGTCGAGTGGCCGGGGCCGATGCGGATCGAGGCCCTCGTCGAGGCGCAGGCGCGGAGGGCGCCGGAGGCCGTCGCGGTGTGGGCCGGCGACGAGCGCGTCACCTACGCCGGCCTGTGGGCCCGCGCCTCCGCCGTCGCGGCCGAGCTCGCGCGCCGCGGGATCGGCCGCGACGGCCACGTCGGGATCTGCATGGACCGGTCGGTCGACACGGTCGTGTGCGTCCTCGGCGTGCTGATCGCCGGCGCGGCGTTCGTGCCGCTCGACCCCGAGTACCCCGCCGAGCGGCTCGCCTACGTGATCCGCGACTCGGCCTCGTCGGTCGTCCTGGTCGACCGCCGCGGCGCCGAGAAGGTCGCGGGCACCGGGGTCGAGGCCGTCGTCGCCGCGGACTTCGCGCGCGATCCGCGCCGCCCCGCGCCGCCCCGCGCGGCGCCGGATCGGCGCTCGCCGGACGACGCGGCGTACATCATCTACACCTCCGGCTCGACCGGGCAGCCGAAGGGCGTCGTCGTGCCGCACCGGCAGCTCTGCAACAACCTGCTCTGGCGGCAGCGGCGCTTCCCCCTGGCCGAGGGGCACCGGTTCCTGCACCGGACCTCGCTGAGCTTCGACATCTCGCTCTGGGAGCTGTTCGCGCCGCTCGTCGCCGGCGCGACGATGGTCATCGCCCCCCCGGGCGTGCAGCGCGACGCGATGGCGCTCGCGCGCCTCATCGTCGCCGCGGAGGTCACCGAGCTGTGGTTCATGCCGCAGCTCCTCGATCACTTCCTCGCGGAGCCCGACGCGCGCCGCTGCGCGGCGACGCTCCGGCGCGTCTTCGCGGGCGGCGAGGCGCTGGCGCGGAGCACGCGGGACCGGTGCTTCGCCGTGCTCCCGTCCACCGAGCTCGTGCACACCTACGGCCCGACCGAGACCACCATCGACGTGACCCAGTGGCCGTGCGCCCGCGCGTCGGACGTGGTCCCGATCGGCCGCCCGATCGGGAACGCGTCCTGCTACGTGGTCGACGAGGATCTCCGCCTGATCCGGCCCGGCGCGATCGGCGAGCTCTGCATCGGCGGCGTCGCGGTGGCCCGCGGGTACTGGAACCGGCCCGGGCTGACCGCCGAACGGTTCGTGCCCGACCCGTTCTCCTCCACGCCGGGCGCGCGGATGTACCGGAGCGGCGACGACGTCCGCCTCTTGCCGGACGGGCAGATCGAGTTCGTCGGCCGCCGCGACGGGCAGGTCAAGGTGCGCGGCTACCGCATCGAGATCCAGGAGGTCGAGGCGGCGCTCCTCGCGGCCCCGGGCGTCCGCGGCGCCGCGTGCGCGGTCCGGCGGGACGCGGCCGCGGGCGGGGCGCACCTCGTGGCGTACGTGGTCCTCGACCCCGGCGCGACCGCGGCGTCGGTGGCGGCCGCGCTCGCCGCGCGCCTGCCCGAGCACATGGTGCCGGGCGAGCTCGTGGCGCTCGACGCGATCCCGCGCATGCCGAGCGGCAAGGTCGACCGCGCCGCGCTGCCCGCGCCCGCGGCGGCCGCCGCCGAGATCGCGCCGGCCGAGCCCGAGGACCCGGTGGCGCGCGATCTCGTGGCGATCTGGCGCGGCGTGCTCGGCCGGCCCGCGATCGACCCGCGCGCCGACTTCTTCCAGCTCGGCGGCGACTCGCTCTCGGCGATGCGGATGATGCTCCGCGTGCGCGCCCGGTTCGGCGTCGCGCTGGAGGCCTCGGCGCTCTACGCGCGGCCCACGATCGACGGCCTAGCCGCCGCGATCCGCGCGCGGCGCCCGTCGGAGGCGACCGCGCTGGTGCTGCTCGAGGACGGCCCCGCGGACGCCGCGCCGCTCTTCTTGGTCCACGCCGCGGGCGGCGGCGTGGACATGTACCGCGAGCTCGCCTTCCGCCTCGGCGGCCGGCGGCGCGTGTACGCGCTGCGCGCGCCGGGGCTCTCCGCCGAGGCCGCGCCCACCGCCGCGCCCACCGTCGAGGCGATCGTCGCGCCGTACCGCGCCCTGATCGAGCAGGTCTGCCCGAGCGCGCGGCTGCTGCTCGGCGGCTGGTCGCTCGGCGGCGTGCTGGCCTTCGAGCTCGCGCGCCAGCTCGCCCATGCCGGGCGCGACGTCCCGCTCGTCGCCTTGATCGACAGCCGGCCGCCCGGCGTCGCGCCGCCCCTCGACGAGGGGGCGCTCGTCGCCGGGTTCGCGGCCGACCTCGGGCTCGTCGGCGGGTTCGCCGCCGACCTCGGGCCCGTCGGCGGGTTCGCCGCCGACCTCGGGATCGGCCCGACGCTGTTCGCGGACCTCGCCGCGACCGAGCCGTCCGGTCGGCTCGGCCTCGTGCTTGCGCGCGCGAGGTCGAGCGCGCTCCTGCCCGAGGACGTGCCGGACGAGCAGATCCAGCGGATGTACGCGGTGTACGCGGCCCACGTCCGCGCGGCGTCGGCCTACGAGGGCGCGCGCTTCCCGGGCGCGCTCCTCCTGCTGCGCGCGACCGCGACCCTCGCCGACCCCGCCGAGGCGGCGCGCCGGTGGCGCGCCCTCGCCGGGGCCGTCGAGGTCCGCGACGTCGAGGCCGACCACGCGAGCGTCCTGCGCGCGCCCGCCGTCGCCGCGGTCGCGCGCGCCATCGAGGCGCGACTGCACGACACAGGGCTCAATCCATCCCCCAGCGCGCCCGTGCCCGGGCCAGGCGTGGAGCATTCATGAGAAGCGACGAAGTCCATCTGAGGCCCAATGCCATCGCCGAGCCGCTCTTCAACCAGTGGTATGCGTGGATCTACCTGATCCCGCCGCC
Organism: Sorangium sp. So ce834; assembly: GCF_051521425.1. NCBI lineage: Bacteria > Pseudomonadati > Myxococcota > Polyangiales > Polyangiaceae > Sorangium > Sorangium sp. So ce834. The sequence continues at coordinate 5,301,904 of NZ_CP150351.1, forward strand.
GAGCGCGGCGATGTTCCTCGCGAACAGCCACGTGAAGCTCATGCAGTCCTTCGCGGAGGACCCGCAGATCCACGTCGCCGCGCTCACCAACCCCGCGCTCGCCGGCGGCCCGTTCATCGGCCACGGCGCCGAGGCGGCGGGGGCCGTCCGCGCGCTCGCCGACCGCACGGTCCGCGAGCGCGCCCGGCTCCTCTCGCTCGCGGACGCCATTCACGAGCTCGACCGGCTCGTGGCGGAGCGGGGCGACGGCATGTCGCTCGAGCCGCTCTACGCGCAGATCCCCGCGCCGCTGCGGGGGATGGTCGAGCTGACCTACGACGTGAACGACCAGCCGGCGGTGCGCTACTTCGAGCCGCTCTTCTACGACAGCGAGTATTACGAGCCGGCCGCGCAGAGCTTCGCCATCTCCCTCGCGGCGAGCGACGTCCGCGGCTACGGGCTCAGCACGCCGCGGCTCCCGCGCCCCGGCGTGCTCATGCTCGACGTGCCGTTCGCGTCGGAGCACCTCGACGCGCTCTTCCGCATGCGCCACACCCCGGGATCGTACGGCGAGATCCGCGAGCGGCTCGGGGTGAGCGCCGGCGACGAGCCGCTCTTCCGCAGCTTCTTCTCGGCCGAGCCGCCGCCGCGCCGGCCGGACTACCGGTCTTCCGAGCCGCGGCTCACGTATTACGGCCACGCGTGCGTGCTGATGGAGAGCGCGTCGACGAGCGTCCTGTTCGATCCGATCATCGCCTACCAGCACGGCGGCCCCGGCGAGCGCCTCACGCACGACGATCTGCCCGAGCGGATCGATTACGTCGTGCTGACGCACAACCACCAGGACCATTGCCTGCTCGAGACGCTGATCGATCTGCGCCACAAGATTGGCACCATCGTCGTCCCGCGGAGCAAGGGCGATTGCCGCGTCGACCCGTCCTTGCGCCTCGCGCTCGAGCGGATCGGCTTTCCGCGCGTGCTGGAGCTCGGGCCGATGGAGTCCTTGTCGATCCCGGGCGGCCGGATCACGGCGCTTCCGTTCCTCGGCGAGCACGCCGACCTGGACATCCGGACGAAGGCCGGCTTCGCGGTCGCGATGGACGGCCGCACCGCGCTGTTCCTCGCGGACTCGAACAACCTGGATCCCAAGCTGTACGACCGGATCCACGACCGGATCGGCGACGCCGACGTCCTCTTCATCGGCATGGAGTGCGACGGCGCGCAGATGAGCTGGCTCTATGGCCCGCTGCTCACGAAGCCGCTCCTGCGGAAGCACGACAAGTCGCGCCGGTTCACGGGCTCGGATTTCGAGCGCGGCTGGCCGATCGTCGAGCGGTTCCGGCCGAAGCAGGTTTACGTCTATGCGATGGGGCAGGAGCCCTGGATGGGGCATATCATGGTGATGCAGTACACGCCGGAGTCGCGCCCCATCGTCGAGTCGGACAAGCTCGTCGCGCGGTGTCGCGAGGCGGGGATCACCGCCGAGAGGCTCTATGGCTGCAAGCGGATCAGCGTGGGCCGCGGGGGAGGGGAGCCGTGATCGTGGCGACGGATGAGGCCGCCTCGCTGCCGCCGCCTGCGGTCGGCGCGGGCACGGGGATGAGGTATCGCCAGCTCGGGAGGAGCGGCCTTCGGGTCTCCGAGATCGGGCTCGGCTCGTGGCTCACGTACGGCTGGCACGTCGAGAGGGAGCGCGCCGTCCCGTGCATCCGCCGCGCGTTCGAGCTCGGGATCAACTTCCTCGACACGGCGAACGTGTACGGCCGCGGCGCTTGTGAGAGCTTCCTGGGCGAGGCGCTCCGCGGGGTCCCGCGCGACAGCTACGTCATCGCGACGAAGGTCTTCTTCGCCATGAGCGACACGGATCGCGGGCTGTCTGCGGCGCAGATCCACAAGCAGATCGACGCGTCGTTGCGGCGGCTCCGGACGGACTACGTGGATCTGTATCAATGTCACCGCTTCGACCCCGACACGCCGCTCGAGGAGACGATGACCGCGCTCACGGAGGTGGTGAGGCAGGGCAAGGCCCGGTACATCGGCTTCAGCGAGTGGACGCCCGCGCAGATCCGCGCCGCGGCGGCGATCCCGAACGTCGTGCGGTTCGTGTCGAGCCAGCCGCAGTACTCGATGCTGTGGCGCGCGCCGGAGGCCGAGGTCATCCCGCTGTGCGAGGAGCTCGGGATCGGGCAGATCGTGTGGTCGCCGCTCTCGCAGGGCGTGCTCACGGGGAAGTACCTGCCGGGCAAGCCGCTGCCGCCCGAGTCACGGGGGGCGACGAGCGTCGGCGGCACGTCTCCGGCGGGCTCGTTCCTGTACCGTCGTTTCCTGGAGCCGCGGGTCCTCGAGATCGTGCAGCGGCTCCGGCCGCTGGCCGCGGAGGCCGGCCTGACGCTCGCGCAGCTCGCGATCGCGTGGATCCTCCGCCAGCCGGGCGTCGCCTCGGCGATCATCGGCGCGACGCGGGTCGAGCAGATCGAGGAGAACGCGCGCGCCGCGGGCGTGACGCTCGATCCGTCGCTGGTGCGCGCCGTCGAAGACGTGCTGTCATCGCTGCACGCCGGTTCCTGAGCGCCTTCGCGCTGACGTTCGCGAGCGCGCCTTCGCGCTGACCTTCCCGAGCCCACCTTCGCTGCCCCCGCGCGCGGACGCCGCCAGGCTCCGGTCTCCGCACCCCTTCGCTCCGTTGGAAAGCTGCGCGCCGCGCGCCGCCGTCGGCCCCGGCCTTGACATGCCCTCGCGCGCATATTAAACGATTGTTTGAAACGGTTGATCGTTGGGAGTCTGCCGGAGAGCCGCGGCTCCTGGTTCGGCCGTGCAGAGCGGAGGTGTGCGATGACGTGGTGCAAGACCGTGCGCAGCGCGCGGGGCGCGGCGGCGCTCGTGCTCGGGGTGATGGGAGTGACCGGCTGCGGGGACGACGAGCGAGCACCCTCGCCGTCGGGGTCGGAGGTGACGTGGTATCGGGACATCCAGCCGCTCGTGGAGCGCTCGTGCGCCTCCTGCCACGACGGCGCGGGCGTCGGCGGGGTGGCGCTGACGGACGCCGCGACGGCGCAGCGGCTTGCGAAGCTCATGGCCCTCCGCGTGAGCGACGGGGACATGCCGCCGCCGGTGCTGGATCCGAGCTGCCGCAGCTACGAGGGCGCGGAGCGGATGAGCCTCACCGTCGAGGAGCGCTCCCGCTTCGAAGCGTGGGCGCGCGACGGCGCGCCGCTCGGCGATCCGGCCGATGCGCCCCCGCCGCAGCGCGCGAAGGACACCATCGAGGAGCCCGACGCCACGCTCGAGATGCCCGAGGCGCACGACGTCACGCTCGACGACGACGGCAACGAGTATTTCTGCGCGATCATCGACAACCCCTTCACGGAGCCGGCCTGGATCACGGCGTTCGAGGCGATGGTCGGCGATCCCGCGGTGGTGCACCACATGGCCGTGTATCGGGATCTCGCGGGCGACGCGGGCGTCGGATACGGCGTCCCGCCGGGGACGCGCGCTTTCCCGTGCCGCGATCCGGTCATCGAGCTCGACTGGCAGCTCCTCCACAGCTGGGCGCCCGGCGTCGGGGTGACGCGGCTGCCGGAGGGCGCCGGGGTCCGCGTCGAGCCGGGCGAGCAGCTCGTCCTGCAGATGCATTATTTCGGGCGCCGGGGCACGAGCGCCCGCGATCGATCGGGATACCGATTGGAGCTCTCGCGCGAGCCGCCCCGCGCCGAGGTCACCATGGATGTCTTCGGCCCGGTGCCCTTCACGATCCCCGCCGGCGCCGAGGGGCACACCGAGCGGAGCAGCACGCAGAACGAGGGCCCGCCGCGGCTCGTCTACGGCCTGTTGCCGCACATGCACCTGCTCGGCCGCTCGTACCGGGCCTGGGTCGAGCGCGACGGCGGTGAGGAGGAGTGCGCGGCGCGCGGCGAGTTCGAGTTCCACCACCAGGCGCTCTACATGTTCGACGAGCCGCTGCGCTGGGGGACGGGAGATCGGTTCGTGGCCGAGTGCACCTGGGACAACGCGGCCGAGAGCGAGGGGCAGTTCCAGCTCCCGCCGCAGGACGTGCCCTGGGGGGAAGGGACGAATCAGGAGATGTGCTTCATGGTCGCGTATCTGTCGGACGAGTGATCTCCGGGCGCCGCGCTGACGTGCTCGAGGGCGACCGCTGGTCGTGCGCGCCGCTGCGCGCGGGGAGTCGGCGCGGGCCGCGGGCCGTCATGTCGCGCCGAGATCGAGCCGCATGGCGCAGCGCTGCGCCGGGTCGAGGCCTTGACGCGCCTCGTTCTTCAGGATCGCCGCGAGCCGCGCCGGCGTCTCGGCGGGCGACAGCTCGCGAAAGCCCATGGTGGCGTAGAACGGCCCATTCCAGGGGACGGTCCGGAACGTGGTCAAGGTGATCGCCTGGAGCTTCGCGCTCCGCGCCCACGCGATGACGTGACCGAGCAGGCGCCGGCCGAGCCCCTGGCCCTGGCGTTCGAGCGCCACGTCGAGCTCGCGGATGTGAAGCTCGTCGCCGATCGCCTCGGCGCCCAGGAACGCGATGGGCGCGCCGGCGCCATCGTCGACGACCCAGAGCGTCCCTGCCCGGAGCGCATCCCGCCAGCCGTCCGCCGGCGTGACGCTCGCGAGGGCGTCGAGGTTGAGGTCCGTCCCCCGGAACGCCTCGCTGGCCGAGCGCTCGATCTCGGGGAAGCGAGGGAGATCGGACTCGATGGCTGGTCGCACGAACGCTGATGTCATGGCGTGGCGATGGCTGGAGCGTAGCCTGATCGGCCTGCCTGAGATACCCGATCGGCGCGGCCTGGCCGGCATCGCTTGCGATCAGCGGCGCCCGCTCCGCCCTGACGTCGCGCGCGGGGTTCCGCGATGCCGAACGAGCCCGGGCCGATGCCCGCGAGCGCGGGGTAGGAACCCTCGCCACGGCCCCGCCGCGCTCAAGCTGCCTACGTGATGACGCCGAGGACATAATTGCGGCCTGGATTACCGTTGACGCCGCCTTTCGATTGGGAGAACCATCCGAGCCGGGGGGAGGCATGGGGCACGGACGGAGGGTGATGGCGCGCGCGCTCGCGGTGTGCGGCTCTTTGTGTACGCTCGTCGCCGCTCCAACCTCGGTGGCCGCTTTCGAGCTCAGCGGCGGCGTGAGCGTGGGCGGGATCCAGATCGGGACCGGTCCCAGGCTGGCGCTGAGTCCTTTCGTCGGCTTGCTCTGGCGCCAGGAGAAAGAGCTCCTGCTCGAAGTCCACAACATGTTCAGCGTCGTTCCAGGGGCGCGCGTGGGGGCCTGCGATCGAACCGCAGTCACGCTCGTGCACGCCTGGAGGACCGGCAATGTCAGTCTGGGTCCTTCCTTGTCGATTTATTCGATGCCGGTATGTGGAGCCACGGTCTGCAACCGGGTGGTGGGGGTAGCTTCGGGCGGCCACGCCCAGGCCGACTTGTACTTCTCCGAGCGTTTTGGGGCGTCCGTGAGCGCCAATGTGGATTGGGCTGGCGGGAGCAGCCGTGTGCTTCACGGCGATCTGATGGCGATGGTTACCGCCGGGCCTGTTTGGAGATTTGGGGATGTCACGAAGACTGTAATAAGAATGACCGTACTCAGACCTGTCGCAAAAAGTGCAACGACGAATACGCCTCGTGTCTTAGGGAATGCGGTCGAGGCTGCTAGGAGGGCCAATGCTTGAGCTCGTTACGGTATTTACGCCCGCAGATGGGAGCCCGCCTCGAACCATCACCCTCCGGATCTGCGACGTGCGCCCTGATCCAGATGGCTTCACGTGGTCCGTCGCCGTTGACGTGCTTGGGTTCAAGTATGATGATAGTGTGCGCCTGAAACAAGTGGACTGGGCGGCCGCAATTGAGCATGCCGGGCGGTTCATCAAGCGGATGGTGACGGACAAGGTGGAGCTTGCGGGCGGAGGAACGCTGGAACCGCCCATTCTTCCTCCGGAATCATGAGCCTTGGCTGAGCGACCCCATGGATATGCACATGTCTCCAAGAGTTCTGATACGCACGCTCCAGATGGCCCTTGGGGGGTCGGACGTCGTCTGCGACATCGTCGTTCGTATCGCGTTGCCAGAGCGCGATCCCGTCACGGGCGGGGATTTCCGGGTGCTCGTTGAGATCGGGGGATTCGATGAACTGTACTCTCGCCATGTACATGGCGTCGACGAGCTCCAGGCGTTCCTCGCGGGGTGCTGGCTCGTGCCGCAAATCCTGAATGCCCTTGCCCCACCTGGCGCCAGGTTGACATGGCTCGGGGAGGACGACCTCGGGTTCGGGGCATCTCCTGCAGCGGCCATCCCGGCTTGACGCTGACGTCGCTGGTGCTCGGGCCACTCACTCGCCCCCCGCTCGCCCCGCCCCCCGCTCACCCGATCCCCACGCGCTCCTCCGGCAGCCGATAGCTCCGCGCCCTCGCCTGGTTCGCCAGCGCCAGCGCCAAGGTCAGCGGCCCGATGCGCCCGATGAACATCGCCACCGTGATGATCAGCTTCCCCGGCGCGCTCAGCGAAGGCGTGATGTTCGCCGACAGCCCGGCCGTGGCGAACGCGCTGACCGCCTCCAGCGCGAGGCCCATCGGGTCGTGCGGCTCCAGGACGAGCAGGACCAAGAGGAGCCCCGCGACGAGCACCACGCTGAGGAACGCGACCCCCAGGGCCCGGCGCACGGTGGCCGCCGGCAGCGTCCGCCCGAGCAGGCGCGGCGCCTCCTCGCCGCGCAGCTCGGCGCGCAGCGTCGCGAGCAGCGCGGCGAACGTCGTGAGCTTGACCCCGCCCGCGGTCGAGCCCGGACCGCCGCCGATGAACATCAGGATGCACGCGAGCATCCAGGTCGCCGGGCCCATGAGGCTGTAGTCGACCGTGTTCAGGCCCGCCGACCGCGTCATCGCCGACTGGAAGATGCTCGCCATCACCTTCACCGGCCACGACAGGCCGGCCATCGACCGGCGCCCCTCGAGCAGCAGGTAACCCACCGCCCCGACCACGAGCAGCGCCGCCGTCGCGAGCAGCACGACCCGGCTGTGCAACGACAGCCGCGGAGGCCGCTCGCCGCGGAGCCGCAGCCGGATCCGGCTCAGGAGCTCGTCGTGCACCGGAAAGCCCAGGCTGCCCAGGATCACCAGCGCCGCCACCACCGCGGAGACCGCAGGCGAGCCGACCAGCGGGACCAGCCCCCCGCCGAACAGCGAGAAGCCCGCGTTGCAGAACGCGCTGACCGAATGGAACACGGCCGCCCAGAGGTGATCGCCGGCGCCCGAGAGCGGCTCGCCGGGGACCGGCCCGGAGGCGATCTGGTGGTGGGGCAGGAAGCTGAACAGCAACGCGAGCGCGCCCACCGCCTCGATGACGAGCGTGAACAGGACGATCGCGGCGACGTTGCGGCGGAGCCGGGCGAACGAATCGGCGTCGATCATCTCGGCCATCACCGCCGCGTCGCGGAGCCGGAGCCGCCTGCCGGCCACGATGGCGAAGAACGTCGACAGGACCATGATCCCGAGCCCGCCGACCTGGACCAGGAGGAGCAGGACCGCCTGGCCGAACGGCGTGTACGTCGCGGCGACGTTGTGCACGGCGAGCCCGGTCACGCACACCGCGCTCGCGGACATGAACAGCCCGTCGATGAACGAGGCGTGCGCGATGTCCCGGAGCGACTGCGGCAAGGTGAGCAGGAAGCTGCCGAGCAGCGTGGCGACCGCGAACGACATCATCATGAGCCGGGCCGGGTGCTCCGCGGCCGCGGCGAGGAGCCGCTCGAGCGGCCGGCGCCCGAGGAGGCCCCCGAGCGCCACGAGGAACGCGAGCACCGTGTACGTGCGGTAGAGCGCGACGCCCCGGTGCCCCGGAGCCTCGACCGGCTGCCCGAGCACGAGGAGCCACTTCTCGCCGAGGCACGCGAGCAGCAGGACGAACGCGAGCAGGAACAGCGCGAGCCGGGGCCTGCGGGCCTCGACCCTGGCGCCGGCGAGCGCCTTGCGCAGGCGCTCCAGCGAGACCACGGCCGCGACCCACGCGGGCACGAGCAGCGTCTCCAGCGCGGTCAGCGCGGCCGACGCCCGCGGCGTGATCGCCAGGGCGAGGTCGACCCCGAGGAGGGCGGCGCTGCCGACCAGCAGGGGCGTCGGCCGCGTCCACGCGGCCTGCTTCCGGGGCGCGATCGAGACGGCGCCCGTCGCGGCGACCCCCGGCGCGGGCTGCGCGAGCATCGAGGTGACCGTCGGCCGCTGCGGGGCAGGGGCGCCGGACGGCGCGGCGCGCGGCGCGCTCGGTCGCGACGACGGGCTCGGCGATGGATCCACGCGCCGCATTCACGCCGCCGCGACCGGCGGTGTCAAGCCGCCGTCCAGGGCGGTCCACGCGCCCGCGACGGCGGCGCGCCCCGTCAGGAGGGGCGCGGCAGCTCGACCCGGAACACCGAGCCGGCGCCGGGCTCGCTCTCGACGAGGAGGCGGCCGCCGTGCGCCTCGACGATGCGCTTCGCCACGGCGAGCCCGAGGCCCGTCCCCGGGATCGCGCCCGCCGACGCCTTGAGGCGCCGGAACGGCTCGAAGAGCTGCGGCAGATCGGTCGGATGGATCCCGACCCCCCGGTCGCGGACGGCGATCTCGGCGCGGCCCTCGCCGCCGCGGACCGTCACGTCGACCTGGCCGCCGGCGGGAGAGTACTTGACCGCGTTCGAGAGGAGGTTGTTCAGCACCTGCTCGATCCGGGTCGCGTCGCAGCGGACGGGCACCGGCGCCTCGGGCAGCGAGAGCTCGATCGGGTGCTCCGGCGAGACCGGGCGGTAGAGCTCCACCGCCTCCTGCGCGAGCTCGCGCAGGTCGCGCTCCTCGGCCTTGAGCTCGAGCTTGCACGCCTCGATCTGCGACGCGTCGAGGAGATCCCCGACCATGCGCTCGAGGCGATCGACCTGCCGCCCGACGAGCGCCATGGTCCGCTGGACGCGCGGATCCGGCGGGGGGCCGTCGAGGCTCAGGAAGCTCACGGACAGCCGGAGCGCCGAGAGAGGGTTCCTGAGATCGTGCGCCACGCCGCCGAGGAACGCGAGCTGCGCCTGCCGCTGGCGCTCGAGCGACTCCGCCGTGCTGTTGAAGGCCCGCGCGATGTCGTCGAGCTCGCGCGGCCCGACGAGCGGCGCGCGCGCGGCGCGATCCCCGGCGCCGTAGCGGCCGATGGCCTCCTGGATCGCGACGATGGGGCCGTAGACGAGCCGCCGCGCGCTGAGGAGGACCAGGGACGCGCCGGCCATGAAGAAGAGGACGGCCGCGACGCCGGCGGAGGTCGCGCGCTGGCCCAGGCGTGCGACGAGCGCCTTCGACGCGCTGGCCTGCTCGAGGTTGATCGCGACCAGGCGATCGAGGGCCCTGAAGGCGTCGTCGAAGGCGAGCGCGTCCACGGCGGGCGCCGCCGCGGCCGGCGAGGGGGAAGGGCTCTCGGCGTCGGCGGCGCGGCGCTGGGCGAGGTACGCGTCGACGCGCCGCTGCGCGTCCTCGAGGACGCTGCCCTCTTCTGGGCTGCTCACGTAGCGGTGCGCCTGCGCGAGGCCGTCCCTCAGCTCGCGCTCCCACGCATGGTCGTCGGCGATCACCCCGAGGCTGCCGAGCCCGGCCCTGCGGCTGATCTGGTGCGCATCGAGGAAGAGGTCGACCTGCAGCCGGTCCGCCAGGCGGACGCTCTCGCTCGCGTCGCCGAGGATCTGGGTGGCCTGTTGCATGGTCGTCGAGGCGACCAAGAGCGCGGCGACGACGGCGATCGCCGTGCCCGTGAGGAGACATGTCGCGACCGCGAGGAGCGTGCTCAGGCTCAGCTGCCTCGGCTGGCGGAGCTCCTCTGGGCGCTGCGTCGCAGTGGATGCCATGAACCCGCTTGATCCGGTTTCGCGCCCGAGGCAAATCCGGCGCGCTCCAGCGGCCGCCCGCCCGCTGGCGCCCCGGCGGCCTCGGTGCACAGGTCGCCCGGGATCGGGGCGCTCCCCCGCGGGGGTGCGGGTGCTCCTCGATCACGCCCGGCTGCCGGCGCTCCCGAGGAGCCAGGTCGTGCTGAACAACGTCTCCATCTCCTGGAGCGCCGAGGTTCCGGCCCGCGCCGCCTCGCCCGAGGTGGGCATCAGCAGCTCGTGACCCTCCGCGGCCGGTCGAGAAGTCGACCTGGCTGACATCGCCCCTCCGACCGCACTGCCGGGCCGAGATCGCGGTCGATGGAGAAATCGCGATCGCTCAAGAAATGGTGTTGCAATGGTGGATCAAATCTCATATTGAGATCATCATGGGAGATCACGTCTGCGTGTTGCTCCTGCATTGCGGGAGCCTCGCGCTGACCGTGGGCTCTCATGGACGCTGCGCCATGCCGCATCGCGTGGGGTCGGGTCTGCAGCGCCCGCGGCGACGGGAGCCGCGGGGCCTCACTGCCTGATCTTCGCGGCCCGGCCCGTACCGGCCGGGCCGAGATCGCGGCCGATGGAGAAATCGCGATCACTTAAGAAATGGTGTTGCAATAGTTGGCCGAGTCCCCTATTTAGACCACCATGGGAGATCACGTTCGCGTGTCGCTCCTGCATTGCGGGCGCATCACGCTGGCCGTGGTCTCTCATGGGAACTGAATCTTCTTTGGAGGGGTACGAACCATGGAACAGCACGTACGATTCGCTCTATCCGCCGTGCTCGCGGCTGCGTCGCTGGGCGTGGCAGGGGCAGCCCATGCAGACGTGACCGTCACGGGGGATGTGTCGCCCGGAAACCCGAGTGATCCGTGGGATCTGGGGTCGAGCACGCTCCTCGTGGGCGGCGCGAGCAACCCCTGGGAGCCCACCTACAATAGAGGGGAAGTGATCGTCGCGAACGGCGGGCGGCTGAACAGCGCGAACGCGTTGATAGGAAATGGTCTCACCGGCAAAGTTCAGGTCATCGGGTACGGCTCGAAGTGGACCAACAGCGGATCCATCCAGATCTGCCTCCGCGGCACTCTTTCTCATGGGGAGCTCTTCGTCCGGGACGGCGCCGAGGTGCTCACCGATGACCTCGTGGTGGGTGAGCGCTCCTCCGAGAACTATGGTGTCCTGCTCGTCGAAGGGTATGACGCCACCGTGACGAGCCGAGCGAACACATACGTCGGCCTCAGGGCGAAAGGTCGCGTCGAGCTCAAGAAAGGGGGGGCCTTCTTCTCGAACAATGTCTACATCGGCGGCGGCAGCGGCGCGTCGGGCTGCACGAGCTGCAATGGCCACGTCACCGTGACCGGCTCCGCGACGAGGTGGGTGAGCACGGGAGAATTCGCCGTGGGCGTGAACAGCCCGGGCACGCTGGACATCGACCGGGCCCAGGTCTTCACGAACAATGCCAGGATCGGTCACAGGGATATTCTCATGAGGAGCAAGGTCAGCGTGCGCGGTTGGGGTGGTACGTGGACCAACCAGGGGCTCCTTCGCGTGGGGGCGGCGAGTGGATATGGCGAGCTCACCGTCGGGGCGTACGGGACCCTCGTGACGGAAGATACAGAGATCCATTCCGAGCTCGGCGGGGGCTTCATCAGGGTGAACGACGTCTATGCGTCATGGCTCAACAGCGGCGACGTCACCATCTTCGCCAGGGGCAACGCGTCTCCGTCGCTCCTGGTCGACAAGGACGCTTTCGTGAGCATCGGCGGCCTCCTCCGAGCCGCGCCGGTGGTCAGCACCTATCCCTACGTGGGGCCCTCGGTGCGCCTCGCGGACGGCGACCTCGTCGCGGGCGCCATGGAGGTCGAGGAGGGCGACTTCGACTTCGCCGGCGGGCGCCTCGCGATCAGCAACTTCGTGGGCGATCTCGACAACTTGCAAGCCGGCGAGCTCGCGGTCGGGGAGGAGCACGCTTCGACGACCATCGTCGGCAGCTACAGCCAGGGGCCGGGGTCCACCCTGCGCATCACCGTCGGGGGTTCGAGCCCGTCGCCGCTCCTCCAGGTGGACGGGGACCTCCTCCTCGACGGGGCGCTGGAGGTCGTGCCGGCCGACAGCTCCGTGTCGTTCCAGGCCGAGGACTCCATCGTGCTGCTCGGCTGGGGCGGCGACCTCGCGGGGGCGTTCGCTGCCGTGAGCATCGACCTGCCGCTCGCCCCGGGGCTCGCCTGGGACACCTCCGCCCTGTACACGACCGGCGAGATCACCGTCGTGCCCGCGATCTGATCTCGCCACGACGGGCGCGCGATAGCGGGCGCTCCCTCACGCCCCCTCCTCGCCGTCGCTCCCCCCGCCGAACCAGCGCTGCAGCGTCCGCCGGTCGACGCCGAGCAGCGCCGCCGCCCGCTGCTTCTTGCCACCCGCCCGCTTGAGGACGATCTGCGCGTACTCGCGCTGGAGCTCGTCGAGCGTCATCAGCCGGTCCGCCGCGGCCTCCAGGAAATCCGGCGCGCCTCGCCGGGAGCGCACGCACTCCGGGAGGTCGTCCGGGGAGATCCGCCCGCCGTCGCAGAGCGCCGCCGCCCGCTCGATCGCGTTCTCCAGCTCGCGGACGTTGCCGGGCCAGTCGTACGCGAGCAGGCGCTTCAGCGCCGCGCCCGAGAACCCCGCGATCGGCTTGCCCGCGTTGGCGGCCGCGCGCGCCAGGAAGTGCTCGGCCAGCGGCACGAGGTCGTCCGTCCGGTGCCTGAGCGGCGGGATCGCGATCTCGATCACCGCGAGCCGGTAGAAGAGATCCTCGCGAAAGGCGCGCTCGGCGACCGCCGCGCGCAGATCGCGGTTCGTCGCCGCGATGACGCGCACGTCGACCGGCTCCGACGACACCGAGCCGACCGGGCGGACCTCCCGCTCCTGGAGCGCGCGCAGGAGCTTCGCCTGGAGCGGCAGCGCGAGCTCGCTCACCTCGTCGAGGAAGAGCGTCCCGCCGTCGGCCTCCTGGAACATCCCGGGCCGATCGCTGCGCGCGTCCGTGTACGCGCCCTTGCGCACCCCGAAGAGCTCCGCCTCGATGAGCGCCTCGGGGATCGCCGCGCAGTTGACCGCCACGAACTTCCGCCCGCGGCGCCGGCTCTCGCCGTGGAGCGCGCGCGCCACGAGCTCCTTGCCGCTCCCGCTCGGGCCGCTCACGAGCACCGTCGCCGGGTTGTCCGCGACCCGCCGCACGAGCGCGATCACCTCCTCGATCGCCCGGCTGCGGCCGATCATGCCCGCGATCGAGAACCGGTGCGCCACCTCCGAGCGCAGCTCGGTCAGCTCGACCGTCATCGCGCGCTGCCCGAGCGCCCGCTCCATCCGCAGCGCCATGTCCGCCGGCTGGAACGGCTTCGGCAGGTAGTCGAACGCGCCGGCGCGCATGGCGCGGACCGCGGTGTCGATCGAGCCGAACGCCGTCATGGCGATGATCGCCGCCCGCGGGTCGAAGCGCGCGATCCGCTCGATGAGCTCGATCCCGTCCATCTCGGGCATGCGCACGTCGGTCACGACGAGATCGAACTCCCGCTCCTCGAGGAGCGGCAGCGCGAGCAGCGGCGCGGTCAAGGTCGTCGGCTCGTGGCCCATGTCGCGGGCGATGTCGGCCACGAGCTTCACCATCTCGAGCTCGTCGTCGACGACGAGCACCCTCGCGCGCGGGCTCACGCGCGGGCCTCCGCCGCGCCGCGCGCGACGAGCGGCGCGGCCGCGCCGCGCGGCAGGGTGACGCGGAAGCAGGCGCCGCCGCGGCCGGTGCGGACCAGCTCGACCGAGCCGCCCGCGTCGCGCACGATCCCCTCGACGATCGCCAGGCCGAGCCCGGTGCCGCCGCCGTCGCCTCGCGACGTGAAGAACGCCTCGAAGATGCGCGCGGCGACGCCCGGCGGGACGCCCGGGCCGCGATCCTCGACCTCGAACGACGCCTTGCGGGCGTCGGCCTGCGCGAGGCGCACCGCGATCTCGCCGCCGTTCGGCTGCGCCTGCGCCGCGTTCAGGCACAGGTTGAAGAGCACCTGGAACAGGTGGTCCGCGTCGAGCGCCACGTGGAGCGGCGCCTCGTCGTGGTCGATCCGCGTCGTGATCCCGCGCTGCCGGCACTCCGGCCCGAGGAACGCGAGCACCTCGCGCGCGACCTGGGCCACGTCGCTGCCGCGGCCGAGCGTCCGCGGCGGGCGGGCGATGGAGAGCAGCCGCGCCACCACGCGGGAGATGCGCTCGGACTGCGTGGCGATCGTCTCCAGCTCGCCGCGGGTCGCCTCGGGCCAGCCGGGCTGGTCGGCGAGGCGGCGCGCGCGCGCCAGGATGACGTTGAGGGGCGAGCCGATCTCGTGGCCGATCGAGGCGACCACCTGTCCGACGGCCGACAGCGCGTGCGCCTGCTGGAGCTTGCGCTCGACGGCGGCCCGGGCGGCCTGCTCCTGCTCCAGGTGGGCGCGCGCCTCGGCGAGCGAGGCGGTCATCGCGTTGAACGCCCGCGCGAGCCGCCGGAGCTCCTCGGCGCCCGCCTCGGGCACCGTCACCCCGAGCTCGCCGCGCGCCACCCGCTCGACGCCCGCCACGATCGCGCCGGCCGGCCGCCCGACCGTCGCCCGGCTCGCGAACGCGGCGATCAGCGCCGTGGCGGCGAGGAGCGCGGCCCCGGCGAGCGCCAGCCCGCGGTTCGAGCTGCGCGCGAACGCGTCCAGGTAGCGGAGCTCCCGGACGACCACGGCGACCACCGACAGCCCGCGCTGCGAGAACGTGACGGTGCGCACGAGCGCCGGCGCCCCGCCGAGCGTGCGCTCCTCCTCGATCTCGGCGCCCGTCGCGAGCGCCCTCCGCGCCAGCGCCGCGAGCTCCGCCGCCTCGCCGGCGATCGGATCGGTCACGAGGATCGGGCCCCCGGCCGCGTCGAACGCCGCGATCCCGAGGATGCGGTCGGCCTGCGCGAGCCGCTCGATGCGGTGCTTGAGCAGCTCGATCTGGCCCCGCTCGACGGCGCCGCCGATCGCCGCCTCGACCAGGCTCGCGTGGTGGCGCAGCTCGGCGGCCGCCTGGCTGCGGAGGAACTGGTGCCGCGTCGTGTGGATGACCGCCCCGTAGAGCGCGACGGCCAGGACGATCGGCACGAGGAGCATGAGCCACAGCTGGAGCGTCAGCCCCATGGTGGTCCGGCCCTCTCGGCTTCGCGCGTTCATGCGATCCATTGTCTCAGATGCGACACGATGTCGCACGTCACCGGTCCTCGCACGTGCCGTCGCGGCAGAGCTGGTCGGATCGGCAGTCGCGCGCGTCCCGGCACCGGAGCACGCAGCGCCCGTCGACGCACTCGTTCCCTGCGCCGCAGATCGAGCTGGAGAGGCACTCCACGCATGTCGCGCTGATGCAGTACCTGAGATCCTCGTCGCGGCGCCGGCACTCGGCATCTCTGGAACAGGGCGCGTTCTGCGGGTCCGGGGCGCATCCCGCGGCCAGCGGCGCGGCGATCGCGGCGATCGCGGCGAGGAGCGCGATGGGGCGGGGGAGCCGTGCGGAGCCTGTCTTCTTCGTCATGCGCCCCCGGGCAGCAACTCCCAAGCCACGCGGGCACGGATGCTGCTCCACCACGGGCAGGCTGCGCTCGCGCGAGGGTCGCGGCGCGCAAGGCGTGCAAGGAACACCCGCGCGGGCGCCCGCGCTCCATCCGTGGCCGCTCACGGGCCGCGGGGGCGCCGGCGCTCGCGCGGACACTCGATCTGGAAGACGACGTTGATCCCGGAAGTCCTCATCAAGCGAGCTTTCCCGGCGCTCCTCGGCGGGATGATCATGACGGCTGCGTACCAGCAGGCCTCCGGGATCTCGTACCTCGTCGAGGAAGCGTGGCTCTCCGGGCTGCCCGCGGCTCGGTCGGAGCCGCCGCCGCCGCCGCCCGTCCTGGAGCCCAGCGATCACGCGACCAGCGCGGCGGCGATCCTCGCGCGGAACCCGTTCGACTCGAGGACAGGGCCCCTCACGCCGAGGCCCGCGCACGAGGAGGCGGACGAGGACCCCGCAGCGTTCGGCGATCCGCTGCTGGATCCGACCTGCGAGGGCGCGCGCGTCCTGCTCATCGCCGCCTCGGAGGATCCCTCCTGGTCGTTCGCCACGATCGCGGTGGGGCGAGGGGAGCCGCTCCTCCGCCGGGCGGGAGATGCGGTCGAGGGCCGCTCGGTCCTCGCGATCGGCTGGGACCGCGTGTGGTTGGCCGAGCCGGGGGCGCGCTGCCAGGTCCGCATCGGCGACAACCGGCGCGCGCCGGCGGCGCCCGCGCCCCGCGCCGCGCCGAAGCCGCCGAAGCGCGGCGCGCTCCCGCCCGAGATCGCGTCGAAGATCCGGAAGGTGAGCGACACCGAGTTCATCGTCGACCGGACGGCGATCGATCTCGTCCTGGAGAAGCAAGGCGAGCTCATGCGCTCTGCGCGCATCGTCCCCGCCCGCGAGGGAGAGCGGGTGATCGGCGTCCGCCTCGCGCGCGTCGGGGCCGGCTCGCTCTTGACCGCGGTCGGCCTGCGCAAGGGGGACACCCTCCGGTCGATCAACGGCTTCGATCTGACCGACCCGCAGAGCGCCCTCCAGGCCTATGCCCGGCTGCGCTCGGCGGACAACCTCGCGATCGCCGTCCAGCGGGGCGGAAAGGACATGACGATCGACCTCCGGATCCAGTGAGCCTTCGCTTACAGGTCCGTGACCTCGACGTGATCCGACTCGGAGGCTCCCTCCGTGATGCGCAAGAGCCCGTCGAGCAGGTGGCCGAAGACGTCGTCGAGGCTGCCGCCGGACGGCGCGCCGAGCAGCGGCACCGAGTCGCCCCAGTCCTTGACGAGCATCGTCTCGCGCTCCTCCGGCGGCGGCCAGCGCAGGCTGAGGACCGCGCGGGTCCGGCCGCTGATCGCCAGCTCGTCGATCGGACGGCCCGCGAGCGCGGCCCGCGCCCGCCGGAGCTCCTCGTGGAGCTTTTGCGCCGGGAGCACCACCCGCTGCCCGCCGAGGGCCCCGGCCACGCCGTGGACCGCCGCGAACTCCGCGCTCGGACACCCGTCTTCGAGGTGGTGCTGGATGCTGTCCCGCATGAGGGCGTACACGATCCAGCGCTGCTCGATCCACCCCTTGGGTCCAGAGAAGGACAGGCTCATGACCGGATTCTTAGCTCGCTCATTATTTGAGATCAAACCGATTCCCGCGGCGGACGCTCGGGTTCGGATCTGGCCTTGTTTCCTTGGGGGGCTCCGCCCCGCTCCGCACCCGGCGTCCGCGTCGCGGCCGCCCTGGGAGTCCCTCGCCCCCGAGAGCGCCTGAGCTAGGATGGGGAGCTGATGGACCAGCGGATGTCGACATCCCCCGACGGAGCCAGCGACCGTTGAGCACGCCGGCGACGTTGAGCGGTACGCTGTTCGTTTCGGAGACGCGGATGCTCTACGTGGGCCCCCTCGTTGCCACGAGGCGTCACGCGCATCACGCGGCCCAGGTCCTCATCGCGCCGCAGGGGCTGTGCATCGAGGACGGGGCCGGCGGACGCCTTCACGCCGGCGCCGCCGTCATCCCCCCACGCATGCCCCATCGACACGGCGCGTGCGCACACGCTGCGATGCTGTTCCTCGACGGGGACGACCTGGCGAGCCGAGCGCTCTCTCGCGACGCCGAGCCCCGGTGCGAGACGTGGGGCCGCGGCGCGCTCGACGTGAGCGTCCCTCGCGATCCCACGCCGGAGATGGCGCGCGCGCTCATGGCCTCGATCCTCTCCGCGGTCGACCTGCGGCAGCCACCGGAGCCGCGACACCCGGCGGCGCGTCGGATGTGCGCCTACCTCGATGGCTCCGCCCCGGTCGACCTCGCGAGCCTCTCGCACGAGGCCGGGCTCTCGCCGCGGCAGATGCGCCATGCCTTCGCGCGTGACGTCGGGCTCCCGATGCGCGCGTATCTGCGGTGGAAGCGCCTGCGCCGCGCCATCGCCGCGGTGGAGGGGGGAGCGAGCCTGAGCGCAGCCGCGGCCGCCGCCGGGTTCGCGGACAGCGCCCACCTGAGCCGCGTCTTCCGGGAGCAGTTCGGCATGACGCCGACGCAGGGGCTGAGCTCGATCAGGTGGCGGACGCTCGACTGACGAGGAACTCGGGGAATCCGTCCCTCCGGCGCGGCATCCCGCACTGGACCATGATGGCGTCCACGTTTCCGCGGTGATGGATCGTGTGTGTGACCACGTGGAGGATCATCGTGGCGGCGGTCATCGGCACGACCTTCCCGTCGGTGAAGCGCACGTCGCGAGGTCGTGCGAGCTCCTCCGGTCCGAGCGACGCCGTGGTCTCCACATACCAGCGGTCGATGGCCTCGGATCCGCGATCGAGCTCCTCGAGCGCAGGGAGGACCGCGCTCTGCGTGGACTCGTAGCCGTGCGAGACGCCCTGGAGGTGGGCCTGGAAGATGCGGCTGACGACGTGGACGTGGTCGAGGACCCGCAAGATCAGGTCTGCGCCCTTCTGCGACGCGAAAGCATCGACGTCGCGAAGGGCGGCGAAGAGCTGTCGGTTGGCCCACGCGGCGTGATCGACGAGCGTTTGGAGATGAAGGTTCATACGTCCGAGCGTGGGCAGCGATCGGGCTGCGCGCTTGAACGCAACGGCGGACCCGGCGCCAGCGCGGCGGCGGCGACGTGAGGCGCCGCACGACGGCATCACCGCACCGTGATGTCGGGTCTGGGGGGCTCCCTCATGCCGTCGCCGATGTGGAAGCTGGTGTGCGGCGGCTGGTTCGCGGATGTTGATGCCCAGGTCGATGCGCCACAAGAAGGTGCCGTCGGTGTCGTAGGGCGCGAGCTTGGGCTGGCCGGTGCGGCCGTCTTGCGACGGATCGCGCGGGTTGTTTTGCTCTTTGACCACGAGCTCGTAATCGCCTTCGCCGTCGAGATCGCCGGGGGAGGCGTCGCCGGCCTGGTAATTGTTGGGCGTTTTGAGCGGAATGGTCAGATGGTTTCGCTCCCACGTGGGTGTGCCCGCGCCACGCGCCGCTGGACGTCTGCCCCGACGCGCCGCTGGACGTCTGCCCCACCGCGCTGCCTGTATTCGGAGCGCCACCGGAACCATCATCGCCCGACTCGGACCCGCTGCACGCACTCAGGGCTCCCGCCACGACCAGGGCCATGGTCCCATAAGCAATAGCTCTCATTGTAGTACTCGCCTTTCAAGCCAATCGAAAACGAGACGAACGCCGACGCCGGCGCTGCCGGACGTGGCGCGCGTGAGCTGGTCGCGGATCACTCCGCGACCGAAGGCCCGCTGCGCCGCCGCCACGGAACGTCCGAGATCACCGTTTCCAGAGCTCGACGGGGTTGTGGGATGAGGTGCTGGCTTTCGGTCACCACTCTGAGGCGTCTACTCAACTTTTTTGGGTGGCGTACCCGAAGGAGCTGCATAAATGGAATTTTGTGGCCGAGCGGAATCGTCGAGGAGACGAGGCGAGCGCGGCTGCCCATCGCCGAACGCGGCCCTGGCCGAACGACCTTCGAAGGGAGCGAGCGCGGCCGGGCGCCGCGCGGGGCGGCTCAATCTCAATCGTCGAGCCGGAACGAGCCGCACGTCGGCTAGGTCGACCTGCGGATGGGCTGGCGAAGGGGACCGACCCGACCGAGCGCTGGCGAGAGCTGGCGCCTCGTGCCCGCTCGGTCGTCGCGAGGTGGCATCTCGCGCCATCCCATGTTCGTCGCGAGCTCGGCACCCGTGCCTCGCGGCGCGATGGCCCGCCGTTTGCTGGTGCTGGATCTCGAGGCGAGACGATGGGCGTCTCGAACACGAAGCGTAATGCGATGCCAGGAGGAGAGACAATGAACTGCTCCGAGCTCATGAAGACCGACGTGGCGTGCTGCAAGGCGGGCGAGCCCGTCGAGCGCGTCGCCGAGCTGATGCAGGCGCGGAACATCGGTTTCGTTCCGATCTGCGGCGATGACGGATCCATCATCGGGACCCTCACCGATCGCGATCTCACGATCCGGGTGCTCGCGGAGCACCGTCAGGCCTCGTCGACGCGGGCGGAAGACGTCATGACCCGAGAGGTCGTCTGCTGCCGTCCGGACGAGGATCTGAACGTGGCGGCGAGCCTCATGAGCAACCACAAGAAGTCGAGGATCGTCTGCGTCGATGACCAGAAGCATCCTGTCGGCGTCATCAGCCTGTCGGACATCGCCGACAGGGACGGCGGGGCGAGGTCATCAGAGCTCTTGAGCTCGATCTCTCAGCGAGAGGCCCGCGCGTAGCGCCCGCCGCTCCCCGCTCGTACGTCGGGGCGGCCCGCCCGTGCTCCTGCGGGGACGCCCCGCACGAGGCCGGGCGAGCGCGGCGGCGTGCTGGTTCAGAACGGGACGCCCAGGATCTGCGGCGCGTGCGCGCCGACCTGGGTCAGGAGCCACGCCTGCTGGCGGCGCGTGTTCTCCTCGATCCGATCGCAGCTCGCCATGAGCGGGCGGTCGAGCAGCATCATGGCCGTCTTCTTCACGGCGACGAGCGCGATGTGCAGGTCGGCCGCGAGCACGTAGAGCTCGTGCAGCCCGCGGAGCTGCCCGAGCTTGCCCTCTCTGGCCCGGTTCAGGCGCATCTTCTCCGGCAGCGCGCTGAGCTCGTTCGTGTCGCCGGCCGGCGGGGCGGGGTCGTACGGGCGCGCCGCCGGCTCCAGCCACGAAATCGACTGCCGCGAGAGCTCCTGCAACCGCGCGAGCCCCATCGACAGCTCGCCCTCGTTGAGCTCGTGCTCGGAGGCGGCGTCGCACGCCGCGATGAACCGCTCGTGGGCCAGCCTGAGCAGGCCGAGGTAGTCGCCCAGGCGCTGCCGCTCCGCGGTGTCGCCGGAAGGGCGCGCGATCGCCGACGCGACCGCCGAGGCCGCGGCGCCGGCGCGCGCGGCCGCCCGCTCCGCCGCGCCGGCGATCTTCGCGGCGGCGCTGCGCGCGGCGCTCACCTTCTGCAGCCTGGCCGCCGCGAACTTCACGGCCGGCTGTTTGCTCACCGGGTCCCACGTCGTCATCGTCAGCTCGTTCGCGGCCCGCGGCCGCCCGTCCGGCTCGGCCCCGTCCGTCCCCTCCTCGTCCCAGTAGCCGTAATGAAACGGGATGAACAGGTGCCCTGGGAGGATATCCCCGATCCTCGCCGCCCCGCGCACCCGGCCACGGCGGGTCACGACGTCGACCATCTCTCCATCGCTCACGTCCATGCGCGCGGCGTCCTCGGCGCTCATCTGCACGAACACGTCCGGGGCCGCCGCCTGCAGCGCCGGCGACCGGCCCGTCTTCGTCCGCGTGTGGAAATGGTAGACGAGCCGACCGGTCGTCACCCACAGCGGGTACTCGTCGTCGGGCGACTCCGGCGGAGCGAACCAGTCGGCGGCCTTGAGGATCGCGCGGTCCGCCGGGTCGTTGGCCGAGTACTCCTCGCGCGAGACCGCCGCGCCGGTCTCGATGTCGTGCCCGTAGCTGCCGCACTCGTCGGCGCCGGTCGGGAAGCGCAGGTCCGCATACAGCCGCTCGGTCCCGTCGGGGTGCTCGTCGTTCACCGGCCACTGGACGCCTGAGCCGCCGGTGAGCTTGGCATAGGTCAGGCCGCTGTAATCGCAGTTCTGGCCCTTGCTGCACGCGCGCCACGCGTCGAACGCGCCCTCGGGCGTGTCCCACGTGATCAGCGGCTGACCGTCCTTGTCCGTGAACCCCATGCGGCGCGCGAAATCGATGAAGACATCCATGTCCGGCCGCGCCTCGCCCGGCGGGTCGACGGCCTTGTACGAGATGTGCACCGTCCGATCGGTGTTCGTGAACGTGCCTGTCTTCTCCCCCCAGATCGCGCTCGGCAGGACCAGGTCCGCGAACCGCGTGGTCTCGGTCGGGAAGGCGTCCTGCACGACGACGAAGAGATCCTCCTTCGCCAGCGTCTTGCGGATGCGGGGCAGGTTGGGCACCGAGACCGCCGGGTTCGTGCCGATGATCCAGAGCATCCGGATCGACCCCTGCTCGGCCAGGCGGAACAGCTGGGTGCAGTGGGTGTGGGGCGCGAACGTGGGGATCACGTCCGGCTCGACGTTCCACACGCGCGCGAGGTCGGCCACGTGCGCCGGGTTGTTCATGTTGCGGAACCCAGGGAACTCGCCGTCCGCGCCGGTCTCGCGGGTGTTCTGGGCCGTCGGCTGGCCGTTCGACTGGATCACGCCGCAGCCGGGTTTGCCGATCATGCCGCGGATCAGGACGAGGTTGTTGACCTGGCACGCCGCGGCCGTGGCCTCGTGCGCCTGATAGACGCCCTGGAGCACGGTGGCCAGGAGCCGCTCGCTCGTCCCGAGCAGGCGGGCCGCGGCGTTGAGCTGCTCCACGGGGACGCCGGTGATCTCGGTCACGCGCCGGGGCGGATACGCCGCGACCTTCTCCCGGAGCACGTCGAACCCGACCGTGTGCGCATCGATGAACGTCCGATCGACATGCCCGTTCTGGATGAGCAGGTGCATGAGCCCGTTGAGCAGCGCCACGTTCGTGCCGAGGCGCGGGGTCAGGTGGACGTCCGCCTCCCGCGCGGTGTCGGTGGTCCGCGGGTCGATCACGACGAGCCTGGGCGGGTTCGGGCCCCGGCGGCGATCGAGGATGCGCATCCACGACACGGTCTGCGTCGCGGCGATGTTGTGGCCGACGTGCAGGATGCAGTCGGCGACGTCGAAGTCCCGGTAGCTCGACGGCTGCCCGTCGCGGCCGAACGTCTCGCGGAGCGAGCTGCCGGCCGTGGCGGTGCACAGCCGCGTGTTCCCGTCGATGTGGTTCGTGCGGAGCCCGGCGTGGGCGATGACGCTGAGCGTGTAGTACTCCTCGAGGAAGAGCTGCCCGCTGTTGTAGATGGCGACCGCGCTGGGCGTGTACCGCGCGACCACGTCCCTGCACCGGCGGGTCATGAGATCCATCGCCTCGTCCCACGTGGCCTCGCGGAACGCGTCGCCGGGCTTCTTGCCGGTGCGGATGAGCGGCCGGGTCAGCCGGTCGGGGCTGTTGTTCGCGACCCAGCCGTGGAGCCCCTTCGGGCCCAGCCGGCCGTGGTTCACGACGTCCTGGGCCCGGCCGCGGACGCCGACGATCCTGTTCCCCTTGACGCCGATGTCGAGCCCGCACCCGTTCGTGCACAGCACGCAGCAGGACTGGACCCATCGCTCCGGCTCCTCCTCCGTCTGCTCGTCGACCCGCGCCGGCCATCGATGCTCGCCGAAGTACGGCGTCCGCTCGCCCCACGGGCTCGTCACGCTGTTCCGTGTCTGGGCCATGCTTGGACTCCTTCCATGCCGCCAGCGTGGGCCACGTCGCCAGCGTGGGTATCCGTGGCGGGTGGCGTAGCAGGGGCGCGGTGGGTTGCCAGCTTCGATGCACCGCCTCGATACCGCGCGATCGAACAGACATGCTCGAGTGAGTCGCGCCTGACAGGATGTGCCTGACATCCATCGGCGCCCGACGCGCCGCGACACGCCTGCGCGGCGAGGTGCGAGGTGGACGACCGATCGACGCGCGCGGCGCTCCGGCGCGCCGGATCAGCTTGCGCGACGCCGCGCGATATGTTTTGAGTTCAAAGTATTCGCTCAGCCACGCCCGCCCGCGTCAATCCCGGGCGAGCGTCGCGCCCTGTTTGTATTCGACGGCACGCTGCCTCGCGGCGCGCGGCTCGTCCCGACGCCGGCGCGCGCCTCGCGCCCGGCCGACGAGGGCGGCGCCGCGCCTCGCGCCCGGCGAGCGGCGCGTCGTCACCGCAGAGGAGGGGAATTCCATGGCCCGACTGCTCATCGTCTCCAACCGTCTCCCGATCAGCGTGCGCGTCGACCGCGGTGCGCTCTGCCTCACGCGCTCCTCGGGCGGCCTCGCCGCCGCGATGCGCGGCCCGCACGAGCGCCACTGCGCGGTCTGGATCGGCTGGCCGGGCAGCGTCGCGAGCCTCACCCCGGAGCAGCGGAGGGACGCCGACGAGGCGCTCGCCGGGATGCGCGCCGTGCCCGTGCACCTCGGCGCCGCGGAGCAGCACCGCTTCTACGACGGCTTCTCGAACGGCGTCCTCTGGCCCCTGTTCCACTACCTGCTCGACAAGGTGAACCTCGACGCCGAGCTCGACTGGGAGGCCTACCGGCGCGTCAACGAGCACTTCGCCGACATCGTCGCCGCGCAGTACACGCCGGGCGACGCGATCTGGGTGCACGACTACCAGCTCCTGCTCCTCCCGGCGCTCCTCCGGCGGCGCCTCCCCGGGGCGCGGATCGGCTTCTTCCTCCACGTCCCGTTCCCGTCCGCCGAGGTCTTCCGCATCCTCCCGTGGCGAGAGGAGATCGTGCGGGGCCTGCTCGGCGCCGACCTGCTCGGCTTCCACACGGCCGGCTTCCGCAGGAATTTCGCGGCGTCGGCGGCGCACGTGCTCGGCGTCGAGCCGGGCGAGGCGGCGATCGAGCACGACGGGCGCAGGGTCGCGCTGGGGGTCCACCCCATCAGCATCGACGCCGCCGAGATCGAGCGGCTCGCGGCCCACCCCGGCGTCCGGGAGGAGGCGGCGCGCATCCGCGCCGAGGCGCGCGGCCGCAAGATCGTGCTCGGGATCGACCGCCTCGACTACACGAAGGGGATCCCGCGCCGCCTGCTCGCGATCGAGCGGTTCCTCGAGCGCGAGCCGGAGCTGCGCGATCGCGTCCGCTTCCTCCAGCTCGCGGTGCCCACGCGCGAGTCGGCCGGCGCGTACGCCGACTTCCGGCGGCTCGTCCACGAGATGGTCGGCCGCATCAACGGGAAGTACGGGACGACGTGCGCGACGCCGATCCACTACATGCACCGCTCGCTGCCGTTCGAGCAGGTGGTCGCCCTCTACCTCGCCGCCGACGTGATGCTGGTGACCCCGCTGCGCGACGGCATGAACCTCGTCGCGAAGGAGTACGTCGCCGCGCGGGTCGACGACGACGGCGCCCTGATCCTGAGCGAGTTCGCGGGCGCGTCCTCCGAGCTCGCGGAGGCGATCTCCGTCAACCCGTACGACATCGGCTCGGTCGCCGCCGCCGTGAAGCAGGCGATCGCCATGCCGCCCGCCGAGCAGCGGCTCCGGATGGGGGCGCTGCGCCGCCGCGTGGCCACGCACGACGTGCACACCTGGGCGCAGTCGTTCCTCGACGATCTCGACCGCGCCGCGCCGACGGCGCCCGCGGCGGCCTCCCCGTCGCGCCGGGGGATGCCCGAGAGCGTCGTCGAGAACGTCCGCCGGGCGCCGCAGCGCGTGTGGATCCTCGACTACGACGGCACGCTGGTCCCGTTCGCGCCGGTCCCCGACCTCGCCGCGCCGGACGAGGAGCTGCTCGCGCTGCTCCGGGCGCTGTCCGAGCGCGACCGCGTGCACGTCGTGAGCGGCCGCCGGCGCGCCGATATCGAGCGCTGGCTCGGCGCGCTGCCGCTCCACCTCCACGCCGAGCACGGCTTCTGGTCGCGGCCCAAGGCGAGCGACGACTGGGTCGCGCTCGAGCCGGACGGCGCCGCCTGGAAGGGCGAGGTGCGGAAGATCCTCGAGGACGTCACCCGGCGCACCCCGGGCACCTTCATCGAGGAGAAGACGGTGACCCTGGCCTGGCACTACCGCACGGCCGAGCCCGAGCTGGCGAGCCAGCACGTGCGCGAGCTCTGCGCGCGCCTCGAGGCGCGCATCCCCATGGATGCGCTGGAGCTGCTCGCCGGCGCGAAGGTGCTCGAGGTCCGACCGCGCGGCGTGCACAAGGGCAGGGTGGTGCCGCTCATCCTGGACGACGTGCCGGCGAGGGCGGCGGTGATCGCGATCGGCGACGACCGCACGGACGAGGACATCTTCGCGGCGCTGCCGCCGTCCGCGTGCACCATCCACGTCGGCAACGCGAGCAGCCGCGCCGCCTACCGGCTGCCCGACGCCGGCGCGGTGCGGCGCCTCCTGCGCGTGGTCCACGCGGGGTCGGAAGCGGGCCGCGCGGGGCCGGACGCGGGCCGCGCGGGGCTGGACGCGGGCCGCGCGGGGCGGGGCGCCGGGGTCGTGGCTTGACGCACGCCGCGTGGGGGGCGCTCCAGGACCGCATCGCGGCCGCGTTCGGGATCGAGCCCGAGGCGCGCGAGGCCATCGTCCGGAGCATGCTGGAGCGGAGCGCCAAGGGGGCGGCGGGCTACTGGCTCCAGCTCTTCCTCGCCATGGGCATCGCCTCGCTCGGGCTCGTGCTCGGCAGCGGGGCCGTCGTCATCGGCGCGATGCTGATCTCGCCGCTCATGGGGCCCATCGTCGAGCTCGGGATGGGCCTCGCCATCGGCTCGCCGTTCCTGGCGCTGCGCTCCTTCACGCGCGTCGCCTTCAGCGTCGTCATGGTCGTGACGAGCGCCGCGGCGCTCACCCTGACGCTGCCGTTCTACGAGGTGACGTCGGAGATCGCCGCGCGCACCTCGCCGACGGCGCTCGATCTTCTCATCGCGATCTTCTGCGCGATCGCGGCCGCGTACACCACGGTGCGGCCCGGCTCGGACACGACCTCGACCGCCGCGGGCACGGCCATCGGCATCGCGCTCGTGCCCCCGCTCTGCGTGGTCGGCTACGGGATCGGCACGCGCGTGAAGAGCATCGCGAGCGGCGCTGCGCTGCTCTTCACGGCGAACCTCTGCGCGATCCTCCTGTTCGCCATCCTGTGCTTCCTGCTCCTCGGCTACAGCGCGGTCAGCACCGCGGAGCTCGAGCACGCGGAGCTCGCGAAGCAGAAGCCGGGGGCGATCCGCCGGGTGGCGCGCGCGCTGCAGGTCTTCTTCGGGCTGCGCCACGGGTGGATCTTTCGCGTGATGATGCCGCTCGCGCTCCTCGGGGCCGTGTACCTCCCGCTCCGGGAGGCGCTCGCGCGGGTGTCGTGGCAGGTGCGCGTCCGCACGGCGATCGTGCGCATGCTGGACGCGCTGCCGCAGAGCACGGTGCGGTCGAGCGTCACCGTCGACCACGGCAGCGTCGCCGTGCGCCTCGTGATGCTCGGCCGGGCCGACGAGGCCGAGCGGCTCCAGCGGGATCTGCGCGACCAGATCGCCGCCGTCGCGGGCATGACCCCGAAGGTCGACGTGCTCGCGGTGCTGGACGCGAGCGCGCTGGAGGAGGTGGCGGCGTCGGTCCGCGCGAGCTCGACGCCCATCGACGTGGCGCCCAAGGAGCCGGAGCTCGCGCTCGTTCAGAGGGAGCTCGCCGCGTCGCTCGCGGGCGCGTGGCCGCACGCGGCGGGGCCGCTCGTCGCGTGGCGGCTCCGGTTCCCGGACAACGAGCCGGCGGTCGTGGAGGTCGTGCACGTCGGCCCGGCGCTCGGCGCCCCGGCGGCCGACCTGCTTGGGCGCGCGCTCTCGCGGGATCTCGGCGCGGAGGTGGCGGTGCAGGACCGCGCCGTCGCGCCCGAGCCGATCGTCGCCGAGCCCGAGGGCGGGTGGCCGTGGCTCCAGGGAGCCCAGCCCGCGCTCGCCTGGGTGGACGACGTGGAGGCGCTCCACGGGTGCGTCGAGGTGCCGCCGAGCCTCGGGGAGAAGCCGAGCGAGGAGGTCGAGGCGGTCCTCGCGGCGCTGCGGTCGCTGCCGGCCCTCCGCTCGGATCGGGTGCACGTCCGCGAGGGCGCGCGGTGGCGCGCGATCGTGTCGGCCGCGCCGTGCGCGCCGCCGGAGCCCGCGCCGGCCGACGCTGGCGCCGCGGCGGCGCCCGGCGCCGCGGCGGACGCCGGCGCTCGCTGAGGCTCGGCGGCGCGGGCGATCTCGCGGGGCTACTGCTCCGTCGACGCCTCCGCCTCGGTGGCCGTCGGCGCCGCGTCGGGGGCCGGGGCCCGCGGCAGCGCGAGCCTGCCGACGAGGAGGCCCACCACGGCGGCCACGGCCGAGGCGAGCAGGACGCCGAGCTTGGCCGCGGCGAGCTGCGCGGGGTCGTCGAACGCGAGGCCGGCGATGAAGATCGCCATCGTGAAGCCGATGCCCGCGACGCAGCCCACGACCGCGATCCCGCGCCAGCCGACGCCGCGCGGCAGGGCGCAGACGCCGAGCCGGACCATCGCGAAGCTCGCGAGGAAGATGCCGATCGGCTTGCCGACGACCAGGCCGAGCATGACCCCGAGCAGGATCGTCCCCGAGGCCGCGTGGCCGAGCGAGGAGCCGTCGACGCGGACGCCGGCGTTGGCGAAGGCGAACAGCGGCATGATGCCGTACGCGACCCACGGGTGGAGCGCCGCCTGGAGCCGGACCACGGGCGGCAGCGCCTCGAGCTGGGCCTGCCGGATCCGCCCGAGGGGCTTCAAGAGCTCGTCTGTGCGGTGCTTGTCGCGCTCGGTGAGCGCGGCGACCCTGTCCACCGCGTCGCGCGCCGCGGCGACGAACCCGTGGCTGCCGAACCAGGAGCGCACCGGCGTGAGCAGCCCGATGATGACGCCGGCGATCGTCGGGTGGACGCCGGCGCGGAGCATGCCCCACCAGAGGACGGCGCCGGGGGCCACGTAGGCGGCGGGCGAGCGGACGCCGAAGCGTTGGAGCAGCCGCACCGCGAGCAGCCCGCCGCCGGCGATGAGCAGCCCGCTCCACGCGACGCCCGACGAGTAGAACAGCGCGATGACGATGATCGCGCCGATGTCGTCGATGATCGCGAGCGCGAGCAGGAGCACGCGCAGGGCAGGGGGCACGCGCTTGCCGAGCAGGGCCAGGACGCCCACCGCGAACGCGATGTCGGTCGCCGTGGGGACGCCCCAGCCGTGCCGCGAGACGGGCGACGCGTTGAGCGACAGGTAGAGGAGCGCGGGCGCCATCATGCCGCCCAGCGCCGCGGCGATCGGCAGCGCCGCGCGCTTGAGATCCGAGAGCTCCCCCTCGTGGATCTCCCGCCGGATCTCCAGGCCGACGACGAAGAAGAAGATCGTCATCAGCCCGTCGTTGATCCAGAAGTGGAGGGGCTGCGTGGACACCAGCGAGCCGGCGCCGATCGTGATCGGGAGATGCCAGAGGTGCTCGTACGCGTCGCCCCACGGCGAGTTCGCCCATGCGAGGGCGACGACCGACGCGACCAGGAGGACGATCCCGCTGGCGGCCTCCACGTGCAGGAAGCGCTCGATCGGGCCGAGGACGCGCTCGGCGATGCGGCGCGCGGGGGCCCAGGTTCCGGGGGCGTGCTGTGACGGGGATCGACTCAAGGGACGGCCACGGCGCGAGCGACATCGCGCGAAGGGGGAAGGCGGCCCGACCATCCCGTGATGACCTGTCGCGGCGCTCTACCGTCGCGACACCCGCACGGGAGGATACTCATCCGGGCAACCGAAGCCAGTGGGAACGGGCTCTCCGGGCGGGTGCGCTCGCCGGCGCGGTCGCGCGCTGCCGCCCGGTGGCGACGCTCCAGCGCGGCCGCGCGCCGCCGCTCCGGCGTCGCCGGGCGCACGGCTCCGGGCGTGGACCGGATTCGAGGCGCCGTGTGGATCGTGAGCTGGCCTCGGCGCATCGTCGGGGTCCGGGAGGTGATCGATGACGCGAGGTGCCCTGGATCCCGCCGCGGTGGCGGCCTTTCTCGTCGCGCGCCACGGCGATGCCGCTCGCGGCGCGGCCGTCGAGGTGCGCCCGCTCCCGGGCGGGCTCTGCTCGGAGGTCGCGCTGGTCACCGCGCGGCTGCGCGGCGGCCCGGGGGAGCGCCGGATCGCGCTCGTGGCGAAGCTCGTGCACGGCGTCGCCGCGCGCGAGGCGGCCGTCTACCGGCGGCTCTCGAGGTCGGTCGCGCGGCGCTTCTCGCCCGAGCTGCTCGGCGCGGAGCGGCTCGGGCGCGGGCGCTGGCTGCTCTACCTCGAGCGGATCGAGCCGGCGCACGCCTGGCCCTGGTCCGACAGCGGGCACACGGCCCAGGTGCTCGAGCGGCTGGCGCGCCTCCATGCAGAGACGGCGCCGGACGCCTCCCTGCCGGCGTGGGACTACGAGGCCGAGAACCTGGCCGTGGCGCAGGGCACCCTCTCGCTGGCCGAGCACCTGCCCCGCGGCGAGGTCCCGGCGCTCGCGCGGTCGCTGCCCGCGCTGCGGCGGGTCGTGGCGGCGCTGCCCGCGATGCGCCGCGAGCTCCTCGAGTTCCAGCCGCTCGGCCGCGCGGTGATCCACGGCGACGTGCACCCGGGGAACGTCATGGTCCGCCGGCGCGACGGCGTCGCGGAGCCGGTGCTGCTCGACTGGGCGCGCGCGCGGATCGGCTCGCCGCTCGAGGACGTGAGCTCGTGGCTCCAGGCCCTCGGCTACTGGGAGCCGGAGGCGCGGCGCCGGCACGACACGCTGCTCGCCGGCTATCTTTCGGCGCGCGGCCTCGCCCCCGCGCTGACCCGGCCGCTGCGCGACGTCTACTGGTTCGCGGCCGCGTCGAACGCGCTCGCGGGCGCGCTCGGGTACCACCTCGCCATGGCGTGCCGCGCGAGCGATCCCGGCGCGACGCCGGGCGCGCGCGCGGCTGCGGCCCGGAACGCGGCGGACTGGCTGCGCGTCATCCGCCGGGCCGACGCGTGCTGGGGCTGACGTGCTCGCGGTCGTCGAAGCGCAGGAGGACGCCGCGCTCGCCCTGCCACGCGAGCGACGTGAGGCTGGCGTTGCCCGGCCGGAACGGCTCCCAGCGCGCGGCCGGGGCGCCGTGCAGCGCCCCGAGGATCTGGCCGATGACGCCCGCGTGCGTGACCACGAGCACGCGCTGCCCCGGGTGCGCCGCGGCGATCGCGCCGATGGCCGCGAGGCAGCGCGCGCGGAACTCGCGGTAGCTCTCCCCGCCCGGCCAGCGGAAGTCGTCGTCGTCCTGGCGCAGGTTCGCCTCCCAGAGCGCGGCGTGGCGCGCCTTGACCTCCGCGAGCGGCGCGCCGTCCACGTCGCCGCAGCAGATCTCGCGCAGGCCGTCGTGCATGTGGACCGGGCCCCACGCGCCGGCCGCGATCCGCGCCGTCTCGAGCGCGCGGCTCAGCGGGCTCGCGTACACGGCGTCGAACGCCGAGCCTCCGGCGAGGCGGCGGCCGAGCGCCTCGGCCTCCTCGCGCCCGCGCGCGTCGAGCGGCGTGTCGGTCCACCCGCTCATCGGCGTCGCGGGACCGGCGCGGTTACCGGCGGTGCGGCCGTGGCGCACGAGGAACAGGAGGCAGGGTCGCATGGTCCGGGGGGAGCGGAGGCGCTCGGCCAGGAGGCTAGCGTGAGCCGCGGCCCGATCGAGCGCCGCGCGCGACGGGCGCAGCGCTGCGCCGCGGTCGTCCGGCCGCGCGCTCGCACGCGCCCGGCTCGTGCCGGCCGGGCGGGGCCACCCAACTTGGCGCGCAGCGATTACACGGCCGAACTGCGGGTGCGGGGCGTGGCCGGTTCACGCGCTGGCTCGCTCCCCCGCCTCGGCGTTCGGCGCGTGCGTACGAGCGGGCGGGAAGCTCTTCCGTGCAGCGGCTTCATGCGCGCACGCCCGACGCGCGACCGCACGGCCGGCTCGATCCTGGAGAGGGCGCCATCGATCGCGGCTCGCTTCGACTCATCTCGATGCTCGGCAACGACGCTCGGCAGCCCGGACAGGACCACCTTGATCCGGCAGATCTTGTCGATCCCTCCACGCGGCCCGTTGGTGTCCGTCAGGCGAACGCTGATGCGTTCGATGGATGTACCGAACTTGCTGAGCCTCCTGCCCAGCTTGAGGCGGATGTACTCCCGGTCCGTGGGATCGAGGTCCACCCCGATCGTGCGCACGTGGGCAGGCGGCTGCCCGCGGGAGCTCCCGGTCCGCTTGACGGGCCGCGGGAGCTCGGCCGGCAGCGCTGCCCGAGACTTGCTCGTCGCCACCTTGCGAGTTCGATCAGCCATGATGAGTCCCCCGCAGCTTGCGGGGAGCGCTGCCTCGACGGGAGCGCGGCATGCGCCTCACCACCGAGCCGAGCTCAGCGCCCGAGCCGAGCTCAGCCACAAGCTGATTCCGTGGGAGGCCGGCTATCGCAGGCGTCCACGCCGGCGGATCGCTCGCGGGAAAGGACTGCTGACAGGCCTCGTCCACGACATCGGTGTCACGCAGGGGCCTGGCCGGCAGGCCCGCTTTTCCAGCCTGCCCGGCGCGCGGCTCCTCGCCCCGACGCCGCTCGTCGCCCGGCGCTTCTGCGTCAATCCGGGCCACCCGCCGCTGCGTGCCCCCCATGGCGCGTCCTCCGCGCATGACATTGCGCCCCGCCGCCGCGGTGGCAAGCTCTTTCGCGACCTCGCAGGTGATCTCGGACAGCCGAGCTGGCCGCGGATACCGGAGAGCCGCGCCCGCCCGCCGTGCCGGCGCGGCGCTCGGTGGAGGAGCGCACGATGGACAAGGCGAACCGACCGTTCCGAATCGGTATTTCAGGGTCCTACGGCGGCATGAACCTGGGTGACGAGGCCATCCTCGACGGCATCGTCTCGCAGCTCCGGGAGTCGGTTCCAGCGGAGATCACCGTGTTCTCGATGTGCCCGGAGGACACGAGGATCCGCCACCGGGTGGAGCGCGCCGTCCCCGTCCGCAACCTCACGCGAAAGGAAGCGGCCGCCGAGGTCGAGCGGCTCGATCTCTTGATCCTCGGCGGGGGCGGCATCCTCTACGACCAGGACGCGGCGCTCTACCTGAGAGAGGTGTTCATGGCGCAAGAGTTCGGTGTTCCGGTGGTGATCTACGCCGTGAGCGCCGGGCCGCTGTCGGACCCGAGCGCGAAGCAAGCCGTGCGGGAGGCGCTGAACGCAGCGGACGTCATCACCGTACGCGACAAGCAGGGATATCGCCTGATCGAAGAGGCCGGGGTGGATCGCGAGATTCACCTCACCGCGGATCCGGCCCTGCTGCTGCGCGAGGAGCCTTTGCCGGTCGAGGCCATCCGGGCCGAGGGCGTCGAGTTCGAGCGGCACCTGGTCGGCTTCTCCGTCAGGGAGCCGGGCCCGGCGGCGCCCCACATCGACCCCGACGAATACTACAGCCTGCTCGCCAACGCGGCTGACTTCGTCGTCGAGCGGCTCGACGCCGACGTCGTGTTCGTGTCCATGGAACGGACGGACGTGCAGCACAGCCACGCCGTCGTCGCCCACATGAAGAACGCCGAACGGGCGGAGGTCCTGAGGCGCCGGTACACGCCGCAGCAGATCCTCGGCCTCGTGGGACACCTCGAGTTCGCGGTGGGCATGCGCCTCCACTTCCTCATCCTCTCGGCGCTCCGCGAGACCCCGTTCGTCGCGCTGCCCTACGCGGCCAAGGTCACGGGGTTCATCGAGGATCTCGAGATGGAGACGCCTCCGCTCGGCAGCATCAGCGCTGGTCAGCTCATCGCGAGGCTCGATCGCTCGTGGGACACGCGTCACGAGGTCCGCGCCAAGATCCGCCGGCTGCTCCCCGGCCTTCAGGCTCGGGCCAGGGAGACAAACCGGTTCGTCACCGAGATCCTCGCGCGGCGAGCCCCGGCGGCGCAGCTCGAACGGAAGATCGCGTGAGCGCGAGGAGCGCGAGGAGCGCGCGATGGACGTGATCCGGACCGACGTGGCCGTCATCGGCGGAGAGCTCGGCGGCTGCGCGGCCGCGCTGGCGTTGGCCCGGATGGGCCGCCGTGTCGTCCTGACGGAGGCGACGCGCTGGCTCGGAGGCCAGCTCACGAACCAGGCGGTCCCTCCGGACGAGCACCCGTGGATCGAGGAGACCGGCGCGACCCGGAGCTACCGCGCGCTGCGCCAGGGGATCCGCGAGTATTACCGCAGGCACCTGCCCCTCGCCGCCTCGGCCAGGTCGCTCCCCGGGCTCAACCCCGGCAACGGCTGGGTCAGCCGCCTGTGCCACGATCCGCGGGTCGCGGTGGCCGTGCTGCGCGAGATGCTCGCGCCCCATCTGCTCAACGGGCGCCTCCGCGTGCTCCCTTCCCACCGGCCGATCTCGGCGTGGACGCACGGCGATCGGGTGACCGGCGTCCTGGTTCGAGGGCTTGAATCGGGGCGCAATTACCTCCTTGTCGCCGATCTCTTCATCGATGCCACGCCGCACGGCGAGCTCCTCGCGCTCGCGGGCGTGGAGCACGCGCTCGGGGCAGAGTCGCGGGCGGAGACGGGGGAGCCGCACGCCGCCGAGCGCGCGGATCCGAGGGCCCAGCAGGCGATCACCGTGTGTTTTGCGATGGAGCACCTCCCGGGGGAGGACCATACGATCGACAGGCCCCGTCAATACGAGCTCTGGCGCTCTCTCCGGCCGCCCGGCTGGCCGGGCTGCCTGCTGGACTGGACGGCGGTTCGTCCCGAGACGCACGAGCCGCTGACGCGGGGTCTGTTCGCCGCGGACGACGGGCATCCGTGGTGGACCTTCCGGCGGATCCTCGACAGAACGGTCTTCGAGGCGGGGTTCGCGTCGAGCGACGTCACCATCGTGAACTGGCCGCAGAACGATTACTGGTTCGGGCCCGTCTGCGGCGTCGACGAGGTGGAGGCCGCGCGGAACCTGGACGCGGCGCGGCAGCTCAGCCTGAGCCTTCTGTACTGGATGCAGACCGAAGCGCCTCGCCCCGACGGCGGGGTCGGCTACCCGGGCTTGCGGCTCCGCGGGGACGTGGTCGGCGGCACGGCCGACGGCCTCGCGCCGGCGCCCTACATCCGCGAGTCCCGCCGGATCCGGGCCGAGCTCACGGTGCTCGAGCAGCACATCGCCTATCCGCTCCGGCCCGACGGCCCTGCGACGTTCGAAGAGAGCGTCGGCATCGGGTGTTATCGCATCGACCTGCATCCGCGCGTCGGGGGCGCGGGGTACCTCGACCTCGGCTGCTGGCCGTTCCAGATCCCGCTGGGGTCGCTGATCCCGGTGCGGGTGGAGAATCTCTTGCCGGGCGGCAAGGCCCTCGGCGTTACCCACATCACCAACGGCGCCTTCCGGGTCCATCCGGTGGAGTGGAGCGTGGGTGAGGCCGCGGGGCTGCTCGCCGCGTTCTGCCTGGAGCGCCATGTGCCGCCGCGGCAGGTGCGCGCCCGGGGGTCGCTTCGCGAGGAGCTCCAGGCGCTCTTGGTCCGCGAGGGCATCGAGCTGGCCTGGCCGGCGCTGAAGCCGGTGTGAGCCGGCACCGCCCTGGATGTGAGCCGACGAGCGTCACGAGCGCTCCGTCGATGCCGTCGAGGCGAGCGTCGAGCGCGCCCTTCAGCTGTCGAGCTCCCGCAGGCTGTGGCTGTGGCGTGAAGGCGGCGGAGCTCTCCTTCCGCCAGGCATCGCGGGAAATGCCTACGTGAGGTTCGTGAGCGGCCCGGTGCAGTACTCCGGCGAGCCGAACCTGGTCCGGGGGTCGCCGAACAGGTTCAAGATCGAGACGAGCAGGTTGTTGTGCGGGAGGCTCGGGTACCGGACCCAGCGCCCGGTGCGCAGGCCCCCGCCGCCGCCGGCCAGCAGGAACGGCATGTCCTTCTTCGCGTGGGTCGCCGGATCCGAGATCTCGGAGCCGAAGAAGACGACGCTCTCGTCGAGCAGCGAGCGCCCGCCCATGTCGACCTTCTCCATCTCCTGCAAGAGATAGAGGTGCTGCTGCGAGTACCAGGTGTGGATGCGCGCGCACTCGACCGGCCTGTAGCCGCCGTTGTGCTGGTAGAAATGGTGGTTCTCGGTCAGGTTCAGCCACGGCAACGTGTGCTTCGCCTCGGTGTCGCTCCACTGCAGGGTGCCGACCGCGGTGATGTCGCAGGCGAGCGCCATCACCAGCATGTCCGTCATCAGCTTGCCCACCTTGGGGATGGCCGCGTCGGTCGAGGCGTCCACGATCGTGCCGTCATCGCTCGAGTTGAGCCCCGAGCCCGGGTCGTAGTCGGACGTGTCGACCCCCGTCGGGACCCGGCAAGCGCCCGCCGCAGCCGGCGTGCTGCCGAGGCTCTGCTCGATCTCGCGGATCTTCGTCAGATGCTGGTCGAGCTTCTGCTTGTCGGCCGCGCCGAGCCGCGCGGAGAGGGCGGCGTAGCGCCCGTCGAGGAAGTCGAGGATCGAGCGCTTCCGCGCGAGGCGGAGGGCGGCGTCGTCGCTGGCGCCGGGGTTCAGCGTGCCGAAGAGCTCGGTGAAGATCTGCACCGGATCGAGGCGCGGCGGGATGGGGCTGTACGGCGCGGTCTCCTCGAAATTGACGACGTTCATCGGCGACATCAGGCCGTGGGACTTGCCCGTCGCCCAGCGCACCGCGAGCTGGATGCTCGCCTTCGCCTTCCGACCGGCGGAGATCCGGGAGGCGATCACCTGATCGATGGACGGCCCCCTCCCGTAGCCGCCGTTGTTCGCGCCCTCCTGCTCCGTGCCCGTGAGCCAGGCGATGATCCCGCACTGGTGCTGCTCCCCGCGCGCGCTCTTCATGTCGAGGCCGTCGACGACGAGCAGCCGGTCCTGCACCGGCGCGAGCGGCGCCAGGATGGGGCCCAGGGTGAAGCTCGTCTCGGTGCCGGTCGGACGCCAGCGGTCGATCACGGTCCCGCCGGGCGTGTAGACGGCGAGGAAGCGCCGGGCGGGGGCGGGTTGCGCGCGCGCCGGGCGCTCGGCTCCCATGATCTCCAGCCACGGGAGCGCGACGGCGATGGCGCCGGCGCCTCGCAGCACGGCACGTCGGCTCAAGCGGAATTTCGACATACGCCTCGCTCCTGTCAGGCAGACATGTAGAGGAAACCGTCCGTCCGGGTGAGCTCGACGAGGAGCCGCAGGCTCGTGACTCGAGGACCAGAGTTCGTCGTCGCGCCTCGCCCGCCCCGGGCACGCCGAGGTCCCGTCATTCAACAACAGACTTTACGAACTGACCAGAGGGTTGTGGTACGGGCCCACCAGACCGCCTTTGATGCGTGGATAAGTGGTTGAACTCGCGTCGCTTTTCCGGGAGGTGGTGGACCGCGTGAGAGAGTTCCGCCAGCTACAGCATGGCTGTACGAGGCGCGAGCAGCGGCGAGGGCTCGACGTTTCGGACGCCGTTTGCGTCGCAGAGCCCCCTGCTTCGCGCGGGACGCGGCTCTTGCCGGCGCGGCCGCCACCGGCGTGCTCGCGGGCCTCGCCCTCGCGCGCCAGGCCGAGGCGGTCGACTTGCGGGACGGGAGGGACGCGACCTCGCTAGCTCACGGTGGGGCTCCTGTCGGCGGCCGTGCGGGGGCGGTTCTGAGGGCGCCTCACTTGCCGTAGGCCACCCGCCACACGGTGTTGCTCTGGTCGTCGCTGACCAGCAGCGCGCCGTCCTTGGCCACCGCGACGCCGACCGGACGGCCCCACACGTCGCCGGTCCTCGTGACGAAGCCGGTCATGAAGTCCTCGTAGTACCCCTCCGCCTTGCCGTCCTTGACCGGGATGCGGATCACCTTGTAGCCGGTGCGCCGCGAGCGGTTCCACGAGCCGTGCTCCGCGGCGAAGATGTGGCCCTGGTAGTCGGCCGGGAACTGCTGGCCCGTGTAGAAGCAGAGATCGAGCGACGCCGAGTGCGACTGGATCAGCACGTCCGGCACGAGGACCTTGTCCCTCAGCTCGGGGCGCTTGCCCAGATGGCGCGGATCCTGGTTCGGGCCGAGGTAGTACCAGGGCCAGCCGTAGAAGCCGCCCTCTTGCACGCGCGTCACGTAATCGGGGACCAGGTTGTCGCCCAGCTCGTCGCGCTCGTTCACGCTGGTCCAGAGCGCGCCCGTCGACGGCTCGATGGCCAGCCCGACCGGGTTGCGGATGCCGGACGCATAGAGCGTCTCGTTCTTGCCGTCGGGCGTGAAGGCCAGGATGCAGGCGCGGCGGTGCTCGTCCTCGTCGTCGTCGACGTTGGAGCGGGAGCCCACGGACACGAACATTCGCTGGTTGTCCTTGCTGAAGGCGATATCGCGGGTCCAGTGGCCGCCGCCGCCCACCATCTCCTTGCCCGAGGGGATGTCGGTGACAAGCGGCTCGGCCGGGCCGCTGGCCTTCGTGTCGCCCGCCTTGTAAGGGAACCTCACCACGCTGTCGGTGTTCGCGATGTAGACGTGCGTCGGCGCGTCGGTGCCCGACGGATAGAAGGCGATGCCGAAGGGGCGGTTGAGATCCTCGGCGAACGCGCTGCGGACCTCGGCCTTGCCGTCGCCGTCCGCGTCCCGGAGCACCGTCACCCGGTCCGCCCCGCTCTCGGCCACGAACACGTCCCCGTTCGGCGCCACCTGCAGGACGCGCGGCTCGTCCAGGCCCGTGGCGAGCTCGGTGACGGCGAATCCTGATGGCACTTTGGGGAATGCACCGGCTGGACGATCTGCCTTGCTCGGCCGGTTGACCACCGACTCGTCCTCGTTGGGCGGCGGGAGGTCAGCGACGGTGATCTTGCGTTTGACGCCCGGCGCGTCCGTGGTCCAGTCGCCCAGCGCGTCGGCGCCGGTGAGGACCCTGTCGGTGGGCGCCGGCTGCGGCGTGACCTCGGCGCGCTTGGGCGAGCACGCGGCCAGCGCGCCCGCGCCCGCGAACGCCAGGAGCACCTGAGCCAACCCGCGCCGGGCCCGCCGGCGGTCTGATCTTCGGTCGTCCATGGCCTGTGATTGCCATTCGGATCCTCCTCTGTCCACGGCTCCGTTCAACCACCGATCGACGACCGATGAGCCCGCCAATCTCCTCGCGTCGCAGGGGACGCCGTCCCCCGCGCGCCTCACCGGGGCTACCCCGGGACTCGGCCCCTTCCAGCGCGGCGGCCCCGCGGCAGGCGCGCCTCACCGCAGCCCGAGCCGCTTCGCGAGGTGGTGCAGGTTGCTGCGGTGCATCCCGAGGGCCCGCGCCGCGGCGGCCCAGTTGCCGTCGTGCTGCGCCACGGCCTCCTGGATGAGGTCGCGCTGGTACGCGTCGACCCGCTCGTGCAGCGTCGCCCCCGCCGAGGGCGGCGCCTCCCCGCCGTCGCCCTCGGCGTCCTTCTCCCCCTCGAGCGGGCGCGCCGGCGCCGCCGCGGCGAGGCTCCCGCCGAGGTGCGCCGGCTGCAGCACGACCGGCGCCCCGCGGGGCGCGCCGCGCGACGCCTGCAGCACCATCCGGAACACGGTGTTCTCCAGCTCTCGCACGTTGCCCGGCCAGGCGCCCTGGACGAGCAGCTCGCGCGCCGCGCGCGAGATCCGCACCGGGCCCACGCCGAGCCGCGCGCGCGCCGCCTCGCAGAAATGGCCGGCGAGCAGCGGGATATCGCTCCTCCGCTCGCGCAGCGGCGGCACCGCCAGGCGAACCACGTTGAGCCGGTGGAACAGGTCGGCCCGGAAGCGCCCCTCGGCCACCTCCTTCTCGATATCGCGGTTCGTGGCCGCCACGATCCGGACGTCGACGCGCAGCGACCGGTCCGCGCCGACCCGCTGCACCTCGCCCTCCTGCAGCGCCCGCAGCAGCTTCGGCTGGATCGACAGCGGCAGCTCGCCGATCTCGTCGAGGAACAGCGTGCCCCCGTCGGCCACCTCCAGCTTGCCGGGCCGGTGCCGCTCGGCCCCGGTGAACGCGCCGCGCACGTGCCCGAACAGCTCGCTCTCGGCCACCGACGCGGGCAGCGCCGCGCAGTTCACGTAGAGCAGCGGCTCGCCCCGCCGCCGCGACGCCGCGTGCACCGCCCGCGCCGCGAGCTCCTTGCCCGCGCCCGTCTCGCCGGTGATCAGCACGGTGAGATCCGACGGCCCCACGAGCGCGATCTCGTCCCGCAGCCGCTGCATCGCCGGGCTCGTCCCGAGCAGGCCGGCGCCCCGCTCCCGCTCCGCCGCCCGCCGGAGATCCTCCGCGACGAGGCCGAGCCGCTCCGCGCTGTGCTCCAGCGCGTCGATGAGCTGGCTCGTGCGCATCGCCGCGCCCGCGAGCGCGCCAAGCCACGAGAGCGTCGCCGCGTCGACGCCCTCGAAGGCGCGCGGATCCAGCGCGTCGGCCGTCAAGAGCCCGACGAGCGCGCCCTCGACCCGCAGCGGGCAGCCGAGGCACGCGTGCACGTGCGCGAGCGACGTGGCGTCCGACGCGAGCAGCCCGTCGAACGGATCCGGAAGATCGGAGTCCGGCGGGAAGCGCACCGGCCCCTCCGCGTGGCAGAGGATGTCGAGCCGCGGGTGCGCCTGGGCGCAAAACGTGCGCCCCAGCGCCTCCGGCGCGAGCCCGTGCGCCGCGAGCGGCACCAGCGCGCCGTCGTCGTACCGCATCAGGCACGCCGCGTCGCACGGCACCACCTGCCGCACCGCCTCGAGCAGGCGCCGGTAGCGATCCTCGGCCCCCAGCGACGTCGTGAGATCCAGCGCCACCGACAGCAGCGCCTCCAGGCTCGGCATGTTGTCCCATGTACAACGTCGTTGCGGTTTCGACAACGCCGGCCCGTTGCGGAAAGCGCAACATGGACCGCCTGGACCCGCGAAATGCAGGGGGGAAGGGGAGAGGCACGCCGCCTGCTAGAGGGCCCGGTGTCACGACCGGAGCCCGGAGCCGCGCCGCGGAGGCGCGGGCGCGCCTCGGGCTGGCGCGAACAACGAGGTCGATATGCATAGCCTACGACGACTCTGGCTGGCGCTCGCCGCCGTCATCACCCTTGGATTCTTGATCCTCGGCTTCATGGGCCGGGAGGTGTACCGCAAGGCCCCGCCGATCCCCGAGATCGTGCGGACCCCGTCCGGCAGTGTGCTGCTCACGAAGGACGATATCCTCGACGGGCAGCTGGTCTATCAGAGCATCGGGGGACAGCAGGTCGGCAGCGTCTGGGGCCACGGCGCTTACCAGGCGCCGGACTGGTCGGCCGACTGGCTCCATCGCGAGGCCGAGGCGCTCCTCTCGATCTGGAGCCGGCGAGAGCACGGCGCCCCGTTCGCGGCGCTGCCCGACGAGGCGCAGGCCGCGCTCAAGGCGCGGCTCCAGCGGACGATGCGCGACAGCGCCGTCGACCCGGCGACCGGGGCGCTCACGATCTCCGAGGATCGCGCGCTGGCGATCGAGGAGACCGCGGCGCACTACCGCGCGCTCTTCGGCGACGAGCCGGGCCTCACCGGCCTGCGCGAGAGCTACGCGCTGCACACGGGCGCGGTCCCCGACGCGGGGCGGCGCGACAAGCTGACGGCGTTCTTCTTCTGGACCTCGTGGGCCTGCGCCGCGGAGCGCCCCGGCACCGGCGCGAGCTACACGAACAATTGGCCTCACGAGCCGCTCATCGGCAACGTCCCCACGGCCCCCAACGTCGTCTGGTCGGTCGCGAGCATCGTGCTCTTGCTCGCGGGGATCGGCGCCCTCGTGTGGTACCACGCCTTCCGCCGCGCCGAGGACGCGGCCGCCCCCGCGCCGGCGCGGGATCCGCTGGCCGGCTGGGTGCTCACCCCGTCGATGCGGGCCGTCGGCAAGTACTGTGTCGTCGTGGTCGCGCTGCTCGCGCTCCAGGTCGCGCTCGGCGCGCTGACCGCGCATTACACGGTCGAGGGACACGAGGTCTTCGGATTGCCGGTCGCCGACTACTTGCCTTACGCGGTGACGCGCACCTGGCACGTCCAGCTCGGCGTCTTCTGGATCGCGACCGCGTTCCTCGCGGCGGGGCTCTTCCTCGCGCCGGCGGTGGGCGGGCGAGAGCCGAGGGGGCAGCGGCTCGGCGTGAACGTCCTCTTCGGGGCGCTCGTCCTCGTCGTCTTCGGCTCGCTCGCCGGAGAGTGGCTGTCGATCAAGCAGCGCTTCGCGCTCGAGGCGTCCTTCTGGTTCGGGCACCAGGGGTACGAGTACGTCGACCTCGGCCGCGCCTTCCAGATCGCGCTCTTCGGCGGCCTCGCGCTCTGGCTCTTCCTGATGCTGCGCGCCCTCTGGCCCGCCCTCGCGCGGCGCGACATGAGCCGGCACATCGTGCTGCTCTTCACCGGCGCCACGGTGGCGATCGGCATGTTCTACGGCGTGGGCCTGTTCTACGGCGCGAAGACGCACCTGTCGGTCATGGAGTACTGGCGCTGGTGGGTCGTGCACCTCTGGGTCGAGGGGTTCATGGAGGTCTTCGCCACGGCGGCGATCGCGTTCCTGTTCACGCGGCTCGGGCTCGTGCGGCCCGACAGCGCGGCGCGGGCCGCGATCCTGTCGACCTGCATCTTCCTCGTCTCGGGCATCCCCGGCACGTTCCACCACCTGTACTTCAGCGGCACGCCGGTCTCGGTGATGGCCGTCGGCGCGAGCTTCAGCGCCCTGGAGGTGGTGCCGCTCGTCCTCGTCGGGATGGAGGCGCACGAGACGTGGCGGATGCAGCACCGGAGCGCGTGGATGCAGGCCTATCGCTGGCCCATCCAGTTCTTCGTCGCGGTCGCGTTCTGGAACTTCGTGGGCGCGGGGGTGTTCGGGTTCCTCATCAACCCGCCGATCGCCCTCTATTACATGCAGGGCCTGAACACGACGCCCGTGCACGCGCACGCCGCCCTCTTCGGCGTCTACGGGCTGCTCTCGCTCGGCCTCGTGCTCGTGATGCTCCGCCGGCTGCGCCCCGACGCGGTCTGGAACGAGGCGCGGCTCCGGGTGGCGTTCTGGGGGATGAACGTCGGGCTCGGGCTCATGATCCTCCTGAGCCTGCTGCCGATCGGCCTCGCGCAGGCGTGGGCCAGCGTCGACCGCGGGCTGTGGTACGCGCGGAGCGCGGAGTTCCTGCAGCAGCCGCTGCTCGAGGCGCTGCGCTGGATGCGCCTCGTCGGGGACAGCGTGTTCATCGCGGGCGTCGTGGCCTTCGTGGCGTTCGTCGCGGGGCTCTGGACGCGGCGGCCGGCGGGCGCCGCCTCGGCGAAGCCCGCGGCGCCCGGCGAGGCGGCGGCGATGGCCGCGCCCGCGGCGAGCGGCGCGCCGGCGGCCTGAGGCGCCCGAGCTGCCGTGCACGACGAGGCGAGCCGCCGGCGGAGGGGGGGCCGCCGGCGCGCTTCGCTCCCTGATCAGGAATTGATCGTCATGATGCTGCCGTCTTCGCCGTAGGTGAGGTCGGCGAGCTCCATCGAGCGAAGGTGGGTTTTCCCGGAGAGCGCGTTCTCGTGATAGAAGAGGAACCAGTCGCCCTTGAACTCCACGATCGAGTGGTGGGTGGTCCAGCCGGAGGGCGGGTTGAGCACGCGACCGCGGAAGGTGAGCCGAGTCCGCCGCTGCCCTTCAGAACAGCAGCCGGACGCCTCCGCCGAGCGGGCCGATGTGCAGCTCCGCCTGGGTCTTCGCGCGATCGCTCTGGATCTGCCCCGTGATCCAGAGCGGTATGCCGGTGACGGCCATGGCGCCTCCGAGGCTCATGAGCACGGTGGGAAAGACCCACGCCTTCGACGCGCAACCGCAGAGATCCTCGCCGCGCGGCCGGGTGAGGAAGTACATCCCCGCTCCGACGGAGCCGAGGACCAATCCGCCGACGGAGAGGCCGACGCCCACGTCGCGCCGGGTGGTGTCGACGGGAGGAACGGGCGCGGCTTGCTCGGCCCGCGCGTCGCC
The DNA here is from genome assembly GCF_051521425.1 of Sorangium sp. So ce834. Lineage (NCBI taxonomy): Bacteria > Pseudomonadati > Myxococcota > Polyangiales > Polyangiaceae > Sorangium > Sorangium sp. So ce834. The sequence continues at coordinate 5,345,110 of NZ_CP150351.1, forward strand.
CGCGAGGAGCGCGTTGCCCGCGAAGAGCACGATCGACCCGAGCGCCGCGAATCGCATGCGTGCGAGGATCCCTGGTCCCGGCGCGCCCGTCAAGGCGAGCCACGGAGGGGCGCCCCGCGCCGGGGGAGGGCGCCGTGGCGCTCTCTCCCTCAGGACCCCTCCGGATCGAAGATGGCGTCGACGTACCGCATCGTCTGCTCGCGCCGGCGGCGCTTGCGCTCGGCCGCGTCCTCCTCCACGTGCGCCTCGTCCGGCCTCACGCGGAAGAGCGGCTGCCCCTTCTGCACGATCGTCCCCTCGCCGCCGTCGATGAGCACCTCCTCGATCGTGCCCGAGAACGGCGCGAGCACCTTGTTGAACATCTTCATCACCTCGAGGACGTACAGCGGATCACCGGCCTCGAAATGGCTGCCCTTCGCCACGAACGGCGGCCGATCCGGCGCTTCCTGCGCGTAGAACATGCCGCCGGTGACCGCGACGATCTCGTTCGCCCGCGTGGCGGGCGGCGGCGCGAGGACCTTGCGCATCCGGGCCGCGAGCTCGCGGTCGAGCAGGCGCTCGGGGATGACGACCTCGCCGTCCTCGCGCACCCGGAGCTCGAAGAAGCGCGCGGCGTCGCCCGCGAGGACCAGCGCGTCGAGGAGCTCCAGCCCCGCCTGGAAGCCGAGGTGTGAGCCGCGGACCCGACGCCAGAGCTCGCCGTCCCAGCCGGGGGGCGCGGCGGGCTGCGACAGGGCCTCTCGCAGCGCAGGCCACGACGGCGCGCCGCCCGCCTGGCCGATCCGCTCGCCGAGGCGCCGGTAAAAGCCGAGCGCGCGCGAGAGGAGCGCCTCGTCGTGATCCCAGATCACGTGGGCCGCGGGGGCGTGCGGCTGCGGCGTCATGTTGAGCAGCCAGTACGTGTCCGCCAGCACCTCGACCGGGTTCTTGAGCCAGCGCACCCGCCTCGAGTGGACCTCGAACGACCCCAGGTTCCGGCTGAGCCACGCCGACAGGAGGTGCGGTTCCGCGCAGATCCGCTCCACGGGGCGGCGCACGAGCGTGTCCTTGAGCGCAAACACCTTCTTGAGCCCCGCCTCCGCGCCGTCCCCGGCCCGCGCCGCCAGCCGGCGCTCGTGGCGGGCGCCGAGCTCGGCCCACATCGCGTCGAAATCGAGGCCTCCGAGCTCCATCGAGAGCTGGCCGACCAGCGTGAGGTACGGGACCACGAAGCGCGTCGTCGGCTTCGCCCACACGTTCCGCGCGAGGAACCAGTGCACGAGCCCGTAATGAAACAGGAGGTTCGTGTGGAGATCGCTGCCCCGCAGCGTCGTCGTGCGCAGGATCTCGCAGAGCCGCAGGTACGCCTCCTCGCGGGAGCCGCCGTAGGTCACGAGGAGCGCGATGTTGCTGTCGTACGCGCCCGCGAGCCGGTAATGCATGAACACCCCGGTGTCGGGGTTCTTCGCGCAGATGCCCTGATCGTCGCGGATCTCGTGCGGGTGCGGATCGCTCCAGGAGACGATGACGCCGCCCGCGTGCGGCTCCAGCGCGCCGTTCGTGGCGTTGAGGCGCGCCTCCACCGCGGACCCCTCGCGCCGGACGCGGACCGGCCGGGGCAGCCGCTCGCCGTGGCGCGCGAGCAGGACCATGCACTCGATGAGCGACGTCACCTCGAACGCGTCGGCCGGATCGGCCGGGTTCTCGAAGCGGAGGGCATAACAGAGCTCCGACACCCGGTGCTCGACCTGGATCCGGGTGTTCACCTCCATGAAGTAATGGTGATCGCCCTCGACGATGCACTCGAACGTCGAGGCCGAGTTCAGCCCCACCGCGAGCCCGAACCGCTCCGCCTCGGCCTCCATCCGGGCGAGCGAGGCGAGCTCGCGCTCGAGCGACGCCGCTCGCCGCTCGTCGCCGGCGGCGCGCGCCCGCTCGATCGCCTCGCGGAGCCCCTCCTGCGTGATCGCCACCTCGAGCAGCTTCTGCTCGTGCATCTGGATCGAGCAGTCGCGCCCGCCCAGCGCGACGCACCACGCGCCGTTGCCGATCAGCTGGATCTCGTTGTGCCGCGTCTCCTCGACGTTGAGCTCGAGCAGGATGTTCTTGTTGTCGCCGACGCCCGCGGCCTTCACCTCCGCGAGGACCTCCCGCGCCAGCGCGGGGACCTCGGCCGCCCGCGCGCGCGCCGCGGCCTCCGGCTCCGCCGCGCCCTGGGCGATGCCGGCGAGGAGCCGCTGCCCCTTGCCGCCGCCGCCGCCGATGGCCTTGAGCCGGATCCGCCGCCCCGGGTGGCGGGCGAGGAGCTCGGCCGCGCCCCGCTCGAGCTCCGCGCAGAGCTCGTCGGTCGTGTAGAGGTCCACGCGCGCCGCGTAGGCCGCCGCGAGCAGCGCGTCCGCCGCCTCGGCGAGCGGGACGCCCTCGGCGAGCCGCGCCGCGGCGCCCGGGTCGCGCAGCAGCCCGCGCTGGGCCGCCGCCGCGCGCAGGCCCGCGTGATCGGGCCACTTGCGGAGCACGATCCGCCGGGTCGCGTCGTCGATGCCGGGCGTCACGCTGACCGCGGTCGCGAGCGCCGTGCGCTTCGCCTCGTCCTTGAGCCCGGCCGCGCGCTGGACCGACGAGCGGGGGCCGATGAAGACGAGCCCCGCCTCCTCGAGCGTGCGCACGAACTCCTCGTCTTCGGCCATGAAGCCGTACCCCGCGAACACGTGCGTGTAGCCGCAGGCCCGCGCGATCGCGACGATCTCGTGCATCAGCTTGACGCGCTCGTCCTTCGTCGCGCCGGTATAGTCCTTGACCCGGTGCACGCGCGCCGGGTGGATGCAGCGCAGCTCGGGCGCCAGCGCGTGCGTGTAGACGATCGAGTCCTTCTCCGAGAGGAGGATGCCGTAATGCTCGATCCCCATCTGGGCGAAGACGTCCATCGCCTCCTTGCGGATCGGCCCCCGGCCGACGATCAGCGGCCGCACGTCGTCGGCGGCGAAGGACCGCGCCCACGCCGAGCTCGATCGGCCGAGCCGGCGGTCGCGCACCACCATCGGATTGCGGTCGTAACCGCGCTTGCTCCCGAACCCATCCATGCTCAATGAAACTCCCGCTGAACCCCGGTGAACGGCCCTGGCTGGTAATGGCGGAGCAAGAACTCCAGGTTCTCTCCGATCACCGAGCGGAGCTCGCGCGGCATCACGAGCCGCGAGATGGAGCCCAGGCTGAGCCCCTCGCGCGGGTTCATGAGCTCCCGCTCGTACCGCGCGCCGAACTCGGCCTCTCTGGCCTTCAGCCACGCCGCGGCCTCCTCGCGGGCCTCGGCCTTCGCCTTCGCCTCGTCCAGGCCGCGGCCGAGCCGCTCCTTGACGCCCGCCTTCTCCCTGGTGCTCGCCTGCGCGCGCACCTTGCGGAGCTCGTCCTTGTAGACGAACTCCTTGCCGGCGGGCCCCATCACGGCGACGCGCGTCGTGGGGAGCGCGAGGACGACGTCCGCGCCGGTCGCGTAGTTGTTGAACGAGGCGTAGGCGCCGCCGAACGCGTTGCGCACGAGCAGCAGGATGCGCGGGGTGCGCACGTCGATGATCGCGTCGAGCATCGCCCGGCCGGCCTGCACGATGCCCATCGCCTCCTGCTCCCGGCCCGGGAGGAAGCCGGTGGTGTCCTCCATGAAGAGGAGCGGGATGTTGTAGAGGTTGCAGAAGCGGATGAAGCGGGCGTTCTTGTACGCGGCCGCCACGTCGATCTGCCCCGAGGCGACCGCGCTGTTGTTGGCCACGAAGCCGACGACGCGCCCGCCGATCCGCCCGAACGCCGTGATCGTGTTGCGCGCGCGCTGCGGCTGCACCTCGAAGTAGTCGCCGTGATCGCAGATGCGCTGGATGATGATGCTTATATCGAGCGGCGTATTGAAGCCCGTGGGCGACGAGAGCGCCCTGCGGAGCAGCGTGTCGATCTCGGTCGTCTCCCGGTCGAGCGGGTCGCTCGTCCGCTGGAACGGCGGGCTCTCGCGGTTGTTGCTCGGCAGGTAGCCGAGCAGGCGGACGGTGGTGCGCAGCGCGCCGACCTCGTCCGGCACCGTGAGATCGGCCACGCCCGAGGCGCCGTGGACCCGCGGGCCGCCGAGGTCGTCGGGCGAGACCACCTCGCCGAGGACCGATTTGACGACCGCCGCCCCGGTGAGGCCGAAGAACGTCCCGCCCGGCTGGATGACGAAGCTGCCCTGCCGCGGCAGGTAGGAGCCGCCGCCGGCGTTGAACCCGAACATGCACATGATGCTCGGCACCACGCCGCTGATCTTGCGCAGCGCCGCGAACGCCTCGGCGTAGCCGTCGAGCCCGCCGACGCCCGCGGGGACGTAGGCGCCGGCGCTGTCGTTGAGGCCGATGAGCGGGATCCCCCGCTCTCCCGCGAGGTGGAACAGCCGCGCGAGCTTGCGGCCGTTCGTCGCGTCCATCGACCCGGCGCGGACCGTGAAATCGTGGCCGTAGAGCGCGACGTCGCGGCTGCCGATGCGCAGGACCGCGGTGACCAGCGACGCGCCGTCCAGGTTCGGCCCCCAGTTCTCGAAGAGCACGCGCGGCGGCTCGGGGGTCAGCACGCGGATGCGCTCCCAGATCGTCATCCGGCCTTTGCCGTGCTGCCGGATGATGTTCTCCGGGCCCGCGGAGACATAGGGCCGCCGGCGGAGCTCCTCCGCCTCCAGGAGCGCGGCGTCGTACGCCGAGGCCGGCGCGGCCGCTCCGCCGGGCGCCTCGTCGAGCGGATCGTCGAGCGAGGGCACGACGGCGGCGGGCTTCGTCACGAGTTCGTTGCGATCAAGGGGGCTCATGGACAGGCGAGCCACTCTACCATGGCGGGATCTCGCGGCGCACCTCGCGAGCCCGGCGAGGCGCGGGCCCGTCTCGGCGTGTGGGGCGCGGCACGGAGCCCTGCGTCGGAGGCTGCTCGACCGAGTCCGCGGCTGCGCCGCGGCGCGTCTTCATCGCATGCGGCGGGCGGCGCGCGGCGTCGATGACGCCTGGCGTACGGCGGCCGCCGTCAGGCGGTCTCTTTCTCGGCGAGCAAGGCGGCCAGGACGGCGAGGGCGTCGGTCGTCGTGAAGACGCCGACGACGTGCGCGCCGTTCAGCACCACGGCCGAGCCGTACTTGTGCTCGGCCATCTCGCGGACCACCTCGGAGAGCGGCGCGTCCGGCGCGACGGCGTAGGGGCTCGGCGACATGGCCTCGCTGACGAGGAGGTCATCGCCCTCTTGGTCCTTGAGCGTCTCGATCCAGTAGATATCCCGCTCGGAGATCATGCCGACCAGCCGGCCGCCGCGCAGCACCGGCAGGTGTCGGATGCGATGTCCTCGCATGAGCTTGCGGGCGAGTCCGACCTTCTGGTCGGCGCCGATCGAGTGCGGGCTCCTGGTCATGCAATCCTGGATGCGAAGGGTCGACGAGCTCATGAGGCCTCCCTGGGCGCTGGGCGTCGTGACGAGCCGAGCAATTCAGGTGTCTGCAGGGCTGTTCACGCTCTTGGCAAGATACGGACCACCGGGCGGAGCCGGCTCCCCGCTGCGGTGGTCAGCGCGGCCGGGGAGCTGAGCTGGCCCGATGCGCCGCCTGCGCCGCGCCGGCGAGATCCGACCTCCGGCGGCCGGCGAGGGCGCGCCTGCAGCGATTGCGCGCGGGCGCAGGGGGTTCGCCGGCCGACACCGCGTCCAGCTGGCCGAGCGACGCGCCAGGGGAGCTCGACTGGATGAGGGGTCGGGGCGTGAACGCGGTGTGGGCAACGTTCTCCCATCGACGTGGGGTGCGCGTGCGCATCGACATCAGCGCTGGGCGGCGATGCGCTCTACGGAAACCGACCGCGCAACGCCTCTTCACGTCGAATCTCGACGACGAGAGGCCGGTTCATCCGGAGCAGCGCGACCGTGGCGCGGCCTGTGGGGGTTTTGCCGACGATCTGAAGCTCGTCCGTGACTTCGAAGTGATCTTCCCAGCGGGCCCAGCGCGGGTGAAAGAGGTACGCAGGGGCGCCCGTCGTGGGATCGGCCCCGTGCGTCCGCGCTCCCTTGCGCAGCGAGCAGGATACACAGGCGAGCGCCAGGTTCTCCAGCGTGGTCAGGCCACCCTCATGCCGCGGCTGGATGTGATCGATGTGAAACGTGGCTTCCTGGCCGATCTGGGAGAGCCTGCAATACTCGCATCGATCGGCCGCCCTCTCGCGGACGCGGCGCTCTAGCGCGGCAGGCATGCTGTCGCGGCTCATCGCGCTGGCGCTGGCTCCTGCCGCGACGCGCGGAGCCGGAGCAGGCTGAGCAACTCGGCGAGATCGACGAGCCCCTCGGCTTCGATGGCCTCATCCGCCGACAGCTGCTCTCCGCGATCCTGTTTGTCCAGGAGCGCCTGGAGCCGGCGGTCCACCCCCTCCGGGAGGCGGAGCTGGGCAAGATCGGAAGGGAGCTCCACATCGATGTGGACCGTTGCCGGTGTAGCCATGGGCGAACTCCTGGATGGATCTAGCGGGTACGAGGGCGGCGACCGGCCTGAGACTAGCATGCAATGGCGCTCGGGGACGAGTTGCTCCGCCGGCCCGGCGGGCGCCGCCGCGGACGAGGCGGCGAGGCGCGGGGCATCGGCCGAACCCCGCCAGCGGCGGGCGTCTGTCTGCGGTGGCGCGCGCGTGGCCACCGGGCCGATGGGCGGCGCGCTCTCGCCAGACCTGGGCGCCTCGGGGCGCGTCAGTCCTTGTCGTCGGACTGGGCGACGTTGCCCGGGACGCCCAGGGCGACCGGGCCCATCCCCTTGCCCTTGAAGCGGTTGTGCCAGAGGCTCTGGCCGGTGACCGAGAAACACTCGATCTCGCCCTGCTTGGCGACGAAGAGCCGGTCCCCCTCCAGCAGCAGCGTGGCGCGGCCGTGCGTGGCGGTCTTCGCCTCCCAGAGCAGCTCGCCCGTCGGGTAGCGCAGGCAGGCGACGTTGGTCATGCTCGCCGCGTAGATCGCCGCGGGCGTGATCAGGAGCGCCGTGGACAGGTACCCGGCCCCCTGCTTGTGCTCCCAGAGCACGCGCCCGGTGACCGGGTCGACGCCGAAGATCTGACCCAGGAACGCCGCCACCAGCACCGGCGCCGCCGCCGTCGTCCGGTATTCGCTCATCCGTCGCCTCCCTTCCTGATTGGGCTCAGCGAGCTATCAGCAGGAGGTCGGCGCGGCAAGCTGCGAGCGCGCGCGGTCGGGAAGATCGACAGGTCACCGCGTTCGCTCTACGCTCCTCGGCCTCCCGGGCCTCGATGAAAGACACTGCACGACACTTGCGCGACAGGGCGGACTGCTGGCATCAGCTCGCGCTCTTTGGCGGCTGCGTCGCCGTCCCCGGTCTCTTCGCCCTGGGATCTCTACAACAGTTCTTGCAGGACTCCCTGTTTTGAAGCGGGCCCTCGTCCTGCGCGTCGTCGCAGCGCTCGCAGCAGCCCTGGCAGCAGGTCAGCCGGGTTGTCGGTTGTCATCGAGAGCGCCTTCCCCAGGGCGACGCGTCGACGGAAGGGCTTCCCTCGTCGGCGAGCGCAGCGAGCGCGTCAGCCTCGCCCACGAGCGCCTCCGGGGCTCCTCGAACGGGATCGCCGCCGCCGATCGCCGATGCAGGCTCGCTGTCACCCCCTTCCGAAGTGGGCTCCGGCCCGAGCGCGCCGGCTGGCACGCCGTTCGACCAGGATGCCTGGCTGGCCGCCCGCGGCGCCGCGTGGCGTCCCGATGCCTCGTGCTGGTCGACCCTCGCCACGAGCCCGCCTCAGCGCCTCAACATGTGCTCGTGCCACCAGGCGCTCAGCCTGCCGGAGGTCGAGCTGATGGCGTGCTCTCGTGCGCGCGAGCCGGAATCCGGAGCGGCGCCCGTCGTGACGCACACGGTCCTCTACGCAGCGCGGGGCGGCGTGCTCCAGGCTGTGCTCGACGTCCCCACCGGCGCGACGCTCGACGAGTGCGCGCCGGGCGCCCAGATCCCCTGCTCGGTGGCGCTCGATCTTCGCGTCGAGGGAAGCTCGATCCGATTCGACGATACGGCGGGGACGACCCCCTCGTGCGACCACCCCTGGATCGCCGCGAATGGCCCCCTCCCAGGCGCCTCCGGCGGGAGCAGCGCCTCCGGGCAGCGCGTGCGCGCCGCCTACCGGCGCATATGCACCTCCCGCGGCCGCTACGTCTGGCAGCGCGGCGCGCTCCGCCGCGCGCCGTGATCAGGCAGCCTTGCCTGCGCGGGGAGGCTCGAGACCGCCGCAGTATACAGATCTGTATGTTGAGCTACACCGAAAGCGTCTCTCCGGAGACAGATCTGTATGCTGAGCTACACCCAAGGCGTCTCTCCGGAGACAGATCTGTATGTTGAGCTACTCTCAGGTCCAATTCCGCAGGCAGATCTGGTTGATTTTCTACGTCGAACCCCAGCTCCGCAGACACATCTGGTTGACGTCCTACTAGGAACGCTCGCCCCTCAGGCTCTCCTGCGCCCCGGCGGGATCAGGTACCCGCAGCTCCGCCCGAACCACCGCAGCACGTCGAGCGACGACAGGATGCCCACCACCTTGCCGTCGTCCGAGACGATCGGCAGCCGGTGCACGCCCTCGTAGGCCATCAGCGACGCGGCCTGCCGGATGCTCGCGCTCTCGTGCAGCTGCACCACCACCGGCGTCATCACGTCGCGCGCGGTGACCTTGACGGGCTCGTACACGTGGAAGCCCTGCTCCATGTCGAGCGGCGCCACGTCGTCCGGGTGCAACGTCACCCGCTCGGACTCCTCGGTGTCGCGGCGCTCCTCGGCCGCCCGGAGCACGTCGGCCCGCGACACCATGCCGACCGGCTTGCCGTCGGCATCCACGACCGGCATCCCGCTGATCCCGTGGCGGATGAGCAGGGCCGCGATCTCGTCGACCGCGACCTCCGGCCGGACGCAGATGACGTCCCGGCTCATGATCCCGGCGAGCGGCGCCGCCGGATTCACGTGCTCGCTCACCCCGGCCAGCGGGTCCGCGCTCCCCATGGCCGACGACATCGCGCGTTCGGTACCGCAGACGACCGACGTCGTGCGCGACGCCGCGTCGAAATGCAGCGCGCGGAACCGCTGGCACGACTCGCACTCGGGCACCGTGGCCGACCGCTCCTTGAGCGGGCAATAGACGGTCGCGACGACCGACGCCTCGCCGTCGTCTCCAACGATGCGCGCGCTGCGGATCGCGTGGTGCGGGATGGGGTGCTCTCCGTTGCTCGGTCCAAGGGTCGTCATCGTCATCTCTCCGCTCGCCTCCGCGACCTTCGCTCGAGGCGCACCCTGCGCTGAGCACCGGCCGTGCCACGCCCGAGCGCCCCGGAACGCCGCGCCAGGCGCGGCAGGCCCGAAACGCCGCCTCCGCGCCGCCGCGCGCGGTTTGCGCTGCGACGAACGGGATGCACGCCTCGCGGGCCCCGCGCGGAGGTCCGCCGCGCGAGCGGCAACGCGCCCGGCGCGCGAGGCGCCCGCTCTCCGGCGTCCGGAGCGGATGGCACGGCCCGTGCGAACCCTGCGAGCAGCGCGCGCGGCGTGCTGAGCGGCGCGCCGCCCAGAGCGCGGGCAGCGCAGGGCAACCCGCCCGGATGAGCTGGCAACGAGGCTGAGGAGGATGTCATGTCGAGCGTGGGCGCAACAGGTCGGTTCATCGTCGTGGTCGGGATCGACTTCTCGGATCTGAGCAACCGCGCGCTCGATCAGGCGCTCGAGTCCGCCTGCTGCCGCGACGACGCGGAGGTGCACGGGGTCTACGTCGAGCCCGAGAGCTGGGTCGGCGTCGGGCTCTCGCGGGCGCCGGCGGCGGCCACCAAGCCCGAGGTGGCGCTCCAGCAGCTCCAGGTGCGCGCGAGCGAGCGCGTCCGCGCCCTCGGCGGCAAGCTCGACGGCAGGCGGCTCAAGCGCGTCGTCGTGCACTTCCGCCGCGGCGATGCGGCAGGGAACATCGCTCAGCTCGCCGCCGATCTCGACGCCGACCTCGTGGTCGTCGGCTCGCACGGCCACCGCGGGCTCGAGCGGCTGCTCCTCGGCTCGGTCGCCGAGCGCGTCGCCCGGCTCGCGCGCTGCCCGGTGTGGATCGTGCGGCCGAAGGATCACGCGACCGCCGGCCGGGTGCCCGAGATCGAGCCGCCTTGCCCCGAGTGCGTGAAGCGCCGGCACGAGACCGGCGGCGCCGATCTCTGGTGCGCGCGCCACTCGGAGCATCACATCCGGCCCCACCGCTACTCGTACGCGACCCACGGGGTCTACGCGACGTCGAGCGCCGCCTACCACGCGACGCCCGAAGGGAATTGATCGCGAGGCGAGCCCGACGGGATTGCGCACCTGCGAGGTGAGCCCCCGACATCCTGTCTGTGAACGCCGGACGAACGGCGCATTCAATCGTGATCGCGCCGCGGTTCCCTCGCGTTCGACCTCATCGGACGGCGGCCCCGGCCGCGCGCCGGCGTATTGACGCTGCGCTGCCAGCGGAGAATATACCGTGTCATGAAGCGAACCTGCATCGCCGTGGCGGCTTTCGCGATCTCCCTCTCGGCGTCCGCCGCGGCGCAGCCGGTGAAGCTGTTCGTGCTCGCGGGCCAGTCCAACATGGTCGGCTTCGGCGTGGGCACCGCGCTCCCGGCCGAGCTCCAGAGCCAGCCCGACGTCTGGTACGACCACCACAACCCCGACGCGCGCGAGGGAGGGCCGTACGCCGAGGCGACGAGCACCGACTGGGGGCCGCTCGAGCCGAAGGGCGAGGCGCGCCGCTACGGGCCCGAGATCACGTTCGGCCACGCGATGGCGACGGCGTACCCCGAGCACCGGATCGCGATCGTGAAGCTGGCGCAGGGGGGCACGAACCTGGTCGACCACTGGGGGCGCGGGCTGGGGCCGGATCCGGAGGTGCTCTACAAATCGCAGCTCTACCACGCGCTCCTCGGCAAGCTGGACTCCGCGACGTACGCCGGCGATCGCGCCCTCCGCTACCCCGATGAGCCGACGCGGCTCGACAACGCCCTGGCGCGGCTCGAGTCGGAGGGGCACGACGTCGAGATCGCCGGGCTCCTCTGGATGCAGGGCGAGAACGAGGCGGGGTGGTCGGCCGCGTTCACCTACGGCGACACGCTGCGCGGCTTCATCGCGGCGATCCGCGAGGATCTCGGCGTGCCCGGGCTCCCGGTCGTGCTCGGCCGGATCAGCGACAACCTCTACCCCGCGAACGGCGGGCCCATCGCCGCCGGCAAAGAGGCGAACATCGACGCCGTGCGCGCGGCGCAGGTGGCCGTGGCCGAGGAAGACCCGCGGGTCGCGTGGGTCGACACGGACGACTTCGCCCCGCGGCGGTCCGACGATACATGGCATTTCGACTCCGCCGCCTACCAGCTCCTCGGCGACCGCTTCGCCGAGGCGTACCTCGCGCTGGTCGCCGAGGCCGGCTCGCCTGGCGCCTCGTCGGCGAACAGCGCCGCGAGCGCGGGCGCGGGGGGAGGGGGCGGCGCGGCGGGCGCGAGCGGGAGCACGGTGGGCGCGGGGGGAGGGGGCGGCGCGGCGGGCGCGGGGGGAGAGGGCGGCGCGGCGGGCGCGAGCGGGAGCGCGGCGTCGTCGGCGAGCAGCGCCGCGAGCGCGGGTGCCGGCGGCGCGGCGGGCGCGAGCGGGAGCGCGGCGGACGCGGGCAGCGCCGGGAGCGCGGCCGGATCGAGCGGGGCGGCGCCCGGGGGCACCGGCGGCAGCAGCGGCTGCGGCTGCCGGACGGCCGGGATCCCGTGCCAGCGGCCGGGGGCGGCGGCGCTCGCGCTGATCGCGCTGGCGGCATTGCGGCGGCGCCGCCGGAGCGGGCGCGAGCCCGGCTGAGCGTCGCGCGTCAAAGGGCGGGAACGCGGGGGAGCGCGCCGGCTGCTCCGGGATGGGTGGAGCAGGCGTGGCGCGCTTCGGGGGAGAGCCTCCGCATCGCCCTCGCGGCGCGACGCAGAGGTGCATCGTTTCAGGGGAGCCGCAGGGGCCCGCCGTCACACCGGACGGGCCGTCTGCGGGCGCTCACCCTCGCTGGCTCACTCCAGCGGCCAGCACCCGCCCATCCAGCACTCGTAGCCGTCGCGGCAGTCGTCGTCCGACGCGCATTCGGCGTAGCAGCCTCCGTTGGAGGCGCAGACGCCGCCGCCGACGCAGCCCTCGCCGGTCGCCGGGTCGCACAGGCTGATGCAGTAGCCGCCAAGCCACTCCGGGTATTCGGCCTCGCTGAGGCAGTAGAGGCCCATGCAGTCGGTGTCGGCGGTGCAAGCTGCGCCGTCGGCGCCCTCACCCGCCGGCGGGATGCAGAACCCCGAGCCTACATCGCACGTGGCGCCCGCCAGCGTGCACTGAGCGTCGCTGGTGCAGGTCGGCTCGCAGAGGCCCTCCATGCACGTATAGCCCGCGCGGCACTCGTCGTCCGTCGCGCACGGGACGTCGCAGAAGCCCCCGCCGTCCTCCGTCGGGATGCAGGCGCCGCCGCCGGCGCACGCTTCGCCCTCCGGATCGCAGAAGCCCCAGCAGTAGCCGCCAGGAAAGCCGTACTCGGCTTCGGTGATGCAGAAGCCGCTGGCGCAGTCGCTGTCGGCGGTGCACGGGCTTGCATCCGGGCTCGCCGGCGCCTCGCAGAATCCTTCGCTGCACGTCCCCACCGCCGGGCACTGCGCGTCGCTGGTGCAGTCCGGCCAGCAGGTGTCGTCGGTGTCGCACTTGTAGCCGTCGCGGCAGTCGGCCGCTGACTCGCACGGGGCGACGCAGGCGCCGCCTCCGCTCAGGGAGATGCAGGTGCCGCCGCCGGCACAGTCGCTGTCCGTCTCGCAGCCGCCGGTACAGTGCCCGGACGGGAAGCCGTACCCCACCTCATCCAAGCAGATGCCGCTGGCGCACTCGTCATCGCTGACGCAAGCAGCGCCGTCGGCAAGGGGCTCGCCGCCGCCTCCGGTGGTGACGGAGGTCGTGGAGGTGACGCTGCCGCCGCCGTCGCCGCCGGCGCCGCCGGCGCCGGTGGTGGCGGAGGTCGTGGAGGTGACGCTGCCGCCGCCGTCGCCGCCGGCGCCGGTGGTGGCGGAGGTCGTGGAGGTGACGCTGCCGCCGCCGCCGTCGCCGCCGGTGCCGGTGGTGGCGGAGGTCGTGGAGGTGACGCTGCCGCCGCCGTCGCCGCCGGCGCCGGTGGTGGCGGAGGCCGTGGAGGTGACGCTGCCGCCGCCGCCGCCGTCGCCGCCGGTGCCGCCACCCTGGCCGCCGGTGCCGCCGCCGTCGCCGCCGGTGCCGCCACCCTGGCCGCCGGTGCCGCCGCCGTCGCCGCCGGTGCCGCCACCCTGGCCGCCGGTGCCGCCGCCGTCGCCGCCGGTGCCGCCGCCGTCGCCGCCGGTGCCGCCACCCTGACCGCCGGTGCCGCCGCCGTCGCCGCCGTCGCCGCCGCCGTCGCCGCCGGCGCCGCCCGTGCCCGCCGTCGTGCTGCCGCTGGTCGTCGTGCTGCCGCTGCCCCCGGTCCCGGGGGTCGTCGGGTCGTCATCGCCGCACGCCGCGGTCACCAAGCTCAACGCAAAGAGGCACACCAAAGATCGCATCTTCATCCGCTGCTCTCCAGCCGGTAGGGGTCCACTGACGCGGTGCCGGCCGTCGGAGGCGAGGCGCCGCAGCGCGATGGGCGCACGCGCATCTTCTGTCGAAACGGAACGGATGCCAACGGCTCTTTTCACTCCGTCTCCACTCTTCCGCGCGGAGAGCACCCGGAAACGCCGCGTTTCATCGCCGCCGCGCTCACCCCGCCCCCGCCGGCCATGTTCAGAGCAGCTTTCCGACGGCGCGACCCACGCGGCATTGTTGGGTCCGCTCCACGGCGCACGCACCACGCATTGCGGGCAGCAGGGGCGTTTTCTCCGCCCGCCTCGCGAGCCCTCGTCCTGACCCGCGCGCCTCACCTGCCACACGTCGCAGCGCCGTCGCCGCGCTGCGTGTCTCCGTGTGATCTCCCGACTCGAGCGCAGCTCGGACGCGCGCACTCCGCTGCTGCCCGGCCCCGAGCGCCGCCTCGACGATTGACCGGCCGCCTCCTGAGCTGGTATACGTAGCCGTTTTCTTTTGGAAGAATTTTACAGTCACATTCGAAGCGAGGATTCGGACGAGCGCGGTGTGCGCAGGTGAAGGGTACCTGGAGCTCCCAGCGCCAGCCGTGTCGTATTGCCCTCGCCGGCTTCGCGGCGGCGCGCTGCGCTTCGGCGGGACGAGCCCTCGCTTCAGAAGATGATGAGGAGAAATCCCATGCGTGTCAGACACGTGATGATCACAGCAGCTCTCGTCAGCCTTTTCGCCGCCTGCGCCACCTCGGACGGCGGCGACGGCGGGCCGCCGGTCTACGCGACGGTCTGCGAGGCCCGCTGCGCCTGCGAGGACTGCTCCGGGGACAACGAGGGCCTGTGCGAGGCCGAGCAGGAGGACATCGAGGAGCGGGCCGAGGAGCGCTGTCAGGCGCAGCACGCGGCGTACGTGGACTGTGTCCGCCTGGAGGGCCGGTGCGTGGATGGTCATCACCTGGCCGAGGTCTGCAACGCCCACGCGGCGGCCCTCCTGGGCTGTCTCGAGCCCAAGGATCGCGATCACTGCCCCACCGCCGGCGACGGCGTCTGCGACGAGCCCCAGGGGACCGACACGTGTGCGGCCGGGACCGACCCCGCCGACTGCCTCTCTTTCTGTCCGTACACCGGCAACGGCATCTGCGACGAGCCCGAGGGGTCCGGCCGGTGCCCGGCGGGCACGGACGTCGACGACTGCAAGCTCGTGCCGTGCCGGTCGGTGCAGGACGGGACCTGCGACGAGCCCGAGGGCACCGGCCGGTGCGACGAGGGCACGGACGTCGACGACTGCATGGAGGCGACCTGCCCCGAGGCGAACAACGGCGTCTGCGACGAGCCGGAGGGCACCGGGATCTGCGACGAGGGCACCGACGCGGCCGACTGCGCGGGCGAGCCGTGCCCCTACGTGAACAACGGCGAGTGCGACGAGCCCGAGGGCACCGACTACTGCGAGGAGGGCACGGACGTCGCCGACTGCGCCCCCGCCCCCGTCGCCTGCGACGACCTCGACACCTGCGGCAGCGACTCGAGCGGGTGCATCGGGTGCGCGAACGAGGGGAGCTGCGCCGACGAGCTCCAGGCGTGCCTCATCAGCGACGACTGCTACTTCCTCGTCCAGTGCCTCGTGACCTGCGCGGACACGGACGACGCGTGCGTCAATGAGTGCCTGGACTCGTATCCGGACGGGGTGGGTACGTTTTACAGCTACGACACATGCTTGAACTGCGAACAGTGCTACTACTCGTGCGGCGCGAGCGGCGTATTCGAGTGCTGAACCGTGGCTCACCCCTGAGCGCTGCGGAGGAGATGAACATGCTTGATCGACGAGACGTTCGTGCGCTTTCGGCCCGCGCCGCCCTCCTGGCCACCCTGGCCGGCGTCGCCTCCTGCGGGGGCCTCTCCGCGGGCGATTACGCGGTGTACCGCGTCGCCCTCGAGGCGTCCGAGCAGGCGCCCGGCTGCTTCCCCGACGACCGGCCGATCCTCGCGGAGAAGTACGACGCCACCACGTTCCGGGACGGCCAGACGGTGCTCCTCTACCTCCCGACCGACGACGAGGCGGTGCTCGACATCGGCGGTCTCGCGCTGAAGGGCTCCACCGAGGACGATCCCTATATTTTCGAGGGCAGCTCCCAAGACGTCGAGTTTCCCTTCCGCGCCCGGGTCACCGACGCCGACCAGGACGGCATCTCGGACGACGTCGATCCCTTCGTCGACGCCGACAAGGACGGCGTCGACGACACGGATCCTTCGCGCGACCGCGTGGTCGACACCGACGGCGACAAGCTGGACGACCGCGATGCGCTGGAGGACAGGCTCGTCGACGCCGACGACGACGGGGACGACGACCGCTTCCGGGAGATCGTCGGCGACACGAGGATGATCTCCAGCCTCCGGGTGAGCGTCTCCATGACGGTCGACGGGTCGACGGTCCGGGGCGTCGTGACGCGGACGACCGAGGAGACGTGCGAGGGCGACCTGTGCCCGCCCCACGTGGACCAGCCGTGCGTCGACGTGCAGCGGTTCCGCGGCGTCGAGATCGACGAGGCGGATCTGACCTTCGGGGTCGACGCGCGGCCGACCCGCTGAGCGCGCCCCGGCGGCGCGCGCGTCGCTCCCGTTCTGGTGCGAAGCGCATCCAAGAATGTGCGTTCGAAGGTCCCCGGCCGCCGAAGAGGGCCGCTGCGCACCTTCAGCGCAGTGCTTTCCTGCCCAGGCTGCACTATCCTCGGACGTACCGTGAACCTGCTGTGGCAGTCGTTCCCCATGCCCAAAGGTCGCCGCGCCCAGGCGTGGCGATATCACCCCGTCTACCGGCGACCAGCCCATTTCCACGACGAGCCGGAGTTCAATCTCGTCGTCCGGGGGACCGCCACCTTTCGCGTGGGGCATCGTCGCGTTCCGATGGGCCGCGGATCGCTGTCGTGGTACCCGCCCGGGCTGGATCACTACCTCGAAGACGCCAGCCCGGACCTCGAGCTCTATGTGGTAGGGTTCCGGCCCGAGCTGATCGACGCGTTCGCGCGCGAGCACGGCTGCGCACCGAGCTTTTCTCGGCCACACCAGCGCCTCGACCAGGCCACCTTGTCGGCTTGTGCAGACGCCATGGCCCAGGTGCCGAGCAGCCGCGACGACCCGGCTGTCGAAGGACGGCTGCTCGAGTTGCTCGCGGTGCTGGCACAAATGACACCTCCTCCGCAGATGAGCCTCGGGCACCGTGCTGCGGCCCTGCTGGTCGAGGCGCCGAGCCTCCGCCGCGACGAGCTGACCCGACGCCTGGCCAGCAACCGCGGCGATGTGAGCCGCAAATTTCGCCGCGACCAGGGGCTGTCGTTGACGGAGTACAAGAACCGGCTGCAAACGCTGAAGCTCCTCGATCTGCTCGAACAGGGCTCCAGCCACTTGACTCACGCGGCGCTCGAGGCCGGGTTCGGTAGCTACTCGCGCTGTCACCAGGTGATCAGAGAGTTGCTGGGCATGGCGCCCAGCGCGCTCCTCGACCCAGGCACCCGAAAACGACTCGCTGACAGGTTGGAACCGTTGAGCGCACAGCACGATCGCCGAGATCCCGGGTAGCTCGCGCACCCAGGCGCCTCGTTTTCGACGCCGCTGCTCCGCGGATCGGCGCTCCGCCTGCACAAACGCACAAACCTTGATGCTCGCCGTACGGCGGCTGAGTATCCGATCGGCATGCGAAGCCGACCAGCCCTTGCCTTGCTCGCGCTCCTGGCCTTTTCGGGATGCTCCAACGATGCGCCGGATCCGAGCGCCTCCCCCGCCGCTGGTGGAGCTCCCCCCAGCACGGCGACGGGTGGGGGTGCTGCCGACCCCATGACCGGCGGCGGTGGCGGGATGCCGCCAGAGACGCCCATGACCGGTGGCGCAGGTGGTGCGGGCGGCGCAGGTACGGGCGGCGCGAGCTCCGGTGGGACGAGCAGCGCAGCTGCAGGCGGCACGGGTGGCGCCGCTGGAGGTGGCGCCGGCGACGGCAGCTTCGAGCTCGCCTGGGAAGATCCGTTCGACACCGTCGATCTCACTCGCTGGCAGCTGATGACCCACAGCTGGGACGGCAATCTCGCGCAGTTTGCCGGCGAAAACGCCGCGGTCAGCGACGGCATCCTGCATCTCTCGCTGACGGCAGCCAACGATACAAGCAAGCCCTTCCGCGGCGTGGAAATGCGCTCTCGCGAGACGCTGACCTACGGAAAAATAGAAGCGTCAGCTCGGTTTGCGCAGGGCTCCGCAGCCGTCTCTTCTCTGGTGCTCATTTATACCCCATGGCCCCCCGACGACTGGAACGAGCTCGACATCGAGTTCTTGGGCAAAAACACCGATCGTGTTCAGTTTAACCACATGGTGAACGTCCCGCCGGCCGATCCAGCCACCGGCCACCTCCAGTTCCCCGAGCTCGTCACGCTGGGCTTCAACCCCGCAGCGGGCTTTCACACCTATGCCATCGAGTGGGTGCCCGGTGAGGCGCGCTTCTACGTCGACGGAGCGCTCATGCACACTGCCACCGAGGAAATGGAACGCATGGTCCTCCCTCAGAACATCCTCTTGACGATCTGGGCTTCTGGATCGCCAGGTTGGGCAGGCCCCGTCGACAGCAGCACCGCCCCCACGCGCGCCGAGTACGACTGGCTCCGCGTCTACCGCTACGTCGGTCCGTAGGTGCTCCGTGGGTTTCCCCGTCGGTTGAGTCACGCGCAGCAGCGCGCGGGGGCGGCGCCGTAGGAAGCGGGGTCGAACCGGACCAGTTCTTCCGCTGCTCGATCCGGGTGGACGGCGTGTTCGAGCCGGCGTTCGTGGAGCGGCTCTACCGGCGGTAGGCGCGCGCCGCTTTCGGTCTGGACAGGTGAGGCCGGACGCGTAGTGTAGTCTGTCGTGCGCAGCGCACCGGAGGTGAGCCACACGCAGGACCTCCAGGCGACTTCAGACGCTCTGGGAAGGGGGGCTCCGCCTGGCGAGGGCGACGAGCGAGCCGAGGGCGCGAGGCGGAGCTTTCGCCCCGGCGACATCGTCGCAGGCCAGTACCGGCTCGAACGGCTGCTCGGCGAAGGGGGCATGGGCGTGGTCTGGGCCGCGGTCCACGCGCTGACCGGCGCGCGGGTCGCGCTCAAGTTCGTGAAGGGCGTGTCCGGCGCGGCGCACCTGCGCCTGCTGCGCGAGGCGAGGATGGCGCACGCGCTCGACCACCCGAGCGTGGTCGCGGTGCACGACGTCGTGCTCGAGGGCGGAGCGCCCGTGATGGTCATGGAGCTCCTGTCCGGCGAGTCGCTCGCCAGCAGGCTGTCTCGCGAGCCGAGGTTGTCCGTCGCGGAGGTCGCCTCGATCTTCCTGCCGGTCGTCTCGGCCGTCCGCGCGGCGCACGCGAAGGGCGTGATCCACCGCGATCTGAAGCCGGAGAACATTTTTCTCGTCGACGTACCGAGCTGGCAGGTCAAGGTCCTCGACTTCGGCATCGCGAAGCAGATGCCCACGAACGGACGGGACGCTCGCACACCGAAGCTCACCGACAGCGGGACGAGGCTGGGAACGCCCTGCTACATGTCACCGGAGCAGGCGGTCGGAGACCCGATCGATCACCGGACGGACATGTGGTCGCTCGGCCTCCTCCTCTACGAGTGCCTGTCGGGCGCGCTCCCCACGCGCGCCGACAATGCCCCGCAGGTGTTGAAGATCATCGTGACGGGCCACATTCGCCCGCTGCGCGAGCTCGCGCCCGACGTGCCCGCTGAGCTGGCCTGCCTCGTGAGCCGCATGCTGTCGGTGTCGCCCGATACCCGGGTCTCGGACCTGAGCGAGGTCCAAGAGGCGCTCGCAGCGCTCGCGCCGGCCGCGGCGCCGAGGCTCGGCGCGCCGGAGGCGCCGGCGGCTGCCCGGTCGGGGCCGCCGGCGGCCATCCCGGCAGCGCCCGTCGAGCGGCCGGACGGCCACGCGGCGAACGTGGACGAGGTGGATCCCTTGGCCCCGACCGAGCGCCTCGGCGACGCGGTGCGTCCGGCGGAGCGCCGCTCGACCGGGAGACGCGCCGGCTTCCGGGTGGCGGCGTTCCGGATCGGCCTCGTCGTGGCGATCGCGGGGGGCCTCGCCGCGGTGCTCGCGCCGCGGGGAGAGCCTGATCCAGTCCAGGAGCTGCCGCCCACCACGATCAACGAGCGAGCGCGATTCTGGTACAGCGCCGCGCTCCAGGCCCTCGGCGACGCCAACGAGGGCCAGGCGGTGGAGCACCTCCGGCAGGCGATCTTCCACCACTACGCCTTTGCCGAGGCGCACCTCCGCCTCGCGATCTACTCCCCGGAGCGCGCCGAAGCGCGGCGGCACTACGCGCGCGCCCGGGAGCGGGGCGCCGCGCTCAGCGCCATCGATCGAGCGCTCCTGGACGCGATGGAGCCGGCGCTCGGCCGCGATCCCGAGGATACGGCGCTCTGCGCCAAGAAACTGCGCGCGGTCATCAAGGAGCACCCGCACGAGGCGGAGCCGTATGCCATCCTCGCGCGGTACACGCTGCGCTGGAACATTCACGCCAGCGCCGACGCGGCGAAGGGGGCCATCGCGAGCGACCCCCAGCGCGCCCAGGGATGGGCCGCGCGGGCGCGGTCGTCGCGACATCTCGGGGCGTACAACGACGCCGTCTCCGCCGCCGACCGCTGCCTCGAGATCTCTCCCCGCGCGGCGGACTGCTACGAGGTCCTGAGCGAGGTCCACAGCGCGCGCCACGACTGCGCGGAGGTCGAGCGGGACCTCCTGCGCATGCTGTCGAGGACGAGCGCCAGGGGCCCGATGATCCATCGCAGGCTCGCGTCGTCGAGCCACGCGCAGAGGCGGCCTCCCGACGCCGTGATGGTGCCGCTGCGGCAGAGCTGGGTCTCGCTGCCGGAGCGGGAGCGCCGCTATCTCTCGATGCTCGACGAGTCGAACGTGCACGCGCTCGCGGGCGACTTCGCGAAGGCCGAGGTGCTGCTGCGGAGCGCGCGCCTGTGGATGGAAGCGGAGTCCACGGCTCACCGCGACGCCGCCCGAGCGCTCATCGACATCTACCTCGAGACCGATCGCGAGCTCGAGGCGGCGAGCATGGCCCGGACGTGCCTCGACAACTACAGCGCGTGCGCCGGCGGCGCGCCGGACCTGCTGCGGGTCCTGCTGCACGCCGGCGGCATCTCCCGCGCCACGTTCGAGGCGAAGCAGGCCGCGCACCTGTCGCTGTCGAGCGCTCCGGGCGCCCCGGAGCACGCGCTCTCCCTCCTGACGAAGGCGCACGCGCGCTGGATCCAGGGCTTCGAGGAGGCCGCGGAGGAGGCCCCCGCGCTGCCGATCGCGGCGCTGACGAGCGATCAGATCGGTCCGGAGCTCCACGCGGACATCGGCGCGGTCTACCACCTCGCGGGCATGCCTCACCATGCCATCCCCGCGCTCCGCAAGGCGGTCGCGACGTGCGATATGCTGGACTGGCCGGTGAGGTACGTCCGCTCGTTCTGGTTCCTCGGTCAGGCCCTCGAGCGGACGGGGGACACCCCCGGCGCGTGCCGGGCCTACGCGAGCGTGATCGAGCGCTGGGGAGGCGCGAGCCCACCCTCCTCGACCGCGGCGCGGGCGCGCGAGAGATCGAGGGCGCTCGGCTGCGGACCGACCGACTGACCGCCCTCCGCGCGCCGGAGAGGGCGCCGCGTCATCGTGGACGGAGCGGTCGGGCGCGACGCGCTCATCGCATGTGGCCTGTGCAACATCTGATGGCGTGATTGTTTGCGAGCGCTCATCGGACACGTGTGCAGAGCGGCGGCGCCTTCGCACAAGGGAGCTCGTTTCGTCTTGACACCCCGTGTCCGCGCGGCGTCTGCGTAGGTTAAATCAGCATGGTTGTCGGGACGAACCCGGCTAGCTGGCGCGCTGGAGAGCGCGTTATCATGGTGGTCTCGACCTTTTGTCGCCGGGCAGCTCTGGCGAGGAGGCATCATCCATGGGAACGACGTCTTTTCTCGTGTCTTCCGCGGCGGTCCTGGCATGTCTCGGCGCGCCGGACGTCGCTCGAGGGCTCGTCTCTCAGCCCTCGAGCGGCGCGTGGCCGCGCCGGCTTCAGCCTGCGGAGCCGGAGTCCGTGTACATGAGCAGCGCCGCGCTGCGCGAGGCGACGCTGGCCCTGGAGGACGCCATCGCGGGCGGGGAGATCCGGGGGGCTGTCCTCCTGGTCGCCCGCCACGGGCGGATCGTGCTCCACGAGGCGCTGGGCGAGCGCGACGGGTTCAACGCGAGCTGGCCGGACATGCCGTCGCCGCCGATGCCGCGCGACGGGATCTTCGATCTGGAGTCGATGACGAAGCCGTTCACCGTCTTCCTCGCGATGAGGATGCAGGAGTCCGGCCGGTTCCCCGGCTTCAAGATCGACAACACGGTCGCGTCGTACTACCCCGAGTTCGCCACGAGCCCGGACAAGGCGCGCGTGACGATCAGGGACCTGATGCGCTACGTGTCGGGCGAGGACATGGACGCGAGCGGCGTCCTCGGCGCCAGCGATCGCTGGCACACGATGCTCACGGCGCCCTTGCTCTACACGCCGAGCCAGAAGGTCCTCTACAGCGACCTCGGGTTTCGCATCCTCGGCCACGTGCTGGAGAAGGCGGGCGGCGACTCGCTGCAGGGCCTCATGAAGACCACCATCTTCGATCCGCTCGAGATGTCGAGCACGTCCTACCGGCCGAAGCTCCACATGCCCGCGATGAGCGATCGCTTCGTGGGGACGGCGTGGTCGAGCGAGCGCGGGCGTTACCTGCGGGGCGAGGTGCAGGACGAGACCGACTACGACGTGGAGGAGAACACGGGGACCCCTCGGTACGGCCACCTGACCGGGTGCGACGGCCTGTTCTCGACGGCGCTCGATCTCGCGAAGTTCGGGCAGGTGCTCCTGAACCGGGGCGTCCACGTCTGGGGCCCGGACGCGCTCTGCAACCCGCTGCTCCTGTCCTGTCCGGGCCAGCGGATCCTGTCGCGGTCCTCGGTGGAGCGCATGACGACGCTGCAGACGGGCGACATGGGCCTCCCGACGCCGGCGACCACGTTCGCCCAGAACCTGTTCTATTCGGGCAAGGGGCTCGGATGGGAGATGTACGATCCCGGCGCGTGGCCCGGCGGCGATCACACCTCGGCCGTCGCGTACAGCAAGACCGGCGGCGCCGGGACGCTCATGATCATCGACCCCGATCCGGCGCGAGACCTGATGATCATCCTGCTCACGAACCACGGGCTCCC
Source organism: Sorangium sp. So ce834 (assembly GCF_051521425.1). NCBI lineage: Bacteria > Pseudomonadati > Myxococcota > Polyangiales > Polyangiaceae > Sorangium > Sorangium sp. So ce834. The sequence continues at coordinate 5,367,907 of NZ_CP150351.1, forward strand.
GGGCTACGACCACCTCGGGGTCGACGAGGACCAGCTGTGGTACTGGGACGATTTCGACGCGATGATCGAAGACATCCGCGCGGAGGAGGTCAGCGATGCGGTCAACCTGTCGCTGATGGATGTCCCGTAGGGGGCCTCACGCCGGCGTCCTTCGGCGGGACATGGGGTGTTCGCGCCGGGGCCATTCGGCACATCGGGCCGTCGCGCGAAGTCGCTCGGCGCCGTCTGCGGATGAGCGATGAGCAGCGAGCATGCCGTGGCCGGGGGTGCGCCCGCGATCGCGCGGGGTGGGCGGGCGCGGCGCGGCGGGCGCGGCAGTGCGCCGGGACGTGCGCCGAATGACGCGGCGGAGCGCATGGCGCTTGCGCTCGTGCGAGCGTGCCCTCAAAGGTAGGTGTCCCGCCGCGAGGACCCCCGGATGAACGACGACCTCCGCATCAGCCCACCCAACGCCGCGACCCGCACCGAGAAGGCGAGCGCCGAGGTAGAGCTCGCCCCGCTCTCCCCCGAGGATCGTCTCTCGTCGTTCTACGCCGGGTGCCCGGTCGCGCTGTTCACGACCACGCCCGAGGGGCGCTTCATCGACGCGAACCGCGCGTTCGCGCGCCTCCTCGGCTACGCGGACCACACGCGGTTCCTCGACCTGCCCGTCCCGGGCTTCTACGCCGACCAGCGGCAGCGGCAGGAGATCATGCGCACCCTCGACCAGGAGGGCGCCGTCCACGGATACGAGGTCGAGTTCGTGCGCCTCGACGGGACGCGCCTGTGGGTCAGCATCACCGCGCGCGCCATCCGCGACGCGACCGGGCGCGTCGCGCGCTTCGAGGGCGCGCTCGAGGACGTGACGCCGCGCCGGTTGGCGCAGGACCTGCTGCGCCTCAGCGATCAGCGCTTCCACCTCCTCGCCAAGGCCACGAACGACACCATCTGGGACTGGGACTTCACCGCCGGCACGGTCTGGTGGAACGAGAACTTCGAGCGCACCTTCGGCTACCGGCTCGACGACCTCGAGCCGGGGCCCGAGAGCTGGACGGGCCGCATCCACCCCGACGATATCGAGCGCGTCTCGCGCAGCATCCACGACGCCATCGACGGCACCGCGACGGCGTGGAGCGGCGAGTACCGCTTCCGCCGCGCCGACGGCGAGTACGCGTACATCTACGACCGCGGCGTCGTGCTGCGCGACGCGACCGGGAAGGCCGTCCGCATGATCGGCTCGATGATGGACGCCACCCTGCAGCGCCGGCAGCAGATCCTCCTCGGGTGGCAGCGCAAGGTGCTCGAGATGATCGCCCTCCACCAGGGCATCGAGGAGACGCTCGAGGTGCTGTGCCGCGACGCCGAGGAGCTCTCGGCGGGCCGCCGCTTCACCGTGCTGCTCGCGAGCGAGGACGGCCGCCGCCTCCTCCACGGCGCGGCGCCGAGCCTGCCGGCGTCGTACAACAAGGCGGTGCACGGGATCCTCGTCGGCCCTTGCGCGGGCTCGTGCGGCACCGCCGCCCACCGCCGCGCGCCGGTCATCGTGGAGGACATCGCGACAGATCCGCTCTGGGCCGACTTCCGCCAGCTCGCCCTGCCGCTCGGGCTGCGCGCCTGCTGGTCCACCCCCATCGTCTCCTCGAAGGGCGAGGTGCTCGGCACCTGGGCCGTGTATCGGTCCGCGCCCGGCGCGCCGACCCCCGCCGACGACGAGGTCGTCCGCGTCGCCACGCGCCTCGCCGCCATCGCCATCGAGCGGGCCCGCGCGGAGCGCGCGCTGCGCGAGAGCCGCGAGCAGCTCGCGAAGGCGCAGGAGGTCGCGCACCTCGGAAGCTGGTCGTGGGACGTCGCCGCGGGCAAGCTCGACTGGTCCGAGGAGCAGCTCCGCATCCACGGCCTGCCGCGCGAGAGCAGCGGCGTCCGGCCCGACGCCGCCATCGCCTGCGTCCACCCGGAGGACAAGGCGCGCGTCGCCGCCGACCTCGAGGCGCTGCTCTGGCAGGCCGGCTCGGGCGAGATGACGTACCGCATCGTGCGGCCCGACGGCGCGACGCGCTGGATCCACGCGCGCACGGAGGTCGAGCGCGCGCCCGACGGCGCGCCGGCGCGGATGCTCGGCACGTGCCACGACATCACCGAGCAGCGGCAGGCGCAGCGGGCGCTCCAGGAGAAGGAGGAGCGCCTCCGCGCGGCGCTCGACGCCTCGGCGACGGGCACGTTCCGCTGGATCCCGGCCACGAACGAGCTCGACTGGGACGAGAACCTCGATCGGCTCTTCGGCCTTCCGGTGGGCACCACCGCGCGCCACATCGACCAGTTCACGGGCCTCGTCCACCCCGACGACCGGGAGCGCGTCTTCGAGGCGCTCGATCGCTGCGTGCACGACGGCGCCGACTTCGACCTGGAGTTCCGCGTGGTGTGGCCCGACGGCAGCGTCCACTGGCTGCTCGATCGCGGCCGCATGCTCCGCGACGCCGAGGGCAGGCCGCTCACGATGACGGGCGCGTGCACCGACGTGACGGAGCGCATGAACGCGGAGCTCGCGCTGCGCCAGCGCGCGGACGAGCTGGCCAGGCTCACGGAGGCGCTGCAGCGCATGAACCGCGAGCTCGACCAGTTCGCCTACATCACGTCGCACGATCTCAAGGCGCCGCTGCGGGGCATCGCGAACCTCTCGCAGTGGATCGAGGACGACGAGGGCGAGCGCCTCAGCGACGTGTCCAAGCGGAACCTGGAGCTCCTGCGCATCCGCGTGCAGCGCATGGACGCGCTCATCGACGCCATCCTCGCGTACTCGCGCGTCGGTCGCATCCGCGTGCCCACCGAGGTGGTCGCCGTGGGCCCGCTCGTCGAGGAGGTGGTGGATCTCCTGTCGCCGCCGGGGGGCTTCCGCGTCGAGATCGCCGGCCCGCTGCCCAGCGTCGTCGCGGAGCGCGCGCTGCTCCAGCAGGTCTTCATGAACCTCATCGGCAACGCCATCAAGCACCACCGCGACAAGGGGAACGGCCGCGCGGTGGTCTCGTGCGCGGACGCCGGCTCGCACTGGCGCTTCACGGTGGAGGACAACGGCCCTGGCATCGCGCCGCGCTTCCACGACAAGGTGTTCATCATCTTCCAGACGCTGGAGGCGCGGGACCGGTCGGAGGGCACGGGGGTCGGGCTCGCGCTCGTGAAGAAGATCGTCGAGAGCAGCGGCGGCGCCGTCGCCCTCGACTCGGACCTCGGGCGCGGCGCGGCCTTCTCGTTCACCTGGCCCAAGGCGCTGGTATAGCGGCGGGCGGCGTCGCGGCGGCTGCGTGGATCGCGGCGGTCTGGGTCGCGGCGGCGGTCTGGGTCGCGGCGAGGGCTCCGTTCACGACGAGGTGGATGAACTGAAGCTTGGCCACGGCGGGGCGCGGCATCACGAACGGGTAGAAGTCGTGCTGGCCCATGCTGCGCGACATCTCGTTGAGCACGGCCGTCAGCTCCACCCAGGCGTTCAGGAACCCGAGGAAGCTCGCGGCCCCTGGATCGTCCGGCCGCCACAGCGCGTCGGCGCCCCAGGGCTCGACGTCGAGCTCCACCTCGTCGGCGTCGATGCCGAAGCTGAGGGCCGTGTCCACGGTGTCGACCATGTGGAGGTAGTGGGCCCAGGTCTCGGCCCAGTCTTCCCACGGGTGCATGCTGGCGTAGGCGCTGACGAAGCGCTGCGGCCAGTCGGCGGGCGGGCCCTGCTCGTAGTTGGCCTTCAGCGCGGCGGCGTAGTCCTGCTGCTCGTCGCCGAACAGCTCCCGGAACGGCGCGAGCCATCCGGTGTCGCGCACCAGGCGGTCCCAGTAGTAATGGCCGATCTCGTGCCGGAAGTGCCCGAGCAGCGTGCGGTAGGGCTCGCGCATCGCGGCGCGGATGCGCTCGCGCGTGGCGTCGTCCGCCTCCTCGATGTTCAGGGTGATGACGCCGTCGGCGTGGCCGGTCATCACCCTGGGCCCATCCGGCGGCGAGGCGAGGAAGTCGAAGCAGAGGCCGTGCTCCGGGTCCTCGCCGACCTTGGACTTCACCGGCAGGTTCAGCGCGAGGAGCTGTGACACGAGCCGTCGCTTGGCCGTCTCGATGCGGCGCCACAGCGCCTGGTGCTCGGCGACGTTGAGATCGGGAATGGTGCGGTTGAGCCGGCACGCGGCGCAGAGCGCGGGGGCCTCGGCCGCCGCCGGGACGAGCCAGTTGCAGCCCGACGCCAGGTCGAAGTTGCCGCAGCGTCGATAGAGGCGCGGCGGGGCCGCCGTGTCGTTCCAGAGCCGCCAGGTGCCCTCGGTCGGCCCGGGCTTCAGCGGCAGCACCTGGGCGCGCTCGGGCTCGTAGCCGAGCGGCGTCTTGCAGGCCAGGCATTCGCTGTTGCGGAAGAACACCGGCCTCGCGCACTGGCACCGGTACGCGCGCGGGGCGGTGGGTTGCTTGATGGGTTTCCATGCGCTGCGCAGGCGCGTGATGAGGCTGTCGAAGCGAGTGGACATGGAGGGTGGATGCGTCTCGACCATGCTCGGTTTCCGCTCGCTGATAGCAAGCCATGTGCCAGGACGGCAAGCCATGTGCCAGATACGGGACGCGATGTTCGCGGCGTATGCCTGAGGCCGTATGCCGGCGGGCGGCTCGCGCCGGTGTCGCGGAGTGTCTCAGTGTGGCGATGTGGAGGCGCTGCGGGCGCCCGAGGGCGGCCCGACCCAGGTTGGGGTCACCCGCTCACGGCACCGTGTCCTTGCGGGTGACCGACGAGCTTCGGAAGCCGGCGATCTTCGCGTCGACCTCGACGGGCGACAGGATCGCGTCCTTGGCGAAGTACACCCAGTCCGCGTCCTCGTGGTACGTGCGCGAGCTGCCCTGGGCCGCGTCGAGCTGGTCGAACCAGACCTGGAAGCTCAGGTACTGACCCTCCTCCGGGACGAACCTGGACGCGTGCGTCACCCTCGCCACCCCGTCGATGTAGTACGTGATCGATGTGCTGGTGATCTGAATTACAAGCGTATGCCAGCCGTCGTGGCTCCCGGACACGAGGCTCGACGTCTTGTCGGTCGTCGTCTCCCACGAGGTCAGCCACATCGTGCTGGTGTTGCCCTGCCCCCAGCCGCCGTTCGGCATGTACTCGAAATCCTGCTCCGAGTAGTCCGGGTCGCCGTCGACATACTCGGTGATCGTGAAGAACGTCTCGATCGGCTTGTCGCCGAAGAGGCGCGCGCCCGACAGCGGCGTATCGTAGAACTTCACCCGGGCGGCGTACGTGCCCAGCCGGAACTTCCTCGACGTGGACATGACCTCCGCATGCGAGCTCCCCGCGGCCGCGCCGTTCGTGGTCGCCTTGAGCCGCATCAGCTTGTTCGCCCCGTTCGCCGGATCGGCGACCAGCGAGACGTTGGACGGCAGCCACTGCGCGCCGCTCACGCCGGGCCCGCCCGACCAGCTCCGCAGCGACCACCAGGAGCGAAAGCTGCTGTCGCCCGTGCCCGTGTAGCTGAAGTCGTCGAAGAGCTCCGCCACGACAGCGCTTCCGGCGGGGGTCGTCGCGCTCGCCTGAGCGGACGCCCCCGACTCGCTCCCCCCGCTCGAGGCCGTGACCTTGTAATAGTAAGTGGTGGACGCCGACAGGCCGGTGCTGTTGTAGCTGGTCGACGTCACCCCGGAGGCGATCCGGTTGCCCGCCGCCGGCGCGAATCCCGGCGTGGTCGACCGGTACACGCTGTAGCTCGTCGCCCCGCTGCTCGCCGACCAGCTCAGGGCGATCGCGCTCGAGCTCACCGCCGTCGCCGTCAGCGCCGCCGGCGCCGCCGGCGTCGACACGCTGCCGCTCGGCGGAGTCCCGCCGCGCAGGCCGCCCGTGGGCGCCGAGCCGGCGTCGTGCACGGTGATCCGGCTCCAGCTGGCGAAGTTGGTCTGGCTGCTGTACGAGTAGTCGTCGGTCTCATCGACGTTGACGCCGAACTGGATCCCGAGGTCGATCGGCTGGGTGGTGGCCCCCGGGGCGAGGCTCCCGGCGCTGCTCGAGAAGCTGATCTCCACGTAGCTGTCGGCGCCGCTCGAGGAGACGCTCCCGGTCGCCAGCGTGATGTTGCTGCAGGACGGGCTCCACCACCAGCACGCGGGGGTCACGGTCGCGGCGCCGTTCTTCTTGAGCCAGTACCGCACGACGATGCTGCTCAGCGGCACCGTCGCCGTGGTGTTGTTGCGCAGCCGGATGCCAGCCTCGGCGATCGTGTCGTTCGGGGCGGCTGTATCGTAGTTGGCGTATTGAACGGTGAAGTCGGTCGTCGCGGCGAAGCCCTCGCTCCCGGGGCACACGACGGACATGACGAGGACGACGCCCAGCCACGCGAGGCGGAGGCCGCGAGCCCGCAGGAAGAGGCCGGCCCTCCCGCCGACGGGCGAAGTGCGCCTGCGCTCGGCCGGTCGCGCCTGCTGACGATCGCTCCGTGAAGCTCTCGATTGCGATTCCATCCACTGCACCTCTTTCTGGCGATGTCCGCCGGCTCCGAGGCGATCGAGTGGAATCGTCCAGTCGCACGCGAGGCCGGCCCTGACGGATGCGTTTCGCTACCGGGGCGCTGAAAAAGTGCGCAATCGATCGAGGGCGCTCCCGGTGGCCCTCTCTGCATGCAGCCACCGACGCCGCTCCTTCGGAAAATCGTCCTGAGGCCGCCGGCAGCTGCGCCGGGGAGGGCGGGCGCCCTTCAACCACCTTCGAGGCAGATCGCGCGCACGAAGCGCCTCACGGTCGAGGCGCGGTGCTCGGCGTAGTAGCCCTCCGCCGCCGCTCTCGACGCCTCGCCGGGCGCCTCGAGGCAACCGGCGATGATCTCGTAGCCGTCCTGGAGCCGGCTCGGGTCCCCGGGGTGCGTGCGACGATACTCGTGCACCAGCTCGCGCATGCGCGCGCCGTTCCGCGCGCTCATCGCGTCGTTCAGCAGCGCGATCAGACCGTTTTCGTGCTGCATCTCGAGGTGACGCGGCGTGATGGGGTGAGGGTGAGCGGGGCCGTCGTGCCGGTCGTCGGGGCTCGGCCCGATGACGGCCAGGTCGAAGGCCGCCGCGGCGAGCTCGGCGCTGCCGGCCAGCGCGGGCGGCTCGCTCGTCGTGCGGCGCGACGCCGCCTCGCGCGGCGTCGCCTCCTGCGACGCTTCCTGCCGGGACGAGGGCGGCCGTCGTCCATCGGGCTCTCGCGAGCGATCGACGAGCCATAGCGCCCCGCCGAGGAGCGCCAGCGCGGCCACGGCCCATCGCCTGCGCGTCGACCTCATGGAATCGTCACCGTCCACGTCACCGTCTCCTGCGAGCGGGGCCAGTTGTCGCGGCCCCAGCAGGGATCGTAGTACCTGGGGTTCGTCGACGGCGGCGGGTCGAGGCACTCGCCGCTGCGGTAGCGCACCCACTCTTCGCCGACATTGTCGTAGGCCCTGGCGACGATCGTGTGCGTGCCCCGAGCGAGGCCCGCCGCGGCGACGTTGTAGACGGGGCCGCCGTCGGTCGCGATCACCTCGCCGTCGAGCGTCCAATCGACGCTGATGACCTCGGGATCGATCACGTTGACCGCGAGCGTCGCCGGGTCGGTGACGGCGCCGGCGGGCGGATCGGTCGAGTCGATCGGCCTGACGCGCATCCAGATATCCATGATCATCTTCTCGCGCGAGACCGGGTTGAAGCTCGTGTTCTTGTGGCCTCCGAACAGGCTGTTCATCATCGAGTTCGACGACGGGCGATACTGCCCGCCGTCGACGTAGCGGCTGCCGACGAAGGTGCCCTGGAGGCCCGTGGAGTCGGCGGCGTCGTAGCCCAGCCACTTGTCCCATTTGCCCGCCGTCGTCGTGCAGTCGGCCGTCGAGTTCACCTCGACGTACTCGGTGCCGCTGCCGCCGCACGTGTTCGCGCCGCAGCCCGAGCCGGTCGCCTTGGCGCAGTACTCGTCGGCGAGCTGATGAAAGCCGTGGCCGCCTTCGTGCAGGGCCGCGCCGGGAGCCTCCGGATGCGCGCCCGACCAGAGCATCCAGGACGAGCCCGTGTTCCACCAGCGATCGTTGTTCAGCACGATGGCGTGCCAGTCGACCTCGAAGTCGTCGGGGAGGTTCGCCGCGAGCGCGTCGTCCGCCGCGCGGGTATTGCAGTCTGCGAGGCGGCTCTCGTCGTCGCCGGTGCAACCGAGCACGCCTGGGACGCCGTTCGAGGGGCTGACCAGCTTGATGGCGCAGATGTTGACGAACTTTCGATACCTGCTGTACGGCTCGCCGATCGGGCTGCTGAAGCGCAGGGCCATCGCCGCCTCGATGTGCTCGATGTACGTGGTGTTCACGGTCGTGGCGTCGTAGCCGTCGCCGATGATGACGTAGTTGACGCGGTTCTCAGGCGGGCCCGCGCTCTCGATGGCCACGCCGTTCGTGCCGCAATCGAGGACGTACGCGGGGCCGCCTCCTCCAGCGCCGCCGGGCACGAAAGCACCCCCGGCGCCCGCGCCGGCAGAGCCGCCCTGGCCCGCGCCGCCCGCGCCGCCCGAGCCTGGACTGCCGACGCCTCCGGCTCCGCCGCCTGCGGAGCCGCCGGCCGCGAGGTTGCCGCCCTCGGACGCACTGCCGCTGTCCGTCGTCGTGCCGCTGCCCGGTGCCTCGCCGCAAGCGCAGAGCGCCACCAGGCATGAAACGCGCAGCATCCAGCTAGATTTCATCGCTTTCGCCTCACGACCCCTCGCCGGTGATACCCATCGCGCCGTCGTCGATGACAAGGTCCAAGTGCGCATCCGTTCATCGGGAGCGACGCGCCAGAGGACCCCCTTCGAGGCCAAAATGTTAACGTTAACATGGCTGGTGTCAACGGCGATCGGCCGGCCCGCGGCGATATCGAGCCGATTACAGACGAGCCCCATGGTTCTCCTCCCGATCGCCGCGTCAAGTCAAGAAGAGGGGTGCTGTGTCACGCCGGCCGGGGCGCCGCGCCCGCGAGGAGCGTCGGCCGGCGAGGCGTCAGGCCGCCTTGGCCCACGCCGCGAGCGCGCCGGCGGTGGTGATCGACTTCATCGAGCCCTCGCGCTGGTTCGTCGCCGGGCGCGCGCTGTCGCAGCAGGGCGCGCGCTCGTATCACTGGATGGTCAGCATCACCGACGAGACCAACACGAAGGCCGAGAAGGCGGCCTACCTGAAGGCGGTCCACGGGGCGATGCGCGAGCTCCTGGGCGAGGTGGCGGAGCACTCCTACATCCATATCGCGGACCTGCGCGCCAGCGCCTACGGCTACGGCGGGCTCACGCAGGAGCACCGCTACCAGCGCCCCGCGTGACGGCGAAGCGCACGATGGCGGTCCCCCCGGCGCCGACAAGGCCCTCGACAGAGGGCAACCGCCGCCGCGACCGTCGCATTGACACGCCGTTTCCCAGGGTTTGACACAGAGCATCATCTCGGCACAAAATCTTGACACAAAGCATCATGTCGGCGCGCCGACGCCCGGGAAATTCGTGACCGATCCGAAAGTCAAGCTCTGCGACGCCAAGGCCGTAGGGATTGCCCTGCTGCGTGCGCTCGTCGGATCGATGAGGGCATGAAGAGATCCACCCTCGTGGGAAAGCGACACTCTGTCGATAATTATCCAGCCATGCCCGCATGGCGGGGCACATCCCATCTTGACCCCTTGTTTTATGGCGGGTAGTGTACAGCCCCGGTTGGCAACCCGTCGGTGTTGCCTGTCTGCGAATTCTGCACAGGGTCGACTTCGAGCGCGACCAAGCCTTTAGATTGGATTGGCTTGCGGTTGAATCACGGGGGCGTGGACGCTCGGAGCCGTGTGCCGTGCGCTGAGTTCGAGCTTAACGAAAGAGCGGAGCTATGAGAATCCGAGGAAGCCATATCTTCTTGTGTTCCTTTTCCATCGCCGGCCTGCTGGCCATCGGCTGCGGCGGTGACAGCTCGAGCGGTGCCAGCGGTGACACCACGGGCTCGGGCGGCGCGAGCGCGGGCGTGGGCGCTGGCAGCCCCACCAGCAGCGGCGTCGGCGCTGGCACCCCCACCAGCAGCGGCGTTGGCGCTGGCACCCCCACCAGCAGCGGCGTTGGCGCTGGCATGCCCACGGGGACGGGCGTCGGCGGCGGCGGCGGCGGCTCCACCAACCCGAATGGGGATCCCACGCCGACGACCGATGGCTCGCCGCCCGGCCGATTCCGGGTCAACCCCGACACCGGCAAACTGATGCAGGACGGCACGCCGATCCAGGTTCGCGGCGGCAACTGGTTCGGGCTCGAGGGACAAGACGACCTCGAGCGTCCCGGCGCCATGGAGCTCTTCATCGGGGCGATGTGGTGGGTGGAGAACGCCAGCCCGCGCACGATCGAGCAGACGATGAAGGAGCTCACGAGCTCCGCTCTCAAGTTCAACACGATCCGGCTTCCGATCGCGCCGCAGACCCTGGTCGCCAATCACCCGGACGGCGACTACAGCAAGACCTCGCCCCGGATCAGGAACAACAACGAGAAGGTCTACCCGTACGCCAACGCGCGTAAGGCGCTCGAGGACTTCCTCGTCCAGGCCAACAAGAACAACCTGAACGTCATCATCGGCATCCACTCCTGCTCGAACCACCTCGGGTGGCGCGCGGGCAGGCTCGACGATGCCCCGCCCTACGTCGACAGCAATCGCGAGAACTACGATTACAAGGCGGACGCCTACAACTGCACGATGGGCGAGGACGCCTACAGCATGGAGAAGTGGCTCGCGGACATCCGCACGATCGCGCGGCTGCCCAAGGAGCTCAACATCAAGAACGTCATCGGCATCGACTGCTTCAACGAGCCGTGGAAGTACTCCTGGGCCAAGTGGGCAGATATGGCCAAGGCGTGCTACGACGTCATCAAAGAGGAGAACGACGACATGATCGCCGTTGTCCAGGGCGTGTCCGGCAGCTACCAGCCGGAGGGCACCAGCGGCCTGACGTCGGAGCCGGAGCCCCACGGCGATGAGAACCTCAACCCGAACTGGGGTGAGAACTTCTTCGGGCAGCACGCCTACCCGATCCAGATCCCCAAGGATCGGCTCTGCTTCTCGCCCCACACCTACGGGCCTGCGGTGTTCGTGCAGAAGCAGCACGTCGATCAGTCCCAGGCCGGGTGCGCCGACCTCGAGGACGAGGAGGCCGCGAAGGCCAAGTGCGGGCTGGACATCGAACGGTCCAACCCGGCGGCCGTCGAGAGGCTGGCAAAGCAGTGGGACGAGCACTTCGGGTTCCTCCACGACGAGAAGTTCTGCGTGATCACCGGCGAGTTCGGCGGCGTGAAGGACTGGCCGAAGAACGAGATGGATCCGGGGCTGGCCCAGCTGTGGGCGCACTTGCCTGCCGGCAAGCGCTACGACTGGGAGTGGCAGAACATGTACACGGATTACCTGATCAAGAAGGGAATGACGGACTTCACCTACTGGTCCATCAACCCCGAGTCGGGTGATACGGGCGGCATCTACGGCCACAAGTACACCGACGCCGACAAGACGGGCTGGGGCACCTGGACCGAGCTCGACAAGGAGAAGGTCGATATGCTGGCTCGTCTCAAGTAGACCGAGCCGCAGATCATGACGACCGCCCGCAGGCCTGGCCTGCGGGCGGTTTTCTTTTGGCGGCCAGAGCCGGTGACCGAGGTCTCCCGGGTTTCCCGGTCGGTCAGCCCTGAAGCATGGCGAGCGCCGCCGGCGACTCGGGCAGCGTCTGCCCGCCGTCGAGCCGGCCGGAGGTGTCAATCCGCTCGCTCGTCGTCGAGCCGATGCTTCCGACGGTAGCGCCCCGGCGACATGCCCATGACGCGCCGGAACACCTTGCCGAACGAGCTCTCCGACTCGTAGCCGACCGCCATCGCGATCGCCGCGAGCTTCATCGGCCGGTTCTCGCGCATCATGCTCGCGGCCCGCACCATCCGCCACTGCGTCAGGTGGTCGAGCGGCGTCTCCCCGACGAGCTCGCGAAACCGCGCGGCGAACGCCGAGCGGGACATCGAGGCGACGCGCGCGAGCTCCGGCACCGTCCACGCGCGGCCCGGCGCCGCGTGCATCTGCCGCAGCGCCTCGCCGATCTGCGGGTCGCCGAGCGCCCGGAGCCAGCTCTGGCTGCCGGCCGGAAGCGACGCCTGGATGCGCGCGCGCATCGCCTGGACGAAGAGCACCTCGGCGAGCCGGTCCACGACCGCAGGCGACCCGGGCAGGCCCTGCGCGATCTCGGCGGCGATGAACTGGAGCGTCGACTGGAACCAGGGCGCCGCGTGCGCGTCCGACGCCGCGAGGTGGATGATCGGCGGAAGATGCCTGACCAGGAGCTCGCTCTCGGGCGAGGCGAAGGTGAAGCACCCGGCGATCACGGTGACGGGCGCGCCGCCGCCGCCGTGCGCGATCAGCCGCGACCGGTAGAACGCCTCCGGCGGCGTCACGTCCTCTGCCGCGCGCAGGCGCGCCCTGGGGCTGCTCCGGAGCGAATACGCCTCGGGCGCGGGCAGGAAGACGAAATCGCCGCCGACGAGCGGCACGAGCGCCTGCTCGTCGACGCCGAGGAGGCAGGAGCCGCGGGTCACGATGAGACAGATGCCCTTCCGGCCTGGAAACTGGAGCCCGAACGGGGCCGTGAGCTCGAGCCTGCCGTAGAGGTGCCCCTGGGTCCGGAGCAGCGCCATGATCTCGGTGAGAACATCCACATCTACCTCGCTCCTGTGGCGTTTTGGACCAGAAAACCGGCGCATTCGACATGGATGCTCCAGGCCGTGAGGCGTACGGTGCGGTCACCGCGTGAGCATAAGCGGCCGTGACCGTCAGGTCTACATCGGCCGCGGAGGGCGTCATTCCCGCGGTGAGGAGCTCTCGATGCGCTACAAGATTCTCGGCCGGCGTACCGGCCTCAAGGTCTCCGCGTTGTGTCTGGGCACCGGGATGTTCGGGAGGGCGTGGGGCTACGGCGCAGCGCCGGAAGAGGTGCGGACCATCCTGCAGGGCTATGTCGAGGCGGGCGGCAACTTCATCGATACCGCCGACAATTACCAGCACGGCGAGGCCGAGCGGCTGATCGGCGAGATCGTCGCCCCTTATCGGAACGACCTCGTCATCGCGTCCAAGTTCAGCCGCGGCGCCGGTCCGGCGCCGGCGCTGGCCCGGCTCGGGAACAACCGCAAGGCCATGGTGCAGGCCGTCGAGGAGAGCCTCGTACGGTTGAAGACGGACCGCATCGATCTCTATTTCGTTCACATGGACGACGGCGTGACCCCCATCGACGAGATCGTGCGCGGGCTCGACGACCTCGTGCGGGCCGGCAAAATCGTCTACGGCGGGCTCTCGAACTTCCCGGCCTGGCGCGTCGCCATGGGCGTGAAGGCCGGCGATCTCCGCGGCTCGTCCCCACTCGCCGCGATCCAGGTCGAATACAGCCTGCTCCAGCGCACCACGGAGCGCGAGCTCCTGCCGATGGCGGACGCGCTGGGCCTCGGCGTGATGGGGTGGTCACCGATGGCCGGCGGCCTCCTGACCGGCAAGTACCGGAACGGAGAGCGGGGCCGCGCGACCGATCTGAAGGCGAGCGTGCTGCACGACGAGCCCGCGCGCCACGGCCCCGTGCTCGACGCGCTCGTCGCCGTCGCGGACGACCTGGGCGCGAGCCCGGGTCAGGTCGCGATCGCCTGGGCGGCCGCGAAGGGCGTGATCCCCGTCCTTGGGCCGCGGACCCGCGCTCAGCTCGACGAGAACCTCGGCGCCGCGGCGCTCGCGCTCGACGACGCGAGCCTCCGCCGCCTGGACCAGGTCAGCGCGGTCTCGCTCGGTTATCCCCACGAGCTCAATGGCCACGCCGAGCAGCGCGCGACCATGACCGGAAACCGGTGGGAGCAGATCGACTTCCCCGAGCGGACCGTCGCGTGAGCCGTGGCAGGGGGGGCCGGAACCATCCGAGCGAGCTGGCGAAGAAGGAGGAAGTGCGGAGGGCCTATCTCGGGCCGTGAGCCCCCTCGGTCCTCGGCGGGCGGCCGTGCTAGGGTGGGGCCATGAGACGCCACAGCCCTGAGGTCCCGCCTCCGCCCGTGGCCGGCGAGGCTCGGGGCTACTTGATCCGGCAGCTCGAGACAGCGTGGCAGCTCACCAGCTTCCACCTCGACGGGCTCACGACCGAAGAGTGCTTGTGGCGCCCGGCTGACGAGGGATTGCACGTTCGTCGGACCGACGATGGAACGTGGCGCGCCGACTGGCCGGAGCACGAGGGATACGACCTCGGCCCGCCGAGCATCGCATGGGTGACGTGGCATCTCGGGTTCTGGTGGTCCATGGTGCTCGACCACTCGTTCGGCGGCGGAGCCCTCGCGCGCGAGGACGTGGCCTGGCCCGGCGACGCCGACGGCGTGCGCGCGTGGCTCGGCGGGCTTCAGGATCAGTGGCGGGCGGCGATCGAGCGGGCCACCGACGACGACCTGCGCTCGACGCGGCGGACGCGGTGGCCCTTCCAGGACCGGCCGTTCGGCGACGTCGTCGCGTGGGCCAACGTCGAGCTCACGAAGAACGCCGCGGAGCTCGGCTACGCACGCTTCCTCTACGCACGAAGGCCGCGCGGTTAGAGGGCGAGCCAGCCTATCCGGCGGGCTTGACCTGGGTCGGATCGATGGTCGCTGCGCCGCTCAGCGCCAGGCGGATGGCTTGCTCGACGGGTGAGTAGTCGCCGCGCTCGCGTTCGAGCTGGAGCGGCTCGGTCGGGAGCAGGGGCGGCTGAGCCATGAAGCGGGGGCGCGCGCCGCGGTGGGGCTGCGCGGTGTGGACGAGGAACGGGTGGCACAGGTAGACCGTTCCCGCGTCGCCCGTCGCGAGCACCTGCGGCCGATGCGCCGTCTCCGCGAAGCCGTTCGCGGCCAGCTCACGCAAGGTCAACCCCGGCTCGCCGGCCGGCGCCAGCTGCCGCGCGATGTCGAGATGCGACCCCGCCCGGATGCGCGTCGGCGCGTCGTCTTCACCGACATCCGAGAAGAGAAAGAGCATGAGCAGCGCGCGGCCGCGCGACCTGACGTTCGCGCGCCACTCCATGAAGTCGGGGCTCTCGGTGCCGAAGCTCACGTCGATGTGCCAGCCCGCGTCCCCCGGGTCGAGGGGCGACGGGAAGCGGATGGGGAACGTGCCGAGGGCGGCGCACGGTTGCCAGCGCCCGCTGCCGACCAGCTGATCGAGCGCGGCGCGGAGCACCGGGGTGTTCGCGGCCTCGGCGAAGGGTCGCTGCCCGTAGTGCCCGAGTCGAACCACCGGCTTCGTCCAGGTCTTCGGGTCGTCCGGGGTCATGCCTGTGTCGCGCCACAGGATGGCGCGGGCGTCGTCGGCCAGGGTCCGGGGGAACGCCGCGTCGATGCGGACGAATCCCTGGGTGATGAAGTGCTCGATCTGCGAATGGCTCAACTCGCTCACGGTGCGGACCACCTTGTACGGGTCGTCTCGGCGGCGCAAGTCGTCCGGGAAGGGTCCGTCGAGGCCAGCGACCAGCGCCCTCCAGCGCCAGCGGCCTCAACCTGCGCCACGACCTCCCGGTACCTCAACCTGGGTCAGGACAGCCGCCCCCCGCCCAGTCGGCTGCGTCCGCGCACCCCGACCAGGTTCCGGCTCGCCGTCACGTTCGCCTTCAGGTGCAAAGTTGCTGTGTTGGCGCAAGGAGCCAATGACACTGCATGTTTCTTCTCGAGGAAAAACACCAAGCGTAGGCGTTTTCAGGCGAATGTCGCAGATCACTTCCATCGGTAGCGGGAATTGTAAGCGCCGGGCTCCTGGCGTGGGCATCGCTGAGCGTGTGCGCTCCGGCTCGCGTCGCTGTCGGTCGGCTCTCTCGCTCCTGGAATCTCCAACCCAATCGCTCAACTCTCGGAAGTCCAACATGACCAAGAACCGTTCTTCTCGATGGCTGTGCGGCGCGACGTGGGTCGCGCTCGGGCTCGCGACTCTCTCTGGATGCTCTGGCGGGGGCGACGGCGGCGAGGGGGGCGCGGACGGCGAGGGGGGAGCGGGCACCACGACCACGACCACGACCACCACCAGCACCAGCACCAGCGCTGGCCCGACGACGAGCAGCAGCAGCAGCTCGGCCGCCAGCGGCACCGGGGGCGCGGGGACGACCAGCTCTTCGACGACCGGCGGTTCGAGCGCGGGCGGCGGCGGGGCGGGCGGTGAGGACAACGGCGCCGGCGGAGGCGGCGGGGCCCCTGCCGCGAAGTTCGTCGGCAACATCACGACGAGCGGCGCCGTGCGCAACGGCTTCGCGACCTACTGGAACCAGATCACGCCCGAGAACGAGGGCAAGTGGGGCTCCGTCGAGAGCTCCCGCGGCCGTCGCGACTGGAGCAAGCTCGACGCGATCTACAAGTACGCGAAGGACAACAACATCATCTTCAAGCACCACGTCTTCGTGTGGGGCAGCCAGCAACCGAACTGGGTCGGGGGCCTCTCCGGGTCGGAGCAGCAGGCGGCGGTGCGGGACTGGATGAAGTCGTTCTGCGAGCGCTACCCCGATACGAAGTACATCGACGTCGTCAACGAGCCGCCGCCCCACACCACGCCCTCGTACAAGAACGGCATCGGCGGCGACGGCGCCAGCGGCTGGGACTGGATCGTGAACTCCTTCAAGTGGGCTCGCGAGTTCTGCCCGCGCGCGGTCTTGATCCTCAACGACTACAACAACATCGAGTACGAGAACGACCACAACAACTTCGTGCGGATCGCGAGGGCGGTCATCGACGCGGGCGCCCCGGTCGACGCGCTGGGCGCTCAGGCCCACGACGCCTACAAGATCAACACCAGCACCGTCAAGGGCTACATCGACAAGCTCGCCGCGCTGGGCAAGCCCGTGTACATCACCGAGTACGATATCGGCATCGCGGACGACAACCAGCAGAAGAGGGTGATGGAGGAGCAGTTCACGATGTTCTGGAATCACCCCGCCGTCCCGGGCATCACCCTGTGGGGCTACATCGTCGGCACCACCTGGCGCGACAACACCGGCATTCAGCATTCGAACGGCACCATGCGGCCGGCCATGGCCTGGCTCATGGAGTTCCTGGGTCGCGGTGGGACCTGACGTCTCGCTGACGCGATGATCCGCGCGAGCTCCCTCCGCGGAGGGAGCTCGCCGAGCTTCGACTCGGTGACCGGCTCACCTGGCCGGCGGGATCCCCGGGAAGGGGTCGCGCCGGCCGGGGAGCGCTGCCGATCACAGCGGTACTTCGATCACGTCTTCGCAGGTGAAGTCGACGCCCAGAGACACCTCGACCTGGGCTTGCACCACGGCGCACGTGTCGTCGCAGAGCACGATCGCGGTCGGGTTCGCGGGATCGTCGTAGCGCCATGTGCCCGCGGCCGCGCAGGCCTGATCGTACACGAGCGACGTCGGGGTGCTGGTCGCGGCGCTCGTGTATTTCACGTCCACCTTCTGCTTGTCGAATGTCCTCCCGTCGGGGGGCGGCGGGATCGGGATCGTGCACGAGACCGCAGCGCCGCGGATCTCCTCGACGGCCGCCTTGAACGCGGCCGTGGTGTCCGCCGCGTTGCCGGTGTCGATGATGAACGCCTCTCCCGTATCGCCCGCCGCCGCGATCACGCGCAGGTTCTCATCGAGGCTCGGCGGGGCGCCTTCCACCGGCGGACTGTTGACCCCGATCACGAACGTCGAGATGCCGGCGGTGCGCGCAGCGTCGACGCGCTCGACGACGGCCTCGATCGAGTTCGACTGGCGGCATTGCTCCGGATAGCCGTCGGTCACGAGGACGATCGCGTATTTCCCGGGGTTCTGCTGGCGTTGCTCCTCGATGTACGCGGTCGTGCCCTCGATCACGAACGCCGTCGGCGTGCCGATGCGCCAGCTCCGGTTGTCCTGAGGCGTGACGGCATCGATCGCCTCGCCGAACGCCGGAGACGGCAGCGGCGTCATCGCGACGTCCGGCGCCAAGTACGTATTCGCGTCGCACATCTGCCGCGCGCCAGGGAAGAACGTGAGCGACGCCCGGAACCCGGCCGAGGCGGGATCCACGAAGAATTGCTTCGTCGCGGCGACGACGGGATCCCACTTGAGCGACCGATCGCGCCAGGCCACGTCGTTCGCGCCCATGCTGCCCGACACGTCGAACGCGAACGCGAGGTACACCTGCTGGAACCCGGCCTGGGAGGTCTCGGTGGCGCACGCCTGTCCCGCAGCCGTCGAGCCGCCGCTGCTGGCGCTGCTTGCACCGGAATTTCCGCTCGATCCCAGATCGTTCCCGCTGCCAAAGGTGTCGTCGTAGCCGGTGCCGGTGCCGGTATCGCTGCCGTTGCCGTTGCCGGTGCTGTTCGGGGAGCCGCCGTCACCCTCGCCCCTGCCTGGGAGCCCGCCGCATGCGGCGCTGGCCAAACCCACCATCGACAAAGCTATGGCCATCGTAGGCAATCTCATAAATCCACTCCTCTTCGAGCGCGTACCAGGCGCGATACGCCGGCACGACGCACATGAAAACGAGAGGCCTCCGGAGGCGGAATTTTGCAAGATCACGCCTCGCCGGAGCCCCGGGATCGATGGGGAGTATAATCGATGATGCTGATCTTTGCGCGGGATACGGTCTGAAAAGTGGGTGCGTCGCACTGCGACCATCACGGCGCAATGCGGCGAGCGCGCAAGGTCTCTGTCGTCCATCCAGGCTGCACGCGCGGCGCTGCAGATAGAGGATCAGCGATCCGCCCTCGTGCGAATGCGACGAACTATTGACAATCGATCGACAGTCGTCGTCGCCCTTCGCCCGGCGAGGCCGGCCGTGACCTCGCACGCGAGGAAGAACGGGATTGCGGCCCCGCGTGCCGGGGCGCTAGGTTGAGCGCTACGATCACATGCGCCATGGGAAGGATGTGCTCAAGGTCCACCTCGCGTTTCACCGCCCGCTGGCGGAGGGCGGGCGCTCGCGGCTCCGGGCCGCGGTCGCGGGCTGCCCGGGCCGCGAGCGGGCGAGCTCGGGCGACGCGGTGGGTGATCGAGACGGTACCGATCGAGGGCTCCTCTGGGCGATCGTCGCCTCGAACGAGCCGTGAGAACCAAGGAGCTTTCGATGAGCCGATATCCCGACAAGGAACCGGAGTGCCTGGGCGCCGACAGCGCGAACATCGACCTCGTGATCGAGCCGCGCCCGCGGGATCTGGGCGGCTTCACGGTGCGCAGGTCGCTCCCGGCGGCGCAGCGACGTCACGTCGGGCCCTTTCTCTTCTTCGATCACATGGGCCCCGTCGACTTCGCGCCGGGCCAGGGGCTCGACGTCCGGCCGCATCCGCACATCGCGCTCGCGACCATCACGTATCTCCTCGAAGGGGAGTTCGTGCATCGCGACAGCATCGGCTCGGAGCAGCCGATCCGGCCGGGCGACGTGAACTGGATGGTCGCGGGGCGCGGCGTGGTCCACTCGGAGCGAACCGCGCCGGAGGTGCGGGCGCGCGGCGCCAGGATGCACGGGATCCAGACGTGGGTCGCGCTCCCGCAGCAAGACGAGGAGATCGAGCCGCGCTTCGAGCATCACCCGCGCCAGACGATGCCCGTCGTGCGCCGCCACGGCGCGGAGCTTCACGTCATCGCCGGGACCGCCTACGGCGCGAAGGCGCCCACAGGGGTCCTGTCGCCGACGCTCTACGTGCATGCTCGGCTCGAGGCCGGGGCGACGCTGCCGATCGACGACGAGCACGAGGAGCGCGCCGTCTACGTGGTCGACGGGGCGATCGCGTGCGACGGCAAGCGCTTCGGCGCGGGCGCGATGATCGTGCTCCGTCCGCGCGCGGCCGTCGCCGCGGAGGCGATCGGCGCGACGAACCTCATGCTCGTCGGCGGCGCGCCGCTCGACGGGCCTCGCCACATCTACTGGAACTTCGTGGCGAGCTCCAAGGAGCGCATCGAGCGAGCGAAGGCCGACTGGCGCGAGGGCCGCTTCCCCACGATCCCCGGCGATGACGTCGAGTTCATTCCCCTCCCGGAAGGCGCGTGACGCGAGCCTGCGGCCGGCTCCGGGAGCACGGGATGCGCAGCGTCTTCCCGCCGCCGTCGGAGGGGCGCGTCCTTGGCCGTCTTTTCGGTCGGCTTGGCGTCGTTTCGGTTGCCGCTCTCTCCCCGCGAGCTCGCCGCGATGAAGGTGGTACGCTTCGCGGGTGAGCCACGACGATCTCGACCCCGCGCCGATCCGGTTCATGCGGCACGTGTGCCACGGTCATCCGGCGCGACCGATGCAGAGCCCGGCGGTCCACACGTATGTCGCCCTGGCCTTACATGTCGGAGGCCGCATGCGGGTCGAGCATCGCGGCGAGTTCGAGCTGCGGGCCGGGCACCTCCACCTCATCCCGGCTGGCGACGCGCACCGCGTCCTGTCCGCGAGCCACGCGGAGGTGTGGGGGATCGGCTTCTGCCGGACGTGCCTCGATCCGGCGCGCTATGGCGACCTGCTCGCCCCGCTCGATCGCGTCCGGCGCGGGGCGTCGCCCGTGGTCGAGCTGCCTGCGGCGCGGCAGGCGTACGTGCTCGATCTGCTCCGGGAGATCGAGCGCGAGCAGCAGGCCGCGAGCGCGCTGCCGGTGGTCTCCGAGAGCCTGCTCGCGCTGGTGCTCGCGGAGGTCGTGCGCGCGAGCGGCAGCGCCGGGGCCGCTCCCGCGCAGCGTCCTTCGATGGTGGCGGAGGCGCTGGCCGTGATCGAGGCCCGGTGCCTCGGGCCCCTGTCCTTGAAGGAGGTCGCGGAGGCGGTGCGCCGGACGCCTGCCCACGTGACCACCGCGGTCAAGCAGGCCACGGGGCGCACGGTGGTCGCGTGGATCGTGGAGGGGCGTCTGGCCGAGGCGCGGCGCAGGCTCCTCGCGACCGACGAGTATGTCGACGTGATCGCCGAGCGCGTCGGCTACGCCGATCCGAGCCATTTCGTGCGGTTGTTCCGGCGCCATCACGGCGTCACCCCCGCTGCCTGGCGCGCCCAGCACCGCCGAGCTCAGCGACCCGACCCAGGCTGAGCGATTCAGCGCGGCGAGCCGACCCAGGTTCGGGTTGCTCTCCCAGACAGGGGTTGTCCCAACCTGGGTCGGGCTGAGACTGCCTCGACCTGGGTCGAGGCGCCGGGGCGCCTCGGCACATCATATCCACGGGATCATCCGACGGTGCTGCACGAGCTCGCCATAGGGAGCTGACGATCCTGCGGATTGCATGCAGAGCCAGAGGACGTCGTTCGCGGCATCCATCGGCGACTGCGCCGACGACATGTCGTCGAACCACGGACGCGCCGCCTCGGTGTCCACCAACCCAGGGCAGACCGCGGCGATGAGGAGCCCGCGGCGCGCCGCCTCGTCCTTTTGCTGGCGCGCAACGACCTTCATCGAGGCGACCTGCGCGATCTTGGACGGGATGTTGATCCACGCCGGCCAGTGGTGGGCCTCCGCCTCGCCGCGCTCGACCAGCTCCACGTACTCGTCCATGACGCCCTCGATGTCTTCGAGAGATCGCGTGTCAGGGTCGAAGTGGTGGTGAAGCCGCGAGTCCAGCTTGCGCAGCGAGCCGAAGGAGCTCGCCACCACGAGGAACCGCCCGCCGTCGCGCAACAGCGGCACGAAGGCGCGGATCATCCGGTAGGTCCCGTGGTTGTTCGTGTCGATGAAGGTGCGGACCTGGGCCGCCTGCGGCAGGACCTTCACGATGCGCGCGGCCGCGTTCGAGAGCACGATGTCGATCCCGCCGTGGCGGCGCGCCACCGTCTCCGCCAGGGCCTGGACGCTGGCGCCGTCGGTCACGTCCAGCAGGGCCAGCGACGGCTGCAGACCTTCCTCGCGCAGGCGAGCCACGGCCGCCTCGCCGCGCGCAGGATCCCGCGCCGCCAGGTACACGGTGCTCCCTGCCGGCAGCTCCTGGCACAGCCGGGCGACCATCGCGTAGCCGAGGCCCTGGTTCGCGCCCGTGACGAGTGCAATTTTTGCCATCATCCCTCCTCGATACCGTGCGCCCGCGAAGAGACGGCCGCTTCGGCAGTCCTACCTCGACTCGGGTCGGATCTCCGCGCTTCTCGCGTCGCGGACCGGAGGCGCCGGGGACCGGAGCGCGGACGCCTCGGCCGCGTGCGCGAGGCGCGAGGCCGCCGCGCGGCGGCCAGGAGCCCCCGGCCCGACCGGGCGCGCGCTCGCGGCGCGTGGTCCCGCGCCGCGTCGTGAGCGCTGGCGAGCGAAACATGCCGTAGAGGTGCGCATCGCGACGCTGTCGTGTGGGCTTGCGGGGTTGCGTGCGCGAGCGGTCATGGCGTTCGCGATTCAAAGGTCCCCGCGTTCGCGATACGCTGCGGACATGTCCCGGCCTCTCAACCCAGGTCGTTCGCGCATGGGCACGCTTGCCGGTCTGGGACACGGGGGCGGCACGGAGGTCACGGGCACGCTCCAGCCGCCCGCTCCGGATCGACGGCCCGATCCCGCGGCGAGAGACGTTTCGCGCGACGCCGCCACGCTCAGCGCGCAGCAGCCTCGGCCAGCGCAGCCGTCTCCTGCGGGGCCGCGCGACGCCGGACGGGACGGGACCCGAGCGAAGCTGCAGACCGGCCGCCTCGTCGCTGGACGGTACAAGCTCGTGCATCCGCTCGGCCACGGCGCCATGGGCGAGGTGTGGCGCGCGCACGACGGCGTCCGGCGCTTCGATGTGGCGCTCAAGTTCCTCGTTCTCCCGCGGCAGAGCCTGCCGATCGACGCCATGGAGCGCTTCCGTTTCGAGGCGCAGGTCGCGGCGCAGCTCGGGCGGAAGACCGATCTCATCGTCACCGTGCACGACGCCGGTGAAGATCCCGAGGTAGGCCCGTACCTCGTCATGGAGTACGTGCGCGGCCGGTCCCTCCGGCAGCTGATTCAGGAGCGGGGGCCCGTGCCGGCGGCCGAGCTCGCTGCGCTTCTCTCCCAGATCGGAGAGGCCCTCTCGGTGGCGCACGGCCTCGGGATCGTGCATCGCGACATCAAGCCATCGAACATCCTGCTCCGCGAGGGACGCGACGGCCGCCTGCGGGCCAAGGTCGCCGACTTCGGGATTGCCAAGTGGATACGCCAGGATCTACCGGCAGACTTTCCCCGCCAGACCGCGGAGGGCGTGGTGCTGGGCACGCCGGCCTACCTGAGCCCGGAGCACACCTGCGACGGGCACGCGGATCCGCAGCTCGACATGTGGGCCCTCGCGGTGGTCGCTCACGTGGCGCTCACCGGCCATCAGCCCTTCGCCGGCGGCACCATCGCCGATGTGCTCGCCTCCATCCTCGCCGGCGAGCGACCCTCGCTGCCGACGCTGGCCCCGGAGGCGCCGCCCGAGCTGGAGGGGTGGTTCGCGCGCGCTTTCGCCCTGAATCCTGAAGAGCGATTTCCTTCCATCAAGCCGATGGTCTCCGCCTTCGTGGCCGCGGTCGGCGCCTTGGACGCGGCGCCGATCTCGGTGGCGCCGGCGTCGGTGGCGCCCGCGTCGGTGGCGCCGGCGTCGGTGGCGCCGGCCTCGGTCGGGCGCGCTGCGCCGCAGCGGCGGGCCCGGGGGCACCTCGCGGCCGCTGGCCTGATCGCGGCGCTCGGGATGGGGATGGCGCTCGCCACCGCGCTGCCTCGGGCGCAGCTCCAGGGCTCGTCCGACGCGCTGCGCGCGGTCGGCGGCGAGGTGCGCGCCGTCGCCCGCCGCGCTCCCGCGGTGCAGACGTCCAGGGCCCCCCAGGCGGGCACGTGCTCGACCGTCCCGACGGCCGCCTTCGCGGCAGCGCCGCTCGCGACGGCGGGGCCCCACGCAGCGCCGCGCCCCGCCGCCGTGGCGCTGGAGCCGGCGCCGCGCCCCGCCGCAGCGGCGGCGCCGGAGCCGGCGCCGCGCCCCGCCGCGCCGCGCCCCGCCGCAGCGCGCCCCGCCCGCGCGTCCGAGGCGCCGCGGAGCACGGGCGGGGCGCTCCCCCGACAGCGCGCGACCGATTCGGGCGCGCGGAAGAGCGCGATCTTCTGAGCGGCGCTGGCGCCGGCTACCGCACCAGCGCCGGCGCGCTCAGCGCGGCAGCGTCCGTCATCCCGGCCTGGACGCGCGCGTAGATGCCGCACGCCTCGCCCGCAATGACGTAGATGCCGTAATTGACCGACTCCCGCCGCTCGTTCTCCAGGGCCGCGAAGTAACGCTGCGCGATCCACCGGCCCTCGCGCGCCTTGGCCAGGGAAGCGCGCCAGACGTCGTCGGACGTGTGGCGCCCGAGGATCACCTCTTCTCCCTCGGCGCCATCATCGCTCTTGAGGCGCGCGATGGCGAGATCGAGGTCGCGAGGTAGGTCGCCGCCTCGAGGGCGCCCATGCCCCGGCGCGCGATGGGCATGGCCAAACCACCGTTGGCATCGCCCGCGGCGACCAGCCGACCGGCGACGCGCCGGCCCGACGGCGGCGACAGCCGGAGAGCGCCCGCCGGTTTTTCCGGCGCGCGCCGCCGGATCCGGGTTACAGTGCCGCGGCGGAAGCACCTTTTTGCGAGCGAGGACAGCGATGGTGTCGGGCAGGCGAGGGGAGAAGCGGCAGGAGCAGCAGGCGTTTGCGCTCAAGGGCACCATGCCCGCCATCACGATGCTCTGCCTGCGGACGGCGGATGTCTCGGCCATCGAGCGTCAGCTCGCCGACCACATCTCGCAGATGCCGCACTTCTTCCTGCACCTGCCGATCCTGCTCGACCTCGACGCCCTCGGCGACGAGCCCGTCGACCTCGGCGCCCTCGCCGGCCTCCTGCGGAAGCACAACCTCGTGCCCATCGCCGTGCGCAACCCGACCGACGCCCAGCGCGAGCGGGCCGTCGCCGCTGGCCTCGGCGTGCTGCGGACGCCGCTCACGCGCTCGCCGCGAAAGGACGGGCCGGCCGAGGGGGCGACCCCCACGCCGGGGCCCGTCGCGGTGGGGCCTGCGGCGGCCGACCGCGGGGCGGCGGGGGTCGCCGCCGACCGCGGCGCGGCTGGGCCCGCCCGGCGCCCGAGGGACGCCGCGCCGGCGCCCGACGCGGCCGAGCCGCCGCCCGCCGGCCTCACCGTGCGGCAGCCGGTGCGCAGCGGGCAGGTCATCTACGTCCCCCACGGCGACCTCGTGGTCCTCTCGCCGGTCAGCTCGGGCGCGGAGCTCATCGCCAACGACAACATCCACGTCTACGCGCCGCTCCGCGGCCGCGCCATGGCCGGCGCCCACAACAACGCGGACGCGAGCATCTTCTGCATGAGCCTAGAGGCGGAGTTCGTCTCGATCGCCGGCCGCTATCTCATGGCCGACGAGATCCCCGACGAGCACCGCGGCAAGCCCGCCCGCATCTCGGTGCAGAACGACGGGCTCGTGGTCACGCGGCTGTAGCGCCAGCGGCGCATCCAGCGGAGGTTCACCGCAGGCGGCGGCCCGTCGCGCCGTTCGGGACGCCGCCGCTGGCCACCCGCCCGGGGCCTTCACCGCGGCCGGAGCTCGGTCAGGACGAGCAGGTACTCCGGCGGGTTGTTCGGCGTCAGCTTGGCGTACGGGTTCTCGGTGGTGGGGAAGCCGGTGAACCGCTTCGTGCTGTACTCGCCCCAGGACGGGTTCTTGAAGAGCGGGATCACCGGCGCCGCCTCCACGAAGATCATCTGGATCGCGTCGAGGATGCGCTTCTGGTCGCCCGGATCCGTCGCGGCCTCGAACTGCTGGAACAGCGGGTCGGCGTGCTTCGCCCCGAAGCGGTGCCAGTTGCGCGCGCTCACCTCGCCCACGGGCTTCAGGAGCTCCGTGCTCATGAGATCTCGATAGAAGTTGTACGGCGTCGGCTCGACCGTGGTCCACCCCATCGACAGGTCGAACGCGCCCTTCTGGAGCGCCGCGAAGAACGCGCTGAAGTCGTACGTCCTCATCTTCGCGTCGATGCCCACGGTCTCGAGGTTCTGCGCGATGATCTGCACCGCGCGGACCCAGTCCGACCAGCCGCTGACCACGTTGATCTCGAAGCGCATCGGCTTGCCGTTCCTCGTCCGGATCCCGTCGGCGCCCCTCGGATAGCCCGCGTCGTCGAGGATCTGGTTCGCCCGCTGCGGGTCGAAATGCACCCAGTCGCCCGCCGCCACCGCCTTCTCGTTGCGAAACCGCTCGTACGAGTCGTCCAGCCCGGTCGCGTCCGCGCCGTGCGTGTAGTTGTCGGCCGCGAGCTTGACGATCTGGTCCCGGTCGATGGCCATGCTGATCGCCTTGCGCACGCGGACGTCGTCGAACGGCTTCCTCGTCGCGTTCGGGTACAGCGTGGCCGTGCCGCCGACGAGCGGGAACCAGTAATGGTGGTGCGCCGGATCCTTGGCGACGAAGACTTGCTCGATGTCCGGCACGAACGCGCCCGCCCAGTCGATCTCGCCGTTGACGAGCGCCATCGTCACCTGATCGTTGCTCGGGTACGCCGGGAAGCGCAGCCCGTCGACCGCGGGCTTGCCCTCCTGCCAGTAATGCGGGTTCTTGCCGAGCTCGTACACCTGGTTCTGAAAGACCTTCACCTCGGTGAAGGGCCCTGTCGCCACCGGGGTCTCGTTCGCGAACGTGACCGGATCGGCGACGTCCTTCCAGATGTGCTCCGGCACGATCGGCTGATGGCCGATGTAGCTGAGCCCGGGGACATAGGGCCGCCTCAGGACGAACTCGACGGTCGTCTCGCTCTCCGCGGTCACGGCGCCGAGGAACCTCCACACCCCCGAGAGATCGAGCGCCGGGTGCTTCTTGAGCAGCGCGAACGTGAACGAGACGTCCCTCGCCGAGAACGGCTGTCCGTCCGACCACTTCACGCCCGAGCGGGTCGTGAACGTGAGCTTCCGGTTCCCGTCGCTCCACGCGTAGCTCGTCGCGAGCCACGGCGTGTACTCGTTCCTCATCGTGTTGTAGATGAGCATCGGCTCGTAGATGCCGGCGACCGTCGGGAAGCGCACGCTCCCCTCGGCGAGCAACGGGTTGAAATTGCGCACCCAGGTGGCCTGCTGCTCCCGCGCGATCGTGACCATCGCGGCGCCCTTCGGCGCAGGCTTCGACGCGGACGCCGCCGGCTCCGGCGTCGCCGCCCGCTCCGGCGCGACGGAGCTGCTCTCCGCGCCTCCGCCCTTGGAGCGACAGCCCGACCCCGCGCCGGTCGACAGCATCAGCGCCGACAGGAGGAGGGCTCGGCGCGGCACGGCTCGACTCATCCCAGGCATCCAGCTCTCCACGCGGGCACGCTCGATCTCCCCGCGACGATCCATTTCAATGACAGCACCCGACCCCGCGCCCGCTGCGGCACCCGTCCACGAGGCTCGCCCCGAGGACCCTCGGGTCGAGCGCGACGTCCCCGTGGTCACACTCTATCGGCGCATGTGGGCGGGTGTCAACTCGCCCGGATTGCCCGATTTCTGGATCTCTTCGCGCGCCTTCGCGAGACTGGCGGCGGCTCGGCGACCCGACCGCGCTCGCGAGAGGCGTCGCCGCGGAGACCCTCCCAAGGAGCGGACCGTGACCACCCCCGCCTCACGAATCCTCGTCGATCTGAGCCACGCCGTCGAGCACGGCATGGTGACGTACAAGGGCGTGCCGGCGCCCGTCCTCTGCGATTTCCTCTCGCGCGAGCAGTCCCGCGCCGTCTACGCGGAAGGTGTCGAATTCCACATTGGCCGCATCGACATGGTCGCGAACACGGGCACCTACGTGGACAGCCCGTTCCGCTCGCCGCGGCGGGAGCGGCTCAGCCCCCGTCGAGCGGGAAGAGCTGCAGGTTGACGACGACCACGCGCTCGGGCGGCCGCGACTCGGCGATCACGGCGCGCATGTTCTGGAAATAGCTCACGTGGAGCTCGGAGAGCTTCGCGAGGTCTGCCTCGGAGACCGTGAACACGTTGAACGAGAAGCGCCCCTCGGCCTTGCGCGTGAGCCGCGAGAGCCCGACGCCGGCCCAGAAGCACTTGAGCCGGTGCTCGGCGTCCGGGTCGGGGCGCGTGTCCACGGTCCGGATCGGCGCGACGATCCACCGCCCGCGGCTCTTCCGGATCTGGCCGGCCTCGGCGAGCCGGTCGAGGCAGCGCGCCTCGTCCTCGACGGGGAACCCGAGGCGCCGCGCGATCCACCCCGGCTCGTGGCGCGGCAGCGCGCGGTAGGACGGCATGTCCAGGGCGAGCAGGATCGCGGGGAGCAGCGGCTCCTCGTAGACGGCGCGGCGCTGGGCCTCGAGCGTGCGCCACGCCGCGCTCGCGGCCGGGAGCGCCGCCGGGTCGGCGAAGCGGGCCACGAAGTCGAGCAGGCGCAGCGAGCAGGCCTCGACCATCCGCAGGAAGTCCGGGAGCCGCGGCTCGGCCTCGCCCGAGAGCCAGCGCGCGACCGCGTAGCGGCTCCTGCCCGCGCGCCGCGCCACGTCGACGATGGGCGACATCGACCGCATCTCCGAGAGGAGCGCCGCGACGCCCTCGTCGGAAGCCGGGTCGGTGTGCGCGAGCCAGGCGGGCGTCGAGGGGAAGAAGCGCCCCACCGCCCCCGCGACGTCGACGCCGGCGCGCCGGGCCGCGACGAGGAACGTGGCCGCGGTCGGCCAGCGCCTGCCCGACTCCCACGTGTAGACGACGTTGGTGCGGAAGCCGAGCCGGCGGCTGAAGCCGAGCTGCGAGCGCCGGCCGCGGAGCGCGCGGATCAGCTCTTTTGCGAGGGATTCGTAGTCCACATAGCGCAGATTCGCACATCTGGAGGCCTGTTTGCCCTATGAAATGTGCGAACCTGATCTGGCGCCGCTCCGGAGCGGGGAGCATGGTAGGCCGCAGGAGGTCATGATCATGAGCGAGCGGCGTTGGCTTTCTTTGGCGTTTGCGGCGGCGGCGAGCGTCGGTCTCTTCGGGTGCATCGACAGCGCGGGCGGCGCCCCCCAGGGCGGCCAGATCGGCGGCGTCCAGAACGCGGAGGACGGGTGCGACGAGGAGAAGGAGGACATCGGCGCCGACGACGTCTCCCCGCTGGGCTTCTCGGCGCGAGAGGCGCTCTCCGCCCTCTCCGGGGAGCGCTCCGCCCCGCTCGCGTGGGCGAAGGGCGGCAGCACCACGGCGACCGTCGCCGCGGGCGAGCTCGTCGCGGCGCGCTTCGTGCGATCGACCGTGGCGGCGAGCGAGCCGGGGGGCGCCGAGCCGGCGCTCGCCGTGGACTGCGCGGATCACCTGCAGCTCGACGTGGCGCTGGCCTTCTCGACCGAGGACGGCGCGTTCGACGAGTCGTTCGCGGTCACGCTCAGGGTCCCGCAGGTCGGCGCGGGCCGCTTCTTTCACAGGATCGATCTCGACGCGCTCCAGGGCTCGTACGAGGTCACCGAGGTCGATCCCACCGAGTTCAGGGAGGTCGTCGTGTACCTGAGCGGCGAGCTGACCGGCAGCGCCGTCTCCGGCACGATCCATGGCATCGCCGAGAGCCACCCGATCGGGACTGGGCCCGATGCGGTTGTATCTGCGCAGCCGTTCTCGGTGGCGGATTTCTGAGCTCCGCGGCAGGGCGCCGCCCGGCCGCTGCGAGGGCCCGTCGGACCTCCCGACGCGGGCGGCGGCTCGCCCTCAGGCCGGGCGGCGCAGCTGCTCGCGGATCTCCATCAAGATCTTCCCCAGCATGTTCCGCCCGCTCCCGTCGCCCCCGTCGGCCCAGTAGGCGTCGTTCGTGGTGTGCTCGACCAGCTCGGCGTCCCCCGTGTCGAGCAGGGCGCGCCGGAGATCCTCGTGCTGGGTGAACTTCGCCAGCACCGCCTCGCGCATGATGTCGTCCTTCACCTGCTCCCAGTCGGGGCGCAGCGGGCGGCTCCGCTGGCGGCCCATGCGGGCCGCCTCGCCGGGGTCGGGGGCCGTCCGGATCTCCTCCTCGTGATCCGTGCCGGCGAACTTCTGGGCCTGGAAGTAGTGCTCGCTCGTGGGCCACACCTTGCCTTTCAGCGTGACCGGGTGGCGCGAGAAGTTGGAGAAGACCCCGTGGGCGTCGCCGGCGCGATAGAAGCGGATGACGGTCATGGCCCGAGTCTATCCCACGGCGCCGGCGGCGCCCGGCGGGAAACGCGCCGGGCCTCACGCGAGCTGCGCCGCCGCTACTGGATGGCGCCGATCGTGTTGAGGAAGTCGTTGTAGGCGTCGATCTTCTCCGACAGGACCACGTCGATGCCGATGTTGACCCGGCCCTTGTCGTCGACCAGCGGGGCCAGGATCTGCTTTGTCGCGTCGAGGCCGATGGTGTCGATGCCGTAGAGGATGTAGGGCACGAGGTAACCCTGGTAGTACTGCCGCTGGGTGTGCGTGGCCCGGATGCGCCCCTCGCGCATGTAATCGACGGTCTTCGGATCGTAATCGAAGGCGACGATGGGGACATCCTCGATGCCCGCGGCGTCTGCGGCCATCACGAGCCGGTACGAGATGTTGAACAGGCCGAGCATGCCGACGATGGGCGGGTCCGCGGCCTGGAGGACGGCCTTCATCTGGTCGACGTCGGCGTTCTCGTCGCCGACGAAGGCGGCCTGGGTCACGGTGAACGTGTAGCCCGCCTTCCCGAACACATCCTGGGCCGCCTGCGTCCGGTCGAATGCGTCGGGCCAGTCCTTTCCGGTGATGCCCTGGATCAACACCGTGCCTGGCGGCTCGGGCAGCATCCCGAGCAGGGTGCTCGCGGCCGTTTTTCCGGCAGAATAGCCGAGCGATCCGACGTAGAGCGAGCGCTTAGAGTCCACCAGGTCGCTGTCGAACGTCACCACGTGGATCCCGGCGTCGGCCGCCTCGTTGATGGTGGCTTTGTTGACGTCGCCGAAGGGCGAGACGCCGATCCCCTTGGCGCCGTCCGCCACCGCCTGTTGGATCTGCTGGTTCTGAAGGTCCTGCGTTGTCGTGGGATCATCGTCCGACTGGTCCGTGGGCCCGAGCACATTCCCGATGGCCTCGAGCTCGCCGATGGCCCGGTTCGCACCCACGGAGATCGGCTCGAAGAAATCGGACAGGTTTTTCAGCAAGACCACCATCTGCATCGGCTCGAGCGAGGTCTTGTTGAGCTCGGCGACGAGGCTGTCGATCCTCGACTCGAGCTCCACCGGAAAGAACTCGTTGTCCGGTATCTCCGCCCGCGTGATGGTGTCGCCCTCGGTGCCCTCGTCGCGGGCGTCGCTCGATCCGCACGCCGCCGCCGCCAGCATGAGCCCGAAGGCCGCCCAGCATCGTCCGATCGTCTTCATGAGATCCCTCCTCGTCCGTGGTTCGCTCGGTCGCGCGGGATATCCTCGCGTGAAAGTCGATGCAGCAGCGAGCATGCTCGATCCTTCGTGTTACGAGAACGAGGATCCGGCTGTCAAGGGGGATATAAATGTTCCGTAAGGGGGAGGTTTGGAGGCCGAGGTACAATTCAGGGGGATGTGTGACTCGGGGCACGATGGCCGGAGCCCGGTCCCGAAAAACCGCGATCTCATGTCCGTGGAGCGCGGCGTTTGGCCCGCGATGTAGGTGTGAAGGCGAGAGGAGGGAGAAGGAACCCTGGCGACGCCGCTCGGGCGACGCGGGGCTAGGGTGCGTTGACGAACTGGTCGATGAAGTCGAGGGAGAGGTCGACCCGCGCATGCCAGCCGTCGGTGCAGATGCTGGGGGCCTGCACGCCTCCGAACGACGTCACGCCGACGATCGTGGGGACGCCGTTCACGTCCATCAGCGCAGGCCCGCCCGAGTCTCCCACGCACGTGTGATGGTCCCGGTCGCCGAGACCGACCAGAGACGGGGTGACGGTGTGGACGGTGGTGGACACGTGGTACTTGACGCCGCCAAACCCCCAGATCTCATGATCATCGCCGAAGCCGATCAGCCGGCCCGACTCGCCGACCCTGTCCTCGGTCAGCGGCGCCCGGTTGTATGGCAGCGGCTGGATGGCGACGGGCTCCTCGAGAATGGCCACCGCGACGTCGTGCCCCGCCTGTTTGTTCGTGTGGTCGTACGCGGGGTCGACGTGGGTCTCGACCACGTTCACCCAGAACCCCTCCTCACCATAGGAGTCGGTGCCGAAGAAGGCCGTGACGGTCCCGCCGTCGACCTTGTCCGGCGTCAAGCAGTGGGCCGCGGTCAGAAGCACCTTCGGAGCAATGAGCGAAGCGGTGCAGATCTCCCCAAAGTCCTCGCCTTCCGGGTAGATTCGCAGCATCGCCACGGCCGGATCGCCCTCGTCGACGGTTCCTCCGATGATGCCTGCGGGCGCCTCGTCCGTCTCGGCCAGGGGGAGGTCGTCCACCTCTCCCGTGCACGCCGAAAGGATTGCTGCGGCCACGAAAATGATGCCTCTTCTCATGATAAGCTCCGCTTGGCTGTCGAGCTGAGCGGGAGGGGCCAGGCGTGGACGTGGGCTGCCCCGAGAGCTCCCCGAGGACCGGAGAACGACGCTCGTCCGGCAAGCCCAGCGGCCTCGATCCTCGAAGCTCGGCTGGTCCCTGCGCCGCCGCTCGTTTGTACCTGGTGGATGCCGGCGACCTCGGTCGTCCTTCGCTCGAACGGCACGGACCGGGATCTTTTCCTGCTGCGCGCATCACGGCGCACCGGGCGAGCTCGGAGCAGCGGTGAAGCGGGCCGCGCGACGCGCTACGGCGAGCGCTGCGCGCGCCGTACGAAGCCCGATGGATGGACTTAGTAAGTCTAACTAACTTATCGTGATGCGGCTCCGCCGCGGGGAGGCCTGGATGGCGGACGCATCGCCCTCGTCGGCGGACCGCGACGTCATCGATGCTCCCCCAGCCACGCCCGGGCGAGCGCGAGCGTGCGGGCGTTCTCGGGCACGTTCTCGAGGAAGCCCGCGCGCCACGCGCGGTTCGCGATCTTCGCGGCGCGCGCCAGCAGCCGATCGCGGCCGAGCACGATGGCGGCGCGGGCACCGCCGAGGTCGCCCGACGCCGCTAGCGCCTCGGCGTGCACCAGGTAGACCAGGGACTCGCCCGTCTCGAGGTGGCCGCGCGAGGTCACCGCCGCGGAGGCGAGCTCGGCGGCGCGCGCCGCGCTCTCGAGCGCCTCGGCGGCGCGCCCCTGGGCCAGCAGCACGTTCGCGAGCGTCGCGAGCACGCAGGGCACGAGCGGGGGGACGTCGGCGAGGAGCTCGCACGCATGGCGCGCCTCGGCCTCGGCCGCGGCGAGGTCCCCGGCGCGCCGGAAGACCTCGGCCAGGTAGATGTAGGTGCCGCCCTCGAGCCGCCGCTGGCGGGCCGCCACGAAGTGCCGGCGCGCCTCGAGCTCCAGGGCGCGCGCCTCGTCGAGGGCGCCGAGGTGGAGGAGCGCGCGGCCGAGGTTCTCCTTGGCGTGCGCCACCGTGTTCGCGAGCGCCAGGCGCTCGGCGTCGGCCAGGGCGGCGCGGATCAGGGCCGCTGCCTCGGCGTACGCGCCGAGCTCGTTGCAGAGGTGCCCGGCGTTGCTCCGCGAGCTGCACGCCATGCGCGCGTCGCCCGCCTGCGAGAAGCCGTGCGCCGCCGCCTCGCAGCGCTCCCGCGCGGTGCCGAGATCCCCCGCCAGGATCGCCCGGTGCATGCCGAGGCGCAGGATCGTCGCGCTCACGGCCGGGTCGCCCCGGAACCGCTCGGCCACCGCGTCGATCCGGCGGCACAGCGCCTCGGCGTCCTCGCACTCGCCCCGCAGGACCAGGAGCCCGCTCGCCGCCTGCGCCATCACGATGAGCTCGGCGCCGCGCGCCGCCCGCTCCGACCAGCGCGCGCACAGCGCCCGGGCGAGCGCCGTGGCGCTCTCTTCGTGGCCCAGCGGGGTCGCCGCCAGGGCCACCAGGTTCGCCGCGCGGTACCAGCGCACGCTGCCCTCCGGCAGCGCCGCCATCGCCGCGACCGCGTGCCGCTCGGCCGAGGCGAAATCCCCGCGGTAGCGGTGCGCCTCGGCCTTGATCGTGTCGAGCTCCCCGAGCTCGTCGCCGGCGGCGCCGCACGCGATCGCGCGCTCGGCGCGCTCGATCGCGGCCGCGTAGTCGTTGCCGCCGAGCGCCTGCTCGGCCGCGCGCCGGTAGCAGTCGATGGCGCGCCCGCGCTCGCCGCCGAGCTCGAAGTGCGTCGCCAGGACCATCGCGTCGATCTCGCCCGACTGGGCGAGCCACTCGCCCGCGAGGCGGTGGCCGAGCGCCCGGTCGTCCTCGGTCAGCATCTCGTAGACCGCGTCGCGCAGGAGCGCGTGCCGGAAGGCGTACTCGACCTCGCCGTGGAACTTCGCGTCCGGCCGGCGCGCGATGAGCTCGCGCTGCTCGAGCTCCGCGAGGCCGGCGTCGAGCTCGGGCTCGTCCACCCAGGCGCCGAGCAGCGCCCGCGCCGCCCCGCGCCAGAACACCTCCCCGAAGACGCTGGCGGCGCGCAGCAGCCGCCGCGCCTCCGGCACGAGCCCGCCGAGGCGCGCCTGCATCATCGCCAGCACCGTCTCCGGGACGCCGCCGGGGCCGCCCTCCATCGCCGCGCGCACGAGCTCCTCGAGGAAGAACGCGTTGCCCGCCGATCGCCCCACGATCTCGGCGACCGTGGCGGCCGGGGCGCCCGGCCCGAGCGCCTCCCGCGCGAGCCGCTCGCACGCCTTCAGCGACAGCTCCTTGAGCCGGAGCTCGGTGAGCGCTCGATCTCCCCAGAGGCCGGGGAACGCCTTGCGCACCTCGGGGCGGGCGAGCGCCAGCACCATCAGCCGCTCGCCGGCGAGGAGCCGGAGCGCGGCGTCGACGTACTCGACGGTCGGCCGGTCGCCCCAGTGGAGGTCCTCCAGGACGAGCAGGACCGGCCGGGCGGCGCACTCGGCCCGGGCGAGCTCGACCCACGCCCACTGCATCTGGTCGCCCATGCGCTTGGCGTCCTGCCGCGCCGCCTGGAGCAGCACGCTGTCGTCGTCCGGGAAGGGCGTGCCCACCATCTCGCCGAGGAACTCGGTGACCGGCCGCCGCAGGGGCTCGGGCACGTGCGCCGACACGCGCGCGGCGAGCTTCTGCCGGCGCGCCGCGATCGGCTCGCCGTCGAGCAGCCGCGCCGCGCGCCGGACGATCTGGCCGAGCATGCCGAACGGCGCGCCGACGCGCATCGAGTCGCCGCGCGCGGTCCAGATCTCGACCGGCTCCCCGCGCGCCGCGAGGCGCCGCACGAGCTCGTGGCGCAGGCGCGACTTGCCCACGCCGGCGCCGGCCGTGACCAGCACCGCGCGCGCCTCGGACTCGGCGGCGCACTCGTCGAAGGTCGCCTGCAGGAGGAGCAGCTCGTGCTCGCGTCCCACGCACGTCGTCGGCTTCCCGAGGAGCCGCCGCGCCTCGTCGGCGGGCTCGATCTCGCCGGCGAGCACGAGCGCGCCCGCGCCGCGCGAGACCTCGAAGCGGTCGCTCAGGAGGGCCGCGGTCATCGGGTCGAGCAGGATCGGCGGCGCGCCGTCGGCCGGGCCCTCGGCGCGGCCCTCGAGCAGCGCGCTGGCGCGGTCGATGACCTGCTCCATGGGCTGCGTGCGCTCGACCTCGTCCCAGCCGGTCGCGAGGGCCACGCGCGCGCCGGGCAGGAGCCCGCGGATCGTCAGCGCGCAGCGCGCCGCGCTCGTGGCGAGCTCGGTGGGCGAGCCGGCCCCCGGGAGCAGCGCCGCGAGGGAGCCGTCGCCGAGCAGCTCGAGCTGGGCGCCGTGGCGCGTCACGACCTGGCGGAGCGCCTGCGCGGTCAGGGCGAGGGCGTCGAGCGGGGGGGCGCCGCCGAGCGGGGCGGTGCGGTCGGCGGCGGCGAGGCCGCGGCCGATGTCGCCCGCGCCCGCGGCGAGGATCACGCTGGCGACGCGGCGCTCGCGGCCGGTGAGGGCGGCCGACGAGGCGGGCGCGCTCGACGAGGCCGGGCCGGCGACCCGGGCCTCGAGCGCGCGCAGCGCCTCGGCCACGGCGGCGGCGCTGGCGGGCCGCGCGGCGGGCTTCTTGGCGAGCAGCCGCGCGACGAACGCGTCGAGCGCCGCCGGCAGCCCCGGGCAGAGCGAGCTCGGCGGCGGCGCCTCGTCGAACACGACCTTGGCGAGCGTGGCCACGAGCTGCGCGGCGGCGAAGGGCGGCCGGCCCGTCAGGCACGCGAACAGCACGCACCCGAGCGCGTACAGGTCGGCGCGGGCGTCGATCTCCTGCTCGCCGGTGACCTGCTCGGGCGGCATGAAGGACGGCGTGCCCAGCGTCTGCCCCTCGCGCGTCAGCGCGTACGTGGCGTCGCGGAGGTGGACGAGGCCGAAATCGACGATCTTGACGCGATCGAGGTCGCCCTGCGGGAGGAAGAGGTTCTGCGGCTTGATGTCGCGGTGGACGACCCCCTGGCCGTGCGCGGCCTCGAGCCCCTCCGCGACCCTGGCCGCGAGCCGGAGCGCTGCGGCCGGCTCCAGCCGCCCGCTCGCGAGCCGCGCGCCGAGGTCCTCCCCCTCGAGCCACTCCATCACGAGGTACGGCTCGCCGTCCGCCATCACCCCGTGATCGACGTACCGGACGATATGCGGGTGCTGCAGCGCGGCCAGCGCGCGCGCCTCGCGGGCGAACCGCTTGAGCGCCTCCTCGCTCGGATCCCGGAGGACCTTGATCGCCGCCGGCTCGCCGGTCGCGACGTGCCGCGCGAGGTAGACCGTGCCGAGCGAGCCTGCCCCGGCCCGCCGCTCGATGGTGTACTGCTCTCCGGCACGCTCGCCCGGTGTCATGAGGACAGCAGTATCGCACGGGAGAGCCGTCCGCTGGATTGCGCGCGCCTCCGGGCGGCGCGGTATCCAGAACACCGCTCGACGGCTCCACGCCATCGCTCCAGGGCGCGAGCGCTCATGGAGAGAGCCCCCGGCGAGCGACCTCAGGTGAGATGCGCCTCGTGCTCGGGCCTGCTGCGCGAGGGTAGCCGCGCCATTTCGTGCGCGGTCCGCTATCCTTCCGATCGATGGAACTCCTATCGACCTTCGCCTCGGGGACAGTCGGCGACGCGGCGCGCGGCGGGGCCGGCGCCGATCGACTGGCTGTGGCGTTCGCCGCTGGCTACCAGGCGGCGCTTCGCGCGCTGGTACCCGGTCTCTGCACCGTCGGCAGCTTCCTGGTCACCGAGGAGGGCGGCGGTCACCCCGCGGCGATCCGCACCCAGCTGAGCGACGGGCGGCTGGTCGGACGCAAGCGCTTCGCCACCCAGGGGATCGAGGCAGAGACGCTGATCGTCGTCGCGTCGTCCGGCGCGGAAGGCGGGCGCAACCGTCTGCATGCCGTGATGATCCCGGCGGACCGCCCCGGCGTGATCCGAACCCGGCTTCCACCGACCCCGTTCTGTCCCGAGATCGACCATGCCGAGGTCCACCTCGACGTCGCGGTCCGACCGGATGAAATCCTTCCCGGCGATGGCTACGACGACTACCTCAAGCTTTTCCGCACCATCGAGGATATCCATGTCCTCGCGGCGACGCTCGGGTTCGTCCTCCACACCGCGACCCGCTTCGCCTGGCCGCGTGGGGCGATCGAGCGCCTCCTGGCGCAGATCGCGCCTGCTTCCGCGCTGGCCGCGGCGCCGCGCGAGCCGGCGGTCCACCTGGCGCTCTCGGGCTGGCTGGCAGGGACAGAGCGACTCCTTGCGGATCTCGCGCCGGAGTGGGCGCAGGTCGACCCCGACTGGCGTGCCCGCTGGGAACGCGACCAGCCGCTGCTCTCGGTAGCTCACAAGGCGCGCGTGCAGCGCACCGAGGCCGCCTGGAAGCGCCTCGCGTAACGGCGCGGCCGCCCATCGCGCCCGCTCTCCGGCGGCACGGTCGCTCGGCGTGCCGCGCGCCCGCCGGCCCGGGCGCCCGATCGCGCGACGGCACGCGGAGGAAGGCCGTCGTGAGGTGCGGCCGGGCGAGGCGCCGCGGCTCAGCCCTCGCAGAGCGCCGCTCGCGCCTCTCGCACGAGCTCTTGGACTCGCTCGTGCGCCACGCTCCTCAGGGTCTCGACGTCTGCGCCCGCGGCGATCGGCTCACCGAAGACGAGCCCGATCTTCGTCGCTGGCGACGAGGTGACGCGCCGGTAGTGGATCGGAAACGGCTCCTGGAAGTACGACGTCCCCTGGCCGCCGTACGCGATCCCGATCGGGACGATCTCCGCGCCGGTGCGCTGCGCCGTGATGAAGGCCCCGGCCCGGAAAGGC
Source organism: Sorangium sp. So ce834 (assembly GCF_051521425.1). NCBI lineage: Bacteria > Pseudomonadati > Myxococcota > Polyangiales > Polyangiaceae > Sorangium > Sorangium sp. So ce834. The sequence continues at coordinate 5,405,941 of NZ_CP150351.1, forward strand.
CGCACCTCATCGCCGATGAACGTGGTGCCCTCCGGGTAGACGAGCACGCCTTGGCCTCGCTCGATCGCGTCGCACATCGCGTGGATGACCGCGGCGCCGCTCTGCTTGTTCGCGCGATCGACGAAGAGCGTCCCCACCTTCCGCGCGGCCCTGCCGATAACCGGCCACCGCGAGAGATCGGCGCGGCTCACCATGTTCGCCTCCACGAAGGCAAGATTCACGAAAATGTCAAGCATCGACCGGTGATTCATCACGAAGACCCGCCCGCGGCCCTGCGCGTCGACGGCTGGGTAGCGCCCGTCGGCGGTCGGGAGGCCTCGTGCCGTCACCTCGAGGCCGAAGACCTGGAGCAGCGCCTTGCCCCAGCGGCCCACCCATTTGTAGGTCACCGTCTGCCGCGACGCCTCGTCGCTCGTCATTAGCTCGGCGTCGAGGCAGGCGACGGCGCTCCAGGTGACGCCAATCAAGCCCGCCGTGCGGGCGACGACACGGGCGTCCCGGAGGAGATGGAATGCGGGGATGGCTGCTCGTTGCTGGGTGGTGTCCATGGGCGGCCACTCTATCGTGATCTCGGCGACGCGTCCTCAGAACAGCGCGGCCGGCGGCGAGGAGATTGCGTGGCCCCAGGGGATCAGGATCTACCCCCAGGACCGTGCCCGTCTCGTGCTATGACGGCCGCATGCGTCTCAGAGATCGTGTCGTTTTCATCACGGGAGCCTCCCGCGGCATCGGCCGGGCCGTCGCCCTCATCTGCGCGCGTGAGGGCGCAGATATCGTGGTCGCCGCGAAGACCGAGGTCGCCGACAACCCGCGCCTGCCGGGGACCATCCACGACGTCGCCGGCGAGATCGCGGCGCTCGGCCGCCGCGCGCTGCCGCTCAAGCTCGATGTGCGCGACGACGAGGCCTGCAGGAGCGCCGTCGCCGCGGCCATCGAGCGCTTCGGGCGCATCGACGCCCTCGTCAACAACGCCGGCGCGCTCTTCTGGGCAGATGTCCTGGACACACCCATGAAGAGGTTCGACCTCGTCATGAGCGTCAATGTGCGCGCCTCGTTCGCCCTGTCGCAGGCCGTCCTCCCGCACATGATCGCGCAGAAGTACGGGCACATCGTCATGATGTCGCCGCCGGTCGACGTCTCGGTCTGCGCTCACCACGGCGCCTATGCGGTCTCCAAGCTGGGGATGACGATGGTCGCGCACGCCATCACCGAGGAGTACGCCGAGCACAACATCACGGCACACGCCCTTTGGCCCGCCACGGCGGTCGAGAGCTACGCGACCAAGAACTTCGGCCTCGGGGGCCCCGAGATCTGGCGCAAGGCCGACATCCTCGCCGACGCAACGCTGGCGCTGCTCGCGCGAGAGCCGTCGGCCCGACCCGGCAAGGCGTGGATCGATGAGGATCTGCTCCGTGAGGAGGGGGTCACCGACTTCTCTAGGTACCAGTGCGTGCCGGGCGTGGAGCCCCCGCACATCGCCTTCACGGGGCTCCCTAAGGTCTCCACGGCGAAGCCGTGAGCCGAGGCGGGGATCACTCCGCACGACGGACGGCGGCGTTCGGCCTCGTGCCCACTCGGGCGGAGCCGAACGCCCTCTTTTCGTCAGGCGCGCACCCCGATCACCAAGGAGGGTTGTTGCATGAACGATTCGCTTGAAGCAGCCAGCACCGATCGGGCGACCCATGCCGATCAACAGGCCGATAAGGCTGGCCAGACGCCGACGCTGGGCCCGATGCCACGGCGGGATCTTGCGATCTGGACGGGTCAAGTGTTTCCCGCGCTCCGGGCGCTCCTCCGGTGGGGGTACTTTTCCATTGACGTGGAGGGCGCGGAGCACGTGCCGCGGAGCGGGCCCGTCATCTATGCTCCGAACCATGCCGGATGGTTCACGCTGGATACCCTCGTCGGGGCGCTCGTGATGGCAGAACAATTCGGTCTGGAGCGGCTCCCATGGGCCGCCGTCCAGGACGAACTGTTGAAGACGCCGAGGATCGGCGCCTTCTTCGAGGGCATCGGCGGGTTTCCGGCGTCGTGGCTGAAGACGCCCGAGGCGCTCCCGCCCGCGATCGACGTCCTGTGCATCTACCCGGAGGGGACCGAAGGCAACTGCAAGTCGCTTCTGCACGCCTATCAGATGCGGCCGTGGCGACCGAGCTTCGTGCGCCTGGCGGCCGCGCGCGACGCGTCGATCGTGCCCCTGGCGATCGTCGGTGGCGAGGAGAGCATGCCGTCGATAGCTCCGATCCGCTTCTTGAAGCCGCTCGTCGGCACGCTCCTGCCGCTGCCGCTCTCCCTGCTGCCGCTCCCCACGCGGTGGAAGTTCATTTTCCACGAACCCGTGCGCGTCAGCAGCGTCGAGGTCGGCTCCACCGGAGGTGACAGCGAGCGTCAGCGGCAACGTGTCCGAGAGATCACGGCTTCCATCCAGGAGCGCGTCCAGCGCACGCTCGACCGAGAGACGGCGGATCGGAAGCTCGTGCGCCTGTCGAAGGTCGTCAAGCCGTGGCTGCGTTGAGCGCAGCCTCTCTCCAGCTCGACGAAGCCCGCCAGCGACGGCCGCGCCCGGCCGCCATCTCCCCCGAGACATCAGGCGGTCGCGCGACGCCGCCGTGAGGCGGCTCGGAAGTCCGGCCACCTCTGGCCGGACTCCCGTCGCGCGGAGCTGGCTAGTAGTCGCGATTGCGGCAGAACGCGCTGTAGCGCTCCTTCACCTCCTCGATGAACCGAGGCAGCTCCGGCTGCACGTGCTCGACGATCTTGTCCGCGAGGTGGTAGTCCATGACACCGAACTTCCCGAGCAGCGGCGCGAACGTGAGATGGGCGGCGGTGGCCTGACGCGTGCCTGCCTCGTGCATCAGCAAGAACATCGATCGCAGGCCGTCCTGCATCCGGCCGAGCGGCGAGAGCTGGGATAGGATGCGCGTTGCGCGCCGCTTGTGGATCTCCCGCGCAAGCCGCGCCGGGGCCGGGATCACGTTGGACGCGATGATGAAATCGGCCCCCTCCTCGACGAGCGCGCTTACCGGCACGTTGTTGGCGATGCCGCCGTCCACGTAACGCACCCCGTCGTGCAGGATCTCCGGGGGAAACAGCGTCGGCAGCGCCGCGCTCGCGAACATCGCCTGGATCGCCGGCCCATGGCGGAAGATGCGCGCTCTGCCCGTCTGGATGTCCACCGCCACGGGAAAGGTCGGCAGCGGCATGTCCTGCAGGTAGCGGTGATTCAGCAAGTTCTTCTCGATCAGGTGCTCGATCGGCTTGCGCGTGATCGGCGCGAACGCGAGCCGGAAAGCGGTCTCTCTCCTCAGCTTGATCAAGGTGTCCAGACCGTCCTGCCCGCGGCTCCCGAAGGCGCAGGCGACCACGCTCCCCATGCTGGTCCCCGCGACCATATCGACGGGGATACCGGCGTCGTGGAGCCCGCGCAGGAGCGCCACGTGCGCGTAGCACCAGGCGGACCCGCCTCCGAGGGCAACGCCCACCGCCTGGTGCGAGAGCGTCCGCGCCAGGCGCTGGAGCGCAGTCCGGTTCGCCAGCGGAAGCGACTCGTACCGGAGCTCGGCGCCACGCGCGCCGTCGATCGAGAGCCGGATCGAGCCGCTCCGTACCATGTGCGTCTTCTCCGCGCCCGACGAGCGCACCTCGACGTACTGCACGGGTGCGAGCTGGGGCGTCTCGATCGGGAAGGGATGCCGGAGGTCGTCCGTGAAGTAGACAGCCGACGAGATGCGGTTGTCGATCACCTTGTCCCAGACGGGCTCCTGGAGCCACCCGAGCGCGTCCGGCGCGCTCGTGTACAGGAGCAGATACCGGTTCCCGAGCCGCTTCGCGTGCTGGTCGAGGATCTCGATCGCGCGCTCCGGGTCCTTCGGAAGCTCGAGGGCCTTGCTGTCCGCGGCGAGGCGGCTCCCTTCAGGGGCGACCTCCAGCAAGGCCACGTCTTTCTCCCCGGCGTCCGAGAACGCCGCCTGGATCAGGGCGGCGACGGAGCGCGCATCGCACGAGAGGCGGTTCACGACGAGGATCAAATCCTGTGGCTTCGACGCCACCTTGGGCGATCCGACCCGCGTGATGAGGGCGCGGCGGAAGGAGCCGCAGGCCCGCCGGAGGGCCTCGATGTCGATGCGATCGATCGCCAGCACCTCCGTGTCGTGCTTCACCTCGGCCGACTCCGTGCGCACCTCCGACGTGAGGACGTCGGTGTCGCCGAACAGGACGCCTCGGCCGAGGATCGTGACCTTCTCCTCCTGGCCGTCCGGCGCCTCCGGCTTCAACTCCACCTCGCCACGGACGACCAGGTAACAGTAGTTCGCCGGCTCGCCAGCCCTGTAGATGAACGTCCCTGTCGGGTACCGCAGGAGCGTCATCTCCTTGAGGAGCCGGTGGCGGAGCACGGAGCTCGAGTTGCGGAACAGGGGAGCGTGCTGGAGCAGCTCGGCGAGCTCGGCCTCCCTCGCGTGCTTCGAGAGGCGCACGGCGAGCTGGGCGCGGAGCCCGGGCGCCTTGATCTCGGCGCGGCGGAGCGCGTCCCGGTCCCAGCTCGCCACGACGGTCCGCCGCGTGGTGGCGAACGAGTAGAGGTTCGGCTCATCGAGGACCAGCCCGGCACCGAAGACGTCCCCGCGGGTGAGGCTGGACATCACCTCCCGCAGCGCTTCGCCCCAGTATGCGTCCACATCACCCTTCAGGATCAGAACGAGGCGGTCGGCGTCCTGCCCCTCCTGAGCGACCACCTGGTCGGCGGGCAGGACCTCGACCCGCGCCGTGCTCACGAGCGCGCCGACGTGTTGCTCGCTCAGCGCACGGAAGCTGGACGAGATGCCGATGACTTCTTGAAGATCCGCCTGGGCGCTCGGCTCCGTCGAGACCGCGATAGCTCCGCTCTTGGCGGCGTTCGTCGTCGTGCTGTTCATCAACATGGTCGTCACCTCACTGCAGGGTTAATTGCAGGCGAGTCGCTCGCTGAGGAGCGCGATGGCGGCCCCGCTGTCCACGCGCCGCGACACCTTCTATCCTGGCTGCCCCAGCCGGTTCAAGGGGATTTTATCTACCTCAGCGAGAAATGCGCTCACCCAATCCAGAGCAGGCTCGACAGATTCATGACATTGCCTGTTGAGTGTGGACGGAACAGAGGGGGCATAAATTTGTTGGCGTCGTCACCTGATGCTTGACTTTCTTTGAGTCAGGCAAGAATATGCGATGCGTTAAAGGCACGACGCGAAGCACCTACGCTTCATCAGGTCCTCTTATGATGGCATCGAGCAATGCTCGCAACTGGCCGTCGAGGCTCGCGGTGCAGAAGATTCGACTTGTCAACTACCGAACGCCGGACGTGCGACGGAGCACAGCACAGCTCACGACGTCGCTCATGGCGCTCTGTCTCGCGTGGACGCTGGCCTGGGCGAGCCTACGCGTCTCGTATGCGCTGACGCTTCTGCTCGCGATCCCGACTGCCGGGTGCATGGTCCGGCTCTTCGTCCTCCAGCACGATTGCGGCCACGGATCGCTGTTTCGATCGCGGATGGCCAACGAGATCATGGGCTTCTTTCTCGGCGTCCTGACCATGACCCCGTTTCAGTGCTGGCGCCGGTACCACAACACCCACCACGCGACGTCCAGCAACCTCGACCGGCGCGGCTACGGGGATGTCCGCATGCTCACGGTGAGGGAGTACGCGGGCCTGTCGCCCAGGGGGAAATTCGCTTATCGAGTGTACCGCTCCCCCCTCGTCCTCTTCGGCGTGGGGCCGTTCCTCCAGTTCGTGGTGAGGCAGCGCTTCGCCTACTACGTCCCGAAGGACTGGAAGGTCGAGCGCTGGAGCGTCCATGCGACCAACGCGGCGATCCTCGCCTGTGCCTACGGGATGGCGAGGCTCGTCGGGCTGGCGCCGTTCCTCGCGGTGCAGGTGCCGGTGATGGCGCTGGCGGCCTCCATGGGGGTTTGGCTGTTCTACGTCCAGCACCAGTTCGACGGGACCTACTGGCGACGCCGTCCGGAGTGGGACTACGTCTCCGCGGGGATGCTCGGCAGCTCGTACTACGTGCTGCCGCCGGTGCTCCGGTGGTTCACGGCGAGCATCGGGCTCCACCATATCCACCACCTGGACAGCAAGATCCCGAACTACCGTCTCCAGGAGTGCCTCGATGAGAACCCAGAGCTGGCGCGCGCCCCACGCCTCACGCTGTGGAGCAGCGTGGCTTGCGCGTCGCTGAAGCTCTGGGACGAAGATGCGGGGCGGATGGTCAGAACCTACGCGCTCGCGCAGGAGGAGAGCCGATGAACGGGATGTTGGATACGACGGGCGGCGCGATCGCTGCGACCTTGCTCGGGGCCGCGATGGGCTATGTCACGGCGACGCTCGTGGAGTCGTTCGCCCATCACCACGTCTCCGACGCGCGGCCCCGCCGGGTCCGGTGGTGGACGCAGCACCCGCGCCTCTTCAAATATCTCATCCGGACCCACTACTCTCATCACAGCGTGCACCATCTGAGGACGTTCCGGAAGGATCACGTGACGCAGTTCCGGAATGACGACGAGCGGCGAGCGCTCGACGCGGAGCTCGCCGAGCGCGGCGCTCACGGGCAGATCGTCCTGAGGTCGAACTACGCCGTCAAGCTGCACGGGACGGGCGCGCTCGTCTTCGTCTCGCCGCTCATCCCCTTCCTGCCGGTGGTCTACCTGCTGCTCGGGCCGTGGGGGCTCGTCGGTAGCGTGCTCCCGATGCTCTGTCCGCCGCTGTTCAGCAACTATCTCCACCCCTACCTGCACATGCCACACGAGGTCGCGGTGACGAAGGCGCCACCGCTGATTTCCTGGCTCCTGCGCACGCGGTACGGCCGCGCCGTGGCGAGGAACCATTTCATGCACCACCGGTACATGAACTGCAATTTCAACCTGATGCTCGGCGGCGACATCCTCCGTGGGGTGAGCCGGCGGCCGAGCCACAAGGACATCGCAGAGATGCAGCGGATCGGGCTCCGCCTCGATTGAGGTGGAGCCGCACGGCTGAGGTGGAGCCGCACGGGCCGGCCGGGCCCGGGCGGGCGCCGGCGGTCCGCCGCCGCGTCAGGCCGGAGCCGTCCGGCGCAGTCGCTCCATCGCGTCCAGCGCGGCGCGCCGCAGCGCGCCCGCGTGCTGGAGCACCGTGCCGACGTGGCCGGTGTCCAGCCATCGCACCTCGCTGCCCTTCCAAAGCTCGTGGAGCCTCTGCACCTCCCCTGGGTCGACGTAGCCGTCGCGGCGCGCGCCGATGATGACGGCGGCGTCGGGAGAGCGCGGGACCGCGTGCCGATCGAGATCCGCGGTCGCGAAGAGCCGGGCGAGCCTGCTCCGGGCCCCGGTCGTGCCGCCCTCGCCTCGGCCCAGGCGCTCGAAGTCGATCGAACGGGAGAGGAGCCCGGTCGTGAAAGCATATACCGCAGACCGGCCGGCGCTGAATATCGCTGCGGCGATCGGCCGCGGCGACAGCGCGGCGGCCAGCGCGGCCATACTCCCGCCCATGCTGAAACCGGTGACCCCCAGCCGCGTATGCCCCTCCTGCGCAAGCGTCTCGAGGAGGCACAGGCACTCCTCCAACATTCCAAGGTTCATGAGCATGTGGTCGCTCACGGTGTGGATCGCCGAGCCCCGCTGCCCCGGCGGCCTGCGGAGGCCGTAGAGAGGGTTCTCGAGCAGCAGCACGCCCATGCCTGATTGCTCCACCATGGGCCCGAAGAGGCGCGTGCGGACGGCGAACCCTTCCTCGCCGGACGACGCCAGCGAGACGTACATCGGCCGAGGTTGCATCGAGCGTTCTCTGCGCGGCAGAAGCGCGCGCACGTGCCCTCGGCTCGCGGCGTCCGGCAGCCCGGCGGTGGGCGAGGTGAAGGTGCCGTCGCGGACGAGAAAACCGCCCTGGGCGGTCGTGACGGGGGACCACGCGATGGCAAGCGGGCAAGGGCGCGCGCCGAGCTCCAGGGTTGGAGCGAATCGGTCGAGCAGCGTCTGCTCGCCCCAGCCGCCGGCGAAGAGACGGCGTCGGATCATCGCGAGGGAGAGGGTGTAGTCCAGCCAGTGCACGGAGCCCATAAGTGTGAGGATGCTAGCATTTCTCCCCGATCCGTGTCTTCCGCCGGAGAGCGGCCGCCGCCCGGCGCGCGGGCGGTGCCGTGGCTCGCGCGCGTGGACGCGCGTGGAGAGGCATGCGAGGACACGAGCGCGTGGCTCGCGCGCGTCGTGGCTCGGGAGGTGTAAGCGGGCGAGCCGAGTCCAGCGCGGTCTGCGCCCTGTCCCTCTATGGCTCCGACACAAGAGGCAATGTACGAGCACGAGGAGCGGGCGTGCGAGCGAGCCCGTGAGCAAGCCGCGGTTGAAAGCGCGGGCGTGCCCCGTTATAGCAACGATATGAGTGAAGACGTCCTCCTGACCGAACGTGACGGCGCCGTAACGGTGATCACCCTCAATCGCCCCAAGGCGAGGAACGCTCTCGATCCCGCCTTGCTCAAGGCGTTGCCGGCCGCCCTGCTGGCTGCAGGCGACGACCCCGAGGTGCGCGCCATCGTGCTGACCGGCGCGGGCGGCGCCTTCTGCGCCGGCGCGGATCTCAAGGCCGCAGTGAGCAGCGGCGTGGACCTCTTCGAGCAGCTCGACGGGCTCGTGGACGTGTATCACTCGATGATCCGCGCCATCGTGGGCGCGCCCAAGCCCGTCATCGCCATGGTCGACGGCGGCGCCGTCGGCTTCGGCTGCGACCTCGCGCTGGCCTGCGACATGAGGGTGCTCTCCACGGAGGCGTACCTCCAGGAGAAGTTCGTGAAGATGGGCCTGATGCCGGATGGCGGCGGCACTTTCTTGCTTCCGCGCCTCGTCGGGATTGCGCGGGCGATGGAGCTCATGCTGACGGGCGAGCCAGTGAACGCCGAGCGCGCGGTGGCGCTCGGCCTGGCGAACCGGGCCGTTCCGGCTGCGTCGCTGCGCGAGGAGACGATGCGCCTCGCGCACCAGCTCGCGAAGGGACCGCCGATCGCATTTGCCGAGATCAAGCGCTCGGTGCGGGAAGGGTTCGGGGGGACGATCGACGGGGCCCTCAAGCTGGAGAAGGCAGGCCAGCTGAAGTGTCTCCGTTCGAATGATTGCCTGGAGGGGGTCGCGGCGTGGATGCAGAAGCGGGAGCCTGAATTCAAGGGCAAGTGACCCGCACCGGCGAAAGCCGCGTGCCTTCAGCGCACCTGCCGGAAGCGAAGCTGCAAGGGGAGGGCTCCGCGACCGGAGCACCCCTGCACGGAAACTGCGATCGGCTCAGCTTTCCCTACATGTAGGTTATTTGGATCCGAGCTGCCGGCCGATCTAAGCTAAGAAATTTCTCCGCAAAAAAGTTGTTCGTTCGGCGCGCCATGGCGTACCCAGTCGAGCGCGTCCCCGGCCTCAAGGGAATCGGGTGGGCGCCGAGCTCCGAACACGTCGACGGCGCCTCCTCAGCGCCGGAGGGACGGGCATCCGGGCGGGCTCGGCCGTCGGACAGCCACGTCTTTCGAACCATCTAAGGAGGTTTCTGGTGTCAAAGGTAGTCGTCGTCACCTCGGGCAAGGGCGGAGTCGGCAAGACCACCACGACCGCAAACCTCGCGTCCGGTATCGCGGCTCTCGGTTACAAGACGATTGCCATCGATTTCGATGTGGGTTTGCGCAACCTCGACCTCGTGATGGGGTGCGAGCGCCGCGTGGTCTACGATCTGGTCAACGCGATCCGCGGCGAGGCGACGGTCCGCCAGGCGGTGATCAAGGACAAGCGGATCGAGACCCTCTATGTGCTCCCCGCGTCGCAGACGCGGGACAAGGACGCGCTCACGATGGATGGAGTCGGGCGCATCCTGGACGAGCTGCGCGCCGCGGGCTTCGATTACATCTTCTGCGACTCGCCGGCCGGCATCGAGTGGGGCGCCCAGATGGCGATGTATTTCGCGGACGAGGCGATCGTCGTGACGAACCCCGAGGTCTCCTCGGTGCGCGACTCGGACCGCGTGCTCGGCCTGCTCGACGCGAAGACGCGGAGGGCGGAGCTCGGCGAGGAGCCGGTGAAGACGCACCTCCTGCTCACGCGGTACGCGCCGGCGCGCGTGGCGAAGGGCGAGATGCTGGGGCACAAGGACGTGCTGGAGCTGCTCGGCATCCCGCTGCTCGGCGTGATCCCGGAGTCGCAGGCGGTGCTCCAGGCGTCGAACGCCGGGACGCCCGTGGTGCTCGATCCGACGAGCGACGCGGCGCAGGCCTACCTCGACGTGGTCCAGCGCTTCCTCGGCGAGGAGCGGCCGCACCGCTTCCTCGAGCCGGCCAAGAAGGGGTTCTTCAGCCGGATTTTCGGCGGCCAGGCGGCGACCGCCTAGGGGGTTGTGCCATGTCGATCATGGATTATTTCCGGAGGTCGCAGCCGAAGTCGGCGACCGTGGCGAAGGAGCGTCTGCAGATCATCGTGGCGCGCGAGCGCGTGCGCCCGACGGGCGAGCCGGATTATCTGCCGCGGCTCAAGCAGGAGCTGCTCCAGGTCATCTCGAAGTACGAGCGGATCGATCTGGACCAGGTGAGCGTCAACGTGGAGCGGAGCGGCGACTGCGACGTGCTCGAGCTGAACGTGGTGCTGTCCGAGTCGGAGCGGGCGGCGGTGCGCGCCGCGGCGAGCCGGGCGGGCGCCCCCGCCGCGCGGAGCTTCTGACGGGGCGCGCGCGGGGCGCGCCTCGACCCGGTTCCAGCGCTCCACCCAGTCCAGGAGCTGGACCGCCCTGTTCCACCGTGCGGGCGCGTGGCGCCGCGCCAACCGGATCGTTAGGTAGTCTAACGATCGGATTTTCCGCTTCGACGAGGGCCCTCCGCCATCGCGATCTCCCGCGCCCGCTCGGAGGCTGCCCGGATCAGCGGGCCGAGCAGCTCCGCCGGCGAGCGCTCCTCGCTCCAGCCCGGCGGCTCGCCGAGCTGCGTCAGGAGCGCCGCGTGGGCCGCGGGCGGCGCCAGCGCCACGTCGAGCGCCGGCGGCGGCTCGCGCCATGCGTCGAAGTCGCTCGCCTCCATCGGGCCGAGCGTCACCGTCGCCACGGGCGGCTCGTCGGCGGCGCACGGCGCGCGCTTCCGGCCCGCGCCCCCGCGCGCTCTCCGTCCCCTCGCGCCGCCCGGCGCGGCGCCCCGGGCGGCGCGGAGCGCCTCGATCACCTGCGCGCGCGTGCGCCCGCGGAGCTCGAACAGCAGGAACGGGTCCTTGTCGAGCGCCTCCCCGAGCACGTAGTGCGTCGCGGCGACGTGCTTGCACGGGTTCGCCCAGTCGGGGCACGAGCAGGCCGTGGTGAGATCCTCGGGCCGCTCCGGGAACAGGCTCGCCCCGGCGCTCCGGAACGCCTCGTCGATCTCCTCCGGCATCCGGCCCGCGAGGAGGTCCGCCGCGAACTTCGCCCGCGCCGCCATGGCCGCGATCGCCTTCGCCCACGTGGCGTCGTCGAGCCGCGCGATCGTGAGGATCACCTTGTACGGCTGAGGCCGCGAGCCGGTCACGCGCGCCGTCACCAGGCCCGGCTTCACCTCGAGATCGTGCGTCCGCCCGGCGCGCGCATACGTGCGCCCGCGGCCGAGGCGGGCCGCGTCGTCCGGCGACATCCGCTCGAGCGCCTCCACCCAGCGCTTGCCCCACCAGGTCGCGCCGGCCCGCTTCATCCGGATGCCCCGCGCCGGCGGCGGCGGCTTCGGCCCGGCCTCGCGGCGGATCTGCGCCCAGCGCGGCGCGCTCATGTCCGCGCCTCGCCCCTGCCGCGCGCGGAGCCCCGCCGGCGGCCCTCCGCGGGCCGCTCCCCCGGCTCGCCTCCCTCCGGCCGCTCGCCGTCCGGTTCCGGCTCGTCGCGGTCGTCCAGCTCGCCCGCGAGCGCCACCGCGTCCCGCGACAGCGCGAACAGCTCGCGCAGCGACGCGTCGTCGAGCTCGGTGATCCACGCCTCGCCCTCGCCCACGACCCGCGCCGCCAGGTCGCGCTTCTGCTCCAGCATCCGGTCGACCTTCTCCTCCACGGTGCCCGCGCAGACGAGCTTGTGCACCTGCACCGCGCTCCGCTGCCCGATCCGGTGCGCGCGGCCCGACGCCTGGTCCTCGACCGCGGGGTTCCACCAGCGATCGAAGTGGAACACGTGGCTCGCCGCCGTCAGGTTGAGCCCCGCGCCGCCGGCCTTGACCGAGAGGACGAAGACGCGCGGCCCCCGCGGATCGTCCTGGAACCGCCGCACCATCTCGTCGCGCGCGAGCCGCGGCGTGCCGCCGTGCAGGAAGAGGACCTCCGTGTCGAGCGACGAGGCGAGGTGCCGGACCAGCCGGTCGCCCATCTCGCGGAACTGCGTGAACACGAGCGCGCGATCCCCTTCCGCGAGCGCCTCCTCGAGCATCTCCGTGAGGCGCGCGAGCTTGCCCGACCGGCCCGCGAGCGGCCCCGCCTCCCCGAGGTACTGCGCCGGGTGGTTGCAGATCTGCTTGAGCATCGTCAGGAGCGCGAGCACGAGCCCGCGCCGGGCGATGCCCTCGGCCTCCTCGATGCGGCGCATCGCCTCGTCGAGCGCCGCCTGGTAGAGGGTCACCTGCTCGCGCGTGAGCGCGCAGAAGACCCGCGCCTCGATCTTCGGCGGAAGGTCCGGAACCACGGTCGGATCCGTCTTGACGCGACGCAGCAAGAACGGCCCGACGATGCGCCGGAGCCGCTCTGCGGCCTCCCGGTTGCCGTAGCGCTCGATGGGCACCGCGTAGGCGCGCCGGAACGCCTCGAGCGGGCCGAGCAGGCCGGGGTTCGCGAACTCGAGGATCGACCAGAGCTCGGCGAGGCGGTTCTCGACGGGCGTGCCGGTCAGCGCGATGCGGTGCGGGGCGCGGAGCGCGCGCGCGGCGCGGGCCGTGCGCGAGGCGGCGTTCTTGATGTTCTGCGCCTCGTCCAGCACGACCGCTGCCCAGTCCACGCCGGCGAGCGCCGCGGCGTCGCGGCGGAGGAGGCCGTAGGTGGTCACGACGAGCGCGCCGCCCGCGCCGCCGTCGCCCTGCGCGCCGCCTCCCGCGCTCGCAGCCCGCGCCGCGAGCTCCTCGGCGGAGCGGGCGCGCCCCTCGCCGTAGTGCCGCACGAGGGGCAGGGCAGGGGTGAAGCGCGCCGCCTCCCGCTCCCAGTTGCCGACCACCGACGTGGGCGCGACGAGCAGCGCCGGCCGCGCGTCGTCCGGCGCCGCCGCGCGCCGGCCCGAGAGGAACGCGAGCAGCTGGACCGTCTTGCCGAGGCCCATGTCGTCGGCCAGGCAGGCGCCCAGCCCGAGGCCCGCCATCGTCTGCAGCCAGGCGACGCCGCGCGCCTGGTACGGGCGCAGCGCCCCCGCGAACCCCGCGGGCGGCGCGGCGGCGCGCTCCGCGCCCGACCGCAGCCGCGCGATCGCCTGCGCGAGCGCCCCCTCGGCGACCACGGGGACCGACAGGCCATCGATCTCGGCCTCGCCCGCGAGCGCGACCTCCAGCGCCTCGCGCGCCGGCAGGCGCCCGCCGCCGGCCTCGAGGCGCCGCTGGATCTCGGCGAGCTCCTCGGGCACCACGACGACCCAGGCCCCGCGGTGCCGGACGAGCGGCGACTTCTGCCGCGCGAGCGCGGCGAGCTCGCGCGCCGAGAGCGGCTCGTCGCCGAGCGCCGCCTCCCACGCGAAGTCGAGCGCCTCGTCGAGGCCGAGCCCGGCGCTGCCCGCGACAACGCCGGCCGTGCGAGCCGCCCCGCCGACGCGCAGGCGGAGGCGCAGGCGGCGCTGCCCCGAGGCGAGGAGCTCGCCCGGCACGATCACGCCGAACCCCGCCTCGCCCAGCGCCGGGGCGGCCTGCGCGAGGAAGGCCCACGCCTCCGCGGGCTCGAGCGCGACCTGCTCCGGCCGCGCCTCGCCGAGGGCGCGCGCGATCGGCGCGAACAGCCGCGCGGCGGCGCCGAGGGCGGCGAGGAGCGCCTCCTGCGGGTCGGAGAACGCGCGCCCGAGCGCCTTCAGCGTGCGCCCCCGGGCCTTCCACACGTCGGCGGCGGGCACGAGCAGGCTCGGATCGTCGGTCGCCTGCAGCAGGAAGCGGAGCGCGAAGCCGCGGTCGCCCTCGGGCAGCTCCAGCCGGAAGCAGGCGCGCAGCGCGTCGCAGGCCCCGAGCGCGGGCCGGACCCAGGCGTCGAGGTCGGCGACGAGCGCGCGCTCGGCGAGCCCGTCGGTGGCGAAGGCGGCCTGCGGGCCCGTCAGGGCGAGGACCAACCGGTGCTCCCACGGCGCGTGCGCCGGCCGCGGCGGCGCCTTGGGGCGGTTCGTCGCGCTGCCGCGCGCGAGCGCGTCCGCCACGGCGTCCAGGAACGCGCGCAGCAGGGCCTCCGCGGACCACACCTCCGGGGCGGCGCCCGCGCGGGGGCGCCCGCGGCCCTCGCGGCCGTCGAGGGCGGCGGCGGCCTGCGCGCCCGCCGGCACCGCGTGCGCGGCCGGCGGCATGGCGCGGGCGAGCGCCGCGACGCGCGCGGCGTCCTCCGGGGCGGCGAGCGACGCCGCCCAGCGGGCCTCGGCGCGCTCGCCGGCGGCGCCAGCGGGCGCGACGCGGGGCACGACCCGCTCGCGCACCACGAGGTCGAGCGCGAGCTTGCTCGCCAGGCTCCACGCCGCGACCGACGGCGGCGCTCGCCCGAGGTCGCCCTGGGCCATGCTGGCGAGGGCGGACACGCCGGCGACGAGCGGCGCGGCCTCTCCGGTCTTCCTCACGGCGCGCCCCGCCTCGGAGACCACCACCGCCTCCGCCGGGGTCGTCGCGCCGAGCGACCGGGCCGCGAGCCGACCAGGGGCCGTGTCGTCCCAGAGGAAGAAGCGGAGTTCGTCGGGCAGGAAGACGAGCGGCATCGACGCGCAGATTCATGGCACAACTGGCCAGGACGAAAAGGGGCTTCGCGCATCGTGAGCTGAAAAAAGCGACTGGCCGGACGGGAGCGCGCCCGCTGAACCGTGGCTGTGACCCATTCCGGAGCGAGGCCGCAAATTGCCATGATTTGTTGGGAAGACCCGATTCGCAGGGTCGGTGAACGTGCCACGGAAAAAGAACATGGCTCGATGGAATGCGCGCCGCGGCCCGCGGCGCTGGACACTCGGCGACCTCGACCGTGACCCTCGCGCAGGCTCGCCACGGGCGCGCGCGGCTAAGGAGCCGGCCGAGCGCCACCCTGCTCGGCCAGCCTGGGAGAGGTGGTGATGATGAGCTGCGGGCTGGGGGGCGGCCATGTCATGCTCGATCCGTGACATGTCACGCTCGATCCGTGACATGTCACGGTGGACGCGCTCTCTCTCCGCCAGCGTTGCCGCGAAAATGCGCTCGATCTCGCTGTCCAAAGGCTGGCCCGACGTTTGCTGGCACCGGCCGCGTTGATGAAGCGAGAGATGAACAGCCAAGACATCAACGACGCCAAGACAGGATTCTCTTCTCGGCGGCTTGGCGGTTCGAAGCTCTGCGTTTTCACGAGAGAGAACAGAGGCCAAAGCATGCGTTCAACAATGCGACCCATCCATTTGCGCCCCATGTCGTCGCTCGGCGCCTTGCGTCCGGCGTCCGTGGAGACGCCCGCGAGCGGCGATGACCACGCGGAAGCCACGTATCGTCGCCGCTCCGCCTCCATGCACGCGCCGCGGCCTTTGCGGCTCGGAGGCGCTCTCGCCGCGGTGCCGGCGCTCTGTCTGACGTTCGCGAGTCCGGCGTCCGCTGCGGTTCCGGGCTACGAGCGGGTCATCAACAACAGCGCTCACGATTCGGTGTTCACCAAGAGCGTGACCGTGACCTGCCCCGCCGGTAAGAAGGTGCTCGGGACGGGCGCCCGCGTCTATAACAGAGATAACAACCCCGGGTTCGCGAGCGTGGTGCTGGACGATATCAGGCCCAACGCGACGTTGACGTCCTTGACCGTCACGGGGTACGAGGACGCGGCGGGCACCAGCGGGAACTGGGAGGTCTGGGCGATCGCGAACTGCGCCGACCCGATCCCCGGCCTCGAGCGGGTCCAGGCGGTCAGCGCCAGCGATTCGCTGCTCACCAAGACCGTGGTCGCGACGTGCCCGAGCGGCAAGATGGTGGTCGGCAGCGGCGGCGAGATCACGAACGGCCTCGGGCGCGTCATGATCGACGACCTTCGTCCCGACTCGCTGCTCTCCAGCGTCACCGTGACCGGCTACGAGGACGCGCTCGGGACGACCAACAACTGGACCGTGACCGCCTACGCCATCTGCGCCGATCCTCTGCCCGGGCTCCAGCGCGTCGACGCGTTCAGCGCCGCCAACTCCATCGGCAGCAAGTGGGTCGTCGTGGATTGCCCGACCAACACCGTGCTGCTCAATTCCGGCGCCGAGATCACCAGCGGCCTAGGCTTCGTCGGCCTGAACGAGGTGGGTCCACCCAACATGCTGTTCATGGGGACTCTGACGACCGCCCTCGAGATGATGAGCGGCACGACGAACAGCTGGACCGTGGACGCCTATGCGATCTGCGCCACGCCTTGATCGCGGTCGAGCGGTGAGCGAGTGACGTGCTCCCCGGGGGCCGCTGGTTCAGCATGGCCGGCAGATGGCCCCCGGCCTCACGGACATGGATGAATCCCTCCGTCGCGCCCGTCGAGCGCGACCGGACGCAGGGGAACCCGACGGTTTCTCGCCTGGACCAGGTCACCCGGCCCGGCTCCCGGTGCTCGCGAGCCGGTCAGAGCTGCGCGGCGTGCTCGGAGAGATAGGCGGCCACGCCGGTGGTCGAGGCCGTCATGCCGCGCTCGCCTTTCCGCCATCCGGCCGGGCAAACCTCGCCGTGCTGCTCGTGGAACTGGAGCGCATCGACAAGCCGGATCAGCTCGTCCATGTTGCGCCCGAGCGGCAGATCATTGACGATCGCGGAGCGCACGACGCCGTCCCGGTCGACGAGGAACGCCGCGCGAAGGGCCACGCCGTCCTGGTTCTCGACGCCGTAGGCGCGGCAGATCTCGTGCTTCACGTCGGCCGCCAGGGTGAAGCGGACCGGCCCGATGCCGCCCCGCTCCACCGGGGTCTCGCGCCAGGCGTGGTGCGTGAACGCAGAGTCGATCGAGACCCCGATGACCTCGACGTTGCGCTCGCGGAACGCCTCGATCCGGTGATCGAGCGCGATCAGCTCCGAGGGGCAGACGAAGGTGAAGTCGAGGGGATAGAAGACGAGGAGCCCATACTTCGACTCGATGGACTTCGAGAAGCGGAACGCGTCGGAGATCGAGCCGTCCGGCAGGACGGCGGCGCAGGAGAAGTCAGGGGCTTTTTTGCCCACCAGCACGGTCATATCCATTCCTTTCACGAACAATCGGCGACAGACGACAGCATCGGAGCGCGGGCAGCCGGCGCGCTGTCCGCGCCGAGGCCCAGGGCGAGCTCGTCCACCGTCTCGCGCGAAAGCGCGACGGTCTCGAGCCCGCCCGCGTGGTGGACGCCCAGGTGGACATCCGCGCGCCGCTCGAGCAGCGCGCGGACGGCGGCGTGGTCGAGGGAGAACCGCAGGTAGTGCACGGGGCAACACGGGTCGTCCACGGGGGAGAGCAGCTCGGCGGCGACCCTCCGCTCGCCGAGCAACAGCATCACCACGGCCTGCCCCGCGGCGAGGCCCGCGATCAGGGCCTGACCCGCGAGCGGGGGCCCGCCGTGGATCATGAGCGTGGCGGTGAGCTCGCCGGCCCTCGGGATGAGGCGGTCGTTCTCCGCGATCTCCTCCCTGACGCGCTCGGGCCTCACGGGGCGCTCGAGCCAGAGGATCTCCTGGATGTGGTAGAGGACCGTCTCGCGCGACTCGAACAGGACCGAGACGTGGGGGCCAACGGTCACGCGGCGCCGGCGCTTCAGCGCGATGATGCGGCCGCGGTACCTCGCGCGCACGAGGTCGTAGGCGTCGGTGGAGAGGAGATCTTCGGGGGCGATGGCAGGGGTCATCGAATCCTCATCCCGGCCGAGCGCGGGCCCACGAGCCCACGAACAGGAGCGGAGGCACGATCGGCGGCGGAGAGCGCGTCCCGGCGAGCCGCGCTCGACGGTGCCTCCGAGATAGCACGGCTCCTCCGAAAAAGCAAATGAAAATCACTTTCATTTTCAGGGTAGCCGCGGCGTCCTGCGGCTCGATCTCTCGATCGATGAACGTGACCGGCGCTAGAGCAAACGGGTTGAAACCGCTCGAAAGAGCAGAGAAATGAACCGCCAAGGAGCCAAGGACGCCAAAATTTTGTTCTCTGCTTGGCGTTCTTGGCGTTCTTGGCGGTTCATTTCTCGGTCGACCAACGTGATCGTTGTTCTAGAGGGGCCCCTCCACCGCGCAGAACCCGTTGATGCAGCGGTTGGTCGGATCGCAGCAGTCGGCGGCCGTCTCGCACCGCTCCTGAGGTTGCGAGCACTGCCCGTCCGGCGGGGCGTTCGAGCAGATGAGCTCGCCGTCGGAGCCGGGCTGGCAGTACCCGCCGCAGCATTGATCGCCCGTATCGCACGGCGCGCCCTCGGACCGGCACGGATCGAGCACCCAGAACCCGCGCGCGTTGCCCGCGAGCAGCTCCTGCGCGGGCAGCTAGAACGCGGGGTGGCTCGGGTCGGTGCCGGGCGTCGCGTCCAGGTCGATGGCGGCGACCCAGAGCTTCTTGGTCGTGATGTTCTCGACAAGGTCCACGCCCCGGGGATCGCTGCAGAACGGCGGGATCGTCGCCGCGTTCCCGTACAGGCGGCGGCTGGTGAACACGACCCAGGCGTAGCCGCCCGACGCGACGGGGTTGACCGTCGGCTCGTAGTTCATGTTGATGTCGTCCTTGTGGCGGCTGTCGATGTCGCCCACCGGCGTCTCGTCTGCGGTGCAGGTCATCTGGACCGGCGCGCTCAGGCTGGGCAGGTAGGTTGAGCGCAGGCCGTCCCGTCCGTTCAGCAGATCGAGGGGGACGGCCGTGCCCGATCCATCGATGCTCGCCCAGGCGAGATGGGCCTTGGCGCCCCGGCGCGTCCTCAGGTCGCCGAAGGTGTCGCCCTCGTTGCCCGGGTCGGTCTGGTGGTGGAACACGACCGACTTGCTGTCGGGGAGGAACGCCGGCCACCCCGGGCGCGTGCCCGCGGGCTCGCCGGTGTCGTCGACGATGACCTCCGGATCGGTGAAGGCGCCCGTCGTCGCGTCGAACTTCATCACGAAGAGCTTCCTGCGGGGGTCCGCGCCAGGGCCGGACATCGCGTTGAACACGACGCGCGTGCCGTCCGGCGAGAACGCCGGCGTCCCGAGCTCGTAGGCCACCTCGTCGAGCCCGGAGGTCGGGCGGCGCGTGGTGCTCGGCAGCGAGAGGAGCTCGCCGTCCTGGGTAAGCGCGATCGACCCGTCCGGAGAGATCGCGGCGAAGGGCGCCGCGGTCGAGAGGGCGTGCTCGGTGGCGCCCGCGGGGGTCAGATCGTAGGCCGCGCTCCGGCCGTAGGAGTCGAGCCCGTTCTGGACCAAGAGCCGCGATCCGTTGGCCGAGACGGAGTGACAGACCCGGCACTGGCTGCTGTCGCCGTTCCCCCCGGCGACGAGCCGGGGCGCGGTGTCTCCCGCCCGGATCGACAGCACGGCCCCGCCGAACCGGCCATTGCCGCCCACGGCCCCGTCGTAGTTCTCCGCCAGGCGGGTGCCGTACGAGTTGTAGTAGATGATCCCCGACAGCCGGGCCGGGGCGACGGTCCAGGTCTGCGAGATCGGCCCGTACGCCTGTCCCTCGCGCGCGACGGTGAGGCTCACGGTGAGCCGGTCCGGCGAGCCGTCGTGCGTCGGCCCGCCGGCGCTCTCGGTGGCCATGGCCCAGACGTCCTGGGGGATCGGGTGCCGGATGAACGGCCGGCCGGTGGTGGACAGGATCTCGGGCCGCCCGAACGTCCCTTTCCACGAGAACGAGCCGCTCGTGGTCCTGAGCTCGATCTTGATCGCGTCGGCGTCTCCGGGCGTCCATTGCCACATCAGGAGCGGCGCGAGCAGGCCTCGAGGCCATACCGTGCCGTCGTACGGGTAAAGAACTCGAGCCGCTCCGCCCCTCCGTCGCTGGTCGGGTGCTCCAGGGCGTCGAGGGGGGCCGTGCTCGTGACCGCCACACCGAGGCCCTCGCCGCCGACCCCGCCGACGCCGCCGCCGAGCGTGAGCTGCGTCGGATCCGTGGCCATCTGCTGCGCCTGGGCCGGAATGGCCGCGTCCGCGCCGTTCTGCGCGGCGGTCAGCTGGATCAAGACGTTGCGCTCCACCGTCTCGCCGTTCAAGCCGGCCCGCACGGTGACGAGGCCGCCCATGGTCCCCGTGGGGGTGAACGTCGCCGTGCTCGCGGGGCCCGCGCTGATGGCCCCGAGCTCGCCGCGGTCGACCGACCATCCCACGTTGATGGGCGCGTCCATCCGCATCGCCGTGTAGCTCACGGAAGGCGCTGTCTGCCCCGCCGCGACGGCGATCGTCTGGAGATCGCTCGGCTCGACCGTGAACCCGAGCGGGACGCTGCCTCCGACACCCGGGCCCGTGGGGTCGAAGTCGCCGCTCGAGCTGGAGCCGTCGCCTCCGCCCGTCGTGGCGCCCCCGCCTCCGCCAGATGCTGCGGACGTCTCGGTGCCTGGGCCTCGCGCCGAGCACGCGGCGAGGGCGACCCCGAGGCTGAGACCTACGACCAGCGTGCTACGCGATTGAAGACGACTTCTCATGTTGAGATCGAGCTTGCATGGACGTGACAACGGGGTTCAATGCGGATTCCGGTGGAACCCCCGTGTTCCAAGGATGAAACGTGCTCGCGACCTCGGCGTCGCGCCGAGGATTGCCCGCCGCGCTGGCCACGGAGGCCCTCGCCCTCGCGCGCCGCGCTCGTTCGACCTGGCCGGCGGGGTGACGCGGCGGCTCGTCGTCCCGCCTCGTGGCAGCGGCGGGGATGGTATGCTCGCCCGCGTCGAGCGCGCGGCGAGGCGCCGCGCCGGGAGGTCGATTCATGTCATCTGTGCGGGGTTTCACCCTCGATCCGGCCCGGATCGAGCACGTTGGGCAGGGGCTGGTCCGGCCGGAGTGCGTCATCGCCGAGGCGGACGGCACGCTCTGGACCTCGGACGCCCGTGGCATCGCGACGCGCATCGATCCCGACGGCAGGCAGGCGACCCTGGGCCCGGACGTGGGCGAGCCGAACGGCATGGCGATGGACCGGCAGGGCAACCTCATCGTCGCCGCCCTGTCCGGCGGCAAGGTCTACAAGCTCCACCGCGACGGCCGGTCCGAGGTCCTCCTCGACTCCATCGACGGCATGCCCCTCGGCGCCGTGAACTTCTGCTTCGTCGACTCGCGCGACCGCCTCTGGATCTCCGTCTTGACACGGCAGCTCCCGTGGTGGCTCGCCGTCGCGGGCAACGTCCGCGACGGGTACATCGTGCTCGTCGACGAGAAGGGCCCGCGCATCGTGGCCGACAACCTCAGCATGACGAACGAGGTGCGCCTCGACGCCGCCGAGAAGTTCCTTTATGCCGTCGAGACCATCCCCGGCCGCCTCCTCCGCTTCCCGGTGCGGGACGACGGCAGCCTCGGCGATCCCGAGCAGTTCGGCCCCGACAGCCTCGGCATCGGCGGGTACATGGACGGCTTCGCCTTCGACGCCGAGGGCAACATCTGGGTGGCGGCCGTCTGCCGCAACGGCCTCTCGGTGGTCTTCCCCGACGGCAGCCACCAGACCGTCTTCGAGGACCCGCGCCCTGCGGTCCTGGAGGCGATGATCCTGAAGCAGAAGAGCGGCACCATCGAGCCGGCCGATCTCGGCGCCTGCGCCGGAGACACCGTGCAGCTGCCCACCAGCATCACGTTCGGAGGGCCCGATCTCCGCACGTGCTACATGGGGTCGCTGGCGATGCCGCGGCTCCTCACGTTCCGCGCGCCCGTCGCGGGGCTGCCGCTCGCGCACCTGCGGTGATCCGCGCCGCGCTGCGCGCGCTCTCCCTCGACGGCATCGGCGTGGATCGGCGCGCTGGCCGCCCATGCGCCGCCGCCGGGCGGACCTGACGGCCCACGTCTTCGAGAAACCGGGACGCTCGTCTCGGCACAGGCTCGACGCGCCAGGACCTTTTCCGGGCCAAGCTGCTCGTGTAGCACCGGCATGCTCGTCACACGAGTCGGCGTGGGGATGCGACTGTGCCGGGCGTTTGCTCGAAGCAAGGAGATGGATGATGAGTTCGCACAAAGACGACGGCGGACGGACGGAAGAAGCGCTCGCGAGCGAGCCGAGGGGCGGAGAGGATGACAGCGTCATCATCGCCAGCGACGATGGTCGCCTCTTTCGGCTCACCAAGGAACGGTGGCAGGACCCGGACTTCGAGATCGTCGGACCGGCAAAGCGCTGGATCGAGGAGGGCTTTCTCAAGAAGGGGGTCGTCGCTGCGAACCTGCCGATGAACCCGATCGAGCCGTTCTTCGCGTGCTACCTGCTCAATACAGCCATGCTCAACAAGAAGAACCCCGAGAACAAATGACCGAGATCGGGGATCGGCGCCGCGCCGGATCCGAGCCGCGGCGCGCGTCCTCCGCCGAGGACGCGCGCCGCGATGGCCCTGTCACGAAGCAGTTCCGCTCGGGGACGCACCGCGCGGTTCCCCCCGCCGACACGGTGCGGCGGCTCTCGCCGATCTTCCCCGTGCTCGGGATCACCCGGGTAGCCAACGTGACCGGGCTCGACATCATCGGTATTCCGGTCGTGATGGTTTGCCGGCCGAACGCGCGCTCGCTCTCCGTGTCGCAGGGCAAGGGCCTGGACCTCGCCGCCGCGAAGGCGTCCGGTATCATGGAGGCCGCAGAGCTGTATCATGCCGAGCGGATCACCTCTCCGCTGAAGCTCGCCAGCTACAACGAGCTGCGCTTCTCTCACCCGCTGGCCGACGTCGATGGATTGCCCAGGCTCCGCGGAAGCACGTTCCACCCAGGCTCGTCGCTGCTCTGGATAGAGGCGCTCGACTGGCTCCGGAGCGAGCCGCTCTGGGTGCCGTTCGAGCTCGTGCACACCAATTACACGCTGCCGCTCCCCACCGGCAGCGGCGCCTTCCTGACGAGCTCGAACGGGCTCGCCTCCGGGAACCACGTGCTCGAGGCCGTGAGCCATGGAATCTGCGAGGTCGTCGAGCGCGACGCGGGCACGCTCTGGAGCCTGCTCGGCGACGAGGCGCGGCGCGCCACCCGCGTCGATCTCGGCACCGTCGACGACCCGGGCTGCCGCGCCTTGCTGGACCGCTGCGAGCGCGCTGCGATCGCGGTCGCCGTCTGGGAGGTCACCTCGGACGTCGGCATCCCGGCGTTCCGATGCATGATCGCCGAGCGCGCGGCGGGCGGCATGAGCTCCATCTATCCCGCGGCCGGGATGGGCTGCCACCCCGCGCGCCACGTGGCGCTGATGCGCGCGCTGACCGAGGCCGTCCAGAGTCGCATGACCATGATCACCGGCTCCCGCGACGACATGAGCCGCGCCGAGTACGTACGGCGCCTCGACCCGGAGCTCCACCGCCGCGTTCTGCGCGAGATCGGCGACGAGCGCTCGGGGCGTAGCTTTTACGACGCGCCGACGTGGGAGGGAGAGACGTTCGAGGACGACGTCCGCTGGGAGCTCGACCGGCTCCGCGCTGCCGGGATCGAGCAGGTGGCGGTGATCGATCTGACCAAGCCGGAGCTCGCGATTCCGGTCGTCCGCGTCGTGATTCCGGGGCTCGAAGCGATCGGCGGCATCCCCGGTTATGTCGCGGGCCCGCGGGCCCGGGCTCGCATCCTGGAGCGCGGGACATGAAGGTGTACGTGTTCACCGGGCCGACGCTCTCTGCCGAGGACGCCCGCGCCGAGCTCGACGCGATTTACCTGCCCCCCGTGGCGCAGGGCGATCTCTACCGGGCCTCGCTCGAACGGCCGGTGGCGATCGGGATCATCGACGGCTACTTCGAGCGCGTACCTGCCGTCTGGCACAAGGAGATCCTCTCTGCGATGTCCCAGGGGATCCACGTCTTCGGGAGCGCTAGCATGGGCGCCCTGCGGGCCGCGGAGCTCGCCGCCTTCGGGATGGAGGGCATCGGCGCCATCTACGAAGCCTTCGCCGCGAACGCGCTGGAGGATGACGATGAGGTGGCCGTGGCGCACGCCGCCGCCGAGGAGGGCTATAGGGCCCTGTCAGAGGCGATGGTCAACATCCGCAGCACGCTCCGCGCCGCGGTCGCGGCCGGAGCGCTGGCCGAGGCGGCGCGCGCCGCGCTGGAGCGGATCGCCAAGGGGCTCTTTTACGCCGAGCGGACCTGGCCGCACCTGCTCCAGCGAGGGCTCGCCGAGGGGTTGCCGAAGGGGGAGATCGACGCGCTCCTGGCCTTCTTGCCCGCGGGTCGGGTGAACCAGAAGCGCCTTGACGCGATCGCCATGCTGCGGGCGATGCGCGCGCGCCTCGAGGCAGGCGCCGAGCCCAAGCAGGTGCGTTACCGCTTCCAGCACACGGAGGCCTGGGAGCAGGCGCGGCGCGCCGCCGGCCGACAGGCGCTCGGCTCGGCGGGGGCGCGCCCGGCCGACGGCGCCGGCGAGGAGGTCGCGCCTCACGACGCGCTCGTGGAGGAGCTGCTGGTCGCGGGGGTTTACGCCCGGGTGCGGGGCGGCGCGATGACGCGTGCGCTCGCGCTGGAGATCGCCCGGCAGCACAACCTCCACGTCTCCCCGGAGGGCCTCCGCGACGCCGCCGAGTCCCTGTGCGTAGAGCGAGGGCTGCGCGACGAGCAAGAGCTCCGGCGGTGGGCCCGAGAGCAACGTGTGGACGATCTGGAGCGCTTCCTCCACGACGAGGCGCAGCGGCGGTGGGCCGAGGCGATGTTCGAGCCCGAAGCTGCGGAGGCCATCGCGGATACCCTGCGCGTCAGCGGCGAGCACGCCGCGTTCGCCGCCCGCGCGCTGGACAAGCAGCGCGCGCTGGCCTCGCGCGGGACCATGCACCCCACCCTCGCCGATGTGGGGCTGGCCGAGGCGGACCTCTTTCGCTGGTACTTCGAGGAGCGCCTTGGCGGCGCCGCTCCTGCTGATCTTGCGCTGTACGCGCGCGCGGCCGGCTTCGACGACGTGGACGCGATGCGGCGCATCGTGCTCCGGGAGCTCCTCTATGTGCGCTGGGCCGGATCGGACGGGCGGGCGCCCGCGCCTAGCCGTCGCCCAACCCGAAGTGGTCCCGGAGCGCCTTGAGCAGGCGCACGCCGTCCGGACGTCCCAGGCCGGTGCAAGCGTTCCAGCCGGGGGCGGCGTTGAACCCGTCCACGTCGAGGCGGATGATGTTGTTCCCCTCCGTGATCGGGCGCATCGCCTCGCGGACACCGGGTTTGTACAAGATCTCGTTCAGGTTCGCGACGTTGAACCCGAGGCCCTGGTAGAGGCACGCCGTGAGGCCTGCAAGGAGCTGCACGGCGGCGCTCGTGCCGAAGGACGTCGCGTTCACCTCGCCGAACCACAGCCACACCCCGGACGTCACCGCGGCGTTCGCAGAGATGTCCGGCACGCCTCGCTTCTCGCCGTTCACGCCGGTCTGCCAGTCGGGGCGCGGGAAGACATTGCTGAACCCGCCGCCGCTGGCCAGGTGCCGCCCGAGCGCGCGCTCGTTCCACACGGTCTCCCCGGGGTGCGGCCCGCTCGGCGCGAGCTCGATGGCGGTGCCACCGCAGGCCACGACCCACGCGCTGCTCGCAGGATAGCAGGGCTGGAGCCTCGTTTGCTCCGTCTCGAAGCCGCTCGGGGTGGACCCGTTGTCGCCGGACGCGAAGAGGACGGTGACGCCCTTCTCGACCGCGGCGCGGTGCGCCCGCTCGGTCTTCTCGATCCAGCCGACCATGTCGCCCTCGGCGCCACCCCAGCTGTTGCTGAGGATGGTGACACCGTCGTCGGCGGCCCGCAGGATCGCGTTGTAGATGCCCTTCAGGTCGGCTGGCGTGCGGTAGATGCGGATCTCTGCCCCGTTGGCGACCGCCCCGAGGATCTCGACATCCATCAGGATCTCCATCGTGAAGAGCAGGTTCCAGCTGGGCTTGACGGCCTGAGCGGTCGTCCCAGGGCGGGGCCATCGCAGCCCTTCTTCCTCTGCGCGGCCCGCAGGCCGGGATGGCTGTTCGAGCCCCCACTGCAGGATGAAATCGCGGACGTCTTCCAGGGGAGATGGCTCGTTCTTCGCGCCGTCGACCTCGATGATCTCGATCTTGGGCACCTTCAACCCGAGCCGGTCGAAGTAAGTGTCGAGCACCTCGACCGGCAGTCCTCCGCCAGGGAGGATGATGCCGACCTTCTGGCCGGATCCGTCGAGCCCCGGCGGGAAATTGTACAGCCTCGCCAGGTCCAGCGCCGTGAACGGCGCGCCGCTGGCTCCCGTCGACGCGGCGCGGGGGGCCGCCGCGCTTGCGTCTGTGGCCGCGCCGCGCGCATCCGCAACAGGGTCGAGCTCTCTCTGGGTTGTGCGATCCATCGCTTTCCTTCTGTACGTTCCGCGCGCCCGTCGCGGGGCTGCCGCTCGCGCACCTGCGGTCATCGAAGAGGTGGGGTAGGGGCGGCCCCGGAGCGCGGCCTATGCCTGCTGCTCCGGGACGTCGTTGCTCTTCTTGTCGGGTACGAGATAGATGCCCGGCAGGCTTATCAGGGTCATGGCGAATTTTGTCGCGAGGTTGATGGCGAAGATCTGCCAGATAACGTCGAACGGCAGTACGAAGGCGAATGCGCCGAAGCAAAACACCAGGTTGTCGACCGGAACGCTGACGGAGTTGCTCGCGAGGACCGCGAGCCACTGGCGCCTGGGCCCGGATTTTCTCAGATAGGCCTCGCGGACCCGATGGAAGATCTCGGTGTCCAGCAGCTCGCTCACGATCTCCGCAACGATGCTCGCGAGCACGATTCGCCACACCGGGCTCAGGATGGCCGAGTACTGCTCGCCGAGACCCCAGGACGGGTCGGACGGCACTTGTGCGGCCCAAAGGAGATAGAGGGCCATCAGGAGATTGGCCCCGCCGGCGCAAAAAATCAGCGTCTGGGCGCCGCGCTTGCCGATGGTCTTGTGGACCATATCCCGCAAGGTGAAGGTAAGGGGATAGATGAAGGTCCCCATATCGACGGCCAGCGAGAAGACGACGCCGATCTTGAGGCTCGCGATCTGGCTGATGAGCTGTGCCGCGATATAGAACGAGATGACGATGATGGCCGCCGGTCCGACGGCGCTCGCCAGATCTCGGCTCGCCCTCTTGGACGGCGATCCGGGCATGAGGATCGCCTCGTGAAAAGAGAGATCCTCGGAAGCGGCGCGCGCCTCGGCAGGGTCGACCGATCGGAGAGGGGAAGGCTTCGGCACGGGTCAGACCCATTCTCCGCCCTCTCACGACAGATTTCCAGGGGCAGCCAGTCTCACCCGACGTCCGGCGCAGAGGGGCCGTGTCCGCATTGACGGCTGTGGCTTCCGCTGGTAACTCGGCCGGGGGAGGAGTCTCGTTGCCACGGAGCCACCCCATGCCTCGTGTCCACCTCGTCACCACCGGCGGCACCATCGCGAGCCGCGTCGATCCGCAGACGGGCGCCGCCGTGCCCGCCGTCCGCGCGGAGGAGCTCGTCGCCGGCGCGCCGGCGCTCGGGCGCGTCGCCGAGATCGCGGTCACCGAGCTCTGCCTCGAGAGCAGCTGGAACCTCGGCCCGGACAGGATCGCGGAGGTCGCGCGCGCCGCGCGCGCCCTCCAGGCCGATCCCGAGGTGACCGGCGTCGTCGTCACCCACGGCACGGACACGCTGGAGGAGACCGCGTTCGGGCTGGATCTGCTGCTCGACGGCGACACCCCGGTGGTGCTCACCGGCGCGATGCGCGACGCGAGCACGGCGGGCGCCGACGGCCCGCGCAACCTCGTCTCGGCCGCGCGGGTCGCGGTCGCGCCCGCGGCGCGGGGGCTCGGGGTGCTCGTCGCGATGAACGACGAGATCCACGCCGCCCGGTCGGTGATGAAGACCCATACGACCGCGCTCGGCACCTTCGCCTCGCCGGGCGCGGGGCCGCTCGGCTCGGTCGACGGCGAGGGCGTCCGCGTCTTCGCGCGCCCCGCGAGGACGCCGCGGCTCCCGCTCGCCTCGCCCGAGCCGCGGGTCTACCTCGTCAAGATGGCGTCGGGGATGGACGACCTCCTCCTGCGCGCGCTCCTCGACGCCCGGGCGCGCGGCGTCGTCATCGAGGGCTCGGGCGCGGGCAACGTCTGCGGGAGCTGGGAAGGGGCGATCGCGGCGCTGGTGCAGGCCGGCATCCCGGTGGTGCTGAGCTCGCGCTGCCCCGGCGGCCGGGTCACGCCGACGTACGGCGCGCCCGGCGGCGGGCGGCGGCTGCAGGGCCTCGGGGTGATCGCCGCGGGCGCGCTCTCGGGGCCCAAGGCGCGGCTCGCGCTGATGTTCGCGCTGGGGGCGGGCCTCGACGCGGCGGGGCTACGCGCTTATTTCGACCGGTTTGCCGGGTGAGCCCTCGCCCCGCGCGGCCGGCTGCGGGCCGCGCCGCTCGTCGCCCCGCGCGGCCGCCCTCTGCTTGAGCTTCTCCTCGACCCGCGTGCCCTTGAAGAAGCTCGCGTTGGCCTCGGTGTAGAGCTTGTACGGGTTCTCGAAGACGTACGCCTTGAAGTCCTCGGCGCTGATGACGCCCTCTTCCACGAGGCTCCAGCTCTCGGCGAGCGCCTCGGTGAGGTCGGGGACGTCCCAGTGGCCGACGTCCGAGGAGTAGATGGCGTTGATCTTCGCGCCGAGCGGGTTCGCCTTGTCGTTGAACGCGGCCGCGATGGTGCGATCGTCCGACTCGGACCCGAAGAAGAAGTTGTTCACCCAGCGATCGCGGATGTCCTCGATCTTCTCGATGCCCGCGGCCGCGAAGTCGTTGCGGTGCTCAGGCGGAGGCTGGCGCGCGTCGCTCGTGTACCCGACCCCGAGCGTGTCGGCGATCAGCTGCTCGCCCTCGATGGAGCGCCCCTTCACGAGATCCGCGCCGTAGCGCCGGAACAGCTCGGTGAGGAGCGCGCGGTCGGTCGCCGCCGGATCGTAGTGCTTCAGGCCCTCGGGGCCGCGCTTCTGGAACCGATCGACGAGGTGGATGTAGACCCGCGCGCCCCAGTCCGCGCCGCCCTCGAGCATGCCGATGCGCAGCCCCGGGAAGCGGCGGGTGACGCCGCCGAAGAACAGCGCCTTGGCGAACGCCTCCGAGCCGTCGGCGAAGTGGCCGATGTGGTTGTTCATGTAGTTGCTGATCGACGAGCGCCCGGTCCAGCCCTGGCTGCCATAGTGGGTGAGCACGGGCACGCCGAGCTCGACCACCTTCGCCCAGAAAGGATCGTAGTCGTACTCGCTGTCGATGCCGTAGAAGTCGATGTAGGTCGCGTACTTCGCGATCTCCGGGTGCTGGTCCGGCGGGTACTTCTCCGCGATCGCCTTGATCGGGCGGCGGACGCCGCCGGAGATGTTGATCGCCTTGAGGCCGAGCTTCTTGACGGCGAACTCGAGCTCTTCGATCCCCTCCTCGGGCGTGTTCAGCGGGATGCCGGCCACCGGGGTGAGGCGGTCGCTGTACTTGCGAAACAGATCAGCGTGGTAGTGGTTGATCGCGCGCGTCAGCGCCTGCCGCGCGCCCCGGTCCTTCACGGCGAGCGGCGCGAGGGTGTTGTTCGGGAACAGCACCGAGTAGTCGGAGCCCTGCTCCTCGAGCCGCTCGGCGAGCAGCGACGGGAGGTGGTACGTGGCCACGTCCAGCGTGTTGCGCGTCACCCGCGCCCACCACGGGGACCGGACCGTGCGGTGATGCTGCCGCTCCTCGGGCGTCTGGGTGTACCAGTCCTTGCCACTGCTGTTCTCGGCGTTGCGGCGGCGGGAGCTCAGCGCCTTGCGCAGATCGTCGACGAGCTTGGCGCCGCCGTACGTGGCGACGAAATCCTCGAGCGCCGGCGAGTAATCGTTGGTGTGGATGTCCGTGTCGATGACGGGGTAATCGAGCTTTTCCTTGACCGCCACGGAGGGCGAGGCCTTGAGACGAGCGATACGGTCGGTCATGAAGACTCCCGAGAAGGAAAGGGGCGCGCCGAGGCCGCCGGTGAAGGGTCGATGGCCGTGCTGGCGCGCCGCTCGCTGCAACGCGCGTGCCCCGAGGCCGGCGTCGCGCGTTTGCCCTTATCGACCGTGGATCTCGGCGCCCCGCCGGCGCGCTCGCCCCGCGCGCTGCTCGGATCCGAGCAGCGGTTCAGCGCGTCTGCTTCCTCAGCAGCAGTCGTTCGTCAGCGGCGGTCTTCCTGTGCCCGGGCGCCGGCGGCGAGCCCGTCCGTCCCGCGCGCTACGCTCCGCCGAACAGCGCGAGGCACTCCGCGTCGCGGACGCCGCCCACGAGGTCGACGGGAGCGCCGGAGTGCTCGTTCATCCACCGGGCCGGGACGGCCAGCTCGCGCTGCGCGCCGCCGGTCGCCGCCGTGACCTCCGCCATCGTGCAGCCGAAGACGACGCGGCTGATCCGGGCGAGCCAGGCCGCGGTGAAGCACATCGGGCACGGCTCCACGGTCGTGTAGAGGGTGTATCCCTGCAAGTCGGGCCCGACGGCCGCGCAGGCGCGGCGAACGGCGCCCACCTCGGCGTGGTACGTGAGGTCGCGCTGGCCGTTCACCTCGTCGGTCGCCTCGGCCACGATCGTGCCGTCCGGGGCGACCACCAGCGCGCCGAACGGCGGCTCGCCGGCGCGCTGCGCGCCGCGCGCGAGCTCCAGCGCCCGCCCCATGAGCTCCTCGTCGCGGGTCATCGGACGAACCTCGGGTCGAGCAGCGCCTCGGGCGCCGGCGCCTTCTTGACGAGCTTCGACTGGACCGTGAAGTCGACCACCGACTTCACCGAGGCGTAGGCGGGGCCGGCCTTGTCCGCCGCGCCGAAGAGCTGCTTGTTGTCGGCCAGGTCGTAGATCTTGTCGCCGCTCAGCATGCCCTTCACGTCCTCGGGCGAGGCGTTCAAGTACTTTCCGATGATGGGGTGGGCCTTGTCCGGCTCGCTGCGCAGCGCCTTGACGCCCTGATCGATGGCGCCGAGCAGGCGGGTGTAGGCGTCGCCCCCGGCGGCGAGCTTCGACCGCTGCACGGCCACCGAGTTCGTGATCGTGTCGGGCATGCTGGCGCTCGTGAAGATCACGTGGCCTCCGTTCTTGGTGGCCTTGGTGATCCACGGCTCCCAGGTGACCGCGGCGTCGACCTTCCCGGCGACGAACGCGGCGCCCGCGTCGTCGGCGCTCATGCTCGTGATCTTCACGTCGCCGGGGCTGACACCGCTCTTCTCGAGGCCGAAGAGGAACAGCATGTGGTTGACCTCGCCGAGCGTGAGGGCGACCGTCTTGCCCTTGAGATCGGCCATGGTCGCGATGCCCTCCTTCGCCACCACGGCGTCCGCGCCGTTCGAGCTGTCGACCAGGGCGATGGCCACCACGTCCGACTCGCTGTTGCCGTGCAAGACCGCCAGGTTCTGCAGGGTGGTGAGGCCGACGTCGAGCTGGCCCGCGGCCAGCGCCGCGAGCGTGTCCCCGGGGTTCGAGAACGGCTTGAGCTCCACGGTCAGCCCGGCCTTCTTGAACAGCTCGAGCTCGTTCGCGAGGAAGACGCCCGAGTAGCCGATCCACAGGTCGTGACCGACGGTGAGCTTCACGGGCGCCGCGGCCGGCGGCGCGGCGGCCCCGGCGCGCGCGCTGGGCCCGGCGGCGGCGCCCGGGTCGCTCGGCGCCGCGTCCTTGTTCGAGCAGCCCACGGACAGGACGAGGCAGGCGAGCGCTGCCCCGAGCTCTTGCAAGACGGTCCTTCGTTTCATGGTCCCCCTTCTCCCGCGTCCGATTGCGTGTTGGTGAGCCCGAAGAGCAGGCGATCGCGCTGCGTCTCGAACCGATCGCGCCCGCGCAAGAGCGCCATGATCTCGCGCTTCTGGTGCAGGAACGCCTCGTCGAGCTTGAGCCCCGACGAGCGCGCGGCCCGCGCGAAGGTCACGTCGAGGGTGGCGAGCACGCGGCCCGGCCGCTCCGAGAAGACGACGACCCGATCGGACAGGAGCAGGGCCTCGTCCACGTCGTGCGTGACGAACAGCGTGGTGATGCGGTGGTGCTGGATGAGGTGGAGCACGAGCTCCTGCATCTGCTCGCGCGTCTGGGCGTCGAGCGCGCCGAACGGCTCGTCCATCAGCAGCACCTCGGGCTTGCCGACGAGCGCCCGCGCGAGGGCGGCGCGCTGCTGCATGCCGCCGCTCAGCTCCGCGGGGTAGCTGTCGCGGAAGTCCCAGAGCCCGACGAGGCGCAGCAGGCTCTCGACCCGCGCCGCCTCCCGGCGGGGATCGCCCCCGGCCGCGCGGCCGCGGTGGTGCGCGAGCGTCAGCGGAAAGCGGACGTTCTCGCGGACGCTGAGCCAGGGGAACAGCGTCTGCTGCTGGAACATGAGGCCGATCTCGGCGCCGGGGCCGAGGACGCGCTCGCCGTCGAGCGCGACGGCGCCGGAGGTCGCCGGCTCGAGGCCGGCGACGATGTGCAGGAGCGTCGATTTGCCGCACCCGGAGGGGCCCACCAGGCTGATGAACTCGCCCTCGCGGACGGCCATGTCGAGCGGGGCGAGGGCGTCCGTCGCGCCGCGACGGCCGGAGTACGTCTTGCTGACGCCGCGCAGCGACAGCTTCACGCCCCGGCTCCTCTCGTCCAGCGGAAGAGGCGGCGAGAGGCCGCGCGGAACACCCAGTCGAGCCCGAGGCCGAGGAGCCCCAGCACCAGGAGGTAAGCGTAGATGCTCGGCGTCTGGATGAAGCGATAGAAGCGCAGGATGCGGAAGCCGAGGCCCTCGGTCGCCGCCACGAGCTCCGCGACGACGACGTAGCTCCACGCCCAGCCGTTGCACATGCGCAGCGCGCTCCAGATCCCGGGGAGGGCGGCCGGGGTGAGGACGCGCCAGACGATCTCGCGCCGGTTCGCGCCGAGGCTCTGGCTGACGTGGAGCAGGTGCGCGGGGACCCGCCGCACCTCGTCCGCGGTCATGAGGAGCAGCTGAAAGAAGGTCCCCAGGAAAACGAGGAGGACCTTCGCGCCCTCGCCGATGCCCGCCGCGATCATGACGAGCGGGATCAGCGCCGGGACCGGGACGTAGCGGAGAAATTCGGTGGGCGGCTCGAGCAGCGCGGCGATCGACCGGAACGCGCCGGCGAGCACGCCGAGGGGGACCGCGAGGAGCGCGGCGGCGGCGAACCCGGCCGTGACGCGCAGGAAGCTGTGCTGGACGTCGACCCAGAACTCCCTGGCGGCGAGCGCGTCGGCCGTGGCGCGCCCGATGCTCGCGAGGGTGGGGACGATGGCGGCGCTCGCCCCGTCGCGCTCCGGGAGCCAGGCGTAGAGCGCGATCATCGAGAGGAAGCTCGCCGCCGCGAGCGCGAGGCGAGCCCGGCCGGGGAGCGCGCGCCCGAGCGCGAGCCAGCGGGGCGGCGCCTGTCCGCACTGGCGCGACGGCGCGCGCAGCTTCGGGTCGACAAGCATCCTCGTGAAGGCCTCCGTGCCCCCCATCGTGACGTTCTTTCGAGGCAGAGCGAGCCCAGACAGGAGGCGATTCGGCCCCGAAGACGAGCTCTGGTCCCGCGCCTGAACTCCAGGCGATCAACCGACCTTCCAAACGACCTTCGTAAGGACGATCCTGAAGCGATGTCACCAGCCCCGCGGCAGACCGTCAAGTGAGATCTGGCGCTCGGGGCGCGCCGCCGGCCGCGCGGCCGCGCGGCGATGGATGCTGCAGCGACGCGGGCGCGCGCCCCGGGTCGCGCACGCTGGGTGGAGGTGCGAGGAGAGGGGTTGAGCCTCACGGCAGGCCGCCGGCCAAGGGGCGGCCGTGAGCGGGTGAGGGGCGCGGCGCGCCTCGCCGCCTACCGGAGCACCATCGGGTCGACGCGGGCGAGCGCCTTGCGCCGGGCCATCGCGTAGCGCACGCCGGCCCGGAGGTCCCTCAGGAGGACGAGCTCGTCGAGCGACTCGCCGGTGTTCACGAGCGAGCCGGCGGTGCGCGCGGACATGCCCACGAGGACGCACTGCGCGCCGAGCAGGTACACGGCCTGCACCGCGCGCAAGATGTGATTCGCGACGTCGCCGTCGATGAGCGGGACGCCGGTGAGATCGAGGATCACGAACTCGGCGTCATGGTGCTCCACGCCCTGCAGCATCGCTGTCATGAGCTTTCGGCAGCGCGCCCGGTCGAGGTGCCCGACGAGCGGCAGGACGAGGACGCCCTCGTCGATCGGCAGGACCGGCGTCGAGAGGGCGGCTATCGTCTCGAGCAGCCGCGACTGGCTGGCGAGGAGGTCGGACTCGATCTGCCGCAGCGCCTCCTCCGTCCGCTTTCGTGCGGTCATGTCGACCACGACCCCCACCATCCCGATCACGCGCCCGCTGTCGTCGCGGAAGGGGACGTTGTTCTCCAGCGTCCAGCCGTCGCTCCCGTCCTCGAGCTTCCACCGGAGCTCCACGTTCAGCCGCGGCACGCCGTCCGACATGATGATCTCGTCGTTCTCGCGGTAGCTCTGCGCGACCTCCGGGACGAAGATCTCCTCGTCGCGCCTCCCGACGATCTTGTCGGCCGAGAGGCGATAGTGCTCGGCGTAGGCCTTGTTCACGGCGAGGTAGCGGTGGTCCCGATCCTTGAAGAACACCATCGCCGGGATCGCGTCGAGCAGCGCGGCGTGGCCGGAGGCGTCCACCGAGAAGAACCTGGCCAGGAGCCCGTGCTGCTGCTCGGCAGGCCGCTGCTCGTGCGACCGCCGCGCCTCGGCCAGCTCCCCCTCCAGCTCTGCGACGCGCTTCCTCAGCGCGGCTACCTGCTCGTCCAGCGGCGTGTCGTTCGGCGTGTCGTTGTCGGGCTCGGACCGCATTCAGTGTACCACGTGCTGGCCGCCACATTTAGCGCATGATTGTCTGGAGCGCAACACTGGTCGAGCGAGGTCCCAGTGTCGCTCTCGTCGCGTCTGGGCGTCTGGCGTCGTCGCGTTGTGGCGTCGTCCTGGCGGACAGGCGTGCTCTATCGATCTCGACCAAGACGTTCGTCGACCGCGTGGAGATCCGGCCCTCGCGCGGCGCGATGTTCGA
The DNA here is from genome assembly GCF_051521425.1 of Sorangium sp. So ce834. NCBI lineage: Bacteria > Pseudomonadati > Myxococcota > Polyangiales > Polyangiaceae > Sorangium > Sorangium sp. So ce834. Next base: position 5,441,062 of record NZ_CP150351.1, read on the forward strand.
GCTGTACTCGGAGCGCGCCCATGGGACCTGAGCCGGGGGTGATTACCGTGCTTGTCTCACGGAGCTCGGGAGCGCTGCTCAGACAAGGAGATGAGGCGCCAAGGCGCCGAGGAGAGGACTCTTCATCTCGCGAGGCCGGGCAGCTCGGCGCCGCCGTGAGCGTTTCGGGCGCGCCAATGAGCGCCGCGGGCGCGCGCCGCGCGGCGATCGGGAGCACGGTAGGCGCACACCCGGCGCGTCGCCGGCCGTGTTCAACCGAGAGAGCCCTCATGACAACGCACCCGAAGCGCCTCGCCCCGGTCCTCTTTGCCCTGTCCGCCGTCGTCCTCCAGGCGTGCGCCGAAGACGCGGAGCCGGCCGCGCCGGAGCGCCGCCGCGTCGGCGGCTTCACCACGCCCGAGTCCGTGCTTCACGACGAGGAGCGCGACGTGTACCTGGTCTCGAACATCGTCGGCTCGCCCGTCGACAAGGACGATCGAGGCTTCATCTCGCGCGTCTCTCCGGACGGCGAGGTCCTCGACCCGACGTGGATCGACGGCGCCTCGGAGGGCGTCACCCTGAGCGCCCCCAAGGGCATGGCCATCGCGGGCGGAAAGCTCTACGTGGCCGACATCGATGCGGTCCGCGTCTTCGACGCGGGCGACGGCGCGCCGATCCAGGACATCGAGGTGCCCGGCGCCGGCCTGCTCAACGACATCGCGGTCATGCCCGACGGCGCGATCGTGGTGTCCGACACCGGCGTGACGCTCGAGGGCGGCGCCATCACCGGCGTCGGCACGGACGCGCTCGTCGTGATCACGCCGGACGGGCAGGTGTCGCGGATCGTCGCCGACCCCGCGCTGCCGCACCCGAACGGCGTCGCGTGCGCGGACGGCGAAATCTGGGTCGCCTACCTCGGCGCGGCGCGGGTCGACGTGTACGACGCCTCGGGCGAGAGGCGGCGCGAGCTCGCGCTGCCGGCGGGCTCGCTGGACGGCCTCGTGCGCCTCGACGACGGCCGGGTCCTCGTGTCGAGCTGGGACGCGAGCGCCATCTTCGCGATCGACCCGGCCGGGGGCGCGGCGCCGCGCGTCTCCACCCTCGCCGAGGGGCTCCCGAGCCCGGCCGACCTCGGCTGGGACCGATCGAGGAACCGCCTGCTGGTCCCGCTCTTCAACGATGACGAGGTCGTCCTGCTCGACCTCCGATGATCCGGCGGAAGAGCGCTTCGGCCCGCGTACCATCGCGGCTACGCTCTGCCGCCCCGGCCGGGGCGGCGGGCGTCCCGCGGCGAGCGAGCCACGGTCCAGGAATCAGGAGCGACGATGACGACCCAGCTCACCCGACTGCTCGAGCCCTCCGATCACGCCCAGGCCTGGAGCGCGCTCCGGGAGGCCCTGGCCCGGCTGGAGCGCGCGTCCGCGGCGGGCGGCGCGAACGGCGCCGGCCTGGCCCGGTGGATCGGCGTCTTCTCCCGCACGCGCGAGCGGGTCTCGATCCAGCGGCTCTCCCGGCCGCTCATCGTGCTCATCCTCGACGGCACGAAGCGGATCTTCCTCGACGGCCCGGACGGCAACGCGCGCCTCGTCGCCCGGGAAGGGCAGATCCTGCTCGTGCCGCAGGGCATCCCCCTCGAGCTCGTGAACGAGCCCGACCCGGAGCGCGGCGTCTACCGCGCGTTCACCGTCGAGCTCCTCGGCGAGGTCGACGCGCGGCTCCAGCGCCGCTACCCCACGCTCTGCGTCCAGCGGGGGCTCGGCGGCTTCGAGGCGGATCGGCCGCACCTCTTGCGCTCCGCGCTGCCGTCGATCCAGGCGATGATCCACCTCGTGAGCACGCTCCTCCTGCCCGGCGCGCACGCGCTGCTCCTCGAGCACCGGCTGGAGGACCTCGTCCTGACCCTGCTCTTGCAGCACCGGGAGCAGCTCGAGGCGGGGCGCGCCGCCGCGTCGACGCTGGCGCTCGATCCGACGCTCGCGGTCCGGACGCTGGTGCGCCGCGATCCGGCGCGCCCCTGGGCGGCCCAGGACGTGGCGCGCGCGCTCGGGGTGAGCAACGCGACGCTGCGCCGCCGGCTCGGCGCGAAGGGGGTCTCGTTCCGGGCCCTGCTGTGGAAGGAGCGCCTCGAGCTCGCCAAGACGCTCCTGCGCTCGGGGCGCCACGGCGTGCTGGAGGTCGCGACGGCCTGCGGCTACGACTCGGCGTCGCGCTTCGCCGAGCAGTTCCGGCGCTCCGAGGGCGTCAGCCCGTCGGAGTACCGCGCGCAGCACCGGGCCGGCGCGAACGATTGCTTGAGCGAGCCGCCCGAGCCGCCGCCCGCCGCCCGCGCCGGGTAACGGGCGCCCCCCGTCGCGCCCGCGGCGAGCGATGACCCCGGCCACCCGGTCCTGGTAGCCTCGCGCCTCGCCATGCGCCGCGCCGCCCTCCTGTCGCTGCTCCTCACGCTGACCCGCTGCGCCGCGGGCGAGCGGCCCGTCGCGCCCGCGGCCCCGGCGCCGCGGCCGACTCCCCGCGCGGCGGCGCCGGCCGCGCCCGCGCCGCCTGCGCCGACCGACGCGCCGATCCTCGTCGCGGAGGAGCCGCCCGCGTGGGTCGACGACCCCGGGCGCCGGGCGAAGCTCCTCGCGATCGTGCCGCAGATCGAGGCCCACCTCGGCGCCGAGCTCGATCGGCAAAAGCTCCCGGGGTTCACCCTCGGTATCGTCGTCGACGGTGAGCTCGCGGTCTCCCGGGGCTTCGGCGCGATCGATCCGGCGACCGGGGCGGCGCCGGACGCCGATACCGTCTACCGCGTCGGCTCGATCACGAAGACGTTCACCGCGGCCGCGATCCTGAAGCTCCGGGACGAGGGCAAGCTCTCGCTGGACGACCCCGCGTCGCGCTACCTGCCGGAGCTCGCGGAGGTCGTCTATCCGACCGCCGACTCGCCGCGGATCACGCTGCGGCACCTGCTCACCCATGCTTCGGGGCTGCCGCGGCTCGGCCGGTTCGATTACTCGGATTCGACGCGCGAGGTCACCGCGGCAGAGGTCCGCGCCGCGGTGCCCGGCACGGCCCTGGAGTACGTCCCCGGGACGAAGGAGGTCTATTCGAATTTCGGGTTTTCCCTCCTCGGGCTCGTCGTCGAGCGCGTCTCCGGGCGCCGCTACCGCGATTACGTGAGCGAGACGATTCTCGCGCCGCTCGGCATGACGTCCTCGGTCTGGGACGAGGGCGCCGTCCCCCCGGGGCGCCTCGCGACAGGGCACGTGAAGAAGCACGGCAAGCTGAAGCCGGAGCCCCACTGGCGGTTCGGCGCGTCGGAGGCGGCCGGCGGGCTCTACGCGTCGGTGCGCGACATGGCACGTTACGCCGCCTTCCAGCTCTCGGCCTATCCGGCGCGCAGCGGCGCGGAGGCGGGCCCCCTCCGGCGGAGCTCGGTCCGCGAGGCCCACACCGCGGCGCGGCCCGCGCACCTCTCGGTCGAGGCGGCGAGCCCCGGGGGCCGCTACGCGGTCGACGCGAGGGCGAGCGCGATCGGGCTCGCCTGGCGCGCGCTCGAGAGCTGCGAGGACGAAGAGGTCGTCCTGCACAGCGGGGCGGTCGACGGATACTCCGCCTGGGTGGAGCTCTATCCGCGCGCCGGCGTGGGGCTCGTGCTGCTCTCGAGCCTCGTCGACACGGACCGGGAGGCGCTGCTCGGCGAGGTGCGCGCGGCGCTCCGGCGCGCCGGCGTCACCGCGCCGCGGAAGGAGCGCCCGAGCCCTCGCCTGGAGTCGGCCTTCCAGGCGTCCGTCGCCCTGTACGACCGCTTCGAGCGGGCGCGCTACGAAGAGCTCTTCACGAAGGGCTTCGTCGAGCACGTCTCGCCGGTCGCCTTCGAGGAGATCGTCGAGCGGCTGCGGAAGGACCACGGCGCCTGCAAGCCCGGCGCGCTGATCTCCTCCAAGGGGGCGCGCGAGGCGCGGTTCGCGATGGCCTGCGAGCGGGGGCGCATGGCGGCCAAGCTCACCCTCGACGCCGAGACATCGAAGATCAGCGCCCTTCGTTTCAGCGCCGTCGCGCCGCCCACCGAGGCGATGAAGCGCAGCGCGGAGCAGGTCGTCGCGCTCGCCTCCGGGCAGAACAAGGCTCCCTTCCAGCAGGTGTTCTCGCACGCCGTCGACGAGGGCGCCGTCCAGCGAGAGCTCTCCGAGCTGCGCGCGGGGCACGGGCGGTGCAAGCTCGGCGGATCGATCGAGTCCGACGGGGAGCACGAGCACTCGTTTCGCCTCGTGTGCGAGCGCGGCGGGAACATGGTGATGAAGCTCAAGCTCGATCCCGGCGCGCCCGGCCGCGTCCGCGAGGTCGAGCTCGAGGCGGCGCCGCAGGCGGGCAGGTGCCCGGAGCGCCCGTGAGGCGCGGCGTCAGCGGGCGCGTCGCCCCGCGCCGGCGCCTCCGCTCGCGGCCGGGCGACGGTCACCCGGCCTTGTCGACGCGTCCGTCGGGGTACCGCGCGAACCGGCCTTCCGCGCGCCCGTGGACCGGATCGTCGCTCGGCCACGGCCACCCGCCGAAGCCGGTCCGCCGGTAGTCGAGGAAGGCCTGCTGGACCTCGGCCATCGAGGTCATCACGAAGGGGCCGTGCTGCGCGACGGGCTCGCCGATGGGCCGGCCCTGGAGCAGCAGGATCTCGGCCTCGTCGGGGCCGTTCTCGAGGAGCGCGGCGGCGCCGTCGCGGAGCGTGATCCGCTGGCCCCCGGGGACGCGGCGGGCGCCGACGCCGAGCTCGGCGCCGCGGAAGAAGTAGAGGGCGCGGTTCGTCCCCGGCGAGGCGGCCGGCAGCGCGAACCGCGCGCCCGGCGCCATCTTGAGCGTCCAGATCGCGACGTCGGCGTCCGCGCGGGCCGCCCACGACCTCGGCGGCGGGGCCGGCGGGCGGAGCTCGCCGAAGCGGCCGGCGACCACGGTGATCTCGGTCGCCCTGCCCGCGGCGTCGCGCACGAGCTGCTTCGGGATCGTGTCGCCCCACATCATCACGAAATGCGGATCGGCGAGCTTGTCGGCGCGCGGGAGGTTGAGCCAGATCTGGAAGAGCTCGAGCGGGTTGGGCCCGCCCTCCTCGACGAGCGGGAACATCTCCGCGTGGACGATGCCGCTCCCCGCCGTGAGCCACTGGACGTCGCCGCGGCCGTAGCGCGCGGCCGCGCCGAGCGAGTCCGAATGATCGACGAGCCCGCGGCGCACGACCGTCACGGTCTCGAAGCCGCGGTGCGGGTGCTGCGGGAAGCCGGGGACCACCGCGCCGTGGTACATGCGCCAGCCGTCCTTGCCCGCGAAATCGCGGCCGATGGCGCGGCCCGCGAGCGAGGCGGCCGGCCCCATCCGCTCGTTGCCGGCCGGGTACGCGTCGTCGTGGTGGACGCAGAACAGGAAGGGGTCGAGCGTCTCCCAGGGGGTTCCGAGCGGCGCGACGCCGCGGACCACGTCCTCCGCGGCGAGCGCGGCTTCATCGATGCGGCTGGGCGAGGGCTCGGTGCGGGCGCACGCGGCCGCGACGGGCGCGGCGGCGAGGGCGCCGAGGGCAGTGCGGCGATCCATGGCAGCCATCGTAAGGTGCCCCCCCGGAAGCGACAACGGTGCGCGCGCGCAACGCGGCGTTGCGTGGCCAGCAACCATCGAGCCGCCCGCGCGCAACGTGCTCGGTCCGTATTCTCCTCGTCCGAGCACCTCGCCGAGGGTTACAGTCGATCCTCGTGTCCACACCTCGCTCCGAGCGGAGCATCATCTTCCTCGTCGCTGCGGTCCAGTTCATCAACATCCTCGACTTCGTGATGGTGATGCCGCTCGGGCCGGACTTCGCGGTCGCCCTCGGCATCCCGATGTCCGACATCGGCCTCATCGGCGGCAGCTACACGGCGTCGGCCGCGCTGTCGGGCCTCGCCGGCGCGTTCTTCCTCGACCGGTTCGACCGGCGCAGCGTGCTCGCGGTGGCGATGCTCGGCCTCGTCATCGGCACCGCGGCCGGCGGCTTCGCGACCGGGCTGCCGAGCCTCATGGCGGCGCGCGTGCTCGCCGGGGCGTTCGGCGGGCCCGCGACCTCGGTCGCGTTCTCCATCGTCGCGGACGTCATCCCGCCCGAGCGGCGCGGCAAGGCGATGGGCGTCGTGATGGGCTCGTTCTCGGTCGCCTCGGTGCTCGGCATCCCGGCCGGGCTGGAGCTCGCCCGGCGCGGCGGCTTCCCGCTGCCGTTCTTCGCCGTCGCGGCGCTCGGGCTGCTCGTCGCCGGGCTCGCGGTCTTCCTGCTGCCCTCGATGCGCGATCACCTCGCCGGCGAGCAGCCGTCGGGCGGCGCCCTGAGCGAGCTCCGCACCCTCCTTAACCGGCCGATCGTGATGCTCTCGTACGCGACGACGGCGACCGTGACCATGGCGTCGTTCCTCGTGATCCCCAACATCTCCGCGTACGTGCAGTACAACCTCGGGTACCCGCGCGAGCGGCTCGGGCTGCTCTACTTCGTGGGGGGCCTGGTCAGCTTCTTCGCGATGCGCGCCGTGGGGCCGCTCGTCGACCGCTTCGGCGCGTTCCAGACGGGCTCGGTGGGGGCGGCGGTGCTCGTGGGCGTCCTCTACGCCGGGTTCCTCTCGTACGTGCCGGGGCTGCCCGTGCTCGCCATCTTCATCGCCTTCATGCTCGGCATGACGTTCCGCAACGTCTCGCACAACACGCTGACGTCCAAGGTGCCGCGCCCGGCCGAGCGCGCGCGCTTCACCTCGATGCAGTCGGCCGTGCAGCACATGGCGTCCGCGATCGCGGCGTTCTGGTCGGCGAGGATGCTCCACGAGCTGCCCGACCGGCGCCTCGACGGCATGCCCGCCGTCGCCGCGCTCTCGATCGCCTTCACGCTCGCGCTCCCGCTCCTGTTCCTCGGGATCGAGCGGCGCGTCACCCTCGCTGCCGCCCAGCGCACGTAGCCGTGCCGCCGCGCGGCCGGCCGCCGCGCGCCCGGCGGCGCCGCGAGAGCGGCGGCTCGGGGCGCGGGCGTCAGCGGGCAGGGCTCGTCTGCGAGATGCGATAAGCGCCGACGGTCGCGGCGAGGGACGAGAGGATGAGGAGCGCGAGCGCCAGCGCGACGTTGTTGAGCGACTCGCCGAGGCCGACGATCCAGAGCCAGCGCGCGTCGGGCGGCACCGCGCCCATGAGGGTGAGCGATTTGATGGTGCCGCTGACGAACCCGAGGCCGCCGGACACGAGCGTGAGAATACCGAGGCTGATCTGGAGCGGCACGAACCGCCGCTCGGGCGAGACGGCATAACGGACGGACGCGGCGAGGAGCAGGAGACCGAAGACCAACGTCGGATACATCCCCCAGCCGCCCATGTGGAACGCTTCAACCATGACGAGCGCCTCCTTGACTAGCGCTCTTGACAGGCGCTGGCGCCGAAGGTTCCGGCGCGGGAGGGCGAATCCCTCGGAAACGTCCGGTTCACGCCATCGACGCTCGAGCCGCCGAGAGCGCTGTTGCCGGCGCTGACGAGGGAGGCTCGCGCCTTGCATGCGCGAGCGCTTCGAGTATAGCTTCGGGCTGATGAGCGGCCTCGCGAGCTCGCCGTTGACGACGCAGACCTTCGATCTGCGGCAGTCCCCGGACAGCCGGGGAATCTACTCCTACCTCCTCGTCATCGGCGCTTCCTCGTCGTACCGGCGCGCCCTGCCGGACGACGGCGTGCTCGTCGTGGGGCGCAGCGACGAGGCCGACGTGCGGCTCGACACCGCCGCGGTGTCCCGGCGGCACGCCGAGCTCGTCTTCTCCCGGGGCGAGATCCGGATCACCGATCTCGGCAGCCACAATGGCACGCTCGTCAACGGCGAGCGCATCGAGGGCTCGCGCGCGCTCGGCTCCGGCGACGTCATCACCATGGGCGACACCACGCTGATCCTCCGGCGCGAGGCGCCGCCCCGGGGCAGCGCCCTCATCGAGATGGCCCGGCTGCGCCGGCGCGTCGAGGAGGAGGTCGAGCGCGCCGCCGACTCGGCGCGGCCGTTCGGCCTGGCGGTGGTGTCCCTCGGGTCCGTGCAGATGCGCACGACGCTGGAGCAGCGGGCCCTCTCGGCGCTCCGGCTCGTGGACATCGTCGCCTGGGACGGCGCCTCTCACCTCGCCATCGGGTTCCCCGAGCTCGGCGGCGAGGCGGCGCGCGCCGCGGCGCTCCAGGTGCTCGAGGCGATCGCGCCGCTCTCCCCCGAGGCGCGCGCCGGGCTGGCCTGCTACCCGTTCGACGGCGGCGACACCGAGACGCTCCTCGCGGGCGCGCGGACCGCCGCGTCGATCGCCGCCCCCGGGGCGATCGCCTCCGCCTCGGAGGCCGCCGTCCGGCACGTCATCGGCGGGCGCACCGTCGTGGTGGCCGATTCGGCCATGATCCGCCTGTTCGAGCTGATCCGGCGCCTCGCGGCGAGCGATCTGCCGGTGCTCGTCCTCGGCGAGACGGGGGCGGGCAAGGAGAACGCCGCCGCCGCCGTGCACCACTGGTCGGCGCGGGCCCAGAAGCCGATGATCACGCTCAACTGCGCCGCGCTCCCGGAGACGCTGGTGGAGAGCGAGCTCTTCGGCTACGAGAAGGGCGCGTTCTCCGAGGCGCGGGCGCCCAAGCCCGGCCTGCTGGAGCGGGCGCACGGTGGCACCGTCTTCCTCGACGAGATCGGCGAGCTGCCCCTCGGCGCGCAGGCCAAGCTGCTCCGCGCGCTCGAGGTGAAGCGGATCACGCGCCTCGGCGACGTGCGCGATCGCGAGGTGGACATCCGCATCGTCGCCGCCACGAACCGCGATCTCGAGGAGGAGGTCCGCGCCGGCCGCTTCCGTCAGGACCTGCTCTTCCGCCTGAGCGCCGCCGTCGTCGAGCTGCCCCCGCTCCGGCACCGGCGGCGCGAGCTGCCGATCCTGGCCCGCCTGTTCCTCGCCGAGGCGTGCGCCCGGGCCGGTCGGCCCGCGCTCGAGCTCTCGGAGGCCGCGCTCGCCGCGCTCTTCGCGCACCCGTTCCCCGGCAACGTGCGCGAGCTCAAGAACGCGATGGAGTACGCCGCCGCCACGGCGGACGGCCCGGTGATCGAGCCCTGGGGTCTGCCCGAGCGCATCGCCGGGCTCGAGCTCCCGCCGCGGCTCGCGGCCGACACCGCGCCGCCCGCCGCGGAGCCCGCCCGCTTCAAGCCGATCGCCGAGGAGCTCCGGGAGATCGAGTGCACGCGCATGCGCCAGGCGCTCGACGCCGCGGACGGGGTCCAGAAGCGGGCGGCGGCGCTCCTCGGGATGCCGGTCCGCACCTTCACCTTCAAGCTGAAACAGTACGGCATCCTGCCGCGCGAGGGGAAGCGGAGCCCGTGAGGGAGGCCCCGGGTACGGGGGCTCTCCCTCCGGCGCTGGGACGGCTGGCGCTCGCGCGGGTGGTGCGCGCTACCAGGGATACCGGTCCTCGTCGGAGCCGTCGGCCCACTTGTAGCAGCCGCCGCCGGACGCGCCGAGGCCGCCGTCGCACGAGTCCATGGCGAAGCAATCCTCGACGGTGGGAGCCCAGTCCGCCGGGACCCAGCAGTAGTCGCCGCTGGTGTTCTCCATCCAGTAGCAGCCGGTCCCCTCGAACGAGGCACAGGCTTCCGAGGGGCCGTTGCCCCCGCCGCATCCCGGATCGTGGTCGTCCTCCTGCTCGATGATGACGGGCGCGCGGTCCGAGCCGAGCTCGGAGCCGCCGGCTCGTGGGTCGAAGCAGGCCGGAGCGACCGAGAGGGCGATGAGTCCAACGAAGGCGCGCGAGAAAAGAGAAATTGAGCTCATGAGTTCAGAACCCTCCGTGCAGCCCTGGTGATCGGCTGCCCGCCCGTGCGGGGCGGATCACTGGGCCTCATGTCGTGTAGGTCGGTTGAGCGGAGGCGAGCCCACGCGTCGTGTTCTCGATCAGGCCTGGAGTCGCCTCGTCGCGTGTGAGTCATCGCAACGCATGTGCCACGCTCTCGATCTGGGCTGCGAGGCCACCCCACGCGCGCGTGAACCCGCTGGATCCGTCGGTCAAAACGAGCGGCGGCGTCCGCCAGCCCCGCGCTCGCCCTGCGATCGAGCTCACCCGCGGGCCCGGCATGCGCATGGCAATCTTTGCCGCTCCGGCAACGGCTGCCAGCCCCGGTGCGGCAAGGCTTGCCGCCGCGGGCTGGAGCGCGCGTCATGGACCATGGACCCACCGAGGTCCCGTGCCCACCTCGGCGAGGGCGTACGACGCCGCGCAGGCGGCCGACCCGGCAATCTCCGCGTCGTCGGCATGACGAAGGCCGCGGCGACTCCGCGGGATCAGAACACGACGCGCCCCGACAGCGCCGCAGCGTCGGGCGACGCGGCGGGCCGGAGCTCGATCTTCACACCGCCGCGATCCGGGGTGCGGTAGGCCTCGGACCCGTTCACGAAGAGCAGGACCGTCCCCGTGATCACGGTCGCTCCGCCGACGAGGAGGGCGCCGATCCCCAGCCGGTTCTCGAGGTCGGTGCCGTCGTACGCGTCCGACGCGAACGGCTTGCACGACGGATCGCAGCGGGCCTGGAGGCGACCGTCCGTTGCTCCCTGCTCGGTGGCGGCATGCCGCATCAGCGCGCCGCCCGCGACGCCCAGGGCCGCGCCCGCCCCGAGCGTGGCCCACGGGAGCCACGTGGCCCACCGCGGCCTGCTGACGACGGAATCGGAGCTCAGGGCGATCTGTCCCGAAGCCTCTTTGCCGGCGACGACGAGGATGGGCTTGACGACCGTGAAATAGCCGTTCTTTTTCGCCGTGATGACGTGCTCTCCCGGCATGACCGTCCGGCGCTCGGCGCCGGGGCCGACGAACCAGGGCTGGCCGTCCATCAGCACGACGGCGCCCGGCTCGTCGCAGCGGATCCGGATGGCGGCGAGCTCCCGCTCGGCGAGCGCTCGCATGGCCGCGCGCGCCTCCTGCTCCTTCTCGGCGTCGAGCGAGCCGGGCCCCCAGCGCAGGGCGAGGCGCAGGTTCTCGTGGGCCAGGAGGGGCAGGCCCATGAGCTTCAACACCCGCCCGAGATAGAGCCGGAGCTCGGGCTGCTCCCAGATAGCCAGCGCCTCCTCGTACTTGGCCCGCGCCTCGGCGAGCATCGCGCGCCGGTGCAGCTCGCGCGCCTCTTCGAAGAGCGCCTGCGCCCGCTGCTTTCGCTCCTCGGAGACGCCCTGGTGCCATGGCCCCGGCGGCGCCTCCTCGGCGCGCACCGGCCCAGCGCACAGGGTCACGAGGGCCATCGGCAGGAGGAGCTGCGCTGTCGAGAGCACGAATCGAACGGGTCGCTTGGGGGTCGTCGTCATGACAGCTGACCGCCTCCTTGGGGCGTCCGTGGGACCTGGCCGGCGCCCGGGAGCGCCGTCGGGGGCGGCAGCGGGCGCCTGAGCTCGCGGCGGTGCGACTACTGCGGCAGCACCGTCCGGGTGTGACGATGGATGGCGCCGCCCTCGCCGACGACAAAGGACGATCTGCCGGTGCCCCAGACCGCGAAAAAGATGCGATCTGTCGTGGAATCGAGCTTGAGCCAGGAGGTTCCGTCGTAGTGCAGGAGCTCGCCGAACTCGCCCACGGCAAAGACATCCTGCGGCCCGGTTCCCCACACGCCATTCAGCGTTATCAGCGTGGTCGATCTCATGGTCTGCCAGCCCTGGCCGTCGTGGTGCAGGATCGTGCCTTCAGAACCCACGGCAAAGACATCCCGCGACCCGATCCCCCACACCCCGGTCAACCATGCCTCCGGTGCGGGCGAGGGCATTTTCTGCCAGCCCTGGCCGTCGTAGTGCAGGATCGTGCCCCGATCACCCACGGCAAAGACATCCTTCGGCCCGCGCCCCCACACGCCCTTCAACGATGCCTCCGATGCGGGCGGGTCCATGTCCTTCCAGCCCAGGCCGTCGTAGTGCAGGATCGTGCTCCGATCACCCACGGCAAAGACATCCTGCGGTCCGCTCCCCCAGACCCCGGTCAACGCCCTCGATGTGGGCGAGGGCATGGCGTACCACTTCGGGCCGCCGTCGTAGTGCAGGATCGTGCCTTCAGAGCTCACGGCAAAGACATCCCGCGGCCCGCTCCCCCACACGCCGTTCAACCATGCAGTCGTTGTGGACGAGTCCATTTTCTGCCAGACCTGGCCGTCGTAGCGCAGGATCGTGCCTTTATCACCCACGGCGAAGACATCCCGCGGTCCGCTCCCCCACACGCCGCCGAACCATACCGTCGTGGGCCAGGTCATGTTCTGCCAGTCCTGGCCGTTGTAGTGTAGCGTCGTGCCTCCGTTCCCCACGGCAAAGACGTCCTGCGGTCCGCTCCCCCACACATCATGCAACCGTAGCTGCCGCCAGGACTCCTTCTCGGGGAACGTCGTGGGCAACGTCATGCGCCGCCAGCCCTCGCCGTCGTAGTGCAGCATCGTGCCCTCGACATCCACGACATAGACATTGTCCGGCGCGCTCTCCCACACGCTCGACAACCCCTTCGATGTGGGCGAGGGCATGACCTGCCAGCCCTGACCGTCGTAGCGGAGCATCGCGCCATGATCACCCACGGCGAAGACATCGTGCGGCTCGCTCCCCCACACGCCCGACAACGCTTCCGACGTAGGCGAGGGCATGACCTGCCAGCCCTGACCGTCGTAGCGCAGGATCGTGCCTTCAGACCCCACGGCGAAGACATCGTGCGCCTCGCGCCCCCACACGCCCGACAACGCTTCCGCCGTGGGCGAGGGCATGACCTGCCAGCCCCGACCGTCGTAGCGCAGGATCGTGCCCCGAGCGCCCACGGCGAAGACATCGCTCGCCCCGCTCCCCCACACGTCCGACAACGCCTCCGACGTGGGCGAGGGCATGGCCTGCCAGCCCTGACCGTCGTAGCGCAGGATTGTGCCTTCAGACCCCACGGCGAAGACATCGCGCGGCCCGCTCCCCCACACGCCCGACAACGCTTCCGACGTGGGCGACGGCATGGCCTGCCAGGACTGGCCGTTGTAGTGGACGATCGCGCCGCCGTCACCCACGGCAAACGCCTCCTGCTCCCAGCTCCAACCGGCCCGCAACGCTTGCAATGTCGCGCGCTCCTGCCGACGCCAGTTCCAGCTTCCGCACGGGATGGTGGACAGGTCATCGCAGGAGCTGACGCACCTCGGGCGACCGAAATCGTAGCTCAGCGAGACGCAGGATATCGTGACCGGCAATTCGGTGTCGCAGATCTCATCCGCTGCCAGCTCCCCGTCGCCGCAATGCACGCACTCTCTGCCGCAGCCGTCGCCGTTGTCCCGGTTGCCGTCATCGCAGTCCTCGCCGGCCTCCACGACGCCGTTGCCGCAGGTGTTGACTTTGGTCGACTCGACGCACGCAGGGGCACGCTCCTCGTAGACGACGCAGATGTGGCCGAACGGGCAAACCCCGTCGCCGCACGTGATCCCGCCCCGGAGGCACGCACCCGCGAACCAGATCAACGCCAGCACGAACACGGCCGCAGCCGCATGGCGGATCGCTCCTCCGCCTCGCCACAGGCCCGAGACCGCCGGGCTCGCATCCTCGTCCCGCCTTCGCATTCTACCTCGCCTTTCCCTCGGTCGGATCAGAACACGACCCGGCCGGACAGCATCGCACCCTCGAGCGACGCGGCGGGCCGGAGCTCGATCTTCACGCCGCCGCGATCCGGGGCGCGGTAGGCCTCGGGCCTGTTCATGAAGAGCAGGACCGTCCCCGTGATCACGGTCGCTCCGCCGGCGACGAGGGCGCCGATCCCCAGTCGGTTCTCGAGGACGCTGCGATCGTACGCGTCGCGATCGAACGCTTCGCACGTCGGAAAGCAGCCGTCCCGGAGGCGCCGGTGGGCCTCTTCGTGGTCCGTGTCGGCATGCCACATCAGCGCGCCGCCCGCGACGCCCAGGGCCGCGCCCGCCCCGAGCGTGGCCCACGGGATCCATGTGGCCCACCGCGGCCTGCTGACGACGGTATCGGCGCTCAGGGCGATCTGGCCCGAGGCCTCCTGGCCGGCGAAGACGAGGATGGGCTTGACGACGGTCGAATAGCCGTCCTTTCTCGCCGTGATGACGTGCTCTCCCGGCATGACCATCCGGTGCTCGGCGCCGGGGCCGACGAACCAGGGCTGGCCATCCATCAGCACGACGGCGCCCGGCTCGTCACAGCGGATCTCGATGGCGGCGAGCTCCCGCTCGACGAGCGCTCGCATCGCCGCGCGCGCCTCCTGCTCCTTCTCGGCGTCGAGCGAGCCGGTCCCCCAGCGCAGGGCGAGGCGCAGGTTCTCGTGGGCCAGGAGGGGCAGGCCCATGAGCTTCAACACCCGCCCGAGATAGAGCCGGAGCTCGGGCTGCTCCCAGGCAGCGAGCGCCTCCTCGTACTTGGCCCGCGCCTCGGCGAGCATCGCGCGCCGGTGCAGCTCGCGCGCCTCTTCGAAGAGCGCCTGCGCCCGCTGCTTTCGCTCCTCGGAGACGCCCTGGTGCCATGGCCCTGGCGGCGCCTCCTCGGCGCGCGCCGGCCCAGCGCACAGGGCCACGAGGGCGATCGGCAGGAGGAGCTGCGCTGTCGAGAGCACGAATCGAACGGGTCGCTTGGGGGTCGTCGTCATGACAGCTGACCGCCTCCTTGGGGCGTCCGTGGGACCTGCGCTTCCGCACCCGCTCGGCGCGCGCGCAGGCTCGCCGGTCACGTCGCGCGCATATCGCGGAGCGCAAGGAGAGGAGAGGCGACGATCGCACGGGCGCTCCTGCCCAGCAAGCCGGCGCCCGGACGTGCCGTCGGGGGCCTGGGCCGCTCGGAGCCGGGTGATCGGACCGGAGGCCGTGTGGGAGCGGCGCGGTCGTGCTCCGTCGTGTGAAAGGGATGCTGCCGCGCGCCGGAACGGTACTATGCTCCCGGCCGTGGTCGCGGGCGCTCGCGAGATGATCAGGACCCAGACGATGCGCGCGACGGTCGACACGCCGCCGTCGCGCGAGCCAGGCAAGTCGCCGCCGTCCGCCGGCGCCCGCATCGGCCATTACGAGCTCCTGCGCGAGCTCGGCCGGGGAGGCATGGGCGTCGTCTTCCTGGCGCGCGACCTCCGGCTCGCTCGCCTCGTCGCGATCAAGCTCCTCACGAAGCTGAGCAGCACTGGAGTCCAGCGCTTCCTCGCCGAAGCGCAGGCCACCGCGCGCTGCAAGCACGAGCATATCGTGACGATCCACGAGGTGAACGAGCACGACGGATTCCCGTACATGGTGCTCGAGTACATCGAGGGGCAGAGCTTCCGTGCGTGGATGAAGCAGCGCAAGCCCGCCGACGCCCCCGGCCGGGCGCGGGCGGCGCCGGTCCCGCCCGGCCTGGCCGTCGAGATGATGGTCCCCGTCGTGCGCGCGCTCGCGAGCGCGCACGCGTCCGGCATCGTCCATCGCGATCTCAAGCCGGAGAACGTCATGCTGGACGCCTCGGGCGCGATCAAGGTGGTCGATTTCGGCATCGCCAAGCTGCGCGACGACGCGACGAGCCTGGTCGCCGAGCGCCCCGCCGTCGACGACGTGCGCCTGACGCACCCGGGAGCGGCGGTCGGCACGCTGCCTTATATGTCCCCCGAGCAGTGGGAAGGGCGGGATATCGACCCGTCGACCGACGTCTGGGCCGTGGGCATCATGCTTTACGAGCTCGTGCTCGGCGCTCATCCGCTCGCGCCGTGCAGGATGCCGGACCTCGTCGCGGTGCCGCGCCTCGACGAGCCGATGCCCGAGGTCGGCGCGCGCCACCCGGAGGTCGGCGCGCTCGGCGTGATCATCGACCGCTGCCTGCGCAAGCGCAAGGCCGAGCGGTACGCCTCCGCCGAGGAGCTCCTGACCGATCTCTTGCCCCTCCTGCCCGGGCGCCGGGAGATCCACCTCGGCAGCGACGAGAGCCCGTTCGCCGGCCTCTCGTCCTTCCAGGAGGCCGACGCCGACCGCTTCTTCGGCCGCGCGCAGGACCTCGCGGGCGTCGTCGCGCGCCTGCGCAGCCAGCCGCTGCTCGCGATCGCGGGCGCGTCGGGCGTGGGGAAGTCGTCGCTCGTGCGGGCGGGGGTGATCCCGGCGCTCAAGCGCTCCGGCGAGGGCTGGGAGGCGCTGGTCCTCCGGCCCGGGCGCGAGCCGCTGGCGGCGCTCGCGGAGCTCCTCGGCAGCCCTGCGGTGACGCTGAGCACCGACGTGCAGGCGCTCGCCGTCGACAGCGGCGCGGGGACGCGCGCGGCCCTGGTGGAGCGGCTGCGCGGCGAGCCGGGCCTGCTCGGCGCCGCGCTGCGCGGGTGGGCGGCCCGGGCGCAGCGGCGCCTCTTGCTGTTCATCGATCAGTTCGAGGAGCTCGTCACGCTCGGCGCCCCGGCCGACGAGCGCGCGGCGTTCCTCGCGTGCCTGGAGGGCATCGCCGACGACGCGTCCTCTCCGCTCCGGGTCGTCCTGTCGGTGCGGTCGGATTTCCTCGAGCGGATGGCCGAGCACGAGCACTTCATGGCGGCGATGACCCGCGGCCTCGTGTTCCTCCGGCCGATGGGGCGCGAGGGGCTGCGCGAGGCGCTGGTCAAGCCGGTGGAGGCGGCCAGGTACGAGATCGAGGACCCGGCGATGGTCGAGGGCATCCTCGAGGCGCTGGCGAGCACGCGCGGGGCGCTGCCGCTGCTGCAGTTCACGGCGGCGAGGCTCTGGGAGATGCGCGATCGCGGGCGGCGGCTGCTGACGCGGGTGAGCTACGAGGCGATAGGCGGCGTGGCGGGCGCGCTGGCGAGCCACGCCGACACGCTCCTGGCGGGGATGAGCGAGCGCCAGGCGAAGCTCGCGCGGGCGGTCCTGGAGCGGCTGGTGACGCCGGAGCGGACGCGGGCCGTGGCCAGCCTGGGCGAGCTGTGCGAGCTGCCCGGGGACCCGGGCGAGATCGAGCGGGTCGTGGGGCAGCTGGCCGACGGGCGGCTCGTGGCGATCGAGAAGGGGAGCGACCGCGCGGGCAGCACGGTGGAGCTGGTGCACGAGTCGCTGATCGAGCGGTGGCCGACGCTCAAGCGCTGGCTCGACGAGAGCCAGGAGGACGCCGCGTTCCTGGACCGGCTGCGCGCGGCGGCGAGGCTGTGGGACGCGAGCGGCCGCGCCGCGGACACGCTCTGGCGCGGCAACGTCGCGAAGGAGGCGCGCGGCTTTCGCGAGCGCTACCGGGGCGCGCTGCCGGAGCGGGAGCGGCTCTTCCTGGAGGCGGTGCTCCGGCTCGCGGACGAGACGCGGCGCCGGAGGCGCCGGCTCGTCTCCGGGACGATCGCGGCGCTGTCGTTCCTGGTGGTCGCGGCGGGGGCGGGGATCGTGAAGCTGACCCGGCAGAACGGGGTGATCACGGCGCAGCTCGACGCGATCCGCAGGACCGAGGAGACGCTGAAGAAGGCGCTCGCGAGCGAGGAGGCGGAGCGGAGCGCGGCCGAGAGGGCGCGGCACGAGAGCGAGGCCGAGCGGAGGCGGGCCGAGGCGATGCAGCGCGAGGCGGAGGAGGCCCGGGACCGCGCCAAGGCCGAGGTCGAGCGGGCCCGCGTGGCGGCGGGCGAGGCGCGGGCGGCGCGGGACACGGCGCAGCGGTCCGAGGTCGAGGCGCGAAAGGCCGAGGCGAAGGCCACCGAGGAGGAGCGGAAGGCGAGGGCGGCGGCGGAGGCGATGCTGCAGAGCAAGCGCGAGCAGGAGCACCTGATCCAGCGGACCGTGGGGAAGATCGACGAGAAGTTGAAGTAGCCGACGCCGCCGGAGCCGCGCCTCGGGGGGGTGGGGGACGGCCTCGTCACGTCGCGACGGTCGTCCCGCGGCGGCGAGGTCGGCGCAGAGGGGCGGTGAGGAGGGCGCTCCAGACATCGTTTTTCGGGGTGCGGCGCGCTGCGCTGGAGCGCTCCGTGGGCTCGAGGCGGCGCGGCTACAGCGGCGGCGCCGTCCGGCTGTGACGGTAGATGGCGCCGCCGTCGCCGACGACGAAGGACGAGCTCCCAGCGCCCCACCCCGCGACGAGAGGGCGGTCTGTCGTGGAGTTGAGCTTGATCCAGGAGATCCCGTCGTAGTGCAGGAGCGTGCCGAACGCACCCACGGCATAGACATCCTGCGGCCCGGTCCCCCACACGTTGTACAGATCGACCAGCGTGGTCGAGTCCATTTTCTGCCAGCTCTGGCCATCGTAGTGCAGGATCGTGCCGCCGTACCCCACGGCATAGATATCCTGCGGCCCGGTCCCCCACAGGTTGTTCAACATTGTCGATGTGGGCGGGTCTTTCTCTTCCTGCCAGTCCCGGCCGTCGTAATGCAGGATCGTGCCGCCCTCGCCCACGGCGAAGACATCCGTCGGCCCGGTCCCCCACACGCCACGGAGCCACGGCAGCGATTCGGCCTGGTGCATGTCCTGCCAGCTCTCGCCGTCGTAGTGCAGGATCGTGCCGCCGTACCCCACGGCGAAGACATCCCGCGGCCCGCTCCCCCACACGCCAGACAACGGTTGCAGCCCTGTGGGCACGGTCATGGGCTGCCAGTCCCGGCCGTCGTAGTGCAGCGCCGTTCCGTTGGAACCCACGGCGAAGACGTCCCGCGGCCCGCTGCCCCACACGTCGCTCAACGCGTCCGACGTGGGCGAGCTCATGGCCTGCCAGTCCTGGCCGTCGTAGTGCAGGATCGTGCCCTTGTCACTCACGGCGAAGACATCCTGCAGATCGCTCCCCCACACGCTGGACAGCCAGTCCGACGTGGGCGAGGCCATGGGCTGCCAGCTCTGGCCGTTGTAGCTCAGGATGGCGCCGCTGTCGCCCACGACGAAGACATCCCGCGGCCCGCTCCCCCACACGCCAGACAGCTGTTCCACCGAGATGGGCAAGGGCATGTGCTGCCAGCCCTCGCCGTCGTAGTGCAGAATATTGCCCAGATGACCCACGGCAAAGACGTTCTGCGGCCCGCTCCCCCACACGTCGAAGAACGCCTCCACCCGTGTGGGCAAGGTCATGGGCCGCCATTCCTGGCCGTCGTGGCGCAGGATCGTGCTGTCGTCACCCACGACGAAGACATCCCGCGGCCCGCTCCCCCACACGCCCCTCATCGTGATGAATTCCGAGATGGGCGAGGTCATGGGCTGCCATTCCTGACCGTCGTAATGCAGGATCGTCCCATAGCCCACGGCAAAGACGTCCTCCGGCCCGCTCCCCCACACGTCGTTCAGCGTGGCTGACGTGCGCGAGGCCATGCGCTGCCACGTTTGGCCGTCGTAGCGCAGGATCGCGCCGTTATCACCCACGGCAAAGACCTCCCGCGGCCCGCTCCCCCACACGCCCTTGATCGCGATCGGGTCCGAGCCGGGCGACGTCATGGGCTGCCATTCATGACCGTCGTAGTGCAGGATCGTGCCGCCGTACCCCACGGCAAAGACGTCCTCCGGCCCGCTCCCCCACACGCCGTTCAGCGTGGCTGACGTGGGCGACGCCATGGTCCGCCAGTCCTGACCGTTGTAGTGCAGGATCGCGCCGTTGATGCCCACGGCGAAGACATCCTGCGGCCCGCTCTCCCACACGCCGTTCAGCGGCCCCGATGTAACAGGATCCTGCCGACGCCAGTTCCAGCTTCCGCACGAACCGACGGACAGGTCATCGCAGGAGCTGGTGCACCCCGGACGGCCGAAATCGTAGCGCAGGTTGACGCAGGACGTCGTGACCGTCACGCCGGGATCGCAGGCTTCATCCTGTGCCAGCTTTCCGTCGCCGCAATGCACCTTGCAGTCGCGCCTGCAATACCCGCGAAGCTCCGCGTTCTGGCCGCCGCGGCACATGGGGTCGGTCGACTCGATCTCGTCAGCGCCGCAGTCGCAGGTCTCCCCGCGGTTCACGTCGACGATGCCGTTGCCGCAGCGCTCGTCGGACGTGCAGTCGGCGCTGCATCCGTCGTCGCCTCGATCGTTGCCGTCATCACAGATCTCGCCCCGCACACCGTCGACGACGCCGTTGCCGCAGCGCTCGTCGGACGTGCAGTCGGCGCTGCATCCGTCGCCGTCGTTCGTGTTCCCGTCGTCGCAGACCTCGTCGTCCTCGGGGATCCCGTTGCCACAGCTGTGGCCGTAGCCGGGGACGACACACTGGGGTCTGCCGTTGGTCGGCAGGACGCATTCATGGTCGATCGGGCAAAAGCTGTCACCGCAAGAGACCGCGCCCTGGAGGCATGCACCCGTGGCGGCGATCGGCGCCATCACGATCGCCATGGCCACGACGTGACGAGGCGCCCAGCCGCCCCGCGGAGGGCGCGCGACGACGCTCCGGCTCCGCTCCATGCTCCGCCTGCGCATCCATGCCCACATCGTGCCCTCGTCGCTTTCTCTCTCATCGGCCCGGCAGATCGCGCCGGGTCATCGCAAGGCCAGGGCCGCCGCTCCGGCGGCGCCGCCAAGGAGATATCGAGGAACGAGCGCGCGGTCCACGGGCGGCATCTCCAGCACGGAGCAAGCAGCAGGCCACATGCCGCCTTGGCACGGCCGCGGGCCGCGAGCGTGCACCCGCTGCGCGCTGAGCCGTCGCGTCTGCTGTCCTCGTGGGCGACGCGCGGCGGCGTCGGGCGCGCCGCCTCGATGTCGCCGGGGCGCAGGGCCGGCGCGATGGCAATCCTTGCCGCGCCTCTGCCACCGGCGATGGCAATCTTTGCCATGAGGGCAACGCTTGCCACCTGGGAAGCCCCACGCCGGCAACCCGAGGTCTGAGGCGAAGATGGCTCCAGACCCGGGGGCCCCCCGGGAGGCTCGGGCGCGAAACGCCAGCGCGGGGCGGTTCAGGGCAACGCGGTGGCGGTTCGGGGCGACGCGGTGGCGGTTCAGGGCGACGCGGTGGCGGTTCGGGGCGACGCGGTGGCGGTTCAGGGCGACGCGGTGGCGGCTTCGGCTGTCATGGTCCCGTCGACGCCTGCGATAGCCTGCCTTCCTGGAACCTGGCCTACCGGACGCGCCGGAGCATACGAGTCGCTGAAACCGAGCCTTGAGCCGTCCGCATCCGCGCCGCCGAGCGCTCGGGCGCCCTCCACGGCGTGCCGCAGCGGATCCACCGCCGCCCGCCGCCCGCTCACCGCGCCTCGCCCGGCTTCAGCGCTGCTGCGCCCCGAACCGCGCCTTCGCCGCGTCCACCGCGGCCTTCGTCCACCGATCGACCTCCTCGTCGGTCAGCGTCCGCTCCGGCGACCTGAACCACAGCGCGAACCCGAGCGAGTGCGTCCCCGGCGGGAGCTCGCCGCCGCGGTACCGGTCGAACAGCTCGACCTTCTCGCAGCGCTCCCCGGCCGTCGTCCGCAGCAGCTCCAGCACCTGGCCCGCCGGCACGTCCAGCGGCAAGAGGAGCGCCACGTCGTGCCGCATCGCCGGGAACCGGCTCGGCTTCGCGGCCACCGGCGCGCGGTAGGCCGCCGCCACCGCCGCGAGATCGAGCTCCGCCACCACAGCCCCGGTCGTGATCTCCAGCGCGTCGCGCACGTCCGGGTGGAGCTCCGCCACGTACCCCACGGCGCGGCCGTCGAGCGTGACGCGCGCGCCCTTGCGCGGGTGCGCCCACGGCGGCGGCTCGCCCTCGAGGTCGAGCTCCGGCGCCACGCTGCCCGCGAGCTCCGCCAGCACCGCCTCGACCACGCCCTTGCCGTCGTAGAAGTCGACGTCCTCGGGCCGCGTGAGATAGCTGTCGCGCGGCCCCGCGAGCAGGACCGTCAGCCGGGTCGGCTCGTCCACCGGCGGCCGCTCGACCCGCGCCTTCTGGCCCGCGCCGTCCGCGCCGCCCGCGCCGCCCTGGCGCGGCAGGAACACCTGGCTCACCTCGAACAGCCGCACCCGCGGCACGTTGTACCGCTGCGAGCGCTGCGCGACCGTGAGCAGCCCCGGGACGAGCGACGGCCGCATCACCGACTTCTCCTCGGAGAGCGGGTTCAGCAGCCGGAGGAGCGGCTCGACCTCGAAGCGCGACGCCCTCAGCTCCTGCGGCGACAGGAACGAGTACGTCACCGCCTCGTGCAGGCCGATCCCGGTGCAGATCTGGCGCACCCTGCGCCGGAGCCGGTAATCGCCCCGGGCGCCCGCGGGCGCCGCGCCCACGCGCGGGAGGCTGCTCGGGATCTGGTCGTAGCCGGCGACGCGCGCCACCTCCTCGATGAGGTCGATCTCCTCGACGATGTCGGGCCGGTGCGCCGGCACCTCGACGAGCAGCCGATCCGCCTGCTGCTCCACGATCGAGGCCCCGAGCGTCTCCAGGATCTCGCGCGTCCGCGGCGGCGCCTCGGCGCCGATGATGCGCTTGTACCGCGGCAGCCGCAGCGTCAGCCGGCGCGGGGCGCGGGGCGCGACGTACGCGTCGATCGGCTCGCCCGCCGCCTCGGCGCCGGCGAGCTCGCAGATGAGCGCGGTCCCGCGATCGCGCGACAGCGGCACCCCCGAGAGGTCGACCTCCCGTTCGAAGCGGTGCGACGCCTCGGTGTGGAAGCCGTAGCGCCGCGCCGACCTGCGGATCCCGCGCGGCTCGAAGTACGCCGACTCGAGGAACACCCGGCGCGTCGTCGCGGTGACGCCGCTGTCCGCGCCGCCGATCACGCCGGCCAGCGCCACCACGCGCTCCGCGTCGGCGATCACGAGGTCGTCCTCGTTCAGGGACAGCTTCTGCCCGTCGAGCGCGACGAACGCCTCGCCCTGCCGCGCCCTCCGGATCTCGATCGGCAGCCGCAGCGCGTCGAGATCGAAGGCGTGGAGCGGCTGCCCCCGCTCGAGCATCACCAGGTTCGTCGCGTCGACGACGTTCGTGATCGGCCGGACCCCGAGGCGGCCGAGGCGCACCCGCGCCCAGAGCGGCGAGGGACCGACGCTGACGCCCTCGATCACCTGGCCGGCATACCGGGGGCAGCGCTCCTTGTCGCGCACCTCCACGCTCGCGCGCGCCGCGCCGCCGCTCGCCTGCGGCCGCGCGACCGCCGGCGGCTGGAAGGGGACGCCGAGCACCGCGGCCACGTCCCGGGCCACGCCCAGGTGGCCCAGCGCGTCCGGCCGGTTGGGGGTGACGCTGAGCTCGATGATCCAGTCCTCGAGGCGCGGCTCCCAGTCGAGCAGCGATTGCCCCGGACGCCCGCCCTCGATGATCAACAGGCCCTCGTGGCTCGACCCGAGCCCGAGCTCGTCCTCGGCGCAGAGCATGCCGGCCGACGGGACGCCGGCGACCGCCTTCTCGGTCAGCGTGACGAGCGCGCCGCTGCGGTCGAGGACCTGCGCCCCCACCGGCGCATAGCAGACGAGCGCGCCGGCGCCGGGGGCCGGGACGTTCTGCGCGCCGCACACCACCTCGACGCCTCCGCCGGCGCCGCCGGTGTCCACGCGGACCAGCGTGAGGCCCTTCTTGCTCGGGTGGGGCCGCGTCGCCTCGACGCTCGCGAGGACCACCGGGCGCAGCGCGGCGCCGACGTGCGTCACGCGGTCGACCTCGAGCCCGCCGCGGCCGAGCGCCGACGTCACCGCGTCGACGCCGGGATCGGCGCCGAGGATCTCTTGAAGCCACTTGTACGATATCAACATGGGAGTCGGGCTCCGGCGCGAGGGGAGTCGCCTAGAGGCTTCCGAGGAAGCGGACGTCGTTCTCGTAGAAGGCGCGGATGTCGTCGACGGCGAACTTCATGTTGGCCGTGCGATCCACGCCGATGCCGAACGCCAGCCCCGTGTAGAGCTCCGGGTCGATTCCGACGTTCCGGAGCACCGTCGGGTGGACCATGCCGCACCCGAGCACCTCCAGCCAGCCGGTGCCCTTGCACTGCGGACAGGCGCGGTTCGCGCCGTAGCAGACGAGGCAGGAGACATCGAGCTCGGCGCTCGGCTCGGTGAAGGGGAAGTAGCTCGGCCGGAAGCGCGTCCTCGTGTTCTCGCCGAACATCCGGCGGCTGTAGACCTCGAGCAGGCCCTTGAGGTCGCCGAGGGACACGTCGCGGTCGACGACGAGCCCCTCGATCTGCACGAACATGGGGCTGTGGCTGGCGTCGTCGTCGCGCCGGTAGACGACGCCCGGCGCGACGATCATGACCGGCGGAGGGTGGGAGAGCATCTCGCGCACCTGCACCGGGCTCGTGTGCGTGCGGAGGAGCACGTTCTGGCCCGGATCGCCGGCCACGTAGAACGTGTCGTGCATGTCCATGGCCGGGTGATCCGCCGGGAACCCGAGGAGATCGAAGTTGTAGCGCGCGAGCTCGATCTGCGGCCCCTCGGCGACGTCGAACCCGAGCCCGACGAAGATATCCACGATCTCGTCGAGGGTCCGCATGATGGGGTGCGGCCGGCCGGGCGCGCGCCAGCGGCCGGGCAGGGTGATATCGAGGGGCGGCGCGGAGAGCTCGCGATCGCGCGCGGCCCGCTTGATCCGAGCGGTCGCCTCCTCGCGGGCGCGCTCCACGCGGCCCTTGACCGCGTTGAGGCGCTGGCCGAGCGCCTTGCGCTCCTCGGGCGCCGCCCCGGGCAGCTGCTTCATCAGGGCATTGAGCGAGCCGCGGCGCCCGAGCAGGCTGGCATACAGGCGGTTCAGCTCATCGAGATCGCCGACGGCGGCGAACTGGACGTCCACCGTGCGATCGACCTCGTCGATGAGGCGGCCGAGTTCGGGACCACTCATTGCCGCCCCCTTACCCCAGAGCCCCTGGCAACGCAAGACATGACCACCCGCGCTGCGCCGCCGCGTGCGGGACGTCCGGTGCGCGGGCGGCGGCGACGGAGCGCGCCGCGCGGCGCGTGGCGCGTGGAGGGGAGGGGCCGGCGGCCATCGCCCGAGGCGAACGCCCGATCCGCGCGGCGCCGCGCCCCGCGCCGCGCGGGCGGCGCGCGACGGCGCCGCGCAACAGCGGTTGTCACCACGGTCAACTCCGGGTTGACATCGCCGCCTTCTTCATCGCGCTCGGTTACCTGCTCGGCGCCCTCCTCGCCTCCCATGCGCTCGCCACGCTGGCCCGTCCCGCGCCTACGGGAGGGCGCAGATCCCTCCCTGGCGCAGCGATTGCAAAACCGCGGTCCATTTGCCGAGCGCCCCTGAGCTCCGCATGCGGCCGCCGTCGAGGCGTGCCTGCCGCGGGCTGCCATCGGCCTCCGGGCCGCCGCGCCGCGCCGCGCGGTTCAACCCTCACCGATAACCCCGATTCCAGCGTGCATCGATATGGACAAGAAAGCCGTCTCCTTCCTCGTGCTCGGTTGCCTGCTGGGGACCATCGTCACCTCCGGCGCCTTCTCCGTGCTGGCCCGCCCCGCGTCGGCGGAGGGCGCTGGTGAAAGGCAAGCTGCCGGCGCGGCGAGCGCCGGCACGAAGAGAGTGGTCCTGAAGCTGTCGCACGCGCTCGATCAGGCGCATCCGGTGCACGTCGCCATGGAGTACATGGCGAAGCAGCTCGACAAGAAATCCGGCGGCGCCGTGCAACTGCAGATCTTCCCGAACGGGCAGCTGGGCAGCGAGACCGAGAGCATCGAGCAGGTTCAGCGAGGTGCGCTGGCGATGGTCAAGACCTCCACGGCGCCGCTCGAGAGCTTCATCCCGGAGATGGCGCTCTTCGGGCTGCCGTACCTCTTCCGGGACGAGGACCATTTCTGGAAGGTGCTCCTCGGCGACGTGGGCAAGGAGCTCGCCGCGGCCGGGGCGAAGGTGGGCGTGAGGGGCCTCTGCTACTACGACTCCGGGAGCCGGAGCTTCTACACGACGGACGCGCCCGTCATGAGCCCCGCGGATCTCCAGGGCAAGAAGATCCGCGTCATGAAGAGCAAGACCGCGATGGACATGGTCTCGCAGATGGGCGCCGCGCCGACGCCGATCGCGTTCGGCGAGCTGTATTCCGCGCTGCAGCAAGGGATGGTCGACGGGGCCGAGAACAACCCGCCCAGCCTCTTCACGAGCCGCCACTTCGAGGTCACGAAGCACTACTCGCTCGACGAGCACACGAGCATCCCCGACATCATCCTGTTCAGCCAGAAGATCTGGGAGTCGCTGAGCCCCGAGGTCCAGCGGTGGATCCAGGAGGCGGCCGATGAGTCGGCCGTCTTCCAGCGCGAGGCGTGGAAGAAGAGCACTCAGGAATCCCTCGACGCGCTGAAGAAGGCAGGGGTGACCATCCACCGGCCGGACAAGGAGCCGTTCCGCAAGCAGGTCCAGCCCATGTACGACCGTATCGAGGGCACGGAGCTCAGCAAGCTGGTGAAGCGCGTCCAGGAGGTCGAGTGATGGACGCCCAGGAGCGCAGGGTAGGGCTCCTGCTCGACGAGGAGACGAGCGCTCCTCAGGAGCCCCCGTCGCCCGTACGAGCGCCGGAGGTGGGCCGGGATGGCCCGGCCGGCGCGCCGAGCGCGGGGCGTCGAGCGCCGGCCGTCGCCGGGCCGCTGCACAGGCTGCACGCGGGCCTGATCAGGGCGCTGGAGGTCGTGCTCGTCGCCGCGTTCGCGGTGCTCACGCTCGACACCCTCTGGGGCGTCTTCTCCCGCTACGTGCTCGGCAACCAGAGCCGCTGGACCGAGGAGCTCGCCATCTATCTCCTGGTCTGGATCTCGCTCCTCGGCGCCGGGCTCGCCTACGGCGAGAAAGCGCACCTCGGCGTCGACTACTTCGTCGGCAAGATGGATCCGGCGGCCCAGCGCGTCGCGGCGATCGCCATCGAGCTCCTGGTGGCGTCCTTCGCCGCGTTCGCGCTGATCTACGGCGGCTGGACGCTCGTCGTCAAGACGCTCGAGTCCAAGCAGACGTCGCCCGCGCTCGACATCCAGGTGGGCTACGCGTACCTGGCCGTGCCCATCAGCGGGGTCTTCTTCCTCATGTTTTGCATCGAAAACCTGGTGGAGCTGTTCACCGGGCGGGTGTCGCCGAGGAGAGGCGAGCCCGTCACCGACGCGTAACCTTCCAGAGCCGGGCCCGCCATGGAAATCCAAGTCCTCATCCTCGTCTTCAGCTTCTTCGCGCTGCTCCTCCTCAACGTGCCGGTCGCCGTCTGTATCGGCCTCTCCACGGTGCTGACGATCGCCTCGCTGGGCGACGTGCCCACGGCCTACATCGTGGCGCAGCGCATCTCGACCGGCATCGCCAGCTTCCCGCTGCTCGCCATTCCCTTCTTCGTCCTGTCTGGCCTGCTCATGGGCGAAGGGGGCATGGCCCGCCGGCTCATGGATTTCGCGAGCGCCGTGGTCGGCCGCTTCCACGGCGGCCTCTCGTACGTCAACACGCTGACGTGCATGCTCTTCGGGGCCGTCTCGGGCTCGGCGGCGGCGGCGGTCTCCTCCATCGGCGGATTCATGATCCCCGAGATGGAGCGAAAGAACTACGGGAGGGAGTTCAGCGTCGCGCTGACCACGACCTCGGCCACCACCGGGCTGCTCATCCCCCCGAGCAACATCATGATCGTCTATGCCGTGGTCGCCGGGAATGTGTCGGTGGCCGCGCTGTTCCTGGCCGGCGTCGTTCCGGGCCTCCTCGTGGGCCTGAGCATCATGGTCGTGGCGTTCCTGGCCAACCGCAAGCAGCCGGTGGGCGTGAGCGAGAAGGTCCCGCTCCGCGAGGTCGCGCGGAGCTTCGCCCAGGCGATCCCCAGCTTGCTCCTGATCCTGATCGTCATGGGCGGGATCCTCGCCGGGGTGTTCACGGCGACCGAGGCCAGCGCGGTGTCGGTGGCCTACGCATTCCTGCTGGGGACGCTGTTCTATCGTGAGGTCAAGCTCAGGGACATGCCGCGTATCCTGCTCAAGTCCGCCAAGACCACGGCGGTGGTGATGATCCTGGTGGGGGCCAGCCAGGCCATGAGCTGGGTGCTCGCCTTCGAGCAGGTGCCCCAGAGCGTCAGCCAGGCGATGCTGGGGATCTCCCAGAGCCCGTTCGCGACGCTGCTCATCATCAACGTGCTCCTGCTCGTCGTGGGCACCTTCATGGACATGACGCCCGCGGTCCTGATCTTCACGCCCATCTTCCTCCCGGTCGTCATGGGGATGGGCATCGACCCGGTGCACTTCGGCGTCCTGATGGTCACGAACCTGTGCATCGGCCTGTGCACCCCGCCGGTGGGCACCTGCCTGTTCGTGGGCTGCGGCGTCGGCAAGACCACGATCGCGAGGGTGGTCCGGCCGATGCTGCCGATGTTCGCCGCCATGATCGTCGCGCTGATGCTCATCAGCTACGTGCCCCAGCTCTCGCTCTGGCTCCCGGCACAGTTCAACCTCTGAGGCGCGCCCCCGCGCCCGCCCCGCCCCGCGTCGGCAGGGCGGGAAGGCCGCTCTCGACGCCGACACCGCCCCGCGCACCGCCGGAGGAGCTCCGCTCCGGCGCTCCTTCAAACCCCTCCTCGCATCGCAAGCTCATCGGGCGCTCGCGGCGCCCGCGGGCGCCCGTGCGCGACAGCGCCGGATCCTGCGCGCGTCAACCACGGTTGTCGCCTATGTCAACCCGTGGTTTACGGCGTCGCGCGGGAAGTCGCGTGTCGTTCAGGCGGAGCGCGCCACGTCATCGCCGGGGCGCCTCGGCGGCGCCGTGCGCTCGTGTCGAACCCGGCCCAAAGCGGCTGCGGACGAGCCCGGGCTCGGAGCGCCACATCGCACGTCGCGCGCGCCACGGCGTCGCGACGGTGCCGTGTGCCGTTGGATCGTGGTTTGCAATCGAGCATGGACGCTGCCAGCGCACCACACGCGGAGCGAGCCACAAGGCGTGCTGTCGGGCGTCGCTCGCCTCGACGACGGCCCGCTGATCGCGCAGGCGCACGTCCAACCCTTCACGAGATCGGCGCACTCTTGAATTCCATCGTCAATCCCTGTTGCCAATCTGGGCATGATGTTCCGCGTGGCTCGCGATGCCGCGCGCGCTCGGCAGGCGGAGGCGCGGCCGCGCGATCTACCCGCTTCGCGAGCGCGCGCACCCTGGCCTGCGCGCTGCTCGGCGCCGCCCTCGGCGCGGCTCCCTCGGTGGCGAAAGGGCAGCCGCTGCCTCCTCCGACGGCGCCGGACCAGGCGCCCGAGGCG
Organism: Sorangium sp. So ce834; assembly: GCF_051521425.1. Lineage (NCBI taxonomy): Bacteria > Pseudomonadati > Myxococcota > Polyangiales > Polyangiaceae > Sorangium > Sorangium sp. So ce834. Next base: position 5,470,010 of record NZ_CP150351.1, read on the forward strand.
ACGGACCCGCCCGCCGAGGCGCCCGCCGCGGCGGCGCCCGCCGAGGGCGCGGCTCCGGCGCCCGACGCCGGAGGTGCCGGAGCCGCGGCCGTCCCCCCCTCCCAGCAGCCGGTGCAGAAAGAAGAGCCCTCCGCGCCGCCGCCCCCGGCCGAGAGCGGGTTCTTCTTCGGCGCCGTCAGCCGCGCCGTCGCCGCCACGGACGCCGAGCTCGGGCCGGGGCGCGACGCCGACATCGTCTTGAGGGGCTCGCGCCTCGACGAGTCCACGTTCATCCAGCTGGACCTGGAGCGGCAAGATTACTGGGAGTCCACCGGCGCCACCACGCGCGCCGCCGTCCGCCTCGTCGTGGACGGCCCGGTCCTCCATTACAACAACGCGCGGCCGTGGAACATCAACATGTCGGTGCGCAACGCCTTCGTCGAGGAGCGAGACCTCGGCGTCAAGGGGCTGTCCGTGTGGATCGGCTCGCGCCTCTACCGCGGTGACAACGCCGAGCTGCTCGATTTCTGGCCGCTCGACTGGCTGAACGCGCTGGGCGGGGGCGTCCGCTACGACCTGCCCTCGAAGCGCACGTACTTCGCCGCGCACGCCGGCGTCAACCGGCCGCTCACGCCGTATTACCTGCAGACGGTGGAGCGCGCGCCGGCGCTCAACCAGCCCGGCACGGCGAACGTGAACCTCCTCGATCGCCAGCGGCTCATCACCAGCTTCAAGGCGAGCCACACCGTTCCGGTCGGGGAGAAGGGCGGCGTCAAGGGCATCCTCTACGGCGAGCTGCACCAGCTGCCGTCGGGCACGCGCGAGACGGCGGAGGCCGGCGTCTACGAGCGGCTGCCGCGCGACTCCGGGTACGTCATCGGCGCGCAGATCAGCCCGTTCACCGGCGTGGACAACGGGCACCTGCACCTGTTCCTCCGCTACGCGGGCGACCTCGCGGCGTACGGCGAGTTCGGCGCCCCCTCGCAGCCCGCGCCGGACGGCACCGCGTCCGGCGCGCACGAGCTCATGTTCACCATGAGCGGCAACTACGAGACGGGGAAGCTCGGCCTGATGGCCGCGGGATACGTGCGCTCGTTCCGCAACGCCAGCGAGCAGTTCGATTTCGCCGATCTGGACGAGGGCATCTTCGTCGTGCGGCCGCACTATTACATCCGCGACTGGGGGGGCATCGCCGTCGAGGGCTCGTACCAGGCGCAGCGGCGCGGGCGGGTCCCGCCGCCGGCCGACCCCGCGGCGCCGGGCGCGCACCCCGGAGCCAGCCACCACAGCGCGAGCCTCGTGCGCTTCGGGCTCGTGCCGTTCCTGAACGCGGCGGGCAAGGGCGACTTCAAGCGCCCGCAGCTCCGCTTCATCTGGCTCGTGACCCGGCGCGACGAGGGCGCGAAGGCCCTTTATCCGCAGGACGACGTGTTCAGCAAGCGCACGTGGGAGCACTTCTTCGGCCTGAACGTCGAGTGGATCTTCAAGGCGAGCCCGGCGTTCTGACGCAGAGCTCGCGTCCTCCGCCAGCTCGCGCCGTGAGACTGGATTCAACGTAATGGCTCTGAGCAAACAAAGAGAGAGGAACTTCAAGTCATGAGCTGCCGACCGCTCGCAAGGACGTGGGGAGGTGCCCATGGTCATGAAACCTGATGTCGCCGCGAGCGCTCCTCCGCTGCACGCGGGGGCCGAGCGGAGCTCCGGCGACGACGCCGCGACGGTCGTCCTCACCGGCGTCGGGCGCTACCGCTGGGTGATCTGCGCCCTCCTGTTCACCGCCGCGACGATCAACTACGTCGATCGCCAGGTGCTGGGCGTCCTGAAGACGACGCTCCAGAAGGACCTCGGCTACAACGATATCGATTACGGCAACATCGTCACGTCGTTCCAGGCCGCCTACGCCATCGGGATGCTGACGATGGGCCGCCTCATGGACCGCATCGGGACGCGGCGCGGCTTCTCGTTCGCCGTCGGGTTCTGGAGCCTGGCGGCGGTGGGGCACGCGCTCGTCGGCAGCGCCGGCGGGCTGTCGGCGGCCCGGTTCGCCCTCGGCGTCGGCGAGGCCGGGATGTTCCCGGGCGCCCTCAAGACGATCGCCGAGTGGTTCCCGAAGAAGGAGCGCGCGCTCGCGACCGGGCTGTTCAACTCCGGCACCAACATCGGCGCGATCGTGTGCCCCCTCGTGGTGCCATGGATCGCGGTGACCTGGGGCTGGCGCGCCGCCTTCGCGATGACCGGCGCGATCGGGGCGCTGTGGATCGTCGCCTGGCTGATCCTCTACACCCCCCTCGCGCAGAACCCGCGCGTCTCGCCGGCGGAGCGGGCCTACATCACGAGCGAGCCGTCGCCGGCGCCGGGCAAGATCGGCTGGCTCACCCTCGTCCCGCACCGCCAGACGTGGGCGTTCGCGATCGGCAAGTTCATGACCGATCCGTTCTGGTGGCTTTACCTGTTCTGGGTCCCCGACTTCCTCAACCGCAAGCACGGGCTGAACCTGCTCCAGATCGGGCCGCCGCTCGTCACGATCTACCTGCTCTCCGACGTGGGCAGCATCGCCGGCGGCTGGTTCTCCTCGATGCTGATGCGCCGCGGCTGGACCGCGAACGCGGCGCGTAAGACCGCGATGCTCGTGTGCGCGCTCGGCGTCGCGCCCGTCTTCCTCGCGACGCGCACCGACTCGCTCTGGGTGGCCGTGCTCCTGCTCGGCCTCGCCACCGCCGCGCACCAGGGCTTCTCGGCGAACCTGTTCACGCTCACCACCGACATGTTCCCGTCGCAGGCCGTCGGGTCGGCCGTCGGGCTCGGCGGCATGGCCGGCGCCATCGGCGGCATGCTCATCGCGCAGATCGCCGGCCACGTCCTGCAGCTGACCGGGAGCTACTCGATCCTCTTCATCATGGCGGCGTCCGCGTACCTCCTCGCGCTCGCCATCATTCACGTGCTCGTGCCGCGGCTCGAGGCCGCGCGATTGAACCAAGGATAGCTAGTATGACGAACGAACCGTTTCGTTTGGACGGCAAGGTCGCGCTCGTGACGGGCTCGGCCGTGGGGATCGGCGCGGCCATCGCGACGGCGCTCGCGGCCGCGGGCGCGGACATCGCCTGTCACGGCAAGGACGAGCCGGGCGAGGCCACGATGGAGGCGGCGCGGAGGCTCGGGCGGCGCGCGATCGGGACGGCCGCGGACCTGTCCGATCGCGCGGCGCACGAGGAGCTCATCCGGAGGACGAAGGCCGAGCTCGGGCGCCTCGATATCCTGGTGAACAACGCGGGTCTCATCCGGAGGTCGCCGGCCGTCGAGTACTCCGACGAGGACTGGGACCTCCTCCTCGAGGTCAACCTGACGTCCGCGTTCCGGCTGTCGCGCATCGCCGGCAAGCACATGCTCGAGCAAGGGTCGGGCAAGATCGTCAACATCGCGTCGCTGCTCTCGTTCCAGGGTGGGATCCTGGTCCCCGCCTACGCGGCGTCCAAGGGCGGGATCGCGCAGCTGACCAAGGCGCTCGCGAACGAGTGGGCGGCGAGGGGCGTCAACGTGAACGCGATCGCGCCCGGCTACATCGCGACGGACAACACGGCCGCGCTCCGGGCCGACGAGGCGCGCAGCCGCCAGATCCTCGAGCGCATCCCCGCCGGCCGGTGGGGCGAGGCCAGCGACATCGCGGGGGCGGCGCTCTTCTTGTGCGCCGAGGCGAGCAAATACATCCACGGCCACGTGCTGGTCGTCGACGGCGGCTGGATGAGCCGTTGAGGAGCGGGAAGATGCAGATTCGCAATGCAAAAGGATGTGCGTGGGATCAGGTGAGCCTCGGTGAGGTCATGCTGCGCCTCGACCCGGGCGAGCGCCGCGTCCACACGACGCGGACGTTCGACGTCGGGGAGGGCGGGGGAGAGTACAACGTGGCGCGCGGGCTCCGGCGCTGCTTCGGGCTCCGCACCGCCATCGTCACGTCGCTCGCGGACAACGCGGTCGGCCGGCTCATCGAGGATCTGATGCTCCAGGGCGGGGTCGACACGTCGCTGCTGCGCTGGGTCGATTACGACGGCGTGGGCCGGGAGGTGCGCAACGGCCTCAACTTCACCGAGCGCGGCTTCGGGCCCCGGGCCGCCGCCGGGTGCTCGGACCGCGGCCACAGCGCCGCGTCCAGGCTGAAGCCCGGCGACCTCCCGTGGAAGACCCTCTTCGGCGAGCGCGGCGCGCGCTGGTTCCACACGGGCGGCATCTTCTGCGCTCTGTCGGAGGCGGCGGGCGGCGTGGCGCGCGAGGCCATGGAGGTCGCGCGCGAGCACGACGTGCGGATCTCCTACGACCTCAACTACCGGCCCTCGCTGTGGAAGAACTTCGGCGGCCAGCAGAGGGCGCGCGAGGTCAACCGGGCCCTCATGCCGTACGTCGACTGCGTGTTCGGGAACGAGGAGGACTTCGTCGCCGGCCTCGGATTCGAGATCTCCGGCGTGGACACGAGCTACAGCCAGCTCGACACGAGCGGGTTCCGCCGGATGATCTCCGAGGTCGTCGCGGCGTACCCCAACATCTCGGTCGTCGCCACGAGCCTCCGGACGGCCAAGACCGCCAGCGTGAACGGCTGGGGCGGCATCCTGTACTACAAGGGCGAGTTCTACGAGGTCCCCCAGCGAGACATCGAGATCCTGGACCGCGTGGGAGGCGGGGACTCCTTCGCCTCGGGGATCATCTACGGCCTCCTGGCCGATCAGGGCCCGCAGTGGGCGCTCGAGTGCGGCGTGGCGCACGGGGCGCTGGCGATGTCGACCCCGGGGGACACCTCGATGGCGTCGCTCGCCGAGGTGCGGCGGGCCATGGGCGGCGGCGGCGCGAGGATCGAGCGGTGACGAGGGTCAAACAATGAACCGAGAGCAAGTCGTCCGCCGTATCGAGGAGATCGGCATTGTCCCCGTCGTGCGCGCGCCGAGCGGAGAGCTCGCCGTGCGGGCCGCGCGCGCGCTCCGCGCGGGCGGCATCGAGGTCATCGAGATCACGATGACGGTCCCCGACGCGCTGTCCGTCATGCACGAGATCGCCTCCCGCATGGGGCGCCACGTCCTCGTCGGCGCGGGCACGGTGCTCACCGCGGACGCCGCCCGCGGGTGCATCGAGGCCGGCGCCGAGTTCATCGTGAGCCCGGGCCTCAACCTGGAGGTCATCCGCGCCGCGCACGACCTCGGCAAGGCGGTCTTCCCCGGTGGGCTCACGCCGACCGAGGTGATCACCGCGTGGAGCGCCGGGGCCGACGCGGTGAAGGTGTTCCCGTGCTCGGCGATGGGCGGCGCGAAGTACCTGCGCGCCCTGCGCGCGCCGCTGCCGGACGTGAAGATGCTGCCGACCGGCGGGGTCAACCTGACGACCGCCAGGGACTTCATCGAGGCCGGCGCCGTGGCGCTCGGGGTCGGCGGGGAGCTCGTGGACGCCGCGGCGCTCGCCGCGGGCAAGGACGAGATCCTCACGGAGCGCGCGCGAGAGTTCATGTCGGTGGTGAGCGCCGCGCGGGCCGAGCTCAAGGGCGGCGCGCGGGCCTAGCCGTATCGAGGAAGAAGAAGAAGAACCATGAGCAGCCTTCAAAAGAGAGATGTCCCGAGCCTCATGCGCGTGCGCAGCCGCGAGGTCGTGTTCTTCACGCCCGAGCCGGGGCTCAAGCGCCGCATCCTGGCCCACAACGCGAACATGATGCTCGTCGAGCACCACATGGAGACTGGCTGGGCCGGCGCGCGCCACAGCCACCCGCACGATCAGCTGGTCTACGTCATCTCCGGACACCTCAAGTTCTCGTGCGCGGACGAGGAGTTCGAGGTGCGCGCCGGGGACAGCTTCGTGGTCCGCGGGGGCGTCGAGCACCAGGCCTGGGCGTTCGAGCCGAGCGTCGTGCTCGACGTGTTCACGCCGGCGCGCGAGGACTACATGCCCTGAGAGCGGCGAGGCGCCGCCTGCCTCGCCATTTCACCACAATCATCATGTCTTTTCGGCGGGCGCTGTGACCGACGCAGCGCCCCGTGTGATCGAGGAACCTATGAAACGCAGAACGTTCGCGATGTCGATTCTCTTGCCCGTGGTGCTGGCCGCCTGCGGCGGGGACAGCGACCCGGAGCCTGGTCCAGGCCCAGGTCCAGGTCCGGGCCCGGACGTGCCGCCCGAGATGGCGCCGTACTACGAGGCGATGAAGCGCGCGGCCACCTTCATGAGCGAGAAGGTCGCGTACAAGGGGGGGTACGTGTGGAGCTACCTCCCCGATCTCTCCCAGAGCTGGGGCGAGATGGAGGCGTTTCGCACCATGCTGTGGGTGCAGCCGCCCGGCACGCCGTCGATGGGTCACGCCTACCTCGACGCCTACCACGCGACCGGCGACGAGCTCTTCTACAAGGCCGCCGAGCAGGTGGCGCTGGCCCTGATCGAGGCCCAGCACGAGGCCGGCGGCTGGAACTACATCCACGACTTCGCGGGCGAGGAGTCGCTCAAGAGCTGGTACACGAAGATCGGCCAGAACGGATGGCGGCTCGAGGAGTTCCACCACTACTACGGCAACGCGACGTTCGACGACGCCGGCACCGCCGTGGCCTCGCAGCTCCTCCTGCGCATGTACCTCGAGAAGAAGGACGAGCGGTTCCGCGGGCCGCTCGAGAAGGCGATCAGCTTCGTCACCACGGCCCAGTACCCGGGGGGCGGCTGGCCGCAGCGCTTCCCGCTGATGAGCAAGGAGGAGGGCGTGCCCGACTATACGAGCCTCGTCACCTTCAACGACGACGTGGCCGGGGAGAACGTCAAGTTCCTGATCATGTGCCGCATGGCGCTCGGCCAATCTCAGCTGCTCGATAACATCGAGCGCGCCATGGACAACTTCGTCGCCATGCAGCAGCCCGCGCCGCAGCCGGCGTGGGGTCTGCAGTTCACGCTCGAGGGCGAGCCGGTGGGCGCGCGCACGTACGAGCCCACGGCGCTGACCACGCACACGACGGCCAACAACATCCAGCAGCTCCTCAATTTCTACGAGCTGACCGGGGACGAGAAATACATCGCCCGCGTGCCCGAGGCGCTGGACTGGCTGGATAAGGTCAAGCTCACGCCGGAGCTCATCGAGCTCTTCCCCGATCGCACGCACCCCACGTACATCGAGATCGGGACCGACGTTCCGCTCTACGTCCACCGGCGCGGCTCGAACGTCGTCAACGGCGAGTATTACTTCGACGAGGACCCCGAGAAGCCGATCGGCCACTACGGGCAGGCGCGCAAGCTCGACATCGCCGCCATGCGCAAGCGCTACGACGAGCTGAAGGCCAAATCGCCCGAGGAGCTGACGGCGGGCTCGCCCCTGAAGACCGACGAGCCGGCGGAGCTGCCGAAGTACTTCTCGCTGCGCGAGGTGTCGCTCAGCGATCTCTACGTCGGCCGCACGATGACGACCACGCCGGTGACCGAGGCGGATGCGCAGAAGGTCGTCAGCGAGCTCAACCAAGAGGGCTACTGGCCGGTCAAGCTCACATATATCACCAACCCCCCGATCGGCCCGGGCACCGCGGAGCCTTATCTCGAAGACACCTACGCCACGACGCACGTCGGTGACCTGAACGACACCTCGCCCTACGAGCCGAGCAAGGCGCCGGCGGGGTACCCGCCCAAGGAGGCGCCGACGGGCATCACCGTGGAGAGCTTCATCAAGAACATGGGCGTCCTCATCTCCTACGTCGCGCCCGTGCAGTGAGCGCCCGAGGGCGGCCGCCATCGCCCCGTACCCGCTGGTGCCGCGTCGCCTTGGTCCGTTCCTGATGGGATGAGAAGGAACCGCAGAGGCACAGAGGACACAGAGGGAAGAGAAGAGAGCTGAAAGTTCTCTCTCTTTCTTTCTCTCTCAATCTCTCTTCCCTCTGTGCCCTCTGCGCCTCGGTGGTTCAATCTCCTTCATGACGGTCCGCGGCCTCGACGAGGACAACAACGTCGGCAACATCACCGTGAAGAGCTGCATCGAAGGCACAGGCTCCCGCGCCCTGGCACCCGGCGTGCTTCGGAGGCCCGGGACCACGCGCCATCCCGGTGACTCGATGCCTGCGGCGCGAGGGCGGGACGCGGTGGTGCAAGGAGCCGACGACGTATGAAATTGCTTCCAGTTGCCATGGCGGTGCTGAGCGTGGCTGCGGTCGGGCTCGGGTGCGGCAGCAGCCCGAGCGATGGGGGAGAGGGCGAAGGGGCGAGCTCCGGCGGGAGCTCCAGCGGGGAGGGGGGCTCGTTCGACATCGGCGGCGGGCTCGGGCCAGGATCGAGCGGCGCGGGCAGCGGCAGCCCCGCGGGCGGCGGAGCGTGCGCGACCCAGACGGCGGCGGCGTCGCTCCAGCCGGTGTACCTGGCCTTCGCGTTCGACGTGTCGGGCAGCATGGGCAAGGGCGACAAGAAGTGGCACGACAAGTCGCTCAAGTGGGATCCCGTGGTCGCGGCGACAAAGCAGTTCTTCGCGGATCCCGGGTCCGAGGGCCTCACGGCGTCGCTCACGTTCTTCCCGGCCGAGGACGACAGGTGCTCGGCCGAGATCTACGCGACGCCGGACGTGCCGCTCACGCCGCTGCCCTCTCCGGCGTTCGGCGCGGCGCTCGACGCGATCGAGCCGGCGACGTCGAGCGACTGGCGCGGCGGCACGCCGACCGCGTGGGTGATGCGCGGCACGAGCGCGCTCATCGAGGCGCAGCGCCAGCAGAACCCCGGGAAATACGCGATCGTGCTCGTGACGGACGGCTACCCGCAGGGCTGCGACGAGGCCTCCGACACGATCGACGCCGTCGTCGCCGACGCCCGGGCGGCGCTCGCGGACAGCATCCTGACGTACGTCATCGGGGTCGAGAACCCGCCGATCGACGGCGCGCCGGACACGCTCGACGACCTGCACGAGATCGCGGCCGCGGGCGGCACGGAGGGCGCCGTCCTCATCGACACCGGCGATCCCTCGCAGACCACGGCCGCGTTCAAGGCGGCCATCGAGCGGATCCGCAGCGCCGCGGTCTCGTGCACGATGGCGATCCCGCTCCCCCCCGACGGGAGCAGCTTCGACAAGGAGAAGGTCCGCGTCGTCTACACGGACGGCGCGAACGCGGCCACGGAGCTCGCGTACGATCAGGGCTGCGCGACCGAGGGCGCCTGGCGCTACGACGAGCCCGCGAGCCCGACGCAGATCGTCCTCTGCGTCGACACGTGCACGACGGTCCAGGCGGACGCGGCGGCGCAGCTGAGCGTCGACTTCACCTGCGAGAGCGTGATCGAGGTCCCCCTGTAGCCGGAGGCCGCCGCGCGAGCGCCGCGCGCCCGATCCGCCGCCGCGCCCGATCCGTGTCAACCGTGCGTTGACACTGTGGACGCACGCAGTTGCACCTCCATCGACCTCACCTCGGCCGAGCGCGGATCCGACGCGCCGCGCGCACGCAGGCGGTTGTCCGCGGCGGTGCCCGGCGCTCCCGCCGTCGACCGTGCGGGCGCATGTTACCGTCCAGCAACGCTGCCGAGATGTTGTAAAACAGAGCGACGATGGAAGCGGCTCAGGAGCGCGAGCGGAGGACCCTGGATCGATACACGCTCCACGGCGTGATCGCCTCCGGGGGGATGGCGTCCGTCCACTTCGGTCGGCTCGTCGGCGCCCATGGCTTCGCGCGCACCGTCGCGATCAAGCGCCTGCACCCGCAGTTCGCCCGGGATCCCGAGTTCTCGTCGATGCTGCTCGACGAGGCGCGGCTCGCGGTGCGCATCCGCCACCCGAACGTCGTCACCACGCTCGACAGCGTCCAGGCCGACGACGAGCTCTTCGTGGTCATGGAGTACATCGCGGGCGAGTCGCTCTCGAGCCTGCTGCGCGAGGCTGGCAGGCAAGGGCAGAAGGTGCCGCAGCCGGTCGGCTCGGCCATCGTCGCCGGCGCGCTCGCGGGCCTGCACGCGGCGCACGAGGCGACCGACGAGGACGGCGCCCCGCTCCAGATCGTCCACCGCGACGTGTCGCCGCAGAACATCCTGGTCGGCGAGGACGGGATCGCGCGCGTGCTCGACTTCGGCATCGCGCGCGCGGCGGTGCGGAGCCAGGTGAGCCGCGTCGGGCAGCTCAAGGGCAAGCTCAGCTACATGGCGCCGGAGCAGCTCCGCGGCGCGCCCCTGAACCGGCGCGCCGACATCTACGCTGCCTCGGTGGTCCTGTGGGAGGTGCTCACCGGGCGGCGGCTGTTCACCGGAGAGTGCGACGCGGAGATCTACGGGCGGATCCTCGAGGGCGTGGTCCAGCCGCCGAGCGCGTACGGCGAGGTGCCGAGGGCGCTCGACGAGGTGGTGCTCCGGGGGCTCGAGAAGGACCCCGAGCGGCGCTACGCGACCGCGCTGGAGATGGCGGCCGCCCTGGAGGACGCGCTCTCGCCGGCGAGCCCGCGCGCGGTCGGGGCGTGGGTCGAGGCGACGGCGGGGCCGCTGCTCGAGGCGCGGGCGAAGAGCCTCGCCGCGATCGAGACGTCGCAGCGGAGCGCGATCGCGGGGCAGCGGGGCGCGGGCCCGGCGCCGCGGGGCGCGGCTCCGGCGCTGCCGCCGTCGGGCCCCGCCGCCGTGGACCGGGCGCCGCCGCGGGAGATCGACACGCGCCCGGCGCTGCCGGCGGGGCACCGCGCGCGCGCGGCGCGGGCCTCGGTGACGGTCGCGACGATGACGAGGACGGTCGAGGACATGGCGCGGCCCGTGGCGTCCGCGCTCGCGACGCCGATCGCGGCGGCGGGGCCGGCGCGGCGGGTGAACGCGCAGCTCGTCCGCGCCTCGACGCTGGCGTTCGGGGCCGCCGCGCTCCTGCTCGCGGTGGTCGTCGGCAGGGGCTGTGGCGCGCGGCCGGAGGCCGCCTCGGACGAGCGCGCCGGCGTCGGCGAGCCGTCGGGCGAGCCCTCGGCGCCCGCGAGGGTCTCGGCGCCGGCGCCGGAGGCCTCTGGGGCCGCCGAGGGCTCTGGGGCCGCCGAGGGCTCTGGGGCCGCGCCAGGGGCCTCTGAGGCCGCGCCAGGGGCCTCTGAGGCCGCGCCGGGGGCCTCTGGGACCGCGCCTGCGGCGCCCGCCACGAGCGCGCCCGCAGCGGCGCCCGCGGCCTCCGCGAGCGCCCCCACGGAAGCCGCGTCGGCCACGCGCGCGGCCGCCCCGGACCGCGCAGCAGGGGTGCGCACTGCGGCCCCGGCGCGCAGCGCGCGGCCGCGGTCGCGCTGCGTGCCCCCCTACTACCTGGACGGCGACGGCATCCGGCGGATCAAGCGTGAGTGTCTGTGACGGACGGAAGCGTGTAGCCTGCGCTGCGATGAAACGGGGCCTCCTCGTCGCCTTCGTCGCAGCCGTCACGCTCCTCGCGGGCTCGCGCGCCCGCGCTCAGGGCGTGGGAGAAACGTGCGCGGCCTCGTACGAGCAGGCGCAGCAGCTCGTCCGCGACCGGGCGCTGCGGCGCGCCCGCGCCGAGCTCCGTCTGTGCGTGAGCTCGTGCCCGGCGACGCTCGCCCGCGACTGTCAGAGCTGGAGCGAGCAGGTCGAGCGCGACATGCCCAGCGTCGCGCTGTCGGCCACGTCCGCGGACGGCCACGCGCCGGGCCGCGTGCGCGTGCTCCTCGACGGCGCGCCGCTCGTCGAGGCGCTCCCGAAGGATCCGATCGAGCTCGATCCCGGGCGCCACACGCTGACCTTCGAGGACGCGGCGGGGACGCGCGTCGTCACCGTGGTCACGGTGTCGCCGGGCGACAAGGCGCTGCCGATCGCGGTGCGCTTCCCCGCGGCCGCGCCGCCGGCCGCGCCGCGCGGGGGCGCCGCGCCGGTGCGGCAGCGCTGGCCGCTCGTGCTCGCCGGCGCCGGCGCGGTGGCGCTCGGCGTGGGCGCGTTCCTCGGCATCAAGGGGCACGTCGACCGGAGCGAGCTCCGCAGCAGGTGCGCGCCCGGGTGTACGGCGGACGAGGTCGAGGCGATCGACACCCTCTGGACGGCCGCCGCCATCAGCGCCGGCGCGGGGCTCGTCGTCGCGGGGGTCGGCGCGGTGCTGTATTTCCAGCTCGATCCGGTCGTCCCCGTGGCGCCGGCTACGGGATCCGCCCTGCTGCCGGACGGCGCTGCGATCTCGCTGCGCGGCTCGTTCTGAGCGCCCTCGCCCGGGGCGCCGTGAAACCGGATGCGGAGTTCAGAGAAGGAGTGTCGCCAGGATCTCCGCGATGTGAAGCTCGAATGGCTCGATGCTCACGATGCGACGGACGGCGGACCGATCGACCATGCGCGGAGGTCTGCAAAGGGGTGTGTTCGCAGGGTACTGCCGAGGCCAAGAGAGGCCGAAGAGGACTCCGCCCACCTCGATTCGAGCGCTTCGAGGGGATCCATCCCCACGAGCCACCCCTTGAGCACAGGATGGCGGCCAGCGCCGCGGATGCGAGGCGGCTCAGGCGTCCGCTGAAATTCGGCGAAAATCGATTCATGGAAGAGGACCGCAAGGGCGCAAGGGACGCAAGGTGAAGAGGAGAATACAATTCCATCTCTGTCCCGTTGCGCCTCTTGCGCCCTTGCGGTCTCTCCCGTTGCTGGAACGCGCGCCGCTCCGCTGCCAACCCCGCAACCCGAGCAGCCGACGGATCGCATCGTGAACGACTCGTGAACGACCCGGGCCGCAGCGTCCGCCGCGCGTCCCCCTGCGGCCTCGACGTGAGAGTGCGCGCCCGGATCCTGTCCTGTGCGCAGAGGCTGCGCGCCTGCACGGTGCCGCCGCCCTGCTGCTGCCTGCCGCCGTCCCTGCTGCGCCGCCCCGCCGCCCTCCTTCGCATCTCCCGACCGCCTCCTACGCCGCCCCGCTGCGCTCCTGCGCGTCCCCCGCCGCGCTCCTACGCATCCCGCGACACCCTGCTGCGCCGCCCTGCCGCGCTCCTGCGCGTCCCCCGCCGCGCTCCTGCGCATCCCGCGACACCCTGCTGCGCCGCTCCGCCGCGCTCCTGCGCCGCCCCCGAATCCCTCCTGCGCAGCCCTCGGAGTGTCCTTTGTTACAACCGAGCGCCTCCTGCGCCGCCCCCGAGCTCCTCCTACACGGCCCGTGGAGTAGCCTTCGTTACAGTTGGACGGCTCCTGCGCAGCGCCAGCCCCCTCCTGCGTGCCCCTGCCGGCTCTCGAGCGCGGGGCTCGACGGCATCGCGCTCACCTCGCGGAGCTCCCCGAACCTCACCGTCCACGGCCTGAGGAGCCGCCCGCCGCGCGCCCGTCAGCCCTTGCTGCGGATGCCGTAGCGCTCCATCAGCCGGTGGACGAGCTGCCGCGAGACGCCCATCGACGCCGCCGCGCGCGCGACGTTGCCGCCGCTGTCCCGCAGCTTCATCGCGATGAACGTCCGCTCGAACTGCTCGACCACCATGTCGCGCGCCTCGCGGAGCGGCAGCGAGGCGAACTGGACGACGCCCATGTCGGCGGGCCGCGGCGCCACCTTGACGATCGCCTCCTCGGCGAGGTGCGGGAAGAGCACGAGCCGCGCGACCGTGTTGCGGAGCTCGCGCACGTTGCCCGGCCAGTGGTGCCCGCGGAGCAGCTCCAGCGCGTTCGGGGGCAGATCGGCGAGCGAGCGCGGCGGCACCTGCGCCGCGAGGAAGCGCTCGACCAAGAGCGGGATGTCCTCCCTGCGCTCGCGCAGCGGCGGCACCACGGCCTCGACCACGGCGAGCCGGTAGTAGAGGTCCTCGCGGAACGTGCCCGCGCCGATGCGGCCCTGGAGGTCCCGGTGCGTGGCGGCGATGACGCGGGCGTCGAAGGACGTGTACGCGGCGGCGCCGATGCGGCGCACCTGGCGGGCCTCGAGGGCGCGCAGGAGCTTCGGCTGGAGATCGAGCGGGAGCTCGCCGATCTCGTCGAGGAAGAGCGTGCCGCCGCTCGCCTCCTCGAGCAGGCCGGCGCGCGCGGCCTGGGCGCCGGTGAAGGCGCCCTTCGTGTAGCCGAAGAGTTCGGCCTCGATGAGGTTGGGGGCGACGGCGCTGCAGTCGAACACGACGAACGGGCCGCCGCTGCGCGGGCTCGCCTCGTGGATGGCGCGGGCGAGGACCTCCTTGCCCGTGCCGGACTCGCCGAGGAGGAGGATGGTCTCGGACGTGGCCGCGGCGCGCTCGAGGCGGGCGAAGAGAGCGCGCATCGGGACGCTGCTGCCGAGGGCCTCGCCGAAGCTGGCCGAGGTGGAGAGCGGGACGACGACCGGGGCGCCGCCGACGCGCACGGTGAGCGGGACGCCGCCCAGCGAGGCGACGGCGCCCGGCGTGAGGAAGCCCTCGACGATCAGGACGTCGTTGATGAACGTGCCGTTCTTGCTGCCGAGGTCGGTGAGGGCGATGCCGCGCGGCGTGAACCGGAGCTGGCAGTGACGGCGCGACACGCGGGAGTCGGGGATGACGACATCGCACTCGCCGCTCGTGCCGAGGACGAGCGGCGCGACGCCGAGGGTGGCCTCGATCGGCGGGCTCTTCTGGGGGCTGACGAAGACGCGCAGGTCCGGGAGCTCGACCGCGTCGCTGCGGAGGGTCGTGATCGTCCGGGTGGGGTCGTGCATTGAACGGGCGGCGAACGGGCGGCGAGAGGGAGGGTCAGCATCTCCGAATTCCTGGCGGATTTCCAGCGCGCGGTGCGCCCCGGGCGCTGAACGGCCCGCGCCGGGGTATCCTCGCGCCGATGCTCGAGCTCACGCCGGCCGAGGCCAAGACCCTGTCCCAGTGCGTCACCCGCTCCACGCGCCACGCGAAGGCCACGGAGAAGGGCCGCAGCGCCACGGTCGACGGGGAGCTGTTCCGCCCCGAGGACCTGGTGCTCGCGTGACCGCTCCCGCGAGGCCGGGCGGCGCGGGCGCGGCGAGCGAAGCGGGCGAGGCGCCCGCGGGCGCGGCCGAAGAGGCGCGCGCCGACGCGGACGCCGGCGGCGCGCCGCCGGAGGCGCCGGGCGGGCTCGTCCTGCCGGAGCCGCTGTGGAGCGCCGTGCGCGCGGCCTACGGCGAGCCGGGGCGCGCGTACCACGACCTGGCCCACGTGCGCGAGGTGCTGCGCCGGGTGGCCGAGGTCGGCCGCGACGTCGGCTGGCGGCGGCCGCGCGAGGTGTTCCTGGCCGCGCTCTTCCACGACGCCGTGTACGCGCCCGGCCGCCGCGACAACGAGGAGCGCAGCGCCGAGCTCGCGCGCGAGGCCGTCGCGCGCTGGCTGCCCGGCGAGGGGCTCGACGAGGGCCTCATCGCGCGGCTCATCCTGCTCACCGCGCGCCACGGATCGCTCGCGCCCGCGGACGTGGGCGAGGACGAGGCGCTGTTCCTCGACTGCGACATGGCCATCCTGGGCAGCGACGCGGCGGCGTTCGACGCGTACGACCGGGCGATCGCCGCGGAGTACGGCGCCGCGCCGCCCGAGCGCTACGCCGCGGGCAGGCGGGCCTTCTTCGAGCGGCTGCTCGCGGCGGAGCACATCTTCCTGTCGCCGTATTTCCGGGAGCGCCTCGAGGCGCGCGCGCGCGACAACCTGCGCCGCAAGCTCGGGGTGGGATCGTAACGGAGCGGGGCAGAGCGGAGCGGGCGCCGCCGCTCGCGCGGTTGCGCGCTCACCAGCTCTTGATGTCGCTCTTGCTCACGTGGCACGTGGCGGTGTTCCACTGGCTCGCGCCGCCGTGGAGCTTCTCCGACTCGCCCATGTGGTCGGTGACGGCCCGGTACTCCTGGCAGATCTTCGGCTTGTCGTCCCGCTCGTTGTATCCCCCCTTGACGTAGAGGTTCGTGATCGTGACCGTGTCCCCGTAGTTCTGGTTCGCGCCCGCGACCGTCGTCTTGACCTTGTCCACCCGGACGTTGTCGAGGATCAGGTTGCGCGGGCCGCCGTTGGCGGTGCAGTCGCCGCAGGAGCGCCAGAGCTTCCCGAAGTCGGCGATGTACGAGTTCGTGACGATGGTCGTGGAGCCGCCCTTGGCGTTGTGCTGGAAGATCTTGTCGGCGGAGTGCAGGGCGATCGAGCTGTTGATCCGCATCGTCGCGCCGTCCTTGCTGTTGGTCGCCGCGTCCTCGCAGACGTCCTCCCAGTAGACGTGATCGAGGGTGCAGTCGCCCTTGCAGACGATGCCGTTGCCGGCGGGGAGGCCGCCCGCGATGATGAGGTTCTTCACGGTGACCCCGTGCTCGACCTCGAACACCGTCTTCTGGCCCTCGCCGTCGTCGCAATCGGCGGTGTTGTTCACGCCGATCTTCTGGTTGTTGAAGTCGTAGACGTCCTGCCCGCCGTTGGCGGCGTTCTTCAGCACCGTCGTCTGGGTCCTGATCTCGCCGGCGCCGTTCGTGGGCGTCGGGATCTCCATCGGGATCTCGTCGCCGAGCGGCTCCTCGCCGCCCGCGCCGCCGGTGCCGCTGCCCGTGGTGCTCGCGGCCGTGGTGCTCGCCGACGTGCTGCTCGCCGACGTGGTGCTCGCGGCCGTGGTGCTCGCGGCCGTGGTGCTCGCCGACGTGCTGCTCGGGCTGCCGCCGCCGCCGCCGCTCCCCGTGGTCGTGCTCCCGCCGCTGGCGACGGCGCCGCTGCTCGAGCTGCTGCCCCCTTCGCCGTCGTCCGGCGTCGCCGCGTCGTCCGAACAGCCGAGCTGGGAGGCGCCGGCGGCGCCGAGCACGAGCAGCAAAGTGAAAGCTGACTTCAATCCGAATCTCATCTCGCTACCTCTCTTCTGGATTCACGATGGACGACCCGCGTCCGGGAGCGCTCGCACGACGCCGGCCGGCGCCCGTCGATCTCTCGACGCAACCCCGTCGAGGGGGCAATCACGAAACCACGCTCCACGTCGTCGAGCGGGCCGCGGGGTCGAAGCGGTCTACGCGGTCCGCGGTCCGCGGTCGACGAGAATGCAAGCGGCGATCCAGGGGGCGCCGCGGGGCGTCGGGCTGCGGCGCGGGTGGTGGGCCAATTTGCCCCGGAGTGATTCACATGAAGGCGGGAAGGCAGGAAGATCATTGATCTTTTCTTCCCGCCTTCCCGCCTTCATGTTCAAATCCGGCCACCACCCCGGCGCGGGCGTGGGTTGCGGCCTCCGTGTCAACGCGGGGTCGACACCGGTTGACGATCGCGGTTGACGCGCCGGCGCTCCGCGCGCGGGCGGAGCGCGCCCGGCGGCTCAGTAGATCGGGTCGTCCTTGCAGCCGAAGATCACCTTGACCGAGCCGGCGCCGCTGCTCGCTACCTGCTCGCACGCGGCGCCGTACAGCTGGATGGTCGTCATGTCGGGCCCCGTGTAATTCCAGCCGTTCATCCCCGTGGTGTCCTGCATGACCGCCTGATCCCCGACGAACACGCCGACGTGGTCCGGGTTCGGCGGGGGCGCGCTCAGCGGGAACAGGCAGGTCGAGACCTCTCCCGTGATCGTCAGCAGCGACGTCACGAGCTCGTCCTTCGTGGCCGCGAGGTAGAACTTGGGCGCGAGCGGATCCGGGTCCGCTCGCGGCTCGAGCCCCGCGACGGCGAGGCCGTTGAGCGCCTTCACCTTGCTCTGCTGCGAGGCGATCCCGACCACGAACGTGTGGAAGCCGGCGGCGGCGGCGTTCGTCACCGCCTGGACCGCGAACTCGTCCGAGTCGCTCTTGGGGCACGACGGGTCGCCGTCCGTCGCCAGCAGGATGTATTTGGGGTCGTCGTTCTGGATCGATCGCAGGTACTCGACCGCCTCGTTGATGGCGTCGCCCGTGGGCGTGCCGTCCCCCTCGGGGGTCGTGCTCGAGATCGCCTGATTCACCGTGGGCGCGTTGTTGTCCGAGATCGGGATCAGGATATCGCGCGGGAAGCTCTCCTCCGTGCACGAGCCTGTCCTGTCGCCCTGCGGGAACACCTTCAGGCCCCAGGAGGCCGCCTCGTTCGTCGCCGCGATCACCTCCTGCAAGGCGGGCACGACGAGCTCCCATTTCGTCGGCGTGCCCTCGTCCCCGCTCGGATCGTCCTGCATCGACGCGGAGCGGTCGAGGACCAGCAGGATGCTGGCCGGCCTGCGCTCGACATCGAAGTTCTGCCGCCCGCAGTCCACGCTCTCGCCGGGGTCCGCGTCGGGGTCGAGGTCTCCCGGAACGCCGCCCGGGTCTTCGGTGCCGTCGCCGTACCCGGGATCGACGGGGCCCGGCTCGCCCGAGCTCGGCTCGCCGCTGCTGCTGCTGTCGCTTTCGATGCCCGACGCACAGCCGGAGAGCGCTGCCAACACGACGACGGAATAGATCGATGATCCTCTCAGCATGATGCCTCCTGGTAGCGGAATCCTGGTGACGTCACCGAGCGACCACCGCGAGGCCGCTGCTCGTGGGGAGCGGCGGCCTCGCGCGCCGGGGCTCGGCGACGGCGCGGGCGACGCCCGCTATTCGAGCTCGTCGGCGAGGCGCTCGAGCCAGCCCTCGATGTCCTCGGCCGGGACGACCAGCGGCCGCGCGGTCGGCGCTGCCGTCGGGTAGCCCCCCACCTCGTCCTGGCTGTCGACGAGCATGCCGCCGCCGGACACGACCTCTGCGACGATGCGCAGATCGACCTCGTCGCGCTCCCTGGGCCGCGCGCCCGCGTGCGCGAGCACCGCGTCCAGGACCGACGCCGCGGGGATCGCCACGAGGCCCTCGGGCCACGCGGGCCGCTCGGGGAGGACGACGATCTGCGGGGAGACGATGGGCGCCGCTGCGCCGAGGGTATCCACGGCGATGTTGTCCTCGAGGTAGGCGGATCCCATCGAGTTGGTGCCCACCATCGGGAGCCCCGGAATCGTGCTCACGCCGTGCCGCATGTAGTTGCCGACGATGCTGACCCTGGGGGGCTCGGGCGTGACGCCCGAGCTCTCCCACTCCCGGACGACGGGGCCGAGCCGCATGGCCCATTTGCCGGGGTCGTAGACGACGTTGTTCACGATCGCCCCGGTCGCGAACCCCTTGTACCAGGGGTTTCGCTCGTTGTTGTGGGCGTAGAGATTGCCGACGACGGTGACGTCGGTGCAGTGATCGTGCACGAGGGTGCCCATCGAGTGGGAGCCCTTCTCGTGGATCGACTCGGCGAGCCCTTCGGCGATGATGTTGTTGCTGAGGGTGACGCGGCGCGAGGTGCCGGCGGGGCCGTCGAAGCGGGGGCCGGAGACCGACAGGTTCTCGTCGACGCCCCAGGCCACCGAGCAGTGGTCGATCACGATGTCGTGCGCCGAGGCGCCGTCGGTCGTGACGTCGGGCTCGAACCCGGACGCCGGCGCGGCGCCGGCGTCGCCCATGCGGAAGCGGAGGTGCTGGATCCGCACGTCGTGCGTGCTGATCCTCATCCCGCCGCGGATCAGCGTGATGCCGGGCGAGGGCGCGGTCTGGCCGGCGATCGTGACGAACGGCTCGGTGATATCGAGTCGGGCCCTGTTCAGATCGATGATCCCGCCGACCTCGAACACGATGATGCGTCGGCCCGGCGCCTCGATCGCCTCGCGCAGCGACCCCGGGCCGTCCGCGTCGAGGGTCGTCACCTTGATCACCGTGCCCGCGTCCTCGACGGGTCCCGAACCACCGGCGCCGCCCGAGCCGACGATGGCCGAGCCGCCCGCTCCGCCGTGGCCGCTCGAGGCCACGCCGCCGCCCTGGCCGCCCGCACCCGTGCCAGCGCCGCTGCCGCCCGCGCCCGAAGCGCTGCCGTGGCCGACCGAGGTCGCGCCGCCGCCTTGCCCGCTCGTGCTGCCCGGGCTGCCGCCGCCGCCTCCAGTGCCGCCCTGTCCGGCTGCGTCCTCGCTCGGCCCGGGCGAGCTCGCTGCGCCGGAGCAGCCGACCAGCACCGCGCAACCCAGGAGGACCAACGAGAGAACAGCGCCTTTCATGAACACATCCTTTCGAGTCGAGCCACCGCACCCGGCGCTCCAGGCGCCGAGCTCGGGCCGGCAACCGCCGCTCACCGCGGCGCACCGTCGCCGCGCTCGATGCGCGCGCGGCCCGGCGTGGCGCCCGGCGCATCGCGCAGCCCAGACCACGCGTGAGGTGCCGGCCGCCGGACCGCGGCGCCGCACCTCGTTCGTGATGGGGCGACAAGCAATGTCGGTGCCGCCTCCTCCGAGCCGCCCGCCGGCGGGCATTCCGGCCCGCTGGAAGCCGCGCTCACGGCGCCAGAGCCGTTGTCGCGGCGCGCCGTGAGCTCGCCCAGTCAACCGCGGGTTGACGTGCTTGACGGCGCCGACGCACGCCGGCGGCAGTCCGGCGCGGGGCGCCCGGAGCCTTGCCCGCCGCGGCTGCGTTTGGTGCTAGGGTCCTGGCATGGTTCACCCCGCCTCCGAAACGCCTCGCCCTCCGCTGGTGGCGCCGACGGAAGAGGAGTGGCGCGCCATGACGCCCGCAGAGCGCGAGCGGCTGCTGGTGGGGATCCTCGAGAGCCTGTCGGACCCGCGGAGCGCGATGGCCGAAGGGCGTCCTCACCAGAAAGCCAACGGGCGGGCGATCGACATGCTGACGCTGCACTTCGGCTCGACGGGCCGCGTCATCTATCTGGCCGAGGAGCTGGCGGTGCTCTACCCGGGCGAAGACGTCTTCGTCCCGGATATCCTCGCGGTGCTGGACGTCCCGCAGCCCGAGGACGACCCGCGAATGGCCTGGGTGGTGGCGGAGGAGGGCAGAGGCCTGAGCCTCGTCCTCGAGGTGCTCCACCAGGGCGATAGAAACAAGGATCTCGTCGCGAACGTCGAGCGCTACGCGCGGCTGCGCATCCCGGAGTATTTCGTGTACGACCGGCTGCGGCAGCAGGTCCACGGCTACCGCTTGCCAGGCCCGGATGCGCCGCGCTACCAGCGCATCGTGCCGCAGATGGGACGTTACTCATCGGCGGTGCTGGGCCTCGATCTGGCCGTCAGCGGCGGCAAGCTCCAGTTCTTTTACGGCATGGCCGAGCTGTTCGGCTCCGCCGACCTCATCGATCGGCTCCAGGGAATGATGAGCGATCTGGAGACGAGAGCCGAGCAGGCCCAGGCGCAGGCCGAGCAGGCCATGCTGGGCCTGAGGGAGGCGCTCCTGGCGGCGCTGGAGATGCGCGGGCGCCCGTGTCCGGAGCCGGTGCGCGCTCGCGTGCTGTCCTGTCAGGAGCCGGCGACGCTGCACCGCTGGCTGATGCGCGCGATGAGCGAAAGCTCCCTCGACGACGTCTTCGCGGAGTAGCGGGGCCCCAGCGAGCCCGCTCAGCTCGCGGCGGACGCCGCGTCGCGCGCGAGCAGGCTGATGGCCGCGATGCCGCGCTCGGAGTCCTCCTCGCTCAGGAACATGCGCAGCGTCTCGCGGATGGCCGGCAGCGCGCGGTGGAGGTCCTCGGGCGACATCGACCACGGCTCGATGCCCGCGCGCCGGCACGCCCGCACGATCGTGCTCGGCCCGATCACGCTCGAGAGCCCGCTCACCGCGACGACCTGATCGAACAGCGTGCCGGCCCCCGGGAACACGCTGCGCGCGCGGCTGCCGGCGCGCGAGCTCGGCGGCGGCAGATCCGGGCTGCTCCCGGCGCGCCGCGCGGCGGCCCCGCCGCCCGCGCCCGGAGCAGGCCTGCTCCGGAACAGGCCCCGCAGCCGCGACCGCAGCATCGTCAGCTCGGGCGCCTTCAGCACGAAGTCGTCGACGCCGATGCGCGCGCCCTCCGCCCGCGTCGCGGCGTCGTCGTGCCCCGTCAGGATGACCACGGGGATGTGGCTCGTGCCGCTCGATTGCTTGATCCGCCGCGCGGCCTCCAGGCCGCCCATCCCCGGCATCAGGAGGTCCATGATCACGCAGTCGACCCCCTCGACGGAGAGCAGGCTCAGCGCCTCCTCGCCCGACTGCGCCGGGATGACGTCGCAGCCGTCCTGCCGCAGGACGTGCGCGAGCGAGGCGCGGTACGTGGGGCTGTCGTCCACGACGAGGATCTTCTTGCCGCTCAGGCCCGAGCCGCCGCCCTCCGCCGCGCGGCGCGCGCTGCTTCGCTCGCTCACGAGCTCCGTCGCCCGGTGCACGAGGTAGCTCCCGTCGTACGGCTTCCCGACGTACTCGTCGGCGCCCATGCTCAGCCCGTGGATCCGGTGCCTCACCTCGATCTCGGTGGACAGCAGGATGACCGGCGTCTGCGCGAGATCCTCCGAGGTGCGGATCTCCCGGAGGAGGTCGAGCCCGTCGCCGTCCGGCAGGAGCACGTCGAGGATCACCAGGGAGAACGCCCTCGTCCTCAGGACCTTCTGGGCAAGCGCCTTTGTCTCGCACGCCGTCACCACGAACCCGGCGCCCGTGCTGAGCAGGCTCCGGAGATCCATGCGTATCGTGAGGCTGTCATCGACGATCAGGACGTGCGGCTTCATGGCGATTCCCTTCTGCTCCTGGACAGCGCCAGCAAAGTAGGGCCGATGGCCCCTGCGGATAAGACGTGCTGCGCCGCGCCCCGCGCGATGGCCTCCCGCGGCATCCCGAACACGACCGACGACGGTTCGTCCTGGGCGAGGGTCGTCGCCCCCGCGCGCTTCATGGCGAGCATCCCCTCGGCGCCGTCGCGGCCCATGCCCGTGAGCAGGCAGCCGACGGCGCGCTCGCCCACCTCGATCGCGATCGACTCGAAGAGCACGTCGACCGAGGGGCGGCACGAGTGCCGCTCCGGACCGTCGGTCAGGCGGAGCCGCCCCTTCTGGACCACGAGGTGCCGGTCGGGCAGCGCCAGCCTCACGCCGGGCTGGCCGGCGCGCTGGAGCGGCTCCCCGTCGGCCGCGATCGAGACCGGGATCGCGAGCCGCCCGGCCAGCCACTCGGCGAACGCCGGCGCGAACGGCGCGCCGATGTGCAGGACGAGCAGGATGGGCACGGGGAACGACGCCGGCAGCGGGCTCAGCGCCTCGACGATGGCCGACGGGCCCCCGGTCGAGGCGCCCATCGCGATGACCCGGCACCAGCCGTCATCCGCGCGCGCGCCGCCCGGCGCCTCCGCGACGGGCAGGGGGCGCGCGGGGCGGAGCTTCCTGCGCAGGTGCGTGATCACCTTGATGCGCGCGACGAGCTTCACCGCGCTCACGAGCCGCAGATCCCAGGCGTCGCCCTCGTCGCCGGCCGCCGGCTTGTCGAGCACGTCCACGGCGCCCGCGGCCAGCGCGTCGAACGTCCCGAGCGCCTCCCCGCGCTCGAGCGAGGCCGAGACGATGAGGATCGGCGTGGGGCAGTAGGCCATCACGTGCTCGGTCACCGCGACCCCGCTCGCCTTGGGCATCATCATGTCGAGCGTGAGCACGTCGGGCCGCAGCTGCTCGCACAGCGCGATCGCGGCCTCCCCGTCGCCGGCCTCGCCGACCACCTCGATCTCCGGGTCCGCCTCGAGCGCGCCGACGATGCGCCTGCGGACCGTGCGCGAGTCGTCGGCGACGAGCACGCGGATCTTCCGCGAGGGGATGCGGGGCTCGGCCTTGGGCGCGCGGCTCACGACGGGGCCCCCCGCGCTCGAGCGAGGAGCCCCGCCACGGTGTCGAGCAGCCGCCGCTGGTCGAACTCGCCCTTCACGATGTAGTCGTCCGCGCCCGCGTCCCTGGCGCGGCGGCGATCGGCCGCCGACGACAGCGACGTCACGATGACGAGCGGCGTCTCGCGCAGCGCCGGATCGGCGCGGACGCGCTCGGCGAACTGGAAGCCGCTCATCCCCGGCATCTCCACGTCCACGAGGAACAGGCCGTAACGCCGCTCGGCCGCCTTGCGCAGCCCCTCCTCGCCCGAGGACGCGAGATCGACCTCGTACCCGCCGGACTCGAGGATGCTCTGCTCGAGCATCCGGGTGGTGAGCGAGTCGTCCACGACGAGGATCGGCGGCGGCGGGCGCCGCTCGCGCCGCGGCGCGCCGCTCGGGCCGGCGGCGCGCACGAGCTCGACCAGGCCGCGCGGATCGAGGACCAGCACCGGGTCGCCGCGCACGTCGAGGCTCGCCCCGAGCGCCGCGGGCGGCGCCCCCGCCGCCGCGGGGAGCGGCTTCACGATGACGGGCACGGCGCCGAGGAGGCGATCGGCCCCGAGCACCGCCTGCGACGGGCCCGCGCCGACGACCACCGCGCAGCGCGGCTCGCCCTCCGGCTCCGCCGCGCCGAGCACCGCGGCGAGGCGCGCGAAAGGCACGACGCGATCCTCGATCACGATCGCGTCGCGCTCCGGGCCGCGGACGATCGCGCCCGCCTCGAGCCGGAGCGCGAGCCGCGCCGCGTCGAGCGGCAGGAGCGCCACGTGGCCGCCGTCCTCGATCCGCAGCGCGGTCACCGACGAGAGGGAGATCGGGACAACGAGCTCGATCGTGGTCCCGCGCCCGGGCTGGCTCTGCGCGCTCGCCGTGCCGCTCAGCTTCGCCGCGGTCTCGCGCACCACGTCGAGGCCGACGCCGCGGCCCGAGAGCGAGGTGATCGCCTCGCACGTGCTCACCCCCGGCCCGAAGATGAGCTCCAGCGCGTCCTCCGCGGTGAGGTCGTACGCCTCCTCCTCGCGGCGGAGCCCCGCGCGCACGACCGCCCTCCGGACCGCGGCCACGTCGACGCCGCGGCCGTCGTCGCTGCAGATCAGGGCGACCCGGCTGCCGCGCTGCTCGACCCGGAGCCGGATCTGGCCGGCCGCCGGCTTCCCGGCGGCGCGGCGCGCGCCCTCGGGCTCGATCCCGTGGTCGACCGCGTTCCTCGCCATGTGCAGCGCCGCGTCCCGCAGCCCGGAGATCACCGCGCTGTCGAGCCGGATGTCGCCGCCGCTCGCCTGGAAATCGATGCGCTTGCCGAGCGACTCCGCCGCCTCGCGCACCGCGAGCTCGACCGCCTCGAGCACGCCGGCGCACGGCAAGAGCTGCAGCTCGCGCGTGCGCGCCTGCGCCTGCCGGAGCTCGGTCGAGAGCCGGTCGATGCCCCGCGCGAGCTCGGCGCGGGCGGTGCCGAGCGCCGCGCAGAGCTCGCGGTACAACCCCCCCGCCCGCCGCGCGCCGAGCTCCCCCAGGTTGCGCACCGCCTCCGCCGGCGAGCTCACGGCCCCGAGCGCCTCCGTGAGGCGCTCGGCCCGATCGAGCGCCTCCGCGCTGCTCCGCAGCGACTCGAGCTGCACGATGGCCTCGCCGATCTCGTCGGCCAGCGCGCCCACGTGGGCGAGATCGACCCGCGCCACGTCCTCGTGCGCGCTGCGCCGGGCCGGGCGGCCGCGCTCGGGGTCGCAGGGCTCCTCCGCGGCGAGGCGGGACACCTCGTCGCGGATGAGCCCGATGAGCCGCATGAGCTCGCTCATGTGCGCCGCCGGGATCGGCTGGTGGTCCCGCCGGAACGGCGTGAGCACGTCCTCGACCGTGTGGGCGAGCTCGGCGACCTTGAGCTGCTTGGCCGCGCCGGCGGCGCCCTTCAGCGTGTGCGCCAGCCGGAAGCACTGGTCGAGCGACTCCCCCTGGCCGCCCTGCTCCTTGAGATCGAGCAACCTCCACGCGAGCCCGTCCGCGAGCTCCTGGGCCTCCATCCGGAAGTATTTGTAAAGATCGCTCCCCAAGCGGTGCTCCTACGCCCCGGCTGGCCGCTGGATGAGGCGGACGAGGTCCTTCGAGAGCGTCGCGAGCTCGGAGGACGTCTTCAGCGTGACCGACGAGCTCGCCTCCGTCTCGCGCGCGGTGCGCGCCACGTCGAGCAGCGCCGCGTTGACCTGCTCGACCGCCGTGGCCTGCTGCTTGGTGCTGAGCTCGATCTCGCGCGACGCCTCGGCGGTGCTGCTGACGAGCTCCGAGATCTGCCGGAAGCTCGTGGCGACCTCGCCGAACTGGCGCGCGCTCGCGTCGACCGCCTTCGAGCCGCTCTCCGTCGCGATCACGGTCGTGTTCGCGGCCGCGCGGATCTCCTCGATGAGCGCGCGGATCTCCTTGGTCGAGCCGCCCACGCGGTCGGCGAGCTTGCGGATCTCGTCGGCGACCACCCCGAAGCGCCGGCCCGCGTCCCCCGCGCCGGCCGCCTCGATGGTCGCGTTGATCGCGAGGATGTTCGTCTGCTCGGCGAGCTCGTTGATGATCTGGAGGATCCCGCCGATCTCCTGGGATTTCTTGCCGAAATCGAGCATGTGGAGGACGATCTGCTCGACCTGGCGCTGGACGCCGTCGATGCCCTCGCGCGCCCGCTTCACGGTCTCGTCGCCGGCGCGCGCGGCCGCGGCGGTGTCGGCGGCGATCTGCGTCACCCGCTGCGTGCTCTCGGCGATCTGGTGGGACGTCGAGAGCAGCTCCCGCATGGTGGCGGAGACCTCGGTCGAGGTGGTCGCCTGCTCCTTCGAGCCCTGCGCCTGCTGCGTGGCGGCGGCCTGGAGCTCCGTCGCGGAGCTCTCGATGCGGCGGGTCGCCGAGTGGATGCGGCGGTTGATGCCGCGGATGATCAGGAAGCCGACCGCGGCGACGACGAGGACGGTGAGCGCCGAGCCCGCGGTGAGGGTGACGAGCAGGCGCTGCTCGCTCGCCGCGGCCTCCTCCTCTCGCGCCGCGAGGGCGCGCGTCTCCTCGGCGCGGAGCTCGCCGGCGACGGCGCGGATGTCATCCATGGCGCGCCGGCCCCGGCCGCTCGCGACGGTCGCCGCCGCGGCCTCGGCGCCCTCGCGGCGGCGCTGCTCGACCGAGAGGCGCATCTCCTCGAGCTTCTCCCGCATGAGCGGCCGGAGCCGGTCGAGCCGCTCCTGCGCGCCCAGGTTCCCCTCGGTCAGCCGGCGCAGCTCCTCGTAGTCGGCGTCGATCGAGTGCAGCGCGATCTCGTAGGGCTCCAGGAACGCGTCGTCGCCGGTGATGATGAACCCCCGCTGCCCCGTCTCCGCGTCGAGGAAGTGGGCGTGGAGCTCGTCGAGCTCGGTGAGCACCCGGTAGGTCTGCTTCAGCTCCTGGCTGATCTCGAGCAGGCTCGCCGTCTTGTGGACGGAGACGACGCCCAGCAGGATCAGCACGACGAGGGGGAAGAACAGGCTGGCGACGATCTGCTGCGGGATGGTCCAGTTGGTCTTCATCGATCTTCCTTGGGACGCTCTGCCCCTCGCTGGGCCCTGCGCAGGACGGTGGCCGCGACGGCGGCGACGCGGAGCAGGCCCCGCGGCCCGCCGTCGACCTCGACGGCCTCCGTGACGAGCTCGCCCGCGCCTTCGCGCTCGCCGGCGGCGGAGCGCGCGCCTTCGCGCGGGATGCTGGCATGTCCCTCGATCTCGTCGATCGCGAGCGCGATGTCGGGGTGCTCGGCGCAGACGAGGAGCCAGCGCGGCGCCGGCCCTGCCGCCGCGTCCACGCCGGCGCGCGACCGGCCGGAGACGAGCGCGGCGAGGTCGTACGCCGCGGCGAGCCGGCCGCGCAGGCCGACGAGCCCGAGCAGCCCCGGGGGGCCGCCGGCGAGCGGCACGATCCGGCGGCACGGCTCGACGGCGGCGAGCTCCTCGATGCGCACGAGGAGCCTGCGGTCGCCCGCCCGGACGGCGAGCGCGCGCGCCGGCTCGTCGGCGCGGGTCCGCGCGGGCTCGGCGAAGGACGCGTCGAAGGCGGCGTGCAGCGCGGCGAGGCGCTCGGCGAGCTGGGCGCGCTTCATCCGGCGCGCCCTCCCCGGGCCGTGAGCTCGGCCTGGCAGAGGCCGATCAGCGCCGACCTCGGGAAGCCGCCGCCGAACAGCACGAGGCGCTCCTGCCGCTCCGCGACGAGCAGCGCCGCCGCGCGGCCGAGCTCGTCCCGCGTGGTCGCGAGGTCGCCGGAGCGCTTCGCGAGCAGCCCGAGCCTGAGGTGCGGCATGGCGAAGCTTGGATCGCGCGACGCCGCGGCCTTGTAGTGCTGCGCGGCGCCCGCGGCGTCGCCCGCCTGCTCCTGGCAGAGGCCGAGCACGTAGTGGGCCGCGCCGCTGTCCCCGGCGTCGCCCGCGTCGAGGGTGCGCTGGCAGGCGCGCTCGGCGCGGGCCAGATCGCCCTGCTGGCAGAGGATCACCGCGCGCAGGAGCTCGACCCGGGCGCTCGGCGCGGCCCGCTGGGGCAGCGCCGCGAGCGCCGCCATCGCGTCGGTGAACCGCTCGCCGCCGATGAGCTCCAGCGCCCTGTCGATCGCCGCGAGCTCGGCCAGCGCCGGGGGCCTCGTCGAGGGGGGCCTCGTCGAGGGGGGCCTCGTCGACGGCGGCCTCGTCGACGGGAGCGCGCGCCGCGCGGTCGGAGGGGCCGGCGCGTCGCCCCGCGGGGGCGGCGACACGCGCTGGGCCACCTCGGCGACGCGCGCGGAGGCCTCGTGGATGCGCGCGACCCAGCGGCTCGCGCGCGGGGCGTCGCCGCGCGCGGGGCGGGGGGGCGCGCTGCTCCGCCGGTAGTAGAAGATGCCGTGCGAGTGCGCCGCCTCGAACGCGGCGTTCGCGGCGCGGAGCGACTCGCTCGAGGCGAGGAACAGGAAGCCGCGCGGCGCGAGCGCGCCGTGGAGCCGGTCGAGCACCTCGGCCATCTTCTCCGGCGCGAAGTACATGAGGACGTTGCGGCAGAAGATCGCGTCGAACGCGCCGGGCCGCCAGAAGGCGGGGTCGTCGTCGAGGAGGTTCCGGACCTGGAACTCGACGAGGCTCCCGATCTCCTGGCGCAGCGCCACAGCGGCCCCGGCGCGCGTGAAGAAGCGCTGGCGCATGTCGTCCGGGACCGCCCGCAGGGTCCACTCCGAGTACCGCGCCCGCTGCGCCTTCCGGATGGCGCCCGGGTTGACGTCGACGCCGACGACCTTGATCCGGTGGGGCAGGAGCCCCGGGTACGCGGTGTGGAGCGCGATCGCCAGCGTGTACGCCTCCTCGCCCGAGGCGCAGCCCGCCGAGAGCACGGTGATCGGCTCGCCGTCGGGACGCGCGGCGAAGCGCTCCGGCAGGGCGACCTCGACGCAGGCCTCGATCTGCTGCCATTCCCGGAAGAAGTACGTCTCCCCGACCGTGAGCTGGCCCGCGAGGACGTGGAGCTCCTCGCGGGCGACCTCCGGCCGGTCGAGCGCTCGCCGGTAGTCGCCCAGATCGGCGCACCCCCGGGCGCGCATCCGCTCGCGCAGCACGGCCTCGAGGTCGGCGCCGAGGTGCAGGGATGCGCGCGAGAGCCCGAGGCGCTCCTCCAGGAGCTCCTCGAGCGGGCCGAGGTCGCGCTCGGCGGAGCTCATGCCGTGCCTCGGAGGGCCGACCACGCGGCCTCGGGCAGGAGCCGCGCTGTCTCGAGCAGCGCCATGGCCTGCCCGTCGAGCGAGCCGAGGCTGTCCACGCATTCTGGCAGGGCCTGGGCGACGAGCGGCGGAGTCCGCTCCAGGGCGGCCGGGTCGAGCGCCTTGATGCCGAGCACCTCGTCGACCTCGAGCGAGAGCGGCCGCGCTCCGGCGCGGACCGAGACGAGGCGCGCCCCGCGCTGCCCGTCGGCCACGCCGAACAGCGCCGCGAGGTCGATCACGGGCACGTGCGCCCCGCGGATGACGGCCAGCCCCCGCACGAACCGCGGCGCGCCGGGGACGCTCAGGACGTCGAGGGCGCGCATGGTCTCGACCACGGCGGTGAGCGGGAGCGCGCAAGCCCACGAGCGGACGCGGACGACCAGGGCTCTCAACCGCCTCTCCTCCTCCGACGCGCAGGCCTCGGCGGCGCGGTGGGGTCTCCTGCGACGTACCTCATGAGGGACCTGCCGCGCCCGGGCGCGACCCTCTCGTCACGTTACCCAATTCCCGAATCCTTTTGAAGACGTAGACGCAGCGTGCGGCGACGTCACGGCGCGGCGGGCTGCTGCTCCAGCGGGGGATAGAAGATCTTGAGATCGTCGAGCTGCCTCACGTCGCCCTTCCGTTCGCGGGCCCAGGTCTCGGCGTAGTCTCTCGACAGGAACGCGTCGAGGTCGCCGTCTTCCGTCTCCGCGTACCACGCCTGCTCGGCCAGCAGCTTCAGGCCCGTGTGCCGGTCGTGCACGAACATGGCGCGCAGCCGCTTCCCCTCGGCCGAGAGCGCCTGGCGCGCCGCGAGCGCGGAGGCCGCGTTCTCGTACGATCGCACCTTGGCCTCGCCGGCCACCCAGAGCTGCGCGGCCCGCTTCGGCTCCGCGATCGGCGCCCCGGTGCGCGCGTCGCGCTGCGCGAGGGGCACCTTGGCGTGGCGCGAGAGCCGCTCTTCGTAGCTCACGCCGGACGCCGCGCACGCCTGCCGGATGTAGCGATCGTCCACGAACCGGTCGACGTCGAGCGAGGCGTTCGTCCGCTTGAGGAGCGCCAGCGTGTCGGCCGCGATCCGCAGCCCGCGGACGAACTGGGGCTTGAGCGAGACGTCGCGCGTCTGGATCCCGAGGGGGCCGTGGAACATGTAAGCCACCTCGGCGTCGACCCCGGTCACCTGCTCGATGAGCTCGCTGTACCGCTCGGGATCGCGCTCGAAGATGCGGTCTGCCTCGATGATCGCGCGGAGCAGCCCGACGACGACCTCCGGGTGCTCCTCCGCGTAGGCGGCGCGCACCAGCATGCCGTGCGAGGTGGGGATCTGCGTGGTGGCGCCGTCGTAGATCTTGCGCGCGGCGCCGCGGAAGGGGAACAGCTCGACGAAGGGGACGAAGCTGGCGTGGGCGTCGATGCTGTTGTCTCGGAGCGCCGCCTCGGCCTCGGCGGGCTGCTGCGACACGAGCGTGACGTCCCGCTCCGGGTCGAGGCCGGCGTCGCTCAGCGCGCGCAGCAGCATCCCGTGCGCCGTCGAGCCGAACGGCACGGAGATGCGCTTGCCCTTGAGATCGGGCACGCCGTGCACCGGGGAGTCGATCGGGACCACGATCCCGTTCCCGGCGCCGGCGGCGCTGCCGGACAGCGTCGCAATGTAAATGCTGCGCTTGCCCGCCTGCTCCGACGCGATGCCGTTCAGGACCGCCGGGAAATCGGCCATCATGCCGAAATCGAGGCCGCCGGCGATCATCTCGGCCGTGATCGGGGGCCCCGACGAGAAGTCCCTCCATTGAATGTCGTATCGGACGTCCTCGTAGGCCCCTTCTCTGGGGAGATATCGCTTGAGCAGGTCGAGCTCGCGGAGGAGCAGCCCGCCCGTGGCGCAGTTGATCGTCGCGTTCTGCGTGCCGACGGCGATGCGGATCACCTTCTTTTCAGGCGGAGTGCACGCGGC
Organism: Sorangium sp. So ce834; assembly: GCF_051521425.1. NCBI lineage: Bacteria > Pseudomonadati > Myxococcota > Polyangiales > Polyangiaceae > Sorangium > Sorangium sp. So ce834. The sequence goes on from NZ_CP150351.1 coordinate 5,501,033, forward strand.
GCCGAGCGCGGCGATCATGAGGCAGAGCAACCACCGCCACGGACAGAGCTTCGTCATAGGAAGGGTGCTTATCGTTGCAGAGCGTCGATGCTCGCAGCGGCGGTGAGCGGCTGTCAAGCGCGGATGGAGAGATCAGGAGTCGACCGATGTGTGGTGTGTCAGGCGCGCGGACGACGTGGTGTCATCACCGTCCTTCGAGGACGACAGGCGGCCACGCGCGACGGTCCACGATAGGGCCGAGTCCATGTCGCCCGCGTTTCGAGAGGCGGCCGGAGACATCGCGTGACGCGCTGGACGTACCGTCGTCGGAGCACGGAGGCGGGGAGGGGAGCCTCCGAGGGGGCATCGGCCTCGGCGCTGCGTTCCCGCCGTTCCGTGGAATTTCTCTGGGCGATCGCGGGCGCCACCGGTTCAACCGGGCGCCGCGCGCCGCTCGCGGCCGCCCGGCGCGCTTCTCCATACCGTCCGAGCGCGGCACGCGCTATCAACGCCCCCGCGGGAGGCGCGGGCGACGCCCGCGGCTCCCGGTGGTCGCATGGTCTTCGCATGATCGCCGTTGTCGCAGAGAAGCCCGCCGTCGCCCGCGACATCGCCGCGGTGCTCGGGGCCTCGCGGCGCGCCGAGGGCTTCCTCGAGGGCGGCGGCTACGTCGTCACGTGGGCGGTGGGGCACCTCGTCGCCATCGCCGAGCCGCACCAGATCGACCCCGCCTGGAAGCGCTGGCGGCTCGACCTCCTGCCGATGCTGCCCGCGCGGTTCCCCCTCGTCGTCCTCCCCGGGACGCGGGCGCAGTTCGAGATCGTCCGGAAGATCCTGGGCCGGCGCGACGTCGAGCGCGTCATCTGCGCGACCGACGCGGGCCGCGAGGGCGAGCTCATCTTCCGCTACATCTACGAGGCCGCCGGCTGCAAGAAGCCGGTCGACCGGCTCTGGATCTCGTCGCTCACCCCCGACGCCATCCGCGGCGGGCTGCGGCGGCTGCGCGACGCCCGCGGCTACGACGGCCTCGCCGACGCCGCGCGCGGGCGCAGCCGGGCCGACTGGCTCGTCGGCATGAACCTCTCGCGCGCCTACAGCCTCGTCTTCGATCAGGATCTCTCGGTCGGACGCGTGCAGACGCCCACGCTGTCCATCGTCGTCGAGCGCGAGCTCGCGATCCGGCGGTTCGTCCCGGAGCCGTACCTCGAGGTCGTCGCGACCTTCTGCCCGCTCCGGGAGGGCGGCGAGGGCGCGGCGGACGCGTCCTACAAGGGCACGTATTTCCGGGACAAACCGCTCGCCAGCGATCCGCGCGAGCCGCCGGGCCCCGCGGGCGAGGGCGAGAAGGCCGAGACCGCGCCGTCGCGGCGGCGCCTCCCGCCGGACGGCGAGGAGGCGCGGCGCATCATCGAGCGGGCCCGGCGCGGCGAGGCGCGCGTCGAGGCGGTGAGGTCCGAGTCCCGCCGGCTCCCGCCGCCGCTGCTCTACGACCTGACCGAGCTCCAGCGGCACGCCAACCGCCTTTACGGCTTCTCGGCGCAGAGGACGCTCGAGGTGGCCCAGGCGCTGTACGAGCGCAGGAAGCTCATCAGCTATCCGCGCACCGACAGCCGGCACCTCTCGACGGACGTGGCCGCCACGCTCGGCGCCGTGGTGCAGGCGATCGAGGGCGCCTACCAGGGCATGCTCGCCCCGGGGACGGGGACCCGGCCGCTCGGCAAGCGCTTCGTCGACGACGGCAAGGTCGGCGATCACCACGCCATCATCCCCACCGGCGCCCGGGCCTCGCGCGCGGAGCTCTCGCCGGACGAGCAGAAGATCTTCGATCTCGTCTGCCGCCGCCTGCTCTCGGCGTGGCACGAGGATCACGTCACCGCGATCACCACGGTCATCACCGCGATCACCACGCGCGCCCGGGGCGAGGGCGCCGGCGCGCCGATCGTGGATCGCTACCACAGCGCGGGCAGCGTCGTGGAGAAGGTCGGGTGGAAGGTGCTCGACATCGGCTTCGGCAAGCCGCCGGCGAGGCCGCGCAAGAAGGCGGAATCGGACGTCAAAGGCGAGGGAGGCGAGGGGCGCGAGGCGGACGAGGGGGAGGGCGAGCGCGAGCGCGAGACCGCGGATCAGCAGCTCCCGCCGGGCCTCGCGCGGGGGCAGGTCCAGCTCGTGCTCGACGCGCAGGCGCTGGCCAAGAAGACGCGCCCGCCGCCGCGCTTCACCGAGGCCACGCTGCTCACCGCGATGGAGACCGCGGGCAGCAGCCTCGAGGAGAAGGAGCTCTCCGAGGCGATGAAGGACTCGGGCCTCGGCACCCCGGCCACGCGGGCGGCGATCATCGAGACGCTCCTCCGGCGCGAGTACCTCGTGCGCAAGGGCAAGCTCCTGCACGCGACCGACAAGGGCGTCGGGCTGATCGAGGTCGTCCACGCGGACGTGAAGAGCCCCGCGATGACGGGCGCGTGGGAGGCGAAGCTCGCCCGCATGGCCCGGGGCGGCGGCGATCTGGCCTCGTTCATGGCGGGCATCGAGTCGTACGTGCGCCATGTGGTGGAGGAGGTGAGCGCCGGGCGGCGCCCGGCCGGGGGCGCGGCGCCTCGGCCGGAGGAGCGGTCGTCTCCCTTTCCGGAGCGCGGCGAGCGGCCGGGTCTCGGGAGCGGCCGCGGCGCTGCGCCGGCGACGGCGGAGGCCCGGCGCGACCGCGAGGCGCCGCGCGCGACGCCCCGGCGCGGGCCGGCCGGCGGCGCGGGCGCGCCGGTCACCGCGTCGCGCGGCGCCCTTCCGGCGGTCGCGGCGGCGGCCGCATCCGCGCTGCCGGCCAGGACGCGTGCGGCGGCCGTGGCGCGCTCGTCCGCCGCGGCGACCGCGCGCGCCGCGGCGGTCGAGTCACCTCTGGCGCGCCCCGCGGCGGTCGAGTCACGCCCGGCGCGCGCCGCGGCGCTCTCGCCCCCGCCGCCGGCGCGCGCCGCCGCGGACGTCGCTTCGCCGGCGGCGCTCTCGCCTCCGCCGCTGGCGCGCGCCGCGGCCGTCGAGTCGCCTCCGCGCCCCACAGCGGGCGTCGCGCCTTCCGCGGCGCGCGCGTCGATCGCTCCGTCGCCGCCGGCGCCCCGGCCCGCGGATCTCCTCCAGCTGCTCCAGCAGTGCTTCGGCTTCCGCGCGTTCCGCCGCTACCAGGAGGCGGTTTGCCGGACGGCGGCCGCGGGGAGCGACGTGCTCCTCGTCATGCCCACCGGCGCCGGCAAATCGCTCTGCTACCAGCTCCCCGGGATCGCGCGCGGCGGCACGACGCTCGTCGTGAGCCCGCTCATCGCCCTCATGGAGGATCAGGCCGCCAAGCTCCGGGCGTGCGGGTTCGCCGCCGAGCGGATCCACTCCGGCCGGAGCCGGGCCGAGTCCCGCAAGGCCTGCATCGATTACCTGGAAGGCGCGCTCGACTTCCTGTTCATCGCCCCCGAGCGGCTCCGCGTGCCCGGCTTCCCCGAGCTGCTCGCCCGCAGAAAGCCGGTGCTCGTCGCCGTCGACGAGGCCCATTGCATCTCCAAGTGGGGCCACGACTTCCGCCCTGACTACCGCATGCTCGGCCAGCGGCTCCCGGCGCTGCGTCCAGCGCCGGTCATCGCGCTCACCGCGACCGCCACGCCGGTCGTGCAGGACGACATCGTCGAGCAGCTCGGGCTCGCCTCCGCGGCGCGCTTCATTCACGGCTTCCGGCGGAGCAACCTGGGTATCGAGCTCCTCGAGGTCAGCCCGGGAGAGCGCCTCGCCCGGGTGCGCGCGCTGCTCGGGCAGGAGGGCCGCACGCCCGCGATCGTGTATGCGCCGACCCGGAAGGAGGCCGAGTCGCTCGCCGCCGGCCTCGCGGAAGACCTCCCCGCCGAGGCGTACCACGCGGGCCTCGCCCCGCAGGTCCGCGACCGGATCCAGGCGGCGTTCCTCGACGGCAGCACCGAGGTCATCGTCGCCACGATCGCGTTCGGCATGGGCATCGACAAGCCCGACGTCCGCACGGTCATCCACGCTGGGCTGCCCGGGAGCCTGGAGGGGTATTACCAGGAGATCGGCCGAGCCGGCCGCGACGGGCTCCCGTCGCGGGCCGTGCTGATGCACTCGTATGTCGACCGGCGAATGCACGAGTTCTTCCACGAGCGCGACTACCCCGAGCCGACGGTCTTGCAGCGGATCGAGGGGACCCTCTCCGCGGAGCCGCGCCCGCGGGAGGAGATCCTGGGCGATCTCGGGATGGATCCGGAGGTCGCGGACAAGGCGCTGGAGAAGCTCTGGATCCACGGCGGCGCGCGCGTGGATCAGGACGGGGGCGTGGCCCTGGGCGAGCCGGGGTGGCGCGGGCCGTACGAGGCGCAGCGGCGCCACAAGCTCGCCGAGCTCGTGCAGATGGCGCGGTTCACCGAGAGCCACGGCTGCCGCATGCTGCACCTGGTCCGCCATTTCGGCGACCAAGAGGACACCGGCGAGCCCTGCGGCCTCTGCGACGTCTGCGCCCCGGCCGCGTGCGCGGCGCGGGAGTTCCGGGCGCCGAGCCGCGACGAGGCGCAGGCGATCGCGAGGATCCTGTCGGCGCTGCGCGACGGCGAGCAGCCGACCGGCCGGCTCTACCGCGAGGCGTTCGCCGACGGATCGCTCGAGCGGCGCGATTTCGAGCACCTCCTCGGCGGCCTCGTGCGCGCGGGCCTCGTGGACGTGCGCGAGGACTCGTTCGAGAAGGCGGGCGAGCTCATCAACTACCAGCGCGCGTCGCTCACGCCGCGCGGCCGCCTCGGCGAGCCGCCGGTCGACGTCCCGCTCGCGAAGACCCCGCCGAAGGTGAAGAAGCGGCAAGGCGCGAAATCGTCGGACGCGCGGCGGGCGTTCTTCGCGCGCAAGGCGCAGCGGAAGAAGGGCCGGTCGCGCTGAGGGGCGCGCGGCCGGCGATCAGCGGAAGATGCCGAAGTGGCCCAGCACCCACCAGAGCAGGACGAAGATGAGGATGGTGCTGAAGCACCCGCCCCCGAGCTTCTTCGCGCCATAGCCTGCCGCAATCCCACGTAGAATCTTGCTCATCGATGGACCTCCGGCCCCGTGTCGGGGTGCTCGATCGGCAAAGCAACGGAGGTGCCATCGGGCGACGTCGGACTTTCCTGCGAGAAGCCGATGGCCTCGCTCGCTGGGCGGTGGGGACGTCGGCGCGGGCGCCACACTGGGGCGTTTCGCTACGCTTCTGCGCGCGGGGGCGTTGAAATTGCGGCGGCGAGAGGCGACGAGCCCGGTCGCGGCGCGGGCGCTGGAGATGACGGCGGCGACGCCGGAGCGGCGGTGCCTTAGCGGCCCAGCTTGGCGACGACGAGGTGCTGGAGGGGGCGGTCGCTGGTCCAGGGGAGGGGGCCGGTGCCGATGTCGGCGTCCGCCGCTTTCGTCCAGCCCGCGACGAGCGTCTCGCCTTCTGGGGAGGTAGCGACGGCCTCCAGGTTGACGCCACCGCCCAGGACGCGACTCCATACGAGCTCGGCGTCGGGGGTGAGCTTGGCGAGGAAGCCCTGCATATCGTTCACCAGGAGCGGGCCGTCGCCGAAGTCGATCTGACTGGTGGCATATCCTGCGACCACGATGTTGCCCGCGGGATCCAGAGCGACTCCGCCCGCCCACTGGTCGTCGTCACCGCCGAACGTGCGCACCCATCCGACGGTGCCGTCCGGCTCGAACTGCACAATGAAGGCGTCGTGGCGGCCTGACGCCGTCAGCGTGTATGGGCCTACACGCAGCTGGTCTCTGTAATATCCAGTCACGACAGGTCGCCCTGACGCGTCCACGGTGATGCCCGCCGTCTGCACCGACGCCGCCTCGCCCATCTTCGTAGCCCAGACCGGTGTCCCGGACGGGGTCAACTTCATGACGAAGCTGCTATTTTCGATCTCAAACGTCCCCCCTATGCGAAAGGTTCCGCTGGACGAGCCAGCGACGAAGATGTTGTTCGATCGGTCCACAGCGACGGCGTTGGCCCCCTGCCCCCCTGTGCCGCCGAACTTGCGCGTCCAGCAGCCCGGCGCGGTCGCGAGGCCCGTTGCGCCGTCGAGCTTCGCTACGATGATGTCCGAGCTGTCGTCGGGCGCGATCGGCCCGCCGCCGAAGTCGATTGCCTCGTCGAAAGACCCCACCACGATCACATCATCATCTGCGTCGGTCGCGACAGCATGAATTATGCTATCGTAGCCGCCCCCAAGGCCCTTGCTCCAGATGTGCTCGCCCGATGCGTCGAGTCGTGCGATGAACGCGCCTTTCGGGAGCGGCCCGTCACCGAAATCGGTCGAACCGCTGGTGGTTTGGCCGGCCATAATGGGGCTCCCCGTGGAGTCGACGGCCAGTCCCCACGGGTTGTCCGAGGAAGAGTCCCCGAACTTCCTGGCCCATAGGGCATCGCCAGCCGGGCTCAGCTTCAGGAGCAGCACGTCTGTGGTATCGGCCGAAGCGAGTGTTTCACTGCCAATCGTCACCGTCCCGAACAAAGCGGCACCGACGAATACGTTCCCCTCGGCGTCGCTTGCAACGCCCATCGGGTGGATGTCTCCCGTTTGTTTGTACGTGGTCGCCCAGACGATGCACTCCAGTCCGTCACAGTTTTCATCGTCCGCGGCATCGCATCGCTCCACCGCCGGCAGGATCTCGCCCTCGCACACGTCCCAGGTTCCATCGGCGCCGCAAGTCCGCCTCCCTTCCCGGCACGCGCCCTCGTTCCTGGTGACCGCTGGACCGCCGTAGCACGCTTCCGACGCATCCTGCGTGCATGTGGGAGCCTCCCCACCAGAACCCCCTGCGCCGCCGATGCCAGCGCGGTCCAGCGGCTGATCGGTGAACTCGTCGAGTCCGAGCAGCAGCGCGCACCCGCTCGCGCAGAGGCCCAGGCTGAGAAGGGAAGCAAGCGCGTAAGGTTGTGCTCTTCGTTGCATCATCTCGTGTGCGCTCGAAAGCTGCGGCAGACAGGTCTCTCCGGACGCTGGCGCGGAGATTATCACGCCCGCGCAGCGCTCGAGCGCCTCGTTCTCAGATCGTCGGGAGGAGCCGGTCTTTGGGATTAGCGCTGAGCGCCTCGCGGCGTTGCGCCATAGCCGAGGAACGAGAGCCCTATCCGCGCCGAAAGCCGGCGTATCGCCGCACGAGGGAGGACGCGGGAGAGCTGGGCCGTGGCCTTGCTCAACGCGGTCGGGACGGCGACCACGTCGCCACGCTCGGCCGCCGCGATGGCGTAGGCCGCGCAGTCCTCGGCCGAGAGTTCGAACCGGGTCTTCCGGCGCGATACTCCGGGCGCGCCCACGTCAAAAATTTCCGTAGTCACCGGCCCTGGGCACAGGGCCGTCACGGTGACGCCGCTCCCATCGAGCTCCGTGGCCAGACCCTCGGAGAACGAGAGCACGAACGCCTTCGTGGCCCCGTAGACCGTGTGCCCCGGGGTCGGCTGGAATGCTGCGAGCGAGGCGACGTTGAGCACGCGCCCTGCGCCGCGCGCCACGAGATCGGGCAGGATCGCCGCGCACAGCGCAACGACGCTCTCGCAGTTGAGCCGCACCAGCATGGCATGCGCCGCGGGATCGCCCTCCAGGAATGGTCCGAGCCGTGTCGCCCCCGCGTTGTTGACCAGCCAGCCCGGGCCGCCCAGCGCGCGCGCCCGATCCCGCACGCGCTGCGCGGCGCCCTCGGCGGTCACGTCGAGCCCGAACGGGTGGATGGGCGCGTGGCCGGCGGCGCGCGCCTCCGCGGAGAGCTCCTCCAAGCGGTGAGCCCGCCGGCCGATGGCGAGCACCGGCTGCCCGCGCGCCGAGAACTGCCGCGCGAGCGCCGCGCCGATGCCGGACGACGCGCCTGTGACGATGGCAAGACCCGAGGTCGTGGTCATGGCGCACTTCTTTACGCCGAGCCGTCCAGGATCGCGAGCAGACTGTCGTTCCTGGACAGCGCGAGCGCGCAGGCGCGACAGACGTCGCCTTCGCCATCTTTGCCGCACAGCGTTAGCGGCACAGTCACGCGTACGTCATCCGACGCGGGCGCACTTCCCTGCGCCGGCATCAACGCATTGCGGTGATAGCGCCCACGCTTCTCCGGGAGCGATGGCCCGCCGCCGGCGTGCGGTGGCCGTCCCCGCCGGCATGGAAGCACGAGCGGGTGGAGGGCCGTCCCCTACACCTGGAGACGGCGCGCCCCGCCTTCTTTTCTTGCGGAGCGCTACGGCCACCGGTTAGCCTACTGACCGTGCTCTTGGAGAGTCGATGGTAAGGACCGGCAGAGCCATGCGCAATCGACGAGCTGTTCTGGCCACCGCGGCTCTATTCACGCTGCTCCCGGCGTCTGCCTACGCCGTGCCGGTAAAGCTCTACACGCCTTACATGGATCCGCTGGAGATCGAGGGCACCGGCCTCTGCTCCGCGTCGGCCATCTCGACGGACCCGCTCAGAGACTTCGGCTTGCTCTCCGCAGGCACCTACAACGCGGGCGTCAACTCCTTCATGGAGAAGCACCCGACGTACGCAATGGGTCGATTCGAGAAGGTCGTCCGGACCATCTTCGATCTCAGCAACAACAACAACACCGGCCTCCAGCTGAGCCACGGCGACTTCACAGGGTCAATGTCGCCCGACTGTGAATTTGGCGGGTGCGCATTCTACCGCGAGCCCGATCCGGACGAGCCTGGCAAGTACATCAACGATCTGAACAACCCGAACACTTCGTTCGCCACGCGTTTTCGCGGCTTTCTGAACGTCACATCGGATCTGGCCGGCCGGCCGATTCACTTCGGGTTCTATGCCGACGACGCCGTGAGCCTCACCTTCTACGATTTGAACCTCGGCGCCGTGACCGTGCTCGTGCGCCCGACCGAGCTCGGCAAGCCGACCTGGCGCACCACGAACACCGTGACGTTCGAGAAGGCCGGCCTGTACCCGCTCGAGATCCTTTACGTCGCGGTCGCGGAGCACTCGGCGCTCGAGATGGGGTATCTCATCGGCGACTTCACCGACTACGAGCTCGGCGCGAGCGAGCCTGGGAGCAGGAGCCTCGAAGATGACGATTTCACCCTCTTCCAGCCCACCCAGTTCTTCCAGACCCTGAGCGGCTCGCCGTCGTTCCCCGATCTCGACCAGTGCCAGCAGTGCAACCGCGACTTCGTCGGCGATCCTGGCAACCACGGCTGTCCCGGCAGCTATTACTGCAACGAGGCAGCGCTCTGCGCCCCGTGCGACACCGCGTTCTTCTGCGGCGAGTCCTGCGCGAAGTGCCAGGGCGACAAGCAGTTTTGCATCAACCTGAACGACGAGTTCCAGTGCGCTGAATGCCGCACCGACGACGACTGCCGCGAGGGCTTCAGCTGCGATCCCGAGACGCACGTCTGCAACGAGTGCAACGTCGACCCGGACTGCCCGCGCGGCGAGATCTGCGTCGACCACGCCTGCACGCCGTGCGACACGCCCGACCGGTGCGCCGGCAACTCGTGCAACTGCTGTCCGAACGGGATCAACGGCACGCAGATGGACTGCGCGGCCGTCGAGCCGGGCGGGATCGAGATGTGCGTCGAGTGCCTCACCGACGCGCAGTGCCCTGGTGACAAGGTGTGCCACGTGCCCACGGGCCACTGCGTCGACAAGCCCCTCCCGACGAACGCGCTGCCCAACTGCTGCGGCGAGGGCTGCGTCGACTGCATGCACCCCGAGGACCCGAACGACCCGCAGACGCCCCCGGTGCCGTTCTGCCTGCCAGGGCCGGTCGGGACGGCGTGCGCCGCGTGCCGCAACGACATGGATTGCTCCGAGGGCCAGTACTGCCTGAGCGGCGAGTGCAAGGCGTGCGTCGAGGACCGGCGCTGCGGGACGCGCTGCGACAGCTGCGGCGGCGATACGCCGTTCTGCTCCGGCCAGTTCGCCGAGTCCGCCGTCTGCGTGCGCTGCACCTCGGACGAGCAGTGCGCCGGCACGACGTGCAACCCCGAGACCCACGAGTGCGACCCGGGATGCATGGCGACCTGCGACGAGGACACCCCGTACTGCGACGGCCAGCGGTGCGTCGAGTGCTACGCCGACACCCAGTGCCCCTGCGGCAACACCTGCGACCTGTCGAACAACACCTGCGACATCTCCTGCAAGTCGAACCTGGACTGCCTCGGCAACGAGCACTGCCGCTGGACCGACGAGGCGGACGCCAAGGAGTGCGCGCTCGGCCCGATGCCGGACAACGTCGCGTGCGGCGGCACCCTCGCCGAGATCTGCAGCGTCTCGGTCGTCGGCGAGAAGGGCGCCGACCCGCGGCCCGCCGGGCTCCTCGCCCTCGCGATGCTGGCCCTGCTCGAACGGACGCGCCGCCGGCGCAGCGGAGGTGCCTCGTGAGAATGCGCCGGCTCCTCCTCCCGCTGCTCGCGCTCGCGGGGCTCCTCGCCGAGCGCCCCGCGCTCGCGGAGGAGGGGCGCTTCGACGCCCAGGTCTTCCGCCCCGCGGCCGCCCCGCGCGACCTCGTGATGGTCCAGAAGTCCGAGGTCATCGGCAACCTCTCGCCGACCATCGGCCTCTACAGCGACATCGCGGCCGACCCGCTCGTGCTCTTGCTCGCGGGCGACGACACGAAGCAGACCGTCAACGCCATCACCGGTCGGCTCGAGCTCGCCCTCCTCGCGGGCATCGGCTTCTTCGACGTGTTCGACGTCACGATGGCCATGCCGCTCATCCTCTTCCAGGAGGGCGGCAACCTGCGCCGGTTCGGCACCGAGGGCTCGGTCAAGAGCACCACCGTCGGCGATCTCCGCCTCTCCACGAAGATCTCGCTCCCGTACCTGAACCGCAAGGAGCAGGTCAAGGAGGGGTTCGGGATGGCGATCTCGGGCAACCTGAACTTCCCCACGGGCGACCAGAACGCGTTCGCCAGCGACGGCGCGCTGAGCGGCGGCGCGACGCTCATCGCCGACTACCGGTTCAACTTCGGCCTGCTCCTCGCCGCGAACGCCGGCATCTGGCTGCGGCCCGACAACCAGTTCTCGGGCGTGCGCGTCGGCGACATGGCGCAGTTCGGCGTGGCGGCCGAGCAGTACGTCGTGCAGCGCTGGGGCCTGTCCGTCATCGGCGAAGTGTACGGCTACCCGTCGCTCACGAGCTACCCCGACGACCCCGGGCAGATCCCCGCGGAGGCGCTCCTCGGCCTGCGCTGGCAGACCAAGCACGGCATCACCATCACCTTCGGCGGCAGCTTCGGCGCGGCGTGCGGCTTCGGCGCGCCCGCGATCCGCTTCTTCAACGTCATCACGTGGCAGCCGAAGACCTCGCAGGAGCAGGAGGAGATCAACCGCCTGCAGCAGCGCGACAACGACGATCCGGATCGCGACGGCCTCATCGGCGCGGCGGACCGCTGCCCCGACGTCCCCGGGAGCCCCGAGAACTTCGGCTGTCCGGACCTGGACACCGACGGCGACGGCATCTTCGATCGCGACGACAAGTGCCCCGACAAGCCCGCCGGCCCGCACGGCAAGGACGGCTGCCCGCTCGCCTTCGTCCGCGGCGACGAGATCGTGATCACCGAGCAGGTCCACTTCGCGACCGACAGGGACGTCATCCTGGAGGACTCGAATCCCACCCTCGAGGCGGTCGCGCAGGTGCTGATCGACAACCCGGAGATCCGCGAGGTGCGGATCGAGGGCCACACCGACGTGCGCGCGACGGACGTCTACAACCTGGCCTTGTCCCAGCGCCGCGTGGCGAGCGTCATGGCCTACCTGATCGCGAAGGGCGTGGACCCGTCGCGCCTGCAGGCGAAGGGGTACGGGCACGCGCAACCGATCTACGACGACACGGGCTGCGTCGGGCCCGACGACCAGCTGAGCCCCGACTGCCAGTTCATGACGTCCAAGAACCGGCGCGTGGTCTTCCGCATCCTGCGCTACGGCTCCGCGGCGCCGAAGCCGCTCACCGGCTCGCCCGAGGGGAGCGAGGAGCTCTTGCCGTCGGGCGGGGTGCTGCCGCAGAAGACGCAGGGCACGCTGCCGACCCAGGGCACGCTGCCGGGTCAGGGGGTCCTCAAGCCGAACGTGCTGCCCAGCGGCGGATCGGCGCTCCCGTCAGCGGGCGCGGTGCCCGGCGGCGCGGCGCCGCTGCCGAACCGCGGCGAGGCGGGGGGGCTCCCGAGCAAGTCGGGGGTGCTGCCGAGGTCCGGCAGCACCACGCCGGCGCCCTCCTCGTCCGGTCAACCGCCGGCGCCGCCGCAGAAGCCGACGCCGGCGCCGCGCTAGATGTCGATGGCGGTGATGACCGCGAGATGAACCGCCAAGGAACGCCAAGAACGCCAAGAAGAGAACAAGACTTGGCGGTCTTGGCGGCTTGGCGGTTCGAGCTTCTGCTCCTTCGAGCGTCGCTCTAGGCAGGAGAGCGGAGGTACGACGGGACGCGGCAGGCTGCCCGTCGCACGGTGGCGGTGTTCTTCGCGCGGCGCACGGGCTCGACGCGCAGGTCGAGCGCCGCGCCGGTCACAAGCACGCAGCGGCGCTCGAAGCGCCGGGTCGCGCTACTTCTTGGGCGCCGGCTTCGGGGGCGTGGGGGACGACGGCTTGGCCGACGTGGCCGCGGACGGCGACGGAGAGGGCGCGGACGACGACGGCTTGGCCGACGTGGCCGCGGACGGCGACGAGGGCTTCGCTCCAGGCTTGGACGGCTGCCCGGGCTTGCCCGGAGTCGCCGAAGCCGCAGGCGCAGCGGCGTCGTCGTACGGCTCGTCGGACGCGGGCGCAGCCTCCTCCGCCGGCGGCGCCTCCGGCTCGGGAGCCGCCGCGGAGTCGCCGGGCTTCGTGGCCGGATGGAACGTCAGCGGCTTCGCCTCGCCTTCCGTGCGGCGGACCCAGATCACCGCGGTCCCGCTCGCGACGCTGGCATAACGGCCGTCCTCGGTGCGGATCTCCTCGTTCACCGCCTCGATGACCGCATCGCCGCCCACGGCGCACGCAGCCTTGCGGAGCGACTCGAGGCGCTCCGCCTCGGTCCGGGCCTCGGGATCGCTCGCGATGGGCTGAAGGCGATGGTACTCGCGATCGGGCAGCTGGCCTGCCGGTACGACGTGCATGTCGCTGCAGAACTCGCCGGAAGGCGTGCGTTTGTCCCGGAAGGGGGTGCTGCAACCGGCGATCAGCGCGGCACCCAGTGCCGCCGAGAGGAGGAGGCGCTGCATGGTGCCTTCTTACCAGCGATGCGACGCGCGATGCAAACCCCGCGCATCGCGCGCGACGCCGATCCGCAGGACAGGCGCCTCCCGGCAGGTGGACCACCGACCACACGGGCGCGCACCCGCGCGCCCCGTGTTCCGATCGTGTGAACGCCTGGCTATGCTCGCGGCGATGCGCCCGCTCGAACGACGCCCTCGTCTCGTCCCTCTCGCCCTCGGCGCGGCGCTCGCCGCCGCGTGCGGCGCGCCCCAGCCCGCGCCGCGCGCCGCCCCGGGCGAGAGCGCCCTCGCCGAGGCGAGCGCCCCGAGCGCCGCCGCGTGCCTCGCGGCCGCCAACGCGAAGCGGCAACCCCGCGCCGACGAGCCGGCGCGCATCGGCGTGAAGCACGTCCTCGTCCGCTACGCCGGCGCCGATCGCGCCGAGGGCGCGACGCGCACGCGCGAGGAGGCCTGTCTGCGCGCGATGGAGGCGCGCGACAAGATCCGCGGCGGCGCCGGCTTCGACGAGGTGGTGGCGCAGTACAGCGAGGAGGCGGGCGCTGCGTCGCGCGGCGGCTCGCTCGGCACCGTGGAGCGCGCCGACGTCCTGCCGCCCTTCGCCGACGCCGCGTTCGAGCTCGACCCCCACCAGCTCAGCGACGTCGTGGAGACCCGCTATGGATTCCACGTGATCTTCAGGACCGAATAGCCCTCCTGCCGCGCGCAGGGCCCCTGTTCGAGACCGCTCTACTCGCGCCCCCCGCGCCCCCCGCGCCCCCCGCGTCACGCGCGCCACGCGCGCCACGCGCGCCACGCGCGCCACGCGCGCCACGCGTGCCGCCCAGCGCCGCGTGCCTCGCCCGAGGGTTGCGTTCGCGGCGGAGGCGCAGCATGAAGCACCCATGCGCGCCCACCAGCTCTTCGCCGCCCTCGCCGTGATGATCGCCTCCCCAGCGCTGCTGATCGCGGCGTGCAAGTCGAGCGACGATCCCGAGGACGCGGGCCCCACGCCGGCCGACATCGCCGCGCCGACCGCGACGGCGCCGCTGCCGGCGGCGACCGGGACCGTGCCCGCCGCGACGCCGACGCCGGCCGCGCCCGCGGCGCCCGCGAAGGCCTCCCCGGCGCAGCCTGCGGCGGGCACCAAGGCGGACGCAGGCGCCGCGCCCGACGGCGGCGACGGCGGCGCGCCGAAGGACGGGGGCGCGACCGGAACGCCCGACGCGGGGGCGCTCTCGGGCAAGCTCGCGGCGTGCGCCGCCAAGTGCCAGTCGATCCTCCAGACCTGCCTCACGCCGAAGTTCCCCGCGGACGGCGGCCTGCCGCAGATCGAGAATCCGGCGGCGTGCCAGAAGTCGTTCGACGACTGCCGCGACGCCTGCGCGCCGTAGCGCCCGCCGCGCGCGGCCAGCGGGCGCAGCCCGGGCTACCTCGGGGCCGCGGCCGCCCCACCCGGCAGCGTCACGCGGAAGAGCGCGCCGCCGGCCTCGCCGGTCGACACCGTGATGTCGCCGCTCATCGCCTCCACGAGGTGCTTCGCGATCGACAGGCCGAGCCCGGTGCCGCCCGAGGCGCGGGAGCGCCCCGGATCCACGCGGTAGAACCGCTCGAAGACGCGCGCCTGGTGCGCCGCCGGGATGCCGGGGCCGTCGTCCTCGACCTCCAGGATCACGCGCCCGTTCGCGGCCCTCGCGCGCACGTCCACGCGCGAGCCCTCCGGCGTGTGGTGGATCGCGTTGTCGACGAGGTTGGTCAGGACCTGATCGAGCGCGCGCGGATCCGCCTCGACGAGCGTGCCCGGCGCGACGTCGACGGTCACCTCGGTCCGCTTCTCCCGGGCGCGCCCGCGCAGGAGCGCCACCGCGGCCTCGGCCTGCGCCGCGAGGTCGAGCGTGCCCGGCGACAGCGACCGCTCGCGGCCCTCGATGCGCGACAGGTCGAGCAGGTCGTTCACGAGCCGGTGCAGCCGGGCCGCGTTCCGCTCGATCACCTCGACGAAATCCCGCGCGGCCGCCGGGTCGTCCAGCGCGCCGCCGAGCAGCGTCTCGCTGCTCGCGCGGATCGACGCGACCGGCGTGCGCAGCTCGTGCGACGCGTTGGCGATGAAGTTGCGCTGCAGCCCCTCGATGCGCCGCAGCTCCGTCACGTCGAAGAAGACGGCGACGACCCCCGCCGCGCCGCGGCCCGGCGCCGGCAGCGCGAGCGGCGCCGCGTTCACGACGAGGATCCGGCGGCCCGGCGGCCCCGCCGCGCCCGGCGACGCCGGCGCGATCTGGATCTCGCGCGTCGCCGCCGCGCGCGCGAGCGCGACCTCCTCGATGAGCTCGTGCAGGCTCGCGGAGCGGAGCACCTCGAGCGGCGGGCGACCGACCGGGTCCCCGCGGATGCCGAGCAGCTGTGACAGCGTCGGGTTGACCAGCGTGATGTCGCCCCGCTCGTCCGTGACGAGCACGCCCTCGCGCATCGACTCGAGCACCGCGCCGAATCGCTCGCCCTCGCCCCCGAGCTCGCGCCGCGAGCGCTCCAGGCTCTCGGCGAGCTCGTCGAGCGCGCCGCCGAGCGCGGCGATCTCGTCGCGCCCCTGCACGCGCGCGCGCCGGCTCAGATCCACGCGCATCTCCCGCGCGACGCCGGTCAGGTAGACGAGCCGCCCGGAGAGCGCGCTCGCCCCGGCGAGCGCCGCGCCCACGGCGAGCGCGAGCGCCAGGAGCGTCCCCTCCACGACGCGCGTGTGGGCGGCGGACAGGGTGCGATCGATCGCGACCGGCTCGAACGCGAGCCGCACGACCCAGGGCCCGTCCGGCCGGTCGAGCCGCTGCGCCGCGTACAGCATCCTCATACGCGTCGTCTTGCTCACGCGCTCGCTGTGCCCCACGCCGTGGTGCCGCGCGTCGGCGACCTCGTCGCGCGTCGCGTGGGCCTCGAGGTCGCCGAGCCGCTCCGGCGCGACCGACGAGTCGCCCCGCACCGCGCCGCTCGGATCGATGAGCGTGACGCGCGCCCCCGCGCGCGCCGACAGCGCCGACGCGAGCGCGGGGGCCTCGGCCGCGAGGTCGCCCGCCCTCGCGGCGGCCTCGGTGACGAGCGCCGTCCGCGCGGCCAGATCGGCCGCCGTGTGCTCCCCGAGCTCCGCGCCGAGCGTCTTCACGACGTAGCCGTCGAACACCACCGCCGCGAGGACCGCGATCCCCACGGCGAACGCGATGAGCTTGCTCCGAATACCCATGTCACCCGCGTGCCGAGCGCCCGGCGCGCGCCACGTGCGCGACGGGGCGAAGTGGATGATGTTACCTAGTTTTGTCCGGTCCGTGACGACTCGTTGACGTGATGCGTGGAGACGGGTAAACGGCCCGCTCCATGGGACTGACCCGTGATGCCGTCTTCTTCGACGCGCTGGCCAACCACGCGCAGCGGAGCGTCGCGGCGAGCGAGCTCCTCCTGGAGATGCTCGACCAGCTCGACGAAGCGCCGGCGCTGGCGAGGCGGATCTCCGACCTCGAGGACGAAGGCGACAAAATTACCCACGGATGTCTGGCCGCCCTCCACCAGACCTGGATCACCCCGCTGGACCGCGAGGAGATCCACGCCCTCATCACCCGGCTCGACGACGTCCTCGACTGCATCGAGGCGGCGAGCGTGCGGATCGTGCTCTTCGAGGTCGGCAGCGCCCTCCCGGAGGCGCGGCAGCTCGCGCAGGCGGTGGTCGACTCGTGCACCGCCATGAGCTCGGCCGTCCAGTCGCTCAGGGACCTGAAGCGGCAGCCGAACCTCCTCGAGCTCTGCGTCGAGATCAACAAGCTCGAGAACGCGGCCGACGGTCACTATCGCACGGCGCTGGCGGCGCTCTTCAAGAAGGGGAACGACCCGCTGCTCGTGATGAAGTGGCGAGACATCTACGACCTCCTGGAGAACGCGACGGACCGCTGTGAGGACGTCGCGAACATCATCGAGGGCATCGTGCTCGAGCACGCATGACAACCTACATCCTCGCCATCCTCGTGATCGCGCTGGTGTTTGACTACATCAACGGCTTTCACGACGCCGCGAACTCGATCGCGACCGTCGTCTCGACGCGCGTCTTGTCGCCCCGCACCGCGGTGATCTGGGCCGCCGCCTTCAACTTCATCGCGTTCGCCCTCTTCGAGCCCACGGTGGCGCGCAACATCGCCAAGGGGGTCGAGCCGGCGTTCATCACCCCGAACGTCATCCTGGGCGGCCTGCTCGGCGCGATCATCTGGAACCTGCTCACCTGGTGGTGGGGGCTGCCGTCGTCGTCGTCTCACGCGCTCATGGGCGCGTTCGCGGGGGCGGCGGTGAAGAGCGCGGGGCGGCTGTCGGTGCTCGACGCGACGGTCTTCGGCAAGACGGCGGCGTTCATCCTGGTGTCGCCCCTGCTCGGCGCGATCATCGGGTTCTCGCTCATGCACGGCATCCGGCTGCTCGCCAAGGGCTGGACGCCCGGCAAGGTGAGCTCCCGCTTCCGCCGGCTGCAGCTGCTCTCCGCCGCCGCCTACTCGCTCGGGCACGGCGGCAACGACGCGCAGAAGACGATGGGCATCATCACGGCGCTCCTCATCTCCGCCGGCCTCCAGGACGGCGGCCACGAACCGAAGCCGATGCTCTGGGTCGTGCTCGTCTGCCACGCCGCGATGGGCCTCGGCACGCTCTCCGGCGGCTGGCGCATCGTGAAGACGATGGGCATGAAGATCACGAAGCTGAAGCCGGTGGGCGGCTTCGCCGCCGAGACGGCCGGCGCGGCGACGCTCTTCAGCGCCACGGCGCTCGGCATCCCCGTGAGCACGACCCACACGATCACGGGCGCGATCGTCGGCGTCGGCGCCACCAGCGGGCGCCTCTCCACCGTCCGCTGGGGCGTCGCCGGCCGCATCGTCTGGGCCTGGATCTTCACGATCCCCGCCTCGGCCATCCTCGCCGCCACCGTCTACACCGTCGCGCGCCTCATCAGCGGCGTGCCCTGATCGCCCGGCCGGGCGCGGCGGCTCGCCGCGCCGGCGCTCCCGGCGCCTCCGCGCGGCGAGGGCTTACGGAGCCCGCCCCGCATCCCCATAGCGCGGCCATGCGGGCGCTGGTGACGGGGGCGACGGGGGCGCAGGGCGGGGCGGTCGCGCGGGCGCTGCTCGCCCGAGGGCACCGCGTGCGCGCCTTCTCCCGCGGGCCCGGCGACCCGGCCGCGGCGCGGCTCATCGAGCTCGGCGCCGAGGTCGTCCAGGGGAGCCTCGACGAGCCGCGCGCGGCCGCGCGCGCGGCGGCCGGCGTCGATGCGGTCTTCGCCGCGGGCGCGCCGCTCGACGGCGGCCCCGGCGCCCGGGACGCCGAGGTGCGGCGCGGCATCGCCGCCGCCGAGGCGGCCAGGGCCGCCGGCGGCGCGCACCTCGTCTACGCCTCGGCCGCCGGCGCCGACCGGAGCACGGGGATCCCCAGCCTGGAGAGCAAGGCCGCCGCCGAGCGGCGCATCGCCGCGCTCGGCGTGCCCTGCACGATCCTCGCGCCCGTCCACCTCATGGAAGACCTGCTCTCGCCCGCGGCGCTCCTCGGCCTCCAGCGCGGCGTCTACGCCGTCCCGCTCCCGGCGGGCTGCCGGCTCCAGCAGCTCGCCGCCGACGACATGGGGCGGTTCGCGGCGCTCGTGCTCGAGCGCCGGCGCGACTTCCTCGGCCGCCGCATCGAGCTCGCGTCCGACGAGCTCACCGGCGCCGAGGCCGGCGCGGCGCTGTCCCGCGTGGCCGGCCGCGAGATCCGCTACGCCGAGGTGCCGCTCGCCGAGGTGCGCGCGCGCAGCGAGGACCTGGCCGCGATGTTCCGCTGGCTCGCTCGCGGAGGCCCCGGCGTCGACGTCGCGGCCCTCCACGCCCTGGCCCCGGAGGTCGGGTGGCGGCGCTTCGAGGACTGGGCGCGCGAGCACCTCGCGGGCGCGCTCACCCGCGCGGTCGCCTGAGCCGGCGCCGCCCTCAGCCTTGCGGCCCGGGCGCGCGGCTCGTCCGGCCGCCGCCCCCGAGGCTGATGAAGTGGTCGAGGATCCAGGTCTTGAAGCGCTGCAGGTCGAGCCGGTCGAGCAGCGGCAGGAACGCGCGCTCGACCCCGTCCTCGCGGCGGATGGAGGCGAAATCCAGCACGCCGACGTCGTTCGCGGCGAGCACGTACGGCATCACCTCGGTGCGCCCCTCGTCGAAGGCCGAGAGGAGCAGCGACGCCTTGAGGAACGCGGCCGACACGTCGAGGAAGGCGGGGCGGATGCCGCGGATGTACCGGCTGAACGGCTCCGCGATGACGCGCTTGTCCGGCGTGTCGCGGAGCCCCGCGCCCTCGAGCTGCTGCTTCAGGAACACGCTCGCCGACACGCCGGGGTGCTCCTTGCGGCGGCGCTCGGCCTCGTAGCCCTCCGCGACGATCACGAGCGCGTAGTCGGCGCGCCCGAGGCCGTCGGCGAGCTCGCTCAGCACGTCCTGGGGGAAGCGGAAGAAGGGGAGCACGATGAGGTGCGCGCGCGCCGCCACCGCGCAGTGGAGCGCGTGCCGCCCGCTGCGGTTGCCCATCATCTCGAGGATGTAGATGCGCTTGTGCGTGTACGCGTCCTCGTAGAGCCCGCGCGCGATGTTGGCGCCCGTCTCCACGCCCGACAGGAAGCCGATCGCGCGATCGCCCTCCAGGTCGTTGTCGATGGAGACGTTGACGAAGCCGGACTGCGGGCGAACCTCGAACTCGTCGAGCCACGCCTTGATGCCCTCGAACGTGCCGTTGCCGCCGACGCAGATGAGGTGGGTGAACCCCTGCTCCTTGAACGTCACGGCGGCCTGCTTGCGCTTCTCGCGATCGAGGAAGCCGGTGTAGCGCTCGCTCCGGAAGTCGCTGCCGGCGTCGAGCACGCGCCGCCCCATCGAGCGCGCCGGGATGCCCTGCGCGAGCAGGGAGTAGCGCTGGCGGCGGCTCATGATGAGGCGCTCGAAGTGGGGCTGGGCGCGCGCGTCCGCGGTCAGTGAGCGGAAGCCCTCGGTCGCGGCCCACACCTCGAAGCCTCGTCGCGCCGCCTCCTCGGTCAGCGCGACAGCGACCGAGGAGTAGCCGGGGGCATTGCCGCCGTCGAAGACGAGCAGCAGGCGCTTGTCCGATGCCGGAAGGGTGTCGGGACGTCCGAACTCGACGATGCTGGTCATGGCGCCGGCCTTCTACCACGCGACGCCCGCGTTGGCCGAGCGATTGTCACGCGTTCGAAGCGTCGCCCGGCGACGCTGGGCGTCGATCGTGCCGCGCCGCGTGGTGTCGGGCGAGCACGCCGCGTCGCGCGTCGTCGGGCGAGCGCGCCGCGTCGACGAGCGACGCGGCGCGCGCCGCTCACCCCGTGTTTCGCATGCCGGCGGCGATGCCGTTCAGCGTGAGCAGGAGCGAGCGATCCCGATCGGAGTCCCCGCCGCGGCTCGCCCGCAGGAGCTCGACTTGCAGGAATGAAAGGGGGTCGACGTAAGGATTGCGCAGCGAGATGGACCGCTGGAGCGTCGGGTTGCTGTCGAGCAGCCGCCGGTTGCCCGTGAGCCGCCTGAGCCACGACCGCGTCAGCCGGTACTCGGCGATGATCCTCGGCGCGACCGCCTTCCGCGCCGCGGCCGGCGCGAGCTCGGCGTAGCCCGCGAAGATGTTCATGTCGGCCTTCGCGAGCACCATCTCAACGTTGTCGATCACCGCCCGGAAGAACGGCCACGACGCCATCATCTCCTTCAGCAGCTCCGCGCCCTCGGGCCGCTGGCCCATCGCCTCCAGGCCGCTGCCGACGCCGTACCAGCCCGGCAGGATCGCCCGGTTCTGCGTCCACGCGAAGACCCACGGGATCGCGCGCAGCGACTCGAGGCCGCCCGCGCGCCGCTTGCTCGGGCGCGAGCCGAGCGGCAGGCGCGCGATCTCGTCGATCGGGGTCACCGCCGTGAAGAACTCCACGAACTTGGGCTCCTCCCAGACGAGCCCGCGGTAGACGCGCCGCCCCGTCTCGGCGAGCTCGTCGAACGCGGCGGCGTAGCGCAGCTCGGACGCGGTGGGCGGCCGCGGCTGCGCGCCCAGCGTGTGCAGGATGACGCCGCTGAGCATGAGCTCCAGCGTGCGCATCGCGAGCTCGGGCCGGGCGTACTTGTGGTCGAGCGCCTCGCCCTGCTCCGTCGCCTTGTAGCGGCCGCCCACGCTGCCGGCCGGCAGGGCGAGCAGCGCCTGGTGCGCCGGGCCGCCGCCGCGCGCCACCGACTCGCCGCGGCCGTGGAAGACGCGGAGCGGCAGCTCGGCCTCGGCGGCGATCTTCGGCAGCGTCTCCTGCACGCGCCGGAGCGCCGCGCTCGCCGCGAGCAGGCCGACCTCCTTGCCGGAGTCGCTGTAGCCGATCATCACCTCCTGCACGCCGCGGGCGAGGACGTGCGGGCGGTACTCCGGGTGGGCGAGCAGCGCGCGCAGGATCCGCGCGCTGTCGTTCAGCGCGCCGAGCGACTCGAACAGCGGGACCACGTCGATGCGCGCGCACGAGCGGGCCTCGTCCCACAGCCCGGCGGCCTTCGCGCACGCGAGCGCGGCGAGGACGTCGTTCTCGCTATGGGTCATCGACAGGATGAGCGTGCGGCACGCCGACTCGCCGCTGTCGCGCTGGGCGGCGGCGATCCGCTGGAGCGCCTCGAAGACGCGGCGCGCCTCCGGGCCCATCTGCGCCGGCTCGATCCGGCCCTGTGCGACCTCGGCCGCCGCGGCGCGGGCGTCCTCGGCGGGGGCGCGCATCTCGAGCTCGGCGAGCGCGAACCCGAGCGCGCGCACCTGCGACAGGAGCGCGCGGGCGCGCCGCTCGCCGGAGTGCCCGGAGCGCGCGGCGCGGAGGCTGTCGGCGACGAGCGCGAGGTCGCGCTCGAGCTCCGCGGGCTCGCGGTACGGGGCGGCGAGCGTCGGCTCCTCCGGGCGCACGAACGCGCGCCCCTCGAGCGCGGGGCCCTGGCCGTAGCGCGCGCGGGCCTCGGCGCGGCCGTGCTCGGCGTGCTCGAGCGTCGCGGTGAGGCGCGCCTCGATGAAGCGCAGCTTGCGGCGCCACGGCTCGCCCTCGGTGCGCGGCCCGAAGTGCGCGGCCACCTCGGGCATCGCGGCGGCGTCCTCCTCGATCGAGGCGAGCAGCCACGGCGGCGGCGTGACGTGCCGGAGCGACTGCGACAGCGCGCCGCCGAGCTCGCGCGCCGCCCGGATGAGCCGGCGCAAGCCGCGGATGCGGTAGGCGAACAGCGCGTCCTCGAGCACGGCGGGCACGACGAGCGGGTTGCCGTCCATGTCGGCGCCGACCCACGAGTGGATGCGGAGCGGCACGAACTCCGCGTCGAGCGGCTCGCCGTAGGCGGCCTCGAACGCGCGCTCGAGCGCGGCGGGGAGCTCGGGGAGCAAGTCCCAGAGGATCTCCTCGATGTACCAGGCGACGTTCTTCACCTCGTCGCCGACGGTGGGCCGATCGCGGCGCACCTCGTCGGTCTGCCAGAGCGCGGTGATCTCCTCGCGGATCTCGGCGAGCTTCTTCGCCGACTCGTCCGGCGTGAGCTTGCAGCGGTCGCGCTCCTCGAGGTTGCGCGCGATGCGGTAGAGCTTCTCGAGGACGGTGCGCCGCGCGGCCTCGGTCGGGTGCGCGGTGAGCGTGAGCGTGACGTCGAGCGAGCGGAGCGCGGCGCGCACGCGCTCCGCGGGCACGCCCGCGTCCTTGAGCGCGCGCATCGCGGCCTCGAGCGAGCCGCGCTGCGGGCGCGCGTCGGGGTCGGTCGCGTACGCGCGCGCGCGGCGGATGCGGTGGTGCTGCTCCGCGAGGTTGACGAGGCGGAAGTAGACGGTGAACGCGCGGATGACGGGCTCGATGCGATCGTGCGGCAGGCTCGCGAGCAGCTTGCTCAGCTCCGCCGCGGCGTGCGCGCGCCCGTCGCTCGGGCCGCGACGCCTCCGGATGGCGAGCGTGCGGATGCGCTCCTCGAGCGCGAAGAGCTCTTCCCCCTCCTGTTCGATCAGCACTTCACCGAGCAGGCGGCCAAGCAGGCGAACTTCTTTACGAAGAGGTCGATCGACCTCGCGGCGACGCGGCGGCATGCGGCGAGCCTAGCGCGACGCGGCGTAAAACGGACCACCGAGTGTGGCCCGGGCGGACTGTCGGGCGCCCCCGGAGGTAATGTTACGTAACTTACAGAATACGTGGGAGCGCGGCCGGGGTGCCGGGGCAGGGGAGCGAGGGCGCTCGCGACGGCCGCGGAGCGCGGCGGGAGCGCCGTCGCGGGGCGGCAGCGAGGGCCGCCGGCTGAGCTCGCGGGCGCCTTTGCTGAGAAGAAAGATTTCACGTGAAGATGGAAGCCATCAGAATGATTGCTCTTTCTCTTGCGTTTGCGCCCGACATCGCGGGGGCAGCGCGATCCGATCGGGCGCTCGTGGTGAGGCGGGAGCGGAAGCGTGGTGGGCGGGAGCCCGGCCCTCGAGGCGCCCTGTGCGCGCGGGTAGGCATCGCAGGTAGGGCGCGGCAGGGCAGGCGCCGCGAGGTCAATGCTTCCGGGCCTTTCGAGGCCGCATCGAGCTCGTGTACGCTCCGGCGGATGGCCGATGACGTCTTCGGGATCGTCGGCACGACCCAGGGGGCGTTCAAGGTGGAGCGGGTCGTCGCCGAAGGGGGGTTCGGCGTCGTGTACCGCGCGTACCATGAGGCGTTCCGCGCGCCGGTCGCGCTGAAATGCCTCAAGGTCCCGGGGACGCTGCCCGAGCAGCTGCGCGCGCAGTTCCTCGACAAATTCCGCGAGGAGGCCGAGCTCCTGTTCCGCCTCTCGGCCGCGATCCCCGCCGTGGTCCGGCCGCTGCACCACGACGTGATCTCGACCGCGGGCGGCGTCTTCGTCCCGTTCATCGCGCTGGAGTGGCTCGAGGGCAGCACGCTCGCGAGCCACATCGCCGCCCGCGCCGCGGAGCGGCGGCCGCCGCTCTCGCCGATCGAGGCGATCCGGCTGCTCACCCCGGTGGCGCGGGCGCTCGAGGCGGCGCACCGCTTCCCCGGGCCGAGCGGCCCCACGTGCGTGGTGCACCGCGATCTCAAGCCGGCCAACATCTTCCTCGCCCAGATCCACGGCGCCGAGGTCGTGAAGATCCTCGACTTCGGGATCGCCCGCGCCCGCGACGCCGCGACGCTCATGGCCGGCCAGACCGCGACCACGTCGGGCGGCCTCTCGACGGCGTTCACGCCCGCGTACGGCGCGCCCGAGCAGTGGGCGCCGAAGCGCTTCGGCAAGACGGGCCCGTGGACCGACGTCTGGGGCCTCGCGGTCACCGCGGTCGAGGCGCTCGCCGGCCGCGAGATCATCGCCGGCGATCACGTCGCCATGATGGGCACGGTGCTCGACGAGAAGCGCCGCCCCACCCCGAGGAACGAGGGCGTCCTCGTGCCCGACGCGCTCGAGGGCGCCTTCCGGCGCGCGCTGGCCGTGGACCCGCGCGATCGCTTCCGGGACCTCGGCGCGTTCTGGGACGAGGTCGAGCAGGCGCTCGGGCTGCCGCCGAGCGCGCCGCCGATCGCGCTGCCCGGCCGGGGCCCCGCGCCGCCCGGCGCCCGCCGCCCCTCGGCGGCGCCCGCGGCGCCGCGATCCACGCGCGCGCTGGATCTCCCGGGCGCTGGCCTCACGTCGCCGGCGGCGTTCGCGGACTCGGCGCGGGAGCTCGATCTGCCGGAGCGCGGCGGCCGCCTCCCGGCGCACAGCCTGCCCACCGAGCCGGTCGTGCCGCTCGCGCTCGACTGGTCTCCCCCGGCGCCCCCGCCGTTCGCGCGGCCGTCGTATGCGCCGTCGCGGATGCCGCCCCCGATGACGGCCCGCGCGCCCGCGCGCCCCAGCCTGAGCGCGTCGGAGCTCATGGCCATGTTCGCCTTGCCCGTGCGGCTCGCGGGCGCGGCCGTCGTCATCACGCTCCTCGATCTCGGGGCCGCGTCGCTGCTCTTCGGCGGCGAGCGCATCGGCGTGGGCCCGCTCCGGCTCCTCCACGTCGCGGTGGGCCTCGTGGTCCTGGGGATCGGGATCGCGGTCTTCCGGCTGTTCGCGTCGGATCGCTAGCGCGCTCCATGGCCGCGAGATCGCAGGACCTCGGCGACGCGCGGTGGGACGACATCCGCATCTTCCTCGCCATCCACCGCCACGGCAGCCTGGGCCAGGCGGGCGCGCGGCTCGGCCTCGACACCTCGACGGTGAGCCGCCGCCTGACGGCGCTCGAGGCGACGCTCGGCGCGCGCCTCTTCGATCGGACGCGCGACGGCCTCGTCCCGACGCCCGTCGCCGAGCTCGTGCTGCCCGCGGCCGAGGCGATGGAGGCGGCGCACCGGCGCCTCGCGCGCGACGCCTCGGGCGCCGAGGCGGACGCGGAGGGCGTCGTGCGCCTCAGCGTCGCCCCCGGCTTCGCCGACTCGTTCGTCGTGCCCACGCTGGCGCGCCTCCGCGCGCGCCACCCCGGGATCCGGATCGAGCTCGACGCGTCCGTGCGCGTGCTCGATCTCACCCGGCGCGAGGCGGATCTCGCGCTGCGCTCGGTCCGGCCGGAGGGCGCGGACCTCGTCGCGACGAGGCTCGCGTCCGGGCGCTGGGTCGCCGCGGCGTCGGCGGAGGTCGCGAGGGACGCCGGCCGCGTCGAGGCCTGGGACGCCCTGCCGTGGATCACCTGGGATCGCGACCTCGGCAGCTTCCCTCCGGCGCTCTGGCTCGCGCGCCACGCCCCCGGCGCGGAGATCGCGCTGCGCACGAGCTTCTTCCGGTCGCAGATCACCGCGGCCGAGATCGGCCTCGGCGCCGTGCTGGTCCCGGAGCCCTACCTGCGCGTGCACGCGCTCACGCCGCTCGGGTTCGCGGGCGCGCTCGAGGCGAGCGCGGCCGAGTGGCCGACCGATCATCTCTGGCTCGTCGGGCACCGCGCCCTGCGCGGCGTCCCCCGCGTGTCCGCGGTGTGGAGCTTCCTGGTCGAGGAGCTCAGGTCGCGGTGAGCCGGGCCCCAGGCGCGCGGCGCTAGGGCTCGCGGCGCACGCCCGTCGAGCCGTAGCCGCCCGCGCCGCGCGCCGTGGGCGCGAGCGCGGAGACCAGGACCACGTCGGCGAGGGCGACCGGGCAGATCACGAGCTGCGCGATCCGATCGCCCCGGCTCACGGTGAACGGCGCCGCGCCGAGGTTGATCAGGACGACCTTGATCTCCCCTCGGTAGTCCGGGTCGATCGTCCCGGGGGAGTTGAGCACGGTGATCCCGTGGTGGAGCGCGAGCCCCGAGCGCGGGCGCACCTGCCCCTCGTAGCCGTCGGGGAGGGCGACGGCGTAGCCCGTGGGCAGGAGCTTCCGCTCCCCGGGCGCGAGCGTCACCGGCGCGTCGACGGCGGCGCAGAGATCGAGCCCGACGGCTCCCTCGGACTGGTAGGCGGGCGGCGGGACCTCGACGGATCCCACCCGGAGGAAAGACACCTGGATGCGCACGCGCCGGAGCCTAGTTCAGCGCCCCGGCGATCCCGTCAGGATTCCGCGATCACGGGCGCGGCAGCACCGCCTCCAGCCCCGAGCCGCGGAGCGCCTCGAGCGCCGTGTCCGACCACGCCCGCGCCCGATCCGAGAAGCCGGCCTCGACCGCGCGCCGGAGCAGATCGAGCGCGCCCTCCAGATTTCCGTCCTTGGCGCTCGCGCGCGCGGCGCCGTAGGCGTCCTCGCTCTGGCCCGCGCGGCGGAAGATCGCCTCGTAGAGCCGCGCCGACCAGTCGAACGCGCCGTGCGCGAACGCGATCTCCGCCATCTTCCGCGCGTCGTCCTCGGAGAGCTGCTCCACGATGTCGAGCGCGACCGCGGCCGCCCGCGCCACCTCGCCTTGCTCGACGAGCACGCGGATCAGCGGCCCAGCGACCTCCTTCCGGTCGTCGCCGGCCTCGCGGGCGGCCTCCAGCGCCTTGCGCGCCTGCTTCAGCTCGCCGAGCGCGAGGTGCACCGCGCCGACCAGCGCCGGATCCGGCTCGCCGTGCTTGCGCGCCTGCGCGAGCGCCTCGCCCGCGCGCTTCGTGTCGCCGAGGAGCAGGTGCGACCAGCCGATGAGCTCATGCGCCTCCCGGATCGCGCGCTTCGGCGGCGCCGGGGGCTGCGCGAGCACCTCGTTCGCCAGCGCCATCGCCTCGTCCGTCCGCTCGTCCTCCAAGGCCCGGCGCGCCCGCTGGAGCAGCACCGCCGTCTCAGGCGGTACCGGCTCCTCGTGGAGCGCGGCGCGCCGGCGGTTCATCGTCGGCGACGAGGCCGCCGGCTCGCTGCGGAACCGCTGCAGGCTCTGGAAGGCGGACATGACGAGGATCAGCGAGAAGAAGAAGAACCCCGCGCGGAGGAAGAAGATGGCGAGCAGGACGGCGGAGACGCCCGAGATCGCCGCCGTCAGCCGGCCCCGCCGCGGGCCGAGCGCGTGCTCGAGGACGTGGCCGCCGTCGAACGGGAGCACGGGGATGAGGTTGAGGATGCCCCACCACACGTTGACCGTGATGAGCATCTCCATCCCGCGCAGCACCGAGATCGGGAGGGCGTAGAGCGCCGGGACATAGAGGAGCAGGAGGTGCAGGACGCCGGCGACGAAGAACCCGGCGAAGGGGCCGGCCAGGCTGATGATCACGTGCTGGAGCCGCCCGAGCGGCAGGAGCGACCGCCATGTCGTCGTCCCCCCCATGAAGTGCAGCGTGATCTCCGGCTCGATCCGGTGCCGCTTGATGGCGAACGCGTGACCGAACTCGTGCATGAGGACCGACAGGAAGACCACGAGGACCCACACGAGGAACTGCTGGTACTGTTCCCTGGCCAAGATCCCGAACCCGAGCAGCGCGGCGGAGAGCCAGAACCCGAGCTGGACGTCGACCGAGACTCCAAACAGACGGAAGCTCATGCGCATGTAATAAGGCCTGCGGGCCGTCTGCTCAATGATTGCCGTGCGGATGCGGCCTGCCCTAGAGTGCGCCGCGCGACCTTTTCGCGCGGCCGCGTGCCCCTCCGGCGCCTCCGGCCGCGCGCTGGACGCGGCGCTGGAGCGAGCATGGGCAGGGAGATCCGGGTCAGGAAATGGGCGTTCGCCGGGGTGGCTGCGGCCGGCATGGCGTGCGGCGCCGCGCCGCCGCCGGGGCCGCCCGCGCCGCCGCCTCCGGCCGCGCCGCCGTCCGAGGTCGCGCCGGCCCAGGCCCGCCCCCCGGAGGCCGCCGCGCCGCCCGCGGCCGTCGTCGCGCCGCCGCCCGCGGCGCCCCCGGAGTTCTCGGTTCCGCCCAACACGGCGGTCCTGCACATCGGCGACTCGTTCGCGCTCGCGGGGTTCGCGCAGGCGCTCCGTCCGCGGATGGAGGCGCACCGCGTCCGCTACGCGGTGAAGGCGGAGACCAGCTCGTACACGGTGACCTGGGCCTCCCGGATGGAGCTCCTGGTCGCGAACTACCAGCCGGATCTCGTGATCATCAGCCTCGGCGCCAACGAGGTCGAGAACGTCAATCCCCCGGCCCACGCCGGCGCGGTCCGGCGCATCGTCAAGGCGATCGGCGGCCGCCCGTGCGTCTGGGTCTCCCCTCCGCTCTGGCGGAAGGACACCGGGATCATCGACGTGATCCGGACCAACTCGGCGCCGTGCCGCTTCTTCGACTCCGACGCGCTGGTCCCCGGCCCCCTCCCGCGCAAGAAGGACAAGATCCACCCGAACGAGGTGGGCGGCGCGCGCTGGGCCGACGCCTTCTGGGCCTGGCTCATGGCGGAGCACCTGCCGCCGGGCGAGGACGAGGGCGGCGAGGCGCCGAAGCGCAGCCCCTGGGCGCTCCGGCCGTCCCCGCCGGAGGAGCACCGATCGCGGGCGCAGCCGCCGGAGAGCGCGCTCCAGCAGAGCGAGCCGGCCGCCGCTCGGCAGGTCGAGAGGCTCTGAGCGCGGAGCCCCGGGGGCGTCTAGCCCCCCGGCGTTCCGCCTACGCCGGCGACGACGTCGCCACTCCCACGCCGCGGTGCACCAGCCCCGGATCATGCCCGAGCGCGCCCGCGATCGCCGCGCGCACGTCCCGCATGAGCCGGTTGCGCCCGCCCGCGCCGTAGGGCGCCGGATCGATCGGCGGCATGATCGTGACCACCACCCGGTGGTGCTGCTGCACCACGAAATCCTTCGCCCTCAGCACATGCCGCGTCCCGTCGATCGCGACCGGGAGGATCGGCGTGTTCGTCTCGATCGCCATCCGGAACCCGCCGCTCTTGAACGGCAGGAGCGCGCCGGTCCGGCTCCGCGTGCCCTCCGGGGCGATCCAGACCCGCGTGCCGTCCTGGAGCATCGAGGCGCCGACCTGCAGGCTCGCGCTCGCCTGGACGTGATCGCTCCGGTTGATCCGGATGAACCCGGCCGCCCTCATCGCCTGGCCGAACACGGGGACGTTGAACAGCTCCTTCTTCGCGATCATCCGGAGCCGCCCCGGGATCGCTCGGAACACCACCGGGATGTCGAAGAGGCTCTGGTGGTTCGACATCACCACGAACGGCCGCGTCCCCGCGGCATGCTCGCGCCCGCGCACCACGAGATCCACGTCGGCGTCCTCGAGGACCTTGCGCGCCCACCAGTCCAGCCGCTCATCGCAACGCTCGAGCGTCACGCGCCTCATCATCGCGTCCACCACGGTCGGAACGCAGATCCGGGCCGTGTCGAAGATCCCCATGAACGTCGTATGAAGGCTCATCGCTCTGATTCCGCTGAAGGGTGAGAGGTCGCGTGCGCGCTCGCGCCATCAGGCCCTGCCGGGGGCAGCGGACGAGCGGCCCTCCGGGGGCGCCGAGCTCATCCGGGATGCGAACGCTTCGAGTATACCACTCAACCCGCAGCTGTGGTGCCGGTTACGGTCACCACCACGCGGCGCGCGTGTGGAGAACTACGGTGCTCCCAGACATACAGGGCTTGCCATGTCCCGAGCGCGAGGCGGCCGCCGGAGATCGGGATCACCTCGCTCGATCGGGTGACGGCGCTCCGGAGGTGACCGGGCATGTCGTCGGGGCCCTCGTCGTCGTGCTCGTAGTCGCGGCCCTCCGGCGCGAGGTGCGACATCCAGCGCTCCAGATCGCGGAGGACGGCCGGATCGGCGTTCTCCTGGATGACGAGGCTCGCCGAGGTGTGCTGGAGGAACACGGCGCAGAGCCCGACGTCGACGCCGGCGCTGGCGACGACGCGCGCGACCTCGCGCGTGATGTCGACGAAACCGCGGCCGCTCGTGCGGACCTCGAGCGTGCGCTGAACGATGGTGGTCACCGCGCCATCTTAGCCGCGTTCGGCGCCGGAGCCCGGCGCGACGTGCGCGACGTGCGCGACGTCGACGATCAGCCCCCAGCTCGTCCACTGCTGGAACCAGGCGCCGACCCGCGCGCCGAGCGCCGCGCCCGCCGCCTCGCGAGCGCCTGCGGCCTCGTCGACGCCCGCCGCCTCGTCGACGCCGGCGGCCACCTCCTCGCACGCCGCCACGAGCGGCACACCCCGCCCGAGCGCCTCGAGGAGCGCGAACGCCGGGGGCTCGAGCTCCTCGCAGCGCATCGTGAGATCGGCGTCGCTGCGGAAGACGGCGAGCCGGACCTGGCGCGGCGCGGGCAGCGCCGGCGACCTGCCCTGCCGGAGCTCGCCGCGGAGGGCGTGCGCCGGGTAGCGGAGCTGCATCAGCGCGAGCAGCGGATGGAGGACGATCCGGGCCGTGGACCAGCCGTCCTCCGGCATGCCCGTCACCTTCGCCGGATCGAGCGGCGGCGGCGAGGCGCCGTCGAACCGATCGGCGAGCGCCTGCTCGTAGCGCGCCACGTCGCGCGCGAGATCCCGCAGGGCAGGGGGGAACCCCTCGTGCGCGGCCGCGAAGTCGGCGACGCGCCGCCCGAGATCGCGCAGGGTGAAGCTCGCGGGCGGGTGCGCCGCGAGGTACGCCCGGCAGAACGCGTCGAAGCCGTCGTCGCCGAGGACGTGCGCGAGCGCGGGGAAGTCCTCGCGCAGGGCGTCGCGGTGACGCAGCCAGAACTGCCGCCGGTAGATGTCGGCCTGCTCGGCGGGCGTGAGGCGATCGCTCCCGGCGACGTGCGCGCGGCACCGGGCGGCGAGCTCGGGGTCGTCGGGGAGCGGCGCGCCGGCCGTGAACAGGCGGGTGAGCTCGCTCATGAGCGAGGCGAGCCCGGCCGGGGGCGCGGCGTCACGCGGCGCGCGCACGCGCCACCTCCTCCCGGATCGCGCGCGCCTTCTCGGCCTCGGCCGCGAGGACCTCGAACGCCGGCAGATCGTCGTCCCACTCGATCAGCGTCGACACGTCGCCCGTGTGGCCGAGCGCGCGCCGGTACAGCGCCCACACCGGGTCGGCCACGTGATCGCTGTGGGTGTCGAGGATGTACTTGCCCTGGTCCGCGTGGCCGGCGAGGTGGATCTGCACGATCCGGTGGTGCGGCACCCCGTCGATGTAGGCGGCCGGATCGAAGCCGTGGTTGTGCGAGGAGACGTAGACGTTGTTGACGTCGAGCAGGATGCCGCAGTCGGCCTCCTCGACGACGGCCGAGAGGAACGCCCACTCGCTCATCCGGCTCGACGTGAAGGTCAGGTAGCTCGACACGTTCTCGAGGGCGAGCCGCACCTCGAGGAAGTCCTGCACCGCCCGCGCCCGCGCCGCGACGTGCCGCACGGCCTCGTCCGTGTAGGGCAGGGGGAGCAGGTCGTGCAGGTGGACGCCGTGCGCGCCGCTCCAGCAGAGGTGATCGCTCACCCACGGCGAGCCCACCTTGCGGAGGAGCGCCTTCAGCCGGCGCAGGTAGTCGAAGTCGAGCGGATCGGCGCTGCCGATCGACAGCGAGACGCCGTGCTGGACGAGGCGGTAGCTCGCGAGGGCGCGCTCGAGGTTGGCGATCGGCATGCCGCCGTCGACCATGAAGTTCTCGCTGATGATCTCGAACCAGTCGACCCGCGGCCGGTGCTCGAAGATGTGGCGGTAGTGCGGGATGCGCAGCCCGACGCCGACGCCGAGGTCGGGGAGCCCCAGCCGCATGCGCTCGAGGTTCGCGCGCTCGAGGTTCGCCATGGATCACCACGTCGCGGCGACGCCCGGGCCCGCGGGGTCGCGGGCCGGGCGTCGCGCGGCTCAGCGGCTCAGTGGCCGCCGCAGTCGGCCGGCTTGCAGCCGCCCTGGCCCTTGCACTCGTTCTGGCCCGCGCACCCGTGGGTGTCGCTCTTGCAGCCGCCCTTGCCCTTGCACTCGTTCTTGCCGGCGCAGCACTCCTTGGCGCTGGCCGCGGGCGCCTCGGCGGCCGCCGGCTCGGCCGGGGAGGCCCCGGTCTCGGGTTCGGGCGGCGGCGACGAGGCACAGCCCGCGAGGCCCGCCACCATGCCCGACACCGCCGTGAACGCCAACGACTTGCCCATGTCCATCGCCATCGGAGCCTCCACCTTCGTCATTCATCGAGAGCACCGAGCCCATCGCGCGCCTCGCCCGCATGGCGGCCCGCGCGTCTGGGCTCCTCGGGGCTCGCCGGTCTCCTCGACCGCGCCGAGCCCTTCGCTACGCGTCCTTACGCCCGACCGGCTGCGCGGTTTCACCTCGGACGCGTTGATTCTTCCTTCAACTCCCCGTAAGTGAGCGGCGTTGACCTCCAGGCCCACGCGAGCCCCCCTTGCGCGCACCGCGTCCGGCGGCGTGTCCTCTGCGGCTCGGACGGCCGGCCAGCACGCGGCGTTCCAGGTACGACGTAGCTCGCTTCGGCGCGCACGCGCAAGACAAAGCGTCCACGGCGGCGCGCCGCGGCCGGCGCGTTGTGGAGCCGCGCGGCCGGGGTGGCGCGGTCTGGTCGACGTGTGTCGCGCGGCGCTCACGGGGCTCGCGCTCGGGGCGGCGGGCTGCGGGGGGTCCGCGCGCGACGAGGCCGGTACGCCGGGCGGCGCGGCCTCCGGGCGCGAGGTCTCGATCGCGGCGGCGGCCGCGGAGCTCGAGGCGATGAGCGGGGCCGTCCTCGAAGGCCGCGAGGCCACGTTCCGGGACATCCTGGCCGACACGATCGCGAAGGACGCTTACCTGTGCCTGCCGGCGCCGCGGGACGTCTTCCACGGGGAGGCGCCGGAGGGCGAGCGGCGGATCGCCGGGATGATGCCGCACTATGGCCTGTTCTTCGGCCCGATGAGCTACCTCGTGCGGCGGCGCGGCGGCGCCTGGGAGGTCGAGGCCCGCATCGCGGTCGATCCGCCGGCAGGCGCTGGTGCCCGGCTCGAGCTGCCCGACTGCGGGCTGGCCGGCGCGCTCGGGGGCGCGATCGCGTGCCGCGGGACGCCGTACGCGCGCTCCGGGTCGACGGACGCCTGCCCGGGCTCCGGCGAGTTCTCGACGCGGGCGACGCCGGCCGCGATCCGCGCGCTGCTGGCGCGCTGGTCGACCGAGGTCGAGGGGTACTGGAACCGCGACGCGCGCGCCTTCGGGCTGCCGGTGCGCTACGACTTCGACTTCGTGCTCGGGGACGACGCGCGCGGGGGGGCGCTCCGGGTGGACCTCGCGGTGCCGCTCTCGCCGACCTGCGGGCGGACGCCGTACTTCAGCGCGATGCGGGCCGGCTGGTCGCTGCCGGTGCTCGCGCACGAGGTGGGGCACGTGCTCGGGCTGCTCGACGAGTACGAGGCGCTCTCCGGGATCGTCCGCTGCTACCCGAAGACGCCGTTCCCGGGCGCCGAGATCAGCCGGATGGGGCTCTCGATGCGGGAGCAGACGCTGCTCTTGCCGGTCCACCATTACCTCGTGCTCCGCCGCTTCTTCTGCCGGGCGCCCGCGTCCATGGATCCCTATGCCGGCGCGATCCGCTGAGCGCTCCGCCCGGCCTCGCGCCGGCCGTCGCCGCCTCGCGGGCGCGGCGCGCGGGCGCGCGTCGCTCGCGGCCGTGGCGCTCGCGTGCGCGGCGCTCGCCGGCTGCCGCTCGGAGCGAGAGGGCGGCGCGGCGGACGCGGGGGCCGGCGCCGTGGACGGTGGGGCCGGCGCGGCGGACGCGGGGGCGGGCGCCGTGGAGGTGGCGCCGCCGCTCGTGGGGGCGCCGCCCGGGCCGAGGGCGCCGGCGCCGATCGCGGAGCCGCGCTGCCCGCCGGAGATGGTGCGGGTGGCGCGCCGGTTCTGCGTGGATCGCTACGAGGCGGTGCTGCTCGACCGGGAGACGGGGCTCGAGATCTCGGCGTTCTACCCGCCGTCGCGGCAGGGGGCCGCGTCGGTGGAGCGCGCGTGGTCGAAGATGCGGCTCCAGCTCGGGGACGCGGAGGCGCGGCGCATGGAGCTGCCGCTCCTGCCCGGGTGGCAGAAGCAGCGCGAGTTCGAGCCGCGCGCCGTGTCGCGCCGGGGCGTGCTCCCGCAGGGCTACACGAGCGGCGCGCAGGCGGAGCTCGCGTGCCGGAACGCGGGCAAGCGGCTCTGCACGCTCGACGAGTGGCGGACGGCGTGCCGCGGCGAGCGCGACGAGCGGTTCCCGTACGGGCCGGCGTACGCGGACGGGAAGTGCAACGTCTTCCGCGAGGCGCACCCGGCCGCGGTGCTCCACCGCGACGTGAGCCTCGGGCACAGCGATCCGCGGCTCAACCTGGTGCGCGTCGGCGGGGCGCCGCTCCTCCGGCGGACGGGCGAGACCGCGACGTGCGCGAGCGCGTGGGAGGGCGACGCGATCGCGGACATGGTGGGGAACCTGGACGAGTGGATCGACGATCCGGAGGGGACCTTCGTCGGCGGGTTCTATGCGCGCGCGACCCGGGAGGGGTGCATGGCGCGCGTGGTGTCGCACGACTTCACGTACTTCGACTACTCGACCGGCGTGCGCTGCTGCGCCGATCTGCGCGAGCCCCCGTGAGGGCTGCGCGCGTCAACGGACCCTGGCCAGCCCCTGCCGCACGACCTCGCTGGCGACGAACGGGCTCCATTCGTGCAGCCACTCCAGCGTCAGCCCTCCGTCCAAGTACGCCGCGTAGTACATCTCCCGTGCGGCGATGCACTCCTTGTCGTTGAGCTTCAGGCGCTCGATGGTCGCCTGGACACGCTCGCGCGCCTCGTCGTGAAGGCCTGGCGCTGGCAGCACCTGGAGGAAGGACATCTCCAGGACGAACCATCCGTCAGGGATCTCCATCGGATCGAGGACGTCCTCGAAGTCGCGCTTGCGCGCGTTCATGAGGGAGCACACGAAGCGGTAATTGCTCCACTCGTACGCCACCTCGCGCCGCTTCGATTTCGGCGCGATGTGGTCGACCGATCGCGCTCCTGTGCCTCGAGGAACGAGCACGCACAGGTAGGCGCAGATGCTGCGGTAGCTGTCGCGGAGATCGTCCAGGCACTCCCGCCAGTAAGGTGGCAGGTGCTCGAGCTTCGCGGCGAGGGCGCGCAGGCCGGGCTGCCGGACGAGCGCGTCGAAGCGCGCTGGCTCCGGCTGGAGCGGCACGTGGATCACGGCGTGAGTCCGGCCTGCCGCGCCCTGACGAGCCAGCGCGCCCAGAAGGGGTCGGTGTCCTTGAGCACCTCGTGCAGCTCCTCGTGGATGCGCTTGGCGTCCTCGATCGGCAGATCCGGCCGCCGCATCGCCGCCATGGCGTCGAGGATCGCCCTCTCCGCCTCGACGGACCGCGCCTGCCCGAGGTCGAACACGTCGGACGTGAGCCACGACGAGGCATCCCCGCGCGGCTTCCATGCGGGCTTCGACACGGTGACCTCGGCCCCGTCGAGGTCGAACAGGAAGAGCGCGTCGCGCGCGTCGTCGAAGTGCGGCTCGGCGGAGGCGAGGACGAGCGGCGCGTGCGTCGTGATGAAGAGCTGCGTCTCGATGGACGCCTCGAGCTCCCGGGACACCCGGAGCAAGGCGGGCAGGATCACGCGCTGCCACTGCGGGTGCAGGTGAGCCTCAAGCTCGTCCACGAGCACGACCAGGCCTCGCTCCGGCGCAGTGTTGCGGAGCTTCGCCGCCTCGACGTGCTCGCGCCACATCCAGACGAGCAGGTAGGCGAACGAGAGGATCCGCTTCATCCCAGCGGACGCGAGCACGACCGGGATGTTGCCGTAGGGCATGTCGAGGGTGGGGATGTCGCGCACGTCATGCAGCGAGACCCGGGTCGTGATCGCCCCGGGGCGGAGGGTCTCGCCAGGCTTCGGCGACAGCACCTCCAGCACGCGCGTCAGCAGCTCGAACGTGCTGTCTCTCCGGAGCTGCCATGTCGTCCAGTCGCGGATCAGGCCGTTGCAGAGCACCGAGCCGTCGTGGTCGTCCGCGGTGAGCCCATTCCAGATCTGGCTGGGCGTGAAGTGAAAGCCAGGCACGGGTCCCGTGGACTTCACGCCGAGGGGGGGCTGCAGGTGCCCTGCTGGTCGAAGCGGGTCCCACACGGAGAAGCTGCCGTCGACCCGGGCATAGAAGACGAGCCCGGAGCGTCTGGAGGCGCCGGGCGGATAGACGGTGTGCCAGTCTTGCCGCTCGAAATCGAACGAAGACGAGATCCGATGCGTGACGCCCCCGTCTCGCGTCTCCCGGACGATCTCTGGCTTGACCGTGGGGCCACGCCGCGGCGCGGCGGGGTACCCTGGCCACGTGCCCGTCAGCGCGAACCAGCTGACGTCCAGCACGAAGGTCTTGCCCAGGCCGTTGTCGCCTGCGAAGAGGTTCAGCCGCGGCGCGAGCTCGAACTCCATCGACGGCGCGGGGCCGGTGTCGCGCAGCTCGAGCCGCTCAAGCATCGCGGCCCCTCTCAATCGCCCGGGTATCGCCCGGGCCGAAGCCGATGGCGGTCGCGAGCGGATGGCCGCGGAAGCCATGCCTGGCCTTCTTGCGGCGGGACGTCATCGGCTGCGTCTCGACCATGGCAACGCGTGATCTGCTGGGTCGCGCGGCAAAAGGCAAGAAATGGCGCTCCCGTAGGGCTCCCCCGGCCTGGTGCGCCGCCAGGAAGCGAGCCGTTCGACTTCGCCGTTGGGGCCGGCCGCCGTGGCGGGTGATGCGCAGCGGCCCCGGTGGAGCGCGCGGGCCGAGGTGGAGCATGCACGGCTCGGCGAGGGGTGGCCGCAGGGGCCAGCGCCGGACCGCGTCCGTTGGGAGGGCCCAGCGCCGAGGGTCGCAACGGATCCCAACCGTTAGGAGGGGGCTGGCGCCGGGGGGTCGCAACGGATCCCAACCGTTAGGAGGGGGCTGGCGCCGGGGGGTCGCAACGGATCCCAACCGTTAGGAGGGGGCTGGCGCCGGGGGTCGCAACGGATCCCAGCCGTTAGGAGGGGGCTGGCGCCAGGGGGGCCGTAACGGTTCGAGTGCTCCCGCAGGGGCCGGCGCCAGGGGGGCCGTAACGGTTCGAGTGCTCCCGCAGGGGCCGGCGCCGGGGGCCCGTAACGGATCGAGTGCTCCCGCAGGGCCCGGCGCCGGGGGGTCGCTACAGATCGTGCCCGCCGACTGGGGGCGGACGCAGCGTGTCGCGATGGATCGGGCAACGCCGCCGGCCGCCGCGCTCAGGTCGTCGGGCGACCCACGGCGA
This sequence comes from Sorangium sp. So ce834, assembly GCF_051521425.1. Lineage (NCBI taxonomy): Bacteria > Pseudomonadati > Myxococcota > Polyangiales > Polyangiaceae > Sorangium > Sorangium sp. So ce834. The sequence goes on from NZ_CP150351.1 coordinate 5,538,653, forward strand.
GGAAGCTCTCCGCGCCCTTCGGGCGCCGCCGGTCGCGCCAGAGGAGCGCCGCGGGCAGCACGAGGACGGCGGCGAAGAGGCAGGCGAGCTCGCCGAGGACGGCGGACACGCCGAGGCTCCGCACGGCGTGGTTCTGCGAGCGCACCAGGGCGAGGTAGCCCAGCGTCGTCGTCAGGCTGCAGAGGATCACCGCGCCGCCCGTCTCGCGCACGGCGGTCAGCGCGCCGCCGGCGCCCTCGCGCACGTACCGCTGCACGATGTTCACGGCGTAGTCGACGCCGATGCCGAACGTCAGCGGAAGCGCGATGAAGTTCAGGAAGTTGAGCTTCACGCCCATCAGCACGAGCAGCCCCGCCATCCAGAAGACGCCGACGAGCAGCGCGCCCAGCACCGTGAACGCCGGGCGGCCGCCGCGGAAGGCGACGAGCACGACGAGGACCGTCGCGGCCAGCGAGAAGAGCACCGCCGGCGGCACGTCGTCGATGACCGCCGCCCACATGTCCGCGTAGATGACCGCGCGCCCCGAGCCGCGAACGACGCTGCCGTCCGGGAGCCGCGTCTCGCGGTACGCGTCCGCCCAGCGGAACAGGTAGTGCGCGTCGTGCACGCTCTCGGGCGTAATCGGGCTGATGTACACGATGCGCCCGCGCGTCCCGTCCGTCTCCGTGAAGGCCCGCGCCACCCCCGCCGGCAGATCCTCGATCCCGAACGGCGCGAGATCGTCCGGCGGAATGACGGCCTGGATCCGGCTCCAGTCCTCGTCGCCGAGGAGGCCGCGCTTCTTCGCCCGGAGCACGCGCTCCTTGATCTCGAGGAGCAACGGGATCTTCGCCTCCTGATCCTTCGGGACCAGATCCTGGAGGGCGTAGATCTCCTTGAACGGCTTCGCGCCCTCGGGCGCCGCGTCGCGCCGCGCGTAGAGCGCCGCGCGCAGCGGCTCGACCTGCTCGGGCCGATCCACGAGGATCGCCATGCCGTCGGTGCCGACGTAGCCCGTGATCTCCTCCGCGAGGGCGCCCAGCCGGATCTGCTCGGCGCGCGCGCTCTCGTCGTTGCGGAGGTTCCGGAGGTCGTACTCCATCGGATCGGCGCGCACGTAGGCGACCGTCGCGACGAGGCCGACCGCGGCCAGGGCGAGGCCGGCGACCGTCAGCCCGACAGGGCTCCGCGCCGCGAGCCGCGCGAACGGCTCGCCGAACGCGATGCCGCCCTGGGTGCGCCGCCGGAGCCTGCCGAGCAGGCCCGACGACTCCCGATCGAGGGGGCTGAGCCGATCCATCACCGCGAGGAGGCTCGGCAGCGCGAGGAACGTGGCGGCCCAGCAGAGCACCATGCCGGCGCTGCCGATGAGCCCGAAGTCGTGGAAGCCGCGGAACTCGGTGACGAGCAGCGAGCCGTAGGCGGCCGCGGCGGCGCAGCCGGCCGTGAGCGTGGGCAGCCAGGTCTCGCGATGGGCGACGCGCACGCCCTCGAGCAGGCTCGCGCCGCCGCGGCGCGCCTCCAGGTAGCGCGCCATGTAGATGATGCCGAAGTTGATCCCGTTGCCGGCGACGATCGAGAAGAGGAACCCGGTCGCCATGTTGAGGTGGCCGATCGCGAGCTGGGTGACCCCGAACGTCCAGGCGACGCCGGTGCCGATCGTGATCAGCATGGCGACGAGCATGCGCACGCGCAGGTAATAGAGGAACACGACCGCCGCGATGAGGACGGCGCCCGCGACGCCGACGTCGGTCAGGTCCTCGTTGATCGCCGCGTACTCGGCGATGCCGGTCTGCAGATCGCCGGCGAGGCCGTAGGTGATCCCGGGGTCGAACGAGGCGGGGCGCACGCGATCGACGACCTCGCGCACGCGGCGGATCGCCTCGCTCCCGGCGGCGAAATCGCTCCCCAGCACCTTCGAGCGGATGGCGACGACGACGGTCTTGCCGTCCTTCGACTGGTAATAGCCGTCGGGGTAGCGCCCGGTGTCGATCCCGTTCAGGCCGAGGCTCTGCTCGATCGAGCGGGCGTTCACCTCGGGCGGCGGCTCGTCGTCGTCGAGCAGCGCGCCGGTCGCCTTGTTGACCTCGTAGGCGTAGCGCGCCTCGATGTCGTCCCGCAGCTTCGTGAGCCGGTCGCGATCGACATAGAGCCCGGCGCGCGGCGAGAGGTAGCGGAACGCCTCGTGCACGCCGTCCTCGACGCTGCCGACCCACGGCGGCCCGAGCCGATCGAGCTCGGGCACGAGCGCGTCCGCGGCCTTCTGGAGCGCGACCGTGGGCGTGCCCTCGCCGCCCTGCAGCACGACGAAGAGCGTCGACACGCCGGCGGTCTTGGCCGCGACCCGGTCGAGCTCCTGCACGCTGGGCCGGGACGCAGGCAGGAGCGACTCGAAGCCGGTCAGCACCGTGAGCCGCGTCGCCAGGAAGAGGGCGATGACGGTGAGGAGCCCGGTCGCGAGCAGCGGCACCGCGGGCCGGTTCACCTGGAGGTCGGCGAGGCGCGCGGCGAGCCCGCCGCCCTTCGAGGAGGGCGGCGCGGTGCGGGGGGAGGAGGCGTGGGAAGGGGAGGTCGGCGGGCGAGGCGCCGCGGGTGGCATCTGCGGTGAGGGCATGGAGGAGGTCAGTGGATCCGGGGCCTTGGAAAAGGAGACGGTGAGCGCGCGAGCGCGCCGAGGTGGACTACGCCCTACCTAGGGAACGGCTTCCCCGCGGAACAGCGGAGCGCGCCCGGCGAGGCGGCCGGGCGCAGCCGAGGTCCGGCGGCGGCCCGAGGATCGCGGGGGAGCGATAGCAACAAATCCGTGACGCAGCGACCGGCCGCCGGCGGAAAGGCCTGCGCGAGCGGCGACCGGTCGAGCGCTCCCGGCGGCGCGCATGCCGGCGCCGTGGAGATTCCGCGGTGCGGCGGGGGCTGGAGCGACGCTCTCGCGCTCGTCCGATCGGCGCCTCTCGCCTAGCCGGAGGCGACGCGAGGCGAGGCGCCGCGCGCGCGCCGCCGGACCCAGCGGCCGCGCGCGGGCGCGGCGCTCGGGAAGCGCGCGGCGTCGCGCAGGGCGGTCCCGAGCGGCTGGACGAGCAGGAAGAACGCGAGGCAGAGCGCGCCGCCCGCGGTGCTCAGCGGCCCGAAGCGCGGCCGCGACAGCGCGAGCGCGGTGCAGCCCACGAGACCGGCGAGGACGCCGGCCACGCCGAACGAGAGCAGCGCGAGCTTCCGCCGGCAAACGGCGCGCGGGTCCACGCTGGACACGAGCGCGGGGCGCATGCGATCCGCGCCGTCCACGTCCCGCTCCACGGCGCCGAGCAGCCACACCGGCGCGCCCGCGCAGATCCGGGCCTCCACGGTCCGGGAGAAGCCGCGCGGCCTGCGCGCGTGCTCGTAGGCCTCGTCGAAGCGCGCCTCGGAGGGGCACGCGGACGCCGCGCGGACCTCGGCCCGCGACACCCAGACCTCGCCCTCCACGGCGGGCGCGATCGCGATCTCCCGCCCGCCCGCGACGACGGCGCCGCCGTAGATCTCGCCGCCGCGGCCGCTGTCGGCGAAGACGATCTCCTCGCGCGCCGAGCCCGCGGCGCCCGCGCGGCCGACCTGCTCGATCCGGTGGCCGGCGAGCGCGCCGCCGCGCCCGTCGCCGCGGAGGACGCGCGCCTCGATCAGCGAGGCGCCGCGGGGATCGAGGCGCGCGCCGAGCCGCCGGAGCGTCGCCGCGACGGCCGCGAGCTGCTTGAGCGCGGCCGCGGCGATGAGCAGCGTGTTCACCCAGAGGATGGCCAGGGCGAGGGCGCCCATGAGCTCGCGCGTCAGCATCGCTCGGCGCGCCCTACACGCTGGCCGCCTCGGCCTCCGCGCGGCGGAGCTCGCGGGGCGAGAGCGCGATCGGCGGCGCGGACCGCTCCGCCTGGGCGACGTCGCGCGGGGCGGGCCGATCGAAGCGGAGCACGTAGGTCCGGAGCAGGTAGCCGAGCATGCTCGGCTCGTTCAGCCCCGGATCGATGCGCGGCGCGACCTCGCGCTGGTGCGCCTCGGCGAGCACCGACCAGTGCAGCCCAGCCCGGTTGTGGTGGATCGTGTGATAACCGTTGTTGCACATGATCCAGTTGAAGGCGCGTCCGACGAAGTTGCGCGAGTGGTTCCACTCGCTCCGGACGTCGCACCCGTCGTGCTGGATGAGGTTGATCCGGAGGATGCAGCGCGCGCCGTAGAGCTGCGGGAGCACGACGAAGAAGAGCGCCGTCCAGAAATCGACGAGGAGGAGCGCCCCGGTGAGCCCGAAGGCGAAGGCCGTCTCGAGCCGGTATTGCCGGACGTGCGCAGGCCGGCCGGCGAGCGCGTTCCAGCGCCCGACGCCGGCGAAGGTGTTCGGTCCAGCGACGTTGGGGAAATGGATCAGATTGAGGAGGTTCCAGCGAAACGAGACGTGCTCCGGCGCCGCCCAGTCGGGCTGGCCCTCGTCGTCGAAATGGTGGTGGACCAGGTTGTGAGAGGGGACGTTCGCCGACGCCGGGTAGAGCGCGCCGAAGCTGAGCACGCAGCGGAAGAGCATGTTCAGCCGGCGGCTCTGGAAGATGCCCTGGTGCAGGTGGTTGTGGATGACCACGGCGTTCAGGAAGCTCAGGCAGCACGCCGCCGCGAACACGACGACGTTGCGGCACGCGGGCGCGCAGAACATCGCCGCGAGCAGGCCGAGGTAGGCGGCGACGATCCCGATCTGGCGCCGCTCGGCAGGGTGCTTCACGAGCCACGGCGCGCGCCGCGGGCGCCGGGGCCGGCCGCGCGCGGCCGCGCCCTGCTGCCCCGGCTCCCCCGGAGCGGGCGACTCGTCCCTCCCCGGAGCCCCGGCCGCGCCGGGGCGCTCCTCGCCGCCGGACGCTGGAGCTCGTGTGGCGACTTCGGCTGTCACCCCACCGTCACTATCACTGTTGCCCAGCTCCAACAACGTTGAGCGATCCGCGCGGCGGCGCCTCGCACGATCGCGTCGCCGCTCCCGGAATCGCGCCGAGCTGCGAAATCAGGTTCGCACGCCGATGTGCGCGTGGGCGCCGGCGGCGCGCGCTGAAATCCAGCTCGGGGCGGCGGGAGAGCGGACAATCTATGGACGGAAGTGAGGAACGGGTGTAATCCAGATGTCTGGACAACGGCGTTCGCGGCGAGGCGGAGGCGGCCCTCGGCGTGGGGCCCTCTCCGCGCCAGGGCAGCGCCGCCTCGGGCGCGGGGGAGGCTCAAGCACAATGTCGGTGATCGTTTCCACGTTGACGTCGCTGCCGTTCACGCAGCTCCGACGAAACCGGTATTTCTACCTGTATTACGACGGTTTCTACGCGCTCGCGTGCGTGGCCCTCCTCGCGTGCATGCGCCTCGGCGGGCACGAGCCGCTCATCGAGCGATGGGACAGCCGCCTCTGGCTGCTCCTGCCGCTGGTCTGCCACGCGCAGATCCTTTGCAGCGTGTTCATCCACAACGCGACCCACAACAACTTTCCGCGGCCGATCAACCGGCTCGTCGGGGAGCTTTGCGGGCTCATGGTGCTCACGCGGTTCGCGTCCTGGGAGGTGATCCACCAGCGCCACCATCGCTACTCGGACGACGTCGACAGGGATCCGCACCCGGTCGTGGCCAGCTACTGGGTGTTCCTGGTGAAGACGGTGGTGAACGTGGAGCGCCAGCTCCAGCAGATCTACTTCGATCTTTACGGCGATACGCCCGAGAGCCGCCGTTACGAGCGGGTCCGCGCGTACGTGAGCTACGCGACGAACCTGTTGCTCATCGCGTGCTGGTACGTGTTCCTCGGCCCGGTCGGGTTCTTCTTCCTCTTCGTGCCCGCGTCCATCGTCGGTTTTCTGCACCTCGTGCACTTCAACTGGTCGACGCACAACGCGTCCTCGCCGGACGGCGACTTCAAGCCGGTGAACCTGAACCACGGATATTACCGGCTCGGCAACCTCCTCTGGCACGGCATCTACATGCACGCGAACCACCACAAGCGCGCGGGCCTGTTCAACCCGGCGAAGCTCACGCCGGGGCTGCCCATCACGAGGCCGGGGCGCTCCTAGCGGCTGCGAGCGGGCCGAAGAGAGCGAGAGGAAACGCAAAGGCGCAAAGGCGCAAAGGCGCAAAAAAGCAAGAGGGAAGGTGATCGTTCCCAGCGTCCTTGCGGATGCGGGACGCCGGCGCACGCCAGGGATGTGTGCCTTCTTTCCCCCCCTTGCGCCTTTGCGCCTTTGCGTTTTTTCTTCTCTTCTGTTGGCGCCTCGGCGGGCCGCCCCCGTCGCGCCCGAGCTAGCTGCCCTGCGGGGTCACGCCGGCGTCCCCGGCCCCGGCGCTGGGAGGCTTCGGCGCGCCGCCCGCGCCCCCGTCGCGGGGCGCAGCGCCCGCGCCGCGGGGCGCCCCGGCGTCCGCCGGCGTGGCGCCTGCGCCCCGCGCGCCCGCGTCGACCGCGCCCGCATCGGCCGCGCCCGCGTCGGCGGCGGCCGGCTCGGCGGACGCGTCGGCCGGCGCCGGCTCGGCGACCGCGGTGGGCGAGGGGGCGGGCGGGGCCGCCGGGAGCTCGCTCTCCCAGCACTCCGGCTTCGGCGGGGCCGCGAAGTGGACCGTGCGCGACGCGGCGTCGCCCTTGCGGGTGACGAGCTTGTCGGTCTTGTACACCGTCGCGTGGCCGCACGCGTACTCGGCGGTGTGCTTCGTCTGGTGCGACAGCGTGCGCGCCCTCGGCGCGCGCTCGTTCTCGCACTGCGCCCACTCGAGCTCGTACTCGGCGTCCTCGTCGGCGAGCAGGACGCGGCTCACCGGATCGTCCTTCGACCGGCGCCCGGTGAGCGTCGCGCGCGTGATCGGGTCCTTGCCGTCGCGCACCGTCAGCGTGACCGGGAAGCGAAGGCTGCCGCGCATCGGCGCGCGCGTCGCCCCGACCTCGAAGTCGGGGCAGATCGGCTCGCCCTCGACCGGGGACGGCGTGGGCGGGCCGCCGCACGCGGCGCTGGAGAGGAGAAGGAGGGCGAGGGCTCGGGCTCCGGGGCGGAGGTTCACGCCGGGATTAGTCGTTACCCCGGGCGCCCGCGTCAAGCGATCTTGGTCTTGCCCAGCTTCAGCACCCGATCGAAGTGCTCCTTCGAGACGGGGACCACGCTCAGCCGGGACTTCTTCAAGAGCGCGATCTCGGCCAGCGACTCGTCGCCGCGGATCGTGTCAAGGGTCACCTGCACCTTGAGCGGGGCGACCGGCTCGATGTCCACCACGCTCCAGTCCTCCTCCGCCTCGGCGGTCGGATCCGGGTACGCCTCGCGCTTGACGCGCGCCACGCCCGCGACCGCCTTGCCCTCGTTCGAGTGATAGAAGAGCACGAGATCCCCCGGCTTCATGCCCCGCATGTTGTTGCGGGCCTCGAAGTTCCGGACGCCGTCCCACATCGTCTGGCCGTCGCGCACGAGCTGCGCGAACGAATATTTTTGAGGCTCGCTCTTCATCAGCCAGTAACGGCGAGACATGCACGATCTCCAGGGCGGCATGGGGGCGGCGCCGGTCGGGCCGTCGCGCCCCCATCCTCGACGGACAGCCCGTCGATGTGACCGGGCACCCTAGCACCCCCCGTTCCTTCGGTGATCACGATCTTGGCGCCGTCCGGCGTTCGCCGCGCGACCTCGAGGCGGCAGCAGGGGGGCGGAGGACCCACGCCCGGCCGCCGGCGCCGCGCGACGGAGTGTGACGCCCGAGCGAGATCTGCCGTATTCTCGAGCGGGCGCGTCACACTCCGCGGCCGCCGCGCGATGCAGGGGCGATGAGCACGACGATGACCACCGAGCCCAGCGCCCCCGCGACGAACCCCCTGGCCGAGCCGGGGATCCGCCGAGCCCTCGAGGAGTTCGTGCGACGGCGGGTGCCGAGCGGCGAGGTCGACGACGTGGTGCAGACCGTCCTCTGCGAGGCGCTCGCCTCGCCCGCGCGCCCGGCCGAGCCGACGGAGCTCCGGCGATGGCTGCTCGGGATCGCGCGCCACAAGGTCGCCGACCACCACCGGCGCTCGTTCCGGGAGACCGCGACCGAGCTGCCCGACCTGCCGGTCGGTCCGCCGCCCGTCGAGGCGCGCGAGCTGGCGCGCTGGGCCGAAGAGCAGGCCGCGGCGAACCGCGACGGGCGGCAGACGCTCTCGTGGATGGCCCGAGAAGGTGAGGGAGAGAAGCTCGAGAGCATCGCCGCCGAGGAGCGGGTGCCCGCCGCCCGGGTGCGGCAGCGCGTGTCGAGGATGCGGCGGTGGATGCGGGAGCGCTGGCTCGCGGAGCTCGCCGCCGCCGCGGCCCTGGCGATCCTCGCGATCGTCATCGTCCGGCTCCTGCGCTCGACGCGGGACCTGCCCGAGGTCGCGCCGCTGCCCGAGCCGCTGCCGAGCGCCCCGCCCGTCGAGCCGCCGTCGCCGCTCGTCGATCCGCTGGATCGCGCGCGCTCCCTGAGGGCCGAGGCGCTGCGCGCCTGCGACGAGGCGGCGTGGCGCCGGTGCCTCGACCAGCTCGACGAGGCCGACCGGCTCGACCCGCGAGGCGCCGCCGCGCCCGACGTCGCGGCGGCGCGCGAGCGCGCGCTCGACGGGCTCCGCGCGCCGACGGACAAGCCGCCGGCGCCGCGGTCGATCCAGGAGCCGCTGCCCGTCAAGAAATCGAAAGCGCTGGACGAGACCGACGTTCGCCCCGCGCCCCCGCCACGCCAGAACGTCGCCCCGACACCCACCTTGTCGGCGCCTGTGAGGCCGCTGCTCAAGTCGAAGAAGCCACAGGGGCCTGACCTGAAGAGCAGTGGCGCACTCGAAAAGATGGATTTCTCGCCCGAGAAACGCTAGCTCCGCCCGCCAGGCAAGCCACGAAGCGCCCGGGGGAGCCAGTCTCGATGGCTCGCCAGCGGCGCTGTCGTCTCCGGAGCGGGTCCGACGCGCCTCCGACCGAGGGGGAGACGCGCGCCTCACCGTGCGTTTAAATCTCGCAGTTTCCGGCGCAGTCGTCTAAACACGCTGGCGCTCGGCGCAATCAAGGACGCCAAGGAGAGGAGCCCCCGAGATGCGAACCACGAGATGGCTTGGAATGGCATTCGCAGTATCGCTGCTCGCCGCGAACGCCGGCTGCGCGAAAGAGCCCCAGGTGCAGGCGCAGCCGCCGGCGCCGGTGCAGCCGGCCCCGCCGCCGGCGCCGCCGCCCCCGCCGCCCGACGCAGACGCGGACGGCGTGCTCGACGACGGCACCGACAAGTGCGTTGGCGAGAAAGAGGACGGCCTGCCGCCGGACGCCAAGGACGGATGTAAATCTACCGACCCGGACGGAGACGGCATCGTGGCCGAGGCCGACAAGTGCCCGAACGATGCCGAGGTCAAGAACAATTACCAGGACGATGACGGTTGTCCCGACGTCCCCCCGGTCGAGCTCGCCAACAATGAGGTGAAGCTCAACGCGAAGATCGCCTTCGTCGCCGGCAAGGCCGATATCGAGCCCGCCTCGCAGGAGCTCCTCGCCAACATCGCCCAGATCTTCAAGGACCATCCGCAGATCCAGTTCGTCGAGGTCGCGGCCTACTCCGAGAAGGTCGGCAACGACGCCGCCACCGTGACGCTCACGAAGAAGCGCGCCGACGCCGTGGTGAAGGCGCTGACCGCGCTCGGCGTCGAGAAGAACCGGCTGCGGGCCGCCGGCTACGGGGCGCACTGCGCGTCCGACGCGGGCGAGACCGAGGAGGCGAAGGAGAAGAACCGCCGGGTCGAGATCAAGATCATGCGGTTCGAGGGCAAGGACACGGGCGTCGAGCTCGCGTGCGCCGCGGCCATCACCAAGGGCCTCAAGCCGGCCGGCGTGCCCGCCACCGCGCCGAAGGGCGCCGCGGCCGCGGCCCCGGCCCCGAAGGGCTCCGACGCGAAGCCCGCCGCGGCGAAGCCGGCGGACGCGAAGCCCGCCGCGGCGCAGCCCGCCGCCCAGCCCGCCGCCGCCGCCCAGCCCGCCGCGGCGCAGCCCGCGGACACGAAGCCCGCCGCGGCGCAGCCCGCCGATCAGAAGCCGGCCGAGACGAAGCCCGCCAGCGTGAAGTAGGCGCGAGGCGGCGGGCGGGCAGGCGGCTACCGGTCGTCGGCCTGCCCGCGTGCGGCGGCGAGCAGGCGCTGGAGCGCCTCCTTCGCGCGCTGCCTTCGCTGCGCCTCGGGCAGCGCGCCCGCGCGCAGGCGCTCGACGTCGGCGCACAGCGCGGCGCGATCCGCGGTGGGAGGCTCGCCGCAGAGCCGCGCGTGCGCGCCGCCCGTGCCCGCGCCGCGCGGCGGCGGCTCGCCCGCGAGCGCGGCCGCGGCGGCCTCGATGAGGTGCGCGGTCGCCGCCGCGTCGTCGCTCTCCCCCGTCCACCGCTCGACGAACTCGGGCTGCTTCGCGAGCCTCGCGAGGACGTCCCAGCGCTCCGCGCGCACGGCGAGCTCCGTCGCGAAGAGCACGACCTTCAGGTTGCGGCCGAGGTCCGGGAGGGCGCGCGTCTCGCCGTCGAGCGCGAGGACGTCGTCGACGACGCTCGCGTCGAGCGCCGCGGCCGCGCAGCGCACCGCGACGCTGAGCAGATCGGCGCGCAGCACCGGGCCGAGGGCGGGCGCGCGGCCGAGCGCGCGCGCGGCCGCGCGCACGAGCGGGCCGCAGTGCCCCTCGCGCCGCTGCCGCGAGAGCAGCACGCCGGCGTCGTAGAGCCGGCCGCTCCGGCGCAGCGCCTCCACCGCGGCCGTGAACGCGTCGGGGTCGTACGTGCCCCGCTCCGCGGCCGTGAGGAAGCCGTCGAGGCTGCGTAGGACGGGGCACGCCGCCGCGCTGCCCGCGCGCCGGAGGTGCGGCAGCTTGCCGAGCACGTCCGCGATGCGCAGCGAGAGCGCGAGCGGGTAGGCGTCGCAGGCGGGCTCCTCGTAGCCGCCGAGCTCGACCTTCGCCTCGGTGCACGCGAGCGGGCCGGCGACCGCGGCGAGCGAGCGCGCGGTCCTCGCGGCGAGCGGGCCGATGCCCGGGGCCGCGGCGAGCCCGGCGGGGAGCGGATCGAGCAGCGCCCGGACCGCGGCGTCGTCGGCGTCGGGCGGCAAGAGGCCGCGCACGAGCGTCCAGAGATCGCCGGCCAGGAAGGGGTGGCCGGCCTCGGCGGCGAGCTGGGCGTCGATCGCGAGCAGCGCGCGCGCGTCGCGGCCCCAGGCGAGCGGCTGCTCCGGGCGCAGCGCCCGCGGCCCGAGCCGCAGGCCGAACGAGAGCGCGGCGATCGCCCGGCGCGCGGCGACCGCGCCGCGCTCGGCGTCGCCGTCGAGGAAGTGGTAGGCGGCCGCGAGCGCCGCCGCGCCGACGTAGGCGCGCGCGGCGTCGTCGTCGCTCTGGGGCGAGCCCTCGGGCGCGAGCGCGGCCGTGAGCGCGCCCTCGGGCGCGCCGCGGGTGCGGAGGCCGAGGCCGAGCTGGAAGCCGGTCGACCCCTCGAGGAGCCCGGCGCCGTACGAGACGTCGAAGCTGAGCGAGAAGACGCGGGTCGCGGTCTTCTCCTCGTAGCGGTAGGTCATGCGCGGGACGCGCAGGCCGCGCGCGTCGGCGGACGCGAGGACGCGGTCGAGCGCGTCGCGCGCCTCGGCGCGCCGGCCGCCGGCGAAGTCGCGCACGGCGCCCATGACCGCGAGCACGTCGCCCGCGTCGGCCGTCTGGCAGGCGTCGTCCGACGCCGCGCGCATCGCGCCCGCGTAGGCCGCCGGGTCCGGGGCGACGCCGCGCCGGGCCTTCGCGATCTCGCTCAGGTACGAGAGCGCCCACGCGACCCGGCTGCCGCGCTCGTTCGCGAGCGCGACGGCCTCCGGCGGCGGCGGCCCGCCCAGCACGGCCGCGCCGAGGAGCGAGGTGAGCAGCGCGAGGTCGGCCTGGTCGCGCAGCCCGAGCGCCGAGAGCGCCCTGGCATAGCCGACGAACAGGCCCCGGACGTCGCCCTCGGTCCGGGAGGCGGGGAGCGACGCGAGCGCGTCGAGGAGGGCGACGCCGGCCGTGCTGCCTTGCCCGGCGCCGCGCGGCGCCGCGCCGTCGCGAAGCGCCGCGGAGAGCCCGCGGAGCACCCGGCCGAGCGGCGCGCCGCTCTGCTGCGCGAAGCGGTCCGCGGTGGCGGACGAGAAGAGCGCGCGGGCGAGCGCGTAGCCGCCGGTGAGCGCGTCCGCGAGGCCAGGGTCGCCGAAGCCGGCGAGGCCCGCGGCGACGGCGGCCTCGGCGTCCGCGGCGGGGACGGTGAAGCGCACGCGCGGCTCCTCTGCGCCGGCGCGCGGCGCGCGGCCCGCGCCGGGCGCGGCGAGCAGATCGATCGCGTCGGAGAGGAGCGTCACGAGGAGCCGCGCGCTCCGCGCCCACGCGCCGTCGCCCTGCCGGTAGCCGGGCGCGAGCAGGATCCGGCCGCGGACGTCGCCGAGCCGGGCGAGCGCGCGGCGCGCCTCGGGGCTCGGCCCGCGCCCGGCGGCGGCGCAGGCGTCCTTCGCGGGCGGGGGCTTGCGCGAGCGCTCGGTGAGCAGCACGGCGAGGACGCCGTCGGCGAGCGCGGTGATGTCCTCCACGAGGCCGGGCGGCGGCGCGTCCGCGTCGCCCGGCGCGCCGTCGCCGGGAGCGCCGGGCGCCGCGAGCCCCGCGACGGCGCGGCGGAGCGCATCGCGCGCCGCCCGGCGCTCCGGGGGGAGCCGGGCCGCGTCGGTCGCGCGCGGATCCAGCGCGCCGGCGGCGCCGAGCGCGGCGTAGCGCGAGAGGCTCGCGGCGAGCGCCGCGAGGCCGGGGTAGGGGAGCGCCGGCGCGGGCGCGAGCGCGCGCTCGATCTGCGCCGACGAGAACGCGAGATCGGGCGCTCGATCCGAGAGGAGCCGGACCAGCGCGTCGGCGGCGTACAGGCCGGCGACGCCCCAGCCGGCCTGCGCGGTGAGGTCGCCGCGCAGCTTCGCGGTGAGCGCGCCCTGGAGGGCCAGGAAGTGCGCGGGCTGCACCTCGGGCGGGTACGACATGCCGGCGAAGACGCCGGCGAGCGCCGCGCCGAGGACCGCCTCGGGGTCGCGCGCGTCGGCCATGCGGCGCTGGACAGCGACCTGCGTGAGGTCGACGATGGCGTCGCGGAGGCGCTCGTCGGCGAGCACCCCGGGGCTGTAGGCGAGGGGGATCTGCGCGAGCGCGCGGTAGCGGCGCGGCTCGGCCTCGGCGAGCGCGCGCAGCGCGGCGAGGTGCGCGAGGCCGAGCTCGGTGACGCGCCGGTGGACGGCGCTGCCCGCCTGGCCAGCGGCGGGCGCGGGGCCGCGCTCGTAGAGCAGGCTCGGCGCGTGGGCCCACGCGGTGCTCGTCTGATCGACGGCGCGGACGAGCGCCTCGTAGCGCGGCAGCCACGCGTCGAGCGGCAGCCGCCTGCCCGGCGCCGCGGCCCCGGAGCTCCCGGCCGCGGGCGGGGCGGGCGCGGCCGCGGCGTCGCCGGGGGCGAGGGCGCCGGCGAGGGCGCCGGCGAACACGAGGTCGCGGGGCCCGTCCATGGGCGGGGCGAGGTCCCGGCCGCAGCCCGGGGCCTTGCCGAGCAGGTCGTCGAGCGCGGCGCGCCGGTCCGCGGGCACGGCCCGCAGCACCGCAGCGCCGCGGGCGCGCCACGCCGCGCGGCCGTCGCGGGCCGTGCGCACGCGGAGGAGATCGCCGTAGGGCGTGTCGCCCGGCGCGGGCGGAGGATCCTCCGAGGGCGCGCTGGCGCCGATCGCGTCGCCGTCGTCCTCGAGCGCGACGCCGGCCGTCCCGAGCAGCTGGAGCGCGTACCGGCCGCGCAGCGCGGGCTCGTCGTTGGGGTCGCGCCCCTTCAGCGCGGCGGCGAGGGCGTCGGCGGTGCGGGCGGCCTCGACGTAGCGGAAGGCGCCGGCGGCGCCGAAGGCGCGGCGCACGAGCGCCGCGAGCGCGATGTCGTCCGCGGCGCGCGCGAGCGACGCATCGCCGCGCGCGATCGGCGCGAGGTCGGCCATGAACGGCCCGAGCGGGTCGCGCGGAAAGATGTGGACCGCGCCGCCGCGAGCGCGCGCGAGGATGAGGTGCTCGTACCCGAGGGCCTCGCCGAGCGCGAGGAGCAGCGCGTCGGCGCCGAGCGCGCCGGGGTCCGGCAGCGGCGCCGCGCGGATCCAGGTCGCGTCCGCCGCGCCCACGCGCGGCGCCCTGGCGGCGGCCTCGGCGCCCGCCTCGACGACGATCGCGACGCCCGGCCGCGAGCCGCCGCGCCGGTCGAGGTCGCGGAGCAGGCGCGCCCACGGATCGCCTTCGTCCCGGGCGGCGCGGGCCTCGACGTACCCCAGGGCGAGCTTGCGCGGCGCGCGGCCTTCGGCGAGGGCCGCGGCGAGGGCGCGCTCGCACGCGTCGAGGCGCGCGGGATCGCAGCGCGCCGCCGGCGGGGGCGCGGCGCCCGGCGAGCTCGCGCCGCCGCAGCCGGCGGCGAGGAGCCCGAGGACGAGCGCCGAGCAGACCGAGAGAGCGGCCGACGAGGCGACCACGCGAGCGTGCAGCATGACGGGCGCGCGACCTACCACGAAGGCCGCAGGAGGGCTGCGATGGGATCGCGGATCGGCTGGGGCCGGCTCTCCGCCGGGTTGCGACGACCCGGGGATCCGTTAGAAGATCGGGTCACCTCGACGCGACAGGAGCACCGCATGGCGATTTCTCCCGAGGACATCGTACCGCTGAGCCAGGCGGAGGCTCGGCTCACGGAGCTTGCGGACCAGGTTCGCGCGGGTCACGAGAAGATCCTCACCCGCAACGGGGAGAGCTACATCGCCCTCGTCGATGCGCGCAGGCTCGATCACTACCATCGCCTGGAACGGGAGCATGTCCACCTCACCCTCCTGGATGAGGCGGAGCGCGGCCTCGACGATCTCGAGGCAGGGCGGACGCTGAGCGTCGAGGAGCTCCGCGAAAAGCACGGTCGATGAGCCGCCGCGCCGCGGTTCGGGTCACCGAGAACTTCGAGCGCAACCTGGACGACATCCGGCGCTTTCTCGAGGAGGCGGAGCTCTCCTCGGCGTTCGGCGACCTGCTGGATCTCCTCTTCGGCGATGTGATCCCGAGCCTGGAGGTCTCTCCTCAGATCGGGTTCGACTTCCTGGCGCGGGCGCCGCAATCCGTCGAGGCCGATGCGCGGATCCAGGCGCTCCGGCGCCGTCTCGGCCCCGATTCGTCGCTGAGGGAGTATATCGTCGGCGACTATCTGCTGCTCTATGCGCTCGGCGGCGAGCGAATTCATCTGCTCGCCATCAAGCACCATCGCCAGCTGTCGTTCGATCTGCGGGCGCTCTGGCGTCGGTGAGCGTACGTCCGCGATATTCCGTGCGACCGTGGAGGCTCGCCGGCCCGCGCAGCTGGCCATGACCAGGCCGCGCGTCGGCTGCGCCACGTCCGGGCCGCGCAGCCGCTGCCTTCCTGCCCCTACCGCCCCGTGCTACTTCCGCAGCATGCGACGGGCTCCGGAGCGACGAGGTGCCGGCGGCGAGGGGGGCGGCGGGGGCGCCGGTCGAGCGGCGCGGGGCGTCGTCGCGGCGCTCGGGCTCGCGGGCCTCGCGCTCGCGGCGTGCAGCGAGGGCGAAGGCGGATACGCCGGGACGACGTCGCGCGTCGGCAAGGACGATGCGACGATCTACATCAACAACGGCGGAGAGCCGGAGTACGTCGACCCGGGAAAGTCGAACGACTCGGCGAGCTCCACGCTGATCCAGCAGCTCTTCGAGGGGCTGACCACCTACGGCGCCGGCGACCTCCGCCCGGTCCAGGGGGTGGCGACGCGCTGGGAGCAGAGCGACGACAACCGGATCTTCCGGTTCCACCTGCGGCCCGAGGCGCGCTGGTCGGACGGCAAACCGGTGACGGCGCACGACTTCGAGTACGCGTGGAAGCGCGTGCTGCGCCCCTCCACCGCCTCGCTCGCCGCGACGAACCTCTACGTCCTGAAGAACGGCGAGCTCTTCGCCCTGGGCAAGCTCAAGGCGCTGCGCGAGGCCGCGGCGCTGCGCATGGCGCCCCGGCCGGACGCCCCGTCCGCCCTGGAGCTGCCCAAGGGGTCGTTCGTCGTGGTGCTGGCGCGCTCGCCGATCCAGGTCGACACCGCGATCGCGCCGCTCGCGGCGTTGCCCGAGGGCGCCGCCGCGGTGACGTTCGCCAAGGGCGACGGCAAAGGCGGCGCCGGCGACCGGCTCTCGTTCGGGGAGGGCGGCGCGGCGGCCCTCGGCCCCGCGCCCGGCGGCGGCTGGCAGGGCGCCGTGGTCGACATCGTCCGCGCGGGCCCGACGTGCCAGTGCAACGGCGCCGCCGACCGCTGGTTCGAGATCGCGCGGGACGGCGCGCGCGGCTTCCTCCCGGGCTGCCTGCTCGTCCCCCCCGCCGCGGGCGCGGCGCCCCGCGACACGTACGCGGTCGTCACGCCGCACGCGGACCTCCCCACGTACGACCCCGCGGCGGCCCCCGCGGCCGCGCCGAGCGAGCCCCCGGTCGGGTTCGTGCCCGACGCGCTCCTCGTCGAGGACGACAGCGCCGTCGGCGTCCGCGCCCGCGACGACCTCACCCTCGACGTGCAGCTGGAGCAGCCCACGCCCTACTTCACCGATCTCACGAGCTACGTGACCCTCTTCCCGGTGCGCAAGGATGTCATCGAGGCGTTCGCGCAGCGCGGCGAACCCGAGCTCTGGTTCCGCCCCGAGAACATCGTGGTCAACGGCCCCTACACGCTCGATGAGTGGAAGTTCCGTTACGAGATCACGATGAAGCGGAATCCGATGTACTGGAACCGCGACAAGCTGAAGATCCACCGCGTCGTCTGGCTGGAGATCGAGCAGTACAACGCCGCCATGAACATCTACAAGGCGGGCGATCTCGATTACGCGGGCGACAACTCCTCGCTTCCCTCCGAGCACCTGGACTGGCTGTCGACCAAGAAGGATTTCCAGCGATATCCCTACCTCTCCACGTACTGGTTCGAGTTCAACACGAGGAAGCCGCCGGTCGACGACGTCCGCGTCCGCCGGGCGCTCAACCTCGCGGTCGACAAGCAGCAGATCGTCGAGAAGATCACGCGCGGCGGGCAGACGCCGGCCACGCACTACGTCCCGGACTACACGGGATCGGGCTACGCGGAGGCGGTCGCCGAGGACAGGCGGCTCGGGGTCGACCCGTTCTCGTCGCCGGACGTCATGTTCAACCCGGAGCGCGCGCGGGCGATGCTCGCCGAGGCGGGCTACGAGGTCGTCCGCGAGGGCGACGGATACCGGGCGAAGAACTTCCCGGCCCTCGAGATCCTCTACAACACGAGCGAGGGGCACAAGCAGATCGCCGTCGCTGTCCAGGATATGTGGAAGCGCCACCTCGGCGTCTCCGCCACGCTGCGGAACGAGGAGTGGAAGGTGATGCTCAAGAACGTGCGCGACGGCCACTTCCAGGTCGTGCGGTTCGGCTGGATCGGCGAGTACAACCACCCGGCGACCTGGCTCGGCACGCTGCTCTCGTACAGCCCGCAGAACCGGACGGGCTGGGCCGACCGGGAGTTCGACGACCTGATGCGCGCCGCCGCGGCGACGTCCGATCCCAAGGAGAGCATCCGGATGTTCCGCAGGGCGGAGGAGCGGGCCGTCGACCGCATGCCCAAGATGCCGCTCTACTTCTACACGAAGTCGACGCTGGTGAAGCCCTGGGTCAAGGGGTTCAAGGGCAACGCGCGGAGCGTGCAGCTCGTGAAGTGGCTCTGGATCGACCCGCGGTGGCGCGACGACCCGTCGAACGAGATCGCGTTTCCGCAGCTCGAGTTTCCCGCGCCGGGCCGGATCGGCCCGACCCTGGGCGGGCCGGACGCGCCCTGAGCGCGACAGGCGGCCGCGGCAGCGCCCGCGGGCCGCGCGGCGCGACGATGCGGCGCAACGATTTCGCGGGCCGAGCGGCCGCGGGATGAGGAGACGTCCCCGTTGACGCGCTGGCCTGGGCCATGGCCTCATCCACCGGAGAGCAGCATGGACCCTCTCGGGAGAACGACATGAGCAAGACGATCCTGGTCACCGGAGGCGCGGGCTACATCGGCTCGCACACCTGCGTGGAGCTCCTCCGCGCGGGCTACCGAGTGGTCGTCCTCGACAACCTCTGCAACAGCCGCAAGGCGGCCGTCGACCGCGTGGAGCGGATCGCCGGCAAGCAGGTGACGTTCGTCCAGGGCGACGTCCGCGACGCGGCGCTGCTCGATCGGCTGCTCGCCGAGCACCCGGTCGACGCGACGATCCATTTCGCGGGGCTCAAGGCGGTCGGCGAGTCGGTCGAGAAGCCGCTCGCCTATTACGAGAACAACGTCGCCGGGACGGTGTGCCTGCTCAAGGCGCTGGACGCCCGGGGCGCGCGGAAGCTCGTGTTCAGCTCGTCGGCCACGGTCTACGGGGATCCCGAGCGCGTGCCGCTCGACGAGGGGTGCCGGCTCGGGCCGACCAACCCCTACGGGCAATCCAAGCTCATGGTGGAGTACATCCTGCGCGACGTCGCGGCCACCGGGGGCTGGTCGCTCGCGTCGCTGCGCTACTTCAACCCGGTCGGCGCGCACGAGAGCGGGCTCATCGGCGAGGACCCGAACGGCATTCCGAACAACCTGACGCCGTTCATCACGCAGGTGCTGGTGGGGCGGCGCGACAAGCTCCGGGTGTTCGGGGGCGACTGGCCGACGCCGGACGGCACCGGCGTGCGCGACTACATCCACGTGGTCGATCTCGCGCTCGGGCACCTCGCCGCGCTGAACCGCATCTTCACCGTCGGCGACAGCTTCACGGTCAACCTCGGCACCGGGCGCGGGAACTCCGTGCTCGAGGTGGTGGCCGCGTTCGAGAAGGTCAGCGGCAAGCGGGTCCCCTACGAGATCGTCGCGCGGCGCCCCGGGGACGTCGCCTCCGTGTACGCGAACCCGGCGCGCGCGACGGAGCTCCTCGGCTGGCGCGCGGAGCGCGACCTCGAGACCATGTGCCGCGACAGCTGGCGCTGGCAGGAGCAGAACCCGAAGGGGTTCGCCGACTGACACCGCATCTCCCGAGCGCGTCCCTGGATCCGTGATGGGGGGAATTTGAACCACAGAGGCACAGTCCTCGGCGCCCTCCTCGCGTCGCTCGCGGCCTGCTCCGGCGAGAGCGAGGGCTACGTCGGGACGACGGCGCGCACCGGCAAGGACGCAGCGACCTTCTACGTCAACAACGGCGAGGAGCCGGAATACCTCGATCCCGGCAAGGCCGTCGACTCGGTGAGCATCTCGCTGCTCCAGCAGATGTTCGAGGGGCTGACCGCTTACGGCCCCGGCGACCTCCGCCCGGTCCAGGGGGTGGCGACGCGCTGGGAGCAGAGCGACGACAACCGGATCTTCCGGTTCCACCTGCGGCCCGAGGCGCGCTGGTCGGACGGCAAGCCGGTGACGGCGCACGACTTCGAGTACGCGTGGAAGCGCGTGCTGCGCCCCTCCACCGCCTCGCTCGCCGCGACGAACCTGCACGTCCTCAAGAACGGCGAGCTCTTCAACCTGGGCAAGCTCAAGGCGCTGCGCGAGGCCGCGACGCTGCGCGCGGCGCCGCGGCCCGACGCGCCGCCCGCGCTCTCCCTGCCGCGGGGCGCGTTCGTCGTGGTGCTCGGCCAGTCGCCCGCCCGGGTGACGTCGGCGGTGCCGCCCCTCGCGGCGCCGCCCCCCGGGGTCGCCTCGGTGACGTACGCCGAGCCCGACGAGAAGACCGGCGCCGGCGAGCGGCTCTCGTTCGGCGCGGCCGGCTCGGCCCCGGCGCCCGCGCCCGTCGACGCGGCCGCCGGCGGCGCGTGGCGCGGCGCCGAGGTCGCCCTCCTCGGGGTCGGCCCGCCGGTCGCCTGCAACGGCGCGGCCGACCGCTGGTTCGAGATCGAGGGACCCCAGGGCCGCGGCTTCCTCCCGGGCTGCCTGCTCGCGCCCGGGGGCGCCGCCGAGCACGCGCTCGTCGCGCCCCACGCGAGCGTCCCCACGTACGACCCCGCCGCGCCGCGGCCATCGCCGCCCTCCGGCGGCGGGGTGACCGGGTTCGTCGCCGCCTCGGAGCTCGTCGAGGACGACAGCGCCGTGGGCGTGCGGGCCCGGGACGACCTCACCCTCGACGTGGAGCTCGAGCAGCCCACGCCGTACTTCACCGATCTCACGAGCTTCGTCACCCTGCTCCCGGTGCGCCGCGACGTCATCGAGCCGTTCGAGGCGCGCGGCGAGCCGGAGCTCTGGTTTCGCGCCGAGAACATCGTCGTCAACGGGCCCTACCAGCTCGACGAGTGGAAGTTCCGGTACGAGATCACGATGAAGCGGAATCCGGCGTACTGGGCCCACGACGCCCTCCGGATCCACCGGATCGTCTGGATGGAGATCGCCCAGTACAACGCCACCTTGCAGCTCTACAAGGCGGGAGATCTCGATTACGTCGGCGACAACTCCGAGCTCCCGTACGACCACCTCGGCTGGCTGTCCGGGAAGAAGGACTTCCGGCGGAGCGAGTACCTCTCCACCGTGTACTACGAGGTCAACACGGCGAAGCCGCCGCTCGACGACGCGCGCGTGCGGTGGGCGCTGAACCTCGCGATCGACAAGCGCGAGCTCGTCGAGAAGGTCACGCGGGTGGGGAAGCCGGCGACGCATTACGTGCCCGACATCACCGGATCCGGCTACGCCGAGCAGGTGGCGGAGGACCGGGCGCGCGGCGCCGATCCGTTCGCGAGCCCCGAGGTCGGCCACGACCCCGCGCGCGCTCGCGCGCTGCTCGCCGAGGCCGGGTACGAGGTCGCCCGCGAGGGGGACGAGCTCCGCGCGAAGGGGTTTCCGCCGCTCGAGGTCCTCTACAACACGGGGGAGGGGCACGGGCAGGTCGCCGTGGCCATCCAGGACATGTGGAAGCGCCACCTCGGGATCTCCG
The DNA here is from genome assembly GCF_051521425.1 of Sorangium sp. So ce834. Lineage (NCBI taxonomy): Bacteria > Pseudomonadati > Myxococcota > Polyangiales > Polyangiaceae > Sorangium > Sorangium sp. So ce834. The sequence continues at coordinate 5,559,540 of NZ_CP150351.1, forward strand.
CCACGCTGCGGAACGAGGAGTGGCGGGTGATGCTCAAGAATCTCCGCGACGGCAACTTCCAGGTGATCCGGCTGGCCTGGTACGCCGACTACAACCATCCGCAGACGTGGCTCGGCAACTTCCTGTCGTACAGCCCCAACAACCGGAGCGGCTGGGCAGATGCGGAGTTCGACGAGGAGCTCCGCCGGGCCGCCGCGATCGCCGATCCGCGCGAGAGCATCCGTCGCTTCCGCGCGGCCGAGCGGCGGGCGCTCGACGGGATGTGCCGGATCCCGCTCTATTTCGAGGAGAAGCCGACGCTGGTGAAGCCGTGGGTGAGGGGATACGTCCCCAACGCGCGGAGCACGCAGCTCGTCAAATGGCTCTGGATCGACCCCGACTGGCAGCACCGGCCGGCCGGCGAGCCCCCGCCGGTGCTGGAGCTGCCGCCGCCGGGGCGGCTGGCAGGTGCGCAGTGAGCGAGGCCTCACGACGAGGGTCTCCGATGACGAGGCGCCGTGACGAACGACCGGGGCGATTCATGGCCCGGGCGGCCACAGCCGGCTAGAGTCGCCAGATGCTCCTCACCGACGCCGCGATCGGCGCGGCTCACGTGCTCCTCTCCGGCGCCCGCGCCGCGGTCGAGATCCGCTGTCCAGGCCCCGGCGTGCTGCGCGTGCGCCACGCCCCCTCGTCCGCCGTGACGAGCTTCACGCACCCCGATCTGCCGCCCAAGCGGTCCTTCGCCGTGGTGGCCGACGGCGCGCTGCCGCTCTCCGCGCGCCGCGAGGGCGACACGCTCCACGTGTGCGCCGAGGGCGCCTCTCTCGAGGTCTCGCTCGCCTCGGGCACATGGACCTTCGGCGACGGAGAGGGCCGCGCCCTCGCGCGCAGCGAGGGCGTTTCCGGCGAGGTCCGGCCGGCGTTCCCCGTCGACGAGCACCGCTCGCGCCTCTCGCTCGCGGCGCCGCCCGGCGAGGCCTACCTCGGCTTCGGCGAGAAGGTCGGGCCCCTCGACAAGCGCGGCCTGCGCTTCACCTTCTGGAACACCGACGCTTTCCCGCCGCACGTCGAGTCCGACCCGCTCTACGCCTCGATTCCCTTCTTCCTGGCCCTCCGCGGCGGCGCCGCCTGGGGCCTCTTCCTCGACGAGACGTGGCGCTCGGAGGTCGATATCGCCCTCCGCCGCCCGGATCGCATCGAATGGGAGTCGTGGGGGCCCGAGCTCGACGTCTATCTCCTCGCCGGCCCGCGCCCGGCCGACGTCCTCCGGCGCTACGCCGCGCTCACCGGGCTCCCCGCGATGCCGCCCCTCTGGAGCCTCGGCGCGCATCAGTCGCGCTGGGGCTACGAGAACGAGGACGACGTGCGCGGCGTCGTCCGCGGCTACCGATCGCGCGGCCTCCCCCTCGACGTGGTCCACCTCGATATCGACTACATGGATGCTTACCGGGTGTGGACCTGGGACCGCTCGCGCTTCCCGGACCCGGCGCGGCTCGCGCGCGATCTCGCGGCCGAGGGGGTCAGGCTCGTGACGATCGTCGACCCCGGGATCAAGGCGGATGAGGGCTATGCCGTGTACGACGAGGCGCGCGCGCGCGACTTCCTCGTCCGGCTGTCGCGCGGCGACACGCTCGTCGGCGAGGTCTGGCCCGATCCCGCGGTCTTCCCGGATCTGACGCGCGAGGAGGTGCAGCGCTGGTGGGGCGAGCTGCAAAAGGCCTTCGTCGACGCGGGCATCGCCGGCATCTGGAACGACATGAACGAGCCGGCGTGCTTCTCCGTCCGGCCCGACAGGGGCCTGCCCGCGCCGAACGGCGGGCGCACCTCGGGCCTCGGCACGATCGAGGGCAGCACGCTCCCGTACGACGCGCGCCACGGCGCCCGCCGGCACCTCGAGGTCCACAACGTCTACGGCCTGGGCATGTCGCGCGCCGCCCACGAGGGGCTCGCCCGCCACGCGCCGGAGCGGCGCCCCTTCGTGCTCACGCGCGCGGCCTTCGCCGGCATCCAGCGCTACGCCGCGGTGTGGACCGGCGACTTTGCCAGCAATTTCACGCACCTGGAGGCGTCGATCCCGATGCTCCTCGGCCTCGGCCTCTCGGGCGTGCCGTTCGTCGGCGCGGACATCCCGGGCTTCGTCGGCCGCGCGAACGGCGAGCTGCTCGTGCGCTGGATGCAGGCCGGGCTGTTCTACCCGCTGATGCGCAACCACGCGGCGCGGGGCCGCCCGGCGCAGGAGCCGTGGCGCTTCGGCGAGCCGTACCTCGGCCTCGCGCGCGCGGTGCTCGAGCAGCGCTACCGGCTCCTGCCGACCCTGTACACGCTGATGCGCGAGGCCGCGGAGACGGGCCTGCCGGTCATGCGGCCGCTGTCCTTCCAGGCTCCCGAGGATCCCGAGGCGCTCCACGCCTACGATCAGTTCCTCTTCGGCGACGACCTGCTCGTCGCGCCGGTGGTGCGGCCGGGGCAGTCGAAGCGGCTGTCGTACCTGCCCCCCGGCGCGTGGATGGATTTCGCCAACCTGGAGCGCGCGGGGAAGGTGGAGGAGGGCGGGCGCCACGTGATCGCCGATGCGCCGCTCGGGGTCGTCCCCGTGTGGCTGCGCGCCGGGGGCGCGGTCGCGCTCACCGCGCCGCGGATGCACACGACGAGCGCGCGCTGGGAGGAGATCACCTGGCACGTGCACGCGGCGGAGCGGGTGAGCGGCCGCCTCTACGAGGACGAGGGCGACGGGCACGGCGCGTCGCGCACGACGCGGCTCTCGGGCGGCTTCGACGGCGCGGCGTTCACGCTCGAGCGCTGCGTCGAGGGAGAGCTGCCGGCGCCGGCGGCGCGCGAGGTGGAGACGATCCGGATCTACGGCGCGCCGCCGCCGCGCGCCGTGGCCGGGGCGAGGTCGCACCGCGCGCTGGACGGGGGCGTCGAGCTCGAGGTGGCGGCCGACTGGCAGCGGATCGAGCTCCGGGCGTCCTGAGCGCCGGCGGCGCCGGCGCGGGGCGCTCAGCCGTGCCGGATCACCCAGTCGAGCGCCAGGCGCACCCGCGCGGGGAGGAGCCGCCGCGACGGGTACACCGCGAAGAGCTCGCGCGGCTCGACGGTGCGGCCCGTCACGGTGAGCTCGACGAGCGCCTCGCCGTGCTGCGCGATCACCTCGCGGGGCGCGCAGACCACGCCCAGCCCCTGCGCCGCCGCGGCGATCGCCGCCCGCGGATCGTTGACGCAGAAGCGCGCGCGCGGCCGGACCTCCTCGACGGAGCCGTCCCGCCGGCGGAGGCGCCACGCGGCGTCCGCGCGGCTCAGGACGGCGGGCAAGGCGCCGAGCGACGCGCGCGCGAGCCGCGCGCGGCCCCGCAAGGCCTGCTGCACGAAGCGCGGCGACGCGGCCAGCGCGTACGGGAGCGACCACAGGCGCCGCGCCACGAGCTCGGCGTCCTGAACGGGCCCCGCGCGAAACGCCAGGTCGACGCCCTCCTCGACCAGCGGGACCACCGCGTTCGTGAGCGTGAGCTCCACGGTCAGGCGAGGGTGCCGGGCGGCGAAGGCGGACAGCGCCGGCGCGATGCGCTGCGCGCCCGTCATCACGGGCGCCGTCACCCGGAGCCTGCCCGCGGGCTCGTCCTCGCGATCTGCGACCCGGTCGAGCACCGACCCGAGCTCCTCGAGCAGGGGCCCGGCGCGCTCGAGCAGCCGCGCGCCCTCGCCGGTGAGGCCGACGCGGCGGGAGGTGCGCTGGAGCAGCCGCACCCCCAGCGCCTCCTCCAGCAGCGCCACCCGGCGGCTCACGGTGCTGGTGGGCACCCCCGTGCGCCGGGCCGCCTCGACGAAGCTCAGGTGGTGCGCGACGGCCGCGAAGAGCCGTGCGTCCTCGAGGGAGATCATCCCGTTCATGGGATGAAGCATGCCATATCGTCCCATGGTGCGCGCGAGGCGCCCGCGTTACCCCTCCTTCATGAACCTTGAACACCAGCATGTCGTCATCATCGGCGGCTCGTCCGGCATCGGCCTCGGCGTGGCCAAGGCTTGCCTCGCGCGGGGCGCGACGCTGACCCTCGTGAGCCGCTCGCCGCAGAGGCTCGCCGCCGCCGCGGCCGAGCTCGGGGAGGCGCGCCGCGTGCGCACCGTCGCCGCCGACGCGACGCAGGAGGCCGAGGTGCGGGGCCTGTTCAGCGAGCATCCGCCCGCGCACCACGTGGTGGTCACGGCGGTGCAGGGCCACTACCAGCCGATCCGCGAGCTCGACGTCGCGGCGGCGCGCCGCACGATCGACTCGAAGCTCGTGGCGGCGCTCCACATCGCCAAGCACGCGCGGATCGAGCCCGGCGGCTCGCTCGTCTTCACCACCGGCATCGCGGCGGCGCGGCCGGGGCCGGGCGGCGCGGTCGTCGCGGCGGCGAACGGCGCGCTCGAGTCGCTCGTGCGCGCCCTGGCCGTCGAGCTCGCGCCGGTGCGCGTGAACGCGCTGTCGCCGGGCTGGGTCGATACGCCGATCTGGGACTCCATCGCTGGCGGCGAGAAGGAGCAGCGGTTCGAGCAGCACGCGCGCCGTCTCCCGGTCCGGCGCGTCGGCGCGCCCGCGGACATCGCGCACGCCGCCCTCTTCCTGATGGGCAACGGGTTCACGACCGGCGAGACGCTGCACGTCGACGGGGGACACCGCCTCGTCTGAGCTCGTCCGCCGAGGCGGCCTGACGCGACGGGAAGCGCGGAGACGCGAGGCGGAGAGACGGGGCCCAGCACGGGAGAGCTCACCGATTCGACCTCTTCCCGCGGGGCAGGGACGACGCACCGCATTACCTCCTCTCGCGTCGAACAAGGCAGGATTCCGTCGGATGCAGCCGGGCTGAATTCAGCGATCTCCAGGCGATCGTGGCAGCGGGCGCCGCGCGATCTCGCGTAGGATTCCAGGGGCGACGTTGACAACCCTCACGAGGTGTGGTTGTCCTACTTTCTCCCAGGAGTGCTCTATGTCCCCTCGATCTCTCTTTCTTGTGACCTTCACCGTCGCGGCCCTGGCCTGCTCTTCGGGGCCTGACGACAACAACGGCAACTCGGGCTCCGGCTCCGGCGGCGGCCCGACCTCCGGCGGCACCAGCGGGTCGCCTTCGGGGGAGAGCAGCAGCTCGACGGGCGACGACATCGGGAGCATCTCGGGGGGCAACGTGACCATCGGCGCCGGCGGCGCTGGCGGGAGCGATTGCAAGAGCACGCTCGATGTCCTCTACCGCGACTTCAAGGACACGCACCCTGACTTCGAGATGGACTTCCGGGGCGATGTGGTTCGCCGCAAGCTCATCGAGCCGCAGCTCGACGGCGACAGCAAGCCGGTGTTCCTCAGCTCGGTGGGCTGCCAGGCCGACCTGCAGACCCCGCTCGACTGCGGGGGCGGGAACCCGAACCAGGTCGTCATCACGAGCGCCGAGTCGTTCAGCCAGTGGTACCGCGACGTGCCCGGCGTGAACATGACGTTCCCCAAGCAGCTCGAGCTCGAGGAGTCGCCGCCCGGCTCTGGCCGGTACATCTTCGACAGCACGGATTTCTTCCCGCTCGCGCCGGAGGAGGGGTTCGGGATCAACCCTCCCAACGGCAAGAACCAGAACTTCCTCTTCACCACCGAGATCCACCTCAAGTTCGGCTACGTCGCCGGCCAGGAGTTCAGCTTCCGGGGCGACGACGACATGTGGATCTTCATCAACGGCAAGCTCGCCCTCGATCTCGGCAGCATGCACGGGCCCGAGTCGGGCGTCATCGACTTCGACGCCCAGGCCGATTACCTCGGCATCTCTCCGGGCAACACGTACACGATGGATATCTTCCACGCGGAGCGCCACACCGACGGGTCGAACTTCCACATCGAGACGAACATCTCCTGCTTCGTGCCCGTCGACGTCCCGCGGTGAGGCGAGACGCGCCGCGCCCCGGGCCGCGAGCGGGATCGCCCCGCTCGCCGCGCGACGCCCGCGCCACCGTGCGCGCGCGGGCGTCGCGACGACGCCGGGACCGAGCCCCTCAGGGGCCGAACGTGGCGACGAAGATATCGCGGCCCCCCGCGTAAGGTACCGGGCCGGTCCCGAAATCGACTGGACCGTTCATGTCGCCGGTGACGCCGATCATGCCATTCGGCGCGATCGCGATATCCTCCACGGGAGCACCGAAATCGACCCACCAGAGCTCGTTGCCGCTCGCGTCGAGCCTGGCGAGCCCGTCCCCGGCGAGGATGACGCCGCCGGCAGGATCCAGGGCGATCTTGCTGCCGAAGCGGACCGAGCGGCTGAAGACGTGCTGGCCTGCCGAGTCCAGCTTGACGAGCACGGGGCCGGCGGGGAGCACGCCGCCGCCGAAGTCGACGAACCCATCCGCGGAGCCCGCCACGAGGATCTCATCCGACGCGTCGACCGCCACCGAGGAGGCGCCCATCGCCCCGTTGTTCTCGAACATCCGCGTCCAGACCAGAGCGCCCGCCGGGTCAAACTTGAAGACGGTGAAGTATTCCGCGCCGAGATGCGAACCGTCCGGGGGATCCTCGTTCGCCACGATCGCGTTGCCGGCGCTGTCGACCGCGAGGCTCACCGCTGCATTGCTGAGGTCGGATGCCGGAACGAACTGTGTCCAGAGGATGCCGGCGCCGCCGGCGCCGATCTTCGCCAGGTAGGTGTAATCGTAGATGCCGTAGAGCATGTGCAGATCGTCCGGCGGCGACCCTCGTCGCAGGGCGGCGCGGTATCAGTCCTCCGGGCAGGCGGGCTTCGGGTCGGGGCACGGCTGGCCCTCGACCCAGGGGCGCGTCTGCTTGCAGCCGCTCACGTCCTCGAAGGTGTTTCCAGAGACGAAGTCGGGCCCCGCGGTGCCGTTCCAGCCGCGGGTGACGCCGTGGCCGGCGACGTGGCGGAACGTCGATCCCTGGATGAACCCGCTGCTCGGCGCCTGGCTGAAGATGACGGCGCCATTGAAGGTCGCGAGATCGTTGCAGCTGAGCAGGATGCAGCCGCAGTCGTAACCGGCATACTCGACGATGACGTTCTCCAGGACGTTCTCGTCGCGCGGGATGCCGCCGAACCAGAGCCCGCCCCAGTCGCCGGGCGCGGGGGTCTCCGCGGCCGAGGTGAAGACGATGGGCTTCTCCGGCGTGCCCAGCGCGCGGAGGGCGCCGCTCGCGGCGAAATCGCCGGTGAAGTGCTCGATCTGCATGAAATTGCCGGGCTCGAACCGGATGGTGACGCCGGGCTCGATGGTGAGCGTCGTGAGCGGCGCGTCCTCGCCGCCGCCGCCGATGTTGAAGCGGGCGTCGCGCCAGTCGCCGAAGTGGTAGGGCACGCCGCGGTCGCGCAGGGTCGTGTCCTGCTGCAGCCCGGAGGTCTGATTGGCGCCCTCGTCCTGGATCAGGATCTCGTCCTTTCGATTGCCGGTGTACACGCCGACCGGGATCGAGCCGAGCGCCTGCTCGCCGAGCTCCAGCGGATACGGGTGCTCCTCGCTGCCGCTCTCGGTGATCACGAGATCGGTGGAGCCCTCCGCGAACGCCGACGCCCGCAGGAGGAGCACCCCGGCGCCGAGCGACCCGCGCACCGTCACGTGATCGACGAGCAGGACCGGCGCCGCGGGGGTCACGGACGCCCCGTACGCGGAGAGCGCCGCGTTCGCGTGGAAGCGATCGCCGCCGCCCCCCTCGAGCGTCACGTGGCGGAGGGTCGCCTTGGCAGGCCACGCGACGTGCACGTCGTTCCACCGCGCGCCCTCGCTGCCGCGGAACGTGATCGGCCGCGCCTCGGTGCCCTCGGCCTTCAGCTCGGCGCCCTCATCCATCGCGGAGATGCCCGTGTCCTCCTCGAGCAGCACCTCGGCGCACGGCTCGATCGTGAGCGTCACGCCGGGGCGGAGGCGGACAGGGAAGCTCACGACGTGCGGGCTCCCCTCCGCGGTCCAGGTCTCATTTTCGCTCACATCGCCCGAGTGATCCGTCGGGCCGCCGGACGGCGCGGGGCACCCCGGCTCGGCAGAGCCGCCGCCGCCGCCAGCCCCACCCGAGCCGCCAGCCCCACCCGCAGCGCCAGCGCCGGCAGGGGGAGGGTCGCCGGGATCGCACGCGACGAGGAACATCACACAGACTGAGGTGAGCGTAACTACAACGTTCCGTAGAGCCATATCCATGTTCCTTTGTGGACACCTGTGCGTTGGTGCGCACACAGGCAAAGACGCACAGATTAGCTCATTCGCATCGCGTCCGCAGAGTCTTTGCTCGTGCCAGGCGCGAGCCCGCCCCCTCGCGACGCGACCCGCGCTGCGCGCCGGCCAAGCGGCCGTGTTGTCGCGTCCGATGGACACCGGCGCTCCTCGGGATGTAATCCGGATTCCGGAGCGGCGAGAGCGCCTGTCGTGTCCCGCGGGCGCTCGACGGGCTTCAGCGCCGGGGCGACGGCTGCGCCATGCGGAACGACGCGAACCGCGCGGCGGCTCCGCTCGGGCCGCGCGCGAACAGGGCCGCGCGCACGCCGCGATCCCATGGCGGCAGATCGTCGGCGTCGACGGCGTCCCCGACCGGGGCCCAGGCGTCGGCGCCGCCGGCGCGGATCGCGAAGCGGAAACGGTGCCCGCGCACGACCGTCATCCGGAGCTCGGCGCGCGAGGGCGCGCTCGTCTCGGCCACCACCCGGCGTTCGCCGTGCGCGAAGCGGAAGACGGCGGCGCGGCCGCCGCCCATCGAGATCCCGACCGCGTTGTCGCCGTCGCCGTAGGCCGCGAGCCCCGCCTCGACGTCCGGCGGGGCCGAGATCTCCGTGGTCACCTCATAATCGCCCCGCAGCGTCGGGCGCCCGACGACCGCGCCGAGGTGGCTGCCCGGAGCCCCCGGCATCGCGCCCAGCGTGAGCCATCCACCGCCTTCGGGCTCGAGGGTCGCGTCGGGGCGCGCCGCCACGGGCCACTGCCAGCGCGGATCGAGCGCGCCGCCGTCGAACTCGTCCACGATCTCCGCGGGCCAGGGCGCCTGGGGCGCGATGGGCGATGCGGCGCGGGCGCTGGGCCCGCCGCCGCGGAAGGACGGCCAGCCGTCGGCTCCGAAGGTCACCTCGTCGAGCAGGCCTTGCCGGCCGACGTACACCGAGTCCAGGGCGCTGTACGCGTGGTAGAGGAGAAAGAACCGCCCGCCGCCGTCGTCCACCACGCTGCCGTGGCCGGGGCACTTCCAGGCGTCGTTGCCGGTGAGGATCGGGTTCGCCGGGTTCTTTTCCCAGGGCCCGCGCAGGCGCGGCGCGCGCGCCACGCCGAGCGCGTAGCTGCACGCCCTGCCGCAGCAGCCGGCGCCCGAGTAGAAGGCGTAGAAGCGGCCTCCGTGCCGCATGAGATAAGGCCCCTCGACGACGCCATCTTCCCAAGGCGCGTCGTTCTGGAAGAGGACGACCGGCGCGCCGAGCAGCGCGGTGCCGTCCTCCGAGAGCTCCTGGGCCCAGATCGGCGTCGGCGCCCCGATGCTGTTCCCGTCCTCCTTCCAGACGAGGTGGCGCACCCCGTTCTCGTCGCGGATCGGGCAGCCGTCGATGGAGCCGACCGCCATGCACGTGAGCGGCCCATGGTCGGTGTACGGCCCGTCCGGCGCATCGGCGCTGGCCGCGGCGACGCACAGCGGGCCGCCGTGCTTCCGGGCCGTGTAAACGACGTAATATCGGCCGCGGTTCTCGGTGATCTCGGGCGCCCAGAGGCTCCCCGAGGCCCAGGACGGGAGATCGGGGAAGACCGAGCCCACCCGATCCCAGTTCACGAGATCGGTCGAGCGGAGGAGCGGAAACGGCGCGCCCCACTCGGAGCTCGTCGCCGTCGCCCAGTACGCCCGGCCCACGCGGAGGACCGAAGGATCCGGGAAGTCGCCCGGGACAACCGGGTTGGCGTACACGCCGCCGCCGCGGCTCCCCGCGATCTCGGCGGAGCCCGCGGGCACGGCGTCCTCCCCGCAGCCGCCGAGGAGCAGCAGCGCGACCGCCGTGGGCATGACAGCGCAGACCAGGGCCCGGCGCCGGCACGGGACCCGACATCGCACCCTCCATTTCTCTTCGGCCACGGCCATGATCGCAGCGCGATCACGGGATGAATTTGACAACGAGCATCGACTCCTCCGTTTCGGGGCTCGAGATCGGTCCGGCGCCGAAATCGATCGTGCCCTTGAGGTTCCCGACGGCGATCAGGGCTCCGGCGGGGTCGAGGGCGAGCCGGGAGAGGCCTCCGTGCTCCGACGGCTGGAAGGAGGCGCTGCAGAAGCCGTCGCCGCGCGGGTCGAGCCCGGCGACGAACAGCCCCTGGGTTCTCGTGGTCAGCGGACCGCAGCCGAAGTCCGTGTCCTCGATGAAGGCGCCGGCCAGCCAGGTGTTGCCGGCGGCGTCGGCGGCGAGCGCGTGCGCTCTGGGGAAGCTCCTGGCGAACGTCGGGGCGCCGGTGGCGGAGAGCTTGGCGACGAACACGGCATCCCCATCGCTCGTCAGCGTGTCGCCGCCGAACTGGAACGTCTCGCCGAAGAAGCCGAGCGAGACCACGTTGCCTGCCCCATCCACGACCGTGCCGCCGGGGTGCTCGCCAGCGACGCTGCCCAGCCGCTGGCTCCATCGATGCTCGCCGTCCGGACCGAGCGAGGCGACGAAGATATCGGACGCTTCGGCTGCCCAGGATGGGCCAGCAGCCCGGAGCGGGCCGCCGCCGAAGTCGACGAGGTGGTGGAAGCTGCCTCCGAGCACGAGGTTCCCCGCCGCGTCGAGGGCGAGCGCGGAAACGTGCGCGCTGTCCCAGCCGAAGCTCCTGCTCCAGACGTGGCCGCCCGCGGCATCGAGCCTGGCGACGAAGACGTTCATGGCGTCCGCGTCGTTCGTGAAGGTATCCCCGCCGAGGTCCACGGTCCCCACGTAATCACCGGTGACGACGATATCGCCCGCTGGCAGGAAGCCGACGCCGCGGACCGTCGCGGACCCCGTTCCGAAGTGCGTGCTCCAGACGTGCTGCCCCGAGGCGTCGAGCAGGACGAGGAAGGCGTTCAAGCCCTGCGCGTTCACCGGGCCACCGCCGAAATCCGTCGTTCCACCGAAGTGGCCCCCGACGAGGATGTTCCCCGACGCGTCCGCCGCGATGGCGATGCCGGCCTGAAGATCGGGCACGGCGGAGACGTCGCCGAACCGCCGGCTCCAGAGGTGGTTGCCGAGCGGATCGAGCTTGAGGACGAACGCGTCCATGTTGCCCGTGCTCACGAGAGGGCCGCCGCCGAAGTCGACCGTGCCGTCGAAGGTCCCGGTGAGGAGGATGTTGCCGCGAGCGTCCACGGCGAGGCCGACCACGTCGGCCCGGTCGAATCGACGGGCGAACGCGAGCTCGAGGCAACCCGCCTCGCACACAGGGGCGCTGCCGCCGACGCCGGCGCCGACGCCGCTACCGCCGGCGCCGACGCCGCTACCGCCGGCGCCGACGCCGCTACCGCCGGCGCCGACGCCGCTACCGCCGGCGCCGCCTTCCCCGGCGGCCGGGCCGCTCGCCGGGGTCGGCGCCGCGTCGTCCAGGCTGCTCCTCGCGCCGCATCCGAACGCAGCCAGCGCGGTCACCAGAGCAAGACGCCTCAGCCTGTATTCGCTCCTGTTCATCCCTGCCCCTCCACGCCGCGACGATATCATCGTCGAAGATGGCGCAGGGAGAGGACCTGGGGAAAGCCAGAGTTCGACGCCCGCTCGCGCTGCCCGCTCGCGCTCGGGACCGCGAGCGCGACGAGGAGCGGCGCGGGGAAGCGCCCGGCCCCGCGGCCCGACGGGGCATCGGGCCGCGGGCCTCCGGGATCAGCCGGTCACGTTGTCCCAGGCCACCGCGGTCGGCCCGAGGAGCGAGCGCCCGTTGGTGGCGATGACGTTCTTGTACCAGGAGAACGAGTCCTTCGGGATCCGGCGCTGGGTCTGGTAATCGACGTAGACGAGCCCGAACCGCTCCCTGTAGCCCTCGGCCCACTCGAAGTTGTCGAGGAGCGACCAGGCCCAGTATCCGAAGACGTCGACGCCCTCCTTCATCGCCCGCGCCAGGCCGAGCAGGTACCGGTGCATCAGGTCGATGCGCTGCGGGTCGTGCACCTTCCCGTCGAGGAAGACCTGGTCCCGCGTGGCGGTGCCGTGCTCGGTGATCCCGATGGGCAGCTTGTACCGCTCCCAGAAGTACCTCGTGCCCCAGTACAGGGTGCTGGGGACGACCTGCAGCCAGTCGAGCGTCGCGCGCGGGTAGCCGGGCGGGGACGCGACGCGCTCGGGCTTGCCGTCCTTGCCCCGCCGCCACGTGCCCGCCGAGTACATGTTGAGCCCGAGGTAGTCGAGCGGCCGCTTGATCTGGTCGAAGTCGCTGGCGGGGAAGTCGGGCACGTCGTTGCCGAAGAGCTTGAGGCCGCTCTCCGGATACCGCCCCTCGAGCACCGGCGCGATCCACCAGGCGTTGTTCCACGGGTGCCGCTCGTACACCGAGAAGATCGCCTCGCGCGCCGCCTCGACGTCGCCCGGGTCCTCCGTCGCGGGGCGCTGGACCTGGGTCGCGAGCACGTAGCCGACCTTCGCCGCCTTGGCCGCGGCGCGCAGTGCGTCCACCTGCTTGCCGTGGGCGCGCATCTGGTTGTGCGCGGCGGTCAGGTAGTCCCGGTACGGGAGCTTGAGCCCCGGGGCGAAGTGCCCCTCGAGGAGCGCGTTGCCGATGAACGCCTGCGGCTCGTTCTGCGTCACCCACCACGGCACGCGATCGCCGAGCCGCTCTGCGACGACGGTCGTGTAGTCGGCGAACCAGTCGGCGACGTCCCGCTGGAGGAACCCGCCGCGGTCCTGGAGCGCCTGGGGGAAGTCCCAGTGGAACAGCGTGCACATGGGGACGATGCCGAGGCGGAGGAGCTCGTCGACGAGCCGGTCGTAGAAGTCGAGCCCCTTCGCGTTGACCTTGCCCGTGCCCTCCGGGAGGACGCGCGTCCACGAGACGCTGAAGCGATAGCTCTTGGCCCCGAGCTCGGCGAGCAGCCCGAGGTCCTCCTTGTAGCGGTGGTAGTGGTCGCACGCGACGTTTCCGGTGTGCCCTTCGAAGACCTTCCCGGGGGTGTTCGAGAAGACGTCCCACACGGAGGGGCCGCGGCCGTCCTCGGCGGCGGCGCCTTCGATCTGGTAGGCCGCGGTGGCCGCGCCCCACAGGAAGCCCTCGGGGAACGGCGCCGCCGTCGTGCCTGCCGGCCCCGCGCCGGCCGACGGGGCCGGCGACGCGAGCGCCGAGGCGGCCGCGGCAGCGGACGGCGCGTGCGAGGCGCCAGGGGCGTTGTGCTGGGTGAGCGACTCGGAAGGAGTGGAAGCGGACATGAGAGCGCATCATCCACGGCGCGCGTTGGGCAGCAATGGGATCGATGCCTGCGCCGCGGCGGCGCCCGGCGGGAAGCGATGCGTCGAGGATGCGTCGACGATGCGTCGACGGTGCGTCGGTGCCTGCGCCGGCTGCTTGACGAGCCGCGCCGGCTCGGCAACATGGGCGGCATGCTCGCGATCCGACCGAAAGCCGCCGGCGGCCCCGAGGTGATGACGCTGGAGGAGCACCCGACGCCGACGCCGGGCCCGGGTGAAGCCGTGGTCCGCGTCGAGGCCGCCGGGGTGAACTTCATCGACATTTACCAGCGGAGCGGCCAGTACAAGGTCGAGCCGCCGATCCCGCTCGGGCTCGAGGGCGCGGGGCGCGTCGAGGCGGTGGGGCCGTCGGTCACCGAGGTGAGGGAAGGGGACGAGGTCGCGTGGGCCGGCTGCGCCGGCTCGTACGCCACGCACGTCCGCATCCCGGTCGCGAAGCTGGTCCCGGTGCCAGCGGGCGTCGGCGCGAAGCGCGCGGCGGCGGCGATGCTCCAGGGCATGACGGCGCATTACCTCGTGCGCTCCACGTTCGCGCTCGGGCCGGGCCGCACGTGCCTGGTCCACGCGGCGGCGGGCGGGGTGGGGCTGCTCCTCTGCCAGATGGCGAAGCGGCTCGGCGCGCGCGTGATCGGCACCGTCTCGACCGAGGCGAAGGCGCGGCTCGCGCGCGAGGCCGGCGCCGACGAGGTGATCCTGTACACGCAGGCCGACGTCGAGGTCGAGGCGCGCCGGCTCACGGGCGGCGCCGGGGTCGACGTGGTCTACGACGGGGTCGGGCGCGACACGTTCGAGAAGAGCCTGGGCGCGCTCCGCCCGCGCGGCATGCTGGTGCTCTTCGGCCAGTCGAGCGGGCCGGTGCCCGCGTTCGACCCGCAGATCCTGAGCCAGAAGGGGTCGCTCTTCCTGACGCGGCCGACCCTCGGGCACTACACGGCGACGCGCGAGGAGCTGCTCCAGCGCGCCGAGGACGTGCTCGGCGCGATCGCGCGCGGCGAGCTCACGATCTCGGTCGGCGCGACGTACCCGCTCGCCGACGCGGCGGAGGCGCACCGCGCGCTCGCCGGGCGGGCGACGACGGGGAAGGTGCTGCTCGTGCCGTAGAGCGCCCGGCGGCCTGACGCGCGGAGATCGCGAGCGGGCCACGCAAGGCGGTTCGCCGTCTCCACGAACTCTGGCGCTCGCGCTGGGCCGCGAGGCGCAGTAGCGCGTTCCGGCGCGAGGTTGACCGCGCGCTCTCCGCGCCGGTACGCTGCCGGCGCGGAGGTGCTCATCTCATGTCCGAACGTCCCATGCTTGCTCCCGAGAAGGTCGCCGAAGCGGTGAAGTCGCAGATCGCGAGCTTTCATCGCTCCATCGTGGATGAGGTCGCAGGCGCCGTGAGCCGCGACGGGGTGGTCGTCGTCGGGATGGCCCAGAATCCCTTCGTGAAGAAGGCGCGTCGGCTGCTCGATGGAGAGGGCGTGAGATATACCTACCTGGAATACGGGAGTTACCTCTCCAAGTGGAGGGAGCGGCTCGCCATCAAGCTCTGGGCCGGCTTTCCGACGCTTCCCATGGTGTTCGTCGACGGGGTCCTCGAGGGCGGCTACGCCGAGCTCGTGAAGCTCCGCGACCAGGGCAAGCTCAAGAAGCAACCGTGAACGGGCGCGGATGAACGGCGAGCGCCGCGCGTGCCTGGCGCGCCGGCCGCATCCGGCGCCCCCAGCGCGCAGGCCGCCTCGGCCGCGGCAGCGCGACGCGCCGCGCGGCGCGAAACGCCGTGCCGGCCAGCGATTCCGTGATATGCGGGAAGACGCGGCGCGCCCTCGCGGCCGTCGCCGCGCCGAAGGAAGGCAGCACGGAGGCACCTCGTGACATCGCTCGGGATCCACGGAAGGCGGCGGCATGACGAGGCGAGCGGCGCGGCCCCACGGCCGGGAGGCGGCGCGCCGTGAGCACCTACGCCATCAAGCGGCTGCTCTCGATCATCCCCACGCTCCTCCTCGTCGCCACCCTGGTGTTCGTCCTGGTGCGCATCGTGCCGGGCGGCCCGTTCGACCAGGAGCGGGCCGTGCCCGTCGAGGTCCAGCGCCAGCTCGACGCCAAGTACCACCTGAACGATCCGGTGCTGAAGCAGTATGGCGACTGGCTCTTTGCGCTCGTCACCCGCGGCGACCTGGGCCCGACGTTCAAGTACCCGAACCGCACCGTCAACGAGATCATCGCCCTCAGCCTGCCCGTGTCGATGCAGCTCGGGTTCTGGGCGATGCTCTTCGCCCTGGCGATGGGCATCCCGCTCGGCATCGTCGGCGCCATCCGCCAGAACACCTGGAAAGACACGGCGGCCATGGGGGTCGCCATGGTCGGCCTCAGCGTGCCGCGGTACGTGCTCGCGCCGCTGCTCATGCTGGTCTTTTCGCTCAAGCTCTACTGGTTCCCCGTGGCCCGCTGGGAGACGTGGCGGCACATGGTGCTCCCGGTCATCTGCGCCGGATTGCCGGTGGCCGCCTACATCGCCCGGCTGACGCGCGGCGGGATGCTCGAGGTGATCCGCTCCGACTTCATCCGGACCGCGCGCGCCAAGGGGCTCTCCGAGCGCAAGGTCGTCCTGAAGCACGCGCTCCGGGGCGGGCTGCTCCCGGTCGTGAGCTTCCTCGGCCCCGGCTTCAGCGGCCTGCTCGTCGGCTCCCTCGTCGTCGAGAAGATCTTCAACATCCCCGGCATGGGCCGCTACTTCGTCGAGGCGGCCACGAACCGCGACTACAACCTCGTGATGGGGGTCATGCTCGTCTACGGCTTCCTGCTCATGCTCTTCAACGCGCTCGTCGACGTGGCGTACGCCTTCATCGACCCGCGGGTGGAGCTGCGCTGACCATGCCCGCCGCCCCCCCGCCGCCCGCAGCAGAGCCCGCCGCTGCCGGCGCCTCGCCCGCCGCGCCCGGCGACCTGCCCGCCGTCCCCGGCGGCGCGGCGCCGCGCCCGGCCGGCCCGCTGCGGCTCGACGCGCTCGAGCAGGGGTCGAGCCTCGGGCGCGACGCATGGCGGCGGCTCCGCAAGAACCGCGCGGCGGTCGCCTGCGGCGCCGTGCTCCTCGCGATGATCCTCGCCTGCATCCTCGTCCCCGAGCTCTCCAGCTACCGGTACGACAAGGCCGACCTCAAGCTCGGCGCGCAGCCGCCCTCGCTCGCGCACTGGATGGGCACCGACTACTTCGGCCGCGACCTGATGGCCCGCGTCTTCTTCGGCGGGCGCATCTCGTTCGCCGTCGGCATCATCGCGACGCTCGTGAGCTTCGTCATCGGCGTGAGCTGGGGCGGCGTCGCCGGCTACTTCGGCGGCAAGGTCGACGCGATCATGATGCGCATCGTGGACGTGCTCTACACGTTCCCGTTCCTCATCCTCGTCATCCTGCTCATGGTCTTCTTCGCGAACGACCAGACGCCCCTCTACCGCGCCTGGAAGGTCGCGCTCGGCCTGTTCGTGCAGGATCCCTCGGATCCGAGCTATTTCCCCATCTTCCAGATCGTCGTCGTCTTCGCGGCCCTCGGCGGCATCTCCTGGCTCACGATGGCCCGCATCGTCCGCGGCCAGGTCATCGCGCTGCGCAGTCAGCCGTTCATCGAGTCGGCGCGCTCGATCGGCGTCGGCCACGCAGCGCTGATCTTCCGGCACCTCGTGCCGAACGCGGTCGGCCCGATCATCGTCTATACGACGCTCACCATCCCCGAGGTGATGATGACCGAGGCGTTCCTGAGCTTCCTCGGCCTCGGCACGCAGGAGCCGCTCTCGAGCTGGGGCCTGCTCGCGTCCACGGGCGCCGACGCGATGGACCTCTTCCCCTGGCAGCTCATCTTCCCGGCGCTGATGCTCGCGCTCACGCTGATCTGCTTCAACTTCCTCGGCGACGGGCTCCGCGACGCCCTCGATCCACGCATCCGAAAGGACTGAAGGGGCGCGCCGCCCCCGCGGCGCGCGCGCGCTCAGACGAACCATGCTGATCGAGGTCAACAACCTGAAGACCCACTTCTTCACCGAGGAGGGGGTCGTGCGCGCGGTCGACGGCATCTCCTTCAGCCTCGATCGCGGCGAGGTGCTCGGGATCGTCGGCGAGTCCGGCTCGGGCAAGAGCGTGACGAGCCTCTCGCTGCTCCGGCTCATCCCCGACCCGCCTGGGCGGATCGTCGGCGGCCAGATCCTGATCGAGTCCGAGGGGGGCGTCGTCGAGGACCTCGTGGAGGCGAGCGAGGCGCGGATGGAGCGCATCCGCGGCGACCGGATCGCGATGATCTTCCAGGACCCGATGACGTCGCTGAACCCTTACCTCCGGGTGAGCGAGCAGCTCATCGAGGTGCTGGAGCTGCACCGCGGCATGGGGCGCGCCGAGGCCCGCCGGCGCAGCGTCGAGATGCTGCAGGCGGTGGGCATCCCCGCGGCGGCGTCGCGGATCGACGACTATCCACACCAGCTCTCGGGCGGGATGCGGCAGCGCGTGATGATCGCCATGGCGCTGCTCTGCGACCCGGATCTGCTCATCGCCGACGAGCCGACGACGGCGCTCGACGTCACGATCCAGGCGCAGATCCTGGATCTCATCCGGGAGCGGAAGGAGGCGCTCGGCGCGGCGGTCCTGCTCATCACGCACGACCTCGGCGTCGTCGCGAAGATGGCCGATCGCGTCGCGGTCATGTACGCCGGGCGCATCGTCGAGGAGGGCCCGGTCGACGCCATCTTCCACGCCCCGCGCCACCCGTACACGATCGGCCTGTCGCGGTCGATCCCGCGGCTCGAGGGCCCGCGCGGCGCGGATCTCGTCCCCATCCCCGGGATGCCGCCGTCGCTCGCGCGCCTGCCGCCGGGCTGCCCGTTCCACCCGCGCTGCGCCCACGCGGTCGCCGCGTGCCGCGAGGAGGCGCCGCTTCCGCGGGTCGTCTCGGGCGAGGGGGACAGGAGGGCGCTGCACGTCGTGCGGTGCCATGTCGAGGACGTCGCCGGACGAGCGCCATGACCACACCCGCCACACCTCCGCCGCTGCTCTCGGTGCGCGATCTCAAGGTCCACTTCCCGGTGCGGCGCGGCCTGCTCCAGCGGCAGGTCGGCACGGTGCGCGCGGTCGACGGCGTCTCCTTCGACGTCGACCGCGGCGCGACGCTCGGCCTCGTCGGCGAGTCCGGCTGCGGCAAGTCGACGACGGGGCGGGGCATCCTGCGCCTCGTCCCGCCCACGTCGGGGAGCGTGAAGATCGACGGCCGGGAGATCCTGACGCTCGAGCCGCGCGCGCTGCGCAAGGCGCGCCGCGAGATGCAGATGATCTTCCAGGACCCGTACGCGAGCCTGAACCCGCGCATGACGGTCCACGACCTCATCGCCGAGCCGCTCTTCACCCACGGCCTCGCCTCGTCCCGCGACGAGGCGCTCCGCGAGGTGGCGCGCCTGATGGAGCTCGTGGGGCTCTCGCCCTCGTACATGCGCCGCTATCCGCACGAGTTCTCCGGCGGCCAGCGGCAGCGCATCGGCATCGCCCGCGCGCTCGCCCTGAAGCCGAAGCTCGTGATCGCGGACGAGCCGGTCAGCGCGCTCGACGTGAGCATCCAGGCGCAGATCGTCAACCTGCTCGCCTCGCTCCAGCGCGAGCTGTCCCTCACGTACGTGTTCGTGGCGCACGACCTCGCGGTGGTCCGCCATCTGTCAAGCGAGATCGCGGTGATGTACCTCGGCCGGATCGTCGAGCGCGCCCGCCCAGATGCACTATTCCGCTCACCCCAGCATCCGTACACGCAGGCGCTGCTGTCGGCGATCCCGATCCCCGATCCCGACCAGGAGCGCAAGCGGCGTCGCCTGACGCTCGTCGGCGAGGTGCCGAGTCCGCTGAATCCGCCCTCAGGGTGCCATTTCCACACCCGCTGTCCCTATGCGATGGAGCGGTGCAGCATCGAGGTTCCTCCGCTGGAGGAGCGCCGTCCCGGTCACTGGGCTGCTTGCCACCTCACCGAGTTGCCCACCGCACCTACGCATCCGTGAGGTGGTCCGGCGGAGCGCAGTTCCCGACATCGGTTGAGCTCGCTGTCCAGACATGACGGGGAATGTCCGATGACAGGATTTTCCTGACCTCTGTTTGGGTCGAGGAGGTTAGGATCCTTGGACCGATGCCGCGAATTTCTGACGCCACGCTTCGCGCCCAGATCCCGACGGCCCTCCTCATCGGCGGCGATCAGGCGCTGCTAGAGCGCTGCCAGGCGGCAGCGATGGACGTGGGGATCGTCGTCAAGGCGTGCCCCGTATCGATGGCCGCGGCGCTGGCGGAGGAGCGCCGGCCGGTGGCCATCGTGGTGACGTCGTCGACCTACGCGCTGGCGCCCGAGGGGTTCGAGGAGATCGCGCGCGACGTGGTGAGCACGCTGGTGCGCGTCGACGAGACGCTGACGGACGACGAGCTCGGGGCGATGCTCGGCACGGCGGCGCGCGAGAGCCGCAAGCAGCGCTCGTGGCAGCTCACGCCGGGGCGCTACTCGCTGACGCCCGGGGACGACGGTACGGGGCCGTGCTCGGAGCGCTGGACCCTCGGGGGGATGACGGACGCGTCGTCGCGGCGCGACGCCGAGGCGACGCCGCTGCCGCGGTCCGGGCCGCGGAGCGCGGGCGCGCAGGAGCTCGCGTTCCGCGAGCGCGTGGCGGCTGCCGTGGCCTCGCAGCGGCCGGAGCGCCGGGCGGCCGGCGGCCAGGGCGAGGCGCCGCACCGCCCGCTCGATCCGGCGGCGCCGCGCGCGGAGCGCCTGGGCGTGATGGCGTTGACGTCGCGCGCGCGCCGGGAGCTGCCCTCGTCGCCGCCGGCGCCGGCGCCGACCGGCGTGGTGGTCGCGCGCCGGGACGCGTCGGTGCCGCTCGCGGGCAGGGCGGGCGCGTACGCGCGGCGGGACACGCCGATGCCGGCCTCGCAGCCGGCGGGCGGGTACGCGCGGCGGGATACGCCGATGGCGGGCTCGCAGCTGGCCGCGACGTACTCGCGGGGGGCGACGCTGCCGGCCGCCGCGCATCCGCGGCGGGACACGCCGGCGCCGCTGTCGCAGCCGGCCGCCGCGTACCTGCGGCGGCAGCCGGGGGTCGCGGTTCCGCGGCGGGACACGCCGGCGCCGCTGTCGCAACCGGCGGCGCCTGGCTCGTGGCAGGCGGCCGGGGCGCCGTCCCGGCGCGAGACGCTGGCGCCGAGCTCGCGCCCGGCCGCGCCGAGCTCGCGCCCGGCCGCGCCGAGCTCGCGGCAGACGGCGCCGAGCTCGCGGCAGGAGGCCGGGGCGCCGTCCCGGCGCGAGGCGCTCGTGCCGAGCTCGCGGCCGGCCGCGCCGAGCTCGCGCCCGGCGGCGCCGCTCTCGCAGCCGGCGGTGCCGAGCTCGCGGCGGGAGGCGCAGCTCGCCGGGGCGCCTCTTCGACGGGAGACGCCGGTGTCGCCCTCGCAGCAGGGCGCGGGGCACCCGCAGCCGGAGATGACCGCGGGGCAGATGGGCGCGGCACCGTTGCAGCGCGAGGCGCTCGCGCCGGGTGCGCTGGAAGGTGAGGCCTACGGCAGCCATTCCACGCCGCCGCCGAGCTCACACCGGGCGCCGCCTTCCTCCCGCAGAGCTCAGTTCCACGTCGACATCGCTTTGCTGTTCGACGAGCGAGGCCTGCCGCGCGCCGATCCAGAGGAGAAATGATGCCTCGGCCGGGCTGGAGCGGCGCGGGGCAACGGCGAGCGGGCTAGCCGCCGTCCCCGCCACCGCCGCCACCGCCGCCCGCGCCACCGCCGCCCGCGCCGCCCGAGCCGCCGTCCCCGCCCGAGCCGCCATCGCCGCTCGAGCCGCCGTCCCCGCCTGCGCCGCCATCGCCGCCCGAGCCGCCGTCCCCGCCTGCGCCGCCATCGCCGCCCGAGCCGCCGTCCCCGCCCGAGCCGCCGTCCCCGCCCGAGCCGCCGTCCCCGCCTGCGCCGCCGCTGCCGCCTTCACACGACGCCGCGACGGTCAGCGACAAGCTCCGGGTGAGCGGCTCCTGCTTGCTCTCGCCACCGAGGATCGGCTCGCCCGCGTCGCTCACGGCGGCGATGGTGATCTCGAGCTCACCGTAGCGTTCCTCGGGATCGAGCGCGCCGAGGCGCACGTCGATCACGCGGCCGGCCGCGGCGTTGTTCCTCTCGCCGTCGACGCTGAGCACGAGGTGCCCGCACTGCCGGTACGTCAAGCAGGTGCCGGGAGGGCGGAGGAGGAGCTCGGAGACCGTCACGCTGATCGGAACCGTCGGCCCATCGTCGGAGGAGGCGTCCGAGGGCTCCCCGATCGCGACGCAGGCGCCGTCCTTCGGGCTCACGATCTCGAGCTGGGGCACTCCGGTCGGGCCGGGGGCGGTCGACGTCTCATCGTCGCTGCAGCCGGAAGCGCCGGCGAGCCCGGCGACGAGGACGAGCGCGAGCCGCGCAACCATCGGAGATGCCATGCCGCGCGGTTTATCCGTTGGCGTGGCGCCGGGCAATCCCTTCGTCCACGGCGGCCCTCCTGCGGCCCGCGGAGCGCCCTCCCGCGGCCCGCGGAGCGCCCTCCCGCCCGGGTCCCGGCGGGCGGGCGCACCTTCGCGGCGGCGCTCATCGGGTGACCGGCGGCGCGGCCGAGGCTAAGCTTCGCGCGGCCATGACGACAGCGACGAGGCAGGAGTCGATCCAGAGCAAGCTCGCCCGCGCGCTCGAGCCCGTGCACCTCGAGGTGGAGAACGAGAGCCGCATGCACAGCGTGCCGGCGGGCTCGGAGACGCATTTCAAGGTGCTCGTGGTGAGCGAGGCGTTCCGGGGCCTGAGCCCCCTCGAGCGCCACCGGCGCGTCAACGAGGTCGTACGCGAGGAGTTCGGCGCCGGGCTGCACGCCTTGACGATCCGCGCGATGACGCCGGACGAGTGGGAGCGGCAGGGGAGCGCGGGGTTCCGCTCGCCCGCGTGCCTCGGCGGCTCCAAGGGGACGCCAGATCCCGGCGCGGCGTCGAGCTGAGCGGCGAGGCGCGGATGGAGCTCGTCGTCGCGCTCGTCTCGGACCTGCACTTCGGCCCGCAGGCGTCGTTCGGGGGCAAGCTGCGCAAGCTCACGGGCGAGGCGCCCGCGCTGACGCGCGCCTTCGTGGAGCGGATGAACGAGGTCACGCGGCCCGACCTCGTCGTGAACCTGGGCGACGACATCGAGGACGAGGGTCCGGAGGCCGATCGGGCGCGCTACGGCGAGTGCATCGCGGCGCTGCGCGGCGTGCGGGCCGAGCTCTTCCACGTCGCCGGCAACCACGACGTGGTCCACCTGAGCGAGGCCGAGCTGCTGTCCGCCTGGGGGAGGCCCGAGGTGACGCGGCTCCACTACGCGTTCGACCGCGGCGGGTACCACTTCACGGTCCTCTACACGCGCGAGCGCAAGGATTGCGACGTGTCGGTGGGGCCCGAGCAGCTCGCCTGGCTCGCCGAGGACCTCGCGGGGACCTCGCTGCCCAAGGTCGTGCTGATGCACCACAGCGCGGCCGATCAGGATCTCCGGGGCAACCGCTGGTTCGAGGGGAGCCCGCACATCTGCCTCGTGCGCGAGCGGCGCGCGATGCGGAAGCTCTTCGAGGAGCACGGCGTCCTCGCGGTCTTCAACGGCCACCTGCACTGGAACCACCTCGACGTGATCCGCGGCATTCCGTACGTGACGCTCCAGAGCCTGATCGAGAACCTCGACGACGACGCGCCGGGCCGCCCTGCGGCGGCGCACGCCGTGGTGCGCCTCGGCCCGAAGCGCATCGTGGTCGAGATCGAGGGCGCGGAGCGGGCGCGGTACCAGTTCGACCGGCGGTAGGAGGCGGCGGCCGGCGGCTCCGCGGGCGCTTCACCTCCGGCCGGGGGGTGCGGCCGAGCGGGCCGCCTCGGGGCGGGCGTGGCGGCGTTTCCCCGGATCAGACCCGCCGCGCGCGTTTGCGTGCCGCAGGGCGCCGCGTCGCTGCGGGGCGCTCGCCGTCCTCGGCGAGGACGTCCTCCGGCGTCGTGGCCGTGAGCACCCGCGTCGTCCAGGCGACGAGCGCCGCCTCGTTCGCGGCCAGGATCCGGGCGCTCACGTCGGGCGGCACGGCGCCGAACCGGGCCGCGAGCAGCTCCAGGAGCGTCTGTGCGCGCCCCTGTGCGCGCCCCTGCGCGCGCCCCTGCACGCGCCCCCTGCGCTCGCCCCTGCGTTCGATCTCGTCCAGCGTCGTCACGATGGCCTCCTGGGCCCGCGGGCCCGCCGCCTTTTCCAAGAGCCGACCGATCTTCCGCACGCTGAAGCGCGCGTGCGTGGCCACAAGATAGCGCAAGAGCGCCTCCAGGGCAGCGAGCCCGGTCGGCGCCTGCAGCACCTCGTCCAGCGCAGCCGCGATGCGCCCGATCTCCCGCTCGAGCCGCGCGTCGTCGCCGGAGACCGACAGGCACCACAGCACCACCTTTCCCAGCGCCGTAGCAGTTCGATGCGCACGCGATAGAATGATTTTTTAGCGAATAGCGTGAGGGCGAGTATGCCAGATCTCTACGATCTCGCGCCGCATTCGATGGCAAACAGGAAGCATTCCATGCAATGCACAAGGAGACTCCGGCGCTTGCTGGAGCGGCCCCGATTCGTTCTGAAATCGCCTCCGCATTCTCGAGAACGTCGGGCGAACCACCGGCTTCGACGCGCCGGTGCCGCTCGAGACGCCGAGGTGTCGGCACGCGTCCCAACGAGCCATCCTGTGGCCGCGTCCATGTCGCTGGTGAGGAGAGCGATTCGGCTGCCCTCCGGGCGCCGGTGGCCTCAGGCGGAGGTCGGCGGGAGCGGCAGAACCCGCTCCACGAGGTAGCGCAGGATGTCCTGGGGCGTGATGATCCCGACGAGCCGCCCCTCGCGCACGACCGGCAGATGGTGGATCCGGTTCTCGCGGAGCAGCGTCATCACCTCGTCGGTGGGCATGAACTCGTCCACGCAGATCGGCGGGGTGCTCATCACGTCCGCGGCCGTCATGCCCTCGTACTCCTCGCGCAGGAGCACGCCCAGGAGATCGGTCTCGCTGACGAACCCGACGATGTGGTGCCCCTCGTCGATGACCGGGGCGCCGCTCAGGTTCTGCTTCGCGAACAGCTGCAACATGTCGGTGACCGGCGTGCCCTGCTCCAAAGCGATCACGCGCTCGGTCATCAGATTGCGGGCATGGCCCTTCATGGTCTGCGGCATGTAATGATCAAGGCGCAGCGGCGTCAAGGGCACATCGACGCACCGCGCCGAGCAGTCCGTCTAGCCGCCGTTCGCCCCCCGCCCGCGGCACGCCCCTCGATCGAGCGAACGCCGCGGACGGCCGCGCGTGGACAGGGCGCCCCCGGCCCAGACGAGCCAGCGCTGCCGTCCCCGCCACCCCGCGACCGGGGCGGCGCCGCGCCCCCGCGAGTCGACCGCGGACCCAGGGGAGGCCGGCCCCGCAGGTCGGCAGACCACGACGTCCACGTCCTCCGCCCCGACGACGCCAGCGCGACGCTCCACCCCGACGACGCCAGCGACGCGCGCCCCCGCGCTCCGCCCGGCAGGAGGGTGGCTGTCAGCACCTCATCGCGCCTCCGCCGCTCATCGCGCCTCCGTCCCCGGTGCGAGCATCGCTGTTCGTGATGGCGTGGACAGAGCGGTGGTCTCGCGCCGACAGAGCGTTCGCTCCGCGACACAAAAAAAGAGCGTATTGCGTGCGCGTCGGTCTTTGCCACGCGGTTTATCAGTGACATCTTTCCACGTGTCGCCGTAGCGGCGCTGACTCACGTCGGCCGCTCCGGCCTTGTAGGCTTCTTCTCGGCTCGTGCATTTGAACCAAGATGTACGCACCGGCGTTCGATGCGAGCCCCCGTGGTCCGCGTTCCGGCGCCGGTCGTTTCGGGAGCTCATGGGCGAAGCGCTCATGGGCATCCCAGGGGGCGTTAACCATGGAGCATTCGCCGAAGCTGGCTTCTCTCGTCCTGACCGTCGCCGCGCTCTCCACAGGCGCCTGCGCGGCCCCGCTCGACCCGGAACCCTCGGCGGAGGCCGAGGACGGCGACGCGTCCCAGGCCGTCGGGTCGAACAACGCGCTGACGTCGAACGCGCTGACGTCGAACGCGCTGACGTCGAACGCGCTCACCGCGAAGGCGCTGACATCGAACGCGCTCACCGCCGAGGCGCTCTCGGAAAGCCCGCTCACGGCCGAGGCGCTCCGCGATCCGGCCGCGCGCGCCGTGCTGAAGTACATCGCGAGCTGCGCGCTGCCGCGAGGCGAGCGCCTCACCCTCGCGATCGACGGCGACGAGCGCTCCTTCCCGGGAGAGCTCGGCCTCGCGCCGCGCTGGGGAAAGGAGGGCGGATCCTGCGACGGCGCGTGCCGGAGCTGGGTCAGCGGCTGCGTCCTCGCCCGCGTCAACTACCTCGGAGAGCGGGTGAGGATCTCCCTCCGCGGCGCTCGCGCGGAGCTCCTCGCCGACAAGGTCGAGCGCGCCGCGTTCCCCGTGCGGGAGGCGACGTACTACGGCGACATCTTCGCGGAGCGGCCCCTCTACCACGCGTGCCTCCCGAAAGAGACCTCGGCCATCCCCCGCGTCTGCGGGCCGTCGCTCGATACATGCGCGATCGAGGTCGCCGGATCGTGCGAGCGCCTGTGCGACGCGCCGAGCAGCGACGGGAGCTTCCGGAACTGCCGCGGCACGGACCACGTCCGCTCGGGCGAGCTCGCCGTCGAGGAGGTGCCGCACCCGGGCTCGGTCACCGTGTTCCTGCGCTGACGTGAGCCACGCGGAGGTCGTCGCAGGGCGCTTCGTCCTCGAAGGTGAGGCCGCCGCCGGAGGGATGGGCACCGTCTACAAGGCGCACGACCGCCTCGGCGGCGCGTCGGTCGCCCTCAAGATCGTCCGCCTGAGGAGCGCGATCCAGGTCGAGCGGTTCGAGCGGGAGGCCGCGCTCCTCGCCTCGCTCGTCCATCCGGGCATCGTGCGCTACGTCGCGCACGGCAGCACCCCGGAGGGCGACCGCTACCTCGCCATGGAGTGGCTCGACGGCGAGGACCTCGCCGCGCGCCTCGCCCGCCGCGTCCTGCCCGCGAGCGATGGGCTCTCGCTCGTGCGCCGGGCCGCCGACGCCCTCGCGTTCGCGCACGCGCGCGGCATCGTCCACCGCGACATCAAGCCGAGCAACCTCTTCCTTCCCGGCGGCGACGCGGGGCGCGTCAAGCTCGTCGACTTCGGCATCGCGCGCCCCAGCGCGGACGCGGGGCGCGTGACCATCACCGGCGGCGTCCTCGGCACGCCCGGGTACATGGCCCCCGAGCAGGTCGAGGCCAGGAGCGCGCCCGATCCGCGCAGCGACGTGTTCTCCCTCGGGTGCGTCCTCTTCGAGTGCCTCACCGGCCAGCCCGCCTTCGCGGCCGCGAGCCCGATGGCCGCGCTCAGCAAGATGCTCCTCGAGGATCCGCCCCGCCTCCGCGACCTGCGCGCGGACGCGCCCGCGCCGCTCGACGAGCTCGTCGCGCGCATGCTGTCGAGGCTGCCCGGCGATCGCCCGCGCGACGGCGCCGAGGTCGCGGCGGAGATCGACCGGATCGCCGCGGTGGCCGGCCCGTGGATCGCCCCGCCCGACGCGCCGACGCTGTCGGGGAGCATGCCGCCCGGCGCGCCGCCGCGCGCGGGGAGCGCGCCGGGCCGCGGCCCCGGCCCGCGCGAGCGCGCCGCCCTCACGCTGGACGAGCAGCGCGTCGCGAGCCTCGTCTTCCTCGGCGCCGCCGCCGACGGCGCCCTCGCCGAGCTCGACCGCGCCCTCGGCGAGGCCGGCTCTCCGCCCGCGTCGAGCTCGCGCGCCGCCGAGATCCGCGCGCTCGTCGAGCTCCACGGCGGCAGGCTCACGCAGCTCGCCCCGGGCGTGGACCTCGTCGTGATGTCCGGCCCCGGCAGCGCCGTCGACCGCGCCGAGCGCGCCGCCCAGTGCGCGCTCGCCCTCCGCGCCGAGCTGCCGGGCGCGCCGCTCTGCGTCATCACGGGGCGGGGCGTCTTCTCCGCGGGCGTCGCCGGGGGCGACGCCATCGACCGCGGCCTCGCCGAGCTCCGCGCCGCGCGCGACGCGCGTGGAGCGCGCGCCGTGCGCCTCGACCCGGCGACCGCCGACATGCTCGGGCCCCGCTTCGTCGTCGCGCGCCCCGCGCCCTCGGCGCCGGGCGAGCCGCTCGTCCTCTCCGGCGAGCGCGCCGTGGACGAGATCGCCCCCGCGCTGCTCGGGAAGCGCACGCCCTGCGTCGGCCGCGCCCGCGAGCTCTCGATGCTCCACGGCGCGCTCTCCGGCTGCATCTCCGAGTCGCTCGCGAGCGCGGTGCTCGTCGTCGGGCCGCCCGGCGCCGGCAAGTCCCGGCTCCGCCTGGAGCTCTTCGCCTCTCTGCGGCAGCAGGACGAGCCGGTCGAGATCCTCTGGGGCCGCGCCGACTCGAGCTCCCCCGGCTCGCCGTTCGGCATGATCGCCGACGTCCTCTGCCGGGCCGCGGGCCTCCGCGAGCGCGACCCGAAGGCGGCGCGCCACCGCAAGCTGAGGCAGCGGCTCGGGCGCCACCTCGACGGCCCGCCGCTCGAGCGCGCCGCGGCGTTCCTCGGCGAGATCGCCGGCGCGCCATCGCCCGAGCACGCACGGCTGCTGCGCGCCGCGCGCCAGAGCCCCGCCGGCGTGAGCGACGGCGTGTGGGCCGCGTGGGAGGACTGGCTCGCGGCCGAGTGCGCCGCGCGCCCGGTGCTCCTCGCGCTGGAGGACCTGCACTGGGGCGACGCCGCCACCGTGCGCCTGCTCGACGCGACCCTGCGGAACCTCCGCGAGCTGCCGCTCCTCGTGCTCGCGCTCGCGCGCCCCGACGTCCACCAGCGGTTCCCGAACCTGTGGGCCGAGCGCGAGGTGCAGACGATCAAGCTCGGACCGCTGCCGCGCCGCGCGGGCGCGGAGCTCGTGCGCGCGGCGCTCGGCGAGCCCGTGCCCGAGGGCGTGGTGGCGCACCTGGTCGAGCGCGCCGGCGGCAACCCGTTCTACCTCGAAGAGCTCATCCGGGCGGTCGCGAGCGGCAAGGGCGAGCTCCTGCCCGACTCGGTGCTCGGCACGGTCGAGGCGCGGCTCGACGCCGAGGGCAACGAGGGCAAGCGCGTGCTCCGGGCGGCCAGCATCTTCGGCGATCGCTTCTCGAAGCGCGGCGTCGCGGCGCTGCTCGGCGGCGAGGAGCGCCTCGCCGACGTGGAGGCGTGGCTCGCGGCGCTCGCCGACCGCGAGCTCGTCGCGCCGGCCTCCGGGTCGGGAGGCCTCGCCGACGCCGCCGACCACGTCTTCCGCCACACGCTCGTCCGCGAGGCCGCCTACGCCATGCTGACCGAGCACGATCGCGCGCTCGGCCACCGGCTGGCGGGCGCGTGGATCGAGCGTGGCGCGTCCGCGGATCCGCAGGTCGTGGCCGAGCACTTCCGGCGGGGCGGCGAGCCCGGCCGCGCGGTGCGCTGGTACCGGCGCGCGGCCGAGCAATCGCTCGAGGCGAACGACCTCTGCGCCGCGATCGAGCGCGCCGCGAGCGGCGAGGCGTGCGGCGCCGCGGGCGAGGACCTCGGCGCGCTCCGGCTTGTCGCGGCCGAGGCCAAGGTCTGGGAGGGCGATCTCGCCGCCGCCGAGGCGCTGGGCGCGTCCGCGGCCGAGCTGCTCCCGGCCGGCTCCCCCGCGTGGTTCCGGGCCGTGACGCAGATCGCCGCCGCCGCGGGGAAGCTCGGCGCCGTCGACCGCGTGGCTGGGTGGGCCGCCATCGCCGAGGGCCTGTCCGCGGGGCGCGATCCGGCCGCGCCGCCGCCCTCCGGCGCGCCGGCGCTGCGCCGCGCGCGGCTCGCGTGCTTCTGCGAGTGCGGCGCGCAGCTCGTCTTCGGCGGCCGCTACGCCGAGGCCGACGCCCTGCTCGCGCGCATCGACGAGGACCTCCTCGCGCCCCCGCCGCCCGACGCCGAGCTCGTCGCGACGGCGCAGCAGCTCCGCGCGATCCGCGCCTCGGCCGGCGGCGATCCCGAGGCCTGCCTCGAGGGCCTCGAGGCGGCGCTCGCGGCGTTCGAGCAGGCCGGGGACAGGCGCAGCGCCTGCGTGATCCGCGCGAACCTCGGCTTCATCTACGCCGAGCTCGGCGAGCTCGAGGCGGCCGAGGCGGCCCTGCGCGCCGCCCAGGAGGCCGCCGATCGGATGGGGCTGCGCGAGCTCGCGACCGTGGCGCTGCACAACCTCGGTCACGCGCTCGGGCAGCTCGGCAAGCTCGACGAGGCGCAGCTCGTCGAGCGGCGCGCGGTGGAGGCGTTCCAGCAGCGGGGCGACCTGCGCATGGAGGGCGTGGCGCGGACGTACCTCGCGAAGATCGCGCTGCTCTCGGGCGACGCCGCGACCGCCGAGCGGGAGGCGAGCGCGGCCGAGGCGGCCCTGCGCGTGGCCCCGCGGCTGCGCGCGCCCGCCATGGCGGTGCGCGCGCGCGCGCTGCTCGCCGGCGGCCAGGTCGCGGCGGCCCTCGGCGCGGCGCGGGCGGCGTTCGGCGAGCTCGCGGCGCTCGGGTCCCTGGAAGAGGGCGAGTCGCTCGTGCGGCTCGCGTACGCCGAGGCGCTCGCGGCGTCCGGCGCGCACGCCGAGGCGGCCGCCGTGCTCGCCGACGCAAGAGAGAGCCTGCTCGCGCGGGCCCAGCGCATCGCGGACCCACGGCGGCGCGAGCGGTTCCTGACCGCGGTGCCGGAGAACGCGCGCATCGTCCTGGGCGCCGCGTCGATCGAGCCAGCTGGCTAGCCCCTGGCGCCGCGGCGAGCCAGCCGGCCCGAGGGGTGCATTCACCCTCCGCCTCGCCCGCCCGTGCGCATCCGCTTCCCGCGCGGTTCGGCGCGACACGGACGGTTTGACGCCGCGCCGCTCATGGCCTGTCGCGTCGCCTGGACCATCGTGACCGGTGCGGGGGCGGACACCTGTCTGCCGATTGTCCAGGATAAGCGAGGTGCTTATTGCGCTGAGAGCCTGTGAGTTCTGCTTGATTCGAATTAAAAAAATACTCTATCAGAGGTGACAGGTGATCAGACGAGCTCATTCCTCCAACACGCGCGCCGTACTACCCACCACCGTCACACCCGCTCGAAATGGGCAGAGAGTCGAGAGAAAACGAGGGGCTGGGTGCCGAATGTGGATTGACGCATTGCGCTGTGCCGCCGGCGCTGCCGTCCTGCTGCTCTCGCAAGGATGCGTTGCGTCGATGGCTGAGGCGGCGGGCGAGGAGCGCGCCGACGTCGGCGAGGCCGCCCAGGCGCTGAAGAGCTATGCGAAGACGCAGTATCCCATCGTGCTCTGTCACGGGATGGCCGGCTTCAAGGCGATGTTCGGTGTGGTCGACTACTTCGGTGGGATCGCGTCGACGCTGCGCTCCGGCGGAGCGGAGGTGTACGCCACCTCCGTGCCCCAGTTCGACAGCACCGAGGCGCGCGGGGAGGCGCTGCTCGCCCAGGTCGAGGATATCGTCGCGCGCACCGGGAGCGGGAAGGTCAACCTGATCGGGCACAGCCATGGAGGGCTCGACGTCCGGTACGTCGCCGCGGTGCGGCCGGATCTCGTCGCCTCGGTGACCACGATCGGGTCGCCGCACCAGGGGGCCGAGCTCGCCAGCTATCTCCAGGAGAACCTGCGCGACGGCGGCTTCGCCCAGGGGGCGCTCTCGTTCCTCGCCAACAGCCTGGGCACGGTGCTCAGCCTGCTCAGCGGGCATACGGCGCCTCAGGACTCGATCGCCGCCGTGAGGTCGCTCTCGGCCGAGGGGATGCGCGAGTTCAACGCGCTTTACCCGGCCGGGCTGCCCGCCAGCCGGTGCGGGCAGGGCGCCGCCGAGGAGAACGGCGTGCGCTTCTTCTCGTGGTCGGGGACAGGGATCATCACGAGCCTCCTCGATCCGACCGACGTGACGCTCGGGCTCATCTCCAAGCTGTACTCGGAGTCGAACGACGGGATGGTGGGCAGGTGCAGCTCCCACTTCGGGGAGGTGGTCCGCGACGATTACGGGATGAACCACCTCGACGAGGTGAATCAGCTCTTCGGGTTTATCAACCTGTCTGGCCCGAACCCGAAATCCGTGTTCCGAGCGCACGCGAGCCGCCTGAAGAACCTCGGTCTCTGATCCGGCGAGGGCCCGTGGAGCGTCGTGGAAGGAAGGTTGTCTTCGCGGCGATGGCGGTCGCCGCGCTGCTCGGCGCCGGGCGGCTCCTCTCGCGGGAGCGGCCCAGACCGGCCGCGTCCGCCGCGCGGACGAGCGGGCTGGCCGCGCGCTCCTCCCGCGCGGAAGCGCGGCCGGCGCTGTCGACGGCGCCGGCCCCGGCGCGGGTCCGGCATGCGCTGTCGGTCGCGCCCCCCGCGGCGGCTCTGCCGCGACCGTCCGCGGCGCCGTCGCTCCGCGGCACGGACGTCGACGGCGCGGTGCTCGTCGACGCGAACGGCGATCTGATCGTCGGCCCCGAGCTCCTCGCGCTGTTCGACTACTTCCTGAGCGCGGCCGGCGAGGAGCCGGACGCGGCGATCCGCGCCCGCATCGTGGCGGCGATCCGGGAGCGCGCGGCGGGGCGCGCGGCGGACCAGGCGATCGCCCTGCTCGACCGGTACCTCGGCTACCGCGAGGCGGCCGGCGCGGCGCGCGCCGCGCAGGCGGCCGATCCGGCCGAGCGGCTCGCCGCGCTGCGCGAGATCCGGCGGGCGCACTTCGGCGACGAGGTCGCGGCGCAGCTGTTCGGCGACGAGGAGCGGGAGGGGGCGGCGGCGATCGAGGCGTCCCGCGTCCTCGCGGACGCGACCCTCTCGCCCGAGGAGCGCGACGCGCGGCTCGCCGAGGTCGAGGCCGCGCTGCCCGAGCACCTCCGCGAGGCGCGGGAGGCGGCGGTGCGCCCGCTCGTCCAGCAGGCCGAGGAGCAGGCGCTCCGCGACGCGGGCGCCTCGGACGAGGAGCTCCACGCGCACCGGGTCGCGACCGTGGGCCCCGAGGCTGCGGACCGGCTCGCGGCGCTCGACCGGCAGCGGGCGGACTGGCAGCGGCGCCTCGACGCGTTCGAGGGCGCGCGCGCGGCGATCGCGGCGACCGAGGCCGATCCGGAGGCGCGGCGCGCCGCCGAGGAGGCGCTGCTCGCGCGCGCGTTCACGCCCGAGGAGCGGCTGCGCGTGCGGGCGATCCTCGGCCCTTCGCCGTGACCCGCGCGCCGGCACGCCGCGGGGCGCTCCGCGGCGCGCCGGCGCGCCGCGGGGCGCTCCGCGATCGGGGCGCCGGCGGGGACCTCGAGCCGCGGCTACATCGAGCCCTGGATCGAGAGCCCGAGCCCGTCGGGGGTGACGATCGGCGCTGCGCCCACCTGGAGCACGCTGCCGCGCTTCATCGGCACGCGCACCTGCCGCGGCATGGCGATGCCGCCGAGCAGCATCCCGAGGCCGACGGCCTGGCCGGCGCCCAGGACGGAGAGGCCGACCGCGCCTGCCGCCGAGTGCCGCCCCGTGCCGAGGTGGATCCAGGGGCCGGCGAGGGGGATGAGCAGCGTGGTGGGCCTGGCCGAGGCCCTGTCGCGCTGCGGGACGAGGGAGCACGCGCACTTGGTGCAATGGGGCACGAGCCGGGTGTGCGGCCGCTCGAGGCTGAGGGCGGCGCCGTAGATGGCCGACGCGGTCCAGAAGCCGCTCAGCGTGGACGCTCCGGCGATGATCCAGCGCCGCTTCTGGGGGTTCGCGACGTAGGTGGAGGCGGCGTGCTGCGTGGGAATCGAGGCCCGGTGCGGCCCGAGGCGGCCTTGCGCTCGCGCCTGCGCCTGCGGCGAGGTGCGCTGTGCGGCGTCGCCCGCGGAAGCGCTGGAGACGCCGAGACAGAGGCCGAGCCCGAGAAGCCCGGCGAGCCCCCCCACGACGCCTCTCCTTCTTGTCGACCTACCGCTGTTTCTCCCCGTCTTCGAAGTCCGCATGAGCCCCTCCCGGTGCCACGAAGCGCACCTGCGCTGGGGAGAGCAAGCCGCGGACCTCTCCTGCAGAGGCCTCTCGCGCCGATGGGCGCGAAGGCCCGAGATCCGCGCCCCGCAGGCACAGAGAGCACAGAGGGCACGGAGAGCACAGCGGCTCTCTGGGATTCTCTCCGAGTCCTCTGCGCCGCCGGGATTCCTCTTCCTGGAGGGGAGACGCCGGGCCCTGCGTCCGGGGACGACCTGGAGAGCATCGTTCCTCGCGCACGCCGGTACGCCTGCGTCAGGGCGTCAGGGCGAAGCAGTAGATCCCTCCGTAGCCGCCGCCGGCGCCGACGGTGACCGAGCCCGGCGGCGGACCTCCCGTCTGCGCGATATTGACGCCCGGCGCGCACCCCGGTGCGTCGTGGGACGATATCCAGTGGTTCCCGCTCATGCCCCCGCGGCCGCCCCTCGGCCACGAGTGTCCAAGGCGCGGTTCCCCCGAGGCCCTCTCGCCTGCCGCGCTCGTCCAGTCCTTGCACGTCGCCGTGGCGCTGTAGAGCCGCCCCTGGTCGTTGGAG
This sequence comes from Sorangium sp. So ce834, assembly GCF_051521425.1. Taxonomy (NCBI): domain Bacteria; kingdom Pseudomonadati; phylum Myxococcota; order Polyangiales; family Polyangiaceae; genus Sorangium; species Sorangium sp. So ce834. Next base: position 5,593,399 of record NZ_CP150351.1, read on the forward strand.
CCCGTCAGGGTGTCGTGGTTGTCGACCTCGGGTTGGCTCGGATCGGGCTGGTGGTTGGGGACGCCGTCCTCGTTCGGCAGATCGTCGATGATCGCCTCGTCGGCCCCGCTGGGACGCGTGTTGAGCAGCTCCTCCTTGTCGTTCGCGACCAGCCGGCCGAGCCGGTCGTACCAGGGCCCCTCGCCGATCCGGTCGATGGCGTCGACCTGTTTGCCGTCCTCGCCCGCCGCGGCGCTCAGGTACGCGCGCCACGTCTTGCTTCCTGCGCCCGGGAGGCTCTTCTCGGCGATCGTCGCGCAGATCTTGTCCGCGCCTCGGAGACCGGCGCCCGGCCCCGTCTCCCCGAAGCGGAGATCGCCGCCGAATCCGTCCTGGGAGCCCGACAGCTCGCGCATGGCGGCGATGCTGGTCACGAAGAAGCTGAACTTCTCGGTCGTCCCGCCGCCGGTGGTGGACGAGGTGGCGTCGCCGCCGGTGGTGGACGAGGTGGCGTCGCCGCCGGAGGTGGACGAGGTGGCGTCGCCGCCGGAGGTGGACGAGGTGGCGCCGCCGCCGGAGGTGGACGAGGTGGCGCCGCCGCCGGAGGTGGACGAGGCGCTGGTCGCTCCCCCGCTCGAGGCGGCCGCATCCGAGTCCGAACCGGAGCAGCCGACCACGTGCGAGAACAGCGCGAGGGTTAGAGGCAGCAACAAGGGGCGATAAGTGCCTGTCATGGTCTCCGTTTCCTTTTCCTCGTCGAGCTGGAGGGGCAGCCGCGGAGCGGCGAGGCTCATTGTATAGGAGAGCGCTCTGGCAGGTCTTGCCCTCGAGGCACTGCGAGCTGTCGTTGCACGAGGTGAGCCCCGCGATCACCGCCGGCTGCTCGAACGTTGGCTGACCGGCCGTACTCGCCGGCGAGGGGGCTCTCGCTCCCTGCGCCGGCTAGACCGCACCCTCGCGGAGCCACTCGCCGAAGCGCTCGCCGATCATCAGCGCGGTCAGGTTCGTGTTCACGCTCGGGATGGTCGGCATGATGCTCGCGTCCGCGACGATCAGGCCCTCGACGCCGCGGACGCGCCCGCGCCCGTCGACCGCCGCCGCCGCGTCCCCCTCGGGCCCCATCGGGACCGTCCCGCACGGGTGGTAGCCGGAGCCGCAGCTCCGGGTGATCCACCGCTCCAGCGCCTCGCGCCGCATCAGCGTGCGCTCCCTGGGCCACAGGAAGAAGCCGAGCTCGCGCATCGGCGCGGCGCGGGCGACCTCGTACGCGAGCGCCAGCGCGTCGACGGCGCGCGCGCGATCGTCGCGGTCGACGAGCATGTTCGAGACGATGCGCGGCCGCGCGTGCGGGTCGGCGCTCAGGTACTCGATGCGGCCGGCGCCGCGCGGCTTGCCGATGCAGCACGCGATGGCGAACGCCGGGATCGTGAGGCGCGGGTGCACCGGGAAGAAGGACCCCGGCTGGAGCTGCATGTCGTTCGGGTACGGGCTGCCGCGCGACGTGTAGCGGAGCACCGTCTGCACGAGCGGCTGGCGCAGGACGTCGATCAGCCCGCGGCGGCGCGGCCACAGGCCGATGGCCGCCCCCGGATGATCGAGCAGCCGCGCCCCCACGGCGGGCACGTCGGACACGGGCTCGACCCGGAGCCGCGCGAGCTGGTCCCGCGGCCCGATGCCGCTGCGCAGCAGGATCCCGGGCGTCGCGATCGCGCCCGCGCTCAGCACCACCTTTCGCGTCGCGACGACCTCGACGCGCCCGTCGGTCTCGACCTCGACCCCCTCGACCCGGCGATTCCGCACCAGCACCCGCCGCACCGTCGTGCGCGGCCGGAGCCGCAGGTTCTCGCGCCGGCGCACCTCGGCGGTCAGGTAGCAGCGCGCCGCGCTCATGCGCTGGCCGTCGATCTTGTTCATCGCGTGCGGCCCGACGCCATCGGGCGCCTGCGGATCGTTCGTGTCCGCGCACTCGCGGTAGCCGAGCGCCCTGCACCCGTCGACGAACGCCGCCTGCCACGGCACGAGCTCCTCGCGCCGCGCCCGGCGGATGGGCACCGGGCCGCCCTTGCCGTGCCACGGCTCGCCGAAGTCGCGGTCGTCCTCGAGGCGCTTGAAATAGGGCAGGCAGGCGTCGAAGCCCCACTCGGGCAGGCCGAGCGCGGCCCACTCGTCGTAATCGTACGGCATGCCGCGGATCGCGATGCACGTGTTCACCGCCGACGAGCCGCCGACCACCTTGCCGCGCGGGAACAGGAACATGATCTGCCCGGGCGTCGGCCGGTGGCGGTAGCCCCAGTCGTGCGCGAGCCACGAGTTGCGCGTGCCGTCCCGCAGGTCGGCGGGCAGGCGCGCCGCGTCCGGGTAGTCCGGGCCCGCCTCGAGCAGCAGCACCTCGCGATCGGCGCGCTCCGTGACGCGCGCCGCGATCACCGCGCCGGCCGAGCCGGCCCCGACCACGACGAGCTCAGCGGCCGCGGCCGGGCGGGAAGAAGAGGACGGAGACGATCGAAACACCTTGGAAACTCGACCTACACGGGATCGCTGCGCCAGGCAACGTGCCCTCGAAACCGGCCGCGCCGTATCACTCCCGTGCAGCCGAATCGCACCCCACGCGGCGCGCCAAAGGGCGCGCTCGTCCGGTGACTCGCCCGGGAGGCCACGTTGGAAACACCGAGGTTCATACAGGGGGTCTACGCGTTCGAGGGGCAGGGGCTGGAGCGGCCGGTCCCCCTCCGCCCCGTGGTCGGGTACACGGTCCCGCGGGACAAGCGCGCGCAGCTCATCTACCTGCGCGCCGGCAACTCCACGCCCGAGCTCATCTACCTCTTGCTCGAGCGCGACGGCCAGCCGATGCGGTACTTCCCGATCGGCGCCAAGGCGGCGATCCACGTGCCGCTCGTCATCGTCGAGGACATCCCCCCGGAGAGCGTGCTGGAGCTGTCCGTGGGCGCGCCGGAGGGCGTGCGCGGCCTCGCGACGATCGACATCGGCCTGGCGGAGGTCTGAGCCATGCAGCGGAAACGCAAGCTCGTGGTGATCGGCGACGGCGGCGCGGCCGGGGGCTGAGCGCGCCCTCCGCGGCGAGGACCCGGCGACCGCGCCGGCGTGCGCTTTGCGGCGCCCCTTCAGCGCGCGTCCGGGGGTACGCTACCGGAGCGCGTCGCCCGCGGCGCCGCCCCCTCCCGCCATGCTCGACCTCACGACCGCCGCATCGCTCGCCCCCGGCACCGTCCTCGGGGGCGATTTCCGCATCGTCCGTCCCCTGAGCCAGGGGGGCATGGGCGCCGTGCTCGTGGCCGAGCAGCTCTCCACGGGCAAGCAGCGCGCGGTGAAGCTGATGCACGCGCAGCTCGCGCAGGACCCGCGGTTCCGCGAGCGCTTCGAGCAGGAGGCGAGGGTGGGGGCGCGCATCGAGAGCGACCACGTGGTGGAGGTGGTCGCGGCCGGCGTCGATCCGGCGACGCAGACCCCGTGGCTCGCGATGGAGCTGCTCGACGGGGCCGATCTGTCGACCGTGATCGCGCAGCGCGGCGCGCTGCCGCCCGACGAGGTCCGCGAGCTCATGGGGCAGCTGTGCCACGCGCTCGCGGCGGCGCACCGCGCGGGCGTGGTGCACCGCGACCTCAAGCCCGAGAACGTCTTCATCGCGCGGCCGCGGCAGCAGAACGTCCGCTTCAAGGTGAAGGTGCTCGACTTCGGCGTCGCGAAGATCGTGGCCGAGGCGCGGGCCACCACGGCGCTGACCGCGTCGGTCGGGACGCCGCTCTGGATGGCGCCGGAGCAGACCGAGGCGTCCCAGCACGTCACCCCGGCGTCGGACGTCTGGGCGCTCGGCCTGCTCGCCTTCGCGCTGCTCACCGGGCGCATGTACTGGCTCGAGCCGAGCCGCGGGCCGAGCGCCTCGGTCATGTCGCTGATGCGCGAGGTGCTGTTCGTCCCGCTGGAGCCGGCGTCCGCCCGCGCCGCGCGCCTCGGCTGCCCGCACCTGATCCCCGCGGGCTTCGACGCCTGGTTCGCCCGGTGCGTCGCGCGCGACGCCCGCGCTCGCTTCGCCGACGCCGCGCAGGCCATGGCGGCGCTCGATGCCGTGCTCGCCGCGGCCGTCCACCGGCCCGCGGCCCCGCTGCCCGGGCCGTTCGCGCCGGCCCCGCCGGCGACCACGGGCCTGACCTCCCCGACGCTCGCCGGCACCGACGTCGGCGGCGTGGCCGGCGGCACCCTGGTGCCGGTCCCGGCCCGACCGGCGCGGAGGGCGCCCTGGGGCCTGCTGCTCGCGATCGCCGGCGGCGGTCTGCTCGCCGTCGCCGCCCTCGTCGTCGGCGGCGTCGTGCTCGTCCAGCGCCTGCGCGCGACCGAGCCCCAGGTCCTCCCGCCGCCGTACGGCAGCGCGGGCGGCGCCGGCGCGACCCCCGGCAGCGCCCCGGCGCCGCCGGGCGCCGCGACGGCCGGCGACGTCGACCTGGCCGGCACGTACGACATCACCTCGTCGCGCAACCCGGGCGGGCAGGGCAGCTACGCGGGCAACGTCCTGCTGTCGCGGAGCGGGGACACGTACCGCATCGCCTGGATCATCACGAAGGGCGCCGGCTACGAGGGGATCGCGTTCTTGCAGGGGCAGACCCTCGCCGTGGGCTGGGCGAGCGGCGGCCCGTACGGCGCGGCCGCCTACCGCATCGAGGGCGATCGACTCCGCGGGCAGTGGAGCGCGAGCGATCGGCCCGGCCAGATCGAGGCCGAGACGCTGCAGGGGCCCGAGGGGTTGACCGGCAGCTACCGCATCGTCGAGGGGAGCCGGCAGGGGACGGTCGTCATCGCGCGCACGGGCGACACGTACGCGGTGACCTGGACGCTGAGCACCGGCGCGCTGAAGGGGGTGGGCCTCCGCACGGGAGACCAGCTCGTGGTGGGCTGGTCGCCGGGGCAGCCGGTCGGCGTGGTGAGCTATGCGATCGAGGGCAGGCAGCTCACGGGGCGATGGGCCAGCCTGGGCAGCTCGCAGGCGGGGGCGGAGACGCTGCTCCGGCGCTGAGTCGCGCCCTCGGCGCGGGCCATCGAGCGCGCCGAGCCCGGACCGCCCGCGCAAACCACGAGCACGACGTCGCGCTGGCGGTTGCGGCAGGGCGAGCTCCAAGTATCTTCTCGAGAGCTTCGATCGCGTCGATCCAGCGAGAAATGAACCGCCAAGGCAGGCCACTGAAGTGCGTTTTCTTGCGCGAGGTTGGCAAAGGCAGCGCCCCAGGTAGCTGGCGGTTTCGGCAGCTTCGATGGCACCGGGTGCGTCGCACGATAGGCGAAGACGGCAGCGATCGTGTCACGAGTAACCCGCGCAGCCCGGACGGTCACGGTGCCCTGGCCAGGCGCTTGCGGCCCCGGCAGCGTGGTGTCATCGTCTGACCGCAACGCGACCTCGCCGCGATCATCGAAAGCCGATCTATTGGCGTGGCAGCGATTCCCCGCCCCGGACGTCGCCGCTGCAGCTTTTGCTCGTGATCCTTCTTCATTCTTCGACGGCGAGAGCGCGGAGCTTCGTGGCTCGCGTGGAGCGGGCCTGTAGATAAGAGGGGGGTAGTTCCATGAGCGAGCGACACAAGGACGCTATTTCTCAGGCTCCAGCGCGAGGAGGCGATGATCACAACGTGACCGCCGGCGAGATCCGCCAGGCGCGGACGGACCGCCGCGGCTTCCTTGGCGCGCTGGGCGGCACGGCGCTGGCCAGTTGGGCGGAGGACACGGACGCGCGGCGCGGCGCGGCCTGCGGTGAGCCCGGAGATGATCCGGAGCCGCAGCGGGGCGAAGAGCGGCGCCACCGCGCGTTCCAGCTGCGCCGCCAGGCCGCCCTCGACGAGCTCCGCCTGGGGCTCTTCCCCAAGTGGACCAACGGGGATGAAGAGCTCTACCCGAACCGCATCGGAAACTACTCCAAGTGCCTGCCCCACAATGACCTGGGCGAGGTGGATCCCGACGCCTACGACGCGATGCTGTGCGCGCTCGCGAGCGGCCGCTTCGAGGACTTCGAGGCCCTTCCGCTGGCGGGCCTGCTGCGGCTGAGCAACCCTCTTGGCGGCCTGACGTACGATCTGATCGGACCGGACGCCGCGGCCGTGCCCATCGAACCGCCGCCGCCTCCCTTCGCCAGCGCCGAGGCGGCCGCTCAGATGGCCGAGCTCTACTGGATGGCGCTCTGCCGCGACGTTCCCTTCACCGACTATTCTACCGATCCCACCGTCGCCGCGGCCATCGACGATCTCAGCCGGTACTCAGGCTACAGGGGACCGAGGCCCCTCACCCCCCAGACGATCTTCCGCATGGACAGCCCCGGAGTGATGGACGGGCCCATGGTCTCTCAGTTCATGCTCCAGCCCATGACGTACGATTCCATCAGGCTCGTGCCCCGGTTGCAGGTCCCGTTGCCTGTCACCACCGGCAACGGCATCGACTTCATGACGTCGTATGACGAGTGGCTGGCGGCGCAGCGCGGCTTCCCCCCGGGCACGACCATCGGCTTCCCGCGCATGGACCCGGTCCCTCGCTACATCCACAACCTGCGCGGCGTCGGCCAGCTCGCCGGCTCGGACATGCACTTCACCCCCTATCTCCGCGCGGCCCTCATCCTCCTCAGCTATGGCGACCAGGCCCTGAGCGATCGCAACCCGTACAAGTCGAGCAGGACGCAGATCGGGTTCGCCAGCTTCGGGCCGTCCCACCTGCTCACGCTGATGGGCTGCTTGACCCGGGCCAGCCATCCTGGCTTTTACGGGAAGTGGTACGTCCACCGCTACCTGCGGCCGGACGCCTTCGGCGGGCGCGTGCACAACCGCCGGCGGGGCGCGGCGGACTACCCCATCCACCCGGACCTCTTGGAGTCCCCGGTGCTCGACCGCATCTATGCCTACAACGAGCTGGTCAATCGGCGGCGTGGGTTGAACGGCGGCAGGGGCTCGTACCTGCTTCCGAGCATGATGCCCATCGGCTCGCCCACGGATCCTTCCCACCCGGGGGGACACGGCTACACGGCAGGCTCCCGCGCTGCCCTCCTGAAGGCCTGGTTCAAGGAGGATTTCGTGCTGCCGAACCCCGTCAAGCCGAGCCGCGACGGCACGGCGCTCGAGCCCTACGTGCCCGGCGTGGACGGGCCGCCGCTCACCATCGCCGGTGAGATCAACAAGCTTGCGCACAACACGTCGCTGGGGAGGGATGTTTACGGCATACACTACAGGAACGACGATGTCGCCGGTCACAAGCTGGGCGAGGAGCTCGCCATCCGCGTCCTCCGGGAGGAGCGCCCTACCTATCCCGAGTCGGTCTTCAGGGGCTTTGTCTTCACCCGTCTCGATGGCACCCTCGTCGAGCTCTGAGGGAGCTCGGGCCTCACGGCAAGTGGCCGTTCATAGCTCATCGATGGACGCGGCGCAGCAGCTCTTCCGTCGCAGATAACCCAATCGGCTGGCCGAGCCGCGAGCGCCGGTTTCACGAAAAGAACCACACAGGCACAGAGGGAAGAGAAGAGAGAGATATCGATTTTCTTCATCTCTCTTTCTCTTCTCTCTTCTCTGTGCCCTCTGTGCCTCTGTGGCTCAAATTCTCCTCATCATGAGCCCAGGATCTCGCGTCTACCCCGCGGCCACGATGCGGCCCGCGGACGGCTCCTCCGCGGGCGCGTGCCGGGCCACGATCTGCGCCACCTCGCTGCGGCACGAGCCGCACCCGGTGCCGGCCTTCGTCGCCGCGCACACCGCCTCGAGCGTGCAGGCGCCCCCCTGGATCGCCTCTCGGAGCGCAGACTCGCTGACCTTGTGGCAATTGCAGATCATCCGCTCGCTCTGCGCCGCCGCCCCCGCGCCGCCGCCCGCGCAGAGCACCTCCAGCGGGTCGGCCGGCAGCGGATCGTTGCGGTCGAACAGCTGCACGAGCGCCGCCGAGGCCGCGGTGTTGCCGACGAACATCGCCCCGAGGAGCCGCCCGTCGCGGAGGACGAGCTTCCGGTAGGTGCACTTCCGCGTCTCCACGATCTGCAGCACCTCGTCGCTCTCGAGCTCCGGCTCGACGCTGCCCATCGAGGTGACGTCGACCCCCGCCACCTTCAACCGGCTGTACAGCTTCGACCCCCGGTAGCGCGCCTGCGGGTTCGCGCCGGTCAGGAGATCCGCGAGGACGGCGGCCTGCTCCCAGATCGGCGTCACGATGCCGTAGAGCTTGCCCCGGTGCTCCGCGCACTCCCCGATCGCGTAGACGCCGGGCACCTGGGTGGCCATGGTGTCGTTGACCACGATGCCCTTGTTGATGGGCAGCCCCGAGGCGCGCGCCACGTCGACGCGCGGCCGCACCCCGCACGCCAAGATCACCATGTCCGCCGGCAAGACACTGCCGTCGTCGAGCCGGACCCCTTCCACCACCTCGTCCCCGCAGATCGCCTCGACCGTGCGCCCGGTGCGGACGAAGATCCCACAGCGCTCGATCTGCTGCTCGAGCATGTCGCCGCCCATCTGATCGAGCTGCGCGTTCATGAGGCCCTTGGCGACGTGGATGACGGTCACGTGCAGCCCCATGTCGCTCAGCACCTTGGCGGCCTCCAGGCCGAGGAGCCCGCCGCCGACCACGATGGCGTTGTCTCCAGCCCGCGCGTGGCCGCGCATCCGGAGGCAATCGTCCATGGTCCTGTAGACGAAGACGCCCGGCCGCAGGTCGCCCTCCGCCGTCGTCATCCCCTCGAGCGGCGGGACGAGCGGCCGGCTCCCGGTGGCGATCACCGCGACGTCGTAACGATGGGCCGCGGCGCCCTCCGTCACGACCGTCCTCGCCGCGGTGTCGAGCCGCTCCACGGGCGTCCCGCCGACGAGCTTCACGCCGTTCCGCTCGTACCACGCCGGCGGCTTCGTCACGATGGAGTCGGGCGCCTCGCCCGAGAGCACCTTGCTGAGCAGGACGCGGTTGTACGCCCCGCCCGGCTCCTCGCCGAACACCGTGATGTCGTAGCGGTCCCGGGCGCCGCGCGAGACGAGCTCGTCCAGCAGGCGGCAGGTGGCCATGCCATTGCCAACGACGACAAGGTCCTTCCTTCGCATCAGTTCGACTCCGAGACCCGGCGCGCCCTGACGGCGCACACCTTGAACTCCGGCATCCGGCTGGTCGGGTCCAGCGCCGGCTTGGTGAGGACGTTGGCGGCCTTCTTGCCGCCCCAGTGGAACGGCGCAAACAGCGTGTCGGGCCGGATCTCCGGCGTGACCGAGACCCGGAAGACGACCGATCCTCGGCGGCTCTCGACGAGCAGCCAGTCGCCTTCGACGACGCCGAGCCGCGCCGCCAGCCGGGGGTGGACCTGGACCTTCGGCTCGGGCTTGGCCTCGTCCAGCGTGGAGACCCGGCGCGTCTGAGCGCCCGAGTTGTAATGCTCCTTGTAGCGGCCGGTCGTGAAGTAGAGCGGATACGCGTCGTCGGGGAGCTCGGCGGCCGGCCGGTGGTGGACGGCGTGGAAGCGCGCCCGGCCGTCGGGGTGATGGAAGCGATCGGCGAAGAGGCGCGGCGTCCCCGGGTGCTCGGTCGACGGGCACGGCCAGAAGACGCCTCGCTCGCGTCGTATCCTGTCGTAGGTGATGCCGCTGTAGTCCGCCTTCGCGCCCGCGGTCGCCCGCCGCAGCTCGTCGAACACCTGCTCCACGCCCTCGTACTGGAAGTGCTTGCCCGCGCCGAGCCGGCGCGCGAGCTCGCAGAAGATCTCGATATCGCTCTTCACCCCCGGGGGCGGCCGGCGCGCCCGCTGCCGCAGGATCACCCGCCCTTCGAGGTTCGTCATCGTGCCGTCCTCCTCCGCGAACTGGGCGACGGGGAGCAGGGCGTGGGCGGAGGCCGCGGTCTCGTTCACGAAGGCGTCGCAGACCACGAGCAGATCGAGCGCGGCGAGCTTGCGCTCGACGTTGAGCGCGTTCGGCGACGCGACCACCACGTTGGAGCCGAACACGAGCAGCGCGCGGATGCCGCCCTGGGGGCCGAGCGCGTCGAGCAGCTCGTAGGCGCTCTTCCCCTTGGACGGCAGCTCCGCCGGGTCGATCCCCCAGACGCGGGCGATGGCCTGCCGGTGCTCCGGGTTCTCGATCAGCCGGTAGCCCGGGAGCTGATCCGCCTTCTGGCCGTGCTCGCGGCCTCCCTGGCCGTTGCCCTGTCCGGTCAGGCAGCCATAGCCGCTGTAGGGTTTGCCGACCTTGCCGAGCGCGAGCATCAGGTTGATGAAGGAGAGGACGGTGTCCGAGCCCTTGGACTGCTGCTCCGGCCCGCGGCCCGAGAGCAGCATGCTGCTCGGCGCCTCGGCCAGCAGCCGCACGGCCCGGAGCTGGTCCTGCGTCGAGACCCCGGTCAGCCGCTCGACGTGCGCCGGGTGGTACGAGAGGACGACGCGCCGGAGCTCGTCGAAGCCCTCGGTGCGCGCGGCGATGTAGGCCGCGTCGACGAGCTTCTCCTCCAGCGCCAGGTAGAGCAGGCCGTTGGCGAGCGCGAGGTCGGACCCTGGCGTGGGCTGGAGGTGGAGCGCCGCCGCGCGCGCCGTGTCGGTCCGCCGCGGGTCGACGACGATCAGCGCGCCGCCGCTGTCGCGCTGGGCGTAGACCCATTGCATGATGGGCGGCAGCGTCTCCGCGCAGTTCGCGCCCCACAGGAGGAGCGCCTTGGTCTGAGCGATGTCGGACACCGGGAACGGCAGGCCGCGATCGACGCCGAACGCCTTGTTCTGTCCCGCCGCCGCCGAGGACATGCAGTAGCGGCCGTTGTAATCGACGTTCGGCGATCCGAGGGCCAGGCGGACGAACTTGCCGAGGAGATAGGTCTTCTCGTTCGTGAGGGCGCCGCTGCCGAACGCGGCCAGCGCCGCGGGACCGTGGGCCTCGCGCAGCCGGAGGAGCCGCTCGGCGATGAAATCGAGCGCCGTGTCCCAGCGCGCGGGGAGGAGGCGGCCGTCGCGCCCGCGGAGCAGCGGCGACGTCAGCCGCTCGCGATGATCGAGCAGCGCCGCGGAGGTGAACCCCTTGATGCACATCTGCCCGCGGTTGACGGGGAACTCCTCGTCCGGCCGGACCTCGATCGGCCCGGAGAAGGGCGTCAGATCGGTCACGACCATGCCGCACTGGAAGGCGCAGTACGGGCAGTGGGTCCGCGTTGTCTCGGCGGTGACGACCTTGAGGTGGAGGGAGGAGCGCGCGGCCATGGAGGGGGCGTGGCCGTCCTCGACGAACACGCAGGACCGGGTATAGCGGTCGCCGTGTTTCCCATGAGTTTCGCCGAAATGTGCGGCGGGTAAATCGGACGCGGAGATCGGGATCGCCTGGTTTGCCCGAGATCGTCGCCGCCGGCGCCGCGCAGGAGCTCGCCCCGGTCGCAGGATCGGCCCCGCGCGTGACGCCGACGGCCGCTCAGGGCGCGGGCACGACGGTGATCTCGCCGGTCGTCTGCACCGCGGAGGTGTCCCAGGCGAGCCCCGGGGCGAGCGGCACGTCGATATCCACGGCGGTGAGCGTCCCCGTGAGGCCGCCGCTCCAGCCGAACACGGCGATGACGTCCCCGGCCTGGAACGACACGGACCCGTCGGCCGGGAGCAGCCTCAGCGCCCCGTCGAGGTGGAGGTCCCCGTCCACCTGGAGGAGCGGCACGGCGCTCGGGCCCGCGACCGTGATGCTCAGGGTAGCGCCTGGCCCCTGGCTGTAGCTGCCGGCAATGACGGTCGATGGGTGAGCTTCCCCGACGGAGAGCTCGCCGGCTTGCGTGTTGGCGAGATCGCCCACGAAGCTGCCGGTCTGGAGGCGCCCGCCGGCGAACTCGAAGTCGCCCGTCGCGACCTCGATCGCGCCCGCGATGAGCTCGCCATCCGCGAGGCGCACCGAGGGCCCCAGGTAGGGGTAGGGATCGCCGCCGGCCCAGGGCGCCGTCCGGAGGAGGCCGCCGATGCTCACGAGGGCGCCATTGTCGACCAGGAGCGATGGATACTGGTTGCCGATGGCAGAGACGGTGACGTCGCCGCTGTTGAGCCACGATGCATAGACATCGTTCACCTTGACGAAGCCCCCGCCGAGCTGAGAGCGGATCTCGGTGTCTTCCGTCACGAGGGTCCCGTAGGCCCCGACGGTGAGCGTGCCGTATCCATAGTTCGACCCGACGCGCAGGAGCCCCTGGTTCGTCCACGTGCCGCCCCAGCCGCTCACGCTCGCATGGCTGGTCATGTAGCCGATGTCGTCGCCGAGGATGCGTGCATTCACCGTGAAGAGCTGGCCGCGGTAGATGTCCAGCGAGCTATGGCTCCTCACCCCCAGGACGAACTCCCCCGTGCTCACCCACTGCGTCCCGGACCCCGTGATAGCGACGTCACCCCCGCAGCTCATGCAGCCGCCGCTTCCGGCGATATAGACATTGTGCGAGAAGAGGCTCGCGCCTTGCTTGAGCTCGACGTGGCCCTGTCCAGTGTGGCCGATGTAAGTGTTCGCTGTGCTCGTCATGGTGGCGTCGTACCCCTCGACGATCAGATAGCCATCGCCCGTCGAGCCCCTGGCGCCCACCACGAGATCATCGGTGGTCGCCTCGGCGCCGTTCCGGATGATGACCCAGCTCTCGACGAGGCTCGCGCCGATCTCGATGGATCCATGGTTAACCCACGTCGAGCCATATCCGTCGACCCGGATGCTGCCGACATTGTCACCACCCGCTCTCACGGATGCGCCGGCGCTGATCAAGGTCCCGCCATGGGTAACATCGACCGTTCCAGCCCCGACGCGGAGCTGGTTCGGCCCCAGGTCCCAGGGATCGGTTGGATTCTGGGGTGAGACGGCTCCCCAGATGGTCACGTCTGCGCTGGCTGGTGCTGCCACGCTCACCGACGCAGCGGCAAACAGCGCCGAGAGGGCGCATCGAGCTTGGTAGTTCATGGATCTCCATACCTCCACGACAAGGTTCAGTCCCCATGAGAGCCCACCCATTGCCTTGGTCCTCCCTCGCAGCTCCGGAGCACCGGGCGAGCGTGGTCTCCCATGTTTGCATCCATATTCGGATCGATTCGCAATGGCAAGCCTTTCGTTGGCCAAACGCTCGCCGGGTCGATCTTCCGGCATCGGAGGCGGCCCGGCCCGGATAGTTGAGCTTTCCTCCGCCATCGGAGGCGGCCTGGCTCCGATAGTTGAGCTTTCCTCCGCCATCGGAGGCGGCCCGGCCCGGATAGTTGAGCTTTCCTCCGCCATCGGAGGCGGCCCGGCCCGGATAGTTGAGCTTTCCTCCGCCATCGGAGGCGGCCCGGCCCGGATAGCTGAGCTTTCCTCCGCCATCGGAGGCGGCCCCGCCCGGATAGCCGAGCTGCGCGGGCACAGCATCGCGGCGGTCGGCCATCGACCGTCGAAATCTTGCCATGTCCGTTGACCGATCGGGAAGGGTGCTTACCCCTGGCACGAACGTCCGGCGCGCGCCGGACGGTCACAACACGTCCAGCGCAGGGGAGTAGGGAGCACGGCGCCAGTGTCCCTTCGCCGCCCGGCGAAGGACTTCGACGAGAGGTGTTCCCCTCATGGCCAAGCCTTCCTCTCCGGTCAGCAAGAAGAAGCCGGCTCCCAGCGCGCTCGCGGCCCCGCCCCAGGCGGCGGCGGCGTTCGACAGGACCCTCCCCGAGATCGAGTCGCTGAGCCCGGATCGACTCGTTTCCATCAAGATCGACATCCCTCGCGCCGTCTCCAAGGTGCTCGGCGTGCTGCCAGGCCTGCGCGCGCTGCGCCCCGCCATCGCCGCGCAGCTGCAGCAGCACGAGCTCGCGCTGCTCGACCGGCTCGAGACGTACGCGCTCGCCGCCTGGTACGCGCACCTCCTGTGGCTGTCCAGCGGAGGCGCCGAGAACGCGCTGAAGCCGCTGCTCGCGGAGGCGGCCGCGCTGCGCGAGAACCTGCTGGGCGACGCCGAGGCGCTCGCCCGCCGCGGCCTGCTCGACGCCGCGGCCGTCGCCGAGATCCGCGCGGGCCACGGGCACGTCGACACGGCCAACGACCTCGTCGCGCTCTCGGCCCTCCTCGGCGGGCGCTGGTCCGATATCGCCGGCAAGACGGCGGCGACCGAGGAGGAGGTGAAGCGCGCCGGAGAGATCGGGCCGCAGCTCCTCACCGCCCTCGGCGCGCGGGAGCACGGCAAGGGCCCCGGGCCGACCGAGGCCGCGGACAAGCGGGCGCGCGCGTTCGCGCTGCTCGTGCGCGCCTATGACCAGACCCGCCGCGCCGTGACCTACCTGCGCTGGAACGACGGAGACGCCGACACGATCGCGCCGTCGCTCTACAAGGGCCGCGGCGGCCGCGCCGCGTCATCCAACGACCCCGCGACCGAGCCCGCGGACACCGCCGGCGCGGCCGCGCCCACCGAACCGGAGGTGGCGCCCGAGGGCGCGCCGCCGAGCGGCTAGAACGCTGAACAGGCAGACATCGCGTGAAGGCTTCGGGGCTCATACCCACCGCGCCCCGGGGCAGCGTGCACGTCCATCGACAGGCACGCTGCCGGGCTCGCGCGACTCGATTTCTACCATCCGGTCACATGCGGACCCGGGTCGCGACGACATGGCGAAATTCATTGCAATGGTGAATCGACTCGCCTATCCATTTCATCGTGGGAGACCACATTCGCAGGGTGCCCCGGCGCTGAGGAGGCATCAGGCGATGGTGCGCTCTCACGCGCGCTGAAATTTCTCGTGGAGGAATCAGAATGATGAACTACCAAGCTCGATGCGCTCTCTCGGCGCTGCTCGTCGCCGCGTCGGCGGGCATGGCGGGACAGGCCCACGCAGACGTGACCATCGCGGGAGGCGTGTCGCCTCAGAACCCATCCGATCCTTGGGACCTGGGGACGAGCCAGCTCGTCGTGGGCTCCGGGACGGTCGAGGTGACCGATGCCGGGACGTTGATCAGCCCCGGCGCCTCCGTGAACGGGGGGCCGGCCGGCTTCGGCACCGTCCTGGTCGAGGGGTATGGCTCGACGTGGATCAACCATGGATCCATGGGGATCGGCAGAGCCAACCTCTCCGAGGGCTGGGTCGTCGTCCGGAGCGGCGCCGAGGTGATCACCGATGATCTCGTGGTGGGCGCGAGGGGCTCGCAGGCTTATGGTCGTCTGTTCGTCGAGGGGTACGACGCCACCCTGACGAGCGGAGGAAACACCTACATCGGCGACCTTGGTCAAGGCTACGTCGAGCTCAAGCAAGGAGGGAGCCTCTTCTCCCATGACGTGTATATCGGCGGAGTCCACGGCTGCTCGATCTGCGGCGGCGAGGTCGTCATCACGGGCTCCGCGACGAAGTGGGTGAGCACGGGGCAGTTCGCCCTCGGCGTGGCGAGCCGCGGCCTCCTGAACATCCACCGCGGCCAGCTCTTCACGGTGGGCGCGAGCATCGACGGCGACGACCTCCGGAACAGCCACGCGACCGTGAGCGGCTGGGGCGGCACGTGGACCAACCAGGGGCTCCTGCGCGTGGGGGCGAACCGCGGATACGGCACGTTGACCGTCGGGGCCTACGGGACCCTCGTGACGGAGGACACCGAGATCCACTCCGAGCTCGGCGGTGGCTTCGTCAAGGCGAACGATGTCTACGCATCGTGGCTCAACAGCGGCGACGTCACCGTCTTTGCCATCGGCAATCAGTCCCCGTCGCTCCTCGTGGACGAGCACGCCTTCGTGAGCATCGGCGGCCTGCTCCGGACCGCGCCGACGGTCGGCGGTTCTCCCTATCCCTACCTGGGGCCCTCCGTGCGCCTCGCGGACGGCGACCTCATCGCGGGCGCGATCGAGGTCGCGGAGGGCGACTTCGAGCTCGCCGGCGGGCGCCTCGAGACCGGCAGCTTCGTGGGCGATCTCGACAACGTCCTGGCCGGCGAGCTCTCCGTCGGAGAGGTCCACCCGTCGACCGTCGTCGCCGGCAGCTACACCCAGGGGCCGGGCGCCGCCCTCCGCGTGACCGTCGCAGGCTCGAGCGCCTCGCCGCTCCTCCAGGTGGACGGCGACGTCCACCTCGACGGGGCGCTCGAGGTCCGGCCGGCGGACGGCTCGGTGTCGTTCCAGGCCGGGGACACCTTGGCTCTGCTCGGCTGGAGCGGCGACCTCACGGGGGCGTTCGCCTCGGTGAACATCGACGTGCCGCTCGCCCCAGGGCTCGCCTGGGACACCTCCGCGCTGTACGCGACCGGCGAGATCACCGTCGTGACCGCGCCCTGAGCGCCGCCGGCTCAGGACATCAGTTCCACCGGTAGGCCACGCCGAGCGGCAGAGACGCCGCCGCGCCGTCCGCGCCGACGAGGAACAGCGGCGTGGCCTGCAAAAAGAGCGAGCCCGACGGGCTGTCCGTGAGCTTCATGCCGATCTCGGCGCCCAGGCCCAGCGAAAATCCCAGCGGCACGCTGGCCTCCACCATGTCTCCACCGTATTCGTAGCCGTTCTCATTCCACGCATAGCTCTCCGTGTAGGCCGTCCCGCTCTGCGTCGCCGTGCCGAAGAGCAGCGACGATCCCACCCTGAAGCGATCGCCGAGCGGGTACGACACCGACGGGCCGAGAGCGATGAGCAGGCCCGCGCTCGAGTGGAGGCTGAGGTGGGCGCGAACGCCGAGGTCCAGGCGCTCCGTCGCCTTGTATCCGATGAACCCCGTCGCCCCTGCGAGAAAGCTACCGTCGGAGAGAGAGTAATAGCACTCCCCATATGTGGTGGTGGCGCAAACATCCATCTTGTCTGCGTCCAACCAGAGATAGCCGATGTGTCCGCCTCCCTCGACGACGAGGCCGTCCGATACGCCCGGCGCGGCGGCGCGCACGCTCCTCTCGTCGCGCGCTCCATCGCGCTGCGCGTCGGGCAGCAGCCGCGCCCTGGGCAGCCGCGCCGCGGGCCGCCGCGCCGGCCTCGGCCCGGCCGCCTCCGCCGGCTCCGGCGCCGCTTCCGCCGGCGCGGGCGCCGGCACGGCGACGTCCACGCGCTCCGACTCCTTCAGCGCCACCGTCGTCTCCCAGAAGACCTCCCCCTGGTGCGCCGCGGCCACGACGTGCTCGCCCGGATCCACCGGCAGATCCTTGTCCCACGCGACCGGATCGAGCGCCGCCCCGTCGAGCAGGATCGTCACCTGGTCGGCGCCCGCGTCGCCCGCCGAGGCGCGCACCCGGAGCCACGGCACCCGCGGCGCGAGCGCGTCGAGCCGCGCCCTGGCGAACGCCTCCCGGGCCGCGTCCCCCGCGGTTCGCGCCGTGATCAGCGCCTCCTGGAAGCCGACCCAGGCCGTGGCCACCTGGCCGAGCCGCTCGTGGCAGAAGGCGAGGTTGAGCTTCGTCCCCAGGCTCGGCTCCAGCCGCTGGCTCTCCTCGAGCTTGGGGCAGGCCTCGGCGAAGCGCTGCTCGACCAGGAGCGCGCGGCCCTCTCGAAACAGCTGCTCGGCGGCGCTCTCCTCGGCGACGGCCTGCCGGCCCGAGAGCAGCGCCGCGGCGCCGAGGAGCGCCCCCGAGAGGGGAGCGAAGAGCGTACGACGGAGCGGACGGAGCGGTTTCACGTTGTCCTCGGGAGGCGCTAGCGGTCGGAGGTCTCAGAAGCCGTCGGAGCATCGCTCGGGCCTGCCAGCCCGATCTCCGGGCATGCGGCCGGGACGCCGAGCGCCGTGAAGGTAACCTGGGTGGGCCTGTGATAGCTTCGCCTCATCGATGATCCTATTCCGCGTGGCCCCCGCGTTCCTTTAGACATGCCCGACGATTTCTCGCGTGAGCCCCCGCGAGGCAGGTTTCCGACGACCCGCCGGTCCGCCGTCGTCGCGGTGGGCAGCGACGACCCGGCCGAGCGCGCGCGCTCGTTCGACATCCTGGTGCGCGCCTACTGGAAGCCGGTGTACAAGCACCTCCGCGTCCGCTGGCGCATGGAAGGCGAGCGCGCCGCCGACCTGACGCAGGGCTTCTTCGCGCGCGCGCTCGAGCAGCGCACGTTCTCCGCGTACGACCCGGCGCGGGCGCTGTTCCGCACCTATCTGAAGATGTGCCTCGACCGCTTCGTCATGAAGGAGGCCGAGAGCAGCGGGCGACAGAAGCGCGGCGGACATACGGTGACGCTGAGCCTTGACTTCCCCTCTGCCGAGCGGGAGATTGGAGCGCTCGCCGTGCCAGCGCCCGACTCGATCGACACGTACTTCGACCGGGAGTGGACGCGTCACCTGGTCGGGATGGCGGTCGACGCGCTCCGCGAGCGCTGCGAGCGGGGCGGCAAGCAGCTCACCTTCCGCGTCTTCGAGCGCTACGTGCTCGACGACGGCCCCGAGGGCCGCCCCACCTATGCCGAGCTCGCCGCGGAGCTCGGCATCAAGGTCACCGACGTGACCAACTACCTCGCCTTCGCGCGGCGCGAGTTCCGCGGCCTGCTCCTCGACAAGCTCCGGGAGATCACCGGCTCCGAGGCCGAGTTCGAGGCCGAGTCCCGCGCCTTGCTCGGGGGCGCCCGGTGACCTTCCTCGACGACGCGGGGGTCGGGCGCCTCGTCTCGCTCGCGGCCGAGCCCGAGGTCGTCGCCGGCAGGTTCGAGGTCGACACGCTGCTCGGGGAGGGCGGCATGGGCGTCGTCTTCGAGGCCTGGGACCGCGAGGAGCGCCGGAGCGTGGCCCTCAAGGTCCTGCGCGACGTCGACGAGGCGACGAGCGCCCGGTTCGACCGGGAGGCCGAGGCGCTCGCCGCGCTCTCCCACCCGGGGATCGTCGGCTACGTCGCCCACGGAAGCACCCCGCTCGGCGAGCGGTACCTCGCCATGGAGCGGCTCGTGGGCGTGACGCTCGCGGAGCGGCTCGCCGCCGGCCCGCTCGGCGTCCGCGACGCGGCCGAGGTCGGGCACGGCGTCGCCTCGGCCCTCGCCGCCGCGCACGAGAAGGGCCTCGTCCACCGCGACATCAAGCCGAGCAACATCTTCCTGCAGGACGGCGCCGTCGACCGGGTCAAGCTCCTCGATTTCGGGCTCGCGCGCGGGCCGAACGCGGCCGCGGTGACGGGCGCCGGGACGCTCGTCGGCACGCCGAGCTACATGGCGCCCGAGCAGGTGCGCGGCGCGGCGACCCCCGACGCGCGCACCGACCTGTTCGCGCTCGGCGCGGTGCTCTTCGAGTGCCTGACCGGCCGGGCGCCGTTCTCGGGCGCGGACACCGAGGCGGTGCTTGTGAAGATCCTCGTCGAGCGGCCCCCCGCGGTCCGGGAGCTCTGCCCGCTCGCCCCGCCGGCGCTCGAGGCGCTCGTCGCGCGGATGCTCGCCAAGGCCCCCGAGGTCCGCCCGGCGAGCGCCGCCGAGGTCGCGGCCCAGCTCGCCGTCCTCCTCGCCGACGAGGGCCTCGGCGCCGCCCCGGCCGCGGCGGCCGGCGACCCGGCGCAGGCCGCCGCGCCGGGGGCGCTGCTCGCCGGCAAGTACCGGGTGGTCCGGACGCTGGGCAGCGGCGGGATGGGCGTCGTGCTGCTCGCGCGGCACGAGGCGCTCGACAGGAACGTGGCGCTCAAGCTCCTGCGCGGCAGGAAGAGCGGCGGGGACGTGGCGCGCTTCCTTCGCGAGGCGCGGGCGGCGTCGCGGCTGGAGAGCGAGCACGTCGCGCGGGTGATGGACGTCGGCACGCTCGACGACGAGACGCCGTTCATCGTGATGGAGTTCCTGAGCGGCAAGGACCTCGGGCAGGTCCTGCACGAGAAGAAGCGGCTGCCGGTCGGGGTGGCGGTGGACTACGTGCTCCAGGCGGGGGAGGCGATCGCCGAGGCGCACGCGCTCGGCATCGTCCACCGGGATCTGAAGCCGTCGAACCTGTTCCTCACCGCGCGGCGCGACGGCTCGCCGCTCGTCAAGGTGCTCGATTTCGGCATCTCGAAGATCTCGCGCGCGAGCGACGGCGCGCACGCGGCGACGCTCCCGCTCGACGTGAGCATCACCGCGCCCGACGCGATCATGGGCTCTCCGCTGTACATGTCGCCGGAGCAGCTCGAGAGCACGAAGCGCGTGGA
The DNA here is from genome assembly GCF_051521425.1 of Sorangium sp. So ce834. Taxonomy (NCBI): domain Bacteria; kingdom Pseudomonadati; phylum Myxococcota; order Polyangiales; family Polyangiaceae; genus Sorangium; species Sorangium sp. So ce834. The sequence continues at coordinate 5,613,351 of NZ_CP150351.1, forward strand.
CGCCCGCACGGACATCTGGTCGCTCGGCGTGGTCCTGCAGGAGCTCCTCACCGGCCGTCCGCCGTTCGCGGCGGGCAGCTTCATGGCCATGGGCGCGAAGATCGCCGCCGGGGCGCCCGCCGGGCTCCGCGAGGGTTGCCCCGAGGCCCCGGAGGGCCTCGCCGCGGTCGTGCTCCGCTGCCTGGAGAAGGATCCGGCGCGGCGCTTTCAGAGCGTGGCCGAGCTCGCGCAGGCGCTCGGGCCGTACGCGCCGGAGGGGTCTCGGCTCTCGGTCGAGCGCATCGTCCGCGTCGCCGGGGCCGGCGCGGCGGCCGCGGACGCGAGCGCCGCGCCGGCCCTGAGCGCGGGCGCGCCGGCCGCGCGCCCGGAGGGCGTCCCCTCGGACCGGGCGATCACGGCGCGCACCTGGGATGCACCGGCCGCGTCCAGGGGGCGGCGTGGCGCGCTCGTCCTGGTCGCGGGCGCGGCGATCGCGCTGGGCGCCGGGCTGGTGGCCGTGCTGCGCGCTCCGGGCGGCGCGGAGGGCCCGCCCGCGGCGCCTGCCTCCGCCGGCGCGACGGCGCCGTCGACCGAGGAGACGCCGATCCCGAGCCACGCGCTCCAGCGCAGCGCCGCCGCGCCCGCGCCGCCACGGCCGCCCGCGGCGGCGGCAAGCGCGGCGGCGAGCGCGGCGGCGCCCGCTCCGGAGGCCGAGGCCTCCGCGGGCGCGCCGCCTTCGCGGGGCGCCGACCTCCCGGACGGCGCGCCGCCGTCGCAGGGCGCGGGGGCCACGACCGCAGCGGCGCCGCCGAGCCCGCCAGCGCGCCCGCCGTCCAGCGCACGCGCCCGTCCCGCCGCGCCGCCGGCCAAGGACAGCCGCCCTGCTGCGCCCGCGGTCGAGCAAGCGCGCCCTGCCGCCAAGCCACCTCCCGGCGAGGTCGATCCGATGGACCCGGCGCTGATCCGCCGATAGCGGGTGATGGGGTAATTGCCGCATACAGCGCCGCGAACGTGTGGACCGCCGAGACGCCAGGTGTGCCAACCGGACGGGGGCCACCGCTTAATAAATACATCTAACTTAAGCTGCTCGGGAAATGATGGCCGACAGGAGACCCTTGTAATGAAAATTTCTACACTTGGTTCGCTTGCTCGCGAGCGGGTCCTGTTCGCCCTGCTCGCGTCGGCCGCCCTCCTTGCCTGCGGCGACGACGGCGACACGTCTCCGGGGGGCAGCGGCGGCGCCGGCGCCTCGGGCGGCGGCACGGGCGCTGCGGGCGGCGGCACCGGCACGACCAGCGGCGGCACGGGCGCTGCGGGCGGCGGCACCGGCACGACCAGCGGCGGCCAGGGCGGGTCGGGCGGCCATCTTCCCGCGGACGTCGTCGAGCCCGGCGACCCCGGGCAGGGCGATGTCACCTTCACCGTGCGCGCCGATCAGGGGATGCGCCCCATCAGCCCGCTCATCTACGGGGCCAACTGGGCCGAGGATCTGGAGGGCGAGCAGCGCGGGACGAGCGTCGTGCGCATGGGCGGCAACCGCATGACCGCCTACAACTGGGAGAACAACGCCTCCAACGCCGGCGCGGACTACATGTTCCAGAACGACGCCCACCTCGTCGGCAACAGCCCGAACGGCGATGTCCCCGGCGAGGCGGTGCGCGTGCTGGCCGAGGACGCGCTGTCGCACGGCGCCGCCTTCATCGCGACCATCCCGATCTGCGGGTATGTCGCGGCCGACAAGGACGGCAACGGCGACGTCAACAAGACCCCGAATTACCTCCGGACGCGCTTTCACCCCACGATCGCGCGCAAGGGCGCCCCGTTCTCCGCGGCGCCCAATCTCGGCGACGATGCCGTGTACCAGGACGAGTTCGTCGCCTGGATGAAGCAGGCCTTCCCCGACGCCTTCCAGGGCGAGGTCGCGAGAGTCCTGTTCTCGCTGGACAACGAGCCCGACCTCTGGAATCACACCCACGAGCGCATCCACCCGGATCCGGTGACCTACGCCGAGCTCGTCGAGAAGAACATCGAGTTCGCCTCCGCGGTCAAGGACGTCGCGCCGAACGCGCTCGTCACCGGCTTCGTCTCGTACGGGTATTCCGGCTACGTCAGCCTGCAGGGCGCGCCGGACGCGGGCGGAAAGAACTTCATCGAACACTATCTCGACGCCATGAAGGCCGCCGAGGCGAGCGCGGGGCACCGCCTCGTCGACGTGCTCGATCTGCACTGGTACACGGAGATCTACGCGAACGGCGAGCGCATCACGGGCGATGATTCCTCGCCCGAGTCCGTGGAGGCCCGCGTCCAGGCGCCGCGCTCGCTCTGGGATCCCACCTTCAAGGAGGACAGCTGGATCGCGAACGACGTGCTGAACGGCCCGATCAAGCTCATCCCGTGGCTCCGCGGCCTCATCGACGCGCATTACCCGGGCACCGAGATCGGCTTCACCGAGTACAATTACGGGGGCGGCAACCACATCTCCGGCGCGATCGCCCAGGCCGACGCGCTCGGCGTCTTCGGCCGCGAGGGCGTGTTCCTCGCGACGATCTGGGATCCCGGCGAGGAGGTCTCGATGCTCCGGGCCGGCGTGCGGGCGTTCACGAGCTACGACGGGAAAGGCGCGCGCTTCGGCGACACGTCCATCCACGCCGAGACGAGCGACGTGGCGAAGGCCACCGTGTACGCGAGCATCGACGAGGCCGATCCGCGCCGTATGATCCTCGTCGCCATCAACAAGACCGCGGCCCCGCTCACGGCCGCGGTGACCCTCGCCGCCTACGCGAGCTACACGGCCGTCGACGTGTGGCAGCTCACGGCCGCAAAGGCCGATCTCGTGCCTGCGAATGCGGTCACCCCGGGCGCCACGAACGCCTTCACGTACGCGATGCCGGCCCACAGCGTCTCGGTGCTGGTGCCCCGGTAGGAGCTCGCCGGGCCTGCCCCGGCGCCGCTCCGCCGAACGCCGGGCGCTCGTCGGAGACGCCGTACTCCACGACGTGGTCTTTCCGGAGGGCGATCCCGGTGTTCGGGGCCGCGGCGGTCTCGCGCCACCCATGCAGGTGCTCGCGGGGCTCCCAGCCGTGCTCGCCGCTCCGCTCTCCGGGCGCGCTACGAGGGATCACTCCCCGCGACCGAGGAAGTCCATCAGCCAGGCCATGGCCGGCCGCATGGTGCCGTCCGGGTGCAGGAGACCCGTGTTGTCCCGCCAGGTGGAGCCGACGACGTAGCCCCAGAGGGTGATGCCTTTGACGGCGGGGTGGTTGTAGAACATCGTGAACTGCTCCTCCATCACCCGGCGCTGCTCCTCGTCGTCCGCGAGGCTGATGTCGTACTCGGTGATGTACACGGGCAGGCCCGTGGCGGCGAGCCCGTCGATGAAGCCCTTCACCGTGCCGGTGTCGAACTTGTACGCGTCGTGGGCCTCCGCGCCGAGGGCGTCGATCGGGGCGCCCGCGGCCAGCAGCGCCTTCACCATCTCGACGAAGCGGTCGTGCTCGACCTCGTACTCGATGTTGTTGTAGTCGTTCAGGATCAGGGTCGCGCCCGGGCAGAATTCGCGCGCCCACGTGAAGGCGTTGACGATCCAGTCATAGCCGCTCTCGCCGTCGCCCCCGATGGCGTGCTTGAAGACAGGCGTGGTGTGGGGCGGCGGCTCGTTCACGACGATGATGTACTTCGTCTCGGGGTACCGCTCGCAGAACGCCTGCATCCAGTCCCTGATCGCCTGCCGCTGCTCGTCGGCGGTGAGGCGCCCGATCCAGTTCGGCGGGGTGTTGCCATACACGAAGGCGTACTCCGTGAAGGGGATGTCGTTGTCCTGCGCGTACGCGTAGATCGCGTCGAGCTTGCTCCAGTTTCGAACGTCGCGTGAGGTCGCGACGCTGCTGAACCAGCCCTCGACTTCGGGCGCGATCTGATCCCAGTACCGGATGAAGTCGTCGCGCACGGCGCGATCCGTCGTGATGTTGCCGACGAACTTCCCGGTGCCCGCGCTGCTCGAACCGCCCGACCCGTGGCTTGAGCCGCCAGCCCCGGAGCCGCTCGTCCCAGCACCCCCGGAGCCGCCGTCGCCGGCGCCGCCCGTGCCCGCGCCAGAGGCTCCCGCGCTGCCCGTGCCGCCGCCCGTCGCGCCGGCGCCGCCGCCGTGGCCACCCGCTCCGGTCGAGCCGCCCGCGCTCGACGAGCCGCCTGGGCCAGGGTCGACCCTGTCGACCTTGCCAGAGCACCCAGGGAGGGCCGCGAGCCCGAGCGCGATCGCGCCGCACAGCCATCGAGAAGAACGGTTCTTGTTCATGCCAACCCCCCGCGAGCTGGATGATCGTCGATGGTGACTATTGAATCAAGAAAGCCGACGGTCAGCAGCGCGATCCGAGGGAGCACGCGCCCGGCGCCAGGCCTGCCGGGCAGAGCGGTCCCGGGAATTCCCGCTGCCCCCTGGATCGATCGCGATCCGTTCCGAGGAGCGATCCGTACGACGGCCCGCGAGAGCGGGCGAAACGTGACGCGCTCGCCTCACCGAGGAGGCGGGGTGCAGAGGAAACACCCGCCACACTCGTAATGCGGCGTCTTGGTGCCCCACGCGATCTGGTTGTTGCAGCAATCGCGTCCGTACTTGCCGACGACGGTCGTGTGGCTCTCGTCGCTGTAGTAGATGCAGTTCGCCCCGGGCGCCGCCTCGCTCGAGGGAGCCAGCAGGGCGGCGCCTCCCAGCATCGCCGCGCCTGCCGTCAGGGCAGCGAAGAAGAACCGCAAGCGGGTAGCAGGGCTGATCCGACGCATGGATAACTCCTTTTGCGATGGAGGCCTGTCCTGGCCTCCGGGTCGATGCGACATACCTTAGAACGAATGCCCGGCTCGGGCAAGCGCTCGGGCCGAGCGCTCGATTCGGCTATCGACGAATGCATTCATGCATGGGTGAGAGCGCCGCCGAGGGTGGCGGCTAGGGGTGAAGCAGCGCGCGAGCTTTGGCGCAACGGCGAACCTCGCGGGCTGCGCGCCGACGGTCGACTGTCGCTCCGAAAGAAAAGTCCGCAGGCACAGCAGTGCTTTCCCCCTTCGTCTATCTGGCTCAGCCCGGTTGATATGGCGCGCTTCACGCCATAACACCCAAAATTACAATTCTTAACAACTCCCCTGAGAGACAGACGGCGCAGCGTTCTTTCTCTCGTCTGTGCCCTCTCTGCCGCTGTGGTTCCCTCTCTCATGAAGCCAGAGACGAACCTCGGCAGCGCAGCGTCACCGCCGCGGAGAGAGGACGACGATCGACGTCGGCGCCACCAGCGGATCGTCCGCGCTCGACGGGTCCACCTTGCTCGGCCGCGGGAGGATCTCCGCGCTCCACCGCGAAAGGGGCAGCCCGCACAGGGCCTTGATGTCGCCCACGCGCATCGGGCCCCGGGCGGTCACCGCGAGGATCTCCGAGCTGCCGCTCGCGTCCCGGATGTCGACCCAGATCTTCATCATGTCGGACGACAGCATCTGCGCGACCGGGACCTTGCCGGCGACCACAGGGAACCAGACCGCCGAGGAGAGCACATGCAGCTCGACGAGCTCGATGCCCGTGCCCGGATGCTCGGCAAAGAACCTGCGGAAGCCGGCGAGCGTCTGGACGAACGGATGCAGCGGGTGCCACAGGCGGTGCTTCCCCGAGGCGATCGGGCCGATGTGCACATGGCGGAACCCCGCCGCGTCCGCCGCGCGCAAGGCCCCGCAGACCGCATCGGCGATGACGCCGAGATCCCGGCTGTCCTCGGGATCCTCGCCGCCCTGCACGCGCGGAACATCCGGACTCCGGTCGCGGGCGGCGACGCCGAAGATGGGCGCGTCGCCGAACCGGTAAGCGTACGACGGCGCCGCGTCCAGCGGGCGCCAGCGCTCGAGCGCCGCGTCCGCGACGAGCCCGGCGTCCCGCGCCTTTTCAAGGAAGCCGTTCGCCTGGGTTCCCGGGATGGCGTGGTTGTCCGCGGGCGTCCGGCCGACGCTGACGAGCACGCACTCGCGGCCGTCCGCGGCGGGCACCGAGAGCGGCGCGTACCGGAGACGGACCTTCCTCGCCCCGCCGGAAGGGTGCTTCGCCCCGTCGGACAGGCTGAACCCCAGCTCGTCGGGCATCCACGCGACCGGCGGCCGCTCGGCGCCCTGCGGCGCGGGCGCCCTGCGCTCCCAGACGGCATCGGTCAGCCGGCCGATCAGCTCCGCCAGCTCGCCGTAGTGCCCGTAGAACACGGGGGCGATTCCCAGCCGCGTCTGCAGGAAGCGGACGTCGATCGCGCCCCGCCTGTCGCTGGAGAACAGCGCGAAGTGCGGGTGCGGCCCGGGCCCGTAGTGATGGGCGATCTCTCCGAAGAGGTTGATGAGGTAATCCTCGAGGATGCCGGAGCCGAGGAACAGCAGCGAGCGCCGGGAGAGGACCTCGGCGAACGCGCGCCGGAAGTGGGGCTGCGCGTTGACGGCGTGCTGGTACTGCTGGTAGCCGGCGACCACTTGGCCCGCGAGCTCGCCGCGGCGCCGCTCGTCGAGGACCAGCTCCTCGACGAGCGCGTCGAGCCGCGCGGCCTGCCCGCCGAGGAAGCCCTGCAGCGCCCAGAGGATGGGTCGCGTCGGCGACGCCAGGGAGCGGACGACCTTGTGGCAGTCCTCGACGCTGCGCCCGAGCACCTCGGGGACGTCGGTCTCGTCCCGCTTCGCTTCCCACGAGGGCTTGCCCGTCCGGCTCACGCCGACCATCTCGCCGGCGCGCGACTGCCGCATCCGGCTCACGACGTAGAGATCGTCGTAATTGGTGGTGAGCACGAGCGGCCACGCGCAGCGCGCGAGCGCCGCCGTCTGCGCCGGCACCTCGCACTCGCCCGCGGCCCTGCCGCCCTCGTTGAGGGCCCTCCGGTACGCGTCGGCGCGCGCCTCCACCTCCAGGGCGGCCAGCCCGAGCACCGCCTTGTCGGCGAGGCGGTAGAGCTCCGAGGTGTCCAGCCTGTCCGAGGGCCGGGCCCGCTGGAGGTGCTCGGGGACCTCGACCCCGGCCTCGCCGGCGAGCCGCACCAGCAGGTCCAGCCAGCTCGTGCAGGCGGGCCTGCTCATCCCCGAGCCGATGAACGGCGCCAGCACGCCCCGCCGGTACGCGCTGGCGAGGTAGGGCAGGATGTCGTCGAACCCGAGCTCCATCACGTCCTCCTTCGCTCCCGGCCGCGGCCTTCCGCGCGGCCCTGCGATCCCGCGCCCCCGCGCGCGTCTCCCGACCCTAGCCGCCCGTCGATCGTGAGCGCTGCGCGGACGTTTGTCGCTGGCATGGAGAGCCCCGGAGAGGTTTCGGCCATGAGAGCCGAGGGCTCCCCGATCTGCAAACGTCTCGAGCGCGGCGTGCGCGACGAGCTTGGCGCGTATCGCCGGCGCGCCGACATCGCGCGACGCGCCCGTGAGCAGGCGGACATGTGCCGGCGCAGCATCGTGCGCTCTTCGCGCTGGAGCCCCTTGCGATCCGGCCGGTCTGCACCCAGAGCGCCCTGGAGCCGCTCATGCCCGAAGGCGACACGCTCTTCCGGATCGCCGCTGCCCTTGGCCCCGCGCTGGAGGGCGCGCGCGTCATCGCCCTGGAGCTGCCCCGGAGCGACCGGCGGTGCGACGCGCTCGTCGGCCGGCGGATCGAGCGCGTGGAGGCGCGCGGCAAGAACCTCTTGATCTTCTTCGACGAGGGCACCGTGCTGCACACGCACCTGCGGATGAGCGGCGCGTGGCACCTCTACCGCGAGGGCGAGCGCTGGAAGCGGTCCGAGGCGACGGCGACGGCGATCCTCGCGGTCCCGGGCTACGTCGCCGTCTGCTTCCGCGCGCCCATCGTGCGCCTGCTCCGCGCGAGCGCCTTGCGCGGCGACCGGCTGCTCGGCGGCCTCGGCCCGGACCTGCTCGGCGACGGCTTCGACGCCGCGGAGGCGCTCCGCCGCCTGCGCGCGCTCGACGAGGTGCCGCTCGGGGTCGCGATCATGGATCAGCGCGTCGTCGCCGGCATCGGCAACGTCTACAAGAGCGAGCTCCTCTTCCGGAGGCGGCTCGATCCGTTCGCGCCGGTCCGGGCGTACTCGGACGAGGAGCTCTCCGCGATGCTCGACCTCGGCCGCCGTCTCCTCCAGGCCAACGTCGAGCCGCGGGATCCCTCCGGCGCGTACCGCGGCCCCACCGCGCACTACCTCCACACGCGCACGACGCGCGCGGGGTTCGCCCGCGGCAGGCGGCCGGTCAGCGTCTACGGCCGCGAGGGGCGCGCCTGTTACGACTGCGGCGCCGCGGTCCAGATGCGCCGGCAGGGGACGATGATGCGGTCGACGTACTTCTGCCCCCGCTGCCAGCCGGGCCGCGCCGCGCCGGCGCCGGCCGAGACAGCGGCGCCGGCCGGGTCGCCGTCGGCCGAGACGGCGCTGCCGGACGGGTCCGAGCCGTCCGTGCCATGACCTTGGCCGCCTGCGGAGGGCGGCGAGGCGGCAAAAGCCGGAGAGCCGCGAGGCCGAGAACTTTCCGTCAACCGGATCGTACAATCGGCCTCATGCGCGTCGCCTGGTTCCTTCTCGTGCTTGTGCCTGCGTGCAGCCACCCCATCGACGAGGCCATCTCTCCGGACGCTGAGAGCGCGAAGAGCCCTCCATCCGGCAGTTCGCCTTCCTCTCCGGCCACTGCGCCCTCGGCGGCGCCGCCAGCCGCCGCCGAGGTCGACGCCCGCTTCGCCCCGCTCATCGCCTCGGCCTTTCGCGACTACAAGGCCTGGGGCCGCGTCGACGACGAGCTCCGCTGGGCGCCTTGGCTCTGCCGCCTGCCGCTCCCCGGCCGTGCCCGCATGAGCGCCGCCGAGGACGGCGGTCACGCCCGCAAGCTCTACTCGACCTTCGCCAAGCACCGCGATCGCTATCCGCTGGTGCAGGGCGAAGCGCCCATGTCCCAGCCGGTCGGGCAGGCCCTCGTCAAGGAGAGCTACCACCCCGAGCTCGTCGACGCGAAGGAGGTTCCCGAGTTCCCGTCGCATCAGCCGTCGGCACCGGATGGCGCTTCCGGCACGCCGGACCATTTCGATCCTTACGTGCGCGACGGCGATCGCGTCTACCGCGCGTCGCGCTTCGCCGGCGCCTACGTGGTGCTCAAGGTCGCGCCGGAGACGCCCGGCACCGACGCCGGCTGGGTCTATGGCACGGTCACGCCCGAGGGCGAGGTGACCTCGGCCGGCCGCGTCGCGTCGTGCATGGGCTGCCATGAGAGCGCCCGTCACGAGCGCGTCTTCGGGATCGCGACAGCTCCGCAGCCCTGATGGCTCGCGGAGGGTCTCGTGGAGCGCTGGTGCTTCGACCGGCCCCTTGGACCGCCCAGGCGCACGGAGCCCTGACGCCCGTTGTCCAACGTCGCCGCACACGACACCAGTCTCCGTGCGGATTTCCCCGACGCATGCTCCTCGGCCTGCAGGGCCCTCTCCGGCTCGATGACGGGATCCGTCAGCCTTTCGCTCTTTCACGCTTGAATTCTGGGCTCGCACGCGTGATAACGCGCGCTTGTGCACCCGTGCGCCGCATGCACGCCGGCTTTCCGTTCATGCAATACAGGAGCGCCTCGACGCCGGCGGCGCTCGCAGGATCCAGGATCTCGGAAACATAAGCACTGTGCCGGCGACCGGCGAATCGACGCGATGTAGAGATCGCTCGTCGCGGGAGCGCCCCTCCGCGCGGATGAGCGCGGAAACGGGAGATCCATGCAGAGCGCGAACGCCTCCCGTGTCCGAGAATATCGGGACGATGGGCCCGCCGCGCGAGGCGATATAACGAGGGACGTGAGGCCGCCGCCGTGCTACCCTGAGTCCAGGGTTCTCGGACCGCGCAACGTCAAGCCGCGAGCGGGCGTGGGGAGCGCAATGGCGCGGTCCGCGACGCCTGCTCGCAGCGGCACCGCGATGGACCGCGCGGGCGATCTTGATCGCACGTTGCACGAGAACACCGAGATGCCAGACGTCGCGACGAATCCAGAGGATGCGCGGGCGATCCTCCGCGAGGCGGCCGACGCGGCGACCTCCGCGCGCCGCGCCGTCCGCCATGTCCTCGAGGCGCTCGAAGCCATCATCGCGCTCCGCGCCTCTGCCGGAAGAGCGCAGGACAGCGATCGCATGCGAGAGCTGGCCGACGATCTCCGCGCTGCACGGAGGGCGGCGAACATCTCCTTGCGTGCAGTGCAGCGCACCGCGGACGGCGCGCTCTACGTGCTCGGCGGGGAGTCGCCCCACGATCGTGCGCGGACTCGAGCCCGCGATCGCGCGGAGCAGAAGGGCAAGGATGGCTCGAACCGCCGGCCGATCGGGCGAGTGTCCCGGGCGCGAGCGCGGCGGCGGTCCAGACGGAAGCGCGAGCGTCACGGCGACGTTGCCCGCGCGGGACGACCTGATCGAGGGCGCGATGCGGCGCCAGCGTGACGGGGAGCGTGGCGGCCGCCCGCGCACGGCGGCCCGGTGGTGGACGCCGCCGCGTACGGACGCCCGCGCGCGGAGCTCCCGGGTGGAGCCCGGCGCTCATCCAGGGCGGGGAGCCGTCCACGAACGCCCCGGGCGAGACGGCGACGTCGGCCATCACCGCGAGGCGCGCCGATGATTCGACGCGTCGCTCTCCGACGCCCAGCGACCGTGGCAAGGGCGTAACGCTCATGCGTGATGCGAACGCTCACAGCGCCTGCGTGGACGCCTGGATGGATCGGGTGGCTCAGGGCTTGCCGCCCGACCGCTTCGCCCATCTCTTCGAACGAGCGTTCAGCGCCCTGTGGCGGCGCGCCCACGTCACCCTTGGAGAGGTCACGCTCGGCGCCATCGTGGATCGCGTGCTCTATTACGCCTCCGAGCGTTACCCGGTCCTCTCGTCGCTCGAGGTGAATTCGGCTGGGCTCTATTGCGTGGAGCTCCAGGTGCTCGCCGGGGGCCTGCCTCGCGATGAGCTCGCGGAGGGGCTCCGGTTCATCCTGGTGGAGTTCCTCACGGTCCTCGGAAACCTGACGGCGGAGATCCTCACACCGGCGCTCCACGCGGAGCTCTCCAAGGTCGCGCAGGAGGAGGCGGGCGGGGTCGAGAGAGGGTCGGAGAGCGCGCCCGGGATCTCCGAGGGCGAGGACGGCGAGGAAGCGGAGTCATGACGAAGAAGACGGCCATCGCGCGCATCGAGACGGGGGTGCGAAACCTGGATGTGCTGTTCCAGGGGGGGCTGCCGAAGGGCTCGATCGTCGTCATCGCCGGCCCGCCGGGAGCGGGCAAGACGATCCTCACCCAGCAGATCTGCTTCCACAACGCCTCGGCCAAGACCCGGGTCCTCTACTTCAACACGCTCTCGGAGCCGACGGCGAAGACGCTGCGCTACCTGAATCAGTTCGACTTCTTCGACGCCAGGAAGATCGACGGGGGAATCCAGTTCGTGGATCTCGGCGCCATCCTCCGGACGAAGGGCCTCGAGGGCGCCTTCAAGCTCATCATGGAGCACATCAAGAAGGTCAAGCCCGCCCTGGTCGTCATCGACAGCTTCAAGGTCTTCGACGACCTCGCCAAGTCGAAGGAAGAGCTCCGGAAGTTCGGCTACGAGCTCGCGATCAGCCTCATGGCGTGGGAGACCACCACCTTATTCCTCGGGGAGTTCGGGCAGGGCGACATCGAGACCAACCCCCTGTTCTCGATCATCGACGGGCTGGTCATGATCGGCCAGCGCCAGGAGGCCGGCGAGCAGCGGCGCTTCATCCAGATCGTCAAGATGCGCGGCACCGATCACAGCCGCGAGGAGCACTCGTTCGCCATCACGCGGGCCGGCATCGACGTGTTCGCGCCCCGCGTCACCCTCCACCGGGCGGTCATCGAGGGCGAGGAGCCGCGCCTCAGGACCGGCATCTCGAGGCTCGACGACCTCCTCGGAGACGGGATCCCGCGGGGCGCCAGCCTCCTCGTCGCCGGCGTGGCGGGGACCGGCAAGACGGTGCTCTCGCTCGAGTTCATCTACCGGGGCGCGAAGGCCGGCGAGAAGGGGATCTTCTTCTCCTTCGAGGAGACCGAGCCGCGGCTGCGCGCCACCGCCCGTGGCCTCGGCTGGGACCTCGACGCCGAGATCGAGCGCGGGATGGTCGAGATCGTCTTCATCCCGCAGCCCAACATCCTGGTGGAGGCGCACCTGCTCATGATGAGCGAGCGGATCCTCGGCATGAAGGCGCGGCGCGTGGTCGTCGATTCGGTCTCGGTCTTTCTGCACAAGGTCAAGGACCCTCAGGTGGACCGAGAGAAGATCTTCCAGCTCGCCAGCGTCATCCACAACGCGCAGGCGGTCGGCTTCCTCGCCACCGACATCCCCTACGGCACCCACCAGATCAGCCGCTTCGGCGTCGAGGAGACCATGGTCGACGGGGTCATCCTCCTCTCCTCGACGGAGGAAGGGCTCGAGCGCCAGCGCTACATCGAGATCTACAAGCTCAGGAACACCGCCCACCTCAGGGGCCGGCACAGCATCGTCATCGGCCCGGGCGGGGTGATGGTCTATCCCCGTTACAACGCGGAGGCGGCGTTCGCCGAGCCGCCGCCTCCCTTGGAGACGGCGCGGCGCCTGCCCTCCGGGGTGCCCGGGCTCGACGAGCTGCTCGGCGGAGGGCTGCTCGAGCGCAGCGTCACCCTCCTCTCCGGGAGCGCGGGCATCGGGAAGAGCACCCTGTCGATGCAGTTCCTCCTCGAAGGCTGCCGCCGCGGAGAGCCGGGGCTCTACGTCGCGCTCGAGGAGGGGCCCGCGCAGATCATCAGGGCCGCGGAGGCCCTGGGGCTGCCGCTCCCCGAGGCGATCCAGGAAGGGCGCGCCGAGGTCATCTATATCTCGCGGGAGCGCATCCGCCCGAGTCAGCTCCTCTCGCTCTTGACCGACAAGATCCGCACGCAAAAGACGCGTCGCGTCGTCCTCGACAGCGTGAGCCACCTCGCGGACGAGGGCATCGGGGAGGACGAGCTGCGGCAGCTCCTCTACGCGCTGATCGTGCGGTTCAAGGCGCTCGGCGTGACCAGCCTGCTCACGCTCGAATCGAGCGTGATGTACTCCAGTGAGACCGTCACCGACCGCCATTTCTCTCCGGTGGCCGACAACCTCGTCGTGCTCCGGTACACGCCCCTGCCAGGAGAGATCAGGCCAACCCTCCTGGTCGTGAAGACGCGCGGCAGCGAGCACGATTTTGGTGCCTACTACTTCACCATCGGGAAGGGCGGCGCCCGGATCGGGCAGCGCGCTGGCGAGGGTGCCCCCCTGGCGACGGAGAACCTCGCGGGCCGGAGGCGAACGAAGAGATAGGGGGGTGGGGATGAGCGCTGGTCACCGGACGAAGGAGACACCGGGAGCACCGCAGGAGGAGTCGAGGCGCAACGGCGCGCACGGGGAGCAGGCGCCTGCGCTGCGCGACGGCGAGGGTCAGGTCGCCGGAGGTCTCGAGCGCGCGTACCCTGGCGTCCAGTATCTCTACGAGATCAGCAAGCAGCTCACGCGCTTCGAGGGCGCCGAGCGGACCGTCCCGTCGGTCCTCGCGACCCTCGCGCGGGCGCTCCCCCTCCGCACCGCGCTCGTCCTCCTGGAGGTCCAGGGCCGCCCCGGGGTGAAGACCCTCGTCTGGGCCGCCGAAGGCGTCGGCGCCGATCGGCTCCAGGCAGCGACGTCCCATGCCACGACCTCGTACGCTTATCTCACCGGATCGGGGGCCGCACGGGACGTCGAGAGGCACGGCGCGCCGGCCGCGCCGAGCGCGCCTTCCGGACAGCCTGCCAGGGCCCCTCGGGCCGAGGCGGAGGAGCGCGGGAGCTTCCTCATCCTCCCCCTCGTCGTCGAGCGCCGGCCGATCTTCGGCGCTCTCCAGATCGAGGGCGCCGCCCCTCTGGAGGAGCCGGACCTCGTGTTCATGAACGCGGTGGCCAACCAGCTCGCGGTCGCGCTCGATCGCCAGGTGGTCGTCGACGCCAAGCAGGCGGCCGCGGAGGCGGCGCAAGAAGCGGCCCAGCGAAGGCAGGCCGAATCCGACGAGCAGCGGGCCCTCGCCGAGGCGCTGCGGCAGCGCTACGAGGCGCTGGTGGACAACCTCGCTCGAGCGTTCGTGTGGGAGGCCGACGCGCGTACATTCCAGGTCCTCTATGTGAGCGCGCGGGCCGAGGAGCTCCTCGGCTATCCGCGCGCGCGGTGGCTCGCGGAGCCCGACTTTTGGAGCCGCTGCGCCACCCCGGACGGTCGCGGCGCGCTCGAGCAGACGTTTCGAAGGACGCTGGCCCTCGAGGGGGACCAGCGCTGCGACCATCGCTGTCGAACGGCGGACGGCCGCGTGCTCTGGCTCCACACCGGCGTGCACCTGGTGAAGGACGGCGCCGGCGCGTCCCGGTTTCAAGGCGTCTCGATGGACGTCACCCCCGCGAAGGAGGCGGAGGCGAAGGTCCGTGAGCAGCTGGAGTTCACGCGCGCGGTGACCAGCAGCATCGGCGAGGGCGTGCTCGCGATCGATCGCGAAGGGCGGATCACCTTCTTCAACCCCGCCGCCGAGCGCTTGCTCGGCTGGACCCCCGAGGAGGTCGTGGGGCGGCCCGTCCAGCAGGTTGTCCGGATTCAACGCCCGGATGGGACGTTCATACCCGACGAAGAGCACCCCGCGCTGCGGGCGATCCGCACGGGCGAGCCGGTCCGGAGCGACGAGGACGCGTTTTCATGCCGGGACCGAGCGGCCTTCCACGTCAGCTGCACGTTCGCTCCCCTGAAGCGAGGAGGGCAGGTCTCGGGGGCGGTGCTCGTCTTCCGGGATATCATGGAGGTGAAACGCGCCGAGCAGGTGCAGCGAATGTTCGCGGAGGTCAGCGCGGTCCTCGCCTCCTCGCTCGACTACGCACAGACGATCGCCGCGGTGGCGCGGCTGTCGCTGCACGCCCTCGCCGACCTCTACTTCGTCGACCTGGTCGATGAGAACGGCCGAGTCGAGCGCCTCGAGCCGACTTCCGCGGATCCCGTGAAGCCATGGCTGACGGAGCGCATGGGGGATTACACCCCAAGGCCGGGCTGGGAGACCCCGCAGGCGAGGGTGCTGCGGACCGGCGCGCCGCTCCTCATCCCTGAGATCTCCGAGCCGGCCGTGGAGGCCACCGCCCACGACCCGAGCCATCGAGGATCCCTCCGCGCGAGAGGCTCGGGCGCGGTGATGGTGGTGCCGCTCATGGCTCGCGGGCGGATCCTCGGCGCGCTCACGTTCGTGGCGGCGGAGTCGAGCCGCCGCTACTCCGCTGCCGATCTGGCAGTGGCCGAGGAGGTGGCGCACCGGGCCGCCATGGCCGTGGAGAATGCGCGCCTGTACCAGCAGGCGCAGCACGGCATTCGCACGCGGGACGATTTCCTCGCCATCGTCTCTCACGACCTCAGGAACCCGTTGAGCTCCATCTTGACGGCCGCGGCTCTCCTCATGAAGACATTGCCGACCAGCGCGCAGGGAGCGCAAGATCGGAAGAGGGCCGAGATCATTCTCCTCGCTGCGCAGCGGATGCTCCGGCTCATCGGCGATCTGCTCGACGTCGCCGCCATCGAGGCCGGTCGGCTATCGATGGAGAAGCGGAGGCACGCGGCGGGCGCGCTCGTCCGCGACGCGATCGAGATGGAGCAGGCGCTGGCGACGCAGAAGCACCTGGTGCTAAAGAGCGAGGTTTGCGGCGGGGGCGGCTTCGAGGTGCTCTGTGATCGCGAGAGGGTCCTCCAGGTCTTCGCGAACCTGATCGGCAACGCCATCAAGTTCACGGGGGAGGGCGGGGTCATCACCGTCCGAGCGGAGCCGCGCGGCGAGGAGGCCCTCTTCGCCGTGGCGGACACAGGGGCGGGGATCCGCCCCGACGAGCTCCCTCACATCTTCAATCGTTTCTGGCAGGTGGCGGAGACCGCGCGGCTGGGGACCGGGCTGGGGCTCACCATCGCGAAGGGCTTCGTGGAGGCCCTCGGCGGGAGGATCTGGGCGGAGAGTCAGCACGGCGCTGGCGCCACGTTCTTCTTCACGCTCCCCCTCGTCCAGCCGGAGGGAGCCGCTGCCGGAGGGGGCCGCTAGACGAACGTCGTCCCGCGGCGCTACACGGATCTCCGCGCCCCCGCGACGCTCGGCCGCAGCAGCGAGCTCGGCGCCTCCTCCCGCAGCGAGCCCGACGTGCCCTCGCTGGCCGGAGCCGCCTCGGGCTCCTCGGGCGCCGGCTCCATGACGCGCGCGATCCACGAGAGCCCCTCCACGTTCTCCAGCGTGATCTTCGCCACCATCATGATCGGCACCGACAGCAGCGCCCCCGACGGCCCCCAGAGCCAGCCCCAGAACAGCATCCCGAGCAGCACCGCGAGCGGGGACAGCCCCAGCGTCCGCCCGAGGACCCGCGGCTCCAGGACGTTCCCCACCAGCAGGTTGATGAGCAGGTACCCGATCGCCACGACCGCCGCGGTCCCGGGCCCCTGGCTCGCCAGCGCGGCGAGCACGGCCGGGATCGTCGCCACCGCCGCGCCGATGTTCGGGATGAAGTGCAGGACGAACAGGCTCGACGCCAGGAGGAGCGCCAGATCCACGTCCAAGAGGACCAGCATCACGTAGGCGAGCACGGCGACGAGCAGGCTCGTCAGCGTCTTCACGAGCAGGTACTTCTTCACCTCGCGCACGATGCGATCGACGTGCTCGAGACCGCGGCCGGGGTCCGCGATGACCGCCCGGAGCTTCGCGCCGGCGCCCGCGAACTCGCAGAGCGCGAAGAAGACGACGAGGAGCACCACGCCCAGGTTCGACGCCGCGCTGGCGACCGTCACCGCGGCGCCGCCGAGCAGCGGCACCAGGGACGCCGTGTGCAGCGTCTTCGACAGGAACTCCGGGTTCACCGGCAACCCGCGCTCCGTGAGCGTCGCGGCGATCGCCACGGTGATCTCGGAGGCGCGCGCCAGGTAGGCCGGCACCTTCTCCTCCAGCTCCACCCCGGCGATGGTGACCACCGCCCCCACGAAGGCCAGGATCGCGAGGTCGACCACGAGCGCGGCCAGCGCCCCGACGGCCGGGGGGAGCCCCCGCCGCGTCACCCAGCTCGCGATCGGCGAGGAGATGGCCGCGAGCGCGATCCCGAACAGCACCGGTACGAGGAACGGCTCGGCGTAGCGCAACCCCACGATGACAACGACCGCCGCCGCCGCGACCATGATCATCTGAGCTCGACGAGACATCGTGAAGATCCCCATGCCTGACCTCGTTGCTGCCGGGATCCCGCGTCACGTCCATCCCAGAAAGTGATCACGGGGTTAATTCCAAGAAAAGCAAGGAATGTGCCACGCTCCGTCCCGCTGGTCCTCCGGCGCGCGGGCGCGCGTGGGATCGTCGCGTCCGCTGGATTCGCGAGCTCGCCGCGCGCGGCGCGGCGTTCGTTTCTCGCGCGGGATCGTGGAGGTGGGGCCAGCCTGCACGCGGCGGAGCGATCCGCCACGCGCGCCGATTCGATGCTGGGGGAGGGGAACAGGCTCAGGAGCGCCGCAAAGGGCAGTGGGGCGCGATGTCGCATGCGGCGCCGCGCCACGTCGGCCGCATCGGCGCGTCGGAGCGCTGCGCCAGAGCGAGCCGGCGCAGCGCTCCGCGCCCAGGTGGAGATCGCTTACCGCGCGGCCACCCGGCCGTCGCTCGTCGGCCCGCCGTTCAGCGGCACCGCGGCGTGCTGGGCGGCGTCGGTCTTCGGGGTCGTCCCCGTGACGTAGGCCTTGACCGCCTCGACCAGGAACCTGAGCCCGGCCGCGCCCTGGTTGTCCCAGTACTCGCCCTCGCGCGGGGTCACGTGGATGAGCGCGAGGTGGGGGTCGTCCTTGCCCTTCGGGAAGTAGACCTTGGCCTCTTCCGACCACAGCTCCTCGATCTTCGCCCGGCTCCTCACGATCGAAGCGCGACCCGAGAGCGACAGGAAGCGGCGCTCCTCCTGGAGCGTCACGTTCACCTCCGGATTCGACTCGATCTCGTCGATCTTGCCCGAGTCGATGCTCGTCATGAACCAGATGTCCCCGGTGCCGTCGTCGACCTTCATCAGCGCCATCGGACGCGCCCGCAGCGCGCCGTGGCTGGCCTGCGTGACGAGCATGGCATTCCGGAACTTCTTGAGGATCTCCAGCAGCTTCTCGCGTGATCCAGTTTCCATGGTGTCCTCCGTTGAGTCCCGCCGGTAGTTGCGAGATCTGGACCATGGCCGGCGCACCCGCGAGATCGCGCGATGAACGGCCCTGTTGTGCCGCACTCAGCGTGCGCTAGAGGCATTCCGCCACAGCCTTCGGCGGCCCTCGCGAGCGCGCCTCCGCCCTGCGCAGCGCAAGGAGGGCTGTCGCGCGGCGCTTGCGAGCTACCCAGCGCGGGTGAGCGCGAGCGCCGCGACGACGATCACGATCAGCGCGAGCGCGCCGATGACCACGAGCGCCACCTTGCCCCACGCGATCGGCGCCGTGCCCGTGACGCGGCTCGCGTCCTGGCCGTGCACGACGGCGCGGTAGCTGCGCCCCTTGTAGCGATAGGCGAGCACGTACGAGGGCAGCGCCACCCGGCGCGTCTCGAGCGCGCGCAGGAGCACCGCCACGTGCACGTTCCGGAAGGTGGACCCGGGGATCACGCCCTGCTGCAGCGCCTCCGCCGCGGCCGCGGCGATCCGCTCGCTGACGATCTTCCGCGCCGCCGAGCGCTGGGCGTCGAACTGCTCCAGCACCGCGTCCTCGGGGCCGAGCTGCTGCTGGGCCCGCTGCGCGACCGGCACCGCGTGGTCGAGCCGGAAGTGCGGCGCGAGCTCCCGGGCCTCGTCGAGCGACAGCCCGCGCGACGCGGACACGAGCAGGCTGCGGAACGGCAGCTGCGTCTGTCCGGCGTGCGGGGCCCAGGCGCTCCGCCGGGCGCCCGCGTTCGAGTCCGCCGTCCAGCTCACCACCGCGTCCGCGTTGACGAGCCAGCCCGCCCACCAGATCGGGCGCAGCCCCTCCACGGTCGCCGCCTGCGACAGGTCCGACGGCCGGAAGAAGCCGAGCGTCGACATCCACCGCCGCAGCGCCTGGTCGGCCTGCGCGGGAGGCACCCCGAACGGGAGCAGCCAGTCGGCCTGATCGACTGGATCGACCGGCTGCTCCAGCCGCGTGACCGCGCCGCAGAAGCGGCACTTCGGCGCCTGCGCCTCGGCCGAGTACGCCACCGCGGCGCCGCACTCGGTGCACCGCAGCACCTGCAGCGGCGGCGGGGCCGGGCCGCGGTCCTGCGGCGCGGCGAGGCCGCAGACGGCGCAGCGCAGGTCGCCCAGCTCCAGCGGGCCCTGGCAGCGCGCGCAGCACCGCGCGGCGGCCGGCGAGACGCCCACGCTCATGCTCATCGCGCCCCTCCGGGCCTGCTGCCACCGGGACGGGCGCGCTCGGCCGGCGCAGGCGCGGCGGCGGGGGCCGGAAGCCGCGCGACGCCGCGCCGCTCGGTCGGGTCGCGGTCGCGGTCGCGGGCCGCGGCCAGGACGAACGGCGCCGC
This sequence comes from Sorangium sp. So ce834, assembly GCF_051521425.1. Lineage (NCBI taxonomy): Bacteria > Pseudomonadati > Myxococcota > Polyangiales > Polyangiaceae > Sorangium > Sorangium sp. So ce834. The sequence goes on from NZ_CP150351.1 coordinate 5,632,839, forward strand.
GAGGAGCAGGATCGCGAGCAGCACGGCGAGGGCGATCTTCACCCAGGAGAGGGGCGCCTTGCCGTGGATGGCGCCGGTCTGGCCATTGATGAGGACCCGGAAGGGCGGCTTGCGCGGGTCGTGCCGGATCGCGAGCACCCAGAGGGGCACATAGATGAGCTCGAGCGTCTCCTGGTCGAGGCGCGTCTCGTGGGTGAGGCCGTGGTGGCTATCCCCGGGCATGAAGCCCGGCAGGTCGCGGCCGACCTTCTCGAGCGCCTCCCGCCGCGCGAGGGCGTAGCACTCTGCCTGCGTCATGGTCGGCTCCTCGGCGACCCAGCCGCTCAGCACCGCGGGCGTGTAGCGCCGCATCGTGCGGAGGTCGAACGGCTCGATCGCCTCGAGCTCGGCGTTCTGGACGGCGCGGGACGCCACGACGAGCACATCCATGACGTAGGTGGCGTGCTGGCCTTCGAGGTGCCGGTGCTCGGTCCTGGTGACGACGCGCGTGCGGGTGACGGTGTTCCCCTTGTCGTCGGTCGTCGTGTACGTCTCGGTCTCCTGGTAGTTCTCGCCGATCTGCGCCGCGTAGCGCGTCTGCGCCATCGCCGAGTACAGGTAAGCGGGCGTGTACACGCCGCGGATCGCGTCGATCGTGCCCTTCTTGACGCTCGACTGCACGAAGAGGCTCCGCTTCCCGAGCCACGCCGTGACGGCGCCCTGCGCGCTCTCCCTGGCCATGGAGAACCCGAGCACGAAGTGCGGCGACGGCCGGTCGTTCGAGGGCGGCCGCTCCACCACCGACGGCGACGCGCAGAAGGGGCACACCGCGGTCCGCTGGTCCGCTTCGACGCGCAGCGAGGCGCCGCAGGTCTCACATTCGAGTTGCACCGGCGCCCGAGAGAACCGCACCGGGGGGCTGGGCGTCAACAGGGAAGGGGCGGCGCGGCGCCGGCAGGGCCGCGCGCCGTCAGCAGGGGACGGGCGGCGGCCGGCTCCCGAGGTCGGCGGGAGATACGGAGTTGCTGGCGTCCTGCTGCGGTGCTTGCCGGAGCAGCGGAGAGAGCGAGCGCATCGCCCATTGCCGGACCGGGGCGTCCGCCCACCGCTGCGGCCGCGGGCCGACCTGCGCCGCGACCGCCGCGCGCGGCGCGCGCGCCCCGGCGCGCAGGCGCGGCGCAGGCCGAGGCTCGTCGAGGAAGCGCAGGAGATCGGGAGCGAGATCGGCCACCGCTTCCCGGTGCGGGTAGTGCCCCGCCTTGGCGAAGCGGCGCACCGCCACCCCCTCGAGGTAGCGGTCGATGTCCGACGCGTGGCGCACCGGGATCACGGGATCGCGCTCGCCCCAGTAGACGGCGACGGGCGGTATCTCCGGGATCCGGTGCGCGATGTCCATGAGGTGCTCGCGCTGGCCGCGCAGATCGATCGCGTGGCGGAGCGTGCGCGACAGCGCGCGGGCCGTGCCGGGCCGCGCGTTCACGCGGGCGAGGTGCCGGCGCTCTTCCGCGTTGAAGTTGCCGCCGAGCACCAGCATCCCCGCGTGGGTGCCGACGCCCATGAGCACCGGCGCGGCGAGCTCCAGCAGCCCGCTCACCGCGGCGAAGCGCAGCGGCAGCGCGACCTCGCTCCCGATGCCGCCCGCGGCGACCAGCCCGAGGCGGTGCACGCGCCCCGGCCGCTCGATCGCCACGCACATCGAAACGCTGCCGCCGAACGAGTGCCCGATCAGATCGAAATCGCTGAGCCCGAGGGCGCGGATCCATTCCGCGACCACGCCCGCGTACCAGGCGACCGTGTAGGGAGCGTCCGGACGGGCCGAGTGTCCGTGGCCGGGCAGGTCGAGCGCGACGACCCGGCGCCCGCCGGCCGCGAGCGCGGGCGCGAGCCGGTTCCAGGTCCTACAGCTATCGGACAGGCCGTGCACCAGGACCACGGTGCGCGTGTGCTTGCCGTCATTTCCAGGAGGGCTCCACTCTTCCCAGTGGACCTCGCCTGCTGAAAAGCTGCGAACATGGCTGCGACACCGGATCGACATGTTCTCCATCAAGAATTCGCACGAAGCGCCGCGTCTGTCCAGATTGCACGCCCCTCCTTCTCTTCGTCGTGGGCGGCTTCAGGCCCCCCGCGAAACCTGTTTCGCATTCGATGTGGGTCGAGCGACGCCAGCATGCGCCATGCTGGGACGCGGACCGGGCAACGCCTCTTGTCCTCTTGTCCATTGAATCCTTGGCGCCGGGGCGGTTTTCAACCGCTGAAGCCGCCGAATTCCGGCGGCATCGCCCCGCGCGCGGCGGCTCACTCCAGCAGGAAATAGTGCGCGTCGCGCTTGATATCGAAGTGAAAGTGATCCGCGTGCGCCTCGTTCGCGTTGGGCGTGAGCACCACGTTGAACAGCCCGCTCGTGTGGACGGCGCAGAGGATCTCCCGCAGCTCGAGGGCGTGGGCGCTCGGCTCCTTCGGCTCCGACCCGGGGCCGCACGGCGGCGCGCCGATGGCGCCGTGCCAGTCGGCCTTCACGTCGAGCCGCGCGCCGTCGGCCTTCACGAAGGCGGCCACGTCGATGGCGAGCCCGAGGGCGTGCTGGCTGGGCCGCCCGGGCGCCGGCGCCGGCGGCTTCGGGGCGATCGCGCCCTTCTTCGCCGCCTTGGTCGCGCCCTTCGAGGCCTTCTTGCCCGCCGGCTTCGCGGGCGCCTTCTGCGCCTTCTTCGGCTTCGGCGCGGCCGTGCCGGCGGGAGCGGGCCGGTGCATGCTGACGTGCACCACCTCGGCGATCCCGCGCGTCGCGAGGAAGGCGGCGAGATCGTCGAGCGCGAGGACCAGCCGGCAATCCGCGATGTCGAAGGGAGAGATCGACCGGGATCTCGCCACGCCGTCGCCGCGGAACGCGACCCCGTGCAGCGGGCCGGTGAGCCGGACCGGCCGGTCGACCAGCGGGGCGCCGCGCGCCGCCGGGGCGTGCGGGATCCGGCGGCGCTTCATCTCCCGGTCGCAGGCGTCGCTCGAGAGCCCGCCGTACGTGGCCGCGCGCGACGCCGCCGACCACACGGGCTTCTCGAACGGCGCGACGCCCGCGTCCCAGCCGCCGTCCAGGAGGCCAGCCGCGCCGTCGGCCGGCGCGCTGCCCACGGCCTCGCCGCCGTCCAGGAGGCCGGCCCCGCCGTCCGCGAGCGCCGTCGCCGCGCCGGCGGGCCCGGGCCCCGCCGCTGTCGGGCCCGCCGCCGGCGCTTCGGTCCGCTCCGCCGGGGCGCGGCGCAGCGAGGCGACGCCGAGCGGGGTGAGCAGCGCGGCGCCGCCGATCAGGGCCGCGCCGACGGCCAGCGCACGGCGGGAAGGGAGCGCGCTCATCCTTGGCGCAGCTTAGCCCGCCCCGGCCCGAGGGAGCACGCCTTGCCGTTCTGCGCGGAATTTGGTCGACTCCCGCGATGTCTCGCCCCCGCGCCGCGCTCCGTCGCCGCATTTTTCCCGTGGGAATCGCGCCGATCGCGCTGCTCGCGTCCTGCCAGGCGCCGGCGCCCGGCTCGCCCGTCATCGGCGGGCCTGCGCGGACCGCAGGGGCGGCGCAGGCCGCGCAGGCAGCGCCGACGCCGTCGCTCGTCACGGAGGCCGAGCGGACCGGCTTCCAGCGCACCGGCCGTTACGCCGAGGTCGAGCGGCTGTGCCCCGCCTTCGAGCAGGCCTATCCGGGCCGCGCGCGCTGCATCCGCTTCGGCACCACGCCCGAGGGCAGGCCCATGCTCGCGATCGCCGCCTCCGACGACGGCGCGCTCGACCCCGCCGCGGCGCGGGCGAAGCGGCGCCCGGTGATCCTGTTCCAGGGCGGCATCCACGCCGGCGAGATCGACGGCAAGGACGGCGGCTTCTGGGCGCTCCGCGAGCTGCTCGACGGCGCCATGGCGCCCGGCGCCCTCGCCGCGACCACGGCGCTCTTCGTGCCCGTGTTCAACGTCGACGGCCACGAGCGCTTCCGCCGAAACCAGCGGCCCAACCAGCGCGGCCCCGAGGAGATGGGCTTCCGCACCACCGGCCAGAACCTCAATTTGAACCGCGATTACATGAAGGCCGAGGCGCCCGAGATGCGGGCGATGCTGGCGCTCCTCGACGCCTGGGATCCCGTGGTCCAGGTCGACCTGCACGCGACCGACGGCGCGAAGTTCCAGCACGACGTCGCGGTCATCGTCGAGCCGTCGGCGCCGCACCCCGGCGGCCTCGACGCCGCGGCGCGCGAGCTCTCCGAGGCGCTCCAGGCGCGCCTCTCGGCGCTCGGTCACCTGCCGCTCCCGTTCTATCCGTCGTTCCGTGAGGACGACGACCCCGCGTCGGGGATCTCGGCCAAGCCGGGGCCGCCGCGCTACTCGCAGAGCTACGGCGCTGCCCGCAACCGCGTCGGCGTGCTCGTCGAGACGCACAGCTGGGCCACCCACGCCGCGCGCGTGCGGGCGGTCCACGACCTGCTCGCGGCGCTCTTCGAGCGCGCCGCCGCCGGCGCGGGCGCCCTCCGCGCGGCGGCCGATCGCGCGGACGCCGCCGCCGCGCGCCTCGCCGGCGCCCCCTTCGCCCTCACGCACCGCGCGGGGCCGGTCCCGCGCATCTTCCCGTTCCGCGGGTACGCCTACGAGAAGCGCGCCTCGGAGATCTCGGGCGGCACGTGGACCCGCTACGACGAGTCCCGCCCGGAGATCTGGCGCGTGCCGCTGTTCGACCGGATCGAGCCGGATCTGACCGTCACCGCGCCCGCCGCCGGCTACGTCGTCCCGGCGGCGCACGCGGCCTGGGTGGCCGACAAGCTGCGCCTGCACGGCGTGCGTTACGAGCGCCTGCCCGAGGCGCGCCCCGGCGTCGCCGTCGAGGCGTTCCGGGCCGACGCGGTGGCCTACGAGCCGTCCTTCGAGGGCCGGACGCCCGTCAAGCTGAAGGGCGCCTTCCGGCCGGAGCGACAGGATCTGCCGGCCGGCTCGCTCTTCGTACCCATCGCGCAGCCGCGGGCGCCCCTCGTCATGCACCTCCTCGAGCCGCTCGCGCCCGACTCGCTCGTGGCCTGGGGCTTCTTCAACGCCGCCTTCGAGCGCAAAGAGTACATGGAAGCCTACGTCGCCGAGGAGGAGGCTCGCCGCATGCTGGCCGCGGATCCGGCGCTGCGCGCCGAGTTCGAGGCGCGCCTGCGCGATCCCGCGTTCGCGAAGGACGCGAAGGCCCGGCTCGATTTCTTCTACCAGCGCCACCCGTCCTGGGACGAGCGCGTGAACCTCGTCCCGGTGTTCCGCGTCGCCGCCTCGCCCTGAGTCGCCTCTCCGCATATCGCCTGCGCTCCGGGATCCAGTCGAGTGTCCGTGCGTCCCGCGGATCTCACGACGCTCGATGGATTCCGGTCAATCCGCGGCGCCGGCGCCGCGCGAGGGCGCCCCGCGCAGGTTGCGCGGGGCGCGCCGCTATCGCATGCTCGTCATGACATGTCGGCTGGCCTGCGACAGCGCTGACCCGCGCGCGGGCGCCGACGGACGGCGACGCGATGTCGTCTGAAGATGAAAAGGGGGGCAAGCATGTTGCTGCGATGGGCGTTCGGCTTTTGCTTGGCGTTTCTCTTCGCCTTTCCGGCGCTGGCGCAGAGCGCGCGGATCGAGGCGTTCACCTATGCCGGCAGCGGATGTCCCAGCGGCTCCGCCGCGGGGGTGATCTCGCCGGATCAAAAGGCGTTGACGGTCATCTTCGACCAGTTCGAGGCGCACGCCGGCCCGGGCGCGGCGCGCGCCGCGAACCGCGCTTTCTGCCAGCTGGCCGTGGATCTTCGGTTCGATCCGGGATGGCAGGTGGCCATCTTCGACGCCACGTACCGCGGCTTTGCCGACCTGGAGCCGGGCGTCCAGGGGCTCCACGAGACATCGTATTATTTCTCGGGCTCGCCGCTCACCTCGGGGCCGCTCACATGGAGCATGATCGGGCCGTTCACGAACGACTTCTCGCGCACGGACGCGTTCGCGACCACGGTCTGGTCCGAGTGCGGCACGGTGCGGCCGCTCAACATCAAGACGAGCCTTTACGTCACGAACCGCCTGGCGCCGTCGCGCTCCGGGGTCCTCACGAACGACACCACCGACGTGCAGGTCCGGATCGACTATGCCCTCATGTATCGCCGCTGCCCCTGAGCTCCGCGGGGCGCCTCGCCGCGCGCGGCGCGATCGGCGATGACGGGCGCCGACGCCCTGGTGCGCCGGGGCGCCGGCCTGGTACGCTGACCCGATGACGTCCACCCTGCTGATCATCGCGCTCAGCGTCGTCCTGCCGCTCGGGATCACCGCGGCGGTCCTCTTCGGGGTCTGGAAGAAGGTCCTCGGTCCGCTCCGGGCCCAGCAGCGGGAGCAGCAGGAGCTGCTGCGAATCGGCGTGTCGTGCGCGGCGCGCGTGCTGCGGTACCAGGAGACCGGCATGAAGGTGTCGATGGGCGCCCAGGACTCCTACAGCCTCAAGCTGCTCCTCGAGGTGATGCCGCCGGGCATGCCGCCCTATCAGGTGGAGACGGTCGCCCTCGTGTCGGTGCTCGCGGCCCCTCGTATCCAGCCGGGGTGCATCGTCACGGTGCGCTATGACCCGGCCAATCCCCGCCGCGTCGCCATGGAGGCAGCGTACCCGCCCGGGCAGGGGCCGGCCGCCGCAGCCGCGCTCGGGGGCTATCCGCCGGTGGGGGCTCATGGGGCGCCCCCAGGGGCTCAGCCCGGCGCCTACGGCGCTCCCGCGGGTGCCTACGGCGCTGCCCCCGGCGCTTACGGCGCGCCTCCTGGAGCCCCGCCCGGCGCTTACGGCGCGCCTCCTGGAGCCCCGCCCGGCGCTTATGGCGCGCCTCCTGGAGCCCCGCCCGGCGCTTACGGCGCGCACGGCGCGATGCCCGGGACCCCGCCCGGCGCCTACGGCGCTGCCCCCGCGGCCTACGGCGCGCCGCCTGGGGCTCCACCCGGTCCGGCGGGCGCCTACGGCGCTCCCGCGGGCGCCTACGGCGCTCCCGCGGGCGCCTACGGCGCTCCCGCGGGCGCCTACGGCGCTCCCGCGGGCGCCTACGGCGCCTTCCCTGGAGCTCAGCCCGGCGCTTACGGCGCGCCTCCTGGGGCCCCGCCCGGCGCCTACGGCGCTCCCGCCGGTGCCTACGGCGCTCCCGCCGGTGCCTACGGCGCGCCGCAGGGCGCCCCCGGCCCCCATGGCGCTGGTCCCGACGGCGTCTCCGGCGGGCCGGCCGGTCCTTTCGGGCCCGGCGGCGGCCCGCGCGGCTCCTGAGCGACGCCCTTTCCGGGCTCCAGGCGCTGGCAGCGCCGCAGGGCGGCGCGCTCGCTCAGGCCACCACGCAGCCCGCCGACGATCCCTGCATCGGCACGATGGCCTTGAGCTCCCCGCTCTCCCCGAAGACGAGGAGCCGCGCCACGATCGCCTGCTGGACGGCGCCGCAGAGGGGCAGGAGCGCCAGCCGGAGCGCCGGCCCGCTGCCGCCGTCGAACTTGAGGGCGAGCAGCTGCTTCTCATCGCACTCCTCGAGGAGCTCCACGTCCGCCTCCAGGTGGATCGGCGCCCCCCGCGCGCACGCCTTCGCCTCGCCGAAGCTGTCGATCGTGCAAACGTTGGCTTCGAGCGAGAGCCGGACCCGAGACGACCCCTCACTGCCGATCGTCGCGATCTGGATCTGGTGAGTCGCGAGCCCCTTATGGAGCGCAATGGGTTCCACGAGATAGCCTGTTTCCAGCCGCAGATTCTTGATTTTCATCGCCCCCCCCGCCGCCCGGCCCTGCGTGCCGTGGCCACCGCCCGCCGCGGCGCCGCCGCAGCGCGCCTGCCTTCACGGGAAGCACCGGCTGTGCCGGCGCGCGCGCGCCCGGCGCGCACGCGCGTGGCTCCCGCCGGGCGCGCCCACGCCGCGCCCGGCGCCGCCGTGCGGCAGAGCGCCTCGGTCGCCGCGCGGCCGTCCCCGCTCGTCGATGCTCAGACGAGCCCGAACTTGTAGGTCTCCAGGATCCTGGCGAGGAGCGCCGCGTGCGCCGGATCCGCGAGGGAGCCGAGCCGGGTCACCGAGAGCTCCGCGCTGGCGCGCTCGAAGAGGGCGGCGCAGACGCGGCTCGGATCGTGGCGCGCGGCATAGGCGATGCCGTCGGGTCGCCTCGGATGATCGTGGATCGCGAGCGCCCACCGGTGCGCGGCCCCGTAGGATTCGCCGGAGGTCAAGCGGGCGTCGGCCCCGAGGCGCGCGAGCCCCTCTCCCGTGAGGTTCACGAGCCGCAGCGGGCGCCTCGGCGCGATGCGCGCGAGCCCGCGCGCGGCGAGCTCGCCTTGCTCCACGAAGCGCACCCCGGTCGCGTGGCCGAACACCTCGATGAACGAGCAATGCTCGTCCTTCCCGGCGTACAGCACCCCGAACTCGCCGGCCGGGGCGTCGAAGCGGTTGTCGCCCGAGCGGCCGAAGTACAGCGGATCGCGCGCGAGCCCATGGATCCGGAACCAGCACCGCCGGAAGATCGTGATGGGAAGCGGCCTCGTCGCGAAGTCGAAGGGCGGGTCCGGATGCGGCCCGATCGTCGTCGTCATGTCGGCTGCGCGGCGCGCTCTCAGGCCGCGCCTTGCTCGCCGAACGCGCGCGCGGCGAGCCGCACCGGATCCAGGTCGCCGCGGCGGAGCCTGTCGAGCGGCCGATCCCCGTCGAGGCGGTGGTTGCCGGAGAGGAAGAACCGGACCTTCGCCAGCGCGGGGTGGTCGTCGAGCAGGGCCAGGATCTCCTCCAGCCCCGGCAGCACCCCGTCGTCCGCGAACTGCCATGCAGGGAAGAGGTGCCCCCGACGGCCGGTGCTCACGGCCAGCAGCCTCCCGGCTGCGCGCCGCGCCTCGATGGCCTGCGGCGAGAGGTGGAGCGCCTCGCCGGCCTCCTCGGCGGTGAGCGTGCCCCCCTCGGCGGCGAGGAGCGCGTCCCTCGCCTGGAGGCCGCGGAGGCGGGCCGGCGTGAGCGGATCCGCAGCGGAGAAGAGGCCCACGGCGCTCGGCTGCGTGAGCGCCGTCACCAGGGCGTCCGCGTTGCTGGGCGACGCGACGACCTCGCCGAGCTCGCGCTGATCGAGCCGCTCGGCGATCTGGGTGAGCGCATCGATGCCGCGCGCCAGAAACGCGACCCGCAGCGGCTCACCGTCGAACTGGTGGAGTCGCTCTGCAATTTCCGCCAGCGCGCTGGAGTCCCGATCCTTGGCCATGACAGACGCAGGGGACGATGCAGCGCGCCCGCGGCATCGTCAACCAAGCGCACGCCGCCATCTTGCGATATTACGACCCCGCTGAACATAACGTCAGTGAAAGGTACATTCGTTGTGTCGCAGGTGTCTCTCTTCTTCGGTGTGCTCACCGGCTCCTGGGTTTGCCGGGGACGTCGGGAGGAGGTCAGAGCCCGACCTGCTTCCTCATGGCGCTGGTGATGGACTGCCGCACGGTCGGGAGCTCGGCCCACGGATCTGCGATGGTCGCGAGGCGCTGCGGAACGGCCTCGATGGTGAACGAGGCGGGATCGAGCGGCGCGTCGAGCTCGTCCCACGAGAGCGGCGTCGCCACCGCTGCGCCGGGGCGCGCGCGGGTCGAGTACGGCGCCACGGCGGTCGCGCCGCGCCCGTTCCGCAGGTAGTCGACGAAGACCTTGCCGGTGCGCTTGGCCTTCGAGAGCGTCGCGATGTACCGCGCCGGATCGAAGCGCACGAGCGCGTCGGCCACGGCCTTCGTGAACGGCTTCACCTCGTCCCAGCGCCTGCGCGCCTCGATCGGGACCACCACGTGGAGCCCTTTGCCGCCGGTCGTCTTGACGAAGCTCCGCAGCCCCAGCGTCTCCAGGAGGCGCCGCACGGTCTTCGCGGCCTCCGCCACGCGCTCCCAGGGGAGCTCCGGCGCCGGGTCGAGGTCGAAGACCATCATGTCCGGCTGCTCGATCCGGTCGACGCGGCTCCCCCAGATGTGCATCTCGAGCGCCCCCATCTGCACGAGCGACACCAGCCCTTCCGTGCTCTCGATGTAGAGATACGTTCGTTTTCCGTCGTCCTCTTCGACGAGCGTCCGCCGGATGGCCTCCGAGAGCCCCTCGGCCTCGTGCCTCTGAAAGAAGCACGGTTTGCCCTGGCCCGCGGGGCAGCGGACCAGCGTCAGCAGCCGCTTTGCGACATAGGGCAGCATGTGCTCGGCGACCTGCGCGTAATACCGGGCGAGAGCGAGCTTCGTGATCCCCTGCGCTGGATAGAGCACCTTGTCGGGGTTCGTCAGCCGCGTTCCCGCGATCTCGATCCTGTCGGCGCCGCCCCGGCCGCCGCGAGGCGCCTTGCCCGACGCCTCGATCGCCGCCGCCCCGGCCGCCTTGCCGGGCGTCGTGCCCGCGGCCCTGCGCGCGGCCGCGCTCACCGCCTTGCCGGCTGCCGCGCTCGCCCCCTTGGTCCTGGCCGCGGTTGCCGCCCTGCTCGACGCGCCGGCCGCCTTGCGGGGCGGCGGCGCCGGCGGGGGCTGCTCGCGCTCGACGATGACCGACTCCGGGGTGCGGTCCTCGCGGAGGCCCTCGAACGACGGGTGCCGCAGCCGCCCGTCGCGCGTCCAGGCGGAGAACTGGACCTCGGCGAGGAGCTTGGGCTCGACCCAGTGCACGCCGCGCATGCGCGGCGCCCCTGCGAACGCCGGCTTGGCGCGCTCGATCGACTCGAGACGGCTGCGCAGGGTCGTGAGCGTCTTGCTCGTGAAGCCCGTGCCGACCTTTCCGGCGTAGGCGAGCTTGCCTGATCTGTTCACGCCGACGAGGATGGCCCCGAGCCCCTGGCGGGCCCCGGACGGCTCGGTGAATCCGACGATCACGAACTCCTGGCGCTTGCCGCACTTCACCTTGAGCCAGCTGTTCCCGCGCCCGCTCCGGTAGGGAGCCTCCGGCCGCTTCGCGATGACGCCCTCGATCCCGAGCTTGCACGCGTGCTGGAACACGGCGGCGCCGTCCTCCTCGAGGTGCTCCGTGTAGCGCAGCGTCCCTTCCTCCGGCGCTTCCTCCAGCAGCGCCTTGAGCGCCCGTTTGCGGGTGACCTGCGCGCAGTCGCGGAGATCGCGGCCGTCCAGGTAGAGCAGGTCGAACACGAAGTACATGAGGCGCCCCTCGCGCCCATCATTTCCGTCGCTGAGCGCGTTCTGCAGGGCCTGGAAATCGGTCACGCCATCGGGCCCGACGATGACGATCTCGCCGTCCAGCACGGCTTCCCGGGCTGGCAATCGGGCGAGGTCGTCGCGCACGCTCGCGAACCGCTCGGTCCAGTCCTGGCCGCGGCGGGTGAGGAGCGTCACGCGGCCGCCGCGGAGCTGCGCGAGCATCCGGTAGCCGTCGAACTTGACCTCGTAGAGCCACCCTTCGCCCTGGGGAGGCCCGGTGACGAGCGTCGCGAGCTGGGGTTCGACCTCGTCCGGGAACGTCCCTCTCCGGGCGCCATCGAGCGCATCCGCGTAGGTCAGCGTCCGGCGCGGGGCCGCGGCGGCGCCGTCCGTTTGTCCCTTCGCGGCGGACGAGCGCAGGACGTCCACGTCCGTCGAGCTCGCGCCGCGTCTGCGGCGGGCTGTCGGGGGTAGGGGCCGCTCGTCCTGAGTCCGCCGCGCCGCGCTTCGCGCTTGTCTCTGTCCGACCATCGTCGCGCACCGCCTTTTTTTTTAGCGGCAAAGCAATTTCGATACCGGAATGCGATCTGCGCCCTGGCTCCTTATCTCGTCACGTGTCTGGCTGAGCTCGGCATACGCGCCCCAGAATGAGGCGAACTGCCACGCTCGCGGCTTCGCGACGTGCCTGGCGCGGGTTGCGCTCCTGGGCAGCGAGACACGCTGGGTCGCGGGATACACGAGGTCCCGGACAGCGATGTGTTTCCACGCTCGTCACGAGCCTGGATTGAACAGCTGCTCAGGGCTGCACGGACACTTCGGCTTGAGACAGGACGGACTTGAGGCTCGGCGAGGGAACGTCCCCATGCGTGCAGATGATCCGTGTCACGCCTGCCGTCATGGTCGCTCGGCTCGTCGTGCTGAATCGAGGGCGCGCGCCCAGCACGCGCGCTCCGCCCGTCACAGCGCGGGGGTCTCGCTCCAGTGGCGCACCAGATCGGGCACGGCCGTCTCCGCCATGCGGGTGAGATGTCGCACGTGATCCGGCTTCTGGGTGCCTGGATAGCCGCGCACGTGGAACGCGCCCCGGTGCGCCTCCGACAGCGGAACGAACCGGGGCTTCGCCTCGCCCGACGTCCCCGTCAGGTCGTAGACCGCCTGCGCATCGGCGCCGGCGCTCGGCGAGCGCTGCGCCCCCGTGAGCTTGAGGAGAGCGTCCGTGCTCTCGTGCGTGCCGGCGTAATCGCCCACCGGGGTGATCTCCGAATGCGTGATCGACATGAGCTTCTTGCCGGCGGCCGCCAGCTCGGCGAAGCGCCCGAACGGCTTGAGACGCTCCATGTCCAGGCTGTGGTCGATCGGCATGTACCCGGTATGGATGCCGTCCAGGAGAAGGACGGCGTCGACCTTGTCGGCGAACCCGGGCTGGTTCAGGAGCCCGCGAACCGCGCCGTACCCCGCGCTGAACGCCGAGAGCGCGACGCGCCTGAGCCGGGCGTCGCGCAACCCGCGCGCCTCGACCGCGGTCTGCGCCTTCGCGAGGAGCACCGGCAGGTAGGAGCGGATCGAGAACCGAGTCTCATACGCCGCCGAGCTGATGCCCATGTTGATGATCATCACGACCGCATTGAGCCCGGCCCGCTCGAACCCCGCCTGGACGACATCGTTGATCCCGTGGAAATGGACCACCAGGTCGTAAGCCCCATCCGCCGAGGAGAACGACGAGGGGATGGTGATGATCCCGTCGGGGATCGGGATCACCGCCGAGCGATCGAGCGTCGCGTCGGCACGAGCGTCGAGATCGATGATCGGCGCCGCCGCCTGCGCCTGGACCGGCGCCACCACCTTCGCCCGCGCCTCGACCCGCGCCGCCGCCCCGGTGGAGCGCAGGACAGCCGCCGCCGCCGCAGGCTGGATCGCCGAGCCCCCGCGGAGATCGACGCCCGCAGCCCCGAGCTGCAGCGAGACGAGCGCGCCCAGCACCGCCGCAAAGCCCAGGCCCGCCCCCGCGCTCAGCGCGATCAGGCGCGACATGGAACGCCGCACGGGCGCGGCCTCGACCGGAGCCGCCTCGGCGGGCGTCGCCTCGACCGGAGCCGCCGACTCGACCGGCATCGCCATGCCCGCAAGCGATGCCGGGGGACGGCGGAAAATTAAAGTGGGTTCATCCTCGTCGTGAAGCAGCTGGGCCTCCGCGCGGTGGGGCTCTGCGGGGAACATGCTCAGCCATGATGCGAGGCCTATGCCACGAAGGGCAAGCGCGAAATTCAGCAAGATAAGCCCGCGTTCACGCGCGTCAAGAAGGTGGACCTGGTCCGACGTCGTACCATGGAGATGGTCAGCCGAGTCCTCAGGCAATCACCTTACTTCGCGACCGAAGGCCTTTGCGTCTACCGCGCTTCGCGCGTACTCGAATTCGCGGCTTCACGGTGTGAACTGGCCATGAACGGACTGACGTCCACCCGTCTGGCGCCCGCGCGACGGGCCTCGCAAGCCGTTGGATCTCCAACGGGTCCGTTGCACGTCCATCGGTTGCACGTCCAACGGCCGGCGAGCGGTCGCGCGCGGCGCGGGCGACCGGCGGGCGAGCGGGCGCTGGGGCGCGCCGGCAACGCCGCGCCGCGCTCTGGAAATCTGGCGCGGCGAGGGGCGGGGAGAACGTGGGCCTTGACAGCGCGAGGCGCCTCTGGATCTCCTTTCCCCTCCTCCCACCCGCACGGCCCACTATGACCAACTTCCCCCACGTCTACGAAGACAACACCCAGAGCATCGGCCGCACGCCGCTCGTTCGCATCCGCCGGGTAACCGACGGCGGCGGCGCCACCGTGCTGGCGAAGATCGAGGGGCGGAACCCGGCGTACTCGGTCAAGTGCCGCATCGGCGCGGCCATGGTCTGGGAGGCCGAGAAGCGGGGCGCGCTCGGCCCCGGCAAGGCGATCGTCGAGGCGACCAGCGGCAACACCGGCATCGCGCTGGCCTTCGCCGCCGCCTCGCGCGGCCTCGAGTGCGTGCTGACGATGCCCGAGACGATGAGCATGGAGCGGCGCAAGGTGCTCGTGGCCCTCGGGGCCAAGCTCCTCCTGACGCCGGGCTCCCAGGGGATGAACGGCGCCATCGCCAAGGCCGAGGCCCTGGCCGCCTCGGACCCCGGCCGCTACGTGCTGATGCGGCAGTTCGAGAACCCGGCGAACCCCGCCATCCACGAGACCACGACCGGCCCCGAGATCTGGGACGACACCGGCGGCAACGTCGATGTCCTCGTCTCGGGCGTGGGCACCGGCGGCACGCTGACCGGCGTCAGCCGCTACTTCGAGCGCGTCCGCGGCCGCGCGCTCCACTCGGTGGCCGTGGAGCCGGTCCACTCGCCGGTCATCGCGCAGACGCTCGCCGGTCAGCCGCTCACCCCGTCGCCCCACAAGATCCAGGGCATCGGCGCCGGCTTCGTCCCCAAGAACCTCGACCTCTCCTTCGTGGATCAGGTCGAGGCGGTCTCCAACGACGAGTCGATCGCCATGTCGCGGCGCCTGGCGCGCGAGGAGGGCATCCTGTGCGGCGTCTCCTGCGGCGCCGCGATGGTCGCGGCGAGCCGGCTCGCGCGGGATCCGAAGTGGGAAGGCAAGACCATCGTGGCCATCCTGCCGGACGCCGGCGAGCGTTACCTCTCCGGGCCCCTCTTCGAAGGGATGTTCGCGGAGGTCGAGGCGATGAAGGCCTCGTGAGGTCGACGTGAGCAAGGAATGTGACGCTGCCTCTGCCCAGACGTCGGGCGACCTGCACGGCATCGTCGATGCGCTGATCTCGAGCTACCGCGAAGATCCGCGCGGGCATCACATCAACAAGCGCTTCACCCCGTCGCGCCAGGAGATCACGGAGATCATCGATCTCCTGCTCCAGATCTTCTACCCGGGCTACCACGGGCGGCAGGACCTGTCGGACGAGGACCTGCTCTACCACGTGGGCACGCTGGTCTCGACGCTGCGGGACAAGCTGGAGCGGCAGATCGAGCGCTGCCTCTGCTTCCAGGACGAGGCGGTGGACGCGAGGCGCCTCGACGTCCCGAAGTGCCGGCAGCGGGGGCGCGACGTGGCGCGCGCGTTCGTGAGCCGGCTGCCGGACGTCCGGCGGCGCCTCCTGCTCGACGTGCAGGCGGCCTACGACGGCGACCCGGCGGCGGCCTCGATGGACGAGATCATCCTGGCCTATCCGGGCCTGCTCGCCGTGACGGTGCACCGGGTCGCGCACGAGCTGTACCTGCTCGGCGTGCCGCTCATGCCCCGGATCATGAGCGAGTGGGCGCACACGCGGACGGGCGCCGACATCCACCCGGGCGCCAACATCGGCGACAGCTTCTTCATCGATCACGCGACCGGCGTCGTCATCGGCGAGACCACCGACATCGGCGCGCACGTCAAGCTCTACCAGGGCGTGACGCTCGGCGCCCTGTCCTTGCCCCAGCACTCGCGGGGCGCGCGCGGCCTGAAGCGCCACCCCACGGTGGAGGACGACGTCACCATCTACGCGAACGCCACCGTGCTCGGCGGAAAGACGGTGCTGGGGCAGGGGAGCGTGGTGGGCGGCTCGGTGTTCCTGACGAAGAGCGTCGCCGGCGGCCAGCGCGTGGCGATCGAGGCGCCGAGGCTGCGCGTCGCCTCGCCGTCCCAGGGCTCGCCCGCCGTCGGCGGAACCGAGCTGGATTCGAGCATCCTCGACTTCGACATCTAGCGCCGCGGCGCGGCCCCGTCGCTCCAGCATGCCGACGGTCCATCAGGACCGCGCCGTGCCCCTTCGTCGCGCGCGTCACCGCACGCCCCACGAGACGTGGCCCGGGCCGGACCGCCGACCCCCTCACCCTCACCCAGCGCGATTCGACATGAACGTCAGCTCGCACCTGGATGCGCAGGCGTCCTTCGCATGCAGCTCTCCCAGACGCCGCTCCAGCGCCCGGATCGTGGTCCCCAGGCCGGGATGCATTGCCTCGGGGAGCAGATCACACAGCGGCGTCAAGGCAAAAAAGCGCTCATGCAGCCTCGGGTGGGGCACGATCAGGGCGGGCTCGGAGATGAGCTCTTCGCCATACAACAACAGATCCAGATCGAGCGTCCTTGGTGCGTTGCGGAACGGGCGCTCCCTGCCATTGCGAGCCTCGATTCCGAGCAGCTCCGACAGCAGCTCGCCCGGCTCCAGCAATGTCTCGAACGCGACCGCCGCGTTCAGATAGTCCGGCGAGCCGGCGCTGTCCACGGCGACGGTCCGGTAGATCGGGCTGAACCTGAAGTTCTCGCTGCCTCTCAACGCCAGCAGGTGCTTCTCTGCATCCAGCAGGTACCCGTACGTGTCGCCGAGATTGCTTCCGATGGCGACAGCCGCCGTTATCCCCTTGCGCCGCAAGACTTACTCCCTCTGCTCCGACCCGAGCCGCCGTTCTGCCGTGCGCCTACCGTTCCGGACGTCACATGTCACCATCAGGTCAGCAGGACCCCGCCGTCCACCGTGACGATGTGCCCTGTCACGTAGTCCGCCAGTACGAGATACCGCACGGCATCGGCGACATCCGCGCAAGATCCTATCCGTCCCAGAGGAATCTTCGCAAGAGCCATGCGCTGCTCGACCTCATTCAAGGCGTTCTGTTTCTCCGGCCACATCACGGTTCCAGGGGCAACGCCGTTTACACGAATTTCGGGGGCCAACTCGAGCGCCAACGCCTCCGTCAGGCTGACGAGCCCTGCCTTCGCGGCGCAATAGATCGGATACCCCTTGAGAGGCCTCTTGGCATTAACGTCCACGAGATTGACGATACAGCCTCTCGACTCACGCAGCCAAGGCAGAGCCGCCTGCGCCATGAAGAACGGGACCTTCAAGTTGACGTCGACCAAGTCGTCCCACTCTCGCTCGGTAGCCGTCTCGACGCGGGTCGGATAGTACGTCGAGGCGTTGTTCACCAGCACATCCAGGCGCCCCCAGTCGCGGACGGTGGAGCTCACGACGCTCGATATGCTGGAGCGGTCATCCAGCTTGGCACAAATCAGGCTCGCCGAGCCCCCGCGCGCCGAATTGAGCTCCCCGACGAGCTGCTCGGCTTCGGAACGCGAGGAGTGATAGTGCACAGCGATGTTGAAGCCTTCTGCATGCAGCACCCTCGCGATGACCGCTCCCACCCTGCGCGCCGCGCCTGTGATCAGCGCGACCTTGCCCGTGCGCTGCGGCACCGAATCTCCGATACCCATCATGCTTCTCCACGATAGCCAATCGACATGCTTCAGCTCGGCGCCGTCACGAGCGACGTCGCCTGAGTGCGCTCACGGATTATGGTCTCGTTGATCCGAACTCGCCCCAGGAATGACCTCCGACGCGCCTCGTCGTTGATCCTGCTCGCGATGTCGAGGACCGTATCGAAAGCCGTCCCGAGCCAGCGCGCTGCCTGCTCCAGGTCCCCGAGCCTCGTCTGTACGACGTGGTGATTATAGTAGATCTCCTGAGCCCGGAGGGCCGGCAACCATCCCATGCCCGTCAGCATCTCGACAGCGGCCTCGCTGGACCGGATCGCCTGCGCGTCGTCCCCTCGAGCCAGGAACAGCTGGCCAAGCAACGAGAGGGAGAGGATTTGACTCCGATAGATACCGGTCCGATGGCACTCCTCGATGTTCTCACGTAAGAGCTCTTCGGCGAGTAGAAGATCCCGTTCGTTCTTGGTCGTCGCGCGCAGCATCAGAAATTCCGCGTGGTAGTTCCGTACGAGAGTGATCAACGGAAGGCTGCGCATCGCATTGCTCTCGCGCAAACCGGAGATCAGGTGCTCGTGCGCGGCGTCGATCTTGCCCCATTCGAGGTACAGCTTCCCCAGGAGCGCCCGGTTGTTCGCGTTCCAAGCGTGTGGCACGCCGCCTCGGTCGAAGCGCTCGATCGCGCTGACGAGCACCGACTCCGCCGACTCAAACTCTCCGAGCGCGACGTAGACCTGGGCAAGGTAATTGCAGGCCACGGCGATATCGCCCCTCAGCCCGAGGCTCACGCTCGCTCGATGAGCTCGAGATAGGTAATCGATGGACGTCTCGTAGTAGCCCATGTCGAATTCGCAGATCCCTCGGATGGCATGGATCGTGGCAACGTGGCGCTGGGACTCCATAGACATGGCACCCTGGGGCGCGCACCGGCTCACAATATCGAACGCCGCTCGAGCCAGCTCGGCTCCGCGTCGCAGGTCGACCTTCATGGTCTTGTGCCCAAGCTCAGCCGTGGCGAGCGCCAGGACGAGCGGCGCACAGCCCGTCTGAGCCAGGGCGAGCGCTTCCCCCATCGCTTGGATGGCATCGAGCGCTGACTTCGTGCGTGAGAGCCAGTTGCCCTTTAAGACCTTCACCTTCACGAGTGTATCGAGGCGATCCGCTCGTGCCGGCAGGGCGTCCGTCCACGCGAACAAGTCGCCCTGCGTGTATTTCCCGTCGAGGATGGGCGCCGAGCCTCCATCCAGCATATCGTGCGCCAGCAGAAGCAGGTAGATGAACTCGAGGCGACCGTCGGCGGTCGATGTATCTGGTTGCCCCATCTCGCACAGCGCTCGATCGCAAGAGTCCACACAGCCATCGAGGTCGAACCTATGGAGCGCATTACGGGCCTGCGCGTACAATTCGTCGAGTCGCATAGGATCTCACAGGTACGAGGTTGAACAACCTCCGGCGCACGACACGCTACAACGTACTGTTGCATCGACCGCTGCCGAAATGTGCCACTCAGACACAGATTTCTTTCAAACGCGCAAGCGTCACCTGAGGATCCGCGGACACCCGGCGGAGCACCTTCAGGTAGGATTGAGCCATTGCTCGTATCACACCTCCTCGGAACAGATCCACGTTGTAAGCCAAGCTCACGTGCACACCACGCTTCGAGACAGATGCCCAAAGCGTCATGTCGAGCACCGAGCCGTCGAAAGGCTCTTTGCCGCTGCTGCTCTCCAGATGGAGCGGGGACACCTCAACGTCAGGCAATGTCAATTCTGCGCTGGGCAGCATGATCAACATCGCCTGGAAGACGCGCGGGCGCGCCTTAGGGTCTTCGTCGGGAGCCAGCGCGTCGACGACGCAGCCAAAAGGAACGTCCACGTTGTCGTATGCATCGTGGGTGCTCGCGCGCACGGAGCTCAGCAAGGATGAGAACGTGAGCTCATCGCGGGTAGACATGCGCAGCGGCCAATTATTCGCAAAGAAGCCGATAAGATGTTCGAGGCTCTCTTTGTCTCTGTTCGCCGAAGCAGCGCCAACGACGATGTCGTCTTGACCCGTATACTTCGACAGCACCACCCCCCACGCCGATATGAGCACGGTGAACAGCGTAGCCCCCTCACGCTTGCTCAAATCGAATATACCTGTCTCTCGAGGAATGTCGAAAGTCTCCGAGACCGACACGCCCGTCGGCTTCGCCCCTCGCGGCGCGTCCAGCGGCAGGGTGAGGGCAGCGGGCGCGCCGGCCATCCTCTGCTTCCAGTAATTCAGTTGCCGTTCCATGACGCGCCCCTCCAGGTACCGACGTTGCCAGCCCGCGAAGTCGTAGTACTGGCTCGGAAGCTCTGGCAGGCTCGCGGTCTTGTCCCCGCGGGTTCGGCGGTACAGGATCGAGAGCTCATCGGCCAAAACGCCAATAGACCATCCGTCCCCGAGCAAATGATGCACGCACACGGTCAGGACGTGCTCGTCTTGGGCCAGACCGGCCAGCGTCACCCGGACCAGCCGGCCGCCGAACAGGTCCCACGACCAGCGGGACTCGCGTCGCAACACCTTCGCTATGCCCGCGGTCCGATCTCCGGCGGGCAGACCGGACAGGTCGATCATCTCGATCGGCAACTCCGCGTTCTCATCGATGACCACGCTCGGCGCGCCGTCCACACGTCGGAACCGCGACCGGAGGACCGCGTGGCGTCGCATCAGGGAGCGCACGCTGTCCGCCAGCGCAGAAGTGTCGACCTTCCCCTTCAGGTGAAACGCGCGGAAAAGATTGTAGTCGGACGGGTCCCCGTCGACGCACAGCTGGAGGAGGCGCTCCTGCACGAGCGATACGACCGGGGCTTCTGCCGATCGCGTCGGTACACGCTGAGATGTATCTTGCCTAAGGGCTCTCCCGCGCTCCGCGACGCAACGAGCGAACGCGTGGAGCGTGGGGTTCTCGAAGAGCGATCTCAACGGGATCTCTATGGAGAGCAGGCGAGCAACCCGCGATACCGCTCGAACGGCCAACATGGAATCGCCGCCGAGCGCGAAGAAATCGTCAGATGGGCTTACTGCCGGCTGCCCGAGGACTGATCGCCACACCGTGGCGACATCCGCGGCGATCGAGCCCACGTCTCCGAACGCCGCGGAATCTAGTGCTCCCCGGTCATCGCGCCCCTGGCAGGGCTCGGCAAAGGCCTGCGGGCCCCCCGTCAGGACCTTCTGCTTGAACGCGCGGAGAAACTCGGCGACCTCTGCGCCGGTCAGCACGCGGTGGTCAAAGACCAGGGTGAACGACATGGGATGTCCGGGCATACCTCGGTCCCCGCCGATCCCCAGGACGGCAGACTGCCGGCGGTTCAGCATCGGCTGGAAGTGCGAGATGTCATGGCCGGAGAGGTCGGTCACCGTGATGGTAGCGCCCCTCACGTCCTCGAGCGTGAGCCGGTCCTCGTCGTACCGGCTCACGCAGTCCGCGACCGCAGCCTCGATCGCGCTCAGGCTCAGCTTGTTTGCATGCCGGACGACGGGGACCCGCAGACCCTTCCCAAGATCCACGGCAAGCGCGATATTCACCTCGTTGTAATAATGGATTCGCCCTGCGTCATAGTAGGCCGTCAGCTTCGGGTGCTCGTCGAGCAGCCGCGCCAGGACCCACAGGCAATAGGGAAGCACCTGTCCGTTGCTGCTGGGATCGCCTTTGAGCCTCTCCCTCAGGGGAGACGACATCAACTGCACCGTCAGCGCGCTGCAAAGGGCTCCTCGCTGCGCCTCCGAGAGCACATCGATCTCGCGCCGCTTGGACGGGCTGATCACCTCTGACGTCATGGCCCCGAAGAGAGCCCGCTCGTCCGCCGTCGGCCCGGTGAAAGACGCGCTATCGGCCGGCGTTTCTTCGCGGCTGCCGTCGTGGGCGAGGGCCTCCTTGATGTCGGCGACGCTCACCAGCCCGGGCAGACTGAGCAGAGCGGGATCGAGGTTGTTCTGCTCCAGGAATCTCCGCGCTGGCCGCGAGAGCCGCGCCAACTCTCCGACGGCTCGCCCCCCGCCCCCGGCCCCGCCCTTGGGCGCTACCTCCGATGCTACGGCAGCCTCGAGCTCGCGACGCTCGGCGTAGATCTCGGCGATCGGGGCGCCGACCGGCAGCTCGTCCCCGGCTTTGCACCGCGTCCGCAGGTATCCCGAGGCCTCGCTGTGGACGTCCACGGTCGCCTTGGACGTTTCCACCCTCGCGATGACCTGCTCGGCGGCCACGTAGTCGCCATCCTTGGCCAGCCACTCCGCGATCAGTGTGGTCTCGTCGTTGGAGCTCAACTTCGTCAGGCGAATGATGCTCTTCATGATTGGGGCTCGATCCTTCTGGGGGCGCCCTCGTCGGCGCCGGGACGGCGCGTCAGCGGCAGGAGCTCTCCTCTGCCGGCGACGAGGAGCGTGACATACTCCTCGCGGTGCCCGTGCTGCTCGTCAACAGCTCCAGGATTCGCTCGACAATGCTGTCTATTCCAGGGAACATCTGCGCTTCGAGCGGCTTGCTCGCCGGAATCGTCGCGCTAGGCGGGCCGATGCGCGCGACCTTCGGCAGCGATGGTCCCTTGAGCTCCGCGAGCTGCGCCACCACCTCCGCGCCGAAGCCCGCGAACCCTTGCCCCTCCTCGACGGTGACCGCCAGCTTGCTCCTCGACACCAGCTCGGCGTAGGGGAGCACACTGAACGGGAACACTTGAACAGGACATATGATTTGCGCCACCACGTCGTGCTCCTCGAAGAGCTTGTCCGCGACGTCCACCAGTACGTCGCCCAGCCCGCCATAGCCGAAGATCGTCACATCGATGCGGGTCGACCGCGGCGCCACCACGACCGCGGGGAAGGGCTCGTCGGACATCATTCGCTCGAAGCCGGCCGGCGCGTCGCTCCGGACGTGCTTCGTATAGAGGACCTTGTTCTCGATCAACAGAACCGGATCCCCCTGGTGCTCGGCGAGCGCACGATAGACGAGCTTCGGATCGATCAGGTTGTTTATCGCCAGCACCGTGAGCCCGGGGACACCCATGAAATGCTTCTCCAGCGTCTGGCTGTGCGTCGGGCCATACCCTCTGCCTGCTCCCATGGGCGTTCGGATGACCAGGGGCACCCTCACTTGCTCGTTGTACATGTACCTGAACTTGGCGGCGTGGTTCAGGATCTGGTCGAACGCCAGCGTGAGGAAGTCGCCGAACATGATCTCGACGAAGGGGCGGTATCCTGCCATCGCGACCCCGCAGCCGATGCCGACGATCGCGCTCTCGGAGATCGGGGTGTTGAACACGCGACCCGGAAATCGATCCGACAGGCCGTCGGAGATCTTGAACGCCCCGCCATAGGGTGACTTGACGTCTTCTCCGATGAACAAGATCCTCGGGTCCCGCTCCATGATCTCCACGAACGCATCGTTGATCGCGCGTGACATTCGGAGCGGCGCCGCTCGGCTCGCGGGTACCGGCGAGAAGGACGGCGCCCGTGGCGCGCGCGCGGCGCTGGTTGGCGACGGATAGCGCGCTGACCGTGCGGCCGCTATCGCCTGTTCGACCGTCTCGCGGACCTCGGCCAGGTCCGGCGCGAGCTCTGCCTCGCGCTCGCGCAGAGCGACGTTGATCGGGTCGATGCTCCTGAAGTGCTCGATCTCGTGGATGTCCCTGTTGTCATCGCCCTTCGAGTGCGCCTTCAGCCGGTAGGTGTCGACCTGCAGCAGCGACGGCCTCGACTGGCGTCTCGTGTATCCCGCCAGGTCTTCCGCCGCCGCGAACAAGCCGCGCCAGTTCCAGGTGTCGGCTTTGACAGATCGCACCCCGAAGGCGCGCGCTCGTTCGCAGATGTCGCCCGCCAACGTCTCGGAGTGATGCGTGGACTGCGCGTAGAAGTTGTTTTCGAGCACGATCAGCAGCGGCAGGCTCCACTTGGACGCGATGTTCAAGACCTCATAGAGCACGCCCTCTCCGAGCGTTCCGTCGCCGATGAACACGACGGAAATACTGCCGCTATCGAGCAGCTTCCTCGCGAATGCTAGACCGGCTGCTACTGGTACTATCCCGCCCTGGATCCCGTTCGAGAAGAAGCCGTCCTTGCACAGGTGCTGGCTGCCCCCTCTGCCGCCACACACACCCAGCTCCTTCCCCAGGATCTCCGCGATGAGCCCCGTCACATCCCCGACGCGCGACAAGAAATGCCCATGGCAGCGGTGGTTCGAGAAGATCGAGTCCTCTGGCTGGAGGAACTCGCACACGATCGCACCGGACAGCTCCTGGCCTATGCAGGTATGAACGGTTCCGTGCAGCTCGCCCTCTGCGTACAAGCGCAGCAGCGCCTCCTCCGTCTCTCGTATCAGCAGCGATTTTCGGAAGAGTCGCCGTTCGACGTCCGAGAGCGGGCTGGCAGCGGTCATCGTGGTATCTTCGACGCTCATCACGGGACTATCTGCTTGGACGAAGCTCTGGACTTTCTGCTGTCGTAATCGATCTTGCCCATCGATTTGGCGAAGAGCGTCAGCTCGTCGCGCCTCTGCGCGAGAAACATACCTCGCTCATCGGTGTGTATCGCGTCGGCGCCGCAGTCCGTATAGCAGTTGGGAGTCTCGTACAGCCGGACGTGGTGAATCTTCAGGTGGTCCCATGCCTGGAAGAGCAGCTCCATCGCCAGAAATATCTCCTTGGCGATGTTCTCTACGGTCGGGTTGCAGTAAGCGCCGCCGTTCAGGCTCATGAGCCAGAACTTGCTCCGCGTGGCATGGACCGCGGTGATGAAGTCTGCATCCCGAGGGTTGAGGATCGATGCATGATCGAGGAGTTCGTCGATCCAGGTCGCTCCAACCCGCTTGATCTCCTTGAAGTCGATGGCGTACCCGATGTGCTGCACCTGATCGAAGGCGAACGTGAGCTCATACAGGTACGTATGGCCATGAATGTTGAAGCACTTGAAGCTCTCGTCCATGACCCGGTGCGCGGAGTCAAACGAGCCCTTGCGGGTGATATACTGTACGGTCACTTGATCCCTCGAATGAGCTCGTAGAACTCGGCCCTCGCCGGTCCAGCAGGGTCGCTGAACAGGCCCGAGAACATGTGGGTTTTCATGCGGCTGTCGTGATGCCTCACCCCTCTGCATCGAACGCAGTTGTGCACGGCGTCGACCAGGACGGCGACCCCCTCGTTCCCCTCGCACACCTTATCGATGCCGTTGTGGATGGACACTGTGAGCCGCTCCTGGATGAGCGCCCGCCTTCCGAAGTGCTCCACGATTCGATTGAGCTTCGATAAGCCGAGAACACGGCCATTCGCTCCCGGGACATAGGCGACATGGACGTGCCCGACGATCGCCTGATGATGATGGGAGCACATGGAATTGAGGGCGATCCCGCCTTCGAAGATGTGCCCGCTATAATTGTCCGCCGGGAATGTAGTAATCTGGGCCATGGGCTGGTAACGCCCCTTCCAGAGGTCGAAGACGTACGCGGTGGCGACTCTCTTCGGGGTGTCCGCGGAGTTCGGGTCGCTCTTCCAGTCGACCCCCAGCGCCGTCAAGAACTCACCAAACGAGATGGCCGCTCTCTCAACGATCGCTGACAGCTCCTGTTCCGTCAGGCTCGCGTCAGCGCCGTGCGTGCTGCGCTTCTTGGCCAAGTACGTGGAAATGCCGTCGGCGTGGCCGGGCGGCGCGACTTCTAATTCATGGTATCGCATTTGCATTCTCTCGTGTGCCAGCATCTCGGGATCAGCTCAGTCGTCGAGAATAGGACGCTCGCATCATGGGCTCACAGTAGCCGCTCGTGGGGTCGAGGCCCGCGCCATGGCAACGGGCGGTGCTTGCACCGTGGCCGGCCCGCAGACGTCATCTCGTACCTCGCTCATCTTGCGTTCGTGCCCGGCCTCGGGCGAGGCCGTCGCCGCCCCGGTGCCGACGCACAGATCCGCTGCGGCCGCGGGCTAGGCCCCCTATGTATCCGGTGCCCGCGCGCGAGCGGCGCGAAACGCATGTTCGGGTGCACAAATCTCGCGCTGGAAACCCGAACTGCCCCCCGCGGTTACGTCGATTACATCAGCATTTTGATCGTGTCAACTCGGCGCGTGCAATTGTGCGATTTTTCGACGCCCGATTTTGCAATCGGAGGCTGCCGCGCACGAGGAGGTACTCAGGGACGTTGCCGGAGGGACCAGGTCCCGTCACGAGAGGCGCTCGTCGAACCGCTGGCTCTCGAGGGGCACCGCGGCGCGCTCGTGTTCACCCTTCTCCGCCCCGACCGTGGCGCCAAGC
Organism: Sorangium sp. So ce834; assembly: GCF_051521425.1. Lineage (NCBI taxonomy): Bacteria > Pseudomonadati > Myxococcota > Polyangiales > Polyangiaceae > Sorangium > Sorangium sp. So ce834. Next base: position 5,658,404 of record NZ_CP150351.1, read on the forward strand.
GCCTGCGCGCTGCCGACGCGCGGCTCTCTGGCCTGGAGTGCCGCCGCTGTCGCCGCGGGCACGCAAGCCGCCTGGCAATCGTCCAGGTAAACAAATGAGTAGCAGCTGGGGACTGAGCAACGAGGGTGGCTTGTTTCGGTATCGGCGATTGCGTGCAGCCGGGCTGAGCGCGCCGGAGCAGCGCCTCCTTATCGGTCGGAGTGGCCGAGGGGGCGGCCCGGGGCGATCCGGTCGCGGATCGCTTGCTTCAGCTCCTTGGGCTCGGGGAAGCGCTCGGCGGCGGCGCGCGAGAAGAGGAGATCCCCGTCGAGCGTGACGTCGAAGATGCCGCTCCCGCCCGGCGACAGGAGCACGTCGATCTCGTCGGGGAACGTGATGAGCAGCTCCTGAGCGAGCCAGGCGGCGCGCGTCAGCCAGCGGCACTTCGGGCAGTACCGGATCGCGACGAGCGGGCGCTGCGGGGCGGGGGCGGTGTCCATGGCGCGAGCGTAGCGCGATCGGACGGCGCGAGCGCTGGCTCAGGCCGAGCGCTGGCTCAGACGAGGAACGCCCGCGCCAGCCCGAGGAAGATGAAGAAGCCCATGCTGTCCGTGGTGAACGTGAGCAGGACGCTCGATCCCTGCGCCGGATCGCGGCCCAGGCGCTGGAGCACGATCGGCACCGCGCAGCCGACCATCGCCGCCACCACGAGGTTGAGCAGGATGGCCGCAGCCATCACCAGCCCGAGCGGGACGCTGCCGTAAAGGGCCATGGCGGCGAGCCCCACCAGCGTGCCCCAGACCGCGCCGTTCATCAGGCCCACGAAGAGCTCCTTTTGCAGGAGATGGCGCACGTTCGCCCGCGTGATCCGGTCGAGCGCGAGGCCCCGGATGACGAGCGCCACCGTCTGATTGCCGGTGTTGCCGCCGACGCTCGCCACGATCGGCATCAGCGCGGCCAGCGCCACGAGATCCCGAATGGTGCTCTCGAAGAGGCCGATGACCCGCGAGGCCATGAACGCGGTGAGCAGGTTGACGAACAGCCAGAGCCAGCGGTTCCTCGCGCTCGTCCACGCGGGGGCGAAGTAGTCCTCCTCGCCCGCCAGGCCCGCGCGCCGCAGCGCCTCGCTCTGGGCCTGCCGCCGCAGGAAATCCATCACCACATCGACGGTCAGCCGGCCGATCAGCTTGCCGCGCTCGTCCACCACCGGCGCGGCGATGAGGTCGTACCGCTCGAACGCCTTGGCCGCGTCGCTGGCCCGCTCCCGCGGCGTGAAGCTCACCACGTCCGTGGACATGACCGCGCTCACGCGCGCGCTCGGCGGGCGGAGCAGCAGGTCCTTGAGCGAGAGCGTGCCGCGGAGCACGTTGCGCACGTCGACCACGAACAGCGCCTCCGTGTGCGACGGCAGCTCGGCCCGCCGGCGCACCTCCTCGAGCGCGCCCGCGATATCCCAGCCTTCGCGCACCCAGACGAGCTCCGGGCTCATCAGGTGGCCGACCGAGTCGTCCGGGTACGCGATCGTCGACCGGAACAGCGACTGCTCGCGCGCGTCCAGCGACTGGTACACCTCCGCCACGATCTCCGGATCGATCGACTCGTTGATGTAGGCGAGATCGTCGGGGTCGAGCTGGCCGAGGAGCGCGATCAGGCGGCCGCGCTCCGTCTCCGCCACGAGCGAGTCGCGGACCGACGGCGAAGCCTCGAGCAGCACCTGTGCGGCGTGGTAGGGCTCGAGCTCAGCCCAGACCACAAGCCGGTCCGGCTGGGGGAGCACCTCGATGATGTGAGCGAGGTCCGCCGGGTGCAGATCCCTGAGCTTCCGCTGCAGCAGGGCGAGATTTTGACGGTGGACCAGCGACTCGATCAGCTCTTTGTTCTTGCTCTCCTGCTTGTGGGTCAGGGCCTCGATGACGCGTTGCTTGTCGAGCAGGGTAGTTACCAGGCTCTGGCTCTCTTGCAGTCTCTCCTGGGACCTGGACGTGCTCATGGAGGCTCCGGGCGCGGGCGGCGCGCCGAGCATAGCCCGGCACGGACCGCGCGGCCGGCGTGCGGGCGCGCTGCCGCGCTCGCCATATTGACCGGACCCCACGGCTCATGGTTCTGTCGGCCCGATGAAGCGCGCCTTCGAGATGTGCGTGGTTGGGCTCTCGCTCGCAGCGACGGCCTGTGGACCGGGCCTGGACCCCGAGGTGGTCGTGCACCCGCCCCGGCCCACCGTCTTGCCCGCGAGCAGCGCCGGCGAGAACACCGGCGGGTGTCCGGCCATCGGCCACACCGAGCCGCTCATCGTCGACTGGCTCACGACCCGCCGCTCCGATCTCGGCCTCGCGATGAAAGAAGGCGTCGCCGTCGTCTCGTACGACTGCACGACGTTGAAGCTCCTCGCGCAGTGCAAGCTCCCAGGGACCTACTCCTACGCGGGCGTGAGCCGGAACGATAATGTAATTCAATTAACAAATCCTGCGGAGATGCAGGCGAACGTTCCGTTCGGCGCGCCGGCGCTCAGCACCGCGATCGAAGGCAACCAGACGGCGGCGATCGACGTGGCGCTCGTGCCCGCAGGGAGGATGGCGACCACGGTGACCTCGGCCTCGGCGCAGGACCTCTCGGGCAGCTGCGAGGGCGCGACGCACTTCGTGCGCGCGGCGCTCCTCGGGGCCTTCGCGATGGCGCCGGGCAGCCGCGGCGCGGCGCGGACGGTCGATCAGGTCTTCGCGGCGGTCGGGCCTGCGGCGGCGTCGAGCCAGGGGGGCACGTCGAGCCGGGAAGGGGAGCTCGAGGCGTGCCGGGCCGCGAAGCCCGACGCGCAGGCCCCGACGGACCGCTGCCATGCGCCGCTTCGCCTGGAGCTCGTCCCGCTGGACGCGAAGAAGGCGGAGACGGCCGAGCCGGCGGCGAAGCCGGCCGAGGAAGAGCTCCCGAAGCTGTCGAGCTCGTGCCCGGTCGGGACGGTGCGGAGCGGGGCGAAGTGCTCGCCGCCGGCGGGCGCGCCCGCGCACCTGTGCGAGCCCGCGGACGCGAGGGCGTGCGCGGCGCAGTGCGGGAAGGGCGACGTCGGCAGCTGCTATCACCTCGGGACTCACTACCTGAGCGGCAAGGACCTGCCGCGCGACGACGCGAGGGCGGCGGAGCTGTTCGAGAAGGCGTGCGGCGCCGGCGTCTCGCAGGCCTGCTACGCGCGGGCGCGGCTGCAGCTGCGCGACATCCAGAGCGCCAAGGTGCCGCCGGACACCGCGGGGCGGGCCAAGGTGCGCGAGTTCGCCGACAAGGCGTGCGAGATGGGCGACGGCTGGGCGTGCTTCAGCGCGGCCGAGTGGTACCTGAGCGAGGGCCCGCAGGCGGCCCTCCCGAAGGATGCGACGCGCGCGGTCGCGTTCCTCCGGCGCGGCTGCGATCTCGGGTACGGGCCGAGCTGCAGCGCGCTGGGCAAGATGCTCATCGAGGGGAAGCTCGCGGCGAAGGACGTGGCCGTGGCCGTGGCCGTGCTCCAGCGCGCGTGCGAGGGGGGCGAGGCCGAGGACTGCGTCGACCTCGGGGACATCCTCCGCAAGGGGCAGGGCGCGCCGAAGGACGGCGTGAAGGCGATCGCGGCGTACCGGCGCGGCTGCAGCCTGGGGGACATGCGCGCGTGCAACGCCGCGGGCGCGGTCTACGCGGAGGGCGACGGCGTGCCGAGGGACGTCGCGAAGGCCTATTCGTTCTTCGAGAAGGGTTGTCCGGAGAAGGGCTTCGGCGCCGAGGCGTGCATGAGCCTCGCCGGGATGTACGAGAAGGGGACCGGCATTCCGAAGGACATGGCGCGCGCCGCCGCGCTCTACGAGAAGGTGTGCGGCTCGGGCGGCTGCCTGCGGGCCGCGGAGATCTGGCAGCGCGGCGACGGGGTGACGGCCGACGCGGAGCGGGCGTTCTCGTTGTACGAGAGGGCGTGCTCGCAGTGGGGGGAGAAGAGGGCATGCGACGCGTTCGGCGTGCTCCTGGAGAAGAAGGACAAGGAGCGCGCGCGCACCTTCTACGCGGAGCAGTGCTCGCGGACCCAGGACAAGGCGGCGTGCGCGAGCCAGAAGCGGCTCGGCGGCGCGCGCAAGTAGGCGAGGGCCGCGGCGCTCCGGCGAACCGCGAGCTCACGGCGTCGCGGCGGGTGCTCCCTCGCGCCGGAGCGCAGGGCTCACCGCGCGCCTAGAACAGCTTCATCTGGCGATCGGCCGCCGCGCGCGGCTTCTTCTGCGCCTCCGGCGACGGACCGGCCCGCAGGAGCAGCCGCTCCTCGACCTCGCGCACGAACGGCGAGATCTCGGTCTCGACCACCTTGCCGTGCCGCGCGCGCTGCATCGCGCGGGTGAGGAACAGCCGCTCTCGCGCCCGCGTCATGCCGACATAGAAGAGCCGGCGCTCCTCGGCGACATCCGTCTCCTCCCTGCCAGGGAACCGCAACGGGAGCAGGCCGTCCTCGCACCCCACCAGGAAGACCACCCGGAACTCGAGCCCCTTGGCCGCGTGCAGCGTGAGGAACGAGATGCGGTCGGCCCGCGGATCCCACGCGTCGATCTCGGTGCTCACCGCGAGCTCGATCGAGAAGCGATCGAGATCCCCTCCGCAGCGCTCCGCGAGCGGCAAGAGCAGCTCCAGCGCCGCGTCCACGTCGGCCTCGCCGAGGGGCGCCGCGCCCTCCGCGGGCGGAGCGCCGTCCACCGCCGGCTGCGCGACCTCCTCCCGCAGGCGCGACGCGGCCGCCTTGAGCCGCGCCGCGAGCGGCCCCGGCGGGGCGCCGGCCAGCGCCCGCGCGAGCGCCTCCGAGGCCGCGCGCTCGACGAGGCGGCGCTCGGACCGCCGCTGGAACGGCATGCCCGAGCGGGCGAACGCCTCCCGGAGCGGCTCCGATTGCGCCTCGGTCCGGTAGAGCACCGCGAAATCCGAGAAGGAATACTCGCCGCCCGCCGCAGGCGAGTCCACCCGCCCGCTATCCATCGAGAAGAACGTCGACCCCCCGAGCATCCGCTCGACGGTGTGGACCACGCGCTCGGCCTCGGCCGCCTCCGTGGGCGACTCGTGGACCGCCACGAGCTCCACGCCCCCCGCGCTCGGCAGGAGCTCCCGCGCGCCGAGCGTCGGCGAGGGCGCGATCACCTGGAGCGCCGCCTCGACGATCGGGCGCGACGAGCGGTAATTCCGCTTCAGCCTCACCACCCGCGCCGCCGGGAAGTCCTGCTGGAAGCGGAAGAAGAAGCCCACGTCCGCGCCGCGGAAGCCGTAGATGGCCTGATCCGGATCGCCGATGGCGCAGACGTTCCCGCCGGGCGGGACCAGCGCGCGCACGAGCCGGTACTGGCGCTCGTCGATGTCCTGGTACTCGTCGATGGAGAGGTACCGGGCCCGCGCTCGCGCCGCGGCGAGCGCTTCGCCTTGCGCCTCGAGGAGCAGGACCGCATGGCCGATGAGATCGTCCAGGTCGAGGAGCCCGCGCGCGGCGAGCTCGTCCTCGTACACCTTCCACGCGCGGTCGAGGTGGCGGTCGATCTCGCCGCCTTCGGCCGGCGCGCCCTCCTGCGGCCGGGGCGCGTCGGCGTGGCGCGGGTAGCGCCGCTTCAGCGCGGCGATGTCGGCGAGCAGCCGGGCCGCCCGCCGCTCCGGGACGTTGAGCGCCGCGGCGAGCAGCGCCATCCGCTCGCGCTCGCCGGCGATGCCGGGCGGAGCGGCGTTCGCGGCCTGCGCGTGCTCGCGGAGCAGCGAGAGGCCGAGCGCGTGGAAGGTCATGGCCGGCACGCGGCCGCCGGCCTCGCCGAGCAGCGCGCCGAGGCGCTCCCGCATCTCGTCGGCGGCCCGGCGCGTGAAGGTGATCGCGAGGCACTGCTCCGGCGGCACGCCGAGATCCAGGACGAGGTGGGCGATCCGGTGCGTGAGCGTGCGGGTCTTGCCCGTGCCCGGCCCCGCGAGGAGGAGCACCGCGCCCTCGGTGAGCTCCGCCGCGGCCCGCTGCTCCGGGTCGAGCCCGTCGAGCAGCGCCGCGCCGCCCGGCGGGGGCGCCCCGGGCGGCGCGCCGAGCGACGCCTCGCCGGCGGGTCCCGACGTGCGCTCGGCGTGGGCCCGGCCGCGGCGCGGGGGCGGCCGCGACGCCTCGGAGGCGCGCGCCGGCGCGGACGGCGGCTCCGGCGCCGCGGGCTCGGGCTGGAAGAGGAGCCCGCCCCCGCGGCGCTGCGTGAGCTCCTCCGGCTGGAAGACCCGGATCACGCCGTACTCGCCGTCGTAGCCGGCGTCGCGGATCACGCGCCCCTCGCGCATCCGCGCGATCGCCTCGGAGAGCAGCGGCGTCCCGGCGCGCTCGATCTCGTCGAGCGGGGCGTCGCCGAGGAGGAACAGCTCGGGGCCGAGGCGCGACAGCACCCGGTCGTAGCTCCGCTGCACCACCTTGCTGGAGGCGCCCAGGCCGTGGAGCTCGGCCAGCACCTCGGGCAGCGGCACGAGGTTGCGGAACGCGCTCGCGCCCTCGGGGCGCACCCCCTCCTCGCGGTCGGCGAGCTCCTCGACCCGGTGCAGCACGCCCACGGTGACCGGGTGCCCGCACACGGGGCACGCGAGGGAGAGCGCCCGCGTCTCCGCCGGCGACAGCACGACATTGCACTTCCGGTGGCCGTCGAGGTGGTATTTGCCCTCCTCCGGGAAGAACTCCACCGTGCCGCCGAAGCCCTGTCCGGTCTCCAGGGCGCGCCGGATCGCGAAGTAATCGAGCGGCGCGTCGAACGCCGTGGCCTCGCGGCCGAGCTTCGCGGGCGAGTGCGCGTCCGAGCTGGAGACGAGCCGGTAGCGATCGAGCCCGGAGATGCGCCAGTTCATCGCGGGATCGGACGAGAGCCCGGTCTCGAGCGCGAAGATGTGCGGCGCGAGATCGCCGTAGCACTCCTCGACCGCGTCGAAGCCGGCCTTGGAGCCGAGCACCGAGAACCAGGGAGTCCAGATGTGCGCCGGCACGAGGTAGGAGCCATCGCCCGACTCCAGCACGATCTCGAGCAGGTGGCGCGAATCGAGCCCCAGGATCGGCCGCCCGTCGGCGGTCAGGTTGCCGATCTTCGAGAGCGCGCGGACCATCCGGTCCGCCGCCTCGAAGTCGGGCGCATAGAGGAGATGATGGATTTTGCGCGTCCGATCGCCCTTCTTGTAGATGGTCGAGATCTCCACCGAGAGCATGAAGCGGGTCTCCCCGCGGCACGCGCCAGGGAGACGCTCCGACACGGCGCGGCCCAGGTCGTCTCGCAGGCGGAAGAGGCCGGGCTCGGCGGGCACGAGGCGCTCGCGGAGCTCGGCCATCCACGCCGGATGGGTGAAATCCCCCGTGCCGATCACCGCGATGCCCTTGCGCTGAGCCCAGTAGCTCAGGTGCGCGAGATCGCAATCGCTGCTCGTGGCGCGCGAATATTTCGAATGCACGTGAAGGTCGGCATAGAAACGCATGGTGACCCGTAACCCGTAATTGAGGTGTTGTTCCCTATCGAGAACTCCCTCGCGCTGTCAATCGCGGACACCGATGCTTTTGTTGAATAATTGATGGAAAAATCGATGCGCGAATCGTAAAGATCCAAGATGGAGCGCTGAGCGTGGGAATTGATGGTCGCTCGCCGTAATGTCATTGCCGGCGGGGCGGGCGCGACGTGGATGCGACATGGAGCGGAAAGGCGGTCGTCGACGGGCGTCGAGCGCGACGCGCGTCGACGGAGACGCGTGCGGCGCGCGGGGCCATCGCACCTCTATCGCCCGCTATCGCGTCGAGTCCGCTCGCCGGTCGACTGGGCCGGGGTGCTCGCGGCGAGGTCTCCGGAACGACACGCTCCTACCTGGAGCGATCCGGACAGGCGACCTCCCTCACCTTCGCTGCGCCCGCTTGCATCCGCGAGGCGCGCCACGGTACGTTGCACGGCCCAAGAGCCCTCCGTCGCGGTCGAGGCGCGCGGGACTCGAGAGCTCGTTCGTGCAGTCGCCCTGGCCCCTCCCTGTCGCCACCCTGACGCCGGCCTCGTGCGGCGCCGTCCTGTGGCGTATGCAGGGCGCCGAGCGGCTCACGGTCATCGTCAAGGCCACCTTCTCCCTCGTCCACGAGCGCACCGCGGAGCTCGCCGCTCCGGCGGCTCTCGTCGGCGCCGACGTTCCTCGGGATGGGTGGGGCAGCCTCGAGCAGGCCTGCGAGACCGCACCCTACCTCCCGAGCGCAGGGGTCCTCGTGTGCGGACACGCCTCGGCGCCCGCGGGGACGACCGTCACCGCGCTCTCGGTGCGGATCGCGCTCTTCGGCGATGACCGCTGGATCCTCAACAAGGTGCTCCACGTCTACGGCGACCGCACGCGCGAGGCGCCGAGCCCCCGCCCGTTCGCCCGCATCCCGATCGTGTACGAGCGCGCGTACGGCGGCCCGCACGTCGAGACGAACCCCGTGGGCGTGGGGTTCGGCGCGACGCTGCCGAACCTGGTGGATCCGGCCGACGCGACGCGGCCGGCGGGCTTCGGTCCGATCGCGCGGACATGGGCCCCGCGGCGGAGCTTCCTCCAGCAGGGCCAGGAGCCCGACGCTCCCGTGCCGGCGCTCGATGGCAGCTTCGATTTTCGCTACTTCCAGGCCGCGCCCGCGGACCAGCAGCTCGATTTCTTGCGCGGCGGGGCGTGGGTCTACCTCGAAGGACTGCATCCGCACTACCCGTGGCTCCGGTCGAGCCTGCCGCCGGCGCGCGGGGTCGCGCGGCTCTACCGGACCGGGCCGTGGGGCGAGGACCACGAACAGCCGGTCGAGCTGGTCGCCGACACGCTGGCCGTCGATGCGGATCGCCTGCTCTGCTCGATGATCTGGCGCGGGAGCGCCGCGCTCGCGCCGGGCGACACGCTGGCCCGGATGCGCGTGGCCGCGGGCGTCGAGATGCCGGGGGTGCCGCTCGTGTGGCCGTCTCCGCGCTCGGGCCCGTCGTCGCCCCTCGCGCTTCCCGATGCGCCCCCCGCCGGGAGCGCACCTGGGGCCGGTCGTGGCCTGACGCTCGCTGGGGACGAGCAGGAGGGCGAGGCCTCCGACGGCCACCCCTCGAGGCCCCTGTCCCGCCCGCTTGCGCCCTTCGCGCTGGCCAAGCCCCGGAGCGCGCCTGCGCCCCAGGGGACCGCGCTCCCCGGGGCGCCCTGGAGCCCGGAGCGCGTCACGCCGTCGAATCCGCTGCTCGGCGAGACGGCGGAGGCCGCGGTGAGCGCGTTCGCGCCGCCGTTCGATACGTCCCCGCCCCGGGCAGGCGGCGCCAAGCCGTCGCCGCCTGCCGGCTTGCCGTTCGTGCCCGCGCCGGCGCCGGTGCCGCGTCCCGAGCCGGCCCCGGACTCCGTACCGTTCGCGATGCCCTTCGCCCGCGCCGAGGCCGCGCCCCCGCCGCACCTCGACGCTCCCGCCGGCGTGGCCGCGCCCCCGCCGCACCTCGACGCTCCCGCCGGCGTGGCCGCGCCCCCGCCGCACCTCGACGCTCCCGCCGGCGTGGCCGCGCCCCCGCCGCACCTCGACGCTCCCGCCGGGGCCCGGGGCACACGCGCGACGCTGCTCGCTAGGCTGCGCAGCCGCGGGCCGCTCGACGACCTGGAGCTGGCGGGCCTCGACCTCGACGGCATCGACTTCAGCGGAGCGTCGCTCGAGCACCTGAACCTGGCGGGCGCGACCCTCGCCCGGTGCAACCTCTCGGCGGCGCGCCTCGCCGGGGCCAACCTGCGCGGCGCGGATCTGACGGACGCGCGCCTCGACGCCGCCGACCTCACGCGCGCCGATCTCTCCCGCACCACGCTGGACCGCGCGCAGCTCTCCTCCGCGATCCTCGATCGCGCGGATCTCTCCTTCGCGAAGGGCTCGAACGCGACCTTCGCCGGCGCGTCGCTGCAGGGCGCCGACCTGCGGCAGGCGCGCTTCATCGAGGCCACCTTCGACCGGGCGAACCTCGCCGGCATCAACGGCAGCAAGGCCGACTTCTCGCGCGCCGGCTTCTCGCGCGCCAACCTCGCCGGCGCCGTCCTGCGCGCGGCGAAGCTCAAGGAAGCGCAGCTCCCGCGCGCCAACGTGGAGGGCGCCGACCTGCGCGACGCGGACCTCGCGGGCGCCAACGTCTATGGCGTCGAGCTCGAGGGCGCCAAATCGAGCGGCGCCATCCTCCGCTCCCTCGTCGAGATCCCGCCGTCAGAAGGCGATCCAGGAGAACTTTCCAGGAGTTGACCTTGCGGCCAATTTTTGTCTAGCTGCATGATGAGCTCTCCCCGGGGCGTCAGGCGGCCACGGTCGTCGCGTGATCCCCGGTGCGTGCCCTCGAAAGTTGCAGGTGAATGCCATGGATGATCTCATCACAATCTCTTCGGGCGTGCTCCCTGCCACCACGCGCGTCGTTGGCTTTCGCGGCATCGAGGCCATCTCGCGCCCGTACCAGATCGAGATCTTCCTCCAGCTCCAGGGCCACGACGCGGAGTCGTTCGACCTCTCCGACGCGGTGGGCGCCAAGGCCTCGCTCGTGCTGGACCGGGTCACCGACAAGCTCCCACCTTTCGTGTTCTCCGGCATCTTCGCGAACGTCTCGATCCTGCACGAGACCGAGGGCCGCACGCTGCTCCGCGCGGCGCTCGTCCCGAAGCTCTGGCTGCTCAGCCTCTCCCGGCACAGCCGCATCTTCACCAGGCAATCGGTGCCCGACGTCATCAAGGCCGTCCTGGAGGAGAACGGGATCGCCTCCGACGAGTACGAGCTGCGGCTCGGCAGCTACGAGGTCGAGGAGCACATCTGCCAGTATCGCGAGAGCGACCTCGACTTCCTCTCGCGGTGGATGGAGCGCGAGGGCATCTTCTATTTCTTCGAGCACACGCCGGACGGCGACAAGGTCATCTTCTGCGACGCCACCACCTATGAAGAGGACGCCATCGGCGAGCCCGTCCGCTACTATCCGCAGGACGGTCGCGACGTGACCGCGGGCGCGTCGTTCCGGACCTTCACCTGCCAGCACACGACGCTGCCGGCGATGATCAAGCTCAAGGACTACGACTACGCCCGGCCCAACCTCAATATCGCTGGCTCGGCCCACGTGTCGCCGAACGGCGCGGGCGAGGTGAACCTGTACGGGGAGCGCTTCTTCACGCCGGCGGCGGGCGAGCGGCTCGCGAAGATCCGCGCCGAGGAGATGCTCGCGCGGCAGGTGCTGTATCACGGGACGGGCACCCGCACGCACCTCCGATCCGGCTACACGTTCGAGCTCGAGGACCACCCGCGCGCGGCGTTCAACGCGAAATACCTCACCATCGAGGTGCGCCACCAGGGCAACCAGATGGCGGCGTCCACGCAGCTCCGCGAGCTGCTCGACCTGCAGCACGAGGACGTCTATTTCGCCGAGATCACCGCCATCCCCCTGAAGACGCAGTTCCGCGCGGAGTCCCGCACGCCGTGGCCGCGCATCTACGGGTACGAGAACGGCACGGTGGATGGACCGGCCGAGAGCGAGTACGCGCAGATCGACGACCTCGGCCGCTACAACGTGAAGTTCAAGTTCGACGAGAGCAACCTGAAGAGCGGGAAGGCCTCGACCTTCGTGCGCATGATGCAGCCCCACGGCGGCGGCATCGAGGGCTTCCACTTCCCGCTGCGCCGGGGCACGGAGGTGGTCCTGAGCTTCCTCGGCGGCGACCCCGATCGACCGGTCATCTCGGGCGTCGTGCCGAACGCGCTCACGCCGAGCCCGATCACGAGCGGCAACCACACGAAGAACGTCATCCAGACGGGCGGCCGCAACCGCCTCGAGCTCGAGGACCAGGCCGGGCAGCAGCGCGTCACCCTGTCGACCCCGTACTCGAACACCTACGTGCGCATGGGCTCCCCCAACGACGGGCACGAGCTCATCGTCAAGACCGACGACAACACGCTCCTCGACGCGGGCAAGACGTTCGACCAGACGGTGGGCCAGAACGGCGGCGGGTCGTGGAACGCCACCATCAAGGACAACTGGATCACCCACGTCCAGTCCGGGATCCACGAGCTCTACGTCGAGACCGGCACCTCGTATACCGAGGTCAAGGGCGACACGTGGCTCCACGTCACGAGCGGCAACCTCTTCACCGACGTCGACGCGGCCACGATGGTGACCAACGTCAAGGGAGACACCACGACGACGGTGAAGACCGGCAATTATGCGGTGAACGTCGACACCGGGAACACCACCGTCACCACGAAGGCGGGGAATACGCTCGTCGACACCCAGGCCGGGACCACGACCGTGAAGAGCAAGGGCAAGCTCACGCTCGACACGCAGGACGAGTGCGAGGTCCGGGTCAAGAGCAACATGATCGAGTACATCGACGGCAATCGCGTGGGGCAGATCAAGGGCGCGGAGGAGCTCAAGACCTACGGTCCCTTCAAGAAGCTCTTCGTCTCGAACAACGTCAACGTTACGGGCGGGTTCAAGAGCGACACGTTCCTCGGCCTCTCGGTCACCACGGCCGTCGGCGGCGCCGTCTCCACCTTCATCGGCCTCAAGGCAACGCTGGAGCTGTCGGCCGCCTTCACGGCGACCTACGCGGCCAAGTTCGACATCACTGGCGGCGTCGCGATGGCATACAAGTTCGGCGCCTCGCTCACGATCAACAACTCCGCGGACATCACGGTGCGCCCGATCGAGCTCAAGGAGGTCAAGGCGCGGATCGAGCACATGCCGGCGAGGCTCGCGATGAGCTCGCTCCGCTTCTCCCTCTCGAACGTCCATGTCCTCAGCTAGCGCGCCGGACGGAGCTCCCCCGGGCCGCCTGCGCGGTCCGATCTCGCGAGCCTCGATCTAGCGCCCATGCAGGCCAAGGAAAGCGCGCGCAGCAACATGGGTACCGTCATCGCTCTCACAGGCGTCCTCGTGCCGCTGATCGTCATCGCGGCCATCCTCTTCTTCGTCTTCCGGGGCGAAAATGCGCTCATCGCCAAGGGCAGGGAGCGGATGGCCGAGCTGAAGCAGAGGATCGCGCGCGCTACCCCGGCCCAGGCCACGGTGTCGTCGAGCCGCACGCTCACCACCTTCGAAGGCGGCGCCATGGCCTTCGTCGAGCTCCGGCTCGATGTGCGCCCCTCGAGCGGGGCTGCGTACGCCGCGACGACGGAATGGGAGCTCAACACGAGCTCCCTGTCGCAGGTCGAGCCCGGGAGGCCCGTGGGCGTGAAGATCGACGCCGAGGACCCCGGGCTCATCTACCCGGACGTGACTTGGGCGACGTTCTCTCGCGCGTACGCCGCGCGCCGCCTCACGGGCGAGCCCAAGCGATGAGCCCTCTTCCGGTCTGAACGAGCCCCCCGAGCCCTCTTATCCCTCCATGCGCGTCATCAAACCCCAGCGCGTCTCGATCCTGCAGCGCGTGTTCGAGCTCAAGCAGGAGCGCTTCCTCGCCCTCGGCCTCGCGGCCTATGTCCCGCTCGACGCGCCGGAGCTCCCGCTCCCGGAGATCGCGATGTGGCAGGAGGTCGCGAAGCAGCTCGGCAAGGACGCCGCGCTCGACGAAGGGCTCCCGAAGCCGCGGGGCGAGGTCCTGGTCTTCGGCAAGGCGTTCTCGGCGGGCGGCCAGCCGCGCCCGGCGTTCCGCGCGCGCGTCCAGGTCGGCCCCATCGACAAGGTCGTGTACGTCGTCGGCAAGCGCCGCTGGGAGCGCGGCGTGCCGACCGACCCCGAGCCGCTCACCGAGCTCGCCCTCGGCTGGGACAAGGCGTTCGGCGGGCCGGGGTTCGCCGCGAACCCGCTCGGGACCGGGTTCGCGCCGACCGAGGAGAACGGCAAGAAGATCCACGCGCTCCCCCAGATCGAGGACCCGAAGCGCCTCGTGAAGTCGCCGAACGATCGCCCGCCGCCCGCGGCGTTCGGCCCCCTCGACCCCACCTGGCCCGGGCGGATGGACAAGGCGGGCACGTACGACGCCGCCTGGCTCGAGAACGACTTCCCCGGCCTCGCCCGCGACCTCGACCCCGAGTACTTCATGGTGGCACCGCCCGACCAGCGCCTGCCCGGGTTCTTCCAGGGCGACGAGCCGATCGCGCTCGAGCACCTCCACCCCGAGCAGGCCACCCTGACGAGCCGCGTGACGGCGCTCGCCGCGCGCTGCTTCTTGACGCGCGCCGCGGGCGACGTCCCGCTCGAGGAGGTCGCGACGAGGCTCGATACCGTCGTGCTCCTGCCCAACGTCGCGCGCATGATCGCGATCTTCCGCGGCGTCGTGCGCGTCGAGGAGGACGACGCGCACGACGTGAAGTGCCTGCTCGCGGCGCTCGAGCGCCGCGGCGCGCCGCGCCCCATGGAGCACTACCAGGCCATCTTCGCGCAGCGCCTCGACAAGAAGAAAGGCGCCCTCGTGGCGTTCCGCGACCGCGACCTCCTGCCCGAGCCCGACCCCGGCGCGCCCGCGCTGCCGGACGAGAAGATCGGCGACATGGAGGAGCTCCTGCAGCGCGAAGGCGTGCTGGAGCGGCGGTCGCACGAGCGGGCGCAGCGCGAGCTGGAGAAGGCGCGCCTGTCCCTGCGGGCGCTCGGCATCGATCCGGACGAGAAGGGCGTCCCGCGCGAGCTGCCGCCGCCCGAGGCGCCGCCGCGGCTCGACGACTTGCCCGAGTACGTCGAGCGGGTCGAGTCGGAGGCGGCCCGCATCGAGGCCGAGGCCAAGGCCAAGCAGGAGGAGGCGCTCGCCGTGGCGCGCCAAGAGCTCGCCGAGCACGGCCTGAACCTCGACGAGATCATCGAGCGGTCGAAGAACGAGCCCGGCGGGCCGCCGCGGTTCCGCGTCGACGAGCACATCGCCCGCATGCGCGAGACCGCCGAGGCGGGCCGCGAGCTCGGCGCCCCGCTGGAGCAGCTCGAGGCGCAGCTCGACGACCCCGCGTTCCTCGCGAGGCTGCGCAAGCTCGAGGAGGCCCAGCTCGCCGCCTACCGGCTGACCGCGCACCACCTGCCGCCCGCGGCCATCCCGGACGCCGAGGCGCAGCGGGATCTGCGCGGCCGCGTCGAGGCTGCGCTCGCTTCCGGCGCGCGCGCGATGATGACCGGCTGGGACCTCACCGGCGCGGACCTCCGCGGGCTCGACCTGTCCGGGGCCGCCCTGCAGCGGGCGCTGCTCGAGCGCGCCGACCTGCGCGGCTGCACCCTGTCCGGCGCGGACCTGTCCGGGGCCGTGCTGGCGCGCGCCAACCTCGAGGGCGTCCGCCTCGCGGGCGCGACGCTCGACGGCGCGAATCTCGGCGAGGCGCAGGCGCGCGGCGCCGACTTCGGGGGCGCGCGCCTCGCCAGGGCGGTCCTGCAGCGCGGCGCGCTCGAGGAGGCGGCCTTCCGCGGCGCGGACCTCCGCGGCGCGGACCTGCTCGAGGCGCGCTTGCCGCGGGGGGACCTCGAGGGCGCGCTCGCGGACGAGGTCCTCTTCTTCGAGTGCGACCTCGAGGGCGCCAAGCTCGACCGCGCGAGCCTGCGCAAGGCGACCTTCTACCGGTGCCGGATGGCGGGGGCGAGCCTCGCGGAGGCGGTGCTCGAGGGCGCGGCGCTCGTCGAGTCCCGCGCCGAGGGCGCGTCTCTCCGGGGCGCCCGGGCGAACAACCTGCGCCTCGTGCTCGCGTGCGAGCTCGGTGGGGCCGATCTCTCGGGCGCGGAGCTCGCCCTGGCGACGATGCGCGGCGCCGCGATGGCGAAGGCGGATCTCTCCGGCGTCCGGGCCGACGGGTGCGACCTCAGCGAGTCGAGCCTGCGCGAGGCGCGCCTCGCGGGCGCGAGCCTCCGGGGCGCGCGGCTCATCCGCACGGACCTCGCCGACGCCGAGCTCTCGGACGCGAACCTGATGGAGGCGATGCTGCAGGGCGCGAAGGTGCCCGGCGCGTCGTTCCAGCGGGCCAACCTGTTCCGCGCGAACCTGATGGGCGCCGAGGGCGACGCGCGCACGAGCTTCAAGGACGCCCACGTCGTCCGCACCCTGTTCCCGAGGCGGAAGCGATGACCAGAGACGATCTCCTCGCGTGCGTCGCGAACGCGGAGCCGGTGACCGACGAGGACCTCACGGGCGCGGACCTCCGCGAGGCCGACCTCTCCGGCGCCGTGTTCGAGCGCGTGTCGTTCCGGGGGGCCGACCTGACCTCGGCGAAGCTCCACGAGTCGGTCTTCGCCGACTGCCGGTTCGAGGGGGCGCGGCTCCCGGGCGCGCGCCTGCGCCACGCGACCTTCGACCAGTGCACGTTCCTCGCGGCCGACCTGCGCGGCGCCGATCTGGTCGCCGCGAGCCTGGTGGAAGCCGACCTGTCGCGGTCCTGCCTCGACGGCGCCGACCTGACCATCGCGAGCCTCATCAAGCCGCGCCTCGAGGAGGCGAGCCTGAAGGGGGCGAACCTCGACCGCGCCGCGCTCGTCGACGCCGACGCCCCGCGGATCGTCCTGGAGGGCGCGAACCTGCTGCAGACGGCGCTCCTGAAGGCGAACCTGACGACGGCGAGCCTGCGCGGCGCGCGCCTCGACAAGGCGATGCTGATCGGCAGCAAGCTCACCGGCCAGGACCTCTCGGGCATGGACCTCACGCTCGCGCAGCTCATGGACGCGGACCTCGGCGGCTGCGACCTCCGGGGCGCGCGGCTCGTGCAGACGAACTTCAAGGGGGCGTCCCTCGTGGGCGCCCGCCTCGACGAGGCGAACCTCGAGCGCGCCCTCTTCGCCGACGCCAACCTGTCGAACGCGTCGCTCGCGAAGGCGAAGCTCGACCAGGCGCTCTTCGTGAAGGCGCGGCTCGACGCGGCGAGCCTCGACGGCGCGAGCGCGTACCAGGCGATCTTCAAGAACGCGAGCTGCATCGGCGCGACGTTCACCGGCGCCGATCTGACGTACGCCGACTTCTCCTACGCGGACCTCACGAGGGCCGACTTCTCGCTTTGCAAGCTGTTCCGCGCGCGGTTTCACCGGACGCGCGAGCAGGACACCCAGTTCACCAGCCGGTCCGCGGCGCTCGGCGACGACGAGGAGCTGAGCGCGGCGGAGCGGCGCTCGGAGAGTCGATAGGCAGCAAGGAGGTATCGATGAGAGACAATCTGGCAAGAAAGCTCGCGTTGCCTGCGCAGGAGGTCGCGACCGTGGTGGGGGTGTCGGGCCGCTGCCTGCGCGTCCGATCGAGCTCCGGCGAGCTCGAGGCGCGGCGCGCGGCCAGCTGTCTCCTCGACCCGGCGCTCGGCGACGAGGTCCTCGTGGCGCACCACGAGCGCGGCTCGCACGTGCTCGCAGTGCTGGAGCGCGACGAGGACGCGCCGGCGCGGCTCTCCGCCGAGGGCGACCTCGAGATCGCCGCGGCCGCGGGCAAGGTCTCGGTGAGCGGGCGCGACGGCGTGGAGGTGCTCACGCCCGGCGAGGCCGTGATCGCGGCGGGCGCCGCGCGCGTCTCGGCGGGGCGCGCCGAGGCCGTGCTCGGGGCGCTGAGCCTCCTCGGCGACAGCGTCACCGCGCACGTCGACCGCGTGAAGACCGTGGCGCAGTCGGTGGAGACCGTCGCCGAGCGCCTGGTGCAGCGGCTCGACCGGGCCTACCGCTTCATCGCGCGGTCCGAGACGGTGCGCGCGGAGTACGTGGAGTTCGAGGCGCGGTCCGCGTTCCACGTGAAGGCGGAGGCGACGCTCGTGAACAGCGGCGGGCTGACCAAGATCGACGGCCCCCAGATCCACCTGGGGTGAGAGGACGGAGGACACGAGATGTTCGCGAACACGCAGATGATGGGCATGTCCCTCGGCTTCCCCGACGTGTGCCTCACGCCGATGCCGACCCCGACGCCGATCCCTTATCCCAACATCTCCATGCAGCCGATGGGCATCCCGGCCGCGTACAACGTGCTGTTCATGTGCACGCCGGCGCACAACCTGGCGACCACCGTACCGCTCACGAACGGCGACAACCCGGGCGTCGCGCTCGGGGTCGCCTCGGGCATGGTGATGGGCCCGTCGCGCCACGTCACCGCATCGTTCACCGTGCTTGCCGGCGGCATCCCGGCCACGCGGCTGACGAGCATGACGATCACGAACTCCACGAACTGCCCCGCCGTCTCGGTGGTGCCGAGCCAGGTCAAGGTGCTCCTGCTCGCGCCGTGAGCGAGCGGCCCTCGCGTCGCGGGGGCTACGGCTTGCCCGCGGAGGGCGCGGGGGGCTTGCGCGTGACGTAGAAGAAGTCGCGCAGCGAGCGCTTGCGGATGTACTCGTCTTCCGAGAACTCGAAGCCGCTCGCCAGCGCGACCGGCATGAGCGCGCCGCCCTCGCCGGGCTCGTAGAGCAAGAACTTCGGGTACGACCAGTTCACGTCGAGCTGCGCCACCGCCGTGGCGCCGACGTGGCGCAGCCCGAGCGCGATGGCGGGCGCCGTCGTGTGGTTGCTGATGGCCACGAAGAGGACCTTGCCGTCGCGGTCGAGCCCCACCGCGGAGCGGCGGATCACCGTGTTGCCGTCCAGCGTGGCGCCCCAGTTGCGGACCTCGGGCACGCGGAGCGCCGGGTGGAGCTCGCCCTCGTCGACCATGCAGCTCGGCGTCTGCCGCCACCACCGCATGCCGCCCTCCTCGGCGGCCATGCGGGCCCAGGGCGCGATCTGCATCCGGCCGTCGCGGTGGAGCGCGAGGGTGCAGCCGTTCTCCCGGGGGCGCACCAGCGTGACGCCGTCGATCCGCATGCCCCACTGGCCGTGCTCGGTCATGAAGCCGCCGTTGAACGCCGCGAGCAGCCGCTCGTGGTCCGCCTCCGGGATCTTCGCGGGCCGCTCGTAGGTCTTGCCCTCCTCGGTCGTCGCCGCCGGCTCCCGCGACCCGGCCATGAGGTGGACGTCGACCCCCGCGAGATCCATCGCCACGATGAACAGCTCCGCCCAGGAGCGGTGCGGATCCGGGTGGATCAGCGTCTTGTAGAGGCGCGGCGGGTCGCCCGGGCGCGCGCGATCCACGATGGGCACCCACTGCCCGTCGCCGGGCGCCGGCCAGGCCGCGTGCGAGGGGCCGACGTCCTTCGGCCGGAACGCCGCCGCCACGACCGCCGGGGCGACCGCGGCGCTCGCCTCGGCGGCGGGCGCGGCCGGCGCCGGCGCCTGCTCGGGCACCTCCCAGTACGTCTTCGGCGGCTCGTTCTTGCGAAGGACCTGGTGGACGCGATCCTCGACGCCGTAGGCGGTCTCCTCGAGCGCGGTCACGTTCTCGGCCCCGATCACGGAGCGCAGGCCGTTCGCGACGAGCGGGCCCATCCACGGAATCCGGTGCACCGCGATCCACAATCCGACGCCGGCGAGCCCCGAGACGGCGAGGGAGCCGAGGGCCCAGCGCCGCAGCCGGCGGCGGCGCTGCGGAGCGCCGGGGCGCTGCGGGGCGGAGTGCCCGGCCTGGGCCGGCGTGTTCGAGGCTTCGGCGGTGTCGGCCATGGCGTGCTGCGCGTGCTGCGGGGGTGCGGCGCTCGGAGGGGAGCTGCGAAGCGACGCGGGCGCTCGCGAGCCGCGGTCCCCCCGGCTCGGGGAGGGTGTAGCACGATGCGCCGAGCGCACGGAACCCGCTCCGCGCACGGCGCTGCGCTGCGCTGCGCGGAGCGGATCGGCGAGCGCGGGCCCGACCGTCGCGTCCGTCTCGGCGCGCGGCGACGACTCGCTGCCGGGCTCGCGGTCGCGCCTCGACTTCCTCACCGCGCCGTACTAGAGTCGCGGCCTCGGACTGACCTGGCACGGGTCGCGGTGCTCGGTCGCTGTCATGTGGACCTCGCAGCCTCCGCTGAGGGAGGCGCGAGGCGGCAGCTCTCCGTGATCGGGCCCTCCGCAGAGGAGGGCGCGGTGCCGCGGCGCTTTCCGCCCTTGCTCAGGAGGGGCTCTCCACGAGCCCGATGTCCATGGAATTTGCCGATCTCAAGCTCATCGAACCGCTGCTCCGCGCCATCGAGGCCGAAGGATACAGCGCCCCGACGCCCATCCAGCAGCAGGCCATCCCGCCGATCCTCGAGGGCAACGACGTCCTCGGGTGCGCGCAGACCGGGACGGGCAAGACCGCCGCGTTCGCCTTGCCGATCCTGCAGCGCCTCGCGCAGGCCGGCGCGCCGAGCCAGCGCGGGCTCCGCGTGCTCGTGCTCACCCCGACGCGCGAGCTCGCCGCGCAGGTCGGCGAGAGCTTCACCACGTACGGCAAGAACCTCGGCCTGCGGACCGCGGTCGTCTTCGGCGGGGTGGGGCAGCGCCCCCAGATGGAGGCGCTGCGCCGCGGCGTCGACGTCCTCGTGGCGACGCCGGGCCGGCTGCTCGACCTCTGCTCGCAGGGCATCTCGCCGTTCGGGCGGCTCGAGACGCTCGTGCTCGACGAGGCCGACCGGATGCTCGACATGGGGTTCATCCACGACATCCGGCGCGTGCTCGCGATGCTGCCCGAGCGCCGCCAGACGCTCCTGTTCTCGGCCACGATGCCCCCGGACATCCAGAAGCTCGCGGACAGCATCCTGCACCGCCCGGTGCGGGTCGAGGTCGCGCGGGTCGCCACCACCGCCGAGAACATCGACCAGCGGGTGGCCTTCGTCGAGCGGTCCGACAAGCGCGCGATGCTGGAGCACGTGCTCAAGGATCCCGCGCTCCGCCGGGCGATCGTGTTCACCCGCACCAAGCACGGCGCCAACCGCGTGGTCCAGCAGCTCGGCCGCGCGCGCATCGAGGCCGTCGCCATCCACGGGAACAAGTCGCAGGGCGCGCGCGAGCGGGCGCTCGCGAGCTTCAAGCAGGGGACGACGAGCGTGCTCGTCGCGACCGACATCGCGGCGCGCGGTATCGACATCGAGGACATCTCGCACGTGATCAACTACGACCTCCCGAACATCCCGGAGAGCTACGTGCACCGCATCGGCCGCACGGCGCGCGCCGGGGCGTCGGGGGTGGCGCTCTCGTTCTGCGACATCGAGGAGCGCCCGTACCTCGCCGACATCGAGCGCCTCATCCAGAAGCGCCTCCCGCTCCTCTCCATCCCCGGCATCCCCTGGCTCCAGCCCGATCCCAGGCCCGCCCATCAGGCGCAGCCGCAGGGGCGGGCCCAGGCGCAAGGTCGGCCGCAGCAGCAGCGGCCGCAAGGGCAGGGGCGGCCCCAGGCGCAGGGCAGGCCCCAGCAGCGGCCGCAAGGGCAGGGGCGGCCCCAGGCGCAGGGCAGGCCGCAGCCGCACGGGCACGCCCGGCCTCAGGGACCGGCGCGGCCCCAGCCGCAGGGGCGGCCCGAGGGACAGGCGCGGCCTCAGCCGCAGGGACAGCCCCAGGCGCGACCGCAGCCGCGCCACGATACCCCGCGCGCGGACAACTGATCCGCTCCACCCGCCGCTCCCACCGGCGCGTGCCTGCATTGCCCACATCCACATTATTTTCGCGGTGTGCGCAATTTCTGGCACGATCTCGACCATGCGCGTCCCCGCCATCGTCGTAAGCTTGCTCACCATCGCCGCCTGCGATCGCGGCGCTCCCTCGAGCTCGCCCGCCACGGATGCCCAGGCCTCCGCCGCTCCGGCGCCGGATGCCTCCGCCGCGCCGCTCGCCTCGGCCAGCGCGCCGGCCCCGGCGAGCGCCGACGCGGCGGGCGACGCCGGCGCCGCGCCCGCCCCGGCCGACGCCGACGCGGGAGCGGCCGCGGCGGCGAGCGCGGACGCGGTCGACGCCGGTCCCCCCGCGGCCGACGACGGCCGGCTCACGGTGGAGGGGCGCGCCGTGCAGGGAGGGCTCCTCCGCGCCAAGCTGAACGGCAAGCTGCGCCGGATGGCGTTCCCCGGCCACCGCGTGACCGTGAGCGATGAGGGGGAGTTCCTGATCGCCTTCTCGCGCAACGCGCCAGCGCACGAGAAGCTGACCATCACGTTCGACGACGGACAGGTGCTCGAGAAGCTCTTCGACGTGGAGCAGCGCACCTATGAGGTCGACAAGGTCGACAACCTCCCGGAGAACATGGTCAAGCTCGACATGGCCACGCGCGTGAAGCTCACGCAGGCCGAGAAGAAGCTCGACGCCGTCCGGAACAAGTATACGAAGAAGAACTGCTACAAGAACGGCTTCATCTGGCCGTCGAAGGGCCCGGTCACCTCGCGGTACGGCCAGCCCCGCGTGCTCAACGGCACGGACGGCGGCGTCCACTGGGGCGTGGACATCGCGGTGCCGGTCGGGTCGCCGGTGCGCGCGCCCGCCTGCGGCAAGGTCGTCTTCGTCGAGAAGGACCTCCCGCTGAGCGGCCACACCATGATCATCGATCACGGCCATGGGCTCACCTCCACGTTCATCCATCTGCACGGCTTCGCCGCGAAGGTGAACGACGAGGTCAAGCAAGGTCAGGTCGTCGCGACCGTCGGCATGACCGGCCGCACGAACGGACCGCACCTCGACTGGCGCATGAACCTCTTCGAGACGCGCGTCGATCCCGAGCTCCTGGTCACGCCCGCGAAGTGACGGCCGGCCTCCTAGCTCTAGTTCCACCCCACCAGGCGTCCGGCCAGGGATCCGAAGAGAGATCAACGCAAAGGCGCAAAGGCGCAAAGGCGCAAAAAGAACAAATATTATTTATTTGCATTTTGCATTTTGCATCTTTGCGCTCTTGGCGTCTTTGCGTTGAAATCTCTCTTCGTTCGCGAGGCAGATCCCTGGCGAGATTTCTGACCCGCGGCCCGCGCCGCTCCTCCGCGTCGCTACCCTCGTCGTCCTGATACGCCACCCGGAAGGTCCCCGTTGAGAACGCTCGCGCTCGCCCCCGTCCTCGCGTCGCTCCTCCTCTCGATCGTCGCGGCCTCCGGCTGCGCGCCCGCCTCCCGCGTCGAGCCTCGGCCGGCCGCGCGCCCCGAAGGGCCGCCGGCCGCGCAGCCCGCGGGGAAGCCGGCGGCCGGCCTCGACCCGGAGCTCACGTCGTACGCGTATCCTTATCCGGTCAAGTACTTCGAGGTCGAGTCGCAGCGCCAGGAGCTCCGCATGGCGTACATGGACGTGCAGCCCGAGAAGCCGAACGGCCGCGCGGTGCTCCTCCTCCACGGCAAGAACTTCGCCGCAGCGACCTGGGAGCCGACGATCCGGGCGCTGACCGAGCGGGGTTTCCGGGTCATCGCGCCCGATCAGATCGGGTTCGGCAAATCGACGAAGCCCGCCGCCTATCAGTTCAGCTTCCACGGCCTGGCCGAGATGACGCGCGGGCTGCTCGATGCCGTCGGCGTCCAGCGGCCGGTCGTGGTCGGC
The DNA here is from genome assembly GCF_051521425.1 of Sorangium sp. So ce834. NCBI lineage: Bacteria > Pseudomonadati > Myxococcota > Polyangiales > Polyangiaceae > Sorangium > Sorangium sp. So ce834. Next base: position 5,681,575 of record NZ_CP150351.1, read on the forward strand.
CACTCGATGGGGGGCATGCTCGCCGCGCGCTTCGCCCTCATGTTCGCCGACCGGACGGAGCGCCTCGTCCTCGTGAACCCCATCGGCCTCGAGGACTGGAAGACGGTGGTCCCGTATCGCTCCATCGACGCCTGGTACAAGCAGGAGCTCGAGGCGACGCGCGACAGCATCCGCGAGTACCAGCGCAAGAGCTATTACGACGGGGCGTGGAAGCCCGAGTACGAGCGCCAGATCGAGATCCAGGCGGGCTGGACGGAGCACCCCGAGTATCCGCGCATCGCCTGGTGTTCCGCGCTCACGTACGACATGGTCTTCACGCAGCCCGTCGTCTACGAGCTGCCGCGCCTCCGCACGCCCACGCTGCTCATCATCGGGCTGCGCGATCGGACCGCGCTCGGCCGCGCCTGGGCGCCGAAGGAGGCCGCTGACGCGCTCGGCGACTACACGACGCTGGGCAAGAAGACCGCGCAGGCGATCCCCGGCGCCAAGCTGGTCGAGCTGCCCGGCGTCGGCCACCTGCCGCAGGTCGAGGCGTTCGAGAAGTACCGGGACGCGCTCGTGGGCTTCCTCGAGCAAGCTCCTTAAGGGCGCCCCGCACGCCGGCGCTCCCGGGGCGGCGCGGGCCTGGGAGAACGGGCGAGCGCGCTGGACAGCCAGGACGACATGGCCTCTCCGCCAAGGACATGACCCGTCGAGAGGTGCCGTGTCCCGTGGCGGGTGGGCGATCTCGGGGCAATGTGCCACAGACGAGATCTCCAGGGTACAGGCCATGAGGCCGCGGCGGCGCTCGGTATTCCAGGAGCGCGGCGCTCGCGGTGGCCAGCGCGGCCGCAGCACGCCAGCGCAGGCCGGCTGCCAACCCCCCTCGGCGCCGTGGAATGATGGAATGGCCGCCGAGCTCGCCGAGAAGCACGGCCCTCCGCGCCGGGCTGCCCTGCGGCATGCGCCTTGCAGCTCGCCAGACCGACGAAGGCACTCAAACCAGAGTTAGGATTGCAAGGAGTCGGTCATGAAGATCCTGTCGCCTCGAGTTCATGGGTACATCGATTATGCAGTTGCGGCCCTCTTCCTGCTGGCCCCGTCGCTGTTCGGCTTCGGCGGGTTCCCGGAGACGCTCTGCTATATCCTGGGCGCCGTGCACGTCGGCATGACGCTGCTCACCGCGTTTCCGCTGGGCGCCGCCAAGATCATCCCGTTCCCGGTCCACGGAGCGCTCGAGGCCGCGGTCGGCGTGTTCCTCGTCGCCGCGCCCTGGCTGTTCAACTTCGATGAGGCGGCGCCCGCGGCGAGGAATTTCTTCGTCGTGTCCGGCGTGGCCATCGGCCTGGTCTGGCTCCTGACCGACTACCGTTCGGCCTACGCGACGACGGCGGCCAGCGCGCGTTACCGCTCGGAACACCGGTCGTTCTCCTGATGACGGCGTGAGCGTTCCTCGCGAATCGTCGCCGCGGCCGGGGCTCAGCCTCGGCCGCGCGCCTTTTTGTCTCCCGACGGGCGAACGCGGATGTCGACGACGCTCCGCGCGCGCGGCGCGGGTTGCGAAGCGGTCGCCGCGCGCCCGGCCCTAGAGGTGGTGGCGGTCGACGGCGCGGTGGTGGATCGAGCGAACCTGCGGCAAACTCATGCATCGCGGGATGACAGAGGGCGAGCTCATCCACGAGCGGACGAGTTCGGCGGATGAGCACGGCGCTTTGCCTCTCTCCGCGCCCTCGTTGCTGCCTCTGGCTGCTCCGTTGCCGCCGCGTTTCGTCCAGTACACAGCGATTTGTCGCGAACACCAGATGCACCTGGCGCTGCTGGCTTGTTCGGCCAGGGCGGCAGCGGCAGCCTGTCGCTATCGTGGATGGTCCTCCGTTTGGTTCGGCCATCCATCCGCTCCGTCCGAAGCCCCGTCCGCTCCCCTGGAGGAAAGCGACGCGCTCCAAGCCTTGGATATTGCTCCGATCCGGGCAGGGAGTTATGCCATCCCCGCAACGACCTGACGGAGAGAAAAGCCATGATGACCATGCCAATGAGCTCGATGCCGATGATGTGTACGACGATGCCGTCGATGAGCGGCATGATGCCGATGGGCGGCATGATGCCGATGATGCCCAACATGATGGGTATGATGGGTATGATGCCGAGCATGATGGGTGGCATGATGCCGATGATGTCCGACATGATGGGCATGATGCCCAACATGATGATGAGCCGCATGATGCCGAACATGATGGGCATGATGCCCGGCATGATGATGCCCGGCATGATGGGCATGATGCCCAACATGATGATGGGCGGCATGATGCCGAACATGATGGGCATGATGCCCGGCATGATGATGCCGAACATGATGGGCATGATGCCCGGCATGATGATGCCGAACATGATGGGCATGATGCCCGGCATGAAGATGGCTGCCTGATCTCGGGATCGCGGACAGACGTCAACAACCCCGATGAGCGGGAGCGCTGGCTCTCGCTCATCGGGGTTTTGTGCTGGCGCGAGGCCTCACCCGCGAGGCGCGGCGCTCCGGCCCTGACCGGTCACGCCCCGGCCGTCTCCGGCGGCTTCGGGTGCTGATCCCGCGATACGAACACCGCGGCGGCCAGATCCCCCACCACGTTGATCACGGTCCGGCACATGTCGAGGAACCGATCCACGCCGAGGACCAGGCCGAGCCCCTCGGGCGGGATCCCGAGCAGACCCAGGATCATCGCGATGACGGGGAGCGAGCCGGCCGGGATGCCCGCGGTGCCGATGCCCCCGAGCACCGAGATGAGCATCACGATCGCCTGCTGCCCGAAGGTCAGCGACACGCCGTAGACCTGCGCGAGGAAGAGCACGGTCACCCCCTCGAAGAGCGCCGTCCCGTTCTGGTTCATCGCGGCGCCGGCGGTCAGCACGAACCGGGCGACGGACGGCGGCAGCTTGAGCTCCTCCTCGGCCACCTTCAGCGCGGTCGGCAACGTCGCGTTCGACGAGGCGGTCGAGAACGCCGTCACGATCGCCGTCCGGCTCCCGCGGAAGAACGCGACCGGCGACATCCCGCCGAGGAAGCGCACCGAGAGCGAGTACACCACGAACATGTGCAGCCCGAGGCCGAGCAGCACCGTGAGCACGTACGCCGCCAGCTGCTGCATGATGCCGATGCCCATGCGGGACGTGATCGTGAAGAGCAGCGCGCCCACGCCGATCGCCGCGAACCGGAGCACCCCCTCGATGAGCCGCATCGAGACGTCGAACAGCCCCTGGATGACCTCGCGGAGCCGCGCCGCCGCCTCGGTCGGGGTGAGCGACAGCGCGAGGCCGAAGAGCAGCGAGAACGTGATCACGGCGAGCACGTCGCCCCCGGCCGCCGCCTTGATGACGTTGTCCGGCACCATCGCGATGATCATCCCCACCGGCGAGGTGTCGACCGGGGCGGTGGCCGCCTTGATCCCGCCGCCGTGCGCGAGGCTCCGGACCGCCTCGGGCAGGCCGTCGCCCGGGCGGATCACGTTCACCAGGACGAGGCCGATCAGCACCGCGATGGCCGAGACCACGGCCGTGTAGCCCAGCGTCCGCAGGCCGAGCCGGCCGACGTGCTTCAGATCGAGCTCGCAGACGCCCATGACGAGCGCCGAGAACAGGATCGGGAGCACGAGCATGAACAGCAGGCGCAGGAAGATCTGGCCCACCGGGTAGGTGATGTAATCGACGATCCAGGTGAGCGCCGGGGAGCCCGCAGCGACCGCGTTCGCCGTCAGGCCGACCGCTGCCCCCACCGCGACCCCGAGCAGCATCGTTCGATGCGATGACATGACGCCACCTTACACAAGCCGCGGCGCCGTGAGCCGCGGAGTTCGCGCCCCGATCGCGCTCCTCGGCCGCTGGAGCGACCGCCGTCCGGGGGGGCCAGGGCCGTCGGCCGCCTGTCCAGGCCCGCGCGGATCCATTACGCTCGCCGCCGGGCATGCTGAAGCCGGGCGATTCGTTCGAGCGCTACACGATCGAGGCCGCCATCGGGCAAGGGGGGATGGGCTGCGTCTACCGGGCGCACGACGCGCGGCTCGGGCGCCGCGTCGCCGTCAAGGTGATCGCGGGCGGCGCCATGGACCACGACGCCGGCGCGCGCCTGCTCCGCGAGGCCCGCGCGGCCGCCGCGCTCGATCACCCGAACGCCGTCTCGATCTTCGACGTCGGCGAGCTCGATGGGACGCCGTTCATCGTGATGGAGCTCGTCGACGGCCGCACCCTGCGCAGCGCGATCGGCGCCGCCGAGGCGCCGGTCCCGACCCGGGTCGGCTGGCTCGCCGACGTCGCCCGCGCGCTCGCCGCGGCGCACCGGCGGGGGCTCGTCCACCGGGACATCAAGCCGGAGAACGTGATGGTCCGGGACGACGGCGTGATCAAGGTGCTCGATTTCGGCATCGCGCGCCGCGCCGCCGGCGGCGCCGATCCGAACGCGTCCACCGAGGCCCCCGCGCTGCCGACGCTGACCGCCCTCGGCGTCAAGCTCGGGACGCCCGTCTACATGGCCCCGGAGCAGATCCGCGGCGCCGAGCTCGACGGGCGCGCGGACCAGTTCGCGTGGGGCGTGCTCGCGTTCGAGCTCCTCACCGGCCGGCTGCCCTGGCGCGGCGCCGGCGACATGCTCGCCGTCGTCGCCTCGATCCTCACCGACGAGGCCGACCGCGCCCCGCTCGACGCCGCCGTGCCGCCCGCGGTGAGCGCGGTCGTGCTGCGCGCGCTGTCGAAGCGCCCCGAGGACCGGTTCGCGTCGATGGATGACCTCGTGCGCGCGCTCGAGGCGGCCGGGCGGGGCGAGGCGCCCGCCGCGATGCCGGCGCCGCACGCGCAGGCGCCCGCCGCGAAGGGGAGCGAGGCGCCCCGCGGCGGCGAGACCGCGGCGCAGCGGTTCTCGACCGAGGAGGTCCGCGACGTGCTCGCGCGGGCGATCGAGCGCCAGGCCTCGGGCGAGGCCGGCGCGGCGCGCGCGCCGCGGGGCGACGCGCGGCTCGGCTTCGACGACCTGCTCGCCGCGGCGGAGGAGGTGGGCGTCGACCCGGAGGCGCTGCGCGAGGCGAGCCGCGCGCTGCGCGCGCGCGAGCGCGACGGCGTCGAGCGGAAGACCGGCGCGGCGACCGCCGCCGAGCGCGCCGCCTGGCTCCGGCGCAAGCGCCGCAACTTCTACCGGCACCTCGGCGTCTACCTCATCGTCAACGCGGCGCTCCTCACGCTCGCCTTCCCGCTCGGCGTCGTGCTCTGGGCGGCGATCATCCCGCTGGGCTGGGGCATCGGCGTCGCCATCCACGCGCTCGTCGCGTTCACCGCGCACGAGGACGACTGGGCCGAGGAGGCCGAGCGCATGCAGCTGTGGCGCGAGCACCACCGCCGCATGCACGAGGTGGCCCTCGCGAGGGCGGTCGGCAGGGGCCCGCGCCCCGGGGCGGCCCGGCGCCAGCGCATCGAGGGGGCGGACGAGGAGCGGCAGGGCAGGCTCCGCGTCGGGTCGGACACGGCGCGCTCCAGGGCGGAGGAGGCGGAGCAGGCGGAGGAAGAGGCCGACGTCGCGGTGAGCAAGGCGCGGCGGCGGCGGCGCTGACCCGACCATCCGCGCGCTGCCCACCCCCGGGAGCGAGGCGCCGGCCGGCATGCGCTAAGCTCGCCGCATATGTCCAAGCCGAGTTTCATCGCCCGCGCCCTCGCCCCGCTCCAGGTGCTCCCGCCCTCCCTGCGCTCGCGCGCGCAGACCGTGCTGTTCCAGCGCATGGTGCCGTTCACGGGGACCGCGGGGATCCAGTTCGAGGAGGTGGGCCCGGATCGGGTGGCGCTGCGGCTCGCCAACGGCCGCCGGGTGCAGAACCACATCGGCGGCGTGCACGCGGCGGCGGCGGGGCTCCTGGCCGAGACCGCGACCGGCTTCGTGGTCGCCGTCAACCTCCCCGACGGCAAGCTGCCGCTCCTGCGCAGCATGAAGGTCGACTACACGCGCCGCGCCCGTAGCGGGCTGCGCGCGGTCGCGACCCTGTCCCCCGAGCAGCGGCAGGCCTTCCTGGACCAGCCGAAAGGGGACGTGGCCGTCGCCGTCACCGTGACGGACGAGAGCGGCGCGTCGCCGATGGAGTGCGAGTTCGTCTGGGCCTGGGTGACCAGGGGGGTGTGACGGCGCCCGGGCCGCCGGCGCGATCGCGCGCGGCGCGCCGGGCTCGCGCGCCGCGCGGCCGCTCGTGTCAGAGCGTCAGGATCTCGCAGCCGTCCCGCGTGACGAGCACGGTGTGCTCGAACTGCGCCGAGAGGCTGCCGTCCTCGGTGACGATGGTCCACCCGTCGTCGAGCGTGCGGATGTCGTGCGATCCAAGGTTGACCATCGGCTCGATCGTGATGGCCATCCCGGCGCGGAGCCGCAGGCCCGCCCCGCGCACGCCGGTGTGCGCGACGTGCGGCGGCAGGTGCATCTTCCGCCCGATGCCGTGCCCGCCGACCTCGCGGACCACGCTGCACCCCTCCGCCCGCGCGAGCTCCTCGATCGCCGCGCCGATGTCGCCGAGCCGCGCCCCGTCGCGCACGACCGCGATCCCCGCGTCGCGGCACCGCCGGGCGACGTCCACCACGTGCCGCGCCTCGGCGCTCGGCTCCCCGACGAAGAACGTCGCGGAGGTGTCGCCGTGGTAGCCGTCGAGCTCCGTGGTCACGTCGACGTTGATGATGTCGCCCGGCTGGAGCACCTCGTCGCGCCGCGGGATCCCGTGGCACACGACGTGGTTCCGGCTCGTGCACACCGCCGCCGGGAAGCCCTTGTACCCGAGCTGGCTCGGGCGGCCGCCGCGCTGCGCCGTGTCCTCGCGCACCCACCGGTCGATGTCCGCGGTCGTCACGAAGGGCGAGAGCCGCGCCCCGACGGCGGCCAGGGTCGCCGCGGCCGCGCGCCCGGCGCGCCGCATCGCCTCGCACGCGCGAGGCCGAAGGATGTCCACGTTCATGCGAGGCGTATGCGCGCGCGGCGCGCGGCCATCCAATACTGTTTTGATCTCGGGCGCCCGCGCGCGGCTCCTCTCCCGAGCGGCGTTCGAGTAGAATCGGCCGCGTGAGCCTGTCGCAGATCCGCTACTTCATCGCCGTCGCCGAGGAGGGCCACGTCGGCCGCGCCGCGCGCCGGCTCCACATCGCGCAGCCGCCCCTCAGCCGGCAGATCCGCGGCCTGGAGGACGAGCTCGGCGCGCAGCTGTTCGAGCGCACCGCGCGCGGCATGCGCCTCCTGCCGGCGGGCGCGGCGTTCCTCGACCACGCCCGCACCATCGTCGCCCAGGTCGACGCCGCCGTCGCCGACCTCCGCAGCTACGGCGCCGCGCCCCCGCGAGCAGCGCTCGACGCCGGCGGGTGCCGGCGCCCCGAGCTCGGGTAGGCGGCCTCGCGTGGAGCCACGGGACCGGCATGGGTTACGACGCTGAGCTCGCGCTCGCCGTCGAGGCGGCGCGCCGCGCGGGCTCGCTCCTCCGCGCGGAGTTCCACCGCCCCGGCGGCCCTCGCGGCGCCGGGACGCACGCCGACGTCGACGTGGAGGTCGAGCTCCTCCTGCGCGACGCGCTCACCCGCGCGACCCCCTACGCGTTCCTCGGGGAGGAGACCGGCGCCCTGGACGGCGCGGACCCGTCGCACCGCTGGGTCGTCGATCCGAACGACGGCACCGCGTCCTTCCTGCACGGCTACCGCGGCGCCTCGGTCTCGATCGGCCTTTTGCGCGAGGGCACGCCGGTGCTCGGCGTCGTCTTCGCGTACGCCTACCCCGACGACCACGGCGACCTCATCGCCTGGGCGGAGGGCACCGGGCCGATCCGGCGCAACGGCGCGCCCGTCTCGTCGTCGCTCGCGGGCGCGACGCTCGATCGCTACGCCGTCGTGCTGCTCTCGCAGTCGGCGGACTACCTCCCGGCGCGCAACGCCCGGTGCGTCGCGCCCGCGCGGTTCCTCTCGCTGCCGAGCCTCGCCTACCGGCTCGCGCTGGCGGCGGTCGGGGAGGGGGTCGCCGCGGTCTCGCTCAGCCGGCCGCGCAGCTGGGACTACGCGGCCGGCCACGCGCTCGTGCGCGCCGCGGGCGGCGAGCTCGTCGACGACGACGGCGCGCCCATCGCGTACACCGCGGAGCGCGAGGGCCAGATCTGCCGCCTCTTCGGCGGCGCCCCCGCGGTCGTCCAGGAGCTCGCGCGGCGCCCGTGGAACGCCGTCATCCACGGCCGCATCCCGGCGCCGCAGGGGACGTACGGGCTGCTGCGCCCGTCCCGCAGCCTGCTGTTCGAGGGCGCCGGCGCGCTCTCCCGGGCCCAGGGCTGCCTGCTCGGCCAGCTCGCGGGCGACGCGCTCGGCTCCCTCGTCGAGTTCCGGAGCGCGGAGCAGATCGAGCACCTCTATCCGGGCGGCGTCCGGGACCTCGCCGACGGCGGGACGTGGAACACCCTCGCCGGGCAGCCGACCGACGACTCCGAGATGGCGCTCATGCTGGCGCGGTCGATCGTCCGCAAGCGCGGCTTCGTCGCCGAGGCCGCGCTCGACGCCTACGTGCACTGGTACCGCTCCGGCCCGTTCGACGTCGGCAACACCGTCGCGGCCGCGCTCCGCGCCGCCGCGGGCGCGCCCTCGCCCGGCGCGCGCCCAGGCCGCGCCATGGCGGCCGCGAGCCTGACCAGCGAGGCGAACGGCTCGGTGATGCGCGCGGCGCCGCTCGGCATCCTCGGCGCGGGCCGCCCGCGGGAGGCCGCGGCCTGGGCGCGCGCCGACAGCGCGCTCACGCACCCCCATCCGGTCTGCTGCGCCGCCTCCGGCGCGTTCGTCGCGGCCATCGCCGCCGGCGTGGGCGGCGCCGGCGTCGAGGGGGCCTTCGCGGCCGCGCGCGCCGAGGCGGAGCGGAGCGGCGAGCGCGCGGTCGTCGCCGCGCTGGAGGCCGCGCAGGGCGCGCCGCCCCGGACCTCCTCGCACCAGGCCGGCTGGGTCGTCATCGCCCTGCAGAACGCCTTCTACCGGCTCCTTCACGCGCCCTCGCTCGAGCAGGGGCTCATCGACACGGTGATGGCCGGCGGCGACACCGACACGAACGCCGCGATCGCGGGCGCGCTGCTCGGCGCGGTTCACGGCAGGGATGCCGTGCCGGATCGCTTCCGGCGGCTCGTGCTGTCCTGCCGCCCGCTGCCCGAGGCGGGGGCGAAGCACCGGCGCCCGCCCGAGCTCTGGCCGGTCGACGCGATGCTCGTGGCCGAGGCGCTCCTCGCCGCCGGGCAGCGAGCGCAGCCCGAGGAGCCCGACCTGCCGGAGAGCTTTCAAACCGGGGACATCGGCTAAAATCTATTCATGTCGCTAGCTTACCGCCGGTGTGTGCAGCCATCTTCCGGCGAAGGTCACCTCATCGGCGGCCGCGAGCACGGCCTCCTCGCCTCCGGCCCGGCGAAGGACGCCCGCGAGCTGCGCCACGCTCGCCCATCCCTGGAAGACACCGGCCAGCGACGGACTCCCCGACGCGTCGAACAGGCACGTCGACAGCAGCCGTGCCGCCTCGGCGGGGCTCATCCACGGCGCTGCCTCGCAGAGATCGCCGAGCGCGTCGGCGTCCGCGCCTCCTGCCTCGAAGGCGAGCACCGCGCGTCGGGCAGCCTCGGCGCGCATCGGTTCGGGGAGGGCCCTGGCAAGCCGTGCCAGTGCGACCGTCCGAACATAGCTCCCGGAGGGCTCGTCACAGTCTTCCACGATCCGTAAAGCCGCTTCCGCCCCCAGGATCGTGACCGAGGCGGAGGGGTGCTCCTTGATCAAACTGCATCGCTCCTCGGGATCGAGCTCTTCGATGAGGGCCTTTACCTCCTTCTCCGGCCGCCTTCCCGGAGGGAGCCTCTCGCCGAGGCGAAGCAGCGCGTCCGCCTGGTACCCGGCGCTGCTCCCCGCCCATCGCAGCACGAGCGCGCGCGCCTCGTCCTCTCGCCCGAGCGAGACCAGCCGCGCGCCGAGAGCGTGCACCGGCCAGACGGGAACCTCCTCGAGCGCCCTCTCCAGGAGAGGCTCGGGCAGATAAGGCGCTACCGCCGCGGCCTCCGCCTCGTTCTCGAAGCACCAAGGCGCCCAGTTCCGCTCGATCTCCTCGACGGCGCGAGCTCTCGCCTCTTTCGGCAGGCCGGCGAGCAGCCGGGCAACGACGCGAACTCGCTGGGGCGCGGGCAGGGGACGTGAAGCTCGTTCCAGCGCGACGGCGGAAGCCTCGCTCACTCTGGGGCCGGGCACGAGCGCGGCCGGCGCCCCTCCAGCGCGCGCGATGGCCTCTGCCGCGACCTCCTGGGCTTCCTCTTCGGGAAGCAGGCCCGCCGCTGCGACGAGCTCCCGGGGCGCGTCCTCCCCGTCGGAACGGCGCGCAACTTCCAGCGCGACGCGCGCAATCCGGATGCGCCGCTCGCCCTCCGCCGCCTCGGCCACGGCGATCAGCGCCGAGGGGCCCGACCACCGCGCGCCCGTGCGATCGGCGATCTCGAACGCTTTCTCGAGGACCCCGGCTCGGGGAGACGGTGAGACCTCCGCTGCGAGGGCGACCAAGGAGAGAGCGCGCGCCGCGTCCGCGTCGAGCCGTGGCGTCACGAGGTCGGCATCGGGGCTCGCCCACGGCTCCGCGTCTCCCAGCGTCGCCGCCGCGCCCTGCGCCGCCGCGCAGCGGACGAGCGCCGCGGCGAGGGTGGGAGTCAGGGACCTGCAGCGCTCCACCTCCTCTCCGAGACGATCGCGCAGGCGGCGGAGATCGACGAGGGCGTAGGCGAGCGCCTCGGCAGAGACAGGCCGTACCCAGCCCGGCTCGGCGAACGCGAGCATCGAGGCGACAGGAGCGCCGCCGAGGGCGAGGTGCGCGCTCGCATCTGCCCCGCTCGGGACGCCTTGGCTCTCCGCCGCCGCGGGGGAAACGGGTGCAATCTCGGCGAGATGCGCATCAACGCCGTTCCAGCCGAGGCGCTCCCGCCAGGTGTGCGCCTCGCTCGCGCCACCGGAGATCGAAACCAAACATCGAACGTGCTTCCCGAGCTCCCGAAGCGTGGATATCCGCCCATCGTGAGGCCAGTCGATGCACTCGTCGAGACCATCGAGCACGAGGAGCAACTCGGGCTCGTCTTCATCCTGGCCATTGGCCAGCCTGTTCCGGAGCTCCGAGCGCAGCTTCAGGACGTCCCGCGGAGGGCGCAGCGCGTCTTCGCCGAGCTGCTGCAGGAGCGACGTGAGGATCTCATGCTCGGAGACGAGGCGGTTCGCTCGTCCTATGTGCACCACAGCGGCACATACCCCGGCACGCTCGCGCGCCTCGGCGACGAGCCGGGCGCACAGCGTCGTTTTGCCGGCTCCCGGAGCGCCGTGCAGCAGGCACGCGGGTGCCAGAGACGCGCGCCATCGCTCGATCGCTCCACGGACGCGCTCTTCCCCGTCGGTCAAGGAGGCGCCCGCGGGAGATCCTTTCTTTTCCTTCGGATGCATTCGCACCTCGGTCCAAGACGTTCACCACCGCGGTTCTAGAAGCGGTCCTTAGGTGGGACTGACACGGTCTCGCGCACGCGCACGCGCACGAAGGACGCGCACGGAAGACGGGGGACGGGGACGGGGGACGTCTGCATAGAGCGGTACGCCCCTCGATCTCCTCCTCGGGCGCCCGAGCTGCCCCTCGCCGGCCCTCCTCGCTCCGCTCAGCCCCCCGTCGGCCGCTCCAGGTGCCCGCCGAACTTGTGGCGCATCGCCGACAGCACCTTCTCGGCGAACGTGTGATCGTGCCGCGACCGGAAGCGCGCGTAGAGCGCCGACGAGAGCACCTCGGCGGGCACCGCCTCCTCGATCGCCGCCATCACGGTCCAGCGGCCCTCGCCGGAGTCCTGCACGAAGCCGCTGTACCCGGCGAGCTCCGGGCTCTCGGTCAGGGCGATCGCGGTGAGGTCGAGCAGCCACGAGCCCACCACGCTCCCCCGCCGCCAGACCTCGGCGATCTCGCCGAGGTCGAGCGCGTACCGGTGCTCCTCGGGCAGCCGCTCGGTCCCCGCGTTCTTCAGGATGTCGAACCCCTCCGCGTACGCCTGCATGAGGCCGTACTCGATCCCGTTGTGGACCATCTTCACGAAATGGCCGGCGCCGACCGGGCCGCAGTGGAGGAACCCCTCTTCCGCCGTGCTCTGCGCCTCGCGCCGGCCCGGCGTGCGCGGGGTGTCCCCCGGCCCGGGCGCGAGCGTCCGCAGGATCGGCTCCACCAGGGCGAACGCCTCGGGCGCGCCGCCGACCATGAGGCAGTAGCCGCGCTCGATCCCCCACACGCCGCCGCTCGTCCCCACGTCGACGTAGCGGATGCCCTTCGCGGCGAGCGCCCTGGCGCGGCGGACGTCGTCCTTGAAGTAGGTATTGCCCCCGTCGATGATCACGTCGCCCGCGCCGAGCTTCTCGCCGAGCTCCTGGACCACGCGCTCGGTCGGGGCGCCCGCCGGGAGCATGACCCAGACCACGCGCGGCGACGCGAGCTGCGCCACCACCTCGCCGAGGGACGAGGCCGTCGCCGCGCCCTCCGCGCCGAGCTGCCTCACGCTGTCCTGGTTCAGATCGAACGCCACGACCTCGTGGCCGCCGCGCATGAGCCGGCGCGCCATGTTGGCGCCCATCCTCCCGAGTCCGATCATTGCGAGCTTCATCTGTTCACGCTCCTGTCTGCGCCCGCGGGCGTATCACAGGGCGCGCTGCGAAGCGCGCCGCCGGCGCCGCGCCCGCGTCGGCCGCCGCCCCGGCCGGCCCTGGCACGGCGGCCCACCGCGGCCTCCGGCGGCGGCCTACCGCGGCCTCTGCCGGAGGGCGCCCATCACGTGCTCGAGCGCGCTCTTCAGCGTGCTGAACACCGGGATGCCCTCCAGGCTGCCGCCGACCTCCAGGATGCGCCCGACCATCGCCGTCGGGACGCCGGAGACGATGCACCGGCTGCCGAGCAGCCTCGTCGCCGCGAAGATCCTGAGGAGGTGCTCGATCGTCGAGGCGTCGGTCGCCTGCGCGCCGGTGAGGTCCACGATCATGAAGCGGGCGCCGTGCTGGACGACCGCCGCGAGCACCTCTTCCATCATCCGCGCCGCGCGCGCGCCGTCGATCGTGCCGATCACCGGCAGCGTGAGCACGCTGTCCCACACCTGGATGATCGGCGTCGACATCTCGAGCATCGCCTCGTGCTGCGCGCGCACCCGGTCGAGCTGCCGCCGGAGCTCGATCTGGACGCGCTCGAGCTCCTCGTTCTGCTCGCGCAGCTGCGCGCTCGCGGCGGCGAGGTCGAGCGAGTTCTTGAGCATCGTGTACGTGGCGCCGACGTAGAGCGCGTACGTGGTCGCGCTCGCCAGCGCCTTCCGGTCGATCTGGCGCTGGTCCTCCAGGGCGAAGAGCATCGTGCCGATGGTCTTCTTGTAGACCTGGATCGGCACGTGAAAGACGACGTCCGGGTCCTCCGCGAGGAGCCACGCGCGCGCCTCATCCGCCTCCCGCGCCTCGGTCCAGGGCCCCTTGAACCACGCGGCGCGCTGCGCCTCCAGCGCCGCGACCATCCACGCGTCCACGACGACGCCGCCGCCCTCGGGCGCGCCGTACTCGAAGTTGCCGCGCTCGTACCGCGCCGCGATCCGCGCGCCGCCGCCCTCGTTGCCGAGCACCACGCAGAGCCGCTGGGACGGGACGATCCAGCGCGCGCTCGAGCAGACCTCCTCCCAGAGCGACCGCAGATCCGGCTGGCTCGCGAGCTTGAGGAGGATCTCGTTCAGGACGCCGAGGATGATCCACCCGCCGCCGCCGGCCTCGTGGGGCTGGCCAGAGTCCGGCATCGCCATCAGCAATCGGCGTCGAGCGGGGGACCCGCGGCGTCGGTCCGTGGTTCTAGCCGCCGCGAGGAGGCCGCCGTCATGACGCTCCCCCGGGTCGCTTCCGCGCGGAGCCCCGCCTCGCCGATGCAAGCGACGGGATCAGGACAAGATCGAATCTCGGCACGGTGCACACTCCTCGCGCTCGGCGCGGCGCCATCCTACCGCGCAATCCGCCCGCGGTGGAGGGGCTCTCGCCCCGGCGCGGCGGAGGCGCTGCCGCGCTCGTACGCCGCGGCGCGCTGGGCGCCGCGCGCGACCGCCCCATGCTACCGGTAGGGGATGAAGATCAAGGCACGTGACGGCAAGGTCTATGAGGTCGCGCCCGCTCCGCCTGGAGGCAGCCACGAGGTGCGGCTCGACGGCAAGGTGATCGGCTCGTTCGTGCTCCTGCCGGACGAGACGCAGGTCACCGTGAAGAGCAAGCCCGCCACCGACGCGCTCCTCGTGGACATCGCCGATCGGTTCGTGGCCGAGGGCGGCGCGCCCATGGGGATCGCCTGATCCCGCGCCCTCCCGCCCCGCCGGGCGCCCGGACGTTGAAAGCCCTCGCGCCCGCGTGATATGCACGGCCGGTCTCCCGACGCGCCGTCGAACAAGGAGTGCACATGGCCGACCAACAGCATGGTGAGCGTTGTCCGAAGTCGCCGCGTGGAGGGCACAAGTACGAGGACGTCATCCTCGCGGCGGACAACGGCAAGCTCTACTACCTGCGCCGCGAGGACTACATCCGGCCCGAGAACGAGCTGACCGCCGAGAACTGCGGGCACTGCTACGACCGCGCGATGGAGCTCCTCCGGCAGGGCGTCGCGCTGGGCTGGATCCGGCCTCGGCCCGGCAACCAGGCGTGCTACCTGGTCAACCTCGCGAGCCTGCGCAGGGTGACCCCGTTCGAGCCCCCGACGTGGAAAGAGGAGGGGCCGGATCCGATCCAGGACCTCCTGGCGGCCTCCGAGTGGGCCGACCAGGCGGCGACCCACGCCACGGCGGCCGCGCTGGCCCGCGAGCTCGGCGACCCGGCCGAGGCCGTGGCCGCGGCCACCCGCACGGTCGACGCCGCGGAGCAGAGCGTCAAGGACGCGAAGTCCGCGGTCAAGCACCTCGTCGCGGGCGACAAGGGCCAGTGAGCGCGACGGGCCCCTCGGCGGAGCGGGCCGGCGCCCGCGCCGCGAAGGGGTTCCGGGAGGGCACCCACCGGCTGGTCCCGCCGGCCGAGACGATCGCCCGCGTCGCGCCCCACCTGGCCGCGTTCGGCATCACCCGGGTGGCCGACGTCACCGGCCTCGACGTCATCGGCCTGCCGGTCGTCATGGTCTGCCGGCCCAACGCCGCCTCGCTCGCGGTCTCCCAGGGCAAGGGGCTCACGCTCGACGCGGCGCGCGCCTCCGGCCTCATGGAGTCGATCGAGTCGTACCACGCCGAGCACATCGACCTGCCGCTCCGGCTCGCGAGCTACCGGGAGCTCGCCCGGACCGCCGCCGTCGTCGACGTCGCCGCGCTGCCGCGCCTGTCGGTCGGCGCCTCCCGCGAGCACCACCGGGTGCTCTGGGTCGAGGGGCGCGATCTCCTCCGCGACGAGGCCGTGTGGGTCCCCTTCGAGATGGTCCACACGAACTACACCCTGCCGCTGCCGGCGGGCAGCGGCTCGTTCGTGATGAGCTCGAACGGCCTCGCCTCCGGCAACCACCTGCTCGAGGCGGTGAGCCACGGCATCTGCGAGGTCGTCGAGCGCGACGCCACCACGCTCTTCCGCGCCGGCGGCGAGGCCGAGATCCCCGGCTGCCGGCTCGACCTCGCCACGGTCGACGACCCCGGGTGCCGCCACGTCCTCGACCTGTACGAGGCGGCCGGCGTCGCCGTCGGCGTCTGGGAGACCACGACCGACGTCGGCCTGCCCGCGTTCCTGTGCCTGATCGTCGATCGCGCGCCCGATCCGTTCCGCCGCCTCTACGCCACCGAGGGGATGGGCTGCCACCCGAGCCGGAGCGTCGCGCTGCTGAGGGCGCTCACCGAGGCGGCGCAGAGCCGGCTCACCTTCATCGCCGGCTCCCGCGACGACGGCGACCGCGATCGCTTCGAGCGGGCGCGCCACGCCGACGCCATCCAGCGCGCCCGCGAGCAGATCGCGGGCGTCCGCGGCCCGCTCCGCGCTTTCCGCGACGTCCCGTCGCTCGCGGGCGAGACGTTCGAGGACGACGTCGCCCTGGAGCTCGCGTGCCTCCGGCGCGCCGGCGTCGAGCGCGCCGTCGTCGTCGACCTGAGCAAGCCCGGGCTCGGCGTCTCGGTCGTGCGGGTGCTCCTCCCGGGCCTCGAGTCGATCGACGACGTCCCCGGCTTCGTCCCTGGGCCCCGCGCCCGGGCGCGCCTGTCCGAGCGCGCGGCGAGGAGCGCGGCCACGGCGTGAGCGTCATCGTCTTCACCGGCCCCACGCTCTCGGCCGCGGACGGCGCCGCGCTGCTCGACGGCGCCGTGTTCCTGCCGCCGGTCGCGCAGGGCGACGTGTACCGGGCCTCGCAGGAGAAGCCCTGGGCCATCGGGATCATCGACGGCTACTTCGAGCGCCTGCCCTCGGTCTGGCACAAGGAGATCCTCTGGGCGATGGCGCACGGCGTCCACGTCTTCGGCAGCGCCAGCATGGGCGCGCTGCGGGCCGCCGAGCTCCACCCGTTCGGCATGGCCGGCGTCGGCGCCGTGTTCGAGGCGTTCCGGAGCGGCGCGCTCACCGACGACGACGAGGTCGCGATCGCGCACGCCCCCGCCGAGGACGGCTACCGGCCGCTCTCCGACGCGATGGTGAACATCCGCGCCACGCTCGACGCGGCCGTCGCGGCGTCGGCCCTCCGGCGGGAGACCGCCGCGGCGCTCGTCGCGCTGGCCAAGCGCACGTTCTACGCGCAGCGCAGCTTCGCGCGCCTGCTCGCGGAGGGGGCGGCCGCGGGCGCGGCGCGCCCCGAGGAGCTCGACGCCCTCCGGCGCTTCTTGCCGGACGGCCGCGTGGACCAGAAGCGGCGCGACGCCGTCGCGATGCTGGAGGCGATCGCGGCGCTGCGCGCGCGCGATCCAGGCCCGCTCCGGGTGGCGTACCACTTCGCCTACACCGACGTCTGGGACCAGGCGTGCCGGCGCGCCGGCCGCGGCAGCGTGGCCGCGGGGCAGGGCGCCCGCGCCGGCGAGAGCGCGGCGCCCGACGCGCGCCCCGGCGGCGGCCCGGCCGGCGCGCGATCGCGCCGCGCCGAGGGCGCGCTGCAGCCCGAGCTCCTCCTCGACGAGCTCCGGCTCGAAGGCCCGCTGTCCTACGCGCACGCCGTGCACGGCGCCCTCGCGCGGGCGCTCGCCCTGAGCGAGGCGCGGCGCCACGGGGTCGAGGTCCCGGTCGAGCTGTTCGAGGAGATCCTCGCGCAGATCCGGCGGGAGCGGGGCCTGCTCACCTCGGAGAGCACGCGCGCGTGGCTCGCGGAGCAGGCGCTCGACGTCGAGGGCCTCACCCTGCTCGTCCAGCGGGAGGCGCGCCTGCGCTGGGCGCAGGCCGTGTTCGGGATCGAGGTGGAGCGCCTCCTCGTCGATCACCTGCGCATGACGGGCCGCTACGCCGAGCTCGCCGCGCGGGCGCTCGAAAAGCAGGAGGTCCTCGCCGCGGCCGGCGTCGAGGCGCCCGCGCTCGAGGACCTCGGCCTGACGCGGCAGGCGCTCCTCGACTGGTACTTCGGCGAGGTCGCCGGCCGCCCCGTCCCGCCGCACCTCGACGGCTACGCGGCCTCGCTGGGGCTCGACGACCAGGACGAGCTGCTCCTCGTCCTCGCCCGCGAGCACGAGCGCCGGCGGCGCGCGAGGCCGCCGGCCGGCGGGTGACGGGTCACGCGCCCTTCTGCCCGAGCGACCGCGCGGCGTACGCGCGGAGCGGCGTGAGCTCGATGGGCAGCGCCGCGAGGGTCGGGCGCATGTCGATGACCTTGCCCTCCACGCAGTGGAGCATCAGCGCGTCGAACGACTGCGCGAGCGGGTCGACGCCGCGCTGCGGGTCGCGGGCCGCGGCGCGGCGCGCCCGCAGATCGGCCTCGTCGACGCGCTCCACGGCGAAGGCGCGGCCGGTCAGCGCCTCGAAGATCGCGATCACCTGGTTGTGGCTGAGCGCCTCCGGGCCGCCCAGCTCGAAGGAGCGGTTCAGCGCCGCCGGGTTGTCGACGGCGGCGATCGCCGCCGCGGCCACGTCGCCGAGCGCGATCCAGCTGATCGGGCCGTCTCCCGCGCCGTAGACGCGCGCCTTCGCCGCCTCCACGTCGAAGCCGAGCGCCGGGCTCAGCCAGATCTCCATGAAGTACGTCGGCTGCAGGATGGTGAAGGGCAGGCCGCTCGCCCGGAGCGCCCGCTCCACCTCGCGCTTCGCGTCCTGCAGCGGGAACTCGTCGGCGATCTCCGGGAAGGAGACGTAGACGAACTGCGCGACCGACGCCGCCTTCGCCGCGGCGATCAGCGCGAGCGAGCCGTCGCGGTCCACGGACGCGATCGAGTCGCCCTCCTGCCGCGAGAGCGTCGAGCTGGCCGTCTCGATCACCACCCGGACCCCCTGGCACGCGCGATCGAGCGACGCGCGGTCCTTCAGATCGCCGCGCGCGAGCTCGACCCCCATCTCGCGGAGCCGCGCCACCTTCGCCGGGTCCGAGCCCTCGCGGTAGAGCCCGCGCACCGCGCGCCCGGCCTCGCGGAGACGCCGGCAGATCTCCGTGCCCAGAACCCCTGTTGCCCCGACGATCAGGATCATCGCTCCTCCTCTCGCTCGCAGGCCCGCAGCATAGGACGAACGCCCGGGCAGCGGGCGCGCTCGCTGCGTCAGAGGTAGCCGTGATCCAGGGCGGCGGCGACGAGCGCCTCGAGCGCGGCCCGGCTCGCCTCGGGCGGCCCTCCTCCTCCGGCCGCGGCCACGGCCTGCTCGAGCCGCTCGTCGAGCGCGCCCGGGAAGCGGTGCTGCTTCACGTCCCGGAGCGCCGCGGCCTGCTCCGCGGCCGCGGCGAGGCGGCCCCGCCCGAGGTGCACCGCGAGCAGCACGAGGCGCGCCGTCCACTCGAACGGGAACGGCGCCGGCAGCTCCGTCCAGAAGTGGAGGGCCGCGCTGGCGCGGCGCACGATCTCCTCCTCCGGCGCCCCCTCGGACCAAGCGCACCAGGCGAGGTGGGCCTCGGCGGCGCCCATGTAGTCGCGCATGTGCCCCGCGGTCGCGACCGCGAGGCTCCGCAGCGCCATGGCCCGCACCTCCGCGCGCTCCCGGCGCATCCTGCGGATCATGGTCCTGTAGGTGAGCGCGCGCGACTGCACGATCACGTTGCCCATCCGCTCCGCGGCCTCGAGCGAGCTCACGAGGTACGCCTCGGCGGCGTCGAGCGCGCCGTGCCACAGGTGCGCGAAGCCGCCCGAGAAGTGCGCGGACGCGATGAGCTCCGGATCGCCCGTGGCCTCGCTGGCCGCGACGAACGAGCGGACGTGCCGCACGGTGAGCTCCGAGGCCTGGTACCGCTCGATGCGGATCTGCATGAGCATGAGGCCGTAGAAGAACTGCGCCTGCCGGACGGGCGCCGCGTACCGCTCGACCATCGGCTGGATCGCCTCGACCTGGGCCCTCAGCGCGTCGAGCTGGCCCATGAAGTAGTAGACCTCGAGCCGGTCGATCTTGGCCTGCATCCACTCGTGCCACCACGCCTCGGAGCGGCCCTCGGTGGGCTCGTCGAGGCCGAGCGAGGCGTCGGCGTCGGCGTAGGCGGCGAGCGCCTGCGCGTGCTCCAGGTGCGTCTCCCAGGTCTTGCCGCGCTTCCTGTGCAGCCGGGCCCGGTCCACGCGCGCGGCCGGATCGAGCCGCGCGAGCGCCTCGACGTAGGCCCGCCGCGCGTCGTCCTGCTTGCCCGTGATGGCCAGCACGTCGCCGAGCCGCTCCTCGAGCGCCGCGCGCTCCGCGTCGCGCTGGACGCCCGGCGGGCCCCCCGCTTCCGCGCGCCGGCCCATCTCGGCGATCGCCGCGCGGTAGAGCGCGATCGCGTCGCTGTTCGCGTAGACGGAGCGCGCGCGATCGCCCGCCGCCGTCAGGTGCGCGATCGCCTTGTCGTGCACCCCGGCCCTCGAGAAGTGGTGCGCGAGCACCGGGGCGCGATCGGCGGCGTCCTCGGCGAGGGTCGCCTCGATCCGCTCGGCGGCCCGCCGGTGCAGCGCGCGCAGGCGCTCCTCCGGGATCTGCTTGTAGGCGATCTCGCGGATCTTGTCGTGGACGAAGCGGAGCCGCCCCTCGCCGGCCTCCTCGAAGATCTGGCGCATGCGGAGCTCCCGGAGCGCTTCCATCCACGCCTCCTCGTCGACGCCGGCCACGCCGAGGAGCAGCGCCCCGTCGAGCTCGCGGCCGAGCACCGCGGCGATCTGCGCGAGCTCCGCGCTGGCCGGGTGCAGGGCGCGCAGGCGCCGCGTGATCAGGCCCTCCAGCGAGCGCGGCATCGGCATCGCCATCGCCCGCTCGAGCGCCTCGGTCTGCCATGCGCCCGCGGCGTCGCGGGAGAGGAGCCCCGCGTCGATCGCCATGTGCAGGTACTCGGCGATGAAGAACGGATTGCCGGCCGAGTGCTGGAACAGGAGCTCGTCGAAGTGCCTGGGCGACTCGGGCAGCGCGAGCATCTCGCGGGCCATGGCGCCGGCGCTCTCCTGGGTGAGCCGGCCGAGCTCCACGCTGAGGACCTCCGGGGCGCGCGCCATGTCGTCGAGCTCGGGGCGCAGCTCGTCCATCCTGTAGGCGCCGAGGACGAGCACGCCCGCGGCCCTGAGGGAGCCGACGGACAGCTCGGCCAGGAGGCCCAGCGACAGCTCGTCGGCCCACTGCAGATCGTCGAGCAGGAGGAGGAGCGGCGCGGCCTCGGCCATGGCGCACAGCACCTCGCGCATGCACCGGAAGAGCCGCGCGCGCGCCGCCTGCGCCGGCAGCGGCGGCAGGGGCGGGCGCTCCTTGGCGTAGGGCAGGTCGGCGAGGCTCGCCTCGTAGAGCTCGAGCGCCTTGCCGCGGTCGCCGAAGATGCGCTCGGTCTCCGCGGCGCCGAGGGCGCGGCAGCGATCGGCGGCCTCGATGAGGCACGACCGGAACAGGTGCAGCGGGGCGGCCTTGACGGCGCCGTCGTCCGTGCCGATCGCCACGCAGCGCCCGGTCATCACGGCGGCGCCGCGCATCTTGGCGTCGCGCGCGACCTCCATGATGAGCCGCGTCTTGCCGGCGCCGCTCTCGCCGCCGACGAGCACCTTGCCGCCGCGCCGGCGGTCGATGAGCGCGTCGATCTCCCGCCCGAGGCGGCGCAGGATCGCGTCGCGCCCGGTGAGCTTGGGCCGGTACAGGTACGGCGCTGGCCGCGGCAGCGGCAGCGGATCGTGCGGGTCGGCGCCGAGCGCCTCGAGCGCCCGCGCCACGTCTTCCGCGTAGCCCAGCCGGTCGCGCGGCTCCTTCGCGAGCAGCCGCAGGACGAGCGCGTCGAGCTCCGGGGGGACGTGGGGCGCGCGGCTGGAGGGCGGCTCGGGCGCGGTCCTGAGGTGGTGCCGGCCGAGCTCGGACTCGGGGGTCGACGGGAACGGCGTGGAGCCGGTGAGGCACTGGTACAGGAGGCAGCCGAGCGCGTAGAGGTCGGCGCGCGCGTCGGCGAGCTTCCCGAGGATCTGCTCGGGCGCCATGTACGCGAGCGTCCCCATGACCTCCCTGTCGACGGCGAGCTCCTCGCGGCCCTCGGCGCCGCCGAAGCTCCCGGCGATGCCGAGGTCGACGAGCACGGGCAGGTCGCCGTCGCGGAGGAAGACGTTCGCCGGCTTGAGATCGCGGTGGACGATCCCCTGGCCGTGCAGGTAGGCGAGGGGCGCGCAGAGCCGCCGGATCAGCGTGAGCATGTGGCGGCTCGCCTCGCGCGGCGCGGCCGAGCGCGGGGCGGCGGCGCCGGGCCGGGTGCCGGGCGCGCTCAGCGGCGTGGTCTCGGCGGATCGCACCTCGTGCCAGATCTCCTGGATGCAGTTCTGGAGGGTCCGTCCTTCGAGGAGCTCCATGGCGTACCAGGGCAGTCCATCGGAGACGCCCTGGTCGACGATCCGCACGACGCCGGGGTGGCGGAGGCGGCCGAGCGCGTAGATCTCGCGCCGGATGCTCGCGATGGTCAGCTCGCTCGCGCTGAAGATGGTCTTGATGGCCGCGGTCTGGCCGGTCTCTGCGTGCCTGCCGCGGTAGACGACGCCCATCCCACCTTGCCCGAGCCTCCCGAGCAGCTGGTACGGACCGATGTGCGTGCTCGGCGCGGCCTTGGAGCTCGGCGGGGCGTGGCCGGCGAAGTGGGTCGCGTCGTCCGCGGCGGCGGGCGAGCGCGTCTCGGCGGCGACGGCGATGCGCACGCGGCGGAGGGAGCTCGGATCGATGGCGGCGCCGCTGCTGTGGTGGCGGCGCCCTTCTCCTGGCTCACCGGCGCGGCCTGCCGGCGTGGTGCCTGCCGGCGTTGTGTCCGGCACCCCCGGCGATGGGGGGGAGCGGACCACCGTCTCCTCGTTTCCGCCGGGCGACGGTGGCTGCTGCTTGGGGTCGACCATGGCGTCAGGTCGGGGCGGACCCGTCGTGGGTCCCCCTCGGGGTGCCGCGCCGGGCGATGGTACACGAGAGCCGTCCGGTGTCGCCAGGCCTCGGCGCTGCGGTCTTCGTCCGACATCGTCATCCTGGCCCGCGTCGTATCCGAGACAGCTCCGCATCTCTGTCCGGAATCGCGTCGTATCCGAGACAGCTCCGCATCTCTGTCCGGAATCGCGTCGTCTCCGAGACAGCCCCGCATCGCTGCCCGGAACCCATGAACGACGTCGACCCGTTGCCTTGCAGCGGCAGTCCGCGCGCACTCTCGCGCGCCGCTCTCCGGCGTCCTCTGGGTGGCCTTTCATGGCGACGACCTCTCGGAACTTGTGGCACCTGGGCTTCGCGAACCTGGTTCGCGCCCGCGCGCCCGCGAACATCTCCGTCCACCTCGACGTGCCGCTCACGATCGAGCCGCAGCGCGCGGACATGCTGCTGTTGCGCAAAGAGGGCGCGCCGCGCGAGGGCGACGACGCCCGCGTGCTGCGCGGCCTCTGGCCGCTGCTCGGAACGGACACGCTGCTCGAGTACAAGAGCCCTGCCCGGTCGGCGTTTCGCCGCGGGGATCTCCTGCGCCTGTGGGGTTACGGCGTGCAGCATCACGTGGCTCAGATCGATCGGCTGTCGAGCTATCGCGAGCTCACGTTGGTCCTCGTCGTCGCGAGCATTACGCGCACGTTGGTCCGGGAGCTCGACGAAATGGACTGGACGCTCGCGCGCCTGGGCGGAGGTTACGGCCGGATCGACGGCGCGGTGTACACGACCTATCTTGTCGTCACGGACGAGGTGGCGGAGGCCGAGCAGGACGACTTCTTGAGGATCTTCAGCCATCGCCCGGTGCTCGGCCCTGAGGCGCGGCAGTGGTTGCGGCAGTGGGTGAGGCCAGCGAAGGAGGGTACGATGCAAGACGTGGAGGAGATGGAAGGCTACGACGAGATGTTGCAGAAGCTGCTCGACTCGCTGCCGATCGAGCGGCGGCTGGCCGGGCTGACGCCGGAGGAGCGGCTGGCTGGGCTGCCGCCCGCGTATCGGCTGCTGGCGCTCTCCGACGAGGCGCTCCGCGCCTTCCCGGACGAGTACCTGCGCTCGCTCCCGGCCGAGGTCCAGGACGCCATCCGGCGCCGGATCGGCCGGCCCTCGGCCTGATCGCTGCGCCGTGGAGAGCGCCCGAAGCGGCGCTCTCCACCGCCCGCCAGGAGTGAGGCGCGCTGCGGCGCGCGGCGCGGTCGGGACGCGACGCGGCGATCAGACCCCGGTGGCACCGGGCCACGCCGGTTCACGTACACGCGCGCGTGGCGTGCGGCTTGCTCTGCTCGCCCCGCATGAAGCTTGGAACGTGCCTCACCCTCGCGACCGCGCTCGGCGTGCTGACGGCCGGCGGCCCCGCGAGCGCCTGCGACCCTGTGGATACAAGCGTCTCGGAGGGGTTCCTTCGCGCTGCCGCGCCGGGAGAGCCCGCCACGGTGCCACGCAATGTGGCGATCGTGATCTGGGGCGGGCTCCCCGAGCTCTCGCACCTGCTGGTCGAAGAGGCGACCGGCGCCGCCGTCGCCGGCGCTGGCTCCGACGTTCCGGTGGCCCCGCCGGGCTACAGCGTGATTCGCCCCGCCGAGACGCTGGCGCCTGATACCACGTACCGATTGCGCCTGAGGCCGTCCGTCGAGCGCGTCGTCCGGACGTCGGAGATCGTCGACGGCTCCCCGCCGAGCGCGCCGGTGCTGGCGGGCGGAGACGTCGAGTTCCACGCGAACGAGCCTGCGTGCGGTTACGGCAGCTGCCCGGACATGACCACGTTGACGTTCGATCTGGCCGGGCCCAGCGAGGACGATCATACGCCCGCCGAGGCGCTGGTCTACGCCGTGTACGTGGGCTTCAGCCCGGAGCAAGCGCTCGCCAAGTCGCAGCCGGACGCGTGGCTGGAGGGCGATTCGACGTTCCTCTACGTGGACGAGGACCACGTGGGCCGCAACGTGTACATCGCGGTCTCGGCGATCGACGAGGCCGGCAACGAGAGCGAGCGCAGCGAGGTGCTCCAGGTCGAGCGCGAGGCGTCGGGCTGCGCGTTCTCGCGGAGTACCACGCCGAAGGCGGGGCTCGCCCTGCTGCTCCTGGCCGCGCTCGCGCCGCTCCGGCGCGCGGGGCGGAGGGGGAGGGTGGCTCGCGGCCTGCGCGACGGGTGATGAGCTCCACCGTCGCGCGGCGCCGAGGGGGAGTGCCAGGAAAGGGAGCGTTCCGGGCCTCTCCTGCCCACGCGTCGTGGGCCGCGCGGGCGCCATTCGCTATCCAGCGCACCGCGACGGCAGTAAGCTCGCCGGAGCAGACTGCAGCCCTACGCGCGCATGTCGGATCCGGTTCGTCTCTTCATCTCAGCTGCCCCGAAGGACGCCGCGCTACGTGACGAGCTCGACGTCTGCCTCAAGCCCCACGAGCGCATCGGGCGGATTGACGTCTGGCACGAGGGGCGGGTCGGCGCCGGCGAAGAGTCCGCGGCGGAGGCGCGGGCGAGGCTCGAGGCGGCGGACATCGTGGCGCTGCTGGTGAGCCCTGATCTCCTCGCCTCGGATCGCCATCACCACGAGGAGGCAGCGCGCGCGCTCGCCCGGAGCGCCGCGGGCGAGGTGGTGGTCGTGCCGGTGCCTGTCCGGCACTGCGACTGGAGCTGGACGGGGTTCGGCCGGCTCAAACCGCTTCCGGCGGGTGGGCGGGCCGTCAACGCCTGGCCGGATCGGGACGAGCCCTGGAATGAGGTGACGCGCGGCCTGCTGGAGTTCGCCGAGCAGGTGACGCGGCGTCGAGCGGCCGGCGGGGGCCCGCGTCCGGGGGCGGCGGGGCTGCCCGACGTGGGGCGGTGCATCGGCCGGGACGCGGTGGTGGAGGCGCTCGCCGCGGCGGTATCGCGCGATCCTCCCGGGCGCGTGCTGCTCCTCGGCGCGGCGGGTATTGGCAAAAGCACCGTCAGCCGGGCGGTCCTGCACCGGCCCGAGGTCGTGGCCCGCTTCGGGGAGCGGCGCTTCTTCGTGGCGCTCGACGCCGCGCCGGACGCGGCATCCGCGGCCGTCGCGCTGGCCGACGCGCTGCGCGTCCCGCCCGGACCCGAGCTGCGGCAGCGGGCACTGTCGCTCCTCGCCGCGGGGCCGGCGGTGCTCGCGCTGGACAACCTGGAAACGCCCTGGGATGGCGGCGACCAGGCCGGGACCGAGGCGCTGCTCGCGGAGCTCGCGGCGATGCCGCAGCTCGCGCTCATGGCGTCGGTGCGGGGCGCGGGTCGGCCGGGGCGCGTTGCGTGGAGCGCGCCGGTCGAGCTCCGGCCGCTCGGACCGGCCGAGGCGGAGGAGATGTTCTGCGCGATCGCGGGCGAGGAGCACCGGGGCGAGCCGGCGCTCGCCGAGCTCCTGTCGCTGCAGGAGGGCGTTCCGCTGGCGATCGATCTGCTCGCGAGCGCGGCGCAGGGCAACGATCTCGTCAACTTGAGGGAGGAGTGGGAGCTCAGCCGGGCGGCGGTGCTGGAACGTGGGGGCGGGGCGCGCGATCGGCTCCGGAGCTGGAAGGCCTCGCTGGAGCTGTCGATCGGCTCGCGGCGGATGACCGCGGAAGCGCATGGACTGCTCGCGGCGCTGGCGGTGCTGCCGGACGGGATCGCGCAGCGGGACCTCGCGGCGGTCCTGCCGGGGGCGGGGCCCGCGGCGGCGCGCGTTCTGGCGCAGCTCCGGCTGGCCTACTTCGAGGGAGGGCGGCTGAAGATGCTCTCGCCCGTGCGCGAGTACGTGAGCGCGGCGTATCCGCCGGCTGCCGAGGCTCTCGGGCGGGTGATGGAGCACTACGGTGAGCTCGCGCGCACGCTCGGGCCGCTGCCGGGGGGGCCCGGCGGCACCGAGGCGGCCGCGCGGCTCGCGCCGGAGACGGCGAACCTGGATGCGATGATCCGGCGGGGGCTCGCGGAGGCCGACGCTGGGCGATGGATCGACGCGGCGGCGGCGTTGACCGAGTTCGCGCGTTTCTCCGGATATGCAGCGCCGTTGCCCCTCGATCGGGCGCTGGAGGCGGCGCGGCGCGCCGGGGACAGGCGGCGAGAGGCGCGGTGCGTCGAGTATCTTGGACGCATCGAGCTGGCGCGTTCGCAGCACGCCGAGGCCACAGCGCGCTACGAGCAGGCGCTGCTGCTCTACCAGAAGGTGGGGGATGTGCTCGGCGAGGCCAACTGCATCCACAGCCTCGGAGACATCGAGCTGGCGCGTTCGCAGCACGCCGAGGCCACAGCGCGCTACGAGCAAGCGCTGCCGCTCTACCAGAAGGTGGGGGATGTGCTCGGCGAGGCCAACAGCATCAAGAGCCTCGGAAACGTCGCGCTGGCGCGTTCGCAGCACGCCGAGGCCACAGCGCGCTACGAGCAAGCGCTGCCGCTCTACCAGAAGGTGGGGGCTGTTCTCGGCGAGGCCAACTGCATCCTGAGCCTCGGAAACATCGCGCGAGCCCACGGCGATGCCGGCGCTGCCGGTGCTCTCTACCGGGAAGCCCTCGCGCTGTACCAGCGCATCCCGGCGCCGTACTCGATCGGCTGTACGCATTACTATCTCGCCGCCATCGCGCTCGACCTCACGACCCAGCGCCGGCACGTCGAGGCCGCGCGCGCCGCTTGGCGCAGCATCGATCGGATGGACCTGATCGCCCGCCTGGACCAGCGCTTCGGCGCCTGAGCTCGCGCGACGCTGGCGGCCGACCGTCAGGCGCGGCCCGGCTGGAGGCGCCTCCGCATGGCCCGCGGTGATCTCGCGCCGCCTCTCGGCCCGGAGCCCGCGGGGAACGGCATCGCGCCGCGGAGGTACCGGTCAAGGAGCGGCTCTCCGGGCTCGCGCCCGCGCAGCCGTTGCTCGCGCCGTCCGATGAAGCGCCGCGCGGCATCGCGGACGAGCGCCTGTCCGCTGGCTGCCCGTCCTTCATGAGACGGATCCGGAGCCCTGCCCGGAATTTACTCCATGAGGAACGCCGACCCGGACCACCGCATCGGAGCCGTGCGCGCCGCCGGGCGCGTCGCGCTCCGGCGTCCTGTTCCCTGGAGCTCTTCCCTCATCGCCCGTGACGAGCTCCGAGAGGCGGTGGTGCCAGCAGACATCATTCCAGCAGGAGCACGCACATGCCGGTTCTGAAAGACACGAAGGGTCACGACGACGCGCTGCTCGCAGCGCTGCTGCGCGAGCGCGGCCCGCGCAGGTTCGAGGTGCGGAGCGCCGTGCCACCGTCGGTGGAGCCGCTGCGGGCCGCCTGCGTGCTGCGGCGCAAGAGCGCTGAGACGACCGAGCCGGCCGGCACGCTCCGGAGGCTGTGGGACCTGTTGTCCAGGCACACGCTCGTCGAGCTCGAGAGCATCGGTCGGCCGTACCGCGGGCGCAGCCTGGACCGGCTGTGCGGCTTCCTTCATCTCTATTTCGCCAGCGAGCCGGAACGGATGCAGCAACGGAGCGACCTTTGCGGGGTGCTGCTCGTCCCGTCGCGCACCCCCTCGCTCGACGCCGACGCGGCGGACCTCGGCCTGACCTGGTACGACCTCGGCGACGGCTACTGGCAGCTCAGGGGCGGCGTGTTCGCGCTGGTCGTCGCCGAGGTCGACATCGTGGCCGAGGCGGAGCACGACGATCTGCTGCGCCTGTTCGGGCACGACGAGGTCGCGACACCCAGGGCCCGCCGGTGGCTGTTGCAACAGATTGGAGCCATGGAGGTTCGCACGGGGATACAGGACCTGGAAGGCTTCGATGAGGTCCTCCGGAAGCTCCTGGTGAACCTCCCGCCCGAGCAGGTGCTGCCCGCGCTGCCCGACGATGTGCTTCGAGCGCTCTCCGATGCCTACCTCGATTCGCTCTCGAAGGAGACACGCGCCACCATCCGCGCGCGCGTCGGACGGTAGCGCGCGCGCCGATCGGTCGCCTGGTCCGGACCACCCCTCAGCCGACCCGCACGTCGCGCCCGCCCGGTCTGGACCAGCCCCGAGCCGACCCGCACGTCGCGCCCGCCCGGTCCAGACCAGCCCCGAGCCGACCCGCACGTCGCGCTTATCTGGTCTGGACCGCCCCCAGCCGACCCATAGGTCGCGCCCGCCCGGTCTGGACCACCCCTCAGCCAACCCGCGCGTCGCGACCGCCTGGTCCGGACCATCCCCAGCCGACCCGCACGTCGCGCCCGTCCTGCTAGCATGCCGAACAGGTTAAAACTCGCCTGAATTCGATAGGATGCGCCCCCCGCCGGAAACGCCGGGGACAAAGCTGACAGGACACGAAGTGCGGGAACAGGACACGGAGTGCGGGAAGGAGATGGACCGCAAGGGCGCAAGGGACGCAAGGGAGCAGAGATAAAATCGTTCCCTCTCTCCCTTGCGTCCCTTGCGCCCTTGCGGTCCTCTTCACATCTGCTGATTTTTTTCTGAACGTGCTCGGTGTTCTAGGCCTACGGCCCCCCGGGCTCCCCGCCGGCATCCGCCGGGTTCGCCTCCGCCGGCCCCGGCTGCTGCGCTTTGCCCGGCTCCCCGCTCGGCTCCGCCCCAGGCGCCTCGGCCGGCGCGTCCGCCGCCTTGCCCCGCGCCGCCGCAGGGCGCCAGTTCTCGATCGGCGCGAGCAGCTGCTGCGCGATCTCCGTCTTCCTCGGATCCCGCTTGCTGACCATCCCCGACACGCGGACCACATACGTCCGCAGCGCGTCCACGAGCTCGTCCAGGGCCGCGCGCACGTTCGTCACCTCGACCTCGGCGCCCTCCACGGGCGACGTGATCCCCAGCGCCGCGCCGTACGCCTCGTGCGCCTCGTAGAGCCGCTCGAGGATCTTCCCCGCGCCCAGCCGCTTCAGCTGCGTCTCGAGCTCGTTGTCCTTGATCATCAAGATGCGCGTATTGCTCTCGGCCCACTCGAGCTTGTACGCGATCTGCGTGAACTTGAGCCCCCTCGGAAACAACGCGGCGCGCAGCGACGACGCCATCTCGGCCTCCGGCAGCCCGGGGATCTTCGACCAGCCGCCCAGCACGTCGTAGAGACCGCTCCAGATGGCGTCCACCGTGACATCGGCCACCTTCGCGCGCGCGGTGTCCTCGGTCGGCAGGGAAGGCAGGCGCGTCGCGACCGCCTGGTTCAAGGTCGCGAGCGCCGACATCAGATCCTCGTGCGCCTCGATCACCCCCTCGGGGACCTTCCGGGCCGCGCCCCTGTCCCCCAGCACGGCCTTCGCGGCGGTCAACACCTCGGTGCCCAGCGCCTGGGCGGACGGCGCGTCCAGCTTCGGTAGCTGAACCAAATCAACGGCGGTGAACGTTCGTTTCATGCCTGCCTCTTCTCCTGGTCATCTCCTGGCCATCTGTGGGCGATGTAAGCGCTCCCCCGGACGTCACCGTATATCCCGACCGCCCGCCCCTCGCCAGCGACCCCACCCGTCGGAGCAATGCTGCGCAAGAAACCGTCAATGCCCCCGGAACCCTGAACGCGCGCCACGCCCACGCCGCGTTCACACCACGTTCAGCTGAACGCGACATCACCGCGAATCCGCGACCCAACCGCCGTGGCCAACCCAACCGCCGTGGCCAACGCAACCGCCATGGCCGACGCAACCGCCGTGGCCGACCCGGCACCACCCCGGCACCGCCAGGCCCGCTCCCGCCCCCCGCGCCCGACGCGTGAACACGCCCGACCAAGAAGGGCGCAATGAGCGTTGTATACCGTGCGAAGGAGGAATATAAGGTGAATCATGCGATACATACGTACAAGCGCCGCGCGCGCTTGCCTCTCCCTCCTCGTGCTCGCTGCGCTCCCCGGGACGGCGTTCGGGGCGACGACCGCGATCACGTTCGTCATCAACCACGCCGATTGCGGCAACGCCGAGTTCTCGCTGTACCTGAACGGGGTCCTCCTCGACACGGTCCCGAGCGAGAACGGGTGCGAATGCCGCACAGAGACGCTCCAGAGGGCGTTCACCGAGCCCGAGGTGCTGGCCCTCTACGATCCGAACACCTGCAACGATGTCCGGGTCGACATCGACAAAGGCCAGGGCTTGCTCGTCGGCTTCGCGCGCATCCACGTCGATTCGACCGAAGGCTCGTCGTACCTGTGCCTGTACGACGCGGAGCGCGGCCCGATCCCGTGCGCGGATCGCGACGTCTGCGACGGCTACGGCGTCGGGCTGACGTCGCTCGGGAGCCAGGACAGGGACGGCATCGCGCCAGGCCTGGGCAGGGGCTGCGACAACTGCCCCGTCACGTACAACCCGGATCAGGCCGACGAGGACGCCGACGGGATCGGCGACGCCTGCGACCCCTGTCCGCGCGGCGACCGCGACCGCGACGCCGTCTGCGACGCGACCGACAACTGCGCCTCCGCCGCCAACCCGAGCCAGACCGACAGCGACGGCGACGGCATCGGCGACGCCTGCGACAACTGCCCCGCCGCCGCCAATCCGGACCAGGCCGACAGCGACGGCGACGGCCACGGGGACGCGTGCGCTCACGCCTGCGTCACCCTGCAGCGAGGCTCCTTCGGCGAGGTCGCGGACGCCGATATCTGGGAAGCGTTCCCCGACTACAACGACGGCCGCGTCCCCTACAACGCGTCGGGCAACGCCCACGGCTTCCGCAAGCAAGCGCTCTACCGGTTCGGGCTCGACGGCATCCCCGCCGGCGCCACCATCACGTCGGCCGACTTCGGCGTGGCCGCCTACGGCCCTGGCGACGAGAGCGTTCGAATCCACCGCGTCACCGCGCCCTGGAGCGAGGACGCCGTCACCTGGAACAACTTCGCCGCGAGCTACGACGCGGACGTCGAGAGCCACCTCACCTGGGTCGGACCGTACGATATGAGCGCCGATCTGACCGGCCTCGTCCAGGCGTGGGTCGACGGCACGGCGCCGAACCACGGCTTCCTCGTCGAGGAGGATCCGACCGGGCGCACGTCGTACCGCTCGAGCGACCACCCCCTCGAGGAGGACCGCCCCTGGCTCGAGGTCTGCTATTTCGCGCCCTGATCCGCGCCGCGCGGCGCCTCCTCCGCGCCGTCCTCCGCCGGGTAGGGCCTCCCGAGCGCCGCGGGGGGCGTCGCGTCGAACGCGCGCAGGAGCGGGCGGCGCGCCGCGTCGGGCAGGAGCGCGCCGAGGCGTTCCAGGAGCCCGCTCGAGGTGAGCCCCAGGACCACGATCATCAGCGCGAACGGCGCCACGCTGAAGACCTGCGTCGGCACCGACGGCAGCGCGCCCTGGCCGAGGCTCGCCATCGACGAGAGCACGCCGAACAGGCACGCGCCGAGCGCCGCCCGCACCGGATGAAAGCCGCCGAAGATCACGATCGCCAGCGCGATCCAGCCGTAGCCGGCCGTGTGGCGGTGGCTCCAGCCCGCCTTGAAGTCGAGCGAGTACGCCGCGCCGCCGATCCCCACGAGCGCGCCGCCGACGAGCGTCGCCGCGGTGCGCACCCGGGCCACGCGCGCCCCGCGGGCGTGCGCCGCCGCGGGCTGCTCGCCCACGGCCCGGACCAGCAGCCCCGCGCGCGTGCGGTACAGGAACACCCAGGCGCAGGCGACGAGCAGGTAGCTCGCGTACACCACCGGATCGCTCCGGAAGAACAGCGGGCCGAGGATCGGCACGTCCCCGAGCACCGGGATCGACAGCGCCGGGACCGTCGGGCCGGGCACCCGCACGAACGGGCCGCCGAGCACCGACGAGAGATCCGCGCAGAGCATCGCCAGCACGAAGCCGACCGCGATCTGCGAGCGGCGCAGGAAGATCCCGCCGATCGCCACGACGAGCGCGACGAGCGCCCCGGTCGCGGCCGCGGCGGCGAAGCCGACGAGGACGCTGCCGGTCGTCAGCGCGGCCGCGAAGCCCACCATCGCCGAGAGCATCATCGAGCCCTCCGCGGAGAGGTTGATGACCCCGGCCCGCTCGGCGATCGTCTCGCCGACCGCCGCGACCACGAGCGGCGTCGAGGCCGCGAGCGCGGTCGCGAGGAGCGAGAGGAGCTCGCCGCCGCCGTCGTCCATCAGGCCCCCTCCGGCCGGCCGCCGCCGCGCGCCCCGCGCGCGCTCCAGGGCGACAGCAGCGCGAGCAGGACGAGCGCACCCTGGAGCACGCCCGCGAGCGAGGACTCCAGGCCGAGCGTCATCGGGAGCTTCAGGCTGCCGACGTTGAGCGCGCTGAAGAACAGGGCGATCGGCGCGACGAGCGCCGCGCGCCGGCCCGCGAGCATCACCACGAGCAGCGCCAGGAAGCCGAGGTTGCTCGAGACGTTCGGGAGGAGCCGGTGGAACGTGCCGAGCACCTGCAGCGCGCCGGCGACGCCGGCGAGCGCGCCCGAGATCGCGAACGCGGCGAGCATCTCCCGCGCCGCCGGGACGCCGAGCACCGCCGCGGCCTCCGGGCTCAGCCCCACCGCGCGCAGCCGGAGCCCGAAGTGGGTCCGCCCGAGCACCACCGCCGCGCCGACGAGCGCGAGCGCCGCGAGCAGGAGCGCGGCCGGGCTCAGGTCGGTGCCGCCCAGCGTGGAGAGCCGGAGCGCGCCGTCGAGCGGCTCGGTGCCGGCCATCGACGCGACGCCAGGGCGCTTCCACGGGCCGAAGACGAGGTAGAGGACCGCCCCCTGGGCGACGAAGTTCATGCCGAGGCCCGCGAAGATCTCGCTCACCCGGGCGCGCGTGTGCAGCGCGCCCGTGAGCGCGCCCCAGAGCGCCCCGCCGAGCGCGCCCGCGGCGATCGAGAGCGCGACGACGAGCCCCGCGGGGAGGCCCGGCCAGAGCGCGCGCGAGGCGCCGGTGGCGCAGACGGCGCCGATGACGAGCTGCCCCTCGACCCCGAGGTGGTACAGGCCGGCGCGGAACGTGAACAGGAGGCCGCTGCCGCAGAGGAGCAGCGGCGCCAGGGTGGCGAGCACCCGCGCGGCCTGATCCGCGGTGCCGAACGCGCCCTCCCACAGGCCCGCGGCCACCGCCGCCGGCGAGGCGCCCAGGAGCGCGCACAGCCCCGCGACGAGCGCGAGCGCGAGGGCGAGCGGCGCGAGCGGCGCCAGGCGGGCGGCGACGCCGCGCGGCCACGCCGGCCGCGCGCCGGAGCCGGATCCGCCGGCCGGCCCGGGGCCCGAGCCGCCGGCCGGGCCGGGGCTCATGGCGGGCGGACCGGGGCTCGTGGCGGGCGGACCAGGGCTCGTGGCGGGCGGACCGGGGCTCATGGGCCGGCCCCCGCGGGCGCGGCCGGGGCCGGGGCGGGCTCGTCGAGCTCGCCGCCGATCATCCGGCCGAGCCGGTCCAGGGTGAGGTCGGCCGCGTCGACGGGCCGCGAGACGCGCCCGCCGCTGAACACGAGGACCCGGTCGCTGTAGCGCATGAGCTCGTCGAGCTCGGACGACGCGAACACGAGCGCCGTCCCGGCCCGGCACC
Source organism: Sorangium sp. So ce834 (assembly GCF_051521425.1). Lineage (NCBI taxonomy): Bacteria > Pseudomonadati > Myxococcota > Polyangiales > Polyangiaceae > Sorangium > Sorangium sp. So ce834. The sequence continues at coordinate 5,715,405 of NZ_CP150351.1, forward strand.
GCGCGAGGAGCTGCTCCCAGACCCACCGCGCCGACGCGAGGTCGAGCCCCCGGGTCGGCTGCTCCAGGAGCAGCAGCGCGAGGCCCGCGGGGAGGAGCGCGAGCTGGGTGCGCTGCTGGTTGCCGCCGGAGAGCGCCTCGACCCGGGTCTCGGGCCGACCGCGGATCCGGAACGCCTCGATGACCCGCTCGGCGGCGCGGCGGATCTCGCGCGGGCGGAGGAACACCCCCGGCCGGGGGGCGCGCAGCGCGACGTGCTCCTCGAGGGAGAGGCCCGCGATGAGCCCCTCCCGCCGGCGGTCCGCGGGCAGGTAGCCCACGCCGGCGCGCAGGAAGGCCGGGTAGGGGCGGCCGGTCAGGTCGGCCCCGCCGATGGCGACGCGGCCCTGCCGCACCCGGAGCAGCCCGGCGCAGGCGCGCAGCAGGAGGCGCTGGCCGCTCCCCTCGAGGCCCGCGAGCCCGAGCACCTCGCCGCGGCGCACGGCGAGGCGGGGGAGCCGCAGGTCGAGGCGGTGATCGCCGACGCCGACGTCGTCGAGGGCGAGCGCGACGCCGTCGCCGGCCGTCGGGGGCCGCTCCGGGGGCGCGAGCGCCTCGCCGAACATCAGGGCGACGAGGCGCTCGGCGCCGGCCGGCATCTCCGCCTCGCCGGCCACCTTGCCCTGCCGCAGCACGGTCACGCGATCGCAGAGCGCCTCGACGTCCGAGAGCTTGTGCGAGACGAGCACGATCGCCTTGCCGTCCTGCTTGAGCCGCCGGAGCGCGGAGAAGAGGGCGTCCTGCTGCGCGCCGGAGATCCCCGTCGTGGGCTCGTCCAGGAGGAGCGCGCGGACGCCCAGCGAGAGGAGCCGCAGGAGCTCGATCTGCTGGCGCTCCCCGAGGGTGAGCCGCCCGACCTGCTCGTCCGGGTCGACGGAGAAGCCGAACCGCGCCGCGAGCGCGAGCAGCTCGTCGCGCGCCGCGCGGCGGGGGAGGAAGACGCCCGCGGCGCGGCGCGAGGGCGGCGCGGGGGAGGGCGCGCCGCCGGCCGCGGCGGCGGGGCGAGGGCGGGCGACGAGGAAGCTCTCCAGGACGGTGAGGGGAGGGAAGTCGAGCGGCTCCTGGTGGAGCACGCCGACGCCGGCGGCGAGGGCGTCGGCCGGGCTGGCGAGCGCCACCGGACGGCCGTCGAAGAGCAGGCGGCCGGCGTCCGGGCGGAGGAGCCCGCCGAGGATGCGGAGCAGCGTGCTCTTGCCGGCGCCGTTCTCGCCGAGCAGGCCGTGGACGGCGCCCGCCCGGATCGTCAGCGACACGTCGTCGTTGGCCCTGACCGGGCCGAACCGCTTGGCGACGCGCTCGATCTCGATCCGCATGGACGACCGCCCCGAGGCGGCTACTTGCTCGGCCCGGTGATCCCCTGGACCAGCTGCGGCAGATACCAGATCTGCTGGGGCGTCGCGGCCTCGCCGTCCTTCAGGAAGTCGGTGCCGTCCTGGAACTTGAGCGGCCCCTTCCAGAGGTCGAGCCCATTGGCGAGCGTCAGGACGAACGCGCCGAGCTGCGCCTTGCGCTCGCCCAACGCGTTGCCCGGCAGGAAGCCGACGACCGAGGCGTCGCCGTTGAGATCGCGGAAGTCCGGGCCTTCCCAGACGAACTCGCTCGTGTACTTGCCCGCGCGCACCTTCTCGATGGCGTCGCGGTAGAGCGGCGCCCAGTTGTAGTAGGCGACGCCGAGGCAGATGTCGGGCGCCAGGTCGCAGCCGGCCTTGTGGTCGTAATGGACGTACTTGACCTTCTTGCCGGCGCCGCTCGCCTTCTTGGCCTGCAGCGCGGCCTCGGGCGTGTCGAGCCCGGTCAGGAGCACGTCGAAGCCGCTGCTGTAGAAGTCGTCGGCCACCTTGGTGGGGTCGAGGGTGACGCCCGGGATGTTGAACCAGAAGCCGATCCACGCGACCTTGAAGGTGAGCTCCTCCGGCTTCTTCTTCTGGTACTTCTCCCAGCAGTACCGCGCGCCGAGGTACGCGGCGGTGACGAGCCGGCGGGTCTCGTCGTTCACGAGCGGGCCGAGATACCCGATCTTGCCGGTCTCGGTGCCGAGCGCGGCGGCGCACCCGGAGATGTGCTTGGCGGCCTCGATGCGGCCCATGATGTTGCCCAGGTTGGGCTGGGGCTTGTGGTTCTTGCCATCCTTCCAGGCGTAATCGCCGGAGACGTGGAGGACGGTGATCTGCGGGTGCTTGCGCGCGGTCTCGAGGGCGTCGTCCTTGTAATCGTCGGAGTTGTAGACGACGAGCTTGGCGCCGCGGGAGATGAGGTCGTCCGCGACCTGGGAGCCCTTCACGTTGGGGCGATCGGCCGGATTGACCTTGTCGACATACTCGAAGCCGACGTCGGGCATCTTGGCGAGGACCGACCGGAGGCCGTCGTAATGGGCCTGGTTCCACCCCTTGTCGTTGTAGGGGCCGACCAGGATCATGCCCACCTTGTATTGGGCGGCCGGCGCGGCGGCCGACGCGCTCCCCGCGGCCGCGGCGGAGGCGGCGGTCTTCTCCGCAGGCGGGCTCGTGCTCGTCGACGAGCTCTGGCACGCGCCGGCGAGCAGCGACAGCGCGACGGCGACGGCGGAGCGGGTGGAGGCGCGGGGGGCCGCGAATGCCGCGGGCGACTTCGGCGTGCGGGGGATCACCCGATCCATCGTGGGCGGGATTGCCGCAGGGTGTCAAGGACCTGCGGCGGTGTCGGCGGGCCGCGCCGCCGGAGCGCGCGGCGCGCGGGGCGGAGGGGCCGTCGCCGGCCGCGGATCACTGGGGGATCGTGATCACGTCCTCGCAGGTGAAGTCGACCCCGAGGGCCGCCCGCGGGTCCGCCTGGATCGTGGCGCAGGTGCTGTCGCAGAGCACGATCTGGCTCGGATTCTCGGGGCTGTCGTAGCGCCAGGCGCCTTCGGCCGCGCACTCCTGGTCGTACGCGAGCGCGGTCGGGTCGCCGTCGCCGCTCGTGTACGTCACGCGGACCTTCTGCGCGTCGAAGGTCCTCCCGTCGGGCGCGGGCGGGATGTCGACCGTGCAGGAGACCGCCGCGCCGCGGATCGCGTCGATGGCGGCCTTGAAGGCGGCCGAGGTCGCCGCGGGGTTGCCGGTGTCGATCAGGTAGGCGTGGTCGGTGCCGCCCGCCACGGCGACATCGTCCATGTCCCTGACGGTCTCCGGCGCGCCCGCGAGGGGCGGGTTGGCGACCCCGATGACGTACGTGGGGATGCCGTTCGAGAGCGCGCTCGAGGCCTCGTCCGCCACGAGCGAGATCTTGTTGTACCGCGAGCCGCACCCCTGCGGATAACCGTCCGTGACGAGGACGATCGCATATCTCCCCGGCGTGGTGTCCCGCTGCGCCTCGACGTACGAGATCGTCCCTTGCATCACGAACAGCGTGGGCGTGCCGCCGCGCCAGTCGTTGGCGACCTCGGGCGTGATGGCGTCGATCGCCGCGGCGAAGGCGGGCGAGGGCAGCGGCGTCATCGGCACCTCCGGCGTCCTGTAGGTGTCCGCGTCGCATTTCGTCTCGGTATCGCCCTCGCTCGGGAAGAACCGGAGCGAGGCGTTGAGCCCCTCGGACAGGGGGTCCGAGAAGAACTGCTTCGTCGCCGCGACGACGGGATCCCATTTGAGCGACTTGTCGTGCCAGGGGGCGTCGCCCATGCCCATGCTGCCGGACACGTCGAACGCGAAGGCCAGGTAGACGGGCTCGAGATCGGCCTCGGCGCTCTGGGTGGCGCACGCCCCGCCCTCGCCCGAGGAGCCGCCGCTGCCCGGGCCCCCCGGCCCGAGATCGCCGCCGAACCCCGGCAGGCCCCCTTGGCCCGCGCCCCCTTGGCCCGCGCCCCCTTCGCCCGGGCCGCCGCTCGTGGTCGCGCTCCCAGTTCCGGGGCCGGACTGCGAGCTCCCGCCGCTGTCGCCGGCGCCATTGCTCCCACATGCGACACCGATCGCACCCACTGTCAGCAACACAATGGTCTTCGTGGGCAATTTCATGAGCTGGATCCTCCATGAGCGCGGTCCGGGCGCAGGTTGACGCGCGGAGCCGTCGATGGTGCGTGACACATTCAAGGGAAACGCGGCCGCGAAGCTCGCTTCGAGATCCCGCGGTCCATACAGCATAGCTGACGCAGCTACCTGCCGGCCGACGTCTGACCGCGAAATGATGCTCCACGGCATTGAGGCGCGGCAATGGGACCACCGCGGCACAGCATTCCTTGGATTGTGGTCGCGTGTCTCACGCCCGCGGCTGCGCGGCGCCGGGGTGCGGGGGAGGGGGGAGGGGGGAGGGGGGAGGGGGGCCCGGAGCGCCGCGCTCCCGCGCGCGGCGCTATCGGCTCAATGCACCTGGAGGGCGAGCTTGCCGAGGTGGTGACGGCCGAGGGCGAGGTGGGCTTCGGCGGCCTGGGCCAGGGGGAATCGGCGGGCGATCTCGACGTGGAAGGGGCCGGACGCGACAAGGCGGTTCAGCCGTTCGATGAGAACCGATTCATGGGAAGAGGACCGCAAGGGCGCAAGGGACGCAGGGGGAGGAGAAGAATAGAACTCCATCTCTGTCCCCTTGCGCCTCTTGCGCCCTTGCGGTCTCTCCTCTTGCTGCGTGCCGTGCTCTCAGGACACCGTCGCCTCGGCGGCCGCCGGGGGCGCCTCGACGGCGGCGCGCGCGGGGCGGAGCGGGTGCGTCTCGACCCGCCAGATGCCCTCGTCCGTCAGCCGGACCGCCGCGAACCGGGCGACGCCGTCGAGGTGGCCGTCCGTCTCGTGGCCGAGCGTCGACGAGGGGTGCGCGTAGACGCTGACGCGACCGCCGCTCTTCGAGCGGTAGTGGCCGAAGAACGCGAGGTGCTTGTGCCCGTGCAGCACGAGCGCGCTGTTCTTCTTGGGGTTCTTCTGCTGGTACGCCGCGAGGATCTCGAGCAGGCGCGGGCCATCCATCGCGATCATGAACGTGTCGTTGAGCGAGATCGGCCCCGCGAGGCGCGCCACGTGGTGGTGCAAGAGCACGATGACCGGGCCGGAGCCCCGCCGGAGCGCGCGGGCCAGGCGCCGGAGCTGGCCGCCGCCGATCTGCCCGATCGCGTTCGACCCCACGAACCGCGAGCGGTAACGGTTCGAGTTGAGCCCGAAGATCCGGATTCCCCCCTCGAGATCGAGCCGCCGCGGATACAGGCCGGCGATCGCGCGCAGCCGGCGCCGCGCCCGCTTGCGGGCGGGGATGTGCAAGGGGGGCTGGAAGCGGCCGCGCTCGACCCGCGTGAGCACCTCGATGAAGCGCTGCTCGCGCTCCGCCCGCTTCTTGAGGTACGGGTCGGGCGACGTGCCGACGTTGATCGCGATATCGTGGTTGCCAGGCACCATGAGCACCTGCGATGAGGCCGGGATGCCGGAGAGCGCCGCCTCGAGCTCGGCCCACTGCGCCTCTTCCCCGAGATCGGTCATGTCGCCCGTCAGCGCGACGAGCGGCGGCTTCATGGCCGCGATCTCCGCGACGAGCCGCCGGAGACGGCCGGTCAGCTCGGCGGTGTCGGGGCGAGCGACCCCCTCGGGCCACGCGGCCGAGCCCTCCTCGATCTCGTACGGCTCGCGGCCGCCCGCGGTGAGGTGCAGATCGGAGAGCTGGCAGAGCACGAGCCGGCCGCCGGGGATCGCGTCCCCAGGGTCGGGGAACAGCGTCGCCGCGCCGCCATACCGCAGGATCACCCGGGTCGCCTCGCCGAGGGCGAACGCGAGCCAGGCATACAGCGAGAGCCCGAGCGCGAGCAGCGCGAGCGCGATGCAGCCGGCGAGGACGAACGCCGCGCCGCCGCCGAAGGAGACGCTGCCGCCCGCAGGGAACCACGCGAGATCGGACCCGATGGACGAGAGGATCGAGCCGTCCAGCCACGCAGTGACCCAGCTCGGGACCCCGATCTCGAGCAGATGCGCGATGAGCCCGCCGGCGAGACAGATCGCGGCGAGGACGAGAAACAGCAGGATCAGGCGATCGCGGACGACGTCGATGACGTCGACGACCTCGCCGAGCCGCCCCCGGAACGACGAGCGGAAATAGCGGCTCCCGTAGGAGATCTTCTTCCACGTCTCCGGCCGCCACACGCGGCCGCGGCTCGCGATGCGCGAGACGACCACGGCGGGGGCGACGAGCAGCGCGGACAGGACGAGCACCGGCAGGAGCGCCAGGTAGAGAATTCGGAGGGCCGCCCTTCGCACGATGCCTCATTTGACGTGCCCCGGGCAGGACCGTCAAGCAGCCGCTCGGGTGGGCCGGCGGCCGCGCGCGCCCTGAAAGTTGCCGAAATGGATGGATGTCCGTAGCAGTAAGCGCGAGCTGTCCCACCGATGTCCTGCCCCGAGACGCCAAACGACCCGGCCTCCGCGCCGCGACCGTCCGCGCCGAGCGATCCGCCGTCGGCGCTCTCGACAGGCCTGCGCGCCGCGCCTGCGCCGCGCGCGCCGGCGCGCGGCGCGCGCGGCGACGGCTCGATCGCGGCGCTCGCCGCCGCGGGCGCGCTCGGCGCGGGCGCGCTCGGCGCGGCCGCCGCCGTGGAGACCGCGGCGCACGCGAACGCGCCCGCGGCGCGGGCCGCGGCGCCGCTCATCGCAGGCGCGCTGCAGGAGCGCGCGCTCGCCGCGTCGGCCGCGCCGCCGGGGCGCGCGGCGCCCGCGAGGGACGACGAGGACGTCGAGCCGGACACGCTGGAGGAGCAGCGCCTCCGGCTGTTCGCGCGGATGCGACGCGAGCTCGCGCTCTCCGACGAGGCGATGCGGGAGGTCGAGGCGATCTTCGCGGCGTCGCCGGTGCTCGGCCAGGGCAACCCGGCGCTATCGCATCACCCGATGTCGCGATCCGAGTGCCGCCGCGCCCGGGAGCTCGCGGGCGTCGCGCCGGCGCGCGAGCCGGCCTGCGGCGCGCCGGGGATGGTGCCGCTCTTCGATCCTACGCGCGGGCAGACCGCGGAGAGCGCGCCGGTCTGCATCGATCAGCTCGAGTTCCCGAACATCCCCTGCGAGTATCCGGTCGTGCACGTCCGGGCGCGCGAAGCGGCGCTCCTCTGCAGGGCGATCGGGAAACGGATCTGCGATGCGCACGAGTGGGAAGGGGCGTGCGCCGGCGCCCTGAGGGAGCCCGACGTCGAGTACGAGTGGGAGAGGCCCCGGAACGAGGCGAGCTGGCATCACAACCTCCTTCGCGAGAAGGTGTGGAGCTACGGTCCCGAGAAGAACCACGCGCTCTGCGGCACGGGGAGCGCCCGCACGCCGGGCTGCCCGGGCGGCGGGTGGGACCGCTGCGGCTCCAACACGTATCCGGCCGGCGCCTTCCCCGCGTGCCGGAGCCGCCTCGGGGTCTTCGATCTGCACGGCAACGTCGCCGAGCACATGAGCCTGCCCATCCTGCCCGACGAGCTCGCGCGGCGCGGCGACCGGGGCTTCACCGAGATGAAGGGCAGCTGGTTCGCGTTCTCGTCGATGGAGGTCCACGCCGACGACTGCAGGTGGCGCGCGCCCGACTGGCACGCAACGCGGCTCATGAGCAAGAGCAGCCACGCGAACTACCACCTGGGTTTCCGCTGCTGCAACGACATCGAGCCGAGAGCGGCCCCGAGCGGGTCGACCGCCGCGGCGCCGGCGTTGGCCGAGGAAGCGGCGGCGGCTGCGGTGAAGGAGCGATGAGGCGGAGGGGCGGAGATCTGGCCTTGGCGGAGATCAGGCCTTGAAGGAGTCGTAGCGGCCGGCGCGCGGCGCGACGCGCGCCTCCAGCGCGGCCCGCTCGGCGGGCGGCATGGGGAAGGGAAGGGATCTCGCGCCGAGGTTCTCGCGCACCTCGGCGATCGAGGAGCAGCCGATGATCACCGTGTCGGCGTGGCTCGCCGCATAGCGGATGAGCTCGCTCGGGCTCGCTGCGCGATCCTGGAGCAGGCGGCCCGCGGCCATGATCTTCATGCCGATGACGCCGACGCCGCGCCGCCGCGCCTCCTCGACCACCGTCGTCAGGAACGGGAGCCGCGCCGGATCCGCGGGGTTGATCGCGCACAGCACGGTGTCGACCGGATAGCGCCGCATCGCCTCGACGAGGATCTGCGGGTCGTGGTGCCCGGTGATCCCCACGTGGCGCACGCGGCCGTCCGCCCTGGCCTGCTCCACGGCCTCGATCGCGCCCCCCTTGCCGAAGATGGCGTCGAGCTCGTCCAGTTCGCGCAAATCGTGCAACTGCCACAGATCGAGGTGGTCTGTCCCGAGGCGGCGCAGGCTGTCGTCGAGCAGCCTGAGCGCGCCGTCGCGATCGCGCGCGTGCGTCTTGGAGGCGAGGAAGACCTGCTCGCGCGCCCTCGGCCCGGCGGCGCGGAAGGCCTCACCATAGTAGTCCTGGCTCTGCTGGTACGCAGGCGCGGTATCGCAATACCTGACCCCGAGGCGCAGCGCCTCCAGGATGACCGGCACCGCCTCGCGATGCCGGCCGGTGGTCCGGAGGATCCCCTCTCCGCCGAGCGACACCGGCTCCACCTGCGCGCCGGTCCGCCCGAGCGTGCGGGGCGGCGCCGCCGCGGCGCCTCGAGGGGCCGCGGGCGCCGCGGACGGCGCGCCCCCGGCGGCGCCGGTCGCGATGGCCCCGGCGGTCGTGGCGGCCGCGCGCAGCCCCCCGCGGCGACCCGCGTCGGTCCCTTCCGTCTCGCTCGGCTCGTCGCTCATGCGTCCTCCGGAGAAAAGTTCTACCAACCCGCTGACCGCACGTAAACGGCCGTCCGGCTCCCCGCAACACAGGCCCACTCACATGAGCCCACTTGCACGCATCTGGTGGTCTACGGGCGCAGGTTTGCTCTGGCGCGGCGGACTCGAGCGCGCACGGCGGAGCTGCAGAGTTCGAGCGCCCACCGCGGAGCCGCGGTGACGGAGGCGGATGGTTACGGCCCGAGTCGATCGATTCGCGTCCTGCCTTCGTTGGTCACAAACGGCGCATCCTGAGCAGGTGAGGCGCAGGGGGCCGGGCCTCCGCTGCGGCGCGGGCGTTTTCTGGCCGGGTCAGACGATCGGCACGGGACGCGGCGCGCGCCGGCCGCCCTCGCGCCGCCGGACCTGCGCCGCCGCTCTCGTTCACGACGGCCGCGGCGCGGGCGGGAGCGCACGTGATCTGCTCGAACGAGAGAGAGAGAGGTGTTTGCGCGCCGCGCGAGCGACGGCCGCGGAAGCGGTGAGTTCGTCATCTCCAGCGGACGCGCGCGGCCCGCGCGCGATAGGCCCGCCGCGCGGTGGCCGTCCCGCCGGTCTTCGCGAGGAGAACCCGGGAAACCAGCGCCGGCGCTGATCCAGAGAATGCCTTTTCGCGGGCGCGGCGAGGCCGGCGGCGCGAGCGAGCAGCGGCAGTGTCTGCACACGAGCGATGAGGCACACAGCCTGCTCTTCGATGAGCCCAAGATGGCGCGGGCCTTCCGGCCATCACGGGATATTGAGGAGGACAACACATGCTCTCGATTCATGGCAAGGTGCTGGGACTCGCGGTGGTGATGGCGGCGCTGGGCACGGGGTGCGCCGTCGACTCGGTGAGCGACGTGGAGCTCGACGAGGCCGGTCTCGACGAGGTCGGGCAGGTGGATTCGACCGCCGAGGCGCTCGAGGCCGACGACGACGCGCGGGGCGGGTTCCAGCAGGCGCCGATCAAGGCGCCGCTCGGTCCGAGCAAGGGGGGGCTCGGTCCGAGCAAGGGGGGGCTCGGGCAGCAGGCGCCGCTCGGCGTGCAGGGGCCCGCCGATCTTGGCCAGGCGCCGATCGGCATGCAGGGGCCCGCCGATCTCGGCCAGGCGCCGATCGGCCAGATCGGCCAGGCGCCGATCGGCCAGGTCGGCCAGGCGCCGATTGGCCAGGTCGGCCAGGCGCCGATCGGCCAGGGGCCCATGGGTGTGCCGGGCGTCGGCGCGCCGGGCCTGCCGGGCGCCGGCCTGCCGGGCGCCGGCCTGCCGGGCGCCGGCCTGCCGGGCGTCGGCGTGCCGGGCCTCGGCCTCGGCGTGCCGGGCTTCGGCGCGCCCGGCTTCGGCGCCGTGGGCTCGCGCTTCGGCGGCTTCGGCGGCTTCGGCGGCTTCGGCTGCTGCCCCAACTTCATCAACATCATCAACAACAACTTCTTCATCGACGACCGCTTCCGCGACTGCGACCGCTTCCGTGACTGCTGCCGCTTCCCCCATCATTGCTTCGACGGCTTCGACGGCTTCGACGGCTTCAACGGCTTCAACGACTTCCCTCGCGATGGTTTCAACACGTTCAATAACTGCCGCCCGCCCTTCTCCAACCGCTTCTGCCCCTGCTTCCCCCACCGCCCCTGCTGCGGAGGAAACAACAATTGGGGCTGGGGCGGGGGCGGGGGCTCGGGCTTCGGCTGCTAGCGCCGCGCACGCGCACGCGACCAGAGCGGCGCTCGCGACCGCCTGAGGACGCGCCTCCGCAGGCGCGCGGGGCACGGGAGAGCGCGAGTCGCTCGACCTCGATGGCCGATCGGGCATCGGCCCTCCGACGCTCGCCCTCTCACAGACATCCCCGCGGCCGCCTGGGGCCCACCCGCCCCAGGCGGCCGGCGACGCCGGGACGCGACGGCGGCGGGTGGGCCGCCGGCGCGACCTGACGGGCGCGGCCGGGCCGCGCCCCGCTCCAGGTCCGCGCCCCCTCGGGAGCGCGGCGTGTCCCGCGAGACTGTACGCGCATCCGCGACGGGCTGGGCCGCGAGCCGGCGCGCGCTCGCGGACATTGCCCCCCCGTGCGCGATCCCTTAGAGTGGCCGGAACGCTGTGATCGGCACGATCATCGACGGCAAGTATCAGATACGCAAGCTGCTCGGCGAGGGCGCCATGGGGTCGGTCTACGAGGCCGAGCACACGGGGACCGGCCGCCGCTGCGCCGTGAAGGTGATCAGCTCGGCCGATCTCACCCGCGATCCGAAGGTGGTCAGCCGCTTCCAGCGCGAGGCGCGCGCGGCGGGCGCGATCGACACGCAGCACATCACCCAGGTGCTCGACGCCGGCGTCGACCGCGACTCGAAGCTGCCCTTCCTCGCGATGGAGTACCTCGCCGGCGAGGACGTCAACCAGCTCATCAAGCGCGTCGGGCCCCTCGCGCCCGACCTCGCGCTGCGCATCGTCGCGCAGTCGTGCCTCGGGCTCCAGAAGGCGCACGAGGCGAGCGTCGTCCACCGCGACATCAAGCCGCACAACCTGTTCCTCTCGCGGCGCGACGCCGGCGAGATCCTCGTCAAGCTGCTCGATTTCGGCATCGCCAAGGTCAAGATGGACCGGGCGAACGAGACCGAGGGCGCCGACCTCACGCGCACCGGGAACCTCATCGGCTCGCCGCTCTACATGTCGCCCGAGCAGGCGCGCGGGCAAAGGGAGATCGATCACCGCACCGACATCTGGTCGCTCGGCGCCGTGCTCTACCAGGCGCTCACCGGGCGGACGCCGTACCATCACATCACCGCGCTCGGCGAGCTCATCATCGCCATCTGCTCGGATCCCCCGCCGCCGGTGCAGGACTTCGCGCCGTGGGTGCCGCCGGAGGTGGCGGCGATCGTGCACCGCTGCCTGCTGCAGGCGCCCGGGCAGCGCTACCAGAGCGCGCAGGAGATGTTCGGCGCCATCCGGCCGCTGCTCCCCTACGGCTGGGGCATCCACGAGAGCATGCTCGTGCCGCTGCCGGACGCGGTGCGCAGGCAGTCCGCGCCGCGGCTCTCGATGAACGGCAACGCCCCGCCCGCGAACCAGAGCGGCGCGTACGCCGCCACGTCGCCCGCCAACCAGAGCGGAGGGTACCCGGCGCTCGCGGCCTCGCCCGCGAACCAGAGCGGCGCGTACGCCGCCGCGTCGCCCGCCTACCAGAGCGGAGGGTACCCCGCGGTCCCGAGCGAGCACCGCGGCGGAGGGTACCCGTCGTTCGCGCCGCCCCCGAACCCGAGCGGGCCACACGGCGCGATCGCGCCGGCCGCCAACCACGCCGGCGCCGCGACCACCGGGGCGCTCACGCAGTCGCATCGCGGCACGCAGCCCGGCGCCTCGCGGGTGCCGGTCGTGGCCGGCGCCGCGCTGCTCGCCGCGGGCATCGCGGCCGGCGTGTACTTCGTCAGCGACCGATCGCCCGAGCCCGCCGCGCCGGCGGCGGCGTCGGCGATCCCCGAGGTGCTCCCGCCGGCGGCGGCCACCCCGGCGCCGCCCCCCGCGCCGACGCCGGCGCCGGCCGCGACGGGGACGTCGGAGGCCGACGCGGCCGAGCCGCAGCCCAGGCGCGTTCAGGTGGTCATCCTGCCGTCCGACGCCTCGGTCGAGGTCGAAGGCGTGCGCACGACCACCAGGAACGGGATCCTCGAGATCACCGGGCCGCTCGGGAGCGAGCACAGGGTGCGCGTGTTCAAGGGGGCGAACGAGGCGGTGACCGACGTGATCGTGACCACCAGCGGCGCGCGGCCGCTCAAGATCGAGCTCGCGCCGACCCCGGCGAAGGGCGCCCCGGCGCCTCCGGCGAAGGGCGCCTCCGCCGCGCCGCCGGCGCCGGCGCCGGCTCCGGCGCCGACGACCCCCAAGGGGATCATCGACAACACCGACGAGTTCGGAAAGTAGCAGCGGAACGACAGGCTGAGTACGGTGCTCGATCGAATGGATCTGCGTACGCGGCGCGGCGGTTCTCGTCCTCTCTCCCTCGCGCGGCGCCCCCGCGCAGCGCCGCGGCTGCGAGCGCTCTCGGCCGCGGTCGCGGTCGCGGTCGCCGCGGGACCGGCGCTCGCGCAGCCGGCGCCGCCAGCCAAGGAGGCCGCCGCGCCGGTCAAGGAGGCCGCCACGCCGGCGAGGGAGGGCGCCGCGCCGGCCACGGGCGCCGCGGTGCCGGCCGAGGAGGCGCCCGTCTCCGAGACGGACCGGCAGGTGGCGCGGCTCCACTTCGAGAAGGGGCTCACGCTGCTGCGCGAGGAGGCGTGGGGCCCTGCGCTCGCGGAGTTCCTCCTCTCGCGCAAGCTCTTCCCGACGCGCGTGGCCACGAACAACGCCGCGATCGCGCTGCGCAAGCTCCAGCGGTACGACGAGGCGCTCGAGATGTTCGAGACCTTCCTCCGCGATTTCACCATGTCGGCCGCCGAGCGCGCGGCCGCGCAGCGGGAGATCGCCGAGCTGCGGGCGCTCGTGGGGACGCTCGACATCACGAACGCGGAGCCCGGGGCGTCCATCGTGGTGAGCGGCGAGGAGCGCGGGCAGTACCCGCCCGTCAAGCCGATCCGCGTGGCGGCGGGCCCGCACGTCGTCCGCGTCTTCAAGGAAGGCTACGAGCCGGTGGAGACGCGCGTCGACGTCGCCGGGGGGCAGACCGTCACGGTGAACGCGAAGCTCCGCAGGCTGACGCGCTCGGGCCGGCTGCGCGTGGTGGAGCGCGCCGGCAAGACGGTCGACGTGCTCGTCGACAACGTCGTCGTGGGGCAGACCCCGTGGATCGGCGCGCTGTCGGTCGGCGACCACATGGTGGCGCTGCGCGGCGCGGGGAAGCTCGGGACGCAGCCGACGGCGGCGCCCGTGAAGCCGCAGGAGCTCACGACGCTGTCGCTGCTCGCCGAGGATCTCGACGCGTCGCTGCGGGTCGACCCCACGCCGCCCGGCGCGAGCGTGTGGATCAACTCGGTCAACGTGGGCAACGGCGTCTGGCTCGGCCGGCTCAGGGCCGGCACGCACCGGGTCGAGGTGAAGGCCGACGGGTTCGTCACCGGGACGCGCACGGTGACGCTGCAGAAGGGCCAGCGCCAGAGCCTCGACATGCGGCTCGAGCGCGACGAGGACGCGGATATCTGGCGCAAGCCGCCGAAGATCACGCTCGACGTGAGCGCGTCGTTCCTGCTGGCGCCGACGCTGGGCGGCGAGATCACGGACGGCTGCGATGCGGGCTGCTCGATCTCGCTCGGCCTCGGCGGGCTCGGCATGATCCACGGGGGTTACGAGCTCGGCTCGGGGATCGGCGTCGGGATCGAGCTCGGCGGCCTGTTCGCGGCGCAGAAGCTCGACGGACGCTCGGCGACGCTCAGGCCGGTCGGCTACCGGGATCCGCTCGACGGCACGGCGAGCGACACGCTCCGCCTGGGCGGCTTCCTGGCCGGCGCGACGTTCGGATACCACTTCGGCGAGGACTTGCCGGCGCTGCTCCGGCTGGGCGCCGGGGTGCTCGTGGGCGAGGTCCGCGACGAGCGGACCGGCAGGTTCAGGACGACGGGCGGGGAGTGGTTCAACACGTTCCCGGTGGTCGACTTTGCCTCGGCGACCTACTTCTACGCGGATCCTGAAGCGCGGCTCGGCCTGCGGCTCGGAGAGCGGTGGGAGGTGTCCGGCAGCCTGAAGCTGCTGCTCCTGATCGGCCTCAGCAAGCCGAAGTGGGATAGGACGATCGAGCTGGCGGCGGCGAGCGACGGGATCGCCACCTACGACGCCGAGTCGCTCATGGGGGACTTCATCTTGATGATCTCGCCCGGGGCGAACCTGCGATACCAGTTCTGAGGAGCTCGGCGCCGATGCGCCGGTCCGCTGGATGCCGTCACGATTCGGCACTCAGCGCGGCGTGTGCCTGACAAGGTGCGGCTGGAGGCTTGGCCTCATCGCGCTGCACCTGCGCCCGGCCTCCGCGGTGCGCGCTGGGCACCTGCGAAGAGCCGGGAGCGTGCAGGCTGGAACGCCTACCGGCCGCGCCGTCGGCGGCGAAGCCCGGCCACCGCCGCGGCGGCGGCGAGCAGGACCGAGACTCGTGCGGTGTTGTTCCCGGTAGAGGCCCCGACGATACGGCAGGAGCAGGAGGGGATTTCCAACGGCTCGATCGGCGAGACACACTCGCCCGCGAGGTTGCACACGGAGCCGTCGACGCAGTCGGCAACCGATCTGCACGGGGAGGCGCAGGCGCTGCCGCCCGGAGGGCAGCTGTACGGGGTACAATCCGTGTCGGCGCCGGCGGCTCGGAGCGTGTGCTCGCCGTCGCAGCTCGGTCCGACTTCCTTGAGGTCGGCGCAGACGCCGTCCTGGCAGATGAAGTCCTGGATGCAGTCGGCGTCGGAGGCGCACGAGGTCTTGCAGGCGGTCTCGTCCGCGCACTTGAACCCGCCGCAACGTTCGGTCACGGGATCCTGCTCTTTGCCTTTTTTACCGCAGAAGAAGCGGGTGAGCGTCGCGGGGCCGACGGCGCAACCCTCGTCCGGGCAGGAGCACGTGGAGGTCCTCGCGACCGCCCCTTCCACTGGGAACATGCACTCGGCATCGATAGCGCCGCCGCAGTAACCGGCACACGCCCCCTCGCCGGGGCAGGCCTCGCGCCGGAAAGTGCCGCCTTCGTTGGGGTGCGGGGCTTCGTGGTCGACAGGCGTCCCGACGGGCGTGCACTTGCCGACGTTGTTCACCACGTTGCACGCCTGGCACTGGCCTTCGCAAAGGGATTCACAGCAGAAACCGTCTACGCAGTGGCCAGAGTCGCACTGGCGATCCCGGGTGCACTTTGCGCCGTTGGCGAGCCGATCGACGCAGAGGCCCGAGCCGGGGGGCGCGCCCCCCGAGCCGGTGTCAGAGCCACCCGATCCATCAGCGGAGCCCCCTGATCCGGCAGCAGCATCGCCCGACCCGGCAGCGGCACTGCCCGAGCCGGCAGCGGCGCCGCCCGAGCCGGCAGCTGCGCCGCCCGAGCCGGCAGCGGCGCCGCCCGAGCCGGCAGCGGCGCCGCCCGAGCCGGCAGCGGCGCCGCCCGAGCCGGCAGCTGCGCCACCCGCACCACCTGCGCCACCCGCACCACCTGCGCCCGTACCGCCCGAACCAGCAGCGCCTCCCCCTCCACCGGCGCCCCCCGCGCCAGCCGACGAGGTGCTGCCCACATCGCAGGTGCCCGGATCTCCCGCCTCCGCATTGCACCAGCCGGTCTCGGAGCATTCGCAATCGTTGAAGCAATAGGAGATGCAGACGTTGTCACGCCCGCAGCGGCCCGGCTTGCAGTCCCTCGTGGCCTCGTGGGCGATCACGTTCCCCGCGCCGTCGCACTGGGTGTGCACCTCGATCTCGTTGAGGCAAGCGACGGGGAGCTTGATCCCATATTTCGTAGGACCGCAGGTGCCGCTCGGACTGCCGTCCGCCTTGCCCTCCTGGGTGCACGAGGTGCACACGCCGGTGCACGCTCGGTCGCAGCAGACCTTCTCCGTATCGGAGCAGTGCCCTGACGCGCACTCTTGATCGCGCGCGCACGGCTCGCCGTTGGCCTTGATGAGCAGCTGGGCGCTGGCGAGCGGCTGCGCGCTCGTGGCCCCGATGCCACCCGCGACGAGCACGGCTCGCCCTGCCGCGCGGTCGGCGCCGGCGTTGACGACGACGGCGGCGTGCTCCCGACGAGCCTCCTGAGCGGGCGAACCGTTCGGGGGGCTGAGGAGGGTGAACGCCCTGGTCAGCGGATCATAGATCTCGGCGCTCGCGAGCGAGGTCGTGCCGTCGAACCCGCCGGCGATGAGGACGTCTCCCGTTGGCAGAAGGCTCGCCGTATGGTAGGCGCGCGCGCTCTTCATCGGGATCGGCGTGCTCTGGAGCTCGAAGCCTCGCTTGGTCGGATCGGCCACGCCATCGTGATAGATGTCGATGGTGCTGGTGTAAGCGCCTCCAGAGAGCCGTGTGGTGCCGCCGACGAGGAGCACCTCGCCTGAATCGAGCAACGTCGCCGCCTCACCGCCCAGCGTCTCCGTGCGATCGATGAGCGTCGCCGTGTGGAAGCCGCGGAGGGCGCTCATCTGCGCCCTCATCGTCATCCCAGGCGGCGATAGGACGGAGATCGGCTGGAAAGCCCGCGTGTCCTCGTCGAAGATCTCGGCCGAGGTGAGCGCGGCGCCCGAGAGGACGAAGCCGCCCGCGATGAGGACGTTTCCGGCCTTCAAGCGGACAGCCGTGTGGGCATGGCGCGAGGTCGCCATGCCGCCGACGGGGACGAGCGTGCTCGAGATGGGCGCGCCGCCGCTCGGTCCGAAGGAAGTGAAGGTGTAGAGGGAGGCGGTGCTTGTAGGCTGGTTGAGCGGATCCGCGAGGCCGCCCGCAACGAGGACCACGCCTGGATCGAGGAGGGTGGCCGAATGGTCGAACCGGCCCAGCGAGGCCACCGAGTCCCTGACGAACTGGCCGGTGGTCGGGTTGTAGACCTCGACGGCGGCGATCGGCGTGCCGCTCGTACGCTGGCTGCTGCCACCCACGACGACGACCGCCGGCGGCGGGGGCGCAGGATCCGACGGCGTCGGCGGGGCGAGCTTCGTGACCCCCGTGGCGGTGTGGGCGCCGCGCGCGACGTCCATCGCGTCGGTGCTCGCGAACGTGCGGTCGAGGGGGAAGTACAGCTCCGCCGTCGCCAGCGCGCCGCCAGACGCGTCGAAGCCGCCGGCGATGAGCACGGGGCTCGCGGGGTTCGCCGGGTCGATCACGGTCGCGGTGTGACGGGTGCGCGGCGTGATCATCTGGCTCGCCGTGGCAGTCCACTGCGGGTCGAGGAGCGCCGGGTAGCGAACGCCGGCGGGCTGCCATCCCACGATCACGGTGCACGCCGGCGCGCCCGGGGGCGTGACCGGCCGGCCCCACGGGGCGCGAGGGCTCGTGTCAACAGCGCAGCCCTCGACGGAGAGCGAAGCTGGAAGGCGCGCGCCGGTCGCGTCGACGAGGTAGGGAGGTGCGACGCGCAGGCGGGGCGAGCCGCCGGCGTCGAGGAACTCGAGCGTGCGCTCGACGAGGCGGAGGCCCGAGACGGCGGTGACATCGACGCGGTAGCGGAGCTCCTTGCGCGCTGGCTCCTGCTCGAAGACGATGAAGTCCTCGGTCCCGTGCGGGAGGACGCGGTGCAGGACGTCGCGGGCGGCGCCCCCCTCGCGCAGCGCGCCCGCGTAGAGGACGAGGCCGCCGTCGACAGCCGCGGGCACGTCGGCGGCGTCGGTGAGGGAGAAGGCGATCGACACACGGGACGCGCCGTCGGCGAGGCGCACCGGACCGGCGGCGCGCGCCGGGAGCTCGACGGACGCAGCGTCGGCCTCCGGCTTTGCGGCGCGCAGGGCGCCGGCCGGGGTCCGCGCGACCGTCTTGACGGGGCTGGGTGAGATGGTGTCGGCGAAGCGCGCGCGGATCGCGGCGATGCGGGCGCGCGCTCCGGGCGACGCCGCCTGAGGCGACGCAGCGCCTGGCGCGGGGGAGCGCCGCGAGGCGCCCTCGTCGGAGCAGCCGAGGACCTGGGGGAGAATGGCGCACGCAGAGAGCAGCGCAGCCGTTCGCAGCCTGAAGCCGAGTCGCAGCACGCGGTGGTTTCGCAAGGGGTCGTTCCGTGGTCGGCGCGGCGCGCGCGACGTGAGGTGGCGGATCTGGGCCATCCTAACAGAAGGTGGCCCGCAGCCGAATAGGAGGCAGCGCGTTGCCGGGGCGGCGGGGGCTGCGAGGGGGCTCCTCCGACCGGGGGCGGGCGGCGGCGGGCGATCGCCGGCTCGTCGAGCGCGCGGCGATGGAAAACCTCCCCAGGAGGAGGGCGAAACTGGGTAGGCTTACGGGGGCGCTGTCGTGTACGGCGCGATCTGTCTGGAGGAGCCGCGATGACCTTCCCCGCCTTGCCTTGGATGTCCCGCCACCTCGCGCACGCCGGCGCCGCGCGACGCGGCATCTTGCCGCTGCTCGCGGGTCTGATCGCGCTCGTGGCGCTCACGCCGCGGCCGGCGGGCGCGGCGCTGTGGGACACGGACAACGATCAGGTCGCGAACGAGCTCGACAACTGTCCTGGGGTCAGCAACCCGAGCCAGTATGACGGCGATGGCGACGGTCAGGGCGATGCCTGCGACGATGACGACGACAACGACGGCATCCCGGACGACGAAGACCCCGACGACGACAACGATGGGATAGCGGATGTCGACGACAAGTGTCCGACGATACCCACGCCCATGGCCGCGGATCCGGACGCCGACACCGACCACGATGGCGTGCCGAACGTCTGCGACAACTGCGACACGTCGAGCAACGAAGATCAGCTCGACAGCGACGGCGACGGGATCGGGAACATATGCGACGACAACAACGATAACGACGCGCGCACCGATGGTTTCGACAATTGCATCAACGTTCCCAACGACAACCAACGCAACGGCGATGGCGACTCCTACGGAGACGCGTGCGACAACTGCCCCGACGCATACAACAACGATCAGCGGGACACGGACAACGATGGCATCGGAGACGCCTGCGACAACTGCGCGAACGTTCCGAACCCCGATCAGAGCAACGCTGACGGAGACCTCGCCGGCGACGCCTGCGACAATTGCCCTCGCACATCCAGCAACAACCGGACAGACACGGACGGTGACGGGGTTGGCGATGTGTGCGACATCTGCCCGAACCACCCGAACGAGAACCAGGCCGATAGCGATGGCGACGGGATCGGCGACGCCTGTGACAACTGCCCCTCTACGCCCAACAGCAACCAGGCTGACGGCGACCGCGATGGGTTCGGCGACGCCTGTGACAACTGCCCGAGCCACCCGAACGATCAGCAGAACGCGGACGGCGACGCCTTCGGAAATGTGTGCGACAACTGCCCCAACGTCCCGAGCCTGGACCAAATCGACACCGATGGAGATGGATTCGGCGACGTCTGCGACAACTGCCCGCTTCTCATCAACGTGAACCAGGCCGACGGCGACCTCGATGGGGTCGGCAACGTCTGCGACAACTGCCCGGATGTCGCCAACACGAACCAGATCGACGGCGACGGCGACGGCCTCGGCAACGTCTGCGACAACTGCCCCAGCATCGCCAACGCTGGCCAGGCCGACGGCGACCGCGATGGGGTCGGCAACGTCTGCGACAACTGCCCGGACACACCGAACGGGCCGAGCGACACGAACAACCAGGGCGACATCGATGTCGACGGGATAGGCGACTCCTGCGACAACTGCCCGGACACACCGAATGCGAACCAGAGGAACACCGATCAGGACCTCTCGGGCGGCGATACGTTGGGCGACGTGTGCGACGACGACGACGACGCCGACGGCGTGCCCGACGCCACGGACAACTGCCCAACCGTGCCGAATACGAACCAGCGCAACACGGACCGGACGCTGCCCGGAGGCGACATGCAGGGCGACGCGTGCGACGACGACGACGACGCCGACGGCGTACCCGACACCACGGACAACTGTCCGCTCACGCCCAACGCCGATCAGACGAACACCGACGAGGGCTGGGTCGACGGCGACGGGTTCGGCGACGCGTGCGACGACGACGACGACGCCGACGGCGTGCCCGACGTGAACGACAACTGCGTCACGACGCCGAACCACGCCCAGGCCAACACAGATCGGACGCTCCCGGGCGGCGACGCCTTCGGCGACGAGTGCGACGACGACGACGACGCCGACGGCGTGCCCGACGACGCCGACAACTGCCCCTTCGTGTCGAACAGCGCCCAGCTCAACACCGACCAGAGGCTGCCCGGCGGCGATGCCCTGGGCGACGCGTGCGACGACGACGATGACGCCGACGGGGTGCCGGACGGCGCTGACAACTGCATCACCACCCCGAACCCCGAACAGGCGAACAACCCGAAGAACGGTCCGGACGACGCGCTCGGCGACGAGTGCGACGACGACGACGACAACGACCGCATCCTCGACGCCGACGACAATTGCCCGTACGACGTCAACACGAATCAGCTCGATACGGACCGCGATGGCGACGGGGATGTCTGCGACGACGACGACGACGACGACGACCTCACGGACGCCGAGGAGGCGGCCCTCGGGACCGACCCGACCAGCCGCGACTCGGACGGCGATACCATCGCCGACATCGAGGAGGTGGTGAACCGCAGCGATCCCGCCGATCCGGACAACAACGCCGACGGGGACGCGTACATCGATGCCTTGGACCCGGACAGCGACAATGACGGGGTGCTCGACATCGAAGAAGCAGGGGACGCCCTGCTGAATACGCCGGCCGTCGACACGGACGGCGACGGCGTTCCCGACTACCGGGACACCGATTCGGACGACGATGGGGTGCTCGACGGCGACGACAACTGCCGGCTCATGGCGAACCCGCCGGCGCGTCCGGGCGAGCCCCAGATCGACACCGACGGCGACGGCAAGGGCGACGTGTGCGACGGCGACTCGGACAACGACGGTGTGCTCGACGTCGACGACAACTGCCCGCTCGTCGCGAATGCCGGACAGGAAGATGACGACGGCGATGGCACCGGCGATGCGTGCGACCCGGACGCCGACCCGGACGCCGACGGAGTGATCAACGAGGAAGACAACTGCGACTTCATCGCCAACCCGCCGCCTGCGCTGGGTGAGCCGCAGGCCGACCTCGACGCCGACGGCCTCGGCGATCCCTGCGACGACGACACCGACGGCGACACGATATCGAACATGACCGACAACTGCCCGCTCGTTGCGAATGCAGGCCAGGAAGACGCCGACCGCGACCATCGCGGCGACGACTGCGACAACTGCCCGCTCGTTGCGAACGCCGGCCAGGAAGACGCGAACGGCGACGACATCGGCGACGCCTGCGATGCCGACGCTGACGGGGTGGCGACAGACCGCGACAACTGCCCGGACGTCGCGAACGCCGACCAGGTGGACACCGACGGGGATGGCGTGGGTGACGCATGCGAAGCGCCGGATCCGACCGGCGGTGGCGGCATGGGCGGCATGGGCGGCGCGGGCGGCGCGGGCGGCATGGACGGCACCGGGGGCGAGGCTGTGGCGGCGACGGCGACCAGCGGCGGCGGCACACCTCCGGATTTCAAGGGTGGCTGCGACTGCCGTATGGGCCATGCGCCGATCCCCCGGGAGGCATGGGGCGTGCTGCTCCTCCTCTCCGCGGCGCTCCGGCGGCGCGGGCGGCGGCAGGCGCGGCGGGCGGCGTGACGCCGCCCCGCCGCGGCCGGAGCACGTTCTCTCGAGACCCACGTTCGCGAGCGCGACGGCCTCTCTTCGCCGCAGCCGTCCGAGCTCGTCGATTCGATAACAGAGCTTGAAGGAGGACCCTTATGCAGGCATCTCGGTGGATCGCGGTGTGGATTGCTGTGGGTGCGCTCGGCGTCGCCGGCGCGGGTGCGGGGTGCGGAGGAGACAGCGCCCAGAACGACGCGACCACGAGCGCGACGGCGACCACCACCGGTGAGGGCAGCACGAGCAGCACGGGGACCGGCGGCGCTCAGGGCACGGGAGCGGGTGGCTCAACCAGCGCTGGGACCGGCGGCGGGGGGGGGACCAGCGGCACCGGCGGCGGGGGGGGAACCGGCGGCACCGGCAGCGGGGGAGGGACCGGCGGCGCCGGCGACGGGGGAGGGACCGGCGGCGCCGGCGGCGGGGGGGGAACCGGCGGCGCCGGCGGCACCATGGACCCGCTCTTCGATTTCAGCCTGCGCGGCACCCGCTACACGGGCTACGAAGACGGCGACAGGGTCTATGTGGATCTCTACGCCGCCGGCGCTACCGAGGCGACCCTGCACGCATCCGATGCCATCGGGCCCGACGGCACGTTCAGCGTGTTCGTGACAGGGAAGGTGCCCGGCGGCAAAGCCTATACGATATACTGGTATGTGGACAGCCACAGAAATGGAGAGTGCGACGCGACCGAAGACGTCTGGAAGATGGATATCCCTACCGTCACCGCGAATATCGAGCGCAGCGTCCAAGGCAACACCAACTTCGCCGAATGTCCGTGAGGTCGCCGCGCTCGGCCACCGCATGGCCGTTCGCGATTTTCGGTGCGTGGCGCGCCCGCCGTGAGGGATCGCGCCACGGGACATGAGGCCGTCCTGCGGCCAGGATGGCAAAGCTGTGCAGGGCAAAGCTGTTCAGGGTCGAGGAAGAGCGGCGCAGGCTGCCGCCGGGAACCTGCCCGGCGTCGCCGCGCCCCGCCCTGGAAAGCGGATGTTGCCCCCCACCTCACCCCCCCGCTATCGTGCCCAGCCGATGAGGTCTTCCTCCGTCGCAGCGGTCGCCTCCACGGCCGTCCTCATGACGCTCGCCGGCGCCTCGCGCGGTCAATCCACCGGCGGCTTCTCCCTCGACCGGTTCGAGCCCGCGCCCGCCGGCGACGCCTTCTTCAGCGTGCCCTCTCCGGCCGCCCCCGGCCACCTCGCGCCGCGCGCCTACGTGGGGCTCGATTTCGCTCACCGCCCCATCCATTCCAGCGGCGACAACCCCGTCGACCTCGTCTCCTCGCAGGCGTTCCTTCGCCTCGACGCCTCGCTCGCGCTGTGGGATCGCCTGCTGCTCTCGATCGACGCGCCCCTCGCCGTCGCGCAAGGGGGCGACGATCCAGGCATCCCCGGCGTCGTGTTCACCGAGCTGACGGCGCCCGAGCTCGGCGACCTCCGCTTCGGCGCGCGCTTCCGCGTGTTCGGGGAAGACGCAGGCCCGTTCCAGCTCGGGATCGGCGGCTACCTGTTCGCGCCCACCGGCTCGCCGGCGCAGTACACCGGCGACGCGGAGGCCCGCGGCGCCGTCCACGCGAGCCTCGGCGGGCGCGTCGGCTCGGCGGGCTCGTCGCTCGGCTTCCTGTGGAGCGCGAGCGGCGGCGTCGAGCTCGGGGGCGGCCCCAACCGGCCGCAGCTGTTCACGTTCGGCGGCGCCGCGGGGCTCCTCATCGCGGACGATCTCCTCCAGCTCGGCGCCGAGGCATACGGCGGCGCGCCGCTCGGCGAGGAGCTCCTGCTCTCGAGCACGCCGGTGCAGCGCGACGAGGCGAGCGTCAACGCCGAGCTGCTCCTCGGCGCCAAGCTGCGCGTCCTCGACGGCCTCACGCTCGGCGCCGCGGTCGGCCCGGGCCTCACGAGCGCCATCGGCACGCCGCCGATCCGCGCGGTCGGCATGGTCGGCTGGACGCCGCTCCCGAAGCCGGCCCGTGAGCGCGCTCAGGCCGCCACCGTCGCGGGCGACAAGGACGACGACGGCATCGACGACCACATCGACGCCTGCCCCGACGTCAAGGGCGACCCGTCGCCCGATCCCGCGAAGGACGGCTGCCCTCCGGCGGACCGCGACGGCGACACCGTGCTCGACATCGACGACGCGTGCCCGAACACCCCGGGCGCCCGCAGCGCCGACGCCACCCAGAACGGCTGCCCCGAAGACTCGGACGACGACGGTTTCCACGACGGCATCGACGCCTGCCCCAGCGTACGCGGCGGGGCGAGCGACGACCCGAAGAAGGTCGGCTGCCCTGGCGACGCGGACGGCGACGGCATCGCCGACGCCTCGGACGCCTGCCCGAAGATCAAGGGGCCGGCGAGCCAGAACCCGAAGCAGAACGGCTGCCCGGACGATCCGGACGGCGACGGCGTCCGCGGCGCCGCGGACGCCTGCCCGAACGAGCGGGGGCTCGCCGATCCCGATCCACGGCAGAACGGCTGCCCGAGATTCGTCCGCGTGAACGCCGACGAGATCACCACGTCGAAGCCGGTGCAGTTCGTCGTGTACGGCAAGACCCGCGCCCAGACGGTCGATCCCGTCTCCGACGAGATCCTGTACGAGGTGCGCGACACCATCCAGCAGAACCCGGACATCGAGCTCGTCGAGGTGCAAGGCCACACGGATGACAGCGGGACCGAGGAGTACAACCTGCGCCTGTCCCAGCAGCGCGCGGATGCGGTCCTCTCGTGGCTCGTGGCCGCCGGGGTGCCGCGAGAGAAGCTCGTCGCCAGGGGCTACGGCTTCGAGCAGCCGCTCGGGGACAACCGCGTCAAGACAGGGCGCCAGAAGAACCGCCGCGTCCAGTTCGTGATCATCAAGCGCAAAGGACAGCAGTAGCGAGCGGGCGAGGTCGTCGTGATTGCGACCTCGCCGCGCCACAACGCCCGAGACACCACAACCACCGACAGCCGCGCCGAGCCTTGCAGCCAGGGCAATCGCCGCGCCCTCCGCCACCGCCCGACCCCCGGTCGTGACCGTTCCCTGACAGCCGTGGTCAGGCGCGTGTGTCACCTTGAGGGATGCTCCATACGGTGGCAATCTCAGATATCCATCTTTGCGAGCTCGAGCCGGGTGACGGTCTGTGGATGCGCTACCGTCAGGCTCCTTACTCCCCCGACAGCGAGGTCGCGGCGATGCTGGACGCGCTTCGGGACGAGATGAAGCAGGGCACGGCGCGCGGCGCCGGGCGGCATGAGCTCACGCTGGTGCTCAACGGCGACGTGTTCGACCTCGACGCGCCGCGCGTGATCGATCAGAAGAGCGTCTTCCACGACCTGCCGCGCAGCGCCGAGCACGCGGTCCCGGCGATGAAGGCGATCCTCGCGGACCACCCGGTGTTCATCGAGGCGCTGGGCCGTGTCGTCGCGGATGGGCACACCGTCGTGTTCATCTCCGGCAACCACGACGTTCAGCTCACGTTGCCCGAGGTGCGCGACCTGGTCCGGTCCCGCGTGGTCGAGGCGGCGCTCGCCGCGCTGGGCGGCGCGTCGCGCGCCGGGTCCAGCTCGCCCGCGGGCGCGCCCGAGGCCGAGCGGGCGCGCGCGGCGCTGGGCGCGCGCGTCGTGTTCCGCGCCTGGTTCCACAAGACGCCGGACGGCATCATCGTGGAGCACGGCAACCAGTACGACGCCTATTGCAGCTACCGCTACCCCATGGTCCCGTTCGGCCGGAAGCCGGGCGAGATCCAGCCGACCATGGGCTCGCTCGTGTGCCGGTTGCTCGTCTCGCGGATGGGGTACTTCAACCCGCACGTGGACTCCTCGTTCATGCTGTCCGCGTTCGGCTACCTCGCGCACTGGGCGCGCTATTACCTGTTCTCGCGCCGCTCGCTCGCGGGGGCGTGGGCGCTCGGCGCGCTCCGCACGGTCGTCGAGCTCGTGCGCCGGCGCGAGCCCGAGCGGCGCGCCCGCCTGCGCGAGTGCCTCGCCGCCGCCGCGCAGGAGACGGGCGCTCCGCTCCGCGCCGTCGCCCGCCACGCCCGCCTGTTCGCGCCGCCGGCCGAGGACCGGCTGGGGCTCGTCGCGCGCGAGCTCTGGCTCGACCGGGCCGCCTTGGCGCTGCTCGCGGTCGCCGTGGCCCTCGTGTGGCTCCTGCTCGCGCCGATCTGGCTCGCGCCGGCGGCGCTCGTCGCGCCGGCGGGGCTCGTCGTTTACGAGCGCCTCGTGCCGAAGCTCCCGCTCGAGGCGACCTGGCAGCGGGTCAGCCGCGCCGCGCGCCAGGTCGCCCGCGCCCATCGGGCCCGGGCGGTCGTCTTCGGCCACACGCACACGCCCGAGGGCAGCTGGGAGGGCGGGCTGTTCTTCGGCAACACCGGCTCCTGGTCCGCCGCCTTCGAGGACATCGCCTGCACCAAGCCGGTCTTCGCCGCGCGCCCCCTGGTCTGGCTGCGGTCCGAGCCCGGCGCGGGCAGCTCCGCGCGCCTCTCGGGCGGGCTCGTGACCTGGAAGAACGGCCGCTTCGAGGCCCGCACGGCCAGCGTCCCGCCCCCTGCCGAGCAGCTCCGCGAGCCGCACGGCGCCCCTCCGCCGCTGCGGTCGCCCGCGACCGCGGCGCTGCGCACCTAGCGCGCGTGCGCGTGCGCGCGTGCTCGAGCGGCCCGGCGCTCCCCGCTCGAATTGAGCCCCTTCCTGACTTGCGCGAGGCGTCCAGCCGCTGGATGCTGCCCGGAGTCGACACGCGTCTCGCCGACGAGGAAGCTCCGTGAACCCTCCGCTCCGCATCGAAGCCGCCGGTGACAGCCATGTTGGCCGCCAGCGCGAGCACAACGAGGACAGCTTCGCCGTCGATCTGGATCTCGGCCTCTTCGTCGTCGCGGACGGCATCGGCGGCGCCGCCGGAGGGGAGATCGCGTCGCGGATGGCGGTCGACATCGTGCAGTCGAGCTGCAAGGACGGCGAGGGCGAGATCACGCAGCCCACGGGCTACGACGAGGCCGCGGGCCCCTTGGAGCTGCGCCTGGTCTCGTCCATCTGGCGCGCCAACGAGCGCATCTTCGAGGTGGGGCAGCGCGACCCGCGCTTTTACGGGATGGGGACGACGTTCGCGGGCGTGTACGTCGACGCGACCTCGGCGTGCATCGCGCACGTGGGCGACAGCCGGGTCTACCGGTACCGCGACCACCGGCTGGAGCGGCTCACCGAGGATCACTCGCTCTGGAACGAGCACCTGCACAGCGGCGAGCAGCTGCCGGACGACGTGGATCCGCTGCTCGCCCGCAACGTCGTGACGCGCGCGCTCGGGATGGGGAAGACGGTCGACGTCGCCACGCGCATCGAGCGACCCGAGGCCGGCGATCTCCTGCTCATCTGCTCGGACGGCCTCTCCGGCCCGGTCCCCGAGCCGGAGATCGCCGAGCTGCTCGCGCAGGGCGCCGATCTCGCCGCGACCGCCCGCTCTCTCATCGACCGCGCCAACCAGCACGGCGGCCCCGACAACGTGACGTGCGTCCTCATCCGCTGGACCCCCGCCGCCTGACGCCCCCGCGCCCTACCGCCCGCTCTCCCCCCCGACGGATGTGCGCCTAAGGCAGGGAGGGGATGCCGAGGAGGTCTGCGGATCTCGTCATGTCGTACGCGAGCGTGCCGGGCGTCGCGTCGTCGCTCTCGCGCTCGACGAGCGAGAACAGCTTCCCGAACGGGGTCGCGAGCTGCTCCTCGGTCGGCGCCTCCTCGCTCCACCCCTCCGGCAGCGGCGGCAGCGCGTCGCCCTCGATCGCGTCGTACGCGCTCGACAGCCGGTCGAAGCCGGCGAGCACCGCCTCGTCGACCTTCGCGCCCTCGGCCCCCTTCGTGAGCAGCCACGGCTGGAAGGCGGCGTAGGTCTGCTCGCCGGCCGCGACGTTCGCGCGCATATCGGCGAGGGTGTACTGCGCGTAGCGCGACTCCTCCTCTCCGGTCGCCGCCTTGCTCGTCTTCTCGACCTGCTCCAGGATCGAGCTGATCACCCCGCGGTACGCGGACGGCGCGTCGAGCGCGAGGCCCTCGAAATCGGCCTTCATCTTCGCCGCGTCGGCCTTGAGCCGCTCGCAGAGCTCGCCCTTGAACGCGGCCGCCTCGGCCTCGGTGGCCGGGAAGGCCGCGGGGCTGTAGTTCGTGAGCGCCGACTCGAAGGCGAGGACGGGCTCCGGGATCTCGTCCGCCCAGAGGATGCGCTCGACGGCGTGCACGCCGGTCACCCCCTCGTCGTCGAAGGGATCGTCGTCGGCCGCGACCTCGATGAACGCGTCGTAGCGGGCGTCCGTCGAGTAGTCGAGGTCCGGAAAGACGACCGCGATGGCCCCCTCGACGCGCTCGTAGGACTGCCGCGCCTTCTTCCACGCGGCCTTCATCGCGTCGACGGCCGCCTTGTCGCTCGACGCGCTCCACCCGTCCTCGTCCGGCTCGGGCGCGGCCGCCTGGAGCGCGGCCGTGGCGGCGGCGAACTCGTCGAGGTTGTCCTGGATGAAGGCCTTCACCTCGAGCACTGCCCGTCGCTCGTAATCCGCGTCGGTGTACAGCGTCTCGTTGTCGCTCCCGCACGCGGGGAGCGAGAGGGCGGCGGCGGCGATGGCCAGACCGGACCGCAGGCAGGCGGGGATATGCATGGATCTTTCGAGCTCCTTCTCGCGGCTCGCCCGGAGCGAGCGCGGGATGTCGGTTGGCGCGAGCGCGCGCCGGCGAACGTCGATCAGAGCGAGCGCACGAAGCCGATGAGGGCCTCGCGATCTTCGCGGGAGAGCGCGCGGAAGGCGGCGACCGAATCGGCCGCCTCCGACCCCGGGCCGTCGTGGAGCAGGATGGCCTGCTCGAGGGTCCTGGCGCGGCCGTCGTGGAGGTACGAGGTGCTGTGGCGCATGCCGATGAGCGGCGCCGTCCGCCAGGAGACGGAGCTCGCCGACTCGTCGGCCAGCCCGTCGGCGAGATCGGGGCCGAGGTCGTGCAGCAGGAAATCGGTGTAGACGGGCGCGTCGATGTCCGCCAGCTGCGCGATCGGGTAGTCGGCGCGCGTCCGCAGCGAGGGGACGTGGCAAGCGGCGCAGTCGACCTCGGCGAACAGCGCCTGACCGCGCTCGTCGGCGGGCGCGCGCCTCGGGATCTCCAGCAAGCGCATGTAGTCGGCGACGGCGTTCACCGTGTCGAGCGCCACGTCCTCGCCCGGCTTGGCGTCGTCCGTGAGCCCGTCCGGGTTCGGCAGCTCGTCCGGGCGGAGCGGCGAGGTGATGCCCATGTCGCCCTGGTAGGCGTCGGCCGTGAAGTCATCGAGCGTCGCCACCCGCGCCTTGAACCCGAAGCGGCCGATGAGGTTCTCGTCGCCCTCGCCGAAGGTGTGGAACGACTCGTCCGCGTTCTTCTTCGAGTGGAACACCACCCGGTTGATGCGCCCGCGGATGGCGTCGCCGCGCGCGGCCTGCTCGGCCGCGACCCGCTCGATCTCGGCGTCGTCGACCGCCTCCATGTACCCGCGCCCGAACACCGGCGGGCCGAGGCGCTGCGAGAGCTTGATCGTCCCCTCGAGCTCGGGCCGCGCGAGCGTCGTCGCCCCGGCGACCCCGTAGGGCCGCATCGTGTGCCCGTAGGGGAGCGCCGCCTGATCCACCGCCGGCGTCACGCCGTCGGCCTCGACGAGCACCATCTTCTGGACGGCGCCCGGGCCGCGCGCGGCCCCCTCGTGGCACCCCGCGCACGAGGAGCGGATGTACAGCGGCCCGAGCCCGTCGCGCTCGCGAAACACGAAATCGAAGAGCGCGTCGCCGTCCTTGAACCGGGCCACCTGCTCCGCGGAGGCGCCGTGCAGCGGGATATCGCTGAGATCATCGCCGATCAGCTGGAGGCCGAGCAGCGGGTCGGCGGGCGCAGGCTCTCCGCCGCAGCCGATGATGAAGAGCACAGGAAGCGCGAGAACTGAGGCAAATCGCGACATGTTGTCGACGCGTAGCGTAAGGGTAAATGAAAGTCAATGTCAACAACCCGGAGAGCCGCGCTGGCCGCTGCGGATCGCGCGCGGACGGTTCGCATCGCCGCGCGAAGCGCGGTGGAGGCCCAGGCGTTACACTGCGGGGCCGGCGCGGACGGGGCCCACGCTGGAGGACGGCGGATGACGCAGCGAGATGACGAGCGGCGCGCGGCATCGAGGGCCCTCGCGGACGGGCTGCGCGAGATCGCGTGGCTCGACGAGCGCCGCGCGGCCCACCTGGCGCTCAACGCCGGCTGGCTCCGGTACATGGGCCCTGGCTACGGCAACGACGTCTGCTCGATGTGCGGCGCGCTCCTCGAGCGGGGCACGGCGTACATGCACTGCGCGCCCTGCCTTGCGACGCGCGGGATCGACGAGCGGGCGCTGCTCCTCGCCTGCGCGGAGGCGATGGCCGGGGACTGGCCGTTCCAGGACCGCCGGCCCGACGGCAGGCGCTGGGCGCACGCGCTGATCGCGTTCTGGCGGAACCACGTCGATCCGATGGAGTCGAGGGCGGTCCCGTACCGGAACAACACGCTCGAGTCCGCCTTCCACTACATGAAGCGGCGCCTCGCCGAGGCGGGGGTCGCGGAGCTCTGGACGTTGCCTGACGAGAGCCAGCGCGGGCTCGATCCTGCGATGGTCGTGCGCGCCCGGGGCGGCGCGCTGGTGATCGGCGTCGCCACGCAGCGCCGCATCGCGACGGCCGAGGACGGGGCGCCCGGCGGGCACGTCGCGCTGTTCGACGAGTTCCTCCGCCTCGCGGGCGAGCGGGAGGGGTTCCTGGTGGTCGAGAAGCTGAGCCGGCGCGCGCGGCGCGACGCGCCCGTCCGGGAGAGCGCGGTGACGACCGCCGAGGGACGGCGCGTGACGCAGCTCCGCTGCATGCAGGAGGACCGGAGCTGGCCCGCGCCCCCGGCGCCGGAGTAGGCGCGGCGCGCTACTGCCTGAAGGACTGCTCGATGTCGTAGATCTCGGCCGCCACGCCGTCCTGCCCGTTGTACCGCGCCGAGGCCCCGCGCCCGCCGAGCCCGGCCTCGCCGATCTCGACGGTCGTGTTCGAGAGGGAAGGCGCCCTGACCGCGTAGGCGACGGCGATCGAGTGCCCGCCGAGCCCACCGCCGCCGTGGCCGCCCCGGCCGCCTCGCCCGCCCGCGCCGCCGCTGCAGGCGGCGTTCAGCCCCGTGGCCTCGCCCAGGATGCCGCCTGGCCCGCCCTGACCGCCCTCGCCGCCCTCCTGGCCCCTGCCGCCGTCTCCGCCGTCGCCCCCGCGGCCGGTCTTCAGCACCACGTCGTTGAAATGGACCGGCGCGCTCCCCGCGAACACCGCGATGCTCGCCCCGCCCGCGCCCCCGCCGTTGCCGCCGAGCCCACCGCAGCCGCCCGCGCCCCCGGAGCCGCCGGCGGCGCCTCCCGCCGTGCTCTCGAACGGGCACATCATCGCGCCCGCGCCGCCCTTGGCGCCGCCGCCGCCCCCGCCGCCCTGGCCCGGCTTGCCCGGCGTGCCGTTGCCGGCGAGCGGGCCGGTGTACCCGTCCAGGATCACGTCGCCGAAGCCGACCGCCCCCGCGCCGGGACGCCCATCTGCGCCGTCCGCGCCCGCGTCGCCCGGCGTGCAGGCCCTGCTGCTGGACTCGCCGCTCCCGCCGTTCTCCGCGCCGCGCGGATCCCCGTCGCCCCCATCGGAGCCCGACGTAACCGAACCGACGCCCCCGCTGCCGCTGCGCGAGTCGTCCTCGCGGTCGTCGGGCGTACCGCAGGTGTTGATCACCGGGGCCCCGCCGAGGACCGCAGAGGACGTGCACGCGGCGTTGCCGAAGTTGCCGGACTGCCCCGCCTCGGCGGGGTCGCTCGCGAACGACTCGCCCTCTTTGCCCGGCGCCCCGTCGCCCGCCTCGAGGATGCACCGCGTGAAGTCGACCGGGATCCCCGAGGTGTTCGCGGCGATCGAGGAGCGGCCTGCCAGCTCGGTGTGGGCCGGCAAGATCGAGCGCGCGATGACGTGGAGGTCCTCGACGACCACCGTCGAGGCGCCGCTGCCGCCGTGGAACTTGAGCGGCGTCTCGCCTTCAGGCGCGGTGAGCGTCGTCTTCTTCTTGTCACCTATCCACCGCCAGTCGTCGCGGCAATCGAGCCCACCGAAGATCCTGTGTCCCGAGGGCACGAGCACCGCCTCGTCGAACTCCTCGGCGCAGACGTAGATGCGCTTTCCCTTGCTCCAGGCAAGCTCGATCGCCTTCGAGAGCGTCTTCAGCGGCGCCCCCGAGGTCCCCGCGTTGCCGTCGTGCCCGGTGCGGGAGACCCACAGGCCGCACGACGAAGCGATCTTCCCCTCGGCCTTGCTCGGGACGCAGGCGTCGTCCGACGGCCCATCATCGACGGGTATCTGGATGTAATCACCATTGCCGATGTTGCAGCCGCTGGCCGTCGCCGCGGCAACCGAAATGAATCCCAGCAATACGAATGCATCAGCTTTGAATTGAATCCCCATACTATTCTTATTCCGGCCACCCCGGGGCGATTTCCAAGCAAAGCGACATGGCGCCTCCCGCGGCGCGCTCTCCACGCCTGTTCTCGTCGCGGCCGCGGTCGCCGCGGGGTTTCAGCGCCGCGCGCGGCGGGGGCGTGGAGCGCGACGTCCCCCGCCGGAAAGAGGTGTATCTGCCGAGCTGCCATCGCGGTCGCCCATCGCGCTTGCCCATCGCGGTGGTTTCCGTGCGAACATCGGCTCATGAGCGCGAACCTGAAGGACCGCGTGCGCGAGCTGCTCGATGCCGGCGGCGGGGAGCCGCTCGAAGGCGGTCGCTTCCTGCCGCTCGTCACGCTCGAGTCGGGCGCGCGGGTGGGGCTCGACGGCGCGGGGGCCTGGGTCTTCGCGCCCGAGGACGGCGGGACGGCTCAGGCGTTCGCGCCCGAGCGCGGGCGCGCCTTCTTCGAGGTGCTGGAGTCGAAGCGGGACGACTTCGACGCGAGCATCGAGGCGGCGGCGAGGGCCGCGGGCTTGCCCCCCGAGGAGGTGGCCTTCTCGTTCCCCGCGGTCGACGTCGTCCGGGCGGTGCTCGCGCGGGGCCTGCCGAGCATGACGCGGCTCGCGCTCGCGTGGCTCCGGCTCACGGAGGCGCGGGCGCTCCGCGCCGACATCGTGGCCGTGTCGCGCGACCCGACCATGCCGGTGCCCATCCGGGACCTGGCGGAGCGCCTCACGGTCCCGGAGTGAGCCCGCGCCGCGCGGCCGAGGCCCCGCCTCGAGGCGGGGCCGGCGCGGGGGAGGGCGGTCAGACGGCGGCGAACGATTCGATCGGGATGGGCGAGATCAGACGGTCGCGAACGACTCGACGGGGATGTCCAGGGCGGACGAGTCCTCGCGGCCGAGGAGCTCGGCGGAGAACTTCGCGTGCGGGAGCACGTTGGACGCGAAGTAGAGGGCCGCGTGCTTCTTGCCCTCGTAGAAGGCGCGGTCCTTCGCGCCGGCGTCGCCCTGCGGCAAGGTCTCCAGCGCCTTGAGCGCGATGACCGCGCCGTCGAGCAGGAGCCAGCCGATCGCCAGCTCGCTCATCATCTCGAGGAAGCGGTTCGCCGCGAGCGGCACCATCGGCATCTTGCCCATCTGGAACCACGAGAGCAGCCGCATCGCGGAGCCGGCGACGGCCTCGTGCGCCTCGCGGAGCTCCTTGACGCTCGCGGCGAGGACGGGGTGCTTCTCGTGCGCCTTCACGAACTCGGCCACGTCGTTCAGGAAGGCCTGCAGGTTGGCCCCGCCGGCCTGGCCGAGCTTGCGCCCGACGAGGTCCATCGCCTGGATGTGGTTCGTGCCCTCGTAGATCGAGAAGACCTTCGCGTCGCGGCAGTACTGCTCGACCGGGTAGTCCTTCGTGTACCCGGCGCCGCCGAACGTCTGGATCGCCGTCTCGCAGACGCGGAACGCCTGATCGGACGAGTAGGCCTTCACGAGCGGCACGAGCAGATCGACCTGGCCCTGGTTGTACGCCGCCGCGCGGTCGTCCTTGCCCTGGTAGACGGCGACCGCGTCCTGGTGGCGCGCGAGCTTGATGATGAGCGCGCGGATGCCCTCGACGCGGCTCTTCATGTCGAGCAGCATCCGCCGCACGTCCGGGTGGTCGACGATGGGCACGCGCGGCGCGGTCGCGTCCTTCCACTGGAGGATCGACGAGCCCTGCTTGCGGTCCTTCGCGTACTCGAGCGCGTTCAGGTACGCCGACGACGCGACCGACACGCCCTGCAGGCCCACCGAGATGCGCGCGCCGTTCATCATCCGGAACATCTGCGGCATGCCCTGGTGCTCGACGGTGCCGACGAGCTCCCCGAGGCAGCCGTCGTTCTCGCCGAAGTTGAGCACGCACGTCGACGAGCCGTTGATGCCCATCTTGTGCTCGATGTTGCCGACGAGGACGTCGTTCGGCTCGCCGAGCGAGCCGTCGTCGTTCACCCGGAACTTCGGCACGACGAACAGGCTGAGGCCCTTCGTCCCGGGCGGAGCGCCCTCGACGCGGGCGAGCACGAGGTGCACGACGTTCTCGGTGAGGTCCTGGTCGCCGCCGGAGATGAAGATCTTCGTGCCGCGGATCAGGTACTTGCCGTCCTTCTGCTTCACCGCGGTCGTCCGCGACGAGCCGACGTCCGAGCCGGCCTGGGGCTCGGTCAGGCACATCGTCCCGCTCCACTGCCCGCCGAACATCCGCTTCAGGTAGATGTCGCGCTGCCGCGGCGTGCCGAAGTGCTCGATCAGCTCCGCCGCCCCGTACGTCAGCCCGGGGTACATGTTGAGCGCCGCGTTGGCGCCGCAGAGGAACTCCTCGACCACCGTGTAGAGCGTGAAGGGGCCGCCCTGGCCGTCGTAGGCGGGCGAGACGGAGACCGACTTCCACCCGGCCTCGTACAGCTTGTCCCAGGCCTCCTTGAACCCCGGCGGGGTCTTGACCTGCCCCGCCTCGATGCGACAGCCGACCCGATCGCCGACCGTGTTCAGCGGGCCGAAGACCTCGCACGCGAACTTGTACACCTCGTCGACGACCATCGAGACCTCGTCGCGCCCCCACGCGTCGTACGGCGCGTTGCCGAGCAGCTCGTCGAGGCGAAATTGCTCGAACAGGAGGAAGCGGATCTCGCGGAGGTCAGCCTTGTAGCGGTTCTGGAAGGTTTGGGCGTTCGACATGGGAGACCTCCTCGTTGCCGCGGCATCCGGCGCTGGCAGCCGGTACCCTTCCCGGTCTACCGCGCAGCCGCGGCATAGTTCTTCATTCGCCTAGCATGCCGCCGCGTCGCGTCAACATGCGTCCGTGACAGGGGGGCCATCTTGCGGAAATCAGACGTGATCCTGGGGTCCGCCGGGGGGGTCGACGGGCGGGTCCGCGGCGGGCGCCAGGGCGGTGGATCCGACGGGCGGCGCGGCGTAGGCTCCGTCGCGATCGAACCATGTCCGACCCGGCTTACATCACGCCCGGCGGGGCGAAGAAGCTGTCCGAGGAGCTCGCGCGCCTCCGTTCCGTGGAGCGTCCGCGCATCGTCCAGGAGGTCGCCGACGCGGCGGCGCAGGGCGACCGCTCCGAGAACGCCGAGTACATCTACGGCAAGAAGAAGCTGCGCGAGATCGACCGGCGGATGCACTACCTGACCAAGCGGCTGGAGAAGGCCGTGGTGGTCGACCCGTCGGAGCAGCGCGGCGACAAGGTCTTCTTCGGCGCGACGGTCGAGATCGAGGACGAGGACGGCGCGCGCCACACCTACCAGATCGTGGGCGAGGACGAGATCGACAGCGGGGCCGGGCGCATCAGCTGGCGCTCGCCGGTCGGTCGATCGCTCCTCGGCAAGCGCGCGGGCGACGTGATCACCGTGCGCCGCCCGGCGGGCGAGGCGGAGATGGAGATCATCTCGGTGCGGTACGGCTGAGCGCCGCAGAGGCGCGGCCGGAGGAAGAGGAAAAGGAGCAGGAGTTCGGCATGAGGATCTTGCACACGATGCTGCGGGTCGGCGATCTCGAGCGCTCGATCGGCTTCTACAGGGACGTGCTCGGGATGCAGCTCCTGTCGCGGAAGGACTACCCGGAGGGCAAGTTCACGCTGTGCTTCCTCGGGTACGGGAGGAACCCGGAGCACGCGGAGATCGAGCTCACGCACAACTGGGGCGTGGAGAAGTACGAGCTCGGCACGGCGTACGGGCACGTCGCGCTGGGGGTGGACGACATCTACGCGGCGTGCGACCGCATCCGCGCGGCGGGCGGGAAGATCACGCGCGAGCCGGGCCCGATGAAGCACGGCAAGACGGTGATCGCGTTCGTCGAGGATCCGGACGGCTACAAGGTCGAGCTCATCGAGGAGTCGAGCCTCAACCGGTAGCCCGACGATCGAGGCCGGCAGGCCGAGGTCGAGGCGAGGTCGAGGAGAGAGCGCCAGACCGGAGAGGGCGCGGCGCGGGGCGGAGGCTCGAGGGCCTCCGCGGCGTCCGCGCCTCGTCTCGTGGGTTCGCGCGAGGCGCCGAGGATCAGGCGCTGGCGACGGGCGATGCGTCGTTCGCCGGCTCGGGGGCGGGCAGCTCGCCGCCGTCCGCGGCGGCCGCCTCGTCGGCCGGCGCCTTCGCCGGCGCCTCGGCGGCCGCGCCGCTCGCGGCCGCGGCGGCCTTCTCGGCGTTCCGCGGGCGGCCGCGCGGCTTCTGCAGGAGCGACGGGGCCAGGTCGCCGTCGCCGCCCTCGTGCCAGCGCAGGTAGGCGACGGCGCGGCGGCACTCCTCGTAGGCCTTGGCGACCAGCGAGATCGCGCGGGCGCGGCGATCGCTCGCGTCGGTGATCTTCGGCGCCGCGGACGAGCCCTTGCCGGGCTTCGCGGCGAGCGCGGCGAGGAGGCGCACGCCGAGATCCGCGGCGCGCTCGAGCTCCTCGTCCTCGACCGCCGTCTTCGCGCGGACCTTGTCCCAGGAGCCGCGGAACAGCTCGGCGAGGGCGATGAGATCGCTCGCGAGATCCGTGTGGCCCTTGCCTTTGCGGATGTCGGCGACGCGCTGCTTGTCGAGCAGGTTCCTGTAGGCGAGCGCCTCGGCGGCGACGAGGAGCCCCTCGCGCAGCGTGCCGGCGTCGTCGGCGAGCTTCTTCGCGTCGAGCTCGCTCGCGGGCGTGCTGTAGAGCAGGTCGGCGTACCACGCCGCGAGGGCGTAGTCCTCGAGCTCGTCCAGCATCTCGATCGGGTGGTTCGGGAGATCGCGGACGATCTCGTCGCGGAGCTCGCGCAGGTGGGGCAGGGCGGAGAGCACGGAGCTCACGGCCCTGGGGACCTCGACGTAGACGGTCACGAGGTCGTCGGGGCCGAGCTCGAGGAGCTTCGGCTCAACGCGGCCGTACGCCGCGAGCGCGGCGGCAGGCGAGGACGGGAGAACGGGAGCAGGTGCTGCTTTCGGGGGTCGCGCCATACAGATGTCTCCAGCGGAGGGCGCGCACACTGCCAGACGGAAGCGCGAAGGGAAAGGGGGGCGTGCGACGACGCGACGTCCATCTCGCCCTCGCTCGCCCTCGCTCACCCTCGCCGCCGCCGCGCTGCAACATGGCGGGCCGCCAAGTCAAGCCTGGAGATCGCGAGGGCAGCACATTCCGGCGATGCAATGGTTTTTCTCGCGTTCCGTCGCGGCGGCCCGCTGGCGCGCGCCCCCTTCGGACGCGCCCCGCGCGGGCGCGCGATCTCCGCCGGACGGCGGCCTGTCCAGAACAGGCTCGCCGGTCGCCGCGCTTTGTCTGATAGATTGCCGCCCGAGGAATCGAGGCATCATGTACGCGATTGCGATCATCCGTTACCGGCGCCCGCTCGACGAGGTGCTGAAGGTCGTCGACGACCACCGCGCTTATCTCAAGAAGCTCATCGATCAAGGGCTGGTGCTCGCGTCAGGGCCGCTCGATCCGCGCTACGGCGGAGCGCTCCTGCTCCGGGTGCCGGACGACGCGGCCGGGCCCACGCTGGATCAGATCCGGGACGGCGATCCCTACACGCAGAAGGGGCTGGCGCAGTACGAGCTCCTGCCGTGGGCGCCGGTGTTCGGAAAAGAGGAGCTCGACCGGGTCTTCGCCCCGAAGGCCTGAGGGCAGCGCCGCGCCGTAGCGCGCGCCGCGGCCCGCGCGCTACGGCGCGCCGAACGCCAGCACGCCCGCGTCGTCGGTCGTGTGGGCCCTGCCCGGCGTGACGCGGATCACGAGCTCCGCCCCTTGCGGCACGACGGCCACGTCGTAGCCGGCCCTCGGCAAAAGGCCGGTGATCACGTGCCTGCGCGTCGCGGCGGGCACCCGATAGGACACCGGCCCCGGGCTCGCTTGCAGGTCCGAGCGGAAGAGGACGGCCCGGCCCGCCACCAGGGCGCCCTCGACGCCGGAGCCCTGGGCGCCCTCGATCCGCACGGCTGCGTCCATCGTCGCGCCCGCGTCCGCGCCTTGCAGCACGTGGAGGAAGCGGACGTCCGCGGGGCCGGCGGGGTCCTCCACGACGAGGCGGTGGGTCGTCGGCTCCATCTCCGCCGCGTCGTCGACGTCCTCGACCGGCACGGCCGTCATGCGGGCGCTGCGGGGCAGGAGGCTCTGGACGAACAGCGCCTGCCCCCTCGGGGTCACGGCGGTGGCCGTCCGGCCCGAGATCTGCGGCGCCGCGGTCGTCATCAGGTTGAACCGCTTGAACCGACCGGCGGTGCGCGAGGCCGCGCGGTCGTAGACCACCACGTGATCGGGCTCCAGCCAGACGACCGACCGGCTCGCGTGGACGATGTCGAGGGCGGCGTCCGACGGGACCCAGGCGTTCGGGCGGGTGTTGTAGAGGTCCGTCGCGATGCCCTCGGCGAACACGTAGCCTGCGCCCCGGCTCATGCGCGCGATCGGGTCGCCGGCGGCGCGCCCCTCGCGCCACTGGCCGCCTCGCGCGGCGAGCTCCTTCTCGAACCAGCGCAGCCGCGACGGCTGGTCGTTCTGCAGGGAGAGGGTGTTGTGATAGTCGGCCGTGGACCCGATGAGGTTGCTGGAGTAACTCGTATGCTCCTTGGTCAACCACTCTCCCTTCCGGTAGAGCTCGATCTGATTGCAGTCGCCGAGCTGGTGGTTGATGGTGACCCAGCCGCACCGCCACGTGAACCACGTCGCGCTCGTCGTCCAGTCCGAGCGCGCGAGGACGGCGCCGCGGCCCGGCGCCCGCTCGAAGAAGACGGTGGGCATCGCCGGGCGAGGATCCGGCGGGAGCGGCGCAGCCGGGTCGAAGAGCAAGAAGCTCAGGATGGCCCGGCTCGGGACCGGCGAGCCCCAGACCTTGGACGTGCGCGCGTAGAGCGCGGGCGCGCCGCCCTCGAACGCGTTGGCCACGATCCAGCGCGACCTCTGCAAGCGCGCCGTGTTGCCGGTGAGGAGGTCGTAGACGCCCAGCGACCCGAACACCTCGGCGAAGCGCGGCTCGACCCGGACCCGCAAGGTGTCGCCGTAGTTCGCCGCCTCGTAGACCGGCCCGAGGTCGGGCATCGACGGGTACGTGACCGGGCCCGGCGCGATCGAGTGCAGGAACCCGTCCGAGAACCGGTCCCAGTACCCGCTGCGCAAGAGGCCGATCTGCGGGCCTGACACGGCGCGGGCGCCGTAGCCGGCCGTGTGGAGCGCGAGGAGCGCCTGGTGGAGGCTCGCCAGCCCGCCGCCGTAGAGGAAGCCCTCCACGGGCAGGCCGCCGCTGGCCACGCCGAGGCCGTCGGGCGAGACGCCGAGGTGCTTCGCGGCGATCTCGGGGGCCTCGAAGACGGCGAAGGCCTGGTAGAGCCAGGCGCCGGTCGCGTCCGCGCGGTAGCTCCGCAGCGTGTTGCCGAGCGCCTCCGGCGGGGTGTTCGGATCGAGCGGGCGATCGTCCGCCTCGTCCATCGCGAGCGACATCAGCGTGACCTGGCGCAGGTGGCCGAGATAGAAGTTGTTCGCCGTCCACCGGAGCTGGAGCGGATCGCGGAGCAGCGCCGGATCGTTCATGACGCCGACCGGGTGGGGGTGCTCGTTGCCCGCCGTGGCGGCGTGAAGGTTGTCGTCGGCCCACCTGAGAAAAACCTGCCGTATTTTGGCCTTGTCCCCGGCGGAGAGCACGGGGCGGCCGCTCGCGTCGATCGCGCCGTAGATCCAGTCCACCGTCAGCGGGAACCCTTCACCCCACCAGCGCGAGCGGTCGCCGGTCGCGAACCCCGGGTCGCGGAAGGGCTTGTCGTCGGCGCTCCCCTTGCTCGCCTCCTCGATGGCGTGCATCAGCAGGTTGCGCGCCCTGACGGCGTGGACCGGGCGGGCCGCGACGTCCGGATCGATGAGCGACAGGAACGCGAAGAACTCCGCATACGCCTCGGTCGGATACTGCACGTAGGCGTTGGTGCCGCCGTCCGGCCACGCCGGGTTCGGCCGGCCATTCGGGTAGAAGCGGCCGTCGTACGCGGCGATGGCGCCCTGGAGCGCGGGCAGCAGGGCCTCCTTGTACATGCGGTTGCGGCTGTCGGCCGCCCACCCGCGCAGCCTGGGGAGGTGGTCTTTCGTGAGCCAGAGTCGCGGGTGACCTGCCGCCGGCGCCGCATCGGCGCGCGCCGCCGCGCCGACGAGGCCCAGAGAGAGCACCGCGGCGGTGAGGATGTGGTGAATCGGTCGCATGCGCTCCTCGGTGTTGCTCGGCGCGAACAGCCGCGCCGGCCAGCGTCGATCGACGCCGAGCAGCACGCGTCATGCCGGGTACAAGCGTGCGCGCCCCGCGTCACCCCGAAAGCGCCGAGAGCGTTCCTGCCGAACGGCCGCCCGACGCAAGGCGGCGAAGCTCGTACCCGCGAAACATTCAGGAAACATTACCGAAACATCGCGGCCCACGCGGCCCACGTGACCGGCGCGACCCGCGCGACCCGCGCGACCGGCATCCCGCTCGACCCGCGCCGCTGTCGAAAGCTGGTGCTCGAGCGCGGGACGACGCGCATGACGACCAGCGAGGCCGCCGCGCTGCCCGTCTCCGGGCGCAGCGCTTTCAGAAAGGAGGAGGTGACGCGAATCCGTCGCACATGGGAGCGGATCTGCCGCTATACTACGAGAAGATGGGAGCGCTCCGAAGTATGCTCGCGCCAGACTTCGCCCCGTTCCTCGGCGATCCACGGATCGTCGGCGAGGGCAATCTCGTGAAAGGCACCCTGATCGGCTCGCGCGCCCACGCGCTGCGGCAGAGCTATGGCGAGCGGTTCGTGGCGGATCTCGGCCGCCAGCTGTCGCCGCAGGCGGCCCGCTATCTCAGCGATCCGCCGATCCCGTCGACCTGGAACGACATGGCGCCGCTCATCGAGATCGACTGCGCGCTCCTGCACGGCGTCTTCGCCAGCAGGATGGAGAAGATGCGCCATTTCGGCGCGGACGTCGCCCGGAACGATCTGACGACGATCTACAAGACGATGGCGCTGGGGAGCTCGCCGTCGATGCTCTTCAAGCGCTTCGGCCTCGTGTACAGGACTTACTTCAAATACGGCGACTTCGGCGTGCGCGTCGTCAGCGAGGTCGCGGGGACGGTCACGCTCTCGGGCGGCGGCCTGCCGCTCTACCTGTGCAGTCAGGGCATCTCCGGCTGGATCGAGGCGGGCCTGGCGCTCGCGGGCAGCCGTCGCATCGCGGTCGAGCACACGACCTGCAGGCACCGCGGGGCGCCGCGGTGCACCTGGTCGATCTCGTGGGGGTGAGCGGCGAGGGGAGGGGGCCGCCCAGGTCCGCCCTTGGTTTCATGAAGAGATTGAAACCACAGAGGCTCAGAGGGCACAGAGGGAAGAGAGAGGACAACGCGAGATAAAACTTCTTCTTTCTTCTCTCCTCCGTGCCCTCTGCGCCTCCGTGGTTCAATCTCTCTCCATCGCCCGAATGAGCCCGGTCGACACGGCGATTGCTCCTCCCGCCTTCGTGTCCCGATGACGGCGCCGCCCGCCCGAGCCCGGGCCGCGCGACGTCCCGCGCTTCAGGCGGCGGCCCGCCCGCCTTCTCCGAACGCCGCCCGCGCGAGCAGCCGGCGCAGCGCCTCCGCGCTCTCCTCCCAGGACGGGGGCGCCGCCTCGGCGAACGCGCCGTCGTCCCAGGTCCGCGCGAGCGCGTCGCGCAGCGCGCGGCCGAGCGCTCCGGCGTCGCGCGGCGGGACGAGCAGCCCGGTGCGCCCCGGCGTCACCACGTCCGGAATGCCCCCCACGCGCGTCGCAACCACGGGCCGCGCCGCGGCGAGCGCCTCGAGCACCACGTTCGGGGTGCCCTCCGCCCAGCTCGGGAGCGCCAGCAGATCCGTCGCCGCGAGGTGGCGGGCCACCTGGGCGAGCGGCCGCGCCCCCACCGCGATGATCCGGCCGCGCCCGCCCCGCAACTCGGCCGACCCGCCCGCGCGATCGCGCCGCAGCGCCGCCTGCTCGACCGCCGCCCGCTCCGGGCCGTCGCCGACGACCACGAGGTGGATCGGCTCGCCGCCGTCGCCGCCGTCACGGTCGATCGCCTCGAACGCGCGCAGCAGCTCGTGAATGCCCTTCTCCCGGAGGACGTTCCCGACGAACGTCACGACGCGGCCGCGCTCCGGGAGCCCGAGCTCGAGCCGGGCGGCGCGCCGGTCCGCCGGGCGGAAGAGCGCGCGGTCGACCCCGTTGCGGACGAGGACCGCGCGATCCCGCGGGGCGCCGAGCGCCGCGAGCGCCTCCACCATCGGACGGCTCACGCCGATCGCGTACGCGGCGGACCGGAGCGCGCCGCCGACGAGCGGGCGCACCGAGCGCCAGCGGGCGACGACGTTCACGTCCGTGCCATGGGCCTTCACCGCATAGGGGAGGCCGAGCATCCGGGCGAGCAGCGCCGCCGCGCACGCGTCGGGGTACAGCCACGCCCCCAGCACGACGTCGAACCGCCCGCGCAGCCGCGGGACGTACGGCAGGAGCCCCGCCAGGTAGAGCGGCGCGTTCACCGGCGCCAGCACGCGGCCCGCCCCCGGCAGGTAAGGCGCGCGCGGGTGCACCACCGGAACGCCGTCGATCTCGTCGCGCTCGGGCACCGCCGTCAGGCGGCCCGGACGCGTGCGCCCGCCAAGGAGCGATACGCCCGGGTGGTACGGGATCG
This sequence comes from Sorangium sp. So ce834, assembly GCF_051521425.1. Classification (NCBI taxonomy): domain Bacteria; kingdom Pseudomonadati; phylum Myxococcota; order Polyangiales; family Polyangiaceae; genus Sorangium; species Sorangium sp. So ce834. The sequence continues at coordinate 5,758,398 of NZ_CP150351.1, forward strand.
CGGCCAGCACCTCCACCTCGCAGCGCCGCGACAGCGCCGCGAGCTGCTGCCGCTGGAACGCGCACGACAGCGGCTCGACCCGGTTCGGAAAGATGCGCGTCACCCAGAGAACGCGCAGCGGCCTCGACCAGCCTTCCTCCTCCATGCCCGCCCCCACGCCAGATTTCATGATGCAATTCATGTTACAATCTGTCCTTCCGCCCAGCGGGGCAGGGGCGGACTCGAGGTACGTCCCGCCCTGCCTGCGCACGTCCACGCCGCGAGAGCGCGCGCTGCCAGCCTCGAGGAGCGCTCAGAGCGCCGCCACGCCCCGCCGCCGCGCCCCGCCGGCGGCATGCCGGGGTCATATTTGTAATGTTGCAAACATCATCGAACGTGGGACGCTCCGGGCGCCGGGCGCGCTGCCGGGGAGGGGAGGGTGGCCGATTCGGGTCGCTCCCGCCGCGCGGCGTGCCGCTCGACAGCAAGGGGGCGCGTGTTCTCGTTCGTCTTGCCAATGTGGGAGTCCGACGTGACGGCGCAGGCGGCGGTGGAGCAGAGCGTGGCATCGAACGTCGGGGACGTGGGCTCCGGCGCGCTGATGGCCGGCCTCGGGGGCTCGGTCGATGGTTCGGTGCGCGGCGAGAGCTCGCGCTACGGTTTCAGCGTCGACGGGAGCTACGAGCGGGTCTTTCAGGTCTCGCTCCACGCGGCGCGATCCGCGCCGTCCGACAGCGTCTCGGCGCGCCTCGGCGGGGGAGCGGGCTGGACGCTCTCGCCGCGCGCGGACCTCTCGATGGCGGCGGCCGGCTACCTGGCGACCCGCCTCGGCGTTCGCGCGGCCGACGCGCTCGCCGCGCGCGATCCGTTCCTGTACGGCAATCGCCTGCAATACACGCTCTCCGGGGGACCGGCCCTGTCGATCACGACGTCGCGGCGCTCCGCGGCGCGCCTCGAGCTCGGGTACGAGCAGGCGGGCGCGCTCTCGGCCGATGACCCCGCCGCGGTCGGGATCGACGCGCACACGGGGCGGGCCCAGGTGAGCACGTCGATCGACGTCGGCGCGCTGGACACGCTGACCCCCGAGCTCCGGTACGAGATCACCCAGTATCATCACGCGCTGCTCGACACCGAGCTCACGCGCGGCGAGGCCCGCGTCCACGCCGGCGCGGCGCTCCTGTCCGCGTCTCACGAGCTCACGCGCAACGCCTCGGCGCGCGCCTCGGGCGGCGTGACCGTCGCGAGCCCGCCGCCCGTGCTGTCGTCGCGCGACGCGGTGATCGCGCCGACGGCGCGGGTGGGTCTCACCTACGTGCAGGAGCGCTACCGGCTGACTGCGGGGTACGCGTACGCCTATACGTCGCTCGGGCCGAGGATCGGATTCGGGCACGAGCACGAGGCGTCCATCGAAGCGAGCTTTCGGCCCGCGCGGGGCGGCGCGACCCGCGATCTCCTCGTGACCGGCGTCGCCCGCTTCTCGACCGGCAGCGCCCCCGTCGCCGCGAATCCGCCGCTCCACCTCGCCCCCGGCGCGCCGGCGCCCTCCAGCGAAGGATCGCTGTCCACGACCACGGCGCTCGCGGGCGCGGAGATCGCCTATCCCCTGGCGCGCGGGATCGCGCTGCGCGGCGGCGTCGACCTGGAGTTCGTGCGCGCGGCGCTCGACCCGGCCCCGAGCGCAGGCGAGGCCGGCGGCTCGCTGAGGAGCATCGTGATGGCCGGGATCTCGGGGACGCTGTCGACGGACCGCCACCGGACCGTGCGCCGCGATCCCGACAGCGCATGGGACGACGAGCGACGCGCCGCGATGATCCAGGGAATGCCGTCCGGCCGCTGGCAGCCGCCCGAGCCGGGCCGCGAGCTCGACGACCGCAGCGCCGCCCCCGGCGAGACCGCCGCCGCCGGCGAGACCCCGCGGGAGACGCCGACCGCGCGCGCCGGCGACGTCGGCGCGCCGGCGACGCGCGACGCGCGATAAGCCGCGTCGACACACCTGTTCGACACACCTGTTCGGCACGACCGAGCAAAGCGCGCTCCCGGCCGGAGCGACGCGCTCGCCGCGCCGCGGATCCGCAAAGCCCCCGAGCGCGCCCCCTGGAGACGACGTACGCAGTCCGTCGACAGCGTTCTCTCGCCGCGACTCCCCTCGTCACCGCGCATCCCCGGCGCAACCGCCCGCGATGTCGTCGATTGCGCCGCGCCCGGCTTCGCGCGCGGCGGCTCAGTCCGCCGCCGATGGACGAGATTCGTCGGAGGCATCTGGCGATCTGCCCCAGTCTGCTCTAATGTAGGTCCAACTACAACCGTGTGTGCCCGCCGGAGGCGATGCGCCGTGGTGCGCGACCGCCCGGGGCGCTGGGCTAGACGAGTGGGGAGGGACGATGCTGGAGCTGTTCCGGTCGCCGCGCCGGGCCATGGTGTGGTTTGTCGAGGCCAGCCTGCTCTCGCTCCTGGTGTGTTGCGCGCCGGGCGTGCTCGTGGGCTGGGAGCACGCGCTCGACGGAGAGCGCTTCGGGCAGACGCTGAGCATCTCGCTGGTCGCGCTGGCGTCGCTCTACTATCACGGCCTGTACGGGCCCGAGCCGCCCAGGGCGCGCGCGCTGTTCCTGACGATGCTCCGGGCGCTCGGCATGGCGGCGGCCGTGCTGTGGCTCGCGTTCTGGCTCGTGCCGGACGCGGAGCTCGGCGACCGGGTGCTCCTCACGTCGCTCGGGGCGGCGGCGATCGTGCTCCCGGCGTGGCGCGCGGCGTGCAATCGGGTGCTGAGCAGCGAGAGCTTCTCCAGGCTGGCGGTCGTGCTGGGGTCGGGCGAGCTCGCCCGCACGTGCGCGTCCCTCATCCGGAAGGACGGAGACGTCCTCGGGCTGCGCCTCGCCGGCCGGCTCGTCAGGGACGAAGAGCCGATCGACGATCCCGAGATCGCAGGCAGGACGCGGGAGCTCCGGCGCCTCGTCGAGCAGCGCGGCGTCGCGGTGGTGATCGTGGCGATCCCCGATCGGCGCGCCGCCTTCCCGCTGGAGGAGCTGCTCGATCTGAAGTTCCGCGGCGTCCAGATCGAGGAGGGCATGGATTTCTACGAGCGCGTGACCGGCAAGATCTGCGTGCGCGAGCTGAAGCCGAGCCAGATCATCTTCTCTCACGGCTTCCGCGTGCGGCGGCGGACGCTCGTCGCGAAGCGGCTCTTCGACGTCGTGTGCGCGAGCGCCGGGCTCGTGCTCGCGCTGCCGCTGATGGCGCTCACGGCCATCGCGGTGAAGCTCGACTCCAGGGGACCTGCGCTCTATTCGCAGATCCGGACAGGCGCCCTCGGGAAGCCGTTCAGGATCCACAAATTCCGGTCGATGCGGACCGACGCCGAGAAGAACGGGGCGGCGTGGGCCATCGAGAACGATCCGCGCGTGACCCGCGTCGGGCGGTTCATCCGGAAGACGCGGCTCGACGAGCTGCCGCAGCTCTGGAACGTGCTCGTCGGCGAGATGAGCCTGGTGGGGCCGCGGCCCGAGCGCCCCGAGTTCATCGAGGCGCTGGAGAAGCAGATCCCCTTCTTCCGGCAGCGGCTCTGCGTGAAGCCGGGCGTGACGGGGCACGCGCAGGTGCGCTGCCGTTACGGCGCGTCCGCCGAGGACGCGCTGGAGAAGCTCCAGTACGATCTCTATTACATGAAGAGCTTCTCGCTCTGGTTCGATATCTCCATCCTCATCGACACCGTGAAGGTCGTGCTCTGGCGCATCGGCGCACGGTGAATGCTCCGGCTGCCGACGCGTGCAATGGCTGCGCTCTTTGACGACGAGCCCGGTGGCGCGGCCTCTGCAGAGAGCGCCCGAGGGATCGGCGAGCGTCGGTCTCCGGGGGGATCAGCGATGAAGACGCGGATGAAGGCGGGCATCGTGAGCTCGGTGTTTCTGGTCCTGGGCTGCGCGGAGCTCGACCGGGCGCCCGACGAGCGCGTCGACGTCGCGCAGAGCAGCTTGAACGGCCCCGCCTTCCGCTTCATCGAGGGTGGGCCCGTGCCCTACGTGCTCGGCTACTCGCCCGAGACCGGCCAGATCCTCGGCGGCGGCCACCAGCTCCTCATCCCCACGACCGGCGGCCGCGAGGCGATCGACGGCGCCAACCTGCCCTCGTACCTGCACCCCGAGCTCCAGGGCGCCCGGCTCCGCCTCGACACGACGCTGCTGCAAGGCGAGGCGCAGACGAGCGCGTTCCCCTCGAACTGGTGGCCCCAGCGGCAGAACGGCATCGCCGACCGCTGGAACTCGACGTTCAAGAACTACTCCGATCGGACCTCCGACCCGGACAACCTCTCTCCCGTCGAGAAATATGATGTTCTCTTCCACCCGGGACAGATGGAGTCGCTCGCGAGCATCGCCACGTGGAGCACGGACGATCTCCGGAGGCCCCCGTACTTGCGCAACCCTCCCTACATCCAGCCGGCGGTGGTCGTGGCCGGTCCGGCGACGCGCTGGGAGCTGCAGCATCACGGGCTCTACCAGGGGATCTATCCGGAGTACTGGTGGGGGCACTGCAACGGGTGGTCGGCGTACGTCGCCGCCGAGGGCGCCGGGCCGCGCCGCGACGTCCGGGTGAAGCTCGTCGGCTCCACGGTGACCGAGTGCGCCGCGGCGGAGACCGGGTGCGTCCTGTTCCGCATGGCGGACATCGAGGCGCTCATGAGCGAGCTCTACTTCAGCGACTCGGTGACCTTCTCGGGGCGCCGCTGCGAGACGCGGGCGGATCGGACGGCGCGCGACATCTACGGCAGGCCGATCGACCCCGCCTGCCGCGACCTCAACCCGGCCACGATGCACGTCGCCTTGACCGGGCTGCTCGGGGTCGGCGCGAAGCCGCTCGCCGGCGAGTCGACCCAGAAGCAGCGGCTCATGTTCATCGTCGACCACACCTGGGACGCGGAGGTGTGGAGCTTCCCCGTGAAGCAGTTCGCGATCGACACCATCGAGGAGATCGGCCCGCAAGACGCCGCGCGGCTCCTGTGCGGCGGCGCCTACATGGGCGCCGACTGTTACAACTACCGGATGAACCCGGCCGCGAAGCGCTTCGTCCGCGTGGCCGCGCGCTTCTGGATGATCTCCGATTCGGTCACCGGTGAGACGCTGCTCCTGCCGCCCGCCCAGCGCGACGTCCCGCTCTCCGTCTCGGAGCTGCACTACGTGCTCGAGCTCGACAGCGATCTCACGATCCTCGGGGGGGAGTGGATCAAGAACCCGTCGATCGTCAACGGGATCAACGGCAAGGAGCTCCACCCCGACTACGCGTGGATGCCGGTCCGCGCCCAGGGGACCGGCGAGGACAGCGACGATCTCGGGGGCACCGAGGACAACCCCTACGTCTCGTACGCGAAGGTCAAGGCGCTGCTCACGCTCTCGCAGCGCGGCGGCTGAGGCGCGCGGCCGCCGCCCGCGCCGCGCTCAGAGCACCCGGGAGATGTCGAGGATCTGCCGGGTGCTCTGCGGGGGCGTCACGAAGAGCTGCAGCGCGATCTCGAAGCGCGGCCCCTGGAAATAGCCGATCCGGATCCGGTGCTTCCCGGGCTCCAGCATCACCGCGCCCTGCGCGCTCTGCGGCTCGTGCCGGCCGTCGTTCTCGACCACCAGCCGGTCGTCGATGAAGAGCCTGGAGCCATCGTCGGAGAGCAGCTCGAACTGGTGCGCTCCGCTGCGCGAGGTCACGAACTCTCCCTCGTACGAGATCTGGAACCACTCGTTGCGTCCGCCGGGCACGCCCGGGAAGCCGCTCTGCCAGGACCGCGGCGAGATATCGAGCCGCGGCGTGTAGAGGACCGCGACCGGGCTCAGCGAGGCGGTATTCAGGAGGTGCGACGTGCCGTTCGGCACGAAGTACACGAGGCCGCGCAGCGCGTTCACCCCCGCGGTCTCTGGCCCGCCGAAGTCCGTCGCCTGCCCGACCACGACGACCCCCGGCGGCGCGGCGGGCGCCGCGTCGATCGTGATCACCGCGCCGCTCACGAGGACCGGCCCGGCCCGCGGCGGCTCCGCCCGCGTCGTCACGGCGCAGCGCCCGACGAGCACCGCGGCGCCCAGGGTGACCACCACGGCGCACGCCGCCGCAGCCTTCACCGTGACGGACGTCGCCCTCCACCAGAGTAGAAATCGACTCATGAAGCGCTCCGTTGCTCCGCGGCCGGGCCGGCCGCTCGGCGGCTATGCACGCGGAGATGGTGCGATTTGTCAAGGGCAAGCGGCGCATTCGCACCCGCGGAAACGGCGTGTGACGACCGAGCCACGGGCGCTTCCAGGAGGTGGCGCACCTGGAGATGGCGGTCGGGTAGATCCTTATGGCGCTCCCGGTCGCGCTTTGCGCCGACGTTCGCTGGCTGTTGTCCCAGACGTGTACTAAGCGTCAGAGGCTTTGATGCGAAGCGACGGTGAGAGCCGCGATGCCGCGACGGGGGCCCCGTCGTCCCAGAGAACGCAGTTGGCCGACAGCCTCATCGTCGCGCTCGGAGCGTCGGCGGGCGGCCTGGAGGCCTTCAGGGCCTTCCTCTCGGCGATGCCGTCCGACAGCGGGTTCGCCTTCGTGCTCGTGCACCTCGAGCCGCACAACGCGGGCGTAATGTCGCAGCTGCTCGCGGCCCACACGGGCATGCCCGTGCTGGAGGCGACGGACGGGTTGCCGATCCAGCCGAGCCACGTCTACGTCACCCCCTCGCACGCCACGGCGACGATCCAGGACGGCGCCTTCCGGCTGAGCCGTCTCGCGGAGCCGCGCGGCCATCGCGCGACGATGGACGCGCTGCTCCGGTCCCTGGCCGAAGAGACGAAGCAGCGGGCGGTGGCGGTGGTGCTCTCCGGCTCGGGGCACGACGGCGTGAGCGGGCTCAAGGTCGTCCGAGAGCACGGCGGGCTCACGATCGCGCAGCACCCCGCGACCGCCGCTCACCCGGACATGCCGCGGCACGCGATCGACACCGGGCTCGTCAACTACGTGCTCGCCCTCCGCGACATCCCCGCCGCGCTGCTCGAGTACGCGCGGCGCCTGCCCGCGGAGGGGGATCGCGCGGACCTCGTCGAGGAGATCGCCGCGCGGCTGCCGGAGATCTGCGCCCTGCTCCTCGAGCGCACGGGGCACGACTTCCGCCAGTACAAGCGGACCACGCTGGTCCGGCGGGTGCAGCACCGGGCGCAGGTGCTGCGGGCGACGTCGATCGCCGACTACATGGCGCTGCTCCGGCGGGAGGCGGACGAGCCGACGCAGCTGGTCCGCGATCTCCTCATCGGCGTGACCGAGTTCTTCCGCGATCCGGAGACGTTCGAGGCGGTGCGGGAGGAGATCGTGCCGGCGCTCTTCGCGGAGCGCGAGGCGGACAGCCCGATCCGCGTCTGGGTGCCGGGCTGCGCCACCGGCGAGGAGGTCTACACGATCGCGATGCTCCTCATGGAGCACGTCGAGCAGCTGCCCGCGGCCCCGCGCGTGCAGATCTTCGGCACCGACGTGGACGACGAGGCCATCGAGATCGCCCGGCAGGGGCGCTACCCGAGCGAGGCGACGCAGCTCATCGCGTCGGGCCGGCTCGCGCGCTTCCTCGTCGCCGAGGAGGGCGGCACCCGCTCGATCGCCAAGGCGATCCGCGACGTCTGCGTCTTCTCCCGGCACGATCTCGCCAGGGATCCGCCGTTCTCGCGGCTCGATCTGATCTCGTGCCGCAACGTCCTCATCTACCTCGAGGGCGAGCTCCAGCGGCGGGTGCTCGGGGTCTTCCACTACGCGCTCGTCGAGGGCGGCTACCTGCTCCTCGGCCCCTCGGAGAGCGTGTCGCAGCGGAGCGACCTGTTCCGCCCGATCGACGGCAAGCGGCGGATCTTCCAGAAGAAGCGCGCCGTCGGGTACGCGCTGCCGCGGCTCCCGCTCGGCGAGCGGACCGCGGCGGACGGGCGCGCTGGCGAGCTCGCGCGCCGCGGCTCCTGGTCGCCCGAGCAGAGCATCGAGCGCACCATCGAGCGGTGCCTCCTCGATCGCTACGGGCCGCCGTGCGTCGTCGTGAACGAGCAGGGCGACATCGTGTACCTGTCGGGCGAGACGGGGAAGTACCTCGCGCCGTCGACGGGGGCGCTCGACGTCAACGTCTCGAACATGGTGCTGCGGGCGCTGCGCCCCGAGGTGCGGTCGGCCGTGCACCGCGCCGTCAGGATGCGCGAGCAGGTGGTCCACGAGAACATCGCGGTCGAGACCATCGCGGGGACGCAGCGCCTCAACCTCGTCGTGCGGCCGCTCGGCGGCCTCGAGGACGACCTCGGCCTGTACGTCGTCCTGTTCGACGAGCTCCGGCCGGCGGCGCGGGGCGAGGCGCCGCCGCTCGGCCCGCGGAGGGAGAGCGCGTCGCTCGTCGACCAGCTCGAGCACGAGCTCAAGGCCACGCGGGAGCACCTCCAGACGACGATCGAGGAGCTCGAGACCTCGAACGAGGAGCTGAAGAGCTCGAACGAGGAGCTCCTCAGCATGAACGAGGAGCTCCAGAGCCTGAACGAGGAGTTCGAGACGCTGAACAGCGAGCTCAAGTCGAAGATCGAGGCCCTCGACGCGGCGAACGACGATCTCCAGAACCTCCTGCTCAGCACCCAGATCCCGACGGTGTTCCTCGACGACGAGCTCAGGATCCGGCGGTTCACGCCCGCGGCGACCGAGGTCTTCCGGCTGATCGAGGGCGACATCGGCCGATCCATCCTCGACATCGCGGCGCGCTTCGACGCCTCCTCGCTCGTCGCGGACGCGCGCGACGTCCTGCGGACGCTCGCGCCGAAGGAGCGGGAGGTGCAGCTCGAGGACGGCCGCTGCTGCTACATGATGCGGGTCCTGCCGTACCGCACGCTGGCGAACGTCATCTCTGGCGTGGTCGTCACGCTCGTGAACGTGACGAGCGTCAAGGAGGCCGAGGCGCAGCGCGGCCGGCTCGCCGCGATCGTCGCCTCGGCCGAGCAGGCGATCCTCGGCGCGGCGGTCGACGGGGCGATCACGAGCTGGAACGCGGCCGCGGAGCGGATGTTCGGCTATGGCGAGAAGGACGTGACCGGCCGCCCCGCGCACCTCATCATCGCGCCCGAGCGCGCCGACGAGATGCGGGCCGTCCTCGATCGGGTGCTCGGCGGCGAGCGGGTGGAGCCCGTGGAGACGGTGGGGATCGCGCGCGGCGGCGATCGCGTCGACGTCTCGATCAGCGTCGCGCCCATCCACGACGCCGGCGGCGCGATCATCGGGGCCTCCGCGATGCTGACCGACATCACGCGGCGCAAGCGCGCGGAGGAGGCGCTCCGCGCGAGCGAGGAGGACTTCCGCATGATCTTCGAGAGCGCCGTGGTCGGCAAGGTCCAGTGCGAGCCCGCCACGGGCCGCTTCGTGCGGGTGAACAGGAAGTTCGCCGGCATGCTCGGCCACGAGGCGACGGAGCTCCTCGGCAAGGCGCTCCTCGACGTCACGGCCCCGGAGGACGCGAGCGCCGTCGCCGAACGGTACGAGCGGCTGCTGCGCGGCGAGATCGGCGACTTCGCGATCGAGAACCGCTACGTGACGAGGGACGCGGGGCGCCTCTGGGCGAGCACCACGGTGACGGCGGCGCGGGACGCGGGCGGCCGCATCACCCGCACGATGGCGGTGGTGCAGGACATCACGCGGCGCAAGCAGGCCGAGGCGGAGCTCATCACGGCGCGCGAGGCCGCGGAGCACGCGAACCGCACGAAGGATCAGTTCCTGGCCGTCCTGTCGCACGAGCTCAGGACGCCGCTCACGCCGGTGGTCACCGCCGCGTCGCGGCTGCTCCGCCGCGACGACCTGCCCGACGAGGTCCGCCGGGGCGTGGAGATGATCCAGCGCAACGCCGAGCTCGAGGCGCGCCTCATCGACGATCTCCTGGACCTGACGCGGGTGGTGCGAGGCAAGCTCGAGCTCGTCACGCACACGGTCGCGGCGCGCACGGTGCTGGAGCACGCGATGGAGATCTGCGCCGACGAGGTCGACGCGAAGAGCATCCGGCTGACGCTCGACGTCGCGCCGGGCGACCACTGGGTCTCGGCGGACGTCGCCCGGCTGGAGCAGGTGGTCTGGAACCTCCTGAAGAACGCGGTGAAGTTCAGCTATCCCGGGTCGCAGATCGAGCTCTGCTGCTACGACGAGGCCGCGCAGGTGGTCATCGAGGTGCGGGATCAGGGGGTCGGCATCGAGCCCGAGGTCCTGCCGCGGATCTTCGACGCCTTCGAGCAGGGGAACGCGGACACGACGCGGCACTTCGGCGGGCTCGGCCTCGGGCTCGCGATCTCGCGCGCGATCGTGCAGCTGCACGGCGGCACGATCACGGCGTCGAGCCCTGGGCGGGGGGCCGGGGCGACCTTCCGCGTCCTCCTGCCCGCCGCGAGGCCGCCTGCGTCCGCCACGCCGACGCAGGCGAAGGCCGCCGGGACGGCGGCGCCGAGGCGCGCGCTGCGCATCCTCCTCGTGGAGGACCACGAGGACACGGCGGAGATGATGAGCGAGCTGCTCACGCTGACCGGCCACACGGTGCGCATCGCCCGGAGCGTGCGCGCCGCGCTCGACCTGGTCGGGGCGGAGGCGTTCGATCTGCTCGTGAGCGACCTCGGGCTGCCCGACGGCAGCGGCACGGACCTCATCGCGTCGATCCGGTCCGCCGGCCACGGGCTCAAGGCCATCGCGCTGAGCGGCTACGGCATGGAGGAGGATCGCCGCAAGACGATCCGCGCCGGCTTCCTGGAGCACCTCATCAAGCCGGTGAGCTTCCGCGACCTCGACGCGGCCATCCAGCGCGTGATGGCGCGGTGAGGGCAGGGCCCGTGGCGCGGCGAGGCGGCGCGTGATGGCGCGGCGAGGGCAGGGCCCGTGGCGCGGTGAGGCGGCGCGTGATGGCGCGGCGAGGGCAGGGCCCGTGGCGCGGTGAGGCGGCGCGGCGAGCGCAGGGCCTGTAGCGCAGCGATGGCGCAGCCCGTGACGGCGCGCGGCCATGCCAACGGGCTCAACGGGCTGTCGAGAGGGCCCGGCGAAGGCGGCCTGACGGCCGCGCGTCGAAGATTCCGAGCAGTGCTGGCGGGGTGGACGGGACTCGAACCCGCGGCCTCCGGCGTGACAGGCCGGCGTTATAACCAACTTAACTACCACCCCAGATGTCAGCGCTCCGATCGCCGTGCGGGCAAGTGCCCTGCTCCCATGAGCCAAACCTCCTCGCTGCCCCGCATCGAGCGACGCGGGACAACCGAGGGAGGCTCAGGTGAGCGGCGACTCGGAAATACAGAAGAAAGTTGGCGGGGTGGACGGGACTCGAACCCGCGGCCTCCGGCGTGACAGGCCGGCGTTATAACCAACTTAACTACCACCCCAGATTGACATCATCACAGCTCGCCCAGGCCCTTGACCCAGGAGTGGGCGGGACAGGGGTCGAACCTGCGACCATCGGCTTGTAAGGCCGACGCTCTGCCGCTGAGCTACCCGCCCCGTCGGAGAGGTGCGCGACTCTACTCGCCGAGCAGGTTCCGTCAAGATCTATTTTCGGACGGCTCCGTCCATGGCCGATCTGGCCGGGGTTTTCCGCCTGGGGCTGCGCGTCAACCGCGCGGCGTTCGCGTGGCGCGCTCTTCACGCCGCGCGCACCACGCTCGCCGATGGCGGACGCCCTCCTCTGCGTGCCGCGTCGCGCGCGCGGGCGACGTCGCGATCGCACCGGACGGACCGGCGGGCAGAGCCGTTGAACGGGCTCACGCGGCCGCCCCATCGCTACACTTCTAGCGTAAAATTCCTGGGTATCCGCGCTACGCTCCGCGTCAGCGGCGGTGGTCGCGACCACGTGTGGTGGGAGGAGACAGCAACGTATGGCGGAGAAGATCGGCATCCTCGTCGGCTGGGAGCAGTCGTTCCCGCAGGCCTTTCTCGAGCGGTGCAACAAGGTGCCGGGCGTCCGGGCGGAGATCGCGAAGATCGGCGGGACGCCCGAGCGCTTCGAGAGCCCGTACCGGGTGCTCATCGACCGGATCAGCCAGGAGGTGAAGCACTACCGCTTCTACCTCAAGGCGGCGGCGCTCGGCGGGGCGTTCGTGATCAACGACCCGTTCTGGTGGAGCGCGGACGACAAGTTCTTCGGCTACTCGCTCGCGTCGCAGATCGGGATCGCGACGCCGCGCACCGTGATGCTGCCCCAGCGCGACTACATCCCGGCCATCGTCAAGGAGCGCAGCCTCCGCAACCTCGAGTACCCGCTCAACTGGGAGGCGATCATCGACTACGTGCGCTTCCCGGCCATCCTCAAGCCCGCGGACGGCGGCGGCTGGAAGGACGTGTCGGTGGTGCGCACCCAGGAGGAGCTGCTCGCCGCCTACAACGCCTCCGGGCAGAACGTCATGACCCTGCAGGAGTTCATCGACTTCGACGACTACGTCCGCTGCATCTGCGTCGGCAAGGATCGCATCCTCCCGATCCAGTACGACCCCAAGGCGATCGGCCCCACCGGGCTCCGCGGCTGCTACGTGCAGCACGACGACGAGCGGTGGCTCCCGAAGGCGCTCCACGATCGCATCGTCGAGGACGCGACCAAGATCAACAGGGCGCTCGGCTACGACATGAACTCGGTCGAGTTCGCGATCCGCGACGGGGTGCCGTACGCGATCGACTTCACGAACCCGGCGCCCGACATGCACATCGAGCACCTGCGGGAGCGCTACTTCAACATCGCGGTCGACTGGATGGTCGCGTTCGCCGTGGAGTGCGCGCGCGGCGACCGGCGGACGCGCGACGGCTACGCGTGGTCGAGGCTCGTCCGGCCTTCCGTGCAGAAGGTCCGGCTCGGGGCCTCGTCGTGACCACGGCCCTGGGGCTGCTCGACGGCCAGTTCACGCTGGGCGTCGAGGAGGAGTTCCAGATCGTCGACGCCGAGACGCGCGAGCTCCGGTCGTACGTGAGCCAGCTGCTCGAGGGGGGGCAGGGCCACAAGCTCCTGCGCGAGCGGGTCCGCCCGGAGATGCACCAGTCGGTCATCGAGACGGGCACCGGCATCTGCCGGGACGTCCGGCAGGCGAGGGAAGAGCTGGCCGAGCTGCGCGGCAGCCTCAGGGCGCTCGCGCGGCAGGGCGGGATGCGCATCGTCGCAGCGGGGACGCACCCGTTCAGCGACTGGAAGAAGCAGGAGATCACCGACGGCGAGCGCTACCGGGGCATCGTGGAGGACCTGCAGGACGTCGCCCGGGCGAACCTCATCTTCGGGCTGCACGTGCACGTGGGCGTCAAGGACCGCGAGGTGGCGATGGCCCTGGCGAACCAGGTCCGCTACTTCCTCCCGCACATCCTCGCGCTGTCGACGAGCTCGCCGTTCTGGCTCGGCCGCTCCTCGGGCCTGAAGAGCACGCGCAGCGAGATCTTCAAGCGCTTCCCGCGCACCGGCATCCCGGGGCTCTTCGAGTCTTACGGCCACTTCCAGCGCTTCGTCGACCTGCTCGTGAAGACGGGCTGCATCGACAACGCGAAGAAGATCTGGTGGGACGTGCGCGCCCACCCGTTCTTCGACACGGTCGAGGTCCGGATCTGCGACATGACGACGCGCCTCGACGACACCGTGGCGCTGGCGGCGCTCATCCAGGCCGTCATGGGCAAGCTCTACCTGCTCTACCGGCGCAACCTCGGGTTCCGCGAGTACCGGCAGGAGCTCATCGAGGAGAACAAGTGGCGCGCCGTGCGCTACGGCATCGACGGGCAGCTCATCGACTTCGGCAAGCAGGAGCAGGTCCCCGTCCGCCACCTCGTCGGCGAGCTGCTCGAGTTCGTGCAGGAGTCGGCGGAGATCTTCGGATCGCAGGGCGAGCTCGAGCGGATCCGGGCGATCCTCGACGAGGGGACGAGCGCCGATCGCCAGCTCGCGGTCTACGCCCGGACGCAGAGCTTCGAGGCCGTCGTCGACGACCTGGTCGAGCAGTCGAGCCTCGGCCTGTAGGCCCCGGGCGCCGGGCGGCGGGGTCGCCCGCAGCGCGGCGGGGCGCCGTGAGGCGCCCTCGGTCGGGTCTCTGGAGCCTCGGGGCGGCCTCGCGCGTCGGGGCCGGCTCGCGCGTCGGGCCGGCTCGCGCGTCGGGCCGGCTCGCGCGTCGGGCCGGCTCGCGCGTCGGGCCGGCTCGCGCGTCGGGCCGGCTCGCGCGTCGGGCCGGCTCGCGGCGGCGCGGACCGCCGCCGCCGCGGCGCGCGGCGGGGCCCCAGCGAGAATTTCTGCTCGCGCGCCGGCTCTGCTACCGTGCGGCCGTGGGAATCGCTCCGCGCCGCTCTGCGTTCGCTCTCTCGGTGGGCTGCCTTGTCGCGCTGTCTGTCGCCGCGGGCGCCGCGGGCTGCGCGTCGACCGAGTACGTCAACGAAGGTCCGGGGCAGCCGACGCCGCGGGCCTCCGGCACGCTGCCCCCCGGCTCGGTCGGCGTCTGCAAGCAGCCGGAGACGAAGCGGCCGCTCATCGTGAGCGAGGAGCTCTGGGCCCACGCGAAGCCGTGCACGCCGCGCACGCCCGCCTCGTACATCCGCCTCGGCTACGCGAAGGACGGCGCGGCGGGCGCCGATCCCGAGGCGGAGCAGCTGGCCGAGCGGGTGCTCGCGGCGCTCGCCGAGGGGACGAAGCCCGACGGCGGCAACAACCAGGTCACGGGCGCGATCCGCGCCGTGCGGTCCTACGCGGCGAGGAAGGACGAGCTGCGCGCCCGGGTGGTGAGGGAGTCGGCCGCCGGGCAGACGTGCGACGTGACCTACCTGCTCAACACGATGTCTGGCGCGCGGAGCAAGCTGTCCGGGGGCGAGGCGTGCACCGCGGAGGTGTTCGACCCGGAGACGCGCGCGGACGCGTGCCTCTTCGACACGAAGCGGCCCGAGGGGCTGTGGCTCTCGAGCGGCTGGTCGTGCATGACGTTCACCGGCGCGCTCGGGAACGAGGCGTCCTGCCATCAGCTCTGCGGCTACGACGATTACTGCGCGCGGCAGGTGTACTGCGCGGCCGGCGACGTCAACCTCCTGCTGTGCGCGCTCGGCGTCTGCCTGCCGGAGCCGTCCGCCGGCATCAAGTGACCGCGGCCGACCAGCGCTGACCGCGCGGCGCGAGGCCGCCGCGGCCGAGCGCCTGAGCGAGTTCCGCGCGGCGCAGCTAGTCGGCGAGGAGGGCGCTCAGCCGCTCGAGGGCGCCGCGGAGCAGCTCGCGCGCGCCGCGCAGGAGCGAGCGCCCGTCGCGCAGGAGATCGTGCACCTCGCCGGGAACGGGCAGGATGCCCGCGCGGGCGGCGAGCGCCGCGCCCGTGAGGAGCAGCAGGACCAGGAGCAGGGCCAGGGAGACGCGGCGGCGCCACCGGCGCCGGGCGCGGGGCGCCGGGGTGACCAGGGCCGGAGGCGCGGACGCGACCGGCAGCGCGAGGCTCGCGGGCGGCGACTTCGACGAGGACTTCGGGGGAGGGTCCTCGAGGGAGACGGGCAGGATGCCCGCGAAGGTGGCGGGGAGGGGCGTGTTCCCGGCCGGCGCCTGCTTGCGCCGGTCACCCCTGATCGAGGACGCGGTGCGGCCTTCCCCCCGCGCCGACATGCGGCTGTCCGCGAGCTGGATCGCGGTCGCGAGCTTCTTCCGGCGCTCGGCCACGATGTCCCCGAGCGTCTCGCGGACGAAGCGGCCGACGTCGCCGTCCGTGACCGGGGTGCCGATCGAGATCGCGATCTGGTCGAGCGTGCGCTGGAACGACGCGCAGTCGTTCCAGCGGTCCGCCGGATCCTTGGCCAGCGCGCGCTCGATGGCGACCGCCAGATCGAACGGGACGTCGGGCACGAGCTCCCGGAGGGGGACCGGGGCGAACCGCAGGATGTTCTCCATGGTCTTGGCGTCGCTCCGGCCGCGGAACGGGTGATAGCCGCTCAGGGTCGTGTAGAGGAGGACGCCGAGCGAGAAGATGTCGGAGCGGCGATCGACCTTGCC
The DNA here is from genome assembly GCF_051521425.1 of Sorangium sp. So ce834. Lineage (NCBI taxonomy): Bacteria > Pseudomonadati > Myxococcota > Polyangiales > Polyangiaceae > Sorangium > Sorangium sp. So ce834. The sequence goes on from NZ_CP150351.1 coordinate 5,774,320, forward strand.
CGAGGTGAGCTGCTCCGGAGACAGGTACGGGATCTTGCCCTTGAGCTGGCCGACGACGCGCGTCTCGTGCAGCCGGCCCGTGGCCTTGGCGACGCCGAAGTCGACGATCTTTACGATGCCGTCGTACGACACCATGACGTTCTGTGGCGAGATGTCGCGGTGCACGAGGTCGACGAGCTTCCCCTCGTCGTCGCGGAGCTCGTGGGCGGCGTGGAGGCCGGCGCAGATGCTCGAGGCGATGCGCAGGAGGATCGGCAGGGGGACGCCGCCGGTCGATCGGACCTGCTTGTTGAGCGTGGAGATGGTGTCGCCGTCGACCCACTCCATCACGATGTAGAGGACGCCGTTCTCGTCGCCGAGCTCGACGATCTCGACCGCGTGGGGGTGCCGGATGCGGGACGCGAGGCGCGCCTCGTCGAGGAACATCGCCTCGAAGGCCGGGTCGTTGCCGATCTCCGGCAGCATCGTCTTGATGGCGACGATCTTCTGGAAGCCGCGGGAACCCACGAGGCGCGCCGCCCAGACGGCCGCCATCCCTCCACGGGCGACCGGCATGAGGATCTCGTAGCGGCCCAGCGTGTCTCCAGGCTTGAGGTCCGACAAGATCTGCACGCGGTGGTCCTAGATGGGGAGGCGGAGTTAGGAGGGGTGGAGCTCGAGTGCCGCCGTTACGTTCGTGGAGGCACGCAGCCTCGACGTCTGCCGGAGCGACGCAGCGCCATCGCGCTCGCACGTCACGAAGGAGGTCCCGCGAAGCCAGGGTGCCACGAAGGGGACACGGACCTCAAGTTCGGGCGCGACGGCGGCCCTCCTCCGCGTGGGCAGCGGCGCTGCGCGCGGCGCCCGACGTGCAGGAGCGCGGGCGCGGACCGGGCGTGAGGCGGCCGCGCGGAGCGGCGGCTGCAGGGCGCGACGCGAGGTCGGCTCATCGCAGCGGATACTACGCGAGCACGGTCGGGCAGGAAGAATGCAGCGAGCGCTGCCGGAGCGATCGATGGGGCGCCTGGATGGGAACAGGACCGGGCGAAAAGGAATGATTCGTAGCGAAGAGTGCGCCAGATCGGGCTGGAGACGCGGGCGCGAGAGTCGTGGTACAGGGGAGCGACCTGCTCGACGAGGCCTCATGGAAGCCAATTTGCGCCCGATCCCGCCGCCGCACGACGAAGACGACGAAGACGTGCACTGGGCGCTGTCGACCGCGACGGCCCTGTGGGGGCGCGGCGAGCGTGAGGAAGCGCTGAGGTGGCTGCGCCGCGCCGCGGAGCAGGCCTCGGATGCCAACGCCGACCTGCGCGCTCTCGAGCTCTTCAAGGCGGCCGCGGAGGTGGCGCAGAAGATCTCGGTGACCGAAGAGGATCCGGGCTCGGCCACGGCCACGGACTCACCGCCGGCGATCGCGAGCGCGCCGAAGACGCCCTTGAGCGCGCCGCCTCAGGCGTTCAACGCGTCTCCTGCCACGGCGAGCGCGCCGCCGCCGAGGCCGGGCGCATCGGGAGCCGGGTCTCACGCGGCGCCGTCGCGACCGCCGAGCGCGGAGGGAGGCCGGAGCGAGCGCAGCGGCCAGAGCGTGCCGCCGGCCGCCGCGTCGCCGGCCGCGAAGCGGTCGCCGTCGGTCCGCGCGCCTGCCGGCGACGCGCCGGCGGGGCCGATGACCTCGGCGATGGTGTCGTCCCGCGACGCCGGCCCGCTGCCCAGGCCCGTCGGAGGGCTGGGCCGCGCGGTGCCGCTCGCGGCGGGGCGCTCCCCCGCGCCGGCGAGGTCCGTGGCCGTGCGCGAGGCGACCCCCACGCAGCTGTCGCCGGCCGCGCGCGCGGCGGGCGCCGCGGCGGGGCTCCCGGCGCGGCCTGCTGCCGGACCGCAGGCGGCCGACCGTCCTGCCGCGATCAAGGCGCGGCCGATCGCCAGCTTCGCGGGGTCGACCCACGCGAGGGTATCGTCGACCACGGCGGTGACCGAGGAGGTCCCGGCGGTCAAGCTCCCGATCGCGGGCGCGCCGGCGGGCCAGGAGCCGGGGAATGGCGCCTCTGGCGCCGCGCCCCAAAGCGCGACCGGGGAGCAGCTCGCAGCGGACGGGGAGGCGCCGCCCGATCAGCGCGAGACGGTGCCGACGGCCATCGCGGTGGCGTCGGTGGCGCGGCGGCAGGCGAGCCCGCTGCTCGGCGCGAGCTCGTCGCAGGAGGCGACCGAGCGGCGCCCGCGGCTCTGGCCGGACGACGAGGGCACCACGCGCCGGCCGCTGACCGCGCAGGAGCAGCGGGTGCTCATGGAGCACCGGATCGAGGACCTGGACGAGGAGACGCCGATGCTCGGCCTGGAGCAGGCGGGCGACGGCGAGCCGTCCGCCGCGGCTCCGGAGGATGCGCCGCAGGCGTCGGAGGATCGCGCCGACTGGACCGAGGCCGAGCCGGACGACGAGGACGCGGGCGCCGCCTCTGCGGATCAACAGGGGGAACCGACGCTGGCCGGGGGGCCTTCGGGGGCGATGCAGGCGCGGCCGTCCGAGGGGGCGGCGGTGGACTCGGCGTGGAGCGATCCGCCGTACGAGGGCGAGTGGCAGGCGCCGCCGCCGCGGCTGCCCGCGTCGCAGATCGAGCCGCTGCCGGCGCTGCGGATCGCGGTGATCGGCATCTCCAGCACGGGGGAGCTCCGTCTCGTCCCGATGGACGGGCGGAACGCGCCGCCGCGGGGGGCGGCGCTCGGGATCCTCGTCCCGCTGAGCCCGGGGGATGGCGAGACGATCGCGCGGCTGCTCCAGCTGCGCAGCTGAGGTGCCGCGGCGCGTTGGCGCCACGGGCGGTGCGGGAGATCGGCAAGAAGTGGGGCATCCCGCGCGATGGCGGTAGCCTCCGGGGATGCATGAGGAACGGACAGCCCCGAAGCGCATCCGCGTGACAGGACTGCAGGAGGCCCAGCTGCCAGCGCTCGCCGCGACGGAGCAGGCCTGCACGGCGATGTACCACGAGATCGGCTTCGACGCGGCGGAGGTGCCGGCGCGGACGCTTGCCGACATCGTCGCGCTGACGCGGCAGCACGACGTGCGCGTGGCGGAGGCGGACGGCGAGGCGGCCGGCTACCTGGCGTGGCGCGACGAGGCGCCCGGGGTCGCGTACCTGGAGGAGATCTCGGTGCATCCGGAACACCAGCGGCGGGGCGTCGCGACGCGGTTGCTAGCGGAGCTCCACGAGCGGGCGCGGGAGCTCGGCATGGAACAGATCGTGCTGAGGGCCAGGGGGCGGGCGAGCTGGGCCCAGGCGTTCTTCAAGAAGGCGGGCTTCGCGCCGCTTGGCGACGACGCGCCCGCGAAGGTCCGCGCGTGGCGGAGCGAGCAGGAGGCCGCCGGAAGGCCGCTGACCCGAAGCGGCGAGGTCGTGCTCTGGGCGGCCATCCGGCCGAAGGCTACGGAAGCGCTGGACGAGGACGAGGCGGTCCGGGACGGCTGAGCCTGCGGGCGGCGGCCGGTGGAGGGCCGTCGCAGGCGGGGTGCGCCTGGCGGGCGGGAGCGCGGTGGGGGCGCTCGCGGCCGGGTGCGCCGGTGCGGAGCGGAGCGGCGTGCGCCGGTGGAGGTCGGCTCGGTGGGGGCTGACCTGGACCTGGGCTCGGGCGCCGGCGGCAAGGGGCCGTCAACCGGCGCGAGTTCGCCGGCGGAGGCTCGTTCGGGCGGGTTGGGCACCGTTCGGAGGTCGGCCAAGACGTCCGACGGTGCGAGTTGACATAATGTTTCTTATGCGATCCGAGGTCGATCCCGAGGGCAGGGGGCTGGAACTCGATTTGGCGGGTCATTTCGGGCACCTGGCGTCGATTTCGGCTTCGGACGACCTCAACCCCGGTCGGTCTCGCCACCTCAACCCGGGTCACCCCGACCTCAACCCGGGTCGGCCTTGCGCCGCCGGGTCACCACCGCCGACCTCAGCCCGGGGCGGCCTCGCCGCCGACCTCAACCCGGGTCAGCCTCGCCCCGCCGGATCGCCGCCGCCGACCTCAACCCGGGTCAGCCTCGCCCCGCCGGATCGCCGTCGCCGACCTCAACCCGGGTCAGCCTCGCCGCCGACCTCAACCCGGGTCAGCCTCGCTCCGCCGGGTCGCCGTCGCCGACCTCAACCCGGGTCGCCGCGTCGCCCCGACCTCAACCCGGGTCAGCCTCGCCCAACCTCAACTCGGGTCGGCGCTCCAGGACACCCGCGCGCCACAACGCACCGCGTCATCCTCCAGCCCTACAGCACCCGAGCGCCCTGCCCGCGCCGTGCTCGACCTGAACGACCGCTCAGCCTTTGGGAAGCGGCGGCGTCTCGACGTCGAGGCTGAGCAGCGCGCCGCCGTTCGTCAGCACGAACGCGCGCCGGCCGTAGGCGGCCGGCGTCATCGCGATGCCGCCCCCCGTCTCGATGCCGTCGATCACCGCGCCGTCCAGCGGCGAGAACAGGAAGATCCCGTAGCGCGTGGTCGTCACCAGCAGCGCCCCCGCGAACGGCACCGGAGCCGAGATGCCCCCGTCCGGCAAATCCCGCCGCCAGATCGTGCGGCCGTCCTCCGGGTCCAAGGCCCACAGGCCCGTCAAGCCCGACGACGCGAGCAGCACCTTCCGCTCGGGTACGATCGGACCGCCTCCGCTCCGCGGCGCATGCGCAGGCTGATGCCACAGCACGAGCTCGGTCACGCCGACCGCCGCCTCGTTCACCCAGGCCCGGGTCCCGTTCTCGGCGTCGAGCGCGAACACCCCGCCCGCGTAGCCCGCCACGAAGACTACATCGCCCGAGGCGATCTGGCCGAAGACGGGCGTGGTGTCCGTGTCGAGGTACTTCGGCGTCTGGCCGCCCGCGCTCTGCTCGGCCTCGGCCGCCAGGTCGACGAGCGCCCACTGCTCGGACCCGTTCTTGAGGTCGTAGGCCATCACGACCCCATCGGAGAACGCGGTGTAGACCTTGTCCCGCCCGAGCGCCGGGCCGGCGTGCCCGGAGATCTCCATCCCGAACGCCGGCGTCCGATGCTGATACCAGCGCATCGCGCCCGTCTCCGCGTCGAGCGCGATCAGCGTGTCGTTCGAGTTCGTCACGTAGAGCACGCCGTCGCGCAGCACCGGCCGCCGCGCGACCTTGGCGTTGGTCATGAAGCGGTAGACCAGCCGGCCGTCCGAGGCGCGCACCTTGTAAAGCGCACCGTCGTTCGAGCCGAAGTAGACCGCGTCCGACGCGGCGTCGTAGAGCGGCTCGCTCTGCACAGGGCCGAGCGTCTCGAACCGCCAGAGGACGTCGCTCGTGTCGGCGCGCACCGCGTACAGGCCGTGATCGCTCGACCCGACGAAGACGCGCCGGTGCGCCGCGTCGATCTCGGGGCGGCCACGCTCGTAGGCCTCGCCGACCTTCCGCGCCTCGGCGGTGAGCTCGCGGCGCTTCGTGATGCCCAGCGCGCTCCCCGGGTGGTGCAGCCAGAGCGGCGCGTCGGGCGCCGCGGCGACGCCCAGGTTGCCGCAGCCGCCGAGCGACGCGAGGCCCAGCCCGAGGAGCACAGCGCCCGCGGCGCGGCTAGTGCGGCGCATCGCCCGCCTTCTTCTCCGCGTTCTCGCGCGCGCGGCGGATCAGCTGCTCGAGCTCCTCCGGCGTCATCGTCTGGCCCTTCGGGCCGCCGAACGCGGCGCGGGGCGGCACGGCGGCCGGATCGATCTTGCGCAGCATCTCCTCGACGACGGCCTCGAGGAACTGGAAGGAGCGGCCCTCGGTCGAGGGAGCCTGGAGCTTCTCGTGCGCGCTCTTGAGCAGCTCCTTCGCCTTCTCGCTGTCGCCCTTGGCCAGGTGGACCCGCGCCTGATGGTACAGCGCGAGCTCCTTGTAGCCCTTCATGTCGATCGCCTCGAGCTCCTTGAACGACGCGAGCGCGCCGTCGAGATCGCCCTTGCCCTCACGCGCGAACCCGATGCCCTCGATGGCGCGGCCCTTCACGTCGGGATCGGCCCCCGCGAGCGGCGACGAGACCACGGCGCTGTACGCTTCGAGCGCGCGGTCGTAGTCCTTCTTGTCGAGCAACACACCGGCCTGCCCGAGCTTCGCCAGGATCGCGGCGCCGCTGCCGCCGTGCTCGTCGATGACCTTGTTGTACGCGGCGAGCGCGGTGTCCGACCGCTCGTCCGCGGACTTGAAGGTCCTCGTGACGTCGAACTCCTTCTCCTCCTCGCTGCGCGTGTCCTCGGCGAGCACCCTGCCCCGATCCGCAGCGACGGCCGACATGAGCGCCGACGTCGACACCGCGTCCTTCTTCTCGGTGCGCGACAGGTAGAACAGCACGCCGCCGGTCGCGACCAGCGCCGCCAGCACGCCCCACTGGACGACGTGGAAGTTCTTCTTGATCCACCGGCCGGCGCCGGTCGTCATCCGGCTGAGCGCGTCCTCGACCATCTCGCCCGGCAGCAGCTGGACCGGGCGGCGGCCCGCGGCCTGCTCCCGGCGACGCGCGAGCAGCTCCTTCGCGCGGGCGTTCTTGTCCTTGGGCAGTTCCTCGCCGGTAGCCTTCTTCTTGCGGCGGCGCGTGGTGGCCTCGTCGCGGCGGCGGGCGGCGCGGTTCGGCGCCGCCGGGGCCGCCTCGTCGCCAGCAGCCTCCGCCGCGGGCGCCTCGTCCGACTCGCCCACGCCGAGCGCCTCGGCGACGCGCTGCGCCGAGTCGTCGTCGTTCTCGTCGGCGCCGGCCTCCCTCACCGGAGCGCCGCGCGGCGGCCGCGCCGGGGCCGCCTCCGCAGCCCCGCCCTCGTCGCCATCGCTCCGCGTGGCTTCGTCCTTGTCACTCCCCGCGGATTTCTCTTCGGTCTGCTCTCGGTCCTTGTCCGACACGCGGCGGACTCTAGTCTTGCCGCCTGCGGCGTCAATCTGGCCGGTGAGCCGCAGGCGCTCCATCGGCCGAGCGCGGCGGCGCCGCCGCCTCGTCGCCGGCGCCGCCAGCGTCGCGGGGCGACCAGGGCGCAGGCGGCGGGGGCGGGATCTCGTCGCTCAGCGGGACCACGGCGCACGCCTGCACCTCGACGTTCTGGGTCGCGTAGACCACGAAATCAGCGTAAGCGCCCGGCTGCGCGCCCGTCGCGGGCGGCAGCGTCGCGAACGCCTCGGTCGGCTCGCTCCCCGGCGGGATCGCGAGCGTGACCGCGCGCTCCGCGTCGAGCTCCGGCGCGCTCGCCGGGACGATCGACGCGCCGTCCCGCTTCGGCGGCCGCGCGCCGCGCCTGGGGCTGCCGAAGCGCACCTCGCCGGGGCGGCCGTCGTCGGTCCGCGCGCGGCAGAGGACGCGCACGCCCTTGCCGTTGCCCGCCTTCGGGATCACGACGCCGAGCCCCACCCCGCTCTTCGCGAAGCGGCGCAGGCGGCCGAGATCGCGCTCGCGCGGCCCGCCGAGCAGGTCGAGGATGTCGGCCCGGAGCGCGAGCCCGAGCCCCCCGGGCAACGGATCCGGCGTGCCGAGCATGCGCAGGAGCGGCGCCCGCAGCTCCGGGCCGGCGCCGAGCTTCACGAGGGCCTCGGCGATCGCGACGCGCGCGGTCTGGTACGGCTCCTGGCCGAGCCGCTCGGCGAGCGCCGGCCGCGCGGCGTCCTCGCCGATCGCCGCGAGCGCGGCAGCGGCGTACGGGCGCAGCCGCACGTCGCCGAGCGCGGCGATGAGCGGCGGCAGCGCGGCCTTCACCCGGATCTTCGCGAGCGCGTCGACGATCTCGCGCGCCCGCTCGAACGACGTCGCCTCGCCCGCGCCTTCGCCGCCGTCCTGCTCCGGGCCGCGGACCACCTGCCGCAGCCACGCGACGAGCACGTCGTCGCCGCGGCGATCGCCCGCCTCCGCGAGCGCGAGCGCCGCGAGGCGTCGCCACTTGCGATCGCGATCGACCACGAGATCGCGCGTCAGCGGCGCGCCCTCGCCGAGCCGCGTGAGCGTGAGCGCCGCCCACCGCCGCACCTCGTCGTCCTCGTCGCGCACGAGCGCGAGCCGCAGCGACGGCGCCGCCTCGGAGCGGCGCAGATCGAAGAGCACCTCGCCCGCCTTGCGGCGGATGGCGACGTCGGCGTCGTCGAGCAGCGCCGCGACCTCGACCACCGCGTCGGCGTCGCCCGCGATGCCGCGGCGGAGCGCGTCGGGCCAGCCCTTGCCCTCCTTCCTCAGGCCGCGGACCTCGTAGCGCCCGTGCGACGCCTCGACGGCGCGCAGCTCCGACCGCATCGCGCCGAGCTCCGCGGGGCGCAGCGCGGAGATGTCCTGCTGCTGGCGCGGATCGGTCGCCACGTCGTAGAGCGCGCACGCGCCGATCTTGCGCGCGCAGACGAGCCGCAGCGTGCCCTTGGCGAGCAGCGTCTGCGCGTCCGTCTCGGCGAACGCGAAGCCCGGGAGCGAGGGCGGCCCGCCCGGCGGCGCCGCCGTGCCCTGCTCGGCCGCCGCGTCGCCGGCGGCGAGCAGCGGCCCGAGATCGGCGCCGCGCACGCGCGCGGGCCGCGGGATGCCGAGCCCCGCGAGCACCGTGGGCAGCAGATCGACGAGCTGCACCGGCGCCCTCACCACGCGCGGCGAGAGCAGGCCGGGTGCGCTCACGATGAGCGGCACGCGCGCCTGCTCCTCGTACACCGTCGTGCCGTGGTAGCGCCCGCCGTGCTCGCCGAACTCCTCGCCGTGATCGGCCGTGACGATCACGACCGCGTCCGGCCGCTCCTTGCGGATCTCGTCCACGATCGCGCCCACGCCCGCGTCCGCCACGGCGATCTCGGCGTCGTAGCGATCGATGTCGCGATCGCCGAGCGGGTGCTCCGGGTGCGCCTCGTACGGCTCGTGCGGCTCGAAGAGGTGCACCCACATGAACGCGCGCTGCTCCGACCCGAGCCCGGAGAGGTAGCTCCGCACCTGCTCCAGCCGGAGCGCGGAGCTCGCGAACTCGATCTTCTGGTACTCGAAGTCGAGCGCCCGATCGCGCAGCGCGCCGAAGCGCTCGCCGTCGATGAAGAACACCGCAGGCGGGTAGAAGCCCGCCGTCTTGTAGCCGTAGCGGCGGAGGTGCTGCGCGAACGTCTCGGAGTCGTCCCCGAGCCCCTGCAGCACGAGCGGGCGGATGTATTTGCCCGTCATCAGCGACGAGACCGCGTACGACGTGTGCGGCGTCGGCGTGTACGCCGCCTCGAAGCGCACGCCCTCGGCCGCGAGGCGATCGAGGTTCGGCGTGATCTTCCTCTCGTAGCCGTACGCCCCCACGTGGTCGGCGCGCAGGGCGTCGATGCTGATCAGCACGATGTCGCGCCCCCGCAGATCGATCGCGTTGCCGCTCGCGCGCTCGTCGAGCGGCGCGGCGTCGAGCGGATCGGGCGGCGACAGCACGGCGGCGAGCTCGACCACGTGCCCGAGCAGCGGGCCGTGCGTGGCGTAGATCAGCCGGATGTTGTCCGCGAGCGCGAGCCGGTCCGCGGCGCCGGGCGCGAGCGCGGCGCCGAACGCGAAGAGGACGAGGGCGAGCGCCGCGCGCACGAGCCTCGGCGAGCGCCGCTCGTGCGCGTCGCCCTGGCCGGACGGCCGCGTGGGCAGCGCCGGCGTCGCGAAGGTCGCCGCCGCGAGCGTGAGCGCCGCGAGCCCGAGGTGGAAGGCGGCGTAGAGGCGCGGCAGGACGCGCACGTTCGCGACCTCGAGCAGTGCGACCGCGCAGGCCGACGCGAGGACGAGCCACCGGCCGGCCCCCGCGCCGCGCGCCCGCTTGAGGGCGCGCGCCACGCGCGGCGCCGCCGCGAAGGTCGCGCCCGCGCCGAGGAGCGCGAGCGCCGCGATGAACGGCGCGCGCCGGCCGCCCTCGAACATGCGCCCGGCCGAGACCCCGAAGGCCACCGCGCCGCCGAACGCCCCGGCGAGCAGCGCCGCCGCGACGCGGAACCCCCGGCGCTCGGCGCGCATGGCGATCTCGAGCACCGCGCCGAGGACGGCGGCGCACGGCGCCGCGGCCGCGAGCGCGAGCGGCAGGAGGTCGCGCACGGCGCGGCCGAGCTCGTAGAGCCCGAGCAGCTCGCGCCACCGCAGGGCGCCGACGACCAGGAGCTCGGCGAGCGCGAGCGCCGCGAGCGCGAGGTAGGCGTCCGCCATGCGCCACCCGATCTCGGTCTCGAGCTTGCGCGGCGGGGCGTCGGAGCTCCCGCTCGGGAACGTGGCGCGGCTCGGCGCCGGCGCCGGCGTGGACGCGCGCGCCGGCCCGGACTGCAGCCGCGGCGCCGACGGCGCCCGGTGCCCGAGCGCTCCCGGCGCGGCGCCGGCGAGCCCGTCCGCGGCGGCGGCCGGGTCAGGCCGGCCCCCGTGGGCGAATCGACCGGGGGGCACGGACCCCCCGGGAGGCCGGCCGGCGCCCCCATGGCCCCGCGGGCGCATCGGAGCGGCGCCGTTGCGATCGGTCATGCGTAGGAGACTTCGAGGATCTCGTAGGTGCGCGGCCCGGCCGGCATCATCACGCGGACCTCCTCGCCGACCTCGTGGCCGAGCAACGCGCGCGCGAGCGGCGAGGCGATGGAAATGCGCCCGAGCTTGAGATCGGCCTCCTCGGGCCCGACGATCTGAAAGCTCTGCTCCTCATCCGTGTCCACGTTGGCGAGCTTGACCTTGGCGCCGAACTGGACCTTGCTGCCGCTCAGCTTGGACGGATCGATGACCTCGGCGCGCGAGAGCGTCTGCTCGAGGTAGCTGATGCGGGCGACGATCATGCCCTGCCGCTCCTTGGCGGCGTGATACTCGGCGTTCTCGGAGAGATCGCCGTGCTCCCGGGCCGTTCCGATGTCCTTGACGACCTGCGGCAGGTCGATCTCTTTCAGCCGTCGCATCTCTTCGCGGAGCCGCGCTTGCCCCTCGGGCGTCATGGGTACTTTCTCGGACATGGTGGGGACGCTTTTAGCATGGCTCCCGCCCGGTCGACGACGGCGCGAGACGCGCCGATCGCGGATAGCGCCGGCCGCCCGGACGCAGCGCGCCCTGCCTTGCCCCCGCTGGACTACCCCCGCCAGCGCACGATCTTCCGCGGAGGCCGCCGCGCATGGGCGTCCGCTGACTTCGTCGCGCTCCGGACGAGGGCCGCCGCGGTCCGGGAGAGCTCCTCCGGGCGCGGGCCGCCGTGCGGGACGGCCGCGGCGTCCACCGTCGCCGTGGCCGCGCCGGTCGCCTCGGCGATCCGCACCTCGACCGGGACGTCCGCGTCCGGGAGCCGCACGACGCCGCGGTAGACGAACTCGCCCGGCGCGCCGCCGGCGTCGGCCTGCTCCAGCACGTAGCGAGCGCCGGAGGACGGCCGCCCGACCGCCTGCGTCACAGCTGCGGCCCCGAGCGGGCCGGGCCCGACGCCGCCTTGGCGGGCGCGCGGCGCTGCCCGCCGGGGCCCATGTCGTCGAGGAACCGCCGCGCGGTCACCGCGAACGGGCCGCCGAAGTCCCGGATGACCGACTCGAACACGGCGCGCGCCTCGTCCGGCTTCTTCATCTTGAGGAGCGTCTCGCCCTTGAGGACGAGCGCCTCCGGCTCGAGCCCCGAGCCCGGGAAGGTCCGCAGCGCGTAGTCGATCCGCGCGATGGCCGCGTCGAACACGTCCCGCTTGAGGTAGTAGCGCGCCACGTAGAGCTCGTGGCGCACGAGCCGCCCGGTCACGACCTCGAGCATGTAGGCCGCGTCGTCGCGGTAACGGCTGCGCGGAAACTGCCGGAGGAAGGTGCGGATCTCCCGGTGGGCCTCGATCGTGGTCGCCTGATCGCGCTCCTCGGCCGGCGGCAGGAACACCGTGTCGTCGATGTCCAGGAAGAGCGACTTCGCCATCCGGTACTTCGCGTACTCGACGTTCCGATCCGTCCGGTGCTCCTGGATGAACGCGCGGTACGCCGAGATCGCCTCGGGGTACTTGCCCTGCTCGAACTCGAGGTCGGCGATCCTGAGGTCGGCGAGCCGGGCGTAGCGGCTGTACGCGAAGCGCCGCTTCACCTCGGAGAAGAGGGCGCGCGCGTCCTCCCAGTCCTTGGCCTCGAAGGCGGCCATGGCCTCGTTGTACGCGGCGCGCGCGTCCTCGGTGTACGTGAGGGTGGCGGTGCGGCCGTCGTTGAGCTCGAAGTCGCAGCCCACGAGCCCGCCCAGGGCAGCGAGGCACCCGGCGAGGGCGAGGACAGCGGCGGTGGGTCTCATCGTGCACGCCTCGTACCCAATCCGGCGCCGGCGCGCCAGGGCTTCCGCCGCGGGCCGGGCCCGCGCGCTCTTGCTCCCGCGTCGTGGCGCCCGGGAGAGCTGGGGTATGGTCGGCCCATGCCCGCTTCCCCTCCAGCGCCTGCACCAGCGGCCCCCACCCCGACGCTGCACCCGGGCGGCGCCGCCTCGCCCACGGTCCTCATCGTGGACGACGAGCGCAACATCCGCCGCACCCTCGCGCTCGTCCTGCAGGGCGAGGGCTACCAGGTCGCCGAGGCCCCGAGCGCCGAGGCGGCGCTGGAGCTGCTCGCGCACGGCGACACCCCCGTCGACCTCGCCCTGGTCGACCTGCTCCTGCCCGGCATGAACGGCCTCGACCTCCTCCAGCGCGTGCGCCAGGACGACGGCACCCGCGAGCTGCCGGTCATCGTGATCAGCGGGCACGCGACCGTCAACGACGCGGTGAAGGCCGTCAAGCTCGGCGCCTGCGACTTCTTCGAGAAGCCGCTCAACCGCGAGCGCGTCCTCGTGGGCGTCAAGAACGCGCTGCAGAACTCGCGGCTCGCGCGGGAGGTCGAGGACCTGAAGGCCCAGGTGCAGTCGCGCTACGAGATGATCGGCCAGAGCGCCGCGATGCAGCGGCTGTTCAAGGAGATCGACCGCGTCGCGCCCACGAAGGCGAGCGTGCTCATCACCGGCGAGAGCGGCACCGGCAAGGAGCTCATCAGCCGGGCCATCCACCGGCTCTCGCCGCGGGCGCGGGGCCCCTTCGTCCGGGTCAACTGCGCCGCGATCCCGCGCGAGCTCATCGAGAGCGAGCTCTTCGGCCACGAGCGCGGCGCGTTCACCGGGGCGAGCGGGCCGAAGCGGGGCTTCTTCGAGCAGGCCCACGGCGGCACGCTGTTCCTCGACGAGATCGGCGACATGGACCTCGCCGCCCAGGCCAAGGTGCTGCGCGCGCTGCAGTCGGGCGAGATCTGCCGCGTCGGCGGCGAGCACAGCCGGCACGTCGACGTCCGCGTGCTCGCCGCGACGAACAAGGACCTCTCGCGGGAGGTCGCCGCGCTGCGCTTCCGCGAGGACCTCTTCTTCCGCCTCGCGGTGTTCCCGATCAAGAGCCCGGCGCTGCGCGACCGCATGGAGGACCTGCGCGCCCTCGCCGACGCGTTCATGGCGGCGTTCTGCAACGAGAACGGCCTGAAGCAGAAGGCGATCGATCCGGTGGTCTACGCCGCGCTCGAGCGCCGGAGCTGGCCGGGCAACGTGCGTGAGCTCAAGAACGTCATCGAGCGCGCCGCGATCCTCTCGGGCGACGTCGTCACCATCGCCGATCTGCCGGAGGATCCGCACGAGAACCCGTTCGAGGACGACGCGCAGGGCGCCGCCGGGGAGGGGTCGATCGCGCCGCCCGCCCCCGGCGCGGCGGAGCCGCCCGCGGGCGCGGCCCGGAGCGAGCCGGAGCGCCCCCGCCTCACGCTGCGCGAGTTCCGCGATCGGGCCGAGCGCCGCTACATCGTCGAGGTGCTGGCCAGCCTCGACTGGAACATCTCGCGCGCGGCCGTGCTGCTCGGCGTCGAGCGCACGAACCTCCACAAGAAGATCCGCGCGTACGGCATCAAGCGGGGCGAGGCGCCGTAGCGCGCGGCCCTGCCTCCCGCTACGCGGCCCCGCCGAGCGCCCTGCGGACGGCGCGGAGGAGCGACTCGGCCGTGAACGGCTTGCCCAGCACCGCGGCGTCCGGCCGGGCGGCGAGCGCGTCGCCCGTGTAGCCGGACATGAAGAGCACCCGCATGTCCGGCCTCTGCTTCACGAGGCGCTCGGCGAGCTCGCCGCCGGACATCTCCGGCATCAGCACGTCGGTGAGCAACAGATCGACCCGCCCGCGCTGCGCCTCGCAGACGCGCAGCGCCTCGCGCGGGCCGCGCGCCGTCAGCGTGGTGTAGCCGTGCTGCGCGAGGATCCGGCTCGCGAGCGCGACCACCGCGTCCTCGTCGTCGGTGACGAGCACCGTCCCGCCGTCGCCCCGGCGCGGCGCGGCGTGGGGCGCGCGCCCGCGCCGCGAGGCCGACGGCCGCGCCGAGAGCGGCAGGTAGATCTCGACGCGCGTGCCCTCCCCGGGCTGGGACGCGAGCTCGATGAAGCCGCGCCACTGCTTGACGATCCCGTACACGGTGGCGAGCCCGAGGCCGGCCCCCTTCCCCCTCGGCTTCGTCGTGAAGAACGGCTCGAAGGCGCGCGTCCGCACGTCGTCGCTCATCCCGCTGCCGGTGTCGCTGACGACGAGGCGCGCGTACCTGCCGGGCGGGATCGCCGGGTGCGCCTCGTGCAGGCCCCCCGCGGCGCCGACGCGGACCGCGCGCGCCTCGATCGACAGCCGGCCGCCGTCCTGCATCGCGTCGCGCGCGTTCAGCGCGAGGTTCATGACCACCTGCTCGAGCTGCCCCGCGTCCGCGAGCACCCGGCACCCCGAGGGGCCGAGCGCGATCGCGAGCTCGACGCCGCCCCCGACGGCGGCGCGGAGCGCGCCCTCCATGCCGCGCACGACGTCCCGCAGATCCAGCACGACCGGCTGCGCGAGCCCGCGCCGGCTCACCGTGAGCAGCTGCCGCGTGAGCGACGCCGCCCGCTGCGCGGCGCCCTTGATCTCGGCGAGATCCTTCTGCACCGGGCTCTGCTCGTCGAGCTCCTCCATGACGAGGCTCGTGTAGTTCAGGATGATCGCGAGCAGGTTGTTGTAATCGTGGGCGATCCCGCCGGCGAGGCGCCCGACCGCCTCCATCTTCTGCGCCTGGCGCAGCTCCTCGGAGAGCTCGCGCCGGCGCTCCTCGGTGGAGCGCGAGGACGACAGGTCGACGATCACCCCGGTCACGAGCCGCTCCCCGCGCCCGTCCGCGAGCGACTCGGTCCGCATCACGCGGACCGTCGAGCCGTCGCGGCGCGTGAGGCACGTCTCGATCGCGCTCGCCGCCGGCGGCTTCCCGCCCGCGCCGCCCGCCACGCACCCGCCGAGGACGAGATCCGCCGCCGCGAGCGCCTCCTGCCGCGAGCCGTAGCCGAGCAGCCGGGCGAGCGCCTCGTTGCAGTCGAGGAGGCGGCCGTCGAGCGAGGCCACGTAGAGCCCGGCCGGCGAGCAGGACGCGAGCAGCGAGCTGTGCAGGAGCGGGCTGTGCTCCACCGGGTCTCTCGACGACGATCGTCCGCTGCTCATCGACGTGCTGTCCGTGCGGAAACGTTCAGTCGGAGGGAGATCCCCGACTCCCCGAAATGAAGCGCGGACTCCTCTCGACTGCAACGCCGTTCACGCCGGCAACGTGCGCGCGCGGCGGGCGGACCGGGCAGCCCCGCCGCGCAGCGCGGACGGTTTCTCCTTCTCCGTCCCGCCGAACTGGCCTAGACCCCGCCGGGGCTCGGCCGAGCCCTCAGGAGCGCGGCATGTTCTTCCTCGACAGCTCGAACCCGGACGAGATCAAGGAGATGTTCTCCTGGGGCGTGCTCGCGGGCGTGACCACGAACCCCCTCATCCTCTCGCGCGACGCGGGCTGCGTCGATCTCGAGCGGCGCATCCGCGAGGTGCTCTCGGCGTCGGCCGGCCCGGTGTCGGTCGAGCTGACGAGCGAGACCGAGGAGGCGATGCTCGAGGAGGCCCGCGGCTACCACGCGTGGGCGCCCGAGCGGATCTGCGTCAAGGTGCCGTTCAGCGACGTCGGCCTGAAGGTGACGCACGCCCTCGCGAAGCGCGGCGTGCGCACCAACGTCACGTGCGTGATGAGCTTCAACCAGGCGTACCTCGCGGCCCTCGCCGGCGGCGCGTACGTCTCGATCTTCAGCGGGCGCATCCGCGACATGGGCTACCCGGCGGCCCCGGTCATCGAGCGCACGCGCGCGCGGCTCGAGCGCGAGCGGCTGCGCGCCGAGATCATCGTGGGCTCGATCCGCCACCTCATGGACGTGAACGAGGCGCTCGACGCCGGCGCGCACATCGTGACCGTGCCGCCGGCGATCCTGCGGAAGATGCTCCACAACCCGAAGACCGAGGAGACGATTCGCGAATTCAACGCCGCCTGGGAGAAGCGTGCTAAGTAGCCGCGCGTGAACGCCGAGCCCGGCCGCGCGCGAGGAGACGTGGAAGCTCGAGGGCCGCGCCCTTCCAGAGACCCGAGAGACGAGGACCCCCTCGGCCCGCGCGCGCCGCGCCCCGCCCCGGCGGAGGCCCCCGCCGGCCGTAAGTACGCGGTCGAGGAGGTGAACCGGGCCCTCGTGGCCGTCGCCGGCCGGCCCCGGACGGTGCTCGACGTCGGCTGCGGGATCGGGCTCAACGGCGCCGCCGTCAAGCGCACGGGCGCGCGCGTGACCGGGATCGAGGTCGCGCCCGCGTCGCTCGCGCGCGCCGGGGAGGCGCTCGACGAGGTCCTCGCCGCCGACATCACGAGCGACACCGCCGTGCGCGAGGCGCTCGGCGACCGGCGCTTCGACCTGATCCTGTTCGCCGACGTCCTCGAGCACACCGCCGATCCGCTCGCCGTGCTCTGCCGCTTCCTGCCGCACCTCGAGGAGGACGGCCACGTCATCGTCTCGCTCCCGAACGTCGCGGCGTGGCCGGTGCGCCTCGGCCTGCTCGCGGGGCGGTTCGACTACGCGCCGAGCGGCATCCTCGACGACTCGCACCTCCGCTTCTTCACCCGCGCGTCGGCGCTCCGGCTCGTCGAGCGGGCCGGGCTCGAGGTGCTCCGCGTCGAGCAGAACCCGATGCTCGTCCGCGCCGCCAAGGGGCTCATCCTGAGCGGCCTCGGCGCGGGCGACGACCCCACCGATCTCGCCCGCTCGCTCCCCTACAAGGCCTACCACGCGCTCGTCCGCCCGCTGGAGGATGTCGTGGCGAGCCGCGCGCCCGGCCTCCTCGCGTTCCAGCACGTGATCGTCGCCAGGAAGCCGCCGCGCCCCCGCCGGATGCGGCTCACCGTCGGCATGCTCACGATGGACGAGGAGGAGAGCGTCGGCGCCATGATCGGCGAGATCAGGAGGGTCGCGCCCGACGCGGAGATCCTCTGCGTCGACAGCTCCACGAGGGACCGGACCCCCGAGATCGCGGCCAGCCTCGGGGCGCGCGTGCTCCGCCAGGTGCCGCCCCGCGGCCACGGCCCGGCGATGGAGCTCCTCATGTACAGCGCCGCGGCCCGGAGCGAGCTGCTCATCTACCTCGACTGCGACTTCACCTACCCCGCCGAGAACATCCCGGTGCTCCGGCGGCTCGTCGAGGAGGAGGGCGCCGACGTGGTGAACTGCGCGCGCACGCGCTCGAGGCCCGCGGCCATGCCGGTCCCGAACTACCTCGCCAACCGCGCCTTCGCCGCCATGGCGCACGCGATGCATGGCATCCCCACCTCGGACGTCCACAGCGGCATGCGCGCTTACCGCTGCTCGGTGATTCGGGCGTTCGATTTCGACGGTGAGGGGGACGCGCTGCCCATCGACACGCTGCTCTTCCCGGCCAAGTGCGGCTATCGCGTGGTGGAGATGCCGATCGACTACAACGAGCGCGTCGGCACCTCGAAGCTGCGCAAGCTGGCTGGCACCGTGTGGACCATGATTCGCCTCCTGCGCGCGCTCCCCGTGGGCGACCGCCTCGGCGATCGCTACGAGCGTCGCTAGGCGTCCCAGAAGCGCGCCGCCCGGCGTCACCGCTTCGTCGCGCAGCGGCGATGAGGCGGTGACAACGCGGTGCGGCGTCCCGTCTCCCGCGTGGTCATCGCATTGCGGGCGCCTATACTCGGCATCTTTCGACTCGAGAGGAGGCCAGAGATGCGGTTTCAGAAGGTAGTTTGCGTACTAGGTGTGTCCGCGCTGACGGGCGCCGCCGCGGCGGCGGGCTGCGGTGGCGACGATGCCGGGGGGGCGAGCTCGAATTCCCCTGGGGCTACCGGCGGCGCGACCGTAAGGGACTGCTCGCAGAAACACCCGGTCTGCACGGCGGTCGCCTCGGACTGCGTCGCCGTCCAAGACAATCGGGACGCGACCACGTTCGGGCTGCGCATGGCGCAGCTCACGATCACGAAGCCCGACGTGCTCGCGATCGGCTATGTCGCCCGCCTCGTCGCCCAGGGCCTGACGATCAATCTGCCCCAGTGTAATCTGAACGGCACGGGCACCTTCTCCTGGCTGCTCGAGTTCGACAAGGCGAACGGCAAGCTGCGCACCGGCGGCGCGAAGATCGCGGACGACCCGCTCGAGGGGTACTGCTTCGCGAACATGTCCGTGGGCGAGTTCGAGATCGCGCCGACCGAGATCGACGCCCCCCTGGGCGACGACGGCGCGTGGAGCGGCGAGGCCGAGACCCTCAACGTCCCGATCTTCCTGGAAACGAGCCCGGATCCGATCATCCTACCCCTGCACCAGGTGCGGCTCACCGACGCGACGCTGTCCGCGGACAACAACTGCGTCGGCCGGTACAACGTCGAGGGGCTCGACCCGATGAACGCCTGCCTCCCCGGCCAGGACGGCGACCCCCCGGCGTTCATCAACGGCGGCAAGCTCGCCGCGTTCATCACGCTGGAGGAGGTCGACCGGGTGATCGTGTCCAACATCAACCAGATGAGCCTCTGTCTCGTGCTCTCGGGCGATATCGTAAAATACGGAGCCGGTGGGGAGCCCAATACCTGCAAGCGCGACGAGAGCGGCCAGATCGTGCTGAAGGGCGACTGGTGCAGCGCGACGAACTCGCCTGCGACGGAAGACTGCGCAGACGCCTATGCGCTCGGCGGCGAGTTCGCGGCGAGCGCCGTCAAGATCAACGGTCTCTGCCAGCAGTAGCGCTTGCGGGCGGCTCTCCGGGGAGCGTACGCTTTGTCGTGGCGTCCTGACGCCCGCGCCCAGCGGGCCCGGCGCTGCGGGTCGCGCTCCTCGGAGGGTTCCTTATGCCCCGCGTCATCAAGCATTTCTCCTCCATCCTTGTGCTCCTTGTCATCGCCGGATGTGCCGCATCGGGCGGCGGGTGCTCCGGCTGTGGAATGACCCCCCTCCCCGCCGGCTTCAAGCCCGCGGACCGCATCGAAAACGCCGGCTCGGCGCGGCTCACGCAGTCGGGCGTCGAGTTCCTCGAGCAGAACCTGGGCGTGCTCGGGCGCGCGCTGCTGGGCGGCGGGGACAGCGGCGTGATCACCTTCTCCATCCCGAAGTCCTCGGGCTCCGTGGCCGCCGGCATCGTCGATTACACCCTCTGTCCCGGCGGGGCCGATCCGGCGGCGACCCCCCCGGCGTGCGTGGCCGAGATCGACGCGGGGCGCGCGGCGCTGCAGATCCAGCCCAAGACGCCGCACAACCTGGTCATCCGGGGGCCTCTGCCGGTGCGGATGCAGCGCCTGCCCATCTTCCTCGACGGCGGCTTCCTGGGCGAGAGCACCCAGTACGTCACCCTCAACGGCAACGACGCGTGCCCGCCCGACGAGCAGACCTTCACGAACATCGATGTCGAGGTCGACCTCTCGATCGAGATCGACGTGAACCCGCAGCACTCGCGGCAGGGCTACTCGCGCGTCAAGGTGAACCGGCTCTCGATCGACGAGGATCAGCTCAAATCGAGCCTGCACCTCGACTGCGGGGGCACGTGGGTGGGCGATGCCCTCGATTTCGTGAAGCCGATCCTCACGATCTTCATGGGATCCATGTCCAACGCGCTGAAGGCTCAGCTCGACCAGCAGCTCTGTCAGAAGGCCGATCCGGCGCTGGATCCGGCCTGCCCCGACGGCACGAACGACATCGGCGGCGTCTGCCGCTACGGCACGCACGCGACCGACGAGTGCGCCTCGGTCCTGCTCGGCGTCGAGGGCCACCTCGACCTCGGCCGGCTGCTCGCGAGCTTCTCCCCCGGCACCCAGGGCGGGTTCGACCTCCTGCTCGCCGGCGGCGGCATGGGCGAGCGCGACGACGGCTCGGATCTCGCGTGGGGCGACCTCAACCCCGTCGGCAACGGGGTCACCCTCGGCCTCTACGGCGGCGCCGAGCCGCTGCCGATCTCGAAGTGTGTGCCGCTGTCGGACATCGCGCTGCCCACGGGCATTCCGATTCCGGATGAGCTCGTCGCCAACACCGTCTCCGGCTGGCCCGGCGATCTCCCCGGCCCGCACGTCGGTCTCGCGATCTCCGAGCGGTTCGCGAATTACGCCATGAACGGCCTCTACAACAGCGGACTGCTCTGCCTCGGGATCTCCACGGAGACGGTGCCTCTCCTCAACTCCGGCACGCTGGGGCTGCTCGCGGCGTCGGCCAAGGACCTCACGCTCCAGCACGAGTCGCAGCAGGTCGCGCTCGTCATCCGCCCGCAGGCGCCGCCGCGGGTCACCTTCGGCAACGGCACGGACGCCGTCGACGATCCGCTGATCCGCATCCAGCTCGAGCGGGCGAGCTTCGATTTCTACATCTGGTCGCTCGACCGGTTCATCCGGTTCATGACCGCGACGTTCGATCTCGATGTGCCCATGAACCTCGCGGTCACCCCCGAGGGGCTCACGCCGGTGATCGCGACGATCGGGGTCACGAACGGCGAGGTGACGAACAGCGCGCTCCTCCGGGAGAACCCCAGGTCGATCGCGGAGGCGCTGGGCAGCCTCATCGGCAGTCAGGTCGGGCAGCTGATCGGCAGCGGCCTGCCGGCGATCGATCTCGACGGGCCGCTCGCGCCGCTCGGGCTCTCGCTGATCCTCCCGGAGTCGGCCGAGGGGGCGGGCTCCCCCGGCCTGCGGAAGCTCACGAAGGGCCAGGACAACTACCTCGGCATCTTCGCGTCGTTCGCCACGGCGGCGCAGCAGCGCTCGATGCAGAGCGAGACGCGGGCCGAGCTGAGCCGCAAGGAGGTGCGGGCCGAGGGGCTCCGCCTGCCGACGATGACCCGCGACAACGGGCCCACGGCGCGGCTCGTCATGAGCTCGCCGCTCGACGACGGCACCCGGGTCGTCGAGTACTCGTACCGCGTCGACGGCGGCGCGTGGCGCCCGTTCACGCGCGAGCGCATCGTCGACCTGCGCGACGACTGGCTGCGGCTCCCGGGGCGCCACCTGATCTCGGTGCGATCGCGCGTCGCGGGCGACCCGCTGTCGCTCGATCCCACGCCGGCGACCGTGGAGATGGTGGTCGACGTCGATCCGCCGGTCATCTCGGTCGGCGCGGCGGTGGACGGGTGGGCGCCTCTCGAGGTGCGCGACCGGGTGTCGGACGCCGAGCGCGCGAAGGTGCGCGTGCGGCTCGACGGCGGGCCGTGGTCGGCGTGGTCGACGGCGGCGGAGATGCGGTCGGTGGACGTCGGCGGCGCCGCCGACATCGAGGTCGAGGCCGTGGACGAGGAGGGGAACCTCGGCACGGCGCGGCAGCCAATCCTCCGCGGCCGCTTCCCCGTCGACCCGTCGGCCGGCTGCGGCTGCGTCGTGGCCGGCGGCCCGGGCGACGGCCCGTCGGGCGGCCTCTGGCTCGGCCTCGCGGCCGCCGCGGCGATCGTGCGGCTCGCGCGGCGCGGCGGCGCCCGGCGCGGCGAGGCGCCTGCCCGCGGCGAGGCGCCTGCTCGCGGCGAGGCGCCGACGCGCGCGGCCCGGCGCGGCGTACGCGGCGCGCTGGCCGCCGTCGCCGTGACCGCGCTCCTCGGCTCGCACGCGGGCTGCTCGTGCAGCGACGAGCCGGTCGTGGAGGACCAGAAATGCGTCGCGCCCGACTGCATGACGCTGGAGCACGGGCTCATCGGGGCCTACACGTCGGTCGCGGTCGCCGCCGACAAGCGCACCGTCTGGGTCGCTGGCTACGCGGAGGCCGACTGGCGCAACGCGTTCCAGTGGGGCGACCTCGTGGTCGGCACGTGGGACGGCGAGGCCGTCGCGTGGGAGGCGATCGACGGCGTGCCCGCCGAGCCCCCGGTCGACCCGACCCGGTTCGACGCGAGCGGGTTCCGCGGGGGCCAGACCGAGCCGGGCGACGACGTCGGCCTCTGGACCTCGATCGCGATCGACCCGGAAGGCGAGCCGGCGGTGGCCTACTACGACCGGACCAACCGCGGGCTGAAGTTCGCGCAGAAGCAGGGCGACGCGTGGGCCGTGAGCTCCGTGCAGCAGGCGCCGAACAGCGACATCGGCCGCTACGCGAAGCTCCTCTTCGTGAAGGGGCTGCCCGTCATCGCCTACCTCGCGATGGAGCCCGGCGAGGGCGGCGCGGTCACGTCGAGCGTCCGGCTCGCGACCGGGGAGAGCTCCACGCCCGGGGAGGGCGCGTGGCGGTTCGAGGACGTGGCGACGGACGAGGCGACGCCGTGCCGCGAGTTCCTCTGCGGCGCGGGGACGAAGTGCGTCCGGTCCACGGGGCGCTGCGTGAAGCCGCTCGCGAGCGGCGACTGCGCGCCGGTGTGCGCCTCGGGACAGGCGTGCATCGACGACGACGGCTCGCCGGCGTGCGCCGCGATCTCCGACGGGAACCGGACCGAGACGTACCCCGAGGCGATCGGCGACTACATCGCGATGGCCCCGGACAACGCGGGCGGGTTCGGCCTGGCGTTCTACGATCGCATCCGCGGCGACGTGGTGATCGCGTCGCGATCGGCGGGGGCGTGGGAGACCCGGATCGTGGACGGCGCGGCGCCGGACGGGACCGACACGGGCGACGTCGGCATGGGCGCGTCGCTGTTCATCGATCGCGCCGGCGACTGGCACCTCGCCTACGCGGACGGCCGCTCCGAGGGGCTGCGGTACGCGCGGGTGAAGGGCGGCGAGGAGGTCGAGGCGCCCGAGGTGGCGGACGACGGGCTCGGGATCGAGGGCGTCCCCTTCGCGGACGGGCAGCACCTCGTCGGCGACGACGCGAGCGTGTTCGTGACGGCGGCCGGGGAGGTGCGCATCAGCTACCAGGACGCGACGAGCGGGACCCTGCGGCTCGCGATCGGGACGAAGAGCGGCGACGGCCACAGCTGGCTCGTGCAGGAGATCGAGCAGGAGGGGTTCGCGGGCGCCTTCTCCCGGATCATCGAGGTGGACGGGAAGCTGCTCATCGCGAACTGGTGGCGCGTCGGCGGCCAGACCACGAAGGGCGACGTGGCGCTCGTCGCCCCCTGAGCCCCCGCCAGGCGCGGCGCCCGGCCCGGCGAGGCGCGGGGCGCCGCGCGGGTCTCCGGCGGGAGCATGCGGCCGGCGGATCGCCCTTGATCCGGCGATCCGCCGACTGGCTATGCTCCGGTCGGCGCGACCGGGGCGCGGTGCGTCCTCTGCAACGATGTGCAGGCACAGCGAAGCGCCACAGGAAAGGCTTGGACGATGAGAGCGACGGAACGGACGAGCAGCACGGCGGTGAGCAACGCATCCCCTCCCCCCTCCGGCGGAGCGCAGGCCGAGATCGGCGCGCCGTCGCGGCGCGCCGCGCGCCGGCGGAGGCTCGGCATCCCCTTCCTGTGGATGCTCCCCGCCGCGTCGGCGGTCGTGGCGTTGCAGCTCGTCGGGTGCTGGCCGCTGTCCTACTCCGAGGATTGCGAGGACGACGCCAGGTACTGCCCCCCCGCAGGGACGGGGACCGGCGGCGCTCAACCCGACCCGACGTGCGCCCCGGATCCGACCCAGGACGCGAGCACGGTGACGGAGCGGTGCGCGGTGTTCGCGAGCGCGGACGCGGCGTCCGGCGGCGACGGGACCAAGGCGCGGCCGTACGCGTCGCTCGCGGACGCGATCGCGAACGCGAACGGCAAGCGGGTGCTGGCGTGCTCGAGCGGCGTGTTCGAGGAGAGCGTCACGGTCAAGGCGCCGGTCGAGGTGATCGGCGGCTTCGACTGCGCCGCGGACTGGACGTGGAGCGAGCAGGCGCGGAGCGCGATCGAGGGCCCCGCCGACGAGGCGGCGCTCGCGCTGGCGGCGGACGCGGGCGGGGTGAAGGTCCAGAACTTCACGATCCGCGCGGCCGACGCGACGAAGCCGGGCGGGTCGTCGGTCGGCGTGGCGGTCGCGGACATCGAGGCCGAGCTCGTGCGCGTCGACGTGATCGCGGGCGACGGGATGAACGGCGCGCGGGGCGAGACGCCGACGAGCCCGCAGAGCGGAGCGAGCGCGCCGGACGACGTCTCGGATACGTGCGACGGAACGGTCTACGGCGGCGTGCCCGGCGTGACGGTCTGCGACGATGGAGAGACGCGCGGCGGCGTCGGGGGGCTCGGTGGAAAGACCGGGGAAGACGATGGGCGCGGGCAGGACGGCACCGCCGGCACGCCGCCGCCGGGAGAGAACCCCGCGGGGGCCGGCGTCGGCGGCGTCGGATATGGACAGCCGGATGCGCTGACCAACTGCACGCGCGGAGGAGAAGGCGCGCCGGGCGACAACGGCCAGACCGGCGCCCCTGGCAGCGGCACCCTGCTGACGCTGGCCGGTGTCAGCGGAGGCGACGGCAAGGGCGGCACGAACGGTGCGCGCGGTCAGGGCGGAGGGGGCGGCGGCGGCGCGAAGGCGGGGAGGTTCTGCGCGGCCGGCAGCGGCGAATGGAGCGACGGCGCCGGGGCCAGCGGCGGCGGCGGTGGGGCCGGCGGCTGCGGGGGCAAAGGAGGGGGCGGCGGCAAGGCCGGCGGGTCGAGCATCGGGATCCTCAGCCTGGGGACCAGGCTGGCGCTGACCGAGGTGAACATCACGGTCGGCGCAGCGGGCCACGGAGGCACGGGCGGCGACGGAAGGCGCGGCGGCAACGGCGGCAGCGGCGCCGTCGGTGGCTCGGTGGATGACGATATAGGTCCGGGCGCCCGGAAGGGCTGCGACGGCGGCCCCGGCGGTCCCGGGGGCGACGGCGGCGCCGGCGGCGGCGGCCGGGGAGGCCACGCGGTGGGCATCGCCTACGCGGTCGCGCCGAGCGCGCCGGCGACGGTGCAGTTCGCCGCAGGCACGGCCGGCGAGGGCGGCCGCCCCGGGGTCGGAGGCGCGGATGCGAACGCCGGCGCGCCCGGGGTGAGCGGCGCCTGCTGGGACTTCGCCACGAACACGACCTGCGCGCCGCAGTGAGCCGCAGCGCGGCGCCGTCACGCGCTCACAGCGAGCCGCAGCGCGGCGCCGTCACGCGCTCACGACCGCTCCCAGCGAGCCGCAGCGCGGCGCCGTCACGCGCTCACGACCGCTCCCAGCGAGCCGCAGCGCGGCGCCGTCACGCGCTCACAGC
This sequence comes from Sorangium sp. So ce834, assembly GCF_051521425.1. NCBI lineage: Bacteria > Pseudomonadati > Myxococcota > Polyangiales > Polyangiaceae > Sorangium > Sorangium sp. So ce834. The sequence continues at coordinate 5,799,604 of NZ_CP150351.1, forward strand.
GACGCCGCGCCGATCTCCGCGATCGCGGGGCCGCTCACGCGCGCGCGCTCGGCGGCCACGAGCTCCAGGAGCTCCTGCCGGGTCGCCTGGCCGCTCTCGAGCAGCTCGCGCATCGCGCCGTCCACGTAACCCTTCGCGCGCGCCAGGCGGGGAGCGCTCTCCCCGCCCTCCCGCGCGATCAGCATGTCGTGCAGCATCCGCCTGAGCCCCGCCATCGCCTCGGTCTTCGAGCGCATCGCCATCACCTCGCCCGATCGGCCTAGCGGAGGCGGCGCGCTCCGGCCAAGTTTCAGGCGCGCGGCAGCCTGCTCAGCGCGGCGTCCGCGGCCGCGCGCTCGATCCCCGCGAGCGCGACCCCCGGGCCCTTCCGCGGGACGAGGACCACGCGGCAGCGGCCGCGGGCCGCCGTCTCCACGTGCGACAGCCCGAAGTCGAGCGCCGCGCCGAACGCGAACACCAGCGCGCCCATGCCGAGCAGCTCGGGGGAGCCCGCCCGCGCGCCGTCGACGAGCAGCGACACGCCGAGATACGTCCCCAGCCCCAGCGCCACGAGCCCCGCGTAGAGCCCGAGCCGCGGGTAGCGCACCTCGCGCGTCGCCCGGAGGAGCGACTCGACCGGGATGTACGTCTCCTGCTCTCGCAGCGTCCGGCCGAACAGCTCGGTCCGGCTCCGGACGGTCACGCCCCTCGGGCTGATCTCCACCGCGGCCGGCCGGCGGTACCGCAGGAGGAACCGCCCCGCGAGCCGGACGACGTGCATCGCCAGCAGGATCCCGGTCGCCGCCAGCAGCACGAGCGCCACCGGCCCGCGCGGCGGCGGCGACAGCTCGCCCGCGAGCCGCCCCGGCGCCCGGCCGTCGCCCTCCGCCCAGCCCTCGTCCCCGCTCGCCCCCGCGCCGCCCTGCGCGGCGTCGCCGCCCGCGGTCGACGCGCCCGGCGCGCGGCTCGGCCGCCGGCCGGGCGACACCGCGTCGCGCAGCAGCGACCGCACGATCGGGTCGCGCACCTCGTCCACCAGCGACCCGGCCTCGGCGCGCGCGTCCGGCGAGGCGCTCCCCCGCAGCGCGGCCGCGGCGATGATCGCGCCCGCCCGGCCGAGCTGCGGCAGCGCGCCCTGGTCGGCGCGCCGCACCAGCGCGGCGACCGCCCGCCAGAGCCCCGCGGCGCGCTCGCCCAGCGCGGCGTCCAGGGCGGTCAGCGCGTCGACCGAGGTGTACGTCGCCAGCCAGACGAGCGCCTCGGCCACGCGCCCCTCCGCGTCCGGCCCCTCGGGCGGCGAGAGGGCGACCCCGCGGGCGAGCAGCGTGGCGAGGAGCACCCGGGTCGCGCTCCCCGCGCCCTCGCTGGTGCCGCGCTCGAGCGCCCGGATCACGTTGCCGAAGCGGGTCTCCGCGTCGGCGACCGACAGGCCCGCGCGGTCCACGAGCTCCGCGAGGCCGCCCTCCAGGGTGGTCCGCCGCTCGTCCGCGGCGGCGAAGGCCGCCGTGTGGACGACCCGCGCGAGGTCGTCGCCATGGGGGTGTCCGGCAAGCTCATCGAGCACGGCGTGCGGAGAGTGATCGGGCGTCATCGTCGCGGGCTGGTCGGATTAACTGAACGCCGCCCCTTTGGCTAGTGTTCCGAGCGGCCCCGGTGGGGCATCGCGTCCCCCCGAGGCGCGCGCGACCGTCCTTCGCCCCGCGCGCCGCCTCTTTTCCGCGCCGCGCGCGCTACTTCCTCCGCGCGGCGGCCTGATCCCGCAGCGCCTGCTCCACGAACCCCATGATCAGCTTGAGCTGCCGGTTCGTGACGTGGAGCTTCGACCAGATGACCTTCCCGTCGGTGTTGAAGGTGACCTCATCCACCACGTCGATGCGCGTGATCCCCAAGTTGATGGTCCGGATCGCGTTCAAGGTCCTCGTGAGCTCCTGCGCGTGAGCCAGCGCATCTTCAGCGGATTCGTCGGCCGCCGTGAGGGTCAGGTCGGCGCCCCCGTCCTTGGTCGGCGTGACCGTGAGCCGCATCCACGCGATGCTCTTCGGGAGCGCCTGGACCCCGCGGAAGGCGTTCGCCGGCGTGAGCATGGAGATGACGATGCCCGCCGCCGACGATTTGTTGAAGCCTTTCATGGACTTCAACTTGTATAATTGACCTTCTTCTTCAGCGGGAAGGACCACCAGCAGCCGCCGGTCCGGGACCAGCGCGAAGATGCGCTCGCTGCGGTCGGCGGTGGCCCGGGCGGCGGGGACGGGGGCGTCCTCGATCCACGATCCGTTGGAGCGCCGGACGACGACGTCGACCGCCGCGCGCATGGCCTCCTCGGGCGCCCGGTAGTCCATGACGGCGACGACCTTGCTGGAGTCGCGGAGCTGCGGCCCGGCGATGAGGAGGTGGTCGATGTCCCGGATCGGGTCGACGGCGGTGTCCTGGAAGAAGGACTGCCACTGGGGGATGGTCGTCAGGATCCGGCCGAACCACTCGCCGAGCTCGTGGCTGCGCAGCCGATCGCCGGCGATGAGCACCTGCACGTTCGGGTCCTTCGACGCGAGCTTGCCCGGCGCGCCCGCGACGCTCAGCGGGGTGCGGAGGTTCGGGTGATCGCTGTCATCGCCCGTGCCCCCGTCCCCGGCCGCGTCCGGGCCCGCGTCGCCCGGCGGCCGGCGGCGCGGCGGCGTGGGCGCGCCCGCGTCCGGCGCCTCGGGCGCGGCGCTGGCCGACGCCGCGGGAGGGGGCGGCGTGGGCGGCGGCGTCGCGGTCGCGGCGGCGCCCTCGCCGCCGGGCGTCGCCTCGACGCCGGTCGCGGAGGGCGCCGCCGCGACCGCGCTGGGATCGTCCGCGAGCAGATCGAGATCGATCGGGACGATGGTCTCGCCGGCGTCGTAGTCGGTCAGCTCGCCCCGCAGCGCGAACATCGCCTCGAGCCACGAGAACAGCGGGGTCGGCAAGAGGGGCAGGTGCAGGAGCAGCGCGACGGCCGCCGCGGTCGCCAGCGCGCGCCGCGAGGCGGCGCGGACGAGCGGGACGACCCCGGCGCCCAGGCCCGCACGCCGGGCCGAAGTCGTGTTGTTCGAGCCACGCCCCGGGGTCCGTTCCGCCACGGCGGTACCCTAGCAGCCGCCGTCCGAACGGCATCCGCACCGCGGACGGCGCGCGCGCCGTGCGTGCGCCCTCCGTCGGGGCTGCGTGGCATGTCGTTCGCTCCGGCGACGCTCATGCGACGCCGCATGCCCCGGCGCCCGCCGCGGCGAAACCGAGGGACGCGCGCTCCGCAGAGAAGTGGATCGACACGTGAGTGACCAGGTACTAAGACCGCCGAGCCGACCCGACCCTACGGGTCGATCAAACGACCGCGAGGCCCGGGATGGCCGGTCCTCGCCCAACGCTGTGGATGCGATGAACCGCTCTCAGGCGCCCCGCCCCCGCGGGCAGAACGACCCCGCACGATCGCACGGCAGCGGCAACGTCCGCACCGGCGGCGCGCGGAAGCCGCAACCTGCGCCGGACGCCGGCCGCTCCGCGGGCGGCGCCGCGCGCTCCTCGCTCGTCTCCAGCGCGCTCGGGTTCATCGCCGCGGCCGCCTTCGCCGGCACCGCGGCGTGGGCGAGCGGCTGCCAGGGCGAGGCGCCCCCCGGCCCCTCCACCGAGGGCAAGTCGCCGCCCGAGCGGACGTCGTCGCTCCCCCGCCCGTCGCCCACCTCGTCGGCGCGAGCGATCGCGTCGGCCGACGCCCCCAAGGAGGCGCCGAGCGCCGCGCCCTCGGCCGCCCCGGAGCCGCCCGCGCCCGACAAGCCCTACACGGGTCCGCTGCTCGGCTCGATCGTGCCGCAGGCGGCGGTCTACCCGACGATGGAGTTCTCGAAGCAGCGGCTCGGCTACATCCGGCTCGGCAGCAAGGTGCCGGTCGATCCGAAGCCGATCAAGGGCGGCAGCTGCGCCAAGGGCTGGTACCGCCTCCTCGACGGCGGCTACGTCTGCGGGAGGTCGGCCACGACCGACCTGTCGAACCCGCAGGTGCGCCTCGGCATCACGGCGCCGAACCTCGACGACGTCCTCCCGTACAAGTACGCGTTCAACACGACGCACGGCACGCCGCTCTACCGCTCCGTCCCCTCGAAGGACGAGATGGCGCGCTACGAGCCGTACCTCGAGTCGTCGAAGCGCAAGAAGAGGGAAGAGGAGCGGCAGCGCGCCGAGGAGCTCTACGAGGAGACCGAGAAGGAGGTCGCCGCCGCGGCGGCGGCCGCCGCCGCGCGCCCTTCGGCGAGCCCGCCCGAGGCGACCCCGGTGGCCGCCGTCACCACGGAGGCGTCTGCGGCGGAGAACAAGGCGGCGGCCGTCGCCGCGGCGGCGTCGCTCGGCATCGTGGCCCCGGCACCGGTCGAGGAGGAGCCCGAGAAGCCCTGGTGGGAGAACGTCGACGACAAGGGCAAGCCGCGCAACGTCACGCTCGCCGATCTCGACAAGGACGCCGACGCGACGGTCGCGAAGCGGATGGTGAAGGGCTTCTTCGTCGCGGTCGACAAGACCTTCGGGTGGAACGGCCGCACCTGGTACAAGACGACCGCGGGGCTCGTCGCGCCGAGCGACCGCATGTACATCATCAAGCCGCCGTCCTCGCAGGGCATCGACTTCCCCGAGGGCGCGAAGTCGGTCGGCTTCATCCTCGCGAAGACGGCGAGCAAGTACCAGTTCGACGCCGAGATGAAGTCCGTCTCCGTGGCCGGCTCGCTCGAGCGCTTCGCCGCGTTCGGCCTCACGGGCGACGTCCACAAGCACAAGTCGGTCGTCTACCGGAAGACCACCGAGGGCTGGTGGATGAAGGGCGCCGACGGGACGTACACCGAGCTCGGCACCCCGCCGCAGGACCTCGCGCCGGGCGAGAAGTGGATCGACGTGAACCTGTCGCGCAAGACGCTGGTCGCCGTCGAGGGCGACAGGCCCGTCTTCGCGGCGCTCATCTCCCCGGGCAGGCGCTCGAAGGAGAAGAAGAAGGACCACCCGACGCTGACGGGGGTGTTCCGCATCCGCGAGAAGCACATCGCGACCACGATGGACGGCGACGGCACGGTCGCGGGCGACCTGCCGTACAGCATCGAGGACGTGCCGTTCGTCGCGTACTACGACGGGTCGTACGCGCTCCACGGCGCCTTCTGGCACTCCAACTTCGGCCGGGAGATGAGCCACGGCTGCGTGAACCTCTCGCCGCTCGACGCGAAGAAGGTCTTCTTCTGGAGCGAGCCCAGGCTGCCCCGCGGCTGGCACGGGGTCTGGTCCACGCCGGAGAACCGCGGGACGCTCATCTCCATCCACGAGTGAGCGCGACGCGATCGGGCCCGACCCTGGAGACGGGGCGCCGCCGGCCGCTCCCGCGGGCGCCTGGCCGGCGGCCGAGCTCGGCGCTAGAAATCCGGGCAGGTCGTGTTCGGAACAGCTTGAACGGTCGCTTTGACAGGGCTCCCTCTTGACTCTGGAGCCCCCTTCGCACACTTGTGGAGCCGCCATGGACCAGTTCTCGGCGCACCTCGATCGCGGGTGGGATCTCGTCCAGCGCGGGGACACGCGCGGAGCAGAGGCGTCGGCCCGGCGGGCGCTCGAGCTCGATCCGAACTCGCCGGAAGCTCACAACCTGCTCGGCTTCGTCGCCGCCCTGGAGGGCGAGGGCGAGGAGGCCATCGAGGCGTATCGCCAGGCGATCGCCCTCGACGACACGTACCTGGAGGCGATGCTCAACGCCGCCGAGGTGTACATCCACCCGCTCGGCGATTTCGATCAGGCGATCGAGATGTGCGACCAGGCGCTCGACCTGGCCGAGGTCGACGAGGAGATCATCGACGCGCTCCTCCTCAAGTTCGACGCGCTGCTCGGCAAGGGCGATCTCGACGAGGCCGCGCAGGTCGCCGCCAGGATCCCCGACGGCCCGTACGACAACCCGAACCACACGTTCCTCGTGGGCCGCGCCTTCTACGAGATCGGCCAGGCCGACAAGGCCGCCGCGCTCATCGAGGAGGCGGCGCTCAAGGACCCGCGGCACGCCGAGGCCCACTACTACCTCGGGCTCATCCGCGACGAGCGGGGCGATGTCCGCGGGGCGACGCAGGCGTTCCTGCGCTCGCGCGAGCTCGACGTCGAGCTCGGCATGCCCCCCTGGGCGCCGAGCCGCGACGGCTTCATGACGCTCGCCCAGAAGACGATCGCCGCGCTCAACCCCGTGCTCCGCCGGTACGTCGAGGGCGCGGAGCTCTACATCTCCGACGTGCCCGGGATGGAGCTCGTGGCCGAGGGGGTCGATCCGCGCGCGCTGGTGCTCCTCGACGGCCTCAACGCCGACGAGCGCGAGCGGGGCCTGCGCGGCAGCGCCGAGGTCCACCCGTGCGCGCGGGTCTTCGTCTACGCCCTCAACGTCGCGCGCCTCGCGGGCAGCATCGAGGCGCTCGACCGCGAGATCAACCTCGCGCTCGAGCGCGAGATCACCGCGACGTTCCTCGAAGCCGAGCAGAACGAGCGGACCGAGAAAGAGCTCAACTGACGTCCGCCGTCGCCGCGGTCGTCAGCCGACGCCTGCGCGCGTGATCGGCCGCGATCGGTGATCGGTGTCCGCGGGCGCGACGAGCCGCTGCCGCTCGGCGCTTCGGAGGCTCGCGCGCGGCAACGGGCGCGCGGCGCCTACTTCCACTTGACGGCGATCACCTCGGTGCTGATGCCGGGCGAGGAGCGGATGACCACGGAGCTCATCAGCCGGTGCACGGCGCCGAGCCCGACGCCGAGGCCCTGGCCGGGCATCCTCGGCGCGAGCCGCGCGGAGCTCGACGAGGACGGGCTGCGATCGCTCTTCGGCCCCACATCCTCCAGGATCGCGAGCTTCGGGTCGATGCCGGGGCCGGAGTCGCGCACGATCACCTCGACGCCCCAGCGGCCGCTGCCCGCCTGCGCGTCCTCGCGGATCGCGCGGATGCTGATGCTGCCGCCGCCGCCGTGGCGCACGGCGTTCGACACGAGCTCGGCGATCGCGATCGCGAGCTCGTGCTGCGCGCGCTCCGAGAGCCCAGCCCAGCGCGCGATCTGCGCGCCCTCGGCCGCGCAGGCGAAGCGATCCTCCTCGCGCGTGACGGGGATGCTGAAGACCGGCGGGCTGCGCTGCGTCACGAAGGGACCCTGTCGCGGAGCATCGCGACCACGCACGTCGCGTCGTCGAACGACTTCTTGTGGACCTCGACGATCCGGCGCGCCATCTCCTCCGGATCGAGGTCGCGGAACGCGCCGAGATCGAAGCCGCTGGAGATGCCGTCCGAGTGCAAGAGGACGACGTCGCCCGGCGCCACGGGGAAGCGAAAGCTGCGGAGCCGCCGCACGCGCCGCCCGAGGATCCCCGCGGAGCAGAAGATCGGCATCGCCGTGCGCGTGATCGCCTTCATCGCGATGTTGCCGACGCCCGAGAACTCGAGCTCGCCGGCGCCCTCGTCGATGCGCAGGAGCGCCGCGGCCGCCCCGCGCGTCGACGCGAGCTGCTCCCCTGCCCCGGTCAAGAGGTCCTCGAGCGGCATCGACGCGTGGTCCTCCACGTAGCGACAGAAGGCGGAGGCCGCCTGCGCTGCGTGGGGACCATGGCCGAGCCCGTCCGCGAGGCCGATCAGCGCCCAGGATGACTGCCGGACCACCACCACCTCGTCGCCGGCGACCTCCTCGCCGGCCGCGACGCAGCACGCGGTCCCGATCGCAATTGTCATCCGAGGTACTTCCTGACCGTCACGGTCGTCCCCGCGCCGGGCGCCGTCTTGACATCGAACGCATCCATGAGCGCCTTCGTGCCGCGGAGCCCCGCGCCCATGCCGTGGCGCGAGCGGTACTTGCCGCTCAGGATCTCCTGCAGGTTCGAGATCCCGGGCCCGTGGTCCTGCGCGATGATCTCGATCGCGCGCATCGGCGAGGTGAGCGAGCGGACGACGATCTGCCCGTTGCCCGCGTACCTCACGATGTTGCGCCCGAGCTCGGAGATCGCCGTGACGATCTTCGTCTGCAGGACGTCGCTGACGAGGTGCTCGATGCAGAGCTCGCGGCCCGCAGACCGCGCGCGCAGCACGTCCTCCTCGTTGCGCACGTCGATGGTGATCTCGCGCGGCGCAGGGGCGGCGTGATCGAGCTCGCCGAGCTCGGTGATGCACCGATCGAGCTGCGCCTGGTCGCGGACGAACAGCTTCACCCCGCGCTTGACCTCGACGAGCAGGCGCCTGAGATCGCCCTCGCGCGCGTAGAGCGGGTCGACCTTCGCCTGCCGAATGCCGCAGTCGATGACGCTCTTCCTCACCGCGGGCGAGAGGAACTGCGCCAGCACCGTCTCGATCTGATCCGTGATCGAGCGGCCGACGATCTGCGGAGACGACGGCACAGGGCCGCGCGCCGATTGCGGCGAGCTCGGCATGCGCGTCGACACCGGTCCACCGGACCGGCTCGACGGCGGCCCCGTGGCGCCGCCGCTGGAGGGCGGTCCGTCACGAGGAGGGATCTTCATGCGTCACCTCGTTCGTGAGCTCGGGCGGCATCAGGTCGTCCTCCGCGGACGGCGCGAGCATCTCGACGGCGCGCTCCAGGTTGAGCGCCGTCACGACGCCAGGGATCTCCAGATCCATCTCGACCAGGGCGATCGCGACCGCGGGGCGCAGGCCGCACACCGCCGTCCGGACGCCCATCAGCCGAGCCGTGAGCGCGATGTCACGGATGGCGCGGGTGAGATAGCTGTCGAGAATCTCGACACCGGAGAGGTCGACGATGAGGCCGCGGGGCGAGCGCGATTCGATCGACCCCGTCACGTCGTCGCGCAGCTGCTCGACCTGCCCGTCGGTTAGCCCGCCCTGCACCGAGACGATTAAATTCCCGAAGAGGCCCACGATGGGGACCCTACCCGCTTGCATCAAGTGGACGTCTCCTTCCTCGCGCTGAGCTGCAGCTGTGACGTGGTCATGGGACCGCTGCCCGACGGATCGAACGCGGCCCCTTGGCCGCCAGGGGTGAAAGGCTGTCCTGCCTGCTTCTCGTCGCCCTTGGCCGCGGCGCGGCGGCCGCCCATGAGGGACGAGAGCGTCGGCTTCTGGCCGGCGAGCGCCAGGCTCTCGCGCAGCGCGTGCTTGAGGTTGCGCGCGGCGCGCACGGAGCCGAGGTTGATGCCGAGCTCCACCATCGTCTGCGCGACCGCGGGCCTGACCCCGGTGATGCGGCACCGCGCGCCGAGCAGCTCGACCGCCTTCATCAGCTTCATGAAATGGTCGGCCGTCCGCGTGTCGATCACCTCGACGCCCGTCACGTCGATGATGACGTAGCGCGACTGGCGGCGGACGATCTCGTCGAGCAGCCGCTCCATGATCTGCGCGCTCCTCCGCGAGTCGACGACGCCGATGATCGGCAGCGCGAGGACGTCGTCCCAGAGCTCGAGGATGGGCGTCGAGATCTCGTCGATGGCGTAGCGGAGCCGCTCGACGAGCTCGCTCTTGGCGCTCTCGCTCTCGACCAGGTCGCGGTTCTTCGCCTCGAGATCCTCGATGAGGCGCTTCTTCTCGGTCGCGTCGCGGAAGACGGCGACGGCGCCGGAGATCGAGCCGTCCTTGCCCCGCATCGGGCTCGCGCTGACCGTCAGGAACAGCCCCGCCGACGGGCCGGGATCGAGGCGCGCGTCGGCGAACGTCGGCGGCAAGCGGACCGAGCGCGGCTCGCCGTCGTCCGCCTGCGGCCCCGAAGCCGGGGCGAGGGTCGCCATGGCGCTGCCCGGCGCGCCCTGCGGCAGGCGCGCGAGCCGCGCGTCCTGCTCCGCGGGCTTCCTCACGAAGAGCTCGACCTGATCGACCGTCTCGCCGCGCAGGGCGCGCACGAGCGGGTGCTCGGACGTGGGCCAGGGCGTCGCCTGGTCGGGGAAGAACAGCGTGGCCTCGCCGGGCTCCGGCTCGCCGTTCGAGGCGACGTCGAGGGACGCGCGGCCGAGCATGTGCTCCGCGGCCGGGTTGCGCATCAGGAGCTCGCCCTCGTGGTCCACGACGGCGACGCCGTCGGCCATGCTGTCGAGCACGAGCTTGAAGATGCCCGCTTGCCGCCGCAGCTCGTCCTCCGAGCGGGCCAGCTGCTCGCCGCGCTCGCGCGCCTCGCCCCTCGCCTGGTCGAGCTGCGCGGCCTGCTCCTTCGCCGCGCGCTCGCGCTCCTCGATCTGCTGCTCGAGCGTCGCGATGCGCTCCGTGAGCCTCGCTATCTCTTGCCGCAGAGCTTCTTCGCTCATCGCGAGTTCTCCGTCGTGAGCCCGCGCCCGCCGTGTAGCGCGTCCCTCCGGTGCGCGGCGCGGCGAGCCGCGTCGCAGGCTCGCCCGACGTCTGCGCGCCGGGAGGAGGAGACGCGCAGGCCGGACGAGGGGGCCGCGGAGGGCGCCTGGCGCTCCGTCGTCCTGTCCGTCCTTTGCACGCTCGTGACGCTCATGTCTTCTCCTCGCAGGGTGCCCTCTCCCGAACGGGGACCGTGTCCAGCACCAGTCGAGAAACACAGCTTATCGCCAACCGGGCAACCCACCGTCAAGCTTCGCGTCGGCGGTGCGTGTCGCTTGTGGCGACGGCATCCGCAGTCGCCCAGACGAGGTAGCCCGTGCCCGTACAACCTCGCTGTGCCCTGCGTCACGACGGACGGCGCCTGCCGCGCCGCAGCGCAGCCGAGCCCGGCCGCCGACGACCGGCGGCTCCCCTGCTCGGAGGTGCGGATGAAGGGCCCGAGCACACGTGAGGTTCCTCGCGTGGGGCGCTCTGCGGCGGTGCGCACGGGAGCGGGCGGGCGGGCGGCTCAGTCGCCGAGGCTCTGGCGCTCGCGCGCGCGCCGCCGCTTGGTCTTGCGCTTCGAGTCGGCCGGGCGCTGAGGGTCGGGCCCGCTCTCGCCCGCGGTCGGCGCGCCGGCGTCGAGCCAGCGCCACAGCGCCATCTGGTCGGCCGTCGCCCCGTGGCGGATGGCGCGCTTCAAGATCTTCTTCGCGAGCACCAGCTTGCCGCACCGGGCGAGCGCGTGGGCGTAGCTCGCGGCGATGTCGGCCTCGCCCGTCTGCGCCTCGGTGGCTTGCGCCAGGAGCGGCAAGGCGTCGTGGGGACGGTTCAGGGCGACGTCGTACAGGTGGCCCAGGTTGTGGGCGTACCACGGGTTGTCGGGCGCGATGGCCAGGGCGCGCTCGTAGGCGCGCGCGGCGTAGCGGTAGTTGCCGAGCAGCGACTGCGCGAGGCCGAGCACCGCCCACGCGCCGTCGTCCTCCCCGTGGAACTGCAGCACGCGGCGCGCGAAGAGCGCGGCGCGCCACGGGTCGTGCTCGACGCCCATCTCCGCGAGGTGGCGGTGCGCATAGAGCCACGGCTCGCTGCCGGGCGCCGTCGCGCGGGCCAGACGCGCGAGCAGCGGGAGAACCCTGTCCGCGTCGAGCTTGTCAGCAAGCGCTCGATCGATGTCCCGTCGAAGCCGGTCGATATCCTCCGCTCCACTGCGCGCCATCCCTTCCGTGATACGACCAGTGGGCGAGCTTGGCTAGCGCGTTGCGCGCCGGGCAGTGCCGCCTGGACGGCGTCGCACGCGAGCGCCCACCGACGTACGCCGGCGGGCGGTGTCTGGCACGCGCGGCGGCATCGCGAAACGCCAGCGCGGAGCCCGGTCCGCCGCCTCGACTCGGCGGACCGGCGTGCCCCGCGCTCAGGCGTCTTCCGTCACCTCTTCGGCGCTTGACGTGCGCTCGCGAGCCTGCTCCGCGCGCGCCTCCTTGCCCGCGATCGTCGCGCCGTTCAGCGCCGCCACGACCCGCGCGAGCTCGGCCTTCGGGACGCTGACGAACGCGTTGCGCTCGCGCACGCGGATGCGCCGGATGTCACCCTTGGCCATCCCCGCCCGCTCGATGAGCGCGCGCTGGAAATCTGCCGCGCGCGCGCCGTCGCGGCGGCCGAGGTTGATGAAGACCTCGACGAACTCGCTGTCCGCCTCGTCGCGCGAGGGCTCGGCGCGCGGCGGCTCGCCGGGCTCGCCGCTCTCGATCTCGACCGCGGGCTCGCCGACGAGCGCGGGCGAAGCGCCGCTCGCGCGCTCGCGATCGCCGCCGCGCGACGCGGGCGAGCCGGGCGGCGGGGAGGGCGGCTCGCCGAGGATCGGCTCGTCGTCGCCCTCCTCCTCCGGCGGCTGCCACATGGTGAAGTCGGCGTGGCGGGAGAACGGCTGGCCCTGCGCGCCGCCGCGGCCGGGCGCGGCGGCGACGCCGGCCGCGGCGGGGCCGCGGCGCGCCGACAGCAGCGTCGCGGTGCCGGGCCGCTCGCGCAGGCGCTCCGCCGGGCCGCGGCCGGGCGCGCCCTCGCCGCGCGGCGGCTCGATCCGCATCAGCGGCTCCGGCCGCGTGAGCGGCTCGACCGAGACGGGCCCCTCGTCGCGCGCCCTCGCCACCTCCGGCCGGCGCGGCTCGCTCCGCGCGTCGTCCCCGGCCGGCGCGTCCGCGCCGCGGGGCCCGCGCCGCCCCTCGTCCCGCCGCAGCCGCAGCGACCTGCGATCGCGATCCCGCCCGCGGTCCCGATCGCCCTCGCGCGCGCCCTCGCGCTCGCTGCTGCGCTCCGTCTCCGGCGAGCGCGGATCGACCGAGTCGGCCGCGCGCGGGATCGCGCCCTGCGCCGCGCGCCCCTCGCCCCGCGCGCTCGCGCCGCGCGTCGCGGGCTCGGGCCGGGTCGAGGGCTCGGCGCCCTCGCGCGCCGCCGCGCGCGGCTGCTGGGCGCGCCGCGCGGCGCTCGCCTCCTCCTGCGCCGTCGGCCGCGCGCCGAGGTGATCGCGCAGGAGGCCCGCCACGATCGCCTCGGCCTGGTCGTGCGTGAGCAGCCGGCGCGCGAGCGAGAGGTCGTCCGGGTGCGTGCCCTTCGGCAGGAACGCCTCGGCGAGCAGCGCGACGAGGTCGGCCTCGGCGCGCGTCTTGAGCTCGCCCTCCGTGGGGAGCTGCTTCTCGAGCGGCCGGATCTTGTACGTCAGCCGGAGGATGTAGAGCGGCCCGACGTCCTGCGGCGTGATCAGCGCGATCGCCGTGCCGGTGCGCCCCGCGCGGCCGGTGCGGCCGGTGCGGTGCACGTACGCCTCGGCGTCCTGCGGGAAGTCGTAGTTGATGACGTGCGTGAGGTGCGAGATGTCGATGCCGCGGGCCGCCACGTCGGTGGCGACGAGGAAGCGCAGGCGCCCCTCGCGCGTCGCGCTCATCACCTTCTCCCGATCGGACTGCGGCAGATCGCCGTTCAGCCAGTCGGCGTCGTAGCCCTGGCGCTTCAGCGCCGCGGCGACCGTCTCCGTCTCGTCCTTGGTGTTGCAGAAGACGACCGCGTTCTCCGGGTTCTCGACCTCGAGGATCCGGATCAGCGACGTCAGCTTGTCGCCCGTGACGAGGTAGACGTAGTGCTGGATCTGGAGCGCGCCGACCGCGTCGCCGGAGAGGGTGATGAACTCGGGCGAGCGCAGCTTGCTGCGCGCGATGCGCTCGATGTCGGGCGGGAGCGTCGCCGAGAACAGCAGCGTCTGCCGCTCCGGCGGCAGCTCGGCGAGGATCGCGGTGAGCTCGCGCTCGAAGCCCATCGAGAGCATCTCGTCGCACTCGTCGAGCACCAGCAGCCGGATGTGCTTGGCGACGATCGTCCCGCGGCGCAGGTGGTCGAGCACGCGGCCCGGCGTGCCGACGATGACCTGCGCGCCGGCGGCGAGCGCGTCGATCTGCCGCTGCATCGGCGCGCCGCCGTACACGGCGACCACCTTGACGCCCTTGCGCTTGCCGAGGCGCTCGACCTCGGCGGAGACCTGGAGCGCGAGCTCTCGCGTCGGGCAGAGCGCGAGCACCTGCGCCTGCGCGAGCGAGCGCTTCACGGCGTGGTCGACGATCGGGAGCCCGAAGGCCGCCGTCTTGCCGGTGCCGGTGCGCGCCTGCACGACCGCGTCGCGCCCGCGCGTGACCGGCTCCCAGACGGCGAGCTGCACCGGCGTCGGGTGGACGTAGCCAATCTCCGCGAGCGTCTCGCGCAGCTCGGACGACAGGGGCAGCACATCGAAGGTGGGCGGCGGCTGGGGCTTTTCGCCGGTCTGCGCTTCACCCGCCACTGCGGCAGGGGGAGAAGGAACGGTCATATCGGTCATATCGTCCTGCGTGATCGCCGCGTCGGGGTATTATCTCGGGGACACGGGCCCAAGCTGGCCATCGACGATCGCCCGGACCCGGCGCCGTAGCGGAGCCAGATCGCCTGCCTCGCGCCGCGCTGCGTGCTCCTCCGCATAGCGGAGCCGCTCGATGGCGTCGAGAGCGCGCTCGTTCTCGGCGGAGCCCCGGCACGAGGCGGCGACTCCGTCCCGGTAGCCCCACGCCGGAGCGAGCGTGCTCCGGAACCGGGCGAGGGCGGCGTCCTCCCCGTCGGTCCCCGGGGCGGCCTCCCTGGCGCGCTCGACGGCCCGGACGAGCGCCAGGAGGCCCTCCTCGCAGCTCCCGTAGGGCGACGGCGCGGCCGGCAGGAAGAAGACCTGCCGGATCACCTGGAGGGTGCACGAGACGATGATGAGCGCGGCGAAGCTGTAGTAGGCGACCAGGGCGACGCGCCGGCCGCGGGCGCGAGGCCCGCCGGGGCGCCGCCGCCCGCCGGGCGATCGCGCCTCGGTCCCAGGCACGGCCGGGGCGGGAGCGATGGGCGCGGGAGCTTGGGCGGGCATGAGAGCAGCGGTTCCTTGGGCGGGATGGGGTGCGCGGGCGCTCGCGCGGCGGCGGGCGGCCGCTCCTCGTCTCAATTCGTCGTGGTTCGCTGGCCGGGGAGCCTCGTCGCCGGGCCCGGCCACCGCGGGTCGGGCTCCGCTTCCGCGGTCCCTTCCGTGCGGGCCAGTGCTATCACCTCGACGCGGGCGCGACGAGATGCTGTTGGACCGGAGGGGCAGCGCGAGGTGACCGAGACGACCGCGCCGCGCCGCGCCGCCCGCCGCCCCGCCGCGGCGCTCGCCGCGCTGGCCCTCGCCCTCGGCCCGCCGCGGGCCGCGCCGGCCCAGCCGCTCCAGGACAACGCGTACACCATCGACCTCTTCCAGGGGCCGATCCTGGCGCCGCTGCGCGTGACCGGGATCGCCGGCGCGTACGCCGCCTACGCCGAGGGGATCGCCGGCATGGTGGCCAACGCCGCCGCGCCCGCGGTCCGGGAGCCCTTCAGCGTGAAATGGCTCGAGTGGGACGTCGCCGCGTCGATCTCGCTGCCCATCGAGCTCTTCGGGGACAACGATTTCGACAACAACGACTTCGACAACAGCGGCGACATCGACCTCGACTACTCGAACTTCGTGTACCTGACCCTCGGCGCCCAGCTCCAGGTGGGCGATTTCGGCCTCGGGGTCAACGCCGAGCTGCAGCGGTACTCGCTCGTGGACGACGGCGGCGCCGAGACCACGGTCGTGACCGGCAAGTACCACTTCCTCGGCGGAGCCCGCCTGCTCGGCGACGCGGTCGTGCTGGGCGCCGGCGCCCGCGCCGTGACGCTCGGCCTCGGCGCGGAGCAGACCAACCTCACGATCGCGGGCATCTCCCCGGAGCTCGGGGTGCTCGTCCGCCCCGACTGGGCGTCCTACCGGATCGGCGCGACGTTCCGCTTCCCCGTGAACGGGGGCCGGCTGCTCGGCGAGGGGGTGGTCACGGACGGGAACGTCCGCCGCGCCGGCGGGCTGATCCTGCCGAACGAGGTCGTCCTCCCCTGGGAGCTCGAGCTCGGGCTCGCCGTCCAGGTGGGGCCGCGCCCGCTCAACCCGGCGTGGATCAACCCGCGCGAGCAGGAGCGGGAGCTCCGCCAGGCGATCGCGCGCAGGCGGGCCGAGCGGGAGGCGCGGCGGGAGCGCGAGCTCGCCGAGATCGCCGACCCCGAGGAGCGCGCCCGGCGGGCGCGGATCTTCGCGCTGGAGAGAGCGCGCGAGCGCGAGGCCGACGAGCGCGCGCTCGCCGCCGGGCCGGACCTGCTCGAGAAGGAGCGGCGCGCCCGCTACTGGAACTGGCCGCGCGAGCACCTGCTCATCACCGCGGAGCTCCTCGTCACGGGCGCGGTGTCGAACGGGGTGAGCCTCGAGAGCTTTCTGGCGCAGAACCTGCCGGAGAGGGCCGGCGACGACTCGGCGGTGGGCACGTCGGGCGCGCACGTGAGCTTCTCGCCGCGGTTCGGGATCGAGACGGAGCCGATCCCGGGCCGCGTGCACACGCGGTTCGGGAGCTACTACGAGCCGAACCGCTACGGCGGCGTGGGGCGGCAGCACTTCACCTTCGGCGCGGACATCCGCGTGCTGACGACGACCTTCTGGGGGCTGATCTCCGAGGCCGCCTACACGCTGCAGGCGTCCATGGACGTCGCGCCTCGTTACGAGAGCGTGAGCGCCGGCGTCGGCGTGTGGCACTGAGCGCCGCGGCTCACGCCGACAGCGCGCGGCGGCGGTGCTCGGCGAGGAGCACGCGGAGGTGGCTCATCCGGGCGGGGTCGCGCCTGCCGAACTCGTCGAGCGCCGCGGCGACCGCGACCGGCGCGCCGCCGCGCGGCTCCTTGCGGAGCGCCCGCGCCGCCAGCGCGAGCGCGCGCGGGCGCAGCACCTCGTCGATGCAGAGCCGCACGGGGGGCGGCCGCCACACGGCGTCGCGGTAGCCCCCGGGCGGCGGGGGCTCCGCGGCCGACGCGAGGCCGTCCGCCTTGGCCTGCATGGCCGCGAGGATCTCGCGCTCGATCGCGCTGCCCTCCTCGCGATCGCCGGCGCGCTCGATCGTGAAGATCGCGTGGGCCGCGCCGCGCCGCGCGGCGCCGAGCCAGTCCTTGCGCCAGCGCACCGCCGTGGCCCGGCTGATGATCGCCTCGCCGCGCGCGACGAGGCCCGTGAAGGCGCTGAGCATCAGCACCTCGAACGGCGAGAACGCCTCGTGGCCCTGCGCTCCGACGAGGCGCGAGAGGTTCGCGGCCACGACCGGGAGCCCCGCGTCGATCGCGTCCGAGGAGCAGAAGAGCGTCGAGCCCGCGCTCGTGGGGCGGAACTCCGTCAGGCTCACGCCCTCGCCGGCGCCGTACCACCCGAAGAGCGTGCTCACGGTGCCCCAGCGCGCGCCGTCGGCGGAGCAGTACGACCACGTGGTGCCCCAGAGCTCGAAGAGCGAGCGCACGATCCACCGCGCGAGCCTCACGCCGAGCCACAGGATCGCGACGAACAGCGCCGCCGAGGCGAGGGAGCTGTCCGCGGACTCGGCGAGGCCGGTCAGGAGCAGCGCGTAGAGCGCCGAGTAAGCGAGCAAGAGGCCGCTCGTGATGGCGCTCAGGAACAGCTCGATCCTCGGCGACGCGCCGCGCTTCTCGCAACGTCGCCACACGGCGCGATGTGGGGGCTCGCCGCAGCGGGCGCAAGGGTCGGCGGCGCCGCATCGCCGTCGCTTTCCGCAGCCGAGGCAGATGTCGTTCGGGGGCAACCGGCTTGGCATCGGTGATCCAGAATAGTGGCGCATCCGCGCTCCGCCGCCATCACTTGGGCCGCCGCGCGGCCCCCGCCCACGGTTTCGCACACACGCGCAGGCCGAGACCGCGCGCCCGTCCGCTTCGGGCTTGTCGTCGCGCGCCGGACAGCGCATCGAGTCGCGCATGCCCCGTCGCCGGCTCCGCATGGTCGCTGTCCTCACCCTCGCCTCCCTCGCCCTGCATCAAGGCGTCGCCCTCGCGCAGCCGGCGCCTCCGCCGGCGCGGCCGGGCCAGCTGCCTCAGGGTCGGCCGGGCCAGCAGGCGCCCGCGGGCGCCGCCGCGCCCCCCCCGGCCGCGGCGCCGGCGCCGGCGGGGGCGCCCGCGGTGACGCCGCAGCGCATCGAGGTGAACGACCCCGCGCTCGCGCCCGTCCCACCGGCGGCGCGCACGCTCGCGAGCTGGAACGAGGCGCGCGCGATCATCGAGCAGCGGTCGGTCGATCTCGTCGTCGCCGTGCAGGAGGTCGCCCGCGCCGAGGGGAGCGCGCGGCGGGCGCTCGCCCAGGCGCTGCCGAACCTCGACGCGAGCGGCGAGCTGAGCCGCCTCCTGGCGCCCGGGGGCGCGGACGCGCCGACGCGGGCGGGGGCGTCGATCACGCTCCGGCAGCCCATCCTCGCGCCGCGCGCCTGGTACGGCATCGGCACCGCCGACCTCGCGGTCGAGGTCGCCAAGCTGAGCCTCGAGGACCGGCGCCGCTTCACGCTCGTCGCGGTCGCCGACGCCGTCGTGTCCATCGTCACGACCGAGCGGCTCAGCGAGGTCAACCGCGTCGGGCTGCGCAGCGCGCTCGAGCTGCTCGAGCTCACGCGGCGGCGGGAGCGCCTCGGCACCGGCACCAAGCTCGACGTCGTCCGCGCGGAGCAGGACGTCGCGCTCGCCCGCGCGACGCTCGTGTCCGGCGACGAGTCGCTGCGCAGGGCGCGCGAGGCGCTCGGGGCCGCGCTCGGCCTGAAGGGCGAGGTCGGCGTGCCGCAGGAGTTCTCGCTGAACGGGATCGCGGCGGAGCTCGGGTCCCAGTGCACCCAGACGCGGACGGATCAGCGCGCCGACGTCCGCGCGGCGCGCGCCGAGCTGGAGCTCGCCGAGCGCGGCCTCACCGACGCGAAGCTCGCGTTCGCTCCGTATGCCGAGGTGTCGAGCACGCTGGGGACCGAGACCTACTTCGGCGGCACCACCAGCGGCGTCGGCGGCGGCGGCGTTGGGGACGCCGGCGGCGCCGCGCGGCCCGGCTGGTCGTGGTCGATCCGCGCGGTGCTCACCGTCCCCATCTGGGACGGCGGGGCGCGCTACGGCGATCTCCGGATCAACCGGGCGGCCGTGGAGCAGCAGCGGGCCCGCCTCGGCGCGGCGGAGCGCTCGGCCGAGCTCGAGTCGACGCAGGCGGTCCGGAGCGTCGAGGTCGCCGAGCAGGCGCGCGCGGTCGCCGAGCAGTCGCGCGACCTCGCGCGCGAGACCGCGCGCCTCACGCAGGTCGCGTACGAGGCCGGCACCGTGACGAGCTTCGATCTCGTCGAGTCCGGCCGCAGGCAGCGCCAGGCCGAGATCGACCTCGCGGTGCGGGAGTTCGAGGTGGTGAAGGCGAAGATCTCGGCGCTGCTCGCGTCCGCCTCGTGCAAGTGACGTGGAGCGAGTAGGCTACGCGCCCCATGGAGCGGCTCGATAGCTACGTCGAAGGTCAGTGGATCGCCGGTCAGGGGGCGCCGTACCCGCTCGTCAACCCCGCGACCGAGGAGCCGCTCGCCGAGACGAGCACGGACGGGCTCGACCTCGCGGCCGCGGTGGCGTTCGCCCGGGCGGTGGGCGGGCCCTCCCTGCGCGCGCTGACGTTCGCGGAGCGCGGCGAGCTGCTCCGCGCCATGTCGCGCGCCGCGCACGCGCACCGCGACGCGCTCATCGACATCGCCATCCAGAACGGCGGCAACACCCGCGGCGACGCCAAGTTCGACATCGACGGCGCGATCGGGACGCTCGCCTACTACGCCGACCTCGGCGCCCAGCTCGGCGACGCGCGGCTGCTCGCGGACGGCGAGGGCGCGCAGCTCGGGCGCTCGCCGCGGTTCTTCGGGCAGCACATCCTCGTGCCGCGCCCCGGCGTCGCGGTGCACATCAACGCCTTCAACTTCCCCGCGTGGGGGCTCGCGGAGAAGGCCGCCTGCGCCCTCCTCGCCGGCATGCCCGTCATCACGAAGCCCGCGACGAGCACGGCCCTCGTCGCGTTCCGGCTGATGAAGATCTTCACCGAGCGCGCCCCGCTGCCACGCGGCGCCCTCTCCTTCGTCGCGGGCCCGCCGGGCGACCTCCTCGCGCACCTCGGCGGCGAGGACGTCCTCGCGTTCACCGGATCGAGCGCCACCGGCGCGGCGCTCCGGCTCCTGCCGGGCCTCGCGCGGGAGAGCGTCCGCGTGAACGTGGAGGCCGACAGCCTGAACGGCGCGGTCCTCGGCCCCGACGTCGAGCCCGGCTCCGAGACCTACGCGATGTTCCTCCGCGACGTCGTGCGCGACATGACCCAGAAGGCCGGCCAGAAGTGCACGGCGATCCGGCGCATCTTCGCGCCCGCCTCCGTCATCGCCACGGTGCGCGCCGACCTCGTCGACCGCCTCCGCGACGCGCGCGTCGGCGACCCCGCGCAGGACGGGGTCACCGTGGGTCCGCTCACCACGGCCGATCAGCTCCGCGGCGTGCGCGCCGGCATCGAGCGGCTCGCGGCGGGGGCGGAGGTGGCGCTCGGCGGCGACGGGCCGTTCGAGAAGATCGGCGTGCCCGAGGGAAAGGGGTACTTCGTGCCGCCGACGCTGCTCGTCGCGAGCGGCCCGGACGGCGCGCCCGCCGCGCACGAGCACGAGGTCTTCGGCCCGGTGGCGACGCTCTTCCCTTACGACGGCGGCGCGGCGCACGCCGTCGCCCTCCTGCGCCGGGGCCGCGGGAGCCTCGTCTGCTCGATCTACAGCGACGACCGCGGCTTCGCGGCGGAGGTGCTGCTCGGCGTCGCGCCGTACCACGGCCGCGTCCTGCTCGGCAGCGAGCGGATCGCCGACCAGGCGCCGGGCCCCGGCACCGTCCTCCCGCAGACGATCCACGGCGGCCCGGGGCGCGCCGGCGGCGGCGAGGAGCTCGGCGGCCTGCGCGGGCTCCACCTCTACTCGCAGCGCACCGCGGTGCAGGGGTCGCGGCCGATCCTCGAGGCGATCCTCGGGACGAAGGGCGAGCCCCGGCCCGCGCCCGCGCCCGCGAAGCCGTAGCGCGCAACCGCCGGGGTAGCCCTTCTAGAAGGACGCAGAGGACCCTATGGTGAAGTCTCGCTCATGAGCGCGGGCCCGGAACTCATCGGCCGAACGATCGCGGGGCGCTTCCTCGTCACCGGGTTCATCGGCGAGGGCGCGATGGCGGCGGTCTACCGCGGCGTCCAGGACGCGGAGCCGCGCGACGTCGCCATCAAGATCATGCACCCGCAGCTCCTCGGCGACGAGACCTTCGTGACCCGCTTCTACCGCGAGGCGAAGGCCGCGTCGCGCCTCCACCACCCGAACACGGTGCAGATCCTCGACTCCGGGGTCGAAGGGCACCTGCCGTACATCGTGATGGAGCTCGTCTCGGGGCAGGACCTCTTCGAGCTCCTGCTCGCCGAGCGCCGCCTCTCGGAGGCCCGCGCCGCGCGGATCCTGATCGGCATCGCCGACGCCCTCGACGCCGCGCACGCGCGGGGCATCGTGCACCGCGACCTCAAGCCCGAGAACGTGATGATCCTGCGGGATCCGGCGGACCCGTCGGTCGAGCGCGTGAAGGTGCTCGACTTCGGGATCGCGAAGATGGTCGAGGGCGGCACCCGCGCCGGCGACGACGGGCCGAACAGCGCGCCGATCAGCGTCTGGGGCTCGGTCACCACGGTCGGCGTGGTCGTCGGCACGCCGGCGTACATGTCCCCGGAGCAGTGCCGGGGCGACGTCATCGACGGGCGCAGCGACGTGTACGCGTGCGGGGTCCTGCTGTTCCTGCTCGTCACGGGCCGCCTCCCCTTCCCGCCCACGGCGGTCGTGTGGGAGGTGGCCATGGATCACATCCGCAAGCGGCCGCCCCCGCCGAGCCTGTTCCTGCCGCAGATCCACCCCGCGCTGGAGGCGATCATCCTCACGGCGCTCGCGAAGATGCCGGGCCAGCGCCAGCAGAGCGCGCGCGAGCTGCGCGAGGAGCTCGAGCGGCTCCTGCCCCACCTGTCCGACGCGCTGCTCCCGGCCGCCACGGCGAGCGCGCTCGAGGACGCGCCGACCGTGGAGTCGGCGGTGCCGGTGTCGATCCGGAGCACGATGACGGCCGCGCCGCCGCTGCGCGACGTCGACCCGCCGCCGCCGGCGCAGCGGGGCGAGATGCTGGCGAAGGCGATGTTCCGCGAGGGCGCGCTCACGGAGGGGCCGGCGTCGAGCGCGATCTCGTCGCGCGCCGCGGCGCTGCCGGCCGCCGTCGCCCTGCGGCACGACCCGCTCGCCGGGCCGACGTCCGAGGATTTCTCGCGCACGCTCCCGCAGGCGCGGCTCAGCAGCCCCTCGAGCGATCCGCCGTCGAGCGACCTCGTGATCCACGATCGCAAGGACTTCGCGCCGCTCTTCTCCGCCGCGGGCGCCCGCGCGCCGTCCCCCCGGCACGAGGCGCCGCGAGGCGCCGGGCCGGCCGGCGCCGCGGCGCTGCCGCGGCATCCGGCGCGGCCCGCGGCCGAGCAGGTCATCGAGATCACGCCGCCCCCGGTCCATCGGGATCGCCGGCCGCCCCAGCGCCCGACCGATCTGTGGATGGTCCGGCTCGTGGTGCCGCTGGCGCTCGTGATCGGGCTGGCGCTCGGGGTGCTCGCGTTCTTCCTGAGCCGCTGACGCGGCGCAGACCGAGTCGCCGACGCGACGCCACCGAACCGCTGGCGCTGCGTGCCCGCCGACGCACCGCCACCGCGAGCCCGGCCGCGCTCAGGCGCCGGCCGGCGGCGCCTCGGGCGCCTCGAACGCCGCCCGGAGCGCCTGCGCGCGCAGCTCGATCGCCGCCGAGGCCGCCGGCGGCACGGGCGCCTCCGCCTCGGCCGACAGCGCCATGGCGAAGGCGTCGATCGCGGCCTCGACCACGCCCTCGATCGAGCGCGCCGCGAGCTCGTCGGGGGCGTCGTGCACCGCCACCATGCCCATCAGGACCGCGCGCACGTGGGCCGCCGCCCGCGGCGACGGCGCGGCGGCGCTTGCTTCCTCGACGCCGCTCGCGGCGCGCGCCCCCGGCTCCGCGCCCGCGCGGGCCGCCCGCGCGATCTCCGCCGACAGCGGCCAGCTCAGCCGCGTGACGAGCCGCTCCTGCACGTAGGCGCGGACGCCGGCGTCCGCGCGCTTGCGCTCCTCGGGCAGCGCCGCGATCGGCCGCAGGTCGGCCGCGAGCTCCCGCCGCGCGGGCTCGAGCGCCTTGTCGATCGCCGCGGCGATCGTGCGCCGCTCGCGGCGCAGGTACGCCGCGCTCGCGCGGAGCCGGTCGGCCTCGGCGCGCGCCCTCCGCCCGGCCTCGCGGTCCTCCGCCGCGCGCGCCGCGGCCGCCTGCGCGAGCTCGGCCGCGATGCGGCCCGCCTTGCGCCGGAGCGCGCGCTCGCGGAGCGCGTCGCTCGCGTCGACGATCTGCTCGGCGAAGAGCGCCTCGACCTCGGCCCACCCCGAGGCCGCGAGCGCCGCCTCGTCGCCGAGCCGCCCCTTCAGCGAGAGCCGCGCCGAGAAGGCGATCGGCGGCGTGAGCGAGGTGATGGCGCTCGCCGCGAGGCTGTCGCGCACGTGCGCGAGCACCGTCTCCAGCGCGTCGGGCTTGAGCCGGTCGGCCTTGTTCGCGAGGATCTGCACGGGCACGCCGAGCGCGCTGATCTCGGAGAGCACCCGCCGCTCCGACTCCTTCATCGCCTGGGGCGCGTCGAGCAGCCAGATGGCGACGTGGGCCTCGTCGAACGCGCGCCGCGCCTCCGCGATGTGGTCCGGGTCCGGCGCGTTGAAGCCGGGCGTGTCGAGGATCTCGACGCGCTTGAGCCGCTCGATCGGCGCGTAGATGAAGACCCGCGCGACCTTCGCCCCGGCCGCGGCGAGCGCGCGCAGCGTGTCCTTGAGCGCCGCGTGCGGCACGACGCGGTCCTGGCCGCCGCGCACGACGATGCGCGCGAACGGATCGGGCGCCCAGGCGACCCAGTGGAGCGTCGCGGTCGTCGGCAGGACGCCGGTCGGCGCCACGTCCTCGCCGAGCAGCGCGTTCAGGAACGTGCTCTTGCCCGCGTTGAACTCGCCGACCACGGCGGCGCGCAGCGGGCGCTCCCGCTCCACCGCGAGGGCCTCGGTCGCCGCCAGCAGGTCGAGCCGGTCGAGGAGCTTGGCCGTGCGCGCGAGCTCGCGCAGCGCGTCGCCCCACGCGGCCGCCCGCGGCGCGGCGGGGATCCACGCGCGCGCGATCGCGCGGCGCATGTCGTCGGCCCACGCCGCGCCCTCGCCGGTCACCGCGTCGAGCGCGTCGAGCGCCTCGCTCCCCTGCCCCTCGGACGCCATCCTGGCGGCGTCGCGCAGCCGGGCGAGGTCGGGCGTGAGCGGCGGCGCCGCGTCGCCGCGCGGGTCCGCGCCCGCCGCCCGTGCCGCGAGCGCGTCGAGCGCGCCGAGGTCGCGGGTCTCGACGGCCATGCGGAGCAGCGCCGCCGCGGCCGCGCGATCGCCGGCGGAGAGCCCGCGCGCGAGCGCCTGCCGCGCGTCGTCGCGCCGCCCCTCGGCGAAGGCGAACGCGGCGGCCCAGGTCGGCTCGTCGAGCGCGCCCGCGGCGCGGACCACGCGGCGCACGCGGTCGACGACGAGCACGTCGCGGGAGGCGGCGACGAGCGACGCGCAGAGCTCCGCCGCGCCGGGGACGTCGAGCACGAGCGCCCGCAGCCCGAGGTCGAGCGCCCGCCCCACGTCGGCCGGCGGCAGCGCCGCGGCCGAGGCGCCCGCCGCGGCGCCCGCCTCGGCGAGCGCGAGCCGGGCGAGCACGAGGGCGGCGCGCCCCTCGATGGCGGTGGGCTCGCCCAGGATCGCCGCGGCGGCGCGCGCGCCGTCGAGGTCGCCGTGGGCGAGCGCGCACTCGGCGCGGCGGAGGGCGACGTCGCGGTCGGGCACGGTCGAGAGCGGCGCCGGGATGCGGTCGAGCCAGCGCTGCGCGCGGGCCGGGTCGCCGGCGGCGAGGTCGAGGTCGCAGAGGTCGAGGAGCGCGAGCCGCGCCGCGTCGCGCTCCTCGGGCGCCGCGGTGGCGCGCTCGAGCGCGTCGCGCGCGCCGTCCCAGCCGACGCGCTGCCCCGCGCGCCCGAGGCGGAGCCACACGTCGGCGCGCCAGGGCACGCGCTTCGCGAGGTCGGCGAGCGCGGTGACGACCTCCTGATCGAGCCACGCGTCCTCCGCGGCGTCGGCCCAGAGCGCGAGCCCGACGGCCGAGTCGGGCAGGACGGAGAGGATGGTGCGGGCGTGCTCGCGGGCCTCGAGGGGCATGCCCTTCGCGAGCGCGGCCTCGGCGGCGCTGCGCTCGTTCTCGAGGCCGAGCGCGAGGATCTCGACCCGCCCGAAGAATCGATTCAGCGCCTCGACGAGCCTCGCCATGGGCGGGATGAAAGCCTTGCGGGAGGGCGGTCGTCCAAGAAAAAACGAAGGCGGGGGGCGGCCGGCGATCGGCGAGGGATCAAGCCGGAGGAGGGGTACCCGGTGTGCCGGAGGGAGCGAGGTGCGCTCTGGACAACCCCGCAGCGGAGCTGCTCGGGTGACGGCGGCGCTGCGCGTTGGCCCCGGCCGGGCGCTCTGCGTCCGATGCACGGCGACGACGGGCGGGCGAGCCGCGACAAAAGGTACGCCGACCCCACACGCCTGGGGTACTACGAAGGTGCCGCGGATCGCACCGCGGAGCTCGGTAGCGACCGTCATGCCAAGCAACCGGATCACTGAGATTCACGTGAAGGGGCTGCGCTCCCTCGCCGATGTGCGGCTCCGGCTTGACGGGCTCACCGTCCTCATCGGCGACAACGGCAGCGGCAAGAGCAGCCTGATCGAGGCATGCGAGCTGCTGCAGCGCGCGGCTAGCGAGAGCTTCGCCGAGGACATGATCAGGATTCACGGCGGCGTCGGGAGCTTGCTCCGCGCCGGCGCCGAGCACCTGGAGCTCGGCCTGGTCATCGCGCTGGAAGGCGGCTTCCATGAAAGGTTCGAGTACTCCTTCGCGCTCGACAGGAGCGGCGTCATCCTGCGCGAGCTCCTCGATTGGGTCCGCGGTGAGCTCGATGACGGCGACGCCGTCATGGAACAACGTGTCGGCATCATCTCGCGAGAGGGAGGGCTCTACAGGAGTAGCTCGTTCAGGTTTCTGATAGATGAGAAGGACGTTCCACCCGTAGAAAGGACCATCGATCCGAAGCGGCTGGCGCTCTCTTCGTTCGGGGAGTTCCCACCGCATTGGCTCATCCGTGAGGCGCTGGCCGCGCTCCGCGCCATCGACGTCCACCTGCCGTTCGACACCACGGCGCGCTGGGTGCAGCGCTCGCGTGGCCAACCCTCACCCCTGCGCGGCGCAGCGACGATCGAGCCGGCGGAGGCGCTCTCGCGCTTCGGAGCCAACCTCCCCAACGCCTGGAGCGCTCTCAAGAACGATTTCTCCGACGCACACTGGCGGGAGACGATGGACTACGTCCGTCTGGGACTCGGGCCCGATGTCGAGTCCGTCAACGTGCGCGCCGATCCGGGCGGCGGCTCGATCGCCCTGCGGCTCAAGTACGCCGGCCTCGACGAGCAGATCCCCTCGTTCGCGATCTCTGACGGCACGCTCGCGTACCTCGCGTTCGTGGCCCTCTACCGGCTCAACACCAAGAAGAGCCTCATCGCCTTCGACGAGCCCGAGACCCACCTCCACCCCGAGCTGCTCCAGCGCGTGCTCGGGTTCTTCGAGGCCATGGCGAAGGAGCGGCCCGTGCTGCTCGCGACGCACTCCGATCGGCTGCTCGACGGCCTGTCCGACCCTGCCCGCTCGGTCGTCCTCTGCGAGCTCGACGAGCGCCGCGCGACGACGCTCGCCCGTCCCGACCCGGACGCCCTGCGGGACTGGCTCACGGAGTACCGTGGGCTCGGCGACGTGCGCGGGGCCGGCCACGCCGCCTCCATCCTGACGCGGCGGGAGGGCGAGTGACCCCGCTCGCCGTGATCCTGTACGAAGATCAGCGAGGTCCGGAGAAGGAGTTCGGCCTCCACAACCTCCTTGTCGCATGCGTCGCCGACGATGCCGGAGAAGACCGATTCGCGCTCCGAAGAAAGCTCGACGGCCGGCCGATGAAGGGCGTGCAGAACCTGCTCCGGAGCTGCCGCAGAGACATCCGCCGGTTGAGCTCGAAGGGTCAGCAGGTCTTTGCGCTCGTCGATGATGACGCCATACGTCACCAGCTCAAGCACGAGGGCATCACGGAGAGCGCGGACGACGCCGCCGTGGTACGCGCGATCAAGGACAAGTGCGACGCTCCGGAGAGGCTTCACGTGTTCCTGCTGAAGGAGAACACGGAGACGGTCATCGAGGCCGCCGAGCATTGCGACAAAGACCTCGCGCGATCGCTCGTGACGCAGGCGCTCCAGAAGGACGTCAACGCCCGGGACGCGATCTTCAACAGGATCTCGTGGCAATCGGACCGCGCCGTGCGCGACTGCATCCGACAGCGCGTGGAGGCGATCCTCGAGATCGTGAAGGCGCTCGTCACGCTCGTGCGCGCAGGCGACGGCAGCGTCTGAGCGCGGGCCGGAGCTGTCGAAGGATCAGCAGGGCACGCGGGGCGCGTGCGCGCGCTGCATGCCGCGCCGCCCGCGAGGGCCCCGGCTGGCGCCTCGGACGCCGACAGCTTGCGCGATGGCGCGCGCGCTTGTTTGTTAGACTGACTAAGTGTCGCTGGACATCCCCACACGGCGCGTCGACCCAGCGCGCGTCGACGCGCTGGTCGTGACCGCGCTGCAGGACGAGCTCGAGGCGGTGCTCGCGCTCGGCGAGGGCGGCCGGGACGGCTGGCGGGAGGCGCGGGATCCGGCCGGCTTTCCGTACTACGTCCGCGAGGTCCCGAACGACCGCGGAGCGCCGCTCCGCGTCGCCGCCGCGTGGTCCGGGCGGATGGGCGAGAGCGCCGCGGCGGCGCGGGCGCAGGGGCTCATCGACGAGCTCGATCCGGGGTGCCTCGCGATGTGCGGCATCTGCGCCGGCAGGCGCGGCGAGGTGGCGCTCGGCGACGTCATCGTCGCGGATCGGGTCTACAGCTACGACGAGGGCAAGCGCGTCGCCGCGCCCGGCGGGGGCGGCGCGTTCTTCCACGACATCGAGACGTACAACCTCGAGCGGACGTGGAACATGGACGCCGCGCTCTTCGCGCGCGAGTTCGAGCGGCAGACGCCGCTCGCGGCCGCGCGCCCGCCGTCGAGGGCGTCGCAGGCGTGGTGGCTCCGGCACGCGCTCTACGCGAGCCAGGTCGAGGCGGGGCCGTCGCCCGTCGCGCGGCCGGATCGCGCCGAGCGGTGCCCGGGCTGGGCCGAGCGCATCGGCGAGCTGGAGGCGGCGGGTGCGCTCCGCATCGGCGACGGCGGCCTCGAGCTCACCGAGGCGGGCCTGGCGCAGGTCCGCCGGGAGCGCCTCATCTACCCGGACGGCCCGCCCGAGGCCCGGCCGTTCCGCGTGCACATCGGCCCGATCGCCACGGGCAAGGCGGTGCAGGAGGACGCCGGGCTGTTCGAGCGCCTGAAGTCGATCGGCCGGAAGGTGCTCGGCGTCGAGATGGAGGCCGCGGCGATCGGCTACGTCGCGGAGCGCCTCGGGCGGCGGTCGATCATCGCGAAGGCGGTCTCGGATCACGGCGACCACGACAAGGACGACAGCTTCCGCGCGTTCGCGTGCCGCGCGTCGGCGGAGTTCCTCCTCGCGTTCCTGCGGCGCACCCTGGAGCCCGCGCGCGCCGAGCGCGCCGAGGACACCGGGCGAGGCCGCCGGCTGCGCCGCTTCTCGGCGCGCGCGGGGAGCGGCCACGCCGAGCACCACGACGACATCCTCTTGCCGGGCGAGGGGCGCAGCGACGACTTCCTCTCGCGGGTCGAGCGCGTGTGCAGGCTCCGCGAGCCCGAGGGCGTGAAGATCGAGTGGTTCGACGCGCCCCTCCCCTTCGGCGTCTACCTGCGCGTCTCGGTCAACGAGGGCGGCATCGTCCGCATCGCGCCGCTCGCGGCGCTCGAGACCGGCATCTCGACCGAGGCGGTCTCCGCGTTCCTGGAGAGCATCGACGCCTCGTACCGGCGCGAGGATCCCGGCCTCGTGTCCACGCTCGTCTACGGCGGCGAGCCCGCCCCGGAGGAGCTCGTCCGTTACGCGAGCGCGCGGCGCGTGCGCCTCGTGCGGTTCCTCGAGTACCAGGGGCTCATCGACTTCCGCGGCTACCTCGCGTGGCAGAACGCGAAGCTCGAGCGGGACCCCACCTATCCGCCGGCGCTCTACGTCGACCAGCGCATCGCGCTCACGGTGGGCCAGGAGGAGGTGCTGCACGAGCGCGCGCTCGACGCGTTCGCCGAGCTGCTCGACGCGGAGCACAGCCGGTTCGTGCTGGTGCTCGGCGATTTCGGCACGGGCAAGACGTTCCTCCTGCACGAGCTCGCGCGGCGGATGGGCAAGGCGGGCGGCCCGCTGACGCCGGTGCTCATCGAGATGCGGGCGATCGAGAAGGCGCGCGACCTGAACGCGCTCATCGCGCAGCACCTCGCGCTCGCGGGGCTCGGCAAGATCGACCTGCCCGCGTTCCGGCACATGCTCGCCGAGGGGCGGATCGCGCTCCTGTTCGACGGCTTCGACGAGCTCGCGTTCCGCGTGACGTACGACCGCGCGGTCGAGCATTTCGACACGCTGATCCAGGCGGCGCAGGGCAAGGCGGCGAAGGTGGTGGTCACGAGCCGGAGCCAGCACTTCATCTCGGAGCAGCAGGTGAGGTCGGCGCTCGCGGAGCGGGCCGCCTTGCTGCCCGGCTACCGGCTCGCGCGCCTCATGCCGTTCACCGGGGCGCAGATCGGCAGGTTCCTCGTGAACCGGCTCGGCAGCGACGAGGCGGCCGACGCGCGCGTGCGGCTGCTCGCGGACGTGAAGGATCTGCTCGGCCTGTCGGCGAACCCGCGGATGCTGGGGTTCATCGCGGAGATCGAGGAGGCGCAGCTCCGGCAGGCGAAGGCGGGCGACGGGGAGATCACGTCGGCGGGGCTGTACCGGCTGTTGCTCGACCGGTGGCTCGTCTGGGAGTACGAGCGCGCGCACCCGAAGGGCGCGCAGCCGGGGCTGTCGGTGGCGCAGCGGTGGCGCGCGGTGACGGAGCTCGCGACGCGGCTGTGGCAGCGCACGGAGCAGAGCGTGAACATCCGCGAGCTGCCGGCGGAGCTCATCGCGGCGCTGCAGGCGCTGGGGCGGCACGAGCTCGACGTGGCGGTAGCGACGCACGAGATCGGGTCGGGCACGCTGCTCGTGTGGGACGACCAGGAGAACTTCCGCTTCATCCACCAGTCGGTGCTCGAGTGGCTCGTGGCGCGGGAGGCGGCCGAGGAGGTGCAGCGCGCCGGGGAGGCGCCGGCGCTCGCGCAGCGCGAGGTGAGCGACCTGATGGCCGATTTCTTCGGGGCGCTCGCCGGGCGCGACGCGGCGGCGGCGTGGGTGCGGGCGGCGCTCGGCGGGGCGTGGGGGGCGGTGGCCGCGGCGAACGCGCTGCGGATCGACGGGCGGATGGGGCTCGGGGTGCCCGAGCGGATGAACCTCGCGGGGGCGGACCTGCGGGGGCAGGATCTCTCGGGCAAGGACCTGCGCGGGTGCGACCTGCGGGGGGCGGATCTGCGGGAGGCGAAGCTCGTGGGGGCCGACCTCCGCGGGGCGCTGATGGCGGGGGCGCTGCTCGACGGGGCGGACCTCTCGAGGGCGGCGCTCTGCGCGGCGGATCTGACGGCGGCGACGGCCGTGCGGGCGCGGCTCGTGGGCGCGGACCTGACGGGGGCGAGGCTCGCCGCGGTCAAGCTGCGCGGGGCGAAGCTGGTGGGCGCGCGGGGGGCGCGGTTCGACGGGTGCGACACGTTCGGCGCGGCGATGCCGGAGGCGGCCATGTTCGAGCCGACCTGGCACGACGGTGGGAAATGCACCGCGGTAGCCTTCAGCTCGGACGGCGCGCTGCTCGCCACCGGACATTCTGGGAGGATCACGCTGTGGGATGTGCAGACCGGCAGCGCGCTGCGCGTGCTGGATAGCCACTCCGGCACGGTCACCAGCCTCGCCTTCAGCCCTGACGGATACACGCTCGCTTCTGGCTCCGAGGATTGCACCGTCCGGCTGTGGGACGTGTCGACGGCCAGCGCGATCTGCGCGTTCAAGGGGCACTCCGATCACGTGACGAGCGTGGCGTTCTGCCCTGCCGGAGAGCTGCTGGCCTCCGGATCGCGCGACTGCTCCATCCGGCTGTGGCAGGTGTCCACCTGCAGAGAGGTTCGCCTGCTCCAGGGTCACTCGCAAACGGTGACGACGTTGACGTTTGGCGCCACAGGCAGGACAATCGCCTCCGGCTCGTACGATACCACGGTCCGGCTATGGGACGTATCGACAGGGCATACGATCCGCGTATTCAGCGGGCACCAGGGCAGCGTGCTGAGCGTGGCGTTCAGCCCCGACGGCGCGATCCTCGCTTCCGGATCCATGGACCGCAGCGTCGGCCTCTGGCAGACGTCGACCGGAGAAGTCTTGCAGATGCTGCAGGGCCACTCCTACGCCGTGATGAGCGTGGCGTTCGCGCCCGACGGCGCGACGCTCGCCTCGGGTTCTTTCGACAAGACGGTACGGCTGTGGCGCCTCTCTACCGGGGATACCCTGCACGTGCTCCAGGGCCACCTGTTCGCCGTGATGAGCGTGGCGTTCGCGCCCGACGGCGCGACGCTCGCCTCGGGCTCTCTCGACGAGACCGTACGGCTATGGCACGTGCCGACCGGCAGCATGCAACGCGCGCTTGGGCAACCGAGGAGCCCCATTTCACAGTTCGCCCTCAGCCGCGACGGCACGACGGTCGCCTTCAAGTCCGACGAGTTTGGCATTCAATTCTGGCAGCTCTTCACGGGAGAGATGCTGCCCACGCTTCGAAATGCCGTGGCCGTCTTCTCGAAGCTCGCGCTGAGCCCTGACGGCTCGATCCTGGCCGTAGGTGCGCGGGATCTGTCCGTCGAGCTCTGGCATGTCGCGACGGGTCGCCTGGTGCGGAGGCTCGATGGTCACTCCAGCTACGTGGTGGGCGTCGCGTTCAGCCCTGATGGTCAGCGACTGGCGTCCAGCTCGTTCGACGGGACCGTACGGCTCTGGCATACGGCGACCGGCGCTGCGTTGCGGGTGCTCCAGGGCCACGACCGCGGCGTGACGGGCGTGGCTTTCAGCCCTGATGGCGCGACGCTGGCCTCCGCTTCACAAGACCGGACCATCTGGCTGTGGCACCTGGAGAGAGGGGACGCGGCGCGCGTGCTCCAAGGCCACGAGCATACGATCGCGAGCGTGGCGTTCAGCCCCGACGGGGCTCTGCTCGCGTCGGGCTCGCAAGACAGCAGTGTTCGCGTCTGGGACATCGCTGCCGGCGAGTCGATATACAGGCTGAACGCTCACTCGGGTCCAGTGAACAGCGTGTGCTTTGGCCCCGGGGGCGCTCTCATCGCCTCGGGGTCGAACGACAGCACCATCCACATCTGGGAGGTGAACGGTGAGCTCGAGCGTGTCCTGCGAGGGCATGCTGGTGCGGTCCTGAGCGTGGCCTTCACCCCTGACGGCGCCACGCTCATCTCCAGCTCCACCGACAGCACGGTTCGTCTCTGGGACGTGCATACCGGCGCGTGCCTCGCCGTGCTCCTCAAGCTCGGCGAGGGCTGGGTCGCCTTCCGCCCCGACGGCCGCTACAAGCTCGGCCGCGACGTCGCTGGCGGCTTCTGGCACGCCGCCAACCTCTGCCGCTTCGAGCCAGGCGAGCTCGACGCGCTCATCCCCGGCCTGCGCATTCCGGACGACCAGGCGCTGCTCCCCGAGCGGCCTTCGCGTCGCGCGGATTGAGCGCAGAGGGGTCGAGAGATCAGCCGCTCTCGACCCATTCCGATCGAGCCGCGTACGCCGCCCGGCTTGCTCGGCGACCAGGGGCGTCGCCTCTTGGCTGCCCGCCGCCGCGGTCGCGTTCGCGCGGCGCGCCCCGGGTGAGGTAAGCTCCGTGGGAGCTGGGAGCCCCCCGATGAGCCTTGCCCGGAAGCTGGATCGCCCCGCGACGAGGGCGGACCTCGAAGCGCTGTCCGATACGATGCGCGGCGAGATCATCGACGGCGACCTCTACGCCTTTCCCCGCCCGCGCGCCCCGTATGGGAGCCTCGAGACCAGCATCGCCGCCGACCTCCACGGCCCCTTCCAGAAGCGGCGCAACGGCCCCGGCGGCTTTTGGCTCCTCATCGAGCCCGGCGTCGAGCTCCCCCGGGCCCCGGAGATCTCGCCGGACGTCGCCGGGTGGCGGCGCGAGCGGCTGCCTCGCCTGCCCGTGAAGGAGCCCATCCGCGTCGTGCCGGACTGGGTCTGCGAGGTCCTGTCTCCCCGGACGCGCGCTTACGATCTCATCGTCAAGCGACGCTTCTACGCCGAGATCGGCGTGGGCCACCTCTGGTACGTGGATCCCGAGGCGAGATCGCTCGCGGTCAGCCGCCTCGTCGACGGCCGCTGGCTCGAGCTCGGCGTTCACGGTCCGACGGAGCGGGTGCGCGCCGAGCCGTTCGAAGAGGTGGAGATCGATCTCGCCATCTGGTGGGAGGATCTCGATCTCGAAGGCGATTGACGCACCACGGCCGATCGACCGCTGGGCCGCGAGCGCCCGTTGTCTCGCGCGCCGTGGTCGCGCGTGGATCGCCGCCCGCCGAGGTAATCTCGAGGCGCCGCTCGTGCCGCGGACGCTGATCCAGATCGTGTTCCTCGCCGCGACGGTCGCCGTGGCGATCGGCGGCCATGCGCGGAAGCGGACGTAGGAGCGCGTCGCGTCGCTTCAGGAACGGCCTGCCCGCCGGATGGGACACGGCCCTCCAAGCCAAACCACGGGTTACCCGTCGCCCAGGACACAGATTTGTAAGCCAGATTACTCTTCCACCGTTGAACGGGACGCAGCGCTGAGAGCGCAGCAGCGCTGCCCGGGTCGCTGCGGCGGGAGGACGCAGGTCGCGCCTCCGGCACCGGGCCGCGGCGCGGGCACGATTTCGCCGCCGCTCGCGGTGCGCCGTCAGTGCGGTCGGATTGAACAGGCCGCCGGCGCTGTGGCACGGTCGCCGGCTGAACGAACCGCGCTCACACGGAGGGAGACCCATGGGCGGAAACAAGGACAGGAAGTCTGGCGCGAAGGACGCGAAGGCCGGCAAGCGGGATGGTGCGAACGACACGAAGGCCGGCAAGAGGGATGGCGCGAAGGCCGCCAAAGCCGGCAAGCGAGACGGCGCGAAGGACGCGAAGGCCGGCAAGCGAGACGGCGCGAAGGCCGCGAAGGCCGGCAAGAAGGAGGCTCGGAGCGCGCGCAAGAGGGATCGGGCCGGCGTCGATCCGGCGGCGCTCATCGCGGAGGCGCGGGCGGACGCGTTCACCGACGAGGCCCCCGAGCGCGCATTCGCGCACTTCCGGCCGCTCGCGGAGCGCGTGCCGGCGGCGGATCTGCCCGTCTTCACCGGCCAGCCGCTGCTCATGCGCGCGAACGTCAGGGCCGCGCTCGACGCGCTCGAGCCGCACCTGCCCGCCGCCGTGAGCGCGCTGCGCGAGCCAAGGCTCAAGGAGGTCTTCGAGCTGCCGGCCCTGGTCATGGCGCTCGATTTCAGCGCGGCGCGCGTGCCGGTCGCGACGCTCAGCGCGGGCGAGATCGACAGGATGCTGGCCGAAGGCGCGCCGTGGCGCGAGCTGATGCTGACCTACCTCGAGGTGGCGTCGCACCCGCTGCTCGGCCTCTTGCCGCGCGAGCGGGTCGCGGCCGTGCGCGCGGGCGCGGGCAAGCTCGACAAGGCGCGCGACTTCGTCGCCCTCCCGGGGCTCTTCGCCGAGTTCGCCGGCGCGCTCGCCGGAAAGCACCCGTTCCCTGCCGACAAGCTCGACCTGCTCGCGACGCTGGGCGGCGCGCTGGTGCAGCAGGTGCGCCCAGGCAACGCCCTCGCCGCGGTGCCGAAGCGCACCGGAGAGTCGATCCTGCGCGACCAGCTCGCGGCGCTCGTCGCCGAACGCTACGACCACCTCCAGGTGCTCGCGGCCGTCGCGCTCGGCAAACGCAAGGCCGACGAGCTGCTGCCGGCGCTCCGCGCCGCGGTCGCGCTCGGCAGCAACGGGGCGGCCGCGGCGCCGGAGGATGCGCCGGAGGGCGCGACGGCGGAGGCGCCGGGAGGCGCGTCGGCCGAGATGACGGACGGATGACCGTGTGAACGATGGGGGCGCGCCGCGCGCTGCGCTGCGCCCCCTCCCCGTCTTCAGCAAGCCCTGCGGCGACCCGAGAAGGTCGTCTGTTAGACTGGCGCCGTGGCGGCAGACCTCATCGACTTCGGCATCGAGCGCAGCCGCCACGAGCACTTCTTCGGTCGAGAGGACGTGCTCGCCGCCATCGATCGCCACCTCGACGGCGCGGGGTCGTCGGGCCGCTGGGTCCTCGTCACGGGCGGGCCCGGCATGGGCAAGAGCGCGATCCTCTCGCGATGGCTCGACGTGGAAGAGCAGCGCGGCCACAGGGCGCCGCACCACTTTCTCCGGCGCGACGTCATGGACTGGGATCGCCCCGAGGCGGTCGCGCGCTCCCTGTCGGCGCAGATCGAGGCGCTCTACCCGGCGCAGAAGGACCCGGAGGCGCGGCCGGAGAGCCGGCTGATCGAGCTCCTCGCCAGGGTGTCGAAGCGCGAGCTCGTTCCGCGCGGAGAGCGCCTGGTGCTCGTCGTGGACGGCCTCGACGAGGCGCGGAGCGATGGCGCCGGGCAGAACCCGCTGCCGGGGTTCCTGCCGTACGCGCTGCCGCCGGGTGTGCATGCGCTCTGCGCCTCGCGCCCGCAGTACCCGCACCTCGGGTGGCTGGAGAGCCGCGGGAACGTGCGGCGCATCGATCTCGATGCGGCCGAATGGACGGGCTCGAACGCGCAGGCCTGCCGCGCGTTCTGGGCCGATCAGGCGCCGCGGTTCACGCCGCGGCTCGACCCGAAGCTCGTCGAGGAGGCGGTCGCGCGGGCGGAGGGGAACCTGCTCTATGCGGTGAAGCTGCGGGAATGGCTCGAGGAGCAGCCGGTCGAGCAGCGGCGCGTGGAGCGCCTGCCCCGAGGGCTGAGAGCGGGTTCCTGAAGCAGATCTGGCAGCAGCTCCGGAGCCTGCCGCGGGAGCAGTTCGGGCTGGTCGCTAACGGCCTCGGGCTGGTCTGCGCGGCGCGCGAGGCGCTGCCGCTCGAGGAGATCGAGGCGGCGTGGGGGTGGAACGACGTGGAGGTCGGGGAGGATCTCCTTCGCGCAGCGCGGGCGCTGCTCCTCGAGGAGCCGGCTTCGTGGCGCGGCGCGCGGGCCTACCGGCCTTACCACGAGGCGTTCCTCGCGTTCCTCGCGGAGAAGCTCGGGCCGAAGCGCATGGCCGAGCTGCACCGGCGGCTCTTGGAGACGACGGCGCGGTGGCCGGTAGCGCGTCGTCTCTGCCTCCGATGACAGGACGCTCAGGGTGTGGGACCTCGCCACCGGGAAGCTCCTCTCCACGATGGAGGGCGAGTCCGGCTGGGTCAGCTCTTGCGCCATAAGCCCTGATGGCCAGCGTGTCGTCTCCACCTCGCTGGACAGGGCGATCAAGGTATGGGACCTCGCGACGGGCAAGCTCCTCTCCACCCTTGGGGGCCACGCCGATGGGTTTCGGGCGTGCGCGATCCGATCGGACAGCCGCCGCATCGTCTGTGCTTCGTTGGACAGGACGCTCAAAATCTGGGACACGACGACAGGCGAATGCCTGGACACGGCCCACGGGATCAGCCCTTTTCATTGCGTGGCCGTGTCGCACCAGCTCCTCTGCGCCGGAGATGCGAACGGCAACCTCTGGCTGCTCGATCTCGCCGAGCCCGCGCCGGTCGAGAGCGCCGTCGCAGCGCCCAGGCCCGTCCGTCTCTTTTTCAGCTACTCCCACAAGGACGAGGCGCTCCGTGACGAGCTGGAGACCCATCTCTCCCTCCTCGAACGCGAGGGCCTCCTCCAGAGCTGGCATGACCGCCGCATCGCCGCCGGCGATGGATGGGCAGGCCAGATCGACAGGAATCTCGACGAGGCCGAGGTGATCCTCCTCCTCGTCAGCGCCGACTTCCTCGCATCCGACTACTGCTTCGACAAGGAGATGAAGCGCGCCATGGCGCGCCACGACGCCGGCCAGGCCCGCGTCATCCCGATCTTTCTACGGGAGACCGACTGGCAAAGCGCGCCGTTCGCCAGGCTCCAGGCGCTGCCGAAGGATGCCAGACCGATCACGCTCTGGCCGGACCGCGACGCAGCTTGGACCGACGTGGCGAAGGGCAACCGGCGCGCGGTCGAGTCGCTCCGGAGGAGCTCCGGGTAGCTCCCGGCCAGGTCTTCGGCTCGGCGTCCGTCGTCCCGCTTGCGTTCGGTGACCCTGTGTGTGAGCCTACAACGCGTCGGAGGTGCTTATGAAGAGGCTGTTCGCCAACTTGTTCGCCGGAATGATCGTTGGATCGTCGACCGCTGGCTGTGTGGCCGCGAGTCCGGATGAAGGGGACGACGAGCTCGGAGAGACGAGCGAAGTCGAGATCTTGGAGACGCCAGATGTGCAGCCAGCGAGCACGACGTACTGGGCGTGCGAGGGAACGAGCTGCGGAGGCTATGGGCGCGGCGTACGATACGAATGCTTCGCCGGCCAAGACCCATTCTGCTATCGCACTGAAACCAATATCTGTTGTTAACGGTACAAAGCGGAGACAGGCGCGGCGACTCGCGACGTAGGGCATGCCGCGCACCGCCTCGTCGCGCGCCGACGCGAGCGACGCGTCGAACGGATCGCAGACGAGCGTATCCAGGTAGATAGTCATATCGCGACCTGCCCGCCCACCCCGCCGACCAGCCCTCCCCCATCTCCCATCCCCCCGCCCGCCCCGCCCCTCGCCGCCCCTCACCGGTACGGCCCTCCCCGCCGCTCCCCCCGCATCTCGCGCGCCAGCGCCAGCATCGGCCGCAGCACCTCCCGCGCCGCCGCCGGATCCGCGAGCGGCCCCGCCATCACCACCGCGATCTCCCCCGGCGCCACCGCGACCCCCTCCTCCGCGCCCGCAACGCCCCCGAGGCGCGCCGCCTGCTCCAGGATCGCCCCCGCGATCCGCTGCTCCGCCGCCCTCCTGGGCCTGCCCGCGCCCGCGATCGGCGGATCCAGCCGCAGCGCGAGCCGCGCCCCCGTCGGCGCAGCCCCCTTGAACAGCGTCTCCACCTCGAACCCCGCCCCCTCGAACGTCCCCGAAAGCCGCATCGATCCGACCCGGAGCACCCCGTCCCTCTCCTCCGCGAAGCGGCGCCACGCGGGCAGCCACGCGGCCATCGCCGCCGGCGGCGGAAGCGCCGCGCCGGCCTCCGCGAGCGCCCGCGCGAGCGCGTCGACCGGCGCCAGGAACGCCGCGAGCTCGGGCTCGTCCAACGCCCCGGCGGCGCTCCACACCCGCGCCTCCGCGTCGTCGACCTCGGCCCGGCCGAACGCGCTCAGCGCGCGCCGCAGCGCGGGCGTGAGCGCCGCCAGCACCTGCGCCTCCTCCCGCCCCCGCACCCGGAAACGCCGATCGAAGCCGCTGTCCCCGGTCGCCACCCCGCCGAGCTCCAGCAAGGCACGCGGCCGCACGTCGAGACGCAGCCCCCACGGCTCCGCGAACCGCACCGTCGCGCCCAGGCCGCCCCACGACTCCCTCTCGGCCGGGACCACCTCCACGGCGCACCCCGCGCACACCCCGCGGAGCGCCAGCTCCCGCTCCGCGAGCGACAGATCGATCCGCTGCCCCACCCGCGACCAGAGCGCGCGCCAGCGATCCGCGCCGATGCGCGGCCGCTGCCCCTCGAGCCCGGCGCGCGGCTCGAACATGTCGACGAACACCGGCACGCGGTGCAGCAGCCGGCCCTCCATGTGCTTGAGCGCCATCTCCAGCACGTACTCCAGGGAGACGTCGCCGAAGCTGAAGGACGGCGCGAGACCGCGCGGCAGCGCGATGTGGAAGGGCACCTCCTGCCCCTCGGCGATCGTCGTGAGATCCTGGATGAACGAGAGCCGGCGGCGCTGGCTCGACCGGTCCCTCGCCCGATGGCGCTCGACGCTGACCAGCGCGACGTCGAGCGCGATCGGACGACTCCCGGCGAGACCGCGGAAGGCGACGGCCCCGGCCAGGATCTCGCCCGGGGCGAACGTCCGGCCCGGCAGCGACACTTCGAGGAATGCGCCGCTCTCCGGCCCGCTCGCGCCGGTGAACGGCTCGTCCCTCGGCGCCTCCGCGATCGAAGGCCGGACGAGGATCTCCTTGCTCTCCGCGGCGTCGATCCACCACGGGATGGAGACGAGCGCGCCGACCTTGCAGCAGAGGGATGCGATGGCGCCGGCGTGCGACGGCGGTACGTCGCCCGGCAGCGTGAACGAGACCCGGTAGCGATGAATCCCCGCGCCGAGCCGCCCCTTCCCGGCCACATCCACGCTGAGGGCGAGCAGATCGCGAGACCCGGAGAAATTCCGGTCCTCGTCGGTGTTGCTCTGCACGGCCAGCGTGAACTCCAGCGTCACGCGCACGAAGTCGATCGGCGTCGCCGCGGCGCAGTCGAGCGAGATCCCGACGTCGAACGTGTCGCCCGCGTGCACGACCCTGGGCACGCGGAGCGTGATGACAGGGCGACTCCTCATGGCCGCCTTCGAGCGTAAACGACCGCGACCCGGCGGGGCGCCCCCCTCCGTCCGACAGGCGGCGACGCGGCGGGCCCTACCCGCCCTGCAGCGCCCCCCCGCCCCGCGCCATGTACGCCGCGAACAGCGCCGGCGCGAGCCGCTTCATCGCGCGCCGCGCCTCGATCACCGCCTCGCCGGACCGCCGCGCCTCCCGCGACGACGCCGCCGCGAGCGCCGCGACGAAGCGCCGCGCCATCGAGAGCGCCTCATCTTGCGCAGGCGACCACGGCCGATCCGGCGCTCCTCCGGACGCGGCAGCGCCCCCGGAGCCCGCGTCGCCGAGCGCGATCGCGATCCCCAAGGGCGGTGGCAGCACGCCGGTCACGATCCCGACGGGCGCCGACCAAGCCGCAGGCTCATCCTCGATCTCGAGCTCGTAGCGCGCGACGTCGGGCAGGCCGCGCACCGCCTCGTCGCGCGCCGACGCGAGCGCCGCGTCGAACGGATCGCAGAGGAGCGCCTCCAGGTAGAACCGCCGCGCCGCGGGCTCGCCGAGCGACGTGGCGGCGTCGCCGAGCAGGAACAGCGCGCGCGCGCTCCGCCGGGCCTCCACCGCGCGCAGCAGCGAGGCGTGCGCCTCGGCCACCTCGCCCGCCGCGAGCCAGTAGTACCCGGGAGGCTGCCCCTCGAGCCGCCCGTCGTCGCCCTCCGCCGCGCGGAGCGCCGCCGCCACGCGGCCGAGGAGCACGCGGCGCAGCGACGCAAAGGCGCCGCTCTCGAGATCGAGGCCGCGCGCGATCTCGAGCAGCGCGGCCGCCGGCGCGGCGGAGGCCGCGGCCCGCGCGAGCTCCCGCTCGAGCGCGGCGATCCGGTCGGACTGGCGGCGGACGTCGGCGTCGGCCGGGCGGAGCGCCGCGAGCTCCGCGAGCGTCCGCCGCGCCTCGCCGAGCTCCCCCGCGGCGACCGCCCCGGCCGCGCGCGAGAGCCGCAGCGTGCGCTGCGCGAACAGGTCGAGCTGCCCCGCGGGCGCGCCGTCGCCAGGCGGCGGGCCGGCGGCGCCGTCGAGCAGGCCAGGCTCCGCCGGGAGCGTGCGGCCTTCGAAGAGAGAGAGCTGTCGCATCTCGAGATCGGGCTCCGCGCAGGCACCCGACCCTACCTCGAGCGACGCAAGGCCGATGGCATTGCGTCGACAGGAGTCCGTTTACCAAGCGACAGCAGATATCGAGAGATATCGAGCGGCCCCTCTCGGCGCGACAGCGGCGCTCCGCGAAGGGCGCGGCGCGCCTCGTCAGCAGCGCGCCGCGCCTCGCCGAGAGAGGCGCGTGAGCTCTCCTACTCGGCCGCCTCGCTCAGCCGCTCCGGCGCGAGCTCGAGCGCGTGGGCGTCGCCCTCTGCACGGGCGCCAGCCGAGCGCTCGCGGAAGCGCGCCTCGCCCTCGACGCGGCGGAGCTCGTCCGCGAGGGCGGGCGGCGGGTCGCAGGCGACGCCGCGCGCCGCCCGCGCGAGCGCCGCGCCGGGGTCGCCGACCGAGAGCGCCTGCCGCGCCGCCTCGAGGTGCGCCGCGGCCGCGCGCGCAGGCTCGCCGCCGCGCTCGAAGTGCTCGGCCAGCGCCATGGGATCGGCCTCGCCGCGCTCCGCGAGGAAGCCGCCCGCGAGCGCGTGGCCGAGCCGCCGGTCGCCCTCGGTCAACATGGCGTACGCGGCCTCCCGGAGGAGCGCGTGGCGGAAGCGGTACGCGGCGCCGCCTCCCGCGCCTCCCGCGCCGCCCGCGCCTCCCGCGCCGCCCGCGCCTCCCGCGCCTCCCGCGCCGCCCGCGCCTCCCGCGCCGCCCGCGCCGAGCCGCACGATCACCCCGCGCCGCACGAGCTCGTCGAGCGCGCGCGGAACGTCGGCGCCGCCCACGAGCGCGGCGACCGCCGCCTCGGAGAACGCCTCGCCGAAGACGCTCGCGGCACGGAGCGCCCGGCGAGCCTCCGGATCGAGCGCGTCGAGATCCGCCTGCGCCATCGCGAGCACCGTCTCCGGCGGCGCCGAGATCCTCCCGCGGGCAGCGGCGCGGATCTGCTCCTCCAGGCAGAACGCGTTGCCGTCGGCGCGCTCGACGATCGCCCGCACGAGGTCCGCGCTCGCACGGGCGCCGAGCGCCTCCCGCACGAGCCGCTCGCCGCCCACCGGCGCGAGCGGCGGGAGACAGACCTCCGTGCGCAGGTGCGGGTGCCAGAGCCCCGGGAAGATCTCGCGCACGCCGGGCCGCGCGAGCGCGAGCACCGCGAACGGCCGGCCCCGCAGGCGGCGCAGCGCCGCGTCGACCAGCGCCACGGTCGGCGGATCGGCCCAGTGCAGGTCGTCGAGCACGAGGAGCACCGGGCGCGCGGCGCACTCGGCGTCGAGGAAGCCCTCCCAGGCGAGGCGGAGCTCGTCGCTC
Source organism: Sorangium sp. So ce834 (assembly GCF_051521425.1). Lineage (NCBI taxonomy): Bacteria > Pseudomonadati > Myxococcota > Polyangiales > Polyangiaceae > Sorangium > Sorangium sp. So ce834. The sequence continues at coordinate 5,841,427 of NZ_CP150351.1, forward strand.
GAGAAGAGCGGGCGCCGCGCCGGATCGAGCCGCGCGTCGCCGCCGTCCGGCAGCGGGGCGCCCGCGAGCTCGCCGAGCAAGGGCGAGATGCGCGCGCCGGCGCCGCCGCGGCGCGCGGCGCGCGCGCGGAGCTTGCGCCGCCTGGCGGCGATCGGCTCGCCGTCCCGAAGGCCGAGCCCGCTGCGGAGCGCGCGCTGGAGCAGGCCGAAGGCGGAGCCCGCGCTCATCGGGTCAGCCTGGCCGATCCACACCTCGAGGGGCTCGCCGCGCGCCCGGAGCGCGCGGACGAGCTCGTAGGCGAGCCGCGATTTGCCCGCCCCGGCCGCACCCGTCACGAGCACCGCGCCCGGGGCCTTGCCGCGAAGGCAGGCGTCGATCTCGGCCTCGACCAGCCCGAGCTCGCGCTCGCGGCCGACGTACGGCGTCGGCCGGCCGAGGAGCGCGGGCGGCGCGTCGAGCGCCTCCTCGCGGGCGCCGTACAGCCAGCACCCCGACGCGTCCCGGGTCGCGCCGAACCGCGCGCCGAGCAGGCCCGCGGTCATGTCGTCGATGCGGATGGCCGCCGGGCGGTGCGGATCGCGAGAGCCCTGGACGAGCTGCACCAGGCGATCGATCACCGCGCCGACCGGCAGCCGCGCCGCGACCTCGGCCCGGCCGGTGACGAGCGAGAGCCGCGCGCCGCCGAGCAGCTCCCGGAGCGCGAGCGCGCAGCACGCCGCCTGGGCCGCGAGGTCGGCGGGCGCGGCGGGCCCCGAGAGCGTGACGAGCAGCCACCGCGCCTCCAGGAGCTCGATCCGGCCGCGGTGGCGCTCGACGATCTCCCGGATGGCGCGCGACCGGCCCTCGTCCGCGGTCTCCGAGAGGGTCGCCTCGGCGTCGGCCTCGTCCTCGTCCTCGCGGGCGAGGATGAGGCACATGACCCGCCGCTCGCTGGCCGTGATCTCGCGGGCGCGGGGCGGCGGGTGGGACGACGAGGGGTGCGACCACGGCGGCGGGCCGCCGCCAGGGCGCCTGTCGAGCGCCTCCGAGGCGAGCGCCGCCGCGACCGCGCCGCCGTCGCGCGGGCGGGCCTCGCGGGCCTTGGAGAGCATCCGCGCGACGAGCCGGTCGAGGCCGGCCGGGACGTCGGCGCGGAGCTCCCTGAGCCGCGGCGGCTCCTCGAGGAGGACCTTCATGAGCACCGAGAGCGGGTCGCCGCCGGCGAAGGCGGCGCGCCCGGTCAGGCACTCGAAGAGCACGCTGCCGAGCGCGAAGACGTCGGCGCGCGCGTCGATCTGGGGCTCGCCGCGGGCCTGCTCCGGGGCCATGTACTGCGGCGTGCCGCGGATCTCGCCGAGCGTCGGGAACTCCTCCTCGTCCCCGGAGAAGCGCGCGGCGCCGAAGTCGATGAGCCGGGCGCGCTCGAGGTCGCCGCCCTCGAGGAGGAGGTTGCCCGGCTTCACGTCGCAGTGCACGAAGCCGAGGCGGTGGACGGCGGCGAGCGTCTCGGCGACGCGCGCGGCGAGCGTCAGGACCTCGGCGATCGTGAGCGGCGCGCGATCGAGCCGCTCCGAGAGGGTCTCGCCCTCGATCCACTCCACCGCGAGGTAGAGCCGACCGCCCGCGGTCGCGCCGTGCGCGACGTAGCGGGCGACGCCGGGGATCGCGAGCGTCGCGAGGGCGAGCGCCTCCCGCGCGAGGGCGCCGAGCGCCGGGGTCGCGGCCGTCAGCAGGAGCTTGAGCGCCACCTTCGCGCCGGACCGGAGGTCGCGCGCGCGGTACACGCGCGCCGTCGCGCCCGAGGCGGCGTGCTCCTCGACCTCGAACCGGTCGTCGACGACCTCACCTGACCGCATCGAGCTGACGCGCTCCTCTCGGGCGCACGGCGCGCTTCCATGCAGCGTGCCAGCTGCGCGCGTCCGGCGTCCACTGTCACCTGCCGCGACGCCGCGCGGCGCGGCGCGGCGCGCGTGCCGGCACACCATCGCGGCATACGTCACGTGGGGGGCGGCGCCCGCGTCGGTGCCGCGTGCACGATGGCGCACCTCCGCGGCGGCCGCGCGGCGCGGCGCCGCATGCGAGCCGGCGCACCCCCGCGGCGCGAACGCGAGGGCGCCGCACGCGCGCCGGCGCCCCCGCGGCGACCGCGTCAGCGCGGCGCGACGGCCGCGGCCTCGCCCCCGGCGCGGCGCCGCAGCACCACGTACCGGAGGTGCGGCACGCCGCTCACCGCCGCGGGCGCGAACGCCTCGCCGGCGCCGGGCAGGCGCGCGAGGTGCTGCTCCACCCCGCGCGCGAACCGCGAGGCGGTCCACGGCGAGGCGAGCGCCTGGCCCTCGGCGAGCAGCAGCACGAGCGCGTCCACCCCGCGCGCGTCGAGCAGCGCGCCGGGGATCCGCTTCGTGGTGTGCCCGCCGGGCAGCGCCGCGATGGCCGGATCCGTGACGCCCGCGAGATCCACGAGCGTCGCGCCCGTCGCGGCGCCGAGCCAGCCGATGTCGAGCGCCGCGACGACCTCGGCCCCGGCGAGCGCGCCGCGGAGCTCCTCGATCACGCGCAGCCGGTCGCCGCCGACGCGCGCGGCGGTCGGCCCGACGCGGATCATCACGAAGAGCTGCCCCGCGAGCGCGAGCGCGATCCGGAGCGCCGTGGCGCGCGCGCCCGCGGCCGAGGCGACGTGGGCGGCCGCGAGCACGGCCGCGGGCAGCGCCGGCACGACGAGCCGCGACAGCGGCATCCAGTCGCCGCCCGCCGCCGCGACCGCGAGGAAGTGCACGGCGACCGCCGCGAGCAGCCCGCGCGGCCACGCCGGGAGGGCGCGCCACGCGACCGGCGCGACCAGCGCCACCGGCCCGGTCAGGAGGAAGCACGCGAGCGCGTACCGGGCCCCGAGCGCCGCGTCCGGCGCCTTGGCGAGCGCGGCGAGCGGCGCCGCGCGGCCGAAGATCGCGAGCCGCGCCGCGGCCACCGCGACGAAGGGCAGGCCCGCGAGCGCGAGCGCGGCGAGCGCGCGGGCCCACGCGGGCCGCTCCGCGGGCGCAGGCGGCGCAGGCGGCGCAGGCGGCGCGGCGCCTGCGCCGCCTGCGCCGCCGGAGCGCGGGGCCGCCAGGGCCGCGAGCGAGACGACGAGCGCGAACGGCAGGAGCTCCGGCCGGAGCGCCGCCGCCGCCCCGGCGCACGCCGCGCCGGCGAGCGCCCAGCCGAGCGCCGGCAGCGCGACCGCGAGGGCGCCGAGCGCGGCCACGACGCCCGTCTCCATGCCCGCCGCGGCCCAGGCCCCGAGCGGCGCCGACGCCGGCACGAGCGCGAGCGCCGCGAACCGCGCCGGCCTGCCGGACGCGCGATCGACCGCGAGCGCCAGCGCTCCGGCGGCGAGCGTCCACGCGGCGACGCCGATCGCCTTCGCGGCCGCGAGCGCGGCGAGCGGGCCTCCGGCCGCGAACGGCGAGAGCGCGAACGCCCACCCGAGCGGCGTCACCCCGTCGGTCACCGGCCCGGCCGCGTTGAAGCGGTAGCCCAGCCCGCGCGCGAGGTGGTGCGCGTAGCGCGCCGTGATCAGCGCGTCGTCGACCGTGAACCCCGAGAGCGCGAGCGCCGGGAGCAGCGCCGCGAGGGAACCGGCGAGCGCGACGAGCAGCGAACGCCTCCGCCCGGTCACGCGGCCCGCGCGTCCGCGCCGCGCTGGAGCGGGCAGGAGGACCGCGCGCCCGTCCTGGATCGGCGTTCGAGCTCGGCCGCGCGCGCTCCATCGAGGACGCATCGCCGGAGGCGCTGATGCTCGGGTTGCGCGGCCGTCATCACGGCCGGCGATCCTGGGACAGGCGCACGAAGGACGCAATTGCGCTCGCCTGTCCGCAGCCGCGCAAACGCGCATGCGAGAGCGCGGACGTACGGGCGCATGCACGCGCGGACGTACGGGCGCGTGCATGCGCGGACGTCGAGAACGCCCGTGCGCGCCGCGCGTCTCGCGCCGCGGACAGCGGCGGTGACGCTGCGCCTCATGGCAGCCATGCGCCCTCGTGGACGGTATAGTTGCTCGCATGGCACTTCCCGCCGCGCTCCTGGCCGCCGTCGAGCGGCATTCCTGTTTCACCGGCTGCTATCGCAGCGAATCGGAAGTCCAGGTCTGCATCGATCCGGCGCAGGCGCTCGTGCCGACGGTGCCTGTCTGTTGCAGCGATTGCCTGAACTTCCACCCGGCGGCGCTCGTGAGCCTCCTGCCGCTCGGCATGACGTCGTACGCGCTGGCGAACGCGCTGACGGCCCACGTCCGCTCGCTGCGCGGGTACAAGTGGGCGACGGGCGGTTACCACACCGCGGGCACCGGCTTCTGGCTCAACGCCGCCTACTACGGCAACGGGCTCTTCCTCGTCGACGCCGCGCGCAACCGCAACGCGCGGACCGACGTCGACATGCTGATCGAGGCGTTCCAGCACGGCATCGTCCAGCCCGAGGACCCGCGCATGCTCGACCCGGCGCTCTACACGACCGAGCTCGCCTACATCAACATGTCGCGGCCCATCCTGCCGGTCCGCAGCAAGCAGGATCTCCTGGCCTCCCCGCAGCGCAGCGCCACGCCGAGGCAGGGGTTCTCGCGCGTGTCGATCGTGGAGTTCCAGCCGCTCGCCGCGGTCGGCGTCGCCGCGGGCGCGCAACCGGCGAAGCCGGCGCCTCCGCCCCGCGAGCTCAAGCTCGGCGACACGTGCCCGACGTGCGGCGCCGCGGTCATGGAGCGGCCGCTGTTCTCGGGCACCTTTGTCGGCTGCCTCTGCTGAGCGCGGCCGCCTGGCCCGGTCACGGGGACAGCGGCGCGGCCGCCTGGCCCGGTCACGGGGACAGCGGCGCGGCCGCCTGGCCCGGTCACGGGGACAGCGGCGCGGCCGCCTGGCCCGGTCACGGGGACAGCGGCGCGGTCGCGCGCCACACGGTGCCGCCGGTCGCCGGGTCGATCGCGCGCAGCGCGGCGCCGCTCACCGCGGCGCCGCTCACGACGTACACGTAGGGGCCCGCGGCCTTCGCCGCCACGATCCGGTCGCCGAGGTAGCCCGCCGCGCGCTCGTACCGGCTGGCCCCGGTCGCGGGATCGAGGGCGATGATCCGCAGCTCCATGCCCCCGACGACATCGACGCCGACGACGATGGCGGCGCCGCCGCTCGCGACGAGGAAGAGGTCCGGCCGCCCGCCGGACAGCGGCGCGCGCACCGGGAGATCGTTCTTCCAGAGCGACGCGCCGCCGCGGCGCCCCTCGGCCGAGAGCCGCGGCGGCCCCTCGGTCGGCGCCGTGAGCGCGACCTCCACGTCGCCGACGTGGACCACCTGGGGGTTCTTCTTGCGCTCCCAGAACTGCCCCGTGATCGCCGACGGCGGGGGTGCGGTCGGGCAGTCGGCCACCTCGCCCCCGCCGAGCTTGATCCCGGTCGCGGTACCGTCCTTCAACACGACCGTCGCGCAGCCCTCGCCGGCCGCGACCTCGTCGGGGGCCCCGGGCAGGCTCGCCGCCCAGCGCGGCTTGCCCGTGCGGGCGTCGAGCGCGTGCAGCGTGGCGCTCTCCCCGCCGGCGAGCACGGTGTTCTGATCGGGGCAGGCGAGCGCGTCGGGCCGGTCGAGCTCCGACGAGGACCAGATCCCCTGCCCGCTGCGTCCGTCGACGGCGACCACCCGCCCGCGCGTCTTGCCGTCCTGCCACAGCACCGGGTCGGGCGCGTCGTCGCCGTTCGCGTCCACGAAGCAGAGCGCGTCGAGCTGCGTCGTGAGCTGGCGCGCGCGCGGGGCGGGCTCCCGCGGCGGCTCGACGCGCGCGAAGAACATCACCGCGAAGCCGACCCCCACCGCCGCCATCGCCACGGCGAGGAGCGCCTTCACCGCCCGGGGCGGCCCCGACGCCGACGCGGGGGCGGGGGTGTCCGGCAGTGCGGCCGCCGCGCCCGCCACGCCGGGGTTCTCGGCGCCGCAGCGCGGACACGTGATCCCATGACGGCTTGCCTCCAGCGAGGCACCACAGCTCCTGCAGGGCCGCATCGCGCCAGTCTATCGCCGCGGGGCGCCCGCGATCGAGGGCGACGGCGCGCGGCGCGCCGGCGAGCGCGGGGCCGGGCAGCGTCCTCGGCCGGGGCCCTGACCCGCCGCTTCTATTTTGCCCACAGGAGGGAGAGATCGAGCTCGATGGCGTCGAACGGCTCGACGCGGACCCGCGCGGCGTCGCGGTGGGTCGCGACGGGGGTCCATGTGCGCACGGACGCGGGCGAGAAGGCCTCGAGCGTGCGCGCGATCGGATCGACCAGCCACGCGTGCCGCACGCCCTCGCGCGCGTAGACGGGCATCTTCTCGTCGCGGTCGAAGGCGGCGGTCGACGGGCTCAGCACCTCGCAGATCCAGTCCGGGGCGAGCGGGAAATAGGCCGTCTTGGGCAGCTCGGGCATTCGCTCACGACGCCAGCCGGCCAGGTCGGACACGAGGGCGTCGATCTCGCCGGGCGCCTCTGGATCGGGGAAATGGATCTCTGGCTCGTCCAGGATCCACCAGCCGCCCGGACCGCCCTTGCCGTGGTCAAATGGACCGGTGAGCTCGGCACCCAGGCCCGAGCTCGCGCGCGTGTGCCGAGGCGCCGGCCGGGGAAACACGTGCAGGGTGCCGCGGACAAGCTCGGCGACCTTGTGCGGTGGGACGACCTCGAGGTCGGCGTACGTGGCACGCCGCTGCGTCTCGGCGGGCTTACCCATGATTCGGAGCCTGCCCGGAGGCGTGCGGCCGCACAAGGGCGACCCGCGCGGCACCAACCTACTTCAGCCAGAGCACCGAGAGGTCGAGCTCGATGGCGTCGAAGGGCTCGACCCGGACGCGCGCGGCATCGCGGTGGACTACCGCGGAATCCCAGCGGCGATCCTGGCCGAGCACGTAGACCTCGAGCGTGCGGGCGAGCGGGTCAACCAGCAACGCGTGTCGCACGCCCTCGCGCGCGTACACCGGCATCTTCACAGTGCGGTCAACTTCCGCGGTCGACGGGCTCAGGACCTCGCAGACCCAATCCGGGGCGAGCGGGAAGAAGGCCGTCTCCGGGAGCTCGGGCATACGCTCACGGCGCCAGCCGGCGAGGTCGGGCACGAGCGCGTCGATCTCGCCAGGCGCGTGTGGGTCGGGGAAGTGCAGCTCGGGCTCGTCGATGATGTGCCAGCCGCCGGGCCCTCCGTCGCCCAGGTCGAACGGTCCGCCCAGCTTGATCCCGAGCCTGGACGATGCCCGTGCGTGAGGTGGTGCCGGCCGGGGCATGACGTGGAGCACACCTGCGATGAGCTCCGCCACCTTGTTCGGCGGGACGGCTTCGAGGTCGGCGTACGTGGCGCGGCGCTGCTTCTCGGCGGGCTGGCCCATGGACGAAGCCTGCCCGGTGCCCCGATGGCAGGCAATGCGGTGCGGAGCAAGCGCCCGCGGCCGGCGCCCGAAAGGGCGGAGCAAAGGCGGAAGCGCCGCGGAGCCCCCTCTGCGCCGCCTGCCCGTTCGGACCGCAAGTCACTGTAACTTCAACGGAAGTTGCTGTTCGGCGCCCGCGCCGCCCGCCCCCTCGCCGCTACGGCTTCGGGATCCGCAGCGTGCCGCTCACCATCGCGCTGCCGCTCACGACGTAGACCAGGCTGAGCGGGTGGAACGCCCAGGGGCCGAGCGCGATCGACCCGAGCCAGATCTGCTCGTGCACGCGCTCCTGCGCGAAGAGCACCCCGAAGAGCAGCACGATGAGCAGGCTCGTGGGAATCGGCGTGCCCTCGTAGTAACGCACCTTCCCGCGCTCGTCCGACAGCTCGGCCGCGGTCACGTTGTACCGCGCGAGGCGGCTGATCCCGCAGGCGACGAAGTAGACGAGCGCGGCGGCGTCCCACGGGCCGCGCAGGCCGAGCGCGTAGCCGAGCACCGCGGGCGCGACGCCGAACGAGACCACGTCGGCCAGCGAATCGAGATCGGCCCCGAGCGGCGAGTGCCGGCGACGCCACCGCGCGATCGTGCCGTCGAGGACGTCGCACGCGAGCGCGAACGGCAAGAGCCCGAAGACCACCCAGATGTAGACGCGCTCGCGCTCGGCCACGTAGTTCAGGCAGAGCAAGATGCTCAAGGTGCCGCTCGCCGCGTTCGCCAGCGTGACGAAATCCGCCAGCGCGAACGACCGGAGCATCGAGAAGTGGGGCGGTCTTTCGGAAGGCATGGCGCTCGGGGTGCGGAGTGTGTTGCACGTCCGGTTGGATTGCCAACCATTCTACGTGGCGCGCGCCGCGCGCGTCGCCGACCTCGCGCCGTCCTCGCGCCAGAGGGCCCGCCCCGCGGCGGCAGCGGCGGCGGCAGCCGCGACGCGCGCCCGGCGCTGTCTAGTCAGGTGGCACGGGCTTGTCCACTCCGCGGCTATCCGCGCACAAAACTTAGGACCCGGCCCCACGCTGCCTAGCATCCCTCGACGGATGCCCGGACTGTCTCTTGTCGCCGACAACACCCGATGCTCACCGGAGCCCGAGCGCACGTCGCTGCACGAGGTGCTCGACTTCGTCCTGGAGGGGGTGCGCAACGCGCCTCCTCCGCTCGATGAGGCGGCGCTGCCGCTGCGCGCCGAGGCCGAGGCGCTGCCGCTCCTCTGCGATCTCGCCGAGGCCGCGGCGGAGCTCGCCTCCGGACGCCGCGCGCGCGCCGTCGTGCGGCTGTGCCTCGAGCCCGATCCCTGGGAGCTCGGCCTCGAGCGCGTGGGCCGCGATCTGCTCGTCACCGTCTTCCACGGCGGCGACGTGCCCGAGGTCGCCCTGCACGAGCGGCGCTTCGATGGCGAAGCGCTCTGCGCGCGCGTGCTCGCGGCCATCGATCGGTTCGCCACGCACCGGAGCCCGAGCGCCCGCCGCGACGCCGCCTTCTCCGACAACGACGCAGGCGGCGGCCTCGGCGAGCACCGCCTCCCGGCCGCGCGGCGGTGCCTCGCCGCCGCCCTGCCGTTCTCGCCCGACGATCCGGGCGGCGAGCCCGCCATCGTGGGCGTCGAGCCGACCGGCGAGATCCCGATCGCCATCGCGGCCGAGGCGCTCCTGCGCACGTCCCAGGGCGCCGCGCTCGCGCAGCCGGCCGTGCTCCGCGCCGACCTCTTCTCGCTCCTCTTCCGGGGCAAGATCCGCGTGCTCGTGGGCGAGGAGGCGCGGGAGCTGCCCGACGTCTTCATCTTCCCGTTCGCCGAGCAGCTCACGTCGCTGTCGCTCGAGTCGCTCGACGCGTGGGCGCGGCGGCAGCCCTACCACCGGCGGCTGACCGTCGGCGGCGCGATCCTCGGCGTGCGGCTGCACAGCGAGGGGGCGCTCTCGCTCACGCTCGGCGTGCCCCGCGTGGGCCGCGTCCCGCCCGGCGATCCGCGCGCGCTCGGCCCGGGCCGCGGCTCGCCGTTCGCGGCCGCCGAGGAGCGGGCGCAGACCTGGACCTTCCCGGCCGTCGACGTGGCCGCGCTCGCCCAGGGCGTCGTCGCGTTCGGGCGCGCGCTCGCGCGCAGCCTCGTGCGCCGCGACCGCGCGCAGACCTCGAACCTGCGCCTGTTCGAGTTCCGGGCGCGCGTGCGCGAGCTCGCCGAGCGGCTCCGCGAGCTCACGCGCAACGACGCGAAGATCAACGTGGCCCCGGAGACGTACCGCGCCTTCGCCGCGGCGGCGCGCCCGCAGGCCGCGGCCGAGGACACGTTCGGGCGGACGCGGCTGCGCTTCACCGCCCGGTGGGTCGCGGCGATCCCCTCGCTCGACCTCCGCGCCACCTTCCTCTGCGGCGACGTGCTCGTCGTGGGCTCGACGCGCGAGCTCACCTGCATCGATCGGCGCACCGGCGAGTGCCTGTGGCGCAAGCAGGCGCCGCGCGCGGTCTCGGTGATGACGCCGGTCGGCCTCGGGCGGCTCCTGCCCGACGGCACGCTGCAGCTGCACGAGCTTTCGACCGGCGAGGTGGCCTGGTCGACGCGGCTGTCGCCGCGCGTCGGCGCGAACGCCTCGGGCGCGGTGGTGAGCGCCCCCGGGCTGCCCCGGATGCTCATCGTGAGCGAGGGGACGCGCCACCTCGCGGCCGTCGACCTCTACTCCGGCGAGGTGCGCTGGCGCTACGCCGCGCGGCGCGGCGAGAACTTCCGGCTGCGCCGCGCGGGCAAGCTCGTCGTGGTCGGCAGCGGCGAGCCGGCGCTCGCGGCGCTCGACGTGCTGAGCGGCGAGGTGGTCTGGCGCTTCTGCGACCGGCTGCCGTTCGCGTCGCCGGTGGCGGTCGATCACGACGCGCTCTTCGCCCTCGCCGGCGACGGGGCGTTCGTCGGCCGCGGCGGGGCGCGGCTGCACCACCTCGACCCGTGGTCGGGCGAGGCGCGGTGGACCGTCGACCTGCCGAAGCACGTGGCGCCGGTCGGCGCGCCGCTGCTCGGGCCCGAGACCGTGTGCGTGGTGACCCACGGGCGGCGCGGCACCGGGCTCGTGGGGCTCGATCGCCGCACCGGGGCGACGCGCTTCGACCTCACCGCGTGCGCGGCGACGGCCTCGTGCCTCATGGTCGACGACGTGGTCGTGGTGAACAGCGAGGCGGGCGAGATCGTCGGGGTCGGCGCGCACGACGGCGCGATCCGGTACCGGCACGTGCTCGCGGGCGGCGTCGAGGGGGACCGGCCGCGGCGCCTCGAGCCGGTGCTCCGCTCGGGGGCGCTGTTCGTGCCGCAGAGCGAGGTGCACGTGGTGCGGCCGCGCGACGGCGCGCTGCTCGGCAAGGTGCCGACCGACCTCATCCCGGATCTCCTCCGGGTCGACGAGCGGTGCGACGTCTACGTCGCCGAGGAGAGCGGCCACCTGGCCGCCTTCGCCGCGGCGCCGCGGCTCAGCCTGGTCCAGTAGCAGCCCGCGGATCGGCGGCCCCCGGCCGCCCGGCGCCGCGGCGCGATCAGCGCCCCCGCCGGGCGGGCTTCCAGATGAGCTCGAGCGTCACGTCGATCACGCCGTCCTGGATGAGCCCGAGCCGCTCGGCGGCCCGGCGCGACACGTCGATGATCCGGCCGCGCTTGAACGGGCCGCGGTCGTTGATGCGCACGCGCACGCGGCGGCCGTCCCGGCGGACGACGTCGACGAGCGCGCCGAAGGGGAGCGTCCGGTGCGCCGCCGTGAGCGCGCGGGGGTTGTAGGGCTCGCCGCTCGCGGTGGCGCGGCCCTTGAACTTGTCGGCGTAGTAGGTGGCGCGCCCGCGCTGGATCGGGACCCCCTTCGCCGCGCCCCGGGCGCTCGCGGGCGCGACGGGCGTGGAGATGCGGCCGTCGTCCTCGCCCGCGTCGTCGTCCCCGGCCCGGCCCGGCGGGAGCGCCGCGCGGGGGCCCGGCGGGCGGGAGACCTCGGCGGACAGGGGCGCGGCGCCGCCCCTGCGGGCCGGGATCGGCTGGTGCGCGGCGCAGGCCGGGGTACCGAGGAGGAAGAGGAACGCGAGCGCCCTCGCCGCGCCGCGGCGTCCCGCCGGCGTCATCACGTCGCCTCGGGCGCGGCGCGCTCGGCCGACGAGGGGTCGAGGGCGGCCACGGGCGGGGCCGCCGCGGCGGCGAGGGCCAGGTCGGCCGGCGCGCTCCCCTCCCCGTCCAAGGCCAGCGCCGCGCTGGCCTTGGACCGCACGAACCTGGCCAGCTCGCGGAACGGCACGCCGGTCGGGCAGGTCTGCTCCTTCTCGGCGAGCACCGCCTCGGGCACGTGCGAGAGCGCGAGCGCCGCGGCGTCGAAGTCCGGCATGCTCCGCGAGGACGCGAGCACCACGGTCATGAGCCCGGGGTAAGCCCCCCTCGAGGCGGCGATGCGCTCGGCCTCGCCGAGATCGCAGCGCCCGCACGCGATGCAGCGGGAGAAGCCGGGCAGCGCCGCGCGCTCGGCGGGCGAGAGCGGCGGCAGGCCGTCGGCGTCGTAGTTCTCGTGGAAGAGCGCAAGCCCGCTCGGCCCGTCGAACAGACGGCGCACCACGACCTTGAGGAGCGACCACGCGAGGACCGCAAGGGCTAGAGCACGGCCGGAAAGCACCCTCGGTCCATAACCCGAAACAGGGCCGCGCGCAGACCCGATGCGCCCGGCGCCGCCGGCGCGGCCCGGGCCGGGGCGCGTGGCTGGATCTTTCCACCTCGATGGCGGTCGCGCGCAGTGAACCCTCGTTAACAGCTCCCGAGGTACGGCCGCTGGCCCACCGCGGCACGCCGCCGCCGCGCCGCCCGTCGATCCGGCCCTGGAGACGCTGGCATGTCGGGTGCACTGGCCCCCGGCATGTCCAACGGCTTGGCTCTCTGCGGTAAGGGATGCTCGGAAGACCTCGGCGACGTCGCCGAAGGGGTGCTGGTGAAGGAGATGATCGCGGGGAACGAGCGCGCCTGGCGCGCCTTCCACGCCCGGTACGATCGGCTGGTCCACCGGTGTATCAGCGGCGTGATCGCCCGCTTCTCCGCCGTGGTGGCGCAGGACGACATCCGCGACATCCACGCGACGCTGCTGATGCAGCTGATCTCGAACGACATGCGCAAGCTGAGGAGCTTCGACGCCGAGCGCGGCACGCGGCTCGGCTCCTGGATCGGCACGCTGGCCGTCCACTGCGCCTACGACCACCTGCGCGGCGCCCGCCGCGCGCCGCGCTGCGCCCCGCTCGACGACGCGGCGGTCGAGCTCCCCTGCGAGCGCCCCTCCCCGCAGGACCACGCCGAGCGCCGCGAGCGCGCCGCGATCGTGGGGCAGGTGCTGCACGATTTCTCCGACAAGGACCGCGAGTTCGTCGCGCTCTACTTCGGCGAGGGCCTGCCCCCGGAGCAGATCGCGGAGCGGATGCGCATCAGCGTGAAGACGGTCTACTCGAAGCGGCACAAGATCCAGAGCCGCCTCGAGGCGATGCTGTCCGGCGCGAGCCTCGCGGCCTGAGCCGCCCCGCCCCCCGAAGGGGGCTCGGCGTCCGTCGGCCCTGTGGTATGAGCCGGAGAGGATGGCCGCCCCGCTCCGCATCACGACCACCCTCCTCGCCGTCGCCGCCGCCCCGCCGCTCGCCGCGTGCGGCGGCGGCAACGGAGACGCCCCCTCGATCCCCCTCGCCGACGAGCGCGGCAGCGGCGCCCGCATCGCGGATCTCGTCGGCGAGGCCGCGTGGTTCAACGCCGATCCCGCGGCGCAGGACAGCGAGGACTGCGACGGCGTGCCCGTCGATCGCCGCGTCCACGTCACCGGCGCGACGCTCGTCGCGATCGACCGGTTCGACGAGACCGGCGAGGGGGCGCACGGCAACCACTACGTGCAAGACAGCGCCGACGAGCCGGTCCCGTACTCCGGCATGACGGTCTTCCAGCCGGCGTTCAGCCCCCCGGACCTGCGGCTCTTCCCCGGCGACGTGGTCGATCTGCTCGGCGTGCTCACCGAGTTCCGCGGCCCCTCGTCCGGCCGGTTCCGCGGCTGCCGCACCCTGCCCGAGATCGGCGGGACCATGAGCTTCCGCTTCGAGGACCGCCCCGCGAAGCCGATCCGCGTGCCGCTCCGCGAGCTGACGCGCTACGCGACCGCGCGCAGCTACCTCGGCATGCTCGTGCGGGTCGAGGGGGTGACGACCGTCGGCGGCCCCGCGAGGAGCGGCGGCCGGTACACGGCGCGGATCAACGTCGGCGCCGGCGTGCCCGCCGACGACGTGCCGAGCCTCTCGAACGAGCTCTACGACCTCGAAGCCGAGGGGCCGCGCCTCGCGGACGGCGCGGCGTTCGCCTCGGTCACGGGCGTGCTCACCTACTTCTACGGCTTCAAGATCGCCCCGCGATGCCCGGCCGACTTCCAGCCGGAAGGCGCCCCCCTGCCGGCCGACGACGCATGCGCTCCCTGACGCCCGCGCTCCCGCTGCCGCTCGTCCTGATCGCGGCCTGCAGCGGCGCCGCGCCCGGCGGCCCGACCGCGCCGGGGCACGCGCTCGTCTCGACGCCCGAGGGCAGCGTCGGGCGCATCGAGGTGCGCAACCTCGAGGCCCGCCCGCGGCTCACGCTCGTCTCCCGCGACGGCGACCCCGCGCCCGCGCTCGTCGCCTCGGTCGCCACCGATCTCGGCTCGGTCGCCACGACGGCGCTCGCCAGCGTGGTCGAGGCGCGGCTCGTCGCCGCCGGCTTCGACGTGGACGCGCGCATCGACCGCGGCTCCTTCCGCGTGCGCCTGCTCGTGCGGGACGCGGCGCGCGTCGCGCCGTTCCTGCGCGCGCTCTCGGCGGCGTTCGCGCAGCCCATCGCGGCCGGCAGCCCCGAGGTCGCCCGCGCCATCGAGCGGGTGCAGGCGCTCAGGGCGAGCCCGCTCGACGCGCCGGAGCTCTCGCCGATCGCGGCGTGCACCGGCCGGCTGGGCCTCGCGGGCGCCGAGCCCGTGGTCGACCTGACGACGCCCGCGGGCGTGCGGGAGCTCGAGGGGTGGCGGACCGCGGCGCTGCACGCCGGGCGCACCTCGATCGCCGCGGTCGGCCCGGCCGCGTTCTGCGCGGAGGCGGCGCGCGCCGCGGAGGGCCAAGGCGGCTGGCCCGCGGGCAGCCCGCCCGCGGACCCGTGGCCGGCGGCGGACACGGTCGGCGTGTACGCGACGAACCAGCTCGAGCGGCGGGCCGCCCGCGTCACCGTGGCCGTGCGCGTCGCGAGCCCGCAGGCGGCGGTCGCCGCGGCCGAGCGGCTCGGCGCGCCGGGGTCGCCGCTCCGCGGGCGGCTCTCGGCGCTCCCGTCGCCGTTCCGCACCGTCGAGGTGCTCGGGGTCGCCCGCCCGCGCGGCGGCTGCGTCAGCGTGACCATCGAGGCCTCCGACCTGCCCGCGGCCCCGCCCGTCGAGGCCTCGGCGGCGCTCGCCGCCGCGGTGGCGCGGCAGGAGATCCGCCGCGGCCTCGCGGCCCCCGCGAGCCCCGCCACCGCCACGCGGCAGGTCCTCACCGCGCAGGACCCGCGCGACGCCGGCGCGCGCGCCGCCTGGTGGGCGCTCTCGGGCAGCGCCCCGAACGCGCCGCCCGAGCGCTGGGCGACGGCCCTCGGCCTCCCCCCGAGCGCCGATCCGCCGCGGCCCGTCGCGCCGGGAGAGGCCGGCGAGCGGCTCTTCGAGGCGGAGCTCGGCCGCGCGCTCGCGGCGGGGGCCCAGCCCGCGCTGGAGCGGCGCACCCTGATCGAGCGCGGGCAGGGCGAGATCTGGGTCCTGCTCGCGAGCCCGTGCGGCGTCGCGGAGGAGGGGGTGTACGACGCGGGCGCGACGGCGCTCGCCGCGCTCGCCGCCGTGCAGACCCGGCGGCGCGAGCTCGACGTGACGATCGAGCCGTGGGTCACGGCGGACGCCGTCGGGGTCATCGCGCACGCGCCGTTCCGCGACGATCGCGAGACCCCGGCCGAGCTCGGGCGCCGCGTCGCGAGCGCCGCCGCGCGCACGGTCGCGGCGACGACGCTGGGCCCCGAGGCGCTCACGCTGGCGCGCGCCGCGGCGCTCGAGCACCTGGAGCGCCTCTCCGGCGGGCGGGCCGCGGCGCTCGAGGCCTTCGCCTCGGCGCTCGCGCCCGACCACCCGTCCTGGATCGAGCCGTTCGGCGTCTGGGACCGGGTGGCGAGCGGCGCGCTGGAGACCGTGCAGCTCCGCTGGCAGGCGCTCGCGACCGGCCCGCTCCGGCTCGCCGTCCTCGCGAACGCCGACGCCTCGCAGGCGGCCGCCGCGGCGGAGGCCGCCGAGCGCTGGCTCGCGCCGCGGCTCGCGCCGCGCGGGTGCGCCTCACCCGACGGCGCGGTGGTGCCCCGGGTCGGTCACCACGACGCCCGCCTCCCGGCCGGGACGCCGCTCTCGCAGGCGGTCGTCGGCGCGCGGCTCCCGGCCGCGCGCGAGGCCGCGAGCGCGACGCGCGAGCTGGCGGAGCTCACGGTCGCCGCCCTCAACGGCGAAGGCCTGAGCGGCGAAGGCGGCCTGCTCGCGGCCGCCCTCGGCGCGGCGGCCCCTCCCGCGGCGGACGCCGCGCCCGCGCGGCGAAAGCTCGCGGCCCGCGCGAGCGCCCGCGTCCTCGGCGGGGCGCGCGCGGCCGCGCTCGCGGTCGAGATCCGGGCGCCGAGCGCGGAGCTCGACGAGGCCACGGCCCGCGTGAAGGAGCTCCTCGCCGGCCTCGCGCAGCGGGTGACCGACGCCGACCTCGACCGCGCCGAGGCGCACGTCGCCCGGCGCGAGCGCGACGCGCTCGCGGAGCCCCGGCGCCGGCTCATCCACCTGTGGAGCGGCCGCGCCCCCCGCACGCCGCCGGCGAAGGCCACGCTGGCGGCGTGGCGCGCCTTCCTGGCGAGCGCGCTCGGCGCGGACGCGATCGTGACCGTCGAGGCCCGGCCCGACTGATCACTCCCCGCTGTCGAAGTCGCCCGCGTCCTCGATCTCCGAGGTCCGCCCGGCGGGCGTCGCCTCGAGGCCCTCGTCCTCCGCGTCGCTCTCGTCCTCGTCGAGCGCGACCTCGTCCTCGTCCTCGTCGTCCTCGGGCTGGGTCAGCACCGGGAGCCGGCGCTTGCCGACCGGACCCTCGTCGACGTAGTCGCGCAGCGCCATCATGTCCTTCAGCGCCTCGAGCTTGGCGAGCGCCTTGACCTCGACCTGGCGGATCCGCTCGCGCGTCAGGTTCATGATCGCCCCCACGTCCTCGAGCGTGGTGCCGCCGCGATCGGCGACGTCGAGCGCGCACGTCTCGTTCATGTCCCAGACCTCGAGATCGGGGAAGTTCAGCTTGATGGCGCCCGTCCTGGCCGACACGTCGAGATAGAGGTGGTGCTGGCACGAGACGTACGGGCACGGCCTCGGGCCGTCGACGCACTCGGCGCGGGTCCGCGGCTTGTAATAATCGGTCTCCGGATAGAGCATCCGGCCGATCTCGAGCTCGCGCTTGGTCATGCGCTTGACGCTGATCGTCCGCGCCCGGATCTCGCGCTTCCTCCGTGACCTGCGCTGCTCGCGCGTGATGGCGTTCCCCGACGCCGCGGGGTCTGCCTGGAGCGCGAGCGCGCCCTCCACGACCGGCTCGCTGGAGCCCGCCGATTCGCAGTCACTCCCCGCCGAATCCGCTCCGTCTAGGCCGAAGATCTCGAGCTCGCTCTCAGACACCGTCGCCATGCGCTGCCTCCGTTTGGTAGCGTCTCCGCTCTCAAGCGCGCGCGTTTCCCCACGCGCCCGAGTCCCAGCTCGAGCGCAAAGAGATCCCGCTCCTTGCCCGACGTAACGCCGGATGCCGTCCCTAAAAAATCGCGACGAAACGAGCCGATGCCCGTCCCGTCGATCGCGTCAAACCAGGCGGGGCCGCGATGCGGCCCCTTCGCTTCACGGAATCGAAGACCCTGCGACTCGGCACCTCAAGAGGATGCCGCCTGCTTCGTGAGCCGCGCCTGCGCCATCAGGCGTTCTTCTATCAACGACAGCTTCGCGACGAGCTCCCGCGCGAGCGTCTCCGCGCTCGCGAGGTCCTGGGCGATCGCCCTGCCGCTCGTCTCGCTCCGCCTCTCCTTGGCGGCGTCCCTGAGCGCATTGAAGACCTTGGTCATCGTGCGCTCGAGCTCCTCGATATCACCTCTCACGAACAGGAATTCACGCTGGATCTCTTCGATGGTGTAGTCCTGGGCCATCATCTCTTTGATGCGCTGAACCTGGCGGACTACCGTGGCCGGATACATCCCCTGCGAGCCCTGATGCTTGCCCTTGCGCCCCACCCGCACGCTTCGCGGGAGCAGGCCGAGCTGCACGTACTTCCGGAGCGTCGCCTCGCTGAACTTGATGCCATGCGCTGCGAACAACTCGAGAATATCGCTCGAGGTAATCCCCTGGGCGTGCTCCCGCTCGATGCGCTCAAGCACGTCCTCGGGGATCCTCTGCACCGGTCCTCCCATCGATTGCCGGAGGCCCTACCCAACCGACGCGGGCGACTCTATTCCACTGAATGGAATACAGTCAATTGACCCGACTACGATTATTGTGTGGCTGTCGCGAGACGCGGTGCTTTCCAGGGGTTCTTGACACACCTCGGACATTTTTCGTCCGTCGAAGCCGAGCCTCGATCCGCTCCGCACGTCGGGGTCCCTGGGTCGAGGAGGGAAAAGCTGGATGCCGGGCGCAATGGGTGGGAGCGGGGGGGCGCCCGTCGGGCGGCGGGGCTCGGGGAGCGACATGGTCCGTACCCTGACACACATCGGTCCTTTCAGACAAAAGGGCTGATAGTCTCGTCGCCACCATGGCCAAGGCCCCTGCCAGCGAGGGTCGAGGCGCGGCCTCGCCCGCCGCCCCCCGACCCGTCGAGCGCGTCATCAGGGACGTCACCGCCCGGGGTGTCAGGATGCGGGTCCTGGTCGCCGGGGCGGGCAACGGCCCGGCGCTCCTCCTCATCCACAACTTCCTCGTCAGCCACCTGGAGTTCGACGACGTGATCGACGCGCTGGCCCAGCGCTTCCACGTCATCGCCCCGGACCTCCCGGGGTTCGGGGAGAGCGAGAAGCCGAGCCCGGCGCGGTACGCCTACGGGATCGAGACGTTCGCCGAGGCGGTGGCCGACCTCATCGCCGCCTTCGGCGTGGGCCGGGCGCACCTCGTCGGCCACGCCATGGGCGCCGCCGTCGCGATCACGCTCGCGGCCGAGCACCCGGAGCTCGTGCAGCGCCTCGTCCTGGAGGACGCGCTCTGTTACCCGTTCCCGATGAGCTTCCGGATGAAGCTCCCGCTCCTGCCGGTCGTGGGCGGCATCGTCTTCAAGCAGCTCCACGGCCGCAGGATGTTCCGGTCGTACTTCCGCGACGACGTGTTCCGGGCGGACGCGGCGGTGCCGCTGTCGCGTATCGACCGACACTACGACCTCTTCAACGCCCCCTCGGCGCGCGAGAGCGCCCACGCGATCATGCGCGCGGTGCTCGACGCGCGCCCCGTCGTCGCGCGCCTCACGCGGATCACGGCGCCGACGCTCGTCGTGTGGGGGCGCGACGACCGCATCTTCCCGGCCGCGGGCGCGCAGCGGCTCGCCCGCGAGATCTCCGGCGCGATGCTCGAGATCATGGACGCCGGGCACTCGCCCCACGAGGAGCGGCCGGAGGAGTTCGTCGCGCTCGTGACGCAGTTCCTCGAAGGGAAGCGGTGATGACGCGCCCTGCCCGGCTCGCGCCCGCGCGCTGGGCGGCGCGGGCGGGCCGGCGCGCGGCGCGGGCCCTCCTCGGCGACGACGCGGCGGCGCGCCTGCTCGCGGACCGGTCGGCGCTGCTCGGCCTCGCGATCGTGGCGCTGCTCGCGCTGTTCGCCGCCCTGGGGCCGGCCGTCGTCGGCCACGACCCGAACGCGAGCGACTTCAGCCTGTCCCGCGACGCCTTCGGCGCGCCGCCGGGGCCGTCGGCCGCCCACTGGCTCGGGACGGACCCGCTCTTCCGCGACCTCCTCGCGCGCCTCGCGCACGGCGCGCGGCTCTCGCTCGGCATCGCGCTCGCGTCCACGGCGCTCGCCACGGCGCTCGGCGCGGTCGTCGGCGTCGCCGCCGGCATGGCCAGCGGCACGCGGGCCGGCGCGCTCGACGGCGCGCTCATGCGGCTCATCGACGTGATCCTCGCCCTGCCGTACCTCCTGCTCGTGACCGCGATCGGCGTCGCCGTGGGGCGGGCGGACGTGGGGACGATCCTGCTCGTGCTCGGCCTCACCGGGTGGACCTGGGTGGCGCGCGTCGTCCGGGCCAAGACGCTGGAGCTCACCCAGCGCGAGTTCGTGGCCTCGGCGCGCGCGCTCGGCGCCGGGACGCTGCACGTCGTCCGGCGGCACGTCCTGCCGAACGTCGGCGGGACGCTGCTCGCGCTCGCGACGATCCTCGCCGGCCAGATGATCCTCGCCGAGGGCACGCTCAGCTACCTGGGCGTCGGCGTGCAGCCGCCGACCGCGACCTGGGGCCGGATGCTGCACGAGGCGGAGCCCTACCTCGGCGTGAAGCCGATGCTCCTCGCGGCGCCGGGCTTCCTCATCGTGCTCGCCGTGCTCGGCTTCCACCGCGCGAGCGAGGGGCTCCGCGACGCGCTCGATCCCGCCGGCGACGAGCTCCCGCGCGGGCGGCGCCTGCCGGTCGATCTGCTCCTCGCCGGCGCGGTGCTCCTCCTCCTCTCGGGCGTCTCGCCGAGCCGCGCGCGGCCGCCGCTCGGCGGCGGCGAGGCGCCGCCCGGCGCGCCCGTGCGCGGCGGGACCCTGCGCCTCGCGACCACGGGCCACATCCGCACGCTCGATCCCGCGATCGCCTACGACGAGGTCTCGGGCATGGTCACGGAGCTCGTCTTCGCCCGCCTCGTCGCGTGGGACCAGGGCGGCCACGTCGCGCCCGAGCTCGCGCGCGAGGTCGCGGTCGAGCGGGGCGGGCGGACGTACGTGTTCACGCTCCGCGAGGGCGCGCGCTTCCACGACGGCGCGGAGCTCCGCGCCGCGGACGTGAAGCGCTCGATCGAGCGGACGCTGCACCCGCGGACGCCGAGCCCGGGGGCCAGCCAGTACGAGATGATCGAGGGGTTCGCCGAGTACCGCGCGGGCGCGGCGCCGCACCTCGCCGGCGTGCGGGTGCTCGGCGACCACGCCGTCGCGATCGATCTGAGCGCGCCGGACGCGACCTTCCTTGCGCGGATGACGCTCGGCTTCATGGCGCCGGTGTGCCCCTCGTCCGGCGCCGTGGTCGACGCGGCGAGCCCTCCCCCGCCGTGCGGCGCCGGCCCGTTCCGCGTCGAGCGGTGGGACCAGGACGCCGGCGTCCGGCTCGCGCGGCACGAGGGGTACTTCCGGCCGGGCCGGCCGTACCTCGACGCGATCGAGTGGCAGACCGGGGTGCGCGCGACGACCCAGCGCTACAAGTTCGAGGAGGGCGAGCTCGACTACCTGCGCGATCTGACGGGGGTCGACGCGGCGACCTACCGCGCCGACCCCGCGTGGAAGGGGTATACGCGCTGGGTGACGCGGAGCAGGACCAACGCCGTCTTCCTCAACACCGAGCTCGCGCCGTTCGACCAGCTCGCCGTGCGGCGCGCGGTCTCCTTCGCCGTCGACCCCTCCGTGCTCGAGAAGGTGCGCCCCGATCTGTTCGCCCTCGACCGGGTGCTGCCGCCGTCGATCCCGGGCCCTCCGCGCGACGAGCCGATGCGAGAGCACGATCTCCCGCGCGCGCTCGCGCAGATGGCCGCGGCCGGGTACGCGTTCGACCCGGCGACCGGGAGAGGCGGCTACCCGGGGGTCGTCGAGTACATCGCGATCCCGGACACCTTCGAGCAGGCGGTCGGCGAGATCCTCCAGCAGCAGCTCGCGAAGGTGGGCCTCCGCGTCCGCCTGCGGCTCGTCAGCTGGGCGACCTACCTCGCCGAGGCGTCGCGGCGCCGCGCGGTCCAGATGGGCTGGGCCGGGTGGCAGGCCGATTTCCCCGATCCCGCGAGCTTCTTCGAGCCGACGCTCTCGACGCGCGCCATCCGCGACGAGGGCTCGCTGAACTTCGCCTTCTTCAGCGACGAGGAGCTCGATCGCACGCTCGACGCCGCCCACGCGGAGCAGGACCGCGCGCGGCGCCTCGATCTCTACGCCCGCGCCGAGCGGATCGTCCGCGATCGCGCGCCCTGGGTGCCCACGTACACGATGGGCATGCTCGAGCTCTGGCAGCCGTACCTGCGCGGCTACGAGGGCTCCGCCGCGGTGCCGTCGCGCTTCGACGGCGTCTGGCTCGACCCGGCCGCGCGAGGCGCGCCCGCCGCCCGGGCCCGCGCGGCCGCGCCGCCGCGCGCCTCGCCGCTCCGCGCGCTGCCCGCGCGCGCCGTGCCCCCGCGATGAGCGCCGCGCCCTCACGCCGCACCGCCGCGACGAGCGCCGCTCGCGCGGGCCGCGCCGCCGCGGCGGGCGCCGCGATCGCGCACCTGCTCCGGCGCCTCGGGTGGGCGGCGATCGTGATCGCCGGGGTCACCGCCGTCTCGTTCGCGATCGCGCACCTCCTGCCGGGGGACCCGGCGCGGATGCTCGTCGGGCCGCAGGCGTCCGCCGCCGACGTCGACCGCGTCCGGACGGTCTACGCGCTGGATCGGCCGGTCCCGGTGCAGTTCGCGCGGTTCGTGCGCCGGCTCGTCCACATCGGCCCCTATCCCGGGTCGCCGCACGCGGGCGCGCGCGGCGACCCGGAGCACCGGAGCTGCGCGGCCGGGCCCTTCGGCCTGCACCTCGATCTCGGCTACAGCTTCCACTACCGAAAGCCGGTCGTGGATCTGCTGGAGGCGAAGGCGCCGCGCTCGCTGGAGCTCGCGGTGGCCGCCCTCTCGGTGCAGCTCCTGCTCGGGCTCGCGCTCGGGCTCGTCGCGGCGGCCCGCCGCGGGACGGCCTGGGACCACGCGGCGCTCGGCGTCACCCTGCTCGTCGCCAGCGCGCCGACCATCGTGATCGGCCCCGCGCTGCAGTACGTGCTCGCCTACAAGCTCCGCCTCCTGCCCTACGACGGGTACGGGGTCACCGCGGCCGAGCACCTGCGCTCGCTCGTCCTGCCGGCGCTGACCCTCGGCCTCTTCGGCAGCGCGCTCTACGCGCGCGTCGTGCGCGAGGAGCTCCGGGCGCTGCTCCGCCAGGACTTCATCCGGACCGCGCGGGCGAAGGGCGCCTCCCGCCTGCGCGCGTTCGTCGTCCACGCGCTGCGCAACGCGCTGCTGCCGCTCGCCACGCTGGCCGCGCTCGACCTCGGCGCGCTGGCGGGCGGCGCGATCGTCACGGAGCGGCTCTTCCGCTGGCCCGGCGTCGGGAGCATGGCCGTCGAGGCGCTGCAGAACCGCGACGGCCCGCTCCTCGTCGGGACGGTGCTCTTCGCCGCGGCCGCGATCGTGCTCGCCACCGTGGCGCTCGACCTCGCGGCGCTGGCGCTCGATCCGCGGCTCAGGTCGCGGTCGCGTTGAGCGCGTCGCGCGCGTTCAGGGCACGCCGGCGAGCGCTCGGCACTCGGCGCCGAGCGAGGAGTCGGGCGAGGAGAGCTCGGCGCACTTGCGGAACGAGGCCCGACCGCCGCGCCCCGCGGCCTGCTCCGCGGCGCCGCGCAGGTGCCACGCCGCGGCGCTCCCCGGCGAGGCGGCCGTGAGCTGCTGCGCGAGCTGCACCGCCTTGCCGGTCTGCCCCGACTCCAGGGCGCGCATCACGCGGGCCGACAGGGACCCGCCCTCCTCGTCCGGCGCGGCGGGCGCGGTCGCCGGGGCGCTCGGCGGCGGCGCGGGCGCCCGCGTCGGCGCGGCGGCCTGACCCGCGTGCGTCGGAGCGCCCGGCGGCGCCGCGGGGGCCGCAGGCGCGGGCGAGCCGTGGTGGGCGGTGGTCGTGGCGGGGCTCGCCGAGGCCGTGGTGGCGGCCGCCGCGCGATCGGACGGCGGGTCGGCCGGGGCGTCGGAGGGGGTCGCCGTGGAGAGCCCGGCGGCGGCGGTCGGCTCGCCTTCCGGCGCGGCCGGAGCCGCCTCGATCGCGGCGCCGGAGCTCTGCTCCTCCGCCTGCCGGGGCGCGTCGTCGATCGGCGCCGGGGGCACGGGGTGCCGCGCCTGGCCGATCAGCCATACGCCGGCGCCCCCGATCGCGAGCGCCGTGACCAGACCGACCGCGAGCCGCGCGACGCGCGCCCTGCGCTCCTCCTGGCGGGGGCGAAAGAGCGTGGCCTCGACGGCGCCAGCGGTCGTATCGGTGTCGTCGGCGGAGGAGCGCCCCTGCGCCGCGAGCCGCGCCGGCGCGTTCACCCCGCCGCCGAGGAAGAAGCGCTCGCTCTCGGTGATGGGCTCGGGATCGCTCGGCGGCCCGTCGTCCGGCGCCGCCGAAAGGCTCGCCCCCGGGGCCGCGGCTGCGCCGGCCGGCGGCGGAGCGGCCGCCTCGAGCGGGCGCGCCTCCCCGCCCCCCGCCTCGCCGCGCAGCGACGCCTGCGCCTGCTGCGCCTCGCGCGGGCCGGCGATGGCCGGCGGCGCGTCGCTCGGCGGGCGGGGCCGCAGCGTGGGGACCGTCGACGCGGGCACCGCGGCGGCGCGCTCGTCACCGGCGGGCGGCGGCGCGGCGGCCGGCTCTGCCGTCGGCGCAGGGTCGGGCGGCGGCGCGGGCGGGAGCGGCGGCGCGGGCTCGGGCGCCGGCGCCTCGGATCGGGCGCGCTGCTCGGCGGGAGGGCCCGCGGCCGCGGGACGGTCGCTCCTCGACGCGCGGTGCTTCTGCGCGAAGCTGCGCGGCGTCACCAGCGGTCGCGTGAGCGGGGCCTCATCGCTGCTGGCGAGCGTGGTGTCCTTGTCGATGTCGATCTCTGCGTGCGCGCGCGCAGCTCGGGCCTCGACGGCCGCTGCAGCGCTCCGCGGCGGCTCCGACGACGGCCGCCCCGCGCGCGGCGGCTCCGACGACGGCCGCCCCGCCGCGCCCGCGCGCCCCGCGCCCGTCGCCGCGACGCTCTTCGGCGGCTCCGACGGCACCCGCCCCGCGCGCGGCGGCTCCGACGGCGCCCGCCCCGGCGCGCCCGCGCGCCCCGCGCCCGTCGCCGCGACGCTCTTCGGCGGCTCCGACGGCACCCGCCCCGGCGCGCCCGCGCGCCCCGCGCCCGTCGCCGCGGCGCTCTTCGGCGGCTCCGACGGCGCCCGCCCCGCCGCGCCCGCGCCGGCCGGCCGGCCGACCGCCACGGCCCCGTGGACCGCGCTGCGGGCCGTCACCGGGCGCCCGGCGGACTCCGCGTCGGGATCCGCGGCCGGCGCGGGCAGCTCGTGCCCGGGCCGCGAACGCGGGAGCATCGCCGGCGAGAGGCGGTTCGAGAGCGGCGCGGGGACCACCGCGGCGTCCTCGAGATCGTCGGCGCCGGCGTTCCCGCCGCCGTCCGGGTAGTTGGAGCGCCGCAGCCCCGACGGCGACGAGAGCGGCGAGAACTCGTCGTGGAACGCCGCCTCGGGCTCGCTCGGCACAACGTCGTCGGGCGGGAGCGCCGCGGCGGGGACCAAGAGCCCCTCGAAGTAGAGCTTCGAGATGGTGGAGAGCGTCGACAGATCCTCGAACGGCGACGCGTCGACCACCTGCATCAGCGTCCGCTTGCCGTCGAACAGGCGCAGGATGCCGTTCAGCTCGTCGGGGATCTCGTTCAGCCGCTCCAGGAGCTCCTCGCTGTCGACCTCGAAGACGGTGGCGAGCGACGGCAGCGCCTCGAGGAGCCGGCCCCACTCGTCGACCCGGCGCATGCCCTCCATGAGCAGCCCCTGGGTCGACGTCTCGATCACGTCGGGGTTGTCGACCTTGCAGAACTCGACCTCGAACGTCCCCTCGTTCCACAGGAGCGCGCGGTAGACGGCCTCCTCCCCGCAGAGCCGGCCGAGCGTCGCGTCGACGACCTTGCCCTCGCGGAAATAGACCTGCGCCTCGTTGTCCGCGTGCGACAGGTGGACGATCCCGCTCTTCCGGCTCACCTCGAACGTCTGCAGGAGATCGACGACGTTCATGTCGAGGATCGACCCGGAGAACCTCGTCCGCCCGGTGGTCGCGAAATGCCGCGTCGTGATCCCCTCGCGCGTCCGCCGCGCGAGCAGCAGCGTCACCCGCGCGATGAGCTCCCGCACGAAGATCGGCTTGGTCAGGTAGTCCTCGACCCCGAGCTCGAGACCGCGGATCTTGTCCTCGATCGACCGCTGGCTCGTGAGGAAGACGACCGGGATCGACGCCCAGTCGGCGTGCTCCTTCATCTTGCGGACGAGCGCGTAGCCGTCCACGTGGGGCAGGCGGGTGTCGCTGAGGACGAGGTCCGGCGTGGAGACCTCGAGCTTCGCGAGGGCGTCCGCTCCGTCCGTCGCGGTGGTCACGCTGTAACCGGCCTTCTTCAGGCTGACCTCGAGGACCCGAACGCTGCGTGGATCCGCGTCGACCAGGAGGAGCTGTTGCTTGGCCACTAGAGGTTTCCGCCTCGCGAAGGATGGCGAGCCCGAGCGGACGCTGTCAAGCGCTCTGCCCCGAGCGTCGCCGCTGCCGTCGATCGCTCGTCCCGCCGCCGTGGGCCCGGTGATCGCCGGCGCCCATCGTGAGCACAGGACGCCGGGGAAGGCCAGGTTTCGTCGTGGGCCGCGCGCGCGATCAGCGCTCCCAGGGATCGATGATATCGCCGGTCATCGTCGGCCTCGAGGGGGACACCGGCGGCGCGGCGGGGCGGGCCGTCGGCGCGGCCGGCTTCGCGGGGACGGCGGAGGCCGTGCCGTGCGGGCGGGGCGGCTCCGGATCCTGCGCGAGCTCCTGCGCGAGCGGCGCGGCCGCCGCGCTCGGGGCCGGGGCCGCGGGCGGCGGCTGCGGCGGCTCGTCGGGCACGGCCCCGGCCGCCGTCGCCGCGTGGAGGGCGCCGGGGGCGGCGGCCTCGGGCGGCGCCTCGCGCGCCGAGGTGCGGAGCGCGCGGACCCCGAGGGCGATCGCGATGGGCACGAGGATCGCCGCGAGCGCGATCGCGACGCGCGCGCCCATCGAGAGCGGCTCGGACGGCTCCCTGGGCACCTGGACCGCGCCGAGCATCTCGTCGTGCTCGCGCAGCTTCAGGGCCTCGCGGCGCGGGGTCTCGTCCTGGAGCATGGCGGCGGTGGCGCGGCTCGGCGCGTCGATGGCGAGCTCGATGGCCGCGGCGAGGTCGGCCATCGAGGAGAAGCGCTCCTCGGGGTTCTTCGCGAGGCAGCGCATGACGATCGGACCGAACGCGCTGAGCGCGGAGGCGTCGGGCATCACCTGCTCGAGCGGCTCGGGCGACATGTACATGTGCTTGGTCAGCACGCCCATGTACGTGTCCGCCTCGAAGGGGACGCGCCCGGCGAAGCACTCGTACATGAGGACGCCGAGCGCGTAGATGTCGGCGCGCGCGTCGATGCGCTTCCCCTCCGCCTGCTCCGGGCTCATGTAGTGCGGCGTCCCGAACACCATGCCGATGCGGGTGAGCCGCTTGCCGCCGGCGACCTTCGCGACGCCGAAGTCGAGCAGCTTCACGAACTCCTGGTCGCCGTTGCGGACGAGGTACACGTTGTCGGGCTTGAGATCGCGGTGGATGACGCCCGCCGCGTGCGCGGCGCCGAGCGCCGCGGCGCACTGGAGCATGATCTCCCCGACCCGCGGGGCCGGCAGCGTCCGCTCGGTGCGCAGGAGCGCCGCGAGGGAGGTCCCGGTGAGGAACTCCATGACGAAGAAGGGCAGCTCCGGCTGCCCTGGCTCGACCTCGAGGGCGCCGAAGTCGCTCACCGCGACGATGTTGGGGTGGCCGATCGCCGCCGCCGCCTTGGCCTCCTGGATGAAGCGGGCGACGAGCTCGGCGTCCTGCGCGATGTCGCGCCGGAGCACCTTGAGGGCGAAGAGGCGGCCGAGCGACTTGTGGCGCACCTCGTACACCGTCCCCATGCCCCCCTCGCCGACGACCGCCTGCACGTCGTAGCGGCCGTCGATCGTGCGCCCGAGCAGCGGATCGGCCGACGGGTTCCAGTCGGGCGCGTCGGCGAGCGGGTCGCCGTCGAACGGGCAGAAGCGGGAGTCGCCGGAGAAGGTCAGCTTGCAGGTCGGGCAGCGGCGCGCGCGCGGGACCTGCTTCACCTTCCCGCGGCGCGCCGGGAACCCGTCGCCGCGCGCCGGCAGCGGCGGCAGCGGCGGCAACGCGAGGTGCCCCTCGCCGCGCGACGAGAGCGGCGGCGCCGAGATGCGCGCCGGAGGCGCCGAGCCGCGCGGCGAGAGCGGCGGCGCCGAGCCGTGCACCGGCGGCACCGAGCCGTGCACCGGCGGCACCGAGCCGTAGGCCGGCGGCGCCGAGCCGTGCACCGGCGGCACCGAGCCGTAGGCCGGCGGCACCGAGCCGCGCACCGGCGGCACCGAGCCGTAGGCCGGCGGCACCGAGCCGTGCACCGGTGGCACCGAGCCGTGGGCGGAAGGCGCGTCGCTGCGCGGCGGCGGCTGCGAGGCCACGGTGCCTCCGTGCGGCTGCGGGATGTCCTCCCGATGGAACAGCTCGGCAGCTTCGGACTCGCCGGCGGTCATCTCGGGCGGATCATCCCCGGCCATGCGGAGCGTGACGGGCACCCCGGCGAGTCTAGCCGAAAGCGCGCGCGGTGTTTCGGATCAGATGGCATCAGGTGGCGAACGCGGTGAGCGCCCCCCTACGGGCCTGGGGGCGCGGCGGCCAGAGCGCCCGGAAAGACTCAGATCTCTTCGAGAATCTTCGCCTTGCGGGCCTGGAACTCCTCGTCCGTGATGAGGCCCTTGTTCTTGAGATCTGCGAGGCGCTCCAGGCGCTGCTCGATCGACGGCCCTGCAGCCGGGGCGGCCTGCGGCGCGCCCGGGTACCCCTGCTGCGGCGCGCCCGGGTACCCCTGCTGCGGCGCGCCCGGGTAGCCCGGCTGCGGCGCGCCCGGGTACCCCTGCTGCTGCATGTGCGGCGGCACGAACTGGGGCTGCCCCTGCGCCGCGAGCGCGGGGTTCATCGCCTGCGCCAGGCCGGCGCCGATCGCCACCTGGGCGCCCAGCCCCGCGACGCCGCTGCCGTCGCCGCCCTGCGCCATGCCCTGGCCGGCCCCCATCATCGCCTGGCCGGCGGCGTAATTCTGCCAGTTGCCCGCCAGCTGCTGCACGTACCGCGCGTCCTGCTGGAACCGCTGATCGAGCTCGAACTGCTTCGCGCGGGCGGTGTCCTGCGCGACGCCGATGCCCCGGCGCGCCTCGCCGCGGGCCTTGTTCGCCTCGCGGAGGAGCTTCTGGTCCTCGGCCGAGAAGTTGATGTTGAAGTTGCCGATCTCGAGGATCTTGCAGCCGATCTCCTCGAGGTTCGGCGCCGACTGCACGATGCGGGCGCCGAGCTCCATGCTCATGCCGCCGAGGTTGAGCAGGCTCTTCTGCTGCTGCGCGCAGACCTGGCCGATCACGGTCTTCACGCTCATGAAGAACTTGCCCTTGATCCAGCTCAGGACGACGTCGTTGTCGCCGCTGCCGCCACACTGGCCGTGGTAGCCGACGACGAACCGCACCGGATCGACCACGACCAGCGAGAACTCACCGAAGATGCGCGGCGTCACGAACTCGTAGAGGATCGGGTCCTCCATCGACTCCAGCGGCCCGCCGAAGGGCACGCCGCGGACCGGCTGCGTCTTGACGAAGAAGATCTCGGCGATGAAGACGTCCCCGCCCGTGAACTTGTTGACGAGGTTGTTCAGGAACGGGATGTTCTGGGTCTGGAGCGTGTGGCGCCCCGTCGGCAGGTAACCGACGTACCGCCCGTCCTTGAAGAAGAGGGCACACTCATCGCTGTCGACGGTCAGCTGCGACCAGAAGGGGACGTTCTGGTCCGGGTGCTTGTAGACGATGAGATGCTTCGCCGCGTCCGGGCGCGCGATCATCATCTCGCGGACGCCGCTCTTCACGAAATCGAAAATCCCCATGTCGCGCTCCTCTTCGGTGTGCTGGATGTGACGGGCGTGCCGGTACCCTGCCCCCCTGGACCTCGGGCTCGTTTCGACAGGCGGCGCGCTCGACCTGCGCTGTTCGTTCTCCGTTGACGATCGCCGCGCCTTTCAGGCACACAGCGGCCTCAGGATAATCCGCAGATCGCAGGGCAGCAATGCCCGCCGGGGAGGACCGCATGCCCGTCGCTTCGCTCGCGTCACCGGCGCAACCGACGAAACCCGCGCCGCGCGCGCCGGCGTCACCCGAGATCCCGAGCTCCGCCGCCCGGCAGGCGACGCGCTCGCCCCGCCGCCGCGCGCCCACGGCGGCGGCGGCGGCGGCGGGGAGGACCGCGCGATGATCGCGCCGATCGACGCCTCCGTCCTCTCGCCGCCGGCGCAGAAAATGGCGCAGCCAGGGGCGCCGCAGAAGCTCCGCGAGATGGCCGCGCGCGGCATCGCCCCCGGGCTCAAGCCGGGCGACGTGGTGACGCTGCTCGTGCTGCTCGCGTCGCGCGAGGAGGAGCCCGCCCGCGAGACGGCGGAGAAGACGCTGTCGGCGCTCCCCGATCCGCTCCTCCAGGGCGCGCTCGGCGGGGAGCTGCAGCCGGCCGTCATCGACCGGCTGGCCCGCCTCTACGCGGACCGCCTCCCGGTCGTCGAGCGGCTCTGCGCGATGCCGGGCATCGCCGGGGACACGCTCGAGGAGCTCGCGCGCACCGGGAGCGAGGCGGTGACCGAGCTCATCGCCGTGAACGAGGAGCGGCTGCTCAAGAGCCCGCGCGTCATCGAGCGGCTCTACCTCAACAAGAACACGCGGATGTCGACGGCCGACCGCCTCGTCGACCTCGCCGCCCGCAACGGGGTCGAGCTCACGGGCATCCCCGCGTGGCGCGAGGTCAGCATCGCGATCAAGGACGAGCTCATCGCCGAGCCGTCGCCGGAGCCCACGCCGGACGACGTGATATTCGTCGAGACGCAGGCGCTCTCCGAGGCGCTCGCGGCCGACGAGCCGGTCGACACACACGTCGAGGACGAGGAGGGGAAAGAGGAGCTCAAGGCGCAGTACGTCCCGCTCTACAAGCGGCTCGCCGACATGACCATGTCGCAGCGGATCCGGCGGGCGATGCTCGGCTCGCGCGAGGAGCGCATGCTGCTCGTGCGCGACTCGAACCGCCTCGTGGCGAGCGCCGCCGTGCGCAGCCCGCAGATGCAGGAGGAGGAGGTCGTCCTCATCAGCCGCAACCGGAACATCTCGGACGAGGTGCTGCGGATCATCGCGACCACGCCGGAGTGGATGAAGAGCTACACGGTGAAGCGGAACCTCGTGGAGAACCCGAGGACGCCGGTGCTCGTCGCGACGCGGCTGGTCCAGCACCTGCGCGAGTCGGACCTCCGGGGCATCGCGAAGAGCAAGAACGTGACCTCGCCGGTGAAGGACGCCGCGCGGCGGCACCTCGAGCGGCGCAAGAGCTGAGCGGCGCGCGAGCGGAGGGGCGCGCGACCGGAGCGGCGCGCGAGCGGAGCGGGCGAGCGCTCGCGTGGGTGCGGTCGGGCGCTCGCCCCGCCACCGGTGAAGCGCGCTCCGGGCGGCGAGCCCCCTTCCCGCCCGGACCCATGCCCCGCTAGCCTGCGCCCACGATGAGCGACCTGGTCCGCTTCGGCGTGGCGATGGATCGAGCGCTGCTGGCCGAGTTCGATCGGCGCATCACCGCGCAGGGATACGAGAACCGCTCGGAGGCGCTGCGGGACCTGGTCCGCGCCGACCTGACGCGCGCCGCGTGGGACGAGGGCGCCGAGGTGGCGGCGACGCTGACCGTCGTCTACGCGCCCGAGGTGCGGGAGCTCGTGCTGCGCATCTCCGAGCTGGAGGAGCAGCACGCGGGGTCGGTGGTCTCCAGCCTGCTGATCCGCCTCGACGAGGGCCGGGTGCTCCAGGTCATGGTGCTGAAGGGCCGCGGCGCGGACCTGTCCGGGCTCGCCGGGCAGCTCGCCGGGGCCAAGGGGGTCCTGTCCTGCGCGCTCACGCCGGCCGCGGCGCTCGCGGAGGCGCCGCCCGCGGCGCCGCGCCGGCCGCGGGGCTGACGCCGGGCGAGCCGGCGCCGCGCCGCGCGCTCGCGCGTGAACGCCTCGCCGGATCTCCCAGGCTACGCGTCGTCGCCGGGCGTCTCGGCCACCTTCACCGTGGTCTTCGGCGGATCGACGATGAACGTCACGAGGCGCTCCTTGGCCTCGAACTCCTGCCGGTAGATCACCGCCGAGCGCTTGTACTTGAAGGGGCCGATCCGCACGCGGTGCCACAGGCCGCGGCCCTTCACGTACGCCGGCTCGACGTACGCCTTGTGGCCGCGCCGGCGCAGGGCCGCCGCGAAGCCCTCCGCGTCGGCGGGCTCCTTGAACGAGCTCACCTGCAGCTGGTAGCCGCCCGGCCCGCCGCGCTCGGTCTCGGGCCCCTCCTCGCGGGAGACGTGGCGGGCCATCGCGGTGAGCGTGTCGTTCGGAGCGACCTCGCCCCCCGCGGGCCCGAGGACGTGCTGCGCCGGCAGCGGGACCACGGGCAGCCGGTCCGCGGCGAGCGGCGGACCCGCATCGGCCGGCGGCTGCGCCGACGCGGCCGCCTTGGCCCGCGGGTCGCGCACGGCCTCGAGCGCCGTGGTCGGGTGCTCCGCGTCGGACAGGATCGCAGGGAAGGTCACGTGCTCCCCGATCGTGGCGGGGCGCGGCGCCGGCTTCACGCCGGCCGGGTGCGCGCGCGCGACCAGATCGCCGAGCGGATCGGCGCTGACCGGCCTCTCGCGAGCCGGCGCGCGCAGGAGCGCCACCGCCGCGAAGACGATGCACGCCCCGCCCAGCGAGGCCAGCACCAGCGCGCCCGCACGCGACGGGCGAGCCCCGGGATCCTCTTCCTGGATCTCCTCGAGGTTCCGCACCGCCCCGGTGTCCATGCTCTCGCCTTTGCTGCGCCTCATGCTTCCTCCTCGACCCGTCTACCCTGCCCGACCGGGACGCGACAACTTTCGTGTCTTACTTTATCCCACATCTGCCGACCAGGCCCGTTCGCTGGCTGCGCGGTCATCGATGCGCGCTGAAGGAAGCGCTCGGCGGCGAGCCCGCGCCTCGGCTCGGGCCGGGCAGCCTCGCACGCGCGGCGGCCGCGGGGAAAGTTCTCGGCCAGCGCCGGGGGGTAGTGGTCAAATTTGAACATGAAGGTGGGAAGGCGGGAAGAAAACCTTAATGATCTTCCCGCCTTCATGTGGACTCTCTCTGGGCAAAGTTGACCACTACCGCCGGGGGGCGCGCGGCGGGCGGGCGCCCGCGAGCGCCTTCGTGTTGCCGGGCGCGAGGCGTCCTGCGATGGCGGGGTGAGCCCCGCCGCCGCGCGGCGCCTCCGCGATGCTTTCGCGCGGCCGCGGCGCTAAGGATCCGCCCCCATGAAGATCCCGCCGATGGGCCGCGTCCTGCCTGCGCTCGGCCTGCTGCTCCCGGGCTGCGCCTCCGAGCCGCGCCCGCTCACGATCGAGGTCGTCCCCGGGCACGAGGCGGCCGCCTTCCAGGAGGACCCGCCCGTCGCCCGGATCGAGGTGACCGCGACGTCGGCCGAGGGGGACGTCGCCGTGTCCGCGGCCGCGGCGCCGGGCGGGGAGCTCGATTTCGGCGAGATCCCGGCGGAGCGGGCGTACACGTTCGAGGTGCGCGGCTTCGACGCGGGCGGGGCGACCGTGGTGCGCGGGCGCTCGGCCGCGGGGATCTACCTCGCCGGCCTCACCGGCGAGGTGCTGCCGCTCTTCGCCCAGCGGACCGGCGGGTGGGCGCGGCCCCCGGGCGAGCTCGCGGCGTCGCGCGTCGGCGCGCCCGGCGCGGCCCTCGTGGAGCGCTACGTGGTGCTCACCGGCGGCGACGCGGCGGACGGCGACGCGGCGGCGGACGTCGACCCGGCGCGGCTCGACGCGTACGACGTCGCGGTGTGGGGCGGGAGCGCCTCCAGCGGCGCGCTCCCGAGGGCGGCGCGGTCGCTCGTCGTCCGGGGGAGCCTGCTGCTCACCGTGGATGGCGAGGGCGCGACCTGGGCCGACGTGCTGTCGGGGCAGAGCGCCGAGGCGCCGCTGCCCGCGGGGCTCGGCTCGTTCGCGGAGGTGGCGGGCGGCCGGACCGTGGAGGCGGCGGACGGGCGCTCGTTCGTGGTGGGCGCCGCGCGCGGGGTGGCGCCGGCGGAGGCGCCGGGCGAGCCCTCGGACGCGGTCCTCGTCGTCGGCGCGGACGGGGCGCTCTCGGTGGCGAGGCTCCGCCACGCGCGGGCCGGCGCGGCGGCGGTGTGGGTCGAGGGCGTCGGCCTCGTGGTCGCGGGCGGCAGCGCCGGGGGCGCGGACGCTGCCGGGCTGGAGGTGCTCGCCGACGGCGCGACCGCGTTCGAGCCGCGGCCGTTCCCGCCGGACGCCGTCGAGGGCGCGGGCGCCGCCGTGACGGCGCCCGGCGAGATCGTGCTTGTCGGCGGCGCGCAAGGCGGCGCCCCGGCGCCGACGCGGCGGCTCGCGCCCGGGTGCGCCGGCGCGTGCGCCGCCGCGGAGGTCGCGGGGGCCGCGCTGCCGGCGGCGATCGTCGACGTCGCGGCGTTCGCGCTGCCCGGCGGGCGCCTCCTCGCCGTGGGCGCCGAGGCGGGCGAGGGCGGCCTGACCAGGAGCTTCGTGGTCGACCTCGCGGCGGCGCAGGTCGAGGAGCTGCCGCTCAGGGAGCCGCGACGCGGCGCGACCGTGGTGCCCGCGCCGAACGGGACGCTCGCGCTGCTCGGCGGGGTCCACGCGGAGGGGACGCCGGCGCTCACGGTCGAGACGTTCTTTCCTGAGTGAGCCGCGGGCGCGCTCGCCGGCGGCGGCGCGCCGAGAGGGCCGAAAGGGATCGAGAGACGATGAATCAAGACCCGAATCAAGACGAGGAGCCGAGCGCGCTCTTCGGGCCATTTCGGCCGAAGGCGCTGACGCTCGAGAACCGGACGCCGTGGTCGCCCGCGCCGAGGGCGTGGCGTGGCGCAAGGGCGCCCCGCCGGATTACCACCTCTCCAACGAGGCGCTCCCGAAGGAGCGCACCTGCCGCCATGCGGCCGGCTCGCGCGAGGCCGCCGCCGGGACGCGCCGCTCCGGCGTCGGGAGCTCGCGCTCGTGACACTCGATAATACTTTCCAGAGTGGACGAGGCGCGTTCCGTCTTCAGCGCGCTTGATCGTGGCCCCGGCGGCGGGCCTCGCGAGAGGCGGAGGCGACCGCCATTGTTTTCATGGATTGACGAGGTGTTGGGCTCGTTGGCGCGCATTGACGCCCCCGGCGACACCGAGGTATCACACGGCATGGGATTGACGAAGGACGCCCTCTTCTTCGACGCCCTCGCCGAGCACGCTCAGAAGAGCGTCACCGCCAGCAAGCTCCTCCTGGAGATGCTCGACCGGATCGAGGACGCCCCGGCCATCGCGAGGAAGATCAAGGAGATCGAGCACGAGGGGGACCGGATCACGCATCGCTGCCTCGCCGCGCTGCACAAGACCTGGATCACTCCGCTCGATCGGGAGGAGATCCACGCGCTGATCACCCGGCTCGACGACGTGCTCGACTTCATCGAGGCCGCCAGCGAGCGAATCGTCCTCTTCGAGATCCAGAGTGCGACGCCGGAGGCGCGCGGCCTCGCGGAGTCGCTCGTGGCCGCCTGCGACGCCATGAGCACGGCCACGAGCTCGCTCCGGGACGTGAAGGACGGCGCCCGGCTGCTCGAGCTCTGCGTCGAGATCAACCGCCATGAGAACGACGCCGACGCGCACTACCGCGTGGCCCTGGCGGCGCTCTTCAAGCAGGGCAACGACCCGCTGCTCGTGCTGAAATGGCGTGACATCTACGATCAGCTCGAGAACGCCAGCGATCGCTGCGAGGACGTCGCCAACGTCATCGAGGGCGTGGTGCTCGAGCACGCGTGACGACCAGCGCCGTCGCCGCCCTCGCCGTGGCGACCCAGGGTCCGCGCCGGCTCGCGATGACGCGCCGCAGGACCCCGGGGGGCGGCGTCGACTGCGGGCAGCTCCTCGGCCCGCAGCGACCGCGTCGCAACGTGGGTCGGGTCGCGCCCGTCGCGAGCTCCGCGACCGTCGCGAGCGCAACCTGGGTCGGATCGCCTCCGGGAGCTGCGCGTTCCGGCTGCGGTCGACGGGTTGAATCCCTGTCCCACGGCGCGCAACCAACCGGCATGAGCCATCGTGATGCACTGCGGAGGTCATCCTCCGGCCTGACCCGTCTCACGAGAGGCGCTGCCTCAGCGGTCCTGGTCCTCGCCATCGCGTGTGACCCATCGGCAGGCGCGGGCGGCTCCGGGGGTGAGCCTGGGACCGGCGGCGGCGATGCGGTGAGCAGCGTGTCCTCGGGCGGTGACGGCGGCGAGGGCGGCGGCGCTGAAGGCGGCCACGGCGGCGGCGAGGGCGGCGGCGCTGAAGGCGGCCACGGCGGCGGCGGCGAAGGCGGCCGCGGCGGCGGCGAGGGCGGCCGCGGCGAGGGCGGCGGCGGCGAGGGCGGCCACGGCGGCGAAGGCGGCCACGGCGGCGGCGAAGGCGGCCACGGCGGCGAAGGCGGCCACGGCGAAACGACCGGCGCGTCGCGCTGGTCCGCGCGGTTCGGCGCCGCGGGGAACGACGCGGGCTACGGCGTCGCCGTGGACGCGTCAGGCAACCTGTACGTCGCGGGGTGGTTCACCGGGACCGTCGACTTCGGGGCGGGTCCGCTCGTGAGCGCGGGCGGCGAGGACATCTTCCTCGTCAAGCTCGATCGGCTCGGCAACGTGATCTGGAGCAAGCGATTCGGAACCGACACCGATGAGCGCGGAGGCGCCGTGGCCGTCGACGCCGCCGGCGATGTCCTCCTGACCGGCTCCTACGTCGCGAGGGATCCCAGCTTCTCGGACACGCCCCCGGCGACCCTCGACCTCGGCGGCGGCCAGCTGCCTCACGCCCCTGCTCTGAGCTTCATCGAGAACACCGAGCCCCTGTTCGTCGCGAAGCTCGACGGAGACGGCGAGCACCTCTGGAGCAGGGGGTATCCGCCTGTCGACGTGGCATGGGAGCCCCAGACGTACGATGTCGCCGTCGACGCGGCAGGCAACGTCGCGATCCTGTACGGCTCGCTGCACAGCAGCGGGCACCCGAGCCCCGAGGGGAACAGCGCCGTCAAGGTGCTCGACCCGTCAGGCAACCAGCTCTGGGAGGCGCAGAACGACCTGGGCGACGGGATCGAGGGGAGCGTCGAGTTCGACAGCGCCGGCCACCTCGTCGTGGTCGCCTGGCGGCATGACGGCTACAGCTCCGGATGCCCCTGCGACAAGGCCATCGTGGTGAAGAAGCACGACGGAGACGGCGCCCTGCTCTGGAGCAAGATCTTCGAGGGCGAGGACATCACGGTGCTGGGCGGCGGCTCCGCCAGCAGCGTCGCGATCGACGCGTCGGACAACATCCTCTTCTCCGGCTATGTCGCGGAGGCGATCGACCTCGGAGGAGGACCGTTGCCCCCCGGGTCGACGTTCGTGGCCAAGCTGACGCCCGCGGGCGAGCATCTGTGGAGCAGGGTCGCCCCCCACGCCAAACGCCTCGCCCTGGATCCGGGCGGCAACATCGTCGAGATCTCCGAGGGCGCGGCAGGCCAGGGCTTTCGCCTCACGAAGCTCGATCCAGATGCGGCGGAGCTCTGGAGTCAGGATTTCGCCGGCGCCTTCGCGCGCCACCTGACGATCCACCGCGACGGGTGGATCGCGGTGACAGGCCAGCTGACCGGCACGGCCGATCTCGGCGGCGGCCCGCTCGTCTCCGCCGGCGCGACGGACATCTTCATCGCCGCGTTCGATCCCTGAGCCACACTTCGGGCCCGAGCGTGCTCCGCCTCGTCCCGCGGGGGAGCAGAGCTCAGGCGGCCGGCGAGGGGCTGGCGGGGTCTCTGGCACCCGAGCCTACGGGTAATTCACCTCGACGACGTTGCCGTAGGCGTCCACCGAGATTTCGAACTCCACACCCCCGATCACGATGTTCGCTTCATAGGAGAGCTTGCCGTCGTGCAGCTCCTCGTCGAGCTCCACGATCCAGCCGCCTCGGGCCGCGAGGGCAAGGCCCAGTAAGCCCCCGGCGGGAGCATATCCATCGTGATGTCGCGCGCGATCAGCGTGCCGCGCCCGTCGTTCCTCAACGCGTAGGTCCGCCGGCCTCGCCGGATGTCGGCCTCGTAGACGGCCTCCCCGAGGTCC
This sequence comes from Sorangium sp. So ce834, assembly GCF_051521425.1. Lineage (NCBI taxonomy): Bacteria > Pseudomonadati > Myxococcota > Polyangiales > Polyangiaceae > Sorangium > Sorangium sp. So ce834. Next base: position 5,879,023 of record NZ_CP150351.1, read on the forward strand.
TCCTCGATCTCCATGCGCACCTCCAGGATCGCGGCGTCGGCGGCCTCCACCTCGATCGCCTCGCGCGCCCGCTCGGGGATCGAGCATCTCGTGCCGGACATAGCAGGCGTATCTCGCCGAGCGCGACGCTCTCTCTTCTTCACGCCCAAACCGATGATGAATCCAAAGGACGCTCGCGCCGGCGACTCCGCGGCAGAGAAAGCGGACCTCCGGGACAATGGCGCGAGGGACCGTGAATCTGAAGAGATTCACGCCGCGCCGCGGGATTCTCTGAACCGGGAAGAGCGCTTCACCTCCGACGCAGCCAAGTGGCAGGACGGCGACATCCCCCCTGGATTGAGCGCTGTCCGGCGGAGGTCGCGAGCGGCCCGAGCCCTGCCGATGGCCGGATCTCGCGGGGGTGAGCTCCGCCGGCGCGCCGGAGCTCGGCGCCTGCGCAGCGCACCCGCTTCAGCCGGGGCCCGGGCCGGCGTCGCCGCCGGGCGCCGCCACGGGGATCCGCTCGGACTCCCAGGGAAAGAACCCCCGCGCGCCGATGCACGCGTCGGCGATCGCGTGGGCGGCGCTCGTCCGGTCTTCCAGGGCGGCGGCCTCGAAGAACCGGCGCGCGGACCGGGCGACGTCCGGGTCGCTGCGATCGAGCTCGGCGAAGAGCTCCTTGGTGCGGGGCAGGACGCCGTTGCGCGCCCGGAGGTGGTACCGGAGCATCGCCAGCACGGCCTCGGCGAGCAGGGCGGTGGCCATGACCGGGTCGCGCTCGGCGACGTCGACGGCGTCTTCGAGGAGCGTCGCCGCGCTGTACCGCTCCCACGCGTCCTGCTCCGGCGTGAGCTCAGAGCGCTTCGCCAGCCACGCGGCGGCCTCCGCCCGGAGCTCGTCGAGGAGCGGAGACCCGAGGACCGGAAAGCCCGTGGCGATCATGTGGGCGGCGGACGGCCGTGCGCCCTGGTGCTCGGCGGCCCAGTACTCGCGGACGGCCGCGGGCGGGTTCACGAAGATCTCCACGGGGACGTCCTCCCCGAACCAGCGCTGCAACCGCTGCTTGTACGGGGCGCGGTGGATCACGAAGAGATCGAGATCGCTCGACCGATCCCCGTGGCCGCGGACGATCGATCCGGCCGCCACGATGGCCAGGGGCTCGAACCGCTCGAGCACGAAGCCGACCGCCGCGCGGAGGGCGCTCGCGTACCTCGGCGACAGCTCCGGCCAGAGGCATCGCGCGAGAGCGTCGGCTTGCGCGTCGGGGGTCACCGGGATCGTGCCCCCGCGGCAGCTGCGCGGCCGCCGCGCGCGGCGGCGACGTCCGGCCGCGCGACCGGACGCCGCGCGACCGGACGCCGCGTAGACGGTGCTGCCGACGTGATCGACGCGTGCCTCCTCGCCATGATGAGGATCGCACGGTAGCGCCGGAGGAGAGCCGGTTGTCAAGCGGGACCGAGGTCGGAGCCTGCCGGCAGCCTCGATCTGAATTCTTTTTCAACCGGGAGCCTGCCGACAGCCCCGCACCTGAATTCTTTTTCAACCGGGAGCCTGCCGACAGCCCCGCACCTGAATTCTTTTTCAACCGGGAGCCTGCCGACAGCCCCGCACCTGAATTCTTTTTCAACCGGGAGCCTGCCGACAGCCCCGCACCTGAATTCTTTTTCAACCGGGAGCCTGCCGACAGCCCCGCACCCGAATTCTTCTTCAACCGGGAGCCTGTCGGCGGCCCCCACCTGAATTCCTTTTCAGTCCGGCGCCCGTCGGTGCTGCAGCGCGAGGTGCGACGCGAGCCCCCGCCCCCACGTACAGGACACGGGATCTCCTCCTTCGAGGCCTTGACATGCCTGAAGGCGCCGCGCGACGATGAGCGGATATTTGTCTTGAACCTCTTCAGCGATTCACGCCGCGCGCTCGCGTCGTACCAGCGCTCGTGACGGCGAGGCTCCAGGACGCCGGCCTCGCATCCGGCGGGGCTCGGCGCGGCTCACCACGAAGCGTTTCAGGGGGAATCTCTGTCTATGAGAAATAAAAGAAAGATTTTCACGACGTTATGCGCCGGTGTGACGAGCGCGCTCGCGGCCGGCTGTAGCGCCGATCCCGGCGGCGCCAGCGACGAGGGCGTCGACCACGCCGCGCTCGCGCTGTCGACCGAAGGACAGGTGTGCACCACGATCCAGCGCGGCGCCGGGCCGGCGGGCGTGGCCGACGCCGTGCTCTGGCAAAGCTCGCCCAGCTGGAACGATGGCGCGAGCGTGACGCTCAGCACGGGGACGAGCGCGGGCGGCGGGCTCCGGCGCAGCCTGCTCCGGTTCGATCTCTCCGGCCTGCCCCCGGGCGCCGAGGTCGTGTCGGCGAGCCTGTCGCTGTCGCAGACGTACAAGACGATGGACAGCACGGTCCGCGTCCACCGCGCCACGAGCGCCTGGGAGGAGGCCGCCGTGACCTGGGCGAGCTTCGGCGAGGCGTTCGATCCGGCGATCGCCGCTTCGTTCACCTCCGGCGGCGGCTCCGGCTTCCGCTCGTCCGACGTCACCGAGCTCGCGCGGGCGTGGGCGAGCGGCGAGGCCGCGAATCACGGCGTCCTCCTCGAGGAAGACCCGGTCCAGCGGACCGATTTCCGCAGCAGCGAGAAGTCGGTCGTCGAGGAGCGGCCGAAGCTCGAGCTCTGCTATGTCACGTGCGACGACGGGATCCAGAACGGAAGCGAGAAGGGCGTCGACTGCGGCGGCTCGTGCCCCGCCTGCGGCGGCCAGTCGTTCGAGGGGCCGCCGGGCGGGAGCCCCGTCGACCTCGAAGGGAGCGGCCCGACGTACGCATGGTCGGTCGGGGACATCAACGAGCTGCCCGAGACCGTCGCGCGGCAGGGCACGCACGAGCCCTGCACGACCAGCGAGGATTGCCAGTTCGATCAATATTGCGAGCACCCCGCGCAGGGCGCGTGCGCCCACAGCCCGTGCGCGACCGGCGGCCCCCTCCTGACGACCTGCAGCGGCTGCGTCGCGAAGGTCTGCGACGCTCGGCCGAGCTGCTGTACCCAGCCGACGATACCGGCCGACTGTGGACATGACGCCTGCCAGACCGGCACCGCGACAAACATGACCACGACCTGCGGCGATCCGTGCATCCAAAACATCTGCGCGACAAACCCGCTCTGCTGCGAGATCCACCCCACGAGCTCGGCGGACTGCGCGGCGCTCATCGGAGCGGGCAGCACCTTGATAGCCGGCGGCAGGTGCAGTCGGCCCACCAGCATGATTTGCCCCACGCCGACCACGCTCACCGACGGCGCGTGCGTGCCGGCCTGGGGCACCTCGTGCAGGGGCCTCGTCGCGACCCGGTGCGCCCCCAAGACGTGCACCACGCCGACCAACTCGTGGGACGCGACGTGCGTCGCCCTGGCCGAGCAGGAGTGCGGCGCCGCGTGCGGCACCGAGCCAGGCGTGCAACAGGGCCTCTGCAAGCCCTACCTGCCGAACCAGACGAACCCCGCGTGCATCGGCGTGGATCTCACGGTCGGCGTGCCCTGCGGCGGGACGATCCCGGTCTGCAACCGCGGCAACACGCCGGCGCCCGCGGGCATCGCGATTCACCGCTATCCCGCGGGCGCGGGCCAGCTCCCCTCCTCGGCCCCGAGCCGCGTGCTGAGCTCCTGCAGCCCGACCGGCGGGACCCTCGCCTGCACGACCGCGCAGCCGATCGCCCCGGGCGAGTGCATCAGCGTGGCCGGCTGCACGGGCATCGCCGATGGCATGGAGCTCATCGTCAACCCGCCAGGCCCGGGGCAGATCGCCGAGTGCCAGTGCGCCAACAACGGGAGCATCTATCAGTCGGCCATGTGCGAGTCGCCGGGCTGCATCGCCACGGCCAGCGTCTCGATGATCAGGCCGGCCACCCTGTTCGTGGCGCTCGATCGGTCCGAATCGATGGTGACCTCCGGGGGAAGCAACGTGAGCGCCTCCCGATGGAACCCGGCGCGTGCCGCCCTCAGGGCGTTCTTCGAGGATCCGGCGTCGGCGGGGCTCGGCGTCGCGCTCCGGTTCTGGCCGCACAACAACCCCGGCCCGTGCAGCGACATCGCCGGCAGCTGCCCGGCCGACGCCGTCAGGGACTGCGACCGGCCGATCGTCCCCTTCGATGGCACGGCGGCCCGGAGGCTGAGCGCGGACCCCGCGCCCATGGATCAGCAGGAGCTCGCGCTCTACAACGCGCTTTACATGCCCAGCCCCGGCACTGGCGGCGATACGCCCATGTACCCGGCGCTGAACGGCGCCACGACCTGGGCGATCAACTACAAGAACGCCCACCCCGAGGAGGAGGTCGCGGTCGTGCTCGTGACCGACGGCGTCCCGTCGAACTGCGACACCGTCCCGAGCCACATCGCCGACCTCGCGCGCAATGCCTTCGAGAACCACGGCGTCCGCGTGCACGCGGTAGGCTTCGGCAACTCGAACGCGGAGATCATCAACCTCATCGCGACGCGCGGCGGCGGGCGGGCGTTCAACCTCACCGCCGGCACGGGGCTGGCGACGACCCTCCGCGACGCGCTCGTCTCGATCCGCGGCGAAACGCTCCCCTGCGACGTGGCGGTCCCGCTCGCCGGCGTCGCGGATCCCGCCTCGGTGTCGGTCGTCCACGTGAACAGCGCCGGCACCGAGACCGTGCTCACGCCCCGGGCCGACCTCGCCAGCTGCGGCCAGGGCTGGTACTTCGCCGACGCGACGAACACGAGCGTCAAGCTCTGCCCGCAGACGTGCACCGCCCTCCGCGACGGCCCGGGCAAGGTCCGCGCGGTCGTCCCGTGCGCGGCCGAGGCCCTCACGCCCATCACCACGAGCTGGGAGCGCTACCACGGCGTCTGCCCGCCGGGGACCAAGGCCCGGTGGGAGTACCTCACGTACCGGACCGTCACCCCGGAGGACTCGAGCGTCGAGCTCTTCGTGCGCGCGGCCGACGACCCCGCCGACCTCGACGCCGCGACAGTGACGCTCGCCGCGACCGCCCACGCCACGCCCGCCGACACCCAGGTGTGCGACGAGACCTCGACGCCGCCGTGCGCGGTCGAGCTCGCCGGCGCGCTCGGTGGGCCACCGGCGGCGCAGGCGGACTACCTGGAGCTGCAGGTGAAGCTCAATCCGACGAGCGACGGCGCGGGCGGCGTTCAAGTCCAGGGCTGGGAGATCGGCTATTCGTGTCCCGACGCGGAGTGAGCCGCGTCGGACCGCGAGCTCTCCGTGAGACGCTCTCCCCGTCATGCCCTCGCGCCGGCGCCGCGTCCCTCGACCCTCTCCGCCGGCATCCCGTGAGCTGACCCCTCCTCGCCCCCCGCATCCCCCTCCCGCGCGCGAGCCGACTCCGCGCGCATCTACCTCGCGGCCTTCCTGCCTCCCCGCCTCCGCGGCGGCGCCGCCGCCCCGGCGCTCGCGCGCGCCCGCGCCGCCCGGCGCGGCCCGTACACCGCGCGGAGGTCCGCCGCGATCGCCTCGAGCCGCGCCCGCAGCGCCGCCGGATCGAGCGCCTCGACGCCCCGGCCCAGCCCCACGATCTGCGAGACCGCGATCGACTCCCGCTCGAAGTCGACCGTCACGGTCCTGGTCCCGTCGCGCCCGCGCTTCCCCTGCCCCCACCGCTCGTGCTCGCCGCTCGGCCGGATCCGCCGGAGCGCCGCCTCCCCCTCCTCGGTCACGCGCAAGGTCGCCACGTAGCTCGCCCGGCGCTCCGCGAACCGCTCGCACCACGCCTTCCAGCACGAAGGCAGGTCGAACCCCTCCGGCCGCGCGAACCCCTCGTCGAGGAGCCGCGCCCCCTCGACCCGTGCCCCCCGGAACACGCTCGGCCCCCGCTCCGTCGTCCCGGCCACGAGGTACCAGCGATCGGCCTTGATCACGAGCCCGTACGGATCCACCACCCGCTCGCTCGCCACCCCGTCGAAGTCCCGGTACGCGAGCCACACCTTGCGATCCTGCCAGACCCCCTCCCGCAGGACGTCGAGGTGCGGCACCACGTCCCTCCCCTGGAACCACCCCGACGAATCGACGTGGAGCCGCTGCCGCGCGTGCTCCGCCATCGACCGCTGCACCACCGGCAGCGCCGCCGACAGCTTGATGAGCCCGCTCTGCAGCGCCGCCGACAACCCGATGTCCGCGAGGGCGCCCGGCGCCGCGACCGCGGAGAGCGCCTGCACCTCGGCCTGCGTCAGCCCCGTCAGGCTCGTCTGCCACCCCTCCAGCAGCGCGATCCCGCCGTTCGGGCCGCGGTTCGCGTAGACGGGCACGCCCGCGGACGACAGCGCGTCGAGGTCCCGGTAGATCGTCCGCGCCGAGACCTGCAGGCGGCGCGCGAGGTCCTCGGCCGTCAGCTGCCGGCTCTTCGCCTGCTGGAGGAGCAAGAGCAAGCTGAGCAGCCGATCCGCGCGCATGACTGACCCTCCGCGGCTCCCGGGCGGCGCCGCTCCCGTCCGACTCCCGTCCGACCCGGCGATCAGCCTACGCGCAATTCATGACAGAAGGTGTCAGGAATCGTCCGGTAGCGTCTCCGGACGACCGGAGCCGCAGCGCCGCGCGCACCCGCCCGGCGCCGCCGCGCGCTCCGGCGCTCAAGGAGGAGACAGCGTATGAGACCGCTTGAAGGACAGGTCGCCCTCGTGGCCGGCGCCACGCGCGGCGCGGGGCGCGCCATCGCGTGCTCGCTCGGCGAGGCCGGCGCGACGGTCTACTGCACCGGCCGCAGCGTCCGCGGCCGGCCCGCCACGGGGCAGCGCCCCGAGACCATCGAGGAGACCGCCGAGCGCGTGAGCGCGGCCGGAGGGCGCGGCGTCGCCGCGCAGGTCGACCACACCGTCGAGGAGCAGGTCGAGGCGCTCTGCGCCCGGATCCGGCGCGAGCAAGGGCGGCTCGACGTCCTGGTCAACGACGTCTGGGGCGGCGACGAGCTCACCGAGTTCGGCCAGCCGTTCTGGAAGCTCTCCCTGGCCAAGGGGAAGCTCCTGCTCGATCGGGCCGTCACCTCGCACATCATCACGAGCCGCCACGCGGCGCCGCTCATGCTCGAGTGCGACCGCGGCCTCATCGTCGAGGTCACCGACGGCGACAGCTTCGGCTACCGGGGCAACCTCTTCTACGACCTCGCGAAGATGTCGGTCATCCGCCTCGCCTTCGCCATGGCCTGGGAGCTGCGCCGCCACCCCGCCATGACGGCGCTCGCGATCACCCCCGGCTTCCTGCGCTCGGAGGCGATGCTCGACGGCTTCGGCGTGACCGAGGAGAACTGGCGGGACGCGACCGCCAAGGACCCGCACTTCATCGAGTCGGAGACCCCGTTCTACGTGGGCCGCGCCATCGCGGCGCTCGCCGCCGATCCGAACGTCGCGGCGAAGTCCGGCCGCGTCTTCAGCTCGTGGGATCTCGCCAGGGAGTACGGCTTCACCGACGTCGACGGCCGGACGCCCCACTGGGGCGAGTACTTCGCGAAGACGTTCGGCGAGTGCAAGAAGGCCGACGAGGCCGCCTATGCATGGTGGTTCAACGGCCCGATGGACCTCGCGTGCCCCGACTGGCCCAAGGAGTGACCGGCCCGGTGGACCGGGCGCGCGTCAGTGCGCGTACGGCTCGCCGCGCAGCAGCGTCATCGAGCGGTAGAGCTGCTCGACCAGCACGAGCCGGGCGAGGCGGTGCGGGAACGTGAGCGACGACAGGCTCCACCGATCGTCGGCCGCGGCGGACACGTCGGCCGGCAGCCCGTCCGCCCCGCCGATCAGGAACGCGACCACCCCCTTGCCGCGCGAGCCCCACCGCTCGACGCCGGCCGCGAACGCCTCGCTGCCGAGCGGCTTGCCGTTCACCTCCATGGCGATGACGCTGGCCCCCGCCGACGCGCGCGCGAGCAGCGGCCCGACCTTCGCCGGCGGGCCGTCCGGGATCTCGATCTCGTCGCACGCGACGTAGCGGCGGACGCGGCCGAGGTACTCGTCGATCGCCGCGCGCAGCGGCTTGTCCTTCACGCGCCCGACGGCGACGACGATGAGGCGCACGGGCGCTCAGCTCGGATCGAACCGCGGGGCGGGCTGCGCCCCGGGCGGCGGGGCCTCCGCGGGGACCGGGACGCGGCCCGCGTCGATCCAGAGCCCCTCGATGTCGTACAGGCGGCGCGTCTCCTCCTGGAACACGTGCACCACCACGTCGCCGAAATCGATCAGCACCCACGTCGCCGCGGCGAGGCCCTCCATCGACAGCGGCGCGAGCTTCTGCTTGCGCACCGCCTCCTCCAGGCCCGTCGCGATCGCGTGGACGTGCCGGTCGGAGCGGCCGGTCATGATCACGAGGTAGTCCGCGTAGTCGACGCGCCCCACGACCTCGAGGATCTCGACGCCGATCGCCTTCTTGTCGAGCCCGGCCGCCGCCAGCGCCAGCGCGAGCTCGCGCGCCGACGCCGACGGCTCGGGCGCCGGCGGCGGCGCGCTCCGCCGCGCGGCGGCGCGCTTCGGGCCGGCGAGCGGCGACTTGCTCCGCGCCGGCGACCGCCCCGCGAGCGGCAGCATCGCCTTGGCCGAGCCCTCGCCGCCGCCCCGCGCAGGCCGCGGCGCGTCGCCCTCGTCCCGCGCCGGACGCCGCGCCCGCGCCGCCGGACGATCCGCCGGGATCGGCCGCTCCGGGCGGTCCAGCGGCTCGACCGCGTCGCCCCCGCCGAGCGCGCGGCGCGCCGTCTTCTTCGCGCCGGCCTCGCCGACGCCCGCGTGCGAGGCCCGGATCCGCGGCGACGCCGGCCGCTTCGGCTTCGCCGCGGACGACGCCCGCCCGGCCGCGCCCGCCTTGGCCGTGCTCGCCTTCTTCCGCGCCGGAATGCGGGGCTCCGCGCTGTCGCCCGCCTTCGATCCCGACTTCGCCCGCGGCTTGCTGCTCCCTCCGCCTGCGTCCTTCTTCGTCGCCAACGTTCTCTCGCTTTCTCTTGCGCCCCAGAGGTCGCCGGGCGCCCCTCGTCTCGCCCGCGTCAGCGGGTCTGGCCCTCGCCGTATGCGATCCACTTGAGCGCCGTCAGGCTCGCGAGCCCCATCGGGCCGTAGGCGTGGAGCTTCGTCGTGGAGATGCCGATCTCGGCGCCGAGGCCGAGCTCGCCGCCGTCGTTGAACCGGGGCGACGCGTTCACGAGCACGCAGCTCGCGTCGACCTCGCGCACGAACCGCTGCGCGTGATCGTAGCGCGGCGTGCAGATGACCTCGGTGTGCAGCGACCCGTAGCGGCCGATGTGCTCGAGCGCCTCGTCGAGCGACTTCACGACCCGCACCGCGAGGATGGGCGCGAGGAACTCCCGGCCGTAGTCGTCCTCCGAGGCCCTGCGCGCCGACGGCACGAGCGCGCAGGTGGCCTCGTCGCCGCGCAGCTCGAGCCCGCGCTCGGCGAGGGCGGCGACGCGCGCGAGCAGCGGGGCGGCGACGCTCTCGTGCACGAGCAGGCACTCGAGCGCGTTGCAGACGCCGGGGCGCTGGAGCTTGCCGTTGTCGACGAGGCGGAGGGCCATGTCGACGTCGCACCCCGCGTCGGCGTAGAGGTGGTTCACGCCCTTGTAGTGCTGGATCACGGGGACGCGCGCGTTCTCGGCCACGAACCGGATGAGCCCCTCGCCGCCGCGCGGGATGGCCAGATCGATGAGGCCGGTCATGCCGAGCAGGAGGCGCGTGGCCTCGCGGTCGAGCGAGGGGACGATCTGCACCGCGTCCGCCGGGAGCCCGACCGAGCGCACCGCGTCCGAGAGCAGCGCGCCGAGCGCCGCGTTCGAGCGCGCCGCCTCCTTGCCGCCGCGGAGGATCGCGGCGTTGCCGCTCTTCAGGCAGAGCACCGCGGCGTCGACCGTCACGTTGGGGCGCGACTCGTAGATCATCGCGATCACGCCGAGCGGGACGCGCACCTGCCCGACGAGGAGCCCGTTCGGCCGCCGCTCCATCCCGACGACCTGCCCGACCGGGTCGCCCGCGGCGGCGACCTCGAGCACCGCGCCGGCGATCGACGCGAGCCGCGCCTCGTCGAGCACGAGCCGGTCGACGAGCGCCTCGGAGACGCCCGCGGCGCGCGCCGCGGCCACGTCCTCGGCGTTCGCGGCCAGCACGGCGGAGCGCTTGCCCTCGCCGGCCTCGGCGCGCAGCCGCTCGGCGATGGCGCGCAGCGCGCGGTCCTTCTGGGCCCGGTCCAGGGGGGCGAGGGCCCGGGCGGCCGCCCGGGCGCGCAGGCAGAGGGCGCGCAGCGTGCCCTCGAGATCGACGTTGCTCTGTTCCACAGCGGGAACCTAGCTCGCCTCCCTGCGCGGGCCAACCGTTCTCCTGCGCCTCCGTGCTAGCGTACCGGCCGTGTCCGGCGATCTCCGAAGCTCGAGCCAGGCGTCCTTCGCACCCCGCTCCCGCCCGGCCCGCCCTGCGCGGCGGGCGGCGCTCCTCGCGGGAGCGCTCCTCGCGGCGCTCGCGCCCGCGGCGTGCGGGGGCGCGGACGCCGCCGAGGACGCGCCCGCCCCGCCGAGCACGGGCATCCCCCGCGCGGCGCCGAACGCGCGCGGGGCGCCGCTCGAGGCGCCGCCGGCGCCCTCCGTCCCCTCCTCGCCGTTCGCCGATCCCGAGGAGCTCCAGATACCGCCCGATCCGTTCGGTCCTCCCGAGTTGCCGCCGCATCCCGTTCCTTCCGGGAACGCCGGGGGGAGCGGCAGCGGAGTCGAGCTATGACACGCCCTCGCCACGCCTCTCAGGTCGCCGCGGTCGCCGCGGCCCTCGCCGCGCTCCTCGCCGCGGCGTGCTCCTCTTCCTCCCCGAAGCCGCTCCCGGCCGGTCCGCCGCCCGAGTACGAGCGCCCGCGCGCGTACGACGGTGGCCCGGGCGACGCGCCCGCGGCGCCGGCCTCGCCGGACGAGCCGGCGCCGACGCCGGGCGCGCCGCTGCTCGCCCCGTCGCCGGGCGCGCCGCCGACGGGCGCGCCGCCGGCCCCCACGCCGCCGCCGCCGACGACGCAGCCGTGACACCAGCGCGGCCGTGACACCAGCGCGGCCGTGACGCCCGCGCAGCCGTGACGCCCGCGCGGCGAGCGCCTCGCCTGCGCCCCGGCCCGTCCGACGCTGGCGGATCCAGCCCCGCCATGCTAGCGGCAGCCATGCTCTCACCCCGTCGGGACTTCGTCGTCATCCTCGATTTCGGCTCTCAATACACGCAGCTCATCGCCCGGCGCGTGCGCGAGTCGGGCGTCTATTGCGAGATCCACCGCTTCGACGTGCCGATCGCCGAGCTGCGCCGGCTCGCCCCGCGCGCGCTCATCCTCTCCGGCGGCCCCGCCAGCGTGTACGGGGACAACGCGCCGCACTGCTCCCGCGAGGTGCTGGAGCTCGGCGTCCCGACGCTGGGCATCTGCTACGGCCTCCAGCTCATGGCGCACCACCTCGGCGGCAAGGTCGAGCGCGCGCAGACGGGGGGCGAGTACGGCCCCGCCACCGTGCGGATCGATCGCCCGACCGGCATCTTCTCCCGCTTCGCCGAGGGCGACTCCATCGACGTCTGGATGAGCCACGGCGATCGCCTCACGGCGATGCCGGAGGGGTTCGTCGCGCTCGGCACCACGGCCGGCAGCCCGCTCTGCGCCGTCGCCCGCGAGCGCGACAAGCTCTACGGCCTGCAGTTCCACCCCGAGGTCGTCCACACCCCGCGCGGCAAGGAGATCCTCCAGGCGTTCCTCTTCGACGTCGCCGGCCTCTCCCCGACGTGGACGCCCGCGTCGTTCGTGGAGGAGGCGATCGCCGCGGTCCGCGAGAAGGCCGGCCCGCACGACCGCGTCATCCTGGGCCTCTCGGGCGGCGTCGACTCCTCGGTCGCCGCGGTCCTCTGCCAGCGCGCCCTCGGCGACCGACTGACGTGCATCTTCGTCGACAACGGCCTCCTGCGCGAGGGCGAGGCCGAGGCCGTCGAGCGGACGTTCCGCGGCCACTTCCACATGAACCTCGACGCGGTCGACGCGTCGGCGCGCTTCCTCGAGGGGCTGCGCGGCGTCGTGGATCCCGAGCAGAAGCGCAAGGTGATCGGCCGCCTCTTCATCGAGGTGTTCGAGGAGGAGGCGAAGCGCGTCGAGGGCGCGAAGTGGCTCGTCCAGGGCACGCTCTACCCCGACGTGATCGAGAGCGTCTCGTTCAAGGGGCCGAGCGCCGTCATCAAGAGCCACCACAACGTCGGCGGCCTGCCCGAGCGGATGAACCTCGGCCTCATCGAGCCGCTGCGGGAGCTCTTCAAGGACGAGGTGCGCGCCGCCGGCGAGGCGCTCGGCATGCCGCGGGAGATCCTCTACCGCCAGCCGTTCCCCGGCCCGGGGCTCGCGGTGCGGTGCCTCGGCGAGGTGACGCCGGAGAAGCTCCGCGTGCTCAGGGAGGCCGACGCGATCTTCGACCAGGAGATCCGCGCCGCCGGGCTCTACGAGTCGCTCTGGCAGAGCTTCTGCGTGCTCCTCCCGGTCCGCTCGGTGGGCGTGATGGGCGACGAGCGCACCTACGACGAGGCGATCGCGCTCCGCGCGGTGCACTCGACCGACGGCATGACCGCCGACTGGGCGCGGCTGCCTTACGACCTCGTCGCGCGGGTGAGCTCGCGCATCATCAACGAGGTGCGCGGCGTGAACCGCGTGGTGCTCGACGTGTCGTCGAAGCCCCCCTCGACCATCGAGTGGGAGTGACGATGGCCGGCGGCAACGCGAGGCGGCCCCGCGCCGCGCTGGCGCTCCTCCTTCTCGGGCTCTCGTCGTGCGTCGCGCGGACCCCGGCCACGGTCTCGCTGCGGATGAAGGGGAACGTGCCCGACGCGTCGGTCACGATCGACGACCAGTACATCGGCGCGCTCGCCTACGTCGCCGCCCGCGGCGTCGCGCTGCCGCCCGGCGCGCACCGCATCACCGTGGAGAAGGCCGGCTACTTCGCCTGGGATCGCCTCGTCGAGGCGAAGAGCGGCGACCCGCCGCTCCATCTTCAAGTGCAGCTCACGCCCGTGCCGGACTGACGCCTCGCCGGGCGGACGCCGCTCGGTCCATCGCGCCGCCGTCGCCTCGTCACCGCGTCGCAGGCGCGCGACGGCGCAGGACGAAATCATCTCCAGGCGCTCTCCGTAATCCAGGGAGATGGATGCGCGCAGCGCGCGTTCGTCCTCAACCTCAAGCTTACGGTGGACAGGAACATGCCGAATCGGAGCCGTCCGAAGGCGCTGTCGCGCGCGCCTTCCACGCAGAACATGGCCCGGCGCGCCCGCCGGCGCGCCACCCTCGAGGTGTGCGGTCCCGGGAGTCGTCGCCCGGGAGGCCGCCTGTTTCATGCCCTGTGCGATCTCGCCGATCGCTTCCTGCAGCGCCGGGGGGATCCGCGGGTGACGCAGCTCGGCACGGTGCTCTTCTACGTCGCCTTCCACGGCGCTCGAGCGGCCGAGGACGAGGACTTCCGCCTCTCTCTCCGGACCTCCCTGGACATGCTCGTCGAGCTCGAGCCGCTCGAGCGCTGGCAGCGCCCGCTCCCGGCGCCCGATCCGCCCGCCGGCCGGCCGGCGCCCCGCCCCTACCCCACCTACACAGGCGCGGATTTCCCGCAGGTGCGGGGGGCCGGATGACGTCGTCCTCGCCGCCTCCCCCGCCGGCGCGCCCGTCGTTCGAGACGGTCTATGCCGTGGGCCTGCCGTTCCTGCACCGCGCGCTCCGCTGGCTCGGCGTCGAGACGAACGATCTCGACGACATGCTCCAGGAGATCTTCCTCGCGGCCCACCGAGCCCTGCCCGGCTACGAGCCGTGGCGTTACCACGGCGCGCCCTCCACCGGGCTCCCCACGGACGGGCCGCCGCCGTTGCGCATCACGCCCGAGGCGGCGCTGCAGCGATGGCTGTTCGGCATCGCGTGGCGGAAGATGAGCCACTATCACGCGCGCGCTCACCGTCGTCGCGAGATCCCGTCCGGGGCCGGCGCGTCCTGGCCGTTCGACGGGCGCGATCCGACGCCGTCGCCGGAGCAATCGCTCGCGAGCGACGACCGCGTCGAGATCGTGACGGCGCTGCTCCGGAAGGTCGCGCCCGAGCGGCGCGTGATCCTCGTGATGTACGAGCTGCTCGGCGTCGCGGTCGCGGACATCGCCCGCGAGCTCGAGCTCAAGGAGAACACGGTCCGCTCCCGCCTGCGCCTCGCCCGCGAGGACTTCCGCGCCGCGGTCGCGCGCCAGTCGTCCGAGCGCCGAAGCGCGCTGCGCGCCCTCACCGCATCGGAGCGCCCCCTCCACGCCGCGGCCGCGTCCTTGCTCCGCGCCGCGGCCGTGTTCCCGACCATCCCCGCGGCCGACGCTGGCGCGCTCTGGCTCCGTCTCCAGCACCGGATCGCGATGTGCGAGCGCGCTGCCGACGCGCCCGCGGTCGCCACCACCTCGCCGCTGCGCGGCGAGCGCGAAACCTCGCCGCTGCGCGGCGAGCGCGAAACCTCGCCGCTGCGCGGCGAGCGCGAAACCTCGCCGCTGCGCGGCGAGCGCAACAAATACGAAGCGGACGACCACACTGACAGCTTGACGCTCCCGCACGTTTGTGTAGTCTCCGCCCCCCTCGCAGAGAAAGTCCTACGATCATGGCCAATACTCCCAAGTGGAATGTCCGTCTGCGTCACGAATGGCTCGCCACCCCGCTCAAGAAGAAGCGCCTGAAGCGCTGCCAGAAGGCGCGGATCGGCCTTCTCGACGCGGAGCAGCGCAAGGCCGCCAAGCAGAAGCCGGCCCCGGTTGAACAGCCCTCGGGCTGACCATCCGACCACCGTGCGGCGATAACCGGACCGGCCGCGCGAACGCCTCGACATCGCGTACCGATCGCGGTTCGGCAGGTCGGCGCCCCGCGCGGCGCGATCCGTGGTAGCGTCGCCTCGCGGTGTTCGCCCGCGCGTTGGCGACGAATCGTCGGTCCCCGCCTCCGGCGAGGATCGACCCGGATCCATGGGAGCGAGGCCCTGAGCGTGTCGGATTCGAGCTTTTCGCCCGGTCGCTCGGGCAGCCCTGCCGTACCCGCGTCCCGCGCTGCTGGCGGCGCGCCCCCGTCCCCGCCCGAGGAGGGCGAGGGCCCCACCCGCGTCATGAGCGACACGGAGCGGCAGGCCGCTCTGGCCGCCGTCCGTGCCGCGCAGGCCCAGGCCGCGGCAGCGGCAGCCCCGTCGACGACCGCGGAGACGGTCCGTCCGCCTCCTCCCCCGGGGGGGAGCGCGGCGGCGCACGACGTGGCCCCGGTGACGGTCCGGCCGCACAACGTCCCCATGGGACCCGCAGCGGCGGCGCACTACGCGACCGCCGATACGGTCCGTCCACCGCCTCCGCCCGAGGCGGGCGCGCCGGGCGAGCCTCCGGTCGAGGCGGATCCGCTGGTCGGCACCACGGTGGCCGGGGCGTACCGCATCGTCCGCCTCCTCGGAGAAGGCGGCATGGGCCGCGTCTACGAGACGCACCACACCCGCATCCCGGGCAAGCGCTTCGCCCTGAAGACGCTCCACCCCGAGCTCGCCCAGCAGCCCACCATCCTCGCGCGGTTCCAGCGCGAGGCCGAGGCGGCGGCGTCGGTCCGGAACCCGCACATCGTCGAGATCTTCGACGTGAACCGGCTGAGCGACGGCCGGCCGTGCATCATCGCCGAGTACCTGGACGGCCAGGGGCTCGGCGAGCTCCTCGCGGCGTCCGGGGGCCGCCTGCCGGTCGGCACGGCGGTGCGGATCGCCCGCGAGGTCTGCGACGGCATCGCGGCCGCGCACGCCGCGGGCGTCGTGCACCGGGACATCAAGCCGGAGAACATCTTCCTCACGGGCGACCCGGCGTGCCCCACGGTCAAGGTCCTCGATTTCGGCATCTCGAAGACCTCCGCGCCGTCCGCGCTCACGCGGACTGGCATGGTGCTCGGAACGCCGGCCTACATGGCCCCGGAGCAGGCCAAGGGGGACGAGATCGACGCGCGGGCCGACATCTACGCGGTCGGCGCGGTCCTCTACCACGCGCTCACCGGGCAGCGCCCCTTCGAGCGCAGCGATCCGACGGCGATGCTGCTCGCCGTCATGACCGAGGAGCCGCCGGCGCTGCGCACGGTGAACCCGGAGATCCCGCCGGAGCTGGAGCTCATCGTCCAGCGCGCCATGGCGAAGGAGAAGGAGGGCCGCTACGCCTCGATGGCCGAGCTCGCGAGCGCGCTCGCGCCGTTCGAGGAGGCGCCCCTGCCCGCGCAGCCGCCCAGCGCGCGCGCGTCGCTCGGGCGCCCGTCCGTGGCGCTCGGCAGGCCCTACGCGCTCTCGCACACCTTCGGCCTGCCCGGGTCGGCCGCCTCCGAGGCGTACCTGACGCGGCAGATGGTCTTCCTCTCGGCGAGCCTCGGCCTCGGGTGGCTCGGCGCGGGCCTCGTCAGCTGCCTCACCGGCCTCGCGCGCGCGGCGCAGAGCGACAGCGCCGCGCTGTCGGGCCAGGGCGCCACGCTGCTCACGCTCGGGGTCCTGTGCGCCCTGTTCGGCGTCGGGCTGCTCGGCGGCTTCTATGTCTTCCGCCACATCTGGCGGGACGACGCGAGGCTGAGCGCGCTCGCGCCGCGGCTCACGACGCCCGTCGTGCTCGCCCTCGTGGCCTACGGGGTGGCGTCGCTGCTCGTGCGGCTGCTCGAGGCCGTGTTCCTGCAGCGCGCCGTCGGCATCGCATGGCCGCTCTGGGACGCGCTGCTCTTCCTGATCAGCGTGGCCGCCGCGCTCGCGGCCGCGCTGTTCCAGTGGCGAGCCGAGCGGCGATGAGCCCGCGGCCAGGCCGGGCGACGCCGCCCATGGGCCGCAGCCAGCGCCTGTGTTAGGGGAGCGGGGCATGCCGCCGCAGGCCTCCGGGACCAGCGCCAGCCAGGGCAGCCCCCCTGATCGACCGGGGTCGCTCCCCGGGGCGACCACCGTCCTCACCGCGGGCGGCGGCGCCTCGGCCGGCCGCGCCGCCCTGCTCGCGCGGGCGCCCGCCGCGGCGCGCTGGATGGTCGCCGGCGCGGCCGCCGTCGTGGCCGTCGTGCTCGGCGCCGCCCTGCTGCGCGACGACGGCTCGCTCGCCCGGATCGAGGCTGCCGTGAGCGCCGAGCGCGCGGGGCCCGCGGGCTCCGCGCCCCGGCGCCCGGTGGCCCCGCGGCCGAGCGACGCGGTCCCCGCCGACGAGCTCGCCGCCGCGACCGCGGGCGGCGTGCTCCAGCTCGAGGCGCTCGCCGCGCGCTACCCCAAGGATCCGTCGATCTTCCGGGCGCTCATGCAGCGCCACGCGCTCCCGCCCCCGTACCACGCCGCCGCGCTCGCGGCGGCGAAGCGGCTCCTGGAGCTCGATCCGGGGGCGGCGGCGGACGACGACGTGAAGCGCGTCGTCTCGAGCGCCGCCGGCGGCCCTCCCGAGGCCGCGTCGGCCGCGCTCGACCTGATGGCGACCGGCATGGGGAGCCAGGGGGCCGATCTCCTCTACGACCTCTCGATCGGCAGCGCTGCGCTGAAGGAGCGCGCCGCGAAGCGGCTCGCCGAGGCCGTGGTCCTCGCGCGGGCGACGCCCGCGCTGCGCGTCGCGCACGAGCTCCGCGTCGCCCCCTCCTGCAAGGCGCGGCAGGCGCTCCTGGGGCGCGCGGCGGCCGACGGCGATCGGCGCGCGATCGACGTGCTCACGCCGCTCGTCTCCAGCAAGAGCAAGGGGTGCGGCTTCCTGGGGATGAGCCGCTGCGCGGCGCCGTGCGCCTCGATCGCGAAGGAGATCAAGGCGGCCATCCAGGCGATCGAGGCGCGCGTCGGGCCATCGCCCGGGGCGGCCGACGCGCCGGAGAGCCGGTGATCGCCCGCGCGCGCCGATCGCGTTGACCGAGGGTTGCGCGGGTGGGAGCCTTGCCATATCAGGGCTCAACTCATGTACGTTCCTGCTCAATCCTGGTCGCCAGATTCATGGCGTGAACGTCCCAACGCGGCGGCCATGCCGTATGACGACGCCGCGGCCGTCGACGCGGCCGTCGAGAAGCTCCGGGCGCTGCCGCCGCTCGTGACCTCGTGGGAGGTCGAGCGGCTCAAAGGCCACCTGGCCCAGGCGCAGCTCGGCCGGAGGTTCGTGCTGCAAGGGGGCGACTGCGCGGAGACGCTCGACGACTGCCGCCCGAACATCGTCACCAACAAGCTGAAGATCCTGCTGCAGATGTCGCTCGTGCTGGTGCACGGCGCCCGCCGGCCGGTCGTGCGCCTCGGGCGCTTCGCCGGGCAGTACGCCAAGCCGCGCTCCAGCCCGATCGAGACGCGCGACGGCGTGAGCTTGCCGAGCTATTTCGGGGATCTCATCAACCGCGCGCCCTTCGAGGCCGCCGCCCGGCGCCCGGATCCGGCCCTGATGGTGGCGGGATACCAGCACGCGGCGCTCACCCTGAATTTCATCCGATCCCTGTCGGAGGGCGGCTTCGCCGATCTGCATCACCCGGAGTACTGGGATCTGAGCTTCCTCGAGCGGGCGGACCTGCCCGGCGAGCTGCGCGAGCGCTACCAGCGGATGACCGAGCAGGTCGGGGAGGCCCTCCGGTTCATGGAGGCGCTCGCCGAGGTGCCGGTCGGGGAGCTGTCGCGGGTCGAGTTCTTCACGAGCCACGAGGGGCTCAACCTGCATTACGAGTCGGCGCAGACGCGGAAGGTCGCGCGCCGCCCCGGCTACTACGACCTGACGACCCACCTGCCCTGGATCGGCGAGCGCACGCGGCAGCCCGACGGCGCGCACGTCGAGTTCTTCAGCGGGGTGGCGAACCCGGTGGGCATCAAGCTCGGCCCGAAGACGGTCCCCGGCGAGCTGATCCGCCTCCTCGACCGGCTCAACCCGGCGGACGAGCTGGGCAAGATCGTGCTCATCGTGCGCATGGGCTCGGGCCGGGTGCGCGAGGGGCTCCCGCCGCTCATCGAGGCGGTGCGCGCGGCGGGGCGCAAGGTCCTCTGGATGTCCGACCCGATGCACGGCAACACGCAGACGACGTCCGGCGGGATCAAGACACGGAATTTCGAGGACATCCTCGCCGAGATCGAGGCGAGCTTCGAGGTGCACGAGGCGCTCGGGTCCCACCTCGGCGGCGTCCACTTCGAGCTCACGGGCGACGACGTGACCGAGTGCATCGGGGCGGGGCTCACGGAGTCCGACCTCGATCGGCGCTATGCGAGCCTGTGCGATCCGAGGCTGAACTACCGCCAGTCGCTCGAGATGGCGTTCCGCATCGCCCACCGCATGGCGGAGTCCTCCCGGCGCTCGAGGGGCTGAGCGCCGGCGCCGCCCCGGAGCGGCGCTCGGACGAGAATCGGACGAGAATCGGACGAGAAGACGAACCCCCAAGACGCCAAGGGCGCCAAGAGAAGAAAAGCTTCTGAGCTCTCCTGGCGCCCTGTGTGTCTTGGCGGCTTTCTCTCTTTCATCGAGAGCACAGACGCTTGCCGTGATTCCCGCTGTGGCCTCGAGCGCTCTCGCCGTATTTCGGCCATCTCGCGTGCTCCGAGCGCCCGTCATCGGGAGACGCCTTCTGGCGATCCGTCGAGGCTATCCCAATGGATCCTCGCAGGGGGTAGCTCGCCATGCAGAACATCTCAACAGAACAGGGTGAACGCCGGCAGGGGGAGGGACATGCCATCACGGAGAGCTCGTTCGAGGGACAGCAGCGCTCCGCCGCATGCCCGACGCTCATCGAGTCTTTCCTGCCGGTGGCCGACATCGTCGTGAACGAGCAAATCGTCGTGATGGCGACGCCGGAGGCGACGTACGCCGCGCTGAAGCGGGTGGACTTCGCGAGGAGCCACTCTCTGCTCCTGCGCGCGGCCCTCGCGCTCCGCGTGGCCGAGGCGCGGCGCGCCCGGCGCAGGCTCCGGCTGGCGCCGCTGCCGGCGCCCGCGCGCGTGTCGCTCCAGAACGTCGAGGACTACGGCCAGATCAAGCTCGCCGAGCAGGAGGGCTCCGAGATCGTCGTCGGCGCGATCGCGCGCCTGATGAACGCGCAGAGCCTGTACGTGAGGCGGTCCGCCGCCGAGTTCAAGGCGTTCGACTGCCCCGGGTACGTGAAGGTGGCGGCCAGCTACGCCGTGACGCCCCACGGCCAGCGCCGGACGATGCTCTCGTACGAGGTGCGGATCCGCGCGACCGACACGCGGACGCGGCGGCAGCTGTTCTTCTGGGACGCGCTGACCTCGCCGCTCATGACGGCGATCACGCGCCGGGCGCTCCGCTACGCCGCGAAGGTCGTCGAGCGCCAGTGCGCCGCGCCGGCGCATCGCCAGGCCATGTAGCTCCGCCCGCGAGAGGTCCGGCCAGGGATGGCCGGACCTCTCCACGCGCGGCGCCGAGCGCCGGAGCGGCAGGCGCGCGCGGCCCGCGGGAGCGCGGCCGCGGCGCGCCTGCCGCGCCGGCGCATCGCCAGGCCATGTAGCTCCGCCCGCGAGAGGTCCGGCCAGGGATGGCCGGACCTCTCCACGCGCGGCGCCGAGCGCCGGAGCGGCAGGCGCGCGCGGCCCGCGGGAGCGCGGCTGCGGCGCGCCTTGCGCGCCTGCCCTCGCTCGTGCACCCTTCGCAGCGAAGGAGGCCCGCCATGCACCCGATTGCATCGACGAGCCTCGCTCTGGCGCGCCGCTGAGCGCGCCAGCGAGGCTCACATCCCCGAGCTCATCTCGCGTGTCGCTGGAAACCGCGCGGCAGACGCGTGTGTGCGTCGCCGCGCCCTCGGGAGCATGGCATGAGCAAAGATCGATCGCGGAGCCGCGAACGCGCGCGCTCCGTCGTGGATGCAGGTTCGTTGTTCGGTGGGACGGCGGCGCGGCAGGCCCAGCGCAAGGAGCGCCAGCTCTGCCGTCAGGTGCAGGAGGCGGTGAGCGACGCGCTCGCCGCGCTCCGCGATGACGTCCTCCAGGACGTCTGGGTGATGCAGGTGGAGCCGGCGCCCGACGCGAGCCGGCTCGCGGTGGTCGTGCAGGTCGGGCCGGGCACGCCGCCGGAGGTGGCGGCGGTGCGGCTTGCGCGGGTGGCCGGCTACGTGCGCGCGGAGGTGGCGGGGGCGATCACGCGCAAGCGCGCGCCGACGCTCGCCTTCCAGGTGCAGCCGCCGGAGGAGGAGCCGTGAGCGCGCGCATCGCCGCGTGGCTCCCGGACGGCGCGGGCGCGGCGCTCGACGCCTCGCTCGCGCGGCTCGCGCGCACCGAGGACGTCGCGCACGTCGCGGTGATGCCCGACGCGCACGTGGCCGACGACGTGTGCGTCGGCACGGTGACCGCCACGGCCCGCCGCCTCCTGCCGGCGGCGGTCGGCGGCGACATCGGGTGCGGCATGGTCGCGCTGCGGCTCCGCGCGGGCGCCGATCTGCTCGCGGATCGCGACCGCGCGGCGCGGCTCCTCTCGGGGCTCTGCCGCCGCGTCCCGCACGTCCTGCACCCGGCCGCCGGCGCCCCGCCGCTGCCGGACGACCTCGCCGAGGCGCGGCTCGGCGCGCCGCGGCTCGAGGCGATGAAGCGCCGCGAGGGCCGCATGGAGCTCGGCACGCTCGGCCGGGGAAACCATTTCCTGGAGGTGCAGCGCGACGAGGAGGGCGCGCTGTGGCTGCTCCTGCACAGCGGCTCGCGCGCCATGGGGCCGGCGATCCGGGAGCACCACGAGGCGCTCGCGGCGCGCGATCCCTCGGGGGTCCGCTTCCTCGAGGCCGACAGCGAGGCCGGGCGCGCGTACCTCGCCGACGCGGCGTGGGCCGCGAGCTACGCGCGGGCGAGCCGCGCCCGGATGGCGGCCGAGGCCGCGGGGCTCTTCGCCGAGCTGTTCGGCGTCGAGGTCGACGCGCCGTCGCGCATCGAGGTCGATCACAACCACGTCCGGCGCGAGGAGCACGGCGGGCGCGCGCTCTGGGTGCACCGCAAGGGCGCCATGGGGCTCCGCGAGGGCGAGCTGGGCGTCGTGCCCGGGTCGATGGGGAGCCCGAGCTTCCACGTGGCGGGGCGCGGCCACCCCGACGCGCTCGGGTCGTCGGCGCACGGCGCCGGGCGCGCGCTGCCGCGGGGCGAGGCGCGCCGCCGCATCGGCGCGCGGCAGCTGCTGCGGGAGGCCGAGGGCGTGTGGTTCGATCATCGCCTCGCCGACCGGCTCCGCGAGGAGGCGCCCTCGGCCTACAAGGACATCGGCGCGGTCATGCGGGCGCAACGCGCGCTCGTGCGCGTCGTCCGCCGGCTCCGGCCGGTGCTCGTCTACAAGGCGCCGTGAGCGCGCCGCTCACGGCCGATCGAGCGTGAAGACGGGCGACGTCCACGTGTCCCAGTGCGCCTCGTTGCCCGGATCGCCGAGCGCCCTGAGCGCGCGGAGCTTGATCCGATAGTCCCCGTCCGGGACGACCGTCGGCCGCCCGTCGAGCTTCGTCGTGCCCTTCCACCCGTACCGCGTGACCGCCGTCGCCGACGAGCTCTGGCCGACGTGCGAGAGCGAGAGCGCGCGCCCCCACGGCTTCGCGGTCGCGGCCTCGACGATGTCGAGGGTCACGCGCTCCGCGCCGTGATCGAAGTGGACCATCACGTACGGCACGTCGTCCGACGCCAGCGTGTAGGTCGCGCCGCTCCGCTGGGGGACCACGCGCGTCCCGCTCAGCTTGCCGAGCCACGGCGCCTCGCTGCCCGACGGCTTGAGGACGGGGACGCTCTGGTAATCGCCCTTGAAGCCCGCGTACGGCACCCGCAGCGGGCCGTCGGCCGCGCCGCCCCGCGGGGTGAACACGAGGTAGCCGCCGAACAGGCCCCCGTCCGCGAGCGCGTCGCTCGCCCTCACCGTGACGGTGACGGTCGCGCGGCCGTGGGCGGGCACGGTGACGCTCGGGGCGCTGAAATCGACGGCCGCGGCGCCGGCGGTCGCGCTCGTCGGCCTCCAGTGATCGCCGCCGGTCGCGCACGCGGCGGGCGCGTGCGACAGGTCGTAGGTGACGTCGTGCGCGGCCGAGTTCTCGAGCGTCAGCGTGCGCGCGGCGGGGCCGGCTTCGCTCTCGCCGAGCGCGAGCTTGCCGGGGCTGATCACGGTGGTCGCGCGGATCGCCCGGTCGACGCGCATCACCCCCGCCCCCTGCCGGTGCGCGCCCTCGGGCACCTGCCCGCTCGGATCGCCGCTCCACGGCGCGGGGACGGCGCTGTTCTGCAGGACGTCGCGCACGCGCGGCGCCGAGAGCTCCGGGCGCGCGTCGAGCAGGAGCGCGACGGCGCCCGCCACGTGCGGCGCCGCCATCGACGTGCCGCTGAGCGTGTCGTACGAGCCCTGCTCGACCGGGACCGTCGAGTAGATCGCGCCGCCGGGCGCGGCGAGGTCGGGCTTGAAGGAGAGCGCCGCGCTCAGGCCGTGCGAGCTGAAGCCGGAGACGAGGCCCGCGGTGCTGCTCTGCGCGGCCACGGCTCGGTCGGTCCAGCTGTGGGTCAGCGGCCCCGCGTCGAGGCGCGCGCTCAGCAGCTCGCCGTCGGCCTGCGCGATCCCCACGACCGGGATCGAGATCGGGCTGCTCGCCGCGACCGACGGGTTCATCACGCCGCCTCGGTCGTTGTAGATCACGACGCCGGCCGCGCCCGCGGCCTGCGCGTGCGCGGCCTTCTCGTGGAAGGGGCAGCCGCCGCGCCGGACGAGCGCGATCTTGCCCGCGAGGCTGCCCGCGGGGAGCTCGTCGCACGCGTCGCGCGCGCTCGTGGGCGTCCCGGTGCGCGCGAGGGGGGCGCTCCCCGAGAGCGGCGGGGGCGGGCTCCCCTCCGCGCGCGCGTAGCCGATCGCCGCGTTGCCCGGCGCCACGGTGAACGACAGGCGGGTCACGCGGGTGCCGTCGATCGACGCGGCGCCGATGACCGCCTCGCCCACGCCGGGCGCGCCCGCGCCCCAGAGCCCCTTCTCGCCGCTGTTGCCGATCGACGCGACGACCACGACGCCCCGCGCGACGAGCGCGTTCGCCGCGGCCGCCGTCGGGTAGTCGGGCCACTGGAACGGCGTCCCGATGCTGATGTTGACGACGTGCATGCCGTCCTCGGCGGCCCGCTCCATCGCCTTGAGGATGATGTCGGCGCGCGATCCGCCGCGGCAGCCGAACACGCGGTAGGCGCCGAAGGTCACGTCCGGCGCCACGCCCTGCACGATCCCGTTCGCCCCGATGATGCCGGCGACGTGCGTGCCGTGGCCCAGGCAATCGTCGGGGTCGTCGTCGGGCGCCGGCGGATTGCTCGAGTCGCCGGCGACGAAGTCGTCGCCGACGAAGTCGTGGCCGAACGCCACGCGGCAGCCCTGGCCGAAGCAGCCGCCGAGATCGGGGTGATGGTAGTCGACGCCGCTGTCGATCACGCCGACGCGGATGCCCTCGCCGGTCACGCCGAGGTCGCGGCGCACGAGGTCCGCGCCCGACATGTCGCTCGCGACGGCGAGGTCCGGATCGACCGCGGTCGCGGCGCGCACGACGTCGAGCTCCACGGGCACGACGGGGTAGACGGCCTTGACCCCGGGCATCTCGGAGAGCGCGGCGGAGCCCCCGCGCGCGACGCGAACGGAGAGGCCGTCCCAGAGCTCCTCGAACGAGAACCGGAGCGTGTACCGGAGCCCGCGCTCCTCGGCCGCCCGCCGGAAGAGCGCCCGCTCCTCGTCGGCGAGGCCCTTCATGCGCGCGCGCCCGCCGCTCGTCGCGGCCGGCGCGCGCTCGAGCTCCACGAACCAGAGCTCCGTCGGCTCATCGGGCGCGAACGTCGCCTCGCCCGCCGCTGCGCCGTCCGGAGGGGCGTTGTTCTGGCTCGCCCCCTCGACTCCAAGCTCTCCGCTGCACCCTGAAAGAGCGATGTGGAGGCAAGCCAGACCGAACCAGCGCACACCGCATTTCATGAGCCCTGTTCCGCGCGTGCCGATCATCAAGTCAGCTATGTTCGATGGCGCGAATCGGTCAAGCGAGAGCGGGGCGAGAACGGCTCTGAGAGCGAGCTTCACCACCTCATCGTCGTAGACCCTGGAAGAGCGGCTGTTTCGTGGCAGCTCGCCTTTCACGTCGGGCATAGGGCATCGCGGCGTCATCGTCGTAGATCTTGGAAGAGCGGCTGTCTCAGGCCAGCTCGCCTTTCGCGTCGGGCAGAATGAGCGCCGCGCCGTCGCCGGTCGCCGCGCGCCAGCCATGAAGTCCAGGGCACCCTGGCGGTCGTCCTGGAGAGGCGTTGTTTTCGCGCTCTCACGGTTGTCCCGCCGCGCCGGCGCGCAGGACGCGGCCCCTCGCCCTCCGCGCGGCGTGGCCCCGGGCGTTGCCCGTCCTCGCGCGCTCGACTAGCGTCGCGCGGCTCTCCGGCGCGGGCGGCGCCGGGCTCGGATGTGGAATGACGATCCTCGCGCGCGCCTTGTTCTCCATGCACCATCGCCTGGTCCACGTGCCGCGCGTGGAGCGCGTCGCGCGGGCGCTGTCCGCGCAGGTGGGCCGCGCGGCGTCGCTGCTCGACGTGGGCGCGGGCGACGGGACGGTCGCGCTCGAGGTCGCGCGCCGGGTCGGCGCGCAGCGCGTCGTCGGCGTCGACGTGAAGGCGCGCCCCGGCGCGGCGCTCCCGGTCGTCGCGTACGACGGCGAGCGCCTCCCCTTCCCCGACGGGGCGTTCGAGGCGGTGCTCCTGTCCGACGTGCTGCACCACTGCGCGCGCCCCGCCGCGCTGCTCGCGGAGGCGCTCCGGGTCGCCGCGCGCGTCGTCGCGCTCAAGGATCACTTCCGGTTCGGCCCGGTCTCGGAGAAGGTGCTGCTCCTCATGGACCTCGTCGGCAACGCCGCGCCGGGCGTCGAGGTGCGCGGCACCTACTTCACGCCGGGCGAGCTGGTCGAGCTCGTGCGCGGCGCGGGAGGGCGCATCACCGGCCTCGAGTGGCCGCTCCGGATCCACGACATGCCGTTCCGCCTGGTGACGCAGGATCGACTGCAGTTCGCGGCCCGGGTCGAGCGCCCGGCCGAAGGAGGGGGGCGATGACCGGGCTCAGGTCGTTCGTCGTCGGCGGCGCCGGGTTCATCGGGAGCCACCTCACCGATCGCCTGGTCGAGCGCGGCCCCGTGACGCTGTACGACAACCTCTCGGTCGGGCGCCGCGCGTTCGTGGCCTCGCACCTCGCCTCCGGGCGCGCGACGCTCGTCGAGGCGGACGCCCTCGACCTCGAGCGCCTCACCGAGGCCATGGCGGGCCACGACCTCGTCGTGCACCTCGCCGCGAACCCGGAGGCGCGCTGGGGGCTCGCGCGGACGCGGCTCGATCTCGAGCAGGGGACGATCGCGACGTACAACGTGCTCGATGCGATGCGGCGCACGGGGGTGAGCCGGCTCATCTTCTCGTCCTCCGGGACGGTCTACGGCGACACCGCGCGGCGGTGCGCCGAGGGCGATCTCGGCGCCCTGCCGATCTCGCTCTACGGCGCGAGCAAGCTCGCGGGCGAGGCGCTCATCAGCGCCTACGTCGAGTGCTTCGGCCTCACCGCGTGGATCTACCGCTTCGGCAACGTGGTCGGGCCGCGCGGGACCCACGGCGCGGCGCTCGATTTCCTGAAGAAGCTCCGCGACCGCCGCAGCGAGCTCGAAGTGCTCGGCGACGGGCGCCAGTCGAAGCCGTACCTCGATGTCCGCGACTGCGCGGAGGGGATCCTGTTCGGCTTCGATCGCGCCGGGGAGCGGCTGAACATCTTCAACCTCGCGCCCGAGGACGCGACGAGCGTCTCCCGCATCGCGGAGCTGTGCGTGGCGGCGTCGCCCTACCCCGACGCGGTGATACGGTATCAGGGCGGCGAGCGCGGGTGGCCCGGCGACGTCCCGCGATCGCGGATGGATCCGGGCAAGCTGGCGGCGCTGGGCTTCCGGGTGCGCCACACGAGCGACGAGGCCGTGCGCATGGCGGTGGAGGCGCTGGCGAGCGAGGTGTTCGGGGGCGAGCCGGCGGGGTGAGGGCCAGGGCGGCGGAGCGCCCGGGGCGCGCCGCGGTGGTAGACTCTGCGCATGGCTGAGCTCACTCTCTACATCGGAAACAGGTCCTATTCCTCATGGTCGCTCCGGCCCTGGCTCGCCCTGAAGCACGCCGGTGCCGAGTTCGACGAGGTGGTGATCCCGCTCCGGGCGCCGGGCGTCCGCACCCCGGAGATCCAGCGCCACTCGCCCTCGGGCAAGGTGCCGGCCCTGAAGCACGGGGCGCTCACGATCTGGGAGTCGCTCGCGATCGCCGAGTACGTGGCGGAGAGCTTCCCCGAGGCGAAGCTCTGGCCGGAGGCGCGCGACGCGCGCGCCGTCGCGCGTGCGGTGAGCGCCGAGATGGCGAGCAGCTTCGCCGCGCTCCGCACCGCGCTGCCGATGAACGTGCGGCGCAAGATCCAGGGCGTGGCGATCACCGAGGCCGCGTCGCAGGACATCGCGCGCGTCCAAGCGATCTGGAACGACTGCCGATCTCGCTTCGGCCAGGGGGGCGAGTTCCTGTTTGGCCGCTTCAGCGTCGCGGACGCGATGTACGCGCCGGTCGCGACGCGGTTCGACACGTACGGGGTCGAGCTCGACGCGGTCTCTCGGCGCTACGTGGCGGCGATCCTGGCCCTCCCCGCGATGCAGGAGTGGATCGCGAAGGCCAGGGAGGAGCCGCACATCATCGAGGCGTACGAGGCGATCGGCGTCGTGGGCAAGTAGGGGCGAGCACGCCGCGGACTGAGGAGCCGGCGGACAGCGCGACGACGACGACGACGACGACGACGACGACGACGACGACGACGATGACGACGATGACGATAACGATGTCGCGCAGGTTCCGCCGCCCCGTCGCGCGGTAACGGCTGCGGCCGGTGGCGAGACGCGCTACGAGACCCCGACATGCCGCACGAACTCGACCTCATCCTCACGCTCACGGGCGGGCTCACCGCCGCCCTCGCGTTCGGCTTCATCACCCAGCGGCTGAGGCTGTCGCCCATCGTGGGCTACCTGCTGGCGGGGATCCTCGTCGGCCCTTTCACGCCGGGGTTCGTGGCCGACAAACCGCTCGCGGACCAGCTCGCGGAGATCGGGGTCATCCTGCTGATGTTCGGGGTCGGCCTGCAGTTCCACGTCCGCGAGCTCCTCGCCGTGCGCAAGGTCGCCGTGCCGGGCGCCCTCATCCAGATCGCCGTCGCCACCGCGCTCGGGGGCCTGGTCGGCCGCGCCGCTGGCTGGTCGTGGGCCGCGTCGCTCGTCTTCGGCGTCGCCATCTCGGTGGCGAGCACCGTCGTGCTCACGCGCGTCCTCAGCGACAGCCACGTCCTGCACACCCCGGCCGGCCACCTCGCCATCGGCTGGCTCGTGCTCGAGGACGTCTTCACCGTGCTGGTGCTCGTGCTGCTCCCCGCCCTGCTCGGCGGGGACGACGGCGCGGGCGCGACGGGGATCGCCGTGTCCGTGGGCGTCGCGGTCCTCAAGCTCGCCGGCCTCGTGGCCTTCGTCTTCATCGTCGGACAGCGCGTCATCCCCGTGCTGCTCGGGTACGTGGCGAAGACCGGCTCGCGGGAGCTCTTCACCCTGACGGTGCTCGTGGTCGCGCTCGGCGTCGCCGTCGGCTCGGCGGTGCTCTTCGGCTCGTCGATGGCGCTCGGCGCCTTCCTGGGGGGCCTGGTCGTCGGCCAGTCCGACTTCAGCTCGCGCGCCGCCTCGGAGGCGCTCCCGATGCGCGACGCGTTCGCCGTGCTGTTCTTCGTCTCGGTCGGCATGCTCCTCGACCCCACGCAGCTCGCCATGGGCTGGCACGTCGCCGCGGCGACGCTCGCCGTGGTGCTGATCGGCAAGCCGCTCGCCGCGCTCGTCGTCGTGGTGCTGCTCCGCCGCCCCCTCCAGACCGCCTTCGCCGTGGCCCTGTCGCTCGCGCAGATCGGGGAGTTCTCGTTCATCCTCGCGACGCTCGGCCGGCAGCTCGGCATCATGCCGGACGAGGCCTCGCAGGCGCTCGTCGTCGCGTCGATCGCGTCGATCACCTTGAACCCCCTGCTCTTCAGCCTCCGGGATCGCATGGCGCGGTCGACCTCGGCGCTCCTCCAGCGCCGCGGCGCCGCGGCGCTGGCCGGCCCGGAGCCCGCTCCGGAGGACGAGAACGCCCACCGCACGGTCGTCGTCGGCTACGGCCCGGTCGGGCGGACGCTGACCCGGCTGCTCCGGGAGAACGGCATCGAGCCCGCGGTCGTCGAGCTGAACCTCGACACGGTGAAGCACCTGCAGGGCCAGGGCATCCGCGCGATCTACGGCGACGCGACGCAGCGGGAGATCCTCGAGCGCGCCGGGGTCGGGACGGCAGACAGCCTGCTGTTCACGTCGGCGGGCCCGTCCGGGGACGCGGTGATCGAGCAGGCGAAGGGCCTCAATCCCGGGCTGTTCGTCCTCGCCCGCGCCTTCTACATGCGCGAGGTGCCCGCGCTGAAGAAGGCGGGCGCGGACGTCGTCGTGACCGGCGAGGCGGAGGTCGCGTTCTCGATGACCGAGCGCCTCCTCGTGCGGCTCGGCGCCACGGCCGAGCAGGTGGAGCGCGAGCGCGAGCGCGTCCGGAGCGAGCTCTTCGGCACCAGCGCGCCGGAGCCCCAGCCCGCGGCGCCCGCGGGGTGATCCCGCCGCGGGGCGGCGCTCCGGCTCAGCGCGATTTGCCGAGCCAGGTCACGCCGCCGACGACGAGCGCGAGCCCGACGACCTGCTGCCACGCGAACGGCTCGCCCAGGATGACCCAGGAGAAGGCGATCGTGAGCACCGGGCCGAGCGTCGAGAACGTCGCGGCCCGGCCCGCGCCGAGCCGCCGGATCGCCGCCGCGAGCAGGACGATGGGGAGCACCGTGCTGATCGTCGCCATCGCCGCCGCGTACCACCACACCGCGGCCGGGAGCTCCGCCAGCCGGGCGGGGCTCTCCGTCGCCGCGTAGTGCGCGAGCACCATCACGCACGAGGTCGCCCCGCAATACGCGGCGAGGCGCGTCGAGCCCACCCTGGAGGCGAGCTTGCCGACGCCGATGTAATAGAGCGCGTAGGTCACCGAGCTCGCGAACACCCACGCTCCGCCGATGGCGACGGCCCGCGCGTCCCCGGTTTGCTCGAGATCGTGCCATACGGCCGCCGCGAGGCCGAGATAGCACACGGCGAGCGCTCCCCAGGCCTTGCCGCGCACCGGCTGCTTCAGCCACACCGCGCCGATCAGGAGCACGAGCGTCGGATAGACGAACAGGATCAGGCGCTCGAGGCCGGTGCTGATGTACGTGAGCCCGATGAAGTCGAACAGGCTGGACAGGTAGTACCCGAGGAAGCCGACGAGCAGCACGCCGCCCCAGAGGCCGGGCGTCATGGGCTCGGCGGCCTCGTCGCGCTCCCTCCGGGCGAGCCACACGAAGAACGGCAGCGCGATGCCCATCCGCAGCGCGAGCAGCGACACCGCGTCGATCGGGTGCGCGGCGTAGGCGAGCTTCACGAAGATCGCCTTCAGCGCGAACGTCGCCGCGGAGAGGACGGCGAACGTCCGGCCATCGTCGAGGAGGCCAGTCGGCAGCTCGCCGGTCGAGGTGTGCGCGCGCTCGGGATGGGACATTGTATCGCGTCTCTCGTCGTCACAGGCTCACAGGGCGATCCGCAGGAGACCGGGCGTCGGCCGCCGCGCCGCCGCGGCCCCGCCCTGCGGGCGCGCTCCTCGAGCAGGAGACGAGCCAGCATCGCGCGTGGTAGTCCGCGTTTGCCATCGCACAGGACGGATTCGGGGCGAGGCAGGTATTTTTCAGGTAGGGGACGATCTCCCGGCTGGGTAGCTGTCCGGGCCGTTGCGCGCGGATCGCGTCGGATCGGGCCGCGCTCCCCGGGGGCCTTGGGCTAAGCTCCCCGTTCCGATGACGTCCCCTGCTGGCCCAGGCACCGCCGCGCGCGTCCCGGGTGCGCTCCCCGCCCCCGTCGGGCCGCCCCCGCCGCGGCGGCGCGCGCCGCTCGCGCAGGACCCCTCGGGCGTGCACCAGGTCGGCGCGTCGTTCCTGCAGATCGCCGCCACGGTCGGCGGCATGGCCGTGCTCGCGGGCCAGATCGCGGCGCGCGTGGCCACGCTCCGCGTCGACGGCGCCGAGTTCATGCGCAACCTCTACAGGATGGGCGTCAAGTCGATGCCCATCGTCGTCGTGACGGCGCTCTTCACCGGCGCGATCATGGTCATCCAGGCGGCGCCGCTGGTCGAGCGCTTCGGCGCGCACGGCCTGCTCGGCTGGGGCGCGGGCTTCGGCACGCTCCGCGAGATCGCCCCGCTGCTCACGGCGCTCATGATCAACGGCCGCGTCGGCGCCAACAACACCGCCGAGCTCGGCACCATGGTCGTCACCGAGCAGATCGACGCCCTCCGCGTCCTCGCGATCGACCCGGTGAGCTTCCTCATCGCCCCGCGCTTCCTCGCGATGGTGCTGACGCTGCTGCTCTCGGTGATCTTCGCCGACGCGCTCGCCCTGCTCGGCGCCGCGTTCACGGGCGACCTCCTGCTCGGCGTCGCCCCGGCCGTCTTCTACAACGGCCTCACGAGCGGGCTCCTCGGCATCGGCGACGTCATGAGCGGCCTCGTCAAGAGCGTCGTCTTCGGCGTCGTCCTCGCGCTCTCGAGCTGCCAGTACGGCCTCGGCGTGACCGGCGGCGCCCCCGGCGTCGGCCGCGCCGTCAACGCGACCGTCGTCGCCTCCGCCGCCGGCATCTTCATCCTCGACTACTTCGTCTCGTTCACGCTCGACTGATCGACGGCGCCGCGCATGCCCCCCTCCCACCCGAGCTTCCCGGACCGCGCGAGCGCTGGCCCCCCCACCGGCCCCCCCTCGAGCGAGCTCCGGGACGTCGCGCCCGAGCTGTCCGGCGTCGCCGCGATCGGCGGCGCCGCGCTGTCCCTCCTCGCTTCCGCGCGCGAGCTCTACTCGGTGTTCGTAAGGACGCTTTACTACTGCGCGAAGGGCCGCCGCGAGCCGGGCGCCGTGCTCGTGCAGATGTACGAGATCGGCAACAAATCGCTGTTCTTCCTGACGGTCGTGATGGGCTTCATCGGGATGATCATGGTCTTCCAGGCCGGCCAGCAGGCCAAGCGGGTCATCCCGGATCTGACCATGCTCGGCGCGACCTACCTCGAGCTGCTCGTCCGCGATCTCGCCGCCTCGATCGGCGCGCTGATGCTCGCCACGCGCGTCGGCGCCGGCATCGCCGCCGAGATCGGCTCGATGGTGGTGACCGAGCAGGTCGACGCCCTGCGCATGTGCGCGGCCGATCCGATCGACTACCTCATCAAGCCGCGGTTCATCGCGAGCCTGCTCATGACGACGTGCCTCATCGTCTGGAGCGCCGCGGTCGCGTTCACCACGGGGATGGTCACCGCGTACAGCATGTTCGGCGTGAGCCCCGAGACGTTCATCAACGTGAGCCTCGTCGACGCGGGCGACCTCGCCACCGGCCTCGCCAAGTGCTTGGCGTACGGCGCCGCGATCCCGGTGGTCTCCGGCCACTCCGGCCTCTCGACCTTCGGCGGCAGCGAGGGCGTGGGCTGGGCGACGACGCGGGCGGTCGTGAACTCCTCGCTCGCGGTCATCGTCCTCAACATGCTGATCTCGGCGGCCGCGTTCCTGATCTTCCGCTAGCCGGATCGCGCGGCCGCGCCGGCGCGTCACTCGATCGGCCCCTCCGCGCTGCCGGTGATGAACTGCCGCACGATCGCGTCCTCGGAGCCCTGGAACATCGCTCGATCCCCGAGCAGGCGGACGAGCCCTTGATAGAGCATGACGATGCGGTCGGCGATCGTGAAGATGCTCACGAGATCGTGGCTCACGACGATGCTCGTCACGCCGAGCGTGTCGCTGAGCTCGCGGATCAGCTTGTCGACGCGCCGCGCGCTCACCGGGTCGAGGCTCGTGGTCGGCTCGTCGAAGAGCACGTAGCGCGGGTCGAGCGTGAGCGCGCGGGCGATGGCGACGCGCTTGCGCATCCCGTCGCCGAGCTCCGGCGGGAAGCGGTCGGCGAACTCGCGCATGTGCACCTGCTCGAGCCGCCGCCGCGCCTCCGCGAGCGCCTCCTTCGGCTTGAGCCCCTTGTGCTTGCGGAGCGGGAGCGCGACGTTCTCGGCGCACGTCATCGAGTCGAACAGCGTCGAGTGCTGGAACACCATCGCGCACTTCATCCGGACCGGGTACATCCGGGCCTCGTCGAAGCGGCTCACCTCCTCGCCGTCCAGCCAGATTTCCCCGCCGTCCGGGTAGAGCAAGCCGACGAGGTGCTTGATCAGCACGCTCTTCCCGACCCCCGACTGCCCGATGATGAAGAACACCTCGCCGTCCTCGACGTCGAACGAGACGTCCTTGAGGACCTCTTTGGGTCCAAAGGATTTTCTGACATTCCGGAACGAAATCATCGCGACCTGCGAGGGAATGACGGTTGCGTCAGGACAAAGGCAGCGCGAAGCGTCACGACGCGCGCCGGAAACAATGCGTCAGAGCGGCGGGATCCCGGCCTATTTCCCTCACCTCCCGCGGCGAGATCGGAGAAGATGAAGACCCCATGGCAAGCCCGCGATCGATCGAGGTCAAAGTCGGGATCCTCATACTCACGGCGATCGGGCTCCTCGCCACGTTCATCCTCGTGATGGGCGGGGTCAACTTCCAGCCGAAGTATTCGCTCTACGTCGAGTTCGACAACCCGGGCGGCCTCCAGACCGGGGCGCCGGTGAAGATCGCCGGGGTCGAGGTCGGCAAGCTCAGCGAGATCCACTTCCGCGGCGGCCAGGTCGGCAAGGACGGCCGCCGCGAGCCGCTCGTGCGGATCCTGCTGCGCGTCGAGGAACGTTACCAGCAGAGCATCCACGACAACGCCACGTTCTACGTCACGACGCAGGGCGTGCTCGGCGAGCAGTTCCTCGCGATCGAGCCGGGCTCGACCGATCGGCCGGTGCTCCCGGCGAACGCGGTCGTCCGGGGGCTGGATCCGCCGCGCCTCGACATGCTCCTCGCCGAGGGCTACGAGCTCCTGCACGCGACCGTCACGGCCATGCGCGAGCACCGGGAGGAGGTCGGCGAGGCGTTCGACGGGCTCCGGAAGACGCTGAAGGGCACCGGCGACTTCATGCACCGGAACCAGGATCGGCTCGATCGCATCGCCGAGAACGTCGAGCAGATCAGCCTCGACGGCACCGATCTCGTGAAGGACGCTCGGCAGAAGTACGTGAACAACCCGCAGATCGACCGGATCCTCTCGAACGCCGATCAGGTGAGCAGCACGGCCGCGCGCGATCTGCCGCCGCTCATGGCGGACGCGCGCGAGACGCTGGCCAACGCGCGCCGGCTCTCCACCACGGTGGGCGGCGAGCCGGAGCAGGCGAAGATCAGGAAGACGCTCGACGACATCGCCGAGATCGCGGGTAGGGCGCGGTCGGCGACCGCCGACGCCCAGGAGGTCCTCGCCCACGTCAAGCGCGGCAAGGGGACGGTGGGCGCGCTGGTGATGGACGAGCAACTGTTCGACGACCTCCAGGAGCTCGCCCGCGACCTCAAGCACAACCCCTGGAAGTTCTTCTGGCGCGAGTGAGCGCCCGCCGCGCCCTCGGAGGCGCGCGGCGCCGCCCCTTGCTGCGGGCGCACGGCGCCGCGCCCGCAGGCGAGGGCGCGGCGGCGGACAAGTCCGGGAAAGCGCGGACGCCGGCCGGCCCGGGCGGTCAGGCCAGCTTGATCAGCGGGGCGCCTTCGGTGACCGCGGCCCCCTCGGTGACGAGGATCTCCTCGACCGTCCCCTCGTCCTCGGCCTCGACGGGCATCTCCATCTTCATGGACTCGAGGATGACGACGACGGTCCCCTCTTCGACCTTGTCGCCCGGCTTGACCTCGATCTTCCAGACGGTACCGGTGATGTGCGCCTTGATGACGTTTGCCATGGGCGCGCGAACCTACCGGAGAGCCGCCGAGAATCCAACGGGACCGTAGCGCGAGGCGCCGCGGCCGCGGGTGGCGCTGATGAGTCGGGCGTTCCCTGCTCGCGCGTGCCCGCGGCCCCTCTCTGGACGGTACAGGTCGCTCGGTGGCGCAGGTGCGCGCGGCGGCGCGGGTACACAGGTGCGCGGACAACGGACGTCGAGGGCGTGGAAGCGGGGCGTGGACGCCGGGCGTGGACGCTGGGCGTGGAAGCGTGGGAGCGTGGAAGCGTGGAAGGGACGGAGCGCTGCGATTTCCGCTGGTACCTGCCGTGCACCACGGCGATAATCTGGCCGGCGGCCCCGCGGTTCCTCGACATCGCGAGGGTCGCGGTGATCGCGAAGATTTGCGTGAAAGCCGCGCTGCGGGTCAGAATCGTCTTGCTCGGTGCCCTCTCCCAGGGCGACCTGCAGGTTCTCCGCACCGCCCCTAGGTAGCTCAACCGCACGCGCTCGATCGAAGGAGCCACGAGGTCATGTCGGAACAGAAGGAAAGCTCGGTCCTGTTCTCGCTCAAGGAGCTGATGAACCTCGAGGAGGATCGCATCAAGACCGAAGAGGCCCAGAAGGCCGCCGCCGCCGCCGCCGCCGAGAAGGCGCGGGTCGAGGCGGAGCGCGCCGCGCGCGAGGCCGAGGAGCTGCGCATCCGCACCGAGGAGGAGCGCCGCCGCAACGAGGAGCGCCGCGCCCGCGAGGAGGCGGCGCGGCTCGAGGCGATCCGGCAGGCCGAGATCGAGAAGGCGCGCGTCGAGGCCGAGCAGAAGGCGCGGCTCGAGGCGATGGCCGCGCAGCAGCACCACGAGCGCTCGCTCGCGGCGCTGCAGCAGGACGAGTCGAAGAACAAGCTGCGCAAGCTCCTCATCGGCGGCGCCGTCGCCAGCGTGCTGGTGATCGGCGGCATCACCATCGCTGCGGTCAAGTCGGCCCAGGAGAACGAGGCGCGCATCGCCGCCGAGGCCGCGCGCGCCCGCGAGCTCGAGGAGGCGAACAAGCGGCTCGAGGCGCAGATGAAGGAGTCCGAGTCCAAGATGTCGGGGCTCCGCGACCAGCTCGCGAGCGCGAAGGACGAGGCGACGCGCCTCGCCCTGCAGAAGCAGCTCGAGGCCGAGCAGCAGAAGCAGGAGCAGCTGCGCCGCGGCGGCGGCGGCGGCGGCGTGCGGCCGTCCGGCGGCCAGCCGGCGAGCGGCGGAAACAGCAAACCCTGCAACTGCGCCCCTGGCGATCCGCTCTGCAGCTGCTTCTGATCGGGGACGGGATCACCGCATGACGAACACCGGCTACGTCAGGCAGAGGACGAGCCTCGGCGGCAGCTCGCTCGACGAGGCGCGCCGCAGGCTCGTCTTCCCGCTCGACTATGCGACCCTCGACGAGGCGCGGGCGGCGGCGACCCGCGTCGCCCCCTCGGTCGGCGTGCTCAAGGTCGGCCTGGAGCTGTTCGTCCGCGAGGGGCCGGCCGCGATCGAGATCGGCAGGTCGCTCGGCCTCGATGTCTTCCTCGACCTGAAGTTGCACGACATCCCCGAGACGGTGGCCCGCGCGGTGTCGAGCGCCGCCGCGCACGGCGTCCGCTACCTGACGGTGCACGCGGCCGGCGGCGCCGAGATGCTGCGGCGCGCGGCCCAGGAGGCGGCGGGCTCCCAGGATCTGATCCTCCTCGCCGTCACCGTGCTCACGTCGCTCGACGCGGGCGACCTGGCCGCGCAGGGGATCCAGGGGAGCACGTCGGATCACGTGGTGCGGGTGGCGCAGCTCGCGCGCGGCGCCGGCATCCACGGGTTCGTCACCTCGCCGCAGGAGGTGCCGGCGCTGCGGGCGGCGCTCGGGCAGAGCGAGCTCATCGTGACGCCGGGCATCCGCCTCGGCCCCGGGCAGGACGGCGCGCGCGCCGATGATCAGAAGCGCATCGCCACGCCGTCGGCCGCGATCTCGGCCGGCGCCGATCTCCTGGTGGTCGGCCGGCCGATCCGCGACGCGGCCGATCCGCTCGCCACGGCGCGCTCCATCGTCCAGGAGATCGCGCACACGCTCCACCCCCCGCGCTGACGTGAGCCGACTCGTCTACGGTCTCCAGCCGGTCCGCGAGGCGATCCGCGCGCACGGCGCCCGGGTCGGCTGGGTCCTCGTCCAGCGCGACGGCGGACCGAAGCTCGACGCGCTCGCGCGCCTCGCGGAGGGCCAGGGCATCCCGACCGAGCGCGCGCCCCGCGGCGAGCTCGATCGCCGCAGCGCCGGCGGCCGCCACCAGGGCGCCGTCGCGTCGGCGCCCGAGCTCCAGATCGTCGGGGTCGACGCGATCCCGGTCGTCGAGGAGGGCCAGCCCGGCGTCGGCACCATCACGGTGGCGCTCGACGGCGTGATGGACCCCCAGAATTTCGGCGCGGTGATCCGCAGCGCCGTCGCCCTCGGCGCGCGGGCGATCCTGTGGCCCGAGCACAGCTCGGCGCCGCTCACGCCGGCGACGTTCCGCGCGTCCGCAGGCGCGATCGAGCACGCGAGGCTCTGCCGTGTCCGCTCCTTGCCCGACGCGCTGGAGTCGCTCGCCGCCCGGGGTGTCGCCGCGATCGCGCTCGACGCCCAGGGCCCGGTCGAGCTCGGCGAGCTGCCCCTGACCGGCCCGGTCGCGATCGTCATCGGCGCCGAGGACAAGGGCACGCGCCGCTCGGTCCGCCGCGTCTGCCAGCACGTGGCCCGGCTCCCCATGACCGGCCCCATCGCCTCGCTGAACGCCTCGGTCGCCGGCGCGATCGCGCTCTACGAGGTCGTCCGGCAGCGCCGCGCGCCCCGCGCGTAGTCCGAGTCCGCGAGCGCTCGTCGCATCGCCCGCGCCGGCGCTCGTCGCATCGCCCGCGCCAGCGCTCGTCGCCTCGCCCGCGCGAGCGCTCGTCGCCTCGCCCGCGCGCCGCCTCGGCGGACGCGCGGCGCGCGCGCTGCGCGATCGCACAGCCGGCGCCGTAGGCCCATTCCCGAGGGCTCCCCGGGATCTCCAGCGATCGATCCCGCGCAATGGGACCGGGCTCGGCGCAACGCGCGCTCCGAGGTCGTCCGGAAGCGCCGTAAGACCATTCCTGATTTCGGACAAATTCTCAACAAATTTGCATAGATACGCGCAGCATCTGAAGTAGGTTCGAGCACAGGGGCCATCGCTGAACAGGTTCGCAGCAGGACGGCCGATTGAATCCATTCAATGGATCGACAAAAAGAATCCACACCCCCCTCGAAAAGTTGAGTCGTTGCGAGGGGTTACCCCTGTGGACTCACCCTTTTCTGCGCGGTAATCCGGAATGGCTCGAGGGATGGTTCAAGAATCGACGGCCTCTCGGCAAGCGGCTGGATCGGCTCAGCTTCCGGCTGGAAGCGACCGGAGGCGGGCGAGCACGCGGGCCACGCGGCGCGCGGCCTCGACCAGGTCGGCTTCGGTCGTGTCCTCGCCGATCGAGAAGCGCACGGCGGAGGCCGCGCGCTCGGGTCCGAGCATCGCGGTGAGGACCGGGGACGGCTCGGCGGTCCCGGCGCTGCAGGCCGCGCCGCTGGACACGGCGACGCCCTCCAGGTCGAGCGCGGCGCAGAGCTCGTCGCCGCGCCAGCCGGGCCAGGAGAGGTTCGCGACGTGGGGGGCGCGCGCGCCCTCCCCGTTGCGGACCGGCGGAGCGCCGGCGGCGCGCCCAACCTGGGTGAGCTCGGCCTCGAGGCGATCGCGGAGCGGGGCGAGCGCCGCGTACCGGGCGGGGGCGCCGAGCGCTCGACGGGCGGCGACGGCGAAGCCGGCCGCGGCCACCGGGTCCTGCGTGCCGGGCCGCAGCCCGCGCTCCTGGGCGCCGCCGAGCAGGACGGGCCGGAGCCGGATGCCGGGCCGCGCCGCGAGGGCGCCGATCCCCTTCGGGCCGCGGATCTTGTGGGCCGCGACCGACACGAGATCCGCCCCGGCCCACGCCTCGGGCGGCAGGCGCCCCACCGCCTGGACGGCGTCCACGTGGAGCCGCGCCCCGCGGGCGTGGACGATCGCCGCCGCCTCGGCGACCGGCTGGACGACGCCCGTCTCATGGTTGACCGCCTGGAGGCTGACGAGCCGCACCGGCGCGACCGCCGCCGCCCGGTCGATGGCGGCGGCGATCGCCTCCGGCGCGACCCGGCCGGACGGCTCGGGATCGACCCAGGCGACGTGCACACCGCGGCCGGCGAGCCCCTCCGCGGCGCGGGTCACCGACGGGTGCTCGATCCGCGAGACCACGAGCGCGCCGTGGAGCCGCCCGGCGGCCGCCCCCCCGGACGCACCCGCTCCCGCGGCCGGCTCCCCGGCCGCGCCCGCACCGGCCGCGCCTGCCGCAGCCTCGTCGCCGAAGGCGTGCAGCAGCGCCAGGTTGTTGGCCTCGGTCCCGCCCGAGGTGAGGGTCACGTCGCGCGCGTCGAAGCCGGTGAGCCGGGCGACCGCCTCCCGCGCCTGCTCGATGAACGCGCGCGCCCGCCGCCCCGGTCCGTGCACGCTCGCCGGGTTGGCCCAGGCCACCTCGGCGGCGGCCTGCATCGCCGCGAGGACCTCGGGGTGCGGCGGCGTCGTGGCGTTCCAGTCGAGGTAGATGACGCTGGAGGCAGGGCGCATCAGGCCGACGAATCGATGGGCGGCGACGAGGGCGGGCCGAGCCGGCCCGGCGAGCTGCCGTCGTCCTGGAAGGGCGCCCGCCGAGCGACGGTCAGGTAGAACGCGGAGCCGGTGAGCGCCTCGCCCTCGATGACCTCGTTGCTGGGCGAGACGACGCGCACGTCGCCGCCGAGCCCGCGGGCGGTGCGCCGCGCGATCGCGAGCCCGACGCCGACGCCGCCGTAGGCGCGCGTGGCCGAGCCGTCGACCTGGTAGAACGGCTCGAAGATGCGCGGCTGGCGGTCGGGCTTGACCCCGGGCCCGGTGTCCGCGACGCAGAGCTCGTAGTGCCCCGACTGGAGCACGCTGACCCGCACGCCCGCGGTGCCGCCGGCCGGCGTGAACTTCGCGGCGTTCTCGAACAGCTGGATCATCGCCCGCTGCAGCCGGCCCGCGTCGCCCCAGGCGGGCAGCGGGCCGCGCGGGAGATCCTCGACGAGCTGGACCTTCCCCTCGGCGAAGCGGTCGGCCACCTGCGCGAGGGCGCGCCGCGTGGTGTCGAGGAAGTCGTACTCCGAGTGCATGAAGCGCATCCGGCCCGTCTCGATGCCGGTCACGTCGAGCAGGTTGTCGATGAGCGACCGGAGCCTGCGCACGCAGTCCTCCATCGCGAGCAGCGCCTTCTTCTGCGCCTTGTTGAGCGGGCCGAGCTCCTCGTCGGCGAGCAGCTTCACGTACCCGACGATCGGGGTCATCGGGGTCGCGAGCTCGTGCGAGATGTTGCGGTAGAACTCGGTGCGCGCGGCGTCGAGCTCGCGCAGCCGGGCGTTGGCGCGCGAGAGCTCGGCCACCTTCTGCTCGAGGTGGGCGACGATGCGCTGGCTCTGCTCGCGCAGCCGGAGCGGCCCCTGCGACGCGGGGAGCTCCTCGCGCGCGCCGCTGAGGTAGCGGGCGATGACGGCCGAGAAGGAGCGCGCGTCGATCGGCTTCTGGAGGAAGCCGTCGCAGCCGACGGCGAGGCTCGTGTCGCGGTCGCCCTCGGCGGTGATCGCCACGATCGGGACGCCGGCGAGCGACGCCTCACCGCGCAGGCGCAGGGTGACCTCGAACCCGTCGAGGCCGGGGATGTTCAGATCGACGAGGACGAGATCCGGGCGGTGCGCGCAGGCGAGGCGCACCCCTTCGAGCCCGTCGGCGGCCTCGAGGACCTCGTAGCCGGCGCTCTGGAGCAGCTTGCGGACGAGCAGGCGGTTCGCGGGATCGTCCTCGATGTGAAGTATCTTCGACATGGGCTCTGCGTGCGGATAGTAGTCACGAACGGCGGGGTTCAGGCACGTTCTGCGCTACTTTCCACCGCCTGACCAGGCGCGCCGGCGCGATCCGGGCCCCGGTTCGTCCGCTTGGGGCGCTCGCTTGCAACGAGCTTGTTCCTCCGCGCTCGCTGAGCCCGTCGGCGGCCCTCGCGGAGCTCGTGCCCGGCGCGCGCCGAGCGGGTTGCCACGCGCGCCGAGCGGGTTGCCACGCGCGCCGAGCGGGTTGCCACGCTCGCGCCGAGCGGGTTGACGAGCGGCGGCGCCCATCCAATACGGGGGGCCGCCATGCTCGGCTCCTTCAAGTTCGACCGCGCCGTCACGGCGGCGCGCTGCTTCTCGTCCCCCCGGCTCCTCCGGCGCTCCCGATGACGACAACGCACCAGCAAGAGAGCGAGGCCGCCGGCGCAAGCGTCGGCGGCGGAGAGGCCGAACACCTCCCTCGGCCGGAAGCGCCGCCCGGCGCGGGCGCGCCGCGCGAGGGCGCCGGCGCCGCGGCGCGGCCGCTGCCCGCGCGCCTCTCCTACGGGCTCGCGGCGCTCTCCGGCCTGTTCTACTTCCTCGGGTTTCCGGGGATGGACCTCTGGCCGATCTCGTTCTTCGGCCTCGTCCCGCTGATCGTGGCGCTGCGCGGGCAGACGCCGGGGCGCGCGGCGCTGCTCGGCTGGATCGCCGGCTTCGTCATGACGATGACCGGCTTCTACTGGCTGCTCGAGATGCTGCGGGTGTTCAGCGGATTCCCCACGATCCTCTGCGCGCTCTTCATGGCCATCCTCTGCGCCTACCAGGCCGGACGGATCGCCCTCTGCGGCTGGCTCTACGGGCGGGCCGAGGCGCGCGGGTGGCCGGGCGCCGTGGCGTTCGCGCTCGCGTTCGTGACCAGCGAGCTCGTCTATCCGCTGCTCTTCCCCTGGTACTACGGCGCCTCGGTCCACAACGCGCCGGTCATGGGCCAGGTCGCGGATCTCGGCGGCCCCTACCTCGTCGGGCTGGTGCTTGTCGCCGCCAACCTCGCCATCGCCGAGCTGGTGAGCTTCCGGCTCGATCGCGCGCCGCGCGCGGGCGGCGGCGCCGGCCCGCAACCCGGCCGCCCGCTCCGCCGCGCGGTCGTCGCGGTGGGCGTCGCGGCCCCCGCCCTCGCGGCCGTGTACGGCGTGATCCGGATTCGCGCCGTGGACGCGGCCGCCGCCGCGGCCGAGCCGATCAAGATCGGGATCGTCCAGCCGAACCTCGCGCTCTTCGACCGGCGGAACGCGCTCAAGATCCACGTGGACCGCACCCGGGCGCTCGCGAAGCAGGGCGCGGGGCTCGTCGTGTGGAGCGAGGCCGGCGTGCCGCAGGCCTTCCGCGAGTCGTCGTACAAGAACGACGTCCAGCGGTCGCTCACGAGCCGCCTCGGCGTCCCCACCGTGGTCGGCACGGTCATCCACCGGCTCCCGGCCGATCGGAACGAGCGCGGCGTGAGCTTCAACACGGCGCTGATGGCCGGCGACGAGGGCGAGATCCTCGGGCGCTACGACAAGCAGTACCTGCTCGCGTTCGGGGAGTACCTCCCGCTCGGCGAGGCGGTCCCGTACCTCTACACGCTGTCGCCGAACTCGGGCCGCTTCAGCCCCGGCACGTCGCTCGCCCCGCTCGAGTGGGACGGGCACCGGCTCGCGGCGATGATCTGCTACGAGGACATCCTGCCGCACTTCGTGAACAAGCTCGTCGCCGCGGGCGACCCCGACCTGCTCGTCAACCTCACGAACGACGCCTGGTTCGGCAACACGACGGAGCCGTGGATCCACCTCGCGCTCGCGAAGATGCGCTCCATCGAGCACCGCCGCTACCTCGTGCGCGCCACGAACAGCGGCGTCTCCGCGATCGTCGACCCGGTCGGCCGGGTCGTCGCGCACAGCGACACCTTCAAGGAGCAGTCGCTGCTCGGCGAGGCGCGGTTCATGCGCGCGCAGACCGTCTACGGGACCGTGCAGGACATCCCGTGGTACGTCGCCGCGGCCGTGAGCGCCGCGATGGCGCTGTTCACGCGGCCGGAGCGCTGGCGCCTCCGCAGCGCCGCGCGCTGAGCCTCACCTCCGCGGCGCGCTGGGCCGCGCCGCGCCGCGCTGAGCCTCACCTCCGCGGGCGGCGCGCCCGCGTCAGATCTTCATCGCCTTCTTGAAGCGCTTCGCGTCGGCGAACATGTCGACGTTCGTGAACACGTACGTCGCGTCGTCGTGCTTCGCGCCGCGCGCGATCTCCGCGAGCCGCTCGATCGCCGGATCCTCGTAGCGCGACTTGTGACCCGCCGGGCCGTGCAGGCGGTAGTAGGCCACCTTCAGCCGCGAGAGCCCCGCGGTCAGCGGATCGCGCGCGGCCAGGGCGCCGACCTCCTGGGTGAGCTCGTCGCTCTCGTCCGGATCCCACCCCGGGGGCGGCTCGAAGACGACGCGCTCGAAGCGCTTCTTCACGTTGACCAGGAACTCGCGCAGGATCGCCTTGTTCGCGCGCGTCGGCGCGAACTCCGGGGGACCGACGAAGACGGCGCTCTTCGCCTCGAGCTCGTCCGCCACGGCCTCGATGCTCTTCAGCGCCGTCTCGATCACCTTGCCGTCCCTGAAGCCCTCCTGCCCGATCTCGCGCGGACCGAGCAGGGCGAAGCGAAAGCCGACCGGAGCTTCGCGCCGCCAGCGCCGGATCGTTCCAGGTCCCGGGAGGGACACATGGGTCTCCTGCACCTCCACGAACATGAACTCGCGGAAATAGCGCGTCGCTGGGACGGGGAAACCGGCGCAGCCGACGGTAATCATCGCCCCCACCCTAGCCCACGCGCGCGCCGGCGAGAAGCCGGACCGATGGATTTCTCGATCGGCCCCGCCTGGCCCCCGCCGGCGAGCCCGAGCCGCGGGGCCGCGGGGGGCCCGCTCACTCTTTCCCCTCGCGCTCGGGCGCGGCGGCGGGCTGGGCGCCCGGCCGCGCTCCGCCCGCTCCACCGGCCTCGGCGCGCTCGAACGGCAGCGCCAGCGCGGCGGCGCCGCCGGTCGCGCGATCGAGCTTCCGCCGCAGCCGGGCTCGGCGGCGCGCCTGCGCGGGCTCGGGCTCGGCGGTGCCCTGGTCGGCCAGGTCGAGGGCGCGGGCGAAGGCGCGCACGTGGTGCTCGTAGAGCTTCGCCAGCTCGAGGCGCACCGCGGGGTCGTCGATCTCGGCGGCGAGCGCCTCGTAGTCCGAGAGCGCCCGCGCCTTGTCCCCGCGCGCCTTCGCGATGTCGCCGCGCGCGCGGCGCGCCGCCGCGCCGCCGCCGCGCTCGACGGCCGCGTCCGCGAGCTCGGCCGCGCGC
This sequence comes from Sorangium sp. So ce834, assembly GCF_051521425.1. Classification (NCBI taxonomy): domain Bacteria; kingdom Pseudomonadati; phylum Myxococcota; order Polyangiales; family Polyangiaceae; genus Sorangium; species Sorangium sp. So ce834. The sequence goes on from NZ_CP150351.1 coordinate 5,923,111, forward strand.
TCGAGCGCGCCCGCCCTCCGCAGCGTGGCCGCCACGCCGGCGAGATCGCCGGCGGCGAGGCTGCCGAGGGGCTCGCCGTAGAGGCCGACCAGCGCGACCATCGCGAGCACGTCGGCCGCGTTGTGCTCGACGACGCCGAGCAGCGCCTCCTCGTCGCCCGTGCGCAGGAAGTGGGCGTAGCACGCGACGATCTCGCCGCCGGGCACGTCCCCGACGCGCACCCGGCCGAGCACGTCGTGCTCCAGGGCGATCAGCGTGCGCGTCTTCAGCCGGGCCTTGTGGATGCGGCGGGCGACGTGGACGAGGTCGAGGTGCGGCAGCTCCGGCGGCGGCGGCAGGCGGTTCATCACGTAGCGCGTGCGCAGGAGCGGCAGGTCGAACGCCTTGCCGTTGTACGTGATGATCATCGAGGCTCCGGCGAGGCGCTCGGCGAGGCGGCGCAGGATCGGCTCCTCCTCGCCGAGGCGGCGCAGGAGGAGCTGCTCCATGACGAAGCCGTCGGACGAGGGCTCGCCGAGCGGCCCCGCGCTCGCCGCCCCGGGGTCGAACCAGGCGAGGCCGATCAGGAACGGCACGGTGCCCGTGCCGCCGGCGAGGCCCGTGGTCTCGGTGTCGAGGAACAGCGCCTTCCGCACGTCGCAGCCGGCGAGCGCGGGATCGAGCGCGAGCAGCGCGAGCATCGCCGGATCGGCGTCGCGCGCGGCGACGAGCGGGGCGCGGCCGACGCGGGCCGCCGCGAGCGAGCGGGTGCGGCTCACGTAGAGCGGCCCGCCGGGCGTCTGCTCGACGTGGAACGGGAGCTCGCCGCGCGCCGGATCGGCCCGCGGCGCCGGCGGCGCGCCCCGGGCGACGATGCGGGAGATGCGGTCGCGCAGCTCGTCGAGCGACGGCCGAGCGCCGCCCCCCGCGGGCGCGCCCGGCGCCGCCGCCCGCGGCCGCGCCGCCTCGGCCGGCGCGGCCGCGGCCGGGACCTCGCCGGCGGCGGCCGAGACCGCGCCGGCGGCGGCCGGGACCGCCGCTGCGGCGGCCGCCTCGCAGGGCGCCGGCGGCGCGGGCGGAGGGGCGGATGCCCGGTCGTCCTCCGCGGCGGGATCGCGGGCGAGGGGCGCCGGCGCGGGGGCGAGCGGCGCGCTGCCCCGCCGCTCCGCCGGGAGCGGCCCGAGCCGCGCGAGCTTCGACTTGAACGACGTCATCGGCCGGCCGCGAGACTTCCACGCCGGGCACTGCGCATCAAGTCAGTGGTCCGGCGCGGCCGAGCTTCGCCCGGATCGCGGCGAGCACCTCGTCGGCCTGGCGCTCGGTCGCGGCGCGATCGCCGGCGTTGTCGATGACGTGGTCGGCGACCGCGACCTTGCTGGCGAGCGGCAGCTGCGCGGCGAGCCGGGCGCGCACCTGCTCCTCGGTCGCGCCGTCCCGCGCCATCGCGCGCGCGATCTGGACGGCCTCGGGCACCGCGACGACAACGAGCGGGCGGAACGCGTCGGCGACCCCGTTCTCGACGAGGAGCGCCGCCTCGTAGCACGCGAGCGGCTCGCCCCGCGCCTCGATCGCGGCGGCGCGCTCCAGGAGGAGCGCCCCGATGCGCGGGTGCACGATCGCGTTCAGCCGCCGGCGCTTGTCCGGATCGTCGAAGACGATCGCGGCGACGCGCGCGCGATCGAGCGAGCCGTCCGGCGAGAGCACCTCCGGACCGAAGGCGCGGACCACCTCGGCGAGCCCCTCGGTCCCCTTCGCGACCACGTCGCGGGCGAGCGCGTCGGCGTCGATCACCGGGAGCCCCTGCGCGCGAAACCGCGCCGCCACCGTGCTCTTGCCGGAGCCGAGGCCGCCGGTGAGCCCGAACAGGACGAGCCCCATCGACGCCTCACCCCCCGCCGGGAGCGAACCGCGCTCCCACACCGCCACCCCACCCCGACATACCGCCACAACGCGTCGCGTCAGCACCGGCTTTCGCCGGCCGGTGGCCGGAATTTTTCCGCTGGAGATCGACGGATCGCCGCAACGCCGGGGAAACGATGGCGGCGCCGAGCCCCGGCCGGGAGCGCCTGCTCTCCTCGTGACCACCCATGACCCGAGCCTACCCCAGCGGGGGGCGTGGCCGTCGAGTTTCCGCGCCGTCGGCGCTTAAGAAGTCCGCTTCTCCGGGAATGCAACTACCATAACGGGGTGGTGGCAAAGATCGATGACCGGCCGGAGTCGAGCCTGCACGCCGCGTTCGATCGCTCGGACGCGCACCGCGGCTCGCCGGACAAACAGCTTGCTGCGTGGCTGTCCGAGGTCGACGTCGGCCTGATCGAGGTCGACGCCGAGCAGCGCATCGTGCGCTGCAACGGCGCGGCGGAGCGGTTGACCGGCTGGTCGATCGTGGAAGCGCGCGGCGCGCTGCTCGATCGCGTGCTCCGCCTGATCCCGGCGGCGGGCACGACGAGCGGAGATCCGGACATCGACGTCGGAGAGATGAACGAGCTGTTCGACGAGGGCGCGCCCGCGAAGCCCGCGCCGCCGCCGCCCGGGCTCACGCCGCGGCGCGAGCCCGTGGCGCCGCTCTCGCCGGTGATCATCGACGAGGGCGCGCTGCGCACGCCGGGCGCGCCGCTCGCCGCGCCCGAGGCGGCCGCGGCGAGCCGGCCGCCGGCGCGGTACACCGCGCTGCTCGAGCGCCGCGACGGCTCCGTGATCCCGATCCTCCACACGATCGGCGCCGTCGCCGCGCGGCCCGCGCGCGAGGGCCACCGCGACTCGAAGCCGCCGCCGCCGCCCGGGCAGATCATCCTGTTCCGCGAGCTCGGCGCGCCGGGGCCCCTGCCGATCCACCCGGCCAAGCCCCGCTACGACGCGCTCACGCGCCTCCTCGATCGGTACGCGATCATCGATCGCATCGAGGAGGCGCTGAACGACTGCCGGAAGACCGGGACGCCGTACGCGCTCTGCTACATCGACCTGGATCGCTTCCGGCTCGTCAACGCAACGTGCGGCCACGAGGCGGGCGACGATCTGCTCCAGTGGGTCGCGACGCGCGTGCACGAGATCGTCGGACCGAAGGACGCGGCCGGGCGGATCGGCGGCGACGAGTTCGTCCTCTTGCTCGCGGACAAGAGCGAGCGCGAGGCGGAGCGCATCGCGCGCGATCTGCAGATCTGCTTGCTCGAGTTCCGGTTCGGGTGGGCGGAGAAGACGTTCTCGATCGGCGCGAGCATCGGGCTCGTGGTGCTGACGCCGCACTTCGAGCGGGCGGTCGACGTGCTCGGCGCCGCCGATCACGCGTGCCGGATCGCGAAGGAGAACGGGCGCGGGCGGCTGCAGGTCTACCTCGACGACCAGCAGATGACGACGAGCCGGCGCTCGATGCAGTGGGTCGCGAGCCTGCAGCGCCACCTGGCCGAGGGGCGGCTCCGGCTCTACTCGCAGGGCATCCACCCGCTCGTGAAGCCGGGCGCGCCCCACACCCCGCGCGGCGCGCACTTCGAGGTGCTCGTGCGGCAGCTCGGCGAGGACGGCCGGTTCTACTCGCCGGTCGGCATCATCCAGGCGGCGGAGCAGAGCGGCCTCATCCACGTCATCGACCGCTACGTCGCGCGGCAGGCGTTCCGGCTGATCGGCGCGCTGCCGCAGCACGCGCTGCGGCGCCTCGACACGTGCTCGATCAACCTGTCGGGCGTGTCGCTCCTGCGCGAGGGCCTGCTCGACTTCCTGGTCGAGCAGCTGCACCGGGCGCAGGTGCCGCCGAGCAAGATCTGCTTCGAGATCACCGAGACCGCGGCGCTCGCCAACCTCGGCGAGGTGCTGTGGTTCATGCAGGAGCTCGGCGCCATGGGGTGCCGGTTCGCGATCGACGACTTCGGCAGCGGGCACGCGTCGTACGGCTACCTGGAGAGCCTGCCGGTCGACTACGTGAAGATCGACGGCATGTTCGTGCGCGACCTGCAGGACAACACGCTCCACCGCGCGATCGTGGAGTCGGTGCACCGCATCGGCGACACGCTCGGCATCAAGACCGTCGCCGAGCAGGTCGAGAACCAGGAGATCGCCGATCTGCTCACGTCGATGGGCATCCACTACGCGCAGGGGTGGCACTTCGACAAGCCGCAGCCGCTCGTCGACCTCTGCGCGTCGCTGCGGGCCCAGGGCGACCCGAGCGATCCCGACCCGACCGGCGGCGCGCCAGAGGGCCGCTGACGGCGCGAGCGCGTCGAGGATCGCTGACGGCGCGAGCGCGTCGAGGGTCGCTGACGGCGCGGGCGCGTCGAGGGCCGCCGCGGGCGCCCCGGCGGGCCGCGCCGGCCGCGCGACGTCGTCAGCCGAGCACGGCCGACGAGGTCGCGAGGGTGACGCCGGCGGCCCGCATCTCGGCGAGCGCGGCGGCGACGCCGGCCTCGGTGATGCCGGCGACGGCGTCGGTCAGGACCGTCGCGCGGTAGCCGCGCTGCGCGAGGCCGAGGGCGGCGGCGCGGACGCAGTAGTCGGTCGCGACGCCGTAGACGACGAGCTCCGGCGCGCCGCCGAGCGCCGCGGCGAGATCGCGCAGGAAGCCCTCGGCGAGGGGGTTCGCGAACAGGCTGTAGACCTCCTTCTCGAAGTAGACCGCGTGGGTCTTGCCCGTCGCGAGCTCGCGCACCGCGGCGTCGATCGGCGCCCCTGCGACGTTCGGCAGGAAGCGGAAGCGCGGCGGCAGCGTCCCCTCGACCTTGAGCCAGCCCGGCGTCCCCTTCACGCAGTGGTCGGGGAAGCCCGGCTTTTCGCCCTCGGGCGCCGGGGTGTCGTTCGACCCGAACTCCCACGCGTCCCACGCGTGCGAGTCGACCGAGCCGACGATCGGGATCCCGTGCGCGACGGCGTGCTCGGTGAGCCGCCGGAACAGCGCGTTCGGCGAGCCCTTCACGTAGAGCGCGCCGGTCTCGTCGCAGAAGTCGCGCTGCACGTCGACGTCGACGAACACCCTCGGGTGCGGAGCTTGCCGGGTCGGATCGCCACTCGCCATGTCCTCTCTCCTCTCGCGTTCCCTCGAAGGGCGCCCGCCGCCCCGCGGCCTCGCCGCGCGGCGCCCCGCTCGCCCTCGCTATCCTGCGCCGGCGACGACGCGGGCGCGCACCGCCTCGACGAGCGCGCCGAGCCGCGGCGACACCTCGGCCGCGAAGGGCGCGCCCGGCACGGGGTCGTCGTCGATGCGCCGCAGCGCGTCCGGCAGCCCGGCGATCTCGGCGCGCACCCGCGCCCGGACGGCGTCGAGCCCCTCGGGCGGCGCGACGCGGGCGCCGCGCCTCATCACGGGCGCGAGCAGCGGCTCGGCCCCGGGGCCCGCGGGCTCGCCGTCGAGCGCGATGACGTCGCGGGCGAGCTTGCCGGCCGGGTCGCGGAAGCGGTGCACCTGGTGCGCGCCGGGCAGCGTCGCCTTCCCTTCCGAGAACTTCGCGATGGGCGTGCGCTCGCCGCCGGCGCCCGGCTCGGCGCCGCCGATCTCCACGAGCTTGTAGACGCCGCCCAGCGAGGGCGCGTCGATCGACGTCACGAGGTCCGTCCCGACGCCGTAGAGGTCGATGGGCGCCCCGGCGCGCCGGAGCTCGGCGATGCGGTGCTCGTTGAGATCGCCCGAGGCCACGATCTTCGCCGACGCGCACCCGGCGTCGTCGAGGATCTTGCGCACGGCCACGCTGAGCGCGCCGAGGTCGCCGGAGTCGATGCGCACCCCCTTCAGCTTGTCGCGCGCGACCGCGGCGGCGCGCGCGGCGCCGACGAGCGTGTCGTACGTGTCGATGAGCAGGATCGCCGCGCTCGGGAAGACGGCGACGTAGCCCTCGAACGCGGCCTCCTCGGTCGGGTGGGCCATGGTCCACATGTGCGCGGCCGTCCCGAGCACCGGGATGCCGAAGCGCATGCCGGCCTCGACGTTCGAGGTGCCGACGCAACCGACCGCGTACGCGGCCCGCGCCGCGTCGACCGCGGCCTCCGGGTGGGCCCTCCGGGTGCCGAACTCCATGACCCCCGCGTCGCCGGCGGCCAGGACGATGCGCGCGGCCTTCGACGCGATCGCGGTGGCGTAGTTGACGGCGGACAGGGCGAACGTCTCGATGAGCTGCGCCTCGATGATCGGCGCGGTGACGCGCAGGAGCGGCTCGTTCGGGAAGAACACGGTCCCCTCGGGGACGGCCCAGACGTCGCCGTGGAAGCGGAAGTCGCGCAGGTAGCTGCAGAACGCCGGCGTCATCGCGTCCGCGAGGGCGGGGAGCGCGCTCAGGTAGGCGATCTGCTCGTCGGTGAAGCGGAGCCCTTCGAGGTAGCGCACGACGCGCTCCAGGCCCATCGCCACGAGGAAGCGCCGGTGCCTGGGCAGCCGCCGCACGAAGAGCTCGCACGTCGCGACGCGCGAGGCCATGCCGCGGTGGAAGTACCCCGCCGCCATCGTCAGCTGGTAGAGGTCGGTGTGCAGCGCGTCCACCGCTCATGGCTAAAGACGCTGGACGGAAGGGTCAACCTGAAGATCGCGCCGCGGACGTATCGGTCCCTTCGCGCCGCGCGCGTTCGTTCGTCGGGGCCGGCGTGGCCGTTCGCGGGCGGCCGCGCCAGGCAGGCCGGCGCGCGGGCCGCGCGGGCCGCGCCCCCGGGGCGGCCGCGGCTGATCTAAGCTCCGCGGCCGTGGCAGCCAAGATCCTGGACGGCAAGGCGATCGCTCAGAAGGTCCGCGACGAGGTGCGGGAGGGGGTGGCGCGCTTCGCGGCCGCCCACGGCCGGCCCCCCGGCCTCGACGTGGTGCTCGTCGGCGAGGATCCGGCCAGCGTGAGCTACACGCGGAGCAAGGAGCGGATGTCGAACGAGGTCGGCATGCGAGGCCGGCTCCGCGCGCTCCCCGCCGGTACGACCGAGGCGGAGCTGCTCGCGCGCATCGCGGAGCTCAACGCGGACGACACCGTCGACGGGATCCTCGTCCAGCTGCCGCTGCCGCAGCACCTCCGCGAGCACGTCGCGCTCGACGCCATCGATCCCGCGAAGGACGTCGACGGCCTCCACCCGGTGAACGCGGGCCTGCTCGCGCTGGGGCGACCGGGCGGGCTCGCGCCGGCCACGCCGGCCGGCTGCATGCGCCTGCTCGCCGAGGCGGGCGTCCAGCTCGCCGGCGCCCGCGCGGTGGTGGTCGGCCCGAGCGATCTCGTGGGCAGGCCGATGGCGCAGCTGCTGCTCGCGCAGGGCGCGACGGTGGCGATCGCCCACGCCCACACGCGCGATCTGCCGGCGCTCTGCCGCGAGGCCGACGTCGTCGTCGCCGACGTCGGCAAGGCGAGGCTCATCCGGGGCGACTGGATCAAGGAGGGCGCCGCGGTGATCGACGCCGGCGCGAACCGCGACGACGCGGGCAAGCTCGTGGGCGACGTCGATTTCGAGGCCGCCAGGGAGCGCGCCGGCTGGATCACGCCGGTGCCGGGCGGCGTCGGCCCAATGACGATCGCCTCGCTGCTGGAGACGACGCTGCGCGCGGCGGAAGCGCGGGTCGCGAAGCGGTAGCCGTGGCCGCGCCGGGCAGGGTCGCGGCGATCGGGCGGGCGGCGGCGCGAGCGGGGCTCGCCGCGCTCGCCGCGCTCGCCGGCTGCGGAGACGCCGCGGAGGCCGGCGGCGCGCCGCGCGCGTCCGGCGCCGTGAGCGCGGGTGGGCACAGCGGCGGCGTGGGCGGGACCTCGGTCGAGGCGATCCTTGACGATCTGCGGGAAGACCGCGACGCGGCGCTGCTCTCGCACGCGGCGCGGACCGGCTGGCCCGTCCCGGTGGACGGCGGGTATCTCTTCGTCTCGACGAGCGCGAGCCTGCGCCTGCTCGCGGGCGATCACGACGGGTGGACCGGCGCCGAGATGACGCGCGACGCCGGCTTCCACTGGATCGTGCTGAACGTGCCCGCGGGCGCTCGCTACAAGCTCACGGACCGCGCCACATGGTCGGCCGATCCCTGGTCGCGCGCGATCACCTACGACGCGTTCGGCGAGATGAGCCTCGTCGCGCCCAGCGCGGCGCACCTCGATCGCCATTTCGGCGTGGGCGACGCGGCGATGGAGCCGCGCACCGTGCGCGTGTGGGTTCCGGAAGGGGACGTGGAGCGCGTCCTCTACGTGCACGACGGCCAGAACCTCTTCGATCCGGCGGGCCCGGCGGGCGGCTGGCACCTGCAGGATCACGCGCCGCCCGGGGTGCTCCTCGTCGGCATCGACAGCACCACGGCGCGCCTCTCCGAGTACACCCACGTCACGGATCGCATCGAGGACGGCGGCGCGCTGATCGGCGGGAGGGGCGACGCGTACGCCGACTTCGTGCGGGATACCGTCCGGCCCCTGATCCGGGCGCGCTACGGCGAGCCGGGTCCGGTCGGGATCATGGGCTCGTCGCTCGGGGGGCTCATCAGCTTCCACGCCGCCGACCGCCATCGGGGCGAGTACGCGTTCGCCGCGAGCCTGTCCGGCACCATGGGCTGGGGCAGCATCGGGGCGGGCGTGCGCCACGAGACGATGATCGAGCGGTACGCGGCGCACGCCGAGCCGGCGGCGGCGCTCTACCTGGACTCGGGCGGCGGCGGGGACTGCGTGGACGACGACGGCGACGGCGTCGAGGACGACGACCCGAGGGCGGCCGACAACTACTGCGAGAACCGCCAGCTGCGCGGCGTGCTCGCGAGGGCGCGGTCGCCGTACGTGGAGGGCGAGAGCGTGTTCTACGCATGGCACCCGGGGGCCGAGCACGACGAGGCGGCGTGGGCCGCGCGCGTGGCCGAGCCGCTCCGGATCTTCGAGGCGCTGTGACGCGGGATCTCGAGCCGGCGCCGGAGCCCCGCGGGCCTGCCACGGGCCTCGCTCCTGCCGGGAGCGCCGCGGCGTTCGTGGCGCGCGAGACCGCCGTGGCCAGCCCGCCGCTCGTCCCCGAGGTGAGGCTCCACCTCGCGACCGAGGTCACGCCGCTCTGGCACGCGACCGAGGCGGCGCTCGCGCGCGCGGGCGTGCCGCCGCCGTACTGGGCGTTCGCGTGGGCCGGCGGGCAGGCGCTCGCGCGGTACCTGCTCGACCGCCCCGCCGCGGTCGCGGGCAAGCGCGTGCTCGACCTCGCCGCCGGCGGCGGCATCGTCGCGATCGCCGCGGTCCTCGCGGGCGCCGCGCGCGTGAGCGCCGCCGACATCGACCCGTTCGCCGCGGCCGCGCTCGCGCTGAACGCGGCCCTGAACGGCGTCACCGTCGACGTGATCGCGGAGGATCTCACGGCGAGCGCCGCCCCCGGCGCGTGGGACGTCATCGTGGCGGGCGACATCTTCTACGAGCGCGCGATGGTCGACCGGATGCTCCCCTGGCTGCGGCGACAGGCCGCGGGGCCTGCGGACGTGCTCGTCGGCGATCCGGGGCGCGCCTACTGCCCCTCGGAAGGCGTCGAGGAGCTCGCGCGTTGCCTCGTCCCCACGTCGCTCGACCTGGAGGGGCGCGAGACGCGCGAGGCGCGGGTGCTGCGGCTGCTCCCGCTCCCCGGGGGCGCCGAGGTGGATTCAACCCACGATGGAGAATAGGGCCTCATCATGAGTCGATCGGCGATGATCTTCGCGGGCGTCCTGCTCGCCACCGGCTGCGAGCGCGGCGCCACGGCGCCTGGCTCCTCGTCGACGACGGCTGCGGCGTCTGGCGGCGAGCACGGGGCTCAGCCGCCCGCGGCCGCCGCCCCGGCGACCGCCCAGCCCGCGCCGCGCGCGTCGGCCCCCGACGCGGCGGCGGACGCCGAGCACCAGAGCGCCGCCCCGGAGGCGTCGGGCGCCCCTCGGATCGATGAAATCCGAAAGAAGTACGCGGAGATCCAGGCGGACAAAGGCCTGCAGACGAACGAGCTTCGCATGGCCTGCCCGGGTGGCGAGGGGCGCGCCGAGGTCCAGCTGCACCAGAAGAACGGCGCTGTCTCGAAAGCCGTGCTGAAGGACATCGCCGCGGGAGACGCCGGGTCCACCTACCAGTTCTATTATGACAACGGCCGGCTCATCTTCGCCCTGAACGACGCCTTTCCCTTCGGCGAGCCCGCGAAGACACGCCTGCTGCAGCGCAGGTACTACTACCACCAGGGCAGCCCGATCCTCTGCATGAGGAAGAGCGTGGAGGGCCCCTCCGACAAGGTCGAAGCGCTGCTGAACCAGGCGCCGAACGAGCCTGTCGACTGCTCCTTCGCGCCCAAGGTCGAGCGGCTGGCTTCGCTCGTGCAGAAGGGCGCAGCGGGGATGGACGAGCTGAAGAAGCAGCTCTGCCCGCAGCCGCCCCGGCAGACCGGCCGGTAGGCGCCGCCCGGCGCCGGTGCTCACGGGTCGCCAGCTCCCCGCGCCGGGCCCGCGCCATCAGCGCTTCCACCTCAAGGAGCGACCCCGGCCGCGCCGAGCCTCCCCTCGCCGAGCCAGCGCGGCGGATCGCCGAGCGCCGACGCGAGCGCCGGATCGTTCGTCGTGAGCAGGGTCGCCTTCCCTCCGGCGCGGCGCTCCGCGATGAGGTCCAGCACCACGCGCGCGCCGCCTTCATCGAGCCCGTTCGTCGGCTCGTCGAGCACGAGCAGCCACGGGTCGCCCACCAGCGCGGCGAGCAGGAGCGCGCGCTTGCGCTGCCCGAACGAGAGCCCGGAGAGGCGCTGACGAAAGAACGAGCCCGCGCCGATCCGCTCGACCCACGCGCGATCGAGCGGCGGCGCCTGCTTGAGCGCCGCCACGAGGGCGACGAGCTCGCAGACCTGCAGGTCGGGCAGCGCCTCGGTGGCGTCGGGCGCGTAGCCGAGGCGGCGCCGCGCCGCGACGCCGCCGCCGTGGACGGGATCGCCGCAGAGGACGACGGCGCCGCGATCGGGCTCCAGGAGCCCGGCGACGATCCGCAGCAAGGTCGATTTGCCGGCGCCGTTGCCGCCCATCACCACGGCCACGTCCGAGGGCCCGCAGCGGAGGTCGACGCCCGAGAGCACGTCCCTGCCCGCGAGCCGCTTGTGGATCCCCGTCGCCTCCAGCATCACCCCGCCCTCCTCTCCCCTGCCATGGCGCCGCGCGCGCGGCGCGGCGCGAGCCAGCGCGCGCCGGCGGGCCCCGCGAGCAGCGCGGCCGCCGGCGCCCAGGCCGCGAGCGCGATCTCGTCCAGCATCCACGCGGCCACCGTCGCCGCGACGACGGCCGCGAGCACCGAGAGGAGCACCCGGCTGCTGTCGCGGCCGTCCTGCCGCACGGACCAGCGCACGCAGCCGAGCGCGACCCCGGACAGGAGCAGCCCCGCGAGGCCCGCGCCGCCGAGCAGGCGCAGCGCCGCGAGGGGCGCCGCCCGGGTGAGCGCGGCGACCGCCGCCCCGTGCGCGAGCCCGAGGGCCACGAGCGGCGCGGCGACCGCGGCGGCGGCGGCGACCGCCCGGAGCGGGGCCGACGCGCCGCAGGCGTCGAGGAGCCACGCGATCCGCCGCTCCTCGCGCAGCACCGGGCCGGAGCAACCGGCGCCCGCGCAGAGCGCGAACGGCGCGAGCGCGACGAGCGACGCGCCCGCGAGCGACGCGTCCTCGAGCGGCTCGCTGCTCCGCGCCCACGCCGCCGCGGCGAGCGCGCCGAGCAGCGTGAGCGCCGCGCCGCGCAGGAGCACCGCGCGATGGCCGCGCAGGAGCGCCGCCAGGTAAGCGAGCGAGAGCGCGAGGAGCGCGCCGCCGCGGGCGGGCGCGGCCCGCGGGAGCAGCGGGAGCTCGCGGCCGGGCGGGAGCTCCGGGGCGCGGACGACGGCCCCGCGGAGCCCGAGGGCGAGCGCGGGCGCGGCGCACGCGAGCAGGAGCGGCGCAGGCGCCCCGAGCAGGATCGCGACGGCGAGGAGCGAGAGCGCCGCGAGCTCGCGGCCGCCGCGCGGCCGCGCGACGAGCATGCCGTGCGCCGCGAGCGCGGCGGCGCAGGCGGCGCCGCCGGCGAGCGGGCCGGCGCCGAACGCCCAGAGCAGCGCCCACGGGAGCTCGGCGACGGCGAGGAGCAGCGCGTGCGCGGCGAGCAGCTGGAGGCGCGGGACCGGCAGCGCGCGGAGGAAGAAGGTCGCCGGGGCGCGGAGCAGCGCGCGCGCCGCGGGCGTCCCGACGAGCAGCCACGCCGCCCACAGCGCGAGCCGGAACGGGAGCGACTGGCCCGCGAGGCCGGTGAGCTGCGCGGGGTGCATCCCGTTGCCGCCGAACACGACCGCGCCGACGACGCCGAGCCCCATGTAGAGCGGCATGGCGCGGGCGAAGGCGTCCTTGCCGGCCGTCGAGACCAGGACGCGCAGGACGAGGGCGAAGCGGCGCAGCACGTCAGGTGCTTTGTACCCGCGGCGGGCGGGCTCTTCCCACCGGAAACACGACCAGGGCCGCGCCACGCACGAACGCGACGAGGGGCCGTGGCCCCCTCGTCGCGACGATGTTCTACGGGGATGGATCCGGATCGGAGGCGCCGGCCGCGCCGGCAAGCGGGCCGGGGCCGCCGCGCGGCCCCGGCGCCGACCTCACCGGCGGGCGGGCTCGCGCGGGAGCGCGGCCGCCCTGGCGTCGAACGAGCAGGTCAGGCCGCAGGCGTTGTTCGCCGTGCCGACGCAGCGGTCGTCCCACGCGTTGTTGCAGCAGTACGGATCCTGCGCGCAGACCTCCGAGACGCACCAGTCGCACCCGGCGTCGAGCGCCACGCCGGCGTCGCACACGTCGTGGCTGCAACCGCAGGCGAGGCCGCACGCCGACGCCGCCTGGTCCACGCAGCGCGCGTCCCACGCGTTGTTGCAGCAGTACGGATCCGCCGCGCACACCGCCTGAGCGCACGGGTCGCACCCCGGGTCGAGCTCGTCGCCCGCCGAGCACAGGTCGTGGCTGCACGCCTGCGTGCAGGTCAGCCCGCAGGTGTTCGCCGCCTGCTCGACGCACGCGCGATCCCACGAGTTGTTGCAGCAGTACGGATCCGCCGCGCAAACGGCCTGAGCGCACGGGTCGCACTGCGAATCGAGCGCGCCCCCGGGCGAGCACAGGTCGTGCGCGCAGGCGTCCTGGCACACGACGCCGCAGGTGTTCGCGGCCTGCTCGACGCAGACGCGATCCCACTCGTTGGAGCAGCAGTACGGATCCGCCGCGCACACCGCCTGAGCGCACGGGTCGCACCCCGGGTCGAGCGGCGCGCCCGGGTCGCAGACCTCGTGCTCGCAGGTCGGGCACGACCCGCAGTCCAGCGAGCAGCTGCCGCAGTCCTCACCCTCGCCGCACACGCCGTCGCCGCAGGTCTCGGCCTCACAGGTCTCGCCGCAGATCGTCGTGACCTCGTTCACGCACGCGCCGTCCCACGCGACATTGCAGCAGAACGAATCGAGCTCGCAGATCGACGCGACGCACGGGTCGCAGGTCGGGTCGAGCGGGCCGCCCTCCTCGCACTTGCCGTGCGCGCAGGAGGTCGTCTCCTCGCCGATGATGCGCACGTTGTCGATGTACCAGCCCTCCATGTCGTTGAAGACCCCATCGATCGTGTCGAAGCTGAACGCGACGGTGATGCGCCGATCCGCGAAGGCCGCCAGCGACTCGAAGCGCGGCTCGAACGTGCCGTTGGTCGACGAGGTGGTCCTCGGGAACACCGCCACGTTGCCCGGATCGTCCACGTCGGTCACGACGATGGTCGCCGTGTCGTAGTACAGGCCGCCCTCGACCTGGATGAACTGGTCGACGACGAGGAACGGGCTCGACACGCCGGTCAGATCGATGACCGGCAGCGTCAGCGTGCCCGCGTTCGCCGTGCCCGTGTCGTAGGTGCCGGTCTCCTCCAGGCCGTACCAGAACGACCGATCGCCCTCGGACGCGCGGCGCGTGGTGATGTGCCACAAGCCGTCGCTGCTCCAGCCGCCCGAGTCGCCCTCGAAGCCCTCCGAGTACACCACGAGGCCGCCCTCGGTGGTGACCTGGACGTTGTTCGACACGGGCCCGACGTTGCCCGCCTCGTCGACGGCGCGCATGGCCACGTACACGGTCGCGGAGGGCGGCAGGCCCTCGATCTGCGCCTGCACCAGCCAGCCCGCGGGCTGCGCCGGGGGCGCCGACGTCAGCTTCGCGGAGGCGAAGTTGCTGTCGTCCAGCGGGTACAGCGCCCAGCGGATCTCGTACGCCGTCGGCGTGCCCTCGAGCCCGTCGTCGCCGGGCGAGGTGAACTGGACGACGGCCGACGTGGCCCCCGCGTCGATCGCGGTCAGATCGGTGACCTGCCCCGGCGGCGTGACGTCGGTGGTGAGCGCGAACGCGAGCCCGTGCAGCTGGGCGGAAGCCCAGAGGGCGCCCCAGTGGAGCGTCCCGTTCTCCAGGTCGCCGTCGTCGTCGTCGCGCAGGAACACCTCGCGCACGGCCGTCGGGATGTCGGGCGCGTTCGACGGGAAGGAGGGCAGCACCAGGGCACGGGCGAGCGCGTCGCCGGCCGCCTCGCCGAGCTCGCCGATCAGGTTGGCGCGGGCGTGCCACACGAAGCCGGCCCACGCCTGCCCGAGGTTGTGCGACTCGTCCCAGCCGCCCGGCGGATACACGTAGTCGTTGTCGCACGTGCGGATCAGCCCGCCGTCGTCGGTGATCCCCCCGCCGACGAGCGGGGCCTTGAGCAGCAGGCAAGCCAGCGTGTCGCCCCACCCCTCCGACAGGCCGCCGTCGTAGATCCCGCCGAACGTATCGTCGACGAAGTGGCCGTACTCGTGGGCGATCACGCTGTCGATCGCGGAGTTGTTGCAGCCGCCGCCCGACCGGAAGAAGTTGATGCTGATCGCGCCCGGATCGTAGTACGCGTTGCAGAAGTCGTTCAGGTTGACGTTGGTCGGCAGCGGCGCGCCGAGGGCGTCCGGCGCGAGGCCGTTCGCCTCGAGGAACGAGCGCGCCGCGTCCACGTAGCGATAGGCGGTGGTCTGCGCGATCTCCTGCTCGCCCGCGCCGGCCGACGAGAACACGAGGCCGACCCCTGGGGCCGCCGTCGCGGTGGCCACGAGGTTCGGCCCCGACACGTTCTGGACCGTCGCCGCGCGGCCGTTCAGCCTCGCCTGGAGGGGTGAGCCGAGCGGCACGTCGACGCTGAAGGCGCCGGCGGCGTCGGCGTGCACGAGGGTCCCGGGGCCCGTGACGCGCGCGTGCGGGAGGCTCGTCTGCGCGACGGCGCCGCCGGACGCGCCCGGGGCGCCGCCGCTCACCGTGAAGCCGGACACCGAGCCCGTCACGACCTCGAACACGCGGTCGTCGATCGTGAGGACCCGGCCGGTGGCGGGGCCGTTGGCGATCACGAGCACGCGCTCGTGACGGCCGGCGAGGCTGATGTCCCAGACCATCTGGAGCGCGCCGGCGATCGGGCGGATCACCCGCTCGGCCTTCGCCACGCGCGCGTCCGGCTGCGCGCGCAGGGCCGTCCGCGCGAGCGTGTGCGCGCGCTCCTCGCCGACCTTGTCCTCCGTGTCGACGACGGCGTCCTGATAGAGGTGGTGGCTCGACGCCGCCAGCTTGCTGCCGCCGTCTCGGTCGGCGCGCAGGGTCAGGTTCAGGTACGTGCCGAAGATCGGCACGCCGTCGCGGACCTGACGGTAGCTCACATGGCTGAGGGTCGCGCGGGCCGGAGTGCGCTCGACATGCTGGCTCGCGGTCTCGAAATCGCTCGCGGTGAGCGGGCCGAGCGCGACCTTCAGCTCGTCCTTCACCAGCGGCAGCACGTCGACGGCGTTCAGCGAGCGCGTGGGCGGAAGCGCGATGTTCCTGCCCTGGTGCATACGGCCGCCCTTCACCTCACGGCCGTACGTCTTGGCCGCCTGGGGGGGATTGCTGGCCGGAGCCGCGATGGACGAGGTGGTGTCCTCTCCGCCGCAGCCGGCCATCCCGAGCCCCAGAAGAAAGAGAGATACCAGTCCACGATAACTGCGCATTCATCCCTCCGATCGTACTTGATCAGGTTCGAATTAGGACAATGACGACCATGCAGCGGCCAGCCGGTCCGCCGCCGCGTCGACTCGCGATCTCGCACCCGCGCGCCCGGCGTCGGCCCGGCGACCGCGCGGCCGGCGGGCGGCGGCGAGCCGCCGTCTCGGGAGAGGCGGCGGCGCCATCGCTTGCGGTCTGCGATCTCCGCGGCTTGCTGCGCGCGTAAGAAAAGCGGCGTCGCTCGGAGGAGCGCCGCCCTAGTCTTCACCTCTGAGCGATTGCACGCGATGTACCAACGACGTCGCCCCCTCCCCCGCGCCGTGGCGTTCACGCGTTGGCGCCAAAATCAGAGCGTCGCTTGGCTCAGGCGAGCTGGCCAAACGCTGGCCGGCCAGCTGGCCGGCCGCGTCGCGACATTGCACCTTGCGTACTTGAGCAAGAAGTTGCGGTAGTTCCTGGAGAAACCGCGCCTCCCGCCGCGCGCACGCAGGCGGCGCGCGTCGGAAAGCTGCGGAGGGCCCGAGACGCGCGCGCCTCGCGCGCCTGCCGGCGCGGACGCGCTCCCGGTGGGCGGCGGAAGCAGTAGACTCGCCCGGGTGAGCCGCTCCCCCGGGCGCCGTGGCCCTGTCCCCTCGCAGCTCTCGTTGTTCGGTGAAGCGCCGCGGCCGGCCGCCGCCGGGGCGCCCGCGGCGCCGGAGCCCGACGCGATGGCCGCGGTCTACGACGACGCCGCCCGCCTCGCGGCGCGGCTGCCGGCGGGGCTGCACCTCGGCACGAGCTCGTGGAGCTTCCCGGGCTGGCAGGGCCTCGTCTACGCCCGGCGGCGGAGCACGGAGGAGCTCGCGCGCGACGGCCTCGCCGAGTACGCGCGGCACCCGCTGCTCACGACGGTCGGCATCGACCGGAGCTTCTACGCCCCCATCCCCGACAGCGACTTCCTTCGTTATAGAGCGCAGCTGCCGGGCGGCTTCCGCTGCGTGCCGAAGGCGCTGCACGCCGTCGTCTCCCAGACGCTCCAGCGCCCTGCGGCGCCGCCGGACGACGGCGAAGGGCGCGGCGCGAGCCGCGGCCGCGCCGAGCCGAACCCGGACTTCCTGTCGGTCCCCCTCTTCCTGTCGCGCGTCGCCGCGCCGATGCTCTCGGTCTTCCGGCCTCACGCGGGGCCGGTGCTGCTCGAGCTGCCCCCGGTCGGCCCGCCCCACCGGCTCCCGCCGCGCGCCTTCTTCGAGCGGCTCGACGCCTTCCTCGGCGCGCTGCCGCGCGAGCTCACCTACGCCGTCGAGCTCCGGGAGCGGGCGTATCTCACCGGCGAGTACAGGGAGATCCTCGGCGCGCACGGCGTCGCCCACACCTACAGCTACTGGCGCAACATGCCGTCTCCCGGCGCCCAGGCGGAGGTGGTGCCCGTCTCGAACGCGCCGTTCGCGGTCGTCCGGCTCTTGCTCAAGCCCGGTCGCCGCTACGAGGCAGAGCAGCGGCGGTTCCACCCGTTCGACCGGATCGTCGAGCCCGATCCCGCCATGCGCGCGGAGGTGGCGCGGCTCCTCTGCGAGGCCGCGGCGCTGCGCATCGAGAGCTTCGTGCTTGTGAACAACAAGGCCGAGGGCTCGGCCCCCCTCACCGTGCGCGCCATCGCCGAGGAGGTCGCCGCGGCGTGGCAGGGGTCCACCGCGGCCGCTGGCGGGTGATCCGACCGCGGCCGATCGCCCGCCGCGCTGCAGGAGGGCGCCGGCCGCCCGCCGCGCCTCGGCCGCCCGCCGCGCCCGCGGGAGGGCGCCGGCCGCCGCGCGCCGCGGCGGGAACAGGCTGGAAAGGCACCCCGCGCGGGCGGCCCCGGGGCCGGCGCGGCGCGCTCCTCAGGATTCCGGGGCGCGAAAAGGGCTCTCCTCGCCGCGTCATCCGTGCAACACCTCGCGCGCGCGCCGGCCGCGGCAGCGGACACGCACAGCGCTTGGAGGTGCCCAGTGAAACGCAGTGAAGCTCCGGCCCGCGCCGACGTCGTCATCGTCGGCGCCGGCCACAACGGTCTCGTCGCCGCCGTCCTCCTCGCCCGCCGCGGGCTCGACGTCGTGGTGCTCGAGGAGAAGGACGCCGTGGGCGGCGCGGTGAAGACCGAGCGCCCCTTCAAGAAGGCGCCGTCCCTGGGCGTCTCGAGCGGCGCCTACCTGCTCGGGCTCGCCCCGCCCGAGCTGCTCCGCGAGCTCGGCGTCTCGCTCCCCCTCCGTCGGCGCGATCCGCACTATTTCCTCCCGACGACCGACCGGCGCTACCTGCTCTTCGGCTCGGACCAGGCCGCGATGAAGCGGCAGTTCTTCGAGTTCTTCTCCCAGGAGGACTGGGACGCGAACAGCGCCCTCCAGGCCGAGCTCGCCGCGCTCCGCGACGACATCGCCCCGACCTGGCTCGAGGAGCCGCTCTCCATCGAGGAGACCGCGGAGCGCTACGTGCGGCCCGCCCTCCGGCAGACGTTCGTGGCGCTCTGCCGGGGCACGATCTCCGACTACCTCGCGCGGTTCTCCTGGAAGAGCGATCTCCTCCAGGCGATGTACGCCGCGACCGACGCCTTCTCGGGGCTCGCGGGCGGCTTCGACACGCCCGGCACCGGGATGAACTTCCTCGTCCACAACATGTGCCGCCTCCCGGGCGCGGACGGGACCTGGATGATCGTCGAGGGCGGGATGGGCACGGTCAGCCGCCTCTTCGCCGAGAAGGCGCAGGCCGAGGGCGCAACGATCGTCACCGGCGCCCGCGTCGCGCAGATCGAGTCGTCCGGGGGCGCCGTCTCCGGCGTGCTCCTCGACGACGGGACGCGCATCGCCGCCCGGGCGGTCGTCTCGAACGCCGATCCGTTCCGCACCCGCGCGCTGGCCGGCGGCGCGGCGATCGGGGCGGCGCTGTCGGCGCGGCTCGACGCGCTCGCGAAGGACGGCTCCACGCTCAAGGTCAACATGGCGCTGACCGGCCTGCCCCGGTTCACCTGCCTCCCGGAGGACCGCGGGCAGTTCGGGCCGACCATCCACCTCCTGCCGGACGAGGGCGTCGTGATGGACGTGCTGCGCCAGGCCCACCGCGACGCGATGAGCGGGCGTCTCCCCGAGTTCCCCGCGATCGAGTGGTACTTCCACACGCCGATCGACCCGAGCCTGCGCGACGCGGAGGGGCACCACAACGCCGCGCTCTTCGTGCAGTGGGTGCCCTACGCGCTCGCGAGCGGCGAGACGTGGGACCAGGCCGCCCCGCGCTACGTGAAGCACCTCCTCTCGATCTGCGACCGGTTCGCGCCGGGGATGAGCGACCTCGTGCTGGAGACGTTCACGCTGGCGCCGCCGGACATCGAGCGGCACTTCGGGATCACGCGGGGTCACATCCACCACATCGACAACGGCTTCGGCTTCGCCGATCGCGTGCCGTACCGGTTCGGGCTCGCCGGGCTCTACTCGTGCAGCGCCGGCACGCACCCGGCCGGGTCCGTGATCGGCGCCGCGGGGCACAACGCCGCCAAGGCCGCGCTCGCCGACCTCGGGAAGTGACCCGGGCGGCGCTCCCGGTCGCACTCCTGCCCGACCGGGCCCTGCACCTGCTCGGAAGGGGGTCACACCCCGTCGGACCGCTGCGACTTTGACGCGGCGGCGCATGAGAGACCGTGGTCGAGCCTCCAGCTACCCCGTCGTGGCGATCCTCACCGGACGGTGAATTTCGGTAAGCTCTACCGCATCTGTAGCGGGGAGCTGCCAACGCCTCTCATTTCGACACGACGACCACGCGCGGCGCAGCCGCCTCAAGGAGGGAATTCCGATGCTGGAGAGCCGATCACGATGCCTCTTGTCCGTGCTGTGCACCCTGGGGCTGGCGGGGTGCGCGATGGACGCGCCGGATCCATCGGGCGCATTGGAAGAGCAGGAACCTGCCGGCGCGTCGGCCGAGGCGCTCACGGCGAGCCCGGGCGAGCACCTCTGGAGCCGGCGGTTCGGGGGCGCGCTCGATCAGCTCGCGGAGGACGTCGCCCTGGATCCCCAGGGAAACCTCCTGGTGGTGGGGCGCTTTTCGGGGAGCCTTGTGCTCGACGGGCTCATGTTGACCAGCGCGGGCGGCGCGGACGTCTTCGCGGTGAAGATCAACGCGGGGGGCGTCCCTCTCTGGGGCCGGCGCTTCGGCGGCGCTGCCGACGAAGGGGCGACGCTCGCGGCAGTGGACGACCAGGGTGAGGTGGTGATCCACGTGGTGGGAAGTCAGCCGGTCGATTTCGGCGGAGGGCCGGTCGAGACCGCGTCTGCGGCGCTGGTCAAGCTCGATGCCACGGGCGGCCATGTCTGGAGCCGCAGCCTGGGCGCGGTCGCGACCGCGCTCGCGGTGGACGGCACGAGCCATGTCCTGGTGGCCGGCACCTACACGGAGCTCGCGGATCTGGGGCTCGGGCCGATGCCGGCGTTTGGCTCCGACATCTTCGTGGCGCGGCTCGACGCCGGCGGCACCACCCTCTCGAGCTGGCGCTTCGGGGCGGAAGGCAACCAGGTGGCGCGCGCGCTCGCCGCCGACAGCGCGGGCAACGTGGTCCTCGCCGGCGACTTCAACCCGCGCATTTTCCTCGGAGGCGAGGACCTCTATGCGCTTGGTTCCCGCAGCGCGTTCCTCGCAAAGCTCGACGCCGGAGGGTTCCACGTCTGGAGCCAGATGCTGCCGTCCGACAGCTGGTACAACTCGAGCGTCAACGCCCTCGCCATCGACGGCGCCGACAACATCGTCGCCACGGGCTGGGACGGCGGCGGCGGCGCGAGCGGCAGGGCGCTGAGCGTGTTCAAGGTGGCCCCCGACGGCGCGGTGCTCTGGAGCCGGTTCTACTGGGGCACACCCGCGGAGCCGGGAGATGATGCCGTCGGCGCGTGGCCCGGCAGGAGCATCGGGACGGACGCGGAGGGCAACGTGGTCGTGGCGACCGATCCGACCGGGATCAGCCCGTCGTCGGGGTTGACGATCGATCTCGGCGGAGGGCCGCTGCCGTTCGGCGCCCTCCTCCTGAAGCTCGATTCCTCGGGCAATCACGTGTGGAGTCGAAGCTGGGCCAGGACGTCCCGGCCCGAGCTCGCCGTCGCTCCTGGAGGCAGGGTGTTCGTCGGCGGCTCGTTCACGGGCACGCTGGACTGCGGCGGCTGGCCGCTGACGAGCGCGGGTGGATTCGACATGTTCCTGGCGAAGCTCGCCCCCTGAAGGGCCACTTCGCGCTCGGGTGGGTGACGCGGGTGCGACCGGCGCTACCCGCCGGCGCCCAGGTCCCCACCCGTGCCCAGGTCCCCGCCGGCGCCCAGGTCCCCGCCGGCGCCCAGGTTCCCGCCGGTGCCCAGGTCCCCGCCGGCGCCCAGGCCCCCACCGGTGCCCAAGTCCCCGCCGGCGCCCAGGCCCCCGCCGGTGCCCAGGTCCCCGCCGGCGCCCAGGCCCCCACCGGTGCCCAGGCTCCCACCGGTGCCCAGGTCCCCGCCAGCCCCGAGCCCGCCGGCACCGCCCAGCCCGCCGGCGCCCTGGTCGCCGGGCCCCGTTCCGTCGGTGCTCCGCCCGCCGGCGCCCTGCGCGCCGGCCCCTGATTCGGGGTCGCCGTCGCCGCTGTTCTGCCCGCCAGGAGGCATCGTGGGCGGCAACGAGGGCGGGCTCGGAGGCGGGAGGTCCGACGGCGATGGCTCGCTCACGCACGTCGCGCCGGCGAGCGCCGACAGGAGCAAAGGCAGCCGCAGGAACCGGCGCCGCAGGGGCATGGAGGACATCGAACGCATCGTTGCACCGTGCCTTTCTGATCGGGTTTCCGGACACATGGAGCGAGGGCGGTCGCATGCCCAGTGTCCCGGTGCCCGAGACGCTCCTCTGGCGCGCGACGTCGCTGCAGTGAGGGCGGCCCTCGGGCGTATGCTGCCCCACCGCGGCGCACCTCAACGACCCGGCCCTGGGCTGGTCGATCACCCGGCCGCGCGCACGACGCGTCCCTGCGCCGTCACACCACCGCGTGCGCGCACGGCGCACCCACATCCACGCCGACGGCGACACGAGCGCCCGGCCACGCCACGCCCCCGCGCAGCGCCCCGGCGCCCTCGGCCCGCGCCCCGGCGCCGACGACGCTGCCCGTCACGTCCACGCCCTCGGCCACGGACGCCCCCGGGCCGACGTAGCTCGGCAAGGCGCGGATCAGCGCTTGATCTTGAGCACGACGTCGGGCGCTGCCTCCAGCGCGGGCACCACGAGCCCCGCGCGGAGCAGCCGCCCTTTCAGCGTCGCATCGAAGTGCGCCAGCGTCGCCGCCCGGGCTATCGTGAGCTGTCGTGTCGCCTCCATCGTCTGCGTGAACCGGGTGCCGCAGAATGGAAATTCATCACAGCCTCCCGGGTCGATCGCGTCAGGGCCGACCCCGCGCGCGAGATCCTCGAAGAGCAGCTCGCTGCCCCTGGAGATGTCGCCCATCGACTGCACAAACTCACACAGTACCGTGTCGGTGTTCTCCACGTCGGGGATATCCATGTTCAGAAACCCGGTGTGATTGCCGCCGATGAGCTTCACGAGGGCCACCGGAGGTGGCGCCTGGTCGAACACCTTGAGCGGCCCCACGATGGGCACCAGCTCGTCCGCGGTGCCGGAGATGATCGTTACGGGCAACGCGCGTCCATAGATCGCTGGCCCGACGAAGCACGATACCGGTGCATAGGCCACCGCGGACTGGATGTCGATCTGGAGGACCGGGTGGTAGGCGGCGAGCAGCGCCGTCAGGCCTCCCGCCGAGAAACCGAAGACCCCCCGATGGTCCGGGAGCACGGCGCGGGCCAGGTCGGCGTCGGCGCCGTCGAGCCCGACGATCCGATCCATCACGAACTCGAGGTCTGCCGGCTGGTTCGCGTAGTCCGCTGACGTAGGCCCGCCGGGAGCATCCGCCCGGGTGAGGGGGAACAGCGGCGCTGCGACGATGTAGCCGTGGGACGCCAGGTGTTCGGCGTAGAGGCGAGCATCCCCTCCGGGGCTCGCGAATCCATGGCCATACGCCACCAGTGGAAACCGCCCGGGCGCCACGGGCGCGCGGTCCCCCCCGGGAGGCGAGGCCGAACGCGACTTTACGGGGTGCCAGACCACCGTTGGCAGCGTCCTGCTGGGGGCTCCAGGAAACCCGTTGTTCGGCCGCGTGGGTCGCGACCTGTCGACAAAGACGAACTCCCGCCTGGCGAACCCGTAGGGGCCGCTGTCCGCGATCGCGTTCAGGACCAAGGTCGACGCCGGGACCGACGAGAGCTCCGTTTGGGCAGCAGCGGTTTCAGCCTCCACGGCCTCCGGACCTTCGGCCACCGTGTCCGGGGCATCCGCGCAGCCCGCTGCAGCGATCGCCAGACTGAGCCCGATGGCGACGAATCTGCCCACACACTCGATATGCCCTTGCGCGCGACACGGCTTACCGTCCAACATCTCTCTCGCTGTCATCTCGCTCTCCATTCGAATCGTCGATTTGACCAGGTCACCTCGACGACATGGCGGAGGTCGCCTCTCATCGCGAGGCGGCGCGGCCTACCCCCCTCGTCGTCCGCATGGCGGCGCAACGACGCGTGGCCCTGACGAGAACCGGCGCACGCGGCGTTCAGCTGCTCTTCTTGCTCTCGCTGGCCGCAAAGCCTGGAATCAGAGGCAGGCGCGGCTATGCCAGACTAGCTGGAGATGCGATGGGAGCCATTCGGGCTCTCCCGGAATCGTGGGTAGGCGCCGGAGCGACGAACGAGCCGAAACCGCCCGAAACGAGCAGCATTTCGAACCATCGATTCGCTAAGAACAGAACGCCACCTTGGCGTCCTTGGCGGCTTGGCGTCTGTGCGTTGAAATTCCCCTGCGCTCGCGAGGCAGATCCCTGGAGAGATTTGTGACCCGCGGTAACCACCGACGCCCAGGCCCCCACCGTGCAGCGGGGGCGGCCCTGTGGCGCAATCCCGCCCACCTCGGCGCACCTCGCGGCGCGGCCCCGGGCGGGCGATCAGCTGGCCGCGCGCACGACGCGCCCCTGCGTCGTCACCACCGCACGCTCGCACGGCGCACCCACATCCACGCCGACGGCGACCCGCGCGCCCGGCCAGACCACGCACCCGCGCAGCGCCCCGGCCCCCTCGACCCGCGCCCCCGCGCCGATCACGCTGCCCGCCACGTCCACGCCCTCGGCCACGGACGCGCCCGGGCCGACGTAGCTCGGCAGGCCGCGCTGCGCGAGCCAGTGTGCGCTCGCCGCGAGGTAGGCGGCGAGCGTGCCGATGTCGTGCCACACGGCCGGCGCCGCGAACGTCGCGAGCGGCCGACCCTCGCGCAGCCACGGCAGGTACACGTCCCCGACCATGCAGCCGCGCGGCGGCAGCCGCCGCCGCAGCGCCTCGCCGACCACCTGCACGCCCACGAAGTCGCCGCCCGCGACCTCCTCGCCGAAGCGCTCGCCGCGCAGCCGGACCACCTCGCCCCGGCCGCCGACGCCCACCGTCCCCTCCCCGGCCGGCCGCGGCGCCACCGCGAGCGTCGCGGCCGCGCCGCGCTCGGCGTGCGCCGCGCAGAGCGCCGCCACGTCGAGGTCGATGAGGATGTCGCCGTTCCAGAGGACCACGTCGCCGTCGCCCAGCGCACCCGCCGCGTTCGCGAGGCCCCCCGCGGTGCCGAACGGCTCCGGCTCGTGCAGGACCTCGACCGGCACCGGGAACGCCGCGAGCAGGTCGCGCGTGAAGCGCTCCGCGAGGTGGGACTTGTTCATCGCGGCGCGCCGGACGCCGCCCGCGGCGAGCTGCCCGGCGATGTGCGCGACGAGCGGGCGATCGCCGAGCCACAGGAGCGGCTTCGGCAGCTCGTCGGTGAGCGGGCGGAGCCGGGTCCCGAGCCCCGCCGCCAGGATCATGGCAGAGGCCATGCGCCGGAGGATCGCCCCCTCCGCGAGGAACGTCCAAGAAATCGAAGGTGCGACCGCGGGTAGCTCCGTGCGTCAGAAATCCCGCCAGGGATTTCTGCGACAGCGAGAAGGGGCCGGAAGATAGCTCGGCATTTCCAACACTTTCCGTCTGTCTTTCCGCCGAGCGGGGCTCGGCCGTGGCCCAACGCGGCGGTCGCGGCGGTCGCGGTGGAGCGCGCCGATCTCCCGCTGTTCTGCGCGGCGGTCTGCGGCGTCGGTCTGCAAGGCGCGTTCGTGCAGCAGTATCGCTTCGCGATCCTCGAGGGGCAGCCGAGCAGCAAGGGCGCCGGGCCTGCTGACCATGTCCAGCTCGCCAGCGCCGCTGGCATCGTCCCCGGCATCTCGCTCTTCGGCCTGCTGGAGGGGCGGACGTCCAGGTACATGCCCGCTGCCCTGCTGATGCTCGCGGCGCTCCAGCTCATGGCGGCGCTCTCGTTCGCGGCGTACGGGCCGCAGGAGGCGCGCGCCGCCGAGGCCTCCGCCGCGCCGGACGCGCGCGCCCGCGCGCTGTACTGGCCCATGGTGGCCATGGGCGCGGGCGCCTTCCTGGTGATGAGCCTCCTCATGGTGCCGACGCCGCTCCAGATGTGCGGCGTCGAGCAGTGCTCGGTCCAGCAGGCGAGCTGGGTGATCCAGGTGCACCTCCTGAGCATGTACCTGCCCTCGCTCTCGGTCGGCGCCCTCCTGAAGCGGATGTCGATCGCGCAGCTGCAGGGCGTGGGGCTGCTGTTCCTGCTCGTGGGGTTTCTGGTCAGCTGGGTTCCGGGGTTCGAGGGGGCACCTGGTCGGCTGGCGCTGGTCGGGGTCGTGTGGTGTTACGTGTTCGTGACCGCGACGACCCTTGTCGCGCGCAGCCGCCCGGGCTCCGAGCGCTTTCGCGCGCAGGGCGTCGCGCGTCGCCTCCGGGGTGCTGTATGCTCGGCCGAGATCAGGCTCGGATCGGTACGGGAGCAGCGGAGCGCATGGAGTCCTCGGAGAGAAAGCCGGCAAGTCCAGAAGATTCGGTTCGCCAGATGCTCGTCGAGTTCGCGCGCGCCTTCGAGCGAGGCGACGTGGACGCGTTATGCGACATGTTCGTACGTGACGATGCCCTGATCTTCTACGGCACACACGACAAGCTGCACTTCACGCGCTGGGCCGAGATCGAGGCCTCGTTCCGGCGGCAGAGCGAGATCCTGAAGGACCTCGTGTGCAGGATCACCGGCGATGTCCAGGTGCGTCTGCTGGCCGGGGGAGCGGCCGCCTGCGCCGGGACGGCCGGCTTCGGTATCCACGCCACCATGGGCGGCGTGCGCTTCGACCTGCCCGCGCTCCGACTGACCTGCACGGTGGAGCGCCACGGGGATCACTGGCGGTTCGTGCAGCTCCACCTCTCCGTGTCGGACAGGCCGTTCCTCGACAGCGTGGGCCACGTGCTCGAGAGCGCCTGAGAGCGCCTGAACGCCGCGCCGCCACACCACGCCGGTGCGGCGGCGCGGCCCGCGCCTCACGTGGGGACGTCGCTCGACTCCGCCAGATCCCGGAGCGCCCTCTCGCTCCGGCGCAGCGCCTCCTCGGTCCGCTGGACCTTCAGCGCCTCCTGCTCCAGCTCGCCGCGGAGCACGGTGTTCTGCAGCGACAGCGCGGCCAGGAACTCGAGGAGCGGCAGCCGGCGCAGGATGAACGCGCCGTGGACCAGCCGGTTCTCCAGGTAGAGGAGGCCGCCCACCTCGCCGGGGTTCTTCATGATCGGCATGCACAGCACCGACTTCGGCCGCTCGCGCACGAGGTACTCGTCCCCGGCGAAGGCGCCGCTCGCCCCGACGTCGCTGAGCACCACCCGCTCCCGCGTCCGCTCGACATAGTTGACGATCGACGCCGGGACGCGGGTCGCGAGCGGCGCCGTGCTCCGCTCGTACACGCGGATGCTGATGCCGTCGCGGTCCACCACGGCCTCGGCGGCGAGCCGCAGGCCGTCCCCGGTGAGCAGGAGACAGCACCGCTCCGCCCCCTCGTGCTCGACGACGAGCCGCATGAGCGACTCCATCATCTCCTTCGGCGTCATGTCGCTCGAGAGCGACCGCGAGACCTTCACCGCGGTCTGCGCGTCGATGGCCTCCGCCGCCATCGTCATGACGCCGCTGCTCGTCGCGCGGCGCTGCTCCTGGTTCAGGACGAGCGCATGCCGCTGCTCGAGCTGCCTCACCTTCTCGCTCGCGCCCCAGCGCGAGTACGACGCCACCGCCTCCCGCAGGTAGAGCCCCGGCAGGCCGCTGTAGCCGCGATCCAGGTAGAACCGGGCGGCGAGCTCGCTCGCGAGCGCCTCCTGGTGGATGAACCGGGACTCGCGGAAGGCCACGATCGCCTTATCGTAGAGCGCCGCGGCCTCGTCGTGCCTGCCGTCGACGCGCGCGCGCTCCGCCGCTACGAGCGCGTGTTTGCCGGCGAAGTTGTCGGGGCAACTCTCGGCCCAGACGCGCAGCTGCTCCTCGTGGCCGGCGAGCGACCGCCGGAGCCCGGCCTGCTCCTCGGCCGGGGCCCCGGAGAAGCGGGCCGCCCGGGCGAGGGCGCCGAAGTAGTGGTACTCGGCCGAGAACAACATCCCGTTGCCCCCCGAGATGTTGCGCTCCGCCTTCTCCGCGGCCAGGGCCGCCTCGTCGGGGTTGGAGGCCAGGAGGTGCTGCGCGGTCTTCATCACGTAATGGACGAGCCGCACGCTCGGGAAGCTCTCCTTCTCGAGGCGGTCCTCGAACGCCTGCTCGTCGAAGTCGTCCGCGCTCATCGTGCCGAGGTGGCGCGTGGCGCCCCTCATCGCCTGGACCAGGCGCAGCATGCTCGTCACGGCGTCCGCGGCGAACGTGATCTTCGCCTTCGTCGCGTAGTCGAGCGCGCTCACCGCGCCCTTGTACGCCTCCTCGATCGGGTCGCCCCGCACGATCACGTTCAGGGTGAGCTGGATGTTGCTGAAGCTCCCCCACGTCAGGTTCCCGACCTCGTTCGCGGCTTGGATGCTCACGCGCTGGCAGGCGATCCCGGTGTCGATGTGGCGCGTCCAGACCGAGATCAGACAGCCATAGAGGTTGGCCACCTCGGGCTTGTAGACGAGCGCGTTCATCTTCTCGGTCAGCTCGTAGCCCACCCTGCCGATCCGGTCGCCGTCCTGGTACGCGCCGAGCTTCTGGCAGAGCGCCTTGCCGAGGCACGTGTACCCGATGCCGGTCGGCTCCGCGTTGCCGTGGAGCAGGCTGAGCCGGACCATCTGGCAGACCAGGAGGTCGTTGAGGTTCGGATCGGTGTAGAAGGTCGAGGCGTACATCACGGCCATCACGCCCATCGCCGCGAGCATCGGCGGCGCCGTCATCCTCGGCTGGCCGAGGATCTCGTCGGCCGTGCGATCGCGGAGCGCGTCGCGCAGCGCCGTGATCTCCGCGACAACCTCCTCGTCGGCCGGCTGCCTCCCGAGCTTGATGCCGAGCAGCGCGAGGCACTCCAGCCCGACGCCGATGCACGCGTCGTGCTCGGACCGGGCCATGTGGTTCTGCATCAGGACGCGGTAGGCCGCCGCCTTGTCGAGCTGCGTGCGCGCGCGCTCGAGGAGCACCGAGCAGAGGTCGATGGACCGATCGAACTCCCCGTTCACGCACGCGCTCTCGGCGAGATCGAGGTGCAGCGCGAAGGCGAGCAGATCGTCGGCTCCCGCCCAGTCGTCCTCCCCGATCAGCGCGCAGCCCGCGGCGAAGTAGGCCACCGCGGAGCCGTAGGCCCCGGAGGCCCTCGCCTTCCTGCCGGCGCGGAGGTTCAGCTCGGCCGTCCTGCGCCGCTCGCCCGGATCGGTGATGAAGGAGGCGCCGATGTTCAGCTGGTTCGTGATCTCGAACAGCCGGTCCTCCAGCGCCTCCTCCGGCGTCTGGACGAGCAGCAGGCGCCCGATGCGCAGGTGCGTCGAGGCGTGGTTGCCCTCGCGGATGAGCAGGTACGCGGCCTGCTGCACGCGGTCGTGGAGGAACTTGTACGTGCTGCCTCGGCGCGCCACGAGCCCCTCGCGGATGGCCGGGGAGATGGCGGCGTGCGTCGTCTCGGTCGACTCGCCGTACATGGCCGAGAGGACCTCGGCGTCGAAGCGGGCGCCGAGGCACGCGGCGAGGGAGAGGACCCGCTGCGTCTCGTCGTCCAGCCGCCTGAGGCGGCCCAGCACCAGGTCGACGACGTTGTCGGTCAGGTTCTGCGCGGCGATGGCCTCGATGTTCCAGCACCAGACGGCGCTCACGGGATCGACCCAGACCAGCTTCTGGCGATAGAGCTCCGTCAGGAACTGGCCCACGAAGAACGGGTTGCCGCCCGTCCTCTGGACGAGGAGCCTGGTGAGCTGAGCCCCCAGCTCGTCCTCGCAGCGGAAGGTGTCCATGACGAGCTCGAGGACGTTCTCGTGCGGGAGCGGGTCGAGGCTGAGCGTCGAGACGCGCGCGCCCGTGGCGTGGATCTGCCGGAGCACCTCCATGAGCGGGTGCGACGGGGTCACCTCGTTGTCGCGGTACGCCCCGATCACGAGCAGGTGCCGCTTCTCGGGCGCCGCGACGACGTCGCCGATGAGCCTCAGGCTGGCGGGATCTGCCCACTGCAGGTCGTCCACGAACAGCACGAGCGGGTGCCGCTTGCGCGCGACCACGCCGAGGAACGCATGGAACACGCGGACGAAGCGGCTGCGCGCCTCGTTCGGCGCGAGCGGCGGCACCGGCGGCTGCTCGCCGAGGATCAGCGAGAGCTGCGGGATGATGTCGATGATGACCCGCCCCTCCTCGCCGAGCGCGTCGCTCAACCGGTGCTTCCACCCCGCGAGCGACTGCGGGCTCTCCGTCAGGATCTGCCGGACGAGCTCCCCGAACGCCTGGGCGATCGTGCGGTAGGGGATGTCGCGCTGGAGCTGATCGAACTTCCCGGAGATGAACGCCCCGCGCTCGCGGACGATGGGCGCCTGCACCTCCTTCACGAGCGAGGTCTTCCCGACGCCCGAGTACCCGGCGACGAGCACGAGCTCGGCCGTGCCCGTGGCGACCACACGCTCGAACGCCTCGAGCAGGATCGCGCGCTCGCGCCTCCTGCCGTAGATCTTCGTCGGGAGCTGCAGCCGGTCCGGGATGTCGGCCGTCCCGAGCGGGAACGAGTCGATCATCCCGAGCTCCTCCAGCTCGGTCTGGCACATGAGGAGATCCGACCAGAGCCCGCGGGCGGTCTGATAACGCTCCTCCGGAGACTTCGCGAGGAGCTTCATCACGATCTCGGAGACGATCCGGGGCACGTCATGCACCAGCTCCGCGAGCGGCACAGGGGCCCTCGCGATGTGGGCGTGCGCCCACGCGGGCGCGTCCTCGGCGTCGAGCGGCAGCTTGCCGGAGAGCAGCTCGTACAGCGTGACGCCGAGCGAGTAGAGATCGGCGCGCTCGTCGATCGGCCAGTCGACGCGGCCCGTCCGCTCCGGCGCGATGTAGGGCAGCGACTTCGGGTTGATCTTCGTCTCGTCGGAGAGGCCGAGATCGCCGCGCACCACGGCCAGCCCACCGTCGAGCGACACCTCCCCGCTCTCCGGGTGCACGGAGAGGTTCGCGGGGCGGATGTCCAGGTGAAGGGTGCCTGACTTATGAAGTTTCGACAGCGCAGATGCGATCTGCACCGCGTGCGTGAGGAA
Organism: Sorangium sp. So ce834; assembly: GCF_051521425.1. Taxonomy (NCBI): domain Bacteria; kingdom Pseudomonadati; phylum Myxococcota; order Polyangiales; family Polyangiaceae; genus Sorangium; species Sorangium sp. So ce834. Next base: position 5,953,572 of record NZ_CP150351.1, read on the forward strand.
CCGGCGAAGATCCATGAGAGCCCTGGTGGTCGTCGATAGGACGATCCTGAGTGTACGGTACTCGAAGCAGGATCCCTGTCAACGTTTCCTCCGGCCTCGCCGGCGAGGCGCCGGCCGCCGGAGCGCTTCGACCCGCTCGGCGCGGACGTCGATCACGACGCGTCAGGGATCCTCGTCGTGTGGTGCACGAGGGCTTTCCATTCACCGCCCTTGAGCTCCCAGACCGCGGTGAAGGCGATGGTGTTATCGAGCTTGACACCGCCCTTGAGCTCGGCGCGCGAGCGGTAGACGCCGCTCACGATAGCGACGTCCCCGCCGACGATACGCACGTCGCACTGCCGGAGCTCCTGCGTGTACGTCAACATGCTGTCGACGAGCTTCAGGTACTCGTCCTTGCCGCGCTGCACTCCGTTGTAATCGACGTACCGCCAGCCTTCGGCCAGGTGGCGATCGAGGAAGCCGTAGTCCTTGACGGCCCCCACCGCCTTCGTCCACGCCTTGAGGAGCGCGACGTGCTCCTCTCTCGCCTGCTCCGCGGTGATCTTCGACATTCTCCACCTCCGCCGCGCGCCCTGGCCGCACTCGAGCCCGCGCGACCGCGCGGGGGCGCCGCCGTCGCCGCTCCACACCCATGGTAAAGAGCCCGCCGGCCGGGCGTCAACATCAGCCCTGATGTCCCGCCGCCTCGAGGGCCGCGCGCAGATGATCGGCCATGACTTGCACGTTCGGCGGCAAATTCATGGTGATGTGATTGCCAGGGACCTCGTGGACAGTGAGCTGGCCCTGGATCAAATCGAGCCATCCCCGCGCCGGGTTGTTCACGGTCATGGCGTCGCGCTCGCTCGCCTCGAAGAAGAGCACGTCACCCGGGTAGGGGCGGGGGACATAGCGCAGCATCGCCTGCAGGTTGGCGGTGACGATCTTGCGGAACGTGGCGAGCTCCTGGAGCGCCAGCTTCGGGAACATCCGGGAGACACCCTTCTTGCGCTGGAGCACGTGGAGCAGCTGCTCGTCCGGGGAGAGGTGCCGGATCTCCTCCGCGGGGACGGGGAGGCTCGCATCGCCGCTGATCAGGTAGGCGAGGCGCTCGGGGGTGTCGAGATCCTCGGGGAACACCGCCGAGGGCGCGGGCGTGTCGATCATCATGAGAAGCGCGACGCGCTCGCCCCCGGAGATGAGCTGGTGCGCCATCTCGAAGGCGACGACCCCGCCGAAGGACGACCCGCCGAGCACGTAGGGCCCCTCCGGCTGGATGTGCCGCCGTACCGCCTCGAGGTAGCGCGCGGCCATCTCCTCGACGCGGGTCAAGGGCGGCGCCTTGCCTTCGATGCCCTGCGCCTGCAGCCCGTACACGGGCTGCGCCGGGTCCAGGCAGGTGGCGAGATCGTGGTAGAAGTAAACGTGCCCTCCGACCGGGTGCATCAGGAAGAGCGGCCGCCCGGTGCCGGGCTTGATCCGCACGAGCGACGCGGGCAAGAGGCGCGCGGGAGAGCGCCTCGACAGCGAGGTGGATGAGGGCGAGTCGGACTGCGCGATGAGCTCGGCCAGGGCCGCCACGGTCGGCGCGTTGAGCAGGCTGTGGCCGGGGAGATCCATGTTCACGACGCTGCGCAGCCGGGAGATGAGCTGGACGGCGAGCAGCGAGTCGCCGCCGAGCGCGAAGAAGTCGTCGTGGACGCCGATCCGCTCGATGCCGAACAGCTTCTCCCACGTCTCGGCGACGGCGCGCTCCAGCGGATCGCGCGGCGCCACGTAGGCCGTGCCGAGGTCGGGCCGCGGGTGGACCGATCTCGGGATGCCCTCGGACTCGACGTCCCGCGAGGGCGGCGCGATCGAGCTGGCCGAGGGGCGCTGCTTAGCCTGCGCTTCCCGCTTCAGGACCAGGACGTGGGGCGTGGGGCTCGTGAGGACGCGCATCCAGGCGTCGAGCGCCTCGTCGCGCGAGATCCCCTCCTCCGCGGCGGCCGCGCCGCCCTCGCTCGAGTCGGCCGCGGGCTCGGGATCCTTGCCGCGCGAGGCGTCCTGCCGCTGCCACGGGTCCCACTCGATCGCGATCGTGAGCGGGCCGTCACCGGCGGCCCGCCGCTGCGCGAAGGCGCCGAGGAAGGCGGTCGCGGCGCACTGGCCCGCGAGGCCCGCCCCGCGGGCGCCCGCGGTCCGCGCGGCGCACAGCGCGACGAAATCGGGCCGGAGGCCCCGGAGCGACTCGTCGAGGACGAGCGCGCCGTCGAGCTTCGGGGCGAGGAGCGCCTCGCCCTCCTCGCGCGTCATGCGCTGGAGGGGCACGGCGCGGCGGGCGCCCGCCGCGTGGATCACGCCGTCGATCCGCCCGAAGCGCTGGAGCCCCTCGGCCACCGCGCGCTGCATGTCGTCGAGCCGCGTGACGTCGGCCGTCACGAGCAGCACCTCGGCGCCCAGCCGCTCCATCTCGAGCACCGCGCCGATCTTGCGGCGTAGCGCGTCGAAGGCGCCCGCGCCGGCGAGGCCGTCCCAGGCCTCCCGGGGCGGGAGCGCCGTCCGGCCCGCGAGCACGAGCTTCGCGCGCGCGACCTTCGCGAGGTGCTCCGCGAGGGCGGAGCCGACGGCCCCGAGCCCGCCGGCGATCAGGTAGACGCCGCCCTCCCGGAGGCGCGGCGGCAGGCCGTCGGCGCGGTCCATGCGCGCGGGCTCGAAGATCCGGACCCAGCGCTCCCCGTTCCGGTAGGCGATGACGGGCTCGGTCTGCTCCAGCGTGACCTCGGCGAGGAGCTGGTCGATGAGCCTCGCCTCCTGCAGCGTCCGCGGCTCCGGCAGGTCGATGTCGACGCTGATGCACGAGACGTTCGGGTACGCCCTGGGGATGGCCTCGCACGGGCCGAGCAGCGTGGCCTTCTCGGGGCAGAGCACGGCCGCGTCGGTCACCTTCTGCATGTGGCTCGTCACGACGCCGAGCCGCACCTCGTCGCGAATCCCCGCGTCGCCGATCCCCTGGGCCAGCGCGACGAGGCTGGCGAACCCGAGCCGCTGGGCCTCCGCGAGGCGGCCGGCGTCGAGCGGCGCGCGCGCGGGCTTGGTCACGCCCCACAGGAACATGATGCGCGAGGGGGACACGCCCGCCGCGCGCAGCGCGCCGAAGAGGGACGCGTGGTCCGCGCGGCTCGCGGGGGCGACGCTGAACTCGCCCTCGCCCGTCTCGGCGAAGCCCTCGCCCGGCCGCACGGTGATGACCTTGTAGCCGTCCCGGCGGAGCCGCATCTCCATCCGGGCGCCCAGCCCGTAGCTGTCGGCGAAGACGACGCAGCACTGCGCCCTGGCCGGCCGGGCCGACGCCTTCATCGACCCCGACAGCACCGAGCGCTTCCAGGCCAGGAGGTGGATCAGGCCGGCCGGCTCCGGCGCGCTGCGCGCCGGCCGGCGCGCGGCGCTCGATGGCGGGTCGATCCAGTACCGCTTCCGCTCGAACGGGTAGGTCGGCAGGGGCACGCGCCGGCGGGGCTCGTGGGTGTAGAAGCCCGACCAGTCGACGCGGACGCCGGAGAGCCAGAGCTGGCCCAGCGTCTCCAGCAGGAACCCGATGTCGGACTGGCGGTGGTGGACGTGCCGGATCGACGAGAGCATCACCCGGCGGGCGCCCCGCGCGGGGTGCTGCTTGGCCAGGGTCGCGAGCACCCGGCCCGGGCCGACCTCGAGCAGGGCGCGCGTCGGATCGGCGAGCACCTCGCCGAGCCCCGCCATGAAGCGCACCGGCTCGCGCACGTGCCTCGCCCAGTACCCGGGGTCCTGCGCGTCGGCCGCGGACAGCCAGGTGCCGGTGACGTTCGACGCGATCGGGATCTTCGGGGCGCTCGGGCGCGCGCGGGCCACGATCGCGGTGAACGACGCGAGCATCGGCTCCATCATCCGGGAGTGGAACGCGTGCGACGTCTGGAGGCGCGTGCACTCCAGCTCGCGCTCGGCGAAGAGCCGGTCGGAGAGCGCCTCGACGGCGTCCTCGGGCCCGGCCACGACGCAGGCGGCCGGCCCGTTGACGGCCGCGAGCGAGAGCGCGCCGCCCCCCTCGTCGAGCAGCGGCTGCACCTCGGCCTCGGGCAGCGGGACCGCGAGCATCGCGCCCGGCGGCATCTCCTGCATCAGCTTGCCCCGCCGGGCGACGATCTTCAGCGCGTCCTCCAGCGAGAAGACGCCCGCGAGGCAGGCCGCTACGTACTCGCCGAGGCTGTGGCCGATCATCGCCGCGGGCCGGATGCCCCACTCCATCCAGAGCGTGGCGAGCGCGTACTCGATCACGAAGAGCGCGGGCTGGGCGAAGCGCGTCTGCTTGAGCAGCTCCGCGGCCGCCGCCTCCCGCCCCGGGGGCGGGTAGATCACCTCGCGGAGATCGAACCCGAGCTCGGGCTGGAGCATGGCCGCGCAGAGATCGACGCCGGCGCAGAACGTGGGCTCCCGCTCGTACAGCTCCCGCGCCATGCCGGCGTACTGCGTGCCCTGCCCCGGGAACATGAGGACGACCGGGCGATCGATGGCCTCCTCGACGTGCGCGAGGACCCGCCGCTCCCCGAGCGTCGACAGCAGGCTCACCGCCTCGTCTGCGTCGTTGCAGACGAGCATGCGCCGGTGCGGGAACGTCTTGCGGCCGACCTGGAGCGTGAACGCGACGTCCGGCAGGCTGACGTCCGGGTGCGCCTTGAGGTACCCGACGAGGTTCTCGGTGATCGTGTCGAGCGCGGTCCTCGTGCGGGCGGAGAGCAGAAGGAGCTGCCAGGACCGCCCGCCGGGCGCCGCCGCCGCGTGGGGCGCCTCCTCGAGGATGGCGTGGGCGTTGGTGCCGCCGATGCCGAACGAGCTCACGCCGGCGCGGCGGGGCCCGTCGCCGGGCTCCCAGTCCGCGAGCGCCGCGTTGACGTAGAACGGGCTATTCGCGAAGTCGATCTCCGGGTTCGGCGTCTTGAAGTGCAGGCTGGCCGGGATCTGCCGGTGGCGGAGCGCCTGCACGACCTTGATCACGCCGGTGATGCCGGCGGCGACGTCGAGGTGCCCGACGTTCGGCTTGACCGAGCCGAGCGCGCACCAGCCCTTGCGCTGGCCGCGGGACCGGGCGCGGAACGCCCGGGTGAGCGCCGCGACCTCGATGGGATCCCCGAGGCGCGTGCCGGTGCCGTGGGCCTCCACGTAGCTGATCGTCTCGGGATCGGTGTTCGCCATCGCCAGGGCCTGCGCGATGACCTGCGCCTGCCCCTCCACGCCCGGCGCGGTGAACCCGATCTTGCCCGAGCCGTCGTTGTTGACGGCCGAGCCCCGGATCACCGCCTCGATGTGATCGCCGCTGTCGAGGGCGTCCTCGAGCCGGCGCAGCACGATGACGCCCGCGCCGTTGCCGACCACCGTCCCCTGCGCCTCGGCGTCGAACGCGCGGCAGCGCCCGTCGGGCGAGAGGATCATGCCGTGCCGGTACAGGTAACCCGACCGCGTGGGGACGTTGATGGCCACGCCGCCGGCCAGCGCCATGTCGCACTGGTAGGTGAGCAGCGCCTGGCAGGCCATGTGGACGGCCACGAGCGAGGTGGAACAGGCGGTCTGGACCGCGACGCTCGGCCCGCGGAGGTTCAGCTTGTACGAGGTCCGCGTGGGCAGGAAGTCCTTGTCGTTGGCGACGTAGACTTGATAGTCCATCGCCTTCCTGAGCTCGTGGTTCGGGTAAAGGTTGCTCAGGAAATACGTGTCGTGGCCGCTCGCGCCCGCGTAGACGCCGATGGTCCCCTTGAACGCCTCGGGGTTGTACCCGGCGTGCTCGAGCGCCTCCCACGCGCACTCCAGGAAGAAGCGGTGCTGCGGATCCAGGATCTCGGCCTCTCGCGGGGTCATCCCGAAGAAGGCCGCGTCGAACCACTCCACCTCGTCGAGCACGGCCCGCGCGCGGACGTAGCTCGGGTCCGAGGCCACCTCCGGGGGCACGCCCGCCGCGGCGAGATCCTGAGCCGAGAGCGCCGCGATCGACTCGACCCCATCGCGCAGGTTCTGCCAGAAGGCGTCGACGCTCCTCGCGCCCGGGAAGCGGCCGGCCATCCCGATGATCGCGATTTGGTCCTCCGGGACGGGTTGATCAAGCGGATCCATTCTGTCTGCTCTTGGCTGCCTGCTTCTTTCGTTTCAGGATCTCTCGCTGCTTCAGCGCCCGGGCGTCGGCCTCCGAGAGGTCGCTCCCGCCGCCGCTGCCGCTCGCGAGGAACGCGGCGAGATCGGTGACCGTCGGGCGCGCGAACAGATCGACGATGGAGAGATCGCTGCCGAACGACTCCCGGACGCGCTCGTGGAGGCGCATCAGGAGCAGCGAGTGGCCGCCCAGATCGAAGAAGTTGTCCTGCACGCTCACGCGCTCGATGCCGAGGACGTCCTGCCATATCGCGGTGAGCCGCTCCTCGAGCGAGCTCCGCGGCGCCACCATGGGCGCGCTCTCGGGGCGGAGCTCGACGGGGGCCGGCAGGGCGCGGCGGTCCACCTTGCCGTTGCCCGTGAGGGGCAGCGCGTCGAGCAGCACGATGGCCGAGGGGTGCATGTAGTCGGGCAGCCGCCGCTGCGCGTGATCGCGGATCGCACGCTCGAGCCCGCCGGTCGGATCCGCCATGAACGGGCGCGCGCGGGCCCCGGCTTGCGCGGGCGGCGCCGTGGCCCTGCCGCCGTGCGGGACGACGTACGCCACGAGGCGCCGGTCGCCCGAGCGCGCCGGCTGCGCCACCACGACCACCTCGCGCACGGCCGGGTGCTCGCCGAGGACCACCTCGATCTCGCCGAGCTCGATCCGGTAACCGCGGACCTTGACCTGCTGATCCATGCGGCCGAGGAACTCGAGCTGCCCGTCCGGCATCAGGCGGACGCGATCGCCGGTCCGGTACAGCCGCCCTCCCGGCTCGCCGCCGATGGGATCGTGGATGAACCGCTCCGCGGTGAGCTCCGGCAGATCGAGGTAGCCGCGCGCGAGGCCCTCTCCGCCGATGCAGAGCTCCCCGGGGACGCCGGCCGGGACCTCGTTGAGATCCCGGTCGAGCACGTGCACCCTCGTGCCGGGGATCGGGCTTCCGATGGGCACCGTGTGGCCGACCGGGCGCTCCACCGCGGCGCAGCAGGCGAACGTCGCGGCCTCCGTGGGCCCGTAGCCGTTGATCATCCGGCACCCCGGGAGCTCGGCGAGGACCCGGTTGACGTGCTGCGGGGACAGGACGTCCCCCCCGGCCACGATCTGGCGCAGGCCGCGCAGCGCCGTGATCCGCTCGTCCACGAGGAGGTGGAAGACGCCGGCGGTGAGCCACACCGTGGTCACCCCGTGCTGCCGGATCACGCGATCCAGGTCGTCGAGCGACGCGGGCGCGGGGGGCATGACGACCAGCCGGCCGCCGTTGAGGAGCGCGCCCCAGATCTCGAACTGCGACGTGTCGAAGGAGATCGACGCGAGCTGCAGGAAGACCTCGTCCGGCGCGAAGCGCGCGTACGTCGTGCCCTTGACGAGCCGGGCCACGCCCCGGTGCGGCACGGCCACGCCCTTGGGCCGGCCGGTGGAGCCCGACGTGTACATGACATAGGCGAGTTGGTCCGGCGTCGCCAGCTCCGTCGGGTTGTCGTCGCGCGCCCGGCCGATCTCCTCGGGATCCGCGTCCAGGCAGAGGACGCGCGCGCGGCACCCCGGCAGCACCGCGCCGACGCGCACCTGGGTGAGCATCACGCGGACCCGGGCCTGCTCCAGCATGAACGCGAGGCGCTCGGTGGGGTAGGTCGGATCCAGGGGCACGAAGGCGAGGCCCGCCTTCAGCACGCCGAGGAGCGCGACGATCATCTCGATCGACCGGTACATGCACACGGCCACGCGGTCTTCGGGCGCGAGGGCGCCCTCGTCGGTGCGCGCGAGGGCCCCCTCGTCGGGGCCGGGCGCGGCCCCGGGCCCCGGCGCCCCCGGCGCGCGGAGGCCGAGCAGGGTGTGCGCGAGCTGGTTGGCCCGCCGGTTCAGCTCCCGGTAGGTGAGCGACGTGACGTTGCCCGCGCCGTCGTCGAAGACGACCGCGACGGCCTCGGGAGAGCGCTCGACCTGGGCCTCGAAGAGGCGGTGAATGCACGCGTCCGACCCGGGGCCGGCCGGGGCGGTGCCCCACGCGCGGAGCGCGCTCCGCTCCTCGGGCGTGAGCAGCGGCAGCGCCGAGAGGCGCAGATCGACGTCGCGCGACGCGCCCTCGAGCAGGGCCTCGTAGTGGCCCGCCATCCGCTCGATGGTGCGGGCGTCGAACAGCGCGGTGCTGTACTCGATGCGCCCGATGATGCCGTCCTCGCGCTCGTCGAGCTCCAGCATCAGGTCGAACTTGGACGCGCCCGTGTCCACGTCGAGCTGGCTCAGGGTCCAGCCCGGATCGAGCGCCGGCACGGGCGGCTCCAGCACGAAGGCGACCTGGAACAGCGGGTTCTGGCCGGGGACCCGCTTCGGCTGGAGCGCCTGCACGACGCTGGCGAACGGCACGTCCTGGTGCGAGAGCGCGGCCTGGCTCACCGCCCGCACGCGCCCGAGCAGCTGCCGGAACGTCGGGTCGCCGCGCAGGTCGGTGCGCAGCACGAGCGTGTTCAGGAAGAAGCCGAGGAGGTCCTCGGTCTCCGGCGGGTGGCGGCACGACGCGGACGTGCCCACGACGACCTCGTCCTGCCGCGCGTACCGGTAGAGCATCGCCTTGAAGGCCGAGAGCAGGACCACGAAGAGCGTGACGCCCTGCTCCCTGGCCAGCGCCTTCAGCCGGAGCGTGAGCTCCCGCGACAGGGCGACGCAGTGGCGGGCCCCCGCGAGGCTCGGGGCGGCCGGGCGCGGCCTGTCGGTCGGCAGCTCCAGGGTGGGCAGGTCGGCGAGCTGTCGCCTCCAGTAATCGAGCTGCGGCTGGAGGGCGCCGCTCAGCTGCTGCTCCCGCTGCCAGACCGCGTAATCGGCGTAGTGGATCGCGCGCTCGGGCAGCGGCGACGGCCTGCCCGCGGCGAACGCCTGGTAGAGCGCGTGGAGCTCCCTCGGGAGCGCGTCGAAGATGGAGACTCCATCCATCAGGATGTGGTGCACCACCACGAACAGCACGTGGTCGGCCTCGTCGAGCCGGACCAGCGTGGCCCGGAGCAGCGGGCCGCGGGCGAGATCGAACGGGCGCCGGGCCTCGTCTGTGGCGAGCGCGACGGCGCGCCCCCACCGCGCCTCGGCCGGCAGCGCGGTCAGCTCGACGACCGGCAGATCGAGCGGCGCCGGGGGCAGGATCTGCTGCACGGGCTCGCCGCCGACGACCGCGACGACGCTCCTCAGGATCTCGTGGCGCCTGAGGAGCTCGTCGAGGGCGCGCCCCAGGACCGGGACGTCGAGGGGCCCGCGGAGGCGCAGGGAGAACGGCTCGTTGTAGAACAGCGCGCCCGGGTGGAGCGAGGCGTGGAGCCAGATCTGCCGCTGCCCGTGCGAGAGGGGGATGGGCCGGTCGCGCGGCGCAGGCCGGATGGCCGCGGCGGCCGGGCGCTGCTTCGGCCGGGGGAGCGACTCCACGAGCTCGGCCAGCGCGGCGACCGTGGGGGCGTCGCACAGGCTCTGCAGGGAGAGCTCGACGCCGAGCGCGCGGCGCAGCCGCGACAGCACCCGCGCGGCGAGCAGCGAGTGCGCCCCGAGGTCGAAGACGTCGTCGTGGACGCCGAGGTGCTCGATCCCGAGCGCCTCGGCCCACGCCGCGGCGATCGCCGCCTCGATCTGGTTGCGCGGCGCGAGGGGCTCGCCGTCGCCGCGATCGGGCCGGGCGGCGTCCGGCGGCGGCAGGGCCGCGCGGTCCACCTTCCCGCTGGGGCCGAGCGGCAGCGCGTCGAGCAGCACGAACGTCGACGGGATCATGACCTCGGGGAGGCTCTCGCGGAGGAAGCTGCGCAGCGCGGGCACGACGGCCCGGGGGGCGGCCGGGGGCGCGTCCGGCGCGTCCGGGCGCGCGACGACGTAGGCGACGAGGCGGCCCTCGCTGGCGACGGCCACCGCCGCGCGGACGGCGGGGTGGCGCCCAAGCGCGGCCTCGACCTCGCCGAGCTCGACGCGGTGGCCGCGGATCTTCACCTGCTGGTCGACGCGCCCGAGGAAGGCGAGATCGCCGCCGGGCAGGCGGCGCACCACGTCCCCCGTGCGGTAGAGCCGGGCCTCCGGGGTGGAGCTGAACGGATCGGGGACGAACCGCGCCGCCGTGAGCTCGGGCCGTCCCAGGTAGCTCCGGGCCAGCCCGGGTCCACCGAGGTAGAGCTCGCCGGCCTCGCCGTCCGGGACCGGGCGCATGGCATGGTCGAGCACGTAGCAGCGCGCGTTCCTGATCGGCCGGCCGATGGAGAGGGGCTCGCCGGGGTCCCGAACCGGGTCGAGCCCGTCGGCCATCGTGGCGCACACGGTGAACTCGGTGGGACCGTAGGCGTTGATGAACCTGCGCCCCTGCGCCCAGCGCGCGGCGAGGTCGGCCGGGCAGGTCTCGCCGGCGACGATGAGGGTCCGGAGCGCGGGCAGCGAGCGCTCCGCGCCCTCGGGGAAGGCGGCGAGCGCGGAGGGGGGGAAGGTCGCGATCGACACCTCCTCCGCGCGCATCCGATCGAGCAGCGCGGGCCCGGGGATCATCTCGGCCTGCGCCCCCATCACCAGGGTGCCTCCCCGGGCGAGCGTCATCGCGATCTCCCAGACCGACGCATCGAAGCTGAGGGACGCGAACTGGAGCACGCGGCAGCCCGGCGCCACGTCGAATCGCTCGGCCAGCGCGCGGGTGAGGTTGGTGAGGCCGCGGTGCGTCAGCAGCGTGCCCTTGGGCCTGCCGGTCGAGCCCGACGTGTAGATGACGTAGGCGAGGTCGTCGGGGCCCGTGGTGTCCGGCGGGTCCTCGCCGCTGAAGCCCGCGGTCAGATCGCGATCGCCGTCCAGGAGGACCACGCGCGCCCCGTGGCGCGGCAGCGACGGGAGCAGCCGCGCCTGGGTGAGCAGGACGGGCGCCCCGGCGTCCTCGAGCATGAAGGCGACCCGCTCCCGCGGGTACGCGGGGTCGACAGGGACATAGGCGCCGCCGGCCTTGAGCGCCGCGAGCAGCCCGATGAGCGCCTCCAGGGAGCGCTCGGCGCAGAGCGCGACGAGGACGTCGCGGCCGACGCCCAGGCTCCTCAGGTGGTGCGCGAGCTGGTTCGCGCGGCGATTCAGCTCCTGATAGGTGAGCCGGTCAGGGCCGAAGGATGCGGCCACGACGCCGGGCGTGCGCCCGGCCTGGAGCTCGAACGAGCGGTGAATGCTGGCGTCCTCGGAGCTGAAGTCGTGATAGGTCATGTCGTGTGTGGTGGCAGGAGTCTCTTCAGGGGCAGAACATCAGCCGCCGTGTGCGAGCCCGAGCAGCGACACGAGGGCGTCACGCATCTCGTTCAGAACCGTCCCAGGAGCACCGGAGTGAGCTCCAGGGCGGCAGCCGGTGACACGGGCGCGCCCCCGACGTTTCAGGAGCGCGGTCGGCACGGATACCATGCTGCATCACACTGGTACTCACGCTTCGATGGGCGAGTCCATCGACGCCGTGGCAGGGTGACGGTCCACAATTCAAGGCTATTCGCAGCGCAGCCGATTACACACAACCGCGGAATGAAGGTCAAGCGGGACGTACGGCTTTTTTCGGCGTGGAGGGGCATGTGGTCGCGGCGCTGCGTCATGAGGCGATCGCTCCCGGCCGGCAGTCGTGGCCCGCGTGGCCCGCGTGGCCCGCGACGACCGCGCCGGGCTCGCACACCGCGACGGAGCCCGCCGCGAACGAGGCGTCGGGAGCACTCGTAATCAGGTGGTGATCGACGGCATTGGCACGGTCCTCGGTCATCCCAAGCGCCGAGAGGCGTTTGCGAGCTACACGCTGGGGCTTCTCAGCGATCTGGAACGCAAGAGCGTTGAGCCGATCGCCGCGTTGGGAGTGTGCCAACGATCCAAGTCGCCGGCGCGAAGCGCAGATCCCTGACGGCATTCAGTTCAAGAGCAAGGTGGATCTGGCACTCGACGCGATCGAGCGCGCTGCGGCCGACAACGTGCCGGGTCAGCTCGTGCTTGCGGACGCCGTCTACGGTCGCTCGGCAAAGTTTCGCGACACCGTGCGCCTGCTCGGCTTCGACTACCCCGTCGGTGTGGACTCGACGACGATGGTCGTCGCCCTCGGTCCCGGCGGGCGCTGGAACAAGACGCCCATGACAGCCGACGAGCTCGCGCGCAAGCTTGGCAAAAAGGCGTTTCGTCGGATCACATGGCGCGAAGGTACGGGCAAGAAGCTCGCGTCGCGGTTCGCCTTGCGCCGCGTTCGGCTCGCCAATGACGATTGACGATGGCATCCCGGTCGAGGAGCACGAACCGCTGTGGCTGCTCATCGAGTGGCCGTTCGGCGAAAGCGATCCCTCGAAGTTCGCGGTCACGACGCTGGGGACCAAGATGTCCAAGAAGCAGATCGTACGCCAGTACAAGGAGCGCTACCGAACTGAGCAGGCCTACGAAGAGATGAAGGGCGAGCTGGGGCTCGATCACTTCGAAGGGCGGCGATTCCGAGGCTGGCACCACCATGTTTCCGTCGTCCTGTGCTGTTACGCCTTCATCGTGGCCGAGCGTGATCGGTCTTTTTTTTCCCTCGGCAGACGCCGAAGGTCACGCCCACCCGCTCCGCTTCGCGGCCTGAGCGTCACTTCGCCGACTCGCTCGCGACCGTTCGCCGCGCGATCGCTCGCGCCTTGATCGCGTGGCTGCCTCGTTGCCCTGCGTGCCACCGCCCGCCGTTACGCCGCAGCGCGCATTGGTTCGTGTCCGCGCCGCGCTGACACAGTAGTGGTAGGCTCTTCTGGCTTCGCAGGGCGCGGTCCGATGCGCTTGCGCGCCAACGTGGGCGACTTGCCGAGGCGAGCACGCCAGCGTACTTGACGGTGTGAAAGCGCGGCGGCGGGACGCTGGCCGCGAGGCGGCACAGGAGCGAGAGCGGATCCATGTCCACCGCGACAGTCCCGTCAGCGAAGGCGCGCCTCCGCGACAGCCGCACCAGGCCGTCCTGCTGCGGCTCGACGCGCTCCTTTGCGATCGGGGGTCGCAGCACGTAACGCAGCAGCGCCTCCCTCGCCGCGGCATGGTGCGCACCGGCGCGCGTCGCTGCGTGCAAGGTGAAGCCGTCGAGCGCAGCGCACAGCGGCTTGTCGTACGCGAGCGCGCTCGGAGAAGACGGCGAGAGCCCGCGGAGCCGTTGCGGGGCGACGACGTATGGCGCGGCTCTCGTCCCGAGACGGCGGAGGCACAGAGCGCTGCCTCGGGCTCGTCGTCCTCCTCGACGTCGTGCTCGATGTCGAGATGCCCGTGCCGCCGGAGGTAATGGAGCATCCGCCCGACGGCGTGCTCTGGGACCTGACCGACCTCGCGCGTTCGCAGGTGACCGAGTTCGTTCCACACGAGCTCGGTGCCGTCTTCGTGATAAGCCCCGTCGAGGAAGACCACGTGCAGATGCGGATTGAGCCGCATGTCGCCGGACGTGCGTTGCACGACGGTCACCGCGCCGCTCTTGACCGCGCCGCACGCGCCTCGCCGCCCCCTCTCCCGAGGCCCGCCTCGTCGCCCGCGGCCTCCTCCGCGCCTTCCACCGTCTCCGCCCCGAGCTTCGCGAGATCCTGTCGCTCGCCGCCACGGGCCTCTCCTCGCGCGAGATCGCCGCCTCGCTCTCGCTCCCGCGCCCCACGGTCGCCACCCGCCTCCGCCTCGCGCGCCGCCTCTTCGCCCGCGCCCTCACCCGCTCTCGGAGGTGGCCCCGATGCGCCCGATGAGCCGCGCCCCCGTCGACGCCCCCGCCGAGACGGCGGCCGAGCTGCCGACCGCGACCGAGGCCGCCCTCCTCGAGATGGTGCTCGGCCTGCCCGGCGTCGGCCCGCGCATCCTCGGCACGGCCGCTCTCCCCTCGCTCGGTCGCCTCTCGCCCGCCGCCCTCGCCGAGCGCACCCAGATCGCGCTCGGTGACGCGACCCGCCTCGCCGCCGCCTTCGAGCTCGGCCGCCGCACCCACGCCGCCCGCGCGCGCCGGGGCGCGCTCCTCACCGACGCCGCCCGCGTGGCGCGCTACTTCGGCCCGAGGCTCGCCTCCCTGGTCCACGAGGAGCTCTGGATCGCCGCGCTCGACACCCACGGCCGCGTCCGCGAGACGCGCATGCTCGCCCGCGGCATCGACGACGGCCTCTACGTCGGCCGCTCCACCGTCCTGCGCACGGCGCTCGACATGGCAGCCCACAGCTTCGTCCTGGCCCATAACCACCCGAGCGGCGAACCGACGCCGACCCGCGAGGACGAAGACATGACCCTGGAGCTGCGCCACCTCTCCGAGGAACTGCACGTCCCGCTCACCGCCCACGTCATCGTCACGCCCAGCGGCCGCTACGCCGCCGTCCACGAGTAGGCCCCCGCGCGGCGCAGCGCCCCTGCGGCGGGGCGCCCCATCCCTGCGCATCCAGCCGCCGGCGCACCGCCCAGGCCGGCAGCCCCGCAAGCCCTCGGGCAGCGGCACGCGGCGGATAGGACAAGCAAACGCGTTCCGCAAAGTCAAGATTCTCGGAGCCGTTCCTGGCTCGTGCAGTCCGACTGTACGAGCTTATCGACAGAACGGGCCTCATGCGATCAGACAGGCCTTCCACTCGTGAAACGCCTGCGATTACCGCGACGTCGCACCAAGCGGAAGGCATCCTACCGTATAGCTGTACACTACTGGCTACATTCGCCCCGGCTACCACCGCGTCGCCGTCACCGGCGTCTTCCCGGAAAAGGTCCTCGTCAGCGCCTACACAAACGACAGCGGCAAAGTCGTCGTCGTCGCCATCAACGAGACAACCTCCGCCCAGACCGTTCCCCTCGCCTTCGCAGGCGGCACCGCGCCAAGCGCGATGGTCCCCTTCGTGACCGCCGCTTCGAAGAACTGGGCCGAAGGAACTCCCGTCACCGTAACGGACGCCACGCTCCCGATGGCCCTCGAAGCCATGAGCGTGACGACGTTCGTGAGTCAGTGAAGCCTAGCCAGATCGGCCCCGTCGCTCAGGGGACCTTCATCAGGGCGTTCTGCTCTGCTTGCACGCGGCCATCGGTGCAGAACTTGCAGTTGTTGCCGTAGAAGAAGTTCCTGTTCGCTGTGTCATCCATCAGATGAACGCGGAACCAGGCCGCGGCCGACGACAGGGACACGCCATTTGCGCCCTGATAGACCCAGCTACCGTGATCCGCGTTGAGCTCGTTGAGGAAAAACGCGGGCTGATCGGTGACCGTCTTGAAGACATCGTGGACCCCGCTGCATTTCACCGTGGAGTCTTTCCCCCCGCAGAAGAACAACATGGGGGTGTGCACTCCCTCGAGGGCCCTGGTGCCGCAAATCGTGCCGAGGGCCGAGAAACGGGGATCGGAGGCCGTCATGCAAGTCGACATGCCCCCGTAGGAATGGCCAAGCTGGCCGATCTTCGTGGTGTCGAGGGCGTGATAGTACGGGCTGCTCGCATCCTCGGCTTGTTCCAAGATCCAATCGAGGCCCGCGGTCGTGGGAAGAGGATCGCCTTCGGCGGTCGCGGTGCTGAGAGAAGCCACCACGACGAAACCGTGGGACGCGAGATGGTTGACGATCGGTCCGTATTGTCCGCACCACTGATTGCTGCCGGCGTTGACGACGCATTTCGGCGGCTTCTGCTCCGGATTGTCCCGGTAGCCATTGGCCCAGATCAGGATCGGATGGCAGTGGCCGCTGGTTGCGATATTGCTCGGGCGGTACACGTTGAAGCGCTGTTGCTCGTCCCCATAGATCGGATCGGGAACGACGCCGGCGAGGGGGCCGACGTTCTTGTCTGCGGTGACCGAGAAGGGGCCCGTCTTGGTAGGATCGGCCGTGGGGAACGGGTCGCCGACGCAG
This sequence comes from Sorangium sp. So ce834, assembly GCF_051521425.1. Lineage (NCBI taxonomy): Bacteria > Pseudomonadati > Myxococcota > Polyangiales > Polyangiaceae > Sorangium > Sorangium sp. So ce834. Next base: position 5,969,480 of record NZ_CP150351.1, read on the forward strand.
CTACTGACCGAGCCGCCGCTACCGGTCGTGCCGCCGCTTCCGGCATTTCCTTGGCCGCCGCTGCCCGATTGCCCGCCCGAAGCCGCGCCACCCGTGGCCCCACTCGAGCCGCCAGCCCCACCACTGGATGCGCCGCCGCTGGATGCGCCGCCGCTTTCGGCCGTTCCCCCAGAACCCGTCGCACCACCGGAGGCCGTGCCCCCGCTGCCCGTCCCACCGCTGTCCGTGCCAACCGCGCCCCCGCTCGCGGCAGCGTCCCCATTCGATCCGTTACCACACGCCGCGGTGGAAACGCACACGCCCAAAGTCAGTAGCCAACGCCTCATGGTGACTCTGTCCTCGCCCAGCCGCTCAGCGTCGTCAAGCGCTTTGGCGGATAGGACAAGCAAACGCGTTCCGCAAAGTCAAGATTCTCGGAGCCGTTCCTGGCTCGTGCAGTCCGACTGTACGAGCTTATCGACAGAACGGGCCTTATGCGATCAGACAGGCCTTCCACTCGTGAAACGCCTGCGATTACCGCGACGTCGCACCAAGCGGAAGGCATCCTACCGTATAGCTGTACACTACTGGCACCAAGCGGAAGGCATCCTACCGTATAGCTGTACACTACTGAGCTCGTCCAAACGGCCGCCGTCGCGGTTCGCGGCGCGTCGTGATGGCCGGCGCACGCACCTCAGGGCAGACCTCCCCCCGGCCACGTCGTCGAGCAGCGTCCCTCCCCTTTCAGTTTCGTCACGCGGGGTCCGCCGGGTACCGCGCGCGGCACTCCAGCGGCTCGGCGAACAGACCGAGGTGGCTCAAGATCTTCCTCGCCGTCGCCTTGTCCGTGATCGCGGCCATGAGTCGCATCCGCCCGCTGCATCGCGGGCACGCGAGAACATCTACTGCGTAAGTCCGCCGCAAAAGCTTCGCCCATTCGACGCGAGGCGACATCGCCAGAAGGAGCCCATCCAGCAGCCGATCAAGATGCCGGACCGAGATCCCCTCCGACACGAATCCAACATCAGCCCACGGCAGTACAGCGCCCAGCGCAGTCGACACCCGCTCGCGCTCGACCGCGCCATGCACCATCGTCAGCAGCGCCCCAACCGCCACGTCCCGAGCGCCTCGCTCCGACACTGCCGACGGCGCCGCCTCGCTTCGCTCGTCTGCGCGTAGGTAAAAGAAGCCGGATCGCAGCGCGAAGCGCGTCGGTAAAAGAAGCCGGATCGCAGCGCGAAGAAGTGTAGCGCAGTAAACCGAAAGGGCAGGCCGGGAGCGACCCCTTGGACGCGCTGAGCCTGGAAGCCGAGCTCCTCCGCCTGGGTGCGTGCGAAGAGGGCCGGGCCTGGGCCCGGGGCAAGGCGCTCGCCGAGGCCTGGGGCACCTGCGCCCGGGGGGATCGGCTCATGTGGCTGGCGGTCCGGGTGGGGGTGGACCGCAGGCGCATCGTCCTGGCCGCCTGCGCCTGCGCGCGGCTCACCCTCGAGCATGCCTTCGAGGAGGAGCAGAAGCTGCACCGGGTGGTCCTCCCCCGCTTCCGTCGACACCCCCGACGGCACCAGGAGGCAGGGATGGGACGGAGAAAGAGGAGGGCGTTCACGCCCGAGTTCAAGGCGGAGGCGGTACGGCTGGCGAAGGCGAGCGACCGGAGCATCGGCCAGGTGGCGAAGGACCTCGACCTGACCGAGACGGCGCTGCGCGACTGGATCAAGCGCGCGGACACCGACGCGGGCCACGGCCCGCCGGGGGCGCTGACGACGCCGGAGCGTGAGGAACTGCAGCGGCTGCGCCGCGACGTGAAGCGGCTGGAGATGGAGCGCGAGATCTTAAAAAAAGCGGCGGCCTCCTTCGCGAAGGAAAACGAGTGAGGTTCGAGTTCATCGACGCGGAGAAGGCGCACTACCCGGTGCTGGTGCTGTGCGCGGTGCTGCTGGTCTCGCGCAGCGGCTACTACGGGTGGGCCAAGCGCCCGAAGTCCGCGCGGGCCAAGTCCGACGCTCAACTGAGCGTGCAGATCAGGGCCGTGCACCACAAGAGCCGTGGCCGCTATGGCAGTCCGCGCATCCACGCGGAACTGCGTGCTCGCGGCATGCGTGTCGGCAAGAAACGGGTCGAGCGGCTGATGCGAGCTCAACGACTCGCGGCTCGGAGGAAGCGGCGCTTCCGCCGCACCACCGACTCGCGGCACAACGGCCCGATCGCCCCGAATGTGATCGAGCGGCAATTCGATGCTCGAGCGCCCAACCAGGTCTGGGTGACGGACGTGACGTACATTCCCACCGGCGAGGGCTGGCTGTACTTGGCCGTCATCCTGGACCTGTTCTCGCGCCGCGTGGTCGGCTGGGCCGCGAGCGCGTTCAACGATCGCGCCCTGGCGCTCACCGCGCTCGCGTTCGCCTTGGGAACGCGGCGGCCGGCGCCTGGGCTGGTGCACCACTCGGATCGTGGCAGCCCCTACGCCAGCGACGACTACCGGCTCGTGCTCGGGGCCCACGGGCTCATCCCGAGCATGAGCCGCGCCGGCGATTGCTGGGACAACGCCGTGGCCGAGAGCTTCTTCGCGACGCTGAAGGCGGAGCTGGTCGAGCACGAGCGCTACCCGACGCGAGCGGCCGCCATCGCCTCGGTCAGAGACTACATCGACAACTTCTACAACCTGAAACGCCGGCACTCACGGCTCGCCTACATGAGCCCGATCGAGTTCGAATTGAAGACCTACGTGACCGCGCGCGCGGCATAGTGAGACTGTCCGCGGAACCGGGGGAGGACCACCCTGCGAGGTATCGCCCTAGGGGTACTTGTGGCTTTTGCCCTCCCTGTCGATGGTACGCCGCGTACTGCCACTCGGCCTCCGTGGGCAGCCGCCCGCCGTCCCACGCGCAGAACGCCAGGGCGACGACCCAGTAGACGCAGTTGATCGGCGCGTTCTCGTTGGCGCCGGGCGTGTCCGTCCACGTCTTGTGCGACGAGCCGTTGCAAGCCATCGCCACGGGGAGAGCCTTCGTCAGCGCGTCATTCCACGCAGGGTCCCAGCCGGTGCGCGGGTCGGACGGGTGTTTGCCCGCGCCCGTGGGGACCTTGCCCATGACCATGGAGCCCACGAGAAGTGGCGGAAGCGCCCCACCGTGACCTCGAAGCGATCGAGCTTGAAGGAGCTCACCGTCGCGGGGGAAGCCACGCGGCTGTTCGTGTCGAAGCGCTGAAAGGTGCCGCCCGTGATCGTCTTGCTCTCGCAACAGCTCTCAGCGCCGCTCGGGCCGCAGGTCGCGGGGAGGTTCGCGCAGCTCGCCGGGTAGGCCCGGCACGCCCCCGCGGTGCAGTCCGGCGTGTCACCCCCGCAGGTCTTCGTGTCGCGCCACCGGTAATCCACGCCGCAGGTCTTCACCTGGTTGTCGAGGCACTGCACCTCGTTCGGCACGCAAACGCCAGGCTTCTCGTTGCCCATGTCGGGGATGCAGGCGACCGTCGCGAGGCCGCCGAGCGTGAGGAGCCATCGAACCCGCTGCTGCCCGTTCATCAGAACCCTCCATGTACCGAGAGGCCCAGCGCGCCGGGCCCGACCCACGGAGACGCGGAGACGCTCGCCCTCTCGACCTTCGCCGGAGCGCTCGGGGCCCGTACGATCCCCACCACCGCCGCGCCGATCGCGGCTGTTTTTTGGCTGAAGCCTCTTCCAGTCGAAGAGCTGCCGGTGGATCTCCTCGGCGAGGAAGCTCCGGTTATTGGCCAGCGCTCGCAGCACGGGGGGCTCCTGCGATCACGCTGTCTGCGCTACCGACGTCGACCTCGAGGGGCTTCCGGGCGCGGGCCACCACGATAGCGCCTTTTCCCCGAACTGGACAGCAGCGACCCAGGACCCCGCACCCGGAGTGCCGCACCAGAGGAGCCTGGCGGAGCAGCGAAAGGCGCTCCTGGCCACAGCGAGGGCGACGAAGAGCCCTTCCTCCTCCGCATCGGTCCGCGCAGAGAACCCCTTCCAGCCTGCCCGACAGATGTGTCGCCGGTCAGGTCACGACGTGGCGGCGGTGACGCCGTGCTCGGTGCCTGGTCTGCGCCAGAACGCGAGCACGAGCGCGGCGGTCCAGAGCTGGACGCCGACGATGACGGCGACACAGCCGGGCCAACCGGCGATCCTCCAGAAGAGTCCCGGGATGGTCGCTCCGGTGGTGCCCCCGAGATAATAGAAGGAGACATAGAGTCCGGCCGCCGACGAGCGGGCACGCCCGGCGGCGGCGCCGACATAGCTGTTCGCTGCGGACTGGCAGACGAAGATCGCCGAGGCGCACACCGTCAGGCCCGTGAGCACGGCCCACAGCGCCGGCACCAGCGTGAGCAGGACGCCACAGCTCGCGACGGCGAGCGCGACGACCAGCACCGGCCGAGCGCCGCGGCGGTCGAGCCAGCGACCGCCGATCGGCGTGACGACGATGCCACCGAGGTAAACGAAGAAGATCGATCCGAGCGCGACGGTCCCGAGCTGGAACGGCGGGCGCGAGAGGTAGAAGTTCACATAGGTGAACGTCGCCACGATGGAAAACAGGACGTTGAAGCCCACGGCGTACGCCGCCCAGAGACGCGGGGTGATGAGGTGTGCGAGCATGGCCCGGAGGGAGGTGCGCATGCTTGTCTCGCGGACAAAGCGCCGTGAAGGGGGCAGAAGGGCCCATAACGCGACCCCCGCCACGAGGTTCAAGCTCCCGAGGACGACGAACGACCACGTCCAGCCGAGGCGCGCGGCGATCAGGCCGGAGAGGAACCTGCCGGTGACGCCGCCGGCGATATTGCCGGTCACGTAACCAGCCATCGCTCGCCCGGCGCCCATGCCGGCCCACTCTTCGCTCACGTAGGCGATGGTCACCGCGAAGATGGCGGGCATGAACAGCCCCTGAAGGAAGCGAAAGACAATGAGCCCCTTGAGGCCCGACGCGGTCGCCGCGAGGAAGGTCGGCAGCGAGAGCGCGAACACGGCCGCCACGATGACCCGTTTGCGACCGATCATGTCGGCGAACGGGCCAATCAGCGGTGCTGCCAGGGCGACCGCGGTCGTGGTCGCGCTCACGGTGGCGCTCGCCTCGAGCGCCGAGCAGTGGAACGTGCGCGCGAGGAGCGGCAGTATGGCCTGGGTCGCGTAGAGATCGAGGAAGGCGCTGAACCCGGCCAGGGCAACGCCTATGACCGCGCGATTCGAGCGGGGAGCAGCCGTGGGCGATGCTGGCAGTATAGTCATGCTGTTCGGGCCGAGGGCTTGACGCGAAGGCGTTGCCTGAGACCTCTTCTCCTTTTCATGACGTGCCCAAAGGTCGCCTCCGGCGAGGCGCGCCGCTGCGAAGACGCCCCCGTGTAGCGCGAGGCCTCGCGCCTGTCGAGCAGGAGCATCAAAAGAGGTGATCGGCGATCTGTTGCATGGCCGCGCTCTTCAGGCGCAGGTACGTGCGGAACACTTCGCCGGCGTGGTCCAGGTCGACTTTCGGCGCGACGGCCGAGCAATAATGATCGAGCGCCGCGCAGGAGTGAGCAAAATGCGCCTTTTCGGTGCCGCCGTTGTGCACGTGGATCCAGGCGAGGAGCCGCCTTGCGTCCTTGTGCGACATCGACATCGGGCCTGAGGCCCAGCGCTCGAACCAGGGTGCGATGACCTCGAGCTCGGCGTGGGTGTATCCCTCGTGGACGAGCATCGAGAAGAGGCCAACCATGATCGGCTCCCGGAGCCGGACCGCCTCGAGCCACGCCTTGAACTTCACGGCCGAAGGGAGGCAGTACGCGCGGCTCTGCCATGCGTCGTCGCCTCCGCAAAAGCCGCTCGCCATCCGGTAGTAAAGCTCGAAGTGGACGTGCTGCCCCTTGACGCCGAGATCCTCGTCGGTCACGCGATGGAGCCGGCCGGCAGCGCGAGATAGATCGAGCGCCTGGCCCTGCGCCCCGCGGCCTAGCGCCGCTTCAGCTTCTGCTGTGATGCGGTTGGCGAGCCCCTGCACGGACATCGCCGAGTTGTTCGTCCGCTGCCACGACGCGAAGAAGGTACGCAGGGCATCGACGCTGTACTGCTTCTCGGTGAAACGCCTGAAGCTAGCGTTGATGGCCTGAACCGCACGTTCCTCGGCGCGGACGCTATCGAGCAGGACATCCCGCAGCGGCTTGTGCTCGAGCTGGCTGAAGGCATCTTCCATCTCAACGAACAGGTTGGTCGACTCCTGCTCTTTCACGGCATTCTCCATGGATCTCGTCTTTCTTTTCTGTGACGGTAAGAGCGCGCCGTTCCCGAGTCACTCCGGAACCAGATCCACGAACACCACGGACCTTTACAGCCTTTCGGTGCGGTGGTTGGATCGCGGATTGAGCGTCATGCCCACTGCCACCGGCGGCCGTAGAAGTCTTGACATTCTGGAAGCCATTTGGCTGTCCTACCCGCCTATCTGGCCGACGGTCGTTGCACTGGCCGTGCCGCTCACCGGATCGGTAGAGGTGGCTTGATAGGCAACCAGCGATTGGGCTTCGGCGCTGGCCGGATCCCTCCCGGCGCCGTCTGTATGGGGTGTGCTCGTGATGGTGGCGCGCAACTCAATCGAGCAAGGAGTTGCGCGATCGAGCAAGTGCGCTGTCATGGACGCGGACGAACGCGGTAGGCAATGACGCCGCATGGCCTGGTCGCTCGGAGTCGCCCGACGCCTCCGCATCCGGCTCCGCGCCCGCGCGGCGTGGTCGCCCCCCACCGACCTGCTCGCCCTACGCAGCCACCTTCTACGCCTGCCCGTCGAGCTTTCCGGGGCGGCTCGAAGGCGAAGATCGAGCTCAACGGCCTGGTCTTCCAGATCTCGGCCGTGAACGCGGGTCGCGTTGTCGCCGGGCACTTCCAGGTCGACACGCAGGGCCTGCTCTTCACCGGCCTCTCGCTCGCCGTCCACGCGGGCCTGCTCGCCGCGATGGCGTTCTTCATGCCGCCACTCGGCGCGACGGACGAGGACGGCATCTCCGCCGACCAGCAGTACCTCCTCCAGCAGTACCTCCAGGCCGCCGCCGAGAAGGAGCAAGAGGAGAAGCAGGAGGAGCAGGTCCAGGACAACAACGCCGACAACAAGGAGGGCGGCACCGGCACGCGCGCCAAGGGTGAAGAGGGTTCCATGGGCAACCCGAACACCAAGGCGACCGGCAACAAGTACGGCGTGCAAGGCCCGGCCGACAACGCCGACCCGCACATCGCTCGTCAGGCTGCGCTCCGCGACGCCGCGGAGTTCGGCATGATCGGCCTGCTCAACTCGGGCGCCGGCGGCGATCCGAACGCGCCCACCGCGCCCTGGGGTCGCGACGACTCGCTCGGCAACGACGCGCTGAGCGCCCGCGGCAACATGTGGGGCGCTGAAATCGGCGAGTCCTTCGGCGCGGGCGGCCTCGGCCGCGCGTAGGTAGAAGAAGCCGGATCGCAGCGCGAAGAAGTGTAGCGCAGTAAACCGAAAGGGTGGGGCCGCGAGCGTCGTGATGGCTCGGTCCTGGGCCGAAAGAGCGTGGTCCGGGGCGGCGCCGAGCGCGCTACGGGGCGCATCGACGTGCCGTGGGCCCATGTGTCCGTCCGGGCGTTGGTCTGGCCCGGGAGGCGCGTCGCGAGACGCTATGCGGCGTCACCGGGCGCCTTGCGGCGCAGAACGGTGCTCTTCCAGTACGGCGGCCCTCGGTTGGGAGAGCGTGCTGGGACGTCGGTCGGCTCGCCGAGCGCGGAGAGGAAGCGGGCGATGTTCCTTGGCTCGGTCACCATGGCGACGAGTTTCATCCGCCCCTTGCAAGTTGGGCACTCGAGGACGTCGATCGCAAATGTGCGGCGCAAGAGCTCGGCCCACGGCCGATAGCCGCCACGCTTGCGTTTCGAAGCGGCGTCTTCGTCCGCCCTCGTAGGCTCTTGTGGCTTCGCAGGGCGCGGTCCGATGCGCTTGCGCCATGGACTTGCCGAGGCGAGCACCCCCGCGTACTTGACGGTGTGAAAGCGCGGCGGCGGGACGCTGGCCGCGAGGCGGCACAAGAGCGAGAGCGGATCCATGTCCACCGCGACAGTCCCGTCAGCGAAGGCGCGCTTGAGCGACAGCCGCACCAGGCCGTCCTGCTGCGGCTGGACGCGCTCTTTTGCGATCGGGGGTCGCAGCACGTAACGCAGCAGCGCCTCCCTCGCTGCGGCATGGTGCGCACCGGCGCGCGTCGCTGCGTGCAAGGTGAAGCCATCGAGCGCAGCGCACAGCGGCTTGTCGTACGCGAGCGCGCTCGGAGAAGACGGCGAGAGCCCGCGGAGCCATTGCGGGGCGACGACGTGTGGCGCGACTCTCGTCCCGAGACGGCGGAGGCACAGAGCGCTGCCTCGGGCTCGCCGTCCTCCTCGACGTCGTGCTCGATCTCGAGATGCCCGTGCCGCCGGAGGTAACGGAGCATCCGCCCGACGGCGTGCTCTATGACCTGACCGACCTCGCCCGTTCGCAGGTGACCGAGTTCGTTCCACACGAGCTCGGTGCCGTCTTCGTGATAAGCCCCGTCGAGGAAGACCACGTGCAGATGCGGATTGAGCCGCATGTCGCCGGACGTGCGTTGCACGTCGGTCACCGCGCCGCTCTTGACCGCGCCGCACGCGCCTCGGCGCGCGGCGCGCTCTTCGTAGAACCGCTCCACGCTCTCGACGAAGAGGCGGGTCAGCACGCCGAACAACGCCCCGTCCTGGGCGAGCCTGCGCCGCCACGGAAACGGAGACGTCACCCCCCACGGACGGTGCGCCACCTCGGGCAGGACGTCCTCGATCAGGTTCGCCGCCGTGGCACACATGCGTCGGCCCAGACACGACGGGCAGAAACCGCGTCCTTTACAGCTGAAGGTCACCAGCCGACTCTCTTCGCAGCGCTCGCGCCGGAGCCGCGCGAACCCGCGGCAGAGCAGCCCGCAGTCGAGGTAGGCTTCGAGCTCCTTCTTCGCGTGCTTGGGTATCCGGACGGCGATGGCGCCGTCGTCGATGGCCCCGTACAGCGTCTCCACGTTGTCGCGCACGATCTCGTAGAGCGTCGTCTTCTCGGGGCGACGGCGCTCGTAGACGACGCCCGTGGTGCGAGCCGCGCTGGCCACACGGCGCCGACACCGCACGCCGCACGCCACGCGGTGACGGCGCGTTTTCGCCACGAATTTCGACAACCCGCCGGGCTATCGCCCATGGCGGAGCGGCGGGCCGGGGGGCGGCGGGCCGCGACGCGCGCTGCCGCGGCGGCGGAGGCGCTCGCCGAGCACCCGGCTCGCGCTCGATATGTCGGCGCGCGAGAACGCAGAGCGCGAGCGGGCAGCGTTGCAGGAGGAGATCATCCGGGTGCAGCAGAGCCGGCTAGCGGAGCTGTCCACGCGATGATCCCGATCACCGAGCAGGTGATGGTCATGCCTCTCATTGGGACCATGGATGAGCAGCGTGCCAGGCACGTGCTTGAATCTGCGCTCTCTAGCGCCGAGGCGTGGTGCGCGTGCCGCCTTCGTGCCAGCATGCAGGAGCCGCTTCGCCACTCGTTTTCCCACCGCTCCCCGCGGCGTCCGCAGTTCCGCCATGGCGTCGCCATGCAGCATCGCGGCGAGAGAGGGTCGTCGCCTGCGCACGCCGCCGCGCTTGCCTCCCGGCACAGGCCTGGTGCTTGCCGGCATCACTTTCCGGATGCCTCCGGGGCGCTTCGGCACGCAACCGCCGCGCGTGGGCGATCCCAGTAGAGCCTGCGGGCACTGGCGAGCGGCAAGGCTCCGCCAGCGGCCCGCTGACCTCTCACGCCCCCTCGGGAGAGCCCCACCCCGCGCGGCGCAGCGTATGCATCGCATCACGTACGCACGGGCAGCGCTCCCGGCGCTGAAGGGGGAAATCATGGCAACGAGGGGGCCCGAAGATCGCGAATGGCTCGCAGAACGGGGCGAGGCGGGTGTCCTCCAGGCACGCAGCGCGCTGGCAGGCGAGCCGTCGAGGTCCTCCGCGCCCATGGCCACGAGCGTCCTCGGCGCCGCGCCGGTCGCGCCCGTCGCCTCGTCCGTGCCGGGGTCGACCGAGATCCCGAGCCGCACCGCCGTCTCGAGCCGCACGGCATCCGTGCTCCGGCGGTGACCGACCCTCCGAGCGAGCCCCTCCCGCGGACGCGCTTCGCACGCCGGATCGGCGATGCGCTGCTGCGACAGCTCGGAGGGCGAGCGCAGGCCAGGGTGATCGTCCTGATGGCGCTCGTGCTGTCGCTCGACAGCGCCGACGCCGGCGCGATCGGGGGCATGGCCGCGCCGCTGCAGGGGTCGCTCGGCATCGACAGCACCCAGCTCGGCCTGTTGTTCACGGTCGAATCCGCCGTCGCCGCCGCCGGCACCCTCGTGTTCGGCTGGCTTGTCGATCGCAGGGCGCGGACACGGCTCCTGGCGCTGACGATCGTGCTGTGGGGCGTGGCGATGGTCGCCTGCGGCGCCGCGACCTCCTACGCCGCCCTCCTCGCCGCGCAGGTCGCGCTCGGCGCCGTCATCGCGGCCGCGCAACCCGCGGTCGCGTCCCTCGTCGGCGACTACTCTCCACCCGATCTGCGCGGTCGGGTGTTCGGCTTCATCCTCTCGGGCGAGCTGATCGGCACGGCGATCGGCGTCATCGCCGCGGGATTGCTGGCCGAGATCTCGTGGCGCCTCGGCTTCTGGGCCCTCGCGCTGCCGACGCCCTTTCTGGCGTGGGCCATCCACCGCCTCCCCGAGCCGGCGCGCGGCGGCGCGAGCTGGCTCCAGCCAGGTCAGGAACGCATCGAAGCGCGTCCGGGCGCGGCGGCGTCGCGCGACGAGGGGCCGTGGCCCCGTCCGGCGCAGAGCGTCGGCGCCAGGGCGCGCGCGGCCGGCGTCGAGCCGCGCGAGCGCCTCGTCCACGACGCCGACAGGCGCGAGCGGTCGTTTCTCCGGGCGCTCGGCTCCGTGCTCCGCATCCCGACCAACCTGGTCCTGATCATCAGCTCCGCGCTCGGCTACTACTTCTTCGGCGGGCTGCGCATCTTCTCCGTCGAGCTCCTGACAGACCGCTACCACCTCAGCCACCAGGCGGCCCTCGGCGCCGCCGCGATCGTGGGATCCGGCGCGGTCCTCGGCGTCTACGTCGGCGGCAGGGGCGTCGATGGGCTGCTCGCCCGCGGGCACGAGACGGCGCGCATCTGGGTGGCCGCGTGCGCGTACCTGGCGAGCACGGCGCTGTTCTTTCTCGGCCTGCTCTCCGCCGCGCTCGCCGCCGCGCTGATCCTGTACGTCATCGCCGCGTTCGCGCTCGCGGCCGCCAACCCTCCGCTCGACGCGGCGCGGCTCGACATCGTGCCCTCGCACCTGTGGGGTCGCGCCGAAGGCGTCCGGATGACGGTACGCAAAGCGGCGGAGGCCGCCGCGCCGGTGGCCTTCGGGTACGTCGCCGAGAACGTCTTCGCCGGCGGCCCGTCACCCCTGCGCGCGACCTTCTCCGTCATGCTCATCTCGCTGTGCGGAAGCGGGCTCATCACCCTGATCGCGCTCCGCACGTACCTCCGCGACGCCGCCAGCGCCGACGCGCTCACAGAGCGAGCGCGAGGGCGTGGTCGCCGCTGAGCCCCGGGAAAGGGCCCGCCCCTTTCCGAGCGCTCGCCGACCTCGAAGCCCTCCATGCCCTGGCCGAGCGCCTCCTCCCCCCGGCGCCAACCGGAGGCGGCGGCCTCGGCGCGGCGGCTCGACCTCGATGACGAGCCTCGCCCCCGCGACGATCGCGCGGTGGCACGACGCGATCCTCGTGGCGCAGCGGTTGCAGCTCGCGCGGCGGCATGGACCGGCCGGTGAACGTGATCGAGGCGAGGTTCGGCGTGGCTGCCGTGCTCGCCTTCGTGTCCGGGGCCGTCGACGTGATCGGCTGGCTGTCGCTCGATCACCTCTACACGACGCACATGACGGGCAACAGCGCCGCGCTCGGCCAGGCCATCGCCCGCGGAGATGCGCGCGCGATCGTGACGCGCGGGCTCCCGGCCGTCGTCTTCATGGCGGGCGTGGTCTGCGGCGCCACGCTCGCCGAGGTCTGCGCCCACCGCGGCGTGCGCGCCGACGTCGCGCCGGGCCTCGCGCTCACCGCGGCCCTGCTCGGGGGCTTCCTCGTCGGGGTGAGCGTGACCGCGCACGCGGGGCCGGTCCCGCTCGAGCCGGCGTGGGCGTTCGACCTGCAGGCGTCGCTCGTCAGCCTGGCGATGGGGGTGCAGACGGCCACGTTCCGCCGCATCGACGGCGTGACGGTGCGCACCACGTACATCACCGGCATGCTCACCAACTTCGCCGAAGAGCTGGCCCAGCTGCTCGCCAGGCCTCGCGACGCCCCCGTCGACCTGCGCTCGACGGCGCGACACCTCGTGGCCACGGGGATCATCTGGCCGAGCTTCGTGACGGGCGCCGCCGCGAGCGCGCTCGCGCACGCGCGCTGGGGGGCGCGCGCGCTGGCGATCCCGGTCCTGCTGCTCGTCTCGCTGGTGGTGCTCGACCTCGCGTGGCCCGTGGGCGGGCCCAGCGGGACGGCCGCGTGGCGGCGGGAGCAGCGGCGCCGGAGCGGCGAGTGATGCGGCCAGCGCGGGCGCAGCTCTCGAGCGCGGAGCGACGCCTCCTCCTTCTCCTCGGCGCCCCCGGCCTGGGGCTGTCGCTGTCCCTCACGGTCATCTCCACATACCTCCCCGTGCTCGCGCGCGGGTTCACGGGATCGCGCGCCGGCATCGGCGCGCTCGTCGGCGGCGAGGGGCTCGTCGCCTTGCTCGTCCCCCTCTGGATCGGCGGCCTCTCCGATCGCGTCGACACCCGGTTCGGCCGCCGTGTCCCGTTCCTGATGGCGACCGCGCCCGTCGCGGCGGTCGCCCTCGCGCTCATCCCGCTCGCGCGCTCGCTCCCCGTCATGGCCGTGGAGGTGTTCTTCTTCTACGCCGCCTATTTCACCTATCTCGCCCCCTACCGCGCGCTCTACGCCGATCTCGTCCCCCTGAGCCTGAGCGGCCGCGCGCAGGGGATCCAGGGCATCTTCAGCCAGGTGGGCCTCGGATCCGCGCTCGTCGGCGGCGGGCTGCTCCTCGAGCTCTGGCGGCCGCTGCCGTACCTCGTCGCGGCCGCCGCCTTGCTCCTCGGGACCGCGCTGCTCGTGCTCGGGCTGCGCGGGACCGCACGGCCGTCCGCGGTCCCCCAGCGTGGCTCCCGCTCGTCGGCCGCGGAGGTCTGGGCGCTGCTCCGTCACCACCGGGCCATCCGCGCGCTCATGATCGCCAACGCGCTCCTCTCGCTCACGCTCGGCGGCATGAAGGCCTTCGTCGTGCTCTGGCTGACCGAGGGGCTCGGCAAGAGCATGAAGTTCATCGCCGGCGCGATGACCGTCGTCGCCGTGGGGGCCCTCCTCGGCGCGCTCGTGAGCGGCCAGCTCGCGGACCGGCACGGCGCGGCGCGCGTCCTCGCGCGCACGCTCGTCGTCTTCGGGCTCGGGCTGGCCCTCCCCGCCTTCTCCAGCTCCACGCTCCTCCTCGGCGCGGAGCTCCCGCTCATCGCCTTCTGCGGCGGGGCAGCGAGCACCCTGCCCTACGCGATCGTCATGCAGCGGATGCCCGCTCGAAGCCACGGCGCCGCGGCGGGCCTCTTCGACGTGAGCGGCGGCGTCGGGACGCTCCTTGGGCCCGCGCTCACCGGCGCGGCCATCGACCTCCTGCGTCCGCTCTTCGCCTCCACCCAGGGGTACGCCGCGATGTGGCTCGTGCTCAGCGCGTCGACGCTCGCGAGCGTCGCGATGCTGCGGCGCGCACGGAGCGGCTGACGCCCGGGATCCCGCCGGGCCCTCACTCGCCCCGCTCGAGGAGGTCCCGCGTCGCGCGCTCGAGCAGATCGTGCGCGGTCGTGTCGTCCTCCTCGAGGTGGGCGACGCCGATCCGGAGGGTCATCCGGACGGGCATCGACGGGATGCGCCGGAACCGGTGCTGGCGCACCTTCTCGCCGAGCACCTTCGCGAACGCGGACGCCCGCGTCCGGCCGATCCCGGGGCGGACGATCGCGAGGAGGTCGCGGCGGTACCGCCCGAGCAGCCCGTCCTCCGGCACGTAGATCCGGACCACGCGCGCGAGGTCGTTGAGGATGCGGTCGACCGCCGCCCGCCCGTGCTTCTCCTCGACCTCCTGGAGGCCGTCCACGCCGAGCAGCAGCAGGGACAGCCGCCGGGTCCGCTGCTCCCTGGCGCGCTGGACCTCCTTCTTGAGGAAGGCCCGGAGCCGCTCCTCATGGACGACCTCGGCGAGATCCTCGTCGCGGTGCCGCGCGTCACCGGCGAGCTTCGGCGCGGGGTCCAGCGGCCTCGGCGCGGGGTCCAGCGGCCTCGGCGCGGGGTCGGGCGGCCTCGGTCCCGGATCGGGCGGCTTCGGCCCGGGGTCCGGCGGGGCGGCGGCGCGCCGGTCGTCGAGCTCGAGGCTGCGGCGCGACGACGGCGGCGGGTTCGTGGGCGGAACCGGCCCGGGGGGCGGGCTCGACGGCGCGGGCGCGCCGAGCGCCTCGGCCATCAGGGCGACGGCCGTTGTGGCGCGGTCGAACCGGTCCCTCGGATCGATCGCGGTCGCCTGCTGGAACCAGGCGTCGAAGGCGGGCGGCAGCCGGACGGTGCGGCGCCGCGCGGCGCGGGCGCTCGCGGGCTCGGGCAGCCCCGCCGCCATCCGCTGGAGGAGCGCGAAGATCGAGGGCAGGACGTTGGCCTCGGTCAGCCAGTAGGGGCTGCCCACGAGCAGCGTGAAGGCCACGTGCGCCAGCGCGTGGATGTCGGCCTTCGGCCCCACGGCGCCGTCGCCGCGGATCTGCTCGGGGGCCATGTAGAGCGGCGTCCCGAGGATCGCGGTGCGGTCCGCCATGCTGCTCTGCGCCGCGATCTTCGCCAGGCCGAAATCGAGGACCTTGACGCACGGGGAGCCGTCGTCCCGCCGCGTCAAGAAGAGGTTCGCCGGCTTGAGGTCGCGATGGACGATGGCCGCCGCGTGCATCTTGTCGAGCGCGCGCGCGACCTGGGAGAGGTAGAGCACCACCTCCACCGCCGGCAGCGGGCCGCGGCGCGCCGACAGGCTCGCGAGCTCCTCGCCCTGGAGCAGGTCCATGACGAGGAAGGGCATCCCGGAGTCGGCGTCGATGCCGGCGTCGGAGACCGGGACAATGTGATCGCTCTCGATCCCGCCGGTGATCTTGGCCTCCTGGGCGAACCGGGCGCGCATGCCGGGGTCCTGGATGGATCCCGGGAGCATCACCTTGAGCGCGCGGCGGCGGTCCGTGACCTCGTCGACGACCTCGTACACCGCCCCCATCCCGCCCGCCTTGAGCGAGCGGACCACGCGGTATCGCCCGTGGAAAAGCGTGTCGGGTCGGAGCTGCGCGAGGCTCGGCGGATCCATCGGGAGATCGAGGCCACGGGAGCATAGATCGGACGGGGCCCGGGCCGGACACCGTTCGCGACGGCGCGGCGCCGCGGGCGCGGCGTTCATCGCGATGCGGGGCTCGTCGCGGGGGCGCGGCGCCCGATTCGGGAGAGCGCCGCGCCGGCGCGAGCGCGCCCCGGAACCACGGCCGCGCCGGCCCGGTTGCACCATGGACGCGCGCCGGCGTGCGGGCGGCGGCGCCGCAGCGGGCGCGCCGGTAGTACGCCCCGCGAGGCGGTGGTCGGCGGAAAACTCGACGCCCCCGGCGCCCGCGTGGTAGCTCCGCCGGGTGGGTTCGTCTGCGCTCGCCGTCCGCTCCGCCGCGAGGCGGAGCTCCGCAACATGGGCCGCGGCCGGGTTGCTCGGCCTCGGGGCCGTGACCCTCGCAACGCAGAGCTGCGGCACCGACGCCGTGGGCATCGACGCCTGCCGGCAGATCGAGACGGCCCGGTGCGAGGCCGCCGCCGCGTGCCCGGCGTGGGTCGGCTCGGCCGACGCCGACGCGCGGGTGGACGCCTGCGTCGAGTTTTCCTGGGACCAGTGCCTCCACGGCATCGAGAACGCCGGCACAAAGGAGCACCCCGCGCCGGAGCCGACGGAAAGCCAGATCAAGGCCTGCGTCGACGCCATCGGCGCGACGCGCGAGTGCGCCGCCAACAACGTCGCTTCCATGGCGGAGTGCTCCGCCGCACAGCCCGCGGAGGGCGCCGATGGCGCGCTCAGCCCGTGCGAGGTGATCATCGGGCGGGCTCATGAGCTCGCGGCCTGCGCGTTCGTGGCCAAATCGACCGGCGCGGGCGGCGGCGAGGGCGATGGTGGCGGCGGCGGAAGCGCCGGTGGTGCCGGTGAAGGCGAGGGGGACGGCGGTGGTGGAGGCGCCGGCGGTGCTGGCGATGGCGGCGGCGGCGGAAGCGCCGGCGCTGATGGTCAAGGCGGGGGCGGCGGTGCCGGTCAAGGAGGGGGCGGCGGCGCTGGCGGTGCCGCTGATCCCTAGTTCTTCGGCTCGAAACACGCGTATCGCTCGAGCCTCTCCGCGAGTCGCCCGTTTCGAGCAATGAAACGCCCACTCGGCCCCCGAGTCGGCCACCTCAAGCCTTGAAATGCCCCACTCGGCCTCCGAGTCGGCCATCTCAAGCCTTGAAATCCCCAACTCGGCCCCCGAGTCGGCCACCTCAAGCCTTGAAATGCCCCACTCGGCCCCCGAGTCGGCCATCTCAAGCCTTGAAATGCCCCACTCGGCCCCCGAGTCGCCCGTTTCAACGCTTGCTTCAAGCCTTGCAACGGCCGGGTCACGCCCCGCGGCCACGGCCCCGCCTCACACGAGGTCGAGCAGCGCGTCCGACAGCTCGTCCATGAGCGCCGCCGTCCCCGGCGCCCTCCGCGCGACCGCCTCGGTCAGCGCCGCCGCCGCAGACCGCACCCGGGCGAGCGCCGCGTCATCGCCCCCGGGCAGCCCCAGCGCCCGCTCCGCGCGCGCCAGCATCGCCCTGGCCAGCGACAGGTCGCTCTCGGTCGCCTCGCCGCCGAGCTCGCCCTCGCTCGCCGCCGCGCGCAGCGCCTCGACCTCGGCCTGCGCGGCCGCGCGGCGGAGCTCCGTCAGCTGGTACGGGCTGTTGGCGATCTCCACCGCCGCGCGCGCGCCGGACGGGAGGTGCGTCGCCGCGACGTGCAGCACGCCCGAGAGATCGAGCCGAAAGGTCACCTCGACCGGCGAGCCCGCGGGGCTCGGCGGGAGCGGCCCGACCCGGAGCTCGCCGAGCTGCGTGTTCAGGCCGAGCCGCTCGTGCTCGCCCTGCGCGATGGGCAGCATCGCCATCTCCTGATCTTCGTGCGACGTGTAGACCGTCTTCGTGCGCTCCACCGGGACCACCGTGCCCCGCGGGATCACCGGCGCCGCGTCGAGATCGCCGAGGCTCTCCGGCAGCTCGTCCTGCGGCAGCACACCGACGCTAAGCGTGTGCGGGGTGATGTCGACGAGCACCTCGGTGACGCGCTCGCCCGCGATCCGCCCCGCGAGCAGCGACGCGCCGAGGGCGACGGCGCGATCCGCGTCGAGGTCGCTCCGCGCCGGCCGCCCGAGGTGCTCCGACACCATCCTCCGGACCAGCGGCATCTTGCTCGAGCCGCCCACGAGCAGGACGCGGTCGAGGTCCGCAGGGCGCAGGCGCGCGTCGCGCAGCGCGGCGTCGATGCACGCGAGCGTCCGCTCGACGAAGGGCCGCGCCGCCGCCTCCACCTCCGCGCGGGCGAGCGGCAGATCGAGGTGCGCGGCGTCCGCGCCCTCGCCGGTCAGGAACGGGTCGAAGAGCCGCACCTCCTCCCGGTCCGACAGCGCGATCTTCGCGCGCTCGACCGCCTCGAGCAGGCGCGTCATCGCCCGGGCGTCCGCCTCGACCTGCGCCCGCTTCGGGCCGAGGCGCCCGAGCACGACCGACGTGAGCGCGCGGTCGATGTCGTCCCCCCCGAGCTGCGTGTCGCCCCGGCTCGCGCGCACCTCGAGCAGCCCCTCGTCGCGCTCCAGGATCGACACGTCGAACGTGCCGCCGCCGAGATCGTAGACCAGGACGACCTGCTCGGCGCCCGACTGGTACGTGAGCGCCGCCGCCGTCGGCTCGTTCACGAGGCGCTCCACCGAGAGGCCCGCGAGCTGCCCCGCGTCGCGGGTCGCCTGGCGCTGGGCGTCGTTGAAGTACGCAGGCACCGTGATCACCGCGCGCCGCGGGCGCTGCCCGAGCCCTTCGGCCGCGCGGTCCAGCAACGCCCCCAGGATGAGCGCCGAGATCTGCGGCGGGGTGAGCTCGCGCCCGCCGACGCGCCGGCGCACCTCCTTCCCCATGAGGCGCTTGATCGACAGCACCGTGCCCTCGGGATCGAGCACCCGCCGGTTCTTGGCGGCGCGCCCGACGAGGATCTCGCCGCTCGGGAGGGCGCCGACGACCGAAGGCACGAGCTCATCCCCTGCCCCGCCGGCGAAGAGCGCGACCTTGCCGTCGCGCACCGCGCCGATGAGCGAGTTCGTGGTGCCGAGATCGATCCCTACGACGTCCGCCATGCGCTTCCCTCTGCCTCCCTGCCCCGCCCGCCTCGCCCGTATCGCTAGAACCCGAGGCGCTTCCTCGGCGATCCGGCGCCGTCCACCCCGGCCGCCGCCGCGCGCGGCGGCCCCGACGCGACGACGTCCGCCTCGCGCACGAGCCTGCCGCGCGCGGCAACCCCGGGGCGGATCACCTCCACGACCATGCCCTCGGGCTCGTCCTCGCGCCGCGGCCTCACCTCGGCGACGCGGTGGACCGCCGGGTCCACGGCGACGCCGACGCGCCGGTCGATCGTCACCCCGCAGCCCTCGAGCGCCGCGACGAGCTGCGCCCGCAGCACGCGGAGCCCCTCGGCCAGGGCGCCGAGCTCCGGATCCGGCGCCGCGCGCCGGCGAAACGGCCAGAAGCCCGACCGCTCGAGCCGCGCGCGGCGATCGACCATGGCCGAGGCCTCCGCGACCGCGCGATCGAGGGCGTCCGCCACCGGCAGGATCGCGTCGAGCCAGGCGAGCTCCTCCGCCGGCCGGGGCGCGTCGCCTGCGGGCGCGCCGCGCGCGCTCTCCACGGCGCGCGCGAGCACCGTCACCTGATCGAGGCACGACTCCGCCGCGGCCTGCGCCGCGACCGCCGCGCGCCCCTGGCGACGCACCTCGCGGACCAGCTCCGAGAGGCGCGCGTCGAGGTCCTCGGGCGGCGCGCCGAGAGGCGATTCTGCCATCAGGGTGTCCTTGCCCGGGGAACGCCGAGCGCGTCGAGATCGAGCTGGGACGCGACCGCGCGGAGCACCGTCAGCGCGAGCGCGCCCGCCGGCAGCGGCGCCGGAGCCGCCGGGAGCGACGGCGGGCCCACGGCCGGCATCGGGCGGAGCAGGATCTCCCACGCGCGCTCGCCGGGATCCGAGAGCAGCTCGAACGCCTCGCGCACCCGCCGGAAGCCCTCGGGATCGACGTCCGGCGGGTGCGCCATCACCGCTCGCCGGTACGCCCGCTTGATGCCCGCGGCGTCCGCGTCCGGCCCGACGCCCAGCGCGTCATGCGCCTGGAGGAAAGGGTCGATCACGCTCATGCGCTCCTCCGCGGGCCGCCTCGCCCCGGGCGGGCGGCGGGGCCGGGGAAGCCCTTCCCGGCGCCGAGGAGGCGGTCGATGAGGCGCCGCAGATCGGCGCCCGAGCGCGCCGACGGCCCCTCCTCCAGGATCCGGTGCGCGCGCGCCTCGAGCGACCGGCGCTCGGCGGCCGGGAGCCCATCGAGCACGGCGGGCGAGACGCCGAAGTGCGCGAGCAGCCCGAGCAGCGCGGCGCCCTCGTCGTCCTCGTCGTCCTCCGTCGGGGCCCGGAGATCGCTCACCTCGAAGAGGCTGAACCCGGGCGAGAGCAGCGCGTCGAGCTCGCCGCCGGCGACGTCCGGGCGCGGGGCGGTCAGGCCCCTCGGCTGCGCGTCCGCGGCGCCGATCGAGCCGGGTGCGCGGCCCGCCGCGGGCCGCGCTCGCCGCCGGACCTCGGCCAGGAGGCCGCGCAGGCGGGAGAGCTCGCGGCGCGGCCACTGCGGCGCGCCGAGCGCGATGAGGCGCTCCGCGAGGGCCGCGTCGCCCGCCGCGAGCGCCGCCTCCGCGAGCGCGGCGATCGCGGCGGCGGACTCCGCGCCGGGGCGCGCCTCCCGCGCGGCCTCGGCGAGCGCGCCCTCGAGGCCGAAGAGGAAGGACACCGCGCCGAGCTTCATGACCGCCGCGGGCGAAGGCCAGGAGGCGCGCAGGGCCTCGACGAGCCGCGCGCGGCCCGACGGCGGGCCGTCGAGATCCGCAGCCAGCGCGACGCAGGCGGCGTCGAAGGCGAGCTGCGCGTCGGGATCGAGGGCGCCGCGGAGCGCGGCGGCGCGCGGCTCGAGCGCGCTGACGAAGCAACGCTCGGCGCGCGCCGCACGGCGCAGCTCGGCGGCGAGCGCGCCCGCCGAGATGGCGGACGGGGAGAGGCCGGCGAACGGCTCGAGCTGCCCGCGCCGGCCGAGCACCTCGCGCGCCTCGATCGCGAGCTCCGGATCCCTCGTCGCCTCGGCCGCCTGCAGGATCGCGTCGTCGAGGAGCGCGCGATCGCCGCGCCGCTCCGCGAGCGCGATCTTGAGCCACCACGCGTCGGCGTCGTCGGGGCGATCGGCGAGGAGCTTCTCGAGCAGCGCGAGGGCGCGCTCGGGGTGCTCGGCGGCGAGGAGCTCGACCTCCAGCCGATCGATCTCGCGGGCCAGGGCCCCGGCGGCCCTGGCCCGCGCGACCTCCAGCGAGGCGCGCGCGGCCCTCGGGTTGCCGGCTGCGCCCCAGGCATCGGCCGCGATCAGGGCGGCGGCCGCGGCGAGCGGCGCGGCGGCGGGCGCGCGGGACAGCGCGCGGGCGAGCCGATCGGCGAGCGATGCGGCCTCGGCCCCCCGCTTGCCGCCGAGCAGGCCGCGGTCGGGGCCGGCGTCGCCCGCTTGCCCGAGGGCGAGCGTCAGCTTGCCGCGCAGCGCCTCGACGAGATCGCCGCCGAGCCCGATCGCGCGATCGAAGGCCCGAGCGGCCCGCTCCGGCTCGGCCGAGAGGCACGCGAAGCCCTCGTACAGGCAGGCGGTGCCGCGCGTCCTGTCGTCGAACACGTCGGCGCCGAACCGTCGCGCCACGTCGAGCGCGCCCCGCTCCGACGCCCCGCCTGCGGCCGCGAGCGCCCGCGCCGCGGCCCTGGCGCGGGTCGCCTGGAGCGCGCCCTCGCGATCGTCGAGCTCCACGCGGCGCGCCGTCTCCAGCGCGAGGTCGGGGTCCGCCTCGCTCGCGGCGAGGACCAGCGCCTCGCGCGCGCCCGTCACCGCCTGGAACGCCGATGCGCCCGCGAGCGCCGAGACGGCGGCGGAGCGCGCCCTGCCGGCGGAGCCGTCCTGCGCGTCGATGGCCGCGCGGAGCTCGGCGGCGAGCACCCGCTTCCGCTCCGTCGGCGGGACGCGCTTGAGCAGCGCCCGCCCCAGCGCGGCCTCGCCGCGCACCGCCGCGGACACCGCCGCGGCCGCGGCGTGCAGCGCGCGGAGCGGCCCGGGGGCAGCGCGCGGCGCCGCGCCATGCGGCGCCGGCGCGACCCCCCGCGCCGCGTCGACCAGGGGGCCCACCACGGCCCCGACGTCGAGATCGCCGGAAGCGAGCCGCGCCGCCTCCGCGTCGTCGCCGAGCGCGAAGGCCGCGAGCGCCTGCTCGATCCGGAGACGGGAGCACCGGGGAGCACCGGCGGCCGCGAGGCGCTGGGCGGCCTTGAGCAGCCCCGAGCGCCGGAGGCGGGCGACCAGCGCGATCGCGATCTCGAGGAGCGGAGTCTCGCGCTCCGATGTCGCCGCCCCCAGCGCGGCGGCGAGCTGCTGCGCCGCGAGCTCCGGGCTCCGGTCGGCGAGCGACCGGAGCGCTGCCGGATCATGAGAGGCGATGGCGCGCTGAGCCTGGTGCTCACGTCGTTCACGCCGGCTGCGTTTGCCCATAAGCGAGAGAGGCTATAGCCAATCGCACCTGTCAAAGGAAGCGCGATTCCTATCGATTCCGATGTTTGCACCGCGCGGCGATTTAGGCTCTTTTTCTTGATAATTTCACCATCGACACCGGAATGAACCGCAAGCGCTCGAAGCGCCTTGGCGCCTTTTCAATCGATTCCCGCGTTCGAGCCACGCGGCGAGTTAGCCTCTTTTTTTTGGCAATTTCATCATCGAACCAGGAATGGGCTCCACGCGTTCATCAAGGCACCCTGGCGCTCTGCGCGAGAGATCTTGAAATCGAGGGTCATCGCTCCTGCGCCGGCCCTGCGGCCGCGAGCTCGACCATGCTGCGCGAGCGCCGGCGCGCCCCGGGGGCGATGGGCGCGGCGGACGGCGGGCGACGGCATCGACGGGAGGATCCCCAGGCCGGGGTGAGCCCGGCGCGAGCGTGCGGTCAGGGCCGGAGGCGGCCCGCCGGCGCCCTCCCGGCGCGGGGCGGGCCGCGTTTCATGTGGCGCCGTTCCCCGGCTTGGACTAGTGCCCCCTGCCGATGGGCCGAGCTCGAGCTGGTTGTGGAACCTCGTCCGGTGGGGATCGCGAAGGCGGGCTCTCCCCGCAGCCCTGGTCCGGCCGGCGCGCCCTGGCGCTCGCCGTGCTCGCGCTCGCGGCCTGCACCAGCGGGAACGACGACGACGACGACGACGGGCGCATCCAGACCTCGCTCGCCATCGACCCGCTCGCCTTCCTGGGCGACGTGCGGTGCTCGAACGAGCCGGGGGCGATCCGCAGCTACGTCGCCACGCTCACGGACGAGAGCGCCGAGGGCGGTCCGTTCACCCTCGCCTCGTCGCCGCCGATCCCGTGCACGTCGCGCGTGTCGTTCACCTACGTCGTCGAGGGGCACGAGTACACGGCCAGGATCGACGGCTACGCGCAGTACGCCGAGGAGCTCACCCCCGCCGGCGACGAGACCTCCGGGAGCCCCCACATGCTCGTCGACGGCGCCCCGGTCGCGCCGCGCTGGACGTGGGCGTGCCCGGGCCCCGACGCCGCGGACGACGCCGGCAAGCTCGTGGCGAAGACCGGCGTCAACGTCGTCGTCCAGGGGTGCGCCGCGCTCTCCGGCCCCGACGACACGCAGCGCGCGGCCATCGTGCTCGACCCGGCGAGCGCGCTCGGCGCGCTGCGCTGCGGGGCCGGCGACCGAGAGGTCGCGTCGTTCGACGTCCTCCCCCAGGGCGGCGCGCTCGCGCCGGTGCTCGGCGTCGGCTGCCCGCCGGCCGAGCCCATCGTCTACGACCTGGGCGTCGCCGCGGCAGGGGCCCACGTCTTCCGCCTGGAGGCGAAGAACGCCGCGGGCGATCTCCTGTTCGGGTCGAGCTGCTTCGCCGCCGCGAGCGCGGGCGTCACGGCGACGGCGACCTGCGATCCGCTGTCCGACACGGGAGCGCTCGAGCTCGACCTCGGCGCGCTCCTCGACGCGGAACAGCTCGCCTGCGGGGCCGCCGCGGCCAGCTACACGGCGACCGAGCCGCTGCCCGACGGCGAGCAGCCCGGGACGGATGCGCCCCCCTACGTCGGCCCCGTGCCCTGCGGCGAGCGCGCGCTCCTCTCGGCCCTCCCCCCGGGCGCGTACACGACCTCGGTCGAGGTGCGCGACGCGAAGGGGGCGCCGGCGCTGTTGGCCCAGTGCAGCGGCGAGGTCCGCCCCGGCGCGACCACGCGCGCCGCGTGCGCGCCCCGCTGACCGGAGCGACGCCCGGAGGCCGGTAAACCCTTTGCGCCGGCCTGCCCCTTGGAGTACCTGAACGCATCCGTCGCATCCCCTGAACAGCGCGGGTCAAGGGCGAGCGGCGGAGGCCGGATTCGACCTCGTCGCTCGCCGATCGAGGCCTGAGACGCCTCCGCCGCCCCGCTCGACGCTCGAGCCGCGCTGGGATGGGCCTCTACGACGGGGCCGCGCGCGCCGCGCACGCCCCGCGCCTCGGGTGCAGATCCCATGGAAGAGACGTCGAACATCCAGCAGAAGGTTCCGGTCAGCATCCAGGACGAGCTCCGGACGAGCTACCTCGACTACGCGATGAGCGTGATCATCGGCCGCGCGATCCCGGACGTGCGCGACGGCCTGAAGCCGGTGCACCGCCGGATCCTCTACTCGATGAACGAGCAGAAGATCGGCCCCTCCGGCGCGCACAAGAAGTGCGCGCGCGTCGTCGGAGACGTCCTCGGCAAGTACCACCCCCACGGCGATCTCGCGGTCTACGACGCGCTCGTCCGCATGGGGCAGACCTTCAGCCTGCGCTACCCGCTCATCGACGGGCAGGGCAACTACGGCTCGATCGACGGCGACTCGCCCGCGGCCATGCGGTACACGGAGTCGCGCCTGTCCCGGATGGCGGTCGAGCTGCTCGCCGACCTCGACAAGGACACGGTCGACTTCGTCCCGAACTACGACGACTCGGAGCTCGAGCCGAGCGTGCTGCCGGCGAAGTTCCCGCAGCTGCTCGTCAACGGCTCGGGCGGCATCGCCGTCGGCATGGCGACGAACATCCCGCCGCACAACCTCGGCGAGATCATCGACGCGACGATCGCGATCATCCGCAACCCCGACATCACGCTGGAGGAGCTGCTCCACCTGGTGCCGGGCCCCGATTTCCCGACCGGCGGCCTCATCTACGGCAAGAGCGGGATCGTGCAGGCGTACACGACCGGCCGCGGCTCGATCACGATGCGCGGGCGCAGCCAGGTCGAGAAGACGATGAAGGGCGACCGCGAGCAGCTCGTGTTCACCGAGATCCCCTACCAGGTGAACAAGGCCCGGCTGGTCGCGAAGATCGCCGAGTGCATGAAGGAGAAGCGCATCGAGGGGATCAGCGAGGTGCGCGACGAGAGCGACCGCGAGGGGATGCGGATCGTCGTCGAGCTGAAGAAGGACATCTTCCCGCAGGTGGTGCTGAACCAGCTCTACCGGCTGACGGATCTCCAGGCGACGTTCGGGGTCATCAACCTGTCGATCGCGAACGGGCGGCCGGCGGTGCTGAGCCTGAAGGACACGCTCTCGCACTTCATCGAGCACCGGCGCGAGGTCGTGACGCGGCGCTGCCGCTTCGAGCTGCGGCAGGCCGAGGCGCAGCGCGAGCTCGTCGAGGGGCTCGGGATGGCGACGAGCGACATCGATCGCATCGTCGCGACGATCCGGGCCTCGAGCGACACGGACGAGGCGCGGGAGAACCTGCAGAGGCTGCCGCTCCGCGGGCTCGGCGAGTTCCTGCGGCGCGCCGGCCGGCCGGAGCCCGAGTGCGCCGAGGCCGACACGCGCGGCGACTACTTCCTGTCGGAGCGGCAGGCCAAGGCGATCCTCGAGATGCGGCTGTCGCGCCTGACCGGCCTCGAGCGGGAGAAGCTCGCGAAGGAGTACGGCGAGCTGTCGCAGACGATCGAGCGGCTCCGGGCGATCCTGGCGGACATGGGGCTGCTCATGAACGTGATCGTGATGGAGCTCGAGGAGATCAAGGCGCGCTTCGGCGACAAGCGGCGCACCGAGATCGTGCCGGCCGAGGCCGAGATCCAGATGGAGGACCTGATCCAGGAAGAGGACATGGTCGTGACCATCTCGCACGCCGGCTACCTGAAGCGGACGCCGACCTCGACGTACCGGGCGCAGCGCCGCGGCGGCAAGGGGATGGTGGGGATGGAGGCGCGCGAGGAGGACTGGGTGAGCCAGCTCTTCGTGGCGTCGACGCACTCGTACGTCTTCTTCTTCAGCGACAAGGGCAAGGTCTTCGTCAAGAAGGTCTACGAGATCCCGCAGGCGCCGCGGAACGCGAAGGGCCGGGCGATCGTGAACTTCGTCGGGATGGAGCCGGGGGAGAAGGTCGCGGCGATCACGCCGGTGCCGAGCTTCGACGGCGAGACGTACGTGGTGACCCTGACCCGCCGCGGGCAGATCAAGAAGACGGCGCTCAACGAGTACGAGAACTACCGGGACAAGGGGATCATCGGGGTCCGGATCGAGGAGGGCGATCAGCTGTTCACGGCGGCGCTCACCGACGGCAAGCGCGAGCTCGTGATCGCGACGCGGAGCGGGATGAGCATCCGCTTCCCCGAGGACCAGGTGCGGCCGACGGGCCGCGCGACGATGGGCGTGAAGGGCATCGAGCTCGACGAGGGCGACGTGGTGGTGGGCCTCGGCGTGAGCGGCGACGGGCGCGACCGGGTGCTGGCGGTGTGCGAGCGCGGGTACGGCAAGCAGACGCCGCTCGAGGAGTTCCGGCTGCAGAGCCGCGGCGGCAAGGGCGTGATCCTGATCGACGCGAGCGAGCGGAACGGGCCGGTGGTGGGCGTGGCCATGGTGAGCCCGAGCGACGAGGTGCTGATCGTGACCGACCGCGGGCAGATGATCCGGACGAAGGCGAGCGAGATCCGCGAGACGGGGCGCAACGCGCAGGGCGTGCGGATCATGCACGTGGGGCAGGACGAGCGGGTGGTCGCGGTCGAGGCGTTCGCGGCGGACGCGACCGAGGGCGAGGACGGCGGCGGCTCGACGCCGCCGGCGGCGGCGGCCGACGGGGCCAACGGGGTCGCGGACCACACGGGCGGGGACGGGGGCGGCGAGGTCAACTAGCGCCGCTCACCAGGAGTCCGGCCAGGGATACGGAAAGAGGATTCAACGCAAAGGCGCAAAGACGCAAAGACGCAAAAAAAATGATAATTATTCATCTTTTTGCGCCTTTGCGCCTTTGCGCCTTTGCGCCTTTGCGTTAAAAATTCTCTTCGTTCGGGCGGGGTGACGTCCCTTCGAGGCCGATCCGCGATCAGCCGGAGAGGCCTTTAAGGCGCAGCGGCCGGCGCGGGGCGGCTCTCGGGGCGAGGCGCGCAAGCGATGGCGCCCTGGCCGACGAGCTGCGCGAGCTCGGTCACGTGATCGTCCGTCGCATCCATCGCCGCGAGCGCGTCGGCGAGCCGAAGGACGTACTCGACGTTGGCGCCGCTCGGCCCGTGGGACGCGAGCACCTGCGCGGCGATCTCGGCCAGGGGCGCCTCGCCGAGGTAATCCGGGTTGTCGGGCGTGGCCACGTACACGATGGCCGCCCGCGGCGCGCTCTCCGCGTGCGCCTCCTCCGCCAGGGTGAGCGGCACGTCGCAGCGCGCATATCCGCCCTTCTCGCGGTGATCCAGCGCGCGGAGCACCTCGTCCACGTCGGCGGCGGCGACCCGATAGGCCATCCCCCAGCAGCGCGCGAGAGGCGCCGGGATGAGCGTGACCACCCGCCCCGGCGCCCCGGGAACACCCCGGTGATCGGTGGAACCCTGCCAGAACCGGCGCGCCCAGCCGGTGATGTACCCGGGCGCCATCCGCTCGAATCGAAACGCCGGCCGCCAGATCAGCGAGCCGTAACCGAAGATCCAGGTCTCGCCATGCACGGGACCATTCTATCAAACGTCGCCGCCCGCCAGAACCGCCGCGCTCGCCTGGACGGCTAGCGCCAGGCGGCCTGCTACCGGAGATCCTCCCGGATGTTCCCCACCGAGCGCTGGATCAGCTGCTCCAGCGCCTCCCGGCTGCGGCGCTCGTGCTCGGCCGCCTCCTTGGCCCGCCGCTCCTCGGCGCTGGCCCGGGCCTCGGCGACGCGCGCACCGCTCTCGGACGCCCGCGCCATGTCGCGCGCCGTCCGGGCGTCCCGGGCCGCCTTCCGCGCTTGCTCGGCCGCGGACTCGGCCCGGTACCGCGCCTCCTCGGCCTCCTTCTGCAGGACCTCCGCCAGCCGCCGCTGGTCCTCCGTGTTCCTCCGCGCCCGCTCGGCGGCCTCGCGGGCCGCCCGCTCGTTCGCGAGCGCCTGCGCGAGGTTGTACTCGGTCTGGCGGATCTCCTGGAGCTGCGCGGTGATGACCTGGTTCTGGCGGACCACCTTGATGATCCCCAGGGCGGCCATCGCGACCAGCAGGGCGAGCCCCGTCATGGTGCCGACGATCAGCCTGCGCCGCCGGCGCTTCGCCTGGCTCGCCAGCCGGAGCACGGCGTCCAGATACCGCTGCTCCCGCTCGGGCAAGCGGCCCTGATAATGGTACCTGTCGCGGAAGCGGCGCGCCTCCTGGGCGATCTTGCCGCGCCAGAGGGTGTCGTCGGCGCAGCCGCTCGACTCCCACTGCCTCGCCGCCACGCGCAGCTTGTCGAGGAACGCCGCGTCCTTCTGGTTCTCGTCGAGCCAGCGCTGCAGCGTCGGCCAGCGCTCGATGAGCGACTCGTGCACGATCTCCACGCGGCTGCCGGCGTCGTCGCGCCCCGTCTCGACCGCCAGCAGCCGCGCGTCCGAGAGGACGTGGACCACCCCCTCGATCTCGTCTGGCTCCCCCGGCAGCTCGCGGATCTCCCGCAGGCTGGCGATGGCCCGCGTGCGCTCGGGCGTCACCAGGCGCTCGAACACCGCCCGGCAGAGCTTCGCCTGGCGCACGCTCATCCCGGCCAGCACCGTGTCGGCGTGGCTCGCGAGCGTGCCGGCCACGCCGCCGATCGCCTCGTAGCTCGCCCGCGTCAGGAGCCGGCGCTCGCGATGGCGCAGATCCCACCACCGCGCCGCCATGAACTGCAAGAGCGGCAGCGCGCCGCGGGTCGTCTCCAGCACGTCGAGGATGTCCTCGACCAGCGCCGGATCCTCGATCTCGTACCGCGCCGCCTGGACGGGCCTCGTGAGCGCCTCGCGCAGCCCGGCGCGGCCGATGGGCGGCAGGACCACGAGCCCGCGCGTCACCGCCGCCATGAAATGCCTGTCCTCGGCCACCCGCTCGATGAAGTCCGACCGCATCGACAGGATGACGCGCAGGGGCGAGGAGGCGTCGTCCGCGACGCCCCCGAGGCACGAGAGGAACGCGGCGCGCTCGCCGGCGTCGCAGGAGAGCGTGTAGAGCTCCTCGAACTGGTCGACGAAGAGCACGACGCGGCGCTGCTTCCGCGCCGCCCACGCGCGCAGCTCGGCCCCGAGGTAGCCCGGCTCGGCGCGCAGCCGGTCGACGAGCGTGCGCCCGCGCGAGGCGTCGCCGCCCGGCGGCTCCGGCCGCTCCGAGCCGCCCCTCGACAGCAAGGAGGGGTGGCTGAGCAGCTCGGCGAGCGCCGCCATCGGCTCGCGCCCCGGCCGGAGGATGAGCGACTCCCACCCTCCGCCAGACCGCTTGAGCGCCGGGACGATCCCCGCCCGGACGAGCGACGACTTGCCCACGCCCGACGCGCCGACGATCGCGAGGAGCGGCTGGCTGCGCAGCCGCGTCACCATCCTGGCGACGTCCTCCGCGCGGCCGAAGAAGCGGTCCGCGTCGGCCTCCTGGAACGCCGAGAGGCCCGCGAAGGGGCTCTCGTCGGCCCCGAGGACGATCTCGTGGCGCCCGGGCAGGAGCGGCAGGAGCTCGGAGAGGAGCTGCTGCGCCGAGGCGGTGCGCTCGGCCTTCCGCTTGCGCAGGCAGCGATCGATGATCCCGCCGAGCGCGCCGAGCTCCGGGCGCGCGCCGTCGAGCTCGGGCATGGGCTGGTCGAGCAGGGCGACCTGCATGAGGCTGTGCACCGTGACCGGCGCGAGCGGGTGCGCGCCGGTGACGAGCTCGTAGAGCATGATGCCCACGGCCCAGATGTCGCTGGCGTGATCGATCCCCTCCCCGAGCCACTGCTCCGGGGACATGTACGGGATCGTCCCCATCATCGCGCCCTCGCGCGTCAGGGTCGTGCGGATCGAGATGGGCGCCCGATCGACCGGGCCGGCGACGTCGGTGTCGAGCAGCTTGGCGATGCCGAAGTCGAGCACCTTGATGGCGCCGGACGCCTCCAGCATGATGTTCTCGGGCTTGAGATCGCGGTGGACGATGCCGAGCTTGTGGGCGCACGACAGGGCGCGCACCACCGGCACCATCATCTCCACGGCGGCGCTCGCCGACACCGGCGCCGCCGCGACCGTCTCGTCCGCGCCGGCCGGCCTGCGCTGATCCATCCACGCGCGGAGGCTCTGGCCGTCGATGTACTCGAGCACCATGTACGGATATCCGTCGTGCTCGTTCACATCGTGGATCGTCACGATGTTCTCGTGCTTGCAGAGCGCGGTGGCGCGGGCCTCGACCAGGAACCGCTGGAGCCTCGCGCCGGTCAGGCTCGTGACGACCTTGATGCCCACGAGGCGCCCCAGGCGGACGTCGCGGCCGAGGAAGACGGTGCCCATGCCCCCTCGGCCGAGCTCGCGAATGAGCTCGTAATGCCCGATGAGCGTCCCGGCGCGGATGGCCGGACCGGAGGCCTGCCGGCTCGACATGGGCGGGCCGGCAGGCTCCTGCGCCGTCGAGGAGCGCCGCAGCGGGCCCGTCCTGCTCGCGGCGCTCTCCTCCGGGCGCCGCGCGGGCTCGGTGGACCCGCGAGGCGCCGCCCCGAGGACCGGGGATTCCGCCGTCGAGGCGCTCGCCAGGCCTGCCCCCGGGCCCGGGGACAGGGGCAGCGTCTCCTCCCCGCGAAGGCCGTGCTCCTCGGTGCCGGTCACTTCGCGCGAGGATACCCAGGGACTCCGCGTTTCACAATGTCACGGGCCGTTGACATCGAGAAATCCACCAGGGACATGCCCTCTCTGTGGAGTCGAGCGATGCGAGCGATGCGAGCGATGCGAGCGACTCGAGACGGCGTCGATAACGTGCGATCCGCCGGCGATACGGAGAGCGAGCATCGCGGACTCTCCGCCTGTCACGGAGCGTTTCCTTCGACAGCCCTCCTCCGCGCCGAGCGCGGGCGCCGGGGCGCTCGCGGCCTCGATCGATGCCGCGGGCGGCGCGCCCGGGCCGCGCGCGGTGCGATGGAGATGGGCAGTGCCTGGTACGCTGGGCGCGGCGTCGAGCTCCCTCGGATCGCCGCGGCCCGCCGCCGGCGCTCACCCCTCGAGCAGCTCGAACCGGATCCCCGCCGCCTGCAGCCGCTCGATGAGCCGCTCCCCCATGGCCACGGCCGGGGTGAGGACGCCGGCGCGCGCCGGCAGCCGCTCGCGGTCGAACGCCATGCAGAGCGCCGACTCCGCCACCATCTTCGCCGTCTCCGAATAGCCCGGATCGCCGCCGCTCACGCGCGTAACCACCCTGCGCGACGCGCTCTTGCCGTGGAACGTCACCTGGAACCAGCTGCGCGCCCGCTCCTCGGCGCTCGGCCCCTCCCCCGGGCTGCGCACCTTGCGGAGCAGCTCCCGCGTCGGCCCCACCTTGGCGAGCGCCGCCACGGCGCCGAAGCCGGCGATCCCGATCACGAGCTGCAGCCCGGACTTGACCTGCATGTAGTGCCCGTACTGGAAATCGGGGCCGTAGACGTCGAGCTCCCGCGCGCTCCGCAGCACGATCTCGGGATCGATGCTCGGCATCGGACAGACCCAGGCGCGCAGCGGCTTCTCGTAGCGGATGCGCGCCTTGAGCCCCTGCGCCTTGCGCGCGCCGCGCGCCCCCTCGGAGCGCGCCTCGCGCCGCCTGCGGCCGCCGTGCGCCATGATCTCGAGCAGCGACTGCCACGTGCCGCCCGAGAAGCTGCCGTGCGCGCGCACGACGCCCTCCACCGCGATCGGCTCGCCCGCGGGGAGCTTCGTCACCGTGAAGAGCACGCCGAGGTCGTGCGGGATGCTGTCGAAGCCGCAGCAGTTGACGATCTTCACGCCCGCCGCGCGGGCGGCCTCGTGGTGGCGCTCGAGGAGGCGATCGACGAACTCGGGCTCGCCGGTGAGGTCCGCGTAGTCGGTGCCCGCGCGGATGCACGCCTCGACCAGCGCCTCGCCGCGGCTCGAGTACGGGCCCACGGTCGTGATGACCACGCGCGCCTGGCTCGCCATGCGCTCGAGCGACGCCGCGTCCTCCGAGGTCGCCTCGATGACGCCCACGGCGGCGCAGGCCGGATCGATCGCCTCCAGCGCCGCCTTCACCTCGGCGAGGCGCCCCGCGCTCCGGCCGGCGATCGCGAAGCGGGCGGGTCGCGCCGAGGCGTCGTCCCGGGCGGAGGCCTCCTTGCCCCTGGTGGCGAGATACTCGGCGACGAGGCGACCGGTGAAGCCGGTCGCGCCGTAGACGATCACATCGTACGTGCGGTCGAGGGTCATGGGGGGAGCCTTGATACCACGACCGCGGGCGGGAAAACGTCACCGTCGGCACCA
Organism: Sorangium sp. So ce834; assembly: GCF_051521425.1. Lineage (NCBI taxonomy): Bacteria > Pseudomonadati > Myxococcota > Polyangiales > Polyangiaceae > Sorangium > Sorangium sp. So ce834. Next base: position 6,001,531 of record NZ_CP150351.1, read on the forward strand.
CGAGAGAGACGGCGGGACCCAGCCGCCGAACGAGCGCTCCAGGTGCTGCGCCACGGCGATCGTCACATGATCGTTGCCGTGGATCGCCGCCACCTGGACGCCGAGCGGCAGCCCGTCGGCGTTGAGGCCGAGCGGGACCTGCGTCGCCGGCATCTCCATGACGTTGAGCACCGCGGTGTACGTCCACTGGAAGGGCGGCAGGAGCGGCGCGTAGTGCCGCGGCGCGGGCCGCGGGTACGACGGGTAGAGCATCACGCCCCGCTCGCCGATGCGCGCCACGAGCTCGGCGCGGAGCGCCTCGCCGAGCTCCAGGGCGCGCGCGGTGCGCGAGGGGAAGTGCCGGCCGACGTCCTCGAGCAGCGTGAGCCCGATCGCGGGCAGCGTGTGCGCCGAGCGGCGGAGCGACCAGCGGGCGAGCTCGCGCGGGAGGCTGATCGGGCGGCCGTCCCCGAGCAGCGCCCGGAACGTGACGCCGCCGGCCACGCCCAGCATCGCGGTCCAGATGTCGAGCGCCCGCGCGAGGAGCTCGACGCGCGCCTTGCGGACCGTGGCCCCGCGCGCGGCGAGCGCCTCCTCCGCCCGCCGCTGCGCGGCCAGGAGATCGTCGCTCACCCGGCGCACGCCGTCGTGCTCGACCGAGAGCACCGTCAGCCCGCCGAGGTCGACCGAGGCCGGGTCGCCGAGGGGCAGCGGCGCGCAGGCCGGATCGCGCGCGTCGGGGCCCGCGAGGACGCGGAGCACCGGCATGAGATCCTCGGCGCGCCGCGCGATCGGCCCCGCGGTCATGTAGCGGAGCCCGCGCTCGCCGGGCAGCGGGAACTGGCCCGAGGTCGGCACGAGCCCGCCGGTCGGCTTGTGGCCGAAGACGCCGTTGAAGAACGCGGGCATCCGGATGGACCCGCCGATGTCCGAGCCGAGCCCGACCGGCGCGCCGCCCGCGCCGACGACCGCGGCCTCGCCGCCCGAGCTGCCGCCCGCGGTGCGCGCCGGATCGTAGGGGTTGTTCGTCCGGCCGTAGAGCCGGTTGTTCGACTCCATCCACATGCAGAGCTCCGAGACGTTGGTGACGCCGAGCGGGATGAAGCCGGCGGCGCGCATGCGCGCGACCGTCACCGCGTCTTCCGTCGCGCGCACGCCGGCGCGGGCGACGAGCCCCGCGGAGTTCGGCATGCCGGCGACGGCGAAGCTCTCCTTGATGGAGCACGGGACCCCGAGGAACGGCGGCGCGGCGGCGGCGTCGCCGCGATCGAGGAGCGCGTCGGCGGCGCGCGCCTCGGCGCGGGCGGCGTCGAACCGGTTCGCCACCATCGCGTTGAGCGTCGGGTTCACGCGCTCGATGTGCCGGATGTGGGCCTCCACGACCTCGGCCGACGTCACGGCCCGGGCGCGGATCAGCGCAGCCAGCCGCGTGGCGGAGAGCAGGAGCAACGGATCTCGTGAAAGCATGGGCGTGGGTGCGATAAGCGATCAGGCGCGGGACGGCGACCCGGGTCAAGGGGCCGCCCCAGGGCCCGACAATGGCCCAGCCGCCCTCCCCGGCGCCAGCCGCGCGTGACCCTCGCCGAACGCGCGCCGCGTGCCGCCCTCGCCGGACCCGTCGCCTCCTCGCCGAGCCCCGCCGTCCCCGCCGCCGCCCTCGCCGCCCCCGCCGCCCGCGCCGAGCCGCCGCCCGCGCCGAGCCGCCGCCGCCCCGCCGAGCGCGCGCCGCCCCCGCCGAGCGGCGCCGCAGCGCACCCCGCTGAGCGCGCCCGCACGCCGGCGCGCGGACGGCGGCCGCCCGCCTACTCGCCCGCGCCGGCGCAGGGCGCGGCCGCGTGCCCCCGCGACCGCTGCGGGAAGGCCCACCGCACGGCCCCGGTCAACACCCAGCCGCCCCCCCCGCGGCTGTCGACCTGGATGCCGGGATCGACGTACACCTGCACGCGCTCGCTGAGCTCCGCGCCGACCTCCAGCACGCTCGTCGACACGACGCGGGGCGCGCCGCGGTGGTTGAAGTGAAAGCTCTGGTCCGGGCTCACCCAGAAGCCGCGCGGCAGCTCGACGATCGCGAAGGGCCGCACCACCGACGTCTGGATGTCGTCGCGCCGCGGATCGCCGCCGAACGACACCGCGTGCTGCAGCTGGAGCCCCAGCCGCGCGGGCCGCGCCACGCGGACGTACGCTTGAACGAGGGGCGCGACCTGGTTCTTGCCCGAGCCCAGCGCGCGGCGCGTCGCCGAGTCGAGGACGAGATCCGAGCCGACGACGAGCGCGAACCGCGGCGTGCCGATCGCGCGGACGAGCGGCCGGATCAGGACGTCGCCGAGCCCCGCGTCGCGCCGGCCATCGGGCCCGCTCGCGACCGCGAGCGGCACGTCCGCGCGCAGCGCGAAGCTCCTGTCGAAGGCGTAGTCCCCCCGGAGCACCGTGGCGTTGTAGAAGCCGCCGCTGCCGCGCGAGACGTAATCGTCCCGGAGCTCGAGGAAGGTGCTCAGGTTGGCCGCCGCCGGCGCTGGCGTCCGGGGCGTCGGGGCGGTGCGCGGCCCCGGCCCGCGGCGCGGCGGCGCTGGCGGCGGCGGCAGCGGCAGCGGCCGCGCGGGCTGGGCGCTCGCGAGCTCCGCGAGCTCCGCTCGTCGCGCGGGATCGACGCGATCCGCGGCGGCGCCGGCCCGCGCGCTGCACAGCGCGACGAGCCCGATCGCGGCGGGAGAGGCCGCGCGGCGGCGCCGGCGACCGCAGGGCGAGACCGTTCGATTGGCAGGGCGCGCCTGCGCCACGCGATGCGCTTGCATGGCGGTTCCATGGTGGAGCCGCGCGAACCGGCGGCAGTCGGTTCAAGGCAGCACTCCGCACTTCGGGCGCGCACGAAACGAGGTCCGGTGTTTGCTCACACCTCCCCTGGCGCTCCGGCACCGCGCCGCATCCGCTCGTCGCCGCGCGCTCCCTGCGATGCGCGCGATGCGCTCGATGCGCCTCGCAGGGCCCGCCGGGCGCCGCGATCGAGCGACGCTTCCATGCACACCGCGCGCGCCCCCGTCGCGCCGTTGCGCCGTCGCGGCCAGAGCGGCGCATCGGCGAGCGACGCGGACAGCGCGTGTTCGTGCAGAACGTCACGCGCTCGCGGTGGGCATGCGCGAACAAAAAAAAAGTGCACGAAACACCGCAGAAACACGCGATCTGTAAAGAAATAACTTGACGCGACGCAGCAGCTCTGCAAGCTAGAGGCACTCACGCTATGCAGAAGTCGACGTGCACCGCCAGCGCCCACGCCTCCGGCGATGGGAACCCCGCTGTGAAGCTGGTGCACCGCGCTTCGTCGGCGACCTCGGCGGCGCGTCCGCTTGTCGTCGAGGGCGGCGTGTCCGTCGGGCTCCTAGCGGGCCTAGCCATTCCTGCGCTCGTCAGCCTAGTCGACGTCGTCGGGCTGATTCGCGTCGGGAACGGGTGCGGGCCGCCGCTCTGAGCTGAGCAGCATGGAGATAGGCCCCCGCACCGAGAAGGTCCGGGGGCTTTCGTTTTTCTGGCCTGTGGGTTCACGAAGAGCAGCCGTCGTCAAGGAGGATCAGGTGAGCAAGGAACATTCGAGGAAGAATCGCGAGGACGCCTCGAGCGAGGCCGTTGGCCAGCGCATCGCGGAGCTCGCAGAGCTCGTCGCCGCGGGCTGTGGGATGCCCGTCGCGTCGAGCGCCGTGCGCGAGGAGTTCGAGGCGCTCGTCGACGAGATCCGCGCGCGCGCGAGCGGCGGCGCCGTCCGCGCGCCCCAGCGCTCCTCGACGCGCCTGAAGGGCGCGCGCCCGGACGGCGCCGCCGAGGCCTCGTTCGAGTTCCACTCCGACCCGCCCTCCGCGCGACCCGGCGCGGCCCCCGCCGCGGGCACCTCGCGCGTCGTGTCGCTCGACGACGCGCGGCGGGTGCTCGACGCGCTCCGCCGCGAGGAGAGCAGCGGCGGCGGCCCGCGGGAGGACCTCCAGCGCGCGATCGCCTAAATTACCGAACCCCTGAGAGACGGCGGAACCCGCGGCCAAGGCGCCCACGGCGCCATCTTCCACCAGCGTGACTCGATCGGAGTCGAGACTATGAAACGAACCGGCGCACAGATTATCTGGGAAGTCCTCGTCCGCGAAGGCGTGGACGTGGTCTTTGGCTACCCGGGCGGCGCGATCATGCCCGCCTACGACACGATCCTCGGCTACCCGATCCGCCATGTCCTCGTCCGGCACGAGCAGGGCGCGGCGCACATGGCGGACGGGTACGCCCGCGCCTCGGGCAAGGTCGGCGTGGCGGTCGCCACCTCGGGCCCCGGCGCGACGAACCTCGTCACCGGGATCGCGACGGCGATGCTCGACTCGTCGCCGATCGTCTGTATCACCGGGCAGGTGTCCTCGAAGCTGCTCGGGACCGACGCCTTCCAGGAGACGGACATCACCGGCGTCACCCTGCCCATCACCAAGCACAACTACCTCGTGACCGAGGTCCAGGACATCGCCCCCGCCATCCGCGAGGCGTTCTACATCGCGCGCTCGGGCCGCCCGGGCCCGGTGCTCGTCGACATCACCAAGGACGCCCAGCAGGCGTCGATCGACTTCGAGCCGCCGAAGGGCGAGGTCCGCCTGCCCGGCTACCGCCCGGGCTACCACGCCGTCCAGACGGACATCGAGAAGGCGATCGAGCTCATCGACGAGGCCGAGCGGCCGCTCATCCTCGCCGGCCAGGGCATCGTCCGGGCGGAGGCGACGCGCGAGCTCCTCGCCTTCGTGGAGAAGACGGGCATCCCCGTCGCGTCCACGCTGCTCGGCCTCGGCGGCTTCCCGGCGACCCACCCGCTCAGCCTCGGCATGATGGGCATGCACGGCGAGGCGTGGGTGAACACCGCCATCCAGGAGGCCGACCTCCTCATCGCGCTCGGGATGCGCTTCGACGACCGCGTGACCGGCAACCTCAAGACCTACGCGGTGAAGGCGAAGAAGATCCACGTCGAGATCGACCGCTCCGAGATCAACAAGAATGTCAAGGTCGACGTCGGCCTCGTCGGGGACGTCCGGGACACGCTCCTGTCGCTCATCCCCGGGTGCAAGCAGCGCAACCGGAGCGCCTGGGTCGAGCGCATCAGCACCCTGAAGGGCGACTCGGCGGTCCGTGACATTCAACAATTGCCGTACCACGACAAACTGTACGCCGCGCACGTGATGCACGACCTCTGGCGGCTCACCGACGGCAAGGCGCTTGTGGTAACCGACGTCGGCCAGCACCAGATGTGGGAAGCGCAGTACTACAAGCACGATCACCCGCGGAAGCTCATCACCTCCGGCGGGCTCGGCACGATGGGCTTCGCCCTGCCTGCGGCGATCGGCGCGCGCTTCGCGAAGCCGAACGACGAGGTCTGGGTGGTCGTGGGCGACGGCGGCTTCCAGATGACCGCGTGCGAGCTGTCGACCTGCGCGCAGGAGGGCATCAAGGTCCACGTGGCCGTCATCAACAACGGCTACCTCGGCATGGTGCGCCAGTGGCAGGAGTTCTTCTACAACCGGCGCTACTCGGCGACCCCGATGCGCAGCCCGGACTTCGTGAAGCTCGCCGAGGCCCACGGGCTGACCGGCATCCGCGTGACGAAGCGCGAGGAGATCGCGGGCGCGGTCGAGCGCGCCCGCGCGACGCCGGGCACCGTGGTCATCGACTTCCGCGTCGAGCAGGAGGACAGCGTCTACCCGATGGTCCCCGCGGGCGCCGACCTGAACGACATGATCCGCCGCCCGAGCCCCATCCTGGAGACCGGGGAGGATCCGTGAACGCACCCGTAGAGGCGCGCGCCCCGAGCGCTCGTCCGGCGCGCGCGCCGGGCGAGCGGGGCGCGTACGAGCGCGTCGCGGCCGCTGCCGGGCGCCCCAGAGACAAGAGGGACTTTCAAGAGGCATCCATGGATCGACCCATCCTGCGCACGTTCATCGCCTACGTCGAAGACCGCCCCGGCGTGCTCAACCGCGTCGCGTCGCTGTTCCGGCGCCGCGCGTACAACATCGAGTCGCTGAGCGTCGGGCGCACCCACATCGCCGGGGTCTCGCGCCTCACCCTGGTCCTCGAGGCGGACGAGGACGGGGCGCGCCGCCTGGAGGCGAACCTGTACAAGCTGGTCAACACCCTCTGGGTCCGCGACGTCACCCACACGGCCTCGGTCGCGCGCGACCTCGCGCTGATCAAGGTGAAGGCGGACGCGACGACCCGCGCGCAGGTGCTCCAGCTCTGCGAGGTGTTCCGCGCGCGCACCGTCGACGTCGCCCCCGAGGCGCTCACCATCGAGATCACCGGCACCGGCGACAAGATCGAGGGCCTGCTCGACGTGCTCCGCCCGTTCGGGATCATCGAGATGGTGCGGACGGGGATGATCGTGATGACCCGCGGCGCCGAGGAGGCCGAGGCCAGGCTCGACACCGTGCTGCCTGCGCGCGGAGCCGACAGCAGCGCGCCCTGATGACGGATGACGTGAAGGACGGGAGCCGCGAGGTGCGGATCCCTGTTGAAGGAGAGTGAGATGGCGAAGATTTTTTATGAGAACGACGCGGATCTGTCGCTCATCCAGAGCAAGAAGATCGCGATCGTAGGCTATGGCTCCCAGGGGCACGCCCACGCGCTGAACCTGCGCGACAGCGGCGCGACGGTGATCGTCGCCCTGCCCGAGGGCAGCAAGAGCCGGCCCAAGGCGCAGGCCGCGGGGCTTCAGGTGGCCACGGTGTCCGAGGCCGCGAAGGCCGCCGACGTCATCATGATCCTCGCGCCCGACACGTCGCAGGCCCGCATCTACAACGAGCAGATCGCGCCGCACCTCGGCCCGGGCAAGACGCTCATGTTCGCGCACGGGTTCAACATCCGCTTCAACACGATCACGCCCCCCGCGTCGGTCGACGTCTCGATGATCGCGCCGAAGGGCCCCGGGCACCGGGTGCGCGAGACGTACGAGGCCGGCGGCGGCGTCCCGGCCCTGCTCGCCGTCCACCAGGACGCGAGCGGCAAGGCGCAGGCGCAGGCGCTCGCCTACGCGAAGGGCATCGGCGCGACGCGCGCCGGCGTGCTCCTCACGACGTTCGCTGAGGAGACCGAGACCGACCTGTTCGGCGAGCAGGCGGTGCTCTGCGGCGGCGCGAGCGAGCTCGTGAAGGCCGGGTTCGAGACGCTCGTGAACGCCGGCTACCAGCCGGAGATCGCGTACTTCGAGTGTCTGCACGAGCTCAAGCTCATCGTCGACCTCATGTACCGCGGCGGCCTCAACTACATGCGGTACTCGATCAGCGACACCGCCGAGTACGGCGACTACGTGTCCGGCCCGCGCGTCATCACCGACCGCACGCGCGAGGAGATGAAGCGCATCCTGGCCGACATCCAGAGCGGCGACTTCGCGCGCAAGTGGATCGCGGAGAACGAGGAGGGCCGGCCGAAGTTCGAGGCGACGCGGGCCAAGGAGCGGGAGCAGCGGCTCGAGGTCGTGGGCGCCAACCTGCGCAAGATGATGCCGTTCATCGACCCCGTCACCATCAAGCCCGGCGACTGAGCCTCTCCACTCGTGGGAGGCGGCGGAGAACACCATGCCTGAGATGATTGCGAATCAAGCGATGCCCCCGTCCGATTACGTGCGCATCTTCGACACCACGCTGCGTGACGGCGAGCAGTCGCCGGGCGCGACGATGACGTCCTCGGAGAAGCTCGAGATCGCGCTCGCGCTGGCGAAGCTCGGCGTCGACGTCATCGAGACGGGCTTCCCCGCCGCTTCCCCCGACGACCTGCTCGCCGTCCAGACGATCGCCGAGCGCGTGGGCGCGGCCGCGGTCCCCGGCCGCCCCGCCGCGACCCCGCCGATCATCTGCGCGCTCGCCCGCGCCACCAAGGTCGACATCGACAAGGCGTGGGAGGGCGTCTCCCGGGCCGCGCACCCGCGGATCCACACCTTCCTCGCCACGAGCGACATCCACCTCAAGCACAAGCTCCGGATGACCCGGGCCGAGGTGCTCGACCGCGTGCGGGCCATGGTCGCGTACGCGCGCGACCTCTGCGCCGACGTGGAGTTCAGCCCCGAGGACGCCGGCCGGAGCGAGCCCGAGTTCCTCTACCAGGTGCTCGAGGCCGCGATCGCCGCCGGGGCCACCACGCTCAACATCCCGGACACGGTCGGCTACACCATGCCGAGCGAGTTCGGCGCGCTCATCGCGGGCATCCGCAAGAACGTCCCGGGGATCGACCGCGCCATCATCTCGGTGCACTGCCACAACGACCTCGGGCTCGCGACGGCGAACGCCCTGGAGGGCATCCGCGCGGGCGCGCGCCAGGCCGAGGTGACCATCAACGGCATCGGCGAGCGCGCCGGCAACACCGCGCTCGAGGAGGTCGTCATGGCGCTCGCGACGCGCCGGGCCGTCTTCGGGCTGCGCACCGGCATCGACACGACCCAGATCGCCACGGTGAGCCGCCTCGTCAGCGCCGCGACGGGCTTCAACGTCCAGCCGAACAAGGCGATCGTCGGCGCCAACGCCTTCGCGCACGAGTCGGGCATCCACCAGGACGGGATGCTGAAGCACCAGGAGACGTACGAGATCATGCGGCCGGAGATGGTCGGGGTGACGCAGACCCGGCTCGTCCTCGGCAAGCACTCGGGCAGGCACGCGCTCAGGAACCGGCTCGAGGAGCTCGGCTACCACCTCGACGAGGCCCAGCTCGCGGCGGCGTTCGCCAGCTTCAAGGCGCTCGCCGACAAGAAGAAGCACGTCACCGATCCCGACATCGAGGCGATCGTCTCCACCACGCGGGCGCAGGGCGACGAGCTCTACACGCTCGACGCGCTCCAGGTCGCCTGCGGGACCACCGGGATGCCCACGGCCACGGTCCGCCTCCGCGGGCCGGACGGGGCGCTGCACGTGCGCGCCGCGATCGGCACCGGGCCGGTGGACGCGGCCTACCGGGCGATCGACGAGATCGTCCGCGTGCCGAGCAGCCTCCTCGAGTTCTCCGTGCACGCGGTGACCGAGGGGATCGACGCGCTCGGCGAGGTGAGCGTCCGGGTCCGGGCGGACGCGACGTCGAGCAAGCGGCACCCGCAGCACGACGCCTCGCACCGGGTGTTCCACGGCCACGGCGCCGACACGGACATCCTGGTCGCCAGCGCGAAGGCGTACCTCACCGCCTTGAACCGGCTCCTCGCGACCTACGGCGTCGAGCCCAGGGAAGACGCGGCGGCGTCCGAGAGCAACGAGAGCAACCAGAGCGGCCACGGCGCCGCCGTCGAGAGCGCGAGGTAGGCCGGTGCGCCGAGCGCACGAGGGCCCCGCGCGGGGCCGGCGAGCTCGGCGGCCTGCCCCCGCCGCACAAGGAAGTTGAAGCTTATGAATCCGCCTCTCAACGGCGCGGAGCAGGGCGCCCGCCCCGCGGACCGCGTCGACGTTTACGACACCACGCTACGGGACGGCACCCAGCGCGAGGGCATCTCGCTCGCGTGCGAGGACAAGCTGCAGATCGCGCGCCACCTCGACGCGTTCGGCCTGACCTTCATCGAGGGCGGCTGGCCCGGCTCGAACCCGAAGGACGCGCAGTTCTTCGAGCGGGCGAAGGACATCGAGTGGAAGCACGCGAAGATCGCCGCGTTCGGCTCGACGCGCCGGGCCTCGCTCGCCCCCGAGGACGACCCCGGCCTGCGCGCGCTGCTCGCCGCCGGCACCAGCGTCTGCACGATCTTCGGCAAGAGCTCGACGCAGCACGTGACCGCGGTGCTGCGCACGACGCTCGACGAGAACCTCCGGATGATCGAGGAGACCGTCGCCTACCTGCGCGCGCACGGCCGCCGCGTGGTCTACGACGCCGAGCACTTCTTCGACGGGTTCGCGCTCGACCGGTCGTACGCGATCGAGACGCTGCGCGCCGCGGCGCGCGGCGGGGCCGAGGTGCTCACGCTCTGCGACACGAACGGCGGCTCGATGCCGTGGCAGGTCGAGGCGATCGTGGCCGAGATGAAGGCGCTGCTCGGCCACCCGCTCGGCGTCCACGCGCACAACGACGGCGAGCTCGCGGTCGCCAACTCGCTCGCCGCCGTGCGCGCGGGCGCCCGCCACGTCCAGGGCACGATCAACGGCTACGGCGAGCGCTGCGGGAACGCGAACCTCTGCGCGATCATCCCGAACCTCGAGCTGAAGCTCGGCCTCAGGGCGCTGCCGGAGGGGGCGCTCCGCGGGCTCACCGAGCTCTCGCACTACGTCGCCGAGCTGGCGAACCTCGCCCCCGACGATCACATGGCCTACGTCGGGCGGAGCGCCTTCGCGCACAAGGGCGGCGTGCACGTCGCGGCGATGCGGCGCGAGCCGGCGTCCTACCAGCACATCGACCCCGCGCTCGTCGGCAACGCGATGCGCACCGTGGTGAGCGAGCTGTCGGGCCGCGGCAACCTCCTCAGCAAGGCCGAGGAGTTCGGGCTCGAGGTGAAGGCCGGCGCCGAGGTGGAGGTGCTCGAGCAGATCAAGGAGCGCGAGGCGCGCGGCTCGTCGTTCGAGGCGGCCGAGGCGTCGGTGGCGCTCTTGCTCCGCCGGAGCTCGCCGGGCTACAAGCCGCCGTTCCGGCTGCTCGATTTCAAGGTCATCGCGGGCCAGCGCGAGGGCGTCGGCACCTTCGCCGAGGCGATGATCAAGATCGCGGTCGGCGACGAGGTGGTGATCACGGCGGCCGAGGGGTCGGGCCCCGTCAACGCGCTCGACGGCGCGCTCCGCAAGGCGCTCGCGCCCGTGTTCCCTGCCGTGCGCGACATCCAGCTCGTCGACTACAAGGTCCGCATCCTCGACGGGCGCGACGGCACCTCGGCGACGACGCGCGTGCTCATCGACAGCCGCGACGCGCACCGCCAGTGGAGCACGGTCGGCGCCTCGACGAACATCATCGACGCTTCCTGGCATGCGCTCGCGGACGGGATCGAGTATGGGCTCACGCTCGCAGCGCGAGAGCCAGCGCAGTACACATCCACGTTGCCTGCCAGCGAGGTCGCATGAAGGCCAATATCGTTCTTTTGCCCGGTGACGGCATCGGCGTCGAGGTGGTCGCCGAAGCCCGCGTCACCCTCGATGCCATCGCCGCCCAGTTCGGCCACAGCTTCACGTACTCCGAGCACCTCATCGGCGGGTGCGCCATCGACGCGACCGGCACCGCGCTCACGCCGGAGACGCTCGACGCGTGCCGCGCGGCCGACGCCGTCCTCCTCGGCGCGGTGGGCGGCCCGAAGTGGGACAACCCGAGCGCGAACGTCCGGCCCGAGCAGGGGCTGCTCGCGCTGCGCCAGGGCCTCGGCCTGTTCGCGAACCTGCGGCCGATCCGCCTGTTCCCGGAGCTCGTCCAGGCCTCCCCGCTCAAGCCGGAGCGGCTCGCGGACGTCGACATCCTGGTCGTCCGGGAGCTCACGGGCGGGCTCTACTTCGGCAAGCCGCGCCTCCGCGAGGAGGTGAACGGGCGCAGGCGCGCGGTCGACACGCTCGAGTACACGGACGAGGAGATCCAGCGCGTCGTCGAGCTCGCGTTCCGCCTGGCCGCGCCGCGCCGGCGGCTCGTCACGTCGGTCGACAAGGCGAACGTCCTCGAGTCGTCGCGGCTCTGGCGGACGGTGGCGACCGAGGTCGCCGCGCGCCACCCGGAGATCCGCATCGAGCACCAGCTCGTCGACTCGTGCGCGATGCGGCTGATCACGGCGGCGGCGGCGTTCGACGTCATCGTCACCGAGAACATGTTCGGCGACATCCTGACCGACGAGGCGGCCGTGCTCGCCGGCTCGCTGGGGCTCTGTCCGAGCGCGTCGCTGGGCGAGGGCACGCGCGGGGTCTACGAGCCGATCCACGGCTCGGCGCCCGACATCGCCGGCAAGGGGCTCGCCAACCCGATCGGGACGATCCTGAGCGCCGCGATGCTGCTCCGCCACTCGCTGCGCCTCGACAAGGAGGCGGCGGCGCTGGAGCGCGCCGTGGCGCAGGCGATCGCCGCCGGCGCCAGGACGGCGGACCTCGGCGGCAAGCTGTCGACCCAGGCGATGGGCGAGGCGGTGCGGGCGAAGCTCGCGGCCTGATCGCCCGCGCGGGGCGGGCCTGGGCGGCCCGGAGGGGTCGCCGCCGCCTCGACGGCGCGCCGCCAGAGCGACAAGCGGGTTGAAACCGCTCGCAAGAGCAGAAATTCGAGCCGCCAAGGACGCCAAGATCTTCTCTTCTTCTTGGCGTTCTTAGCGTTCTTGGCGGTTCATTTCTCGGTCGCTCGACGTGATTGGTGTTCTAGAACGCCACCATGTTCATCGTCGTCAACACCATCACCGCCTCCGGGCCGGCGCTCCAGGCCATGGTGGAGAGCTTCCGGCGAGCAGCGCCGGAGATGCGGCAGTTCTCCGGCTTCCTCGGCCTCGAGATCTGGCTGGGCGACGGCGGCCTCCGGGCGGTCTCGAGGTGGGAGAGCCGGGAGGCGTTTCAGCAGTACCCGAGGTCCGAGGTGTTCCGGCGCCATCACCGCGGCATGGGCGGCGAGCAGGCGCTCCGGGCCGCGCAGATCACGTTCTACGAAGGCGAGATCATGGCGTGAGCGGTCCCTGAGCCGCGGCGGTCCCTGAGCCGCCCGGCGGTCAGCGCGCCGCGCGCCGGCAGCATCCGGGCCTGCCGCCGGACGGCGGCCTCCAGCCGCTCCCTCTCCTCCTCGGCGCGCTTCTGCGCGGTGATGTCGCGGGCGACGAGGACGAGCCCCAAGAGCTCGTCCTTGGGGCCGCGCAGCGTGCTGGCCGAGAGGGCGATGGGGACCCCCGCGCCCTTCCGGGTCACGAGGGCCGACGCCTCGTTGACGATCCGGCCCGCCTGCCGCAGCGCTCGATCACCGAGGCCGCCCCGCCCTCCCCGAGCACCCGCTCCGCCGGCAGCTCCAGGATCTCGTCCCTCGAGTGGCCGAGGAGCTCCAGGGCCGCGCGGTTCGCGCTCTCGATCGACCCGTCCACCTCGAGCACGAGGAGCGCGTCGGGCATCGCGGAGAGGAACGAGCAGCGCGAGGGCGCAGTGCCCCTTCGCTGCCTCCGCTCCTGCGAAGTACTCCCGCGCTGCCCTGTCCACCGTCTTTTGCGCGCGGATATCGACCCGACGGGGCGCGGCGTGCGGTGGTGGCCGGATTTGAACATGAAGGCGGGAAGGCGGGAAGAAAAGATCAATGATCTTCCTGCCTTCCCGCCTTCATGTGAATCACTCCGGGGCAAATTGGGCCACCACCCGGCGTGCCGCCTCCGAGCTCGATGGTGGCCCTGACGACCTCCTGTGCGAAGGCCAGGCTCATGTGCACAGGAAACGCAGTCGCGCGGATGATTCCATCGTCCTCAAGCCGGAGTATCTGGGCGGACGTCACGATCTCGCGAACCTTCATGCCGCATCCTCTACCGCGCCGCGCCAGCCGCACAGCGCTCGCCCAGCGGGCAGGAGCCTCGGGTGCTCCGCGTCACCTCGGTTGATCGAGCTGCTCGTATTTCAGGGCACGACCACGGCAGTCTTACGACTATAAGGCATCTCTCGCCGGCTTGTCCATAGCGCCGCAGTCCGACGCGCTTCCGTGCTCCCACGCTCCACGCTCCCGCGCTCCACGTTTCCGCGCTCCACGTTTCCGCGCTCCACGTTTCCGCGCCCGCACGCATTGTCTCTTGCGCCCGTGTGCGCGCCCGCCGGCCGCAGCGGTTCGCCCGCCCTCGGCCCTAGCCTCCCCGCGCGATCGCTGTCTGCGCCGCGCGCAAGCTGGGAAAGCGCGTATCGCCACCGGGAGGATCTCCCGGGGGGGCCGAAGAGGGGCGCGCGGCGGCCCTCCCCGCGCGCAGGAGCGCCGAAAGCATCCATGGTGTCTCAGGTGTCCTTTCTGGGGTAATCGACATCACGCCCCTGACACCACACATGATCTCGCGACGGGGAAGCTCAGGTCCCCGCGCGTCGACGCTCGTCGTCGCGACGGGCGTTGGCGCCATCCACATGAGTCGATGTGCACAGGAGAATGGGAACATGAGCCAATTGACGAAGTTCGCATCGCTCGTCGCGCTCTCGACGGCGCTCTCCGCGGCCGGCGTGGCCGTGGCGGCCGAGGCGACGACGGACGACACGGCGGTCCAAACCGACGAGGCGAAGCCGGCGGTTCAGGGCGAGGAGATGGACTCCGCAGATCAGGAGTCGAGCGCGGCGCCGTCGATGGGCGTGAGCCCGGAGGACGCGAGCGCAGCAGACCCCGGCTCGGCGAACGCCGGCGCGGCGAGCTCCGGTGAGGAGAGCGCCAGCGAGAGCCCTGACGCGACATCGCGCTTCTGGGGCGGCTGGGGCGGCTGGGGCCGGCCCTGGGGCTGGGGCGGCGGCTTCTGGGGCCGGCCCTGGGGCTGGGGCGGCTGGGGCCGGCCCTGGGGCTGGGGCGGCTGGGGCGGCTGGGGCCGCCCCTGGGGCTGGGGCGGCGGCTTCTGGGGCCGGCCCTGGGGCTGGGGCGGCGGCTGCGGCGGCTGGGGCGGCGGCTGGGGCGGCGGCTGCGGCGGCTGGGGCTGGTAGCGAGCGCCGTCGACCGCGCGGCCCGGTGACGACGACGCGCGGCCCTCGATGAGCGGCGGCAGCGCCGTGGCTCGGTCCTCGCCACGGCGCTTCACGCCCTCAGGACCTCACGGTCGGCTCCAGAGCGGTCAACGGTCCAGGCTCCCGTGTCCCGCCGAGGCTTCGTCGCGTCGCGCCGCGGAGGAGCCTCGGCGTCAGGAGACGTCCGAGGCGCGCCAGCGCGCTCGGCGGCGCGCCGGCCCGCGCGGCTCAGGCGTCGGCCTCGGCGAGGCTCGGGATGCGGTTCACGAGGAAGCGGGTCCTCATGTAACACCACCACGTGAGCCCGATGCAGGTGAGATAGAAGACGAAGAAATACATGACCGCCGTCGTGGCCCCGCCCGTCGCCTTGATCGAGGCGCCGAAGCTCCGCGGGATGAAGAAGCCGCCGAGCGCCCCGACCGCCGAGGTGAACCCGAGGACGGCGGCGCTCTGGCGCCGCGCGGCGATCAGCGCCTCGTTGCGCGCCGCCTCGCCCCTGCCCTGCGCCGCGCGCAGGTGGTCGCGCCGGAAGAGCACGGGGACCATCCGGAAGGTCGAGCCGTTGCCGATGCCGGTCGAGACGAACATGATCATGAACATCGTGACGACCCCGGCGTAGCTCTTCTCGTTCAGGAAGTGGATGATCCCGAGCGACGCGAGGCCCATCACCACGAAGTTGCAGAACGTGATGCGCGCCCCGCCGATCTTGTCCGCGAGGTAGCCGCCCAGCGGGCGGGCCACCGAGCCGATGAGCGCGCCGAGGAACGTGAGCTCGAGCGTCACGGCGGGGAACTGCATCTTGAGCAGCAGCGGCAGGGCCGCCGAGTAGCCGATGAACGAGCCGAACGTGCCGACGTACAGCCACGCGATGATCCAGGTGTGCTTGTTCCTGGCGGCGGCCGCCTGATCTTTCCAGTTCGACTTCGCCGACGCCAGGTTGTTCATGAAGAAGTACGCGCCGCCCGCCGAGAGGAGGATGAGCGGGATCCACATCAGCCCCGCGTTTTGCAGGTAAATCCCAGACTCGGTGTGATACCCGCCGATCGCCGTCGCGACCGCGCCCGGCCCGATGAGGAGCGGCACGAGGAGCTGCACGTTGCTGACGCCGATGTTGCCGCCGGCGGCGTTGAGCCCGAGCGCCAGCCCCTTCTTCTTGTCCGGATAGAAGAACGAGATGTTCGCCATGCTGGAGGCGAAGTTGCCCCCGCCGAGCCCCGCGGTCGCCGCCGCGAGCGCCATGAGCCAGAACGGCGTGTCCGGCCTGGTCACGAGTACCGAGAGCGAGATCGTGGGGATCAGCAAGAGGAGCGCGCTGACGATGGTCCAGTTGCGCCCGCCGAACTTGGGGACGGCGAACGTGTACGGGAACCGGATCAGCGCGCCGACGAGGCCCGGGATCGCGACCAGCAAGAAGAGCTGGTCCGTGGTGTAGTCGAAGCCGACCTTGGGGAGCCGGGTGGCCGTCACGCTCCAGAGCAGCCAGACGGAAAAGCCGATGTTCTCGGCGATGATCGACCAGATGAGGTTCCGACGAGCGATCCGCTTCCCTGTCTTCTCCCAAAATGCCTCATCGTCGGGATTCCACTCGGTAATCAAAGTCGACATCTGTCCTCCTCACCGAGACCAGGGCGCGGCGGCCATGAGCCATGGCGCACGAGGCGGCCGCGCTCCGATCAATTCCTGCTCTGCATCGGCCTCTGCGTCATACAGGCAGCGATCAAAAATCGGAGTTTCTCGTGTGTTTCCGAACCGTTTCGACGCACTTTTCCCGTGCGGCGCCGGTCTCGTGGACGGCCGCCTTCGCGGCGAGGAGCGCGCGGTGTCTCGGTGTTATCGCGCTGAGGCGGTTTGCGTGGAGCCGCCCCGCGCCGGCGCGAGGCGCTCGGGCGGGGCCTCGAGCTGGCCGAGCTTCTCCGCTCGATCGGTCACCCAGAAGCGCTCCGCGTCCGCCGCGCTCCAGGCGGACTCGTCGAGCAGCGGGAGGAGCGCGTCGTACAGCGCGCGCGCGCTCTGGAAGCGGTGGCGCGGGTCCTTGGCGAGGCAGCGCAGGACGAGGCGATCGACCGCGCGCGGGACGACCGGGCCGCGGCGCACCGACGGCGCGAGCGGGGCCTTCGTCATGTGCGCGACGAAGAGCTGCCCCGACGACGAGCCCTCGAACGGCAGCTCCCCGGTGAGCAGGAAATAGAGCGTGCCGCCGAGCGAGTAGACGTCGCTGCGCGCGTCGGCGCGGTCGCCGCGGCACACCTCGGGCGCCATGTAGGCGGGCGTCCCGCAGAGCATACCGCTGTTCGTCAGCTCGGCGTCCCGGCCGCCCTCGACCATCCGCGCGACGCCGAAATCGAGCAGCTTGAGGAAGTCGTGATCGTCGCCCACGCGGGTGACGAAGAGGTTCTGCGGCTTGATGTCCCGGTGGATGATCCCGGCCTCGTGCGCCTCGATGAGCGAGCGGCAGGCCTGCAGGGCGAAGCGCACGGCGCGCGCCACGGGCATGGGGCCGTAGTTGCGCACGATGGCGGCGAGATCGGCCCCGCGCAGGTGCTCCATCGCGATGTAGTAGATGCCGTCGTCGCTCGCGCCGAAGTCGAAGATCCGGATCGTGTGCGGGTCGCTGAGCTTGCTGGCCGCGTGCGCCTCCTGCTCGAAGCGCTTCAGCACCGCCGGGTCGGGCGCGTCGCGGGTCCGCAGGAGCTTGAGGGCGACGCCGCGCTGGAGCGTCTCGTCCCAGGCGAGCCAGACCTCGCTCATCCCCCCTTTGCCGATCGGCGCCTCGAGCCGATACCTGCCCAGCTTGCGCGCCTGATAGACCTGCTGCTGCGCGGCCCAGACCACGTGGCTCGACAGGGCCCCGATGACCCCCGAGGAGGGGACGAAGATATAATGGCTCGCGGCCGTGAGCAGCGTCGTCGGGTCGAGCCACGCCGAGAGGATGTCTGGGGAGAAGACCGCGGCGACGCCCATGACGGTCGGGAAGGCGAGGAACATCGGCGCGGAGGCGAGCAGCGCCTTGCCGAACGGCGCCGGCACGAGCGCGGTGCGCAGCAGCACGACGATGGAGAGGCCGTGCATGTACGCGCTCGTCAGGCCGCCGAAATCGAGCGCCATGAGCGAGATGAAGATCGCGGCGATGAGGAACGCCGTGTCGTACCCGAGCAGCACGACGCGCCCCGAGACGGTCGGGCGGCCCGAGAGCCGGTACACGGCGATGGCGATCGCCTGCTCGATCATGCGCATGACGACGAAGCGCCACATCGGCGCCGCGGGGTACAGCACGGTCGCCATGAACACGTCGACGAGCGTGAACGCGGGCCATATCCAGAGAGCGACCCGGAAAGCGCGGCGGACCGCGCGGCGGACGCTCTCGGTGTCCTGGGCGGTCAGCGTGCCGCGCCGCGCGCCGATCGCGCGGGTCTCGCGCTCCTTGAGCATGCGCGACGACGCCGAGCGCTCAGCGAGGAGAGCGTCTCTGAGCAGCGCGCGCTTCATGGCACACTCGAGGGTCGCCAGAGCCGCGCCGCACGTCAAGCGAGCGTTGCGGTCATCTGCGCGGCTGGTTTCCTCGGACACGATGGCGGTCTGCGCCGCGCGGCGTCTCCCACCCAGGATGTCATACCAAACAAGGCCGCTCGCCGCAGGACCTGCCGTGTTCGTGCGCTGCCGGCACACACGTCCCGAGATCCGAGGTGGCGAATGCCGGCCGCGCCCCCGCGCTTCCGCGCCTCCGCGCCCCCGCGCTTCCGCGCCTCCGCGCCTCCGCGCCCCGCGCTTCCGCGCCCCCGCGCCCCGCGCTTCCGCGCCCCCGCGCCTTTGCGCCCCCGTGGCTCCCGCCCGGCGGGCCCGGCGCCCGGGGGCCGCGGCGTCGCCCTGGTCAACCGGCCGGATCCGTGCTTGAAAGCTCGCCACCGTGCCGCTCTCGCCCGAAAGCTTTCGCCGGCTGTTCCAAGGCCGCCCCGTCGTCCTCGCGCCCATGGAGGACGTGACGGACGCCGTCTTCCGCCGCATCTGCCGCGAGCTCGGCGCCGAGCTGTGCGTGACGGAGTTCGTCAACGTCGAGGGGCTCCTGCGCGGGTGCAAGACCGCGCGGCGCAAGCTCGCCCTGTCCGCCGGCGACCAGCCGACGGCGATCCAGATCTACGGCGCCAACCCGGAGCGCCTCGCCGAGGCCGCGCGGGTCGCCGAGCAGGCAGGGCCGGCGTTCCTCGACATCAACTGCGGCTGCTGGGTGCCGAAGATCGCCGGCCGCGGCGCGGGCGCGGGCTGGCTGCGCGATCCGGAGGCGATGGTGGCCATGGCCCGGCTCGTGGTGCGCACCGTCTCGCTCCCGGTCACCGTGAAGACGCGCATCGGCTGGGGGCCCGAGTCCCACATGCCGATCGTCGACCTGGCGCGCCGCCTCGAGGACGCCGGCGTCGCCGCGCTCACGATCCACTGCCGCACGGCCCAGATGGGGCACAGCGGCGCGGCCGACTGGAGCTGGGCCGCCCGCGCGCGCGAGGTCGTGTCCATCCCCGTCGTGGTGAACGGCGACATCAAGACCGCCGACGACGCCGCCCGCGCCCTGCGGGAGACGGGGTGCGCCGGCGTGATGGTCGGCCGCGCCGCGATCGACCACCCCTGGGTCTTCCGCGAGGCCCGGGCGCTGCTCGACCACGGCGCGCGGCTCCCGCCGCCGACGGCCGAGGAGCGCCTCGCCCTGTGCCGCGCGCACCTCATCGCGAACACCGAGGCGCGCGGCGAGCCGCACGGCGTGCGCGTGACGCGGCGCCACCTGACCGGCTACCTCCGCGGCCTCTCCGGCGCGTCCGCCCTCCGGCGCGAGCTGCTCTTCTGCGACAGCCTGACGGGGTGCCTCGACATCCTCGACAGCGCCGCGCAGCGGCTCGCGGCCTGAGCCGCGCCTGGGCTCGTCCGGACGCACACCGGCTCGCGGCCTGAGCCGCGCCTGGGCTCGTCCGGCCGCGCAGCGGCGCTCGCCCTGCGCCCGCCGCGCCTCCGCCGGCCGCGCGCCGCAGGGCGCCAGAGCCGCGCCGGGGCCGCCTACATCCCCACGGGCGTCGCGTCGTCGACCGGGGCGGGCTCGCCGTTCTGCCGGTCGGCGCCCGGCGGCGCGCCCATGGGATCGTGCGGCAGGCTCCCGCGGTGCGAGCGGAGCAGCACGTGGGGCGTCGCCAGGAGAAAGTTGGAGACGCGCGACGTGTAGATGTCCGCCGAGCGCTCGATCTGCCGGGCCAGGTGGCTCTTGTCGTTCCCCGTGCGGAGGAGCAGCCCCCACCGCGGGTTCATCGTCTCGGCCGACGCCTTCGCGAGCGGGGCGATCCGCGCGTCGAGCGCCGCGAGGCTGACCTTGAGCTCGTTCATCTTCGCCTGGACCTCGGCCTCCGTCGCCCCGACGACCGGCCCGTAGCCGGCGCGCATCCGCTGGAGCTCGAGGCGCAGCCTCGCGTAGACGCGCTCCGCGTCCTCCTTCTCCCGCATCCAGAGATCGAGCCGCGCCTCGGCCCCCCGCGCCTCCTCGATCGCGACGATCTCCTCCTCGAGCTCCCGGATGATGAGCGCCGTGCGCCACCGGAGGACGCTCTTCGACACGTGCACGTCTCCATAGATGTGATCGCCGATATAGAGGATCTCGTCGCCGGACAGCCCGAGGTGGTGCTCGACGAGCCCCGCGTTGCCGCCGAGGTAGTGCCCCCCCTCGCGCAGCCGGCCGGCCGGGCGCAGGAGGCCGTCCTCCGTGACCACCTCGAACAGCGGGCTGCGGCTCGAGAAGAACTCCGGCTTCCGCGCGGACACGATCACCACGTCGAACAGGTCGCGCCACGTCATGCCGTCCGGCAGGAAGCGATCGAAGGCGTAGCTCATCATCGCGCGCGTGTAGACCCACTCGGAGTTCGTGATGAGGAGGAGCTTCTTGCCCGCCTCCTTCTGGTCGAGCAGCGTGAGCGGGGTCTCCGGATCGAGAAGCACGAACCGGTCCGGATCCGCGATGATCTCGGCCTTGAGCTGCCCCTCCATGTGCGTCGCGTCGAGGCGATCCTTCACGCGGCGGTAGAGGTCGCCGTAGCCGAGCACCTCGGGCAGCCGGCGCTGATCGAGCAGATCGACGAGCTTCGCGTACATGCACCCTTCCGAGAGCGAGAAGAGCGTGTTCAGGAAGACGTAGCGCTCGTCCGCCAGGTCGACGATGGTCCGCGCGTACGTCGCGCGCTGGGTCTCGAAGTCGATCGGCTGGGTGCCGTGGTACGCCCGCTTCACGTACCCGAACCGATTCACCTTGAGCAGGTTGCCGAGCTCGGTGTCCAGGATGAGCCCCCGGATCACGAGGTCCGGCTCGAAGGTCAGGTCTCCGACCGGCCAGCCCTCGCTCTCCAGCAGGTGGCGGAGGTGCTCATAGGCCCGACGCTCCCACGCCTCCACGCGGTAGTGGATCAGCGTGTAATCCATGTCGTACCCGATCGCCTTGATCGAACGGAGGTTCAGCGTCCGGTTGCAGAAGATCCCCCGCTGCTTGGGCGGCGGAGCGGAGAGGCAATCCAGCTTGTCCATGGTGAGATCGCCCGGAGAGCGGGCGTGAGGCATACCAGGGACCCGCGGCGTTGCCCACCGCGACCATCGCCGTCACCCGGCCGTCAGGAGGGCGCGTCCGGTGCGTCGATCGCGTGGATGGCGCGTGGATGGCGCGTGGATGGCGCGACGTCGTGCCGGCCGCGCTCGCGCGGGCTCAGCGGCGCCTGAGCCGGCTCTTGCCGCCGCCTTGCCCCCGCTCGGCGCTCGCGGCGGGCCGCGGCGAGCGCGCGGCCTGGGGCGCGCGCCTCGAGTCGCCGCGATCGTCCGCCTCCCATCCGTCGTCGTCGTCCTCGTCGTCCTCGTCGTCGAAGAGGTCGTCGTCGTCGTCCTCGTCGTCCTCGTCGCGCGCCTCGGCGCGGCGCACCTCGAGCCCGAGCATGGTGAGCGCCTGCTCGAGCGTCAGCGCCGTCTTCACCGCCGCGAGCTCGACCCCCATGGCCTGCAGCGTCATCGCGATCTCGGGGCTCAGCCCGGACAGGATCGTGGGCGTGCCCATGAGCCGCGCGGCGGAGGCAAGGTTCGACAGCACGGCGCACAGGTGGCTATCCATGATCCATACGGCCGTGAGATCGATGACCAGCCCCTTCGCGCCGCTCTCGTGGATGGCCCGCAGCACCTCGGTGTTCAGCTGCTCCGCGAGGTCGTCGGTCACGTCCCCCTGGATGGGCACCAGGATCCGGTCCCACAGGTTGATGATCGGAAGGCGCTTGAGCTCCATGGTCATCCTAAGGTTCGATGTCGGCGATCAAGACCGTTGAGTCGTCGTGCGAGCGCCGGTGTCGGCTCATGAGGACGCGGCAGGCCTCCGCGGCCTTCATCCCACGAAACAGCGAGAGGTCGAAGCGGGGCGAGATCCCGTCGGAGAAGACGACGAGCCGGTCGCCCGGCGCGAGCTGCGCGTCGAAGATCCGGGCCTTCCCGAGCGACGCGCCGAGGATGCCCGGGCTCTGGAGCCACTGCACGCGCGTGCCGTGGGACATCAGCTCGACGTTCCCGACGCCGCAGCCCTGGAGCCGCCCCTCCCGGAAGCGGCAGACCATGCCGGCGGCGCCGCGGGTCCCGCGGAGCCGCGCGTGGAGGCGGTCGATGAGGGCGCGGACGTCGTCGCCGCTCGGCGCGTCGGCGAGCGCCTTGAGCGCGACGTCCGCCGCGGCCGCCGCGTGCTCGCCGTGACCCAGCGCGTCGATGACCGCGAAGACGACCCCATCCTCGCCGGCCCGCACGAAGGCGGCGTCGCCGCTGACGCGCTCTCCATCCTTGGGAAGAATGGCGTACTCCACGGACAGCCTCACAGGTGGACCTCGATCTCCACCCGCGTCCCCTTCGGCCCCGAGTCGATCTGGAAGCGATCGGCCAGCCGCTTGACCCCGATGAGGCCGCGGCCCATGCCGGTCTTGCTCTTGTAGCGGCCGGCGAGGATCTCCTGCAGGTTCTGGATGCCGGCGCCCTCGTCCACCGCGACGATGAGGAAGCGGACCGGGCTGTCGCGCTGCACGGCGATCTCGATCGTCCCGCCTGGAGTATAATGGACGATGTTCCGGGCGAGCTCGCTGACGATGGTCGCGACCTTGTGCGAGGTGAAGCTCTTTGCGCCGGCCGCGTCGCAAACGGCCTTCGCGCTCAGGCGCGCCTCGCTGATGTCCGCCTCCACGTTGATGGCCATGACCTTCGAGCGCCGCGAAGGCCGATCGCCGCCGATCGCCGAAATTTCCGACTTGAGCCGACCGAGCCGCGCCGGATCGACATAAAGGCGGGCGCGGCGCTCGATGCTCGGAATGATGTCCGGGAGGTCGTCGAGCGAGAACTTCTCGGGCTGGATCTCCGCCTCCCGCATGGCCCGGAGCAGGACTCCCTCTGCGTTCATCGCCGAGAGATAGCCGAGCAGGACGTTGAGAATCTGTTCGTGCGCGGGAGTCATCCGGGAAGAGCCTGGAAGGGCAGGTTACCGGGGCCCCGCGTCCGCGTCGAGTGCGCGGCGACGGCCTCGCCGGGTACGTCAGCCAACACACGAGAGCGCAGCCTCGGGCCGGACATCGCCGCAGGGCCCGCTCGGCGCGCCGCCTGCGGCGCGTTTCGTGCGGCCTCGGCGGCGCATTTCCTGAGACCACGGCGGCGCCGGCCTGCGCCAGCCGCCCGCCGTGCGGCCGGCTCAGGCAACGCTCATGCCCGGATGACCGGCGCGCCGATGTCCGCTCAGGCCGGGTAGTACGACGTCTGACCCTGGTTCAGCTCCTCGGTGATCTTGTTTTCCTCGAGAAGCTTCTTGATCGGCTCCTGGAGCTCGGCTGCAGGGGTGCCCATCGCCAGCGCAAGATCGTCGATGCCCTGGCCCGGCTCGATTTCCACATGGGCGAGCAGCGCCTCGGCGATCTCGTCCCCGGGGATCCCGGACGGCGCGTTCTCCGGGCTCGTCGGGCGGGCTTGCTCGGCCTCCTTCGCGCCCGCCCCGACGGCGGGCGCCGCCTGGGCGGGGGCGGCGCTCGCGCGGCGCGCCTTGGCCGGGGCGGCCGCCGGACGCGCGGCGCCGGCGGTGGCCCGCGGCGCGGCCGCCTTCTTGCGCGGCGCAGCGCGCTTCGGGGCGGGGGCCTTGCGCGGCGGCGCGCTTCGGGGCGGCGCGGCCGGGCGGCTCGGCGCCGGAGCGCGCTCGGGCTTGCGGGCCGGCTTCATGGGAGTCGCGACGGGCCCGGATATCCCTGCGGCCTTGATGTCGACTTCCAGGTACCGCGCTGCGTTTTGGAGAACGTCCTTACGGGCCAGCGCTTTCATGCCCTCCAGGAACGCGGCCACCAAAGCACGAATCTCATTCTCGATCTCGACATCGGATATCACGCTGCCGCCGTCTCACGAATCCCCCGGAATGTCAACGTCTTCCGCGCGGAGTGACGCGCAGAGACCGGAGAAACCCGGACGATCTCGCGACGGCCGCCGCCCCCGCCCCGGCGCTCGATCGGTGGCTCGGGCGCGTGTCCAGTGTGAATTTGCCGCTCTACCAAATGAAATGCGGCAAGATCCGAAACTCATCGACAATCCATGTCGACCCTCCGCCCGCGGCGCGGTCCGAGGGCGGGGGCCACGCCGTTGGGCAGAGATCGACTCGCTGCTCGCGGCGACCCCGGCGCGAGCGTGGTGCGGGCGCGGTCGCTCAAGCCGCCTTGACCGCGCGCAGCGATGGGCGGCGCAGGGGGCGGAGCGGCGCCGCCGCGAAGGCTGCGCCGAGCGCGAGCCCGCGGAACGTGAGCCGCATCCGCAGGGCATCGAGGTAGCCCTCGCGGTGGAGGGCGGTGATCACCCGGCGGACGTCCGTCCGGCGCACCGCGAGGGCCGTGGTCAACGTTTCGAGGGTCACCGTCTTGCCCTCGCTCTGGAGGGCGAGCAGCGTCCGGAGAAGATGCGGAACGAGGTCCTTGTCGGTCATGGCGCCGACCCTAGTTCAGTAGCTGAACGGTCGTACAGTTTGTGGCGACGATTTCTCCGGGCCGCCGGCGGGAACGCCCGAGGCGCACCGATGGTGGCCGTCGTCTGTGGTACGTCCCGCTGGTGCGCCCCGACGCCTCGTCCCCTCAAGCCGTGATCCTCGCCGGCGGGCTCGGCACCCGGATGCACCCGCGGACGGAGCGCACGCCGAAATTCCTGCTGCCGGTGGCCGGCCGGCCGTTCGGGGCGTGGCTCCTCGATCGGCTCGCCGCCGCGGGCGTCGGCGAGGTGGTCCTCTGCGTGGGTCACCTGGGCGACGCCGTTCGCGGGGCGATGGGCGATCGGTTCGCGGGGCTGCCGCTCCGTTACGCCGACGACGGCCCCGAGCTCCTGGGCACGGCCGGCGCGCTGCGGCGCGCGCTGCCCCACTTGGCCCCTGTGTTCCTCATGACCTACGGCGACTCCTATCTGCCCTTCGATTACCTGGCCCCGCTCCGGGACCTCTGTGCGCACCCGGGCGCGCTCGGCACGATGGCCGTGTACCGGAACGAGGATCGGCTGGACGCCTCGAACACGGCCGTCTCGGGCGACCTCGTGGCGCGTTACGAGAAGCGCCGCGCGGATGCCCCGCCCGACCCTGCCCTCGATCACATCGATTACGGAGCGACCGCGCTCCGCCGCGGGGTCGTCGAGGCGCTGCCGGCGGACACGCCGCTCGGCTTCGATGCGGTGCAGCGCGACCTCGCGGCACGCGGCCGCCTGCGGGCGCTCCGGGTCGCGGCGCGCTTTTACGAGATCGGCTCCGAGCGGGGCCTCCGCGATCTCGAGGCCGCGCTCGGGGCCCCGGCCGCGGCGGAGGAGCGGGGATGATCGTCTCCCGCGCCCCGGTCCGCTTCTCCCTCGGCGGCGGCGGGACCGATCTGCCCGCCTACTCCGACCGGTTCGGCGGCTACCTCGTGTCGGCCGCCATCGACAAGTACATCTACGTCACGGCCAACAAGCGCTTCCACCGCGACATCCGCCTCGCCTACTCCAAGACCGAGATCGTCCCCTCGGTCGACCGGATCGAGCACCCCATCTTCCGGGAGGCGCTCCGGATGATGGGAATCGAGCACTCGATCGAGCTCACGAGCGTCGCGGATCTCCCCGCGAACTCGGGCCTCGGCTCGTCGAGCTCGTTCACGGTCGCGCTCCTCAACGCCCTGCACGCCTACAAGCGCGACTTCGTGTCGTCCGAGCAGCTCGCGCGCGAGGCGTGCGCCATCGAGATCGAGCGCCTCGGGGAGCCGATCGGCAAGCAGGATCAGTACATCGCCGCCTACGGCAACGTCACCGCGTTCACGTTCTCGCCGGACGGCTCGGTGCACGTCGAGCCCGTGCCGGTCCGCGACGAGGTGCTGGACGAGCTCGAGAGCAACCTGCTCATCGTGTGGAGCGGCATCGAGCGGCCGGCCAGGGTGGTGCTCTCCGAGCAGGGGCGGCGGCTGCACGATCTCGAGCCCGCGGTGGTCGAGCGGATGCACCGTATCAAGGAGATCGGCCGCGACGTGCACCGCATCCTCGTCTCCGGCAAGCTCGACGACTACGGCGAGCTCCTGCACGCCCACTGGACCCAGAAGCGTAAGCTCGCCTCCAAGATGACCGACGAGGTCCTCGACGAGATCTACGAGGTCGCCCGGGGCGCCGGGGCGCTCGGCGGCAAGCTGATGGGGGCCGGCGGCGGCGGGTTCTTCATGTTCTACGTCCGCCCGGCGGAGAAGCGCCGGGTGCTGGAGGCGCTCGCCGCGAAGGGCCTGCGCGTGCTGCGCTTCCGCTTCGATCTCGACGGCGCGCGCATCGTCGCGAACCTGCACCGATCGTGAGCCGGCGCGCCGGCGCGCCGCTCACTGGGCATCTCGCCGGGATTCTGGCTATAGATCGATCATGCCGCAGAGCACGCACGACTTCGTGGAAAAGTACCTTCGCGAGACGGCCGAGATCGCCCTCGCGACGAGCCCCGACGACATGGCGCGGGTCATCGAGATCCTCTTCGAGGCGTACCGGAACGATCGCACCATCTACACGTGCGGCAACGGCGGCTCGGCGGCGAACGCGAGCCACCTCGCCTGCGACATCGCCAAGTTCACGTGGGTCGACGGCAAGCGCCGCTTCAAGTGCACCTCGCTCTGCGACAACGCGGCCCTCCTCAGCGCCCTGACCAACGACGTCGGCTTCAACCGGATCTTCCTCGAGCAGCTCGACGGCCGCATCGTCGCCGGCGACGTGCTCGTGTGCCTGAGCGTGCACGGCGGCTCGGGCGCCGATCGGGCCGGCCCGTGGTCGCAGAACCTGGTGGCCGCCGCGGACTTCGCGAGGAAGGCGGGGGCCAAGGTGGTCGCGCTCGTCGGCTACGACGGCGGCGCGCTGCGCCAGATGGCCGACGCCAGCGTGATCGTGCCGAGGACGCGGGCCGGCTACACGTCGACGCCGCACGTCGAGGGCTTCCACGAGGTCTACCACCACCTGATCTGCGAGCGGCTCCTGCAGCTCGTGGCCGAGAGCTGAGCGCCGCGTGGCGAGGCGCGGGATCGTCCTCGACCGCGACGGCACCCTCATCGACGTGGTCCGCGATCCCGAGCTCGGCGTGGTCGTGACGGCGTTCCACCCGGATCAGATCCGGCTCCTGCCGGGCGCGCTCGAGGGCCTGCGGCGGCTCGCGGACGCGGGGTTCTTGCTGGCGATCGCGACCAACCAGCCGGGGGCGGCGAAGGGCCAGGTCCCCTGGGGGGCGATCGAGCGCACGAACCGCGCGCTCGTCGACGGGCTGCGCGCGGCCGGCGTCGAGATCGCGGCGCTCGCGGTGTGCCCGCACCACCCCGAGGGCGGGCCCGGCGGCGATCCGGCGCTGATCGGCCCGTGCGACTGCAGGAAGCCGAAGCCGGGGATGCTCGCGGGGCTCGCGCGCGATCTCGATCTCGACGTCGCCGCGAGCTGGATGATCGGCGACGCGCCGAGCGACGTGGCGGCCGCGCGCGCCGTGGGCATGCGGGCGGGCCTGCTCCTGGATCGACGCCGCTGCGAGCTGTGCCCGCTGCGGGGCGAGGCCGATCTCCCCTGCCCCGATCGCGCGGCGCCGCGGCTCGATCTCCTGGCCGCGGAGATCCTCGCGGCGCCGCGAGGCTAGCGGCGCCCGCGCGCGGGTCGGCGACGGCTACCTGGGCGCGAGCGGGCCCACGAGCGCGGCGACGCGCTTCGACAGCGGCGGCTGGTTGTCGCTGCGCCTCGAGAGCGGGATGCCCTCGGGCGACAGGCGCAGGCACGGCTCCGCGACGAACATGGCGAACGAGACGTACTCGCGCAGCCACTGCGAGAGCATCGCCTCGGCCTGCTCGGCGCCGGCGATGAGCGTCGCGTTCTCGAGCAGCCTCGCGGGCTCGAGCGTCCCGTCCGGCGCGGGCCCCGCGCCGCGGAAGAGGGCGTCGTAGATGCCCGCGCCCGCGACGAACGCGGCGAGCTGCCAGCGCACCTCGTCGCCCCGCTGGGCCCCGTCGACAGCGGAGAGGATCGACGCGATCGCCTCGTTGAAGAGCGCGATGCCGGCGGCGGCGCCCGTCGGCCCCGGCGCGCGCACCACGACCCGCCCGGACTGCGCCAGCTGGAAGAGCGCCCGCGTGGTCTCGAACTCCCCCTGCCCGAGCGCGCGCGCCACCTCCGCCACCGATCGCTGCCCGTCGACGGCGTCGTACACCGCGCGGAGCTCCTCCGGCGGCGGGCCGCGATCCGGCACGCGCGCGGGCACGTGCTGATCCGACGGGATCCGCTCGCGGAAATAGCGCAGCTCGTCCATGCGGCGCACCGCCTCGAGGAGCAGCGCGTGGACCGGGAGGCTGTGGCGCGTCGGGATCTGCTCCTCCTCGAAGCCCGCGAGGAAATAGAACATCCCCTCGCCCGCGAGGAGCACCCGGTAAGCGATCTCCTCCGCCTGCGCGCTGAGCAGCTGATAAAGCCGCTCGCGCGGCACGAAGCCGAGCTTCACCGCGGTCTCGCCGAAGCGCACGTCCGGCGCCGCGGCGGCGAGCGTCGCGTCGACCTGCGGCCGCGAGAGCGCGCCGTAGCGGTAGAGCACCTCGCCGATGCGCTCGCCCGGGGCGCTCGAGCGCGCGGCGATGGCGTGGCCCGGCTCGAAGAACAGCGACCGGCTCTCCGCGCCGTCGATCACGACGAGCTCGCCGGACCACCCCGCCTGCCCGATGAGCGAGACGACGTCGCAGAGCGCGCCCGGCCCCATGATCTGACCGGCGAGCCGGAGCGGCGCGGCCGCCGGCGCGTCGGCCGGCGCCTCCTTCCCCACGTGGCGCAACACGACGAGGTGGCCGGGCGCCGGCAGCAGCTGGAGCACGCCCTGCCGCGCGCGCAGCTGCTTGCTGGCGTCGAGGTCGACGGGGTGAGCCGTGCCAGTCGCGTCGATGCGCACGAGCGAGCGGTGCTCTTCGGTCATCGCCGCGATCTCTAACCCAGCGCGGAGAGCGCGGCCACGGCCGGCCTCGCTCGCGCCGCGCCGCCACCCGGGCGCCGCGCGCGGCGTGCTACCGTCCCGCCGTGACGCCTCCCCCGGATCACGACGGCGGCGCGCCCGGCGATCGGAGCGCCCGCGACGACACCCCGGCCACCGCGGACGAGCTCGACGCGCGCCTCGCGGCGGCCCGCTACATCGCCGATCCGGCGACCTCGCTCGCGCTGTGGCTCGCCCTCCGGATGGAACGGCCGCTCCTGCTCGAAGGGCCGGCCGGCGTCGGCAAGACCGAGCTCGCCCGCGCCGCGGCCGAGGCGCTCGGTCGCGGGCTCATCCGGCTCCAGTGCTACGAGGGCCTCGACGAGGCGAAGGCGCTGTACGAGTGGGACTACGCGAAGCAGATGCTCTACACGCAGCTCCTGCGGGACGCGGTCGCGAAGGAGATCGCCGGCGCGGCGAGCCTCGCCGCCGCCGCGCGCGCGATCGCGGGGAGCGAGGCGTCGTTCTTCAGCGAGCACTTCCTGATCGCGCGCCCGCTCCTCGCGGCGCTGCGCAGCGCCGCCCCCGTCGTCCTCCTCATCGACGAGGTCGATCGCGCCGACCCGGAGTTCGAGGCGTTCCTGCTGGAGGTGCTCGCCGACATGCAGGTCACGATCCCCGAGCTCGGCACGATCCGCGCCGCGCGTCCGCCTCTCGTGCTGCTCACCACGAACGCGACGCGCGAGATGACCGAAGCGCTGCGCCGCCGTTGCCTGCACGCGTTCCTGGACTACCCGCCGCCGTCGCGCGAGCTCGCCATCCTGAGGGTCGCCCTCCCGGGGATCGAGCCCCGCCTCGCCGCGCAGATCGTCGCGTTCGTCGCCGGCCTCAGGGCCATGGATCTGCGGAAGTCCCCCGCCATCAGCGAGACGATCGACTGGGCCCGCGCGCTGCTCCTGCTCGGCAAGCGCGCGATCACCCCGGAGCTCGCCCGCGACACGCTCGGCGTCCTCCTCAAGCACCAGGGCGACCGCGCCGACGCCGAGGCGAAGCTCGGCGCCCTCGCGCGGGCCGCCGAGCAAGCGGGCGCGGTCGAGCCGCCTACCTGAGCTCGGCTACCTTCTCGCCGAACAGCTTCTCGAGCCGCCCCAGCATCGCGTCGTTCGGCTCGACGCGGAGATCGCGTCCCAGCGCCAGCACGGCCTCCGCCCCGTCGTCGAGCTGGATCACGAGCTGCACCGGGCACACCCCCGGGCTCGCCCGCAGGAGCGCGCCGAGCCGATCGATGTGCTCGCGCCTGGCGCTGCGCGACTTCAGCGTGATCGCCACGCTCCGCGTCTGCGCGAGGATCGCGTCGGAGAGCGGCTGCACCTCGTCGAGCAGCAGGGTCGGCTCGCGCGGCGCGGACTCGGCCTCCTCGGCGCCCTCGTCCACCATGGGGAAGCTGACCTTGCCCGAGATCAAGACCGGCTCTCCCCGGTTCAGGAGCTCGCCGTAGGCCTCGATCTGCTTCTCGCGCACCTTGACCTCGACCCGGCCGGACGTGTCCTCGAGCACGAAGAACGCGATCTTGCCGCCGCCGCCCTTGAAGATGCGCTCGCGGTACCCCTCGACCATGCCGCCGACACGCACCCTGGCCCAGGCATCCAGGCCGGCCAGCGCGCTCACCGCGGTCACGTCGAAGCGGTTCAGATCCACGCCGTACCGATCGAGCGGGTGCCCCGAGACGTAGAAGCCGAGGGACTGCTTCTCCCGCGAGAGCGTCTCCCGCAGATCCCAGTCCTCGACCATCGGGTAGTCGTCCAGCCGCACCTCGTTCTTGGACGCGACGGCCGCGAACAGGCCGATCTGCGCGCTGTTCCGCTCCTTGCTCGCGGAGCGCGAGCGCTCGAGCGCCCTGTCGATGGCCGCGAACGCCCGCGACCGCGAGATGCCCCGCACCCGGAGGCTCGCGTCGAACGCGCCGCACTGCACGAGCGCCTCGAACACCCCCTTGTTGACCCGCCGCGGATCGACGCGCTCGGCGAAGTCGAAGAGATCCCCGAACGCGCCCCCCGCCTCCCGCGCCTCGAGGATCGCCTCGAGCGCCGACTCGCCGACGCCGCGGATCGCCCCCATCCCGAAGCGGATCTTCGGGTCGTACGGGTCCCTCACCCGCGAGCCGCCGCGCCGGGTGCCGGTCACGCGCTTGCCGTTCGTCACCGGCGTCGCGCTGTAGACGACGGTGAAGTCCGTCTTGGACTCGTTGATCTCGGGCGGCAGGATCTCGACCCCCCACGCGCGCCCCTCCGCGATGATCCGCACGACCTTCTCGATCTTGTCGCGGTCGGCCGTCATCAGGGCGCAAAGGAACTCGACCGGGTAGTGCGCCTTGAGGTAGGCCGTCTGGTAGGTGAGCAACGCGTACGCGGCCGAGTGGCTCTTGTTGAAGCCGTAGCCCGCGAAGTACTCGAGGAGCCCGAAGATGCGCTCGGCGTCCTCCCCCTTCACCCCGTTCTTGAGCGCGCCGTCGACGAACGTCGCCTTCTGCTTCGCCATCTCCTCGGGCTTCTTCTTGCCCATGGCGCGCCGGAGCAGGTCGGCGCCGCCGAGCGTGTAGCCCGCGAGCCGCTGCGCGATCTGCATGACCTGCTCCTGGTAGACGATGACGCCGTACGTCGGCCGGAGGAGCTCGTCGACGAGGGGGTGCATCTTCTCGATCGGCTTGCGACCGTGCTTGCAGTCGACGAAGTCCTTCACCATGCCGGTGCCGAGCGGTCCGGGCCGGTAGAGCGCCACGGCGGCGACGATGTCCTCGAAGGCGTCGGGCTTCAGGTCCTTGAAGAGCTGCTGCATGCCGCTCGACTCGAGCTGGAACACCCCGGTGGTCTCGCCCGACTGGAGGAGCGCGTAGGTGGCGGCGTCGTCGATCGGCACCGCGTTCACGTCGAACCGCGCGCCCTCCTTGCCCGCGAGGTCCGGGCGCGCGTTCACGAGCCGCACCGCGATGTCGATGACGGTGAGCGTCTTCAGCCCGAGGAAGTCGAACTTCACGAGCCCGGCCAGCTCGACGTCGTCCTTGTAGTACTGCGTGACGACCTGCTCGCCGTTCTTGAAGCACGGGACGTGATCCCAGAGCGGGCCCTCGCTGATCACGACGCCGGCGGCGTGCATGCCGGCGTGCCGCGTCAGCCCCTCGAGCTTCTGCGCCTGCTTCAGGAGCTCCGCGACCGTGGGGTCGCTCTCCTTGAGCGCCTTGAGCTTCGGCTCGATGTCGAGCGCCTCGGGGATCGTGTACGTGATCCCCGGCCCCTTCTGCGGGATGAGGCTCGCGATCTTCTGCGCCTCGTTGGCGGGGAACGCCATGGCCCGGGCGACGTCCTTGATGACGCTCCGCGCCTTGAGCTCGTGGAACGTCGCGATCTGCCCGACGGAGGGTTTGTCGGCCTCCTTGCTGTACTTCTTCGTGACGTACGAGATGACCTCGTCGCGCCGGTCCATGCAGAAGTCGACGTCGAAGTCGGGCATGCTGATGCGCTCCGGGTTCAGGAAGCGCTCGAACAGCAGGTTGTACGGGAGCGGATCGAGATCGGTGATCTCCATCGCGTAGGCCACGAGCGAGCCGGCGCCCGAGCCGCGGCCCGGCCCGACCGGGATGCCGTGGTCCTTCGCGTACTTGATGAAGTCCCAGACGATGAGGAAGTAGCCCGGGAAGTCCATCTGGACGATGACGTTCAGCTCGACGTCGAGGCGCGCCCGGTAGACCGCCTCGTCCACCGTCCGGCCCGATCGCGCGATCTGCGCGAGCCGCTTCGTGAGCCCCTCGTGCGCCACGTGCCGGAAGTAGCTCGCCGGGTCGTCGAACCCGCTCGGCAGCGGGAACCGCGGGAGCATCGGCTTGCCGAGCTTGAGCTTGAGCCCCGCGCACCGCTCGGCGATCTCGAGCGTCGAGCGGACCGCCTGCGGGTGGTCGCGGAAGAGGTGCGCCATCTCGTCGGCGGGCTTGAGGAACATCTCGAAGCTGCCGTGGTGCGCCTCGCTCGCATCGGCGAACGTGCGGTTCGCCGCGATGCACGACAGGTACAGCTGCCCCTCGCCGTCCTCGCGCGCGCCGAAGTGCGCGTCGTTCGTCGCGACGAGCGGCAGCCCCAGATCGCCCGCCGCGCGCGCCAGGATGCCGTTGAGCACCGACTGCTCGACGAGCCCGTGGTCCTGGAGCTCGACGTAGAGGCTCCCCGGCTCGAAGCAGTCCCGGAGCCGGCTGAGCGCCTCGCGCCCCTCGTCCTCGCCCTGCTCGAGGATCCGCTGGGCGACCACGCCGCCCATGCAGCCGGTCAGGCCGATGAGCCCCGCGCTGTGCTGCGCCACCATGTCGAGCCGCACGCTCGGCGCGAGCCCGCTCGCGGGCTCGACGTGCCCCAGCGAGACGATGCGGACGAGGTTCTTGTAGCCCTCCTCGGACGTCGCGAGCAGCACGAGGTGATCGACGGGCGTCTCGTCCACGCCCGAGCGCGACACCTGCCCCGCGGCCGCGCCCCAGCTGCGCGCCACGTTCACCTCGCAGCCGATGATCGCGCCGATGCCCTGGTCCTTGCAGGCCTTGTAGTGCTGAATCGCCCCGAACATGTTCCCGTGATCCGTCAGGGCGACGGCGCGCATACCGAGCGACTTGGCGCGCGCGGCGAGGTCCTTGACGCGGAGGGCGCCGTCGAGGAGCGAGTACTGCGAATGCACGTGGAGGTGGATGAACTCAGCGGTCACAGCGGGCTTCCAGGTGGCTTCTCATCGTCGTGCGAATCGGGAAAGACAGGTAATCAGGGAGAACGAAATCGGGAGGCATTTGGACGACCGACCGTCACGTGCCTGCGAGCTCACATATAGCGCATTGCGCAGCGGGGATCGCCCTTGATGAGGCGCGCGAGCCGGCGCTAGCATGTGCGCCCGTTTGAGAGCACTTGCCTGATTTGGGGTGGGGTTTCCAGAAAGTGAGGTCGATGATGCGCCATTCCCGTATCGCCGTCGCGGTCTATTTGGCGACGGCGCTCCTGTCCGTCGCCGGCTGTGGTTCCGAAGAGGCCGCGCCGCCGCCCGCTGAACAAGACGTCGACCTCGGCCAGCCGCCCGGGCCGGGGCCGGAGCAGGCCGGTGACGGCGAGGGGGTCGCGTTCGCGATCGACCGCCTCTTCCTCGGCGACACGGATCGCGCCGGGAAGAAGGTACCGGGCAGCTGGAAGCAGTACGGCTTCAACATCGACGGCAAGGTGTCCAGCACCATCTCGGAGGACCTCTGCCGGCCGGTCGACGGCGCCGCCCCTTCCGACGTCTATCCGGACGGCGTCGACGGCATCGACAACTCCTTCGGCAACAAGCTCGTCGGCCTCATTGCGACTCTCCTGAGCGACCCATCGACGAGGGTCACCGACGCCATCGCCAACGGCGATTTCACGGTGATCCTGAAGGTCGACGGGCTCGGCGCGCAGTCGTCCTACAACCCGCTCACCGCGAAGCTCTACGGCGGCGCCACGCTGGGCATGGCGCCCGCCTGGGACGGCAGCGACAGGTGGCCCGTCGTCCCGGAGCTGCTCGAGGACGCTCAGAACATCGAGAGTGCCAAGGTCATGTTCCCGGCCAGCTACGTCGTCGACGACACGTGGGTTTCGGGCCCGGAGTCACAGGTCACCTTCAAGCTGAACCTGACGATCTCGGGGACCACCATCGGCCTCACGATCCGCAACGTGAGGATCGCGATGGATCTCGCGCCCGATCACAAGTCGGTGGTCAACGGCACCATCGCGGGCGTGCTCGAGACGGCAGTCCTCGTCGAGGAGCTGCGCAGCGTCATCGGCGCTGTCCAGCCGACCTTCTGCGATGGCGCGGGGCTGGAGACGACCCTCGACCAGGTCCGTCGCGCCTCGGACATCCTGAAGGACGGCAGCCAGGACCCGGGCCAGGAGTGCAACGCCATCTCCATCGGCATCGGGTTCACGGCGAAGCAGGTCCAGCTGGGCGAGATCGCGCCCCCTGCCGAGACGAGCGGCGTGCCGTGCGGGGAAGCGCCCCCGGACCAGGGCTGAGCGCCGCGCGATTCCCATCCAGCAGCGGCGATCCCAGCGGAGCCCTCGTCGAGGGCTCCGCGGGCACCTCCCCCGGGTGCCCCCTCGCCAGAGCTCCCCACAGCCTGCGACGTGCGACCTGCTCAGCCCGCCCGCGCTCTGCGCGAAGATCGTGCTCGCCGTTGAGCCATCGCGCGCCCCGCGAGCGTCTCAAGAATCGACCCCGCCCGTCCAGGGTACGCGCTCAAGCGAGGGAGGCCTTGGTGGCGCGCTCTCTCGGTCCGCCCGCTCGTGGGGGTCCGTGAGGCGCCCTCTTCCTGGTTTCGTTTGTCCCAACTTTTCGCTAGAAGGCGGCATCGCTTCGAGCGTCCACCACGCAAATACCCGATGGCAGTGAAGACTCATGGCGAGCTGCCGTCCCAGGGCGTCAGCCCGGCGGGTTGCCGATGCGAGCTCTGGCTCGTGCCCTCAGAGGAGAACAACGTCCATGCGTAGATACGTCGCTTCCGTTCTGTGCGCCGTGATGATGGTTGGCGCTGCCGCCGCGACGGCCGGTTGCACGGCCAGCGCCTCGTTCAACGCCGGCGGCAAGGAGCCGGCGGCCACGCCCCCGCCCCCGCCGGAGCCGAAGCAGGAGGAGCCGAAGGAGGAGAAGAAGCCCCGCCCGCGCTTCAAGCTCACCTTCAAGCTGAAGGGCAACCAGGTCGAGCTGCCCGGCCCGGTGGTCTTCGAGACGAACAGCGACAAGCTCCTGCCCGAGAGCGACGAGGTCCTCAGCATCGTCGACGACTTCCTGAAGCAGCGGAAGGACGTCACCCTCCTCCGGGTCGAGGGGCACACCGACTCCGACGGCGAGGACGCCGCGAACCAGGTGCTGTCCGAGAAGCGCGCGATGTCGGTCGCTCGCTGGCTCGTCGCGAAGGGCCACGACTGCAAGCGCTTCATCGCCGTCGGCTTCGGCGAGACCAAGCCGATCGCCGACAACAACACGCCCGACGGCAAGGCCCAGAACCGCCGCACCGGGTTCTTCATCGCGGCCGTCGACGGCAAGGCGGTCGACAAGCAGCCCGTGGACGGCGGCGGCAAGGTCGCCGGCGATCCCTGCAAGTGACGGCGCTCCGCCTGGCTGCGCCCCTCCGGGCGCGCCGCGGTCCTCGCGGCGCGTCCGAGCCGCGCCCGGCGGCCTGACCGTTCGACGACGGAGCCCCGCTCGCCGCCGCGCCGCGCCACCCCGCGCGCGCCGGCGGCGGACGTCGTCTTGTTGTCCTTCTTCGCTTGCCTCCCCCATCATCTTCACTATCCGTACTCCTCCACCCCATGCGGCGACGCCACGACAGGCCCCTGGGCCGCCTCCTCTTCACGGCCGTCCTCTCGCTTGGCCTCTTCGGCTGCGACCCCGGGCCGGGCGATGTTCGCGAATGGACGCCGGCCGATCACGATCCGCCGAGCCCCAACGAGGGGCAGGGCGGCAAGGTCGCCGCGCGGCCGGTCGCCTCGAACGAGACCGACCCGGGGCTGCTCGAGCTCGCCTGGCAGCGGAACTGCTCCACCTGTCACGGCAGGGCCGGTCGCGGCGATGGCCCGCAAGGTCCGATGGTTCGCGCCCCGGATCTCACCGACACCGCCTGGCAGGAGCGGGTGACCGACGCCCAGATCGCCGAGGTGATCCGGAAGGGCAAGAACAAGATGCCCGCCTTCGATCTGCCGCAGCAGGTGATCGATGGCCTCGTGAAGCGAATCCGCACCAGCAGAGCAAGCGGCTCCGCACCGGCACAGCGCTAGCCCCCGATGAGCTCGACCCCGCAGGAGGACCTCGATGAGGCGCCGGAAGAACGGCCGGCCGCCCCGGACGGTCGTCGCCCCTGGGCCCGGCGGCTCGCGCCGGTGATCCTCGTCGTGGGCGCGCTGTTCGCGGGGAGCGTCCTCTTCGAAAGCATGCCCGAGGAGCGCGAGGTCGAGCTGAGGCTCGACGACGCGGCGACCGTCGTGCGGCTCGACGTGACCTGGACGGAACCTTCCTCAGGCCAGCGCGCGACCGAAGCCGCGCCGGTCGTCGACAGCTCGTGGCGGTTCGCCGAGGGGACGGCGCCGAGGACGGTCCTCACCAAGGTGTCGCTCCCGGACGGCCTCTACCAGGTCGAGATCGCGGTCGACCGGAAGCGCGGGCACGACGTCACGAGCCGGACCGTCACGCTGGGAGACTCCTCCCGGATCACGCTGTTCGTGCGCTGAACAGCGCGCGCCCGGCGCTATCGCGGACGATCTCGAAGGATTCCTTCCCGGACGCACGCGGCGCGTCGCCGGATCGCTCGCGTTCAGCCCCTGCTTCCGCTCGTCGGGGCGGTGCATGGCAGCGCCCCGGATGCGCCGTCGCGCGGGCTCACGCCGGTCTCGCCGAGACACGCGACCGGCGGCACGGACCGGCGATGCGCCCCCCTTTCCTCCTCGCGGTCGGTCGACGCACGAGACCGTTGACTCCCGGAAACTGACAAGCCAGGCAGTGCCGTGAGTTGGAAGCGTGTCCTTGAGGCACCACCTCGCGTCCGGCGGGCCGCGTGGAGCCCGTGATGCAAGAGCTTCAGCTTCGGTGGCAAACCGTTGTTTTTGTTCAGTGTTTCGTGTAAGCAGGGGCCGCGGTTCGGATGGGAATGGAATATGAGAACGAATTCCCTTGATGCGTTCACCCCGGAACCGCTACTTCTTGGCCCGCAGCAGCAGGGCGTGGCACCTTATCCTACAACAACTTACACGCTCTGACCGGGACAACCGTGAAGCATCGTGGTGCCCCCCCGGAGGGAGCGACCATGCGACCTGTACAGTGTCGCTGGAGGCGGAGAAGGAGAACCGATGAGGATCACCCCGTGGTATCTGGCTGCGCTTGCCCCGTTCGCCGCCATTGGTTGCAGTGGCGCGTACCTCGGCCACGCCGCGGTCGTGGCGTTGACGATCGGCATCTTCCTCGGGACCCTTTCGCTCGGCCGCACTCCGAGCTCTCGCCCTGCCCCGCCGAACGCCCCTGTCTCCTGATTTTCTCGCCCAGCTGCCGCTCGCTGCATGCCGCCGCGACGCTTTCCCGAGCGCTCGACAGCGCCGGCGCCTACGCTCGGGGGGCGTGAGGTCATGACGCACGACGCCTCCGTCGGCCGGCTCAAGCGGCTCGAAGAGTTCACGCTCATGGACCTGGAGTCCGTGCACCTCATCCTGCGCGGCGAATCGGTCATCGACTGGCGACGGCTCAACCTCCAGAGCGAGCAGGACGCGCGCGATCTCCTGCTCGCGCAGGAGTTCCGCCCCGACGAGCCGGGGGATCGCGCCCACCTCGAGAGCGTCAAGAACGAGGCGATCGCGTACCTGCGCCGCCACTTCGAGTTCCCGATCCCGAGCCCGGTCGCGCGCGCGTCGGTCGAGGAGATCCTGATGCTCGCCTCCGGCAAGGGCCATCGCCAGCTCTGCGCCTGCACGATCCTCAAGGCGATGCACATCATCCATCACCTGGCCGGGCGCGAGCTGCTCTTCTCGATCCCGATGTCGGACCAGGACGTCTTCCACCTCGTCGAGGAGAAGGTGTACCGGGTGATCGGCGGCATGCTCGCGGCGGGCTTCCCCATCACCGAGTTCATCGGCGGGCGGAAGAACAAGGACTCGCTCTACACGAAGCTCCTGTCGAAGACGGACACGACCGCGGCGGCCATCTACGACAAGCTCCGCTTCCGCATCGTCTGCCGCACGGTGGACGATCTGCTGCCCGTCCTCCTCTACCTCTCGGAGCGCCTGTTCCCGTTCAACTACGTCGTGCCCGGCGAGAGCACGAACACGATCCTGCGGTTCCGGAGCTACTGCGAGACGCGGCCGTTCCTCCAGCCGATGCTCGAGGCGCTGCAGACGGACGTCGACGACGGGCTGACGGCGGGCGACAACAGCTTCAGCGATCGGAGCTACCGCGTGATCCACTTCGTCGTCGATCTGCCGGTGCGCCTCCCCGCCGAGATCCTCGACATGGCGCCGCCCGCGGCGTGGGCGCTCGGGCCGATCATCTTCGTCCTCTGCGAGTTCCAGCTGATCGACCGCGAGACCGAGGCGGCGAACGAGGTCGGCGAGGCGAGCCACGCCAGGTACAAGGAGCGGCAGAAGCACGCGGTCATGCGCAGGCTCAAGCTCGGCGTTCGCTCCACCCGCGACCCGGTGAGCGGCGGCCCCAAGCGCGACCGCTAAGCGCGCCGCGCGCCGCAGCGCGGATCGCGCTCCGGATCGACAGGGGCACCGGCGCGCGGTGCGCGGCCGTGCGCTGTTCGCGCGGGGCGCCGTTCGCGCGCGGCGCCGAGCGCGCGGCGCCGAGCGCGCGGCGCCGCGCGCGGCGCCGAGCGCGCGGCGCCGAGCGCGCGGCCCCTTCCACGGATGCGTGACCGCGGCACGTGGCGTGGGATGGAGCTGCCCAGCGGGGAGCTGGCAGAGAGGTCCGCAGGATCTCTGGACCCGGGGTCCCTTGGAGAAGCAGCGCTTGGAGCAGGGAGGCGGACGCCGCTGCGAGGCCGGGAGCAGTCGGGCTGTCGGAGCGGAGGCCGCCGAGCGAGCAGCCTGGGCGGCGACGGGCGGCGCTAGGAGGAGACCGGCGGTCCCCTCAGCGACGCCGCCGAGCGAGCTCAGATGCGGCTCTTCAGCGCGTCGCGATCGAGCACCACGATCCGGCGGCGATCGATCTCGATCACCCCCTTGCGGCGGAGATCGCCGAGCGTGAGCGTGACGGTCTCGCGCGTGGAGCCGATCATGCTCGCCATCTCCTGATGGGTGAACGGCGCGGAGATGAGCACCCCGCGCGGATCGGGGATGCCCCAGCGCGTCGCGGCCTTGAGCAGGAACTCACAGAGGCGGGCCTCCACGTTGCGGAAGAGCATCGACGCCAGGCGCTCCTCGGTGTCCGTGTGGCGCTCGACCAGCGTGGTCACGATCGCGGCGGCGAAGTTGGCGTCGCTCGCCATCAGGTTGCGCACCGTCGCCAGCGGGACGATGAGCGCCTCGACGTCCTCGGTGGCGATCGCGCTCTCCCGGTGGGCCGTGACGCCGCCGAGCGCGGCCTCGCCGAGCACGTCGCCGGCCCCTCTGTAACCGAGCGACAGGCTGCGCCCGTCGCTCATCCCTCGCACCAGGCGGACCCGGCCGAGGCTGAGCATCGCGAGGGCGGTCGCCGCGTCGCCCTGCGTCACGAGGTGACGCCCTTTCGCGACGCGTTGGATCGTGCCCCCGTCGGCCAGCGCCGCCTGCGTGGCCGGGGATGCCGCATTGCCGATCGCCCCGCGCCGGACGACCCGTCGTTTGCGCGAGTCTAGGTCGAGTCCACCGTCGTTCCCGAGCGCGCCAGGCTGAACCCTGACGCTCCGTGCCATCGCATCCTTACCCATCATCATCGCGGCTGCTCCTGCGGTTTGCGGTGTCGCGGTCCGGCTGTTTCCGGGAGGGCCCCGCCGGCCGGGGGGCTCCGACTTGTGCCGGGACCTCCCACTTGCGTTGACATCCCGGAGACGCGGCCCGTACCTTTCGGTTTGAGCCGGGCACGCCCCGTGAATGAACCCCTGCACGGGGGAGCCAGTTCGACCGCTCCTCCAGCTACGGACGTTGGATGCGCCTCTTTAGCGGCAAAATTACTCCTCTCACAGAAGAAATCGTCCGCGCGCTCGTGGACAATCACGATATCGAGTGCGAGTCGAAAAAAGAGGTCGCGCTCGACATCGAGTCGGTGTTCACGAGCTACCTGCACGCCGAGCGGGAAGCGACCGAGCGGGCGAAAGAGATCCTCCAGGCTCGCGGGCTGCCCCAGGGCGAGTTCAACCGGGTCAAGCGCCTGGCCGCGGAGCAGAAGGGGATCAAGACAGGCGAGGAAACGATGGACTATCTCCTCGACCAGGTGCTCGAGATGCTGATGCACTCGAACAACGTCGAGGAGGTGTTCGTCGAGGATCACGACCTGCGGCGCCGGATACGCCCCATCCTCCGGAAATACCTGGAGATGGACGAGGCGCTGGAGAACGAGGTCCGCGGCAAGCTCCGCCACGTCCAGGAAGGCTCCCGCACCTGGGAGATCGAGTACCAGCGGGTCATGGGCGAGATCCAGCGCCGCAAGGGCCTGCTGTAGCCGGCGGTGACAGGCGGGCGAGCTCGTCGCGGAGCGAGCGAGCCGCCCGTGACGTACGCCGGTTCAGCGAGACCTCACCCGAACCACACCGCGCCTAGGCACGGGGACGCCATGCAGGACAATGGTGCACTG
Organism: Sorangium sp. So ce834; assembly: GCF_051521425.1. Lineage (NCBI taxonomy): Bacteria > Pseudomonadati > Myxococcota > Polyangiales > Polyangiaceae > Sorangium > Sorangium sp. So ce834. The sequence goes on from NZ_CP150351.1 coordinate 6,042,808, forward strand.
TATGCGACCATTCCCCTCGTGGAACGTTCCGCCTGCCAGATCGGGCTCCGTCGTGGTACCGGAGGACATCATGAGCTGGATTCCCAAGGTCGAGGCGAAGCGGCACTTCTGTCATAAATGCAAGAACGAGCTCATCTTCGAGGTGAAGCTCCAGCGCGCGGACACCTGCCCCCACTGCGGTGTCGACCTCCACTGCTGCAAGAACTGCGAGAACTGGGACCCGGCCGCGCACAACCAGTGCAAAGAGCACATCGCCGAGTACATCCCGGACCGGGAAAGGGCGAACTATTGTACTTTCTTCACGTTCAAGAACGGCGTACCGGAAGATAACTCGAAGCGCATCGCGGATTCGCGCTCCAAGCTCGACAACCTTTTCAAGAAGAAGTAGGCGCCCGCTGGGGGAGCACGCACATGTCCACGCCTCGCTACTTGGTCACCGGCGGTGCCGGGTTCATCGGAAGCAACCTCGTCGCGGCGCTGACCGCGGCCGGGGAGCGGGTCCGCGTCCTCGATAACCTCGCGACGGGCCGGTGGGAGAACCTCGACGGGCTCCCGCACCAGTCGTCGATCGAGCGCATCACCGGAGACATCCGGGACGCGGCGGCGGTCGCGGCGGCGGCGAAGGGGGTCGAGGTCATCCTCCACCAGGCCGCGCTCGGCTCGGTCCCGCGCAGCGTCGAGACGCCCGTCGAGTCGAACGCCGTCAACGTCGGCGGCACGGTCACGGTGCTCGACGTGGCGCGCCGGCAGGGCGTGCGCCGCGTCATCTTCGCCGCGTCCTCCAGCGCGTACGGCGAGACGCCCGTCCTCCCGAAGCACGAGGCCATGGAGCCGATGCCGCTCTCGCCGTACGCCGTCACGAAGCTCGCGTGCGAGCATTACATGAAGGTCTTCGCGGGCATCTACGGCATCGAGACCCTGAGCCTGCGCTACTTCAACGTCTTCGGGCCGAACCAGACGCCGGACGGCGCCTACGCCGCCGCGATCCCGCGGTTCATCGACGCCGCCCTGCAGAACCGGCCGATCCCGATCTACGGCGACGGGGAGCAGACGCGCGACTTCTGCTTCATCGAGAACACCGTCCTCGCGAACCTGCTCGGCGCCACGTCGCCGAAGAAGTTCAAGGGCGAGGTCATCAACATCGCCGGCGGCCGCAGGATCGGGCTGAACGAGCTCTGCAGGGAGATCTCGCGGGTCCTCGGGCGCGACGTCGCGATCGAGCACCTCCCGCCCCGCGCGGGGGACATCCGCCACTCGCTCGCCGACATCTCGCGCGCGGCCGAGCTCATCGGATACGAGCCCCGCGTGCGCTGGGAGGACGGCATCGCCCCCACGGTCACGTACCTGCGGACGCTCCGCGAGAAGGGCCCCGCGGCCGCGTCGGCCACGGTCACCTGTGGCAAGGTTCCGCTGCCCAAGGCCCAAGCGGCCACGGACACCGGGCACCAGGCGAGCTAGGTAGAGCGGAGCGGCTCGTGCGGAGCATGACCGGCTTCGGGCTCGGTGACGCTTCGCTCACCGAAGGGCGCGTCGTCGCCGAGATCCGCTCGGTGAACCAGCGCTTCCTCGACGTGCGCGCGCGGCTCCCGCGCGAGCTCGTCGATCTGACGATGTTCGCCGAGCAGGTGGTGCGCGAGCGCCTGCGCCGCGGGCGCATCGAGATCATCGTGCGCACCGAGGGGGCGGTGCTGGCCCCGAGCACGCTCGACAAGTCGAAGGCGCGCGCGGCGTTCCGCGCGCTCGCCGAGCTCCGCGACGAGCTCGCGCCGGGCGCCGACGTGCCGCTCTCGCTGCTCTGCGCGGTGCCGGACCTCTTCGCCCCCGCGGGCGGCCACGAGATCGCCGCCGTCCGCGCCGCGCTCAAGGTCGCGATCGAGCGCGCGATCGACGCGATGGAGGGCATGTGCCACCGCGAGGGCGAGGCGCTCGCCAGCGACATGCGCGGCCGCGTGGCGACGCTCCGCGCGCTCGCCTCCGAGGTGGTGGCGCGCGCCGACGACGCGCGCGAGGCGCTCCGGCGGCGCCTGCGCGAGCGCGTCGAGCGCCTGCTCCAGGGGATCGAGACCGGCTTCGAGGCGGCGCGGATCGAGGCGGAGGTGATGCTGCTCGCCGAGCGCAGCGACATCACCGAGGAGGTCACCCGCCTCCGGAGCCACCTCGACCAGTTCGGCGGCGCGCTCGCGGCGCCGGGCGGCGACCCCTGCGGAAGGAGGCTCGACTTCCTGCTCCAGGAGATGGTACGCGAGGCGAACACGCTGGGCTCCAAGGCGCAGGACGCCGCCATCTCCCAACACGTCGTGGCGATGAAGGTGGAGCTCGAACGCCTGCGGGAGCAGGTCCAAAACATCGAGTGACAGGAGAGCATGTCGACCGAAGCACTCAGTGACGACTTCCTCCTCCTCATCGTGTCGTCCCCGTCCGGCGCGGGGAAGACGACGCTCTGCGGGAGGCTGCGCAGCGAGTTCCCCGACCTGCGCTTCTCGGTCTCTCACACGACGCGGCGCCCGCGCCCGAACGAGGTCGACGGGCGCGAGTACCACTTCGTCGACCCGGGCACGTTCGAGCAGATGATCCGCATCGGCGCGTTCGCCGAGTGGGCCCGCGTGCACGATCACCTCTACGGCACCAGCCTGAAGGAGATCGAGATCGCCCGGGCCACGGCGCGCGGCGTCCTCTTCGACATCGATCACCAGGGCGCGAGGCAGATCAAGGCGAGCCTGCCCGAGGCAGTCGCCGTGTTCATCCTGCCCCCGTCGCTCGCCGAGCTCGAGCGGCGCCTGCGCGGCCGCGGCACCGAGGACGAGCCGACGACGCTGCGGCGCCTCCGCAACGCGAAGGGGGAGATCGAGCACTACGGCTTCTTCGACTACGTGATCGTGAACGACGAGATCAACCGCGCGTACGAGCAGCTGAGGTCGCTCGTCTTCGCCGAGCGGTGCCGCCGGCAGCGGCGCGCGGCGCTCTGCGAGCGGCTGCTCTCCGAGCGGAGGTTCGAGCGATGAGCGAGAGCGCTACGCGCGACGTGCTCGCCGTCATCGGCGGCAGCGGGCTCTACGAGATGGGGTGGCTGGAGGACGTCGAGGAGGTCTCGGTGTCCACGCCCTTCGGCTTGCCGAGCGACGTGGTGCTCCGCGGACAGGTCAAGGGCGGCGACGCGACCGTCCTCTTCCTGCCGCGCCACGGCCGCGGGCACCGCTTCTCCCCGTCGGCGATCAACTACCGCGCGAACATCTGCGCGCTGAAGATGCTCGGCGCGACGCACGTGCTCAGCGTGAGCGCCGTCGGCTCCCTGCGCGAGCAGATCGAGCCCGGCGACCTCGTCGTCGTCGACCAGTTCCTCGATTTCACGAAGCGCCGGACCTCCACGTTCTTCGACGACGGCGTGGTCGCCCACGTGCCGTTCGCCGATCCGGTGTGCCCGTTCATGGCGAGCGCCGTCTACGAGGCCGCGCGCGCCACCGTCGCGCGCGTCCACCGCGGCGGCACGTACGTCTGCATCGAGGGCCCGCAGTTCTCGACGCGTGCCGAGAGCCACATGTTCCGGTCCCTCGGCGCGGACGTCATCGGCATGACCAACCTGCCCGAGGCCAAGCTCGCGCGCGAGGCGGAGCTCCCCTACGCCACGCTCGCGCTCACGACCGACTTCGACTGCTGGCACGTGACCGAGGAGGCGGTGAGCGTCGAGGCGGTCATCGCCGTGCTGAACCGCAACATCGTGCACGCGCGGAACGTCGCGAAGGCCCTCGCCCACGGCCTCCCGGACGTGTCGCAGAGCCCGGCGCGCCACGCGCTGCGGAGCTCCATCATGACCTCGGCGAGCGCGACCTCGCCCGACGCGCAGGCGCGGCTCGAGTGGCTCATCGGCCCTCGGCAGAAGGCGGACTGAGCGTGCCCTCCGGCGAAGGCTGTCGCCGCGCCCGCCCTGCGGCAGCGAGCCGCGGGCGGGCGCCATCTCGCCCGGCCACGCGGGCGCGGCGACGGCGCCGCTGAAACGAAACGCGCGGCTAGCGGCTGCGCGCAAACCCGAATAAGAGGCTTCTGTGACGACCTCCTCCGCGATCCTCATCATCGGCTCGATGGCCTTCGACGACCTCGAGCTCCCCTCCGGCAACGCCAAGAACGTCGTGGGTGGCTCGGCCACGTACTCGGCGTTCGCTGCCTCGTGCTTCGCTCCGGTGCGCACGGTGGCCGTGGTCGGCGACGACTTCCCCGAGGAGACGCTCGCGGCGATGCGCGCCCGGGGCATCGCCGTCGAGGGCATCGAGCGCGCTCCGGGGAAGACGTTCCGCTGGGCCGGGCGCTATGACGTCGATCTCATCCACCGCACGACGCTCGACACGCAGCTCAACGTGTTCGCGTCGTTCGCGCCGAAGCTGCCGGAGGCGTACCGCGACACGCCCTTCCTCCTGCTCGGCAACATCCACCCCGCGCTCCAGCTCGACGTGCTCGAGCAGGTCCGCTCGCCGCGCTTCGTCCTCGCGGACACGATGAACTTCTGGATCGAGGGGGAGCCGAAGGCGGTCGCGGCGATGCTGCGCCGCATCGACACGCTCGTGGTCAACGACGAGGAGGCGCGCCAGCTCTCGGGCAAGTACAACATCCGCCGCGCCGCGAAGGAGATCCTGTCCCGCGGGCCGCGCCGGCTGATCATCAAGCGCGGCGAGCACGGCGCGCTGCTCTTCGACGAGGAGGGCGTGTTCGCGGCGCCCGGCTTCCCGCTCGAGGACGTCGTCGATCCGACGGGCGCCGGCGACGCCTTCGCAGGCGGGCTCATCGGTTACCTCGCGGGCCAGCCGGAGGTCACGCCGCTCGCGCTCCGGCGCGGCATGCTCCACGCGACGGCGACGGCCTCGTTCTGCGTCGAGGCGGTGGGCACGCAGCGGATCGCGAAGGTGACGCGCGCCGACATCACGGCGCGCCTCACCGAGATCCGGGCGCTCTACGAGTTCGGCGCGAGCACGATGTGAAGCCCGCCCCGGGGCGGGCCGGGGGCGAGGGCCTGCCGTGTGCGGTCGCTGTTCACCTTCCGGCGCATAGCCGTGCTAGATGACCGTCAAAGTGAACATGAACCTCACCACCCGTACACTCGCAGGCATCGCCTTGCTGGCACCCCTCGTCACCGGTTGCGCGGCCCGCACGGCGCCGTTCGACGAGATGGACAAGGCGCAGATCACCGTGCTGCGCCTCCAGGGTCAGGAGCTGGCCCCGACGCCGACGGCGACCACGGCCCCCACCCTCATCCCGGGGATCCCGCCCGAGCTCCAGCAGATGGGGCAGGCGGCTCTCCAGGGGCTGCAGCAGGCGCTCCCCGGCCTCATCCCGCCCAACCTCATCCCGGGGCAGACCGCGGCCGCGCCGACACTGCCGGCTCAGCCCCGCTTCAAGAACTTCGTCATCCTCCAGCAGCGTCAGCTCACGACCAGCGACGCCGACGAGGAGCTCAAGGATCAGATCCTCGACGTCTTCGGCGACGAGGACAGCTTCACGGCGGACCGCGGGAACTGCTTCTACCCGGGCCTGGGCATCTCCATCATCCGGCCGAACAACCCCACGCCGGTCGATCTGCTCGTCTCGTTCTCGTGCAACCAGGCGATGGGCGACGGCTTCCGCTGGCCCTACGCGGTCAACGGCTTCTCGGCCGACACCCACCAGAAGCTCAGCGAGATCTACCAGCAGCTGTGGGGACAGGCGGTCCCGCCCGGCGCGTGATCCCCCGACGCGGCGGGGCGCTCCTCCGGACCGCGTTTGTGTAATCAGCACCACATAACGTGCCTGCCGGGCCCGGATGCTAGACTTGCTCAAGCTTTCCGGGCTCCCTGCATTTCGGTCCGGAGCGCGCCGCACGACGTCATGATCCCCCAACCCCAGCTGCTGCCGGGAAAGGAGCTCGGGCATTACGAGCTCCTCCTGCCGATCGCGCAGGGGGGGATGGCCACGGTGTGGGCCGCGCGCCGCAAGGGCCATCGCGGCTTCCAGAAGACGGTCGCCATCAAGACGATGCTGCCGTCGCTCTCGGAGGACGCCCAGTTCGAGTCGATGTTCCTCGAGGAGGCGAGGCTCGCCTCGGGGATCCATCACCCGAACGTCGCCGAGATCCTCGACCTGGGTGAGCAGGGCGACGTCCTCTACATCGTGATGGAGTGGGTCGACGGCGAGGCGCTGTCGGTCATCGCGCGGGCGGCCAACAAGAGCGGGGTGGCGATCCCGCTGCGCATCGCGCTCCGCGTCCTGAGCCGCGCTTGCCTCGGCTTGCACGCCGCCCACGAGCTCCGCGACCCGCAGAACGACGATCAGCTGCTCGGGCTCGTGCACCGCGACGTGTCGCCCCAGAACATCCTCGTGACGTACGACGGCCACGTGAAGCTCGTGGACTTCGGCGTCGCCAAGGCGACCAACCGCTCCGGCAACGACACGACCGCGGGCCAGATCAAGGGCAAGGTCCCGTACATGTCCCCGGAGCAGGCGCGGGGCGAGCGGGTCGATCGGCGCACCGACATCTTCGCGATGGGCATCGTGCTCTACAAGCTCACGACGGGGGATCATCCGTTCACCGCGGAGAACGATCTCCTCACGCTGCAGCACATCACCTCGCGGCCAGCGCTGTCGCCCCGCCTGAAGAACCCGGATTACCCCGCCGACCTGGATCACGTGCTGATGACGTGCCTCCAGAAGGACCCGGACAAGCGGTACCAGACGATGCTCGAGCTGGAGGGCGCGCTCGAGGCCGTGCTGGCGAAGGAGCCGACGGTGACGGACCACGACGTCGGGGCGTTCGTGCGCGGGCTCCTCGGAGAGCGCAACCAGCGCCGGCGCGCCGCGCTGCGCGACACGGTCCGGATGCTCGACGAGCGCGCGTCGCACCCGCCCGAGGTGATGCTCGTTCGCGACAGCATCAGCGAGCTCTTCTTCACGCAGCTTCCCCCTGGCCATCCGAACGCACAGCTCCCCACGGTCCGCGCGAGCGCGCCCTCACTCCCGCAGCCGGTGCTGCTGCCCGAGGCGCTGCCGCAGAGCTCGCCTGGCCAGGAGACGCCGCTCGGCCCGATCGAGGTCCCCGCGGCGCGGAGTCGCTCGGGGACGCTGGCGGCAGCCGCGGCGCTCGCGGTCGTCACGGCGCTCGGCGCGGGCGTGGTGTGGCTCCGGCAGCGGCCCGCGCCGCAGCCGATCGCGCCCGAGCAGGCCGCGGTGGTCGACCGCAGCGCGGGCGCCGCGGCGGCTGCCGCCCCAGCGTCGGCCAGCACCGCCGCGATCCTGGTCGACAGCGACGAGATCGGCGCCGTACCGGCCCGCGACCCGATCGACGCCGCCGGTCCCGAGGAGCGCGGGACCGGCGCTCCGAGCCAGGCGGCCAAGGGCGCGCCGGCGGCGGCGGCGCCGAGCCCCGCGGCGCCGAGCGCGGCGGCCGCTGGCCCCGCGGCGCCGAGCGCGGCGGCCGCTGGATCCAGCGCCGCGGGCGCGCGCAAAGCTACCCCGAGCAAGCCTCCTTCGACGCGGTGGGTGCCGACCGTCACCGATCCCGGGTTTTGAGCGGCCGAAGGACGCGGCAGCTCCGCGACGCGCTCGTCCTGGCGGCGAGCCTCGGCGTCATGGGCGGCGTGCTGCTGCTCCGCCGGAGCCGGGAGCCCAGCGCGTCGCCGGTCCCGGCTCCGGCGAGCGCGCCCGCAGAGCCGTCGCCGCTGCCCAGGGGCGGCGAGCCGGAGCGGATCGCGCTCGAGGAGCGCGAAGCGCAGGCGGGCTGCGACTTCGCCGACCACGGCTTCGGCGGCTACGAGCGCTGGCGCCCCCTCCCGCTGGGCAGGCTCCTCGTCCCGCCGGCGCGCGCGATCTCGGCGGACGGCGGCTACGATCTGCTCGTCCACTTTCACGGCGCAGAGGCCATCCGAAAGGTGCTGGCTCCGAGGGACATGGAGCTGGTCATCGCCGGGATCGACCTGGGGACCCGCTCCAGCGACTACGCGCGCGCCCTCGAGGGCGGCGGCTGGGACGCGCTGCTCCAGGCGATCGACCGCGAGGTCGGCGCCGCGACCGGGATCGCGGGCGGGCGCGCGCGCCGCCTCGTGCTGTCGTCCTGGAGCGCAGGATCGGGCGCGATCGGCAGGATCGTCGAGCGCGGGACCAGCCATGTGGACGCCTTGATCCTGCTCGACTCGCTCTATGCCTCTTACATGCCGGGGCAGACGTCGCTCGTGCAGGGCCAGCTCGCGCCGTACATCGCCCTCGCGAACGCCGCCGCGCGCGGCGCGCCGGTCTTCTACCTGACGCACACCGAGATCCCGACGAGCGGCTACGCGTCGACGAAAGAGGTGGCCACCTTCCTGCTGAGCGAGCTCGGCGCGAGCCCGATCGCGGTGACCTCCAGCGGCGACGGCGCGCCGCCCAGAGCGCCCGGCCTCGGCGCCGAGGGAGCGGGAGACGCGCTACGGCTCACGCGGATGTACGACGGGGGCAGCCTCTACGTGCGCGGCTACGCCGGCTCGGGCCCCGGCGAACACTGCGCGCAGCTGCGGCTGCTCCCGGCGATCCTGGCGGAGCGCGTGCTGCCCGCGCTCGGCCGCTGAGGCACCGCTGCTCCGACGATGCGCGCGGCGTCCTGCCCGCAAAGGCGGGCGCGCCGGCGACGCCGCGCGCGCCCGGTGAGCCGGCGGGCGCCGCTGCTCAGTACGACTTCGCGAACACCACGCGCCGCGGGCTGGGCTTGCCCGTGAAGATGCACGTCCCTTCGCCGGTCAGCGCGTCGGCCCACGGCGCCCCTTCGAACCCGCCGGTCGGGATGCAGCGGATGGTCACCTTGTGCGCGTCCTTCACCGCCGCCTCGACCTCCGGATCGCCGGACCAGTGCGCCAGCGCGAAGCCGCCCGGCGCCTCCTTGCCCCCCTTCGACCCGAAGAACGCGTCGAAATCGGCGCGGCTGTCGATCACGTGCGTGTTCGCGTCGCGCATCGCGAGCGCGCGCGCGTAGAGCGTCGCCTGGATGTCGGCGAGGATCTCCGTGATGCGCCCCGTGAGCTCCGCGCGCGCCATGCTCGCCTTGTCCTTCGGCGAGCGATCCCTGCGCATGACCATGGCCACGCCGCCGTCGACGTCGCGCGGCCCGATCTCGATCCGCAGGGGGACGCCCTTCTTCACCCACTCCCACTGCTTCTCGCCGCCGCGGATGTCGCGCCGGTCGATCTCGACCTCGACGCGCCGCTCGCCGAAGCGCTGCGCCCGGAGCTCCTTCGCGAGCCCATCGATGTACTCGTCGATCTTGGCGCGCGTGTCGTCGCCCCGATACACCGGCAGGATCACGACGTGGGCCGGCGCGAGGCGAGGCGGGAGCACCAGGCCGTCGTCGTCGCTGTGGGTCATGATCAGGCCGCCGACGAGCCGCGTCGACACACCCCAGGACGTCGTCCAGGCGTACTCCTCGGTCTCCTCCTTGGTCTGGAACTTGATGCCGCTCGCCTTGGCGAAGTTCTGGCCCAGGAAGTGGCTCGTCCCGGCCTGCAGGGCCTTGCGATCCTGCATCATCGCCTCGATGGCGTAGGTGTCGACCGCGCCGGGGAAGCGCTCGCTCGCCGTCTTCGGGCCCTCGAGGACGGGCATGGCCATGAAGTCGCGCGCGAACGTGGCGTAGACGCCGAGCATGCGCAGCGTCTCCTCGCGCGCCTCGGCCTCGCTCGCGTGCGCGGTGTGCCCCTCCTGCCACAGGAACTCCGCCGTCCGCAGGAACAGGCGCGTCCGCAGCTCCCAGCGCACGACGTTCGCCCACTGGTTGATCAGCAGCGGCAGATCCCGGTAGCTCTGGACCCAGCTCGCGAACGCCGCGCCGATGATCGTCTCGGACGTGGGGCGCACGATGAGCGGCTCCTCCAGCCGGGCCTGGGGGTCGGGGATGAGCCCGCCGCCGGGGCCGGGCACGAGCCGGTGGTGGGTGACCACCGCGCACTCCTTCGCGAACCCCTCGACGTGCTCCGCCTCCTTCTCGAGGAACGACTTCGGGATGAACAGCGGGAAGTAGGCGTTCTTGTGCCCGGTCGCCTTGAACATGCTGTCGAGCTCGCGCTGGATGTTCTCCCAGATCGCGTAGCCCCACGGTTTGATGACCATGCAGCCGCGGACCGGGGAGCTCTCCGCGAGGTCGGCCGCGCGCACGACCTGCTGGTACCACTCGGGGTAGTCCTCGTTGCGCGTGGGCGTGATGGCGGTCTTCGGCGCTTCGTTCTTGGCCACGGTCTCTGCTCTCCTCGATTCCTCGATGGGCGGCTTCGCGGCGGCCCTGGACCTGGCCGCGCTCGTCCCGCAGCGGGCGGTCGGCTGGCGCCTGCCGCGCTCCGGGCTGAGCGCGCGACGTATCAGGAGCGCGGCAGGGTGTCGAGCGCAGCGGTCCTGCCCCGGAGCCGAGCGGCCTCCCCGCGCGGCGGCCCCGCGCCCGCCCCCCCGGCGGCCGCGCGCCCGGCCGGCTTCGCGGCGGCGCGCGGCCATGGTACGCGCAGGAGAACGACGTGAGATACGCCATCCTCACGCACGGCGGGGTGTCCGCGCCGCAAGACGGCGCGGACAGCTGCGCCAGGGCCGCCGACGAGGCGCTCGGCGCGCTCGACGCGGGCGGAGAGGCGCTCGCGGCGGCCATCGCTGCGACCGCGCGCCTGGAAGACGACCCGCGCCTCAACGCCGGGACGGGCTCGAACCTCCGCCTCGACGGGCGCACGATCGAGATGGACGCGGCCGCGATGGCCAGCGACGGGCGGTTCGGCGCCGTCGCGTGCGTCGAGCGGGTGAAGAACCCCGTCCTGGTCGCGGCGAAGGTGATGGAGACGCCCCACCTGATCCTCGCCGGCGCGGGCGCGACCGCGTTCGCGCGCCGGCTCGGGTTCGCCGACCACGATCCGGCCACCGAGGCGGCGCGCGAGAGGCACGACCGCGCCCTCGCCGCGCTGCGCGGCGAGGGGGGCGACGGCGACTCCACGAACGACGCGGCGCGGTTCCACGCGCTCACGGCGAAGCGGTTCTGGAACTTCGACGCCGAGCCGATCGAGTGCGACACGGTCGGGGCCGTCGTTCGCGACGCGCACGGCCGCTTCGCCGCCGCGGCGTCGACGGGCGGGTCGACCTTCTCGCTCCGCGGCCGCGTCGGGGACGTGCCGCTGATGGGCGCGGGGATCTACGCCGGCCCGCACGGGGCGGTGGCGGCGACCGGGGTCGGCGAGGAGATCGCGCGCCGCCTCCTCGCGCGGACGGTCTACGACTGGCTCGCCGACGGCGTCGCGCCCGCCCGCGCCGCGCAGCGCGGCGTCGCGATGTTCCCGGACGTGATCGCCGTCGGCCTGCTCGTGGTGGGGCGGAGCGGCCAGGCGATCGCCTCGAACCGCACCATGCCGAGCGCGCAGCTCGTGGGCTGAGGAGCCGCAGACGACGATGCAGAGCGGAGACCCTGATGTGATCGTGGTGGGCGCGGGACCGAACGGCCTCACCGCGGCGGCGTACCTCGCCCGCGCGGGCCTGTCGGTGCTCGTGCTCGAGGCCGAGCAGGAGCCGGGCGGCGCCGTGCGCACGCGCGAGGTGACGCTCCCGGGGTTCCGCCACGATCTCGGCGCGGCGTTCTTCCCCTTCGGGCAGACGAGCCCCGCGCTGCTGCCGCTCGACCTGCCGGGGGCCGGCCTCGTCTGGCGGCACGCGCCGATCGACAGCGCCCACCCGGCGCCCGACGGGACCTGCGCCTCGATCGCGCGGGACATCGAGGCGACGGCGAGGTCGCTCGGCGAGGACGGCCCCACGTGGCGCCGGATCGCGCGCTGGCACGCCGCCACGGTCGAGCGGCTGCTCAAGGCGCTCCTGTCCACGCCGCCCGCCCTCGGGGCGCTGCTCCGCTTCGGGCCCCTCAACCTGCTCCGCCTCGCGCAGGTGGCCCTCTCGAGCGGCCGCGGCTTCTCGACGCGCACGTTCCGGACCGAGGCGGCCCGGCGCGTCGTCCCCGGCCTCGCCCTCCACACCGACGTGGGCCCCGAGGACCCCTGCGGCGCGATCGTCGGCTTCATGCTCACCCTGCTCGCCTCGAGCGGCGGCTTCGCGGTGCCCGAGGGCGGCGCCGGCTCGATCACGCGCGCCTTGCTCCGGCGCATCGAGGAGCGCGGCGGCAGCCTCCGCTGCGGCGCCCGGGTCGAGCAGATCATCGCCAGGCAGGGCCGGGCCGTCGCGGTCCGGCTCGCGGACGGCGAGGAGATCAGCGCCCGCCGCGCCATCGTCGCCGACCTCGCGGCGCCGACGCTCTACCTGCGCCTGCTCGCGCCCGAGCTCGTCCCCGCCCGGGTCCAGCGCGCCATGCGCCGGTTCCGCCAGGGGTTCGGCACCTTCAAGATGGACTGGGCGCTCGACGGCCCGGCGCCGTGGTCCCACGAGGACGCCGCGCGCGCCGCGGTCGTGCACGCGGGCGACAGCCTCGAGGACCTCGCCGAGTTCACGCGCCAGGTGCGCGCCGGCGTCCTCCCCGAGCACCCCTACCTCGTCATCGGGCAGCAGTCGCTGGTCGATCCGACCCGCGCGCCGGCCGGGCGCCACACCCTGTATGCCTACTCGCGCGTCCCCTCCTCCATCGGCGGGGGCTGGGCCGCCTCGCGCGAGCGCTTCGCCGATCGCATCGAGGCCCGGATCGAGGAGCTCGCCCCCGGCTTCCGGCGGCGGATCCTCGCGCGGAAGATCTGGGCGCCCGACGACCTCGAGGCGATGAACGCGAACCTCATCGGCGGCGACCTCGGCGGAGGCTCGGCCGACATCCGGAATCAGCTCATCTTCCGGCCGGTGTTCCCCTACTTCCGCTACCGGACGCCGGTCCGCGGCCTCTACCTGGGCTCGTCGTACGCGCACCCCGGCGCCGGGGTCCACGGCGCGTGCGGGCACAACGCCGCGCTGGCCGTGCTGGAGGACGAAGGCTGAGCCGCCGGGGCTCCGCTCGCGCGCGCCCTACTTCGAGCGCGACGGCGGGCCGTCCCGGTAATCGGAGCGCTTCAGCCCGTGGGTGGTGATCTTCTCCTGGAGCGTGCGCAGCGGCATCCTGAGCCGCCGCGCCGCCATCGCCAGGTTGCCGTTCGTCGCGCGGAGGGCCTCGAGGATGATCTCGGTCTCCAGCCGGTCCATCTGCGCCTTGAGCCCGATCATCGGCCCCGTGCTGGTCGGCGCGATCTCGACGAGCGGCCGGTCCGGCGGCGGCGGCGTGGAGAGCCGGCGCGCCGCGAGGGCGTTGATGCTCTCCGGCAGGTCGAGCGGGGTGATGACGCTGCCCCGCGCGATGACGACGGCGCGCTCGATCGCGCTGCGCAGCTCGCGCACGTTGCCGGGCCAGGGGTACTGCTCCAGGAGCGCGAGCGTCTCGGGATCGATCGAGCGCACGTTGCGGCGGTGCGCCTCGTTCGCCTGCCGGAGGAAGCGCTGGGCCAGCGGCCCGATGTCCTCGCGCCGCTCGCAGAGCGGCGGGATGCGCAGCGGCACCGCGTTGAGCCGGTAGAGCAGGTCCGAGCGGAACGTGCCCGCCTCGCACAGCGCCTCGAGATCGCGGTACGTGGTCGCGACGATCCGCACGTCGACCTCGATCTCCCTGGTCGACCCGATGCGGACGATGCGGCCGGTGTCGAGGAGGCGCAGCAGCGCGGCCTGGGAGGACGGCGGGAGATCGCCCACCTCGTCGAGCACCACGGTGCCGCCCGCGCACGCCTCGAAGACGCCCTCCTGCGCCTGGGCGGCGCCCGGGAGCGCGTCGGCCTCGTGGCCGAAGAGCGTGCTCTCCAGGAGCTGCGCGGGTACGCCGCTGCACCCGACGTGGACCAGCTGCTTCTTGTGGCGCGGGCCGGCCTCGTGGATGAGCCGCGCGAGCACGTCCTTGCCGGTCCCCGTCTCGCCCTGGAGCAGCACGGGCGCCGACGAGCGCGCGAGGCGCATGGCGGTCTCGAGCACCGGCCGCATCGCGGGGCTGCGCATCACGAGCCCCTCGTCGCTGACCGCGCGCACGCCGCCCACGGGCGTCGGCCCGCCCATCAGGTTGTCGGCGCTCGGCAGGTGTCTCGGGGCCAGGGCGCGCGCGTCCAGCGCGTCGAGGTGGAGCACCGGCAGCTCCGCGCTCGCGATGACGCGCAGCGAGGCCGTGATCTCCCCGAGCACCACCTCGTCGCCGGGCTTCAGGATGCCCTGCTCCACGCGATGGCCGCTCAGGAAGGTGCCGTTCGTCGAGCCGAGGTCCTCGATGAGCACGTCGCCGCGCTGGAACGTGAAGCGCGCGTGGCGCCGCGACAGGCTGCGCTCCGGGATCGCGACGTCCGCGCTCGGATCGCGGCCCACGACGACCCCGACCCCCTCGTTCAGCCGCACCGTCTCGGCGCCGTGCCGGTGATAGATGATGAGCAGCACGTCCGGCTGCGTCCCGCGCTCGCGGCTCAGCTGGTTCAACGCGTCACGGACCTGCGACATCGCGATCGGATCCGTCACGCCCAGCTGCGAATCGAGCTGAGCCTCCTGCGCGTCGGGGTCTTCGGCCGGCGCGGAGCGCTGGGCGGCCGAGGCCTCGGCCGGCGACGCGTCGCCGCAGTGCCCCTCCTCGGGCGCGCCCGGCTCGCGGACGTCCGGCGACGGTAGACTCCTCGGAGCGGCCGGACGCGAGTGATTCATGCGTTCTCTCTCATGCGTGCCAGAGCAACCCCCGGCGCCGGATGCTGGTCCGCGAGCCCTGCTCGCGATCATCCTTTATCCCATGACCATAAGCCGCAGGTAGGCCGGCGCGCAAGGCGCGAGCAGGCGATCGTCGGCACTCGTCGGCACTCGTCGGCACTCGTCGGCGCCTCGGGCAGCCCCCCCGCGGCCCCTCGGCGCGCGGATCCTGAGCCGCGCCGCGCGCGGCTCAGGCGCCGCGCGCGACCTGCTCACCGGGGATCGGCGTGCGCGCGGAGGGCGTGGGCGGATCGTCGGGGCGGCAGTGCGCGGCGAAGCGCGGGCACGGGGCGTCCTCGATCGGCGGCAGCTCCGCGTAGCCGCGGGCGCCGGCGATCTCGTTGAAGCAGCGGCCGAGCCAACCTGGAATCACGAGCGCGAAGGTGCGCGCGAGCCGCCTGGGATCGTCCAGAGTGCGCAGCATCGCGTGGTAGGTGACCTCGCCGTAGGTCGCCTTGAAGGCGGCCGCCTGCTCGGGGCGCGAGAGCCAGCTCATGACGCCGGCGCGATCCGCCTCCGGATGGAACTGGACCGCCTCGACCCCCGGCGCGACCTGCAGCCCGAGGATCGCCCGGCCCTTGGAGATGCCGTCGCGGCTCTCGCGGGCGAGGAGCTGGCCCCCGAGGCCGCCCAAGCGGCGCTCGTCGAGGTTCACCGCCTCCCAGTTGCGGTGCTCGAAGGCGAAGAGGCGATCGCCGAACGGAGACAGCAGCGGGTGCTGCTGGCCGACCGAGGTCGTGTAGATGGGCATGACGCCGAACTTGCGGTCGGCGCGCGGGACCACGTCGGCCAGCCGGTAATGGTGGACGACGAGCTCGAACGAGTAGCAGATCGCGAAGAGCGCCCGCCGGTCCGCGCCCCCCTGGATCGCCGACTCGACCACGCCGTCCAGGAGGCGCGCGTAGTCGAGCGTCCACGGCTCGCCCTCGCCGTCGAACGGAGAGCCGGGGCCGCCCGACGAGAGGTACAGATCACAGTCCGTGGGGATCGGCGCGTTGGTGTCCCGGGGCGACACCTCGACAACCTCGCAAGATACGCCCGGATTGTGCTTCTGGACACGTTCGAAGAAGGCTGCGGCAAGCCCGCGCAGGCAGCGCATCGCCTGGTTCACGTGGCCATTGTTCATGTCGACGATGCACAGCCGCAGCGGCCTCAGCGGCCCCATCGACCGGCCGTTCTCGACGGTATCTGTCCCTGCTGGCGTAGGTGGGAGCGGATTCGAGCTCATCGGAAGGTGGCAGAGTGCAAACGTAGGCCCCCGCGATTTCTACCCATATCACCCGGCAGACCTCGCGAAAAGAAAGGTTTTCTTCGTTACGCCGGTGGTTACGCCGGTGTTCGCGGAGGGTCACGTGGGTTACTCGACGGTTACGTCGAGTCGAGGGACATCAAAAGTCCTTTCTCGGCCTCGGGTTCCTGAGGATCCTGTGTGTGATGAAAAAACAGAATGTACCGCCGCGTGATCCCCTGACCCGGCGGCATGTGCTGACGGGGCTCGGCGCGGCGCTCGGCGCCGCGACCTTCGGATGCAGTGCCACGGAGGGCGCGACGATGCTCGAGGACGCCGGCTCGAGCTCGGGCAGCTCGAGCGGGAACGACGGAGCCGGAGGAGCGGGCGGCGCTGGGGGAGCGGGCGGCGCTGGAGGAGCCAGCGACGGCGGCGGGGGAGCGGGCGGCTCGGGACCGGCGGGAGCTGGCGGCGCCGGCGGCGCTCCTGCGGATGGCTGCGTCGACACGGGGGGCCTGAGCCCCGCCGAGCTGCTCGCGCCGATCAGCACCATCGTCGTCCTGTGTATGGAGAACCGGTCGTTCGACCACTACCTCGGCTCGCTGCGGCTGAAGGAGGGCAGGCAGATCGACGGCCTGACAGGCAACGAGTCGAACCGGGCGCCGGACGGCGCGCTGGTCTCCCCCTTCCAGCTCGACAACTTCACGCCCGCCGACCCGCCGCACAGCTGGGACGCGGCCCACGCGCAGTGGAATCAAGGGATGAACGACGGGTTCGTCCTCGCTCACGCGGGGCCGGATCAGCGCGACGTGATGGGCTATCACGTGCGCGAGCACCTGCCGATCCTCTACGCGCTCGCCGACGTGTCGGCGATCTGCGAGCGCTGGTTCAGCTCGGTGCTCGGCCCGACCTG
The DNA here is from genome assembly GCF_051521425.1 of Sorangium sp. So ce834. NCBI lineage: Bacteria > Pseudomonadati > Myxococcota > Polyangiales > Polyangiaceae > Sorangium > Sorangium sp. So ce834. The sequence goes on from NZ_CP150351.1 coordinate 6,059,622, forward strand.
GCCCAACCGGTTCTTCCTGCACGGCGCCACGTCGAGGGGCGTCTCCAGGAACGTGCCGGTCACCCGCTTCACGAGCGTGTTCGAGCTGCTGAGCGACGCGGGGATCTCGAGCAGGAACTACTACCATGACGTGCCGTGGTGCTCGGGGGCGTACTTCAAGTTCAAGGGCGTCTCCGGGATCGAGCGCTTCTTCGAGGACGCGGCCGCGGGGCTCCTCCCCGCGTTCTCCGTCATCGATCCCCAGTTCTTCGGCGCCACCGCGAACGACGATCACCCCGACCACGACGTGCAGCTCGGACAGGTGCTCATGGCCAGCGTCTACAACGCGCTCGCGAGGAGCCCACAGTGGGGCCGGTGCCTGCTCGTGATCACCTACGACGAGCACGGCGGCTTCTTCGACCACGTGCCGCCGCCCACGACCACCGACGACGATCCGCTGTTCTCGCAGCTCGGCTTCCGGGTCCCGTCGATCGTCGCGGGCCCGCTCGTCCGGAGGGGCTGCGCGGTGAGCACCGTGCTCGATCACGCGTCGGTCATCCGCACGCTCGAGGCGCGCTTCGAGCTCCCCAGGCTGAACGCGCGCTCCGGCGGGGCGAACGACCTGTCGTGCTGCATCGACCCGGCGCTCCTCCGCGATCCCCAGGCGCCGATCGCCCTCCCCACGGTCGAGGTCTCCCTGTCGCGGCTGCGCTCGCGGACCGAGACCGGGATCTCCCAGCCGGAGCTGTGGGAGGCCGCGGAGCGCGGGGTCATCCCGCGGCACCTGGACCGCCGGCGCGAGGGGCCCGACGTCGCGCGGCGGGTGCTGGCGCACGCGGAGCGGCTCGGCGCCGCCAGGCTACGGGACTGAGCCGCCGGCCGGCCGGCGCCGAGGTCGCCCGGGGGCGGGAGGTCTGATAGAAGCGGCGCCGTGCCGCCCGACCCCGATCCGCCCGCCGCCACGCCGGCAGGGACCGCGCCGGCGAGCGCCGCCCTTGGCGCCGCCGCGGCGGCCGGCGCGAGCCGGCCGGCCGCCGGACCCGAGGCGGCGCCCAGCGCGGCTCGATCGTCGGCGATGGTCACCGCGGGGATCATCCTCTCGCGCCTGGTCGGGCTGATCCGCCAGCGGGTGACGGCGCACTTCTTCGGCACCTCCGAGCTCGCCGACGTGATCGCGGCGGCGTTCCGCGCGGGGAACATCACCCAGAACCTCCTCGGCGAGGGGACGCTCTCCGCCACCTTCATCCCGGTCTACGCGCGCCTCCGCGCGGCGGGCGACGCGCGGCGCGCGGCGCACTTCGCGCTGTCCGCGCTCGGGCTCCTGCTCGTCGCCGCCGCGGCGGCGTCGCTCCTCGGCGTGCTCGCGGCGCCGTGGCTGTCCTTCCTGGTCGCCGCGGGCTTCGACGAGGACAAGCTCGCGAGCACGACGCGCGTCGTCCGGATCATCTTCCCGATGACCGGCCTCCTCGTGCTCTCGGCGTGGGGGCTCGGCGTGCTGAACGCGCACCGCCGGTTCTTCCTCCCCTACGCCGCGCCCGTCGCGTGGAGCGCCGCCCAGATCGCGGGGCTGCTCGCCTGCGGGGCGTGGCTCGGCATGCGCGGGGAGCCGCTCGCCGAGGCGCTCGCGTGGAGCGCGTTCGCCGGCGCGGCGCTGCAGCTCGCGCTGCTGCTCCCCTCGGCCCGCGCGCTGCTCGGCGGGCTCGCGCCGCGCCTCGACGCCAAGGACCCGAGCGTCCGGGAGGCGGCCGGGAAGCTGCCCGCCGCGCTGCTCGGCCGCGGGATCATCCAGGTCTCCGGGCTGGTCGACACGCTCCTCGTGAGCTTCCTCGGCGCCGGCGCGAACGCGGCCTTCAACTACGCGCAGACGATCTACCTCCTGCCGATGAGCATCCTCGGCACGGGCGAGGCCGCGGTGGCCCTGCCCGAGATGGCGCGCGACACGGCCGAGGCGGACGTCGCGCGGCGCAACGAGGCGCTGTCGCGCCGCCTCGGCGCCTCGCTCGCGCGGATCACGGTGCTGACCGCGCCGGCGACGGCCGTGTTCCTGGTGTTCGGGCGGGAGCTCATCACGCTGCTGCTGCAGACCGGGACCTTCGATCGGGCGTCGACGGCGCGGGTCGAGCCGCTCGTGGGCGCGTACGGGCTCGCGCTGCTCGGGAACGCCGCGGGGCGCGTGCTGATCACCGCCTCGTTCGCGCTGGGGGACACGAGGACGCCGGCGCGCTACGCGCTCTACCGCGTGCTCGTCAGCACCGCCGTCGCGCTCCTCCTGATGCGGCGGCTCGACGTGCTCGGCGTGGTGCTCGGCGCCGTGATCGCCGGGTGGGTCGAGGCGATCGCCCTCGCGCTGCGCGTGCGGCGCGAGATCGGCGGGCTCGGTCTGGATCAGATCCGGATCGGCCGCGTCGCCGCGCTCACGGCGGTCTCGGTCGGCTGCGGCGCGGCGCTCCGGGCGGCGCTGCCGGAGGCGATCGCCGCCACGCCGTGGGGCGCCGCGCTCATCCTCGCGGGCTGCGGCGGGGCCTTCGCGGTCGCGGCGCCCGCGCTCGGGCTCTTCAGCCTGCGATCCCTCCTGCGCAGGAGGTGAGCGCCCGCGGCGCCGCGCCCTCGCGGTGCCAGGCGACGTAGCGCTCGACGAACGCGCGCTGCGCGCGGCTCAGCGCGACGCGCGGCCGCTGCCGCTCGAGCAGGGCGATCGCCTCGCCGACCTCGAGGCCGCCGCGGGTGGCGAGGTAGCAGAGCGCGATCGTGACGCTCCGGCCGACGCCGCTCGCGCAGTGGACGTGGACGCGGTGGCCAGCGCCGAGGTGGCGCTCGAGGAACGCCACGCCGCGCGCGGCCTGCTCGAGCGTGGGGGCGCACATGTCCCAGCACGGGACGCGGAGGTACTCGACGCCCGCCGCGCGCAGCGCGAGCACCGGGTCGTAGAGCTCGCGCGACACGTTGATCACCGCGCGGACATCGAGGCGCCGGAGCTCGGCGACGTCGCCGGGGAGGAGGAAGCCGCCGATGAGGAGGTTCGGGCTCACCCACGTGCGCCACGGGTGCCGCGGTCGGAACGACGCGGCGGCGCGGCGCAGCGCCAGGAACGCATAGAAAACCGCGGCATAGGGCGCGAGCAGGAGAAACACCAGCGCGGGGCGGAGGCGCACGGGCATCTCATGGCGTCGGCGCGCGCGCGGCGCCAGCGGCCGGGCGGCGCGCGCGCGCCGCGCAGCGCCCTGGAACTTGGCCCAGGGCGCGCAGGTCGGGCATGCGTCGGCCGATGCCGCTCGCTTCCATGCCGACGGAGCCCTCCCGGCCGGTGTCGCCCCCGGACCCCGGGGCGCCGCCGCCCTGCGCGCGACACTCCGCGCGCGGCCAGAGGCCGCGTCGCCTCGACGGGCTCGCGAGCCTGGCCGTGGTGCTGGCTGCCCTGTCCGGCTGCAAGGCGAGAGGCGCGTCGGTGGAGCTATCGAAGGACGAAGCGGGCGACGGCGACGAGCCCGAGGTCGTCGCGCTGCCCGCGGACGGGCCCAAGCTGGTCGCCCTGCGCGCGGGGACACCCGTGCTCGCGCGCCCGCAGGCGGGCGCGCGCAAGCTCGGCGAGCTCCATCCTGGCGCCGCCGTGGTGCGGTCGTCGGAGCCGTACGGGCGCGCGGGGTGCAGCGGCGGGTGGTACGCGATCCGCCCCCGCGGCTTCGTGTGCGCGGGCGACGGCGCGACGCTGCACACCGAGGTGGTCGCGGTGCTGCCGGCGCCCCCCGACCTGTCGCGGCCCCTGCCCTACCGCTACGGGCGCGCGAGGACGCAGGGCACCCCGGCGTACTCCGTGGTGCCGAGCCGCGAGGAGCTGCGGCGCGCCGAGCCGGATCTCGAGCGCCACCTCGAGCGCGCGCAGCGCAGCGACGCGCAGCTCGGCGCGTCGGCCAACGACGTCCCGCTCGACGAGCGCGGCGTCGCCACCGGGCCGCCGGTGCTGCTGCCGCAGCGGCACGGCGTCGGCGAGGACGGGCGGAGGACCGAGTCGGGCTACTTCGTGTTCCCGCTCGCCGACGCGATCGCGCCGCTCCCGCCCCTCGCCGCGCTCGGGATCGAGCTCGGCGCGAAGGACGGCGCGCCCGTCGACCTGCGCGCCGCGACGAAGACGGCGGCGCTGCGCAAGGGCAGCGGGGTCGCGATCACGCGCACCTTCACGGCGGGAGAGGCCGAGGGCCGCAGGCTCGGCGTGACGCCGGACGGCCGCCTCGTCCCGACCGATCGGCTGCAGGCCGTGCTCGGCTCGCCGTGGCACGGCCTCGACGTCGAGGAGGTCGGGCTGCCCGTGGCGTTCGTGCATCGCCACGACGTCACCACGTGGTCGATCGGCCGCGGCAAGGCGACGCCCAACGACGAGGAGCTCGAGCGGCGCACGGGCGTGCCGCTCACGGGCAAGTTCAGGACGGTGGACGGCACGCGCTTCGAGGAGGCGCGCGACGGCTTCTGGCTGCGCGCGCAGGACCTCGTCGTCATCGTGCGGCGCTCCAAGTTCCCCGAGTTCGCCAAGGGCTCGCAGCGCTGGCTCGACGTCAGCCTGGCCAACCAGACGCTGACGGCCTACGAGGGGCAGAAGCCGATCTACGCCACGCTGATCTCCTCGGGCCGCGATCGGCTCCGCGACCCGGAGTCGAGCGCGTCGACGGCGCGCGGCACCTTCCGCGTGAGGAGCAAGCACGTGACGCGCAACATCGATCCGCGCGAGGTCGCCGACAGCTTCGACGTCGCCGACGCCCCGTGGGTGATGGACTTCGCGCCGGGCCACGCGATCACCGGCATGTACTGGGGCGCCGGGGTCGGCGAAGCGCAAGGCTTCCACGACATCGCGCTGACGCCCATCGACGCGCGGCGCATCTTCCTGTGGGCCGAGCCGGAGCTCCCCGACGGCTGGCACGCCGTGCACAGCGGCGGCGAGGAAGGAACCCTCGTCCACGTCCGACCTTGAGGAGCATGTCGCAAGCGCTGGCACCCGATTCAGGGATACCAGCGGACGACTGTCACCATTTCTGGTGCCGAAGGAGGGAATCGAACCCCCGACCCGGCGCGTATGAAACGCCTGCTCTAGCCAGCTGAGCTACTTCGGCAAAAGTGAGGGCGGACTAGTACCGCCCCGTCCCCACCCTGTCAAGCGATGTCTTGCGCGGGGCGACGCTGTCGACGCGCTCGGGCGACGCGTTCGGGCGACGCGCTCGGGTCGCGGCGCGCATCGTTCATCGCTCATCGTTCATCGGCCGCGCGGGGTGTTTCGGCAGGACGGCGGGGTTCCTGGCCTCGAAGGGCATCGACCACCGGAAGCTCTCGCCGAGCTCGGGGGGCACCGGCGGGTACGGCGCGCCGCGCAGCACCGCGCGCCGGCAATTCTCGTCGAACTCCGGGATGCCGCTCGGCCGCGTCACCGATGCGCTGCTCACGGTCCCGTCCGCCCGGATCACGAACGTCACGATCACGGTCCCCTGGAGCCCCTCGCCCGCGGCCCACTTGGGGAACGCCTCGGCCCAGAGCGGGTGCAGCTTGGCCATGACCTGCCGCATGTAGAGGCTGCGGCGGCGATCGAGCGGATCGTCGTCGAGCAGCCGGCCGCGCCCGGAGCCGAGCGCGCTGGAGCGCGCGCCGCTGCCCGCCACGCCGCCCGAGCCGGTCGCGCCCGGCCCCGCCTCTCCGCCCCGACCGAGCCCGCGCGCGCCGCCGGCCGAGCTCGCATGGACGAGCGACTGGATCGCCGTCGCCACCTCCTGCTCGCTGTCGACCGTGTCGTTCGGGCGCCCCGCGACGTCGGCGGGGACCGAGGGCGTGCCGGTGGCGACCATCGGCCGCGCCAGCGGGACCGCCGCGCTGTCGCGATGATCCGCGCCGGGCCGCCCGTCGCGCACGCCGAGCCCCGCGGACGCGCGCTCGCCCCCCTCCACGGCCCCGCCGGCCGCGCGCGGCCTCGCTCCGAGGGACAGCGTCGCGCCGGACGCGTCGGCCGCGCCCTCGGCGCCCGCCGGCCGCGCCGCGGCGCCGAGCGCGCTGCCCCGATGCTCGGGCGCGCCGCTCTCGCGCGCCCCGATCGACGGATCGCGCTCGGCCGCGGCCCGTCGCTCGGGCCGGCTGCCGACGCGGCCGCCCGCGAGGAACGTGAGCTCCATGGGCTCCCGGCTGGCGCGCCAGTCCTCGCGCGACGCGCGGCGCGACGACGAGCGGATGCGCTGGATCTGGCTCCTGTCGAGCCGCGAGCGGACCTCGGGCGACAGGAAGGTCGCGTCGTCCCTGTCCGCGAGGTTGAGCGCGGGCAGCTCGGCCGCGTCCGTGCCGCCGCGGCCGCGCCGGCCCGTGTCCGGCCGCGCCGCGGCTTCGCCTCCGCCGCGCGCGAGGCTCGCGGGCAGGTCGGGCGCGACCGCCGGCGCGCCGTCGAGCGTGCCGTCCGAGACCACCGGCAGCTCGATCTCGATCGGCGCGCTCAACGCGGCCGGCGCGCCGGCGGTGCGCGCGACCGTCACCTCCTGCGTCGAGAGCGAGCCCGCGACGATCGCCGCGCCTGCCCCGACGAGCCCGGCGTGTGCAGCGACGGAGAGCGCCCACGCGGAGGCGATCCGGCGGCCGTCGCGTGATCGCTGCATCGTCCTGTCACTATGCCTCGAAACGAAGACGAGGCGAGCCCGGAGGCGGAACCGGCGGAAGGAGCGCGGCGCTCGTATCCGACGTCGTGCGCGTGTCAGACGGCGGGCGCGGCGGGCGCGTCGCCCTTCGGGAGCCGCAGCCGCCGGCGGGTGTTCTCCGCGGTGCGCGCGGCGAGCGCCTCGAACGGCTCGCCCCGGAGCTCCGCGACGAAGCGGGCCGTGTGCAGCACGTGCCCCGGCTCGCACCGCTTGCCGCGGAACGGCACGGGCGCGAGGTAGGGGCTGTCGGTCTCGACCAGGATCCGGTCCCCGGGAGCCCACGCGGCGACCTCCTGGATCGCGCGCGCGCTCTTGAAGGTGACGATGCCCGAGAACGAGAGATCGAAGTCGAGCGCGAGCGCCCGCTCGGCGAACGCGCGATCCTCGGAGAAGCAGTGGATGATGCCGCCCACGTCGCTCGCGCCCGCGCGCTCCAGGATCGCGAGCGTGTCCTCCGGCGCCTCGCGCGTGTGGACGACGATCGGCTTCTGCACCCGCCGCGCGAGGCCGACGAGGTCGGCGAAGACGCGCTGCTGTGTGTCCTTCGGCGAGTGCATGTAGTGGTAGTCGAGGCCGATCTCGCCGACGGCCACGACCTCGGGGCGGCGCGCCAGCGCCTCGAGCTCCGCGAGCATCCTGTCATCCAGGGCGGAGGCGTCGTGCGGGTGGACGCCGACCGCGGCGTGCACGTCGGCGCGCCGCGCCGCCAGATCCGCGGCGAAGCGCGCCGCGGACAGATCCGCGTCGACGCCGACGACCACGAACGCGTCGACGCCGGCGGCGCGCGCGCGGTCGAGGACGGCGTCCGCGCCCTCGCGGAAATGGTGAGGATCGACGTGGCAGTGCGAGTCGATGAGCATGCTTCGGCTCAGGTGACGAGCTCCGCGAAGCGCGCGCGGAGCAGCGCGCTCGCGGCGTCGAGCGCGCAGCGATCGCAGTAGCCCATTCCGCGCAGCCGCTCCAGCGCGCGCGTCGCGTTCCTGCGCTCCTCCTCGCGCAGCTCGCCCCAGCCCTTCTCGGACTTGCCGTCGCCCTGCGCGTCTCGGAGGAGCGCGACGAGGTCGCGCACGAGCAGCGCCACGCCCTTGCGCCGCTCCGTGAACACCGCCTCCCGCAGCTTGCGGATCTGCTGCGGGAACACGACCGCGTTCACGATCTTCTGGCCCGGGTGGTCGATGGCCCACGCGGCGATCGCCGAGATCAGGCCGCGCCGGTGGTCGTCGTGCTTCGTGCGGACGCCGAGCAGCGCCTCCACCTCGCGCATCATGCGCTCGTCCGGGTTCTCGAAGTCGCCGGTGTGCGGGTTCCGGATCTTCTCGCCCTTCACCCAGACGCCGACGTGGGAGATGTACCGATCGAACAGCTCGGCGTAGCGGGTCTCGTCGACGAGGCCGCTCGCCGACCGCATCTCCTCCTCGATCGTGTCGAGCAGGCGCGTGCGCACGACCTCGCGGAAGAGCCGGTGGTCGTGGTAGCCGCCCGCGAGCTGCTTCTCCTTGAGCCAGTCGTACTCCGCCTGCCGCTTGCAGAGCGCGTCGAGCTCCGAGAGCACGGCGAACGGCGAGAGGCACGCGTGGTCCGGGCTCTGCGCCGCGTCGAGCAGGAGCGTCCGCACCTCGCGCGGCGAGACGCCGAGCCGCCCCTCGAAGTCCACGGACGCGTCGCTCTCGTGGTAGATGGCCTCGATGCCCGCGCGCAGGACCTTCTGCGCCTCGGCGTCGAACCGCTCCGGCGCCGTGCCCGTCGCGAACAGCTCCATCTTCTCGACCGCGGTGAGGCTCGACACGAGCGGCGCGAGCGCGTCGGGGTACCGCTTCGCCTCCGGCTGGCGCATGCGGGTGAGCACGGCGAACTGCGCGGCGACGCGCGTCGCGTGCGGGGCGACGTGGCGGGTCACGAACGGGACGATCTGCGCGTCGTAGATCGTCTGCTCGTCGAGGTAGCTCCGGAGGTAGGGCGCGCGCAGGAGCTCGAAGCGCCCGCGGAAGCTCGGGAACTCCGGGTGCTCCCGGAACGCGTTGAGGTGCACGTCGTTGGCGCTGCCGACCATGACGACGTTCGTCTGCACCGTCTGCTGCGGCAGGCTGACCTCGCCGGTCTCCAGCGTGAGCTGGAGGTAGCGGAAGGCGTCGAGCGGGCGCTTCAGGAGATCGCTGAACTCGAGCACGCCGCCGGCGGCCTCGATGAGCTCGCCGTGCGCCTCGAAGAGCGTCGTCGCCTGGAGGGAGGTCGGCAGCGAGGCGAGCGAGCGATCCGCCGTGATCTGCCGCTCGCCGGCGTCGACCGAGAGCTCCGGGCCGATCGTGACGGCGCCGACGCGGTAGCGGCGCGAGATGAAGTACCGCTCGACCTGGACGTGCCGCAGCGTCTCGGCGAGCGAGCCGTTGCTCGCCACGAGGAGCGCCTCGAAGACCTGCTGGTTCTTGTGGGACAGCTTGCCGCTCATCAGCCACTCGGGCGGCGGCTCCGTCGCGCCGGCGTCCTCGTAGAGCTTCAGGATGAGCGCGCGCCGCTCGCGCACCGGGAGCAGGAACAGCGGGTGGTCCCGGAGCTCGATCACGAGCCGCGCGTCGATCTGATCGTCCTCGAGGTGGGCGTAGCTCGTGCCGTCCGCGGCGCTCGCCTTCACGTCGCCGCCGAAGCCGATCGATCCGCGCGTCGTCTTGCGGCTCGGGAAGACCCAGTGGAAGCGGTACAGGGCGCCCTCGTCGAGGGTCGAGTAGTGCTCCAGCGCCCGCAGGATGCAGGCGGCGAGCGTGCTCTTCGCCGAGCCGTTCGGCCCGTGCATCAGGATGAGCCGGTTGGCCCTGCCCTCGCGCACGAAGTTGCAGAGCACCCGGTAGACCTCGGCCTGGAGCTCCTCGTGGCCGATCAGCGCGAAATCCCGCCCGTGATACGCGGCTGACGACGTCGCGCCCTGCTGCGCCGCCCCGGCCGCAGGGAGCTCCCACGGAAGATCGAACAGCTGGAAGCGGGTCAGCTCACCCCAGGGCTTCTTGATCGTCCGCGTGCCGAAATGATCGAACATGTCGCGGACGTAGCGAGCCGCGTCGCGCCCGAAGCGGACCGGGTTCGAAGCGAACAGCTCCAGGTACTGCTGGAAGGAGAGGACCCGCTGCTCTTCGTTGAAGCGCCGGGCCATCGATGTGGCGATGGCGTCGAGCTCGGAGAGGGCCTTTCGAGCCCGCTCCGCCGCACTGCCTTGAACTGTCTGGCTGGGGCCGACCGCGCTGGGCTGGCCCCCCCGGCTACCGGAGGTGTCGTTATTCACGTGAGGCCGAGTTTACCGTTGTGCCTACTGCACGTCGATGACCGCCTCGAGCTCCTGCTTCTGCATCAGGCAGTTCGCGGCGCTACAGATGCTGAAGGAGAGCACGCCCGCCACCTTGGCCTTGCCCTTCTTGGCCGCGACGAACGGGACCTTGAGGACGCCCTTGTTCTCCTCGAACGCGCCGTCTTCTCGCTTGAGCAAGGGCTTCGGGTAGGTGACGCCCTCGGCGGCCGGCTCAGTGACCTTGAACTTGATGGGGTATTTGTCGTTGATGTGGTAGTCGCCCTTCGACAGGAGCGAGACCTCGACGACCCCCTCCTGGCCGGCCTTGTACGTCCCCGCCGGCTTCATCTCGAGGGTGTAGACCGCATCCTCGACCTTCGATTTTCCGCCCTGGGGTGATGCCGCAGGCACATCCGCGACGCCGCGGGAGGTCGCCGCTTCGCTCTGGCTACACCCCGAGCCGACGACGGTGAGCCCGGAGAGAGCGATCAGGCACATCGCGGCGGGGAGAGGCTTGCGGGTCCGAGTTGAAGGATGAGTGCTCATGGTCAACACAAATAACACAGCGGCGGCTTCCACGCGAACAGGGGGCCCCCCGAGCCCGTGAGGACGGGCGCAGGCGCTGCGACGGCCTCACGCGCCGCGGCGCTGCGACGGCCTCACGCACCGCGGCGCTGCGACAGCCTCACGCACCGCGACAGCCTCACGCGCCGCGGCGCTGCGATGGGCGCGCGATCGGAGACGTCTCCAGCCGCGATTTCAGCGCGAGATCAGCAGGGCGACGAGCGCACAGAGCAGCACGGCCACGCTGGCCACCGCGGGGACGACCCACCGCGGCAAGCGCTGGGGCACCCCCATGACGATATCCTCGGCGAACGCGTCGGCGGCGCCCGTCGACGGCGCGGCGACCGCGGCGGCGACGGGCGATCGCTCGGCGCCGGCAGCGGCAGCGCCGGCGAGCGGCGCGCCGGCGCTCGCGGCCCCTTGCGGGTGGCGGGCCAGCACGGCCGGCATCGCGGCGCGGATCCGGGCCGCGAGCTCCTTCTGCGGCATGTGCGCCCAGTCGCGGTGAGACCCCGCGAGGCCGTACGCCTGACCGACGCGATCGGCCAGCAGGCCGACGGACGGGAGGCGCGCCTCCGGGCTCTTCATGAACGCCTCCTCCATCACCGGATCGAGCGACGCGGGCACCCCGTACGCCTTGCCCGCCACGCTCGGGGGCGGCGGGTTGCTGCCCATGATGGCGACGAGGATCATCGGGCCGGTCGGCGCGTGGAACGGGACCCGCCCCGTGACGCACTCGAACACGATCGCCGCGACCGACCAGACGTCGGCGCGGTGGTCGAGCGCGAGCAGCCCCTGCGCCTGCTCGGGCGACATGTAGAAGGGCGAGCCGATCGTCGTGCCGACGACGGTCAGCTTCTTCGCGCCCTCGCTGTTGTCGCGCACGCTGCCGAAGTCGAGGATCTTCACCCGGTCGCCGTCGTGCGTGCCGACGAGGAAGATGTTGTCCGGCTTGAGATCGCGGTGCACGACCTTGCGCTCGTGGGCCTCCACGAGGCCCAGCGCCACCTGCGACAGCATCCGCACGAGGCGCTCGGGGGGCAGCACCTTGTCGCGCTTCAGGACCGTCCGCAGCTCCTCGCCCTCGAGGTACTCCATCACCAGCGCGAAGCTGTCGTCCTCGGTCCTCTCGAAGGCGAGCACCTCGACGATGTGCTCGTGGGGCAGCGACGCGCTGACCTCGAACTCGCGGTGGAAGCGCTCGACGCTCACCTCGTCGAGCGCGATTTCGGGGTGGAGGATCTTCAGGGCGACGCTGCGGCCAGCGTGGAGATCGAGCGCCTGATAGACGCGCCCCATGCCCCCGTCCGCGACGATGCGCCAGACCTGATAGCGCCCGCCGCAGAGCGTCGCGCCGACGCGCCGGTCGTCCGGGTGCCGCGGCGGCGAGGCCTGCGCGACCGGGATGAGGCGCTGCCCGTCGATCGGGCAGAAGCCGCTGTCCTGTGAGAAGAGCCTGAAGCAGGCGGAGCAGGTCTTCAAGCCGCACCCGGGGTCAGGCGCGGGAGGGGTCCGCGGCCGGCGAGCTGCCCGGCGCGGGCTCTGGCGGCATGTAGTAGAGGATCCGGTTGCAGTTCGGGCAGCGCTCGAACTCCTCCTGGCGGCGCATCTTCTGGAACATCATCGGCGGCACGGACAGGTGGCAGCCGAGGCACGTGCCGTCGTAGGTGCGGGCGATCGCGACGGGCCTGCGCGTGCGGATCGACTCGTAGCGACGGTACAGGACGACCGGCAGCTTGCTGACCACCTGCTGGCGCGCCTCGGCCCGCTGGGCGCGCTCGGCCTCGAGCGCCGCGAGCGACGCCTGCGTCCCCGGCGCGCTGCCGTCGATCGCCCCCGCGAGCTCGACGCGCTTCGCCTCGGCCTGCTCGATCGCCCCGCGCGCGCCCTCGGAGGCGGCGTTCAGGCGCTCGATCTCTTCCTCGCGGTCGCGGTGCAGCTTGCGCAGCTCCTCGATCTCACGCTGCGCCGCGTTCGACTCGCGCTCGTTGCGGGAGCGCTGCAGCTTCTCCCGCGATCGCTCGATCTGGCTCGACATCTGGCGGAGCTCGACGACGAGCTCGGAGCGCGTCTTCTCCATGACCGCCAGGGTCTCCCGATCGGCCTTCAGCCGCTCCTCTAGCCGCTTCAGCTCGGACCGCATCCCTTCCAGGCTGCCGCGCTGCTTGTCGAGCTGCTCATCGATGCGGCGGATATCGCTGTCGATGGCCGACAGCTCTTCGAGGAATGCGATCTGCTCGCGGATGCTCACGTGCTTCCTTGTCTCCTTCTGTTTCGTGGCTTTCGTGGGCCCACCTGGACTCGAACCAGGAACAGCCCGGTTATGAGCCGGGGGCTCTGACCGATTGAGCTATAGGCCCTGGTGCACGAGCGAAGCCCTCTCGGGTCCGCCCACTTTCGCACCGGCCGACAACGTAGTCCAAGCGGCGCGCAGTTGGAAGGGGAGCGCTTCGACCGCCCAGGTTCACGGCGGCGCCGCGGCGGTCCGGGGCGGCTCGGCCGCGCGAGATCGCGGGCTGCGGACGGCGCTCGCCCCGCAGCGGACGGAGCGCGCAGTCGACGGCGCTCGCCCCGCGGCGGACGGCGCTCGCCCCACGGCGGACGGAGCGCGCAGTCGACGGCGCTCGCCCCGCGGCGGACGGCGCTCGCCCCGCGGCGGACGGCGCTCGCCCCGCGGCGGACGGCGCGCGCCCCGCGATCGCTCACGGCCCCTGCCGCCCGGCCGGATCGGCCATCGTGCTGCGGCGCGGGATGCGGGCCGTCTTCGCGGCGGGGGACACGGCCTTGCCCCCGTCGAGCGCGTCGGCGCAGCAGCGGAACCCGACCTGATAGAAGCGGAACCACCGGTTGTGCGTCGAGGTGACCGGGCGGCATCGCGAGCGGATCGGCCCCCAGTACCCGCCCTTCAGCGTCGATCGAAACGGCTGCTCGTCCAGGTGGCCGAGCTCGTTGTTGACCCACTCGTCGACGTTGCCGGTCATGTCGCGCACGCCGAAGGGGCTCACGCACCGGTGCATCTCCCCGGACGCGACCCGGCGGTCGAGCCGCTCGACCTCCGCCGAGATCTTCCAGGGGTCGCCGAACACCTCGAGCACGGGCATCGCGATCTTCCTGTCGATGTTGCAGGCCTCGGGATCCCGAGCGATTCCATAGGGATAGGGCCACATCTGCGGGCCCTCGCACGCGAACTCCCACTCCTCGCCGGAGCAGAGCCGCTTGCCCTCGACCTCGCAGGCGCGCTTCGCCTCCAGCCAGTTGACCATCACCGCCGGGCGGACGCCCTCGATGTTCGGGTACTCGAAGACGTCGATGCAGAAGCGCCGGTGCTGGAGGCGCCCCTCGCAGAGGACCTCGGGCTCGAACCGCGCGCAGATGTCCTTCTCCTCGTCGATGTAGGAGGCGCAGTGGTGGCCGACGTAGGGGCAGTAGATGCCGTCCACGAGCACCATCCCGCCGAGGCACGCCGTGGCGCTCGCCGGGTTGACGCGCACGTACGCGGGCAGCGGCGGCGGCGGAGGGGGCGCGAGCGCGGGCGCGGGCGGCGCAGGCTCCGGCGGCGGGACGCTGGCCGGCGGCGCCGCGCTCGACAGGTCGAGCGGCTCCGGCCGCCTCTGGAAGCGCGGGGCGAAGAGGAGCGCGCTCACCAGGGCGGCGACGGCGAGGGCGGCGAGGAAGGCGAGGCGCTCGCGCATGTCAGTCGTACACGCCGTCCTTCTCGCGGTCGCGCTCGATGAACGGCCGCGGCGGCGGCGTGACGACGCCGTCGATCGTGTCCGCGCAGCAACGGAAGCCGGCCTGGTAGAACCTGAAGGTCGGCCCGTGCCCCCCCGTCGTGAGGCGGCAGGTGTTCCGCACGGGGCCCCAGTAGCCGCCGTTGAGCGTGGCCGGGCGCGACGTGCCCGGATCGTCGGCGAGGTTGTCGGTCCACTCGTCGACGTTGCCGGCGAGGTCGTACGCCCCGTAGGCGCTGATGCAGTTGGGGTGCGATCCGATCGGATCGGCCTGCCACAGCCGCGCGATCTCGCCCTCGCGGGTCTCCTCGTCGACCATCGCGCCGATGTCGAACGCGATCGCCGCGCGATCGATGTTGCAGGGGCTCGGCGTGCGCACGAATCCCCAAGGATAGGGCAAGCGCTTCGGTCCTTCGCAAGCGAGGATCCACTCGGAGCGCCGGCAGAGCCGCTTGCCGATCGAGGCGCAGAGCGACCTCGCCTCGTGCCAGTCGACGTAGACGCGCGGGAGCTCGCCGACCCGGTTCGGCCACTCGTGGCGGTCGATGCAGAAGCGCCGGGGGTCCACGGCCGCCCGGCAGCGCGCGCCGCGCGCGTACTCGGCGCAGCCGTGGCCGATCCCGTCGCCGGCGCGCGCGCAGACATACGGGAGGGACGGGCAGAAATCGCCCTCCACGAGGGTCATGTCGGCCGGACACGCGGCGCGCGCCGCCGGATCGTCCGCGAAGCGGTCGACCGGCGGCGTCGCGGCGGCCGGCGCGCCCCGGGGGACCGGCGCCGGCTCGGGGGGCGAGCCTTCCGCGGACGCCGCCGGCTCCCCCGGGCGAGCGGGCGCGCCGGACGCCGACGGCGGGGAGGCCGGCGCGGCGGCCTCCGTGGCGCGCGGCGCGGCAGGCAGGGCCGCGGAGCGCCCGGGCGGAGCGGGCGGCATGAGCAGCAGCGCGTCGAGCTCGGGGGCGTACCGCGCGAGGAGCG
The DNA here is from genome assembly GCF_051521425.1 of Sorangium sp. So ce834. NCBI lineage: Bacteria > Pseudomonadati > Myxococcota > Polyangiales > Polyangiaceae > Sorangium > Sorangium sp. So ce834. The sequence continues at coordinate 6,074,798 of NZ_CP150351.1, forward strand.
CGACCGCGCCGAGCGCAGCGCCGGCGCCGACCGCCATCAAGATGCTCCTAGGTTGCGCTTCCACGTCACCCCGCGCGCCCCCTCATAGTCCAGCTCGCGGCGCAGCGACGTGAGAAGAATTGCAGGACCTCCGGAAGACCATGTCCGGCGCGGCGCGTCTCGACGCGCTGCGCGCCGGAAGAACGGGAAGACGCGCCGCGCATCGAGCAAACGGGAAACGCGCCGCGCCGCCGGGAATGCGGAAAGGCGCGGCGGGAGAGCGGCGGGAGAGCGGCGGGAGCGCGGCGCGAGAGCGCCGGGAGCGCGGCGCGCGCGCAGGAGCGCGCCCCGCCCGCTGCCGTGTGTGATAGCTCTCCGGTTCCCCCTATGGATCGACTGGTCGTTCGAGGCGCTCGGCAGCACAACCTCAAGAACGTCAGCGTGTCGCTTCCCCGCGACCGCCTGGTGGTGATCACCGGCCCGAGCGGCTCGGGCAAATCGTCCCTGGCGTTCGACACCATCTACGCGGAGGGGCAGCGCCGCTACGTCGAGTCGCTCTCCGCCTACGCGCGGCAGTTCCTCGAGCAGCTCTCCAAGCCCGACGTCGAGTCGATCGAGGGCCTCTCGCCCGCGATCGCGATCGAGCAGCGCGCGCTGGCCAAGAGCCCGCGCTCGACCGTCGGCACGGTGACCGAGATCTCGGACTACCTCCGCCTGCTCTTCGCGCGGGTCGGCACCCCCCACTGTCCCGCGTGCGGCAAGCGGATCGAGGCCCAGACGGTGCAGCAGATCGTCGACCGCATCCTCGATTTCGGGGACAAGACGCGGGTCACGATCATGGCGCCGATCGCGCGGGGCCGCCGCGGCGAGCTGAAGCTCGACATCGAGCGGCTGCGGCGCGAGGGGTTCGTGCGCGCGCGCATCGACGGCGAGATCGTCGACCTCGGCGACGAGATCGTCCTCGACCGAACGCGCGCCCACGACCTCGACGTGGTCGTGGACCGGATCGTGGTCAAGGAGGGCATCAAGGGCCGGCTCACCGACTCGGTCGAGCTCGCCCTCAAGCTGGGCGAAGGCCGGCTGCTCGTCGACATCTCCAGCGACGGCATGAAGATCGAGCCGCTCTGGATGAGCGAGCGCTTCGCGTGCATCGACTGCGGCATCTCCCTGCCGCCGATCGAGCCGCGGATGTTCTCGTTCAACGGCCCGCACGGCGCCTGCCCCGCCTGCGACGGCATCGGCGCGAGGACCCGCATCGACCCCGACCGCGTGGTCCCGGATCCGCGGCGGACGCTGCGCGAGGGCGCCGTGGTGGCGTGGGGGCGCCGCGGCTCGCTCTCGCTCGCCACCGAGACGGAGCGGGCCGTGAGCGCGCTCGGCTGCGATCCGGACGTGCCGTGGGCGAAGCTGCCGGCGGCCGTGCGGCAGGCGATCCTCGAGGGGAGCGACGCCTCGAGCGCCGGCGGCCGGGGGAAGAAGAAGGCGGCCTACGAGGGGATCATCCCGCGGCTCGAGCGGCTCCTGAGCAGCGGCGAGCCCGCCCTCGCCGACGAGGAGGACGCCGATCCCGACGAGGACAGCGCCGCGCTCTCCGACGAGATCGGTCGCTTCGTCATCACGCGGGTGTGCGACGCCTGCGACGGCAGGCGCCTGCGCCCCGAGGCGCTCGCCGTGCGCCTCGGCGATCGCAACATCGCGGAGGTCGGCACCCTGCCGCTGCGCACGCTGCGCACCTTCCTCGAGGGGCTCATGCCGCCCAGGGACGGGGCGCCGCGGCCCTCCGGCGGCGACGCCGCGGGCGAGGCGCCGGCCGACGGCGGGCTCGCGCCGCGCGAGCGCGCCATCGCCGAGCCGCTGCTCCGGGCGGTGATCGCCCGCCTCGGCTTCCTCATCGACGTCGGGCTCGACTACCTCACGCTGGATCGCTCCGCGCAGACCCTCTCCGGCGGCGAGGGGCAGCGCATCCGCCTGGCGACGCAGATCGGGGCCGCGCTCGTCGGCGTGCTCTACGTGCTCGACGAGCCCTCGGTGGGCCTGCACGCGCGCGACAACACGCGCCTGCTCGAGGCGCTCCGGCGGCTCGTGGATCTCGGCAACACCGTCGTCGTCGTCGAGCACGACCGCGACGCCATCCTCGCGGCCGACCACGTCGTGGACATGGGCCCGGGCGCGGGCGTGCACGGCGGCAACGTCGTGGCGCAGGGCACGCCGGAGGAGCTGAGCGCCGATCCCGCGTCGATCACGGGCCCCTACCTCAGCGGCAAGAAGCAGCTGGCGATCCCGACGAAGCGCCGGCGCCCCGACGGGCGCGTCATCCGCGTGGCCGGCGCGCGGGCGCACAACCTCCGCAACGTGACGGCCGAGATCCCGGTCGGCCTCTTCTGCACGGTCACGGGCGTGTCCGGCTCCGGCAAGTCGAGCCTCATCGTCGACACGCTCCTGCCGGCCGCGAAGAACGAGCTGTACCGGAGCTCCGCCCCGATCGGCGCGTGCGACGGCATCGAGGGCCTCTCGCACATCGACAAGGTGATCTCGATCGATCAGGCCCCCATCGGCCGCACGCCGCGCTCCAACCCGGCGACGTACACGGGGGTCTTCGGGCTGCTCCGCGAGCTGTACGCGGGCCTCCCGGAGGCGAGGACGCGCGGGTACAAGGCGGGCCGCTTCTCGTTCAACGTGAAGGGCGGCCGCTGCGAGGCGTGCCAGGGCGACGGCGTGCTCCGGATCGAGATGCACTTCCTGCCCGACATCTTCGTCACGTGCGAGACGTGCGGGGGCCGCCGGTACAACCGCGAGACGCTCGAGGTGCTCTACCGCGGGATGTCGATCGCGGACGCGCTCGACCTCACGGTCGAGCAGGCGATCGAGCAGTTCGAGGCGCTCCCCCGCGTCCGCGAGCGGCTCGCCGCGCTCGCGCGGGTCGGCCTCGGCTACATCACGCTGGGTCAGCCCGCGACGACGCTCTCGGGCGGCGAGGCGCAGCGAGTGAAGCTCGCGCGCGAGCTCGCGCGCAAGGCCACCGGCCGCACGCTCTACGTGCTCGACGAGCCGACCACGGGCCTGCACTTCTCGGACATCGAGGTGCTCACCGCGAGCCTCATGAGCCTGCGCGACGCCGGGAACACCGTCCTCGTGATCGAGCACAACCTCGACGTCATCGCGTGCAGCGACTGGGTGATCGATCTCGGCCCCGAGGGCGGCGAGCGCGGCGGGACGATCGTCGCGTCGGGCACCCCGGAGGACGTCGCGCAGGAGGAGGCGTCGTTCACCGGCGCGTACCTGCGCGACGTGCTCGCGGCGTCCAAGCGCCGCGGCCCGCAGGCGCCGCGCGGCCGGGCGTCGGCCCGCAAATAAAAGAGCGGGCGTGGCCCCGCCCGGTCCCCGCGAGGCGGACCGGAGGCGGAGCGCACGCCCGACGGCGCGGCGGCACCACCGCGCGGAGGCCGAAGGCGCGGACCTCCGCGCGCGGCGTTCAGCCGTAGTCCTTCTCGACCCGCTCCTGGTCCTCTTTGCAGCGGATGCAGAGGGTCGTCTCGGGGCGCGCCTCGAGGCGCTTCGCCGAGATCTCCTCCTCGCACTCCTCGCACTTGCCGAACGAGCCGTCCTCGATCTTCAGGAGCGCCTTGTGGATCTTGTCGAGGAACGACTTCTCGCGGCCGCGGAGCCGGAAGGTGAACGACTGCAGGTACTCGCTCGACGCGAGATCCATCTCGTCCGGGAGATCGTTCGCGTCGAGCATCATGTCTTCGGTCAGCGTTTGCTTGGCCTTCTTGACGATCTCGTCGCGCTTCGTCTCAAGCAGGGTCTTGAACTTTTTCAGCTGGGCCTTGTTCATAGGTCCTCTCGCGTCGAATGCGCCGTTCGGCGCCGCCGTCTGAGCTCCCTGGCGCATGCAAGCCGCGGGGCGTCGACCCCCGGGCTGCCGGAACGGGGCTTACGGCTCCGCGACATGTCCGGAGAGGCCGGATAGCCCCCCGAAATTGCGAGGCGCGGGATTCTAGGCGTGAGCGCCGTGCCCGTCAACGACGCCTCCGTCGGTGGCAGAGTTCGCCCAATGCGCGCGGCGATCACCGCCGCATCCGTCGCCGCGGCGTCGCGCTTGGTGCGACGGCCGCGACCGATCGCTCGCAGCGGCATCGATGTCGGGAGAGCGTGGAAAGCGCCTGCGGGAACGCCCCGAGGTGCAGGAAAGGGCGGCGGTTTTGGCCCCAAACCCGCATGCTCACCGCTGAGCACGCCGGAAAAGAGACGCAGCGGACGGTTTGACGAAAGACAGCTCACGTGGAACAAATTTATCCCATATTGCTGGATTTCGATCAGAACCGAACCCCGATTCGACCTCGCGATGCCGCCACGGTGATCGTCCTGCGTGACGGTTGCGTGGGGGTCGAGGTGTTCTGCGTCCGCCGCCACGCGAGCTCGAGCTTCATGGGCGGCGCCGTGGTGTTCCCGGGTGGGAAGGTGGACGCGCAGGACGGCGCGGAAGTCTGGAGGGATCGGGCGACCGATCCGCCGGCGCGCGCTGCTGCGTTCGCGACAGACGCGACCGCGGCGCGCGCGCTGTGCGTGGCGGCGTGCCGCGAGACGCTCGAGGAGGGGGCGATCCTGCCGACGGATCCGCCGCTGTCCGGCGACGAGCTCGACGCGGTCGCGCTGGAGCTCGCCGCCGGGGCGCCGCTCGACGCGAGCCTCGAGCGGCGCGGCCTGAGGCTCGCCCTGGCGGCGCTCGTGCCGTGGGCCCGGTGGATCACGCCCGTCGCCGAGGCGCGCCGCTTCGACGCGCGCTTCTTCCTGCTGCCGCTGCCGCGCGGCCAGGTCGGGTGCCACGACGGGCACGAGACGACGATGAGCTTCTGGGCCGCGCCTTCGGAGGTGCTGGCGCGCGCCGCGCGCGGCGAGATCGTCCTCGCCCCGCCGACGTCGCGCACGCTCGAGCTGCTCTCCGCGGCCCGGGACGTGCGCAGCGCCGTGGCGCTCGCGGAACGCCAGCCGCTCCTGCCGATCTGCCCGCGCTTCGTCCCGGGCGACGGGGCCGAGCCGCCCTACCTGGCGCTGCCGGGCGACCCCTCGCACGAGATCCGCGAGCGGCGCGTCGACGGCCCGACCCGTTATGTCCTGCGCGACGGGCGCTTCGTCGCTGAAGAATGCTGCGCACATGGATCCCCGATCCACATCAAACAGGAACGAGAGCCCAGATCCACGACGAGCTTCGACACCCCCCAGACGAATGCCCCCTCCGTGCCGGCGACGCCTGATCTCGAGGAGTGAGCCATGGAAACGAACCCGAAAGAGAACACGACGCAGCCCGAGCTGTTCACCGCGAGCGACGTCGCGCGCTTCTGTCAGGTGGACCTCAAGACCATTCACAACTGGGCGGACAAGGGGGAAATCCGCCACTTCCGCACGCCCGGACGGCACCTCCGCTTCCGGCGGCTGGACGTGCTCGATTTCCTCCGAAAGTACGGCTACCCCATCCCGGAGATCCTGCGGATGGGCAAGCCGAAGGTCGTCGTGGTCGATGACGACCCCGCCGTCCTCGCCGCGCTCCGCAAGACCCTCTCGCGGAGGTTCGACCTGACCACGTTCCAGGATCCGTTCGACGCCCTCGTCGCGGTGGGCAACCTCCAGCCCGACGCGCTCATCCTGGACGTGATGATGCCGGGGCTCGACGGCGTGCGCTGCCTGGAGCGCCTCCGGTCCATCGACTCGACCTCGCACATCCGCTGTATCGTCTACTCGAACCACGAGGAGATGAAGAAGAACGCGACCGAGGCCGGCGCCTACGACTTCATCAAGAAGGGCGAGGCCGGCGAGCTGCGCGACTCGCTCGAGCGGCTCATGGGCCTCGAGCGGGGGTGATCCCGGCGGCGCTTTTGCGGGCCGTCCTCGCCCTTCACTTGCCCTCGCGGTAGGCGCGGATCGCGTTCACGATGGCGTCCGCCATCTTCTGCCGGAAATCGGCGGTGGCGAGGCGCGCCTCGTCGTCGGGGTTCGAGATGAACGAGGTCTCGAACAGCGCGGCCGGCATGTCGGCGCCCGCCAGGACGAAGAAGCCCGCGCCCTTGACGCCCTGGTCCTTTGTGTCGGGGTAGCGGGGCGACAGCGAGGCGAGCGACGACCGCTGGAGGAGCTCGGCGAAGTGGCGCGAGCGGGCCGCCATGTCGCCGACGTTGAGGTTCGACAGGATCGCCGCCACCTCGCGGCGGGCCTCGGGATCGCCCGGATCCGCGCCCTGCCCGCCCCTGGCGGCGCGGGCGGCGTTCTCGCGCGCCGCGAGCGCGGCCGACGTCGACTCGGCGTCGTGAGGCGCCGCGAGCGAGAAGGTCTGGACCCCGCGCGCGCGGCCGTTGTCGCTGGCGTTGCAGTGGATCGAGACGAACAGGTCGGCGTGGAACGCGTTCGCGCGCGCGGTGCGGAGCTCGAGCGGGACGTAGACGTCGCTGTCCCGGGTGAGGAGCGTCTCGATCTTGAGCTCGCGCGCGAGGAGCGGGGCGACGCGGTGGGCGACGTCGAGCGTCACGTCCTTCTCCTTCAGCCCGGTCGGCCCGACGGCGCCGGTGTCGTTGCCGCCGTGCCCCGGGTCGATCACGACGCGCCGGACCTCCCGCGCGCCGCCGGGCTTGCCCTCGTCGTCGCGCACCGGCGGGCGGGTGCTCACGTCGACGACGATCCGGAACGGCTCGGGCAGGTAGAAGATCCGGCGGTACAGGTTGGCGGCGAGATCGAGGACGACGCGCGTGCCCTTCGGCTGCACGCCGACGCGCACGCGCCGGAGGACGCCGCCGACCTCGATCTCCCGCGCGACGCCGCGCGACGTCGCCCTCGCGATGTCGACGAAGATGCGCGCGTCCTTGCCGGCGGTCTCGTCCGCCGGGAGCGTGCCGACATTGAACGTCGTCGGCGCGGAGAGCTCGATGACCACGCGCGCCCCCTTGTCCGAGCCGTGCCGCTCGATCGACGTGACCTTCACCGGGCCCGCGGGCGCCGCGGACGCCGGAGGGGCGACGACGAGATCGCCCGAGGCGTCGGCGGTCGTCTGCACCGGCGCCGCGCTCGCCGCGGAGGCGGACGGCGCGGCGCCCGGCGCGAGCGCCAGCGCGAGCGCGACGCCCTCGACGCGGTGCCCCTCCTGCTCCAGGGCGCGCAGCGCGTCCCCGCTGGGCCGATACGCGGCGGCCTGCGCCAGGGCGACCGCGATGGCGCCGAGGCACGGCGAGGGCGCGGGCGGCGCGCCGCCGGACGCGGGCGGCGAGAGGGCCGCGTAGCGCCGGGAGACCAGGTAGAGCTCGCGGTACGAGACGGCGGCGTCGCGGGCGAGCTCGCCGGCGAGCAGCGCGCGGCGGCGCTCGGCCTGGCACGCGCGCTCGAGGTGGGCCGGATCGGCCGAGGCGCGGAAGGCGGTCGCCGCGGCGCTGTAGAGCTCCATCGCCTCGCGCGCGTCGGTGGCCGCCTGATCGAGGCGGAAGAGCCGCACGCGAAGATCGGCGGCGAGCTCCGCGAGCGCGGCGGCCGGCGCCCCGGCCTCGGCCCGCGACGACGCGATGGCGACGGCGTCGGCGAGGGCGACCGTCTCGGCGCGGGGCGGGAGCAGCGCGCCCGGATCGAGCAGCGCGGCGGCGCGCTGCTCGTCGGAGAGGGCGGCGGGAGCGGCGGGCGCGCCGCCGTCGGCGCCGCACCCGAGGGTGTGCGCGGCCACCGCAAAAAGCGGGATCGCCGCGCAGACCAGGGCGTTACGATGCACCTGCGCTGGGGTGGTGCGCCGTCGGTTCGCCAGAGCTGCCCCGCGCGCCGAACGAACGGCGATACGTCCCGGAGGTTTCACGTGCCCGACCTCACGCCCACTTCATCCACAGAACCCCTCTACGCGGATCGTGCGTCGGGGGAGAGGTTTGCCGACGCGACGAGCATGGTCAACGCGTATCTCGCCCGGTACGCCGCGAGCTCTCGGGGCGGGGCCGGATCGCCGGGCGGCGCGGGCGCCAGCACGCTCGACGAGACCGGGTACGCGCAGCTCCAGCACGGGAGCGCGACGATCGGCGTCAACGTGCTCGAGGCCCAGGGGGTCCTGATGGTCTTCTCTCCGATCATGGCGGTCCCCCAGAGCGGGCGGGAGGCCTTCTACCGGCGCCTCCTGGAGCTCAGCTTCGTCGCCACCTCCGACGCGGCGTTCGCGATCGACAGGTCGCGCAACGAGGTGGTGGTGCGCTGCCTGCGGCGGCTCAGCGCGCTCGAGTACGAGGAGTTCGAGGATATCGTCACGACGGTGAGCCAGGTCGCCGACAAGTGGGACGACGCGCTGCTGCGCGAGGTGCGCGGCGGATGAGCGGGTCGATGCGCCTCCCGGGGCGCGGGCGGCGCGCGCCCCCGCCGCCGCGCGGCAGGCGGGCGACGCGCGGCTCCGTCGCGAGATTGCGGTGCGGCAGACGCGGGTGATAAGTTCCTCACCGCGATGACTGCGGGGGAGCGACCGACGACCGCGGAACCTGGTGAGCGCTCCCTCTCTGCGGAGGAAGCGGATCGGCTCGCGGCGTCGATCCGGCCCTCGTGGGAGGGGTTCGACGAGCGGGGCAGCGCCCCCGGCGCCCGGGGCGACGAGCGCGGCAGCGCCCCCGGCGCCGCGGCCGCGAAGCCGCCGGAGGCCGGCGCGGCGCCCCCTGTCGATGCGCCGGCCGCGAAGCCGCCGGAGGCCGCGGCGGCGCCCCCCGTCGATGCGCCGGCCGCGGGGCGCGAGCCGGCGATGGCCGCCTTCTCTGCCGCGCCGATCGCGCCCGCGGCGCGCGTGCTGGAAGCGCCGCCGGCCGGCGCGTCCGGCGTGTCCGACACCGTGATCGAGGGGGTCCCGACCATCGCCGTCGGCGACGACGCACAGGGGGCGCCGGCCGCTGCGGCCACGCCCAAGGCCGCAGCGGGCGCTCCAGAGGCCGGCGCGCAGGACAGCCCCGCGCCTCGGCCGCCCGCGGACGCCCAGACGAGCGGCGGCGCTGCCGGCGCCGGCGCGGTCGGCGCTCCGGAGGGCGGCGCGGCGAAGCCGGGCCAGTACCTCGCGCCCGCCGGAAAGACGCGCGTCGGCGTGGGCGAGCCGGATGCGGCGGACGGCGCGCCGACGGCCGAGCCCGGCGGCAAGGCCGGCGCACGGGCCGCTGAGCCGGGGCGCCCGGAGCCGACCCCCTCCCCTGCGCGCGAGCATGAGCCGCCGTCCGCGCGGCCTGCGCGCACCCGCTCTCGCGCGGCGCCCCCGGCGACGGAGGGCGCCGGTTCGGTGACCGCGTCCGCCGTGCGCACGGAAGACCACGATCCGATCGAGATCCCGGTCTCCACGCCGAACAAGGCGGCGCTGCGGATCGTCATCGCCCTCGTCGGCGCGGTCTTCCTCTTCTTCGTCGTCCGCGCCCTGCGTAACGACGACGCCGGCGACGATCCCAGGCCGTCCGCGGCGGAGGCGCAGCCCACGGCGACGGAGGCACCTCCCGCCGTCACCGCGCAGGCAACCGCCGACCCTTCGCCCGCCGCCGCTGCCACGGAAGGCGACGTCGCGCCGGCGCCGAGCGCCTCCGCGCCGGCGAGCCCTCCGGCCCCCGCGGCGACGACATCTGCCTCCGCCGCGGCGCCGTCCGCCGCCGCGCCGCCGTCTGCCGCCGCGCCGCCAGCGACGCCCCCGGCGCCGGCGGCCGAGCCCAAGGCAGCTCCGGCACCGAAGAAGCCTGCGCCGGCGCAGCGCGGGAGCTCGACCGGAGGCAACAAGGGCGGCGGCATCATCCGCGATGCGCCGTTCTGAAGCGCCCCCGCTCTCCGCCTCGGCAGCGAGGCTTGCTGCAGTCGTTCGTTACCTTCCGCGGACGCCGACGAGGCGAAGCCGACCTGAGGAGCCATGAAAACACGCGCCTGCGCCCCCGTTCTCCTGCTCTCGCTCATCGCTCCTGCCGTGCTCACCGAGGCCGGGCTCCCCTCCTCTCTTCTCGGCGAGCCGCTCTGTTTCGCGCAGTCGTCCGATCCCGTCACCGAGGTCGCGCGCCAGCGTTACGAGGACGGGGTCAAGGCCTATGACGCCGGCCGGTTCGAGGATGCGCGCACGGCGTTTCTTCAGGTCTACGCGCTCAAGCGACACCCGGCCGTGCTGCTCAACCTCGGGCAGAGCGAGCTTCGCTCCAATCACCTGGAGGACGCCGGCAAGCACCTCCAGCAGTTCCTGCGCGAGCACACCACCGCGACGCCGGACCAGCGCGCCGCCGCCGAGAAGGCGCTCGCCGACGTGAAGCGGCGGACCGGCTTCATCGTCGTGTCGACCGACGCGAACGGCGCGGACGTCAGCGTCGACGGCGTCCTCGTCGGCAAGGCGCCCCTGCTCGATCCGGTGTTCGTGACCCCCGGCAAGCACACCTTGTTCGCGACCTACCAGGACCGCTCGGCGACGGTCCAGGTGGATGCGAAGATCGGCACGGCCACGCCGGCGACGCTCACCCTGGGAACGACCGGCGCGCCCGTCGCCAGCGCGCCGACGCCCGCGCCGGGGGCGTCGCAGGCCGCGCCGACCTCGGGCGTGCCGGCGGGGGCCACGCCGCCGGGCACCGCGCAGCCGGCCCCCGGCTCGCCGACGCCGGGCGCGACGACCCCGGGCGCGACCGCGCCCGGCGCAGCGACCCCCGGCGCGGCGGCGCCCGGCGCAGCGGCACCCGGCGCGACAGCGCCGAGCGCTCCGCCGGCGGCGACGAGCTCCGGCGGGCTCAGCGTCTCGACGAGCAGCACGCTGGGCACGATGAGCCCGGACCAGACCTCCGGCGGTCGCGAGCCGTTCTTCCACTGGTACGCGCGCAAGCCGCTCGCCTGGGCGGGGACGGGCGTCGCGGGCGTCGGTCTGGTCATGGGGATCATCGGCTCGGCGATCGTCGTCAACGCGCGCGGCAACGCCGACGAGGTCGGGCAGACGATCGAGGCGTACGTCGCGAGCCACGAGAGCACGATCCCCGCAAACCGCAGGTCGCAGCCGTGCGGCGCGCGCGAGGATCCCTCGGGCGACCTCCCCGGCTTCCAGACCGCGTGCGGGACCCTGCGGGATGAGCTCGACCGCTACGACGGCGCGCTCCCCTGGGCGATCACCGGGTGGGTCCTCCTCGGCGTCGGGGTCGTCGGCACCGCGACGTACGCCATGATCGACTGGTACCCTCAGAAGCAGCAGACCGCGTCGGGCGGCCCGCGCATCACCGCGATCGCGCCGTTCGTGGCGCCCGGTCAGGCGGCCCTCGGCGTCGCGGGCACCTTCTAGTTCCGCCCGCCCGACGTCCGTCCAGGGATGGGGATCCGGAGAGAGATCCGCTACTTCGCCCAGAGCACGGAGAGGTCGAGCTCGATGGCATCGAAGGGCTCGACGCGGACGCGCGCGGCGTCGCGGTGGGTCGCGACGGGGGTCCATGCGCGCCCGGACGCGAGCGCGAAGACCTCGAGAGTGCGCGCGATCGGGTCGACCAGCCACGCGTATCGCACGCCCTCGCGCGCATAGATCGGCATCTTCTCGTCGCGGTCGACGTCCTCCGTCGAAGGGCTCAGCACCTCGCAGATCCAGTCCGGGGCGAGCTCGAAGTAGGCCGTATCGGGCAGCTCCGGCATGCGCTCGACGCGCCAGCCCGCGAGATCGGGCACAAGCGCGTCGATCTCGCCGGGCGCGTTCGGATCGGGGAAGTGGAGCTCGGGCTCGTCCAGGAGGTGCCAGCCGCCGGGTCCGCCCTCGCCCAGATCGAAGGGGCCGGACAGCTTACCCCCGAGCCTGGACGACGCCCGTGCATGTCGCGGTGCGGGCCGGGGGAACACGTGCAGGGTGCCGCGAACGAGCTCCGCCACCTTGTTCGGCGGGACCGCTTCGAGGTCGGCGTACGTGGCGCGGCGCTGCTTCTCGGCGGGCTCGCCCATGGGCCAAGCCTGCCCGGGGACGCGAGGCAAAACAAGTCGGTGAGGAGCAGGCCGGAGCGGCGCGCGGCGGCTCGCGCTGTGGACCGCCGCGCGAGCCGTCCACGTCGGTTGACCCGGGTTCGCCGCTAGGTAGCCTCGCCGTCGTGGAGCTGCGGTTCGACCTCTGGCATCTGGCTTTCGTGAGCCTCGTCGCGGGCCGGGCTCCGCCAAACTTCGAGGTCCTGTCCGAGGTGCGGCTCACGATCGAGCCTCAGCGCGCGGACCTCTTGCTCCTTCGCCGGGTCGGCGCCGAGCGGAAGGATGACCAGGCGCTCGTGCTGCGCGCGCTCTGGGCGCGGCTCGGGCGGGTGGCGATCGTGGAGTACAAGAGCCCCGTCGAGTCGTCGTTCCGGCCCGGCGATCTGGTGCGGCTCGTGACCTATGGCGGACTGTACGAGACGGCCCACCTCGACGAGCTGCCGGCGCCAGGGGACCTGACGCTGGTGCTGGTGGTCGCGTCGGTAACGCCGACGCTGCGCCAGGATCTGGCGCGCAAGGGCTGGACCCTGAGCCCGCTCGGGGGCGGGTATGCGCGCATCGACGGGCCGATGTACACTACGTACGTCGCCATCACGGACGAGGTGACCGACGCGGAACGCGACGACTACCTGCGGCTCTTCAGCCATCGGACCGCCCAGCCGGGCGAGGCAGCGCGGTGGCTGAAGCAGTGGATGAGGGACACGAGGATGAAGCAGCCGGACATCGAGGAGCTCCCGGGGTACGAGGAGATGTTCCAGAAGCTGGTCGAGGCGATGCCCGTGGAAAAGCGGCTCGCCGGGCTCGCCCCCGAGCAGCGCCTCGCCGGGCTCGCCCCCGAGCAGCGCCTCGCCGGGCTCGCCCCCGAGCAGCGCCTCGCCGGGCTCGCCCCCGAGCAGCGCCTCGCCGGGCTCGCCCCCGAGCAGCGCCTCGCCGGGCTCGCCCCCGAGCAGCGCCTCGCCGGGCTCGCTCCCGAGCAGCGCCTCGCCGGGCTCGCCCCCGAGCAGGTGATCCTCGCGCTCCCGGTGGAGGTGCTGCGCATGCTCCCCGAGGAGCATCTCCAGTCGCTCCCCCCCGACGTTCAGGAAACGATCAAGAAGCGCCTCCGGGGCACCGCTCATTGACGCGCGGCTCGCGAGAGCAAGGCCCAGTGAATGCGCCCTCGAGGACGACGTCGCCTGCTTGATCTCGGTGTGCGATCAGCGGCCCGTAGGATGAGGGATACGAGGATGAAGCAGCCGGACATCGAGGAGCTCCCGGAGGCCGAGGAGATGTTCCAGAAGCTGGTCGAGGCGATGCCTGTGGAGAAGCGGCTCGCCGGCCTCACCCTCGAGCAGCGGCTCGCCGGCCTCACCCTCGAGCAGCGGCTCGCCGGCCTCACCGCCGAGCAGGTGATCCTCGTGCTCCCGGTGGAGGTGCTGCGCATGCTCGCCGAGGAGCATCTCCAGTCGCTCCCCCCCGACGTTCAGGAGACGATCAAGAAGCGCCTCCGGGGCACCGCCCAGTGACGCGCGGCTCGCGAGAGCAAGGCCCACTGGATGCGCCCTCGAGGGCGACCTCGCCCGCTTGATCTCGGTGCGCGATCAGCGGCCCGGGGATGGTCGCATGGTCTCGTGGGACAACGGAGGGGCAGCGATACCTGATGAGCATGAGCCAGCGCATCGAGCCATCCATCGGGTCTTCCCGGCGGAGAGCCTAGCCCTGGCGGAGCGCGACCGGTTGAGTCAGGCGCTCCTGCCAGCGTGACAGCGGGGTTACGGCGCGTCCGCAGCGCTGGCACGCCGCGTTGTCGATCGGGAGTGGCTTCAGACCGGCGCGGGCTCGATGGGCTTCGGCTCGGCGGGCTTGGCGTCGGTGGGCTTGGCGTCGGTGGGCTTTGTCTCGACGGGCGCCGGCTCGTCCGGCGCGGCGGCGCTGCCGCGGCGCTTCGGGCGGAGCCTCCGCAGGGCGTTGCGGAACGACGTGGCGCTGAAGCGGCGCTTCGCCTCGGGGAGGTCCCAGCACGCGTTGACGCCGGCGGCGCGTGCCTCGTTCCCGAGCAGCGTGGCGTACGTCACGATGGAGTTGCGGAGCACCATCGCCTCTTCCCGGTTGCGCAGGCCGAGGATGCCGAGCAGGTCGCGGCCGCTCACCTCGTCGAGCAGGGCGCTGCCCTCGCGCAGGAAATCCTCGGTGAGGCCGACGGGCGCGAGGCGGGCCTGGTGCTGCTTGGCGAGCCGGAGCAGCATGGCGAGATCGCTGGTCTCCTCGGTGAGCGTGCCGGTCGTGTTGACGTCGGCGAACTGCTCGGCGACGTCCGGCTCGAACGCGAACGCCTGGTCGGCGAACGCCTTGAGCCGCGCGCGCCACGGCCGGCTCGCCTTGATCACCTGGTCGATGGGCCGCACCTGATAGGCCCCGGTGCGCCTGCCCTCGCCGAACCAGAGGTTCGCCGTGTCGAGCAGCTGCATGGCGCCGCGGAGCAGCGCGCGGCGCTCGGGACCGTAGGCCTTGCTCGCGAGCGCCGCCTCGTACTGGACGACGGCCAGGTAGAGGTCCCGGAGCTCCGTGAGGGTGGTCGAGATGGGCTGGCTCGGCTCCATGACCTCGCGGACGATGCGGTCCATCTCGGGCCGCGCGGCATCGAGGAGGGCCTGAAACTCCGCGGGGGTCGCGACCGCGCGGGTCTCCTTCAGGACGGCGTGCTGCTCTTGTGACAGTTCGATTCCCATGAACCTACCTCCAGTGGGGGTGGCGAGCGGGCAGGCGTAGCACTGCGGCAGAGCTCGCGGCCGCACCAGGCAAGATGCGGTCGTCCGGAAGCACGGTGTCGACGCCGGGGAGCTGCGCCAGCGCGCCCGGGATGCTCCCCAGCGAGCCGGGAACGCGGCCAGCGCCGCCTAGACGGCCGGGAAACCGTGTCAGCAGCGCCGGGGAGCCGTACCAGCAGGTCCGAGGAGCCGTACCAGCAAGTCCGAGGAGCGATACCAGCAGCTCCGAGGAGCGATACCAGCAGCTCCGAGGAGCCATGCCAGCAGGTCCGAGGAGCCATGCCAGCAGGTCCGAGGAGCCATGCCAGCAGGTCCGAGGAGCCATGCCAGCAGGTCCGAGGAGCCGTACCAGCAAGTCCGAGGAGCTCTACCAGCAAGTCCGAGGAGCCCTACCAGCGAGTGCTGGCAGGCATCCCGGGGCTGCCGGGGAGGCGCCGGCAGCTGCTGGCAGAGCGCCGGGAGCTGCTGGGCCAAGGAAACCCGCCGACGCTCACGCGCCGCCCGCCTCGATGATGGCCCGAGCCTCGGCCGGGTGGCGCTTGCACTCGAGCAGCGCTCCGAGCAGGAGCGGCGCCACGATGGTGGCGTCCGACTCGATCACGAACATGGGCGTGTCCGCGGTCAGCTTGTCCCAGGTGATCTTCTCGTTGGGCGTGGCGCCGGAGTACGAGCCGTAGGACGTCGTCGAGTCGGAGATCTGGCAGAAGTAGGCCCAGGGCCGGGCCGGCTCGTCGAGATCGTACTTGAGCGACGGCACCACGCAGATCGGGAAGTCCCCCGCGATGCCCCCGCCGATCTGGAAGAACCCCACGCCCGCGCCCGCGCTGAGCGCGCGGTACTGATCGTACAGCTCGGCCATGTACTCGATGCCCGACTTCACGATGCTCGCGCTGAACTCGCCCCGCTTCACGTAGGACGCGAAGATGTTGCCGAAGGTCGAGTCCTCGTGGCCCGGGACCACCAGCGGCAGCCCGGCCTCCGCGGCGGCGAGCAACCAGCACTCCTCGGGCGGCCCGCGATGGAGCGCGGGCTCGACCGCCCGGACCAGCTCGTAGAAGTACTCGTGCCAGAAGCGGCGCTCGCCGCTCGCCGTCGCCCGCTCCCACATGGGGACGATGTGCTTCTCCACCGCGCGGAAAGCCTCGTCCTCCGGGATGCTCGTGTCGGTCACGCGCCGCATCCGGTCGTCGAGGATCCGCGTGTCGTCCTGCTTGGTGAAGTAACGGTAGTCGGGGAAGTCGCGGTAGCCGTCATGCGCCACGAGGCGAAACAGCGACTCCTCCAGGTTGGCGCCGGTCACGGACATGCCGTGGATCAGGCCGGCGCGGATGGCCGGCGCCAGCGTGATGCCGAGCTGGGCCGAAGACATCGCCCCGGCCACGGCCCAGAACATCTTCCCCCCGCGCTCGATGTGCTCCCAGTAGGCGAGGAGCGCGTCGCGCGTCGCGCGGGCGTTGAAATTCTTGTAATTGCGGAGAACGAACGAGAGGAGGGGCAGCGTCGTGGATGCCGACGTCGTTCCAGCCATGTTTCGCCGAGCCTCGGCGACCACGAAGATCGTCCCGGTGGTCTCGGGTCGCGCAAGCCACCAGGGACGCGCTACGGACCGGCTCAGGCCGGGCCGCCATTGCAGCGTCGGGTGGCTTCGGGGGGAACCCTAGCACGAATCGCGCGGATCGCATCGAGCGCGTCTCAGCGGGCGGAAACCGTGCGAGAGGCGCGCGCCGCCGCGCACAGCCCCCCGCCGGCGCGTGCGCGCGGGAAAGGCGCCACGCGCCGACCTCACCGCTCCCTCGCGGCCCGCAGCAGATCCCGCATCGTCGAGCGCGGGATGTCCGCGAGCCGCGCCGCGGCGCTGATGTTGCCGCCCACCTCCTCGAAGGCGCGGAGCGCGTCCGCGGGCGAGATCTTCCGGCGGACCGGCGGCTCGCGATCGGCGAGGACGGCCGTGATGTGCTCCGGCAGCACGCGGCCGTGCGCGCGCAGCGCAGCTTGGATGAGCACGTTCCGCAGCTCCCGGACGTTGCCTTGCCAGCGGTGCGCCCGCAGCGCGACGAGCGCCCCGGGCGACAGCTGCCGCGGGCCGATCTCGGACGTCGCCAGCAGGTGCTCGGCGAGGAGCGGGATGTCGTCCGGCCGCTCGCGCAGCGCGGGGAGGTGGATCCGGCACACCGCGAGCCGCTCGTAGAGGTCCGCGCGGAAGCGCCGCTCGGCGACGAGCGTCTCCAGGGGCTCGCAGGTCGCGACGATGAGCCGCACGTTGACCTGCGTCGACCCCTCCCCGCCCAGCGG
This sequence comes from Sorangium sp. So ce834, assembly GCF_051521425.1. Classification (NCBI taxonomy): domain Bacteria; kingdom Pseudomonadati; phylum Myxococcota; order Polyangiales; family Polyangiaceae; genus Sorangium; species Sorangium sp. So ce834. Next base: position 6,091,735 of record NZ_CP150351.1, read on the forward strand.
GCGCACCACCCCCTCCTCCACGACGCGCAAGAGCTTCGCCTGGACCTCCAGCGAGAGGGCCGCGATCTCGTCGAGGAAGAGCGTGCCCTGGTTGGCCTCGACGAACGCGCCCCGCCGGTCCCGATGCGCGCCGGTGAACGCGCCCCGCCGGTGGCCGAACAGCTCGGACTCGGCGATGTCGCGCAGGATCGTGGCGGCGTTCAGCACCACGAACGGCCCGTCCGCCCTCATGCTCATCGCATGGATCGCCCGGGCGACGAGATCCTTGCCCGTGCCCGACTCGCCGCGCAGGAGCACGGGGAGCTGGAGCGGCGCCACCCGCCGCACCGCCGCGGCGAGCTGCCGCATCGGCCGCGAGCGGCCGACGAGCGACGGCAGCGGCGGCCCCTCCTCGATCGGCGGCACCCGCCGCGCCGCCTCGACGCACACCGCCGTGCGGCCGATCTCGAAGCAGCCGCCAGGGACGAGCATCGCCTGCCGCACCCGCACGCCGCCGACGCGGACGCCGTTGCGCGAGTCGAGATCGGTCACCTCGATCGAGGCGCCGCGGTGCACGACGCGGCAGTGGCGAGCGCTCACCGCGACGTCGTCGATCCTCACGTCCGCTGCCGGGGCGCTGCCCAGGACGAGCTCGGCGCCCGGCCCGACCGCGATGCGCACCGGCGTGCTCCAGCCGCTCTGATCGCAGCGGAGCCACACCGTGGCGAGCGCCTCGCGATCCTCCACGAGCTCGATCGTGGCGTCCCGGCTCGACCGGGCCTCGCCGCCCTGAGCTCTCGGGCCCGGCCGACCGCTGGGCGCCCCCGCGGGCCCCCTCCGCAGCGCCGCGGCGGGCGCGACGGGCGCGGCGGCGGGGTGAACGGACGTGACGGGCCTGAAATCGCGATCCTCTTCGCTGCGGGTCGGTGCGTTGTCCATGGTCCAGGAGGTCTGTCGTCGGCGCGCGCGGCGCAGTTGCGTCGCTCGCCCCGCCCCGTCGACATTCCTCGCGCCGGCCCGTCACCCCCTTTGCGCTCGGGACCGCGCTGTTCTAGAGGCCGTTCGTGGCATCGCGCTCAACAGGGTGGATCGCGCCGGCGCTCGGCGCGGTGGCAGCGGCCTGGGTGCTCTCGGCCAACCAGGCCCTCGCCCAGCCAGCAGATCAAGGCACGTCGGCCGCTGTCGAGGACGACGAGGAGCCCGGGCCGGAAGCCGGCGCGAAGCGCCCCGCCGGGCCGGACGAACGAAGCGGGCACGTCCTGATCCAGGGACGCGCCGGCTACAACCTGCCCTTCGGGGGCATGGCCGCCGGACAGCCGGTCAGCGAGAAGGTCTCGGGCGGCCTCGCGTTCGGCGCCAACGTCGGCCTCGGGCTCAGCCGCGTGACCGTCGTGGAAGCGAGCGGCTCCTACGCCCTGCTCTCCGCGGCCGCCGGCTGCGACGGCTGCTCCGGCCGGAGCCTCGATATCGGCCTCGGGTTCGTCTACCACCTCGCCCAGGGCATCGCCTTCGACCCGTGGATCAGCTACGGCGTGGGCTACCGGCGGGCCGTCCTTACATGGCAGGAGGGCTCGGCCGCCGGGCCGACAGCCTCCGACCATGTATTCCATGGGCTCGACGTCGCCCGCATCGCGCTGGGCGGCGATTTCTACCCCGTGTCGAGCTTTGGCGTCGGGGTGTTCGCCGAGCTCGACGCCGGCACCTACCTCTCGCGACCGGGCGAGGACTCCGGTGCCACCGCCTACGGATTCTTCCAGTTCGGCCTGCGCCTCGCGCTGGATCCCGTCCCCCGCGGCGCGCGTACCTCCGCCGTCTCGGCCGGTACGTCTCGGAGGATCGCCGTCCAGGCGACCGGCTCCCCGGGGGCGGCCCGCCGGTAAAGCAGCCGGAATGTGGGCGGTCCGGGGGGCCGGACGGGTATAATCAGCCGCGAATGGGCGAGTTCAGGACGAGCAGCCGCACCCGACCCGTCGCGGCTGCCGTGACCGACGTCGGACGCCAGCGGAAGCACAACGAGGACAACGTCCTCGTGAAGTCCGAGCTCGGTCTCTTCGTCGTGGCCGACGGCATGGGCGGGCACAACGCGGGCAACGTCGCCAGCGCGCTCGCGACAAAATCGCTCGACAACTTCTTCGAAGCGACCCACGCCGGCAGCCTGCCCGGCCCCGTCGCCGCCGACGAGCAGGAGCTCGATCCCGAGGCACGGCGCGTCGTCGCGGCGATCCGCAAGGCGAACCACGATGTGTTCGTCATCTCGAACACGTACACCCAGCACCAGGGCATGGGCTCGACGGTGGTCGCCGCCTACGTGTCGCGCGAGACCGACCGGATCCACGTCGGGCACGTCGGCGACAGCCGCTGCTACCGGATCCGGCACGGCGAGATCGAGCAGCTCACGAAGGACCACTCGCTCATCAACGACGCCCTCGCGCTCAAGCCCGACCTGAGCCAGGACGAGCTGGCGAGGCTCCCGAAGAACATCATCACGCGCGCGCTCGGCATGAAGGACGCGGTGAAGGTCGACATCCGCTCGGAGCGCATCGAGCCCGGCGACGCTTTCCTGCTCTGCTCGGACGGGCTGAGCGGGATGGTCTCGGAGCAGCAGATGCTCGATGTGTTCGACATCACCCAGGACCCCCAGGAGGCCTGCGCGCTCCTCATCGAGATGGCCAACGAGGCGGGCGGGACCGACAACATCTCGGCGCTGATCATCCGCATCCTGCCGGAGGCGGAGGACGAGCGGCAGCCCGACGACGCGGAGCTCGAGGACACCCGGCCCCACCACGTCGACGAGTTCGGCGCGCTGCTCCCGCCGCCGCCGGTCCGCGCGGCGCGGGCCCGGGCCGAGGAGGCCGATCTCGACGCGGCCGCCTCCTCGGGCGACGAGCGCATCGCGGCGCAGCCGATCCACTCCGTCGCGGGCAACGGCCTGCGAAGCCACGCCCAGGGCGCCTCGGGCGCGATGTCGCGCGTGGCCGCCGCGCCGTTCACCGACCGGCGCTCCCGGGCCGCCGCCGGCTCCGGCCGCTACGTGGCGGTCGCGGCGGAACCGAGGCCGGCGGCGCCCCCGGTGAAGGAAGCCCCGCCGGCGAAGCCCGCGAAGCGCCAGACCGAGGTGCGCGTCGCGCGGTGCGCGCACTGCAAGCACGAGCTCTTCATCGGCAACCGCTTCTGCGTCGAGTGCGGCGCGCCCATCAAGCCGTGAGCAGCGCCGCGGGCGCGCGCCGCGCGGCGCCCCGCGATGCGCCCGCGCGCCGATCGCGAGCCGCGGCCGGCGCTGCGGGGGCAACGCGGCGCATCACTTGAGCGCGAGCAGCTCGACCTCGAAGATGAGGGTCGAGTTGGGCGGGATCACGGGCGGGAAGCCGCGAGCGCCGTAGCCGAGCTCCGGCGGGATCGTCAGCTTGCGGACGCCGCCGATCTTCATGCCGGCGACCCCCTGATCCCACCCCTTGATCACCTGACCGGCGCCCAGCTTGAACGAGAAGCCCTGGTTGCGGTCGCGCGAGCTGTCGAACTTGCTGCCGTTCGTCAGCGTGCCGACGTAGTGAACGGTCACGAGCTGGCCGTGCTTCGCCTCGTCGCCCGTCCCTTCCTTGAGGTCCTCGATCCCAAGCCCTGCTTGCATGACTGACTCCTTTCGACGCCGATGGGAGGAGCGCCGCGCGGTCGCGTCAAGCCGAAGCTGCGCGCGGGCGCTCCGAGCGAGCGCTCGCGAGCGCTGAGGGGCCCGGAGAACCGCGGGTCAGCCGCCGAGGCCGGGGAACGTGAACACGGGCGCGCCGCCGGTCAGCCGCCAGGTGTTGGCGGTCTGCTGCACGATGGGCTGGCGCAGCGCCGGGTGCGGGTGCGTCTGCTCGAAGGCGAACAGGATCGCGGCCGGCGTGAGCTGATCGAGCGACGCGAAGAAGCCGAGCGTGAGCATCGCGCCCCCCTCGGTCCACCGGTACCCCTGCCGCCGCGCGCCGGCGGAGAGCAGGTTGTTCACGCCCGCGACGTCCGCGGCGATCTCGTTCGGCTGGTTGAAGACGGGGAGCGCGCGCGACAGCATCCGCCCGAGATCCGCGGGCGTGACGCCGCGGCTGCCGCCCTGCCCGTTCGCGCAGCCCGTGTGCCCGAGGTGATGGTGGCCGAGCTCGTGGCCGAGCACGAACGCGAGCTGCTCCTGGTAGAGCTGGCGCTGCCGCTCGACCTTGCGCGCGTCCGTGTGCTGCGCGGGATCGATGAAGCCCGCCGCCGGCCGGATGATCGGCTGCCCGGGCCGCTGCCGCTGCGCGAGCATCCGCAGGAACTCGTCGAGCTTCCTCGTCCCGAAGATCTCGTCGGTCGCCTTGAACTGCGCGATCTGCGCCTGCACCTCGAGCAGCCCGTCGGTGATCGCCATGAACGGCATCCGCTGGTCGTCGCAGCCGGCGAACGCGTTCACCTCGCCGACCGTCGGATCGGCGATGAAGGGGATGCCCTTCACCTTCTGCTGCGCGGCCGACGGCAGCGCGCCGATCAGCGCGCCCATGACGACGCCGGCCTCGGACTGGAGCCAGCCGACGTTGATGTCGTTGATGGGATCGCCGAGCACCGGCAGCCCGGGCACCGTGGGCACGGTGAAGGTCGGCGCCGGCGCGGGCCCGGTCTGCGCCGGCGGGTACCCGGGCTGCTGCGGGTAGCCGGGCTGCTGCGGGTAGCCGGGCTGCTGCTGCGGGTAGCCGGGCTGCTGCTGCGGGTAGCCGGGCTGCTGCTGCGGGTAGCCCTGCGGGGGCGCGCCGTACGGAGGATAGCCCTGGCCGTACGTAGGCTGTGACGGAGGCCGGCGCGAGCTGCTCCGCTGACAGCCTGCGACGAGGCCGAGAGCCAGAGCGAGGGCGCCGATCGATCGAAGCAGGTTCATCGCCCGCGAGCATAGCGCACGGAGCGGGCGTCAACCTGCGCTCCGGCGCGAGCAGGATCCCAGCGCGGCGCGGCTCGCGCGCCGCGATGAGCCGAAAGCCGCGGCCCGGGCGTCAGGCGCAGGAGGACCGATGAACAGAATCCGAGCCTGGTCTGCAGCCGCCGCCCCCCTGTGGATCAGCGCCGTCGCGCTCTCGGGGTGCGGCGGCGCCTCCGTCGCGCATGCGCCCGCGGCGCCGGAGCCGGCCGGCACCGCCGCCTCCGCGACGCCGCGCGAGGAGGGCTCCATCGAGACGGCCGACGACGCGCTCGCGGCGCTCGAGCGCGCGGAAGGCGAGCTCGACCAGGCCCTCGGCGGACCGGCCGCTCACGAGGAGGACCGCGCCGCGGCGCAGGCAGCGCCGCCGGGAGCGCCGCCGCCGCCGGCAACGGCGCCGTCGCCGCCGCGCGCGGCGGCGACGGCGGAGGCCTCCGGCAGCGCCCCCGCGCCGTCCACGCGGGCGACGACCACGGCCGGCGGGCACCCGGCCAAGAAGGCCGAGGCCGCGCCGGTGTCCGCGGCGCCGTGCGAGACCGCGTGCCGCGCGCTCGCGTCGATGAGCCGCGCCGCGCAGCACCTCTGCGGGCTGGCCGGCGACGCGGACGCGCGGTGCGACGCCGCGCGCACCCGCGTCAGGAGCGCGACCGACCGCGTCGAGGCGCGGTGCCCGCGCTGCGCCGAGCCCTAGCGCGGCGGGGCTCCGCGGCGTCCGCGCCCGCGGCCGCGGTACGGACCGTCCGCGGAAGCGGCGTCAGGGCCCCGGCGCGAGGAGCTGGAGCAGCCGCACGTTCTTGTACATCTCCCCGAGCGAGCCCGCCGCCGCCTGGCCGGCCTTCGCCAGCCGATCGAGCTCCTCGGGCCGCACGTCCACCTGCACCGTGAGCCGAGCCGCGGCCGGATCCACCGCGAACGTCGCGCGCTTCGCGACCTCGGCGAGCGCCGCGCCGGGCTCCGGGCCGACGAGCGCCGTCAGCGCGTCCACGTTCGCGCGCTTCTCCTCCAGGAGCTTCCGGAGCTCCTCGGCCGCTTCGGCCGACGCGGCGTCGATCGCGACGGTCGCCGAGAGGCCCCCCTTCGTCGAGACGCCGACGGTGACGGCGCGCGGGCCGGTCGCGCCGGTGAGGATCGCCCGGAGGCTCGGCTTGCTCTCGGCGAGCAGGGCGACGCCCAGGAGGGGGCGATCCCACCCGATGTGCGCGAGGCGCGAGGTGACCTCGTCCCGGCTCGCCAGCGACGCGTCGGCCTCCTCGGCGTCGATGCTCGCGCGGAGGTCGGGCTCGGCGCCGTACAGCAGGATCGAGCCGTCGCGCACGGCGATCGCGTCCTCGCCGGCGCGGAGCAGGTACTTCACGCCCTTGTACTCCGCCTGGACGTAGCTGTGCTCCGCGAGGCGCGCCGCGAGCTTCCGCTCGTCGAAGCGCCCGCGCGCGACGACGAGCGACGGGGAGAGGACCAGCTTGTCGACGTCGAACCCGAGATCGATGCCCGTCGCCTTCTTGATGTCGTCGCGGGTGCGCTCGATGTGCTGCCGCACCGCGCCGCCCTCCGCGCCGAGCGCCTTCAGATCGAGCTGGTGAGGGTCGACGATCACCACGCCGGGAGCGCTGCCGTGGACATACTCGAGCAGCGACTCGTCCTTCGGGAACGTGGCCGCGCGGAGGTGCGCCAGCCCGAAGCCGAGGAGACCGGTCTGCTGGGCGAGGACGACGGCGAACACGAGGGCGAGGAGCACGATGTACTTGGCCTTGCCTCGCTTCTTGGGTGCTCCGGCGGCTCGGGCCGGCTTCGACGCGCTCTCGGTGCTCATCTGTACTCGCTGCGCCCTCGCTGGATACCGCGTGCCGCCGGGCCCTGCGGGAACCGCCGCCGCAAGCGCCTCGAGCGCCGCCCGTCGACCTGGAGCGCGCCGCGGCAGAGCATAACCGGAAGCGGGACGCCGGCCAGGCCTTCCGCCGGGGCCGCTGGACGGATAGAAACGACGCGACGTGCCTCGATCCTCGTCCCCCGGTGGCGGCCACGGCGCGCTCGCACAGCCGAGCGACGGCGCCGCGCTGCCCGCCGCCCTCGGCCGCTACAACGTGCAGCGCCTCCTCGGCGAGGGGGCGATGGGGCGCGTCTTGCTCGCGCACGATCCGGTGCTCGATCGCGACGTCGCGCTGAAGCACCTGCGGGACGATCTCCGCATCCCGCGCGACGTCCGCGAGCAGCTCGTCGTGAGGATGCGCCACGAGGCGCGCGCCGCCGCCCGCGTGACGCACCCGAACCTGGTCACCCTCCACGACGTCGGCGAGGACCCGGATTTCGGGCTCTACCTCGTCTTCGAGTACGTCGAGGGGCCGACGCTGAAGCAGCACCTCCTCGAGCGCCCGCTCTCGGCCGCGCAGGCGGCGCGGCTGGCGCGCGAGCTCGGCGAGGCGCTCACGATCGCGCACCGCGCGGGCATCGTCCACCGCGACATCAAGCCGGAGAACATCATCCTCTCCGCGAACGGCGGCAAGATCGCCGACTTCGGGATCGCCAGGATCCCGGACTCGACGCTGACGCACCAGGGAGGGCTCATGGGCACGCCCGCGTACAGCGCGCCGGAGACGTTCCGCGCCGGGAAGTTCTCGCCCGAGAGCGATCAGTTCTCGCTCGCGGCCGTGATGTACGAGGCGATCTCCGGCAAGCGCGCGTTCCCGGGCGACGACGCGGTCTCGGTCGCGTCGAAGATCGCGAGCGACGATCCGCCGCCGATCGCGCAGGGGATCGGCGTGCCGCCGTCGCTCGATCAGGTGCTCGCGCGCGGCCTGTCGAAGCGGCCCGAGGACAGATACCCGAGCTGCGACGCGTTCGGCGCCGCGTTCGCCGACAGCCTGGAGTGGGCGGCCTCGAGCCAGCTGCCGAGGCGCATGCTGGAGGCCCCCATCGGCGCGACGGCGGCGCTGTCCACGGAGCCGGGCGCGGTGCGCGCGGATCCGATCGGCGACGACTTCCCGCCCCGCGAGCGGAAGACGGGTCAGGTCGTCCTCGGCGCGGCCGTGGTCGTGGCCACGGCCGTCCTGCTCGCCCGCACGGCGATGCGATCGACGGACGCGCCGGTCGAGGAGCCCCCCGCAGCCGCAGCGCCGATCGCGTCGTCCGCGCCCGCGGCGCCTCGGCCGAGCGCCGTCCCCACGGCGCGGCCTGCGCGCCCGAAGCACGGGACCGCGGAGGCCGCTCTGCCCGCCGCGTCATCCTCCACGCCGCGCGCGGCGGGCAGCGCGGAGCCCAGCGCGAGCCCGCCGGGCAGCGACCCGAGCCGGCCCGCGTCGGTCACCGTCCCCGAGGACGAGGACGGCGCGGACGCAGGGACGCCGGAGCCCGAGGTCGACGACCTCGACGCGCCGGAGACCACCAACACCGCGCCGGACCCACCCGACGCGCCCGACGCTGGAGCGGCCGATGCTGCTGCGCGTTGAACGGCAGAGATCGCGGTGGCGTTGTCACGAGGAAAAAACTCACCTAAAGGAGCCCGGGTAAGCGGCGTCGCTGTCCGGAACGGCTCGACGTCGAGCGCCTCGTCGGGTCCCTCGCGGGCCCCGGCAGGTCGCTCATGCTCACGCCGACCGCCGCGCTGGCGACCGTCTGGAACGCTGTTCTGCCCCTTGAGATCCCCGCGATGACTACCCTGACAAACGGCGACGATCTCCATCTGTCGCTCTACCGAAAGATGTTTCAGATACGCCGCTTCGAGGAAGAAGCGGCTCGCGCGTACGCGCAGAGCAAGATCGGCGGGTTCCTCCACCTGTACATCGGTCAGGAGCCCATCGCCGTCGGCGCCTGCGCGGCGCTCCGCCCTGACGACTACGTGATGACGACCTACCGCGATCACGGCCTCGCCCTCGCCCGCGGGATGACCGCGCGCGCCGCGATGGCGGAGCTCTACGGCAAGGTCACCGGGTGCTCGAAGGGGCTCGGCGGCTCGATGCACTTCTTCGACAAAGAGCACAACATGCTCGGCGGCTACGGCATCGTCGGCGGCCACATCCCCATCGCCGTCGGGACCGCGTTCGCGTCGAAGTACCGCGGCGAGGACCGGGTCTCGATGGTGTTCTTCGGCGAGGGGGCGGTGAGCATCGGCGACTTCCACGAGGGCATGTCCCTCGCGGCGCTCTGGAAGCTGCCGATCGTGTTCGTCTGCGAGAACAACGAGTACGCGATGGGGACGCCGCTCTCCCGCACGCTCTCGGTCGAGGACGTCTCGCTGAAGGCGCTCGCCTACGGGATGGAGCGCGATCGCTTCAACTCCGAGCACGTCCTCCAGGTGCGCGATCGCCTCGCCGAGGCCGTCGAGCGGGCGCGCAAGCACTCGGAGCCGACGCTGGTCGAGATCAGGACGTACCGCTTCCGGGGCCACTCGATGAGCGATCCGGGCAAGTACCGGACGAAGGAGGAGCTCGAGGAGCGCAAGAAGAAGGACGTGCTCCTGCGCTCGCGCGTCGAGCTCGAGGAGAAGGGGCACAAGGACGCCCTCGAGGCGATCGAGAAGGAGGTCGAAGAGGAGATCGCCGACGCGGTCCGCTTCGCCGAGGAGAGCCCCGAACCCGGGCCCGAGGTGCTCGAGCCCACAACCTATGCAGGACCTTTTGCGCGATGACCGTCCTAAGATACCGGGAGGCGGTTCGCGCCGCCATGATCGAGGAAATGGAGCGCGACGAGCGGGTGTACCTCGTCGGCGAGGAGGTCGGGCACTACCAGGGCGCCTATAAGGTGACCGAGGGGATGCTCGACAAGTTCGGCGCGAGGCGCGTGATCGACGCGCCGATCACCGAGAGCGGGTTCACGGGCATCTCGATCGGCGCCGCGATGGTCGGGCTGCGGCCGATCGTCGAGTATATGACGTGGAACTTCTCCGCCGTCGCGTTCGATCAGATCCTCAACAACGCGGCGAAGCTCCGGCAGATGTCCGGCGGGCAGCTCAGCATCCCGCTCGTGCTGCGGGCGCCGAACGGCTCGGCGCGGCAGGTCGGCTCGCAGCACTCGCACGCGATGGAGCACTTCTACGCGCACGTCCCCGGCCTCAAGGTGCTCGCGCCCGCGACGCCGGCCGACGCGAAGGGGCTCCTCAAGTCGGCGATCCGGGACGACAACCCGGTGCTCTTCATGGAGAGCGAGACGCTCTACGGCGTGAAGGGCGAGGTGCCCGACGACCCGGACTTCACCGTGCCGCTCGGGGTCGCCTCGATCGCGCGCGAGGGGACCGACGTCACGATCGTCTCGTGGAGCCGGATGGTGCACGTGGCGCTCGAGGCGGCCGCGGAGCTCGAGAAGGAGGGCATCAGCGCGGAGATCGTGGACCTGCGATCGCTGCGCCCGCTCGACGAGGAGGCGATCGTGAAGAGCGTCACGAAGACCCACCGCGCGGTCGTGGCGCACGAGGGCTGGCCGTACGGCGGCGTCGGCGCCGAGGTCGCCGATCGCATCCAGCGGCTCGCGTTCGACGAGCTGGACGCGCCCGTCCTGCGCGCGACGACGCTCGACGTCCCGATGCCCTACAACGCACGGCTGGAGCAGTACGTGATCCCGCAGGCGGCGCGGATCATCGAAAACGTTCACCGCGTTCTCTACAAAAGCTGACTGAGCGGACGCACATCCCCGATCAAGGTTGATAGACCCATGGCGAAGGTTCTGGAACTGCCGAAGCTGTCCCCGACCATGGAGGAGGGGCAGATCAGTGCCTGGCACAAGAAGGAAGGCGACGCGATCGACATCGACGATCTGCTCGCAGAGGTCGAGACCGACAAGGCGACCATGGAGTACAAGTCCTTCGATCGAGGGACGCTGCTCAAGATCCTCGTGCCTGCGGGCAGCGTGGTTCAGCTCGGCCAGCCTGTCGCGATCATCGGCAACCCGGGCGAGGACGTAAGCGCCCTCGTCGGGGGGAGCGGCGGCGGCGCTCCGGCGCAGAAGCCGGCGGCGGCGGCGGAGCCCAAGGGGGCTCCCGCCGCGCAGCCGGCCGGCGGCGCCGCGCCGAGCGGCGAGGCGCCCGGCACGGCCGCGCCGCCCGCGGCGCGCGGCGAGGCGGTCTCGCCGCCCACGCAGCCGGCCGCGCCGCAGCCGGCGTCCGACGGGCGCGTGCGGGCCTCGCCGTACGTGCGCAAGCTCGGCCGCGAGCGCGGGCTCGACCTCACCAGCGTCGCCGGATCGGGCCCGCGCGGGCGCATCGTCGCGCGCGACCTCGAGGGGCTGAAGCCGGCGCCGGCCGCCGCGGCGGCGGCGCCGACCGCCCCCGGCGAGCTCGCCGCGCCGGACGTGCGTCCGCTCAGCATGATGCGCAAGGCGATCGCGCGGCGCCTCACCGAGTCGAAGCAGACGGTCCCGCACTTCTACCTCTCGATCGACGTCGACGCCGATCCGCTGAACGCGCTGCGCGAGCAGATCAACGCGGATCTCGCGGCGACCGCCGCCGAGGGCGAGAAGCCGGCCAAGGTCAGCTTCAACGATCTCCTGGTGAAGGCATGTGCCATCGCGCTCGTGCGCGTGCCGGAGTGCAACGCGCAGTTCACCTCGGACGCGATCCTCGTCCACCGGCGCGTCGACATCTCGGTGGCGGTCGCCGTCCCCGAGGGCCTCGTCACGCCCGTGGTGCGCGACGCCGATCGCAAGCAGGTGCTCGAGATCGCCACCGAGGTGCGCGAGCTCGCCGGGAAGGCCAAGTCGAAGAAGCTGCGGCCCGAGGAGATGGCGAACGGGACGTTCTCGATCTCGAACCTCGGCATGTACGGGATCGACAACTTCGGGGCCGTCATCAACCCCCCCGAGGGCGCGATCCTCGCCGTGGGCCAGGTCCGCCGCGAGCCCGTCGTGCGCGGCGAGCAGGTCGTGCCGGGCCGCCGCATGGCCATGACGCTCTCCTGCGATCACCGCGTCGTCGACGGCGCGGTCGGCGCGACCTTCCTCAAGGTCCTGCGCCAGCTGCTGGAGCACCCGACGCAGATCCTGCTCGGCTGATCCTCCCCGCCACGACCAGCGCTCAGTCAGGACGCAGAGGACGCCGGGGCTCTCCCCCGGCGTCCTCTTGCGCGGCGCCTTCCGACCTCACCAGCCGCCGAGCTCACCCGCCGCCACGACGCGCCGGCGCCGCGCTTGCGCTCAGGTCGCCTCGGCGCCGCCACCTAGCGCGTCGCCGAGGCGCGCCAGGTTCCGCGAGAAGATCTGCACGGACGGGTGCGACGGCCCGAGCGCCTTCGTGGCGATCGCCACGGCGCGCTCGATCTGCTGCCAGGCGCCCGATAAGTCGCCGAGCGCCTGCAGCACGCGGCCGAGGTTGTTGACGATGCTCGCCACGACCGGGTGGTCCGGCCCGTAGGTCGCCTGCGCGATGCCGAGCGCCCGCTCCAGCTGCTCGCGCGCCCCAGGCAGCTCGCCGAGCGCCTGCAGCACGCTGCCGAGGTTGTTGCAGCCGATCGCCACGGCCGGGTGATCCGGCCCGTAGGTCGCCTCGGCGATCCTCAGCACGCGCGCGAAGTTCGCCCGCGCGCCCTCGAGGTCGCCGAGATCGCGCAGCACGCTGCCGAGGTTGTTGATGTCCCGCGCCACGTCGGGGTGATCCGGCCCGTACGTGTCCTCGACGATCGCGAGCGCCCGCTCGAAGTCGGCGCGCGCCCCGGCGAGGTCGCCGAGGTCGCGCAGCACGCGCCCGCGGTTGTTCAGCGCGAGCGCGAAGCGCGGGTGGTACTGGCCGTAGCTGTGCTCGTCGATCTTGAGCGCCTCCTCGAACTGCTCGCGCGCGCCCTTCAGGTCGCCGAGATCGTGGAGCAGCCGGCCGAGGTTGGTGCGGCCGATCGCGACGGTCGGGTGATCCGGCCCGTAGGCGCGGATGTCGATGGCGAGCGCCCGCTCGAGGTGCACGCGCGCGCCCGCGAAGTCGCCGAGGTCGCGGAAGAGCGCGCCCAGGTTGTTGAGCCGTATCGCGACGCTCGGGTCGTCGGGGCCGTACGTCGCCTCGTCGATGGCGAGCGCGCGCTCCAGGTGCTTGCGCGCGCCGGGCAGGTCGCCCTGATCCATGAGCACGCTGCCGAGGTCGTTCACGTCGCGCGCGACCTCCGGGTGGTCGGGGCCGAAGCGCGCGATGTCGATCGCGAGCGCGCGCTCCAGGTGGGCCCGCGCGCCGCCGAGGTCGCCGAGATCGTGCAGGACGCTGCCGAGGCTGCGCAGCACCGTGGCGACCTTCGGATCGTCGTGGCCGTACACCGCCTCGTGCAGCGCGAGCGCGCGCTCCAGGTACCCCTTCGCCTCCGCGAACGCCGCGCGCCCCTGCAGGTAGACGGCGAACCGCGCGAGGAGGCGCCCGCGCACCTCCTTCGCGACGTCGTAGGCCTCGGCCTGGCTCGCCGCGGCGAGCGCGTGCGGCAGCCACCGGGCGCAGAAGGGCCACGTCTCCACGTCGTCGCTGCTCTCGGGGAACGCGTGGTCGACGAGGCGCACCGCCGCCTCGGCCCACATCCGCCGGTCCTGGGGCGAGAGGCGATCGCGCACCACCGCCTGGACGAGCCGGTGCACCGAGAGCGCGCCCTCGTGCACGTCGATGAACGAGTAACGGCGCAGCGCGGCGACCGCCTCGTCGAGCATCAGCGGATCGCTCAGCGCTTCCGCGAGCGCCGGCGGCAGGTGAGGCGCGGCGTCGGCGAGGCCCTCGCGCGGGATGTCGTCGGGCGCGAGGAACGCGCACAGGCTCAGGAGATCGACCGCGACGGGCGAGAAGCGCTGCGCCTCCTGGAAGGCGAGGCCCCAGGTGGTGGCGACCGGCGTCGGGTAATCCATCGGCACGCCGCGGAGCAAGAGCTCGCGCTGGTGGTCGCCGAAGACCGCGTGGTAGGTCGCGATCGACGACCCCGTCTCCTTGATGGTCGCCGCCGCCTGCACCAGCGCGAGCGGCAGGTCGCCGAGCGTCTCGGCGAGCCGCTCCGCGGCGCGCTCGTCGCTCTGCCCGGTCTTCTCGAGCAGGAACTTCACCGAGTCGGCGCGATCGAGCGCCGGCACGGTGAGCGGCGTGGCGATGCCGCGGAAGCTCGGGTTGCGCGAGGTGATGAGGATGTGCCCGGTGCGCGGGTGCGGGAGGTACGGGGCGACGTCCCGCGGATCGTTCACGTTGTCGAAGACGAGGAGCCACTTGTCGTTGCGCGACAGCCACGACCGGACCGCCTCGATCGCGATCCGCTGGTCGGCCTCGTTCTGCTCCGGCAGGTCGAGCGCCGCGGCGAGGCGCGCGAAGTCCTCGGCGGTCGTCGCCGGCTCCTCGGCGCGGACCCACCAGACGACGTTGTACTGGCTCGCGTACCGGTGCGCGTACTCCGCGGCGAGCTGCGTCTTGCCGATCCCGCCGAGGCCGCTGATCGCCTGCGTGAGCGCCGCGGGCCCGCCCGTCGTGAGCGCGCTCCGCAGCTCGTTGAGGAGCTGGTCGCGCCCGGTGAAGCTCGGGTTGCGCGGCGGCAGCTTCTTGATGTGCGGCTCTGCGTCGGGCGAGCTCGACTGCCGCCGGGGGGCCGGCCGCTGGGTCGGCGGCTCCGTCTCGCGGACGGCGCTCCGGATCCCCTTCGCGATCTCGGTGAACGCCTCGCTCTGGTTGGGGTAGCTCGTCACCGGCCGCGCGCGGCTCGGCAGCGGCTGCAGCTCGCCGAGCGCCGTCTTCTCCCAGGCGCAGGGCCGCAGGATGACCGGGATGACCCGGCACTCCCCCGCCTCGTGCCGGGCGATCGCCTCCCGGAGCTCCGGGGAGAGCCACGCGTCGGTGTTGAGGAAGTCCGCGCTCACGAGCAGCAGCACGACCCGCGCTTCGCGCAGCCTCGCCGCGAACGCCTCTCTCCGCTCTCTCCCGCCGCCGAGGGCGAAGCCCTGGTACGTCCGGATGACCCCTTGCCGCTTCAGCGCGTCGAGGTGGGTCTCGAGCTTGGGCCGCAGGTCCTCGTCCCTCGGGGAGTAGGAGAAGAACAGATCGGCGGGGCTCGTCGCCAAGGCAACCATAGTTCCTCTCGCGGGCCTTAAGGTCTCACGACGGACCTGGAGCGCAACGAGAATACGCGCTCGGGAAAGGCCCAGGAAGGGACGGGTTGTGACGCTCTCGGCGGATACATGCGGGTCGAACCTCCATGGCTTCTCGGGGGGCTTGCCTTACCCAGAATCCGGCTCCGTCCTACCTTCGCGTTCCTCTTCCGTGCCGGGGAGGAACCTGCCGGAAGCCTGCACGATGCGGCGCGCCGCTTCCATCCATTGCCGCCGATCGTCCCGCCGCAGCTGGTTGCGGACGACGATCTTCACGAGGCGGTGGACGCTGAGCGCGTGCGGCCGCACCTCGATGAGCGAGTGCAGCCGCAGCATCGCGATCGCGTCGTCGAGCGCGAGCGGGTCGTACTCGCTCAGCGCCCGCCGCGGGATCTGATCCATCGGCAGGAACGAGCAGAGGCTGAGGAGCTCCGCCGCGGCCTGGTGGGTGAACACGGCGGCGAGCGCGCTCTCCCACGCGGTCGCGACCGTGACCGGGAAGCTGACCGGGCGCTCCAGGAGCGCGGCCGGGCGCTGGCGGAACAGCGCGAGGTACTCGGCGAGCGGGCGCCCGGTCTCCTCGATGTACGCGCCGGCCTGCGCCAGGGCGAGCGGCAGGTCGCCGAGCTCCTCGGCGAGCGCGTCGGCCGACTCCGCGTCGGTCTCGCCGGTGCGCCGGAGCAGGAAGGCCACCGACTCGCTGCGCTCGATGCCGCGGACGGTCACCGTCGTCAGCCCGCGCCAGATCGGGTTCTGCGACGTCGTGATGATGTGGCCGCCGTGCGAGACGCTCGGAACGTAGGGCTCGACCTCGCTCGGGTCGCGCACGCCGTCGAAGAGGAGGAGCCAGCGCCCGCGGCGCCCGAGCCGGTTGCGCACCGCCGCGACCGCGCGCGCGGGATCCAGCTGCTCGTGATCGGGCAGCCGCATCTCGGCGGCGAGCGCCATGAAGCCGGCGTCCATCGTCGCCGCGCTCTGGCCGTCGATGAGGAAGACCGTGTCGTAGGCGCTGGCGTTGCGGTACGCGTACTCGATCGCGAGCTTCGTCTTGCCGGTGCCGCCGAGCCCGCAGAGCGGCGCCATGCCGCGCCGCGCGAGCGTGGCGCCGATCTCGGCGAGCAGATCCTCGCGCGCGGCCAGGTTCCGGCCGCTCCACGCGGGGACGCTCCAGAGCCCGGGGGGCGGTGGCACCTCTGATTGGCTCACCGGCTGGGCGCCGGGGGTCGGTGAGCCTACGGGGGGTTTTGGGTGAGCTGCTCGACCTGCTTTCGGATGCCCTTGGCGATGTCGGTGAACGCCTCGCTCTGGTTGACCCAGCTCGTCACCGGGCGCCCGCCCCGCGGCAGGCTGGCCAGCTTGCCGAAGGGCGCGCCCTCCCAGTCGCAGGCGTCGAGGATGACCGGGATGACGCGCGCCTCCCCCCGCTCGTGGCGCTCGATCGCCTGCTGCATCTCGACGTCGTAACAGAAGTCCGACGCGAGGAAATCGGCGCTGATGAGCAGGAGGATGACCTTCGCGGTCTCGAGGTGCTCGGCGAGCGCGCGGTCGCGCTCCTCGCCGGCGCCGATCTCGCCGTCGTGCCAGCCGCGGATGACGCCCTTGCGCTTGAGGATCGCGAGGTGCGTCTCGAGCTTGTCGCGCAGCTCGCGGTTGCTCTCCGAGTACGAGAAGAACACCTCGATGGGGCTCGCCGGAGGCTCGGACACCCGCTCGCGCCGCGGCGAGTCGAGCGCCCCCGGCATCGTGACCGTGTCGTCGTACACCGCCGAGCCGGGCGGGAGATCGTACGACGGGAAGCCGAGCGGCGACGACGACGGCGGCAGCTCCAGGTCGGGGATCGGCGGCGGGACGATCGAGCGGGAGCGGTGCGATGCCCCACGCGCGCGGGGCGCGCTCATGCGCTCGAGGATCGCGAGCGCCTTGTCGTGGCTGCCGTCGGCGGTGTCGTAGGGCAGGAGCGAGAACCCCATGTCGACGAGCGTCGCGCGGCGGAGCGGCGTCAGGCTCGCGCTCGGGACGACGACGAAGCGCGGCGGCGGCGAGCTGCCCGAGAGCGCGTGGATGTCCGACAGCATCTCGTCGAAGTTGCCGTCGGCGCGCCCGAAGCCGATGAAGAGCACGGGGCACTTCGAGAGCACGGCCGTGAGCGACCGGCGCACGTCCGGGTCCGCGATCGACGCGAGGAAGCGGTCGCGCTCGAACACCCAGCTGCCCGGATCCTTCAGCGTGCCGTGCAGCTTGAGGATGAAGCGCCGCCGCCACGCGACCTCGTCGGTGACGCGCCACATGGTGTCCCACTCGTGGCCGAAGGCGCGCTCGAGCAGGTGGTTGAGGTTCGTGGTGAGCACCGCGCGCAGCCTGTCTCGCAGCGCGGCGATCGCGAGCGCGATGCGCGGCGGCTCGAGCCCCTCGTCGTCGAGCGCGTCCTCGACGAACGCGTTGAACTCCGCCGCGCCGAGCGCGTGCTCCGCCGCGGCGAGCGCCTCGCTGTAGCGCTGCGCTCTCGCGAGCGCCGCGACCTCGGCGGTCATCACCTCGTCCCCGACCTGCTCGCGCACCCTCTCGACGAGCAGATCGACGAGCTGGCGCCACGTCGGCAGCCCGGCCGCGGCCGAGATGCCTCCCCCCACGAAGAGCACGAGCTCTCCGCTCTCGAACGCCTCGCGCAGCTCTTCGATCACCGCGGCGTCGAGCTCCGCGCTCACCGTGTTCCCGTTGTCCATAAGGGTTGACATCGAGCCCCTCGAGTCTATCGCTCCTCGGCGTCCGGCGCACTTTTGCGGCGCGTCGCGCGCGCCTCCGCGCGTGACGCGCGGAGGCGCGGAGGCGCGACGCCGGGCCCCGCGCGGCGCGGCGGGCCCGCGCCCACGATGTCCCAGACGACAGGGCCGCGCCGCCCGGGGCTCGGTCAGGCTCGGTCGGAACAGGCCGAAACAGTCCGCGAGCCTGGAGCATGCTACGCCTGCGACATGCGTCCGGCGGCTCTGCTCGTGCTGGCCGCGCTGGCCTCGATTTTCGCAGTCTCCATGGTCGGCGTGGCCGCTCCTGCTCCTCCTCCCCCCCGCGCGCGGCGCGCCCCGCGCCTGCCGGCGAGCGCGCAGGCCGCGCTCCCGGCGAGCGCCGGCGGCCAGGGCGCGCGCTCGCCCGCGAGCGTCGTCGCGCTGCGCGCGCCCGGGCCGCCCGCGGTCCTCGTGCGCGCGGGCAGCTTCACGATGGGCTCGAGCGAGGTCGAGATCGCGCACGCGGTGACGCTCTGCAAGCTCGAGCCGGGCGGCGATCTGTGCGTCGACGAGACCGAGGCGAGCTTCGCGAACGAGCTCGTGCCGCACGAGGTGTACCTGTCGGACTTCTGGATCGATCGCACCGAGGTCACCGTCGCCAGCTACCGCCGGTGCGTCTCGGCCGGACTCTGCACCGAGCCTCCCTATGCGTCCGGCGGGCAGCGGTTCGATCGGCCGGGGTATCCGGTGGTGCTCGTTTCGTGGAGCGACGCGCAGCGCTACTGCGCCTGGGCCGGCGGCCGCCTGCCGACCGAGGCCGAGTGGGAGCGCGCCGCGCGCGGCGCGGTCGGGCGTCGTTACCCGTGGGGCCATGTCTACAACCCGTTCCACGCGAACCACGGGCGGCTCTCGTTCGACGAGCTCGACGACGGCGACGGCTTCCTCGAGCTCGCTCCCGTCGGCTCGTTCGTCGCCGGGCGGACCCCCGACGGCATCGACGATCTCGCCGGCAACGTCGAGGAGTGGGTCGCCGATTACTACCATCCCGAGTATCCAAGCGGCAGCGCGAAGGATCCGCGGGGGCCCGACATGGGGGAGGAGCGCGTGCTGCGGGGCGGCAGCTACATCCTGGGTCGGCCGTGGCTGCGCGGCGCCGCGCGGGGGCACGATCTGCCGACCAGCCGCCGCGCGTGGCGCGGCTTCCGCTGCGCGCGCGACGCCTGAACGAGCCGACGCGTGCGACGCATGAACGAGCCGACGCGCGCGGCGCCGCTCGCGCGCGGACGGCGATGAGCCCGCGCCGCGGTTGGCCGCCGCGCCGGAAGGGCCCATACTGCGCCCGTGAGGATCGCGCACCTCTCTGATCTCCACCTCCTGTCCCTCGAGGGGGCCATCCCGTTCCGGCTGCTGAACAAGCGGCTCACGGGCTACATCAACCTCCGTTTCCGGCGCCGCGCCATCCACAAGCCGCACGCGGTGCACGCGGCGGCGAAGGAGATCCGGCGGCTCGGCGTCGACCACGTCGTCATCACGGGCGACGTGTCGAACCTCGCGCTCGAGCGGGAGTTCGTCCTCGTCCGCAGCTTTCTGCAGCGCGATCTCGGGCTCCCTCCGGAGCGGGTGAGCCTCGTCCCGGGGAACCACGACGCGTACACGAAGGGCGCGCACCGCTCGCAGCGGTTCTCCCAGTACTTCGCGCCGTACCTGCGGTCCGACCTCCCGCTCGACGACGCGGACGAGCGCGATGACGGCGCGCCCCGCGGCGACGGCGGTGGCTCGGCGTTCCCCTTCGTCCACCTGCGCGGGCCGGTGGCGTTCATCGGCCTGTCGACCGCCTGGCCCCGTCCGCCGCTGGTCGCCTCGGGGCGGCTCGGCCCGGTCCAGCTGCGCGCGCTGGAGCGCGTGCTGTCGCACCCGGAGGTGCGGCGGCGGACGCCGATCGTGCTCCAGCACCACCCCTTCCACAACCCGGCGAGCCGGGCGAAGACCTTGCTGGAGGGCCTGGGAGACGCCGCGGCCGAGGGGCGATTGCTCCGGCACGTCAGCCGCGGCCTGCTGCTGCACGGGCACCTGCACCGCCGCATTCACCGGAAGCTGCACACCGAGCGGGGTCACATCGACGCCGTGGGCGCCGCCAGCGCCTCGCTGCTCCACGAGAGCGACGAGCGGATGGCCGGGTTCAACGTCTACGAGGTCGACGACGCGGGGGCGATCAGGGGCATCACCTCCCACCGCTTCGTCCCGGGTCAAGAGGCGTTTCGCGAGGTCCCGGTCCCCGAGCGCTGAGCGCGTCCCGCGCTCGGCGGAGCGCCCGGCGCGACGCGGCGCTCTGCCGGGCGCCCCACCGGACGCCGCGCGCAGATCATCCGCAACGCGAAGCACCCGCCGTGCGGGCGCGCGATGATCGGGCTCGGAGGTGGGGTGGTTCGATCGCAGCGGGGGCGCTGCGCTGGCAGTCCGGTGGGGCGCTGGTCAGGAGGAAATTCAGGCGGTGGCGCGGATCACGTTGACCGCCTGGAGACCTTTGGGACCTTCCTTGATCTCAAATTCGACGGTCTCGTCCTCGAACAGACGGCGGCGCCCCTCCCCGTTGATCTGCGAATAGTGAACGAAGACGTCGGGGCCAGTCTCCTGCTTGATGAATCCCCAGCCCTTCTCGTCGTTGAACCACTTTACCTTGCCAACTGCCATATTTCCTCCACTTCAGAGCTCGTCGATACCCGAGGCGCGCAGGCTGGGAGTCGGGAGGAGGCCGCGGCCGCGGCTGTGGCCTCCTATGATTCCGATGCGGGCTTGGCTGCTTGCAGCAAAACCCCCCTCGTAGACAAATCCAGCTTGCGCAGGGCGGCTGCCCAGCCGCTGGTTGATGTGCATGCGCGGCGACTTCGACGATTCTCCCCGGTCCGAGCGGGCGCCAACGTAAACGGCCCGATGCGCCAAGGTCAAGCAGCGATGATGGTTCGACCCGCGCTCGCGCGAGGCCGCACCGCCTCACCGGCAGTCGCTCCTTGCAGCAGCTTCCGACGGGAATGCCCCGCCGTACAGCAGATCCTGACCGCGAGTACGGAAGCACGATCAATCACGGGGTTGCCTCGCGGTGCGAAGCAGGATTCGCGCGGCTGTCAAGATTTGCGCTCTTATCGAAGAGCCTTGTGCGTCGACCCGCGCATGGCGTCGCGCCCCTCGACGCGGCTCGCGAGATGGCCTAGCGCCCCTCGACGCGGCTCGCGAGATGGCCTAGCGGCCCTCGACGCGGCTCGCGAGATGGCCTAGCGGCCCTCGACGCGGCTCGCGAGATGGCCTCGCTCCCCTCGACGCGGCCGCGATGGCCTCGCGCCCCTCGACGCGGCCATCGAGATGTCGCATGCCCGGCGACGGCCCGCCGACGTCGCGCCGCTGGCCGGCGATGGCTCAGCCTGTCCGGCGACGCGCCGCCGGCGTGCCCCCCTGCGCGCGTGGCGCGGTGCGGCTCCCTCGAGCGGCGCCTGCGCGCGCCACCTGCGCTGCGCCCCGCTGAGCGCGGCCGGCGCGGGCGCGCGAGCCGACGCCCGCGCGCCCGCCCGCGCGCCCGCTCGCCGCCCGTGAGCACGATCCGAAGGCATCTCGTTGACATGTCTGTTCGAGCTTGCTCGTATGGCGTGGCGAGGGCATCGGGTCTCACCTCCGCCCTGGCCCCGCGAGGCGACGAGATGTTCTCGGTGATCATCAGCGAGAAAGGGGGCGCGGAGCGCCGCGAAACCTTCGACCGGACAGAGATCAACGTCGGCCGCGTGCAGGGTAACGACCTGATGCTGCCGAAGGGCAACGTGTCGAAGCGGCACGCCCGCCTGCTCTTCCGCGACGGGCGCTTCATCGTCACCGATCTCAAGAGCACGAACGGCACGTACGTCAACGGCCGGAAGATCGCCCAGGCGACGATCGTCCGCGAGGGCGACAAGATCTACATCGGCGACTTCGTGCTGCGGATCGAGACGGCGGCGGCCGGAACGGCGCCCCCGGACAGCACCGCGCCCCCGGCGCGCGTGCCGGAGGAGACGGGCACCGGCGATCCCTCCCACCTCGCCGACCGCGCGCCGCCGTCCGCCGAGAAGGGGCTGCACCGGTCGGCGCCCCTGCCGCTGATCAACGAGAAGGGCGAGCCATCGCGCACCAGCCAGGGCGTGATCAGCCACTTCCCGCTCGAGCACGATCCGGACGAGTCGGCCGACGCCGCGATGCCCGTCCCCGGCCCGCCGCGCATCCCCTCGCCTCGCCCGCCCATCGCGCCGGGCGCGCAGGGCGGCGCGTCCGGTCCTCCGCCCCTGCCGATCCCTCCGGCGACGCCGAACGCCCCGGGCGCGCGCGACGGCCGCGCCGTGGCGCCCCCCGTCCACCCGACCACGCAGATGCCGCGCCCCTACCCGACCGCGACCCCGCTGCCGGGACAGGGCGGCGCGACCGTCGCGCCGCCGCAGGGCGCCGCGAACGTCGCCGTCCACCCCAGCGTGGTCCCCATCCCCAGCCGGCGCGCCATCCCGCCCGTCTCGGACCGGGTCGACCGGGGGCAAGGCGACTCGGCGCAGGCCGTGGCGCACCGCAGGGCGCTCGCGCGCCTCGTGGAGCGGCTCGCCGACCTGGTCGACCTCGCGCCGCTCGACGGCGGGGCGCCGCCGGACGGCGCGCTCGCCCAGCGGATCGAGCAGGCCATCGCCGCGGGCGCGGAGGCGATGCGCGCGGCGGGCGAGCTCCCCGCCGAGGTCGACGCCGAGGCGCTCATGGCCGACGCGCAGCGGGAGCTGCTCACGCTCGGCCCGCTCGATCGCCTGCTCGACGACGCCGAGGTCGGCGAGATCCAGGTGTTCCGCCACGACCACGTGATCGCGATGCACGGGCGCCGGCGCGTCATCACGGAGGTCGGGTTCAGCAGCGATCGCGCGGTCGACCGCGTCATCCATCGGCTCTGCGCGATGGCCGGGCAGCCGCTCGAGCCGGACGCGCGCTTCGTCGAGCGGACGCTGCCGCAGGGGCGGCGGCTCTTCGCCGTGCTCCCGCCGGCGGCGACCTCCACGCTGGTGATCCGGAAGCCGCAGCGCCCCGACGTCACGCTCGAGGACCTGGTGCGCAACGGGACGATCTCGCGCGCGATGGCCGTCCTGCTCTCCCAGTGCGTGATCGGGCGCGGCAACCTCCTCGTCACGGGGACGCGGGACGCCGGCACGGGCTGGCTGCTCGGCGCGCTCGCGGCCGCGGCGCAGCCCGACGATCGGTTCGTCGTGCTCCAGGACGAGGACGAGCTCGCCCTCGATCAGCCCAACACCCTGTCCATCGCGCTCGGCAGCACGGCGGCCGAGCGGGCGCGTGCGGTGCAGGCGGCCGTGCGCCTCCGGCCGGAGCGGGTCGTGGTGAGCTCGTTCTCGGGCCACGTGGCGGCCGAGATCGTCGACGCGATCGGCGGCGGCATGGACGGCGTGCTCGCGGCCGCCCGGGCGCCCACGCTGCGCCAGGCGGTGACGCGGCTCCCCGCGGACATCGCCGCGACCCGCCCGGGGATCACGCCGGAGGCGGCGCGCGAGTGGCTGGCGTCGTCGTTCGACCTGGCGATCGAGATCGCCCTGCTCCGCGACGGCCGCCACCGCGTGCTCCGCATGGCCGAGCTCGCGCTCGAGAACGGGCAGATCGCCATCCGCGACGTCTTCACGTTCGTGGTCGAGCGGACGGCCGCCGGCGGCGCGCTGGAGGGGACGTTCCACCCCTCCGGGCTGGTGCCGGACATCGTGGAAGATCTCCAGTCGCGCGGGCTCAGCGTCGACACGTCGACCTCGTTCCGGCGCAACCGCTAGCCCCGCCGGCCAGCGCCGTCACGGGCAAGCACGGTCAAACACGAGCAAGCACGAGCAAGCACGAGCAAACAGAGACCAGAAGCGCACGAATCTCCGGCGCGCGGTGAGAACGTCTTGACGGGCGCCGGCGAGAAACGGAGGTTATGCTGTTGAACAGCCATGGCCATCCGCACCATCCTCCACTATCCCGACCCGCGCCTGCGACAGAAGGCGCAGCCGGTCGGGGACATCACCCCCGAGATCACCAAGCTTATCGACGACATGGCCGAGACCATGTACGCCGCGCCCGGCGTCGGCCTCGCGGCCACGCAGATCGGGGAGCCACACCGCATCTTCCTCGTCGACGTCGCCTCCGACAACGAGCCGAGCAACCTCCTCGTGTTCATCAACCCGGAGATCGTCCGGCAGGACGGACAGCAGGTCGGCCCCGAAGGCTGCCTGTCGTTCCCCGGCATCAGCGAGGACATCAAGCGCGCCGAGCGCGTCAGCGTCCGCGCCCGCGGGCGCGACGGCGCGACGTTCGAGATCGCGGCCGACGGCCTGCTCGCCGTGGCCATCCAGCACGAGCTCGATCACCTCGACGGCATGCTGATGATCGACCGGATGGGCACGCTCAAGAAGCGCATCGTCCAGCGGAAGATGCAGAAGCGCGGCGCCGAGGCGACGGGCTGAGCCGCGCCCGCGCCCCGGTCAGCTGCGCGCCGGGAAGGCCAGAGGGCCGCTGACGTACGCGTCGCGGCCGCAGAGCTCCCAGCGCGGATCGACGATCCGGGGCGCGTCCCCCGGCGTGTCCGGGCCGGCCCAGTCGACCGCGCCCGGCCGGCCGCGGGGGCCGAGCAGGATGGGCGCGACGAAGGCGTGGAGCTCGTCCGGCAGGCGCGACGCGAGCAGGCTGCCGGCGAGCTCGGCCCCGCCCTCCACGAGGATGGAGACGATCCCCTGCGAGGCGCAGAGGCGCATCGCGGCGGTCACGTCGACCCGGCCCTCCGCCGAGGTCGGCGCGCGCAGGACGACGCAGCCCGCGTCCACGAGGACCTGCTCGGCCGCCTCGGGCGCGTCGGCGCCCGTGAGCACCCACGTCGGCACATCCCGCGCCGTCTGCGCCAGGCGCGTGTGGAGCGGCAGCCGGAGCCGCGTGTCGAAGACGAGCCGGATGGGGCTCCGCCCGCCCGGCGGGAGCCCCGCCTCGCGCAGGGTGAGGCGAGGGTCGTCGGCCAGCGCGGTGCCGATCCCGATCGCCACCGCGTCGTGGCGCGAGCGGAGCTCCTGCACCTTGGCGCGCGCCTCCGGGCCGGTGACCCACTTGGAGGCCCCCGTGCGGGTCGCGATGCGGCCGTCCAGCGACAGGGCGAGCTTGAGCGCGATGTGGGGGATGCCGGTCGTGATGAACTTGGTCCAGGGCGCGATCAGCGCGCGGGCATCGGCGCTGGCCACGCCGAGCTCGACGGCGAGCCCGGCGTCGCTGAGCCGCTGCGCCCCGCCGCCGACCACCCCGGGGTTCGGATCGGGCGCGCCGATGACGACGCGCTTGATGCCGGCGCTCAGCACCGCGTCCACGCAGGGCGGCGTGCGACCCTCGTGGTTGCAGGGCTCCAGCGTCACGTAGAGCGTCCCGCCGCGCGCCGCGTCCCCGGCCATCGCGAGCGCGAGCCCCTCGGCGTGCTCCTCGCCGGCGCGCGTGTGGTGCGCGACGGCGAGGACGTCCCCCGCGGTGTTCACCACCACCGCGCCGACCGGGGGGTTCGGCGACGGCATCGCCTTGTGCGCCTCCTCGATGGCGAGGCGCATCATCGCGGCGTCGAACTCGGGATCGGGGGTGGGGAGCTTCGCAGACATCGAAGTGCCGGATCTACTAGGGCGCCTTGGCCTTCACAAGCTTGCCAAGCTCGACCATGAACTGGTCGATGTCCCGAAAGGAACGATAGACGCTGGCGAACCGGACGTAGGCGACCTCATCGAGCGCCCGCAGGTGGTTCATCACCCGCTCGCCGAGCTCGGTCGACAGGATCTCCCGCCGCTCGGATTCCTGCGCCTCGCGCTCGATCGCGTCGGCGATGGCCTCGATCTGGTCGGTGGACACGGGCCGCTTGTTGCAGGCGATGCGGAGCCCCCGCACGAGCTTCTGCCGGTCGAAGGGCTCTCGCCGGCCGTCCTTCTTGACGACCGTCGGCAGGATGTCCTCGACGCGCTCGTAGGTCGTGAACCTGCGCTCGCACGAGGCGCACTCGCGCCTCCGGCGGATCACGTCGCCCGCGCCGCCGGCGCGGGAGTCGATGACCCGGTCCTCGAGGTGGCCGCAAAATGGGCACTTCATCGAGCCATCCGGCGCGGCGCGCGATCAGCCGTCGAACTGGGAGAGCACGAGGGACACGTTCGTCCCGCCGAAGCCGAAGGAGTTCGACATCACGTGCTTCAGGCGGCGCTCGCGGGAGGTGAACGGCACGTAGTCCAGGGTGCACTCGGGCTCGGGGTCGTCCAGGTTGAGCGTCGGCGGCACCGCGCCGTGATGCAGCGCGAGGGCGCAGACCGCCGCCTCGACGCCGCCGGCGCCCCCGAGCAGGTGGCCCATCGCCGACTTCGTCGAGCTCACCCAGAGGCGCTTCGACGCCGCGTGTTCGCCAAAGAGCTTCAGGATCGCCCGGGTCTCCTCGATGTCGCCCTGGGGCGTCGAGGTGCCGTGGGCGTTGATGTAGTCGATCGCGTCCGGCGCGAGCCTGGCGTCTTCGAGCGCCATCTTCATCGCGCGCTGCGCCCCGGCGCCCTCGGGCGCCGGCTTCGTGATGTGGTACGCGTCGCACGAGGCGCCGTACCCCACGACCTCCGCGTAGATCTTCGCGCCGCGCTTCTTCGCGTGGGAGAGCGACTCGAGCAGGAGCGACCCGGCGCCCTCGGAGCAGACGAAGCCGTCGCGCCCCTTGTCCCACGGGCGGCTCGCCCGCTGCGGCTCCTCGTTGCGCCGCGAGAGCGCGAACATCGCGCAGAACCCGCCGATGCCGAGGCCGGTGATCGTCGCCTCGGCGCCGCCCGTGAGCATGATGTGCGAGCGCCCGCGGCGGATCCACTCGAACGCCTCGCCGAGCGAGTGCGCGCTCGACGAGCACGCGCTCGTGTTGCAGTAGCTCGCGCCCCGCAGGTCGAGCGCCAGCGCCACCTGCCCCGCGGCGAGGTTGGCGATGACCGTCGGGATGAAATAGGGGCTGACCTTCTGGGGGCCCTTCTCGTGCAGCGTGATCGAGTGCTGGAACAGGTACTCGAGGCCGCCCAGGCCGACGCCGATGAAGGTGCCGCACTGGTCGCGGTCCTCCTCGGTGAGCTCGATCCCCGCGTCCTTCATGCACATCTGCGAGGCGGCGATGGAGAGCTGGGCGAAGCGGCCCATCTCCTTCACCTTCTTCTTGGGGATGTACTCCTCCGGGACGAACCCCTTCACCTCGCCGGCGAAGCGCGTCGGAAAGGCGCTCGCGTCGAAGAGGGTGATGGGTCCGATACCGGACTGGCCAGCCAGCAAAGATTGCCAGGTGGCCTGCGTCCCGATGCCGTTGGGCGTAACGAGCCCGATGCCGGTGATGACAACGCGTTCCATGGCTCTTTTTGCCCTAGCGCCACCACAGAGGTGAGGACGCGTGCATCGACGAAGGGCGGACCCTTCGCCGGTTCACGCGCCATCACACCTCCATGGTGACGCCGCGTCCGGTAGGGCGGTGGGGACGCTACTTCTTGGCATTCCTTTCGATGTAGTCGACCGCATCCTGGACAGTCCGGATCTTCTCCGTGTCCTCGTCCGGAATGTCGATCTCGAACGCCTCCTCGAACGCGAGGACAAGCTCCACCAGGCCCAGCGAATCGGCGCCCAGATCGTCGATGAAACTCGCTTCAGGCTTGATGTCCTTCTCGTCGACGTCGAGCTGTTCCTTGATGATTCGCTTTACTTCGGCCGTGATGTCGCGACCTTCAGCCATGGTATTCCTCCCGGGAAAACGGACCCCCTAGTAGCCCATCGCCATGGGCGTTGCACCATCGAATTACCTGCGACCGTCTTTTTCGTGTGCGCCTGGTTTGCCGCCGAGCGGACGCCCGGCTGCCGACGTCCCCCCGACGAGCGCGCTCAGACGTACATGCCGCCGTTGACGCGCAGCGTCTCGCCCGTCACGTAGCTGGCCTCGTCGGAGCACAGGAATGTGATCGCCGCGGCGACCTCCTCCGGCCGGCCCGTACGCCCGAGCGGGACCATCTTCGTCAGCCCCTCTTTCATCTCAGCGCTGATCGTCGTCGTCATGTCGGTGTCGATGAACCCGGGCGCCACCGCGTTGACGGTGATGCCGCGCCCAGCGTACTCGCGGGCGAGCGACTTCGTCACGCCCAGCAGGGCCGCCTTCGTCGCGGCGTACGCCGCCTGGCCCACGTTGCCCATCTCGGCCACGACGCTGGAGAGGAAGACGATGCGCCCCGTGCGCGCGCGCATCATCACCTTTGTCGCGGCCCGGGCGCACGCGATCGAGCCCTTGACGTTGACGGCGAAGAGGCGATCCAGGTCCTCCTCCTTGATCCGCAGGAGCAGCCCGTCGATCGAGATCCCCGCGTTCGCGACGAGGATGTCGAGCCGGCCGAGGCGCTTCGCCGCGTCGGCGATGGCGGCCTCGGTCGCCTGCAGGTTCGCGACGTCGAAGCCGAGCGCCTCGGCCTTGCCGCCGCGCGCGGTGATCGCCTCGACGAGCGCGCGCGCCTCGGCCTCCCCGCGCACGTAGTTGACGATCACGTGCGCCCCCTGCGCCGCCAGCGCCTCCGACGCAGCCCGCCCGATCCCCCGCGATCCACCCGTGACGATCGCAACTTTGCCCGTAAGGTCGAACATCGATGCCTATGCCTCCGAAAGGAACGCGCTCACGCGCTCAATCCCCGCCATGTCGCTCACGCTGAGCACCTTGATCTGCTTCGTGATCCGCTTCACCAGCCCGGCGAGCACCTTGCCAGGGCCGATCTCCAGGGCGTGCGTGACGCCGTCCTCGGCCATGCGCTCGATCGTCCGCATCCACTGCACGGTGCCGTCGACCTGGCGCAGGAGGAGCGACGGCACCCGCTCCGGATCGGCGTTCGGCGCCGCGTCGACGTTCGCGATCACCGGGAAGGCGAGCGGCCTCAGCTGGGTGCGCTCGAGCTCGGGGCGCAGGCGCTCGGCCGCGGGCCGCATCAGCGCGCAGTGGAAGGGGGCGCTCACCTTGAGCGCGACCGCCTTGCCGCCGCGGGCGGCGGCCATCTCGCGCGCCCGCGCCACCGCGGGGCTGTGGCCGGCGATCACGATCTGCCCCGGCCCGTTGTAGTTCGCCGGCGCGACCACCTCGCCTTGCGCCGCCTCCTCGCAGATCGCGAGCACCGCGGGCTGGTCGAGCCCCATGATCGCGGCCATGGCCCCCTCGCCCTCCGGCACGGCCTCCTGCATCGCGGCGCCGCGGACCCGGCAGAGCCGCACCGCCTCCTCGATCTCGAGCGCGCCGGCGGCGACCAGCGCGCTGTACTCGCCGAGCGAGTGGCCGGCCGCGTAGAGCGGCGGCTCGAGGTCGGGCAGGTGCTCGATGAGCGCGGCGGCCACGGCGCAGCTCGTGGCGACGATGGCGGGCTGGGTGTTGCTCGTCTTCGTCAGCTCCTCCATCGGCCCCTCGAAGCAGAGCCGCGAGATCGGCTCGCCGAGCGCGGCGTCCGCGCGCGCGAACGCGCCGCGCGCCGCCGCCGAGGCCTCGGCGAGGGCCTTGCCCATCCCCACCTCTTGGGCCCCTTGCCCTGGAAACAGCCAAGCGATTTTCACGTTTGCCCTCACTTCCAAGCGGGGGAGGCGGACGCCGCGGCCCGTCCCCGAACCACGTCATGAGGCAGGCGCGCGCGCGCCGCTCACATCTCCGCTCATGCCGGCGCGCCGGGCCAGCTCAGCCGCCCGGACGCGCAGATCTCGACCCCGACGCCGGCGCGCGCGCATGGCCCCATCACATCCGGACGACGGACGCGCCCCAGGAGATGCCAGCGCCGAGCGCGCAGAACAGGACGTTGTGACCTGGCTTGATGCGCCCGTCGCGGACCGCCTCGTCGAGGGCGATCGGGATCGAGGCGCTCGAGGTGTTGCCGTACTCCTCGATGTTCAGCACGAACCGCTCCAGCGGGAGGCTGAGCCGCGCGGCGACCTGGCTGATGATCCGCAGGTTCGCCTGGTGCGCGACGACCCAGTCGACGTCGGTGGCCGTCATGCCCGCCGTCTCGAGCGCGATCAGCGAGGCGCTGGAGAGGTTCTTCACGGCGACCTTGAAGATGTCCTGCCCCACCATGTGGACCTTGTTGCGGTTCTGCTCGATGCCCTCGGCGGTGAGCGGCTCGGCCGTGCCGCCGCCCGGGATGACCAGCGAGCTCGCGAGCCCGCCGTCGCTGAAGATCCGCGTCGAGACGATGCCCCTGCCGTCGCCGGACGCAGGCCCGAGCACGACCGCGCCGGCGCCGTCGCCGAACAGGACGCACGTCGTGCGATCCTTCCAGTTCAGGATGCGCGAGAGCAGCTCGACGCCGACCACGAGGATGTTCCGGGCCACGCCGTTGGAGATGAACTGATCGGCGATGGTGAGCCCGTAGACGAAGCCCGCGCAGGCCGCCGAGATGTCGAACGAGGGGATCTCCTGGGCGCCGAGCTTCTGCTGCACGTGCACGGCGCAGGCGGGCAGCGGGGAGTCGCCGCTGATCGTCCCGACGATGATCATGTCGAGGTCGGCGGCGGAGAGCCCGGCCGCTGCCAGCGCCGAGCGCCCGGCGGCGGCGGCCATGTCGCTCGTGAGCTCGCCCTCGGCGGCGATGT
This sequence comes from Sorangium sp. So ce834, assembly GCF_051521425.1. Classification (NCBI taxonomy): domain Bacteria; kingdom Pseudomonadati; phylum Myxococcota; order Polyangiales; family Polyangiaceae; genus Sorangium; species Sorangium sp. So ce834. The sequence continues at coordinate 6,122,008 of NZ_CP150351.1, forward strand.
GGCGCCGGCGGATCCCGGTCCGCTCGCTGATCCAGCTGTCGGAGGTGTCGACGATCTTCTCGAGATCGGTGTTGTGCAGGACCCGGGCCGGCGCGTAGCTGCCCGTCCCGAGGATGCGGCTGTTCGGCCGCGCGGCGCTCACGCGAGGCCTCCTCGCGCGCCCGCGCGGATCTTCGCCGCGTCCGCCTGGGCCTTCGCCGCGCCCGGGTGCGCGGGCGCTGCGATCGCGCGCCCCGGCGTCCGCGCACCCGCCCCGGTCATGTGGCCGCGGTCGCCTTGGTCGCCTTCGCCTTGCGCCCGTTGTAGTGCCCGCAGGCGCCACAGGCGCGGTGCGGGAGCCGGGCTTCCCCGCAGTTCTCGCAAGAGACGAGCTGGACGGGGGTCACCTTGTCGTGGTTGGCGCGCCGCATGTCGCGCTTGCTGGGGGTGGTTTTCCTCTTGGGGACGGCCACGGAGCTACTCCTTCTTGGTCTTCTTCTTCGGTGTCCCGGCCTTGGCCGGGGAGGTCGAGGCAGATTGCGCGCGCCGGTCAGAGCCGCCGGGCTTCTGTCCAAGCTTCTCTCGGAGCGCGCTGAGCGGCGCGAGCCGCGGGTCGAGGCCTGGAGCGGCCTCGTCCTCCTCCGCCCCGCCGGCGAGGGTCGAGGAGCCGCCGTCGCGGTCCTCTCGGGACGCGGCAGGACCGATACCCGGGCAAGCCTCAGAGCACAAGGGGAAGTTCGGCATCTCGAGGAGAATGGCTTCCCGGATGAACGGATCGAGCACCACCGTCTCGCCGTCGTACGTGTCGACGTCGGCCTCGTCGGCCGTGAACTCGTACTCGGGCTCCTTGCCCTTGGCCCCCGCCTTCGCCGCCCCGTTGCGGCCCGCGTCGTCCCGCCGGTGGCCGTGCCCGTGGGGCTCGGCCTTCGGCGCCGGGCGCAAGAGGAGCGAGAGCTCGGCGTCGATGTCCAGCGCGGCCGGCGACAGACACCGCGCGCACGGCGTGGCGACCGGCGCCTTGACGCGGCCGCGCACGACGATCTCGTTCCCCGTGCGGGAGAGGCGGGCGGTGAGGTGGCCGGGCGCGCGCCCGGCGACGTCGGCGTCGGCGAGCTCTGCGCTCAGCCAGTCGGTGGGCAGCGGCACGTCCAGCGAGAGGCCGGAGAGGTCGATGTCGTTGGCGGAGACGGCGATCTGGGACATGGGTTCCGGGCCAGTGAAAGCGGAGCGTTTAGCGCGGGGTGCGTTGGCTCGCAAGACCGAGCGCGAGCCGCCGCCGGGGCGGGGCCGCATGGTAGCGTCGCCCCCGCATGGACCATAGCGCCACGCCCGAGATCCCCGCCGCGGGCGCCGCCGGCGAGCGACCGGAGCCTTCGGGGGAGGCCCCGCGGGCGAGCCGGCGCGCGGCGATCGCGCTCGCCCTCTACGCGCTCGTGACGCTCGTGTACGGCGCCAGCGCCTCGCGCGAGCTCTTCGCGGTCCACACGCCCTTCAACCACTACGCCCTGCTGGCGGAGGCGTGGCTGCACGGCCGCCTCGACCTCGGCGGTCCGCCGCCGGCGTACGCGGGCGGCAACGACTTCGCCGTGTTCGGCGATCGCACCTACGTCAGCTTCCCCCCTTTCCCCGCCGTGCTCATCGCGCCGCTCGTGAAGCTCGCCGGCAGCGCCGAGCGCGTGCGCGACGGGCAGTTCTTCCTGGCGTTCGCCGGCGTCGGCCCGGCCGTCCTCTTCCTCGCGCTCGAGAGGCTCTCGGCGTCGCGGCGCAGCCGCCGCACGCAGGCCGAGAACGCCGCGCTCGCGCTGCTCTTCGCGTTCGGGAGCGTCTACTGGTTCAGCGCCGTGCAAGGGACGGTGTGGTTCGCGGCGCACGTCGTCGGCGTGGCGCTCGCGTGCATCTACCTCTACTGCGCGCTCGACGCCGCCCACCCGCTCGCCGCGGGCCTCGCGCTGGGCCTCGGCTTCGCGACCCGCACGCCGCTCGGCTTCGCCCTGCCGCTGTTCCTCTGCGAGGCGCTCCGCGTCGGCCGCTCCGATCCGCGCACCCTCGCCCGCCGGCTCGCCCTGTTCGCCGCGCCGGCGGCGCTCGTCCTCGCCGCGCTGCTCTGGCACAACCACGCGCGGTTCGGCGACGCGGCCGAGTTCGGGCACCGGTATCTCCACATCGCCTGGCGCGCGCGGATCGAGAAGTGGGGGCTCTTCTCGTACCACTACCTGCCGCGCAACCTCGCGGTGGTGCTCACGAGCTTGCCGTACACGCACGCAGAGGGCGCGCCCTTCCAGATCAACGCGCACGGCCTCGCGCTCTGGGTGACGACGCCGATCTACGCGTGGGCGCTCTGGCCCCGGCGCACGCCGCCCGTATTCTGGGCGCTCGCCGCCACGGCGGCCGCGGTCGCGCTGCCGAGCCTCTTCTACCAGAACAGTGGCTGGATCCAGTTCGGCTACCGCTTCTCCAACGACTTCGCCCCGTTCCTCTTCGCCATGATCGCCGTCGGGGGCCGCCGCTTCGGCGCGCCGTTCTACGCCCTCGGCGCGGTCGCGATCGCCGTGAACGCGTTCGGCGCGCTCACGTTCCAGCGCGCGGGCTTCGAGCGGTTCTATTTCTTCGAGCGCACCCAGCGCGTCCTCCACCAGCCGGATTGACCGCGCCGGCGCCGCGGCGGCGCCGCGCCGTCCGTCCCGCCGCCGCGCGAGGGCCCGGAGGCGGCGCGCCCCCCCGGGCGAGCGGGCGATCCGGCGGGCGGCGCACGCGGCCCTTGGGTGCAGGGCGCTCGCTGTGCTAGCCCTCGCCGCGCCATGGAAGCTCTGCTCGACCCGGCCGCCATCGGGCGCGGCCTGCGGCGCATCGCGCTCCAGATCGCCGAGCGCGGCCGCGGCGTGGACGATCTGGCGCTCATCGGGATCCGGCGGGGCGGCGAGCCGCTCGCCAAGCGGCTCGCCGCGCTGCTCCTCGAGACCGAGGGGCAGGCGCCGCCGGTCGGCGCCGTCGACATCACGCTCTACCGCGACGACGCCGCGACCGCCCTGCCGAACCCGCGCATCGGCCCCAGCCACATCACCTTCCCCGTCGACGGCCGGCGCATCGTGCTGATCGACGACGTGATCTACACCGGCCGCACCATCCGCGCGGCGCTCGACGCGGTGCTCGACTACGGGCGGCCGCAGCGGATCGAGCTCGTCGCGCTCGTCGATCGCGGCGGCCGGGAGCTGCCGATTCACCCCGACTACGTCGTCCGCGCGGTCGAGCTCGCCCCCGGGCAGCGCGTCGATGTGGTGGAGCGCGCTGGCGAGCTCTGGGCTCTCGTCACCGCCGCCGGCGCCAAGATCTCGGAGCCCCCCTCTCCCCCGGAAGGAACGTAAGCCAGCGCATGAGGAGGATTTACCCGCACCGACACCTGCTCGGCATCGAGGGGCTGACGCGCCCCGAGATCGTGGCCCTCCTGGACGCCGCCGAGTCGCTCTTCGACGTCTCCCGGCGGAGCGTCCGCAAGGTGCCCACGCTCCGCGGCAAGACGGTCGTGAACCTGTTCTACGAGCCCTCGACGCGCACGCGGACGTCGTTCGAGCTCGCGGGCAAGCGGCTCAGCGCCGATGTGATCAACATCAGCGTCTCCACCTCGAGCGCCGTCAAGGGGGAGTCGCTGCTCGACACGGTGCAGAACCTCCAGGCGATGCAGCCCGACGTCCTCGTCATCCGGCACAGCGCGTCGGGCGCGCCGCACTACATCGCCGCGCGCACGCGCGCCGCGGTCGTCAACGCGGGCGACGGCACGCACGAGCACCCGACGCAGGCGCTGCTCGACGCGTTCACGATCCGGCGCGCCAAGGGGCGGCTGGAGGGGCTGGAGGTGGCCATCTGCGGCGACATCGTCCACAGCCGCGTGGCCCGCTCGAACGCGCACCTGCTCACGACGATGGGCGCGCGGGTCCGCTTCGCCGGGCCGCGCACGCTCCTCCCGGTCGCGGGCGAGTCGCTCGGCGCGACGCTCTACGACCGGATCGAGCCCGCCCTCGAGGGCGCCGACGTGGTGATGATGCTGCGGGTGCAGCGCGAGCGGCTGAGCGGCAGCTTCCTGCCCAGCACGCGCGAGTACAGCCGCACCTTCGGGCTGAGCCCGGCCCGGCTCGCGCTCGCCAAGCCGGACGCGATCGTGATGCACCCGGGGCCGATGAACCGGGGCGTGGAGATCGATCCGCGCGTCGCCGATGGCCAGCAGAGCGTCATCCTCGACCAGGTCGAGGCCGGCGTCGCGGTCAGGATGGCGGTGCTCTGGGTCCTGGCCGCGGAGGCCAACGAGTTCTCCGCGACCGGCGAGCCGCGGCCCGCGGTCTGACGCCGGCCGCGCGCTCGCGCGGCCGGCGTCAACGTCAGCGCGCGGCGAGTGGGCCGCGAGCCCGAACAATCACGAGCGGACGGGAGGGAGCAGCGCGCCGGGGCCGGACGCGCTGTTCCCTCGTGGCCGCGCGGGCTTGCGGCGGCCCGCGGCGAACGGGGTTCCCTGCCGCGCCGCGTTTTAATAGGCTGGTCCATCTTTTTGAAAGGGTGGATGCCAACCATGTTTTCGCGAGACGTCCTCAAGATCGATGCCCCGGCGGTAGCGCAAGAGATCGAGCAGGCCATCCGGGATCAGGTATTCGGTACGCTGCGGCGGCGCGGGGCCGTGGTCGGGATCTCGGGCGGGATCGACAGCTCCGTCGTCTCGACGCTGTGCGCTCGCGCGCTCGGCAAGGACAAGGTGCTCGGCATCTTCATGCCCGAGCGCGACACCTCGGATGACGCGCTACGGCTCGGCAAGCTGCTCGCCGAGCACCTCGGCATCGAGTCGGTCATCGAGAACATCAAGCCCGCGCTCACCGGCCTCCGCTGCTACGAGCGGCAGGACGAGGCGATCCGGATGGTCTACCCGGACTACAACGAGAGCTGGAAGTTCAAGATCACCCTGCCCTCGATCCTCGAGAGCGACCGGCTGAACGTCTCGCAGCTGACGGCGCAGCCGCCCGGCGAGGAGCCGCGGGTGAAGCGGATGCCGCTGAACGCGTACCTGCAGCTCGTCGCCGCGACGAACTTCAAGCAGCGCATCCGCAAGATGATGGAGTACTACCACGCGGACAGGCTCAATTACGCCGTCGCCGGCACGCCGAACCTGCTCGAGTACGATCAGGGCTTCTTCGTGAAGCAGGGCGACGGCGCCGCGGATTTCAAGCCGATCGCGCACCTGTACAAGAGCCAGGTCTACGCGCTCGCCGAGTACATCGGCGTCCCCGCCGACATCCGCAGGCGCGCGCCGACCACGGACACGTTCTCGCTGCCGCAGGGACAGGACGAGTTCTACTTCGCGCTCCCCTACGACAAGATGGACCTCTGCCTCTACGCCTACAACAACAAGGTACCGGCCGCGGAGGCGGCGCCCGCCGTCGGCATCACGCCGGAGCAGGTCGAGCGCGTGTTCAAGGACATCGAGGCGAAGCGCCGCGTGGCGCAGTACCTCCACGCGCAGCCGCTGCTCGTCCGCGACCAGGGCCACGCCTGACGATCCGCGCCCCTCGGCGAGAGAGCGCCCCACGACCACGACGGACTCGCGACGAGATCGCGAGTCGCGACTCTCACCTCGGCAGCGTCCGTCCCGCGGCGACCAGCGCCGGACAGAGGCGAGAGACGGACAGCGCCCTCGGGCGATCTGCGCGCTGGAACCCGGACGCGGCTCCTCCGAGTGTCCTCGACAGGTAAGCCTGGGGGGTGATAGACGTAGAAGTTAACTCCATGAGCACTTCCAGCATCGAATCGACGATTCGCAACTTCCTGGTCACCTCGTTCGGATACAGGGGCGCTACCGCCGATCTGGGGGCCGAGGTCCCTTTGCTCGATCAAGGAATCCTCGACTCGACGGCCGTCCTCGAGATCGTCCAGTTCCTCGAGCAGGACCTCGGCATCCAGGTCGCCGACGAGGAGATGGTGCCGGAGAATTTCGGCTCGATCGCCCGGCTCGTGACCTACGTCAGCGGGAAGAAGAGCAGCAACTAGCCCGAACACCCACGGGGGGCGCATGAGCACGCAGCACACCGCTCGCCGCGATCCGCGCTCGGATCGCTTCCTCATCGACTCCGCGCTGCGATCGTTCGCCGATTCGCGCCCCGACCACGTCGCGCTGGTCTCCGAGGGGCGGCGGCTCACGTACCGCGAGCTCGACGCGCTCGCCGACCGCTGCGGCGCCCTCTTCCGCGCGTCCGGCGTGCAGCGCGGCGATCGCGTGATGATCGCGCTCGACAACGGCGTTGACGCGGTCGTCGCGTACTACGGCGCGCTCCGGGCCGACGGGGTGCCGTCGCTGCTCGGCACCGCGATGCGGCCCCGGCGCCTCGGCCAGGTCATGGCCCTCGCCGAGCCGCGCGCGCTCGTGGCGGCGCGCAGCATGCGCGAGGGGCTCGCGGCCGTGGCCGAGCTCCCGCCCGCCGCGCGGCCGGCGGCGACGTTCCTGAGCGGCGCCGCGCCCCCGGCCGCCGCGGCCGGCCCCTCGCCCGAGGGGCGCGACTTCCAGGAGGCGCTGGCCGCCGCGCCGAGCGAGGCGCCCGAGCGCCGCGCGATCGAGCTCGACCTCGCGACGCTCTGCTGGACGAGCGGCAGCACGGGCGAGTCGAAGGGGGTCATGCTGACGCACCAGAACCTGCGCAACAGCAGCGCGGCCATCGGCGCGTACCTCGAGCACACGGCGGACGACGTGATCCTCTGCGTGCTCCCGCTGTCGCACACCTACGGCCTCTTCCAGCTGCTCGTGACGCACGCGTTCGGCGGGACCATCGTGCTCGAGAGGGGCTTCTCCATGCCGTGGCCCATCGTCCAGAAGCTGGCCGACGAGCGCGCCACCGGCTTCGCGGGCGTGCCGACGATCTTCGCCTCGATGCTGTCGCTGAAGAACTTCGCGAAGGCGGACCTCTCGGCGCTCCGCTACATGACGAACGCCGCGTACGGCCTCCCCGCGCCGCAGCTCCTGCGCCTCCGCGAGCTCCTCCCGCGCGCCTCCTTCTTCGCGATGTACGGCCAGACCGAGTGTACGCGCGTCTGCTACCTGCCGCCGTCGCTCTCGCTGGAGCGGCCGTCCTCCGTGGGCATCGCGATGCCGAACGAGGAGCTCTGGATCGAGCGGGAGGACGGCACGCGAGCGGAGCCGGGCGAGGTGGGCGAGCTCGTCGTGCGCGGGCCCAACGTGATGCGCGGCTACTGGAAGAACCCCGACGCGACCGCGCGCGCGCTCCGGCCGGGGCCCCTCCCGGGCGAGGTCGTGCTCCACACCGGCGACCTCTTCAAGATGGATGAGGAGCGGTACCTCTACTTCGTCGCGCGCAAGGACGACATCATCAAGACCCGCGGCGAGAAGGTGAGCCCCCTCGAGGTCGAGTCCGTGATCTGCAAGGTCCCGGGCGTGGTCGAGGTGGCGGTCGTCGGCGTGCCGGATCAGGTGCTCGGCGTCGCGGTGAAGGCCGCCGTCGTGAAGGACCCCGACGCCGCGGTGACAGCCGACGACGTCCGCAAGAAGGTGCGGTCCGAGCTCGACGAGGTCGCCGTGCCCAAGTTCGTCGAGTTCATGGACGCGCTCCCCAAGACGGCGAGCGGCAAAGTCAAGAAGAGCGAGCTCATCTGATATGTGCGGTATCGCCGGCCTGATCAACCTACGCTCCGACGCGCCGAACCCCGACCGCGACCTGGCCCTCAGGATGGCGCGGGCGCTCCGCCACCGCGGCCCCGACGGGTTCGGCATCTACCGCGATCGCCACGTCGCGCTGGCCCACGCCCGCCTGTCGATCATCGACCTCGACGGCGGCTGGCAGCCGATGGCCAACGCCGAGGAGACGCTCTGGGTCTGCTTCAACGGCGAGATCTTCAACTACATCGAGCTCCGCGAGGAGCTGACGCAGAAGGGCCACCACTTCCGGACCAAGAGCGACACCGAGGCGCTGATCCACGCCTACGCCGAGTACGGCGAGACCATGGTCGATCGGCTGAACGGCCAGTGGGCGTTCGTCCTCTGGGACGTGAAGCGGAGGCGCGCCTTCTTCTCGCGCGACCGCGTCGGCATCAACCCGCTCTTCTGGACGGTCCACCGCGGCGTCCTCCGTTTCGCCAGCGAGGTGAAGTCGCTCTTCCAGGACCCCACCATCCCCCGCGCGATCTCCCGCGACGGGCTCGACGAGGCCCTGACGTTCTGGGCGCCGGTCGCCCCGCTCACCCCGTACGAGGGCATCCAGCAGATCCCGCCGGGCTCGGTGGCGACGCTCGATCTCGATCGCGACGTGGCGCCGCGCGTCTCGATCCGCTTCCGGCCCGAGTTCCCCGTCGGGCGCGCGCGCGGGTTGGTCGACGACGAGGCGGCGCTCGTCTCGAGCGTGCGCGAGGCGGTCCGCGGCGGCTCGACGATCCGCCTGCGCGCCGACGTCCCCGTCGGCAGCTACCTGAGCGGCGGCCTCGACTCGACGATCGTCGCGGCGCTGATCGCCTCGAACCGCGAGGTGCCGCTGCGCACGTTCTCGGTCGAGTTCGCCGAGCGCGAGTTCGACGAGGCCGAGCACCAGCGCGACGCCGTCGCGCACCTCGGCACGTCCCACGCCTCGATCCAGTGCGGCGACGCCGACATCGCCCGCGTCTTCCCGGACGTCGTCTACCACGCCGAGGCCCCGCTCCTGCGCACCGCCCCGGCGCCGCTGTTCATCCTGGCGCGCCTCGTCCGGCAGAGCGGCTACCGCGTGGTGCTGACCGGCGAAGGCGCCGACGAGTTCTTCGCCGGCTACGACATCTTCCGCGAGGACCGCGTCCGCCGCTTCTGGGCGCGCCACCCGGACAGCAAGCTCCGGCCCCAGCTCCTCCTCCGGCTCTACCCCTACCTGCAGCGGTCGCCGGTCGCGCAGGTCGAGATGGCGAAGGCGTTCTTCGGGCGGAACCTCGCGCAGACGGACGACCCGTTCTATTCCCACCGCCCGCGGTGGGACGCCACGAGCCGCATCAAGCTGATGCTCGACCCCGCGATGCGCGAGGGCGTCGCCCAGACCGCGGCCGCCGATCGCCTGAGGGAGCAGCTGCCCGCGGACTTCATGCGCTGGACGCCGCTCGCGCGCGCGCAGTACCTGGAGATCGCCACCCTGCTCTCCGGCTACCTGCTCTCCTCGCAGGGCGAGCGCATGATGATGGCGAACTCGGTCGAGGGTCGCTTCCCGTTCCTCGATCCAAACGTGATGGACGTGGCGGACGCGCTGCCCGACGCGCTCAAGCTCCGCACCCTCGACGAGAAGCACGTGCTCAAGCGCGCGATGGGCGACCTCTTGCCGCCCGGCGTCCTCGCGCGGAAGAAGCAGCCGTACCGCGCGCCGGTGGTGCAGCCGTTCTTCGGGGGCGGGTCGCCGGATTACGTCGAGGCGTGCCTGTCGCCGGACGCCATCAAGGACGCGGGCATCTGGCAGCCGCAGCCGGTCGCGTCGCTCGTCGCGAAGTGCCGCAAGACCGGCGGCAAGTCGATGAGCAACACCGACGACATGGCGTTCTGCGCGATCCTCTCCACGCAGCTCATTGCGCGCGACATCCTCCAGGGCGCGCGGGTCGTCTCGGCGGCCGACGACACGTCGGGCCGGCTGGGCGTCGACGTCGACCGGCTGCGCGACGCGGCGGGTTGAGCCCGCGCGCCCGGCGCCCGGGCGAGGCCGCGCCGGGCGCGCCCCTCCTCAGAGGGGCCGCTTGCGCACCCCGCCGGAGCCCTTCTCCTCCACCCAGAACACGAACCCGCCGTGGAGCGCGATCCCGCGCGGGCTGCCGCCCTCGTGCAGCACCTGTTGCCGCCCCGTGCCGTCCTTGCGCTTGCGTAGGACGCGGGGGGTCCCCTGATCGGTCCAGTAGACGAAGCCGTTCTGCTCATCGTCGGCGGCGATGCAGTCGGGGGACGGGTGCGCCACGTCGTCGTCGGCGGGCGTCCAGAGCGCCTCCGGCGCCCCCGAGCGGTCCTTCCGCGCCCGCATCACGGCGGCTTCCGCGTCGCCGCCGTTGCCGCTGCGCGGGCTGTTGGTCCAGTAGACGTAGGCGTCGTCGACGGCGATGGCGTACGGGAACGGCTGGTTGTCCGCCAGCTTGTCCGTCTGGCCGGTGCCTCGACGCGTCCGGTTCACCGTGCCGCGCGCGCTCCGATCGACCCAGTACACGAACTCATCGTCGAGCGCGATGAGGTGCGGGGACGCGCGCTCGTCCCCGTGGAACCGGTCGTCCGGCCAGCCGTCGGGCATCTCGATCTGACCGATGAGGCTCCCCTTCCCGGGCATGCCGATGCCGGCCGCGCGCTGCGTCCAGAACACCTCGCGATCGTCCGCCGCCACGCCGAGGGTCGCGTAGTTCGAGTCGACGATCTCCTTCGGGTCCTCGCTCCCCTCGCGATCCACCCACATGATGTTCTTGGCGTTGAGGTTGGCCCAGAAGACGCCGTGCTCGTTGACGGCGATCCCGTACGGCGCATTCTGCCCATCGGCGAGGAGCGTGACCGGCCCGCCGTTGACCGGCACCTTCTGCACGCTGCCGTTCGCGCTCTCGCCGGCCGTCCAGTAGACCTCGTCCCGGTAGATGAAGAGGTGTTTCCCGTTCGCGCTCTGCGGGGTCGGGTACCCGCGCGCGATCTCCGTGACCCCGCTGCAGCTGCCGTCGCGGCACGTCCCGCCGTTCAGGCACTCCGCGCCGCAGGCGCCGCAGTTCAGGGGGTCGGCGTCCACGCTCATCTCGCATTCGCCGTCGCCGTCGCAGTCCGCCATGCCGGCCGCGCACCCGGAGGACCCGCCGGAGGACCCGCCGGAGGACCCGCCAGACGAGCTCGCGCCGGCCCCCTCCCCCACCGCGAAGTCCCCGAGCAAGCTCGTGCACGCGGGAGCGGTCGCGACGGCAACGGTGAGCATCAAGCCGACCCCGAACGCGTGGCGCATCAGAAACTCCCCTTCGCTCCCGCGGAGCCGAGCCCGATCACGGGCGTGATCGATATCCCGGCGCGCTGCGGCGATCTCGGCGCCGTGAGGAGAAGAAACGTCCCGACGCCGACGCCCGCGGCGCCGATCGCGAACCCGACCGTCGAGAGGGTGCCCATCGCATGGTAGCTGTCGACGTCGCCCTGGAGCGACCGGTCGCACCGGTCGGCAGGGCAGCGGTCCGAGAGGTCGCGGTGCTTGCCGATCGCGAGCACGCCGCCCACCGCGCCGGCCGCGAGGCCGACGCCGCCGAGCCCCAGCGCGGCGATCCCCAGCACGGTGCGGGCGCTGCCCCCCGAAGCAGCGCCAGGGCCCGCGTCGGGCGCCGGCGCGACCGGCCGGGGCGGCGCGGGCGGGGGCGGCGGCGCGAGCGGCTTGAGCTCGAGCGCGACGGTCTCGCTCGCGCCCTCCGCCAGGGTCACCTTCGCCTCGACCGGCGCGAACCCCGCCGCCTCGGCGCGCACGGTGCGATCGCCGGGATCGACCGGCCGCTTGACCCCGAGCGCGGCGCGCGGCACGGGCTCACCGTCGATCGTGACGGCGGCGGTCTCCGGCCCGCGCACCGAGATGAGCACCTGCGGGATCCGGGGCGCGAGCGCGTCGAGCTCGCGCTGGGCCGCCGCGATCGCCTCGAAGAACTGCTCGGGCGATTTCTCCGGCGCCCCCTCGCGGACGATGCGGCTGTACGACTCCTGGGCCGCGATCCACGCGCCCAGTCCCACCTGGGCGCGCGCGACGCCGAGCAGCAGCGTCGGGGCGTGGATGATGGCGTCGGCGCGGCGGAACCGATCGAGCGCGGCGGAGAAGTCCTTCCGGTCGAGGGCCTCCTGGCCTTCCACGGCGAGCGAGCGCGCCGTCGCGCGATCGGCGTCCGAGACCTGCGCCAGCGCGGCGGGCGCGCAGGTCAGCGCGAGCAGCAAGGAAGCGATCCCTAGTCGACGAGCCATACGAGCGAGGTCTGTGCGAGGTGCTGCGGTGAACTTCAGATGCCGAAGTCGGTCGGCTTCGGCTTGCGGCGCGCGCTGCCCGCCGGCGCCGGGGCGCGCGGCCTCGCCGGAGCGGGCTGCGCCGCGGGCGCGCGCGGGCCGCGCGGCGCCGCCCTCGTCGACGCCGGCGGCGCCGGCGCGGCAGAGCCGGCCGCCGAGGCGGGCGGCTCGGGCTCCTTCGCCGGCGCGGCGGCCGACGCCACGGCGTCGGGCCCCGGCGGCGCGTCGGACGCCGACGGCGTCGACGACGGCGGGGCCGGCTGCGCGAGCGGCTGGGCCGGGGCGCTGGGGCCCGCGCCGCGCAGGGCGAAGAACCCGACGGCGACGAGCACGACCGCGCAGGCCCCCGAGGCGGCGAGCACCCGCCCGACGATGGGCCGCCGGATCGGGGGAGACACCACCGAGACCAGCGCGCTGGCGGTGTGCGACCGCATCTGGCGGCCCGCCGTCTCCGCCTCCCCCGGCGAGGCCACCGTCATGCCGGCGCTCGACGAGATCCGCTGGGCCTCGGCCTCCGACGACGCGACCAGCGTGGCCGCGTCGCCGAACGACGGCGCGGCGCTGTCGGGCCCCGGGTCGACCAGCGTGGCGCTCTCCTTCGAGCGCGGGGAGAACCCGAGCTCCACCGAGATGCGCTCGCCGGACGGCCGGAACGGGCCGACGAGGCTCGTCCTCGACTCGAAGCTGTCGCTCGCGACGTCGAGGGCGACCGCGAGCGCGTCGCAGAACTCCTTCGCGCTCTGGAAGCGGGCCTCGGGCTCGCGCGACGCGGCGCGGGCCCACCAGGCGTCGAAGCCGGGCGGCACCGGGGCGAGCTGCGACGGCACGGGCAGCGGCTTCACCATGATCTTGAGGAGCAGATCGCCGAACGCCTCGCTGTTGAACGGGAGCTTGCCGGTCAGGCACTCGAACACGACGACGGCGAGCGACCAGAGGTCCGAGCGGTGATCGATGCTCTTGGTCCCCTGCGCCTGCTCCGGGCTCATGTACGCGGGGGTCCCGAGCAGCGAGCCGGTCTTCGTCGTGGAGGTGACCCGGGGCGTGCTGTCCTTCGCGATGCCGAAGTCGAGCACCTTGGCGATCTCGCGGTCGTCGTCCCGGACGAGGAAGATGTTGGCCGGCTTGAGATCGCGGTGGACCAGGCCGGCCGCGTGCGCCCGGGTGAGCGCGCGCGCCACCTGCGCCGTGATCGCCATCGTGTCGTACGGGTCGAGCCGCCCCACCCGCTGGATGCGGGCGTCGAGGTCCTCGCCCTCGAGGTACTCCATGGCGATGTACGGCGCCCCTTGCCACACACCGTGGTCCAGGATCTGTACCACGTGGGGGCTCCGGATCTGCGCTGCGACCTTCGCCTCCCGCTCGAAGCGGAGCCGCACCTCCTTCGACACCCCCTGCGCGTGCATGAACTTGATCGCGCACGGGATGTCGAGGCCGATGTGCTGAGCGAGCCACACCGAGCCCATCCCGCCTTGCCTGAGCGGACGCACCAGGCGAAAGCGATCGGCAACGGTGTTCCCCGCGGCGGGTGTCACGGAGCCTCCCAGACCTTCTCGGATATCACAAATGGCCGTCCAGGGTCACGTTTGCGCCGTGAAAAACCGCATCTGGACGACGTCGCCGCGGGCGCGGCTTGTGCCGCGCGTCACGAAGCGCGCTGTCATAGCGCGCGCTTAACGCGAGCCTAGCGCGAGCCCGAGCTCGCCGCGGGCTCCTGCGGAGGCCGCCGCGCGCCGGACCGGGCCGGCGGCGCGCTGCCCCCGCCCGCGGCGTCGAGCGGCGTGCCCGTCGTCTGCGCGAGCTGTCGGCCCCGCGGATCGTCCGGGAACGCGTCGATGAACTTGCGCACGTGGTGGCGCGACTCCTCGAGGATGCCCGCGCGGAACGTCAGGAGCGCGAGGTTGTAGCGCGCGTCGGCGTTCCTCGGATCGGCCTTCAGGGCGGCGAGGTAGCCCTGGCGCGCGCCGTTGTAGTCGCCGCGCTTGTCGGCGACGAGCGCGAGGTTGTAGAGCGCCTCGGCGTCCGAGGGATCCTGCTCGGCGAGCGGCGCGAGGCGCGCCCTGGCTCCGTCGAGATCCCCGGCGAGGATCGCGAGCGCGCCCGCGAGCAGCTGCGCCTTCCGGCCGGCGCCGGCCTCGATCGCGCGCTCCACCTCGGCCCTGGCCTCCGAGAGGCGCCCCTCGCGCTGGAGCGCGAGGGCGAGCGCGTAGCGGAGCCGCGACGGATCGCCGCCGTCCTCCAGCGCGGCCTGCGCCTCGGCGCGCGCGCGCTCGGGGCGGCCGGCGACGGCGAGCGCCTCGGCCAGGACGGCGCGCGCGCTCTTCTGCTCCGGGCATCGCTCGCGCGCCGCCTCGGCGTCGCGGAGCGCGGCGACGGCGTTCCTGGAATGCAGCCTCGCCTCGGCGCGGAGCGAGAGGCAGGCGCACGTGGCCGGCGCCGCGGGCGCGGCCGCGGCGGGGTGCATCTTCAGGCAGCGCGCCGCGACCGCGTCGAGCTCGTCGAGCTTGCGCCGCTCGAGGAGCGGCCTCGCGAGCTCGTCGACCGCGCGCAGGTGCGCGCCGTCGCGGCGCAGCGCCGCCCACCACATCCGCTCACGCGACCCGAGCAGGGGCGCCGCGCCGACCAGCTGGACGGCGCCGAGGCCGATCACGACGATGGCGGCGCCCATCCGCCGGTGCTTGAAGGCCGAGCCGAGCCACTGCTCCGCCGCGGCCGCGGCGAGCGTCGCGAGCGCCACCCACAGCGGCACGGCGACGAGCACGGCGCCCTGCGCGAGCGGCGCGCGAGGCCCGCGGTAATAGAGCGGGGCCGCGAGCGCCGCCGCGAGCGCGAGCCAGAGGAGCGCCGCGCCGTTCCTGGCGAGCCGCGTGTCCAGCCGCGCGGCGAACCACGCCGACAGGCCGAGCGCCGCCGCGAGCGCGGCCGCCGAGAGCGCGCCGGAGAGCGCGAGCGCGGACGGCGGCAGCGGCTCGGGCGAGAGCCACGTGGGCGCGATCGCGAGGACCGCGAGGTGCAGTGCGCGGCTCAGGTGCAGGGCGAGCTCGGCGAGCCAGGGCACGGCGTGACCTTAGCCCAGGGCCCCCCGCGGACCAAACGGCGCCCGCGCGGCGCGGCGGCCAGCGCTCCGCGGAGGCGGCGCGCTCACGGCAGGATCATCTCGATCTCGACGGCGACGCGCGTCCCGGGCGGCGGCACGCCGATCCCGAGCGGGATCATCCGGAGGCACTGCGCGGCGTCGGGGCGCTCCATCCCTCGCACCTCGCTGATGCCGCGGGCGATCTCCCTCCCGGACTCGTCGAAGGTCATGTTGAAGAGGTACTTGGCGCGCGGCGGCGCTGGGTTCTTCCTGACCGAGGGCTCCCAGCACTGCTTCACGAAGAGCGCCCGCCGCGCTTCGAGCGCCTTCACGGCGTCCGCCTCGACGCGCTCGTAGAGCTCGCGCGGCCGCGCCGGCGGGGCCGCGGCCGGCGCCCGGAGAGGTTGCGACGGAGGCTGCGCGTCCGCCGGCGCCGGCGGCGCCTTCACGGAGGCGGCCGCGGCCTCCGCGCCCGCGGGCGGCGGCCCGGAGGAGGGCGCCGGGCGCTGGAGCCCCAGGTAGAGACCCGTCGCGATGGCGAGGCTGCCGACCAGGATCGCCGCGGGGGTCAAGAGCTCCTTCTGCATGGTGGAGATCGCCGTCCACGCGCCGCGCGGGCGGCGCGGCGCGGGGCTGGCCGCGCCGCCCGACCTTACTCCAGGGCGACGACGGCGGAGGTGTAGGAATAGTCGTTGTTGGTCCAGAACGGGCTCTCGGAGCTCCCGCAGAGGCCCACGTTGTACTGGCCGGGCGGCAGCGAGAGCACCGCGCTCAGCCCCATGCTGACGCTCGTGTTCGCCGGGACCCGGAGCGCGTACACGCCGGTCCCGGTCGGATGGATGTCGCCGACCGGCTCGATCGGCTGGGAGCAGATCCAGAGAAAGAGCCGGTCCGCAGGGGACGCCGCGGCGCCGAGCGCCTTGTTGGACACGACGAAGACGCGCTGCCCCGGGTCGGTCACGCTCACGGTGGCAGGCGCAGCGAGGAACTGCAGCGTGGCCCGCGGGTCGGCGCCCATGCCGGAAACGGAGGTGCTCGAGACCACGCCAGCGGGCCCCGGCGGCCCTGCCGGCCCTGGTATACCCGGCGGCCCCGGCTCGCCCGGCTCGCCCGGCGGCCCCGGCTCGCCCGGCTCCCCCGGCGGCCCCGGCTCGCCCGGCCCGCCCGGCGGCCCCGCGGGCCCGCTCGGACCGGCAGGGCCGGGCGGGCCCTGCAGGCCGACCGGGGCGCCGACCCACGTGCCGCCGCTGTCGATGACGAGGCGGCCGCCGACGGAGATGGAGCTCGGCGTGATGTCGCCGGCGACGTTGCTGGCCAGGAGCGCGTACGGGACGCTCGCGATCCTGGCGCGCGGGATCATCTCGGGATCCTCCCCCACCCGGATCCCCAGGTAGCGCGCCGCGCCCTCGAACACCGGCTTGCCCACGGGCGTGAGCTCGCCGAGGTCGACCGAGAAGTACCCGTGGTCGAACGTGACGGTGTGGACCTCGCTCCAGATGGGCACGGCGGCGTCGAGCGCGTCGTAGAACGCGAACACCACCTCGAGCGTGTCGTCGATGGGCCGTCCTGCCGCGTCGAACAGGCGCCCCTGATGGGTCATCGTGATCGGGACCGCCGCGGCGGCGGGCCCGGAGAGCGCGGTCGCCGCCGCGAGGACCAGCGCGTTGATCGTTCGTGCCTTCATCGCGAGCTCCCGTCGTCCGCCCTCGCGAGCCGGCGCCAGGGAGCGCCGGGGCGCACGTCGCACGTCGCGCGGAACGAGCGCGGCCTGGGGGGCCGGAAATCCTCAGGCGCGGCGAGCTCTGCCCTGTCTCGCGAAGGAGCAGCGCCTTCGATGCCGGAGGTCACCCGCCGGTCGCGCTCGCGTTCGTTCCGCCTTCGCCGTGGCCGATCACGCGGCGTCGCCTGCGCGGCGCCGCCGCGGGCCGAGCGTCCGCGACGGGCGCGCGCCCGGCGCGCGGGGGTGCGCCTCGAGCGGGCGCACCCCGATCCGATGCGCGGGCGGTCCCGTCGGCGATCGCCGGCGCCCCGCTACTCCAGGTCGAACGGCTCGACCTTCACCTCGGCCAGCTTCGGGACGGCCGAGGCGATCGCCTCGCCGATCTCCCCGTGGGTCCCGACGACGCCGATCACGAGATCGTCCTCGGAGATCCGGCGCCGCACGGCGGCGTTCGCGTCCTCGAGGGTGACCTCCTCGACCCGCTTCAAGTAGGTCTCGTGGTACCCCTCGGGCAGGTCGTACAGGATCTCCTCGAGCTTCTGGTGCACGCGCTTCCTCGCGGTGTCGATCTCGAACGCGTGGGAGCGGACGAGGTAGCGCTTCACGAACGTGAGCTCGTCCTCGGTGATCCCGTCGCGCCGGAGCGCCTCGAGCAGGCCGAGCTCCAGGGAGAGGCACGCGGCCGCGTCCTGCGCCGCGGGCGCGGTCCACATGGTGAAGGCGTCGCGGTGCCGGTCGAAGCCCGCCCGCGACGAGGCCCCGTAGGACCAGCCGCGCTTCGCCCGCACCTCCTGCATCAGCCGCGACGAGAAGGTGCCCCCGAAGGCGGTGTTCGCGACCAGGAGCGCCATGTGATCCGGGTCGTGCGCGTCGGTGCCGAGCCCGCCGATGACCATCTGCGTCTGCGTCCGCTCGGGTTTGTCGACGAACACGAGGCACCGCCCCGGCCTGGCCGGGGGGTCCGTCACCGGGTCGGGGATCGCCTCGCCCTCGGGCAGGCCGGACAGGAGGCGCTCGGCGACCCGGTGCGCCTCGCCGGGCTCGATGTCGCCCGAGATGGCCACGAGCGCGTTGCGCCGCGTGTAGTGCCGCGCGTAGAAGGCCGCGACGTCGTCGCGCGTGATCTCCCGCAGCGTCGGGATGGTGCCCGCGATGCGCCGGCCGTAGGGGTGCCCCGCGAACAGGGTCCGCCGGAAGGCGCGGCTGCAGAGCGCGCGATCGCTGTCGCGCGCCTCGATGAGCTCGGCCTCGGCCTCGCGCAGGAGCCGCGCGAGCTCGGGCTGCGAGAACGTCGGGCGCGCGAGGAGCGTGGCCCCGAGCTCGATGAACTTGTCGAGCGAGCGCTTGATCACCTCGAAGTGCACCGTCGTCGCGCTCGTCGCCACGTCCGCGCCGAACTCCCCGCCGAGCGCGTCGATCGTCTCCTCGATCTCGTTCGCGCTGTAGCCCTCCGCCCCGCGGCGGAGCATGCGCGCCGTGATCCGGGCGAGCCCCTCGCGCCCGACCGGGTCGTGCGCCGAGCCGGAGCGGAACGCGACCACGATGCTGACGATGGGGAGCGCGTGGCTCGTCTCCACGAGCACCGCGCCGTCGCGCGGCGCGACGCGTGCGCCCGGCGCTCCCCTGCCCTGCCCCTCGGCGCCCCACGCGACGGCGCCCTTCACGCTCTGGGTCACGATGCCTCCTCGCTCTCCGCGTCCGCGTCGCCCTCGTCGCCCTCGTCGCCCGACCCGTCCGGGATCACGTGGATCACGGTCCGCGCCGAGGTCACGAGGTAGCGCCGCGCCACGCGCAGGAGATCCCCCACCGTCGCCCGCCGGTAGGCCGCGAGCCGCTCGAACAGGGCCGCGGGATCGCCGAGCACCGTCTCGTAGAAGCCGATCTGCTCGGCCTTGCCGGCGACGGTCTCGAGCCCCTGCAGGACCGACAGCTCGATGCGCGCCTTCGCCCGGTCGAGCTCCGCCTCGGCGACCGGGGTGCGGCGCGCCTCCTCGAGGATCGGGTCGAGGGCCGCGAGCAGCTCGTCGCCGGTGTGGGCGCCGCGGGCCGAGAGGTAGATGTCGTACAGCGCGGGGTCGCGGAACGAGCCGACCCAGCCGCGGATCTCGCTCGCGATCTCCTGCTCCTGCACGAGCGCGCGGTGCACGCGCGACGACCGCCCGGCGAAGAGGATCTCGTTCAGCAGCACGAGGGGCGCGTGGTCGAAATCGCCGAGCGCCGGCGAGCGGTAGCCGATCGCGACCTTGTGCGTCGCGGTCGGCTTCGCCACCTCGGCGCGGCGCTCGGCGACCTGCGGCGGCTCGGGGCACACGTCCTCCACCGGGAGCTTCGAGGGCTCCTGCGCGCCGTAGTGGTCCTGCACCGCGCTGAGCGCCCGATCGAGCGCCACGTCGCCCACGATCACCAGCGCCGCGTTGTTGGGGGCGTAGTACGTCCGGTAGAACTCGACGCAGTCGTCGGTCGTGAAGCCCTTGATGTCCTCCATCCAGCCGATGGTGGGCCACCCGTAGGCGTGCTTGGTGAACGCCTCCTTGTAGAGCAGCTCGCTCACCGCGCCGTCGACGTCGTCGTCGACCCGCTGCCGCCGCTCGTTGGCGACGACCTCCTTCTCGCTCGACACCTGGGGGTCGCGGAGGACGAGCCGCGCCATGCGCTCCGCCTCGAGGCGGAGGGTGAGCTCGAGCGCGTCCTTCGGCAGGTTCGTGTGGTAGTAGGTCCAGTCGAGGAACGTCGCCGCGTTCGTCTCGGCGCCGGCCTCCTCGAGCATCCGGTCGAACGCGCCGTGGGCGACGCTCTCCGTCTCGCCGAACATGAGGTGCTCGAACAGGTGGGCGATGCCGGTCTTGCCCACGCGCTCGTGGCGCGAGCCGACGCCGAACCAGGTCTGCAGGCAGACCACGGGCGCCGAGGCGTCGACGAGCACGAGCACCTTGAGCCCGTTGCCGAGGAAGAAGCGCTCGACGCGCATGGCGGGGCCGAAGGCGATGGTGGCGTCGTGGCGCAGCCGGGCGAGCGGCGGCCGGTTCTGGTTCAGCTCGGCGAGCATCTCGGCGAGCGGATCCGGTCGAGGGAGCGCGTTGGCGCCGGGGACCGAGTAGGCAAGCGTCTCCTGCATGGCAGACGCAGCCCATACCACGCTCAGCGCCGCGGCGCTGCGTGGCACAGGACGTCGTCCGGATCCCGCGTCGACTGGTGGCACTCCCACAGCGAATCGTGGCAGGAGACGACGAGGATCCCCGCGTCGTACGCCGCCTGGAGAGACGAGCCTGCCCGCTGCGCGAGCAGGTTCGACGGGGTGCGCTCGGTGCACCCCTTGCCCATGTCGACCTCGATCTTCCGATTCCCCTTGGTCGCCTTCACCGGATCGGGCGGCGTCTTGCCCTTGTCCGCGGTGCGCGCCGCGGCGGCGAGCTTCGGCAGGATACCCTCGAGGTAGGCCTTGTCCACGAGCGGATCGGTCGGCTGCGGCGACACCATGGCGAGCGTGTACTGGATCGCCATCATCTGCTGCTCGGCCGGCGCGCTCGGCTGGATCGGCCCGCTCGAGCCGATCGGGACCGGCCGCGGCGGCATCTCCCGCTTCGCGGCCTGCGCCGTCGCGGGGGCCGGCGCGGCGCTCGGCGCCGGCGCGGCGCTCGCCGCGGCCTCCGGCGCGGGAGCAGCGGGGGCGGAGGCGGACGCCCCCGGCGCCGGGGCGCGCGGCTCGTCGCACGCGAGGACGGCGAGGCCGAGGGCGAGGGCGAAGGCGGGGGGCGCCGCGCGGCGAGCGCGCGGGCGGGCGGGGGCGGGCTGCATGGGCGGCTTATACGGGCGGGGGCCGCGCGCCGCCACGCCCGCGTGCCGCGCCGGCGCGGCACGTGGGCGGAGCGGCGCCCCGCGCCTCAGTCGATCTTCAGGATGGCGAGGAACGCCTCCTGCGGGATCTCGACGCTCCCGACCATCTTCATCCGCTTCTTGCCCTCTTTCTGCTTCTCGAGGAGCTTGCGCTTGCGGCTGATGTCGCCGCCGTAGCACTTGGCGGTCACGTCCTTGCGCATCGCCTTCACGGTCGTCCGCGCGATGACCTTCGTCCCGATCGCCGCCTGGATGGCGACCTCGTACTGCTGGCGCGGCACGATGTCCTTGAGCTTCACGGCGAGGTCCCGGCCGCGGGCGTAGGCCTTTTCCCGGTGCACGATGACGCTGAGGGCGTCGAGCGGGTCGCCGTTCACCAGCATGTCCAGCTTGATGAGGTCGTCGGCGCGGTAGCCGACGAGCTCGTAATCCATCGACGCGTAGCCGCGCGACACGCTCTTCAGCTTGTCGTGGAAGTCGAAGAGCACCTCGCTGAGGGGCATGTCGTACGTGATGATCACGCGGTCGGACGAGGCGTACTGGATCGACTTCTGCTCCCCGCGCCGCTCCTGGCACAGGGCGAGGACCGCGCCGACGTACGCCGACGGCACGTGGACGGTCATCCGGAAGATCGGCTCCTCGATGCGATCGATGAGGTTCGGCGGCGGGAGCTTCGCCGGGTTCTCGATCGACTTCATCGAGCCGTCGGTCAGGAAGCAGTGGTAGACGACGCTCGGCGCGGTCGTGATGAGGTCGAGGTTGTACTCGCGCTCGAGCCGCTCCTGGATGATCTCCATGTGGAGCAGGCCGAGGAAGCCGCACCGGAAGCCGAACCCGAGCGCCTCGGACGTGTCGGGCTCGAAGACGAACGCCGCGTCGTTCATGTGGAGCTTCGACAGGGCGTCGCGGAGGTCCTCGTACTGGGCCGAGTCGGTCGGGAAGATCCCGGCGAAGACCATCGGCTTGACCTCCTTGAAGCCGGGCAGCGGCGTCGTCGCGGGGTGGACGGCGTCGGTCACCGTGTCGCCGATCTTCGTGTCGACCACGCTCTTGATGTTGCCGACGAGGAAGCCGACCTCCCCGGGCCCGAGCTCGGTGATGGCGGTCGCGTGGGGCGTAAACACGCCCATCTCGGTGACCTCGTAGTCGCGGCCGGTCGCCATGAAGCGGACCTTCTGCCCCTTGCGGAGGACGCCGTCGACGACGCGCACCATGACCACCGCGCCGCGGTAGCTGTCGTACCAGCTGTCGAAGATGAGGGCGCGGGGCGCCGCGCTAAGATCGCCCTTGGGCGCGGGGACGCGCGCGACCACGGCCTCGAGGATCTCCGAGATGCCGATCCCCGTCTTGGCGCTGGCGGGGATGGCGCCGGAGCAGTCGAGGCCGATCACGTCCTCGATCTCGCGGGTCGTCCGCTCGGTGTCGGCGGACGGGAGGTCGATCTTGTTGAGGACCGGGATGATCGAGAGGTTGTTGTCGAGCGCGAGGAAGACGTTCGCGAGGGTCTGCGCCTCGACGCCCTGGCTGGCGTCGACGACGAGCAGCGCGCCCTCGCACGCCTGGAGGCTACGCGAGACCTCGTAGTTGAAGTCGACGTGCCCGGGCGTATCGATGAGGTGGAGCCGGTAGGTCTGCCCGTCCTTCGCGGTGTAGTCGAGCCGAACGGTCTGGGCCTTGATCGTGATGCCCCGCTCGCGCTCGAGTTCCATCTTGTCGAGGAACTGCTCCTTCTGCTCGCGGGCGGTGAGCGCCCCGGTCGCGTCGAGGATGCGGTCGGCGAGCGTGGACTTGCCGTGGTCGATGTGGGCGATGATGGAGAAGTTGCGGATGAGCTTGGCGTCAACGGGCATGGCGAGCTTCAGGGCGCGGCGACCTGACCAGCGTTAGCGGCCGCGGCGCGCGGCCTCGACCGGGATGCGGAGGAGCGGACCCGAGGTCCGTGCGCCTCCGAGAAACGAACCGCAGCACGTCGCGCTGCGAGCGCCGAGGGAAATGGTGGACCACGGCGCGCCTGCTCCTAGCGCGACCCGCGCCGCGAAGCTATCCGCCCGGACGGCACGCTGCGTCCGGGCGCCCGCCCTGCCCGGCCGCCTCCGGCCCCTTCCGAGGCCGGCGAGGCAGGCTTGCGAGGCCGAGGAGGCAGGCTTCCGGGCCGGGAGGGCGCGCCAGCCCCCGGTCCGGGTCATTTCTTGGGGATCGGCGGCGGGGGGACCGGCGTGCTCTCCAGGGACATCTGCCCTGGCAGCACGTGCTCGTAGTGCTTGAGGACCATGTCGATCCCTTCGCGGATGTAGACGGCGATCGGGACCTTGGTGCGTTCGTGCAGGATCTTCAGCCGCTCGGCCTGCTCGGGCGTGATGTAGATGGTCGTCGAGACTTTCTTCCGCGACATGTCACGCCCGGGAGGGTAAACCCGCCAGTCTCGATGGGTACGACTGACAAGACGTTACCCTAGATGCCGGTACGTATGATGTCAATCGGAATGGCGCTGGCGCTCGGCGAGGGCTCGGGATCGCGCGCGCTGGCCGGCGGGTCGCCTCCTGTGGGCTTCTTGATGTGCGCACGGACGGCGGTCTAGACTGCCGCCGAAGCTGGTCCGCGTCGGGACGGCTCGCCCGGCGCGTCGAGCTTTGTCCCGAAGGTCCCGGGCCCGCCGGAGGAATCTCTCGATGACGCGATTCCCGCTCACCTGGCCGTCGTCCAGGTGCTTGCTCGTGGCCCTGATGACCGCTGCCGTCGCCTCCTGCGCGTCCTCGACGCCGGAGCCAAAGAGCGCGAAGAGCGCGAACGGCGAGCGGGACACGGCGATCGTCCACGAGCCCTGCGAGAAGGACTCCGCCGCTGCGCAGAAGGTCGATGTGAACGGCGACGGGACGCCCGACATCATCCACGTGAGCAAGGACGGCCGGGAGGTCTGCCGGGTCGTCGACCTGAACCTGGACGGCGCGATCGACGCCTTCATCTACTACGACGGCCAGGGGCTCGAGCGCCGGCGCGAATCGGACTTCGACCGCGACGGGCGCGCCGACGAGATCGCGCATTACGAGCGCGGCGTCGTCGTGCTGAAGGAGCGCGAGACAAACTTCGACGACAAGCTCGACACCTGGGACTACTACGAGGGGCCGCGCCTCGTGCGCCGCGAGCGCGACTCCGATGGCGATGGAATCATCGACCAGTGGTGGCAGTTCAACAACCCGAACGACGCGAAGTGCGCGGTCGTGGCGAGCGATCAGAACGCCGACGGCAAGCCGGATCCCAACAGCGTGGTGGACCTCTGCGCCGAGTCATACGGCGCGCCGAAGGCGGCCGCGCCTCCGCCGAGCAGCGCGGCGCCCCTCGCGGGCGACGCGAGCGCCGCGCCGGGGCAGCCGGGGGCGGCCGGTGCGCCGGCGGGCGCGGCGGTCCCGGCCGGCGCGGCCCCGGCGGCGAGCGCTCCGGGCGCAGCGGGCGCGGCCCCGGCGGCTGGCGCCGCGCCCGCGGGCTCCGCGCCTCCTCCTGCCAACGCAGCGAGCCAGCCGGCCGACAAGAAGGGACCGTGACATGAGGAGACAAGCGCTCATCGCGCACGCCGCGCTCGGCCTGCTCGGCGCGGCGTGCGGGTCGGATCCGGGGTTCGAGGGCGCGAAGGCGCCGAAGGTCGAGGCGGCTCGCAGGGCCGACGGCAGCATCGACGATCGCTCGATGTGCGACTGGAAGGGCAGACCGGATCGCGAGGTGAGCGAGACCGCGGGGCCGGGCGCGATCCAGCCCAACGTGCGGCGCGTTTATCAGATCGTGGGCACCGGCGAGGATCGCCACCGGGCGCTCGTCTGCCGCGAGATCGACACAAACTTCGACGGGGTGAAGGACGTCGTCCGCAGGTACAACGACAAGGGCGAGAGCCTGCACGAGGAGTCCGACGCGAACTACGACGGCCGGATCGACACCTGGCTCACGTTCGCCAACGGGCGGCTGGCCGAGGTGAGGGTCGACTCCGATCGCGACGGCAACCCCGACGAGTGGAAGTACTACAGCGGCGGCAAGCTCGCGCGCATCAAGCGGGACACGAACCGCGACGGCAAGCCGGACGTGTGGGAGATCTACCGCATGGGCCGGCTCGAGCGGATGGGCGTGGACATCGACGCCGACGAGCGGGTCGATCGGTGGGACCACGACAACGAGGTGAAGCGCCGCGTCGAGGAAGACGAGCGCAAGAAGGAAGAGGAGGCCGCCGCGGCGGCCGCGAAGAAGGCCGCGGAGGATCAATCCGCCGCGGACAAGGCCGACGAGGCCGCGGGCGGCAGCGGGAGCGCGGAGCCCGCCAAGGACAAGAAATAGCGCGCGCCTCCTCCGGCCGGCCTGGAGGCCGATCCCGCCCGCCTGGCCTCGCCTGCGGCTCGCGCGCCCGGCGCAGCTGGGCCGCGGGCGCTCGCCGCCGGCGCCGTCTGGGCGCGCCGGCGTCGACGCCGGGCTCGGGCGTGAGGAGCGCGCGGAACCAACGTTGGTCGACGCGGCGCGAGGGGCGTGCTTATCAGAGCCGCCCGCCGGCATCGCAGCGTCGGCGCAGGTCTCGAGCACACCATGGAAGAACGTCTGCAGAAGATCATCGCGCGCGCCGGCGTGGCGTCGCGCAGGTCGGCCGAGGAGCTCATCCTCGCCGGGCGGGTGCGCGTGAACGGCCGCGTCGTCACTGAGCTCGGCCTCAAGGCGGACCGGCAGAAGGACCGGATCGAGGTGGACGGCAAGCGCCTGGTCTCCGAGGCGCCGGTCTACGTGGCCCTGCACAAGCCGCGGAACGTCGTCTCGACCTTGCGCGATCCCGAGGGGCGCCCGACGGTCGCCGACTACGTGCGCGGCACGGGCGCGCGCCTCTACCCCGTGGGTCGGCTCGACTTCGCGACCAGCGGGATCCTGCTGATGACGAACGACGGCGACTTCGCCAACGCGCTGCTCCATCCGCGCGGCGGTGTGCCGAAGACGTACGTGCTGAAGGTCCAGGGCGTCATGAGCGACGACGACCTCAAGCCGTGGCGCGAGGGGATCCGCCTGGAGGACGGCGTCACGCTGCCGGCCGAGGCGCGGCTGCTCCGCCACGAGGGCGACAAGACGTGGCTCGAGGTGACGCTCCGCGAGGGCCGCAACCAGCAGATCCGGCGCATGGGCGAGGCGACCGGCTGGCCCGTGATGCGCCTGGCCCGGACGACGTTCGCGGGCGTGACCTCGGAAGGGCTCCGGCCGGGAGAGTGGCGCGCCTTGACGGTCGACGAGCTCCTTCACATCCGAGAGGCGTTCGGCGTGCCCAAGCGCATCCGTGGCGCGGTGATGGGCGCGTCGTCTGGACCGGTCGACCATCGCCGCGCCGCCGGCCTGGCCCGGTCGAGCGCGAAGGCGTCGCCTCGAGTCGCGCCCGAGGCCGCCGGCCCGTCCGCGCGCGGCCGTGGGCCCGCGGCGCCGCGGGCTCGCGCGCGGTCCGGCGCCGACGCCCCGAGCGCGCCCGGCTTCGGCCCGGCTGCGCCCAGGGCCCGCTCCAGGGCCACCGCCGACGCCCCGAGCGCGCCCGGCTTCGGCCCGGCCGCGCCGAGGGCCCGCTCCAGGGCCACCGTCGGCTCGCCGCCGGCGCCCGGCGCGGGCCCGGCCGCGCCGAGGGCCCGCTCCAGGGCCACGGTCGGCTCGCCGCCGGCGCCCGGCGCTGGCCCCGCTAGATCTGCGCGAAACGCCCGCTCCGAAACGACGCCTCGAGCAGCTGAGACACGCGCGCCTCGAGCTCGCGGGCGCGGGCGTCGTTGATGCCGGCGAGCGCCTGCTTGATCTCGCCGAGCGCCTTCAGCTGACTGAACAGCTGCACATCGCCGAGCGCGGCGCCCCCCGTGAGGATCTGCCGGATGCGGTCGATCTCCGCGGCGAGCGCCTCCACCCCGACCCCGAGCGCGCCGACGCGGCGGCGTTCCGGGTGCTCGCGGAAGAACGCCTCCAGCACCGGCTGCACGATGCCCTCGAGGATCGCCGCCTGATCCTGGTTGTTCCAGATGTGCTTGAGCACGAAGAAATCGCTCGCGTCCGTGGTCTGACGGCCGTCGAGGTAGGCGCTCGCGGCGAAGAGCTTGAGCATCTTCACGACGCGGCGGTCCGAGAGCGATATCCCCTCGGCGCGGATCTGGAACACCAGCCCCTTGTAGGCCGACAGGAACGCGTCGCCGAAGTTCATCCGCGCGCCGAACCCCCGGCCGAGCTCGGCGAGCTCGCGCGCGGCGACGAGGGGGCGGAGCGGCTCGCCGGCCATGTGCCGGATCTCCTGCTGGATGCCGCGCTGGAGCAGCTCGCTGAAGTGGTAGGCGTCGAGGTTGTCGGACTGCACGCGCAGGAGGAAGCGGTCGAAGATCGCCGTCAGCGTCTCGTCGCCCGGCACCTCGTTCGAGGCCGCGAACACGCTGATGAGCGGGCAGCGGATCACCTGGCCGCCGCTCGAGAACTTGCGCTCGTTCAGCAGCGTGAGCAGCGCGTTCAGGATCGCGCTGTTCGACTTGAAGACCTCGTCGAGGAAGACGATCTCGGCCTCGGGGAGCATCCCCGACGTGTTCCGGCGGTAGACGCCCTCGCGGAAAGCGCCGATGTCGACGGGGCCGAAGATCTCGTTCGGCTCGGTGAAGCGCGTGAGCAGGTACTCGAAGTACTGGGCCTGCATCAGCTCGGCGAGCGTGCGGATGAGCGCGCTCTTCGCGGTCCCGGGCGGGCCGAGGAGCACGCAATGCTCCCCCCCGACGACCGCGATCATGAGCAGGCGGATGATCTCGTCCTTGCCCAGGAACTGCCGCTCGAGGCTGTGGGCAAGGAGGCGCAGGCGCTCGTGGAGCGGAGCGGACATGAGGCGACTCCTCGTATCACAGGCCCGCCGCCCGGCGCATCGATCGGCGCATCGATCGCGCACATCGGTCAGCGCTTCGAGCCCCGTCGCGCCCCGTGCTTCCCCCGCCGGCGCCCGCGCGCCGGGCCATGGAACAAAACACAGAGGCCGGTGGGTCGCACCGGCCTCGCTGGTCTGCTCGCTGTTGCAGAGCCTATGTCGTGGAGCGGGAGACGGGATTTGAACCCGCGACGTCAACCTTGGCAAGGTTGCACTCTACCACTGAGTTACTCCCGCAGATGTCAATCATCCAATTCAGAAATTCATTCTCGGGACAGCCGACTGAACCTCTGAAAGCGCTCGTCAGAGATTTCCTGATTCGCGCCGGGTCATCACCGGAGGGCGCCTCCGTCGATGCGTGGCGGATGAGTACCAATCGGCGTGACCAGAGTCAAGCTCTGAAGAACAAAACCTTAAAACTTCCGTCGCCGGCAGGTTGCACGGCCGCTCTGGTCGAGTATTGTGTGGCCATTGCGAGCGAGGGGGCTCGCCAAGCAGCACCGCGCAAGGTGCCGCTCACAAAAGCCTTCGCGTTCGCGACAGCGGCACCGTGTGGCGCGCTCTTACATCATAAGGGTGCCCGCCGCTCGGCGCGCTCTTGGTTGGCCTGGGTCGACCAGGCAGGTCCTTTGGACTTGGGGGGAGCATGAACGAACAGACTGCTTTGCGAGTGGACGTTGCGGAGACAGCGGCGCCGGTCCTTCAGAAGGAGTACCGGTCCGGAGTCCACGCCAAGCGACAGGATGACGACGGCGGGTGGGGGCTCGTCCTGATCGGGCTCGATGGTCCGCCGCGGATCGTGAGCCTCATGGACGGCGCCGTGATCGGCAGCGCCGCGCGCGACGGGCGCATCGAGGGGAGCGGGGTCGCGCCGGAGCACGCCAAGATCAGCGTCCGCTCCGACGGTTGTTACATCGAGGACATGGACACCCACGACGGGACGTGGGTGAACGGCGTCCGCGCCCGCCGCATCGGCGTGATGCACGGCGACGTGGTGCGGCTCGGCCAGCAGCTCGCCGTCTTCGTCGAGCGGCACCTCGCGCTGTACGACGGCGCGCCGTCGCGCCTCGGGCCGCTCGTGTTCGGCTCGAAGCAGCGCAAGGACTGGATCGATCCGGTGATGAAGCTCGTGCAGTCGGGCTCCAGCGTCTGCATCGAGGGCGCGCCCGGGGTCGGCAAGCGCACGCTCGCCCGCCTCGCCGCCGCGGTGCGCGAGGGCCTGGGCGAGACCCTGGTCGTCGACGGCGGCGCCGAGACGAAGCCGGTCATCCCGCCGGGCGCGCGGCCGATGACCTGGCTGGTCCTCGACGCCGATCGCCTGCCGCGGCCGCAGCAGCTGGAGATCGCGCACTCGGTCGGCCGCTCGAACGGCGTCAGCATCATCGCGACGACCGGGCAGCCTCTCGATCGGGCGGCCGGCGACGGGCGCGTGGCGCCGTGGTTCGCGTCGCTCTTCTCCGGCAAGCGGATCACGATCCCGACGCTCGAGATGCGGCGCGAGGACGTGCCGCTCATCGTGCGCGACATCGCGGAGCGCAACGCGATCGGCCTCGATCGCTTCACCCCGCAGCTCCTGGAGGCGCTCGTCCGCGCCGGCTGGCCGGGCGGCGTGCCGCAGCTCGAGAACGCCATCGTGACGGCGGCGCAGGCCTCGCCGGACGGCCCGCTCTCCGTCACGCCGATCGCGGGCTCGCTCGCGCGCGGCCCGCGGGTGAAGCCGAACCTCCCGCCGGCGACGGATCCGTCGCTCGCGCGCGCCCGCCTCGAGGACGCGCTCGCCCGCGCCAACGGCTCCGTCGCGTCGGCGGCGCGGGCCCTCGGCATGTCGCGGCAGGCGATCTACCGCGAGGCCGACCGGCTCGGCCTCGACATCGCGCGCCGCAGGGTTCCGCGCGGCTGAGCCGACCACCGCCGTACGCCAGGGAGCCTCGCGGCGCGACAGCGCCGGAAGGGGCTCCCGGCGCGCCCCACGACGACGCGCGTCGGACGAGCGCGCTTCGCCCGTGATGACGCGCGACGCGCCGAGCAGGCGCGCACCTTCACCCGTAGAATCCGAGCGACGTGTGGCTGACGATCGATCCCTCCTCGGGGTCGACGCACTGCTCGTAGTTCAGCAGCTCTCCGCGCGACGACGGCGGGAGGGCGCGGAGCAGCGTGTAGATGGGGCCTAGGCCGCAGACGCGGCGGGTGCCGAGGTCCTGGGCGACATCGGCGAAGAAGCCCGGCGGATCGACCGACGTCGCGCGCTCGATCGACGCGAGATCGCGATCGCGCAGCGCCATCCGCTGGCGCTCGTCGAGCGGCGCGGGGTCGCCGAAGCGCGGCCCGACGTGGGCGAGGTCCGCCCCAGCGATCACGAGCACGCGGCCGGGGCGCCTCGCCAGCGCGCCGCGGAGCGCCGTCAGGAACGACTCGGCGCCGTCGTCCTGCGCGGGGTCGTGGCGCCGCGCCTGGCACTCCGAGAGGCCGCAGAGGATGGGCACGATCGACGCCGCGCGGCCGCCGAGGAGGTGCCGCACGAACACGGCCTGGAACTCGATCGAGTGCTCGTTCTTGTGCAGGTACTGATCCTCGTGCACGTCGAAGCGGCTCGCCGCCTCGAGCTCGGCGATCATCTCGCGATCCGGATCGAGCGGGCCGAGCGGCGTCGCGAACGTCTTCTCGCAGACCGCGTACGGTCGACGCATCGGCGCGTGCGACGTCCCGAGCAGAACGAAGGTGTCGACCTTCTCCAGCCCCGGCGCGGCCAGCGCCTGCTCGAGCGCGGCGTAGGCGTGCCCGTAGCCGGCCGCGGCGCGCCAGAGGTCCATGTGCGGCGCGCAGAGCCCGACCATGCGCTCCGGCGCGCCCTGGGCCGCGGCGCGCGCCGCTCCGCCCTGCGGCCGCGCGACCCCGAGGCACTGGCGCTCGATGAACTCGGCGAGCTTCAGCCGATCGCCGTGGTACGCGCCGCCCGCGTGGGCGGCCGTCCGGATCGGCGCCGCGTCGAACGACCGCACGACGGTCCGCCGGCGCGCGTGGAACCGCGGGCTGTCCAGCATCCACGCGTCCTCCAGCTCGTCGGCCAGCTGCGCCACGTAGGCGGCGTCCACGCGCTGGCCGGTCGACCGGGAGGCGTCGCGCGCGATCTCGTCGATCGATCGCCGCCCGTCGAAGCGCGCGAGCACCGCGGAGCTCCCGGCGGGCACGACGACGGCGGACGGCGCGATGCCCTCGGTGTCGCGCAGCATCAGCGCGCGGCCGTGGCGCTCATCCTGGATGACGACGACCTCCAGAGCTCGAAGCTTCGGGCGCAGAGATGACATCGTTCGCGAGGATAGCGCGTGCGCGCTCGCCGCCCAGCGCGCGAAGCACGCGCGCCCGCCGCGGCCGAGGCGGCGTCCGCCGGTCGCTGGGCGGCTCGCCTCCGGGAAGGCCGCGCTTGTGCCGCGCGTCAGCGCTCCCGGCGCGCCCGCGGATTGCCGCTTCGCGGCGGCGCCGCGCGGCACTAGGCTCGCGCCTCGGGATCCGCCCGCTCCGATCCCGCCTCGCGCCGGCCGCCGTCGTGCGCGCGGACGCACGAGAGCTCGCCCTGACGAATGCGCCGCACCGCGACCCCTGAGCCGCACGCCCGTGAAGCCGATCTGCTCGCCGAGCTCTCGGCCGTGTACCGCGAGGCGGAGGAGGTCTTCCATGGCTGGACCTGCCAGGCCTCGACCGAGTGCTGCCGGTTCGGCATCACGGGCCGCGAGCCGTACGTGACGTCGATCGAGCTCGCCGCCGTCCGGCGCGCGATCGCGGCCCTGGGCGGCCCCCGGGCGCTCCAGGGCATCGTGCGAGCAGGCGGGGCTCTGGCGCCCGAGCCGACGGCGTCCGCCGGCGAGCCGGGCCGGCGGCGCGCGCTGCCGCAGGCGGCGGAGCGGCGGTGCCCGCTGCTCACCGACGCCGGTCGCTGCGCGATCTACGCCGCGAGGCCGCTCGGGTGCCGCACGTTCTTCTGCGATCGCGCCGCCGCCGGATCGCCGGTGCGCCACCACGACGTGACCCGGCTCGTGCGCAAGGTGCAGGAGATCGCGGCGCGGCACGAGCCGGGCGGCGACCTCGGCCGCCCCCTCACCCGCGCGCTCCCGGACGCCGGCCCGGGCGCCGCAGGTGGTCCGCCCAGGGCGAGCGGCGGGGCGCGCGCTCGCCGCGGCCGCTGACGCGCCGGCTCAGGCCGCTGACGCGCCGGCTCAGGTCCGCTCGACCGCCATCACGCCGGGGATCCGCTGCAGGCGCCGGATGACGCTCTTCAGCTGCGCGAGATCGGAGCAGAGGAAGGTGAACGTGTTCATCGCCCGGCCGTCGTCGCCCGCCCGGCACGTCGCCTCGCTGATGTTGATGCCCTGCTCGTGGAACGTGTGGCCGACCGTCGCGAGGATGCCCGGCCGGTTCGCCGTCATCACCTTGATCTGCACCGGGCGGTTGATCTTCGCGCGCGAGTCCCACGAGATCTCCACGCGGCGCTCGGGATCCGTGTCGAACGCCTTGGCGCAGTTGCGGCGGTGGACCGTGATGCCGCGGCCGCGCGTGATGAACCCGACGATCTCGTCGCCGGGGAGCGGGTTGCAGCACTTCGTGTAGCGGACGAGGACATCGTCGATGCCGTTCAGGAGGATGCCGTGGCTGTCGCGCCCCGTGACCTTGCGGACGAGCGACTCGATGCGCCCTTCCTTGATCGACTCGGGCGGCGTCGTCGGGGTGCCCTTGTCGTTCTCCTTGGGGGTGGGCGCGAGGAACTCGCACACCGCGCGGACGCTCACCTTGCCGTAGCCGACCGCGATGAACAGCTCGTCGGCCGAGGCGACGCCGAACTTGTCCATGACCTTGCGCAGCTCGGCCTCGTTCTTGGTGAGGCGGCTCAGGCTCATGCTCCGCTGGTGCATCTCCTTCTCGAGGAGCTCGCGGCCGAGCTTGAGCGACTTCTCGCGCTGCTCCGCGCGCAGGTAGTTGCGGATCTTGGAGCGCGCGCGGCTGGTCGACACGTAGTCGAGCCAGTCCTTCGACGGGTGCTGGCTCGGGTTGGTCATCACCTCGACGACGTCGCCGTTCCGGAGCTTCGAGCGGAGCGGGACGATGGCGCCGTTGACCCGCGCCCCCGAACAGTGCTCGCCGACCTTCGTGTGGATCGCGTAGGCGAAGTCGATCGGCGTCGATCCGCGGGGGAAGACGCGCACGTCCCCCTTCGGCGTGAAGACGTACACCTCGTCCTGGAACAGGTCGACCTTGACGCTCTCCAGGAACTCGGCCGGGTCCTTGAGCTCCTTCTGGAACTCCATCAGCTGGCGGAGCCAGCCGAACCGCGCGGCGTCCTTCGGGTCGATGCCGCCGGAGTTGTTCTCCTTGTATTTCCAGTGCGCCGCGATGCCCTGCTCCGCCACGCGGTGCATCTCGTGGGTGCGGATCTGGATCTCGATCCGCTCGCGCCCGGGCCCGATGACCGTCGTGTGCAGCGACTGGTACATGTTCGGCTTGGGCAGCGCGACGTAATCCTTGAAGCGGCCGGGGACCGGGGTCCACTGCGAGTGGATGACGCCGAGCGTCGCGTAGCAGTCGGCGACCGACTCGACGAGCACGCGGAACGCGATGACGTCGTAGACCTGGTCGAAGTCGCACTGCTGCGCCTGCATCTTGCGCCAGATCGAGTAGAGGTGCTTCGCGCGGCCGGTGACGTCGACCGCGAAGCCCTGCTCCGCGAGCTTGCCCGCGAGCACCTTCGAGACCTCGTGGATGTACTTGTCGCGCTCCTTCGCGGTCGTCTTGACCTTCTGCGAGAGGTCCGCCCACGCCTCCGGCTCGATGTACCTGAACGACAGGTCCTCGAGCTCGCTCTTGAAGCGCGCGATGCCGAGGCGGTTCGCGAGCGGGGCGTAGATCTCCATCGTCTCCCGGGCGATCCGGTCCTGCGCCTCGGGCTTCATGAACTCGAGCGTCCGCATGTTGTCGAGGCGGTCGCACAGCTTCACGAGGAGCACGCGGATGTCGCGCGCCATCGCCACCAGCATCTTGCGGAAGTTCTCGGCTTGCCGATCCTCCTTGGAGGCGAAGTTGATCTTCGAGAGCTTCGTCACGCCGTCGACGAGGAACGCCACCTCCTGGCCGAAGGTGTTCTCGATGTCGGTGGTCGTCGCGAGGGTGTCCTCGACGACGTCGTGCAGGAGCCCGGCGCAGACGCTCGCCGTGTCCAGCTTGAGCTCGGTGATGATCGCGGCGACGCTCGCCGGGTGGGAGAAATACGGGTCGCCGCTCTTGCGGGTCTGCCCCCTGTGGGCGTCAGAGCTGTAGGCGTAAGCCCGGGCGATGAGATCGACGTCTGCAGCCGGCTGGTAGGTCCGAACGCGATCGACAAGCTCCGTCAACGTCAGCATGAAGAGTTCGGCGGGCGCAATGCGCCCTCTCCCTTTGGCACGCTAACACCGCGATCTAGGCCCCGCAATTGTGTCACCATGCGCGTCTCCGGCGCGGGTCGCGCCGCCGATCCATTTCTCATCTCCCGCAGCGGCCGCCCCAGCCGCGTCCGTCGCCTCGGTTACGTCAGTCACGTCGGTCACGTCAGCTAGGTCGATTGCCCCAGTCGCGTCGGTCGTCTCGGCCGAGCGGGTCGCGTCGGTCTCGTCCGTTGCGCCAGTCGCATCCGTCGCTTCCGTCGCATCCGTCGCATCCGTTGCGCCCTATGTTCATGGATTCCATGGAGCCGATCACCGCCTACGTCCACTTCCCCTGGTGCCTCAAGAAGTGTCCCTACTGCGACTTCGTCTCGTTCGCGAAGGCGCGGGAGGCGATCGACCACCGCGGCTATGCCGACGCCGTGCTGGCCGAGCTCCGGAGGCGGGCGGATGCGCTGGGCGAGCGCGAGCTCCGGAGCGTGTTCTTCGGCGGCGGGACGCCGTCCCTGTGGGAGCCGGAGGAGATGGGCAGGGTGCTGTCCGCCATCACCGCGGCCGCCGGCCGGCTCTCGCCCGACCTCGAGGTGACCGTCGAGTGCAACCCGACCTCGCTCGACGAGCAGCGGGCCCGGGCGTTCCGAGCGGTCGGGGTCAACCGTTTGAGCGTCGGCGTTCAGGGGCTCGACGTGGAGCGGCTCCGGTTCCTCGGCCGCCTGCACGACCCAGACGGGGGGCTCGGCGCGCTCGCGGCGGCGCTCCGGTCCGGGATGCCGCGCGTGAGCGGCGATCTCATCTACGGTGTCGCGGTGGGGACGGCCGAGGAAGCGCGGGAGCAGCGCCCGGAGCACGCCGCCGCCGAGGCGCGCGCCGTGGCCTCGACCGGCGTGACCCACATCTCGGCGTACAGCCTCACGGTCGAGCCGGGCACCTCGTTCGGAGAGCTGGCGCGGCGCGGGCGCCTGCCGCTCGCCGGAGACGACGGGGTGGCGGACACGTTCTTCGCGATCGACGAGGCGCTCGAGGCCGAGGGGCTCGCCCACTACGAGGTCTCGAATTACGCGAAGCCCGGCCACGAGGCGCGCCACAACCTCGGCTACTGGAAAGGCGTCGATTACGTCGGGCTCGGGTGCGCCGCCTACGGCACCGTATCGCGCCCGGATCCGCGCTGGGGCCTGAGATCGGCCAGCGCGGTGGACGGCGGCGAGGCGTTCGCGATCCGCTACCGGAACCTCGTGAGCCCGGACCGGTACATGGCCACCATGGCCGAGGACGGCGGGCCGGTCCCGGTGGAGAGCGACGAGCGGCTCGCCCCGGAGACGCGCCTGTTCGAGCGGATCATGCTCGGGCTCCGGCTGCGCGAGGGGCTCGATTTCGAGGCGGCGGCGGCGGCGCTCGGGGTGCCGGCGTGGACGCCCGCGCGACGGCGGGCCGCGGAGCGGCTCGAGCGCGCCGGCCGCCTGAAGGTCGACGGCGGGCGGCTCAGCGTCCCGCGGGCCGCCTGGATCTTCGCCGACGGCGTCGCGGCCGACCTGTTCTGACGCCACGCCGCGGGCGCCGGCGCGGCGCGCTCGCGGTGGACGTCGGGCGCAGGCCGCGCTCCGATGCCGGTCCATGAGCCCCTTGCCGACGATCGAGGACATCCGCCGCGCCGCCGCGCGCCTCGCGCCGCACGCCCACGTGACCCCCGTCATGACCAGCCGGACGATCGACGGCATGGCCGGCGCCCGCGTCTTCTTCAAGTGCGAGAACCTGCAGCGGGTCGGCGCGTTCAAGTTCCGCGGCGCGTGCAACGCGGTCCTGGCCCTCTCGGACGAGGACGCGCGCCGCGGCGTCGCCACCCACTCCTCGGGCAACCACGCCGCCGCGCTCGCGCTCGCCGCCCGCATCCGCGGCGTCCCTGCGCACATCGTCATGCCCGAGAGCGCGCCCGCCGTGAAGCGCGCCGCCGTCGAGGGCTACGGCGCCCGGATCGTGACCTGCGCCCCCACGCTCCGGTCGCGCGAGGAGACGCTCGCCCGCGTGCTGTCCGAGACGGGCGCGATCCTGGTCCACCCGTACAACGACGCGCACGTCATCGCCGGCCAGGGCACGGCCGCGCTGGAGCTCGCGAGCCAGGTGGAGGACCTCGACGCCGTTGTCGCGCCCGTCGGCGGCGGCGGGCTGCTCTCGGGCACCGCCGTCGCGACAAGCGCGCTGTCGCGCGCGCGCACGGTCGGCGCCGAGCCCCAGGCGGCCGACGACGCGGCCCGCTCGCTGCGCGAGGGGAAGATCCTCCCCTCGAACGACCCGACCACGATCGCGGACGGCCTCCGCACCTCGCTCGGCGAGCTCACCTTCGCGGTCCTGCGCGAGCGCGGGGTCGAGATCGTCACCGTGGGCGAAGAGGACATCGTCAAGGCGATGCGCGTCGTCTGGGAGCGAATGAAGATCCTCATCGAGCCGAGCTCGGCGGTCCCGGTGGCCGCCGTCCTGCTGCGCAAGGTCCAGGGGGCGCGGATCGGCGTCATCCTGAGCGGGGGAAACGTCGACCTGAGCAAGCTCCCGTTCGCCTGAGCGCGACCGCGGGCGCGCCGGCGTTGGGCGAGCTCCCTCGGCTCCCCTCAGCGCTCGCGCCGGCCCTGCCCGAGGCGCAAGGCGGCGCGCACGACGCTCGGCCCCGGACCGGGCGGCGCCGCCGCGACCGTTCGCCCGTCGGCGTCGAGGATGCGCGAGCCGCCCTGGCCGTCCAGCGCGGGCCGCGACGGCCCCCAGTTCGCGTTGACGATCGCCACGCGGTGGCGCCGCGCGAGCGCGGGCAGGAGCTCGGCGCGCGCGTCGCCCTCCCCGGGCGGATCGACCCAGGCCGTCGGGAAGAGTAGCAGATCGGCCGCGTCGAGCGCCTCGCCCGCGTCCTCGGAGAGGAAGTGGACGTCGAAGCAGATCGCGAGCGCCACCTTCACGCCGAGCAGATCGAGGACCGGGGTCCCGAGATCGCCAGGCGCTGCCCAGCGCTCCGGGAACCAGGGGTGGCGCTTGCGGTAGTGGCCGACGCGCCGCCCGTCGCGGTCGAAGACGAGCAGGGCGTTGTAGAAGCGGCCCCGGCTCTCCTCGACGAGCGGGCCCGCCAGCGCGATGCCGTGCTTGCGCGCGAGCTCGGAGAGCCGCCGCGCGGACTCGCCGTCGAGCGGCTCCGCGAAGCGGCGCAGATCGCTCTCGCCCCGCGGCGAGACGTAGCCCGTGACGATCAGCTCGGGCAAGAGCGCGAGATCGGCCCCGGCGAGCGCGGGCGCGCCGAGGAGACGATCGATCGCCGCGAGCGAGCCCCGGAGGTCGCCGAAGCGCTGCGGCAGCTCGAGCGCGACCGCGTCGAGGGAGCGGGCGCTCACGGCGATGGCCCGGCGCGCGCGCGCCGCGGCCGACATGCCGCGGAGGCCGGCGGCGCTCCCGGCATGTCGACCAGCACCGCGCGCCGGAGGGTCACGGGGCGCGCTCGGCTCAGCGGAGGTTCTTCGTCGCCTGGAGCTGGTGCAGGCTCACCGCGAGGTCGACCTGACGGCGCAGATCCGAGGCGATCCAGGGCTTCGTGATGATCCGGAAGCTCGCGCTCTCCCGGGAGATCTTCTGGATCTGCTCCACGTCGGTCGGCGCGCAGACGAGCACCGGGACGTAGCTCAGCCCCTGCCGGCGCAGCTCGCGCAGCAGCGCGAGCCCGCTGAAATGAGGCATCCGGTAGTCCGCGACGACGACGGAGGGCGGCTCCTTCACCGCCGCCGCGAGCGCGCGGCGCGGATCGCCGAAGGTGCGGACCTGGTAGCCGGAGCGGAGCGCCCGGTCCATGAGGTCCAGGTTGCTCTCCTCGTCGTCGACGGCGTAGAGGAGCGTTCCTTGGCCCCGGCCACTCGAGGGTGGCGGCATGCTGCCAGAATGCGGGGCATTGCCCATCAAGCGCGAGGGTATCAGACCTCGTCCTCTCGCACCACGCGCTCACGCCGAAGTAATCTCGGTTGTCTGACTCACGCCCAGCGCCGGACCGCGAAGCGCGCTGCGCCGCGGGACCGCAGGGATGGGCGCCGCGGAGCCCTGGGCGCGGCCCCCGACGCGCGGCCGCGGCCGGCCTCGGGCCGCGCGAGCGATCAACCTGGGCTGTCAGCGGCGTTCACGATCCCCTCCGGCGGCGTTCGGCTGTAAGAGATCAAGAGATGTCCGCTCGCGATGGATTGCTCGAGGTCGGCGCGCTCGTGGACGGCCGGTATCAGGTGCTCGGCCACCTCGGCAGCGGTGGTCACAGCGTCGTTTACGAGGCGCGCCAGATCGTGACCACCCAGCGCGTGGCCCTCAAGCTGCTGCGCCCCGAGGCGCTGCGGCGCTCGCGCGAGTCCGGCTCGCAGGAGGCGCGCTTCGAGCGGGAGATGCAGGTCATCGCCCAGCTGAGCCACCCGAACATCGTCCGCCTCCTCGACGCCGGGCGCCTGCCCGAAGGCGAGCTCTACCTGGCCCTGGAGCACGTCGACGGCGAGACGCTGACCGCGCGCTGCCAGCGCACGCGGGGGATCGAGCCGAACGAGGCGAAGCGGCTGATGCTCCAGGTGCTCGACGCCATCGGCTTCGCCCACGAGCGCGGCGTCATCCACCGCGACCTCAAGCCGCACAACATCATGGTCACCGGCTCCGGCAAGCGGACGCACGTCAAGGTGCTCGACTTCGGCATCGCCGCGCTGATCGGCGAGGCCCGCGCCGCCGACTACCGCGCGCTCACGCCGACCGGCGAGTTCAACGGGACCCCGGCCTACATGGCCCCGGAGCAGCTCGTGCAGTCGACCCCGACCACAGCGGCGGACATCTACGCATGGGGGCTCACCTTCCTCGAGTGCCTGATCGGCGCGCCGGTGATGCACGAGGCGACGGTCGCCGAGGTCATCTTTCGCCAGCTGAGCCCCGAGCCGGTGCCCATCCCCCGCGCCCTCCGCGGCCACCCGCTCGGCGCGCTGCTCGCGCAGGCGACCGCCAAGTCGCCGGCGCACCGCTTCCGGTCCGCCCGCGACGCGTACGAGCTGCTGGAGGACTGCGACGTGTCGGCCATCCCGTGGCCGCTGCCCCGCGACGACGAGCGCGGCGGCTCGCCGGAGCAGCGGGCCATCGCGACGCGCGCGGTGCACCACGCCGCGGCGGACCAGGAGACGCAGCTCGTGCCCTCCGCGCCCGAGCCGCCGCCGGGCACGCAGCGCAGATCGCCCGAGCAGCAGCGGCAGGACGAGCGGCTCGGCGCGGCGCCGACGCTCGCCATCCCGGGCCGCGGCCTCGCGCCCGCCGAGCCGCCGGCGAGGCCGATCCGCAACGCGTCGATCCAGCTCGGCGCCGCGGAGGGCCCGGAGACGCCGCTGGCCCCGAAGCTCCCCTCCTTCCCGAGCGCCGCCCCGAGCGCCGCGCCCGGGACGCGGCCGGTGACCGTCACCGGCCGCGGCGAGCGCCGCCAGCTCACCGTGCTGGTCTGCGGGCTCGCCGGCGCCGAGCGCATCGCCGACACGGTCGACAGCGAGGCGTTCCACGAGCTCGTGCAGATGTTCCAGGCCGCGTGCGCCCAGGTGATCGGGGCGCAGGAGGGGGTGTTCCTCCGCTCGCCCGGCGAGGAGACGGTCGCCTACTTCGGTCACCCCGTGGCCAAGGAGGACGACGCCCTCCGCGCGGTGCAGGCGGCGCTCGATCTGGTCGAGCACATGTCCCGCCTGAACGCGCGGGAGATCGTGTCCGTGCCCCTGTCGGTGCAGGTCGGCGTGCACACCGGGATCGTCGTCGTGGCCGACAGCGACGCCGTGCCCTCGCTCGCCGGTCCGACCCTGAACGCCGCGACGCAGCTGAAGGCCCACGCCGAGCCGGGGACGGTGCTCGTCAGCCGCGCCACGCAGAAGCTCATCGAGGGCTATTACTACATGGACGCGCTCGGCGAGATCAGCCCGAAGGGCGCGCGCCAGCCGATCGAGATCTTCGCGGTGCAGGGGCGCACGACCGCGCGGGACCGGCTCGACGCGAGGATGCACCATGGGCTCACCCCGCTCGTCGGGCGGGACAGCGAGCTCGACGAGCTCGCGACCCGGTGGTCGCGGGCGTCGGGCGGCGCCGGGCAGGTCGTGCTGCTGACGGGCGAGGCCGGCATCGGCAAGTCGCGGAGCGTGCGCGCCTTCCGCGACCGGCTGGCCGGGACGCCGCACCTCTGGCTCGAGGCGCGCTGCTCGCCGCAGCTCCAGAACAGCGCGTTCTATCCGGTGATCGAGCTGCTCAACGCGCTGCTCGCGGGCGATCGCGATCGCGCGAGCACGCTGAGCGGCTCGACCGCGGCGCCGAGCGAGCGCGGGGCGCCCTCGGACAAGGGCGGCGACCGGCTCGAGCGGCTGGAGCAGCTGCTCGCCGAGGCGGAGGCGGGGCCGCTCGCCGTGCCGCTGCTCGCCGCGCTGCTGTCGATCCCGACCGAGGGCCGCCACCCGGCGCCGGCGCTCACCCCGCAGCGACAGCGGCAGGAGACCATCGCCTCGCTCCTCCAGCTCTTCCTCGGGCTCGCCGATCGGCAGCCGCTCGTGCTCACGGCCGAGGACCTGCACTGGGCCGATCCGTCGACCCTGGAGCTGCTCGGCCGGCTCATCGACGAGGGGCGGCCGTCGCCGCTGCTGCTGCTCCTGACCGCGCGCCCCACGTTCACGCCGCCGTGGCCGCTGCGATCGCACTTCACCCAGATCCACCTCGCGCCGCTCAGCGCCGAGCGGATGCGGGCGCTCATCCAGCAGCTGGCCGGCGCGTACGCGACGAGCGGCGCGTCGGCCATCCAGGCCCCGCTGCCCGACGAGGTGATCCGGACGCTGGCCGAGCGCAGCGACGGCGTCCCGCTGTTCGCCGAGGAGCTCACGCGCATGGTCCTCGAGTCGGCCGCCGCCAAGGCGGCCGCAGGGGAGCCGGGCGGCTCGCCGAGCGCCGCGAGCGGGTGGATGGGCGCGCTCGAGACCCCGGTCACCCTCCAGCACTCGCTGATGTCGCGCCTCGACCGCCTCGGCCCGGCGAAGGAGGTCGCGCAGCTCGGCGCGGTGTTCGGCCGCACGTTCGGCTACGAGGCGCTCGAGCTCTGCGCGGGCGGCGGCGCGGGCGGCGAGCCGCTCCTCATGGCGTCGAGCCCCGCGGCGCTGCGCGAGGCGCTCGCGCAGCTCGTCGACGCCGAGCTGCTCTTCCAGCGGGGGCGCCCCCCGCGCGCGACGTACACGTTCAAGCACGCGCTGGTGCAGGACGCGGCCTACCAGTCGCTGCTGCGCAGCACCCGGCAGGTGTACCACGCGCGCATCGCCGCCGTGCTGGCCGAGCGCTTCCCGGGGACGCCGCCCGAGCTGCTCGCGCACCACTACACCGAGGCCGCGCTGGTCGGCCCCGCCGTCGCGGCCTGGCAGCGCGCCGGGGAGGCCTCGCTCATCTCGTCCGCGCACGCCGAGGCGAAGAGCCACCTCCGCCGCGGGCTCGAGCTCCTCAAGCAGCTGCCGGAGACGAAGGAGCGGGCGCGCGACGAGATCACCCTTCAGACGACGCTCGGCGTCCCGCTGATGATCACGCGCGGCTACGCCGCCCCGGAGGTCGAGGCGGCGTACGCGCGCGCGCACGCGCTCTGCCGCGAGGCGGGCTCCTCGCCGCAGCTCTTCCCCGCGCTGTGGGGGCTCTGGATCTTCTTCCACGTCCGCGGCGACTACGCGCTCGCGGAGCAGCACGGCGAGCAGCTGCTCGCGCTCGCCGAGAGCACGGGCGACCCGGGGATCTCGCTCGGCGCTCACCAGGCGCTCGGCGCGACGCGCTTCCTCCGGGGGCGCCTCGGCGAGGCGCGCGAGCACTTCAACAAGGTGCTGTCGATCTACGATCCCGCGCGTCACCTGCCGCTCGCCTTCCTCTTCGGCCACGACGCCGCGGCGTTCTCGCTGTCGCACCTCGCCTGGATCGCGTTCCACCTCGGCGAGCCGGAGCGGGGCAAGGCCTCGATCGACGAGGCGATCGCGCTGTGCGAGGAGCTGAACCAGCCCGTGAGCCGGGGCTTCGTCGAGCACTTCGCCGCGGTCCTGTGCTGCCTGCTCGGCGACGTCGCCGGCGCGGAGGCGCACGCGCGCGTGCTCAGCGAGCTCGCCGAGGAGGTGGGCATGCCCCACTGGGCGGCGCTCAGCCAGATCGATCTCGGCTGGGCGGCGGCGGCGCGCGCGGCGCAGGGGCCGGCCGGCGCGGACGCGCGGGCGCGCTACGCCGAGGGCGCCGC
Organism: Sorangium sp. So ce834; assembly: GCF_051521425.1. NCBI lineage: Bacteria > Pseudomonadati > Myxococcota > Polyangiales > Polyangiaceae > Sorangium > Sorangium sp. So ce834. Next base: position 6,164,114 of record NZ_CP150351.1, read on the forward strand.
GCGTATCCGCGGAGGCCTGACGATGCTGATGGGCGTCGGCAGCCGCGTGTCGCTGACCTACTGGCGAGCGGCGCTCATCGACGCGGAGCTCGGCGCCGGCAACGTCGACGAGGCCGGCGCCCTGCTCGACGACACGCTCTCCTTCGTCGAGAAGAGCGACGAGCGCTACTTCGAGGCCGAGCTCTGCCGGCTCGAGGGCGAGATCGCGCTCGCGCGCCGCGCGCCGACCGCCGCGGAGGCGCGGGCGCGCGCGGAGGCCGCCTTCCGGAAGGGGCGCGAGATCGCCGCGCGGCAGGGCGCGCTCGGCCTCTTGACGCAGATCTTCGATCGCCGCGGGGCGCGGGTCGACGCGGGGGACGCGCAGGAACAGCGGTGAGGGGCGGCGCGCGCAGGGCGGCGCGGCGCGAGGGGCGGAGCTCCGGCAGGGGCGCGCCGGCGCGCGGCGCTAGAGATCGCCGTGGATCGGCGACGGCACCCGCCACTGGACGATCTCGGCGTGCTGCTCGCCGTTGAAGGGCCGCTCGAGGAGCCGGGGGCAGCACTGCCGCGAGCGGAACAGCTCGAGGATGTAGCTCATGCGCTCGCTCAGCAACGCCCAGTCCTCGGCGCCGCAGCCGGCCGTCGTCTGGTCGTGGGCATCGTACTTGAGCAGGAGCTCGTAGAGCTCGCGATCCTCGATGGTCGCGAGCTCGGCGCAGTGCAGCGGCTGGCCGGGCGGCGCGGGGAGATCGTGGCCGAGCTCGAGGAGCTCGTCCGGCAGGCGCATGGTCATCATCTCCTTGGTCGCGATCGCGCGCCAGAACGCCTGCACCTTCTCGACCTTGTCGAGGACCATCGACTGGAGCGCCTCGGGGAGGCCGACCGTGTCGACCACGCAGCGGACGGGCGCGTTGAGCGCCCGCGCGATGTACGGCTGGAGCCGCACCTGCTCGTGCAGCCCGACGCGCGCGTTGGCGAGGAGGATGCGCTCCGCCTTCTCGTCTTTGTCCTCCGTGAGCATCGCCTCGTGGTAGTGCTCCATGGCGCTGCGGAGCAGCCCCTGCCCTCCGTCCGTGGACGGCCCCGACTGCAGCCCCTCGACCAGCGCCGCGAGCTCGTCCTTCCCCGGCCGCGGGCAGCTCCGGTAGAGCTGGATCATGCGGGCGAAGAGCGGCCCGAGCTCCTCGAACACCTTGAGGTTGCCGAGCGCGATGTCCTCGCTGAGCTCGGACAGGATGCGCTCCGGCAGCTCCATGAGCCCGAACCCCTGCCCCCACCAGGGCGCGATCAGCTCGACGGCGCTGATCCGCCACGCGCTCGCCCGCTCTGGCTCGCCCTTGCCGCGCCTCCTCAGGAGGCGCGGCACGACCGCCTCCCGCTCCTCGTCGTCCGAGAGGATCAGCCACCGGAGCACCGACGGCACCTCCTCGTTGCGGATGAACCTCCCTGCAGTCTTGGAGGCCCACGTGGCGAACGTGCACCAGTGGGCGTTGCCGCCGCCGAGCAGCTTCACGAGCTCCGCCGAGATCTCGTAGTAGCACTGGGTGATGAGCAGGTTGCGCAGCACCGGCTGATCCGAGAGCTCGATGACCGCCTGTACCCTGTCGAGCAGCGAGGCCGGCTCGGACGCCTCGGCGGGCGTCACCCTCGCGGCGATCCGCGTCGAGCGCTCCACCACGCCGCTCCGCGTCACGCGGGTCGACGGAAACGGCGACTCCGCCGTCAGGGGGAGAGGAGGCCGGAAGGCGGTGTCGTGGAAATTCGTGGCGTGATCGCTCGCTGGTATGGCGGACATCAGCGGCTTTACAGGGGTCGTCATTCTCCCGTGCTATCTCCAATTGATGCCAGATGTCCATACCTGTCCATAAGTCCATCTTGCCAATGGCAGCTGGCTCACCAGATCTCGACAGAATGCTGCTGCGGCGCTGAACGCGCGGTTCCCCCTTGCGTCGCGTCAAGCACGCGGCGCAGCAACGTGACGGCGCGCGGCGATCGCCGCTGTCACGGCGACGTTGCGGGCGGCGCAGCGGAGGCGGGGACGTCCGTCGCGAGCGGGCTCGCGCCGCGTACGCCGGGGCCGCCGCGGGGCCACGTCGTGACGCTCACCCGGTGCTCGCGGCCGAAGGTCCGCGCGACCACGGCGCGCACATCGGCCGGCTCGACCTCCTCGAGCGCGCGCAGGAGCCGCGGCAGGCTGCCCGGATCGAGCGCGGCGCGCAGGCGCAGATCCGTGATCGGCCGCGGGGACGCGGGGGGCGGCGCGGCGGCGGCGCGGCGCGCGAGCTCCTTCTCCAGCTCGATCTTGAGCAGCGCCTTGGCGAGGGCGAGCTCCTTCCAGGTCGGCCCGGACGTCGCGAGCGCCGCGAGCTCGGCGTCGAGGCGCTGCTCCAGCTCGGCGGCGCTGCGCGACGGGGCGGGCGTGAGCTCCACCGCCGCCACGCTCGCCTGCGCGCCGAGCGACAGCCGGCCGGTCACCTCGGACGCGAGCTGCCCCTCGGTCACGAGCGCCTTCGCGAGCCGCGCGACGCGCGGGCCGGTGAGGATCTCCATCGCCACGCGGAGCGGCGCCTCGTCCGCGCCCCCCTCCTGCGGCGCGATCCAGCCGTAGAGCAGCCGCGGCGACGGCACCGCGTCCTCGAGGACGATCCGCTCCTCGCGCGGGTGCGGCCCGATCGGCCGCTCCGGCTCGGCGACGACGCGCTGGAGCGAGCGCGCGAGCGCCCGCTCGACCGCCGCGCGCGAGACGTCGCCGGAGAGCGCGATCGTCGCCTGGGCCGCGGCGCGCTCGCGCCGGAGCGACTCGGTGAGCAGGAGCTCGCTGGCCGCGCCCGCGTCGGCGCGCGCCCCGAGCAGCGTGCCCTCGAGCGGGTGGCCCGCGGGGAACAGCGCCTCCCCGAGCGCGAGCCACGACGGGCCGTACGGCGCCAGCTCGAGCGCGCGCCGCGAGGCCGCGCCGGCCTGCCTCCGGAGCTCGGCCACGCGCCCCGCGCTCGCCTCGTCGAGCAGCATCCGGAGCCGCGCCGCGACCAGATCGACGCCGATCTCGAGATCCCGCGGCGGGACGGTGATCGCGACGCGCGCCTCGCTGGCGAGCGCCGGCCCCGCCGCCGCGGCGTCGCCCGCGGACCGCGCCGGCACCGCGACGGACGCGCTGATCGAGACGAGCGGCGCCGCGGGGTCCTCACGGAGGTCGACCGCGATGCCGTTCGGGAGCCGGAAGCGCTGCACCTGCTCCAGGCCGAGCCCGGCGAGCAGGCCGATCTGCTTCTCGATCGCCGCCTCTCGGCCCTTGAGGGCGCGCCGCGCGCCCGGGCCCTCGACGGCGTCGAACGGCGACGCCGGGGCGAGGCGGCCGCTCCGGAGGCCGAGCGGATCGTCCTCGAACGCGGGGCGGAAGCCGACGCCGCCGCCGATCATCACGATCGGGAGCTTGGCCTCCAGCGCCTCCGGGTTGGCGAGGAGCGGCATCGGCGCCGGCGCCTGGCCGGGCGGGGTGAAGAGCGGGAGCCGGTTCCGGCCGAGCGACACGGGGCGGGGCGGCAGCGACCCGTCGCCCAGCGCGAGCTCGCCGCCCGCGCCGCGCGGCGGCAGCGCGCCGGCCAGGCCGTCGCCCTCGTCCTCGTCGAGCTCCTCGTGGTCGAGGTACGCCGGGAAGAGCGCCATCGCGCGCGCGACGCGGTCGGCGGGCAGCGCGATCAGGTGGTCGGCGCGGCCCGGCGGGACGCGGTCGCGCAGGAGCTCGGGGTTGTGCTCGCGCAGCGCGGCCGTGGAGATGCCCGCGGCGCGCGCGACGGTCCGGAGCCGCGTCCCCGGCGGCACCGCGACCTCGCCGAGGTCGAGCGGGGCGACCGGCGCGACGTCGGGCAGGTCGAGCCCGAAGCGCGCGCGGTTCCCCGCGACGATCGCGAACGCCACGATCTGTGGCACGTAGTCCGCGGTCTCCTTGGGGACGGCGCCGGCCTGCGCGAGCTCGGCGAGCCCGATGGGCCCGCGCGCCTCGGGATCGCGCGCCGCCGCGACCTTCGCGAGCGCGCGGAGGACGCCCTCGTGGCCGAAGTTGTACGCCGCGAGCGCGAGATCCCAGCGGCCGAAGCGCTCGTAGAGGTCGCGCAGGTGCGCGGTCGCGGCGTCCGTGGCGCGCGTGAGGCTCATGCGCGCGTCGATCCACTCGGACTGCTCCAGGCCGTAGGCCTCGCCGGTCCTCGGCATGAACTGCCAGAGCCCCGCCGCGCCGGCCGGCGAGACCGCCCGCGGATCGAAGCCGCTCTCGACCGCCGCGACCCAGAGGAGGTCCTCCGGGAGGCCCGCCTCGCGGAGCGCGCGCTCGATGATCTCGCGGTAGGCGCCGGCGCGCCGGAAGCGGCGCTGGAACACGGCGCGCCCCTCCTCCGACTGGGCGAAGAAGCGGACGAACCGCATCGTGCGGCGCGTGAGCGGGACGTCGAGATCCGGCATCGCCAGCGTGGACAGCGTCGCCCCGTCGGGGTCCTCGAGATCCTCGTCCGCCGCGGGCTGGAACTCGCGCACGAGGAGCGCCGTGACGGCGGGCGGCGCGTCGTCGACCGGCGCCGGCGGAGGGCACGCGAGCGCCGGCGTGACGTCGGTCGGCGCCCGCGCGCGCGCGGGATCGAGCAGGCCGGGATCGCGGAAGGCGCGGTACGCCGCCGAACAGGACGCGCGCAGCGAGGGCGCCTGGCCGACGGCCGCGCCCGCCATGCAGATCAGCGCGCCGAGCCCGGTCCACAGAGCGGCTCGCCGTGCCCAGCTCATCAACGCCGATCTTGCTCCGAAACCGCCCGCCGGCGCTACGGCAAAGCGCGGAGACCGCGGCGGCGCGCCTCCCAGCCCGACTTCCCGCAGTGGCGCTAGCAACCTGCGCCCGGGCGAGCTAGCAAGCGTCGGCGATGCGCTCGTCCCACGCCGCTCCCCCTGCAGAGAAGGCCTCTCGGCTCGGCGAGGTGCTCGATTTCATGAAGCTCCTGTGGGCGGTCGATCACGGCCTGCAGTCGACGTCGAAGCGCATGGAGGCGAGGATGGGCGTGACGGGCCCGCAGCGGCTCGTCATCCGCATCGTCGGGCGCTACCCCGGGATCTCCGCGGGGCAGCTCGCCGAGATCATGCAGCTGCACCCGAGCACCCTCACGGGCGTCCTCAAGCGGCTGCAGGAGCGCGGCATCATCGAGCGCCGGGCCGACCCGAAGGACGGCCGCCGCGCGCTCCTCGGCCTCACCCCGCGCGGGCGCGAGCTCGACAGCCTCCGCACCGGGACGGTGGAGGCGGCCGTGCGGCAGGCCCTCAAGGCGATGCCGCGACGCAAGCTCGAGGCCGCGCAGGATGTGCTCGCGGCCGTCGCCGGGGCGCTGCAACCGCAGCCGGCCGACGAGTAGCGTCGCCGGCCGGATCGGCGCGCGCGGCGCGCGTTCCAACCGGGGCAGCGCCGATCGGCGCGCGCCTGGCCGGCGCGGCGGCCGCGAGGCGCAGGCGCCGCGCCGCGCGGGAGCGAACGGCGGTTCGCGCCCGGGAGCGCGGCGCGATCTGCGCGAACGCGCGGCTCCGCCGCGACCGGCCGACCTCGCGGACATCGAACGGAGGAGCAGCGGTCGTCCCGCACGGCAACCCGCCTCCCGCCGCCCCGAGGCGGCGGGAGGCGCCGCGCGGACCCGCGAGCCGGGGCCTTCGGTGCGGCCTCCGCCCGGCGCGCGTCGCGCCGAGGGCCTCTCATCACCACGACGGGGGAACAATGAAGCACTGGGTTCATGGCGCGATCAGCGCGGCGATCATCGCCGCGGCGTGGGGCTGCGGCTCCGGCGGACGAGGCGGCAAAGCCGACACGGGAGGCGGCGGAGGCACGGGCGGCGAAGGCACGGGGGGCAGCGGCGCAGCGACGGGCGGCGGGGGGACCGGGAGCCACGCCGCGGCCTGCACGATCACGTCGCGAGGCCTGGAGGTGAGCAGCGGCCGCGGGACCACGCCCGCGATCGCGGCGACCGGGTCGGGGTACGCCGTCGCGTGGCAGGAGCGCGAGGCCGACGAGGGCGACATCCACCTCGCGGTGATCGACGCGGACGGCAACAAGCTGCGGGAAGAGGCGATCGCGGCGGGCCCCGGCGTCTCGAGCCACCCGAGCGTCACGCGCGACGGAGAGGGCCTGCTCGTCGTCTGGCAGGACCAAGATGGCACGGGCAGCGTCGTGCGCGGCCGCCGCGCGACGCTGGAGGGCGTCCCCGAGGGCGCCGCCTTCGACCTGGTCGAGAGCGGCGCGGCCGAGTCGTGGCCCATCGCCGCCGCGGGCCGGGGCGGGATCGTCGTCGCCTGGATGGACGCGGGCTGCTCGCTGATCAGCTCCCTCGACCGCGGCGCGCTGGGCAGCGCGACGCCGCTTGACCAGGCAACGTTCCCCGCGGTCGCGACCGACGGCGAGCGGACCGCGCTGGCCTGGAGCCAGGGCGACACGCTCTTCTTCGCCCGGCCGCGCCAGGGGAGCGCGCCGCTCGACCGGATCGCGCACCCGGGCGTCGACGCGAAGCTGACGCGCGTCGCGCTCGGCGGGGACGACGCCTTCGTCGTCTGGGAGGACACCCGCGCCGGCGCCGAACAGATCCGCGCGATCCGGATCTCCGCGCAGGACGAGGTGTCCCGCGAGGCCGTCGTCTCCCCGGGCGACGGCAGCGCGAACTGGCCGGCGCTCGCGTGGACCGGGCACCACCTGGCCGTCGCGTACTACCAGTTCCGCGACGGCCCCGCGGCCGTCTTCGTGGCGCTGCTGAACCGCGATCTCTCGCCCGCGGGCGCCGAGCTCAAGGCGAGCGGCGACGCGCCCGCCCGGTACCCGGCGCTGGCCTGGACCGGCCGGGAGCTCGGCATCGCCTACGCGGAGCCGGACCAGGGCATCCGCCTCTCGCGCGCCAGCTGCAAGTAGCCGCGCCGCGCCCGCTCGCCCTCTCCCGCCGCGCCGCCGCCCCGCCGCGCCGCCGCCGAATACCGGCCGCCCCCGGCGGCGGCGCGACGGGGCCGCCCGCGGCGGCGCAGGACGGCCGCCCGCGCCGGCCCGGATCGAACCCTGCAACCGCCCCCGGGGTGGCCGTTCTCCCCTGCGCCCTTGCGATCCTAATCTGCACAGCCGTGCTCGGCGCCTACGCCGTGCGCGTCGCGCGCCACGGCCGGCCCGCGATGCCGCGGCTCGGCGCCTCTCCGGGGAGCGCGCTGCTCCCCGGCCCGGTCGTCGAGGCCTTCTACTGGTCGTTCCACGCCCCCGCGCGCGCGCTCGTGCGCCTCCGCGTCTCGCCGGACACCCTCACCTACCTCTCGCTCGCCCTGTCGCTCGCCTGCGCGCCGCTGCTCGCGGTCGGCCGCTTCCGCGCCGGCGCCGCGCTGCTCATCGCCGGCGCCGTCCTCGACGCGCTCGACGGCATGGTGGCGCGCGAGGGCGGCAAGGCGTCGCGCGCCGGCGCCGTGCTCGACTCGTGCCTCGACCGCGTGTCCGACGCCGCGCCCCTCATCGGCCTCGCCGTCTTCTACCGCCATCACGCCCTCGCGCTCGCGATCCCGCTCGTCGCCATGGTCGCCTCGTCGCTCGTGAGCTACGCGCGCGCCAAGGCCGACGTCTACCGGATCGCGCTGCCGAGCGGGTTGATGCGCCGGCACGAGCGGCTCGCCTACCTCGTCGCCGCGCTCGTCTTCGGCCCGGCCGTGCCGGCCTCGCCGCTCACCGGCGCGCTCCCCTTCCCGATCACGCTCGCCTGCGTCGCCCTCGTCGCGGTCGTCGGGCTCGCCGCCGGCCTGCGGCTCGTGCAGCGGACGCGCGCCGCCCTCGCGGCCGCCGACGCGGCGCCGCCGCCAGGGCCGCGGGCGACCGCGCGCCCCGAGGGAGAGCGCCGGCGCCTGCTCGGCGACGGCAAGGCCACGAGCGCGCCGCTCTGATCATGCTTAGGCGCGCGCGTGCCCGCTGGGGCCCCTGCTTCTGGCTGCCGGCGCTGCCGTGGCTCGCCTACGTCGCCCTCCTCGCGCCGCGCGGCGCCGCGCGCTGGGACCACCTCGCCGTGGCCGCCCTCGCCGCGGCGAGCGTCTGCGCGGGCGAGCGCTCGCGCCGGTTCTTCCTGAACGCCCTGCCCTTCTTCCTGCTGTTCCTCGCGTACGACGGCATGAAGCAGCTCGACGGCGGGCTCGCCGCGCCGGACCACGTCCTCGGCTGCGAGCTGCGCGCGGCCGAGCTCGCGCTCTTCGGCGTGGAGATCGGCGGCCGCCGGCTCACGCCGGGCGAGCTGCTCGCCCGGCTGGAGCGGCCCGCGCTCGACCTGCTCTGCGCCCTCCCGTACGGCGGCTACGTGCTCGTGATGGTGGGGCACTGGCTCCACCTCTACCGGAGCGAGGCCCTCGCGGCGCGGAGGTTCGCCTGGCTCGCGTTCGCCACGCACCTCCTCGGCCTCGCCACGTACCGCCTCCTGCCGGCCGCGCCGCCCTGGTACGTCGAGGCCCACGGGTGCGCGATCGATCCGGCCGCTCACAGCTCCCCCGCCGCGCTCGCGCGCGTCGACGCGATGCTCGGGCTCACCTACTTCCGCGACCTGTACAGCCGCGGCGCGACCGTCTACGGCGCGCTGCCGTCGCTCCACGTCACGTACCCGCTCTACGGGCTGCTCGCGACCTTCCGCCGGGCGAGCGCGCCGTCGCTCGCCCTCCAGCTCGCCTACGCCGCGCTCATGCTGTTCGCGGCGCTCTACCTCGCCCACCACTGGCTCATCGACGCCCTGCTCGGCTACGCCTACGTCGCGCTCGCGTGGGCGCTCGTCCTCCGGACCTTCCCCGACCGGGGCGGCTCGGATCAGGCGGGCTGCGCCTTGCCGCCGCTCGCCGAGACGTCGGGCTCCCAGAGGATCTCCGGCGTGCCGAGGAGCGCGGACGCCCAGCGGCTCCAGACGAAGAGCGCGTCGCTCAGGCGGTTCAGGTAGCCGACCGCCAGCGGATCGGCCTGGCCCGCCTGCCCGAGGCGCACGCAGCAGCGCTCGGCCCGGCGGCACACCGTCCGCGCCAGGTGGAGGTCCGTGTTGAGCCGCGAGCCGCCCGGGAGGACGAACGAGCGCAGCGGCGCCAGATCGGCCTGGCAGCGGTCCATCTCGGCCTCGAGGAGCGCGATCTCCGCCTGCGTCACGCGGGGCTGCTTCGGGTGCACGTCCTCGGGGAGCGTCGCGAGGATCGAGCCGAGGTTGAAGAGCTCGTGCTGCACGCGCAGCAGCGCGCGCCCGAGGTCGTGGAGCCGCACGACGCTCGCGGCGGGCGCGCCCGGCAGCAGCTCCATCAGCGTCTGCCGCGCCGCCCCGACCAGCGCGTTGAGCTCGTCGACCGTGCCGTAGGTCTCGATCCGCGCGTCGTCCTTCGGGACGAGCTGCCCGCCCACGAGCCGCGTCAGCCCGCCGTCACCCTGCCGGGTGTAGACGCGGTTGATCGTGATCTTCGGCGCGCTGAACACGCGCCCGCTGTTGTCCTCGGCGCCCTCCCGGGGAGCGCCCGTCCCGCGCGTATCGTCGTCACTCACGGGGAGTTCACGTAGGGCGAGCGCCTGCGAGGGTCAAGGAACAGCGCCGGAGGGGCGGCATTGACGATCCTCGGCGCGGAGTGGAACAGTCCTGTCCCTATGCGCTCCCCCGGGCCGCCGCTCCGCCGTTCGCTCCCCCTCGTCCTCCTGCTCGCCGCGCTCCCCGTCGCGTCCGGCTGCGCCGCCGAGGCCGCCCCGCGCCCCGCGCCGCAGCCCGCCGTCACGGCCGAGATGGCGCGCATCGCCGAGAGCCAGCGGCTCTACGACGAGGCGAGCCGCGCGCTGTCCGACAAGCGGTACGAGGACGCCCGCGCCCTGCTCGACAAGGCGAGCGGCCTCGGCGTCGACTCGCACCGCTACCAGATCGGCGAGCTGCGCGAGAAGCTCGACCGGCGCGAGGCGAAGGTCCGGGCCAGCGAGGCCGCCGAGCTGCTCGATCGGCAGGACTGCGAGGGCGCCTTCGCCACGCTGTCGTCTCGGATGGACGCGCTGAAGAGCGAGGCGTTCGCGCACGAGGCCCGGAGGCTCGTGGCCTCGCAGGCCGCGGCGTGCGCGAGCGGGAAGATCGACGCGGCGACCACCGCGGGGAAGTTCGCGGAGGCACGCGCGTTCATCGCGGCGGCGCCGACGAGGGCCGTCCTGGGCGACGAGGCCGCGGATCGGCTCGCGGCGGAGCTCGACGCCACGATCACCGAGGCGCTCTACGGGCAGCTCGAGGCCGACATCACGGCCGGCCGCTGGGCGGGCGTCGTCGAGAGGATCGACGCCGCCGTCAAGCGGGGCGACGCCTCCGAGGAGCAGGCGCGCACGGTGCTCGCGCGCGCCCGCGGCGCCGCGACGCCGCGGCTGACGGAGCTCGCCGGCAAGGCGGTCGGCGCGCGGGACGCGGCCGCCACGCTGGCGCAGCTCGACGCGACCATCGCGCTCCTGCGCTGGGAGGCGCCCGCGCCAGAGACGGCCGACCTGCCCGGGAGCAACGCGCTGCCCGAGGCGCTCGCGCGCAAGCGCTCGGCCCTCGCGGCGTGGGTCGAGGCGATGCAGGTCCGGATGAAGCCGATGAAGAAGCCCGAGAAGCGCTGGTCGCACGGCACGATCGCGGTCGCGCCCGCCTCGGACAGCGACGGCGAGCCGAAGCGCAGCCTCCCGCCCTCGACCCCCGTCTGGATCCTCGGCCAGACCAAGGATCGCGCCCTGGTGACCGCGGTCGAGCCCGCCACGGCCGCGCTCACGGCCGCGCTCGAGCTCGCGATCGGGTGGGCGCCGCTGCCGCGCCTCGCCCGGGAGCCGACCGCCGACTGGCTCCCGCCGAACGATCAGCTGAAGGGCGAGCGCGTGTGGGGCCCGCTCCGGGAGAAGCAGCCGACCCTCGAGCTCGGCGTGGTGAGCGACGTCGACGGCGCCGACATCCTCGTCCGGCGGCTCGCGGACGACGTGGAGGTCAAGGTCCAGCGCAAGCAGCTCCGCAGCGGGCGCCTCGCCCCGGGCACGAAGGTCCTCGCCCTCTGCAAGTCGGAGAACGAGCCGGCGACGATCGTCGACGTCCCGCCCGCGGGCCGCGTCGCGCGCATCGAGTGCGAAGGGGGCGCGCAGAAGGAGGAGCCGCTCGCGTCGCTCCGATCGAGGCCCGACCTCCTGCCTCGAAGCCGCTAGGGTGCCTCTCGGCCAGCAGAAAACCCGCCTCCGTCCGTCCGTCGTTGACTCGTAGCGCCGCGCACCTAAGTCTCCCTATCTCTGAGGAGCCCCGATGCCTACGACCTATAGCGACCTCATCTCCGACGTCCGCAAGTCCATCCGCGAGCTCTCGCTGAGCGAGCTCAAGAGCCGCCTCGACGACAAGGTCCCGATGGTGCTCCTGGATGTGCGCGAGAAGGAGGAGTACCGCGCCGGCTTCATCCCGGGCGCGATCTCGATCCCGCGCGCCTTCCTGGAGATGCAAGTGGAGCAGAAGCTGCCGGACAAGTCGGCGCACATCGTGGCCTATTGCGCCGGCGGCACGCGCTCGGCGCTCGCCGCGAAGACGCTCCAGGAGCTCGGCTACACCAACGTGGAGAGCGCCAACCCCGGCTTCGTCCGCTGGAAGGACCTGAGCTACCCGGTCGAGCTGCCGCCCAACCTCACCGAGGCGCAGCGGGATCGGTACTCGCGCCACCTGCTCCTGCCCGAGGTCGGCGAGGCGGGTCAGGCCAAGCTGCTCGCCGCCAAGGTCCTCCTCCTCGGCGCCGGCGGCCTCGGCAGCCCGGCCGCCCTGTACCTGGCCGCCGCCGGCGTGGGGACGCTCGGCCTCGTCGACGCCGACGTCGTCGACAACTCGAACCTCCAGCGGCAGATCCTCCACGCGACCTCGCGGGTGGGCATGCCCAAGGTCGACAGCGCCGAGGCCGCGATCCGCGACCTGAACCCCGACGTGAAGGTCGTGAAGTTCCAGGAGCGCGTCGACAGCTCCAACGTCGACCGCATCTTCGACCAGTTCGACATCATCGTCGACGGGTGCGACAACTTCCCGACCCGCTACCTCGTGAACGACGCCTCGGTCTTCAAGAAGAAGCCGGTCGTCCACGGGTCGATCTTCCGCTTCGAGGGCCAGGTGACGACGTTCATGCCCGGCGTCGGCCCCTGCTACCGGTGCCTCTACCCCGAGCCGCCGCCCCCGCACCTCGCGCCGAGCTGCCAGGAGGCGGGCGTGCTCGGGATCCTCCCCGGCACCATCGGCATGATCCAGGCGACCGAGGCGGTGAAGCTGATCCTCGGCCAGGGGACGCCGCTCATCGGCCGGCTCCTCACCTACGACTCGCTGCGGATGAAGTTCGGCGAGCTCAAGCTGCGCCGCGACAAGAGCTGCCCGGCGTGCGGCGAGTCGCCGACCATCACCAGCTACATCGACTACGAAGGCTTCTGCCTCCTCGGCTGAGCGCCGCGCGGCGGCGCGGCGCTCCGGCGCCCGCGCCGCCCACCGAGCCGCGCCGCCCGGCGCGGCCTCCGCGACGTCACGACGGGTACTGGAGCACGGTGGTCTTCTCGGGCCGCTCGATGCGCTCCACGCGGCTCGTCACGACCTGCCGCTCCTGCCCGTCGGGGTCCACCTGCGTGAAGTAGATGGGGGAGCCGACGCGCGCGTTGTGCGGCTCCGGGATCACGACGCCGTTCGGGTTGATCCGGACCGCGCCCTGGAGCTTCAGGTGCAGCGCGAGGTGCGACGTCCTGAACTTCCGCGCCGCCCGGTCGCGCACGGCGACGCAGACCTCGTCGCGGACGTGGTACTCCGTGTTGCGGGTGATGAAGACGCGGTGCCTGCGGCGCTCGTTGCCCGTGTAGCTCATGGTCGCTCGTCGCTCCTTCGCGCCCCTCGGCGCGGCGCGCATCGTGGCAAGGCGCGCCGCGCGTGGCCAAGTTCGTCGCCGACGCGCGGCCCCCTGCGTCCCGCACGAAAGCGGGTGCCTCCGCAACTTTGTGCGGATCTCAGCGCGCTTTTGGGAAGTCGCGGCCAGCGATGCCACGATCGCGATCGGAATGTCTCGCAGCGAGCGTCTCCCCGGTCCCGGTCTGGCGAAGGTCAAACGACCTCCGCTCCTCCAGCGGCGTCACGTCGAGCTCGTGGCCTGCTCGGCGGGGCGCCTCCACGCCCTGTTCGACGGCGCCGACGTGGTGAGCGAGGGGGGTACGCGCAGCGAGGGGGGCGCGCTCGTGTACTACGGGTCGACCAGCCTGCTCGTCGCGCTTCCGTCGGACGCGCCGCTCGCGGCGCCGCTCGACCGGGCGCTCGCCCTCGACCCCCACCTCCGGCTGCGGGCGCTCCGCGTCGCGCAGCGCGAGGCGGCCGCGCGGGCGGGCGGCCCGCTCGGGCCGATGCACGCCGAGATCCGCTGCGGGCTCGCGCCGCGCGCGGCGGCGGTCTCGTTCGCGCTGACCGTGGACGTCACGGCGCGCGTGCTGGTCACCACGGGCAGGACGGCGCGCGCGTGAACGTCGATCGAAGCAAAAATGCACCCCGAGCGCCGCGGCGATCGCTCGCGCCCTCCGCCGCGCGCGCTCTTGACGCGCGTGCCCACGTGAAGAACGGGAGCGCTCCGGCTCGAGGCGGAGTAGGCTCCACACGGCGCGCTCTGCTTCTGTCGATCCTCGGCGCGGAGCCCGCGACGCTGCGATGAGCAAGAAGGACCGTTCCGCCTCCGGCGATTCCGACAAGGTGATCCACGTCGTGTTCGGCCCTGGTGGGGGGCGCGTATCCGAGCCCCCGCCCGCCCCGCGGACCGGCGAGCCGGAGGCGCCGCAGCCTGCCCCGGGCGCGCGCGAGCCGGTCACCGACATGTTCACCGGCACGGAGGTCGCGCGGCTGCTCGGCATCTCGCCCGGGCGGCTGCGCTCGCTCGATCGCGCCGGCATCGCGCCGCCGAGCGGCCGCCGGCGCGGGCGGCGCGCGTACACCTTCTCGGATCTGATCGCCCTGCGCGCCGCGCGCGATCTCATCGCGCGCAAGGTGCGGCTGCGCGACGTCGCGCGGGCGATCGACAACATCCGCGCCGCGCTGCCCAAGGTGACGCGCCCGCTCGCCGAGCTCCGCGTCGCCTTCGACGGCAAGGCGGTCGTGGTCCGGAGCGCGTCGGGCGCGTTCGAGCCGCTCACCGGGCAGATGGTGCTCGACTTCGAGGTGAAGGAGCTGCGCGACGACGTCGTGCGCGTGCTCCGCCCGCGGGTCGGCAGGGATCGCGCGCGCACGGCCTACGAGCTCTACATGCAGGCCAGCCAGCTCGACGAGGATCCGGCGACGATGGACGAGGCGGAGGCGCTCTACCGCCGCGCGCTCGAGATCGACCCCTGGCTGGCGATCGCGTACACGAACCTCGGCAACATCTGCTTCCGGCGCAACGCCGAGGAGCAGGCCGAGGCGCTCTACCTGAAGGCGCTCGAGCTCGACGCGGCGCAGCCCGAGGCGCAGTACAACCTCGGCTACGTGATGCTGGAGCGCGGCCGCGCGGCCGAGGCGATCCGGTACTTCCGCGGCGCGATCGAGAGCGATCCGCGCTTCGCGGACGCGTATTACAACCTCGCGATGGCGTACGAGCAGATCGGCGATCCGACGAAGGCGCGCCCGTGCTGGCGCCGGTACCTGGAGATCGAGCCGACCGGCACGTGGGCCGAGATCGCGCGCCGGCACCTCTGATCCGCGCGCCGCGGGTTGGATCGGCCGGGCCTCTTTTCCGGCATACTGCGGGCGGCATGGACCAGCAGGGCGCACCGGTCGGCGCGGCGAACCACCCCCCTGGCGGCTATCCGCCGGGTGGAGCCCCTCCGGGCGGCCACGGCCCTCCGCCGGGCGGCTACGGTCCTCCGCCGGGCGGCTACGGTCCTCCGCCGGGCGGCTACGGCCCGCCCGGCGGCCACGGTCCTCCCGGCGGCCACGGCCCGCCCGGCGGCCACGGTCCTCCCGGCGGCCACGGTCCCCCGGGCGGCCACGGTCCTCCCGGCGGCCACGGTCCTCCGGGCGGCTACGGCCCCCGTCCCGGCGGCTACGGTCCTCCGCACGCGTTCGGCCCCGGTCCGGGCGGCTTCGGCGGCGCGCCGGTCGGGCTTCCGCCGCGGCGGTCGAACCTCGCGCTGATCCTCGGCATCGGCTGCGGGGCCGTCTTCCTGCTCTGCATCCTCGCGGGCGCGGTGGTCATCTACTTCTCCACGGGCGTCGCCGACCGCGAGATCGCCGGGCTCCCCGAGCCGCTGCCCACGGCGCCCGTCGCCGATCGCCCCGCCGACGCGGCCGCGGAGCGAGGCGTGCTCCGCGCCGAGATCCGCGATCTCCGCAGCTTCCCAGCGCGCGCCGGGAAGCTCCTGCATTTCGTCGGCGAGATCCACAACACCGGCACGGTGCCCATCGGCTCCCCGAGCGCGAAGATCACGCTCTACGGCGCCGGCGACGTCGCCCTCCTGAGCGGCGACTGCGCGACCCAGGTGCGCCTCTTGCCGCCGGGCGAGAAGGTCCCGTGCGCGTTCGCCACCCAGCGCCCCACCGGGCTCGCCACGTTCAAGGCCGAGGTCACCCCCGCGCCCGCCACGCTCCGGGGGAAGCTGGCCAAGCTCAGCATCGCGGACACGAAATTCACGCCGACGCGCGGGCAGAGCCCGTACCAGGTGGCGGGCAGGATCACGAACGAGTCCGCCTTCGCGGCCCGGTCCGTGCTCGCGATCGTCTCGCTCTACGGCGCCGACGGCAAGATCGTCAGCGTCGGTCAGATCCCCGTGGCGGGCGGCGATCTCCCCCCGTCGGCGAGCGGTGAGTTCGCGGCGAGCATCGTGGATGTCGCCGACGCGCCCGCGACGTGGCAGGTGTTGGCGGTCGGATACAGCGAGTGAGCGCCGGTGCATGCAGCGGCGCGCTCGCGCTCCAACTTACGGAGAGGTGAACGAGATGAGCGACGTGGGATCGGCCCGACGGGCCAAGGACGAGCTCAAGGCCAAGATCGGCGGCGAGCCGTGGTGTGTCGGCGTCGGGGTCGAGCGAGAGGACGGGGTCGGCTTCATCGTCCGCGTGAGCGTCCGGTCCGGAGGGGCCGAGGCAGCGCGCGCGGCCATCCCGGCGCGGATCGGCGGCGTGCTGATCAAGGTGATCGAGAACGACCCCTGAGCACGGCCGATCCGCGCTCGCCGAAGTATCGCCTGGCCGCGCAAACCGTGTAAGCTGCGCGCCTCGTGAACGAGCGCAACCTCTCCCGCCGACTTTCCACGAGCATCGTCGATGCGCTGAAGGCTCACGGGCACATCCTCGTGGCCAGGGGCGGCGCGACCGCGCTCGCGCGCGAGCTCGAGGACAAGATGTCCGCGGACATCGCGGCCATCGCGCCCCGGCTCGAGCCGTGGGCCCTCGTCGACGGGGAGGTCACGACCACGTTCGGCACCGACGAGATCGACGACCAGGTCGAGGAGCTCGTCGCGAGCCTGACGAGCACGCTCATGGATTCGGAGCACGTCGAGGACATCTTCACCGAGGACAACGTGATCAAGCGCGACGTCTTCCGTGTGATGCGCGACGCGCTGCTCGGCCCGCGGCCCGAGCTCGGCCTCGAGGACGACGGCCCGGTGCAGGTGCGGCTGGACACGCTCGGGTACGTCGCCTCGACGGTCGGCAAGCGCGCGCCGGTGGAGGTGCTGCGCGAGTCGCTGGCGCGCGCGGCCCAGAGCGCCGGCGGCAAGCTGACGTCGTACGATGCCGAGCTCCGCGAGGCGACGTTCTCGCTGGGGAGCAGCGACCCGGACGCCCGGCTCGAGATCGAGGAGGCCGTGGCCGACGAGCTCTCCGATCTGGTCGAGGCGAAGGTGGTGACGCTCCCGATGCTGGAGCGCCGCTTCGAGCTGCAGCGCAAGATCGACCCTGGCGCGCGCGCCGGCCTGCGCCAGCGGATCGACGCCGTCGCCTCGAGGATGCTGCGCGAGGGCGGCTGCGCCGCGTCGTGGGAGCTCGCGGGCGACCGTGTCCTCCGGCTCAAGCTCACCCCGCTGTCCGAGCAGGACGCGCTCGAGGTCGACAGCCACATGACGGAGCTCACGCGCGACATCGCCGCCCTGCTCGGCGAGCCGCTCGGCGCGCCCGGCGCGGCGAGCAAGCCGGCCGCCGCCCCGCAGCGCGGCGAAGCCCCGGCGTCGCGGCGCCGCGAGCCTGCGCCGCAGCCGGTGCGCGCGGACGGCGGCCTCGAGGAGGACGGCCTCGAGGAGGACGACGATCTCGAGGACGAGGACCTCGAGGACGAGGACGAGGACCTCGAGGACGAGGGGGACGACGACGATCTCGACGACGAGGACCTCGGCGACGAGGAGCTCGACGACGAGGGCGAGGACCTCGAGGACGAGGGCGAGGAGATCGAGGACGAGGCGCCGTCCAAGAAGCTCGTCGCGCGCGGGAAGCCCCACAAGCCGGCCGAACCGGCGTCCGAGCGGCCCCCGGCGAGCAAGCCCAAGGCCGCGGCGGCGCGGGGCGCGAAGAAGGCGCCGGCGAAGAAGGCGGCCGCCGCGACGAAGAAGGCGCCCGCTTCGGCGGAGCGGTCGGCGACGG
Source organism: Sorangium sp. So ce834 (assembly GCF_051521425.1). Lineage (NCBI taxonomy): Bacteria > Pseudomonadati > Myxococcota > Polyangiales > Polyangiaceae > Sorangium > Sorangium sp. So ce834. Next base: position 6,181,660 of record NZ_CP150351.1, read on the forward strand.
GGAAGACCGCGGCGACCGCCGTCAAGAAGGCGGCGAAGGCCCCTGTCGCCAAGAAGGCCTCGCCCGCCCCCGCGAAGAAGGCGGCGAAGGCGCCGGCGAAGAAGGCGGCGGCGAAGAAGCGCTGATCGCCCTCAGCGGGCCCGGTTCCGGTAGACCAGGATCACCGGCACGCCGTCGAGCCCGGCGATGTGATCCGGGCTCGTGGTCCCGAACGCGACCCACGCCTGGTACGCCTGCCCGAGCATGTGCTTCTCGTGGTGGTAGAGGGCGAAGTCCGCGCCCGCGACCGCCCCCACGCCGCGGATGTCCTTTCGAAGGCGCCCGTCGCGCAGCAGCATGTCCCACGCCTGGCCGGCGGTGTCGTGGATGTACACCGTCCCCCGGGGCGGGACGTGCTCGTTGAGGTAGTCCACGACCGCGCCCGTGGTGTAGCCCCAGAAGGTGCGGTTCAGCCCGAGGCTCGCCGCGCCGGGCGCGCCGCCGACCAGCGGCGTGTAGGCCGAGAGCGCCCACGGGTGCGCGTGCAGCGTCTCGGCGACGGGCGCCGCGACCACCGCCGCCCCGAGCAGCGCCGGGACCAGCGGCCCGCGCGCGGCGGCGCCGGCGACCGCGCGCGGCGCGCCGGGGACGCGCCGGGCGACGAGCAGCGCGCGGAGGCCGACGCGCGCGCGCCTCACCGCGGCGGAGAACGCGGCGCCGGCGAACAGGGCGATGAACGGGTAGGCCGTCATCCAGTGCTTCGTGCCGCCGAAGATCGGCGTGCTCGGCGAGAGCCATGCGCCGTAGACGGCGGCGATGGCGAGGAACCAGAGCAGCGCCGTGCCGCCGGCGTCGGGCGGCGGCGGGCGGAGGCGCGCGGCGAGCGCGCGGGCGGCGGCGAGCCTCCCGCCCTCCGGCGCGAGCCGCGCCGCCGCCCGCGCGAGCGGGTACACGAGGCGCTCGCGCGCGGCCGCGCAGAGCCCCGCGACGAAGAGGCAGAGCGTCACGGCGGGCACCGTCGCCGCCGTCATCAGGGGCGCGTAGGCCCTCGGCATCGGCGGCGTCCAGTGATTCCGGCCGAGGAACTCCATGTTGTAGTACTCGTGGTTCAGGTGGAACGACGCGTACTCGCGCAGGCGCGCGAGCGTGTCGCGCCAGATCCACGGCCAGAGCACGTAGAAGACGAGCGGGCCGATCGTCGCCATCGCGGCGAGCGCGGCGACCGAGCGCCGGGATCCTCGCGGCGGCGCCGGCTCGGCCGCGGGGGCGTCCTCCGGCGCGGCCCCCGCCGCCTCCGGGCGCGCGACGATCCGCTCCCGGAGCTCCAGCGCGACGGCGTGCGCGACGCAGACGATCGGCAAAAACCACGAGTTGTGCTTCGTGTCGAGCGCGAGGCCGAAGGTGATGCCGGTGAGCACGGGCCAGAGCGCGCCGCCGTCCCGCAGCGAGCGCCAGTACGCGTAGGCGCACGCGGCCCATACGGTCACGATCGGCGCGTCGAAGCACGCGAGGTGCGCGTGGTAGAAGTACCGCGGCAGCATCGCGAAGAGCACGGCCGCGGACGCGCCGGCGAGCCGGTCGCGCGCCTGCGTTCCCCAGAGGTACACGAGCGCGACCCCGGCGCCCGCGAGCGCCATCGCCGGGAAGCGGTAGCTCGTGCCTTCCATGGCGAAGAGCCCGAGCCGCTTCTGCAGGAGCAGGTTCGACAGCGCGAAGAGCGACTTGATGAGGCCGGGGTGCTCGTGGTTCACCGACCAGGCGGCGTCGACGACCTCCGGGCGGAGCGCGGCGCGCGGCGCCTCGAGGAGCGCCTGGAACCACGCGCCGTAGCGGTTCGCGGCGAAGAAGTAGAACCCCTCGTCGCGCGCGTAGCCGAGATCGCCCGCGGTCGCGAGCAGCAGGGCGACGTACGCCGCCGCGAGCGCGATCGCGATCAGCCCGTCGGCGGGCGCGAGGGGCGCCGTTCGCTTCATCGGGTGTCCGCCTCGAAGCAGTAGTGGCGGTGCGTGTAATCCGGGGACCTCACGGCGAACTCCACCTCGGCCTTCGCCGCGCCCGCGTGGGCGGCGAGCGGGAACTCGAACGCCGCCCACCCGTCGCCGTCGTGGTGCGTCGCCTCGCCCACGGTCTCGCCGTTCACGCGCACGGACAGGGTGACCGGCGCGCCCCGCCGCTCCCGCTCGATGATCCAGTACATGCCCGCGTGCCCCCGGATCACCGAGCCGAGCGGGACGTCGCGGAAGCGCGTGACGATCTCGCCGTCGCTGGGCGGGTGCGACCAGATGCACCGGCGCGGGCGGAACTCCTCGTCGGCGATCACCGTCACCCCCACGTTGAAGAACGGGCCGCCCGGGCACTCGAAGCGCTCGGCGGGGAACGTCGGGTGGCCGCCGAGGCCGCCGGCGGCGATCCGCGCGCGCGGGTTCCAGCGGCACGCGGCCGGCGGATCGGTGACGCGCGCGTCCGCCGACGCGGGCGCGACGTGATCGACGAAGTCGTAGACGACGCGCGCGGGCGACGGGTTCACGAGGCGCCGGAGCACGAAGCCGCCGTGCTCCTGCCGCGCCTCCTCGCGGAAGCCCGCGAGCTCCTCGGCGCGCTGCCCGAGGACGCTGATCTCCACGGCGGCCGCGTACCGGCTCTCGTCGGGCCGCGCGGCGTCGCGCAGGGGCATCAGCGCATCGCCGAGCGCGCGGCGCGCCGCCGGATCGGCCCACGCGGGCGCCACGACCACGAGGTCGCCGGGCTGCCTCATCGCCTCGAGGGGCGCCTTCACCTCGCGCCAGTCGTCGAAGCCCGGCGCGCGCCGGCTGACGTAGACGTGCGCCGCGAGCTCGCCGAGGCCGAGCGCGGGGAGGCCGACGAGCGCGAGCAGGCCGAGGGCGCGGCGCCGCCCGCGCGCGCGCGCCGGTCTGCCCGAGGGCGGGGTCGTCGGTTGCGGTTGCGCCGAGGTCATGGGGCTCTCCAGGCGAGCCGTGGGTTCCTATCGGCCGTCGCCACCGGGCTACAGGCCGGGGCCTCTCAGGATTCGCTGCTCGACGTCCTGGGCGATGACGATGTCGCGGAAGCCCCCCTTGAGCCGCCCGAGCGCGAGGAGGAATCCGTTCCAGTCTTCCTCGGCGACGTGGGCGCCGAGCTCCATCATCGGATACATCAGCTGCTCCCGCGCCACGTGCCAGCCGTACTCCTGGATGCACGAGAGGCGCGCATGCGCTACCTCCCACCTCGCGGCCGCCGCCCCGCCGGCCTCGAGGAGGTCGGCGGCGCGAAACAGGACGTCCGTGTCGACCTCGTCCAGCAGGTCCAGCACGCGGCGCGTCCACATGCGCGCCGGGGCTCCGCTGGCGAGCACGCGGCGCACCAGGCTCGCGTACATCATCGCCCTGCGGCCGTCCGCGGCCCCCGCGAACGTGGCGAGCGTCAAGGAGCGGCGCTGCGCGGTGGTGTCCGGCGCGCTGTCCAGCGCATGGTAAGCGGCGACAGCCCGGGTCACGTTGTCCAGCCGCTCCGCGTCGGGCACGTCGTCGCTGTCGTAGGCGCGTGGCACGAGGGGCTCGTGGGTCTCGAGGTCGGCCATGTACGGCACCTGAGAAAACTCGTCCTGGTGCTCCTGGACGCCCGGGCGAGCCAGGAACATCGGCAAATCCTTGCGATGCAGGTATTTGCAGGTCGTCTGTTCCGGCCGGTCGATGACCGAGCCCCACGTCAAGCAGAAGCCTGCGCCCGGCCCCAGCGTGAGCCCCTGGGCCGGGTTGTGGATGCAGTTGCGGCACGAGAACAGCTCGATGCTCATACCTTCACAAAGTAGTGCCGCACGTGAGGCCGCGCCCACTCCGAGAGCTCTTTGCGGGCGATCCGGGAGACATCGAAGCTCCAGTGGACGAGCGCCTCCCGGCGCTTGATCGCGCGCGGGAGCGCCCTGGCCGCGAGCTCGCGGGCAGCCGGATCGGGCGCGGACCTGAGCTCCTCCCGCAGGGTGCCGACCAGGGCGTCGTGGGAGACGACGCCGTGCCCGTCGTCGTAGATCTTGGGCTCCAGCAGCCGCCAGAGCTGAGGCCCGAGGTCGACGATGGTGGCCGGGTCGAGGCTCAGCGACGTGAACCGCGTGCGCTTGCCGCGCGTATGGACGATGTGCTCCGCGTAGGTCGACTCGTCGGCGAGGTTCGGCGGCGTGATGCCGTCGGCCTGGTCGCGGCGGTAGTAGGGCGTCACGGGCTCCTCACGTCACGCGAGTATTCGTAGGCTTCCGCTCGACCGTCAAGGACAGGGCTTCGCCGCTGGCGCTCCGCCCGGCAACTCTGCGCGCACGCAGGACCCGGGGACGATCCGCTACAGCTCGATCGCGTACACGGCGCTGCCGAGCGGCATGCGCTGCATGCGCTCCTCGATCACCCCGCGGAGCGCCTTCCACGCCCCTTCCTTCTCGACGTAGTCGTCGCGGAGGCGCTGCGCGGCGGCCTTGTCGCCGCGCGCCTTGATGCCGAGCACCGTCCTCGCGAGCGCCTCCGCCGCGGCGGGCAGCTTGTCGGCCTGGATCGAGAAGCACCCCTTGTCCGCGCCGTTCGCCGCCACCTCGCCGCGGTAGAAGCCGAGCGCGCCCGCGTCGAGCAGGCTGCCGAGCTGGATCGCGGCGAGCTGGCCGTACGGCCGCGGCTCGCCGCCCGCGGTGTACATCCCCTGCCCCACCTGCCCGAGCGCCCAGATCACCTCCCGCGTCTCCGCCATGCGGGCGAGCGCCGGATCGATCACGCCCCGCTCGGCGAGCCAGCCGGTGAAGAAGAGCGCGCCGGTCTGGGCCTTGAACTCCTCGAGCATCGTGGCGAGCGGCCCGCCGAAGATCTCGTTGTCGGTCTTGCCCTTCACCTTGTAGTTCTGGGTCGGCCCCAGGTTGTGGGCCGCCTCGTGCAGCACCGTGCCCAGCGTCGCGACGGGCCGCTCGAGCGAGACGCTTTCCATCGTGGTCTTGCAGAGGAGCGACGCGGCGGCCTCCCGGAGGGCGGCGCGGCTGTCGTCGTCGTCGAAGAGGTTCACCATGGCCACGGTGCGGCCGCGGCCCTCGGTCGCGACCCGCCCCCAGTTCGGCAGGCTCTGCCCCGCGGTCCCGCCGGTCGCGGCGCGCGAGTCGCCGGCGTTCACCACGATGTCGATGAAGTCGGGCAGGTGGAACGCGACCTTGCGCTCCTTGTACGGCGCGCCCGCGAGCTTCGCGAAGGCCGCCTCCATGTCGGCCTTCGCCGGATCGAGCTTCTTCTGCCAGGCGAGCGACTCCTGGTTGATGCGCGCGAAGCTCACGTGGAAACCCGCCTTGCGGCTGCACGGCTCCCAGTACGTCTCGTCCGGCCCCACGCGCAGGTACCACGCCGAGCTCTCGGCGTTCATCTTCGACCACGGCTCGTCCGCGAGCTCCCACCGGTTGTCGAGGAACGCCTGCGACGCCGCGAGCAGGTACGCCTTGAAGGCGGCCTCGGTGGGGCTCTGGATCGCCTCGGCCGCGGCCTTGAGCTCCCGGCTCACCGCCTCCATCTCGGGCTTGTAGGCCTCGCTGTACGGCACGGCCTTGAGGGCGCCGCCCTCCTCGACGACCAGGGTGAACGGCGAGAGGAGCGCCTGCTGGTCGCGCCGCGCCTCGAGCGCGGCGCAGAACTTCTTGTCCTGCTGGATCCGCGCCGGGTAGGCGCCGGTCACGCGGGGCGGCTTGCTGGGCAGCGCGCTGCAGTTCGGGTCGTTGCGGGTCTTCGGCTGCTCGCACCAGGGCCCCTGGTTGCGCCAGAAGAGCGCCCGGCTCGCCGGGTCGTCGGCCGGGATCGCGTCGGCCATGCCGGCGGAGCCGAGCTGCTTCGCGTGGATCTGGTCGATCAGCGCGGCCACCTTGAGCAGGTGGCCGACGATGGCCCGGTCCTCGGCGGACGCGCCGCGGAAGTCGGACCGGAGGAGCGACGGTCGGCCGGCCGCGAGCTCCGCGAGCACGGCGTCGCGGCGGCGCTGCTCGGCCTCGTCGAGGCCGGCGCGCGGGTGGCCTTCGGCCTTGATCTTGAGCATGGCGGCGTAGGCCGCGGTGAACTCCGGGGTGAACGCCCCGGAGGCGGCCCAGGCGGGCGCCTTCGTGTGGTGCCAGAGGGCGGCGACCTCGTCGGGCTCGACGGCGCCCGAGCCGTTCCGGTCCGCGATCCAGAAGAGCGGCAGATCGAGCTCCACGGCGATGCGGTTGAAGTCGAGCCGGGGGATCTGGCCGAAGGGCGGCGCCGAGGGCGCGGCCTGGGCGGCGGTGGGCGCTGGCTCGGCGGCTTTGGGCGGCTCGACCGGCGGGGGGGCGTGCGGCCGCGCGCAGGCGGCCTCCGCGGCGATGGCGGCGAGCGCGGCGAGCGCGGCGAGCGGGGCGCGGGAGGCGGGGTTCGGGTGGGCGGTCTTCATGGCTGGGGCTCCGAAGCGCCCTCGACCTGCGAAGCGCGCGCGAGGCCGGGTGGCCAGCGAACGAGCGCGCCGCGGGAGCGGCCGGCGCCGCTCGCGCCTGGAGGATGGGGAACAGCCTCCTGCACGCTCGGCCGCCGAGCTGCCGGGGCAGGCGGGAGCGTAGATCAACGCCGCGCGGCCTGGGCGTGTTTGTGCGCGCAGGCCGCAGTCCCGGGCAGACCGGTCCCACGGCGCACAGGCGGTCTGAAGCGAGGATCGCAGGGCGGCCGTCCGGGTTGCGCGGTATCACCGTGTCGGCCACGCCGGACGGCATGTCGTCGACGCATGCGTCCAGGGAATACCGAGAACGCCTGCGTGGTGGGCTCGACGGCCAGGTCCCCAGGTAGCCTTACATGATAGAATCGCCCTACGATCGCGGTGCGGCCTCGCTGCTGCTTCGACGACTCTGACCACGCTCAGCGGAACGAGCTCTGCCGTAGATGGGCATCGCGCGGAGCGGTTGCATTCCTTGAATCGACTGAACCGGCCTGGCACTCGTTAATCAGCAGTCTCCGGGGCGTCCCCGTTTCCTTCAGTTACATCGACGGCGAATGGAAGATGCTAAAATGAGCGCTCACAACACGGAGCTCGAGCAACAGGCACGATTCAAGGATTTCATGACGTCCTTCATGTGCCTGCTGGATATCATGGCTCTCTTCGCCTCGCCGCGGCTTGCGGCGAGGGGTGCCGCCTTGCCGAGTCGCGAGCACATCCTGCAGCACCTGGACGCTTTCATCCCCGTGGCTGCGGAGTGGGAGAGAAACTACGACGGCAGCACCAGGCGGATAACGACGGCTCACGCCCAGAAGTTGCGCGATCTTTTCAGCGTGTGGATGCCCGATGTTGACATTCCGGCTGATATCGTGCAGGGAGCGCGCGCGTTCCTTGACGAGTTCGGCATGGAACCGCAGGAGGGTTGGGACGCGTTCGAAGGACCTTGGGAGGAGGACCAGGCCGTCTTGACCAGCAAGCCCGACCTACAATGAGGCTCGGGGGTTCCATCGAGCCTTCGACCGCTTCAGCGTTCCTGTCCCGTTGCCCTTTCCATGACGCGCGCGCCGCCTCAGGCGGAGGGGTGGAGGCGCGCCGCCTTGGGCAGCCGCTGTCCGAAGATGCCGGCCAGGAGCTCTCCGGCGCCGTAGTAGCAGAGATAGCCGGCGAGCGCGTACTTGAGCAGCACCGCGGACGCGGGGAGCGAGAGCAGGACGAGGCTGGCGAGCATCGAGCCGGCGCCCACGGCCAAGAGCCACCTCGACTCCACCATGCCCTTGAGCACGACCGACGCCGCGACGCGCAGCGCGCCGGAGACGAACGCCCAGATCCCGACGAGGATCACGAAGATCTCGACCACGTAGCCGCGCCGGAGCACGAGGAGGCCGAGCAGGACGCTCGCCACGCCGCGCACGCGCGAGAGCAGGCGCCGGACGGGCGGCTCGCGCGACGCCCCGAGCAGCGACAGGGCGCCATCGGCGATCGCGTAGACCGCGAACGCCGAGACGAGCAGCCGCCACCCCGCGGACGAGCCATGACCGACGGAGATCGTCAGGGCGCCGGCGCCCACGGCGAGCGCGAGGGCGCCTTGCGCGATGAGGACCCACCGGGAGCGCTCCGGCCGGGTCGGCTTCGGGAAGAGCGTCCGCGCGGCGGCGCGGGCCGCGGCGATCGGGTTCTTCTTCGCCGGCGGCGCGCGGCCGGGCCCCGCCTCCGGGCGCACCACGGGCATCTCGCGCTCGATCTCGCGGCCGTCCTTCCACTCGAGATAGCGCACGTGACCGTCCGGGGAGATGCGGAGAAACGGGTTGTGGGGGCCCGTCCAGGAGCCGCTGTTGAAGTACCAGCCGCCGATGCGGCCTGCCTTGTGGGTGTGCCCGAGCACCGTCACGTCGTGGTCGCCCCTCTCGAGCGCCGCGCGGACCCCGGCCACGTGCTCGCCGAGCCGATCCGGGTTCTGCGCCGGCGTCAGGGCCGAGGTGGGTCGCACGTCCCGCTCCGGTCCGCGGGGGTGCATCGTCGAGAGGGCGCGCCGCCAGATCGTCAGCATCGACTCGCCGAACTGCTCGAGGACGTCCTCCACGCTCTCGCCGCTCTCGAGGAGAGGAGAGCCGTTCTCGTCCTCCCAGACGCCGGCGAAGATGGCGAGCATGCGGCCGAAGCCGGGATCGTCGCCGGCGTTGAAGGGATCGGTCTCGTGCCCGTGCGAGAAGCTGAACCGCTTGCCCCCGAGCTCCCGGACGAACGGCGCGCGCATGTGGTCGAAGAAGGGGTGATGGAGGAAGTCGGTGTCGATGAAGTGCGCGAGATCGATGTCGTGGTTGCCGGGCACGTAGGTGAGCCGCAGCGTGGCGAGCTGATCGAGGAGCGAGCGCCGCTTCACGAGCAGCAGGCTGAGGTTCATCTGCCAGAGCTCGAAGAGGTCGCCGAGGATGAAGAGCTCGCCCCCCTCGCTGCCCACGTGGTCGAGAAATGCGCGCAGCTGCGGCGTCTTCTTGCCTATGTCGAAGTTGTCGCGCACGCCGCCGTCGCCGAGGTGCAGGTCGCTGATGACGAAGATGTCCCTGGCCGCGCCGTCCATCGCCTTGCTCCAGGGTCGAGCGATCCCGTCATGAGACCGGCCGCGCCCCCTGCGCTGCATGAAACGCAAGCCGCGTGCCTCGACGGCGAGCGGGAGGGCGAGCGCGAGGTCGAGCAGGCGGGCAGCCGTCGCTGGGTGTCGGTGTTGCACCACGGATCTCTCGGCCTGGCCAGCAGCCGCTGTCACTGGAAGCCATTCCGCCAGCGCGCGCCCGGCCGGACGTCACCCGCCGCCGCTCGTCGTCTGTCGCTGCGCGCCGTAGCGCAGCACCTGTACCTTCTCGAGCGTGACGAGCCCGCCGCTCATCATCTCGTCGAGGATGGGCACGAGCCGATCGATGTGCTCCTGAGAGTCGACCACTTCGATCACGATCGGCAGGTCGTCGGACAGGTCGAGGATGTTGATGGTGTGGATGAGGCTTCGCGCTCCGAACCCCTCGATGCCTCGCAAGGCGGTCGCGCCGGCAAACCCCTCTTTACGGAGCCGCTCGACGAGCGCGCGGTAGAGCGGCTGGTGGTGCCACCTGTCGCTCTCGCCAACGAAGATCCGGGCACGAACCTGTTCACCGTTCGGAAGGCGCATCGTTCCATCTCCCTCAGGGTCAGCCTCCGACCAGACGCTTCGAGGTGCCGAGGCCGAGTTCGGCAGCCACGTGCGAGGCCAGCGCGATGCCGACCAGACCGCCCACGAGGCAGCCCGCCACCGTCGCGACCAGGTTGATCCCGGCGGTGAGCCAAGCCCTGTCCTGCAAGAGCTTCAGCGTCTCGTAGTTGAACGTCGAGTACGTGGTGAAGCCACCCATGACCCCCGTGCCGAGCGTCAGCCGCGCCGTGGGGCCGAGGAGGTCGGTCGCAGCGCTGAGCTGCATGACGACGCCGAGCAGGAACGAACCGGCGACGTTGACGGCGAGCGTTCCGTACGGGAACGCGCCGCCCATGCGGCGCTGGCACCAGAGTCCGACCGCGTAGCGGGCGAGCGTACCGAGCGCGCCCCCCAACCCGAGCAAGAGCAACCGAACCAACATTCACCTCTCCCTGTGGGCGCCGGAGGACCCCCAACGGCGCAGCCTTGTGCCGTAGGAGTCATCGGCCGACCTCAACACGTCGAGGGCCAGCGGTTGTTGGCGGACTCCACCGCCGCTTCCCGTGTGAGCCCGATCCGACCACCTGTCAACCATGGGAGCCGGCCGGACGAGGACCCGTGGTACGCCGGGAGACTTCGGGTGCGTTGCGGAGCAGGAGCGCGCTACGAACCAGCCGCGCCGCTGGTCGTCGATGAACGAAGTGCTCTCAAGGGCGGCGCCACGCATGCGTGCTGCCACGCGCCGACGCGCGCGCAAGCAAGCGAATTCTGATTCCACACTTTTCTGACCCAGCCAGCTTCGACGCGCCGGTAGTGCTACGCTCTAGGGCATCGCCTGACTCCATCACGCTGACTTGTTGGCTTGAGAGCGGACGTTAGGCGTGCTTGACGCCGGCCGCGCCGAGCTCGCCCCCTGTGAGCTTCGACGCCGGCGCGATCCCGAGCTCGACGCCGCCCAGGTGGACGCCGCCATGCCGAGCTCAGCAAGCAGCGCATGCGGCAGCGTGGCCGCGCCGCATGGGCCAGCGCCCACCGGCAGTTCGTCGCAAGTGACCGGGGCTTGTTCGAGGTTGCCGCATTGAAACTGCACCCGGCGACAGGCTGGCTTCGCGAAGAGCGCAGAACACCCGGACGATGCCTACTACGGCAGATTTTCCTCGTCCTACGGCTCCGGAATGCGCACCGCATGGCACCGTCACACTCGACCGAGGTGGCTCGCCGGTTGCGTCGCCCGTACCATGCGAATCGTCCCGACGGTCGCCGTCATCGTCTCGCTCCATGGAGTCGCTCTATGCGTTGCATCTTGTGTCATGCACCCATCAGAAAATGTCGATGAGATGAGGGTCGACACACAAAACAGCGATCCAGGAGCTGACAATCTGACACTTGACGACGAGACAGAGAATGGTCCCACGACCGAACCGGAGGCGATCGGCTCATTCAAGATCATCCGCTGCAAGAGACGTGAGCACGGCGCCGAGTGCATGACAAAGTGCGCCGATGCCGGAATATCTTGCCCGGCCGGACGAAAACACCCGTACAAATCCAACGTCAAAACCGGACTACTGATGCAATGCAGAGCTCTCGGCCTGGCCAGCAGCTGCTGGTACTATTACAAAAACGGAGATATTTGTGTGTTCATCGCCGGAGCTCCCGTCAAGTGCCGCTACCAGGGTGGAACTCCTGATTGAGAGCGCGCGCGTAGGAGGCGGCTTCCCGCGACGCGCGCTTCCAGTCCGGTCCGAACAGAGACTCCATGCACTGAAGAGCGAGCGGGCCGAGCTCGGGCGACCGCTCACCGCTCGAGAGGGCAGCGGAGCCTAGTCCGCGGAGTCGCCGCATCCGCTCGACGTCTTCCACGGTGATGGATGTCGGCCCGTGCAGGCGACCGCGAATGTGCTCCATCATCGCCCCCTCGGCGGCGGTCAGGGTGTTCTCCCACGCCACGGGATCCACCTGGAGATCGGCGTCGCCTCGCTCGATCGCGTCGGCGAGGATGCGGATGTAGCCGACGGCGTAGAGCGTGGCCCAAGACGCCCAGTCGAGCAGATCCTCGTCCTCTTCGCTGAGCAGATCCTCGTCCTCTTCGTCGTCGTTGGTGAGGGGCTGATCCGGGTGAGGCATGCCCGGAGCCTAGTCCAGTCACCCGATGGGTCGAGCCTATGCCTGGCAGCAGAAGGTCGACGGTTCGGCCGGCAGCAGCTCGCCCGTCGGCTCGCCGCCGCTCGGCGCGCAGGTGCCGGGATCCACGGCGACGACCTCCGCCGACTTGCTGCCGAGCGCGACGCCGGGCGGCGTGACCCCGCAGAACGGCGTCGTCGAGCTCACGACGTTCGACGCGAGCAGGTTCGCGCACGCGCCGTCGCTGTAGACCGAGGCCATGATCGTGCACGACGCGCCCTCCGGCGCCCCGCAGCCGCACTCGGAGCAGCCGCGCGTGTCCTCGGCACCGCCGTAGAAGACGTGCCTGTCCAGATAGGGGCTCTCGCACGTCACGTCGCCCTCGTGGAAGATGCACGTCAGGAAGCCGCCGGGCGGCGGCACCCCGGGCTCGCCGGGCGACGGCATGCAGGTGCTCCGGTCGCCGGGGCACTCGGTGTAGGCGCCGGGCAAGCAGGCGAGCGCCCGGGTCTTCCACGGGTCCTCGCGCGCCGGCGGCGGCGGCTCGTCCACCCTCGGCGTGCACGCGGCGGTCACCAGCACGGTCGGAGCTTCGACCGAGAGCGACTGCACGCACGGCTGTCCGCCGCAGTCCTGGCCCGCGGGGATCGCGTTCGCGGCGGTGCAGGCGCCGTCCCAGCCGTCGGGCGCCGCGAAGGCGGTCTCGACGCTGCCGGCGTCGGCGGGACACGCCGCGGCCGTGTGCGCCGACCAGCCCAGCGGGAGCTCGCACGAGGCCGACGCCGGCGGGTCGCAGAGGCAGGCCGCGCAGGCGAACGGGGCCGGCGCAAGGTCGGCGAAGCCCTGGTAGCCGACGTTCGGCGCCTCGGCGGGGCAGCCGGGCGCCTGGTCCGGCGGGCCGTACCAGAGGAGCGCCGGGCCGAACCAGCCGAGCGGCGCCGGCGGGATGCAGTCGCCGGCGCAGGCGCTCTCCTCGCCGCCGCCGGTCCCGCCGGCGCCGGCGCCTCCGCCGCCGGCACCTCCGCCCCCATCCCCGCCGTCGCCCGCATCCCCGGTGCCCGCCTCGGGGTACGGGCATGCCGGAGAGCCGTATTCACTGGGCTGACAGGGCCCGTAGATGGTCGGATCGCCGGCGCAGCCCGGCAACACGAGGAACCCTGCGATCAACAACGGGTAGATCCGCATACGTGGCAAGGTACCCCATACCGCTCCACGCAGACAACGACCATCTCTCGTGACGGTCGTAGTCACCCGCGAGCGGGTCATTACAAATTCGAACATATTTTTCTCACCAATCCTCACGACGCTGGGTCCCGTCTCGCAGGTCCGCTCAGTAGCTGGCCGTGACACCCAGCCCGAAAGCGGCGCCGAGCGGCGGAGACGTCCAGTAGAGCGGCGCTGGCGTCACGGCATGGTCCACCTGACGCCTGAGCCGCGCTTCTTCCACGATCCCGATCGCCTCGGCGTGGGCGTGCACGGACCACCCGTCCGAGAGCCGCCACGCGCTGCCGAGCCGCGCCCCTATCCCGAACAGGGCCTTGTTGCGCACATGCAGGTCCCATGGCTCTTCCGGGACGAATCGGACGGCGCCGAGCGTCGCGAGCCCGCAGCCGAACAGGTGGCGACCGCGAAGGCAGGCGACGGTGGCCGCCGTGAAGGCCGTTGTCGCGAGGGGCACGCCCTCGACCTCCTTCGCCAGCGAGACGAGCCCTCGCCCCTCCACGGCGACCGACCAGTCGGACCAGCGCGCGCCGATGGCCAGGGTCGTCCCGGCCGCGACCCCCGGCGTGATCCCCAGTCCGACGGTCGCCCCGAGCCCCGCCTCGATCCGCAACGGCTCGGAAGGATCTGCGGTCGCCCCCTGCCCCGAGGAGGTCGGCAGCGCCGGCGCGGCCCGGCCGGACGGCGCAGGCGCCGCGCGCGCCGTCTGCGGGGGCGGTGAGGCCCTCGGCGGCCCGTGCGGGGCCTGCGCTGGCGGCATCGACCCGGCCGCCCCCTGCGGAGCCTGCGTCTGCTGCGCAGCTCCAGGCGGCGAAGGCGCACGCGACCCTCGCTCCGGCATGCTCAGGAGCTGCGCTGCGACGGCGAGCCCCACGCCGGCGACGAGCACCTCGCAGGCTCCGCTGGTGCTGAACCCGTCGGCCCACCGGGTCTTCTCCTCGCTGTCGCGCAGCGCCAGGGAGGCGACGAGCTCGGCCCCCTGGCGCTCGATCCTGGCCGAGATCAGGAGCGGAGCATCGTCCCGGAACGGATCGGCGCCGACCACCCGCGCCACCTCCGCGCGCAGGAACGACGCGTCAGGGCAGCGTTCTGCGCCCCGACCGCGCACGTACTCGAGGCGCGCCGCCATCGGGCGCGGCTCCTGCTCTGCGTGAGCTGCCTCGACGGAGAGCAGGTACGCGGCCCCGAAGGCGGCAGCACCGGCAAGCGCCGCGCGCCGGACATGGCGTCGAGGCCTCGAGGCGCCGCGCGCCGGCCGCGCACGCCGCGCCCGTCCGTCGTGGGGCCGGCTCATCGCGACGGCTCCGCGCTCGCCGCACCCTCGGCAGAGCCGGCCAGGCGCGCCTGCGCGAGCTCCCGGAACCGCTCGCGCACCGACCTCAGACGGCCGCTCGGGAACCGCTGCTCGTGCAGGGCGAGCTGCTGGAGCGCCCCGGCGGGGTCGCCGGCGGAGAGCATCGCCTGCGCCACGTCGAGCACCCGGTACTCCTCGACGAACGAGTCTTCCCGGGCGCTCGTCGACGGCGCTGGACGCAGCGTGACGTCGCGCGCTGGAGGCGGCGCCATGGCGCGCCGGGACGTCACGTCGGGCGCCGGCGCGGTGGGCTGCGGCGCCGGCGTCTCCCGCGGCGCCATCTCGACGGCGCGGGCGCTGCGCGCGCGGAGCAGCTCGGCCAGAGGCGCGCCGAAGCGGTCAGCCCAGAGCGGTCGCGGCGACGCGAGCGCCAGCAGCAAGGCCAGGGCGTATCCAGCGCTCGCCGCGGTCCATCGGAGCGCGGATCTCACCTGGCCCAGCCGGGCGAGCCAGCCCGCGAGCCTCGCTGGCGCGGATGCCGGCGGCGCCAGCGCAGGGGGTGCCGGCGGCGGCAGCGCGGCTTCAGGCAGCGCGGGCGCAGGCGGCGCGACCTCAGGAAGCGCGGGCGCGGTCGTTCCGGCGTGCTCGCGCGCCAGAAACGCCGACGCCAGCGGAAACCCGAGCCAGCAGCCGCGCAGCGCGTCTCGCTGCTCCGGGCGCAGCCGCTGGACGGCAGCGCGGTAGTCCGCGCGGGCGAGGCGCAGCCGGCTGGTGGCGGTGTTGTAGTTGATGCCGAGATCGCGCGCGATCTCGGCGAGCGGCACCTCGTACGCCTCGTGCAGGACCAGGATGAGCCGCCGCTCCGGGGCCAGCGCCCAGAGCAGGTCGATCACGAGCTCCAGCCGCTCTCGCGCCACGGCGCGCTGCTCGCTGAGCGGCGCGGGATCGACCGCCTCGGAGCACCACGCGGGCACCAGGCCATGCGCCAGCTCGCGGCGGCGACGGGCGCGGCCCAGGTAGCGACCGACCTTCCGCCAGGCGATCCCGAACACCCACCGCGCCTCGGCGCTGCGGTGCTGAACTCGGTCTGCCCGGCGCGCGGGATCGCCGGCGACGCCCACCTCGGTCTGGGGCGGATGCCAGCTGGGCTGGGGTGGCTGCCAGCTGGGGTCGAAGCGATCCAGGGTCTTGTACGCCGTGAGGAGGACCTCCTGGAGGAGGTCGTCGATGTCGGGCTCGGCCACGCCCAGGAGCCGGAACACGCCGCGGAGCGTTTCCACTGCGGCTGTATGAAGGGCGTTCCAGGTGCGATCGCGGGAGGTGCCGGCGGGGGGCGAGAGAGGTGCGCTCATACCCCTTTCATTGCGGGGGGCGCTCCGGACCCGTTTGTGTTTCGCGCCGCGCGACCGCCCGCGTGCGTCCGCCGCCGCCGGCGCGCGGCGCGGTGGGTCGCGCGCGGCTTACGGCGATGGCGGGCTGGCGGGCTGCTCGACAGCCCCGCCGCGGTCTCCTCCTCCGTCGGCGTCCTCGCTGCCGTCGCCTTCGGCCTCGACCTCTTCGCTCTCGTCCTCGGCGGCGGAGCTCGACAGGCGGGACAGGAGCTTCGGTGTCACGTCCTCGAACGCGTCGCCATGGAAGTAATAGGCGATCTTCCGGACGTCCGCGTACCGGCGGACCAGGAGGGTCCAGAGCCGGTCGCGCATCTTCTCGGCCTCGCCGCGCTGCTTGGCCGCGGGCCGGCGGGCGCCCTCGGGGGTGAGGGTGTCGAGCAGCCACTCGCTCGCTTCCCGCAGCTGATCGAGCTCCTCCTGGGTGAAGGGGTGCTTTCCGCGGAGCGCGCCCGCGTGCTCCGCGTACAGGTGGGCGAGCGCCATGCCGTCGCTGGCCAGGTCGTACTTGCCGCTGCCGGCGCGGATCTCGGCCACCAGGTCCTTCGGCAGGAGGCCGCGCTTGGCCAGGGTCTCGGCGAGCGTGAGCATCGGCTCGCGCAGCTCGATGACGATCTTCAGCTTGGCGTCGATCTCACGAGAGCTCGCGGGCTTCGCCGTGATGCGCGTGGCGGCGAAGATCAGGGCCCGGCCGAGGTCCGGCAGCGCGAGCACGTCATCGAGCGGCAGCTCGGGTAGCGCCCTGCGGATGCGCGCCAGATCGGCGCAGGCGGCCTGGACGCCGCGCTTCACGTTGGCGAAGGCGATCCGCACGTCCGCGCGACAGACCTCGACGTCGCGCTCGGGGAGATCGGCGGCCAGCGGGGCAAAGCGCTGGTAGCAGGCGTGGTAGGTTGCGTGTGCCGTGGGAGTCGCGGTGGGCGACTTCCCGGTGTGGGGTTGTTGGGTCTTGGCTTTGGCCATGTTGGGAACGTAGATCCGGGCGAGCGGGGCCGTGGGGGCAGAGCGGCGCCGGATGTGTGCTCGGACTGGGAGGAGCGCAGGAGTTCGACGCGACGGGGGTGGGGCTGCGATGGGAGGCGCGTGGGCCGGCCGCGGAGCCTGGGGCGGGTGTGGATGGGGTCACGTAGTGTCATTTCGCAGGCGGATCTGTAAACGGCGGGACACACGTAGTGTCATTTCGCAGACCGGTCCGTGAACGGCGGGGCACACGTAGTGTCACTTGGCAGGGCCTGCTGCACAGGATCGGGCACGCGTGGTGTCACCCGGCACGAAGCTGAGAGAAGAATCGCCCACGTGGCCGGACGGAGCGCCGGGCAGGCGCCCCGCACGAGGCGAGAGCCAAGCCATGGTGCCCCTCTGCAGCGTGTCGCCCGGAGGATCAGGATCGAGGCGCCCCCGGGCACGGAGCGTCTCGCCGGTGGCCGGCAACCCCGGGCAGTCCCGAGGGGCGAGCCGACAGCGGTGGCGGCGGCCGCGCTTGGCGCTCCGAGCACGCCGAGCGAACGCTCTAGGCCGCGCGGCGCCGACGTCACGGGAGAGCGTGGCCCGCCTCCCGGCGTGGTATGCGCTGGGCATGGTCAAGCCGTGGGAGATCTCCAGCAAGGAGCTCCAGGAGTGGGCCGGGCGCTACGACGCTCCGGCGGTTCTGCCGAGGCTCGTGCGCCGGCTGCTGCTCGCGACGAGCCCCCTCGACGGGATCGCCATGCGCGCCGACAGCGGGACGCGCTACGAGGGCTGGGACGGCATCGTGATGTCCCGCGGGGGCACGGCGTTCTGCCCTGCGGGGCTCTCGGTCTGGGAGCTGTCGGTCGAGGGGAAGGTCCGCACCAAGCTGGACAAGGACTACGAGAAGCGCTCCCGAAAGCCGCCGGAGGGCGTGCGGCCCGCGCTCACGACGTATGTCGCCGTGACGGCGCGCACCTTCAAGAAGGGAAAGGCAGACTGGGCGAACGAGAAGCGGGCGGAGGGGACCTGGAAGGATGTCCGCGTCCTCGACGCGGATGACCTCGCGACCTGGATCGAGCAGGCTCCCGCCGTCGCGCGCTGGTTCGCGAGCCGGGAGGGGCTCCCGGCGTACGAGGGCAAGGACCTGGAAGCTTTCCTGGAAGCCTGGCGACAGCGCACGAGCCCTCCCCTCCCCCACGCGCTGGTGCTGGCGGGAGATCGCAGGCTGATGCTGAGCGATCAGCTGCTCGCCGCGCTGAGCGAACCTGCGGGTCGGCCGCTGCTGATCCGCGGCCGTACGCGCGAGGAGGCGCTGCTCTTCACAGCCGCGACGCTGGAACGCGCGCCGGGCGCGGAGGCGCTCCTGTCACGCGCGCTCGTGGTGGAGACCGAAGAGGCGTGGCGATGGGCGATCCGAGTGCAGGCGGCCGAGCCGCTCATCGTCTTGCCGGCCTTCGACAAGCTGGACCCGGGCGAGGCTGCCGCCGCCAGGGTACGCGTCCTTCTCGCAGGAGGCCCTGACGCGCACGAGCGTCCCGGCTCGACGCTGACGCTGGAGGAGCAGCCGTGGCCAGCGCTGATCGGCGCGCTCCGCGCGGCGGGCTGGAGCGAACCGGACGCGGCGCGTCTCGTCAGAGAGGCCGGCGGCGATCTGGCGATGCTCCAGCGGCGCTGCGGGTACATCGACGTCGAGCTTCCCTCCTGGGCGAAGTCCAGCCCGCGCGCGGAGATCATGGCGCTGCTCCTCGCAGGCGCCTGGGTACCTACGGTGGAAGGGGATCGCGAGGTGCTCCGCCGTCTCGGCGGAGACCCGGCGGTCGCGGAGCAGCTCTGCACGGACCTGCAGGCGCAGGGCGTGATGACGCGCGACGTGGAGCACATCGCCCGCGGTTCGTATCGCTGGACGTCGCCCAACGGTGCGTGGGACCTCCTGGCTCGAGGGCTGACGGACGGCCATCTGAACAACTTCGACGAGATGGTGATGGGCGTCCTCGGCGCGCCGGACCCGGCGTACGAGCTGCCCAAGGAAGAGCGCTTCATGGCGGAGGTGAAGGGGAAGGCGCTCCCGTACTCGGATGCCCTGCGCGACGGGCTGGCCGGATCGGTCCTGATGCTCTCCTTGCAGGATCGTCTCTTCGCCGAGAAGCGCGTTGGCTACCGGGGGAGCGACCGGGCCGAACGCCTCGTTCGAGCGCTCTTGCGGGCGGACAAGGGATGGATCGCCTGGGCTTCGGTCTCCAAGCTCCTGCCGACGTTGGCCGAGGCGGCGCCGAAGGGGTTCCTCGACGCCGTGGAGGCCAGCCTCGATGTGGGGGAGAAGGGCGTCGCGCACCTGCTCCGGGAGGAAAATAGCCTGTTCGGCGGGGCGCCGCACGCCGGCTTGCTGTGGGCGCTGGAGATGCTGGGATGGCACCCCGAGCCGGGGGTCCGCCGCCGGGTCGTCCTGGTCATCAGCCGCCTGGACGCGATGGATCCGGGTGGCCGCCTGGCGAATCGCCCGCTGCAGAGCCTCGATACCCTGCTGCGCGCAGCGCTGCCCGCGTCCAGCACCACCGTCGAGGAGCGGATCGCGCTGGTCCGGGAGGTCTTACAGAAGAACCCCCCGACCGGCCGCAAGCTGGCCCTGGGGATGCTGCGCAACCTTCGTACCGGCACCCTGCTACATCCGGGCGCTCGGCCGCGGTGCCATCAGCAATGGTTACCGAAGGACGAGCCAGCCGAAATCGACCGAGCCGACATGGATGCCCAGATCCGCGCGGTGCTTCAGGATCTCGAGGAGGACGCTGGGACCGACCCGCAGCGCTGGGTAGGGTTTCTCGAAGCCGCCCTCGGCGGACCGGAGGACGTCGAGGAGCACGTCGTCGGCGCGCTCGCAAGGCAGCAGCCGCATATCTCGGACGCGGAAGGCCGGCTGCGGGATGCGCTACGACGACCATTGGCATATCTCGAGCCCGAAGGCACCACGCACGTGCGATACCGGCGGCTCAAGGACCTCTACGATTCGTTCGACCCCCCGGATCTGGTGCACCGCCACGCCTGGCTCTTCAGCCCTTTTCCGAGCCTGCCTGGGATCATGATGGAGGACCTGGACGAGTCGGAGCGGCGCATCAGGGCGGAGCGTGACAAGGTCATCACGGAGCTCTGGGAGCAAAGCGGCGACCGGTGGGCGGCTCTGGCAAGACTCACGCGAGCGGTAGCGACCTTCGAAGGTGGAGCGCAAATCTTGGGCAGCGCGCTCGCCCGGACCTCCTTTGTCAAGGACATCGACGCTCGGCTCCTGGGCGATATCGAGGATGATGCGCTCGCTCCGCTGGGAGATACAGCGGACGAGGCGCTCGCTCCGCTCGTCACCGGCTACGGTGCGATCCGCGCCAAGGATCGTGGCCTGAAGTGGACCGAGACCTTCTTGAAGCGGCTTGTCGAATCCGGCAGGACAGAAGACGCCGCCCTCATTGCAGCTTACGCCGAAGATGGCCGGAGCGTTGGTTATGGCGGCTTCTGGAAAATGCTAGAGACGCTAGGCGAGCCGCTCCTCACAGCCTACTGGCGAGCGGGACCACGCATCTTCGGAGATCTATCGCTGACAGACCTCCAGTACGCGGTAGAGCACCTCGTCGCCGCTGGTAGAGAGGATGCTGCGGTCGAGAACGCCGGGACACGCCGGCGCAACACCACGGGCGAGCTGGCCCTCTATGTGCTCGAAAAGTACAGAGCTCGGGCGAACGCGCGATCGAACCCGCGGATAGCCCATCACATCGAGCAGCTCTTCGAGAGGATCGATCATGATCCGCCGGAGGGCAAGGATCCACTCAACGATCTCGCGCCGCTCGAGCTATTTTATCTTCCGATCCTGTCCCAGCGATCGAGGCCAGCGCGCTACGTGTCCTTAAGCTTGGCTGAACGCCCTGATTCTTTCGTGGGTCTCATTGCCATGCTCTACCGTCGTGAGGGCGAAGAGCCGCCAGCCGAGGAGGACGAGGCGCGAGTTCAGATCGCGCAGACCGCGTATACTCTCCTCGAGGCATGGCAGGGCTACCCCGGCGAAGGGCTGCCGGACGCCCAGCGCGATGCCAGGCTGGAAGCCTGGGCCGCGGAGGTGCTGCGCAAGACGCAGGAGGATGGCCGCGGGCCCGTCGGCTCGTTCGAGGTCGCCAAGGTGCTGGCGCGCGCACCTCGAGGCAGCGACGGCCTCTGGCCCTGCGTGGCGGCGAGGAATCTGATCGAGACTGGCCTTTATCCGGAGCTCGGCGACCATCTTGGCACGGCCGAGCGAAATCGGCGCGGCGTTACGGGTCGCGCGCTCGGAGAGGGCGGCGTTCAGGAGCGAGACACCGCCGAACAACACCGCGAGGCGGCACTGCGAATCGAGGCGAGTTATCCGCGGACAGCCGCCATGCTGGACAACCTCGCGAGGCGCTATGACAGCGAAGCTGATCGGCACGACGCGCGAGCGCGGCGGTTCCAGATCGAGCACGGCGAGCAGCCGGAATCTGAACAGGATGAGACACCTCCGACGCCACCGGACGCGGGGGCAGCTCAGCCGAGGGCGTTCGTCTCCCGGATCATCACCGCGGGCGTCGGGCCCGCGCGGCGCTTCGACGTCCCGCTCAAGCCCCGCTTGAACCTGCTCATCGGGGACAACAGCCTCGGCAAGACGTTCGTGCTCGAGGTGCTCTGGTGGGCCCTCACCGGCGCGTGGACGGATCCGAAGCAGCAAGCGAGGCCGCCGGCTCGCCCGAGGAACGGTCGTGGCGCGCAGAGCGCATCGATCCTGGCCCAGGCCGGTGGCAGGACCCTCCAGGGCTCATACGATCCGGCGAAGGAGCGGTGGAAGAAGAAGGGCACCCGTGCGCTCGCGCCGGGGCTCACCGTCTATGCGAGAGCCGATGGGAGCTTCTCCGTATGGGATCCGATCCGTAACGCGAAGCCCGCGGACAAGACCGAGCAGGGGCTCGCCAAGGGCTACCACTTCTCGCCCCAGGAACTCTGGTATGGTCTTCAGGCGCGCGATAAGATCACGCCCCTGTGCCGCGGGCTGCTCGAAGACGCCGTGAGCTGGCGGTCGGAGCGACGAGGCGCGTTCGAGCGGCTGCAGCAGGTGCTGGACAAGTTCTCACCACCGGAGGCCCCCATCAGGTTCGGCTTGCCGAAGCGCTTCTCGCTCCGCGACGCGCGAACGTACCCCACGCTCGATCTGGGTTACGAGGCCAACGTCTTCGCCGTCCATGCCTCGGCCGCGGTCAAGCGCATCCTGGGGCTGGCTTACGCGCTGGTGTGGGCCGTCTCGGAGATCCAGCAGGCCGCCCCTGTCGCCGGCGCGGCGCCGCTCAATCGCGTAACGATGCTCATCGACGAGGTGGAGGCGCACCTCCACCCGCGATGGCAGCGGGCCATCCTGCCCGCGCTGCTCTCGGTGATCGATGAGCTGGGCATCAAGGCCGACGTTCAGCTCATCGTGACGACCCACGCGCCCCTGGTGCTCGCCTCGGTGGAGACGCTCTTCGACAGGGACCAAGATACGCTGCTCGAGTTCGAGCAGGAGGCCGGCGTCAAGGGCAACGTGGTGCGCGTCGTCGAGGAGCCGCTCGAGCGGCTGGGCGATGCCAATACGTGGCTCATGCAGCGCTTCGGGCTGAAGCAGCCTCGGTCCAGAGAGGCCGAGAAGGCGATCGAGCAGGCCGCGAAGGCGATGGAAGCGCCAAAGTTGAGCAAAAAGGAGGGGCGAGCCATTCACGAAGAGCTCCGCAAGGTGCTCGGGGAGCTCGACCCGTTCTGGGTGCGATGGAGGTTCATCGCCGAGAAGCGCGGGTGGGTTTCGTGATCCCGGTCCAGCAGCGGCGCGCACCGAAGGGCTTCAACGAAAAGGTCTATCGGCCCGGGCGGCGGTGGCTCAGGGAGAACGGGCACCCCCTGCAGGGGCCCGCGATGACGAGGGATGGCAGGCCGATCGAGCTACGGCCCTTCTGGCGTGAATGTCTCGACAATTTGCACAAGCGCTACGGCGGCGTTTGCGCCTACGTCTCCATCTACATCGATCCTGTCACTGGCTCGCGAACCGCGGACCACTTCATCGCGAAGTCGAGCGCCGTTGAGCACGCTTATCGATGGTACAACCTCCGGCTCGCGTGCAGCAAGCTCAACGGCAGGAAGGGGATCTTCGATGACCTTCTCGATCCGTTCCAGATCCAGCCGGAGACGTTCCACCTCAATCTCCTGACGGGCGCGATCTCGCCGAATCCAACGCTTCCACAGCCGGTCAAAGACCAGGCTCAGACCACGATCGCCCGCCTCGGCCTCGACGACCCCGACTGCAGGCTGAGGCGACTGGCATACTTCGATGACTATCGACGGAAGGACATCAGCGAGAAGTACCTCAAGGCGCATTGCCCCTTCGTCTGGCACGAAGTGCACCGCCAAGGGATGACCGTGTAGGTCTCGCAGATCGCGCGCCAGTAAAGCGGAGGCACGCTCACGCTCACGAGTCCATCGCGCCTGACCGAGTCACCCCTCCGCCTCCGGCGCGGCCTGGGCGAGCGGATCTCGGTACACCTCGTCGACCGACAGGGTGCGCCCGATCGCCTGGAGGTGCGCGCCCTCCCCAGCGCGCGCCTCCCGGATCGTCCACGAGCCATCCTCGTTGCGGTGGAACACCTCGATGCGCGGCTCGTGCTGCGAGACGAGCACGTACTCCCGGAGCGAGGGGATCCGCCGGTAGTGCGCGAACTTTTGCCCCCGGTCGTACGCTTCCGAGCTGTCGGAGAGGACCTCGGCCAGGACGATCGGGTCGAGCGCGGCGTCCTTGTCCTCGGGATCGCGCTCGAGTTCGCCGCAAACGACGCTGACGTCCGGGTAGGTGGAGAGCCCGGTCGCCTGGACCCGGACGCGCAGGTCGGAGGAGTAGACCGCGCAGGGCCGCCCGCGGAGGTGCGCCCGGAGCTCGGCGCCGACGCTCGCGCACAGGCGCGCGTGCTCCGGCGTCCCGCCGGCCATCGCGAAGATCTCGCCGTTCAGGAACCCATGCTTCGTCGGGCTCGCCCGCTCCTGCGCGAGGTACTCGGCGGCGTAGGAATAGAGCCTCTTGCCGTCCGGCTCGTCCATGGTCCTGCCGAGGATGCCATGCGGGCTACTCCAAGAGCCAACGGAGAACGGAGCTGTGAGCCTCCTTCAAGGGGCAGGTGGTCGCGCCGCCCCCCGCCAGCTCACTTCGGCTGCGTGGCCCGCAGGGCCTGCTGATCCTCCTCGTGCTTCCGATGCGCCTCGATGACGGCGTAGCCCGCCGCCGCCGCGACCGACGCGCGGCTCTGGGGTTGCGCGGCCGGCGCCGCGGCGGCCGGCGGCGGCACGGCCGGGGACACCGCGGCCGGGGGCGCCGCGGCCGGCGGCGCCGCGGCCGGCGGCGGCGGCACGGCGGCCGGCGGCGCGGCGTAAGGGCCGGCGGGCGCCTGGACCGGCTCGCACACGCAGCCCGCCACGGCGCGGTCCACGAGCACGAAGGCGGACATCCGCATCCCGAGCGAGTAACAGGAGCTGGCGCAGTGGGTCGGCCCGCGCTCCGCGGACTCGAGCTCGGCGGCCGTCTGATACCCCCGGTTGCAGCCGCCCAGCGCAAACGCCGCAGCAGCCATGACAACGAGCACGAGCGCCGATCGGTGACCCATGAGCGGCGGACTACCCGGGTCTAGGCGAGACGTCAACGAGCCGGCGCGCACCACACCGGCAGCCAATTACAGCTCGATAAGCGCGTGAATGCGCTGCTCCTCCCCGGAGGAGCCCAGACAACTCAGCGCCATCGAGCGCGCACCGCCAGAGCGCGCAGCGCGCCCTCGCCACCGCGATCCCCGCGGCCCTATCCTGAGCGCCATGCCCACGATCCAGAGCGCCGCCGAGATCGACGCCGCTCCCGACGAGCTCTTCGCGCTGTCCCAGGACTACGATCTCCGGCTCGAGTGGGATCCGTTCCTCCGCGAGATGCGCTACCGCGACGGCGCGACCGAGCCCGCCGTCGGCGTGCGGGTGTGGGTGCGGGCGAAGAACGGGCTGTCGATGGAGGCCCGCTACATCACCCTGAACCCGCCGGAGCAGGTGGCCATCACCATGGTCGAGGGGCCGCGGATCTTCCGCCAGTTCTCGGGCGCGTGGCTCTTCAAGGCGCTGTCGCCGCGGCGGACCCGCGTCACCTTCCGCTACAACTTCACGGCGCGCCCGCGGGTCCTCGCGCCGGTGCTGGAGCCGGTCCTGGCGGCCGTGCTGAGGCGCGACATCGAGCAGCGCCTCGCCGGGCTCAAGCGGAGCGCCGAGACGACGGACATCCTGCAGCGCCTGCCGCGGCGCGGCCCGGCGGCCGCCTGACGCCGCGGCGAGGCGGCGCCGCCGGAGCAGGCCGCGCCGCCGCAGGAAGCCGCGCCGCCGCAGAAGGCCGCGCCGCCGCAGGAGGCCGCGCCGCCGCAGGAGGCCGCGCCGCCGCAGGAGGCCGCGCCGCCGCAGGAGGCCGCGCCGCCGCAGGAGGCCGCGCCGCCGCAGGAGGCCGCGCCGCCGCAGGAGGCCGCGCCGCCGCAGGAGGCCGCGCCGCCGCAGGAGGCCGCGCCGCCGGAGCTCAACGCGAGGCGCGCCCCGTGGACGCGCTCTACCGCGAGGCCGCCCGCGTCCGGCGAGCGCGCGCGCGAGCGAGCGCGAGCCCGAGCCCCGCGAGCGCCAAGGCGAGCCCGCCGCCCGGCCGCCGCTCGCCGCCTACCCCGCAGCCGCCGCCATCGTCCGCCGGGCCCGGACCGGGCGCCGCGCCGGCGCCGTCCCCGCCCGCGCCGTCCCCGCCCGCGCCGCCCGCGCCCGGCTCGGACGGGTCCGCGACACAGGCGTGCTCCTCGAGGTCGCAGACCTCGCCGTCGTCGCAATCCGTGTCGCTCGCGCACGCCACGCACTCCGGCGTCCCCTCCACCAGGGCGCAACGCGGCGTCTCGCCGCCGCACGGGCTGCAGGTGGCCCCGCAGAAGTCGTCGACGGCGCACGGCGCGCACAGCGCGGCGCTGTTGCAGTAGGCGCCCGGCGCGCAGCCGGTGTTTCCGGCCTGGTCGATGAGCTCGCGGCTGCACTGCGCACAGGAGGCCTCGTCCGGGTTCGCGTCGCCGCCCGACAAGGCCTGATAGAGCGACGCCGGCTCGACGATGGCGAAGCCGGACTCCTCGAGGCTCACGCTGCCACTCTCCCCGGCGCCGAGCTGAAAATCCTCGAACTCGCCGACCAGCAGAGACACCTCGAGCGCCGAATGCTCGGCGATGCCGGCGTAGAGGACCTCGATCGGGTACAGGCCCTCCTTGGCGAACGTGACGGTGTTCGTCATGCGCCAGGTGGTGAGGCCGAGCTTGAGGGGCTGCGCCAGCACCGGATAGGCGGCCTGCGCCGCGTCGTAGAGCACCAGGGCCACGGCGTCGTCGGCGAAGATGCCGAAGTGGACCGGCTGATCGACGTGCTCGGGCGACACGGCCAGGTAGCCGCGCAGGCGCATGCCGAACGCCACGTTGGGCTCGTTCGACTCGAAATCGCATCCTCCCTCCGAACACTCGGGGACCGCGTTGACGAAATCGCCGAAGCTCCACTCGTTCCCGGCGGCGTAGTTGTTCGAGAAATCGAGCGGTGCGCTCACCACGAAGCTCTCGATATCGGGCTGCTCCGGATCGAAGAACGTGGTCATCTTCTCGATGAACCCCTCGGCCGTGGCCGGCGAGACGTAGAAGTCGCCCTCCGGGTCGGTCGATATCCTGTGCGCGCCGCACAGGCCGGTACCGTTCTCGGCGGGGAGTGGGGCGACCGGATCTCCGGTGATGATCACCGGCTCGGCGCTCGCGGAGCCCGAGGCTCCGAGCGCAAGGGAGAGGGCGATGACGGAGGAGACGGTAAGGGAGGAAGGTCGAGGGGACATGGACGCTCCTTGCGAAGAAGGGGAGTGCAGCCGGTGCAGCCGACGCAACCGATCGCGGAAGCTGCGTGGAGGCTGGTCGACATCATCTGACGGCGGCCGCGAGGCGGCCGCGAAATGGTACACGGGCGCCCTGGCCTCCGACCACGAAACGGGGAAAAGCACAATCCGCGCGCCCGTTCGCCAGCGCGCGGCCGCGCTCTCGCACGACACGCGACGCGCTCCCTCCCCTCACCCGAGCTCCGCCAGCGCCGCCCGGGACGCCCCCGCCTCCGGGTGGCGCAGCCGCCCCCGCAGCGCCGCCGCCTCGGCCAGCAGCTCCCGCCCGCGCGCGCGCTCCCCGCCGCCCGCCGCCGCAGCGCGCGCCACGCCCGCCCAGTGCAGCGCGTCCGCCCTCGCCCACGCGTCCTCGCCCGCCCACGCGACCGCCGCGTCGGCGAGCGCCGCCGCGGACGCCGCCTCCCCGGCGCCGCGGGCCAGCGCGCACCGCGCGGCGACCACGGCGAGCCGCGCGCGGAACGGGCCGAACCCGCACGCCTCCGCCACGTGCAGCCCCTCCAGCGCCTGCCGCGCGCCCTCGTCGGGCCGCCCGGCCGCGAGCGCGAGCCGCGCCGCGAGCTCGTGGCACCGCAGCGCGACCTCCACCTCGCCCGTCGCCGAGGCCCAGCGCCGCGCCTCGACGAGGTGCGCCTCCGCCTGCGCCACGCCGCCGTCACCGCCGTCTCCGCCGCCGCCGTCCAGCAGCGCGAGGCCGAGCAGCGTGTGGCCGTGCGCCACGTGGCCCTCCCAGCCCCGCCGCCGGCACTCGGCGATGTTCCGCTCCGTGGCCTCGCGCGCCCTGGCCCGGCGCCCGAGCGCGAGGTCGTGCTCCGCCTCCCAGAGCGCGCGGCGCGCCACCGGCGCGTCGCCCAGCGCCCGCACCATCGCGAAATGCTCGCCCGCAGCGTCGACCTCGCCGAGGTCGTGCAGCACCGCGGCGAGCAGCGCCGCGATGCGCGCGGCCTGGCCGCCGTCCGAGGCGCGCACGCCGCCCGTCGCGCCGCGCCGATCGACCTCCGACGCGCGCTCGAGCAGGCGGCGCGCCTCGGTCAGGCGGCCGCGCAGCCGCTCCGTGTACGCCAGCGTGCGCAGGCCGGTCGCGAGCGGCGCGGGATCGGCGAGCGCGCCGGCGATCTCGTTGTGCGCCGCGTAGCAGGCGCAGGCGAACGCGAGATCGCCGAGCGCGCCCGCGTACAGGCCCGCGTCGTACGCGAGCGACGCGCGCACGCGCGCGGGCAGCGAGGCCGGCATGCCGCAGGGGTCGTCGCCGCCGGCGAACGCGCGCAGGATGCGGGCGCCGCGGGCCATGTCGCCGAGCTGGAGCCCGAGGTGCGCGAAGCCGCCGAGGGCGAACGCGTAGATCTCGTAGGCCTCGCCCGCGCGCCCGGCGCCGAGCAGCTCGGTGAGGATCGCCTCGTACGCGTCGAGCGCCCGGCGATCCCGCGGCGCGCGGCGCGGCGCCTCGTCGAGGCGCGGCGGCGGCGCGGCGCTCCCGGCGGCGTGGATGCGATCCGGCGGCACGCCGAGCAGCGACTTGAAGTGCTGCCGCACGAAGGGGTGCGTGGAGTAACAGAGCTCGCCCTGCCGCGCCGCGAACACGAGCCCCAGCCGCTCCAGCCGCGCGAGCCCGCGGGCGAGCTCGGCGGCGCCCCACCCCGCCATGGCGCCAGCGATCTCGCCGCCGGCCCGGATCAGCTGGAGCAGCGCCGCCTCGCCGGCGCCGCCCGGGAACACCGAGAGGCGCGCGAGCAGGTCCCGCTCGCCCGGGGGCAGCGCGCGCGCGTAGGCCGACAGCACCGAGCTCAGGCGGCGGGCGAGGACGTCGTCGCGCTCGGCCTCGGCGAGGTGCGCCGCGCCCGCCGCGGAGAGCCGGGCCGCGTCGCCACCGAGGAACGCGCCCACGTAGGAGCCGACCACGGCGACCGAGAGCGCATGGCCGCCGGTCTGCTCGAACAGCGCGCGGAGGGCCTCGCCGTCGCCGCGGATGCCCCAGCGGCGCAGGAGCGAGGCGGCGTCGCCCTCGCCGAGCGGCTCCGGCCGGATCGTCGCGAGCCCGCCGTCGGCCCAGGCGGCGAGGTCCGCGAGCTCGAAGCGCGACGTGACGAGCGCGCGCGCGCCGCCGAGCCCCGCGGCGAGCGCGCAGAGCAGCCGGCGGAGGAGCGCGTCGTGGAGCTCGCCGTGCGCGCGACCGGCGCCCCCCTCGGCCTGCACGGTCTCGAGGCCGTCGAGCACGAGCAGGTGCGGCGGGCCTTGCCCCAGCGCTTCCTTGAGGCGCGCGAGCCGCTCGCCGGGCGCCGCCGGGGCCCGCGGCGCGGCCGCGCCGGAGGCGCCGGGGCCCGGCGCGAAGTACGCCGCCGCCTGCTCGAGGAACGCCTCGGTCCTGGGGTCGTCGTAGAAGCTCCAGACGAGCACGCCGCCGGGGCGCGCGGCGTCGCCGAGCCCCTGGAGGAAGCGCTCGGCGACGGCGGTCTTGCCCGCGCCGCCGACGCCGATGAGCGCGATCACCGGGGGGGAGGGCGGCGAGGCGGCGGCCCACGCGGCGAGCCGGTCGAGGATCTCGCCGCGCCCGACGAAGTGCCGGGCCCGCTGGAGCGTGTGCGCGTGCAGCGGGCGCCACGCCGGGGCGGCGCCCTGCGCCTCGGCGGTCGCGATGGGCGGCGCCTGCGCCTCGGCGGCGCGGGCGGGCGCCTCCCCGGCCCCGGCGGGCGCTTCCCCGGCCCCGGCGGGCGCTTCCCCGGCCACGGCGGCCGCCTCCCCGGCCCCGACGGCCGCCTCCCCCGCCCCGCTCGCCGCCTCGCCCTCCGCCGCCGGCGCTCCCCCCGCCTCGCCGACGAGCAGGTCCGCCTCGGCGAGGCCGAGCTCGGCGCCCAGCCGCTCGAGGATGCGCCGCCGGGACGGGCTCCGGACCGAGAAGCCGAGCCGCGGGTCGTTGACCCCGCCCGACTCGTAACGGCGGTAGGTCCGCACGTCGACGCCGATCGACGCGGCGACCTGCTCCTGCGTCAGGTCGAGCTCGAGCCGCGCCCGCAGCAGGAGCGCGTGGTTGAAATGGACCGCGGGCTCCGCGCCCCGGCCCGCCCTGGGGACCTGTGCCATCGCTGCGAGCCCTCGATCATCGGCGATGCCGCGCCGTCCTGTCCACCGCGCTGCCCGGTCCTGCCCGGTCTTGCCCGGTCCCGCCCTTCCGGATCCGGTCCGCCGGGACGCATGGTCGACGCATGAGCACGATGCACGCCGAACGACCCGCCCAGCGGACCTCCTACGCCGACGACCTCCGCATCTTCACCGTGACGAACCTCCTGTCGCCCGAGGAGTGCGACGGCTTCATCGCGCTCGCCGAGGCGCACGGCTTCGCGCAGGCGCCGATCGGGGGCGGCAGCGTCATCAACCTCGAGGTGCGCAACAACGGCCGCGTGATGCTGGACGATCCGGCCCTCGCGGCGCGCCTCTGGGAGCGGCTCGCGCCGTGGACCCCGCCGACCTGGGGCGCCCTCCGCGCAGTCGGGCTGAACGAGCGCTTCCGCTACTACCGGTACGCCGAGGGCGAGTACTTCGACTGGCACGGCGACGGATCGTTCCCGCGATCGGAGCTCGAGCGGAGCCTGTTCACCGCGATGATCTACCTGAACGACGGCTTCGAGGGCGGCACGACCGACTTCTGGGGCGGCCGGAGCATCGTCCCGCAGCGCGGGATGGCGCTCGTGTTCGAGCACCGGCGGCTCCACCGCGGCGCCGCCGTGACGCGGGGGCGCAAGTACGTGCTCCGCACCGACGTGATGTACCGGCGCGGCTGACGTCCGGCGCGGCGCGCCCGGCCCCGCGCCCTCACCCCGGCCGCGGCGCGCCGGCCAGCGCCTCGGCGAGGCGCGGCAGCACCTCGCCCGCCCGGCCCTCGACCTTGAGCGCGCCGAGCTCCTCGCCGCGCGCGGACCCCAGGTTGACCATCGCGATCGGGATGCCCCGCTGCGCGGCGCGCAGCACGAAGCGGTACCCCGAGAAGACCGCCAGCGAGGAGCCCACGACGAGGAGCGCCTCCGCCGCGTCGACGAGCGCGAACGCCGCGTCGACGACCGGCCGCGCCACGTTCTCGCCGAAGAAGACGACGCGCGGCTTGAGCGGCCCGTCGCAGCGCAGGCAGGGGGGCGTCTGGAAGCCGGCCACGTGCTCGGCGGGCAGGTCGGCGTCGCCGTCGGGGGCGACGTCGGCCGCGAGCCGCAGCCAGCCGGGGTTCCGCGCGAGGAGCCGCGCCTGGAGGGCGGCGCGCGGCTCCATCGCGCCGCACGCGAGGCAGGCGACCTCGGCGAGCGTGCCGTGCAGCTCGATGACGCGGCGGCTGCCGGCGGCGTGGTGCAGGCCGTCGACGTTCTGCGTGATGAGGCCCTCGAGCGGCCCGTCCCGCTCGAGCCGCGCGAGGGCGCGGTGCGCCGGGTTGGGCTCGGCCCGCGAGAACCGCTCCCACCCGAGCACGGCGCGCGCCCAGTAGCGCTGCCGGATCTCGGCCGAGCGCGAGAACTCCCGCCCCTGGATCGGGTTGCGCGCCCGGCGCCGCGTCTCGGGGCCGCGGTAGTCCGGGATGCCGGACTCGGTGCTGCACCCCGCCCCGGTCAGCGCCACGAAGCGCTTGCCGCGCAGGAGCGCGATGAGGTCGTCGACCGGATCCGCGAGAAGCGCATGGCTGAGCGGCATGGGCCCCCCGTTTGTGACCCGCCGCCGGAGGCGCCGCCAGCCGCCCGCGCGCCGGCGCAACGGCGCACCACGGCTGGCTCGGCGCCCTCGCCGCCGACATGGCCGGGCGCGGGCGGGTCGCGGGCGAGAGGGCGAGGCGCGGGCGTCGCCGAGCTCGCCGCGCCCTCCCCGACCCGCCGCCGGAGCGGGGCGCGGTCCAAGTAACACGAAATATGAAAATCGTGCCACCGACACGTGTGGTGTGCTACGGGTCGCTCGCCCGCTCGATCCTCCTGTCTTCGACCGGAGCCGGTCGGCTCGCGATGGCGAAGGAGCCCTCTAGGAAATGACGTCTCGACTCGCTGGCGCGCTTTGCGCGACGTTCGCTTGTGTGCTGTTGCTCGGTTGTGGTGACGATGATTCCGGCAAGGACCAGGTCGTCGCCGAGGAACCGAACAAGGATGTCCCTTACCTCGGCGTGGACGGCGAGCTCACGTCGGACCCGCTGGTCGCGGAGTGTCCGGACGATCCGCGCAATCCGGGGCGCGTGGCTCTCAAGGAGATGAGAGAGATGTCGTTCTACAGCGACCGAGAAGGCGAGATGCCGCTCGCCGAGGGATGCGCGTACTCCTACGAGGGCTTCGCGCCGGATCCCCACTACTTCCCGGAGTACCCGGACTCGGTGTGGCTCCAGTTCGCGCTCACCTCCGGCGGGGCCGGCTGCGAGGCGTTCCACTACGTGATCATGCGCCCGCCGCATGGGGAGGGCGCCGCCAAGCACATGCACCTGCGGTACGGAGACGCCCAGTCCAGCTTCGCTGAGCTGCTCGACATGAGCAACGGCGACGAGCAGGACGCCGACGACTGCAACCCCTGGTGGAGCTCGTACTGCTCGGCCGGGATCGAGGGTTGCGGCGGATGAGCCTCGGTGAAGGATGGATTGGAGGAAGACCGGCGGGGAGGCGCGGAAGAGGAGCAGGATCGCCGCGCTGTTGCCGCGACCCGCTTTCCATGGACGTCTCTCCGGCCCCGCGTCGCCGAGGACGAATTCCATGAGCCCGACCAGGGGGGCTCCGGACCGCCAGAATCACACCAGCAAGAGGACCCCTGGTTCTCGATGACACGATCGCCGTAGTCATCAGCGGCAGCTCCGGCTTCCTCGGGGTCGACCTCGCGCGCTCCCTGAATGAGCGCGGACACGGGCTCGTGTCGCCAGCACGACGTTTTCTGCCATGGCAAACGTTCGTCAGCACGGCTCGACATGATCAACGTAGGCGGAAGCTTTGATGGCCCAAGAGCGTCTCTCCCCTGCGTCATCATGTCACATCGAGCCGACTTGACACGTCGCCCTATCGCCGTTTCACGGCAGAACGCGCGTATCCGCGCCGCTCCGTGGGCGGCGGCGCGCCTGGATGCATGTCCGGCACCGACCGTGCGGGGCCGAGGCGGCCCGCGGTCCGCGCCGACTCAGCGCCTCACGGAGCTGCCGCTGAGGAGCTGCTCGACCTCCGCTTCGTGCTCGGGGCACCCGCGGGCGAGGAGCACGATCATCGAGGAGCCGTCGTCTCGCGCCTCACGCGCGAGCACGAACTGGGCGGAGGTCTCGAGCCGCGCGCCGCGCGCGCTCGGGTCCTCCGGCGTCACGCGCACCCGCGCGGCCATCAGCAAACCCTCATGGAACTCGAAGCGCGCGGAGACGGGCGCCCTGGCGGGCGCCGCCTCGCCCCGCGACCACTCGATCGAAGGCCCGGCGCAGCCCGGGGTCTCGCTCCAGCGGCCGGCCAGCCCAGCGTCGAAGCGCCGGACGACCTCGCTCGCCGTCATCCCGAGCTCGATCCCGTGAACAGCGAAGGCGCCGGTCGCCGGCGGAGCGAAGGAGAGCGCCGTGAGGGTGACGATCCCCAGCCCCGCGGCGATGAACGCGGCGCCGAGCGAGCGGCCCACCAGCCACGCGCCCCGCCCTGCAGTCGGCTCACCTGCGCTTTTCGACCCGCGTAAGGACACGTCGCGCGTCCTCCGTCTCGTAGAAGTCGAAGGCGATGCGGTCGCCCACCTCGATGCCGTCGAGCTGCGACGGGCTCTGGGGCTCGAACGACATCGTCATCGCGCTCATGTAGCCCGGGATGTCGTCGTGCGCGATGTTGACGTAGGCGCGCCCCGGGCCGAGCGAGCGGACGGCGCCCGTCGCGTGGTGGACGCGCGGAGCGGCGGTGGACGCCTTCGAGCACGAGACCGTGAGGCTCGTCGCGATCGCCGCCCCGAGCAGCAGGGACCGCGCGAGATGAACGGCGCGGAGGCGAGAGCACATCGATCGATTCATGTCAGCTCCTTCGAGGCCAGTCGCTCCGCGTCGCGGACGAGCGCGTTCATTCGTTCTTCATCGCCGATCTGGTAGTAGCCACGGATACGGCCCTGCCCGTCGACCAGGACGAACCATTCCCCGTGCATGATCGCGCCGAGCCCGGCCGACGGGTCGGCTCGCTCGAAGCGCACCTTGAACCCCTTCACCACGACGCGGTTCAGCTCCTCGCTCCGGCCGGAGAGGAACGACCAGGCGCCGCGGCCGCTGCTGTAGCGCGCCGCGTACGAGCGCAGCACGTCGGGTGTATCGTTCTCCGGATCCAGCGTGATCGAGATCAGGTGGATGGGGAGCGCCTGTCCGCGCGCCTCGCTGCGTTGCGCGATCCGCTCCTGGAACGCGGCCATCTGCGCCGAGAGCCTCGGGCACGACACGGGACAGCTCGCATAGAAGAAGTCGACGATCAGCGTCTGCCCGCGCAGCGACTCCCGCGTGACGGGGCGGCCGTCCTGGTCCGTCATCGAGAACGCCGGCATCTCGCCGAGCACGGGCGGCGAGGCGGGCGCCTCGCGCGCGCGCGACACCGCGCCGAAGACGGCGAGCCCCGCGAGCGCAGTGACCCAGAGCCCGATCTGCACCGGCCGGAGCCGCCCGCGCCGGCGGGCCGGCGCTCCATCGCCGGCCGCTGATGACCCACGAGACGTGGAGCAGAGAACCTCGTTTGGCATGCGCGGGACATTACGTGTTGCGAGGTGGCGCGGGCAATGCGTCACGCTGTCGCATCCCCTCGAACGATGCAGCGGTATCCCGGCCTTTGGCGCGCCCATGGGGCGGCGCGGGGACGAGCGCGACATCGTGTCGCAGGGGCCCTTGCGGCCGGTCGCGCTAGCCTGTCTCGCCATGACCCAGCGAGAGCACGGCGCGTTGGAGGATGACCCGGCCCGTTCCCCTCACGGCGCGCGCGCGGTGAGCTCGCCCCTGCGTCTCCGGCCTCTGCGGAGCTCGCGCGGGCGCCGCGCGGCGGCGCTCGCCGCCGCCATCGCGGGCATCGCGCTCAGCGGCAGGGCCGAGCCGGCGACGCCCAGCGAGGCCGCGACCGAGCTCGTCGACTCGGCCCCCGCGCCCGGCGAGAAGGCGCTCGCGGCGCGCCTGCTCGCGCCTTGTTGCTGGAATCAGACGCTCGACGTGCACGAATCCGCGGTGGCGAGCGATCTTCGTCGCGAGATCCGCGCCCGCCTCCGCCGGGGAGAGGCGGCCGACTCCATCGAGCAGGACCTCGTGGCGCGTTATGGCGACCGCCTCCGCGCGGCGCCTTCGTCCGGCGTCCTCGGCAAGGTCGCGCTGGCATTGATGCTGGGCATCGCGGTGACCTTCCTCGGGGTCTTCGCCCTGCTGCGCTCGTGGAGGCGCGGCGCCGCGCAGCCCGCCCCGTCGAGCGGCGCCGTCGCGGCGGCCGTTCGCGACGAATATGACGAGCGCCTCGACGACGAGCTCCGGGCGCGCGACGCGTGAGCACACCCTCACTGGAAGGCGGTAGTCGCTCCCCTCGTCCGGCTCCCTGCGCAACATCTCGCTTGACCTGCGCCCCGCACCGCAATATGTAGTGCCTCGTGTTGGTGCCCTTGGCTTCGGCCAAGGGCTCAAAAGGGAACCCGGTGCGAATCCGGGGCTGCCCCGCAGCGGTAAGCGAGAACGATCTCCACGACGAGCACTGGCCTCCTGGCTGGGAAGCGGTGGACCGTAGGAACCCGGCGCCAGCCGGAACGCTCGCGAGCCCGAAGACCTGCCAACATCCTGCGTCGGGGAGACATCCCGCGCCGGTTTTGACCTGGAAGCCTCGAGGGAGGCGGGGAGGTCCGACTCGGCGTAGTCCTGCGCCCGGCTCGGCTCCGATCCCCTCCCGCGATGCCTCTCTTTCGCCCGCGGGGGAGAATGGTCTGTCCGAGCCTTTTTCAATGGCCCAGCGCATCCTACGCCGTCGGCAGGCCTCTCCTCCTCGCAGATTCAACGTCAGCGGCTCGATACCGCTCCAGACGAGGACGACAAACGAGGGGCGAATGCTCGCCAAGAATTTTCCGCCGACATGCAGGGGGTCGCCTGCGTATGCCGTGTGCGCCGGGGCAGCGAAGCTGAGCGCAGGCGCTCGAGCAGATTGGCCAGATTTGTCGCAGCCCCCGAGGAGCACCTCGCGTCCACGACCACGTGCGGATGGAGAGCCCTGCTCGAGGTGCGTCCATGTCCCTTGTTCAAGGTGAGCAGAGGATCACTTTGTTTCTTTTGTCTTGATTCGCAGCGCCCGCCGTGTCTGTTTCATTGCGTGTCACGTATGGAAGTGATCGTGCTACCGGCCCTTGCAAGAGGAACGCTCCGCCGCCGTGCATGCTTCTTGGTCGCCGCGTTGTCCTTCTCGTTGCCCTCTCGGCTCGCCGTGGCGCAGGTTGTGCCTCCACCCGAACCGGCCGGAGCCGTTGGCGACGCCGCGGCCCCAGTCGCTGCCGCTCCGATAGAGGTCACGGTGAGGGCGCGGAAGGGTGAGGTGCAGGAGCATCGAGAGTCCGCAGAGGCTGTCTCCATCCTGGAGCTCGCGCGCACGAAGCGGCGGGCGGCGGACATGGGCGACGTCATGAGCCAGGTTCAGGGCGTGAGCGTCGCTCGCGCGGGCGGCCTCGGCACCAGCGCGCGGTTCTCGCTCAACGGATTCTACAGCGATCAGATCCGCGTGTTTCTGGACGGTGTTCCGATCGAGCTCGCGGGGTTCGCCTCTGGGATCACCGGCGTGCCGGTCAACCTCGTCGAACGCATCGAGATCTACCGAGGGGTCGTCCCGATCCGCTTCGGCGCCGACACCCTCGGCGGCGCGGTCGACCTGGTCACCCCGAAGAGTTACTACGAAACGGGCGCTGATCTTTCGTACCAGGTCGGCTCGTTCGCCACCCACCGCGCGACCCTGGGTGCTCGTTACCGTCACGAGGAGAGCGGCTTCTTTGCTGCCGGGAACGCGTTCATCGACTCCGCGCGGAACGACTATCCCACCGACGTTGAGATCCCGGATGCAGGGACAGGACGCCCTCTGCGTGCGACCGTGCGCCGGGGGCATGACGCCTACGGTGCACGCGGCGCTTCGATCGACGTTGGACTCGTCGATCGTGCGTGGGTGAAGCGGCTGACGCTCCGCGCGTTCGCCTCTCAGTATGACAAGGAGCTCCAGCACAACGTGCTCATGACGACGCCGTACGGGGCGGTGACCTACGGCGAGGAGCTCTACGGGGCAACGCTCCGCTACGCACAGCCCGAGGCCCTGTGGCATGACCTCGACCTCGAGCTCCTCGCCAGCGGCTCGCGGCGGGTGATCGATTTCCAGGACACCTCCAGCGCCGTGTACGACTGGGACGGCCGCGTCGTGGGGGAGCGGCGCAGGCCGGGTGAGATCGACGGGCGGGCGCGGGACCAGACGATCTGGCAGGACAGCCTTCTCGGAAGGATACACGTCACATGGCAAGCAGGACCGCAGCGCGCCGTGCGGCTCAACGTCTCCCCGACCTTCGTCACGAGCGCCGGGGTGGAGCGCGCGAAGCTCGCGCCCGACGAAGCCGACCCGCTCGCGGCCCGCCGCGACCTGGTCAAGCTCGTGGGCGGCCTCGAGCTCGACGCGAGCTTCCTCGAGGACCGGCTGCAGAACGTCGCCTTCGTGAAAGGTTACCTGATGCACGCCGCGTCGGATCAGGTGCTCGCGGGCAATGCCCTCGTCCCTGTTGCCGTGGACGCGCTCCGGGCGGGAGCCGGCGACGGGGTGAGATTCCATCTGACCGACTGGCTCTACGCGAAGGTGTCGTACGAGGCAGCGACGCGCCTGCCGAGCGCCGACGAGATCTTCGGCAACGGCATCCTCATCCAGCCGAACCCCGAGCTCCGGCCGGAGACGAGTCACAATGGAAACCTCGGGCTCGGGCTCTCGCGCCGGAAGAAAGGTCTCGGATCGTTCAGCGGGGAGGTCAACGCCTTTGCTCGGTGGGCCGAGGACTTTGTCTACCTCCGTGGAGGCAACATGTACTTCCAGCACCGGAACGTGCAATCGGCGCGTGCGCTCGGGGCCGAAGGACAAGCGGCCTGGATGTCGCCTGGCTCCTACTTGAGCGTGGAGGTGAGCGCGACCTATCAGGACCTCCGCAACACCTCCACCGAGGGGGAATTCGCCGAGATGGCCGGGGACCGCATCCCGAACCTCCCCTGGCTGTTCGGGAGCGCGAGGGCGCGCGCCCAGCTGTCCTCTGTCGCGACGCCAGGCGATCAGCTCGCCTTGGGCTGGACGACCCGCTACACGCACGAGTTCTTCCGGTTCTGGGAGAGCATCGCGCGTCGCGAGGACAAGCCTGTGATCGAAGCGCAATTCCTTCATGCAGCTGATCTGACGTACGTGGTCCATGGCGCGACGACGGTCAGCTCGACGTTGGAAGTGCAGAACATCACGGACGCGAAGGCGCACGATTTCTACGGCGTTCAGAAGCCGGGGCGCGCAGTTTATTTCAAGGGAATGATCGAGCTTTGACGCCTGGCCCGCAGGAGACCATGCGTTGGATGACGGAGAGAACCATGCGAACGTTCGACTCGCCCAGAACAGGCTGTATCGAGGCGACGCTTGCGGCGCTCTCGCTCGCCGCAAGCGTCGCCGGTTGCGGGAGCGACGAGCAGCAGCACGGCAGCGCGGGCGCGTTCCCGAGCGGCCCGCTCTACGCGATGACGACGATGCTCCAGGTGGGGCAGGACGCGACGTCGCTGCTTGTCCTGACGCCCTCCCTCGATGACGGCCAGACCATCGACTACGCGCAGGCCGTCGAGATCCCCGACCAGGCGCACCTCTTCGGGATCGAGGGTGGAACGAGCGTCTATGCCCTCTTGCTGCAGACCCCGCAGCTCACGCGTTATGATCTCGATCCGTCGGGCAGGCTCGAGGCAGCGCAGGAGCTCCGCTTCGATCGCTTCGGCGTCGCCGGGGGTGCATCGACGCGATCGGTGCACTTCGTCTCCGAGAGGAAGGCTTACCTGCTCGACGACACATCGCTCCAGGCGATCGCGTGGGACCCCGAAGAGATGGTGATCAAGAAGGCCATCGACCTCGGAGGGCTGAAGCGCGAGGGGTGGATCCCCTATTTCGACTACCTCCCCAAGCGCAGGGGTAACCAGCTCGTCGTCATCGCGCTCTACTACGACCAGAACTTCAGCAAGATCCTCCCCGAGACGTCGGCGGCCCTCATCGACGTCGAGACGGACAAGGTTACCTACGTGCACGACGAGCGCTGCGGTGGCGTGTCGAACTCGACGATCGCACCCTCGGGCGACCTCTACCTGGGGAGCGATCCCTACAACGCGGCGGTGAACGTCATCGGCGGGGATGCAGCCAGCAAGACAGGCTGCCTGATCCGCATGCGCGCGGGCGAGGATACGTTCGATCCGGATTTCTTCGTCAATGTCTCGGACCTCACGGGGGGCTTCCCCGGCGGCGGCATCGTACCCGGCCCGGGCAGCACGGCGTACCTGCGCGCTTACGACGAGAGCTTGTTCGCCGTCTCCCCGGCGACGGATGCGCTGTCGCTCTACGCCGCCGCCGCATGGCGCTGGTGGAAGATCGACCTCGAGTCGATCACGACCGCCGCGACGGTCGCAGAGGGCGTCCCGCCTAGCTCGGGGGTGGTGAAGTACCTGCTCGCGGACAGCCATGCCTTCGCGACCGATTCGAGCGCGGACTACAGCAACACGACGTTGCAAGACATGACCGCCGAATCGGATCCCGTGAAGGGGATCCTGGTCAAGGGACTTGTGACAGGCCTCGTGCGCGCGCGCTGAGCCGCGGGACGCCTACCATGAAGGGGAAAACGGGTGATCCCATGATCACAGGCTCGTCACACCCGAGCGGCGCCGGCGCCGGCGCGGCGGCGGACGCGGGGCTGCTCCACCTGCTCGTCGAGCAGAGCGCTCGCCGCCACGCGGACAAGCTGGCGCTCATCGATCGCCGCAAGGCCTACTCCTATCGTGAGCTCCTGGAGCGCGCCTCCGAGCTCGCACGAAGGCTGCGCAGCCGCGGCGTGCGGCCAGGGAGCTTCGTGGCCGTCTGCTGTACACCAGGCCCGGAGATGGTGGTGGCCCAGCTAGCCGTGATGCTCGCCGGCGGCGCCTACCTGCCGCTGGATCCGCGGTATCCGCGGCAACGGCTGTCCTTCATGATCGAGGACGCAGGCGCCGAGATCCTGCTCGCGGACGGCGCCGGCGCAGGGATCGAGGCCAAGGTCGTCTTGCGGATCGACCGGCCCGACGGCGAAGAGAGGTGCGTGAAGGAGGCCGCGGCGCCGGAAGCACGGGACCGATGGCAACCGCCCGCCGCGGGCGACCTGGCTTACCTCATCTACACGTCGGGATCGACCGGCGAGCCCAAGGGGGTGATGATCGAGCACCGCGCGATCGTCAACTATGTCCTCTGGGATATCGCGACGTTCGGGCTCGGTCCGCGTGATCGGGTGAGCCAGGTCATCGCGCCCTCCTTCGACATGAGCGTCTGGGAGATCTGGCCGACGCTCGTGAGCGGAGCGAGCCTGCATTTCGCCGACCGCGCCGACTATGGCAGGCCGGGCGCTCTCTATCGCTGGATGGCGGAGGAGGCGATCACCCACTGCATCTTGCCGACGCCGCTCGCCGAGACGCTCCTTCGAGAGCCCCTGCCGCCGGCGCTCTCCGTGGAGAAGATGCTGGTGGCAGGCGATCGCCTGCGTACGTATCCGCCCCCGGAGCTGCCGTTCGAGGTCCATAACCTGTACGGGCCCACCGAGGCGACGATCATCGCGACCTGGGGCAGGGTGCCGGCGGCGCCGGGCGACGACCAGCGACCTCCCCACATCGGGAGGCCGATCGCGAACGTGCATGTCCATCTCCTCGATGAGACACTCCAGCCGGTGCCTCCGGGCGCCGTGGGAGAGCTGTACATCGGGGGCGCCGGGGTCGCGCGGGGGTATCACAACCGGCCTGAGCTCACCCGGTCCCGGTTCATCCGCGACCCGTTCGACGCGAGCGCCGCAGGCGACAGCCGTCCGCCGGGGCCGCCGGAGGGGGGACGCCTCTACCGCACCGGCGATCTCGCGCGTCTCCGGCCCGACGGGAACATCGACTTCCTCGGGCGCATCGATCACCAGGTCAAGCTGCGCGGGCACCGGATCGAGCTCGGCGACATCGAGGCCAATATCGCCGCTCACCCGCGCCTGAAGACGGCCTTCGCGGTGCTCCACGCCTCGTCCGCAGGCGAGCGGATCGTCGCCTATGCGGTCCCGGTGAGCGCCGAGGATCCACCTGCCGAGGAGGAGATCCTGGCGTTCACGGCGGAGCGGCTCCCGGCGTACATGACGCCGAGCCAGCTGATCCTGCTGCGCGAGCTGCCGCTCACGCTGAACGGCAAGATCGATCGAGGCCGGCTGCCGTCCCCGGACGCAGGCAGGACGGGGGCGGCAGCGGAGAGCGCGTCGTTCGCCGGCAGCATGGCGCTCCTCTGGGCGAGGGCGCTCGGCGTCGCGTCGGTCGGTGAGGAAGACAGCTTCTTCGCCCTGGGGGGCCACTCCATCGCGGCGCTCTCGGTCCTCGCCGAGGTCGAGCGCGCCTTCGCGGTCCGCGCGAGCCTCACCGACCTCGTCGAGGCGCCCACGCTCGCGTCGTTCTGCCGGCGGATCGAGCAGCGGTATCTCCGGACGGAGGCGCTCGGCGTGCGTTCCCTCCCGCGAGCCCTCGCGCGGCCGGCCGAGGCGCACGAGCCCTTCCCGCTCACCGACGTGCAGCACGCCTACTGGCTGGGGCGCCACGAGATCTTCGAGCTCGGCGGCGTATCCGCGCACCTCTACTTCGAGCTGGAGGGGACGTTCGATGTGGCGCGCCTCGAGCATGCGTGGCGCAGGGTCGTGGCGCACCATCCGATGCTCCGCGCGGTCATCCGCTCGGACGGCCGTCAGGAGGTCCTGGAGGACGTTCCGCCCTACGAGATCGCTGCGTACGACCTCCGCGACGCGAGCCCCGGCGAGGTGGGCGCCCACATCGAGCGCATCCGCGGCGAGCTGTCCCATCAGGTGCGCCCCGCCGAGCAATGGCCGCTGTTCGATCTCCGGGTGACGCGGCTCCCCGGCGGCGCGCAGCGGCTCCACCTGAGCTTCGACGCCCTCATCCTGGACGCGCAGAGCCTGCTCCGCGTCGTGGAGGAGTGGCACCGCCTCTACGAGGATCCGGGTCGGCGCCTCCTGCCGAGCGCCGCGTCCTTCCGGGACTACGTGGTCGCGCTCCACGAGCTCAAGCGCACCGAGGCGTACGCCGCATCCGCCGCCTACTGGCGAGAGCGCGCCGCCTCCTTGCCGCCCGGGCCCGAGCTGCCGCTCGCGGTCGATCCGCGGACCGTCCAGCGACCGAGGTTTCGACGCCGTCGCTTCGAGCTCGCGCCCGAAGATTGGCTCTCGCTCCGGCGGAGAGCCAACGATGCCGGGCTCACCGAGGCCGCGACCCTGCTCAGCGTCTATGCCGAGGTCCTCTCCGCATGGAGCAAGTCGCCTCGTTACTGCCTCAACCTGACGCTCTTCAACCGACTTCCGCTCTGCGACGACATGGAGCACATCGTTGGCGACTTCACGTCGGTGACGCTGCTCGAGGTCGATCATCACGGGGGCCGGAGCTTCCTCGAGCGCGCGCAGGCCCTTCAGCGACAGCTCTGGAAGGACCTCGATCACCGGCTCTACAGCGGCGTCGAGGTGCTCCGCGACTGCGCGAGCCGTCGCGAGCGGGTCTTCGCGCCGGTCGTGTTCACGAGCGAGCTCGGGTTCGAGGCGCTCGGGCGAGATGCTGCGGCGATCGAGCGGTTCGGCCGGGAGGTCGAGGCGATCACGCAGACGCCGCAGGTGTGGATCGATCTCCAGGTCGTGGACCGCGGCGGCCGGCTCGTCGCGTACTGGGACGCCGTCGAAGAGCTGTTCCCGCCGGGCGTCCTGGACGCCATGTTCGAGGCGTTCTGCGGCGCGATCGAGCGGCTCGCGCGAGAGGACGACGCCTGGAGACAAGCGGCCTGGGTGCCAGGCGCTCCGCCCACGGCCGTGCCGGAGGTCGTCCGGTCCTGCGGGCCCGAGGCGCTGCTCCACGACGCGTTCGTGACCTGGGCTGCGAGGGCGCCGGAGCGCGTCGCGGTCGTCGCGAGCGAGCGCGAGCTGCGCTATGGCGAGCTGCTCGGGCTGGCGCGCGGGGTCGCGGCCGCCATCGCCAGCGAGCGCGACGACGGCGAGCTCGTCGGCGTCGTCCTGCCGAAAGGATGGCAGCAGGTCGTCGCGGTGCTCGGCGCCTCGATCGCGGGCCGGGCCTATGTCCCGCTCGACGCGTCGCTCCCCCCCGAGCGGCGCTTCGCGCTCATGCGTCAGGCGGGCATCCGCACCGTGCTGACGCTCCCTCGTTTCTCGCGCGAGCCCTCGTGGCCCGCCGGGACGCGCTGCATCGGGATCGACGAGCGCGAGCTGTCGCGCCAGGTCACCGCTGTCCCGCCGCGGCGGGATCCGCGCTCACCCGCTTACGTCATCTACACATCCGGCTCGACAGGGGTCCCCAAGGGCGTCGTGATCGAGCACCGGAGCGCGGTCAACACCGTGGAGGACATCAACGATCGCTTCGGCGTCGGACCGGAGGATCGCGTCTTCGGCATCTCATCGCTCGGCTTCGATCTGTCGGTCTACGACGTCTTCGGCCCGCTCAGCCGCGGCGGTGCCGTCGTGCTGCCGGACGAGGAGAAGCTGAGGGATCCGAGCCATTTTCGGCAATGCCTCTCGGAGCACGGGGTCACCGTCTGGAACTCCGTCCCATCGCTCGCGGGCCTCGTGGTGGAGACGGCCGACGATGCCGCGGCGGCGCGCGCGCTCGGCTCCTTGC
The DNA here is from genome assembly GCF_051521425.1 of Sorangium sp. So ce834. Classification (NCBI taxonomy): domain Bacteria; kingdom Pseudomonadati; phylum Myxococcota; order Polyangiales; family Polyangiaceae; genus Sorangium; species Sorangium sp. So ce834. The sequence goes on from NZ_CP150351.1 coordinate 6,225,052, forward strand.
GGCTCATCCTGATGAGCGGCGACTGGATCCCGGTCGACCTGCCGGCGCGCATCCGCCGCCTGAATCCGCGCGCCCGGATCGTCAGCCTCGGCGGCGCCACCGAGGCGTCGATCTGGTCGATTCACCACGTCATCGGCGAGGTCGACCCGTCGTGGCGCAGCATCCCGTACGGCCGGGCCCTCGCTCACCAGAGCGTCGAGGTGCTGGACGCCCAGCTCCGGAGGCGTCCCACGTGGGCTGTCGGGGAGCTGTTCATCGGGGGAGTCGGCGTCGCGCGGGGCTACCTGAACGACCCGGAGCGCACCGCGGCGTCGTTCATCGTCCACCCCGTGACCGGCGAGCGCCTCTACCGCACAGGCGACCTCGGACGCACGCTCCCGAACGGCGAGATCGAGTTCCTCGGCCGTCAGGATCAGCAGGTCAAGATCAACGGCTACCGTGTCGAGCTCGGCGAGATCGAGGCGGTGCTGCAGCGCTGTCCCGGCGTCAGGGCCTGCGCGGTCGCCGCCCCCGAGGCGGCGCGCGGACGGCGGCTCGTCGCCGGCGTGGTGCTCGAGGAGGCGGCCGTCGGTACGGGCGAACTCCGGGCGCACCTCGCGCGCCATCTGCCCGAGTACATGGTCCCGTCGTCGCTGCGCATCGTGCGCGAGCTGCCGCTCACGTCGAACGGCAAGGTCGATCGGCCTGCTCTCGCCCGCCTGTGCAGCGCACCCGACGCAGCGTTGCCGGCGGCGCAGCCGCAGGACGAGATGGAGACGGCCATCCGCGGCGTCTTCAGCGAGGTGCTCGGCCGGCCGGAAGCATCGATTGACGTTACCCGGAACTTCTTCGACATCGGCGGCGATTCTGTCTCGGCGATCCATGTGCTGACCCGGCTCGAAGCGCGCTTCGGCGTCGAGCTCCCGATCGTCGCCGTCTTCGCGCACCCGACGGTGCGCGCCATCGCAGATTACATCCGCAAGGCAGCGGCGCCGGGCGGCGGGGCGATGGACGCGGCGCCGGCTGGAGTCGGGACTCAGCCTTCGCAGGTCCCTCCGGAGGAACGGGCCCAGCGCCGCCGCGCGGCGGCGGTGCGCCTCCGGCGTCGGGGGACCTGAGGGATGACCAGCTCAAGGAGGGATGCCGTGGACAGCAGCGCTGATCATCAGGATGGATCCGGTGATTCTGACCTGGGGGTCGCCATCATCGGAATGGCCGGCCGTTTCCCCGGAGCGGCCAGCGTCGGCGCGTTCTGGGACGACCTCGTCGCGGGGCGGGACGTGCTCACGCGGTTCCATGGCGGGCCGACGCTGCGAGAAGGCGGGCGACGGTATGTCGACGCGGGGTACATCCTCGATGACATCGCCGGCTTCGATGCCGGGTTCTTCGCGATGACGCCCCGCGAGGCCGCGGTGACCGACCCGCAGCACCGGCTGTTCCTGGAGTGCGCCTGGGAGGCGCTCGAGCATGCCGGCTACGTCGACGAGACGCGCGGCACGATCGGCGTGTACGCGAGCGCGAACTTCAATACGTACCTGTACAACGTCTGCCGCGCGCCGCTCTACGAAGACATCGCCAGGCACCTCGAGGTCGTGATCGGCAACGACAAGGACTACCTGGCGACGCGCGTCTCGTACAAGCTCAACCTCACCGGCCCGAGCGTGTCGGTGCAGACGGCCTGTTCGAGCTCGCTGGTCGGTGTCGCGTCGGCGGCGCAAGCGTTGCTGAACGAGCAGTGCGATCTCGCCGTGGTCGGCGGGGTCGGCCTCCGCGCGAAGCAGGACGTGGGATACTGGACGGACCCCGAGGAGGGGCTCCTCTCGGGGGACGGCAGGTGCCGGCCCTTCGACGCGGAAGCATCGGGCTTCGTCGAGGGCAACGGCGTCGCGGTCGTCGTGCTGAAGCGCCTCTCCGAGGCGATCGCGGATCGCGACACGATTCACGCGTCGATCCGCGGCTTCGCGATCAACAACGATGGGTCGGGGAAGGTCGGGTATACGGCGCCGAGCGTCGCCGGCCAGCAGAAGGTCATCGGCGAGGCGCTCGCGCTCGCGGGGGTCGATCCAGGCACGGTGGCCTACGTCGAGGCGCACGGGACGGGCACGCGGCTCGGCGATCCGATCGAGGTGGAGGCGCTCGGCCGCTATTACGGGCGAGCGGCCGGCGCGCGTTGCGTCCTCGGGTCCGTGAAGTCGAACATCGGGCACCTCGACGCCGCAGCAGGGGTGGCCGGCCTGATCAAGGCGGCGCTCTGCCTGAAGCATCGCTATCTGCCGGCGACGCTCCACTACAAGCGAGCGAACCCGGCAGCGCGGATCGAGGAGCTGGGATTCTCCGTGCTGTCGCGCGGGGAGAGCTTCCCCGCGCCTCTGCGCGGCCCGCGGCGCGCCGCGGTCAGCTCCCTCGGGATCGGCGGCACGAATGCGCACGTGGTGCTCGAAGAGCCGCCCCCCGCGGAGCGCGCGCGGTCCGGGGCGCCGGCGCCGGAGCTCCTGGTGATCTCGGCGCGGTCTCAAGCCGCGCTCGAGGCGGCGTGCCAGCGGCTCGCGGAGCACCTCGCGCGGACGCCCGGGCTGCGGCTCGCCGATGTCGCTTACACCTTGCAGGTCGGCCGCAGGACGTTCGAGCACCGGCGGTTCGTCGTGGCGCACGACGTCGCAGACGCGGCGCGCGCGCTGACGGACTCGATGCGCTTCGTCGAGGGCGAGGGCCTCTCGGTCGAAGCGCCGGCGGCGGGCAGCGCGGATGCGCGCGCCACTGCGAAGGAGCGCCTCGGGCGCGCGTGGCTCGCGGGCGCGCCGGTCGACTTTCGCGCCGAGTGGGCGGGGCGTGCGGATGTCGGCCGTGTCCCGCTGCCGACCTACCCATTCGAGCGTCAACGCCACTGGATCGACGCGCCGGCGTCCGAGCACGCACCGGCGCGGGGGGCCGCGGCAGAGCGGCGCCCGGTGGCGGAGTGGCTCTACGCTCCGTCGTGGAGGCGCTCGCCGCCGATCGGCGAGAGCCCGACGGAGCGTCGACGCTGGCTCGTCTTCGCGGATCCATCCCGGCTCGCTGCGGCGCTCATCGAAGCGCTCGAGCAGAGGTCGAACGAGATCGTCGTCGTGAGCCCGGGCGCCGCGTTCGCCAGGGTCGGCGCGAAACGTTTCCAGATCGATCCGTCGTCGCGCGCCGACCATGATCGGCTGCTGGAGGAGGTCTCCGCGAGCGGCGCGGCTCCGTGGAGCGTGCTCCACCTCTGGAGCCTGACCGAGGACCACGCGGGGCCGCAGACCTTCGAGGAACAGCAGCGCCTCGGCTTCTTCGGGCTCCTGCTCCTCGCGCAGGCGATCGCAGCCCGAGGCGCGGGCGGCGCCGTTCACGTCGTCGTGCTGACGGACCAGCTCTTCTCGGTGCTGGGCGACGAGCCCATCATGGCGGACAAGGCGACGCTGCTGAGCGCGTGCTGTGTTCTCCCGCAGGAGATCCCGTCGCTGAGGTGCCGGGTCGTCGATGTTACCCGCCGCGGGACAGGCCTCGTGGAGCACCTCCTTCGCGAGCTCGGCGCGGGCGGCGACAATGGCGTTCACATCGATCGTGAATCGGCCGTTGCCGCGCCTTTCGACATGGGCCGGAAGTCGGCGTCCGCCGCTCCCTACGTCGCCTACCGGAACCTCCACCGCTGGGTCGCCGCCTTCGAGCCGATCCGTCTCTCCCCCTCAGCCGCGCGGCCGCGGCTGCGCGAGCGCGGCGTCTACCTCGTCGTCGGTGGTCTCGGCGCCGTCGGCGTGGCGCTCTCGGAGCACCTCGCGCGCGCCGCGCGGGCACGGCTGATCTTGACCAGCCGTGCAGGCCTGATCCCGCGAGACGCGTGGGATGCGTGGATTCGGTCGCACGACCCGGAAGATCGGATGAGCAGGAGGATCGCCGCGGTCCAGCGCCTCGAGCGCCTCGGCGCCGAGGTCCTCGTCATACCTGCAGACGTCGCCGACGAGGAGCGGATGGCGGGCGTGGTCGCGGAGGCGTACCGCCGCTTCGGCGCGCTCCACGGGGTCATTCACGCGGCCGGGACGGTCGGGCCGGAGATCTTCCGCGACGCACGGGAGACCGGGCCCGAGCACGCCCGCGCGCATTTCCGCGCCAAGGTGCAGGGGACGCGCGTGCTCGACCGGGTGCTCTCGCGAGAGCTCGACTTCGTGCTGCTCTGCTCGTCGCTCTCGACGATCCTCGGGGGAATCGGCTTCGCAGCTTATGCGGCTGCCAACCACTTCATGGACGCGTTCGCGGTCGAGCGCAGCCGGAAGGGCGACACCCCCTGGATCGCGGTCGACTGGGATGCATGGCAGTCCTCCGCCGCGTCACCGACCTCGACCGCGATCCGGCCGGGAGAGGGCGGCGAGGCGCTGGATGCCATCCTGTCGCTCCGCGCGGCCGGACAGGTCGTCGTCTCCACCGTCGATCTCGCGGCGCGATGGGAGCAGATCCAGCGGCGCTCGACGTCGGTCGCGACGGGAGGAGCGGAGAGCCCGCAGCGGCTCGCGGACCCCGCCCCGCCGCGCCCTGCACGCCGGGCCGCGGGCCGGCCGGCGCTGGGCGTGAGCTATGCGCCGCCGAGGAGCGATCTCGAGCGCTGCCTCGTCAGCATCTGGCAGGACGCGCTCGGCGTCGAGCCCATCGGGATCCACGACGCGTTCCGCGATCTCGGCGGAGAGTCGCTCGCGGCGATGCCGCTCGTGGCGCGCATCGCGGAGAGCTTCCACGTGAAGCTGCCCATCGCGCGGTTCTTCGCGGCATCGACGATCGCCCGGCTCGCCCAGGCCATCATCGAGGTGGACCCCGTCGAGGGGCGGGCGATGGCCATCGCGACCGCCGTCCAGAAGGTCAAGCGCATGAGCCCGGACGAGGTCACGCGCGCCCTCGACGCTGCCCGGAATCCTTGAGCGCAGGAGGCATTCACCATGTCGCTATCAGGCTTCGACCTGTCCGATGAACAACAGAAGCTCGTCGCGGCGCTCCTCCGCGAGCAGGGCATCGCGCTCGACGACAGCGCCGGCCCGATGCTCCGCGTGGACCTGGAACGGCGGAACGAGCCCTTCCCCCTGACGGACGTGCAGGAGGCGTATTTCCTCGGGCGGAGCGGGCATTTCGAGCTCGGTAACGTCGCGTGCCACGGCTACCAGGAGTTCGACGTCGAGGGCCTCGACGTCGAGCGCTACGAGGAGGCGTGGAATCGGGCCGTCGCGCGGCACGACATGCTGCGCGCCGTGGTGAGCCCTGGCGGGACGCAGACCATCCTCCGCGAGGTCCCGCGCTTCCGCGTCGACGTGACCGACCTCCGCCGCAAGGCGCCCGAGGAGCGTGAGCAGGCGCTCCGGGAGGTCCGCGACGCGATGTCCCATCGGGTACCGGACCCGCACCGCTGGCCCATGTTCGCGGTCCGCGTGTCTCGGCTCGACGACGGGCGCGCGCGCATTCACATCAGCTCGGACGCGCTGCTCCTCGACGGCCACAGCGCGGCGCTCCTGCAGGGCGAGATCCGCCGCTTCTACGAGGATCCCGGGTTCGATCCCCCGCCGCTCGCGGTCTCCTTCCGCGACTATGTGCTCACCCTGCGCGCGCAGCAGGACGCCGAGGCGTGGCGCGAGTCCGAGCGCTACTGGAGGATCCGCGCCGAGACCCTGCCGCCGGCGCCCGAGCTGCCGCTCTGCGTGCGGGTCTCCGACGTCGAGCGCCCGCGCTTCGTCCGGCGGCAACGCCGCCTGGAGCCTGCGGTATGGTCGCGGCTCAAGGACCGGAGTCGGGCGCTCGGCGCGACGTCGTCCGTGCTGGTGCTGGCGGCGTTCGCCGAGGTGCTGCGCCGCTTCGGCAGGCGGCGCGACTTCACCGTCAACCTGACCCTCTTCGATCGGCAACCGGTCCATCCCGAGGTCGACCGCATCGCCGGCGACTTCACCAGCACGCTCCTGGTCGAGGTACGCGACGACGGCGCGACCTTCGCCGAGCGCGTGCGCGCCCTTCAGGAGAGCTTCCTGCGCGATCTCGAGCACCGCCGGGTGAGCGGGATGCACGCGCTCCGCCACTACGCCCACGTCCACCGCCGTGTCGGGGCCGCGCTCATGCCGGTGGTGTTCACCAGCATGCTCGCGACCGGCCCCGCCGGTCGCGACGTCGCGCCGGCCGGTCACCTCGGCGAGCTCACGTACACGGTCACGCAGACACCTCAGGTGCTCCTGGACCACCAGCTCCACGAGGACCGCGGCGCGCTGGTCCTCGCCTGGGACACGGTGGAGGAGGCGTTCGCGCCGGGGGTGCTGGACGCGATGTTCACGGCGTACCTGGGGCTGCTCGAGCGGCTCGGCGAGGAGGGCTCCCCGGCGTGGCAGGAGGCGAGCCCGGTCGGCCTGCCCGCCGAGCAAGCCGGGCTTCGCCGGCGCCAGAACGCCACCGCAGCGCCGGAGAGCGGCGACCTGCTGCACAGCGCCTTCTGCCGCAACGCGCAGGCTCACCCCGAGCGCGAGGCCATCGTCTGCGAGGATCGGCGCCTCTCGTACGGTGAGCTCGCCGAGCGTGCCGTATGGCTCGCGGCGCGCCTGCGCGCGCACGGGGTAGCCCCCGGCGAGTTCGTGGCGGTCGTGATGGAGCGCGGCTGGGAGCAGGCGGTGGCCGTCCTGGCCGTGCTCGAGGCGGGCGGCGCCTACGTGCCCATCGACGCGACCCTGCCCGAGAAGCGCATCCACGCCTTGCTCGACGCCACTCGGACGCGCGTCGTGCTCGCGCAGTCGTGGGTCAAGGAGCGCCTCGCGCTGCACGGCCACGGCGCCATCGAGACGGTGGACGACGCGGGCCGGTGCGCGCCCACCTGGGATGCGCCGCGGCAGAGGCCCGAGGACGTCGCCTACATCATCTACACCTCCGGCTCGACCGGCACGCCCAAGGGCGTCGTCATCGAGCACCGGAGCGCCGTCAACACGGTCGAGGACATCAACGCCCGCTTCGATGTCGGCCCCTCCGATCGCGTCCTCGGCGTCTCGTCGCTGAGCTTCGACCTGTCGGTGTACGACATCTTCGGCACGCTCGCCGCGGGCGGCTGCCTGGTGATGCCTGGCCGGGGCCACGACAAGGATCCCGAGCACTGGCTCACGCTGGTGCAGCGCGAGCGCGTCTCGCTGTGGAACAGCGTGCCGGCGCTCCTGCAGATGCTCGTCGACTTCGCCGAAGGGCGCGGCGCCTCGCTCGCGCGTCTGCGGGTCGCGCTCCTGAGCGGCGACTGGATCCCGGTCGATCTCCCCGAACGGCTGCGCAAGCTCGCGCCGGGCGTCCGCGCCGTGAGCCTCGGGGGCGCGACGGAGGCGTCGATCTGGTCGATCGTTCATCCAATCGAGGGCGCGCTGCCCGGCTGGACGAGCGTGCCGTACGGCCGGCCGCTGCGGAATCAGCGCTGGTACGTGCTCAACGATCGGATGGAGGAGTGCCCGGACCACGTGACCGGAGAGCTCTACATCGGCGGCCTCGGCCTCGCCCGCGGCTACTGGGACGATCCGACCAGGACCGCCGAGCGCTTCGTGACGTGGGCGGGGACGGGCGAGCGGCTGTACAGGACGGGGGACCTGGGTCGCTACCGCGAAGGCGGCGTGCTGGAGATCCTGGGCCGCGAGGACCAGCAGGTGAAGGTCGGCGGTCATCGGATCGAGCTCGGCGAGATCGAGGCGGCGCTCGCGGACCACCCGAGCGTGAGGGAGGCGGTGGTGATCGCGCAGGGGGAGGCGCAGGACAGCCAGAAGCCGCTCGTGGGGTACGCCGTGCTGCGGCCGGGGGCCCAGGCAAGCGAGGCCGAGCTGCTGCAGCACCTGCGCGAGCGACTGCCGCTGTACATGATCCCGCGATACCTGCGGCTGCTCGAAGCGCTGCCGCTCTCGGCCAACGGCAAGGTCGACCGCCGCGCGCTCCCCAAGGTCGACGTGAGCGACCGCAGGGGCGAGCACATCGCGCCGCGCACCGATCTGGAGCGCACGCTCGCCGGGGTCGTCGCCGAGGTGCTGCGCCTCCCGCAGGTGAGCGTCAAGGCCCGCTTTCTCGATCTCGGCGCGACGTCCCTCGCGCTCGTCGAGGTGCACAAGATCCTCGAGGCGCGGCTCGGCCGCGAGATCCCCGTGCTCGACCTGTTCGAGCACGGCAGCGTGGCCGCCCTCGCGGCGCGCCTGGAGACGGCCTGTCGCGACATCGGGCCCCAAGCAGTCGAGGGCACCGCGCGTGCGGCGCAGGACCCCGTGAGCCTCGCGCGCCTCCAGGGGGCGCGGCGCCGGCAGCAGCGCTCGCGGGGTCGCGCGGCCGAGACAGACAACGAGAGCGAGGAACAGCGATGAGCGGGGACAGGCCCTTGGACGAGACGAACTCGGTCGCGATCATCGGCATGGCGTGCCGGTTTCCGGGCGCGAATACCGTCGACCAGTTCTGGGACAACCTCCTGCGCGGCAGGGAGTCGATCGCGCGGTTCTCGATGGATGAGCTCCGCGCCGCCGGCGTCCCGCAGGAGCTCGCAAAGCACCCCGACTACGTGCCGGCAGGCGGCGTGATCGACGACGTCTACGCCTTCGACGCGGCGCTCTTCGGCTACGCGGAGGGCGAGGCCGAGCTGATCGACCCGCAGCAGCGCCTCTTTCTCCAGTGCGCGTGGGAGGCCCTGGAGGACGCCGGCCACGCGCCGCGCAGCGTCTCGGTCCCGACCGGCGTCTTCGCCGGATGCAGCGCGAGCACGCACCTCCCGCCCGCGCTCCTCGACCCGAGGGAAGGAGCGACGGCGAGATCCCTTCGCCTGCTCACGGCGAACGACAAGGACTACCTCGCCACGCGCGTCTCGTACAAGCTCGACCTCAAGGGGCCGAGCCTCACGGTGCAGACGGCGTGCTCGACCTCGCTCGTCGCCGTGCACCTCGCCGCCCAGTCGATCCTGAGCGGGGAGTGCGCGATGGCGCTCGCGGGCGGCGCCACGATCACGCTGCCTCAGGAGGTCGGTTACCTCTACCAGGAGGGCCTGATCCTATCGCCCGACGGGCGGTGCCGCGCTTACGACGAGCGAGCGGCCGGCGTGGTCGGGGGCAACGGCGTGGGCGTGGTCCTGCTCAAGCGCCTCGCGGAGGCCATCGCGGACGGCGATCCCATCTGGGCGGTGCTGCGCGGCTCGGCCGTGAACAACGACGGCGCGGACAAGATCGGCTACACCGCGCCGAGCGCCGAGGGGCAGGCGCGCGTCATCGCGGAGGCGCTCGCGGTCGCCGATGTCTCCGCCGCGAGCGTCGGCTACCTCGAGGGGCACGGCACCGGCACGCCGCTCGGCGATCCGATCGAGGTGCAGGCGCTCACGCGCGTCTTCCGCGCCGAGACCGACGCGCGGTCGTTCTGCGCCCTCGGCTCGGTGAAGAGCAACATCGGGCACCTCGACGCCGCGGCCGGCATCGCGAGCCTGATCAAGGCCGCCCTCGTGGCCCACCACGGACAGATCCCCCCGAGCATCCACGTCGATCGGCCGAACGCGAAGATGGATCTGGAGCGATCGCCCTTCTATCTCCCGAAGGAACCGCGCTCCTGGCCCGCCGGCGCCGCGCCTCGCCGTGTCGGCGTCAGCTCGTTCGGGTTCGGCGGCACGAACGCGCATGCCGTCCTCGAAGAGCCGCCCCGCCGCGGGCAGAGGCAGCCTTCGTCCCGCATCCGCCCGGTGGTGACGCTGTCGGCGATGAGCGACGAGCGCCTTCGTGCGCTCGTGGGCGCCTACCGCGGTCACCTCCGCGACGACGGCGGGGCGGCCCACGACGTCGCCGACGTCGCGTACACCACCAACGTCGGCAGGCACCACTTCACTCGCCGCCTCGCCATCGTTGCGGACTCCCGGGACGAGCTGCGCGGCGCCCTGGGGTTCGGGGCGGAGGGCGCCGAACGGCGACCCGGAGCCCCGAGCGTCAACCCGAACGCCCGCCGGGAAGGCCAGACCGCGCCCGTGCCCGTCTTCCAGAGCAGCGGCGCGCGCGCCCTCTCGGGCGTCAAGCCGGTCTTCCTCTTCACGGGTCAGGGAGCGCAGTACGCGGGCATGGCGCGCGGGCTCTACGAGGCGCACCTGCCGTTCCGCGCCGCGTTCGACCGCTGCGCGGCCGTCCTGCGCGACCGCTTCGACCTCGTCCGGATGGTCACCTCGCTCGATGGGGGCGAGAGGCTCAAGGAGACGCGCTACGCGCAGCCGTGCCTGTTCTCGGTCGCGTTCGCGCTCTCCGAGCTCTGGAAGGCATGGGGCGTCGAGCCGGCCGCCGTGCTTGGCCACAGCGTCGGCGAGCTCGCGGCCGCCGCTGTCTCGGGCGTGCTGAGCCTGGACGACGCGCTCCGGCTGACCGCCGCGCGCGGCGAGCTCATGCACGGCGCGCCAGGTCCAGGCGAGATGGTGGCCGTGTTCGCGCCCCGCGGCGTCGTCGAGGACCAGCTCGCGGGCGGACCGGGGCCGGTCGCCATTGCGGCGATCAACGGGCACGAGCGCGTCGTCATCTCGGGCGCGCGGGACGCCGTGCGGGAGCACGTCGAGGCGTTCGAGCGCCGGGGCATCACCACCCGGCCGCTCCACGTCGCGCACGCCTTCCATTCGCCGCTGATGGAGCCCGTCCGCGACCCGCTCCGGCGCGCGGCCGAGATCCCGCACCACTCCGCGAACACGACCCTGTTCCTGAACGTGGGAGGCCGGGTGCTCCGGCCCGGAGAGCGGCTCGACCCGGCGTACTGGGCGGAGCAGCTCCTCCGCCCGGTCGAGTTCGCGCGTTGCCTCGGGCTCGCCGCGCGCGACGGCCACCGCGTGTTCCTGGAGCTCGGCCCTCAGGCCGTGCTGACGAAGCTCGGCGCCGAGGTGCTCTCCGGCGGCGATGCGGTCCTCATCGCCTCGCTGTCGGGCGGGCAGGACGATCGAGATGCGATCTCGGAGGCGCTCGCGCAGCTCTACGTCGCCGGCGTGGACATCGACTGGGCGGCCGTTCACGACGGCCGGGGCCGTCGCGTGCGCCTCCCCGCGACGCCGTTCGAGCGGGTCGAGCTCCGCGGGCCCGCAGCGGAGGTGCCCGAGAAGGCCGTGCAGGGCGGCCGAAGCGACGCCTTCGCCGATCTCGTGCGCGCCGGGGGCGAGCAGGCGGAAGCAGGGCTCGTCGCGCTCGATCTCGCGACCCACCTCCAGGAAGAGCGGTCCCTGGAGGATCTGTGCTCCTGCTACTTCCGCCTCGCTTTCGGGCAGCTCGGGCTCTTCCGGGGCGAGGCTCGGGGGGGAGCGCGCCGCCAGGCGGCCCGGAGCTCCGAGGGGGACCTCCGGTGGTCGACGCCGGAGGAGGCCTGCGCAGCGGCCGGGGTCCCTCCCCGCTTCGTTCGCGTCGTGCGCTCCGTCGCGGAGCTCCTCGCGGCGCGAGGCGAGCTCCGGAGAGGCGACGGCGGGCGCTACGGCGAGCTCGTGTCGAGCTCCCCGGAGGCGTGCGCGCGCGCCGAGGGCACAGCGGCGGCGTTCCGCGCGAGGACGTCCGCGCTCGGGGAGATCGTGCTCACCGTGGGCCGGGCGCTGCCCCAGGTCCTGACAGGCGGCAGCGACCCGCGCGGCGTGATCTTCAGCGACGGCAGCGTCGATGATGCCTACCGGATCTACGCCGAGCTCCCGACGTCGCGCTACTTCAACGGGATCGTGCGCGAGGTCGTGCGCGCCCTCGTCGAGAGCGAGCTCCGGCCAGCGCGGATCCTGGAGATCGGCGGCGGCACCGGCGCGACCACGGAGCAGATCCTCCCGCTGCTCGACGGCGACACGTCCTACGTGTTCACCGATGTATCGCCTGTGTTCCTGGAGCGCGCGAGAGAGCGGTTCGCCTTTTATCCAAAGCTCGATCTCCGCCTCCTCGACATCGGCAGGAGCTTGCTCGAGCAGTCGTTCGCGCCTCACGGCTTCGACCTCATCATCGCCGCGAACTCCGTGCACGCCGCGCCGGACCTCCGGCGCGCCCTCCAGAATGCCAGGAGCCTCCTCGCGCCGTCCGGTGTGCTCGTTCTCTACGAGGTCACGCGCAACAGCCTGGCCGCCGATCTGACGACGGGGTTGCTCCTCGGCGACGTGACCGACGGCGAGCTGCGCCGCGGGCGCATGTTCCTGGAGGAGGACGCGTGGGAGCGCCTGCTCTCGGAGTGCGGCTTCGTCCAGCGCAAGGCGCTCCCGGACGCGCGCTCGGCAGGGGCGGCCGTCGGCGAGCGGGTGCTGGTCGCGCAAGCCGGCGGGAAGCGGCGGGCCTCCGTGGGCGCGGCCGCAGCGCGCGGCGACCGCGCGCCGGGGGAGGCCGTCCGGACAGACCTGTTCTACGGCATCGACTGGCGCCCGGCGACGGAGCTCGCGGACGCGCCCCGCTCGGCCGACGCGCTGCGTGGGACCGCCTGGATCGTCTGCGCGGACCGCGGCGGCTTCGCGCGCGCGTTCGTCGAGGCGCTCGCGAGGGCCGGCGCGCGGGCCTCCGTGCTGCTCACCCCGGACACGCCCGGAGGCGAGGCCGCGTTCGCGGGCGCCACATGCCATGCGGTCGATCTCGAGCAGCCTGAGAGCCTGGTTCGCGCTGTGCGAGCGATCGACGGGGATCGAGCCCTCGCCCCTCGATCCATCGCGTGCTTCTGGGGCCTGGACGCGGAGCGCGCTGACACCGTCACCGCCATCCGCGCTGCGCAGCGCCGGCACCTGAACGGGCTGCTGCACCTCATCGGAGCGCTCGATGGGACCTCGTGGGAAGACCTCGAACGGTTCCTGGTCTTCACGCGCGGCGCGCAAGCGATCGGCGACGAGGCCCCGGCCGTCGCCGAGGCGCCTCTCCTCGGCTTCGTGCGCAGCATTGCCGTGGGGCACCCGGAGCTGCACCTCCGGCTCGTGGATGTCGACCCAGCCATGACGCCGCGGGATCCGGCGCCCCTGCTCGATGTCCTCACGCGGATCGGCCCGAACGAGGGCGTCGTCGCGCTCCGCGGCGAGCGGGTGCTCGCGCCGCGTATCGTGCGGATGTCGCGGCGTGACTTCTCCGCGACCGGCGCCGGGATCCCGGTCTCACCGGATCGCACGTACCTCATCGTGGGCGGCCGCGGCGGGATCGGGATGAAGGTCGCCGAGCGGCTGGCCGACAAGGGCGCACGGCACCTCGTGCTCCTCGGCCGGTCGGAGCCCGGCGAACGGGCGCTCTCCCTCGCAGAGCACCTCCGCGGGCGCGTCGTGAAGGTCGAGCTCGCTCGCGGCGACGTGACCGATCTCACGGCGATGCGCGCGCTCGTCGATCGGATCCAGCGGTCCGGTCCGGCGCTCGGCGGTGTCGTCCACAGCGCCCTCGACCTCGGCGCCGGCATGTCGTCAGAGCGTCCTCTGTGGGAGGAGTTCGCGACCGTCCTCGCGCCCAAGGTCGAGGGGGCGTGGGTGCTCCACGAGGTCACGCGCGACCTCCCTCTCGACTTCTTTCTCCTGTTCTCCTCTTCCGTCAGCCTCGTTCCGGCGTACGGCTTGCCGCATTACGGCGCGGCGAACGCGTTTCTGGATGCCCTCGCGGCGTTCCGCCGTGCCCGAGGCCTCCCCGCGCTCAGCATTAGCTGGGGCCTCTGGCTGCGCGTCGGCGCCGTCGCGGATCCGGTGCACGCCGCGCAGGTCGAGCGCGGGGGGTTGCTGGGCCTCGCCCCCGAGAACGCTCTGGCGTGCCTCGATCACGCGTTCGGGGCGGCGAGGGCGCACCTCGGGATCCTCGACGCCCGCTGGCCCGAGCTGCTGCGCGGCTATCCGCGGAGCGCGGCGCCCGCCATCTACGACGAGGTCGAGCGGCGCGCGGACAGGGCGGAGCCGGACGAGGAGGACGCGGCGGGCCGCAGGCTCAAGGCCCTGCCCGGAGGCGCGCGCGCCGCCGAGACCGCGGCGCACGTCCGCAGTCGCCTCGCCCGGATGCTCCGCATCGACGAGCGGCGGATCGAGCCCACCGCCAACCTGATGGAGCTCGGCCTCGATTCGTTGATGTTCCTGAACCTCACCGCCTCGCTCTCGAAGGAGCTCGGCGTCCGGATCGCGCCGAACAAGGTCCTGCGCGCCGCGAACGGGGTGCCGACGGCCGGCGCGCTGACCGAGCACATCACCGCAGCGCTCACGGGCGAAGGGCCCGCCGAGGGCGACGACCCGCGCGCCTTCTTCCGGGAGGACGAGGCGGGGCGGTACGAGCCGTTCCCCCTGAACGAGGTGCAGCAAGCCTACTGGATCGGCCGCGGCGCCGACATGATCCTCGGCGACGTCTCCTGCCACGGCTACTTCGAGCTCGACTGCGAGGCCATCGATCTCGCGCGCATCGAGCGCGCCTTGCAGCGCCTCATCGATCGTCACGACATGCTGCGTGTCGTCCTCTTGCCCGACGGCCGGCAGCAGGTGCTGAAGACCGTGCCCGCCTACCGCATCGAGCTGCTCGACCTGTCGGGGGCGCCCGCGCCCGAGCGGGCGGCCAGGCTCGCCGAGCTCCGCGCCTCGCTCTCGCACCGGGCTGCCCCGTGCGAACGCTGGCCGCTCTTCGATATTCGCGCCACGCGCATCGATGAAGGCACCACCCGCGTCCACGTCGGCATCGACATGATCGCCCTCGACGGCCGCAGCATGGCGATCGTGCTGCGCGAGTGGGCCGAGCTCTACGAGGTGCAAGGCCGGGAGCTGCCCCCGCTCGGCGTCCGCTTCCGCGATTACGTGACGGCTCAGCGCGCGTTCGAGCGCTCCGCGACCTACGCACGCTCGTGGCGGTACTGGGAGGCGCGCCTCCGGGATATGCCGCTCGGACCGGCGCTGCCCCTCGCGAAGGATCCAGCGCGCATCCAGAAGCCGCGCTTCGAGCGCCGGGGCCACCGGCTCCCGCGCGAGGCGTGGTCGCGGCTGAAGTCGCGGGCCGCCGGCTTCGGGCTCACGCCCTCGGGGGTGCTGCTCGCCGCCTACGCGGAGGTGCTCGGCGCCTTCACGCGCCGCCAGCGGTTCACGCTCAGCCTGCCGACGTTCAACCGGCTGCCGGTCCACCCACAGGTGCAGGAGGTCGTCGGCGAGTTCACGACGCTGACGCCGCTGGTCGTCGATCGCCGGCAGGGAGCGACCTTCGTCGAGCGCGCGGCGGCCGTCCAGCGGCGGCTCCTCGACGATCTCGAGCACCGCCACGTGGGCGGCGTGCGCGTGCTGCGCGAGCTGCGGAGGATGCATGAGGACCGGCCGGACCTCATCACGCCGGTGGTCTTCACGAGCCTCTTCGGCCTCGACCGGCAGGCCGACACGCAGCACGCGGACGACGCCGCGCAGACGGCGAGGCTCGGCGAGGTGGTGTTCAGCATCAGCCAGACTCCGCAGGTCCTGCTCGATCACCACGTCGACGAGAGCGAGGGGCACCTCGGTGTCTACTGGGACGCGGTCGAGGAGGCGTTCGCGCCGGGCGCGCTGGGGGCGATGTTCGCGGCGTACACGTGGCTGCTCGAGCGGCTCAGCGGCGAGGGCGAGGCCGCCTGGCACGCACCGAGCCCGGTGGGGCTGCCCGCCGCGCAGGCGGAGGCGCGCCGCCGTGCCAACTCCACCCGCGCGCCCGAGAGCGGCGACCTGCTGCACAGCGCCTTCCGGCGGCGGGCGCAGGCCGAGCCGTCCCGCGAGGCGGTGGTCTGCGGCGAGCGCCGCCTGACCTACGGCGAGCTCGCGGGGCGCGCCGCGTGGCTCTCCGACAGGATCCTCGCCCGCGGCGTGGCCCCCGGCGAGCTCGTGGCGGTCGTGATGGAGCGCGGCTGGGAGCAGGTGGTGGCCGTCCTGGCCGTGCTCGAGGCGGGCGGCGCCTACGTGCCCATCGACGCGACCCTGCCCGAGAAGCGCATCCACGCCTTGCTCGAGGCCACGGGCGCGAAGCTCGTGTTGACGCAAACCGCGGTGAAGGGGCGGATCACCGTCCCTGGTGGCGTCGAGGTCGAGACGGTCGACGACGCCGGGCGTCGCGAGCCGTCATGGGGTGAGCCGCGCCAGGGTCCTCACGATCTCGCCTACGTCATCTACACGTCCGGCTCCACGGGGGTCCCCAAGGGCGCGATGATCGAGCACCGGAGCGCGGTCAATACCGTGGAGGACATCAACGATCGTTTCGGCGTTGGACCGGAGGATCGCGTCTTCGGCGTCTCGTCGCTGAGCTTCGACCTGTCGGTGTACGATGTCTTCGGGACGCTCGCTGCCGGTGGTTGCCTGGTGATGCCGGAGCGGGGGGCCGAGAAGGACCCGGAGCACTGGCTCTCGCTGCTCGAGCGCGAGCGGGTGACGCTCTGGAACAGCGTGCCGGCGCTCCTGCAGATGCTCGTCGACTACGCCGAGGGGCGCGGGGCGACTCTCGGTCTGCGGCTCGCGCTGCTCAGCGGCGACTGGATTCCGCTGGATCTGCCAGAGCGGCTGTGCAAGCTCTCGCCCGGAACCCGGTGCATCAGCCTCGGGGGCGCGACGGAGGCGTCGATCTGGTCGATCGTTCACCCCATCGGAGGCGCGCTGTCGGGCTGGACGAGCGTGCCCTACGGCCGGCCGCTGCGGAATCAGCGCTGGTACGTGCTCAACGATCGGATGGAGGAGTGCCCGGACCACGTGACCGGGGAGCTCTACATCGGCGGTCTCGGCCTCGCCCGCGGCTACTGGGGGGACGCCACGAAGACGGCCGAGCGCTTCATCTCCTGGGCCGACGGTTCGACGAGCGGGGCAGCGCTCGAAACAACCGAGCTGGGCCCTCGAGCACCCACCGGAGAACGGCTGTACAAGACCGGTGATCTCGGCCGGTGGAGAGACGGGCTCATCGAGCTCTTGGGTCGCGACGACCAGCAGGTCAAGATCGGCGGCCACCGCGTCGAGCTCGGCGAGATCGAGGCGGTCTTCGCCGCTCACCCCTCGGTCAAGGCGGCAGCGGTCGTCGCCCATGGCGACCCCAGGGACAGCCGCAAGCAGCTCGTCGGGTACGTCGCGCTGCGCGACGGCGCCCAGGCGAGCGAGGCCGAGCTCCTGCAGCACCTGCGCGAACGGCTGCCGGAGCACATGGTGCCGCGGCACGTTCGAGCGATCGACGCGCTGCCGCTCTCGGCCAACGGCAAGGTCGACCGCAGCGCGTTACCGAGGATCGACGCAGCCGAGCAGGGCGGCGAACACGTCGCTCCTCGCACTGACCTCGAACGCCAGGTCGCCGCGCTGTGGCAGGAGATCCTCGGAGCGCCTCGAGTCTCCCTGCGTTCGAGCTTCTTCGAGCTCGGCGGCGATTCGCTCGCCGCCACCCGCTTCGTCCTGGAGATCGAGCGGCGGCACGGCCTCAAGGTGCCGATCCGCGCGCTGTTCACCGAGCCGGTGCTCGAGCGCCTCGTCGCCCGGATCCAGGCGGGCTCATCGACGAGCCCGGCGACGGGCGAGGAGCTCGGACGCGCGGTGCCGCATGACATTCTGTTTCAGCATCCGACCGTGGCGGAGCTCGCGCGTGCGCTGGAGGCCCCCGACGGATCGCGGCGCGGCATCCGGGCAGTCCGGTTGAACCGGGCGGTGGATACGGCGCAGATTGTCTGTATCGAGGCGCCGGGCGACGGCGTGTGGAGATACGAGGCGTTCGCCCGAGCGCTCGACGGCCGGGCGGCCGTGATCGCCGTCGAGCTTGCCGCGAACGAGGGCGAGGATCTGAGCATCGAGGCGCTTGCCGACGACTGCGCCGCGGTGTTGCGTCCGCTCGGCACAAGCCGAGTGCCCTGTGTGCTCGTGGGCTGGTCGTTCGGCGGCGTGATGGCGCTCGAGGTCGCGCGCCGCCTCCGGGACGCCGGCGCGCCGCTCGTCTCGCTCGTCCTCCTCGACAGCGCGGCGCCTGCGGCCGTTCGCGACGGCGTCGAGCCGTGGCTCGGCCTGCCGCTCGACCAGGTTCCCGCGGGCGCGCTCGTCCAGGCGTGGGACGCGTCGCGGCACGAGGAAACGCCCGAGCGTCGCGGCATTCTCCGCCCCGGCGACGATGTCGCGGCATGGAGGAGCATCTCCCTGCACTTGTCGGCCAAGCTCCGCGCCCTCGGACGGTACGAGCCGCGAGCTTACGCGGGGGACGCGCTCCTCATCTCCGCGCAGGCGTCCCGCGGCCCGTCGCTCGAGCTCCCGCCGGATCGTGGGTGGACGCCGATCCTCGTAGGGCGCTTCGACATCGAACCTCTCGATTGCGGGCATTACGACTTCTCGCTCGCTCCCATCGCGTCGCGCGTCGCCGCGATGGTCGTGCGCGTGCTGGAGCGGACGGCGAACGCCGATCCCCGACCCATTTCACAGGAGATTTCTCGATGAGCGATCGAGGGCGCTGGCTCCTCAGGAGCGCACCGAGCGCAAAGCCCCGCGCGCGGCTCCTGTGCTTGCCCCATGCGGGCGCAGGCGCGTCGCTCTTCCGCCTCTGGCCGGAGCGGGCGCCAGATGCGGTCGAGGTCGTTCGCGCCCAGCTCCCCGGTCGGGAAGAGCGCGCGCGCGAGCCGCCGTCGCTCTCGATGACGGAGGTCGTCGCGGCGATCGAGCGCGAGCTCGGCGATGGGCCGCCGACGGCGATCTTCGGGCACAGCCTCGGCGGGCTCATCGCGTTCGAGCTGGCGAAGCGCCTCCATGAGGCTGGCGCCACGCCCGCGCGGCTCTTCGTCTCCGGAGCGCGTCCCCCGCACCTGCCCGATCCGCACCAGCTCCACCGCCTGCCGGAGCCGGACTTCATCGAGGCGCTGCGGCGGCGAGGCGGAATCCCCGACGATGTCCTCCGGCACGCCGAGCTCCGCGACATGGTAGGTCGGCTGCTGCGCGCCGACCTCGCCCTCGCGGAGACCTGGCACCGCCCCGAGCCCGTCGCCCTGCCGGTGCCCATCACCGTGTGCGCCGCAAGGGCCGACGCCGTGGTTTCCTGGGAAGCGACCGGACATTGGAGCCTCTGTTCGACGCGGGGTTACGAGCGCGTCGAGCTGCCCGGAGACCACTTTTTCATCAAGCAGCACGACGCGCTCGTGATGGCCGCCGTGTTCCCCAGGATCCTCCAGGCCACCGCGGCGCGATGAGCGACGTCACACCTTCCATGCAGCTACGCGTCCGCGGGCTGGACAAGACCTACCCCGGCGGCATCCGCGCCCTGTCCGGCATCGAGCTCGACGTCGGCCCCGGCCTCTTCGGCCTGCTCGGGCCGAACGGCGCCGGCAAGAGCAGCTTGATGCGGACGCTCGCCACGCTCCAGCGGCCGGACGCAGGCTCGATCCACCTCGGCGAGACCGACGTGCTCGCGGATCCGGCGGCGCTCCGGCGCCGGCTCGGCTACCTGCCCCAGGACTTCGGCGTGCATCCTGGCGTGACGGCGCGAGGGCTGCTCGATCACATCGCGTTGATGAAGGGCATCGTGGACGGCCGCGAACGCGCCCGCGCGGTGCATGAGCTCCTCGAGCGCGTCAATCTCACGGGCGCCGCCGATCGCCCGGTGGCGGAGTTCTCCGGCGGGATGCGGCAGCGCGTCGGCATCGCGCAGGCGCTCCTCGGCGCCCCGCGGCTCGTGATCGTCGACGAGCCGACCGCGGGGCTCGATCCGGCGGAGCGCAACCGGCTTCACCAGCTCCTCTCGGAGATCTCCGGCGAGGCGATCGTCCTGCTCTCGACGCACCTCGTGGACGACGTCGCCAGCCTCTGCGGCGACATGGCGATCCTCGCCGGCGGCCGGATCGTCCGCCGCGGCTCTCCCTCAGCCGCATGCGCGGAGCTCGATGGCAAGCTCTGGCAAGCGCGTGTGGCGCGCGCGCGGCAGGCCGAGGTCACCCGCGGAGTCCGGCCTCTGCAGGTGTCCCCGAGGCTCGGCGATGTCGTGGTCACCGTGGTGAGCGCGACGCGGCCCGGCGAAGCGTTTGGCCCGAAAGCGCCGGAGCTCGAGGATCTCTACCACCACAGCCTGCACGAGGCGTCCGCGTGACGACGCCCTCGGCTCAGGGTTTCGGGCAGCGGGCGCTCTGGGTGAGCGCCGTGGCCCGCGGCGAGCTCAGGCGCCAGCTCCTCGGCTCCGTGAACCTCATCCTGATGGCGTCGCTCGTCGTCCAGACGTGCATCTACGCGCTGAACTCCGAGTACATGGCGCAGATCGGCGCCAGCGATGTCCCGCGCAACTCGCCGTACGTCATCTACCACTTCACGAGCGACAACGGCTTCTGGCTGATCTTCTTCCTCGCGCACATCATGACGAGCGCGGTCGTCGACGACCTGAAGCACCGCTTCGCCGAGGTCGCCTACACGTTCCCCTGCGGGCCGAGGACGTACCTCTTCGGCAAGTACCTGGGCGCGCTCGCCTCCGGGCTCGTCGTCGCCGCGTCCGTATCGATCTCCTGGGTGCTGGTGCCCATGGCGATGCGTCACCTCGCCGGGCGCGCCGACCTGTTCATGCCCACGCCCTGGAGCGCGGTCGCGCACGCCTATGCGCTGTTCCTCGTGCCGAGCGTCTTCGGATTCGGCACCCTCTACTTCGCCGCGGCCGTGCGGAGCGGGCGCTCCGCGCCTGCGTATGCGCTGTCCTTTCTCGTCATGGCCGTCTGGATGGTTGGTATCCTCGTGCTGTGGCGAGGGGGCGTGGACCGCGAGGCAGGGGAGTGGCTCGACCCCATCGGCTATAACTCCGTCGCCGCGCAGCTCTCGTACTGGACGGCCGAAGAACGCATCCGCGGCACGATGAGCCTGACGGGGCCGTTCCTGGCGAACCGGCTCGGCGTGATGGGAATCGGTGCGCTCGCGCTCGTCGCCGCTTTCGCGAGGCCGAGCGCGGAGCGGCTCCTCGTCGGCTACCAGCGGGGCGAGGCCGGTGGATCACGGGGGGTGTGGGGCCGTGGGCAGGCGACCCGGAGCCCCGGGCATCCATCCTGCGCGCAGACCTCGAGCGAGGCGCCCGCGCTCCCGAGGCACGAGGCGAAGGCGCGCTTCGACACCCGAGCGCAGGGCCGCGCGGTCGCGCTCGTCGCGTGGCAGCTCCTCGCCGAGAGCCTCCGCGCGCGCGGCACCCGGATGGTGCTGCTCTTCGGGCTGATCCTCATGGTGGCGAGCGCCATGTTCCAGCTCGACGGCGGGGCGGACGGCCCGCAGCTGCCCTGGGCAGGCCTCGTGGGGCTGCGGCTCGTGGAGTTCTTCTACATGCCGACGGCGATCTTTCTCTGCTCCTCCGCTGGCAGCTGGGTCACGCGCGAGCGGGACGCCGGCTTCTCGCAGATCCAGGACGCGCTTCCGGCGCCGACGTGGGTGATCGCGCTCCCGCGCGCGCTCGCCCTCGCGGGGCTCGCCCTCGCGCTCGCGCTGGCCCCGACGCTGAGCTTGCTCCTCGTGGAGCTTGCGATCGACCGCGCCACCTTCGCCCCGCGCGAAGGCATGTTCTTCGCGCTCGCCGTCATCTGGCCCGCGAACCTCCAGGTCGCTGCGCTGGCGCTCTTCTTCTACAGCGTGGTCTCGCGCCGCGCGCTGGCCCATTTCCTGGCGTTCAGCGCCGTCTTCCTCTGCGTCATGAACCACTCGCTCAGCGTGGTCTCGCAGACGGCGCTCCAGTACGCGATGCCGATCCACGTCTTCTATTCACCCCTCACCGGCCTCGCGCCGTGGATCACCCAGGCGATCTGGGTGAACGGCTGGCTGCTGTCGGTGGCCGCGGCGATCGTGTTCGCCGCGGTCCTCTGGTGGCCGCGCGGCACGGAGCTCGCCTTCCGGGCTCGGCTTCAGCGCGCGCTGCGCGAGCGCTCGTCGGGCCAGATGATGGTGCTCGGCGGGATCGTGGCCGTCGGCGCCCTCTGCGGGCTCCGGGTGTACAGGGCCGTCAACATCGAGAACAGATACCGCTCGCCGGGAGAGGAGCGCGCAGAGGCGGCCTCGTACGAGGCGACGTATGTCGGGGTCGCTGCTGCCCCGAGGCCGCGTGTGATGGAAGGAAAGCTCGAAGTCGAGCTCCGCCCGGCGGAGCGCGAGGCGCGCATCGCCTACGAGCTCACGCTGGAGAACGGTGGATCGCGGCCCATCGAGGCGCTCGACTTCGACGTCCCGGAGAAGCTCTCCCTCGCCGCCATCGACGCGGAAGATCGAACGATCGCGTCCTGGGACCGCGACGATCGCCTGCGGCATCACCGGATCACGCTCGGGCGGCCCCTGGAGTCCGGAGAGACGGTCCGCGTCACCTGGCGCGGCGCGGCGGCATGGCCGTCGTTCGCCAACGAAGGCAAGCCGCACCCGATGTCCTCCGAGGGGGCCTGGCTCCAGGACCGCGACCTGCTCCCCAGGCTCGGGTACGATCGGCGACGAGAGCTCCGCGCCGAGGGTTACCGTCGCGAGCTTGGATTGCCAGCGCGGCGCCCGCTCCCGAGCGCCCCCGATGCGGCATCTTTCCAGCAAGCGTACGGCCTGGAGAGCACGGCGTTCCCCTTGGCCGTCACCGTGCGGGCCCCGGACGCGCTCGAGCTGGTGGTCTCGGGCGCGGCGGAGGGGCACGGGCAGGTCGAAGGGCGCGTGTCCGGGTCCGAGCGGCTCGCCATCGTCGCTGGCCGCTACGCGCGCACGAGCGGCACCTTCGGGGGCGCAGAGGGCGAGGTGTCCGTCGACGTCTACCACCACCCCGAGCGGGTCTCGGTGGCGCGCGCCTTCTGTGATGCGGCCGTCCGGTCGCTCGGCGCCTTGTCGGCGCGCTACGGCGATTATGGACGTCCACGCGTGCGCATCGTCGAGGTCCCGAGGGAGATCAAGGCGACAGGGCTGTTCGGCGACGTCCTGCTCCTTTCCGAAGAGGATGGCTGGGACGACGCTCCCGAGAACCCGGGCGTCCTCTTCGCGACGGCGCGGCACCTGTCGAAACGCTGGTGGATCGATCGGCTGCACCCCGCCCTCGTCGCCGGTTACGCCACGCTCGGAGAGGGATTGCCCGTCCTGAGCGGCCTCGTCACCGTCGATGCCGTGCTCGGCCGGGAGACCCGCAGGGCGATCTCGGACCGCATCGGCGAGAAGGTGCTGCGCTCGATCGCGGAGGCGCGCGAGCCTGTCGTCCCGCTGATGGAGGCGGACGCGGGCGCGTACGTGCCGCTCTACGCGGGCCTCGCGATGCAGCGGCTTCGCGATGAGCTCGGCCCGGACGCCTTCGACGGCGCGCTCCGGCAGCACCTCGGCGTGCAAGGGGGCCGGGGAGCGCCGGGTGCGAGCCTCGCGTCCCTTGCCTCGACATGGGAGGCGCTGCCCGGCGCCGGCTCGGCCGCACAGGGCTTGCGAACCGTGGAGTCCTGGGCCGTCCGCGCCCTCTCGGCCGACGGCGTGCCCGGCGAGGACGGGCGCTGGAATATCAGCCTGGATCTCGCGTTCACGCCATACACGTTCGAGGGGCACGCGTGGCGCCCTTCCGTCGCGCCGGCCTCGGCGCAGGCTCCCATGACGCTCGCGCTGCTCGACGACGCCGGCAATGAGCTCTCCCGCGTGCTCGCGACGCGCAGCCCCGGCGCCGATCGCGTGACGTTCACGTCGGAGCGCCGTCCGGCCGCCGTGGTCGTCGACCCGGATCGCGTGCTCCTCGATCGCAGCCCGCAGCAAGATCGCGCTGCAATTCGGCGCGCGGGGGTGCGCTGGACGCGCTGAGCGCCGCCGTGGTCCGCCCCCGCTTCCGCGGACAGTCTCACCATGCGCGAGCGCGGCTACATGGGCCTTATCCGAGCTCCATCGGTTCATGCAGGCGAGCCGCGTGTGCGGTCGCACGTCACGTCAGTCACCAAGATAGTTGAGCGCCTGGGCGTCGAACTGCCGCTCGAGCACCTTGGGGGCGATCGGGTCAGTGTGCCGCGAGCGCACGCGGCGAAGGCTTGTACGGCCAAGCCCGGCGCATCGATCTTCGACAGTGGACGGGCTGCATTCGTCCGCTCGTCCTGCCCCCACCCCAACATCTCGCTTGACCTGCGCATCGCACCGCCATATGTAGTGCCTCGTGTTGGTGCCCTTGGCTTCGGCCTGGGGCTCAAAAGGGAACCCGGTGCGAATCCGGGGCTGCCCCGCAGCGGTAAGCGAGAACGATCTCCACGACGAGCACTGGCCTTCGGGCTGGGAAGCGGTGGACCGTAGGAACCCGGCGAGAGCCGGAGCGCTCGCGAGCCCGAAGACCTGCCAACATCCTGCGTCGGGGAGACATCCCGCGCCGGTTTTGACCTGGAAGCCTCGAGGGAGGTGGGGAGGTCCGAGCTGGCGCAGACGCACGCGCCGTCCCGGTTCCGATCCGTCCCCCGAGCTTTCTTTCGCAAACGCCCGCGGGGGCGAAGGGTCGGTCCGATGATCATCTCCCAAGGTTCAGCGCCGCCGCGCGTCGCGGCGGGCTCTGTGCGCATTTCTGCATCTTCTGTCGCCGCAGCGCTCCTCCTGCTCTCGCCGCCCGCCTTGGCGGACGCCTTTGACGAGTACGCGGGGAACACGTCGTATACGTTCGACCTACCCGCCATCGCCGACGGGTGGTCCATAGCCCTGGACGGGTTCCCGACGACATCCGAGGAGATCGATGGATACGAGCTGGCCGGGCGGCTCCTCGTCGCCAACGATCAGACCTTGTACCTCCAGAAGAACTACGGATCTGGCGTCTACGTGCCCGTCGCGACGCTGAGCGACGGGCCGATGGATCCGAGCTTCCTCGCCATCTCGCCGGACGGCAGCACGATCGCGCTCGGCGTCGGCTACGGGGCGCCGCTGCTCGTGTTCCCGAGCTCGATCCTCAGCGTCACCTCGCCGCCCGACCTGCTCAGCCACGGGGACGTGATCGAGCTCGACGTCAACTACTACGACGGGGCCTGGTACGGTAACGACGCGCTCGTCATCAATGGCGGGTGGAACGGGCCGGGCGGCTACACGAGCGGCGTCTACGCCCTCGATCTGACCGCGCCGCAGATCGCGGAGATCCCGCTGATCACGAGCATCCCCGGCGCCTCCGGGGGGATCGCCGTGGACTCCGCGGGCAACCTCGTCACCGGGATCGGCTACCAGACCTCGCCCAACCGGACCGGCGAGCTCAGGATCTGGGCGGCGGCCGACATCCAGGACGTCATCGACGGCACGGCGAGCGCGTACGCCTACGGCGGCAGCGAGGGCTCGCTCCTGGCGAGCAATGTGCTGAGCGCGGCGGCGCTCGGCTTCGACGGGGACGACGCCCTGCACGTGGGCGGCGGGGACGCGTTCGGCGTCGGCGGCGCGAGCGAGAACGGCTATGCCGCGCTCATCCGCGCCAGCGTTGTCGCGAGCGTCGTCGGGGGAAGCCAGACGCCGGTGAACGAGGGGAGCTCGTCGCAGTACCTCGAGCTGACGCCGGACGCGTGCGAGGACGACAGCGCGACGTCGCCCATCGCGTTCGTCGGCCACACGAGCGCCCTGGCGATCGCCTGGAACCCGTCGGGGGACGAGTACTCGTCCCCCGCGGGGCAGTGCTACTCGGCCGGGAGCGCCTCGGATTTCTGGGAGATCGGGGTGACGCCGAAGGTGACGCTCTATTTCCCCGACGGCGCGCCGGACGCCGACAGCGACGGCGTGCCGGACGGCGCGGACAACGCCTACCTCACGGCGAACGCGAACCAGCGAGACACCGACGGCGATGGATTCGGGAACATCGCGGACGCGGATCTCGACAACGACGGCGACGTGGACACCGCCGATTACAACATCCTGGTGGCGTCGTGGAGCACCCAGCTGGGCGACCCCGGGTACAACCAGCACGCCGACTTCAATGGAGATGGGAGCATCAACACCGCCGATTACAACATCTATCTCGCGCGGTACGGCACGTCGGCGCCGTTCTACTGATCAGCACGCGGGCGCGCGCCGCGCCGGGTTCACCCCGGCGCGGCGCGCGCTCGCCTTCGGAGGTCTCATGGTTTCTCGTATCACGCGCGCGAGCGTGCTCCTGTCGGTGCTCACGATCATCGCCTGTTCCTCCGAGGGCTCGCCGTCCGGGAGCGGCCCCGGGGGAATGGGAGGAACGGCAGCGCAGGGATCCGGCGGCGCGACCGGTCAGGGAGGGGCCACCGGTTCGGGCGGCGGCGCGAGCACGTCGTCGAACGACGCCGGGAGCGGCGCGGGCGGCGCAGGGGGATCTGGCGGCGACGGCGCAGGCGGAGACGGCGGCGGCGCAGGCGGAGACGGCGGCGCAGGCGGAAACGGCGGCGCGGGCGGCGGCGGCGCGGGCGGCGCAGGGGGGTCTGGCGGCGACGGCGGCGCGGGCGGCGACGGCGGCGGCGTGGGCAGCGGCGGTGCCGCGGGCGACGGCGGCGCGGGCGGCGACGGCGGCAGCGGCGTGGGCGGCGGCGGCGTCGACTGCACGGGAGCGGAAACGGTGTTCGCCTCCGAGGTGGTAAGCCACCTCTTCGGGCCCGGCCCGAACTACGGACAGGACAGGTTCCCGAACATCGCCTTCGGTCCTCCCAAGGGCGGAGGTTGCTGCGGGGGCTCGACCGACGTGGTGTCCCTCGGCAACGGCGGCACCGTCACCTTGGGCTTCTCGGGCAACCTCATCGTCGACGGGCCAGGACCGGACTTCATCGTCTTCGAGAACCCCTTCGAGACCGGCCCGACCTCCGTGTTCGCCGAGCTCGCGACCGTCGAGGTGAGCCAGAACGGCGTCGACTGGATCGCCTTCCCGTGCACCGCCGCGGCGGCCCCCTACGGCTCCTGCGCCGGCTGGCACCCCGTGCTGGCGAACCCCGACACGAACATCCTCGATCCAACCGACCCCGAGGTCGCGGGCGGCGACGCCTTCGACCTCGCCGATCTCGATCTCAGCTTCGCGCGCTACGTGCGAATCACCGATCGGCCGGATTTGACGGGCGCGACGGGCGTCTTCGATCTCGACGCCGTGGCGATCGCCAACGCATCCTGCCCCTAGCTCGACGATCTGCGCGCCGTCGCGCACCGCTGACGCGCAAACCTCGCTCGACCGTGCACGCCCTCTCGTTCCGAAGAGCGTCGGACAGGCAGCACAGGCCTGGACGGTCGCGAGCGCATCCGTCGTTGGACAGCGATCGCGCCACATCCATGCGCTCGCCCGGATCCCCAACATATCGCTTGACCGGGGTCGCGCACCGCAATATGTAGTGCCTCATGTTGGTGCCTCGGGCTTCGGCCCGGGGCTTAAAAGGGAACCCGGTGCGAATCCGGGGCTGCCCCGCAGCGGTAAGCGAGAACGATCTCCACGACGAGCACTGGCCCTCCGGGCTGGGAAGCGGTGGACCGTAGGAAGCCGGCGAGAGCCGGAGCGCTCGCGAGCCCGAAGACCTGCCGACATCCTGCGCTGGGGAGACATCCTGCGCCGGTTTGGCCTGGAAGCCTCGAGGGAGGCGGGGAGGTCCGAGCTGGCGCTGATCCTCGCGCCCGTCCCGGTTCCGACCCCCTCCCGCGTTGTCTTCCTTTCGCCCGCGGGGGCGAGCGGTCGGTCCGAAGGCTCTCCTGGAGAGCCGGCGCACTCGCGCGCATCGGCTGGCCTCTTCGCTCTCGCGGTCTCGACGCGAGCGGTCTGGAACCGCTCCGAACGAAGCGTGACGAGGAGGATTGCCATGCTGAGCGACACAGTGACGACGAGCAACGGCGCGGCGCCGTTGCGGGCGCGGAGCGCGAGGACCGGAGGCGCCGAGGAGGCGCCCCCGCACACGACGATGCGGGTGAAGAAGCGCAACGGGTCGAGCGAGCCCGTCGACGTCAACAAGATCGTCCGGGCGGTGAGCCGCTGCTGCCTCGCCCTGTCCGACGTGGACGCGCTCCGCGTCGCCACAAAGACGATCAGCGGCCTCTACGACGGCGCGACGACGCGCGAGCTCGACCAGCTCTCCATCCAGACGGCGGCGTCGCTCATCGCGGATGAGCCCCAGTACGCGAAGCTCGCGGCGCGCCTGCTCGCGACCTATATCGACAAGGAGGTCCGCAATCAGGAGATCCACGCCTTCTCGCAGTCCGTCGCCGTCGGGCGGCGGCTCGGCCTCATCAACGAGCGGCTCCACGGGTTCGTCGCGCAGAACGCCCGCAAGCTGAACGACGCGATCGAGCCGGGCCGGGACCATGAGCTCGAGTACTTCGGCTTGCGGACCCTCTACGATCGCTATCTCCTCAAGCACCCCGAGACGCGCCTCGTCATCGAGACGCCGCAGCAGTTCTTCCTCCGGATCGCCTGCGCGCTGTCCGAGACGGCGGCGCAGGCCGTCGAGCTCTATCGCCTCTTCTCGTCGCTCGACTACCTCCCGAGCTCGCCCACGCTGTTCAACGCCGGGACGAGCCACGAGCAGCTCTCGAGCTGCTTCCTGCTCGACTCGCCGGAGGACCACCTCGAGACCATCTACCAGCGCTACACCGACGTCGCGATGCTCTCGAAGTTCTCGGGCGGCATCGGGCTCGCCTACCACCGCGTGCGGTCGCGCGGCTCGCTCATCGAGAGCACCAACGGGCACTCCAGCGGGATCGTGCCGTGGCTCAAGACGCTCGACGCGTCCGTCGCGGCCGTGAACCAGGGCGGCAAGCGCAAGGGCGCCTGCTGCGTCTACCTCGAGCCGTGGCACGCCGACGTCGAGGAGTTCCTCGCGCTGCGCGACAACACCGGAGACGAGGCCGCGCGCACGCACAACCTGAACCTGGCGAGCTGGGTCCCGGACCTGTTCATGAAGCGGGTCGAGGCGGACGGCGAATGGAGCCTGTTCGATCCCAAGGACGTGCCCGATCTCCCCGATCTCTATGGCGACGAGTTCGAGCGCCGTTATGCCGAGGCCGAGCGGGCGGGCCTCGCCAAGAAGACGATGAAGGCGCGCGAGCTCTACGCGCGGATGATGCGCACGCTCGCGCAGACGGGCAACGGCTGGATGACGTTCAAGGACAAGGCGAACCGCGCCTGCAACCAGACGGCGCTGCCGGGCCGGACCGTGCACCTCTCGAACCTCTGCACCGAGATCGTGGAGGTGACCTCGAAGGAGGAGACGGCGGTCTGCAATCTCGGCTCGATCAACCTCGCGCGCCACACGGCCGCGCGCGCGGACGGCACCGTCGCGTTCGATTTCGAGAAGCTCGCGCGCACGGTGCGGACGGCGATCCGCCAGCTCGATCGCGTCATCGACCTCAACTACTACCCCATCGCCTCGACGAGGCGCTCGAACCTCCGCTGGCGGCCGGTGGGCCTCGGGCTCATGGGCTTGCAGGACGTGTTCTTTCAGATGCGCCTGCCCTTCGACGCGGAGGCCGCGCGGGAGCTCTCGAGGCGGATCTCCGAGGAGGTGTACTACCACGCGCTCTCGACGTCCGCGGACCTCGCCGCCGAGAAGGGGCGCCACCCGGCCTTCGACGAGACGCGCGCGGCGCGCGGCGAGCTCCAGTTCGACGCGTGGGGCCTCGTGCCGCAGGACGAAGCGCGCTGGGAGGCGCTCCGCGCCCGCATCCGCGCCGAGGGGCTGCGGAACTCGCTGCTCGTCGCGATCGCGCCGACCGCCACGATCGCGTCGATCGCCGGCTGCTATGAGTGCATCGAGCCGCAGGTGTCGAACCTGTTCAAGCGCGAGACGCTCTCGGGCGACTTCCTGCAGATGAACCGCTATCTCGTCGCGGAGCTCAAGCAGCGCGGCGCCTGGACCGACGCGGTGCGCGCCCGGCTCAAGCTCGCGGAGGGCTCGGTCCAGGGGCTCGAGGAGCTGCCCGAGGAGGTCCGCGCCGTGTACCGGACGGCGTGGGAGATCCCGATGCGGTCGCTCATCGACATGGCCGCGGATCGCGGCGCCTTCATCGACCAGAGCCAGTCGCTGAACCTCTTCGTCGAGAACCCCACCATCGGCCAGCTCTCGAGCATGTACTTCCACGCATGGAAGAAGGGGCTCAAGACGACCTATTACCTGCGCTCGCGCCCCGCGACGCGCATCGCCAAGGCGACCGTGGGCGCGGCGCCGGACCTCCCGCCTGCGCCGGCGAAGGCGGCCGCGGACGTGGCGTGCGCGCTCGAGAACCCCGAGTCCTGCGAGGCGTGCCAGTGAGCCGCGTGAGCCGCCCCGCGCGCCTGCTCGATCCGGGCCTCTGCCTCACGCTGCGCCCGATGGGGTATCCGGCCTTCTTCGAGATGTACCGCGCCGCCATCAAGAACACATGGACGGTCGAGGAGGTCGACTTCTCGACGGACGTGGGCGACCTGCGGAGGATGACCGCCGCGGAGCGCCACCTCGTGCAGCGCCTCGTCGCGTTCTTCGCCACGGGAGACTCCATCGTGGCGAACAACCTCGTGCTCAACCTGTACAGGCACATCAACGCCCCGGAGGCGCGGATGTACCTGTCGCGGCAGCTCTATGAAGAGGCATTGCACGTCCAGTTCTATCTGACGCTCCTCGACACGTACATCCCCGATCCGGAGGAGCGCCACCGCGCCTTCGCCGCGGTCGAGAGCATCCCCTCGATCCGGAAGAAGGCCGATTTCTGCATGCGCTGGCTCGACTCCATCGAGTCGCTGGGGAGGCTCGAGTCGCGCTCCGAGAGGCGGCAGTTCCTCCTCAACCTCGTCTGCTTCGCCGCGTGCGTCGAGGGG
The DNA here is from genome assembly GCF_051521425.1 of Sorangium sp. So ce834. NCBI lineage: Bacteria > Pseudomonadati > Myxococcota > Polyangiales > Polyangiaceae > Sorangium > Sorangium sp. So ce834. The sequence goes on from NZ_CP150351.1 coordinate 6,255,573, forward strand.
CTCTTCTTCTTCGGCGCGTTCGCGTACGTGTACTTCCTGCGCTCGCGCGGCCTGCTCCACGGGCTCGCCGCGGGGACGAGCTGGGTCTTCCGCGACGAGAGCGCGCACATGCGCTTCGCCTTCGAGGTCGTGAGCACCGTGCGGCGCGAGGAGCCCGAGCTCTTCGACGCCGGCCTCTCGCGGTCGATCCTCGACATGATGGATGAGGCGATCGAGTGTGAGGCCCAGTTCGCGGAGGATCTCCTCGGCGCCGGCGTCGCGGGCCTGTCGGCGCGCGACGTGCGCCGCTACCTCGAGTTCTGCGCCGATCAGCGGCTCGTCACGCTCGGCATGCCGCGGCGCTACGGGGGGAAGAACCCGCTGTCCTTCATGGATCTGCAGGACGTCCAGGAGGTCACGAACTTCTTCGAGCGCCGCGTCTCGGCGTATCAGGTCGGCGTCGCCGGGGAGGTCGTCCTCGATGCCTCCTTCTGACATCGAGCGGGCCGCGCGCGGCCGCGTCGTCCTCGTCGCGCTCGACACGCACGGCACGCCCAGGGGCGTGCCGCCGCTCCAAACCATTCAATCGTCCTGAGAAGGGAACGGGGTCTCACCATGTCCGTGCTCGCAACATGTCTCGGTTATCCGCGTTTCGGCGTCGCTCGAGAGCTGAAGAAGGCGCTCGAGAGCTACTGGTCGAAGAGCTCGCCTGCGACCGAGCTCGAGGCGACGGCCTCGATGCTCCGCCGCCGGCACTGGTCTGCGATGAGCTCGCTGGGCATCGACCACATCCCGAGCAACGACTTCTCGCTCTATGACCACATGCTCGACATGGCGATCGCCGTCGGCGCCGTGCCGGCGCGCTATCGCGCCATCTCCGATCCGCTCGTTCGCTACTTCGCGATGGCGCGGGGCCTCCAGGATCGCGCCGCGGGCGTCGACGTCGCCGCGCTGGAGATGACGAAGTGGTTCGACACGAACTATCACTACATCGTCCCCGAGCTCGACGCCGGGCAGCGGTTCGAGCTGGACGCGTCGAAGCTCGTGAGCGAGATCGAGGAGGCGCGGGCGCTCGGCGTCGAGACCCGTCCCGTGGTGGTCGGGCCGGCCACCCTCCTGCTCCTCTCGAAGCTGGCGCCGGGGTCGCCGTCCGGCGCCAGCACGCTGGACCTCCTGGATCGGCTGCTCCCGGTCTACGAGGCGCTGCTCGGGACGCTCGCGGACCGGAACGTCGCGTGGGTCCAGGTCGACGAGCCGTGCCTCGCGCTGGACCTCGACGCGCGCGCGCAGGACGCCTGCCGGCGGGCGTTCGCCCGGCTCGCCGCGTGCGCGAAGCGGCCTCGAGTCCTCCTCGCGACGTACTTCGGCGCGCTGGGCGAGAACCTCTCGCTCGCCGCCGCGTCGGGCGCCGACGCGCTCCACGTGGACCTGGTGCGCGCGCCGGAGCAGCTCGACGCCGCCCTCGCCGCGCTCCCGCGGTCGATGTCCCTCTCGGTGGGCGTGGTCGACGGCCGGAACATCTGGCGCACCGACCTCGACGCCGCGCACCGGCTGGTCCGGCGCGCGGTCGCGGCGCTCGGGCCGGAGCGGGTCGTGGTGGCGCCGTCGTGCTCGCTCTTGCACGTGCCCGTCGACCTGTCCGCCGAGAAGCGGCTGGACGCCGAGCTGCTCCGCTGGATGGCGTTCGCCGCGCAGAAGCTGGCCGAGCTGCGCGCGCTCGCCGACGCCGCCGCGACGGACGCGCCAGGCTCGGCGCTGTTCGCCGAAGCGCGGAGCGCGCTCGCCGCGCGGCGCGCCTCGAAGCGGACCCGGAACCCGGAGGTCCGCGCGCGGGTCGCCGCGGTGGACGAAGGGATGCTGCGCCGGGCGTCGGCGTTCCCCGAGCGAGCGGGGAAGCAGCGCGCGCGCTTCGGCCTCCCGGCGTTCCCCACGACGACGATCGGCTCCTTCCCGCAGACGGGCGACGTGCGCGGCGCGCGCGCCGCGCTGCGCGCGGGCCGGATGACGCCGGAGCAGTACGAGCGCTTCCTGAAGGACGAGACGCGGCGCTGCGTGGAGAAGCAGGAGGCGATCGGGCTCGACGTCCTCGTGCACGGCGAGTTCGAGCGCAACGACATGGTGGAGTACTTCGGCGAGCAGCTCGACGGCTTCGCCTTCACCGAGAACGGGTGGGTCCAGAGCTACGGCTCCCGGTGCGTGAAGCCGCCCGTGCTCTTCGGCGACGTGTCGCGCCCCTCCGCGATGACCGTCCCGTGGTCCACGTTCGCGCAGTCGCTCACGGCGAAGCCCATGAAGGGCATGCTCACGGGGCCCGTCACGATCCTCCAGTGGTCCTTCGTGCGCGACGATCAGCCCAGGAGCGAGACGTGCGCGCAGATCGCGCTCGCGCTCCGGGACGAGGTGGCCGACCTCGAGGCCGTGGGCATCGCCATGATCCAGGTCGACGAGCCGGCCATCCGCGAGGGGCTGCCGCTGCGCCGCGACGCCTGGGGGGCCTACCTGCGGTGGGCCGTGGACGCCTTCCGGCTCGCCACGAGCGGGGTCCGCGACGAGACCCAGATCCACACGCACATGTGCTACTCGGAGTTCGGCGACATCCTCGACGCCATCGCCGCGATGGACGCCGACGTGCTCTCGATCGAGACGTCGCGCTCCAGGATGGAGCTCCTCGCCGACTTCGCGCGCTTCCGCTACCCGAACGAGATCGGCCCGGGCGTCTACGACATCCACTCGCCGCGCGTGCCGACCCTCGATGAGATGGTCGAGCTGCTCGAGCGCGCGGCGCGCGTGCTGCCCGGCCACCAGCTCTGGGTGAACCCGGACTGCGGGCTCAAGACCCGCGGCTGGGAGGAGGTCGAGGCGGCCCTGGTCAACATGGTGGAGGCGGCGCGGATCGCTCGCGGGCGGCTCGCCGGCGCGACGCCGTGATCGGCGCCGACGTCGATCCCGCGCGGTGCCCGCTGTGCGGCGAGGCGAACGCGTGCGGGATGGCCGAGGGGGCGACGACCTGCTGGTGCTTCGAGACGGCGATCCCCGCCGACGTGCTCCAGCGGGTTCCCCAGGAGGCGCGGGGCGTCGCGTGCGTGTGCAGAGCGTGCGCGACGGGGCGGAGGGATCCGGCCAAGGCGCTCGATCTGATCCACCGCCTCGTGCGGGGGAGATGACCTGCCTCCGGCTCGCGCCGGGACGATGCTCTGCTCAGGCGCCTTATCCGCACATCTGCGGGCGCCGAGGCCCATCGACCGGCGCGGGCTCGGGCGGCACGCCCGCGAAGCGCGCGCGCAGGTCCATCCAGAGCGCGAGCCTCGACCAGTCCGGGTCCCTGACGGGCTTCATGCGCGCCTGGTCGAGCCACGGGTTCGGGAAGAACACCGTCATCATCTGCTCGTCCCGCCCGTTCCAGAGCCTCAATCCCCAGCTCCTCGGGCGTCCGTTCGCGTCCAGGTCGCGATAGAACGCGGCGCGCGCGCACTGCCGCCAGCGCGCGAGCTCCGGAGGCGTGGGCCGCGCCTTCGTCCCCTTGTGCGCCCCGACGCAGAGGTGGAGGTGCCACGCGCCCGGCTCATCCGGCCCGATCGTGAAGTATCCGTCGAGGTACCCGATCCGGGGCTTGCTCGCGAACCGCAGCTCGAACACGGCCCCTTGTAGGCACGGGCCGAAATCGATCGCATTCCAGTGGTCCTCGAACAGGACCCTCACCAGCTCACAATACGTCGCCTCCGCCGGCGGGACGTCGAAGTACTCCGTCGTCGTCCCGTCGAGGTTGCGCTCGCTCGAGCGTAGCGCCGCGTCGTCGCTCATCGTGTCAGTTCTCCTTGTTGGCAGGGTTGCGCGCGGGCGTCTCGCCGCCCGCGCGCGCTGCGCCCAGCGCAGCGGGAGCGCCGTAAACGGCGCTCCGGACCGTCTGGGCGGCTTCGAGCATCGCTGGCCCCGGATCGCCGAGGAGCGCGTCGTCCAGCTCGACCACGCCGCCGGGCGCGGTGCAGGCGCGCAGCCGGTCGAGGCCGGCCTGGCCGCACAGGATCTTCCGCATCCCCGTGTTCGTCACCAGGACATCGGGATCGAGCGTCAGCACGTGCTCCGGCGTGTACTCCGGCCAGTCGCGCTGCGCGGCCGCTGCCGCGTCGACCAGCCCTGCCGAGGTGAGCACGTCGTGGTAGCTGGTGCCCGCCGTGCCTCCGAAGAGACGGCCGCCGTAGCCGCTCAGGTACATGCCGCGACGGCGCTGCGGGGGCTGGAGATCGGCGGCCACCGCGGCCATGCCCTGCACGAGGGCCGTCGCGAACCGCCGACCGCGCTCCGGGTCGCCGACCAGGGCGGCGACCTCGTGCACGTTGGGGACGAGGGTCGCGAGCCCGCGCATCGGGCCGAGGTCGTAGACGGTCAGGCCCGCCTCGCGCAGGCGCGCGATCCGGCGCGGGTCGCCGTAGCCGTTGAGGAGGACGAGATCCGGCTGCAGCGCGAGGAGCGCCTCGATGTCGGCGGTGTCCTCGACGCGGGCCTTGCCCGCGTACCTGTAGCCGCGCGGCGAGCGGCGCGCGCCGTACCCGGTGAACGCGACCACGCGGTCGGGCTCGCAGAGCTCCACGAGCAGGGCGTCCGCCACCGTGCTGGCCGACGCGATCCTGCGGAAGTCGCGGAGCGTGACGGCGACCCCCGCATGATCCTCGATCGACGCCGGGTTCGCCCCCGGAACGGCGGCCTCGACCGAGCGCGCGGCGGTGTCCTGCGGTCCGGCCGGCGCGCGCTGGTCGGAGGAGCGCGGCAGCGCGGCCGCGGCCACCGACAGGGCGAGCGCGCCGGCGAGCGCGCCGTAGTTGATCCAGGCGAGGGCGTTCATGGAAGCGCTCCCCGGCCGGGGCCCTCCGGCTCCATGGGCAGGCGGAAGCCGAGCGCGCCGCCTGGAACGAGCCGCACGTCGTAGATCGACTCCACGGCGCCGGGCTTGATGACGTCGCGCGTCTCGCCCTGCTGTCGCAGCCGGCCGCGATCCATGAGCACCGCGGCGTCGGTCCAGTCGAGCGCCTCGGCGAGGGGGTGGAGCACCACGACGATGCAGTAGCCGTCGGCCGCCAGACGCCGGAGCAGCGCATAGAGGCGAAGGGCGTGCCCGACGTCGAGCGCAGCGGTCGGCTCGTCGAGCAAGAGAATCCTGGCCTCCGTCGCGATCGCCCGCGCGAGCAGCACGCGCTGCCGCTCGCCCTGCGAGAGCGCGGGGAACGGGCGGGAGGCGAGCGGCGTGGTGTTCGTCAGCCGCAGCGCGCGATCGACGGCCTCCTCGTCGGCCGCGGCGGCGCGCACGCGCCCGACGTGGTGCGCGTAGCGGCCCTGCGCCACGACGCTCGCGACCGCGAGCGGCGAGCGGAGCTCGGACTGCTGCGGGACGTACGCGGCGAGGCGCGCTCGCTCGGGCGCGCGGAGCTCGCGCGCGCGGTGCCCGTTGAGCCGGATGTCGCCCTCGGAGGGCACGACGCCGGCGAGCGCCTTGAGGAGGGACGATTTGCCCGCCCCGTTCGGACCGAGCACGGCGAGCACGCCGCCGAAGGGCGCCGTGAACGACACGTCGTCGACGACGACCCGCCCCCCGCGACGGACGCGCAGCCCGGCCACACCGACGGCTTCAGCCACGCTCGGCCTCCCGCTGCGAGCGCGCGAGCAGCACCAGGAAGGCCGGCGCGCCGATGAGCCCGGTGATGACGCCGAGCGGCACCTCGCCGCGCGCGGGCAGGAGGCGCGCGGCGAGATCGCACGCGGCGACGAAGACGGCGCCGCCCAGCGCCGCGACGGGGATCAGGCGCCGATGGTCGACGCCGAGGAACGGCCTCAGCGCGTGCGGCACGAGCAGCCCCACGAAGGCGACGTTGCCCCCGAGCGCGACGGCGCCGGCGGTGAGCACCGCGATCCAGAGGATGCAGAAGCGGCGCACGAGGGGCACGTCCACGCCGAGCGACGCCGCCTCCTCCTCCCCGGAGAGGAGCAGGTCGAGCGGCTTTCCCCAGAACCACGCGGCGACGACGCCGGCGAGCACGAGCGGCGCGGCCAGGGCGACGTGCCTGGGGCTCGTGCCCGACAGGCCGCCGAGCGCGAACGCGACGACGGCGCGGCCGAGCTCCCAGCGCTCCTGCGCGAGGCTCGTGGCGAGGCTCCCGAGGCTCATGAACAGCGAGGAGAGGAGGAAGCCGACGAGGAGGATGCTCAGCAGATCTCCCGGCGCGCGCACCAGCGCGAGCACGAGCCCCAGGCCGACGATCGCCCCGGCGAGGCATCCGGCCGGGAGCACCATCTCCGGGGGCAGCCCGCGGATCCCGCGCTCGGCGACGGCGAGCTCCACGGCGAGGAGGGCGATCTTGCCGCCCAGCGCCGCGCCCGCGGTCGTGCCGAGGACCGACGGCTCCGCGAGCGGGTTCCGGAACAGGCCCTGCACCACGACGCCCCCGACCGCGAGCGCCGCGCCCACGAGGAGCGCCGCCCCGAGGCGGGCGGCGCGCAGCGTCAGCAGGGTCGCCCGGAGGCCCGCGTCGGACAGGCTCGCCGGGCCGAGCGCGAGCGAGGCCGCGGCGACCGCCGCGAGCACGACGAGCAAGACGGCATACGCGACGAGCGCGCGGCCTCCCGGACGCGAGGCCGCCGGCTCTTCACGCGCGCTCGTGGCGTGCTCGGCACCGATTCCTTGCATGGTCATCTCACCCGTCCTCCGCCGCTGGGGCGCCGCATCAGAGTCCGCCGATGGATCGCGGCGGGAGCCCGATCTGGGTGTCGACGCTCACGTCCTCCAGCGCTTCGAGCGCTCCGTTCGCCGTCACCTTCCAGCGCCGGAGCTTGTTCCTCTCCGCGTCGCTCAGCAGGCAGACATCGCCGCAACCAGGCGAGCAGCGCACGCCGCCGAAGACGAAGGGCTGGCTCGCCTCGCCGAGCGGCGTCACGTCGCCCGTGCCGATGGTCACGGAGAAGACGCTGTCGCCGGCGGACGCGTTGCCCCCGTAGGTCTTCGCGAGGAGGACGTCCTCGGACGCGAAGGCGAGCGAGGGCTGGATCCCGGCGTCGAGCTCCCTGGCCACGCCGAGCCGCTCGATCTCCCTGGGAGGGGTGGAGCGCGCGTCGTAGATCACGATGTCGCTCGTCGCCGGATCGAACTTCATCGCGTCCGCGTCGAAGCGGCTCGAGCAGGCGACGGCCAGCCGCTCGCCCGAGGGCGACACGGCGACACGTCCGCAGCCGTGGAGCCCCTCGATGTCCACCGTCCACGCGACGGCGTTCTCCGCCGGCGAGACGCCCACGAAGCGCCCTTCACCCTCGTCCGAGAAGTCGGCTGCGAGCCGACCGAGCGACACGACCACGTCGTCGCCGACGCGCGTCATCCCCGACGGGCGCGGCAGGAGCCCCTCTCGCTCCTCCGGAAGGGCGATGCGCCCCTCGATGGCGTGCTTCTTCGTGTCGAGGATGAGGAGATCGCCGCCCTCGTCGAAGGGCTCGCCGCCGGGGATCGGGTTGCTCCCGAAGCGCGAGACGAACGCGCGATCCTCGCCCACCTCGATGTAGTCGTGAGGGTTCGACTCGAACCCTTGCCCGACCGGGAGCTGCGCGATGACCTCGGCGGTCTCGAGATCCATCCAGGTGATCACGTTCGTTCCATACCGGTCGATCAGGACGACGCGGCCGGACGGCGGCGCCGCGGCCGGCACGTCCACGTCGCCCGACAGCGCGAGGCTGAGCCCCGGCTTTGTTGCGCCGCTCGACACGAAGGAGGGCGAGAGCGTGGTCCCGTCGAGCTTCGCGATCGCGATGTTCGTCGACTGGTAATCGCTCGTCACGACCACGACGCCGCGCTCGCACGCGCCCGGCGTGTCCGGCTCGCTCCCGCCGCCGCCTCGAACACCGCCCGTCGACGGCGGCGGCGGATCCACGTTGCAGCCGAGGAGCGGGATCGAGAACGCGAGGCAATAACGACGGATGTTCACCATGTCGACTCCAGTGTGAAAAACGCGCTCCGTCCCGGGAGCGGATACCCGACGATGTCCGTGCGCCGCGCGTCCAGGAGATCCGCGACGCGCGCTCGCGTCGCGAGGTGACCTCCGAACCACGTCGCCTCCGCCTCGAGGTCGACGGTCGCCTGCTCCGCGATCACGCCGAGGCCGGCGGGGTCGGCGTACCGGCTCGACTGGTACACGGCCCGGAGCTCGCCGGAGGCGCCCGAGAGCACGCCGCGGTCCGGAGGCTTCCACGCGGCGCGGAGGCGCGGCGCGACGACGAGGCGAGCGCGGAACGGAAGGACGTCGTTGGTGGTCATCCGCTCCGGGGTCGTGTCCCGCGGATCGAGGAGCGTCGCCGCGATCTCGGCGCGGAGGAACGAGGTGACCTCGACCCCGGTCAGGAGCTCGGCGCCGAGCACGCGGGCGCGCCCGACGTTGTACGGGGCCACGTAGCCCTGGCCGGCGCGCGCGTACGCGATGAGCCCGGAGGTCGCGCGCCCGAACACGAACGCGTCGAGGTAGGCGCCGCGCAGCACCGCGCCGGGCCGCGTCTGCGCCCGGAGGCCGGCTTCGGCCGTGACGCCGGCCTCCGGCTCGAGCTCGGCGTTGCCGTGGACGACGCCGGAGATGCCGTACACCTCGCCGAGCGTCGGGACGCGGAGGTAGCGGCCCACGGTCGCGAGGACCCGGAGTCGATCGCTCCCTACCTCCACGCCGACGCGTCCGGTCGGCGCGAGCGCGTCGCAAGGGCGCTCCGGGTCCACGCCGGTGGCGTGGCACTCCCCGCTCGCGAGGGCGTGCAGCGCGAGCCCTTCGCCGAGGCGCAGCTCCGCGCTGACGGCGCCGCGCGCGAACGAGCGCCGCGCGCGCGCGAGCGGGATGTCGTCCGGCGCGCGCGAGATCCCCTCCCGCGCGACGGAGAGCATGGGCCGCACCCTCAGGCGGTCGGAGAGATGGAGCGTCGCGCCCAGCGTCTGCTCCAGGCGGCGGCCGGCGAGGCGGAGCTCGCGCGTGAAGAGCGCGAGCTCGAGGAGGGGGTCGTGGAACTCGGATCGCGCCTCGATGAACGAGGTGCGCGCCTCGAGCGTGTGCTGCGCCTCGTCGCCGAACGGAACCCGCGCCACGACGGACGCGAGCGCGCGCCGGAATTCCCCGCGCGCCTCCCGTGACGGCAAGAGCGCGAGCCGCGGCACGCCCTGCTCGCGGCCCGTGCCGTTCGCGATCACGTCCACGGTCGCGCCGCGGCCGAGATCGACGCGCGCGAGCGCCCAGGCGTCGATCGTGCGCGTGTCGGCGTTCTGCCGGCGCTGGACGGTGTCGTCGCTCGCGTCGAAGAGCGTCCCGCGATCGTCGACGAACGCGTAGCGGTTCGCCGCGGCCTCCGCGCTCACCCCGAAGATCGAGGTCACCGGGCCCGCGCTGACGCCGGCGAACGCCCACCCGCGCCTCGCGCCGAACGAGCCTGCCGTGGCGCCCACGCCGGCCGTGGTCCGGGAGGGCCGTCGAGGCTCGAAGAAGATCGCGCCGCCAGGCCCGAGGCGGTCGGCCTCGATCGGAGCGTTGCCGCGGTAGATCTCGACGCGCTCGACGAGCCACAGGGGCACGAGCGAGAGATCCGCGGTCCCGGCGACGTCGTCGTTCAGGCGGACGCCGGCGAGGTACACCGGCGTCTGCGCGGCCGTCGCGCCTCGGATCGCGGCGGTCGCCGGTCCGCCGAAGCCGCCGGACTCGGTGACCTGGACGCCCGGCTGCGTGCGGAGCACGTCCGCGGCCTCGAGCCCCGCGCCGGCCAGGCGGTCGCGGCCCAGCACGGACCCGGCGACGGACCTGTCCTTGGGCGGGGCGGGCGCGCGCACGCGATCCCCCTCGACGCGCACCTCCAGGGGGGCTGTCGCGGCGGCCGCGCGATCGCCGCCCAGCTCGGCCCCTGCCCCGCGCAGCTCTTCCGCGACGGCTGCCGGCGCCACGGCGCTGCCGGCGGCGAGCACGAGCCAGAACCCCGCGCCGTCGCTCCGCCGGCGGCGCCTCACACGCTCAAGGGATTGATCCATTCACGCCCGCCTGCCCGCGTCGACCCAGCACTGCTCGGGTGAGCTGAGAGCCGAATCGGAGGGACCGCGGGACGGGCTGCGGCACCGCGCGTGAGCGAGGTGATCCAGAGCCTGCGCGCCTTCCCCTCGAAGGCTCAGGTCAGCGCGCGCCGGATCGCCGGCGCGCGCACCTTCGGCAGGTCTTCGGACTCACGGGCGCTGCGGCCGTCGCCGGCCGCTCTCCTACTGATCACCGCTTCCCAGGCCGCTCAAGCGCGGCCCAGTGCTCGATGGTGATGGTCGTTCCCGTTCACCGCTGCGGGGGCAGCCCCGGATTCTCACCGGGTTCCCTTTTCAGCTCGCCGGGCGATGGCCTGGCGAGCACCGATGGCGCGGCGACTCGTTTCACACCTCGCGTGGAATGTCAATGCGAGAAGCGCTGAGCCGGCGCGGCTCGTTCCCGGGGCTCGCTCGCGAGCCCCCTTCGGTGACCGGCGCAGGAAACCTTGACAGTTCGTATTGAACATGTCATGGATTAGTTGAAACTGATTTTCCTTATCAGGTTTCTGTAGCGGCCAGCGACTCCACGTCCAGAGCCCGATGAACCGAGCCCACGCGGCTCTCGAAGCCCATCGGAGCTGGATGTGACGACGTGCCCATTTCGACGTTCGCGCCGACGCCGCGCCTCGACGCCCTCGCGGGCGGAGCGCGTGCCCCGGCGCTCCGCGCTCGCCCTGGAGGCGCGGCGGCCGAGCCTTTGCCGGCGCGCCCCGATGCGGCGTCGCGCTGCACGTCCGTCCCATGAGACCCGCGGCGCGCCGGGTCCCGAGCGCGCGGCCCGCGGCGGCGCGGCGGCGATCGCGCGCTCCCGCGTCAGCGCCGGAAGCGCCGCCGCCGCCGCGCGGTGACATCGCCGCGCTCCGGCCCGAGCGCCGCGCCGCGGGCGCCCCGCGATTCCACACCTTTCAAGGAGTGTTCGATGAATTCCATATCGATGCCGGCTGCCGTCGCTCATCCCTCGTTGAACGCCGGGCAGATCCTCAAGCAATACACCCCCGAGTCGGCGTTCTTCTTCGCGTCGCCGACACGCACGCTCCTCGCGCAGGGCGTGCACGACATGATCCTCGAGACGATCGGCACCGACCGCGGCGAGCGCCTCTCGGACCGCATCACCCGGGTGCTCGCGGCGCAGGGGCGGGCCGGCCACGGCGTCCCCATGGCGGTCGGCGCGGTGCCGTTCAACAGCACCTCGCCCGCGCACCTCATCGTGCCGAAGGCGATCCAGAGCGCCGGGCCGCTGAGCGCCGCGGCCGACGCGCTCAGACCCCAGCCGCCGGCTTCGCTCCAGACGCTGCGGAAGGTCCCCGAGCCCCGCGATTACGTGCGCGGCGTCGAGCTGGCCGTGGGCCTGATGCGGAACGAGGCGCTCAGCAAGGTGGTCCTCTCCAGGATGCTGGAGATGACGTTGCGAGAGGCGGTCGACCTCCGCGCCGTCCTGCAGCGCCTCTCGCAGCAGAACCGGAGCGGCTACACCTTCGCCGCCAACCTCTCCGATCCGATCGCGGGCCTGTCCGGCTCGGAGCGCGGCCCGAGCTCGCGGCCGCGGACGCTGATCGGCGCGAGCCCCGAGCTGCTCCTGTCCCGCTCCGGGCTCCGGGTGGTCGCCAACCCGCTGGCCGGCTCCGCGATCCGCAGCCCGGATCCGGACGAGGACCGGCGGCGCGCCATCGCCCTGCTCGCGTCCGAGAAGGACCGGCACGAGCACGCGATCGTTGTCGAGGCCGTCGCCGCCGCGCTCCGGCCGTTCTGCCGGCACCTGAGCGTCCCCGAGGAGCCGTCGCTCACGCAGACGGCGAACCTGTGGCACCTGTCCAGCCGGCTCACGGGCGAGCTCCGCGATCGCTCGATCTCCTCGATGAGGCTCGCGGCCGCGCTGCACCCGACCCCCGCGGTGTGCGGATACCCCACCGAGCGCGCCCGCGCGGCCATCGAGGCGCTCGAGCCCTTCGATCGCGGGTTCTTCACGGGCCTCGTGGGCTGGTGCGACGCCGCCGGAGATGGCGAGTGGGCCGTCGTCATCCGCTGCGCCGACGTCGCCGGGCGGGCGCTCCGGCTCTACGCCGGGGCCGGGATCGTCGTCGGCTCCGAAGGCCAGCGCGAGCTCGACGAGACGTCCGCCAAGCTCCGCACGATGCTGAACGCGCTCGGCCTCGACCAGGCGCCGGAGATCGGGTGATGCCCGCGGAGGAAAGCCGACAGGCCCTCTCCGGCTGGACCCCTTGGCCGCCCGAGGTCGCCGAGCTCTACCGGCGCGAAGGCTACTGGCGCGGCGAGACGTTCGGGGACCTGCTCCGCGAGCGGGCCGCGCAGCACCCGCATCGGATCGCCCTCGTCGGCGACGACCGCCGGCTGAGCTACGGTGAGCTCGATCGGCGCGCCGACCGCCTCGCCGCCGGCCTCCTGCGCCTCGGGATCCGGCCGCGGGATCGCGTGGTGGTCCAGCTCCCGAACATCGTGGAGTTCTTCGAGGTGTGCTTTGCGCTGTTCCGCCTCGGCGCCCTCCCCGTCCTGGCCCTGCCCGCCCACCGGCGCGCCGAGATCACGTATTTCTGCGAGCACACGGAGGCGGTCGCCTACGTCATCGCCGACCGGGACGGCGGGTTCGATTACCGCGAGCTGGCCAGTCAGATCCGGCGGGACGTGAAGACCTTGAGGCACGTCCTCGTGGCCGGCCAGCCGGGCGAGCACACCGCGCTCGAGAGCGTGGACGCCGAGCCCGTGGAGCTGCCGAGCCCCGCGGCCGGCGACGTGGCCTTCTTCCAGCTGTCCGGCGGGAGCACCGGAGTGCCCAAGCTGATCCCGCGGACGCACGACGATTATCTCTACAGCGTGCGCGCCAGCGCGGAGATCTGCGCGCTCGACGCGGGCAGCGTGTACCTGGCCGCCCTGCCCGTCGCGCACAACTTCACCCTGAGCTCGCCGGGGAGCCTCGGCGCGCTCTCCGCCGGCGGCCGCGTGGTGCTCAGCCGCCGTCCCAGCCCGGACGAGGCGTTCCCGTGGATCGAGCGGGAGAAGGTCACGATCACCGCGCTCGTGCCGCCGCTCGCCGCGCTGTGGCTGGAGTCGGCCCGGACGGCGCGGCACGACCTGTCGAGCTTGAAGGTGCTCCAGGTGGGCGGCGCCAAGCTCTCCGCGGAGGTGGCGCGCCGGGTGCGACCGACCCTCGGCTGCGCCCTGCAACAGGTGTTCGGGATGGCCGAAGGGCTGGTCAACTACACCCGCCTCGACGATCCCGAGGAGATCACGAGCGAGACCCAGGGCCGGCCCATCTCGCCCCACGACGAGGTCCGCGTCGTGGACGACGAGGACCGCGACGTCGAGGACGGGCGGGTCGGTCACCTGCTCACGCGCGGGCCCTACACGATCCGCGGCTATTACAGGGCCGACGCGCACAACGCGAAGGCGTTCACGCGCGACGGCTTCTACCGCACGGGCGATCTCGTGCGCCGCACGCCGTCGGGCTACCTGGTCGTCGAGGGCCGCGAAAAGGACCAGATCAACCGCGGCGGCGAGAAGATCGCGGCCGCGGAGGTCGAGAACCACGTCCTCGCCCACCCGGCGGTGCGCGACGCGGCGCTCGTGGCCATGCCGGACGAGCGGCTCGGCGAGCGGTCGTGCGCGTTCCTCGTGCCCCGCGGGCAGCCGCCGGCCGCGCGCGAGATAAGCGCCTTCCTGCGCGAGCGCGGCGTCGCTCCGTACAAGGTGCCCGATCGCGTCGAGTGGCTCGACGCGCTCCCGACGACGAGCGTCGGCAAGGTGGACAAGAAGGCGCTCCGCAAGTGGATCGCCGATCGGCTCGCGCGGGGCGCCGAGCGCTGAAGCGCGGCGCGGGCCGGGGCGGCAGGGCGAGGGCGCCTCGCGCGAGCCGCCGAGATGAAACGCTGTGACCACGTGAGAGAGGAACAACCATGGCCATCCCCAGCATCCAGACCTATTCCATGCCGCGCGTCGACGAGCTCCCGGAGAGCCGGGTGCCCTGGCGGCCGGATCCGAGGCGCGCGGTCCTCTTGATCCACGACATGCAGGACTACTTTCTCGGCTACTACGACGCCAAGGCGTCGCCGGTCGTCGAGCTCTACGCCAACACCCGCCTGCTGCGCGAGCGGTGCGCGGCGAGCGGGATCCCGGTCGTCTACACGAAGCAGCCCGCCGAGCAGTCGAGGGCGCAGCGCGGCCTGCTGCTCGATCTCTGGGGGCCCGGGCTGACGCAGCACCCGGACAAGGAGGCGATCGTGAGCGATCTCGCGCCGGGGAGCGCCGATACGGTCCTCACGAAGTGGCGTTACAGCGCCTTCCAGCGCACCGAGCTCCTCGACCTCCTGCGCCGGTGGGGGCGCGATCAGCTGATCGTGTGCGGGATCTACGCCCATATCGGGTGCCTGATGACCGCGTGCGAGGCGTTCATGAACGACATCCAGCCGTTCTTCGTGACCGACGCGACCGCCGATTTCTCCCGGGCGCAGCACGAGATGGCCATCGCGTACGTGGCGCAGCGCTGCGGCGTCGCGCTGCCGACCAGCGCCGTCGTGGCGTCGCTCGCGCCCCGGGACGACGCGGGCGCCCCGCCGCGCGAGGCGGCGCCGCTCGGGCGGGCGCAGGGGGGCCGGGCGAGCTGGCTCGATCGCCTGCGCGGCGACGTCGCCGAGATCCTGGATCAGCCCGCCTCGGCGCTCTCGGATCGCGAGCACGTGCTCGACCTGGGGCTCGACTCCATCCGTCTCATGACCCTCGTCGAGCGATGGCGCGCCGCGGGGCTCGACGTCACGTTCGTGGAGCTCGGCGAGCTGCAAACGCTGGCGCAGTGGTGGGAGCTCCTGTCGACCCGGCTGCCGCGCGAGGCCCGGCAAGCCCACCGGCAGGGCGGCGAGACGCTCAGCCAGGAGGCCGCCGGCTGACGCCCGCGTCACCGCGCGTCGACGAGCCCGGATTCACCATGAGCCACACCGCGACTCCCCCGCAAGGAGCGGCGGCGCGCACGCCGCCGCGTCTCCTCGAGGTGCTGCGCGCGACCTCGATCACGCCGCATCTGCGGCGGATCACCCTCGGCGGCGAGGCGCTCGCGGGGTTCCCCGCGGGCTCCGGCGGCGCGCACATCAAGGTGTTCCTCCCGCGGGACGGCCAGTCGGCGCCGGAGCTGCCCACGCTCGGTCCGGACGGCCCGGTCTGGCCTCCCGCGCCGCGGCGGCCGATCACGCGGACGTACTCGGTGCGCCGGTACGACGCGCAGGCGGGCGAGCTGGAGATTGACTTCGTGCTGCACGGGGACGACGGCCCCGCGTCGCGCTGGGCCCGCCGGGTCGAGCCGGGCGGCCGGATCGGCGTCGCCGGGCCCAGCGGCCCGGATCCGATGCTGGGGCCCGCCGACTGGTACCTCCTGGCCGGCGATCTCGCCGCGCTGCCGGCGATCGGCGCGCTGCTGGAGGCCCTGCCGGCCACGGCGCGCGGACACGCCTTCCTCGCGGTCCCGGACGAGGCCGACGTGCAGCCGATCGCGCGTCCGCCGGCCGTCGCGCTGACGTGGCTGCCGCTCGGCGGAAAGCACGCGCCCGGCCCCGCGCTGGAAGACGCCGTGCGCGCCCTCGAGTGGCCGCAGGGCCGGGCCTTCGCCTGGGTCGCCGGCGAGGCGTCGTCGGTCCGCGCGATCCGCGATCACCTGCGGAGCGAGCGCGGCCTCGGGCGCGACGCGATGTACGCCGTCCCGTACTGGAACGCCGATCGCGCCGAGGAGGCGTATCACGAGGAGCGCCACCGGTTCATGGACGAGCTCGACCCCACCTGACGGAGAGCGAGAGATGGAGATCGATTTCAAGCACAAGGTCGCGCTCGTCACGGGCGCCGCCCAGGGGATCGGCGAGGCCGTCGCGCGGGCGCTCGCGGCGCGCGGCGCGGCCGTGGCGGCGCTCGACGCGAACCGGGAGCGCCTTGCCGCCGTGGTCGCCGATCTGACGGCGGGCGGCCACCGCGCCGCGGCGTTCCCGGTCGACGTGTCGGACGGCGAGGCCGTCGACAGGGTCGTGGACCGGGCCGAGCGGGAGCTCGGCCCCGTCGACATCCTGGTCAACGTGGCGGGCGTCCTGCGCGTCGGCCCGGTCCTGGAGCTGAGCGACGAGGACTGGGAGCGGACCTTCGCGGTCAACACCCGCGGTGTGTTCAACGTGAGCCGGGCCGTGGCGCGGCGCATGACGGGGCGCGCTTCGGGGGCGATCGTGACGGTCGGGTCCAACGCCGCGCGGACCCCGCGGGTGCACATGGCCGCTTATGCCGCCTCGAAGGCGGCCACGACCATGTTCACGAAGTGCCTCGGCCTGGAGCTCGCGAGATACAATATCCGGTGCAACGTCGTCTCCCCGGGCTCGACGGACACGCCGATGCAGCGCGCGCTCTGGACCGACGGGCGCGGGGCGCGCGCGGTCATCGCCGGCTCCCCCGAGGCGTTCAAGCTGGGGATCCCGCTGAGCCGGATCGCCGAGGCCGAGGACGTCGCCGCGGCGGTGCTGTTCCTCGCCTCGGATCAGGCGCGGCACATCACGATGCACGACCTCTGCGTCGACGGCGGCGCCACGCTCGGCGCCTGATCCGCGCGGCGCGCGCAGCCCGGCGGCCGGGGCGGCCGCCGGGCCTCGCCGCTCACGCCCCGCCCTTCTCGACCTTGCCGAACACGATATCTGACGCCGTGCCGCTCATCACCACGGCGGCCACGGCGATGGCGACCGCGACGGCGATCGCGCCGACGACCCGGGACGGCTTCATCTGCCACCACATCGCCAGGCCGGTCAGCGCCCAGAGGACCAGGGTAATCCCGGTGATGTCCGCGAACAGCGCCCAGATCCACGTCATGCCGCCGTGCACCGGGAAATGGTGCGTCTTGTGGAGCATCCCGAGCAGCTCCACGAAGAGCGGCTGTCCGGCGGCGCCGTCGAGCCGCCCGTCGAGGCGGCCCGCGCCGAGGTCGTACGTGACGTTCCACAGGCGGCCGTCCGCGTCGCGCATGCGAAAGCGCAGCTCGGGGCTGACCTTCGGGTGCGCGCGCAGCGGCCCCGCGCCGTCGATGCCCAGCTTGGGCAGGAGATGCTTCACCTGCGCCTCCACGGCCGCCATCCGGTGCTCGGGCAGCTCGACCGTCGCGCCGGCGAACGGAGGATCGGGCGCCTTCGCGGGCTCGGGCGGGAACGTGGAGAGCGTCGCGGCGCCGTCGTCCAGGCGGATGAGCACCATGGTGCGCCCCCCGTCGCTGGTCGAGCCGATGAGCTCGGGCCAGCCCGAGAACGCGCCGGGGGTCGACGCGTCGAGCGTGTAGCGGGACGCCGAGCCGGCGTTGAGCTGCTCGACGACCTTGCGCGCCACGGCGTCGGGATCCCACGGCCTGAACGCGGTGAGCGCCGACACCTGCTCGGCCGAGATCGACCGCCGCTCGAAGTCGCGCCCGATCTGCGGGTGGTTGAACAGCACGCCGCTGATCCCGAACAGCAGGATCCAGGGAAACACGAGCAGCCCGAGGTACATGTGCGCGCGCCGCACGACCTTCATGGCGGCGCCGTACCGCTGCCGCGGGCGGCGGCCCTGCGGGGCGCGCGGCTCCCGCGCGGGGCCGTCGCTCGTCGCACCTTCGCGATCGGGCGCCAGCATCATCGCAGCTTCGCGGCCGAGAACACGACGCCGGGCGCGGTCAGGCTCACCTCGCCGGGGCCGTTCCCGCCGAGCTCGCGGAAGGTGGTGGAGTCCTGGCCGAGGAACTGGAGCACGAAGCTCTTGCCGCCGAGCGACACGCTCACGACGCTGCCGCTCGTGGGCTCGACCTCGAGCAGCGTGGCCTCCGGCGCGTCGCCGAGGGTGACGCTGGCCCACCGCCACGCCGCGGCGCTCGCGAGCACCCGCGGGTGGGTGTCCTCCTTGATCGCGAACGCGCCCTCGTCGAGCACGCGCAGGTACGCCTCGCCGCCGGAGCCGACGATCAGCGAGCCGGCCGCGTCGCCGTCGAACAGCGAGCCGAGCTCGACGTGGAAGTCGGGGTCGAACTTCCCGGCCTCGAGGTCGAACCGCACCATGCAAGGCGCCGCCGCGTTGTCCGGGTTGAGCCGGTGCACCGCGGCGCCGTACGCCTCGGTGGCCATGTAGATCTTGCCGTCGGGCCCCACCGCGCCGTCGCGCACGTAGCCGCAGCGATCGTCGGTGACCACGGTCGCCTCGTCCGTCGCCGTGTCCACGACGACGATCCCGGCCTGGCTCGGCACCTCGGGGCCGTTCCTCCAGCCGGCGAAGGAGATCACCGCGCCGTCCACGCGCAGGGGCGCCGCGGTGAAGGTGAGCATGGCGTCCCCGAGCACGAGCGCGTCGAGCGGGATGGCGCCGGTGACCGTCATCTCCTTCGGATTCCAGATCACCACCTGCGCGGTGGTCCCGTCGAAGAAATACGCCTTTGTCTCGGAGACGAACTGGAACTGTCCCCCGTACTCGTCGAGCTTCGCGAGCCCCTGTCCCTGGAAGCTCACGGTGGCGCCCTTCTTCAGGCTGCCGTTCGCCCCGAGGTCATAACGGGTCACGGTCGGCCCGGCGTCGCTCGCCACGAACAGGGCGCCCCCGCCGTCGGGGCCCGCGCCGATGGCGCGCCCCAGGATCTCGATGCCGCTGTCGAGCGACAGCGGCTGATCGCTGTCGAGCGTGTCGGTCAGGAGGATGTAGCTCAGCGTGTCGGCCGCCTCGACGCCGAACACCTGCGTCGTGAGCGCGACGACATCCCCGGAGGCGCTGCCCGCGCCGCCCCCGTTGCCGCCGACACCCTCGCTCTCATCGTCGCCGCACGCGGCGAGGCAAGGCACGATCAGAGTGAACAGGAACGGCGTGAGCAGACGCAGAGAACGCGACATGGACAACTCTCCTTCTTTCGATCGATCACGTGGTCACAGGTCGAGGACGAGCTTGGCGTAAGCCGCTCGCCCGGGACGCTGTACACCGAAGAAATCAAAGGCTTTTTCGTCTGTGAGGTTGCGGACCTCGAGGCTGCCGCTCACCGAGCGTCCGCCGCGCTGCACCGCGTAGCCGAGCGTGAGCGCGTGCAGGAGCTGCGGCTCGACGGCGTGCTTCTCGTCCCCGGCGCTCTGCCAGCCGAGCAAGAACTCGCCGACGTAACGTGTGCTCCAGGTCAGCGACAGCGCGTCGTGCGGGTGGAACGGCTCGGGCCACGTGAGGCGCGCGGAGACGTCGGCGAACAGGTAAGGCTGGTTGAGCATGCGATCGCCCTTGAAGCGGGCGAGCGGGCCTGTGCCGGTCGTGTTGCGGAAGTCCTGCCACGTGAGCTGGCCGTCGAGGGCCACGAAATCGCCCGGCGACGTCCACCCGACCGACGACTCGAAGCCCACGGACCGGGCCGACGGGAAGTTCTCGTACTTGGCGTAGCTGGCCTGTCCGCCCAGCCGGATGAGATCCTCGACGAAGCGGCCGAAGCCGTTCACGTCGAAGCGGAGCTCCCCGAAGCCGATCTCCGCGCGCTCCAGGGTCACGCCGGCGTTCACGTTGTGGCTCGCCTCCGGCGCGAGGTGCAGGCTGTCGGTGATGACGCCGCCGTCGCCGAACAGCTCCTCCGCGCTGGGCAGCCGGGTGGCCAGCTCGTACGAGGCCTTCGCGTAGAGCGCGTCCGTGAAGCGGAAGCGCAGGCTGTCGCCGATCCCGAGCCGGTGGCGCGTCAGGTCGAGATCGCGGAGGACGCCGTTCGGGAGCACCTCCTTGGTCCCGATCACCTGCGCATAGCCCTTGAGGAAGGCGATGTTCGCGAGCCGGCCTTCGAGCCCCTTCGCCTCGTACTCGACGCCTGCCACGCCGCCGAGCAACCCCCGCCGCGCGGTGAGCGGATCGTACCCCTCGCGGATCGCGATGTTCTTCCCGGTGCGGGTCGCGTACGTCGGCGACACCCCGAAGCGCAGGAGGTGATCCGGCGCGGCGCGGTAGGCCAGGCTCACGGTGGCGAACGCCGAGTGCTGGAGGACGGCCTGATCGGCCGCGCGGCCCATCTCTCCGCGCTGCGGGAGCGTCGCCACGCAGCGACCTCGCCAGTCGTAACGGCACGTCGCGAGATCGCGGAAGACGGTGCGCGCGAGCGCATACCCCGCCACGGCGTCGAGCCGGAGCCCCTTCGAGAGCGGCTGCGCATACCGCACGTGACCGCCGCCGGACTGCCTGCCGTAGGTGACCTCGCCGTAGGGCACCGTCATGTACAGGTTGTGCTGCACGTCGCGGTCGTGCGCGGTGTAGAAGGCCCGCAGGAGCAGCCGATCGGCCCAGGGCCGCCGGAGCCACCCGCCCTCGATCGAGCCGCCGGCCGCGCGGTAGCGGTCGTGGAACCGGCGGACCTCGGCGCGCGAAAGGCGCCCGCTCGCGTCGACCACCTCGACGTCCCTCATCGGGTAGTCGTTCCGCGCGTGATCGGCGAAGGCGCTCGCGCGCGCGAACAGCCCGCTGGGCTCGTCGGCGTGGCGCGCGCTCAGGGTCATCCGGTACGTGCCGAAGGAGCCGACCTGGTAAGACGCCGAGCCGCCCGTCCCGCGGGTCTCGCGATCGGTCACGAGGTTCACCGCGCCGCCGAGCGCGTCCGCGCCGAAGCGCACGGGCACGACGCCGCGGTAGATCTCGACCCGCTCGACGAGGTTGACCGGGACGCTGGCGATCCCCGCCGAGTAGCCCGACAGCGCGAGCGGCACGCCGTCGAGGAAGAAGCGGATCTGGTCGCCGGTGAGGCCGTTCAGCGAGAAGCGGGCCGCGGAGCCGAGCCCGCCCCCGCGGCGCACGCTCACGCCCTCGGAGCGGGCGAGCACCTCGCCGAGATCCGCGGACTGCCGCCGCGCCAGCGCGGTCTCGACGACCTGCACGGCCTCCGCGGATCGGCGCAGCCGCTCGGCCTCCGAGGCGCCGCGCACGCTCACCTCGATCGGCGGGGCCGCGGCCAGGGGCACGAGGCGCATCGTCGCCTCCGCCTCCCGCCCGGAGGCGGCGGGCGGCGATGCGATCGGCGCCGCCGTGGCGGGCGGCGATGCGACCGGCGCCGCCGCGGCGGGCGGCGCGGGCAGCCGGAAGTCGTAGCGGTAGAGGATGCGCGCCGCGACGCTCCGGTCGCCTCGCCGGGCGGGCCGGAAGCGGAAGCGCAGCGCCGCCTCCTGCGCGGCCTCGTCGAACCCGTGACCTGCGGGCGACGCGACGTCCGCCTGCGTGACGCGCCCCGCCGCGTCGATCGTCAGCTTCAGGACGACGCTCGCCTCCGTGCCCGCCGCGCGCGCCTCCTCCGGATACGCGGCCTCCGCGGGCTCGATGAGCTCGGGCGCGCGCACCTCGAGCGCCGCGCCGTCGCCCGGCGCCCCGCGCCCCGCCTCGCCCTCCGGCGCCGCGCTGCGCTCCTCGGCGCGCGCCTCCCCGCTCGGCGGCGCCTCGTCGCGCGGCCGCGCTTCCTGCGCGGAGGCGGCGCGCGCGCCGCAGAGCAGCAGGGCCAGGATCCAGAACGTCCCGCCGCCGCCCTCGGCGGTCCGCCTCCTGGTCGATCCGGTCCTCGCCCGCGGGGCCGCGATCGGCGCTCGCGTCTCGGCGCTGCTGCGAGCGTGCATGGGTCAGAGCTCGACCTCGGTCTCGGCCGTCGCCTCGTCCCCTGCCGGCGCGATCGGGATGACCACGACGCGCTTGCATCGCCGGCACTTCAGCTCGATGCCGCCGGCCACGTGCCGCGCGAGCATGCTGCCGCAGTCGCAGCGCACGGCGTCGGTCCCCCCATGGCCGGCGACGCCGCAGCGCTCGCACCGGCCGCCGGACGGAGCCTCCCGTTTCAGCGTCAGGTCGTTCATCCCTGGCCCTCTTTCCCGTCCACGGCGATCCCAGAAATGATAATGAAAGTGACTTTCAATTTATCGAGTCGAGCCTCTACCATGAAAATTGCCGGATAGTCAAGGGAAAATCGCTCGCAGCGGAAGCGGCGCCTGGAGCGCCTGGCTCGCCCACCGAGGGCGGCCCGCCTAGGCCGGCGCACGGCGAGCCCGCGAAACCCGGCCCATTCGCCGGCCCGAGCGAATCCGCTTGACGGGATCTACCCGATCCTCTAGCTAATTGAAAGCAGCTTTCACTTTCATGTTCACGTCTTCAACCGGGTGTCGGTTCACCGCTCCGGTGCGCGTGCGCCGGGACCGGTCTCCGGGGCGGCGCGGCGACGCCGGTCGGCCCTGTCGTCCGACGCGCGCGCCCCTCGGGCCTTCGTGCGAACGCGCCAGTCGCGCGCTGCCTCCGCGAGGGACGACGGGACGGCGGCGCGGAGCGAAGACAACAACGACGAGCCACGCGCGCTTCGTGGAAGCCGCGTCCTGAGGTCCTGGATCCATGAGCGTCAGTCACCCCCTCACCCAAGCGCAAGCGGCCATGTGGCTCGACCACGAGAGGGATCCGCAGAGCACCGTCAACAACACGGCGGAGCGCATCGAGCTGCGCGGGCCGCTCGACCTCGATCGGCTCAGGCAGTCGCTCATCGCCATGCAGGGCGAGGCGGAGGCCCTGCACATCCGCTTCTTCGAGCAGGACGGCGAGCCCCGCCAGCGCCTCGGGGAGGCGGCGCAGCCCCCGATCGCGCTGCGCGATCTGACCGGCGTGGACGACCCGCGGCGCGCGGCCGACAGCGAGATCCTGGCGCGACTCGACGAGCCCTTTTCGCTCCAGGAGGGGCGGCTCTACGACCAGACCATTTACCGGCTCTCGCCCGATCACCACATCTGGGTCTTCCGCGCTCACCACATCACCCTCGACGGCTACGGCTTCCAGCTCTGCAAGAGCCGGGTCGCCGAGCGCTACCGCGCGCTCGGGGGCGGCGCGCCGCTCTCTCCGCGGTTCGCCGGCTTCGCCCCGGTGATCGCCGAGGACGTCGCTTACCAGGGCTCCGCGCAGGTCGCGCGGGACCGCGAGGCGCTCATGCGCGTTTACGACGGGCTCGATCTGCCGCCGGTGCTGTTCGAGGAGCTCGGCCTCCTGCGCGGCAACCGCGCGAGCACGGCGCTGCCCGCGCGGCTCGGCGCGAAGCTCAAGAAGCGGGCGATCGAGCTCAAGACCAGCTGGCCCAACCTGCTCTTCGGCATGGTGGCGGCGTTCCACGCGCGCCTGACCGGGGAGCGCGACGTGCTCCTCGGCGTGCCGGTGATGCAGCGGATGGGCAGCGCCGCGCTCAACGTGCCGTGCATGGCCATGAACATGATCCCCGTCCGCGTCCGCGTCGATCCGGGCGCCCCCCTCCCGGAGCTCGCGCAGCGCGCGCGGCGCGCCTTCGACGGCCTGCGCGCCCACCAGCGGTACCACTACCTGCACCTCTGGCGCGACATGGATCACAAGCGCCTGTTCGGCCCCGAGGTGAACGTCATCCCGTTCAACGCGCCGCTCGACTTCGGCCCCGAGCTCGAGGCGACCGTGACCAACGTCGCTTCCGGCCCGGTGGAAGACCTCTCCTTCGCCTTCTCCAGCTGGGGAGACGACATCCACTTCACGCTCGACGGGCACCCGTCGCTCTACGATCCGGCCACCCTCGAGGGGCACCAGCAGGCGTTCGTGGCGGCGCTGGACGAGGGCTGCGACGCGCCCGCCGCGGCCACGCTGGCGTCATGAGCGCCGCCGAGGGACCGCGCGGGGGCCGGGGCGCCGTCGCGACACGGGAGGCGGCCCACGGCCGGGCGCGAGGCGATCATGGCTAGCGCGCGCTCCGAGCGGACGATCCTGCTCCTCGTCGCGGCGGTCCAGTTCGTCAACCTCCTCGACGTCATGATGGTCATGCCGCTCGGGCCGGATCTCGCCGCGGCGCTCGGCATCCCGCTGTCCGATCTCGGCCTCGTCGGCGGCAGCTACACCGCGGCCGCGGCGCTCTCGGGCGTCGCCGGCGCGTTCTTCCTCGACCGGTTCGACCGGCGCAGCGCGCTCGCGGTCGCGATGCTCGGCCTCGTCGTCGCCACGGCGGCGGGCGGCCTCGCCACCGGGCTCTCGACCCTGCTCGCGGCGCGCGTCCTCGCCGGCGCCTTCGGCGGGCCCGCGGCGGCGATCTCCCTCTCGATCGTCGCCGACGTCATCCCGCCCGAGCGGCGCGGCAAGGCCATGGGCGTCGTCATGGGCGCCTACTCGTTCGCCGCGGTGCTCGGCGTGCCGGCCGGGCTGGAGCTCGCGCGGCGCGGCGGCTTCCAGGCGCCCTTCTTCGCGGTCGCCGGGCTCGGGGTCCTCGTCGCGGGGCTCGCGACCGCGCTCCTGCCCTCGATGCGCGGCCACATCGGCGGCGCCGCGGCGCCGGGGAGCGCCCTCCGCGAGCTCCGCGCCCTGCTCGGCCGCCCGCTCGTCGCGCGCTCGTACCTGGCGACCACGGCCCTGATGATGGCGTCGTTCCTGATCATCCCGAACATCTCGGCCTACGTGCAGAACAACCTCGGCTACCCGCGCGAGCGGCTCGGCCTGCTCTACCTCGCGGGCGGCGCGCTCAGCTTCGTCGTGATGCGCACGGCGGGCCCGCTGCTCGACCGGCTCGGCGCGTTCCGCACGAGCCTCTCCGGCGCGGCGCTGCTCGTGGCCGTCCTCTACGCCGGGTTCCACGCGTACGTGCCGGGGCTGCCCGTGCTCGCGGTGTTCGTCGGCTTCATGACCGGCACGACGATCTGCAACATCTCCTACAGCACGCTCGCCTCGAAGGTGCCGCTCCCCTCGGAGCGGGCGCGCTTCGCCTCGATGCAGTCGGCGGTGCAGCACCTCGCGTCCGCGCTCGCCGCGTTCGTGTCCGCCAGGATGCTCCGCGAGCTCCCGGACGGGCGCCTCGACGGCATGGGAGGCGTGGCCGCGCTGGCGATCGCCTGCGCGCTCGTCTTCTGCCCGCTGCTGCTCTGGATCGAGCGCCGGGTCGCCCTCGCGGGCCGCGCCGGGCCGGCGCTCGCCGCGCGGCCGGCCGGGTCGCTCAGCCGCCCTCCTCGCCCGTGAGCTGCGCGAGCGCGCGCTCCAGGTGCGACAGCCCTGCGGCGCCCGCGGATCGCGCCCGCAGCTTCCCCTCGCCGTCGAACAGGAAGTAGGCCGGCCAGAGGCCGTCCGTCTGGAAGCGGTCGCCGATCGCGTGCGCGTTGTCGATGGCGACCGGCTCGTCCATGCCGCTCTCCGCCACGGCGGCCTCCACCCCATCGACGCGCGTGTCGGACTCCTGGCGAGGCATGTGGACCGAGACGAAGCGGACGCCGCGCGGCCCGTATGTGTCCTTCCACGCGCGCAGGGTGGGCAGGTTGTCCTTGCAGAGCGAGCACGACACCGCCCAGAAATGCACGACCACCGGCGCGCCCTCGAGCGCGGCGGGCGTGGGCTCGCCGTGCAGCCAGCGCGTCGCGCCCTCGAACGAGGGCATCGGCGCGCCGCTAGGCAGCACGGCGCTTCTCCGCCGCGATCTCGATCGTGTCCTTGCCCGGCTTCCAGTCGGACGGGCACAGGCCGCCGGTCTGGAGCGCCGCGAGCACGCGGAGGGTCTCGTCGGTCGAGCGGCCGATGTTGAGCGAGTGGATCACGGCGTACTGGAGGATGCCCTTGGGATCGACGATGAAGAGCCCGCGCAGCGCCGCGTGGACGCCCTCGATGAGGACGCCGTACCTGCGCGCCACCTCGCCCGAGTGGTCGGCGGCGATCGGGTAGTTCACGCCCGCGATGCCGTTCTGCTCCCGGGGCGTCATCGCCCAGGCCCGATGGGTGTAGGTCGTGTCGGTCGAGCAGCCGAGGAGGCTCGTGCCGAGCTGATCGAAGTCGGCGCGCCGATCGGCCAGGGCGAGGATCTCGGTCGGACAGACGAAGGTGAAGTCCATCGGATAGAAGAAGAAGAGGAGCCACCGGCCGCTGTGATCCGACAGGGAGACCGTGAGATCGTGGCGGTTCGGGGCGGCGGGATCGAACACGGGGAGCGTGAACGCGGGGGCGGGCTCACCCACTCTGGCGATGGACATGATTCCTCCGTGGGCCTCGTCGAGCGCGAGCTCGATCGGCCGGCGCGCTGGCAATTGCGTCGATCGATGACGTCGATCGATGGCGTCGACGCGGAGGTCGTGGTGCCGGTGCCCGCGGCGTCAACGGCGGCGCGCTGGGCCGCCGGCGCGGGCGGCCGGGGCGGCGCGCCGGGCGGGCGATCCGGGCGCGCTCACGGCGCGGGCGGCGGGAGCGACGCGTCGGCCGGCGCGACGCCGGCGGCGACCGCGGGGTGGTCCTCGCCTTCGCGCGTCCCCGCCGCCTGCGTGACGAACAGCAGCGAGAACCCGGGATGGGCGGCCACCCAGGGCGCGCGCGGCGCGAGCGCGGAGGACGCGCCGAACACCGGCGCCGCCGCGCGCTGGAGCGGCCCGTCGTGACCGAAGCGGGCCGCGAGGCCGATCGCGGAGCGGCCTGCGCTGTCGCGGCCGGCGTAGTAGACGCGCAGGCTCGGGCGGCCCGTGGCGGAGACGGCGAGCACCGGCGCGGGGTCGAAGACGGCGGCGCTGTCGAAGGGCTCGTCCTCGCCCGCGCTCGCGCCGGCGGCCGGCAGGGGCGCCGGCGCGAGCGCGGGGCCGTCGCCGACGCGCTCCCAGGCGAGGCCGTCGTCGCTGCGCGCCTCGCCCACGAAGGACGCGCCCCCCTCGCCCGCGACGACGTAGAACATCCGGAGCGAGCCGTCGGGCAGGCGGACCACGCCGGGGCTGCCGGGAATGGCGCCGCGCTCCCAGCCGCCGTCGCCGTGCGCGGTCGGCGCGAGCACGGGCGCCGGCTCGCGCGCGAAGGCGACGCCGCCTTCGCTGCGGGCGAGGCCGATGCCGCCCTCCGCCGCGTAGTAGAGCCAGATCTCGCCGCCCACGAGGAGCGCCGAAGGGGCCGCCACCGTGCCGCCTTCCCAGGGCAGCTCCGGCGCGAGGACCGTCACCGGCGATCGCCCGAACGAGCGGCCGTCCGCGGCCTCGTAGCGGACGATCGCGTTCGGCGGGGCGCGTGGATCCGGCGGGGCGTCCTCGGGGCGGAGCGTGGCGGCGAAGAAGCCGGCGGCCGCGGGCGTCGAGGGATCGCCGTCGAGATCGATCACCGAGGCGTCGCGCGCGAAGCGCTCGTCGTCGTTCATGACGTGCGGGGCCGCCCTGGAGTTGCCGAGCTCTTCCTGGTCGATCTCCCGGAACGGCCCGGCGAGCGCGTTCGGCACGCTGCCCTCGTCAGCCTCCTCCGAAGGGAGCGTTGCGCAGGAACCGAGCGGCCACGGAACCGCGCAGAGGGCGAGCGCTCGAGGGAGGAGGAGCAGCATCGGCAAGCGCGGGCCGAGGCGTGGTGCAGGCCTGCGTGGCCCCCGAGGTTCATGGATGGGCATGCGGGTCGGATCCTGGAGCACCAATCAACCATAGTGCATCCCCGCAGGGAGCGGCCTGCGAGGGCGGACGGCTCCTCCCCTGCCCGCGCTGGCCGAGGCCATCCAGGCGCAGATGCCCACGTGGAGTCGGTTCGAGGGAGATAGTCACCGGGCGGTGAAGCCGCCGTCGATGAGGAGGGTGGTCCCGGTGATGAGCGACGCGGCGGGCGACGCGAGGAAGACGACGGCGCCCGCCACGTCGACGGGCTCGCCGACGCGCCCGAGGGGGATCCTCGACAGGAGATCGTCTCGAAACGCCTCGTCTTTGAGCCATTTGACGGTGCCCGGCGTCCGGATGAACGTCGGGGCGACCGCGTTCACGTTGATGCCGTACCTGGCCCACTCGACCGCGAGGCATTTGGTCAGGTGCGCGATCCCTGCCTTGGTCATGCAGTAGACCGACTCGGTCGGTAGACCGACGAACCCCGCCTGCGAGCTCAGGTTCACGATCTTGCCGCCGCGGTTCTTGATCATCGTCCGCCCGACCTCCTGGCTCACGAAGAACGTGCCCTTGAGGTTCACCGCGACGGTGAGATCGAAGTCCTCTTCGGTCACGTCTTCTGCGGGGTTCGGCGGGCCGACCCCGGCGTTGTTGACGAGGATGTCGATGCGACCGAAATGGCGGATCGCTTCGGCCACCGCGCTCCTGATCTCCGACGTGCGCGTCACGTCCATTTGCAGCGGGAGCGCGCGTCGGCCGAGGGCGCGTATGGCCTCGGCGAGCTCCCCCGCTGAGCCGATCTCGCGCAGGCCAAGGGCGACGTCCGCGCCGGCGTGCGCGAGGGCGAGCGCGCATGCGTTCCCGAGTCCGCGGGCGGCCCCGGTGACGAGCGCTACCTGACCCTTCAGATCGAAGCGGGGTGCTTCGCCTGATGCGGAAGAAGGTGCATCCGTTGGCATGAGGTCGTCTTGCAAGGACTGGAGCTCGCGTCAAGCGCGCGGCGATGGTGGTGGCTTCGCGGGGAAGCCGCCGAGCTGTCCGGCCCGCGGGGAGGGTGTTCGTCGCCCCGGGGGGGGCCGCTCAGCGATAGCCGCCGATCGGTCGATAGCAGATGACACGGAATCCACTTGCTCTCGTCCAGCGACGAGCCGGAAAACTCGTCATGAAACTCGAGCAGATAGCCGGGCTTTTCGATCGGATTGGCAGGAAAGTCCGCTTGCATAAAAAAATATGAAAAGCAAAACGGTCCGGATGTCAAAGTTGCACGACCCCGCAGGTGGTGAATCGACGTTCCGGCGGAGAACCATCGAGTGCCGCGGCCACCGGCGATTCCCGCGCGATTCACCTCGTTCACGGGATCAGAACGCAGCCGTCACCGTCGCTCCAAGGTTCACCATCGTGCCGTCCGCTCTGTAATCCCCGACGAAATCGGCCGGATTGTCCTTCTCCACCACCACTTCCGGCAGCACGGACAGCTGCCCGTGCACATCGATCCGGAGCGAGCCCGGCAGCTCCGGCAGAGGCCGATTCAAGACCACGCCCGCCCCCAGCGAGAGCGTGTGCCGATCTGCGTCGATGTAGTTCGTCACCCCCCGCTGCGGCGGGACCGGCGAGCGCTCGTAGACGTAGCCCGCGCGGATCGGGATCTCGATCGCGGGCCGCGCGCCGCCCTGCGCGCCCTGCCCGGCCGCCTCGCGCGGGCTCCCCGCCGCGGCGATCACGTACTCGACGCCCAGCCGCGGCACGAGCCGATCCTCGAACCGGAGCGGCACCACGGACGTGGGCCTCGGATCGTCGGGCAGATCGAGCGGCACCTCCGGGGGCGGCGACGCCTCGAGGTGCGCGCGCGCCCTCGCCACCGGGCTCTCGTAGGCCGACCAGTTCACCCACGTGACGTCGAGGTTCACCCGCAGGCCCCGGATCCGCTGGAAGCTCGCCCCCACGACGACCTGCTGCGGCAGGAACGCGTCGACCGTGCGCGACTCGAGCTCGTAGAGGAGCGGCACCTCGATGCCCGCGAAGTCGACGACCCCCTGCAGCCGCGCGTCGATCGACAGCGGGAGCTTCGCCTCCCCGCGGTAGACGAGCCCGACGAAGCCGAGATCCCCGGCGCGCACCCGGGCGCCGAGCTGCGGGTAGCGGATCGACGTGAGATCCGCGTCCACCTCGTGGCGGAGCGCGGAGTCGTAGGGCGACAGCGCGTCGGCGCGGCCCGTCACCGAGAAGCGGCCCCGCGTCGAGGCGAGGAAGGCGACGCCGCCGCCGAGCTCCAGGAACGGGAACGGGCGCACCGCGATGTTCGCGGCGAGGAACAGGATCGAGAGCCGGTCGTCGTAGAGCTCCCAGCGCGGCGTCTCCTGGCGGATCGCCTTGATCCGCGACAGCCCGTCGTCCGGCAGGAACGTCGCCAGCCCGAACGCGAATGGGACGCCGAGCACCTCGCCCGGCGCGACGAGGCCGCCCGACAGCCCGTGGACATCGCGCGCGCCGCTGTCGCGGCCGTTCGCGCGCAGGCCGTTCGACGCGTGGCTGTAGCCGATCGAGAGGCCGAGCCCCGTCGCGCCGGCGAGGCCCGCCGGGTTGTAGTAGCTCGCCGAGAAATCTGTCGCGTCCGCCGCGAGCGCGCCGCCCATCGAGGCGCCGCGCGAGCCGAACCCGTACGCGTCGGGCGCGTGCGCGCGCGCTCGCCCGGCGGCCAGCGCGGCCAGCAGCGCGGCGGCGCACGCGGGCCGGCGCATCAGAACGCCACCCCGAGCGTCGTCCCGCCCGCGACCAGGACGCCCCCCGTGCGCACCGCGCCGGCGCCGCCCGCCCCGCCGCCCGCGGCCGGCGCGCCGCGCTTCTGGTGCGCGCGCGGCAGGAGCAGCTGCACCTCCCCGAACAGGTCCAGCGAGAGCCGAGGCAGCGGCGCGGCGAGCGCGAGCCCGTAGCCGAGCGAGAGCGCGACGCGCGCGTTGTCGTAGAGGTTCGACGCGCCCGTCTGCTCGGGCGCCGGCGACGGCTCGAGGTACGCGCCGCCGCGCGCGTGCGCCGTGGCCCCCGGCCGCAGCGCGAGGCTGCGCTCCACGCCGACGCGCGGCACGACCGTGTCCGAGTACCCCGGAGCCGCGGGCGCCGGCGCCCCGCACGGGCCGGCGAACGGTTCGCCCGTGGCGGGGTCGACGTCCGGGCAGCGCACCGTCGCCTCGACCGGGCCGGGGTACGCCGACCAGCGCTTGTACGTCGCGCCGATCGCCACCTTCCAGGGGCCCTCCACGCGCGCCACCTCGAGCGCGACCTGCGCCGGATCGTACTGCGCGATCCCCGCGATGTGGAGCGGCGGCACGGCGATCCCCCCGAGATCCTCGGCGTGGATGACGACGTCGAAGCGCCCGGCGAGCTCGCCGCGGAACGTGGCCCCGACGCGGTACGCGCCGATGTCGTAGCTCGCGCCGAGGATCGGCCCGTAGCTCGCGACGAGGGTGTCCTCGACCAGCGTGCCCACGCGGCCGGACGCGTCGGTCGCCACCGTCACCGAGCCGGACAGCGCCGCCAGCGCGGCGAAGCCGGCGCCCACCCGGACGCCGTGGCCGAGCGACGCGCCGAGCGCCGCCTGCGCCGCGACCGACTGGGTCCGGTCCGCGACCGGGAACTGCGGCGTCTCCGGGTAGAGGATCCGCCCGCGGACCACCACGTCGAACGGCGCGAAGAAGCCGAGGCCGATCGTCACGCGATCCGCGAGCGCGCCGCCGAACGGGATCGGCACCGTGGCGCCGATCAGGCTGCCGCGCAGCGGCGCGTACGAGAGCCGCCGGCCGCCCGCGCGGAGGTCGAAGATCGCGCCCTCGAGCCCCAGGGTGAGCCGGCGCTCGCGCGACAGCGACAGGAGCGCCGGGTTCGCGTAGACGGCCTCGTAGCCCTCCGCGATCGCGGCGCCGGTCGCGCCCATCGCGCTCGCGCGCGCGCCGAAGCCGAGCACGTCCTCCGGCGACGCCCGCGCGGCGCCGGCCGGCGCGAGGGCGAGCCCCGCCGCGACGAGGGGCGCGAACCCGCGCCGCATCCAGCGGATCGGGCGAAGCATGCGCGGGCGACCGTAGACTGGGCCGCCCTGGCGCGCTAGTCGGTATCCGCCGTGGATCTCCGCCCTCGAAGCAGCTCGGACGAACGTCGCCCTCGCCTCGCCCTCCAGGCCGTGCTGCCGGAGGAGCTCGCCGGCGCGTGCGGCATCGACCTCACCGACGCGCGCCGCATCGTCTCGCTGGCGCACCGCCTCGGGGAGCTGCCCGCGCGCGCGCCCGCGACCGTCCGGCGCGCCGCGCTCGAGGCCGCGCGCTCGGCGGGCGAGATCAGGACGCTCGCGCTCGTGGAGCGGCGCGCGAGCGCCGAGGATCCGTTCGTGAAGTACGCGTTCCGTCTGGAGGACGGCGCGACGATCGAGTCGGTGCGCATCCCGCTCGAGCGGCCGGGGCGGTACTCGGCGTGCGTGAGCTCGCAGGTCGGCTGCGCGCTCGCCTGCGCCTTCTGCGCCACGGGGCGCATGGGCCTCGCGCGCAACCTGGAGGCCTGGGAGATCGTCGAGCAGGTGCGGCTCATCCGCCGGGATCTCGGCGCCACCGTGGGCGGCGGCGCGCGCGTGCACGGCGTGCTGTTCCAGGGCATGGGCGAGCCGCTCGCCAACGCCGATCGCGTCATCCAGGCGATCCGGGTGCTCTCGGAGCCGAGCGCCCAGGCGATCGACATGCGCAACATCACGGTGTGCACGGCGGGGCTCCCGTCGGGGATCCGGCGGCTCGCGGCCGAGGTCCCGGGCGTGCGGCTCGGCCTCTCGCTCGGCTCGGTCCGGCCCGGCAGGCGGCGCCACCTCATGCCGATCGACGGCGCGCACCCGCTCGACGAGGTCCTCGCCGCCGTGGGCGAGCACGCGCGCGCGACCGGGCACGCGCCGATGTGGGCGTACACGCTGCTCGCGGGCCAGAACGACGCGGACGAGGACGCCGCGAGCCTGGCCGCGCTCGCCCGCGGCTTCGCCGCGGAGCACGGCATCTCTCCTCGGCTCAGCCTCATCCCCTACAACGCGATCGGCGCGGCCGACGGTCCCCTGCCCTCGCCCGGCGGCGCCGAGGGCGGCGCCGCGCCGGCCGATCCGTTCGCGCGCTCGGCGCGGCTCGATGCGTTCCGCGCGGTCCTCTCCGCCGCCGGCGTCGGCTCGATCGTGCGCTACTCGGGCGGCGGCGACGTCGGCGCGGCGTGCGGGCAGCTCGCGCGGCCTCCGGCGGAGGCGCAGCGGCCAGGCGGCCGCCGGGCGTCCCCCCGGCCCGGCGCGGCGGCGGAGGCTGCCGCCGTCGGGCCGAACGCGCCGCCGCGGCCGGCGTGAGGGTCGCTATGGATCCCCGCTCCCGCGCGCGCTAGCTTGCGCCCGTGTTCGGCTTCAGCTTCGGCGAGGTAATGGTGCTCGTCATCGTGGGCATCATCGTGGTCGGCCCACGACGGTTGCCCGCGATGATGCGGACGGCGGGGAGCTGGATCGCCAAGATCCGCCGCATGACCACCGAGCTCCGGACGCAGAGCGGCATCGACGACCTGATCCGCCAGGAGGGCCTGGAGCGCGAGCTCCGCGAGCTCCGCGCGCTCTCGCGGGTCAACGTGATCGAGACGCTGGTGAAGCCCGTCATCGACGCCGGCACCATCGGCACGGTCGTCTCGGCGACGCCGCGCGTGAGGCCGCCGGAGCCCGAGCCCCCGCCGCCGCCGGACGTGCCGCCGCCGCCGCAGAACGTGCCGCCGCTCCGCGAGCGCGAGTACCCGGTCCTCGGCTGCGACGCCTACGGCGCCGAGATCGACGAAGCGCCCAAGCCGGCGGACGCGGCGGAGGGCGAAGCCGCCGCTGCGCCGGCGGAGGGCGGAGGCGCCGCTGCGAGCGGCGCTGCGGGCGCGGAAGGCGCGGCGAGCACGGCGGCGCCGGCGGCCGCGGCAGCGCCGCAGGGCGCGGCGAGCACGGCAGGGTCCGCGGCGGCGCAGGAGACCGCGGCGGCACAGGAGACCGCGGCGGCGCAGGAGACCGCAGCGACGGGGAACGGAGCGGCGTCATGAGCCAGGAGCAGGCGGCGGCGAAGAGCGGTTCCCCGGGGGCGGCCGGCGCGTCCAGCGGCGCGGAGGACGACCCCAACGAAGACAAGCCGATGTCGTTCTGGGAGCACCTCGACGAGTTGCGGAAGCGGCTCGTCCGGAGCATCCTCGTCTTCTTTGCGGCCTGCATCGCCGGGTGGGAGGTGCGCGAGAAGCTCCTGCACTACCTGACCATCCCGTTCGTGGATGCGTGGCGGGAGCAGAACCTGCCGGGCAACCCCTCGCTCCACTTCGGCGCGCCCGCGGCCGCGTTCGTCGCTTACTTCAAGCTGTCGATGATCGGCGGCGCGGCGCTGGCCTCGCCGTTCATCTTCTACCAGCTGTGGGCGTTCGTCGCGCCGGGCCTCTACGCCCGCGAGAAGCGGTACGTCATCCCGTTCGTCCTGTTCTCGACGATCCTGTTCGTGGGCGGCGGCCTGTTCGGCTGGCGCGCGGCCTTCCCGATCTCCTTCGGCTACTTCCTCAGCATGGCCGGCACGCTCGACGGCGGCGGGGTGACGATCACGCCGACGGTGATGATGGGCGACTACCTGGACTTCGTTGCCCAGCTCCTGCTCGGCTTCGGGATCATCTTCGAGATCCCGCTCATCGTGCTGTTTCTCTCGATCGCGGGCATCGTCAACTACCTGCAGCTCATCCTGTTCGGCCGCTGGTTCGTGTTCGCCGCCTTCGTCCTTGCGGCCATCCTGACGCCGCCGGACATCACCAGCCAGCTCGTCATGGCCGTGCCGATGTGCCTCCTCTACGTGCTCTCGATCGGGCTCGCGTACGTCTTCGGCAAGCCGCCGACGGACGACCAGCGCGCCGCGTACAAGAAGCGCAAGCAGAAGGAAGTCTCCGAGGGGTGACGTCGGGCGCGGCGCGGACATCGCAGGCAGCCCCGCCTCCGCGCCTCGTCGGTGTCCCAGGGTGACGAACGGGTCGGCGGGCGGCGCATGCCGCGCGCCGTCAGGGCCGCGGCTCAGGCCGCGGGCGCGATCGCCGGGGGCGCCGTCTTCCGGCTCCGCGCCACGTGGATCGCGATCGCGGCGCCGATCACCGCGACCCCGATGAGCTGCGACGTGGACAGGCCGAGGAGGCCGCCGCGGTCGTCGGCGCGCGCGAACTCGAGCGTGAAGCGCCCGAGCGCGTAGAGGCCGAGGAACGTCGCGAAGACCTGCCCGTCGTACCGCTTCCGCCCGTGCACGTAGAGCAGGCAGATCGCCGCGATGGCGAACGACATGGCCGACTCGTAGATCTGCGTCGGGTGCACGGGGTGCGACGGCAGCCGCGCGCTCGCGAGCTCGTGCAGCTTGAACTGCGCCTCGCTCGCGGGGCTGTTCGGCGGGAACGAGAGCCCGAGCGCCCCGTCGGTGCGCTGGCCGAAGCAGCAGCCGGCGAGCAGGCAGCCCATCCGCCCGAACCCGAGGCCCAGCGGGACGGCGAAGCCCGCCATGTCCGCCGCCTTCCAGAACGGGAACCGATCGCGCTTCAGCAGCCAGTACGCCATCGCCGACGCGCCGATGAAGCCGCCGTAGTACGTCAGGCCGCCCGCCCAGAACTTCGCCCACGCGAGGCAATCGCGCTCGGTCGGGTGGCAGACCCCCTTCGCGGCGTCCCAGACGCCGTGGTACCGCGGCTCGCACAGCGCCTGCTCGACCTTCCAGTCGACCAGCGACGGATCGGTGCACAGGTGCACGTAATCCCAGAAGTATCCGTCGGCGATGACGTGGAGGAGCCGGCCGCCGACGACGCCGGCCAGGAGGCAGGCGAGCCCCAGGTCGACGATCACGTCCGGATCCTCGCCGATGCGCCGCGCCCACAGGGCGCCGATCGCAGTCGCGAAGAGGAAGCCGGTCAGCAGCAGCAGGAAGTAGGCGGGGAACGCGACGTCGAGCAGGCGGAACAGCTCGGGCCGCATGGTCAGCCCGCCGACGCCTTCGCCCCGGTCGCCCCGGAGGGCTTCCTCGCGAGCTCGGGGCGCTGAGGGGAGAACATGTCGATCGCCATCAGCCCGACGCCCACGACGATCGCGATGTCGGCCACGTTGAACGTCGGCCACACGAACGTCGGCGTGAACCGCACCTGGATGAAGTCGATGACGTACCCGTAACGGATCCGATCGACGAGGTTCCCGAGCGCGCCGCCGAGCACCAGTGGCAGCCCCCACCTGAGCGCGATCTGCGAAGGGTGGAGCTTGCGGTACAGCGAGACGATGAAGACGATCGCGGCGAGCGAGACAAGGAGGAAGAACGGACGGCGGATCGCCTCGCTCTCGTCGCCCAGGATGCCCCAGGCCCCGCCGTGGTTCTTCGCGAAGATCAGGTTCAGGTGGTCCTTGATGACCTCGATCTTCCGGAGCGCGAGCGGCCGGGGCGCCTCGGCGAGGTCCGCGAGCGCCCGCGGCTCCAGCCGGTCCTTGGCCCACCACTTCGTGCCGAGATCGGCGGCCAGCGTGACGGCCGACACGACGAGCAGGAACACGTACGACGGCCGGTAGGTGGGCTTCGCCGGCGCGACGACGTCGTCGGCGTCCTCCTCCAGCGACGGGCCGCGCCCCTCGGGGTCGCGCTCGCCGGCGGCCAGGGGCGCGCCTTCGGGCGCCTTCACGGGCGCGGCGCGGTCCGGCTCCGCATCGGCACCCTCGGTCTTCACGGCAGCATCTCGCGGCGTGGCGTCTTCAGTCATGCGGAGCGCGTTCCTCTACGACAAACCGAGCTCTCCGGCAAAGGCTTCCCTCCGGGCGCGCCGTCTCGCCCGTCTGCCCCCGTGCGCCCGCGCCCGTCTCGCGCGTCGCCATGCCGTGCCCGTCGGGCGTGTGCGCGCAGCCGCGCTGTCGCCGCGCGCCACGCGCTGCGCCGCACGCCACGCGCCGCGTCGGCGGCTTCGGCCCTTCAGCCGGCCGGCGGGGCGGGCGGAGGCGCTTCCGTCGATAGCGGAGGGGCGGCGTCGCCGCCCGCCGGGCTGCCGGCCGCGCCGCTCGGATCCGAGGAGGGAGCGCTCGCGTTGCGGGCGGAGGCGATCATGTCCGTGGACATGAGGATGACGCCGGCGACGATGGCGATGTCGGCGACGTTGAACGTCGGCCAGTGAAACTCCTGACCGCCGCGGATCACGTACACGTCGATGAAGTCGATGACCCAGCCGTAGCGGATCCGGTCGACCAGGTTGCCCATCGCGCCGCCGAGCGCCAGCGCCAGCCCCCACTTCATCGCGGCCTGGTTCCTGTGCACGCGGCGGTAGATCGAGACGATGAAGACGATCGCCGCGGCGGAGACGAACAGGAAGAACGGCCGCCGCAGGCCGTCCGGGAGGCTGCGGAGGAAGCTCCAGGCGCCGCCCGGGTTCTGCGCGAAGATGAAATCCAGGTGGTCCGGGATGACCGTGAAGATCTTCGGGCCCGACCGCTTCGGGTCGAACCCGGCGAGCCGCGCGTGCGCCCACGCCTTCGTCGCCAGATCGGCGGCGCACGAGACGAGCGACACGACGGCCAGGAAGGCGAGCGAGGCGCGCTCGCCTCGGGGGAGCTCGTCCGGGAGGAGTGCAGCGGGCGACGCCTGCGGTGCGCCAGAGGACATCACCCTCGCTTCTACGCGATGGCGCCGCGCGGAGCAAACGGCCCGGAGCCGGGCAGGGCGCCGCGCGGCGGACGCGGTTCACCGCCCGTTCAGGATCGTCAGCGAGCGCTCCGGGGCGCGCGCCCGGGCGGGCGCCGTCTGCGGCTTCGGCGGCGTGCCCGGCTCGAACGGCTCTGCCGCGTCGCCCGGCGGCGCCCGCTTCCTCCGCAGCGCGAGCTGCACCTCGGCGTACGCTTGGAGGGCCGCGCCCCGCTGCCGCTCCGCGGCCGCCGTGCGCCCGAGCGCGTCGGCCAGCTGCGCCCGACGATCCGCGAGGTACGCGAGATCCCTCGCCTCGGCGACCTCCCTCCCCGCGGCGAACGCGCGCTCCGCGCGCTCCAGCACCTCGCCGGCGCCCTCCAGGTCCGCGGCCGCGAGCTCCGCCGCCGCGCCCGCTCGGGCGCGCGCGTAGCTCTCCCGCGCGCTGATGAGCTCCTTCGGCGGCAGCGGGGCGCTCGCGCACCCCAAGAGGCCGCCGAGGAGCAGCATGGCCACCGTCGTGGCCGCCATCCTCGGGTTGCATCGCATGGTTCCGCGCCTCCTCCCGCGAGCCCCTACCGGAGCCGCTCCTGGATGGATCCGACCTCGCCGACCGCCTCTCGCGCGCGCGCCTGGGCCCGCGCCTCGCGCGCGAGGGCCATGGCGAGCTCCGCGTCCGCCTGCGCGCGCAGGAGCATGCGCCGCGCCCGATCGGCCACGCCCTCGGCCGACAGCCGCCTCGCTCGCTCCACCTGCTCCCTGGCGAGGCGCAGGTGGACGTCCGCCAGCGGGACCTCGTCGGCGCCGGACTCCTCGGCGGCCCGGATCATCGCCTCCGAGGCGACGACCCGCTCGCCGAACGTCGCCGCGCGCGCGGCGCACCCCGCCGCCGACGCGCCGAGGAGCGTCAGGATCACTGCCTTTCTCATGTGCGACACCTCGTGGCCGGCCCCGGACGAGCGATCGCCGGAGCTGGCGGGTCAAAGAGCGATGTGGACCTCGACGCCGGATCTCCGTCGCCGGTCGGCTCTTCCCCAGGCAACCAGCACACCAGGCCTGCCCGCGGTGGGGCTCTGCCTGAGCGCCCCCGCGCGGCGCGCCGCCCGGCGTCCGTCGGTGCAGCAGGATCGCCGAGCGCGCTGAGACGTCGGCTCACGCGCCGTATCCGCGCTTCCCAACCGTTGCGCGCAAACGAGCCATTCGCCGGCGCCGCCCCGCGCCTCGCGAGCAGCGCCTCCACGGCGGCAGGGCCGCCGAGCTCCGAGCTCGCTCGAGGACACGAGCGCTCCCCGCTCCCCTGTACGCGCGCCTGCCCTGCCCGCCGTCGCCCTCCCCCGCGCCGATCCGGCGCGCCGCCCGCCCGGATCGGGTGCGGCAGCTTCCCACAGATCTCCCCATCGCGCCCACCTGCGCCCGATCCGGTTGAGCGACACGGCGCATCTGTTTAGTATGCCGGCGTCATGCCGTCGCCCCCCTGGAAGATCGAGACCGGCGTCGAGACCGTCATCGCGTCGTGGCTCGCGTCGGGCTACGTTCGCCCTTGTTTCACCGCGGATCGCGAGCTGCCGCCGGCCGAGGCGCGCACCGCGCCGATGCCCGAGGCGCTCTCGCCGGCGCTGCGCGGCGCCCTGGAGCGGCGCGGCATCTCGCGGCTCTACGACCACCAGGCCCGGGCCTTCGCGGCGGCCCGCGCGGCGCGCGGCGCGGCGGAGGCCGCGCAGGCCGGGCGGCACGTGGTCGTCGCGACGCCCACGGCGAGCGGCAAGAGCCTCTGCTTCCACCTCCCGGTGCTCGACGCCCTGGCGGAGGGCGCCGCGTCGGGCCAGGGCGGCAGCGCGATCTACCTGTACCCGACCAAGGCGCTCGCCCGGGACCAGGAGGCCGGGCTGCACGCGCTCATCCGCGAGGCGGGGCTCACGATCCCGGCCATCGTCTACGACGGGGACACGCCGGGCGACGCGCGGCGGGCGGCGCGCGAGCGCAGCCCCATCGTCATGACCAACCCCGACATGCTGCACGCGGGGATCCTGCCGCACCACGCGCACTGGGCGCGGACGTTCCAGCGCCTGCGCTACGTCGTGCTCGACGAGCTCCACACCTACCGCGGCGTGTTCGGCTCGCACGTCGCCCACGTGCTCGCCCGGCTGCGCCGCGTCGCCGCCTTCCACGGCTCGAGCCCGACGTTCCTCTGCGCGACGGCGACCATCGGCAACCCGCGGGCGCACGCCGCGCGCCTCCTGGGCATCGCCGAGGACGAGCTCGAGCTCATCGACGAGTCGGGCGCCCCGCGCGGGCCGCGGCGCTTCTTCTTATACAACCCGCCCGTCGTGAACGCGGAGCTCGGGGTGCGCGCCAGCACCCTGAAGAGCGCGGTCCGCCTCGCCGGGGATCTCGCGCGGGCCCGCGTGCCGACGCTCGTGTTCGGCCAGTCGCGCAACTCGGTCGAGATCATGCTGAAGTACCTGCGCGAGGGCGTCGGCAAGGAGATCGGGGCGGAGGACGCGATCATGGCGTACCGCGGCGGCTACCTCCCGGAGACGCGCCGCCGGGTCGAGCGGGGGCTCCGCGAGGGCGAGATCCTCTGCGTCGTGGCCACGAACGCGCTCGAGCTCGGCATCGACATCGGCGAGCTCGACGCGGTGATCTGCGCCGGCTATCCCGGGTCGGTCGCGGAGACGTGGCAGCGCTTCGGCCGCGCGGGCCGGCGCGGCAAGACGAGCATCGCCGTCCTGTGCGCGACGAGCGCGGCGCTCGACCAGTACCTCGCGAGGAACCCGAGCTACCTGCTCGAGCGCGGGGCCGAGTCGGCCCGGATCGATCCGCAGAACACCGAGATCCTGGTGCAGCACCTCAAGTGCGCGGCGTTCGAGCTGCCGTTCCTCAAGGGGGAGTCCTACGCGGCGATGCCGGCGGACGACACCGTCGCGGCGCTCCGCTTCCTCCAGGACAACGGGGTCGTCCACGAGTCGAACGATCGCTTTCACTGGGCGACCGACGCCTATCCGGCGAACCACGTGAGCCTGCGCTCGGTGGGCTGGGACAACTTCGTCATCATCGACAAGGCGCTCGGCAAGACGCTCGCGGAGCTCGACTGGCGCGCCGCGCCCACGATGCTGCACGAACAGGCCATCTACCAGCACGACGGCGAGCAGTATCAGGTCGAGCGGCTCGACTACGAGAACCACAAGGCGTTCGTGACGAAGGTGGTCCCCGACTATTTCACGACCGCGCTCACCCATCGAAAGGTGAGCATCCTCGACGAGAGCGCGAACGCCCCGCTCGGCCGGGCGACCGCCGCGTTCGGCGAGGTGAGCATCGTGGAGAAGGTGGTTGGGTACAAGAAGATCAAGTTCTACACGCACGAGAACACGGGGTATGGCGACGTGCGGCTGCCCGACATCCAGATGCACACGACCTCGTTCTGGCTCACGGTGCCCGAGGCGCTCTGCGAGGAGCTCGGCCTCGGCCGCGCGACCGCGATCGACGGCCTGCGCGGCATCGCGCGGGCGCTGGAGACGGTCGCGACGCTCTCGCTCATGTGCGATCCGCGGGACATCGGCCAGACGCTCGAGGACGGGAGCGAGGCGCGGGCGCCGGACGTCCCGCCCGACGGCGAGCGGGCCGGGGTCTTCGATCCGACGTTGTTCCTGTTCGACAACGTGCCCGGCGGCGTCGGCCTGTCCGAGCGCATCTACGAGCAGCGCGATGAGCTCCTCGCGCGCACGCGGCAGCTCATCGCGGGGTGCGGCTGCGACCAGACCGGCTGCCCGCTGTGCGTCGGCGCGACGGAGGCCGTCGACGGCAAGCGCAGGCGCGCGGCGCTCGGGCTCCTCCAGATCTTGCTCCACCAGGCGTGAGGCACCGGAGCGAGACGAGATTGAACCGCCAAGTCACCGAGACAAGCGATCTCGGAGCTCTCTCCCCGTCCTTGAGGAATCCCCTACTCCCTGGGTCAACGCGGGTAGAGCGGCGCTCGCCCGCACAGGAGACGGGTCCAGATCGGCGTTTTCGGCGCACAGGCGTACTCCGGTACGCCGAGCACCGAAAACGCCGAGATGGGCGCGTATCCGAAGCGGGCGAGCGCCGCTCTACCCCCTCTTCACGGCGAAGCCGGCGAACGCCTGCATGACGGGCATCAGCTCCAGCCGGTTCACGTTGACATGCTCCGGGAGCGTCGCGCACCAGACCACGGCCTCGGCCACGTCCTCGGCCGAGAGCGGCTTCACCCCCTGGTACACGGAGGCGGCCCTCTCCTCGTCGCCCTTGAAGCGCACCACCGAGAACTCCGTCTCGGCCATGCCGGGCTCGATGTCGGTGACGCGCACCCGGCTGCCGAGGAGATCCGCGCGCAGGTTCAGCGAGAACTGCGCGACGAACGCCTTGCAC
Source organism: Sorangium sp. So ce834 (assembly GCF_051521425.1). Taxonomy (NCBI): domain Bacteria; kingdom Pseudomonadati; phylum Myxococcota; order Polyangiales; family Polyangiaceae; genus Sorangium; species Sorangium sp. So ce834. Next base: position 6,296,987 of record NZ_CP150351.1, read on the forward strand.
GCGCCGTAGACGTTGCTCCCGGGATACGGCGTCTCGGCGGCCACCGAGCCGATGTTGATGATGTGCCCCCGGTCGCGCGCCACCATCCCGGGCAGGAGCGCCCGCGTGCAGTAGAGCAGCCCCTTGATGTTCGTGTCGACCATCTGCTCCCAGTCCTCGAGATCCGCCGCGTGCGCGGGCGAGAGGCCGAGCGCGCCGCCCGCGTTGTTGACCAGCACCGACACCTCGGACAGCTCCGGCGGGAGCTCCGCGATCGCCCGATCCACCGCGCCCCGATCCCGGACGTCCAGCCGGACGAGGTGGACCGCGGCCGCCCGGCCACCCCCGGGCGACGAGCCCGCCCCGCCGCCCGTGAGCTCGGCCGCGAGCGCCTCCAGGCGCTCGTAACGGCGCGCCGCCAGGATCAGCCGAGCGCCCAGGCCCGCGAAGCGACGGGCGATCGCCGCGCCGAAGCCAGCGGAAGCGCCGGTGATGAAGACAACCGGAGTCGAATCGTTCAGGGCAGCGTGCATCATGTCCTGAGCGGACTTGTACCAGACCGGCGCAGATCCAGCGACATCCACCGCGCCCCGCGGCGCACGTCGGCCCTGCGCGAGCTCACCGGGCAGCCGTGGATTCGTCGTGGACGTGCCGCCGCGCCGCCTCGTGACAGCCGGGCTTCGGCCGCGCGGGAACGCCGCGAGTCGATTTGTGCAATCGACCCCGGCATCCAGGATGGTCGAGCGCGGTCGCCCCTTTACCCGGCCCCTCGGTGCCATTTACAGTCGGGCACCGTGGAGAGCGTGCCATCGAGGGGGTCTGTGCTGGGGCGTTACGCCATCGGACCGCGGGTGGCGCGCGGCGGGATGGGCGAGGTGTTCCGCGCGGCCGCGCTCGGGCCGGATGGCGAGGAGATCCCGGTCGCCATCAAGCGAATCGTCCCGATGCACGCCGGCAGCGACGATCTCAAGCAGCTCTTCATCGCCGAGGCGAGCATGATGACCCGCCTCAAGCACCCCAACATCGATGAGGTGCTCGACTTCGGCGTCGACGAGGCGGGCGACTTCTACCTCGTGCTCGAGCTCGTGTCCGGAACGGACCTCGGCCGGCTCTGCCGATGGATCTGGGCGCGCGGGGAGTCTGTCCCGGTGCCGGTCGCGCTCTTCGTCGCGTCCGAGGTGCTCAAGGGGCTCGGCTATGCGCACGAGCGCTCGGCCGCCGAGGGGCGGCTGATGGTGCACCGCGACGTGAGCCCGGGGAACGTGCTCATCTCGCTGGCCGGCGCGGTGAAGATCGCGGACTTCGGCGTGGCGATCGCCACGCGGGGCGAGGCGGGCGACGCGGCCAGGCGCGATCTCGTCGGAAAGCCGACCTACATGCCGCCCGAGCAGTTCGACGGGGAGCGGGTCGACGCCCGCGCCGACCTGTTCGCGCTCGGGGTGGTGCTCTTCCAGATGCTCACCGGCACGCGGCCGTTCTCCGGGACCAGCGCCGCCACGCGCATGGCCGCGGCGCGCGAGGGGCAGATGCTGCGGGCGAGCGAGCTGCGCCCCGAGGTGAGCCCCGCCCTCGAGGCGCTCCTCGCGCGCGCGCTCGCGCCCCGACGGGAGGACCGCTTCCCCGACGCGCGCGCCATGCTGGAGGCCATCGAGGCGCTCCGCGAGGCCGGCCACGAGATCGGCGCGCCGGAGGATCTCGCGGCGCTCGTGGGCGCGGCGCTGAAGGAGCCGTCCGAGCCGCGCCCGGCGGGCCACCCCGCGTCCGAGCGCCCGGACGGCGACGACGACCTGGAAGGGGGCGAGCTGGCGCGCGCCGACGAGGACAGCCCCTTCACCCTGCGCGTGACGCGGCGGCTCAGCGGTCCGTCGCAGGCGCTCGGCGGCGACGCCGAGCCGCTCGACGCGAACGGCGCGGCGCTGCCGGAGCCGTCGAGCGCCCCGCTGAGCGGCGGATTCCACGCGGTGGCGCCGGCCTCCGGCGACGAGAGCTCGCTCGATCCGCTCCTAGCCCCGTCCGTGAGGCCGGGGATCCCCTCGCAGCGGCCGCGGGACGAGCTCCGGCCGGCGTCGGTGCCGAGCGCGGCCCTCCCGGCGGCCGGGGCGACGCGGCAGCGCCTGCTCGCGGCGGCGATCGCCTGCGCCGCGCTGGCCGGGATCGCCGTCGCCAGCGTGCGCGTCGGCGAGGGCCGGCTGAGCGCGGCCGCGCAGCGCGCCGCGGCCGTGGCGCAGCCGCGGCTCGCCCCCGCGGTGCACGCGGCGCTCCTGCCCCTGCGAAGGGCGACGCCGCCGGCGAGCTCCACGGCCGAGGCAGCGCCCGCGGCGGGCGCCTCCACGGGCGCGACGCCCGCCGCGGGTGCGACGCCCGCCGCAGGCGCGACGCCCGCCGCAGGCGCGACGCCCGCCGCGGGCGCCCCCACGGACGCGACGCCCGCAGCCACCCTGCGCTGACCGCCCGAAGCCCGAGCCGCTTGCGGCGCTCAGCCGCTCGCCGACCGCCCGCAGCCCGAGCCGCTTGCGGCGCTCAGCCCGCTCGGCTAGCAGCGCGGCGTGCAACGTCATCGCGCCCTCCTCGCCTTCGCCCTCGCCGCGTTCACCGGGTGCGCCTCCGCGCCTCCTGCGGCGCCGTCCGCTCCTCCCGCCGCGCCGGCCGCCTCGCCCGATGCGGCGCCGACCGCGACGGCCCCCGCCCCGACCGACGCTGCCGCCTCCGCGCCGTCCCAGGTCACCTCGGTCGAGGTGCCCGCGGCCCTGCGCGCCGTCGTGGAGGCCGCCGACCGCGCGGATGCCGACAAGGCGCTCGACGCTGGCCGGAAGCCCGCGGAGACGCTCGCCTTCTTCGGCATTCAGCCGGGGATGAAGGTCGCGGAGCTCATGGCCGGGGGCGGGTACACGGCCGAGCTCCTCTCGCGGGCGGTCGGCCCGAGCGGGGCCGTCTACGGGCAGAACAACCGCTTCGTCCTCGAGCGCTTCGCCGAGAAGCCGTGGAGCGAGCGGCTCAAGAAGCCCGTGATGAAGCCGGTGGTCCGGGTCGACCGCGAGCTCGACGACCCGTTGCCGCCCGAGGCGCGGGATCTCGACGCCGTGTTCCTCGTCCTCTTCTATCACGACGCCGTGTGGATGGAGGTGGACCGGGCCGCGATGAACCGCGCCATCTTCCGCGCGCTCAAGCCCGGCGGCGTGTACGCGATCATCGATCACGCGGGGCGCGACGCGACGGGCGTCACCGAGGTGAAGACGCTCCACCGGATCGAGGAGAAGGTCGTGCGGCAGGAGATCGAGCAGGCCGGCTTCCGGCTCGCGGCCGAGGCGAGCTTCCTCCGGACGCCCGGCGACACGCGCGACTGGAACGCCTCGCCCATGGTGGCGGGCGACAAGCGCGGCATGAGCGACCGCTTCGTCCTGAAGTTCGTCAAGCCCGGCGGCTGAGCCGCGGCGGACGGCGGGTCAGCCCGGTCCGCGGCTCGGGAGCGGCGGGCATCACGGCAGGGAGCGCGCGGCTCGGGCGGCGCTCACCTGTCGGAGCGGACGCAGCGCGTGAGCCGCCGATCGCGGACCGAGTGGTCCTGCGATGTGCCGTTCGTGAAGTTGACGAGGATCGCCTTGTCGGCGCTGCCGATGGCGGGCGTCGACGACCAGAAGACGTCGGACGGCGCCCCCGGGAAGGCCTCCGGGTCGATCGCCGGCCCGGTACGTCGATCGTCGACGATCGAGAGCAGCTCCTTCGCGCTCGGCAGCCGCCAGTCGCCCTTGCCGGCCAGCGTGAGCTCCTCGCAGTGGGCGAGCGCGCCGTTCCAGATGAAGCGGGTCAGGGAGGCGTGGCGCTGCCAGACGAGCCCCGTCCGCCCATCGAGCACCCACTCCTCGCCGAACGACAGATCGGGCGGCTCCATCCCGCCCTCGCCCCCGACGCACAGCGCTCGCGCGCCGGACATGTCCTTCTGGAAGAACCCCACGGACGCGTCGGCGGCGAGCACGCCCCACGCGAAGCTGTCGTCGTCGGCGACGTCGGTCGCGGACCAGTAGAAGCTGTCCTGGGTGCTCGTGAAGAAGATGTCCGGAAACGCCGTGGCGTGGCCGAAATCCAGGATGGAGACGAGCTCGCGCCGCGTTGGCAGGCGCCACTTCGCGATGCCGCCGACCTGATCGGCGCTGAGCGTCTCGCAGTGCTGGAGCGCGCCCTGCAGCGTGAACGTCCCGCTCTCCGTCACCTTTTCCCACGTGAGCCCGGTCACCGAGTCGTTCACGGTGCCGTCGTCTTCTGAGTACGAGGGAACGGCGATCTCGTAGTTGCCGTCCTGTCCGAAGAAGGGCTCCGACGGTGCCGGGCACGCCTCGAGCACGGTCGTTCCGTCGGAGCAGCGTCTCGTCGGCGAGTCCGGCCACGTCACCTCGACGATGGGCGGCCCTCCGCCGGTCCCTCCCCCGGCGCCGCCGCCGCCCATCGGCTCGCTCCCGCCGCCGCCCATCGGCTCGCTCCCGCCGCTTCCGCCGGTCCCTCCTCCGGTCCCGGAGCCGTAACCGATCTGAAAGGGCTCTCCAACGCAGCCGGCGAGCGCGACGAGCTCCACGAGCAGCGCGGCCAGCAGCCGGAGGGAGCGATGGGCGTGAGGGGTCTCGTTCGGCATGGGCGAGCGGCGGCGTCCGGGAGGGATCCGGGCCTGCAGCCTACCATTCACCGGGGCGCAGAGGTCGATTTCCTCGCAGGCGAGCCCGCGCCGCAGGGCCTCATCGGCGACCCGCGCGCCGCGCTTTCATCGCGAATTTCCCCTGCGCCGCGAGCCCACGCGCGTTCGCGGCGCCCCTGCCGCGCGCTTCCCCACAGGCCTTCGCCGCGCGCCGCGCCGCGCTCCCCCACGCGCCGCCACCGCGCTCTTGCCGCTCGCCGAACTCTTGCCGCTCGCCGCGCGCTCTTGTCACGCGTCGCATGCTTTCGCCGCGCGCCGCACGCTTTCGCCGCGCGCTCCGTCCGCCCGGAACCGGCAGCCGCGAAAAACGGAGCGAGCATGAAATAAACAGGAGGCTGCGGCGAACAGTGGGTATGAGCACACGCACCTCCCTTTTGTTCGCGGTCGCGCTCACGGGCAGCCAGCTCGTGGGCTGTAGCGACGGCGCGACAAGCTCGGTCGGGGATCGGGTCGCTCGAGGGGCAGCGGCCTGCCTCCCGGGCGAATCGATCGAGCGGGCCGAGACGAAGGTTTACACGTTCTTCGGCAGCGCCGGCGCGCAGAGCCGGGTCGAGCGGGCGATCCGGCCGGATGGGTCGGAGACGCTCTCGAGCGAGACCCGCCTGACGCCCGCCGACGCCGGCCACGGGACCGCGGCGGGGGGCGCGCTCCCGGCCGGCGGCGTTCTCCGCGAGTATGCCGAGCTCGACCCCTCGGGCCGCCTCGTCTACGCCGACGTCTCGCTCGGCGACGCCGCCGGCGTGGTGAAGCGGATGATCCTCGATCCGCAGCACGGCGCAGCGCTGCTCCGCCGGGCCGGCCGCGCGTCCGGCTTCGTCCGGATCCCGACCGGAGAGGCCACCATCTATGCGCCGGTGGGCTCGATCGTGACGCCGGTCGCGGCGTGGGTCGCCCGGCGCGCGGCGCTCGCGGCGCCGAGCGTCCGCATGTTCGACGAGGGGACCGCCGAGAGCCACGCCGTCCTGAGCGATCAGCTGGTCATCGAGGACGGCCACGACACGTTCGTGGTGCTCGGCGACGCGGCGCTGTCGGCAGATGACGAGTTCATCACCTCCCTCCCGCTCGGCGCCGCCGCGTCGACGACGGCCTGCGAGGCGGGGGGGAGCGCCGCCGCCGCTCCCTGGCGCTCCGGGTGAGCCCGCCCGCGGGCGATCCGGGGCCGCGCTCACGCCGCGATCGCGCAAGGCACCGAGGACGAGCGCCCGCTGTCCTCGGTGTCTCTCCGCGAGACGGATCGCCGTTACCTCCCGGATCCTCTCCGCCGCTTCACGGGGTCGTGTAGTCGACGTTCACCGTGTACGTGCTGTCCGAGTATCCCTGCACGAGGAGGAAGGCCTCCGACGCGCCGTCGGGGACCGTCAGCTCGCACGTCTCGTCCGCGCCGTCGAGGTACGGGCGGCAGTCGTAGGCGCTCAGCGTCGGCTGCTCGCCGAACCGCACGTAGAGATCGGGATCCCCGGTGCCGCTCATCACGGCCCGGAAGGTCGTGCCCGGGACGACCGCGATCGGCCCGTGGGATGCCGTCTCGCGCCGCGAGATGCTGCCCTCGAAGCTCGTGGACGTCTCGGTGCCGCCGCCTTCCGGCGCGTCCGGCGCCCCCGGCGCGGAGTAGCTCACCTCGATCTGGTAGTTCGCCGCCGTGTAGCCGTGCACCTTGATGAAGGCCCTCGTCTCGCCTTCCGGCACCTCGAGCGTGCAGGTCTCGTTCGCGTCGCTGAGGTACGGCCGGCAATCGAACGAGCGCGCCGTCGGCGCGTCGCCGAATTTCACGTAGAGATCGGGGTCTCCGGTCCCGGTCATGGCCACGGTGAGGGTCGTCCCGGGCACGACCTCGATCCCGTCGGCGGGCCCGACCGCGTCGAACGCGCCCCGGGCGACGCGGCCGCTGAACGTCTCGCTGGTCGGCACCCCGCCGCCACCGCCGCCGCCGCCGCCTCCGCCGCCACCGCCGCCGCCTCCGCCTCCGCCTCCTTCGGGAGCGCCGTAGAGCGATTGAACGCCTGCGATGTCCTTCGCCGTGAGGTTGAGCGTCCTGTCGCCGGTGCCGTTGCACTGGGGATAGTGCATGACGGACGCTCCGTCGTACGAGGTGAGGGCGCGCCAGTTGTTGTCCTCGAAGCAGGCGCCCGACTCAGGACGGGTGTGCTCGTGGCGGAAGCCGAGGGTGTGACCCAGCTCGTGGCGGAGGATGCCCGTGAGATCGGGCTGGGCGCTGTTGTGAGCGGTCCTGTCGATCAGGACGTTCCGCGACGACCGCGACTGGCCGGGGAAGAAGGCGCGCGCCAGGTACTGGCCGCCCGCGTTCACGGGGTTCACGTCGAACAGGACGCTGCTGGTGCTCGACGTGCAGTTCGAGTCGGCAGACTCCACGTGGATGAAGTCGACGTCCGCGACCTCCTCCCACGCCTCCACGGCCGACGCCATCGCGGCGACGACGGACTCGTAGTTGCCCCCGAATCTCGTGCTCACGCAGTAGGTGAGATTGCGCCGCTGCTCCGTCGTCCAGACAATATCGCTGCCCCCGGACTGGTTGACGATCAGCGCACCATCGCGCACATGCGTCTCCCAGAACTCGCGCAGATGCTTGATATCTACGACAGGCGTGTCCCCGTTAACAATGTAGATGCCAGTGTCAGCCTCGCGGAAGACGGTCCGCTCGAAGTCGTCAAATCCCAACTGATTGGTGCCGACTGCCTCGGTGCTACCGTCGCCGACGTCTGCCGAGCAACCGGCCGCAGCAGCGGTCAAACCAGCGATCACCACGGCGAGCTTACGGGTGACCACATTGCTCTGGTGCGGCTTTGCAGGATGCATTTGAAGCTCCTTTCGGGGAGGCGAATCACGCTGTCCACGCGAACTCGATGAGACCCAAATGCCTTAACCCGATTTGACCCGCAGTCGGATAGCCAAATCTGACCGCCGTTCAGAAAAAGGGTTCCGGATTGTAAAAAATTTCGAAAGGAGCGTACTGAGTTCCCCCGTCACAAGAAAATTCTTGTGACACGCGACCAGCTCAGATCGTCCTGAACCGACACACTGGAAAATCACACCTCTTGAGTTCAGGCGACGCGCACTTGCACCTCGACAAGCATCGGGATTTTCCTGCCTTCGTTGCGCAGATGAAAGCCACGGAGCGCACGCTTGCAACGCGGCGCCTGCAGCGCGCGCGGCGCGATGCGCGTGGGCGCGAGAGCGGCGCGCGGCCTACGCCGCGGCAGCGATGCGCGCGGTGGCGATGCGCGCGGCTGCGATAGCGATCGCGCGGCTGCGATGCGCGGTGCGCGCGGCAGCGGCGCGCGTGCGCGAGGAGGCCAGCGGCTACCGCAGGGGCGCGGCCGGCGAGATCGCGCCTCGCTGCAGCGTCGACGCAGCACGCCGGAGCGCCGCGCTCGGAGGCGCCGACCGAGATGACCCGCGTTCAGATGGCGGTCGCTTGCCGGTGCTCGTCACAGGATCGCGCGCAGCGCCGCGCCGCCTCGAGCGTCGCGATCGCCTCGACGACGCGCTCGCCGTCGCTCAAGGCGATGCCCTCGCCGTCGCTCAAGGCGATGCCCTCGCCGTCGCTCAAGGCGATGCCCTCGCCGTCGCTCAAGGAAGCGCCGCCGCTGCAGATCGAGGAGCGGCCGTCGGAGAGGACCGCTGGAGGGATGAGGAACGAGCGTCGCGCGCGACCGCCGCCGCCCGCGGCGCGCATGCGATCGACGCGGATCGGGATCGAGCGCCGCGAGCGCGCCGCGCGGGCGCTCACCCGCGCGCGGAGAGGATCCGGCTGAACGCCTCGCCCACGGCGCGCGCGAGCTCGACCATCCGGCGCGACCCGCTCGCGGTGTCGATGATCCGGTCGGCGACCAGGATCATCGCGGGCCGGCCGACGACCTGCACGGCGACCGCGGCGACGTCGAGGCTCGGGTTGACCATGACGTCGAGCAGCGGCGCGTGCGTGGGCGTGCCGGGGATCGGCCCGACGTAGAGGTGCGTCGCCACGGCGGTGGCGAGGATGCTCGGCTGATCCATCGGCAAGGTGAGCTTCCGCAGCGCCTCCTGATCGCCGAACTCCGCGTTGCAGGCGAACCCCCGGAAGACCCCGCGGTGCGCGGCGAAGATCGCGACGCGACGCGCGAACAGGCGCAGGCCCCGCAGCGCGAGCCGGACGACATCGTCCCGCGTGCGCGCGAGGTAGAGCGCGTCGATGACGTCGCTCAGATCGACGAACGGCTGCGGCGGCGGGTCGTCGTCGAGGGGGTCGATGAGCTCCTCGGGCGCGGGTGGCAGCGCCGGGAGCCGCCCGGAGCGCAGGCTCGACGGCGACGCGGCGCCCGCGGGACGACCCCCGCCGCGCAGCAGCGGCGGGACCTCCGCGTCCACGGCGCTCCGGCGCGACGCGGGGGCGACCCCGGAGGGCGCGCCGGCGCTCCGGCGCGACGCGGGGGCGACCCCGGAGGGCGCGCCGGCGCTCCGGCGCGACGCGGGGGCGACCCCGGAGGGCGCGTCGAGCGGCAGCCGGCCGAGCCGCCGCGTCGAGGGGGCCGGCTCGCGCCCGCCGCTGTCCGGGCCGCGATCGGGAGCGGGCGAGCCCTGGGGCATGATCGAGGCGAGCAGCTTGAACGGCGGGGAGATCTCCACGGGCGGTGACGGCGGGAACGAGACGGCCGGCGGCTCCACGTCCGCCGGCGCGCGCAGGGTGGCCCGACGCGCGCCCGCGCCGCGCTCGGCCTCGAGCGGGCCGCGCGCGCTCGCGGGAGAGCCGCGCGCGCCGGGCGCCGCCTTGGCGTGGCGGAGCGGCAGGATCGGCTCCTCCTGCGACGACGGCGCCTCGGCGAGCAGCACGTGACCGTTCTGCGCGGGGGCGCGGCGGCCTGGTTTGCCGCTGGGCGGCTCGTGGAGACCCGGCTCGTCGAACGAGGGCACCGCGGCGCGCCGGATGAGCGGGATGGGCACCTCGTAGGACGGCGGCGGCGGGATGGTCGACTGGGGCGCGCCGTGCGGGAACGCCGGGGTGGCGCGGCGCGAGCGGGCGGGGACCTGCTCGCGCTCGTCGAGCTCCAGGGCGCGGATGGCCTCCTCGATCGCCGTGATCGGCGCGCGGTAGATGCGCACCGGCGCGCCGAGGTGGAAGCTGAACTCGTCGGCGATGTGGCGGTCGAGCGGATCGGCGGCGGCGACGTCGACGGTGCCGGCGCCGGGATCGAGGCGGATCGGGACGGCGCCGAGGCGGCGGCACATGGCGCGCGGCAGGCGCGCGACGAGATCGCGGGCGCCGACGACCTGCCGGAGCGCGAGGCCGCCGCGGCGCTCGAGCTCCGCCTCCAGGGCGCGCTCGCTGATGGCGGCGCGGTCGATGAGGGCGCGGGGGAACGAGATGCCCCGCAGGACCGCCACGAAGAGGGCGGCTTCGACCTCAGCCTTGGAGACGGCGCCGGCGGCGATGAGGAGGCGGCCCAGGTCTAGCGACACTCGCTGCACGATACCAGAAAGGGCGGAGCCAGCGTGCAGCGCCCCGCACGCGGCCACGACGGACGCCGGGACCTTCGCGCGAGCGGCGCGCCGGATCTCCCTATAAGGAGACGCGGGCGGCGCGGGCGCGGAGGCGGCGCTCGGTGGGCGCAGGTGCGCCGGCAGCGCGGCGCCGAGCGCCGGGCGAGCTCACCCGATCAGGCGGGGCGCCCCGCGGAGGAGCGCTGCTGTCCGAGGACGACACGAGGCCTGGAGAGCGCCAGAAGACCCCGAGTCGTCAGCGGGAGAACTGAAAGACAACCTCGCTCTGCCGCACGAGACCCAGGTTGTCGCGCGCGATCCTCTCCACGGCGGTCGGGTCGTCGCGCAGGCGCGCCACCTTGCCGCGGAGCGCCTCGATTTGCCGCCCGAGCTCGGCGTTCTCCTCCTCGACGTCGGCGAGCTCTCTCTCGAGCTCCCGGAGGCGAGGCAGGCCCTGAGGCGAGAAGATCATGACCGGAGCGCCCACGACCGCCACGACGAGCACCGCGATGGGGAGGGTCCGCTCGAGGAACTGCGCTATTCGACGCACGGACATCCGCTCGCACATCACCCGCGCTCCTGTCAACTTTCCTCCAGGATTCCTGCAACTCCGCGCTAACTTCCACCCGGTTTCGACGCGGCAATCAGGGTGAAGCCCAGCCGCGCGCGGGCGGCCGCGCCCGCGTCGAGCGCCGCCCTGGGCGATGCCGGCACCGGCGAGCGTCGGATGTCGCATGGCGCCGCAAGCTTCGCTAGCATGACGCACGCCCCGCCGTGCGGCAGGCCCGCTGCGCGCGCCGCCACGAGGGCTCGGCCCGAGGAGACCCATGTCCATTGATATCGTCCGAGGCGAGCTCGAGCGCCTCTTTTCGCTCGATGAAATGATGGCCCTGTCGTCCGACCTCCTCGGTTTCAGCCCGGCCGAGATCGGCGGCAACGCCTCCAAGGCCTCCTTCGCACGCGCGCTCACGGACCATTGCGTCGAGGTCGACGCCATCGAGGCGCTGATCGACGCCGTCATCGCCTCACGCGCCGAGGTCGACGCGCGCGTCCGCGCCCTCGGCTCCCAGGGGATCAGCCTGCCCGAGGAGCTCGCGCCCGGCGAGGCGTTCGGCGACTACATCATCACGAGAAAAATCGGCGAGGGGCCGCGAGGCCTGGTCTACGCGGCGACGCGGGGGACCGAGCCGCGGACGCTGAAGGTGCTCCGGCGCGAGGTGACGCGCGACGGCCGGGCGGTGCGCCGGTTTTTGACCCACGTCCGCCTCGCCGCGCAGGTGCACCACGAGAGCCTGGCCAGCGGCGTCGAGGCCGGGCTCGTGGGCGGCCGGGCGTTCGTCGCCTACACGCACGTCGACGGGCTCCCGCTGTCGGCGCGCCTCGCGCGATCGGGGCCGCTCCACATCAACGAGGCCAAGCCGCTGCTCCGCGGGATCCTGGGCGGGCTCGCCGCGCTCCACGAGCAGCGCGTCGTCCACGGGGCGCTCAAGCTGGAGAACGTGCTCGTCGCCCGCGGCGACGAGGGGCAGCCGCTCCCCGTCCTCATCGACGTGGGCGGCGACCGGCTCGGCGCCGGGTGGTCCAGCCCGGAGCTCGTCAAGACGTCCAGCCCCGAGCAGCTGCGCGGCGAGGGCGTCGGCCCCGCGAGCGATCTCTACGCCTTCGGCGCGCTGCTCTTCGAGCTCCTCACGGGCAAGCCCGTGTTCTCGGGCGCGGCCGCGGTCGACGTGGCCGTCGCGCACCTCACCGAGCCGCCGCCCGCGCCGAGCGCGGTCGCGCCGCGCGGGTGGGTGGGCAAGGACATCGACGAGCTCGCGGCGCGCCTGCTCGCGAAGGCGCAGGACGACCGGCCGCGGAGCGCGCGCGCGGCGCTCGACGCGGTCGAGCCGCTCGGCAAGCCGCAGCAGAAGGGGGCGGCGATCGGCGACGCCGAGCTGAACGACCTCATCGGCCGGCTCGTCGCGAGCCCGACCGACGCCGACCTGGCGCTCGCCGTCGAGGCGACCGTCGACCGGGGGGCAGACCCGGGGCGGGTCGCCGAGGCGCTCGTGACGGCCTCCGAGCAGGTCGACGCGGCCGCGGGCGGCGACCAGGCGGCGGCGAAGCGGCTCCTCTACTACCGGGCGGCCCGGATCTACGAGAAGGGGCGGCTCCACGACAAGGCGGAGGCCGTCTACCTGCGCCTCCTCGAGCTCGACCCGGGCGACGACATCGCCTTCAGCGCGCTCGAGGAGCTCCGCAAGGCGCTCGGCAAGCACGAGGAGCTCGTGGAGATGCTCCTCCAGCGGAGCGAGCGCGCCGAGAGCGCGGGGGAGCGCGCCCGGGCGCTGAACGAGATCGGGCACCTCTACGCGCGGGAGCTCGACGACAAGGACCAGGGGGTGTTCGCGTTCGCCCAGGCGCTCGCCCAGGATCCGGAGCAGGACGCGTACGCCGTCGACCTGGAGCGCGCGGCCGGCAACGACATGAAGGTCTGGTCCGAGGCGCTCCAGATCCTGAGCCAGGCGAGCACCGACGAGGCGATGGCCGCCGAGCCGAAGATCGCGCTCTTCAACCGGCTCGGGCCCTGGTACGCGGAGAAGATCGCGCGGGCGGACCTCGGGATCCCGTGCTTCCAGTTCGTGCTCGGGCTCGACCCGGCGAACGAGAAGGCGCTGGAGGGGCTGGCGCAGGTCTACCGCCGCGCCCAGCAGTGGCAGGAGCTCGTCCAGGTGCTGCTCTCGCGGGCCGATCGCGCCCCGACCCCCGGCGAGGCGCGCGATCTCCGCGCCGCGGCGGCCGAGCTCCTCGAGACGAAGCTGAACGACGCGGGCCGCGCGCGCGATCTCTACGAGCAGATCTTCGCCGAGGACCCCGGCCACACGAAGGCGTGCGACGCGCTGCTCCGGATTTACCGGCGCGTCGAGGACCACGCCGGCTACGCCAAGATCCTCGAGCGGCGCGCGGAGGCGCTGCGGGGCGAGGAGCGCGTCGACACGATGTGCAGGCTCGCCGAGCTCTACGAGGACCGGCTCGGCGACCTCGGCGAGGCGACGCGCCGCTACGAGGCGGCGCTGGAGCTCGATCCGACCAGCCTGACCGCCCTGCGCGGGCTCGACCGCATCTACAGCCGCGCCGGGCGCTACCAGGAGCTGCTCCAGAACCTGGAGCGGCAGATCGAGGTGAGCGCGACGCCGCGCCAGAAGATCAACCTCTACGAGCGGATCGCCGGCATCCACGACGAGGAGTTCCTCGACCACGCGAAGGCGGCCGAGGCCCTCGAGGCGATCCTCAGGATCGACGGCGCGCACGAGGGCTCGCTGGCCGCGCTCGGGCGGCACTACCGCGCCCTCGAGCGGTGGGAGGACGTGGTCGCCCTCTACGAGCGGCAGCTCGGCATCGTGCCCGACGACAAGCGGCGGGAGGAGCTCCTGCTCGCCGTGGGGCGCGTGCTGCTCGAGCAGGTCGGCTCGCCCGAGCGCGCCCGCAAGGCCTACGAGCGGGTGCTCGCGATCGACCCGCACCACGCCGGGGCGCTCGAGTCGCTGGCGCACGTGCGGGCCGCGACCGGCGACGCCGCGGCGGCGCTGAGCGCGATCGAGTCGCTCGCGGCGACCGCCAAGACCGCGGAGAGCAGGGCCGATCTCTGGATCCGCGCGGCGAAGATGCTCGAGGAGAAGGGCGATCGCGACGGGGCGATCGAGCGGTACAAGATGGCCCTCGACGCGCAGCCGCAGAACGCGGGCGCGTCGTCGGCGCTGCGCGCGGCCTACCTCGCCCGGGGCGACGCGACGAGCGCCGTCGAGCTCATCGCGCGCGAGGCCGAGGTCGCCGAGGGCAACCTCACGAAGGCCCGCCTCTACGGCGAGATGGCCCTCTTGCTGCGGGAGCGCCTCAAGGACGACGCGCGCGCCGCCGAGGCGGCCACGAGGGCGGTCGACCTCGATCCGACGAGCGCGCCGGGGCTCATGATCTCGGGCGATCTCGCGTTCGAGGCCGGCCGGTTCCTCGAGGCGGCGCGGCACTACGAGCTGCTCTCGAGCCGGGTCGACGCCCTGCCGAGGGAGCAGGGGCTCAAGCTGCTGCTCCGCTACGTCGACGCGCTCAGCAAGAGCGGCTCGAGCGGCAAGGCGATCGGCACCGTGCAGGCGCTGCTCGCGCTCGCGCCGGACGATCCGGCGGCGCTGTCGCGCGCCGCGAAGGTCAACCTCGACGCGGGCAGGGCCAAGGAGGCCGCGGAGCTCTACGAGCGCCTCGTCGCGCGCTTCGGCGCCGGCCTGCCGGAGCGGGAGCGGGCCGAGGCGCTCCTCCGGCTCGGCGAGGCGCGGCTCGCGGCCGGCGACCCGGACGGCGCGGTGGCGCCGCTGAACGACGCCGCGGATCTCGCCCCGGAGTCCCCCGCCCCGCTCGCCCTGCTCTCTCGGGTGTTCGAGGCCAAGGGGGACTGGGAAGAGGTCGCGCGCCTCAAGCACCGGCGGCTCGACGTGGTGACCGGCGAGGAGCGGAGCGCGCTCCTGCTCGAGATCGGCGACCTGCTCGCGACGCACCTCCACGACCGGACGCGCGCGGCGAAGAGCTACGTGGCCGCGCTCGACGAGCGGCCGGACGACCGGAAGATCCTCACCAAGCTGATGCAGCTCTACAGCGAGGAGAAGGACTGGTCGAAGCTCATCGACATCGTCCTCAAGCTCGCCGCGAAGATCGACGACAGCCGGCAGAAGGCGAAGTACCTGCACACCGCGGCGATCGTGAGCGCGCGGCAGCTCGGCGATCTCGACCGGGCCGCCCAGTTCTACGACGAGGTGCTGGAGCTCGATCCGTCCCTCACCCGGGCGCTCGCCGAGGCGATCGAGCTGCGCGCCGAGAAGGGCGACCACGAGGAGGTGGAGCGCCTGCTCAAGGTCGAGCTCGACCGGGCGACGGAGGAGAACGACACCGCGAAGATGCTCGAGACGTTCGACCGGCTGGGCGCCCTCTACAAGGACAAGCTCGGCTGGATGAGCGAGGCGATCGACGCCTACGAGGCGGCGCAGACGCTCGATCCGGACAGCGAGGAGCGCAACGAGCTCCTGGCGAACCTCTACGCGAGGAACCCGGCGGAGTACCTGGACAAGGCGGTGGCCGCGCAGCTCCCGATCCTGCGGCGCTCCCCCTACAAGCCGGACGCTTACCGGCTGCTGCGGAAGATGTACACCGAGACCAAGCGGGCCGACGCCGCCTTCTGCCTCTGCCAGGCGCTCTGCTGCCTGAACGCGGCCGAGCCGGACGAGGAGCGCTTCTTCCGGCGGCTGCGCCCGGACACGGCCGCGGCCGCGCAGCAGCCGCTCGACGACGAGGCGTGGGCGACCGCGCTCGTCCACCCGGACGCGGATCCGCTCCTGACCGCCATCTTCGGCGTCATCGAGCCGGCCGTGCTGCGGAAGAACGGGCAGCCGCTGGAGGAGCTCGGCTACCAGCTCGCCTACCAGATCGACCTCTCGCGCCACCCTTACCCGATGTCGCAGACGCTCTACTACGCGGCGGGCGTCCTCGGCCTCGAGCCGCCGGTCACGTTCCAGAACCCGAACGACGGCGGCGGCGTCTCGTTCCTCCACGCGCACGTGCCGGCGATCGTGCTCGGCGCCGCGGCGCTCCAGATGGATCTGCCGACCCAGGCGGCCGCGTTCATCGCGGCGCGCCACCTCACCTACTACCGGCCGGGCATGTACCTCCGCCACCTGGTGCCGACGGGCACCGGCCTGCGCGCCTGGCTGTTCGCGGCGATCAAGCTGATCTCGCCCACGTTCCCGATCACGAAGGAGCTGGAGGGGCCGGTGAAGGAGAACCTGTCGGTCCTGGATCCCACCATCGTGGGGCCGGCGCGCGATCAGCTGGCGAGCATCGTGACCAAGCTCCTCCAGGCCGGCGCGATCGACCTGAAGCGCTGGGTCTCCGGCGTCGACCTGACGGCCGATCGAGCCGGGTTCCTCCTCGCCAACGACCTCGAGCTGGCGCAGGAGATGATCAAGGCGGCCGACGAGGCGAGCGCCGCTGTGCCCCAGAAAGAGCGGCTCAAGGAGCTCATGCTCTACGCGGTCGGCGAGGAGTACTTCGCCATCCGAAAGCGGCTCGGGATCAACGTCGACAGCTGAGCGCCGAGGAGCGCTCTCGCTCGATACGCGGGGCGACCCCGCCCACCGCGAGCGCCGCCCGGCCCGCGCCCACCGCGGGCGCTGCCTGGCAGAGCGGCCGAGCTGGATCGCCGGTGATCCAGCCCGCGCATGTCGGATCCGGCCCACTTCTGCACCGGACTGGTTGACGGATAAATCCTCAAATTGCTAGGCTGCTGGCCGGCATTAGGCCCCTTTTGGATGTATGTTAGCTCGCCGCACCGTGGCAGCGGGCAGCCTGAGCGATCGTGTGAAAGCACGCCCATGGCGGCAAAGAAGACCCGAAAAACTTCAAAAAAAGACCGGAAGAGAGCGACCAAGGCCAGCGCGGCGAGCTCGAGGCGAGCCGCGTCTTCGGCGCGGACGCGGAAGGCGAAGCCCGCCGCCCGTTCAGCCGCTCGAAAGCCTAAACGAAAGGCCGCGTCCTCTCGACCTGCTGCGCGACGCACCGCTGCCGTGAAGGCGGCAAAGCGCCGGAAGGCGACGACAAAGCGGGCGACCACCCGCAAGTCGGCGGCCCCGGCGAGGCGCAAGGCGACGCGCGCACCGGCGCGGGCAACCCGGACGGGCGCCAAGAAGAAATCGACGGCCGCGAAGGCGAAAAAGGCGACGCGCGCTGCCGCGAAGCGAGCCAGCGCGTCCAAGGCGAGGAAGTCGGCCGCCCGGACGAAGGCGAAGCCGACGCGCGCCGCCGCCAAGCTCAGGACCACCAAGGCCAGGGCGAAGGCGCGAGCGACGAAGGTCAAGGCCAGGGCCGCGAAGGCCAAGGCGACGCGGGCGACGCGGGCCAAGACGGCGCGGGCCAAGGCCACGAAGCCCAGGGCGACGCGGGCCAAGGTCGCGAAGCCGCGGGCGGCGAAGAAGGCCAGGGCCGCGAAGCCGAGGGCGGCCGCCGGGCGGGCGCGGCGCGCCAAGGCCGCGAAGACGAAGACCTCGCGGGTCAAGGCCACACGGCCGAGGCTCGCGCGGGTCAAGGCCACGAAGCCGAGGCTCGTCAGGCGGAAGATCGCGGCGCGCTCCGAGCGGGCGCTCGCGCCGGCGGCGGAGCCGAAGAAGCTCCGCAAGAAGCTGAGGCTCGACGATCAGCCGAAGCTGAAGGAGCGGCTGAAGCTCAAGCACGCCGGGGAGCAGGACGCGGCGGTCGAGGCCGAGCGCCCGCGTCGGACGAGCGACAAGCCGCAGCGCGCGAGCGACCGGCCGCAGCGCGCGAGCGACAGGCCGCAGCGCACGAGCGACAAGCCCGCCGCCGAGAAGAAGAGCGTGCGGCCGGGCGTGGCCAAGGGGAAGGGCCCGGCGTCGTCGATCGAGCGCCGTCCTGGCCGCGTCCCGCTCCGGGAGCCCCCGCGGGTGGTCACGCTGCCCTTGCCGATGCTGCCCCCGCCGCGGCGAGCCACCATCGAGGAGCGCAGCGCGATCATCGAGCAGCGGCTGAACGCGCAATCGGAGGATTTCCGGCGGCGTTATATCGAGAGCCTCGATATGTCGTGGATTTACCACGACAGCGCGCTCGAGGGTGTGGTCTACACGTTCGACGAGCTGCGCGCGGCCCTCAGCGGCCCTGCGCCGCTCGTGACGGACTCGAGCCTTCAGCCGACGTACGATGACATCCGGCGCCACAAGGAGGCCATCGTCTATGTGCGCGAGCAGGGCGAGAACAAGCGGGCGCCGATCACGCTCGACTGCATGAGGAAGCTGTACCTGATCCTCCACCCGGAGGAGGGGGACCTCAAGACGGTGAAATACCGCAAGGACATCCCCCAGCACCGGCTCTACTTCCACGAGTACGCCCCGCCGGACAAGATCGCCTACAAGGTGCGGCAGATCATCGACTGGCTGAACGACCCCGAGACGCGGAAGACGCGGAACGGCATCCGGATCGCGGCGCGCGCGCACTACGATCTGCTGCGGGTCTATCCGTTCCCGAACGACAGCGGCAAGGTCGCGCGGCTGTTCATGAACATGCTGCTGCTCCGCACCGGTCTGCCCCCGTCGATCATCCACTCGACCGAGCGGCAGCGCTATTACGAGGCGCTGAAGGGCTCGGCGACGACGGTCCTGCAGATGGTGCAGGAGTCGGTGGAGAACGCGCTCGCGAGCGTCGAGAAGCTCCTCGATGAGCATGAGACGCGGAAACGCGCCTTCGTCAGCTGAGACGGCGAAGCGCGGCCCCGGCGGCGGCCCCGCCCCGGCCGGACGGGGCGCGCGCCGCCCGCCCGGGGCCGCTGCCGCCGCTCGTCCCGCGCCGGCGCGCGCGCGGCCTGGCACCCCGCCTCGGGCCACCTTTGCGCGGCTGCGCGCGCTGCATCCGGATGCTCATTGCGAGCTAGACCACAAATCCTCGTTCGAGCTGCTGGTCGCGACGGTGCTCAGCGCGCAGACGACGGATGTGCTGGTCAACAAGGTGACGCCCCACCTGTTCGCCGCCTATCCCGACGCTCGCGCGCTCGCCGGCGCCGATCCCGCCGAGGTGGGCGCGCTCCTCCGGCGGCTCGGGATGGGGATGTTCAACCAGAAGGCCAGGAACGTCGTGGGGCTCGCGCGAGGCCTCGTCGAGCGGCACGGCGGGGAGGTGCCGAGGACGCTGGCGGAGCTCGTGGAGCTGCCCGGCGTCGGGCGCAAGACGGCGAATGTGGTGCTCGGCGTGGCCTTCGGCGCGCCGGAGGGCGTCGTCGTCGATACCCACGTGCAGCGCCTGTCCCAGCGGCTCGGGTGGACGAAGAGCGACAAGCCGGAGCAGATCGAGCGCGATCTCATGGCGCTCTTCCCGAAGCGCGACTGGGACATGCTGTCTCACACGCTGATCTTCCACGGCCGCCGGATCTGCTTCGCGAGGAAGCCGGCGTGCGGAGGCTGCGGGGTCAACGATGCGTGCCCGAGCGCGTTCCACGCGGAGGACGTGGGGCGCAAGGCGCCGCGCTCGCCACGCCGCGGGGGCGCGCAGGCCTGAGCGCCATCGGCGCTGCGCACGCCGGGCGCCGAGCGCACTTACGGAAACGGGCGCGGCCAGCGCGGCGCATCGCTCGTCGCTTACCGCCGCTCGGCACGTCTGCTGTCGGCTGTTTATTCCCTCGACGCTGAAGACGCGAGGTAAGCTTGGCCCATGAAGGCCTTGTTCCTGACCCTCACCCTCGCCTGCCTTTTCACCGCCGCGTGCGGCCGCCCGGAGGACGATCTCTGCGACGACAGGTGCGACTGCGAGGGGTGTAACGAGCGCGAGTTCAATGATTGCCTCGATCGCTACGATGTCAGGTTCGTAGACGCAGACCGCCGCGACTGCCTCGACCGATACGACGATCTCCTCGCGTGCGAGGACGATACCGCGATTTGCCGCAACTATAAGTGGGATACGGCGTGCAAGGACGAGAGAGAGGCGCTGGATCGGTGCGTGAACTAGCGACGACGCCGGCTCAGGGCCCGTCGCCCGGCGCGACGGCGGCGCCGGGCAAGGCGGCTCCGGCGCCGCGGAACGCGTCGACGAGCCGCTCCGACGCCGTGTAGGGGTCGACCTCGCGCCGCGCGACGGCGCGCACCGCCGTGTCGAGCGCGGGCCCGAGCGCGGCGACGGCGGCGTCGGTGAGCGCGTCGCGGAGCTGCACGTGCATCGCCTCGCGCAGGCGCTCCTCCCGGCGCGCGGCGCCGGCCTCGGTCCCGAACAGCCACGCCCGGTGCGCCTCCAGCCGGTCCACGAGCGCCGCCACGCCCTCGTTGCGCGTGGCCACGGTCCGCGCGATGGCGGGCTCCCACGGCCCCTCGGCCGGCGCGCCGCCCGGAGCCGACGTCGCCTCGGCCGCGCGGGCGTGGAGCGCCGCGGCGCTGTGCCCGCGCGACCGCCCGGACGCCCTCGCCACCTCGCCGCCGAGCGCGATCATGAGCTCGAGATCGCGCACCGCGGCGTCGGCCCCGTCCCGATCGGCCTTGTTCACGGCGAAGACGTCGGCGCATTCCAGGATGCCCGCCTTGATCGCCTGCACCTCGTCGCCCATGCCCGGCGCCGCGACGACCAGGGTCGTGTGCGCCATGCGCGTGATCTCGAGCTCGTCCTGCCCGACCCCGACGGTCTCGACCAGCACGACGTCGGCCCCCCACGCGTCGAGCACCCGCGCGATGTCCACCGCCGAGCGCGACAGCCCGCCGAGCGCGCCCCGGGTCGCCAGCGACCGGATGAACACGTCGGGATCGCCGAAATGCGCCTGCATGCGGATGCGATCGCCGAGGATGGCGCCGCCGGTGAACGGGCTCGTGGGATCGACCGCGACCACGGCGACCCGGCGATCCTGCTTCCGGAACGCGCCGATCAGGCGGTCGGTGAGCGTGCTCTTGCCCGCCCCCGGGTTGCCGGTCACGCCGAGGACCCAGGCGCGGCCGGTGTGGGGGAAGAGATCCTTCAGGATCGCGGCGTAGTCGCCGGCGCGATCGTCGACGAGCCGGCAGGCCCGCGCCGTCGCGCGCGTGTCGCGGGCGAGGACCTTCTCTGCGAGCGGGTGCACGCGAGCGGTCTAGGCCCGGCGATGCGGGGACACAACCGGGCCGCGGGCGCGCGGCGTCTCTACCCTTCCCCGCCGCCGCCTGCCGCGCCGGCGGCCTGACCGCCGTCACCGGACGGCCCCCCGCCGGCGCCGCCCTCCCCGCTCGCCGACGAGCCAGCGCCGCCGGCGCCGCCCGCGGCGTCGCCGCGATCGACGATCGGCCGCGTCTCGCCGCAGGCGACGGTGAGCAGGGTCGAGAGCACAGCGCAGGAGGCGAACACGAGCGCGCGATTCGACATGGCGCGTTCTTGAAGCGGGCGGCCCGCGAAGTCCAGCCGCGCGCCCCCGCCAGGGCGCCGCGGGCGCGGGCGCCGCGAGGCGCCGCCCGGGACAGCCGCCTGCTCCCGTCAGGGCGCCCGGGCCGCCGGACGATCGAAGCGCCGCCAGCGGCCGTCGATGAGGCGCTCGTGCGGCAGGTACTGGGCCTTGTAGACCAGCCGCGAGCATTTCTCGACGTAGAGGCCGAGGTACAGGTACCGCAGGCCCCAGGCGCGGCACAGCTCGAGCTGCTTCAAGATCGAGAAGACGCCGGGGCTCAGCGGCTCGAGCTCGGGATCGTAGAACGAGTAGACCGCCGACAGCGACTCCTGCCCGCGATCCACGACGGCGACCCCGACGAGGCGACCGCCGACGCGGTAGCGCATCTCGAACGTCTCGCAGCAGCTGTCCACGAGGAACGCCTCGTAGCCCGCGGCGCCGAGCGGGCCGTCGTCGCGCATCAGCCCCCGGCCGTGCTTGTGCAGGTTGTAGAGCGCGACCTTCTCCCGCGTGGTGACGGGCGGACCGATCTCGACGTCGACCACCTGCTCGCCGCGGCGGAGCACCCGGCGCTGCGTGCGGCCGGGGACGAAGTCGCCCACGATGATCCGGATCGGCTCGCACGCGCGGCACGAGGGGCACTGGGTGCGGTAGAGCAGCTTGCCGTGACGGCGGTTGCCCGCGACCAGCCGCCGCTCGAACTCCGCGCGCGTGAGCGGGCGGATGGGCACGCGGAGCGGCATCCGCGCGTCGACCTCGGGGAGGTACGGGCAAGGGCTCACCTCGTCGTGGACCGTGAGCTCGATCGGGTCCGCCACCTCGTCGAGCCGAGGGAGCTCGACGTCTTGACCCGATGCCGCATCTCGCTCGCTCGATGAGCCCATGTCGCTGTCGATCCGAGCGCTCGAGACCCCGTCGACACGCCGGCCGCTACATCCAGGGGATGCCTGTTGCGCGGCCACGTCAAGCAAAACCCAGAGCGGCACGGAGCGCCGGGAGATCTCGCCCGCTCGCGCAACGCGGCCGTCGGCATCGGCCAGCGGTCGTCATCATCTATCTGGCCTGGCGCGCGCGCGCTGGCCTGGCGCGCGCGCGCTGGCCTGGCGCGCGCGCGCACGACCGCTCACTCACACCACAACTCCCATTCACATACATTTACCCCGATAGACACACCTATTGCTTGAACCCAGCGTGCCCAGCCGGACGGGCTGCGCGCGGCGCTGCGCGGCGCGCCCTTTTCCCTTGGCCCGGAGGCCGGTATGACCCAGCGCGCGCCCGCGAGGAGAGGCCGGTCCGGTGAACGGCCCGCCTCGCGCGAGCGACGCGAGAAAGGCCGAACGCTTTGGATCTCACAGGAAAGCAGCGCCGCCACCTCCGGGCGCTGGGGCATCACCTCGACCCGGTCGTGCAGCTCGGCAAGGCCGGGCTGACGGACGGGGTCGTCGCGGCCGTCGACGCCGCCCTGGAGCGACACGAGCTCGTCAAGGTACGCCTGGGCACCGAGTGCCCGGACGACCTGGGCGAGGTCGCCGACACCCTCTCCGAGCGGCTCCGCGCCGAGGTGGCGCAGACGCTCGGCCGGACGATCCTGCTCTACCGGCGCCACCCGAAGGAGCCGAAGATCAAGCTGCCCGCAGGCGCCTGACCGCGAGCCGCCCAGCCGCCTCCGCCGCAGCTCAGGGCGCCCCGGATCGCCGGGGCGCCCGGGACCGCGTCACACGTGCCGCAGCGCGGGGCGCTCGGCCAGGATGTGATCGAGCCAGGCGTTCGACAGCTTCTCCTGCACCGTGTTGGCCCGGAGCCTCGCGGCGAGGTTCTTGAAGTCGACGTGGTCGATGAGCTGATCCTGGTTGAAGCACGAGAAGACCACCGTCTCCTTGCCCGTCTCCGGATCCACGTGGCGCTGGAGGCACTGCGCGCAGACCTCCTTCATCATGCACTGCATCGGCGAGTTGATGCTCGCGATGCCCACGTGCTTCGGGTTGAGGTGCGGCGCGAGCACGCCGTGCCGCGCCTCGCGCACCGCGTTCATCATCTTGTCCGAGCCGATCGCGATGATGCGCCGGACCTCCGAGAGGCTCGCCAGCTCGCCGCCGAGCTGCCGCTCCGCGTAGGCCCGCATCGCCTGGACGATGTTGCCGCGGAAATGGCGATCCGTGGCGCGCCGCGGGGGGATCTCCGCGCCGCCGTCGGTGCACCAGATGACCTGATCGGTCGCCACCTCGATCTCGTCCTGCTTGAAGAGATCCTCGCCGCGCCGGTAACCGGCGAAGTAGATCACGCGGTCGCCGCGCGCCTTGAGCGCCTTCGCGATCGAGAACAGCACGGCGTTGCCGAGCCCGCCGCCGGCGAGCAGCACGGTCTCGCCCTCGGGGATCTCCGTCGGCGTACCGGTCGGCCCCATCACGACGACCTCCTCGCCCGGGCGCAGCGCGGCGAGCAGCCGGGAGGACGCGCCCATCTCGAGCGCGATGAGCGATAGCAGCCCCTTCTCCTTGTCGACCCACGCGCCCGTGAGCGCGAGCCCCTCCATCGCGAGCCGCGTGCCGCGGACCACCGGCGAGCGCACCTCGTAGTTCTGCAGCCGGTAGAACTGCCCCGGCTCGAACTTGCGCGCCGCCGCGGGCGCGCGCACGACCACCTCGACGATCGTCGGCGTCAGCCGCTCGACGCGCTCGACCACCGCGGTGAAATCGTGATCGAGGCGGGCGAAGAGGTCGCGCCGCCGCGCGTCGCGCGCCGCCTGCGGCTCCTCGCCGAGCCGGGCGAGGTCGCGCTGGAACAGCGCGACGACCGACGGGTACGCGTCCTTGGCGCTCGCCATCGCCTTCACGACGCTCCCCGCGTAGTGCGGGTGGTTGTCGCCGTAGAAGCTCACCGCGTGCTCGCCGTCGTTGTAGCTCGTGAAGAAGCCCTCGCGCGCCTTGGCCGGCTCGACCTTGAGCGCGCCGGCCTCGTCGACGTACGCGCGGTGCGGCTGGAAGAACTGCTTCCACTTGTCGAACGCGAACGAGCCCGGGCGCTCCTTCTCGTACGTGACGTTGGGGCTCGTCCCGGCCGCCACGCACACGGTGCGGGCCGGGATCGAGACCGTCTGGCCCGCGCTCCGCCACTTGCCGTCCACGACCTCCTGGCGATCGAAGACGAGCGACGAGACGCACCCGCGCTCGTCGAGCACCGCCTCGAGCGGGGCGAGGTTCTCGACGTAACGGATCCCCTCCTCGAGCGACTTGGCGACCTCCTCGTGGTTCAGCCGGTAGGCCGGCGAGTCGATGAGCCGCTTGCGGTAGACCAGCGAGACGCCGCCCCACGCGTCGATGAGGCCCTGGAACCGCGGCGGCCTGCCCTCGCGCGCGGCGCGCGCGCGCTCGTCGCGGATCTCCTCGGCGTGGCGCCGCTGCTCGGCCAAAAACTCCCGCTCCTCCTCGTCGAACATCGCGAGCACCGACGCCTCGCCGCGCTCGGCGATGAGCGCGTCGAGCCGGTCGGCCGTCTTCTCGGCCTGCACGACGTAGTAGGCCGCGAGCTCCGTCGCGGTGTCGATCGCCGTCAGGCCGCCGCCGATCACCACCGCCGGCAGCCGCACCTGCAGGTTCGCGAGCGCCGAGCGCTTGTAGGCGCCGGCCAGCTGGAGCGCCATCAGGAAGTCCGACGCCTTGCGGATGCCGCGCGCGAGGTTGTTCTTGAGCGGGATGATCGTCGGCCGCCCCGCGCCCGCCGCGATCGCGACGTGGTGGAACCCGCGCCGGAAGGCGTCGTCGAGATCGATCGTGCCGCCGAACCGCACGCCGCCGTAGATCCGGAGCAGCCGCTGCCGCGCGAGCGTGATGTAGAGGACGGTGAGGAAGTTCTTGTCCCACCGCACCGTGATCCCGTACTCGCTCACCCCGCCGAAGCCGAGGAGGACGCGCTCGTCGAGCTCGGTGTAGAGCCGCTTGAAATCCCTGACCGGCCGCGGCGGGCGCGTCTCGTCGCCCGTGAGCTCGACCGGCAGCGGCTCGATCTTGAGGCCGTCGATCGCCACGCACGCGAAGCCCTGCCGCGTGAGGTGGTGCGACAGGGTGTAGCCGGCGGGGCCGAGGCCGACGACGAGCACGTTCTTGCCGTTGTACGGGAGCGCGTGCGGCCGGAGCGCGTCGAGCGGGTTCCACCGCGTGAGCAGCCCGTAGATCTCGAGGCCCCACGGGAGCGACAGGACGTCCGTGAGCGCCGCGGTCTCGACCTGCGGGATGTCCACCGGCTCCTGCTTCTGGAAGACGCACGCCTTCATGCAGTCGTTGCAGATGCGGTGGCCGGTGCCGGGGCACATCGGGTTGTCGATGCAGACGAGCGCGAGCGCGGCGATCGACTCGCCCCGCCCGCGCATCGTGTGCATCTCGCTGATCTTCTCGTCGAGCGGGCAGCCGTGGAGCTCGACGCCGAGCGGGTTCGACTTGATCGCCCCGGTCTTGTTGTCGCGCAGGCCCTTCGAGCACGAGTCCTTGTCGCGATCGTGGCAGAGCAGGCAGTAGTCGACCTGGCTCTCGACCTCGCGGGGCGCCGCGCGCCGATCGGTCAGCGCGAAGCCGTCGCGAGCCCGCCGCTCGTGCTCCGGCCCGACGAGGAGCTCGGCCGAGCCCGGGCCGTCGCTCGCGCCCTTCCTGTGCAGCTGGACCAGCGCCTGGTAGTCGAGCGTGCGCGGCGCCTTGAGCGTCGGCCAGCGATGCGCCGGGTCGTGCTCGTCCGCGCGGCGCGCCGCGAGCCACGCCTCGACGGCGTCGAGCGCGAACGCGACGATCGCCGCGTCCTCGGCCTCGGTCGGCGCCGCGCCCGCGACCGCGACGGCCGGCGCCACGCGCTCCGCGAGCGCCGGGTCCTCCCGCAGCGCCGCGCGCGCCTTGGCCGCGCGGCCGCGGAGCTCGTCCGTCCACCTGGCGCCGCCGGCCTTGGCGGCCTTACGCGCGATCTCGTCGACCTCGATCAGCGCGAGCGTCGCGCGCGCGATCGCGAGCTCCTCGGCGGCGGAGCCGCTGTCGAGCGCGCTCGCCGGCGCGCCCATGGCCGCGAGCGCCCGCCGCGCCGCGTGCGCCGCCTCGACGGGCGTGCCCTGCCACGCCTTCCCGGGGTTCGGCTTGAACAGCCGCTTCTTCGAGAACTCGCGCTTGAAGTCCCAGAGCGCGGCCCGCTCGCGGGTCGCGTCGATCTGCGCCTGGGTCTCCCGCTCGACGCGGAAGAGCGTGGCGACGAAGCGGCCGACGTACGGCGCCGCCGCGAGGAGCGCCTCGGAGACCTGCTCCGCGGTGAGCGCAGGCCGGCCCGCGCCGCCGCCCCCGGAGGCCGCCTGCTCCGCGCGCAGGGCGGCCCGGTACGCGTCGAAACGCGCGTAGGCGGCCTCGTCCGACGCGTGGAAATACTCCTCGAAGCGCTCCGTCAGCTCGGCGAGCTTCGCGGGGTCGAAGAGATCGACGTAACCGAAACCAGGGATTCCGAGCTCGAGCTCGGAAACATCGGAGGTGGCCTGCACCCACGAAGAGAAGTCAGCCTGCACGCCCGCGTTCGCTTCCATACCCGCAGCAAATGCTTTCTATTTCAAGGGGTTTGCTCGCCCGGCGAGGGGCGCGCGCGCCCGATCTCGAGAGCAACGTAAAGTAGCACCGGGCCGTAGCTCCGACCTGTCGCTCAGGCAACATCCATCGAGCTCATCCCGCGCTCGCCGCCGCGGCGAGGGCGCAACGGCTGCGCGCAACGGCTGCGCGCAACGGCTGCGCGACCGCGAGATCGCCGCAGCCGCGAGCCCGTCGCGGCGAGCGCGCAACGGCTGCGCGATCGTGAGATCACCGCAGCCGCGAGCCCGCCGCCGCGGCGAGCGCGCAACTGCTGCGCGCCGGCGAGATCGCCTCGACCGGGAACGCCGCCCGCTCGCGCGGCGACTCGCGCGGCGAGGAGCGGGAGAAGCCCCGTCGCTACCGCCTGCAGGACCGGCGCCGCGCGCGGTGGGAGCGCCGCCCTCGTCGCGCGCGCCGGAGCGCCGCGCTCAGAAGCCCTGCGAGACGACGCGCTCGATCGTGTGGGTCGAGATGTTGCCCGCGATGACGTCGGGATCGCGCAGCAGCGCCTGGTGCAGCGGGATGTTCGTGCGGATGCCGCCGATGATGAACTCGTCGAGCGCGCACCGGAGCCTCGCGATCGCCTCGGCCCGGTTCGCGCCGTGCGCGATCACCTTGGCGACCAGCGAGTCGTAGGAGCTCGGGACGCGGAAGCCGCCGTAGACGCCGGAGTCGACGCGGATCCCGACGCCGCCGGGGGAGTGATACTCGGTGATGAGCCCCGGCCACGGCACGAACGAGCGCGGATCCTCGGCGTTGACCCGGCACTCGATGGCGTGGCCGCGGAAGCTCCACGGGCGCGTGTCCGGCAGCGTGAGGCGCTCGCCGGCGGCGGCGAGGATCTGCTGCGCGACGAGATCGACGCCGGTCACCATCTCGGTGACCGGGTGCTCGACCTGCACGCGGGTGTTCATCTCCATGAAGTAGAGCTCGCCGCGCTCATCCATCAGGAACTCGAGCGTGCCGAGGCCCGTGTAGCCGGTCTCGAGGATCGCGGCCCGGATGATCTCGCCCATCCGGGTGCGCTTCTCGTTGTCCATCGCGGGGCTCGGCGACTCCTCCATCACCTTCTGGTGCCGGCGCTGGAGCGAGCACTCGCGCTCGCCGAGCGTCCACACGCCCCCGTGCTGATCCGCGAGCACCTGGAACTCGATGTGGCGCGGCGCCTCGACGTAGCGCTCGAGGTACACATCCGGGTTCTTGAAGCCGGACAGGGCCTCTTGCGTCGCGATCTCGAACGAGCGCTGCACCTCGCCGGCGTGGCGGACGATGCGCATGCCCCGGCCGCCGCCGCCGCCGGAGGCCTTCAGGATCACCGGGTAGCCGACGCGCTCCGCCTGCTCCGCCGCGTCCGCCGCGCTCGTGAGCACGCCGGTGCCGCTCAGCATCGGGATGCCGAAGCGCTTCGCGACCGCGCGCGCCGACACCTTGTCGCCCCAGGTCCGCATCGCGTCCGCGCTCGGCCCGATGAAGGTGAGCCGGCACTTCTTGCAGAGCTCGGCGAACTTCGCGTTCTCCGAGAGGAACCCGTAGCCCGGGTGGATCGCGTCGGCGCCGGTGACCTCGGCGGCCGCGATGATCTGCGGGATGTTGAGGTAGCTCTTCGACGCTTCGGCTGGGCCGACGCACACCGCCTCGTCCGCGAACCGGACGTGCAGCGCCGCGGCGTCCGCCTCGGAGTGGATCGCGACCGAGCGGATGCCGAGCAGGCGGCAGGCGCGGATGACACGCATCGCGATCTCGCCGCGATTGGCGATCAGGATCTTCTGGAACACGGCACCCTCGCCCGGGCAGCGCTAGCTGCTCCGCACCTTGAAGAGACGCTGCCCGAACTCGACCGGCTTGCCGTTGTCGACGAGGATCTCGACGATCGTGCCGGGGGAGTCCGCCTCGATCTCGTTCATCAGCTTCATCGCCTCGATGATGCAGAGCGCCTGACCCACGCGGATCGCGCTGCCGACGTCGACGAACGGCGGCGCATCAGGAGACGGCGAGCGATAGAACGTGCCGACGAACGGCGAGGTGACGTACGAGACCCCCTCGTCGCTCGCCGCGGCGGGCGCCGCCGGTGCCGCGGCGGGCGCCGCCGCCGGCGCAGGCGCCGGAGCGGGCAGCGCCGCGGGCGCCGCCGCCGGCGCGCTCTGGAGCTGGTAGGCGACGGGCGCGAGCTGCGGCGCCCCTCCCTGCGGCACGAGGCCCCCGCGCGTGAGCCGGATGCGAACGTGTTCGTCCTCGAACTCGAAGTCGCTCACGTTGCGCTTCTCTAAGAGGCGCACCAGCGCCCGCAACTGCTTGAGGTTGATGTTCATGGAAGGACGTTCGGCCATCGATGTTTGCCGCCTTTCAACCAGAGTGACGGCGCATGTTCAACCTCTTTCGTCCGATCGCAGCTTCTCCAGGTGCCCGAGCAACCCGAGCAACCCGAGGACGTACGAGCTCGGACCGAAGCCCGCGACGCGCGCCATGCACGCGGGCGCGATGCGCGAGCGGCGACGGAACGGCTCGCGAGCGTCCGGGTTGGAGATGTGCACCTCGACGGTCGGGAGCGCGCCCGCGCGGATCGCGTCGTAGAGGGCGATGGAGGTGTGCGTGTACGCGCCGGCGTTGAGGAGGATGCCGTGGAAGCCGCGATCGCCGGCGTGGCTGATCGCGGTCACGAGCTCCCCCTCGCAGTTCGACTGCATGCACGACACCGAGGCGCCGTGGGCCAGTGCGGCCTCCTCGACGGCGCGGTGGATGTCATCCAGCGTGGCCGTGCCGTAGATCGCTGGCTCGCGCTTGCCCAGACGATCGAGGTTCGGCCCCGAGATGACCGAGATCCTGAAGCCGCTCAGGCGAGCTCCTTCAGCAGCACGGGCACCTTGGTGCGCAAGAGGTAGCGGGCCTTGCCGATGTTCGCGTCGGGCGTCATCGAGAAGGCCACGAAGTACGAGTTGTTCACGACGCGGATCAGCGTGGTGACCTTCTCCGCCTGGATCGCGATCTCGGCGGCGTTGCCCGCGTCGAGCATCTCGGCGGCGCGCTGGATCGACTTGAGCACGACGCTGAACTCCGCGCCGATGGTGGTGATGTCGAACGCGGCCCCCGGCTTGGAGTAACTGTCGACCGCGATCCCCTCGAAATCCATGAGAAGGGTCGCGATGCCGCCCTCGGTGTTCTCTACGACTTCCTTCAGCACGGCCTGGAACATGGGGGGAGACTACCCAAGCGCGGCACGATCGGGAAAACAAACGAACCGGCGCGCGTCCGGCGCCCGGGCCCGGGCGCCTGCCCTCGCCCCTGCCGGGCGTCCGCGAGGGCGCGCGCGGGGCGCCTCGCGCCGGCCGCCCGCTGCAGCAGGCGAGCGCGCGGGGCGGCGACCTCGCGGCGGCGCGTAACACCGCGAAAGCTCGCGCCGTTCGCCCGGCAGCGCGGCGATCGCGATAAGCGGCGGGCGCGCTTTGCCTCTTGCATCCTGGTCCCAGCCGGGCGATTCCCGCCCCAAGGGGCCCGCTCCAAAGCACGCCTTGACCCTTGTCCCGGCGAGCGGCTAACGTGCGGCCGTTCTTTCGCCTCGCGGCAAGGCCGCGGGCGGATCCCGCCGGCGCATCCCGCCGGCGGGAGACGTCAAACGTGGCCGGGCGCGGCCCTGCGTCGCGCCCGCCAGCTCATCAAGAAAAACAAGGACGGCCCAACATCTATGCGTGCGCGAGCCGGGGATCCCCCCCGCACGATGCCCCAGAAGATCCTCGCCGGGCGGGCGACGGATCCTCAGCTGCGCGGTGATCTCGTCCAGGTCAAGGTCGACCAGGTGATCCTCTCCAGGGCGCCGTCGCGCGCGCTGGCCGAGGCCATCGCCACGGGCATGAAGAAGACGCCGGTCGAGGTCGCCGTCGCCTACGACGGCACCTGCGTGGCCGACGCGAGCTCGCTCGCGGACATCGACGAGGGCAGCCCACACTCGGTGTCGCCCGAGTTCCCGACCTACAACATCCCGATCGCGCGGCCGGGCATCGGCTTTCCCGCGCCCGTGCACCTCGAGCGCTTCGCCGCGCCGGCGCGGCTCGCCCTCACCGACGACCCGCGCCTCGCGACGGTCGGCGGCATCGGCATGCTGTCGCTCGTCGTCTCGCCGAGCCAGCTCGGGCAGGCGCTCGCCACGGGCTCGGCCTGGCTCCGGCCGCCGCGGAGCGTGCAGATCCACCTATCGGGCAGGGTGCGTCCCTTCGTGTGCGCGCGGGACGTCGCGCTCGAGCTGCTCCGCAGGAACCTCGACGAGGTGGTCCGGCGCATCGAGGGCGAGCACCACGCGCCGGTGATCCTCGAGTTCGCCGGGCCGAGCGCGCGGCTCCTCTCGGTGGGCGACCGCGCGGTGCTCTGCGGCATCGCGCCGCAGGTGGGCGCGGCGGCGGCGCTGTTCGTGAGCGACGAAAAGACGGAGGTCTTCCTCCGCGATCAGCGCAGGTCGAAGGCCCACCGCGCGCTCGTGCCGGACCCGGGCGCGCCGTGCGAGGAGGTCGTCTCGATCGACCTCGGCACGGTCGACCCGCTGCTCATGGACGAGGAGGGCGTGGTCCGGCCGGTCCGCGATCTCGCCGGCAAGCCGGTGGCGCAGGTCGTCCTCGGGGGCGACTCCGGCGTGACGTTGCGCGACATGCTCGCGGCGGCGCTGCTGCTCAAGTCGAAGCGCGTCCCGTCGCGGCTCGATCTGCTGGTCGCGCCGCCGTCGCGGCAGGTGCTCGAGGTGCTCGCGCAGTCGGGCGCGCTGGTCGACCTCGTGGCGACGGGCGCGCGCATCGTCGAGCCGGACCGGCGCGTCGTCACCTCGGAGATCTACCCGCCGCCGCCCGGCGGCCTGTCGCTGCGCACCGCCGATCCGGAGCCGCGCATCGCCGGGGCGCCGTCGTTCGTCGTGGCCTCGGCCGAGACGCTCGCCTACGCCGTGGCCACCGGCTCGGTCGGCGATCCGCGGTCGTTCAAGCGGCCGGTGCGGGTGACCGTGCCGCGGGCGCTGCCGACCGACGACGTGCTGATCCTCCGCGACAAGAAGGGCGAGCAGGTGAGCACGAAGAAGCCGCCGCCGGCGCCCACGGCGGTGCCCTGGAAGGGGCCGCTGACGCTCGACGTGCTCGCGGGCGTGCCGAAGGGGAGCGGGCGCGCGGCGGTCGGGGCGCGCGGGCGCAAGGCCGCCGCCCCGGCCGAGCCGGCCGAGCCGGCCGCGCCCGCAGCGCCGGTCGCGCCGAGCGCGCCGAGCGCTGGAGACGACATGGCGCCGGCCGCGCCGGCCGAGGGCAAGGCGGCCGGCGGGGTGGCGCTCGTCCTGTCGACGCTCGACGAGGTGCGGGCGGTCGCGGAGCGCGCGACCGACCTGTCGACGGTGCGCGCGGTGGTCGCGCCGTTCGTGCCGAGCACCGCGGTATCGGCGTTCGCGAGCGAGGGGATCGCCACGTTCCTCGTCGGCGCGGAGGCGCTCGGCAGCATCAAGGAGCAGAAGAGCGTGGAGCTCCCCGCCCCCGCGCAGTGGGGCGATCGCGTCGCGGCCGTCTTCGGGAGCGAGCGCGTCGAGGTGGCCTGGCTCGCGACGGGCATGGAGCGGAGCTGGACCCACGCAGGCACCGTGCGGCAGCCGCCCAGCGCGAGCAAACCGGCGCGGTAGCGGGCGAGCGCTCGGCAGGCACGGCGGCGCGGCGGCGCGGCGGCGCGGCGGGGTGCGCGCATCCCCCGTCGAGCCCCCTCGGGGGATGCGGGCCCGCCCCCCCGCCGGAACCGGGGATGAGAGGCATCCCCACCGAGGGCCGGGAGCGGTGCGCTCAGGGGGTCGCGCGCACGGGGGCGAGCGGGGCGAGGAGCTTGATCTCGCTCGTGAGATCTCGGAAGCGGATCTGCTGCTCGTTGATCTGCATCTCGAGCACGATGACGCGCTTCGTGATCTCGTCGAGGCGCGCCGACGCCTTGGCGAGCCGGTCGGTGAGGTCGCGGCGGAGCTCGTCGGCGGTCTTGTTCTTCTCGATCGCCCGGAGGTTCTGGCGGAGCTCTTGGCTCTGCTGCTCGAGGCGCTGCTGCTCCGCGATCAGCCTGTCGCGCTCGTCGATCGCCGGGCGCAGCTTGCCCCGGACGTCCCAGGCCTGCCCGAGCTGCTTCGCCACGGCCGCGTCGGCGCGCGGGTCCTTCAGGTAGGCCTGCACCGCGTCGTCGGCGAGCTGGCTGAGCCAGTCGATCTGCTGCCGGAAGATCCGCCGCTCGTCCACGTCGAGCACCGCCGTCCCCCGCCGCGGCACGTCGATCGGCACGAGCGCGCTGCCCGTGCCGACGTTGTCCTCCGTGCCCTTCGGCGGCGCGTGCAGGCGCGTCCCGTGCAGGCGCGGGTGCTTCACGAGCGTCCTCGCCGCGAGATCGCCGCCGTTGCGGACGGCGTACTTCGTGTGCGTCACCCAGTCGCGCTCGATCTCGAGCGCGCCGCCCTCGATCTTCGCGAGGCGCGCGCCCTCGGCGCTCTCCTCGCGCGTCGTGTCGACGGCGAGGCCCCGCTCCAGCGCGAACGGCACCGTCGTCGTGGCCCCCGGCGGCAGCGGCTCGACCATGCCCTGGCCGAGGAACGCGCCGTTCTCGAAGACCGCGATGGGGCCGCGCTCCAGGAGCCCCTTCGTGTCGTTCGTGAAGCGCGCCACCCGGAACGGGTGCGAGCTCGACGCGGGCACGCCGCCGTCGGGCGCGAACAGGAAGATCGACTCGCCGGGCACCTGCTTCGCGAGGAGCAGGACCATCGTCGCGCTCCGGTCGGGGATGTCGACCGGGAACGGGATGTCGTAGCGCGTCGTGCCCGCCTCCATCGCGACCGCGGCGAGGGCGCTCATGTTGCGCGGCGGCGACGGGTTCATCATCGCCCTGTTGTCCATGGCCAGCGGATCGTCCTTGAACATCACCCCGCCCCGCGGCCCCGCGGCGCCAGGCGCGCCGGCCGCGCCGCCGACGGCCCGCTTCGCCATCGGCTTCGCGGGCGCCTTGGCGACCTCGAGCCGGTCCCTCATCGCCGCCCTGCTGGCGGCGGCGCCCTCCTCGGCCTCGAACGCGTACCCGTGGCCTTCATCTGCACCTGCCGCCGCCGGCGGCACGGCCGGCGCAGGCATGGGCGGCGGCGGCGGCGCGGCCTCGGCGGCCAGCGTGGTCTCGCTCGTCGGTACGGACGCGATCACCTCGCCCTGGTCGCTGACGATCGGGCGCGGCGGGATCGCCGCCTGATCGAGCGTCGCCTGGAAGGCGAGCGGCGCGCCCGCCACGAGCGACAGCTTCACGCCCTTCCAGTCCTCGCCCGAGAGGTTCTGCACGATGCCCCACGCCTGGAGGTGCGCCTGCTTCGACGCCGCGCCCTGGGCCCCGGCCGCGCCCATCACGAGCCGGTAAGACGGGCGCCACACCGGCGTCTCGGCCACGTAGCCGACCACGAGGTCGTGCTCTCGCCCGTCGAGGGTGAGCTTCACCTTCTCGAGCTCGTCGCGCTTCTTCTCCCCCGCCGCCGCGCCCTTGTCCTTGGGCGACGACGCCGTCGTCACCTCGGGCCCGGGCTCCTCCGGCGCGTCGCGCTCGCCCGAGCCGTCGTCGACCTCGACCGGGAACGACGCGCTCCGGACGCTGCTGCCGCCGGCCTCGATGACCGCGAGCGTCGCGAGGAAGTCGCCGACCTTCTCCTTGCGCACGCGGAAGGTCACCTGATCGGCGTCGATGAGCCCCCGGCGCTCGAAGTACGCGACGCCGTTCCTGTAGATGACCACGCGCCGCAGCGCGAGCCCCGAGGCGTCCACATCGGGGCCCCGCGCGCAGCCGGCGAGCAGAGAGAGAGCGAGGAGCAGGCCGGAGCCCGCTCGCGCGACGTCGTACCGTCTCATGATGTCGGTGGGTTTCTCTTGGGTCAGCTGTCGGAGGGCGCCGTCGAGGCGCGGCGCCAGTCGGGCGGCAGGTCGAGAAAGCCCTCGTTGCAGAGGAACTCGTAGAGCCCCTCGCAGACCTCGCCGCAGATCATGCTGAAGAGGTGGGGATCGGTGATGAAGAGGATCGTCTCGTCGCGCTCGGAGCCCGCCGTGTCCGCGAGCTGCGCGACCAGCTCGTCCTCGGCGAAGCCGACGAGCATCACCATCAGGGTCCGCTCGAACGCCGCGCGGAAGCGAGGGAAGGCCTCGCTCGTCACCTTGTACGCGAACGCCCTGCCCTCGTACGTGCGCGCGTCCCGCACGACCTTCGCGGCGACCTCGCCGAGGCTCGGGGCGAGCCGCTCGCCGAAGAAGTCGACGAGCACGACGTGCACCACCGAGACGATGCGCCTGAGCTCGCTCGATCGGCGCGACAGGAAGGCGTCCTGCATGTCCTTCGTGAGCTTCGCGAGCAGCTCGAACGACTGCTCCCGCGCCTCCTCGGAGGCGAACTCGAAGCCCTCGAGCTCGGCCTCGATCCGGTTCTTGTAGCGGGTCAGCACGTAGAAGAGCGCCTGCTCGCCGTGGTGGATCACCTTCGGCGCGCCGTCGCGGCCCCGCGTCTTCTCGTGGAGCTCGGACTGGAAGAACAGGCGGGCGAGGTTCTTGTGGATCTTCTTGAGCCGCCGCTCGACGAGCAGCGAGATGCCGTCCTCGCGGATGACCCGCTCGAGCAGGGCGCGGAGGGTCCGCTCGTGCGCGTCGCGGATCGCGTCGCGGTTCTTCGCCCCGCGCTCGCCCGCGCCCGCGGAGGCCTGGATCACCTTCAGCTGGGCGACGACCTGCGCGGTGACCGCGTCGAGCTCGGGGTTGGTCTCGAGATCGGCGCGGTAGTGGACGATGCGGGCCTGCATCTGCTCCTCGAGCAGGCCGAGCGCCATCTCGGTGATGTGATCCTTGAGCGCCTGGCTGACGTGCTCGCCCACCCGCCGCGGCGCGTTGGGCGGGAGCGACCTCGGCGGGTCGGGCGACGACCTCTCCCCTGGCCTGGCCCCAGGTTGCGATCGGCCCGAAGGCGGCAGCGGTGGAGGATTCCGATGGGCCGGGGCCATGAGCGGAGAGCATACCGGAACTCGCCCCCGGTGTGCGGCTTTGGCGGAGCGGCGCAAGTCGGAGTAAGACGGCCACCATGCACACGGTCGCTTCACGTACGAGAGCCTGGGAACCGGAAGGACAACCGGCGCCCTCCCGCCCGGCGCCCTCCCTGTCGGCGCCCTCGCGCCTGGCCCGCCGGCCCCTCGCGGCGGCGCTCGCGCTCGCGCTCGTCAGCGCCGGAGCGGGCTGCTCCCGCGAGGGCGACGGCCACCCCCCGCCCGCGCGCACGCCGGAGCCCACGGCGCGGCAAGAGCCCGGCGCGGCCGGCTCGCAGGCCGCCGCGGCGGGCTCGCAGGACGCCGCGGGGGAGAGCGCCGCGCCGGCCGCCGGGGCCGCCGCGGGCAAGGAGGGCGGCGCCGCGGGGACGCCGGCGGCGCAGCGCCCGAAGATGAACGTGCTCGTGATCTCGATCGACAGCCTGCGCGCGGACATGCCGTGGAACGGCTACGAGCGCGACATCGCGCCCCGGCTGACCGCGTTCGAGAAGAAGGCGGTCAGCTACACGCGCCACTACGCGATCTCGTCGTACACCTCGATGAGCGTCGGCGGCTTCCTCGCCGGCCGGTACCCGAGCGAGGTCGATCGCAGCGGCTACTTCTTCGGCAACTACCCCGACAGCGTCCTCATGTTCCCGGAGCTCCTGCAGAAGGCCGGGGTGCGGACGATGACCGCGCACGCGCACTTCTACTTCGACCAGAAGGCGGGCTTCCGTCAGGGCTTCGACGTGTACGAGATCGTGCCGGGGCTCTCGGCCGACAACACGACCGACCGGAACGTGACGAGCCCCGGACACCTGGAGCTCGCGATCGAGATGCTCTCCGACAAGGCGAACACCTCGGGCACCTTCTTCGCGTACTTCCACTTCCTCGATCCGCACGACGTGTACATGACGCACGAGGGGATCGAGCCGTTCGGCAAGCGCGCCCGCGACAAGTACGACGGGGAGGTCAGGTTCACCGACATGCACGTGGGCAAGCTGCTCGATTTCGTCGCGCAGCAGCCGTGGGGGAAGGACACGGCGATCATCATCACCGCGGACCACGGCGAGGCGTTCGGCGAGCACAAGATGTACCGCCACGGCTTCGAGGTGTGGGACGTGCTCACCCACGTGCCGCTGATGATCCAGGCGCCCGGCGGGATCACCCCGCGCCGGATCGACGTGCCGCGCAGCTCCATCGACCTCGCGCCCACGATCCTGGACATGACCGGCGCCCCGCCGGAGCCGTCGTTCCCGGGCAAGAGCCTCGTGCCCGAGCTCTACGGCGCGAGCGCGGAGCCGCGCGACGTCATCGTCGATCTGCCGCGCACGAGCGACAACGACCGGCGCAGGGCGCTCATCAGCGGGCGGCACAAGCTCATCGCCTACGGCGACGACGACGCGTTCGAGCTCTACGACGTCGTCGCGGATCCGGGGGAGACGAAGGACATCAAGCGCGACCAGGGGGCCGTCTTCGAGGCGATGAAGGCGATCTACAGGGAGCGCTCCGCGGCCATCAAGGACGTCTGCCCGAAGAACACGGCGAAGCTCAAGGGGAAGAAGAAGAACAAGCCGTGCTAGCGCTCGCGCGGCGGCCTAGCGCGCGGCGGGGGCGACGGCGATCGTCACGGCGTCGTCCTCGCCCGCCTCGCTCGCGGCCCGCGCCACGAGGCGGGCCCCCTCGCACTCGAGGTGCAGCACGACGGGCGCCTCCACCTGGCGGCCGCACGACGGATCGCCGGAGACGCGCGCCGCGAAGGCGCCGCGCGCGAGCTCGACCGCCAGGGCGATCCCCCCGATGCGGCCCTCCGGGTCGTCCGGGGCGACCTCGCGCGCCGAGCGCGCCTCCTCGAGCCGCGTGAAGAGATCGGGCCCCCGGACCGCGACCTCGATCGGGCGGCCCGCCGCGTCCTCCAGGACGGAGATCTCGATCTCCGCCTGCCGCGGCGCGCTCTCGCCCCCGGCGTTCACGACGAACGGGAGCGCGATCCGCTTCGCGCAGACGGCGGCGCCCGGGGCCGCGCGCTCGTCGGCGGGCGCGCACCGCGGCGCCGGCAGCGTCAGGCTGAACGGGACGATCACCTCGGCGGGCGCCTCCGCGAGCGGGCGCCCCCAGGCCTCCCTGCCCAGGAAGCGGCGCAGCCACGCGGCGAGCTCCTCGCGGACCCGCGCGCGCTCCGCCCGCTGCCGCGAGAGCTGCGCGTCGGTCTCGCGGGCCGCGCGCGAGAGCAGATCGCCGGCGCTGCGCTCCCGGACGAGCGCGCGCAGCCGGCGGGTCGCGTCCTCGCGGAACGCGCCCCTCGGCAGCGTGGCCAGGTACGCCGCGAGCCCCGCGGCCGTCCCGCGCTTCGCGGCGTAGTAGATCGGCTCGGCCCGCGCGAGGTACGCGCGCACCTCGGCGGCGAACGCCCCCTCCGGATGGCGCTCGAGGTAAGCCGACGCCGCCGCGAGCCGCCCCTCGAGGGTCCTCGACACGCGGGTCGCCCGGTACGCCGCGTAGTCGTCGTGGCTCGCGAGGAGCGCCGGCCTCGAGGCGCACCCGGACAGGGCCGAGAGCGCCGCGGCGCACGAGAGCGCGCGGGCGGCCCGCGCGAGGCGGCGGCCGGGGGCGGCTGCGCCGCGCCCGCTCACGGGGCCTCCTCCAGTGGGCAGAAATTGCACTCCGTCGGGGTGGAGGCGCCCTCGTCCGCCATGTGCTCGCGGTACGCGTCGCAGCTCGCCGTCTGCAGCTTGTGCAGGCACACCTCGCCGTCGTGGACCAGCGGGTAGCAGCCGTTCGGGAGCTCCGGCGCGGCCTCGAAGCCGCAAGCGGCGGCGCAGGCGCGCGTGCGCAGGCCGCATTCCTCGCACTTGGCGCAGTCGATCTGCGCCTTCAGCGCGAAGAACTTGCGCGGGTCGAGCTCCTCCGGCGCCTGCCCGCAGCTGCCGATGTCGCCCACGACCGGCCCGATGCCCGCGAGGAGCAAGAGCGCCGCGACCCCCGCGACCTCGTTCGCCCGGAGGCGCCCGCTGCGCCGCTCGCGCCCCGGCGACCTCATGGCAAAAGCTCGTGATCGATCATGAGCCCGAGCTGCGCCGACACGACGGGGTAAACGGTGTACGCCGCCTCGTACGTCGCGGCGCCGTAGAAGAGATCCCCGACGAGCTCGCCCGAGAGCGCGACGCCCGCGAGGAGGTAGTACCCGAGCCCCACCGCGAGCTCGCCGCCGACGTTCACGTCGGGCTCGATCAGGATCGACGCGCCGAGCCGACCGTACGCGAGCGCGCGGGGGAGGCCGCGGTAGGCGACGAAGTAGCTCGGCGTGATCGACTCC
The DNA here is from genome assembly GCF_051521425.1 of Sorangium sp. So ce834. Classification (NCBI taxonomy): domain Bacteria; kingdom Pseudomonadati; phylum Myxococcota; order Polyangiales; family Polyangiaceae; genus Sorangium; species Sorangium sp. So ce834. The sequence continues at coordinate 6,335,951 of NZ_CP150351.1, forward strand.
TGCGGGACGCCGCTCACCGCGAGCGAGAGGCGCAGCGCGCCGCCGTGCTGGACGCCGTCGGCCGGCCCCAGCGCCAGCGCGACCCCGAGATCGAGGTACCCCGCGGTGAACGAGAGCGATTCCGCCGTGTCGCCGAGCTGCGTCTGCAGGCGGTACGGGTTGTTGAACCGGAGCCCCGTCCCCATCGCGAGGGACGACACGACGCGCGCCGCCGTTCCCGGCGGCCTCGCGAGCGCGCGGTACGCCTCGAGCTCGGCGCCGCCGCCCTCCTCGCCGGGCGGCGCCTCCGCGGCCGCCTCGCCGGCGCGGCCGGGAGCAGGCTGGGCCGCGGCGGCGCGCCCGAAGGACGCCACGAGCAGCACGGCCACGAGCGCAAGCCCGGTCCGGAGTTCCAGCATCGCCACGAGCCTTCTACCCCGAGGTGGCGCTCGCTGGCACGCTCAATTGCGTCCCGGCCGGCGCCGTCGCCGAGGCGCCGCGCGTCGCTCGCGCGCGGCGCCTCGGCGACGGCGCCGGCCGCGGCCCTCGGCACGGTCCTCGCCCCCGTTGCGTATCCGCCCGCTTCACCTGCGGACCGGACCCTGCATGGCGAGACCACCGTGAGCAATTCAAGCACCCGAGGCAGGCAGAGCACCGCCGCACCTTCGCCGGCGCTACGCGCGCCGCGCGCGAGCGCGACGCAGCGCCGAGAACGAGAAGATCGCAGCGACCAGGGAAGGCCGCGCAAGCAGCCGCAGGCCCCCGGGGCCGCCGCGCGATGGCCCGGCGCGACCGAGCTGGACGAGCCGTTCGTCGACGTGAGCGACGCCGCATCGGCGCCCCCGCTGCGCGGCAAGGTGAGCCCGCGCAGCGAGCTCAGCGACGTGATCCCGACGCTCGACGACGAGGTCCGCGGCTACCACCACCACCCGAACGACGCCGGCTGCACCGAGTTCGAGGTGAACCCCGACGCCGCCGACGCCGCCGCCGATCTGGCGAGCGATCTCGGGGCGGAGTTCCTCGAGGGAGCGACGAAGGGGCAGGACATGAGCGACGTCGTGATGTCGCACGACGACGACGACGGCGACCTGCCGTATCTCCTGGAAGACGAGGAGGTCGAGTCCGTGGAGCCGGACGCCGACGAAGAGGACGAGCAACCCGTGACCCAGCGGATGCGGCGGAACACGGGCTGAGCGGCGGCGCATCGAGGGGCGCGGCGCGTCGCCCCGCGCACGAGCGGGACCGGCCCGATCACGCCTGGCCGAGCACGGGCAGCTCCGCCACCACCTCGCCGTCGATGCGGATGAACGCCAAGAGGCCTTCGTCCTCGTAGGCCAGCACGTCGAGCACGATCCGCTCGCACAGCGGCAGCACGTACAGCGCTCCGTCGTCCGCCATCACGGTCATGGATCGCGCAGGTGCGCTCGCCGTGAGCAGCGTGTCTGTGGTCCGTCGTCGCGCATCCATGTCGCTTGAGCTCCCAGGCTTGAATCGAGCTCCGGCCACCGCCGGCGCCGCGAGGCTAGAGGGCCTGCCCTCCCTCCCACCAAGCGCCTTCCGTGCCACCGCGCTCGCGCTGCAGCGTCAAAGCCGGCGGCGTCCCGCGACGACATATGGGTTTCGCCCTTGCCCGCGGAGCTCTGCCGCAGCAGCTCGCCCGCAAGCGGCGCCGCGCCCCGCCCGCAGCGGAGCGCTGCTCCCCGGAGGACCGCGAGGACGCGATTTCGGGCCGCCTCCGGCCTCTCCGAGGCCGCGGCGCGCGCCGGGCCGCCCGGCCCGCGCGCGTTCAGCGCGTCCGGCGCGCGCTCCCTTCGTCCAACGCCGAGGCCGCGGACAGGACCTTTCGCGCGAGCTTGGAAACACCGAACTCCATCGCGCTCGGATCGAGCCACGCCGCCTTCTCGTAGGGGGCGGCAAGCTTTGCCCGGCAACGCCACGGGGCCGCCACCTCGGCGCGCGCGACCGTCACGTCGAGCCGCCGGTGCGTGAGGATGTGGCGCACGCGGCCGACCTCGCGGAGCGGCGCGTCAGGCGCGACGCCGACCTGCTCGAGGAGGGCTAGGGCGTCCGCGAGCGCGCGCGCCTCGACCATGGGCGGCTCCCAGAGCCCGCCGAAGAGACCTCCGTCGGCGCGGCGGACGAAGAGCACGCGGTCGCCCGACCGCACCACCGCGGCGACCATCGCGACCGCCGGGACGTCGCGCTTCGGGGCGATCACCGGCAGCTCCGCCTGCCGTCCCTCGGCGCGCGCGGCGCACGCGCCGTCGACGGGACAGGCCTCGCAGCGGGGGTTGCGGGGCGCGCACACGGTCGCGCCGAGCTCCATCAGCGCCTGGTTGAAGCGTCCCGGATGAACGCTGCCCGCGGCGGCCCGCACGAGGCGTTCCGCGGCCGACCAGAGCTTGCGCGTGCCCGAGGTGCTGCGGATGTCGTCGTCGATCCCCTCGATGCGGGAGAGCACCCGGGCGACGTTGCCGTCGACGAGCGGCACCGGCTGATCGTACGCGATGCTCGCGATCGCGCCCGCGGTGTACGCGCCGACGCCGGGCAGGGCGAGGAGCGCCGGGACGTCGCGGGGGAGCGCGCCGTCGTGGCGCTCCGTGATCTCGCGCGCGGCGAGGTGGAGCACGCGGGCGCGGCGGTAGTAGCCGAGGCCGCTCCATAGCGAGAGCACGTCGTCGATCTCGGCGGAGGCGAGGGCGGAGACCGTCGGATAGCGGGCGAGGAAGCGCTCGTAGTACGGGATCACCGTCTCGACGCGCGTCTGCTGGAGCATCACCTCGCTCAGCCAGATCGCGTAGGGGTCGCGCGTCCTCCGCCACGGCAGGTCGCGCGCGACGCGATCGAACCAGGCCCCGAGGGCGGCGGCGATCTCCCGATCGCGCTCGCTCGGATCCGGCGGCGCCGGCGGGGGCGCGCCGTGCTCACCGGACGAGCCGCGGCGGCGCGGGGCGCGCTCCTGAGCCTGGCTCTGGCGTGCACCCGAGCGCGAGCGCGAGGATGTCGGGTCTGCGCCCGAGCGCGAGCTCGTCGGGTCTGCGCCCGAGCGCGAGCGCGAGGGCGTCTGGTCTGCGCCGCCGCGCGAGCGCGACGGCGACCGAGGCTTCGTGCTCACGCGCGCGAGGCCCGCCCTCTGCGCCATCGGCGCGGATTGCGCGCCTCGCGCCTCGCTTTGTGCGGATTGCGCGGCCGCCGCTCGCCGCGCGCAGAAAACGCTTCCATCGCGCGGGACTCTAGCGCAAGAGCCGACCGCGGTGTCGTCCCGGCGCCCCTGCCCCTCCCCGGTCGTCCCCAGGGCCGCGCGCCTCGGCGCCGCGTTGCTCCTCGGGCTCGTCGCGGCGGGCTGCCGCGACGAGCCGCGCCCCTGGGAGGGCAAGCCCGGCCCCCCGGTGGTGCTCTCGGCCGCGCCGCCGAACGTGGCCGTCACGGTCGGGGCCGGCGGGCTGTCGGACGCGGACGCGGGACAGGGCGGAGGCGACGCCGGAGCGCCCGCGGATCCCGACCTGCCGGTCCTCCCGGTGCGCGTCGGCGGGCCCTGGGTGCGCTGCTACGGGAACTTCAAGATCAGCGGCAATCCGTTGAAGGACGTGACGCGCCTGTCGCTGCTCTGCGGCCCGGAGAACGGCATGCGCCGGGTCTCGCCCAAGCCGATCGAGGGGCAGGTGGCCGAGGGCGGGGCGATCGTGACGGAGAAGCTGCAGGCGCTCCGGGGCGCCTGCTACCGGGTGTTCGCCGTCGGCGGCCCCGGGATCCTCAACCTGGACGTCGCCGTGCGGAGCAGCCGCGGGGCGATGATCGCGAGCGACGGCAGCGAGGACGCATGGCCGATCGTCCAGCCGGATCGGCCTTTCTGCCCGCTCGAGGACGACGACGCCACCGTCGAGATCAGCGCCCGCCGCGGCGCCGGCCGGTTCGCGGCGGAGGTGTGGATGCTGAAGTCCTACAAGCGAGCGCGCGAGGGCGACGCTGGGGCGGAGTCCGACGAGCCCTACGAGATGAACGAGACCGACGCCTACGACGGGCTCTGAGCCGGCCGCGCCGCGAAGTTCTGTCCGGGTCACCACGACCTCCGGCCGCGCGGCCGGGGCGAAGGCCGAGCTCTCCTGCCCGCGAAGCGGCGCGCGAAAGGCTCCCCATCGTCATCAAAATCCGGCAGATCCATGGACCATGGCGCGACGCCGGCACCCTGCGCGAACCCCTGCATTGACGTGGCCGCCCCGTCCCGCTAGGGGAGCCCGAGCCATGGCCGACGACACCGAGCCGCTCCGCGAGGACGAAGGGGACAAGGTGGAAGGCGAAGGCGAGAAGAAGCGCCTCTTCGAGCGCGCTATCCCGGAGATCTTCAAGCGCGTGGTCGAGCGCGCCGTCGAGAGCGGCATCGACAAGCTGAGCGAGGGGCCCGAGAACCTCCGGCACTTCGTGGGCGACCTCAAGCTCCCCAAAGAGGTCCTCCACTACCTCTACACCCAGATCGACGAGACGAAGAACGGTCTCTACCGGGTCGTCGCCAAGGAGATCCGGGACGTGCTCGAGCACACCCAGTTCGCGGACGAGATCACGAAGGTGCTGACGAAGCTCTCCTTCGAGATCAAGACCGAGATCCGCTTCGTCCCGAACGAGGCGGCCAAGCGAGACGACGGCCAGGACGAGCCGAGGACGGGCCTGCCGAAGCCGGAGGTGAGCGCGCAAGTGAACGTGAAGGACCGAAGCAAAGAGACCGGGCGAGACCGGCGCCGCGAGGAGAAGTGACGACGAAGAAGCTTAGGACGGGCGGCGAGGTCGACGCCTGGTGTACCAAGTGCCGCCTCGATCTTACCCATCGCATCATCGCGATGGTCGGCGACGTGGTGAAGAAGGTCGAGTGCAAGACCTGCATGTCGCACCACCTCTACCGCCAGCCGAAGAGCGAGCGCGAGAGCCGCGCCGCCGCGCGCGCCGCGTCGCGGAGCAGCGGCGAGCCGAGGGCCGCGTCGTCGGCCTCGACGCGCGGCGGCGGCGTGGAGCGCCTCACCGCCGCCCAGCGCGCCGAGCGCGATCAGACGCTCGCGTGGGAGCGCGCCATCGCGGGGAAGCCCTCCGGGGCGTTCAAGCCGTACCGCACCACCCTCACCTTCGGCGAGGGCGAGCTCATCCACCACAGCAAGTTCGGCGACGGCGTGGTCGCGAAGGTCATCGATCGGGGCAAGATCGAGATCCTGTTCAAGGACGGGCCCCGGACCATGGCGCACGGGCAGCCGTAGCGAGCTCCGCGCGGGCTTCTGGCGCGCGGCGCTGGCCGGCCGCGCTCGCTCGCCGCCCGGAACTTGGGGCTGCCCGCGCGATCGGGTAGCCTCCCGGTCGCCGTGGACAAGCCTTCGCCCCCTCCCGCCAGCGGGCCCCCGCGCAGGCGGCGGTCCCGCCCGCGCTTGCCCGAGCGCGCGCTGCGCTGCGTCGCGGTCTGCGCGATCGCCGTCGAGGCGCTCTGGTACGGCATCCACGAGGTCCCCGGCTTCGGCCCGGCGCTCGCCGACGGGGCGCGGGCCGTGGTCGGCCCGGCGCCCGTCGCGTGGGCCGAGGACGTGGCCTACGGCGTCGCCGACCGCGTGAACCAGGCCATCTACCGGCACGCGCCCCCGAAGACGTTCTGGGAGCCCGCGCCCGCCGCCGCGGCGGAGGCCCTGCGGGGCGAGGGCCTGGAGGCGGAGTCGATCTCGTCCCCGTCGCCGTTCGCGCCGCCCTTCCGCGAGGTCGCGGCCACGGGGGACGGCGTCTGGACGCCGATCCCCGACGCGGTGCGGCCCGGCGACGCCCCGGTGCTCTGGCGGAGCGCCGTGCACCCGGATCCGAGGCGCGTGTTCGCGGCGATCGCCGTGGTGGCGATCGACCTCGGGCGCGTCGACCTCCGGCTCGTCGCGGGCACGAAGGAGCCGTTCTCGCCGGACGTCCCGGCCGAGCGCCGCCCCGGGCTCGTCCCCGAGGGCCACACGCGAGAGCTCATCGCCGCCTTCAACGGGGGCTTCAAGGCGATGCACGGCCACTACGGGATGATGCTCGACGGCGACACGTTCCTGCCGCCGCGCGGCCGGGCGTGCACGATCGCCCTCTACCGCGACGGCGCCGTGCGGATCCGCACCTGGCCCGCGCTGCGCGCCGAGGAGGCCCGCATGACGGCCTACCGGCAGACGCCGCCGTGCCTGGTCGAGCAGGGCGAGCTGCACCACGCGCTCTACGACTCGAACCGCGACTGGGGCGCGACCGTGAGCGGCGAGACCGTGATCCGGCGGTCGGCGCTCGGCGTCGACGCGGCCGGCAAGCTGCTCTTCTACGGGCTCGGCGAGGCCGTGACCGCGCGCACCCTCGCCCACGGGATGAGGGCCGCGGGCGCGCACGACGTGGCGGAGCTCGACGTGAACCACGCCTACCCCCGCTTCCTCCTGTACGGGCGCGGCGAGGGCGGCGAGGGGCCGCGCGCGCGGTCGGCGCTGATCCCCGACGTGCAGTTCAAGCCGGAGGAGTACGTGGCCGAGCCCGCGCCGCGCGACTTCTTCTACCTGCGGCGGCGGCGGCCGGCGGCGACGCTCGGGGTCGCCGACCCGGCGCCCGCCGACGACGTCCTCGGCCGCGGCGGGCGGTGAGCCTCGGTCCGCGGCGCCCCGGCCGGGCGCTCGCCGCGGTCGCTCCCGTCAGCGCCGGTCGAGCAGGTCGCGCACGCGCTGCGCCAGGGTGTCGGGGGTGAACGGCTTCTGCAGCAGCACGAGCTCGCGATCGGCCTCGGCGCCCGCGAGGACGTCCTCGGCGTAGCCGGACATGTACAGCACGCGCGTGCGGGGGTGGATCGCGAGGGCGCGCTCGGCGAGCTCGCGGCCGTTCATGCCCGGCATCACGAGGTCGGTGAGCAGGAGGTCGACCGACTCCTCCCCGTCGCTCGCGAGCGTGGCGAGCGCCTCCTCGCCGGTCGCGGCCGACATCACGCCGTAGCCGCGCCGCTCGAGCACCTCGACGATGAGCCTGCGCACGGCGTCGTCGTCCTCGACGACGAGCACCGTCTCGTCGCCGCCGGCCGGCGGCGGCCGGGGGTGCGCGGGCGCCGCCTCGGAGCGGTCCTCGACGCGCGGCAGGTAGATGCGGAACGTCGTGCCGCGCCCGACCTCGCTCTCGACCTCGATGAGCCCGCCGCTCTGGCTCACGATCCCGTAGACCGTGGCGAGGCCGAGCCCCGTGCCCTTGCCGCGCGCCTTCGTCGTGAAGAACGGCTCGAACAGGTGCGCGAGCGTGTCGTGGTCCATCCCGTCGCCGCTGTCGGTCACCGACAGCACGACGTACGGGGGGCCGCCCGCGGCGGGCGCGTCGGCCTCGTCCCCCTCCGCGGGCACGAACGAGCGCGCCGCGGGGCTCTGGCCCGGCTCGCCGAGGGAGGTCTCGACCACGAGCATCCCGCCGCCCGGCATCGCGTCGCGCGCGTTCACGACCAGGTTCAGGAGCACCTGCTCCAGCTGGCTCTTGTCGAACTTGATCGAGCCGAGATCCCGGCCGACGTTCGTCCGCAGATCGATGTTCTCGCCGATGAGGCGCTGGAGCATCGTCTGCATGTCGAGCACCACCGCGTTGAGGTCGAGCACCTCGCGCTGCAGCACCTTGCGCCGGCTCATCGCGAGGAGCTGCCGCGTGAGCGCCGCGGCGCGCTCCCCGGCCTTCGTGACCTGGAGGGCGTCGCGCCGGAGCGCGCTCTCGGGCCCGAGCCGGCGCAGGATGAGCTCGCCGTAGCCGAGCATCACCATGAGCATGTTGTTGAAGTCGTGCGCGATTCCGCCGGCCAGCCGGCCGAGCGCCTCCATCTTCTGCGACTCGCGCGAGCGCTCCTCGCGCTGCCGGAGCGCCTCCTCGGCGCGCCGCCGCTCGGTGATGTCGCGGAGCAGGACGAGGGCGTGCCCCTCCAGGAACGGCATCGTGCGCGCCTCCACGTGGCGCTCTCCGCCCGCGCTCGGGACGGCGTGCTCGAGCGCGACCACGGCGCCCGTCTCGCGGGCCTCCAGGACCGCGCGCTCCAGCTGCTCCCCGAGCTCGCCGGGGAGCGCCTCCGCCACGCGCTTGCCGAGCGGCGCCTCGGGCGCGACGCGGAGCGCGGAGGGCCGCGGCTCGTTGCAGTCGACGATCCGGAGCTCGGCGTCGAGGCGGAAGCAGAGATCCGGGATGGCGCGGACGAGCGCGCGGAGCTCGCCCGCGGCGCGCGCGCTCTCCCGCTCGGCGCGCCGCCGCGCGACGCTCTGCCCGATCTGGCCGCCGATCGACGCGAGGACGAGGAGCAGCTGCTCGTCGCGGCGCTGCGGGGCGCGGCTCCTCAGCTCGATCACCCCGGCCGCGCCGTCGCCGCACGGGATCGGGGCGGCGCACGCCGCGCGCTCCCAGCTCGGCGCGCGCGCGGCGTCAGCGGAGGCGACGGCGCCGGCGCGGAACGCCGGCTCGCCGCTCCGGAAGACGTCGTCGACGAGCCCGTGCTCGGCGGAGGGGTGCGGCTCCTCGCGGAGCGCCGCCTCGATCGCCTCGCGCTCGAGGTGCGCCGCCGTCCGGGCCGCGACGCACCGGAGCGCGCTCGGCGCCGCGGCGGGCGGCGCGCAGCCCGCGGCGCTGGCCTCCGGCTCGGCGAGCCAGAGCGCCGCGACGTCCCAGCCGAGGTGCTCGACGAGCGCGTCGACCACGCGCGAGGCGGCCTCGGCGAGCGAGGTCGATCCCGCCAGCGCGGTCGCCGTCGCGAGCAGCGCGGCCAGCCTGGCCTCGGCCTGCCGGGCGTCGGCAGGCGCGGCGCCGGCAGCGCCGGCCGCAGGCGCGGCCGCCGAGCCGGCGCCGTCAGGCGCCGCGGCGTGGATCGATCCCTCGAGCTCCAGATCGGCGTGGGACACGTGAAACCGCGGCGCCCCCATGCGCTCAGCCGCCGGTCTTCTCCGCGGCGCCGCTCTGCAGGTCGACCGACCAGCACACGGCGCTCGCCGAGGGCTCGCCGCCGGGCGGCCCCACGCTGACCTCGGCGCGCGCCGGGCCGACGGCCCGGATGTAGAGCCGCTGCCCGACGGCGTCGCGCCCGAGCGCGCAGACCGCGCGGCGCACCCGGGGATCGTCGGCCGCGACCTCCCCCTCGTCCTCGGCCGCCATGAACAGGACCTCGATCTCGGGCTTCAGGCAGGCGCCCATCTCGCGCCACGCGTCGTAGTCGACCGACGGATCGAGCACGTCGGCGAGCTGCCCGTGGCGGGCGCGCCCGACGCGGTAGCGGAACGCGTCGCGCTTCTCCGCGCGGAGCGCGGCCCCGATCCGATCGAACCGCAGCGACAGCGCGCCGAGCGCGGTGGCCATCTTGACGGTCGGCGCGCCCAGGTTCGCCTTGTCCGGCTCCTTGAAGCGGTGCAGCTGCACGCCCGCGGGCAGCACGCCGGCGAGCAGCTCGGCGAAGCGCGGGTTCATCCCGAGGCGCCCGGCGAGCAGGATCCGGAGCCCCTGGTACGGGTCCGGCTCGCGCCCGATCTTCGCCACCGCGCCGCCGAGGTGCTGCCGGAACACGTCGATCGCGTCGCGGAACCACCCGTCGATCGCGCCGCTCAGCGCGCCGCGGTCGATCGAGAGCGGCACCACGGAGCTCTCGCCGTCGAGCCCGACCAGCGCGAGCTGCTCCGCGACCGGCGCGCTCGGCCCCCCCTCGAGGAGGGGCCGCAGGAGCTCCTTGAGCGCCCAGGTGTTGGCGCGCGCGTCGGGCGACGGCGCGAAGAGGGCCTCCGCGTCGTCGAGCGGGCTCTCCTCGAGCGGGCGCTCGAACGGGATGCGGCGCTCGCGCATCTCGGCCTCGCTGGCCGCGTACACCCGGTAGGCGAGCCGGTGCAGGAGCCGCTCGCCGCCGAGCCAGGGGATCGCCGTGGGATCGAGGTACTCGACCATCCGCTCCAGCCCCTGCGCCGCCTCGTGGGCCTTCGCGCTCCGCAGGAGGCCGAAGGCGATCCCCGCCTCGCTGGCCCCGGCGTCGATGACGCAGAACGGGACGCCGCCGTCGCGCGGCTGGATGCCGAACATACGGAACGCCTGGACGGCGTAGGCGATCGCCGACGGGCCCGCGTCGACGACCTTCAGCCCCTCGAGGTCGTGGTACTCGCAGAGCCCCGCGGGCAGGCTCCGGAAGAGGCCGCGGCGGAAGGCGATGAGCACGCTGGCGCGGCGCTCGGGCGACCAGCCCGTCGGCATCGTGATCGCGTAGCGCGTGGAGATGCCCCGCGAGCGCTGGTTCAGGTGCAGGCCGACGTAGTACGCGTAGAGCTCGATCGGATCGAACGGGTCGTGCGCGCCGATCCCTTCCTCGTCGATGACGGGCGGCGCCGGCTTCTTCAGCGCCTCGGTCGTGTCGGGGTCGCTCCGGCCGCGGAGCCGGAACGGCTCGCCGCGCTCGGTCCGCTCGCGCAGCAGCGCGAGGGCCGGGAGCGAGGCCGCGGCGCGCTCGTGGGCGCCATCGCCGGGCCGGAGGCGCATGTCGCGCGCGGCGTGCCCGACGAGCACGTCGCCCCAGCGCGTCATCGGCAGGATCACCCGGTCGCGCCACGCCTTCGTGGTCCGGGCGAGCGCCTCGAACGCGACCTCGCTCGGGCTCTCGTTGTCGGCCGAGACCCGGAGCGGCCCGTCGGCGCCGATCCGGACGAACTCGGCGCCGCCGCGCTCTCCCCGGACGGCGACGGCCGTCGACGCGGCGCCGATGTCCACGGCGACCCAGTCGGCGCGCACGTCGAGCCGCGGATCGCGCCGCTTCACCTCGGGCGGGATCGGGTCCTTGTCGGTCTTGCCGGTGCGGCGGTGCAGCCCGACCACGCGGCCCTGCCGGAGGATGGCGATCGCCGTGGCGCCGAGGAAGCGCGCGCCCGTCCAGAAGCCCTGCGCGGGGTCGACCAGCGTCGTCCCCTTCACGGGATCGAGGTTCGCGACGACCTTCGGGAAGAAGTCCGCGATGAGCTCGGGCGAGGCGACCCCGTCGTAGCGCTCCACCTTGATCGGGGGCGAGTAGTAGTTCTGGAGCCCTTCGCCGTAGATGCGCGGGCTGACCTGGATCAGCTTCAGGTAGGGGATCGGGCAAGTCTGCTCGTCGAGGCGGAACTCCTGGTAGAGCTCGGACGGAGCGATCGCGTTCTCCATCTCGGGCGCGATGCGGGGGACGCTCGCGCTCATCTCGGTGCCGAAGTACATGAACTTCGTGCCCGCGCGGCCCGTGAAGGCGGCGAGCCTGACCTCGTTGAACGTCGCCTGCCCGACGATGAGCGGCGGCAACGCGAGCACGTAGTCGAGCACGAGCGTGGTGAGCCACGGCTGGTCGAACAGGCGCGATTCCCAGCGCATGACGAGCGTCGGGAACTCGCGGCCCACGAGCGACACGACCTTCTCCGCTTCGCGAACCAGGGTTCCGTCGACCGATAGCTCGTAAACCGGCATACGAGGGCGACGTTATCACGAAGAACCCCTGCGCCAGCCCCGCGGATGCGCGGAGCGGGGCTTTCATTCCGCCGTCGGCCGAAGGGCGCGCGCGGGGGGGCTGCGTCGAACGGCGCGCGTCGCGCCGGGTGGCGGTCGGTGTGCGGGGCGGAGGTCCGCGTGCGGGTAGGCGGAAGCGGAAGCGGAAGCGGAAGCGGAAGCGGAGACGGAGACACGACGGCGCGCCCGCCCGCTAGGGCGTAGGCTGCCCTCGGGCCACCGTGCTAGTCTGCCCGGGTGATTTGCTTCTCCGCACCGGGAACGCCGGCATGAGCGCGCTGGTCGGCGAGATCATCGACGGCAAGTACCGGATCGTCCGGCTGCTCGGCCAGGGGGGCATGGGGGCGGTCTTCGAAGGCGAGAACGTGCGCATCCGGCGCCGCGTCGCCATCAAGCTGCTGCACGCCAACATCTCGAGCCAGGCCGAGTCGGTCGCGCGCTTCGAGCGCGAGGCCCAGGCCGCGGCGCGGATCGGCTCCGATCACATCTGCGAGGTGCTCGACCTCGGCGTGCTGCCCGACGGCACGCGGTACATGGTCATGGAGTACCTCGAGGGCGAGACCCTCGGCGCCAAGATCGAGCGGGCGGGGCGGCTCGGGCCCGAGATCACCGTGCCGATCATGGTCCAGGTGCTCGAGGCGCTCGGCGCCGCGCACGCCGCGGGGATCATCCACCGCGACCTGAAGCCCGACAACATCTTCGTCATCCCCGTGAAGGCCGGGCTCAGCAACTTCGTGAAGGTGCTCGATTTCGGCGTCTCGAAGTTCTCGCCGCTCGCCGGCGCGGAGATGAGCATGACGCGCACGGGCGCCGTCGTCGGGACGCCCTACTACATGTCGCCCGAGCAGGCGCGCGGCTCCAGCCCCGTCGACCAGCGGACCGACATCTACGCCATGGGCGTGCTGCTCTACCAGGCGACGACCGGTCAGGTGCCGTTCGACGCGGCGACCTTCAACGAGCTGCTCTTCAAGATCGTCCTCGAGGCGGCGCCGCTCCCCCAGCAGCTCGTGCCCGACCTCGACGTCGAGTTCTCCGGGATCATCCAGAAGGCGATGGCGCGCGAGCCGGGGGCCCGCTTCCAGAGCTGCGCGGAGTTCAAGAGCGCGCTGCTCGCCTGGGCTGCGGCGCGGCCCAACCTTGCCTTGCTGAACACGGGGCGGACGTCCCTCCCGCGGCTGTCGCTGCCGTCCCAGCCCGAGGTGACGACGACCCCTCCGCCCCCCCTCCGCCCCGACACCCCCTCGTGGGGCCAGAACGGGCCTGCGGTGCCCGGCATGGGCCACACGCCGCAGCTGACCGCCAACTCGTGGGGCGCCTCGTCGGGCGTCACGGGCCGCGCGACGCGCCCCCCGTCCCGGATGCCGATCTTCGCCGCGATCGCCGCGGCGGCCACCCTGCTCGGCGCGGGCGTCGCCGTCTGGCTCGCCTTCGGGGGCAGCGGGCCGTCGGGCGCGGCGACCCCGGAGCCGAGCGCCGTCAGCGCCACGGCCATCGCGACGCCCCCGCCGCCTCCGACGACCGCGACGCCGCCCCCGCCGGAGCCGCCGGTCGTCACCGCGAGCGCCTCGGCCGCAGAGCTCACGCCGCCGACGCCGCCCGCCACGGCCGAGCCGAGCGCCGTCCCGGCGGCGTCCTCGGCGCCGGTGAAGCCGCTCTCGCCGCGGACGCCGCCTCCCCAGACGAAGCCGCCGCCCGTGACGAAGCCGCCGCAGCAGGCGCCGCCGACGAAGCCGAGCGCGCAGCCCCAGAAGCCGCAGAAGCCGGGCGTTCCGGGCGACTTCGGTTACTGAGCGCGCGCGGGGCGCCCCCGTCAGAACGCGCCGCGCACCCCGAGCCCGGTGGGCGTCACGTAGGGGGCGACCCACGCCGAGCTCGACGGCTCTGGCTTGGACGTCAGCTCCAGCACGATCAGCGTCGCGCCGCCGACGAGGAGCACGCCGCCCGTGATGAGGTTGATCGTGCCGGTCGTCTGCTGATCCGCGGCGTCCGCGTCGAGCTGCTTGATCCTCTGCTGGATCAGCGGACCGCAGCCCGCGCTGGGGCCTGCCTGCGACTCGCACCGGTACGTCTTGCTCAGGTCGTTCGCTTGCTGCTGCGTCGAGCCGCCCTTCGCCAGGAACACCGAGCCCACCACGACCCCGCCGAGCCCGAGCGCCGCGGCCGCGATGCCCCCGCCCAGCATGAGCACGTTCGTCTTTCGCTCCGGCTTGCCCGGCGGGCCTTCGGGGGGGACCTCGCCTGGGCCGCTGCTCCAGGTCCCCTGCCCCGCCCCCGAGGCGTCGGGCGAGGGCGGCATGGCCGGGCTCTCCGGGACCGGGATCTTCAGCTCCTTCCGCTCGCCGTCGCCGAGCGTGACCGCCTGCTCGATCGGCGAGAGGCCCGGCGGATAGACGGTCACCGCGTGATTGCCGGGATCGATCGGTCGGTGCACGCCGAGCAGCGCGTCCGCGACCGGCTGGCCGTCGAGCTTCACGGCGATCTTCCGGCCGGCGGCGCCCTCCAGCGCGATGCGCAGCGACGCGATCCTGGGATCGACCGCGGCGAGCTCCTCCCGCGCGTCCTGCTGGGCCTTCTTGAAGGGGGACGGCGCCGTGGACGGCAGCTCCTCGCGGACGATCCGCAGGTACGTCTCCTTGGCCGCGACGAGCCGGCCGAGGCGCGTCTGCGCGCGCGCGATCAGCAGGAGGTGCGTCGGCGCGTGCACGAGCGCCTCTGCGCGACCGAGCAGATCGATCGCCTCGTCGAAGCGACCGGACGTGAACGCTTCGGCGCCCTGCGTGGCCAGCGACCGGGCCGCTGCTCTGTCCTGGTCCGACTGCGCGAGCACCTCGCCTGTCGGGAGCAGCAGGAACAGCGCCGCAGCGAACGGAACGCATCGTCTCAAGAGCACTCGGGCCTCCTCGCGCGCCACGCTATCACAGGCCGTCGGCAACGGAACAAATCAGCCCCCGCGGCGCCGCCGCCCTGCGCGCTGTCCGGTGTTTCGCGGCGCCTGCCCGCGGAGGCGCGCGGCGCGCGGGCCGCTCGGCGCGCTCCGCGGAGCGGCGCGGCGGCGCGGCGAGGGTGCGCGCAGCGCCGCCGCGCCGTCCGCGGGCGGCTGTGAACCGTCCGCACAGCGCGATGGCACCCATTCTGCTGCGTGGGACGCGCCATGGACTGCCTCCGCTCCTCCGCGCCCCTCGACGCGGGACTCCCGTCCTCGGAGCGATCCCTCAGGGGACGCCTGCTCGGGGGGCGGTACCTCATCGAGCAGCTGATCGGCGCCGGCGCGATGGGGCGCGTCTACCGCGCGCGGCACCTCGGGCTCGGGCGCGCGTGCGCGGTGAAGATGATCCGCGAGCGCGGCGCCTCGCCGGGCGCGGCGGGCGGAGCGGGCCTCCGCGCCTGCACGACGCGCGCCTGCGCGCCGTCGCGCCGGGAGGATCCGGGCCTCCGCGCCTCGAGCGGCGTGAGCGAGCGGCCCTCGACCGAGTCGCGGCCGCGCTCCGGCGGCGCCCGCGCCGGGGACGCGGTGCTGAGGTTCCACGTCGAGGCGATGGCGGCGAGCCGGCTCGATCACCCGAACATCGTGCGGGTCCTCGACTTCGGCTGCGAGCCGTCGTGCCCCCACGGCGCGCCGTTCGCGGGCGCCGACGGGCGCGAGCCGGAGCCGCCGAGCCTCTGGTATCTCGTCACCGAGCACCTCGACGGCGGGGACCTCATCGACCTGCTCAACGCCGCGCCGATCCTGCCCGCGGAGCGCATCGTCGCGATCATGCGCCAGCTGTGCTCCGCGCTGCAGCACGCGCACGACGCGGGCGTCATCCACCGCGACGTCAAGCCCGAGAACATCCGCCTGGTGCCCCGCGTCGACGACGACGGCGCGCCGTTCGAGCAGGTGAAGCTCCTCGACTTCGGGACGGCGAAGCTGCTCCACGACGAGCGCTCCGGCGCGCTCGCGGGCGCGCCGCTGCTCGCCGCGGCCGCCGACGACGGCCGGCTCGTCATCGGGACCCCCGCCTACATGAGCCCGGAGCAGGCAGCAGGGCAGCCCGTGGACGCGCGCAGCGACATCTACGCGTGCGGCGTGCTGCTCTTCGAGATGGCGACGGGGCGGCTCCCGTTCGAGCGCCCGACGCCCGTCGCGCTCGCCGCCGCGCACGTCGACTCCCCGCCGCCCCGGCCGAGCGCCTTCCACCCGGCGATCGATCCGGATCTGGAGGCGCTGATCCTGCAATGCCTGCGCAAGAACCCGGACGATCGCCCGCAGAGCGCGCGCGCCCTGCGCGAGGCGCTCGCGCACGTCGCGCTCCGCAGCGGGCGCTCCGCCGCGGAGGATCGCGCCGCGGCGAGCCTCGCTCGGCCCCCGGCCCCGAGCGCGCGCGCCGAGGCGGCGGCCTCGTCGCGCTGGACGCGCGGTGCGGCCGAGCCCGCCGCGGACGCCGCCGCGGCGCGCTCCGCGGACGGCGCCGCGGCGCGCTCCGCGGACGGCGCCGCGGCGCGCTCCGCGTGCGCCTCGACGTGGGTCGGGTACCGCTCCCCGTCCTCGCTGCCGGGGAGCGCGCCCCTGGATCTGCCCTGCTCGCCGCCGGATGCGCGGCGCGATCCCTCGTCCGCGTCCACCTGGGTCGGCCACCGCGCCTCGCCCTGCCCGCCGGCGGCGCTCGTCGTGACGGCCGCGGACGCCGCCGCGGCCGGCGCGCCGCCGGCGGACGCGGCGCCTCCCAGCGCCATGGCTCCGCCGCCTCCTCCTGCCTGCGCGCCTCGCAGCCCGGAGCTCGACGCCGCGCTCGCGCCCGTCCTCCTGCTGCGAGCGCGCCTGCCCGGCGGGCTGCGGAGCCAGGCACGGCTGCGCCGGCGGCGTCGCCGGCGGCTCGCTCCGGTCGTGGTCGGCACGGTCGCGGCCACGGTGCTCGGCGGATCGCTGTGCCTGCTCTTCAGCGCTGCCGGCGCCGCGCTCGCCCCGCTCGCCTTGCCCTCGCCGGGGCGCGACGGCGACGCGCCCCCGACCGGCGACGCGCGGCCCACGCCGCTGCGCGCGGACGAGCCGGAGCGCGCCTGTCCGCTGGAGCCGCCGTGAGCGCCCCGGAAGCGGGAGACCGGCCTCGGGGTCGGCGCGCCACGCGGGTCGCCGATGTACACCGGGTGCCCAGCGCCGCGGGCCCGATGGTGACGCCGTTCACGCTGGCCGCCGAGCCTCCGCTTCAGCCCGGTGCGAACCGAGCTCACCGCGAACGGCACGTCGTCTGCAAACGCTGGCCTCCGCGTTGACGCGGGAAGACGCCCCTCGGCGTCGTCCGGTGTCGAGAGGAGCGAACCATGTCCGTGCTGTTGTGGATCCTGTTTGGGCTCATCGTCGGCGTCATCGCCAAGCTGCTCACCCCCGGGCGCGATCCCGGCGGCTTCGTGATTACGGCGCTGCTCGGCATCGCGGGCGCCCTGCTCGGCGGCTTCATCGGCCGGGCCATCGGCCTCTACCCGTCGTACCAGTCGAGCGGGGGCTTCTTCATGTCGATCCTCGGCGCCGTCATCCTCCTCGCCATCTACAACGCGACGCTCGGCCGGAAGGCGACGAGGCCCTGAGCGCTCGCCCCCTCCGCCGGCTCGCGCCAGCGCGGCGAAGCGGGCGGCTCGAGCAGCGCCGCGGCGGGCACCACGCGGGCCGGCACGGCGCGCCGGTCCAGGCGAAAATCGCGCGCGACGTCCGGCGGCAGCGGCCGGATCGCGCCCGCGCCGTAGCAGCGGCGGTAGACGAGATCGCCCGGCCCCGCGCCCTGCCCGCCGAGCTGATGGCTCCACCACCGCGAGTAGACCGTCGGCCGCGCGGGATCGACCGCGAGCAGATCGGCCCGCTCGAGCCGCACCTCGCTGTGATCGCCGCGGTCGGCCGCGCCGTGCTCGGCCGTGAGCCGCCCGTCCTCGCCCACGCCGTAGACGATCCTGAACCCCTCGACGTCGCCCTTGCCGTAGGCGACGCGCTGGACTCCCGGGCCGAAGAGCAGCCCGTGCGTGTAGACCATGTCCACGGCGAGCGCGGGCAGCACGGTCCAGGTGAGCCAGTTGTTGCCCCAGGGCCGCTCCTCCGAGAAGAAGGCGTAATAGCCGACCGAGACCGTGCCGCGCTCGCCCGGCGCGCTGCGGTAGAACAGGATGTCGCCGAGCTCCCCCGCGCTCGCGACCGTCGAGCCGACGCAGACGGGCTGCTCCGCGATCGCGGCGTCGATCGCGCTCGGCGCCGCCGGCGCGCCCGGCTCGACGGCGGCCGGGCGCGGCAGCGCGCTCCCGCGCGTGGCGCTCGCGAGGAGGGGTACGAGCAATGCGGCGAACGCGAGGGAGCGGCTCAGGGGATTCCGGAGGAACATCAGGGCCGGCTAGGCTAGCGAGCCCGTCGCTGCGCGCGACCGCAAAGGGCCGTTCGCGTTCGGCGCATCACGGCGGCGTCGCCGAATGGGTGTCTCCCGGAGATCGCGCGAGCTCCGCGCTTTCAAGGACCGCGAGGCGCCGGAGAGAGAGTTCAACGCAAAGGCGCAAAGGCGCAAAGGCGCAAAACAACAAATGATGCATTTTTGCGTCTTTGCGCTCTTGGCGCCTTTGCGTTGAAACTTCTTCTCGCTCGCGAGGCAGATCCCTGCTGGGTTCCTGACCCGCGGCGCTACCGGGGCGCGCCGCGGCTCGCCGGCGCGGCGCCGTCGTCGAGCGCGCCGATCGCCCTGCCCGCGAGCGCGCCGGCGGCGAACGTGACCGCCGCGATCACGAGCCACTGCAGGAGCCGCGCGCGCCGCGGCGGGCGCGCGTCCCTCCAGTGCGGCGTCACCGCGTCCCTGCCCTCGCTGCGCTCGATCTCGATCGCCGCCTCCTCCGCGCCCGCGTCGGGGCCGCGCGCCGCGGGCGCCGCCTCGCCGCGATCGTCCCCGGAGCGGCTCGACAGGGCGCGCCGCGCGCCCGGGCGCCCGCGGATCCCGGCGGATCGCCGGCAGCCCCGCACGAGCAGCGACCGGTGGCGATCGCGCCCGCTCGCGACCTCGCGCACGAGCGCGGCGATCTCCTGGCCGGCGAGGAGCCCGCGCTCGCTCGAGCTCGGCTCGTCGCCACCGCCCGGCGCCCTGCGCACCGAGGCGAGCACCTCGGCGAGCGCCTCTTCCATCTGCGCCGCGGCCTCGAAGCGATCGTCGGGATCGCGCGCGAGCGCGCGCCGCACCGCCTCCTCGAGCAGCGCAGGGCACGCCGGGCGGAGCGGCGCGATCGCCGGCACCTCGCCCGACAGCACCGCGCGCATCGTGGCGCCGTCGTCCTTCCGGTGGAACAGGCGGCGCCCCGTCAAGAGCTCGAACAGGATCACCCCGACCGCGAAGAGATCGGCCCGCGCGTCGATGCTCTGCCCGCGCAGCTGCTCGGGCGCCACGTAGCCGAGCTTGCCCTTCACCGTGGGGGCGTCGCTCGACGGCGCCGCGCCGCCCGCCGAGCCCGGCGAGCCGAGGGGGAAGACCTCGTCCAGGATCCCGCGCATCGCCGTCATCTCCGCGACGCCGAAGTCGATGAGCTTGATCTCGCCCTCGAGCGAGAGGAGCACGTTCTGCGGGCTCACGTCGCGGTGCACGAGCCCGACGAGCTGCCCGCCGTCGTCGCGGAGCGCGTGCGCGTGCCCGAGCGCCCGCAGCACGCCCACGCCGATCTCGAGGGCCGCCTCGATCGGGAACGGCCGCCCCTCGGAGAAGAGGGCGCGCGCGGCCGCCGCCAGATCGCAGCCCGGGACGTACTCGACCACGAGGTGATGGCGCCCCTCGTGAAACACGAAGTCGTGGAACCGGATCACGTTCGGGTGCTGAAGCCGGGCGCTGATCCACGCCTCCCGGAGGAACATCCGCACGATCGACGGATCCCGCCGCGCCTCGGGGCGAAGGCGCTTCACGACGACGGGGTGCGCGATCCCTGCCGGCCCGCGCCGGCACGCGAGGAACAGCTCGGCCATGCCGCCGGCCGAGAGGCGCGCGAGCAGCGCGTAGCCGCCGTCGCCCATGGGCAGGTCCATCTCGCGAGGCCTCCACGGCTGCTCGGGCGCGCCCAGCTCGGCGCGCGCCGGCATGCCGAAGGCGCGGAGCGAGGACGGCCGCCGCGCCATCCACTGCCGGAGTCGCCCAACCCCGGGCACCCCCCGGACCTGCCCGCGCCGCCACATCGCCCCTCCGCTATTCACGCTGCATGCCACGGAGAGGGCCGCGGCACCGTCACCTCCGAGCCACGGGCGCCCCGCGCCGCTGCGTGGATCCCGCCGGATGAGAGCGCATGTCGGCAGCCGCGGGGACCCGAGGCGAGCGCCGCTTCCGGCGGAAAAGCCGAAAATTCGATGACCTCCTGTTCCGCACAGGCGCGCAGAGCGCCGCGCGCGCAGCGCCGGGCCCCGCCCGCGGCGGAACGCGGATCAGGCCGCGGTGGCGGGCGAAGCGCGGACGCGGCGCGCGAGCAGCGCGCGCAGCTCGCGGAAGGAGACGGCGCGCAGGGCGAGGAGGAGGGCCACGTAGACGGCCGCGCCCACCGCGATCGACGCCCACATCCCCGCGAGCGCGCGCGCGGCGTACGCCGCGCTGGTCATCGCCGCCGTCGCGGCGAGGATCGCGGCGATGCGGCCGAGCTCGACGCGCCGGGTCCAGCGCGCGCTCAGGCCCCACGACGCGATCAGCGACCCGGCGCTGACGGCGAGCGTCGCGCACGCGGCGCCCACGGCGCGGTAGCGCGGCAAGAGGAGCAGGTTCAGCGCGACGTCGGCGACGAGCGCCACCGCGAGCAGCTTCACCATCGCGACCTCGCGCTTGGCGGCGAGCAGCGGCAGCGTCACGACCTGGAACGCGAACGTCACGGGGACGCCGCAGGCGAGGATCCGGAGGACGTCCGCCGCCGGCGCGTAGTCGCCCGCCGATCCGTAGACGAGCTGGACGATGTCCGGCGCGAGCAGGAAGACGCCGGCGGCGACCGGCAGCCCGAACAGCGCGGCGACGAGCATGCAGCCGCGGTAGAGGCGGCCGAACGCCTCGCTGTCCTGAGCGTAGAGGCGCATGCCGGCCGCGAAGGCGGCGCCGAGCAGCACGTCGGGCAGCATCCTGAAGTTCTCGCTCAGCACCCAGGCGGCGCTGTAGACGCCCACGGCCTCCTCGTCGCAGAGGGCGCGGAGCATCACGCGATCGGTCTGGAGCAGCGCGCTCGTGAGCGCCCCGAGCGCGCCGATGGGCAGGCTGCGCTTCACGATCTCCCAGAGCTCGGCGGGGGGCGTGGTGAGCTCGGGCCGGTAGAGCCGGGAGCGCAGGTAGTGCGCGGTGATCCCGAGCTCCAGCACGTTGCCGAGCACGAACGCCGCGGCCGCGGCGACGACGCCGTAGCCGAGCGCGAGCAGGGCGGCCGAGAGCGCGATGACGAACAGCCGCGCGCCGAGCTCCGCGTAGAGGATGTACTGGAAGCGCTCGTGGGCCTCGAACGAGAGCCACATCGTCGAGTAGAGCAGCGTCGCGAGCTGGGACGCCGCGGCGAGCACGACGAGCTGCGCGCCGAGGCCCGAGCGCGTCGCGAGCACGACGGCCACGGTCGCGCCGAGCACCAGCGTCCCGGTCACGCCCCGGATGGTGAGCGCCGCGCCGAGGTGACGCGGCCCGAGCTCCGGCTGCACGGCGATCTCCCGGGCGAGGTACCCCCGCACCCCGATGCCGGCGGCGATCGTGACGATCCCTGCGATCGCGAGCGACGCCTGGAACTCCCCCCAGGCGGCGACGCCCACCTTCCGCGCGAGGTAGCCGACGAACACGACGCCGAGGACGGCCATGATCGCCTGCTTGAGGAGCATCAGCGCCGCGTTCAGCGCGATGCGCCGGCCATCCTGCATGAACACCTCCAGGTGTCCCCCTGGGGTGGGGCACCGGCGTCCACGCAGCGGGAGCAGGCCCGATTCGAGCGTCGTGCGCTCCCAGAGCGCGTCCGTCTCACGCGGCGCGCTCGGCGCTGGAGCGCCCGCGGCGCGCCGCTGCTCCGAGCTCAGCTCGAGGAGCCGTCTCGGGCAGCGCCGTTCGAAGAGGCGCTCATCGGGCCCGAGGCACCAACAGCAGGAGGACCGCCAGCGCAGGAGGGGGCCGGCAATCCTCGGAGCGGGACACGGGATTCGAACCCGCGACCCTCAGCTTGGGAAGCTGATGCTCTACCAACTGAGCTAGTCCCGCTTGAGGTGGAGGAAGCTTCTACCCAATCCCGAGCCGCAGAGCAACCCCCTTCATCTCTTTTCCGTCCCCGGATTCCTCCGCCGGTTCCGGCCCCGTGTTCCTCCGCCGGTTCCGGCCCAGTGTTCCGGCGGCTTCCGACCGGCGCCCGGCCATCCGGACCGGCGCCCGGCGCTCGGCCATCCGACCGGCGCCCGGTCGGCGGAGCGCTAGCGGCGCGCGCGCGCGCGGAGCGCGGGCACGCCGAGCACGTCGCCCGGCAGCGGCGAGCGCCTCCGCACGGCGCTGTTGCAGTCGCTGGTCGCCGCCTCGATCGCGCTCGTGATCTCGTCCGCGCCCGCGTCCGGCGGGATCCAGGGCAGCTGCTGCAGCGTCGGCCTGTCCGGCGGCAGCCACCGCAGGCTCCTCGTCACGAGCACGACCGGGTGGTCGCTGTCCACGAGCTCGCTCGCGAGCCGCGCGCCGCCGAGCGGCGCCGGCGGCAGATCGAGGCAGATCAGGCACGCATCGAACCGCTCGGTCGCCGACGCGAGCAGGGCGTCGTCGATCGACGACGCGTCCACGATCTCGACGTTCGCCAGGGTCGCCTCGATCGCGCGCGCCAGCGCGTCGCAGGTCGCGGCGCGGGCGTCGTGCGCGAGCAGGATCCTGAAGCTGCGCACCGAGCGCGGCCCGGGCCTGCACGCCTCGACGACCTGCAACCTCCCCGAAGCCGGCGTCGCGCGCTCACGAGGTGCACGTCGAACGGTCATGGACTCCCCTTCCTCAGTCACACCAGGGCAACCGTGCCCCAGGCTAACACCCCTTGAGCTCAAACTGACCAACCTTTATATGAGGACGCGCTCTTTCTCGGGCACGCCGCGCTGCGGCTCTCTCGAGCTCGCCGCGTCGCGGCATGCTGGCATCGACTACGGAAACATCTACGAAGGACGGTCATGCATGAGTCGGTTTCTCATCTCCACACCTTGCGAGTGCCAGGCAAGCCTCTCAGCCACCCTGGACGAGCACCGGCACGTCACCGCCGGGTGGGCCACCCGGGCTCCCCGCGGTCGGTCGGCCGGCGATGAAGCCGACAAGGAGCTCGCTCCGGCGCACAGCATCAATGCCCACCTCGACCGGTTCGACGTGGCGTGGTTGTGCCCGTACTGCGGGCGCAACACGCTCCGCACCTTCTATGCAGGCGCGATGAGGCGGCTGCCCGACGCGCCGCCTGCAGCAGGGCTCGCCCCCTCCGGCACGCCCGCGCCCTGAGGCGCCCGCGGCGCCGCGCTCCCCTCGTCCAGCCCACCGAACCGCCGCGCGCCCGAGGCGCCGCGCGCACGCCGCCGCGCCAACGTCGTTCGCCGCCCCCTCACGCAGCCGGCGAACGACGTCGACGCGGCCCCGCTCCCCCTCCCCTCCTCGCTCCCCTCCTCGACGCGCCCGCAGCTCAGCGCCGGGCTGCCGCGCCGCGTCCCTCGCAGAGTTGGAAGCGCACAGACGCAACCGAACCATGGCCCCTCAACCCGCCGCGCGCCGGGGCCATTCCCATCCGCGGACGATCCTCCACGGCGCGCACCGGTGCGCGCGCCGCCCTCCCGCTCAGCTGCCTTTTCCCGGCTGCGAGGTGCCCATCGTCCCGAAGACCCAGTCCCAGAGCGGCGACGACACGCCCCACCGCGCGTGTTCTCCCGTGTGGTGATGGACCATGTGATGCCGCTTGATCCACTTCCCCCAGCGCGAGCTCATGCGGAAGTGGTGAATGGCATAGTGGGTGCCGTCGTACACGAGGTACCCGAGGCCGAAGCCGATGAACAGCGGATCCGCGGGAACAGGGCCGAAGACGGCGCGGAACAGTATGTAAAAGACGGCGCCGAGGGGAATGCTGGCGCCGAGCGGCATCACCAGCCGGTCGGCGTCCTGCGGGAAGTCGTGGTGTACCCCGTGGAGAACGAAGTGCATCCGGCGCTGCCACAGGCGCGGACCGACGTAGTGGAACACGTAGCGGTGGAGGACGTACTCGGCGAACGTCCACAGGAACAGACCGACGAGCACGAGGCCGAGCCCGGACCAGAGGCCGACACCAAACCCGGCGGCGCGGACGCCCAGGTAGCCGAGGACGGGGAGCCAGAAGGCGAACGGCGTGATCGGGTGGATGCGCGAAAATCGCTCGATGAGCGGCGTCTCGAACATCTGGCAGGTCGCTGGACGCGCGGTGCGCTCGGTGGTGGTGGCCGTCATCGTGCACCCCTGCTACCTCATTTATCCATTGTCGGCCAGAGGTAGGCCGGCGCCCAGCGGACCGGCGGATGCCGGGAAATGGCCGTGCTCCCCGCCGCGATCGACGCGGGTCAGGGCGCCCCCTCCAGGCGGCGACGCGAGCGCGCCGCGCGCCCGACAGCCGAGCGATGCGCGCCGCGCGCCCCACGGCCGAGCGACGCGCCCGACAGACAGCCGCGCGTCGCGCGCGTCAGCCCGCGAAGGAGGCCTCGTAGAGATGGCGGAGATCGTTCCGCGAGCACGGGCGCGGGTTGCTCGTGTGGCACGCGTCCTGGGCGGCGAGATCGGCCAGCGCGTCGAGCTTGTCGCGCGAGACCCCCGCCTTCTCGAGGCCGGCCGCGAGCCCGATGCGGGCGCGCAGCGCGCGGATGGCCTCGGCGCACGCGGCCGCGTCCTCGGCGGCGCCGAGGAGCGCCGCGACGCGCGCGAGGCGCGGCGCCGCCGCGGCGACGTTGAACTCGACCACCGGCGGGAGGCAGAGGGCGTTGGCCAGGCCGTGGTGCAGCCCGCACTCGCTCGAGAGCGGGTGCGCGAGCGAGTGGCACGCGCCGAGCCCCTTCTGGAACGCGACGGCGCCCATCATCGCCGCCTTCATCATGCCGCCGCGCGCCTCGAGGTCGTCGCCGTGCGTCACCGCGCGCTCCAGGTGCGCGGCGGCGAGGCGGATGCCCTCGAGCGCGATGCCGTCGGCCATCGGGTGATCGCCCTTCGCGACGTACGCCTCGATGCAGTGGGTGAGCGCGTCGAAGCCCGTGGCCGCCGTCAGGAACGCCGGCATCGACCGCGTCATCACCGGGTCGAGCAGCGCGGCGTTCGCGAGCAGGTGCGGGGAGAAGATCACCGTCTTGCGGTGGTTCACGTCCAGCGTCACCACGCCCGAGCGGCCGACCTCGCTGCCGGTCCCGGCCGTCGTGGGGATCGCGAGCATCGGCGGGACGTTCGGCGTGATGAAGCGATCGCCGCCGGTGGCGTCGTCGTAGTCGACGAGCGGCCGATCGTGGTTCACGCCGAGGCGGACGAGCTTGCCGACGTCGAGCGGCGAGCCGCCCCCGAGCGCCACGACGAGATCGGCGCGCGCGTCGCGGAACGCGGCGACGCCGTCGTGCACGTTCTTCTCGATCGGGTTGCCGAGCACGTCGTCGAAGACGGCCACCTCGAGCCCCTCCTTCCGCAGCGAGGCCGCGACGGGCTCGAGCAGACCCGAGCGGACGACGCCCTTGTCCGTGACGATGAGGGCCCTCGCCGCCCCGAGCCGGCGCGCCTCGGCGCCCGTCTGCTCGACGACGCCGGCGCCGAAGAGGATGCGTGTAGGAAAGCTCCAAACCGTGAACTGGCTCATGATCACACCGCCTCGAAGTAGCGCTTCAGCTCCCAATCCGTGACCGCGCGCTCGTACTGCCGGACCTCCCAGTCGCGCGTCAGGACATAGTGGTCGACGAACCTCTCGCCGAGGATCTCGCGGGCCTTCTGGCTGCCCGCGAGCAGCCGCGTCGCCTCCGCGAGCGAGCGCGGCAGCGCGAGGCGCGACGACTCGGCGCTCGACGCGTCGCCCGAGGCCTGCGGGGGCGGCTCGACGCCGTGCTCGATGCCGTAGAGCCCCGCGCCGAGGCACGCGGCCATGGCGATGTACGGGTTGATGTCCGCGGCGGTCTGGCGGTACTCGACGCGCGCGCCGGGCGTGCCGAGGCCGATGAGGCGGATCGCCGCCGTGCGGTTCTCGACGCCCCAGCTGGCGGTGAGCGGCGCCCAGACGCCGGGCACGTACCGCTTGTACGCGTTGATCGTGGGCGAGTAGAGCGCCGTGAGCTCGGGCATGAGCGCGATCTGGCCGCCGACGTAGTGGCGCAGCGCGGCCGGGAGCCGGTCGGGCGCCGACGCGTCGTCGAAGAGGTTCTTGCCGTCCCGCCAGAGGCTCTGGTGCAGGTGGCCGCTCGAGCCGGGCAGGTCCGCGTTCCACTTCGCCATGAACGTGACCGAGAGGCCGTGCTCGTGGGCGATCTGCTTCATGGCGACCTTGAAGAGCGCGGCCTTGTCCGCGGCGCGGAGCGCGTCGTCGTAGCGGATCGCCGCCTCGTACACGCCCGGGCCGGTCTCGGTGTGCAGCCCCTCGATCTCGACGTCGAAGGCGCGCATCTGGTCGAGGATGGCGGCCATGAGCTGCTTGTTCTGCCCCTCGCGGACCCACGAGTACCCGAACATGCCGGGGCTCAGCGGCGTGAGGCCGGCGAAGCGCTTGTCGTGGAGCGAGCGCGGCGTCTCCTCGAAGAGGAAGAACTCGAACTCGCACGAGAGCTTCGCCGAGATCCCCATCCGCTCGCCCTTCGCGATCACGCTCCTGAGGAGCGAGCGCGGGCACGCGGGGTGCGGGGCGCCGCGCTCGTCGCGGAAGTCGGCGAGCATCGCGACGGTGTTCGGCTCCCACGGCAGGTCGCGCAGCGTGCTCGGGTCGAGGACCGCGTGCGCGTCCGGGTAGCCGGTGTGCCAGCCGGTGACCTTCGTGTTGTCGTAGAGGACGTCGGCGATGTCCCAGCCGAAGATGACGTCGCAGAAGCCGAAGCCGCTCCCGAGCGCGCTCTTCAGCTTCTCGAGGGAGACGTACTTCCCGCGGAGGAGGCCGTCGATGTCAAAGCCGCCGATCTTGGCGCGGGTGATGCCCCGCGCTTCCAGATCGGAGAGGAGCTTCTCGGAGGTCGAGGCGGTCATGGGCCGCGACGATAGCAGGGCTACGGGGCCGCTGGGCAAGCGCGCGCGCCGGCGTCCGGGCGACGCCCCCGCGCCATCTCCCGGACATGCGGTGGACGCGCGCGCGGCCTGCCCGCGCGCGCGGCCGCTCACTTCACCCGGACGCTCTGGATCGGGTAGCGCTCCGCGAGCGGCACGAGCACGCGCTCGACGAGCTCGCGGACGCGCGTGTAGCGCTGGTGGTTCGTCGCGGCCGGATTGCGCTTCGAGTCGACGACGCCGATGCGGATGTCCAGCGTGCGGGCGTCCTCGACGCCCCCGGTCACGAACGCGTCCGGGTGCACCTTGTCGAGCTCGACGTTGAGCTCCGCGGCGTCCGGGACGGCGCCAGCGAAGGTGACCTCCAGCGCCTCGCCCAGGCCGTTCAGCACGGCGTTGAGGTTCTCCACGGGGAACGGCTGGCGCGCGAGCCACGCGACGACCGCGCGCCGCGCGCCGCGCAGCGCCACGCTGACGGCGAGCGCGACCGCGATCGGCGCGAGCGCGAGGGCGCCGAGCGCGCGCGCCGCCGAGGGGCCCGCGTCGCGGCCGAGCGCCGCGAGGAACGCGAGCAGGAACACGCCCGAGGCGAGCGCCACGAGCGGCGGATCGGTGAGCACGCCAAAGCGCGAGGTCGACGCGTTCATGATCCGCGTGAAGCGGGCCGACACGCTCTCTTCGGCGCGCCGCTCCGCGGCGCTCCCGTGGGCCTGGTCAGGCATCGCCGGCGTCTCCGAGCATGCGCCAGAAGAACAGGCCGACGCCGAAGAGGAGCAGCACGCCGGCGACCCAGAACGAGCGCACCGGGCCGAAGCTCAGCACCTCTCCCGATCGCTTCATGATGAGGTCGGCGACCGTGACCACGCACGCGAACACGATGCACGCCACGGGCAGCGCGAGCTGCTGGAGGAGGCTCGGCCCGGCGGCGATCGGCTTCGGCTCCGGCGGGCGCGGCCGCGCGTCCGGGGCCGGCGGCCGCGCCGACGGCCGGTACCTCGCCGACGGCAGGTCCGACAGCGGGCGCACCGCGGCCGGCGCCAGCGACGTCGCGCGCGGCGTCGCGCCGAGCGCCACCTCCAGCGGCGGCGAGCTCTCCATCATCCCGCCGCCGCGCGCGTACAGGCCCGGCGGGGCGGTCTCCATCCCGCCGCCGCGCGGCAGCGCGCCCACGGGCGTCGTCTCCGCGAAGCCGGGGCGATCGTCCCTGAGGCCGCGGCCTCGCGCGCTCCCGGGCACGACGTCGGCGGCGAGCGCGCCCACGCCTCGGCCGCGCGCGCTCTGCGGCGCCTCGGGCAGATCCATCTCGAGCCCGGCCGAGTCCGAGGGCGGCGCCGGGCTCATGCTGCTCGCGGGCCCGTCCCGGCGGCCGCCGCGGGGCGAGCGCATCGAGGCGGGGGCCACGTCGAGATCGATCTCGAGCGACCCTGTGTCCCTGGGCGTGTCGAGCCAGACGTGCCCGGCGCGCTTGACCTGCGGGGCGGCGCGCATCGACGACGAGGGCGGCGGCGGGGTCGAGTACGCGTCCTCGAGCGCGGCGGCGCGCCCGAAGGTGGGCGCGAGCCCCATGGCCGCCTCCAGCTCGGTCCAGAAGGTCTCGATGTCCCTCGTGCGGTCGCGCGGGCTCACGGCGAGCGCGCGCTCGAACACCGCGTCGACCTCCGGCGGGATGTTCGCGCCCTCGGTCCGGGGCGTGGGCCGGCGCTTCACGTCGAGCGCGGTGCCCATCATGGCCTGCGCCTCGCCATCGATCACCTGCCGCCCGACGAGCGCCTCCGCCATGGTGAGCGCTAGACCCCAGACGTCGGTCCAGGTTCCCGTCTGCCCGAACCGCTTCGGCGCCCACTGCTCCGGCGCGCCGTACGCCGGGGAGAAGGCGTTGAGCGGGTCGCCGTTCGTGACCCGGCCGACGGCCTGCTCGGCCAGCGTCTTCGCCTGGGCGATGCCGTAGTCGAGGATCTTGAGGCGCTCGGTCCCCTCCTGGGTCGTGATGAAGATGTTCTCGGGCTTGAGGTCGCGGTGGATGATCGACACCGTGCCGCTCGGGCTCGGGAAGCGGTGCGCGCGCGAGATCGCCTGCGCGATGGGGCGCATCATCTTCATCAGCCGGTGGAGCGGGATCGGCGGCTCCCCCTTGAGCCTGCGCCGATCGATGACCTTGTCGAGCGACTCGCCCTCCAGCCACTCGAGGGCGAGGAAGGGGACGAACTCCCCGCGCTTGAGGTGCAGCACGTCGACGTGGAGCGGGCGGACGACCTCCGGGATGGAGGCGGAGAGCCGGAAGAGCAGCTGGGCTTCCTCGCGGAACTTCTCGAGGAAGAGCTGGCGCTCGCGCGGGGTCTTCGCCTCGGAGACCTTCAGGCATTTCAGGGCGACGGGCGCGCGAAAACCGCCATGAATCGCGCGGTACACCACGCCGAATCCCCCCTCCGCGACCACCTGCTCGACGTGGAAATTACCCGCCTGCGTGGTCCCGACGATGCCGAAGACGTCGTCCGCCATGCTCCCCTGAGCCATAGCGCACGGCGCCGCTGGACCGAAGGGCGAAACCGAATTTCGCTGTTCGATTGTGCCGATGCCGCAGCGGGACATCGGGATGCGCCGGGGTGGCCAGATGGGCGCGGGGGACGGAGAAGGGAGCGCGACCGGCTGTTCCGCGTGTTCCGCGTGACGGCTGGCGTCACCGCGGGCGCGGCCGGGGGCGCTGGGTCAGCTCCGGAGGTGCGAGGAGGCGTCGCGGTGGGCCTTGTCCTCTTCCTGGAGGATGGAGAAGACGAGCCCGGCGCCGATGATCGGCAGCAGCCAGACGAGCTGCGCTTGCCAGACCTTCTGCTTGGTCTCGTAGACGCGGCTTCGGAAGACGCGCACGGTGACGTAAATCTGGAAAGCGAGGACCGCCGCGATCGCGGCGCCGACGAGGATATCGAAGGGCGTCATGGGTGGACCGCGGACCAGCCTAGCCATGAAGCGCCCCCCCGCAACCCGGCGGCGTCCACGGACGCGATTTCGTCCGCGGCGGGCACGATGCCGACGCGGGTCGCGGGCGCGGATGGGTCTGACGGGTGGCCGTGGGCCGGCGTCGGTGAGGTCGAGAGGATCCTCGGCGCCCTGGTCTCGAGGACGAGCACACGGGCGGCGCCTGCTCGCCTGATCTCCGGGCAGGCCGCCCGGCGCACCCGGGTTGCGGGATGCGTGGTGCACGAGCGCCGGGAGGCTGCAGGCGGGCGCAGACCTCGTCGTCGAGCTGTCAGGATCGCCGCCCAGCGGCGACGCAAAGTAAGGCATCTTACTCGGATCGCCGCCTGGTGGCACCTCAAAGTAAGACATCTTACTCAAATCGCCACCCGGAGGCGCTTCGCCGCATTCCAACTCGCGCCGAGCGCCTCCCGGTGGCACCTTCGAGTAAGGCATCTTACTCGAATCGCCACCCGGAGGCGCTTCGCCGCATTCCAACTCGCGCCGAGCGCCTCCCGGTGGCACCTTCGAGTAAGATAACTTACGCCGATACGCCGCCAGGGGTCGCCTGCCGCATTCCAACTCGCGCCGAGCGCCTCCCGGTGGCACCTTCGAGTAAGACGACTTACATCGATACGCCGCCAGGGGCCGCCTGCCGCATTCCAACTCGCGCCGAGCGCCTCCCGGTGGCACTCGGGAGAAGGCAGACTACATCGCTCGGGCGCGGCTCACCCCATTCCAGCTCGCGCCGAACGGCGATGGCTCGCTTCCTGGCACAGTGTCGATACGTCATGGCCCCTGTGCTCGAGCAGGGTCGCAGGTTGAAGGCGAGCACGCGGACTCCGCGTATATGCCGTCACGACCGGAGAATGGACTTCGACGCTCGATGGCCCATCCTTCTGGAATGCAAGCACTGAAGCTCCAGGTCGTCGTGGACGACATCATCGTCAGCGCCCTGCCCGCCCTCTCGCCGTTCCGTGGGCAGCGAATCGAGCTCATCGCGCTTGGCGGGGCGCAGCCGCCGGCCGAGCTCGCGCCGATCGCAGGTGGGCTGCTCGGGCAGATCGAGATGAAAGACGATTTCGACGCTTCGCTCCCTGCCGACATCAGGCACGCATTCGAGGGAGACGAAGCTTGAAGTGGCAGCTCGACACGCACGTCGCGATCTGGCTCGCTTCCGACCCCGGATGATTGCGACCGGAGGTCATCGACGCAGTCCAGGACCCCGGAGTCAGAACCTGATCTCGGTCGCTCCGCGGCAGGAGCTCGCGATCGAGAACACCATCGGACGGCTCGTTGCGTGTCCGCGAGCGTGCGTGTGGAGATGCCCGTGAGCGTACGTGGCAGTCACCTGGGTCGGATGAGCCATGGCCGTATCCAGCGTAGCTCGGCTTGCACCCCGGATCGACCCGTCGAGCCACGCCGGGCTAGATCGGCACGGCAGCGGTACTACAGTGCGCCCGTGCCTCGACCTCGACCTGGCCCCCGCGCCCGGCGCACCTCGACGCCGGCCCCTCCTGGCCCCCGGCGCCTCCGCGCCGCGCTCGTCGCCGCGCTCGCCGGCGCCGCGGCGTGGCTCGCGGCGGCGTGCTCGGCGTGCTCCACGCCCTCCTCGAGCGTCGACGGCGGCGACCTGCTCGGCGTCTTCGAGCGGGACGCCGGCGCGGCCGCGGCCGACGGCGGGCAGCCGACGGCGGCGCGACAGGACGCCGGCGCCCGCGCGGCCGGCCCGGCGAACGCGGCCGCGGCGCCGCAGAAGCCGCCCGCGGCGAGGCCGCCCAGCGAAGGGAGCTGCGTCGCCGAGCAGGGGCGCCCGGGGCGAGAGCTCCGCAAGACCCTCGGCAGGCCGCCCTGCCGCGGCGCCCAGGTGCTGGAGACGCGCGACGCCGAGGGATCGCCCCGCTACGCCTGCGTGATCGCGCCGAGCGGCGTGGAGACGCGCGCGCCGCTGCCGCTCATCGTCTTCTTCCACGCCGACGGCGACAACCCGACGAGCGTCGACAAGGAGACCGGCCTCCGCAAGCTCGGCGCCACGTGGAACCTGACCGGCGACCCCGCCCACGCGGGCTTCATCGTGCTCGCCCCCCAGGGCCGCGCCTTCAAGACGCCGAGCCAGGCCGAGCGCGTGCGCGGCACCAAGATGTACACGCCTATCTCGCCGTTCGACGTCGAGTTCACCGGCGAGGAGAACGTCGACGTCGCGACCGTCGACGCCTTCGTCGACCAGCTGCTCGAGAAGAAGCTCGTGGACCGGCGGCGCATCTACGCGCTCGGCGCCTCCTACGGCGGCCACATGGCGGCGACATACGCCATGATGCGCGCGGACCGCGTCGCGGCGTTCGCCACCTTCGGCAGCGACGCGCCGCCCGCCGAGTGGGCGTGCCCCGGGCCCCCGCCGCCCGCGATGGCGATCTACCGCGCGTGCGACGACATGTTCTCGTGCGAGTCGGTCGAAAGATGGCTGCGCGCGCGCGACGCGGCCTCCGCGCAGACCGCGTTCCTGCGCCTCGACGAGGCCGGCAGGGACGAGCCCCATTGCGCGCTCAGGAACCGCTGCTCCGCCAAGAAGGGCGCCATCAACCACGCGCGCTGGCCGAAATCGCGCGAGGCCGATCTGCTCCGCTTCTTCGCGGGCCACGTCCTGGCGATCGGCGCGGACACCCCGACGGCCGAGACCGCCCCCCCGCGCCCCGCGACACAGACGGGCGCCGCCGGACGCTGACCGGCGGACGCGAACGCGCGCTGGCCGGCGCACCCGCACGCCGCTCGACGCAATCGCTCGCCGACTGGCGCAGCCGCGCGCCGCTCGACGCAAATGTTCGCTGACTGGCGCCGACTGGCGCAGCCGCGCGCTCAACGAATGCAAACGCGCGCTCAAGGACGCTGATCGGCGCAAAACCCGCACACTCGAACGCTGACGCCGTAAGCGCACGCTCTCACTGCTCATCCCACGTGCACGCCGGGCTTTTCCGCACGTCGACACTGCAACGTTGCGGTGCGGCGTTGAGCGGAGCCGGCGTGTTGTCGTAGTGTTGCTCCCCGATGTCTGCTCAGGTCCAGTCCATCCTCACCCCCTTGCCGGCCGGGATGTCCGTCCCCCCCGGCACGCTCCGCGCCGAGATGGAGTCGCGCCGCGCGACCGGTCGCCGCTTCGACGTCCGCGAGGCCATCGGCCTCGTCGTGCCGCTCTGCACGCAGCTCCACGAGCTGCACGCGCAGGGGCGGACCATGTTCGTTCACCCCTCGTCCCTCGGCTACGGCGCGGGCGGCGCGCTCCAGCTCATCGAGGAGCTCGCGCACACCGCGCCCCTCCTGCCGCGCGACCGCGCGTGCCTCGCGCCCGAGGAGCGCAAGGGCAGCGAGGGCGACGCGCGCGCGAGCGTCTTCGCGATCGGGGCCATCCTCTACGAGCTGCTCACGAACAGCAGCGTGGGGCCAGGGATGCGGCGCCCGGCCGACGTGGTCCCCGACCTGCCGCCCGCGCTGGAAACCGTGCTCGGCAAGTCGCTCGTCGCCGATCCGAGCCACCGCCCGGCGGACCTCGCCGCCCTCGCGCAGGCGCTCTATCAGATCGCCCCGGCCGCCTCGGAGCAGCCGCCGAGCGCCGATACGTCGCACCTCGACGGCGACGGCGACTTCGAGGTCGACATCAATCTCTCCATGATGCCGCCGAACGGCCACCCCGAGGAGCCGCGCGTCCCGTCCGCGCCGTCCCTGCCGAAGATCCAGGCGGTGACCGGGGACGGGCCGTTCGCGGTCGCGATCCCGGTCCACCAGCCGCCGCGCCTGCGCGGCGACGATCCGACGCGCAAGCTCGCGGATCTCAAGGCCGCGCTCGAGTCCGATCCGCGGCCGCGGTACGTCGTTATCAAGGACGGCATGGACCACGGGCCGTTCTCGTCCGTGGAGCTGCTCCAGCAGGTCGCGTCCGGCTCCTTCACGGGCGAGCAGGTGCTGCGCGACACGTTCTCCGGGGACGAGCGCGCGATCCAGGACTGGGAGGAGTTCGCGCCGTTCGCCGAGCAGGCGAAGCTGAACCGGGACATCGTCCAGGAGAAGCGCGCGCTCGACGCCGTGGTGACGGCCGAGAAGCAGGGCACGCAGTACAAGGCGCTGCTCGGGATGGCGCTGATGGGCGTGATCCTCGCCGCGGGCGCGGGCTGGTGGTACCGCGAGCGCAGCCACAAGGAGCGGGAGCTCGCCGTCCAGGGCGCGACCGACCGGGTCGCGATCGAGGTCGACGCGGGCCTCGGCAGCACGAAGGCGGCGCGCGCCGGCGGCGGGGCGCGGCCGAGCGGCGGCGGCAGCTACCCGACGCTCGGCGGCGGCATGAGCTGTGAGGCGGCGCAGGCGCGCTACGTCGAGGAGTACAAGCTGGGCAACAACGGCCCGGCCGATCTCACGGCGGGCGCCTACGGCAACGTGCTCAACCGCGGCACGTACCTGAACGCGTGCGGCGTGCCGTCGACGATGGAGGTGAGCGTCTGCGCCGCCGTGCAGAACGGCCGCGCGGTGGGCGTCACCGTCACGACCAGCCCGTCGAGCCCGGGCATGGCGTCGTGCATCGCCGGGCAGATCCGCGGGATGTCGTTCCCGTCCCATCCGCGGCTCGATGTGGCCCGGACGACGTTCTCCTCGAAGTAACCGGGGTAGGATGCGGGGGCGCACGCCCCCCTCCGCGGCGGCCGTGGCCACGCGACCGATGATCCAGATCGAGCAGCTGACGAAGAGCTTCGCGGGCATGCCCGTCCTCCGGGGCGTCGACCTCGACGTGCCCTCCGGCTGCCTGTACGGCCTCATCGGGCCGGGCGCGTCGGGCAAGAGCGTGCTGCTCAAGATGATCACCGGGCTCCTGCGGCCGGATCGCGGGCGCGTGATCGTCGACGGCAAGGACGTGCATGCGCTGAGCGAGCTGGAGCTGCAGACGTTCCGGCTCAAGTTCGGGATGCTGTTCCAGAACAACGCGCTGTTCGACTACATGACCGTGGGGGAGAACATCGCGTTCCCGCTGCGCCGGCTCTACGACCTGAGCGAGGAGGAGATCGAGGAGCGCGTCGCGGAGCGGCTCCGGGTGGTGTCGCTCGCGGGGTTCGAGGACCGGACGCCGGCGGGGCTGTCGGGCGGCCAGAAGAAGCGGGTCGGGGTGGCGCGGGCGACGATCGCGCGGGGGGAGATCGTCCTCTACGACGAGCCGGCGGCGGGGCTGGATCCGGTGACGTCGCAGCGGATCTTCGACCTGCTGCGCGCGGAGCAGCGGGCGATGAACGCGACGGTGGTGATGGTCTCGAGCGACCTCGATCGGCTGCTCACGGTCACGGACCGGGTGGGGATGCTGTACCGCGGGCGGCTCATCTTCGACGGCACCACCGAGGAGGCGAAGGCGAGCGATGATCCGCGGGTGCGGCAGTTCGTCCACGGGCTGACCGAGGGGCCGCTCTAGGGGTCGCCTGTCGCGCGGCGCGGAGGTCTTGCAGAGCTGCCCGGCCGCAAGAGAGACCGCAAGGGCGCAAGGGGCGCAAGGGAACAGAGATGGGATTATATTCTTCTCTTCCCCTCGCGTCCCTTGCGCCCCTGCGGTCCTCTTTCCATGAGCCGATTTTCGCAGGGTTTTAACGTGATCGGCGTTCTAGGCGTGCCAGCGTGGCTTTTACGATGATTGAAAGGGATCATCGACGCTGAGACGGACAAGCGGGGACGGGCTCGACGCCTCGCTTTGCACACCGCGCCTCGGGGGCTTCACCCCCCATCGCGCGGAGAGCCGCCCTCCGCCGGGGCGACGGGGCCGTCGCCGGTGAAGTGGAACCACTGCGTGGGGTGGGCCCGGACGAAGCGCTCCATCGCGGCCATCATCTCGGCCGCCGCGCGGTCCCGCTCCTCCTCGGTCGGACGGCGGGGAAGCCAGATCGGCGGGGACACGAGCGCCTCGTAGTCGAGGAAGCCCAGGCGGTGCGTGAACACCGGCAGGATCGGCGCGCCGCTCAGCGCGGCCAGCGCGATCGGCCCCTCGGGCGCGCGCCAGCGGGCGCCGAGGAAGGGGACCTCCCGGCTGCGCATCCCGGGCGGCACGCGATCGATCTGCATCGCGACGACGCCGCCGCGCTGCAGGTGCTTGAGCAGCGGCAACGCGTCCAGCGGCCCGTCGCCGATGTGCACCACCTGGACGCCATCGCGCTGTCGCGCCGCGTCCTGGATGGCGCGCGCCTCGGCGTCCCGTTCGCGCTGCATCGCCAGCATGACCCCCCCTGGGTGCACCACCCCCAGGATCTGACCGGCAATGTCCCAGCCACCCGTGTGCGCCGTGACGATGATGACACCCCGGCCAGCCGCAGCGCACGCGTGGTAATGCTCGACACCCCGGGAACGCCGCGCGACCGTGTAACCGCGGCCGCTCGCGAGCAGCAGCGCCTCGGTGATGCAGCTGCCGTAGGTGGCGAACACCGCGGCGCTGTCGAGCACGTCGGCGACGCGCGACCTCGGCCCGCGCACCCGGCGCAGGTTCTCCTCGACGCGACGGCGCAGCTCGGGGAGCGCGGCCGCGAAGAGCACGCCGAAGACCGGAGGGCTGTGGCGCACCCAGGGCTCCGGCCCGCGCGTGACGCCCGCGGTGAGGGCGCGACGCCAGAAGGCCGAGTCAGGTCGTAAACCGGAGAGGAGGGCGCCGCGCAGACCAGGCATGGGGCGGCCTATCTACCGCAAACATAACGGGCGAGGGAGAGGCATCGACCCGAAGCCGCACCGCCATGAATCGACCGGAGCAGCCCGCGTCGCGACCGACAGGGCCGCCCGGGGCTCGGCGCGACGCCGCGCTCCCGGACGAGGAGGCGAGCGCCGGTGCGCCCAGGCCCGATCGGACGACGTTCCAGGTGACATCGGCCGCCGCGCCCGATTGACATCCTCGCTCGTCCAAGGCGATTGCTCGACGAGCCACGCGCGGCTCCACAGAAACGAAATCGCGACTTCCAGGCGGCTCCTTACGTAGAAAACAGGTTCATGGAGCACAAAGCATTCTGTTACAAGGCCCTTTGGCAAGGGGGGCTTCGACATGAATATCCTGCTCGTCGATGACCAGAACGTCGTTCGGGAGGCGCTGGCGCACGCGCTCGCATCGCAGCCGGGGGTGAGCGAGGTCGTTCAAGCTGGAAGCGGGCAGGAGGCGCTCCGGGCGCAGCAGAGCCGCCGCTGTCAGGTGGCGGTCATCGAGCTCGGCCTCGCCGACCGCAGCGGCGTCGAGCTCATCCGGGAGCTCAAGAGCATCGGGGAGCTCCGCGTCATCGTGCTCTCGATGCATCGGGACGAGTTCCGGGTGGCCGAGGCCATGCGGGCCGGCGCCGACGGGTACCTGTCCAAGCAGAGCCGGCTCGCCGATCTGACGGAGGCGCTGCGCACCGTGGCCCGAGGGCGCACGGCCGTGTCGCCCGACGTGAGCGCGGCGATGGTGCGCGCGCTCCAGCGCCGCGACGCCGCCGCCCACGGAGACATGGTGGCCGCGCTGAGCGACCGCGAACGGCAGGTGCTCCGCCTGCTCGCGCTGGGCCGCTCGGCCAAGGAGGTCGCCGCGCAGCTCTCGATCAGCGTGAAGACGGTCGAGACCCACCGGGCGCGCCTCTGCGCGAAGGTGGCGACGCACAGCGTGGCCGACCTGACCCGCCTCGCGGTGCGATCCGGCCTCGTCGAGGCGTAGCCCCCGCCGAGGGCGAGCGCCCGGCGAGCGCCGGACGCCCGCTCACGGCCCACGCGGCGCGGCGGCCACCGCGGCTACGCCGCCGCGGTGGCGGCGCGCGGAGCGGGCCTGAGCGCCGGCAGCGTCTTGCCGATCAGCGCCGAGCCGATGGCGAACCCCGAGAGCGTGAGCCGCATGCGGAGCACGTCCACCATGCCCTGGCGATGGAGGACCGTCAGCGTGCCGCGGATATCCCTGCGGCGAACGCGCAGCTTCTCGACGAGCGTCTCGAGGGTCTCGACGCGTCCTTCGCGCTGGGCAACGGCAAGCGCCTGCAGGAGAGTTGCGGCTAAAATTTTCTTGTCCATGAGAGCACCCTAAGAAGCGTCCCCATGGAGTGCCCAATTTTTGGTGACGATTTCTGATGCTGAAATGTCGCTCGCCCGTTGGAGGACGGGCCCTCCGTACTCTGCTCATCCTGCGCCCGATACCCACTTACGTGCCCTCAGGGAACGCCTGGCCACGATGTGTTCAGACGGCCGCCATGGCGGGCGCGCCTCGCAGGAAAGACGCTCTCGACGCGCGCGGACGGTCGCGCTCGCGGGGCGCTGGACCGGCAGCCGCGGAGGCGGCGAGCCGCCGCGGCGCGGCGGAGGACGGTTACAGCTTGCCCCGCGTGTAGGCCCGCTGGAGCGTCAGCTTGGGGGGACCGGACGAGAGCTCGAACGCCTCCGGGCGGCCGTCCGGCGCGAGGCTGCCCACGAGGCGCATGGGGCCGAGCGAAACCGTGACCGAGCCCGACGCGTCGCGGGCGTACTGGACGTCGACGGGCTTGGTCGGATCGATGGAGGGCGCGTACTCCTGCTGCTTGAGGTCGAACGCCCCCTTCTTCTTGAGGAGCCGGGAGAGCTCGGAGGCGGTGGCGACCGGCGAGGCGAGCCACGCCTTGGCCGAGGGGGTGAACGTCCCCTGGACCTTCTTGCCCTCGACCTCTCCCGAGTACTCGTACTGATAGTTCGTCTTCTGCGACAGCTCGATCCGGTGGTTCACCTTGCCGGTCGACGACTCGACCCAGACACCTCCCTTGACCCGGCCCTGGGCGTCGATGAGCACGTTCGAGGCGTCGTCCTCGATCTCCAGGGACTTCGGGTCTCGCGGCAGGAGGGTGGTCGAGCGCGAGAGCCATCGGCGCTGGCCGCCCTCCTCCTTGAACAGGTCGCTCGTCTCGAAGCCGACAGGGGCCTTGTCGATGCGAAGGATCAACGTGTCCGTGTACTCGGATTTCGGCGCGGCGCTCTTCGCGTCGAAGGAGTCGAAGAGCCCCTTGGCGAGCCGCTCGAACGTGCGGACGTACCCGACCTCGTCGTGCAGGCAGGCGATGGGGTGCGCCCTGTCCGCGTGCAGCGCGATCTTGAGCAGGCCGGCCGCCTTCCCGGCGGGGGTGGGGGCGAGATAGAGGGCCTGCACGAACACCGCGGGGCTCTCCCGGTGCACGCTGACCTCCCAGGGCACGACGCGGGAGACCTCCACCTTGGCGGGGTCGAGGAGCTCGATGAAATTCCTTATCACCTCTCCCGAGTCGAGCATCGTGTTGTAGACGAAGCACTCGACAGCGCTGTCCGTGCCGAGGGGGATGGTGATGGCGACGAGCTTCTCCTTCGGCTCGACCTTCGGCTCCCCTGCCCCGAACGCGCGCGCCGACCAGTCCGCGGCGCGGACCTCGCGGACAGGGAGGTCGCCGGCCTCGCGGGCGAGCGCCTTCTCGAGATTGAAAGGCTCCTGCGCCGCGGGCGCGGGGCTCGGCGCAGGCGCCTCCGCGGGCGCCGCGCCGGTGGACCCGCCGCACCCGGCGAGGAGCGAGAGGGGCAGCGCGAGGAGCCCCGCGCCGCGCGCTGCTCCCGGAGCACGGCCGCGCGCGCGGCGGGGCGAGGATGTCGTCGTCGGTGAGATGAGCCGGCCGTCGTCGAGCCGAGCCCCCCGGATCGGAAGCGCCATCGTGAGGATCTCCTGCACGCCACCACGGCTGCCGGCGACGACCCTCCGCGGGCCGCAGGCACCGAAATGATGATGCAGCGCAACAGAAGCGGCAGCGGCCCCGCGATGTCAAGACGCGACGCACCAGCGCCGCCTCCCGCCTCCCGCGACACCCACGTGTCAAGGACCTTCGTGGCCGAGCGACAGAGAACAATATCGATAAAAATAAACATCATCATAAGAATCCATCGCCGGAAGCGCGCGCGCCGGTGAGGCGCTCGAACGCGCTGGATTTCTCGTTCTCGTCGCCGGCGTGCTCGGGAGATGCCCTAAGCAAGCACGGCGCTCCCTGGAGATCCCGTGGCGGCGATAGGTGTCTCGCGGCTCGTCCCGATGCGCCGATACAGCCCATCAAAGAATTGCAATGAGAAAATCAGAATACGCGGCGCGTCATTCGGAGGGGCGCGGCGGCTGAGCCCGCACCGGTTGGGGCGCCTAAGCACGTCCGCACGCACAGTGAGGCAGTTTGCCGCATCGCCCCGTCGATGGATGCGCGTGCTGGCTGGGTGGTCATCAGTTGTCCGGCCTCGACGCATCGTCGGTTTCGTCCGAGCGCTCGCGCATGGCACCCGCGTTGCAGCGCCGTCCAGCGTGGCCGGCAACGCCGGTGCGATGTGGCTACGCAGCAGGTAGTCACGGTCGTCGAGTGACGTTCACGTTGCAATCAATGCGAGGAGTGATCATGGGACAGAGCACCGAGACCAAGCGTGGCTTCGCGGCGATGAACGCGGAGCAACAGCGCCTGATCGCGAGCCAGGGCGGCAAGGCGGCGCATGAGAAGGGCACCGCGCACGAGTTCACGTCCGAGGAGGCGCGCGCAGCGGGCCGCAAGGGCGGCGAGGCCGTGAGCCAGAACCGCGAGCACATGGCCGAGATCGGGCGCAAGGGCGCCGAGGCGCGCAGCCAGGGGAACGGGAACCGGAGGAACCGCGCCGCGAGCCAGATGAAGGCCGACGAGCAGCCGCAGCAGGGCTGAGCCGTCCCAGCGCGCCGCTCGAGATCCCTCCAGCGCCGCAGGACCACGAAGAGCCGCCGAGGAACCACGAAGGGTCCGTCCCTTCCCGGTTGCTCGGCGGTCCTTTTTGGCAGTCACGCCCGGCGGACGGCGCGCGCGGCGGACAGCGCGCGCGCCGTCGATGCGCGCGGCCGTCACTCGAGGCCGTCGTCGATCCCCGCGCCGTCATCGAACATCGCAGGGTCGTCGTCGTCGAGGTCGAGGTCGCCGTCGTCCAGCGCGCCGCCGTCGGCCGCGCGCGCGCCGGCCTCGGCCGCGCCGGCGGGCGCCATCCGCCAGCCGCCGGCCCGAGGCCCGGCCGGCCACGAGCGCAGCCCGGGCGGCGGCTTGAAGCCGTCGACCTCGTCCTCGGGCGCGTCGAGCCCCGCCGCCGCCGCGCGGCGGGCCCAGTCGGGCGCGTTCGCGGGCGCCTGCCGCGGCCGCCACGGACCGCGCTCGGCCGTGGGCGCGCGCTTGAGGTAGCCGTGCGACCCGGAGGTGAAGCCCACCCCGGCCAGCGCGCGCGAAAGCGGGGAGCTGTGCGCCGGCTCGCCGTCGATCGTGGCCACGAGCACCGCGCGCCGCCGCCCCTCGGCGACGAGCCCCGCGAGCGCCGATGCGATGGCCTGGATCGCCGCGCCGCGCTCCGGCTCGGCCTCGGGCAGGAAGGTGGTGAGGCTCCGCTCGGTGCGGCCCATCCACGCGAGCAGCCGGCCGTCGTGGAGGATCACGAGGGCGCCGGCGGCCCGCTGCGGGCGCACCGGGCCGCGGGCCGCGCCCTCGGGCGCGCCGCCCTCGCGCGCGGCGAGCTCGGGCCAGCGGACGGCGGCGCCCCAGGGGCTCGCCGGATCCGTCGCCGCGAGGACGAGCGTCCGCGGCTCGTCGGACGGCTCGCGGCAGGCCCGGAGCCGATCGTCGGCCCCGGGCACCGCGAACTGCGCGGCGCCCAGCCCGGCGATGAAGTAGCCGCGCCGCGCCTGACCGGCCTCCTCCATCGCGCGGAGCACGTCGTACACGGCCGAGAAGCCGCCCGCGAGCCCCTCGACCGCCGCCGCCTCGCGCGTGAGCACGCCGTGGCGCTCGAGCAGCGCGCGGGCGAGCGCGGCGCGGCGCTCGGTCTCGCCGGGGGCGCCGGACGGGCCGGCGGGCGCGCCGGGTGCGCCGGCCGGCGCGCCGGCGCCAGCGGGAGCGCCGGGGAACGACAGCAGCGACCAGCGGCCTTCGCTGCCCGGCGGGCCGATGCGGCGCGCCCGCAGGCCGGAGAGGCCGCGGCCCGGCGCGGGGCGGTCGCGGTCGCGGCGCCGGCCGCTCGAGCGGGACTCGCGGCCGAGGGCGCGCAGCGGGGCGAGCGTGTCGTTCGTGACCTCGCCGGCCCACACGAGATCCCAGAGCGCCGCGAGCAGATCGGCGCCGAAGGCGCCGGTCTCGCGCGAGAGATCGGAGAAGAAGAGCGCGCCGCGGCGGGCGAGCGCGGCGCGGATGCCCTCGGCCAGCGGCCCCTCGGCGCGGCCGGGCGGCGGGGCGAGGTACGGGTAGGCCTCGGCGAGGTAGAGCGCGACGCGGCCGTCGCCGTCGCCGACCGGCTCGACGCCGCGCCAGAGCACCTCGCCGGCCGCGCAGAGCGCGTCGAGATCGCCGGGGCGGTAGCCCTCGACGCGGGCGGGCAGGATCTCGGCCTCGAGGGCGGAGGCCGAGAGCGGCGCGCCCTGGAGCTGCTCGAGCGCCGCGAGCAGGCCGTCGAGGCCCCGGCGGCGGCGGTGCAGGCCGTGCCAGTCGGCGAGGAAGCGCGCGTAGGCCTCGGGCGGGACCGGCTCGACCTCGGCGCGCAGCCGCGCGAGCGAGCGGCGCTTCAGCGAGCGCAGCACCTCCGCGTCGCAGAACTCCCGGCCGCGGCCGCCGGGGAGGAACTCGCCCTCGATCACGCGGCCCCGGTCCGCGAGCCGCGCGAGCGCGGCCAGGACCGGCGCGGGCCCGAGGCCGAAGCGCCGGGCCACGTCGTCCGCGCGGAAGGGGCCGTGCGTGCGCGCGTAGCGGGCGACGAGCTCGCCGAGCGGGTCGGCGGCCGGCTCGAGGAACGCGATCGGGAGGCCGGGCGGCGGCACCACGCCGAGCGCGTCGCGCAGCCGGCCCGCGTCCTCGGCGGCGGCGACGCGGCGCTCGCCGCCGAGCTGGACCTCGATGGCGCGCCGGTCGCGGAGGAGCTCGTCGATCCAGGCGGCGGCGCGCTCGCCGGCCGCCTCGGGCGGGACGTCGGGGCCCGCCGCGCGCCGGGCGATCTCGTCGCGCGTGAGATCGCCGAGCGAGAGCAGGAGATCGTGCGCCTGGTCCTCGTGCTTGAGCGGCGCGCGGCCGTCGAGGCGCTGGAGCGACGCCTCGAGGGCGAGCACGGCGTCGGCGTCGAACAGCTCGCGCAGCTCGGCCTCGCCGAGCAGCTCGCGCAGGCGGGCGTGGTCGATGGCGAGCACCTGCGCCCGCCGCTCGGCGAGCGGCAGGTCGCCCTCGTAGATGAAGTTGCCGGCGTAGGCGAAGAGCAGCGTGGCCGCGAACGGCGAGGGCGCGCGGACGTCGACCGTGACGACGCGGACCTTGCGCGCGGCGATCTGGCGCAGGAGGTCCTCGAGCGAGGTGAGGTCGAAGACGTCGCGCAGACACTCCCGGTAGGTCTCGAGCAGGATGGGGAACGAGCCGTAGCGCGACGCGACGGCGAGCAGGTCCGCGGCGCGCTTGCGCTGGGCCCAGAGCGGCGAGCGCTTGCCGGGGAACTTGCGCGGCAGGAGCAGCGCCCGGCCGGCGCACTCGCGGAAGCGCGAGGCGAAGAGGGCGGTGTCGCCGAGGCCGCGGACGAGCAGGTCCTCGACCTCGTCGGCCTGCGGCAGGAGCTGCTTCGCGTCGGGGGGCGACTCGGACTCGGGCAGCCGGAGGACGATGCCGTCGTCGGTCCACACGGTGTCGACGGCGAGGCCGAGCTCGAGGCGGCATTTCTCGGCGATGCACGTCGACAGCGGGGCGTGCACGCGGCCGCCGAACGGCGAGAGGAGGCAGATGCGGTAGTCGCCGACCTCGTCGACGAACCGCTCCAGGACGATGGCGCGGTCGCTCGGGACCTCGCCCGTGGCCGCGGCCTGGTCGCGCACGTACCGGACGAGGTTCCGCGCGGCGCGCTCGTCGAGGCCGTGCTCGCCTTCGAGCGCGCGCTCGGCGTCGCCGTCGGGCAGCGAGGCGAGGCGGCGGGCGAGGGCGCCGATGGAGGCGCCGAGCTCGGCGTTGCGCCCGGCCTGGTCGCCGCGCCAGAACGGCATCTTGCCCGGCTCGCCCGGCGCGGGGACGACGAGGACGCGGTCGTGGGTGATGTCGGTGATGCGCCACGAGGAGGCGCCGAGGAGGAAGACCTCGCCCTCGCGGGCCTCGAAGACCATCTCCTCGTCGAGCTCGCCGACGCGCCGGCCGGGCCGCGCCGCGTCGCCGCCGGCGTCGAGGAAGACGCCGTAGAGGCCGCGGTCGGGGATGGTGCCGGCGTTGACGACGGCGAGGCGCTTCGCGCCCTTGCGGGCGCGCACGGCGCCGCCCACGCGGTCCCAGACGACGCGGGGCCGGAGCTCGGCGAACTCGTCGGACGGGTAGCGGCCGGAGAGCATGTCAAGCACGCCCTCGAAGCTCGCGCGGGGCAGGTCGGCGAAGGGCGCGGCCCTGCGCACGAGCGAGAAGAGCGCGTCGACGTGGAGGGTGTCCATCGAGACGATGGCGACGATCTGCTGGGCGAGGACGTCGAGCGGGTTCCTCGGGTAGAGGGTCGCCTCGACCTTGCCTTCGCGCATGCGGGAGGCGGCCGCGGCGCACGCGAGCAGGTCGCCGCGGTGCTTGGGGAAGACGACGCCGCGCGACGTGCCGCCGACCTCGTGCCCGGCGCGGCCGACGCGCTGGAGCCCGGCGGCGACCGAGGGCGGCGCCTCGAGCTGGATGACGAGGTCGACGGCGCCGAGGTCGAGGCCGAGCTCGAGCGACGAGGTCGCGACGATGCACGGCAGGAGGCCGGCCTTGAGCCGCTCCTCGATCTGCTGGCGCTGCTCGCGGGCGATCGAGCCGTGGTGGGCGAGCGCGATCTCGGCGCCCGCGGTGTCGTTGAGGGCCGCGGCGAGGCGCTCGGCGAGGCGCCGGCTGTTCACGAAGATCATCGTGGTGCGGTGGGCGC
Source organism: Sorangium sp. So ce834 (assembly GCF_051521425.1). NCBI lineage: Bacteria > Pseudomonadati > Myxococcota > Polyangiales > Polyangiaceae > Sorangium > Sorangium sp. So ce834. The sequence goes on from NZ_CP150351.1 coordinate 6,380,386, forward strand.
GGACGAGCTCGACGAGGCGCGGGTGGATGCTCGGCCAGATCGAGCGCTGCGCCGGCTCGGCCGGGCCCTTGAGCGGGCCCTCGCCGGCGCGGGCGGCCTCGGCGAGCTTGGTCATGTCCTCGACGGGCACCTCGATGCGGAGCTCCAGCGCCTTGGGGGCGCTCGCGTCGACGATGGTCACCGGCCGCGGCGCGAAGCGCGCGCCCGCGCCGGCGCCGTCGATCTCGCCGCCGCCGAGCAGCCGCGCGACCTCGTCGAGCGGGCGCTGCGTGGCGGAGAGCCCGATGCGCTGCATCGGCGCGGGCGCCGAGCGGAGCGCCTCGAGCCGCTCGAGGGACAGGGCCAGGTGCGCACCGCGCTTCGTGGCGACGAGCGCGTGGATCTCGTCGATGATGACGGTCTCGACGGCGCGCAGGCGATCGCGCGCGTTGGCGGTGAGGAGGAGGTAGAGCGACTCCGGGGTGGTGATGAGGATGTCCGGCGGCTTCTTGGCGAGCCGGGCGCGGTCTTCGGGCGCGGTGTCGCCGGAGCGCACGCCGACCTGGGGGACCCGGTACGGCAGGCCGAGGCGCTCGGCGGCGGCGGCGATGCCGGCGAGCGGCGCGCGCAGGTTTCGTTCGACGTCGATGGCGAGCGCCTTGAGGGGCGAGACGTAGACGACGCGGCAGCGCTCGGCGGCATCCGGCTCGGGCGAGGCCATGAGCCGGTCGATGGCGGCGAGGAAGGCGGCGAGCGTCTTGCCGGAGCCGGTCGGGGCGAGCAGCAAGGTGGAGGCGCCGTCGAGGATCGGGGGGAAGCCCTGGGCCTGGGCGGGGGTGGGCGCGGAGAACGCTCCACGGAACCACGCCTGGGTGGCGGGGTGGAAGCGAGCGAGCGGATCGGGCGTGGGAGAGCGTTTCTTGGCCATCGGCGGCGTTGCGCGGCGCGTGAAGCCAGCTGGCAGCTGGGCGCGGCGCGTCGTCGCGCCTGCTTCATGCGGCCCCTTGTTGAGGGGGCGGCTGCGGGCGATGCAAGAGCCATCCCTCACGGGGGGACATGGCGCAACCGCTCGCTCGGGACCGGTCAGCGAGGCGGAAGGCCGCGGGCGCATTGCCGCGGAGGCCGCCATCCTGTCGGGGAGAGAGGTGCTTCCGAGCGGCACGCGCCGGCGGGTGGGGCCACACGGCGGGGGCGGGCGGGCGCTGGCCATCCGACGAGACCGGGGCGTGGGAGCTTACGCAGGGAACACCACCCGGCATGTCTCCCTTCGGGCCATGCCCCCTGGGACGTCACGTCGCGCGCCACACAAGGCGCGCCTGAGACCTCGAGCCCCCTGGGACCTTATGGCACCTCGGTCGGTGCTCAGCGCGCCCGCCCGCCCCCGCCGTGTGGCCCCACCCGCCGGCGCTCACCGCATGGAGCTGTGGGTGGGGTTCAGACGACCCCCGGCCGCTTGGATGGATGTCGGGCCCCGTGGACGGAGCTGACCGGGCGGCGGGGAACGGGAAGCGCGAGGGACGGGCCGCGCTTGAGCCAAATCACAAAGCACAAAAAAAAACCTGCGCACGGTTTGCACCGTGCGCAGGTTCAAAGAAACCCCGGCGGCGTCCTACTCTCCCACCAGGTTGCCCTGGCAGTACCATCGGCTCCAAGAAGCTTAACTTCCGAGTTCGGTATGGGATCGGGTGTGACCTTCTCGATATCACCACCGGAAACTTGTGGCGCGTCCGCCCCGTGGGGTGGACGCTCGGCGGAGCCCGCACTTCGCGGCGCTCCAATCCGGGCCAATCTTGGCGCGATGCTCGCGCGCCCGCGTTCCGGGCGCGGCGTGCTCGCTGCTTGCCGCGGGAACAGCTCGTGCTGTAGACCCGTGGCAACAAGGGGCCTGCGCGCGACAAAGCCGGCACGCAGGCTCATAAAAAAAATCCCGGCGGCGTCCTACTCTCCCACCAGGTTGCCCTGGCAGTACCATCGGCTCCAAGAAGCTTAACTTCCGAGTTCGGTATGGGATCGGGTGTGACCTTCTCGATATCACCACCGGAAACTTGTGGGTGCGTCCAATCGGAACCCTGCGGAGCCCGCTTTCGCGACGCTCTACTCTTTTACGCAGGGCCAGCTGTGTCACGCTGCTCGTCA
>NZ_CP150351.1:11335000-13887632 GCF_051521425.1 Sorangium sp. So ce834
CCGTGCGAGGGGGACCACGACTGCGCCGTGGCCCACGAGCCGCGCCCGCACCCGGTCCGCGCGACGCGGGAGCGGCCCCACCAGAAGGGCCGCCCCTGCCGCGATCTCACGATGTCGACGACGTGCGAGCGGACCAACATCTGCACCCTGCGCCGCCACGCGTGCCCGAGGCGGTGAGCCGCGCGGCGGGCTCAGCTGAGGGCCAGCATGCGATCGATCGGGACGCGCGCGCGCTCGCGCAGCTCGGGCGCCATCTCGAGGCGCGGGGCGAGGTCGCGCAGCGCGAGGTAGACCTTCTCGAGCGTGTTGAGCCGCATGAAGGGGCACTCGTTGCAGGCGCAGTTGCCCTCGGGCGGCCCCTCGATGAACTCCTTCTGCGGCGACGCCTTGCGCATCTGGTGCACGATGCCGCTCTCGGTCGCGACGATGTACTTCGCGGCGTCGTCCGCGATCGTGTACTTGAGGAGCGCGGTCGTCGAGCCGATGTAGTCGGCCATCCGCAGGATCGGCTCCTCGCACTCCGGGTGCGCGATGAGCTTCGCGTCCGGGTGGCGCTCGCGCAGCGCGACGATCTTGCGCAGGCTGAACGTCTCGTGCACGAGGCAGCTGCCCTGCCACAGGCGCATCGGGCGGCCCGTCCTCTCGATGAGCCAGCGCCCGAGGTTCTTGTCGGGCGCGAAGAGGATCTCCTGCCCCTCGGGGATCGCGCGGACGATCTTCTCGGCGTTCGACGACGTGCAGATGTAGTCGCTCTCCGCCTTCACCTCGGCGGAGCAGTTGATGTAGGAGATCGCGACCGCGCCGGGGTACCGGGCGCGCCAGGCGCGGAAGCGATCGACGGGGCAGCCGTCGGCGAGCGAGCAGCCGGCCTGCAGGTCGGGCACCACGACGATGCGCTCGGGGTTCAAGATCTTCGCCGTCTCGGCCATGAAGTGCACGCCGGCGAACAGGATGACGTCCGCGGTGGTCTTCTTGGCCTGCTGCGCCAGCTGGAGCGAGTCGCCGAGGAAGTCTGCGAGGTCCTGGATCTCGCCGTCCTGGTAGTAGTGGGCCAGGAGGACGGCGTTCCTCTCCCGCTTCAGGCGGCTGATCTCGTCGTGGAGATCCAGGCGCGGGTCGATGGCGGCAGGCTGGGGCGCGGCGCTCGTCATGGGATCCTAAGGTAGGCACCGCGCGCCTCCCTGACCAGGGCCCCCGGCCCGGGCCGCGCTCGCAGGCGCGCTCGCGGGCGCCGAGAGCCGGCCACGGCCCACGGCCAGCGTTGACAACGGCCGGCGCGGGCTCACGATCCGGGCGCCGCGGTGAGCCTTGGGGAGGCGCTCTCGTCGTGGGCGGCCCGCCATGTCCTTCCTGATCCCCCTCGCCCTGCTCGCCTTCGTCGTGCCGCTCGCCGTGGCCCTCCTCCGCGCGAATGAGCTATTTTACGTGCGCGTCGAGGGGCGCAACGTCCGGCTGCTCCGGGGCCGGCTGCCCCAACGCCTGCTCGACGACATCACGGACGTCCTCCGCGCGGCGCCGGTCGGACGGGGCGCGGTGCGGGTCGTGGTCGAGGACCGGAAGGCCCGGGTCCACGTGGAGGGGGACATCTCCCCGGAGCAGGCTCAGCAGCTGAGGAACACCGTGTCCCTGTGGCCGGTTCCCAAGATCCGCGCGGCCCCGAAGCGCCGCGTCGGCGCATGACCGCGCCGCGCCGACCAACGCTACCCTAACGAGTCAGTCCGCATGGCCGACGACAAGCCCAGAGACAAACCGCCGACCTCCAAGCTCGGGCGCCTCGCGCGCCTCGCCGGTCTCGCGCCCCGCACCCTCCCCTTCGCCATCGAGGGCGCGAAGCGCGCCCTCGGCGCGCCGCGGACCGACGAGGAGGAGGCCGAGGCGCGGCGGAGGATGACCCAGGAGGTGAAGAAGACCGCCGAGGCGATGCTGAAGACGCTCGGCGAGATGAAGGGCCTGCCGCTCAAGTTCGGCCAGATGGCGAGCTACATCGACGGGCTCGCGCCGCCGGGGTACGAGGAGAAGTTCCAGGCCACGCTGAAGAAGCTGCTCGACAAGGCGCCGCCCCTGTCGCCCGAGGCCGCGGAGCAGATGGTCATCCAGGAGCTCGGCACGCCGCCCCACGAGGTGTTCGCGGCGTGGGAGCGCGAGCCGTTCGCCGCGGCGAGCATCGGGCAAGTGCACCGGGCGACGACGAAGGCGGGGGAGCGGGTCGCCGTCAAGGTGCAGTACCCCGGCATGGACAGGGCCATCGAGAACGACCTGAAGAGCGTCTCGATGCTCGAGGCGATGATGGCGCCCATCGCCAAGAAGCTGCACGCCCGGCAGACCGTCGACGAGCTCCGCAAGGTCTTCCTGTCCGAGCTCGACTACGCGCGCGAGGCCGAGATGGCGGACCTGTTCCGCCGCATGAACGCCGGGGACGAGGACGTCTACGTTCCCCGCATTCACCACAGCCTCACCACGCGGCGGGTCATCACGCTCGAGTTCGTCGACGGCATGAGCTACGCCGAGTTCTGCGAGCGCGGCAGCCAGGAGGCGAAGAACCGCGCGGGCCTCTCCATCTGGCGCTTCACCTTCCGCTCGATGCTGCGGTACGGCTGGCTCTACGCCGATCCGCACCCCGGCAACTACCGCTTCCACGAGGACGGCCGGGTCGCGATCCTCGATTTCGGCTGCGTGAAGCAGCTCCCGCCCGACCTCGTGGCCGGCATGAAGCGCTACATGCGCGCCGCCATGGACGCGGACTGGAAGGAGTTCGACCGCGCCTGCGTGGAGGTGCTCGGCTACGATCCGAACGACGAGAGCTGGGATCTCTACCGGAGCTACACGATGGAGCTCATGGTCCCGCTGTGCACGCACGGGACCTGGAAGTGCTCCCCGGAGAAGGCGCGCGAGACCGTGGCCTACCTGACCCGCGGCATCCGGGGGCTCGCCTTCAAGGAGGGAGAGAAGATGCCCACCATCCCCCACGTGCCGAAGATGCCGCAGGACTTCACGTTCGTGAATCGGCTGCAGTGGGGGCTCGCGTCCGTGCTGGCGGGGCTCCGGACCGAGGCGGCGTTCCGGCCGACCATCGATCCCTGGGTGCGCGACGGCGTGCACCCGATCCCCGATTGAGCCAGGGCCGGCGGCAGGCTCGTCGGCGCCGGGAAGCCATGGGAAGTGAGACGATGTCGCCCCCGCCGCGGCTCTCACCTTGACCTCGATCCCGCGCGCTGTGACATTCGATCGGGGCATGGACGACGAGCGGGCGGCCTGCGAGAGGCGCGTAGGGACGACCCTGCGGGGCAAGTGGACGATCGATCGCCTCCTCGGGATCGGCGGGATGGCCGCCGTCTACGCCGCGACCCACAAGATCGGGCGGCGCGAGGCGATCAAGATCCTCCACCCCGAGGTGGCGCGCTCGAAGGACCTGCGCGCCCGGTTCGAGCGGGAGGCGCAGGCGGTCAATCGCTTCCGGCACCCCGGCGTGGTCGAGATCCGCGACATCGACATGACCGAGGACGGCGCGCCGTTCCTCGTGATGGAGCTCCTCGACGGCGAGTCGCTCGCCGACAGGCTCCAGCGGCTCGGCCACGTCGAGACGGGCGAGATGCTGCGCCTCATGGACGAGCTGCTCGACGTGCTCGGGGCGGCGCACGAGCAGGGGATCATCCACCGCGACATCAAGCTCGACAACCTCTTCGTCGAGCGGACCGGGCGCCTCAAGGTGCTCGATTTCGGCATCGCCCGCATGCGCGACGGCGTGAAGACGGCGATGCGGACCCGGACGGGCGCGACGCTCGGGACCGTGTCGTACATGGCCCCGGAGCAGGTGCGCGGCATCTCGGTCGACCACCGGGCGGACCTCTTCGCCGCGGGCGCGACGATGTTCCGGCTGATCGCGAAGCGGCGCATCCACGAGGCGCGCACGGAGTCCGAGCTGCTCGTGAAGATGGCGACCATGGCGGCGCCGCCGCTCGCGAGCGTCGCGCCGGAGGCGCCGCCTGGGCTGTGCGCCCTCGTGGACAGGGCGCTCGCGTTCGATCGCGACCGGCGCTACCCGGACGCCCGCACGATGCAGGCGGACATGCGGGCGCTCCTGCGCGGAGAGCCGCCGCCGTTCGCGTCGGCGCGGCTCGCGGCGGGGGACGCGCCGTCGGCGGGCGCGCCGCAGCCCTCGCCGATGCTCGCGGCGCCCGCCTCGGCGGAGGCGCCGGCCGAGCCGCCGCCGCGGCCGGCGGCCCCCTCGGGCGCGAGGTGGAACGAGATGGGGTCGGCGCCCGCGCTCGGGCCGGATCCCGGCCCCGGCGGAGCGACCTCGTGGGAGGCCGCCACGGTGGCGGCGCCCGGGGCCCAGGGCGCGAGCGCCATGGATGCCGCCCAGGCGCGCGGAGGCCATCCGAGCCTCGCGCAGATCGGCCCCGGCGCACCGAACGGGCCGCCGTCGGCCCTGCACAACACCGGCGCAGGCCACGCCGGAATGCACGGCGCGCCCGCCTCGCTCCACGGCGCCAGCGTGCCCCACGGCGCGCCGGCCGCGCTCCACAGCACCGGCGCCTCCTACGGCGCGCCCGCCGCGCTCCACAGCACCGGCGCCTCCTACGGCGCGCCCGCCGCGCTCCACAGCACCGGCGCCTCCTACGGCGCGCCCGCCGCGCTCCACAACACCGGCGCCTCCTACGGCGCCCCCGCCTCGCTCCACAACACCGGCGCCTCCTACGGCGCCGCCGGCGCGCCGCACGCTCCGAGCGCCCCGCACGGCGCGCCCGCCGCGCTCCACAACACCGGCGCGTCCTACGGCGCCCCCGCCGCGTCGCACGCCGCCAGCATGCCCCACAGCGCGCCGGCCTCGCTCCACAGCACCGGCGCGTCCTACGGCGCGCCCGCGTCGCAGCACGCCCCGAGCGCCGCCTACGGCGAGCCGCCGGCCGCCGGCTGGGCGCCGCGCCGCGCTCCGCCGAAGCAGCCGCCGAAGCTCGTGATCCTGCTCGCGATCGGCGGCGTGGCGCTCGTGATCGCGAGCGTGGTCGCGGTGTGGATGGCGCTCCGCGGCGAGCCCAAGAGCGATGCGATCCAGCACGACCTGCTCCCCGCGCAGAGCGCGAGCGAAAGGCCCACCCAGCTCTCCCCGTCCGAGATCGCCGACGAGCCGCCGCGCGCCCTCGAGGCGCCGGAGACGATGCGCCCGGACCCGCCCGGCGCCTCATCGAGCGCGCCGCCGCCCGTCAGCACGATCATCATCGACTTGAAGAAGAAGCGCCCGACGAGAAAGCCACATCAGGACTGAAGTCAACATCGCCGAACATGGAGCTCCGTCCCCTGATGGTCACGAGGACAACCGTGCGCGCTCGATCGATGCTCGTCGGGTCTGCGCTCGTGCTCATGCTCCCTGGCGCGTGCTCGGACCCGGCGCCCTTCAACCCGAGGCCCGACGCCGGCGGCGGCGGGGGCGGCGGCAGCGGCGGTGGCACCGGAGGCGCGCCGCTCTGCAGCGCCGGCGATGAGCAAGCTTGCTATCCCGGCCCTGCAGGCACCGAGGGCGTCGGGGTGTGCGCGGCGGGCGTGCGGAGGTGCCTGCCGGACGGCCAGGGCTTCGGCGACTGCGAGGGCGCCGTGGTCCCCAGGCTCGAGGACTGCAGCACCACCCTGGACGACGACTGCGACGGCGAGACGAACGAGGCCGACGCGGGGTGCGTGTGCACCCCGGGCCAGATCGAGACCTGCTACAGCGGCTCGGAGGACACGAAGGGCGTCGGGCTCTGCGCGCCGGGGCTCCGGATGTGCGACATCACGGGGACGTCGTGGCGGCCGTGCGCCGGCGAGGTCACCCCGACGACCGAGACGTGCGCGGACGACACCGACGAGGACTGCGACGGCTTCGCCTGCAGCGCGCCGCTCTGGTCGGCCCTCTACGGCGACCCGAACATCCAGAGCGCGACCGGCGTCGGCGTCGACGCGGACGGGAACATCTATATCGGCGGCACCTTCTCGGGGACCCTCAAGTTCGGCGACGAGACGCTGGTGAGCATCGGCACCGCCGACGTGTACGTCGCGAGCTTCGACGCGACCGGAGCCCACCGCTGGAGCGCGAGGATCGGCGGCAGCGGCGCCGAGACGCTCAACGGGCTCGCGGTGACGCCCGAAGGCAAGCTCGTCATCGGCGGGACGTTCTACGGGTCGTTCACGTTCGGCAGCGCGACGCTGAGGAGCGTCAACGCGCTCGACAGCTTCGTGGCCACGCTGGACAGAGACGGCACCCCCGGCTGGGCGCGCCAGATCGGGGACAGCGCGGATCAGACGCTGCGCTCCATCGCGGTGGACGCGGCCGGCAACGTCGTGATCGCCGGCTACTTCAGCGGATCGCTGCTCTGCTCGGCGCCGCCCCTCCCGGTCTGCGCCAGCAGCGAGGGCGGCACCGACATCTTCCTCCGGAAGTACGATCCGCTCGGCGCCGTCCTGTGGACCAGGATCTACGGGGACATCTCGAACCAGTTCGCCACCAGCGTGGCCGTCGACGCCGAGGGCAGCGTGTTCCTCACCGGCCGGTACAGCGGCACGCTGAGCGTCGGGAGCAGGCAGGTGCGGAACACCGGGCTCGGGCCGAACCTGTTCGTCCTCAAGCTCGACAGCAGCGGAAACGGCGTCTGGCTCTCGGACTACGGGGACACGGCCTCGCAGGCGGGCACCGGGATCGCCGTCACCCCGTCCGGCGCGGTGGTCGTGACGGGGACGTACCTGGGCAAGCTCGACTTCGGCCCTGGGCTGAGCCTCCGCGCCAACGACGCGCAGACGGCGTTCGTGGTGTCGCTCGCGCCCGACGGCACGCCCGTGTGGGCGCGGTCGTTCGCCGGCGACGGCTCGCAGGAGAGCATGGCGGTCGCCGCGGACGCAGCCGGCAACGTGGTGGTGACCGGCGCGGCGCAGGGCGTGATCGCGCTCGGCGACGAGCCGCTCCCGAGCGGCGGCGGCTTCGACGTCTTCGTCGCGAAGCTCGACCCGCAGGGCAAGACCCTCTGGGGGAAGGTGCTCGGCGCCGCCGGCAACCAGAAGTCGAACGCGGCGGCCATCTCGCCCGCGAACGGCACCATCGTGCTCTGCGGTACGGCCGAGGGGCGGATCGACTTCGGCCTCGGCGAGCACGCGGCGAACGGCACCGACGCGTTCGTCGTGAGCCTGTCGCCGTAGCCGCCGGGCGCCGCGGGCGCGCGCGTCGTGAGCCGCCGCCGCGGGCGCGCCGCGGCCCGGGTCACGCGGCGCCGCGGGCGCCCGCGGGGACGAGGTCGACGCGGCCGAGCTCCTCGTTCGTCGACGCGATGGCGGCGCGGATCGGCTCGCCGACGCCGTAGCGGCGGCTCGCGCCGACGAGCGCCTGGGCGACGGCGTCGATCCGGTACGGGCCGCCCGGCAGCGCTTCGAGCGCGATCGTGCCCGTCGCGCCGGACTCGACCATCTGGACGACGAGGCCGAACGGCTTGATGGACACGATGTTGCCCTCGATCTCCTCGCCGATCCGGGAGGCGAACAGGCGCGCCACGAGCATGCGGTGCCGCTCCGTCTCGGCCTTGCCGGCGCTGCGCGCCCGCGCGTTCAGGTGGTGGGCGAGCGACGCCAGCGCCTCGGCGTCCACGCGCTGATCGCGGCGGCCCTGGAGGTAGCCCTTGACGATGCGGTGCACGGCGAGGTCGGCATAGCGGCGGATCGGGGATGTGAAGTGCAGATACAGCGGGGCGCCGAGGCCGAAATGCAGGTCCGGGGTGGCCGTGTAGCGGGCCGGACCGAGCGCCTTGCCGAGCACGGTGCGGATGGCGGGCGCGAGCTCCGAGCCGCGGTACTGCGCCTCGAACGCCGCGAGGCCGAGGGGGCTCAGGCGCGGGCCGAACCCGGCCTCGACGCCGAAGTTGTGCGCGAAGTGCTCGAGCGCCCGGACGCGCTCCTCGGTGGGCTCGTCGTGGACGCGATAGATGCAGGGGAGCCCGCGCGCCACGAGCCAGCTGGCCACGGCCTCGTTCGCCGCCACCATCAGCCGCTCGACGAGGCGGTGCGCGCCCGTGTCGGAGCGCGGCGAGACGCCGGTCGGCTCGCGCGTCTCGGCGTCCAGCGTCACGTAGGCCTCATCGCGGTCGAGCTCGACGCCGCCGCGCGCGGCGCGGATCGTCGACAGCCGCGCGGCCGCGGTGCGGAGCCAGCGCACGACCGGCCACGCCGCCTCGGGGATGCCGGCGGACCGGCCCGTCGTGAGGAACTCCTCGACGGCGTCGTACGAGAGGCGGGCGTGCGAGCGGATCACGCTCTCGTGGAGATCGATCGCGGTGACGCCGCCCTCGGGATCGACGCGCAGCTCGGCCGTGACCGCGAGCCGATCGACCCCCGGGAGCAGGCTCGCCGCCTCGCTGGAGATCGACTCGGGGAGCATCGGGATGACGCGGCCGGCGAGGTAGACGCTCGTGCCGCGGGCGCGGGCCTCGAGATCGAGCGGCGAGCCCTCCTGGACGAACGCGTCCACGTCGGCGATCGACACGAAGACGCGGAGCGCGCCGTCGGGGCCGGCCGGCAGCACGGCGAGGGCGTCGTCGATGTCGGTGGTGACGGGCGCGTCGATCGTGACCGTGGTGAGCTCGCGCAGGTCGCGGCGGCCGCGCGCGAGCTCGCGCTCGATCGACACCGCCGCCGCCGCCGCGCGCGACGCCTCGACGACGTCGCCCGGGAACACGGCGCGCACGCCGTTGCGGGCGAGGCAGCGCTCGATGCCGAAATCGGCGCCCGGCGCGACGACGCGCGCCGGGACGACCGCCGCGCCCTCGATGACGGCGACCACCGCGGTGCCCTCGGCGAGGTCGTCGGCGGCGCCCGGCTTGAACGGCCAGTCCGTGTTGGAGACGAGGCGATCGACCCGGAGGTGCGGCCGCTTCGCGTGCGACACGACCGTCCCGAAGAGCTCGGCGCGCTCGCGATGGACGAGGGCGAGCTGCGACGCGCTGTAGCGGCCAGGCTCCGCCTCGACGACGACCGCGTCCACGACGTCGCCGTCGAGGAACGGGTTCAGATCGGGCGGCGTGATGAAGGCGGTCGCCGGGACCAGGGGCGGCCTGCCCGGCGCCCCTCCCTTCTCCGGAGAGGCCTCGATGTTCAGGAACCCGAAGCCGCGCGGGTTGACCGAGATGCGTCCACGAACCAGTGCGTGCATGGGCGCGGAAGGTACGCCAGGTCGCGGCGTTTTCGAGCGCGGTCTGCCCGGCGAGCCGCCGCATCGATGCCGAGGAGCGATCGCGCGGCGGGAAACAGGGGCGGCGCGCCCCCAGGGCACCACGTGCGCGCACATCGGAACACCGATTCTGGCTCAAGGCGCGCCGCGCAGCGCGGTGGAGACGCGATGTGCGCCAGCGCGACGGCGGCCGCGAGACCCTGCTGCAGAGACGCGGGCGTGTCGCCACGGCAAAGTACGCTCACCCACGTTCCGCTCCTCGGGATCGGCTTATACTCGGCACATCGTGGAAGAATCAGGGGACATCATCGAGCTAGCGCGTGTGATGCCTCGGGACCGCTTCGTCCGCAGGGTGACGAACCTGCTCCTCGTGGTGTCCGAGGCTGGTGCGGACAACCAGCAATTTGCCTTCCGGACGGTCGCCGCCTCGCCCGCGGCGCACCGCAAGCCGCCGCCTCCGCCCGGTCCGACCAGCGAGGTGTTCGAGGTCGCCAAGGCGAAGGGCAATCCGTATCCCGATCAGATCTCGGTGGGCCGCACGCGCAATTGCGATGTGGTGCTGCGCCACCCGTCGGTGTCGAAGCTGCACGCGCACTTCCGGCAGAATGCGCAGGGGCAGCTCGTGCTCATCGACAACGGCTCACAGAACGGGACCCGCGTGAACGGCAAGGTGCTCTCCGAGAACGAGCCGAGGGAGGTCGCGGTCGGCGATGTGATCCAGTTCGGCCGGCTCACGGCCTCGCTGCTCGACGCGGCGCGCCTCTTCGACGTGGTGCGGGAGCAGGCGCGCCTCGAGAGGGACCAGGCGAGCCGCTGAGCGCCGCGGCCGGCGGCGCTCAGAACCGGTATCCCACGGCGACGTTCGGGAGGAACATCGTGAACGTGCCGTGGGCCCGCTCCTCGAACACGACCTTCTTGCCCGGCGCGCAGTCGACCGTCGGGTCCGCCTCGTCGCACTCGGCGCCGACGACGTAGGTATTGCCCGTCTCGAGCGGCGGGCCGTCGACGAGGAAGAAGGCGACGCCGAGGCCGGCGCTGGCGGTGACGCGCCCGAGCTTCAGCCGCACCCTGAGCTCCGGCATCGCGAACGGGGCGGCGGCGCGGACGCCGTTGCCCGCGTTCTGCACGGCCACGGCGACGGTCCTCCGCGCGTCGGACGCCGCGCCGGTCACCGCGTCGCGCATCTCGGCCAGCACCACGCCGAGCCCGAGCGCGCCGCCGACGTCGAACCAGGACGACAGCCCGTAATGATAGCTGCCGCCGACCATCACGGTCACGCCGGCGAGGTCGATGTCGTCGTGGAACGTGTACCGGATGGGGAGCCGCTCCGTGCCCCCGCCCGGCGCGAGGAACGTCGCGTCGAGGGAGCGATCGAGCGCCGTGTGGAGGCTCAGGTACCCGGCCGTGAGCTCGATGGCGGCGCCGATCGGGAATTCGTAGCTGCCGCGCAGGCCGGCGAGGAAGCCGGAGGGGCGTGAGACGTTGGAGCAGCGGTAGCTGCCGCAGCTCCGCTCGGCGTCGCTCTCGAGCGACGAGGCGAAGGCATAGCCGGAGGCCGCCTCCAGCCGGAAGACACCGACCCTCCGCCCCCAGCGCGGGTGGGCCTCGTCGATGGCGAGCGGCAGGACGATATCGCCCGTCGTCGTCCGATCGACGGTCGTGCGGAGCGTGCGCGCGAAATAGCCCGGCTCGTGCGCCTCGAAGGTGTGGCGCCCGAGCGGCAGCGCCCCCCGCCACTGCCCCTTGCCGACCGGGACGCCGTTGATGGCCAGATCCGCGCTGAGCGGCTGGGTGACGACGCGGACCTCCTCGCCGAGCGGGCCCGCCTCGACCGTGGCGACCGCGAGCTGCCCCGCGACGACGTTCGCCTCGCGCGGCGCGGAGCCGAGGTTGCCCTTGCGCACCGAATAGAAATGCGGGCCGGGCGCGAGCGAGCCCTCCCACGGCAGCTGCCCGATGAGCGTGCCGTCGATGAAGAGCTCCGCGCCGACGAGCCGCTCGTCCTCGATCTTCAGCCGCCCCGTGTTGGCGAGCGGCTCGAGCTTCGCGTCCACCGAGGCGGTCTCGGCGACCCGGACGGTCAGGATCGCCTCGAACGTGCGCCAGCCGTCCTTGACGACGCGGAGCGTGTGGTCCCCGGGGAGCAGCCGGATCGGGCCGGAGACGGGGAGGCGTCCGCGCGGCCTGCCGTCGATGAGCACCAGGCCATCGACGTTCGACGAGACGAGGACGCTGCCGATCCGCGCCCTCAGCGCGGCGATCGTGGACGCGACGCTCTTGCGCTCCGGCTCGCCGAGCTCGGCGCGAAAATCGGTGAGCAGCGCCTCGTAGAGCCCGAGCGCCTCGTCGTAACGCCCGAGCTGATCGAGGCAGAACGCGGCGTTGAGGGTGTTGGGCACCGACGCGACGAGGCGGCGCGAGCGCAGGTAGAGCTCGAGCGCGCGCTGGCAGTCGCCGCTCTTGCGCAGCTCGTTCCCCTCCTGAAAGAGCGCCTTGGCCCGGGCGAGCGCCTCGTCGGCCGACACGGAGGACGCGGGCGATGCGGAGGGCGTCGGCGGTGCCGCGGTGGGCGCCGGCGCTGCGGTGGGCGGCGCCGGCTCGGGCTGCGCGAGGGCCGGCGGCGCAGGCGCCGCGAGCGCCGCGAGCGCCGCGGCGAGCGCGGACACCGCGACGGAGCGCCGCGCGGCGCGAGGGGCGCGCGCCGTCCGGATCACCACCGATCGACCGGCATCACCGCGGTCGGGGCCGGCGGGGCCCCGGGCGCCCCCGTGGAGGACGTGGACGCATCGGCCGGCGCGGAGGAGCCGCGCGGCGCGCGGCGCGGCCGGTCGCGGCGCGGGGCCGGCGCGGACGCCGCGGCCGAGGCGGAGGCCGGCGCGGGCGGCTGGAGCTCGATGCGATCGGGCCGGAGCCGGCCGTCGCTCAGCATGAACACCGTCTCCCGCGTTGTCGCGCCGCCGCGGCTCACCTCGACCTCGAACGTATCGCCGGCCTGGCCGGTCAGGTCGAGCCGGCCATCGCGCACCGGGCGCTCGGCGCCGTTGACCCGCACCGTCGCCTCCTTCGGGAGCGTCACGACCGCCGTGAAGGACGCGGGCGCGGGCGTCGGCGCGGACGCGGGCGTCGGCGCAGGCGCGGCGGGCGGCGCGGGCTCGCGCTGCGCGGCGGGCGGCGCGCGCACCTCGCCGCCGGTCGAGGCGCGCAGCGCGAGGCCGCCGCCGACCGCGGCGAGGGCGACCGCCGTGACCGCCGCCCCGACGAAGCGCCGCCGCGCGGCGCCCGCAGGCGCCTGCGACGCCGTGAACGAGCTGCCGCCGATCGAGCGCTCTTCCCCCTCGGCGGAGCGGGCGAGCCTCGACTCGCTGCGCAGCGCGGACATCGGGGCGGCGCCGGCGCGCCGCTCCGCGTCGATGCCGCGCAGCTGATCCAGCGTGACGACCTCGGTGCCCTCCGCGTGCGGCGCGAGCGCGGCGATCAGCTGCTCCATGCTCTGCCAGCGCTCGCCGGGATCGCGCTTCAGGCCGCGGTGCACGACGGCGGCGAGGGCCGGATCGAGCCACGGCGCGGCCGCGGCGAGCGGCGGCACGCGCTCGGTACAGATCGACAGCAGCAGCTCGGCGAGCGAGGCGTTCGGATCCCAGGGGCAGCTCCCGCAGAGCGCCTGGTAGAGCGAGACGGAGAGGCTCCAGACGTCGGAGCGGCGATCGACGTCCTTCGCCATCTTCGCCTGCTCGGGCGACATGTAGATCGGCGACCCGAGCACGCCGCCGGCGCGCGTGAGCTCGTGCGAGACGCCGTCGCCGGTGCGCTTCGCGATGCCGAAATCGCAGACCTTGACCACGAGCCGGCGGTCGCTCGAGGACGGCGGGCGGATCGAGCCGGACGGGCGGCGGGTCGACGGCGGCGGCCGGATCGAGCCGGAGAGGCGCTGGCCGGAGGGCGGCGGCCTCACCGAGCTCGAGCCGCGGCGGGTGGACGGCGGCGCCGTCGCGAGGGCGCCGCGCTGGGTGGACGGCGGCGGCGCGATCGAGCTCGACGCCCGGCTCGCCGCGCCCTCGAACGGCGCGTGCAGGAAGAGGTTCGCCGGCTTGATGTCCCGGTGCACGATCCCCTCGGCGTGCGCCGCCGCGAGCCCGCGCGCCGCCTGGAGGAAGACGCGCACGACCGGCGCCGGCTCGAGCGGCCCGCGCATCCTGAGGAGCTTGGCGAGATCGACGCCGTGCAAGAGCTCCATGATGATGAACGGGGTCGCGAGCGTGAGATCCGTCCCGAGCTCGAACGTCTTGACCACGTGCGGGCTCTGGATCGCGGTCACCGCGCGCGCCTCGCGGATGAAGCGGCGCACGGCGTGGTCGTCCTGCCCGACGGCGCTCTTGAAGATGACCTTGGCCGCGACCCGCCGCCCCTCCGGCGACTCCGCCTCGTAGACGGCGCCCATGCCGCCGCGCCCGATCAGGCGGCGCACCGCGTACCGGCCGCCGAGCTCGCGGCCGACGAGCGGATCGGTCTCGGCGCCGGCGCGCTCGGCGATCGCCTCGCGCAGCTCGGGGTCGAGCGGCCTCAGCATGTCGATCGTGATCCGCTCCTCGCCGCCGGAGGCGGCGCGCAGCGCCTCGGCGAACGCCTCGATCGACGGGTAGCGCCGGTCCACGTCGCTGTGCAACGCGAGCGAGAGCGCGGTCGCGAGGCGCGCCTCGATCCACGGGGCGCGGTCCTGGATCGACGGCAGCTGCGCGAGGGGCGACGGCGGCGCGTCCGCCGCCGTGTCCGCCGGGCCGAAGTCGACGGTGTCCGCCGTGACGTCGAGCTCGGCCCACGGCGAGACGCCGCAGAGCATCTCGTAGAGCGTCGCCGCCAGGCCGAACACGTCGCCGCGGACGTCCGCGGCGCGATCCCGCGGCCCCGACTCGTCGCGCTGGGGACCGGTGCTCCTCGCCTTGCCCGGGTCGGAGGTGGCCGTGTCGTAGCCCTTCGAGAGCCCGAAGCCGAAGACGCGGACCAGGATCTCGCCGCTCGGGAGGTGCTCCAGGAAGAGGCGCGGCGGGCGGACGTCGCGGTAAACGAGGCCCGCGGCGTGGACCGCCGAGAGCCCCGCGGCGGCCTGGAGCGCGATCCGCACGGCGACCTCGGGCGCGAGCGGACCCGTCTCGGCGAGGAGGGCGGCGACGTCGGTGCCGTCGAGCAGCGGCATCACGAGGTAGGCGAGATCTCGCTCGAGGTCGTGGCCGGCGTCGACGATCGGGACGACGTGGGCGTTGTCGAGCTTCGACGTGACGCTCGCCTCGCGGCTGAGCCGCGACAGCGTGTCCTCGGTGACGACCTCGGGCCGCAGGACCTTCAGCGCGACGCGGCGGCCCGAGGGGCTCCGCGCCTCGAACACGACGCCGAACCCCTGCGCGGAGAGGACGCGGACGATCCGATATCCCCCGGTGAGCGCGCCCCCCACGAGCCCCGTCGGATCCGCCAGAGTTGCTGTCCGGCCCATCACCTCAAGCATACGACGGCCCATCGCGCCCCACAAAGCGTGAGTATCGGGCGACCTCGGAGGCGCGCTGCGCGGGGGCGCCGCACCGACGCGGAGCGCCGGCCACGCACCTACAACGACGCCATGCCGCGAGCGGCCGCGCCGCGCCGCAGCGTCGCCGCCGAATGTAGGCGCGGCAACCGCAGATAACGCGGTAACCGGACTCCCGGAGACGCAGTAAGTCTATTGAATCATGGAAGATTGTCCTTGCCGGTAGACGACTCGCAACATTAGATTTGCCAGCATCGGATTCACCGCCGCTCGGCCAGGATCTGGGCAGGACTGGTTGATCTCACGGACGCGCGCCGACGCGCGCCTCCCCCGCCGGGGGAGCTGGAGGCACCATGACCCTGCGATCCCTCGGGCCGGCGCTCGCCGTCCTTTCGGCATGTCTCGTCGCCACGCTCCTCCTCGCGCGCCCGGCGCTCGCCAAGGGCTCTCGCGTCGACGAGCAGCTCGAGGCGACGCTCGCCCGATACGGCTTCACCGGAGAGATCGAGTCGACGCTGGAGTCGCGCCTCGGGCGAAAGCTCGACCGGAAGCTGGCGAAGCTCGGGCGTGAGCTGTTCTTCGACAGCATCCTCGGCCTGAACGACGACAACTCGTGCTCAGGGTGCCACTCGCCCACTGCGGGCTTCGCCGACACACAGTCGATCGCCATCGGCATCGAGAACAACGGCGTCGTCGGGCCGCGCCGCGCGGGGCCGCGCAACCAGCGCCGCGCGCCCACCGTCATCAACACCGCCTTCTACCCCACCCTGATGTGGAACTCGCGGTTCTTCGCCGTGTCCGGCGACCCCTTCGACAACAGCGAGGGCTTCTCGTTCACCTCGCCGGAGGGGATGTCGCTCTCTTCCCTGCCCCACCTGCTCACCGCGCAGGCGTTCATCCCGCCGGCCGAGATCGCCGAGATGACCGGGTACGAGGCGCCGGCGTCGCACGATGTCGTGCGCGAGGAGGTCGCGGCGCGCGTGAACGACGTCGAGGCGTACCGCCGCCGGTTCGGCAAGCGCTTCGACGCGGTGAAGCGCGGAAAGCCCGTCACCTACGAGATGATCGCCGCCGCCATCGCCGAGTTCGAGATGTCGCTCACGTTCGCCGACGCGCCCATCGACAGGTTCGCCCGCGGCCGGCGGAACGCGATGACGCTGGAGCAGAAGCGCGGCGCGCTGCTCTTCTTCGGCGAGGCGGGGTGCGTCCGCTGCCACGCGGTGTCGGGGCCGTCGAACGAGATGTTCAGCGACTTCCAGCAGCACGCCATCGGCGTCCCGCAGATCGCGCCGACCGACGATCCGGCGCTCTCGAACGTGGTCTTCGACGGCCCGAACGCCGATGAGGACTTCGGGCTCGAGCAGGTCACGGGCGACCCGGCCGACCGGTACAAGTTCAGGACCCCGCCGCTGCGCAACGTCGCCCTCCAGCCCACGTTCTTCCACAACGGCTCGTTCACGTCGCTGGAGGGCGCCATCCGCCACCACCTCGACGTCTACACGTCCGCCACGGAGTACACGAACGCCCACCTCGATCGGGATCTGCGGGGCGAGATGGGCCCGCTCGCGCCGGTGCTCGCCGCCGTCGACCCCCTGCTGGAGGAGCCGATCGAGCTCTCGGAGCAGGAGATCCGCTGGCTCACCGCCTTCGTCGGCGAGGCGCTGCTCGACCCGCGCGCGACGCCGAAGCGGCTCAGGAAGCTCATCCCGGACGAGGTCCCGAGCGGGCGCCCGGTCCACCGCTTCCAGTAGCCGCGGCCGGGTCGCCGGCGCTCCGCCGGACGCGCAGCTCGCGGGGTCTCCCTCGCCGGTGGCTAGCTGCGCTCGAGGCAGCTGTTCAGCGACTCCAGCTGGATGCTGCACTCCTCCTCGTACTTCGCCGGATCGCAGTTGTCCTCGGCGTGGTTTCGGCACTCGAGGTAGGACTCCCACGCGTCCTCGCAGCCAGCCTCCTCGGCCTCCTCCGTCTCGGCGCCGCAGGCGTCCAGGCAGCTGTCCTCCGTCATGGGATCGCCCGGGCACTCCACCGCTCGCTCGCAGAGCTCAGGACAACCCTCCTCGCCGTGGCCGCCGCTGCAGGCGGCGAGGGCGAGCGCGGCGAGCGCCATGCGTGTCATCACCTTCATCGGGCCATCGTACCATGAGCGCGGCGCCGCGCGCGCCGGCGCGGGCCCCGGAGAGAGGAGCCCCGCCGCCGGAACCGCGCGGGGCGCCCTCGCCGGAGAGGGCGCGGCTCAGGGCAGGAGCCGGGAGATGAAGCTCCACTTCGTCGAGCGGCCGGACTTCATCGCGAGGACCGTGGTCACGCCGATGACCCCCGCCGTGAGGGCGATGTTGAGCGGCCCCATGACGTCGAGGAGCCGCAGCAGGCCCGCGGCCTTCGGGGGCGTGCGCGGCGACGGCGTGTCGCCGTCCCGGACCGGCACGGCGCGGCCGGGCGCCTGCTCGCTCATCTCACGTCCGCTCACCATGTTGACGAGGCTCGTCGCGAGGGTCGCGCCGAGCAGGATGTCCTTCAAACGCACCAGACTCCGGGTCTCCTCGTCGATCGATCGCCCCGAGATCATCGTCCGCCCGATAAACCACGTGGCCGCGGCGGTGCCCAGCGAGATCGCGTTGACGAGGTTATATCGTTGCCACGCGTCGGCGAGCACCTTGCCGCGCTCGGCCTCGGAATGGATATCCTTGACCGCCTGGTGCAGCGCCAGCCGGCCGAAGAGAGGGCCGCCGAACCCCGCGGCCAGACCGAGCTCATGCAGTACCCATGCAGACGTCGAGAGTGTTGCCATATCGTTCCACCTCGCCGCGACGCACCAAGCAAGATTGTGCCCAGCGCCGGACCGCGCTCCGTGATCCAGGCCGACGCAGGCGCGCCGACCCAGCGGCGCGCCCGCCCGCGCGAGAGGACAAGGCGCGCGCACCCGGCGAGCGCGCCGGGTCGGCCCTGCTCCTCGCGGCGAGCGGCCGAGTCGCGACGAGCGGCCGAGTCGCGGCGAGCGGCCGAGTCGCGGCGAGCGGCCGAGTCGCGGCGAGCGGCCGAGTCGCGGCGAGCGGCCGAGTCGCGGCGAGCGGCCGACCCGGCGCGCGCCGCGCGCGCTGAGACATTCGCTCACGGCCGGGCGGGGCGGGACGTGGGAGGCCTCCTTCACGGAACTCTCTCCGGACGAACGCGCACGGAGCCCTCGCTCCGGACGAACGCGACAACCTCCCCCACGCGGCGCCCTGCGGCAGAGTGCGCCAGTCTGGGCCATTTTTGTGACCGCTGGCCACCCCATGAGGCAATTTGCCTCACATTGCGGTGCCAGCGGCGACGCGAGCACAGCAGGTTGCGAGCCCCGCGCCGCTCCGTGGGGCGTCGGCGCGCATCGTGCTTCCGCGCCCGGCCAGGCACGCGCGCCAAGGCCGCGGGCGCGGGAAGGGGAGCACCATGGACAAGCTGAACGGCGGACCGAGGACCTTCGAGCCGACCGAGCCAAGAGGGGCGCCCGGGCGCTCGGCGGACGGCGGACCGCCGCCGCACGGCGTGGCCCGGGGCGAGGGGCGCGGGCCGGCGACGTTCGTGTCGGCGTCGGCGACCGGGGACGTGCGCGGCGCGCAGCCGGCGGCGCTCGGCGACAGGACGGCGCTCGAGATGCACTCGGCCTTCTTCGACAGGAACCACGACGGGATCATCACGCTCCGCGAGACCTATGAAGGGCTCCGCGCGATCGGGATCGGACGGGTGCTCTCCGCGTGGTTCGCGCTCGTCATCAACGGGGCGCTCGGGCTCCCGACGTCCCGATCGTTCGTTCCCACCCTCTCGATCACGCTCGAGAACATCCACCGAGCGAAGCACGCGAGCGACACGGGCGTCTACGACAAGGACGGCAGGTTCGACCCGCAGAAGTTCGAAGAGCTGTTCGCGCGCTGGGACAAGGACCGCGACGGCGCCCTGAACGCGCGCGAGCTCGTGGCGCGCACGCTGGGAGATCGCGACCTGCTCGACGTGTTCGGGTTCCTCGCGTCGGCGGGCGAGTGGGCGGTGCTCTATGCGCTCGCCGGCAAAGGGGGGAAGCTGACGCGCGAGCAGCTGCGCCGGATGTACGACGGGACGCTCTTCTACGAGCTCGAGCGAGAGACGCATGCCGCCCGAAGAAGCGCGAGCGCGCCGGCGTGATCCGCGGAATCTCCGGCGCCGGAGCTCCGGCAAGGACATTTGACAACGTGGACGAACACGCCAGAACGTGCGCGCCGTGACGTCGTTCGCAGCCGCCTTCAAAAAGCGCCTGTCGGGCGAGCTCCCGAGCTATCTCGCCATCTTCGCGTTTGCCACGGGCGCCGCCTGGCTCTGCGTCCTCGATATCGTCATCAAGCAGCCAGTCGCGATCGACTTCAAATCGTTCTACGCGGCCGCCGTCGCGGCCCGCCGGGGACTCGACGTGTACGACGTCGAGGTCCTCGAGGCGATCGCGACGGAGCTGCGGCTCCCGCACAAGCCGACGTTCCCTTATCTGTATCCGCCGTTCTTCGCGCACACCTTCTCGTGGCTCGCCCGCCTGCGCCCGAGCATCGCCCAGCAGGTCTGGTCGAGCATCGCCGTGGTCAGCTACGGCCTCGCCGCGACGTTCACCGTGTTCGCCGTCCGCCGCGCGTCGCCGGACCTCTCCGGCGCGGCCCGCCGGACCGCGGTCCCCACCGTCCTCATCGCGCTCATCGCCTTTCTCGCGTGGGCGCTCAACCTGCGCAACAGCCTGGCCATGGGGCAGGTGAACCCGCTGGTGCTCGCCTTCATCTGCGCCGCGCTCGCGCTCTCGATGGCGCGCAAGGACATCCCCGCGGGGCTCGCCCTCTCCGTCGCCGCGGGGATCAAGGTCACGCCGATCCTGCTCGCGGTCCCCTGGGTCATCGAGCGGCGCTTCCGCGCGCTCGCCGGCCTCGCCGCCGGGTTCGCGGCCCTCGTCCTGATCAGCCTGCCGTTCGGCGCCGCGCCGGCGTGGCTCGAGTTCCTGCGGCGGCTGCCGCGCATGTCCCACGGGGCCAAGATCCCGGGCCTCTTCGCCCCGGGGACGGTGCCGAATTTCTCGATCGCCGGCTTCTACACGCGGCTCTTCGACGGGGACGCGACCACCGTCAAGCTCGCGTCGGCGATCACCCTCCTGCTCCTCCTCGGCGCCGCGCTCGCGCTGGCAGGCCGCTCCCCGTCGCCGCCGCGCTCGCTGCGGCTGCTCCTGCCGCTGCTCGTCACGATGGTCGTGGCGAGCCCGTTCACCTACGTGCACCACGTGCTCTATCTCTTCCCGGCCGCGCTCTACGCGCTCGACCGCGCGGCGGCGCAGGAGCGCCGGATCGAGATGGGCGCGCTCGTGGTCCTACTGTCGCTGGCCACCATCGACTTTCCGTACGTTTACGACCGCTTCAAGGGGCGGCTGCCGGAGCTCGCGCTGTCGGTGAACCTGTATGTGCTGCTCGCGATCTACGCGCTCGGCATGTTCCTGCTCTGGCGGGAGCGGCGCGACACCCCCACCGCGCGCGAGTCGCCCGCGCCGGCGAGCGACCGCGAGGTGGCGACCGGCCTCGCCACCGCCCGCCGCTAATGCCGCGGGTCAGAGATCCCCCAGGAATCTGCCTCGCGAGCGAAAAAAAAAAAAAAAAAAAATTCAACGCAAAGGCGCAAAGGGCGCAAAGACGCAAAAATACATAATATTTTTTTGCGCCTTTGCGCCTTTGCGCCTTTGCGCCTTTGCGCCTTTGCGTTGAACTCTCTCTCTCCGGAACCCTAGGCGGACTCCTGCTGACTCCGGACCCCTAGGCGGACTCCTGCTGAGCGGCGGGCGCGCCGACGGGCCGCCTGCGCTGTCGGCGGCGCGCCCGCCGCTCAGAGTCCGGTCTGGGCCTGGATGCGTCCGTTCTTCACCGCGTCCACCAGCGCTCGATGGTCGCGCTCCGTCTGATCGGCGTAGGCGATCGCGAACGCGGCGATCGCCTCGTCGAACGTGTCCGCTTTCCCGAGGTAGGCCGCGATCGCGATCCGATCGCCCGAGCGCGCGTGCGCGCGCGCGAGGGTCCAGCCGCAGAGGCTGCCGTACGTCGCCAGCGCGACCCGATCCAGCGAGCCGATGTCCACCGAGAGCTTCCAGTCGCGCAGCTGGCGCACATAGAAATCGCGCTCGATCCCGTCGACGCCTCTCACCCGCTGCCAGCCGAGGAAGATGTCGCTCGCGGCCTGCATCAGCCGCTGGCCGGCCACCACGCGCTCGCCGCTGTTGCGGTGCCCGCTCTTGCCGAGGAACCGCTCGAGGACCGACGCCTGCGCCTCCTTCGCCTGCAGCAAGAGCGGGTCGTGGTCGTCGCGGCCGAGGAGCAGGATGATCCAGGCGCGCAAGCCGACGCTGCCGATCCCGACCACCTTGTGGGCCATGTCCGCGAAGTTGTACCGCTCCAGCAGGTGCCGCCGATCGCTCTGCAGGGTGCAGCGGTAGCCGCGCAGGATCTCGCGCACCTGCTGCTCGAGCTGCTCGCGGGCCACGCCCTCCACGAGCTCATCCATCGGGACGATCAGGGGAGGAGCGCTGATGATTCGCCGCCGGCCGCCGACCTCGCGGGTCAGCTTCTCGCAGGCCTGCATGCTGTCCTTCGCGCGAGCCTTGGCGACGTTGCGCTCGGTGACGTGCAACCGCTCGCGACCCACCCGCGAGCGGAACCGGTCGACGATGCGCTCGATATCGAGGCTCGCGTACCAGACGTCGAGGTTGCGGAGCGCCGCGAAGCTCCGCATCGCCTTGCGGTACTCGCGGACGGTGGCCAGGACGATCTCGGAGCGGGCCGACCTCGAGAACCCGTTGTCGCGCCCCGCCAGCTCCATGCTGGCGGCCAGCCTCTTCACGTCCCAGTCCCACGGTCCCGGGAGCGTCTCGTCGAAGTCGTTGATATCGAACATCATCCGCCGCTCGGGAGAGCCGAACACCCCGAAGTTCGAGAGGTGTGCGTCGCCGCAGAGCTGCACCCTCAGGCCCGATCGCGTGGTGGCGGCCAGATCAGAGGCCATCACGCACGCGGCGCCCCGGTAGAACGTGAGCGGGGAGGCCAGCATCCGGCTGTAGCGGATCGGCACGAGCTCGGGCACACGTGTCTTCGCTTGCTCCTCCAGCAGCGCGATCGGATCGGGCCGGTGGGGCGCCGCCTCCCAGGTCGCGTGGGTGGCGCGCGGGATCTCCGCGCGCTCCGCCTTGCCGCGGGCCGCATGGTCCTCAGCGGAGAGGTGCGGCATCGTCCACTCCGTCGTGACCGTTGTCGATGCGTCGACGGTGTCCATCTCCATCTCCTCCGTCCCTCTCTCGGTGATCGCCATCCCACGGCAGGGCGGGCGCGCCGTGAGATCCTCGCCGATCCGCCCGACACACGAGCGATGCTCAATCACCCATCGTGCCCATCGTGCGCCGCAGATCGAACATCGCCTGCTGGCTCACCCTCAGAGCCCCCTCCTGCGGGCGGTCGAGATCGGCGGTCAACATCAGGACGATCGAGAGGCCCATGACCAGCGTCGCGACCGTGGGAGACCGGCGCGTCCTGACCAGACCGGCGTGATAACCAACGGCCGTCAAGTTCAGGACCGCGATCACGAAGAGCGCCGCCCACAGGACCCCTGGAATGCCGCCCCGGACGGCCACCTTGACGCGTGTCGCGTGGAGCTCGATCGCCCTGTTCAGCGACTCGATGAAGAGCGCCACGGCGGTCGAGCCGGGCTGGTCTCGTCCCGCGCCCTCCGCTTCTTTCCACAGCTCCCGGTGCAGCTCCTCCGAGCGCCGCAACGCCTGCTCGACGTCGCCGAGCCTCACCGCGTCCAGACGCAGCGCCACATACTCACGCAGCATGTCGCGGACCTTGTGGCCGCGGTCGCCGGGGAGCAGGCCGGCGCGCAGGTAGGTCGTCTCGATGGCGTTGGCCTCGTCGACGACGACCTGTTTCCTGGCCTCGAAGCGGGTCGCCGCGAGTCCGAACGTGAACGCCAGGATGAGCGCCAGCAAGCCCATCGTGGCCGTGGCCAGCGCGAGCACGTGCGGCCCGTACTCCTGGTCGGAGCGGCGCAGCCGGTACCCTCCGAGCCGGTAGCCGCCCTCGACGGCGAGCAGCAGGACCACGATCGTAATCCCGAAGAGCAGCCAGAGCGGAAATCGATCGAGCGGTCCAGCCACGAGCATCGGCGCACCTCGCTTCAATCACGGCTCTTCACCGTCGCGAACACGGAGCCTGTCGTCGCGGCGCCAGCGTGGGCGGTCGCCTTCCGTCCGACAGCCCGTCTGGCACAGGCTTCCTCGTCTCGACTCCTGGCGGAAGGTCAACCAAGCCATCCTTGATCTGTCAAGCTCTTTCTACGAGACGAATCGAGGTCTTGGCGCTCCGCTCAGGGCCGACGGGCTCCCCCTTCTCGAGCGTACATCCGCCGCCCGACGGGCGCCGCGAACCGGACCCGCCGCCAGACGCGCTCGAAGAGATCCTGGCCGCGATCCGATGCCACGCGAGGCGTGTGCGTTGTGCGAGCCTGCTTCGTGAGGACGCGCTCGGGGCGCTCGGCTGCCTCTTGTTGTTCCCGCCTTTCGTTGTTTCCTGCCCGGCGAACGTCCTTCGAGTCGGCTGCACGAAAGAGCTCTTCACCTCGGACGCGATCGCGAGGTTGCACGCGGCGTTCGTCCACCGACGATCCAGAGAAGGACGACCCGCTCCCGGGGCCTGATCAGCCGGAGCCGGTCCTGGAGATCGCCGAAAGGCCCCCTGCGCTCGCAAGGAGCGAGGTACGGCGCCTGCGGCGAGCTCACGTCGACAGGTACGTCGTGGTGGCGCTCAGGATGACGTTCCCGCTGGCGCCGCTGAACTCGCGATCTGCCGACGGAGGGCGCGCGCTGACGAGCGCCGCGGCGGCGGGGCGGAGCACGTCGGTGATGGCCTGCTGCCGCAGCCGGTGGAGCTCGTCGGCGGGCAGGAAGCCGTGGGAGGGCGGGAGCTCGCCGCCGGCGCTGCCGGGCGCCGCGGAGGCCACCTGGTCGAGCGCGCGCGCGAAGGCCGCGGCGACGCGCGCCCGCAGGCCCGCGCCGCCCGCGTCGGTGGCCCAGCAGACGAACGCCCAGGCGAGCTCGGCGTGGCGCGCCTCGTCGCGCGCGATCGAGAGGAGCGCCGTGCGCACCGCCGGCGGCTGCGCGGCCTGCGCGGCGACCTCCGCCTCGATGGCCGAGAGGGTCTCGCCGATGCAGCCCTCCACGACGGTGGCGAGGGTGAGGGCCTCGAGCGAGCCGAGGTCGTCGAGCGCGCCGCACAGCGGCAGCGGGCCGACGCCCACCGGCTCGCCCGCGTAGGCCGAGGCGATCGCCAGCGCGAGGCGCGCGTGCCGCACCTCGTCGACCGCGGCGCGGTGCGCCGCCTCGAGCAGCTGGGGAGGCGCGCCGAGCGCCATCAGCCCGAGCGCGAAGCGGCCGAAGGAGGCCACCGAGGCGTGCTCGTTCTGGCCGCGCTCGGCCCAGCGCCGGGCGAGCTCGCGGCGCTCGGCGGGCGCGAGCTCGCTCAGGTCGGCGTCGGCGAGCGCGCGCTCGAAGCGCCGCACGTCGGTCTGCGACCAGGCGCTCGGCGCGCGCGCGAGCGGCGCGACGCGGGGCTCGCCCCGGACCAGGAGGGGGCGCCCCTCGCAGCTGATGACCCCAACGAAATAGCAGCAGCTCTCGGGGGCCGACGCGTCGCGGTTCGCGTACGGCCCCTCGATCGCCTCGGTGAGGTCCTCGCGGTAGCACATGCAGGATCCCGAGCCGGGCGCGATGTCCTCGATGCGCAGCGGAGCCTCGGTGGCCGGGGGGCAGGCGCCGTTGACCGGCGCGGCGCAGTGCACCTCGTAACAGCACCGGCCCTCATAGCCGCCGTCGTATTCCGGCCCGAAGCAGGTCGGATCCGGATACGGCTCGAGCGGTGGAGGGCCGGGCTCGCCGCCGCCCCCGGACGACGACGAGGCGCCTCCAGACGAGGCCGAGCCCCCGCCGGACTGCGACGATGTGCTTTCAGACGAGCCCGCGCCCCCGCCGGAGTCGACGTGCGGCCCGCAGGCGGATGCCACAGCGAGGCTCGCGCCCCACTGGGACGCGACAAGGATACGGCGCAGCAACGTTCGCATGTCCGGTGATAGGCAAGGCATGTACCGTGCAAATACAGCGGGTTTCCAGCCGCCGGAGCGCCCCGGCGTGCCAGCG
Organism: Sorangium sp. So ce834; assembly: GCF_051521425.1. Taxonomy (NCBI): domain Bacteria; kingdom Pseudomonadati; phylum Myxococcota; order Polyangiales; family Polyangiaceae; genus Sorangium; species Sorangium sp. So ce834. Next base: position 11,359,901 of record NZ_CP150351.1, read on the forward strand.
TGTGCCATCATGGCTCTCGCCGCCGCCCGGTGAGGTCTCATGCGGTTCGTGCTCGATAGCTCCGTCGCCATCGCCTCGATGAAGCCCGCCGAGCCCGGGCACGCGGACGCGCTCGCGTTTCTCGAGCGCGCCCGCGCGGCCGTGGCCGCGGGCGCGGCGCGCGTGCTCGCGCCGCCCGAGCTGTGGCTGGAGGTGTACGTGGCCGAGCAACGGCTCGCGGCGTCGCGCCGGGGCGCGCCCGCGACCGCGAGCGCGCTGGGAGGCCTCGCCGTCGAGCTGGTCGCGCCCGCGGACGAGGGCGCCGTCGTCGAGTTCCTCGCCCTGCTGACGAAGCGCATGCGCGGCCGCAGGCCCTTCGCCAACGCGACCGACCTCGTGTACCTGTGGGCCGCCCACCGCACCGACGCCACCGTCGTGACCCTCGACGAGGGCCTGCTCAAATACCACGGCGTGGTTTGCGACGTCACACGGCCGCAACACGCGCGGCTCGCCTGACGCGCCGACGCGCCGCGCCGCGCGGCAAACCGCTCTGCAACACCCGCCGTCCCGGCAGCGCGAACCGCGGAGAGCCGCCACGCCGGGTGGTCGCAGCACAATGTTTCGCTCTGCGCATATGCGCTTGTCGCATCCATCGCGTGCGGCTATCCCTGAGCCTCGCAGCGGAGCGCGCGGAGCTCGCGCGCCCGAGCTGCGCGCGAGGCGCATGCGAAGTACATCGCTTTCTTCACCGGCCCTCTCGGTGAGCTTGGCCCTCTTGACCACGCTGGTCGCATCGGAGGCCCATGCGCGCCGCGGCGGGACGGCGGTGGAGGGGTGCAACGGCTGCCACACCGGCGGCGCCGCGCCCACGATCACCATCGATCATCGCCCCGAGAGCCCCGCGGCCGGCGAGGCGGTGACTCTGCAGGTCACGATCCAGGCGGCCAACATCAACGCCGGCGGCGTCTATCTCCGCACCGGGACAGGCCGTCTCGCGCCCATCGACGGACAGGGCACTCACCTCATCGACGACCGCCAGCTCGTCCACTCCGCGCCGAAGCGGGCGAGCGGCGGGGTCGTCCGCTTCGACGCGCAGTGGATCGCGCCGGGAGCGCCGGGCGGGGTCGTGGTCGAGGTGTGGGCCATCGCGGCCAACGGCGACAACAGCTCTCGCGGAGACGGCGCGTCGGCCGCCAACGCCGCGTTTGCCTACGGGTGCGAGGGAACGACGTATTACCTCGACCGCGACGGAGACGGATACGGCGACTCCGGCGTGCCCAGGGTCGATTGCGCCCAGCCCGCCGACCACGCGCCGCGCGGCGGGGATTGCGACGACTACAGCGTCAACATCCACCCCGATCAGGCCGAGGTCTGCAATGGGCGCGACGACGACTGCGATGGTCAGGTCGACGAGGATCTCGCGGTGATCACGCAGTACGAGGACGCCGACGGCGACGGGTACGGGTCGCTCTTCGGCGCGACGGTCGAGGCGAAGTGCCCCCCCGCCGGCTACGCGCCGAGCTCGAACGATTGCAACGACAGGTCCCCTGACGTCCACCCGGACGCGGTCGAGACGTGCAATCTGATCGACGACGACTGCGACGGCCGGGTGGACGAGGGCGTGCGCGAGGTGTGCGGCGTCGGGATGTGCGCGCGCGAGGCGATCGCGTGCACCCCCGGGTCGTGCACGCCCGGCGAGCCGAGCCCCGAGGTGTGCAACGGGCTCGACGACGACTGCGACGGCGAGACCGACGAGGATCCCGGCCTCTGCGCGCCCGGCGAGGGCTGCCCGAACGGCACGTGCAGCGGCGGGACCGGCGGCGGCACCCCTGGGAGCACGAGCACCGGCAGCGCCGGCGCGGGGGCCTCCGGGGCCTCGTCCGGCGGCGGCGCGCCCGACGAGGGGGGCGACAGCGGCGGCGGCGGCTGCGCCGTCGACCCCCGGGGCGGGTCTCCGTGGCGGCTGCTCCCGATCCTCTCGCCGCTCGCGCTGCTCGCATTGCGGCGCCTGCGCAGGGCTGTCACCGTGCGGTAGGCTCTCGCTCGCGCCTCCCTGCGCGCCGCGCCGCCGGGCGCGGCGCCGACGTCAGAGCGTACCGTAGCTCTCGGGGAAGTCGCGCTGAATGACGCCATCCCGGTCGAACAGCGCATGGAGCATGGCGCAGCGGTAGGGGTCGCTCTCGGCGTCACACGACCGCACCTCCGAGCGCAGCTCGTCGAGGCTGATCACCGCCTTGTCGAGCGGGCGGAGCGCGAGCGACTCGAATGCTCGTGCGAAGGGGATGTCGGGCGCGCGCGTCTCGTCGGCGTGGCAAAAAGCGCAGGTCGAGTACTGCTCATTGAAGATGATATGTTCGAACGGCGCTCCCGGTGTGAGCTCGCTCGTCACCGGGAACGCGATTTCCCCCTTCAACGATCGCGCATCGCCTCGGCGCTCGCCGAACTCGAGCAGGTCCCGCCCCGACCCCTCCGGCACCACGGTGAAGACGAGAGGATCCAGGAACACGAAGATCCGCGGGCTGCGGCGATCGAACGACGCTTGGGCGCTGGCAGTGCTGAGGGCGGCGGTCATCTGCAACGGACCAGCGAGGTGCGCCAGGAAGCACGGGAGCTCGAGCGGCTTCTCCAGCGTATTCACCATTCGTACGACTTCCGCGATGCTGCGCGGGTTCTGCGCTCCAGCAGCGGGCGCGCAACCGGCTGCGATGCTGCCGTCGAACATCGTCGCTCCACCGGTGGCGACAGAGGAGCTGTCCGAGCTACAGGCGACCAGCCCGGCGCCGAGGGCGATCGCGAGCGAGGCACGGGCGCTGGCCCAAAGGGCTTGGCTCGCTCGAGGCCTCAGCGCTCCGGATGCTCGCTGGTGATGTCGGGGGCGGCGGCTGAACCCCTGGTCGCACGAAGTGCGCGGTGCCCAGCTCCGAGGCTGTGGTTTCGCTCGCATGGGGGGACCAGGCCGAAGCAAAGGGAGAACCCTGACATCGATGTGAGCGCTCACATTGGTTGTGTCAACACAAATCGACTGGCCCGCGGGGGGCGCCGAGCCCGAGGGAGGCGCGAACGGCGGCGGCGGCGCCGTCGACCCCCGGGGCGGGTCGCCGTGGCGGCGCCTCCCGCTCCTCTCGCCGCCGTCGCTCGCCCTCCTCGCGTTGCGGCGCCTGCGGCGGGCTGTCACCGTGCGGTAGATCCCCCCCTCCCGAGCCTGAGGTGACACGCATGCTCTACCGCCGATTCGGTCGCACCGAGATCCAGATGCCCGTCCTCTCGTGTGGAGGGATGCGGTACCAGCACTCCTGGAACGACAAGGACCGCATCGCGCCGGGGAGCCAGCGCAACGTCGAGGCGTGCATCGCGAGGGCGCTCGAGCTCGGCATCAACCACATCGAGACCGCGCGAGGGTACGGCACGAGCGAGGAGCAGCTCGGGCACATCCTGCCGAAGCTGCCGCGCGACCGGATCATCGTCCAGACGAAGGTCGGCCCCGAGGCGGAGCCGAAGAGGTTCCTCGAGACGTTCGAGCGCTCGATGAAGCTCCTCCGCCTGGATCACGTCGACCTGTTCGCGCTCCACGGCGTGAACGACGAGACGCGCCTCTCGTGGTCGCTGCGCAAAGGGGGCTGCCTCGACGCCGCGCTCGAGCTGAAGCGGCAGGGGCGCGTGCGCGCGGTGGGCTTCTCGACGCACGCGCCGCTGCGCGTGATCATGGCCATGGTGCAGGACGGCCGCTTCGATTACGTGAATCTGCACTGGTACTACGTGAACCAGACCGCCTGGCCGGCCATCCAGGCCGCGGCCGAGCGCGACATGGGGGTCTTCATCATCAGCCCCACCGACAAGGGGGGCAGGCTGTACGAGCCGAGCGACAAGCTCGTGCGGCTCTGCGCCCCCCTCTCGCCGATCGTGTTCAACGATCTCTTCTGCCTCGCCCGCCCCGAGGTCCACACGATCAGCATCGGCGCGGCGCGCCCGTCCGACTTCGACGAGCACATGAAGGTCCTGCCGCTCCTGGAACGGGAGGGCGCCGCAAAGGAGGCGCTCGCGCCGATCCTGCGCCGGCTCGACGAGGAGCTCGAGCGGGTGCTCGGCCGCGCTTGGGTCGACACATGGCACGTCGGCCTGCCCGAGTGGGAGGCCGTTCCGGGGCACGTGAACATCCGCGAGATCCTGCGGCTGTACAACTACGCAAGGGCGTTCGATATGACCGCCTACGGCATGGCGCGGTACAACCTCCTCGGGAACGGCGACCACTGGTTCCCCGGCAACCGCGCCGAGCGCGCGCGGGAGCTCGACCTCGCGCAGGCCCTCGCCGGCGCAGCGCAGCGGCACCGCATCCCCGAGGTGCTGGCGGAGGCGCACGCGCTGCTCGCAGGACAAGAGGTCAAGCGCCTCGGCAAACACTGAGTCTGGGCCAGCGAACGGCCGAGCGCGGCGGCCGCCGCGCCGGTCACGAGGCCGCCTTCGGGCGCTTCGGCCAGAAGACATGGAACGTCGCGCCGGCATACGGCGCCGACTCGAGCGCCACGCGGCCGCCGCGCGTCTCCACGATCTTCTTCACCACCGACAGGCCGATCCCGGTGCCCTCGACCTTGTCGCGCGCCTCGAGCGTCTGGAAGATGCCCCAGATGCGCTCCTGGAACTGCGGCGGGATCCCGGGGCCGTTGTCCTTCACCGTGAAGTCGTAGAAGTCTCCCGCGTCGGCGCACGCGATCTCGACGACGGCGTCCGCGCGCCGCGCGTGCTTCAGGGCGTTGCGGATGAGGTGCATGAACACCTGCTGCACCGGCACGCGCTCGGCGAGGATCGTCGGCATGCCGTGGCCGACGACGATGCGCGCCTCGGCCGGCGGCGCGAGGAGCTCGACGCACTCGGCGACGACCGCGCCCACGTCCACGGGCGAGGGCCTGTCGCGGATGCGCCCCGCGCGCGAGTAGCTGAGGATGCCCTCGATGAGCGCCTCCAGGCGGTGCACGCGGCCGCGGAGCATGCGCATCTGCTGGTGCGCCTCGTCGTTCATCTTGTCGGCGAGCCCCTCCTCGATCCACTCCGACAGGCTCGCGATGCCCCGGAGGGGCGCCTTGAGGTCGTGGGACGCGACGTAGGCGAACTGGTCGAGATCCTGGTTCGTGATCGCGAGCGCGTGGGCGAGCTGCTCGGCGCGCCGCCGCGCGCGCACCTGGTCGGTCACCTCGAAGGCGAGCACGGCGATGCCCTCGACCCTGGCCATGGCGTCGTAGATGGGCTGGTAGATGAAGTTGAAGAAGCGCTCCTCGGGCTCGCCGCCGCGCGCGAGCATCACGGGGAACTCGTTGCCGAAGAACGGCTCGCCCGTCTCGTACACGCGGTCGAGCACCGGGACGACCGCCGGCGCGGTCTCGGGCAGCGCGTCGCGGAGGCGCTTGCCGAGGACGTCGCGATCGCCGACGAGCTCCAGGTACCGCGGGTTCGCGAGCTCGTAGACGTGCTCCGGCCCGCGCAGGACGCAGATGCCGGCCGGAGCCTGCATGAACAGCGTCTCGAGGCGCGACCTGTGCCGCTCGGCCTCGGCGAGCGCCGCCTGCTCGCGCGCGAGGAGCTCGGCCCGCTCCTCCGCGCGGAGCCGCTCTTCCTGGTAGGCCCGCGCGCCGGAGATCGTCGTGGCGATGTTGCCGGCCGCGAGCTCGAAGAAGTCGCTGTAAGCGGCGTCGAGCGCGCGGCGCGGGCTGACGCCGACCACGAGGAAGCCCTGGAGCGCCGGGTGCCCGGAGCGCGAGAGCGGCAGCACGACCGCCTCGCGGCACGGCTCGGGCCAGGCGCCGCCGGGCAGCTCGCCGAACCGCTCGGCGGGGGTGTCGACGCGCAGGCACTCGCGGCGCCGCGCGACGTCCGCGAGCGGCCAGATCCCGCCCCCCTCGGCGAGCGGGATGCGCTCGGGCCTCGCCGGGCTGCCGGGGGCGAGCCCCTCGGCGGCCGCGAGGCGGGCCGCCGCCCCGCCCGGCTCGACCATGTACGCGAGCGCGAACGGCACGTCGGCGGAGCTCTCGGCGAGCGTGCTCACCGAGCGGGCGATGCTCTCCTCCGGGGAGACCATCGCCGCCGCGGCGGACTGGGCGCCGAGGGCGCGCAGCGCCCGGAGGCGGCGCTCGCTGAGGACGCGCCCCGTCGTCTCGGCGCACGCACAGAAGATGCCTCCGACCGTGCCGTCCTCGACGAGGACAGGAGCGTACGAGAACGTGAAGTACGTCTCTTCCAGGTAGCCGTTGCGCGAGAGGATCAGCTGGAAGTCTTCGGACCACGTCGCCTGCCCGGTGGCGCGCACCCCGTCGAGCATCGGGCCGATGACGTCCCATATCTCGCTCCAGCACTCGCGCCCCGGGCGACCCAAGAACTGCGGGTGCTTCGTCGCGCCGAGGATGGGGCGATAGGCATCGTTGTAGAGGCGAGCGTACTCGGGCCCCCACCAGATCTCGATGGGGTGCCGTGACGCGAGGCAGATGCTGACCGCGGTGCGCAGGCTCTGCGGCCACCTCTCGACGGCTCCGACCGGGGTGAGCGACCAGTCGAGATCGCGCATGAGCTGCGCCATCTCGCCGTCGCCGGCGAGGAACGGCGCATCGCCCGGCGTGGCGGCGGCCCCAGGCTCTTGGCTCTCCTGCATGGCTCTCCGTATACCTGGACACGCCGCCCCGTCACACTTCTCACCGACCGCGACGAGCGCTCCTGCGACGGGCGCGGGGGCGCCTGGGCAGCCCGCCCGCCCGCGCCGGCCCCGCCGAGCCGCCGCTGGGCGGGCGCCCCCGCGGCAGGGAGCGCCGGGGCGCGCGCGCCGTCCCGGGGGTGGCGGCGCGCTCATCCGGTCCGGGCGAGCCGCTTGTCGGCGGGCGCCTCGGCCTCGCCCGGCGTGGCGGACTCGACGGGCCTGAGGTCGCTCGTCGCCGGGCCGTGGATGACGCGGCCGGTGCACGCGAAGCGCGACCCGTGGCAGGGGCAATCCCACGTCCGCTCGGCCGGGTTCCAGGCGACGATGCACCCGAGGTGGGGGCACACGGCCGACCGCTCGTGGACCTGGCCCTGGGGATCGCGGTAGACGGTGAGCTTCGTGAGCCCCCTTCTCAGGATGGCGCCCATCCCCGGGGGCAGCTTCTCCACGTCGTCGAGGTCTCCCCCCGTCAGCCAGTCGGCGTACTGCGCCGCCGTATTCAGGTTCTCCTTGAGGTACTCCGACGCGGACTGCAGGGTGAGGTTGACGCGGCTCGGGTCGTAGAGCTCGGCCCACGCGTTCTCGCGGCCGTGGACGAGATCGTTCAACAGGAGGCCCGCGATGGTTCCGTGGGTCATGCCGTTGCCGCAGTCGCCGGTCACGAGCAGGATGCGGGACTCCTTCTTGAGGCGACCGATGAACGCGAGCCCGTCGGCGGTCTCCATGACCTCCCCGGACCAGCGGTGGACGACCTGGCCCGCCTGGGGAAAGCGCTCCCTCGCCCACGCCTCGAGCCGGGCGTGGCGCTGATCCGCGTCGTCGGCCTGACCGGTCTTGTGGTCCTCGCCGCCGACGATGAGGAGCTCGTCCGGGCCGTCCGCGCCGTCGAGGTTGCTGAGCCTGACGTAGTGGAACGGATCCTCGGTGTCCCAGTAAAGGCCAGGAGGGATGGAGCCCCGCGGCACGCGCAGGGCGATGACGTACGTCCTGTAGCCCGCCTGCTTCATGTGCACCGAGATCCACGGCAAGAACGGGGAGTTCGTGGCGAGCACGACCTCGTTGGCGACGATGTTCACGCCGCGGTCCGTCTTGACGACCACGTGGTCGGGCTCGGCTTGCTCGTCCACGTCGACCACGTGCGCCCTCGTGTAGATCCTGCCCCCGTGGCGCTCGACGGCACGGGCGAGGCCCGCGAGGTAGCGGAGGATGTGGAACTGGGCTTGATCGGGGAACTTCGCCGCGACGCCGGTGTTGAAGTCCTCGATGGGCGCCCGGTCGACCCCGTGCACGCGCTCGAGGCCGGCCTGATGAGCCGCCTCGATCTCGTCCTCGATGGTGCTCGACGGCTGCCCCGGCGCCGCGAACAGGTACCCTGGCACCCGGCGGAAATCGCAGTCGATGCCCTCGTCCTCGACGATCCGCTCGATCGTGTCGATCGCGGTGGTGTGGCTCTCGGCGGCCAGCCGGAGGCGCTCCGGCGAGTGGAGCTTCGCGAGCTCGGTCCAGCGGCGGTCGAGCGCGTTGACGATGTGGGCTGTCGTGAAGCCGCTCTCGCCCCCGCCGATCACGCCGTCATCGAGGACGATGACGCCGCGGCCCTCCTTGGCCAGCATGTACGCGGTCGTGAGCCCGGCGATCCCCGCGCCCACCACGCACACCGTCGTTCTGTGCTCGGCGGCGAGAGGAGGGATGGGCGGGAGCACTGCGTTGGTCCAGGCCGTGTCTTTGTCGTATGCGCGATCGGTCATGGAGCGCCTCCGGTCGGGGCGAGCCGACCGTGCCGGGCGGCTCCCTCCCCCGCGCCCTGCAAGCAGTTTGCCATCGATTTGAGCCGAGAGCGGTGCGCCCTGCGCGCGTTCGGGCCCAGCTGCGTGGCAATTTGCGACAGCGCGCGTGGCGAACGGCGCGGATCGCGCGGAGTCTATCGCTCGCGGGCGCGCCCAGCGCGGGCGCTCGCCGGCCTCGTCCGTTGCATGCTCGCGGCCGAGGCGGCGTGCGCCGGACGGCCGGGCTTCGCTGGCCTGCCGCGCGAACATGCTAGAGAAAGCCCGTGTCGGCGAGAGGCCACGCCCGAGAGGAGCAGCGAGCTGAAGGGCGCGAGCGGATCGCGGGAAGTGCAGAGTGACGCTCCGCTGGCAACAGCGGCGTGGCGCGGGGGCACGGTCCCCCGTGGAGACAGGAGGCCGCCATGAGATTGCAAGGCAAGATCGCGCTCGTCACCGGCAGCAGCCGGGGCATCGGCCGCAGCATCGCCGTTCGCTTCGCCCGCGAGGGCGCCGACGTGGCGCTCACGTACCACAAGAGCAAGGAGGGCGCCGACGAAGCCCTGGCCGAGGTCGAGGCCGCCGGACGGCGAGGTCATCTGTTCTCGGTCGACGTCGCCTCCGTCCAGAGCGTGCAGGGGCTGATCCGGGATGTCGTCGCGCGCTTCGGCCGGCTGGACGTGCTGGTCAACAACGCGGGCCTGGAGAAGCGGGCGCCGTTCTGGGAGGTGACCGAGGAGGACTACGATCGGGTCGTGAACACCAACCTCAAGGCGGTGTTCTTCGGGAGCCAGGCGATGGTCCGGCACCTGCGCGAGGCGGGGCGCCCCGGCAAGATCATCAACATCAGCTCGGTGCACGAGGATCTGCCGTTCCCCAATTTCGCGGCCTACTGCGCCAGCAAGGGCGGCGTCCGCATGCTCACGCGCACGCTCGCGGTGGAGCTGCGCGGCACCGGGATCACCGTGAATGCGATCGCGCCCGGCGCGATCGAGACGGAGATCAACGCCGACCTGCTCAAGGATCGCGACAAGCTTGGCGCGCTGCTCGGGCAGATCCCGCTCGGCCGCCTGGGGAAGCCGGAGGACGTGGCCGCGCTCGCCGTGTTCCTCGCCTCGGCGGACGCCGATTACGTGACCGGATCGACGTACTTCGTCGACGGCGGGCTGACCTGGAATTACGAGGAGCAGTAGGCGACGCACACGGCCTGTGTCGGCCTCTTTCCGGGAGCCCGGCGCGCTCCATCAGCCTGAACGCTGGCAGCCTGAACGCTGAGAAAAGTTTCCGACAGAAGGCAATGCCTCGCCGCAGAACCCGGTGTCGGCGGGCAGCCGCTGCGGCGCGGGACACGTCCTCTTCCCGTGCGCGATCCGCCGCGGCGCCTCGCGTTTTTGCGGCACGCTGCCGGCTCGCTGTGGCACCATGCGCCCATGACGGAGCTCAAGACCTATTCTGGTGGCTGTCACTGCGGGAAGGTTCGCTACGAGGTCAAGGTGGACCTGAGCGCTCCCGTGGGCGTGTGCAACTGCTCGCGCTGTTCGAAGCTGGGCGTGATGCTGGCCTTCGCGCCGGCGGACCAGTTCACGCTCAAGCAAGGTGGAGACGTCCTCACCGATTACCAGTTCAACAAGAAGGTCATTCACCACACGTTCTGCTCGGTCTGCGGCATCGAGTCGTTCGCGCGGGGAGTCGGGCCTGACGGCAAAGAGATGTGCGCCATCAACGTCCGGTGTCTGGACGACGTGGACGTCGATTCGCTCAAGACCATGAAATTCGACGGCAAGAGCGCGTGACCGCGGTCGCGCCGGCCGGGGCCCGCGGCGGATGCGGCCGGCGCGTCCGGGCTCCGCGGGCCCCGGGCGGTGGAGCCGCGGCCGGCCCTCGCCGGACCCGCGCCCGAGCACCTCTCGCGCGCCCCGGCCGATCCGCAGGCGCGAGCCCGGGCAACGCGGGGTAGACTGCGCCCCCGATGTCGATCGAGCAAGCAAGCGCGCTTCTGGCCTCGGCCCGGTCAGCCCTCTTCATCACCGGCGCGGGCGTGTCCGCGGCCTCCGGCATCCCGACCTACCGCGGGATCGGCGGGCTCTACAGCGAGAAGGCGACCGACGAGGGGCTCGCCATCGAGGACGCGCTCTCGGGCTGGATGTTCCAGCGGCGCCCCGAGGTCACGTGGAAGTACATCCACCAGATCGAGCGCGCGTGCCGGGGCGCGCGGTTCAACGCCGCGCACGCGGCGATCGCCCGGCTCGAGCGCCGCATCCCGCGCTGCTGGGTGCTCACCCAGAACGTCGACGGGTTCCACCGGATCGCCGGCTCCACGAACGTGATCGACATCCACGGGGATATCCGCCGCATCCTCTGCACGCGCTGCGCGTACGAGGCGCACGTCGACGACTACGCGCACCTCGCCCCCTGCCCCAGTTGCCCGGAGTGCGCCGCGGTGCTCCGGCCCGATGTCGTCCTCTTCGGGGAGATGCTCCCGCTGGAGAAGGTCGAGATCCTCCGGCGCGAGCTCGCGCAGGGCTTCGATGTGGTCGTCTCGATCGGCACGTCGAGCCTCTTCCCCTACATCACCGGGCCCGTCCTCGAGGCCGCGCGATCGGGGGTGCCGACCGTCGAGATCAACCCGGAGACGACCACGATCTCCACCGCCGTGTCGGTGCGGCTGCCGATGCGCGCGGTCGAGGCGCTGGAGGGGATCCTGTCCCGGATCGAGCCCGGCAGCTGACCGCCCCGCGCCCGGCGCGCGGATCCGAGGCGAGCCCCGGCGGCGCGTCGCGCCCGCTCGGGCGTCCCGCCGGCGCCCGTGGATTCGAGAGCAAGACCCGGAGTGCGGCGATCCGGGCGGGGGTTAAGCTCGCCTCGTGACCCGCAAGATGCGCCGGAAGGAGGCAGACGACATGCCGGGAAAGGCCCATACCCTCGCCGCCGAGGTGGAGAGCGACCCTCGCTGGACAGCCGTGATCGCCCGCGACGCGAGCGCCGACGGCAAGTTCTTCTATTCGGTCAAGACGACGGGCGTGTACTGCCGTCCGTCCTGCGGCGCGCGCCCCGCGAGGCCCGAGAACGTCGGCTTTCATCCGACCGCGGCCGCCGCGGAGCGGGCGGGCTTCCGGCCGTGCCTGCGCTGCAAGCCGGATCAGCCCCCGCTGGCCGAGCGCCAGGCGGCCCAGGTGGCCGCGCTGTGCCGGCTCATCGAGCGCAGCGACGAGGCGCCGAGCCTCGAGGAGCTGGCGCGCCACGCGGGGCTGAGCGTCTTCCACACGCACCGCATCTTCAAGGCCGTGACCGGGGTGACGCCGAAGGCGTACGCGGCGGCGCACCGCGCCCGGCGGGTGAGGGCCGAGCTCGGCAGGAACGGCACCGTGACCGAGGCGATCTACGCGGCCGGGTACGGCTCGGGCGGGCGCTTCTACGAGCAGTCGAACCAGGTGCTGGGCATGACGCCCACGAGGTACCGCGCCGGAGGAGCGCAGATGGAGATCCGGTTTGCGATCGGGGAGTGCTCCCTCGGCGCGATCCTGGTCGCCGCCACCGCGCGCGGCGTGTGCGCCATCCTGCTCGGCGACGATCCGGAGGAGCTCTTGCACGATCTGGAGCGCCGGTTCCCTCGAGCCCACCTGGTCGGCGGCGATGCCGGGTTCGAGCAGCTCGTCGCGCAGGTGGTGGGCCTCGTGGAGAGCCCCCGCGCCCCGGTCGAGCTGCCGCTCGACGTCCGCGGGACGGCGTTCCAGCAGCGCGTCTGGCAGGCGCTGCGGGACATCCCGGCGGGCACGACGGCGAGCTATGCGGAGATCGCCGGCGCCATCGGCGCTCCGAGGGCGGTCCGGGCGGTGGCGCGGGCGTGCGCGGCCAACGCGCTGGCCGTGGCGATCCCGTGCCATCGGGTGGTGCGGAACGACGGCGAGCTGTCGGGCTACCGCTGGGGCGTCGAGCGCAAGCGCGCGCTGCTCGACCGGGAGGCGGGCGCGTGAACGCGCCTCGCAGGGCCGTCCCCCCCGCGCGCGGCGTAGACGACGGCGACGACGACGACGAGCGGGTGGCGTCGGTGGACTGGGCGCGCGTGGCGCAGGACCTGGACGCGCACGGCTGCGCGGTGATCGAGGGCCTGCTCACCCGGGCCGAGTGCGGCGACCTGGCCGCGCTGTACGCGCGCGACGAGCTCTTTCGCAGCCGGGTGGTGATGGCGCGGCACGGGTTCGGGCGCGGGGAGTACAAGTACTTCGCGCGCCCGCTGCCCGCGCTGATCGCCTCGCTGCGGGCCAGCCTCTATCCGCGCCTCGCGCCCATCGCCAACCGCTGGAGCGCGGCGATGGGCCTCGACGTGCGGTATCCGGAGGAGCTCGCGGGCTTCGTCGAGCGCTGCCACGCCGCGAGCCAGGTCCAGCCGACGCCGCTCCTCCTGCAGTATGGCGAGGGTGACTACAACTGCCTGCATCAGGATCTCTACGGCGAGCACGTCTTTCCGCTGCAGGTCGCGATCCTCCTCTCCGAGCCCGAGCGCGATTTCACGGGCGGCGAGCTCGTGATGACGGAGCAGCGCCCGCGGATGCAATCTCGACCGATGGTGGTGCCGCTGCGCCAGGGCGACGCGGCGGTCTTCGCCGTCCGTCATCGCCCCGTGCAGGGCACGCGCGGCGTGTACCGGGTCAACATGCGGCACGGCGTCAGCCGTGTGCGATCGGGGCATCGCCACACGGTAGGTATCATCTTTCACGACGCGGCGTGATGGCGCGCTGGGAGAGCGCGGGCGATGATCTCGCGCCGTCACCTCATCGCCGTGGCCCGCCGGTCACCTCGTTGCTGTAGCCTGCGGCGGCTGATGTCCGGTCGGCTCTCGCTGAGCCGGCGGGACAGGCGGGAGGCATCGAGGAGATATGGGCAAAACCTGGTTGGCGGTGGTGGCTTGCGCGTGCGCCTTGCTCGTCGCGTGCGGCGGCGACGACACGGATGGGAGCGGCGGCGCAGGCGGGAGCGGCGGTGCGGGCGAGGGCGGCGGCGCCGGTGAGGGCGGGGGCGGCGGCGCGGGCGGCGACGCGAGCCTGATCGAGCTGTACCACGCGGCCGTCGCCGACGCCGAGGTCGCCGAGGAGAGCGAGCGCGTGGACACGTTGACGGCGATCGACGACGAGAATGCCAATCTCGTCCGCGACGCCGAGGATCGTGTGCTGATGCTCACCTGGACGTCCTACGCGGGCTATGACGAGCTCGTGGGCGAGGAGACGGAGCTCGGCGTCGAGGTCTGGAGCACGGCGGCGCCCGAGCTCCAGGCGTTCTGCCGCGCGAGCGGCCTCGAAGGAGCGGCGCTCTCGTTGCGGCTCGAGCAGCTGCTCGGCCTGCCGCCGGACAGCGGCAAGGATCGCGTCGTGGCGCTCTGGGTGCCGGCCGAGTCGATGTTCCGCCCGACCCCGGACCTCGAGATCGACGACACGACCGCCGATCTCGACTTCCCGGACGGCACGCCGCAAGAACACGAGGACTGGTTCAACGCCCTGAAGGCGACGTCCTATGGCGAGAAAGGATATCCGTGGACGCGCCTCGGCTACACGTACGACTGGAGCCCAGAGGGCCAGGAGGTCGGCCTGAGCGAGTTCGTGATCCGAAAGGGCACGACCGTCGTCGTGGAGTCGGTCACCCCGCAGGACGAGTACTGCCGTCCAGCGCAGTGACGCGCGCCGCCCCGGGCGCGAGCGCGCCCGGGGCCTCCCGGGGAGGGCCGGCTCAGTCGAGCTCGGAGGGCCCGAGCGGCACCTTGCGATAGACGCGGTCGACGTCGAGGGAGACGCCGACCGACTCGAGCTCGAGCTGCATGCCGGGGCCCAGGATGGCGAGCAGCCACCGGCCGTCCGGCTGCCGCTGGAAGTGCTCGACGCGCACCTCCTTCTGGGAGACGAGCACATACTCCACGATGGAGGGGACGCTCCGGTACTGAGCGAACTTGTCGCCGCGATCGTAGGCCTCCGATGAATCGGAGAGCACCTCGACGATCACGCTCGGATTGATGAGCGTGTCGAGCTCCGTATCCTCGAACACGGGATCGCCGCAGACCACGGAGGCGTCGGGATACACGTAACGCCCCGTGGCCGTGATCTTGACGCGCAGGTCGGAGGTGTGGACCTCGCAGGCGCGATCGAGCAGCGCGTTGCCGAGCTCGCGCTGGATGTTCCCGGCCAGCAGGCTGTCCGCCCGGGTGCAGCCCGACATCGCGAAGATCTCGCCGTTCACGTACTCGTGCTTCTGATCGGAGGCCCGCTCGAACGCGAGGTACTCGGCGGGCGAGAGCCCGGTGCGCCTGGCAGGATGTCCCATCGCGGACAGCGTACGGCATCCGCCCGCCGGAGGCGAGACGCCCGCCCCCTTCCCCCGGAAGGTCCGAAGCGGCCCACCGCCGCCCTCCTCCCCGCGCCGGCACCTCCTCCCGTCGGCTCCCCCTTCCCCCAGGCGGTCGAGCGCGCGCGGTCACCGCCTCCCCGTCACCCCTGCTCCGTCGCCGGCGCCCCCGGCGGCGCGGCCGCCTCGGCCTTCTTCGGCTTCTTCCGCCGGCTCTCCAGCCACGCCCTGCGCTTCTCGACCCACTTGGCGAGGTCCTTCGCCAGCCAGCCGCCCTTCTGCCGCCCGACGATCTCCCGCAGCAGCAGCGCGGCCTGGCCGTGGCCGATGCGCATCGCGAACAGGTCGGTCATCACGATCTTCGCCCACCGCGTCCGGCGCACCGAGTCCATGTGATCCACGAACTGCTCGATCCGGAGCAGCACCTTCGTCCCGACCCCCGTCTTGCCCGTCACCACGAGCGCCGCCGTCTTCTCCTTGTCGAGCGCCTCGAGCCTGCGGATCGCCCCGTCGATCAGGTTCGCGTGCTCCGCCCACCCGGCGCCGCCCTGCTCCTTGGCCGCGCGCACCGCCGCGAGCGCCTCGCGCAGATCGATGAGGCCGAAATCCGAGTACGACAGGAAGAACGTCAGCACCTCGCGCCGCGCCGAGGGGTTGCTCTGCATCCGCTCGATCGCGGTCCGCACCCGGTCCATCGACAGCCACCGGTAAACGAAGTCGAGCCCGGTGCCCTTGATGTTCTGCGACCCCATCAGCCGCGCGTCGAACCCCGGCGGGACCTCGCGCGTGATGAAGTCGATCACCTTGTCCCCCTTGGCGTCGGCGTTCCACAGCACCGCGATGCGCTCGAGGAACAGCTCGCGGAACGCCGCCCGGAACGCCTGGTTGGCCTCGGCGTCGGCGCCCCGCGACAGCGCCGCCTCGACCTCCGCGCGCGCCTTGTCGCGCCGGGCCAGCCGCCGCGACAGCCGCGCCGCGTGGTGGACGATGTCCGGACGGATGTCGTCCTCGCCCGCGGGCGGCGCGTGCGCCTCCAGCGCCTTCTTCACCGCCGCCTCGATCGCCTCGGGCTCCCCCTTCTTCCCCAGGACCTCGGGGCCGCCCACGATCGCCGCCGCCGCCGCCTCGTCGATCGTCGGCAGCGCGCGCAGCATCCGGGTGAGATCCTCCTCGAACGCGCCCGCGCGCGCCGGGACGCCCACCTTCTTCATCTGCTCGTCGAAGCGCTCGAGCGCGCGCTCCTTGCCCCCGTCGCCCGTGATCACCATGTCGCGCAGGCGCGCGTCGAGCCCCTCCGTGATGAACTGCATCATCCCGCCGAGGTTCGAGTTGATCAGCACCACGTGATCGACCCCGATGTCCTCGACGACGATCTGCGCGAACACGCGCGACCGCGCGACCCGATCCGCGCGGTTGTTCACCACCATCACCGTCGCCTTGCCGGGCGTCGCGTCCATGTCGTGCTTGTCGAACGCGAGCCGCGTCCAGTTCGACATGAACCCGGCGCGCTCGTTCGCGCTCATCCCGTTCGAGAACGTCAGCTTCCGCCCCCGGTACTGCACCGTCGGGTACGTCTTCAGCACGCCGAGGTCGAGGATCACGTGATCCGCGATCTCGACCAGCGCGAACTCGCGATCGACCCCGAAGTGATCCGCCAGCGCCAGCACCAGCGCCACGTTGCGCGGGTGCTCCTGGTACGGGAGCCGCTCGAGGAGATCGACCGGCAGCAGATCCGCGTCGATCGGCGGGATCGCGACGAGGTTCGTCCCCTTGCGCTGCGCCTGGTCCTTGATCAGCGGGAGCATCTGCTCCTCGGTCGTGAACGACAGCCCGTCCGTGGGCATGAAGCGCGCGATCACCCGCGCGACGTCCTCGCCCCCCGGGCCCTGGATGTCCTCGTGATCCGGGTACGCGTTCGTCAGCGTCGTGATCTCGTCGCGCATCCACTCCGAGCAGAGCGTGTCCACGAAGAGCGGCTGGAGCGCCATGCACTCCCACAGGAACACCTGCGCGCGGAGGTTCCTCCCGGCCGCGAGGATGTTCCGCTGCTCCCAGATGGTCGCCTTGTCGTAGGGGCGGTAGATGAAGATCTCCTGCGCCGGCAGGTCGCGCATCGCGTGGATGAACATCGCCTCGCAGCCGGTCGTCTTCACGACGACGTCGTACCGGAGCGCGTGGAACAGCGCGGCCTTGAGCCGCTCCGAGCCGCTCTTGCCGCGCGTGCCCCAGCCGCCGATGGTGAGCGGGATGCCCCGGCGCGCGCGCTCGATCTGCGTCATGATCCACGCGGCGCGCAGCACCATGTACGCGAGGACGAGGAACACGATCCACGCGAGCTGCGTGGGGACGTTGCCCGCGGGCGAGACGAGGTACGAGAGGAAGCTGTCGATCCAGACGGGCACCGACGGGCCGACGAGCCAGTCGCGGCCGAGCTGGAGCGCCGACGGCAGCGCGACGGCGAGGTACTTGCTCGGCAGGTGCGGCTCGATCGCGTACGGGCGGCCGTCGACCTCGCCCCCGGTGTCGCCGAGCGCGACCGTGAAGCCGAGCTCGCCGGTCATCAGCGTGAACTTCTTCTGCTCGGCCGGCTCCTGCGCCACGAGCGCGCGCATGCGGGCCTGCGCGTAGCGGTCGTAACGCCACGTCAGCAGGGCGCGGGCGCGCAGCCGGTGCGCGAGCTTGGCCGGCGCGCGCACCGTGACCGTCCCGCGCGCCGTGATGAGGCGGATCTCGCGCTCGGTCAGGCTGGCCGCGGCGAGCAGATCGTCGATGCGGGGGACGAACGGCCCCCAGCCGCCGACGGGCGGGTAGACGTGGCGCTCGCCCGGCACGCGCGTGGGCGTGACCTCCGCCATGCCGACCGGCGGCGCGACGAGCTCGCCCGCGAACAGGCGGCCGCTCGTGTGGATCCACCCCTTGCGCTTGTCCGGCATCGGGGTGCGCATCTCGTGGATGAGCCGCCAGAGCCGGAAGCCGCGCGGCTCGCCGCGCGTGAGCACGTACCGGCCCCGGCCGCGGCGCCGGAGCGTGTAGGTCATGTCGCCGCGCGAGGCGACCAGGAGCGCGCGCTCGACGTCCCGGGGCTCGGCGTCGGCCGGGATCTCAACCGGCGCGCTCTCGCCCTCGAGAAGCTCCGAGGCCGCGGCCACGAGCGCCTGCCGGATGTGCTCGGCGACCGGGCGGCTCTCGACCTCGAGCAGCCGCAGCGCCGCGGCCGCCTCGTCGGACAGATCCGGCGAGAGCGCCGGGCGGCTCGCGAACTCGGCGAGCAGGTCGACGAACGTCGCCGGCGGCAGCGGGGCGTAGGGCCCGGCGCAGAGCGTGCGCACCGCCTCGAGGGCCGCGCGGGACGCGAGCGGCGGGCCGGGCTTGGTGAGGGCGAAGCGCACGGCGCGCTCGGCGTGCGGGACGGCGTCCGCGTGGTCGGTCGCGAAGCGCGAGAGCTCCCGCATGGCGTAGCCGCGGACGCGCGGCGACCCGTCGGCCTCCGCGATCTCGGCGAGCGCCGTGAGGGCCTCGGGGCTGCCGAGCGCGAGGAGCTGGCGCACGAGCTCCTGGCGGACGTGCTCGCTCGGGTCGTCGCGGGCGAGGAGCGCGATGGCGAGCGGGTCCGCGCTCGCGGAGGCCGCGCGCGCGGGCGGCGCGCTCACGGCGGGCTCCGCGCTGAGCCGGGGCGCCGAGTCGGGCGCGGGCGCGTCGGGCAGCTCGGCGCCGCCCGGGCCCTCGAGGGCGCCCCCCGATGAGGCTGCCTCCGGCGCGGCGCTCGGCCTGCTCCCGCGGCCGGCCTGCGCGCCGTTCCAGCGGCGCGGGTCCTGGGCTGCGGCGGGCCGCGCCGCGCTCGCCGCGCGCGCGTCGCCGAGCGGGATCACCGGGGCGGACGGGCGCGCGGCCGCGCCGAGGAGGCGCAGGGCGTTGCGGCGGAGGATGGGGCCGTCCTTGTCCGCCGGGTCGCGCGCGCGGATGCGCTCGGCGAGCAGCGAGAACGCCTCGTCGGGGAAGAGGAGGACGCCGATCTCGAGGGCGGCGATCTGCACCCAGCGGGACGCGCCCACGCCGCGCGACCACGCCAGCACCGAGCGGGCCGCGTCGAGCCCGAGGTGGCCGAGCCGCTCGCGCGCCGGGATGCGGTGCAGGAGGGCGACGGCCGCGAGCATGGCGGCCCGGCGGACGGGCGCGGGGCGGCTCGGCTCGGCGTGCGCGATGGCGAGCCGGAGGACGCCGCCGTCGCGGACGACGTGCAGCGCGTCGGGCGGGTCGAGGTGCTGCGCGAGGTGGGTGAGCGCGTGGTAGGCGACCTCGATCTCGTCGAGGCGGTCGGCGACGGCCGTGGCGAAGCGCTCCTGGGCCGCCTCGAGGTCGAGGTTGCGGGCGAGCGCCGAGAGGTCGCCGGCCTGCTCGACGCGCGCGGCGGCCCAGCCGAGCGGGGAGGCGGCGCCGCTCTTCTTGCGCTCGCGCGCCCAGACGCGGAGCTGCCGCGCGAGGAGCTCGCGCCGCTCGGCCGGGGTGGCGGCCGACTGGTAGGCGACCACGAGCGCGGACTCGGCGCTGCGCAGCCGGTCGACCTCGGCGGCCGCGCCGTCGGCGCACCGGGCGAGCGCGGCGAGCAGCGCGGGCCGCGGGGGCTCCTCGTCGCCCAGGTCGGCCGTGACGCGGGCGACGACCGTGGCGATGGCCCGCGGGCGGCAGCGCACCTCGATCTGGGGGAGGCTGTCCTCGACGACCTCCGCGATCGATCGCGGCGCCGCGGTCCAGGGGTCGGTCGCCTCGCGCAGGCTCACGGCGCCCCCCGGCCGGATCGAGCGCGCGGGGAGCGGCCTTGCGGCCGGAAGCGAGGAGCACCGTACGGCGAGACCATCGGCGGGCGAGCAGGGTACACCGTGGCGCGGAGCTGTCGCGAGCCGCTCTTCACACGGCCTTGGCCCTGCCGGCCTGGACGCTCCGGACCGCCTCGGACGCGCGCCGCGCCTTCAGGGCGCGGCCTCCGCGAACGTATCGCAGTCCTCGACGCGGCCGCCCCGCATGCCGCGCTTGAACCAGGCGACCCGCTGCGCGGACGAGCCGTGCGTCCACGTCTCCGGGTTGACCCTGCCGGTCGCGCTCTTCTGCAGCCGGTCGTCGCCGATCGCGGACGCGGCCTGGAGCGCCTCCTCGGCGTCGCCCTCCTCGAGCAGATCGCGCTTCGCGGTGGAGTGGGCCCACACGCCGGCGAAGCAGTCCGCCTGGAGCTCCATGCGCACGGAGAGGGCGTTCCGGTCGCCTGGACGCGAGGCTTGCAGCTGGCGCACGCGGCGCTCGGTGCCGAGCACGTTCTGCACGTGGTGGCCGATCTCGTGGGCGAGCACGTAGGCCTGGGCGAAGTCGCCCGGCGCGCCGAACCGCGCCTTGAGCTCGCGGTAGAAGCCGAGGTCGATGTACGCGGTCCGATCGGCCGGGCAGTAGAACGGCCCCATGGCCGACTCGCCGACGCCGCAGCCCGACCTCACGGAGTCGGTGAACAACGTCAGCTGCGGCGCCGGATAGGTCTGCCCCATCCGGCTGAACACCTGCTTCCACACGGCCTCGGTGTCATCGAGGACGAAGGAGACGAAGTCGACGAGCCGCTCCTCCTCGGGCGAGCTCGCGCGCTCGCTCTGCGCGCCGGGGAGCGAGACGCCCTGGCCGAGCCCCGAGGAGAGGAGATCTTTCCCGAAGACGAGGGAGAGCACGAGCAGGATCACCGTCCCGCCGACGCCGAGCTTCGCTCCGCCGGAGACGCCGCGGAGATCTCGGAGGTTCGCACTGCGTTTCCCAGGTGTCCAGCGCATGGCGAACGCAGATATAGCGTGGAGCGCGCCTCGGGCGCCACCTTAGCTTTTCGTCAGGACGTTTTGCATTGCTCACTTCGTCGGAGCCGTCGGATTACCGACCTGGACCGGTGCTCGAATCGAGCCGCCAGACGCCCCAAACGAGGATTGGGCCTCGGTGCCTTCTGGCACCCTGAGAGCGAGTCTCCTCGAGCGTCCTCTCCAGCGACCCGCGCCGCCCACGAACGTCGGCAGCGCGCTCTCCGCCCGGAGCCGCGGCGCGCGCCGCCGCCGGCGCTCGCTTGCCGTCCGCGGGGGCCGGTGGGACCATGCGCGCCATCATGACGCGCACAACGCCCCTCGCCTCCCCCCTCGGCATCGCGCTCGCGGCGCTGGCCCTCGCCGCCGGCTGCAACGAGCCCTCCGGCGCGCCCGGCGGGGCCGCCGACAAGCCCGCCCAGGCGGGCGCCTCCGCCCAGCCCGCCGCGCTCAAGCCCGGCGACGCCGCGCCCGACGTGACCTTCAAGCTGCACGACGGCAGGGAGGTGAAGCTCTCGAGCCTGCAAGGCAAGCAGGTGCTCGTCTACTTCTATCCCAAGGACGACACGCCGGGCTGCACCATCCAGGCCAAGGGCCTGCGCGACGGCTGGGCCGATCTCCAGGCCGCCGGGCTGGAGGTCTACGGCGTCTCGACCCAGGACGCGCAGAGCCACCAGGCCTTCGTCGAGAAATACGAGCTCCCGTTCCCGCTCGTCGTCGACGAGGGCGGCGCGGTCTCCAGCGCGTTCCGCGTGCCGCTGCGCAACGAGCTCGCCGCTCGCCAGTCCTTCCTCATCGGCAAGGACGGCAAGATCAAGCAGGTCTGGCTCGATGTGGATCCCAAGGAGCACGCCGCGGCGATCCTCGCCGCAGCGAAGAGCTGAGCGCCGCGGCGCCGCGCTACAGCGGGCTCACGTTCGTCGTGAACGACGCGTTCCGCAGGACGCGCCGCTCGGCGAGCGGCGTCGCGAAGCCGCTCTCCTTGTGGAACGTCGAGCCGGGCCCGCCGCAGCTCGGATCGGCCCCGGCCCACCGCTCCGGGCAATGCACCATGACGTAGTCGCGGTCCGGGTTGCCGACGACGCCTCGCCACCGCGTGTGCCGGATGCAAGCGGCGCCGTCCACGGTCCACTCGGCTTCGAGGCTCATGCCAGAGCCCTCCGTCTCGCGCTGGATGCCGAGCGCATCCCAGACGTCGATCGCCGTCCCGACCCGCGTGTGCGGCGCGCCGTCGCCGCAGTAGTCCGCGCGCACCATGCGGACGCACGCCTTGTGGAAGTACGAGAGATCCCGGCTCTCGCAGCGCTTCCCGTCGCACTCCGCCTTGGCCTGCCAGTCTTTGTAGCCCCACTCGGCGCACTTCGCGATCGCCGCGCCCTGGCAGGCGAACGTGAACTGGCTCCCGTCGTTCGAGAAGGCGCCGGTCACCGGGTCCCAGATCCCCTTCACCGCGATCGCGTCGAGGCCCTCGCCGCAGACGTTCGCCCAGACCGGGCCGCCGGCGTGGTACTTCACCGTGTAATACGTGATCCCGTCGCGCTCGACGACGTTCGTGATGCGGACGACCACGGTCGATCGATCGTCCAGGATCGCGTCGATCTCCGCGCCGATGAAGTCGACCCCGCGGACGGGCTTGCCGTCGCTCTCGCGCGTCCCGATCAGCGTCGCCCCGTCCAGCGAGACCCCGTTGAAGCGCACCCCGTTGAAGCGCACCCCGTTGAAGCGCACCCCGTTGAGCTGGGTGCCGTTCAGGTACGTGCCGTTGAAGGTGAGATCGTTGGACGCCTGCAGCGCGAGCGCGCTCTCCGCCGGCTCCTCGTCGCCCTCGCCGCCCTCGACCTCCGCGACGCAACCGACACCCACGGAGATGAGCCCGACCATCGCCCCTGCCAGGAACCCTCGCTGAAACATGATCGCCTCCGAACGCTGACGCTGAAGCCATGACGCCCTGCGCGCCGACGATCTTCCTCCCGGCTGTCGCGCTCCGCTCCCGCGAGGGGCGCGGCATCGTTCGGCGCTGCCCGGGCGCCGCGGATCCTCGTCACCCTTCACGGAGGTGGAGGAAAGGAAGCGCAGATGCGGAGCCCAATCACCGGATCGAGGAAGGTGCCGTCAACGACGGTCCGGTTGTCACTTCGGACCGATGTTTGATCGTAGAGGTAAGCCCCGCCGCGCAAAAGTACTTTGTCGGCCTCTATCGACGAAATGGCCCACTCCAGGACGTTCCCCGCCATGTCGTCGACCCCGAAGGGACTACGTGAGGCAGGGTGCGAGCCCACCTCATCTGGACCCATCGTGGAGCTCTCCTTGCCATAGGTCTCATCGAAGTTGGCGTCGCCGGGAGAGAGCGTGTCGCCGTGCGGGAAGATCCGGCTGTCGGCGCCCCTCGCCGCGCGCTCCCACTCGTGATCGGTGCACAGCCGGGCCCCGCGGACACGACCCGTCCTGTGGAGCCACGCGGCATACTCGGTCGCCTGCGCGAACGAGATGCCCGTGACCGGGAAACGAAGCCAGTCCTGCTGCGCCCGGACCCCCCGCGTGGGGTAGACGAGCGGCTCGCCGGCGCGCGCCGTGTAGGCCTGCACCGTGGGCTGGATCGTTAGCTGCCATACGCCGCTGGGCAGACGGCGCAGCCCGAGGGCGCCCGTCATGGCGCCGTTGCCCGCCTGGATGATGGATGACGGCTCGCGGGACTCTCTCGGGAGCGTCTGGACGTAGTCGAGCCACTCCTGAAACGTCGTCTCGTGCCGCGCGATGAGGTAGGCGCCCGTGCTGATCTCGTGAAGGGGAACGGTCGAGAGGAACGCCCACCGGTACATGTCGTCCAGGGCGGCACCGAAGAGGAATCGTCCGGGCGGGATGTAGATGAACCCGGGCGGGACGTCTCCCGCGTGCGGCAGCGGGATGGAGAGGCGCCGCGGCTCTCCGCGGCGGACCAGGAACGGATAACGCACGATGGTGCGGTTCCGCGCCTCGCACGTGAGCAGGTATGAGCCCTGCGCGAGCGCGATGCCCGAGACCGGCGTCGACCCGAGGAGCCGCAGGTCGACAAGCTGCCGGCGCCCCTCCGCGTCGGTCTCGTACCGCTCCAGCGTGATGTCGGCGCCGGGGGGGTCGGTCTCGATGGCCACCTCGACGGGCGCGCTCCACCGCTGCCGGCGCACGCCGTCGGGGTCGTACGTGGTCATGCGCTGGAGCAGCTCGTCGCGCAGCGAGGGGTGGCCCCGGCCGTCCGCGGCGAGCGCGCGCTCGTAGAGCACGTCGCCGAGCAGATCGCGCGCGTCGCGGCGGGTGCCGTCGAGCGTGAGCACCGCCTCCAGCTTCTGGCTCGCCTGCAGGTGGAGCCGCTCGGCCTCGGCGGCGCGCCTGCGCGCGCGGTCCCAGAGCGCCTCCCCCTCGTCGCGGCGCCGGCCGTCGAACGCCGCGAGCGCGTCGGCGCGGAGCGCCTCGGCCGCGGCGCCCTCGCGCGCCGCGGCGGCCGAGATGTCCGCGGCCTCCTGGATCTTCCTGTTCGCCCGGACGGCGAGCTGGCGCGCCGCCCTGAGCTCGAGCGCGCCGTAGAGCAGCGCCGCGACGAGCGGGACCCCCACGGCGAGCGCCCACCGGGCCACGCGCTGCGTCAGGACGGCGCGCCGCGACGCCCGGAGGAACGCCGCCTCGCGCGGCGGCAGATCGCCCGGATCGAGCCCCTTCGCCTCCTTCAGCTGGCGCGCGCTGAAGAGCGCGTCGCGGCGCCGGCCGAGCCGCTCCCACTCGGCGGCGGACGCGTCGAGGCGCTGGCGCATGGCCCGCTGCTCGCGCTGCTCCTCGAGCCAGTGGCGCAGCGTCCCCCACCCGTGGATCAACGCCTCGTGGGCGATCTCGTAGACCGTCCCCTGCTCGCCCTCGCGGGCGAACAGGAGGCGGCCCTGCACGAGCGCCTCGAGCGCCGCGCGCGCCGGCTCGTCGCCGCCCGGCCCCGCGAGCTCGACCTCCGCGCGCCGCGCCCGCGTGCCCTGCGGCGTGATGAGCTCGCCGAGCAGCCGCCGCGCCGCCGCGTGGACCGCGGGCGGCATGCGGCCGAGCACGCGATCGGCGTGGCGGGCGAGCGCGCCCTCGACCCCGCCGATCTGCGCGAGATCCGCGCTGCTGAGGGGCGCGTCGGGCGCGGCGCGGGCGTCCCAGAGCTCGGCGAGCGCGAACTGGAGGAGCGGCAGCCCGCCCTCGGCGCGCGCCGTGGACTCGACGAGCGCGTCGACGACCGCGTCCGACTCGAACGCGACCCCCTTGGCCCGCGCCGGCCCGGTGATCGCTTCCCGGAGCTTGTCCGCCGACATCGGGCGGAGCAGGTAGAGCGCGCGCTCGATCTCGTCGCCCAGGCCAGAGATGCCGGCGACGCGCGCGAGGAAGTCGCCGCGCACCGTGGCCAGCAGGCGCAGCGACGGCGAGCGCGCCGCGAAGGCGCTGAGGACGTCGCCGACGAGCGCCGCCTCGGCGGGGCTGCTGAGGGTCGCGAGCTCCTCCAGCTGGTCGATGAACAGCACGAGCCCGCCGCGCTCGCCGAGGCGCGCGCGGAGGTCGCGGACGAGCGAGCCAGGCGCCGCGCGCACGGCCTCGGCGATGCGCTCGGCGGGCGCGCCGAGGACCGGCTCGAGCGCGGCGGCCAGCGCGGCGAGCGGGCGTCGGCCGGGCACCATCATCGCCGCCTGGAAGGCGCGCCCGCCGCCGAGGGCGCCCTCGAGCACGAGCGAGAGCACGCCGGCCCGGCACAGCGAGGACTTGCCCGAGCCCGAGTCGCCGGCCACGACGAGCATGGGCTCGGAGCGCAGCCGGTCGAGGATCGTCCCCGTCTCGGAGCTGCGCCCGTAAAACACCGCGCGGTGCTCGACGTCGAAGACGAGCAGCCCGCGGTACGGGTTGCCCTCCGGCGCGATCGAGGCGTGCCGGCTCCGCGCGAGCAGCTGCTCGAGCGCGTCGCGCAGCTCGTCGCCCGAGGCGAAGCGGGCGGCGGGGTCGATCTCGAGGCACCGCTCGATGACCGCCGCGAGCCGCGCGTCGACGCCCGGCGCGAGCGCGGCGAGGGGCCGGGGCCGCTCGCACTGGACGACGCGCGGGAGATCGAGCATCGGCACGTCGTCGTGCGGCGGGACGCCGGCGCAGAGCTCGAAGAGCAGCGCGCCGAGCGAGTACACGTCGGAGCGGCGCGTCGCCAGCTCGCCGCGCCACAGCTCGGGCGGCAGGTAGTGGGGCGTGCCGCCGTCGACGCCCTTCGTCGCGTCGAGCAGCAGCGCCGCCATCTCGGCCGCCTCGCGGATCCCGCCGTCGAGCGGCTCGTCGCCGTGCGCGAGCGCCGCGTCGTCGCCGTGCGCCCCGGGGGGCGCCGCGACGCCGCGGATCGCGGGCGCCTGCACCGCCGCCGGGTCGAGCAGCTTGGCGAGGCCGAAGTCGAGGAGCTTCGCCTCGCCGTCGAAGGTGAGCACCGCGTTGGCCGGCTTGATGTCGAGGTGCAGCACCCCCCGGCGGTGGGCGGCCGCGAGGCCCCGCGCGAGCCCGGCCCCGAGCTCGAGCACGCGCTGCCAGGGCATCGGCACGGTCACGCGGTCGAGGCTCTGGCCGCGGACGAACTCCGACACGATGTACAGCTGTCCCCGGAGCTCGCCCACGCGGTAGATGGCGACCACGTTCGGGTGCTGGATGCGCGCGGCGGCGCGCGCCTCGGCGAGCAGCCGCGCGCGCACCTCGGCGTCCGCCGTCTCCGCGCGGATGAGCTTCACCGCCACCATGCGGTCGAGCAGCGTGTCGTGCGCGAGGTAGACGTCGCCCATGCCGCCGCTGCCGAGCTTCTGGACGAGCCGGTACTCCTCGAAGCGGCTCGGCGGGCTGAAGCTCGACGGCGCCAAGCTCGGCGGGCTGAAGCTCGACGGCGCCAAGCTCGACGGCGCCAAGCTCGACGGCGCCAAGCTCGACGGCGCCAAGCTCGACGGCGCCAAGCTCGACGGCGGCGCGTCGGCCGCCCGCGGCAGCGTCTCCGCCCCGCCGGGGCGCAGGACGGCCTGCGAGAGGGTCGAAGCGGTTTTCTCTTTCACGAGGGCGCGCCTGGCTCAGCGGTGGCCTGACGAATATACCCGTTGCGGCGGGAGGGACCCCGCGTTGACGCCGCCAGGGACGTCCGAAGCGACGGCGCAGGGCGCCACATCCGGCGTTCGGGGTGTGACGCGCGGTCGCCGCAGCGCGTGATCCGACTCGATGGCTCGACGCTCCGCGGCGGAGATCAGAGCTCGGTCATGTAGAACGTGCCGAGACACATCTCATCGTTCGTGCCCTCACCCCACACGACATCGCCGGGGACCCGCGGCTTGCCGTCGATGATCGGCTGGTTCTCGGGCGTGTTGTCCCAGTGACACTCGAGCGACAGCGTGTCGCCCGGGTGGAGCACCTTGGGCTGGACGAGCGTGTAGCTCCCTTGCCAGTGGAAATCCCAGCGCGGGATGTCGAGCACGCACTCCGAGCTGCCGTCCGCTCGCTCGATCTCGAGGCGCGCGCGCTTGCCGAGCGTATGCATGTGGAGCCCCGCGATGTGCAGCTCGATCGGCGCGCCTCCCGCGAGCGCCCGGGTGGGCTGCGCCCCCCAGCGGTGGACGACGTCGGCCTCGAAGGCGGGGATGGTCATGGCGTCGCCGGTGAGCCAGGCCGGGTTCGTCCACGGCTGCGTGGAGCCCTCCCGCTCGACCGAGCTCTCCAGCATCACGTCGATCGCGGAGCGATCCGGCAGCTTCCCCGCGGTCAGCGTGTTGTAGTGGACCTGCACGACCAGCTTGGAGCCCGGCTCGATCCGGGTGCCCGTCCCCGCCGGGAAGGTGAGGCTCCCGCCGCCGGGCACCCAGCCGCCGAGCCAGCGCGGCCTGATCCCCGGCCCCCCGAAGCAGGGGTAGCCCGGGCCCGGGTCGGCCGCGTCGAGGGCCTCGACGTCGGCGACCATCTCCGG
Source organism: Sorangium sp. So ce834 (assembly GCF_051521425.1). NCBI lineage: Bacteria > Pseudomonadati > Myxococcota > Polyangiales > Polyangiaceae > Sorangium > Sorangium sp. So ce834. The sequence continues at coordinate 11,387,435 of NZ_CP150351.1, forward strand.
CGCGGCGATGAAGGCGATCACGTGGTGGACGATGCGCTCCTCGCCGGGCCTGACGCCGAACCCGGTGACGTAACGCGCGCTCTCCTCCGGCCAGTCGATCACGAAGCAGCGGTAGTCGTCGGGCCCCGCCTGCGGGGTGTACTCGACCGGCATCTCGAGCGTCCGGTCCACCCGCTCGAGCTCGGGGCTCGACGCCCGATCGAGCGGCGGGCCCTCCTCCGCGGGATCGCCCGGGGCCGCGCCGCCGTCGACCCACGCGGCGATGGTCTGGATCTGCTGCTCGGACAGGGACCGATCGCCCACGTAGTCGGCGCAGGCGCTGTCGGCCGGCCAGGGGGGCATGGTGCGCTCGACGACGGCCCGCTTGATGAGCGGGGCCCAGGGCACCGCCGCGTCGGGCCCCTCGAGCGAGAACGGCGCGACGCCGCCGGCGCTGTGGCACCCCACGCAGCGCGCGTCGAAGATGGGCTTGACGTCGCGGTAGTACGAGACCGCCGCCGCGACGCCGCCGCCCGCCGCCGCCCCGGCCCCGTCGTCGCCGCCGCACCCGGCGATGACGGCGGCCAGCGCCGCGCCCAGCGATGCCGTTAAACCCGTGTAGCCCGCGCACCTCACCATGAAAACACCTGCCTCGCGTCACCGACGCTCGTGGATGCCGCCGTTCCCCAGCTCGCGCCGGAGGAAGAACGCGATGACGTCGGCGAGCTCGTCGCGCGCGGCCACGAGGAGCACGGTGGCGCCCCCCGCGACGATGGAGGAGCCGCGCGGCGCCTCGACGCGGCCGTCGGGGCGGTAGACGCCGGCGAAGACGCACGACGCGGGGAAGCCGGGGCTGCCCGCGATGACGCTCACCGAGCGGCCCGCGACCGCCGCGTCGGCCGGGATGTCGAGCTCGAACGCCACCGACTCGCCGGCGCCGAGCACCATCGCGTGGCGGACGCCGGGGTGCTCGATGGCGGTGGCCATCGCGCCGATGAAGACGTCGATCTCGGAGAGGATCCGCTGGACGCCCGCGCGGACGTAGACGCTCCGGTAGTCGGGGTCGCGCATGCGCACCATCACGCGCCTGGCGCCCGCCGCCTGGGCGAGGAGCGCGACGGCGAGGTTGTCGGCGTCGCGGCGGAGCATGGCCACGACCACGTCGGCGCGCCCCACCTCGGCCTCCTTGAGGAGCCCCGCGTCGGTCGCGTCGCCGACGAGCGAGACGAGGCCGTGGCGCTCGAAGGCGCTGTTGGCGATCGACTCGTCGCGATCGACGATGGTCACCTCGTGGCCCATCGTCGCGAGGTGGACCGCGACGCTCAGGCCCGCGCGCCCGGCGCCCGCGATGAGAACGCGCATCTCAGTGGCCTCCTTCGTGCTCGTGCAGCTTCATCATCTCGCGATCGATCTCGCTCACCTGGGCGTTCGCCGTCTCGTCGGCGATGAGCCCGCGCCTCGCCGCGTCGAGCAGCGCCGCCTTCTCCGCCGTGAGCAGCGCGATGTCCGTGAGGTGGTCGCGCTCCGCCTCGCCCTGGGGCGACTGGAGCGCCACCTCGGCCGCGATCACCCGGCGCTGGAACGCGGCCCGGCGCTCCGCGTGCTCCTTGCGGGAGAGGAGGCCCGCGGCGAGCAGGTCGTCGAGCTCCGCCTGGCCGCGCCGCGCGGCGATGAGCGTCGCCTTCGCGCCGTCGAGCGCGGCGTCGGCGCTCGGGGCCGCGACCCGCAGGAGCTTGAGCAGCCGCGCGAACGGCAGCGCCTGCACGACCAGGGTCACGAAGGTCACGCCGAAGACGATCGTGATCAGCCGCTCGCGGAACGGCATGTCCTTCGGGAGGCTGAGGACGGCCGCCATCGAGAGCGCGCCCTTGATGTTGCCGATCAGCATCACGTGCTGCCAGCGCAGCGGCACGACCTCCCGCGTCATGGCCCGGAGCGCGCCGAAGCAGCCGTAGACGGCCACCGCCCGACCCGCGTGCAGGGCGATGAGCGCGAGGCCGATGGAGGCCGCCTCGCGCACGAGCATCTCCGCCTGGATCTGCATGCCGACGAGCAGGAAGAGCAGCACGTTGAGGAAGAAGCCGGTCGTCTCCCAGAACCCCTCCAGCGCGAGCACGCGCGAGGGCTCGAGGTGGCGGCGCGCGGCCTTGCCGACGACCACGCCGGCGACCACGACGGCGATGACCGGCGAGGCGTGGAGCCGCTCGGTGAGCAGGGCCGTGGCGAACACGAGCACGAGCGAGGCGAGGATCGCGGTCAGGTGGTCCGGCGTGCGGCGGAGCAGGACCGCGCCGAGGGCGCCGAACGCGCCGCCGAGGACGGCGCCGCCGAGCATCGCCATCGAGAGCGCGCGGAAGGTCTCGACCACGTCGAACGTGCCGCTCGCGAGGACGCGCGAGGCGAGCAGCACGAGCACGAGCGCCGTGCCGTCGTTGAAGAGGCTCTCTCCCTCCATGATCGCGGCCAGCCGGTGCGGGACGCGGACGCTCCGGAAGGCGAGCAGCACGCTCACGGTGTCGGTGATGGCGAGCAGCGCGCCGAGGAGGAGCGCCGCCGCGAACGGGAGGTCGAGCACCAGCGTCGCCACCGCGGCGGTGCCGAGCAGCGAGATGAGCACCCCCGGCACGGCGAGCGCGAGGATGGGCCGGCTCGCGGCGCGCAGGATGTCCGCGTCGGCGGCCAGGGCGCCCTCGAAGACGAGCACCGGGAGGAAGGCGATGAGGATGACCTCCGGGTCCATCGGCGTGTTCGGCAGCACGTCGAGGACGACGAGGAGGAGCCCGATCAAGACGAGCGCGACGTTGTAAGGGACCCCGACGCGCTTGGCGCCGATGGCGACGACGGAGCCGACGGCCAGGACGAGGAGCAGGCTCTCGAGCCGCTCCCTCATGCATCACCCCGCGGCGGCGGCACGAGGGCGACGGCCATCGGCCAACGCGGCGGATACGCCGCGATGTGCGTGAGTTCTCTGCGAGCGATCACCGTGGATCCTGCGCTACATGATCGCCCCGGAATTCGCAAGATTGGAGAGCCGTCGCCGCGCGCTCCGGCTGCGCGCAGCCGCGTGCAGACGAGGCGCGAGCGTGCCAGTGGCCGGGCGCGGGGAACTCTCCGAGATGTCATGATCCGACGTCCGCGGCGCTCTCGCGTCCTTCGCGAGCGGCAGTCGCCGGCGGGCGGCGGAGGAGCGTTGACCGGCGCTCAAAAGGGCCAGACGAGCGGGACGACGATCAAGGTGGTGGCCAGCACGAGGAGCTGCAGCGGCAGGCCGACGCGGGTGAAGTCTTTGAACTGATAGCCGCCCGGCCCCATGACGAGGATGTTCACCGGGGAGGCGATCGGCGTCGCGAACGCGGCCGAGGACGCGAACGCTACCCCGATGAGCAGCGGCTCCGGCGCGAGGCCCAGCGCCCCGGCCAGCCGGACCGCGAGGGGGGCCATGAGCACGGCGGTCGCGGTGTTCGAGAGCACCATCCCGATGGTCGAGGTGAAGAGCACGAGCGCGCCGAGGACCACGGTGGGGCGCGCCCCCGCGAGGAGCCCCTCGGCGGCGGAGACGACGGCCCCCATCGCGCCGGTGCGCTCGAGCGCGGCGGCGAGGGGGACCATGCCTGCGATGAGCACGACGCTCTCCCAGTTCACGGCGCGGTAGGCGTCCACCGGGCGCACGCACTGCGCGAGCGCGAGGAGCAGCGCGGCGAGCAGCACGGCGATCACGTTGGGCAGCCACCCGAACGCCATGCAGACGAGCATGCCCAGGGTGATGCACAGGGCGATGGCGGCGCGCGCGCGATCGACGAGGACGTCGCCGCGCGCGTCGGGCTCGGCGACGAGCACGAGATCGCGCCGCTCGTCGCGCAGGTTCTTCAGGTGCTTGAGCCGCCCCTTCACGAGCAGCGTGTCGCCGGCGCGGAGCTTGAGATCCCTGAGCTCGGGCGTGGCGTGGAACACCGGGAGCCAGCCGTCCCCCCGCCGGATCGACAGCACGCTCGCGCGGTAGCGGTCGCGGAACCTGGCCTCCCTCAGGGTCTTCCCCGTCAGGCCGGAGCGCCGCGGCAGCACCACCTCGGCGAGGGACTCCTCGGGCGGCAGCGAGAACACCGGGCGCGCCGAGAGCGCCTCGAGCCCGAAGCGGTCGGCGAGCGCCGCGATCGCCGCGTCGCCGCCGAGCACGCGCAGCTCGTCCCCGGCGGCGAACACCGTCTGCGGCACCACGCGCTGCGCCTCGAGGCCGTGGGGCCCGGGGCGCGCGATGCCGACCACGGTCACGCCGAAGTCCGCCCGCAGGTTCGCCTTCCCGAGCGTGAGGCCGGCGAGGCGCGATCCGGGCGCGACGCGCGCGGCGCGCAGGGCGCTGCCGAGGCCGTACTCCATCGAGAGATCGTCGAGCGAGAGCGACCGCGGCGCGCCCGCCTCGGCCCTGTCTTCCTTGCTGGGCAGCGCGCGGCGGCCGATCGCGACCATGTACGCCACGCCGACCGCGAGCACGACGAGGCCGGGGGCGGTGAAGCTGAAGAAGCGGAACGGCGCTCGCCCCGCCTCGCGGAGCGCCTCGCTCACGAGCAGGTTCGGCGGGGTGCTGATGAGCGTGAGGTTGCTCCCGAGGTGCGCCGCGAACGCGACCGGCATGAAGAGCCGCGCCGGCGCGATCCCGCGGCGGAGCGCGAGCGTCCCGACGACCGGCAGGAGGATCGCCACGGTGCCCGTGGAGCTCATGAAGGCGGACACGAGCGCCGTCGCGCCCATCACCACGACGGTCACCTGGGCCTCCCCGCCGCCGGCGAAGCGCTCGAGGCGCTGGCCCAGCCAGTCGGCGACCCCCGTGTCGGTGAGCGCGGCCCCGACGATGAAGAGGCCGGCGATCATGAGCACGGCCGGGTTCGAGAACCCGGCGAGCGCCTCCGGGACGGTGGCGACGCCGGAGATCGTGAGGGCGAGCAAGGACGTCATCGCCACCACGTCGAGCCGCATGCGATCGCTCACGAACAGGACGATCGAGAGCCCGAGGATGGCGAGAGCGACAATGGCCTCCGAGGTCATGGGGCGGCGCAGCCTAGCGGGACTCCCAGGAGCCTGCACCACGGACGGACCAGCTCACCGCGCGCCCCCGGCGGGGCGCTCCCGCGGTGGGGGTCCGGCGTCGCTCGCGCTTTGAAACGTCGGCGGCTGACGCTATGCAGCTGTCATGCGTGAGCGTCGTCCCAGCCAGACCGCCTCCATGGTCGCGCTCATCCGGGCGCTCGCGGATCAGGGCCTGACCGACGTGCCGGGCTTCGAGGACCCGGTCGTGCACCGGCTCCTGTCGCCCGGGTGGAGCGCCGCGCTTTCTCTGCTCGCGCGGCGGATCCGGCGCATGGACGCCGCGGCGCGCGCGCGCGTCGTGGCCGGGCTCTCCGCGGTCCCGCTGCGCGTGAGGGCCATCGACGTCGAGCTCGAGCGCGCCGTGGAGCGCGGGTGTCGTCAGGTCGCGAGCCTGGGGGCGGGCCTCGACACGCGCGCATTCCGGATGAAGGCGCTCTCGGCGACTCATTTCTTCGAGATCGATCACCCGGCGACGCAAACGTTCAAGCGGCGCAAGGCGGCGGAGCTGTCGCCGGTCGTGGAGCAGCTGACGTACGTCGCGGTCGACTTCGAGCGCGACGCGCTCTCCACGCGCCTCCGCTCGTCCGGCCATCGCCCGGACGAGCCCACCGCGTGGGTATGGGAAGGGGTCGTGATGTACCTGTCGGACGAGGCGCTCCGGACGACGCTGCGGGCGCTCGCCGACGCGTCGGCGCCGGGCAGCGTCCTCCTCGTGAATTACATGGAGCCCGGCGGCCGGCGCCGCCTCGCCTTCCTGCGAAACCTGGTCACGCGCCTCTGGAGCGAGCCGCTCGTCGGCTTGCGCCGGCGCGAGGTCATGCGCGCGGAGGTCGAGCGGGCCGGGTTTCGCGCCTCGAGCGACACCGGCGCGGCGGACTGGGCGCGCCAGCTCGGCGCCCCCTTCGCCTCGGACAACCCCGCCGCCAACCTGCGGCTCCTCGTCGCCGAGCGCCCCGGCGCGGGCTGACCGTCGGCGCGGGCCTTCGTCAGCTCCACGTCTCCGATCGCCGCGGGTTGCGGGTCTCGATCGCCTCGGCGTGCCCCCGCAGCCCGCGCGCGGCGGGCAGGTTGCCGTGCGTCTCGAAGACGTCGGCGAGGGCGAGGCCGAGGATCACGATCTGCTGCGGTTTCTCCAGCGCGCCCACGGTCGGCGCCACGGAGCCGAGCAGCTCGAACGCCCGCCGCCACGCCTTCGCGGCGGCGTCCGGCATGTCGGCGTTGAGCGCCGCGTGCCCGGAGCAGCGGTGCATGTCCGCCGCGAACTCGTGGCTGCCGCGGCGGTCCGCGAGCTCTCCGGCGCGGGCGTACGCCTCCGACGCGTCGAGGAAGCGGCGTTGCTTGCTGTGCAGGCTGCCGAGCGAGGCGTAGGCCTCGGGGACGATCGCGGACAGCCCGCGCCGCTCTGCCTCCTTCAGCGCGGCGACGAACACCCGATGTCCCTCGTCGACCACGCCCGCGGCGATCAGCGAGCGCGCGCGCTGCATGGCGACGTGGATGGCCTCCTCGCCCAGCCCGCGGCCCGCGAGCATCTCCTCGGCTTGCCGCTGGATCTGCGCAGCCTCGGCGTGCCGCCCCGCGTGAAAGCACTTGTCGGCCTCGTGCAGGAGGCGCCGCGCGGGGAGGAGATCCGGCGCGCGAAGGGGGGAGTCGGGCGCGATGCGAACCTCGAGGTCGACGGGGAGGCGCTGCCCGCGCGCCGAGAGGTCGGTGAGCAGGCGCTCGAGATCCATCATGGCCGCGCTGTCGGCCTCCGGCCACACCACGCGGGACGCGCCCTCGCCGAAGCGCGCGAGCAGGTCGCCGACGCTCGAGTGGACCGGATCGACGAGGACCCAGCGCACGAGCTCGAGCTCGGGCCGCTGCGCGAGCCAGAGGACGTCGCGGGCGTAGGCGCGCGGGTCGTCGATGTGCTGGGGCGAGAGCACGACGACGGCGGCCGGATCCGGCGCGCGGGCGGCGAGGTGGGCCGCGAGCGCGCCCGCGAAGGCGTCGAGCGGCTCGCGGAGGGGGCCTGGCTCCGGGGTCGAGGCGGGCGGCTCGGCCGCCGCCGGGGCGCCGAGCTCGCGCGTCAGCGAGCGCTCGCGGGCGGCCCAGCCACGGCTGGGTCCGTAGACCGGGTCGGCCAGCACCCACACGGGGCGGGGCGCCGGGCCTGCTTCGCCGAGCGCCCGCAGCAGCGCCAGCGAGTGCCCGTGGACGTGCGCCGGGACGATCACGTGCAGCAGGCGGGCTCGTTCGCCTGTGAAGATGGCGCTGAGCGCGCGGGCGATGTCGTGGATCATGTGGCGTCCCGGGACGGATTCTTGCGCCGATCGGCACCGAGGCCAAGCGAATGCGCGCGGCCTCGCCGGCGCCTGCGCGCCAGAGCGCGCCCCGGCGGGCGGGCGGCCGTAGCGCGTCGCAGGACGCCACGGTCGAGGCGATATGTCTCAGGGACCTCGCGCCGGGGCGGGCGCGCGCGGCGCGAGGGAGGACGCGCGGGCGCTCGCCCCCGCCTGGCCCGGGCATTGCTGAGCGGAAGAGGCTGAAGCAAGCGTGGGAGTCGTTGAAGAACCGCCGAGCGCGCCCGGGGCGAGGTGCCGCTGGTCGCGTTCGGGATCGGAGGAGAAGGTACCGTGAGAACTCTGTATCTGTCGCTGCTCGTGAGCGGCGTGGTCTTGGGTTGCGGTGGCAGCAAGCCTCAGCCGGAGGGCCCGGCCGAGAAGGCGGGCGAGGCCGTGGACGACGCCGCGCGCGACGTCAAGGACGAGGCGAAGGACGCGGCGGAGTCGACCGGCGACGCCGCCGAGAAGGCGGGCGACAAGATCGAGGAGAAGACGGACTAGAGCGACCCTGGCCGCGCCGATGCGCGGCTCGCAGGAGTGGAGGCAGGAAGATGAAAGCGACGTCATTGCTCGAGAAGCAGCACCGCAAGGTGGAGTCGATCTTCAAGCAGCTCGAGAGCGGCAAGTCGGACCCGGCGCCCCTGCTCGCCGAGCTCGCCAACGAGCTCGCCGCGCACATGGCGATCGAGCAGGAGAGCTTCTATCCCGCCGTGCGGCAGATCAAGGAGGACCTGATCCTCGAGAGCTACGAGGAGCACGCGATCGCCGAGCTCGCCCTGAAGCGGCTGCTCTCGACGGACCCGGAGGACATCTCGTTCAAGGCGCGCGTGACGACGCTGAAGGAGCTCATCCAGCACCACGTCGAGGAGGAGGAGGAAGAGCTCTTCCCCAAGGTCGAGGAGGCCATCGACGAGAAGCGCCTCATGGAGCTCGGCAAGGAGCTGAAGGCGGAGTTCGAGCAGCGGCTGGCCGAGGGGTACGAGGCGCTCCTGCCGGCGGGCTACAAGAAGACGTCGGCGGACAAGGCGAGCCACGCGAGGCACGCGAACGGCGCGAACCCGGCCTGACGAGGCCTGCGCGCGCAGAGGGCGCGCGCGATAGACCGGGTTCGAGCCACGGGGGCAGGGAGGGCGCAGGGACGGCGAGGGCCCTGCGACCTCCCTGCCCCCGTGGCCGTTTTGTTGGCGTTCACGAGGGCGCGCGAAGGGCGCTGAGCCGCCGTGACGCCAGGGACGTTCAACGGAAGAGAGAGAGAGAGAGAGACTTCCTCGCTCGCTCCTCTCCTGACCGCCTTGGCGTCGTGTTTTTTCTCTGCCCGGACACATGCACTTATCCCGCGCGACTGAAACCAAACCAACAGACGCACTTCCTGTACGACACCCGCACTTCTCTACGCACAAAAGCGCCGCACGCTCACCAGCTGCGCCAGAACCGCGCTCATCGTGCAAAAGTCCAGCACGATCGGTCGGAGTTGAGCATGAGTCCAAAGCACCATAGACTCAGTACATGCTTAACCCTTCGACTCACTCCTACGCCATCGCGCTCGCCGCGACGCTCATGGCCTCTGCGCTGTCGGGCTGCATCGGCGAGCTGGGAAGCGTGCTGACCGAGAGCGAAGACAGCGGGCCGACGAGCGGCGCCGGCGTCGGGGACGGCGACGGACCGCCGGGCGGCGGCTCGACCGCGGGCAGCGGCGGCTCGACCGCCGCGGGCGCCGGAGACGGCGGCGGCACGGGCGGCTCGCCCCCCGGCGGCAACGTCGGCTCCACCACCGCGGGCGCCGGCGGCAGCGGCGCCGCCACCGCGGGCGCCGGCGGCAGCGGCGGCGCGCCCGCGGCAGGCGCCGGCGGCAGCGACGGCTCCACCACCGCGGGCGCCGGCGGCAGCGGCGGCGCACCCGCGGGAAGCACCAGCGGCGCCGGCAGCTCCGGCAGCGGCGCCGGCGGCTCGGGCGGCAAGGGCGACCCGACCGGCGCGGCGCAGCTGTGCGTCGATACGATCAACCAGCACCGCGCCACGCTCGGCCTGCCGCCCCTCGCGCGCTGGACCGAGGCGGAGTCGTGCTCCGATGAAGAGTCCGAGTCCGACGGCAACACCGGCCAGGCGCACGGCGCCTTCGGCGCCTGCGACGAGCGGGCTCAAAATGAATGCCCTGGCTGGAACGGCCCGCCCGAATCGATGATCGTCCCGTGTTTGCAGGTCATGTGGGACGAGGGGCCCGGCGAGGATTTCAACAAACACGGCCACTACATCAACATGAGCAACACCGCGTACACCAAGGTGGCTTGCGGATTCCACACGTTCCCGGATGGCAGCGTCTGGGCCGTGCAGAACTTCCGGTGATCGGCGCGCGGCCGCTCACCCGCGCTCCGCGTCGTCGACATCCCGCCCGAGGAGGGCCTCGGCGCCGTCCTCGGCTCCCGGGGCCACCGCCCCCTCCGTGAGCTTTCCGGTGAGCCGCACGCACCTCGCGCGGTGCACCCAGACGTCGAACGCCTCCATCATTCGCCGCTCGACCTCCGCGCCCTCGAGCAGGCCGAGCGCGCGCGCGACCGCCTCCAGCGTCGACAGGGCGCCCTCGTGCGGGGCGCGCCGCAGCCCGTAGCGGCTCGGCGCGCCCTGCGGCAGCGCGACCGGCTCGGCGCCCTGCGCGTCCGCGTCGCGGTGAACGACCCGGCGCGCCTGGTTCCAGTTGCCGTCCGGCACGAGCAGCACCACCGGCCCGCCGCGCGCATCGTCGGGCGAGAGGGCGCGCGCCCCGGGCGACGGATACAGCACGAGACGGCGCCCCTCCGGCAGCGGCGGGCGCGCCCGCCGCTCGATCTCCCCGCGCACGCGAACCTCCGCGCCCTCGAGCAGCCGCGCGACGAGCCGGCCCGTGTTGGTGCTCCTCGTGCGCTCGATCCGGTGGGTGAGCAGCACGACGCGCGTGCGCACCGCGAGCCGGGGCAGCGCGCCGCAGAGGCACATCGATCGCGGCAGACCGCAGCCGCGGCAGCGCGGCGTCCCCCGCGCGCGGATGGGGGGCAGATCGGGCGGCTGCAGCGGGACGAACGTCATCTCGGCTCGGGACCGGGCGTTCTCGCACGCGCGGGCCTCCCCGGTCAAATGGCCCCGCCTCCGACCCGAGCCTCCGACCCGAGCCTCCGACCCGAGCGCGCGCCCGGCCGCTTCCGCCGCGAGCACGAACCTCAGGGGAAATAGCTCGACGGCATCTGCACGAGCCCCAGGGAAACGGTCGACCTGGAAGGCAGACGGAAGGTGCGCAACACCTCCGAGACAAACGCCCGCGGGTCGTGCGTGATGTAGAAGTGATCGCCGGCCAGCGCGCGCAGCTCGGCGCGGCCGTCCAGCCAGCTCTTCCACGCCTCCACCTCGTCCTGGCGGGCTTCGTCGTCGGAGGATCCGTAGAGCAAGAGGGTCGGCGTCCGGAGACGCGTGGTACAGCGATCCAGCGCGAGGCGGTAGCTCTCCGAGGCGAGGAAGTCGCCGCGCAGCATCGGCAGGAACACCTCTCTGAGCTCGGCGCTGGTGCGGAGCTCCGCGGGGCACCCTCCCAGGCGGATCAGCTCCTCGATGAATCCATCATCATCGAGAGGGCTGAGCATGCGACGTGGGATCAGGTGCGGCGCGTGGCACGCGGAAAGGACGAGGCCGGCTGGCGCCCGCCCCCACTGCTCGAGCAGGCGGCATGCCTCGAACGCGATCTGCGCCCCGACGCTGTGGCCTACCAGGAGCCACTGGCCGCCGGGCGGCTCCGCGCACAGCTCGTGAGCCAGCTCGGACGCGGTGTGCTGGACGCTCCGCATGCCCGCCTCGTCCAGACGATGGTCTCGCCCCGGATAGGTCACGAGGGAGGCGGAGACGTCCAGCTGAGACAGCGTCTTCCAGCTGCGGAAGGCGGTGTAGCTCCCACCGCCGAAGGGGCAGACGATCAGGTGCGGGCTGGAGGGGGTCGGCGCGCTCAAGATGCGGCGCAACATTCGAGGCGAAGTGTTCATGAGATGTCCGTGGTCGTGGCTGGCGAAGCGACGCAAACCTGCTTCGCCAAGGCCCCCTTGTTGACCTTGCCCACGCTCGTCTGCGGGAAGCTCTCCAGGACGATCAAACGATCCGGCAGCTTGAACGCAGCCACGCCCAGGCGGCTGAGATAGGCGTTCACTTCGGCCAGCGTGGGCGCCTTGCCACGCGCGATGACGCATGCACAGGTGCGCTCCCCCATGGTGGAGTCCGGGACGCCGACGATGGCGACGTCACGGATCTCCGGGTGTGCCATGAGGTAGTTCTCGATCTCCTCGACCGGGACCTTCTCCCCTCCCCGGTTGATCACGTCCTTGCTACGGCCTTCCACCACCAGATGACCGCTGGCCAGTCGCCGCACCAGGTCTCCGCTCCGGTAGAAGCCGTCGGCGGTGAACGCCCGACGATTGTACTCTTCCGCACGATAGTACCCGCGTATGGTGTAGGGACCGCGGACCTGCAGCTCACCGACCTCGCCGTCCGCCACCTCGACATCCGAGGCGTCGACGATCCTCACCTCGTCGTCCGCGGCGACCGGCCGGCCTTGCGTGTTGATGACGATGGATTCGGGGTCGTCGAGCCGCGTGAAGTTGAGCAGACCTTCTGCCATGCCGTAGACCTGCTGCAACCCGCAGCCGAGGACGGGTCGCACGCGCGCCGCCGACTCCGCCTTGAGGCGAGCACCTCCTGCCTGGAGCCACTGCAAGCTGCTCAGATCTGCCTGCACCCACTCCGCCGCCTCCAGCCACAGCACGACGAGCGGCGGGATGAGGGCGGTCACGGTGATCTTCTCCTTCTCGATCAGGCGAAACGCGGTCTCGGGGCTGGGGTCCTTGCAGAACACGACGGTGCCGCCGGCGTGCAAGGTGCCCAGGGCTCCAGGACACCCCAGCGCAAAATTGTGGGCGATGGGGAGGCTCACCAGGTAGCGGGTGCTCTCATCCAGGCCTGTCACCTCGGCGCTGAGGCGGACGTTGCAGACATAGTCGTCGTGCGTGCGCGGGATCAGCTTGGGAGCCCCGGTCGTTCCGCCCGACAGCAAGAGCAGGGCCACATCGCGGGGTGCCGGCCCGGCCATGGCCTCCGCCGGCGCGTCCACCTCCGACAACGACACGAACTCCTGCGCATCGCCCACCACGAGGACGTGCCGGAGGCTCGCCACCTTCTTGCAGACCGCGCGGGCGAGCGCCCGGTAATCGAAGCCTACGTGCATGTCTGCGATGACGTAGGCGACCGACTGTGAGAGCTCCGCCAGATGCACGATCTCCGTCTCTCGATGCGCCGGCAATGCCAGCACCGGGATGGCGCCGATCCGGAACAGCGCGAAGCACAGCGACAGAAATTCGGCGATGTTGGGCAGCTGCACGAGGACGCGCTGCTCCTTCGCGATGCCGAGCCGGCGCAGCCCCGCGGCCATGCGATCCGCGCGCTCGTCGAGCTCCTGGTAGGTCCAGCGGCGCGCCCCGTCGACGACGGCCAGGCGCGCCGGCGCCGCCTGGGCCCGCGCGCGCAACATCTCTCCCAGGCACTCGCCCCGCCAGTAGCCCGCTTCCCTGTAACGAGCCACGAACTCATCCGGCCAATCCACACATCCACTCAACATGAGAGATCCCTCGCTTCCACCGACCCTCGTCGGCGCTCACGGTCCTGCGCTTCGTCGCGCTTGGCTCGGGTCAGACATCGGACGGGCCGGCAGCACGACCGCGCCGTGCAGGAGGGTCGGGTCGAGCTCAGCCGAAAGGCCGGTGATCTCGATGGCGCGGACACCCGTCACCTCGGCGGGCTCGAGCACGAACGTGGGGTCGTCGGCGACGATCCGGCGCACCGCATCTCGATCCTCGGCACGGACGCCCATCTTCACCCGGCTGAGCCGCCTGGCGCCGTTCGGATGGCGGTTCTCTCTCGGATGTTGAGGCGGATCGTAGGGGCTCACGAGGAACGGGAGGCGATCGTTCGCCGGGTACGCAAACTTGAAGCGGATCTGCTGGCCGTCCGGCTTCGTTCGTCGCCACCCGACGGCTCTGCCGACGGGGACCCCTGCATTCCGCAGCGCGGTGAGCTCACGGTCGAGAGCGTGCGTATCCGTCACGACCGCGACATCGCAGAAGCCTTCGCCGCCCTCGGACCAGCGGATCATCCGCCGGCCGGAGCCGCGCCCGGCCATCAGCTCGATCGGCCACTTGAACCACCTTGCGCTGCGCGGGGTGGTGAGCAGCTCGATGATGGGGCCTTCGGTGAACCAGATGTGCGCGTGCTGAGCCTTTCGCTCGGCCGTCGCGTAGTCGACCTTGAACCCGAGCTCTCTGTAGTCGCGCACAGCTTGATGAATGTCGCGTACCCATAGCAATACGTGGCTGCAAGAAGTCGCCATGTTCACTCCTCCCGAGCGCCAGGCTCTCGTTCAACGCGCGCCGCTCCCGGCCGCCTCGCCGACCGCGGCGCGCGCCGCCGCGCGCAGCTCGTCGACTGCGAGCGGCTCCGGGGTCTCTGGACGGATGAGCTCGGGCATCCCGATCCGCTCCGTCAGGTCCCGCCACGCGAGCGACACGCCCAGGGCCCACTGGCCGCTGCGGACGCGGCGGGCCGGGTCGGCGATGTCGCCGCACAGGTCGTGCAAGGCGACGACCACGGCCTCAGGCCACGTCCGCGCAAACACGTCGTGATAGCTGCGCGTATCCTGGTCGCCCAGGATCGAGGTGCTCTTCACGGCGAGGCGGTCGGTGCCGGGGCCGCTCATGATCAGGCGCCCGGTCGCGTCGCGCGGCGAGTGCAAGCGCGGATTCCAAAGAACTGGTCCGTGCGTGTCGGCCAGGGTCAGCACGCCGGCATCACACCCGAGCGAGATCCTGTGCATCAACAGAGAGTGATTGTCTGGATCCTCCGGGTGGACCTGGTTCTGCACGCGGAGCGTCACGGGCACTCCGCCGATGGTCGCGGTGAGGCTCTGGAATGGCTGGCCCGCGGCAGGCGAGGACCGGTCACCTCGCGGCGCGCATTCCGAGAACGACCACGGTCGCAGCTCGCCCGCGGCGCGGCCGAGCACGTCGAGGAGCGGATACGCGACCTGGCTGTTGCAAGCGGCGTCGATGAACTGGATACGCTGCCGCTTCCTGAGGTACTCAGCCGCCGCGAGGAACTGCCGGATCGGGCGCACGTTCGGGTACAGCGTGTTGACCGCGTAGGCAGCGCCCCCTCGCTTCGCGGCCTTCATGCACGCGGTGATCTCCGTGGCGTGCACGGGATGCTCCTGCAAGACGTGGATCCCACGCTCGAGCAGCGCCTTGGCGAACTCGGAGCCGGGGCCGCCGGTCGCCCCCGAACGCACCACCACGCAGGCGATGTCGATGTCGTCGGGGATGTCCTCCACCCTGGTGTAGAGCGGCGCGCCGTAGCGCTCCGCGCACTCCCGGGAGAAATCGCTGCCACGCGCGAGCAGGCCGGCGAGTGTGAACGAGCCCTGCGCCGACGCGACGGCATCCAGGTAAATGCGACCGAAGGCCGTGCCGGCGACGACGACGCGCTTCTTGCCGGAGCCGGCGCTCACCAGGTCACCTGCATCGTGAGGGGCCCGCGGAAGAACGTCGCGGTCTTCCACTGGACGTCCGCGGCGAGACGAAGATCCGGCATGCGGGTCACGAGCGCGCGCAACGCTTCCTGAAGCTCGATCCTGGCCAGCGACGCGCCGATGCAGTAATGCATCCCAACGCCGAACGCGCAGTGCGCTCGCGCGTCTCGGTCGAAGTCGAGCCGGTCGGGAGCAGAGAACTTGCGGGGGTCATGGTTGGCCGCGCCGACCGACGCAAACACGGGCTCTCCCGCGCGCACGAGCGTCTCGCCGACCTGGACGTCCTCGGTGGCGTAGTGCGGGAACATCGCGGCGGACGCGACCGGCACGAAGCGGAGCATCTCTTCGACGGCCTGCGCCACGAGGCCAGGATCGGCCTTGAGGCGCGCGAGCTGCTCCTGATGGGTCAGGAGCGTGTAAATGAAGTTCGGGATCTGCGAGGACGTGGCCTCGTACCCTGCGATGAGGATGGCGATGCAGAGCTGGACCATCTCGCGCTCGTTCAGGCGATCGTCCACGTCGTGAGCCGCGATGAGCGCGCTCATCAGGTCGTCGCCGGGCTCGGCGCGGCGCAGGCGGATCAGGCCCATCATGTACTGGGACAGCTCGCCGAGGTTCCGCTGCGTCTGTTCTGCGGTCTGCGTGTTGGTCGAGAGCAGGGAGTCGTTCCACTCCTTGAACTTGGACTGGTCCGCCACCGGCACGCCCAGGAGCTCGCAGATCACCGACATGGGGATCGGCAGCGCGTAATCCCGCACGAGATCCGCAGGGGGACCTTTGGCCACCATCTCGTCGATCAGCTCGTTGGCGAGGTCGCGGACGTGGGGGCGCAGCTGCTCCACGCGCCGGTTCGTGAACGCCTGGGTGACCAGGTTGCGGATGCGGGTCAGCTCGGGCGGATCCATCATGACGATCCCGCCGGCGATGCGCGGGAGCGCCCTCGGGGCCTCCGGGCGCTTCGCGGCCTCCTCGCGGCTGAACCGCCGGTCGGAGAGCACGAAGCGGACGTCCTCGTAGCGGGTCGCGAGCCACGCCGGCTCGCCGTAAGGCAGCTTGACCTTGAGCAGCCCCGGCGTCCGCTGAGCCTCGGAGTACTCGGTCGCGAGCGCGATGCCGTCGAACAGGTTGAACGGATACGGGATGGGGGGATTCGGTGTGGTCGTCATTGCGATCATGCCTGTGATGCCGCCCTGGGGTTCGAGCGGGGATCGAGGCGCTGACGGCGAGCGGCCCAGTCCCGCAGCCGCTCGCGGTCCACGGTGCCACCTGAGGTGAGCGGAAGTTCATCCACGATGTCTATCCGGGCTGCGGCGCCCACGCGCTCGCCGAGGTGTGCAGAGAGGCGCTCCGAGGTCAGCGGCACCCGATCCGTCTTGGCCCGGGCCGCGAACACGCGATGGCCGAGCCGCTCCAGCGGGTGCCCGTCCCCGGGTAGCCCGAGGACGCGCTGCAGGCCGGCGCCGTCCAGCACCGCGTTCCATTGAGGCAGCGAGAGGAACGTCGCCTCCGTCTCGGCCCTGCCGTCGCTGGCGTCGTCCAGCATGAACGCCTGGGACGCCATCACCCAGAACTCTTCGACCGTGGGCTCGGTCAGGACGAGCCAGCCGCCGGCGCCGAGGAGCTCGCTCAGCCAGCGGACCGAGGCGTCCGTGTTCCGCGCAGCGTTGAGCACGCCCCCGCCGATGATCACGTCGAACGAGTTCGGCGCGAAGCCCTGTTCTCGCGGCGCGGCGTTGATGTCGTAGAGGCCGAAGCGCACGGAGGGATATCCGGCGAGCCGCGGTGCGGCCTGCTCGAGGAAATACCTGGATATGTCGGTGTAGAGATAGTCGACGTCGGCGCCCGAGAGCTCCGGCAGGAGCGACTCCGAGGTCGCCCCCGTGCCAGCGCCGACCTCGAGCAGCCGGATCGGTCGCTGCCCGGGCCACTCCTCGGCGATCCTGCTCACGAGATGGCTCACTGCGCGGTGCTGATACCGCGCGGCGATGCTCTCGCGATACAGGGCCCTGGCGAGATCGGTGCGCCCCTCCGGGAACAACAAGTGGACGGCCCGCACCGCGCCGGAGATCAGCTCCGGCAATCGCTCGGCATTGCGAAGCGCATAGTCGATCGTGCCGGTCGCGCCGACGGTAGCCAGCCATTCACCCTTCAGCTCCTCCCACCCGCGCGCGAGCGCGACGTCCGAGTACTCGCCGACCGGGCGTGCGGCGCTGAGCAGGTCGCCGTCCCGGCGCAGCAGCTTCTGCTCCGTGAGCACCCTGATCCAGCGACGGATGAGCGGCCGATGCTCGGCAGCGACCCGCGCCCGCGCGAACACCTCGTCCACGGTATGCACGGCGGCCGCGTCGGTGAACAGGCCGCTCTGGCTCAGCGCGTTGAGCATCGAGAGCAGCGAGGTTTGCCCCAGCCGCTCCACGGCTGCGATCGCCCTGTTCAGGTCGGTCCCGGCGAACTCGGCGTCCAGAGCGGCGGTCGCTGCGAAGATCAGGCGCTGTTCGCTCGCGTCCCCGTCGGCGTCGTCGCGGGCACGCTTCGCGGGGACCGCGAAGATCGCCCAGCTGTCGCTCTCGGACGGGATCACTGCCGCCGCCGCCACGCTGGGGCAGCTCGTCACGAGCTCGGCGATGCGCGCCGCTTCCTGCTCGGCCCTGCGCAGCTCGCGCTCCACCGACACGAGCCCGGCTCGGCCGGCGATCCGGTCGGCGAGCTCTGCGCCAAAGACGCGCCGCACGGCCGCGGACGACTCGGCGGAGAGCGCTCCACCGACGCCGGCGTCGACCACGACGCGTCGTAGCGAGCCGATGTCGGCGAGCGCGGCAGCGGGGTGAGCCACGAGGCTGCGCAGCAGCGTCGCGGAGAGGATCGCGCAGTCCGGAGCCGCTCGCTCGAGGAACGCCAGGGCCTTGGCCGGGTTCGCGGCCGCCGGGTGGTGGTGGACGGGGGCGCCGGCGCCAAAGCTCGCGAACGCAGCATCACCGCCGAACCCGGCCAGCGACGAGAGCACCGCCGTCCGCGCAGGAGAAGGGCCGAGCGCGTCGCGCATCACGGCCAGCGACTCCCAGAACACCCCTGCAGACCACACGAACGGTCCGCGAACGACGGAGAACGGCGCGTCGTCCGTGATGCGCGGCTCGCAGGCGCTCGCCGCATCGAGCGCGGACAGGTCGGCGCCCGTGATCGTCAGGACATCGCCGCCGTCGCTCGCCGGCTGCTCGGCGGAGAACCGCGCGCCGAGCAGCATCGCGGCCAGCCGGATGGGCAGGGCCTGCGGCACGTCTCCGGCGCTCCAGCTCAGCGAGCGGCCGGCGGCTCCGCGCTGGCGCAGCGCCGTGACGGCGCGGTAGGTCCAGTCGAGCATCTGTGCTCCGGTCCACTCTCGCCCGCCGGAGACCAGCGCCGCCCGGCTCCCGAGGCGCTCCAGCCCATCGATGATCTGTCTTACCGTCATGGCACCTCGTCCGGAGGTCGTTAACAGGCGGTCGCGAAGAACAGGTGCTGGCCTGCCACGGCCAGCGGTGAATCAAGCGAAGGAAGGACGAACCGCGGCGCGAAGGCGGACGCCGAGAGCTCCGCGTTCCAGCCGGGTGCATCGACGAACACCTGATCGGTCCCGGCGCGCCGGTCCTCGCTGCCAAGCGGCGGCGCGCCAGCCGGGGGAGACAAAAGGAACTGCATCGCCGTGAGGATCGCGAGGTTCTCTCGTGTGGAGTCCGTGAAGATGAGCCATCCGCCGGGGGCAAGCGCGCGGCGGATTCGGCGCAGCGTCCGACCCACATGCGCCGCGTTGTGAAGGACGTTGCCCGCGAGCACGACGTCGGCCGCATGCGGCTCCACCCCCTGCGCCGCGAAATCGGCGTTGATGTCGAGCGTGGCATAGCGCATCCCGCGGTGGCGACCGAACCGCTCCTGCGCTGCGACCGTGAACGCACGCGAGATGTCGGTGAACAGATAATCGACCGGCGCGCCGTCGAGGGCACGCAGCGCGGCTGCCGTGGCGAGCCCTGCGCCGCCGCCGAGCTCGAGCACGCGCAGCGGCCTGTTCCGCAGCTCGGCGCAGCAGCGCACGAGGTGAGCGCCGGCGGCGCTCAGGTACGCGGTGAAGACGTTGTCCTGGTAGGCCGCGACGGCGGAGAAGTCCTGCCGGTCGCGAAACAAGAGCTGCTGGATCGAGACCTCGTCGCGGACGAGCTCGTGCAGGCGGCGCAGCGCCGCCTGGTGGACTTCCGCCATCGCGGGCGGAAAGCCGAGCGCGGCGTAGGCGTCGGGCAGGTCTGCGGCCGCGCCGGCGTCCCGCAGGGCCCGTCGCCACACGTACCGATCCGCTGTCTTGCCGAGGACACCTCGATCCGTCAGCGCGGCGAGCCACCGCCGGACGAGCCATGCGTGTCGCGGCGCCGCATCCAGCGCGCCGACGATCTCCTCCGCGGTGCGCTCTTCGCCTCCCGGATGCACGGCGCCGCTCGCGAGGAGCAGCTCCCAGATGGCCCGCGAGCTGATCGCCTCGAGCCGCTGCATCGCCCCCGGGAGGTGCGCCAGCGCATCGCTTCCCGATGCTCGTTCCAGCAGCCCGATGAGCCTGAGCCCCGCCTCGTGAACCTCCTCGCCCGTCGGCGCGTCGGGAGCCGCACAGCCGGCGTCGTCGGCGGCGGCCTCCACGGCCGCCGCAGCCAGATCGGCGCTCGGGACGACGGTCGCGTCGGCGCGCGCCGCCGCGGGGCCGAGCGCCGCGAGGACATCGTGCCGGAGGCGGCACAACGTGAGCTGAACCTGAGCCTCGCTGACGGCCGCGCCAGGGCTCTCCCTCTCGTTGGCGAAGCTCGTCAGCTCGCCGCCGATCGCGCGGATCCAGCTCACGGTCTCACGCTCGGCCGGTGCGTCCGGTCCGCCGAGCAGCACGCCAGCCCCCGTGGAATGCGGGGTCCAGACGACCTGCCCGTGAACCCCCGTCAGCGTCAGCTCGCCGGCGTCGCTGCCCATGACGATCTCGACCGCTATCTGCGTCTCTGGCGACGCCTCGTTGCGCACCCGCAAGACGAGGGGCGTGCCCGCGAGGCTACCTCCGAGCAAGACGAGCCCGCTCGCCAGCTGCACTGGCTCACGGATCTGCCAGGGGCGCAGGGCGCCGAGCGCGTCTCCCACCAGGCGGAGCAGCGCCTGGATCGACGCTCTCGTGCAGCTCGCCGCGATGTACCTGACCGGCGTGCGCGCGCGGAGCGCCTGCGCTGCGCCGAGAAATCGCCGGGACGACGGCGTGGCGGAGGCGACCGCTGCCAGCCGGAAGGCGGCTCGGGCAAGGCGCGCCTGCCGCATGCACGCCGCGAGCTCATCGTGCTCGAGCGGCGCTTCGGCCAGCACAGCGCTCCCACGCCCCAGGAGCTCGATCGCGCGCTCGGCGACGGGCACGCCGTGTCCGGTCGCCGATACCCAGCAGCTCACGCCCGCGCCGGCGGGGAGCTGATCCGGCCGGGTCCAGAGCGCTATCCTGGCCTGTTCGGCGAACCTCCGGGCCCCCTCGCTGTCGTCGGCGAGCTGACCGACGAGGTGAAAGCGCCCGTTCAAGCGCTGAAGCGCGGCGAGGTGCAGAGGACCGAAGCCGGCGCCGCACAGCACAAGCGGGATTCCGGCGGTCACAGCGAGCCCTCCTCGGTAGCGCCGAGCGCGTCGAGCGACGTGTCCAGCAGATCGAGCGTGCTCACCGCGCCGCTCTCGAGAAGGCGGCCCACCGCCGACACGGGTTCGAGCACGGCCGCGGCGAAGTGGCGCCCAGCGGGCACCTCACCCTGGTCCACCGCCAGCGTGGTGAGCGCGGCCATGGTCCCGGTGAGCTCGGCGTTGCGCCGCCCGCGCATGACCAGGGTGCGCGTGACCGGGGTGCCATTTCGGAGGCCGTCGAGCTGCGCGACGAGAATGACGTGTGGCGCGCGTCCAGCGAGGTCGAGCAAGCTGGCCCGGCGCAACGCCGCGACCGCCTCGCGACGCTCCAGGCTGCGCGCGCGGTCGAAGGCCGTGAGGATGTGCTGGCCGGTGATGACGGTGTACCAGTCCCCTCGCTCGAGCCGGAGCGACGACGCGAGCCGCTCACCTTCCGTGTTGAGATGAGGCAGCAAGGTCGCCGGGCCAGGGAAGAACGGGACCTCTACGTTGCGCATCCGGGTCAGCACCCCGGAGCGACGTCCCTCCCGCCATGCTGCGAGCGGCTCGCTCACCCCGTCCGTGGCAGCCTGGAGGTAGTCGTGCGCGGCGACCTCGGTGAAGTGATCGAGCACGCCGAAATAGCTGAGCAGGCCCTGGACCTGGCTGAACGCTCGTTGCGCCGCCCAGCGCGGCAAGAGCGCGGTGAGGCCAGGCTGCAGCCCTGCTGAGAGCACTGCCACGCGCCGCCGGCGGCGGTGCTCGTCGCCGTCCAGGAGCGCGTACAGCGCGTCGTCGCCGGCGGCGTCCACGTAGTCGGCTCCTGCTTCCATGGCTGCCCGCGCCGCGCGGTCGGCGATGGAGTGCGATGGACCGGCGCAGTTGAGCACGATCCGGCACCCATCGACGAAGCGACGCAACGACGCGTCGTCCCGGAAATCGACGGCCTGATGCTCGACCGCCTCCGCGGACAGCTCGTTCGCGAAGCGGCGAGCCGCTTCGAAGTTGCGTCCACCGATGCGCAGCGGCCTGAGGCCGAGCGACAGGAGCCGCCGGGCCGCATGCGCGCCGACGTCGCCGTAACCGCCCAAGATGCAGATCGTCATCCTTCAGCCTCCACCAGCCGCCATCCGTGGGCGCGGCGGCGCTCGTTCCAGAACGCCGTGTACCGCCCGTTGCGCGCCAAGAGCTCATGGTGCGTGCCCGCTTCGGCGATACGGCCGCCGTCGAGCACGAGGATCTGATCTGCGGACACGATGGTCGGCAGCCGGTGCGCGATGACCAGCAGGGTCGATCGATCCATCAGCGTTCGCATCGCGCTCTGGATGTAGCGCTCGTTCTCCGGGTCGAGCGCTGCAGTCGCCTCGTCGAGCAGCACGATGGGCGCGTTCTTCAGCACGGCTCGGGCGACCGACACCCGCTGGCGCTCCCCGCCAGACAGCGACGCACCGCCCTCGCCGACACGGGTCTTCAGGCCCTGCGGGAGGCGCTCGATGATCTCGTCCACGCCCGCCAAGCGGACGGCCTCGCGCACCTCCTCGTCCGTGGCGTCCAGCCGGCCCACCCGGATGTTCGCCTCGAGCGTGTCATCGAACAGATAGACGTCCTGCATGACCAGCGACAGCTGCGCCATCAAATCTTCGGTGGAGAGCTCACGGACATCCACGCCGCCCACCCGGACCGAGCCCGCGTTGACGTCGAAGAAGCGCGCGATCAGCCGCGTGATCGTGGTCTTCCCGGAGCCGGATGCCCCGATGATCGCCGTCATCGTCTTCGGCGCTATCCGGAACGACACATCACGGAGCACTGGAGCGCCCGGCTGGTAGCCGAACACGGCGCCGGAGAGCTCGATTTCCCACGGGGCCGTGACGGGCTTGGAGCGCTCCGGCTCGGGGAGCGGCGCCTCGTCGAAGATAGCGGACAGCCGCTCCAGATCGTTGCTCGCCATCCGCAAGAGCCCGCTCCTTGCCGCGGCCTCGGCCAGCGGCCCCACGAACCTGGCGGCCAGCGCCAGCAGCGCGATCAGCTCGATCGGGTCGATGGACCGGTCGAGCGCGCGCACCACGCCGACGGCGATCAGCGCAGCGAACGCGAGCTGCACCGACAGCCCGCCGGCGAGCAACCTGGGGAACGTCTGGCGCAGCATCGACCCCCCCGCGACGCGCTGCGCCTCGATCGCCTCCTCCAGCGGCGCGTATCCCCCCGTCGCCCGACCGAACGCTCGCAGCACCTGCTGGTTGCGCGCGAACTCGACGACGCGGTTGCTGGCGAGCGCCCCCGCGGCGTCGACCTCCTCCTCGGTGCGGCCGATCCAGGCCGACGACCAGCGGTGCGTCAGGTAGATCAGCGGCGTGCAGACGATGGCCGTCAGCCCCAGCTGCCAGTCGAAGAACAGCATGGCGACGGCGATCGTCGCGGGCGTCAGTGTGCCGCTCACCACCGGCGTCAAGAGGTGAGCGAACACGTTGGTGACCATCACGGTGCCGCCCGTCGCGCTCCGTGACAGGCGCCCCACCTTCTCCGAGGAAAACCAGCCGAGCGGCAGGCGGGCGACATGGTCGCCGAGCCGGTTGTGCAGCGTGGTCAGGACGACCAGCGCGAGCGCGAAGCCCTTCATCGTCTGCTGGTATCGGGCGACGCAAGTCACCGCGACGACCGCGGCCAGAAGGAGCAGCCAGCGCAGCGCCTCGTCCAGTGCCCCGCTGAGCAACGCCTTGAGCACGGGCACGAGGAACGCCATCGCCACGCCCTGGACGACGGAGTAGACGATGAGCCAGCCGAAATAGACGTGCAGCGCTCTCGCGTGCTGCGGCCCCAAGATCTTGGTCAGCTCCCGGATCATCAGGCCTCACTCCGCGGCTGCGTCGGCAGCCGACATGTCGTTCTCGACATAAGATCGCCACATCCTGGCGTAGAGCCCGTCCGCGGCGAGCAGCTCGGGATGCGTACCGCACTCGCGCACGCGGCCCTCGTCGAGCACCACGATCTGGTCGACGCCCGTGATCGTCGCCAGCCGGTGGGCGATGACGATCACCGTGCGCCCGCGCGCGACCGCGGACAGCGCGTCCTGGATCTGCGCTTCTGACTCCGGATCCGCGTGCGCCGTCGCCTCGTCCAGGATCAGCACCGCGGTGTTTGCGAGCAGCGTACGCGCGATGGACAGCCGCTGCGCTTCGCCGCCGGAGAGGATGGCGTCCTCGCCGATCACGGACCGATATCCCCTGGGGAGCGCGACGATCCGGTCGTGGATCTGCGCGACGCGAGCGGCTGACACGACCTCTGCGTCGCTGGCCTGGGGCCGGCCGAGACGGACATTATCCGCCACCGTCCCGTGCACCAGCTGAACGTCCTGCAGGACGAAGCCGACCTGCCGGTACAGCACGTCCGGCGCGATGTTTCGTATATCCACGCCGCCGAGGAGGACGGCGCCGCCGGTCACGTCATAGAATCGGGGCACCAGCTTGGCCAGGGTGGACTTCCCCGCACCCGAGGTCCCGACCAGCGCGGTCACCGTGCCAGGCTTGCAGCGCAAGCTCACGTCGGAGAGCACGTCCCTCGACCCATCGTAGCTGAACGAGACGTGATCGAACCGCACCTCCGCTCCGCCGGGCACCTGCGGCGTCTTGCTGATCGGCAGCGACGGCTCGTCGAGCAGCGAGGCGACGCGGCCGGCCGCCGCCACGGCCTTGCGCTGCGCCGTGAGCCCCTGGTTCAGCGTCAGCACCGTCTGCGGGATGACCACTGCGACCAGGATCTCGGCGAGCAGGTCGATGGGGCCCACCCAGCCCTCCCGGATAAACCAGGCGCCGACGGTCAAGCTCACCAGGATGATCACGGGCACCGAGAGGGCCATCGAGGTCAGCGCCTCGAGCCGGAGCAGCGGCCTGACCCAGCCGGCGTAGCGATCGCTGAAATCGGTGACGGCGCGCTGGTAGCTCTGGTGAGCGCGACCCGTCTGACCGAACGCCTTGACGACCGCGATGCCGTGCACGAACTCGACGATCGCGGCGCTCACCCTGGCGAAGCTCGCATCGAGCTGCATCATCTTCTCGGCGAAGCCCCGCATCATCCACGCGTAGGCAGCCGCGTAGATCGGCAAGGTGGCCACCGCGAGCAGCGCCAGCCGCCAGTCCAGCCAGAGCAGGTACAAAAGGCCGCCGAGCGGAAGGACGATCGCCGAGACGAGCTCGACATCGTGGTGCGCGACGAGGTGGTGCAAGTCATCGAGGTCGTCCTGGACCGCTTTGCGGACCACCCCTGACGTCTTGTCGGAGTACCACCCCAGCGGGACTTCGCCCAGCTTGCGCACCAGCGCGCGCCGCAGGATGGCCTGCAGCCGATGGTCGGCCAGGTGAGTCACCCACAGCGCCGTTCCCATGCACGTCCATCCGAGGCCGAGCCCGACCACGATCGTCAAAGCGACCCCGGCGACCTTCCCGCGGTCGATCGGGCCCGACGCGATCAGGAGCCGCGCGAGCTCGGCGATCCCGATGAACGGAACGAGCGTCGTCAGCGCCCCGATACCGCCGAGCAAGATCCCGAGCCGCCTGAGCCCCGCGATCGGGCGGCGGAGCTCGCGGAGCGCCGCCTCCTTCGGTTGATTCTCTCTCATTTGACGCTCAGCGATGCAGCGATGTGTTCGGCCACGACGCTCACATGCGGCGGCTCGATGACGCTGAAATGGTTGCCGGGCACGTCGATCAGCTTGAACTCGCCGAGGCAGACGCCTTCCCAGAACGGCGCCGTCAGGTGCCCCACGCCTGCGGTGATGCCGAAGGACTGCTCCTCGCCGCACCGCAAGAACGTCATATCGCCGACGTAGGGCTCGGGATCGAAGCGCGCGGCGCGCATGCTGTGCCTGCAGGTCCGGAACAGCGCCGGGATGAGCTCGGGTCCGACGGGCACCCCAGCCTGAGCGGCGGCCGCCTTGGCGTAGCCGGCCAGACGCTCCTCCTGACTGCGCGCCGACTGCCTGCGCACCGCAGCGGCCACCGCGTCCAATCCGGGGTCTCCGCCGAGCTTGGCCATGGCGCCGGCGGGTATCTTGCGGTCGTACTCGACCATCAGCTTCTCGATGGCCCGATAGACGTCCGCGCTGTCGACGCCGTCGCCGAAGACGGCCTTCACCGGATCCAGGTTCAGGTTCGGGGCGAAGATCGCCTCGAACGCGAGCTCCTCCTCCGTCTCGATGAACATCGGGATGCTGTCGACCAGCGCCAGGTCCACCGACATGCCGCGCTCGAGCAGCCGCCGGGCCACCTCGGTGGCGAGCAGCCCGCCGAGGCAGTAGCCGATGAGCTGAAACCGCGTGAAGCCCTCGTCGATGAGCCGCTGCGCGTAGTCGTCGGAGACGCGCGCGACGAGCTCCTTCGGGGGGATCGCGAGGTACTGCTCGGGATCGGCGACAGCGAAGCCCAGGACCGGCCCCAGGTTCTGGGCCGCGAGCGCCCTCCCGAGGTGCTGGAAGTAGTCCATGGTGCCCAGCGCCGCGTGGAACATCACGCGCGCCGGCCCGTCCCCGCCGCCGAACGAGATGATCAACGAGTTGCTGCCCTCCCGGCGCGGCGTGATCTGCGCCGCCTTGCCGCCGGTGGAGGTCGCCTGAGCACACGACGCCGCGCCGCCCGGCGCGGGCGCGGCCCCGTCCTGCCGGCGCAGCGCGCGCGCGAGCGCGTCGACGGTCGGCTCGTTGAGCATCTGCCGCAGGAGCGTATCGTAGGCGAACGGCGCGGCTTCCGGCACTTCCTCGCGCAGCCGGCCTGCCACCCTGGCGAGGATCAGCGAGTCGGCGCCGCGATCGTAGAAGTTCTCGTCCTTGCCGATCCGCGCGACGCCGAGCGCGCTCGCCCAGAGCGCACACAGCCGGCTCTCCAGCTCGTCGAGCGTCGCGTCGGCCTCCTTCCCGGCGCTGTCGATGAACGCCGCGGGCCGCCACGCGGCGAGCGCCTTGCGGTTCACCTTGCCGTTCGCCGTGAGCGGCAATCGGTCGACGATCTGCAGATGAGCAGGCACCATGTGGCCCGGCAGCCGCTGCCCGAGGAAGCTCGTGAGCTCGTCGGTGCTGACCCGCGCCCGGTCGGTCTTGAAGCGCGCAGCGAACATGTGCATGCCGTACGCCGCCATCGGGTGATCGTCGTCCGGCAGGCGAAGCACCAGCTCACCGCCGCACTTCTCGATCAGGGATTGCCACTGCCCGGTGGACAGGAACTTGGTGGAGCCGCGTTCCCGGTCTGCGCCCGCGGGGTCCATCATGAAACCCTGCGTGAGCAGGACGTGCGGGAGGTCGGCGGTGGGCTCGGTGAACACCAGCCATCCCCCTGGCCCGAGCAGCTCCACCGCGGCGGCGACCGCAGCTTCGATGTTCCGGGTGCTGTTGAGCATCCCAGCGCACAGCACGACGTCCGCGGAGTTTGGCAAGAGGCCCTGCGCCCGGTAATCCTCGTTCAGGTCGAACTGTCCGAACCGCACCCAGGGACGCTCCCGGAACCGCTCGCGCGCCTCGGCCAGGAAGAAGGCCGTCAGATCTGTGAACAGGTAATCGACGTCGTGACCGTCGAGCATCGGGATGACCACGCCGCTGGTGGCGCCCGTGCCGGCGCCGATCTCGATCACCCGCAGGGCGGCGCCGTCGGTGCGCGCGGCGGCGATCCTGTACAGGAGCGCCGCGACGGCGTGGTTGTTGTAACGCGCGATGGCGTCGTCGCGGTACACCGCGAGCGCCACGTCGTGCTTCCCTTGCGGGAACAGCAGCTCGAACGGGTTCTGCACGTCCTCGAGCAAGGCGTGCAGCCGCTCCACGTGAGCTTTGTGGTACTGAACGAACTCGGGCGTACACAGCCCGGACCGCGACGCCAGCTCCTCGACCCGCCGCCAGGCGTCGTGGACCGCCGTCGCATCGACCGCCCTGCGCCGCACGTAGCGGCGGCTGTCCTCGTCGTAAGCGAGCCAGCCAGCCTCCACCAGCAGCCCCAGCCACCGGCGAACGAGCCAGTGATGGCGGTCGTGAACGCGCCCCTCGCGCAGGATCTCCTCGGCGGAGTGCGTGTCCCGCGGGCTCTCGAAGAAGCCGCGCTCGACCAGGGCGCCCAGCATCGACGCGAACGAGGCCTCGTGCAGCGCTCCGGTGACCTCGGCCACCTGAGCCGTGGTGACGCCGCCGACCTCCTTGTCGGCGAACTGCCGCGCGGCGAACACCAGACGGCCGAGCGACGTGGCCGGATCAGCGTCCGTGGGAGCGCTGCGCCGCGCGAGCTCGACGAAGCCGAGCAGGGAGCGATCCGCGTGATCCTTGCCGGCCACCACGGCCGCCGCGGCGCCGATCGCCGGATGCGCGAGCAGGGCGGCCTCGATCTCGCCGAGCTCGATCCGGTGCCCGCGAATCTTGACCTGACTGTCCTCGCGGCCGAGGAACTCGATGGATCCGCCGGGGAGGTAACGCCCGAGATCTCCGGTCCTGTAGAGGCGCTGTCCATCGACAGGATGGTTGAAGAAGCGCGCGGCCGTGAGCTCCGGATCCCCCAGATACCCCGCTGCGAGGCCGTGCCCGGTGATGTACAGCTCTCCAGGGACCCACACCGGCGCGTCGCGCAGCGACTCGTCGAGGACGCGGAAGCCCTGGTTGGCGAGCGGCACCCCGTAGGGGATGCTCGTCCACGCCGGATCCACCCGCTCGATGCGGTGATAATTCGACCAGATGGCCGCCTCGGTCGCGCCTCCGAGCCCGATCAGCGTGAGGTAAGGCACGAACCGGCGGATCTGGTCGGGCAGCGTGACGGGGATCCAGTCGCCGGACAGGAGCGCCATCCGCAACGAGCGGATCGCGACCGGCTCTGTCTGGAGGTAGCTCGTCAGCATCTGCAGCTGCGCAGGCACGGAGTTCCAGAGGGTCACCTCATGCTTCATGATGAGATCGGCCCAGTGGGAGGGGTCGGCGCCACGGTCGGGATCCGGCAGCACGAGGGTCCCGCCGAGCGCGAGCGTGCCGAAGATGTCGTACACCGAGAGGTCGAAGCCGAGCTGGGCGAGGCCCAGAACCCGGTCCGCCCCGGTCACCCCGAAGCGGCGGTTGATGTCCTCGATCGTGTTCAGCGCCGCCCTGTGGGTGATCATGACGCCCTTCGGATCACCCGTGGAGCCGGAGGTGTAGATCACGTACGCCAGCGCGTCGGGGTCGCCCGTCGGAGCTGCGGGGAAGCTTTGCGCGGGAGCCAGCGTGTCCACGTCGATCACGCGCAGGCCGTCCGGCAGCTTGGTCCCCGCCGAGATCCACGACTGGGTCAGGACGTGACGCACCGCCGCGTTCGACAGCACCTTCTCGATGCGCAGCCGCGGCTGGGTGGCGTCCAGAGGCAGGTAGGTCCCGCCGGCGAGCAGCACCCCGAGCACCGCAACGACCTGCTCGATCCCCTTGCTCATGACGATGGCGACCCGGTCGCCGGCGGCACAGCCGCCGTCTCGCAGCGCCTGAGCGACCGACGCCGCCCTCATCGCCAGGTCGCCGTACGTCAAGCTCCCGGCGTGGCCGATCACCGCCACCGAATCGGGGTTACGGGCAGCCTGCTCCAGGACCCCTCGGTGCAAGAGGGAGTCGGGCAGCGGACAGCTGGTCTGATTGACGCGCGCGCGCTCCTGCGCCTGCCATTCGGGCAGCGCGACCGGATCGACGGCATCCCACGCCTCGGGGCGCTCTGCGAGATCCGCGAGCAGCCGCTGCAGCGCGGCGAACATGTCTTCGATGAGGCCTTCCGGAAAGACGCCCTGACGCACGTCCCAGTTGACCTCGAGCCCGTCCGCGTCATCCATGACCTGGCAGTCGAGGTAGACCTGCGGCGTCTGCGTGACGCCGTAGCCGAAGCGCCGTCCGCTGCTGGCTCGCCGCCGTGGGCCGAGGCCGATGGCGCTGGTGAAGACGACCGGCATCAGCGCGGCCTCGCGGCCACGCCGTCGGGTGATCTCGCGCAGCGCCTCGACCCCCGTGAACAGGCGGTGGTCGAGATCGGCGAACATCTGGTCGCCGAGCCGCGCCGCCCACTCCTTGAAGCTGCGCCCAGACTGCGCCTGCACGTCCAGGAGGCTGACCGACGTGAAGTCTCCGACGATCCGGTCGACCTGCGCGTGCAGCGGCAGACGGTTGAGCAGCGTGAGGTTGAGGCTGAATCGCTGACGGCGGGTCCAGCGCTGCAGCACCGCCGCGTACGCGGCCAGCACGGCGATCGAGGCCGTGAGCCCTCGCTCGCCGGCGCGTTGCCTCAGACGCTCCCAGCGCTCGGCGGACAGACGGCTGTGGTGGCGACGGAACCGTACGGGTCCAGCATCCGCGCTCGACGGCAGCGTCGGGAGCTCGGGTGCGGTGGGCAGGTCGTCGACGCGCCCGAGCCAGTACTGGCGGTCACGCTGGTAGCGCCCGGTCTCGCGCAGCCGCCGCTCCGCGAAGATGTAATCGCGAAAGCGAAGGTCCAGCGGACGCAGCTCGTCGCCGCGGCCGGCAAGGATGAGATCGAGCTCCTCGAAGAAGATCCCCGCGCTCGCCCAGTCCGCGATCAGCGAATCCAGCGAGAAGTGCACGACGTCGCCTCCGCTGGTGCGGGTATGCCGCAGCTCGAACAGCGGCCATGCGGTGGTATCGTACATCCGGTGATCCATCTCGGCGCGGATGGCGCAGATGGCGCGCTCCACCTCGGCGGCCGACGCGCCGCGGAGATCCGTCGTCTTGATGTGATACCGAGGCACCGTGGGGAGAACGCGCTGGTAGCCGTCCTGCTCGATGACGGCGCGCAGCATGTCATGCCGCTCGATCAGCAGGTTCCATGCGTCGGCGAGGCGCGCGGGGTCGAGCTCTGGATACGTCACCTCCAGGTACCCGTGGCAGGCGACGCCACCGTAGCCGAACGAGCTCTGACGCCCCAGCAGGTATGCCGTCTGCACGTCGGTGAGCGGAAACGGCTCGTGACGCCCCTGCTCATCGACGGCCACGACCACCCCCTGGTTCGTGGCCAGAAAATCGATGATCTGCGCCTTGTGCGCGCGCAGCACCGTCATCTTCTCTTCGGTGAGCAAACCTTTGGGTGCACGGAACCGGAGCTGCCCTGATTCCGTCCACAGATCGACACCCAGCGTCTTCAGCTCTTCGATAATCCCTGCAACGGGCATGGATGAAGCTCCTGTAGCTTGTTGAGGACAAGCGTCACGTAAGATGATGAGCCGCCGGCGACGCGCTCTCGCGCGTCGCGGGGCTGCGGCGGCGCGCCCTCGCCCGACCTCGCGGCGCGGGCGGCGCCGCCGCGGATGCCGCTACAACACGCCCTCCTCGATCTCGTGGCGGGCCTCGTGCTCGGCGGCGAGCGCCGCTGCGACTTCGCGGAGCGTCGGTCCGTTGAACAGGCGCCTCAGGGGCAACATGATCGCGTGGCGCTGATTCACGGCTTCGATGAAGCGCGTCGCGAGGAGGCTGTCACCGCCCAGCTGGAAGAAGCTCTGATGCCGGCCGACGTTGGCCGCCGCCAGCAGCTCCTTCCACAGCGCAGCGACGGTCTGCTCCCATTCGCCTTGCGGGGGCTCGAGCTCCCGGGCGTCTGTATCGGCTTCGGCCGAGATCAACCGGATGATCTCGGCGTGATTGACCTTGCCGTTCGCGCTGAGCGGCAGCTGGGCCAGCACCAGGATCCTCTCCGGCACCATGTGGAGCGGGAGGCGCATGGCGACATGATCGCGCAGCTGCTCCGCGCCGAGCGCCGCCGGCGCCCCTGGAACCGGACCGTTCAGCCCATCGGCCATCGCGGCTCGCGCCTCCTCCGCGGCGGCGGCGACCACCGCGGCGGCGAGGCGTCCGGAGGCCGCCACGGCGACCGCGTGCCGCACGCCGAGATGCGACCGGAGAGCGGCTTCCACCTCCCCGAGCTCGATGCGATGTCCGCGGATCTTGACCTGGTTGTCGGTGCGGCCGAGGAACTCCAGCGTGCCGTCGGGCCAGTAACGCCCGACATCGCCCGTGCGATACCACCGCTCGCCGTCGGCGACGAACTTGCGCGCCGTCAGGTCCGGCGCAGCGCAGTAGCCTCGCGCCACCCCGAGGCCGCCGATCCACAGCTCACCGGGCACCCAGTCCGGACAGTCGCGGCCATGCGCATCCACGACGCGGAAGAGCTGGTTGCGCAAGGGATAGCCGTAGGGAATCGAGCGCCACGACGGCTGGACCACGTCCACCTCGAAGGAGTTGGACCAGATGGAGGCCTCGGTGGCCCCGCCGAGCGCGATGAACCGGCACCCGGGCCGCTGCGCGGCGAGCCGCCCGGGCAGGTCCGTCCTGATCCAGTCGCCCGAGACGAGCGCCAGCCGGATGGCGCCCGGCGGCTCCGCCGCGCTGCCGACGATGAGCAGCATGTCGAGCAGGGTCGGCACGCTGTTCCAGACCGTCACCTCATGCCGACGCACGAGCTCGTGCCAGCGCCTCGCGTCGCGCCGGGACTCCTCTTCGACCAGGACGAGCGAGCCGCCGGCCGACAGCAAACCGAAGATATCGTAGACAGACAGATCGAAATCCAGCGCAGACACGGCCAGGACGCGGTCTTCTGCGCCGACGCCGAAGCGTTGATTGATGTCCAGCACCGTGTTCAGCGCGGCGCGATGGGTGATCTCGACGCCCTTCGGATCGCCGGTCGATCCGGAGGTGAAGATGATGTACGCCAGCTGTTCCGCGTCGACCGCCGTCGGGCCCGGCGCGGGCGCGGACGCCATCGCCTGTCCGAAGACGCACGGGCGAACGCCCTCCGGCCAGCGCCTCGGCTCTGGGCCTGTGACGACGACGCGGACGCCTGCCTGACCCAGCATCCGGTCGCGGCGCGCGTCGGGCTGGTCCACCCCCACCGGCAGGTAGGCGGCTCCGGCCGCCAGAACGCCCAGCACGGCGGCGATCTGATCCGGCCCCTTGGGCAGGTTCACGGCGACGACGTCGCCTTTCGCCACGCCCTGCTGGGCCAGCGCAGCCGCGAGGCGCAGCGCGCGGTCCGCGAGCTGGCCGTAGCTCATCACGTCGGCCTCGCCCCAGCGCAACGCGACGCGCCGCGGTTGCGCGCGCGCCAGGCCGAAGAACGCTTCGTGCAAGCTCTGCCGCGGACACTCTCCTTCGGTCCCATTGACGCGCGCGCGCACTCGCCGCTGCCGCTCGGGCATGAGATCGGGCACGGGCTGGGTCCATTCGGAGCTGCTCAGCCAGTCCAGCTCGCGCAGGTACGCATCGAACATCGTGGCGATCAAGCCTTCCGGGAACAGGTCTTCGACCACGTCCCAGTTCAGGGCGATGCCGCCTTCGGCCTCGATCACCTGATGGTCCAGCCACACCTGCGGGGTCTGCGTCAGGCCCCACACCTGTTTCCTGAACGGGCCGCTGGCCGGCGCCGCGGTGCCGCCGGGGACGCCGAGCGCGCTCGTGAACACCACGGGCATGGTCAGGCTCGGCGCGCCGCTCGATCTGGCCAGCTCGCGGACGAGCGAGATGCTCGAGACGTCGCGATGGTCCAGCGCATCGCCCAGCTCCTGCTGCACACGCCGGGCGCGCGTCGCCCAGCTTTCGCCGGGAGCGGGCCGGTATCCGATCAGCGTGAGCGAGGTGAAATCACCCATGACCCTGTGGATGTCGGGGTGCACCTCGCGACGATCGAAGAGCGTCAGGTTGAGCGTGAGGTCGGGGCGGCTGCACCAACGGCTGAGCACTTCAGCGAACGCCATGAGCAGCACCGTGGACGGGGTGACGCCGTGCTCGCCCGCGCGCTCGACGATGCGGCGCCACGCCCGCGCGTCGACGCTGCCCTCGTGGCGGGTGAAGCGCGGCCGCCCGACCTCTGCCGGATCTTTCGCTAGCGGCAGCTGCGGCGCCGGCGGCAGCTCAGGCAGCTTCTTCGCCCAGTAGGCCCGCGCGGCGGCGAGCGCCTCCGACCCCGGAGTGCACGTCAGCACGTAGTCACGGAAGGACATCCCGATCGGCGGCAAAGCAGCGTCAGGCGCCTCGTAGAGCGCGGTGAGCTCGACGTAGAACGTGAGGATGCTGAGCGCGTCGAGGACGAGGTTGTCGAGGCTGATGCCCAGGCGCGTCCGGTCGCCCGACCGCACCGCGCGCATGCCGAACAACGGCCAGCGGGTCGGCTCGAAGACCTTGTGCGACCAGTCGCGCCGCAGCTCATCGTGGGCCTGCGCAGGGTCTTCGCCGGCATCGACGACCTCGATCGTGAACCGCGGCACCTCCGCGAGGATGCGTTGCTGGCCCTGCTCATCGAAGACGGCGCGCAGCATCTCGTGGCGCTGAACCAGGGCGTTGACGGCCGCCTCGAGCCGCGACACGTCGAGGTCGACGACGTCGTACTCGCGGTAGAACTGGCAGCCGACGCCCCCGAGCGTGAAGCTCTCGTCACGGCCCAGCCAGTAGGCCCGCTGCACCTCCGTCGGCGGGAAAGGCTGGTGGCGGTTCTCCGGATCGGCGACCAGGGTCGGCAGCGTCGGAGCGCTCTCGCCGAGCCTCACCGTGGCCGCGAAGTCGGCCAGCGTCGGATGGGCGAACAGCTCGGCCAGCTTGACGTCGGCGAGGCCGACCTCGCGCAGCCGGCGCACCAGGCGCGTCGCCAGGAGGGAGTCGCCGCCCGCGGCGAAGAAGTTGTCCTCGCGGCCAACCTCCGGCAGCTTGAGCAGCTCGGCCCAGACGCCGGCGACCCGGCGCTCCACCTCGCCGACCGGCGCAGTCACGGTCGCCTTGGCCTGCACGGCGACCGCGTTCACGGCTCGCTGCAAGGCTTTGCGATCGATCTTGCCATTGGGCGTGAGCGGCAAGCTCCTACAGCGCCACAGGTGGTCCGGCACCATCACGGCCGGCAGGCGATCGGCCAGGAACTGACGCAACGTCGCGAACTCCGGCGGCGGCTGCCGCAGGTCGATGAGCTCGCCTGCTTCAGGCAGCTCGATCGTCGGATCGTCCGGCGTGATGACGGCGAAGAGCCCTCGCTCACCCAGCACCGCGATGGCCTGTCCGACGCCGGCATAGCCGCCGACCGCCGCCTCGATCTCGCCGAGCTCGACGCGGTGCCCGCGCAGCTTCACCTGGAAGTCGGCGCGCCCGAGGAACTCCACGCTGCCGTCGGCCCAGTAACGCGCGCGGTCGCCCGTGCGGTACCAGCGCGTCCCCTCCACCTGGAGGAACTTCTGCGTCGTCCGCTCGCCGTCGCCGCGATAGCCGCGAGCCACGCCGGCGCCGCCGATCCAGAGCTCGCCCGGGACGAAGTCCGGACAGTCGCGCCCCAGAGGATCGACGACGCGCAGCTGCACGTTGCCGAGGGGCTTGCCGTACGGCACCGACTTCCAGTGCGGAGGCACCTCGGTGACCTCGCAGATCGTGGAGTGGATCGCGGTCTCGGTTGTACCCCCCAGAGCGATGAAGCGGCAGCGCGGGGCGTATTGCGCCAGGCGGCCCGGCAGATCCAGGGTGACCCAGTCGCCGCCCAGGAGCACCGCGCGGAGCGCCACCGGACCGGAAGCGTCGCCGGAGGCGGCGAGCGTCACGTCGAGCAGGGCCGGCACACAGTTGAGGATGGTCACGCGATGGCGGCGCAGCAGATCGACCCAGACCCCAGCGTCGCGACGCGTCGACTCCTCAACGCAGACCACGGCGCCGCCGACCGACAGCGGCGCGAAGATGTCGTACACCGACAGGTCGAACTCGAGCGCCGACAGCGCGAGCGTCCGATCGGCCGCGCCCAATGCCAACCTCTGGTTCAGATCTTCGATGGTGTTCATCGCCGCGGCGTGGGTAATTTCCACGCCTTTCGGCTCGCCCGTCGACCCTGAGGTGAACAGGATATAGGCGAGCTCGGAGTCCTCGCCGGCCAGCGGCTCCGCCAGCGATGCCTGGCCCTCCGGGATGCTGTCGAGCACGATGGCGGCGCCGGCGGCGTCGAGGATGCGCTGACGGCGCAGCGCGGGTTGATCGACGCCGATCGGGAGATAGGTGGCGCCCGCGGCCAGCACGCCCAGAACGGCGACGATCTGGCTCGGCCCCTTGGGGAGCTGGATCGCCACCACGTCGCCCGCGCTCACGCCGCGCTCGCGCAGGTAGCCTGCGACGCCCAGCGCGCGCTGCCGGAGCTCCCCGTACGAGATCTGGCCGTCGTTGCCCCACAAGAGAGCAGGCGCCTCTGGCTGTCGCTTCGCGAGCTCGAAGAAACCGTCGTGCAGGCGCTTGCCCGAGACCGGCGTGCGGGTGGCGTTGGCGGCGGCGCGCACCTTCAGCTGATCTGCCGGGAGCAGCGCGGGCACGGGCTGCCGCCACGCTTCCTCATCCGAGAGCAGATGCTCCAGCAGCCGACCATGCGCGTCGAACATCGCGTCCAGCACGCCCGGCGCGAAGGCGTCCTCACGCGCATCCAGGTTGACCAGCAAGCCGCCGTCGAGCTCCGTGACCTGCGCGTCCAGCCACACCTGCGGCCCCTGGGAGATGATCCAGGACGCCCTCCCGAAGTGCTGCTTCACGGCCTCCGGAAACAGCTCGCCCAGGCCGAGCGCGCTCGTGTACACGACAGGCGCCAGCACCTGCTCGCCTCGAAGCCGCGAAAGATCGCGCAGCACCTCGACGCCGGAGTAGCCCACGTGCTCGGCGTCCGCATGAAACTGGGCCTGCAGGCGCAGGGCGCGTTCAGCGAACGTGCCGGGCGCTGCGCCGTCCCATGCCAGGAGCACCGAGGAGGTGAAGTCGCCGACCAGCATCCCGACGTCCGGGTGCAAGGGCGCCCGGTCGAACATCGGCAGGTTCATCAAAAACCGCGGCTCCGCGCTCCAGGCGGTGAGCATCTCCGCGAACACCGCCGCCATCGCCATGGCCGGCGTCAGGCCATGACGCGCCGCCAGAGACGCGAAGGCGCGCACCTGCTCCGGAGCGAGCCAGCGATGACGCCGGACCACCGTCGTGGCGCCGACGTTCGCGTGGTACGGCGCGGCGGGCAGCTGCGGGGCCGCCGGAAGCTCGCTCAAGCGAGCTTGCCAGTACTCTCGGTCGGCGGTCCGCGACCGCACGCCCTTGACGCTCGCGCGGCTGGCGTCGCGTTCGGCCAGGTAGCGCGGGTAGCTGTAGTTGATCGGAGGCAGCGGCTGCGATCCGGCGTAGAGGTGCGCCAAGTCCGCCAGCAGCACGCGCAGGCTGAGCGCGTCGGCGGCCACCATGTCCAGGTTCACGTGCAGGCGCGTGCCGCCCGCGCGGATCGCGTCCGGCAACAACGAGATCTGGATGTCGAACACCTCGCCGGCAGCCAGATCCATCCTCCGGTGCGACAGGGTGCGGCGCAGCTCTTCCAGCGCTCGCCGCGCCGCATCGGCCGACAAGGCACGG
The DNA here is from genome assembly GCF_051521425.1 of Sorangium sp. So ce834. NCBI lineage: Bacteria > Pseudomonadati > Myxococcota > Polyangiales > Polyangiaceae > Sorangium > Sorangium sp. So ce834. The sequence goes on from NZ_CP150351.1 coordinate 11,424,396, forward strand.
AGGTCGTGGACCTCCAGCCCACGCCAGCGGCCGTCGGACGGGATCTGCTGCCGGCCGTCGCCGAGGATCTGCACGCGCAGCATGCCGTGCCGCTCGATCAGCTTTCGTATGGCAGATTCCAGCCGTGCAGGCTCGACCCCTTCGCCATCGAATTCGTTGTAGAAATGCGCAGCGACATCGCCCAGCTGCTGGCCTTGCTGGCGTCCGATCCAGTACGCGTGCTGCATCAGCGCGAGCTCGAAGGGCGCCGCCTCGTCGATCGTGGTCGCGGCGGGCGAACGCTCGTCGCGTTCGCCCTTGCTACAGCTTCGCGCTCCGATCAGCGCCTTCCACGCGGACACCCGCGGGTTCGCTAGAAGCTCGGCGAAATCGACCTCGATGCCTTGCCGCCGCCACCTGCCGGCGAGACGCATCATCGTGATCGAATCCATCCCGAGCTCGATCAGGTTGCTGTCTTCCTGAACCGTCTCGGCCATCACGCCGAGCATGCTCGCGACCGTGTCCCTCAGATCGGATGAGGCGATTTCCTCGTGCATTCGCTGTGTTTGTTCGTGCATTGGCTGACTCACGCGACGGCAAGCTCAAGATCGGAGCACCGCATCTCCTGCATCACACCCGCTAGCTGGCGAACTCCGACGGCACGAGGTGGCGCGCCACGCTCTGGAGCTTCTCGCAGGTCTCCTCCAGCTCTCGCTCGGGCGTCGACTGCGCCACGATCCCGGCGCCCGCGCGGAGCCACACGCTGCTCCCCCGCTGGAAGATCGTCCGCAGCACCAGCGCTGCATCCATCGCTCCGTCGTGGTCTACCGTCAGGACCGCGCCCGAGTAGAGGCCGCGGCTCTCCGCCTCGTGCCTTCGGATCCAGTCGACCGCCTCCCTCTTGGGGATCCCCGACGCGGTGATGGCAGGGAACAGCACCTGGAACGCCGTCCAGGCCGTGTTGCCCGCCTCGAGCATGCCTGAGAGCCGTGAGGCGAGGTGCTGAACGGTCCCGCGGCGCGATACCGCCATGAACTCGTTCACGGTCACGCTCCCCTCCTTGCAGACGCGGCTGAGCTCCTCGAACGCCAGCTTCACGGACATCGCGTGCTCGGCCAGCTCCTTCGAGTCGCTGAGCAGCTCCGCTCGCAAGCGCGCGTTTTCATCGTCATCCGAGACGAGCGCCCGGGTCCCGGCGAGCGGCTGTGTCATCACCTGCCCCTCGGCGGTGACCTCGAGCACGGTCTCCGGACTGAACCCGGCGAACTTCAGATCGCGGCAGTTGACCACGAACGACCGGGCAGGGGTGTTCTGGCGCCGCCCGGCGACGTAGGTCGCGATCAGATCGACGGGCGCGGGGATCGGGACGACCCGCGACGCGATCACCTTGTGGAGCTTGCGCGCCGCGATCTCGTTCGTAGCCGCGGCCACCAGCTCCTTGTACTTCGCTGCGCCGGTCGTCTCGAGCACCGTGACGGGAAGGACCTGGGGCGAGGGGACCGGGGGCAGACCGGCGACGTCCGTCGTCTCGCGCGTCTCGCGCGCATGGCGGCGGTCCGAGGACGCGAGGACGTCCACCATCCTCTCGAGCTCGTCCGACGTCAGCGCTCGAACCAGCGCCGCACCGCGCCGCAGGCGGATCTCGACCTGCGGGATGGTCAAGTGAAGCAACGGCTCTGCGCCGTGGTTCGCCTCGATGCCGTGCAGCAGGTACGCGAACTCGAACGAGGCGGTGCCGTACGCGCGCCAGCCACGGAGCGGGATCGACGCGAGCCCCGCCTCGACCGCGGCGAGGCAGTCCCCGCCGGTCCAGCTCTGCTTTCCCGCCGGATCGAGGCGGTGCACGCCGTGCACGTCGGCGGTGAGCTCGAAGGCTGCGCCGAGGGCGACGCTCCATTCGCCGTCGCGCTCGTACACGAAGTACGTCGTGTGCAGGCCCGATTTGGCGAGCGCCGCCGCCAGATCGATGGGGTCCGCGCCGATCGAGACGTGGCGCTCCACGTAGTGCCGTTGATGAGACGCGTTCATGCTCGCCCCGCACGTGAAGGATGCGATCCTGCCGACCATCGACCGGCGACATGCTCTGACGGCTCGCGCCCTTCGACCATGCCTGCGCTGGCATCGGACCCATGAGCGAACGCGCCGGCGGCCTCACCATGTACGAGGCCGCGCTGGATCGGGTCGGGAACGAGGCTCTCTCCGTTGGTATTCCTCGGAGCGGAACAGCCGCCGGCGGATGCGCTCCGTCGCTCTGCATTGCTCCTGTCGTTATTGCAGTATTGTTGCATTTGAAGCATATGTCACCTCTGGTACGAGAGGCCGCGCAAAAGACGTCGATCGCGAGAGGTGCACGCGAGCCTTGAAGATCGCGTCACCGCTCGCTCCGCACAGTGTTCCGAACGCGAGGCACGGCGTCGGTCGCGCCCCGATTCGCGCTCGAATGACGAGCCTACAAATCGGGACGAGGTGCCACGGTAAACGCGTCGACCGAGCGGCAGATGGTCGAAGCGTTCTTCTTCGTGCGCCTTGCAGCATCGACCTGCGGGCCCTGCGAGCGCCCGAGAGTCGCAGGCCAACGCGGTCGTTCTCCTCCAGACGAGCTTCTCGTCAAAACACGACGACACGACGTCGTCAGCCCCCCCGCGGGCCGCGCGCCGGTGCTTACGCCGCCATGTCATCGACAGCTATCGCAAATGTTCCCCTCTCTGCTCGCGAAGCCACGCTCGTGGAGCATGGCCTCGAAGCGCACCTACGCTCGAAATGTGTGGACTACATCTTGAATATGCATACGCATTGCATATACATATGAATTGCATCAACGTCAAGGCGGACGACCGACGATTCCGCGCGGCGAGCGCGCTGCCCGAAGGACTCCTGGGCCGAGCTTCCGTCAGTTGATTGGAATTCCGTCGCTCAGGCCAAATTCGAGTCGATATCAAAAAGCCTAGCGGATGGCGCGCTCCCCCCGTCGTCCCTGCGTCGCACCCTCGGCCTAGTCGACGAGGGCGCCCTGCCGCAGCGACACCTGATCGCCATCAATCCCTCATCCTCGTGACGCTCGGCGGAGCCTCGGCGGGGCGCGTCCCTCTCTACCTTCGATGCGGGCCTGCCACCCACACGTTGTCCTGCGGCGAGCGCTCGAACGAGGGCCACGCGTCGAAGACGACAAACCGGGCGGCGCTCTCCAATTTTGCCGGCACGCGGGCCACGCGCGGCGGAGTCTCTTCGTCGTAGAAGCGCTGAACGACCTCGAACGTGCGGGAGACAGGCCGCCATCCGCCCCCCTCCCACTGCAAGCGCTCGCCGCGGGCTTCCAGCGCGCCGCCGTCGACCATCGCGACGGTCACATCCGAAAGCGCAGGGGGGCCCAGGAGGCGGTCGGCCATGACCGCGCCTGCTGCCTTTGCGAGCGCGTCTCGGACCGTGTCTCCGGAGCGGACCATGTCGGCGACTTGCGTGGCCGCGCGCAGCGCCTCGGCCTGTCCGACGGCCTGCGCCCACGCGAGGGTCTCCAGCGGGGCATAGGCCGCGACCCAGCTGGCGGCGCCGTCATCGGCCACACCCGACACGGGCGCGTCGACGGCGCCGAGCGCATCGACGACGTCATCGCTGCGGCGCTCCAGGAGCGAGAGCCAGGCGTCGCTGCCATCGGACCACCGCACGCACTCGAGCCCGACCCATCCCGCGACGCCATCGACGAGCCACCGCGAACCCGGCTCCGCGCGCAGATCGGCGCGGTCCGCGAGCCATCGCGCGGCGAGCGCCTCGGCCACGGCGGCGCGTCGCTTCAGGCGTCCGACGCCGGAGGAGCCCACGTCCCAGCCGTCCCCTTCCGGCAGCCACAGGACCGCGCCGTGCACCCGGATGGCGCCGAGATCGCGAGGCGCCTGCACGACCGTCGTCACCTCCGGGATGGCCCCCAGCCGCGCGCGGACGCACTCGCCCATCTTCTCGAGGTCCTCCAGGACCTCGCGCGCCGTATCGGAGCGGGTCGGGCCATGCCACGCCGTGACGCCCTCTTGCCGCAGCTGCCTCAGCTCCGCGCCCCTGGGCAGCCACGCCACCGCGAAGTCGAGGCTTTGCGTCGTACTCCCCTCGGCAGGCGTGCTCATCCCCTCCTCGGAGAGCGACACCGACCAGCGCCACCGACCCGCCGGCGCCACGGCGAGGGTTGGTACGAGCGCCTTCTCGTCGAGCGGGTCGGGGCGCTCCGCCAAGCCCAGCTCGCGGCGTGTCGACGGCGATCGCAGCGCTCGCTCGCCGTCGTGGCCGAGCCGCGGAAGGAGATCGACCGCGCGTGCCCACACGCCAGAGCCGTCGAGCCACGGCGCCTGACCCTCTTCGAACCAGCTGGGAGACGCTATCGCGATCTCGAGCTCGACGTTGCACCCGCTCTGCGCGCAGCTGCCGAGGTCGACCATGAAGTGCTCGTCGGCCGTGACGACCTCGCGCGGGGAACCGTCCACCTGGACGCTCTCCACGTCCATTCCGGTGCGCAGGCTCCCGTGCAGCTTCTGCGCGCCGGCCCGCACGCCCCGCAGCTTCCAGAGGACGCGGGCCGCGCGCGCGGACGGCTCGATCTTCACCTCGACCTCCCCGCCCTCCACGGAGAACGCGGACGCTTCCTTCCAGAAACGGGCCTCCCAGGCCGCGTCGGAGGCGTTCTCTTCGCTCTTCGACGCGAAGCCGCTCTGCACCACGATCTGCTCGCGCAAGACCGTCGCCGAGGAGGCGATCGCGATGAGGCTGAGAGCCGCCAGCGCGCCCGCGCCCTGGGCGAGCTGCTGCGCTGCCCCGCGCCATCGCTCGACCATCGTCAGCGCCGTGCCGCGCGGATAGGCGAGCCACGCCAACGCGACGGCGAGGCCGACGCAGCTCAGCTTCAGGATGCCCATCTCGAGCACCGGCGCGAGCCACGGCGACCAGCCGGCGAGCTCGGAGAGGGCAACATGCACCGGGATCCCAACCTGCGCGGGTGGATAGGAGACGATGTCGATCTCGTGATTCACGAGCGCGATGAACGCGACCAGCATCGACGCGGCGTATGCGGTACCGGACGAACGGACGAGGGCGTGGACGAGGAACGTGATCGCGCCGAGTTCCAGCAAGGCCGGCGCAGCGACCAGCACGTTCACGAGCAGCGCATCCCACGGCTCGAAGCTGGCAGGCACGGTGAGGCCTGTCACGATCCACGCCGAGAGCGTCGGCGTCAGGGCCATGATCAGCGTCAGCGCGAGGGCCGCGACGGCGCGGCCGAGCACGCGCGTGCCGAGGGGTGCCGGCGTGGCGTCGATCATCTCGTTGAACCCGGACTGCTGGTCTCGACGAGCGAGCGCCCCCACGAACCCCGCCACGGCGAACACGGAGAACACGTAGCAGAGGCGGATGAGGAACGGCGCGAGCAGCGCAGGCCGTGGGACCAGCGGCCCCTCGGCGTGCCCGATCACGTGGTAGAAGGCGCCTGCCACGTTCATGAGGGTCCAGAGCGCGACCCCGACACGAAACGCCCACCCTCGGGTCGTCAGCGCCAGGTGCCAGCGAGCCTCCGACAGCGTCGCGCGCAGCCATGAAGGCGTCGTGATCGGCGGCAGAGCTGCGGCGACGGGCGCGGGGCCACGGGAGGGCTCCTCGCGGCTGGGCGACGGCTTGCCGGCCCGCTCGAGGACGAGCGCTTCGCGCCGCTGCCGCACGAGCGCGAACGCCAGGATCGCGAGGGGGACCAGGGTCCAGAGGAGCCGATTGATGAGGAGCGGCGCGGTCATGGCCAGCTGCGCCGTCGCCTTTTCGTGCGGCGTCCAGCGCTTCGTCTGCGCCTCCGCCTCCCCGAAGCCGCTCGCATCGACCACCGTCGCGATGTCCGTGTGGAGATCGCCGCCCCGCAGGACGATCATGGCCGCCATCCAGATCAAGATGACCACCGCGGCCACGGCGAACGGGCCGGCCGTGCTCCGGGTCCGCAGCGCCGCGGTGAGGTAGAGCGCCCCGAGGCCGATGGCGGACGGCACAACGAACAGCGCCCACGACGACGCGATCGCAAGGACCGGCGTGGGGCCGACGGCTTCCGGTGGGAACACCCCGATCGCGGCGAGCGCGGGGACGAGCAGAAAGCCGATCGAGCTCGACGACCCCAGGATGCAAGCGAGCCCGACGGCGCCGACGTAGCGCGCGATCAAGAGCCCGCGGAGCGACACGGGCGCGGAGAGCACCAGCTCGTGGAGCCCTGCCGCTCGATCCCGCGTGACGACCTGCGCGAACACCCACGCCCACGCGAAGATGAGCCAGAACGACTGCCCGGAGGTCATCAGGAAGACCACGTGCGGGCTGTTGCGCGCGACGTCTGCCCCGCCCATGCCGCGCAGGTACTCCGCGCTCGAGAGCATGATGAACAGGTAGCCCACGAGGCCGGCAAACATGAGCGGGACGAGCGAGGTACGCAGCCCCGCCCAGAGCTCGTGCCACGCCTCGACAGCGTAGACGCGCGCCGAGCTCATGCGGCCTCCGCCTGCCGCGATTCGGCCAGCAGGTAATGGTAGGCGTCGTCGAGCTTGGGCGCATGAGCCACGAACCCGTCGCCGGGCGACGCATCGCGCACCACGACGGCGCGGGTGCCGCTCGGCGTGGGCATGACGTTCAGCGCGCCCTCGGGGATCGGCTCGCCCCGCGCGTACGTCCGGGTCCACAGGCGACCTGCGAGCGGCGCGGTCAACTCGGCGGGCGTCCCTTCGGCGACCACCCGCCCCCGGTTGACGATCGACAGCCTCCCGCAGAGGTTCTCCACGTCGTCCACGATGTGCGTCGAGAGCAGCACCACGGCCTCCGCGGCGACCTCCGCGAGCACGCGATGAAAGTGGTTGCGCTCGGCCGGATCGAGGCCGGCGGTCGGCTCGTCCACGATGAGGAGCTGCGGAGACCCGACGAGCGCGAGCGCGATGCCGAACCGCCGCAGCATGCCCCCGGAGTAGGTCGCGACCTCGCGGTGGCCGACGTCGCTCAGGTTGACGCGCGCGAGCAGCGTCGAGATCTCCGCGTCGCGCTCGCGGCGGTCCGTGCGCCCCTTCAGCCAGGCGAAGCGCTCGAGCAGAGACCGCCCCGTCACCCCCGGGTACGCGCCGATCTGCTGCGGGAGGTACCCGAGGCGGCGGCGGAGGCGGTCGGGAGACGCAATGACGTCGATCCCGTTGAACGTGATCGTCCCCGCGTCCGGCGTCTGGAGCGTGGCGAGGGTGCGCATCAGCGTGCTCTTGCCCGCGCCGTTCGGGCCGAGGAGCCCGTAGAGCCCTGGTCCGACGCTCAAGTCGACGCCGTTCAGCGCTCGAACGCCGTTGGCGTAGGTCTTCGTCAAGCCCTTCACAACCAGTCCGCTCGGGTCTGACATCGGATCTCTCCCGGTCTCGGTTCAGCGTATGCGCAGGACGCCCCACGTGGCGCCGGGCATGGTCAGGGCGCGCGCGGGCGCGCCGTCCCCGGTCGTCCTCACCAGCGTGGTCGTGCCGAAACCTGCGGATGACTCGTTCTCGTAGGCGTGCTCTTCCACCTCGAACACCTTGATGCCACCCGCGAACGGCTGGCGATCGGTGAGCTCGGCCGTCGTCGGGTCGTCGAGCTCGATGCGCCACGTCTGCCACGCCGGCGCCGCGTACGCCTCCAGATGGGTGGCGCCGGCGCCGGGCGAGTAGATGTCGGCGTCCAGCACGCGCAGGTACGCCGCGCCGTCGGAGCCCGGCACCAGTCCGCCGGTCGGGGCGCCCGTCACGTCGTTGAGCGCCACCACGGCCGTATCGAGCTCTTCCTCGCCCGCGGCCATGCGCGCCATGCACGGCGCTGGAGACCTCTCCGGATCGGTCATGTAGATCGACGCGACGTACGGATCGGACGCGAAATGGATGTCCCCGTTGGGCGCCTTCACCGTGTAGTAAAGGCCTCCGCAAGGGGCGCCTTTCACCTCGAACGTGCCGTCTTTCGGATCGAAGAAGAGGATCTTCGACTCGCTGGCCACGCGGTCGTACGCCGCGCTCGTGCCGTAGAGCGGAGCGACGAGCCGGCCGCCGTGCTCGCGAAAGTCGGGCTCTCCCAGGAACGTGTAGTCCGCCGCGTCGATCAGCGCGTCGGACACGTCGATGCTCCGGGTGATCTCCATGGCAGCGAGATCGATCTCGATCACCTGCGCCGAGGTGAGATCGAAGAGAAAGCCCCGGTCGGGGCCGTCGAAGACCATCCTCTCCCCGACGAGGAAGGAGATCCCGGCTCCCCTCAGCCCGAGCCGCTCTTCGAGCTCCGGTTTGCCGCCGACCAATCGATATCTCGATACGGTGAGCTCTTCGGAGCTGACGACATAGAAGACCTCGGTTCGCGGGACCCCCCAGATAGAGCCGCTTCCAGGGATCTCGAGGGCCTCGTCCAGGTCGACGGACCCTTGGTTCACGTCGTCCACCACCCAGACGAACATGGTGGTGTTCGAGAAATCACTGTTCTCGACGCGGCTGACGACGGCATAGCGGGGACCACCGTCGTCCACGTCACCGGCGCCGCTCTCCCCGGGGTCGCTGCCGCAGCCTGCCGCGAGCGGCAGGCACAAGAGCCACGACGCCGCGAGCGGCCATCGGGCGCCCCGCTTCCGGACGCGATCCATCGAGCGTCGCCCCCTCTCATCGCGCGGGGTGCTGGGGCGTGCGGCGGCCTCGACCTGAGGGAGCCTGGTACCTGAAGAGCTCATGTGTTCCTTCCTTGTCTCGCGTCGTGCTTCCCTAGGGCTCGCGTGTGGCTCGCGGATGTCGCGTGAACAGGACGTGGATGGGCGGCGACGTCGCGGTGATGGGTTGCCCCTCGTCGTCCGCCGCGGGCACGAAGCGCTGCTTGCGGGCGCACGCGAGCGACATCTGGCCGAAGCCATACCCCGGATCCGAGAGGAGCTCCGCCGAGGCGACGGTGCCGTCGGCGCGAACGACCGTGCGAATCACGACCGTCTGTTCGTCGACCGAGAGCGCGTCGGCTTCGCGCGGCCAGGGGCACCTCCACTCCCGCACGGGCTGCCCGACGGGCCTCGCGCGCGAGGGGCGCCCCTGCGGACGCCCAGGAGGAGCGCTTCGGTCCACACGCGACGCATGCACCGCTTGCGCGCTCGTCCCCGCCGAGGCGGTCACGCCCCCCGCGTAGCGCTCGCCGCCGCCGACGGGCATGTCGAACCCCGTGAAATCGAGCGGCGCACCGGCGCTCTCCGCCAGGACGACCTGCCCTGCCTGCGCGGGGGGCGCCGCCTGCGCGGGCGCCTTCGGTGCGGCGGGTGCCTCGGGCCCCCGAGCAGCGGCTGCGCGCGCGGGCGCGCGCAGCCGCTGCTCGGGGGCCCTGGGCGCCGGAGCTTCCTCGACCGGCGAGGGGCTCGGCGGCGACGGAGGCGGGGCCAGATCGACGACGTGCTCCACCTGGAGCGGCGGGCGCGCCTCGATGGGAGCCGCCGCCTCGCCGTCCGGTCCCCAGCCGAGCGCGATCATCCCGACCGTGCCCTGCATGACGGCTGCAGGCATCAGCGCGAGCACGAGCGCGCGGACCGATTGTTCCTGGACGGCCCCGAGGATGATCCCGGCCGTGCTGTCCGCCGCGAACACACCGGCTCGGGCGCTCGCGCGCCGGGGCGGAGCGTGGGCGCGCGCCGCGTCGAGGACGATGCCGGCGATGCTCTCGGGGTGGAATCTCGGTTCAGTCATGGTGACCGCTCCTCTCCGCGGTACGAGGCTCGGCCTCGGGGCGGACGGCGCCGAACGCGACGCGCACGATCCCTGCCGCTTTCAGCGTGTCGAGCACCGTCATCACGCGCCCGTGCGGGACGACGCGATCCGCCTGGATCACGGCCCGGAGCTGCGGATCGCGCGAGAAGGCCGCCGCCGCGCGCTCGCGGAGCGCCGCGTCGTCGATCGCGGCGCCGTCGATCTGCACGGGCCCCTCCGCGGGCACCACCACGGACAGCACCGTCTGGAGCTCTTCGCTCTGCGACGCTTGCGGCAGATCCAGCGGGACGGCAGGCGCGACGACGATCTTGGCGGTGACGATGAAGATGATCAACAGGACCAGCGTGATGTCGACGAGCGGCGTCACGTTGATGCCTTCGATGATCCCGCCGCGGCGGGACCTCGCGCTCGGCCCGGCGCTCGCCATGGCTAGGCCGCCTCCGGGCGGGGCGCCTCGCCGTTCGTCGGCTTGTGGATCGCCGCTCCACGATGCACCGCGTGCACGGGCTCGACGGGGAGAGGCTGGGCAGCCTCTCCGGTCGCCAGGTAGGCGAGCACCAGGTTCGAGAGCGTCTCGGCGTCGTCGAGCATCGCGGCGATCCGGCGCTGCAGGTAGTTGTAAGCGGCGACGGCCGGCAGCGCGACGCCGATGCCCACGGCCGTCGCCACGAGCGCTTCCGCGATCGCCGCCATGACCGCGGCGGAGGCGACCTGGCTCGCGGCCCCGGCGCCCGCGGTCCCCGTGGCCTGACCCAGCTGCTCGAACGCCAGGATCACGCCGATGACGGTGCCGAAGAGGCCGACGAAGGGCGCGTTGTTACCCAGGGTACCGAGGTACGCGAGCCGAGCCTCGAGCGCCTTCCGCTCGGCGGAAATCGCGCTCTGCATCCCCTTGTCCGCCGCGGCCGAGCCGCGCTGCGCGAGCCTCAGCCCCGCGCGGGCGACGATCGCCCCGACCGACCTCATCGGCCGGAGCGCGTCGAGCGCCGCGCCGATCGAGCCGTTCGACAGGTGGGCGTCGAGCTCGGCGGCGAGCGCTCGCACGTCGTCGTCCTTGGAGCGGAAGTAGAGCCAGCGCTCGACCGCGATGGCGATGCTGCCGGCCGAGAGCGCAAACAGGAGCCACAGGACCCAGGATGCGCCGGACTGAACGAGCAGGTTCTTGACGGCTACAACGGTGTGCATCTCATCTCCTCAGTGGCGTGGCGGTGATTTGTTCATTCGTCGTGTGTCCGTTCGCCCCCTGACCTGCCTCTCAAGCTCAAAGCTCCGCTGTGACCTTGATGTAGAAGCTCCTTCCCGGGCGCTGAGTACCGAAGTAGTCGAACACAGGCTCGTCCGTGAGGTTCTGCACCTCGAGCATCGTGCTCATGCGCGCCTGTCCGTTCCCGACGACGTATCCGAGCCCCGCCGAGTGCACGAGCTGCGAGGGGATGACCTGCTTGGAGTCGCGCCGGCCGAGGCTTTCCCAGGTGCGGAAGTACTCGTGTACGTAGCGGCCGTTCCAGGTGAGCGCGACCTCGTCCTCGGGGGCGAAGACGCGACGAAACTGCAGGCGCGCGGTGCCGTTGGCGAAGAGGTACGGGCGGTTCGGGATGCGATCTCCCTCGACGTCGTCGAACGTCCCCTCGCTCGAGGTGTTGCGGAAGTCGACATAGGTGACGTTGCCGTCGAGAGCGAGGTGCTCCCCGGGCGAGGTCCATCCGACCGAGCCTTCGACGCCGACCGACCGTGCGCCGAAGACGTTCTGGTAGCTCTGCACGCGATCGTTGCCGAGGAGCACGATCAGCTGGTCCGCCGCGCGCAGGAAGCCGTTGCCCGTCGCGCGGAGGGCCCCCGCCGGCGTCTCGCGGGCATCGAGGGTGAGCCCGAGGTTCACGTTGTGGCTGGTCTCGGGCTCGAGCGCGAGGTTGGCGGCGATGAACGTGTTGTCGCCGAAGACCTCGTCAGCGCTGGGCAGCCGCGTCGCCCACTCGTACGAGGCCTTCCCGTAGAGCCAGGGCGTGAACCTGTACCGGAGCCCGTCGCCCACGCCGAGGCGATGGGTGCTCCGGTCGCGGCCGCGATGGGTGTCCGGGCTCTCGCTCCCGATGACCTGCACGTACTGCTTGACGAACAAGAGGTTCTCGAGCCGGTCTTCGAAGAGGTCGAGGTCGTGCTCCAGGCCGTTCACCAGCGTGAGCAGGTCCCGGCGGTCGGCGAGCGGATCGGGGCTATGTGGGTCGCTTTGCCGGCGCTCATCGCCCGTCCGTGTCACGTAGGTCGGCGCGACGGACAGGCGGACGGCGTGCGACGGCTGGATGCGCCATTCCACGTTGAGGCGCGCGAAGGCGGAGTGGTCCCAGAAGACCTGGTCGTGGGGGACAACGTCCGTCTCGCCAGGCCCGCTGCCCTCGGGGTCGCAGCGTCCCATCCAGTCGTAGTCGCAGCTCGCGACGTCGAGGAAGCGCCCTCGGACGTACGCATAGCCGCCCACCGCGTCGAGCGACACGCCGCGCCCCAGCGGCTGTTCGTAACGAAGGCTCGCGCCCGCCGAGGTCTCCCCGTACGTCACGCCGCCGTACGGGACCCTCATGACGAGCCTGTGCTGGTACTCCTTGTCATAGTCGGTCACGAAGGCGCGCAGGCGCAAGCGTCGCGCCCACGGCCGCTCGACGACCCCGATCTCCACGTGGCCTCCCGCGCTGCGATACGCGTCGTGAAAGCGGTAGACGCGCGCCGGCGAGAAACGCCCGCGCGCGTCCTCGACCTCGATATCGACGGGGTAGTCGTTCTTCGCGTAGTCGAAGAACCCGCTCGCGCGGGCGAACACGCCGCTCGGCCTGTGCAGGTAGCTGCCAGCGAGCGCCGCCCGGTGCGTGTCGAACGAGCCCACCTCGTACGACGCCCCGGCGCGCGATTCACAGAGGTCCTGATCGGTGATCAGGTTGACCGCCCCGCCGAGGGCGTCGGCCCCGAAGCGCACCGGGACCACGCCGCTGTAGATCTCGACGCGCTCGACGAGGCCTACCGGCACGTTCGAGATGCCGAACGGGTAGCCGGCGAGCTCGAGCGGCACGCCGTCGAGGAAGAACCGCACCTGGTCGTCCGTGAGGCCGTTCAGCGAGAAGCGCGTGGCCGAGCCGAGGCCTCCCTCGCGGCGCACGCCGATCCCCTGCGTGCGCGCGAGCACCTCGCCCATGTCCGAGGTCTCGCGCTTGACGCGGTCCGTCTCGACGACCGTCACGGCCTCGGCCGATTGCCGGCGCCGCTCGGCTTCCGACGGCCCACGCACGGTCACCTCGATCGGAGCCGCCTCGCCAGTTTGCACGAGCCGCAAGGCGATCTCGGCGACGCGCGCTTCGGCGATCTCGGTCTCGACCTCCGCCCGGCCGATGCCGCTCGCCTCGACGGTGACGACGCAGGGCCCGGGCGCGAGGCCCTCGATCTGGAAGCGGCCCTCGCCGTCGGTGCGCGTTCGCTGGGTCGAGCCGTCGTGGTGCCGCACCAGCACCTCCGCGCCGGCGACGCCGATCGAGCTCGCGCCGGGCAAGAGCACGCGCCCGCGGAGCGCGCCGCTCGCAGGGGGCTTCGGGCGGCGAAACTCGTACGCGTAGAGGATCCGAGAGGCGACCGGCGTGTCCCCTCGTCGAGCGGGCGAAAACGCGAAGCGCAGCGCTGCGGCCTGGGCCGCCTCGTCGAGGCCGTGCCCCGCGGCCTGCTCCACGTCGGCCGCCGAGACCCGCCCGTCCGCCTCGATGGTGAGCCTCAGCACGACGGTGCCCTCCAGGCCCTGCGCGAGCGCCGCTGCCGGGTAGTCGGCCTCGACGAACGAGAGGAGGACCGGCGGGTGATTCTCTGGAGCCTGAGCGGATTCGGGGGGGGCGGCCGGAGGCGCTTCGCCGTTCGGCGCGGCATCCCTGGGCGCCTCCGCCGGCGAACCCGTGCCGGCGTCCTGCGCGAACGCGACCCCGCCCGCGAGCAGAGCGCCGGCCGCGACGAGCGCGGCGAAGGCGCCGACGCTCATCCGCACCCTGGACGGGAGCGCTGAGCCTCGATGCGCGGGAGCCGTGGCGGTCACATCGCGGCATCTATAACAACCCAGGATCTATTGCAAGTCTTTTGCATTTGAACACAGGATGCCGTCCATGGCGACGGGCGCGGCGATCCGCGCGGGCATTCTGGCCGGGCAAGGGGAAATGGAGATCGCGCGCGGGAATGACGCCGCGCGCGTCGGTCGGTGCGTGCTGCCGCCGGACGATGGCCGACGATCGCCGCCTGCCGGCGTGGCGCGGAGCCAGCGCGTCGTCCGGCGGGGCTGGGGAGGCGGGGCTCAGCTGGCGGGCGCTTCGCTGAGCGCGGCGCTCGTCTCCACGTCGCGCCCGCCGAGCCTGCGAAGCTCCCGGTTCACCAGGACGAGCACGAGGACGAACATCGCCAGGTCGATCGCGGTGGCCCCCCAGTAGACCCCGCTCACCCCGGTGAGCCTCGGGAGGAGCCACATCACGGGGAGGTAGAGCACCACCTGCCTCAGCAGGGCGACCACGCTCGCGAGCTTCGCCCGCTCCAGGCAGGGGAACAGCACCAGCGCGTTGAAGACGTACGGCAGGAAGGGCAGGACGAGGATATAGATCCGAAAATCAAGCAGCTGCTGCGCGGTGAACTCGTACCCAGGCAGCAGGAAGCTGAGGACGGCGCTCGGGGCGACCATCATCGCGAGCCAGAACGGCAGGACGAACGCGACGCCGACGAGCCCGAACAGGCTGAAGGCCCGCTTCACCCTGGTGTAGCGCTGTGCCCCGTAGTTGATCCCTTCCACCGGCTGCAAGGCGCGCATCAACCCGAACAGAGGGGTCAGCATGAACAGGAAGATGCGGTTGCAGGCGGCGTAGAAGGCGACGTCGTTCTCCGTTCCATGGCTCGATACCGCGTTGTAGACCACGACGTTCTGGGCGATCCCCATGATGGTCAAGATCATGCCTGGCATGCCCAGAGAGACGATCTGCTTCCGGATCAGCGGATCGATGCGGATCGTGCGCCATGCTGTGTCGAACGAGGCGCGCCCCCTCGCGAAATACAGGAGCCCGACGATCGAGTACACGAACATCGCCGCGTTGGTGGCCCACGCCGCGCCTTGCACGCCCCAGCCGAACGTGTCGATGAACAGGGGCTTCAGGGCGACATCCACCAGCAAGCCGAGGGAGATCATCCAGGCCGCCGTCTTCATCTTGCCTTCGCCGCGCACCGTCATGTTCACGGCCAGGCCGTGCACCCAGAACACCGAGCCGAGCGCCGTCACCTTGAAGTACTCGGTGCCGTACGCGAGGATCTCCCCGGTGCCGCCCATCATGCGCACCATCGGCTCTGCGAGGACGTAGGCGAGCAAGGTGTAAGGCAAGCTGAGGAGCAGCGACAGCCCGTTCACGCTCCCCAGCAGGTGGTTGAGCTTGCTCCTGTCGCCGGCGCCCAGGTAAATGCTCAAGGCCGTGCCCGCGCCGGTCCCCACCAGGCTGCCGAGACCGAGCGTGATCTGGGACAAGGGATAGGCGATACCGACGCCGGCCAGGGCGCTCTTGTTCATCAGCTGGCCCACGAACACGGCGTCCAGAAAGGCGTTGAGCCCGTAGAGGACCATGGCGAGCACCGCCGGCCACGAGAGCTCCCACATCACTCTGGTCAGATTTCCTTCGAGGATGAACTGCTTCTGCGTGTCTCTATCGCTCATGGCACAGATCTCCGTCGATTCGATGTCATCGACTCCATGCGGCCAAAACCGCGGCGCCCCCACGCGCACGTGTACAATGCAGCTGGAAGAAATCTGTTCTCATGGCGTCCCTACATCAAGAGCGCAGACGCTGCCCGTCCGCAGGCACCATGACGCCATGGAGACCATCTCATCCGGACCGAACGCGATCCGATAGGCAGCCCACAAGGCACACCGCACCCCAGCTCCCTCCCTGTCGAGCGCTTGATGTCTCTTAGCACACGAGCCGACGCAGATGCAATTGATTTTTACTTTCATCACCGGGTCGACCGGCCTGGGGCGGCGTTTCTGCCGCGGGTGGAGGGCTTTGTCTCGCTCCGGCGACGCGCCCGGCGGCGGTCGCCAGACGCCGGCCTCATGGTCCGCGACGCGGTCGGCGGAGCGGATCACGACCGGAGAGCGGTCGAGGATCCCCGAGCGGCCCTGTGCCTGCCGCTCGGCTGCGGAGCGCGCCGGCGCCAAGCCATGGATTTGATTGAACCTTATTCGGAGCCACCGCCCGACGTGATCGAGCGCGGCGAACGGCCCGGCGCTCGGCAGGGCTGCTCGGAATGATGGAACCGCCAAGGCGCCATGAGGCGCCAAGATTTTTGTAATTTTCTTGGCGTCCTTGGTGCCTTGGCGGTTCGAGAGACCGCACCTTCAGCCGAAGCACCCCCACCACCGGCGGGCGGCGGTCAAGGGCGCGGGCTCGGGTGCCCTACTTCAGCTGACAGACGTCGAGCACGTCCATGTCGGTGTAATCGAGGTTCTCGCCGCCCATGGTCCAGATGAAGCCGTAGTTCGAGGTGCCCACGCCCATGTGGATGGACCACGGCGGCGAGATCACCGCCTCGCCGTCGCCGACCACGAGGTGGCGCATGGCGTCGGGCTGGCCCATGAAGTGGAATACCCGATTGTCGCCGGTCAGGCCGAAATAGAGATAGATCTCCGAGCGGCGGTCGTGCAGGTGCGGCGGCATGGTGTTCCAGACGCTGCCCGGCTTGAGGAAGGTCACGCCGAGGAGCAGCTGCGCCGACTGGCACACGCCCGGGATGATGTATTGATAGATGGTGCGCTCGTTGGACTGCTCGGGCGACCCGCGCTCCAGGGGCTTGGCCTGCTCGATCGAGATCTTGGTCACCGGAAAGGCGGTGTGGGCCGGCAGGCTGGCCAGGTAGAACTTGGCCGGCGCGGCGGCGTCCGCGCTGTCGAAGGTCACGTCGGTCGAGCCCATGGGCACGTAGAGCCCGTCGCGGGGCTTCAGGTCGTAGGCCTTGCCGTCGACGGTGACGCGGCCGGCGCCGCCCACGTTGACGATCCCGACCTCGCGGCGCTCGAGGAAAGGACGGCCCTTGGCGCTCTTGGGCTCGGTCTGAACCGGTAGCGCCAGGGTCTCCTTCGTGGGCGTGGCGCCGCCGATCACGAAGCGCTCGTTGTGGGAGTAGCTCAGCCGGGTATGGCCGGGAGCGAACAGGCCTTGCACGAGATATCGGTCGCGGAGCGTCTGGTTGTCCGCGCCCGTCATCATGTCCGGGTGCGTGGCTTGGTAAGTCTTGTTGAACATGATCCATCCTTGAGGCGCGCCGCGCCACGGGAGCCGAGGGCGCGAGCGCCGGGAGCGCGCGAGGAGCCGGAGGCTGGATGGCGTGGCAGGAGCCGTCCCGGGCCCCCGCTCACGACGTCGGTCGCCGCGCGGCCCGATGCACAGGACGTTCCAGCGCTGTGCCACGCGCCGGATCGATGGGAGGAAACACGCGACGGCTGTCGCGTTGCGATAATTTTCCGCCCATGGCAGCGAAAGCCGGGGCGTGCTGTCAACCGCGGCTTGCGCCGGTTGACAGGCGCGGTTGACGACCCGCGCGCTTCGAGGCGCGAGAGATCACGGCAGCGGCACCGAAGAGCCCGGTGCCGAGGGCGACCCCGGGGCTCCGGCGCCGCGCTGCGACGACGATCCACGGTCCGGCGCCCCGCGCCGTGGTACATCTACGAGCACATCTTGAAAGGAGCGCGCAATGGCGAAGCTCATGGTGTACGAGACGTTCTCCAAGTCCGATATCGATGCGCTGCTCAATGCCGGCATCATCGTCAACCTCGCGTTCGACGCGTCGCACGGCAAGCAGGAGAAAACGGTCCACCTCGAGCTGCTCATCGACGCCAGCTACGAGGCGATCCAGCGGCTCAGGAGCCGTTACAACGACACGTACATCAAGCTGAAGGGCGCGCTGATGCAGGGCGAGGGCACGTACAAGCTCGAGTGCCACACCTTCGATCAGGACATCGTCGACAACTCGCCGAAATCGTACGAAATCCGCCAGAACCGCGCGATCGTGCGGCACGGCGACATCGGCACCATCATCCAGGACATCGGCTGGTGGTGAGGCGCGTGAGCGCGCCGGTGTGCTGCGCGCCCTAGTCTAGGACGGATCGTCCGCCGGGCGCGCACGCATGCCCTGCGCTGGCCGCGCGCCCACCGATACCTCGACGAACGTCCAGCCGAAGATCGTTCCAATGAGCGGCCCTGGAAGCGGATAACGCTTGAGAGGCGCGTTTCGAGCCGAAGCGACGCGGGCCTTTCACGACGGACCTCGATGGGTTCAACGTGCAGGCCGCGGTTCGCATCAAGGCGAACGACGACGAGGGGCGCGAACGCCTCTGCCGCTCCTGCACCCGGCCGAGCTTCGCCCTCGATCGCATCAGCCGCCCGAGGAGTTGGCAGTCGCCCGCGATGACGTCGTCCGCTGTCACCGGCGCACACTGCTGCGGCCACCGTCGCCCCCGACGAGCCAGGCGGCGCGCCGAGCCAGAGCTGCACCCAATGCACGGCGCGCGGGCCCTGCGACGGGGCGAGCGGGTATCTGATGCGCGAAAGACGGCTCTCCCGGCGCCATTCCCGCGGCGCTTGACACGGGCGAAATTTCTATGGTTTCCTAACCGCGCCGCGGGTGAACAAATCGAACTGGAAGGAATCACGAATATGTCGATCGTTATGAACACGAAGAACGGCGTTCGGATGGGGTTTGGAGCATTGGCGCTCATCGGCAGC
Organism: Sorangium sp. So ce834; assembly: GCF_051521425.1. NCBI lineage: Bacteria > Pseudomonadati > Myxococcota > Polyangiales > Polyangiaceae > Sorangium > Sorangium sp. So ce834. The sequence continues at coordinate 11,442,865 of NZ_CP150351.1, forward strand.
CTGCTCGGCAGTGCGCACGACGCGAAGGCGGCCACCGTCACCATCAATGACAATCTGGAATCGGGCGGCTGGGGATTTTGGGCCAGCAATTCTGCCCAAGGTGGGGGATTTTTAACCTCCTGGAGCTCGGCCCGTTCGCCTTCGACGATAGCCTATTTGTACTATTCGCCATCGGCCGGCGCGTCCGATTGGCTGCAATTTTACAAGGGGTTTACGACGACAGTGACCCCGACGTCGTGCTCGGCCAGCGTCTGGCTGCATGGCAACGGCTTTGCCAACCATGGTACGGTCGACATGCTCGACACTACGAGTTGGACCTATATCGGTTCGACGTCGTACTCGGGCGTGGGCACTGCGGGTTGGGTCAAGTACACGGTCAACAATACTTCCGCGTGCACCAAGAACATCACGGTGCGCGTCACGATGGGGACGAGCCCGGGAGCGTGGGAGCAGGTCTACGTGGACGATGCTTCGATTAGCTGGAACTTCTGAGCGCCGCTCGAGGCACGTCGCTCGAGGCACGCCCGGAAGCGTACCTCGTCCGATTGCGTAATTTCGGCGAGCGTGGCGGGCGATGGAGAAACCATGAACTGCTACGCTGCGTTCCTGCGAGGCGTCAGCCCCGTGGACCTGAAAATGCCCGAGCTGCGAAGAAGGAGCTCGAAGCCTATCTCGATTGCGGGCTGCTCTGCGGCGGCTTCGCGCGGCTCCGGTGCGAGAGTTGCGACGAAGGCCGTCTGGTCGCCTTCAGCTGTAAGGGGCGCGGTTTCTGGCCGTCGTGCCTGGGCCGGTGCATGTGTGCCACGGCGGCGAACCTGACCGAGGACGAGCTGCCCGGGGTCGCGCTGAGGCAGCGGGTGCTGACGTTTCCGTTCCCGTGGCGGCGCAGCAGTCCCGGCGGTGGAGAGCCTCCCGAGGAACGCCCTGTTCGCCCTCCGCGCGGGAACCATCGAGGCGCTCGGCAGCTGCCCTCCGGGTCCGAAGAGCGCGCGTGTCACGCTCGAGACCACGGTGGACGAGGTGGTCGACGTCCCCGCGGTCAGGCTCGCGGGGAGCCATGCCGCGGCGGAGCGCCGGTGCCTCGGCGAGGCCGCGTGGTCGCTCGCGCTCCCGGGGGAGTTCAGCGAGCAGCTCGCCAGCGATGAGGAGGTCTCTCGCTGAACGACGGGAGGGGGTGGCACCGCGCTCGCGCACCTCCAGGCGCTTCGCCCCGCTGCGAGACGTGCCCTGGCCTCGGGCCGATGCGCGGCGCCCAGCTCATTCCTGTCTTGGTGTCCCACATCCGGCCCCGGATCAGGCATGATTCGAGCCGGCATGAAGCACCGAAACCGATACGGCAAATGGCTGCTCCTCGCAGCCCTGACCATCCCTGTCCCCGCCTGCGGGGACGACTCCACGGATCCCCCGGCTGACCCGACAGGGTCGGGCGGGTCGGGCGGCGGCGCCACGTCCGGGACCGGCGGCTCCGGCGCGGGCACGGCCACCGGCGGCGGCGACGGCGGCGCGGGCGGCTCCGGCGCGGGCACGGCCACCGGCGGCGGCGACGGCGGCGCGGGCGGCTCCGGCGCGGGCACGGCCACCGGCGGCGGCGACGGCGGCGCGGGCGGCTCCGGCGCGGGCACGGCCACCGGCGGCGGCGACGGCGGCGCGGGCGGCTCCGGCGCGGGCACGGCCGCCGGCGGCGGCGACGGCGGCGCGGGCGGCTCCGGCGCGGGCACGACCACCGGCGGCGGCGACGGCGGCGCGGGCGGCTCCGGCGCGGGCACGGCCACCGGCGGCGGCGACGGCGGCGCGGGCGGCTCCGGCGCGGGCACGACCACCGGCGGCGGCGGCGCGGGCGGCGAGACCGCGTCGGTCGAGTGGCCGACGGTGACGAGCGAGATCCCGCTCGACCCCGAGATCGAGGACGCCATCGCCGAGCTGCTCGCGCAGATGAGCCCGGCGCAGAAGGTCGGCCAGATGGTCCAGCCCGAGATCCTGGCGATCACGCCGGACCAGGTCCGGGAGTACCACATCGGTTCGGTGCTGAACGGCGGCGGCTCCTGGCCGGGCCGCTCCAAGCACGCGACCGTGGCCGACTGGGTCGCCCTCGCGGACGCCTATTACGCCGCCTCCACCGACACGAGCGGCGCGCCCGGCGAGCACCTCGGCATCCCCGTCATCTGGGGCGTGGACGCGGTGCACGGCCACAACAACGTGATCGGCGCGACGCTGTTCCCGCAGAACATCGGGCTGGGCGCCATGAACGACCCCGATCTCATCGAGGAGATCGGCTCCATCACCGCCACCGAGGTCGCCGTCACCGGGCTCGACTGGGCCTTCGCCCCCACGCTCGCCGTGGTGCGGGACGACCGGTGGGGCCGCTCCTACGAGGGCTACTCCGAGGATCCGGAGATCGTGAAGAGCTACGCGGGCCGGATGATCCGGGGCCTGCAGGGCCGGCCGGCGGACAGCGCGGATCTGTTCAGCGGCAGACACGTGATCGCGACCGCCAAGCACTTCATGGGCGACGGCGGGACCGAGCAGGGCAAGGACCAGGGCAACACCGTCTGCTCCGAGGAGGATCTGCGCGACATCCACGCCCAGGGCTACCTCTCCGCGCTCGAGGCGGGCGCGCAGACCGTGATGGCGTCGTTCAGCAGCTGGAACGGCGACAAGATGCACGGCAATCGGTACCTGCTCACCGACATCCTCAAGGGCCAGCTCGGCTTCACCGGCTTCGTCATCGGCGACTGGAACGGGCACGGCCAGCTCCCGGGTTGCAACAACTCGCAGTGCGCCGCGGCGATCAACGCCGGGGTGGACATGATCATGGTGCCCAACGACTGGATGGCGTTCATCGAGAACACCATCGCTGAGGTGCAGAGCGGCGAGATCCCGATGGCCCGCGTCGACGACGCGGTGACCCGGATCCTGCGCGTGAAGATGCGGGCCGGCCTCTTCGGCCCCAAGGCGAACAAGGGCGCCCCCTCGGCCCGGTCGGTCGCCGGCGACGCCACGCGCCTCGCCGCGCCGGAGCACCGGGCCGTGGCGCGCGAGGCCGTGCGCAAGTCGCTCGTCCTGCTCAAGAACAAGGGCGACGTCCTGCCGCTCAGCAAATCGATGAACGTCCTCGTGGCCGGCAAGACCGCGGACAACATCCAGAACCAGTCCGGCGGCTGGACGCTGACCTGGCAGGGCACCGGCAACACCAACGCCGATTTCCCGAACGCGCAGTCCATCTACGCCGGCATCGACGAGGCGATCGCGGGCGCCGGGATGAGCGGCAGCGCGACCCTGAGCCCCGACGGCACCGCCGCGGCCGACACCTTCGACGCCGCGATCGTGGTCATCGGCGAGACGCCCTACGCCGAGGGCCAGGGCGACATCGGCAAGTTCGAGACGCTCGAGCACGCCAACCTGAACCCCGAGGACCTCGCCGTCATCGACACCATCCGCGCCCAGGCGCCGAGCGTGCCCATCGTCACGGTGTTCGTGTCGGGCCGCCCGCTCCACACCAACAAGGAGCTCAACCGGTCGGACGCGTTCGTCGCGGCCTGGCTGCCGGGCAGCGAGGGCGGCGGCGTCGCCGACGTGCTCTTCGGCGATCACGAGTTCCAGGGCAAGCTGTCGTTCTCGTGGCCCTCGGCCGACTGCCAGGCGCCCATCAACAAGGGAGATGGCGAGACGCCGCTCTTCCCGTATGGCTATGGCCTCGTGACCACCGACGCCGACGTGCTCGGCGACGATCTGCCCGAGGTCTCCACGGGCCACGGCTGCGCGGCCCCGGACCCGGGGGAGGCCGGCACCACCAACGAGCCGCTCGAGATCTTCGTGGACGGCGACGAGAAGGGTGATTACGTGCTGCGCATCGGCGGCCCCTCGAACTGGGGCGGCATCGACGTGGGCATGGGGGCCACCCTGCCCGGCGGCGAGGTCAGCGCGAGCACGGTCGACGGCGAGATCCAGGGCAGCGCCAAGCAGGTGACCTGGAGCGCGACGGGCCAGATCTACGCGCAGGTCTCGGCGGGCGCGCCCGGGGTCGATCTGTCGCCCTATTACAACTCGGAGACCTCGATCGTCTTCCGGGCGCGCGTCGACGCTCCGCCCGAGGGCGCGCTGGTCACGCTGTCGGCCCACTGCGTGTATCCCTGCTTCGGCGACATCAACATCGCGAGCACGCTGACCTCCATCGCTGACGGGGAGTGGCACGAGGTCTCCGTCCCGCTGAAGTGCCTGACGGACAAAGGGCTCGACATCACCAACGTCAACACGCCCTTCCTCATCTACTCGGAATCGCCGATGGACGTAGCGATCGAGGACGTCCGCTGGGAGCCTTTTACGGCCGGCCCTGCGCCGACGTGCACGTTCTGAGCCTCTAGTCTAGTAGAACCAAGGGGTTCTGGCGCAGCGCGCCCCGATGTTGCCTCGGTGCTCCGGGTAGTAGACGTGCCGGGTGGCTGACCGCAGGGTCGGGGCGAGCTCGTCGTTGCTGCCGCTCCGGAAAGCCCGGTAGGAGCCCGCTGCCACAGCGGCGCAGTCATGGCATGGCATCGGGTACTGGACCGGATCCCAGTCGAGCGTCCACTCCCACGCGTTCCCGCCCAGGTCGGACTGGCCCCACTTCCCGTCGCCTTTCGGCGACTTCGACCCGACGTCCTGTAGGCTGCAGGTGCCGCCGCAGTAGACCGCGTAACTGTCGTCGATTGTCGTGGAGGTGGCTGGCTTCGACCACGGATAGTACCTGTGCTCGCTGCCCCCGGAGGCCGCGTAGTTCCACTCCGCCTCTGTCGCCAGCCGTCCCCCGTCCCACGCACAGAACGCGAACGCCGTGTACCAGTCCAGGCAGTTGATCGGTTTATTTTCGTTGCTCCCCGCCGTGTCCGTCCAGCTCTGATGGACCATGCAGCTCAGGGCGTTCTTCAGGGCAGCCGTGTTCGGGGGCAGCTTGGTGTTCCACGCCGAGCTCCAGCCAGAGCCTGGGATCTTCGGATGTGCGCCCGTGCCATCCCCAGGCGGGCTGGCCTGCGTGCCCATGCCCGCGTTCACGAACGCCCGGAACCGACCCACCGTGATCTCGTACTTGTCGAGGTAGAAGTCGCTCACCGTCGCCGGGTAGCTTCGGTCCAGATAGTCCACGCCGTCGTAGCTTCGAGCGAAGGTTCCGCCGGGGACCAGCGAGCTCTCGCAGCAGTCCTCGTTCCCCGATGGCCCGCAGGTCGCCGGTAGCCCGGTGCAGCTTGGCGCCCTTCCACCCCAAGCGTCCGCGTGGCCGAGGCTTCGGTCCTTCGCGTTTGTCTCGCCCGCGGTGCAACCTGCCGAGAGCAGCAGCCCGAAGAAGGCGATACCGACGGCGCGGCAGGGACGGGCAAGCGAAATCATAGATCATCCACTGGTCAACGCCTGCTCCCATTCCATGAGCAGGGCACGCCACCGGAGCGCGCGCCTCTACGCACGGCGCGCGCTCGTCCGCATCGCGGCTCGGTTTCGTTGGGCCTGTGCTCCGATCAGCCCCCGAAGAACGCCTTTGCCTGCTCTCCCAGCACGTTCTCGCCCTTCGGGCTGCTGGCGTGGCAGCCGTCGCTGACTTCGCCCGCGTCATTGTTGAGGATGAACTTCCCGAGGTAGCTCATGTTTTCGTTGATGGTCGGGTCGTTGGCCAGCTCTTGTGCCTTCATGTTAGTCCAATCGGCACCGCCGGCTCCGGCGATGAAGCAATCGTGTCCTTCATTGTAGACCGGCTGACCCACGATGTAGATGTGCGTGCCCGGGTCGACGTGCTGGCGCGCCGCATTGACCATGTCACGGAGCTCTTGATCGGTCGCCCGCTGGGACAAGATGCAGATCTGGACCATGATGGCCTTGACGACGTCCTTCCCTCCAATCGACGCCATCTTCCGGTCGAAGAGCTGCCAGGAAGAGCTGTTGGGGTTCGTCCAGTTCTGCACCACCATGGCACCCGTCTGATAGTCGTCCGAGTTCCACATGATCCTGCCGCCGACGCGCTTGTAGCCAGTGCCGATGTTGTTGGCCATCGAGCAGCCAGTGTACGCCACCGAGTTGTCTCCCGTCGGAGGCAGGCCGTCGTCTCCACCGCCCGTTCCGGCGGTGCCGCCAGCGCCGCCCGTGCTCGCGGTGCTCCCCGACGCGGATCCGCCCGCGCCTGCGCCGCCGGTGCCGTCTCCACCGGTGCCGGTGGTGCCGACGGTAGTGCCGGCCGCGCTGGCGCCTCCACCTGTCCCACCACTGGTCGAACCTCCGGTCGTGGGACCGGCGGAGCCCGTCGTCCCTCCCGTTTCGGCGTCTCCCGACCCCGCACCGTCGACCGGGTCGCTCTCCGAACCACAAGCGCCGAGGCAGAGCGCGGCTATCAGAAGAGCGCAGGAGGCCATCCATCGGTAGGAAAGAACAAGAGAGTTCATCGTCGTCACCTTCTGTTAGGGGGCGTTGGTCAGGACCCGCGAGGGCTCTCGGCTCGCGTCCGACCGTCCTTGTTCTATTGCCGCTGCGACCCGCGCGAATAGACGGCGAGATCGTCGTCGGCCCCCTTGGACAAATTTGTCATCCCCCTGGCGCACCGACCGTCTCGCCCGGCAGGCGGCCGCCGATGCGACGCTGAACGTGATCTATCCGGGCTCGTTCGGTCGGCTCGGGCGGGGGACGACCGCCGACAGCTGCCACGCGAACGCCGCGGGACAGCAGCTGCTCGGCAACCAGGCCGTCGACTTCTTCGGCGAGTAGGCGAACCGGAGCGCGCTCGCCGGGCCGCACGCGCGGCGAGCGCAGCGCCCCGTGGCGGGGCGAGCTCGGGGCTCACGGCAGGGTCGCGGTGGCCGTGACGCCGAGCCAGCGCTCGATGGCCGTCGGCGACCCGGCTCGCCGGCGCTTCACGGCAGCAGGTCGCCGATCGCGTCGTACCATCGGTTCGCCATGCGGGCATAGCCGGCCGCGTTCGGGTGCACCCCGTCCGCGAGCTCCGACGTCGGAAACCCGGTATGCATGTCCACCAGCACCACGTGCTTCCCTGCCGACGCCCGGGCTTCCACGATCGGCGGCAGCGCATTGTTGTACGCGACGACCGCGGCGTCGTTGAAGCTGAGCGGAATGAGCTTCGCGACGACCACGAACGCGTCGGGGGCCGCGGCGAAGATCTTGTCCAGGAGCGAGCCCAGCCGCTGCGGCGCCATGGCGAGGTTGTCGCTCTGCGCCACGTCGTTGGTCCCCGCCATGAGCAGCACGATGTGCGGGGTCTCCTGCATCGAAGGCGTCGGCACGAGGCCCGCGATCTGGTTGATCTTCCAGCCGCTGTGCCCCTCGTGCTTCCGCGGAAACGGAACACCGTCGACCATCGTCGGCCCGTTCGTCTGAGAGCCCGTGAACGTGATGCTCTGGCCGGCGGTCAGCGCCTTCCTGAACAGCTCGATCCGATAGCCGCCGCCGCCCGACACCCCGACCCCATCCGTGATGGAGTCGCCCAGCGGCAGGATCTTGCAAGGATCCCCGTTCGTCGGGCACGGCGAATACGCGCTCGATCCCCCAGTTCCTGTCGTGGCGCCGCCCGAGCCACCAGCGCCGCCCGAGCCACCAGCGCCGCCCGAGCCGCCCGCGCCGCTGCTCGCCGAGGAGCTAGAGGACGAGCTCGAGCTGCTGCTCGCGGAGGACGTGGTCGCGCCTCCCGTGCCTCCGGTGCTGCTGGCCGACACGATGGTGGGCCGCCCGGTGCCGTTCGCACAGAAGCCCCACGACGCCGTCTGCCCCTTCGCGATCGCGCCGTTGTAGCCCTCGTTGGTGACGTTCAGCCGCCCGCCCGAGGGCGTGGAGCGCGCGTTCCACAGGTTGGCCACGGTGGTGCCGCCGAGCTCGACGACCATGCCCCAGGACGTGGTGGCCGCGGTGCTGCTCAGGTTTTTGACCGTCACGTTCGCGCAGTACCCGCTGCCCCACTGCGACTGGATCGTGAGCGTCGCGTCGATCATGCCGTCGGGGCTGGTCACGCCGGACTCGAGGGAGCCGCTGTCCTCCAGAGCCCCCGGCTCCACCGCACAGGCGAGCAGGCTGCACGCGAACGAGAGGGAGAGAAATCCAAGAAAGCGATTCATACGCATCAAAATTCTCCATGTCTGGACCGACCGATTCGCAAGTTTCCGCTCAAGATGGATAAGCAATTCAGGAGTACGCCTGCGAGCTCGGCCGCTCCGTCAGGTTGGAGGTCTAGAATTCCCAGTCGACATTCTATCGATCGTGACGGTGTGCACCAGTCAGGTTCGACGGCATGCCGACCACGCCCCTGATTCACCCACCCTGACGCTCGGCAGAGCACGGACCGAATCGCCCCACACGGCAAGCCGTCGCGAGCGCCATCCCCTCCCGAGGACGAGCGCCGCGCGCCGCTCCCGGCCATCAACCGGCGCTCGTTCGTTCCTCGCTCACGGCAGCGAATGCCGCCTCAGCGTGGCCCACCCGATCTCGGCGCTCCCCCAGGCCGTGCCGCCGCCCTGCGCGGTGCACAGCGTCACCTCCACGCCGCTCGCGCAGGTCGAGTAGGTCGAGCAACCGCTTTCGTCTGCCGCGCTCGGTGCGCCCGTGCACTGGTTCAGCGCGGCCCACCGTTCGAAGGTGCCGACGGCGCCGAGAAAGGTGATGTTCGCGCCGTTCGGCGCCTGCTGCGCCCCTCCCTCGTAGGGGACCAGCACGTCGGCGGTGCCCCGGAACGAGATCTCGGTCACCGGCCGCGCCGGCTGGCAGGGCTGCTCCAACTCCGCCAGAAGGTCGAAGGCGCTGGGAGCGACGCCGGCAAAGACGTCCGCCGCGTTGCAGGCCAGGTGGTAGGCCATCCCGCCGCCGTTCGCGACGCCCACGGCGTAGACGCGCTTGACGTCGACACACGCCTCCGCCTGGACCTGCTGGACCAGGGCACGCGCGAACCCCACGTCGTCGACGTCGCGTGACGAGGTGCAACACGGACCGATGTTCCACGCGCCCTCGATGCCCTGGGGCCACGCGACGATGAATCCCTCGCTCTCGGCGAGCTCGCGGTACCCCGAGGCCTCGGCCTCCGCCGCCGAGGTCCCGCCGAGCGTGTGGAAGTCGAGGACCAGCGGCATGGAGCTCGCGCCCGTGTAGCTGGCAGGGAGGCGAACGACGTAGCTGCGGGTCGTGTCCCCGACCGTCACCGTGCGCTCGTTGTCGCCGATCGAAAGCGTGGTCGCCGGGCAGGCGGCCGCCGCGTCGCCTTCGCCGGGCGCCCGGCAGAAGCCGCCCTGGCAGCGGAACGGCGCGCCGAGCGGCTCGCAGTCGGCGTCGTCGCTGCAGGTGAGATCGCAGAACGCGGCGCTCTCGGCCGCGGCGCACGCCGCCTCGGCGGGCCGCTCCGCCACGGCCACACACTGGGCGCCGGAGGTGAGCGCCGCGCACTCGCCTTCGGCCGAACAGGCGCGCGTGCAGACGCCGCAGATGCAGGCGAGGCCGTCCCCGCAGCCGGCATCGCAGCTCCTGAGAAAGTTGGTCTCGCTCCCGGTTTGCGGGCCCAGGTCCCTGCAGGCCGAGGCCAGGAGCGCCGCGCCAACCGCGCTCGCGACGAGGCCCGCCGCCGCGACCACCCTAGATCTCATCGCCGCCCCCGGTGTCCTGCGGGATCAAGCACTGTCCGATGTAGAGCACGACCTGCGTGTACCTGTCCGGCGTCTCGTGCGCCGCGTTGAATGCCTCGACCTGCTCGCGCAGCTCGACCAGCTGGGCGCGCAGGCGCCCCAGCGTCTCGTAGGCCCGCTGTTCGTACGGATGGCCGGGCCACACGTCGAGGGTATAGGTGCTCCCCCCGACGCGGTCGGCGAGGCCTGGCGCGGTGCGATCCTCGCGCAATCGACACAGGATGGTCTTCACCATCGCCTGGTAGTGATCGAAGATCGCCGCCTCCCAGCCCACCGGCGAGCCCAGCAGCACGTACAGGCTCGCGGCGCTGTACGTCGCTCCGGCGCCTTCCCCGGTCCGCTCGACTCGCCCCGATTCCACGAGGCGCACCAGGGCGGATTCGAGCTCCGCGCGCTCGATGTGCGTCCGCTGCAGCAGCTCGTCGCGCGTGAGCGGGCCCTCTCGATAGATGATCGCCCAGACGAGCTCGTCCACGCCCTCGCCCGAGCGGAGCGCGCGGAGCGCGCCGAGCTCGTCGTCGGAGACCGCTCGATACACCACCTGAGCCCCCTGCCCCGCCTGGAAGATCAAACGGCTCTCGCAGAGGTCGAAGAGCACCCCGCGGAGCAGGACATCGTCCTCGGCGGCGAACGCCCTCAGGATCTCGGCCCGCGGCGTGATCCCCCGGCGGCGGATGTAGTCGAGCACGGCCTCCCAGAGCGAACGGCCCCGCTCCACCGAGCTCTCCGTGATTCGCCGGACCCGGCGCTGATAGCTCCGCAGCCCCATACCGAACATGTCGGCGCTCACCTTGCGGCTGACCCCCTGCCGCTCAAGCTCGGTCGCGAGGTCCTGGAACACCTGGTCCGCGAGCTGGGCCAGGGGGGCACGCCAGCCCCCCGAGGTCGCCAGCTGGGCGATGAGAACGGTGGTCTGGCGAACGATGGCGTGAATCAGCTCGACCGTCATAAGGCTCGACGAGAAACCTCGTCGCTCGCCGAGAGTAGCGCGGCACAGGATCGAGGGGGGAGTGACAAACCCGACGCCCCTCGGGAGCCACAACGGCACGCATTGCGGCAGCTACACCTCGTTCATGATCCCCGAGGTCGCCTGGAGCGTCCTCGAGCGGCACGCGCTTCCGTAGGCTTCCCCGAAGAGTGGGCTTCGCGCGCGGAGCGTGCGCCACGCTCGGCGGCGCCGCGGAGCGCCGGCGCTGGCCGCTCCCCCAAGCTCTACGGGTCTTCCCACGACGGCTCGACCGCGGGCCGCTGCCGCTCGATGAGCCCGCTCCCCTCCTCCTGCCGGTCGCGGAACGGCGTCGACTGCGGCGGGAAGTCGCGCAGGCCGCGGCCGGCGGTGTAGTCGTAGCGGGCGAAGAGCACCGCCGACAGGCGCGGTGACGTCTCTGCAGGGCTCGGGATGTCGAACAGGAACGTCCCCTCCGCGCCCAGCGAGACGCGGTGTCCGCGCGAGAGCCAGCTCCAGAACGTGAGCCCCGCGGTGAACGCGTCGCGCAGGAAGGCCTCGTCGCGCGTCTCGTTCTCGGGCCGGTAGCTCGCGAGCCAGCCGAGCTGGATCCACGGGAACAGCCCGCGGCCGGGGAGCAGGTCGAGGTCGAGCGTCGCGTCGACGCGATCGAGGGTCGATGGCACCGGGCTCAGCCGCAGCGACGTGCCCGCCGTGACGAGCGCGTCGACGAACGGCCGGTGCCTGAGGCGCGCGCCGAGCGAGGCCTGCGTCCGGTGCTCGGCGGCGTACGGGGTGAAGATGTCCTTGTCGGCGCCCGGGAAACCCCGGAGCGACTCGTCGACCGCGAGGTACGTGAAGCCCGCCCACGGCGAGAGGGTGAGCTCGCCCAGCGGGATCGACCAGAACGCGCTCGCGCTCGCCCTGCCGCCCACGGCGTCGCTGGCGCCGGGCTGGAACACGACGCGGCCACTCAGCGACGCGCCGGGGATCCAGCCGCGCGAGCCGAGGTCGAAGCGCGCCTCCGCGCCGAAGCTCTCCGGACCGTCGCGCAGGCGCCCGAACCCCGCGGCCGCGACCCAGGCGCGCCGCTCGATGAGCTCGCGGTGCACGTCGACGCCGAGCTCGAGGAAGCGGAGCGGCAAGCGGAGATCTTCCTCCGTGAGCTCGGCGTCGACGAGGCGCGCGTAGCCGCCGACGGAGAGCGGCCCCGCGTCCGGGTCCTCTCCCACCGGGGGCGCGGGCCGGAGCGGCTCCTCCGCGGGCGCGAGGGGCGAAGGCGGCGGCGGCGCGGGCGGCGGCACGCGCGGCCGGGGCGCGCCGTGGGCGACGGCGAGCTCGACGCGGAGCAGCGCCCGGCCGCCGGGCGAGGCGACGCGCAGCACGTGCGGGCCGTCGGCGAGGACGGCGACGCGGGACTCGACCTCGCCGCCGAGCCAGAAGAACGGCGCGCGCGTGACGCCCAGGCGGCGCGCCTCGCGGTCCTCGGAGGGGTCGAGCGCGAGGGCTCCCTCCTCCAGCGCGCCGGGCGGGGCGCTGCCGGCCGCGCCGTCGAGCGGCGCCACCGAGAAGCGCAGCTGCCCGGCGGGCGTGGCCGCGGCGACCTCGGGGTGGCAGGCCGGATCGCCGCCGTCCGCGGGCGCGGCGCGCGCGCGGGGCGAGGCGACGCACTCGTAGGCGGCGCGGGCGCGGATGCGCACCACGGTCGGGCCGACGAACGCGAGCTCCAGGGGGCGGTCCGGATCGATGTCGTTCCAGGTCGAGAGGACGCGGCCCGAGAACGGCTGCGCCGCGCCGGCCGCGGTCGCGCGGATCCAGCCGAGGACGCTCCGGTCCGACGGCGGCCGCGCCTCGATGCGGTGGCTGCCCTTGGGCACCTCCACGACGCACCGATCGACCATCGGCGCGGACGCCGCGGAGCACGCGACCGGCGCGCCGTCGAGCGCGATCGAGAACGCGCAGGGCGTCTCCTCGCGGTCGAGCGACCGGCAGGCGCCGTCGAGCACGATCGCGCCCGGCGCGGCCCGGTCGAGCCGGAACTCGGCGCGCGCGCCGTCGGTGATGAGGAGCGACGCCTCCGGGGCGTCGACGAGCGCGCGCCGCACCCGCACGCGGAGCGGCAGATCGCGCTCGGCCCTGGCCCGGATCTCGAGCGTGGCCGTGCCGGCCGTGGCGTCGGCGCGCGGCGGCACGTTCCAGCCGGTCACCGGCGAAAGGCGCGCGAGGGCGGCCGGCGGGAGCTGGAGCGGCGGCGACGGCGCGGGGCCGGCGGGAGGAGCGGCGGCAGGGCGCGGCGCGGCGCTCGCGGAGGGCGCGGGCGCGGCCTTCCCGGAGGGCGCGGGCGCGGCGTCCCCGGAGGCCGCGGGCGCGGCGCTCGCGGAGACCGCGGCGTCCCCGGGAGCCGCGGCGCCCTGGCCCGCGGAAGCCTCGCGGGCGGCCGCCTGCACGGCGAGCTCGGCGAGCGCGAGGGCGCGCAAGGTGAGCCGCCGATCGGGCGCCGGGGCGGCGGCGGCCACGTCGGTGGCGAGGTTCGCGGCGCGGGCGAGCGCGGCGGAGGAGCCGTGGGCGAGCCCGATCCGGGTGAAGGCGTCGGCGGCGATCCGCGCCTCGCCGGCGCGCTCGGCGAGGAGGCCGAGCAGGAGCGCGTCCGCGCCCGAGCTGCCGCCCGCGGGCCCGGCGAGCAGCGCGACGCCGCGCCGCGGATCGCCGGCGATGCGCGCCGCGCGCGCGGTAGCGAGGGGCGCGCGGTCGCCGGGCAGCGGCAGCGGCGGCACGCGCGCGGGCAGGCCGAGCGGGACCGCCGGCGGGCTGCCCGGCGGCAGGGAGAACACGGTCGACGGCGGCGCGCCCGCGGCCGGCGCGCCCGGGAGCTGCTCGTCGTCCCCGGGGTCGCCCGGGGCGGCGCGATCGAGCGCGGCGAGCGCCGGGAAGCCGAGGGCCTCGAGCGACGTCGCCCGCTCCGCGTGGAGCGCCGCGCGCGCCCGCGAGGCCGCGGGCGCATTGCGGAGGGCGCGCGTGGCGAGCCGGATCTGCTCGAGCGTGCCGTCGACGGGCGCGCCGGACGGCGGGCGCGCCGGCGTGACGACGCGCGGCTCGGCGGGCGCGGCGGGGTGCAGGCGCACGGCGGCGCGCAGGAGCGCGGGCGCGGCGGTCTCGACGCGCAGCTCGCCGGCGCCGGCGGGGACCGGGATCTCGATCGCGCCCGTGGCGCCCGCGCGCACCCAGGCCTCGTGGACGGCGGCGCCGACGCTGACGCGCAGCACGCGGGTGTCGCCGGCGGCGGCGGGCGGCGCGCCGGCGGCGGCGGGCGGCGCGCCGGCGGCGGCGGGCGGCGCACCGGCGGCGGCGGGCAGCGCACCGGCGGCGGCGGGCAGCGCACCGGCGACGGCGGGCGGCGCGCTCGCGGCGGCGGGCGGCGCGCTCGCGGCGGCGGGCGGCGCGCTCGCGGCCTGAGGAGCTCGCGCGGTGGCGCCTTGCGCACCGGGCGATCGCGCCGCCTCGCCCATCACGGCGGCCGGCGCGAGGACGACGCGCGCCACCGTGGCGCGCTCCGGGTCGGGGAGCGCGAAGGTCACGGCGCCGTCGACCCAGGCCCACTGCATGATCTCGCGCAGCGACGCGCAGGGAGCGCGCCCGCTGCGCGGGATGCGCGCGAGCACCGGCGGCGCGCCCGCCGGCCGCTCGAAGACGCGCACCCCGGGCGCCACCGCGACGACCGAGGTGAGCCCGGCGCCGCCGTGCACCGCGGCCGGCGTGCCGTCGATGAGCACCGACGACTCCGGGACCACCTCGCTCGCGGCGCTCCGGAGGAGCACCCGCGCGTGGGCGTCCGGAGGCGCCTCGACCTCGATCCGGGCGCGTGGGGTGTCGAGCAGCGTCCAGCGGAGCCCGGACTCCGCGTTAACGTCGCAGAGCGCGTCCGCGGCGGCGGGCTGGGGCGCTCCGGCGCCTCCGGGCGGCGGCGCGTCGCGCGGCGGCGCGATCGAGCTCCACGCGATCACGCCCTCGGGGATGTCGAGCGCGTCCCACGGGGCCTCGCGCGCCCAGGTGGTGCGCGCGAGCGGCGCCGCGCTCCCGATGTCGCCGTGGCCGAGCGCGTAGCGCTCCGCGAGCGGCGCTCCCACCGGCCGGCGGCCGTCGAGCGGCGGCGGGAGGGCTGCGCTGAGCGCGGACACGGCCGCGACGTCATCCGGGTGCGCGCCGCCAGCGCGATCGCGCGGCGGCGCGGCGCCGGTGGGTGCCCGCGCGCCGCCGGCGGGTGCCCGCGCGTCGGCGGCCGGCGACCAGGGCGCAGCCCCGGCGCCGGCGTCCGCGCGCGCCGCGGCGAGCCGCGCGAGGACGGCGCGCTGCAGGGGAACGGCGATCGCCGCCGGCACGGCCTGCGCCGCCGCATAGGCCTGCGCCGCGCGCGCGAACGCCGCGCCGGGAGAGGGCGCCCACCGGACCGCCTCGGCGAGGAGGAGCGCCCGCAGCGGCGGCGGCACGGCCGGCCGGGCCGCGAGGTCGACCGCGGCCTTCGCGGCGCCCGGCGCGGCGGCCCGATCGGCGGCGGCGAGGAGCCGTGGCGCCTCGGCGTGGACCGGCGCGCGATCGCCGGCGGGGTCGCGCTGCGCGGCGCGATCGAGCAGCGCGGGGCGGTCGCGCTGCGGCGCGAGGAGCTCGGCGACGCCGGCGCGCTGCCGGTAGCCGCTGGCGGCGACGGCGATCTCCCCCTCGACGACCTCGACGGTCGCCGCGCGCGCGTCGACCGGGAGCGGCACCCGGATCCACCGCGGCTCTCGCCAGCGCGCGGCGTCCGCGAGCCGGGCCCCGGTGCGCCACGCGAGCTCGCGCACGACGGCGCCGCCGGCGCGGACCACGACGCGCGTCGCGCCGTACGCGCGCGGCCGGAGGGCGATGCGCAGCACGTCCGCGCCGGGCGCGTGGAGCCCGAGCCGCCCGCCGGCCCCGAGCGAGCGCCAGGGCGTGGCGCGCTCGAGGGCCGGGAGATCGGGGCCTTCGCGGCCTCCGCGCAGCTCGACCTCCCGCGCGACGAAGTACGGCTCGACGAGCGGCCGGAGGAGCAGCGATTCCTCGAGGTAGCGCGCGGTGAGCCATGCGGCGGCGTCGGGCGCGAGGGGCGCGGGGGCCGGGGTGACCGGCGCGCCAGCGGCGCCCGGCGCGGCAGGTGCCCCCGCGGCCCGCGGCGCGGCCGGCGCGCCTGCGGCGCCCGGCGCGGCAGGTGCCCCCGCGGCCCGCGGCGCGGCCTTCGCGCCTGCGGCGCCCGGCGCGGACAGCGCGGCGCGCGCGGCGTCGACCCACCGGAGCAGCGCGGCGGCCTCGCCCGGCGCGGTGGCCGGCGCGGGCGCGCGACCGCCCAGCCACGCGGCGACATCCTCGTCGAGGCGGTACCAGGCGAGCGGCGCGCTCTCCCGCGCGGCGACCCGCACCGCGACCCGCGCGCTCTCCGCGCCGCGCGGGACGGCCGCGCGCACGGCGACGAAGCGCGCGCTCGACCAGGCCGGCACCGCGACGTCGCGCGCGCCCTCCTTGCGAGGGGGCAGCGGCATCCACGTGATCGCGTCGGGCATGTCCCCGACGCCCGAGCCGAGGCCGACGCCCGCGACCTCGCCGCGCACCTCCAGCCGGTCGCCGGGCTCCACGGGCACGAGGAGCAGCTGCCCCGCCGTGAGCGCGATCGGCCCGGTCGGATCGGCGGCGATGGGCGCGGTGGGCGTCCCCTCCGGAGCCGGCGCGCCCTGCTGCGGACCGTTGCTCCACGAGACGACCCGCGCGCTGTCCGGCGGCACCCAGGCGAGCGCCTCTGCGGCCGCGGCCTCGCGCGCGCCCGGGGCGCCGGGGGCCGCGCCGAGGGCGAGGGCGAGCGCCGCGCCGAGCAGCGCGCGGCGGGCAGCGGACGCGGCCAAGGCGTCGAGATCCACGGCGATTACCCTTGCACCATGCCCACCGTGCGCCCCGTGCGCCGTGAGGTATCGGGCTAACCGATTTCCGGCGTCGAGCGCAAGCGCGCGATCGGCGAGCGCGCGGCGGCCCTCGCGGTGGCGGGGCGGGCCGCAGCGGCCGCGGCGACCGCCGGGGCAGCGCTCGGGGGGGCCTACGGCAGGGGCCAGCGCCGCTCGCGCTTCAGGCGCTCCAGCAGCGCCGCGAGCGCCGCCGCGTCGAGCTCGAGGAGCGACGCCTCGTCGTCGGACGACAGCGCGATGCCGAGCACCTCGCACACGTCCCGTACGGACTGCTGGAGCCCGTCCTTGCGGCCCTCGCGGAGGCATCTTTCGCGGAGCGACGAGAGGCTCGCGTGGCCCTCGCGCTGCAGCAGGTTGGCGAGGGCGGCCTGCTGCGCCGCGGCCCGATCGTAGAGCGCCTCGACCTCGAGCGGGTTCTGCAGCACGCCGGGCGCGAGCAGCAGCTCTCCCGGGAGCGCGCGCCGCGGCGGCGCGCCGGGCGCGTGCACCTCGACGTGGCGCGGTGCTTCGAGGCGGACGACCCAGACCCAGCGGGTCCCGGCGGCCAGGAGGTCGTGAATCTTCTGCGTGAGGCGCGCCTCGTCCTCGCCGAGGTCGGCGTATGCGATGGCCAGCGCCGGCGCGCCCGGCGCCCACCCCGGGGTATCGGGCACGTTGCCCACGGCCACGTGCGGCGTGCGGAGCAGCTCGGGTGCAGGGCTGTAGCCGGTGCCGATGCCGGCCTCGCGGACGGCGGGATCCCAGGCGACGACCGCGCCGCCGAGCAGGTGGGCGCTCGAGGCGCGCCCGCCGCTGGGCAGGCAGAAGACGGGGTGGCCGTGGGACAGCTCGTACGGGTCGCCCGGCCGGACCTGCGCGGCGCGGAACGGCCCGCGCGGGTCGGAGCGCGCCGTGGGGAGGTCCGGGGCGGCGGTGTCCGGGGACGGCGGAGGCGCCGTGGCCGGCGCGGGGATGGGATTGCCCTGGGCCGGGGCGAGCGGCGGGGGCTGTGCCGGCGCCGTGGGGCAGGACAGGATCTCGGGAGGCTGAATGGGATACTTGGGTCGCATGCCCGTGGATTCCGGGCATGCACGAGGATGCATCACCATTTCGGCGGCCGGCTGCGGCAGCGGTCTGCCGCGAGGCGCAGGGGCACTCTCGGCCGGTCCGACCGCCCTCCTGGACCGCGAACGGCCTCCGCGGACCGGCCCGACCGCCCTTCCGACATCGATCCAGGCGTCGGGGAGCGGTTCGACCGCCTTGCCGGCATCGATACCACGCGCCCGCGAGCGGTCCGACCGCCCTTCCGGCATCGATACCACGCGCCCGCGAGCGGTCCGACCGCCCTTCCGGCATCGATACCACGCGCCCGCGAGCGGTCCGACCGCCCTTCCGGCATCGATCCAGGCATCAGGGAGCGGTTCGACCGCCCTTCCGGCATCGATACCACGCACCGGCGGCCGGTTCGACCGCCCCCCCATGCTGGCAGCGGTCGGTTCGCCGATGCCCCTGATCCTCAACTGCCACAGGCGCGTCCGTCCGGCGATCTCAGCCACGGAGGATGGGGCGGCCGGGCTGCCTGCTGGCCCTGTCCGATGTACCGGCAGGGGTGCTAGGGTGCGCATGGGTCTCCCATGCGACTGCTCGATCTGTCCATCCAGAACATCGGTCCGTTCGACGAGGCGCGCCTGGAGTTCCTGTCAGCGCACGACGATCCGGTACCGGTAGCGATCATCACCGGCGAAAACGGGACCGGGAAAACGATCCTGCTCGATGCGATTCGGGGACTGTTCGGCGAATACTACGGAGGCCTCGAGCGCGCAATCTGGCGGAACGGAACGCCATTCCAGATAGAAGCAACCCTGTTCATCGACGGACAACG
This sequence comes from Sorangium sp. So ce834, assembly GCF_051521425.1. Taxonomy (NCBI): domain Bacteria; kingdom Pseudomonadati; phylum Myxococcota; order Polyangiales; family Polyangiaceae; genus Sorangium; species Sorangium sp. So ce834. Next base: position 11,461,264 of record NZ_CP150351.1, read on the forward strand.
AGAAAGGCTGCTCTCGAGACAAAAACAGTATTCACAAGGGGCGTTCGACTTTCTCCCACACAATTCGAAGATATATCGTCTTCCTGTCGAAGTCGAAGGAGGCCAGCAGTGTCCCAGCTGGGTGGTGGATTTCTGGCGCTCTTCGCTTCCTGCAGATGCTTACACGATCAGCCAACTCGCGCGACCTGCGCCGAAGAGCTTCTTGCGCGATGCGCTGAAAGGCATTCAACGCAACGCCGCGGTGACCGAGCTCGTCTGCGCCTTCGATTACCTCCGGGGCAGCGACGATCCCCACGATCGCCGGGACGGTGAGGTCCTCTACGAGACCATACGCCGCATCGTCGAGCTCAGCGTGCTCGACGGCGAGCTCAGCCACGTGGACCGGCGCGCGTTCATGCCGATGGTGCGGCAGAGCGGCCAGCTCGTGCCGCTCTCCAACCTGAGCAGCGGCAACGCATACCTCATCCAGCACATGATCGGATTGCTGGGCAAGATGTACGCCGTGCACGTCTTGCGCGAGACGGACGCCTCCGAGCTTTGCAACACCCCTGGGCTGCTGCTCATCGACGAGGCCGAGAACCACCTGCATCCTCGCTGGCAGAAGCGCTTTCTGCGCGACGTGCTCAGCATCTTCCCGAATCTTCAGATCATCGCCACGACGCACTCGCCTTTCATCGTCGGCTCGGTCCCGGGCGCGCGGGTGTTCGTCTGCCGCTACGATCGGGAGCGGAAGACCTGCGTGGTCGACGACGCCACAGATCTGTACGCGAACAAGCCGGTGGAGGAGATCCTGCTTTCCCCCGCATTCGATGGCACACAGCCGTTCGGCGAGGAGATCTCGCGCCTGCTCGAGGAACGGAAGGCCGCCTTCGAGGCGGGGGACTCCGTCCGGCGAAAGGAGATCGAGAAGCAGCTCAAGGACAAGAACCCCGAGTACTTCTCGTACATCGACATTGAAGAGCGTTTGCAGTCGCTACGCGGAGAGGGGAAATGATCCCGATCAAGCGGCTGCCGGCGCCTGATGTGCTCGCTAGAAATGAAGATCGCTGGCGCACCGCGTTCCTGGAGCAGCGCGCAAAAGATCCACAGAAGCGGCCCAGCTCCAAGCAGTATGCACACCCCGACATCGTCTCCACCCTGGAGGCGATGAGCCATCACAAGTGCTTCTACTGCGAGCAGAGCACGAAGCAGACGCGGCGCGAGGTTGATCACTATATAGATGTCGCCGAAGATCCGACGCGCGCGTTCATGTGGACAAATCTCTACCTCGCCTGCTGGGAATGCAATCACCAAAAGCAGCCCCACAGGGCCGTCCCCGTGACCGACTGCCTGGACCCTTGCGCCCCTGACACTCAGCCTTCCGCCCACCTGATGTTCGAGAAAGAGCTCATTCGAGCTCGAGAAGGCTCGGCACAAGGACTTGCGACGATCAAGAAGTACAGGCTCGACCGGAAGGATCTGGATCACAAGCGACTGAAGCAACTCCAGCTGTTCAACGAAGTGCTGGTCCGCATCAAGGATGCCCAGATCGCCGATGGCCGGAAGGACATGAACGACGACGAGAAGGCGTTGCTGCGGAGCTTCTGCCAGCCCGACTTTTCCTTCTCACTTATGTTCCAGGTGTACCTCGAGCGTCACGATCTCTGAAGCATCCGTCGAGACGTCCGACGCGACGGCCCTCCGCCGCTCAGATGCGCACTGCACAGCGCGATACGGCACGCCGGAGAGACGTATCGAGGAGCGCGGCTGCGCCGGGACGCCGCCAGCTGGCTACTCGTCCCGCGCGCAGCGCATACCGTAAAAGGACAACGTCCTCTCCGGCAGCTCGCCGATGCGGTACGTCGGGCTGAGCGTCTCCTCGCCGTGAGAGAACGCCCCTCCGCGGGAGCCCCTCCCGAAGCCTCCGTCGCTCAGGGCCGCGCAGTTGACGCAGCTCCCGGTCAGCGCGAGATCGGCGTGGTAGTCGAGGACCCACTCGAACAGGCTCCCCGAAAGGTCGGCCTGACCCCACGTCCCGTCGCCCGCCGGGGACCTGGAGCCGACGGGCGGGATCGGGCACACCGTCGTCGTGGTCTCGCAGCCGTACACGGCCAGCTCCTCGCTCGGGGCCTCGTCGCCCCACGGATACGCGCGGTGCTGGTTTCCCCCGACGGCGGCGTAGTTCCACTCCGCCTCCGTGGGCAGCCGGCCCTCGTCCCAGGCGCAGAACGCGAACGCGAGATACCAGCTCACACAATTGATGGGCGCCGCCTCGTTGCCGGCGGGCTCGTCGGTCCACGTCCGGAAGTTTGAATCGCATTGCAGCGAGGCCCGCAGCTCGTCCTTGCCCGCGGGCAAGCTCGCGTCCCACGCCGGATCCCAGCCGCTGCCCTCGATGAGCAGGTGCGCGCCCGCGCCCGCCTTCGGCTTCGTCGCCGGATACCCCTCGACGAACTGCCGGAACCGCCCCACCGTCACCTCGAAGCGATCGAGGTGGAAATCGGCCACCGTGGCCGGATAGGTCGCGTCGTTCAGGCGGTTGAACTGGCCGCCCATCACCTCGCCCTCCGCACAGCAGCTCTCCTTGGCCTCCGGTCCGCAGGTGGGCGCGACCTGGTCGCAGCGCGGCAAAACAAAGACGTCGGGCTCCACGTCAGGGATGCACGCGCCCCCGGCGACCATCGAGATCGCGATTCCGACGAGAGCCCTCGACCCATGCATTCGCACGCTCTCCCCTGGGCGCATCAGAAGCTCCCGGAGATGCTGGCGCCCGCGCTGGACGGCGCGATCCACGGCAGCGCGACGGCGCCCTGCGCCCGCGCCGGCTCCCTCTCGCCGCCCGCCCGGACGATCCCGTACACCGCCACCCCCAGGGCGACGAGCCCCGCGCCGCCGAGGCCGACGAACAGGCCGACATCGCGGTTCTTGCGCGCATTGTCGGCCGCGAAGTCATAGCCTGGGTTGCAGTACGTCCCGCCCGGGACCTCGCGGCAGTTGTCGCGCAATGCGCCGATCGCCGACAGATCGTCGATCAAAAACCCGACCGACGCGCCCACGAGCGCGATGCCGGCCGCCCCCGACACCCACGCCCACGCCGGGACGCCGCCGCCGCCCGGCGCCTCTTCCGCCTTCGCCGGCGCCGCCGCGGCCCCGGCCCCGGCGGCGGCCGCCGGCCGCAGCGTGAGCTCGACCGTCTCCGTCTGGCCCTCCGCGATCGTGATCGCGCGGGTCTCCGTCTCGTGCCCGGGGGCGCTCGCGCGGATCTCGTGCGGGCCTGGATCGATCGGCAGCGGCTCGCCCAGCGCGGCCGCCGGGAGCGCCGTGCCGTCGCGCTGCACCTCGACGCCCGCGGGCGCGCCCTCGACCACGATGCGGAGCTTCGGCACGCGCGGCTCGAGGGCCGCGATCTCCTTCTGCGCGATCTGCTCGAGGCTCCGCCGCCGCTGCTCCCCCGCCGTCTCGCGGTTCAGGACCAGGGCTCGATTGTAATCGTGCCACGCGGTCGCGAGCTTGCCGTCGTGCTCGTGGCATCGCGCGATGTTGATCATGGTGCTCGCCGAGGGGTTGAGCGCGAGGCTCGCCTCGAACTTCGGGCACCCCGCCGCGTAATCGCCCTTGTCGACCAGCGCGCGCGCGGCCTTGAAGAGCGCCTCGGCGGCCACCGGGTCGCGCGCCGGCTCCTGCGCGCGCGCCGCCGCGCCGCAGAGCGCGACCGCCGCGGCCGACGCGAGCCCGACGACAGCCCTCCTGCCCGGCGCGAGCCCCGCGCCACGGCGGGTGTCGGCGATCTGGAACCTCGGCGCCTCGAGGTGGCCTTTCCCGAGCGGGCGCGTTGTCGTTTCCGCCATGTGTGCTCGTTCCGCTGCGGCGACCCCGGGGCCGCGCGGGGAGACCCTACAACAAAACCTGACGGACGACCAACCTGGCAGGGATCCAGCGAGGCGTCGCTCGGCGCGAAGAGCTCGTTGTGACCATCCCTTCCGCGCCGAGCGTGAGCGCCGCCGCGACGTGCAATGCGTCCATCCCAGCCTGGCCAAGCTGCGAGGCCGGAGCGAACGCATGCGCCGAAAGCTCGGCCGAAAGCGGTGCCCAGTCGCAGACCTCAGAGAAGAAGGTTTCGTAGAATTCGACCTCTTCCGCGCGACGGAAGTAGAGCGGCTTCGGCAGCACCTCCAGCTTCAACAACGCACTGGCGACAGGCTATCGCCTTGATCGTCGAGGACCAAGAGAGCGCGCTCTGCATAATTGCCCGTACCTCGCACCGCGACGATCAAGACCCCCGCATCAACGAAGGTGCGCATCGTCTTCCAGCTCCAGCGCCGCGACGCCACCCCGGCGCTCGGCGAGTTCCTGGCGGATGCCAGCCTCGTCGAGCAACGGCTCCCCCGAGCGCTCGATCCGCGCCCGGATGGCGCGCAACCTGCTGCCCAGCCTCTCCCGCCCTGCGCTCACGCCGGCCACCCCCGCGCCCGCAGGCCCCCGCTCCACCCGCGCCCCCATCACGGATCGTCCTCCACCCAGAGCCGCGGCCCGTTGTCCCGCCCCGGCGCCCGCTGCCCGACCAGCACCGCCCCGACCCACACCGCCTTCGCCGGCTCACCCGCGTCCCCCGCCTGCGGCCCGAGCAGCGACAGCCGCACCACCCGCTCCCCCGGCGCGAGATCGTCCCCCAGCCGGATCACCCCGCGCCCCACCCCGTCCTTGCCGCGCTCCTCCGTCGCCGCCTCCCACAGCGTCGCCCGCGTCAGATCCCCGCCCCGACCCGCCAGCACGCCGTCCGGGATCGTCACCCGCCGGAAGAACGCCGCCTCCCGCGACCCAGGCTTCGCCCCCTCGATCCGGTAGCGGATGCGGTAATCCGCGTTCTCCCCGGGCGTCACCACGAACAGCACGAGGTGCAGCGTCTCGCCCGCCCCCTGCTTGAACCGGTACGTCATCGGCCGCACCCGCGTCAGCTCGAACACGTCGCGCCGGCGCACGATCGCCCCGCCGGTCGCCGGCGGCGCGTCCGTGTACGCCACCCCAGCGTCGCCGAGCCCCTCGATCTCGACCCGCCGCGTGCCCGCAGGCGCCGCCACGCGCAGCGCGCCCGACAGCGCCACGATCGGCTCCCTCAGCGCCACCTCGCCGTCCACGCGCACCGCGACCTCCTTGCCCAGCGACGCGCGCGCCGCCCGGTAGATGACCGACAGCCGGCCCGCCCGCGCCCCCGCCCCGTCCACGCGCACATCCTTCGCCACGAGCAGCGGCGTCCACGCGTCGCCCGGCGACGGCTCCCCCGCCGACTGCCACGCCGGCATCAACAGCCGCCGACGCACCGGCGCATGCTCCGGGAGCAGGATCCGCTCCGGGCGATCCGCGTCCGACTTCGCGCCCTCCCCAGACCGCTCGATCCGCACCTGCTCGCGCAGATCCGAGAAGCGCTCCTTCCGCTCCAGCTCGTCGAGGTTCACCGCGCGGACGTCGGTCCACGTGCTCACGTCGAACGGCGCGTAGCGCCACGTCTCGTCCTCGGCCAGCGTGACCCGGTAAGGCAGCCGGTACAGCGTCTCGTTCACGCCAGGCTCGATCGCGCGCAGCCGCACGTGCGTCCTCGCGTCCCCCGTGATCTCGATGCGCTCGACCCCCTCCGGCGGCCGGAGGATCGCGAGCCGCGGCTCGGACGCGTCGAACCCGTCGTTCCACCACTCGAAGCGCGAGCGCGGGAGCGTCACCTTGAGCTCCGCGCGCTCGGTCGGCCCCGGTCCCCACCGCGCCACCACCGTCGCGTCCCCCTGGTTGGCGCCGCCGCTCGCCTCGATCTCGGTCCGGATCAAGAGCCCGAGGAGCTCCTGCCCGGGCGCCATCCGCGCGATGACCGGATCGCCCGGATCCAGCTCCAGGTAGCGCACAAGGCGCACGTCCGGGGGCGTCTGGAGCCGCAGCGGCGCGGCCTGCGCCGCGCCGGGGGCCTCCGTCGCCGGCTCCGGCGCGGCCGCAGAAGGAGCCTCCGCCGCCGCGAGAGGAGCCGCCGCGACCGCGGGCGGAGGCATCGCCGGGTGCACGATCTCGCCGATCTGCTGCATCGCCTGCGCCTCCGGCGCGCCGAACCGCACGCCGAAATCCGGGCCGACCCCGTCGATCACCACCGTCCGGATGTCCTCCCGCGACAGCCGCACCGTCGCCCGCCCGAGCGGGCCGAGCTCGACGCTCGCGGGCGCGCTCGCGCCGTCCGCGACGCGCACGGTGCGGCCCGGTGGGCCCTCGATGTCGAGCGACAGCGGGCCGCGGAAATTCAGCGCCGCCGCGTGGCGCTCGCCGACCACGAACTCGGACGCGCCGCGGCCCTCGGCGCGCGGGAACGGCATCCGGAACCGCCGCAAGAGCAGCCGCGACATCTCGTAATCGATGCCCTCGCGGCCCCCGGCCTCGAGCCGCCGCGCCCAGCCCCGGAGCAGCTCCTTCCGCGACGGCTCGGGCAGGTCGGCGAAGCCGAGCGCCGACCCCCGGCGCCCCATCTGCCGCCGCTCCTCGGCGTCGAGGCTCTGCTCGTAGACCGCGCGCGACGCCTCGCTGCGCTGGTAGCGCCCCTCCAGCCGCGACAGGATCGTGAGGTCGAGCGGCCTGCCGTCTGTGTCCACGGCGGGCTTCGCCCGGAGCCGCACCTGCCCGCCCTGCGGGAGCACGTCGTGCGTGATGAGCAGCGTCGAGCGCGGATCCGTCACCGCGCCCGCGCCGCTCGCGAGCCGCGCCGCGTACTCGCCCTCGCCGAGCGGGCGGTCGGGATCGCAGCTGACCCGGCTCTCCAGGTCGTACACGTGCCGCGCGACCTCCTTGCCCCGCTCGTTCACGAACGCCGCGACGAACCCGTAGGGATAGCGCCTCGCCGAGTCGCAGATATCGGCCTTCACGGCCGCCCAGGTCGTCACCTCGACCGCGTCGATCTCGGCCGGGATCTTGATCGCGAGGTCGCGCTCCGGCTCGATGTGGTAGGCGAGGATCTCGTCCTCGGCCGGCAGCGAGGTGCCCAGCGGCGGCGCGCCCGGCAGCATCGAGAGCGCGAACGCCGTCACCCCGAGCAGCGCCATCGCGATGAGCCAGCGCGGGTTCAGCGCCTTGCGCGGCGCGCCCACGTGCGCGCGGAAGCCCCCGGTCGCCGAGCGCGCCCGGAGCGGCGGCCGCGCGGGGCGCGGCGGCGCGGGCGCGGTGTGGCTCGCCGGTTCGCGGAGCTTCGCCGGGGCGCTCACGGGGTCGCCTCCTGCTGCGGGGCCGCGCCGGGCGTCGCCGAACCGGACGCCGGCGCCGACGACCCGGACGCCGGCGTCGACGATCCGGACGCCGGCGTCGACGACCCGGTCCCGGGCGCTCCCGGAGCCGCACCGCCCGGCGAGCCCGCCTCGATCCGGAGCGCGCTCGTGCCGATGGTGACCGCGCGCCGCAGCCGCACGCCGCCAGGCACGGCGGCGCCCGGGACCGCGACGAGCGCGCCGTCGATCGGCAGGAGCTGCGCCTCGCCCGGCCGGGCCGCGATGACCCACGGGCGCCCCGTGATCACGTCGCGCCCGAGCTCCACATGGCACCGCGCCTCGACCCGCGGCGGCGCCGCCGCTCCGGCCCGCGCCGCCGCCGCCCCGGGCCGCGCCGCCGCAACGCCCCGCCCCGCCACCGCCGCCACGCCCCGCGCCGCCGCCGCCGCCACGCCCCGCGCCGCCGCGCCCTGCGGCGCCAGCGCCGGCGCATTCCCTTGCGCGGCGTGCCCGGCTGGCCCGGACCCGCCCCCCGGCCCAGCCGCCAGCGCCGAGAAATGCGCCCTCAGGTAATACGGATTTCGCTCGGTCGCGTAGCGACGGAAGTTCTCCATCGCCGCGGAGAGATCGCACCCCTCGGTCACGCCCCGGGTCGGGCACGCTTCGTCCCCGCTCGCGCCCGCGCCCGCGCTCCCCGCGCACGTCGCGAGCGCCTGCGCGCGCGCGGCCACGTCGAGCGGCACGGGCGCCACGCCGAGCCGCGTGAGCCGCGCCTCGAGGCGCGTCTCCCCCTGCCCCGGCGCCGCGAAGCGCCGGAGCTCGAAGAAGCGACGGATCGCGCTGCCCAGGTACACGATCGCGAACCGCCCCTCGGCGAACCGCTTCGCGTAGGCCATCGCCATGTCCGTCGCGCCGCTGAACGGCACCTGCTCGCGCGTGCCGTCGAAGAGCCCCACGCGCAGCTCCAGATCGCGCAGCGTCTCCAGGAGCGGCCCCGCGAACGTGGGCACGTGCTCCGGCCGCACGACCTCGTACCCGAACGAGATCACCGCGTCGCGCTCGTAGCTCCGGTCCGCCTCGATCGCCTGGACCGACAGCGCGTTGCCGCCGTCCCCGACCCAGACCTCGTGCGCCCGCTGGAAGAAGCTGCGCAGCCCCTCGGCGCGCCGCACGTCGGCGGCCCCGCTCGGCTCCGCCGTGGGCACCGCCCCCGCGAGCAGCAGCGACTGCGCCGAGAGCGCCTCGGCGAGCGCGAGCCCCGCGCCGAACGCCCCGATCTGCCAGCGCGGCGCGGGCACCTCGACCAGCATCGCGCCCGTGAGCGGCGTCCTCACCGCCTGCGGCGAGGGCGACACCGGCAGGATGCCGCCGATCGACGGCGCAGGGCCGGCGGGGTCCCCCCCGCGCGCGGCCGGCGGCGCCGGCGCGGGCGCCTTCGCGAGCACGAGCCACGCCGGGTTCCCGCGGCGCGCCGGGCCGCCCTCCTCCGGCCCGGGCTCGGCGATGCCCCACGCCGCGGGCGCGGCGTCGGTCCCGCCGATGCGCACCTCGCGGAAGCCGAGGTGCCCGAGGATCGCCCGCTCCCACGCGGTCGGCGGCGGCGCGCCGGCAGCGCCGCCGGGGCGCGTCGCCGCCGCGATCAGCCGCGGCACAACGACGCTGTCGAACAGCCGCAGCTCCTCGATCGACGGCGGGCGGAACCGGCCCGGCTGGACCTCCGTCAGGGACACCATCCGCTTCGAGAGCTCCTCCTCGAGCGTCCCGCTCCAGCGCACGACCTCCGGCGCGCCGAGCATGCGCGCGCCGACCGCCTCGGCGACGTGGCGCGGCACCCGCAGGCGCGGCGCGTCGGCGAGGAGCGTGGGCTGCTCGGCCGCCGGGCGGAACGTCATCGCCGTCTCGGCGCCGAGCCCGTCGCCGATCGACACCACCGGCAGCCCCGCCGGCGTGCCCACCACGCTGAGCTCCGGCCCGTCGCCGCCGCCCGGCTCGACGAGCAGCACCTGGGGGCTCTCCAGCGCCTCGATCATCGAGGCCGCGAACGCCTCGTCGTGCCGCCGGATCGCGCCGTGGCGCGACAGCAGCACGACCCCTGAGGCGTCGAGCAGCTCCGCGACCCGGAGCGCCACCGCCGGCAGCGCCGAGCCGACCTCCGCGGGCGCCGCCAGCACCAGCCACTCCGGCGCCCCCGGGCCCCGGCCGGCGCGCCTCCGGATCGCCGCCCGCGGCGCGCTCGACGCGTCCTCCGGATCGTCGAACCGGGCGCCGAGGACGTACCACGGCCGCTCGCCGTCGCCCGCGCGCCCGACGAAGAGCCGCGCGCGCTCCGCCACGCCGAGGATCTCGTCCGCCGGCCGGCCGTCGCGCAGCACGCTGCGCGCGAGCCGGTGCGCGACCCGCCGCGACTCGATGTCGGCGGCGATCGCGGCCGCCCTCGGGCGCGGGCCGGGGCGCGGCGTCGTGTCGGCCAGCACGAGCGACAGCGCGGCGCTCTCGACGCGCGGCGGCGGCCGCGCCTCGGCCGCGGGCGGCGGCGGCGCGCTGCCCCAGCCGAGCGCGACGAGCGCGTAGCCGACCCCGTTGCCGACCAGGAACGCCGTGAGCGACACCTGGATCGTCGGCATGATCACGATGCCGACGTGCTCCTTGTTCCACATCTTCACGGCGAGCAGGCTCGGCAGCAGGTAGCCGAACCCGAAGTAGTCGATCATCTGCAGCCCCGGCGCGAACCGCACCATGGCGAAGCCGATCGCCATCTTCACGATGAAGCCGAGCACGTACACGAAGATCATGCGCCTCGGCCCCACGAGCAGCATCCGGGAGAAGGGGCGGACCGAGGTGATCCAGCGCGAGAGGTAGTAGACGGCGAGCGCCTCGATCGTCGTCGTGAGCAGCTTCGTCGGCTCGTACCAGGCGACGGCGAGCAGGCCGGGCACGAGGATGCCGTTGTAGTCCCACCCGTAGCGGACGTTGTTGCGGGCGCCGAGCAGCGCGCCGATGACCAGGATGATGTGGGCCTTCGGCAGCTCGAGGAACTCGAGCGACAGGCTCTCGTTGAGGACCTGGAAGCGCGAGACCGAGAGGTTCGTCGTCCGGAGCAGCACGCCGAGCACGAGCGTCGTCAGCGCCGTGACGACGGCGAGCCGCGGCGCCGCGCGCACGAGGCCGCTGTTCCAGAAGGCGTTCGCGATGAGCGGCACGAGCACGAGCCCGATGCTGTAGAGCTCCCGCGAGTGCACGAAGTCGTAGCGCGCCGAGACCTCGGGCACGACGAAGCCCTCGACGAAGAGCCGCACGATCACCGCGCCGACGATGAACAGGTAGAACCGCTCGCGCCCGAACGCCGTCGACCACGCGCCCGTCCGGGTGATCCAGCGGCCGATCAGCGCGACGAACAGGTACGTCACGATCGACTCCGCGATGATGAACACCGCGGTGACCGGCGCCGCGAAGAACACCGTCGCGAGGTAGCCGGGCACGACGAGCCCCGCGTACGTCCAGCCGAGCGTCTCGGTGAAGAACGTCCCGAAGACGAGCCCGATCAGGACCGCGGTGTGGAGGCTCCGATCGAGCCCGTTCGGGGGGAAGAGCGGCAGGTTGTCGAGCATGCGGCGGGCGGCGGAACGGCGGCGGCGGGGCGGCGGCGGGCGGGTCGGGCCCTCGCGCGGCGCCGCCCGGTCGGGCGGGGAGCGCCGCTACGGGAGCGTGGTGGCGAGGCCGATCGCGCTCGGCGCGCCCCAGCCCGTCGGGTAGTCCCAGCCGGGCCCCGCGGCAAAGAACTCCGTCTCGCCGCTCACGATATCGCGGAACGTCGCCTGCACTTCGGGGGTCGTGTAGAGGATCGAGTTGAGGAACCCGACGCGCGGCAGCCCCTGCGCCTGGCGGTAGCTGTTCACCACGGCGATGAGCCCCGCGAACGTCGGCGCGGAGAACGACGTCCCGCCGTAGCGCTGCCACTCGCCGAGGTAGTAGACCCAGTACGGGGCCGGCGAGAGCGCGGCGTGCATGGCGACGTCAGCGACCGCGCGCTTGCCGCCGGAGCCCTCCACGACCCCGACCTGCCACGAGGGGATCGGGAACGAGAGCGTCGGGCCGGAGCCGGAGTGGGGCCAGGCGACCTCGCTCTCGACCTCGCCGTTCCTGGTCAGCCAGAGCGACGTCCCGCCGACCCCGGTCACGTACGGGCTCGCCGAGGGCGTGTCGGTCTGCGCCGAGTCGCCGGTCGCCGCGACGACCGTGATCCCGAGCGCCGCCGCCATGCGCGCCGCGTTGTGGTACTGGAGCCGCACGGCCGGCGGCTCGGAGTCCTCGCGGTGGGCGAACGAGTCGGTGATGACCGACACCTCGCCGCGCGCGATCGCCTCGTTGAACGTGTAGACCATCGACGTGTTGCGCGCGTCGGGCCCCTGGTACACCACGAGCTCCGCCTCCGGCGCGAGGCCCCCCGACCACTGGACGTCGAGCGTCGACTCCAGGTAGCGCGTCGCGATCGGCTCCATGGTCACGACGACCTGCGGGTTCGCCCGCTGCACGCCGAGCGCCCGCCAGAACGACTGGAGATCCCTGAACTTGAAGGTGGCGCCGACCGTGACCCCGAGCTTCACCCCCTGGCCCCGGAAGCCGAGCTCGTAGAGGTCGTCGAGATCGTACGCGGCCGCGATCTGCGCGAGGGTCATCCCCCTGTCGATGCCGTCCGGCGGATCCGGCTGGATGCTGCCGCCCTCGGCCGGCAGCGTCCTGGTGCTCGCCGCGAGATCCGCCGTGATGATGCCGGTCGTGCGATCGGACACCCACGTCGGCACGGTGAGCTCGCCGAGGGTGCCGTAGACGTCGAACGGGGGATTGCCCGCCTGCGGGTTCTCGCGCTCGAAGACCCGGAGCTCGGTCTTGAAGGCCTCGTTGAACTGCGCCACCGTGCCGGTGAACTGGATCAGCAGCCGGTTCGTGGCCGTGAAGTTCACCGTGAGCCCCTGCTCCTCGAGCCAGAGCTTCACGAGGTGCACGTCGAGCTCCCGCGGCGCGTGCGCCGCGATGAGCGCCTCCGGGGTGAAGTACTGGCGGAACCGCGGGCTCGCTGGGTCGTAGATCTCCTCGATCGCCTTGTCGAGGAGCCCCGCGTTGCGGATCGGGAAGCCCATCAGCGCGCGGACGATCTCGTCGCCGCCGGCCGTGCCCTTGTCCGTGTACACGCCCGGCAGCGGGGCCGGGATGCCGTCCGTGGCCTCGGTCGGCTCGAGCTCTTCCTCGGTGAAGTCGGGCAGCTCGTCCGGCAGCGCGACCCCGCCCTCGCCGCCGGCCCCGCCGCCGCCCTCCGCAGCGCCCCCGCCGCCGCTCCCGGCCTCGACCCCGCCGCTGCCGGCGGCGCCGGCCGCGCCGCCCGCGCCGCCGGCGCCGCCCGCGCCGCCGCCGCCCGATGAATTGACGAGCTGCACGTCCGACTCGCAGCCACAGCTCGAGGCCGAGAAGGCCACGCTGCTTGCAAGAACGAACAACCCGAGGACAGGAGCGGCCCGGAGAGAGGGTGAAGTGCTGCGCATACCCAGAGCGATTCAAGCCCCTTCCGACAGGTCGATCCAGCCCAATCGACAGCGCGCGCCGACGTCGCATCACACGGGCGCCGCCCGCAACACAACGCGCCTCGGCGGGGGGTGCGGAGCACCACATCGCACCTTGTCTCGAACAGATCCGCCGCTGCGCCGCGGCGCGGCGGCGCGGTCGGAGCGCCGCGCCGCGCATCGGCCGGAGCGCGCCGCGCGCGGGGCGCCCCGGCGCGCCCTAGGGGGCGGCCTGCTTCTCGAGCCGCAGATGCATTTGGCGCAGCGGACCTCGGTAGACAATTGTATCGATGCGACCACGATGCGACGCTCGGGCTGCCCGGGCGTCCGTCGCCCCCTTTCGCGCTGCGTTCTTCAGCGAGTATGGCGAAGACCTACCGTCCGCGGATCCCCAAGCCCTTTCGCATCCCGCGTCCGATGACCTCGCAGTCGGAGGCGGCGCGCTTCGCGTGGCTCAGGCCCGATGTGCTCTCGATCGCCGCCGGCGCGCTGATCGCCGCCGTGGCGCCGCTCGAGCGGTTCGACTACGTGGCGCGCGGCCTCGCCGCCTCGGCGCTCGCCGACGCCACGCCCTCCGCGCAGGTGCTGCTGGTCACGGCCTCGCCCGAGGCGCTGCGCGACGGGCTCTGCGCGCGCTCGCTCCCCGGGCTGCTCGAGCGCGGGCGCGCGCGCGGCGCGCTGCTGGTCCCCCCGGCGGACGCGTTCTGCGGCGGCGACGCCGCGGGGCGCGGCGCGGGGGCCGCGCCCGTGGTCCGGCTGCCTCCGGGGCTCCTCCGCGTGAGCGCGGGCGAGGTCGTCGGCTTCTTCTCGCCGGGCGCCGAGGAGCGCGCGGCCGAGCTCGGCGCGCTCGGCGTCACCGCGGCGCCGTGGGTGATCAAGAAGGCGCCGCAGAGCGTCCCCGCGGTCAGCCTCCGCGATCTCGCGGACGGCCAGGTCCCGGTGGCCGCGCTCGAGGGCCGCGTCGCGGTCGTCGCGGTCGGCGCGGGGGGCGTCCCACCGCAGGCGGTCGCGACGTCGGCGCTGCCGCCGGCGAAGGGCGTCGCCGCGGTGCTCGGCGGCCTGCTCGACGGCGGCCGGCGCGCCTCGGCCCCGGCCTGGGTGCCGGCGCTGTTCGTGCTGGCGGCGGGCGGGCTCGTGGGGCTCGCGCGCCGCCGCCACGGCAGCCTGGTCGCGACGGCCGCGCTGTTCCTCGCCGTGTTCGCGCTCGCCGCGGGCCAGGGCGCGCTCGCCGCGCGGGCCGAGGCGAGCCTGCTGCCGCTGCCGAGCACCCTGTTCGGCCTCGCGGTCGCGTTCGCGGGCGTGATGATCCTGCGCGGGCTCGCCGTCCAGCGCTCGGTCGATCGCGCCGCGGAGCTCATCCAGCGCGCCGCGCTGTTCCGCATGCAGGGGGTCCACACGCTGCCGGACGAGGAGTTCTGGCCGCGCGTCGCGCGCCTCGCGGAGCAGGCGCACCCGGCGGATCTCGTGCTCGTCGCGGAGCTGCCGCCGGGCAGCTGGCACCTCAAGTTCTGGAACGATCGGCCGGGCGGCGAGAGCCTCGTCGCGGAGCGCCGCCACGACGTGCGCCGCCCGCCGTACAGCAGCGAGCAGGGCGTGCCGGCGATCCGCCTGGCGCGCCGCTTCCTGACGAAGCAGGACATGCCGGCGGTCGTGGTCCCGCTCATCGCGTTCGGCGAGATCGAGGGGTACGCGTTCTTCTGCGGCCCGGTCGCGGAGTCGACGTACTCGCGCGAGCCGGAGCGGGCCGAGCACGTCGGCCGCGAGCTCGCGCTCCTCCTGCGCCGGAAGCGCCTCGCGCGCACCGCGATCGCGGAGGGCGGCGCGGGCGAGGGGCGGGCCGGCCACGCGCCGGCGGACGATCTGGTCGAGGGCGCGCGCGTCGCGCTCGACGATCTCCAGCTCTTCGGGTCGATGCTGCGGAGCGCGCCGGTCGGGCTCCTGTACGCCGACGCCTTCGGCGACGTCCGCTTCCTCGCGCCGGAGTTCGCGAGGTGGCTGCGCGCGCGCGACGTCACGCTGCCCCCGGAGAGCGCGAGCGCGGCGCTCCCGCCCGGCTCGCTCACGCTGGGCGACGTCCTCGGCGCCACGTCGGCGGGCAGCGCGGAGGTGTCGCTCTCCAGCGTGATGGCGAGCGACGAGGGCATCGAGCTCAGCGTCAGCGCGCCCGAGCCCGCGGTGCTCTCGGTGCGCCCGCTGCGCCGCGAGTCCGACGGCTCCTCGTGGATCGCGGGCTACGTCGCCGCGCTGATCCCGGTGAAGCAGCCGGCCCCCGTGTCCGGGAACGTGCGGCCGCTCGCGGCGCGCGACGCGACGGATCCGCTCTGCGCCTTCCAGCTCGCCGACGTCGTGGTCGACGCGGTCGCGAGCGCCGGCCGCGCGACCGGCCGCGCGGTGCGGCTCGAGCCGATCCGCGGCGCGACGCACGCGCTCGGGCACCGGGGCGAGCTCGCGCAGGCGCTCGAGGCGTTCCTGGTCGACGTCGCGAGCCGCGGGCTCCCTGGGCACGGCCCGGTGGTGTCGGTGCGCGAGGCGCCGCAGGGCGTGCAGCTGTCGATCCTGGACGTCGGCTTCGGCCTGGGGCTGCCGGAGTCGGCGCTCCAGCGCGTGCTGACCGCGCCCGGCGCGGCGCCGGCCGGGCTCGAGCCGCTCGGCCGGCTCATCCTGGCCGTGGAGGACAGCCACGGGCAGGCGGAGCTGAAGACGAACGACGGCTGGGGCATCACGCTGACGGTGACGCTCCTCAGGGCGCACCCGCGCGTCGGCGCGGCCGTGCAGGAGAGCGGCAAGCCGGCGGCGCAGCAGAACGTGATCGCGATCGGGAGGGCGAGCCCGAAGTAGCGCCGAGGAGCGGGGGACGAGCGCGCAGGGGCGGCCCCGGATGCGGGTCCCCGGCCGCCACGGCGTGCTGACATCGCTGGCTGGGCGCATCGATCCCCGGAGCGACCCGGTTCCCGAGGTCGACCGGCGGCTCGCCCTCGGGACGCCCCTGGTCGCCTGGTTCTGCAGGCTGCGCACGACGTTTTGGACCTGGCCAAGGTCGAGGCGGGCAAGGTCGAGCTCTACCCCAAACCGATCTATCTCTCGGCCCTCCTGACGGTCGTCGCCGACATCATCCGCGTCAGGGCGGAGCAGAAGAGCCTTTGACCAACCTCCTCACCAATGCCATCAAGTTCGGGGAACACTCGCCGATCGAGATCGCCATCACCGGGGAAGGTCGGGTCGCACGGCTCTCGGTGACGGACCATGGGATCGGGATCCCGGCTGAGGTGCAAGCGAATCTCTTCGAGCGATTTCGCCGCGGCGTCTCGTCGCGGCATGATGGAGGGCTCGGGCTCGGCCTCTATATCGCGCGCACCATCGTCGAGGCGCACGGCGGGCGAATCCGCGTATCGAGCGAGGTCGGCCGGGGCTCGACCTTCTGCGTCGAGCTGCCGCTCTCGACCGAGAGCGCAGGGAGCCACTATACATAACCGGAGCCGGTCACCCCAGCATACCGGCTTCGGGGAGCGCGGTCGCTCACGCCCGCCGAAAACCCGACGGAACGCATGGATGGCGCCGGATTGCCGCCGCAAATTCCCCCTTCGGGAACAGCCTACCAGCACCAAACGCGATAGCCGATCGGCACCGTATCCAGCCACAGGTCGTGCCGCCCGGCGACCCGCGGGTCGCGGTGCGCGCCATGATCGCGGGAGCTTCCGGCGCAATCCGACTCACCCTACGCCCGCTCGATCTCGACTCGTCCGACGCCGAGCCGGATCCGCCCGGTGCCGGGTCGCCGCTCGAGGAGGTTTGCCGCGCCCTGGACGCCCGCCGCCAGGAACTGCTTGCGCGCGCGGCACACATCGACGTTGAGACGGTACTCGTCCATGGCGAGCATGCGGCAGAGCTCGTCGCGATCGCGCCACCCCTGCCGCGCCGGCGGCGCGCCGGCGTCCTCGAGCCGGGCGCGCGCCAGCGTCAGCAGGAGATAGTGGTGGCTGCGCGCGGGCAGGCGGACCTCGCCCGCGCGGTGGAGGATCGTGATCTCGACGCGCTCCTCGTCCCGGCTCACATGAAACCGGAGCGCAATGCAATCGAGCAGGGAGCCACCAGCCTGCCGCCCGGCCTCGCCGTCGAGCGTGGGGCCGGTGGCCGCCGGAAGATCGAGGCTCCAGGCCTCGCCGTCCACGACCACGATTTCTCTGTCCTCGACGGCGCGCACGTCCCCCTCGGCTTCCAGCATCCAACGGCCGTTGCGGCCCTCGATCAAGCTCACCCGAGGGTGGTCGTCCTCGGGCAGCACGAGCAACCCGGCGCTCGACGTGCGCACCGAGCCGCTCGAGACATGCAGGGCGCTCGCCACGGGCGGCGCCGCCTCCACCAGCGTGAAGACGAACGCGCGCGCGCTCGGATCCCCCAGCGCGAACGCGTCGCCCTCCGCGATGAGGACGCGCTCGCCCGCCGGGACCCGCTGATTGCGGATGAAGACGCCGTTCTTGCTCGCCAGGTCGCGCAGCTCCCAGCCCGCCGCGGTCCAGCGCACCGAGGCATGCTCGCCCGAGATGCGGGCGTCATTGAGCCGCACATCGCACGTCGAGGAGCGCCCGATCAGGCACCGCGAGCGCAGCAGCAGGACCTCCCCGAGCGCGTGGTGCTTCAGCCGTCCCATGGCGTGCCCTATAGTACCAGCGGCACGAATCCACGCATGCCGTCGGAGACCCTGTGGACCAGCAGGACAGCGAGCATCAGGCGCCCATGATCGGCGGCGAGGGGGCTGGAGAGGAGCCCGAGGACCTCCATCGGACGAAGACCATGCAGAACGTCCGAGCCGCCTCGCGCGTCGCGCGCACCCCGACGGCCGTCGCGGATGAGACCCTGGCGCAGGACGCGGCGGAGGCGGCCGGCAGCGGCGTCGTGATGCCGCCGCGCTACCGCGACCTCGGCGTCATCGGCAGCGGCGGCTTCGGTGACGTCCGCCGCGTCCACGATCTCGTCCTCGACCGCGTGGTCGCGATGAAGATCCTGCGCAGGGACGTAGGCGACGCCGAGCGCGTGCGGGCGCGCTTCCTCGAGGAAGCGAAGCTGACCGCCGGGCTGCAGCACCCGGGCATCGTCGCGGTGCACGACGGCGGCCGGCTCGACGACGGCCGGCTCTGGTACACCATGCCCGAGGTCCGCGGGCGGACACTCCGCGAGATCATCGACGAGGCGCACGCGGCGCCAACACCGAGCGGGCACCGCGAGGCGGGCGCAGGCTGGACGTTCCGGCGCATGATCGATGCCTTCGCGCGCGCCTGCCAAGCGGTCGCTTACGCGCACCGCCAGGGCGTGGTGCACCGCGATCTCAAGCCCGCCAACGTGATGGTCGGCGAGC
Organism: Sorangium sp. So ce834; assembly: GCF_051521425.1. Lineage (NCBI taxonomy): Bacteria > Pseudomonadati > Myxococcota > Polyangiales > Polyangiaceae > Sorangium > Sorangium sp. So ce834. The sequence goes on from NZ_CP150351.1 coordinate 11,479,377, forward strand.
TCGGCGAGGTGCTCGTGATGGACTGGGGCATCGGCCGGCGCATCGCCCGCGCCGCGCCCCCGCCGTCGCTCGATCCTCTCGAGGCGCAACCGCCGTCGTCCGCCCCCTCGAGCCCGGCGCCCGCATCGCGCCCGGCGCCCGAGCTCACGCTCGACGGCGACGTGCTCGGTACGCCGGCGTATATGCCCCCGGAGCAGGCGCGCGGAGACCACAAGCGGCACGGGCCCGCGAGCGACGTCTACGCGCTCGGCGCGATCCTCTATCACGCGCTCGCCGGACGCCCGCCCTACGAGGGCACCGTGCTCAGCGTGCTGGGGCAGGTCCTGAGCGAGCCGCCGACGCCGGTCGTGGAGGCGGCGCGGGGCAAGCCGGTGCCCCTGGAGCTCGCGGCGATCTGCGAGCGCGCGATGCGGCGCCCGATCGAGGAGCGCTACCCGGACGCCGAGTCCCTCGCGCGCGAGGTGCTCGCTTGGCTCGACGGCGAGCGGCGGCGCGAGCAGGCCCTCGCGGTGGTGGCGGAGGCGCGGGCGATGGAGCCGGAGATCGCCGGGCTCCGGGCCGAAGCCGCGCGGCTGCGGAGCGAGGCGCAGTCGCTCCTCGCGGAGGCGCGGTCGTTCGATCCGGCGGCGCGGAAGCAGCCCGGCTGGGCGCTGGAGGACGACGCGGCACGGCTCGAGGTCGCCGCGGTGCTGCGCGAGACGGAGTGGCGGGAGACGCTGCGGGGCGCGCTGACGGTGGACCCGGATCTGCCGGAGGCGCACGCGATGCTCTCCGATCACTACCGCGATCGGCTGATCGAGGCCGAGCGGGCGCGCCGCGACGAGGACGCGGTGCGCTTCGAGGCGCAGCTGCGCGCGCACGACCGGGGCCGGCACGCGTCGCTGCTGAGGGGCGAGGGGGCGCTCACGATCGTGACCGAGCCGCCCGGCGCCGCGGTGCTCCTGGAGCGCAACGCGCTGCGGCAGCGCCGGCTCGTGCCCGAGGCGGTGAAGGAGCTCGGCCGGACGCCGCTCCGTGGCGTGCCGCTCCAGCGCGGGAGCTACCGGCTGCGGATCCGGGCGCCGGGGCGGGCCGAGGTGCGCTATCCCGTGCTGATCGAGCGCGGCGCGCACTGGGACGGGTGCGCGCCGGGCGAGCGCGAGCCGACGCCGATCCACCTGCCCGCGGAGGGCGAGCTCGGCCCCGACGACGTGTATGTGCCCGCGGGCTGGTGCTGGCTCGGCGGGGACCCGGACGCGTCGGACAGCCTGCCGGCGGCGCGGATCTGGGTGGATGCCTTCATCCTCCGCCGCTTTCCGGTGACCAACGCCGAGTACCTCGCCTTCCTGAACGACCTGGTCGCGTCGGGGCGCGAGGACGAGGCGTTCGCGGCGTGCCCGCGGGGGCAGGCGGGGATCCACGAGAACGCCGACGCCCGCCTGCATTTCCGGCGCACCGAGGGCGGGCGCTTTCTGCTGGGCGAGGACGAGCTCGGCTACCCGTCGGCGGCCGACATGCCGGTCGCGCTCATCGATTGGCACGCGGCCTCGGCGTACGCGAGCTGGCTCTCGGCGCGCACAGGCAGCCCCTGGAGATTGCCGAACGAGCTGGAGCGCGAGAAGGCAGCGCGCGGCGTCGACGGCCGGGCCTGCCCGTGGGGCGATTTCCTCGACGCGTCCTTCGCCTGCGTGATCGAGAGTTACGAGCAGAAGCCGCGCCGCGCCTCCGTCGACAGCTACCCTGACGACGAGAGCCCGTACGGGGCGCGCGGGCTCGCCGGCAACACGCGGGACTGGTGCCTGAACGGATGGTGGCGGACGGGGCCGCCCGTCGACGGGGGGCGGCTGCGCATCGAGGAGCCTCCCGCCGGGAGCGCCGCGGACTACCGGGCTGTCCGGGGCGGGGCCTGGAGCAGCCCGATCGACCTCGCGCGATCCGCGGTGCGGTTCGGCGCGCCGCCGGGCACCCGCCGGCTCACGGTGGGGGTGCGCGTGGCCCGGTCGTACGCCCGGTAAGGGGGCGCGCTCGGCCCGGCGCTACGGCGCCGTATCGATGGCCCGAAACGTGAGCTGCTGGTCCGCCGTGTTGTTGTTCAGCGTGACCACGCCGCCCGCGGGGATCTGGATGAACCCCGCGCTGCCGTGATACCACGTGGCGCTCCCGCTCCAGACGCCTCCGCTGTTCGTGAATCCCCAGACGAGCCCGATGTGGCTCGTGGTGTTCACGAACAGCGTGCTGCTGGCGGCCGGCGACGCGGCCGAGCCGAACTGCACCGCGTTGATCTGGAAGGTGGGGCTCGCGGGCGCGCTCGTCGCGGCCTTCGCGGAGATCTTGATCGACGTGGCGCCGGCGGGGAGCGCGGCGCTCAGCACGAAATACTCCTTGGTGATGCCGCCGACGTTGAGCGAGGTGATCTCGCCGAGCAGCGTCCAGGTGCCCGCCACGGAGGCCCGCACGATATATTTCATCCCCGGATCGAGCTGCATCACGATCCCCGGCGGCCGCTCGACGGATTTCTGGAGAGCTTCAGCCGTTCCGGGCTCGGAGTGCTGGTTCTGCTGATTCATCATCGCCTCCATCATGCCTGGCCTCGGGTTAGGGCCCGGCGGGTGTTCTTCGGCCAAGGGATAACCGTACCGGTGAATGGGCGCTATTTCACGGCTATTTCACGGCGGGAGTGACAGGGCCGACGTTCTCCCCACCGCCTCTCCCACGTCGCGCGCGACGTGGCGATCGCGTACGAGCCCATCCACCCCGTGCGGCGTGTGCGGCGGTCCTCGCGATCGGAAGGGCGAGCCCGAAGCAAGTCGAGCCCGGCGCGAGGCAGGCGGCCTCCGGGGCCACGAGGGCTGCCGCCTCCACGTAGGGGGCGGGGCCTCCAGGGACGCGTCGCAGCGTCCCACGGGCTGGCGTGCGCCGGCGCCGGCCCCCCGGGGGCGCGACGCGCCGCCGGCAAGGCTCAAACCACCTGGAGTCATGACAAGTGAGTGCATCCCTCCCCCACGGGAGCGCGCCTCGCACGCCTCGCCGGACAGGGCCCTTTCCGGCGGGCTCCCCGCGCCGGATCACCGGCATATACACTTGACATCACCTCATCACAAAAGTTACCAAGAACGGAAGCAGATTGGTTCCATCTTAGATACTTGGAGTTCAGGCATGCATCGCGTTCACGCTTGGGGCCTTGCGCTTGTCTTCGTGACCATCCATGGAGGCTGCAGTTCATCACCTTCGGGCTCGAGCTCCGATGGAGACGGCGGAAGCGGGGGCGGAGCCAGCTCCAGCAGCAGCAGCAGCAGCACCGGCGGAGGCAACACCGGCGGCGGCAGCACCGGCGGAGGCAACACCGGCGGCGGCAGCACCGGCGGAGGCAACACCGGCGGCGGCTCCGCGAGCAGCTCGTCGAGCGGCGTTGAGCAGGGCGGCGCGGGCGGCGAGGCCCCCGCCCAGCAGGGCTGCGCGTCCGGCAAATACATCCTCTGCGAGGACTTCGAGGGCACCGACGCGGGCGGGATCCCTCAGGGCTGGACCAAGCACGGCGATGCGATCGCGGTCGCCGACGATCAAGCGGCCAGCGGCAACCGCTCGTTGAAGATGGGCCCCGTTCCGAACGGGGAGCGGCGCATCTACCACGACGCCTCGCAGCTCGGGAGCGGGCACTGGGGCCGGATCCGCTACAGGGTCCAGCTCCCGGTGCCTGACGCGTTCGTCCATTCGACGCTCGTCGCGCTTCAGGGCGTCGGCCCCACCACGGGCCCCCAAGAGGTCCGCGTCGTGGATACCGTGAAGGAGGACAAGGACGGCTGGGACAACGACGGCAATGGGTCGCACATCCAGTACATCTACAACGTGCAGCCCTCCGGGGCGGAGTTCGGCAAGGCGAGCACGTACGACTGGTACTATGAGGATCGTTGGCATTGCGTCGAGTGGCATATCGACGGGCCGACGCAGAGCTACGACTTCTACCTGGACGGCGCGCGCCTCGACCAGATCAGCATCGCGAACGGGCCGGGCAACTACGAGGGCTCGCAGATCCCGGACGCTTTCAGCGAGGTCCGGATCGGGTGGAACAACTATCAGAGCGCGCCGCCGGGGTTCACGGCGTGGATCGACGACGTCGCGCTGGACGACGAGCGGATCGGGTGCGAGGAGTGACAGCCTGCGCCGGCGGGTAGTGGTCAAATTTGAACATGAAGGCGGGAAGGCGGGAAGAAAACCTTCATGATCTTCCCGCCTTCCCGCCTTCATGTGGACTCTCTCTGGGCAGAGTTGACCACTACCCGTCAGAGCGCCGGCGAGCGAGCCGCGCAGGCGGCGGCCGGGTGTGCGGCGCTCCTCACGATGGGGAGGTCGAGCCCGGGACGAGGCGGGCGGCCGCTCTACAGGTCGGCGTCCGGCGCGCGAGGGGCGCCGCCGGACGAACAGCAACGCATTCGCGGCGCGCTGCGCGGAGGCCGCGGACCGAGCATCTTCGGCCCGACCGGCCCCGTGCGGTCCGCCGCAGTAGTCAGGAGATCGTCATGAGTGCCTATCGCATCGTCAACGGGCTCGGTTTCGTCTGCTTCGGCGTGGTCGCCATCGCGCTCGCGGGTTGAGGGTCGCCCAACCTGGGTCGGGTCGCCCCGCTGGACGTGCGCTTCGGCGAGGCGCACCCCTCGATGAGAGATGCATCGGCCTCCTCGGCGTGTCCGTCAAGAACTGACGTGCCGGCCGCCGGCCACGACATCCAGTCCCCGGGTTCGTCCGCGGTGGGCCGGAGCTCCGCGCCCGGGATGGCGCCTGCGCGCCTGCCCATCGCTGCTGTCGCGGGCGAGCTCATCATGCTTCGAGCTTCGATTGGACGGGTGAGCGGGCCCGCTTGACCGCCCCCGTCCTCCGGCGCCCCGAGCGCATCGCGCGCCTCTTGTGTTCGGGACTTGAAGACTATGGTCCTGAACGCCACCAACGCGCTTTCCGGTGAGAGAACAGATTGCGTGGTGTGGAGTGAGGACTACAATCGTTCCTCGGGTGCGCGCTCGATCTCGCGCCCGAACGGTACGCGCGGTGCACCTCCGGGGAGCACCTGGCCGACAGATCGCCGGTCGCAGGGAGTCGTCGCCGAACGCTGCACGCCCGATGGCCGGGGACCATCCACAGCAACCATGTTGAGGTGTTCGATGAACGCTCACGATCTCACGCGCAGCCGATGGGTCTTCAGGACGGCGGCGAGGCTCCCCGCGCTGATTCCGCTCCTTGTCGCGGGCCTGGGCCTCGCGTCCTGCGACGGCGGCGGCACGCCCGCCCGCAGCATGGGCGAGCCGCCCATCGACATCGAGGATATGACATTTCGGGGCGGGATCGCCGGCGCGACCGCCTTCACCATGGTGCGCTCGGCGGCGGCGCAGGCCGCCGGCTGTCTCGCGCGCGCCAGCGCGGACGTGACGATCGTCTCCCTGGGCCCGGTCGAGGTGATGACGGTGAATGTCCGCGGGCTGCCGGCCAACACCGAATTCGACTTCTTCGTCACCCAGGTGCCCAACGCGCCCTTCGGGCTCTCCTGGTACCAGGGCGACATCGAGACGGACGGCCGCGGTCGTGGCAGCGGGGTGTTCGTCGGTCGCTTCAACATCGAGACCTTCATCGTGGCGCCGGGCTCCACGGATGCGCCGGTCGTGCACGACGAGCCGCCGTTCCCGGACGCCGCGAAGAACCCGGCGACCGCCCCGGTTCACACCTTCCATGTCGGGCTGTGGTTCAACTCGCCGGAGGACGCCCGGGCGGCGGGCTGCCCTGCCACGGTGACGCCGTTCAACGGAGACCACACGGCCGGCATCCAGGCGCTCAGCACCCGCAACTTCCCGGACCAGCACGGGCCGCTGCGCGACGTCGAGTGAGCCGGCCTGCCGTCGCGACGATCCGAGGGGACCAGCGAGCGGCCGGCGCCTCGTCCTCGAGGGCAGCGATCTCCGGTGATCGCTGAGCTTGCGTCGGTCCAGGATCATCCTCGGAGCCCCTCCGAGACGGACGCAGATCTCGGCGGGAGGGGCCGGCGCCGCCGCGCGACCGGGGGTGGTCGCGAACGAAGGGGGAGACCCTCCCTCGCGACCGGGGGTGGTCGCGAACGAAGGGGGAGACCCTCCCTCGCGACCGGGGATGGTCGCGAACGAAGGGGGAGACCCTCCCTCGCGACCGGGGATGGTCGCGAACGAAGGGGGAGACCCTCCCTCGCGACCGGGGATGGTCGCGAACGAAGGGGGAGACCCTCCCTCGCGACCGGGGATGGTCGCGAACGAAGGGGGAGACGGTGGTGAGGGAATTTGAAGAAAACTGGGGGAGTTTGGCCCCGGCCTCGTGCGGAAGGGCTAGGTTTCGGCCTGAAGTAAGTGCTGCCCGCGGGTGTTCCAGCACCCCGGGCAGCGTGGCCGCACCCCGCTCGCACGAGGTACGACATGCTCACCCTAGTACGTCCCGAGGACGTGGGCCAAGACGAAGCCCCGTCCAAGCCCCGCCGTCCACGTTCCACCGCCCTCACCGATGCCGAGGCCATGCGCCTCCGAGCCGCCCTCAGAAACCTGAAGGGGCTGTTTGGCTCTTGGGACTGCCTCGCCGAGGTGATGGGCGTCCCCAAGACGACCATCACGAACTTTGTTTACGCAACGAATCGAGGATCGACCCACGGGCTTGCCCTGCGCGCCGCCAAAGCTGCCGGGACGACCGTGGAGCAGCTCCTCGGTCGTCTCGCCGCCGCCGATCGTTGCCCACATTGTGGGGCAATCTGGGGGGCGCCATGACCGACATCACGAGCGTCGACATCACGGCCGCAACCGAGGTGCAGCTTGTGGAGATGGTCCTGGGGGCTCCAGGGATCGGTACGCAGCTCGTTGCAGCACACGGACTGCTGGGCGTTGCGCGGCTCAGTCCCCATGTACTGGCCGAGCGTGCAGAGATGGCCCTGCCGGACGCGACTCGGTTGGCTGCGGCCTTCGAGTTGGGTCGCCGTCTTCAAATGATCATGGGACAGCGCCGGAAACGGCTGAACACCCCCAAGGACATTGCCACGTTCTTTGCTCCGCGGTTCACGATGCAGGTACATGAAGAACTGTGGATCGGAGCTCTAGACGCCAGAAACGGTGTGCGTGGGGTTAGCCTCGTCTCTCGTGGGGGTCTCCACGGGACGTGGGTACGTCCTGCTGATGTTCTTCGGGTCGCTCTGGAGCTGGGCGCCGTCAATTTTGTCATGGTTCACAACCACCCGTCCGGCGATCCCACGCCCTCGGACGATGACGTCGAGCTGACGAACGAGATCGAGCACCGGGCGCACCTCATCGGCATCGAGTTGAAAGATCACGTGATCGTCTGCCCGAGCGGGAAGTACGCCTCCGTTTTCAGAAGATAGGCCTTCCCGGGTTACTCATCGAGGACAGCAGAAAACGGAGTCGTTCATGTTGCCTCGGCGCTGGAACAGATGAGTGCATCCGTCTGCTTCTGCGACCAGCTCGTCCTCCTCGAAGGTACCTCCCTCGTAGCTCTTACGAAAAGGCGGCAGCCCCTTGCCGCTGCATTCGGCGTCGGGCTCTGCCCCCCATGATTTGACACGAACCTTGCTCTTGAGGGCAGCCGCTTTGGCCGCTCGGGCACCGTCGTCAGACGGGTGACTATCATCATAGGCCCTGCGTTCTGCTGCTCGTTGCGCGTCCAACGCAGGCTGCATGCTCTTTAATCTGCCTGCTGCTGCCACGCCGGATTTGGAGTGCGGATCTTGTCTAATCGCTGCCTCGCACGCTCGCGCTGCCAGGACAAGCTCTCCCCGCTTCTCTAAATCCATGCAGCGGGCGTACTCAGGCTCGGCTTTGTCGGTGCAGCCCACCACCGAGCCGGCCAGAACGACCGCTGCCAGAACGTGAACCCTCAGCATGTGTGCCTCCGTAGAATTAAAATCACATATGAGGGTTTTATCAGAAAGGCAACAGGGTCGAGACCCGTCCGGTGGAACCGGCGGACCCCGAGCACGTCATCGAGACCGTGGGGCGGAAAATCGGGGAAGTCCGTGCCCGATCCGGCAAGACGCAGGCCGCGGTAGCCGAGGCACTTGGGACGACCACCACGAATTACCAGCGGATAGAGGCCGGAGTTCAAAACGTAACCTTGCGTACATTGGTGCGGATCGCCAACGTCGTCGGGGTGCGGGTGGCCGAGTTTTTCGAGGAGCCCGAGGCTCCGACGCCGGAGGCTCCTCAAAGGAGGCGGGGGCGACCGCGGAAGAGATCCGTGGCTGGATGACCTCCGCAGCTACTGCTTGGGCTTCCTGCCGCGCTTCGGGGACGCCACGTCGAGTTCCCTGAGCGGCTTCTCCAACGGCTGCTCGCCCCCTGTCTCGACGAGATCCTTCACCGACACGCCGAGCTTCCGAGCCAGTAGAAACAGAGTCTGGAGGGTCGGATTCGCGGCGCCTCGCTCGATCTCGGTGAGGATGCGGAAGGCGACGACGCCGCTTGCTGCCTGCTCCTGCGTGAGACCGGCCTTCCACCGCGCCTTCCTTACATTCTCGCCTACCAAGTGTAGGTACTGCTCGTACTCTCCGACCTCTTTTGTAGTCACGATAACAAATCCTGCCCGTTGACCCGGCGAGGGTACCTCAAAAATCACTTGCGTCCCGCAAGCGGACTATATAAGGGCATCGCCTGTTGGGTCGAACCCAACGACCAGACCTAGACCTAGTGCATGCCCAAACGCAAAAGGGTCAGCCGCGGTAACGGCTGACCCTCGCGTCACCTTGGCACCGGGTCCTCAGCGACGCTCGACGAGATCGCTCTCGCCCATCCCCTGACCGGGACGCGCGGTACTACACCCGCACGGCCACGGGCAAAGGCCGATCTCGGCGAGCGTCCCAGCCGCCCCTCGGGGGCGTCGTGGAGGACGGCCGTGGACGTGCGCGTTTCATTCATACTGAAATTCAAGCCAGGGAGCCTCGTCCTCCTGGCACTCCGGACGGTGCTCAAGGATGGCCCGCTGGAAGAGCGGACATTTTTCGTCCCGGCTCGCCAGGGGGCACCTGGATCAAATAAAAACCAACCCCTATAGTGGAGCATATTCCGATGCCGAACGTGCTCCCCTTCGAGAAGCGACTGCGTGTTCTCGCCGGCTTGGTCGACGGTAATAGCGAACGTGCCGTTGAAAGGATGACCGGTGCATCGCCGAAAACGATCCGGTCACTTGCCCTCCGTTTAGGAGAAGGTGCGCAACGGCTTCATGATCGAGTGGTCCGCGACCTCAGCATCTCACTAGTTCAGTTTGATGAGATCTGGTCCTATGTGCAGAAAAAGCAGGCACGGGTAACTGAGGCCGACCCTCCAAGCGTGGGCGAGGCATACACATTTGTTGCCATGGACACAACGTCTCGGCTCGTGATCAGTTGGCATGTGGGCAAACGAGATGAAGAGAACACGCGCATCTTCATGCGCGACCTCCGCTCCCGCCTTGTCGCGATGCCGAAGCTGATGACCAGCGACGGATTTACGCCCTACATCTCGGCGGTCGGGGAATTCTTCGGCGCAAGTGCAGACTACGCTCAGACGATTAAAAATTACAGAAAGTCGGCCAGAAAAGATGATGACTATAGATATGAGCCGCCGCGGAATCCGTTCATTGAAAAGAAGGCGATTTACGGAGCGCCAAATCTGGAGCAAGCATCGACTTCCTACGTTGAGAGGAACAACGGGACGATGCGTCACCATATAGGCCGCATGCGGCGGCTGGCCTTGGCCTTCAGTAAAAAGATCGAAAACCATCGAGCGGCAGTCAGTTTGAATTACGCGCACTATAACTTCTGCCACGTGGTGAAAACGCTTCGTGTGACGCCAGCGATGCAGGCGGGGATCACAGATCATGTGTGGGATCTGGAGGAATTCATGGTGGCGATCTTGAACGAGCCCGAGGGCGGGAAGCCCTCGGCGAAGCCGCTCGTAGTCCGTCAGCCGGAGGGGCCGGCCCGGGAGCTGCCGGGCGGACGCGGCTGGCTCAGGCTTGTGTGATATGTACGCTCGTGCCGATCCTGAGTAGGCTCATGTCATTTCTATCGTCTTTGCAATCTCGTACTTGATAGTCATCGAAGTATGATGGTCTTCTGGTCCGGTGCAGAACAACCCCATCAGCGACACCGTGAACAATCCTCCCCTATCGTTCAAGAATACTGAAGTAGTAACAAGCACTCCTCCAAGAGCAGCATGAGGAAAAAGCTTGCCGCGATCAACACGGCGAACATTTTGAATCTGCTCTCTTAGTGTCATATCAAGTATAGAATCGAATCGCTGAAAATCCGCTGCATTTGGCGTCTTCCCAGGCAGTTCGAGAACCCGATCGATTCCAAGCACAGCCAGGCCGTATCGAGCTCCTTGCTTTCCTCGCTCCTGCAACTGGTGACGCAACTTTCGCAAATTTCTCTCCAGAGCCCCAGCATGGGTCGGACGTTTGCACTCAACGACAAATTCTTTCAGCCCTGGATACGTCGCAATTATGTCTTCGTCCTGCGAAGTCATATCGACGATAAATCCTTTTCTTTTGAGCGCAGTGGCCGTGGCGAACTCTAATAGAGTGTTTCTTGGCCTATCTTCAGCGACCCCTGACGGCGGCATGGGCTGGCCGCTCATTATCGCGATGACCTTTTCCTTAGCGACTTTTGGATCTATGTCGCGCCAAATGTCGGCAGCATCCACGAGTTGCTGTATCTGTGACGAAGCCTCGAAGAAAAGCCTCTTCTTCTCAGGTTCGTCTTCCCACGGGAAGGGCCTTGGATACGTAAGGGACGCCGCCTCCTTCATAATTTGAAGGTATGTGTCGAATCTCGTTCCCCGCCATCTTGCACCAAGGAGATCCACTTCGTTGAGCACTCGCTCGAAGCGCGCAACAAATTCATCCATCCCGACGATTTCTTGTAAGCCTTTCATCGCTTATATGCGGAAGTCATACTCCCGGGCGGCTTCAGCGTGAAGCGCCAACCGTTCAGCGACAGCGATCGGCCTCTTGGTACCGTAGCCGAAATCAGTGTGGACGGAGCAGTATTGGCCCCATATGTTAAAATCGGACGACCGCATCGATCTGTCCATACTGTATCCTACTGCTGAGCTCGTTCGGCGTGCTTTACTAGATTTGCTAGGAACTGCCGTTCCTGTATCATTCAGGAGGGGACGGCCATGTGGACGAAAAAGAAGCTGCTCATCTGGGGGAAAACGTACCCCGAGTTTTCAAGAACGTACTACGAGACTGTCTGCACGGGTGCCGTCGATGGTGAGACCGGGAGGCTCGTTCGGATCTACCCGATCCCTCTCCGGTACATGACCGAGCCCTTCAAGAAATACGATTGGATCGAAGCTGAGATTGAGCGGAACTCCAGCGATTTCCGTCCAGAAAGCTTCCGCATCCGACAGGACACGATCAAAGTGGTCGGTCACCTCGACCCAGATGACGGCTGGAAGGAAAGGAACCAGTGGGTTCTGCGCGATGGTAACGTCTTCTCGTCTGTGGAGGCGTTGCAGGCAGCAGAGAAGAAGGACCACACGTCGCTTGGAATGGTGAAGCCGAAAGAGATCCTACGAGTTTACTGCAAGAGGCGTCCTGACTCCGATCGGGTAGAATGGGAGCAGCATCGAGCTCAAGCCCTTGCACAGAGGGACCTTTTTGTCGACGCCGAGACAGAGACGAAGGACTTGCAGTTCATGCCCGTCCAGTATCGAGCCTGCTTCCGATGTGACGACCCGGGCTGCACAACAGAACATGATCTCTCGATACTTGATTGGGAACTCTACCAATTGAGTCGAAAACAGTACGCCCAGCGAGGGGCGGCGCAGGCCGAACGGGACGTGATCAAGAAGGTCGAGGACCAGATGGATCCCGGAAAACGAGATCCTTATTTCTTTCTCGGAAACACCAAGGCCCACTCTAATAGCTTTATGATCGTCGGCCTGTACTATCCCGCCCGTGACGTCCAGAAGAGCAAGCGACCCCCTGAGACCGGGACCTTGAAATTTCCAGGGTTCTGAAATCAGAGATGCATGACTCTGCTCGACGGCTTTTTTTGTAGAAGTCGGGCTACCAAGACTGAACGATGGCACTCGCATGCCTCGGCTTCGAAGCAGAGAAGGGCGGCACGATGCCCAGTGATCGCTGTCTCGACCTCATCAACCACGTGGGGGTTCTCGTCGAGGTGTCCTGCGTAGAGCGCTAGGCAACGCTCGATCTCGTTCTTCTGGTCTCGGTACGGGTTTCCTGCCGACCGGAGGTGGATGTACTCGATCCCTGCTGCGGTCAATGCCTGCCCCAGGGAGGTCTTCGAGAAACCCTTCCGGCGGGATAGGGGCAGGGCCCGCACGTCGACGACTCGATCGACCCCAGCTTCCTTCAGCGCATCGAGAAAGTCGGGGAGGAGTCGGCCCGCATAGCCGATCGTGTAGATCGTCGCAGCCACGGGCCGCATGTAGTCCAGCCTGTGCGACAGGGGAAGCCCCTCCAGTGCAGGTCGGCGATCCTAGCGCCTGGTCCCCGATGGGTTCGGCCGGCGTGTAGGCGAAGCGCCTACAAATGTAGGTTCGCGTAGGTGAATGAGGCATTATGTGCGAATGTCGGGATTGGAAGCCGCACGGGTGCAGTTTCCGATCCTGAGCACGACCACCTCAGCTATCCTAGCGGACTCCCTATGGCCATCGACACCAAGAAACTCGCACGTGCGGTCGTCTCGTGGGTGGAGTTTGAGTCACTCTGCCGTCGCGATCGAGTTCTGTCAGAGGCGTCGCTCGCGCAGCCCATCGGTGGCTTCCTAATCGCACACAGCGCTCATGAGCTGCTGCCCGAGGAGCAGCATCCCGTTCTTCCTAAGATCCGTCGCCCTCCGCAAATTGACTTCGCGATCCGGCGGCCTGACAAATCATTCAGTCTCGCCCTTGAAACAAAGTGGGTGAACGGCAAGAGGGACATTAAGCAGGAGCTTATCGATGACATTCTTCGCCTGGAACTTGTTCATGTCGCGAACAGGCAGGTCGCTCGCCTGCTGCTCGTTGCAGGGCTGAAGAAGCATCTCGACAAGCAGATCTTCAACGCGGTTCTCGGAAAGGGCCGTACGGCGACCTCGTTCGCTGCTAACATTTTGCCGAGTGTGGCTGCCACGCCGATAACGGTTGACCTCGGCGCATCGACCGGAGGCCACCGGAAGCTCTGGAAAGAGGCGCCTCACCTAAGCGTCGGTGGCGTGGACGAATGGCCCAAGCGCCTGAAGGTGCACCTGGAAACGGTCTTCCCGGCCAAGCCGCTCCCGGACGACGTCACCTGCTATATCTGGGGCATCGGACGAGTGCAGAACCGTCGGACCGTCACTCTCTGAGCGACGCTCGGCTACCAACCGAGCGCGGTTACGAGCTGATGATCGTTGTCGAAGCACGAGCCGCCAGCAAGCACGGCGATCAGATCTGGTCTCGGCACTTCCCGGATGACTCGAAGCGAGTCCGCCAGTACCTCCAGGAACCGCCACGGTCGCGTGGGCGCCCAGTATTCGTCCGCGATGGCTTCGCATACGGCATCAGGTTGACCGCGGCGGAGAATACGGCCCACAAGCACCATTGGAGCGGTATGGGTCCGGCCACAGGGTTCGACCTCGTATATGCGATAGGCCGGAGCGAGGTGCGCCTCCGAAGCGGCGTACCTCGCGCAGCACCCGATGTCGGCGCAGCAGTACACGCTCGTCGATCGGAGAGGCTTCCCAGTGGCGAGGGGCCGACCGTCGAGGAATTGATCGACCCAGGCTTTGTTCGACGCGGCAACCCTCGCAGAATACGATGATTGCCCCTGAAACGCAGGGATGACGTCACCTGGCGAGTACGCTCTCGCAGCGGCATGAAAGTGAAGCTCCGAAGCCATCGACGCTGTGCACAGGGTAGCCGAGCTGCCGCTGCTCTGCACGCTCGTTCGGAGCCGTCCCCTCCGGCTTGGTTCCGACGCTGAGATCTTCCACCACCTGCTCGACCTTCACCTCGGTCCACCGCCGGTGCCCCTGCTCTCGCAGTGGGACAGCACCTTCGCCTCGATCAGGCAACGAACGGTAGCCGCAGCTCGTTCGGAGCTACAGCTTCAGCGGAATCTCGGGGTTCGGAACGTCCCGACCGCCAACCCGAACGACGCCAACTCGCGGAGTCGGGAACGCCACGTCGAGGTCGGCGGCAAGCAAAATGTATGCAAATGTCCGACAAGTCGTCGATGGGCCCCGGACGAGGGCTGGCATCGGTGTAGATCCTAGTTTTGTGCTCGATGCGAAAAGTGAGGGAATTTCGGCCGCCAAAAACTGGGGGACTTTCAGCGCGACTGAGGTACCTCCCTCACTACCGGGGAGACCCTCCCTCGCGACCGAGCCCGGTCTCGGCGGGAGACTCGAGCGTCGCCGGGAGACGTGAGCTGGTCTCGCGCGACGAGGACCCCGTTCCCGGTCGGCGAGCAGCGCCCGCCCGTTGCGGAAGAGGTGGAGCACCCCCTCGCGCTGGTACGGGAAGAGCGGCAGCCCGAGCTCATCCATCGCGGCCTGCGCGCGGCCCCCTCGCGCATCGAGCGCGCTCCGGCGGCGCTTGTGCCAGATCGCCGCCGCGAGCCGCTCCGCCGCCGGCAACGCCGCGTGGACGACCCGCGGCGCGAGCGCCTGCTCCCCGGCAACTTGGCGCTTGCGGCGTTCGAACCGGAGCGCCGCGCGGGGCCCACCGGCGCGCCGGCGCTCTGACGAGCTCCGGCGAGCTCGCCGCGCAGGCGGCGGCCGGGCGTGCGGCGCTCCTCACGACGGGGAGGTCGAGCCCGGGGCGAGGCGGGTGGCCGCCGGACCCATGATGGCTGCAGCCTCCACGTAGAGGGCGGAGCCTCCGGGGGACGCGCCGCGGCGCCCCGACCGGCGCAGGCCGGCAACGAGGCTCAAAAGCACGTGGAATTTCGAATACTTATCAGAGCCTCACCGCACGAAAACGCGCCTCGCCCGGCGCGCCGGACAGGCCCCATTCCGGCCGATCCCCCATCTCCACGCACTGGCATATCCGTTGCTCTATAGGTCGGCGTCCGGCGCGCGAGAGGCGCCGCCGGACGAACAGCAACGCATTCGCGGCGCGCTGCGCGGAGGCCACGGGCCGAGCACCTTCGGTCCGACCGGCCCCGTGCGGTCCGCCGCAGGAGTCAGGAGATCGTCATGAATACCTATCGCATCGTCAACGGGCTCGGTTTCGTCTGCTTCGGCGTGGTCGCCATCGCGCTCGCGGGTTGCGCGGTCGACGCCGCCGACGACGACGCGCTCGTCGACGACGTGGTGGATGAGGACGTCGCAGACGCCGAGCAGGCCATGGGCGTCGAGTGCGCCGGCGCCGCCGCCACCGCCTCCTTCGTCGGCGGCATCAACTACACCTCGCCCCAGAGCTACAACACCACCAATTGCTACAAGGGCGTCGTGCTCGACGTGCAGAGCTACTCCTCGCTCTACGCCCAGAACCCGAGCGGCTCCGTCTTCCCGGGCCGCACCACCGTCGACTGGGCCGACAGCCTGCCCGCCCTCGCCGACCCCGATCACGTCGCCAAGTGCGAGAGCACCTATGTCGCCGCGGACCTCTTCGAGAAGGTCGGCTCGAGCTGGGTCTACAAGACCAGCAAGGAGTCGCTCGGCGTCTGGACGCCCTTCTTCGACGGCGGCTTCTGCGCCGGCCCGGGCGTCTCCTTCTCCTCCGAGATGCAGGCCGGAAAGACCTACCGCATCTCCGCCACCGCGCGCACCCACAAGAGCAGCTCCGCCGCAACCCGCAAGCTCCACGTCGAGTCCCGCGAGCCCGTCAAGGCGCCTCGCTGAACCCTCGACGCTGTGGTCCAGCGCTGGCGAGCCCTCGGCGGCTCGCCAGCGGGCGGCCCATGTCAGGATGCGCGCGCCGGTGAGGCGAGCGCGGCGACGCTTGAAGGCTTCGATGGGCCCACGCCGTCGATCGGCTCGAGTAGCCGTCGGCTCTCCGCGAGCTTCATCGGACGCAGATCCCTGTGGCGCAACCGTTCAGCCCAGGCCGAGCTCGCGCACGCGCCGGAGCAACGCCCGCTCCGAGACCTCGAGCCGCTCGGCCATGCGGGCGACGTCTCCACGGCACTCGCCGTGGCAGCGCACGATCTC
Organism: Sorangium sp. So ce834; assembly: GCF_051521425.1. Taxonomy (NCBI): domain Bacteria; kingdom Pseudomonadati; phylum Myxococcota; order Polyangiales; family Polyangiaceae; genus Sorangium; species Sorangium sp. So ce834. The sequence goes on from NZ_CP150351.1 coordinate 11,495,491, forward strand.
CTCCGGCGTGACGTCGCCCGCGGTCCGGAACCGGGGATGGCGCTCGATCAGCAAGTACATCGACGCCCTCGACACGCCGAGCCGCTCGGCGGCGGCGGCGAGATCGAAGCGGCTCGCGCGCAGCGCCTCGCCGAGCTCTTGCTCGGTCACCTCGGCGGGGCGGCGGCGGCTCGCTCGAGCGGGCGCCGTCGTGGCGGCGCGCCGCGCGGGCGGGGGCGCCTCCACCGGCGCAGCCGCCTCGACCACCGGCGCAGCCGCCTCCGCCGGCGGCGGGGCCGCGCCGGTCAGCGGCGGCGGGCGCACGCTCGAGCCCGCGGTCGGCGGGGCGTGGGCGCCCGGCGGCGCCGGACGCGAGAGGAGCCGCTCGACCGCGGGCGTGACCTCGGCACGATCGCGGCCGCGGTTGCCGACCACGAGCTGGCGCACGACATTGCGGAGCTGGCGCACGTTGCCGGGCCAATCGTACGCGGCCAGGCGGGCCACCACGGACGAGGGCAGCCACGACCTGCCGCCTCCCGGCGACGGCGCGAGCCGGTGCTCCTCACCGAGCTCCGCGAGCTCCTCGCGGAGGAAACGCGCGAAGAGCCGCCCGAAATCGTCGCGGCGCGCGCGCAGCGGCGGGGTCCAGATCTCATAGGCGCTCAGACGGTTGAGCAGCGGCGCGCGGAAGGCGCCGGCCGACACCTTCGCCTCGAGGTCCGCGTCGGTCGCGGCGATGACGCGCACGTCGGTCTTCCGGATCTCCTGCGCGCCGACGGGCTGCACCTCGCCGGTCTCGAGCGCCCGCAGCAGCGCGACCTGGAGCTCGATCGGCGCCTCGCCGATCTCGTCGAGGAAAAGCGTGCCGCCGCGCGCCTGCTCGAAGTAGCCCGGCTGGCGCCGGACCGAGCCCGTGTAGGCCCCCCGCTCCGCGCCGAACAGCTCGGCGACGGCGAGCGAGGGGGAGATCGCGCCGAGGTTGACCGCCACGAACGGCCCGTTGCTCCGCCGGCTCGAGCGGTGCAGCGCCCTCGCCACGAGCTCCTTGCCGCTGCCTGTCTCGCCCCGCAGCAGCACGGGCAGCTCCAGATCCGCCACGCTGCGGATCTCCCAGAGCATCCGCCGGATGCTGTCGCTCTCGCCAGTGATCTCCCGCGGCTCGCCCGCGCCCGTGCCTGGCGAAGAGCCGAGGACGTCCGCCAGCGACGCCACCTCGTGGAGCAGCAGCACGACGCGCCGGCCGAGCTCGAGGACGACCCCCCGCTGGAGCTCGGCCGTGGAGATGGCGAGCGCGCCGCTCGCGCGCTCGCCCTGGACGCTGACGGCCGTACCGCTGTCGCTGAGGTCCAGCGTGAGCCCGCCGTCCGGATCCGACGAGAGGCGCAGCGGCCGCCGGCTCAGGTGCTCGTCGCCGAGCGGCGCACCCCGCGCCTCGCCCGGCGGCGCGAAGTCGGGCGTGTCACGCGACAGGAGGATCTCGCCGCCCGCGACGAAGCGAGACAGCACGGCGCGATCGCCGACCCGCTCGAGGCACGGGTGGTAGAGGACTGTGAGCGCCACCGCCTCGGCGCCCGTCGGGCTGCGCGAGGTGTCTCCCCCCACCAGCGTCGTGCTCGCGGTGCTTCTGTTGAAGGCGGACGGCGCCTGCCGATCGCGTCGCGAGCTTCCAGGCGCCATACACCATCGATGGTAGGCCGCGCAGCGAGCGCGGCGCAAGACGGCCAGCCCATGGCTCCCGATGGCGCGTGCATTGCTTGCGATGGGGCTGCGGAGAGGGCGACCGGCGCAGCGCGCAGCCTGCCGAGATCGGCGCGGCGTGGCCGCGCGAGGCGGCGAAGTCGGTTCATGCGCCCTCGAGCGCCCTGATGCGGTACACGAAGAGGAGAGAGAGATGATCACGACGGGACATCTGGAGTCGGGTGCGGTGGCGGTGGTGGCCAGGGGGACCGGCGAGTCGCTCGGCTTCGCTTACACGGTGTCGAGCCAGGGAGGACAGCAGCAGCGCTGGCTGCTCTACCGCGATCCGCAGAACGCGTTCGACATCAAGCCGCCTCCGGCATCCATGGTGTCGTGGTCGCTCGCCGACTGGAAGGCGAAGGTGCCCGCGCTCTGGCGGCCCGGCTCGCTCTACGTGTGGGCGCAGGCGGACGTGGTTCGCCACGGCGAGGTCCGCGGTGGCGTGGAGTGGACCAAGATCCCGCCGGAGTCGATGCTGCCGAAGCCGAGGTTCTTCGGCGGCATGGACGACGACTTCCAGCTCGATCCGGGCGGCGGGAAGGCGATCGACGTGCTCCAGGGGGCGGCCCGCGGGCTCGCCTACTCGCACCGCGGCGTGCTGGATCAGTCCAGCGTCGAGTACTGGGTGCTGCCCGCGGACTTCAGCCCCGCCGGAAGAAACGCGCTCCTCGGGATCGCCCCGGGGAGCGAGAAGGCGGCGTCGCTCCCGCAGTTCATCGAGGTCGCCAACCGCGCGTGGGGGCCTGGCAGCGCCCTCGTGATCACGGGCTGCACCAACTATCGTGGGGACCGCGCGCCGGCCGCGCCCTGAGCCGCGCGACGCGGGGCCTCGCGAGGGCGGCGGCCCCGGGCCGCCGCCGGTCGACGAGGGAGCGTCCGCGCGGGCCACCTTGACGGTCGACGAGACGACCGGCGGGCGATCCCTCGGCGAGCTGCGGACGGCGCGCGCCTCGGAGCCGCAGCAGGTGGCGGAGGCGGCCGGCGGGGAGGCGCAACCAGGGCGGCTGATCGCGGACCGCTACCAGCTCGTCGAGCGGCTCGGCGAGGGCGCGCACGGCGAGGTCTGGGCCGCCGAGGACATCGTGGTCCGATCCCGCGTGGCGCTGAAATGGATGCGCGGCGCGAGCGGCGCCGGCCTCGCGCGCGTCCGGCGCGAGATCACGACGCTGCGCATGCTCCGTGTGCCCGGCGTGGTCCGGCTGTTCGACGACGGCATCGAGGACGGCCGGCCCTTCCTGGTGATGGAGCGCGTGGAGGGGCGTCCCTTCCCCGGCTGCGCGGCGCAGGGGGAGGGCGCCGCGCCGCGGTTCGCGTGGGAGGCGATCGCCGGCGCGACGCTCGCCCTCCTGGAGGTGCTGGCGCGCGTGCACGCCGCCGGGATCGTGCACCGCGACCTCAAGCCCGACAACATCCTCGTGGGCGAGGGCGCGCGCCCGACGGTGCTCGACTTCGGGGTCTCGCACTGGGGCGACCCCGGTGGCGACCGGCTGACCCGGGCCGGCCAGATCCTCGGCACGCCGCTCTACCTCGCGCCCGAGCAGATCCTCGGCCGCGCCGTCGATGCGCGCACCGACCTCTACGCCGTCGGCGTGATGCTCCACGAGGCGATCGTCGGGCAGGCGCCGCACGAGGCGGAGGACGTCCAGGGCCTGCTGCGCGCCCGCCTCGCGACGCCGGCGCCGCCCGTACGCGAGCTCGCCCCCGAGCTGCCCGACGTCGTGGCGGAGGTGATCGATCGGCTGCTCGCGACGCGCAGCGAGGATCGCTTCCGCTCGGCGGCCGAGGTGCTCTCGGCGCTCCGGGGAGAGCCCGCGGCCAGTCGCGCCGCGCCGTCGCTGCCGCGGCTCGGCGGCGACGGGCCCGTGGCGGCCGTGATCGCGGCAGCGCGCGCAGGGCGCTCGGTCGACGTGGTGGGCGCGGCCGGCTCGGGGCGCTCGCGCTGCCTCGCCGACGCGGCCGCGGCGCTCGAGCGGGAAGGGGGGACGGTGCTGTGGGTGAGGCCGGCGCGCGCGCCGCTCGCCAGCCTGCAGCCGCTCGTGAGCACGCGCGAGGACCAGGCGGGGCTCCACCTCGCGGAGATGATCGCCTGGGTCGAGGGCCAGCTCCGCGCCGCGCTCGGCGCCGGCGCCGTCGTGCTCGCGGACGACGCGCCCTCGATCGACCCCTGGTCCGCCGAGATCCTCGGCCGCTGCCGCGCGGGCCCGGGGACCGTCGTCCGGGCGCTCCCGGCGGCGCCCGCCAGCGCGCCGCCCGGGGACGTCGTGCGCCTCGATCCGCTCGATCCAGCGGCGCTCCTGCCGCTCTTCGCGGGCCCGGACCGGCTGCTGCACCTGCGCGAGGACGGGGCGCGCGCGCTCTGGGATCGGACCGAGGGGCTGCCGGCGCGCATCGACGCGGAGGTGACGCTCTGGACGCGGCTCGGCCTGGCCCGCTGGGACGGCGGCGCGCTCGCGATCGATCGCGACGCGCTCGACCGGCTGGACGCGGATCTGCCGGGCGCCGCGCCCGCGGCGCACCTCGGGGAGCCTCACCTGGAGCCGCTCTCGGGGTGGCTCGCGCTCGCGGGTCACCACCTCACGCTCGCGCAGCTCGCGCGGGTCATGGGGCAGCCGCTCTGGCGCGTCGAAGGCGAGTGCGAGGCGCTCCTGTCGCGCGGCGCGGCGCGGCGCCTGCCCGGCGGGCGCGTGGCGCTGCGCGGGCAGCTCGACGTCCCGTGGGCGCCGGCGCGCCGCGCGCTCGCCCACCGCGCGATCGCGGAGGCGCTCGCGCCCGCGCAGGAGGGGCGGCTCTTCCACCTGATCGCGGCGGACGAGGGGCGGCGCGCCGCGCGCGAGGCGGCGGCGCTCGCGCGGCGCCGCGCCGCCGAGGGGCAGCTCGGGGCCGCGGCCGGGGCGCTCGCCGAGGGGCTGCGCGCCGCGCGCCAGCACGGCCCGCAGCCGCTCCTCGACGAGGAGATCGGGCTGCTCGAGGCGTGGGTGGAGGTGGCGTTCGCGGAAGGGACGCCGCACGCGCTGGATCGGGCGCTGTACGAGCTGACGCGCGCCCGCGCGCCGCGCGCCGCCGTCGCGAGCCTCGACGCGCTCGTGCGGGCCGGCATCGCGATGCGGGGCGCGAGCGCGCTCCGGGCGTTCGAGCTCGCGGACGGCATCCCGGAGCTCGAGCCGGCCGCGCTGGAGCGCTGGCGGCAGCGGGTGCGGATCATCGCGGCGGCGGTGCGCTCGGCGCCGTCGCTGCTGGAGGAGGTGCTCGACGACATCGAGGCGTGGGCCTCGCGGACGGGCGAGCCGCTGTCGCTGCTCTGCCTCGCCGAGGGCACGGCGCGCCTGCGCTACCTGCAGGGCAGGTTCGACGAGGCGGCGGCGATCCACGCCGAGGCGGCGGCGCGGGATCCGTGGCTGACGGGCCGCATCGTCGCCACGCTGAACTCCGCCGCCGCGCTGCTCGAGGCGTTCCGCCACCGCGAGGCGGAGGGGCGGGCGGCGGCGGCGCGCGACCTCGCGTCCCGCTGCCGGCACCCGGCGTGGGAGGCGCGCGCCGAGTGGCTGGTCCGCGCGGCGCGCTACCGGAGGGGCGAGGCGAGCGCGCCGGACCTGGAGCTGGTCGAGGCCGTGGGCAGGCTGGGCGTCGACGAGGTGGAGGCGCTCGTGTGCCTGAACGAGGCCGCCGTGGCGCTCTGGGCGGGGTCGACCCGCGCCGCCGTGGAGCTCTCGGAGCGGTCGGCGCGCGCGTGGAAGGAGCTGGATCGGCCGTGGGGAGCGCTGCTCGCGCGGTGCCTGTCGCTCGGCTGCGGGGCGGCGCCGCGCGACGGCGAGGTGAGCGCGCTCGTGGAGCGGGCGCTCCGGTGCCCGGTGCCGGGGATCGGCCTCCAGGCGCTGGGGCTCCTCGGGCGGGCGTACCCGGAAGCCCGCCGCGCCCTGCGCGACAGCGTGGACCGGCTCGCGGCCGGGATCCCGCGGGAGCGCTGGTCGCAGCGGATGGACGTGCTGTCGGTCGAGGAAGCGATCCGCGACGTGGTCGAGCACGGAGCCGGCTGAGGTGCGTCCACGCCACATCGCCGGCTGATTCGCAACCCGCGGGCCATGGCGCCTCGCCGTGAGCCCTCGGCTGCACGGGCGCGGCGCGCGTCGCGAGGCAGGCACCGGCGCGACAGGCGGCGCTGACGCGACAGGCGGCCGCCGGCGCGACAGCGAGCTGCTGACGCGTCATCCGGGGCCGCTGGCGCGTCAGCGAGCTGCTGACGCGCCGGCGGCCTTGCGCTGGTCGGCGCCGTCGGCCTCGGCGCATCGCGCTCCGGATCTGCCGCGGGCACGGTCGTCGCTCAGCGCGAGACCGGCCGCGCTGTCAGCGCATCATCACCGTGTCGGACGATGGCACCGCGCGGGTGTGGAGCGCGAGCGGCGCCGGCGAGCCCGTCGTGCTCGATGGACACAGGGACCGCATCACCTCGGCGGCGTGGAGCCCGGATGGCCAGCGCATCGTCACCGCGTCGCACGACGGCACCGTGCGCGTCTGGCGGGGGATCTCCGCCCCCGTCCTCCAGGAGCTCCTCCGCGGGGCGACCTCCGACTGCCTCTCTCCAGAGCTGCGCACGACGTACCTCGGCGAGACGGACGCGGAGGCCCAGCAGCGCCACGACGCGTGCGAGCGCTCCCAGGGCCGGGAGCCGCCGCTCCGCTCCGCCGGGGAGCGTCGCTGAGCTTCTCTCAGCGGTCCGTCGTCGATCCGTCGAGCTTCGCCACCGCGGCGCGCCCGGCCTCCACGAACACGTCGACCCACCGCCGCAGCTCCGCCTCGGTCACCCCGTGGCGCGCGGCGATCGCGCGCGCGTCCTCGTCGCGCCGCAGCACCTCGAGCACCGCCTCCGCCCTGCGCGCAGGATCGCGCGCAACGGCGGGCGGCTCGCCCGGGGCCAGATCCGGCAGGAAGCCGACCACATCGGCGATCCGCACCTTGCTCGCGTCGTCCCGGCTCGGCGCGATCCCGGGCGGGCGCCTGGCGATCGGCAGCCGCGCCGCCGGGTCGCCGAGCAGCACGTAGGCGCAGAGATCCTGCCGCTGCATCCACAGGCCCGCCCGCCGGGCCCGCCGGGGCTCGTCCTCGGCGTCGGTGTCGACCGCGAGCCCGAGCCGCGCGCCCTCGTCGTAGAGCGTGGAGAGCTCGGTGCTGACCGTCCGGAAGAAGCGGGCGAGCTGGTGGTGCGCCACGCCGAGCCGATGGCCGTTCGCGAGCGCCCGCAGCACGCCCTGGAAGCGCTCGGGGCGCGCGCTGGCGCCGCCGCCCTCGGCGTGGACGCCGCCCGGGCCGTGATCGAGGAAGCTCCACGTCCACGCGAGGTCCACGTGCCCGATGACGCCGAGCGGACCGTCGGGGTTCGCGAGCGCGGCCTGGGGCAGCGCGGCGGCGAAGGGCGGCTCGCCCCCCTTGGGCAGCGCGGTGAGGACACGCTCGGCGGAGCTCGACCACCCGAGCTTGTGGAGCCGATCGAGCCACGGATAATACGCGCTCTGTGCGGGCGTGCCGGCGCCGAAGCAGGCGAAGAAGAGCCAGGCGCCGCCGGGCAGGAAGGGGCGGCCCGCGACGTCGCTCGCCGTGAGGAGCTCGCCGGAGGCGCCGAGCACCATTGCCCCCTGGCGGGCGTGCTGGTCCACGAGCGAGCGCCAGCCCGCACGCGGCGCGCCGGCGCCGTGGCTCAGCGAGAACAGGACGCCGGCGTGGCTCCGCTCGGCCTCGCGGAGCGCCGCCGCGGCGTGCGCCATGAGGTCGCCGCCCACCCCCGGCGGCTCGTCGCCGCCGATCTCGACGATCTCGGCCGCGGGGAACAGGCCGCGCCGCGCGTGCCGCCGGGCGGTCTCGATGCTGGGCCGCATCAGGTGGTCGTACCCGAGGGAGGTCGCCCGCGAGCCGTCGCGCACCGCGTGGAACAGCGCGCGAGCGCCCTCGATGGGCGGCGCTCGCTCCCAGCGGAGCACCTTGTCGACATAGGCCTCGTAGCCGCCGTCGTCCTCGAAGGCGAGCCGCCCGACGCAGGCGTCGGCGCCGAGCTGCTGCTGCAGATCCCACGAGACGAGCTCGGGGCCACCGAGCACGAGCACGAAGCCGGGGAGATCCTCGACGCGGCGGCCGACGGCGTCCCAGTACTCGCCCTGGAGCCACGAGGTCACGGCGCCGAGGTCCATGCCGGGATCGACGCGGTAGACGACGGCCTCGGCGCCCTGCTCCTCCTCGCGCCTCTTCCGGAGCGGCGCGACGCACCGGAGCAGCCGATCCCCGGCCGGGCCCTTCGGCGCGACGATGCCCCACCGCTGATCGGGCAGCGAGTCCGACAGCCCCTCGGGGCGCGCGAGGTGCTTGTGCTTGTTCCTGGGCGGCGCGACGGCGGCCGCCGAGGCCTCCTCGGCGGCGCTCCGCGGCAACCCTTCGCCGAGGACGGGCGCGTGGTCATCGGCATGGGCGAGGAAGAGGTGTAGGTCCATGGGCAGCTCGTCGGGCCTTCGTTCTCTACGCAGGATCGGGACATCGACGCGGGTATGCAAGCCGCTCGCCCGAGGATCGCGCCGCCACGCCCGCTCACCCCGGCGCGCTCGGCCGAAGATCGACCCGGTCCACGAAGTGCACGCCGCCGAGTCCGTCCACCGCGACGAGCGTCCGCCCGTCCGGCGTGATCGCGCAGCCGAAGAGCGGCGCATGCGTCTCCAGGACCGCCACGAGCCGCCGCGCGGCCAGATCCCAGACGCGCAGGGAGCAATCGAGCGACGTCGAGGCGGCGAAGCAGCCATCCGGCGATATCGCCACCCCCATCACGATGTCGGTATGTCCCACGAACGTGTGGACGCACGCGCCGGTCGACAGGTCCCACTGTCGAACGGTCTTGTCGGCCGAGGCAGAGAGGGCGAACCGCCCGTCGGGCGTCACCGCCACCTTGTGCACATAGTCGGTGTGGCCACGGAGCGCCCGCACGGCCTGTCCGATCGACAGGTCCCACACGAGGACGTTCCCGTCGATCGAGGCAGAGAGGGCCAGTCGCCCGTCGGGCGTCACCGCCACGCCGTGCACGTTGCTGCCGTGGCCCGTCATCGTTCGCACGGCCTGTCCGGTCGACAGGTCCCACACCTTGACCGTCTTGTCGTGCGAGGCGGAGAGGGCCAATCGCCCATCAGGCGTCACCGCCACGTCGGCGACCAGCCCCTCATGGCCCTTCATCACGCATAAGGGCTTCCCGGTCGACAGGTCCCACACCGCGAGGGTATAGTCGACCGAGCCCGACAGGGCGAATCGCCCATCGGGCGCCACCGTCACGCAGTAGAAGGACCCGAGACGCCTGTGCGTGAGCGTTCGCGCGACCTGCCCGGTCGCGAGATCCCATACCTTGAGCCCGTCGTCGCGCCACCGCGCAGCGTCGCTCAACGGCGCGGCGGAGAGGGCGAACCGCCCGTCGGGCGTCACCGCCACGCCGCGCGCCCCCCCGCTGTGGCCTGCGGGCGCGGCGGCGACCTCCTCGCTTGCGAGATCCCACACCTTGAGCGTGATGTCGGCCGACGCGGAGAGGGCGAACCGCCCGTCGGGCGTCACCGCCATGCCGTGCACATGCCCGCTGTGCCCCAGGTACGTGCGAGCCGCCTGTCCTGAACGCAGGTCCCACCGCCGCACGGTGCCATCCTTGGATGCAGAGAGGGCGAATCGCCCGTCGGGCGTCACCGCGACCGCTATCACCGGCCCGGTGTGGCCTTCGAGCAGGTGCGTCACCTGCCCGGTCGACAGGTCCCACCCCCGGACGACGCCGTCGCTCGCGCCGGAGATGGCGAATCGCCCGTCGGGCGTCACCGCCACGCAGGTCGCCCCGTGCGCCTCGAGCGTCCGCACGAGGTGCCCTGTCGCCAGCTCGTAGACGTACAGGAACCCTGCTGCCACGATGGCGAAGCGCCCATCGGGCGTCGCCGAGAGCCCGTGAATCCAGGGGTGCGAGACCTCGATCGTGCGGGCCACCTGCCCGGTCGAGAGATCCCACATCTGCAGGCGTCTGTCGCTCCCGCCGGAGATGGCGAGTCGCCCATCAGGCGTCACCGCCAGCCCCACGCCCGTCCTGAAGTGGGGGCTGCCTGCGAGGGTGTGGAGGATCTGCCCGGTCGAGAGATCCCATACCTTCAGGATGCCGTCCTCGGACGCCGAGACGACGCGCCGGCCGTCGGGCGTCACCGCCACACGGACAACCCACGCGGCGTGACCTTCGAGGGTGCGGAGCGCCTGTCCGGACCCGAGATCCCAGACCTTCAACGTCCTGTCGCGCGAGGCGGAGACGGCGAGTCGCCCGTCGGGCGTCACCGCGACGGCGCTCGCGATGTCGGTGTGCCCCTCCAGCGTGCGCACGAGCGCCGGCGACTCGCGGCTCGTGCGGAACCGCTCACGCAGGAACGGGAAACCCTGCTTTTCGAGCTCCGTCTCCGCGCGCCTCCGCGCCTCCTCGAGCCCCAGCTCAAAGCACCGGTTGCGCAGCTGCTGCAGGAAAAAGCCGGGATTCTGGTCGGGAACCCAGCCGCGGAGGCAATGCGCCTCCCGATCGAGCGGCCGCATCCACGCCGCGAGCCGCCCCGACGCGGGCCCGCCCAGTGCCGCGCCGACCCGCAGGTCGTCCAGCACCGCGTCGATGCCCCGCGCCGCCGCCTGCTCGGGGAGCCGCGCCATGTCACCGAGCGTCGCCTCCATCCGCTCGGCGCACGCCGCGGCGAACGCCTCCCGCCCCTCGGTCCGCGCCGCCGCGAACTCCCGCACCAGCGGGTGCACGCGGAAGGTGCCGGCCGTGAGCTCCTCGATGAGCGACAGGTGATGCAGCGCCTTGAGCGCCCTCGTGAGCGGCGCGGGCCTGCCCCGCTGCGCCCGCTCCGAGAGACCCGTCAGCAGCGACAGCCGCGCTCGCGGGATCGCCGCTGCCTCGCCGAGCAGCGCGGCCGTCTGGAGCGTCGCCCGCGCCTCCGGCTCGGAGAGCGCGTCCCACTGGAGCGCCAGCGTCGCCCCCACCCCGGCCGTGTGGCGCGTGGCGAGGTGCCTGGCCTCCACCTCCGCGTCGTCGACCGTGAGCAGCGCGCCTTCGGTCCGGATCCGCTCGAGGTAATCCGCCGGCGCGATGTCGTCGTACTTGCCGAGGTACGCGGCGGCCAGCGCCAGCGCCAGCGGCAGGCGGCCGAGCGCCTGGCAGATCACGCGCGCGGTCGCCCGCTCTTCAGGACCGCCGGCCTCGGGCGCCGGTGCGCGCCGCCTCGCGCTCAGCAGGAGCTCCACCGCCGCCTCCTCGGGCAGCACGCCGACCTCGACGACGCGGTAGCTGTCGTCGCGCCGCCGCGTCGTGAACATCACCGCGCAACCGAGGTTGCTGGGCACGAAGCCCGCCTTCGCGTCGCTGTCCAGGTCGCGCGGCTCCTCGACATTGTCGAACACCACGAGCGCCCGCGGCCGGCTCCCCAGAGCCGCCTGGAAGGCCGCGACGAGCCGCATCTGCTGCTCCGACGCGGCGCCCTCGCCGGCGCTCTGCCCCATCGCGACCGCGAGCTTCGCGATCTCCGCGCGGATGTCGCCGCCCGCCGCGTTGATCCAGTAGATCCCGCCCGGGTAGCGCTCGCGAAAGGCGTGGGCGTACTCGACGGCGAGCTGCGTCTTGCCCGCGCCGCCCATGCCGGTGAGCATCACCGGCCGCGCGCTCCGGGCGTCGCCCTCCTGAAGCAGCCGGTGGAGCTGCGCGAGCTCGGCGTTCCGGCCCACGAAACCCGGGTTGCGCGGGAACGGGACGAAGAACGGCGCCTCGCCGCGCGGCCTGTCCGGCGCGGAATCCTCCACCGCCGCGCGGCTGAAGGGGTAGCTCGCCACGACCGGCCGCCACGCGGGCGAGCCGTCCTCGGCGCGCACCTGCTCCGTGCTCCGGGCGTAGAGCTGCAGGGCGTACGCGTCCTCGGAGCGGGGCCCCAGCGCGTCGCCGGCGTCGCCCGGCGTCGCCCGGCCGTTCGGGCTGTGGAGCGCCGCGCGCACACGGAGCAGCGCGCGCTCCAGCGAGAGGCCCTCGGCGAGGAGGGCGTCATACAGCACCCGCGTCAGGCGGAGCGAGCCATCGGTGCTGAGCGGGTAGCGCGACCCGACCACCGCCGGGATGCCCATCCGGTGGAGCGCCTGCGCGACGCTGCCGAGGAACAGCCCGTTCGGATCGCCGCCGCCGCTGTGGCAGGCGCAGAGGACGACGAGCCGCAGGCGATCGCGGCGAGGCTCGAGCAGCCGGGCGAGCCGGTAGCCGTCGATCGCGCCGCGCGCGACGCCGGAGTCGCTGTCGTCATTCCAGTCGAGCGCGCCGCTCCTGCCTCCGCCGGCGTCGTGCAGCGTGCCGTGGCAGAGGAGGTGGAGCACGGTGGGCGTGTCCGCGGCGAGCGCGTCCTCGAGGGCGCGCTCGCCCACGTCCGGCACGACCTCGAGCCGCACCCTGGGCCGGCGCGACCGGGCGATAGCGGCCTCTAGCGCCGCGCGGTGCTCGGCCGCCGGCACCCAGCCCCCGGCGGTCGACCAGGCGAAGAGCAGCCGCGCCGGCGCTGCCTCGCCGCGCCCGGCGTCCAGAGACAGCGGCAGCGGCGGCAGCCCGGGCCACTCGTAGCGCACCTGTAGCTGGCCCAGGTCGGCCAGGTGCTCTCCGCTCGCGGGCACGGTCGTGAGCTCCCAGGGCAAGACGTAGAGCTCGGCTGCCGAGGAGCGCACGGTGAGCAGGGCTGGACCGTCGTCCTCGTCCGTCGCGCCGACGCGATGCAGCGCCTCGGGGATCTGCCAGCGGAGCTTCACGAGCAGATCGCGCAGCACCGCGCCCACCCGCATGCGGGCCTCGGCGTCGCCCGCGTCGCGCGCGAGCCGCCCGAGAAGCTGGACGAGATCCTGGCTCCAGGGCAGCTCCGCCTCGGCGACCGGCCGATCTCCCTCGACGCGGAGATAGACCTGCGGCTCGAACCTGAGCGCCTCCGGTTGGGTGGCGCGCTCGCGACGGTGGAAGGTGAGATCGAAGAGGGCGGGCGGCATGGAGCATCGCGGCGCCAGTGCACCGCGGCGACTTCAACCCTATCAGGACGCCGCCGTGAGAGGCAGCACCTCGACGCCACGCGCGCGGGCACGCCAGGCGCGGTTTCGCCGTTCAGGGCGCAGCCGGGCGCCCGGTCCCCGTGCTATTTGCCGCACGCGGTGATCGCGAAGCGGCACCCCCTGAGGTAAACCGATCTTCGATCGGGGCGTGTCCGCACATGAGGGGCCACGATCGCGGCTCCTGCTCCCGGCGTGCCGTCGCGGGGCGCCTGCGCTCCCCTCCCCCGGCGCCTCGGGATCGAGCGGCGGCGAGCGCCGGAGCGACCTGACCGCGCGCATGACGCGTGGGCGCGTCGATTGGCGCGTCGATTGGCGCGTCAGGCGCCCGGCTGGCGCGCGCCCGGGCGCCGTTCTCTTCGATCACGGCGCGGCGCGATCGCGGCGGCGTGGCGCGTCACCGCGCCGAGTAGCCCGGAGCCGCGGCCGGCGTGCGGCCGGCACACGGGGTGCAAAGGCGGCTGGGCGGCGGCGGACATCGCCCTGGCCATGGAGCGGGAATCGCACGTCGCCGCCGCGCACCTTCTTGTTTCACCCGTTTGAAGGAGATTCAGCAATGCACTTCTCTCGTACCGTGTTCAGCACCTCAATGCTCGGACTCCTGGCTCTCGCGAGCTCGCTCGCTCACGCCGCCGACTCGAAGGTCTTCCCGGCGACGTTTTGCCGCCAGGCGGGCAGCTCGAGCGCCGTGAGCTACGACATCAACGGGCGCGTTCACAACCCGACCGCGAGCACCCAGACCGTAATCTGCCCGATCGTCCGCGACGTCACGGACAGCAAGTGGAACCAGCTCACCGTGGTGGTCGCCGACCGCCACTACTCGGAGAACGTCTCCTGCCGGGCGTGGAGCGCTCAGACGGACGGGCTCGGGTGGTATCAGCAGACCAACACGACGGGCTCGTTCCCTGACTGGTGGTCGGCGCAAGAGCTGACCTTCGGCACCCAGCCGACCGAGCGCCACGACGGCACGTACTACCTCGAGTGCTCCATCCCGCCCCGGTACAGCGGCCTGGACTCGGGCGTGCTCTCGTACCGCATCACCGAGCCGTGACCTGAGCCAGGAACAGGAGCTAGCCATGAGCCTCTCACGAAATCGAGCGCAGTTTGCGTGGGCCGGATTGCTCGCCGTCGGCGCCTTCGCCGGCGCGGTGTTCCTCGCTCGCGCGTATCCCGCCCCGGCGCCCCGGCCGGCGCCGGGGTCCGGGACCGCCGATCGAGATGTGGAAGACCGGCTGGCGGTCGTGGAGCGAAGGCTGGATCGCGAGCGAGCGAGGCTGGTTTCAGGCTCGAGCGCGCTCGCCGCGCCGGCGGCCCAGGCCGCGGACGCGGCGCGAGGGGACGGGCAGGAGGACGCGGAGGAGGCAGAGGAGGCTGCCCCTCGGCGGACGCGGGAAGAGTGGGCGCGCGACGTGGTGGACCACTACACGTCGTTTCACGCCCGGGAGGCCGATGACCCGGCGTGGAGCTCGCGCACCGAGGCCGAGATGGCGACGGTGCTGCGCGAGGCGGAGCTCGAGGGCTCATCGCTCGACAGCGTCGACTGCCAGTCCACGGTATGCCGGCTGGAGCTCAGCCATGCGGGGCAGGACTCGCAGGCTCACTTCCTCCAGCACATACCGCAGCAGCCTCCCTTTGATACGGCGGGCTTCTACCACCGCGTGGACACACCCGACGGCGCGAGCCGCACCGTTCTCTACGTGGCGCGCGCCGGTCACGAGCTGCCCGCCCCTCCCCGGCTCTGAGCGGCGCTGGCGTGGCGCGGCGCCTCCAGGGCACGAAGGTTCTAGAGGCGCCGCGCGCGGCCGGAGCAGAGCGGCGTGTCAGGCGAGCGCCGCGCCCCCGAGCTGGCCGATCCAGCGCGCCGCCTCGTCCACGGCCGACCTGGCGAGCGCGGCGTCGAGCGGCACGCCCGCGCGCGCCAGAGAGCCGAGGTCATGCAGCCGTGCGAGCGCGGCGTGGGCCTCGACGGGCAGCCCGCCGCCCGGCACGAGGTCGCGGTACACGCCCGCGATGAGCGCCGCGTGCGACTCGGGCGCCGGTCCCTCCAGCATGCCGGCAATCGTGCCGGCGAGCGCCTCGTACGCCGCACGCGCGGCGTCCGCCGCGAAGCCGGCGTCCAGCACCACCCGTGCGAGCCGCAGCCGCTCCGCCGCCTTGCGCGCGGTCTCCGCCCGGGGGCGCGGGCTCGCCGGAGGCGCCTCCACGACGGCAGATCCCACGACGGCAGCGTCCACCCCGCCGACCACCATGCCGGCGCCCTCCATGCCCGCGACCACCATGCCGGC
Source organism: Sorangium sp. So ce834 (assembly GCF_051521425.1). NCBI lineage: Bacteria > Pseudomonadati > Myxococcota > Polyangiales > Polyangiaceae > Sorangium > Sorangium sp. So ce834. The sequence continues at coordinate 11,510,586 of NZ_CP150351.1, forward strand.
GCCCTCCATGCCCGTGACCGCCATGCCCGCTACCCCCGTGCCGGCGCTCTCCATCGCGGCGGTCTCCACACCGGCCTCGATCCCCCCCGCATCGTTCGCCGGCGCGGCCTCTCCCACCGGCCATGCCGCGAGCAACGCCGGCGTGGCCTGCCCTCCTGCGCGCTCGCCCTCCACCGGCACGGCGGCGGCGCTCCCCTGCTCCTCCGCGCCCCCCTCCCCGGCCCCGGCTCCCTCCGCCGCGCTCAGCACCTGCCGCATCTCGCGCAGCACCACCGCGAAGCTCGGCGCCGCCAGCTCCTCCACCGCGGCGTCGGCGCGGAGCGACGCGCTCAGCACCTTGCGCTTCTCGGCCAGAATTCCCTCGATCCCCCGCTCGATGCCCTCCTCGGCGCAGAGGTAGGTCACGCTCACGCCGCGCGCCTGACCCATGCGGTGCGCGCGCGCCGTGCGCTGGTCCAGGCGCGCCGGGTTCCACGGCAGGTCCAGGTGCACCACATAGCTCGCCGCCTGCAGGTTCAGCCCCACGCCGCCGGCGTCCGTGCTCAGCAGCACCCGCACCGCCGGGTCCTCGCGAAACCGGTCGAGCAGCGCCGGGCGGCGCTCCGTCGGCACGTCGCCGTGAAGCGTCACGAGGCCGACGCGGAGCCGCTCGATCCGCTCCCGGGCCAGCTCCAGCATCCCCACCCACTCGGAGAACACGATCACCTTGTTCCGCGGGTGCGCCGTGATCTCGGCGATCAGCGCCTCCAGCTCGTCGAGCTTCGGCGACGCCCTCTTGCGGCGCCTCGGATCGCACAGCTCGAGCGCGTTGCACGCCTGCCGCGCCTTCATGAGCAGCATCATGAGCCGGTCCAGCTCTTCCTTGCGCAGCGCCCGGCGCTCCGCGATCGCGACCAGGCGGGCCGCCTGCGCGCGGTAGTCCGCGTCGAGCTCGCGCTGCTCCCGGGTGAGCGGCGTGTACCGCGTCTGCTCGAGGAGCGGCGGCAGGTCGAGCAGCACCTCGGCCCGCTCGCGCCGGAGCGCGACCGGCGCGACGCGCCGCCGCAGCTCGCCGAGGTTCTTGTAGCCGACGATCCTGCCCCGCTCGTCCTGGCGGTGGAAGTCGGCGTTGAACCGCCAGAGCGGCCCGAGGAGCGCAGGATCGACGAGCTGGAGCAGCGAGTACAGGTCGTCGAGGCGGTTCTCGACGGGCGTCCCCGTGAGGACGAACAGGAACCGCGACGGGAGCGCCCGGAGCGTCACGGCCGTCTTCGTGCGGAAGTTCTTCGCGCGCTGCGCCTCGTCGAGCACGAGCACGTCCGCCGCGAGCGCCTGGAGCCGCGAGAGCTCGCGCCACGTGAGCTCGTAGCTCAGCACCGTGTACGCCGCCTCCGCCGCGAGCGCGCCCGAGCGCTGGGCCGGAGAGCCGCCGAGCACCGCGGCGCGCTCGCCCGTCCACCGAGCGATCTCCTGCGCCCACTGGTGCTTGAGCGACGCCGCCGTGACGATGAGGATCCGCCGCGCCTCGCCGCGGCGCCGGAGCAGCTCGCACGCCGCGATGGCCTGGAGGGTCTTGCCGAGGCCCATGTCGTCGGCGAGCAGCGCCCGCCCGTTGCGGAAGAGGTGGAGCACCCCCTCGCGCTGGTACGGGAAGAGCGGCAGCCCGAGCTCATCCATCGCGGCCTGCGCGCGGCCCCCTCGCGCATCGAGCGCGCTCCGGCGGCGCTTGTGCCAGATCGCCGCCGCGAGCCGCTCCGCCGCCGGCAACGCCGCGTGGACGACCCGCGGCGCGAGCGCCTGCTCCCCGGCAGCCCCCGCCGACAAGGCCTTGAGCAGCCCGCCCGCCTGCACCAGGCGCGCGCGCTCCGCGCGGAGCGCTGCGGGCCACGCCCCCACCGCGACCAGGCGCAGGCCGTCCTGCGCGTCGACCGTGAGGGTCGGCCGCGCCGGCACGTCGAGCCGGGCGAATGCGCGGCGCCACGCCGGACGCTCCGCGACCGCGCGGCGCACCGCCTCGAGGTGCTTGCACGTGCCGAGCTGATTGCTCAGGAAATCAGGGCAAGAGCAGGTGTCGTATCGCTCGCTGCCGTCCACGAGATCGACCACGTATCGCCCCCCGGTACCGCTCGCCACGGCGTAGTCGCCGTCGACGCGATCGCTGAGCGGCGCGATGCCGAACGGCTCGGTGTGCGCGCGATGGACGCGCACCTCGCGCTCATACCGGCGCACCGCATCGGGGTCCTCGTAATCATCACATTGCGGGGTGTTCCAGCGGATCGGATCGAGCGAGGCAGGGCGCACGGCGCAGCTTTGCCGCACCCACCCGGTCGTCGCAACGGTGTAGAGGAGCGAAAGACGCATTGCGTTTTGAGTCGGCAATTTCTCATCATTCGAGCACGGGCTCGCTTGGCGCTTGCGGCGGTCGAACCGGAGCGCCGCGAGGGGCCCACCGGCTCGCCGGCGCTCTGACGAGCTCCGGCGAGCGAGCCGCGCAGGCGGCGGCCGGGTGTGCGGCGCTCCTCACGATGGACGATGGGGAGGTCGAGCCCGAAGCGGGTCGAGCCCGGGGCGAGGCAGGCGGCCTCCGGGGACATGATGGCTGCAGCCTCCACGTAGAGGGCGGAGCCTCCGGGGGACGCGCCGCGGCGCCCCGACCGGCGCAGGCCGGCAACGAGGCTCCAAAGCACGTGGAATTTCGAAGACTTATCAGAGCCTCACCGCACGAAAACGCGCCTCGCCCGGCGCGCCGGACGGGCCCCATTCCGGCCGATCCGTCATCCCCACGCACTGGCATATCCGTTGCTCTATCGGTCGGCGTCCGGCGCGCGAGAGACGCCGCCGGACGAACAGCAACGCATTCGCGGCGCGCTGCGCGGAGGCCACGGACCGAGCACCTTCGGTCCGACCGGCCCCGTGCGGTCCGCCGCAGGAGTCAGGAGATCGCCATGAATACCTATCGCATCGTCAACGGGCTCGGTTTCGTCTGCTTCGGCGTGGTCGCCTTCGCGCTCGCGGGTTGCGCGGTCGCCGCCGCCGACGACGACGCGCTCGTCGATGACGTGGTGGAAGAGGACGTCGCAGACGCCGAGCAGGCCATGGGCGTCGAGTGCGCCGGCGCCGCCGCCACCGCCTCCTTCGTCGGCGGCATCAACTACACCTCGCCCCAGAGCTACAACACCACCAATTGCTACAAGGGCGTCGTGCTCGACGTGCAGAGCTACTCCTCGAGCTATGCCCAGAACCCGAGCGGCTCCGTCTTCCCGGGCCGCACCACCGTCGACTGGGCCGACAGCCTGCCCGCCCTCGCCGACCCCGATCACGTCGCCAAGTGCGAGAGCACCTATGTCGCCGCGGACCTCTTCGAGAAGGTCGGCTCGAACTGGGTCTACAAGACCAGCAAGGAGTCGCTCGGCATCTGGACGCCCTTCTTCGACGGCGGCTTCTGCGCCGGCCCGGGCGTCTCCTTCTCCTCCGAGATGCAGGCCGGAAAGACCTACCGCATCTCCGCCACCGCGCGCACCCACAAGAGCAGCTCCGCCGCAACCCGCAAGCTCCACGTCGAGTCCCGCGAGCCCGTCAAGGCGCCTCGCTGACCTCCACGCGGCTGCGCCGAGCTCCCGGACGAGCCACGGACGGCGGTCGGTCTCCGTCCGCCGGCTCGGCCGGGGGGCTCGGTGGCGGGTTCGCTGAAGCGACGCGAGAGGAGCCGCAACGGCGCAAGGAACGGAGCAGCGAGGAAGCCGGCCTCTCTCTCCCTTGCGCCTTTGCGCTTGGCACCTTTGCGCTTTATCTCTCTCCTCGTGTACGTTCTCTGTCGAGCGATGCGCGCTGCCGAACCGGGAGCGGCGACGTGCGCTACTCGATCGACAGGGTGACGCTATCGTCCGTGAGCGACGTCACGTTCAGGATCCCTGAGAAGACCTCCTCGAACGCCGTGTCGAGGAGGATGAACGAGGAGCTCGTCTCTTCGATCCGCGCGGCGGCGCTCAGGAAGCTGTAGTTCAGATCGTAGACGTCGATGGTCCCCGCGAAGTCGCGCGACGAGATCCAGTAGGCGTCCCCATCGACAAGCACGGGCACCAAGGCGCAACTGTAGTTCGTGGGCTCGCCCCCGAAGAACTCGGTTTCGTCGACGCCCCAGACCCCATCCACGAACGTCGCGCAACCGGCCGTGCCGTCCTCGTCGGCTGCGATGGCGAGCTCTGTCGTATCCAGGCCGCCGTCCGCGCCGCCGCCGCCCTCCGCATTGCCCCCGGAGCCCGCGCCGCCGCCACCCTCCGCATTGCCGCCCGCTCCCGCGCCGCCGCCGCCCTCCGCATTGCCGCCCGACCCCGCGCCGCCGCCGCCCTCCGCATTGCCGCCCGCCCCCGCGCCGCCGCCGCCCTCCGCATTGCCGCCCGACCCCGCGCCGCCGCCGCCCTCCGCATTGCCCCCAGCCCCGGCCCCGGCGCCGCCGCCGCCCTCTGCATTGCCGCCCGACCCCGCGCCGCCGCCGCCCTCCGCATTGCCGCCCGCGCCGCCGGTGCCCGGGTTGGGATCATCGCCCCCGCAAGCGACCAACAGGCATCCAAGAAAGACAATCGATGTCCATTTCATTCGCACCTCAGCTCTCTCTCTCTGTGGTGCGACAAACCGTACCATGCGCCACATGCACGCCAAAGGAATCGACCCAGACGGGCCCGGCGCGCGCACGCGACCGCCGCCCTCCCCTGACGTGCTCACGCGGCCGACGCCGGTCCGAGACGCGGCCGTCCTCCCTGTCGAACGATTGGCAATCGCGGTTCACGGAATGGCGCTCGAGGAGCGCCCGCCCCGCAGCGTGCAACCCGAGAGGACGAACGCCGCCTGCGCCCCTCCCCCGCGCCGCTCTCCCGGTCGGTCCCTCAGGAGCCGATCCGGATCCTCTTCTTCAGCGCGGCGAGCTCATCATCGACCGCCGACCCGCCGGGCCTGTCCTCGCCGGCGCCGCCCGCGCTGCCGCGGCCGTGCTCGAGCCGGGCGAACTTCGCCTCCAGCTCGGCCGCCGACAACCCGCCGCCGGAGATCGCCTCCTCGACCTCGCGCGACGCCGCGACCTGCGCCACCTGCCCCTCGACCTGCTCCTCCATGCGCCGGAACTCCGAGAACGCGCTCTGGCCGCCCCGCGACCCGAGCCCCTCGGCCCCGCCGCCGGCGCGGTGCTGCTGGATCTGCGCCGCGAGCGTGCCCTTCCGCGCCTGGAACTCCTCCTGCTTCGCCTCCATGCGCTCGAGCTCGGTCTTCATCGAGAGGACCGCCGAACGCTGCTCCGCGCGCATCGCCTCGGCCCGGTCGCGCTCGCCCACGACCCGCTTCTTCTGCACGAGCGCCTCGCGCGCGAGCTTCTCGTCGTTCGCCTTCAGCGCGAGCTCGGCGCGCTTCTCCCACTTCTCCGCCTCGGCGTCGAGCTCGTCGACCTTCTTGCGCAGCACCTTCTCCGCCGCTACCGCGTCGACCAGCTCCTTCCGCGCCGCGCGGACCTGGTCCTTCATCTCCTCGACGATGAGATCCAGCGACTTTTTCGGATCTTCCGCCTTGTCGAGGAGCGCGTTGACGTTGCTCGAGATGACCTTTCCCATCCGGTCGAAGATGCCCATGCCGGTAGCGTGCACCGCCCCGCCGCCCCTGTAAAGCGCCCGCGCGCCGCGCCGCCGGCGCCCCCTCGCGGCGCGCCCGCCGCTCCGTTGGCGGGCGCCCGCCGCCCCCTCGGCGCGCGCCCGCTGCGCCGCGCCAGGGGACCGGCCCTCAGGGCGGCGGCAGATAGCCCGGACCGACGCTCGTCTCCACGAACGAGCGCGTCGTCAGCAGCGGGGTCTTCACCGTCTCGTCCTCGTACAGCGGCCTCACCACGCACGTGTCCTCCCCGCACTCGCCGCCGTCGACGAACGCGACGTCCGCGACCAGCCAGTACCGGGTGCTCCCGTCGCCCACCTCGAACGTGACCGGCGCCTCCGGATCGTAAAACCCCGTCGGGCCGAGATCCGCCCCGAGGGCACCGTTGCAGAAGATCTTCACCCGCGGGTGGACCCCATAACGCCGGCCGTGGCTCGAATAATAATGGACGCCGATCCGCATCCACTGCCCGAACGGCGGGAAATCGACGTTGATGTTCTCGGGCGCGCAAAAATCGTCGCTGTTCGGGTCCGTCACGTCGGGATTGCACGTGATGTTGTCGATGTCGAGCCGCGGGTTGTGGCACCCCCGGCCGAGGGCGCGCCACGCCTCCCCGGCCCCGCGCGGCGCGTAATAACACGTGTTGTTCGCCTCCACCGGGTCGAGGAACCAGCTCACCGGCTCCGGCGGCGACGCGGTGTCGCTGAACCAGCGGATATCCGGGTTCGAGTCCAGCGCCTCCACCGTGCAGTTGTTGTAGCCGCAGTCGCTCGCCGATCCGCCGACCCGCCACGGCTGCGTGTCGTCCGGCTGGTGCAGGTGCAGATCGAGATCCACCCCGTCGCCGCCGAGGTCGTGCTCCCACTCGAGCTCGACCCGCAGGCCGGGCGCGCCGACGTAAAGGGCATACTCGCAGGAGCCGGTCGTGCCGTCCGCGAGCCGCTTCGTGTAAACGACCTTGTACTCCCCCGACTGGAGCGGTTTGTAATCGTCCGCCGGGTCGACCCCGGACACGGCCGGACACGGCTCGATGCCCGCCGGGCAAACCACGGTCCACGTCTCCGACCCGGGCTCGGCGTCCGCGCTGAACGTGCCTGTCCCCTCCTTCAGGTTCACGTCGGCGAACGGCGGCACCTGCAGCGCGTGACAGCCCGCCGGGCTCTCGCTGAAGCAGCCCTCGGTCGCGTGACGGCCGCCGAGGCACGGCCCCCACACGCCGACCTCGTTGCACAGCTCGGTGCCCGCGAAGCACCCCTCCACCGCGCGGTACGACGGATCGCCCATGAAGCACGCGTGCGCCTGCCCCGCGACGCAGGAGCACGTCTCGTCGACCTGACCGTCGCAGTCGTCGTCGAGGCCGAGGTGGCCGACGTCGCAGAGCTCCTCCGGCCCGCACTCCGTGCCGCACGGGTTCACGGCCCCGTCGACGACCCCGGCGTCCTCGCCGGGGGAGACCGCCCCGCCGAAGCCGGGCTCCGAAGGAGCGCCGCCGCCGCCGCTCCCGGCCGCGCCGCCGTCGCCTCCGCCGCCGCCCGCGCCGGCGGCGGCGGAGGCCGCGCCGGTATCGCGGCGCGGGCTAGAGGAGGCATGACAGCCGACCGCGACGAACGCACCCGCGGTCGCGGCCCCCAGAACAGCGAGGAGCGCAGAGGAGACGCCGAGATGACGCATGAGACCTCCAGTCGCCAGCGCGCGGTGGAGCCGCTTGGGCGGGCAGGCGCGCCAAGCCAGACACCGGCGATGAACGGCGAGGCTCCTGTCTTAGCAGACTCGGCGCGACACAAAAGCTCGCTCTCGCGCGCGCAAAGCACGCTCGTGAGAACGGATGTCGCGCCGCCGAGCCAGCGTATGTCCCGGAGCGGTGATGGTCAGTCCGTCGCGCGCGGACCCCTCGAGGACTCGGCCGCGAGCGCCGCCTGCGCGGCCGCGAGGCGGGCCACGGGGACGCGGAAGGGAGAGCAGGACACGTAATCGAGCCCGGCCCGCTCGAAGAACGCGATCGAGCTCGGATCGCCGCCGTGCTCGCCGCAGATGCCGAGCTTCAGCCCGGGCCGCGCCGCGCGCCCCCGATCCCGCCCGATCTCGACGAGCTCCCCGACGCCGGCCGCGTCCAGCGACTGGAACGGATCCCTCGCGAAGATGCCGGCCTCGACGTACGCGCCGAGGAACCGGCCCGCGTCGTCGCGCGAGATGCCGAGCGTCGTCTGCGTGAGATCGTTCGTGCCGAAGCTGAAGAACTCGGCCTCCTCCGCGAGCTCGCCGGCCACGAGCGCGGCGCGCGGGAGCTCGATCATCGTCCCGAACCGGACGTCGACCCTCCGCCCCTTCTCGGCGAACACCTTCTCCGCGACCCCCTCGACGAGCGCGCGCGTGATGGCGAGCTCGCGCCGGGTCATGCTGAGCGGGATCATGATCTCGGGCTCGACCTCGATGCCCGCCGCCGCGACCTCGCACGCCGCCTCGAGGATGGCGCGCGCCTGCATCTCGTAGATCTCCGGCGACGTGATCGCCAGCCGGCAGCCGCGGTGGCCGAGCATCGGGTTGTACTCGGCGAGCTCCTCGTTCTTGCGCGAGAGGTCCTGCGCGGGGACGCCCATCGCCTTCGAGAGCTGCTGGAGCTGCGCCTCGTCCTGCGGCAAGAACTCGTGCAGCGGCGGATCGAGCAGGCGAATCGTCACCGGCAGGCCGGCCATCTCGCGGAAGACGCCCACGAAATCGCTGCGCTGGAACGGCAAGAGCTTCGCGAGGGCGCGGCGCCGCCCCGCCTCGCCGTCCGCGAGGATCATCTCGCGCATCGCCTGGATCCGCTCCTCGTCGAAGAACATGTGCTCGGTGCGGCAGAGCCCGATGCCCTCCGCGCCGAAGTTGCGCGCCGTCCTCGCGTCGTGGGGCGTGTCGGCGTTCGACCGCACCCGCAGGCGCCGGACCGCGTCGGCCCAGACCATGAGCTCCTCGAACTCGCCGCTCAGCGCCGCCGGGACGGTCGGCACCGCCCCGAGGTAGACCGTGCCGGAGCCGCCGTCGAGCGTGATCAGGTCGCCGGCCTTCACCGTGATCGTGTCGGTCGGGTGCCCGTGATCGTCGTAGAGCGTCACCGCCATCTGGCCCTGGCTCACGCTGATCGCCGAGCAGCCGGCCACGCAGCTCTTGCCCATCCCCCGCGCCACCACGGCCGCGTGGCTCGTCATGCCGCCGCGGGCCGTCAGGATGCCGCGCGCCGCCTTCATGCCGTGGATGTCCTCCGGCGACGTCTCGGACCGCACCAGGATCACCGCCTTGCCCTGGCCGGCGCGCCGCTCCGCCTCGTCCGCGCTGAACACCACCTGCCCCGTCGCCGCCCCCGGGCTCGCCGGCAGGCCGCGCGCGAGCAGCTTCTTCGGCGCGCTCGGGTCGATGCTCGGGTGCAGCAGCTGATCGATCGAGCCCGGGTCCACCCGCAAGATCGCCTCGCGCTGGCTGATCAGGCCCTCCTTGGCCATCTCGACCGCGATGCGCACGGCCGCCCGGCCCGTGCGCTTGCCGGTGCGGCACTGGAGCAGATAGAGCTTCTTCTGCTGGATCGTGAACTCCAGGTCCTGCATGTCGCGGAAGTGCTGCTCGAGCGTGGCCTGCACCTCGACGAGCTCCGCGTACACGTCGGGCATCTGCGCCTCGAGCGAGCACGCGTCGTCAACGCCGCCCGTACCGGACACGCCGCCCGTACCGGACACGCCGCCCGTACCGGACACGCCGCCCGTACCGGACACGCCGCCCGTACCGGACACGCCGCCCGTACCGGACACGCCGCCCGTACCGGACACGCCGCCCGTACCGGACACGCCGCCCGCGCCGGACACGCCGCCCGCGCCGGACACGCCGCCCGCGCCGGACACGCCGCCCGTACCGGACACGCCGCCCGTACCGGACTTCGACAGCGGATGCGGCGTGCGCACCCCCGCCACCACGTCCTCGCCCTGCGCGTTGGGGAGCCACTCGCCGTAAAAGCGCCGCTCGCCCGTCGACGGATCGCGCGTGAACGCGACGCCCGTGCCCGAGTCGTCACCCAGGTTGCCGAACACCATCGCCTGGACGTTGCAGGCCGTCCCCCAGGCCTCCGGGATATCGTGCATCTTCCGGTACACCTGGGCCCGGTGGTTCCTCCAGCTGTCGAAGACGGCGCGGATCGCGCCCCAGAGCTGCGCGTACGGGTCGTCGGGGAACGGCCGCCCCGTGGCCCCGAGGACGACGTCCTTCTGCCGCTGGATCAGCGCCGCGAGCGACTCCGGATCGAGCAGCGAATCAGGCACCTTGCGCTCGAGCTCGGCGGCGTTCAGGCGCGTCGCGTCGACGCCGAGCCGCGCCGCCGCCTGCTTGCGCGCGCGGCCGAGCGCCTCCTCGAAGCGGTCGCGGGGCACGCCGAGCACGATATCGGCATACGTCAGGATGAAACGCCGATAGGCGTCCAGCGCGAATCGCTCGCTGCCCGTGCGCTTCGCGAGCCCCCGCGCGATCTCGTCGTTCAGGCCGAGGTTCAGGATGGTATCCATCATTCCCGGCATCGACGCGCGCGCGCCCGAGCGGACGGACACGAGCAGCGGCGCCTCGGGGCTCCCGAGCCTCGCGTCGAGCAGCGACTCCAGCCGGCCGATCGCCGCCCTGATCTCGTCCTCGACGCCGGCGGGGAGCGCCTTGCCCGCGGCATAGTACGCGTTGCAGACCTCGGTGGTGACCGTGAAGCCCGGCGGCACCGGGATGCCGAGACGCGTCATCTCGGCGAGCCCCGCGCCCTTGCCGCCGAGCAGCTCCTTCTGCTGTGCGTCCCCGTCCGCCTGCCCCCCGCCGAAGAAGTATATCGATCTTCCCATGGCGGGCGCACGCTAGACCGTCCGCGCAGTCGGGTCGAGATCCGTCGAACGCCGCGCGCGGACGGCCGGCGGCGGCGCCGGGTCCGCAACCGACGGAATCGCGCCGCGCACCTCACAAAAATACCGGCTCTCGACGGCGGACGAGCTATGAAGCGGCGCATGAAGCGCGGATACCTCGTCCTTGTTGCGATGCTTGCCGTCCCCCTCTCCGCCTGCGACCAGAAGCCGGCCCCTCAGGCGACCGCCGACGCCCCTGCGGCCGCGTCTGCCAAGCCGGCCGCGCCGCCCACGCACGCGGCCGAGCCCACCGCGGAGCAGCCGTCTGCGCCAGAGCCCGCCGGTCTGCCCGCGCCCCCGGACGTGGCCGCGCCGCCCGCGGACGCGCAGAAGACGGCCTCGGGCCTCGCGTTCAAGGTGCTGACGCCCGGCAAGGACAAGGAGCATCCCGGCCCCGACGACAAGGTGAAGGTCCACTACACGGGGTGGACCACCGACGGAAAGATGTTCGACAGCTCCGTCCTCCGCGGCGAGCCGGCGAGCTTCGGCGTGGGCGGCGTGATCAAAGGGTGGACGGAGGCGCTCCAGCTCATGAGCAAGGGCGAGAAGCGCCGCCTCTGGATCCCGGGCAACCTCGCCTACGGCGACCGGCCGATGCAGCCGGGCGCCCCGGCCGGAATGCTCGTGTTCGACGTCGAGCTGCTCGACTTCGCCCCCGCGCCGAAGCCCCCGCCCGTGCCGAAGGACGTGAAGGCGCCGCCCAAGGCCGCGAAGAAGACCGCCTCCGGGCTCGCCTACGAGGTCCTCCAGAAGGGCACGGGCACCGAGCACCCCAAGCCGACGAGCCGCGTCACCGTGCACTACACGGGGTGGACCACGGACGGGAAGATGTTCGACAGCTCCATCGTCCGCGACGAGCCGATCACCTTCCCGCTGGGCGGCGTGATCAAGGGGTGGACCGAGGGCGTACAGCTGATGGTGAAAGGCGAGAAGGCGCGCTTCTGGATCCCGGCCGAGCTCGCGTACGGCGAAAAGCCGACGCGCCCCGGCGCGCCCGCCGGCATGCTCGTGTTCGACATCGAGCTCATCGACTTTCGCTGATCCGTCGGCCGGCGCTTTACATCCGGCCGACCGCCTGGCTACATGGAGAGCTGCGAGCGGCCAGGCATGCTGACATCCATTCGTCTCAAGAACTTCAAGAGCTTCGCCGATCAAACGGTGGAGCTGTCCCCCTTCACGCTGCTGCTCGGGGCCAACGGCTCCGGCAAGAGCAATTTCCTCGACGCCCTGCGCTTCTTGCAGGGCGTCGGGCTGGATCTCCCCCTGTGCGACATCTTCCGCGGCCGCGTCGACGGCAGGCGCGAGATCTGGCCGGGCCTGCGCGGCGGCACGCAGGGGGCCACGCACAAGGGAGCCAAATCGTTCACCATCGAGAGCCGATGGGCGATAGGGAAGGAGGAGCTCACACACAAGATCACGTGTCAGGTCGAGCCGGACGTGATGGTCGAGCACGAGTCGCTCGAGGCGAAGTCGGCCGGCGGGCCGCTCTTCGATACGCCCGCGTCGGCGCTGAAGGGCCTGGAGGGGTTCGCCGGGGCGGGCGCGCTGATGTCGGCGTCGAAGAAGGGCCGCTCGATGAGGATCGCGTCGATGGATCGCAACCCCGCGCGGCGCAGCCTGCTCGGCCAGATCGAGCACCACCGCGGGCGCGGCGACGACGTGAGCCTCTCGGACGTCATCGCGCTCTGCAATGCGCTCCAGGTCGCGATGCGGGGCACGCTGTCGATCGACATCGACCCTTCGCGCATGCGGGGCTACGTGCCGCACGAGATCGAGAACCTCGGCGCCGGCGGGCAGAACCTCTCCGCGGTGCTCCGCTGGCTCTGTCAGGAGGCCGACCACAAGGCCGACGTGCTCGGCTGGGTGCGCTCGATCTTCGCGCCCGAGATCCTCGATATCGAGTTTGCGGAGACGGGCCTCGGCGACGTGATGATGGTGCTCGTCGAGAAGGGCGGCGCCCGCGTCCCGGCGCCGAGCCTCCCGGACGGCGCGCTGCGCGTGCTCGGCAAGATCGCCGGCGTGCTCACCGCGCCGGAGGGCTCGCTGCTCCTCGTGGAGGACCCCGACGCCGGCATGCACCCGGAGCGCGCGGGCGTGCTCGCGCAGCTCCTGGAGGGCGCGGCGCGGCCCTCCGTCTGCCAGATCGTGGCGACGACGCACTCGCCCGCGCTGCTCCGGGGCGCCTCGAAGCAGGCCCTCAGCCGCGCGATCGCGTTCGAGCGCGACCCCGAGACCTGCGCCACGACGGCGCGCCGGCTCGCCGATCTCCCGCGTTTCGAGGAGATGGCAGAGCGCGATCCGGGAGAGCTGCTGTCCTCGAAGGCGCTCGCGGGGTAGCGCGCCGGACAGCGCGGTACAGCGCTGCCATTGAGTTGCAGTGCCGCCATTTCGCGAGGAGCGAATATCTCCCCTTCTCACGAAATGCATTGTGAACGACCACAGAGACCTCTAGGCTACCGGCGCGTCATGGCGCGGCGACCGCCGCGCGAATCCAGTGCAATGAGGTCTTTTATGCTTCTCCAGAAAACTACACTTCGACTGGCCCTCTGTCTCGCCGTCGGCCTATCGGCGGCCGCCTGCTCGGACGACGACCCCGGCGGCGAGGGCGGCGGCACGACCAGCTCGACCAGCGGCGCCACCACGGGCCAGGGCGGCGGGACCAGCTCGACCAGCAGCGCCACCACGGGCGAGGGCGGCTCCACGGGCGAGGGCGGCGCCAACGAGGGCGGCTCCACGGGCGAGGGCGGCGCCAACGAGGGCGGCTCCGCGGGCGAGGGCGGCTCCGCGGGCGAGGGCGGCTCCACGGGCGAGGGCGGCTCCGCCCCCAGCGATCCGGCGTGCGGCGCGGGCACCGCGACCTTCGCCGACGTGAAGGCGATCCTGACCGCGAGCTGCGTGGGGTGCCACGGCAACAGCGACCACCTGCCCGGTGAGCTCGATCTCCGCGCGAACGCGGCCCATGGCGAGCTCGTCAACGGGGACAGCACGACCTGCGCCGACCGGGTGCTCGTCGTGCCGGGCATGCCGAGCCAGAGCTACATCATCAACAAGCTGCGCAACGTCGACCTCTGCCGGGGCGGCAAGTCCATGCCCCCGACTCCGAACCCGGCCCTGTCCGAGGCCAACATCAAGAAGATCAACGACTGGATCTGCGCGGGCGCTCCCAGCAACTGAGCGCCGCCGCCGGTCTCAGTACACCTTGCAGCGCGCGCCGCCGGCGGCGCGCGCGTAGGGGACCTTCGCGCTCCGCCCCTTCACGTAGATCGCCCCGCCCGGGGCGGGCCTCGGGATCACGGCGCCGGTCGCGAGCGGCCGCCCGGGCGGCAGCTCCTCGACCTCGATGACGATGTCGTTCCCCTCCTGATCGACCGCCGAGATCGACGGCCGCCGGCTCTCCTCGTCGGCGGGGCCGCCCGGGCAGGGCACCCCGCGCGCGCTCAGGGCGACGGCGAGCGTGTCGCCCCCGGTCTCCGGGGCGCCGGCCGCCCACTGGAACCTCGGATCGCGCGCCGCCCCCACCTCCACGGCGAGGCAGCTGCACCGCTCGGCCCGCGACGCGGCGCGCGCGAGCGCGAGGTCGTGCCGCACGCCGACCCACGACGAGGGGGCCCGCTCCTCGGGCGTGGACGGGGCGCCGTCGAAATCGTCGGGCGTCCCGACCGCCCGGCGCGGCGCCTTCTGCTGCGCGGCGTCCGGCTCGGCCGGCGCGGAGGGGTCGACGGTGCCGCCCTCCCAGAACGCCGCGGCGCCCGCGTGCTGGTTGCCGCCGCAGGCGGCGAGGACGGCTCCGGAGAGGAGCGCAGCGAACCGTGCGATCTGGGCGGCCGAGGGGCGCATTGCGGTGCGATCTTCGCACCGGCGCCGCCGGCGGCCAAGGTTTGTGCGGAGACGGAGGGGAGGAGCTACGCGGGAGGACGTGCTAGGGCACGTGCGAGGACGCGCGAAGACGCGCGCAGCGCGCCGGGTGCCCGGCGCGCCGCGCAGAGAGCGTCACTTCGGCTTGATCTCGGTGAGGACGAGGAGGTAGTCCGGCGAGTTGTTCGGCGACAGCTTGGCGTACGGGTTCTCCTTGCTGGGCCACCCGACGAAGCGCTTCGTGCTGTACTCGCCCCAGGACGGGTTCTTGAACAGCGGGATGACCGGCACCTGCTGGGCGTAGATCATCTGCAGGTCGTCGATGATGCTCTTCTGCTCCGCCGGATCGGTCGCGGCCGCGAACTTCTTGAACAGCGGCTCGGCCTCCTTGGCGGCGAAGCGGTGCCAGTTGCGCGTCGTGGCCTCGTTGACGGGCTTCACGAACTCCGGCGCCATGAGATCGCGGTAGAAGTTGAACGGCGTGGGCTCGGTGTTCGTCCAGCCCATCGACATGTCGAACGTGCCCTTCTGGAGCGCCTCGAAGAACGCGCTGAAGTCGTACGTCTTCAGCGACGCCTCGATGCCGACCGCCTTCAGGTTCTGCGTGGTGATCTGGACCGCGCGCACCCAGTCGGACCAGCCGGTCACGACGTTGATGTCGAACTTCAGCGGCTTGCCGTCCTTCGCCCGGATCCCGTCCGCGCCCTTGGCGTAGCCGGCCTCGTCGAGGAGGGCGTTCGCCTTGGCCACGTCGTAGTTGGTCCAGTCGCCCGCCGCCGCGGCCTTCTCGTTGCGCCAGCGCGCGTAGGCGTCGTCGAGCCCGGTCCCGTCCGCGCCGACCGTGTAGCCGTTGACCGCGATCTTGGCGATCTGCGCCCGGTCGATGGCCATGCTGATGGCCTTGCGCAGCTTGATGTCGTCGAACGGCTTCTTCGTGGCGTTCGGGTAGAGCGTCACGGTGCCGCCGACGAGCGGGAACCAGTAATGGTTGTTCTCCGGGTCCTTGGCGACGTAGGTCTTGTCGATGTCGGGGACGAAGTTGCCGGCCCAGTCGACCTCGCCGTTGATGAGCGCCAGGTTCGCCTGGTCGTTGCCCGGGTACGCCGGGAAGCGCAGACCCTCGACGTACGGCTTGCCCTTCTGCCAGTAGTTCGGGTTCTTGCCGAGCTCGTAGATCTGGTTCTGGAACGTCTTCACCTCGGTGAAGGGGCCCGTCGCGACCGGGTTCTCGTTCGTGAACGTGACCGGGTCGGCGACGTCCTTCCACTTGTGCTCCGGCACGATCGGCTGGTGGCCGATGTAGTGGAGCCCGGGGACGAACGCCTCCTTGAGCTTGAACTCGACGGTCGTGTCGTCCTTGGCCTCGACCGAGTCGACGAACTTCCACACGCCCGAGAGATCGAGCGCCGGGAACTTCTTGAGGAGGCCGAACGTGAACGCGACGTCCTTCGCCGAGAAGGGTTGTCCGTCAGACCACTTGACCTCGGGGCGGGTCGAGAAGGTGAGCTTCTTGTTCTGGTCGCTCCACTCGTACTTCGTGGCGAGCCACGGCACGAACTCGCCCTTCATCGTGTTGTACACGATCATGGGCTCGTAGATGCCGGCGACGGTGGGGAAGCGCACGCTCCCCTCGCCGAGCAGGGGGTTGAAGTTGCGCACCCAGGACGCCTGCTGCTCCCTGGAGATGGTGACGAACTTCGCGCCGCCCTTCGCCCCGCCCTGGTCCTTGGCCCCGGGGCCCGAGGCGGCGGAGTTCGCCCCCGCCGGGTCCTTGCCGGACTCGGCCCCCTTGTTGTCACAAGCCGCCGTGGCGCCGACGGACAGGAAGAGCGCCGAAAGGGCAAAAATGCGGCGCGACATGGATCGACTCTTCATAAGCTTGCTCCCTCGCGGCGACCTCGGTCGCCCGCGACGATCCTCTCACTCGACCGACAGCACGCAGCGCCGCAGCGCAGCGACAACAGCAGACCGTACGGCGGCGCCACGGATGGGCCGCGACTGCGGCACCCTGACGCCGGCGCACTCTACCGGCCGACGTAGAGAAGTGTCAACCTGACGAATTGAGGGGGTTCCCAGGGCCGCCGTGAGACCCGTGACCTGATCGGATGCTCACTCCGGCGCGCGCCCCTTCGCCGGAGCGCGCGCCGGAGATCTAGGGAGATCAGAATTCGGCCGGGTCGCTGTACGTGCCCATGACCTCGCGCAGCACGTCGCAGATCTCCTGCTCGGTCGCGTACGCGCTGGCCGCCGCGATGATGGGGGGCATCAGGTTGTCGCGACCGCGAGCGCTGTTTCGCACCTCGGCGAGCGCGCTTCGCACCCGGTCCTGGTCGCGCTGGGCCTTGACCCGGGCCAGGTTCTGGCACTGCACCCGCTGCACCTCCTCGTCGATCCGGAGCAGGGGGATCGTCTTCTCGCCGGCGGCGGCATAGCGGTTGACGCCCACCATGATCCGCTCGTCCGACTCCAGCTCTCGCTGGAACCGGTAGGCCGAGGCGGCGATCTCGCGCTGCGGATACCCCTTCTCGATGGCGGTCACCATCCCGCCCATCTCGTCGATCCGCCGGATGTACTCGAGCGCCTCCTGCTCCAGGCGATCGGTGAGCCACTCGACGTAGTAGCTCCCCCCGAGCGGATCGATGGTGTTCGCGACGCCGCTCTCGTGGGCGATGATCTGCTGCGTCCTGAGGGCGATGGTCACGCTCTCCTCGGTCGGGAGCGCGTATGTCTCGTCGAGCGAGTTCGTGTGGAGCGACTGGGTGCCGCCGAGCACGGCGGCGAGCGCCTGGAGCGAGACGCGGACCACGTTGTTGTAGGGCTGCTGGGCCGTCAGCGAGACGCCGGCCGTCTGCGCGTGCGTGCGCAGCTTCATGCTCTCGGCCTTCTTCGCCCCGTAGCGCTCCTTGAGGAACCGCGCCCACATGCGGCGCGCGGCGCGCAGCTTCGCGATCTCCTCGAAGAAGTCGTTGTGGACGTCGAAGAAGAACGACAGGCGCGGCGCGAACGCGTCGACGTCGAGGCCGCGCTCGATGCAGCTCTCGACGTAGGCGAGCCCGTCCGCGAGCGTGAACGCGAGCTCCTGCGCGGCGGTCGAGCCCGCCTCCCGGATGTGGTATCCGCTGATCGACACCGAGTTCCACCGCGGCACCTCGCGCGCGCAGAACTCGATCATGTCGGTCACGACGCGCATCGCCGGGCGCGGCGGGACGAGCCAGGCGTGCTGGGCGATGAACTCCTTCAGGCAGTCGTTCTGCACGGTGCCGCCGATCCGCTTGCGCGGGATCCCGCGCTTGTCGGCGAGCGCGATGTAGAACGCGAGCAGCACCACGGCGGGGCCGTTGATGGTCATCGACGTGGTCACCTGATCGAGCGGGATGCCGTCGAAGAGCACCTCCATGTCGCGGAGCGTGTCGACCGCGACACCGCACATCCCGACCTCGCCGAGCGACCGCGGAGAGTCGGAGTCGTAGCCCATGAGCGTCGGGAAATCGAAGGCGGTCGACAGGCCCGTCTGCCCCTCGGCGAGCAGGTATTTGAACCGCGCGTTCGTCTGCTCCGGCGTCCCGAAGCCCGCGAACATCCGCATCGTCCAGAGCTTGCCGCGGTACATCGTGGGCTGGACGCCGCGGGTGAACGGGTACTCCCCGGGCAGCCCGAGCTCCGCCGCGTAGTCGACCGGCGCGTCGGCCGGCGTCGCGAGGTCGGGCACGTCGACGCCGCTCCAGGTGGTGAAGCGCTCGCTGCGCGGCGGGAAGCGCGCCGACGCCTCGGCGACCGGGCCCTCGCGCCACGCCGCCACCGCGCGCCGGAGCGCCGCGAGCCCGTCCTGGTCGAGCCCGAGCCCGTCGCCGCCGCCGCCGTTCGTGGTGCGGGGCGCGCCTGCGTCGCTCTCACCTTCGTGGGCCGGAGGCCGGAGCGCGCGATCCGCGTCGGTCTGCGGCGGGGGGGTGGGCTGTCGTTGCGCCATGGTCCGCATTTTAGCGCGGCGCGCGCGCGGCGGCGCGGGAGAGCGCGGAGATCGCCGCCGCGCTCTCCTGCGCCGCCGCGCGGCGCGTCACGGGCAGCGCGCGTGGAACACCGCGGAGGCGACCGGCGTCGCCCCGTCCTCCAGCGAGTCCTCGATCGTCCCCGTGACGCGGATCCCCTCCGCGGCGCAGAGCGCCGCCGCGGCGTCGGCCGGCAGCGTCGTGCCCGCGGCGCCCGTATCGAAGGCGAACTCCACGGTGACGTCGCTGTCCGGAGCGACCTCGACCGGCAGCGGCGTCGTGGTCTCGGCGGGGAGCGGCGCCACGATCGCGGTCTTCCGATCGGCGCTCGAGATCTCGAACCCGCGCACGGCGACGCGGCTCGGCCCGCTCGCCCGCGGGCCCAGGTGGAGCTTCAGCGCGAAGCTCGCCTGAAGGCCGGTCCCGAGCGCGCTCGACGAGACGGTCGCCTCGGGCGCGGCGATGGAGGGCTCGACGAACACGGCGGCGTCGGTGTCGATGCAGCCGCCCGCCAGGGCGGCGAGCGCCGCCGCCGCGAGGGTCGCGGCGGCGGGGAGCGGGGCGCGGGCGTTCATGGGGCCACTCTCCCCCGGGCCGACCTGTCCTGTCCAGATCGGCCGCGCGCGGTCGGCCCGCCGCGCGCCGCTCAGGGCGGCGGCGGGACGACGCCCTTGGACCGGGCCAGCGCGCAGCCGAGCTCCACGTTGGTCGGCCCCTTGTCGGTGCGCACGACCTTGAACTCGACGCGCCGGTTCTTCTCCCAGGCCGCCGCGTTGTGGGCCGGATCGATCGGGCAGTACTCGCCGTAGCCCATCGAGCGCACCGTGTTCTTGTTGACGCCGCGCTCCGCGAGCGCCGCCGCGACCGCGTCCGCGCGGGCCTGCGTCAGCTTGAGGTTGTACGCGTCGGCCGAGCGCTCGTCGGCGTGCCCCTGCACCTCGATCATGGTGAACTCGGGGTGGTGCTTGAGCGTCTCGGCGACGGCCTGCACGATGCCGAACGACTCCGGGAGGATCTCCGCGCTTCCGGTCGCGAACTGGATCTTCTCGAGGATGACGATGTTGTTCTCCTCGATCACGACGCTGCCCTTGTCCGGGCAGCCGTCCTCGTCCTCGAGGCCGTTGAACGTCTCGGGATCGTTCGGGCACTTGTCGACCACGTCGGGGATGCCGTCCCGATCGTTGTCGGGATCGGGGCAGCCGTCCTCGTCCTCGAAGTCGTCCCGGTCCTCCGGATCGTTCGGGCACTGATCGGACTTGTCGGGGATGCCGTCCTTGTCGTTGTCGGGATCGGGGCAGCCGTCTTTGTCCTGGAAGCCGTCGCGGTCCTCCGGCTCGTCCGGGCACTTGTCGCGCGAGTCGAGGATGCCGTCGCCGTCGCGGTCGCCGTCGCTCCCCTCCGGGCAGCCGTCGTCGTCCTCGTCGCCGTCGCGGTCCTCCGGGTTGTTCGGGCAGCGGTCGTCGACGTCGAGGATGCCGTCCTCGTCGTTGTCCGGATCCGGGCAGCCGTACTTGCCGGGGGGCGAGTCCGCCTTGGTGTCCTGGAAGCCGTCGTAGTCCTCCGGCTCGTCGGGGCAGTCGTCCTGATCGTCCTTGATGCCGTCGCCGTCGCGATCGCCGATCGACGGCTCGAAGACGAACCCGATGGTCGCGCGCTGCTCCGCCGCCTGGAAGCCGGGCGTGTACCCCACGCCGGCGCCGAGCATGAGGAAGCTGTTGCGCTCGATGAAGAGCTTGATGCCGCCGACCGCCTCGGCCGACAGCTTCTGCTTGCTGCTCTCGCCGCCGCCGAGCTGCTGCGTCATGTAGGTCTCGGCCACGAGGTCGAGCGGCGTGAGCACGCGGTAGCTCATGCCGAACCCGCCGGTGAGCAGGTCCGAGTACTCGAAGTCCCCGTGCTTCAGCTGGTAGGTGGCGTTGTCCGAGCGCAGGCCGAACGCCGGGTTCTTCCCGGTGTGGCCGCGGTAGCCGACGTTCAGCGCGATCCGGAACGGGTTGGTGATGCCGAACCGCTTCTCCAGCACGAGCTGCGGCCAGAAGAAGAACCCCGGGTCCGCGGCGAAGTCCTCTGCCCCGGCGACGCCGACGCCGGCCTGGGCGATCACCGCGAGCCCGATCACGTCCTGATCGGGGCGGAGCAGGCGCACCTTGGCGTGGATCGCCAGGTTGCCGAGCGCCTGGGCGTCGAGCGAGTCGTCGTCGTAATTGCTGCCGGGTCCCGGGCCGATGTCGTTGATCGCGTTGGCCCCGTTGAGCACCACCGGGGCGGAGAGGCCGACGACCAGGAAGTTGGCGATGCCGTAATCGAACTGGAACGTGCCCTGAAACGCGTGATTCAGCATCACCTTCGTTCCCTGGTCGTTCTCGGAGAGCGGCAAGATGTTGTGCCCGTAATCGAGCACGAGCCCCAGGCTGATGTCGTTGGCGCCGAGGACGTCCGCCCCGTTGACCGAGAAGAGGCCTTTGGAGTCGACCGCCGGCCGGAACAGGTGCAGGTCCATGCCGTCGCCGTTCCTGCCGTCGCCCGTGCGCGTCTGGGCCGCGGCCTCGCCCGCGGCTGCGGCGGTCATGGCGGCGCCGAGGGCGAGGGAGAGCAGCGCGGCGCCCGGGCGACGGGGCCGGCCTTGCTGGCTGCGGGGGGGCGGCGCGCGCCGGTCGTCGGGCGCGTCGGGCGCGCCCGGGCGCGGTTCGGCGGGGAGCAACGGAGAGCGAGGCGTCATGGCAGGGTCCTCGGGTTCGTGAGGTCGCGGTGGGGCAAGCGCACCTGGAGCTGGCGCTCGGCGCCACGTACCACCGCGCGAATTCCGGTGTCAAACAGACGGCGCCGCGGGCCTCGGCCGCCGCCGGGGCGGGCCCCTCGGGCGCGGGCGCGGCCCGGCGCGGGAGGGGCCCCGCGCGCGGGTCGCCTCATCGCCGGATCGCCCGCGATTTGACGGGGAAAACCGCCCTCCCCCGCGCGATCCCGGCGCGCCGAGGTGCGCGCCGGGCGACGAGCGCGCCAGCAGCGCTAGAATTGTCCCTGGTTATCGGAGACGGGTATTCCGAGGGAGATTGCGGCGGCAGGTGCTCGGTACGGAGTCGATGGGGGCCACCGTCGCTCGCAGATCTCGCTCCTGGAGGGATAGATGCTGCTCACGAGGTGGACTGGGTCGGCCGCGGCGCTCGCGGCCGTGGCGCTCGTTGCGTGCGGGCAGGGAGGCCCGAACGACGGCAGCGGCGGCGGGGCTGGATCGGGCGGGGGCGGGTCGGGCGCCGTGTCGAGCGCGACGACGGCGGGCACCGGCGGCACCGCGAGCGCAGGCGGCGGCGACGCGGGCGCGGGCGGCGGCGGCGGCGCCGGCGACGCGGGCGGCGGGGGCGCGGGCGGCGGCGGCGGCGATGGCGACGCCGTGTGCGGCGACGGGGCGGTGGCCGGCGCCGAGGGGTGCGACGACGGCAACACCGCGGCGGGGGACGGCTGCGGCGAGGGCTGCGCCATCGAGGCCGGGTACACCTGCGCCGGCGCGCCGAGCATCTGTTCGACGATGTGCGGCGACGGCCTGCTGCGCGGCGCCGAGACCTGCGACGACGGCGACCTCGCGGGCGAGGACGGCTGCAACGGGGTCTGCGTGATCGAGGCGGGCTACAGGTGCGTCGGGGAGCCGAGCGTCTGCGGCCCGCTCTGCGGCGACGGCCTGCTCATCGGCACCGAGGCGTGCGACGACGGCAACACGGTCGGGGCGGACGGCTGCAGCCCGGATTGCGAGGTCACGCTCGGCTACACGTGCAGCGGCGAGCCCAGCAAGTGCGTCTCCGTGTGCGGTGACGGCATCCATACCGCGCGGGAGGCGTGCGACGACGGCAACACCGTCGACGGCGACGGCTGCAGCAGCACCTGCGAGGTCGAGCCCTGGTGGACGGCGGCGTCTTTGCGCCTGCGCTGATCTCCGCCTGCCGAGCGGGGCTCACCCGCACAGGAGACGGGCCCAGATCGGCGTTTTCGGCGCGCAGGCGTACTCACGTACGCCGAGCACCGAAAACGTCGAGGTGGGCCCGTCTCCTGTGCGGGTGAGCCTCGCTCAGGGCGTCCGAGTCTTCAGGCTGTCGATGGCGTGGACGGGCGCCAGGTCGCCGGCCATGAGGTGGGCGATCGCGCTGTAGACCAGCCGCTGGCTCTCCAGCATGCTCTTGCCGGCGAACACCGGTGAGGTCACGACGAGGTTGAAGTGCCCTCCGCCGCCGGTCACCTCGGCGGTGGAGCCCTCGATCTTCTCTTCGATGGCCCGCTTCAAGGCGTCGGGGATCGACCCCTGAAACGTCGTCAGGTGGGTGGGCATGGGCCCCTCTATAGGCCATCGACCCGCCGCGGGGAAGCCGGAGCGCGGCGCCGCGGCGGGCCGCGCCCCGGCCAGGATCAGGCGCTCGCGGTCGCGCGGGCCAGCTCGACAAGGCCGGCCGCGCCCATGCCGCCGCCGATGCACATCGTGACGATGGCGTACCGGCCGCCGCGCCGGCGGAGCTCGTGGAGGGCGGTCGCGGTGAGCTTCGCGCCGGTGCACCCGAGCGGGTGGCCGAGCGCGATCGCGCCGCCGTTCACGTTGAGCTTCTCCTCGGGGATCTCGAGCGTCCGCTGCACGTAGACGGCCTGCGACGCGAACGCCTCGTTGACCTCGAAGAGGTCGATGTCGGCCACCTTCAGCCCGGTCCTCGCGAGCAGCTTCCGCACCGCGGGCACCGGGCCGATCCCCATGATGGCGGGGTCGACGCCGACGGTCACGAACGACCGGAAGTACCCGAGCGGCTTCACGCCGAGCGCGTCCGCCTTCGCCTTGCTCATCACGAGCGCGGCGGCGGCGCCGTCCGACAGCGGCGAGCTGTTGCCCGCGGTGACGCTCCCCTTCACCGCGAACGACGGCTTCAGCCCCGCGAGCGCCTCGGCCGTGGTCTCCTTGCGGATCAGCTCGTCGGCGCGGAAGTCGAAGGTCACGCGCTTGCCGTTCTCGTAGCGCACGCCCTTCACGGTCACGATCTCGTCCTCGAAGCGCCCGGCCTCGCGCGCCGCCGCCGCCTTCTGGTGGCTCCTCAGCGCGAACGCGTCCTGGTCGGCGCGGCTCACCTGGAACCGGTTCGCCACGTTCTCCGCGGTGATGCCCATCGGCGTGTACACCGTCGGACAGCGCTCCATCACCTCCGGCGACGCGCTCAGCTTGTTGCCGGTCATCGGCACCATGGTCATCGACTCGACGCCGCCGGCGACGGCGATGTCGAGCGACCCCATCGCGATGCTGCCCGCCGCGATCGCGATCGCCTGGAGACCGCTCGAGCAGAAGCGGTTGATGGTGATCGCGGACGCCTCCTGCGGCAGCCCGCCGAGGAGCGAGACGGGGCGCGCGACGTTGAGCCCCTGCTCGCCCTCCGGCATGGCGCAGCCGAGGACGAGGTCCTCGACGTCCGCCGGCTTCACCTGGGGGACGCGCTTGAGCAGCGCGGCGACGACCTCGCCGGCGAGCTCGTCGGGGCGCTTCTGCGCGAGCGACCCTTTGTGGGCCCGGCCAACGGCCGAGCGGACGGCCTCTGCAATTACGACGTCGACCATGGCTTTCACCTAGTTCCGGAGGGGCTTGTTGTTCATCAGCATGTACTGCATCCGCTCAGCGCTCTTGGGCTCGCCGCACAGGCTGACGAACGCCTCGCGCTCGAGCTCGAGGATCTCCTCCTCGGTCACCTCGCGCGCCGCGCCGCCGGCGCCGCCGCAGAGCACCTCGGCGAGCTTGCGCGCGATCTTCGCGTCGTGCTCGCTGGCGTGGCCGCCGGCGACGAGCGTGTCGATCATCATCTGCAGCGTCGCGATCCCGCTCTCGCCCGGGAGCTTGTAGGCGCGCGGCACGGGCGCGTGGTACCCGGCCTCGGCCAGGCCGACGGCGCGCGCCTTCGCCTCGTGGAGCTGGCGCGCCCGGTCGAACGAGACGCCGTCGGTCTTGCGGAAGAAGCCGAGCGCCTTCGCCTCGTCCGCGCTGGTCGCGACCTTGGCGAGGGCGATGTTCTTGAAGACCTGCGTCACGAGGTCGTACGAGTTCACCGGCACGCCCTCCGGGATGCCCTCGAACGCGCGCCAGAGCATGTTGAGCGTCCCCGCGCCGCCCGGGATCAGGCCGACGCCGACCTCGACGAGCCCCGCGTAGGTCTCGGCCGCGGCCTGCACCGCGTCGCACGCGAAGCAGAGCTCGAGCCCGCCGCCCAGGGTCATCCCGTAGGGCGCGGCCACGACCGGGACGCTCGCGTACTTCAGCCGCTGCGTCGCGTCCTGGTAGCCCTTCACCATCTTGCGGATCGCCTCCCAGTCCTTGTTGCCCGCGGCCATCACCACGAGGAACAGGTTGGCGCCGACGCAGAAGTGCTCGCCCTGGTTGAAGACCACGAGCGCGCGGAAGTCCTGCTCGGCCTTCTCGGCGGCGAGCGAGAGCATCCCGATCGAGTCCGGATCGAGGCTGTTCGCCTTGGTCTTGAAGGTGACGCCGAGCACGCCGTCGCCGAGGTCCCACGCCTCGGCGCCGTCGTTGGCGAGCACGGGCTTCACGCCGCGGCGCGCGCCGGCGAGCGTGACGTTCCGCGGATCGACCTCGCGTGCGACGTACTCTCCCTTGAGCAGGTCGAACACCGCGCCGTCCTGCCGGTAGAACGAGGTCGCGCCGCGCTGCTTCATGCGGAGGATCGACTCGGGCAGCTTGATGCCGTCCTTCTGCATGCGCTCGACGGTCTCGGCGAAGCCGAGCGCGTCCCAGGTCTGGAACGGCCCGAGCTCCCAGTTGTACCCCCAGCGCATGGCGTCATCGATCGCCACGATGCTGTCGGCGATCTCGCCCACGCGGCGCGCCGTGTACGCGAGCGAGCGGGAGAGCACCTTCCAGGCGAACTGCCCTGCCTTGCCGGGGTCGTTCGCGAGCTTCTTCACGCGCGCGGCGGGGTCCTCGACCTTCTCGCACGACTTCGTGGCCTTCTTGATCGCCTCGTCGCCGCCGTGCGGGCGGTACTGGAGCTTGGCGGGGTCGAGCGTCTCGAGCCCCTCCTTGGCCTTGCGGTAGAAGCCGCCCTTCGTCTTGTCGCCGAGGAGCTTCGCCTCGATCATGCTGCGGATGTAGGCGGGCACCTTGAAGACCTCGCGGTCCTCGTCGCGCTCGAGCGCCGCGTAGCAGTTGTCGGCGACGTGGGCGAAGGTGTCGAGGCCGACGATATCGCCGGTCCTGAAGCTCGCGCTCTTCGGGTGCGCCATGGCGACGCCGGTGATGGCGTCGACGTCCTCGGGCGCGAGGCCCTCCTCGAGCATGAGGTGGATGGCGGTGAGCATCGCGTGGGTGCCGATGCGGTTGCCGACGAAGTTCGGGGTGTCCTTGCCGAAGACGATGCCCTTGCCGAGCACGTCCTCGCCGAACTTCCGCACGCGGGCGACGACGGCCGGGTCGGTGTCGGGGCCGGCGACGAGCTCGAGGAGCTTCATGTACCGGACCGGGTTGAAGAAGTGCATGACGAGGAATCGCTTGCGGAAGTCCTCGGAGCGCCCCTGCATCATCTCCTCGATGCGCAGGCCGGAGGTGTTCGACGCCGCGATCGCGTCCTTCCGCATGACCTGCTCGAGGCGGGCGAAGAGGGCGCGCTTCGGCTCCATCTTCTCGATGATCGCCTCGATAACGAGGTCGCATTGGGCGAGCTCGGCGAAGTGATCTTCGGTGTTGCCGGTGCGCACGAGGCGGGCGTGGGAGGGGTGGAAGAACGCGGCGGGCCTGGCCTTGAGGGCCTTCTCGAGCCCGCCTGCGGCGAACCGGCTCCTCGCGGCCGGGTCCTTCCGCTCGGCGTCGGTGAGGTTCGGGGGCACGATATCGAGGAGCAGGACCTCGATGCCGGCGTTCGCGAAGTGGGCGGCGATGCCGCTGCCCATGACGCCCGCGCCGATGACGCCCGCGCGGCGGATTGGTTTCGTCATGCAGATCCTCCGAGATGATGAATATGGGGCGCAAACCATTGGCGCAAAGGGCGCCGGGCGCAAGCGTATCCGGGGTGGACGGCCGCGGGGGTGAGCGAGCGAGGACGCGCGTCGTCGGCGCGGCGTTCGGTGAAGAACGGCCGGTCAGGTGGGAGGCCGCACGCTTCAGCGCGGGTGTGCGACACCGGACGACGGCAGAAATGCGGGGCGGCGCACAGGAGCGGACACGACAGCGTACTTTGGACTACCGAGACGCCATGGCTTCCATCGATTGACCGTCCCTGGTGTGGCTGACACCGGTCCGGGGCGTCTGCTGCGTGCGTGCGAGCGTGCTCAGGCGGTGGCGGGCGAGCTGGCGGGCGCGTCAGGCGGGCGCGCGGCGGGCGCTTCAGGCGGGCGCGCCGCGTTCCGTTCTCGGCGTCTCAGTGCCAGGCCTGGGCGGACTGCACTGGCCGTCCGGTGCGGTCGTGCTCGGCGAGGAGGCGCTTCGATATGTCGACGCACTCGGTGCAGGAAGCGAAGCGCGACCGGTGCAGGCACTGGAGCCATGTCGCCGTCCCTTGCGCCCCGAACTCCACCGCATCGAGGTGTTTGCCGCAGGCGACGCAGTGGATGTGCTGGTGCTCGTGCTGCTGCTGCTGGGCCGGGCGCGGCGGCGCGAGCGCCTTCCGCTCGCGCTTGGTCAGTCGCTTCTCTCGCTTCATGATCTCCTCGATGACGGGGGTGGCCGCACGGCATCGTGCCGGCGCGGAGCAAGCTAACACGCGCCGCTGGGCGAGGGGCCCGGCGGGCTCGCGCGGAGGGCGGAGGTGCGGCGGTGCCGGACGGGCCGGCGCGGCGTCCACTGCGGGCGGCGCGGTCCGCGCTGGCGCAGTGCAACTTGACAGCCGTTAGATGTTGTGCATGCGGCGACATGCGCGGAACGCTGGGCGTGGACGCCACCGACGCGAGCACGTCGAGTACATCCGCGTCGGTCGCACACGCCGGCGTGTGCGTCGGGTCGGGGCGCCCGCGGCTCTGCCTGGGGCTGCGTGATGCTCACCGCCTGCCGTGCGTTGATGCTCACCGCCTGCCGTGAGATCGTTCGCGCATGAATCGGCTCCTGAAGGCTCTGGCGATCGCTGCAGTCACCGTGATCGCCCTCGCCTGCTCGATCGTGGACCCCGGCGATCGCGAGGAGCTGAGACGGCGGATCGCGATGCTGCCGCCAGAGACGCTATCGTCCTGGGAGAAGTGGAACATGAACGTCAACGCGGTGAGGTGGCTTAAACTATACAAGGATCCCAACGATCAGGTGGGCAAGCTCCAGTGCCGGTTGAAGGCCGGCGGCACCTGGAGCGGCTGGAACGACCAGGAGCCGACGTACACCGTCGCTGAGCTGCTCGACTGTCTCCTCGACTCAGGAGATATCCCCGTGACCTACACGATGTGTGCCGACAAATTCCAAGCCGTGGGCGGCAAGGCCATGGAAAGCAAGATCTTGAACGAGCAGCAGGTTCCGGGCGTGACGAACGTCGAGTGCAGGTTCGTGTGGGACTTCCGCTATGAGCCGGAGAAGGTGCCGTCCAACCTGACGAACCCCAGATCGATCACACTCGACGACCTGATCGATTGGCTGATCTCGCTCCCGGCGCCGCCTCCGGGATTTGCTTTCCCTGAGCTCGTCCCGCTCCTCTGCCCGCTCGGCGCGGGGCCAGACTGGGGGTGCCCACCTCGGCCGACGGACCTTCCGGGCGAGCAACCCACCGACCCGACGGGCGGTGAACCAGGGGATCATTCATGACGCTCCGAACGTCGCGCGTGTGGTACCGCATGCGGCGCATCGACGTCGAGGCGGGCACGGCGAGTCACCTATTTTCGCCCCAGGACACCTTGGGTCGGAACATGGACCTCGAAACGCTGGGCAGGCTGTACGCCGAAGTATGGCACGACGACCTGCCCGAGGCGGACCGCGCATGGGCCGAGGCGCATCGCGAGAGATTCGGGAGGTGGGTCAACGATTCGCGGCCCGAGGCCATCCGCCCGAGGCTGGACGCGGGCTCTCTCCAGAGTCTCCCGGGCCGGTTCGACAAGGAGCCCGCTCCGCCGTGGCCGATGCTGCTCGAAGCCGTCAAGAGCGCATTCTTTACCTTCGTCGTGGATTTCGCGCAGACGGTCGCGGGCGAGGGCGAGGGCGCGACGGGCGATCCGGCAGCGCGCCTCCACCGGACGTCGCTCTGGCGGGCGCTGACGGCCGACGATGCCCCCGAGGTGGACCGGCCCTCGGCGCTCCGCGCCTTTCAGAGGGGGTTTCGACGCGGGCGCCGCGGGCTCCCGAGCTCCATGACGAGGCCCATCGGCCCGAGGCTGGAGCCTGCGCGGTTCTGGCCGGTGAATACGCTGCTCCATCTCCCCGGGCCGAGCGCGGCGCGCAACCGAGCCCTCTGGGACGCGTCGAGTCACTGCACGGATACCAAGGAGTATCGGGCGCTCCAGCAGGAGCTGCGCGATCTCTATGCGAGCGCCTGGCGAGACGACGTGCCGGAGGAGGACCGCGAATGGGCCGAGTCCTATCGCCACGCGTGCATGAACGAGGTCAACGGTCGCCGGCGAAGCGCCCTGGCTCAGAGCGCCTATGAAGGCTATCTCCAGAGCAGCGACGGGCTCTTCAACGGAGAGCCCGCTCGACCGTGGTCGAGCCTCACCGGCCTCGCCTCGGACCCATGGCGTGCTCTCGTGGATGCCGTCGAGGACGCGCCCGAAGGCGAGAGCGAGCTTGCGACGGCCGAGGCGGCAGCGCGCGAATTCTGGGACTCGCTCTACCGGGAGGCCCCGCCGTGGGACAGCGACCCGGCGAAGACGCACTGGCTCGCGGCCGTCCACGCCGCGCGACGCAAGGCGCTGGCCGACGATGTTCCGCCGGACAAGGGGTCATGACGCGCGCTTCACGATCTCCTCGACGGCGCGGAGGCTGAACGGCACGTGCGGGCCGCGGTCGAGCCATCACGCGTCGCTCGCGGCGGCTCCGACCGGCTGCGCGGGCGCGCGGCGGCGCCACGGTGAGGGGACGGACAGCGCGTCGACGACCGACGGCACCGCCGTGTGGGCGCGTGTGGCTTGACTTCCTTCCAGCGTTGTGCGCACCAGGCCCGGGCGGGGCGCAGCCGTGGGTCCGTTGCTTTCTGCGGAGGCGCTGGGTCTGGTCATCGCGCCTCTCGGCGCCGCTCGATCCGTCCTCTCGGCGCGCCTGAGCGCGAGCTTTGGACGAGGAGGTTGATACCTTGCGCAGGAACGTTCGTCTTGGCATCCCGCTGGGGCTCGCGCTCTTCACGCTTGCGTCGGGGGCGGCGGCCGAGCGCCCTTCCGAGACGAGCGCGCGTCTCATGGCGCAGGCGAATGCCGCGGTCGACGAGGGTCGGCTCGCCGACGCGCGCGACCTGTGGATGGCGGTGTGGAAGGTCGAGCGCTCCCAGGTGGCCGCCTGCAACCTCGGGGCGCTGTCGTACCGGCTCGGCGAGGCGCCGGCCGCGGTGCGCTGGCTGTCGCTGTGCAAGGAGCTCATGCGCGCGCCCAGGACCGCCCGCGAGCGCGAGCTCTACGAATCGCGGCTCGCCGATCTCGCGCGCGCGCGCCAGCTCGTCGGCGAGCTCCGCGTCGTCGCGCCTGCAGGGGCGGCGGTCACGATCGACGGTGAGCCTGTCGAGCTGGAGGGCGGCGCGCCCGTCCCGGTCCTGCCTGGGCGCCACGTGGTGCGGGCGTCGTCGAACGGCAGGACGGCGGTGGCGGAGGTCGAGGTCGCGCGCGGCAGGACGCGGGAGGTGACGCTCGCGTTCGCGGCGCCGTCCGGGGAGGCGAGCGCTGCGGGTGGGGCAGGCGCCGCGGGCGGAGCTGGCGCCGCGGGTGGGACTGGCGCCGCGGGCGGCCCCGGCGCGTCGCGCGAGGTGGGTGGCCTGCGGCCGCTCCCCTCGCCTCCCCAACCCGGTCCGCGGCCGGACGTGATCGTCGGCGGCGTCGGGCTGTCCGCGACGCTCGCGGCGCTCGGGGGCGTGATGATGATGGCGATGGAGAAGAAGGAAGCCGCAGGTCGCGCGGCGGCCCGCACCGCGGGCCCGAGCGGCTGTTTCCGGCTGAGCTGGCCGATGTGCCGCGACGCCGCCTCGGCCTACAGCGACATGCGCGCCTTCCGGACCGTCGGCATCGCCGCGTTCGCCGCGGGAAGCGCGGTCCTTGGGGCCACGCTCACCTATGCCCTGGTTCCGCGCGGGCAAGCCGAGCTCGAGGTGTCGACCGGGGGCCTCGCGGTGACGGGCGTCTTCTGATCGCGGCCTGCCGTCGGCGCCGCTGCGCTCCGGGCGCCGCCGCGACGGCTCCCGCGGCGGAGCGGCGGTGCTGGCGAAAACTTGCGTGACGAACGCGCACCCAGCGCGGCATAGTCCGGGGGTCGAACGACCTGGCCAACGACACCTCGGCGGATTGGGGCCGCCGGGGTGTCCGCGACTCAGCCTCGTGCCGGAGGACTGGACGCATGACGCGCGCTACCCATTACCTTATTGCATCATTTTTTCTCAGCGGTTCGAGCCTGTTCTTCGCCTGCGGTGGGCCTTACCAGGGTGCCACCTGCGAGGTCACCGACGACTGCCACTCGGAGCATCAGAACGTGCCGGGCACGATCTGCGTCGATGGGCAATGCGAGTGCTGGGAGCCTGGCAAGGTGGTCTGCTGCGCGCGCGGCGAGCGGGAGCCCGCGTGCATCCTCGAGTGTCGTTCGTGCGACGAGTGCGGTGAGGACAAGCCGGCCGAGTGCGAGGGGGTGCCCGAGCCGCCCGGGGGTTGCGAGAGCGACGCCGAGTGCCCGGGACCGCCGGACGCGCGGTGCGGCGCGGGGCGTTGCGTGGACGGCGCGTGCGTGGTCGAGATCGAGGTGGGCCCGCTGGCCTCGCAGGTGCGCGGCGACTGCAAGCAGGACGAGTGCACGAAGGACGGCCGCGTGGTCAGCGTGGCGGCGTACGACGTGTACAACGACGGGAACGAGTGCACGAACGACCTCTGCGATTTCGACACGCCGGTCAACGCGCAGCTCGCCGGCGTGCTCTGCCCGGTCTCGGGGGCGGGGCGATGCCATGAGGCGCGGTGCGTGGAATGCGTTGCGACCGATCCGACGATGCCGTGCCCGAATGGGCTGGCGTGCGATGGCTCGCTGTGCGTTCGTGATCACTGCATGAACGATCGACACGATCCGGGCCTCGGGGAGACCGATTACAACTGCGGAGGCCCGTGCAAGCCGTGCCCGATGGGGTTCGACTGCGAGACGGGAGACGACTGCCTCGAAGGGGTGTGCGACTCCGGCATTTGCCGGGCGCCGACGTGCACCGACGGCGTGAAGAACGGCACCGAGACGGGCGTCGACTGCGGCGCGCCGTGCCCGCGCTGCGCGCCCGAGGGCGGGTGCAAGACGGGCGCGGACTGCACGAGCGGCGTGTGCTGGGCCGGCGCGTGCGCGGCGCCGACGTGCACCGACGGCGTGAAGAACGGCGGCGAGCGCGGCGCCGATTGCGGCGGGGAGTGCGACGCGACGTGCGCACCGTGAGAAAACGCCACGCGTCTCCTGCCGCCAAGAATGGCACAAGCGCAGCGCCTGGAGCATGTCACGCCGAAGGTCCCGCCCGTGTACCGCCGAGCCCGCAGGCACGAAGCAACGGCTGACCGTGAAAAATTTCGGCACGAAATGCGCGCTGCGCCTCTCGATCAGGACATCAGGCCGAGGGAGGAGAGCGCGTCGGCCCAGAGCGGCCAGACCGTGCGGTACGGGTGGGTCGCCAACAGCACGCCGCCGCTCGGGAGGCGGCGAAGGGTGAACGGGGCGTGGTCGACCAGGAAGTAGACGTGCTCGCCCGTCATCTCGACGTACCACAGAGGTGGCCCTTTGAGGCTCTCGGGGAGCTGCTCGCCGCGCGCCTTCGCCTGCACCGTCAGGTTGTGGATCTCCTCGGCGCGCGGCTCCGCGGCGCGCCACGCCTCGTCGGGCACATCCGCAGCGGCCACGAGCGCCTCGATCAGGGCGGAGCCCGGCAGGGCCAGCGACTTGAGGACGGTCTCGCGGGAGAGCGGGATCGTGCGCCCGCTCTTGTCCGTCGGAACCACGCGCGCCCCGACCGGCGCGGCATCGACGCGCGCGTGGAGCGCCTCCATCGATAGGCCCGCGATCCGCGAGACGCTTTCGCCGTCGTGGAGGCTGACCCACGACAGGGCGAGATCACGCGCGATGTCACGGGCGTTCGCGTGGTACGTCGCGCACATCGAGACGGGCGCGAGCCAGGTCCACGCGGTCGTGCATCCGCCGGTTGAGACGCGCCCACTCGCGTCCGGCGCGCAGAGGCGGAGCAGGAAGTCCTCGATGTCGCCCACGACGTTGTGCCATGCGAGCACGGCCTCGGCCCCGACCGAGGACGGGCCGCTGCCCAAGTCGAGGATCATGTACATGCGGGCGAACTCCTCGATTCGGTCGGGGTGCAGGTGGAGCGGTCCCCACCCGTTGGAGCGCTCGCTCCTGTCGGTGAAGCAGCGAAGCCTGCAAGGAACGGACCGTCCGGAGCTCAGCGTAGGAAAGACGAAGACGTCGGCATCGGCAGGCCCGAAATGGGCGCGGATCGTCGCGACCGCCTCGTCGAGGGAGGTCGTGCTGAACTGCGGGCCAGGGCGCATGCGCCCGTCGAAGCGGATGTATTGGGGTGGGTTCTCGACGAGCGTTGGCAGCGCCGCGCCCAGCGCGTCGACCCTCGCTGCCTCGTCGCACCAGGCGAAGAAGTACGGTCCTGCTGTCATCGCTGGATCTCCATGGCGAGGATGTCCCTTAGTTGTCCATGAGGCCGAGCGCAGTGAGCGCGTCGGCCCAGAGCGGCCAGAGCGAGCAGTACGGGTGGGTCGCTAGCATCACGCCGCCGTTCGGCAGGCGGCGCACGAGAAACGGGGGGTGCCTTTTCAGGAAAAGGCGGTGACGGTATGTGGACAGGTCGACCGACCAGACCGGCGGACCCTCACCACCGGCTTCGGTGAGCTTTCGTGTCCGGTCCAAGATCTCATCCGCGCGCGGCGCGGCTGCGCGCCATGCCTCGTCGGGCGCTGCCGAGGCTTCGAGCGCATCGAGCAGCGCGGAGGGCGATGCGGCCAGCGCCTTGAGGACGGTCTCGCGGGAGAGCGAGCGCGTCCACGGTTTGCCCCTTTTCAGCGCGACGTGCGTCTCGCGTTGGGCGATGGTGATACGCGGCCCGCGCTCCGCGATGCTGACACGCGCCCCGCGCGGCGCGGCGTCGACGCGCGTATGGAGCAGCGGCAGCGGAATGCCCGCGATGCGCGTCACGCTGTCCTTGTCGTGGAGGTGCACCCACGACACGGCGAGATCGCGCGCGATCTCTCGCGCGTCCGCGTTGTACGTCGCGCACGTGGCGACCGGCGCGTTCCAGTCCCATGCGTTCGTGCACCCGCCGGTCCGGACGCGCCCGCTCGCGTCCGGCGCGCAGAGACAGAGCAGGAACGCCTCGAGGTCGACCTGCATCACGCGCCACAACACCGCGACCTCGGCCTCCAACGAGCGCGGGCCCCTGTCCCAGGCGAGATCGAGGCCCAAGCGGAAAAAGTCCTTGCCGCGTTGCGGGTACATCTCGAGGGGGCCTCGCGGCTCGTGGAACCCCATCAGAGAGTAATGGCGGCGACGGTGGTAGGCTTCGGTGAAACACCGAAGACCCACATGGATACCGGGGACGTACTCCAAATAATCCGGGCCGCGCTCGTTCGGAAAAGCGAAACGTTGGGAGGCCGGGAGCGTCGCGCCGAAATCGACAGACGCCTCGCCACCGCACGTGAAGTGGGCGCGGACCGTGGCCAGGGCTTCGTCCCTGGAGTCCGTCTTGCGTTTCACGTCGCACTCCGCCATATGCACCTCCATAGGCCAATCTGGCCGCGCGAGCGCCGATAGCGTCGCCTCGAGCGCGTCGATCCGCGATGCCTCGTTGCACCAGGCGTAGAAGCGGGGGCCCGGAGTGGTCATAGCCGAATCACCCGGATGGGTATGTTGAAGCCGTTCAGGGTCGCCCTCTTGCCCTTCTGCGTGTCGAAGAGGTAGGTGTCCTTCGCGATGTATTGTTTGCCGTCGAATTTTCCGCCCCGCTCCATGATGAGCTGGGCTTCTTCGACATCTCCCACAAGGCCCTTCGTCCGTAGCCCCTCCATCCCGCTCGACAACTGCTCGATCACCTTGTCCCCTGGGACGTTGCGGCCCATTTTCACCTCGCTCAGGATGAGCTTGTTCTGCGCGGACACCGTCAGGAAGTCGGGCGCCTTGAGGTTGGCGCGCATCTTGTCTGATAACTCACGCCAGAGCACTACGCGCACGCCGTCGTCGCCCACCCCGAGGAGCGCCCGTCCTTCACGGGAGAGGAACTTCGCCGCCGTCTTCTCGAACGGTTCGAGCGTCTTCTCCGTCACCGCGCCCTTCAGAAGTCCCTTGTACCATCCGATGCTGCGGAGCTTGAGCCCCTGGATGATGACCTCGTCGACCTCCGCGATCTCCCCGGCGACCCGGATCGCATCCGGCGTGACGGCGGTGCCCTTCGCCCCGCGCCAGAACGGTCCGGCGGCGGCCGCCAGCACCCCCAGCCCCGAGAAGATCCGCTCCTCATCGCTCAACTCTCGCCCGGCCGGCAGGCACCACTCCTTGCCCGTCACGGCCTCGCACAGGTCGAGCGTCGGCCCGACCACCGGCACGAACCCCACCCCGATGCGCGTCGTCGCGTGGACGAGCGTCTGCATCATCCCCGCGTATGCCTCGACGCCCTCGCTGACCGTCGACATCGCCCCCGCGAAGGCGCTGATCGTCTGGTAGAGCTGCGTCTGCTCCAGGTCGAGCGCGTCGCCGGTCCACAGGTTCAGGCTGTCCTTGAGCTGGTCGGCCAGCGCGTCGAACCGCGGCTTGAGCACCGTGTCCACCAGCGCGCGCAGGTCCGCCGGCACGGGCGTGTCCACGAACCAGTCCGACGCATCCATGTACCGCCGCACGACCCGTCCCCTCCGCGCCGCGCACGGCGGCGTCATACGCGATCGCGGCGGCCTTCACGTCGCCCGCGTCCAGCCTCGCCTGCGCGGCGTCGAGCACGGCCGCGGCCATCCCTTTCTCCCGCAGCGCCGCCAGGCCCGCCGCGATCTTCCGCGGCAGGCCCGTCCTGAGCTCCGCCTCCGCGGCGTCGAACCGCCCTCGAAGCGCGGCGCACCCGGTCTCGCGCCACGACGCCCCTGCCGCCTCGCAGAGCGGCCGCATCTGCACGAGCGCCACGAGTTCCCCGCACCGCTCGGCCAAGAGCGGCAGCCCGAGCTTCTCGCTCACCGGCGGCGCCGCCGACAGCGCCTCCACCCACCCGCGTGCCCCCTCGCCGAACACCTCCGACGCCCTCTCTATCCGCGACCGCGCGATCCCCTCGCGCGCCCCTTCGTCCCTCTCCAGCACACCGAGCGCCTGCCGGCGCAGCGCGATGCCGCCGATCAGCGCCGTCGCCGTCGCGTCGCTCCGGGCCACCCGCCGCTGCGCGTAGCCCAGCATGGCGCTCAGCGAGCGCAGCGCCCCCGAGGTCATGTCCGGCACGACCGCGCCGTGCGTCGCGAGCACCTCCTTGTGCGGCGTGATCGCCTCCTCGAACGACACCGCGAGCGCCTGGAGCTCCGCCGACAGCGTCATGATCTCCTCGGCCAGCTCGTTCGGCGCCCGGCTCGCCTCGCGCGCCGCCGCGAGCACTGCCTGCTCCGCGCCGTCGAGGCCGTCGATGCTCGACCGCGACGCCTGCTCCGAGAGCGCCGCGTACGCCGCCGTCTCCGCCGCCTCGGTCGCGCGGTACACGGCGAACCGCGCCGCGACACCCGCGTACCGGGATCGCAGCGGCGCGGCGTCGCTCCGGGCCTGCTCGAAGATCGCCTGCACGACCGCCATCGCCTGCTTGTCGGCCGCGAGCGCGGCCACGAGCGGCTCCTCCTCGGCGCTCGCCTTGTCGGTCATGGCCTGCCGGAAGTTGTCGGCCGCGCGGACCGGCTCCTCCTCCAAGATCGCCTCCTGGCGCAGCCTGGAATTTAAGAGCAGCCCGAGGAGCCTGCCGTGCAGGGTCGCCCGGAGCGACTCGGCGTTCTTCTCCTCGTCGCGCACGTAGGACACCGCCCGATCGATGTTATCGAACCAGGCCCGGAGCTCCGCCTCGTTCGCGGCGAGCTCGTCGGACATCACGCCGTTCGGCCCGAACGCCCACATCTGGATCGGCAGCTCGCCGTCCTCCTCGGCCTTGCTCCACGCG
The DNA here is from genome assembly GCF_051521425.1 of Sorangium sp. So ce834. Lineage (NCBI taxonomy): Bacteria > Pseudomonadati > Myxococcota > Polyangiales > Polyangiaceae > Sorangium > Sorangium sp. So ce834. The sequence continues at coordinate 11,547,201 of NZ_CP150351.1, forward strand.
CTGCCCGGGCCCTCGCTCGCGTCCACGCAATGCTCGACGATGCTGGTGTTCGATTGCGCGCAGAACCGGCCGGGCGCGTGCTCCTCGCGCCCCCACAAGCACCCTGACCCCGCCGCGCCGAGCGCCACGGCGGCCACGGCCGCCAGGAGGATCGCCTTCGCCTCGCGTTCCTTCTCATGCTCATTGCCTCCACCCCGCAATTTTTCTCGCCCGCGCAAGCTCGCCCGCCCATTCTCCGGCGGCAAGCGTCGTGGCCGGAGCGGTTAGGACATTGCTCCGCCGAGGAGCGCGCCGAGGCGCGCTCCAAGCTCCGTCCGTCTTCAGCGCACAAACCATCGCTCCCGGAGGGTTCGAGGGCCCCGCCGTGAGAGCAAGAATCCGGCGGCCGGAAGAGCAAGAATCCAGCGGCCGGAGCTCAAGAATCCTCTTCTCATCTCCGAAACTACCATTGTAGCTTCCGTTCTCATTGCCGCCGTCCGGATCTCCCGGCCGGCAGGGAGGAAATTTCTATGGAGTATTCGGATGCGGTCCTCGAGATCACGCCGGAGCGCGCGACAAAGCTCCTGATGGGGATAGGCGCCGTCGCCGCGATTCGCACGTTGATGGCCGGGGCGGGGATGACCGATGACGATATCCTGGAGGGCCGAACGCTCCTCCTCGATGTCCTCGCCGCGCCCCGCAAGGCCGGCGCGTCGGCCGATACCGACGATGCCAGGGCGCAGCGCGCCGCGACGGGGGAGCTCGATCAGTGGGACGAGCCCAATTACGCCCGTTATGGCGCCGCGCTCCGCCGGCGTTTCCCCGACGTGCACGATTACGTGTTCAAGGATCTCGCGCCCTCCACCGGCGCCGCCTCCGTCCGGGGAGTGGCCACCTTCCTCGCGCGGCTCGACGTCCTCGAGAATGGCACCGATCCGGGCCGCGCCGGATCGAAGCAGAGCGACAAGAAGGCCGTCGCATTCCTCGCCACCCGCGGCCTCGACAAGGCCGAGCGCAAGCGCCTCAAGGGCCTCGTCGACGTGGCGCTCGGCCCGACATCGCCTCTGCCCGAGCAAACCGAGCTCCCGGAGGCCGCGCGCCGGCGCGAGGCGCTCGTCAAGCTGCGCGGCTGGTTCGACGAGTGGTCGACCACGGCCCGCGCCGTGATCAAGAAGCGCAGCTATCTCATCCGCCTCGGCCTCGCGAGCCGCAAGGCGCCCCGTCGCAAGCCCGCGACCACGCCGGCCAAGCCCGCCGCCATCCCACCCACGCCGGCAGCGTCGGACGAAGAGACCGGCGACGCCGACATCGAGTAACACATCTCACAAATCAGAGCTTTCGGAGCGCGCCGGATGCTTCCCGCGCACGCCCGAGACCTTCGCGCGCGCTCCGGAAGCTTCGCGCGCGCTCCGGAAGCCTTCCCGCGCGCTCCGGAGCACGAAGTTTCGCGCACTTAGCGGCGTCCGCCGCGTCCCCGGTGCCGTCCGGCGCTCGCCGGGCGGTGAATTTCTCGGGAAATTCGACCCTCCGCCCCGCGCGGGAAGCTTCCGGAGCGCGCGCGAAGCTTTCCGGACCGCACGCGAAGCTTTCCGGACCGCGCGGGAAACCCTCCGCCCCGCGCGGGAAGCCTCCATGCCGGCGCCGAGCCCCTTCGCGAGCTTCCCGAAATCCCTCAGGTCAGCGCCCCGCCGACTCGAACCTTGGCGCCGCCTCGAACGTCTCCGCGAGCGTCCGCCGGTACTCGTCCGCGATCTGCACCAGCCCGTCGATGAGCAGCGCCGCCTCGTGGTCCGCGAGCCCCTCCAGCGTCGCCACGCACGACACCGCCACCTCGTCCCCCGTGATCGACACGCGGAACTCCCCCGTCGTCTGGTCGTTCATCGTGAGCAAGAACCGGTAGAACGGCTCGTGGTTCGCCGCCGGCACGCCCACCACCGGCGCGCGCAGCGAAAGCAGGCGCCCCGCCTCGTCGATCTCGATGTCCACCTGCGTCGCCGTCTCCGCCGCCGGAAACGGCCGCTGCGCGATGCGCCACGCCCGCGGGCCGACCCGCGCCCGGTTCGCGACGATCCCGAGCGACGACAGGCCCTGCCGGATCATCCGCTCGACGCCCGCGCGCGCCGGCGACGGCGCGAACGCGTGCGGCAAGAGCCGCCCGCAGCCCAGGCATCGATCGCTCTCGATGTCGAACGGCTCCTCGCACGCCGGACAGCGGTACACCGGCGCCCGATCCCGGAGCTCGCCGAGCGGCCGATCCACGAGCGCGAGCAGCGGCTGGAACGCGCCCGCCGGGAGCACCGCGCTGTGGCCCGGCAGCTCCCCCAGGGTGCCGGGCAGCGCCGCGACCACCCCGATCGCGCGCCCCTCCGGATCGAGCACCGGCGCGCCGAGCGGCGCCGTCACGTCGAGCTCGAACGCAGGCAGCTGCCCGTCGATCTTGCGCGCCACGTGGCTGACCCGCGCGACCGCGAGCCGCAGGCTCTGCCCCGGCAGGCAGCTCAGCACCGCGGCGCGCTCGCCGAGCCGCGGCTCCGCCGGCGCGCGCACCGCGAGCGCCGCGACGCCCGGCGGCTCGGCCGGCGCGACGAGCGCCACGTCCCGGCCCACGTCGGCCGCGACCACGCGCCCCGCCATGCTCCGCCCGTCCTCGAACGTCAGCGCGACCTCCGTCGGGTAGCCGAGCCCGCGCCGGCTCGTCACCACCACGCCGTTGCCGAGCGCCACCCAGCCGGTCGTGACCAGCGCGCCGGCGCGGATCGCCACCACCGAGCGGCGCGCGCGGGCGACGCGCTCGTGGAGCAGGGCCAGATCGCCGTCGCCGTGCGCCGCGAGCTGCGACGTCATTGGGCGACGATCCTCGAGAGCGCCGTCATCAGCAGATCGATCGTGCCCGGCTTGGCGCCGTCGCGCTGCGCGTACGCGACGATGTCGCGCAGCCGCTGCTCCGTCTTGACCGGCAGCTTCGTGCGCACGAGCAGCTCCGACAGCGCGCCGATCGCGAGGAAGTGGCGGAGCACCGGATCGGCCGGCGCGCGCTCGATCTCGCGCAGGTAACGGCCGAGGTGCTCGCGCGCGAGCGCCGCCGTGGTGAGCGGATCGATGTGGAGCGGCTTCTCCTCGGGCACCTGCCCGCGCAGCGTCACGAGGCGCTCCATCGCGAGGAACGCCGGCTCGGCGACCCCCGCGGCGTTGCCGCGGCGCGCGCCGCCCTCGGCCTGGGCGAGCTCGCGGGTCGCCGCCGCCGTGCAGCGGTAGAGGTGCGCCACCGCGTCGGGCATCGCCTCGCCGTGCTCGTAGATCGCGCGGAACACGGTGCACCGGATGAGGAGCACCATGACGCCAGGCCGCTCCTGGAAGCTGAGCGCCGCGCCGAGCACCTGCGCGTCCCGGAGCAGCTGGCAGAACCGATCGGCCGGCGTGTTCGCCGACTCGGAGCGCGCCGCGCCGTTCTGGCGCGACGGCGGATCGATCTCGACCTCCGGCAGCGCGGGCGGGCGCACCGACACCGGCGTCGACACCGGCGTCGCCGCCACCGCGGCCATGCCGGAGGAGGTCGAGCGACGGAAGGGCACGGTGCGCGCGCTGCGGCGATCGCTGGCCTGCGCCGGCGTGTCCGCGGCCGGCGCGGGCTCGCCCGACAGCGGCGTCGCGGTCGCCGCGCCCGCCGCGGCCGGCTTCGCCGCGGAGGCCTCGGGCCCCGGCATCGCCATGCTGCTGATCGCCTTGGACGCGGCGCCGCCGTCGTGGGCCGGCGGCAGGATGCCGGCCTTGGGCGCGGGCGCACCGCCGTTTCTCGCTGACGTGCCGCCCGACGTGACGCCCGACGCGGCGCCCATCGACACCGGCAGCGTCGCGGACGCGAGCGAGGGGGACAGGATGTCGGGGATCGCGTCCGCGTCGCGGATCGGGCGCGCGACCGACTCGGGCAGGCGCGGCAGCGGGGGCGCCGCCCACGCCGAGAGCTCCTCGGCCGGCATCCGCACCGCCGAGACCGGCGTCGGCGGCCCGGCGACCCGCACCGACGGCGCGCCCTGCGCGCGGCCGGGCGCCGGCGGGATGGAGAAGCTCTTGAGCGGCCGGGCGCGGCCGGCCGACGCCCAGGTCAGGCTCGCCCGCTGCTCCTCCGAGAACGGCGGCCGCGCGTCGAACCACGCGCCGAGCGTCGCCGCGAGCCGCTGCGCCGCCTCGCCGCTGTCGCGCAGCGCCCGGCGCAGCGCCTCCGGCGCGAAGGCGGCGACCCGGCCGACGCGGCGGAGCAGCAACAGATCGTCCCGCAGGCAGAGACGGAACGGCTCGGCGCCGCCCGAGAGCTCCAGCGCCGCCCGCAAGAGCGGCACCCGCTGCCGCTCGGCGACGCGCACGACCGGCACGTCGATCGACATCCGCTCGTTCGCCGCGTCGAGCGCGACGAAGAGCGTCACCGCCCCGAGCGGAACGAGCCACCCCACGCCGTCCTGCAGCGGGGTCGACTGGACGGTCGTCCCGGCCTCGGCCGAGGCGCAGTGGGCCACGAAGCGCACCGGGTCCCGCGTGCGCCACGCGTCGATCGAGCTGCCGTCCCAGTCGCCGTCCGCGGGCGGCGGCTTGCGCGAGAGCGAGAGCGCCGGCGCGCGGTCGACCCCGCACGCCTCGCAGCGCGGCCCGCGCAGCGGGAAACCGCACGCCGCGCAGAAGTCGGAGGCCGGGCTCGACGGGACCGCCACGCCGACAGCATACCTCAGCGCAAGGCCGAGGTGGCACCGGGGTTTGCTCTCACAGGAACGGATTCAGGTGGAGCGCAACCTTGGCCTCCCGCAGGTTGTGCTGGACCCTGCGGATGAAGTGAACGAGCAGGTAGGCCCAGACGGAGAACGTGACGACGCTGATGACGAGCTGGACCGTCTTGCTGACGCCGATCACCATCCAGAGCGCCGTCAGGAGGAACGCCGCGAACGAGAGCGGGACGAACCACTTCCAGCAGAGGTTCATCATCTGGTCGATCCGGACGCGCGGCAGCGTCCAGCGGATCCAGATGACCACGAAGACGAGCGCCCAGCTCTTCAGCAGGAACAGGAAGACGCCGAGGAGCTGGAGGCCGAAGCTCGACTCCTGCTGGGCCGGCGAGACGCCGGGGATCTGCCATCCGCCGAGGAAGAGCGCGCTCGCGATGCCGCACATCACGAAGACGTTCGCCCACTCGGCGAAGAAGAAGAAGAGGTACCGCATCCCCGAGTACTCGGTCGAGTAGCCGGCGACGAGCTCGCTCTCCGCCTCGGGCAGGTCGAACGGCGCGCGGTTGCCCTCCGCGAGCGCGGTCGTGAAGTAGAGGAAGAACAGCGCGAACGTGATCGGGTTGCGGAAGACGAACCAGTGCCAGGGCCAGCCGCCCACGTCGAGCAGCGAGGGCCCGGCGCCGCCCTGCGCGGCGATGATGTCCTGGAGCCGCAGCGAGCCGGTCATCATCACGATGCACACGATCGCGACCGCGCCGGGGATCTCGTAGCTGATGATCTGCGCCGCCGAGCGGATGCCGCCGAGGAGCGACCACTTGTTGTTCGACGCCCAGCCGCCGGTCATCAGGCCGATCGTGACGAGCGACGTCACGGCGATGACGAAGAGGATGCCGATGTCGAGGTCGGCCGCGATGAGGTACTGGCCGAACGGCATGACCACGAACGTGGCCGACACGCCGACGAAGACGAGGTAGGGCGCGAGCCGGAAGAGCGCGCGGTCGCTCTCGGCCGGGATGACGTCCTCCTTGAGGATCGACTTGATCCCGTCGGCGATCCACACGAGGAAGCCCTGCGGCCCGGCGCGGTTCGGCCCGATGCGCGACTGCATGCGCGCCGAGACGCGGCGCTCGACCCAGGTGATGATCCCCGCGGTCGGCGCCATGAAGAGCAGGATGATCGCGGCGGCGATGCCGAGGATGATCCCGGCGCCGAGGAGATCGGTCGGGGCGCTCGCGTGGAACCCCTCGGTCGAGAGCTTGACCTCGGACGGCGTCCCGCCCCGCCGGATCCCGACCGGCGACAGCCGCTCGTGGCCGCTCGGGATCACGTCGCCCTTCGAGAGGACCTTCACGCCCTCGAAGCTCGTGATGACGTCGCCGGCGAGGATCTGCGCGCGGCTCGCGGGGCTCCCGTCGCGCACGGAGGTCACGACGAGCCCGCCGGCGGGCGGCGAGTCGGCCGCGACCTCGACGCCGAAGAACGCGAGCGCGCGCGCCCCCTCCTTCTCGCGCGCCTCGATGACGGCGCGGCGCGGGGTCGGCGGGATGAAGTCGATCGTGACGCCCCGCACCGTGCCGGACACGGGGAGCGCGCCGTGCGCGGTCGCGGGGACCTCGACGGTCACGTCCCCGTGGAAGGTCGTGTGCACCGCGTCGTCGCCGCGGCCGGCGAAGCGCGCCTGCATCCCCTCGGAGAAGACGAGCGACACCTTGTTGCTGCTGATCTGCGCGCCGTCGATCTCGATGCTCTGGCCGGTGAGCGGCGCCTGGCCGGGGCGCCGCAGCGTCCCGCGGAACGTGACGACCGCCTCCCTCGCCTGCGCGGTGGGCAGGTTGGTCCCGAGGATCTCGATGCGGTCGCCGAGGTCGACCTCGCGCGGCACGACGTCGACGACGCTGAGGAGCTCGGGCGCCGTCCTGCTCTCGGCGCAGCCGGCCCCGCCGAGGAGGGCCAGGAGGGCCAGGAGGCACGGCAGGAAGCCGAGAGAGAGAGCTCTCCAGGGTGGAGATCCGCGCATGGCGCCGCTTATAAACCGCGCCGCGCGGGCGGTCGAGATTGCGGAGATCGGCGCGCCGGCCCGCGCCGCGCTGCCTCGCCCCGGCGCTCCCCTACCCTGGTCACCCTGGCCGCGCGCCCCGGACGGGGAGGAAGTACCGGCTGCCGTCGAGCTCGTTCACCCCGACGTAGAGCTCCGCCTCGAACACGTCCTTGAGCCGGCGGTAGGTCATCACCTCCTCGATGGTGCCCTGCGCGACAAGCCGCCCGGCCTTGAGGAGCGCGACGCGGTCGGCGTACTGGGCGGCCGCGTTGAGGTCGTGCAGCACCGCGACGCAGGCGAGGCGCCGCTCGGCCACCTCGCGGCGCACGACCTCGTGGACCTCGATCGAGTGGCGGATGTCGAGGTGGGCCCCGGGCTCGTCGAGGATCAGCACCTGCGCCTCCTGCGCGAGCGCCCGGGCGATGGCGACCCGCTTCTGCTCGCCGCCGGAGAGCTCGGCCACCGGCCGCCCCGAGAGATCGAGGAGATCGCAGGCCTCGATGGCGCGGGCGACCGCCTCCTCGTCCCGGCGGGAGGCGCGCATCCAGGCGCCCTGGTGGGGCGCGCGGCCCATCATGACGACCTCCCGAACCGAGAACCCGGGCGCCGAGGCGATCCCCTGCGGCACGACCGCCACGCACCGCGCGATCGCCCGTCGGTCCATGCCGCCGAGCGGCCTCCCCAGCAGGGTCGCCCCGCCCCGCGCCGGCCGCAGGGCCCCGGAGAGGACCCGGACCAGCGTCGATTTGCCGGCGCCGTTCGGCCCGAGGACGGCGCAGAGCTCGCCCGCGCGCACCTCCAGGCTGATCCCCTCCAGCGCCAGCCTCCCTGTGGGATAGCTGGCCGCCACGCCTCGCAGCTCGATCGCCGGCTCCTGCACGTCGCCCAATTTATGAGTGATATCGAGTCATCTTCCCTTGCGCGAGCGATCTGTCGGTGGTCCAATCGACTCGAGGCGTAGAGGAGATGGAAACGGCGAAGGAGACCCTGGGAGGCGGCGAGGTACCGCGTCGCGTTATTAAGCGCTACTCCAATCGGAAGCTCTACGACACGAAGGACAGTCGTTACGTCACCCTGCAGCAGATCGGGGAGATGGTCCGGGCTGGCGAAGAGGTCCAGATCATCGACAACGCGACCAAGGAGGACAAGACCGAGGTCACGCTGGCGCTGATCATCTCGGAAGATCTCAAATCGCAGCCGCGCTCGGTACCGCTCGGCACGCTGCGGGATCTGATCCAGGAGCGCGGCGAGCGGCTGCTCTCGCAGCTGCGCGAGGGGCCGATCGGCCGGCTCATCCCCGGCGCGGTCCCCGGCGAGGGCGGGGTGGCGGCGCCCGGCGCGGCGCCGGCCCCCGCGCAGGAGCCGGCGGCGTCCGCGTCGCCGGGGTCGCAGCCGCCCCCGCCGCTCGACGCCGACAAGTCGAGCCACGCGAAGGGGCGCCTGAGCGGGATCGTCGAGAGCTCGAAGCAGACGCTCGATCAGTGGCAGCAGGCCGTCGACGAGCGCATCCGGGCCATCCTCCCGGGGCTCGGGCTGGTCCGCGATCTTCAGGCCGATGTCAAGCGCCTCTCGCAGCGCATTGACGAGCTGGAGGCGAAGCTCCAGGAACGCGAGGGTGAACGGGCCGAGGACGCCGCTCCTCCTCAAGCCGGCTCTGCCGCGGACGAACCCGCGGGCGAGGGTCCGGGGGGAGAGAGCCGGCTGGAATAGCCCTGGCCGCTCCCCTGTTCCCCCCGTCGAGCCCATGCCGTTCTTCTTCAGCAAGAAACCTGCGTCCGTAGCGCAGGACCTTTCGTTGGCCAGCTGCGAGGGGGGCCGCGCCGACGCCTTCGAGATCGAGCTGCTCGGTCATCTGGACACGCTGTACGGCGTGAGCTGCCGGATGACCAAGAGCTCGACCGAGGCGGAGGACCTGGTCCAGGACACCATCGTCAAGGCGATGCGCGCCCGGGATCAGTTCGAGCCCGGCACCAACCTCAAGGCCTGGCTGCTGCGGATCCTCACGAACACGTTCATCAACCGGTACCGCCGGGGGGGCCTCGAGCGGGGCATCTTCGACGGGCCGGACGCCGAGCCGCTCACCGACGCGTGGGTCGGGGCGACGACGATGCGTGCGATGCGCGATCCGGAGACCCAGGCGCTCACGCCGCTCGTCGAGGCGGAGGTGCAGCGCGCCCTGGACGAGCTGCCCGAGGAGTTCCGCCTGGCGGTGGTGCTGTCGGACATCGAGGAGCTCTCCTACAAGGAGATCGCCGAGGCGATGGGGTGCCCGATCGGCACGGTGATGTCGCGGCTGCACCGCGGCCGCAAGCTCCTCCAGAAGACGCTGCGCGAGCACGCGGTGCTGATGGGCATCGTCAGCGACGACGCGGCGAAGGACGCGCCCGCCGACCTGGACGCGTACCGCAAGCGAAAGCGGGGTGTCGCATGAGCGCCGCGAAGTCGATCGAGAGCTGCGCGCGGTTCGACTACGCGCTGTCGGCCTACGTCGACGGCGAGCTGGATCCGGACCACGCGGTCGACCTCGAGTCCCACCTCGTCCAGTGCCCGCCGTGCTTCGAGCAGGTGAAGATGCTGCGCTCGCTGCGGGCGAGCCTGAAGCGGGCGAAGCCGGCGGCGTGCCCGGACGCGCTGCGGGCGCGCGTCGCCGCGGCGATGGCGCACGAGCAGGCGCTCGGCGCGGCGCGCGCGGCGGCGCAGTCGGCCGACGCGAGGCCGCGGCTCATGCGCAAGGGGTACGCCGTCGCGCTCGCCGCGGCCGCGGGCGTCGCGTTCATGGTGGGCGTGACGCGGGAGCGGGCCGCCGCCCCGGCGAACACGGCCAGGGCCGACGCGAAGGCGGACGCCGAGCTCGCGCGCGCCGAGAGCGTCGAGATCCTGCTCGACGATCTGGTCACGCAGCACGCGCAGCCGCTCCCGCCGGAGACGACCAACCCGGAGGACCTGCCGCGCTTCGATCCGTTCGTCGGCGTGCCGGTCCGCAGGCCGGAGTTCCAGTCGATGCCCGTCCAGTCGATGCCCGTGAACTTCATGGGCGCCCGCGTGCACACGATGCGCGATCGGCGCGCCGCGCTGCTCCAGTACATCGTGAAGGGCAACCACCGGGTGACGGTCTACCTCTTCAACTCGCGCGCGGTCCCGGTGCAGAAGGCGCAGCCGATCCTGAAGCCGCGCGTCGTGCGCGAGCGCCCCGTGTACGTGGGCAAGATCAACGGCTACTCGGTCGCCGCCGCCGAGCACAGCGGCGTCGGCTACGCGCTCGCCTCGGATCTCGGCGACGACCTCAGCACGCAGCTCGTCCTCGCCGCGATGCAGTGATCCGCCCGCGCCCGCGCGAGCGGGCGCCCCCTCCCCTCCATCCCCTACCCCGCGAGAGACCGCATGCGCTTCGTCTTCGTCATGGATCCGCTGACCCGCGTGACGCACGACAAGGACACGTCGTTCGCCTTCATCCGCGCGGCGCAGGCGCGCGGCCACGAGAGCTACCACTGCCTGCCGCGCGACCTCTCGGTCGAGGGCGGCGAGGCGCACGCCTCGGCGACCCCGGTGCTCATCGGCGACGCGCCGCCGTACATCTCGCTGGATCTCGCCGGGGGCCCGCGGCGGCTCCGGCTCGCGGACGTCGACGCGATCTTCATCCGCAAGGACCCGCCGTTCGACCGCAGCTACCTCTACGCGACGCTGCTCCTGGAGCGCGCGCGGCGCTGCCCGCTCATCGTGAACGACCCGCGCGGGCTGCGCGACGCCAACGAGAAGCTCTACGCGCTGAACTTCCCCGAGTGGACGCCGAAGACGCTGGTCACGGCCGACCGCGAGCAGATCCACGCGTTCGTGCGCGCGCTCGGCGGCCAGGCCGTGATCAAGCCGCTCGACGGCGCGGGCGGCCTCGGCGTGCTGCAGATCAGCGAGCGCGACAAGAACGCGCGCGCCATCGCGGACATGATGACGAACGAGGGGCAGCGCCTCGCGATGGTGCAGGAGTACCTGCCCGCCGTCGTCCAGGGCGACAAGCGCGTCCTCCTGCTCGACGGCGAGCCGCTCGGCGCGATCCTCCGGGTGCCGCGCGACGACGATCACCGCTCGAACATCCACGTCGGCGGGCGCGTCGTGTCGACGGAGCTCTCGCCGCGCGAGCTCGAGCTCGTGCGCGCGGTCGCGCCGCGCTTGCGCGCCGACGGCCTCCACTTCGTCGGCCTCGACGTCATCGGCGAGCGCCTGACCGAGGTCAACGTCACGAGCCCGACCGGCATCCAGGAGCTCGGGCGCTTCACCGGCACCGATCCCGCGGACCGGGTGATCGCCTGGGCCGAGGACCGGGTGCGCGGCCGAGCGGCACGCGCGTGATCCGCGCCGCGCGCGGGATCCGCCACACGGGCGGATCGTGGTCCTCGCGCGGGCTCCGCCGCACGGGCGGATCGTAGTGGTCGCGCGGGCTCCGCCGCACGGGCGGATCGTAGTGGTCGCGCGGGATCCGCCGCACGGGCGGATCCCGACCTGCGCCCGGGATCCGCGGTACGCCGGGAAGTTGGCCCGGAGGCCCCGGTTCTGCGAAGGCTCCCCCATGGGCGAGTCATTCGAGCGATGTGCCGTATGCGAGGACGGCGAGCTGGTCGAGCGGGAGGGCGGTGCGCCCGGGGATCCTCGCGCGAGGACGAGGATGGCGCGCGTGGTCATCCAGGGGCGCTCGCTGAGCCTGTGCCGGACGCACGCGGCGACCGTCGCCGCCGCCATGCCGGAGACGTTCGAGGAGATGCGCGAGCTCTTCGTGGGGCTCCAGCGCGGCGCGCAGCCGACGTCGCGCGACGTGGCCGTCGAGCGGCGCTCTCCCATCCCGCGCCGGAACCCCGAGGATCGGCGCGTGTTCCCGCCGCGCCCGGAGGGCCGACGGCTCGGCGGCGGGCGCCGCGCGACCGACCCGGCGGAGTGACCGCGCACGGCGCGCGCCGATCCGGGGCGCTGCGACCGCCGGCCGCGCGCCGCGCAGCGAACCGCCGCGCGCGGCGTGGTAGGGTCTCGCCATGACATCCCGCAGGCGCGTCGTGATCGGGCTGGGGTCGAACCTCGGCGATCGCCTCGCCACCCTCCGCGCCGCGATCGACGCGCTCGCCGCGGATCCCGAGATCGAGGTGGTCGGCGAGTCGTCGCGCTACGAGTCGCCGCCCGCGGGCGGCCCGCCGCAGAGCGACTACGTGAACGCCGCGGCGCTCCTCGCGACGTCGCTGCCCGCGCGCCAGATCCTCGAGCGCACGCTCGCCGTGGAGCGCTCGCTCGGGCGGACGCGCCCCGATCCGGTGCGGTGGGGGCCGCGCACGATCGATCTGGATCTGCTCTGGATCGAGGGCGAGATGGTCGCCGAGCCGGATCTCGTGGTGCCGCACCCGCGGCTCTGCGGGCGCGTCTTCGCGCTGAGGCCGCTGCTCGACGTCGCCCCCGACGCGCGCGACCCGCGCACCGCCGTCGCGTACGCGTCGCTCCCCGAGGCGAGCGCGCCCATTCGCCGGCTCGATCCGAGCTGAACGGCGCGGCGGCGCGCGTCGCAGCAGCGCGCGCTCAGATCGAGGGCGGCGCTCCGGCGCGGGCGCGGAGGCCGGCGAGGCCCCCGGCGTACGACGCCGCGGCGCCGATCGCGACCATCACGACGAGCAGCAGCGCCCACCCCAGCGCGCCCGCCGGCGCGCCCTCGGCGAGCGCGAGCGCCCACGCGAGCGCCGCGACCACGGCCCCGCTCGCGGCCGCCTCGCGCCGCCCGGCGCGACCGCCGAACCGCCCCACGAGATAGCCGCCGGCGGCGCCGGCGAGCGCGAACGCGATCGCGTTGAGGCCCACCATCGCGAGCCGCACCGACCCCTGCGCCTCGCCGTCTCCCGTCCGCTCGATCATCCGGCGCAGCAGCGTGTTCGCGAGCCCCGCGAGCGGCAGCCACACAATGAAGATCGCCACCGTGCCGAGCGCGATCCAGTGCCACGGCGGGCGCTCTTCGCCCTCGCCGTCGCCGCTGCCCTGCAGCACCGGGAGCCTGCGCTTCTCCGGCGAGCCCGCCGCGCCGCGGGGAGGCGCCGCGCCGGGCGCGCTCGGCGTCGCGGGCCCCGCCGGCGCGCCGCTGCCGATGACCGGGAGGCGCCGCTTCGGCCCGTCGACCATGGCGTCAGCTGGGCTTCGAGGTCGGAGGCGCCGCGGGGGCCGGAGCCTTCCGCCAGAGCCGCCGCGCTTCGTCCTGCAGGCGGACCAGCCGCCGCTGCTCCTGGATCAGGCCGCCGTAGGCGCGGGGCACCCGCGGATCCTTCGCGAACGCGTACAGGACCTGCAGCGCCGCCTCGGCGTCGTCCGTCGCGCGGTGCGCCTTGTCCAGCGTGATCCCGAGCCGAGCGGCCATGTCGCCGAGGGCGCGGCTCTCCTCGTTCTTGTAGAGCTCGCGGGCGAACGTGAGCGGGTCGATCCAGTCGACCTCCCGCCGCATGGCGGGCGGCGGCTCGCGCGGGCGCATGCCCACGCGCTCGAGCTCGGCGAGCAGGAACGAGCGGTCGAAGGAGGCGTTGTACGCCGCGGGGATCGCCCCCTTGAAGCAGGCGAGGATCTCCTCCGCGACCTCGGCGAACGACGGCTTGCCCTCGACGTCCGCGTCCTTGATCCCGTGGATCGCGGTGCTCTCCGCCGGGATCGGCCGCCCGGGATGGATGAGCCAGTTGTAACGCGTCAGGATCTCCCCGGCGCGGCCGATGACGATGCCGAGCTCGATGATGCGATCCCCCGCGGGATCGCGCCCCGTCGTCTCGACGTCGATGAAGGCGATGGGCTGGTCGATCCAGGCGCTGCCCGCGTCGATCTCGACCGCGACGCCGACGGCGCGCACCTTGAGGAGGTGCGCGATCCCAGGGTAGTGCCGGCCCGTCGGGAAGCAGCCGCACGGGTCGGCGACCTTCAAGGCTTCCTCGGCTGAGCGGGCTGGGCAGGACCGGCAGAGGCCGCGGGGCGCGCCGCGCTGCCGCCGGCGGCGGGCGTCGCGCTGGCCGCAGGGGTCGCGCTGGCGGCGGGCGTCGTGCTGCCGGCGGGGGCCGCGCCGGGCGCGCTCGCCTCGGCGCCGGCCGGCTTCGGCGGCGCTGGCCGCGGCGTCTTGCCGAGGAGCTCCAGATCGAGCGTCACCCAGCCCTCGAGATCCTCGCCCGGGTTCGTGAGGAGCTGCAGGTTGACCTCGCGGCCGTTGATGTAGATGAGGGGCGTCCCCTCGAGCCCGACCTCCTCGGCCTGCTTCTTGTCCTTGTCGATGCGCGACTTCGTCTCGGTCGAGACGAAGTCGGCGCGGAACTTCACCAGGTCGAGCTTGAGCCGCTGCGCGTAGCGCTCGATGTCGGCCTGCTCCAGCTTGTCCTGGTTCTCGAAGAGCAGGTGGTGCATCTCCCAGAACTTGCCCTGGTTCATCGCGGCGATCGCCGCGCGCGCGGCGGGCTCGCCGTGGACGTGCGCCTGGAGCGGATAGAACTTGAAGACCAACCGCACCTGCCCGTCGAAGCGGTTCACGAGGCCCTCGAGCAGCGGCGACATGAGCCGGCAGAACGGGCACTCGAAGTCGGCCCACTCGACGATCGTGACCGGCGCGTCGGGCGGCCCCATCTCGGGCGAGCCCTCGGTGGCGAGCGTCTTCACCTTGTTCGCGTCGAAGCGCATGCGGAACGCGTCCTCGCGCTCCTTCTTCGACCGGCCGTCCTTGACCTGCTTGAGCAGGAGCTGCGCGGCGGGGAGGCACGCCTTGCAGGGGCGCTGCTCCTTCACGCACTGCGCGATGCTCACGGGCGTGTCCGGGCAGGGGGAGAGGAGCTCCGAGACCTGGGCGCCCCACTCTCGACGCTCGCGGGGCGTGAGCGAGGAGGTGTCCACGCCTGGAAGCGAGACGGACACCTCCGGAGCCGGGGCGGGTTTGGGCTCGCTCGAGCCCGAGTTGCCAGGACAGCCCGTGACGCCGATCGAGAGCAACGCGAGGAGCGGCGGCATCCAGCGCAGGAATGACATCGCGGCGCGAGCTTAGTCGGACCCTTTGCGAGATGCTAGCGCGGGTGTAGCGTCAGGACGTGCGGAGCGTCCTCTATCGCTTCCCGGATCTGCAACAGTTCGCGCGAATCGTGGGCGATCCGGAGGAGGGTGACCTCGAGCTCGGGCTGCCCGCGGGGGAGGTCGTCGCGGATGGCGAGTGGGTGCTCGCCGTCTTCGAGCTGGGCGAAAACCGCCGCGCGACGTCGGCCGCGGCGTGCGCTTCCGTCTCGCCCGAGGGGGCGCGGCTCACGTTCGAGCCGCGCGACTGGCGCCGCCTCGCCGACTTCGCGCGGACGGAGGCGACCCGCCCCGGCTCGATGCCCGACACCGACGCGGCGGCGCTCGCCCGCGCCGAGGGCGAGGTCCGACCCGCCGCGCCGCCCGGCGTCCAGGGCGCCGGCGCGGCGGGCCGGGCCCCCCCGCCCCCCGCGCCGCTCCGGCTGAAGGGCAAGGGCTCGCGGATCCTCGTCGTCGACGACGATCCGCAGATCCGGGAGATGCTCTCGACGATGCTCGAGGCGGTCGAGCTCGCCGTCGTCGCGGTCGCCAGCGCGGAGGAGGCGCTGGAGCGCGTCCGCAGCGCGCCCTTCCACCTCGTGGTGCTCGACTGGAACCTCCCGAGGATGAACGGCATCGAGCTCTGCCGGACGCTGCGGCAGGACCCCGGGCTCCGCGATCTGCCGGTCCTCTTCCTGACGGCGAACGCCTCGTCGCAGGACATGGTCTACGCGTTCGCCAGCGGCGCCGACGACTACATGGTCAAGCCGTTCCGCGCCCCCGAGCTGGGGGCGCGGATCTTCAGCCTGCTCCGCCGGACCCGGCGCAGCGCCCCGTGAGCGGCCTCGCCGCGGCGCCGCGCCTCGCCGCGGCGCCGCTCAGAAGGCGACATCCACGTTGAGGTTGAGCACGCCGATGTTCTGCGTGTAGAGCCCGCCCGAGTCGGGCGCCCGCGAGCTGCCCGCGAGCCCCGCGGTGATGCTCTTCCCCGTGGTGTCGCGGCCGACGTAGAAGAGGTGCGTGTACGACGCGGCGAGGTGCAGCCGCTCCGCGACCTGGAAGCGGCCCCCCACGGCGAACGAGACATCGTGGAAATCGGTGGCCGAGGGATCCAGGGTGTCGTCCGGGACAGCGTTGGAGTCGTAGCCGACGCCGCCGAAGACCTCGCTCGAGGGCCGCGGCCAGTAGCTGATGCCCGCGCGCACGCCGAAGGTGTCGCCCCAGCGGCGGACGATGTTCTGCACCACGCCGGCCGGGTCGGCGGCGGAGCCGTCGCTCCGGATCTCGCACGCCGCGCCCACCACGGTGAGGCACTGGTTCTCCATGGTGCTCCAGCGCGTCCAGTCGCCGAAGAGCCGGAGCTCGAGGCGCTCCGCCGGGGCGAAGCGGGCGCCGAGCCGCACGATGTCGGGCAGGTCCTGGTGCAGATCGACGTCGGTCGGGGCGCTCGAGACGCCGTTGAAGCGGTTGGTGAGCGTGCCCTCGAGTGTCTCTCCCCCCGTGACGTTCGGCCGCGACTGGTACGACGCGCCGATCCAGAGCTGCTTCGGCACCGCCTCGACCAGCGCGCCGACGCCGAAGCTCCCGTGCAGGCCGCTCACCTCGAGCAGCGAGCGCCCCTCCGTCGCAAGGAGGTTGTCGCCGGAGGCGTTGCGGGCGCGGACGGTGTTCACCTGGGTCCGAATCAGGTTCCCGGAGACGCCGAGGCTGAGGCCGAGCGCCGGGATCCTGGTTGCGGCGGCGAGCGTGAAGTACATCGCCTGGAGCGAGGACTCGATGGAGTGCCAGCGCTGCACCCCGTCGACCGGCCCGGCGAGCTCGCCATGGCCCTCGAAGGCGCCGTTCGTGTCCCAGGACGCCGCGCCGCCGAAGGGCACGTAAACGCCGGCGCCGAGCGCCAGGTCGCCGAGCTTGGCCGACGCGCCGAGCATCGGCGAGGCGGCCAGGTTGAGCAGGCTCGCCGCCCCCGTGTTCGCCCCCGGCGCGGTCACGTCATCGGACGGCGCCTGCGGGTGTGTATAGGAGGCCGCGCGCAGCGCCAGATTTCCGTCCAGGAACAGGTGAATCCCCTCGCTCTCGGCGATGCCAGCGGGGTTGTAGTAGATGGCGGTCGGATTGCTGGTGATCGGGTTGCCGTGCTCGCCGCCGAAGCGCGCGGTCGCGAAGCCGCCGGCGAACGCAGGCGCGGTCCAGACAAGGCCGCCGAGGAGGCCGACGGAGAGCGCGAGACGGTGGCGGAGGATGGGCATTGCCGGTGTTCTCGATTCTGAGGGGAGGAATGCGGCGCCTGCGACAGACCCTGCGTGGTAGGGTTGCGTCCCCTGAGGGTCGCGGGATGTTCGACCCGATCGAGTGAAATGTCACTCCTCGCACGGTGTCAAATGCTTTTCTCCCGCTCCATCCGGACAACGCTCGCATCCGCCGCGCTCCCCTGCCTCGCATCCGCTGCGCTCCTCCTCGGGTGCGCCGACCCGGAGGGCAGATTCGGCGACTTCGAAGCTCGCGATACAACCGTCCGTGAACACCAGGCCGGCGGCGGCGGCAGCGGCGGTACGGGCGGCGGCGGGGACGGCTGTGTGCCGGAGCCAGGCGTCGTCGACGGCGAGTTCTTCTTCAACCTCTCGGCGTACATCAGCCCGCGGACGCCCATCGTCTTCGTGGCCGACCTGACCACCGAGGCGAGCGACGGCGGCCTGAGCTTCTCGATGACCTTCCAGCCGCTCGAGTCCGCCGATCGCCGGACGCCCACCGGCCCGAAGGTCGACGTGGGCCCCTACGCGCTGTCCGAGGACGGGACGTTCACCGCGGAGCTGCCCACGATCGTCGTGCCGGGCAACGCCAACCCGATCTCGGGCAGCGAGCTCGAGGCCACCATCACGCTGTCGGGCACGCTCTGCGCGCCCGCCGACTTCGTGTGCGGCGACGTGACCGGCACCGTGGCGAGGCCGATCAGCCTGAACCTCAAGGGCTCGACCTTCGCCATGGAGCGCATCACCGATCCGAGCAGCTACCCGGCGTCCGTCATCAACTGCAAGAAGGACCCGGCGCGCCCGCTCTAGTCACTTGTCGGGCGCCGCTACGCCACGGCCTCCGTCACGGCGGCGCCCTCGAGCTCGATCAACGAGATCTCGGACGGCGCGCCGACGCGCATCGGCGGACCCCAGTAGCCCGTCCCGCGGCTCACGTAGATCTGGCTCTCGCCGTGCGAGGACAGGCCGGCCACGTAAGGCTGATCGAGCCGCACGAAGAGGCCCCAGGGGAAGATCTGACCGCCGTGGGTATGGCCGCTGAGCTGGAGGCCCACCCCCCGCTCCGCGGCCTCGAGGATCTGCTTGGGCTGGTGCGCGAGCAGCACGAGCTCGCGCGAAGGGTCGCGCCCCGCGAGCGCGCGGCCGAGATCCGGGCCGTGGCCGCGGCCCACGCCGCGCGCGCTCCAGTCGTCGACGCCGGCCAGATCGAAGCCGTGCTCGACGTCGCCGATCGAGACGCGCTCGTTGCGAAGCACCCTCACCCCGAGCCGGCCGAGCTCCGCGATCCACGCCTCGACGCCGGAGTAGTACTCGTGGTTGCCCGTCACGAAGAAGACCCCGTGCCTGGCGCGCAGCTCGGCGAGCGGCGCGGTGTGCTCGCGGAGCTCCTCCACCGAGCCGTCGACGAGATCGCCCGTGATCGCGATGAGATCCGGCTTGAGGGCGTTCACCCGCGCGACGACGCGCTCGAGCCACGCGCGCCCGATCGTGGGGCCGATGTGAAGGTCGGTGAGCTGGACGATCCGGAAGCCGGACATGGCCGTGGGGAGGCGGCGGAGGCGGACGCGCACCGGGCGGACGGCGACCTCGCCGAGGGCGCTCGCGGCGCCGGCGAGGCCGAAGCCCACGGCGAGCGCGCCGGCCGTGCCGGCGATGGCGCGGGAGAGGAACGTGCGGCGATCGCCGTCGAGCGGCTGGTTCAGGAGCGCGGTGACGCCGTGGGCGCCGAGGCGAACGACCTCCGAGGTGAGCAGGAGGAAGAAGAGCAGGACGGCGAGCCCGACCCACGTGTAGACGACGCCGGCGACGACGCCGCCGATCTGCCGGGGCAGCGCGCGGCTGAGGAAGAGGCCGAGCGGCACCAGCGCCGCGAGCACCACCAGGGCGACGCTGCCGATGCGCTGCCAGAGCGGGCCGAGCTCGGGCGCGCGGACCAGGCGCTGCCAGAGGTAGTAGTGAACGCCTGCCACGATGGCGCTGAAGATGCCGATGAAGAGGACGAAGGAGAGGAGGGGGCGCTGCACGCGTCCAGCATGACCACGGCCGGGCGCGCCCGCCGCTCCGATCACGCCGGAGCGCAGCGCGCCAACACTTTTTCACGAAGCGACCCCGGCCGATCGCGACCCCGGTCGGTCGCAGCTACATCGTGCTGACGCACACGCCGAACCCGGGGGGGTAGACCGTGCTGCCGCCCTGACACTTGGCGTTCGTGCCGCAGTCATGCGATCGGCCGTCGATCCGGCAGAGCTGCTTGCACTGGTTCGTCAGCATCGAGCACACGAAGCCGGGCGCGCACGGGCAAGGGTCGTCGGCTCGCCCGTCGCCGGGCACGACGCAGCTCGTCGTGCCGTCCTCGCGGACGATCGTGCAGGTCAGGCCCGCAGGGCACACGCTGTCGTCCAGGAGCTCGCAGCTCGTCGCGGGGACGCAGACCGGGATGGAAACCGGGGTGTTCCCCTCGGCGAGCGATTCGGCCATCGATCGCTCGTCGCAGTACGTGCCCGGCGCGCAGCTCTCGACGTTGCCGCAGCAGTACTGCCGGCACACCCCGCCCTGCCCGTCGGCCGCCGCACACCCGAGCCCGGCAGCGCAGTCCATGCCGCGGTGGCACGGGCCGCCCGCCGCGTAGCGGCCCACCGGCCGGCAGCTCGGGATCGCGTCGCCTTCGCCGAGCACGAGCTGGCAATGCAGCGGCTGCGCCGTGGTGCCCCCCGTTCCGGACCCTTCACCGCCGCTGGACGAGCACTCGGTCGGATCGCCCCCCGGCGTGCAGCCGTCGCCGCACAGGTGCGCGAAGCGCGTGTAGGGGTCCGGCGACGCCGTTGGCCCCGGGATATCGACGCTCTCGTCCACGCCGCCGCCGCCGCCGCCCGCCTGCGGAGGGGTGCCGCCCGATCCGGCCGTCGCGGCCGACCCGCCCCCGTCCCCGTATCCCGATAAGAACCCCCCAACCCCCCCATCATCGCTGGGCTCCCCGCCGGCGGAATCGTCCCCCGACATCCCGCACGCGGAGACCGCAAACGCCGAGATCGCAGCGAGACCGTGAACCAGAAGGGCGCGGGGGGAGCTCATTCCAGAGGCACGAGAAAAGGACAAGCGGAGTGAGCGTATCATGTCGTCCTCGGGTATCCACAGAATGTGCCGTCCAGGGGGTGTGCTCTCCAGGACGCAGGAGCCCCCGTGGACGGGACGTCAGACCGCATGTTCCCGCGCGCGCGCCGAGCGCGGGTGCGCCTCGCCTGCAGGCGCTCCTGGCGCAAGCATGACGCCCATGTCGCGCCGAGCGCTGCGCAGGGCGATCGGCGAAGGCGGCATGGGACGGCGGCTACCGCGCCTCGATGTCGCGGGTGACCACGTTGCCCGCGCTGTCGTAGGCGCGCACCGCGAGCAGGTGCGATCCAGGCGGCACGACGGCGCTGAGGTCCGCCTCGAACGGCTCCACCGGCTCGTCGAAGATGCCGTCGCTCGGGAAGATGGGCCGCCACTCCTCCAGGCCGGCGATCGAGACCTCGATGCGCGCGACCGGGCCGAGGCCGTCCGCCACCTCGCCCGTGAGCCGGCGCCCCTGCAGCGAGAGCGCCCGGAACACCGGCGGCGTGTTGTCGACGAGGACGGTGCCGGACTCGAGGCTATGGCGCTGGGTGCGCTCGGGCGGGTTCGCCAGCTCGTCGCTCGCCTCGACGAGGATGCGGTACTCGCCCTCGGGGAGCGCGGTCGTGTCCCATACGTGCTCGGCGCGCGTCACCTTCTCGCCCGGCTTGAGCATGCTGCGCCAGGTCGACTGGCCCTCCATGCGGTACGAGAGGCGATAGCGCAGGTCGTCCTGATCGGGATTGTCGACCTTCCACGTCAGCTGGAGCGCGCTCACGGGCTTCGGCGCCTCCCCGCCGGACGGCGGGAGGTTCGTGCGAGGGGGCTTGGTCTGCCCCTTCGGCGCCGCCTCGATGGAGGTGACCACGGCGCGCGCGTTGTCGGTCACGAACGAGAGCTTCACCTCGCGGAGCGCGGCGCCCGGATCGCGGCTCCAGCGCGCGCGGATCTGGACGAAGCGCGCCGGCGGGCTCTTCGTGTCCCCCGGGGCGGCGAGCGCCGGGGACCACGGGCTCCAGGTGCTGTCCGGCGTGTCGGTGTTCCCGCTGCGCGTCTCGAGCTCCAGCGCGCCGTCGGAGCGCCACGTCAGGCGCCCGAACGTGGCCCGCAGCCCGGCGTCGAGCACCTTGCTCGTCCACACCGCCGAGGCGCCGCCGACGCCCTTCACCTCGTGGAAGACGGCGGGGTCGGTGGTCGCGACGAACCTGCGATTCCCGGCCATCATGAAGGCGCCGACCTGGCGCTCGTCGGTGTCGGCGACGAGCCGCGCCACGTGGTTGTCGCTCACGGTGTAGAGCTGGCCCTCGGCGCCGGTCCCGACGTAGGGCATCAGGTCGTCGCCGAGGCCGAGCGAGACGTAGTGCGTGTCGTCGTCGCTCATCATCTTCTCCGCGACGCCGCTCCGATCGAAGCGCACGAGCACGCCCTTGCCGGGCTTCGGCGCCCGCGTCGGCTGCGGGGTCGGCGGCCCGCTCCGGTTGCGCTTCGGGGGGGCGAACGCCTCGGCGTACTTGTTGGCGATGGCGTAGACCGCGCCGCCCTTCGCGCCCGGCGCGATCGCGATCGCCTTCACGTCGTCCGCGTCGAAGTCGTGGAGCACGGTCGCGCGGCCGGGCGCCGTGAGCTTGTAGAGGAGCGCCTTGCCGTTCGAGCCGGCGTAGACGGCGCCGTCGTCCGCGACCGCGACGCACATGAGGTGCGGCTCGTCGCTGTCGAAGTACACCTGGGCCTTGCCCGCGGCGTCGACGCGGAACAGCCTGCCCTCGGACCCGGTCGCGGCGTAGAGCGCCTTCGCCTTCGGGTCGTAGGCGAGCCCCCACACGTCCTCGGTCTGCGGGAGCTCGGCGAAGAGCTTGGCCGGGCCGCCGCCGCCGGCGCCGCGCGGCAAGCGGAAGAGCTTGCCCTCGGGGAACGTGCCGGCGATGACGTCGCCGTCGAACGCGAGCGCGAGGGCGCTGACCGCCATCTGCCCGGTCGTCGCCGCGAGCGTCACCCGGCCTCCCGAGACGCTGTAGATCTTCCCCTCGTTGCCCGTGCCGAGCAGCACCGTGCCGTCGGGCAGCACCACGGAGCTCCAGACGGAGGTCGCGTCCGGCAGCGGCGTCGCGCCGAGCGTCAGCCCGGCGCGCACGGTGCCGTTCGAGTCCACGCTGACCCCGGTGAGATCTCCGCCCTTGAGGTCCTCGAGCGACTTGAGCTCGAAGCTGCGCGTGCCGACCGCGTGGGCCGGGAGCGCCACGAGCCCCGCGGCGGCGAGGACGGCCGCGAGGAGCCGGCGCGGCGAGGGGAGGGCGGGAGGGCGTGACGAGAGGGGACGGGCGGGAGAGCGCTCTATGCTCATGGATCGCAGGAGGAGGGGGGTCAGGGCGGAGATGGATCGCAGGAGGAGGGGGGTCAGGGCGGAGATGGAGGCGGGCGGCCGCGCGGGTCAGCGAAGGATAGGCCGGACCGCGACGCTCACGGTGTCTTTCCCGACCATAAACCGCTTGAGGGAGATCGGCACCTGCACCTGCGCGCCGAAGGTCTCGGGCGCGTCGGAGTCGGAGCTCGGGCGCAGCGTGTCCATCGCGCCCGGAGGGAGCCTCGAGGCGACCTTGCCGCGGTACGCGGCGCCGTTCTCCCGGAGCTTGAACGTGGCGACGACGCTCTCCGCGTCGTGGTTCTGGAGCGGCAGCATCGCCACGAGCTCGGCGACGTTGTTGGGGGTCGCCATCGGGCGCTCGACCTCGTACCCGGGCGAGAGCTCGATGTCCACCTTGCCGCCGGCGAGCTCGCGCGGGATCGGCACCTCGATGACGCGCGACTCCAGGGGGCCCTGGTGGGGCTGGAGATCCAGGCGGATGCGCGCGGGCGCGCCCGCGTCGATCTCGGGCTCGAGCACCTTGGCGCCGCGCAGGAGGACGACCTCGCGGTCGAACGTGACCTTCACGCGGGTGTCGACGCGCTCGATCGCGACCTCCTCCCACGGGTTGTTGAGGAGCGCCCCCATCGACCGGACGAGCCGGCTGCGGACGAAGTCGTCGGAGGTGAGCGGGGCGCCGTTGCCGGCGCCGAAGTCGACGAGCGAGATCGTGCCGTAGCGCCCGATCTTCACCTGGCTCACCGCGCGCCAGGTCATGTCCCGCCGCTCGGCCGTGGTCGCCTCGACGGCGTTGCCGAGCGCCATCGACACGAAGGAGGGCGCGAGGAACTGGTCGTGCGCGACCTCCACGTTCCACGTCGGGTGCGGGGCGCCGTCCACGCCGTCGATCTGGACGCGCATCGGGAAGACCGGCGCCTTGGCCGCGCTGTCGACCACGATCGCGGCCTGCCGATCGTTGACCAGCGAGCCGACCGTGCGCACCGCCTCGCCGATCTTGAAGCTGCGGTTCTGGCTCGCGAGGATCCAGTGGACCTGGGCGATCGCGGTGGGGAGGTTCGTGACGCCGCCGTTCATCATCGGGTGGCCGAACGCGACCAGCTTGTCGCCGGACACGCGCGTGACCGTGCCGATGCCCATGGCGGAGATGTCGCCGCGCACGAGCTCGACGCCGATCGCGCCCCCGTCGACGTACTTGGTCGGCGCGCCCGGATCGGGGTTGGCGGACGAGCCGCCGCCGGCCTGCATCGGCTCGAGCCCCATGGGGCCGAGCAGGTCGCTCGCGATGCGCAGCGACGTGCCGCCGAGCCCGCCGAGCATCACCGGCGTCGAGGCGCGCGCGAGGCTCGTCGCCTCGGGCGGGGCGAGCGCCGGCGCGACGCGCGCGGCGATCTGGCTGGCGTGGCCGGCGAGATCGTAGGCGTCGACGGGCCCCGCGAAGCCGCGGCCCCCGTGCAGGCGGGCCGGCGCGGCGGGCGGCGCGCCGCCGTTGCCGCGCGGCGCGCCGCCGTTGCCGCGCGGCGCGCCGCCGATGGCGCTCACCGGGGCGGGCAGCGGGCCGCCGACCTTCGGGGCGATCGCCCGCGGGAGCGGCCGCGCGAGCTCGTCGAGCATCGACTTGATCGGCGTGACGCCGGCGATCGCCTCGGCGCCGAAGAGCCAGCCGTACGCGTAGGCGCCGATCATCTTGCCGTTCAGGTAGATCGGGCTGCCGCTCATCCCGGCCACGGTGCGGGCGACCTCGAGGCGCGGGTGCTGGGTCTTGATGAGGATGAGGTCCTGGTTCGGGCGGAAATTGCGGAGGGTGGAGATGACCTCGACGTCGAACTTCTCGGGCGTGGTGCCGGAGAAGACGGTGAGGCCGTATCCCTTCATGCCCGGCTTCACCTCGGCGATCGGCAGCGTGTCGGGCGGCGTGGAGATCGCGTGCGCGGCGCCGAGGCCGACAGCGATGCTGCACGCGGCGCCGGCGAGCAGGCTCATGGGGATGAGGCGCGCCTCGCGCTCGACGAGGGCGCGGGCCGCCCCCGCGATCGCCGACCCGAAGCGGATCGCGAGCGGGACGGCGCGCGCGGCGAGGAAGGAACCCGGACGAAAACACGGTATGTCGCGCAAGGGCACGGGCCAAGCTTAGCCCGGATTTGCTAGCGCGACAGAGCCGGGGCTCGCGGGGCGCGGGAGCGTCGCCGGGCCGCGCTCTCCACGTTCCTACGTCGCTGATTTCCAGGGGCGTGGCGCGCCGGTGACGCTAGGCTTCGCCCCGTGAAGGATATCGCGGCGACCGCGACGCTCATCCTGGCGTTCGCCACCTGGGTCACCACCCACGTCGCGCTGGCAGCGCGGCTCGTGCTCCGCAGCGAGCCCCGATGGCGCGGGCTCGTCGCGCTCGTGGTGCCGCCGCTCGCGCCGATGTACGGGTTTCGGCAG
The DNA here is from genome assembly GCF_051521425.1 of Sorangium sp. So ce834. Taxonomy (NCBI): domain Bacteria; kingdom Pseudomonadati; phylum Myxococcota; order Polyangiales; family Polyangiaceae; genus Sorangium; species Sorangium sp. So ce834. The sequence continues at coordinate 11,572,077 of NZ_CP150351.1, forward strand.
GGGTGGCGCCGGATGAGCACCCTGTGGCTGGTGTGGCTCATCGTGTACGTGCTCGCGCTCCTCGTCGCGCGGGCGTGATGAGGGCGGGCGTGATCTCGGACGAAATGGCTGGAATGACGGCGAAGCGGCGCCCGGGCGCGCCGCCCGCGCTCGTCGTCGGCACGATGAACTTCGGCGGCCGCACGCCGCCCGAGGAGGCCGAGCGCATCGTGGGCCGCGCGCTCGAGCGCGGGATCGCCGCGTTCGACACGGCCAACCTCTACCAGGACGGCGCGTCCGAGCGGATCCTCGGCCGGGCGCTGCGCGGCCGCCGGGCCGAGGCGCAGATCGCCACCAAGGTCGGCCTCCGCCGCGTCCGGGGCAAGGCCGAGGGGCTCGGGCGCGCGCAGGTGATCCGCGCCGTCGAGGAGAGCCTCGGGCGCCTCGGCACCGACCGCGTCGACGTCTGCTACCTCCACGCGCCCGACCCGGAGACGCCCGTCGAGGAGACGCTCGCGGCGATCGATGCGCTGCTGGAGCAGGGGAAGATCCTGCGCTTCGGGGTCAGCAACCACGCCTCGTGGCAGATCCTGGAGATCATCGCGCGCCGCGACGCCGAGGGGAAGGCGCGCCCCGCGGTCTCGCAGGTGCTCTACAACGCGCTGATCCGACAGCTCGACCTCGAGTACGCCGCGTTCGCGCGGCGGTACTCGGTGCCCACCGCGGTGTACAACCCGCTCGCGGGCGGGCTCCTGACCGGGCGGCACGCGGGGCCGGACGCGGCGCAGGCGGGCTCGCGCTTCGAGGGCAACCGCCTCTACCAGCGCCGGTACTGGAGCGCGCGCATGTTCGAGCTCGCCACCGGCTACGCGGCCGTGGCCGCCGACGAGGGGATGAGCCTGCTCGCGCTGGCGTACGCCTGGCTCGCGGGGCGCGAGGTGGTCGACTCCGTCCTGGTCGGCCCGGTTCGGGCCGAGCACCTCGACGCGGCCGCCGACGCGATCGCGCGCCCGCTCTCGCCGGAGGCGGCGCGGCGCATCGACGCGCTCTACCGCGATCACCTGGGCACCGACGCGAGCTACGCGCGATGAGCGACGGCACCACGAGCGATCGCGCCACGAGCGGCCGCGCCGACGGCTTCCTGCTGCCCGAGGCCAGGGCGCTCGACCTCGCGGGCCCCCTCGCCGACTACGCCGCGCGCGGGTACGCCCGGCTCGGGCGCGTGATGACCGACGCGGGGCTCGCGGCGCTCCGCGCGCGCTCGGACGACCTGATGCTCGGGCGCGTGACGTACCCTGGGCTCTTCTTCCAGCACGACGCCGCGTCCGGACGCTACGAGGACCTGCCCTACGGCAAGGGCTACGAGGGGCCGAGCACGTCGTACCGGAAGCTCGAGAAGCTCGAGAAGGACCCGCTGTTCCTCGCCTGGATCGAGAACCCGCTCTTCGAGCGGATCGCGCGCTCGCTCATCCAGGGGGAGATCTCCATCTACCGGGCCGTGCTCTTCAACAAGGCCGCGTCCGGCGGGACGCCGCTGCCCTGGCACCAGGACGGCGGCAGCTACTGGGGGCTGGATCGCGACCCGGAGCTGCAGATCTGGACGGCGCTCGACGACGCCCCCGCGGACGGCGGCTGCGTGGAGGTGCTGGAAGGCAGCCACCTGGGCGGGCTCGCGACGCCGCTCGGCGGCGTCGTCCCGGGCGCGGTCGTGCGCGCGGCCGACGCCGACGCCCGCAAGATCGCGCTGCCCGCGGCCGCGGGCGAGGCCCTGCTGATCCACAACTACCTCTGGCATTGCTCCGGGGTGAACCGGAGCGGCCGGCCGCGGCGGGCCGTCACCGTCTGCTACATGAGCAGGGCGACCCGCTGCCTCAGGAAGAAAAGGGCGCCACGCGCGTTCACCCCGGTGTTCTGAGCTCTCCCCCGGGAGGGCAGGCGCGGCGGCCCCTCCCCGACCGGCCGCCGCCCTCCCCCGGCACGCGCTTCGCCTGACGTTTCCGCTCCTTTTTCGATCGAGCGCCGGGCCGGCGTCGCCCGCCCATCCGTAAGGGCAAACCCCAGGAGCCGTGGCAAGTTGCCGCACCCAGCGGCGACCTGCCGCGCCGTGGGGCCTCAGTTATCCACAGCGGCAATCTGCCGCGGTCACGCGGCACTTTGCCGTCTTGTCGCACCCCGCCAGCAAGCCATAACTGGGCCGCGCGTCGCTCCCGACGCACCACACAACCCTATGGCTCGGTTCCTGTTCCCACGATGGGCCAACAAAGTGGTGCCCCTGGGGCTGCTCTTCGGAGTTCTGCCCCTCGGCGCCGCTGTGATCGGCGGATTCTGGTACTACGGTACCAACAAACACCTCGAGGTCGGGTATCAGCCGGATCAACCGGTTGACTACTCGCACAAGCTGCATGCCGGCGACCTCGGTATCGACTGCCGCTACTGCCACAACACAGTGGAGGTATCCGGCTTCGCCGCCGTTCCACCGACCGAGACGTGCATGAATTGTCACGCCAAGGTGCGGAGGGACAGCGAAAAGCTTCTGCTCGTGCAGGAGAGCTGGGCGAACGATCAACCCATTCCCTGGGTGCGCGTCCACAACCTGCCCGACTATGCCTATTTCGACCACTCAGCCCACCTCGCTGCAGGGGTCGGCTGCGTGAGCTGTCACGGCCGCGTCGACCAGATGCACAAGGTCCGGCAGGTCGCGCCGCTCTCGATGGGATGGTGCCTGGACTGCCACCGCAATCCGGGCCCCCACCTCCGCAACCCCGCCGACGTCACCAAGATGGATATGGCGCCCTCGACGGCCGTCATGGCGGGCGCCGGGGTCCCCCCGAACCCGGAACCTTATCAAGATCGCGTGCCAGCGGTCACTACCTCCGGGCGGCAGGTGCAGGCGCCGCTCCACTGCTCGGGGTGCCACCGATGAAACGAACTCCCCTCCCCCTCGCCCAGGACATCTCTGGAAAGACCTACTGGCGCAGCTTGAACGAGCTCGCCGGCTCGCCCGATTTCGTCGATGCGCTCGGGCGCGAGTTCCCTCCGGCCGCGTTCGAGCCGCCGGAGGGCGTCGGGCGGCGCACCTTCCTCAGCCTCATGGGCGCGTCGCTCGCCCTCGGCGGCCTCGTGGGCTGCCGCAGGCCCGTCGAGCAGATCCTGCCGTACTCGCGCGCCCCGGAGGACGTCATCCCCGGCCAGCCGCTCTTCTTCGCGACCGCGCTGCCGATGATGGGCACGGCCTTCGGCGTCCTCGTCGAGAGCCACGAGGGGCGGCCCACCAAGATCGAGGGCAACCCGAAGCACCCCGAGAGCCTGGGCGCGACCACCATCTACACCCAGGCCGCGGTCCTCGACCTCTACGATCCCGACCGCAGCAAGTCGCCGCGCGAGGGCGCCGCCGAGAAGTCCTGGGACGACGCGGCGGCGTTCCTGCGCGAGCAGGGCGACAAGCTCCGCGGCCGCGGCGGCAAGGGGCTCGCGATCCTCACCGAGGCGCACAGGTCGCCCACCCTGGCCGCGCGCCTCGCCGAGCTGCGCAAGACGCTCCCCGAGGCGCGCGTCGTCCGGTACGAGCCGTTCTCGCGCGACGCGGCGCGCGAGGGCGCGCGGCTCGCGTTCGGCAAGCCGCTCGAGACCACGCTCGATCTGGCGAAGGCGCGCGTCATCGTCGCGCTCGACGCCGACCTGTTCGGCACCGACGGCAGCCCCGTCAAGCAGGCGCGCGGGTTCGCCGCGGGCCGCGCGGTCGACAAGGACGCGAAGGCGATGAACCGCCTCTACGCGGTCGAGAGCACCTTCACGATCACCGGCGCATCGGCGGATCACCGGCTCCGGATCCAGAGCCGCAAGATCCCCGCCTTCGCCTTCGCGCTCGCCGCCGAGCTCGGCAAGCGCGGCGTCGCGCTCGACGCGGAGCTGCTGAAGGCGATCGAGGGCAAGGCCGGCGGGCTCGACGCCAAGGCGACCCGCCACGTCGCCGCCATCGCCGCCGATCTCGCGGCGAACCGCGGGCAAGGCGCGGTCGTGGCCGGGCGCTCGCTGCCGAAGGAGGTCCACGCCCTCGCGCACCTCATCAACCTCGCCCTCGACAACACCGGCAAGGCCGTCCGGCTCGTCGCGCCGTTCGACGAGTCGCGCGAGGGCCCCGAGGCGCTCGTCGAGCTCGCGCGCGCCATCGAGAAGGACGAGGTCGAGGCGCTGATCATCCTGGGCGGCAACCCGGCGTTCGACGCGCCCGCGGACGCGCGCTTCGCCGACGCGCTCGCCAAGGTGCCCGTGAGCGTGCACGTCTCGACGCACGTCGACGAGACGAGCGAGCGCTCCCGCTGGCACCTGAACCGCGCCCACCCGCTGGAGTCGTGGAGCGACGTCCGGGCGGAGGACGGGACGGCCAGCATCGTGCAGCCGCTCATCGCGCCGATCTTCGGCGGCAGGACCGACGCCGAGGTGATCGAGCTCCTGCTCGGCGGCTCGCGGACCGCGTACGACCTCGTGCGGGCGACCTGGATGAACGCCGAGGGCGCGAAGCGCACCGAGCAGGACGTCCGCCGCGCGCTGCACGACGGCCTCTTCGCGGGGACCGAGCTCGCGGACGAGCTGGTGACCGCGACGACGCAGGCCGCGGTCGACGCGCTGCGGGCGTTCGCGCCCGCAGCGGCCGAGGGCCTGGAGGTGACCTTCCGGCCCGACATGCACGCGTGGGACGGGCGGTTCGCGAACAACGGGTGGCTCCAGGAGCTGCCGCACCCGATGACCAAGCTCACCTGGGGCAGCGGCGCGAGCCTCTCGCCGTCCACGGCGGCGCGGCTCGGCGTGAAGGACGGCGACGTCGTCACGCTGTCGGGCGGCGGCGCGCAGGTCCGGATCCCCGTGGTCGTCGCACCGGGGCAGGCGGACGACTCGGTGGCGATCGGCGTCGGCCAGGGCCGGCGCGCGGCGCTCCGGGTCGGGCGCGGCGTCGGCGTCGACACGACCCCGCTCCGCAAGAGCGACGCCTTCGAGCTCGCCGGCGGCTTCTCGCTGGAGAGGACCGGCGAGAAGGTGGAGCTCGCGCGGACGCAGGAGCACTTCGTGATGGAGGGCCGCCCGCTCGCGCGCGAGGGGACGCTCGCCGAGCTCGAGCAGGACCCGGAGTTCGCGAAGAAGCAGGTCCACGTGCCGCCGCTGCTCAGCCTGTTCCAGGAGCCGAACCGCCGGCAAGGGCACGCCTGGGGCATGAGCATCGACCTCAACGCCTGCATCGGCTGCAACGCGTGCGTGGTCGCCTGCCAGGCCGAGAACAACATCCCGGTCGTGGGCGCCGACGGCGTGCGCCAGACGCGCGAGATGCACTGGCTGCGGGTCGATCGCTACTTCCAGGGGACGAACCCGGACGAGCCGGAGAGCATCCAGCAGCCGCTCCCCTGCCAGCACTGCGAGAACGCGCCGTGCGAGCAGGTGTGCCCGGTCGCCGCCACGACGCACAGCCCCGAGGGGCTGAACGACATGGCGTACAACCGCTGCGTCGGCACGAAGTACTGCGCCAACAACTGCCCGTACAAGGTCCGCCGCTTCAACTTCTTCGAGTACGGCCAGCCGGACTCGGAGTCGCGGAAGATGCAGTTCAACCCCAACGTCACCGTCCGCTCGCGGGGCGTCATGGAGAAGTGCACCTTCTGCGTGCAGCGGATCAACCACGCCAAGATCGAGGCGAAGAGAGAGGGGCGGGAGCACATCAAGGACGGCGAGATCGTGACCGCGTGCCAGGGCGCTTGCCCGACGCAGGCCATCATCTTCGGCGACCTCAACGACCAGAAGAGCCAGGTGTCCGTGACGTCTGCGAGCCCGCGCGGTTACCGGATGCTTGACGAGATCAACACAAAGCCGCGGGTCACCTACCTCGCCAGGATCCGCAACAAGAACCCGGAGCTCGCCGACGCATGAGCGCCACTGCACCCCTCCAGGTCGATCACCCCCGGATCTCCGACCGCGCCGCCCTCTTGGACGAGGCGCCGCTCGTGCAGGGGAAGGACGACTTCCGTTCCCTCACCGACAAGGTCGCGGGGATCGTGCTCAACAAGCCGCCCTCGGGGTGGCTCATCCTGTTCTGCCTCGCCGTCAGCCTCCTGCTCGTCCTCGGCGGCTCGCTCGTCCACCTCGTCGGGACCGGCATCGGTATCTGGGGGCTGAACACCACGGTCAACTGGGCGTGGGACATCACCGGCTTCGTGTTCTGGGTCGGTATCGGCCACGCCGGCACGCTCATCAGCGCCATCCTCTTCCTCTTCCGCCAGAAGTGGAGGACGAGCATCAACCGCGCGGCGGAGGCGATGACGATCTTCGCCGTCGCGTGCGCCGCCATCTACCCGGTGGCCCACCTGGGCCGGATCTGGTTCGCCCACTGGCTGTTCCCGATCCCGAACCAGATGAGCATCTGGCCGAACTTCAAGAGCCCGCTGCTCTGGGACGTCTTCGCCGTCTCGACCTACGCGACGGTCTCGGCCCTCTTCTGGTTCGTCGGGCTCATCCCCGACCTCGCCACGCTCCGCGACCGGGCCACGACGCGGACGAGGCAGATCGTCTTCGGCATCCTCTGCCTCGGGTGGCGCGGCTCGCACCGGCACTGGCTGCACTACGAGAAGGCCTACCTCATCTTCGCCGGCCTCTCGACGCCGCTCGTGCTCAGCGTGCACACGATCGTGTCGTTCGACTTCGCCGTCTCGATCGTCCCCGGCTGGCACACCACCATCTTCCCGCCGTACTTCGTCGCCGGCGCCATCTTCAGCGGGTTCGCGATGGTCGTCACGCTGATGGTGTTCGCGCGCAAGGCGTTCGGTCTCCAGGGCCTGATCACGATCCGGCACCTCGAGAACATGAACAAGGTGATCGTCGCGACGGGCACCATGGTCGGCTACGCGTACGGCATGGAGCTCTTCATCGCGTGGTACAGCGGCAACGCCTACGAGCGGTTCGCCTTCGCGAACCGCATCCTCGGGCCGTACGCCTGGGCCTATTGGACCATGGTGAGCTGCAACGTCATCTTCCCGCAGCTCTTCTGGTTCAAGAAGGTGCGCACCAGCATCCCCGCGATGTTCATCATCTCGATCCTGGTCAACATCGGGATGTGGTTCGAGCGCTTCGTCATCATCGTGACGAGCCTCCACCGCGACTTCCTCCCGTCCAGCTGGACCTACTTCCGCCCGACCATCTGGGACATGTCGACGTTCTTCGGCTCGTTCGGCCTCTTCTTCACCCTCTTCCTGCTGTTCGTCCGCTACCTCCCGATGGTCGCGATCAGCGAGGTGAAGGGGATCACGCCGGCGGCCGATCCTCACGGCTCGCACAGCAACGACGAGGCTCATCATGCAGCGTGACAGCGACCCTCCGAGCCGGAAGCGCTCCGGGGAGCCTGCCTCGGCCGAGGAGGCAGGAGAGCTCAAGGACTCCGATCGCGGAGGCCAGCCCGGCGACGAGCCGCAGGGCTTCGTGCCCAGGGACGAGGCGGAGTACGACGAGCCCCACGCAGAGGGGCCGCACGGGAAGGCCGTGCTCGGGGTCGAGCGCAAGCTGGAGCACCGGGCCGAGGAGGCAGCGGCCGCGGCGTCGTCGCCGTACGCGCTGATGGGCTACTTCTCGACCCCGGCGGACATCTACCACGCGTGCGAGGCGCTCCGGGACGCGGGCTACAGCCGCTTCGACGCGCACACGCCGTTCCCCGTGCACGGGCTGGAGAAGGCGATGGGGCTCAAGCCGACGCCGCTGCCGTGGCTCGTGCTCGGCGGCGGGGCGACGGGGCTCGTCAGCGCCGTCCTGCTCGCCTGGTACACGCAGCTCCACGACTATCCGCTCATCATCAGCGGCAAGCCGTCGTTCTCGTACCAGGCGTTCATCCCGATCTTCTTCGAGCTCACGGTCCTCTTCGCGGCGCTCACGTGCTTCTTCTCGCTCTTCGCGCTCGGGCGCCTGCCGTCGTTCTTCCACCCCACCATGACGCACCCCTCATTTCCGCGCGCGACCGACGACGCCTTCTTCATCAGCGTCGAGGTGAGCGACCCGAAGTTCGATGCCACGGAGACGCGCAACCTCCTCCAGCGCGTCGGCGCGCAGGGCATCAGGGAGGTCTCCTCGTGAAACGCTGGTGTATTCCCCTCCTCGTCGTCCTCGCCGGCTGTCGCGGACAGGCGAGCAGCGATCCGCCGATCCACGTCTTCGGGGACATGGACTGGCAGCCCAAGTTCCAGCCCGAGGAGGGCACGCGCCTCTTCGCCGACGGGCGGGCGATGCGGCCGCTCGTGCAGGGCACGGTGCACCAGGGGGCGCTCGACGAGAGCGAGGCCTTCCGCACCGGCAAGGACGGCGAGGCGTTCCTGGCGATGGCGCCCATCACCGTCGACGAGGCGGTGATCCGGCGCGGCCAGGACCGCTTCAACATCTACTGCGCGCCCTGCCACGACCAGAGCGGCAGCGGGCAGGGCATGGTGGTGAAGCGCGGGTACCCGCCGCCCATCGACCTCGCGTCCGACCGGGCGCGCGGCCTGCCCGACGGCGAGATCTTCAACGTCATCACGAACGGCGTGCGGAACATGCCGGCGTATCGGAAGCAGATCCCGGTCAAGGATCGGTGGGCGATCGTCACGTGGGTGCGCGTCCTGCAGCACAGCCAGCACGGCAGCATCGACGATGTCCCTGAGGCCCAGCGGAGCAACATCGCGAAGGAGAGCGGAACTCCATGAAGTCCCACGGAAGTGCTCTGGCCGAGGACGCGAAGGTCCTCGATAAGGCGGTCGCGAAGCGGCTCGTCTCGAGGAGCATGGTGCTCGCCGTCGTCGGCGTGGCGCTCTCGGCGCTGGCGGCGATCGTCGACACGAAGCGTTTCGCGTTCTCGTACCTCACCGGCTTCACCTGGCTCGTGACGATCGGGCTCGGCGCGCTGTTCTTCGTGATCATCCAGCACCTGACGCGCGCGCGCTGGTCCGCCGCCGCGCGCCGCCACATGGAGTGGATGAGCGGCGTCCTGCCGGCGTGCGTCGTGCTGTTCCTCCCGATCGCGGTGCTCGCCCACGACGTCTACCACCACTGGATGGGGCCCGAGGCCGCGAACGATCACGTGCTCCACGGGAAGGCGGCGTACCTGAACCCGACCTTCTTCTACATCCGCGCCGCGGTGTTCCTCGCGGCGTGGACGGGCCTCGCGCTCTGGTTCATCAAGACCTCCCGCGCGCAGGACGACAGCGCCGATTTCCGCCCGACCGCGAAGATGCGGGCCAGCAGCGCCCCGGCCGTCATCGTCTTCGCCCTGACCCTCTCGTTCGCGGCGTTCGACTGGCTGATGAGCATCGACCCGCACTGGTACTCGACGATCTTCGGCGTCTACGTGTTCGCCGGCGCGGCGACGAGCTCCCTCTCGGCGCTCGCGCTGATCACGATCGCGCTCCACAAGGCGGGGCTCCTGCGCAAGGTGAGCAACGTCGAGCGCCAGCACGACATCGGCAAGCTCCTCTTCGGCTTCGTCATTTTCTGGGCCTACATCGCGTTCTCGCAGTTCTTGCTCATCTGGTACGCCAACATCCCGGAGGAGACGATCTTCTATCGTCACCGCTGGGAGGGCTCGTGGAAGGTCGTGAGCCTGGCCCTCTTGTTCGGCCACTTCGTCGTGCCGTTCCTCGTCCTCTTGTCGCGGCACGCCAAGCGGAGCCCGCTGGTCCTCGGGGCGGCGTCGGTGCTCCTCCTCGTGATGCACTACGTCGACCTCTACTGGCTGGTCATGCCGAACGTGGATCACCACGGCGCGCACCTCAGCTGGATCGACCTCGCCGGACTGCTCGGCCCGCTGGGCGTGGGAGCCTGGATGCTCTCCCTTCAAGCGGCCAAGAGCCCGCTGTATCCTCTGAACGACCCACACCTTGCCGAAGCGGCTCGGATCGACAACCCGTAAGGAGCCGGCCATGAGCGAAGCGACCGACAACACTGCGACCGAGCACGCCGAGACCGAGCACGAGCGTGCCGAGGCGGATCGACCGCCGAACTCGCTCATCTTCGTGATCGTGATCGCCACGCTGCTCTCCCTCGTGGTGACCGTCCTCTTCGTGAACGAGGTCTTCAAGGCGACGATGGAGCGGGAGATCTCGAGCAAGGTGCTCGAGCCGCCGAACAGCGCGCTCCGCGGCCTTCGGGCCATGGAGAAGGAGCGCCTCAGCCACTACCAGTGGGCGAGCGAGAAGGACGGCGTCGTCCGCATCCCGGTCGACGAGGCCGTGGGGCTCACGCTGAAGGCCTACCAGGAGAAGCGCATCGGGCAGCCGCTCCCCGGCGCGAGCGCCGCGCCCGCGCAGGCGGCGCAGCCGGGGCAGCCCGAGAGCGGCACGAAGCCCGACGAGGCCGCGGCGCCGAACGCCGAGAACGGCGCGCCGGCCCAGGGGCAGGACGCGGCGAAGCCCGGCGACAAGGACGCGGCCAAGCCCGCCGACGCCAAGCCCGCCGACGCGCCCAAGCCCGCCGACGCCAAGCCCGCCGACGCGCCCAAGCCCGCCGACGCCAAGCCCGCCGACGCGCCCAAGCCCGCCGACGCCAAGCCCGCGCAGCCTGGCGGCGCGGCGCCCAAGCCCGCCCAGCCCACGCAGCCTGGCGGCGCGGCCCCCAAGCCCGCCAGCCCGGCGCCGTCCGCTCCGGAGCAGTGATGTCTCGCCCGCTGTCCGCCCTGCTCGCCGTGCTCGCGCTCGTGGTGGCCACCATCACCCCGGCGCGGCGCGCGCGGGCGGCGGACACAACCATTCCGACCGAGCTCGCCGGCATCGACATCGAGGAGCGGCCGGGCGCTCAGCTGCCGCGCGAGCTCAGGCTCCGCGACCAGTCCGGGCAAGAGGTCGAGCTCGGCCGGTACGTGGCGGGCGACAAGCCCCTCGTCCTGGTGCTCGGCTACTACGAGTGCCCGATGCTGTGCTCGCTGGTCCTGAACGGCGTCCTCCAGGCGATGAAGGAGAGCGCCTGGAGCGCCGGCAACGAGTACCGCGCCCTCGTCGTGAGCTTCGATCCCCGCGACACGCCCGAGGCGGCGCGCAAGAAGCGGGCGAACTACATCGAGGCCTACGGCCGGCCCATCACCGGCGACGGCTTCGACTTCCTCGTCGGGGACGAGGCCTCGGTGCGGGCGCTCGCGAGCGCCGTCGGCTTCAACTACCGATGGGACGAGACGACAAAGCAGTACGCGCACGCGGCGGGCGCGTTCGTCTTCACCCCGGACGGGCGCCTGTCGCGCACGCTGTACGGCATCTCCTTCCCACAAAAGAACTTCGGCCTCGCGCTGCGCGAAGCGGGCAGCGGGCAGGTCGGGAGCGCCTGGGATCGGGTGCTGTTGTTCTGTTTCCATTACGATCCCAACGCCCGAGGGTACGTCCTGGCGACGCAGCGGCTGATGAAGGCCGGCGGCGTCGTCACGGTCGTGCTGCTCGGGCTCTGGCTGTTGCGCTTCTGGCGGACTGAACGCGCCCGCACGAGGGCGCGCGTAAACGAGGCTTCCTAGGGACACAAGGTGGCGGAGCCACAACTATGGAGATGAAGAACCCGATCGAACTTGGCTCCTTCTGGCTGCCCCGCGCGGGGTCGACGCTCGCCGAGCACATCGACGCCGGCTGGGCCGCGGCCTACTGGGTCGCCGTCCTCTTCTTCGTCCTGGTCACCGGGGCGGTCGTGCTGTTCGCCGTGAAGTACCGGCGGCGCAGCGAGAAGGACAAGACGAGCCCCATCGACCACAGCGCGACGGTCGAGGTCGTGTGGACGCTGATCCCGCTCGCCATCCTCATCGCGCTCTTCTTCGTGGGCATGCGCGGCTACGTGCACGCCTCGGTGGCGCCGGCCGAGTCCTACGAGATCAACGCCACCGGCGAGATGTACATCTGGACGTTCACCTACCCCGACGGGACGACGACCGTGAACGAGCTCGCCGTGCCCCGGGGGCGCCCGGTGCGGGTCATCCTGAGCTCGAAGGACATCCTCCACAGCTTCTTCATCCCGGAGTTCCGCGTGAAGCAGGACGTGGTCCCGGGCTCGTACACGTCGGTCTGGTTCGAGGCGACGGACACGCGCGAGACGGTGCTCCTGTGCACCGAGTACTGCGGCTCCGGCCACTCGGACATGATGGCCACGGTCAAGGTGATGGAGCCGTCGGACTTCGAGAAGTGGCTGGAGGGCAACAACAACAGCGACCTCCCGCCCGAGGAGCTCGGCAAGACGCTCTTCGCCAAGCGGAGCTGCGCGACCTGCCACTCGCTCGACGGGACGCGCCTCCAGGGACCGTCGCTCAAGGGGCTCTTCGGCCGCGAGGAGGAGCTCACGAACGGATCGAAGGTCACCGTGGACGAGAACTACTTCCGCGAGAGCCTGTTCAACCCGCAAGGCCAGATCGTGCGCGGCTACCCGCCGGTGATGCCGTCGTTCAAGGGGCTCCTCAAGGACAGAGAAGTGGACGCGCTCATCGCTTACCTCAAGACGGTGAAGTGAGCGCCGGGGAGAAGCAGTCATGTCGCAGACAGTAACGACCCTCGACGTCAATACGGCGCCCGACGGCGGCCACGGATCGGATTACATCCGGGCCACGAGCGGGATCATGTCGTGGCTCACCACGGTCGATCACAAGCGGATCGGCCTGATGTACCTCGTCAGCACCTTCATCGCCTTCCTCATGGGCGGGGTCTTCGCGCTGGTCCTCCGGCTCGAGCTCCTGACGCCGAAGGCGACGATCATCAGCGCGAACGCCTACAACCAGATGTTCACGCTCCACGGCGCGGTGATGACGTTCCTCTTCATCATCCCGAGCATCCCCGGCGCGCTCGGCAACTTCCTCCTGCCGATCATGATCGGCGCGAAGGACGTCGCCTTCCCGAAGCTGAACCTCCTCAGCCTGTATCTCTACTGGATCGGCGCCCTCTTCACGCTCTCGTCGCTCGTCACGGGCGGCATCGACACCGGCTGGACGTTCTACGTCCCGTACTCGAGCACGGTCACCACGACGTCGGTCCTGAGCGTCACGTTCGGCGTCTTCATCCTCGGCTTCTCCAGCGTGCTCACGGGGCTGAACTTCGTCGTCACCCTGCACAAGCTCCGGGCGCCCGGGATGGGTTGGTACAAGATGCCGCTCATGCTCTGGGCGCTCTACGCGACGAGCATCGTCCAGATCCTCGCGACCCCCGTCCTCGGCATCACGCTCCTCCTGCTCATCGCCGAGCGCGCGTTCCACATCGGCATCTTCGACCCGGCGCTCGGCGGCGACCCGGTGCTCTACCAGCACTTCTTCTGGTTCTACAGCCATCCGGCCGTCTACATCATGATCCTGCCGGGCATGGGCATCATCAGCGAGCTCATCTCCGTGCACGCGCGGCGCCGGATCTTCGGCTACAAGGCGATCGCCTTCTCCAGCGTCGCCATCGCCCTGGTCGGCTTCCTCGTGTGGGGCCACCACATGTTCACCTCGGGCCAGAGCGAGCTCGCGGCGATCATCTTCTCGTTCCTGACCTTCCTCGTCGCCATCCCCAGCGGGGTCAAGGTCTTCAACTGGACCGCCACGCTGTGGCGCGGCTCGATCAGCTTCAACGCGCCGATGCTGTACGCGCTGTCGTTCCTCATCCTCTTCTCGATCGGCGGCCTGACCGGCGTCTTCCTCGGGATGCTCAGCGTCGACCTCCACCTGCACGACACGTACTTCGTCGTCGCGCACTTCCACTACGTGATGGTGGGCGGCACCGTCATCGCCTACTTCGGCGGTCTCCACCACTGGTGGCCCAAGATCACCGGGAAGATGTACTCCGAGCGGCTCGCCGCCATCGCCTGCGTCCTCGTGTTCATCGGCTTCAACGTCACGTTCTTCACGCAGTTCGTCCTGGGCAGCCGCGGGATGCCGCGGCGCTACTACAACTACCTCGACCAGTTCCAGCCGCTGCACGCCTTCTCGACGGTGGGCTCGTGGATCCTGGGCGCCGGCATCCTCGTGATGCTGGTCTGCTTGATCCGCTCGCTCCGCTCCGGCGCGCCGGCGCCGAAGAACCCCTGGGGCGGGCTCAGCCTCGAGTGGACCGCCGCCTCCCCGCCCATCACCGAGAACTTCGTCCGCACCCCGATCGTGACCAAGGGCGCATACGACTTCAACACGGAGAACGCATGAGCGCGCACGCCGAGGCCGCCGATCGGCCGAACAAGGCCGGGCCGGTCCTGTCCCCCAATTTCCACGTCGCCCATCATTTCGACTCCGCGGACACGCAGTTCGACGCCGGCAGGATGGGCATCTGGCTCTTCCTGGTCACCGAGGTCCTCCTCTTCGGCGGGCTGTTCTGCGCGTTCGCGGTCTTCCGGACGTGGTTCTTCGACTCGTTCGTGGAGGCCCACCATCACCTCGACAAGGTGATGGGCGGCATCAACACGGTGGTGCTCATCTGTTCCAGCCTGACGATGGCGCTCGCCGTCCGGTCGGCGCAGAAGAGCGACCAGAAGACCACGACGCGGCTGCTCGTGATCACGCTGCTCTGCGCGGCCGCGTTCCTCGTGATCAAGTACTTCGAGTACCAGCACAAGTTCCACGACGGCCTGCTGCCCGGGAAGTACTTCACCGCCGAGGGCTTCACCACGGCCCACGCGGGGATCTTCTTCGCCATCTACTTCATGATGACGGGCATCCACGGCGTGCACGTCATCATCGGGATGGGGCTCATCACGTGGATCCTCATCCGCAACACGCGCGGTGAGTTCTCGAGCCGTTACTACTCGCCGGTCGAAGGGGTCGGGCTGTACTGGCACCTCGTCGACCTCATCTGGATCTATCTCTTCCCCCTCCTCTACCTGGTGGGCTGAGGCCTAGAGGACAGCATGTCGACACACGCAGAAGCAGCCGACGCGCACGGACACGGGCACGGCCATGGCCACGGCGCGGACCACGTGCCCCACGTCCTGCCGCTCAAGGTCTACATCGCCACCTGGCTCACGCTGCTCGTGCTCACGGTCGTGACCGTGGGGGCGAGCTACGTCGACCTCGGCGCGGCCAACCTGGCCATCGCGGTCCTCATCGCGACGGTGAAGGCGAGCGTCGTGGCGCTCATCTTCATGCACCTCAAGTGGGACCACAAATTCCACACCCTGATCTTCGCGTCGTCGCTCATCTTCCTGGCGATCTTCATCGGCTTCACGATGTTCGACACGAACAACCGGGGCCGGGCCGACCAGGTCGAGGCCGAGCGGCCGGCGGACATCAAGGCGCCCTTCGACGGCAAGCGCGCCGCCGACAACTGGATCGTGAAGAAGCCGCACAAGGTGGCCCCGCCGCCGAAGCAGGTCCACCAGGGCACCGAGTGACCCGCTGCGGGGCCGCGCGCCCCGCAGCAAGCGCCGGATGTAAGCCGGAACACAATCTTAAGCCCCTGGAATCACAGGGATTTTTCTTGCCACCCCTCGGATGTGGGCGCGGGTGCACCTCGCGCGTGCTCGCGGCTTTCGTGCGCGGTACAAGGGAGCGGATGAAAGGCAACGTCGAAAGGTTGCTCCGGGCTGAACGCCGGACGCCGCGACCGCGCCCTGGAAGCCCTCCCTGTCCGCGCGCGGATGCAATCCTCCTTCCAATCCTGGTCGCTTGACGCCGACCCCACCAAGAGCGGCGCGCCCCCGGCGGCGCGGCGGCGGCTCGCGGTCCTGCTGTCCGGGCCGAAGCCCCCGTCCTGGGACACCGCCGACCGGTGGCTGATCCAGCTCAGGTGGGTCGCGATCGCGGGCATGATCGCGACGACGGTGGCGAGCCGGAAGCTCGTGCCCGACCTCCGGCTCGGGCCGCTCGTCCTCGGCATCGCGGCGATCACGGTGGCGAACCTCGCCTGGACCTACCGGGTCCGGCGCGCGCGCCCGCTCGACGGGGGCGAGACCTCGACGCGCGAGCCCGCGCAGGAGCTCGCGCGCGCCCAGCTCGTGGGCGACGTGGTCGCGAACGCCTGGATGCTCTGGTTCTCGGGCGGCCTCGAGAACCCGTTCGCCGTCTTCCTCGCCTTCCACATCGCCCTCTCCGGCCTGCTCTGCCCGCGGCGCACGACCGTGCTCGTGGGGCTGCTGACGCTGCTCGCGATCGGCGTTCTCACCGACGCGGAGCCGCTGCCGCTCGACTCCGCGTCGCTCGACGGCGACCGCATCCGGCAGCTCGGCGACCTGGTCTCGCTGACGTCGCTGACGCTGTTCCTCGGCTTCTTCGTCGTCGTCTACGCGCACAGGCTCGAGGAGCTCCGGCAGCAGAGCCAGCGGAACGAGCGGCTGGCGATGCTCGGGCGCATGGTCGGCGGCATGTCTCACGAGCTCAGCACGCCGCTCGCGACGATCCTCCTCGCGAGCAAGGACCTCGTCGACGTGGCGCGCGAGACGGGCTCCGAGGACGCGGCGCGCATGGCCGAGACGGTGGCCGGCGAGGCCCGGCGCGCGAGCGACATCATCAGCCTGATGCGCGGGCAGATCCGGCTCGATCAGCGGCTCGAGCCGCTGGAGCTCACCCGCTTCGTGCGCGACCTCTCGAAGGCCGAGCTCGCGCGGCTCGGCTACCGGGGCGAGCTCGCGTTCGACACGCCGCGGCCGGTGCAGGCGAACGTGCTCAAGCCGGCGCTGCGCCAGGTGCTCGTCAACCTGCTCGCGAACGCGGCCGAGGCGATCGACGACGGGGCCGAGCAGCGGATCGAGGTGAGCGTCGTCGAGCGCGGCGACGTCTGCGAGATCGCGGTCTCGGACAGCGGCCCGGGGCTGAGCCCCGAGATCGCCGGGCGGCTCGGGGAGCCGTTCCAGACGACGAAGATGTCGCAGGGCGGGATGGGGCTCGGGCTCTACATCAGCTCGATGATGGCCTCGCGCATGAACGCGGTGCTGCGCATGGAGAGCGTCGAGACCGGCGGGGCGAAGGCGACCTTGCGCCTCCGCCTCGACGGGACCACGGGCCCGATGGACGCGGATCTCCCCCCCGCGCTGAAGCGCGCCGGGGCCGCCTGAGGTGAAGATGACGCGACGGATCGAGACGGCGCTGCTCGTGGACGACGACGACGCGTTCCGCACCACGCTGCAGGGCGCGCTGCGCCGCCGCGGCGTCGTGGCGCGGACCGCGGCGACGATCGACGAGGGGCTCGTGGCGCTCGAGTACGAGCCGGTGGACCTCGTGGTCATCGACTACCGCATGCCGCGCGGCGACGGGCTCAGCGCGCTCGCCAAGTACCGCAAGCTGCAGCCCGACGCGGCGATCGTGATGCTGACCGGGTTCGGGGACATCCCGCTCGCGGTGGCGGCGATGCGCGAGGGCGCGGACACGCTGCTCAGCAAGCCCGTCGACGCCGACAAGCTCCTGCGCGAGGCCGCGAGCCTCCGCGAGCGCCAGCGGCCGCCCCCCTCGGCGGCGGCCCCGACGCCGCCGCCCGGGAGCCTGAAGCTCGACGACCTGGAGCGCGAGGCGATCCGCGCCGCGCTCCGGGAGTCGGGCGGCGTGGTGGCGACCGCGGCGAAGCTGCTCGGGATCGACCGGCGGACGCTGCAGCGGAAGCTGAAGAAGCTCGGGGGCTAGGCCTTCTGGAGCGCGTCGAGCGCGCCGAGGACGTCCTTCACGACGTCCTCGGTCTCCTCGACGCCGACCGAGAGGCGGATGAGCGCGGGGGAGATGCCGATCGCCGCGAGCTGCTCGTCGTTGAGCTCGTGGAAGCTCATGATGCAGGGCTGCTCGATGAGCGTCTCCACGCCGCCGAAGCTCGGGGCGATCGCGGCGATGCGCGTGCCGTCGACGACGCGCGCGGCCGCCTCGCGCCCGCCGCGCACGATGAAGCTCACGACGCCGCCGAAGCCGCGCATCTGGGCGGCCGCGATCTCGTGATCCGGGTGCGACGGGAGCCCGGGGTAGAACACCCGCTCGACGGCGGGGTGCGCCTCGAGCGCGCGCGCGACCGCGAGCCCCGTCGCGTTCTGCCGCTCGACGCGGAGCGCGAGCGTCTTCATCCCGCGGCCGATCAGCGCCGCGGCGTGGGGGTCGATGATGCCGCCGAGGACGCTGCGCATGTCGCGGACGAGCGAGATCAGCGCGCTGGAGCCGGACACCGCGCCGCCGAGGACGTCGTTGTGGCCGGACAGGTACTTGCTGGCGCTGTGGACGACGAGGTCGATGCCGCGGCCGATCGGGTCGGAGTTGTACGGGGTCGCGAACGTCGCGTCGACGACCGTCTTGACGCGCGCCTTCTTGCAGATCTCGGCGAAGCGGGACAGGTCGATGCAGTGCAGGTACGGGTTCGTCGGCGACTCGCTCAGCGCGAAGCGGGTGCGCGGCTTGAAGGCCGCCTCGAGCTGGTCGAACGCGCCCGGGTCGATGAGCGTGTGCTCGACGCCGAGCCGCGAGAGCACGTTGATCACGAACTGCCGCGTGCGGCGGTACACGTCGCGGAAGAGGATGACGTGGTCGCCCGCCTTGAGCAGGGCGAACGCCGTGGTCGTCACCGCCGCCATCCCGCTCGCGAAGAGCAGGGCGTCCTCCGCGCGATCGAGCGCCGCGATGCGCTGCTCGACCTCGCGCACGGTCGGGTTGCCGTAGCGGCCGTACTCCTGGCGCTCCGGGTCCGTGTCGCCCCCGGCGAAGTAGCGCTCGAGATCCGCTGTGTTCGCAAACGTGTACGTCGCCGTCTGCGCGATCGCGGGGGCGAGGGTGTGGGACGGCCGCTCGCGGAGCACACCCGCGTGCACAGCATCGGTCGAGTTCGGCAGTTCGGTCTTCATGGGGGGCGCTGAGGTGGGGGGGCGCCGAGGTGGGGGGCGCCGAGGGGCCGGGAACTTCGGTGGCACCGGCCTTCAGAATTGTCGCACTTGACGCGTCGGAAATATAGGGAATACCATCGGTTATGTTGCATCCAGTCGAGCGCCTTGCGGCGGCCATCGACGAACACGCCGAGAACGTCGCCAAATTCAAACGTGGTGAGCTGACCCCCGACCAGTTCCGCCCCCTGCGGCTGGCCATGGGGGTCTACGCGCAGCTCGCGCACGTGAAGCACATGCAGCGCATCAAGATTCCCGGAGGGCAGCTCACGGCTGCGCAGCTGGAAGCCCTCGCGGAAGTCACGGAGCGGTGGGGTCGCGGGCTAGCGCACGTCACGACCCGCCAGGACATTCAGCTCCACTACCTGGAGATCGAGGAGACGATCGACCTGCAGCGCGTGCTCGCGCGCGCGGGGGTGACGACGGTCGGCGCGTGCGCGGACACGCTCCGCAACATCACCGCGTCCCACCTCGCCGGCGTGGTCGAGGACGAGGTGTTCGACGTGACGCCTTACGCGCTCGCGGTCACCAAGCACTTCCTCTTCCACGAGCACAACCGGCGGCTACCGCGGAAGTTCAAGGTGGCCTTCTCGGGGAGCGCGCGCGATCACGCGCAGGTCATGATCAACGACGTCGGTCTGTTCGCGAAGATCGGCGACCGCGGGCGCGGCTTCGCGGTCTACGTGGCCGGCTCGCTCGGCTCGACGCCCGAGATCGCGCACCTCTGGAAGGAGTTCATCCCGGAGTCCGATCTGCTGCCGGTGTGCGAGGCCGTGGTCAGCGTGTTCCACCGGGACGGAGAGCGGAAGAACCGGAAGAAGGCGCGCCTCAAGTTCCTGCTGCGCAAGATCGGCGAGGCCGAGTTCCTGCGCAGGCTCGACGAGGAGTTCGATCGCATCAAGGCGGAGCGCGGCGACGCGCTCGCGGCCGAGCTGAAGGAGAATGTGGCCGGGTACCGGGAGAACGATCCGCCCCCGCTCACGCCGCTGCGGGAGACGCTCGGCGACGGCGCGTTCGCGCGCTGGAAGCGGACCAACACGATCGCGCAGAAGCAGCCCGGCTACCGGGTGGCGACGGTCAAGCTGCCGCTCGGCGACATCACGAGCGAGCAGCTGCGGCGCCTGGCCGACCTCTCGCGGCGCTACGGCAACGGCGAGGTGCGGGCGACGAACACCCAGAACTTCGTGCTGCGCTGGGTGCCGGAGGGGCAGCTGCTCAACCTTCACCGCGAGCTCTCGCAGATGGACCTCGCCGAGGCGGACTCGGGGCACATCACCGACGTGGTGACCTGCCCGGGCGGCGACTACTGCACGCTCGCGATCACGAAGAGCATGCAGGTCGGGTCGCGCATCCGGGAGCACCTGGTGCCGAACGGCAGCCGCCAGGAGGCCGACGACTTCGTGAGCGCCCTCGGCGAGTTCGACATCAAGATCTCGGGGTGCCCGAACTCGTGCGGGCAGCACCACGTCGCCGACATCGGGATGACGGGGCTGATGGTGAAGGGCAAGGATGGGGTCGAGCGCCCGCACTACTCGCTCCGGGTGGGCGGCGGCTGCGGCCCGAACGCGCGCATCGGCGAGCGCCTCGACGGCCGCATCCCCGAGGAGGAGACGCCCAAGGTGATCGCCGCCATCGCGCGCTACTACATGGCCGGCCGCGCCGAGGGCGAGAGCTTCCGCGACTTCGTCACGCGCAAGGGCGTGCAGGAGATCACCCGCGTCGGCTTTGCCGCCGCCGAGGGTGCCGCTATCTGAGCGTCCGCCCCGCCCGGGGGCTCCGTCATCGGAGCCCCCGCCCCGCCCATCCCTGACCCCTTCCAAGATGGTTCGCCGGCACGCCGGCTCTCCGGCGCCCTGGCTCAGCCGCTCCCTGAGCGGGGCTCGCCCGCACAGGAGACGGGCCCAGATCGGCGTTTTCGGCGCGGAGGCGTACTCTTGTACGCCGAGCACCGAAAACGTCGAGGTGGGCCCGTATCCGAAGCGGGCGAGCCCCGCTCAACGGCGGCGTGGGATGAGGGGCGGATCTCCCGCGAACGGGTTCATCGCCAGCGCCGCCAGCACGCCCGCGGCGCCCGCCTTGACCTTCTCCATCCCCGGAGCGACGGGCGCGAGCTCCTCGCGCTCCTCGATGAGCTCGGGGGGAATGTCGAGCAGGAACCTGCTCGGCGTCCTCGGCACCATCTTGCCGCGCGAGCCGCGGTGCTTCGCCCGCGTGAGGTAGAGCCGATCGCGGGCCCGCGTGACCGCGACGTAGAAGAGCCGCCGCTCCTCCTCGATGCTGTGGCCGCCCGTGTCGCCCCCCTCGGCGCCGCTCGGCGCGGCGTCGGTGGCGCGCTCGTCGAGGCTGCGCTGGTGGGGCATCAGCCCCTCCTCCAGGCCGATCACGAAGACGTACGGGAACTCGAGGCCCTTCGCGCCGTGCATCGTGGTGAGCGTCACGCGGTCGGTGGCCTCCTCCTCCTCGGAGTCCTGCCGGAGCGCGAGCAGCCGCAGGAACTCGGCGAAGCTCGCGCGGTCCCCCTTCCCCTTCTCGTCGCGGCGCGCGAAGACGTTGAGCAGCCCCTCGAGGTTGCCCCAGCGGCGCGCGGCGGCGTTGTTCGTGGAGGAGCCGGTCATGATGTCCTCCTTGAAGCCGGCGTCGGCGAGGAGCGCGCGCGCGACCTCCGCGGAGGGCTCGCCGCGCTCGAGCCGCCCGCGCGCGGCCTCGATGATCCGGAGCAGCTGGCGGCACCCCTCGATCGCGGCGGCGCTCAGCTCGTGGATGGCGTGCGGCCGCGACACCGCCGTCCAGAGCGAGGTGTCGTGCGCCGTCGCGTAGGCGCCGAGCTTGGCGATCGCGGCGTCGCCGACGCCGCGCGCCGGGTAGTTCAGGATGCGCCGCAGCGACATCTCGTCCTGCGGGTTCAGCGCGACGCGCAGGTAGGCGATGAGGTCCTTGACCTCCTTGCGCTCGAAGAACTGCTGGCCGCCGATCATCCGGATCGGGATCTGCCGCTCCTTGAGGGCCGACTCGATCGCGGCCGCCTGGAGGTTCGACCGGTAGAGCACGGCGATGTCCTTCGGCCGCGCGGCCTCCCGCTCCAGGAGGCGCTGCGCCTCCGTGGCCACGAAGCTCGCCTCGACGTCGGGGTCGACGCAGATGATGGACCGCACCTTGTCGCCGTCCAGGCGGGTGGCGATGAGCGACTTCTTGTGCCGCCGGGCGCCGGACTTCGCGAGCACCGCGTTGGCGACGTCGAGGATCGGCTTGCGCGAGCGGTAGTTGTGCTCGAGCTTGACGACCTTCGCGCCCGAGAAATGCTCCTCGAAATCGAGGATGTTGCGCACGTCGGCGCCGCGCCAGGCGTAGATCGACTGGTCGTCGTCGCCGACGACGACCACGTTGCGGTGCTCGCCGCAGAGCAGGCGCAGGAGCTCGAGCTGGGCGCGGTTCGTGTCCTGGTACTCGTCGACGATCACGAAGCGGTAGCGCATCCGCCAGCGATCGAGGACGTCGGCCCGCGTCTGCCAGAGGCGGACCACCTCGCAGATGAGGTCGTCGAAGTCGAAGGCCTGGAACGAGCGCAGCGCCGCGTTGTAGCGCGGGTACACGAGCATCGAGATCTCGTCGTAGTCGTCGATGCCCTTGCCCTGCCGCTGCGCCTCGGCCCACGCCTCGGGCTCGAGGAACGCGTTCTTGGCGTTCGAGATGCGCGAGAGGATCGCGCCGACGTCGTAGCTCTTGCCGGCGCGGAGCTCGCGGAGGATCTCGCGGATGACCCCCAGCGCGTCGGACTGATCGAAGATGGCGAACGAGCCGCCGCGCAGCCCGAGGGCGCGGGTCTCGGCGCCGAGCACGTCGAGGCCGAAGCGGTGGAAGGTGCAGACCTTGAGCTCGCGCGCGACCTTGGCGCCGACGAGCTTGCCGACGCGCTCGTGCATCTCGGCGGCGGCCTTGTTGGTGAAGGTCATCGCCAGGATGGAGCGCGCCGAGATGCCGCGATCGAGCAGGCGCGCGATCCGCGTGGTCACCACGCGCGTCTTGCCGGATCCGGCGCCGGCGAGCACCAGCATTGGCCCGAGCTCGTGCTCGACGGCCGCACGTTGAGACGGGTTCAATAAGTCCGACACCGTGCGGTGCCCTAGCCCGGCGTGCGCCGGAGCGGGAGCTTGATTTTATCGGACGTCAGCGCGGGCGCGGGATCGCCGCTGGAACGCCGCTGGAACGGCTCAAAGTCCGGGCGGCGTGGCGAACTGCCCCGGGAACGGGTTCGCCTCCCGGCGGCGCCGGACGTCGTCGAGCGTCCAGGGCGCCGTGCCGCGCTCGTGGAAGAGGGCCACGCCGATCACGCCCACGTTCCTCGTGTCGCCGTGCTTCTGGTTCGCGTAGGAGCCGCGGACCGAGCCGAACCGGAACGCCGCGACCGTGTCCATGCTCTGGCGGAAACCGTCGATCTCGAGCTCGCCGTGGGGCTCGACCAGGTAACCGCGCTTGTCGAACGCCGCGGGCTGGCCGTCCATGACGTCGAGTCCGTCGACGGAGACGACGCACTCGATCCGGTTCGGCGTGAGGTTGCGCAGCACGACGCTGTAGCGCTGGCCGGCCTCGCCGACGACGTGGCTCGTCTCGCCGGCGACGAAGCCGCTCAGGAAGCCGCCGCCGTCGCCGCGCAGCCCGATCGCGACGGCGCCGCCGGCGAGCGTGAAGGACTGCGGCGACGTACGGCGGAAGCCGGACGCGCTCGCCATGGCGCGGGCGCCCTCGGCGTCGTTGTAGAACAGGCTCGCGACCGCGAACGGCCGCTCGACGTCGGCGCGGACGAACGGCGCGGTCGAGATGCGGGACACGCGCGTCTCGCCCCACTCGGTGCCGAGGCCGGGGCGCTCGATCGGCTCCGGCGCGACCTGGCTGCTCGGCGCCCTGCGCGCCGCCCCCTCGGCACGGCCGGCGGAGGGCGCCTCGAAGCCGGCAGAGGGCGCCGCGGGCGCGGCCTCGAACGGCGGCGGGGCGGGCGCGCCCGGCTCGGAGGCGGCGCCGTCCCAGGCGCCGGAGCTGCTCGAGGCGACGAACCCAGGAGCGGCATCGGCTGCCCTCGACGTCGCGGCGTCCACCGGCCGGGGCGCGGCGCCGCCGCCGCACGAGGCAGCGCCCGCGAGGAGCGATATCGCCAAACAAGCCAGCCCGATTCGTCGCGTCCGGTTCATGGTCCCTCCACTCCGCATTGCGGTGTCGACCGGAGAACGGGCTCGACGAGGCTACCTTACAGCCGAGCGCGCCTCTGCCGCGGCGGGCGCGGACGGCGGCGCCGGCGCGGGGAGATCGCTCGCCGCGAGCCAGCGCTCTGCGAGCGTGAGCCCGAGCGCGGCGGACGCGACGGCGAGCGCGCACACGCCGAGGGCGGCGGCGCGCGACGCGGCGCGGGCGACGCGCGGCGCCGGGCATGCGCGCCGCCTCGAGCGCGCCGGCGGGCGGCGCGCGACGGGCGCGGCGCCGGCGCGGCCGCCGCCCTGCGCGGCGAGCGGCGGGAGGCGCTGCGCGGCGGCGGGCGCGCCGGCGCGGGCCGTGGGGACGTCGAAGGCGGTCGGGGTGAGCTCCGCCGTGCTGGCCGCCGGCGCCGCGCCGTGCGGCGCTCCGTCGCGCAGCCGGCGCACGGCGGCGTCCATGTCGCCGGCCGTCTGGAAGCGGTGCTCTGGCGCCTTCGCGATGGCGCGCAGGATCACCCGATCGAGGGCGGGCGGGAGCGGCTGCGGCGCGTAGCGCGACGGCGGGGGCGGCTCCCGCTCGCAGTGGGCGAAGCGGAGCGCGTCGCGGCGGCCGTGCAGCTCGTCGAACGGGCCTCGCCCGGCGACGAGCTCGTAGAGGACGAGGCCCATCGCATAGATGTCGGCGCGCGGATCGATCGGCAGGGAGGCGCACTGCTCGGGCGCCATCGTCCTCGGCGTGCCGATGACCGCGTCCGGGGCGGTCAGCGAGGCGCCGGCGTGGAGGAGCTTGGCGACGCCGAAGTCGAGGACCTTGAGCGTGCCGTCGTCGCACAGAAACAGGTTCTCGAGCTTGAGGTCGCGGTGGACGATGCCGGCGGCGTGCGCGAGCGACAGCGCCGAGAGGGCCTGCTGGACCAGGCCGAGCGCGGTCGGGACCGCGACCACGCCGAGGCGCGCGAGCTCGGTCCTGAGGTCGCGCCCTTCGAGGAGCTCCATGGCGAAGTAGGGGCGGCCGCCTCGGGTGGTGCCGAGATCGAAGACCTCGGGCAGGCTCCGGTGGCGCAAGCGAGCGATGACGCGCGCCTCGGCGCGCATGCGCGCCGAGAGATCGCTGCGGCCGGCGTGGCAGCGGTGCAGCAGCTTCACCGCGAATCGGCGGCCGAGCTCGCGGTGCTCGACCTCGTACACCTCGCCCATGCCGCCCTGGCCGAGCAGGCGCACCACGACGTACGGCGTGCCGGGGATCGGCTCGCCCTCGGCGAGCGCGCGCAGCGGCCACGCGCCCTCGGACGGCTCGACCTCACCCAGCGCGCGAAGCAGCCGCGCGCCTTCGGACGGCTCGACCTCACCCAGCGCGCGCAGCAGCCGCGCGTCTGCGGACAGCTCGACCTCGCCCAGCGCGCGCAGCGGCCGCGCGTCTGCGGACAGCTCGACCTCGCCCAGCGCGCGCAGCGGCCGCGCGTCTGCGGACAGCTCGACCTCGCCCAGCGCGCGCGGCAGCCGCGCGCGAGGAGCCTGCGGCGCGAGCGGAGCGCCGGGCGCGTACAGGAGCGTGCGCCCCTCGGCGGTCGCGCCGGTCATCGCGCCCCTCCGTCCGCGAGCTGCGCCCGCGCGCCGCGCGCGCCGCCCGGCGGCGGGGACTGCCCCGCGCCGTCGGGCGCGTCCGTCTCCCGGCCGCCGTCTTCTCCCTGCGCCTCGGCGAGCGCGGCGGCCATCGCGTCCGCCGTCTGCCAGCGGAGCCCCGGGTCCTTCTCGAGGGCGCGCGCGACCGCGTGGTCGAGCGCCGGAGGAACCCAGAGGAGCGAGCGGAGCCGCGGCGCCGGCGTGCTCAGGTGCGCCCGCATCACCGCCATCGAGTCGACCACCGGAAACGGCCCTCGCCCGGTGAGCGCCTCGAACAGCAGGAGCCCCACCGCGTACACGTCGGTGCGCGCGTCGACCTCCTCGCCCCGGATCTGCTCGGGCGACAGGTAGCGCGGGGTGCCGAGGACGTTCGAGCCCGTCGGCGGCCCGAGCGTCTCGCGGGCCACCTTCGCGATGCCGAAGTCGATCAGCACCGCGTGCTCGGCCTCGGGCGCGGAGGGCCCTCTCTCCAGATCGGCCGGGCCCTGCTCGGCGCCGCTCGCCTGCGCGAGGAAAACGTTCGCCGGCTTGATGTCGCGGTGGATGATGCCGGCGCGGTGCGCCGCGGCGAGCCCGCCGAGCACCTGGATGGCGATGCGCACGGCGGCGGGGGTCGCGAGCGGCCCGCGCGCGTCGAGCCGCTCGCGCAGCGTCTCACCGAAGAGGCGCGGCATGACGAGGAAGGGACGGCCGTCGCTCGTCACGCCGACCTCCTCGACCTTCACGACGTGCGGGTGGCTCAGCGCCGAGAGCGCGCGCCCCTCCTGGACGAGGCGCGCGCCGACCTCGCTCGCCCCCTCGTGCATGGCGCGGAGCAGCTTGAGCGCGCGCAGCTGACCGCGGCGCCCCGTCGCCTCGAAGACCTCGGAGCACGAGCCTGACCCGATCCTCTGGAGCAGGCGGTACGACGTCCCCGGGAGCGGCTGTCCTTCTCGCTTTTGCACCATGTCCGTCGACCTCCCTTGCGGGGGCGCGCGGCGGAGCGCCGGCGCCTTCGTTCGGGAAGGGAATCGTCGCTCTCGCGGCGCGAGTTGCGCGGACAAACCGCTCGACGCATCAAAAAACGCGCAATCAACGGATGTGCAGTGGGCGCGGCGCGCCGTTCAGGGCTGTACAGGGGCGCGGCGCGCGCTCAGTGATAGAGGAACCACCGGACGCCCGGCTTGATCTCCATATGGAAATGGTCGGCGTGCGGCGCGTTGTAATTGGGCGTCAGCGCGTATGTAAAAATCCCGAGATCTGCCGCCTCGCACACGATCGACCGGAGCTCGCGGGCCTCGGGGAGCTCGGGCTGGGGCGCCCCCTCGCCGCAGGTCTTGTCCCCGATGCGGCCGTGGAAATGGCGCGCGACGCTGATCCAGGTGCCGTCGCGCTTCTTGAGGGCGCCGACGTCGATGGCCAGGCCGGCCGGGTGACGCGTGCCTGGCGGAGCCCACGCGCCGCGGGGCTTCTGGCCGGCGTCGCTGCGCAGCGCCACGCCGCCGCGGGGCTTCTGGCCGGCGTCGCTGCGCAGCGCCGCGTCGCCGCGAGGCTCCTGGCCGGCGTCGCTGCGCAGCGCCACGTCGCCGCGGCGCTTTGTCGCGGATGTCGTGGCGCGGGAGGCCACGGGCTTGCGGCGCGCGGAGCGTCGCGTTCCTGCCTTGCCGGCCGCCTTGGCCGGCGCGCTGCGCGCCGCGGTCGCCCGCTCCTGGGTGTTCGGCGCGCTCGACGCGGTGTTTCGAGCGGCCTCCGCCGCCCCCTTGTCCTTCGCGCCGGCCTCCGCCGCCCCCTTGTCCTTCGCGCCGGCCTCCGCCGCCCCCTTGTCCTTTGCGCCGGCCTCCGCCCCGCCCTTGCCCTTCGCGACGGCCTCCGCCCCGCCCTTGTCCTTTGCGACGGCCTCCGCCGCCCCCTTGTCCTTTGCGACGGCCTCCGCCGCCCCCTTGTCCTTTGCGACGGCCTCCGCCGCCCCCTTGTCCTTTGCGCCGGCCTCCGCCCCGCCCTTGCCCTTTGCGCCGGCCTCCGCCCCGCCCTTGCCCTTCGCGCCGGCCTCCGCCCCGCCCTTCTCCTTCATGCGTCGCGGGCGCTCCTCGGGCGCCTTCGACGTCCCGTCGAGCGCGCCCTTCTTGCCCAGCTCGACCGGCGGCGCCGGCCTCGTCGATTCCTTGCGAACGTCGCTGTCCGCGGCCTTCGCCTCGACGGCCCCGTGCGCGTGCTCCCCCTCGCCGTCTCCCCGCTCGCGGCCCGGCATCGGCATGTTGGGTCGGTACATCGTGTAATGGACGACCTCGTCGATATCGTGCCGCACGAGCACGGCCGCGAAATCGTCGAGGGCGAGCGCGAGGCGCGCGTCCAGGATCTCGAACATGCTCGTCACGCGCTGCTCGGGCGGGAGCACGGAATGGTAGTACACGCCGTTCAGCCGACCCGTGAGCCGGATCGGCGCGCGCACCCCGGGCGCGTGATCCACCCTGAGGTACAGGATCTTCCGGCGATCCAGCTCGGCCAGCGCCTCGTCGTCCGTCATGTTGGCGTAGCGGTACGCCGGGGAGGCCTCGGCGACGCTCGCCTCCGGCGTCACGAGGAACGGCGACGCGGCCAGCGCGGGCGCCGGATCGAGCGTCGCGACGGATGCGAGCAGCGCGCCGGCCAGCGGCTTCAGCAGACAGCGAAGTCGGGAAAACGCCACAGCGGCCGCACTCTAACGTGACCGGGCAGGAAGGCGAAAAAAAGCGGGCGACGGCTGGACCGGTGAGCAGCAGCGCGATCGCGACGCCGCCGCGCTGACCGTCGCGCAGCGCCGTGCTCGCGGTTACGCTGGGCGCGCGGCGCCTCGACGCCCAGAACGGCGCGATCCCCGCGCGCATCCCCTCCGCGACGAACACGCCTTTGCAACCACCGACGCCCTTCGAACCGAGCCGCGACGCGCACCCCCGAGCCGGCGCCGAGACGCCCGGCGCGCCGGCCGACGCGGGCGCGCTCCACGGCGAGCGCCCACGGCCGCCCGAGCCGACCGCCGCGCGCGCGCTCCTCGCCGCGGCCATCACGACCGCCGCCGTGACGGCGGCGTCCTACGCGGCGCCGAAGAGCTACGCCGGCACGCTCGTGGGCCTCGCGTTCCTCGCGGCGACGTACTGGCTCGTGCTGCGGTACGACGAGGCGACGATCCGCGCCCACGGCCTGTCCCTCGGGGGCGTCCTCGAGCCCGCGCCGCTCTCGGCAGACCGGCTCGCCCGCGCCGCGCTCCGCGCCGTCGCCTGGGCCGCCCTGGTCGCCGCGATCGTCTTCCCGCCGTTCTGGCTCGGCTACCGGCTGTACTGGGGCGTGACCTCGCCGTTCGTGCTGCGCCCGCCGTCCGCCGACGAGATCGCCGCGCAGCTCCTCGTGGTCGCGCTGCCCGAGGAGGCGTTCTTCCGCGGCTACCTCCAGAGCGCCCTCGACCGCGTCTTCCCGCCGCGCGTCCGCGTCCTCGGCGCGCCCCTCGGCCCGGCGTGGCTCATCTCCTCGGCGATCTTCGCGCTCGGCCACGTGCTCACGATCCTGCACCCCGCGCGGCTCGCCGTCTTCTTCCCCGCGCTCGTCTTCGGGTGGCTGCGGGCCCGCACCGGCGGCATCGGGGCGCCGCTCCTGTTCCACGCGGCGTGCAACCTCTTCTCGCTCACCCTCGCGAGCGGCTACGTTCACGCGCCGTGAGCACCTCGTTCGACGACACGGCGCCGGGCCCCCCGCGCGGCGCCGGCCCGGCGGGGCAGGACGGCGCCGCGCCGCGGGACGGCCGCGTCGCGCGCCGACGCGCGGCGCTGTTCGACATGGATCGCACGCTGCTGCGCAAGGAGACCGCGAGCCTCTACGTGAAGTACCAGCGCCAGATCGGCGAGGCGACCGCGCGCGATCTCCTGCGGACCCTGTACTGGGTCGGGCAATACACGCTCGGCGTGCTCGACGCCGAGAAGGTCGCCGAGCGCGCGCTGCTCGCGCTCCGGGGCGTGCCCGAGACGGTCCTCGCGGCCCGCTGCGACGACTGGTTCCGGCTCCACGTCGAGCCGCACATCGCCGACGCGGGGCGCGAGGCCGTGCAGCGGCACAAGGCGGCCGGAGACCTGTGCGCCATCGTGACCGGCGCGTGGCCCTACACCTCGCGCCCGCTGGCCAGGCGGCTCGGGATCGAGCACCTCGTCGCGAGCGAGCTCGAGATCGACGAGCGCGGGCGCTTCACGGGCCGCGCCGCGCCCCCGCTCTGCCTCGGGGAGGGCAAGGTCGCGCGCGCGCGGGCGCTGGCCGAGGCGCAGGGCTTCCGGCTGGAGGACGCGACGTTCTACACGGACAGCGTCAGCGATCTGCCGCTCCTCGAGCTCGTGGCGGAGCCGGTCGCCGTGAACCCCGATCCCCGGCTGCGCCGGGTCGCCGAGCGGCGGGGCTACCGGATCGAGCGCTGGTGAGCGCGCCGGCCGCGGCGCGCGGTCGCGTCACGGCGGAGGCGGTCGAGAGCCCGGCGGCGGCCGCGAGGTGGGCGAGCCGAACGAGGGCGGCGGCCGCGACGAGAGCGGCCCCATCGGGAGGCTCCCGCGCGAGAGGCTCGCGCGGGTGTTGACCGCCCACAGCACGATCGCGGCGACGACCGGGCCGATGAAGATGCCTGCCGCGCCGAACAGCTCGAGCCCGCCGAAGATCGCGAGCAGGGCGATGAGCGGGTGCATCCCGCCGTGCGAGCTCTGGACCCACGGCCTGATCACGTTGTCCGAGAGACCGACGACGACGGCCGCGGCGCACATGCCGATACCGGCGCCGATGCGCCCGATGACGAACAGGTAGATCGCCGCCCCTACCGTCACCGGCGTGGTGCCGATCATGGGGACGAGCGAGAGCAGCGTGGCGAGGAGGCCGAGGAGGAAGGCGCCCGGCACCTTGCAGATGAAGAGCGCGACGGTCGTCAGCGTCCCCTGGACGGCCGCCGTCGCGAGCAGGCCGAGGACGGCGCCGTGCACCGTGTCCTGGATCGACGCGAAGAGGACGTCGGTCTCCTCGTTCCTGAACGGCGACTGCGTGAGCAGCCAGCGCAGCAGGAGGCCGCCGTCGCGGAGCAGGTAGTAGAGCGCCACGATGAACAGGAAGGCGTCGACGATGGTCTGCGGCACCGCGGCGACCATGCCGCCCGCGAAGCTCGCCATCGAGCTGCCCACCCGCTGGAACAGGTTGCTCACGTACGTGCGGATGTCGTCTCCGGAGAGGCCCGCCCTGTTGATGAGCCCCGTCAGCCGGCCGTCGTTCAGGAGGCCCTGGACGCGCTCGATGGTGCTGGACCAGTCCCGCGCGAAGAAGCGGCTGATCGAGGCGGAGGCCTCGATGATGATCACGGTGAGCGGGATGCACACGAGGATCACCACGCCGACGGTGGAGATCGCGGGCGCGAACTGGCGGAAGCGGCCGAGTCGCGGCGAGAGGCGGCGCTGGAGCGGGGAGACGAGGAGCGCGACGAGGCCGCCGAGCAGGACGGGGACGAGCAGCCCCTTCACCATCCAGAAGAACAGCGCGACGAGCGCCGCGCGGAGGGCGAACGACAGCCATCGATCCGACTGGGTATCTTGGTTCATCGTCGGGTGCGCTTGCTCGTTGTGCCGCGCTGAGCGGCCTCTCCGGGGCCAAGGTAGGGTGGGCCTCCGGCGACCACCAGCGATTTCCGCGTTCCGCGAGCGCAGCGCGGCGGTTCCGGGATACAGTCAAGCTCGGCCGACGACCGCGGAGGCGACGGCGCCTTCACCGCCGCGTCAGCTGGAGGAAGCAAGATGAGCACGAGCGGTGGCGGGGTTCCGCCCGGGGGCGGAAGCTGGGGGAACGGAGGCGGGAGCTGGGGAAACGGAGGCGGCTGGGGGTCGAGCCCGCCGGGCGGCCAGGGTGGGGCGCCGGGCGGCGGTGCGTCGGCGGCAGGGGGATACCCGCCGCCGGGTGGGGGAGTTGCGCCGCTGGGTGGGGGATCTCCGCCGCCGGGCGGAGGATACCCGCCGCCGGGTGGGGGATATCCGCCGCAGGGCGGAGGATGGGGTGCGCCGCCCGGAGGAGGACAGGGCGGGCCGCCCGGAGGCGGCTGGGGGCCGCCGCCTGCGTACGGCGGCGGGCCGCCCCAGCCGGGAGCGATGCAGCTCTACTCCGACAAGGATCAGGCGACTGCCTTCCTGCTCGCGGCGTTTCTCGGGATCTTCGGCGCCGACCGCCTCTACCTCGGCCAGACCGGGCTCGGCCTGCTGAAGCTGTTCACGTGCGGCGGTTTCGGCTTCTGGACCCTCATCGATCTGATCTTGATCGGCACCGGATCCATGCGAGATGCCCAGGGCCTCGTGCTCAAGCGCGACGCGCCCGTCGGTTACCCGACCAAGAGCCAGTCCACGGTCTTCTTGCTCTCCTATTTCCTGGGGAGCCTGGGCGCCGATCGCTTCTATCTGGGACAGACCGGGCTCGGCATCGCCAAGCTCTTGACGTGCGGTGGACTCGGCATCTGGTCGCTGATCGACATGCTCCTGATCGGAATGGGGCGATTCCGCGACGCCGAAGGCAACTCGCTGAAGTTCGACCGTTGACCGACGAGGCGGCATGGCCGCCTCGTCGAGGACACAGTGTTTCTTTACTCTCTCCTCTGTGTCCGAGCTGCCTCTGTGTTTCCTTCTGTCATGAAACCAGGGACGAGCCTGGGCCTCGTCCCTGGTGCGCCGCGACGATCTCGCGCGTCCGTGCCTCGGCTTCGGGAGAGAAGCACTTCAGCAGCGAGCGCTCCCCGGGCCGCTGGAAAGCTATGAGATCGGTGGAGACCGCCAGGGTTGCCCACTCATCTGTTCCGATCGGATCGATCACGAGCCCCAGGCGGTCGCAGATCTCGTTGATCGGGAGATCCAGCGCGAGCGTGGCCGCGACCCTCGCGTCGAAGCGGAGGATGCGCTCGACGTAGGCGGCGTAGCTCGACGCCGCGACGGACCATAGGTCTTCTTCGAACGTATAGCGGTAGACGCGAAGGTCCTCACCAAGGTAGACGAACGCGTCCGATGCTCCGACGTCCCAGTACCCGACCAGCAATCGCGAGGGCTCACCGGGTGGCAGCCAAGGGTCGCCGGAGAGGAGAAGCGGCGACTCGAACGCCTGTGCGGAAGTGACGCCCGCGAAAAACTCTGCGTGGCAAAGCACGGGGCCACACATGGCGGTTCGATCGAATCGCCGGACGCCATGGGCAATGCCGAGCGCTTCCGAGACGGCATCGACGAGGCGCGACGAGGGGCCCTGCGCATGGAGCCATTCGACGAAAGGGGCGCAGCCGTCATCATCGACAATCACGAACGACGGGGGCGCAGGCACGTGGTCGAACGACGACTGCCATGGAGCATGCAAGCCTACGGTCCCTCTTTTCCCGAGCGCCTGCGACATCCCTCCGCCAGGGAGGCGATAGCGGGCTGTCGCGCTGCCGCTTCGCACCAGGAAGGATCCCTCGACGCCGGGCTCCCTGTCTGCAAACGATAGTCCCTCGCCTTCCAGCGGCTCGTCCTCGGCGAGCACGGCCGAGTAGGCCGGGAACCAGAGCGGCTTCCGGGGCTGCCGCTCACCGAAAGCCTGTAGCCAGGGGATGAACTGCTCGGCGCTCTGCGCATAAAGACACCACGTGCCGCGGCTCTCGGTGACCAGCACGGAGCCCTCGTACCATCCGAATGAACCACACGTCTCCGGGGCCGATGGCAAGTCGCCGCCTCGCGCGCGAACCGCGTCGATAATCTCGTCGCGGGCGACGGTGGGGGTGCCCGTGCAAGCGAGATGACTATCCTCCCAGGCCGCGAGGCGCGCACGGAGTCGCTCGCGGTCGCTGGGCGGGACGCCGGGCAACGCCGGGAAGTCGAGTGGTTGTCGCTCCTGCGATGAGATCACAGCTGCTGCCATTGGCCGTTCACATAATCATACGTACCCGAGTTCATTCCGCTGACCCGTCTCACGCGTCGGTCCCGCTCCGCCCGCGACATCTGTCCAGCGGCAACCTGCTGGTCCAGTACCTCCGCATACCTCGCGGAGTTCGCGCGATTCGCTTCGGTCAGGTTTCCGGAGTTGATGTCGTTGCGGAGCTGCGTGTTGGCGAGCGCGGCGCGAGCCGCTGTAGGCGGTGGCAGTGGGGTGCCTGGCGGGGCGTTTCGCGGTGGTGGTGGCGACGCCGGGATTACGGGCGGAGGCTGCCCCACGCCCGCCAACGCGTCCAGGCGCGAGAGCATTTGCGAGCAGTTCGGGCACGGCGCGCACGGGGTTTCGTTGGGATCGCTGTCGTTGCTCCCGATGCTGCCCATCCGACGGAGGGCACGTCGCAGATGACGCTGCCCCTGCGGAGTGCCAGGGTCGCATGAGACCCCATTCCGCCTCTCGTAGTCCTGAAGGTAGCGGCTCACGGCGTCCGGTTCGGAGCAGCCACCTGCCGCCCTTGGCATGGCATTGCGCGTTGGGAGCGCGGCCGCGACGGCAGGGTGGAGCTGCCGCTCATATGGCGCATTGCTCCCGGGCTCGGTCAGCGGTGTTCTCGGGTCTCGCGCCGAGTAGCCGGTCTGCGTGGGGCCGGCGCCCCGGCGAGAGGTCACCGTCGAGCGCATCAACCCGTCGGCATCGATCAACGCAAGCGGCCTCCCGCTCACATACCCGTACGCTTCGAGCCCCCCTTCGATCCCCAGCGGCTCCGGGCTCAGGTACGTCGCGCTCGCCGCATCGAAGTACCGCCACCGGTTGTAGTGGAGCCCCGTCTCCGGCTCGTACCAGTGCCCCGGGAACCGGCTCAGCGTGGCAGCGGCGTCGCCCGCGATCACCCGGCCGTACGCGTCGATCTCGAAGACCTGCTCGACCGTCCCGTCGCCGCCCACGAGCGCCAGCGGCACGGGCGCCCCATCCCGGTGCACGAAGTACTGCCACGCGCCCGGCCCCGCCTCGGTGTCGATGACCTGCGCGATCGGTACCGGCGCGTCCGGTGAGTACGCGTAACGCCGGCGCTCCACCAGCGTGAACAGCGTGAACGGCGCGGCCGCGCCGCTGGTGCTCGCCTTTTCCACAGTCTCCTCGATGAGATCCTCGCCATCCCATCGGTAGCGGTGCCGCACCACCGCGTCCCGCCGCACCACGCGCTTCTCCAGGCGCCTCGCGAACCCGTCATAAACGAACTCAAGCCGCGTCCCGTCAGGCAGCGCCATGCCCGAGAGCAGGCCGAGCGCGCTCCATGCGTACGTGGTCACCGAACTGCCCTCCACCTTCTTCACGAGCCGGCCACACGCGTCGTAGAGGAGGGTCGCGCCGTTCGTGGTTACAAGGCGCCCGCCGCCCGCGTGGGATTGCACGCGGCCATCGATACAGCGCACGTCGCCTCGCGGCGACATCACGTAATCCTCGGTCCTAGCCCGCTTCTCGTGCCGCTTCTGCGAGATGCGGCCGCGCCCATCGTAGCCAAAGGACTGCGCCCCGCGATCGCGATCGGCGAGCACCTGGAGCTCGTCGGCGGGCGACCACCGGTAGTCGAACCGCAAGGTCTCCCGGCCGCCCAGCCTGCCGACCCACGCGGGCTCTCCCGGCCGGACGACGGCGGTGTCTCGGCCGAAGACCGACGCGCGGAGAAAGTTGCCGTGCGCGTCCCTGGTGAGCTCGATGCCGCCGCCGCCGGGGAAGAGGCGCGCCGTCTCGGCGTCGGTCGGATCGTACGTGAACGACGCGATCGGCTGGTCGACGCCCCGGGCGTCCGCGAACATCAGCGCGGAGCACCGCCCGGCGGCGTCGCGCGAGGTGGCGATCGAGAAGGCGCCGAGCACGTCCATCTTCGTGCGAAGCAGGCCGCCGTCGAAGACCTGCCGGATCGATGTCGCGGACGACGGATCGTTCACCAGCTCCGTGTCCTCGCGGATGCAACGGCCGCGCCCATCGTACGTGTACCGCGTGCGCACGGCCTCTGTCTCGAAGAGGAGGACGCGCCCGCGCTCGTCGTATTCCAGCTTGTGGGACGTGCCGTCCGAGAAGTCGCGCCCGATCACCCGATCGAGATCGTCGTAGGAAAGCTCGACGAACTCGCCGTCGTCGAAGGTGATCGTCGACAGCCGTCCGGCCCCGTCGTTCCTGTATCGCAGCGTGCGGCCGTCGAAGGTGCGCTCGGAGAGGATCCGACCCTCGAGATCCCTCTCGATGGCGTGCACGTCGCCCTCCTCGTTGACGATGCGCACCATGCCGAGCTCGCGATCGTACGCGTACGAGACGCGCGAGCCGTCGCTCCGCTCGACCGCGATCACCTCGCGGATGCCCGCGTAGATCAGCCGGAACCAGCGGCCGTCCGCGTCGCGTTCGCCGGCGAAGCGGCCGGCCTCGTCGTAGATCGTGGACGTGCGCGCGCCGCGCGGGGAATAGTACTCCACCGCGCGTCCCATCGCGTCGTATATCCAGCGGTGGACGCCGCCCTTCTCGTCCCGCATCTCCACGAGCCGACCGAGGAAGTCGTACCGGAGCGCTCGCGCGCCGCCGTTCGGCTCGACGATCTCGACGCGGTTGCAGAGCGCGTCGTACTTCATCGTCGCCTTGCGACCATCGGCCGTCTCGGCGTAAACGAGGCACCCGCGCTCGTCGTATCGGAAGCTCGCGATCAGCCCCATCGCGTCGGAGAGGTAGATCAGGTTGCCGTTCGCGTCGCGCGCGTGCTGCGTCTCCAGGCCGTCGGGGCCGCGCGTGGTCACGACGTTGCCGCGATCGTCGTACAGGTACTCCGTCACTTGTCCCAGCGGGTCGACCACGCGGTACGCGCCTCCGACCCCGCCCATCTTCCATCCTCGCCCGAGGCCGTCGCGGTAGCCAACGAGCTCGCCCGCCTGATCGAACACGTTGTCGTGCACCTGCCCAGCCCAGACGATCCGGTCCGCCTTGCCGAAGGCGTTGACCTCCACCCTCCGCAGCGCGCGCGACGTGATGACGTTGTTCTCGCCCGCGCAGTACTCGACCTTCGCGTGAAGGAACCCCTTGGCGCGGCTACCGTCCGCGAGCACCTCCGGCACGCCCTCGGCCAAAAGCGCGCGCTCGTTCGGATCGTTGCACCACGTCTCCACGCAGCGTCCGTGGCTGTCGTAGCGGTAGTGCACCTCGAGGCCCGTGGGCCAGCGTTCCAGCACGAGGCGATGGTCTTCGTCGTACGCGAAGCTCATCGCGTGACCCAGGGCGTCGCGCGCGGCCACGAGATCGCCGCGTTCGTTGTACTCGTAGGTGCGGAACGACGTCCAAGCGCCTCGCGCAGACGCGTTCTTCACCTCGAACGCGGCGATCCGGCCGTCATCGTGCCGCCGCACGCGGAGCAGCCGGCCCACGCTGTCGTTCACGAACTGGAGCGGACCGGTCCCGTTCTCGTAGAAGAGCCGGGCCTGGTTGCCGTTGCGATCCAGGAGCGCGCTGAAGCGGAACTCGTTGTCGATGGCGAAGGCGGTCTCGAAGACCCGCATGATCCCGTCGTCGGCCATGAGGAAGTAGCCTTCGCGGGTTCGCGTC
The DNA here is from genome assembly GCF_051521425.1 of Sorangium sp. So ce834. Lineage (NCBI taxonomy): Bacteria > Pseudomonadati > Myxococcota > Polyangiales > Polyangiaceae > Sorangium > Sorangium sp. So ce834. The sequence continues at coordinate 11,609,102 of NZ_CP150351.1, forward strand.
AGCAGCCCGACCGGGAGCTTCACCGTCTCGCCTTTCGGGGCGCGGGCCCTCGCACGCGAGCGCCGTCTCCGTAACGACGCGCACCCTGCGGCGGCGGAGCTCGACGACGCGCCAGCCGAGCGAGTGGTTCCAGCCGTGACCGAGGCCATCGTCGACGTCGCGCTGCGCGGAGCTGTAGGCGCGCTCGATCACGAGCGGAAACGCTCCCGGCAACGCCATGTCGGTGACGGCGAGGGTATAGACGCGGCCCGTGACCGGATCGATGGGGTGCCCCGCCTGCGTTCCGCCACCGCCCCCGTGCACTGGGTTGGGGCAACCGCCGCCGCTGCCCTGGCCGCAGCTCCCGGCGTTGGGGCCGCCGCCCTGGGCGCCGTTGCCGCCATTTCCGCCGCCCGCGCCCTGCTCACCACCGGCGCCGTTGCCGCCCCGCCCGCCGCTGCCGCCGCCGGCGCCGCCACCCCCGAGGATGAAGACGCCGGGGTTCATGCCAGGGATGGCAGGGATGTTCGGGACCGGGGCGGTACGTGCCACGGATCGAGGGTAACAGCGTCTGCAGAGGAGAAGCAGCGCCGGGCAAGAGCGCGTCCCAGGGGTCCGCACTGCACTCCCCAGGGGTCTGGACTGCATTTCCCAGGGGTCTGGACTGCGCTCCCCAGGGGTCTGGGCTGCACTCCCCAGGGGTCCGCACTGCACTCCCGAGCGGTCCGGACCGCACTCCCCAGGGTCGCTACGAGCCGAGCCCTGGCAACACTTCTGACCGGGAGCCGCGGTGACGCTTCCTGAGAGCTAAGGCCCCATGCTCCGGGAGGACTGGAAACAGGGATCGAGCCGAAGCGGCCAGGCCCCCTCCCCCACGCACCATCACTCCAGCGCCAGCATCCGCACCGAGCGCGGCACGAGCCGCACCTCCAGCGCCCCTCGCCTCGCCTCGAAGTGCGCGTCGTCCAGCACGTCGCGCGCGCGCGCCGCGCTCACGGTGACCCGCGCGACCACGTCCGCGTCCCCGGGGTTCAACAGGAAGAGCACCCGCGGCGCGCCGGACGCGTCCTCGTGCAGCGTGGCGAACACGCTGTCCGGATCGCACGCGAACGTCGGCAGGCCGAGCGCGTCGATGGCACGCGACACCGCGGAGTCCGCCGCGGCGGGGTTGTCCTGGAGGAGCGCAGGCAAGTTCTGCCCGGGGGCAAGGAGCCGCCGCAGATCGTAAGGCTGCGGGAGCGGGCGGAACGCGCCGTCGAAGGCCGGCTCGCGCGGGCCCAGCGTGATCAGCGTCCCCTGCCCCGCCGTCGCCTCGAGCCGCGCGAACAGATCCGGGCTCACGCCGCCCGAGGTCGCGCAGATGACCCAGCGCGCCCCGGCGAGCGAGATGTCGCGATCCTCGCCCCCCACGTGCGCGTAGGGGACGCCGCGCGCGTCGAGCGCCTCCTCGAACGCGCGCACGAAGGTGTCGGGCTCCACCGCGAGCGGGTAGCCGAGGCCCACGTCGTCCTCGAGGCAACGGTCGCGCGCGCCGAAGTTCATGATCGAGAAGAACGCACCGGTGAGCGGGCCGAAGGCGTGCATCACCCGGGTGAGCCGGCGCTCGGTGCGCGGCGTGACGATGCGCACCGGCGCGCGGCGGCGCAGCGCGTGGAACCTCGTGGCCTCGAGGGCCGCGGCGAGCTTCCGCCAGAAGGCGGCGAACGGGCGCGGGCGGCCGTGCGGATCGATCGGCGCGCCGATCCAGCGATCGCGCTCGACCGCCATGTAGATGTTGTACCCGCGCAGCCCGTAGGCGAGCGCGGCCATCATCACGAAGATGCTGTCGCGCTCCTCGAGCGGCGGGAAGAACGGCGGGAAGCCGGCGCCCATCTCGCACGCGAACGGCGGCAGGGAGAGCGCCTCGCAGCGCACGGCCAGCTCGCTCGTCCGGCGGGCGATGATCTGGCGGCTGCTCGGGCTCGCGACGCTGTAGTAGTCGAGGCCGACAAGGTCGACGACGCGCGAGATGCGCGCCGGGTTGAGCGGCGTCGCGTCCTGGCCCATCGGGAAGTTGTGCATCGTCGGCAAGCCGTCGAGGCCGGCCGCGGCGAGCGCCTTCGCGAAGCGGCCCATGGCGACCTCGAGGAGGTGCTCGTGGAACTCGCTCCAGTCGAGGTGGCGCGCGAGCTCGGCCGGCGTCTCGGCGTCGAACGCGACCGGCGGCAGGATCGTGGCGAACCGCAGGTCGCCCTCCTCGGCCGGCGCGCGATCGCGGGCGACGGCGCGCAGGAGCGCGGCGCCGGCGTCCTCGGCCACGGCGCCCTCGGGCGCGGGCTCCGCCCGCCGCGCGTACGCGCGCTGGAGCGCCTCGATCGTGCGGTACTTCTCGCGCAGGAAGTCGCGGTACAGGGAGATCGCGTCGGGGTGGTAGTCCTGGTCGTACGCGCCGTCGCGGAAGTAGAGCGCGCCCTCGTTGTCGATCTGGAAGAGCACGATCGGCCCGTCCGGATAGAGGTGCGGCTTGAGCACCGGGGCGAGCGCGTGGAAGTAACGGGCGACCTCGTCGTGGAACGCGTTGCTCGCGTAGCTCGGGACCGGGAACCCGTAGGGGAGCATCGGGAGCACGACCGGGTTGTTCCGCGGGGAGCGGGCCTGGCAGCTCGGGTCCCAGATGACGCGCTCGGGGATGCCGAAGCAGGTGAGCTCCGCGTTGATGTGCGGGCCCGGGCGGGCGATGACGTAGAAGCCGAGGTCGTGCGCGAGGCGGAGAAAGGCGCCGACGTCGCGGCGCACGTCGAGCTGGCCGAAATCGAACTGGCCCGGACCGGTCTCGTGAACGGCCCAAGGCACGTAGATGTCGATCAGGTGAACGCCGAGCGCGCGCGTGGCCTCGAGGCAGGCGCGCCAGTCCGACGGGTCGAGCCGCCAGTAATGCAGGGCGCCGGCGTACAGCGGGACCAGCTTGCCGCCGATGTCCAGGCCGCCCGGGACGAGGCGCACCCCCCGCGTGAAACGTTCCCCTGGAGAGCTCGCGTCCTGCGTCGTGGCCACGCGCGCGCACACTAGCAAGGATCGCAGGGAGATCGATACCGCCGCGTGCGATCGGGCGAGCGCGCGCCGGTCGAGGAGCGCGGCCGCGCGCTCGCTCGACCGCGCGGCGCTCAGCGCAGCATCGTCAGCGAGCGCGCCACGAAATCGTAAACGGGCGCCCAGTAGACGCCGAGCAGCAGGGTCGGAACCGCGAGCGCGCACGCCGTCGCGCCGAGCAGCGGCCGCACGGATGCGGGCTCGGTGTGCTCGCCCTTCTCGAGGTACATCGCGCGGAGGACGCGCGCGTAATAGAAGAGCGAGATCACGCTGTTCACCACGCCGACGATCGCCATCACCCAGCGCCACGGGCCGCCGGCGGTGAGCAGCGCCGAGAAGAGGTAGAACTTGCCGACGAAGCCCGCCGTCGGGGGCAGGCCGGTGAGCGAGACCAGGAACACGGCCATCGCCGCGGCGACGAGCGGCGCGCGGCGCCCGAGCCCGCGGAAGGCGGAGAGCGTCTCGTCCCCGCCGCTCTGCTCGGCCACGGCCATCACCACCATGAACGTGCCGAGGTTCATGAAGCAGTACGTGACGATGTAGAACGCGATCGCGGCGACGCCGGCGTCGCTGAACACGGCGAAGCCGAGCAGCATGTAGCCGGCGTGCGCGATGCTCGAGTACGCGAGCATGCGCTTCACGTTCTCCTGACCGAGCGCCGACAGGTTGCCGACCGTCATGGTCGCCATCGCGAGGCCCCCGGCGAGCACCGGCCACGGCGTCGCGACGCCGGGCGGCGCGCTCCCGGCGCCGAGCGCGTCCGAGAAGAAGCGGACCAGCACCGCGAAGCCGGCGGCCTTGGGCCCGACCGAGAGGAACGCGGTCACCGGGGTCGGCGCGCCCTCGTACACGTCCGGCGTCCACATATGGAACGGCGCCGCGCTGATCTTGTAGCCGAAGCCCGCGAGCATGCAGGCCGTGCCGACGAACACGACCTCGGGCACCTTGCCCTGCTGCGCCGTGAGCGCGGCGATCCGGGCCGCGCACTCGCCGAGGTGCATCGACGCGGTGATGCCGAAGATCCAGCTCATCCCGTAGAGCATGATCCCCGACGCGACCCCGCCGAAGATGACGTACTTGAGCGCCCCCTCGCTCGATCGCGCGTCGCCGATCTTGAAGCCCGCCAGCACGAAGCTGATCACGCTGACGAGCTCGAGCGACAGGTAGATGAGCAGCAGGTGGCGGCTCGCCGCCATGAGGTTCATGCCCAGCGAGAGCACGAGGATCAGCGTGAAGAGCTCGCCCGAGTCGCGCCGGAGCTCGGGCGGTGCCCCCGGCCCCCTCGGGGGCACCGAGAAGAGGACGATCGTCGCGGTGACGAAGGCGAAGATCACGCGGAACAGGTTGGAGAAGCGATCGAACGCGAGCATCCCGTAGAAGAGCTCGTGGGGCCCGGCGCCCGTCGCCAGGAAGTAGGCGCCCATCCCGCCCGACGCGCCGAGCGCGGCCAGGCTGATGACGACGAGGCCGGCGATCTTGAGGCGCGCCGGCGACGCGAGGTCCCACACGACGAGCAGCAGCGCGGCGGCGATGAGGACGAGCTCCGGCGCGAAATACGGGAGGCTCGCGACGTTGTCGAAGGTGCGGGTTTCCACGGCTTATCTGGCGCTGGCGAGGGCGCCCCGACCCGCCGCGTCGCCCTCCCCCGGGGCGGCCGCGCGGGCCGGCGCGCCGCTGTCCACGCCGGGCTCGCCGGCGATCTGGGACGGCCCCGGCCTGTCGACGAGGCGGTGCACCTCGAGGGCCCCGCGGTCGATGAGGCTGAGGAGCGGGCGCGGCCAGAAGCCGAGGAGGAGGATCAGCGCCGCGAGCGGCGCGATCGACGCGAGCTCTCGCCCGCTGATCTCCGGGAACTTCCCGCCGAACGGCTCGAGGTACTTGCTCTGCCGCCACGACGCGCGGAACGTGCCGAGGAACATCCGCTGGAGCGCCCAGAGGTGGTAGGCCGCGGTGATGATGACGCCGATGGCGGCGAGGATCGTGAGGGCGCGGTAGCGCGCGAAGGCGCCGATGAACGTCATCGCCTCGCCCCAGAAGCCGGACAGGCCGGGCAGGCCGAGCGACGCCATGAACGCGAAGCCAACGAACGCCGTGTAGAGCGGCATCTCCGAGGCGAGGCCGCCGAACTTGTCGATGTCGCGCGTGTGCACGCGGTCGTAGACCACGCCGACCAGGGTGAAGAGCATCGCGGTGATCAGGCCGTGGTTGAACATCTGCACGAGGCACGCCTGGATGCCCTGCGGCGTCATCGCGCCGAGCGCGAGCAGCGTGAAGCCCATGTGGCTCACGGAGGAGTAGGCCACGAGCTTCTTCAGGTCGCTCTGCGCCATGGCGCAGAAGGCGCCGTAGAGGATGTTGATCACCCCGAACGCCGCCATGGCCGGCGCCGCCCACTGCGTCGCCTCGGGCAGCAGCGAGAAGTTGATGCGGAGGAGGCCGTAGGCGCCCATCTTGAGGAGCACCCCCGCGAGGATCACGCTGATCGCCGTGGGCGCCTCCACGTGGGCGTCCGGCAGCCAGGTGTGGAACGGGAACATCGGGATCTTGATGGCGAACCCGAGGAAGAGCCAGATCCAGACCACCTTCACCGCGGCGACGCCGAGGATCTCGAGCCCCTGCGCCGCCCAGGCGACGCGCGAGAGCTCCGGGATCGAGAAGATGCGCTCGGTCGCCTGGCCGTCGATCAGGTAGGTGTGGCCGGCGTTCAGGTAGAACCAGATGAACGCGAGCAGCATGAAGACGCTGCCGGCCAGCGTGTAGAGGAAGAACTTGATCGCCGCGTACTCGCGGCGGGGGCCGCCCCAGATGCCGATGAGGAAGTACATCGGCAGGAGCATCACCTCCCAGAAGACGAAGAAGAGGAACAGGTCGAGGGCGATGAAGACGCCGTACATCCCCGTGACGAGGAGGTTGTACATGGCGAAGTAGCCCTTGAGCTGATCGTGGACGCTGTAGCTCGCGAGGGCGCCCACGAACGAGATCAGCGCCGTCAGGAGGACCATCGAGATCGACACGCCGTCGACGCCGACGAAGTACTCGACGCTCAGCGAGCGGATCCACACGCCGTGCTCGATGAACTGGTAGCCGTCGTTGCCGTCGGCCCGCGTGAAGCTCCGGTCGAACTGGGCGTAGAGCCACCCCGCGAGGACGAGGTTCACGCCCATCAGCACGACGGTCAGCAGCCGGAGCTTGCGGTCGTCCTGGTAGCGCAGGAGGTGCGCGACGAAGACCGCGACCACGCCGAGCAGCGGCAGGAACGTCAGGATCGACAGGATGTGATCGCCGACGAAGCCGAGGCCGCGCCCGCGCTCCGCGTGGATGCCCATGGCCAGGGTCCGCCCCGGCGCGGCCGCGCCGGCCTCGACCGCGTCCGACTCGACGACGACGTGCCCGTAGAGCTCGCGCGCGCGCACGCCCTCGGTCCTCCACCGGACCACGACCTTCCGGCTCCCGCCCGGCGGGATGCTCGCCGCGGTGCCGCCGCCCTCGAGCTCCGCGCTCACGCCCGGCGGCACGCGCGGGTCCTCGGGCGACGTGCGCACGATCACCCGCGTCACCTTCAGGGGGCCGTCGCCGCGGTTCTCGATCGCGAACGAGCCGGCGTGGTCCGGCCCGCTCGCGGCGAGCTCGACCGGCGCGCCGGGCGCCTCGGCGCGCAGCGCGATCTGGCCGCGCGGCTCGAGCGCCGCCGGCGGCGGATCGAGGGCCTGCGCCGCCGCGGGCCACGCCGCGCCGAGCACGACGGAGAGCGCGGCCAGGAGGGGGATCAGGAGCTTCATCGAGGTGGACCTCACCGGGGTCGCGAGGGCGACGCCGCGGCGCGTGTTGACGAAGGAGAGGTTCGACATCCGCCGTTCACCGCAGGAAGTAATGAACGATGCTGAACAAGGCGACGCCGCCCAAGAGGAAGTAGACGTAGCTCTGGATGCGCCCCGTCTGCAGGGTGCGGAGCTTCGCGCCAGCGCTCAACGTGCCCTCGGCGACGAGGTTCACGACCCCGTCGACGAGGTACCTGTCGATGGCGCCCGTGACCCAGGCCGCGGCCCGGGTCAGGACCGCGACCGCGTTGACGATGCCGTCGACGATCCACCGGTCCATGTCGGCGAAGAAGAGGCGCAGCGAGAGGGCGGCGCGCACCACCGTCGCGTCGTAGACCTCGTCGACGTAGTACCGGTTCGAGAGGAGCCGATAGCCCGGGAGCCGCCGCTCCTCCTCCGCCCAGCGCGCCGAGCGCCGCTCGCCGTAGCGGGCGCGGGCGCGCGAGAAGGCGAAGATCGCGCCGCCGACGGAGAGCGCCATGAGCGCGAGCTCGAGCCCGAGCCCGTGGCGCTGGAACGAGACGTCCGCGTGGGCGAACACCGGATGGAGCCACGCCTCGAGCAGGGGCTCGCCGTGGCCGCCGACGAAGTGGCTGGAGAAGCCGAACACCGCGCCCGCGAGCGCCGACAGCACCGCCAGCGCCGCGAGCACCCACGTGATCGCCGGCGGCGACTCGTGGACCTTGGCCTTGATCTCCTCGCGGGCGTGCGGCCCCTCGAACGTCAGGTAATAGCTCCGCCACATGTAGAACGAGGTGCAGAGCGCCGCCGCGAGCCCCATCCCGTAGATGAGCAGCCCCGGGATCGGGCCGGTGTTCTCGGTGCCGAACGCCTTCCAGAGGATCTCGTCCTTGGACCAGAAGCCGGCGAAGAACGGGATCGGCGCGGCGGTGATGGCGATGCACGCCACCTGATACGCCCGCGCCGTGCGCGGCATGACGCGGCGGAGGCCGCCCATGTTGCGCATGTCCTGCGCCGCGGCCTCGTCGTGCTCCACCGCGTGCATCCCGTGGATCACCGAGCCGGAGCCGAGGAAGAGGCACGCCTTGAAGAAGGCGTGCGTCATCAGGTGGAACACGGCGGCCCAGTACGCCCCCACGCCGACCCCGATGAACATGAAGCCGAGCTGGCTCACCGTGCTGTAGGCGAGCACCTTCTTGATGTCGTACTGGAAGAAGCCGATCGTGGCCGCGAAGAGCGCCGTCGAGGCCCCGATCAGCGCGACGAGCCCGCCCGCGACCGGGCTCAGCGAGAACAGGGAGCTGAGGCGCGCGATCATGTAGACGCCGGCCGTGACCATGGTGGCGGCGTGGATCAGCGCGGAGACGGGGGTCGGGCCGGCCATCGCGTCGGGCAGCCAGACGTAGAGCGGGATCTGCGCGCTCTTGCCCGCCGCGCCGACGAACAGGAAGAGGCAGGCCAGCGTGATCAGCGAGACGCCCCACACCGTCTTCGCCTCGAGCGCCTCCTTGAGGAACGCCTTGCCGCCCGCGTCCTTGATCACCAGCTGGTCGTGGATCTCGCGGAAGGTGACCGTCGAGCCCACGGTCGCCACCACGACCTCCTTGCCCGGCTCGACGCGCATCCGCTCGATCGCGGCGATCTCGAGGCCGTCGCCCCCGATCACGGCGCCGTCGCCCGGCACGATCACCACGGAGTGCGCCCCGGCGTCGATCTCCTTGCGGATGAAGGGCGACACGCCGAACGGCCGCGGGTTCGACGCGAGCTGCGCGGCGTCGGCGATCCCGAGGTACACGCGCGCGCCGGGGTGGCCGGTGAAGGTGAGGTAGCCCTTGGCGCCGGCGCGCAGCGCCCTGCGCTCGCCGGGCTTGCTCGCGGGCGCGTCGGTCGTCCCGGCGGGGGCGCCGCCGTCGCCGCGCGCCTCCGCGGCGACCGCGATGAAGCGCGCGCGGTAGTCGGACAGGTACCGGCCGTCGTCGAGCCACCTGGCGCCGAGGCCCCAGAAGAGGAGCGCGAGGCCGCACACGAAGCCGAAATCGCCGATCCGGTTCACGACGAAGGCCTTCATGCCGGCGGAGGCCTTCTCGTAGTCGCGGTACCAGAACCCGATGAGCAGGTAGCTGCAGAGGCCGACGCCCTCCCAGCCGAAGAACATCACGATGAGGTTGTCCCCGAGGACGAGGAGCAACATCGCGAAGACGAAGAGGTTCAGGTACGTGAAGAACCGCCAGTACGAGGGCTCCGCCTCCATGTACGACGCGGCATAGACGTGGATGAGCGCGCCGACGCCGGTGATGATCAGCGTCATGAGGCCGCTCAGCGGGTCCATCACGAACGCGAAGTTCGCGTCGAGCGACCCGATGCGCACCATCTGCCAGGCGAAGCTGTAGAGGGCGCGCTCCTCCGGCGCGAGCCCGGCGAGCGCCACGAAATTCGCGAGCCCGAGGGCGAAGGCGCCCAGCATCGCGCCCACGGCGACGAGCGTGACGCCGAAGCTCCCGATGTGGAGCCGCTTCGACAGATCGCGGCCGAACGCGCTCCGCTGCAGCGCGCGGCCGAAGAGCGCGTTCGTCGCCGCGCCGAGCAGCGGCAGGAGCGGGATCCACCAGAGCGGCGTCAGCGACGCGTGGACGTGCGTGACCTGGCCGGAGTAGTCGGGCATCGTTGGGGGCAGCCGGTGAGAACGTGGGCTTTCGCGCGCCCTGCACGGCGAGACGCGGCGCGACAGCGGAACGTTCGGCTCTGGTGACTCCCCCGCGAAGCCGGAGGAGCCGCACGTTCATGGAGGCTCAGACGGCGGGTCTATACCTCCATCGGCCCCGCGTTGGGGCGAGATACGCCGCTCCTCCGCGCGCCTCGCACCGCCGCGAGGTCAGCCGTCGGTCGCCCGCCGCTCCTCGTCCTCGCCCGCCGCGCCGCTGCTCGGCGGCGCGGCGCTGCCGAGCAGCGTCGCGCGCCGGATCGCGAGCCACAGCTCGCGCCTGCCCTCTCCGGTGATCGACGAGAAGCCCACCGCGCGGCGGAGCGCGCCGCTCGCCGCCCGCGGCGCCGCGGCGGACACCTGATCCAGCGCGCGCCGCACCGACGAGCGGGGCACCTTGTCGATCTTCGTCGCCACGAGGAGCAGCTCCACGGGCCGGCGCGCCACGTCGCGCGACGCCTCGACGAAGCGGACGAGCTCGAGGTCGTCCTCCTCGAGCCCCCGCCGCGCGTCGACCAGGAGCAGCACCGCGGTGAGCGTGATGCGCCCGCGCAGGTAGCCCTCGATCAGCGACGCCCACGCCGCCTGCTCGGCCTTCGAGCGCCGGGTGAAGCCGTACCCCGGCAGATCCACGAGCTGGAACACCACGCCGTCGCGCGCCCGGGCCTCGTACAGGTTGATCTGCCGCGTCGAGCCCGGGTTCGAGCTCGTCCGGACGAGCCCCTTGCGCTCGACCAGCGTGTTGATGAGGCTCGACTTGCCGACGTTCGAGCGCCCCGCGAACGCCACCTCCGCGCTGGCGGGCGGCGGGAGCGACGCGAGCGAGGCCGCGCCGGCGACGAAGGAGGAGTCGACGATCTGGAACGGATCGAGCTGCCGCTCGGCGCGCGCCGGCGGGGGAGCTGCTTGAGGCTTGGGCGGGCGGCGGGCGGTCACTTGGAGCGGGGCGGCTGGAACTGCGGTTTGCACTCGTCGCACTGGCAGAGCGAGCGCAGGTACCGAAACGTGTAGATCCCCGAATCGTGCAGGTCTCCCCAGGTGAACTGGAGCGCGTAGTTGCCGACCTGCTCGATCTCGCGGACGTCCAGATCGCCCCCGGGCACGAAGTTGATCGTGCCGCCGTGCCCCTGGCAGTTCGCGCACGGGCAGTACCCGCGCAGGATCTCGTGCGGGAGGACGCTGCGGTGGCCGTCGGCCCAGTGGATCTCCATCACCCGCGCGCCGTGCGGCGCCTTGACCTGCGTGGGTGTGAGCTTCGGATCCTGCGGCATCGTCCCCTTCCGGCGCACCGCAGTACCACGCCGATCCGGCGCTGCAAAGCGCAGCGGGGCTCATCTCGTCGCAAAATGCGCCGCGCCCGTCTTGGCGACGTCCCCGCTGTCTCCGCCCGTTCCGGCGAGGGCCGCCGGCCCCGGCCGCCGGCCTCGCCGCGCCCTCCCGAGCGCGGCGCCGGCGAGCGCCGGCCGTGCGCCGGCCGCGGCTACCCCGCCGCGACCGCCCGCGCCTCGACCGGCGCGAGCGTCGCCTCGACGCGCTCGAGGACGCGCACCACCGCGGCGCCCTCGTCGAGCGGCGTCAGCGGCGGCGCGCGGTCCTCGACGCAGCGGAGGAAGTGCTCGATCTCCACCGAGAGCGGCTCGCGCCACGGCACCTCGACCTCGCGCTCTTCGACGGCGCGCGCGAGCGCGTCGCGCTCGGCGCGCTCGCGCGCGTCGTCGAAGAGCGCGCCCGCCGCGGCGCCGCGCGCGTCGAGGAGCGCCAGCCGGTCGGGCGCGCGCACGTCGTCGAAGAGCGCGACGCGCGCGCTGCCGGCGAGCCGCAGCCGCCGCTCCTTGGTCGGGCTCGACGAGCAGAGCTCGATCTGCGCGGTGAGGCCGCTCTCGAGGCGCGCCGACAGCGTGACGTGCTCGCCGCCCGGCGAGAGGTGGGCCCGCGCCTCGACGAGCGGGCTCGGGTCGAGCGCCGACAGCACCGAGAGGTCGTGCGGCCCGAGCGTCCAGAGCGCCGAGCGGGCCCCGCCGCCGGCGCCGCCCGTCGAGAGGCGCGCCGCGCTGAAGCTCACGAGATCGCCGAGGCGCCGCTCGCGCGCGAGCGCGACGAGGTGCACCACCGAGGGGTGGTAGCGGAGCAGGTGGCCGACCATGCCGACCCGGCCGAGCGCCGCAGCGCGCGCGGCGCAGCGATCCGCCTGCGCCGCGGAGAGGGCCAGCGGCTTCTCCACGAACACGTCGGCGCCGGCCTCGAGCGCGCGCAGCGCGAGCTCGGCGTGGCTCGCCGCGGGCGTCGCGACGACCACCGCGTCCACGCGCGCGGCCAGCGCCTCGTCGAGCGTCCGCACGAGCCGCGCCCGCGGGGCGAGCGCCCGCGCCCGCGCGAGGCGGCCGCGGTCGACGTCCGCCACCGCGACGACGCGCGCCCGCGCGTTCTCCGACAGCGCGCGGAGGAGCTTCTCCCCCCACCGCCCGCAGCCGAGCAGCGCGACGCGGACGCTCACGGCGCCCCCGGCGCGGCGGCGGACTCGGCCGGCGGACGCCCGAGCTCGCCGAGGATCGCCTCGCCGTCGCGGTTGCCCGGGTGGATCGACGGCCCGTTGATGTCGACGAGGAAGTCGTACGCCGCGCGCGGCTCTCCCTCGATCGTCGCGCGCACGCGCACGTGCTGGAAGCAGGCCGACTCGGTGGCGGTGCTCCACACGGGCGGCTGGCCCGGGTGCCGCGCGCCGATCGCCTCCGGCACGCTCCGGCCGCCCTCCGCCCGGTACTGCTGCACGATGCCGAGCGCCGCCCTGCGATCCGAGGCGTTGAACCGCGACTGCACCCAGAGGACCGCGCCGGCGGCGACGGCGCTGGTGCCCACGAGCAGCAGCGTCCGCATCGCCTTGCCGTAGTCCATCCGCGATGGCGTATAGCCCTGGCGCCCGGGGAGGGCCAGCCGGAGCGCCCGTGCGGCGCGCCGCCTCGCCTCGCTTCGCGCCGCCTCGCGCCGCGCCGCCTAGCCCACGAACGACCCGAGCCCGCGGAACCTGCGGTACCGGTCGTCCACGAGCTCCTCCGGGCTGAGCCCGTCCATCGACGTGAGCGTCGCCCAGAGCGCCTTGTCGAGCCGCGCCGCGGCCTCGTCGTGGTCCTGGTGCGCGCCGCCGGTCGGCTCCTCGACGATGGTGTCGACGACGCCGAGCTGGAGGAGATCCGGCGCGGTGATCTTGAGCCGCGCCGCGGCCTCGTCGGCGCGGGCGCCGTCCTTCCAGAGGATGGCCGCGCAGCCCTCGGGCGAGATGACCGAATAGCAGCTGAACTCGAGCACCAGCACGCGGTTCGCGACGCCGAGCGCCAGCGCGCCGCCCGAGCCCCCCTCGCCGATGACGGTCGCCACGAGCGGCACCCCGACCCGCGCCATCGCGGCGAGCGCGGCGCCGATCGCCTCGCTCTGGCCGCGCTCCTCGGCGCCGATGCCCGGGTACGCCCCCATCGTGTCGATGAACGTCAGGATCGGGAGCCCGAACCGGTCCGCCATCTCGTAGAGCCGGATGGCCTTCCGGTAGCCCTCCGGGTGCGGCATCCCGAAGTTGCGCTTCACGTTCTCCTTCGCGCCGCGCCCCTTCTGGTGGCCCACCACCACGACGCTCCGCCCGTGGTACGTCGCGAGCCCGCCGACGATCGAGCAGTCGTCGGCGAAGCGCCGATCGCCCTTCAGCTCGACCCAGTCCGTGAAGAGCCGCTTCACGTAGTCGAGCGTGTACGGCCGGTTCGCGTGCCGCGAGAGCAGCACCTTCTGCATCGGCGTGAGGCCCGCGAAGATCTCGCGCGCCAGCCGGCCCGTGTTGTCCTCGAGCTGCGCGAGCTCCGGCTCGAAGCGCGGGTCGGCCGCGGCGAGCGACCGCAGCTCCCGCACCTTCTCGATCAGCTCTGCGACAGGTTTCTCAAAAGGTAGAATCGAAGCAGCCACGGCGCGGACCCTAACGCTGCAGCGGGCGGGCGGCTACGGCGCTGTGCTGCCGCAGCGCATCGCGTCGAGCGCGTCGCGCGCCCGCGACGACGCGCTCGACCTCCGCCCGGGGCGGAGGCGCCGCGTCATCGCGCTCACTCCTGGGCGGAGTTGGTCGGCTCGACGTTGGCGAAGGCGTTCGCCGGGACCTGCGCCATCGGCCGGCTCCGGATCACGTTGTAGATCGGGATCGGCTTGTCCTTGCCCTTGACCTTGGCGGGCTGGAGCTCCTCGGTCTCGAACCGGCCGCCGAGCTGCGCGTACGTGGTCTCGCTGATGACGATCTGGCCGGCCAGCGCGATCGAGCAGAGCCGCGCCGACGTGTTCGCCACGTCGCCGATCACCGTGTAGCTGAGCGCCTTCGAGCTGCCGATGTACCCGGCGACGAGCGGCCCGGTGTGGATCCCGATGCCGACCGCGAGCGGCTGCTCGTCGCGCTCGAGCCGCTCGCGGTTGAACTCGCCGAGCACCTCCCCCATCTTCAGCGCGCACTCCACGCTGCGGACCGCGTCGTCCCGGTGGGCGACCGGCGCGCCCCAGAGCGCCATGATCCCGTCGCCCATGAACTTGTCGAGCGTGCCCTCGAACTGGAAGATCGTGTCGACCATCCGCTCGAAGTACTGGTTCAGCATCACGACGAGCTCCTCCGGCTTCTTGCTCTCGGCCATGCGCGTGAAGCCGCGGATGTCGCTGTTGAAGACCGTGCACTCCTCGACGTGCTGGCCGCCCTGCTTCACGGCGAGCTGGCCGCTCAGGACGCGCTCGGCGATGTTCGGCGAGAGCAGCCGGCGCAGCTGCTCGCGCGTGACGATCTCGTTCTCGATCTTCTTCCCGAGGATGTTGATCTCGATGAACATCGCCGCCTGGTAGGCGATGGCGGTCACGAGCTCGAGGTCCTTGGGCTGGAACTGCGCGAGCGTCTCCGAGTCGAGCCAGAGCACGCCGAGCACCTCGTTGTTGTGCTGCAGCGGGGCCACGAGGGGGGCGACGATGGCCGAGCTTATCCGGTTCAGGATCATGCTCTTGCCCTTCGACGCCGCGAAGTCCATCGCCGCGTCGTGGGTCAGCACCGCGGCGCGCTCCTGCACGACGTGGTTCAGGATCGTCGAGGACACGCTGATCGGCGCCGTCGTCCCGTCGCGCCGCTGCATGGCCTGCGGCGTGAGCTCGCCGCCCTCGTTGCGCAGGAAGATCACCCCGCGGTCGGCGCGGATGAACTTGAAGACGCTCGTGAGGATCTTCTCGAGCAGCTTCGTCGTGTCTCGCTCGGCGGCGATCTCGCGGGACAGCTCGTGCGACAGGCGCAGCCGCTCGTAGTCGGCGCGCAGCTGGTTCATGTCGTTCGCGATCCGGTCGAACGCCAGGAACCCCTTGTCGACCGCGGCGATCTGCGTGCCGATCTGCCGCGCCTGATCGTTCACGTCGATGCGGGTGCCCTGCGCGACGTACGAGCCGCCGTGCGCCCCCGAGCGCCCCGGCAGCGGCGCGGTCCCGCCCGGCCCGGCGACCAGCGGCGGCGGCACGTACGGCGGCTGCCGCGCCACCGGGGGCGCCGCCGGCGTGCCCGACAGCGCCCCCGCCTGCTGCGGCGGCTGCTGGCGCGGGTACTGCGGCTGCGGCTGCGGCGGGTAGGCGCCCTCGCGCGGCGGGTGTCCGTACCCGGGCGCCGGGGCCGCGCCCTGATGGTTCACCGCGGGAGGCCAGCCCGGGACGAGCGGCGGGGCGACCGGGGCGCCCGGATCGTCGAAGCGGCCGCGCGTGGACCCCAGGGCGATCTCGTCCCCGTGCTTGAGCGGCGCTTCGCCCCGGACACGCTCGCTGTTGATGAACGTGCCGTTCAGGCTCCCGAGATCGCGCAGGACGAAGTGATCGCCCCGCTGCTCGATGATGCAGTGCTCCTTCGAGACGATCTTGTCGAGCAGCTGGATGGAGTTGTTCGGGTGGCGCCCCAGCGAGTTCACGGGCCGCAGCTCGATCGCCTGCTGGCCCTCGGCGGTCTGCAGGATGAGGCGGGCCATCGGTTCTGGGAGATTACCCAGCCAGGCACGGACCGACAATCTTTCCGGCCGGAGTCCAGGACAGGCCGAGGAAAGCGACCGCGCTGATCCGCGGGGACGCGCCCGCGCCCGGCGCGGTCGCCCCGGGCGGCCCCCCCCCGCGGCGCAGCCTGACCATCCGGTCAGTGTACCGAATCGGGATCCGTGTGGAAGTGTCGCCTGGAACGGCTATGCGCCCACGGGCCGCCGCGTTAGTCGGCCGCATGGATTCCGCGTACCTCCTCGCGATCGATCAGGGCACCACCGGAACGACATCCCTCCTCATGGACACGGCGGGCGCGACGCTGGGCCGCGCCACGCGCGAGTTCCGCCAGCATTTCCCGGAGCCGGGGCTCGTCGAGCACGACCCGGAGGAGATCTGGCAGAGCGTTCAGGACGCCGTGGGCGAGACGCTCAAGGCGGCCGGCGTGGCGGGCAGCGCGATCAAGGCCATCGGCATCACGAACCAGCGCGAGACGACGCTCGTCTGGGAGCGCGCGACCGGGAGGCCGATCCACCGCGCGATCGTGTGGCAGGACCGCCGCACGGCGCCGCGCTGCGCCGAGCTGCGCGCCGCGGGCCACGAGCAGGCGGTCGAAGAGACGACCGGCCTCGTGCTCGATCCGTACTTCAGCGGCACGAAGCTCGAGTGGATCCTGGACAACGTGCCCGGCGCCCGCGCGCGCGCCGAGCGCGGCGAGCTCTGCTTCGGCACGATCGACAGCTTCCTCGTCTGGCGCCTCTCGGGCGACGTGGCCGGCGGCGCTCCGGTGCACGCGACCGACGTCACCAACGCGTCGCGCACGCTGCTCATGAGCCTCGCGTCGCTGAGCTGGGACGACGCGATGCTCGCGATGCTGCGGATCCCGCGCCCACTGCTGCCCGAGATCGTCGGATCGGCGGGCCGCATCGCCGCGACTCGCGGCTTCCCTCACCTGCCGGACGGCATCCCGATCGCCGGCATCGCCGGCGATCAGCAGGCGGCCCTCTTCGGCCAGGCCTGCTTCGCGACGGGCGACGCCAAGTGCACCTATGGCACCGGCGCCTTCGTGCTGGCCAACATCGGCGATCGCCCGCTCCGGAGCCGCTTCGGCCTGCTCACCTCCGTGGGCTGGAAGATCGGCGCCGAGGTGGTCTTTGCGCTCGAGGGGAGCGCCTTTATCGCCGGGGCCGCGGTGCAGTGGCTCCGCGACGGCCTGGGCCTCATCAAGAGCGCGGCGGAGGTCGAGGCGCTCGCCCGCGGCGTGCCCTCCAGCGAGGGCGTCACGTTCGTCCCGGCGCTCTCCGGCCTCGGCGCGCCGTACTGGGATCCGGACGCCCGCGGGATCATCGTCGGGGTCACGCGCGGCACGACCGCGGCGCACCTCGCCCGCGCGACGCTCGAGGGAATCGCGCTCTCCGTGACGGATCTCGTGCGGGCGATGGCCGACGACCTGGGCCACCCGGTGCGCCGGATGCGCGTGGACGGCGGCGCCGCCGCGAACGACCTGCTCATGCAGTTCCAGGCGGACGTGGCGAACGTCGCTATCGAGCGCCCCACCGACCTGGAGACGACGGCGCGCGGGGCCGCGATGCTCGCCGGCGTCGGCGCCGGCCTCTTCCGGACGAAGGAGGACTCGGCCCGCATGTCCCGTGTCGGGCAGAGCTTCCAGGTCGCGATGAGCGAGGAGGATCGCGCCTCCCACCTCCGCCGCTGGGCCGACGCCGTCGCGCGCGCGCGCTCGCAGCGCGGCTGATCGCGCCCCGTTTCCCCTGAATTTCCACGCTGTTTTCCGCTTGAACCAGGTCTTCCGAAGCTCGCTCCCGAGCCGTCATCGCGCCGCCGGCTCGGCGGCCGAACGGGCTTCCGGATCAAGGAATCAACCCTAGGTTGCGAGAGTTAGGCCCAGAAGCCCCCAACCAGCGTAGAGTGCTATGACGACGGCGCATTTCCGTTCAAACTTGGTGCACTTGAACCGAGGCGCGCGGCCAGCCCACCGCCGCCTCGCTGCTTTCGATGGAGACGAGGAGGACATGCCGACTACCGAGAATGCTTCAGCCGGCGGGACGGCCGTTCGCGACATCCCGATCGACTGGGAGGCGCTGGAGGACGCCTTCGAGAACAACGCCCCAGAGGTGCACTCGTACCTGCACCTCGGCACGGGCGACGTGCTGCGCGTGGTCGACGGCGTGGCCGATCCTCAGATGCACGCGCGCATCGCGGCCGATGCCAACTACCTCCGGATCGATCCCGTGAGCTCCCGCGAGCAGTACCGGTGGATGGAGCGCTACATCCCGATGGTGGAAGACATGGAGCTCCAGGCGAAGCTCAGCCAGGCGATCGACGGCAAGGGCGCGTTCCGGCGTTTCAAGGATGTGCTGATGTCCTACGGCCCGGAGCGGGAGCGCTGGTTCGCCTTCCGGAGCGAGCGGCTGCGGATCTTCATGGAGGCGTGGCTGAGCGCCCACGCGCTGAACCCGGTCCCCCGCCCGCTCTGGGTGCCGGAGGTGCCGGCCCGCCCGGAGGCCGCCGCGCCCGTGGCGCCCGCCGTCGAGCCGCCGCCGCGCGAGCGCGAGCGCGAGCGCGAGGAGGTGCGGGAGCCCCGCCGCGGCAAGAGCGTGGAGAGCCTGCGCAAGAACCTCCGCGACATCGCCGAGGCGCTCGGCCCGCGGGATCTCGACACGCTGACGGCGTTCGCGGAGTTCCTGAAGGCGCGCCGCGCGGCGCGGTCGTTCGCGCACCACTACCACGAGGTCCAGGGCCCCGCGGACGAGGAGTCCGGGCCCGCCTCGCAGGAGATCGCGAGCGAGTCGCGCAGCGACACGGCGTGAGGGCGCGCCGCCGGCGCCGCGATCGCGGCGCCGGGGCGCTGGCCTGAAGGTGGGAACGGAGGGGAGCGGCGGCGTCGATCGCCGACCGGTCTAGAAGTACCAGTCGGTGCGCGCGCCGATGTAGTGGCCGACGGTCGAGCGGGCCCGGAAGTTCGCCGGATCCGACTCGTCGCGGAGGCCGAAGGCACGGATGTAGGGCGACATGTTCTGCAGGACCGCCGCCTCGTTGTAGATGGCGGCCGTGTAGATGAGCTTGAAGTGCGGCCGCGCGCCGGTGCTCAGCTCGCCCGTCGGCACGAGGGTCGGGACGACCGAGAGCTTGATCGCGGTCCCGAGATCGTTGTCGCCGTCCTTGCGCCCCTGGA
Organism: Sorangium sp. So ce834; assembly: GCF_051521425.1. NCBI lineage: Bacteria > Pseudomonadati > Myxococcota > Polyangiales > Polyangiaceae > Sorangium > Sorangium sp. So ce834. Next base: position 11,627,826 of record NZ_CP150351.1, read on the forward strand.
ACGAGGCCTCGATGACGGGGTGGAAGTTCTTGTGCGCGAAGATCGCGGCGTTCGCCTGGATCGAGAAGTCGAACTGCTTGTCGGGCACCCCGGCCGCCGCGGCGCCGTCGGCGTCGATCGCAGCCTTCGTGAAGTGGAAGGTGCCGAGGCCTTCGAGGGCGACGGCGTCGCCGAACCGGAAGCCGACGTGCTCGACGGCCTCGACGCCGAAGGAGCCCGCGAAGGTCCCGTCCTCGTTGGGATTGCCCCAGGTCTGGTAGGTCTTCGCGCCGCCGGCCGCGCCGTTCGCGATGCCGGTGCCGAAGCGCACGGAGGTGTCGCTCCAGTTGCCCTGGCCGAGCCCGAGGTGGAGCTTCGCGCCGATGACGCCGCCGACGTCGCCCTTGCCGTTGTCGGGCGCGTCCTGGTCCGGCCCCCGCGTCGCGGCCGGCAGGACGTGGAACTCGCCGTGGACCTTGACGTGGTGCTTCGCCTCGCCGCCGAACTCGAACTTGTAGTTACCGGCGAAGATGGTGCGGAAGCGCTCGACCCCGTTGGCGAAGTTGTACAAGGGGGGTACGGCGTCGGCCGCCCCTTCCACCGGCGCCTTCCGGTAGCCGAGGATGGCGAGCTTCAGGTTCTCGTACGTGATGCCGCCGCCCTGGCCGCTGAGGTCGTCGAGGTAGAAGTAGTCGCCGATGGGCGCGTACTGCTCGCGGAAGAAGCGCGCGCCGCCCCAGACGCTGAGGCCGGGGACGAGGAAGTTGCCGGCCTCGATGTAGGCCTGGTTGAACTGGAGCGTGATCGCCTGCCCGTCGTTCGAGGACGGGTTCATGAACTGCCCGCCCCACTGCCGCCAGATGGCGAACGTCATCTCGGACTTCACGAAGAAGTCCTGCGGCGTCGCGCCCTTCACCACGTGGGCGACGAACGACGGCTCGGAGTAGTCATCCTCCTCGTAGCGGCCGCCGATGCCGAACCCGAGCAGGTTCATCGACTGGCCCTGGGCCTTCTGCCCGTAGAGCGACCACGCCATGCCGAGGCGTGAGTACCAGTGCCACTCGAAGTTCTCGCTTCCCACGGCGTGGGCCGACTTCGGCGCCGCCGTGAGGCAAATGGCGGAGACGGAAACCAGCCCGAGGGCTCGGACTGCGGCGCGCCGACCCGCGATTCGCATGCTGGGAACCGACGACCTGTCTCTCTTAAGTGATGTCATCGAACGACGCTCCTATCCATTTCTTGGAGTGTGCTTGGGGTGATGGGGAGGTGATTCGGCCAGATGGCCAGAGCGGCAGAGGAAGCGGCCTGTCAAGAGAATCTAAGGATGGCTCTGTGTGACAGAGCCGCCCGCCGCCACACACGTGGGGCTCGCGGGGGGCACAGTTAACAGGAACGTTCTGTTCATGTCAAAGGTCTCCGAAGCATCCACAGCAGTTTGTTACCTTCTGCGTCGCGTCATTATTAAGTAGCCGAAATCACTTATCTTAGCCAACCGTTGCCGTTCCTCGGGTCAGGTGCGGAGGCGCAGGATGACGCGACGCACCAAAAACCAGCTCGATCTGGATGAAGTGCAGCCAAAAGAATCCACGCGACGCCTGGCGCGTTACCGGGAGTGCCCGGCGCGCGCGCGACGCGACTGCGAGGCTGCATTCGCGGGCCGCGGGGGGCGCGGTTTTCGTGCTGCGGCGGCGTCCCCAGAGCGAGCGGCGCGGCGCGATTGTTTCGGGACCTCGAACTCGGGTTTTCGTCTCGAGGCGAGCGGGGCATCGCCTGCGGGGCGCGTCTCGCTCTCCTGCGTTGAGCCCCGGGCGCGCCCTCGTGTCCGAGGAGCGTCATTGACGATCGCGCGCCGCGCGCGCTGCGCCCGCGGAGCCCCTGCGCGCGTGCGCAGGGCGACACGGCAGCGCGCGGCCGCGGGAGAGGCCCGCTACGGGTGGGCGATATAACGCAAAGCGTCGCCACGGCGTAACGCTCGGCGCAGATCGCGAGCGGGTCAGTCTCGACTGCCGTGCACCGCGGGGTGGACATGTTTTTGTCCAGGAAGGGCGTTACGCGGTCGCCTCGAGACACGTCATGTCGCTCGCCGTGGCGGGCTGCGGCGCTCGGGCGACAGGCACGATCCCGCCGCGCGAGGCGCATGGACGCGGATCGCTGGCCGGCGGGAGCCGGCCGCGGCTCAGCGCTCGTCGGCGACGGCGCCGATCACCCCGTCGAAGAACTCCGCCACGCCGGTGCGGTCGAGCATCCGGTTCCAACCGATCTCGTCGAAGGGCTCCGGCAGGCCGTGATTCGTCAAGAGGATCCCGAAGAGCTCGCGCGCCGGGTCGATCCACACGAACGTGCCGGTCCCGCCCGCCTTGCCGAAGGAGCCTGGCGACAGCCGCGTTCCGCCGTTCGAGAAGCGCGGCGTCCAGATCTCCCAGCCGAGGCCCTTCGGCGCGAGCAGGAGGTTGTTGAGGGGCGAGGTGTCCGTCGCCGCGGCGGTGACCTGAGGCGTCTGGTTCCGCGTCATCGCGCGGACCGACTCCGGGGTGAGCACCCGTGAGCCGCCGTAGCTGCCGGAGCCCATGATCATCTGGCAGAAGATGGCGATGTCCATCGCCGTGGTGAACACGCCGTCGCAGCCCGTGACCCCGCCGAGCGCGAAGTCCTGCTCGTCCTGCACCTCGCCGCGCACGAGGCGGCCGCGGCGCGCCGAGGTCCCGGTCGCCGCGATGCGCGGCGCGAGCTCCGCCGGCGGGTTGAACATCGTGTCGTGCATGCCGAGCGGGCCCCAGATGTGCGCGTGCGCGAAGGTGCTCAGATCGGCGCCGGAGGCGACCTCGACCAGCCGGCCCAGCAGGCGGTAGGTGAGATCGCTGTAGAGCACCGACGAGCCCGGCGCGGCCTCGAGCGGCGTCTCGGCCATGGCCTGCCACGCGGCCTCGTCGTCCGGCGCGTCGAGGAGCTGGTGGTCCATGGGCAGCCCGGCCGAGTACCGGAGCATATCGCCGACGGTGACGCCCGACTTCCCGTTCGCGGCGAAGCGCGGGAGGTACGACGCCACCCGGTCGGAGAGCTGGAGCTTCCCCTGCTGGACGAGCACCAGGACCGCCGTGGCCGTCGCCAGCACCTTCGTGATGGAGAGGACATCGAACATCGTGTCGAGCGTGACCGGCTCGCTGCAGCCGGCGACCTTGTTGCCGAACGCCCGGTGACCCACGATGACGCCGCGCCGCGCGATGAGCGCGGTCGCGCCCGGGAAGAGGCCGTCGTTCACGCGGCGCTGCACGCGCGCGAAGACATCGTCGATCCGCTCCGAGCGCATGCCCACCATCTCCGGAGAGCCGGTGGCGAGCACCGTCGACGTCGTCGCGCCGGCGGACGAGCTGCCGAGCATCGCGGGGGCGACCGCGGTGAGCGTCGCGATGCCGCCGAGTCCCCGCAACAGATGCCTGCGATGAAACGAAGGTTCTCCGGGTTCCATGTGAACAACTCCTTGCGAGGTCTCCTCACGACGCTTGTCGCCGACGCCGCCGAGCGGCGGGCGCGCGCTCTCCCGCCGCCCTCTCCCGCACACGAGGGCACGGCCGCGGCACACCGGATCACAGAGCGCCGCGCGCGAGCGCGACGCGACGGCGCCCCGCCTCGACATCGAGGCGCGTGCGCCGGGATTGCGGCGCGATCCCGGGGACGCCCAGCGAGCGCCGCTCAGCCCGCTCGTCGGGGGTGGCTCCCCCGCGCGCACCCACGCCCGGGATGGCCCCCGCTGCAAAGGCCGCTCGCGACCTCGCCGTCGCCCCGGCGCCGCACCGGCCCGGCGCGATCGCGCTCTCCGGCGGCTCACGAGCGGCGCACGCCCAGGGTCTCGTGCTCTATCTCATCGCTCCTGGAACGCGTCCTCCAACGCCGATCGCCGGCATGTAGCCCCGGCGAACACCCATACGGATACGGCGCACTGGACCCCCCTCCCGCGCGATCAGCACGGAAGCGCCCGCGCTCCAAGTTGCCTGGAGTGAACACCAGACAACGCTGCAGTATCGCTTCGGTGTCCTTCAATATCAAGAGATAGAATCGATCGGCGTTATCTCTTCCGCTCCCGCTTCCGCTTCCGCTTCTTCTGCGCTTCGAGCAGCGGTCGTCGTGCCGCGTCGTGCCTCATCGCACCGCAGGCGCTGTAGGGCGCCCTGGCAGGCGCTACGCGACGCGCATTTCGCCCGCCGCCTGCCGCCTGCCGCGCGCTCAGCGCGCGGGCACGATGCTCAAGGAGACCCGGGCGCGCGCGTTCTGGTAGTAGGTGTCGAGCGCGTGGGCGAGCCGCTGCGCGACGTACCAGCGCTTCAGCGCCGGCGCGACGTCCTCGTAGCGCTGATCCTTGAACGGCGTGGCGCCGGAGCGCAGGACGAGCTTGAGCTCGAAATCGCTGGGCTCGAGCATCGGCGCGACCATGCGGTCCAGGTACAGGCTCGCGCGCGCCTGGCGGCGCAGCAGCGCGTCCAGCTCGTCGGAGCTCACCCCCTCGGCGGCCGCCGCGGCGAGGAGACGCGCGCGGCCGCGGGCGCGCTGCTCCAGCGAGAACCGGGCCGCCTCGGCCCGCTGCGCGACCTCCGCCGACGTCGGCGCCGGCGAGATCGGCAAGCTGGCGAGCAGCGTCTCGGCGATGTGACGATCGAGCGCGGCGCGGACGTGCCGGTCCCGGTAGAGCCCGGGCTCCGCGTCGGGATCGGCGAGCGCCTCGACGCGCGCCTGGAAGGCGAGCTCCCGCTCGAAGATGAACTGCGGGCGGCGCACGCCGCCGGTCTCTGGCGCGTGCCAGCGCACGACGACGCGGTCGAGCAGCATGGGCGCCGACGCCGGCGGCGCGACGGCGGCGTCCTGACCGTGGGCGCTCCGGAGCGGCGACGCGAGCGCGAGCAGCGCGGTCAGCGTCGTGAGGAGCCCGGGTCGGCGCACGGCGCCAGGCTAGCGCAAACCGCGCCGCGCGTCCCAGGCGCGAGCCGCGGCTCGCGGAACGATCGGTGCGCGGCTATAGGAGGGAGGTATGTACAGGCAGTTCGCGCTCGAGGGCGAGGTCCACGCCTCGCTCGACTGTGTGCCGCTCTCGGTGCGGCGGAAGCTCGACCTCGCGGAGCTCAAGATCTCGCTCGCGGGGTGGCAGGCGCTGTCGCGCGCGGAGCGGCTCGCCTTGTGTCACCTGCCGGTCGATACGGACGAGGACGTCGCCGTCTACGCCGAGGTGCTCCGCGGCTTCGCGGCGCGCGCCGGGGTCGACCTCGCCCCGCTCGCGGACGCGCCGGTGCGCCGCGCCGCCTGGGATCAGGAGAGCGTCGCCGCGCGGCTGCGCGAGCGGCTCGGCCCGGACGGCGCGCTCGACGGCGCCGCGCTCGGCCGGCTGGCGGCGCTGACCGAAGAGGAGCGCTACGCGATCGTCAAGCTTGCCGATCCGAAGCGCGGGCCCGAGAAGCTGCGGGCGCTGCTCGGCGAGCTCGGGCTCTCCCGGGGCGACGGCAGCGAGGCGACGCCCGGCTGAGCGGCCGAGCGGCGCCGCCGTCGCCGCTCGAGCCCATGCCCGCCGCGCTGTCCCTCCGACGTGTCACCGCCGCCGTCGCGGCGCTCGCCGCCCTGTCGCTGCTCCTCCCCGCCCGCGGCGCGGCGCCTCGAGGGGGCGGCGCGCGCGCCGCGATCCGCGTGGGCCTCGTGTTCGACGTCGGCGGGCGCGGGGACAGGAGCTTCAACGACGCGGCCGACCTCGGGCTCGCCCGCGCCGCGCGCGAGCTCGGCGTGACCACCGAGGTGCTCGATCCGAGCGGCGCCGAGGACCGCGAGGCGGCGATGCGGCTGTTCGCGGCGCGCGGCTTCGATCTGGTGATCGGCGTGGGCTTCATCTTCTCGACCGACGTGGAGGTCGTCGCGCGCGCTTTCCCGGCCACCCGCTTCGCGTGCCTCGATTACGCGGCCGTGCCCGGCCGCGCCCTGCCCGAGAACCTCGCCGGCCTCACCTTCCGCGAGGAGGAAGGGGCCTTCCTGGTCGGCGCCGTCGCCGGGCTCACGACGGCGACGGGGCGCGTCGGCTTCATCGGCGGCATGGACATGCCGCTCGTCCACAGGTTCGAGGCGGGATACCGCGCGGGGGTGCGAGAGGTCTGCCCCGCGTGCGGAGTCAGCGTCGCTTACGCGGGGACGACGCCCGACGCGTTCCGCGATCCGGTCAAGGGCAAGGCGCTCGCGGTGAGCCAGGTCGCGGCGGGCGCCGACGTCCTCTTCCACGTCTCCGGAGCGACGGGCCACGGCGTGTTCGAGGCGGCGCGCGACATGGGGGTCAAGGCGATCGGCGTCGATCGAGACCAGCACGACGAGATGCCGGGGACGGTGCTCACCAGCATGATCAAGCGCGCCGACGTGGCGGTCTTCGAGGCGGTCCGCGCGCTGGTCGAGGGCCGCTTCGAGGGCGGGATCGCGTCGTTCGGCCTGGCCGAGGGCGGCGTCGGCTACGTGAGCGAAGGCCCGCACGCGGCGGGGATCCCGGCCGCGGCGAGGGCGCGGGCCGCCGGGCTCGCGGCGCGGATCGCGCGGGGCGAGCTCGAGGTGCCGCGCGCGCCGACGCCCGCCGCGGCGGAGCGAGGGCGCGGCGCGCTCACCACTTCACCATGACCTTCGCGGGGTTGACCTCCGCGGTGACGCGCGGGACGTCGACGAGCACGTCGAGGAAGTCGCTGCCCGGCTGGCTCAGATCGAGGTTCGCCGCCTTGGGCTCCACGCGCGCCACGATCGAGTCGGGGTTGACGGCGCCCACGTCCTCCGGCGTCCCCGTGATCCTCACCTGCACCACGGCGGGCGAGACCGTGGCGCGCGGGATCCCGACCACCTCGACCCTGCGGTCGAAGGTGCGCGTGGCGAGCTCGCGCCCGATCTCGAGCGTCGCCATCACGCTGTCGACGTCGTACGTCACGAGCTTCGGCGGCCGCTCGAGGGCGAGCTGCCGCTGGTACGTGCCCTCCGTGAGCCCGCTGATGTCGAACGGCGCGGTGCGCGCGAGCTGCATCACGTCGACCACCGAGCGCGGGCCGCGGGCGCTCACCGACGGCGGCTCGACCGAGATCATCCCCTTCACGAGGAACCCCTGCGCGGTGTCCCCCGTGCGCGGCACGTGCACCGGGATGGACCGCGTGACCACGTCGTCCCAGCGGAGCTCGATCGTCGGCGGGTAGATCTGATCGACGACCAGCCCCGCCGGCATGTGGAACATCGAGGAGTCGAGATCGATGCGCGTCTTCGCGCCGTCCCGGAGGTCGAGCCGCAGCGTCCCGAGGCTCTCCGAGCGGAGGTCGTCGAGCTGGGTCCGGGGGCCCCGCACCGTCACCGCCACCTCGTTCGGGACCTGGGTCATGAGCTGCCGGTGGCTCGACTCGGGCGGGAGGATCAGGACGACGCTGAGCATCAGCGTGCGCTGGGCGTTCTCCGCGCCGTGGATGAATGCGTAGAGGCACAGCGCGAACGTGAGCGAGAGCAGCTTGAGGCCGAGGTTGTCGAGCAGCGCCGAGCGGAGCGCCTCGCGGATGCCGGCCAGCGTCATGGCTCATCTCGCGGAGGTACCCCCTCCGCGCTCCCCTTGGACGCGGCGGTCGTCGCGACCTGCCCCGTCGGAACGAAGGTGCGCTGCGACGGGACCGGAGAGTCCGTCGCGGCGGCGGTGGCGTCGACCAGCGCGGGTCGGCCGCGCTCGGACGGGCGATCCCCGTCCTGCGTGGTGGAGGTGGCGCCCGGGCTCCGCGCGTCGGCGCCCGTCCCCACCGCGGCGCGGAGGTCGGCGCTGGATCCCGCCGCGGCGCGCGCCTCGGCGCCCGATCGCATCGGCGTGGAGGTCGACATCCGCGCCATCGGCCGCGCGTCGGCCTCGGCGGGCGCCTTGATCATCGACGACGTCTTCGTGACCGGCGCCGCGGGCTTGGCCTCGATCGGCGCGGGCTTCGCGGCGGCGGCGGCGGGCTTGCCGGGCTCGATGCCCGGCGCGGCGGCGCCCGGCGCGGGGCTCACCGCGGGGCTGCGCGCCGGCGGCGCCGGGAGGCTCGTGCGGCCGCTCTGGGCCACCTTCTTCGCGAAGCGCCGCCTGCGCGACGAGCGGCCGAAGAGCCCGAGCAGCGCGTGCCGCAGCGACTGGCCGTCCAGGTTCGAGACGATGTTGCCGCTGAAGCAGAAGCTGATCGTGCCGCGCTCCTCGCTCACCACGACCACGACCGCGTCGGTCTCCTCGGTGATGCCGAGCGCGGCGCGGTGCCGGGAGCCGAGGCTCGCGTCGAGGATCTTGGTCTCCGGCATCGGGAAGAAGACGCCGGCGCGCGCGATCTTGAGATCGCGGATCAGCACCGCGCCGTCGTGCAGCTTGTTCACCGACTCGGGGACGAAGAGCGAGACGAGCAGCTCCCGGGTCACCACCGAGTCGATGTGGATGCCGTCGCTCTTGACGAACTCCAGCACGTTCGCGTCCTGCTCGAAGGCGATGATCGCGCCCATGCGGTGGCGGGCGAGCTCGGTCGCCGCCGCCACGACCTCGTCGATGACGCGCGACTGCTGCTCGCGCCCGCTCGTGAACCAGTTGCTGCCGCCCACGCGGATGAGGGCGCGGCGGATGTCGTTCTGGAAGACGACGACCACGATGAGGATGATCGACGAGAGCAGCCACGAGAGGAGGCTGAGGAGCGTCGTCAGGCCGAAGATCTTCGCCCCGAGATAGATGAGGAAGACGATGCCGAGCCCGAGGCCCATCTGCATCGCGCGGGTGCCGCGCAGCACGAGCAGCGCGCGATAGACGACGTACGCGACGATGAAGATGTCGACGAGATCCCGGATGATCTGCGTCACCGGCCTCGCCGAGAAGAGGCGGAGGAACCCCTCAACCATCGCCGCGCACCCCCTGGGTGAGGGGAGCCCCGGCGCCGCGCCGCTCGCGCGGGCCCGCGCGGTCGTTCGCGCGGTCGTTCGCGCGATCGTTCACGCGATCGATCGCGCGCATCACGTCGAGCGCCTGTCGGATGGGGCGGACATCGTGGACGCGCACCGCCGCGGCGCCGCGCGCGACGCACGCGAGCGCGGCCGCGACGGTGCCGCCGAGGCGCTCCGAGGGCGGCGCGAGCGCGGCGCCCGCGCCGTCGCCCCGCTCGGCGGCCTCGGCCGCGGCGGCGCGCGCGAGGAACGACTTGCGGCTCGGCCCGACGAGCACCGGGAAGCCGAGCGCGCACAGCTCGTCGAGCCTCGCGCACAGCTCGAGCGACTGCCGCGCGTTCTTGGCGAAGCCGAGGCCCGGGTCGAGGACGAGCTCGCTCCTCGGCAGGCCCGCCTCGAGCGCCCGCTCCGCGGCGCTCGACCACTCGCGCGCCACGTCGGCGACGGCGTCGCCGTAGGCGTCGTCGGGATAGGCGGAGAAGCCGGCCATCGCCGACATCGGGCCGCGGCTGTGCATGAGCACGAGCGACGCCCCGCGGCGCGCGCAGAGCGCGCCGAGCTCAGCCGCGCTGTCGAGCGAGATCGTGTTGACCACCGCCGCGCCGTCGTCGAGCGCGCGCGCCGCGACGACGGGAGAGGTCGTGTCGATGGAAACGACGGCCCCCCTCCTCACCGCGTCGCGGACGCTCCCGCCGATGCGCGCGATCTGCTCGTCGTCCGGCACGGGCTGCGCACCCGGCCGCGTGGATTCCGCGCCGATGTCGATCATGTCCGCCCCCTCGGAGAGCATCGCATCGATCTGCGCGAGAGCCGTATCTTCATCCGCGAAGCGACCGCCGTCGGAGAAGGAGTCCGGCGTGCGGTTCAGGACCCCCATGATCACCACGCTCCTGCGGCGTTCGAGCAGCATGCGCAGCGGGGACATTTCCTGTGGGTAGCAACTTTTGCGCCGAACGGCAATTGTCTGCTCGAACCGATGTTTTCCAGGAGCAGTTGGAACATCGTGAGGGTTGTCCGGCGCCGCGCTCTGGCGTCGCCGTCGTGGCCAGCGGGCGCGCGCCGGCGTTGGACGGCGCGCCGGCGCGGGCATTCCGGCGGCGACGCGCCGTCCAACGCCGGCGCTCCGCGCGCCGCTGACTCGGCCACGCTTCTTTGCTAGGGTCGCGCCTACACCTTGACATCGGCGGCCGCCAGCGGCCGTCCGGTGGCGGCGGGATCACGCGCGAGCGTGCCCCGTCAACCGTTTCTCAGGCTGCATCCAGCGGACGAGACCGAGCGGTTCCATGCTGCGCACGCGTATCCGGGCAGGTCCCCTCGCCGGCTTCGTCTTGAGCGTCCTGTTCGCGGCGTTCTTCGCCGTGCTCAGCGTGGGCGAGCTCTTGGTCCCGTCGCTCGCGCCCGAGATGGGCGAGCCTGCGCCCGTGACGCTGCGGGTCCCGTACGGTCCGCGGATCGTGCGCGACACGCACGACGGGAGCTTCTCGCTCTCGTACGAGCACGCGCGCGTGATCGTGCCGCGCGGCACGGTGCTGTCGGAGCACAACGAGGAGCACAACGCCGCGATGGCGTACGAGACGGTGCGGCGCATGCGCCGGCCCGGGCTCGGCGCGCGCGTCGCGAGCACGTACGTCATCCACCTCATCGTCTGCCTCATGCTGACGGTCTACCTGCGCCGCTTCGGGCAGAACCGGGTGCGGCTGCTCCGGACGCAGGTGGGCATGTTCGTCCTGATGACGGCCTCGCTCGTCGTCGCCAAGCTCCTCCTGCTCTTCACGGCGCTGCCCGAGTTCTGGATGCCCGTCGCCGCGCTCCCGCTCTGGGTGGCGATCGCCTTCGATCGGCGGACCGCGTTCCTCGTCGAGGTGGGCGTCGCGTTCATCGCCGCGTCGCTGCTGCGGTTCGACGTGGTCCTCCTGTCGGTGCTGCTCGTGCGCGGCATCGCCGCGACGATGTTCTTCTTCAAGCGCAAGGGCTCGCGGCAGCTGCTCGTCGCGGGCAGCCTCGCGGGCCTCGCCGGCGCGATCGGGTTCATCGCGCTGACCGTGCTGTTCGAGGGCAGCTTCGACCTGGCCGCGGATCTGAAGCTCTGGCTCGGGTCGAACGTGCTGGCCTGCATCGGCGGCGGGCTCCTCGTCGGCGTGCTCGGGCGGAGCCTCAGGGAGCCGGCCGAGCGGGCGATGGGGCACGTCCCCCGCGACAAGCTGCTCGACCTCACCGATCTGGAGCAGCCGCTGCTCAAGAAGATGGCGGCCGAGGCGCCGGGCAGCTGGGAGCACGCGCGCGCGATGGCGAACCTCGCCGAGGCGTCGGCCGCGGCGATCGGCGCCGACGCCCTGCTGACGCGCGTGGGCGCCTACTACCACGACCTCGGCAAGACGGTGCAGCCCAAGTATTTCATCGAGAACCTCGCGCAGGGCGAGCGCTCGCCGCACGAGGATCTCGAGCCGGAGGTCAGCGCCGACGCCATCATGGCGCACGTCGTGATGGGCACGAAGATCCTGCGGGAGGGCAACATCCCCGAGCCCGTGGTGGAGTTCGCGTACACCCACCACGGCACGCAGGTCGTCGAGTACTTCTGGCACAAGTGCGTCGAGCAGGGGAACCCGAAGGAGCTGACGCAGGAGCACTTCCGTTACCCCGGCATGAAGCCGCAGACGAAGGAGACGGCGATCCTGATGCTCGTCGACTCCATCGAGGCGGCGTCGCGGACCATCTGGCCGCCCGAGCACAAGAAGTTCGAGGAGATGATCCAGCGCGTGATGTTCTCGAAGCTCGCGTCCGGCCAGCTCGATCAATCCGGGCTGACGATCGAGGACCTGCGCATCATGACGACCCGGATGGCGTCGACGCTGGTCAACATGTACCACGGGCGCATCAAGTACCCGTGGCAGCGGGAGAGCGATCGCGCCGGGCACACGCCGGCGCCCCCGACGGCCACGCCGCACCCCGTGCGCCCCGCCACGCCCACGCCCGTGCCGTCGTCCGGCGCGATGGGTCGGGACGGGAGCGCCGCCGCGCCGCCCGCCTCGACCGCGCGGGGCGCGGCCGCGGCGGCGCCGGCGGTCAGGGACGACGCCGGGGGCGCCGCGAAGGACGAGAGCCCAGCGGAGTCCGTGCGGACGCCGAAGAAGACGCACTGAGCAGGCCGCGCGTTCGCGCGGAGGCGCGGCGGCCTGCCCCTGGAAAGGACGGTCCGATGCCCCCGACGATCGAGCAGAGCTTCATGAAGGCCCTCTTCCACGGCATCATCGCCGAGGACATCATCTTCCCGTACCCCGAGATGCCGGCCGAGGACCGGGAGACGACGTCGATGATGCTCGACAGCATGCGAAGGTTCTTCGCGTCGAGCGTCGACAGCGCGAAGATCGATCGAGAGCACGCCATCGAGCCCGGCCTCCTGGCCGAGATGAAGAAGCTCGGCCTGATGGGCCTGCAGATCGCGGGCGACCACGGCGGCGTCAACCTGAGCAACATGGCGTACGCGCGCGTGATGCAGGAGGTCGGCGGGCTCGACGCGTCGATCGCCGTCACGCTCGGCGCGCACCAGTCGATCGGCTTCAAGGCGATCCAGCTCTTCGGGACGGAGGAGCAGAAGCAGCGCTACCTCCCGAAGCTCGCGACCGGCGAGTGGATGGCCGCCTTCGCGCTGACGGAGCCGGGCGCCGGCTCGGACGCCGCGGCGATCCGGACGCGCGCCGAGGTGTCGGCCGACGGCTCGTACTACACGCTGAACGGGTCGAAGATCTGGATCACGAACGGCGGCATCGCCGACGTCTTCACGGTGTTCGCCCGGACCTCCGCGCTCGAGGAGGGGAAGAAGCCGAAGCTCACGGCCTTCATCGTCGAGCGGGGCATGGGCGTGAAGAACGGGCCGAACGAGCACAAGCTCGGGATCCGGGGCTCGTCGACGACGGAGCTCTTCTTCGACGACGTGAAGGTGCCGCGCGAGAACGTGCTCGGCGAGGTCGGCAAGGGCTTCAAGGTGGCCGTCGAGGTGCTCAACAACGGGCGGCTCGGGCTCTCGGCGGGGTGCGTGGGCGCCTGCAACACGCTGATCCGCATGGCGCTCGACCGGGTCCAGGAGCGGCGCGCGTTCGGCCGGAGCATCGGCGATTTCGGGCTCATCAAGGACAAGATCGCGACGATGCTGGCGCACACGTACGCGCTCGAGTCCATCACCTACCTGACGGCGAGCCTCGTCGACGCCAAGGTCCCGGACTTCTCGATCGAGAGCGCGATCTGCAAGGTCATGGGGAGCGAGACCCTGTGGTTCGTGGTCAACGAGACGCTCCAGATCGCGGCCGGCATCGGCTACATGCAGGACTACCCCTACGAGCGGCACCTGCGCGACGCGCGGATCAACATGATCTTCGAGGGGACGAACGAGATCCTGCGCTGTTTCATGGCGCTCTCCGGGATGAGCGGCCCGGGCAAGGCGCTCGCGGACGTGGCGAAGGCGATGCGAGAGCCCATCAAGGGCTTCGGGCTGCTCAGCGACTTCGCGATCCGCAAGGCGAAGTCGGTGCTCGGGCGCGAACGGATGTCGAAGGCGCACCCGCTGCTCAGCCGGGAGGCGGTGATCTTCGAGGACTACACGGCAGAGCTCGCCACGCACAGCGAGGACATGCTCCGGAAGCACGGGCGCGAGATCGCCGAGATGCAGTATGCGCAGCGCCGGATCGCGGAGATGGCCATCGACCTCTACTGTATGGCCGCGTGCATCTCACGCACGACCCGGGCCATCGAGCGGCGCGGCGAGGAGGGGGCGCGTCGTGAGATCGATCTCACAACCGTGTTCGTCGGCATGGCGCAGAAGCGGCTCAGTCAGCATGTCTCGGACTTCCAGAAGAACGACGACGAGCTGCGCAAGGCCATCGCTGTGCGAGCCTATGCGGATCGCGCCTACCCGTTCGATATCCTCTGATCGCATCCCGGCGCACCTCGACTGACATCGAGTACCATGGAGTCACCTCGAGGGAGGCGAGCGCCGCGCATCTCCTACGCCCACGCGGTTCAGGCGCATCGCGCGCATGGCCTCGATGACCGCCGGCGCGCGTCGGGCGAATCGGAGTAATCGGAGTGATCGGAGTGACGAGCGACAGGCTCCATTTCCGGAAGTTTTCGCCGCACGGCGTGGACGGATTGCGATACAATCGACTGGAGTAGCATTGGCGTAGACCCTTCGACAGGAATCGGGTGATCACTTGTCCCAGGCTAGGGCATTGGGTAGCAGGTGCGGAGCCATGAAGGAGACTGCTGAAGGTCGGGCCGTCATGGAGAAGTATCGCCTCGAGCGCAGGCTCGGGGGCGGGGGCATGGGGGACCTGTGGCTGGGCTTCGACATCAAGCTCCGGCGGCGGGTGGTCATCAAGTTCATCCGGAGCTTCGCGGCCACCGAGCCCGAGCTGATCGCCCGCTTCGAGCGCGAGGCGCGCGCCTCCGCGCGCGTCCGGAGCCCCTACGTCATCGAGACTTACGATTACGGCGTCGATCGCGGCTGCGCGTTCATCGTCATGGAGTACCTCGAGGGGGAGGACTTGAACCGCCGCCTCGAACGGGAGCAGAAGCTCCCGCTCGCGCAGGCGACGGTCCTGTTCACGCAGCTCGGCAAGGCCCTCGACGCGATCCATGCCGCGGGGGTGATCCACCGGGATCTGAAGCCGGGGAACATCTTCATCACGTGCTCGGGCGGCGATGAGCTCATCAAGGTGCTCGATTTCGGCGTCGCGAAGTCGTCTTGCTCGCGCGACCGGATCACCAAGACGGGCATGGTCCTCGGGACCCCTCGGTACATGAGCCCCGAGCAGACCATGGCGCCCAGGCAGGTCGATTACCGGAGCGATCTCTGGTCCATGGCGGTGATCCTCTACCGCGCGATCACCGGCCAGTGCCCGTTCGCCGGCGCCAACATCAACGAGCTCGTCCGGCACATCTGCCAGACCTCGTTCCCCAGGGCGTCCGAGCTCGCGCCGGAGCTCCCGACCGCGGTCGATGCGTTCTTCTCCCGGGCCTTCGCGTTCGATCCCGACGCGCGGTTCCAGTCGGGCAGGGAGATGATGGAAGCGTTCTGCGCGCTCTTCCCTGCGCACGCGCCGGCCTCCCGGCAGCCGGAGCCGCTGCCCTCGAGCCCGTCGCCGTACGAGCGGAGCGCCATCGTGAAGCGGGGCGCGCTGGGCGGGCCCGCGGCCCCGCCGCGCTACGCCATGGATCAGACGACCATGGCCGCCATGCTGGCGACCCCGGCGAACGATCTCGGCAGCGCGCCGACGACGGGCGACGCCGGAGGCCCCGCCTCGGACGACCGGCAGAGCGAGGTCGTGCTGGACAGCCGTGTCCTGCCGCCGCTTCGGATCCCCTGGCTGGTCGCGATCGCGCTGGTCCTCGCGGCCGCCTCCGTCGTGTGCCACAGCATGGCCCAGGGCGCGTCGTGGTCGATGGAGCCCGCAGAGAGCCCGACGTCCACGGACCTGTGATCGGCGCTGCGCCGCCCCGAGCGGGCCGCGCAGCAGCCCGCCCGGCAGGGCCTACCGCGCTTCTGTCTTCGGCGCGTCGGAGAGGCCGGAGATCCACCGGAGCTTCGGGGCGCCCTCGTCGATCCAGCGATCGCGCACCCGGCGCGCGAGCTCGGGGTGCTCGGTCGCCTTCACGGCCAGCACGGACACGAGGCACGTCCCCGGCCACGACTCGTAGACGGCGACCGCTCCGGCGTAGTCGTCGCTGGCGAACACCGACGCGATGCTGCCGTCGAGGACCTTGAACACGAGCGGCCGCACCTCGCCGTCGATCTCCTGCGTCGTCCGGATGATCTGCGCCTCCCCGAGGCGCACGCCGTAGCCGTCGGCGAGCGGCGCGTTCTTCGCCCAGAACTCGTCGAGGCAGCTGTCGGGGTCGCTCGGCCCCGAGGTGCTCGTGTAGAGGACCGACAGCGCGGCGTAGTGCTCGTCGCCGTACCGGAACGTCGCGCGCGTCGGGTGGCTCCAGATCCGCACGCGGCGCCAGCTCTTCCCGTCGACCAGCGGCACGTCGAGCGTGTTGAACCGGTCCCGCCGGCTCCCCCAGGGCTCGGCCAGCAGCCGCTCGAGCGCGGCCCGCTCGGGGTCGGCCGCGTCGCCGCCCGGGTTCTCGCGGGTGACCGACGCGGGCGTCGGGGGCAACCCCGGCGGCCTCGACGGGGGGGTGCTGCTGCAGGCGGCGGACGCGAGGCACGTGAGGAGGGGGATCGCCGACGCGGCCCCCCGACCGGTGGAAGAGCGCGCAGTCGGCCTGGAGCAGGGCATGGGCAACACGAGCCTCGGCAAGCGGTTCTCAGCGACGGCAGCCCCGCGAGCGAATCCCGCGGCGCCGCTACAATCGGACCTCGCGCATCGAAATTTTATTCTTGTCGAAGACGCCCAGCCCGAGCTCGCCCGCGATGCGGATGTACGAAGGCTCCCGGCTCGCCTCCTTGAGCGTGGGCAGCCCGTTCTCCTTGCGCCATCCCTCGACCACGCCCCAGCCGATCACATCCATGGCGACCGGATCGGTCGTGGCGTACACCGACTCGTGCAGGACGCGCCGCTTCGGGTTCTTGTCGAGCGGGCCCTGATCGTAGATGAGCTTGAAGCCGTCCGTGATGTGCAGGCGGACGCGGCTCTTCACCACGTCCTGCGCGTAGAGCTCGGCGATCTGCGGGCTCGCGGTGTGCTCGTGGAAGGAGTGCGGGTTGATGGTCGAGCCGTGGGTGATGTTCTTGAGGCACCCGGTGTAGCCGCAGATCGAGTGGTCCTTGATCAGCGAGACGTTGATCACCGCGGTCGCCTCGGTGAAGGGGCGGACGAACTTGGTGGGGATGCCGCAGACCGAGATGCTCGGCATCACCGCGTCCTTGTTCTCGTGCACCGCAGCGCGGATCCCGGCCGGGAACTCGGCGGCCGGCTTGGCCGTGCGGTCGGCGCAGCGGGTGCCGGCGAGGAAGGACGGGTACTGCTCGAAGATCATGACGTTCTCCGCGGGGACGCCGGCGGCGATGACCCCGCGCACGATCTCGAGCACGAGCTCCTTGTTGGTGGCCATGGTCGCGCCCTTCTGGCCGGCGATCCCGTTGGCCTTGATCGCCACGCGATCGTCCTTGTGGACGAAGCGGCCGAACGCGGCGCCGAGATCGCTCTTCCCGGTGAGCTCCGCCATGGCCCGCTCGAGCATCGCCTTCGCCGCGGACGCCTCGGGCCAGAGCCCGTTCGGCTGCATCGAGTTCGACTTCGTGACCTTCACGATCTTCCCTGGAATGGAGAGCGGCGTGAAGCCGGCGGGCGGCCTGGCCGCGAGGCTCGGCGGCGCGTCCGCGAAGGCCGCGTGCGGGCCGAGGAGCACGGCGCCCGCGGTGCCGGCGGCGAGGCCGCCGAGGAAGGCTCGGCGCGAGCGCCCCGCGGGGCCGGGATCAACGAAGCGACGGGGATCGTAGGGCATAAGACCTCGTGGTGAGCGCCTTGCGGCGGGGTGGATGCCGCCGGGTCGCCGGGCGCCCGGAGCGCTGATGGTAGCCGAGCTTCGCGCTCGAGACACGACGCCCGGGCCCGCCCCGGGCGCGCCTGCCTCTCCCGGACGGTGGCGCCCGGCGTCCACCTGCGGGGCCGGGCTCCCGGGGCGGCCGCCGCGGCGGCCGCCGCGGCGGGGCGGGCTCGACCGGCGAGCGCGCCTCCGCCATGGCGGCGCCATGCCGGGGAGCGCCGGTCGCGCGCCGTTGTCCCGGGTTTTTCAGGCGATCGCGCGCCGGCATGCCGCTCGCTTGGCGGCGCGGCCGAGGAGACGAACGCCGCTCGCATGCGCGGAGGGCGACGTCCTTTGCACGAGAAGGAGGCGCAGCACGATGCAAGCGACATCGAAAGGGACGAGCTCGCCCGACGGGCGGGCCGATGCAGGGCAGGACCATCCAGGACAGGACGACGAGGTGCGTCGCCCGTGGCGGGAGCGGGCGCTGGCAGCGCTCAGGGACTCGGCCTGGACCGCGCTGGGCGGCAAGGTCGCGGCGTACGTCGCGGGGTTCTTCGCGCTGGCGCTCGTGGGCTCCGGGCACGCGCAGAGCCTGCTCCCGGACCGGAAGGCAGACCTGTCCGCCGGGCTGGCGATGGCCGCCGGCGACCCGGCGCCGTTCGGCGCCGCCGCAGGAAGCCCGCCGCCCCAGGCCACGGCCGAGCCTGCCGCCGACGCGGGGGTCGCAGCAGCGCCGCCGCCGCCCGGCGATGCGGCGGCGCCGCCGCCCGGCGATGCGGCGGCGCCGCCGCCCGGCGATGGCGGCGCGGGCACACCGGCGGGCGGCGGCGTGACCGCGGACGGAAAGGTCGTGCTGAACCTCGCGACCGAGGCGGACCTCATGCGCCTTCCGGGCGTCGGCCCGGCGAAGGCGGCGGCGATCCTGGCGCTCCGCACCAAGATGAAGCGCTTCCGGAAGGTCGACGATCTGCTCCGGGTGAAGGGGCTCGGCCGGCGGTCGCTGAAGCGGCTGCGGCCGCTCGTGCTCATCGATCCTCCCTGAATCGAGCCTCCCTGATTGGGAATACCATCACCGAGCACGGGTTGAATGTCTCGGGGCCGCCGCGCCTCCGTCGCGTCGCGCAGAGCGGGAGTCGCCACGACCGGTGAGCGCGGCAGATCTGGATTGCGCGGAGCTCCGATTGGCGCTCCGCGAGCCGTTCAGGGCTCGTGACCTGCAAGCGCGCCATGCTGCGCAGATCCCATGTTCGCCGGGCGGCGCTCTCCGGTCCTCAGCGGATCGCGCCGCTGTACAGGAGCTCGCCGAGGCCGACGGAGGAGGCGAGACGGCCGTAAAGCGCCGCGCCGGATGCCCGGGCGACGCGGGCGACGGCGGGAGCCGCGGACCGGCGAGCTCTCGCGCGGGTGGCCCCTTGCCCTCCGAGGGCGGTCGGGCACACTGCGCCGCGATGCACGTCCACTTCGTCGCCGTCGCGGGCACCGGCATGGGTGCGCTGGCGGGGCTCTTCAAGGCCGCGGGACACGAGGTCTCGGGCTCCGACGTCTCCTTTTACCCGCCCATGGGACCGGCCCTCGAGCGGTGGGGCATCCGGCTCATGACCGGGTTCGACCCCGCGCACCTCGAGCCGCGGCCGGATCTCGTCGTGATCGGCAACGTCTGCCGCCCGACGAACCCCGAGGCGCGCGCGGCGATCGACGGCGACATGCGGGTGACCACGATGGCGCACGCGCTCGCGGACCACATGCTCGCCGGCCGCTCCCCGCTCGTCGTCGCCGGCACGCACGGCAAGACGACGACCAGCTCGATGTGCGCGTGGCTCCTCCACGAGGCCGGCAGGGACCCCGGCTTCCTCATCGGCGGCCTTCCGAAGAACTTCGAGGCGAGCTTCCGGCTGCCCCAGAGCGCCGCCGCGGCGAGCGACCGGCGCGGCCTGCCGCTCCTCAACGACGCAGGCGCCGGTCGCCGCCGGACGCCGTTCGTCGTCGAGGGCGACGAGTACGACACCGCCTTCTTCGAGAAGACGCCGAAGTTCTGGCACTACCGGCCCGAGGTCGGCATCGTCACGTCGATCGAGCACGACCACGTCGACATCTACCCCGACGCCGCGTCGTACGAGGCGGCGTTCCGCGGGTTCGTCGAGCGGATCCCGGAGACGGGGCTCCTCGTGGCGGCCGCGCACGATCCGCGGGTCGTCGATGTCGTGTCGCGGTCGGCGCGCGCCGAGGTCGCCTGGTTCGCGCTCGAGGGCGACGACACGCACGGAAAGCCGCCGCACTGGCTCGCCGCGCCCGCAGAGGCCGGCGCCGACGGCCAGTCGTTCGATCTGTACGCCGGCGGCGTGATGGCGGGGCGCTTCGCCCTGAAGATGCCGGGGCACCACAACGTGCGCAACGCCCTCGCGGCGATCGCGGCCGCGGCGCAGGGCTTCGGCGCGCCGCTCTCGACCGTGACCGCGGCGCTCGCCAGCTTCGAGGGCGTGCGGCGCCGGCAGGATCTCCTGTTCGAGGCGCGCGGGGTCCGCGTCTACGACGACTTCGCGCACCACCCGACCGCCGTGGACGAGACGCTGCGCGCGCTCCGGTCCAGGCACCCGAGCGGCGCGCTGTGGGCGGTGTTCGAGCCGCGCAGCGCGACGGCGTGCCGCGCCCTGCACCAGGAGCCCTACGCGCGCGCCTTCGACGCGGCCGACCGCGTGGTGCTCGCGCCGCTCGGGCGGCCGGACATCGCCGCGGCCGAGCGGCTCGATCTCGACCGGCTCGTGCGCGACCTCGCGCAGGCGGGCAAGCGCGCCGAGGCGGCGGCCTCGGTGGACGCGATCGTCGCCGCGATCGCGCGCGACGCGCAGGAGGGAGACACGGTCGCGCTCCTGTCCAACGGGGCGTTCGGCGGCATCTACGACAAGCTCCGCGGCGCGCTGTCGACGAGGTCGCGATGAGCGGGCGCGGGTCGGCGGAGCTGCTCGAGCTCTCCGGGATCGCGCTGCGCGTCGCCGAGGAGGCCGCGGCGCTCGTGCAGGCCGGGTTCCGCGCGGGCCCGCACGGCCTGCGCGTGGAGGAGAAGGGGCCGCACGATCTCGTGACCCAGTTCGACCGGGCGAGCGAGGACCTGCTCGTCGCGCGGCTCGGCGCGCTCACGCCGGGCATCGCCGTGGTCGGCGAGGAGCAGGGCGCCGCGCGCGCCGCGGAGCCGCGCGGCGGCCTCGTCTGGTACGTCGATCCGCTCGACGGCACGACGAACTTCGTCCACGGCCATCCGTTCTGGTGCGTCTCCGTCGGCCTGATGGACGACGACACGCCCGTCGCCGGCGCCGTGGTCGCGCCCATGCTCGGGCTCCGCTGGACGGGCTTCAGGCCGCGCGAGCCAGAGCCGCTCGGCGCCGCGCCGGCGCCGCCGGACGGCGAGGCGCGCCGCAACGGCGAGCGTTGCGCGGTCAGCGCCACGGCGTCGCTGGCGCACGCGATGGTGGCGACCGGCTTTCCGCCGGTGCGCGACCGGGCTCCGGACAACAACTTCGACGCCTTCATGACCGTCAAGCGCAAAGCGCAGGCCATACGGCGCTGCGGCAGCGCGGCGATCGATCTCTGCATGGTCGCCGACGGGACGTACGACGCCTACTGGGAGCGCCGGCTCCACGCCTGGGACGTGGCCGCCGGGAGCGCGATCGTGCGCGGCGCGGGCGGCGTGATCACCGCGCTCGACGGCGGTCCGCCGGACTACCACGTCGGAAACATCGTGGCGTCGAACGGCCTGCTCCACGACCCGATCATCGCCCTCTTCACCTAGCCCGGCTCGCCAGCTCGCCAGGTCGCTCGACAGCCGGCTCAGGGCCATCCGTAGGGCGTCGGGCGCTCGCGCACGAGCGGCGCGGCGTGAGCGCGAGACGAACGGGGCGACGCAACCCACGCGACCCACGCACAACCCACGCGACCGACGCAACCCACGCGACGCCCGCAACCGACGCAACCGACGCAACCGACGCACCCCACGCGACGCAAAACGTGAGAACCGTGCGGAGGAGCGGTTGACGGAGCCGCCCAGGGAACTATCCTATGGTCGTTCCCTCTGCCGACTTCGTGAGGCGCTGGACGATTGAATCCCGAGTAAGCGAGAACCAGGGAGCCAACAACGATACCGTGGTGAGCTAGGCCCGGAACCATTCACCGGGAAGCCTGAAGCGGTACTTCGGCTCCCACCTAGCAGCTATGCTAGGGGTTCAAGTCCTTCGGCCCACGTCCTCGGCGGTACGGAACATCTCTCCTCTGCGGGCCGTTCATGCGGCCCGCAGTTTTTTTGTGCGCGCGACATCCGCTGTGCCCGAGACAGGTGCCCAGCGGCCGCCGCACGCCTCGCCGCCGGGTGGCGCACGCCCCCGCCCAGGCGTAGCGCAGCGCGCACGGGGTGCGGGGCCAAGAGCCGCGCGCCGCACGGGCCGGCGTCGGTCCAGGCCAAGCGCGCGCCGCTCAGGCCGGCGTCGGCCCAGGCCGGCGCGCAGCACGGGACGCGCGTCGGTCCAGGCCAGCGCGCAAGCGGCGCCGGTGCGCGGCGGAGCAGCGCGACGCGGGGCGCGCGGCGCGCGGCGCCATCGCGCGGACCGCGGCCCGGCTTTTGTTTCCGTTCTCATCCCCCTTCCGGTAGCTTCGGGCCTGCGATGGACACGAGATCCCCTCGATCTTCAGGAGCGCAGCACGACGAGCGGCGCCCGCTCGCCGGCGCAGCGCGGTTCGGGTCGTCAAGCCACCTCGGGCGCCGCGTCCCCGGCCGCGCGCGCCTCGCGCGGCGCCTGGCCCTGACGCTCGCGATCCTCATGGCGCCCGGGGCGGCCCTGGCCGCGGTGACGCTCAAGGGCCGGACCACGGGCATGCCCAAGCTCCTGAACCCGGTCTGGAACGAGGCCAAGGACCCGAAGGCCAACCGGTACACGTTCCGCGAGCCCTCCCCGACCGTCCGCGCCGACGTCCGCGCGCTCGTCGGCTACATGCCGAAGGAGCTGTGCGTCGTCGCGCTCGGCGAGAAGGGCGAGCCGCAGAAGACGCCGCGGACCGTCGTCATCTCGGGCGGCCGCACCTCGCCCGTGACCGTCGTCGTCGCCCCGGGCCAGCAGATCCAGTTCGAGAACCACGATCCGTTCCCGCACAAGATCTACGACGTCGGCAACAAGGCGCTCCCGCCGGTCGAGCTCGCCGCCGCCAAGACCCGCGCCTGGACGCCGCCAGGGCCGGGCAAGTACGAGATCCGCGATCAGCTCGCCCCGAGCATCCGATCGTGGATCGTCGTCGAGCCGAAGGCCGTGGCGAGCGCCTACCCGGATCGCCAGGGGAGCTTCGCCCTGGAGGTCGAGGCCGGCACGTACATGCTGCAGGGCTACTTCAACGGCGAGCCGGTCGGAAAGGCCGTCGAGGCCGTCGTGAAGCCCGGGCCGGACCAGCAGTTCCTCAAGGAAGCCGTCGTCGTGGGCGAGGCCGGCGGGCCGAGCGCGGAGGCAGGAAAGTAGGCCATGCTGCTGTCGCGCTTCTGGTACGGGGTGCTCGCGCTCGCGCTCGGCGCCGCGATCTTCGTCCTCTTCGTCGCCGCCCAGCTCTACAACCGCTCGAGCCACCGCGCGATGAGCGAGGCGCTCAGCGCCGACTCCAGCGCCGTCGAGTGGTTCCTCAACGACGACGCCCGGAAACGATCGAGCGCGCTCATCCGCGTCGCGCTGAACCCGGCCCTGCGGACGGCGCTCGCCAAGTCGTCGACCGAGGCCAAGCCGGGCGCCGAGCTGCGCGAGAAGGCCCGCACCGCGCTGCGCAGCGCGGTCGCCGAGGTGCCCCCGGAGCTGAAGTTCGACCACGTGTGGGCCGTCGACGCGGCCGGCCGGGTCGTCGCGTCGGTGGACTTCGAGCACCGCGAGGACTGGGAGCTCGGCGGCTACCCGCTCGTCGCCGACGCCCTCCACGGCTGGATCCGCGACGACGCGTGGGTCTGGAAGGGCCGCATCCTGCGCGTCGTCGCGCGCCCCGTCGAGCAGGACGTCAACGGCGAGCCGGTCGGGGCCGTGATCGGCGCCAAGATCATCGACGACACCTTCGCCCGCGCGGTCACGAAGCGCACCGGCGCCGCCGTGGGCTTCTACGCCGAGGGGGCGCGCGTCGCCTCCGGCGCGCCCGAGGGGTTCGACAAGGCGAACCTCGACCAGATCACGCAGGATCTGAAGCTGCTCGACGACAACAAGGACTACCTCGAGAAGGGGCGCTCCGAGGTCCGCGTCATCAGCCAGCACCTCGGCGTGGTCTACGCGCGGCTGCCCGGCGAGGCGTGGGAGCTCGGCGCCGGCTACGCGGTCGGCCGCCTCGCGGCGTCGGTCGACTCGCCGCTCAACTTCCTCGACAAGGCGAACAACGACGACAAGAGCCAGGTGCCCACGTTGCTGCTCCTGGCCGGCACCCTCGTCCTGGCCGCGATCGGGCTGGTGTTCTCGTTCCTGGAGCACACGCGGCCGCTGCACGTCTTCCGCAACGAGGCGGCGCGCTTCGCGAAGGGCGAGGTCGACGTGCTGGCGCCGAGCCGGTTCCGCGGCGCGTACCGGAAGATCGCGGCCGACATCAACGACGGCGTCGAGAAGGTGGCCGCGAAGGGCGGCGCGCCCAGGAAGGCCGCCGACCTCGAGCAGGTGCTCGGCCCGATCCCGGCGCAGCCGGCGATGAGCGCGTTCTCGGTGCCGCTCGGCCCCGGCGAGCCGCGCCCCGATTCGCGCCCGTCGTACCCGAAGCCCATGGTGAGCCCGCGCAGCCCGACGCGGCGGCCTGGCTCGCACCCGCTCAGCGGCCCCCCGCCGGCCCGCGACTCCGAGGAGCCGGTCGAGGCGGTCGAGGAGGTCTCGGACGCGAACATCGCGCCCTCCGCGCTCGGCCCGCCGGGCGCCCCCGGGCGCCCGCCGCCGCGGCGCCCGCCGCCGCCGCCGCCCAAGGCGCCGGGCGCGCCCGCCCCGGCGCCCCCCGTCGCCGAGGCGACGAGCGCGCCGGAGGCCCCGGCCGCGCGGCAGGACGGCGCGGGGGACCCGGACGAGCTCGCCGAGTGGAACGCCGTCTACGAGGAGTTCCTGTCGGTCAAGCAGCAGTGCGGGGAGCCCACGAACGCCCTCACCTTCGACAAGTTCAAGGGGACGCTGCAGCGCAACAAGGACGCGCTCGTGGCGCGCCACAACTGCTCGCGGGTGCGCTTCACGGTCTACGTGAAGGACGGCAAGGCGGCGCTCAAGGCGTCGCCGGTGAAGTGACCCGCCGGGGATCGCCCGCGCGGAGACGGAGATCATGAGACGAGGAGCTGCCGGCGCCGCGGGCGCCGCGTTCGCTGCGATGGTGGCCGCCGGCGCGGCGCGCGCGTCGTCGGGGCTCGACTCGCCGGACATCGGGGTGCTCCAGCTCGGCCGCGGCGGGGCGTGGGTCGCGCGGGCCGACGATCCGCTCGCGGCCTACTTCAACCCGGCGGGGCTCGCCGCGCAGCGGAGCAGCGCGCACGGCGGCGTCCACTTCATCCATCAGGCGCAGTGCTTCACGCGCCTCGGCCCCGACGGGCGCCCCGTCCCGCCGAGCGCCACGACGGCGATCCCGGCGCCCGGCAGCGAGGGCGGCCCCGGCCCGAAGGTCTGCGCCGAGGGCGGCCTGTTCCCGAACCCCCAGCTCGCCGCGACCCTCCGCGTGAGCGACGCGCTCGCCGTCGGCGTCGCGGCGCTCGGCCCGCACGGCGTCGGCGCGCGGTCCTGGCCCGAGTCGCTCCCGTACACGCACCCGAGCTTCGGCGCGATGACGCAGCCGTCGCCCCAGCGGTACCTGCTCACGTCGCTCGACGCCCTGATGCTGATGCCGACGCTCTCGGTCGGCTTCACCCCGACCGAGGGGGTCTCGTTCGGCGCCGGCTTCATCTGGGGCGCGGCGGTCATCGACTTCGTCAACTTCGCCGAGGCGACCTCGGCCGAGGGCGGCGACGACTTCAACGCGCACGGCGACCTGCGCACGCGCGCGAAGGCGGAGGACCTCTTCGTCCCGGGCTTCGTCCTCGGCGCGCGCTGGGCGGCGACGCCGCACCTCGATCTGGGCGCGTGGTTCAAGTGGCAGGACGCGGTGCGCGCGAAGACCGACCTGACCATCGAGTCGCGCTACTGGACGCCGGCGGGGGTGAAGAACGAGGACCCGTGCAGGGGCGAGGCGCCCGGGTGCAACGTCACCGAGGCGCGGGGCGCGGGAGAGCTCAGGATGCCGATCCCCATGGAGGCGAAGCTCGGCCTCCGGTACCACCGGCCGCGCGCCTTCGCCCTGCGGCCCGCGCAGCCCTCGGCCGCCGCGCCGCGCACCCGCGACCCGATGATCGACGATCTCTTCGACGTGGAGCTCGACTTCACCTGGGCCAACAACAGCGCGGTCGACGCGATCGAGGTGCGGTTTCGCGAGGGCATCCCGGTGCGCGGCACGGGCGTGGGCACGGTGCCGCCGAACGCCGACGTCCCGCACCGCTGGCGCGACGTCTTGGGAGTCCGGCTCGGCGGCGATTTCGTCGTGCTCCAAAATCTCCTCGCGCTGAGGGCCGGCGGCTTCTTCGAGCAGAAGGGGCAGGACGACGCCGATCTGAACCTCGATTTCCACCTCGGCTACCGGGTCGGCGTCGGGGCCGGCGTCACCGCGCGCATCGGCCCGGTCGACGTTTCGGCGGCGTTTCAGCACACGTTCTTCGGCCCTCTGGACAACGGCGGGGAGGGGCGCATCAAGGCCGTCTCCGGCGCCGTGCCGAGCGGCTACCGCAGCATCCAGAGCGTGAACGGCGGCCGCTTCGAGAGCAGCCTGGACGAGTTCGGTCTGAGCGGAACGATGCGCTTCTGAGCGGGCGGCCGCTCGCGCGTGGAAGCGGCGGGGGGCGCGGCCCAATGCGGCGCGGCGGGGGGCGCGGCGGCGCGCCGGGGCGGTCGACGCGGAAGGCGGTCGCGCCTATAAGATGGCTCCACCATGAGTGAATCGAACGTCCGTAACCTGGTCATCATCGGCTCCGGTCCTGCCGGGCTCACCGCCGCCATCTACGCGGCGCGCGCCAACCTGAAGCCGCTCCTCATCGAGGGCTTCAGCGCCGGCGGCCTGATCCCGGGGGGCCAGCTCATGTTCACGACCGACGTCGAGAACTACCCCGGCTTCCCCGAGAAGATCACCGGTCAGGAGCTGATGCAGCGCTTTCGCGACCAGGCGGCGCATCAGGGCACGGAGATCGTGACCGCGGACGTGACCAAGGTCGAGCTCACGGGCCACCCGTTCAAGGTGTGGGTGGAGGACACGCTCTACCTGGCGAAGGCGGTGGTGATCGCGACGGGCGCGCGCGCCAACTACCTCGGCCTCGAGAGCGAGGAGAAGCTCAAGAACAAGGGCGTCAGCGCCTGCGCGGTCTGCGACGGCGCGCTCTTCCGCGGCCAGGACGTCGTGGTCGTCGGCGGCGGCGACACGGCGATGGAGGAGGCCTCCTACCTGTCCGGGCTCTGCAGCAGCGTCACGCTGGTGCACCGCCGCGACGAGTTCCGGGCGTCGAAGGCGATGGTCCAGCGTGTGATCGAGAACCCGAAGATCAAGATCCTCTACAGCCACGTCGTGGAGGAGGTGCTCGACGTGAAGGCCGACATGGTGACCGGCGTCCGCGTCAAGAACACCAAGACCGGCGACAGCCACCTCGTGCCGGCGGCGGCGATGTTCGTCGCGATCGGCCACACGCCGATGACGGATCTCTTCGTGGGGCAGCTCGAGACGCACCCGAACGGCTACCTGAAGACGGTGCCGGGCTCGACGCGCACGAACATCCCCGGCGTCTTCGCCGCGGGCGACGTGCAGGACTGGAACTACCGCCAGGCCGTGACGGCCGCCGGCACGGGCTGCATGGCCGCGCTCGACGCGGAGCGCTGGCTCGCGCAGCAGGGCGGCCACTGAGGGGACGGCGATGGTGGAAGCGCTGCGCGAAGAGCTCGCCGATCTGACCGCCTCGGTCCGGGCGTTCCTGGAATGGCACGCGATGACCGGCGCGGACGGGCTGCCGGGCGATCCTTCGGCGCTCCACGAGGCGCTGGGCGCGTCGTCCCCGGAAGGCGGTCCGCCGGCCGCTCGGCGGGCGGAGCGGGGCTTCGCCGGGCTGGACGCGCCCGCGCCGGCGGCGCCGCGCGGGGGCGGCGGCGCGGCCTCCGCGCCGGCAGCGCAGCGCAGCGCAGCCGGCGCCTCCCCGGCGCATCCGGAGCAGCGCGCCGCCGCCTTCTCCCCACCGCACCCCGAGCAGCGTGCCGCCGAGGCGCAGCCGGCGCGAGCGCCGGTGCAGCCGCCGCGGGCGCCCGAGCCGTCCCCCCGCCCCGCCGTGAGCGCCGCCGCGGCGCCCCGCGCCGAACCGGCTGCGCGCGCGCTCGCGGCAGCGCAGCCGGAGTCGCCCGAGGAGCGCGTGGCGCGGCTCTCGCTCATCGCGGAAGAGGTCCGCACCTGCCAGAAGTGCCCGCTCCACGAGGGCCGCACCCACACGGTGTTCTCGCGCGGCAACCCGCTCTCCGAGATCGTGTTCGTCGGCGAGGGGCCAGGGGCAGAAGAGGATCAGCAGGGAGAGCCGTTCGTCGGCCCGGCGGGGCAGCTGCTCGACAAGATGATCGCGGCGATGGGGTACCACCGCGACGGGGTCTACATCTGCAACATCGTGAAGTGCCGGCCGCCGAAGAACCGGAAGCCGGAGCCCGCCGAGATGGCGGCCTGCAGCCCCTACCTCGCGTCCCAGCTCGCGCTGATCAAGCCGAAGGTGATCGTGGCGCTCGGCGCCACCGCGGTGCAGGGGCTGATCGGCACGACCGAGGGGATCACGAAGCTCCGCGGGACGTGGAAGCTCTACAAGGGCTCGATCCCGATCATGCCCACGTTCCATCCGGCCTACCTGCTGCGCCAGCCGGGCGCGAAGCGTGAGGTCTGGAGCGACCTGAAAGAGGTGATGCGCCACCTCGGCAAGAGCGCGCCCGACCGAGGCTGACGTGACCGCGTGCGCCTCCGGGCGCGAGACCCCGGCGGTGCCGTCGCCCGCAAGGGCCCGCGCCGCGGCGCAGGCCCCCTCCGCCCGCCTCGACGACGCGGCGGCGCGACCCTCCGGTGGGCCGATCGCGACCGAGCCGCCGTCGCTGCTGCCGGCGGCGCGCTGCGCGCTGGCGGTCGTCGGCGCCCTGCCCTGGTGCATCCTCCTCGCGCGGAGCTACCTGCCGCTCGGAGGGCTCGGCGCCGCGCTCGATCGCCTCTTCGCGCCGATGTGCCACCGCCTCCCGGAGCGGTCGCTCGCGCTCGAGGGCGTCGTGATGCCGCTTTGCAGCCGTTGCGCCGGCATCTTCGCCGGCGTCGCGGCGGGCGCCGCGATCGCGCGGCCTCGGCTGGCGATGGCGGCGTGGCGCCCGATCCTCATCGCCCTCAGCGCGTTGATGGCGCTCGACGTGGCGACCCAGGACCTCGGGCTGCGCCCCCCCTGGCACGCCACCCGCCTCGCCACGGGCCTGGCCTTCGGCTACGCCGCGGCCGCGGCGTTCCTCGCGCAGCTCGCGCGCCGTCCGGGCTGAGCGCAGCGCGCAGCGGAACGGCGCCCCGGCTGCGCACGGCGCGCTCGCCGCCCGGGCCGTGCGCAGCGCGCTCGTCGCCCAGGGCGTGCGCTACTTGCGACCGCCCATGGCCCTGCACTCGTGCACGGGGCCCTTCGTCGCATGGCGAACACACTCGCTGTACGCCGCGACGCCATCCTTCCACTTGCCCGTGTCCTGGAGCGCCGAGCCCAGGTAGAGATAGGGCAGCGCGTCGGTCGGATCGGCCGCGATGGCCGCGCGCGACGCCTCGATCGCGTCCTTGTACCTGCCGCGGTTGAGGAAGCTCAGCGCTTCCTTCTTCAGCTTGCTCGCGTCCTCGGCGTTGACCGCGGGCGCCGCGGCCTTCTCCGCCTCCGCCGCCGCCTTCTCAGCCTCCGCCGCGGCGGCCTTCTCCGCCTCGGCCGCCGCAGCCTTCTCCGCCTCGGCCGCCGCGGCCTTCTCCGCCTCGGCCTTCTCTGCGGCAGCCCGCTCCGCCTCGGCCTTCTCCGCGGCAGCCTTCTCCGCCTCCGCGGTCGCCTTCAGCGGATCCGGAGCGGCCTCCGCCCCCTTCGCGGCGGCGGGTGCCGGCTCCGCCGGCGCAGGCGCGGTCTCCCGTGCAGGAGAAGGATTCCCTGGCACGGCCGCGAGCTTCGCCTGCGCATGCGCCGGCTTCGATGCAGGCGCCACCATCGCGATCGGCGCAGGCGCGGGCGGCTTGCTCGAGACCACCGACTTGGCGACCACCGTGACGGAGATCACCCCGGCGAGCCCCGCGACCGCCGCGACGATCCGGCGAAGGCGCGCCCGACGGGCGAGCGTCTCGGGCGACAGCTGATGCACCACCACGAGGCGCTCGTCGGCGTGATCGTCGGGATCGCTGGCCGCCTCGGTGAGCGGCGGGAACGACTCCTCCTCGCGCCGGAAGAACGCCGCCGTCGGCGAGGAAGGGTCGATCAGATCGAGCGCGTCCGAGTCCGGCGCCGGCTCCTCGGGCGAGGACGCGGGGGCTGCCGGTTGCTCCGACGCGCCGGCTCGCTGCGGCGCCATCGGCGGCTCGGAATCCTGCGCCTTGCGAGGGGTCGCGTCGCCCGCGCTGCGCGGCACGGCGGGCGCCTCGGAGACCCGCGAAGCCGCGGGCGCCTCCACGGCCGCTCGAGCGGCCGGCGCCTCGGAGACCCGCGAAGCCGCGGGCGCCTCGGAGACCCGCGAAGCCGCGGGCGCTTCCACGGCCGCTCGGGCCGCGGGCGCCTCCACGGCCGCTCGGGCCGCGGGCGCCTCCGCGACAAGCGGAGCCTCGGCCGCCCGCGCTGCCGACGGAGCGGCAGGCGCCTCGACGGCCGGCGGCACAGCGGCCGCGCCGGCGTCGGCGGCACGCTCGGGAGCAGCGGAGACTTCCGCGGCCGCCCCGGCGACGGCGACGTCCTGGTCGCTCGCCGGCGGCGGCGTCGAATCCTGCGTCGCGAGCGCCGGCCCCTCAGGCGCCGCCGACATGCGGGGCTGAGAAGCCCGAGGACGGAGGCTGCGGCCCCTGTTCGCGCGGGCCGATGCAAGAAGTCGCTTCGACATGTCCGAACCATCCTCCCGTGATCGTCACGCCCCCGATGGCGCAGGGGATCTGCGACTCGCCCTATTCATGATCCAGGCCGGCCCCAACGGCGAGCGCCCGCCCGCCGTTTCCGTGCGCTCCCAGCGCCGCCCCGTGTGCCGGATCGTGCCGCGTGGCCCCACCCGGCCACCCCCGCGCTCGACAGGAACACACGGAGTCTCGCCCGACTAGAAATCGACAGCTCGCTCGCAACGGCACGCGCCGGGCGCGCCGGACGCTCCTCCTGGCAGACGCGCCCCTGAAGGGGCGGCGATCCAGGGTGACGGAGCCCCCGGCGCAGCGCACGTCAGCCTCCACCGAGCTGCACCGGCCGCCCCGCGACCGGGGCAGCGCGGAGCAGGACGAGCGTGTCGAGCTTCTTCTTCGCGTCGGAGCCGAGGATCGTGCCGGCCAGGTTGTGCGCCATCTCCCACGGCACCTCGTCGTCCGCCGAGAAGAACGCCACCGACGCGCTGCACGCGGCGATGTCCTTCGTGAGCTGCTCGCCGGTGTGCGACAGATCCGGGCCGGCGAGCCCCTTGCGCTGGCGCTTGCCCATGCCGCCGCCGAACGGCCAGATCGCGGTCGCGAGGTCCTTCAGCACCATCGCGCTGACGGCGCACGCGGGGGGCTTCGACACGCGCCCCTCCGGGACCACCGTGATCTCCTTCGGGAGGTCGTCGCGGCCGTCGGTCTTGATGAGCACCGTCGGCGCGCCGGCCGCGCCGAGCTCCGTCACGACGGCGGCCACCGCGCTCGGCTTCGCCCTCTTCTCGGCGAGCAGCGTGACCGGCTTGCCCTCGATCGGCAGCGCGCGGATCACCTTCGAGAGCTTCTCGGCGCCGTCCTTCTGCGAGAGGTCCACGCGCTGGCCGCCGAGGTAGGGGCCCATCGGGTCGACGAGCAGCTCGGGCATGCCCTTCGGCTTCGGCGGCTCGGCGGGCGCCTCGGCGACCGGAGCCGCCGTGGCGGCGGGGCCGGGCTCGGGCGGCTTGGGCGCGCTCTCGCACGCCGCCGCGGCCAGGGTCAGACCGGCGACGGCCGCGAGGCGGAGCAAGACGCCGGAACGGGGGCAGGAAGCTCGCATGGCGCGGCAGTGTAACCAACCGGCCTGGCTCCGCGCACCCTCGCTGTGCGAGAGTTCGCGCGATGGCTTCCCCGCTCGTGGAACGGCTCGCTCAGCTCGGATCGTCCGCCCGAACCGCCGTCGAGGACGACCGGGGGCAGACCACCTTCGCGGCGCTCACCGAGCGCGCCCTCCGCGTCCGCGGCGCGCTGCTCGCCGACGGCGGGCGCGGCGCCGGCGCGCACGCGAGCCCGAGCTCCCTCGAAGGGGAGCGGATCCTGCTCCTCGTGCCGCCCGGCGCGGCGTGGGTCTCGGCCTTCCTCGGCGTCCTCCTCGCCGGCGGGATCGCGCTGCCGCTGTCGGCCCTGTATCCGCCGGCAGAGCTCGCATGGCTCGCGAGCGACGCCGGCGTGCGGCGGATCCTCGTCGGAGACGAGCTCGCCGCGGTGGCCGCCCCGATCGCGCAGGGCCGCTCGGTGCTCCGCGTGGAGGACCTCGAGCGCGCCGCCCCGGGGCCGGAGGGGGCGCTCTCCGACATCGCCGCCGACGATCCGGCGCTCTTGCTCTACACGAGCGGCACGACCGGCAAGCCGAAGGGGGCGCTCCTCACGCACCGCAACCTGGCCGTGCAGGCGGAGCTCCTGCGCGCGGCCTGGGGCTTCTCCGAGCACGACGCGCTGCTGCACGCGCTGCCGCTGCACCACCTCCACGGCGTCGTCATCGCGCTCACCACGTCGCTGCTCGCGGGCAGCGCGACGAGGATGCTGCCGCGCTTCGACGCCCAGCGCGTCGCCGCCGAGATCGCGCGCGGCTCCGTCACGGCGTTCATGGCGGTGCCCACCATGTACCAGCGGCTGTTCGAGCAGATCGACCGCGGCGGCGCGCCCAGCTTCGCCGCGGGGGCGCGGGCCCTCCGGCTCGCGACGAGCGGCTCCGCGGCGCTGCCGGTGACGCTGGCCGAGCGCTGGCGCGACCTCACCGGCGCGATCCCGCTCGAGCGCTTCGGGATGACCGAGATCGGCGTCGGGCTGAGCAACCCGCTCGATCCGGCCGGCCGGCGGGCGGGCTGGGTCGGCTTCCCGCTGCCGACCGTCGAGGCCCGCATCACCGACGACGCGGGCAACGCGTCGGAATGGGCGCCGGGCGACGCCCCGGGCGAGGCGCCGGCGCGGCCCGGCGGCGCCGCGGTCGCGCGGGGCGAGCTCTGGATCCGTGGGCCGAGCGTCTTCAAGGGCTACCTCGGGCGCGAGGACGCCACCGCCGCCGCCTTCCAGGACGGCTGGTTCCGCACGGGCGACGTCGCGGAGCGCTCCAGCGACGGGCGCTTCCGGCTCCTCGGGCGGACGTCGGTCGATATCCTCAAGAGCGGCGGGTACAAGCTGTCGGCCCTCGAGATCGAGGAGGCGCTGCGGGAGCACGGCGCGATCGCCGAGGTCGCGGTGATCGGCGTCCCGGACGAGGCGTGGGGCGAGCGCGTCGTCGCGGTCGTCGTCGCCGCGCCGGGGCGGGAGGCGGAGTGCGCGACCGGACCGCTCCGCGCCTGGGCGAAGGAGCGGCTCGCGCCCTACAAGGTCCCGCGCGAATCGATCGTCGTGCCGAGCCTGCCGCGCAACGCGATGGGCAAGGTCGTCAAGCCGGAGCTCGTGAAGGCGATCGCGGCGAGCGGCTCCGGAGGGAAGGACCCGAGCGCGCGGTGACGGAGAGGGCCGCCCGAGCGCGCGGCGGACGTGCTTGACCGAGCCGCTCCGCTCCGGCCTACTCGGCCCGATGCAGACTGCCTCCCCCTTCGGCCCGGCCGCGTACGGCGGCCTCGCGGTTCAGCCGTTCGCGCACCCCACCTACACCATCAAGCGGCCCTTCTGGTCGCTGCTCGGCCGCAAATTCCATGTCTATGCGCCCGACGGCACCCTCGTGTGCTTCGTCAAGCACCCGCTGCTCAAGCTGCGCCAGGAGTTCACCCTCTTCGCGGATGAGTCGGAGTCGCAGCCGCTGCTCACCATCCGGTCGCGGCAGGTCGTCGCCCTGAACCGGTGCCTGGACGTCCTCGACGCGCGCACCGGCGAGCGGGTCGGGACCATCCGCTCGCGCGGCCTCAAATCGATCGTCCGCGACACCTGGGACATCCTCGATCCCGCGGATCAGCCGGTCGGGCTGATGCAGGAGGACGGCGCCGCGCTGCTCCGCCGCATGTTCCCGCTCCTCGTCGGCAAGTGGCACATCGAGCTGCACCAGCAGGAGGTCGCGAAGGTGACCCAGGTGTTCCGGTTCTTCGTCAAGGAGTTCACGCTCGACCTGTCGATGAACCAGGGGAGGATCGACGCCCGGTTCGCCATCGCCTGCGCCCTGCTCGCGCTGATGGCCGAGACCGCGCGCGAGTCCGGCTGAGCCCGCGCCCCGCCGCGGAGGGGCGCCAGCCGCCTCCGCGCGTCGATCGACGCCCGATGGCCGTCCGATCGACGCCCGATTGCCGTCCGATCGCCGAAACTTGGCCCGTTTCCGCGAGCTCTGCGAGGTTGCCGCGCGATGCGCCTCGATCCTGTCTCCCGCCTCGACGTTGCCTCCGAGGAGGGCCGACCGCCGTCCCCCGCTGTGCCCCCGTCCGGACTGGCCCGCTTCGCCGCGAGCGGGCAGGGCGCCGACGCCGAGCGCGAGCTCAGGACGCGGCGCTTCCTCTGGGCGAGCGCCCCGGCGGCGCAGGACGGGCAGCTCCGCGCTGCGCTCGACGAGGCCGTCGAGCTCGCGCTGGCCATGCGCGGCGCGCTGCCGCCGCGGGTCCAGGAAGGCGCCCCGCTCGAGGCGGTGATCGCCGACCAGGTCTTCCGCGCGAGGGCGCTCGGCGCCGCGGGGCTCGCCGTCGGCCTGCCGCGGCTCGCGGGCGGCGCGCGGGGCGCGCTCCCGCCGGAGGACAGCGCGACGCTCCTCGCATGGCTCGGCGCGGCGCGCGAGGCGCCGGTCGCCCTCGTGTTCGACGAGGGCGACAGGTCCGCGCAGGTGCTCGCGCCGGTGCCCCTCGCGGACCTCGTCGAGAGGAACGCGTCCGAGGGGCACGGCGCCGCTTCCCACATTCGCGCGCAGGTGCGCAGCCTCGCCCAGCGCGAGCCGGAGCGCAGCCTCGCCCAGCGCGAGCCGGAGCGCAGCCTCGCCCAGCGCGAGCCGGAGCGCAGCCTCGCCCAGCGCGAGCCGGAGCGCAGCCTCGCCCAGCGCGAGCCGGAGCGCAGCCTCGCCCAGCGCGAGCCGGAGCGGCCCCTCAGGCCGACGCAGCCGAGCGCCGCCGCGCCCGCCCCGAACGAGGCGCTCCCGGCCGAGCCGGCGGCCTCCGAGGCGCCCGCAGCGCCCGCGTCGCCCGCCGCCGCCGAGGGGCGGACCGAGGCGAGGCCGCGCGGCGTGTTGCCTCCCCGCTCGTCGAGGCTCCGCCGCCCGGACGCACCGGCGGCCGTCCTCTCCTCCGGGAGGGGCCCCGGTGCCGCGCCGGCGCAGGGGGCGGGCTCGCCGCCCGCTGCGAACGAGACGCTGGCGATGGCCCTGGCCAGCGTCGACCCGGGCGCGGCGCCCGCCGATCCGGGCGTGGCGCCCGCCGATCCGGGCGCGCCGCCCGCCAACCCTGGCGCTGCGCTCGACGGCGCGGGCACAACGCTCAGGCCGCCGCGAGCCGCGCACGAGGCCACGCCCATCGCGCCCGCCGCGCCGATCGCGCCCGCCGCGCCGATCGCGCCGGTCGCCGAGGCCGCCCACGCCGACAACGACGCGCTGCCGCCGACGCGCAGGGAGCGGAAGGCGCCGCGCAACCGGATCCTCAGCGCGGCCGAGTGGCGAGCGCTCGCCGTCGAGCTCGACAACGCTCGCGGCCCGAAGCCGGTCCGGGTCATCGAGCAGCTGTTCGCGACCCACTACACGCCGCTCCTCGGCGCGACGCTCGCGGGCGAGGCGGACGCGGCCGTGCGCGGCGTGGTCGACAGCTGGAGGACCAGCTTCGAGCACAGCTACCGCGAGGCGTTCTCGGCGCTGCGCGTGACCGGCAAGCGGCCGCCCATGGTGTTCGACGCCCCGGACATCGCCGCCCGCATCGCCCGCCTCAACGGGGCGCGCGGGGTGAAGCTCCTGCTCGTCGACGCGATGCGCTTCGACCTCGGCGAGCGCGTCGCCGCCCACCTGAAGGAGATCATGATGGATCGGGCCATCTTGGTGGAGCGCTCGCTGCTCTGGGCGGCGCTGCCGCCCACCACGACGGCGCAGATCTCGCTGCTCGCCCGCGGGCCGGACGGGCTCCGCGAGACGATGCCCCCGAGCGAGGCGGAGCCCGCCATCGCCCGCGGCCGCGCCGTCGCGACCCTGCGGCGCGAGCGGGTCGGGTCGCGCGAGCTGATGAAGCTCGACCTCGTGGAGGCGCGCCTGCGCGCCGCGGGGCCGCCGTTCGCCGAGCGCATCGAGGCCATCGCGGAGGAGGTCGCCGACGTTGTCGCGCGCTTCATGGCCGGCCTGCCGCCGCGGACCCTGCTGCTCGTCTTCGGCGATCACGGGTTCCGCATGACGCCCATGGGCGACGGCACCGCGACCGGCCCGGCGTCGCAGGGAGGAGGCTCCCCCGAAGAGGTGCTCGTCCCGGCGCAGGCGTGGCTCGTCGGCGGCGTGCACTGAGCGGCGCAGGGCATCAAGGCGGTGCGCCGGGCGAGCCCGACGGCGTGTCGCCGCCCTGCGGGACGCCCTCGGGGGCGCCGGTGGCGGAGAGCTTCCACAGGGCGGCACGCGCTTCGGCCACCTGAGGCGCCAGGGCCACGAGGGCGTCGATCGCCGTCGCGGAGCCGATTTCCCCGAGCGCCGCGATGGCTGCCTCGATCACGCGGGGATCAGGATCCGCCAGCGCGGTGACGAGCTGGCTCACGGCAGCCTCGGAACGCCGCTCACCGAGCGCCGAGGCCGTCGCGCATCGCACGTCAGCATCCGCGTCTTCGCAGAGCGCCGCGGAGAGGGCCGCCGAGACGCGCTCGTCGTGCAGCGAGACCAGCCGCTCCACGGCGGCATTCGAACGCAGCTCGCCGAGCGCCAGCGCGGCCATCGCGCGACGCGCGGGGCTCTCGTCGTCGAGCCACTTGAGAATCGCCTCGGCGACGCGCCCGCCGAGCTCGGTCACCGCGAGCTCCGACAGGAACTCCCGAGGTGCATCGAACGACGGCGGCTCGACGACCCACGCCGCCATCGCGGCCGCCACGCGCTCCTGCAGCGCCACCGGCAACGCCTCGCCCGCCTCCGCGGCGAGCAGCGCCGCGATGGGGACCTGCTTGCGCAGGACGCTCGTCACCCACCGCCGCGGCTCCGGCTCTTCCCACGACAGGACCCGCTCGACGAACCTCCGCGCCGCCGCGGGCCGCTTCTGCTCGAGCGCCATGTAGCCCACGCCGAGCCGGATCACCTCACCCCAGCGGGCATCGAAGAGACGCGCCAGCGCCACCTCCTCGAACCGATCCATCGCGTGGAGCCCGGCGGCCGCGAAGAACTCCTGGAAGGTGAGGTGCATGAACCCCCACGCTTGCGCGCCGCGCTCCATCAGGAGGCCCAGCTCACGCCCCGACTTCTCCAGGAATCGGCGCGCCGCGAGGAGACCTTCCTCTCCAGAGATCCCCGCTTGCGCGCCGAGCGCCTCGCTCAGCGCCTCCACCACGAAGGCCTCCGGCGCGACCCCGGCCGGATAGCGCTCGTGCATCGCCAGCGCGAGCCTCCCGAGGATGGGCAGGGCCTCTTCTTCGTACGCCATGACGGCGTCCGACGCGCCGCTGGCCGAGAGGCGGCGCGCCGCAGCCCACGTCTCGCAAAGCGTGCGGGAGATCATGGCGTACGCCTGCACCCGGTGGCGCGGCAGGCGCCCTTCCGCGCGGTGAATCAACGCGAGCGCCGAGAGGAGGAACGGGTTTCCCGCGAGCGCACCGAGCCTCGGGCTGGCATCGATGGCCGCGAGGAGCTTCTCCGTCATCGCGTCGGCTTCGTCCGTGGAGGCGGCCGCGTCCTCCGGGTCCTCCCAGCGCACATAGGCCCGGTGCCAGGCGCTCACGTAGCGATCGACCTGCTCTCGATCGAATGGCCGGAGCGTCGCCTCCACGCGCCCGGGCAGATCGAACCCGGTGTACCCGACGATCCGCGAGGTGACGACGAACCGGTTCCGCGGATGAGCCGCAGCGAACGAGGCGAGCCACCGCTGGAGCTCCTCGCGCTCGGTCGAGCGGACCTCGTCGAGCCCGTCGAGCAGCACGAGGCAGCGGCCTGCCTGAAGCTCGCGGGTCAGCGCCTCGCGCACCATCGCCTCGTCGCCAGCGCCGCGCTCCTGAAAGTAGCGACCGAGCGCCTCGACGACAGACACCTCCCGCCGCTCGGCGCACCGACGAAGCTCCGCGAGCTGGCCGACGCTGACAGGCAGCGGCAGAAGACGCTCGGCAGCGCCGCTCTCCGACGCCAGCACGAAGCGACCCGCCGCCGCCGTGATCGCGAGCCACCGGAGCAGCGTCGTTTTCCCCGAGCCGGGATCGCCGAGGAGGACGAGATGCCGGTGCCTCGCGAACAGCTCCTCGAAGCCCTCGCCCATGGGGTGGCGAGCGAGGCGCACGCGCTCGCCGGACGGCTCGGAGCTCCCGCCCTCGATCCCTCGCGCGCTCCGCTCCGTGGCGCTCGTGCGCGGCGAGCTGACGTCGAGCCGCGGAGACACGAAGACATCGCGGAGGTCCAGGCTCGGCGGCTCGCTCCTCCGGAGACGGAAGCCGACGTAACGGATGCGCCGCAGCTCCGGGCTCTGCGCGTAGCCACGAAGCGCCGCCCATGCCTGGTCGCCCTGCGTCGCCGGCGGCGCGCCGCGAGCTGCGCTCTGGGGGAAGAGGTAGGAGGGCGCCCCCTCGAGCACGAGGCCGCACGGCGCGAGCTCCCGCGCGTCCGGCGGCGGGAGGGCGAGCGCCAGGTCCTCGCTCAGCGCGGCTGCGCCAGGCGGGATCGCCGCCATCCAGCCGCGCAGCGACCCCTCGACGTCGTCGACGAGCTCGTGACTCCAGGGCACGCGTACGACATGCGCAGCGAGGCGCGCCGAGAGCTGCAGATCGATGTGCACGCGCTCCCAGAGCTCTTTCAGGGCGCGAAAAGCGAGCGTGGCCAGCGCCTCGCCGGACGCACCGCCGAGCACGAGCGTGGCGGCGTCCTCGCTCCACGCGAGCGGCTGGATCGCCCCGAGCGCGCGCGCGAGGTACTCGACGCCCGCGGTGTACCGCACGCGACGCTGCAGGTACCCGCTGTCCGGCAGCTCCTTCCAAGGGAAGGACGGCCCGACGAGATCGATCCGGACAAGCGCAAGCTCGACCACGGCGCCGCTCCGGAGCGCCTCCCACCACGGCGAGCCTGCGTCGCGCCGATCGTTCATGCACGCGCCTCCGGGGAGGGCGCCACGCGCAGCACCACCCGGAAGTGTCCTCCCTGCAGATCGAACTCCGGCGGCGGCAACCCTCGCGCGCGCATCTGCGCGACCATCTCCGGGATCCCCATCCCGAGGCTCTCCCCGCGACGAGCGCGCGCGAGCACCGAGGCGAGCACCGGGTTCCTGCGCTGGCTGATGCCCCCGACCTGGATGCTGTCGAGCGTCAGATGATTCAGGAGCACGCCAGGATTGATGATCTCGACCCGATCCTGGAAGGCGAGGATCCGGATCTGGGACGCGGCGCGGTAATCCCGGTGGGCGACGGCGTTGAGGAGCGCCTCGCGCAGCGCCGTCTGCGGCACGCCGCGCTCGATCCGCTCCCAGCGCTGGATGTGCGCCGGCGCGGGTGTGTAGCGCTCCAGGAACGCTGCGGCGCTCTCGATCTGCTTGAGGAGGTGTCCGGTGATCTCCTGCCGATCGACGAGCTCCGCCGACATCCCGGTCCCGGCGAAGCAGACCGCAGAGATCCTGGCATCGACGAACCATCGCTCGGGCTCGCGGCCGAAGAGCAGGAGACCGGCCACGGTCGGTGTCTCGCCAGGATCCACGCACTTCAGCGCGCGCAGGTAACGGTTCCGCTGGGCAGGTGCGCTGGGGTCGTAGACCGAACGCAAGAGGTCGTCGACGACGGCAAGATCGAGATCCGCCATGGTCGCCCCATGGACGACGCTCTCGTCATGGTAGGCGTTCTGCGACTGGAGCATGCGAACGAGCTCATGGCGCGTCGCCTCACGCGTCATGCTCCCGTCGCGGATCCAGTAAACATGCTTCGCGCGGTAAGGCCTGTCCGGGCTGGACGCTGGCACGTCGACGACGAGCAGCAGCTTGCCCGCGACGTCGACCTTCGTGATCGGGCACCAGATCGCCGGATGGATGACGGTCTGGCACGCCTGAACCACCGACAGCATCAGCGTGTCGGCCTGCTTCATCGTGCCGACCCCCGTCGGCGTGCCGTCGTCCTCGACCCCGAGGAAGATCTGACCGCCCAGCGCGTTGGCGAAGGCCGCGATCGTCTCGGCGAGGTCCTTCGGTGCCTTGCCAGGGACCTCGATCCGCTTGAACTCGGTCACCGAGTCCTCGCCGAGCCGCAGCCTCTTCTCGATCGGGTCGGAGGTCACGGCCCGATGCTAGCGCGCTGCCTTCAGCGGAGGTACATCGGCGCTCGCGCCGTCCGGGGCGGGCGAAGCCAGCTCAAGGCGCCGTGCGGTAGGGGCCCGCCGTCCCCTCCCCGCGCGGCCTCGGCCGGAGGAGCCCCGCGAGCCGGGTGGCGACGAGCGCGCCGGCGCCGATCAGCGTGACGGCCGCGCAGAGCGCGCCGCCGACGTAGGGGATCCCGCTGGCGATCAGCAGGCCGAGGCAGCCGATGGCGAGGTGCGCGTAGGGGTTCCTGGTCCGGTGACCGAAGAGCCCCGCCCCCGCGGTCTCGAGCACGGCGCAGCCGCCCGCGACCACCGCGACGACGGCGAGCAACAGGCCGATCACCGCGAACGGGATGCCGATCAGCGTGACGCACAGGGCGGCGGCGACCGCGACGGCGCCGAGGACGCCCACCGCGCCGAGCGCGAACGATCGCATCGGCCGGGCGGCGATCTCGACCTTGAGCG
Organism: Sorangium sp. So ce834; assembly: GCF_051521425.1. Taxonomy (NCBI): domain Bacteria; kingdom Pseudomonadati; phylum Myxococcota; order Polyangiales; family Polyangiaceae; genus Sorangium; species Sorangium sp. So ce834. Next base: position 11,668,465 of record NZ_CP150351.1, read on the forward strand.
CCTCCATGCGCCGCGGCCAGAGCGCCAGCATCACCGCGCCGAAGGCGAACAGGAACGCCGTGCGCGTCACCGCGTTGCCGGCCTTGCGCGCGAGCGTGGACGCGCCCTTCGCGCTCGATCCGTCGCCCAGCGGGTTCGCGTCGTTGTTCACGTCGCCGCGGATGCGCGCGCGCTCGCCCCGCCGGAGCGGGCCGCCCACGACGTCGACGTCGCCGTCGATGGTGGCTCCGTCGGCCACGGTGAGCGGGCCGCCCACCGTCGAGACGTCGCCGCGCACGCGCGCGCCGTCGTGGATGTGCGTGGACCCGCCCATCACGTCGATGTCGCCGGTGACGGTGCCCCACACGTCGAGCGAGCCGCCGATCACCGACACGTCGTTGACCACCTCGCCCTTCTCGATCCGGAGGCTCCCGCCGGTCACGAACCGGTCCCGGCCGCGCGACGAGGGCCGCGCCCCCTCGGCGTCCTCGTCCTCCGCGTCGTCGGGCGACGCCGCGGCCGCGGGCGCCGGCGGGGACCCGGCCGCGGGCTCCTCCGGGGCCGGCGCCGCCGGGGCCGGGGCGATCGCGATCAGGTCGCCGTCGCGGGTCGCGACGTAGCTCCCGTCGGCGAGCAGGAGCTCCAGCACCCGGTCCGCCGGCTGGTCCTGGACGTGGAGATCGACGACGTTGCCGGGCGGCACGTTGAGCACGAGGCTCCACCCGGCCGCCTGGGCGACGCGCTTGAGCGCCTCGTTGCGCGGCTCGCTGCTCACCTCGACGCTCACCTTCGGCTCGACGTCTGGCCAGGCGCCCTTGCGGAGGATCTCCGCCGTGGCCGCGCCGCTGGCCGAGGCCCCCAGCGCGGCGCCCAGCGCGGCGGCGGCGAGGCGCGAGGAGAAGAGACGAGTCGAGACGGTGCGCATCAGATCCCTCCGTTCAGCGAGAGCTGCTTTCCCCTGGTCCACGCGACGTAGGCCCCCACGCTCACGAGCAGGGCCGCCGAGAGCCACGGCAGCGCCGTGAGCCAGCCGGACAGGGCCCCGCTCGCGGCGACGGCGCAGCCGACCCTCACCACCACCGAGCAGGCGTGCCAGAGCCCCGCCCAGCTCTCCCGCAGGCCGCCCGCCCCGGCCACGAGCGACGGCGCCGCGCCGAGCGCCGAGATCGCAAGGGCGAACGCGAGCGCCGGGACCGGCAGCGGCGCGCGCGGCGCGGCGGTCTCCCTCGCGCAGCCGTGCGCCGCCTGCCCGCGCAGGAGCTCCCCCGCGCGCAGCGACAGGAGCGCCGCCTGGCCGAGCTCCGAGGAGCAGCTCTGGCAGCGCGCGGCATGCTCGAGCGCGCCCTCGGGCAGGAGGGCCTCCTCGCCGTCGCCCAGCGCGGTGAGCGCTATCTCGGTGAGGTGACCGTTGGACTGCCACACGAGGTCGGGCGCGAGCCTGTCGTCGTCTTGCATCGTCACTCTCCGAGCGCCTCGGCCAGGCAGCGCCTGCCTCGCGCGATCCACGTCGCCACCGTCCCGAGCGGGATGTCGAGCCGGCGCGAGATCTGCTGGTAGTTGAGGCCTTCGACATGGAAGGCCAGGAGCGCGCGGCGCTGGGGCTCGGCCAGCTTCTGCAGCGCCAGCTCGATCCGGCGGGCGCGCTCGGTCTGGGCGGCGCGCTCTTCCGGCCCGGGCGCCGGGTCCTCGACCGAATCGAGGAGCTCGCGCTGCTCCTCGGCGCTCGCCTCCGGGTGCGCCTCGGCGCGGCGCGTGCGGCGGCGGCGGCGCAGCACGTCCAGCGCCACGTGGCGCGCGATCCCGAGCACCCAGGGGCGCAGCGGCTCGCCGTCGCGCAGGCGGCTGCGCCCCTCGAGGGCCCGGGCGAGCGCCTCGTGGGTGCAATCCTCGACGTCGGGGTGATCGGCTCGCTCCCCGAGCACGCAGGCGATCGCCGCGCGCACCACCGGCCGCAGGGCGGCGGTCTCGTCGAGAGACGCCCCCACCGTCACAAGCGACGCCGCGGGGAGCCCGTCGGACGCTTGGGGACACGGCGGCGTGGCGACTGGAAGCATGCTGGACCCAGACAGTTCGCGCGAGCCCTCCCCCAAATTTCACGGGCTGGTCGAGAACGCGCCAGCAGCATCGCGATGGCCGAGGGCCGGCCGCGGCCCGACCGAGCCCCTTCTCGGTTCCTGGACGGCCATCCTCGGTTCCTGGACGGCCATCCTCGGTTCCTGGACGGCCTCCCTCGGTTCCTGGACGGCCATCCTCGGTTCCTGGACGGCCATCCTCGGTTCCTGGACGGCCATCCTCGGTTCCTGGACGGCCATCCTCGGTTCCTGGACGGCCATCCTCGGTTCCTGGACGGCCATCCTCGGTTCCTGGACGGCCTCCCTCGGTTCCTGGACGGCCTCCCTAGCTAGTACCGCGGGTCAGAACTCCCGCCAGGGATCTTCCTCGCGAGCGATAGAGAAATAAACGCAAAGGCGCAAAGGCGCAAAGGCGCAAAGGCGCAAAACTACAAATCTTTTTTGCGTCTTTGCGTCTTTGCGTCTTTGCGCCTTTGCGTTGAACTCTCTCTCCGGATCCCTGGCCGGACCTCTGGCGGGCGGAACTAGGGACCTGCTCCGGGCGCAAGGAAATCGATGAGCTCGGGAACGACCAGCGCCGGGTCCTCCAGGTGGGGCGCGTGGCCGAGCGGCACGAGGCGCAGCGTGGCGCGCGGGATCGCGGCGGCCGCGGCGATGGCGAGCGGCGCCGGGAACACGTCGTCGCGCTCGCCCCAGAGCACCAGCGTCTCCGCGTCGATCTCGCCGAGCCGCGCGAGGCGATGGGGCACCGGGCCGACGGCGGGGAAGAGCGCGTTGAACGCGGCGACAGGGGCGACCCGGCCGTCGGGCACGGCGTAGAGCTCGCCGTGCAACGCCGCGAGGCGCTCGCCGCGCGGCGTGGGCTGCGGGGGCCGGATGCGGCGGAAGAGCGCCTTGCCGAGCACCCGCAGGAGGCGCTCCGGCGGGGCGCGGAAGTAGGCGCGGCTCCAGGCGGTCATGGCCGGCCCGACCCCCATCGCGCCGATGAGCACGAGCTTCCGCGGGCGCGCGCGCTTGCGGAGCGCGATCTCCGCCGCGACCAGCCCGCCGAGCGAGTGGCCGACGAGCGCGGCGTCGCCGAGATCCAGCTCGAGGAGGAGCTCCTCGACCGGATCGGCGAAGAAGCGGAGGCCCTCCTCGAAGCTCCCGCCCTCGAACGGCGGCGACGAGGCGTGGCCGAAGCCCGGCAGATCCACGGCGATGACGCGGTGGCGGCGCGCGAGCTCGGGGAGCAGCGGGAACCACGTCGTCGCGGCGTTGCCGCGGCCGTGCAGGAGGACCACCGGCGAGCCGCGGCCGCCCTCCAGGTAGCGGAGCGTCGAGCTCAGCGCGGCGCGGCGGTGCACCGCGAACGGCGGCTCGCCGGCGGCGAGCTCCGCGAGGATCGCGCGCTCGGCCGGGCCCAGGCGGGAGACGACGGCGTGGACATTCGTCACGGGCGCTCCCCGTAGCGCGATCGATACGGCGCGGAAATGCCGCAGCCCAGAGGAGCGCCGCCGCGCGCCCGCCCCTGCGTCGGCACCGGGGCTGTGCCCGGGCCTGCGTCGGCACCGGGGCTGTGCCCGGGCCTGCGTCGGCACCGGGGCCGTGCCCGGGCCTGCGTCAGTCCCGGCCGTGCCCGGGCCCGAGGATGAGCTGCATCTTGGCCATGGGCTCGAACCCCTCGACGTGCGGCGGGTGGTGGCACTGCGAGACGCAGCTCTCGGGCGAGGGCGCGAGCACGATGAGCCCCTTCTTCTCGGGATCCTTCGCGTGCAGCGAGCCCGGGCCGTGACACTCCTCGCACTGCACGTTCTGGAGGGAGGCGTTGTGCGTCACCGTGGAGCCGCCCGGCTTGCCGTAGCCGGTCACGTGACAGCTCACGCAGTCGAGGTTGTACTCCTTGAAATCCTGCTGCAGCGTCGCGTAGGCCCGCGCGTGCGCGGTGCCGTCGAAGACCTTGCGCTCCTCGTCGTGGCAGTTCGTGCAGGCGTCGATGCCGATGTAGCTGGCCTCGCCCTTCGCCGGCGGCTCGGGGACGCGATCCGCGAACGCCTCCTTGTTGTGGGCGTTGACCCGCTTGTAATAGGCGAGGAGCTGCCCGGCGACGTCCTTGTCGGCGCCGAGCTTCTCGCGCACCTCCACCGAGCTGTAGCGGAAGAAGCTGCCGGTCACCTTCGCCTCCGCCGACTCGAGCTTCGCCTTCTCGGCCCGGAGCTTCTCCAGATCGGCCTTCCGATCGGCGACGTCCTTCTCGGAGACCGTCTTGCTGCCCTCCCAGCCGTTGAGGCGGATCTCGAGCTCCCGGATCCGCGACGACAGGCTGATGAGCTCCTCGGCCTTGGCGACGCCGCCCGCGTCGGCGAACACGAGCGGGCCGTCGCCCTTTCCGCGCACGAACAGATCCACGACCGCCACCGACTGGAGGTGGTTCGGCGTCTCGACGACGAGCGTCGTTCCGATGAGCACCGGCGGCTTCGGGCCGTCGTTGACGTCCCCGCGCTCGCTGGGCTTGCCCAGCACGAGCACGTGCAGCTCCGGCGCGTTGTCGGCGAGCCGCAGCGCCTCGCCCCGCGGCAGGGCGGCGAGCCCCACGAACACCGTCGCGCCCTGCTTCTTCGCCTCCTCGACGCCCGCCTTCACCGCCTCGACCGCCGAGCCGGCCTTGACGCCCTCGGGATAGGCGCCGGCGCGGCCCTTCGGGTCGCTCACGCCGATGAGGCCCACCTTCACGCCGGCGACGTCGCGCACGACGACGCCCCGGACGCCCTGCGCGCCCTCGAGGTTCCTGGCGAGCACGGCCGCCCCGGCCTGCTCCTGGTACTTCGCGAGCGCGTCGGCGCCGAGCGCCCAGTCGTTCTCGCCGGGCGCCCACGCCGCGAGCCCGATCTCCTTCGCCGCCAGCGCCATCGCCTCGGCCTTCCAGGCGTCCTGGGTGCGGCGCTCCGGGCTCACCTCCGGCTCCATGAAGAGCAGCGGCCCGGCGCCGACCACGAGGTGATCCGGCGCCTCGCCGCGCTGGCCCTCGATCAGGGCGGCGAGGTGGTCGATGCCCCCGAGCTGGTCCTTCGTGCAGCCGCACGGCTCCAGCGCGCCGGCCACGGTGCTGAGCACGTAGAGCCGCACCGTCGGCCGGGTCGCGCCCGCGTCGGCGTCCGCCTCCGCGCTCGCGGCGCCCCGCTCGGGGACCTTGCACCCCTGGCACGCCGCCGCGCCGGCCGCCGCGGCGATCGCGAGGAAAGGGATCAAGAGCGCGTATCCCCGACGCACTCCGCGAAGAAGCGAGCGCTTCATGCCCGCGCTATAGCACACGGGCTCGGGCGCACAGGCGGGGGCCGCGCCGAGGCGAAGGCGGCGGTGTCGAGGCGCCGGCGGCGGGACGGGGGCGCTCAGAAGCTCGACGGAGCGAAGGGCAGGACCGTCTTCAGGTCGGCGTCGTTGAACCGGAGCTGCAGGCCGATGAAGTAATCCCGGCGATCGGTGTTCAGGATGTCGTCCATGCCGCCGAGCAGCCACAGCTTGCGGATGAACTCGTACGCGAGCGCGACCCGCCAGCGCGGCGACAGCTCCTCGCCGAAGCCGAAGAGGTCCTGCCGGAGCTCGAACCGGTCGTCGAGCAGGTGGAGATCGAGGCCGAGGCCCCCCGTCGACTCCTTGATGCCGAACCGGCCCGTGAACGGGCCGAGCCGCTTCGCGAACTGGAACGAGAAGCGGAAGGCGTTCGTCGTGATGGTGCGGACCTCGCGGTAGTGCGCCGGGTCGTTGATGTTGGTCGTGTCGACGTCGATCTGCTGGAAGTCCGTCTTGCCGCGCGGGTCGTTCACCAGCTCGACGACGTAGTACTTGTCCTCCGTCGGCTGGAGCCGGAGCTCGACGTAGCTCTTGATGGTGTTGGCCAGGAAGTTGTAGTCGGTGCGGAGCCCGACCACCGTCTGGAAGCGGCTGATCCCGCCGACGAGCTCGCCGACGTCCTCGACGACCGTCTCGACCTCGTTGATCAGCGTCTCGTCCTTGGTGAGGCGGCCGAGCGTCCCCTCCCCGCGGTCGACGCGCGCGGCGATGCTGTCCACGTGCTTCAGCGCCGACTCGAGGTTCTCGGTCGCGCGCCCCACCCGCTCGGCGGCGCGCCGGAGCTCGCCGGGCTGCCCGCCCTGCTGGCCGGGCACCTCGGCCGCGGCCGTCATCGTGCGGATGTCGCGGCTCACCTGCTCGACGTTGCGGAGGATCTCCCGCAGGCGCGGGCCCGACTCGCCCGTGATCTGGTTGATGTTGTTGATCGTCTGCGTGACGCCCGCGCGGTTCTCGCGCACGGTCGCGTTCATCTGCTCGGTGACCTCCGCGAGGTTGTCGAGGATCTGCGCGAGCCGCTCCTGCCCGCTCTCGGAGCCGACGGTGTTCTTCAGCGTCTCGGTGACGGTCTTGACGTCCTTCAGGATCTCGGCGACCTGCCCCTGCATCGACTGGATCGTCGGCTCATCGATGTAATAGAGGACCCTCCCCTCGTCGGGGATGCGCGGCTTGCCCTCGGTGCCGGGCGAGAGCACGACGAACGACTCGCCGATGAGGCTCGTGGCGCGCTTGCCGATGGCCGCGTCCTCGTAGAGCGGGACGTCGGGGCTCATCTTGATGTCGATGCGCGCCTGGCCGTTGTAGAGCGAGATCTTGTCGACGACGCCGACCTGGATGCCCGAGATCATCACCCGCGATTGCGGGGACACGCCGATGGCGTCCGGCAGCGTGGCCCAGACGCGGTAGCCGTTCCCGCCGCCCACGTCGCGCGAGACGAAGCGGTACCCGCCGTAGGCCGCGCCTGCGAGCACGATCGTCATGACGCCGACCTTCGCGGCCTTGGAGACCTCAGCCATCCTGCGCGAGGGCCACGGTAGCACGAGCCGACCGCGGGACCGCGCGGGTTTCTCCCCGGCGCGAGCGCGCGCGGGTCGGGTGCGCGGAGGCCCGCGCGCGGGCGGCCGGCGACGGGCGCCAGGTCCGGAAACCTGCTAGCCGAGGCGTATGCGGTCGTGGTGGGCCAGAGGGGTGTTCGGCGCGGCGCTCACCTTCGCCGGGGCGGCAGCAGCGGAGCCGCCGGCGCTCACGTGGGAGGCGGCGACGCGATCGCCGCAGCCGCCCGCGGCGCTCGCGCCGGACGTCGCCGCGCTCGCGGCGCGCTGCGGGAGCACGGACGCGGCGCTCGCCGCCGTCGCCCGGCGCAACGTCGAGCGGCAGCTCCAGGGAGGGGAGATCATGCCGCCCGACGAGCTCGCCTTCACCCTGCGCGCCGCCGGCGCGCCGCACGCCTGGCCGAGGGGCTGGTCGATCTCGGGCCGAGGGCTGGGGCCGGACGAGATCGGGGCGCGGCTCGACGGGTGGATCGCGGGCTGGACCACGCTCGGGGTGCGGCGATGTGGGGTGGCCCAGGCGAGGAAGCCGGATGGGACGGTGATCGTGGCCGCGGTCGGGGTGGACGCGCTCGCGGATCTGTCGCCGCTGCCGACGACGGCGCGGGTGGGGCAGTGGGTGACCCTCGAGGGGACGATGCGGGTGCCGGCGAGCGCGGTGAAGGTGGTGCTGCTGGGGCCGCGGGGCGCGCCCAAGACGGTGCTGAGCTCGCTGTCGGGCGCGCGGCTCCGCTCGAGCTTCGCGGTCGACCAGCCGGGGAGCTGGCTGGTGCAGGTGCTGGCCACGGTGTCGACCGGGCCGAGGCCCGTGCTGGAGGCGATGATCTTCGCGGGGAGCGCCCCGCCGGGCCGGTACGTGCGCGCGACCGCGCCCGGCGAGGAGGCCGCGAAGGGGGCGCAGGGCGACGAGGACGCGATGCTGCGGATGATGAACGCCGCGCGGGCCTCGGAGCACCTGCCGGCGCTCGCGCGCGACGCGGCGCTCACCGCGCTGGCGCGGGCGCACTCCGAGGAGATGATCAAGGCGAAGATGGTGGGCCACGACGTGGGCTCGGGCGATCCGGCGGTGCGCCTCAAGGCGGCCGGCTACAGGGCGACGATCGCGGGGGAGAACGTGGCCAGCTCGAGCACGACCGAGGGCGCGCACCGCGCGATCTGGGCGAGCCCGTCGCACCGGGGCAACCTGCTCGACCGGCGCTACGGAAGGACCGGCGTGGCCGTCGTGCGCGACCCGAGCGGCCGGGTCTGGGTGACGCAGCTGTTCGCGGGGTGACCGCGGGGCGCCGGGCGCGTGGCGCCGGCGGGGTCAGGCGCCGCCACGCTCTCGCCGGAGCCGCTCGAGCTCCGCCAGCGCCTCCGCGAGCCGGTGCTCGGCCTCCTCGCGGGCGCGGGCCTCCTCCTCGCGGGCGCGGGCCTCCTCCTCGCGGGCGCGGGCCTCCTCCTCGCGGGCGCGGGCCTCCTCGTCGAGACGCAGCTCGAGTTCCTGCGCGCGCTGCTCCGCGGCGTCGACCAGGGCGCCCAGCTTGTCGATGAGCTCGTCGGTGTCGGGGATCGCGGCGTCGCCCGCATAGAAGCGGAGCCTGCCGTCCTCGACGACGAGATCGAGCCCGAGCACCCGCGACGCATAGTGGCCGCGCTGGGGGATGAGCGGCTCGTAGACCTTCGCGGCCGAGGACGGCAGGCGGAAGCCGCGCAGCGAGCCGCGCTTGCGGTCGTACACGAAGTACTCCGGAATACCGAGCCGCGCGAACCACTCCACGTTGCGCTGGAGGTCCTTCCTGCGCTTTCCGCGGACGATCACCTCGAGAGCGAAATCGAGGCCCTTGCCCTCGTCCAGCACGACCCACCGGTCGCGCTCGTGCACCTCCACGTCGACCACGGCGATGACATCCGGCGAAAAGACGCGCTCGCCCGGGTAGTACACCGCGAGGTTGCCGCTGACGTAGACGCGGCGGCCAGCGCGCCGGAACCAGCGATCGAGCGTCGTGCGCGCCCGGGTCACCGGGTGCCAGTGCGGATCGCCCTCGGGCGGCGAGGCTTCGTCCAGGGGGAAATCGGACGGGAGGCTGTCCACGACCTCGCGGCGCTGCTCGGGCGTGAGCTGCTCCCACACCTCGACGGTCGGAGCGCGCGGGTCGTCGGGATCTACACGCCACGGGGTCGCACAGCTCATCGCCCGATTCTACCCGCGCCGCGCTGGTCCGTCAGCTCCTGGGCTCGATGGAACGTCGGCGCGAAGCTTACGGTGAGCAGGCGCCCGGCGCTCGCCGATCGCCCGCTTTCCACCGCCGCAGCGGCTCCTGCGGCTCGTCCGGGCGGCCGCCGTTCCGCGCGTGTATCCTTGCACCGATGGCTGCACGCCCGCTTTACGTCGGCATCGACCTCGGCACCACGAATTCGACCGCGGCCGCCTTCGACGGCGAGAAGGTCACCCTCGTCAGGAACTCGCAGGGCGCGACGCTCACCCCGAGCGTGGTGAGGATCGACGCGCGCGGGACGACCACGGTCGGCGCGCGCGCGCGCCGGTTCCTCGAGAGCGATCCGCAGAACACCCGCGCGGAGTTCAAGCGGCTGATGGGGACGGCCCAGCCGATCGAGTTCGCCGCGGCGAAGGTGACGAGGAAGCCCGAGGAGCTCGCCGCCGAGGTGCTCCGCTCGCTCCGCGCCGACGTCGCCGAGCACCTCGGGGCCCTGCCCGCCTCGGCGGTGATCTCCGTGCCCGCCCTCTTCGAGCTGCCCCAGAGCGCGGCGACCTCGGAGGCGGCGCGGCTCGCGGGGTTCGAGCGGGTCGAGCTCATCCAGGAGCCGGTGGCCTCGGCGCTCGCGGCCGGCTGGACGGCCGAGGAGCCCACGGGCAGCTGGCTCGTCTACGACCTCGGCGGCGGGACCTTCGACGCCTCGCTGCTCGAGACGCGCGACGGGCTGCTCCGCGTCGTCGGGCACGACGGCGACAACTTCCTCGGCGGGCGCGACTTCGACTGGGCCATCGTCGACTGGGCGCTCGCCGAGATCGCGCGCACCCAGGGCGTCACCGTGAGCCGCGCCGACCCGCGGCACGCGGCCGCGCTCCGCAAGCTCAAGCTCGCGGTCGAGGAGGTCAAGATCGAGCTCACCCGCGCCGACGAGGCGGCGCTCGCGATCCCCGGGGCGTTCGAGGTGGACGGCGCGCCCGTCGACGTCGATCTGGTCCTCGGGCGGTCCACGCTCGACGCGCTCTGCGCGCCGATCATCGACCGCTCGATCGAGGTCTGCCGGCAGCTCCTCGCGGCGCACGGCCTCGACGCGTCGCAGCTCGCGCGCGTCGTGCTCGTGGGCGGACCGACCGTGATGCCGGCGCTGCGGGCGCGCGTCCGGGACGCGCTGGGCGCGCCGTTCGGCGAGGGGCTCGACCCGATGACCCTCGTCGCGCAGGGGGCCGCCATCTACGCGGCGACCGCCGGGCTCGACGCGCGGGCGTCCTCGCGCGCGCGGGCCGAGGGGGCCACGGAGGAGGGCCGCCGGCTCTGGCTCCAGTATCCGGCGATGTCGAGCGACCTCACGCCCCACGTGGTGGGCCGCGTCGTGGAGGGGCCGGGCCCCGCGCCCGAGCGGATCCGGCTCACGCGCGAGGGCGACGGCTGGACGAGCGCCGAGGCGCCGCTCGACGCCGAGGGGGCGTTCGTGGTCACCGTCGACCTGCTCCCGCGCCGGCCAAACGTGTTCCGCGTCGAGGCGACCGCGGCCGGCGGCGCGAGGGTGCCGGTGCACCCGCGGTCGATCACCATCGTCCAGGGGCTCACGATCAGCGATCCGCCGCTGTCGCGCACCGTCGGGGTCGCGCTCGCGGACAACTCCGTGCGGGTCTACTTCGAGCGGGGCGCGCCGCTGCCGGCCCGGCGGACGTTCGTGCACCACAGCGTGGAGAGCGTGCCGAAGGGCTCCAGCGCGTGCGTGCTGAAGATCCCCATCGTGCAGGGCGAGCTCGACGTCGCCCACCTCTGCCGCGTGGTCGGGACCCTCGAGATCGACGGGAGCGGGCTCACCCAGGCCCTGCCCGCGGGCGCGGCGATCGAGCTCACGCTCGAGCTCGATCGGGGCGGGCACCTGTCGGCGCGCGCGCTGATCCCGTCGCAGGGGCTCGTGTTCGAGCGCGTCGCGCACCTGCTCGTCCCCGAGGCGGCGCCCGAGGTGCTCGACGCCTCGCTCGCGGCCATGCGCGAGCGGCTCGCGTCGGTGCGCGAGAGCGCCCTGCGCAGGAACGCGCCGCACGCGCTCGGCAAGGTCACCTACGTCGAGTGCGCGCTCGCCGAGGTGGAGCGCGACGCGGCCGCGGCGCGCGGCGGCGACGCCGACGCCGGGCAGAAGGCGCGGCGCGCGCTGCTCGAGCTCGACGTCCTGCTCGAGCAGGCCGAGGCCGACAAGCGCTGGCCGGAGCTCGAGGCCGAGGCGCAGGCCGCCGTCGCGAACGCGTCGGTGTGGATCTCGCAGCTCGGGTCGAGCACCGAGAAGGCGCTCCTCGAGGAGGCCGCGCAGGGCGTTTCGCGGGCGCGCGCCGAGAAGAACCAGGTCGAGCTCCAGCGGCAGCTCCGCCTCGTCCGCAACCTGAGCAGCGCGGCGTTCCAGCGGCACCCGAAGGCGTGGGTGTGGATGTTCGAGGACGCCGCCTCCGAGGCGCACCAGGCCTCGGATCTGGTCCGCGCGCAGAAGCTCGTGCGCGACGGGCGCGGCGCGGCGGAGCGCGGCGACACGGCCGCGCTGCGGGCGATCACCGAGGAGATCTGGCGCCTCCTGCCGGTCGACGCGCAGAAGCGCAGGCTCGGCCACGAGTCGGGGGTGCGGTGATGGACACGGACGGCGCGCTCGGCCGCATCCGCGACAACCCGTTCTACGTGCTCGGCCTGCGGCCGACCGCGAGCCGCGCGGAGATCGAGCGCGAGGGGCAGAAGCTGCTCGGGATGCTCGAGCTCAAGCTCGCGAGCGCGGCGACCTACCCGACGCCGGTCGGCCCCGGCGCGCGCACCGCCGACAAGGTGCGCCAGGCCATGGCCGCCCTCCGCGACCCGGAGCGGCGCCTCGCCCACGAGGTCTGGGCGCGGCTCGACCCGAGGCCTCCGCCGAAGGACGACCTCGACGACGACCTCGGCGAGCTGCCGCCGCCGGAGCCGCCGGGGGAGGATCCGCGCGCGCCGTGGCCGGAGGCGCTGTCCGCGCTCGGCTGGAGGGCGCGGTGATGCTCCACCTCGCCCTCGCGGCCACGGCCGTCCTCGTCCTCGCCACCGCGGCCGTCGTCGTGCGCCTGCTCGTCGAGCGCCGGATGGCCGCCCAGAGGGCGACCGACGACAGCGCGCTCGGCACCGTCGTGCGCACCCTCCTGGGTGTGCTCGCGGTGCTCGTCGTGTCCACCGTGCCGCGCGGGCAGCTCTGGCTCCTCCTCGTGCTCGCGCCGCCCCTCGCGCTCCTCGGGCCCTGGCTCGCCGCCCGGCACGTGTTCATCCCGCTCGGCCTGCCGCGCGCGGCGTACGGCGCGGCGAGGCGCTCGCTCTTCGCGTGGCCCGCGGACCCGCGCGGCGGCGCGGCGCTCGCGGCGGCGTGGGCGCTCTGCCGCGCGCGGCGGCCGGACCCCGAGGCCGAGGCCTGGGTAAGCGAGCTGCTCGACCGCAACGCGGCGGCCCCGCCCGGGGCAGGCGCCGCGGCGATGCGGCGGGCCTCGCTCGGCGGCGCCGGGGTCGCGGCCGGGGCGATGCTCGCGGCGTACCGTGGCGACCAGGAAGGCGCGCGGCTGCTCTTCGAGAGCGTCCGCACCCTGGATCCGCGCGCCTGCCCCCGCGAGGCCCGCCGCATCGCCGCGGGCTGGCTCGCCGCCGAGGCGGCCTCGCGCGGCGACTGGGCGGCCGTGCTCGAGCGCGCGCGCGAGGGCGGCGGCCGGGCGCTGTCGCTGCTCGGCGCCGTCGCCGCGCGGCTGCTCGGGGAGGCGCCCGCGCCGGGCGCGCTCGAGCTCTGGCTCCGCTGGCTCGCCGCGCCCCATCGCCGGGCCACGCTCCCGCTCGTGCGCCGCGCCCTGGCCGCCGGCGAGGGCGCGCCGCCCCCGCAGCCGGAGGAGCCCGAGCCGTGCGCCGCCAGGGTCGCGGAGGGCGACCTGTGGAGCCGCGCGGTGCTGCTCCACGCGACGATGCTGCTCCGGCCCCGCGGCAAGGTCTCGGGCGACGATCTCCGGCGGCTGGGCGGCGCGTGGGACGCGGCGCTCGACGACGAGCGCGCCCAGGCCGAGCTCCGCGAGCGCGCGCAGCTGCTCGGCGCCTCGGGCGCGCAGGCGGCGCTCGGCCCGCTCTCGCGCGCGGTCGAGGAGGACCTCGCGGCGGCGCTGCGGGCGGCGCGCGTGCCGCGCGAGGCGTGGGACGATCTCGGCGGGACGATCGGCCGCACGCGCCGGCGCCTCCGGGACGAGCTCCTGTCCGAGCTGGAGCTCGCGTGCGACGCCCTCCGGCGCCGCGTCGACGAGAAGCGCGAGCTCCCGGCGCTCTCGGAGTGGCGCGAGTGGATCTCGCTGCGCGCGCAGTACGAGGCCGCGGCGGCGCTCGTCGGCGCGGAGCTCCGCCGCCTCGCGTTCCCCAAGGTGCACGCCGACGTCTGCCACGCGGCCGTCTGGCTGTTCAACGCGCGCAAGGAGCGGGCGATCGCGAACGCGATGTTCCGGTGGCTCCTCGCCGAGGCCGAGGCGCTCGAGGACGCGCGCCTCGCCGGGCTCCAGCGCGGCAACGTCGGGTGCGGGGTGTGACGCGGGCGAGCGCGCCCGCGCCGCGCCCCGGGGCGCCGGCGGATCGTCCGGAGCCCTCCGAGGCGGCCGCATGATCGAGCTCGACCGGGTCACGAAGCGCTACGCCGGCGCGGTCGCGGTCGACGGGGTCTCGCTGCGCGTCGAGGAGGGCGAGCTCCTCGTCCTCCTCGGCGGCTCGGGCTCGGGCAAGACGACCACGCTCAAGATGGTGAACCGCCTCATCGAGCCCACGTCGGGCGCGATCCGGATCGGCGGCAAGGACATCACCGGCGAGCCGCCGCACGCGCTGCGCCGGCGCATCGGCTACGTCTTCCAGCGGCTCGGGCTGTTCCCGCACCTGACCGTGGCGGAGAACATCGGCGTCACGCCGTCGCTGCTCGGCTGGGACGCGGCGCGCATCCGGGCGCGCGTCGACGCGCTCCTCGAGCTCTGCGAGCTCGATCCGGCGGCCGTGCGCGACCGCCGCCCCGACGAGCTCTCGGGCGGCCAGCAGCAGCGGGTCGGGGTCGCGCGCGCGCTCGCCGCCGAGCCCAGGGTGATGCTCCTCGACGAGCCGTTCGGGGCGCTCGATCCGCTGACGCGCGACCGGCTGCAGCAGTCGTTCCTGGCGATCCGGCGCCGGCTCGGCCTGACCGCGATCTTCGTGACCCACGACCTCGTCGAGGCCCTCCTGCTCGGCGACCGCATCGCCGTGATGCAGGGCGGGCGGCTCGCGCAGGTGGGGACGCCGCGGGAGCTCATGACCGCGCCCGCGGACGAGTACGTGGCGCAGCTCGTCGGGACGCCGAAGCGGCAGGCGGCGGCCATCGACGCGCTGCTCGGCGAGGGGGAGCGCCGGCCGTGAACGAGCAGCTCGCCCTGCTCCCCGGGCGCCTCCTCGCGCACCTCGAGCTCACGCTCGTCGCGCTCCTCATCGGGACGGGCGTCAGCGTGCCGCTCGGCGTGCTGGTCTCGCGCGCGCGCCGCCTCGAGCAGCCGGTGCTCGCCGTCGCGAGCGTCATCCAGACCGTGCCCAGCCTGGCGCTGCTCGCGTTCATGGTGCCCGCGCTCGCCGCGATCGGCGCGGCGAGCATCGGCTACCTGCCGGCGCTGATCGGGCTCGTGCTCTACAGCGTGCTCCCGGTCCTCCGGAACACGGTGGTGGGGCTGTCCAGCGTCGATCCGGCCCTGATCGAGGCGGCCGAGGGCGTCGGCATGACGCCGGGCCAGCGGCTCCGGCGCGTGGAGCTGCCGCTCGCCATGCCGGTGATCGTCGCCGGCGTCAGGACGGCCGCGGTGTGGACGGTGGGGACCGCGACGCTCTCGACGCCCATCGGCGCGGAGAGCCTCGGCAACTACATCTTCAGCGGGCTGCAGACGCGCAACACGGCGGCCGTGCTCGTCGGGTGCGCGGCGGCGGCGGCGCTGGCGCTGGTCCTGGACGGCACGGTGAGGGCGCTCGAGGTCGGCCTCCGCCGGCGCCGCCGGGGCCTCGTGGCGGCGGCGATCGGCGCGTTCGCCCTGCTCTACGCGATCGCGGCGGCCGGCTTCGCCCGGGGGGCGCTCGGGGGCGGCGCGCGGCGGATCGCCATCGGATCGAAGACCTTCACCGAGCAGTACATCCTGAGCCGCGTCCTCGCGGGGAAGATCGCGCGGGACACGGGGCTGCCCACGGAGGCGGTGGAGTCGCTCGGGTCGACGGTGGCGTTCGACGCGCTCCGGACGGGCCAGATCGACGCGTACGTGGACTACTCCGGGACGCTCTGGGCGACGGTCATGAAGCGGGGCGACGCCCCGGCCGACCGGGGCGAGGTGCTCCGCGGCGTCGCGCGGTACCTGCTCGAGGAGCACGGGATCGTGGTCGCCGCCGCGCTCGGCTTCGAGAACACCTACGCGCTCGCGCTGCGGCGCGAGCTCGCGGAGCGGCTCGGCGCGCGGACCATCAGCGATCTCGTGCCCGCGGCGCGATCGATGTCGATCGGGGGAGACTACGAGTTCTTCCAGCGCGCCGAGTGGAAGACGGTCGAGCAGCGCTACGGGATCGCGTTCGCGAGGCAGCGCAGCATGGACCCGTCGCTCATGTACGAGGCCGTGAGGGCGGGCGAGGTGGACGTCATCAGCGCCTTCTCGACGGACGGGCGGATCGTGTCGTTCGACCTCCGCGTCCTCGAGGACGACCGGCGGGCGATACCGCCCTACGATGCCGTCGTCCTCGCGAGCGCGCGGCTCGCGCGGGAGCACCCGGAAGTGATCGAGGCGCTGCGGGGGCTCGAGGGCAAGATCGGCGCGGAGCGGATGCGGGAGCTCAACGTCGCCGTCGACGAGCGGGGAAAGTCCCCCGCGGAGGTCGCCGAGGCGCTGCTGCGGGAGCTCTGACCGGCCGCGCCCGCCGCTACGTGCCGCTCGAGTCGCCGGCGGGCACGTCGCCGCTCGGGTCGCCGGCGGGCACGTCGCCGCGCGGCGCCCCGGCGCCCGGGCGCCTGAGCGTCACGAGGCGCTCTTCGTGGAGCGGCTCGGGCTGGATCGTGCAGTGGTCGAGCGCGTGCCGCTCGCGCAGCCGCCGGCCCACGGCCGCGGCCACGTCCGTCCCGTGGTGCCCCTTGGCGAGCACCACGTGCACCGTGAGCACGTTGAAGCCGTCGGAGATCGACCAGACGTGCAGGTCGTGGAAGTCGAGCACGCCGGGCACGCTCCGGATCGTGTCCTCGACGTGGGCGAGGTCGATCTCGATGGGGCTGCCCTCCATCAGCACGCGGGACGTGTCGCGCACGAGCCGCCAGCCGCCCCAGAGCACGAGCGTGCCGATGGCCGCGCTGATCACCGGGTCGGCCCGCGTCCAGCCGAAGGCGAGGATGAGCACGCCGGCCGCAATGGCGCCGACCGAGCCGAGCGCGTCCGACAGCACGTGCGCCAGCGCGGCCCGCGTGTTGATGTTGTGCCCGCGCTCGCCGGTCGAGAGCAGCAGCGCCGAGACCACGTTCACGATCAGCCCCAGCGCCGCGGTGACCGCCAGCGCCTCGGCGTGCACCGCCTGCGGCGCGCGCCACCGGTGGACCGCCTCGATGAAGATCCAGATCGCCGTCAGCGCCAGCGCGATGCCGTTGGCGAACGCCGCGAGCACCTCGGCGCGCCGGTAGCCGTACGTCCGCGCGCGCGTCCGCGCCTGCGCCGCGATGCGCTGCGCGATGATGGCGAGCCCGAGCGCCGCGGCGTCGGCGAGCATGTGCCCCGCGTCGGCCAGCAGGGCGAGGCTCTTCGACCACCACCCGACCGCCGCCTCCACGAACAGGAACGACGTCGTGAGCGCGAACGCCGCGACGAGCCGCCGGAGCGGCGCGCGCCGGTGGTCGTGATCGTGGTCGTGGTGCCGCGGGCCGCCGTGACCGTGGTCGTGGTCGTGATCATGGTCGTGGCCGGACGCGCCGTGATGGCCGTGCGCGCGCAGCTCGCCGCGCGGAGCGTCGCCCCGGCGCGGGTGCTCATGGGCGCCGCTCCCATGATCGTCGGGCACCCCCATCGCGGCGCCGGAGCGGCTCACACCCGCTCGATGATGGTCGCCACGCCCATCCCTCCGCCGATGCACAGCGTGATCAGCGCGGTCGCCTTATCGGCGCGCTCGAGCTCGTCGAGCGCCGTGCCGACGAGGCATGCCCCGGTCGCGCCGAGCGGGTGCCCGAGCGCGATCGCGCCGCCGTTCACGTTGACGCGGTCGAGGTCGATGCCGAGCTTGCGCGCCGTCTGCAGCGGCACCGCGGCGAACGCCTCGTTGATCTCCCAGAGATCGATGTCGCGCGCCTGCATGCCCGCCTTCTTGAGCGCCCGCTCCGACGCGGGCGCCGGGGCCGTCAGCATGATCACGGGCTCCGCCCCGGCCGTCGCCGTGGCGCGGAGCCTCGCCCGCGGCCTGAGCCCGTGCGCCTTCACGTAGTCGCCCGACGCGAGCAGCACCACCGCCGCGCCGTCCACGATGCCGCTCGAGTTGCCCGCCGTGTGGACGTGCTCGATCGACGTCACCTGCGGGTACCGCAAGCGCGCCAGCTCGTCCACGGTCTCGCCGGCGGGGCCCATCGGGGTCGAGCCGAGGCCCGCGAACGCCGGCTCGAGCTTCGCGAGCGCCTCGATCGTGGCCCCGGCGCGCGGGTGCTCGTCGCGGTCGAGCAGCGGCTTTCCGTCGAGATCGACGACCGTGAACAGGCTCTTCGCGAACCGCCCCTCGCGCGCGGCCCGCTCGGCCTTGTGCTGGCTCTCCAGCGCGAAGCGGTCGACGTCCTCGCGCGAGAAGCCCTCGATCGTCGCGATGAGATCCGCCGAGATGCCCTGCGGCACCATCGCCAGCTTCTTGCGGAGGGCGAGGTTGTTGCCGTCGAGGGGCGCGCCGTCCGAGCCCATCGGCACGCGCGACATGCTCTCGACGCCCCCGCCGACGGCGACCTCCTGCTGGCCGGACATGACCCCCATCGCCGCGAAGTTCACCGCCTGCGCGCCCGAGCCGCAGAAGCGGTTGACGGTCACGCCGGTCACGCCGTCCGGCCAGCCGGCCGCGAGGATGGCGGTGCGCGCGACGCACGCCCCTTGCTCGCCCGCCTGGGTCACGCACCCGACGACGACGTCCTCCACGTCGTCCTTGCGGATCCCGGTCTTCTCGGCGAGGCGGTTGAGGGTCTGCGCGAGGAGCTCCTGGGGGTGCACGCCGGAGAGCGCCCCCTTGCCTGCCTTGCCGCGCCCGCGCGGCGTGCGAACGGCATCCACGATGAAAACGTCTCGCATGACAGGCCTCCGCGCTGGGTGTCCGGCCCTGCCTTAGCACACGACCCGTTCCCGGGGCAGCCCGCTCGCGCCGGGTCTCGGTGGCCCTGAACCGACGCGGATCGGCTATGCTCGCCGCCGATGACGGACCGGTCGCAGCGCATGGTGTGGGTCGATCTCGAGATGACGGGGCTCGACGAGAGCTCGTGCGCGATCGTGGAGATCGCGACCATCGTCACGGAGCCCGACCTCACCGTCGTCGCCGAGGGGCCGTGCCTCGTCATCCACCAGCCCGAGGACGTGCTCGCAGGGATGAGCGACTTCGTCCGCGATCTCCACGAGCGCTCGGGGCTGCTCGCGCGCATCCGCGCCTCCACGCTCTCCGTCGGCGACGCGGAGGCCGAGACGCGCGCGTTCCTCGAGGCGCACTGCGACAAGGGCACGGCCGTGCTGTGCGGCAACTCCGTCTGGAAGGACCGCGCCTTCCTGCAGCGCTACATGCCGGAGCTCCTCTCTTTCCTGCACTACCGCATCGTGGACGTCTCCACCCTCAAGGAGCTCGTGCGCCGGTGGTATCCGACGCGCGCCGCGCCGAAGAAGCGCGAGATCCACCGCGCGCTCGACGACATCCGCGAGTCGATCGAGGAGCTCCGGTGGTACCGGGCGAACGTGTTCCAGCCGCTCCCGGGCACCGGGATGCGCTGAGCAGCACGCCGACGCGAGGTGCGCTCGAGGGCGCCCCCGAGCTCGCATCAGCACCCGAGCCCGCCTCCCCGCGCGGCGTTCCCCCCACGCGCTCAACCCCGGAGCGCGCTCAACCCCGGAGCGCGCTCAACCGCGGAGCGCGCTCCGTCCACCCCCAGGCCTCCCTGGGGCGCGCCGCGCGCTCCGACCCGGTGTCGAGGTCTGTGTCCTCGGGCGAACGCGCCTCGCTGCCGACAACGAGAAGAAAAATGTCGACGTCGCGAGAAATTTAGATCGATCGAGGGAATGCATTTAGTAGGCTAGCCATGCGTCCAGGCCTCCGGCACGAGGTCTGCGGCGCGGACGCCCCGGCGGCCCCAATCCGCCGGGGTGTCGTTTGCCAGCGGGGCAGCGGATCGCCTCAGAAGAGCTGGTCGCCGTACCACCGCTGATCGGGGCTGCGGCGGGGGTCCACGGCCGGGGTCGCGGCCATGGAGGCGGGCCCGGCGCGACGCGTCGCCCGGGACCTCAGGGTCGGCCTCTCGACGGCAGGGCTCACCGCCGCGGGCACGCCCGGGTCGCAGCTCACCGGCGGGGCCAGCGTCGAGCTGTGCTCCACATCGCTCACGTGAGCCGGAGGATCGGCCGGTCGCGGGGACGGCGCCCCGCGGCGGGCGAAGTACCAGCTCAGCGGTACCGCGATGGCAGCGCTCGTCAGCGCGACGACAAGGAACACCCCGGCGGCCCGGAGGGCGCTGCGGCGCCGCGGGGCGGCGATCTGGACCGAGGGGTGCCGCATGGCCTCGGGGGGGAGGGTGCCGGTGGGCAGCGTGTTGCGCGACGCCGGGGCGGGCGCGCTCCGCTCGGTGTCGGGCGGCGGCTCGGGCCGCGGTGGAGCCCCGCCGGGCGGCGGCGGAGCCCCGCCGGGCGGCGGTGGAGCCCCGCCGGGCGGCGGTGGAGCCCCGCCGGGCGGCGGCGGAGCCCCGCCGGCGAGGGGCGCCGAGTCCGTGAGGAGCAGCGGCCGCACGGCGGTCATGAGCTCCTGGACCGTCTGGAAGCGCGCGTCAGGATCCTTGGCGAGCGCTCGCGACAGCGCGTCGCGCACCTGGGCCGGCACGCCCTGAAGCGGCGGCGGCACCTCGTCCAGCGCGCACGCCTCCAGGTCGTCGCGCCCCTCGAACGGGCGCCGGCCCCCGAGGACGCAGTACAGCAGCATCCCGAGCCCGTAGACGTCCGTGCGCGGATCGATCGCGCGCGCGTCGAAGAGCTCCGGCGCCCGGTACCGCGCCGCGTCCGCCACCGGATCGGCGGGCGCCCCGAACAGCCGGTGCAGCCCGAACGCCCTCAGCACGGCGGCCCCCTGGCCGGTGATCACCACCGTATGCGGGCCTACATCCCCGTGCGCGAGGCCCAGCGCGTGCGCCGCGCCGAGCGCCCGCGCGACGTCGACCGCGAGCTCGTACGCGACGGACCGGAGCCGGGGCAGCAGATCCTCCACCGAGGGGTCGTCGCTCGGCGGGGCGGCGATCCACCCGGTCGTGCCCTCCACGCCGCCGGCGATGACAGGCACGGTGCCGTGCATCGCCGGAGACAGCGAGAGGAGCCGATCGAGCTCGCCGCGGAACGCCTCCGCGTCGAGGGCGACATCCTCCTGGACATACAGCGTGACCTCGCGGCCGTCCGCGTCGAGCGCGCGGTAGGCCTCGGCCGGAGCCGGAGAGTCGAGGCTGGCGACGATGGTGTACCCCGCGAACTCCTGGCCCAGGATCACCATGGGCCCTCCGCCGCAAGCCCCCCGACGAGCGCGGCGATTTCCGCCTCTCCGCGCGGGAGGACAGCAGAGCGAAGCGCGATCTGCGATGTTGGATCAGCCCACGAAATTCTGTTCACTGCGTCGGACCTCCGGCACGAGGTTCGAGTCCATGACACCCCCGGACACGGCTCGGGGAACATCGGTTGGCGCGAGGGTAACAGAGGTCTCCTGCGCGCGGAAGCCGTCGCCCGGGCGGACCGGGGATCACGGAGCGAGCGAGACGGCGCGCTCACTTTCCGGAACGACGGCTCGACGGCGGGGTACGCCCTGAAA
Source organism: Sorangium sp. So ce834 (assembly GCF_051521425.1). NCBI lineage: Bacteria > Pseudomonadati > Myxococcota > Polyangiales > Polyangiaceae > Sorangium > Sorangium sp. So ce834. Next base: position 11,689,642 of record NZ_CP150351.1, read on the forward strand.
CGGCGCGCTCCGGCGGGCGCGACTTGGGCGGAGCCGCGAAACGAGCGCGCTCCGGATCCTCGCTGGCCAGGGCGAGCATTGCTTGCTTCCTGGGCGAATCGTCAGGCTCCATGAGCAGAAAGAGGATCGCGTTCTGGAGCGTCTCCTGCGCCTGGTCGAAGAGCTCTGCCACGACGGACGCGACCGGGCTGCGCCCGTCGCCGGGCAGGAGCAGGCGCGGATCGCACTGGAGCCCCTGCGCGATGAGGCCGAGCGCGCCGAGCCCGAGATCCCGCTCGCCGCGCTCCACCTGCCGCAGGTAGGTGGCCGAGAGCTGCGCCCGCTCGGCGAACTCCTGCATGCTGAGCCCGCGGAGCAACCGGAGGATGCGGATCGCCTGACCGACCTCCCTGGGGAGCGTGTCGCGCATGAGCGCGAGCCTAGCAGGCAGAGCTCGCCTGAGCCGCCGAGAAGGTCGGGCGCGCTACAGGTATCCTTCGGCCTGCAGCGCGAACATGCGGGCATAACGCTGGCCGCGGGCGACGAGCTCGTCGTGGGTGCCCTGCTCGACGATGCGCCCGCCGTCGAGGACGACGATGCGGTCGGCCATGCGCACGGTCGGGAAGCGGTGCGAGATGACGATCGTCGTCCGCCCCTTGGACAGTGACCGGAACCGCTGGAAGACCGCGTGCTCGGCCTCGGCGTCGAGCGCCGCGGTGGGCTCGTCGAGCACGAGGATATCGGCCTGCTCGCGCATGAAGGCCCGCGCGAGCGCGATCTTCTGCCACTGCCCGCCGCTCAGCTCGACGCCGTCCTTGAACCAGCGCCCGAGCTGCGCGTCGAGGCCCCCCGGCACCGCGGTCACGACCTCGTCCGCGCCGCCCTCGGAGACCGCGCGCGCGATGCGCGGCTCGTCGCCGAGGTGATCGAGGCTGCCGAGCCCGACGTTCTCGCGCAGCGTGAGCTGGTATTGGTTGAAATCCTGGAACACGACACCGATCCTCCGGCGGAGATCGTCGAGATCCCAGGCGCGGAGATCCTTGCCGTCGAGCAGGATGCGCCCCTCGGTGGGCTCGTAAAGCCGCGTGAGCAGCTTGATGAACGTCGTCTTGCCGGCGCCGTTGTGCCCGACGAGCGCCAGGCTCTGCCCGCTGGGGATGTGGAGATCGATGCCCCGGAGCGCCCACCGCGACTGGCCAGGATACCGGTAGCCCACGCCCTCGAACCGCACGCCCCTGTCGCGCGCGCGGTCGGCCGACGCCGCGGGCGCGCCGCCGTTCGTCAACGCGGGCGCCTCGCCGGCCGGCGGCGCGGGCGGCGCGCTGAGCGGGATGCTCAAATACTGAAAGAGATTCGACATGTAGAGGTTGTGCTCGTACATGCCGCCGACGCCGCCGAGGACGGCCTGGAACGCCTGCTGGCCCTGCCGGAAGGCGGCGACGTAAAGGACCATCGCGCCGAGCGAGAGGCGCCCCGCCGCGGCGGAGGCCGCCATGGCGGCATAGCAGCCGTAGAACGCGGCGGTCCCGAGGAGCGACAGGCCATAGGACCACCCGGCGCGGCGGACCGCGAGGGCGCTGTCCTCCCGGTAGAACGACGCGGCGAGCGCCTTGTACCGGTCGAGGAACATCGGCCCGAGGCCGAAGAGCTTCACCTCCTTGGCGTGGCCGTCGTTGGCGAGCACGTACTCGAGGTAGTTGAGCCGGCGGGCCTCGGGAGAGCGCCAGTTGCGGAGGCGGAACGCCGCGCCGGAGAAGCGCGCCTCGGCGACCGTGGCGGGGACGGCCGCGAGCACGAGCGCGAGCACCGCGAAGCCGCTGAACCCGACGAGCAAAGCGGCGTACCCGGCGAGCGTGATCAGGTTCTGCACGAGGGAGAAGCTCTCGGTCACGACCGACGCGGGGCGCGAGGACGCCTCGCGCCGCGCGCGGGTGAGCTGGTCGTAGAACTCGGGGTCTTCGAAATGGCGGAGCTCCAGCGAGAGCGCCTTCTCGAGGATCATCGCGTGGATGTCGATGGAGAGCCGGGCGCCGAGCAGCTGCCGCGCCAGCGAGAGCCCGCGCTGCGCGAGCGCGAGCGCGGCGACGAGGCCGAGCTCGACCGAGACCCACACGAGCGCCGCGCGCTCCTCGCGGGCGACCACCGCATCCGTGATCGCCTTTCCCACGTAGGCCACCCCGAGCGGCAACACCGCCGCCGCCAGCGTGAGCGCGGCGAGCGCGAGGGTGGCCGCCTTCGACGAGCGCCAGACGAGCTGGAGCGTCCGCGGGGTGTAGGCAAAGCTGTCCCGCAGGCGGGAGAGGCCGAGCATGAGGGCGGATTCTAACCACGCCGCCGCGCGCTGCCCGGGCAGGCCCGCGAGCGCAGGCGCGGGAGGCCCACGCGCGGGGGCGCAGCGAGCTCCGCCGGCCCCGCGGGGGCGGAGGCGTGGCCAGCGCGCGCTCGGCGGCGGCGCTCGCGCCTCAGGTCAGCCGCGCCGCGGGGACGCGCGGCGCGGACGCGCCGCGGGGCACGCGCGCCGGCGGCCGCGGTGGCGGACGCGCGCCGCGGGGCACGCGCGCCGGCGGCCGCGGTGGCGGACGCGCGCCGCGGGGCACGCGCGCCGGCGGCCGCGGTGGCGGGCGCGCGCCGGGCGCGGTATCCCGGGGGCTCCGAACAAGGAGGCTGTGCATGTCGAGCATGTCCAATATGACGATAGGCTACGGAGCGCTGCTCACGGCGCTGGGCGTCGGCGGCTTCGCGGCCACGAGCGCGCCGACGGCGCTCATCCCGGCCGGCTTCGGGGTGGTCTCGATCGGGCTCGGCGTGCTCGCGCGGCAGGAGAAGTACCACATGCACGCCATGCACGCGTCGGCGCTGGTCGGCGTCGTCGGCGTCGTCGGCTCCGCCCGCGGCCTGTCCAAGCTGCCGGCCCTGCTCTCGGGCGGCGACGTGGAGCGCCCGGCGGCCGTCGTCGCGCAGTCCTTGATGGCCGTGCTCTCCGCGGGCTACGTCGCCCTCTGCGCGCGCTCCTTCGTCGCAGCGCGCCGCGCCCCCGCCCGCGCCTGAGCGCGGCGCGCCGCCCCCGAGCGCGCCGTCCGGCCATCGAGCCAGGCGCGCCGTCGCAACGCCCCTCTCACCCTCACTCCCCCAGCCAGCGCGCTCCGAGCGGTCCTGTCGGCCGCGCGCGCCATCGGAGCCATCGAGCGATGGGCTCCTGTCGAATCCGTAGAGAACGGCCGGTGCGGCGGCCCCCCGCGCGCCGATGAGCCCCCTCCCCTCGCCTTACTCTGCACGTCCCATCTACGTATGTCCCATCTCCGCGCGTCGAATCCGGGCCCCCGCGCCGCCGGCGAATGTCCTCATGTCGATTCCTTGACAATCTGGACCAGCAGTCCGGAATGCTATAAATCCGCGCGCAAACGGCCAGATCGGCGCCCGTGCCGGCCGTGCTTGATGTACTGTCGTCGTTACCGGACCATCAACTACCAGAAGAGCGAGCACCATGCTTCGACGCGTCATTGCATTGGGGCTGACGGCGCCTTTTTTCCTTTCGTGCGGGGAGGATGGTGCCGTCATGATGTGGGATTGCAACGAATGCCCCGAGGGCTGGACCTGCACCGAGAACACCTGTATCCCGCCGCATTGCAGCAATGGGATCAAGGATGGTCATCAAGGTGAGACCGACACCGACTGCGGCGGCTCGTGCGAGCCTTGCCGCCTCGGGGCCTCCTGCGAGACGGGAATCGACTGCAAGGAGGGCGTCTGTCGTCTGGGGGCGTGCCAGGCCCCGACGTGCGTGGACGGCGTGGCGAACGGCTTCGAGACCGGCGTCGACTGCGGCACGCGCTCGTGCCCGCTCTGCGCCGCGGGCGAGGGGTGCGTCGCCGGGGAGAACTGCGGGTCCGGCGTGTGCAGGGAGCGTGTCTGCCAGGAGCCCTCGTGCGACGACGGGGTCATGAATGGAAGCGAGCTCGGCGTGGATTGCGGCGGAGAGTGCCGGAGCTGCCGGTAGCGCGAGGAGCGGGCGAGGCGGCCGGGGGCGCTTCCCGGCCGCGCCGCGCGGCCAGGCGCCCGCGCGGCCGGGGAGCGCCTCCGGCTTCAGCGGGGATCGACGGCGGGCGTGGTCTCGACGCTCACCGTGCCGCCGGTCGCGATCCAGCGGAATCCGTCGATGAGCGCGGTGGAGTCGAAGCGATCGTCGCCGGTGTCGAAGAGGATGAACCGGAGCGAGATCTCCTCGCCGCCGCGCACCGGCGCCCGGGTCTTCAGCCACCGGGTGCCGCCGTCGCGGCGCGGGCTGAAGCCGGTCCCGACGAGCTCGCTCGAGCCGAGCGGGCATCCGTCGCAGACATCGAAGAACGCGATATTGACGCTGACCGGCCTGCCCTCGCCGTCGAACGAGAGATTGCCGTTGTACGACCCGGGAGGCGCCGGCGTGGCCAGCGCGACGAATTGATCGTTGAAATCCTCGCAGACCCACTCCGGATATTCGTACGTATAGAACTTGAAGAGGAACTCGTAGCCGGTCGCGTTCCGCGGGGCGCGGAGGACGACCTCGAGGCCGATGTCGTCGTTGATGAAGTCGGAGGGAGGGCAGTCGGGGTTGTCCTGGGGGAACCCGGGCGGCGCGGCGCCGGGGCCGTAGCTCGAGCAGCTCTCGGACCGGCAGGCGTCCGGGTGGTCCGGCAGGCGGGCGCGCCCCGTCGAGAGCGCGAGCAGGCGCGCGCCGCCCTGCACGTGCACGTTGGGCCCGAACCCGTCGAAGAGGCCGACCGCGGGCGACCGCGCCGCGGGCGAGCCGTCCCCGCGGACGTACCTCGCGGAGAGCACGCCCCAGCGACGGTCGTCGCGGGAGGCGAACGCGCAGAGGTCGATCGCCCGGGCGCCGTTCGCCGGGTCGAAGTCCTCGAGCGAGAGGCCGTCGTCGCAGGGGGGTGCGACGTTGTCGATGGCGCCGTCGCAGTCCTCGTCCGCGGGCGCGGGGATCTGGCCGCTCGCGTCGGGCTCGGTGACCTCGACCTCGATGGCGCCGGGGTTCACGTTGGCGTCGGCGTCGTTGCAGTCGCCGGCCGCGGGCGTGAAGCCGTCTCCGTCGCTGTCGGCGTTGGGGTCGGTGACGGGGACGGCGCCGCCGCTGCCCGATCCAGGCGCGCCGGGCGCATCGAGCCCGCCGGAGCCGTCCTCGCCGCCGGTGTCCGGGGGCTGCGCGCGCCCGTCGTCCGCGCCGCCCTGCGCGGGGGAGCCACCGACGGCCGAGCACCCGAGCGCGACGAGGAGCGCCGTCATGGCGGCGACGCCGGGAACGGGGGGAGCGAGCTGACGATCAGTCATACTGCACTTTGCCACGAGGACAGGATCGAGCCCGAGCCTGCACACAACCCCGGTCGGGGCGGACGACCGGACGGCCTCAACCTCGGTCGGGTCGGCTCAACCTCGGTCGGGTCGGCCGCGGCATCAACCTCGGTCGGGCGACCTCAACCCCGGTCGGGTCGGCCTCAACCCCGGTCGGCTCAGCCTCAACCCCGGTCGGGTCGACCTCAACCTCGGTCGGGTCGGCCACCTCAACCTCGGTCGGGTCGGCCCAACCTCGGGCGGACGACCTCAACCTCGGTCGGGTCGGCCTCAACCTCGGTCGGGTCGGCCTCAACCCCGGTCGGGTCGGCCTCAACCCCGGTCGGCTCGCCTTCCCCGCCGGTAACCCCGCCCCCTCCGCTCGCCCGCCCTCCAGCCGCGCTACATCCGCTCCGGGGCCTCGATCCCGAGCAGGCCGAGGCCCTTCGCCAGCACCTCCGCCGTGAGATCGCACAGCGCGAGGCGCGAGCGGCGCACCTCCTCGCTCTCGGCCCGGAGCACCGGACAGCGCTCGTAGAACGTCGTGAACGACCCGGCGAGCTCGAACAGGTAACCGCACAGCCGATGCGGCTCGAGCGTCGCCGCCACGTCCTCGAGCACGGCGCCGAACCGGAGCAGCTCCAGCGCGAGCGCCCGCTCCGCCGGCTCGCCCACCGTGATCCCGACCCCGCGCGGCGACTCCACCCCCGCCTTCCGGAAGATCGACCGGATGCGCGCGTGCGCATACATCAGGTAGGGCGCCGTGTTCCCCTCGAACGCCAGCATGCGATCCCAGTCGAACACGTAATCCTTGATCCGATCGCTCGAGAGATCCGCGTACTTCACCGCCCCCACGCCGACCGCCCGCGCCACCGCGCCCGCGGCCTCGGCGTCGAGCTCCGGGTTCTTCTCCCGCACCACCTGTGTCGCGCGCTCCACGGCCTCGTCGAGCAGATCCGACAGCTTCACCGTGTCGCCGCTCCTCGTCTTGAACATCTTCTTGTCGGCCCCGAGCACCGACCCGAACGCCACGTGCTCGGCCCGCGCCGGCGGCCTGAGCCAGCCCGCCTCCCGCGCCGTCGTGAAGACCATCGCGAAATGCTGGCTCTGCGGCGCGCCGACCACATAGATGAGCCGCTGCGCGCCGACCGTCGTGAGCCGGTGGCGGATCGCCGCCAGATCCGTCGTGGCGTAGCCGTAGCCGCCGTCCTGCTTGCGCACGATGAGCGGCAGCGGCTCGCCGCCCTTGCCCGTGAAGCCCGCCGGGAAGACGCAGAGCGCCCCCTCGCTCTCGCGCGCCAGCCCCTTCTGGCCGAGCTCCGCGAGCACGTCCGGCAGCAGCGGGTTGTAGAAGCTCTCGCCCGCGAAATCGGCCTCCGTCAGGGTCACGCCGAGCCGGCGGTAGACCGACTCGAAGTAGCGCGTCGACTCGCGCACGAGCTGCCGCCACAGCCCGAGCGTCTGCTCGTCCCCGCCCTGGAGCCGCACGACCCGCCGGCGAGAGCGCTCGGCGAACGCCGGGTCCCCGTCGAACTTGGCGCGCGCCTGCCTGTAGAACGCGTCGAGATCGCCGACCGAGAGCTCCTGCGAAGCGGCCGCCTCGCCGAGATCGAGCATGTGCTCGATCAGCATGCCGAACGGCGTGCCCCAGTCGCCCAGGTGGTTCTGGCGGATCACCCGGTGGCCGAGCGCCTCGAGCACGCGCGCGAGCGCGTCGCCGATGATCGTGCTGCGCAGGTGGCCGACGTGCATCTCCTTCGCGGCGTTCGGGCCCGAGTAATCGACGATCACCGTCTCGGGCTGCGCCGCAGGCGCGATCCCGAGCCGCCCGCTGCTCGCCGTGTCGGCGAGCTCGCGCGTCAGGTAAGCGTCCTCGAGCGTCAGGTTCACGAACCCGGGGCCGGCGATCTCCACCTTTCGACAGATCCCGCCGAGCTGCAGCGCCCCCACGATCGCCGCCGCGACCTCGCGCGGCGGCCGGCCGAGGCGCTTGCCGAGCGCCATCGCGGCGTTCGCCTGGTAATCGGCGTGGCTGGAGCGGCGCAGGGAGGGATCGGCTCCGGCGTGCTCGGCGCCGAACGCGGCGGTGATCGCCTCCTGGAAAGCGCGGGAAAGGGCGTGGACGGGATCGGCCATGGCGCATCCTTGGCCCGGCCCCGCGGCCAATTCAATAGGCAAGCCGGCGCTCCATGGCCGAACCGCGCGCCGCCGCCCGCGGCGCGAGCCCCGGCGCGGCCGTCTCGACCGCGCGCTCGCGCGGCGGCTGCGCGGCGGCGCGAGTGCGCGGCGACCTGCGCATCCACCGAGGAAAACGGGCCTTCCTGCGCGCGCGCCGGCGCGGCGCGCGGCGGCGATCCCCCTTTGACAAAAATCGGGCTAGGCCGGACAGTTCACGCCTCCCGTGAGCGCCTCCTTGCCCCCTGCCCCCGGCGATCCGAAGCCCGCCGCGAGCGACGCGCCCGCGGAGAGCGCGGCCGCCCAGATGGTCGGGACGGTCATCTCGGACCGGTACCGGATCGTGGAGCTCGTCGCGACCGGCGGGATGGGCGCGGTCTACAAGGCCGAGCACCTGCTCCTGCGCAAGTGGCTGGCGGTGAAGCTCCTCCTGCCCTCGGCGCAGGGCTCGCCGGAGCTCACCGCGCGCTTCGAGCGCGAGGCGATCGCGGGCGCGCACATCCAGCACCCGAACATCGCGTCGGCGACCGACTTCGGGACGCTCCCCGACGGCTCCCGGTTCCTCGTGCTGGAGCACGTCCGCGGCACGACGCTCGATCGCATCATCAAGAAGGGCCCGGTGCCCGCCGCGCGCGCCGCCGAGCTCGCGCGGCAGATCGCGGCGGCGCTCGCCGCGGCGCACGAGCGCGGGGTCATCCACCGCGATCTGAAGCCGCGCAACGTCATGGTCGAGCACGGCACCGACGCCGTGAAGCTCATCGACTTCGGGTTCGCGAAGGTCCCGCTGGAGCGCCTCGCCACGACGACCGCGCACAGCGGCGAGGAGCGGCCCGAGCCCATGCGCATCACGCTGAGCGGCATGGTCTTCGGCACGCTCGCGTACATGGCGCCGGAGGCGGCGCAGGGCATGGAGCACGTCGACGAGCGCTCCGACCTGTACGCCCTCGGGCTCATCCTCTACGAGATGCTCGCGGGCAAGCACCCGTTCGACTCGATCGTGCCCGTCGAGCTCTTCCGCGATCAGTGCGAGACGGCGCCGCCGCCGCTCCGGCTGCGCGCTCCGGGCGTGGAGGTGCCGCGCGAGCTGGAGGCGCTCGTGATGCGCGTCTTGCGCAAGGACCCGGCGGCGCGCCCCGCGAGCGCGCGCGCGCTGCTCGCCGCGCTCGACGCCGCCGTGCCGCGGTCCGAGGCCCTCGGCCTCCTCCCGTGGAAGGAGCCGCTCTCGAGCGGGTCGTGGTCCCTCGGCGACCCGCTGCGCGCGCTCCAGGCCGCCACGCCGCCCGCGCCGCCGGCGCGGCAGGACCGAGCCGCCGCGCTCGAAGGCGCGGCGCGCGGCGGGGCAGCGGCCGCCGGCGGGGCAGCGGCCGCCGGCGGGGCCGCGGCCCTCGACGGCGCGGCCGGCAGCGCCGCGGTGGCGGCGTCCGGCGCGCCGCTCGCGGCCGCGGGCGGCGCGGCGCCCGGGGACGAGGCGCGCGTGGCGGCGGAGCGCCGGCCGGGGCCGCGGAGGCGCGCCCGGGGCTGGCTCGTCGCGGTGGCCGCGATCGCCGCGGCCGGCGCGGCGGGCGGCGCGGTGCTCCTCCGCCGCCTGCCCGCGGGCGCGCCGGCGGTCGTGGGCGTGCCCGCGCCCGCGATCGCCGGCCCGGAGCTCCAGGAGGCGACCGCCGCCATGCACGCGCCGGCCGCCGCGGCGCCCGCCACCCGGGTGCCTGAGCCCCTCGGCGCGCCCCCGCCAGCCCCGTCCGCGGCGCCGGCCGCGAGCGCCTCGGCCCCCGTGCCGGCCGGCTCCGGGTCGGCGTCGGCCGAGGGCGCGGCGCTCCCCGGTCCGGCTCCGCTCGACGGCGCGGAGCTCCCGGCCGAGCGGGAGCGCCTCGTGGGGGCGGTCCGGGCGAAGCGATGGGAGGACGCGGAGAGCGCGCTCTTCGTGCTGCTCGAGAAGGATCGCGCCGCCTTCGAGCAGCGCGACGTGATGACGGCCGCGGCCGCCGTCGCGGTGAAGAGCTCGTACCGGCCCGACGGCCGCGCGGACCCGATCTTCGAGGCGCTGGAGAGCCGCCTCGGCCAGGAAGGCCTCGACATCGCCTACGAGATCGTGAGCGGCTACGGCGGCACGCAGGGCGGAAAGCGCGCGGCCGCGCTGCTCCGCCGCCCCGAGGTGCTGGAGCGCGCGAGCGTCCCGCTGCGCATCGCCGTGGAGCTGCGCGAGGCCCCCTGCCGGCGCAAGCCGGCGCTCTTCGAGCGCGCGGCGCTCGAGGGGGACGCGCGCGCGCTCGTGTTCCTGGAGATGCTCCGCTCGTCGCAGTGCCAGCCGCGCATCGGGCAGTGCTGCTTCCACCACCACGCGGGGCTCGAGCGCGCGGTGCGCTCGCTGCGCGACCGGCTGCGCTACTGATCCGCTGCGCGGGCGCCGCGCCGCTGCGCCCGCGCCCGTCCCGCTGCTCCCGCAGGGCCCGGGCTCCCGGCGGGACACGGGCCACCCCCGACGGCCGCCGAGATGGGCTACGCTCGCGTCCGCGGTCCCGAGCGACGAGCAGGCCCGAGCACGGCGGCGAACGGCGCGCGGACGAAGAGAACAAGGAAGAGGAATGAGCGACAAGACGAATGAGGAAATCTACAGGGCCTACCTGCTGGCTTACGCGTGCAGCGGCGACACCTCGAAGGTCGCGGTGCTCCAGGACGCGCGCCCGCTGACCGCGACGGTCGCCGCCGCGCTCGCCCTCGCGGAGCGCGATCGCCAGGCGGGCGAGCCGCCGGACACGTGGGACTCGCTGACCGAGCGCCTGCAGGCCATGTTCGACGACTTCGATCCGCACGGGTACGACCTGGCGACCGGAGACGACGAGGCGCTCGACGACGAAGAAGAGGACGGCGACGAGCCGATCGCCTCCTGAGCCCGCGCCTCCGCCGCCGCGGGCTCCCCTCGCGCCGCGCGGCCGGCGGCGGCCAGGCAAGGACGGGGAGGCGGTAACCAGGAAGAAATGATGAACGATCTTCCTGCTTTACCGCCTTCCTGCGGAGCCCTCTCCGGAGGAACGTCACCGGGACCGGCGCCTCCCGGGGAGGCGCCGGGGAGCGGCCCGCTCACCCCCCGAGGGTCGCGCCGTTCGAGGCGATGACCTCGCGATACCAGTGCGCCGAGTCCTTCAGCACGCGCTTGCCCGTCGGGTAGTCGACGAAGACGAGGCCGAAGCGGTGCTTGTAGCCGTGGGCCCACTCGAAGTTGTCCAGGATCGACCAGTGAAAGTAGCCGTTCACCGCGGCGCCCTCGGCGATCGCCCGGCGGAGCTCGATCAGGTGGCGCGCCATGAAGTCGATGCGCTGGGGGTCGTGCACCTTCCCGTCGAGCGAGATCCAGTCCCGGGTGGACAGGCCATTTTCGGTGATCACGATGGGGCGCTTGTAGCGCTCATAGAAGAACCTCGGCCCCCAGTAGAGGCACTCGGGGGTGACGGACCACTCGAAGGCCGTGATCGGGTGTCCCACCGGGTGCGGCACGACCTCGGCGCCGCCGTTCGCCCCGGCGCGCACCGGCACTCCCCAGTAGACGTTCACGCCGCAGAACTCGACCGGCTGCGCGATGATCTCCATGTCGCCGCTCCGGATCTCGGGCAGCTCGTTGGCGAACAGGCGGAGCCCGTCCTCGGGGTACCTGCCGAAGAACACGGGATCCATCCACCACGTGTTGGTCCACGTGGTGCGGGCGCTGACCGCCCACGTCGCCGCGCGCGCGGCCTCCAGATCCTCGGGTGACGCGCTGGCGGGGTATTTGACCTGCGCGACCGGCGCATAATAGACGTTGCACTTCCCCGGGCTCGCCGCGCGGATGGCCTGCACCGACTTGCCGTGCGCGAGCAGGACGTGGTGGCACACGCGCAGGACCTCGGCGAAGCGCAGCCGGTCGCCGGGCGCGTGGCGACCCTCGTAGTGGCCGGCGCCGGCGAACACCTGCGGTTCGTTGAGCGTCATCCAGTCCTTCACCCGATCGCCGAGCTTCTCGACCACGACGCTCGTGTACTCGGCGAACCAGTCGGCGCTGTCGCGGTTCAGCCAGCCGCCCTTGTGGTAGAGCGCGAGCGGGAAGTCCCAGTGGAACAGCGTGACGTGGGGCGCGACCCCCGCCTCGAGCAGCGCGTCCACCAGCCGATCGTAGAACGCGAGGCCGCGCTCGTTGACGGCGCCCGTGCCCTCCGGCAAGACGCGCGGCCACGAGATGCTGAGTCGGTAAGCGCGGAGGCCGATGTCGCGCATGAGGGCGACGTCCTCCCGGTACCGGTGGTAGTGGTCGCACGCGACATCGCCGGTCTGGCCGTTCCAGATCGCGTCCGGCTTCTTGCAGAACATGTCCCACACGGACGGCCCCTTGCCGTCCTCGTACGCGGCGCCCTCGATCTGGTACGACGCCGCCGCGGCGCCCCACAGGAACCCTTCCGGAAAGCCCTTTTCGCTCGGTGCCTCTTCGCTCGGTGATCGCGTCATGGTGGCCGCACCATACCAAACGCGGCCGAGCGCCGCACCGCGACGTCAGCCAGCCTCGCGCGCCTCGTAGCCCTCCTCGCGCACGGCCGCCACGAGCGCTTCGGCCGTCGCGCTCCCCTCGACGATCGCCTCCCCGCGCTCGAGGCTCACCTCGCACACCCGCGTGACGCCGGGGACCTTCGCGAGCGCCTTCGCGACCGCCCGAACGCAGTGGCCGCAAGACATTCCTTCGATAGCGAGTCTGCGCACCTCCTCCCTATGCCCCCACCAGGCAGCAGCGTCAACGAAGCCGCGCAGCGTCAAGCGCCCGCGCAGCGTCAAGCGCCCGCTCAGCGTCGAGCGGCCGCGCAGCGTCGAGCGGCCGCGCAGCATCGAGCGATCGCGCCGCGTCACCGCGGGCACTCCGGGCACGCCTGCCCGCCGCAGTCCACGCCGAGCTCGCCGCCGTTCCGCACGCCGTCGATGCACGTCGGCTCCTCGCACACGCCCGCCCAGCAGACGCCGGTCTCGCAGTCCGCGCCCGTCGCGCAACCGCCGCCCGGCGGACAGGGCGCCCACGGACCGCCGCAGTCGACGCCGGTCTCGGAGCCGTTCCGCACGCCGTCCGAGATCGACGGGCTCTGGCAGGTCTTCGGGTCCCCGAGGCACACCCCGGAGATGCAGTCCTGCGGGACGGAGCAGCGCGACCCGTTCTCGCACGGCCGCCTGCAGATACCGCCGCAGTCCACGTCGGCCTCGTCCGGGTCGCGCCGCAGGTTGATGCAGTGGCTCGGCGCGCAGAAGCCCCCGCCTCGCTGCGCGCCCACGGTCGGGACGCAGATGCGCCGGGTCCCGCACTGGTCGTCCTCGACGATGCAGTCGAACGGCTGCGCCTCGTAGCAGATCTGGTCGACCGAGTAGAGATCCATGAGGCTGATCCCGTTGTCGAAAGGCACGTTGACAGGCCTGTTCTCCACCGAGCAGACATCGGAGGTGCACAGGTTGCCGTCGTTGTAGAAGTCGGCCGGATCCGGCTTGGAGACGACCTTTCCCTCGTGCGTGCACTCCAGCTGCGCGCAGTCGCCGCGCACCTGGGAGGGCAGCGGGCCCGGGTAGATCTCCAGCTGGCACACCCGGTCCACGCACCGCCCGGTGCCGCAGCGCGGGTCCGGCGGTCCGGCGCACTTCGCGTCGTTGTCGCACGCCGTCCCGGCCGTCCCCGGCGCGCAGCTGAACCAGCCCTCCTGGCACTCGCTGCACGGCCTGCAGGCGAGAAAGCAGTCAGGCGCCGTGTCCTCGGGCGCGCAGCACAGCGTGTGCCCCTCCTGGACGCACGTGCACTCGTTGTCCGTGCACTCCGTGCCGGGCGCGTACTGGGTGTCCGACTCACAATCGGCCGTCGACTCGCACCGCCCTCCCATCTGGCTCATCCGCTCGCAGGAAGAAACCGCCAGGAAGATGAGAAATATGGAGATGAAAACGGAATGCTTAAGACATCTGATCATGCGTCCAGTCCTCCGGCACGAGGCCATGGCGCCGACACCCCGGCGGCCCCAATCCGCCGTGATGTCGCTTCCAACTCGCGACGATCCTACTCGGACCTGGCACAGGTCTGCCAGTCCTGACGACAGTTTTCGACACGTTGGATCAGCCCGGCATCGAGGGCCGACGCGATTACGTGCGCGCGTCTCGTTCCATTTCGGATTCGGCTGCTCGCGGCGGCGCTCCTCGGCTCCGCGCTTGCGCCGCCCGCGCCGGAGTGGTTCGCTGCTGCGCGTGACGGCTCGCGAGCACACGGCGCTTGTCGGCCACGGCGGTGTGCACGTCGTCGAGGGCGCCGGGGCGACGCGCCGCCACGCGCTCCACCTCGTCAAGCTGATGGTGCCGCTCGACGGCCCGCTCGAGGTCGCCGTCGAGGGCGGGCTGCCGTTCGGGGCGCGCGCGCCCGTGCTCACCGGCGCCGGGGTCGCCCATTCCGTCGGCGCGCCGGGCGCGACGGTCACGGTGTTCCTGCCGCCCGACGGGCTCGGCGCCGGCGCGCAGGCGGTCGGCCGCGGGCGGGCGCTGGTCCTCGAGGGGGCGCAGGCCGATCGGGTGCGCGCGGCGGCGCGCGACGTGCTCCGCGGCCGGCTCGACCACGCGGCGGCACGCGAGCTCATGCGGGCGTGCGCCCGCGCGTTCGCGCCGGGCGGCCCGCCGTGCGACCGCCGCGTGCTGCGCGCCATGCATCGCCTCGCGGGGCAGGCGCCGGCCCGCCCCGCGCTGGGCCCGCTCGCCGCGGCCGAGGGCCTCTCGCGCTCGCGGCTCTCGCACCTGTTTCACGACGCCTTCGGCCACCCGCTGCGCGACTACGTGACCTTCCTGCGCGTCATGTCCGCCGTCCGGGCGCTCGTCGACGGCGCCGCGCCGGCGCGGGCGGCGCTCGCCGGCGGCTTCCACGACCAGGCGCACCTGGCGCGCGCCGTCGCCGCCACGCTGGGCCGCACGCCGGGCTCCGTGGCGCGCAGCCACTTCGTACAAGCGCCGGCCTCGGCCGGGCCCATCGTGGTCCTCTGAAACCCCAAGGAGGACCCATGCCCCCTCGCGCTGTCGGCGCCGCCCGCGTCGCCCTCGGTCTCATCGTCCTGCTCGGCGGCATCAACGGATTCGTCCGCGTCGTGCCGGTGCCCGAGCCGCTCCACCCGTTCGTGCAGCTGCTGGTCGACAGCGGCTACGTCTATGCCGTGAAGGCCGTGGAGATCACCGCCGCGGTCCTGCTCCTGCTCGACCGCCGCCGCCCCCTCGCGCTCGCGCTGCTCTGGCCGGTCGTGGTGAACATCGCGCTGTTCCACCTGCTGCTCGATCCCCGCGCCGGCATCAACGCCGTCATCCTGCTCGGCCTGCTCGGCGCGCTCACGTGGCACGATCGACACGCCTTCGCGCCGCTCTTCGCCGAGCGGCGCTCCGGCTCGGCGTCCCCCGCGGGCAGCCCGGCCCGCGGGGAGCGCGCCTCTCCCGCGTAGCGATGCCACGCATGGGGAGAGACGAATGAAGAGGATTGGAACCACAGAGAGGCACGGAGAGCACAGAGGATTAGAGAGAGAGTCAGTGAATGAGAGAAGAAGATCTCATCTCTCCTCTTCTCTGCCTCTGTGCCCTCTGCGCCTCTGCGGTTCCGATCCTCTTCCCCGCGTGGAACCCCGCGCTACGGCGCGCTGTCCTGGAGCACGCCGTCGGGCACGAGGCGGAGCGAGCGCACCGCGCCCTCGCGCGCGAGCAGGACGGCGCCGAGCAGGCCGGCCTCGCTGCCGAGCGGAGAGGCGACCACCGGCACCGCCCCCGCGCGGACGGCTTGGCGCGGCAGCTCCTCGCGCACGCCTTCGAGCAGGATGTCGGGCGCGGCGAGCAGCTCGCCGCCCAGCACGACGAGCTGGGGGTTGAGCAGGTTCAGCAAGACCCCGATGCCGCGCGCGAGCTGCACGCCCGCCTCGTGGAAGATCGCGCGGGCGCTCTCGTCGCCGGCGAGCGCCGCGCCCGCGACGGCGCCGACCGCGTGCGGCCGGGGGAGCGCGGCCAGCTGCGGAGAGCGCGCCGACGCGGCCTCGGCGGCGCGCCGGAGCGCCATCACCGAGGTGAACGTCTCCAGACAACCCCGGCGACCGCAGCCGCAAGGCGGGCCGTCGTCAGCGACGCGGCAGTGGCCTATCTCACCGCTGTACCCCTGCATCCCGAAGAACAGGCGCCCATCGACGACGAGGCCCGCGCCCACGCCGAGCCCGACGTAGATCCACACGTACGACACCTGTCCTCGCGCGGCGCCGAGCTCCCCCTCCGCCACCGCCGCCGCCTGAGGCAGGTTGTACACGGGCACCTGCATGCGCAGCGCGCGGCTGAGCTCCGCGCGCAGCGGGAACCGCTCCCAGCCCAGGTTGGGCGCGAGCACGCACACCCCGCTCGGCCGCTCGATGAGCCCAGGCACGATGGCGCAGGCGCCGCGCAGCCGCTTCCGCGGCACCCCGCTCAGCTGCAGCACCTTGGGCAACAGCTCGGCCACGTCGCGGACCGTCCGGTGCGGATCGCGCAGGACGGCCGGCTGCTCCAGGCGCGCCCGCATCCGCCCGCGCGCGTCGGCCACGGCAACGGCCGTCTGCTCGACGCCGATCTCGATGCCCAGGTACGCCGCGCTGTCATCGTTGAACTCGAGGAGCCGCGCCGGGCGCCCGCCGCGCGACTCGGTCCCGACATCGCGGACGCTGCCGTTCTCGAGCAGCTCCTCGATGATGGCCGAGACCGTCGGCTTGGTCAGGCCGCTCAACCGCGCGAGGTTCGTGCGGGAAATCGGGCCGTGCTCCTGCACGAGATCGAGGACGAGGGAGCGGTTCAGCTCCCGAGGGGTGCGGTTGCTAGCTGTCTTGTCGTTGGCACGGACCATTCGAGCAGACCGAGACTTAGCCGTTCTCGCGCGGCGAAAGCAAGGGGCGTCACCACCGCGCCGCCACGAAACGCGCGCGGCGCGCCGCCGCCGGCGACCCGCGCGCCGAGCGCACCTGGCCTCCCTCGCTTCCCCGCGTCCCTCTCCTCCCCTTTCCTCCCCCTCACTTTCCCTTGGTTTCCTCCCCTCGCTGGCCGCGCACCACTGCGCTCCACACCCCGGGCGCCCGCGGATCGCCGGAGCCGTTATGTCATCATCACACGCGCTGAGACCGGGCCCGCGTTGCCGGCGCCCCCTCCAGGTCTTCCGCGTAGCAAACTGCCCCGCAGCGCGGGATGCGGTCGTACGATGAGCACCCCCTATGTGGCGGAACGCCTCATCCCCGCGTGTGAGGTGGGAACAGGGGGTGCGCGCGGTCTTCTCGCCGTCCGCCCCGCCCGGCCCTGGCCGGACCCGACGACCGCCGCGCTCCGCGGTGCCGTGACGCCGCAGAAATCGGCGGCGAGCGGACTCATCTCTTCTCGCGGGGAACGCTGATTGCAAACGGCCCATGCGGGAGGCGAGCAGACGCTGAGTCGATGAGAGCTGACGACGTGGATGAGTGAAGGAGAGCGATCGTCAAGGCGCTGGCGTGCGGACATACAGACGCACTACCGCCCCAGGTCGGGCGAGGACTCGACGGCATGGAGGATAGGGCGACATCGCGGCGAGGCGCGTCGCGCGTGGCGGCCGTCGCGCGAGATCGCTCGGCGCGCGCTCTCAGGGGCGATTGACGGGTCCTCGATGGGGTCCTGGCAACCGCCCGCCTGAGAGGGCCGGCCGAGTCGGCTCGCCCGGCGGCTGCGCTGGCGCTGCCGCTCGCGCGCGCTTCGCATTTCCGAGGAGACGCCCGGAGCGCTGGGCGTGTCTCTTCACGAGGAGTTTGCACGATCATGAAGATGGCAGATGTTCTGGGAGCTGTTCTCGCTGTAACGCTCGCTGGCTGCATGGCATCATCCGACGGTGCCGAGGGCGCGGATCTAGAGGAGACCGGGACAGTCGAGGGCGCGCTCAGGCTGAGCGACGTGGCGGTCGTCCCCGTGTATTTCGATCACGAGAACCGTTTCATGGTCGACCGGGAGCGGTCGGTCTACGCGCACTTCACGAGCCATCCGGGCAGGACGCTCACGCTCGAGCTGCAGCCGATCGCCGGGGGCAGGAGCGCCGCGGTCGACTTCAGGCTCCACGAGGTCACGAGCGAAGGTAGGCTGAGGCACGTCCGGCGGCTCGGGGGCGGCCGGGGGCAGGGCGTCGCGACGTGGGAGAGCCGGGGCACCGGGTCGTACGTCGTGCAGGTCCTCTCGCCGCGGACGCCCGTCGAGGTGGAGCTCCGGCTCTCCTGCGGCGCCGACGCCTGCTCGCCCCTCGCGCAGCCCGGCGAGATGTGCGCCGGCATCGCGGGCATCGGCTGCGCGGAGGGCCTGTATTGCGACTTCGCCCCCGAGGCGAACTGCGGCGCTTACGACCGCAGCGGCACGTGCGAGTTCGTGCCCGAGGTGTGCAGGCAGGATTACGATCCGGTCTGCGGCTGCGACGGCCTGACGTACGGCAACGACTGTGTCGCGGCGACGGCCGGCGTCTCGGTGAGGAGCCTCGGGGAGTGCGGCCCCACGGTGGTGGGGCTCGGCGAGAGCTGCGGCGGCTTCACCCTCGGCGCCCTGCGCGTCTGCGGGGAGGGGCTCTACTGCAAGTACGCGCCCGACGCGATCTGCGGGCGCGCCGACGCGGCCGGCACCTGCGCGGAGAAGCCCGAGGTCTGCACGAAGGAGCTCGCGCCCGTGTGCGGCTGCGACGGCCAGACGTACTCCAACGCGTGCGTCGCCGCCGCGAGCGGCATCTCCGTCGACGTGCGCGGCGCGTGCGACCCCCCGCCTGTCGAGTGATCGCCCCCGGCGGCCCCGCCCCTGCCCGCCCCGTCGGCGCCGCGGGCTCCCTGACGCCGCTCCGCGACGGCGCGGCCGAGCGGAACGCCCCGGCGCCGCCAGGGGCCGCGCTCCAGGCAATCTGAATTTTTCCAGCCCAGTTTCCTATCTGCCTGTCCGATCGGCGCGTCGTCGCCGCGTTCGGCGGGGGCATGTGTTCCCTGGCGCTCGCGCGCGCGGCGTGCGTGGCGTAGATTGGGTACAGCGCTCGACGTCCATTTCCTGGCTCTCTGGGGGCGTGAAGCGCAGGAGAACGACATGCTCGTATCGCCGCTTCCCGTCGATGTCCGCCACGAGTCCGATCGGGGCAGCATCGAGATCTCGTATCCGGGGCGCCATCTCATCTACTACCGTCTTGCGGGGCACATCGACGCATCGCTCGTCCCCGGCCTCGTCAAGCCCACGTTGCACGCCATGGCGCTCCACGGGCACATCGACGAGTTCGTCGATTGCACGCGGATGACCGGCTACGACTCGATCGTGCGTGTCCGCATGGTCGAGTACCTCCGCGCCGCGCGCGAGCACGGCTCGGTGCTCCAGCACGTGCTCGTCGGAGCCAAGATCGTGGCGCTGGGCGTCTGGCTCGCGAAGCTCGCCGCCGGCGGCATCGAGATCTACCACGATCGCGCCGCCTTCGAGGCCGCGCTGGGCCGCGCGCTCTACCCGGGCTGACGCCGCGCGAGCCGCCGCAAGCCGGTGGCGACCTACGGCTCTCCCCCCGCGCTCCCCTCGCCGTACCGGTGCGCTCGCGCCCGCCGTTCCCGGTTCCTCGCCACCCGCGCCGCCCGGCTCGCCAGGAGCTCCGGCGACGGCTTGCGCCCGCGGAGCGGCAGCTGCTCGGCGTGGTGCTCGTCGAACGACCCCGGCTCGCTGCCCAGCTCGAAGATCGCGACCTCGCGCTGGCCGCGCTCGCCGAGCCGCAGCGGCATCACCGCCGCGCCGATCCCCGCCCCCACGTAGACCGCCCCCTGGCCGGGCTCGCCCCGCTTACGCGTCCCGTAGAGCCCGTGGATGTACCGGTGCCCCGCGATCTTGCCGATCGAGAGCTCGTTCAGGCGCGCGACCGTCACCTGGCCCGCGTGCGTGTGACCCGAGAGCACCAGCGGGATGCCGTGGCGCCAGAGGCCGTCCGCCTCCTCGGCGATATGCGAGAGCCCCAGGGTCGGCAGATCGCGCCGCATCCCCTTCACCGCCTTCTCGCGCGACGCGTGGCCGGTATAGGCGTCGTCGAGCCCCACCACCTGGAGCCGCTCGTGGCCCAGCGTGATCACGGTGCTCGCGTTGCAGAGCACCGCGGCGCCGCCCCGCTCGAGCGCGCGCTTCACCGCGTCCGCGCCCGACCAGTGATCGTGATTCCCCAGCACGGCGATCACCGGCGCCTCGAAGCCGCGCACCACCTCTTCCAGCTGATCGAGGTAGAGCTGGCTGTGACACACGAAGTCGCCCGTGAGCACGACGAGATCGGGCCGCTGCAGGTTCGTCAGCGCCACGGCCGCGCGCTGCACCCGCACCGACGTCACCCGGCCGACATGCTGGTCCGTCAGGTGGGCAATGCGAAGCGACGACACCTGCTCGAGGTAAGCCGCCGGCCCCGCGAAGCGGCGGAGGCGAATCCCCATGGTCGCGTCCGCTCCCCCGGAATCCGGCCCCCCGCCCGAGGCGCCAGCGCCTCGCCGGAAGAGCCCCCGCCACCGCTCCCTCGCAGGTACTGCACTGCTCACGGCCGCCGAGTGTACGGGTGAGGTCGAGTGGCCGCCACCTTTTCTTTCGTCGAAGACGCCTTGATGCCGGGGAGCGCAGCAATCTGACGAGCGCGTGGTCCAGCGCTGGACAGCGCTGATCTTGGAAAACTCCGCGCTCGTGCGACTCGGCATCCCTCATCGTGCCTGAGCCCGGCGGATCAGGTCGCGATCGACGGAAGCCAGGGTGGGACAGCCGGCGAGCGCCATGGCCATCGACAGCTCATCGCGCAAGCCCCCGAGCACGCGCGCGACCCCCTCGCCGCCGAGCGCCGCGAGTCCCCACAGGACTGGCCGCCCGACCAGCACCGCGCGGGCGCCGAGCGCGATCGCCTTGAGCACGTCCGTACCCCACCGGACACCGCCGTCCATCAGCACCAGGCACCGCCCGGCGACCGCATCGGCGATGGCGGGGAGCACCTCGATCGTGGCGGGGGCGCCGTCGAGCTGCCGCGCGCCGTGGTTGGAGACGACGACGCCGGCCGCGCCGGCCCCGAGGGCGCGGACCGCGTCGTCGGGCCGGATGATGCCCTTGAGCAGGATGGGGAGCCTCGTGATCGAGCCGAGCCACTCGACGTCGCGCCACGTGAGCGAGGCGTCGTGTCGCGAGGCGACGTAGGCCGCGAGCAGCGATCCCCGCTCCGAGGCGGGGGCCGCCGCGGCGACGTCGAGGAGGTTCGCCATCACGAGCCCCTCGGGGAGCGCGAAGCCGTTGCGCACGTCCGCGATCCGGCGGCCGAGGAGCGGCGTGTCGACGGTGAGCATCAGCGCCCGGTAGCCCGCCGACTCGGCCCGCTCGACGAGCGCGCGCGTGAGGCCTCGGTCCTTGTGGACGTAGAGCTGGAACCACTTCGGCCCGGGAGAGGCCTCCGCGACCGCCTCGAGGCTCGTCGTCGAGAGGGTGGAGAGCGTGAAGATGGTGCCGAGCTCGGAGGCCGCCCGCGAAGAGGCGATCTCGCCGTCGGGGTGCGCGAGGCGCTGATAGGCGGTGGGCGCGACAAGGATGGGGAACGGCACCGTCGTGCCGAGCAGGGTCACGCTCATGTCCCGCTCGGCGACGTCGACGAGGACGCGATAGTGAATCTGGAGACGGCGGAACGCGTTGCGGTTCTCCCGGAGCGTCCTGCCCTCGTCGGCGCCGGATCGGTAGTAGTCATAGGCCATCTTGGACAGGCGGGCGCGCGCTGCGCGCTCGAAGTCGTCGACGGTGAGCAGCGACGGGGCGGGGCGAGGCTCTTGCACTGCGTTCTCCTGGAAAGCGCGGCGCCGCGTCCTAGCCGCGGGCGCCGGCCATCCTACCAGGAGCGGACGCTCACGCACGAGGAGGCGAACGCGCTGCGCGACGCGATCTACGCCGCGCTGCACGAGGGGCGCGTCCACCGCTGGGCCTCCGGGCGGCCGCCCTCGGGCGGCGGCCCGGAGGCTCGCTCGGTCAGTTGCAGGCGGGGATCAGTTGCAGGCGGGGAACTGAGCGCTCGCGGGCTGTCCCCCGGCCTTGAGCTCGAGCATCGCTTCCACGGTGGAGCCGTTGATGTCGGTGGCGCGGACATGGTACGGCGCATTCCCCATGTTCCCGTCGCCGACGACGAAATAGTTGTACGACTGCCGCGTGGCCGTCTGCCACGTGCCGTTGATCTCCACCTCGACCTTCTCGATCGGGTGCGCGTGCCCCTCGACGAGGATCTCGTTCCAGTACTTGTTGGTCGCGTCCTTGAGGCGGAAGGTGACGGGGCTCGTCGTCGGGCACGGGATGTACCGCCAGGAGATCTTCCCCGCCGCGCCGCCGTTGGTGGTCCCGAGATACCCCTCGCGCTCTTCGCCGATCTGGAGAAAGGCGTTCTTGCTGAGATCGATGTGGCCCCTCACGCACTTCGGGTTCGTGGCGATCGGACACTGGTCCACGACCATGGCCTGCACCTTGCGGCGGCCGTCGTCGCGGGAGACCTCCACGCACGCGCCGCACATCCCCGCGCTGTTGTAATCCTCGGTGTTCATGGCGGCGAAGTACTGGCCTCCGCCGAACGGCACGTGCGCGACGACGTCCGGGTTCCGCCCCGTGATCTGGTAGCTGCAGTTCACCTCGGCCGAGCCCATGTCGAGCGTGTAGAAGGTGATCGAGCCGTTCGCGTGGTCCGCGGGATAATCGCAGCTCACCGACGCGCCGCCCGCGCCCGTGGTGGTGGTGGTGGCGGCGGTCGTGTTGCTAGGATCGCCGCTGCTCGTCGAGGTGGTGCCTGTCGTCGTGGAGCTGCCCGGGCCAGCGCCGGTGCCCGTCGTCGCGCCGCTCGCGCCCCCTGCGCCGGCCGCGCCCGCGCCGCCCTCCCCGCCGGTGGCGGTCGAGGTGCTCTCCGTACCGCCGGCGTCGCCATTGCCGTCGTCGCCGCAGCCCGCTACGCCGAGCGCGATCAGCGACAGGAGTGGCCATAAAATGCCCGTGGGCACGTAATCCAGCTTCATCTCGGCTCCTTAAGATTTATGATAGGGGTGGATATCCGCGAATCGACGCGACTGGATTACGCCAGGAGGGCCAACCGCGCAACAGCGCGTCGGCGCGTCAAACGCAGCAGAGGGCTTCAGGGCCCGAGGGCGCGCTGCTCGATGAATGTGCCGGAGGCCGTCGTGTACGCGATCCACAGCGAGCCGTCGCGATCCGCCTCGATCGCGACGTGCTTGAACGATTTGCCCTCCACCGCGAGGCAGCGCGGCTGAAACCGCCCTTCGGCGTCGAGCTGACCGAGCTCGAGCGCGTGCGGCGACCCGGGCTCGCGCGCGACGGGCCGGACCCGGGCCACGTGGATCGGCGAGACGCCCTGCGTGGCCGCGATCGGCGCGGGGCTCAGCCCGTTGGGGTAGAGCGACCAGACCGCCGGCATGTCGTCGCGCGGCGCCTGGTCGATGCGGATCGCCGCCATGCCGAACGCCGACATGTCCTTGGACGCCGGGAGGAGCACGAAGGCCGGCCCGTCGACGCCGATCGCGAGCGCGCCGTTCAACCGCGACTCGCCCGCGTCGCCGACGAAGAGCACCGCGTCGGGCCCGAGCTCGAGCTTGCCCTCCGGCGTGACGCCCACCGTGCGGGCGTGCACCGGGGTCAGCGCCGAGCGCGCGTCGATGTACATCGCGAGCGCGCCGCCCTTCCACGGCGACAGCGCGACGAAGGTGGCGCCGCTGCCCTCCTCGGAGAGCGGCACGGCGGGCTTGTCGTCGAGCACCGCGAAGGCCTGGGTCACGGCGCCCTCGCTCGTCTTCCGGTCGGAGAGAAAGGCGAGGAGCGTGTGCCCTCCGGGCAGCGGGACGGCGGAGATCCCGGTGCCGCGGCGGCCGGCGCCGATCGGCGGCCCCTCGCCTCCCCAGAGCGGTGTCCTCCGGATGGTGCCGCCGTGATCCATGCAGAACACGAACCGCGAGGCCACCTCGCACGCCGGCCAGGAGGCGCGCGCCGGCTCTCCGCCGGCGGCGCCGGCGTCGGGCGCGGCGTCGCGGGGCGGCGAGCCCGGGGCGGCGAGCCCGCTGGACGCCGGCACGGCGAGCGGGCCGAGGGCCGGCGCGACGTGTTGCGCCACGCCGTCGCGGTTGAAGATGACGCGGAAGTCCGCGCGGGCCGCCTCGTCCGGGGTCCAGAGCAGCGCCGGCCCGCGGAGCGAGAGCGAGAGGGGCCCCCGCCGGAGCTTGCAGCCCGCGCCGGGGGCTGCGGCTGCCGCTGCTGCGTCCGGTGCTGCTGCGTCCGGCGCTGCGGCGTCAGGGGCTGCGGCGTCCGGCGGTGCGCCGTCGGGTACCGCCGCATCCGCCACCCCTGCGTCATCCGCCACCCCTGCGTCCAGGGGCAGCGCGCTCGCCGCGCTCGCGGTGGGTCCAACGGACGGCGACGGCGCGGCAGCCCCCGCGTCCGGCGCCGACCCGGCGCCCGGCGCATCCGAGCCGCCACGGCAGGCGGTGAGCGCTAACACGACCACGCACGCACGCAGGGACGGGTAGCTCATCGCCGCAGGCCGACGCCGGGCAGGGCCAGGATGTTCCCCGGACGCATGCGGGAGCTATCGGGCGGAGCGCAGGTAGCGTCAACCCGGGAAACATCGCCGGAACCGTGGCCCCGGGGCGCGCGGCGCCAGCTCCGGGTCGAGAGATCTGCGGTAAGGTGCCATGTCGAGGAGCAGCGCATGGGTGTAGGGTATCAGCTGGTAAACTGGAGCCGGAGAGAGCGAGTAAGCTTCGCTCACCTACCCGTAAACACTCGCAGAGAAATCTGCGGCAATCCCGTATCCGCATCGATCGTGGCTTGGTACTTGGCCGCTCACCAAGGCGACGAAGTGCAATTCGTTCCCGATCAGGGAGCGTGGCCGTTCCCCCACGGCTCGCTCGAGGAGGCTCTCACGTACACAGACGTCATGGATCTTGTCATTCAAGAGCTAATCGACGCTGAGATGCTCAGGGATGATGGGATCGAATGGGCGGACGCGGACGAGCCGAGCTCGGTTTACATCCGAGCACTCAAGAACATCTGGATGGATTGAGAAACACAACAGCACCCAGCCTGTCTCTCGGCCAGGCGGGGTCGTCAGCGCTGCGTCTCGCTGACCGGACGCTCGGGGCCGGGCCGCCCCTCCGCCAGCGTGTCCCCGAGGCGCTCCTGCGTCAGCCCCCGGCTGCTCGACAGCTTTGTCTCTGCGTGCGGCTCGTCCGATCGGGCGACCGACCCCGCCTGCGCCGTCGCGGGGTGCGCCTCGCTCAGGGGGTGACGGCTGCCGGGCCTCCCCGTGGCGAGCGTCGAGCCATGACCGACCTCCGGCGGCGCCGGTGCGTGCACCGGCCGCGGCGGGGGCGCTCCGGCCGCGCGCGGCGTGAACAGGTCCGCCCAGTCCGGCAGGTGTCGCTGGAGCCTCAGGCGCTCGGCCTCGGGCAGCGCCTCCGCGATCACCTGGCACACGGCCTGGGCGTGCTCCATGCCGAAGCCGCGCGGCGCGCCCTCCCGACGGGCAACCCGGTCGTAGAGCTCATCGCGATCGAAATCGCCCTGATACGCCGCGCCGCGCACCGCGGCGGCGACCGGCCCCGGCAGCCCGCCCGCGACCGCGGCCGCCTCGCGCTCCAGCAGCCTCTCGCCCAGCGTCCGCGCGGTCGCCGCGATCGCGCGCTCGGCCTCGTCACGGCCCTCGAAGCCGGCGCGGCGCTGCACCTCCTCGACGAAGCGCTCGTAGTCCATGATGCACCTCCCTCCTGGCGTGATCTAGCGATGCCCATGCCACGGCGGGACCGGTCCCCCGACGCGAGCCCGGGAGGGGCGACGGCGAGCTGAGCACGCGCCGAACATCCACATCAGCTCGCTGGCACTCCGGCTCGGGAGCGGGAACCTAGAGCGCGAACGGCACGTCGATCCGCAGGATCTCGCGCTCGGACGCCTTCACCGGACGCGGCCGGGCCTACTGCTCGAGCACCGTGATCGACCGGTCCCAGTACGACGCGACCACGGCCCGCGCGCCGTCCTTCGAGACCGCCACCGCGCACGCGCCCTTGCCGGTGGGCAGCGACGCGACGACCCTCGGCGGATCGCCCGCGATGACCGCGACGCCGCTGCCGGACGGCGGCCACTGGGTCCCGCCGAGCGCCACGAAGAGCGTCTTCCGATCCGGCGACGTCACCCCCGTCCGCGGGACCCCGCTGAGCGGCAGCGTGCTCTTCACCGTCATCGTCGAGAGGTCGATGACGCTCGCGGTCCGCGCGTCGGCGTTGAGCGTGATGCCGTACCGATCCTCGTGGAGCAGGAAGCCCGCCGTCGGACCGACGCCGACGGGCGCCTTCCGCGTCTCGGTCACCCCGGCGACGCTCAGCAGGATCGCCGTGTTGGACAGCCGATCCGGGAAGAACACGGCGCCCCCGTCCAGCGTGATGTCGCCCTCGCGCGGCTCGCGCCCGACCGCGATGCTCCGCCGCGTGGCGCCGAACGGCGACTCGCTCGGGTCGAACAGGTCGATCCAGGCGCCCGCCGGGCGGCCGGCGTGCGTCAGCGCGCCGAGCGCCGCGATGTAGGGGCGCCCCTCGGCCTGCACGAGGAACAGCTGCCCCGTCGCGTGCGGGAGCGTGATGTTCGCGAGCCGCACCCCCGTCGGCAGCTCGAACTTCGTCACCCGCTTCGTGTCCGTCGTCGCCGCGACCACCGTCCGGCCATCCGGGAGCGCCACGATGTCGCCCGGCGTCCGGCCGACGTCGAGCAGCACCGGATCGCGGTCCCACGCCGTCGTGTCCATCACCGGGATCCGCGCGGCGTCCTCGTGCCGCAGCACCGCGACGTAGCGATCGAACAGGAGCCGGATGTGATCGCCCTGCGCCGGCACCGACGCCTTGTGGATGATCTCGCCGCTCTCCAGCGTGTACTCGCGCAGCGACGCGTCGTCGGCGCTGACGTAGATCGACGTGCCGCTCGGGTTGAAGACGACGTCGAGCGGGTGCACGTCCCCGATCCGGAAATCGCGGGCGCGCCAGCGGCCCTTCGACTCGGGGGGCGGCGGCGGGGGCTCGGGATCCGGGCCGAACGCCGCGGGGTTCGGCGCGTCGTCGGGCGCGCTGACCGAGGCGTCGCCGTCCGGCTCGAGCGCGGTCAGCGGCGGGGCCTCGCCCACGGGCGACTTCAGGCTCGTGATCGTGGCGATGATCACGGCCGCGACGCCGCTCGCCACCGACACCGCGGCCCGCGCCAGGCGCGGCTCGCGGCCGGAGAGCGAGGCGGCAGACCCGCGGTGACGCTCGCCGAGCCACGCCTTGCAGGCGCGGCACTTGCGCGCCCCCTCGACGATCCGGGCGCCGCAGCTCGGGCACGGGACGCGGCGCTCGCTCATTGCAGCACCCACGCGACCTTGGCGCGGTCGCCGAGCGCGAGCGCCGAGCCGCCGTCCGGGGCGAGCCGGATCCGCGTCGGCTCGCCGCCGAGCGGGTGGACCTTCGCCGCGTACGTCTTCAGATCGATCAGCGCCACCGAGCCCGCCCCGTCGCCGCTCAGCGCCACCACCGCCTGCGCCCCGTCCGGTGCGACCGCCATGTCGAGGGCGCGGCCGGGGAACGTGACGGCGCGGAGGAGCTCGCGCTTCGAGAGGTCGAAGACCTGGATCGCGCGCCCCTCGTTGCACCGCACGACGGCGCGCCGGTCGCTCCGGACGAGCTCGATCTGCTCCGGCTCGCGGCACGTCGTGATGCGCGCCTCCTGCCGCACCGCGCCCGACGGGAGCCAGGTGAGCGGCACCAGCGTGTTCTCGGCCCGGAGGGCGACGAACCCCACGGAGCCGTCCGGGCTCATCAGCGCGCTGGCCGGGTTGCCCACCATCGAGGTGCGCACGCGATCCTGCTCCGAGCCGAGCCGGCTCGGGTCGAACGGATAGGCGACACCCCCCGACGGCTCGCGCTGGCCGGGCAGCGGGAGCTGGCCCGTCGTCGTGATCGCCCGGGAGCCGCTGTCGTCGACGGCCACCGGGCGCACCGGGTCGTCGCCGAACTGGATGCGCTCGATTTCGGCGTGGTACTCGGTCGCGAGGATCGCCACGGCGTGCGCCTCGGGCAGCGAGGCGAGCACGCGCCGGCCCGAGGCGCCGACCTGGATGTCGCCCACGGCCTCCCCGAGCTCGATCGTCTTGAGCAGCCGCGTCGTGGCGGCGTCGATCACGTAGATGCGCGACGGCGAGGTCGCGTAGACGACCTCGCCCACGCGGTGGAGGCGCCGCACGTTGGGCGCCTCGGTGACGAGGCTCAGCGCCTCGCCGGTCCGGGAGCTGCGCACCTCCAGGCCGGAGGACAGCGCGACCGCGAAGCGATCCCGGTCGAGCGGGAGCGCGTCGAACGCGTCCTTGGGCAGCGAGAAGGGCCCGGCGACCGAGGGCGCGTCGACGAGGTGGCCGACGTTGTTGGGGCGCTGCCAGACGCAGCGGCCGAGCTGGCACGACTCGCCGCTCCAGCACGGCGCCCCGCACACGGGGGCCGGCGGAGGGACCGCCGACGCGGCCCGGGACGGCGCGAACCGGTGGGGCGCCAGGTAGCGCAGGGCGCCGCCGGTGCTGATGAGCCCGAGGATGGCGCCGATCGTGACGAGCGGGCGCCAGTGGAGGGAGAGCCAGCTCGCGTCCGGGGGGGCGTCGGGGACCGAGGGGGCGCGCACCGGCCGCTTCGACCCGTCGGTCGGCTCCCCGCATTCGGGGCAGAGGGCGACCCCGGCGGCGATGCGCTCCAGGCAGACGGGGCAGCTCGCTTCATCGGCGGTGGGCGCGGCGGGCGACCGGCGCGACGGCGGCTCCGGCTCCGACCACTGCGCGGGCAGCGGGGTCGCCTCGGCGGCGTGGCGGGCCTCCCGCGCGTCCGCGGCGCTGGAGGCGGGCTCGATATCGCTCCGCGTCTCGTGGTCCACTGCGCACCTGCGTCTTTGTCCGTGACGAGCGGTCCCCGCGTACTCCGAGCGTGCCCGGATGTCGAGCCCCTCGTCGCAGCGCAGCGGACAAGGGACGCGGCGACGTCGCGAGCCGCGAGCCGCGAAGAAAATGACGCACGGAGAAATCGCGCTGCTATCGGGAAGGCGCGCGGCCGGGCGAGCGTTACCGGCGGATCAGGCGAGCGTGGCTGTGGCCGCCAGCTCAGGAGTCGGCCGGCGGCCGCTGGATCGCCGCGACATCGGTGTAGTCGGATTGCCCGACGGGCTCGCGCCCGTCCTTCGGCGCGGACGGTGAAATGCCGGCGGGCCGGTCCGCATACGCCTCATCGCCCGGCTCCGCGTCGTCGTCGGGGGGCTCGGCCGGCGGATCGAGCCCGGGGCCGTGCCCGATGTCCTCCGGCGGCGCGCCGAGCGCGGCGTGACCTTCTGCCCCGGTCTGCGCGGCCGTCCGCTCCGCGGCGTCACGTCGTTGATCGATCATCATCGCTTCCTCCTTCCGCATTCCGCGTCTCGTGCTCCGCAAGCAATCCTGGATCCAGGCTCGCGCCGCTGCCTGCGGGTGAAGCGCGCCCGCAGCGCCGGGCACAGCCGTCGATGCGGTCGAGGCCGGCCCGCGAGGAGCTCGGGAGCGCGGGCGCCGCGCGGCTCGCGCCGACGGCCGGCGCGCAGCGAGCGCTCGCCCCCTTGGCGGCTCGCCGGGAGGCGCCGCGCGGTCCAACACCGGTACTCGCGATGGAGAAGAAGTTTATTGTATGAGTTCAAACAATCTCGCCCCTCGGATCGCGCGGCCTCTGGCCCTGAGCGTCCGGCGAGCGGCAATGATAGAAAATACCAGCCTCAGCAAATCCAGAGCGCGTCTAGCGTGTGCGATTCCATCGGATGACGCACAACGTCACCGCACATGCGTGGCGGCCTCATGCTATTTTACCGTCAGGGCTTCGGGACGGCATCTTAACGCGAGGTTAACGATGAGGAAGACAGCGGTTGGCTTGGCAGCGCTTGCGCTTGTGGGCTTGTTGGGTGGGTGCAGCGCGACGACGAATGAGGGCAGGCCCAGCGGCGGCAACACGTCCTCGAACGGCCCTGGCGGCCCGGGAGGGCCTGGGCCCGCGGGGACCGGGGGATACGATGAGAGCTTCGGCTCGGTCAATCCCAGCGGCGGCGTCGGCGGCGGCGGCGAGATGCCCGGCGGGAACCAGCAGACCGGCGAGTCGTGCGACGGCAGGTTCACCGGCCGGGTGCGCGATTTCAAGGAGGAGCACCCCGACATGGAGCCGCAGGACTCCGGCAAGTGTGTCGGCTGCGACGACCATGAGATCGTCACCGACACCCTCGGACCGGACCTGAAGCCCGTCTACGCCGGCGGGGCGGAGGGCACGAGGAGCACGACCGGCAAGGAGGCCTTCGATCAGTGGTTCCGCGACATCGAAGGCGTGAACATGCCGATGAACCTCACGCTGCAGTTCGAGGACCCCGACAACGACGGCGTGTGGACGTACAGCGACCAGGAGTTCTTCCCGATCGACAACGCGCTGTTCGGCAACGAGGGGCGGTCGCACAACTACCACTTCACCTTCGAGATGCACATGGGCTTCGAGTACAAGGGCGGCGAGCGGTTCACGTTCGCCGGCGACGACGACGTCTTCACGTACATCAACGGCAAGAAGGTGGTCGACCTCGGCGGCGTCCACGTCGAGCAGACCAAGGTCGTCGACCTCGACGATCTCGGCCTCGAGGTCGGACAAACGTATCAGCTCGACTTCTTCTTCGCCGAGCGCCACGTGACCGACTCGCACTTCCGGATCGAAACCTCGATCGAGTTCATCAACTGCGGCGTCGAGGTCAAGTGACGCCGGGGAGCGAGCGCGATCGGCCGACGCGGCCGCTCGGCAGCTCGCCAGGTGCCGCCTAGTCCTCGCAGACGAACTGGGGGGGGAAGCTCGTTTGCACGGCGCAGTCCGAGCCGCACTCCATGTGACAGTCCATGCAATCGTCGTACGCGGCCTCGTCGGACGTGGCGACCTGGCCGACCAGGGCGTCGCACGCCGCCCTCGCCTCGTCCTCGTCGTAGCCGCCGCCGCAGCCGAGCGCGGCGCCCCCGAGCGCGCCCGCGAAGAGGACGGCGACGACCCACGAATCTGCTCTGCTCTTGCTCATGATGCTCCCTCTCACTCCGCGCAGGTGAATGTCTGGGGGCAGGCGCCCGACGGCTCGCAGTCGTCGCCGCACTCCTCGTAGCAGCTCACGCACGCGTCGTAGCTCTCGTCGGTGGCGCAGGACGGCACCGCGTCGCGCAGCTGATCACAGCGCTGCTGCGACGCCTCCGTCGAGAGCCCCCCGCAGCTGGACGCGAGCGTGACCAGCGAGAGCAGCACCGTGCCAATACCCAGCCTTCGAGCCATCGTCGCCTCCTTTCGAGCCACCCGAGCGTAACCGAAATGCCGCGGCGAGGCCCGGCTTTCCGCGCGGCGCTCAGCCCGCCGGCCGCGCCGCCGGGGCGAGCCCGTACGTCCCTGCGCCGCTCACCTGAATCCACGCGCGCGTCACCTGGATCGGGCGCCCCGCCCGCGCGACGGCGGCAGCCGCCTCCGCGAGATCGCGCGCGCACGCGGCGTGCAGGTCGTCGGTCGTCTCGTGATCCTCCGCCGAGCGGCGGATCCAGACCGCGGTCGACGGCATCGCCGCGCCCTCGTGCCTGTCCTGCCAGCGCCTGCCGACGAGGTGCGCCCGGAGGAGCTTCCTCGCGTCCGCGGGGGTATCCGGGTGAAG
Source organism: Sorangium sp. So ce834 (assembly GCF_051521425.1). Taxonomy (NCBI): domain Bacteria; kingdom Pseudomonadati; phylum Myxococcota; order Polyangiales; family Polyangiaceae; genus Sorangium; species Sorangium sp. So ce834. The sequence goes on from NZ_CP150351.1 coordinate 11,720,845, forward strand.
CTCGTAGACCATCGTCGCGATGAATGACCTCATGCGCCCGAGCCTGCCGGAGCGGCGCCGGCTCGTCCAGGCGGCGGCCGCCGCGCGGCGCACGCGCGCGCACGCCAGCCGGAGCGCCGCGCGGCGCAGCGGCGCCCGTCCCGCTCGCTCGATCGCCGGGTTGCGTTCGAACGTAAGCGAGCTTATGCCTTGACGGCCAGCGGCTCTGTCGAGCTGGCGGGGTCCCGAATGACGCTTGATGAACGCCTTGCCCCGCTCGCTTCCTCCCGCCTGGTCACGCTGGTCCTCGATCCGGAGCACCTGCGCTTTCGCTGGGCCAACGCCGCGGCGGTGCGGCTCTGGAACACCGCCAGCGTGGAGGACGCTGGCGCAGGCGTTCGCGGAGGCGGGGGCGGACCTGTCGGGGGTGGTGCTGCTGCGGAGCCTGCGGGATGGGATACGGGCGTCGGCGCGGGGGTGGAGTTAGATCGGGGACGCCGAGGCTCGTCGGGGAGAGGCCGTTCGCGCAAGAGGCCGAGACGTGAATCCCATCTTGGCGTCCATGGCGGCTTGGCGGTTGGTTTCTCGCTTGATCAACGCGATCGGTGTCCTAGCATGGCGCCGATGTCGCTCGACCACCGGCGCATCCTGCCCATCGCGGACCGGCTCCACGCGGAGCCCGGCTATGCAGGCCGGGATGTGACCATCGCCTTCCTCGACTCCGGCTTTTACGCCCACCCGGACCTCGTCACGCCGCGCAGCCGCATCCTCGCCTACCACGATCTCTTCGCCCCCGACGCGGACCTCTCCGCGCTCGAGCGCCCCGACGTCTCGTCGTGGCACGGCATGATGACCTCGGTGGTCGCCGCCGGGAACGGCGCGCTCTCGGGGGGGCGCTTCCGCGGGCTCGCCTGGGAGGCGAACGTCGTGCTGGTCAAGGTCGGCTCCGCGCACCGCATCGTCCACGACGACATCCGCAGGGGCATCGAGTGGGTGATCGCCCACCGCGAGCAGCACCGGATTCGCGTGCTCAACATCTCGTGCGGCGGCGATTACGAGGAGTCGTACCTGACCGGCGGCCTGTCGCGCGCGGCCGACGACGCGACCCGCCACGGCATCGTGGTCGTGGCGGCCGCGGGCAACGCCGGGCACGACGCCGCGCACAACGTCCTTCCGCCGGCCAGCGCGCCGAGCGTCATCGCGGTCGGGGGTCTCGACGACGGCGGCGCCGGGGAGCAGACGTGGCATTACCACTCGTCGTACGGGCTCACCCTCGACGGGCTGCAGAAGCCCGAGATCATCGCCCCGGCGATCTGGCTGGCGGCGCCCATCCTGCCCGGGACGCCGACCGCGGCGCAGGCGCAGCTCCTGTCGCTGCTCGACGGCGCGCGGGACGAGGAGCTGCCCGGGCTGCTCGTCGAGCACGCGAGCGTCGATCCGGACCTCGACGCCGTCGCCGGGCGCGAGCCGTACCTCGTGCGGCAGCTCGCGGCCGCCAAGCTGCGCGACCAGAAGGTGCTCTCCGGCCACTACAAGCACGTGGACGGGACGAGCTTCGCCGCGCCGATCGTGAGCAGCGTCGTGGCGCAGATGCTGGAGGCGAACCCGCGCCTCTCCCCGCAGCAGTGCCGGCGCATCCTGATGAAGACCGCGCGCGGGCTGCCCGGCATCCCGCTCGAGCGGCAGGGCTGGGGCGTCGTGCAGCCCCGCGCGGCCGTGGCCGCGGCGCGCGCCGCCTGAGCCGGGCCCGGCGCCGAGGCTTGCCCCGCCCGGGCCGCCCTCACCGCGGCACGGGGAGCGCCTTCTCGGCCCACTGCGGGATGTGGTTCCCCGTCGGATCCGCCATGTCGTCGTTCTGCTGGGGCATCCAGACCGGCGCGAAGCTCGGGTCGCCCTCGACCGCCCCGCCCGGCGCGAGCGTCACGGCCGCGAACCAGAGCTGCGGCTTTGTCGTGCCGTCGGTCGACCCGGGCAGGCGCAGGCCGTAAGGGCGCCGCGACGAGAACGCGACCCAGTAGATGTTCCTGCCGCGGTAGATGTCGTGGCCCGGCCCGAAGCGGGGCCACGAGCTCGCCCAGGTGTCGTCGCCGTTCGCCCGCGCGAGGTCGACCGGCGCGCCCCCCTCGACCGGGATCAGCTGGAGCCGCGCGGAGTTGTCGTCATAGGCGTCGCACGGGTCGTTGCCGGCAGCCCCGTTGCCCGGAGGCCCGTCGCAGCTCGACGTGTTGAACACCACCCAGGCGCCGTCATCGGAGATGGCGGGGTAGTAATGGGTCCGGCCCTGCTCGCGCGGCACGAGCACGCGCGGCGCGTCGAACTCGCCCTCCCCGTCCGAGGCGGCGATCAGGATCTGCGCGCCCCTCACCGTGTCGCCGTAGAGCTCGGGGCCCGCGCCGTTCTCCCCCGGCCGCCACGCGACGAACGCGAGGTGCTTGCCGTCCGGCGACCAGAACGGCTGCGTCAGCCGCTCGCCCACCTCGCCGAACAGGTCGCCGAACGCCTCGAGCGTCTCGTTGGCGCGGCGGAGCGTGAGCGCGCCGCGGAAGGCGTTGACCATGAGCTCGCCGTCCGGCGAGAAGGTGGTCATCGTCGCGAACCCGTCCGGGTCGGTGTTGCGAAGCGCGATGATGTCCGCGGTCGCGACGTCCACCAGCGCGAACGAGGACGGGCCGCTGCCGCCGAACGTGAGCGCCATCTTGTCGCCGGCCTGCGCGAGGGCGTGGCACCCCATGCACGGCATCTCCTGCCCGTTCGCCAGCGGCGGCGACTGCTCGTTCTCCCAGAACAGCTCGGGCGGGCTCGCCGCGTCGTCGAGATCGTAGCGGTAGATGGCGGCCGACTGGAGCGAGGTGCCGTCGGTGCGCCAGTAGTACAGGCCGCCCGAGAGCGCCGCGCTCGCCCACCGGACGTCGATCGCCGCGCTCACCCCGAGCTCGCTCCCGTCCTCCGCGGCGAGGCGGACGCGCGTCTCCATCGCCTCGCCCTCGCTCGTGCGCACGAGCATCGGGACCATCTCCGCCGGCAGCGCCATCGCGCACCCGCCCGTGTCCGCGATCGGCTCGCAGGCGCCGATGATGCGTAAGTTGATGAAATCACCGAATATTTCTATCCGTCCGACGCGCTGCCCGGCGCTGCCCTTGCTGAGCTGGAGCTCGACCGTGCCGATGTTGGAGGGGAAGAGCGCGCCGTCGAGGGGGTAGGCGATCGCGGGGGCGTTCGCCGCCTCCGGGATGCCGCCGAGCGCGGCGCTCGCCCCAGGGGGAGCGCCCGGCAGCGCGACCTCGCCGGCGAGCTTCACGGTGACGTCGGCGCTCGCCCTGAGGGAGCCGTCCGCGGCGGTCACCCGGACGCGGCCGGGGGAGCTGGTCGTGAGCTGGCCTTCGTTCACGTGGGCGAAGAGGTCGTCGGCGGCCCAGGTCACCAGCGCGGTGACGTCGCGCTCGGCGCCGTCCTGGAAGCGGCCGACGGCCCTGAGCTGCGCCGAAGCGGTCTTGCGGTAGGCGAGCTCGACCGAGGTGGCGCCCGGCTCGACGCGCAGCGCGACGAGCCCCTCCACCGCGCCGCTGCTCGAGGAGCCGCCGCCGCCCTGCGCGCCGCTCGCCGACGGGCCGCCGCCCGGCGCGCCGCTCGCCGACGCGCCGTCGCCCGAGGAGCACGCCGCCCCGGACGCCGCGATCGCCGTCGCGACGGCGAGGAGGAGCGTCGCTCGATGCCCCGTGCGCGAGCCTGCCCTCGCGGAAAACGCGCGCGATCTCATGGTCCGATCTCCAGGTTGAGCATCGATCGGGCAGGCTACCATGCCCGGCTGCAGGCGCTCGCCGAGCCCTCGAGCACGGACGGTACGAGGAAGAGCCGGAGCGCCGTTCGTCCGCGTTGCATCGACGATCGCCGCGCGAGGGCGCCGGCGCGGGCGGCGATGCCCGCGCGCCGTCATCGAGCGCGCCCGCGCCGTCCTCGGGCGCGCAGGCGCCATCGCCGGCCGCGCGCGTCACCGCCGGCGGCGGGCGTCATCGCCGGCCGCGGGCCGCCATCGAGCGCGCCCGCGCGCGAGCATGACCAGGCAGACGCGGCCAACGTGGGGGAATACCTTGCGTACCCCGCCGCCGGCCGGTAGCTTCGAGGCGCCTCAAGGCTCGTTCGTCCTCGACCTCTGATCCGGCCGCCTGCTGCAACGTGGTTGCCTCTTCTGAACGTGGGGTGACGGTCGATCGTCGGGGAGCGTTTTCGCGTGCGGCCCGCGGCACGATCCGGGCCGTCCGCGAGGGAAGCGGGGATCGTGCGACGGGATTGGCGGCAGACATGAGCAAGCGGCTTTATGTGGGGAACCTGGCGTTCCATTCGACGGAAGACAACCTGCGCAACGCCTTCGAGACGGCCGGCGTCGAGGTTCTGTCGATTCAGTTGATGACGGACCGGATGACCGGGCAGTCCCGCGGGTTCGGCTTCGTCGAGGTGAGCGATGCCCAGGCGCAGGCGGCCATCAACGCGCTGCACGGCAAGGACCTCGACGGCCGCACCCTGACGGTCAACGAGGCGCGCGAGCGCACCGGCGGCCCCGGCGGCGGGGGCGGCGGCGGCGGCGGCGGCTTCCGCGGCGGCGGCGGCGGGGGCCGTGGTGGCGGCGGCGGCGGCCGCGGCGGCCGCGGCGGCGGCGGGCGCGACCGCTGGTAACCGCAGCGAGGTCGAGCCCCCCTGGCGCTGCGCCAGGGTGATCGGCGGGGGACACGAAGGCGGGAAGGCAGGAAGAAAGGTCAACGATCTTCCCGCCTTCCCGCTTTCATCGTGGCGCTCTCCAGGGCGGAGGCGACCCGACCCGGCAGCGCGGCGGTCTCGCGCCGCGCCGCCCTGCGCTCTAGCTGGCGCGCTGCGCCGCGGGGCGGCGGAACGGCTTGCGGCCGGCGAAGATCTGGCCGTCGCCGAGCGCGTACGAGATCCGGAGCAGCTGGTTGTACTTCGCGACGCGATCCGAGCGGGACGCCGAGCCGGTCTTGATCTGGCCCGCGTTCGTCGCGACCGCGAGATCGGCGATGAACGTGTCCTCGGTCTCGCCCGAGCGGTGCGAGATGATCGACCGGTAGCCGCCCTCGGCCGCCTGGCGGATGCACTCGAGCGTCTCGGTGACCGTGCCGATCTGGTTCAGCTTGATGAGGATGGCGTTGGCGAGGCCGTCCTCGATGCCCTTCGCGAGGCGCGCGGGGTTCGTCACGAACAGGTCGTCGCCGACGAGCTGGACCTTCTTGCCGAGCCGCTCCGTGAGCAGCCGCCAGCCCTTCTCGTCGTTCTCCGCGACGCCGTCCTCGATCGACACGATCGGGAACGCCTTGGAGAGCTCCTCGTAGATGGAGACGATCTCCTCGCGGGTCTTCTGCTGCTTGTCGAAGGTGTACCGCTCGGTCTTCGCGTCGTAGAACTCGCTGAGCGCCGAGTCGAGCGCGACGCCGACGTCCTCGCCCGGGCGGTGGCCGGCGGCCTCGATGGCGCGCACGACGTACTCGAGCGCCGACCGGTTCGACGCGAGGCGCGGGGCGAAGCCGCCCTCGTCGCCGACGGCCGTGACCATGCCGTCCTTCTTGAGCAGCCCCTTCAGGGTGTGGAAGATCTCGGCGCCCGTGCGCAGCGCCTCGGAGAACGACTCGGCGCCGTAGGGGACGATCATGAACTCCTGGATCTCGAGGCCGTTGTCGGCGTGCACGCCGCCGTTCAGGATGTTCATGAGCGGCGTCGGCAGGACGCGCGCCGCGGCGCCGCCGAGGTAGCGCCAGAGCGGTAGGTCGACCGTGTCCGCGGCGGCGCGGGCGGCGGCCATCGAGACGGCGAGGATCGCGTTGGCCCCGAGCTTCGACTTGTTCGCGGAGCCGTCCGCCTTGATGAGCACCTGGTCGAGCTCGGCCTGATCGAGCGCATCCATCCCGAGGATGGCCGGACCGAGGACGGTCTCGATGTTCTTCACCGCGGTGAGCACGCCCTTGCCGAGGTAGCGCTTCTTGTCGCCGTCCCTGAGTTCGACGGCCTCGTGCTCGCCGGTCGACGCGCCGCTCGGCACGGCCGCGCGGCCGGTGCCGCTCAGCGTGGTGACCTCGGCTTCGACGGTGGGGTTGCCGCGCGAATCGATGACTTCGCGCGCGATGACGCTCTGGATCTCCGACATGACCTCTCCTCAAGGGACCGCTTCCGCGCGACCCCGGCAGCTCTCGAAGGGGGCTCGAGAAGCGGCGGGAGCATAGGCACGGCCCTCCCCGGATGTCGACGCTCCGGTGCACCCGCGGCGCCCGGCGGGCCGGCGCGCCGACGACCCGGCAGGGCGCGCCGCGCGGCTGACGCGGAGCCGACACGCGCCTGGACGGAGCGGGCGCTCGCCGCGTCGACCCGGGCGCGCGGACGCGCACGCGCGCCCGGGTCGACGCGCCACGCGCGCCTGGCGTAAGCTCGCGGCCGCGTGGAAACCTCCATCGGCGTCTTCGGTGAGGAGATGCTCCTCTGGCTCTGCATGCTCCGCCAATCCCCGCGGCGGCCGCCGGCCGATCACGTGCTGCGGCAAGCGAACCTGCTGCTCGAGGAGCTCAAGGGGTCCAAGCTCGCGCAGGAGATGCCGATCGCCTCGGTCGACGACGGCATGTTCGCGATCGCCGCCTTCGCGGACGAGCTCGCGATGTCGCTGCCGGACCTCCGGCCGGTCTGGGCCCAGCGCCCGCTCCAGGCGTCGCGGTGGATGACCAACAACGCGGGCGTCGAGCTCTTCGAGCGGCTGGCGCGCGTCCGGAGCGGCCCGCTGCCGGTGATGGCGACCTACGCCTGCGTGCTCGGCCTCGGCTTCCGCGGCCGCTACGGGCTGCCCGGGCAGAGCGCCGACGACCTCCTGCGGATCCGCCGCGATCTCTCGCTGAAGCTCGGCGTGGATCCGGACCGCGACTGGAGCGGCGGGGTGCTCCGGGCGGCGCGCGTGGACGGCGTGGACGCGCAGCACCTCCCCAACCTGCCGCTGTGGCAATCCGCGCTGGTCGGGCGCGCCCTGGCGGCGCTCGTCGCGATCGGCGGCGCGGTCGCGCTCGGGTGGACGATCGCGCAAAAGGTCGGATGATCGGATGAGCGGCTCCTTCGTCTACGAGCTGGCGAGCGTCCACGCGCTGGTCGAGCAGGCCAACCCGGACAGCGACCAGGGGATCTACGCGGTCCCCTGCTACCTCGTGCTCGGCGAGCCGGGCTCGGGCCGCTCCACGGTGATCCGCTCGATGAACCTCACCTGGCCCCCGGGCGGCGCCCCGCTCCAGATCGGCGTGCCCGGGGCGCGGTGCTCGTACTGGCTGGCGAAGGAGGCGCTCTTCATCGAGCCCGAGGCGTCGGTGCTCGGCCCGCGGCGGGAGCCGGCCGAGCTCGCGCAGCTCTGCGACGAGCTGCGCCGCTCGCGGAAGCGCGAGCCGATCGACGGCATCCTCCTCGTCCTGAGCATCGCGGACTTCGCCGAGCTCGACGAGCAGGGGGTCGAGGCATACGCGAACCGGATGCGCGCGTACCTCCTCGAGGTCGGGCGCGCGCTGCGCGCCGACGTGCCGGCCTACGTGGTGCTGTCGCGCTACGACACGCTGTGGGGCTTCGCCGAGGTGTTCCAGTGGACGCCCGAGCGCGGGCGCGAGGAGCCCTGGGGCTTCACGCTCCCGCTCGAGGCGGGCCCGGGCACCGCGGTCCCGCGGATCCTCCAGGAGCTCGAGGGGCTGAACGCGCGGCTGGAGTCGACCTGCCTGGCGCGGGTGAGCTCGGAGGATCCGCCCGACGCGCGGATGCGGGCGTTCCAGCACCTGGCCGAGGTGCGGGCGCTGATGGCGCGGCTGCGGCAGCTGTTCGGGGCGCTCGCCATGGAGAACGCGTTCGAGCGCGCGCCGTGGCTGCGCGCGGTGGCGATAGGCAGCGCGCTGCCCGGCATGGGGGACCGGCTCCGCGCGGGGGTGACGCGGTTCATCAACATGGGGCTGGCGCAGCCGCCGCACGTGGCGGTCGCGCCGCGGCCCGGGGGGCTGCCGATCCACGCGACCATGAGGGTGGTCGTGCTGCCGGAGCGGGACATCGTGCCGCTCCGGCCGCGGTGGCGGGACGACCGGTTCACGCTGATCGGCTTCGTGGGTGGGCTGCTCCTGCTGCTCGCGGCGGGCCTGACGGAGCTGATCCTGCGGCTCGTGGGGTGACGCCTGCGGCGCGGAGGAGGGTGATCGGCGGGGCGGCGGTGGTGGCCTAATTTGAACATGAAGGCGGGAAGGCGGGAAGAAAGCTCAATGATCTTCCCGTCTTCCCGCCTTCATGTGAATCACTCCGGGGCCAATTAGGCCACCACCGGGGCGGCCGCCGCGCCTCGCCTCCTCCGAGGCGACCGCCCCCGTCTCCGCGCCGCGCCTGCGGCGGCGCAGCGCCGCCCGGCGCGGCGCCGCCGGCGCCGTACGCCCGGTTGACAGGGCGTCGGGAAGGCGCATACGCACGCGATGGGGGGGCGTGTCTCGCCTGCGGAATCGATGTGCCGCTCAGGGCGCTCGCCTCGCGGCGCGCGGCTCGGCGGCGCGAGGCTCCGTGCGCGGCGCTGCCCGGGCGGGACCGGGGCAACGGGCGCGAGGGCAGCGCGATGACGCACCTCCCGATCCAGCCAGGCGCGACCCGTATCCGGGGGCATCACGTCACCGCGAAGATCGGCGAGGGCGTGGGCTCGGCGATGTACCGGGCCCGCCGCGACGCCGACGGGCTCGAGGTGGCGATGAAAATGCTCTACGCCGATTACACGCGTATCGGCGACATCCTCCGCTTCAAACACGCCTATCGCGTCATCCAGCGCATCGACTCGGCGAGGGTCCTCAAGGTGCACGCCGTCGAGGAGCACGGAGACGGCCTGCTGCTCTTCACCGAGTATTTCCCGGGCGCCCCGCTGTCCTCGACGCGGCTGTCCGCGGCGACAGGCGAGCTCGACGTCTCCGCGGTGCTCGACGCCGTGATCCCCGTGGCAGAAGGGCTGGCCGACATCCACCGTCACGGCCTCATCCACGGCGACGTGCGGCCCCCGAACATCCTGCTCGGAGAGGGCGGCCAGGTGAAGCTCACCGGCTTCGGCGTGGACACCCTCGTGACGCGCGAGAAGGAGGAGATCTATTCCCGCCACGTCCTCACGGAGGTGCTCCCTTACACGTCGCCCGAGCAGACCGGCCGAATGAACCGCAGCGTGGACTACCGCACCGACATGTACTCGCTGGGCGTCGTGCTCTACGAGATGCTCACCGGGCGGCGGCCGTTCGAGGCGGCGGACCCGCTCGAGCTGATGCACGCCCACATCGCGGTGGCGCCCGCGCCGCCGTCGGAGATGAGCCCGGCGGCGCCCGACGCGCTCTCGGCCATCGCGATGAAGCTCCTCAGCAAGAACGCCGAAGATCGCTACCAGTGCGCCGAGGGGCTGAAGGCCGATCTGGAAGAGCTCCGATCGCGATTGCGGAGCAGCGGTCTTGCGGGGGCGTTCAGCCCCGGCCAGCACGACAGGAGAGACCTCTTCCGGCTCCACCAGAAGCTCTACGGCCGCGAGGGGGACATCCGGGCGCTCATCGACGCGTTCGACGACGTGCTCCGGGGCAAGCGCACGATCGTCCTCGTCTCGGGCTATTCGGGCATCGGCAAGTCGTCGCTCGTCCAGGAGATCCTGAGGCCGCTGGCGCGCGAGAAGGGCTATTACATCAGCGGGAAGTACGATCAGTACAACCGCGACAGGCCCTACAGCGCCATCATCCACGCGTTCGACGGGCTCATCAAGCAGCTCCTCTCCGAGAGCGAGGAGCGGATCGCGGCGTGGCGCGGCGCCATCCTCGAGGCGCTGGGGAGCAACGGTCAGGTCCTCTGCGACGTGCTCCCGTCCTTGAAGCACATCCTCGGCGAGCAGCCGCCCGTCCCCGCGCTCGGCCCGGTCGAGGCCCAGCACCGCTTCATCCTCTACTTCCAGAACTTCGTCTCCGTGTTCGCCCGGCACGCCCACCCGCTGGCCGTGTTCCTCGACGATTTGCAGTGGGTGGACTCGGCCAGCCTCGGCTTGATCTCGAGCATCCTCGCGAACGACAGCGTGGAGTCGCTCTTCTTCTGCGGCGCTTACCGCGACAACGAGGTGAGCCCGGCCCACCCCGTCCTCGTCGCGCTGGAGGAGCTCGAGAGGGGCGGCCTCGGGGTGCGGCGCATCGTCCTCGCGCCCCTCGGGCTGGGCCACCTGACCGAGCTCGTGCGCGACAGCCTCCAGACCGGCGGCGGGGGCGCGCTCGCGGCCGCGGTCCTGAAGAAGACCGGAGGCAATCCATTCTTCGTGAAGCAGTTCATGCGGCACCTCTACGACGCGAAGGCGCTGGTCTTCGATCCGGCGAGGGGCTGGTGCTGGGATCTACGGCAGATCGAGCGGCTCGGGTGCACCGACAACGTCCTCTGCCTGATGGCGGAGACGATCCGGCGCCTGCCGCCGGCGACGCAGCAAGTGCTCCGGCTGGCCTCGGCGATCGGCAACACGTTCGAGCTGGACGTCCTGAACACCGTCAGCGAGCGCGCCCCCGAGGAGACGTACGCGAGCCTCGACCACGCCCTCGGCGAGGGCCTGATCGTGAGCGCGAACGGGCAGGCTCGCTTCGCGCACGACAAGATCCAGGAGGCCGCGTATTCGCTGATCCCGGAGCGCGACAGGCCGGCGTTCCACTACCGGATCGGGAGGCTCCTGCTCGGCAAGCTGCGCTCGGACAGGGGGCACGACCTGTTCGACGTCGTCGATCACCTGAACAGCGCGGGCGATCTGATGAAGGACCCGGAGGAGCGCATGGAGGCGGCCCGGCTCAACCTCCAGGCCGCGGCGCGAGCCGAGGAGTCGGCGGCCTTCACCGCGGCGCTGAAGTACCTGGAGCACGGCATGGCCATGCTGCCTGGAGACGCGTGGACCTCCGACTACGAGCTCGCGTTCCTCTATCACACGAAGAAGGGCCTCTTGGAGTCGCTGTGCGGGCGGCACGACGACGCCCTCGCGACGCTCACGGGCACCTTCGACGAGGCGAAGGGGCGCCGCCACAAGACGGAGGTGCGGCGCCTGAAGATGAAGGTCGAGATCCTGAAGAACGATCTGCCCGCCGCCATGGACGAGGGGCTCGCCGCGCTGCGCGCCTACGACATCCACCTGCCGCCCTACCCGGACGACGGCGCGCTCGCCGCCGAGCTCGCGCGGACCCTCGCGATCATCGGCGATCGCCCCATCGCGTCCCTCGTCGACCTGCCCGCGCTGGACGACCCCGAGATCGCCGCCCTCCAGGACCTCCTTCAGGAGATGTTCTCGCCGACCTACCAGCTCGGCACGAACAACTTCGGCATCACGGTGATGAAGGCGCTCCAGGGCTCGCTCAGGCACGGCATCTCGAAGAGCTCGATCTACGCCTACGTGAATTTCGGGACGTTCCTGTGCGCCGGGCTCGACATCGAGAAGGGCTACGCGTTCGGGCGGGCGGCGGTCCGCCTGAACGAGCGCTGCCCGGACGCGAAGTCCGAATCCATGCTGTGCAACATGTGGGGGGCGTGGGTCCAGCACTGGATGGACAGCTACGAGCGCTCGAAGGCGTCGCTGCGCAAGGGCATCCACGCCGGCATCGAGACAGGGCAGTACATCTGGGCCTTCTACAACGCGTGCAACGCGAGCGTGAACGCCCTGCTCCGCGGGGCGCACCTCCACGACGTCCTCGAGGAGGCGAGGCTGCACGCGCCGCTCTGCAGGCTCGACGAGTTCAACACGATCACGTGGATGGTCGGGGCCGTCGCGCAGCTCAGCGAGCACCTGGGCGCGCCGGCCGGGGGCGACTGGAGGCGGGGGGCGTGGGTCGACATCGGCGCGGTCGCCGAGGAGGCCCGCCGCATCGACAACCGGGCGTCGCTCTATTTCCTGAACGTCTTCGAGGTCATCGCCGGCATCTTCGAGGGCGCGTACGAAGAGGTGGCGGCGCTCTGGGGCAGGGCCGACCCCGGCAGCCTCGGGATGCTCGCCGCGTGGCACGCGAGCCCTTGTTATTACTTCTATGGCGGACTGGCCTCCTCGCGCGCCGCCGGGACCGCCGCCCCGGCGCTCAGGGAGGCCTACCTCGCGAGGCTCCGGGAGTGCGCGCGCAAGGTGGAGTCCTGGGCGGCCCTCGGGCCCGAGAGCCACCGTCACCGCGCCTTGATCCTGCAGGCCGAGCTCGCCCGGAGCGAGCGGCGCGAGGGCGCGGGCGCCCTGTACGATCAGGGGATCATGGCCGCGCGGGAGGGCCAGTTCCTGCATGACGCGGCGCTCGCCAACGAGCTCTGCGCCCGCCATTACCTCGATCTGGGCAGGACCTTCGTCGCGTGTGCCTACATGACCGAGGCGCACCGCCTCTATGGTCGCTGGGGCGCCGCGCGCGCGATGCGGCGCCTCGAGAGGGACTTTCCGCACGCGCTCCGGCCGGAGGCGATGCGCATGCAGGCCGCGACCGGGCCTGCTCCGCCGTTCGACGCGCCGCACGCGAGGCTCGACCTGATCACCGTGCTCAAGGCGTCGCAGGCGGTCTCGGGCGAGCTGATCCTCGATCGGCTCATCGAGACCCTGCTGACGATCGTGGTCGAGCACGCGGGCGCCGAGCGAGGCCTCCTGATCCGCCCCCGCGGCGCCGAGCACGACGTCGAGGCCGAGGTCGTCACCCGGCGCGGCCGGGTGGAGGTCACCCTCCGGCAGTCGCCCGTCACCCCGGCCGATCTCCCCATCTCCTTGCTCCACTACGCGATCCGCTCCCGGGAGAGCGTGATCCTGGACGACGCCGCCGCGCCCAACCAGTTCTCGGAGGACGCCTACGTGCGCGAGCGGCGACCCCGCTCGGTGCTCTGCCTCTCCCTGGTGAAGCAGGGCACGCTCGTGGGCGTGCTCTACCTCGAGAACAACCTGACCCCGCGCGCCTTCACCGCCGATCGCATCGCGATGCTGGAGCTCCTGGCCTCCCAGTCCGCCATCTCGCTGGAGAACGCGCGCCTCTATACCGAGCTCCAGCGCGAGAACAGCGAGCGCAAGCGGGTGGAGCTGGCGCTGCGCGAGCGGGAGGCGCGGATCCGGCGCCTCGTGGACGCCAACATCATCGGGATCGCCATCTGGGACCTCGACGGCAGGGTCCTCGACGCGAACGACGCCTTTCTGTCCATGATGGGCTACAGCCGGGAGGAGCTCGCCTCGGAGAAGATCTACTGGACGAAGAGCACGCCGCGGGAGTCCCATGAAGTGACCGAACGGGCGCTCGACGAGATCGCCCTGACCGGCCAATTCCGGCCTTTCGAGAAGGAGTTCTACCGGAGGGACGGCAGCCGCGTGCCCGTGCTGGTCGGCGGCGCGCGGTTCGAGGGATCGGACGACCAGGGGGTGGCGTTCGTCCTTGACGTGAGCGAGCGCAAGCAGGCGGAGGAGCGCCAGAGGCTCCTTTTGAATGAGCTGAACCATCGGGTGAAGAACACGCTGGCGATCGTGCAGGCGATCGCCGCGCAGACGCTCCGCATGGCGGACTCGCCCAGGGCGTTCACGGAGGCGTTCCTCGCGCGGCTCCTGGCGCTGTCTCAGACCCACAACCTGCTCAACCAGACCTCCTGGCAGGGCGCGAGCCTCCGCGACATCGTGTGCGCCGAGCTGGCGCCGCACGCCGACTGCGACGCCGATCGGGTTCATGTGATCGGCGAGCACGTGCGCCTCCGCCCCGAGGCGGCGGTGACGCTCGGCATGGCCATCCACGAGCTGGCGACCAACGCGGCCAAGTACGGGGCGCTGTCGCAGCCGTCCGGCCGCGTCGAGGTCGCCTGGGACGTGAGCGCGGACGGGCGCGAGCCGCTGCTCCGGCTCGAATGGCGGGAGACGGGCGGGCCGCAGGTACGGCCGCCGCGCCGCAGGGGCTTCGGGTCGCGCCTGATCGAGCGCGATCTCGCGCGCCAGCTCGCCAGGGAAGTGCGCCTCGACTTCCTGCCCGAGGGCGTGCGCTGCGCGATGCATCTTCCGCTGGAGCGCGTGGCCGCGTCATGATCCCGGATCCCGAGGGCCCGCGCGAGCTGGAGGGGCTGCGCGTCCTCATCGTCGAGGACGAGCCGATGATCGCCTCGTCCCTGGAAGATGTCTTGACCGACCTCGGCTGCGTGGTGATCGGCCCGGCGTTGAGCATGAAGGACGCGATCCGCCTGGCCCGCGAGGCGGAGCTGGATGGGGCGAGCCTGGACATCAACATCGCCGGAGAGAAAGTCTATGCCGTGGCCGACATCCTGATGGAACGGGGCATCCCGTTCGTCTTCGTGACGGGGTACGGGAAGGCAGGGCTGCGCGAGTCCGATCTCAGCCGTCCGGTGCTGCAGAAGCCGTACAGCCTCCACCGTTTCGTGGAGATCGCCAGGCGGTGGCGATAGCCGGGTCCCCCTGCGCGGCGGCGCCTGGCGCGAGCGGGCGCGCCGCGCATCCCTAGCGCCGTGTGCGGCCGCCCGCGGCGCGCCGATCCAGCGCCGGTGCGCGGGATACGCTCCCCGCAGGCGGGCTCTTGGTGGCTCTTTGCGACGGCGCGTCCTCGGCCATGTGACCTCGCACGACAGGGGCCTTTGCGTCGGTGCGCCCTTTCGCGAGGGCGATGAGGCATTATATTTGCAATGACTCCTCGTTGAAAGGAGGTTCCCATGGCGGAACAGCAGCGTCAGCAAGCGGGTCAGGACGTCCCTGTGGCCAGGTCGCAGCAGGGCAAGCCCAGCAGCCAGGCGACGGGTGAGACTTCCTCTCTGGGTGCCGGCGGTCAGTCCGCCGGGCTGCAGCGCCAGCAAGGCGCCGGTCAGCTTGAGCGGTACGGCGGGGCGGGCGGGGTCTTCAGCCCGTTCACGGTGATGCGCCGGATGATGGAGGACATGGATCGCATGTTCGAGGACTTCGGCATCGGCGGGGTGCTGTCGCCGTTCAGGCAGTCTCGTTCGCTTGCCGAGCAGGGCGGCGGCCGGGGCCTCTCGTCATCCGGCGGCGGCCTCTGGTCTCCGCACATCGAGGTGGGCGAGCGCGACGGTCAGCTCGTCGTGAAGGCCGATCTCCCGGGCGTGACGAAGGACGACATCCGGGTGGAGCTCCACGACGACGCCCTGATCATCGAGGGCGAGCGCCGGCAGGAGCAGCAGGAGCAGCGCGAGGGCGTGAGCTACAGCGAGCGCAGCTATGGCTCGTTCATGCGCTCCATCCCGCTGCCCCAGGGCGTGCAGCCCGACGACGTGGACGCGAGGTTCGAGAACGGCGTCCTCGAGGTCTGCCTGAAGCTGCCGCAGCAGCGCGGCCGCACCGTGCAGATCAAGAGCGGCGGCGCGTCCGCGGCGCAGATGGCCGGCGGGCAGGGGGCGACCGCGGGCGGCGGCCCCGCGGCGTCCGAGAAGGAGAAGGCGAATCGGCCGAGCTGAGCCGGGCTGGAAGGCGAATCGGCCGAGCTGAGCCGGGCTGGAAGGCGAATCGGCCGAGCTGAGCCAGCTTGATTCGAGGGGGGCGGCGGCGAGCCGCCCCTCTTCGTTTTGTTGGCTGTGACGAGGGCCGGGGAGGAGTGCGGAGGCTGGAGGAGATCGCCAGGAGGAAGTCTGGTGCGATCGTTCAGGGGCAGGTTGCCGGCGACTGAGCTACGCTTGACGCCGGGCTCCGGGGGCTCGGCAGTGCGGGGGTGCGCTCAGGAGCCGTCCGCGGCGAGGAGCTCACGGGCGTCGCTGACGACGGCGGCGCGGCGGATCCAGCGGTCGAGCTCGGCGAGGTCGGTGCTCGCGAGGATGCGCTCCCGCACCTCGGCCGGGACCTCCAGCCCGCGGGCCTCGAGGAAGGTGACGACGTCCTGCGCCTTGGCCTTGATCTCCCCCTTCGCCACGTAGCTGCGCGCGAACTCACTCTGGAACTCGTAATTGTTCTTCATCATCGCCTCCAACGTCCGCCTCGCCGCCATGTTCAGCGAGGATAGCACCAGGTCTCCGTACACGGCACGGCGCTCCTCATCGAGCCCGGCAGCCGCCGCCAGGAACGCCACGCCGATCGCTTCCCCCGCCTCGCCCTGCCCATGCGCCATCGCGGAGAGCACGACCACCTCGGGCGCTGTCTTCGCCTGCTCGGCGTCCGTGACGACCGGGACGCCCTGCGGCCCGAGCACCAGCGGCGTCAGCATCAGGCCGGGGTGGCCCGTGTCGATCGGCCGCGAGGACCAGCGGGCCATCGCCGGGTCGGTCGTCACGACCAGCAGCCGGGTCGGACAGCGGTGCCGGGCCCTCGTCTGGGCGAGGTACACGAGCCAGACGTACGGCTTGTCCGGGTCCGTGCCGAGCTGCACCTCGACCACGATCGCGAGCGCGGGCCGCTGCTGCTCGCCCACGAGCACGACGACCAGATCGGCCCGGCGGTCCGAGGGCACGATCTCGGCAAGATTGGAGGACTCGATGCGCGCCTCCGTGAAGGTCGGAATCGGCTGTCCGAGCGCGTCCTGGAGCATCTCGGCGGCCAGCGTCGGCCGGTTCTTGAACAGCTCCACCAGGGCTTCATGGGTGATTGAGGGCATTGGAGCATCTCTCGGATGGTTACAGGCATGTTCGATTTTCAAGAGGCGTGTCTCGCTCATGCGGCGCGATCGCGCCAGCCGAAGCAGCCGCCTCCTGCCCTCTAAATTCCGGGTGGGTCCCCGGATTCGTCACGCCGTGTGATTTACGTGTGCTCCGACGTCAGAGCACGGGGCCGGGACTCCACGAGGGCGAGCAAGATCACCGAACGTGGGTGCATGGCACACGTGGGCAAAGCTCTACCGAACAGTCCACGAGGGAGATCGCATTGTCACGCCCGCGCTGATGGCGGAGGTTACCGCGCGCCCGGCGCTCCGGCGCCCCCGACGGCCGCGCCCCCGCCGAGGATCGCGAGCTCGGTCGCGATCCACCGGTCCAGCTCCCCCTGCAGGCTGAACAGCGCCAGGTCGAACTCGCGGCCGTTGACGACGATGAACGGCGTCCCCGAGAGCCCCGCGCGGTCGGCCTCGGCCTTGTCCCGCGCGATCACCCGGGCGGCGGCCTCGCCGGCCATGTCCGCGCGGAACCGGGCCATGTCGAGGCCGACCCGCTGCGCGTAGCCGAGCAGGTCCTTCTCCTCGAGCCGCTGCTGGTTCTCGAACAGGAGCCGCTCCATCTGCCAGTAGCGGCCCTGCGCGTGCGCCGCGACGGCGGCGCGCGCCGCGGCCTCGGCGTGCGGGTGCGATCGCAGCGGGTATACCTTGTGGATCAGCCGCACGTTCGGCGCGTGGCGCTCGAAGATCTCGTCGAGGAGCGGGACCGCGCGGCCGCAGGAGGGGCACTCGAAGTCCGACCACACGACGATCTGCACCGGAGCGCGCTCCGGCCCGCGCGACGGCGAGTCGGCGAGGTCGATCTTCTTCACGTTCGGACCGAACCGCACGCCGTACGCGGCCTGCGCCTCCGCGGCGCTCGCGCCGCCGCGGATCTTGTCGGCGACGAGCTGCGCGGCGGGCACGCAGGCCGCGCAGGGGCGCGACTCGCGGACGCACTGCGCGAGCGACACCGCCTGATCGGCGCACGGCGCGTAGAGCTGCGAGACGAGCTGCCACCACGTGTGGCGCTCACGGCGGACGAGCTCGGCCGTGTCGACGCCGGGCAGCTCCTCCGGCTCGCCGCCGGGCGCGTCGAGCGGCGCGGCGCCGGGCGGCCCGGGGAGCGGGACCGCGGGCGTGTCTGCGAACTGGGGATCCTGCCGCTCCGCGCCGCCGCACGCGGCGAGCGCGGCGAGCGCGGCGAGCGCGAGCCGTCGTGCACCTGATTTCGGAATGAACACGCGCGGATGCTACACCCCCGCGGCGGCCGAGCCAGGCCGAAGGGCCGCGCGCCGTCGCGACGGCGCGGCACCTCGCCGGCGCGCCCCCTCGCCGGCGGGTAGTGGTCAAATTTGAACATGAAGGTGGGAAGGCGGGAAGAAAACCTTAATGATCTTCCCGCCTTCCCGCCTTCATGTGGACTCTCTCTGGGCAAAGTTGACCACTACCCGCCGGCGCGCCCTCTCGCCGGCGCGCCCCCGGCCCGGCGCGCCCCCGGCCCGGCGCGCCCCCGGCCCCCGCAGCCCCCTCAGAAGGCGCCGCCGAGGCCGAGCGTGGCGCGGTCCGGCGCCAGGGCGACGTGCGGCGCGAGCCGGAGGCGAGGCGGACGGAGACGGATGTACTCGTAGCTGTCGGCGGTCGAGCGCTCCTCGCGCTCGAGGACCGCGATGTCGATGATGTTGGCCGTGAGCAGGCCGGCGCTGCTGCCGATCATGATGCCAGCCAGCTCCTCCCACCGGCGGGAGTCCGAAGCTCTGCCGACGAGCAGGCCGACCATGCCGCCACCGAGCGTGCAGCCGGCGTTGAGGCCGAGGCTGGCGAAGCCCTTGCCGAGGTTGCCGTTGGCCCAGTGGGTGACCGGACCCCCGAGCGCGAAGGTGCTGAAGGACCACCAGGCGAGCACCTCGTTTTCCGTGCCGACGGCGATGGGCGCGAGGATGGCAGCCCCGCCGAGCACGAGGAGGTGCTCCCAGCCGTACCAGACGCGCTTCGGGCTGGGCTGCTCGCCCTCGGGCAGCCAGGGGCTCGGGCTCGTCGCCCACGCCGGGAGCGCCTGGGGAGCTCCCGGCGGCGCAACCCCGGTCGGTGGCGCGCCCGACGGTGGCGCGCCGCCGTCGCCCGGAGCAGGCTGCGGAGGAGGCAGGCCCGGCGCCGGCGACGGCGGCGTCGTCGCAAGGGGCATGTCCGCCGCGCCGCCCGGCGCCGGCGGCGCGCCCGCCGGCGCCGCGCCGGGTGGGCCGCCTTGCGGCACGACAGGCGCTGGCTGCGACGCCGCAGGCGCTGGCGAGACCCGGGGCGCGGAACCGGACGCCGGCTGCATGGCGGCGGCCGGTCCCGCCGCGAACACCACGGCCGCTGCACAACCGAGCCGCAGCCCCCCGCGAAGCATGCCTGTCATCCGGCGTTCCTCTTCTCTCTTCGACGCTCGCAGCCCTTGTACTTCCTTTCGCTCGGCCGCTGCACGCAAATCCGGCCCCGCGCCCGCGCGAGCGACGAGGACGGCTCCTCCGGCGGCGCGCGGCGCGCGCCGTCAACACCAGCGCCGCGTCGAGACCGAGCGTAGGTCTCGAACGCGGCGCGAACCGGGCCGCGCAGCCGCCGCTCCTCGAACGCGATGTACCCACGACCGGGACGGTAGGCCTGCGACAACTTGCCACATATTCCGCGCGCGCCAGCCGTGCCTATATGCCCTGCGCCGGGCAGCCGGCAAGCGCGCGCAGCGCGCTCCTTCGGAGGCAGGACGACCACCATGACCCAATCACCGGGATCCACCTTGCTTGCGCTGGCGCTCGCCAGCTTTGCCGCATTCGCGCCGGCCTGCGGCGGCGATGACGACTCCACCCCCTGCGCCGATGCCACCGCGGGGACCGGCGGGTCCGATGCTGGGCCGGGCGGCTCCGGCGGCGAGTCCCCCGCCGGGACCGGCGGATCCGACACGGGCGGCGGCGGCGAGCCCGTGGATGACGAGGACAGCGACCACGACAGGGACGGCTTCACCCCGCGCGAGGGCGACTGCGACGACTTCAACAACACCGTTCACCCCGACGCCGAGGAGCGGAATCTCGATAACGTCGACTCGAATTGCGACGAGTCCGACGCGCCGGTCAGCACGCTCGTGTGGAACGCCGGCCCGGAGCCCGATCTGGTGGACGCGATCGACGTCATGGACGAGGACGGCGATGGCCAGATCTCCCTCGAGGAGTTCTCCGCGGCGTGCGCCGAGTCCGCCATGCTGTCGGGCACCGCGCGCCCCGGCCTGGTGCAGGTCCACGCGTCCTGCGCCGGCACGAACAGCTGCCGCGGCATGGTCTATCAGACCTGGAACGAGCTCTACGAGCACGCCTGCCGCGCCATGAACAGCTGCAAGGGCTGGAGCTGCGTGGAGACCGCCGAGGACCAGGAGCGCGACGGCCCCGCGGCGTTCGGGGCCGGGGGGTGTACCCACTGCCACTCCGGCCCGGCGGGCACGTTCGGCGTGAAGGTGCCGCCCGGCGAGGACGTGGACGCCTTCGTCGCCGACTTCTGGGAGCGCCGCTCGGACACGTACCTGCAATCCATCATCGCGTTCGGGATCGACGGCGTCGCCGCCGGGGGCATCGCCTACTCGAACATGCCCGGCGCCTATCACCTGCTCTCGCGGTCCGAGATCGACGGGCTGATCGCCTACCTGCGCACGCTGACGCCGGAGGGCCACGCCTTCGAGCAGCTGCCGGCGGCAGATCCGATCGACCCGGGCCCCTAGCCGGCCGATGAGCGCGCCGCGAGCCGACGACGACGACCGAGCGCCCGACGCGCGCGCTCTCCCGCGCGACGCGCTCGGCCTCGGGCTGCGCCCGCCGCACTACGAGGCGATCGAGCGGCTCCGGCCGCGGCTGGGCTTCTTCGAGATCATCGCGGAGAACTACCTCGGCGCGTCGCCCTTGCCCCGGGAGCGGCTCCGGCGCATCGCCGAGCGCTACCCGATCGTCGCCCACGGCGTCTCCCTGAACCTGCTGGGCGAAGCCCCCCTCGACCGGGATCACCTGTCCCGGCTCCGGGATCTGATCCAGGAGTTTCGCATTCCCTATTTCACGGATCACCTCTGCTGGACGGCGTTCGAGGGCATGACGCACCACGATCTGCTGCCGGCGCCGTACGATCCGGAGCTGATCCCCTACGCCGCCGCTCGGGCGTCCGAGGTCCAGGAGGCCCTCGGCGTCCCCTTCGGGATCGAGAACCTGTCGTCGTACGTCGCCTGGGAGCGCGACACGATGCCGGAGTGGGTGTTCTACCGCCGCGTGGTGGAGGAGTCCGGCTGCTGGGCCATGCTGGATCTCAACAACATCTTCGTCTCCAGCGACAACCACGGATTCGATCCGCGCGAGTACCTCGACGGCGTGCCGTGGAGCCGGGTCTTGCAGGTCCACCTGGCCGGACACCAGGTGTTGCCCTCGGGCCTGCGGCACGACACGCACGATCGTCCGGTATGCGACGAGGTCTGGTCGCTCTACGAGGAGGCGTGGCGCCGGGGCGGCCCTTTTCCGACGCTCCTCGAGTGGGACGCGGAGATCCCGCCCCTGCCCGTGGCGCTCTCGGAGCTCGACAAGGCGCGGCGGGTGCGATCGGCATGAGCCCGAGGGGTGGAGATCCTCCGCGCTGGCTGCGAGAGCTCCAGCGCGACTTCACCGCGGTCCTCCGCGCGCCGCTCGACCCGGGCGCCGGGCGCTTCCGCGAGCGGCAGGAGCGGTATCCCGCGCGGCTCGTGGCGCAGCTGAAGGGCGGCCCGGGGGGCCCCGCGCCGGCGGAGCGGCTCGCGGTCTATCATCGCCAGTACTGGATGCGGCTGTTCACCGCGCTCCAGACGAGCTTTCCCCGCGTGGCGCGGGCGGTGAGCCACTGGCACTTCAACCACCTCGCCGCGCTGCACCTCGCCGAGCGCCCGCCCCGCCACGCCGACCTCGACGAGGCGGCCCGCGGCTTCGCGGAGCGGCTCCACCGCGCCCTCCAGCGCCTCGACGAGGCGGCCCGCCGCCCGCCGGAGCGCCCGCCGCACGGCGACGCGTGGTGCCGGCGGATCGAGCTCTCCAGGGCTCCGCTGGCCCTGGTCCGCCAGGCGCTCCGCATGGACGAGGCCGAGCGCCGCGCCTACGAGTCGCCCTTCGAGGGGCTGTGGCGGCCGGCGCATGACGAGCTCGCCCGGCTGGCCGGATCGCGGCTGCGCTTCGCGGTGTCCTGCTCGCTGGCCGAGGAGGACTGGGACCTCGCCCGCTTCTCGCGGCTCGCGGGGGCCGATCGGGACGAGGGCGCGCCGGAGCCGATCCGTCGCCACCCGTCGACCCGGACCTGGGTCTTCGCCCGGAGCGCCGCCGGCACGACCACGACCTCCGTGGATCCGCTGTTCGCCCGGCTGCTCGAGCGCTGCCGGGAGCTGCCGTTCGGGCAGGCCCTCGCCGCCGTCGAGCAGGGCTGCACGGCCGCGGAGGCAGCGCAGCTGCGCGCCAACCTGCAGGGCTGGATCGCGCTCGCCCTCGCAAGCGGCTGGTGGACCGGCCTCGCCGGCGCCGAGCCCGGCGCGCAGGCGGAGGGCTCGAGCGACGCTCCGGGCCGGGCGTGAGCCTTCCCCGGCTGGTACCGCGGGTCAGAAATCCCATGAGGACTCCTGAGACGACGCGGCACGGCTTCACACGCGTCCGTCACGTAGTCGAGGCCAGGTTGTCGAGCGCAAAGAAGCGCGCGAGCCAGGCGAAGCGCTGCCGGAGTGGGCCGAGGAGACGTATCCCCTCTACGCGTACCATCATGCCGCACAGCTCATGTCGGCCAAGGTCCGCGCCTTCTTGGAGTTCGTCGTCGCGCTGACGCGCGCGTAGCGTCGGGATCGTCGGCGCCGCGCGGCTCTTGACTGAGCAGCGGAGTGCATGGGCCGGCGAGCGCTAACGGGTCCTCGCGGCAGCATCACTCGACGGGGAGCGCGACATCACGGCAGCGGCAAGCCGAACATCGCCTCGCAGACGGCGACGTGCGCGCCGCAATTGCCGGCGGCTCCGTGGTCGCCGTCCTTGAGCGCGAGCCGGTGCGACCCGCCGTACGGCGGCGCCGCGCCCGGGACGTCCACCTCGACGAGCTCGCCGGGCAGGCCGATGAGGTCGAACGCCTTGAGGTGATCCGGGTGCTGCTCATCGCGCTCGCCGGTCAATCCGAACATGCGATCCACGGGCGTCGCCGACGGCTCCGAGAGCCAGGTGGCGCTCACCGGGTTCGTGTCGCGCGGCCCGGCCAGCGACACCACCCGGTCGAGCCGGACGACCTTGCCGATGCGGGCGGCCGAGCTCGCGCCGTGCGAGTGGCCGCTGAAGATGATGACCGACCAGCGCGGGCTCCCGTCGTCTTCGAGGAAGTAGCCCCAGTCGCCTCGCGGGTGGACCTCTTTCAGGTGCGCGAGCGCCCTCGCCAGCCGCGCTTCGATGCTGTCGGCCCTTGCCACCTCGATGAGCGCGGTGTGGTCCTGACCGTCGAACGCCTCAAGCCGCGCGTCGCCGAACGTATCCGGATCATTTTGAACGATGTTGTAGTCGTTCTTGTAGGCGACCGCGAACGCGTGAAAGCCGCGCGCGGCGACGAAGCGGGTGAGGTCGAGCGGGCCGGGAGGCTGGCTGCTCCCCGACAGCGTGACGACGAGCTTGCCCGCGAACCGCGCGACCCGAGTGTCGAGGAGGGCCACCTGCTCCAGGTCGCGGTCGGAGACCTCTGGATCGAGCTCGCTGGGCTTGAACCGGATCTCGCTGAGCTCGGGCGAGCTCGTGTCCACGTGCAACTCGCGCGGCGCGCCGCCCGCGCCGCCCGCGCCGCCCGCGCCGCCCGCGCCGCCCGCGCCGCCCGCGCCGTTCGCGCCGCCCGCAGAGTCACCGACTCCGGAGGTCGCGGCGGCGCCGCCGGTCCCGGTAGTCGCAGTGCCCGTGGCTGCTCCGCCGCCAGCGCCCGGGGGGCCGCCGTCGCTCGACGAGCCGCCGCACGCCACGCACCCGAGCGCCCACCAGGCGCAACCGATCCACGCCGTGAGCCGCATGCTCGAAACGTTACCAGATCACCGCCGCCGCCACGCGGTGGACGAGCCGGATCTCCCGATTCTCTCGGTCGCGCAGCGCGGTGCGGGCGCGTGTGGCCGTCATTTTCCCGCACGGGTAGAAGGCTGCCGGTCCGGCGGCGCGGGCACGCTCGAAATTGCGAGCCAGTGGGTCGAAAGAGCGTGGTCCGGGCGGCGCCGAGCGCGCTACGGGCGCATCGGCGTGCCGTGGGCACACGTGTCCGTCCGGGCGTTGGTCTGGCCCGGGAGGCGCGTCGCGAGACGCTATGCGGCGTCACCGGGCGCCTTGCGGCGCAGAACGGTGCTCTTCCAGTACGGCCGCCCTCGGTTGGGAGAGCGTGCAGGAACATCGGTCGGCTCGCCGAGCGCGGAGAGAAAGCGGGCGATGTTCCTTGGCTCGGTCACCAGGGCGACGAGCTTCATCCGCCCCTTGCGAGTTGGGCACTCGAGGACATCGAGCCTGCACATCCCGCGCCGGGCGTCAGGCTCCGCGCGCCTCCCTCGAGCGACCGCGCCGTCAGAGCAGAGGCTGCAACGCCGCGTACCACTGCTCGCCCAGCAGCACGTAGCCCTGGAGGTTGGGGTGCCACTGATCTTCGAGCAACGTGGTCTTGTTCGGATTGAAGGGCGTGTACATGTCGACGGAGATGATGTGTCGGCCTGCGTCCGCGCGGGCCTTCACCACCGCCGGAATGGCGTCGTCGTAGGTCTTGATGCGCGCGCTGAGCGCGGTGTCGTCGCCCTTGCTCGCGTCGCCGCGCGACGGGACGGGCGCGGCCACCACGATGAGAACATCGGGGAGCTGCGCGTAGATGCTGTCAATCAACGCGCCCAGACGTTTGGGGGCGTTGGGCATGTCGTAATTGTCGATTGCGTCGTTGGTTCCAATCATCAAGAGCACGATGTCGGGCTTGTATTGCGGCATGACGGTCGACACCAGCGTCGAGATGCCGCTCCTTCCGCCGGCGGGGGCGATCGTCCAGCCGCTGTGGCCCTCGTGGTTGCGCGGGAACGCCACGCCGCCAACGGTGTTCGGTCCGTTCGATCCCGAACCGACGAACGTGATGTTCTTGCCCGCCGCGTGCGCGAGCCGGAACAGCTCGACGCGATAGCCGCCCGGCGTGTCCCCGTTGTATCCGTCGGTGATAGAGTCGCCGAACGGCATGATCTTGCATGCCGTACCGTCGGTCGGGCAGGGCCGATAGGTCGAGCCCGCGCTGCCGCCGGCGCCACCCTGCGCGCCCGAGTCGCCGCCGCTACCGCCGGCCGCCGCGCCGCCGCCATCCCCGCCACCGCCCGTTCCCGCGAGCGATCCACCGGTGCCGGCCGCAGAGGTCGTTCCGCCGGTGCCCGCGACAGCGCCGTCCGTGCCGCCGCCGTCGCTCGTTCCGCCTGCGCCGCCGCCGGCGCCCGCTGCGCCCGCTCCGTCGGCGCCCGCTGCGCCCGCTCCGCCGGCGCCCGCGCTGCCGCCGCTGCAGCCGAGGGCGATGACGACGAGCCCGGCCACGACCGGCCAAGATGTGATCGGCTTCATGCCGGAGGATGGTACCGCCGAAAACTACGGCGTTGTCAACTGAAACGACGGCAGTCGGAATCGACGATCGGGCAGCCTATGGCAATTTCACGGCGCGACGACGGTCGCCCATCCGGTGCCCGGCATCGAGAACTGCAGCTTCGCTCTCCCAACGGACGCATTGGGGCGCCGGCGACGTGTGCCTCGTAGAGGCCGCCGACTCCGCCGCCAACTGCGAGCTTTTACGGCGTCGCCCGGCGACCGCCTCCCCATCGTCGTTGCGCCCGACGCAGTCCTCGACTCGAAATCAGAATTGCGTGATGAATTTCCACGCCTCGGGGGCGTTCCAGCTCGTCGATTGCCCGGGGTCCTTCGGCTCCCAGCCGTGCGGGCCGTCGAACACGCAGTACTTGGTGGGGTGACCTGCGGAGCAGCCCTTGTACTCGGTACACGTGTGGGGCTGGCCAGCTGCCGGGAAGGTGGTCGCCGACGGCTCCTCCATGCAGCCGTTGACCTTCGCGAATTCGGCTTGTTTGACGCGACCGCTGGTCGGCATGGGGGGGCCGCTGCTGTCACCGCTGGCTTGCGACGCGTAGTAGGCGATCGGCTTGGTCAACGTCGCCGTGCAGGAGCCCGTGAGATCTGCCCCCGAAAAGAAGGCGACGCCTCGGAACACGTCCGCGCGGGTGCAGGCGAGAGCCAACGACATCGCTCCCCCGAAGCTGAAGCCGGTGGCGAAGATCCGAGTTTTGTCGATGCAGAGATCTCCCTCGAGCTCCTCCAGGATCGCGTCCGTCAGCTCCACGTCCGACTTGCTCCAGGAACCGGCGCCGTTCGCGGCGTCCGGCGCGACGAAGATGGTGGTAGCTCCAGTGTCGAGCGTCGCCATCGTGAAGTAGTTCCGGTTCGCCACCGACATGGCGGAGGAGCCGGACTCCGCGAAGGCGAACACGAGCCGATACGGCTTGTCCTTGTCGTAATCGCTCGGCACGCGAAGGATGTACTTGCGAGAGGCGCCGCCGAACGAGATATCGATCGTGCCGTTTTGCAGAGTCTTCGCTTTGCCGCAGCCAGCGCTCTTGACCGCGTCCGTCCCGGTCGCGCCACCTGCGCCGCCGCTGCCGCCGCTGCCGCCCGCGCCGCCGGAATCGGAGCCACCCGACGCAGCGCCGGCGCCGCCCGCGCCCGCTCCGCCCGCGCCCGCGGAGCCGGGCTGGCCACCGCCCGGGGTGCTGCCCGCGCTCGCGGCGTTACCACCGGCGCCCGCCTGCGCTTGGCCGCCCGCGCCTGCGACCCCCGGTTCTTCCGACGGAGGGGTGCTGCTCGACGAACAAGCAACACCCGAGAGTGAGAACAGGGCGAGGACCAGGGAGGAGCAACGGGCGCTTGTCATCGGCAACTCCGTGCGCGCGAAGGGCGCGACTGGGACTCGACCCTAGCTCATGGCCTCCCGACCAGCAATGGATTGGGGCGCGCCGGTTCAATTGTGAAGCAACAGCTCAAAATTGACGCGTCACCATACCGGCCGCGACCGTATCGTTCGGAGCATCCGCCCGACGGCGTGCTCTATGACCTGACCGACCTCGCGCGTTCGCAGGTGACCGAGTTCGTTCCACACGAGCTCGGCGCCGTCTTCGTGATAAGCCCCGTCGAGGAAGACCACGTGCAGATGCGGATTGAGCCGCATGTCGCCGGACGTGCGTTGCACGACGGTCACCGCGCCGCTCTTGACCGCGCCGCACGCGCGTCGGCGCGCGGCGCGCTCTTCGTAGACCCGCTCCACGCTCTCGACGAAGAGGCGGGTCAGCACCCCGATGCAGCATCGCGGCGAGAGGGTCGTCGCCTGCGCACGCCGCCGCGCTTGCCTCCCGGCACAGGCCTCACGCTTGCTGGCATCACTTTCCGGATGCCTCCGGGGCGCTTCGGCACGCAACCGCCGCGCGCGGGCGATCCCAGTAGAGCCTGCGGGCACTGGCGAGCGGCAAGGCTCCGGCAGCGAGTCGACGCGAGCGCCGGGCTCGACGTTCGGCCCAAGCTCGCTCACCCCTCCGGTGCCACCGGCAGCCCGAGCAGCTGACCGATCGCCTCGGTGAAGGGCGAGCTCAACCCCCATCGCAGCTCGGAAATGTGACCGTTAACATCGTCGACGCCAGCCCAAATCGGCCGATGATGGGGCGCGCTCTTGGCCGGAGCGCGCGCTCGAGTCGCCGCGCACGAGAGGCGATCCCCAGAGCGCCGGCCGCCTGCGGCATCGAGCGCCAGCCGTCCGTGCGCAGGCCGACATCGAGCGCATCGGGCCGGCGATCACCGCGGTCCGACGCCCGCCCCCCCGGGTGACGCGGCGCTCCGGACGAGCCCGCCAGCGTCGTCCTCCCTTCGGGATCGAGGATCCCGCCCGGGCCGGTCGATTGGGTTTGACACCAGGAATGTGATCGTTCACATTTCGAAAGGGGTATACTTGTGCTTTGCCCTGAGTGGGCCGTCCTGCGTGCCTTTGCGCGGGCTGTCCTCTCATCTTATGGCGCCTCCGTCGAGTCAGCACCAGGGGTGCGGGGCGCCAGCAATTCCGCTCGCGAGAGGTTTGAACGTGCGCCTGAACACAACGTGGTACCGAGCAAGAAGAATGACCCTGTCGGGGATGGCGCTGGCCATCGTCGCCGCGATTCCGTCCCTCGCTCGGGCGGACAACCCGATCGTGCAGACCTTCTACACGGCCGACCCCGCTCCCATGGTGCACGAAGGCAGGTTGTACCTCTACACGTCCCACGACGAGGACGTGACGGTGAAGGACTTCTACACCATGAACGACTGGAGGTTGTACTCCACCGTCGACATGGTCAACTGGACGGACCACGGCTCGCCCGCGGGCTACAAGAGCTTCCGCTGGGGGACCGACAATGCGTGGGCGCCGCAGGGTATCGCCAGGAACGGCAAGTACTATCTGTACGTACCGCTGAACAACAACACCGGCGCGAAGATCGGCGTTGGCGTATCGGACGATGTGGCAGGCCCGTTCATGGACCCGCTGGGAAGGGAGCTGGCCGTGGCGCCCGGAGGCGGCAACATCGACCCGACGGTGTTCGTCGACGACGATGGACAGGCCCACATGTACTGGGGGAATGCCAAGCTCCGGCACGTGAAGCTGAACTCGGACATGATCAGCACCTCGGGAAGCATCACCGAGGTGCCGTTGAACGGCTTCACCGAGGGTCCGTGGTTCTACAAGCGAGGGTCGCTGTACTACCTCGTCTACGCCGCCATCGCCGGGAGCGAGAAGATCAGCTACGCGACCAGCAACAGTCCGACCGGGCCCTGGAACATCCGCGGCGACATCATGGACGCCGGGCGCACCTTCACCAATCACGCCGGCATCGTCGACTACAAGGGGCACTCGTACTTTTTCTATCACAACAGCGCATTGCCGGGCGGCAATAACTACAAGCGCTCGGTCTGCGTGGAGGAGTTCACGTACGGGGCCGACGGCAGCATTCCGAAGATCACGATGTCCACGAGCGGGCCGTCCGCCGTCGACACGCTGAATCCGTTCAGTCAAGTCGAGGCCGAGACCATCGCCTTCTCGTCCGGGCTCAAGACCGAGGTGTGCACCGACACCGGCGGCGGCATGAACGTCACGTCCATCAGCAACGGCGACTATATCAAGGTAAAGAACGTCGATTTCCTGGACGGCGTGACCTCCTTCGAGGCTCGGGTATCGTCCGCAGCCGGCGACGCGAAGATCGAGCTCCGCCTCGACAGTCAGACCGGCACGCTGCTCGGGACGTGTGACGTCTCGGGCGCGTCGTCCTGGACCACCAAGACCTGTGCGGTCAGCGGGGGCAGCGGGAAACACGACTTGTTCCTGAAGTTCGTCGGTGGCAACGGCGATCTCTTCAAGTTCAACTGGTGGCGGTTTACCGGACCCACCATGCCGGATGGCGGGGACGGCGGAGGCGGTGCCGGCGGCGGCGGCGGCGCCGGGGGCTCGGCCTCGGGCAGCGGCGGCTCGGCCACCGGAGGAACGACCGGCACCGCTGGCTCGGGCAGCGGCGGCAACGCCGACCCCTCCGGTGGGACAGGCAGCGGTGGCAACGCCGGCACTGGTGGCGGCGCGGACAGCGCGCAAGCTGCCAGTGGCTCGGGTGGGAACGGCGCGGACGAGGCCGATTCAGGCGGCTCGTGCTCCTGCCGGACGGGCGCGAGCACCCGGGACGGCGGACTCGCCGCCGCTCTCTCGCTGGTCGCTTCTGCGCTCGTCCTTCGGCGTCGGCGCCGGTAGGCGCTCGCCTTTGCGTTGAGCTCTCTCTCCGGATCCCTGGCCGGACTCCTGGTGGGTGAAAGACCGGAGCAGCGACGACGCGACGGCTACCCGAGCAGCGACGCCGCGACCTGCGGCGCCTCCCGCGCCGGGCACCCCATCCAGCTCGAGAGCCGCGCCGCCGGCTCGCCGCTCGCGAGGGCGCGGTGCACCCGCTCCGCCACGTCCGCGCGGAGCGCCCGTGTCCCGAACACCGGGTAGCCGATCGCCGCGTAGGCCCTGGGATCCACGCCCCGGGCGACCGGCACCGACACGGCGCCGGGCGCCGGGCACGCGGGCACGCGGGCCCGGCCGAACCAGGCCGCGCACAGCGAAAGGCGGCGCTCCAGCGCGCCGCGCCGGAGCAGCTGCTGCACGTAGATCACGCGCTCGCCCACCTCGATGCCGTGCGCCGTCAGCAGCGCGCGGTCGTCCGGCGCGAGCTCCGCGATCTGCTCCTCCGCGTCGCGCGCCGCCGCGGTCCCGAGCCCCTGCTCCAGCTGGTAGACGATCCCGCGCGCCGCGCCCTGCAGCGCGCGCACCTCGGGCGAGCGCAGCGGCGCGAGGAGCTCCTCGACGAGATCGCGCGCGAACGCCACGAGCCGCCGGAGGACGCGCGACCGCGCGCCGGCGCCGAGGTCCTCGAGCTCCGCGAGCCGCACGTCGGGCAGGAGCAGCGTCGGGCCGCGCGCGAGCTGCCCGAGCGGCCGCTCGCCGTGGGCGATCCGCCCGGCCGCGTCCACGGAGAAGCGCTCGTGCGGCGCCCCCACGATCGCCTCGACCCAGCGCGCCCGGTCGTCCTCGGGCGCCGGCGCCGCGGGCCCGGGCGCGAGCAGGGCCCGGAGCGCCGCGATCCGCGCGAACGGGTGCCCCGCGGCCACCGCCTCCGGCTCGGCCTCGGCCCGGCGCGGGCCCCCACGGGCGACCGCGCGCGCGCCCGGCGACGCCCGCGCGCCGCGCCCCGCGCCGCCGCCCCGCTCGACGAAGCGCTGCACGAGCCGCTCGTGGAGCGCGTCGCTGAGCCGGTCCTCGATCGCCCGCGTCCGGTCCTGCCACGCCGCCGCGTCGCGGACCCAGCGGCCGTGGTTCGAGATGTAGGTCCACGTCCTGATCGACGCGATCCGCGTGATCAGCGTGTCGATGTCGCCGCCCACGTCGTCGATCTCGGCCACCCGGGCGGCCATCCAGTCGGTGTCGAGCGCCGCGCTCGGGCCCGAGAGCTGGCCGTAGATCTCGGCGAGGAGCGCGACGTGCGACTCGAACAGGAGCTTGCGGAAGTCCGGGATGCGGCAGACCTCCCAGAGCAGCGCCACCGCCTCGCGACCCCGCGCGCGCGCTCGCACCTCCGGGTCCTCGGCGAGCCGCACCAGGGCGGCGGTGTCCTCGGCGTCGTCGACGAGCTTCAGGCTGCGGGAGCGCGGGCGCTCCCGCAGCGACGCGAGGAGCGCGTCGATCGAGCTCCAGTCGAGCTCGCTGTTGCGCCAGAGCAGCCGCCGCACCGGGGGGAAGCGGTGCGCCTCGATGGCGGCCGCGACGCCGTCGGGGAGCGACAGCGGCGCGACCGTGCCGAAGGTGCCGTCGGCGAGGTGCCTGCCCGCGCGGCCGGCGATCTGCGCGAGCTCGGCGGGGTCGAGGTCGCGCACGGCGCGGCCGTCGAACTTGCGCAGCGCCGCGAACGCCACGTGGCGCACGTCGAGGTTGAGGCCCATGCCGATCGCGTCGGTGGCGACGAGGTAGTCGACCTCGCCGGACTGGAAGAGGGCGACCTGCGCGTTGCGGGTGCGGGGCGAGAGCGCGCCGAGCACGACCGCGGCGCCGCCGCGCTGCGCGCGCAGCCGCTCGGCGATCTCGTAGACCTGGGGGGTCGAGAACGCGACCACGGCGCTGCGCGGGGGCAGCCGCGAGAGCTTGCCGGCGCCGGCGCTGGCGAGCCGCGAGAGCCGCGGGTGCTGGACGAGCTTGGCGGTGGGCACGAGCTCGGCCATGAGGGGCCGCATCGTGTCGGCGCCGAGGAACCAGGTCTCGCGCCGGCCGCGCGAGAGGAGCAGCCGCTCGGTGAACACGTGGCCGCGCTGGTCGTGCGCGGCGAGCTGGATCTCGTCGATGGCGAGGAAGTCGACCTCGAGGTCGATCGGCATCGCCTCGACGGTGCACACCCAGTAGTCCGGGCGCCTCGGGACGCGCTTCTCCTCGCCGGTGACGAGCGCGACGCGGGCCTCGCCGACCCGGGTGGTCACCCGGTCGTAGACCTCGCGCGCGAGCAGCCGCAGCGGCAGGCCGATCATGCCCGAGTCGTGCGCGAGCATGCGCTCGATGGCGCGGTGGGTCTTGCCGGTGTTGGTCGGGCCCAGCACGGCGGTGATCGGGGAAGCGTCGACCATGCCGCGCGCAGCTTAGTACCGGATGCCGGAAAGACGCCCCCGCGGGGGAGCGAGGGGGCGCGCCGGTGGTCTCGACTGGACGGGCTCGTCCGCGGGGTGCGGCGCGGAGCGCACGCGGCGGCGGAGCGCGTGCGGCGGGGTGCGCGTGCGGCGGGGTGCGCGCGGAGCGCGCGCCCCAGCAGAGGCCGTGCAGGTTCGCGGCTCACCAGGGCGCCGAGGGACGGGAAGTCAGCAGCTGCGAGGGATCCGCGACGGCCAGGCGGCGAGCCCGAGGTGCCGCGGGACACGCCCGCCAGCTCTCAGCTCCGGCGGACCTGGATGCGGTAGCTGCCCGGTCCGCCGTAGACCAGGATGTCCATGGGGCGGTCGCCCGGCTGCAGACCGCGGAAATGTCGGGTAGCACGCTCGCCGGGTTGCACGACGGAGCGCTCGGAGAGGCCAATCTCGAGCGGCGCCCGATCCATGATGGGGGAGCTCGTCTCGAGAGCCCGCACCAGCTGGTCGACGGACCGGAGCTCAGCCCGGGTGTGCACATGGTATCCGGGTATGTTCGCCTCCTCGATGTGCGCTGCATTGCCATGCCAGATCCGCGCGTACCGATCCCACGCCGGATTGAAGGCCTGCACGGAAAGCGCCTGCGCCATCGCGTCGCCCATCAGGTGCCCGTGGATCGTCAACGAGCAACGGTATCCGTCGTCGGCTGCCCCCGTCGCGCTCCACCACGGCTCACGCTGGAAAGCGTAACGCTCGAACATGGTGACATAGGATGCATAGACAGGCGCGCAGAATCCGGAATCCTCCGGATCCCACGGAGGGCTCGCTGGCCAGCCTCGATAGATCGTGCCCTCGCCGTCCATCCAGAACTCCATCAGCTCGGAGCCGTGGATGGGCACGAGCACCTCCCCTCTGCACACGAGCGCTTCCGAACGTCCAAAATCGGGGCGGCTCTTCAGTGCACGAAACGTGGCAAGCTGTGTCTTGTCGCCGATGACGACGCCACCCGCGCGCGCCTCCAGCTCCAGCACGGGCCCGTAAATGGGCAATCGGCGCTCGACGAGCATGCTGGCGAGCTCGTGCGGAGGGCAGGTCTCGGACAGATCGCGCCGGATGTCCAGACGATCGAGCACAGCCACGGCGTGCTCGCTCAGCACATCGAGCAACGACAGGCTCGCCCTCGGTCGCTCGGACGGATCTACGCTGCGTTCAGACATCTCCGCTGCCTCACCGGTAGACCGTACCGTAACCAGAGTGCGGAGGGTACGCGGGCCCGGTGGGTGCCGGCACCGCGCTCGGCACGAGGCTTCCGTCTGGGGCGCGCGCGTGCGTGACAGATGGCTGGGGTCCGCTCCGTCCGCGTCCAGCCGCGATGGCCGCTTGCTGGGCGGCAACCCAGTCCATGCTGGGTGTCGAGAAGTTCGTGCTGTCCGTTCCATCCCTCGACGTCGCGCCGGGCCGGATGACCGAGGGGTTGGGTTGGCCGTATTGCTGGTGCAGGTTCGCGAGGAGCTGGCTGCAGTTAGGGCACGGCGCCCGGCTGCCGACCGTGCGGTCGCTCCGAGGCTGGGTCGAGCTGATGCCATCGATGGATTGCAAGCAGCGTTGGATGTCCGCGTGGTCGCTCGGGTTCGACGGATCCAGCGGTCGTACCTGCCCGGTCGTAGGATCCCTGCGGTGCTGCCCTTCCCACGCCTCGATGTACCTGCTCAGCGCACGCGGTTCACCGCACGCGGTGGGCGACTGACCCGGTGGAATGCCACCACTGCGGTGGCCCGGGTAGATGCCATTGTTGTCCGGCGCGCGTGGAGGGAACGCCGACTCCACCACCGGATGTACCCTGCCCGGCTGACCGCCGCTATCCTGGCGGAAGCTCCCGGCGCTGCCCGTGACCTCAGTGGTGACGGGCGGGGCGAGCCCGAGGGGATCGTGAAACCGGAAAGGTTGCTGGTAGCAATAGGCGAACGGGTCCAGGCCACCGAGCAGGCCGATCGGATCAGGGCTCACGTACCGGCCGACCCGCGGGTCGTAGAAGCGATAGCGATTGTAGCAGAGCCCGGTCTCCTGGTCGAAGTACTGCCCGGGATAACGGAAGGGTGTATCCGCACGCGCGCTCGCGGTTGGGTCGAGGTGGCCCCAGATCGTTGGGCGGAGGTCTGCCAGGACCTCTCCCCTGCCCGAGACGAGCACCGCTGGATGCTCGCCGTGCCCTTGGATGTAATGGACCCACTCCGAATCCCGCCGCTCGCCGCCGATCACCTCGGTGTCCCGGTGAGCGAGCGGATAGGGCCCCTCCGCCCGATGAACGTAGGTGCGATAGGATAGCTTTCCATCGGCTGCGTCCGACTCCTTTATCTCATGGACAAGGACATCTCGGTCCCACACGAATCGCGTCGACATGACCTTTCCGTCGGGCATCAGGACCCGCTTGGCGATCCGCCGGGCGAAGGGATCGTAGACGTTCTCCACCCGCGTCCCGTCCGATCGGACGACCGCGGCGAGCATGCCGCGAGCGTTCCACTCGTATCGCGTGGCTGCCCGCGAAGGCTCCCGCTTCTCTATGCAGCGCAACTCCCTATCGTACAGGTACTCCGCCGTGCCCTGCCGCGCGAGCGCACCGCCCGGTCCATACGAGCGACCTGGTGCGCCGGGCGACGTCTCGTACACTGCGCCGGCCTCATCATAAACATAAGTATCCGCGCTCGCATGCGCGGTGACGCTCGCCAGGATGCGCCCCATCGGATCGTATGAGAAATCGCGTCGGCCTATATCCGCCCGGTGCTCCGCGATCACGTCACCGCCAGGAGAATAGGCGTAGGCAGCCGCGAACGTCGTGCCGGGCGGCATACGGCCGACCCACCGCGGCTCCTGAGGAGCGACCGCACGCGCGCCGGGAGCGACCACCTGACGCTCGGTCAAGTAGCCCATGGCGTCGAAGCGGCTCCGCACAGTCCCTCCCGCGGGAAGGATGCGCGCCGTTTCGGAGTCGAGCGCGTCCCATTCGAACGCGACCGCGGCGTCCCCGCCAAGGAGCGCCCGTGCAGGAAGCCCCATACCGTTCGGCTCGAATCTCGCTGCGAGGCAGAGGGAAGTGCGCAGCGCCCGGCGGTGCCCAGCAGGCGAATACTCGCTCTCGACCGCATGCGTCTGCCCATCGTACGTTTGCTTCTCCCGGACTAGACGGCCGCGCGCATCGTACGTGAACTCGCACCGGACGTGCTCCGTCTCGGCGGCAATCAAACGACCCAGCGGATCGTACTCGAACCTGTCGGCGGTCTCATCCGCATACCGGCGCTCCGCGACGCGCCCGCACGCATCACGCGTTATCTCGACCGTCATCCCGCCGTCGCTCCGGGTGCCGACGAGGTTCCCCGCATGGTCGAGACGATACTCGTAGTGCCTACCGTCGAACGTGCGCTCCGCGACCACCCTCCCGGCCACGTCGCGTACGATCCGATGTACCTCACCGCGCTCGTTGATTACCTGCACGAGGTTGCACTCGCGGTCATAGCGAAAACGGACGGACTCACCTGTAGGTTTGCGGACCTCGTGCACGAGGCCGTAGCCGCCCCACGAGAGCTGATAGACCCCGCCGTCGGCGCCGCAAATCCGGACAGGACGGCCGTCCGCGTCATGATCGACGCGCTGGATGCCGCCGTTGGGCATCCGGACGGTGGTGAGCAGACCGCGGCCGTCGTAGAAGAACTCGGTGGCGTGTCCCTCCTCGTTCACGAACGACACGACTCGACCCACCTCGTCATAAAACAGCCTTCGCGGTTTTCCGTGCGGCTCGATGAGCTCGACAAGGTTGCCATGGGCGTCGTACCGGAATACCGTCTCGGCGCCATCTGGCATCGTGGCGCGAACGCGCTGGCCTCGATTGTCGTAGTCGAAGCGAATAACGCTACCGAGCTCGTCGGCCGTTTCGATGAGACGCGAGTAAGCATCGTAACGGTAACGCGAGAACTGGCCGAGCGCGTCGACGATCTCATCGAGGTTACCACGCTGATTGTAGGAGAAGCGGGTCATCGCTCCCATGGGATCGGTGGTGCCGATGAGGCGCCCCTCGGCGTCCCGATGATATGTCGTCGATGCAGCGTTCTCGTCCGCGTACTGTTTCAGGTGCCCATGCTCGTCGTACGCGACCGTGGCCACGCCGCGCCCGTTCGTCGCCTTGTCGACCTTGCCGAGAGGGTTGATCTCGTATCGGCGCACCTGCAGCGAATTGATGACCTCGGTATAGCCGTCCGCATAGTCGAACCGGCAGTGCAGGACTCCCTTCGCCCGGGTCCTGCCATCGGCGAGGTACTCTGGCACATCATCGGCCAGCGCTGGGTCGGCCCCGTCCGGGTAATCGCACCATGTTTCGACGCATCGCCCTCGCTCATCATACCGATAGTGGACCTGCATCCCGCCCGGGTATGCGGCGCGCGTGAGCCGGTGCTCGTCATAGGTGAAGCGGACTGCATGACCATCGCCATCGTACACGACCGCGAGGTCGCCGGCGGAGTCGTACTGATATGTCCGATGCCGGACAGTTCTCCTGCCGCCGGCATCGATATCGAAGGCGATGATATGCCCGCGCGCATCGCGCCGTACGTGCACGATCCTGCCGACGCTGTCGGTGATCGAGACGAGGTCGCGCCCGCGGTATGCGAGCACGATCCGGTTTCCGCTGAGGTCGGCGATGGCGCCGACGATCCATCGCTCTTCGCCGCCTGGAACCCGTTC
Organism: Sorangium sp. So ce834; assembly: GCF_051521425.1. Lineage (NCBI taxonomy): Bacteria > Pseudomonadati > Myxococcota > Polyangiales > Polyangiaceae > Sorangium > Sorangium sp. So ce834. The sequence goes on from NZ_CP150351.1 coordinate 11,757,386, forward strand.
GAACAGGTGGACGAGCCCGTCCGGGTCCACCAGCACATACGCTTCCGGATCGCGCCTGAGGCGAACACCGCCGCCGAGATCCACCTCGGTGCCGACATCCGGGCGGGGCCGAACGGCGACGGTCCCGTTCGGTCGAAAGACAGCGATTGTCCTCCGGCGCACCTCGATCTCATGGGAGAGGGAGTGGGACCATCCGGGGCCGAGGCCAACGTCGCGTTCGCGGGCCGATGTCGAGTACGACCGATGCATCAGCAAGAGCAGTGGGCCTGGCAGGACCAGATCGAGCTGCGGGACTGTGAAGACTCGCCCGTCAGCGACATCGACCGGGTCGCCCGCGGCAGTGCCTCCGCCGCCCCCGTGGGCCGGGTTCGGGCAGCCCGCGCCGCTGCCTTGGCCGCAGCCGTTCGCGCCGCGACCGCCGCCTTGACCGTCGTTGCCACCACGCTGCCCGTTGGCGCCGTGTCCGTTCTTCGCCGCTCCTCCGTTCGGCCCGCCGGGGCCGCCGCCGCCGGCCCCTCCACCCATGACGAACACGCCGGGGTTCATGCCAGGAATCGCTGGCATATTCGGGAAGGGTGCAGTTCGGGCCACCTGAGAAGGCTATCCAGACGCGGCAGGCGACGCCACCCCAGCGGGACGATCCGACCTCGGGCGGCGTCCACCTGGGCGGCCATCGAGCTGCTCGCTCGAACACAAGAAAATTCTACACCGACACTAGATTTTCGGGGGCATGCACATCGGCACCTGGCGCGAGCAGCGTGAGGACCGTTCGCCATCGAGCCTCCTCGCATCGACGCCGCGGAGCGCCCGCGGGTCCGGGGAGCCGCGAATCCGGGGAGGAGAAGATGCGACAGCGGACCGCTCGCGCTCGGTCTTCGTCCCGTCGCCGCGCCCGTGGCATGATGGCTCGAGATGCCGGCAGCTGTAAGAACCGCGACAGTGGGCCCCGCCTCTGCTAGAGCCCGAAGGCCCGAGCGCAAGGACACGGGGACGCAGAAGGCTCGAACGCATGCTGTCGCTTGAAGCGGGGAGCGTCGTCGGCGGGAAGTATCGGCTGGAGCGGCCGCTGGCGGGCGGCGCCATGGGCCTGCTCTGGGTGGCCCGGCACCTCCAGCTGGAGGTCGAGGTCGCGATCAAGTTCATGATGCCGCAGCACGCCGACTCCCCCGTCGCGCGCGCGCGGTTCGAGCGCGAGGCGAAGGCGTCCGCCCAGCTGCGGACGCCCAACGTGGTCCACGTCTACGACTATGGGCTCGAGGGCGACACGCCCTACCTCGCGATGGAGCTCCTCGAGGGCGAGGACCTCGCCGCGTACCTCGTGCGCCGCGGGCGCCTCGCGCCGGCCGAGCTGCTCGGCATCGTGAGCCAGGTCTGCAAGGCCCTCCGCCGCGCGCACGAGGTGGGCCTCATCCACCGCGATCTCAAGCCGGCGAACATCTTCCTCGCGCGCCAGGGCGAGGAGATCGTCAAGATCCTCGACTTCGGGGTCGCCAAGGCGATCGGCACCGGGCTGGCCGCCGACGCGACGAAGACCGGCACCCTCATCGGCTCGCCGCACTACATGAGCCCGGAGCAGGTGCGCCGGAGCAAGACGGTCGACTACCGCAGCGATCTCTGGTCGCTCGGGGTGATCATCTTTCAATGCCTCACGGGCCAGCTGCCCTTCCCCGGCGAGGAGCTCGGCGACGTGCTCGTGGAGATCTGCACGGGCGACATCCCGGTCGCCTCGCAGCTCGCGCCGGATCTCTGGCCCGAGCTGGATCGCTTCCTGGAGCGCGCGCTCAAGCGCGAGCCCGCCGAGCGCTTCCAGAGCGCGAGCGAGCTCGCGCGCGCGTTCGCCTCGGCCGTGCAGCGCGCGGCGGTCCCGGATTCGCGCGACTCGCTGGACTCCACCGAGGCGCTGGCTCAGGGTGGCGCGCCGGCTCAGGCTGGCGCGCCGGCTCAGGCTGGCGCGCCGGCTCACGGCGGCGCGCCGGCTCAGGCTGGCGCGCCGGCTCACGGCGGCCTGCTGCCCCAGGGCGGTGCGCCGGCTTTCGGGGGCGCGCCGGCTCCGGGCGGCCTCCTGGCCCAGGGCGGCGCGCCGGCTTACGGCGGCGCGGCGGCTCAGGGCGGCCCGCCGGCCTACGGCAGCGCGCCGGGCTCGGGCGGCGCCCCCGGCTCGGGCGGCACGGTGGCCCTCGATGACGCCATGGTCCCCGGCGGCACGCTGGTGGCAGGCGGGACGGTGGTCGCGGACCGCATGCGGGTTCCCGGTGGCATCCCAGGCCCGGGCGGCACGCTGACGGCGAGCGGCACGCTGGAGGCCGTGGGAGGCGCTCTGCCCCCGCAGCCAGACCGCCGCCCCTCGTCATCGCGGACGCTGCTCGCCGTGGCCGCCAGCGTGCTCACCGTCGGCCTGGGGATCGCCGCCGTCGTCCTGCTCCGCTCCCCTGCTCCAAACGAGCCCGCCACGCCGGCAGCCGCGCCCCCGCTCGGCGCCACGGCAGCCGCCGCGCCTCCCGACCTCGTGCCGGAAGAGCCCGCCCCGCCGCCCCCGACCGCGAGCGCTCTTCCCGCCGCTGCGGCGTCATCGTCTCCGGTCGCTGCGGACTCCTCCCCGGCCGCCGCAGACTCCGCCTCCGCCGCCGCCCCTCCCTCCCCCGCCGCCCCCCCGCCCGGCGCCGCGAAGACCCCCGTCAAGCCGGCGCGCCCGCCCGCCAAGCGGCCCTCTCCAGCTGCGCCCTCCAGCAAGGGTGCTTCCGAGAAGGATCCGACCTTCGGCTTCTGAACGACGCGAGACGGAGGGCCCCACGCACCGCGCTCGCTCCCCTCTCCCCGCGGCTCGATCTCCACGCGCACAGCCACGCGCACCCCTGCTCCCGGTCGATCGTGCCCACGACGAGGATCTCGCCAGGCACGAGCGCGCGCATCGGGGTTGAACGAGGTCTCCGTTCCCGCCGTTCGTCTCACATAACAGATACTAATCCGTTATAGTAGACAAACAGCCGATCCTCAGGGATGCTCCTGCCCTTGCCAGCGCCGGCCGCGCGAGCGGCCGCGCTTCGCCAGCCTCTTGGAGGCCTGATCATGTCTGCATCTCTCACGATCGCGCTCGGCGTCGAGCTACCGCCGGAAATCGTCGAACGGGCGCGGAAGGTATCGCCAGGCGTCGAGCTGTGGACCGCTGCCGAGCTCGAGCGCGATCCCTCCGGCTATCGGGAGGCCGAGGTGGCGCTGATCACGGGCTGGCTCGAGCAGGAGCACCTGCGGGAGGCCCGGAAGCTGCGCTGGGTGCAGACCGTCGGGGCCGGCGTGGAGCGCCTGCTCTCTCCGGAGGTCGTGGCGCGCTCCGAGCTCGTGATCACCAACGCGAGCGGGGTGCATGCGCAGCCGATCGCCGAGCACGTCTGGGGCTTCTTGCTCATGTTTTCGCGCAACCTGCACCTGGCCGCGGCTCGACAGCACGAGGGCGTCTGGCAGAGCCAGACGTACCGGGAGACGCTCAGGAGCCTGCGGGGGAAGACCCTCGGGGTGCTGGGCCTCGGCGCCATCGGTCAGCGCATCGCGAGCATCGGGCCCGCCTTCGGCGTGCGGGTCATCGGCCTGAAGCGCACGAAGGAGCGCGTCGAGCACGTCGCCGAGGTGTACGGCCCGGACGACCTGGAGACGTTCCTCGCCCAGTCCGAGCTGCTGGTGAACATTCTTCCCCTGACGGCGAAGACGCGCGGCTGGATCGGGCGGCGCGAGCTCGCGACGCTTCCGCGCGGCGCATTCCTCGTCAACGTCGGTCGCGGCGCGACGGTGCAGACCGACGCGCTGGTCGAGGCGCTGCGCTCGGGTCACCTGGCGGGGGCGGGGCTCGACGTGACGGACCCGGAGCCGCTGCCCGCCGAGCATCCGCTCTGGAAGCTCCCCAACGTGATCATCACGCCGCACTACTCCGGCGCCCATCCGGGCTATTTCCAGCACCTCGGGGAGCTCTTCCTCTCTAACCTGCAGCGCTATGTGCGGGGCGAGCCGCTCGTGAACGTGGTGGACAAGCAGGGGGGTTACTGAGCGCCCGAGCCCGCGCTTCGCCGCACGCCATCACCGCGCGGGCTTCCGGCAAGCAGCGCAGCAGCGCGGCGCGCTCCGCCGCTCGCGGTGATGGCGCCGAGGTAGTCCCGACGCGCCGGGTTCGTTCGCTCCGCACGACACGTAGCACGTGCGGCGCGAGCTTTTCGTTATCCTCCCGGCTCGCAATGCGCAGTCGCCGCCACGACCGCAACCCCCGCCGGCGGCGACGCGGCGGCCAAGCTGCACCGCAGCTCCCGCATGGGACTTCCATGTTCCTCGATTCCTGTGTCATCATGCCCAATGCTGGCCGCGCTGGATGTCGAATCGCCGCTGGCAAGATTCTCCTGATCGCGAACAACGTGTGACCTGACCGAGAAAGGTGTTCCAATGAATCGAGGCTCGTCTTCGGGGCGTCTATCCAGGAGCCGCATCGGGCGCTCCCTGTCTGTCCTCCTCTGTGCGCCGCTGATGGCGCTCGCGCTCGCCGGCTGCGGCGGCGAGGAGCCCTCCTCTTCATCCGAGGATGACGAATCCACGCCGAGCGAAAACACCGACATGAGCTGGGAGGAGTTCAAGGCGAACGCCCACCGCGACCAGGAGCGCGGGCTCACCATCATCGACGGCTTCGAGCGGGGGCTCAACGACACGGAGCTGCGTGCCGTCTATGACCGCTATGTCCAGACCGGAGCCCTCGTCGTGAACGGGCAGCGCTGACGACACCTCACAGGGATCCGACCGATAGCTCGATCTGACGTATTGCGTCAGCAGCGCATTCGGCGGCCGGACGACTCGACGAGTCCTCTCGCGCAACCAGCGAAGGAGACCCCGACCTCGGCGACGCGGGTGCCAGCCCCCCGCGCCGCTCAGATCTTCGCCGACGTCATCCAGTGGGGGTTCTTGGTCGTCCCATCGAATCGCTCCGTCGTCTTGAACTGCTCGTGCTCCCCCTTCGCCCCGAGCGGCGCGGTGCGCGCGAGGATCTCCGAGACGCGCTGACCGCTGAGCGGCTGGAACGTGTACGCCGCCTTGATCGCCTGCTTGAGGATGCCCATCGAGTCGCAGCCGGTGATCACCACCGACGTCGGCAGGCTCATGGGATAATGCAGGCAGTCCATCGGCGAGACCACCCCGGTCTTCGCGATCTCCCCGCTGGCGAACGGCTTCATCCCCAGCACCCCGATGCCCTGCTGCGTCAGCGCCGGGAGGACATTCTTCTCGAAGCTCCGGTAATGCGGATCCATCACGTTGAGCGGCATCTGCACGGTGTCGAGCGGGACGCCCTGCCGCTCCGCCATCTTCAGCATGGCGAGGTGGATGTCCGGGTCCTTGTGACCCGTGAAGCCGATGAACCGGATCTTGCCGGCCTTCTTCGCGGCCACGAGCGCCTCCATCGCGCCGCCCGGCCCGAAGATCTTCTCGGGATCGCTCATCCGGATGATCTCGTGCATCTGCACGAGATCGATGACGTCGGTGCGCAGCCGGCGGAGCGACTGCTCGAGCTGCGCCTCGGCGGAGGCGCGGTCCCGGCCGTCGAGCTTGGTCATCAAGAAGACCTTCTGTCGATATCCATCCTGGAGCGCCTTGCCCATCCGCTCCTCGCTCTTGCCGTCGTGGTAATCCCAGCAGTTGTCGAGGAAGGTGACCCCGTGATCGATCGCGAAGCGGACGATCCGGAGGCTCTCCTGCTCATCGTCCGGGATCGCCATGTGGTATCCGCCCAGGCCGAGGAGGCTGACGCTCACGCCGGTCCGCCCGAGGGGCCTCGTCGGCATCACCCCGCCGGCCGGCAGCTCGACGTCCTTCTCCCCGGGCGCGCCGGGCGCCGGCCCCTGCGGGGGCTCCTGAGAGCTCCCGCCCGCGGATGCGGCGTTTTGCCCCACCTGCGCGCTTCCTCCACAGGCGCTGAGCGCGAGGCCCACGCCCACGGTCTGCACAAATGCCCGTCGAGACGGTCGCTTCGTCATAAAAGGCAGCGCTCCTTTTGAAGACGAAGCCCGTGTGCAGGGCGTGTGCCACGCGGCGCGGCGCGCGTGAACGTGAGCGCGCCGCGCCCTGGCCTCGCGGATCAGGCCTTCAGCTCGTCGAACTCGCCCGGCTCGCCGAAGGCGCCGAAGTTCTCGATCGGCCCGCCGCCCTCCTCGGTGCAGCCGACCGCGTTCGCGAGCGTCGTGAGCAGCTTGTTGTGAGGCGCGTCCTTGTCCTGCAGCGTGTTCTGCTGCCGCGTCACCTTGATGTACTGCCCCGTCTTGAAGTAGCCGCCGCAGCTCCCCGCGATGATGTACGGGAGGTCGCGGAAATCGTGGATCTTGCCGTTGGAGAGCTCGTTCATGAACACGACGGCGCTGTTGTCGAGCACGGAGGCCCCGCCCTCGTCGTACCCCGCGAGCCGGTCGAGCAGATAGGCATACTCGCCGATGAACCAGCGATCGATGTCGAAGAGCATCTCCTCGTAGCCGTCCACGGCGCTCCCGCTGTCGTCGTCCTTCGTGTTGCCGTGAGAGAGCTTGTGGTGGTTGTACTCGTGGTTCATCCCATCCCACTTGAAGATGGGCCCGTACGCGCCCGAGCCCCACTGCAGCGTCGCCGAGCGCGTCGCGCGGGTCGCGATCGCCAGCGCGAGGATGTCCATCTGCATCCGGCCGATCTTCTTGAACTCGGCGTCGAACGACACCGTGCCCGGGTCGATCCCCTCGATCTCCGCCGCCCGCTCCGCCGGGAGCTCGCGCGGGATGAGCCCGGCGTTGCCCATGCCCACCTCGAGGTCGCGCACCGTCTGGAAGTGCATCTCGAGCTTGTCGCGGTCCGCCTTGCTGAGCTTCTTCTTGAGCAGGCCCTCGTACTCGGCCCCGACCAGGTCGAGCACGCTCTGGCGCCGCTTTGTCAGCCGCTCGAGCGCCTCGTCCTCGACGTTCGTCACGCCGATCAGGTCCTGGTACGCGAGCCACGGGTTGTTCTCGCCGGAGACGGGCTGCTCGCTGCCGCTGTACGAGATGTGCCCGCGCACGTTGGGGACCCGCGCCCCGACCATCAGCGTGAGCGCGGGCGTGCCCGGCGGGTTGAGCTTGTTCGCGATGAACTGATCGAGCGAGATCCCCGCGGCGTACTGGCTGCCCTGGACGAGCGGCTGCGCCGTCAGCTTGCAGCCGATCCCCTTCGCGTGATCGTCGCCGGCGCTCGGATCCCACCCGAAGCCGCGCGGCGCCATGTGAATGCCCCGCGGGATCAGGAGCTTGTCCCGGTACGAGGCGAGCGGCGCTATCGCGCGATCCGCGCCGAACGAGGCGTCCGTCAGCGCGCCGTACCGCGTGCTCGGGAAGAACCGGGCCATGTTCACGCCGTTGCACATGAAGAACGCGATGAACCGGCGCGGCGCGGCCTCCGGACCGGCGTTGGCGTCGCGGGCGCGCAGCGACTCGAGGAACGGCAGGCCGAGCATCACCCCGCACGCGCCCCGCAAGAACGTTCTGCGATTCATTGGTCCACCTCTTCCACGGCCCGGTACCTGAACGTCTTCGTCTGGGTGAGCGCGACCAGCAGCTCCTTGATGTTGTAGCCGGACGCGCTGAGCTTCGCGTCGAGGTCGTCGATCGCGCACGCGTCCTCGCGCGAGAGCTGGCGGGCGTTGCCGTAACGGTACCAGTTCGTCAGATAACACCGCTGCGCGACAGGGCTCTCCGCGAGCTGCTTCGCGAGATCGACGGCGCCGTCGAAGCGGATCTCGGCCTCCCCGACCCTCATCGTGCCGCTCGCGTCGATGGGCTCGCCGCCCTCGTCCTCGCGGTACCGCCCGACCGCGTCGTAGTGCTCGAACGCGAAGCCCGGCGGGTTGATCAACCCGTGGCACGAGCTGCACGCCTCGGGCGACGTGTGCGCCTCCACCTGATCCCGCGTCGTCCGGATCTCGCCCCGGATGGGCGGCAGCTCCGTGTTGATGTTCGCCGGCGGGTCCGGCAGATCCGCGCAGAGGATCTGGCGCTGGATGAACACGCCGCGGTGGATCGGCGAGGTCTTGCTCGCGAACGCGTGCGAGGCCAGGAAGCCGGCCTGCGTGAGGAGCCCCGCGCGCGCCGCCGGGTCGAGCGGCGTCTCCACGAGCTCGCTCGTGAACGACCCCTCCACGCCGTAGATCGGGGCGAGCTTGTCGTTCACGAACCCGACGGGCGCGGTCATCAGCGTACGGTAGTCGCCCTCCATCTCCAGGATGACGTGCCGGATGAACGCTTGCGTCTCGGCCAGCATCGCCGAGGACACGCTGGCGTCGAAGCCCTCGTAGAGCGCCGGATCCTTCGAGAGATCCGCGTAACGGCTCATGTGCAGCCACTGGCGGTGGAAGTCGTCGAGCGCGCTCACCGCCTTGGGGTCGTCGACCATGCGCCGCGCCTGGGCCTCGATCCCCTCGGGCGCGCCCAGCGCGCCGCGCTCCGCCGCCGCGAGGAGCGCGTCGTCGGGCAGGCTGTTCCAGAGCAGGTACGAGAGCCGGGTCGCGACCTCGTAGCCGTCGAGCGGGATGATCCGCTCTCCGTCGAGCTCCTCGCTGAGCTCGACGCGGTAGAGGAAATGCGGCGACTGGAGCATCGCCTCGACGACATGGCGGACGCCCTGCTCGAACGGCGTGCCCGACTCGAACAGGCCATCGCCGCGCGCGTAGGCCGCGGCGTACGCCGCCTCCTGCTCCGCCGAGAGCGGCCTCCGGTAGACGCGCTTGCCGAGCTCCCGGATGAGCTGCCGGGCGCACGCGGCGCCGTCGCCCTCCGGGGCGCACGGCAGGATCTTGCCGAGCACGGCCTGGTCGGCCACGACGTCCGCCGCGATGGCCTCGGCGGCGCGCCGGTAATCGCGCGCGAGCCGGTCGGATACGACGAGCCCCTTGGCGTTGTTGTCGAACCCCTCGAACGCCGGATCCGCGAGGAACGACGCCGAGGCCCTCATGTCCTTGCCGAAGAGATCCCGGATCGAGTTGTCGTACTGCGCGTGCGTCAGCCGCGTCAGCCGCGGGGTCGGCCCGGGCGCGGTGACGCCCGGCGCGCACTGGACGCCGGCGCCGCTTCCGCCATCGCCCGCGCCGGTTCCGCCACCTCCCGCTCCCGCGCCGATTCCGCCATCTCCAGTCGGTCCCGAGCACGCGGCCGCGCTGGAGAGCGCGAGGGCCACGAGCAGCATCCTCGGGGTGCTTCGATTCACGGGCAGCTCCCTTCGTGAAGAGGTCGAAGATGTAAGAATCTACAAGAGCTTCAAGGCCCAGGCTATCGGGCGCAGCCGTCCAGCGTCAACGCGCGGCCACCGCGGGAACGGCATTTCCCGTGCATCTTTCTGGATTTCGTTCCGCGCGAAAGCCCGGCGCGCTCATGACGCGCTGCGCGCGGGAGGCGCCGTGGTGGGTGCCGGGGAGAGCCGACGCTACGATGCATGAAACTGCGCCTGATGGCGCAGGGCGGAGGCGCCGGCCTTCACGGCGAGGACAGCTTCGGCTGACACCTGCCCTCCAGGCACACCGCGGTCATGCCCTCCGGGTACACGGGCGCGCAGGGGGGGCACGCGCCGAAGCCCTCGGGACAGACGATGGATTCGATGTCCGCGCTCTGGTTGAGGGCGACGATGCCTTTCCCGCTGCACTCCTCGCAGCACCCGACGCCGTCGCGCAGCGCGCAGTCCGCGTCTTGCGCGCACTCCGTCAGCGGGGATTCGCGCACGTCGAGGACGACGCAGCGCCCGGCCTCGCACGCGGCGGCGAAGTACTGGCCGGTGCTCTCGGCCTCGCTGACCTCCTGGCACGGCGCGCACGCCACGCCCCCGCCGCACCCGAGGGTGTTCCAGAAATCCGTCGCCGAGTCGCGGTGGACGGCGACGAAATCGTGGGCGTCGTTCGGGTTGCAGGCGGCGCAGCAGCGCGGCGAGGCGAGGACGCAATCGCCCGGCGCGGCGCAGGCAGCCATGTCCGGAACGTTGCCCTGACAGGCCTCCTGGCACGCCTCGAGCGACTCGAAGCGGTTCTCGTTGCCGTCGCACCCGCCATAGGTGAACGGAACGCACACGCCCGAGCTGGGGTCGTGCCAGTAGCGCGGCATCGCCGCATCGCAGGGCCCGGGGTCCTGCGGCAGCGAACAGCGGTTCGGCAATTCGCCGCCGGCGCCGCTGCTCGTGACCGGGCCGCCGCCGCCGCTGCCGGCGACCGGGCCGCCGCCGCCGCTGCCGGCGACCGGGCTGCCGCCGCCCGCGCCGCCGTCGCCGCCCGCGCCGCCGTCGTCCGCGCCGGTGCAGCCCGCGCCGAGCAGGAGAGAGGCAAGCAAACCGAGGCCGAGGGAGGAGCGCCGTCGCAATCCAGAGACATTGCCACCGGCGCGCCCTCGACCGCCCGAGGAGAAGGCAATCGATCGTAGGGTATTCATACGCATGCGATGGCATGCCAGGCCGCGGAGTGCCAGGCGACGCGGCACGCCGCGACGACATCGTCGACGGCATCGTCGAGGCGCGGCGCGCCCCTCGCCGGCGCGCGATCGCCGTTCACGGCGCCGCGGGGAGCTTGGGCTGGCACCGGCCCGCCGAGCACACCGCCGTCATCCCCTCCGGATAGACGGGCGCGCACGGAGGGCACGCGCCCGCGTCGGCGGGGCAAACCAGGCTCCGGAGGTCCGCGCTCTGGTTCAGCGCGACGATGCCAGTCCCGTCGCACCCCTCGCAGCAGCCGACGCCGTCGCGCAGCGCGCACTCCGCGTCTTCCGTGCACTCGGTCAGCGGCGACTCGCGCACGTCGCGCACGACGCAGCGCCCGCTCTCGCACGTGGCGGCGAAGTACTGCAACCTGCGCTCGGGCTCGCTGACGTCGGGGCAAGCTTCGCACACGACGCTCGATACGGGGTTCACCCTGTCGTACTCGTCCTTCATCGCGCGGTTGACCGCAACGAGCGAGCCGGCCCCGGCGCTGTCGCAGGGAGGGCAATTGCCCGCGGCCGCGAGGACGCAGTCGCCCGGCGCCTCGCACGCGTCCATGTCCGGGCTCCCGCCGTGACAGGCCTCCTGGCACGCCTCGAAGGAATCGAAGCGGTTCGCATTGCCATCGCAGCCGCCGTAGGAGAACCGCTTGCACACGCCCGTGTCCGGGTCGTGCCAGTAGCTCGGGATCGCCGCCTCACACGGGCCGACCTCCTGGGGCAGCGAGCACAGGGCGGGCAATCCGCCGTCGCCTCCGCCTGGGTCTCCGCCGCCCGGGTTCACCGTGACGAAGCAACCTGCCGCGAGCAGCAGGGAGGAGAGCAAACCAAGAGCAACCGCGATGGAGGAGCACCGGAGCATGCCAGCGGAGCTGCAACCGATGTGCCGTGGGCTGCCGGCCGCTCGGACCGCGATTGACGCGCCCCGGGGCGAAGGGGGGCGCCTGGGCAAGGTGTGCCAGGCGCGACGCGCCCGTCATGCGGCGGCCGCATCGCTCGTCAGACGCTGAGCTCGAGCGACGGGAGCTGCTCCCGGAAGAACGCGTTGTACTTCGGGTCGTTGTACCGCTCGTATTCGATCACGAAGGGCGTGAGCTGACTGACTCCCCCCTTGTAACGGATGGTGAGGGCCATCGGGGTGACCTCGCGGTAGTTGCTGGTCAGCGGCAGGTCGTCGTTGGTCCTCCCGCCCGCGGAGAACAGCGTGAGGAGCACGCCGTCGGGGTCGTCGTAGACCACGCGGAAGCCCTCCGGGATGCGCTCGTGGCCGCGGATCAGCGTGGTGCAGCCGAGCTTCTGCATGAAGCTCTTGAACTGCCGCTTGCCGAAGGGGAAGCGGGCGGTGGACTTCTGGAGCTCCGCGGGGATGGCGTCGACCTCGCTCGGGTCGCTCCAGAGCATCTGGAACCGGATCTCGGGGTCGTTGAGCGAGGACACCGACTGCCACCGGGCGGCGAGGGTGTCGTCGCGGGGGATGCCCGCGTGGACGAAGAGGATGCGGTCGAAGACCAGCATGTTGGGCAGCGCCTCGAAGAGGCGCATGTACGCGGCGAACACCTCGTTCGGGGCGATGGCCGCGAGCGAGCTCATCGCCTCGGAGGGCCGCACCGGCGCGAGCACGCGGCCGTTCAGCTCGACGTAGTACTCGTGGTTGCCGCGCAGGACGAAGACGTTGTCGGGCGCGGCGAGGAAGAGCTGCATCACCGTGCGCAGGATGCCGTTGTAGCTGAACCGGCCGCGATCGATGTAGTCGCCCAGGAACACCAGCATGATCCGCGGGTTGTGCGCGGGGTCGTCGCGGTACGCCTGCAGCTTGGCGAAGAAATCCGCCTGCATCAGCGCCGCCTTGAGGCACGAGTAGCAGCCGTGCAGATCCCCGACGACGAGGAGCTCGACCTCCTGGGCGGGATCGGGCGAGGCGACGTAGACGTGGCCGTCGAGGAACGGCGCCTGCCCGGCGAAGCTCGCGAGGTCCGCCGCGCCGTCGAGCCGGCCCGCGCCGCGCGCGCGCTGCTCGGCGAGCTTCTCCTCGAACCGGCGCATCAGGTCGAGATCGACCTTGGCCTGCTCCGCGAACGTGGCCGGATCGGTCGCGTAGTCCCACTCGAACGCCTTGAAAAACGGGTGATCGAGCTCGCGCGCCTGCTTGCGCGTGGCCGGATCGATCACCACCGCGCCCTGCTCGATGGTCTCGATCTCCAGGTCGTCGATCTCGGCCGCGATCGCGAGCAGCGCGGAGAGCTCGTCGCGGAAATTCTGCTCGCTCGGGTGGATGACGCCGTCGGCGAGCATGAGCCCGTCGACGGTGGCGAGCAGCGCCTCGCGGTTGTCGTCGTCGAAGCCGTCGAGGAGCTCGAAGCAGCGGAGCTTGATCTTCGCGAGGACGAAGTCCTTGGGGTCCTCGCCGTCAGAGACGCTCTCGGTGAAGAGGCCCTGGATCTGGTGGTCGATCTCGGCGAACACCTCGTGGAAGTGCTTGGTCCACCGCGCGATGACGTCCTGGTTCGCCTGGGCGTCGTCGCCGAGGGCGTCGCGCGCGCGCTGCTGGACGAGCTCCTGGATGTGGCCGCGGATGAACGATTTCTCGGTCGGATCGAGCTCGCCGTCGATGTACCCGAACCCGGTGAGATAGTAGATGATGGCGTGCATCTGCTGCTCAGCGACGCGTGGATCAGGGCTGAACGTCATCATCAGGCAGCTCTCCTCTGGCGGTGAGGCCCCAGGGTAGCGCAAGACGGGCGCGCCGCGCCTGCAGCCGCGCGCGTCACGGCGGCACGGGCGGGCGCGTCACGACCGCGCCGGTCAGCGCGTCACGGCCGCGCCGACGGGCGCGCGCCGCCCGGACGCGCGGGCGGCGCGAGGCGCTCGACGAAATCGCGGATCCGCGCCCGATCGGCCTCGGACAGCGCGTGCCCCGGGGGCGGCATGGTCCGCTCCTCGACGACCCGGCGCGCGATGGCCTCCCGGAGCGACGCCCACGCCGCGCGGGTCGAGAGGTCGACGCCGCCCTCGCCGCGCGGGCGGTGGCAGCGCGCGCACGCCCGGTCGAACACCGGCGCGATGTCGTCCCAGGCGGGCCCGGCGCCGGCGTCGTCCGCGGCGAAGCGCCGGAGGGCGCCCGCCGCGAGCAGCCAGACGTCGCCGCTCGGCGATCCGATGAGCCGGCCGGCCTCCGGGAGGCGCGCGCCGCGGGTCGCGCGCGCGCCCGCCGCGTCGAGCACGCCGAGCTCGCCGCCGTCGGCGAACCACACGCGCTCGCCGGAGACGGCGAGCCCGTGGAGCGCCGCGCTCGCCCGCAGCCGGAGGCGCAGCACGCCGGCGCCGTCCTCGGCGTAGAGCGCCGCCGGCGTCGCCGCGAGCAGCGCGCCCGCGCCCGTCACGGCGAGGAGCGGCGCGGGGCCGTCGGCCTCGAGCGGGTACGATCGCAGCGCCCTCGGGGCCACGTCGAGGGCGAGGACCTCCTCGCCGCCGAGCGCGAACGCCACGCGCCCTCCGCCCGCCGCGAACGCCGCGAGCGGCCCGGCCGCGTAGCGCGTGACGCGCTCGCCGTCCGCCACCGCGATCTCGCCGTCCAGCGCGAAGGCGGCGCCGCCGTCGAGGCCGAGGCCGGCCGCTGCCCGGACCGCGGCGCGCTCGAGGCCGTAGAGATCGGCGACAGGCTCGAACGCCCCCCGGCTCGGCAGCCTGAGCAGCCGGCCCTCGGCGTCGACGCCGACGATCCACGTGCCGTAGCCGTCGGGCGCGGGCACCACCGCGGCGCTCACCCAGCGGTGGGGCGCGCGCTCCACCCGGGCGAGCGCGCCGTTCACGAAGACCGCCGCGGCGCCGTCGTGGAACAGGACGACGCGGTCGCCGTCGTCGGCGACCGCGCGGACCGGGCCGAGCTCCCCCGGGGCGGGCCAGGCGACCGGGCGCACGGCGAGCGGCGGGCGCGGGGACGCGGCCGGCGAGGCGCAGCCGGCGAGCGCGAGCGCGGCGAGGCAGGCGAGCGCGAGCGCGGCGAGGCGGGCGGGCGCGAGCGCGGCCAGGGGCGTCGCTCGGCGCACGGGCGTCACGGCCGCTGGAGCAGCTCCGGCACCACCTCGCCGTCGCGCAGGTGCTCGAGCGGGGGGATGCCGAAGGCGAACAGGAAGGTGGCGAGCAGGTCCGGCGGGGCGATCGGCCGCGGCCCGCCCTGGAACGTCTTCGCCGGGGCCGGCAGGAGCTGCTCCGGGTCGGTCTTGCCGAACGAGATGCCCCCGCGGAAGCGGGGCGAGATCACCATCGCCGAGTTGTTGGGGTAGTGGTCGCGGCCCATCGCCGTGTTGAGCTGCGGCGTGCGGCAGAAGTCGCTCGTCACGAGGATGTGCGTGTGATCCGAGAGCTTCTTGCCGGCCCGGGTCGGGTGCGGGGCCTTGTCGAGCGAGCCGAGGAGGGCGGCGATCAGGTCGAAGAGCTCCTGCTGCGTGGCCGCGTGCTGGCGGTAGTTGCTCGTGTGCGTGTCGAACCCGTCGCTCGCGAAGCTCACGCAGCGGACCACGTTCCGCCGCATGGCCTCGATCGCGAACGCCGCGTTGACGGCCGCCTGGCGGGCGAAGCGGGCCTTGTGGTCGAGCTCCGGGTGCGCCTGGATGAGCTTGCCCCTGGAGAACACGTCCTGGAGCCCGGCGTTCAGCATCTTGCCCAGCGCTTCCGACTGGATCGCGAAGCCGTTCAGGGCGTCGGTGTAGCGTGATCGCGCGGCGAGGGACCTGGCCTCCTCGGAGAGGAGCGCGGTCACGGCGGCGCGGTCCTCGTCGGTGTCGTAGTGCCGCGCGCGGGCGAGGGAGCGGCTGATCGTGCCGATGTCGCCGACCGTGAGCGGGACGGCGCGCCGGTCGAGGCGGTCGCCCACGAACGCCGAGGGGAACTGCACGGAGACGGCGGGGAAGGTCTGGCTCGCGCCGAGCTCGCTGGCGCAGATGGCGTCGAGGCTGGAGGCCAGGACGCGGCCGCCGCTCAGGTGCCGCCCGGTGGTCGCGAAGGCGGTGCCGTCGGGGTGGCTCACGGTGTTCATGGCCAGGCCGTTGACGATGCATAGCCGGTCGTGCAGGTCCGCGAGGGCGCCGATGCCCGGGCCGAACGTGAGGCTCGATCCCTTCGGCGTGACGGGTGCGAAGCTCTTCGCGCCGCCGGCCGCGGGCGCGTCGACCCAGAGGCGGAGCGGCGCCGTGTCGGTGTTGTCGGTCGTCGCCGGGGTCACGAGCCCCTTGCTCTCGTTCCGCGGGTCGGCCCAGAGCGTCACGTCCCAGCCGCCGGACGCGTGGATGAAGAGGAAGAACTCGTCCTCCGCCGCCTCGCCGTGCGCGGCGAGCGCGCGCGCCGGCAGGCCGAGCACGCCGGAGAGCGCCGCGCCCGCGGCGGCCTGGAGCAGCGCGCGGCGCGGGAGCGCAGGGCAGCGGGGACAGGGGTCAGGACGAGGCATCGCGGGTGGGCTTCAAGGTACCTTCTGGTGCCGCCCGCGCCCGCACGATCTTGCCGTCGAACGCGACGGCCAGCGCGTGCACCGGCGCGGCCCCCGCGGCGCGCAGCTCCGCGGCGTAGTCGCGCGACGCGATCTGCGACAGCCCCTCGTCGAGCGCCTCCTCCAGCGTCCGCTGTCCCGCCACCTTCAGCTCCAGGATCACCCCCGGCCGCCCCGGGAGCAGCGGGCGGATGAGCACGTCTGGGCGCCCCAGCCCCGACTCGCGGTTCGATCGCACCTGGTGCGAGGGCGCGAGCGCCGAGAGCAGCCCCACGAGGAAGACTTGATAGATGCGCTCCGGCGTCGGCCCGCCGAGATCGTGGTACGAGAGGACCTCGATCACGAATGCTTGGAGCTCCCTGGCGAAGCCATCGGCGTCGCCGGCGAACAAGCTCGCGAGCAGCCGGTCCAGGCTCCCGCCCTGCCGCCGCAGCCGTGTCTCCAACCAGCGCGAGAAGGTCGCGGTATACACCTGCCGCACCTCGCGGTTGGGGATGGACAGCAGATAAGGCGGCTCCTCGTCCTCCGGCCACCCCGGCGATTCCTCGGCCTTGAGGTAACCGGAGAACACGAGCAGAGGCCAGAGCGCCGACGGCCGCTCGCGGAGGTCCCAGAGCACGACGTTCTCGTCGAGCCGCTGCTCGATCGCGCCGCCCGCGAGCAGCGCCTCCATCTCCGCCTGAACCGCGAACGCATGGTGCTCCAGGAGCTCTTGGATCAGCTCGTTCGTGCTGGTCGACACCCAGTACGGCCTGGCGCGCCGGTCCTCGCTGGCCAGGTAGCTGATGACCGACCACGGATTGTAGACGACCTCGCCTCCGAAGACGTACCCGTTGTACCAGGAGCGCACCGTCGGCAGCTCCCCGCGGCGTCCTGCTCGCTCCAGCAGCGCCTCCACCTCTGCCTCGGTGAACCCGAAGGCCGTCCGGAATTCGCGGCGGAGCAGGCTGTAGACCGCCAGATGATTCAGCCCGGAGAAGATGCTCTCCCGCGCGATCCGGAGGGTGCCAGTCAGCACGGCCCGCTGGAGGTGCGGGTTGTCCTTGAGCCCGGCGCCCAGGAAGACCCGGGTGAAATCCAGGATCTCGCGGAGATAACCGCTCACGTAACCGGCGTGGAGCGGCTGATCGTACTCGTCGACGAGGATGATCACGCGCTCGCCGTGCCGGCTGTGCAGGTACGCTGAGAGGTCCAGGAGCGCCCGCTCGTACAGCGCGAGATCGGCGGAGCCGTCGAGGATCGCCTCATAGCGCTGCGTCTCCCATGCGCTCAGAGCGCCGCTGTCGAGCAGCTCGCGGTGCTCCAGGAAAAGCGCTTGAATCTTGCGGCGGATGCCGTCGAGTGCGTGCTCCCAGGAGGAGGCCTTGATCTCCTTGAACGTCAGGTCGATGACCGGGTAACGCTGGAAGTGCTCGCGGTAGGCAGCGCCGGCGCTCCATACGAAGAGCCCTTCGAACAGAGCGGAGAGGTCCTCTCCCCGGCGCTCGAAGAAGATGCGCAGCATCGAGAGGTTCAGCGTCTTGCCGTAGCGCCGAGGTCGCGGGAGCAGGACGACCTGGGCGCCGGGGCGATCGAGGAGATCGCAGATGAGCCCGGTCTTGTCGACGTAGGTCAGCCCGAGCTCGCGGAGCTGACGGAAATTGGAGATGCCGAGGGGGAGGGACAGGCTCATGGCGAAGGCGCGGCGCTGTCCGTCAACTATCCCCGGCGGCCAGGGAACCGCAAGCCGGCGGTGGAGCGAAATCCGCGTCGGACGGGGCCGCTGCCTATAGGTCTCGGGTGCACGCGCCCGCCGCAGCGTTCAACGGCCAGCAGGTGGCCGTGCGAGGCGGCGGGGATCGGGCGGTGAGCTTCACCGCGTTCAAGCCCGGATCACGGTGACCTCCCGCCCGCCCGGGGTCCGCGCCGCCTCGGTCGTGGTGCGATCCCGCAGCCGCGCGATCCCCGGGCGGCGATCGAAGATCAAGAGCCAGCCCCGATCGAGCCCCAGCCCGTCCAGGTATCCATCGAGCTGAGCGAGCGCTTCCCTCTTCGGATCGGGGTCACCGGGACGCCACACCTTGAGCTCCATCGCCAGCCGGTCCTGTCCGTACTCCATCAGCAGATCCATCCGGCCGCTGCCGATCGCGACCTCCCGCTCGACGCGCCCGCGGCCGTTCACCACCCGGTGCAGGAAGGCCATGAGCACGAGATGCGGCGCGATCTCCGCGTACGGCGTGCTGGCGAGCAACGCCTCGGCATGCTGGCGCCAGAACGCCACGAACGCCTCCAGCAGGCGCTCCGGATCGAGCCGCCCGTCCCGCTGCAGCCAGGTCGGCGCGATCACCGGCATCGAGCGTCGCGCGGTCGCGGACAGCGCGCGGGGAAGGATCTCTTCATAGATCGGGTTGGCGATCTCCAGCGCTCCGTCCGCCGCCTGCCGGACCAGCCCGAGGTCCATCGCGTAACGCTGATCGTCCTCCGGGACCGCGCCCAGCGCGGAGCCGGCGAGGATCGGCTCGAGCACCGCGCGCACCCGGCCTTCCTGCAGGCGCTCGGCGAGGCTGTCGAGGTGCGTGTCCTGCCGGAGGACGATGGCATCGCGGGCGGCGCGCACGTGCGCGGGCAGGAGCGCCATGCTGCGGTCGGGCACGAGCTCGTCCACCATCTCCCGGGCCAGGGCGTTGACCGGCCAGGGCTGCCCGCAGGTGAGCTGGAACGCGAGATCGACCGCCTCGGGCGCGAAGACCTGCCCGGTGTCGGCCGTGTGCTGCGCGTAAAGCCCGGCCACCTCCTCGCGGGTGAAGTCGCGCAGGAGCACCGACTCCTCCTTCACGTTGAACGGCGAGGCGCCGCCGAGCTGGCCCTCGTCGCCCGCGGTGACCTTGTAGTCCCGGACGTCGCGCATCCCGATGAGAGCGATGGCCCACGGGAAGCCCTGCGGCCTGCGGCGGTGGCCTCCGCGGAGCTGGCTCAGCGCGGAGAGCAGCGTGGGGCCGGTGAGCGCGTCGATCTCGTCGAGAAAGAGCACGAGCGGGCGCGGACAGGCCTGCGCCCAGGCAGCGAGCGCGTCGGCGAGGCGGTGGCCCGGCGGCCCGTCAGGCCAGGGCGGCGGGCGCTGGTCGGGCGGGAGCTGGAAGGCGCATCGTCACGGAAGGATTGGAGGATCGCGGACTCCGCGGCGCCGACGTCCTCCGGGAAGGCGCGGCCGACCTCGAGCGACAGGAGCGCCGCGGCGTAGCGACCTTCCTGCACGAGCGCGGCGGCCAGGGACAGGAGCGACATGGTCTTGCCCGTCTGCCGCGGACCGTGCACGACGAAGTAGCTCTGTCGGTCGATCAGCCGGCGCAGCCGCTCGATGCGCCGGAGGGGGTCGACCATGTAGTGCAGGTCGGGTCTGCACGGGCCGGCGGTGTTGAAGAAGCGCGCCATCGCGCCGCCATCCTGCCATGGGGGCCCGGGGAGTCACGCGAGACCGGCGGCTCGGGGCGGAGGGTGGCGCGTTCCGCCGCGGCGCCGCAACCAGGACAGCAGCGTTCGGGAGCGTGCCAGCCCATCCCGGACGCCGGCCAGCGGACCGGGCGCGCGCGCCAGCGGTCGCTGGGTGCGCTCCCCGGAGCTGCTGGGCACCTTCCCGGAGTTGCTGGGTGCGCTCCTCGGAGCTGCTGGGTACGCTTCCCGGAGTTGCTGGGTGCGCTCCTCGGAGCTGCTGGGTACGCTTCCCGGAGTTGCTGGGTACGCTTCCCGGAGTTGCTGGGTACGCTTCCCGGAGTTGCTGGGTACGCTCCTCGGGACTGCTGGGTGCGCTCGTCGGCGCTGCTGGACGCGTTCCCCGAGTTGCTGGATACGCTCCCTGCCGGTGCTGGGCGGCTGGCGAGCCCGAACGTGCGCTGGGACGTCATTGACGGCTGCCTCATCAGGGTGACCACGCGCAACGACTTCGTGAAGAACCAAGGTGGTCACGCCAGCAGCCCTCCAGAGCGATTTTCGCGCGGGTTTCATGCAGCCGTTTCGTCTTCCGTGCTCGTCCTTCGTCTTCCGTGCTCGTCCTTCGCGCGCGTGCACGTGCGCGATTCCCCGGGGTCAGCGCGCACGCGCACGCGCACGAGAGACGGAAGACGGAAGACGGGGGACGAAGACGAGAGCCGGTATACGAATTCCAGCTGAAGACCGCTCTAATACAGATGAAACTCCGGGTGCCTCACCAGCCCGTAACACACCGCCGCCCACCCCGCCTCGCCCGGCGAGAACCGCGACTTCGGCGCGCCCTTCGCCCGGTGCCGCGCGACCGTCCCCTGGTAGAGCGCGAAGAACTTCGCCTCCCGGTCCGGCGGCGCGAGGCGCGCCGGGTAGCTCAGGAACGTCCGGTGCAGCACGTCGAACCGCGGGGCGAACGCCGCCGCGTCGAGGTCCTCCGCGGGGAGGTCGAAGGCGAAGATCAGCCGGCGCTCGATCGGGACCGGCGCGCTCGCCTTGAGGTCGTGCTCCAGGGCGCGGTCGCACAGCGCGATCCCGAGCCGCTCGAACGCCGCCATCATGAGCGCGTTGGTCTGCGTGCCGCGCGGGAGATCCAGGCCGTGATCGGGCAGCCCGAGCGCCGTGAGGTAGTCCTCCCAGGCGTCGAAGAGCGCCGCCTTGTCGTCCCCCCGCGCGCGGCGCTCGACCTCCGCCGGCGAGAGGCCGCCGAAGAGCCGGAGATACGTCCTCAGGTACGCCTCGGCCGGGATGAGCCGCAGATCCTGCTTCGGCGTCCGGCTCTGCGCGACGCGCCCCGTCTCCCGGAGCGGCGCCGCAGGCCGCGGCGCGACCGCCTCCGGCGGGGCGCACGCGCCCGCCACCGCCGCCATCCCGGCAAGGGCGAACGCCCTCACCCCGCCGCGCATCACCGCGCTCCCCCGCCGCGCATCAACCGCGCTCCCCCGCCGCGCATCACCGCGCTCCCCCGCCGCGCATCACCGCGCTCCCCCGCCGCCGCGCTCCAGCGCTGGCCGCACGTTGCTCGCGCGCGCGTAGGCCGGCGACCGCACGATCGCATCGACCAGGGGCCGCATCCGGTAGCCGCGCGACACGAACCGCTCGCGCAGCGCGCGGAGCAGGGCCTCGTCCTCGTCGCGCAGCGGCCGCCCGAGAAACGACTCGGTGACGCGCGCGACCGCGCACGACGCGAACTCCGGCCTGCGCGTGAGATCGGCCGCGGCGCCGGCCGGGCCGCGGTCGGCGTGATCCGGCGAGGCATAGGCGCCCCGGAGCACGCCGCGCTCCTTGCTCGAGAAATCAGGGTCGTAGAAGCGCCGGCACGACCCGCCCGTCTTGCCCCCCGCGTCCAGCTTGCACACCGGGTTCTCGATCGGAAACCGCGAGGCAGGCAGATAGGTCCACGTCGTCTCCTCGACCCGCGTGAAATACGCGGCGAGCGGCTCCAGCGTCGCATGACAGCTGGAGCAGCCCGGCCGGACCATGAGATCGGGCTCGTCCGACGGCGGCAGCTCCGCGTGCTCGGCCGCGAAGCTCTTGCACAAGAACGCGCTGTAGAGCGCGGCCCCGCGCGCGCGGCGCGAGGAATACTTCGTCAGGAACACCGGCGTCGTGACGATCCCCGCCGCGCGCGGCCCGCGATCGGGGATGAACGTCCACGCCGAGACGTCGTGCGGCGCGACGACCGGCGGCACCGCGCCCGGCAAGAACAGCGGCGCCTCGTCCTCGCGCATCCCGAACGACTTGTGCAGCGAGCAGCACGCCGCCGGCGCGCTCGATCGATAGAACTGCGCGAGCGGACCGTTGATGAACGTGTAACGCCCGGTGAGGATCTCCCGGAAATCGCGGTCGGCCCGGAAGACGTGCTGCATGAGGTGAATCGCCTCCTGCGACCACCAGAACTTGTTCCAGCCGGAGATCGTGCGCGGCGCGGCGCCGATCGGGCTCTCGATGCCGAGCGGGACGTGGGCGGGCAGCACGAACGCGGGAGGATCCCTGCCGGAGTTGTCGCCCGGCAAGCAATGCTCGAGGCCGATGCCGCAGCCGCAATCGACGCTCATCGCGAAGGCGAGCGCGCTCCGGCACGAGATCGGCTCGCCCCGGTGCTCCATGGCATAGCGATCCTCGGGCATCGGCGGGCGAACGCGCCCCGCAGGCAGCGGAGCCCCCGCGGGCAACGGGGGGATGCCGCTCGCGTAGATGTGGCCGACCTCGGCGGTCTGCGCCTCCTCCTTGCAGACCCGGACCTCGACCGTCGGCGTCTTGCGGTCGGGCTCGACCAGGAGCTGCGGCAGCGGGACATAGGCGCTGTCAGGGTCCTTCCACCCGGCGCCATAACGCTGCGTCGGCGAGATCGACAGGTAATCGCGGTAAAGCCAGAACGGGCGCACCACCGTGGTCCGCTCGTCGAGCAGCTTCTGGGAGATGGCCTTGGGCGTCCCCGTCAGGGCGTGGAAGCTCCCGCGGAGCCCGCTCTCGGCCTCGGAGAAGCAAAACTCGCCGTCGATCACCGGGTTCAGGCGGCGCTGGTTGTAGCGGAAATAGACGTAGAGCGGCTGGCCGTCCGGGCCGAGCACCTCGGCCCTCCGGAGCGTCGTCTCCGGCGGCGCGAACAGCCCCACCGGGCCGAGCTCCAGCCGCAGGACATCCATGTAAATGCGCGTCAGCCGCTCGACGTACCCCTGGCCGTCGAGGTTGCGCTCGATCCAGGCGTCGAGGTCGAAGCCCGGCGACTCCATCTCGGCGAGCTCCTCGCGCGTCGGGAGCCGACCGTTCAGGTCGAGGGAGAGCGCGCGGAAATACCGGTACTGCTCCAGCGTCGGGGCGGCCGCGGACGGCGGCGCGAACAGGGCCGCGGCCGCCGCCGCGAGGAGCGCCGCCGCGGCCACCGCGCCGAGCCCCCTCATGCGCCCGCCTCGCCCGCGTCGCGCGCCGGCGCCGCCTCGCCGTCGCGCGCCGGCGCCGCCTCGCCGGGGAGCACCCCGGCCATCAGCATCCCGAGCTCCGTCCGCGAGACCGCGCCCGCGTCGCGCATCGCCACGATCCCGCCCCGGTACATCACCGCGATCCGGTCCGACAGCGCGAGGATCTCGTCGAGCTCCGCCGACACGAGCAGCACCGCCGCCCCCGCGTCGCGCGCCGCCACGATCTCGCGGTGGATGTGCTCGATCGAGCCCACGTCCACGCCGCGCGTCGGCTGGCTCGCCACGAGCAGCTCCACGGGGCGGCTCATCTCGCGGGCGAGGATCACCTTCTGCTGGTTGCCGCCCGAGAGCGCCGAGACCGGCGTCGCCGGGCCGGGCGCGCGGATGTCAAAGGTCTTTATCAACCGCCGCGCGTTCTCCTCGCGGGCGTCGTCGCGGAGCACGCCGCGCACGGCGAACGGGGCCTCGTGGTAGGTGCAGAGCACGAGGTTGTCCGCGATCGCGTACGAGAGCACGAGCCCGTGGCGCTGGCGGTCCTCGGGCACGTGCGAGACGCCGCGCTCGATGAGGTCGCGGGGCGGCGCGCCGGTGACGTCGCGGCCCCGGAGGAGCACGCGCCCGGCGCGCGGCGGCGTGAGGCCGGTGACGGCCTCGACGAGCTCGGTCTGGCCGTTGCCCTGCACGCCGGCGATCCCGAGGATCTCGCCGGCGCGCACCGAGAAGCTGACCTCGCGGACCACGTCGGCGCCCGCCCCGCGCCGGCCCGCGACGCTGAGGCGCTCGACCTCGAGCACGACCGCCCCGGGGCTCGCCGGGGCCTTGCTCACCTGGAGCGCCACCTCGCGGCCGACCATCGTCGCCGCCAGGCCGCGCTCGTCGGTCTCGGCCGGGATCGCGGCGCCCACCACCTTGCCCGCGCGCATCACCGTCACCCGGTCCGCGACCGCGAGCACCTCCCGGAGCTTGTGCGTGATGAACAGGACCGAGACCCCCCGCGCCGTCAGCCCCCGCAGCACGCGGAACAGCTCGTCCGCCTCCTGCGGCGTGAGCACGGCCGTGGGCTCGTCGAGGATCAGGATCTCCGCCTTGCGGTAGAGCGCCTTGAGGATCTCCACGCGCTGCTGCACGCCGACCGGGAGGTCCTCCACGCGGGCGTCGGGGTCGACGTCGAGCCCGTGGCGCGCCGAGAGCGCGCGGACCTCGGCGCTCGCGCGCCGGCGGTCGAGCAGGCCGCCGCGCACGAGCTCGGCGCCGAGAACGACGTTCTCGGCGACCGTGAACACCGGGATGAGCATGAAGTGCTGGTGCACCATGCCGATCCCGAGCGCGATCGCGTCGCTCGGCGACCGCAGGGAGACGGGGCGCCCGCCGCGGCGGAGCTCGCCCCCGTCCGGGCGCAGGAGCCCGTAAAGGATGTTCATCAGGGTCGATTTGCCGGCCCCGTTCTCCCCGAGCAGGGCGTGGATCTCGCCCTCGCGGAGGTCGAGATCGACCCCGTCGTTCGCCAGGACGCCGGAGAACCGCTTGGTGATCCCCCGGGCCTCCAGGACGGCCGTCACCGCCGGCCCTCCGGCTCGTAAGGCTGGCCGTCGGCGGCCGGCGGCGTGGTCTTGCCGATGACGCCGGTGAGGATGAGCAGCGTCAGGAGGTACGGCACGAGGCCGACGACCGACGATTGCTGCAGGAACGACCACGACGGCGGGATCTGGTCGCGGAAGAGCTGGAGGTTGATCTGGAACGCCTGCGCCGCGCCGAAGACGAGCGCCGCGGCCCACGCGCCGAAGGGCGTCCAGTCGCCGAAGATCATCGCCGCGAGGGCGATGAAGCCGCGCCCGTTCGTCATCATCGGCTCGAAGGACGGCACCGACTCCAGGGTGAAGTACGCCCCGCCGAGCCCCGCGATCGCGCCGCCGATCACGACGTTCACGGTGCGCACGCGGGCCACGTCGATCCCGACCGTGGCGGCGGCGCGCGGGTGCTCGCCCACGGCGCGCGCGCGCAGGCCCCACCGCGTGCGGAACAGCACGAGGTGCGTCAGCCCGACCAGCGCGACGGCGGCGACGGCGATCGGCTGCTGCTCGAACACGGGGCCCACGATCGGGGCGTCCGCGAGGAGCGGGACGTGCAGGCGCGGCAGCACGCCGGGCGCGTGGGGCACCTGGCCGCCGAACGCGCTCCCGGGCCCGAAGAAGAGCTGTCGGTTGAAGAAGCCGGTGAGCCCCACGGCCAGCAAGTTGATCACCGTCCCCGCGAGGATCTGGTCCACGGAGAAGGTCACCGCAAGCACGGCGAGCAAGAGGCCGAGGAGCGCGCCGGTCGCGACCGCGATCGCGACGCCGAGCAGCAGGCTCGGCAGCGGGGGGACGCCGAGGACCGCGCTCGCGTAGATCGACCCGAACCAGCCCGAGAACGCGGCCGCGAGCATCATCCCCTCGATGCCGAGGTTCACGACCCCGGAGCGCTCGCAGAAGACGCCGGAGAGCGCCCCCAGCGTGAGCGGGGTGGCCACCGCGAGGGTCGTGGCCGCCATGCTGGCCACGATCGTCAGCGGCGGCACCTGCGAGGCGCCGACGAGCGCCACGACGCCGACCAGCACCGTCACGACCACCGCGATGAAGGCGTAGCGTCGATGGCCCATCGCCGCCCCCTAGCCGCCCCACCCGCGCGTGAGCACGAGCCGCTCGCGCTCGCCGCGGACCCGGTAGATGCGGCGGACCAGGGTGTCCGCCGCGACGAACAGCAGGATCAGCGCCTGGATGACGGAGATCACGTCGATGGGGATCTGCGTGAGGTACTGCATCCGGGTCGCGCCGCTGCGCATCGCGCTGAACAGCAGGGCCGCGAGCACCGTGCCGCCGGGGTGCGCCTTGCCGAGGAGGGCGATGGCGATCGCGTCGAAGCCGTAGCCCTGCGAGAACCCGAGCTCGTGCCGGTGGTGGAGCGCGCTCACCTCGATGGCGCCGGCCACGCCGGCGAGGGCGCCCGAAAGCGCCATGGTCACGATCACGGTGCGGCCCACGCGCACCCCGGCGTAGCGCGCGGCGTCGGGGCTCTGCCCCGCGGTGCGGATCTCGAAGCCGAACGCCGTCCGCTGCAGCACCCAGCCCACGAGCGCCGCCGCGAGCAGGGCGAGCGGGAAGCCCCAGTGCAGCCGGTAGCCCTCCACGAGCTCGGGGACGCGCGCGCTCTCGTCGATGAGGGGCGTGCGGGACAGCACGTTGGACGCCGCGGGATCCTTCATCGGGCCGTTCAGGAGGAAGCTCACCGCGTTGAGGGCCACGTAGTTGAGCATGATCGTGCTGATCACCTCGTGTCCGCCGGCGCGCGCCTTGATCCACCCGGGCACCGCGGCCCACAGCCCGCCGGCCAGCGCGCCGAGGAGCAGCGTCAGGGGCACGTGCAGCGCCGCGGGCAGGCCGCCGCCCACGAGCCGCGGCAGCCAGTGGCCGGCCCAGGCCGCGGACAGCGCGCCGAGCGCGAGCTGCCCCTCGGCCCCGATGTTGAACAGCCCCCCCTTGAAGGCCAGCGAGACCGACAGGCCGGCCAGGATGTACGGCGTCGCCCACACGAGCGTCTCGCTCACCGCCCGCGGCGACCCGAACGCGCCCTCGAGCATGCCCGCGTACGCCTCGAGCGGGTTGCCCCCGGCCAGGGCGATGAGCACGCCGCCCAGGACCATCGCGGTGAACACCGAGAGGGCCGGCAGGAGCAGCGGCTCGAGGAGCCGGATCAGCTTCTGTCGCATCCGCGGGAGCCCGAGGAGATCACGGCGGCTACTTGGCGTCCTTGGCGGGCGGCACCGTCGTCTTGAGCGTCCCGTCGAGGAGCCCTCTCCGGAGCTCCTCCATCTTCGCCTTCACCTCGGCCGGGACCTTGCCCTCGAGATCGTGATACGGCG
The DNA here is from genome assembly GCF_051521425.1 of Sorangium sp. So ce834. Classification (NCBI taxonomy): domain Bacteria; kingdom Pseudomonadati; phylum Myxococcota; order Polyangiales; family Polyangiaceae; genus Sorangium; species Sorangium sp. So ce834. The sequence continues at coordinate 11,784,107 of NZ_CP150351.1, forward strand.
CATAGCCCGACTTGCCCTGGAAGTTCCCGGACGGCAGCTTGCCTTCCTTGGCCATCTTGATGAGGTCGAAGGCGCCCTCGGTGATGAGCTTGACGGCGCTGGAGAGCAGGACCTTCTGGGCCTCGGGCACCGTGTAGTACTGGTCGGTGTCGACGCCGATGGCGTAGACGCCCTTCGTGGCCGCGCCGAGCAGCGCGCCGTTGCCCGTCTTGCCGCCGCCGCCGAAGACGATGTCGACGCCCTTGTCGATCATCGAGACGGCGGTCGTCTTCCCCCACTCGGGATCGGTGAACGTCTTATCGAAGCCAACGTCGTTGTGGTAAACGACGCTGAGCTCGATGTCCGGCTTGACGTGGCGCGCCCCGGCGCGGAAGCCCTCGCCGAAGCGGTAGACCGGCGGGACGGCGTCGGTGGCGAGCACCGCGCCGATCTTGCCGGTCTTGGTCATCAGCGCGGCCAGCGCGCCGACCAGGAAGCCGCCGTGGTCCTCGGGGAAGACCAGGCCCACCACGTTCGGCTTCGTGTCGGCCTGGAACTGGTCGATGCCGATGAACTTGACGCCCTTGAACCGATCGGCCGCGGCGTGCGTCGCCTCGGTGAGCCCGAAGCCCGACGTGACCACCACGTCGTACTGCTCCTCGGCGAAGGTCGCGATGTTCTTGGGGTAATCCTTGGGATCCGTCGTCTCGATGTACTGCGTCGTGGCGCCGAGCTCCTTCTGCGCCCGCTGGATCGCCTCCCAGGCCGACTGGTTGAACGACTTGTCGTCGATCTTGCCCATGTCGGTCACGAGGCCCACGCAGAACACCTCGGGGCTCGCGCAGTCCGCCTTCTTGTTGCGGGTGCACGCCGGGAGCGCGCTGGCGAGGGCCAGCAGGACCGCGATCGCGAGGCGCCGCTTCTTCAACATGCCGGATCTCCTTGGAAGGCCCGCATTGGACACCGGGCAGCGCACCAAGGCAACCCAGCGTTCGCATCCACGCACTTTTGCCTACATCGGGCGGCCGGACCGTGCGGTCGCGCGGCGAAGGTGTCGCGATCGCGGAGCAACTTTTTTTTCTGAGGCGTTGTCACAGTCGATCGGCAGCGCCCGATGAGCGATGGGGCGCGCCGGCGCAGCCTGCCCGAGGAGGTCCTTCCCATGAATGGTCCCGCCGTTCGACTCACGCTTGTTTGTGCTCTCGTCGCGTCCGCCCTGGTTCCTTCGGGGGACGCGTCGGCCTGCGGTGGTGTGGAGATCCTGCCCGCGATCGATCACCGCGTGATGGGGGTCGCCCAGGCCGAGCAGGCCCTGCGCGACGGCCGGATCACCGCGGCCGCGGGGAGCGTGATCCGCATGTTCCCCGAGATCCGGCGGATCTCCCACGACAAGGATCCGCTGCTCAACCGGGCCTTCCGCGTCCTCGCGGTGGCCACCGCGCGCGCGGGCGGCGCGCTCGACGTCCGGCCGGAGGTGCCGCGCGAGCTGCTCGAGACGTGGGGCGGGGCGTCGGCCGAGGAGCGCAAGGCGAACGTCGACTGGTCGATCCGCGCGCTGCGCCGGCTGAACGAGCACCGAAAGGGCGATCCCGCGCTGCAGACCGACCTCGGCGAGGCGCTCGCCCGGTCGCCGGAGCACCGCGGCGAGGCGCTGCAGCTGCTCGGCGGCCTGGCGGAGAAGGACCTCCTGGCGAGCCCCGAGGCGTACGCGGCGCTGGCGCGGCTGCGCGCGCTGTCGGGGGACGCCGCGGGGCACGACGCCGCGGCGAGCCGCTGCGAGGCGATGGCGAAGGACGCGGCGCTGTGTCGGACGAGCCGCGCGGTCGACCCGCGCCCGCAGAGCTGACGCCGATGCGCGCCCGTCCGCTGCTCGCCGCGCTTGTCGCGCTCGCCTCGGGCGCCGCCGCGTGCACCTCCGAGGACGCGCGGGGGCCCGAGGCCGCCGCGCCGCTCTCCGCGGGCGGCGGCGCCGCGGAGGCCGCCGCGCCCGCACCGGCCGCCGCGTCCGCACTGGCCGCCGCGTCCGCACTGGCCGCCGCCGCGGCGACGGCCGGCGATCCGGCGCGCGGGCAGCGGCTCGTCGCCGAGCTTCAGTGCAACCGCTGCCACGACGGGACCGGGCAGGCGCCCGCGCCGCGCGACGCGCACTGCGTGCAGTGCCACCAGGACATCGCGGCCGGGCGGTTCCAGGCGCCGGCCGCGGCGATGAAGCGGTGGAACGAGAACCTGGTCCAGCTGCGCGACGTCCCGTCGCTCGCCGCCGCCGGCGACCGGCTCCGGCGCGACTGGATCCGCGGTTTTTTGCTCGCGCCGCACGACCTCCGCCCGCGCCTGCACGCGACAATGCCGCGGCTCGCGATCGGGCCCGAGCAGGCGAGCGACATCGCGGCCTACCTCACCCGGGATCGCCGCGAGCGGCCGCGCGAGGCGCTCGCGGGCGCGAGCGCGGACCGGGGGCGCGAGCTCTACGAGGCCAAGGGGTGCGGCACCTGCCACGCCTTCACCGGGGTGGCCGGGCTGACGGCGGTCGCGCCGGTGAAGGCGATGCAGAAGGAGACGCGCGCCGCGGTCGCCCTGGCGCCGGATCTGCGGCACGCGCGCGACCGGATGGAGCCCGCGGACCTCGCCGCGTGGGTGCTCGATCCCGGCGCGATCAAGCCGGGCACGCCGATGCCCCAGGTGCCGATGTCGCCCGCCGAGGCGCGGGACATCGCGGCGTTCGTCGCGACCACGGCGCTCTCGCCGCCGGCGCCGGCGAGCGCGCCCGAGCGGCTGCCGCTCCTCTCGCGTCGGGTGACCTACGCCGAGGTGGATCGCAGGGTGTTTCGCGTCACGTGCAGGCATTGCCATTCTGAGCCCGATTACGCGCTCGGCGACGGCGGGCCCGGGAACACGGGCGGGTTCGGGTTCAAGCCGCGCGGGCTGAACCTCGCGACGTACGAGGGGATCGCCGCGGGCTACGTCGACGATCAGGGCGAGCGGCGGAGCGTCTTCGCCCGCGGGCCGGACGGAGCGCCGCGCCTCGTCGCGGCGCTCGTGGCGCGGCAAGCGGAGGAGGCGGGCCGCGCGGATCCGGCGGTGCGCGGGATGCCGCTCGGGCTGCCCGCGCTCGGCCCGGAGGAGATCCAGCTCGTCGAGAGCTGGATCGCGCAGGGGCGGCCGCAGTAGCGAGGCGCTCCGTGGTAGCTTCCCGGCCCGCGCCCGCGCGGGCGGATCGCGCGAGGCGCAACGTGTGGAGGCCGGCATCATGACAGGGCAGCTTCTGGAAGAGGGCTTTACCAGGCTCGGGATCGACCCGCGCCTCACGTGGCGCAACCCGCCTTCGCGCTGGGCGGTGGAGCCGGAGCGGGGCGTGCTCGTGGTCGAGCCCGGCGCGAAGACGGACTACTGGCAGCGGACGCACTACGGCTTCCGCACCGACAACGGGCCTTTCCTCTTCACCCGCGCCGGCGGCGATTTCGTGGTGACCTGCCATGTGCGGTTCCGGCCCGCGCACCAGTACGATCAGGCGGGGCTCATGGTGCGAATCGCGGAGTCGTGCTGGCTGAAGACGTCGGTGGAGTTCGAGCCGCACGGCCCGAGCCGGCTCGGCGCCGTGGTGACGAACGCGGGCTACAGCGACTGGTCGACCCAGCCGTTCCCCTCGGATCGCCGCGAGATCTGGCTGCGCGTGCGGCGGGAAGGGTCGGATTACCTCGTCGAGAGCTCGGACGACGGCGGGGCCTGGACGCAGATCCGCATGGCGCACCTGCACGAGGACGACGGCGCGCGCGAGGTCGAGTGCGGCCTCTACGCCTGCAGCCCGGTGGGCGAGGGCTTCGTCGCGGAGTTCGACCTGCTCCGGATCGCGCCGGGGCGCGTGACGTGAGCCCCCGCGGCGCGGGCGGCGCCGGCGTCATCGCCCGGCGCTGAACCGCCGCGCGTCCCGCTCGCCGATGCGCTCCATGTCCTGGAGCCAGGTCGCGCGTTGCTCGGGGGTCCGGGTGTTCTGATTGAACAAGGTGGTCTCGCGGACGGGCCCGAAGCCCACGAAGCGCAACGTCGCGTTGACGAACGAGGCATGGACGGAGCGCCGGTGCCAGAAGCGGTACCACCAGCTCGGGCTATCCATCGTGGTCACGACGCGCGCGCTGCGGCCGGCGAGCAGCCCCTCGGGCAGCGGGCTGCGCTTTCGATAGGCGAACGACCAGCCGGGCAAGAAGGTGCGATCGATGAAGCCCTTGACGAGCGCAGGCGGCCCCGCCCACCACGTGGGAAAGAACCAGGTCACGTGGCTGGAGCGCTCGATGGCGGTCCGGGCCTCGAGGAGATCGGGCTCGAGCTCTTGTCGACCGCTGAAGCCGGCGCGCAAGTGCGGATCGAAGGCGAGCGAGCGTAGGGCCAGGTGCTCGACGCTGGCTCCGCCCCTCTGGAGGCCGCTGGCGTAGGCCTGAGCGAGCGAGTCGCTCAGGCTATCGGGAGCTGGGTGACCGTGGATGACGAGGTGCATGCGTCGATCTTGGACATGCAGCAGCCTCTGGGTAGACGGACCTGGGCAGGCGTGCCATGCGTGGATGCATGGCACGCTCCCCCTCTTCCGCGCCCGCTGGCAGGCCGCCCTCGGACGTGGATTGGGCCGATCTGCGCCTCTTCCTGGAGGTGGCGCGCGCCGGCAGCTTCTCGGCCGCCGCCCGCAAGCTCGGGATCGAGCAATCGACGGTGAGCCGGCGCATGGCGAGCTTCGAACGAACGCTCCGGGTGGCCGTGTTCGATCGGCTCCCGGGAGGCTCCATGCTCACCCCGCTCGGCGAGCAGCTCCGGCGCCACGTCGAGTCGATGGAGGCCGGCGCCGACCAGCTCGTGCGCGAGGCCAATGGCCACGAGAGAGAGGTCGAGGGCCTGGTTCGCCTGGCGCTCACCGAGTCGATCGCCGTGCACGGCGTCATTCCGCGCGTGCTCCCGGTGCTCGCCGAGCGGCACCCGCGCGTGTCGCTCCACCTGCTGACCAGCTACGAGGCGGCGGATCTGGGCCATCGTGAAGCCGAGATCGCCGTGCGCTTCTTCCGACCGAGGAGCGGCGATCTGGTGGCCGCGCGCATCGTCACCTTGCCCACGGTGCCTGTCGCCCACCGCAAGCACTCGAAGAAGAGCCGCGACGAGCTCGACTGGATCGGCGTCGATCTGGGCCGCGTCCCCACGGTCGAGGAGGACTACCAGAAGCGGCACGTGCGGAAGGCACCAAGGCTCGTCGTGAGCAGCTATATCGCTCAGCTCGAGGCCGTGCGAGCGGGCCTCGGCGCCGCCGTCTTGCCGCGCAGCGTGCTCGACCTGGACGACGGCCTGGTGGAGCTCGATCTCGGTCTCCCCGCAGGTCCGGTGCTCGAGCTCTGGCTCGTCACGCCGCGCAGCCTGCGCCACGTGCCGCGCATCGCCGCCGTGTGGGACGCTCTCGAAGAGCAGCTCCAGTTCCTGAACAGCGCGCGACGCGCGCGGGCACGTCCGCGGTGAGCCGGCGTGAGCCCCCACCCCGACCTGTCGATGTGGTGGCACGGCATCCGGGAAGGGACCCTCGCGGAGCCTACGGCTGGCGGAGCCGCCGCGAGGACAGGAGCGCGAGGCCGCCGGTGCGCGCCGCGATGCGCTGGAGCGACGCGAGCAGCGCGGCGGCCTGCTCCTCGCCGAGCAGCGCCCGGAGCCGCCGGTTCACCGCGGCCCGCGCGGCGCGCCCCGCCTCGACCGCGGCCCACCCGCGGTCGGTGAGCTCGACGAGCCGGTTGCGCTGATCGTCCTCGGCGACGCGCCGGCGCACGTAGCCGAGCTCCTCGAGCTCCGCCACCGCCTTGGACGCCCCCTGCGCCGTGATGCCGAGCCGCTCCGCGAGCTCCCTCACCTTCACCGGGCCCGGGATGAGGTGCTGGAACACGTACCCGTGGCTCGGGCGGAGATCGCCGTGGCCGGCCCTCTCCACGCGGCGCATCACCTCGTCGCTGGTCGCGGCCGCGAGGGCGGCGAAGAGCAGCACGAGGTCCTCGTCCGGCGGCGCAGGCTTCACGGCGGGAGCCTGTATCCCGCAACCAAGGTTGCGCAAATGGAGTTGACGGTCTCGGGCGGCGGCCCTATTCATCAACCACGGTTGCGCAATCGATGTTGCGCATTTCCGGGGTCGGTGTTCGGGGTCGAGCGCCGGGCGGATCCGCCGGCGCGCCCCGTCCGTGCGGCCCCGAGGAAGGGACGAAGGGACGAGCGATGCGCCTCGCGATCCAAGGCTCCTGCGACCCCGCGTTCGCGCCCGTGCGCGCGGCGTTCGCCTCGAATTTCGAGCGGTTCCCCGAGCTCGGGGCCGCCGTGAGCGTCGCCGTGCGCGGCCGCGTGGTGGTCGACCTCTGGGCCGGCTTCCGGGACGCGGCGAGGGCCGCGCCGTGGGGCGGCGACACGATCGTGAACGTCTTCTCGGCGACGAAGGGCGCGGTCGCGCTGTGCGCCCACGCGCTCGCGGAGCGGCGCGCGCTCGACGTGGACGCGCCGGTCGCCGCCTCCTGGCCGGAGTTCGCCGCGGCCGGCAAGGAGCGCGTCCTCGTGGGCCAGTTGCTCGACCACAGCGCCGGCCTGCCCGCGCTCCGCGCCGAGCCGGCGGAGGGCGCGCTCTACGACTGGCAGGCGATGACCACGGCCCTCGCCGCGGAGGCGCCGTTCTGGGAGCCGGGCGCCCGGCACGGCTACCACGCGGTCACCTTCGGCTTCCTCGTGGGCGAGGTGATCCGGCGCGCCAGCGGCCGGCGGGTGGGCGCGTTCCTCCGGGAGGCGGTCGCGGGGCCGCTCGACCTCGACTTCCACATCGGCACCGGCGCCGAGCACGACGGGCGGATCGCCGAGGTGCCGCCGACGATCGCGAGCCCTTCGGGCCTGGGCGGCGCGTTCGCCGCGAGCTTCCGCGACCCGGCGTCGCTCACCTCGATGGCCTTCACCCGGCCGCGCGATCTCGTGTCGCCGGGCCTGGTCAACACCGCCCGCGCCCGGCGCGCGGAGATCCCGGCGCTGAACGGCCACGCGAACGCGCGCGCCCTCGCGCGGATGTACGGCGCGCTCGCGAACGGCGGGGCCCTCGCGGACGCCGCGCGCGTGCTCTCGCCGGAGGCCGTCGAGGCCGCGCTGGCGGAGCGGTCGCGCGGCCCCGACGCCGTGCTCCTCGCGGAGAGCCGGTTCTCGCTCGGCTTCATGCTCCCGAGCGCGCTGCGCCCCTTCGGCCGCGGCCCGCGGACGTTCGGCCATCCCGGCGCGGGCGGCGCGCTCGGCTTCGCCGATCCCGACGCGGGGCTCGGCTTCGGCTACACCCCGAACCAGCCCATCGCGAGCGGCGAGGGCGGCGACCCGCGGTGGTCGGCGCTGATCGACGCGGTGTACTCCTGCCTCTGAGCCCCGCTGCGCCCCCGTTTTCGTCTTTCGTGCGCGTGCGCGCGGACTCCGGGGAATCGCGCACGCGCACGCGCACGCCGGAGGGGAGACGAGAGACGAGAGACGAGAGACGAGAGACGAGAGACGAGAGACGAGAGACGAGAGACGAGAGACGAGAGACGAGAGACGAGAGACGAGAGACGAGAGACGAGAGACGAGAGACGAGAGACAGGAGACGAGAGACGGGAGACGAGAGACGGGAGACGCCATGTCGATTCGAGGGCAAGATCCGGAGCGCGGCCCGCCCCAGCGGTCGCTAGCTTCCCTCGTGACGCGATCACGCGCGGCACGCTCCAGAGAGAGCGCCTGCGAGCGGACCGCCTCGCTGGGCTCATCGGCCTCACGCGCACCGTCGCCGCCGAGTACGCGACGCAGGGCATCCGCGCCAACGTGCTCATCTCGGGCGGCGCCGACACGCCCATGTTCCGGCTCTGGAACGACACCGACGAGAAGCGCGCCTTCGCGGCCCAGCTCCACGCAATGAAGCGCGTCGCGTCCCCCGACGAGATCGCCAGCGCGGCCGTGTTCCTGGCGAGCGCGGACGCGTCGTTCGTCACCGGGACCGCGCTGGACGTCGAAGGGGGCGTGTCGCTCGGGTAGGCCATCCAGCTCCCCTTCTGCGCATGAGGGCCTCGGGCTCCCCCCGCGCGGCAATCGTGATACAACGCCAGCGAGAGGACCGAAGGCCATGAGCGCGCTCTACGACCGCATCGGCGCGTCCTATTCCGCAACGCGAGGGGCGGATCCCCGTATCGAGGCGCTGATCAAGGACGCCCTCGGCGATGCCCGCTCGGTGGTCAACGTCGGCGCGGGCACCGGCGCGTACGAGCCGACCGACCGCGAGGTGCTCGCGGTCGAGCCCTCGGCGACCATGATCGCGCAGAGGCGGCGCGGCTCGGCGCCAGCCCTCCAGGCCAGGGCCGAGAGCCTGCCCCTGCCCGACCAGAGCTTCGACGCCGCGTTGGCCGTCAACACGCTCCATCACTGGACCGACCTGCGGGCAGGCCTGCGCGAGCTCCGCAGGGTCGCGCGCAAGCGAATCGTCATCTTCATGCGCGATCCGAGGCGCGGTCAACCTTTCTGGCTGACCGAGGATTATCTCCCCTCGCTCGACCCGTCACGCAAGTACTCCGCCGTCGCCGACGCGATCGGAGAAGAGCTCCCGTCCGTCAAAGCGCTGCCTTTCGCGTTGCCTCGCGATTGCGCCGACGGCTTGTTCGTTGCGTACTGGGGGCGGCCCGAGATGTACCTGGACGGCGAGGTCCGGCGGAACATCTCGAATTTCGCGCTCGCGGAGGAGGGCAACCTGGCGGAAGGGCTCGCGCGTCTGAAGGCGGACCTCGCGTCGGGGGAGTGGGATCGCAAGTACGGAGAGCTGCGGCGGCTGGAGTCGCTCGACCTGGGTCATCGCGTGCTGGTCGCCGAGCTGGCGTGACGTACCACCCGGGCAGCGCGCGCCGCTCACCTCGACTCTAGACAACGCCCGCCACCTCGTCGACCTTGCAGCGCGGGCGTGTCGCTCACTTGTTGCGAAGGGTCTTCAGCGCGCCGGCCCACGCGAGCAGCTGGTCGAGCAGGGTGCCGACGGACGCCTCGTGGCGGGAGCGGGGCTTGAACACGCTGAAATTCTCGAAGTCGTCGTACAGAGAGAGCGTGACCTGCGCGCGCACGTCGGCGACCTGAAGCTCGGCCATCACCAGCCGGAGGTGCTCGACGGCGCGGACGCCCCCCGCGCTGCCGTAGCTCACGAAGCCAGCCGCCTTGTTGTTCCACTCCTTGTACAGGTAATCGATCGCGTTCTTGAGCGCCCCCGAGGTGCCGTGGTTGTACTCCGGCGTGACGAACACGAAGGCGTCGAACGCGTCGATCTTTGCCGCCCACGCCTTTGTGTGAGGCTTTGTGTACTGCCCCATCGACGGCGGCGCCGGCTCGTCGAGGAGCGGCAGATCGAAATCCTTGATATCGACGAGCTCGTAGTCGGCGCCGCCCTTCTTCGTCGCCACGCCGTGCACCCACTTCGCGACGGCCTCGCCGTTCCGGCCCGGCCGCGTGCTCCCCAGGATGATCGCCACCTTCAGCATGTCTCCGCTCCTGGCAATGGCCCCTCTCCGGTCGCCCCAGCGGGCGGCGTGATGCTCATTCCCACGACACCCCGGAGGAGAGAAGGGACCTTCGAGGTTACCGCCGGATCGACGTTGCGACCAGCCAGGTTTCGCGCGTTCGCGGGCTTTCGCGTCCGGTACCTCCCTCGTGTCGCGCAGGCCGGCCGGAGCGTGGCCGCAGCAGGGTGGTGGCCTAATTTGCCCCGGAGTGATTCACATGAAGGCGGGAAGACGGGAAGATCATTGAGCTTTCTTCCCGCCTTCCCGCCTTCATGTTCAAATTAGGCCACCACCCGCAGCAGCAGCGGCGCTGGCGAGCTCGAGCGCGTCGCGGCGTGCTCGGCGATGAAACGGCAGCCTCGGCGCTGCGGGCGAGCGTCACGTGCTCGATGATCAGGCTGATCGCTGACCGCAGCGCGCGGCCAGGCGGACAAGCGCGGCAAGTGCAGAAAGCTCGGACGCCGGCCGGCCGCCTGCCGCGAGCGCGCACGCGGCGTCGCAATCTGCCACAAGCGTGCGCCTGGCGCATCGCCGCGCGCCGGAGGAGACACGTGCGATCCTCGGCGCAGAGCGCCTCCGAGCGTCCGCGGAAGCGGCGGAGGGCGACCTGGCATGGACGGTGCTTGAGTGGTTGTGCGTGATAGCGAGTCCGCGGCGCATGGCTGCGAAGCGGGCTACGCGTGAGGCCGCCATCAGACATTCTGGCGAGCTGCGAGAGAGGAAACAACGATGCAAAAGTGTCTCTGGGTTTCTTTGGCTACGACGATCGTCCTGGTCGGAGCCGCGGGCTGTGACGACGCCGCGGACACGGTGAACGACGTGCTGCCCGGCGAGGAGTCGCGCGAGGCGCGCATCACACAGATCGCCGAGGCGGCGTGCGACCGGTACGCCGACACCGAGGCGGGCTGCCCTGGTTACGGCACCGGGGACGACCAGACCTATGAAACGGAAGAGGACTGCCAGCGCGATTTCGAGGACCGCGCGGCCGAGCTCTGGCCCGCGAGCGAGTGCGGATCGGGACAGATCAACGATAGCCGCTACGACGTGTGCGAAGAGCGCGCGAAGGCGGTCGCCTGCTCACAGGGCGTCTTCGACGCGATCGCCGCGCTGGACGAGTGCAGCGCCGAGAGCGTGTGCACGGATCCCGCGGACAAGTGACTTCCTCTCGGCGGGCTGCTGGACCGGCAGCCCGCCGAGGTCATGTCATGCCGTCGGGCGCCTAGGGTTGCGCGTTCGCGCGTCGTGTCCGGGCCACAGCTGCGCCGATCGCCGCACCGATCGCCGCACCGAGCAGCAAGCCCAGCCGGCCTGTCGCCTCGTAGCCCCGAAGACCGCCGTGTTCGAACCCGCTCGCGAGGTTGCCCCCGAACAGCGCCCCCAGGAGCAGCCCCAGGGGCGCCCCCGCCGCGGCCCCGACCGCGGCGCCGATCACCAGCCGAACGACATCCCTCATGGCGGCGAGCCTAGCCGCATTCCCGCCGCGGCCAAAGCCGGAACTGGCTGCTGGGAGCGCCCCGCCGACGCGTTACCTCACCGGCAGCGCCATGTCCGGGGGGCCCCCGCTCCGGGTCGCTTTCGACGACCTCCGCTCACACCTCGAGGCGCAAAAAAACGCCTTGGCCGCTCGACGCAGGGAGAGGTCGGCGAGGTCCGGCAGCGCCACGCGCGGCGCGGTCACGGGGAGCCCGGAGCCGTGGCGAGCCTCCTCAAGGATTCAACGTGGCGACGAAGGTCTCGTAACGCGCTGTGGGGGGGCGAGGGTCGGTGTCCATCGACGGGTAGATGAAACCGGCGATTGCAAGCGTGCCATTCGGAGAGATGGTCATGTCCGCCCCGCCGCCTCGATAACCCGTGGGGACGTCGAAGTAGGCGGACCAGAGCGTGGTCCCGCTGTCGTCGAGCTTGGTAACCGTCGAGCCCCCGGTGAGGAACATCCCACCAGCAGGATCCAGGATTAGACCCCCGGGGTAGGGAATCGTGCTGGAGGTGATGACCTCCCCTGCGGCGTCCAGCTTGACCAGCACGGCGAACAGCTCGTCGCCAGCTCCTGGCGCGCCACCGCCGAAGTCGACGGTGCCATCCGTGTAGCCCGTCACCAGGACCTCGCCCGCGGCGTTGACGGCCACCGAGGTGGCTGACGCCCTGGGATCCACGTGCGCCTTGGAGCGGAACTGCCGTTGCCAGAGCAGAGCACCCGTCGTCGACAGCTTGATGACGTTGAAATCCGCACCGGGGGAGTAGATATAATCCTGGTCCGCGTTCGCCACGAGCACGTTACCGTCGCTGTCGACCGCGAGACCTCCCGACCCGCTCGAGGATCCTGGAATCTCGGATCCTGGCAGATACTCCTCCCAGAGGACGTCCTCACCTCCGGCGCTCACCTTTACCACATGATAGGACACAGAATCCCAGCCACCAGCCACGCGGAGGACGAACACATTGCCGACGCCATCGACGGCCATCTCCACCACACCTCCGAAGTCGATCCCAGGCCGCGGGAAGCCATTGCTCCAGATGTGGTTGCCCTCGGGGTCGAACTTGACCAAAAATAGCGCGTTAGCAGAATAATCGGCGGGCGGGATGGGACCCCCACCAAAATCTGGGCTTTCATAAAAGAACGGCCCCTCCCCATCATAGCTTCCGGCAAAGTAGATGTTTCCGCTTCCGTCGATGGCCAGGCTGGGGGCCCACTCGTAGTGCTTGGACCCGAAGCGCCTGCTCCAGATGAGCGAGCCGGAGGGGTCGAGCTTGAGGAGGAAGACGTCGTATTCTCCTGCGCTGGTGAGAGGGCCGTCGCCGAAGTCCACCGTCCCTTTGAAGACGCCGGAGACGTAGTAGTTGCCCCACGCGTCGCTCACGATGGACGTGGCGCCCTGCTCGCCGGGGCCGCCGTATGCCCGCGCCCACGGCGGGAGGCGGGGGCACTGGGGATCGCCGTCGCAGTCCTCGTCCACCGGGCTGGCGCAGAGCTCCGCGGCCGGCGCCACCGCACCTGCACACGGGCCATAGCCGAGCCCATCGGAGCGACACGTCTGCGTCCCGGTGGTGCACGGCCCGATGCCCACGGTCCCGGTGGGGCCCGTGTAGCAGGTGAGCACCGTGCCCGGCACGCACGTGCCTGGCGTGCCGCCGCCCTCGCCGCCGCTGCCGCCCTCGCCGCCGCTGCCCCCACCGCCGCTGCTGGCCGCGCCGCTGCCGCCCTCGCCGCCGCTGCCACTGCCGCCCTCGCCGCCGCTCCCCCCGCCGCCCTCGCCGCCGTCGTCCAAGGGATTGAACGTGGCGACGAAGATGTCGCTGCCCGCCGCGTAGGCGATCGGACCCGTCCCGAAGTCCACCGGCGCAAGCACGCGCCCGGTGGCTGCAATCGTGCGATTCGGAGCAAGGGCGATGTCCTCGAAGATCGCATCGGCGTCGGTCGACCATGTCTCTGTCCCGCTCGCGTCAAGCCCGGCCAGGCCACCCCCGGCGATGACGATGCCGCCGGTCGGGTCCAAGGCGATGTCGCCGCCGAAGCGAACCGAGCGGCTGAAGAGATGCTGGCCTGCAGCATCCACCTTCATGAGCATCGGCCCACGAGGGAGCACGCCGCCGCCGAAATCGATGGTTCCGTCCGTGAAGGCCGTCACGAAGATCTCGTCCGCCGCGTTCACCGCCACCGAGGAGGCCGATACATCGAAGGATTCGGTGATGAACTCTCGTCCCCACAACCAACCATTAGGTCCATACTTGGACAGGTGGATGTGGTACCGTCCTGCACTCACCACGATCGCGTTTCCTGCGCCATCGATAGCAAGATCCGCTCCCGTGCGACCGTCGGTATACGGAAGGACGAAATCGAACCAGGTGAGGGTGGGTCCGGCGCGCAACCTCGTGAGAAACAGTACACCGCCAGCATCATAAAGCACGTACCCATCGCCGACGTCATCGACGGCAACTCGCTTGATATCCACGCGGTCCAACGGATAACTCGGAAAGCCCTTGCTCTGGATGTGGTTGCCCTCGGGGTCGAGCCTGGCCACGAAGAGCGTGGACCGTTCGGTGGGCGCGAGGGGGCCCCCGCCAAAGTCGGGGCCCGGCACGGGAACGTGGGCTGGACCAGCGTTATAGACTCCGGCGACGAAGATGCTTCCGCCCTCGCCGATGGCCACGTTGACGCTCTCATCGTCGTACTCGGCACCGAAGCGCCTGCTCCAGATCGCCGAGCCGGAGGGGTCGAGCTTGAGGAGGAAGACGTCGGAGCCCCCTGCGCTGGTGAGAGGACCGGCGCCGAAGTCCACCGTCCCCTCGAAGGCGCCGGAGACGTAGTAGTTGCCCGACGCGTCGCTCACGATGGACAGGCCGCTGTCGTCGCCGGCGCCGCCGTATCCTCGCGCCCACGGCGGCTGGAGGGGGCACCTGGGCTCGCCGTCGCAGCTCTCGTCCACCGGCGTGGCGCAGATCTCTGCGGCCGGCGCCACCGCACCTGCACACGGGCCGTAGCCGAGCCCATCGGAGCGACACGTCTGCGTCCCGGTGACGCACGGCCCGATGCCGATGGTCCCGGTGGGGCCCGTGTAGCAGGTGAGCACCGTGCCCGGCACGCACGTGCCTGGCGTGCCTGACGCGCCGCCCTCGCCGCCGCTGCCGCCGGCGCCGCTGCCGCCGGCGCCGCTGCCGCCGACGCCGCCGACGCCGCTGCCGCCGACGCCGCTGCCGCCGACGCCGCCCTCGCCGCCGCTGCCGCCCTCGCCGCCGCTGGCGCCGCTGCTGGCCACGCCGCTGCCCCCGGCGCCGCTGCCCCCAGCGCCGCTGCTGGCCGCGCCGCTGCCCCCGGCGCCGCCGCTGCCCCCGGCGCCGCCGCTGCCCCCGGCGCCGCCGCTGCCCCCGGCGCCGCCGCTGCCCCCGGCGCCGCCGCTGCCCCCGGCGCCGTTGCTGGCCGCGCCGCCGCTGCCCCCGGCGCCGTTGCTGGCCGCGCCGCTGCCGCCCTCGCCGCCGCTGCTGCTGGCCAGCCCGCTGCCCCCGTCGCCGCCGCTGCCGCCGCCATGAGCGCTGGTCGTGGCACCGCTGTCCGTTCCGGCGCCGCCACCGTCACCATCCGTGCCCCCGCGCACGTCGAGATCGCACGCCGTGGACACGAGGACAGCTGCGATGGCCAAGGCGGCCGTTCCACCCCGGCTCGCCCGAGTGCGCGCTCGAGCAATCGACTCGTCGTCTCTGGTCATGGCGGCTTCGTTGCCCGGCGTGGCCGGGATATTCACGTCCCGCGACGCGCCCCCGAGCAGCGCCGAGGCGATGGGCCGATGGCTGAATGCATCGCGTCGGCGCTCGAAGCCGACCCGATCGAGGCCGCCTCAGCCGCCAGGATCGCTCGGCTCGTGGTCGGACTCCGGCGAGCGACACCGCATGATCATGTGGATCTCGTTGCCCTTCTCGTTGTGCCACACCTCGTCCATGAAGGTGCGGATCAGCATCAGTCCGCGGCCGCTCGGCTTGTCCAGGTTGGCGAGGTCGGTCGGGTCGGGCAGGTCGCGCGGGTCGAAGCCGGGGCCCTCGTCGCGCACCACGTAGGTCGCCTCCGTCCGCGTCTCCCGCGCCACGACGACCACACGCCGGTCCCGGTAGGGGCTCTCGGTCCGGCGCCGCTCGACGAGCGCCGAGAAGGCGCTCGGATCCTCGTCGAGCAGCGACGAGCTCACCTCGAGGTTGCCGTGCACGATCGCGTTCACAAGCGCCTCGCGCAGCGCCACCGCGACCTGGATCCGGCCCGTCTCGTCGCACAGCCGCATCCGGCCCAGGCTCTGCTCGATGTGGCCCACCAGCGCGGGCACCTTGGCCACGTCGTTGTCGAGCTCGAAATGGGACTCGGTCGCCGTCAGGCACGCGAGCAGCTGCTGCTCCCGCCGATCGAGCCGCGCCACCGCGAGGACGTTCTCGACCGTGCTCACGAGCTCCGCCGCGAGGCTCCGCTTCGCGACGTAGCTCGCGGCGCCGCGCCGGAGCGCCTGCACCGCGATCTCCTCGCTGCCGTGCGCCGTCATCAGGATCACCGGCAGGTACGGGTGCTCGCGGCGGATCGCCTCGACCAGCTCCAGGCCGTCCATCTCCGGCATCTGGAGATCGGTCAGCACGATCTCGGGCATCGTCTTCGCGATCGTCTGGAGCGCCTCGACGCCGTTCTCGGCGTACATCGGCTCCATGCCGGCGCGCTTCTTGAGCAGGCTCCCGGAGAGGCGCCGATCCATCGGGGAGTCGTCCACCACGAGCACCCTCACCATCGCGTCACCCCTCCTCCTCGTCATCCTCAGAGATCCTCAGAGCGCCGCTCGCCCGGCGGCGGGGCGTCCGCCGGCGAGCCCTCGCGCACGAACGCGGCGAGCTCGGGGAGCAGGCGATCGATCTGCGCCCGCAGCGCGAACTGCGCCTCGGCCAGGCTCCCGAGCTCGTTCGAGCGCGCCATCTTCTCCAGCGCGAAGGCCGCCTCGAACGCGCCCCGCGCGCCGAGGCTGTCGACCCCGCCCTTCAGGCTGTGCGCGGCCCGCTGGAGCTTGCGGGCGTCGCCGACGGTCACCGCCTCGTCGATGTCGGCCATCCACCGCGGGCACTCCTCCAGGAAGACCTCGACGAGCTCGCGCAGGAGGTCGGCGTCGCCGCCCGTCCGCTCCAGCGCCCTCGTGCGGTCGAACATCGGACGGCTCGCGATCGACGACGGCGAGCCCTGCGGCCGCTCGTCCGGCGATCGGGTGCTCGGCGGCCCGTTGTCGAGCGGCGACGAGGGCACCGACGGGTACGAGTTCGGCGCGCCGAGCGACAGGCGCGCCGGGTCCTCGATCTCCAGGGAGGAGGGCCCGGCGGCGAGCCGGTCGATCATGTCGTAGAGCTCCTCGACCTGCACCGGCTTCGACACGTAGCCGTCGAAGCCCGCCCGGAGGCAGCGCTCTCGGTCGCCCTTCATCGCGTACGCGGTCACGACGATGAGCGGCATGTGCCCGCCCTCGCGCCGCTCGCGCGCGCGGATCGCCCGCGCGGCCTGGAGGCCGTCCATCTCGGGCATCTCCACGTCGAGCAGGGCCACGTCGTACTGGCCGGTCGCGATCTTCTCGACGGCGAGCCGGCCGTTCTCGACGATGTGCACGTGGTGGTCCTGCCGCTCCAGCCAGCGGCGCATCAGCTTCTGGTTGATGGCGTTGTCCTCGGCCACGAGGACCCGCAGGCCGCGGGCGCGCGGCCCGGGCACGGCGCGGCGCACGTCGGCCGACCGGAGCGCGCTGCGCGTCGGGATGCCGAAGGCGTGGAACACGGCCTCCTGGAGGTGCGACGTCTTCACGGGCTTCGTGACCATCCCGAAGACGCCGAGATCGCGGCAGCGCGCGGCGTCCGCCTGCGCCGAGGTGGAGCTGAGCATCATGATGGTGCGCCCCTTCAGGATCTCGCGCCGCCGGCAGTGCTCGACCACGGCGAAGCCGTCGACCTTGGGCATGCGGGCGTCGACGATGGCGAGGCCGAACGAGGAGGTCGGCCCGACCGCGTTGCCCCCCGGCTTGCCCCAGGGCAGCGCCCACGTGCCCGAGTCCTCCGAGAGCGCCGCGATCGCCGCCGCCCCCGAGTCGACCGGGACCGCCTTCATCCCCCAGCCCTCGACGGTCTCGGCGAGGATCCGCCGCGCGGTCGCGTTGTCGTCGGCGATGAGGACCCGCGTGCCGAGCAGGTCCCGCGGCATCTGCAGGCGGCGCGACCGGGCGGCGCCCTCGAGCGCCCGGAGCTGGAGGGTGAAGTGGAACGTGCTGCCCTTGCCGAGCTCGCTCTCGATCCAGATCTTGCCGCCCATCATCTCGACGAGGCGGGCGCAGATGGTGAGGCCGAGCCCCGTGCCGCCGTACTTGCGGGTGGTCGAGCCGTCCGCCTGCGCGAACGCGTCGAAGACGAGCCGCTGCTTGTCGGGGGCGATCCCGATGCCCGTGTCGATCACGCGCACGTGGAGCACCACGTTGTCGCCGAGCGCCTCGCCCGCGTAGAGGCTGGGCGCGCTCTGGCGGTCGGCGCTGGCCTCCTCCTCGGGCGTGAGGGGCGCGCGCGAGTCGACCTCGGCGCGGACGACGATCTCGCCGGCGTCGGTGAACTTCACCGCGTTGCTGACGAGGTTCACGAGGACCTGGCGCAGGCGCAGCGGGTCGCCGACGAGCGCCTCGGGCACGTCGGGGCCCACGTCGTAGGCGAGCTCGAGCCGCTTCTCGTGCGCGCGGAGCGCCAGCGTCTTCACGGCGTCGCCGATGATCTCGCTCGGGTCGAAGACGACGGGCTCGATCCCGAGCTTGCCGGCCTCGATCTTCGAGAAGTCGAGGACGTCGTTGATGATGGCGAGGAGCGCGTCGGCCGAGATCTTGACCATCTCGAGGTACTCGCGCTGCTCCTGGGTGAGCTCGGTCTGGAGCGCGAGCGACGTCATGCCGATGATGCCGTTCATCGGGGTGCGGATCTCGTGGCTCACGCTGGCGAGGAACTCGCTCTTGGCGCGGCTCGCCGCCTCGGCGGCCTCCTTGGCCTGCTGGAGCTCGGCCTCGACGGCCTGGCGCTGCATGAGCAGGGCGCGCAGGCTCGCCGAGTGCTCGCGCTCGTTCTCGAGCGAGGCGGCGCCCATGGCGTCCGCGCGCCGCTTCGCGATGCTCGCCATCACCGCCATGGCGGGGGTGGTGACGGCGAAGACGATGACGCGCAGCAGGTTGTCTTCCTTGTACGAGAACGGCACGCCGGTCTCGGAGAAGTAGAGCGCGAAGTAGACGCACGAGATGAGCGCGGTGACGATGCCGCTCCACAGGCCGCCGCTGAACGCCGCGAAGACGATGATCATCGAGAGGATCGCCGGCGGGTTCGGGATGTTCCAGTCGAACGCGGCCTCGAGCGAGGCGACCGCGCCGATGACGAGCAGCGCGAGCAGGGGCCCGAGCAGCGGGAGGAGCCAGAGCTTCTCCCACGAGGTCCGGCTGTGGCGCCGCTGCGGCACGGCCCCGGCCGGCAGGAAGGTGCCGCGGCCGTCGAGGTCGCCGCCGAGCGAGAGGCGGGGGTCGCCGACGAGGGAGAGGCGGGGGTCGCCGCCCAGCGACGGGCGGCCGTCGCCGTTCAGCGACGGGCGGGCCTCGCCGCCCAGCGACGGGCGGCCGTCGCCGTTCAACGAGGGCCGGCCCTCGCCGCTCAGCGGCGGACGGGGCTCCGCGTGGGCGGTCCCCGGCGCAGCGGCTGGCAGGGGACCCTCGGCCTTCGGCATGGCTTTATGGAGATAGCGGGGTCGCGATCGGGCGTCCATGGCCGCGAGGTGGGGTCAGGCGGACGGGTGCCGCCGGGGCGGCCGGGGGGCAGGCCAGGGGCGCCGCGCCCTCACCCCTTCACTCCGCCCGTCGTCAACCCCGCCACGAGGTGACGCTGCACCAGATAGAACGCCGCCATGACCGGCAGCGACACGAGGAGCGCCCCCGCCGCGAACCGCTCCCACTGCGCGTCGTGCTCGCCGATGTACCGCTGCAGCACCACCGGCAGCGTGAACATCTCCTCCTTGGAGAGCAGCGTCGCCGCGAGGATGAACTCGTTGTACGCCGTCATGATCGCGAACAGCGCCGTCACCGCGATCGCCGGCCGCGCCGCCGGGAGCACCACCCGGACGAAGGCCTCGAAGCGCGTCGCCCCGTCGACCATCGCCGCCTCCTCCAGGTCGACCGGGATCGCCTCGAACGCCGCGCGGAGCTGGAAGATCGAGAACGGCACCGCGGTGGACGCATAACAGAGCACGAGCCCCGTCCGCGAGTTGAGCAGGCCCAGCGCGTCGAGCAGGAGGTATAGCGGGATCGCGCTCGCCACCGTCGGGAACATCTGCGTCGCGAGCAGCGCCCGCAGGCCGCGGCGCTTGCCGACGAACTCGAAGCGCGCGAGCGCGTACGCCGCCGGGACCGCGATGGTGACGCCGACGGCCGCGGTCGCGAGCGCCACGGCGACCGAGTTGGCGAGCTGGCGGGGAAACAGCCAGATCGTCTCGCCCCCGACCTTCTGCGACGTGGTGACCACCGCCTCGAGGTGCGCGAGCGTCGGCTGGTTCGGGATCGGCAGCACCTCCGGCACCGGCGGGCGCGCCCCCGAGAAGGCGATCGAGACGACCCAGAGCACCGGGTACAGCGCGAACGCGACCGCCGCGAGCAGCGCGACGTGCACCGCGATCGACTCGACCGGAGAAGGCTGCCGCGTCATACGGCCTCCGTCGCCGCCACCGGCGCGGGCGCCGACCCGTCCGCCGCCCCGCCGCCCTGCGGGATGAACGACCCGGGCGTCCGCCGCCGCCACCGCCAATCCCGCGTGGCAAGGGTGAGCAGCAGGAAGATCAGCACCGAGTACGCCGCGGCGTAGCCGTACTGCGCCTCTCGGGTGAACGCCCACCGGTACGCCTCGGACACGAGGATGTCCGTGGTGCCGTCCGGATCGCCGCCGGACACGAGGAACACCACGTTGAACATGTTGAACGTCCAGATCGCGCCCAGGGTCACCGCCGGCGCGAGCACCGGTCGAATCAGCGGCAACGTAATTTTCCAGAGACGCTGCCAGCGCGAGGCGCCGTCGACCTCGGCCGCCTCGAGCACTTCGCCGGGCACGGCGGTGAGCGCGCCGAGGGTGACCACCATCATGAACGGGAAGCCGAGCCAGACGTTTGTCGCCACGTTGGCCGTGAACGCGGTGGTGAAGCTCGAGAACCAGGCGATCGGCTCGATGCTCGTCCCGAAGGCGGCGTTCACCGCCTCGATGAGGCCGGTCACGGCCCCGTACTGCCGGTGGAACATGCCCTTCCAGGACAGCGCGGTCACGTAGCTCGGCACGGCCCAGGGCACGATGAGGAGCACCCGGTAGAGCGCGCGGAGGCGCAGCGTCGGGCGGTGCAGGAGCAGCGCCAGCGAGACGCCGAGGACGAGGTGGCAGACGACGTTCACCGCCGTCCAGAGCACGGTCACCGCGAGCACCAGGTAGAACGAGCCGCTCGAGAAGAGCGGCTCGCCGCGCGCCGTGAGGATGCTGATGAAGTTGGCGAGGCCGACGTACCGGAGGCTCTCGCCGCTGCCGGCGAAGAGCGACGTCGCCGCGCCGATGACGAGCGGCACGATCACGAGCACGCCGATCGCGACGACGGCGTGCGCGACGTACTTGTAGGCCGGAATCGAGCGTTGAATCGAGCGTTGAATCGAGCGTTGAATCGAGCGTTGAATCGAGCGTTCGAGCGATCGCCGGAGCGCGGGGCCGCGGACCGCGCCCTTCGCGGCGGAGGCCCACCGGAGGGCGAGGACGAGCGCGAGCGCGCCGAGCCCGACGAGGAGCGGCGCCGGCGAGGCGCGCGGGGGCAGCGGCCGGCGCACGTCGTCGAAGCGGTGCTTCGCCTCGGCGAGCGCGACGTCCGGGGGCGCGTCGCCCCGCAGCACCTTGCGGATCGCGCGCGCGGCCGGCTCCCAGGTCGAGCGCATCGCCGGCGACGTCGGCATCGGGATGGCCACCTTGGCCTGCTCGGCGAAGGCCGCGATGAAGGCGTCGCCGGCCGAGACGGCCACGTCGCTCCGCACCGGCGGCGTGCGCGCGATCTCGATCCGCGTGGCCGCGGCCGCGGCCCCGGCGAGGTGGCGCGCGAGCGCCCGCGCCTCGGCCCGCTGCGCGCCCTGGGGCGAGAGCATGACCGCCTCCACGGTCATGAAAGGCCGCATCGGCTGGCCGGTCTCGCGCACCTTCGGGAGCGGGACGACGCGCGCGCGCCGCTTCGCCTCGTCCTTGAGGCCGCCCACGAACCACGGCCCGCTGATCGCGAACGCCGCGCGGCCCGCGTTGAACAGGTCGGTCACCAGCGCGCCGTTCGCGTCCTCCGGGACGACCCGCCGCGCGATCAGCGAGCGGACGAGCTCGAGCGAGCGCTCGGGCCCCGGGCCGAAGAAGCCGAACTGGTCGTTCTCGTCCAGCATCGCGCCGCCGAACGCGGCGAGGATCGGCATGTGCGCGTAGGCGTTCGACGCCTCGTACGCGAGCGGATAGACGCCCTGCGGCAGCGCGCCGGCGAGCGCCGCGATGTCCTCGAGGAAGGCCGGCGCCTCCTGGACGAGCGCGGTGTTCATGTAGAGCGCCATGCACTTCTGGCTGATCGGCAGCCCGAAGATCTCGCCGCCCAGCCGGACGGCCGCGAGCGCCGGCCCCTGGAACACCGCCTCACCGCCCGGCTCGAGCGCGTCGCCCACGGGCGCGACGAGCTTGCGCGCGCGGTAGTCGCCGAGCCGCTCGTGGGCGTCGATGAACAGGTCGGGCCCCTCGCCCATCGGGACCGCCGCCTGGAGCTTCGAGGCGTAGGCGTCGAACGGGACGGCGAGGAGCTCGACCTCCGCCCCCTGGAAGGCCGCCACGATGGCGCCGAGCGCCCTGGCCTCGTCGTCGCGGTACGCGTGCCAGAGCCGGATCGGCGCCGCGACCGCGAGCCCGGGCAGGAGCAGGACGAGGGCGAGCGCGGCGAGCGCGGGCGCGGGGCGGCGGCTCGGCATGGCGCGCCTCACGCCTCCCGCAGGGTCAGCCCCGAGTCGGCGTCGAACAGGTGCACGTTGCGGAGCGCGAGCGTCACGGTGTCCCCCTTCGCCACGCGCGCCGAGGGGTCGAGGCGCGCCACGAACGGCGCCCCCGCGACCGTGCCGTGGGCGTACGACTCGGCCCCGAGCGCCTCGACGATCGCCACCTGGAACGGGGCGCCGCCCTCGCCCGAGGCGAGATCCACCTCGTGCGGGCGCACGCCGATCATCACCCGCCGGCCGGACGAGAGCGCGCCCGGGAACTCGGCCGCGTCGACCTCGACCGAGAGCTCGCCCTGGGCCGCGACCCAGCGGCCGCCGCGGTTCTCCACGCGCGCCTCGACGAAGTTCATCGCCGGGCTGCCGAGGAAGCTCGCCACGAACTGGGTGCGCGGCCGGGCGAACACCTCGAGCGGCGGCCCCGACTGCTCGACGACGCCCTTGTTGAGCACGAAGATCTCGTCGGCGAGCGTCATGGCCTCGACCTGGTCGTGGGTGACGTAGACGCTGGTGGCGCCGAGCCGGTCGTGCAGCTTGCGGATGTCGACCCGCACCTGCGCGCGCAGCGCCGCGTCGAGGTTCGACAGCGGCTCGTCGAACAGGAAGAGCTGCGCCCGCCGCACGATGGCCCTGCCCATGGCGACGCGCTGCCGCTGGCCGCCGGACAGCGCCCGGGGGTGCCGGTCGAGGAGCGGGCCGAGCCCGAGCATCTCCGACGCCTCCTTCACGCGCGCCTCGATCTCGGCCGGCGGCGTCTTCCGGAGCTTCAGGCCGAACGCGAGGTTGTCGCGCACCGTGAGGTGCGGGTAGAGGGCGTACGACTGGAACACCATGGCGATGTCGCGATCGCGCGGCTCCAGCCGGGTGACGTCGCGCCCGCCGAGCGCGATCGTGCCCTCGTCGGCCTCCTCGAGGCCGGCGAGCAGCCGGAGCAGGGTCGACTTGCCGCAGCCGCTCGGGCCGACGAGGACGGCGAACGAGCCGTCGGGCACGTCGACGGAGATGCCGCGCAGCACGTGCGTCTGGCCGAATCGCTTGTTGAGTCCGCGCACTTTGACAGAGGCCATAATCAAGGTTCTCGGAGGGGAGGAGGGCTCGTGGGGATCAAAGACCCTGGATGACCTGGTCTTCCGGGATGAGCAGCGCCCCGCTCACGGGGGGCAGCTCGACGCTGACGGCGCCGTTCGCGCCCACGGTATACGTCGTTTTCCCGGGAGAGAGCACGTCGACGAGCACGGTCCCCGGCCGGAGCTCCGTCGTCATGACCGCCCCCCCGAAGCGCGTGGCGCTGCGCTTCGCGGGGTGCGTGTTGAGCACGACGAGCGCGTAGTCGCCGTCCGGCTCGCCCCGCTCGAAGGCGAAGATCCCCGCGTCCTCGTCCTCGTCGCCGGTCCGCTCCGTCGACCAGCGCACCCTCTGCTCGCCGACCGTGAGCGCCCGGTAGCCCCGGCGCAGCGCCGTGAGCCGCTTGACCCACTGGAAGAGCGGACGCTGGGTGTCGTAGCCGCTCGCCCAGAGGTCCTCGCGGTTCGCCGGGTCGCCGCCGCCGCTGAAGCCCTGCTCGGTGCCGTAGTAGAGGCAGGGGATGCCGTCCTCGGTGAAGAGGAACAGGAGCGCGTTCCTGAGCGCCGCCTCGGGATCGGCCTTGAACGGCGAGACGCCCGGGCCGTCGTAGAGGAAGCGCGGGACATCGTGGTTGTCGATGAAGTTGACCAGCGTCTTCACCGGCGGCAGGCCCGTGCCGTTCGCGTTCGGCTCCGTGCCGTAGTTGGCCTCCCGCGCCGCCCAGAGCTCCTCGATCCGCCGCGTGTCCTGCGCGTCGCGGAAGACGTCGCGGAAAGCCTGGTAGTACTGGGAGAAATAGAAGACGCCGTCGAGCGAGTCCCCCGTGACCGGCGCGGCGCCCGGACAGCCCCCCTCCGCCTCGCTCGCGTTCTCGCGCTCCAGATCGCCGCCGAGCGCCGCGTCGTGCGGGTGGGCCGGGACGTCGTGCCGCGTGAAGCTGCCGATGAGATCGTCCCTGCCGTCGAGGACCTCGCCGAACATGAAGAAGTTGGTCTTGCCCTTCTCCTTCAGCCGCAGCCGGACGTTCTGCGCGAAATAGCGCCAGAACTCGTGCTCGACGTGCTTCACCGTGTCGATGCGGAACCCGTCGACGTCGGTGAGCTCGACCCAGCGCACGAACACGTCGACCATCGTCCGCTTCACGTCGCAGCGGGCGGTGTCGATGTCCTTGAGCCCGCCCGGGAAATCGCCGTGCACGAGCTGATCGATATCGTCGAAATCGAAGGCGCGGCCCTTGCGATTGTAAACCTCGGGACTCTGGAAGAGCGCGGGCTTGGGCGGGAGGTGGTTTGTCGCGGGATCGTGACGGAAGACGATCGGCGCCGGGCCCGACGCGCCGAGCCACGTCCGCGCCTGGACGCCGCGGGGGTCGAAATCGGGATCGTATTCGCTCTGGGGATGGGCGCCCTTGCGGCCGCCGTAAACGGCGTCGTCGGGCTGCCCGTTCTGGTTGATGTCGTAAAAGAACAGCTGGCCGACGTGGTTCGTCACGATGTCGAGGATCACCTTCATCCCGCGGCCGTGGGCCGACGCGACGAGCCGGCGCAGCGACGCGAGATCGCCGAAATGGGGGTTCAGCGCGGTGAAGTCCTGCGTCCAGTAGCCGTGGTATCCGTCGAAGCCGGCGTCGGTCTCGACGTTCTTGACGATCGGCGAGATCCAGAGCGCGGTGACGCCGAGCTCCTCGAGGTAGGGCAGCCGGTCCTCGAGCCCCTTCCAGTCGCCGCCGTGCCAGCTGCCGAGCCCGGAGGAGACCCGGTAGTTGTTGCTCGCGTCGCCGTCGGCGAAGCGGTCTATCAGCACCTGATAGATGATCTCCTCCCGCCAGTCGCTCACGTGCGCCGCGAGCGCGGCCTCCTGCGCGAGCGCGGCCTCCTGCGCGAGCCCGTCGTCGCGCTGCATGCACCCCGCCGCGGGGAGCGCGAGGAGGACCGCCCCGGCCGCCCGGCAGAGGGCCGCCCCGCGCGACGAGGCGGCCGCGGCCTCGCCGGGCAGCTCGGGCCGGGCGGCCGCCGGCGCAAGGGCCGCCTCTGCAGTCGACGGCAGACTCTGCATGTCTCCGGAAGGAGCTTCAGGAGTATCGGGCAAAGCCGTAGTCTCCGCAGGAATCTGCTGAGCCGCAGAGCGCCATGCGAAGCCGAGCGGCGACAGGGCCGCCAGCGCGGCCACGACGCCATGCTCCCTCGCCTTCAACGCCCCTCGCACGGCGCGAACGCTACACCAGCCTGAGTGGGCCGGTCCACGATTTCTGGACGTGGCAAGTGGGTTTCGAGGCGCAGCGCAACGGTCGCATACGCGATCGCCGCACGGCGAAGGAAGGGAGGAGCGGAGGCGCGCGGCCGCGGCCGCGCCGCGCGACGCGGCGCCGACAGAAGCCGGCGGCCGCGCGCGAGCGCGCGAGCGCGCGCGCTCCAGCCCTGCTCCAGCCCTGCTCCAGCCCTGCTCCAGCCCTGCTCCAGCCCTGCTCCAGCCCTGCTCCAGCCCTGCTCCAGCCCCTCCCCCGGCCCTCCCCGCGTGACGCTCTCGTGAAGTTCACGCGCCGTTGCGAGACCCGTTGTTCCACCGCGGACGCTAGCGACGCGGGATGTCGTTCCGTTGACGGTCACGGCGCTGCATGGCACCGTCTGATTCGTGACCTTCTCGGCGCCTCCCGACCTCGATCAGGCGAAGGCCAGCGCCGGTGATCACAGGCGCCGGTTCCAGGCGGGCGGGACCGTGGGCGACGGCGCCATCTATATCGAGCGCTCCGCGGACACGGAGCTCTTCGAGGCGCTGCTCGGCGGTGAGCTCTGCTATGTGCTGTCGACCCGGCAGATCGGCAAGTCCAGCCTGCGACTCCGGGTCTCGATGCGGCTCCGCGCCGAGCAGCTCGAGTGCGCGAGCGTCGACCTCGGGGCGCTCGGCACCGACACCGCCACGCCGGTGGGCTGGTACCTCGGGATCGCGTCCGAGATCGCCGAGCAGCTCGGCCTGGAGCCGCCGGACGAGTTCTGGGACGCGCACTGGCACCTCGGGCCGGTGCACTGCTGGCTGCGCTGGCTCGAGGACGTCGTGCTCGTGGAGATCTCCTCCGGGATCGTCCTGTTCATCGACGAGGTCGACGCCACCCTGTCTCTGCCGTTCTCGCGGGACGACTTCTTCGCGGCCATCCGCGCCTTCGTGAACCGGCGCGCGGAGCGCCCGGCCAACGCCCGGCTGACCTTCTGCCTGCTCGGGGTGGCGGCGCCGTCGGAGCTCGTCTCGGATCCGACGCGGACGCCGTTCAACATCGGCCGCGCGATCCGGCTCGACGACTTCACCCGCGCCGAGGTGCGGGGGTTCCGCGCCGGCCTGGACGGGCTCGTGGCCGACCCCGACGCGGCGCTCGACGCGATCTTCGCGTGGACCTCGGGGCACCCCTACATGACCCAGCGGCTCTGCGCGGATCTCGTCGGAGAGCGGCGCGGCCTCAGCGTCGACGAGGCCGTGGAGCGGCGCTTCCTGGGCCAGGGGCGGGCCGAGGACCCGAACCTGCGCTACGCGGAGCGGTGCCTCGAGCCGCACGGGCCCCACCTCGCCCACGCGCCGAAGCTCCTCCGGCTGTACACGCGGCTGCTCGACGGCCACCCGGTGCCGGCGGACAGCGGCGATCCGATCCAGCTCTTGCTGCGGCTCTCGGGGCTCTGCGCCGAGCGGGCGACGGCCGCGGGCGCGCCGTGCCTCGACGTGCGAAACCGCATCTTCCGCCGCGCCTTCGACCGGACGTGGGCCGGGTCGCGCGAGGTGGAGCGCGCCGTCACGGAGCCGCTCCTGCGCTGGCTCTCGAACGGGCGGAAGGACGACTTCCTCGTGGGCGGCGCGGCGCTCGCGGAGCTCACGTCGTGGTGCGACGGGCGGGGCGACCTCTCGGCCGAGGAGCGGGCGTTCTTGACCGCCTGCGCGCGGGCCGAGGGCCAGCGGCGGTCGATGCGGCGGCTCCTCACCGTGCTCGCCGTCGCCGTCACGCTGCTCGGCGGCATGGTCCTCGTGCTCCTCTGGCAGATGGGCAAGGAGGAGCAGGCGCTCGTCCGGGCGCAGCAGGAGGCGCGCGAGAAGGACGCCCGGCGGCTCGCGGCCCAGTCGGCGAAGGATCTGTCCGACGGCCTGCTGCAGCGCGCGCGCCTCCTCGCCGTGGAGGCGGGCCTCGCCGCCACGGCGAGCGGCCGCCCCGCGGCCGCCACCGTGGTGCAGGCGCTCGGCGACGCCGTCCGGGGCGCCGCCGTCGGCCAGGAGGTGCTCGCCGGCCACGGCGGCGCGGTCCACGACGCGGCCTTCAGCCCCGACGGCCGCTTCGTGGCCACCGCCTCGGCCGACGGGGCCGCGCGGCTCTTCCGCCTCGGCGCGCGCGACGCGCCGGTCCTGCTGCGCGCCCACGACCCCGGCGGGGTCGTCGCCGTCGCCTTCAACCACGACGGCAGCCGCGTGGCGACCGCATCGACCGACGGCACGGTGCGCCTGTGGCGCCCGGACGGCCGCGAGGACGGGGCGCTCCACACGCGGGACGCCGCGCCGTCCAGCGTGGCGTTCAGCCCGGACGGCAGCCTCGTCGTCGCGGGGACCACGAACGGCGCGATCTACGTGTGGCGCCCCGGCATGGGGGACGAGCCGCCGCTCGTCGTCCCGCTGGGCGAGCGGCTCATCCGGCGCGCGGTCTTCGACCACGACGGCACCTGGATCCTCGTCACGGCCATCAGCGGGACGGTCTACGTCGTCCGCGCCGACGGGCACGGCGCCCCCGAAGCGCTGAAGGGGCTCGGGCAGGGCGTCGAGGGCGCGAGCTACAGCCCCGTGGACGACCGCATCGCCCTCGCCGCGGGCGACGGGACGGCGCGCATCCTCGGGCCCGGCCGCCGCGAGCCCATCGTCCTCCGCGGGCACCAGGGCTCCGTGCGCAGCGCCGCCTTCAGCGCCGACGGCACGGCGGTCGTCACGGCGTCCGCGGACGGGACGGCCCGCATCTTCCGCTGCGACGGCAAGGGCGCGCCGACGGTCCTCGTGGGCCACGAGGGGGCGGTGAACAGCGCCGCCTTCAGCCGCGACGGCGCGAGCGTCGTCACCGCCTCGGAGGACGGCACCGCGCGGGTGTGGCGCCTCGAGGCGCCCGGCGAGCCGCTGCTCCTCCACGGCCACACAGGGCCGCTGACCAGCATCGCCGTGAGCCACGACGGCAGCAAGATCGCTACCGCAGGGACGGACAAAACGGTTCGCATCTTCCGCGCCGACGGCTCGGGCGAACCCGTCGTGCTGCGCGGGCACGAGGACCACCTGCTCAGCGTCGACTTCAGCCCCGACGGCAGCCGCCTGGTCACCGGCTCGGCCGATCGGACGGCGCGGGTGTGGCGCACCGACGGCAAGGGCGCGCCCGTCGTGCTCGGCGCCCACGACGATCGGGTGGTGGGCGTCGCGTTCAGCCCGGACGGCACCAGGATCGTCACGACCTCGTGGAACGGCATCCTGCGCGTGTTCGAGGACGGGGTCCCGGGCGAGCCGGTCGTGCTGCGCGACGAGCGCGCGGGGCTGCTCAAGGCGGCGTTCAGCCCGGACGGCAAGAGCATCGTGGCGACGTCGGGGCCCAACGTGAAGGTGTGGCCCGCGGACGGCCGCGGGGCGCCGCGCGTCCTCGCGTCGGGGTACGAGGACCGCGCGATCGCGGCGCTGGCGGTGAGCCCGGACGGGAGCCGCATCGCGATCGCGGCCCTCGACGACGCCGTGCGGCTGCTCCGCGCCGACGGCGAGGGCCAGCCGCTCGTCCTGAGCGGCCTTGGCACCTCCGTCCGGACCGTGTCGTTCAGCAGCGACAGCGCGCGCGTGGTGGCCGTGTCGAGCGACGGCATCGCGCGGGTGCTCCCCGTCGACGGGCAGGGCGAGCCGATCACGCTCCGGGCCGAGGGGGTCACGCTGACGGACGCGGTGTTCAGCCCCGACGCCACCCGCGTCGTGACCGCCGCCAACGACGGCGCGGCGCGCGTGTTCACGATCGCGGCCGAGCCGCTGATGACCCGCGCGTGCGCCTACGCCGGGCGCAATTTCACGCGCGAGGAGTGGGCGCTGCTCATGCCCGACATCGCCTACCGCGCCACCTGCCCCGAGTGGCCGGGCGCGCCCGAGCCGGACGCCGGCGCCGCGCCGCGCCCGAGCGTGCGCTGAAGCGGCGATCGTCGGTCGCTGTCCGGCGCTGTCCGGCGTCGGCCCATAGCGTCCGTCGTGGGTCGCGCGCGTGCGTCACACGCAGCCTCGCTGCCACTTTGCGAACGCCTCTCCCACCTTTGTTCGGTGGGGGCGGATGACCTTGTCCTGGTTCGCGCTTCACCGGGAACGATGTATGCTCGGCCTGGTTTACTCGCCCTCTGCCGCGCACGGCGCGGCCCCTGTCCGCCGCCCGGTCTATGGCCCCGCTCGACCCGCACGCCGAGGAGCCGAACCTCGTAGATACCGCCGCTGCGCGGATCGGGACGGCCCTGAACGCCAAGTGGCGGCTCGACGATCTGCTCGGCGTCGGCGGCATGGGCGCGGTGTTCGCGGCGACCCACCGCCGGGGCTCGCGCGCCGCGGTGAAGGTCCTTCACATCGAGTTCGCTCGCAACGCCGAGCTGCGCGACCGCTTCCTGCGCGAGGGCAAGATCGCGAACCGGGTCGACCACCCCGCGCGCGTGGCCGTGATCGAGGACGACCTCAGCGATCGCGGGGAGCCGTTCCTCGTCATGGAGCTGCTCGCGGGCACCACCCTCCAGCGGCTCGCGAGCAACCACGGCGGCACCCTGCCCCTCGCGCAGGTGCTGCCCGTGTTCGACGTCGTGCTCGACCTGCTCGACAAGTGCCACTCCATCGGCATCGTCCACCGCGACATCAAGCCGGCGAACATCTTCGTCACGAGCGCCGGCCACGTGAAGGTCCTCGATTTCGGCATCGCCCGGATGCGCGACCCCGAGCGGCAGGCGACGCGCGCGGGGCTCACGTTCGGCACGCCGGCGTTCATGTCGCCCGAGCAGGCGATGGGGGTGTCCGGCATCGACGGCCGGTCGGATCTCTGGTCGGTCGGCGCGTGCCTGTTCACCCTGCTGTCGGGCAAGCGGCTCAACCGCGGCCGGAGCGAGTCCGAGTCGTATTTCCTCGCGGCGACGCAGACCGCGCCGTCGATCGCGACCGAGGTCCCCGACCTGCCGGTCGAGATCGTCGCGTTCGTCGACAAGGCGCTCGCGTTCGAGCGCGGGAGCCGCTTCCAGAGCGCCGGCGCGATGCGCGCCGAGCTCCGCCGGCTGACCGCCGCGAACGCCGCCGGCCAGCTGACCCCCTCGCGCGAGAAGAAGGCGCCGCGCGTGCTCGTCCGCGGCAACGACGCCATCGACGAGGACCAGGAGCCGCAGCCTTCGTCCCTCGTCGAGCAGACCTGCCAGCGGCTCGTCGGCGTCTGGAAGCAGCTCGCGCTGGTGCTCAGCAACATCCGCCAGTACGGGTGGAACCACCCGCATGTGAACAAGGGGATCCACTTCGCGTTCGACGAGATCACGCGCACGCTGGCGCAGAACCCGCTCGGCGTCCGCTGGGAGGTCACCCCGAACGCGTTCACCTCGGGCGGCCAGCCGATCTGGCTGCCCGACAGGCCGCCGTTCGATCGCATCCCTTACCAGCTCTTCGCCGACGGCGTCCGGAAGATCCAGATCAAGGCCGGCATCACCGAGGGCGAGCTCCGCGACTTCGCCGCCATCCTGCTCCGCGACCAGAGCTTCGGCATCGGCGAGGACGACGACGCGGTGACGGCGCTCTGGGACCGCCGCTTCGAGCACATCGCCTACATGGCGATCGATCAGTTCGCCGAGGGCGACGCCGACCCCGAGGATTTCGAGGAGCATTGCCGCGAGATCGCGATCGGGGCGCGCGCGCTCGCGCAGATCGAGAGCCTCTGGGACGAGAGCTCGCTCGCGGGCAGGGCGCTCCAGCGGAACGTCGAGGCCGCGCTCGCCGAGACGGGCGCGGCGGCCTCGGCGCTCGCCGTCGACCCGCTCACCCGCAGCACCCTCGGCGCCCAGATCGCGCTGCCGTCGGAGCAGTGGACCGAGCGGTACATGGAGGCGTTCGTCGACGGCTACGTCGACGCCGTGAGGCACGGCGACGCCGATCGCATGACCGGGGCGCTCACCGCGTGGACCGCCGACCAGATCGTCCTGCACAGCTACGAGCTCGCCTTCGAGGTGCAGACGATGCTCCGGCGCGCGTTCTCCACGCGGCTCGAGGGCGTCCAGCGCGGCGCGGCCGTCGCGGCGAGCAGCCGGCAGCTCGCCGCGACGCCGCAGCTCTCGCCGCGCGCGATCGACCGGGCGCTCGCGCAGTCGATGTTCCCGGTCGAGGCGCTGAAGGCGATCCTCGACGACCTCGCGACGACCCACCCGGAGGAGCCGGCGACGACCGGCGCCGTCACGCTGGCGCCGGCGGCCCCCCGCGCCGGCGCCAGCCTCGGCGTCGCGGCGACCGCCGGCGCGGCCCACGGCGCGTCCGCGGCCGCCGGCGCCAGCGTCGCCGCGCAGCCCGGCGCGGGGCGGGGCGCGGCGCAGCCCGGCGTGGGGCGGGGCGCGGCGCAGCCCGGCGCGGGGCGGGGCGCGGCGCAGCCCGGCGCGGGCCGGAGCCTCGTGCCGCTCGACCCGGCGATCGTCGAGGGGCTGGCCCACGCGCTCGACGCGCTCGAGGACGGCGCGCTCTTCAGCGCGGCGTGCCAGTGCCACGGCGCCGCGCAGTCCGAGCGCCTGCGCGAGGTCCTGTTCGCGTACATGCGGCGGTGGGCGCCGGGCCGGGAGGCCGAGCTCGGCGACCTGCTCTCGCGCGCGCCGGCCCCCCTCGCCCTCACGACCGTCCAGCTGCTCGCGCAGCTCAAGACGCCCGAGGCGCTCGCCGCGCTGGAGGCCGGCTTCGCGAGCCCGCACGTCGAGGTGCGCATCAGCGCGCTCGCCGAGCTCCCCGACGCCGCGGGCAGCGACGGCGCGAACGGCCCGGGCTCCGCCGCCGAGCGCGTCCGGGAGGAGCTCCAGAAGCTGCTCGACGATCCGGCGCCGCCGGTGCGCCGCGAGGCGCTGCGCCTCATCGGCAAGCTCGGCGTCCTCGCCGCGGGCCCGACGCTCGTGCGGCGGATCATCGCGCCGTCGTTCCACGACCTGCCGGGTTCGGAGCGGCGGCAGTGGCTCGAGACCGTCGCGCAGCTGAACCCCGCGCGGGCCGAGAAGCTCGCGATCGAGCTGCTCGAGAAGCGCCAGCTCATCCCGTCCGAGGCGATCGAGCAGACCCGCGAGCTGGCCGCGCATTTCCTCTGCCAGGCGCGGAGCTACGAGGCGCTCCGCGCGGTCAAGGAGGCCACCAAGCCGCGCTGGTGGAACACCCCGCCGGTGCGCGACGCCGCCGCCCGCGCCGCGGTCGCGATCGCCGCGCGCCTCGTCGCGCCGACCCGCCCGAGCGAGCGCCCGCCGGTGCAGGCGTCGCTGCCGTCGCCGCCCGTCCCCGAGGCGAGCGCGCCGCCCTCCCGCGCCGCGCGCTCGTACTCGCCGGTCTCGGTCCGGCGCGTGAGCCCGGGCGTCCCGCTCAGCCTTCCAGACCAGCTCGAGCCGTGGAGCACCCCGCGCCCGAGCTCCGTCGGCCCGCACAGCAGCGGCGACGCCGGCCGGCCCGCCTACCGGCCGCCGATGGTCTCGCCGGTGCCCTCCTCGACCAGCGCCGCCTCGGCGCCCCCCAACTCGGTGCCGTTCAGCCGGCGCGGCCCGCCGCCGTCCTCCGCCGCCGCGGCGTCCACCCCGACCGCCGCGCCGCCCCCGATGCCGCCGTCCATGCCGCGCCCGGCGGTGCCGCCGCGGTCCCCCGCCCCGCCGTCAGGCGCCGGCGCCCCGCCGTACAGCGTGCGGCAGGGCCCCGCGTCGTTCCCGCTCGGCCCGTCGGCCCGGCCGGCGCCGGCGATCGAGCCCGCGCCGATGAGCGCGGTGCCGTCGACGAAGCCGGCGCCGTCGCCGTCGCCCCGGGGCGGGAGGAAGCCGTGAGCGAGGAGAAGGCCAACCTCCACGAGAGCACCGGCGACATGGCGATCTCGGGCGTGAAGGCCGACGGGCGGCGCCGCGCGGCGCTCGGCCTGGTGCAGATGATCTACCGGCTCGCGAAGGCGTGCCTCCTGCACAGCGACTCGAACCAGGCGGTGCTGTCGCTCGTCCCGTCGGCGATCGACAGCATCGTCCAGTTCTGCGAGCTGTCGGGGAGCGAGGCCGCGACGCTGGTGTTCGCGGGCAACACGCTCTTCATCAACGGCCAGATGCTCCGCGCCTCGCGCGAGACGTACGAGGTCGCCCTGGAGCTCGGCAGCTTCTTCGAGGCCTGCGACGTCTCGGAGCTGGTGCTCGACAAGACGGTCCGCCGCGCCGAGCTCGCCGCCTTCGCCCGGCTCCTCGCCGACGCGCAGCGCGACCGCGGCATCGCCGCGCGGCTGCTCCAGTCGAGCCTGCGCGGCGTCCGGGTCCGCAAGCTCACGAACCCGTTCCCCGCCGGGGCCATCGAGGGCGACGGCACCCGCATCGGCCGCATCAGCCGCACCTACGCCGCGGCGATCCTCGTGATGCGCGGGTTCTACGCGGCCCTGCGCTCGTCCGAGCCGACGCTGCCGCAGCGGGTGAAGCGGGTCGCGCAGAAGCTCGTCGCCGCGGCCGAGGAGGACGCGCGCCTCTTGCTCTCGGTCGCCGCGGGCAAGGTCGCCGACCCGGACGAGGCGGGCCTCTGCGTGTCCACGGCGATCGTCGCGCTGGGGATCGCGCGCCAGCTCACGACGGACCGGCGGATGCTCGGGAGCCTCGTCACGGCGGCGCTCCTCTACGACGTCGGCAGGCTGCGGCTCACGGGGGCGCTCGCGGGCTCGGCCGGCGACGAGGAGCTGGCCGGCCGCTCGCTGCTCGAGCGCAGCCTGAGCGACGACGAGAAGGAGCGGCTGCCCTCGAGCGCGGCGGTCATGCTGACCACGCTCGGCAAGCTGCACGCGCCGTCGATCACGCGCACGGTGATCGCCTACGAGGCGCTGGCGCTGCGGCCCGGTGGCCGGCAGGGCCCGCTCTACGGCGGCCGGCGCAGCCCCACGGTGCTCGCGCGGATCCTCGCGGCCGCCCGCCAGTTCACCGAGCTCCGGGCCGCGCCGTTCCCGTCGCTCGAGGGGGCGTCGGGCGGCGGCGCGTCGCTCGACGCCGTGCTCCAGCGCATGGTCTCGGGCGCCGAGAGCGCGACCGACCGGGCGATCGGCAAGCTCCTCGTCGGCGCGCTCGGCATCATCCCGACGGGGACGTTCGTGCAGCTGAGCACCGGCGAGCTCGGGGTCGTCCTCGCGACGCCGTCGTCGCCCGCGCATTTCGCGCAGCCGCCGGTGCGCATCCTGTTCGACGAGCAGGGTCACCTCGTCAGCGCGCCGTTCGACGTCGATCTGTCGCTGCGGGCGCCGGGCGCGGAGCCGTGCTTCATCGTCCGGCCCGTCGAGGTGGAGCCGCACCACGACCGGGCGATCCGCGCCGCGTTCGGCTTCCGCTCCGGGCGGGGCGCTGCGGGCGTGGAGTCGCGCGGGGCCGGGGCCGCGCCGCTCCTCTTCGGCGACGAGGTCCCGGCGACCGAGCCGGGCGACACGCTCGCGCCGCGCGCGGTGCGGCCGGCGGAGGAGGGCGCGCGCTCGTCGCAGGGGCGCAAGGACGCCGCGTGGCTCGGCCGGCCGCTCGCTGGCTCGGCGCAGGCCGCGTCGTCGCCGACCAGCGTGCAGCCCCGGCAGCCTGCGTCGGCGGATCGCCCGGCGTCGGCCGAGCGGGGTCGCGACGAGAACCTCATCTCGACGCAGCCGCCTCCCTCGACGGCGGCGGCGCGCGCGGCCATGGCGGTCCCGCCGCCGCCGCGGCTGCCGCGGGACTCGCGGCCGTTCGGGCAGGTCGCGTCGACGAGGTACTCCGTACCGGTGCCCGAGCCGACGCGCCCGTCGCGGCGGCTCGAGCGCCGGGAGGACGCGCCCTCGCGAGATCCGGGCGTGGGCCAGCTGCCGACGATCGGCCCGCCGGCCGGGTTTCCGATATCGCGGAGGTCGGCCGATCTGCGGCTCGGCCCGCCGTCGCGCCGGTCGGATTCCCGAGTGGATCCGGAGGATTGGGACTGGGACGACGAGCTGCCGACCATCGATCCGCCGCCCCCGCCGCCGCCGCCGACGTCGCGGAGCCCCTCCTTCCCGCCCGAGCCCATGCCCAGCGTCGCGCCCGAGCGCGCGCCCAGCGTCGCGCCGAGCAACGCGCCGGGCCGCGCGCCGAGCAACGCGCCGGGCCGCGCGCCCAGCAACGCGCCGGGCCGCGCGCCCAGCAACGCGCCGAGCCGCGCGCCCAGCAACGCGCCGAGCCGCGCGCCCAGCAACGCGCCGAGCCGCGCGCCCAGCAACGCGCCGAGCCGCGCGCCGAGCAACGCGCCGGGCCGCGCGTCCAGCCACGCGCTGGAGCGCACGTCCAGCCATGCGCTGGAGCGCGCGTCGAGCCACACGCTCGACCGTGCGCCCGGGTACACCTCGGACCGCGCGTCGAGCCACACGCTCGACCGCGCGCCCGGGTACGCGCCCGACCGTCCGTCCAGCCATGCGCTGGATCGTGCTGCTCCCAGCTACGCGCCGGAGCCTGTCCCGACCGAGCGGAACGCGCCGCGGAGGTTCTCCAGCAGCGCCAGCTCCGTCCCGAGCCTGGAGGAGGCGGACCTGACCTGGACCGACGAGCTGCCGACGCTCGACCCTCCGCCGCCGCCGAGCACGGAGGAGCTGGAGCGCGATCGGCTGCTCGCGGCCTACCTGGCCGAGCGCACGCCGTTCCCGCAGGCGGGGCTGCTCGAGGGGAGCGCGGCGTCCGGGGGGCCGCCGGGGCCGGCCGAGCCGGAGGCGAGCGGCCCGTGGCGCGGCGGCGCGACGACCCAGCCTGCGGCGCCCGACTCGCGCGCGGCGCCGCCGGTCAGCTCGAGCTCCTTCGGCACCACGAGGCGCCCGCCGCGCGCGCCCATCCCCCGGGAGGAGCCGGAGGACGACGAGGGCCTTCCGCCGGCGCCGGACCGGCGGGATCGATGACGGCCTCGCGCGCTGCGACGAGGCGGGCGCTCGCGGCGCTGCTGCTCGTCGCGCCGGCGTGCGGCGACGACGAGCAGCCTCCTCCGCCGATCGTCGAGGACATGTGCAAGCTCGGATACCTGGGCGAGGAGGGCGCGCCCATCCAGATCGAGGTCATCGCGCTCGACTCGAGCGGCGTATCGCGCCCGGTGAGCGACGGTGACGCGGTCGACATCATCATGCCGCCGCAGGGTGGGCGGGTGGTCTTCCTGGGCGTCCGCGCGACGAACCTGGGCGCGTGCGGCGTCCAGCTCTCCGGCGCGCTGCGCGACCCCGGGTCCGGGCGGGTGATGTCCGAGTCGAGGACGGTCAACCTGAAGCCGACCGGCGACGGCTGGGGCGCGAGCGTCGACGTCGACATCTCGACGTTCGCGAACGTGGGCGTCTGTCCGAACAACTGGTCGAGCCTCGACATCTTCGATCAGGACTACGAGATCGTGGTGCAGGTGAAGGACAGGGAGGGCCGGACGGCGAGCCACACGAGGCAGGTCCGGCCGGCGTGCAACGAGCCCGAGTTCGAGGTCGAGTGCCGCTGCATCTGCAAGCACGGGTACATCCTCGGCGAGGCGTGCGAGTAGGCCGTCGCGCTGCGAATCCAGCGGTGGAGTGAGCGGTCTGAAAGAGGGCCGCGCAGCAGCTCGGCAGACAGAGCCTACACGTCGAGATCCTTCCACCGCTTCGATCGCTGGGAGAAGAGCAGCATCCCCACGAGCGACGCGACCCCGACCGCCGCGAACGAGTACCAGATCTCGTACGGTCGATAGGTGTCCCAGAGCAGGCGCGTGGCCTGGGTCGCGTCGATCTGCAGCACGTCCTGGAGCCTCCGAAAGGCCTCCTGGCGCGACACCCCGAGGAGCTCCGGGAGCGACGCCACGTCGCCGTTCCAGGCCTTCCCCTTGGCGACGTCGGTCTTCTCGGCCAGGTAGCGCAGGGCCAGCGTGGCCTTCTCGCCGCGCGTGCCATACAGGATCCCCGCCATCTGCGCGCCGATCGCCGGGCCGATCGCCGCCGGGATGTTGATGTAGCCGAGGTAGAGCGCCTTCTTCCCCTTCGGCGCGATGAGCGCGAAATACTCGCTCTTCTTCGGGCCGGTCAGCATCTCGCCGAGGGAGAAGAGCAGGATGCCCGCGAAGAGGACGTAGAGCGACGTCGTGGTCCCGGAGACGATGATGCCAAAGGTGGCGACGAGGATGCCCAGCGTCATCGCCGAGAGCACCTTCATCCTCGCCACCAGGTACGAGAACGGCACGAGGAAGAGGACGATGCACACCGCGTTCAGGTTGAGCACGTTCTCCTGCTTCAGCTGGACCCCGCGCGGGTCCTTGACGTCGAGCCACGAGGCCGGGAGCCAGGGGTTGTTCTGCACGAACGAGGTGCTGCTGATCCAGTCCGTGTAGAAGTTCGGCATCAGGTCCCAGAGCTGGTACATCATCAGCCAGAACCCCGAGAGCAGCAGGATCACGGTGATGAGCCGCGCGTCCCAGATGTTCTTGATCGTGTCCTTGAAGACCTTCCACGCATCGGCGGTCTTGTCGGCGCCGGAGTCGACCTCCCGGTAGGTGAAGAGCATCAGGAAATTCAGGGAGATGATGCCGGCGCAGCCGTAGAACACCCACGGCCAGCCGTTGCCGTGGAGATAGCCGGCGAGCGGCGGGCCGACGGCCGCGCCCACGTTCACGAGCCAGTAGAAGAGCCCCCAGCCGACCGACGAGTTCGATTTATCCATCGACTGGGCGAGCGTGCCCTGGATCCCGGGCTTGAAGAGGGCCGTGCCCGTCGCGAGGACGACCACGCCGAGCAGAAAGCCGGTGAAGCTCCGCTGCGTCGCCATCAGCAGATAGCCGATGATCTTCAGCCAGACCGTGACGAAGATGGTGCGCTTGTAGCCGTACCGGTCCGCGTAACCGCCGGTGATCATCGGGAGCAGCGACTGGATGAGGGCCCAGACCATGTAAATGGTGCCCTTGTCCTGCTGGCTGAAGTGGAGCCCCCCAGGCTCGTCGGCCTGGGCGATGTAGATGGGCATGACGACGCGCACGCCGTAGTAAGCGAGCCGCTCCCACATTTCCATGATGCAGCCCATCCAGAAGGAGCGCGGCAGGCTCCTCATGGTCTGAGCAAAGGAGAGCTTCGGCGGGACCTCGGTGGCCGGCTCGCTCACGACTGCATTCGTCATTTCATACTCCTCACGCCACCCGCGCGTCGTCGCCAGCGCGCCCGCCCTCGTACCACACCGAAAGCAGCGCACATATCGGGATCACGAGCGCGATCCGCGGACATCCGTCGCCGGCGGCAGCCGAGCTGCCCAGGAGAGGGGCGCACGAGGGCGGAAGACGGGAAGAACCTCGGCCTTTCCTCTTCATCTTTCCCGTCAGCTCCGGAATCCGGCCGGCAGCCCGCCACGGGCAACGCCGATTGAGCGGCGCCCGCGCGCAAACGCGCAGCCGTCGATCTTCGCGCAGCGAAACAGGCCCATGTCCACCGCGCCGCAGCGAAACAGCCCGTGTTCGACGCGCGGTTCGGTAACGCAAGCCACGAATCGACAGCGACGATCACCGGGCAGCCTGAACAGCAGGGACGCTCGCCGGACGCGTCCGCGCACCCCGTGGGCCGTACGCCGCGCAGGTCGCGGCGAGCGGCGCTCCGGCCCTGCGCAGCGCGCGCCGCGACCTCCACGGTGCCCGAGTCGGGGAGCCGCCGCCTCCACCCGGCCGGCGGGTCGCCTCCCGGCGCGCCCGCGCGGCGGGAGCCCGGCGACCCAGCGGGCCGCCGGCGAGTCTTTGCCTGCCGGCGCGTCCTGGTGGTAGGGCAAACCGGTGATGCACGTGCGGCGAGGCGGCGATCGATCCGGCGAGACCACGCTGGAGCAGGCGATCGCGCGCTTCCTCACCTATCTCACGGCCGAGCGGCGGGCGTCGCGCCACACCGTGGCCGCGTACCGGCGCGATCTCGAGCAGCTCGCGCGCTTCGCCCGCGAGAAGGCGGCCGCGAACGCCGACCACCGTTCCACGGCGACGCGCGCCAAGGCGACCCGCGCCAAGGTCCCGGCCGCCGGCAAGGTCCCGGCCGCCGGCAAGGCCCCGGCCGCGGGCGAGGACACGGGCGCGGTGGAGGACACGGCCGTGACCGGCCTCGACGTGCTCCTCCTGCGCAGCTGGCTGGGCTCGCTCGCGCGCACCCACGCCCCCGCCTCGATCGCGCGCAAGGTGGGCGCCGCCCGCGCCCTGCTCCGCTACCTCGAGCGGCGCGGCGAGGTCGACAAGAACGCGGCCGCCCAGCTCGCCCTGCCCAAGGTCCGGCGCCCCCTGCCGACCTTCCTCGACGTCGACGCCGCCGCCGAGGTCATGGAGATCCCCGGCGCCGACACGGCCGAGGGGCTCCGCGACCGCGCCATCCTGGAGACCCTCTACGGCGCCGGCCTGCGCGTCTCCGAGCTCTGCGGGCTCGACCTCGCCCACGTCGACCGGCGGCCCGCCGACAGGGCCTCGGTGCGCGTCATCGGCAAGGGCGACAAGGAGCGGATCGTCCCGCTGGGCTCCCACGCCGTCGCCGCCATCGAGCGCTACCTCGAGCGGCGCGACGAGCTCGCCGACCCGACCACCGGCGCCCGCGACCCGCGCGCGCTCTTCCTGTCCCGCCGCGGCGCGCGCATCGGCGTGCGCCGCGTCCAGGCCCTCGTCCAGCGCTACGGCGCGCTCGGCGCCGGCCGGTCCGACCTGCACCCGCACGCGCTCCGGCACACGTGCGCGACCCACCTGCTCGACGGCGGCGCCGACCTCCGCGCCATCCAGAAGCTGCTCGGGCACGCGTCGCTCGCCACCACGCAGCGGTACACGCACGTGTCGATCGACCACCTGCTCAAGGTCTACGACGCCGCCCACCCCATGGCGCGGAGCGCCCACCCCATGGCGCGGAAGCGGAGCCCGGCGTGAAGCGCACCCCCAGCTCACCGGGGCCCGCGGTCCCGACGCTGGCCCGCGCGTGGGCAGGGCGGCTCGCCAGGAGCGCCCTCGGCGCCAGCGTCCTCGGCGTCGTGGCCGCGTCGCTCGACGCCGGCTGGGCCGCGGCCTTCGCCGGCGACGACCCCGCCTTCCAGCTCGCGACCTACCTCGCCGACATCGGCGTGTTCGCGCCGGTCGCGCTCGCCGTCGGCCTGCTCGCCGGCCTCGGCGCGATCGTGGTCGACCCGTCGCGCCCGCCGTCGCCGGCCACGCTCGTCGCCTCGCTCCGCGTGCGGGCGATCGGCCGGCCCGCCGACATCGCGGCGTTCGTGCCGCTCGCGGTGCTCGCGGCCTTCCTCTGGATGACCCTGTGCGCGCACCTCGCCCGCGCGCTGCTCGGGCTCGAGGCCGCGCCCCTGCTCGTCGGCACCGCCGTCGCCGCGGGCTCGCTCGGCCTCGGCCTCATCGCGGGGCTCGCCGTCCTCGCCCTGACGCCGCCGCTCCGGCGCGCGCTCGCCACCGCGAGCGACGGGCGCCCGGCCTGCGTCGACCCGGCGGTCACGGGCGGCGTCGCGCTCGGGATCGCCGCGGCCCTGTTCGCGATCGGCGTCGCCACGGGCGGCGTCTCCGGCGAGGGCGGCTTCCTCGGCATCTACGGCATCTTCAAGCGCCCCGAGCTCGACCTGCGCGCGCCGGCGCTCCTGCTCGTGGTCGCGCTCGCCGCCTTCCTCGCGCCGGCCGCCGTCCGGACGGTGCGCTCCCCGGTCGCGCTCCTCGTCGCTCTCCTGCCGCTCGCGCTCACCGCGCGCGCGGCCACGGCGCTCAACGCGGCGCCGGCGGTGGGCCAGGCGCTCGAGCGCGGCGCGCCCGTGGGCGGCAAGAGCCTCGCGGTCCTGCGCCGCCTCACCGACCGCGACGGCGACCGCGCGTCCGGGCTGTTCGGCGGCGGCGACTGCGACGATCGCGACCCGCGCGTCCACCCGCTGGCCGAGGAGATCCTCGACAACGGCGTCGACGACGACTGCTCCGGCGGCGACCTGACCGCCGCGGCGCTGGCCGCGCTCGCCCCGGCCCCGACGGCGGCCGCGCCCGCCGAAGCGCCCGCGGCGCGCCTGCCTCCGGACCTGAACGTCGTCCTCATCACGATCGACACGCTCCGCTGGGACCTCGGCTACGCGGGCAACGCGCGGCCCGTGTCGCCGAACCTCGACGCGCTCGCGGCCCGCTCCACGGTGTTCGAGCGCGCGTACGCGCTCGCGTCCTACACGGGCAAGAGCATCGGCCCGATGCTCATCGGCAAGTACGGGAGCGAGACCCACAGAAACTGGGGTCATTTCAACAAGTTCGGCGAGGAGGACACGTTCGTCGCGGAGCGCCTGAAGGCGGCGGGGGTGCGCACGATGAGCGCGCACGGGCACCGCTATTTCGGCAGCTTCGGCGGGCTCGACCGCGGGTTCGACGTGGTGGACATGTCCGCGGCGCCGCCCGAGGGCGCGCCGTGGGACGTCGACAACAAGGCGACGAGCCCCGCGCTGACCGACGCCGCGCTGCGGCTGCTCGGGTCGCCCGAGAACACGGGCGGGCGCTTCTTCCTGTGGGTCCACTACCTCGATCCGCACGCCGACTACCTCCGGCACGACGACGTGCCGGGCTTCGGCGCGTCGTCGCAGCGGGACCTGTACGACGGCGAGGTGGCCTTCACGGACAAGCACATCGGCCGGCTGCTCGACGCGATCGCTGCGGCGCCGTACGGCGGGCGCACGGCGATCGTGGTGACGAGCGATCACGGCGAGGCGTTCGGCGAGCACAAGATGTTCCGCCACGGCTTCGAGCTCTGGGAGGAGCTCGTGCGCGTGCCGCTGCTCGTCCATGTGCCGGGCGCGGCGCCGTCGCGCGTCTCGGCGCGGCGGAGCCTGGTCGACCTCGCGCCGACGCTGCTCGACCTGATGCGGGTCCCCGGGCCGGGCGAGGGCGCGCCCACGACCGACTTCCTGTCGGGCGTGTCGCTCCTGCCCGACGTGTTCCTCGCGCCCGGCGGTCAGGCCGCGGCGCGCGACGTGCTGATCGACATGCCGGCCGGGCCTTACAACGACGCGCGGCGGTCGTTCATCCGCGGCGACCTGAAGCTGACGATCTCGGGCGGCGCCCGGTTCGAGCTGTACGACCTGGCGGACGACCCGGAGGAGCGGAAGAACCTCTGGGGGACGCCGGCGGCGAAGGAGATCGAGCCGCACTACGCGGCGGCGCGGGCGCGCCTCCGCGAGATCCAGGTCACCGGCGCGCGGAAGTGACCGCACCGGCGCAAGCGGCTGGTGCAGCTCGCGCTCGTGATCGCGATGGCGGATGGCGAGGTGAGAGCGGCAGAGAGGCCAAGACGAGCCGGCCGGATCACGATCGACACGATGGCTTCGCGCTCGGAGATGTCGGCGGCGACCCGCCGGCGCCTACCGCACGGCCACGCGAGCACATCGTCCAAAGAGACGCGGCGGAGGAGGGAAGCCCAGTCGATGCGTGCGTAGACGGGCAGGACGATGCCGTCGCCGAGGCTCGTGCGCGCGCTCGCCGGAGGGTCCCAGGTCGCCGCGGGAGGTGGCGCCGTGATGTCGTTGGTGCAGGTCGGTGGCGCCGTCGCGCTCGTCTTCGTGCGCGGTGCAGCCTGGTCGAGGAGCACCCTTCCGCTTCGGTCGCGGTCCTCTGGCGAGAAGCGGCCTCGCGGCTCGCGGATGACGGGGACGATCCATCAACCGCGTCGCGAGGCCGCGTGTGTCAGACCTTACGGCCAGCGCATGTCATCAGTACTTGTCTTTGCCCTCGAGCCCAACGGTGTTCTTGCCGAAGAAGAGGCTGATGCCCCGGCCTTGCGACCCTGGGCTGCCGACCACCACGTCGGGGATGTGCCCGGCCGGGTTGTTCTTGAAATCATCGCTGGTCACGAGGCTGTCGCCGAGGCCGTTGATGCTGCCTGCGGCGAGCGCGTAGCCGAAGTTGCTGTTGGCTTTGTTGGTCTCGTCCGGGATGTTGCTCTGCCGCAAGAACTGGAACGGCTGGAGGCTGACGCCCGAGCGGCGGAAGACCGAGATGCTCCCCTCATCGCTGTTCTCCCCGGGGGCGCCGATCATGAGCTCGTCGTGCGGCGTCGACGGGTCCACGTTGGCCACCGCCAGCGCGAAGCCGAATTCGTCGCCCGCCTCGGGCGTCTCGTTCTGCTGGATCGTCTGCGAGCGGTAGAAGGCATGCGGATCGCTCGCGAACGCCTGTTGCTGGTAGATGTACACCTCGCCGGCGCTGCTCCGCGTCTTCGGCGCGCCGATGACGATGTTGATGCCATCGTCGCCGGTGGTCGGGTCTCCGCGGAGATTGCCGATGGCGAGCGACGCGCCGAAGGCGCGCGTGTCGGTGGTGGGGGCGGCCAGACTTTGCGAGAGGCTGACCATCGGCGCCGATGCGGAGCTGAACACGCCCGGGGGGTTGGCGAAGAAGATATCGACCTTGCCGCGATCGGTGTTGGCGGCGGGCGAGCCGACGACGAGATCGACCCTGGCGCTCGTCTCGAGGCTTCCCATGGCGAGCGCGCTGCCGAACTTGTCTCCGACGGCCGATCCTGCGATTTTGTGCGTCCAGCGCCGAGACGTGTCGCCCTGCTGGCCGTACAAGAACACGGCCCCGCGGTTCGAGTCCGTGCCCGGCGCGCCGATGGCCACGGTCAGGCCCCAGTCCGGCTCGGGGTTGCCCGCCGAGTCGAGCGGCCTGGCGATGCGGCCCAGAGCGACGGACTCGCCGAACCGGGCGTTGGCGCGCACGACGTCGGCGCCTTGGGTCTTCTGGGTGTACGTGCGCCAGGCTTTCAGCTTGCCGAACCCATCGGAGCGCACCACGGCGACCGCTCCCGAGTCCACAACGCCATCGGTGTCATGGTAAGGCGCACCGATGACGAGCTCCGCCGTGTTCATGCTGTCACCGTCGATGTTCGCCGCAGCCAGCGACCACCCGAAGAGATCGAATGACGTGGAGCTCCAGCCGACGTCGGCCTGGGTGATGGTCTGC
Source organism: Sorangium sp. So ce834 (assembly GCF_051521425.1). NCBI lineage: Bacteria > Pseudomonadati > Myxococcota > Polyangiales > Polyangiaceae > Sorangium > Sorangium sp. So ce834. The sequence continues at coordinate 11,828,343 of NZ_CP150351.1, forward strand.
CAGGCATAAAGTCCCCGGCTCGTGCCCTTGTAGATACGGACTTCGCCCGTGTATGAGACGCTTCCCGGTGTCCTGCTCGGCACGCCGACCGCGACGTCGGAGTAGCCGTCGCCGTCGAAATCGCCGACGGCGACCGACGCACCCACGGTGTCCGTGACGAGCGCCGCGTCAAACGGCTTGGAGTACATGTAGTAAATTGAATTGACGTCCTCGCGAGACATTATGCCGCCGCCGAAGATCGGAGCACCGTTCTTCCTCGTCACCGTGGCGCAAAGGGTGCCGCCGGAGGGGTTCGGTATCGTGCACGAGCTCGGCGCATTGCTGGCGCACCACGTCCCCGTGGTGTAATGCATGATGCTCTCGAAATCGTAGACGCCCGACGTGATGGAGTCGTCGTTGCCGATGATGGCGTAGTCTGGGTACCAGTGGTCTCCGTCGATGCACGCGCCGCGGACGGTGACGTACGTGTTGCGATCCACGCGCTGCTGCTCGTGGTGCAGGCCGATCGCGTGCAGGACCTCGTGGGTCACGGTAGTCTCGCTCGGCGTGCTGAAGAACGTGACGTCCTGCGAGCCGCCATCCATGCCGACCTCTTCGGAGCTACCCCCAGTGCTGCCGGTATCTCGGCGGAAGTTGATGTAGTTGTACACGCCCCCTGGATCCGTCCACGGAAGGAAGACGATGGGCAATCGCTTGCTCATCTTGTCGAGGGCGGCCAGCACCGCAGTTTTCGCGGGGCTGTCCATGCTGGAGTCGAAGCGATAGAAGACCTTGCCTTCATACCAGAATCGATCGCCACCGATGCGCACGAGCGCCTCGCTCGAGCTTCCGATCGGATCGAGGGTCGACGACTCGTCGGCTTCGCTCTCGTCGTACGCGACATCCGCGGCACACGCGGGCGCCATGCATGCGGCGACGATGAGCGGCAAGGCGGTGAACGCGCGATTGGCTTTGAGCATGGATAAGTCCTTTTCGATGAAGTGAAATGGCAATGGCAGGTTCGACCTGCCGCTCGCGTGATCTCGGGCGCTTGATGCACGGCGCGAGGTGTCTAAGCAGGCGCGTGAGCGTCCTGTCGACCGTCTCGCGGGTGATGCGAGGACGTACAATCAAACGCCGTGCCAACGCTTCCGTCGGAGGTGCGCGGAGATCCGGCGCTTCGCGCCGACGGTCGCCAAGCGAGATGTTCATGGTCCGCCCGAGGGACCGTGGGCCGCGATGCAACTGCGCTTTGAGCGCGGATTCGTGGGCAGCGCGCACACGCCAGCGTCGCTGCGCGCCGCAGCAGCGTGTCGGCGAGCTTTGTGTGCCACAGCACACTAATGGCGCCGAGCTTCCTCCGTTACGAGAGGGGAGTCGTCACGCTGATCCGTGACTTGTCACGGTCGCATGGCACGCCGATCCGTGACATGTCACGGTGGGTCGTCACGGGGCCGCAGGGGCGGCGGGCGCTCTGGAGGGCGGCGTCGAGCACGCGCAGAGCTGGCCATCGGTGCGACACCGCACCACCGCGCACGAGAGGCGGGCCAGAGGGGCCAGCGTCTGCCGCCCGGGTGTTGACTCGACTCATGTACCGACGTGGCTTTTGCGCGACCTGCGGCGCCCTTGCGCTCGCGACGCTCTACATCATCGGCTGCGGTCTGGTCGGCTACTGCGCCGGCGCCGTGTCCGCGCGCACGCGGGCGCTCACCGGCGTGTACCGGACGAGCGGCGCGATGATGGTCGGCATGGGGGTCAAGCTCGCCTTCGAGCGGCGCGCCTGAGCGCTCCACATCTGCTCTCTCACTCCGCAGGTGGCGGGGTCCTCGCGCACCGGACCCCGAACCCGGATTCGCGACCCGGGCTTCGGTAGACACCGGTCCACGCCGCCCGCTGGAATACCTCGCTCTGCTGATAGTTCCCGCCGTGGGTTATCAGGTAAGCGCCCGTCGACGGCCTCTCCAGAATGGCACAGTCGACGCACGGAACCGGGAGCTCGCCCGACCAGTCCCGCGTGAATTCCGCCAGGCCTCCGCTGAGATCCTGGTGTCCCCATCGCCCCGCTCCCGCCGGCTTCGATCCGACAGGGAGGATGTCGCTCAACGCGCACTCGCGCGCGGGGCTCCCATCCCCGAGGCAGTCGTAGCTCGCGTAGCTCGGATCCAGCCCCTGGCCCCACGGGTATTCCCGCTCCTCGTCGCCGCCGACGGCCGCATAGATCAGCTCCGCGGTCGTGGGGAGACGCCCCCCGTCCCACACGCAGAACGCGAATGCCTCTGGCCACGTGATGCAGTTCATCGGCAGGTCCTCGTTGGGCCCGACCGCATCGGTCCACGTCGCCTGCGCAGACTCCACGCCAGACTCCGAACCGCAGCGGAGCGCGGCCTTGAGCGCCGCGGTGTCCTCTTTGAACCAGCCGTTCCAGTCGGCAGACCAGCCGCTCCCCGGGATCTTCGGGTGCTGCCCCGCGTCGACCTCGGGTGCGCTCGCCCGCGTCCCCTGTCCCGCCTCGACGAACGCGCGAAACCGCCCCACCGTCACCTCATACGTGTCCAGGAGAAAGCTGCTCACCGTTCTCTGCCGGACCGTGCCGCCCGGAACAAACCTGCTGTCGCAGCAGCTGATGCGCTCGTCTCCACACAGCGCCTCCATCGCCAGCTCTCCTGAGCCGCAGCTCCGAGGTGCAGCCAGCGTCCCGACGCCCGCACCGCCCGTGCCGGCCCCACCTCCTCCCGTGGCGTCCACGCCGGCCCCACCACCGCCCGTCGCATCCACGCCGGCCCCACCGCCTCCCGTCGCATCCGCGCCGGCGCCGCCTCCGCCGCCCGTATCTGCCCCGCCGGCGCCGCCTCCGCCCTTGCCGGGAGGGTCGTGTCCCGGATCGGCGCCGCAGGCAGCTGCGCAACCGCCGGCGAGGACGACCGCGACGCTCACCTCGACCCACGTGCCTCGTCCACGGCGCTTGCGCCTCATGTTCCGCTGCCTCCCGCCGGCCCTCCCATCGTTGCGCCACCGTCGGTGCAACCTTCGCCGGGTAAAGGCAAGATCCCGTACGAGCAGACGCGGCGTCAAGTCGCGCTCATGGCAAGCACGTTATCGTCTCCGGGACGCGGAGCGCCTCGCCGTGCAGCTCGCGATCCGCTCCACAGCACCTTCTCCGTGCGTCCCGCGGCTCCGTGTCGTCGCATTGACTGGCCAGAGGCGCGCACGGCAGCCCTCAGCGAGGCGCGGTCGGCTGAACCGGAGTCATCGAGAGCACCGCCCGCCCTGGAAGCCCGCCGGGCCCCGCCGGCCCGCCAGGAGAGCGAACCCGCTCGTGTCGTTCTCTCTCTCCGCCCCGTTCTGCGGTAGCCTCTCCCCCGCCCCATGAGCGACCTCCGCCAGCCCGCCGAGACCAAGTACGCCCACGAGCTCGCCGCCCTCGCCGCCGAGGACACGGCGCCGAGGCCGCCCGGGTGGCGCCTCTCGCCGAGGGCCGTGGAGACCTACATCCTCGGGAGCGACAAGCCCGTCGGCGGCGTCGCGATCACCCCCAAGTACATCGGCGATCGCGCCCTCGTGCAGGTCGCCCTCGCGACGCTCGCCTCCGACCGCGCCCTCATGCTGGTCGGCGAGCCGGGCACCGCGAAGAGCTGGCTCTCCGAGCACCTCTCGGCGGCCATCAGCGGGACGAGCGCGCTCGTCGTCCAGGGGACCGCAGGCACCAGCGAGGAGCACGTCAAATACGGCTGGAACTACGCGCTGCTCCTCGCCGAAGGGCCGTCGCAGAAGGCGCTCGTGCCGTCGCCCATCCTCCGCGCCATGCGCGACGGGCGGTTCGCGCGCTTCGAGGAGATCACCCGCACCTCGTCCGAGATCCAGGACGCGCTGATCTCCATCCTGTCCGAGAAGCAGATCGCCGTCCCGGAGCTCGACCAGGTGGTCCCCGCCCAGCGCGGCTTCAACCTCATCGCCACCGCGAACACCCGCGACCGCGGCGTCAACGAGATGAGCGCCGCGCTCAAGCGCCGCTTCAACTTCATCACCGTCCCGGTCGTCGACGACCTCGAGCAGGAGATCCGCATCGTGCAGAAGCGCGAGGCCGAGCTCCGCGGCGATTACCAGGTCGGCGTCGAGCCGCCGGCCGAGCTGGCGAAGCTGCTCGTGACGCTGTTCCAGGAGCTCCGCGCCGGCGTCACCAAGGACGGCAAGACCAAGGTGAAGACGCCAGGGTCCGTCCTGTCGACCGCCGAGGCCATCAGCGTGCTCTTCAACAGCGGCATCCTCGCGCAGCACTTCGGCACCGGGAAGGTGACCGCCGACGACCTGTCGCGGTCGCTGCTCGGCGCCGTGAGCAAGGAGGGCGGCGACGACCTCAAGGCGGTGCGCGAGTACTGCGAGACCGTCGCCAAGGGGCGCACCGGGCTCTGGAAGGAGTTCTACGCCTCCGCCAAAAAGCGCCTCGCGCCCTGAAGGAGCCCCGATGGACCTGGCCCGGCTCGCCGCCGTCCACCTCTTCCCGGTGCGCCACCACTCGCCGCGCTCCAGCGCGACGCTGCGCGCCTACCTCGACGAGGTGCGCCCGAAGGCGATCTTCGTCGAGGGCCCGAGCGACGCGACGCCGCTGCTCGAGGCGCTCGTCGACCCGAAGACCGTCCCGCCCGTCGCGATCCTCGGGTACCGCACCGACGGGACGCCCGCGTCGTCGCTGTGGCCGTTCGCCGCCTACTCGCCCGAGTACGTCGCGGTGAAATGGGCCTTCGAGCACGGCGTGCGCGTCGAGCTGATCGACGTCCCCGTCGGCATGACGCTCGCGCCGTTCGAGGGCGCCATGGTCGGCCACGACGACGTCGAGGATCCCGGCGGCCACGAGCGGGAGAGCGACGCGGAGGGCGGCGGGCGCGCGGACGACGGCGGCGGCGGCGAGGACGGCGAGGACGGCGGCGATGCGCCGGCGTCCGCGGAAGGGGAGCAGGAGAGCATCTACGACGCGTGCGCGCGGGCCCGGGGCTTCCGCACGTTCGAGGAGTTCTGGGAGGCCTCGTTCGAGGCGCCCCGCTACGACCCGAGGTCGTTCCGCGAGGCGCTCCTCGCGTACGCGGACCTCGCGCGCGGCGACGGGGACCGGCTGGTCCACCGGGCGCGCGACGCGTACATGGCGCGGTGCCTGCTCGAGCGCATGGGGCCGGACCTCGCCCCGCACGAGGTCGCTGCCGTGCTCGGCGCGGCGCACGCGGCGGCGTTCGCGGCGCGCGACGTGGATCCCGCGCTGGAGGCGCGGCTGCCGGCGCCTGTGCCGTGCGCCGTGACGCTCATCCCCTTCAGCTTCCCGCGGCTCTCCGAGCAGCTCGGCTACGGCGCGGGCAACAGGGCGCCGCAGTACTACCAGCGCGCGCACGACGCGGGCGGCGACTTCCGGCGCGCGACGCTCGAGGTGCTGATCGATTTCACCGAGCACCTCCGCCTCCGCGGATTCATGGCCTCGCTCGCCGACACGATCGAGGCGTTCCGCCTCGCGGTCACGCTCGCCGAGCTCCGCGGCAAGCCGGAGCCGGGCCTCGACGAGGTGCGCGAGGCGACGATCGCGACGATGTGCCGCGGCGACGCGACGCACGTGGACGGATTTCTCTGGCCGGCGGTCATCGGGCGCAACGTGGGTCGCGTCGGCAGCGGCATCGGGAAGAACTCGCTCCAGGAGGAGTTCTGGCGCGAGGTGCGCGAGCGCAGGCTCCCCGCCACGGACGCGCCCGAGTCGTTCCGGCTGTCGCTCACCAACCAGGTTGAGGTCGGCACGAGCGTGCTCCTGCACCGGCTCCGCATCGCCAAGATCCCCTACGCGGCCTACGCCGGGGCGCGGCGCGCCGGCGGCGGGGCGAGGCGGCGCGGCGGCCAGGCAACCCAGGAGACGCCGCCCGACGAGCTGCTCGGGCAGCTCAGCGAGACGTGGGAGGCGCAGTGGACGCCGGCCACCGACGTTGCGCTGGTCGAGAAGATCGTCCTCGGCGACACGCTGGAGCAGGTGGCGACGCGGCTGCTCGAGGAGGACCTCGCGGCGTGCCACACGACCGGCGAGGCCGCCGACGTGCTGCTGAACGGGGTGCTGGCGTCGAGCGCCCGCGCGGTGGCCGCAGCGCTCAGGGCGTGCGACCAGTTCGCCGCGGGCGACAGCGATCTGCCGTCGCTCGCCCGGGCGTGCCGCGCCTTCGCGGGGCTCGCGTCGTTCGGGTCGTCCCGGTCGCTGTCGTCGCTCGGCGACGGGGTGATCGCGCCGATGCTCGAGAAGACGTTCGCGCGCGCGGTGCTGCGCGTGCACGGGGGTTGCACGGGCAGCGACGAGGCGGTCGCCACGGCCAAGGAGGCGCTGCGCACGCTGCACGACGTGGCGCTGTCGCAGCCGATCGTCGACCGCGCGGCGTGGCTCGCCGCGGCGCGGGGGCTCGTGGACAGCGACGCGGTGAACCCGACGGCGTCCGGCTTCGCCTGCGGGCTGCTCTACCTGGCGCAGGCGATCGACGACACGGAGGTGGCGCGGGTGGTCGGTCTGCGGCTCGGGGGCGCGGCTCCGCCCGAGCCGGCGGCGTCGTTCCTGGCCGGCTTCCTCGAGGTGAACGCGCTGGTGCTCGTCAAGAGCCGGACCGTGGTTGAGGCGCTCGACGCCTTCCTCGGGGGGATCGCGCCGGAGCGCTTCAAAGACACGTTGCCGATCCTGCGGCGCGCGTTCGCGACGCTCGGCGCGACTGAGCGGCGGTATCTGCTCGAAAACGTGCTCGCGGCGCGCAAGCTCGGAGACAAGGCGCGCGCCGCACAGGCCGTGCTTCTGGAGAAGGACCGCGAGAGGCTGAAGGAGATGAGCGAGGACCTCTCCCAGGCGATGGACGAACTGGACGACCTGCTCTAACGGAGGGCGGCAGGGCAACCTGACCCGGGTTGCGCGGGGCAACCTGACCCGGGTTGCGCGGCAACCTGACTGCCAAGCTGACTCGGGTTGCGCGGCAGCAACCTGACCCGGATTGGGCAACCTGACCCGGGTTACGACCTGTTGAGCAACCTGACCCGGATTGGGCAACCTGACCCAGGTTGCGAGCTGTGTGTGCGATCTGCGCGGGTTGCGGCGATCTGCGGCGACCTCCGACCCAGGCTGCGGGTTGCTGCCCGGTATAACATGTGCACGCCAGGCGCGTGATGCGCGCAGAGCATCCGCCGGCCACCTGGTCCTCCCCCGCTTCCGTCGACACCCCCGACGGCACCAGGAGGCAGGGATGGGACGGAGAAAGAGGAGGGCGTTCACGCCCGAGTTCAAGGCGGAGGCGGTACGGCTGGCGAAGGCGAGCGACCGGAGCATCGGCCAGGTGGCGAAGGACCTCGACCTGACCGAGACGGCGCTGCGCGACTGGATCAAGCGCGCGGACACCGACGCGGGCCACGGCCCGCCGGGGGCGCTGACGACGCCGGAGCGTGAGGAACTGCAGCGGCTGCGCCGCGACGTGAAGCGGCTGGAGATGGAGCGCGAGATCTTAAAAAAAGCGGCGGCCTTCTTCGCGAAGGAAAACGAGTGAGGTTCGAGTTCATCGACGCGGAGAAGGCGCACTACCCGGTGCTGGTGCTGTGCGCGGTGCTGCTGGTCTCGCGCAGCGGCTACTACGGGTGGGCCAAGCGCTCGGAGTCCGCGCGGGCCAAGTCCGACGCTCAACTGAGCGTGCAGATCAGGGCCGTGCACCACAAGAGCCGTGGCCGCTACGGCAGTCCGCGCATCCACGCGGAGCTGCGTGCTCGCGGCATGCGTGTCGGCAAGAAACGGGTCGAGCGGCTGATGCGCGCTCAGAGGCTCGCGGCTCGGAGGAAGCGGCGCTTCCGCCGCACCACCGACTCGCGGCACAACGGCCCGATCGCCCCGAATGTGATCGAGCGGCAATTCGATGCTCGAGCGCCCAACCAAGTCTGGGTGACGGACGTGACGTACATTCCCACCGGCGAGGGCTGGCTGTACTTGGCCGTGATCCTGGACCTGTTCTCGCGCCGCGTGGTCGGCTGGGCCGCGAGCGCGTTCAACGATCGCGCCCTGGCGCTCACCGCGCTCGCGTTCGCCTTGGGAACGCGGCGGCCGGCGCCTGGGCTGGTGCACCACTCGGATCGCGGCAGCCCCTACGCCAGCGACGACTACCGGCTCGTGCTCGGGGCCCACGGGCTCATCCCGAGCATGAGCCGCGCCGGCGACTGCTGGGACAACGCCGTGGCCGAGAGCTTCTTCGCGACGCTGAAGGCGGAGCTGGTCGAGCACGAGCGCTACCCGACGCGAGCGGCCGCCATCGCATCGATCGGAGACTACATCGAGAACTTCTACAACCTGAAACGACGGCACTCACGGCTCGCCTACATGAGCCCGATCGAGTTCGAATTGAAGACCTACGTGACCGCGCGCGCGGCATAGTGAGACTGTCCGCGGAACCGGGGGAGGACCAACCCCCGCCTCACCGACAGGGGCATGGCCGCACCACAACGCGTCAACGCAACGCCGTCCCTGCCCGTCTCGCTGTTGCTCCCGGTCGCCGTTCTACGCCGCAAGCGCCACGTCGTTCACCCGGGCACCGTGGAACGTGCGCATCCACCACGTCCCCACCGGGAATAGGACATTGCGCACGCCAGCACACCACTGTCTAAGCGCCGTGCGGTAGGATACGCGGAACGCACGTATGGCGGCCGTAGCGGTTCGCCAAGCGTCGCCCTGGTTGCGGCCCACGGCGAACGTTGGATTGCGTGCACCGCGCTCCTCGAAGCTCGTGGCTCGCTCGTACGGGGAGATCTCGCTGGCTTGCTCGGCGCCTCCAAAACGGCGGCCTTGTTGCTCCGCCTCTGCATGGGCCTGAGCTTCCTGGCGCTCAAGCTCGGCCGCGACCTGCTGGCGAAAGGCCTCCGCGTTCTCCTGCTCGATGGTAGGCGGCAGCGCGAGCGGGAGTGTCGCTTGCTCGACCCACTGCGGATTCTTTGGATCGAGATATGCGGACGGGCGCAGCGCGTGCAGCACACCACGACCGAGGTCACCCACATCCACCTTGACGCCCGGCCATTCGCTCGCGTGCCGAACCAGGCCAGCAGCCACAGGGTTCGCGAGCACGTAGGCGATCTTCTCTACCACGGCGGCCTGCGTCACGAGCTGTACTACGCTCGTGGCCTCATGGTCCCATACCGGCCCTTCCCATTGCCGCAGCACCTTGGTGCCCAGTGCGACCAGCCGATGGTAAAATTGCAAGAAGCGCGGCAGCACGCCCTGCACATCGGTCACGACCAAGTGCAGATGTGTTGACATCGCGCAAAGGGCATGAACCTCGATGCCGTAGCGGCGAGCCGATACCGCGAGGGCGTAGACTAACAGCTGGTTGATGGCCGCATCGGGGCGCAACAGGAAGTGCCGACGCATGACCCGGCGGGTGAGTAGGTAGGTCGCCCCTGGAGCGATTTGGCGAGGCTGGCTCATGGCCGAGCGCAGATACAAACGCCGCGCCATGAGTGGGCATGAATCATTTCGAGGACTTGCACCGCTGCATGGGTGGCGGCAGCGGTTTTCCGCCAGTTTCCGCCACTCTGAGTCGGCGCGCGACATAGCCCAACCCATGGGGGCTGCGCCAACCTGTGGGGGCTGCGCCAACCTGGGTCGGGTGGTTCGCCAGCGCCAACCTGGGTGGGTAGTCCTCAACCTGGGTCGGGTGGTTCGCCAGCGCCAACCTGGGTGGGTAGTCCTCCAGGGTGGGTAGTCCTCAACCTGGGTCGGGTGGTTCGTCGTAGTCCAACCTGGGTGGGTAGTCAGGGGTGGGTAGTCAGTCCGGTCGGGTAGTCCCAGCTCACTCCTCTCGGCCGGCCCGCGACCATCCACCGAGCCTGACCCCCGGCGTCTGCTCCAGAAACGCCCGCACGTCGGGCGGCGGCGACGCCCACGCCGCGAGGCGCGCCGGCGTCCTCTCGACCGGCACCACCGCCGAGCGCGAGTACGAGCTCCACGCCCCATCGCTGCACGCGTAGCAGGCGGATCGCGCGAGCTGCGCCGTCAGCCCGAGCGCCCCCCGCTCGTCGTAGGCTGGCGCGATCTGCACGAGCTCCGGTGCATCCCGCTCCTGCCCTGCGGCCCCTGCGCCGTCCTCGCCCTCGTCGAGCAGCGCCTCGGCCGCGCTCTGCAGCGCGGACACGCCGCGCACCTCGGCGAGCAGATCGACGGCCGCGCGCCGCTCCGCGTCCCACGCCACGAACGCCGCGCCCTCGAAGCCGTGCGCCCCGCAGAGGTCGGTGTACGTCCGCTCCTCGATGAACAGATACGGCCCCACGCTCCCGATCAGCGCGGCCGTGTGGTGGATCTCGTTGCTCTCGTCCCCATCGGGCGGCGAGATCACCTCCTGGCGCTCGCCCTTCCCGCGGAGCACGAGCGCCGCGCGGATCGCCGTGCCCTCGCCCGGCTCGCGCATCTCCCCGAGCCCCATCTCGCAGGCCGACGTCGCCACCTGCTCCTCGCGCGTTTCCCAGCGCCACTCCCCTCGCCGGGTCGCCACGACGATCCCAGGCTCCTCGCGGATCACCGCGCCGCCCTCGGCGATATGCCACGTCCGCGGCGCTCCGTCGCCCGCGCTGCCCCAGACCAGGACCACCCCGCCGGGCGCCGCGTTCCCGGCCGCCTGGGCTTCGGCCGTGCGCTGGGCAGGCGCGACCGGGATCTCGATCGGAACGGGAGAACCGGGCCGCGACCGGGCGGCACAGCCGGAAGTCAGCGTCACCAGGGCGATCAGCGCAGCGGCTCGCGTGCACGGCATGCCGGCCCGGAGGAGCACGGCGCGTGCCGCAGAGCACGACCCGAAAACCCCGCGCCGCGCCCGAGGCACGTGTCATCACAGGCCCACGCCGCGTGGCAGGCCGGCCCCATCACGCCCCGACCTGGACCAGCGCCCGGCGCAGCTCGCGCCGATCCTCAGCCGGACGCGCCCGGGCCCGCGACCGGCTCGCAGGCGACTGCCCTCGCAATGGCGGCGCGAAGCCAGCGGTGCCCTTCATCGCGCTCGGAGCGCTCCGCCCAGACGAGCGTCAGCGCGTAGCCCGCAGTCTCGACCGGACACGGCCGCACCACCAGGTCGAGCTTCGAGGCCACGGCTTCGGCGACCCGCGCGGACACGGTGAGCAGCAGGTCGGAGCCGGAGATGATGAACGGAGCGACGAGGAAATGAGACACCGTCAGGGTCACCCGCCGGCGCAGCCCCCGCGCTGCCAGCTCACCATCGATGACCCCGTGATCCTCCCCATGCGGCGAGACCATCAGGTGCTCACAGGCAGCGTAGCGCGCCGCCGTGAGCGGCTTCCGGGACGCCGGGTGGCCTCGCCGCATCACGCAGACGAGCCGCTCGGCCGCGAGCATCGTGGACCGACACCCGTCGGGCACCGGCCCGCCCCGCCCCAGCTTGCCGTCGAGCTCACCGGCGCGCAGGAGCTCGGCGAAATCCGCCGGGATGTTGCGGCACCGCACGTCGACCTGCGGCGCCTCGGCGGCGAGGAGCCGGGCCAAGGCCGGCAGCACGAGCAGCTCGAGGTTGTCGGTCGCGACGAGCCGGAACGTGCGCCTGGAGCGCCGCGGATCGAACCGCTCGGCCGGGCTGAAGACCTGCTCGAGACGCTCGACGGCCTCCGCCGCTCTCGGCAAGAGGTCCCGCGCTCGCTCGCTCAACGTCATCCGCCTGCCGACCTGGACGAGCAACGGGTCCCCGAAATGGGCGCGAAGCCGTGAGAGCGCGTGGCTCATCGAGGGCTGCGTCACGCCGACGCGGCGCGCGGCGCGCGTGACGCTCTTCTCCTGGAGCAGAGCATGCAAGGCGACGACGAGGTGGGTGTCCACCGACTGCAGGCGCATGCTCGATGGATAGCACGCCGGTCCATAGACACCATCGATGGCTGGCCGCTCCGACTGTCGATTCGACGGCAGGGCCGCGGTCGCGTATCCCTGCTCTCCGGACGGCGCGCGCCGCCGCACGGGGCGCCCCCGGCCACCCGACCCAGAGAGCTGCCATGATCATCGAGTACATTCGCTACGCCATCCCCGCGGACCAAGAGCAGGCGTTCCTGTCCGCTTATCGCGACGCAGCCGCGGAGCTGCGCGGCTCCGAGCATTGCCTCGACTACGAGATCTCCCGGTGCATCGAGGATCCGGCGAGCTTCGTCGTCCGCATCCGCTGGGACTCGCTGGAGGGCCACCTCCAGGGGTTTCGCAAGGCGGCGTCGTTCCCGTCCTTCTTCGCCAAGGTGAAACCGTTCTATGAGCGCATCCAGGAGATGAGACACTACGCCTCGACCGACATCGCGGGCGCGGGGGGCGGCGCCAGCGGCTGATCGAACGCGCGTGCGATGGGAGCCCTCCTGGCTTCGCGCGGGCCATCGTGCGATGCTCCCAGGGTGACGCGGAAAATCGCATCGATCCGGACGCTCGATCTCGGACGCTCCCTCTCGCTGCTCCTGCTCCTCGTCCACTGCACGAGCACGCCGAGCCCGACCCCCTCGGCCGCAGCCCCGGGCGCTCCGACCGGTCGAGCGCCTGATTCGAACGCCGGGCGAGAGCCCAGCGCCGCGCCGACCGGTCGAGAGCATGCTTCGAATGCCGAGCGAGAGCCCGGCCATGAGCCGACGCACGGGCCCGTGCCGGCGGACGGGCCCGTGCCGGCGGACGGCCCCGAGCCAACACCGGCACCCACGTCCGACCACGGGCCGGCGCCCGGCACCGAGTCCGCGGCCAGCAGCGCGCCGGCATCCGAGCCCGACCGGAGCCCTGCTTCCGGTCATGCGCCCAGCGCGCATCCCAAACCGCCCAGCAAGCCCGCGCGATGCGCCGCTCCGGCCCATCCCGCTCAGATCTTCGACGACTGCGGCGCCAACGAGGTCTTCGCCGACGGCTGCTGTTATCCGAGCTTCGAAGCGGCCTGCGCGGGTCTCGGCTGCTCTTCGCGGACCTGCATGCGCTTGAAGTCCATCCCGCTGCAGGCCCGATGCAATCCTTGAAGGGAGAATTGCCGCACGGCGGCGCCGGAGAGCGCGCGAGCAGAGGCGACATGCAAGGCTGCGCTGAGAGGGAAGCGGTACGTCTGTCCAGGTTCACCAAGCGAGAGCGACGCCTGGCCGGCACGCCGGACGCGGGAAGGACATGAACGATGATCTCCACGCCCCCGGAAACCCCGAACGCACTCAGCCCTCACCGACAACCATCCCCGCGACGACAGCCCAGGCGCGCGTCGCCCTGGGCCCGCGGCCCCGGCGCGGCGCTCCTCGCGCTCCTCGTGGCCGCCGTCGCGCTCGCGGCCTGCTCCAGGGGCGCCGGCGCGCCGAAGCGCCGCGAGGCAGCGCCGGAGCGCGACAGCGCCTGCACGGATCCGGAGAAGCCCAGGGCGTACTTCTATCCCGCGGAGAACCGGACGGACTACGCGCCCGACGACCCCTGGAAAGACGGCTGCGCCATGCTGGTGCCCGATCACCTGTTCTGCTGCCCGGAAAAGGTACCTGAGAAGCCGAGGTGAGGTCACACACCAGAGCCGTCCACCGCGGCTCCCTGGTGTTGCAAAATGCGGCATGTCGTACTTTGCGGCGGCCTCGTGCGGGTAGCCCGCCGCGCACCACCTGCGCTACGCCGTCGGCATGAAGCTCGCGCGCAAGCTGACGCTCGCCCTCGTGTTCGGGGTCTTCCTCGTGCTCGCGCTGAGCGCCTACGTCCAGATCCGCAGAGAGGCCAGGATCTTCGAGAACGACGTGCAGCGGGACCACCACGCGATGGGCCGCGTGCTGGCCACCGCCGTGACGGAGGTGTGGCGCTCCGAAGGGCAGGCTCGCGCGCTGCGCCTGGTCGACGACGCCAACGAACGCGAGCGACAGGTGGACATCCGGTGGGTCTGGCTCGACGAGCAGGCGAGCGAGGCGCATCAGTCAGGACTGGCGCCGGCGCTGCTCGTCCCCGTCTCGATGGGGCAAACGGTCGTGCACAGGATCCCCCGCGAGGACGCGGACGTGCTCGTCACCTGCATGCCCGTGCCGGTGCCCGGCGGCCGCGTCGGCGCGCTGCAGCTCTCCGAATCGCTGGCGGGCGCGCGCCGGACCATCCGGAGCATGATCCTGAGCACGACCCTCACCACAGCCGCGCTGACGCTGGTATGCGGGTTGCTAACCACGTCCCTCGGAGTCGGGCTGGTGGGACGTCCCATGCGAACGCTGATCGATCAGGCGCGGCGGATCGGCGCGGGTGACCTCTCCCGGCGTCTGTCGCTGCACCAGAAGGATGAGATCGGCGAGCTCGGGCGGGAGATGAACGCGATGTGCGATCGCCTCGCTGCGGCGAACCAGAAGCTCGAGTCCGAGGCGGTCGCGCGGCTCGCCGCGCTCCAGCAGCTCCGCCACGCCGAGCGGCTCGCCACGGTCGGCAAGCTCGCCTCCGGGATCGCACACGAGCTCGGCGCGCCTCTCCAGGTCGTCGCGGGGCGCGCACGCATGCTGGTGGACGGTGACGTCACGGGAGACGAGGTGCCGACCAACGGACAGGTCATCCTCGAGCAGGCGCAGCGGATGACCCAGATCATCCGCCAGCTGCTCGATTTCGCCCGGCGCCGCAGCGCGGAGAAGCAGGAGACCTCGCTGGGGAGCGTGCTCCGCAGCACCTTCACGATGCTGAGGCCACTGGCGGAGAAGCAGGGCGTCACGATCGTTCGGGAAGGAGACACGTCGGAGCTGTTCGTCCACGCGGATGCCGACCAGCTCCAGCAGGCGCTCACGAACGTGGTGGTCAACGCCATCCAGGCCATGCCGGCCGGCGGCACGCTGATGGTCGGAGTCCGGGCAGAACGCGCCAGTCCCCCCGCCGACCAGGGAGGTGGGGCAGCGGGGGATTACGTCGCGCTGTCCGTTCGTGACGAGGGAGAAGGCATGCCGGCCGACATCCTCGAGCACATCTTCGAGCCGTTCTTCACGACGAAACCCGTCGGCGAGGGGACGGGGCTCGGCCTGTCGGTCACCTACGGGATCGTCAAGGAGCACGGCGGCTGGATCCATGTCGACAGCCGAGTGGGCTCGGGGAGCTGCTTCACGATGTTCCTGCCACAGTGGAAGCCATGACGGGGCGCGTCCTGATCGTCGACGACGAGCGCGGCGTCTGCGAGCTCCTCGACGCCGGGCTCAAGAAGCGTGGATTCCGGACGGCGTGGCGGACATCGGCCGCCGACGCGTTCGAGCTCCTGGGCGTCGAGGACTTCGACGTCGTGGTCACCGACATGACCATGCGCGGCATGAACGGCCTCGAGCTCTGCGAGCGGATCGTCCAGAATCGGCCCGATCTGCCGGTCATCGTCATCACCGCGTTCGGCAGCCTCGACACGGCCACGTCGGCGATCCGCGCCGGCGCGTACGATTTCGTGACCAAGCCGTTCGAGCTCGACGCGCTCCGGCTGACCGTCGAGCGCGCCCTGCGCCACCGCGCCCTCCGCGAGGAGGTCCGCCGCCTGCGGCGCGCCGTGGCCGACGCCCGCGGGTACGAGCAGATCCTCAGCAGCAGCCCGGTGATGAGGAGCGTGTTCGATCTGCTCGATCGGGTCGCCGACTCGGACACATCGATCCTCATCACGGGAGAGAGCGGGACCGGCAAAGAGCTCGTCGCCCGCGCCGTCCACCAGCGCAGCCGGCGGAGCGAGGGCGCGTTCGTGGCGGTGAACTGCGCGGCGGTCCCGGACGCCCTCCTCGAGAGCGAGCTCTTCGGCCACGCGCGAGGCGCGTTCACCGACGCCAAGGGCGCGAGGAGCGGCCTGTTCGCGCGAGCTCGCGGCGGGACCTTGTTCCTCGACGAGATCGGCGAGCTGCCGATCGGGCTCCAGCCGAAGCTGCTGCGCGCCGTCCAGGAGCGCGTCGTCCGGCCCGTCGGCGCCGACGAGGAGATCCCGGTGGACGTACGGCTCATCGCGGCGACGAACCGCGACCTCGAGACGGCGATCGAAGAGCGCCGCTTCCGCGAGGATCTCTATTACCGGATCAACGTGGTCCACGTCGACCTGCCGCCGCTCCGCTCCCGCGGCGGCGACGTGCTGCTGCTCGCGCAGCACTTTCTCGAGCACTTCGCGGCCGTGAAGGCGAGGCCGATCAAGGGGCTCTCGGCGCCCGCGGCGGAGAAGCTCATGGCCTACGCGTGGCCCGGCAACGTGCGCGAGCTCCAGAACTGCATCGAGAGGGCGGTCGCGCTCGCACGGTACGATCACATCACCGTCGACGATCTGCCCGAGAAGATCCGGACCTACGCGCGCTCCCATGTCCTCGTCTCGAGCGACGATCCGACCGAGCTCGTCCCGATGGAGGAGGTCGAGCGACGCTACATCTTGCGCGTCCTGGAGGTGGTCGGCGGGAACAAGAGCCAGGCAGCGCAGATCCTGGGCTTCGACCGGGCGACCTTGTATCGAAAGCTCGAGCGGTACGGCATGCGCGGCGGACGCTCGAGCGATCCGAAGCCGTGACCGTCCGGCCGCCCTGCCGCCGAGCGCGCCCGCGCCGCGCCGTGCCCGACGTGAGCGGCGGTCGCTGAAGGCGCCGCGAGGCGCGCGACTCCGCCCCTCGTCGACGTGTTGCACAACGCAACACCCACGGCGGCCAGCGCAGGACGGATGACCCTCGGGCGCGCTGCGCAGCGTGGGCGCGCGCCTCTTGCGTGGGTGGCATGAGAGCTGCCTGCGGACCGGGCGCGAACATGAGCACGACCACGACAGAGTCCGCTGCTGCGGGTCGGAGAGTCCCTGTCGACTGGAGCGCGCTCGCGAGCGCCTTCGATAACACCGCTCAGCACATCCGCTATTTTCTCCACCTCGAGACAGGCGCCCTGATCCGGCTGGTCGACGGGCTCGCCGATCCGGACACGCGCGTGCGCGTCGAGGCGGATCCGGCCTGCGTGCGCGTCGAGGCCATCGCTGCGCGCGATCAGTATCGATGGCTGCAGGCGTTCATCCCGACGGTCGACGACATCGAGCTCCAGGTGCTGCTCCTGCAGTGCCTCCAGGGGCCGGGGTCATTTCGGCGGTTCAAGGCCGTGCTCTCTGGCAGGCCGGACCAGCTCCGCCGCTGGCGCGTCTTCCGGACGGAGCGGATCCGTGCTGCCATCCTCGACTGGTTCGACGCCCGCGGCCTCATACCCGCTTCTTTCGAGCGCGCCTTGCCCGGCGCCGGCGCTGAGTCGATGCGA
Source organism: Sorangium sp. So ce834 (assembly GCF_051521425.1). Lineage (NCBI taxonomy): Bacteria > Pseudomonadati > Myxococcota > Polyangiales > Polyangiaceae > Sorangium > Sorangium sp. So ce834. The sequence continues at coordinate 11,845,513 of NZ_CP150351.1, forward strand.
TCTCGCGCCGTCGACTCGGCTCGCCGGCAGCTCCACGCGATGGCGAGCGACCTCGCGCCCGGCGATCTCCATACGCTCACGGCGCTCGCGGAGTTCCTGCGCGCGACACGCTCCGGCCCTCACGCTCCCGTGGTTTCGTCGAGGAGAGACGCAGAGCGACCCGATGGCCTGGGCCCGTGACGGCGGGCGATGGAGACGCGATCATGAAGAGTATCCATGACAAACAAGATGTGATGATCTGCCCGAGCCCTCGCCGTTGGCTCGTCGCACGGCGCGGCCCGCGGCGCGCCATGGGCCTCCGGCCCTGGGTCGTCGGTGCCTTGCTGACGGGCATGGGCCTGGGCTCGAGCGCCTGCGGCGGCGTCACCGCGTTCGAAGGGGATAGGGCGTTCAGCGTCGTGGGCCGCCCGCCCGCGCCGCCCCCGCCGCCCCCGGCGGAGCGCGTCGTCGTGACCGACGACAAGATCGTCATCAACGAGAAGATCCAGTTCGAGTACGACAAGGCGACGATCCGGACGGAGTCCCACAGCTTGCTGAACGAGGTCGTCGACACGATCAAGGCGCACAAGCACATCAAGAAGATCGCCATCGAGGGTCACGCGAGCGCCGAGGGCTCGGACGACCACAACTTGAAGCTCTCGGATCGCCGCGCGAAGGCCGTGATGAAGTACCTCGTCGACCACGGGATCCCTGCGGGCATGCTCACCGCCCGGGGCCTCGGCACGTCGAGGCCCATCGCGGACAACGACACGGCGGAGGGCCGCGAGAAGAACCGCCGAGTCGAGTTCAACATCGTAGAGCAGGACACCGCGGCGAAGACCGCGAACGCCGGGCAGTGAACGATGATCCGAGGCCGAGCCACGATCGGCGCTCCCCGCGAGGAGGCGAGCATGAAGCAGTTGTTGCCGGGTCTTACCATGATGGTTCTGGCGAGCGCGTCCGCAGGCTGCTCCTTCGCCGTGCGGAACGCCGAGATGTACCGCGACGATACGGCCGCGCTGCTCGACACGAGGCGCGACGAGATCAGGGCATGCTATGACGCAGAGCTCGCCCGGAATCCCGGCGCGCAGGGCAAGGTCGCCGTCGATTTCACGGTGCTCGAAGACAGCGGCCGCATCACGAACGTCGCCGTCGACCCCGCTGGCACCACCGCGTCGGACGAGGTGGCGAGCTGCGTCGTGAAGGCGATCGACGGGCTCGTCCTCGCCCCGCCGGATGAGAAGCAAGGAAAGGGCAAATTCGTCTGGGAGTTCACCGCCGGGGCTCCGAAGGCGTAGCGCCGGCGCGCAGGGGGTTGGGCACCTGCGCCGCGGGAGCGCGGCGCGCCGGCGCCCGACGGCGCTCCACCCTGCCCGCCGCGCCCCCGCTGGATCAGAGGGCGAGCCGAGCCGACAGGCCGGCCACGTCGCCCGGCAGCACGGGCAAGAGCTCGATCCGAACACCGCCCCGATCCTCGGTGCGGTGGGACTGGGGCCCGTTCATGAGGAGCAGCACCGTCCCCGTGATCATCGCGGCCCCACCCGCGACGAACGCGCCGATCGCCAGCCGGTTCTCGACGACGCTGAGGTCGTACGCGTCGCGGGCCGACGGCGTGCACCACGGATCGCACCCGCCCCCGAGGCGCCGGTCGGCGTCCCGGTGGTGCACGTCGGCCCGCCACCACAGGCCGGCGCCCGCGACGCCCAGGGCCGCGCCGGCCCCGAGCGTCGCCCAGGGGACCCACGGAGCCCACCGCCGCTCGGCGATGACGGCGTCGACGCTCAGCGTGACGCGCCCCGAGGCCTCCTTGCCGGCGAGCACCAGGACGGGCTTCACGACGGTGAAATACCCCTCCTTCCTCGCCGTGATCACGTGCTCTCCGGGCGTGACCATCCGGCGCGCGACGCCCGGGCCGATGAACCACGGCTTGCCGTCGAGCAGCACGCGCGCCCCCCGCTCATCACAGCGGATCTCGACCGCGGCGAGCTCGCGCTGCGCGAGCGCCCGCAGGGTCGAGCGCGCCTCCCGCTCCTGCTCGGGGGTGAGCGAGCCAGGCCCCCATTGCAGCGACAGGCGCAGGCTCTCGTGGGCGAGGAGCGGCAGCCCGATGCTCCGGAGCACCCGCGCCAGGTAGAGCCGGAGCTCGGGGTGCTCCCATGAGGCGAGCGCCTCCTGGTATTTCTCCCGCGCCTCCGCCAGCATCATCCGCCGGTGCAGGTCCCTCGCCTCCTTGAAGAGCGCGTGTGCCCTCTGCTTCCGCTCCTCGGAGACGCCCTGGTGCCACGGCGGCAGGGCGGGCGGCGCCTGGGCGCGCGCGGGCGCCGCGACCGCGGCCAGCAGCGCGAGCGACACGAGCGACGTCGCGCGGCGGCGCGCTCTCTGGAAGGAGGGAGCCTGCGCGGCCTTCACGGCGGCGCCATCCGGATATGACGGTAGATGACGCCGCCCTCGCCGACGATGAACGAGGTGCCGCCGTCGCCCCACACGTCGAGGAGGTGAAGGTCCGTCGTGGAATTGAGCTTCAACCAGGAGATGCCGTCGTAGTGCAGGAGCGTGCCCCGCTCGCCGACGGCAAAGACGTCCTTCGGCCCGCGCCCCCACACGGGCCCCAGGTTCACCTGCACGGGCGTCGCCATGGGCTGCCAGCGCTCGCCGTCATAGTGCAGGATCGTGCCCGCCACGCCGACCGCGAACACGTCGTCTGGCCCGCTCCCCCACACGCCGAACAAGAGGTCGAGCGTGGACGACTCCATGACGTCCCAGCGCTCACCGTCGTAGTGCAAGATCGCTCCGCTCTCGCCGACGACAAAGACGTCCGCCGGCCCGCTCCCCCACACGCCGGACAAACCGGACGACTGGGGCGTATCCATGAACGCCCAGCGCTCGCCGTCGTAATGCACGATCCTGCCGTCGTCGTCGATGGCGAAGACGTCCCTCGGCCCGCTCCCCCACACGCTGACCAGCGCCTCTTGCGTGGGCGATTCCATGGGCTGCCAGCTCTGGCCGTCGTGATGCACGATCGCGCTGTCGATGCTGACCGCGAACACGTCGCTCGGGCCGCTCCCCCACACGCCGTACAGCAGCTTCGAGGGGACCACCATGGGCTCCCAGCGCTCGCCGTCATAACGCAGGATCGTGCCTGCCAGGCCCACGGCAAAGACGTCCCGCGGCCCGCTCCCCCACACGCCGTACAGGGCCACGGACGCCGGCGACGCCATGGGCTCCCAGCGCTCGCCGTCGTAGTGCACGATCTCGCCGTCCTCACCGACGGCGAAGACATCGTTGGAGTCGCTCCCCCACACGCCGAGCAGCGCCGCTGGTGTGTGCGAATCCATGAGCTGCCAGCGGTCGCCATCATAGCGCACGATCTCGCCGCGATCGCCGACGGCGAACACGTCGCGCGGCCCGCTCCCCCACACGCCGTACAGGGCCGCGGACGCCGGCGACGTCATGGCCGCCCAGCGCTCGCCCTCGTAGTGCAGGATCGTGCCTGCCAGGCCGACGGCGAACACGTCCTCTGGCCCGCTCCCCCAGACGCGGAGCAAGACGGCCGTCGTGGACGAGTCCATGGGCTCCCAGCGCTGGCCGTCGTAATGCACGATCGTGCCGCGATTGCCGACGGCGAACACGTCGCTCGGCCCGCTCCCCCACACGCCGCCGAGCCACATCGTAGACGCCGAGTCCATGGGCTCCCAGCGCTGGCCGTCGTAATGCACGATCGCGCCGGAATCGCCGACGGCGAAGACGTCGTTCGGCCCGTGTCCCCACACGGCGAGCAGCGGCGCCGTCGTGCCGGGCTCCTGGAGGCGCCAGTTCCAGTCCCCGCACGACGCCGTCGAGAGCCCATCGCACGCGCTCGTGCAGCCGGGCCGGCCGAAATCATAGCGCAGCGCCGCGCAGGGCGTGGTGATGAGCGACCCCGGATCACACGCCTCCTCCTCGGCCACCCGCCCGTCGCCGCAGTGGACCTGGCAGTCGTCGCGGCAGTACCCGCCGGACGCCGCGTTCTGCGCCCCGCGGCACTGCGCCTCGGCGGGCAGCACGCCGCCCGCGCCGCAATCGCACGTCTCCCCGCGCACCCTGTCGACCACCCCGTTGCCGCACCGCTCGTCGGACCGGCAGTCGGCGCTGCAGCCGTCGCCGTCCCTCGCGTTGCCGTCGTCGCAGACCTCCTCCAGCGCGGGATCGACGACCCCGTCGCCGCACTCCTCGTCGGACCGGCAGTCGGCGCTGCAGCCGTCGCCGTCCGCCGTGTTCCCGTCGTCGCAGATCTCGCCGCCCTCGACGACCCCGTTGCCGCAGAGGTCGCGCTTGCCGGGGGCGAGGCACAGGTGCGTCGCCTCCCTGGTCAACACGCACTCGTGATCGACGGCGCAAAAGCCGTCGCCGCACGGGACCCCGCCCTCGAGGCACGCCGCCGCGACCGCGACCGGCGCCGCCGCGAGCGCCACCGCGGCCGCACGGCGGAGCGCCCCGCCGCGACGGCGTCCCGCGGCGCCCCCGCCCGACCGCATGCCCCGCGTCCCCGTCCGCGCCCGCATCGTCCCTCGCCCTCCTCCGCCTCGCGCCCGCCCCACCCGGCCGCTCGCTCCGGCGACCGCGCGCGACGCGCGCGACGCGCGCGACGCTGACGAACGCGCGCGCTCGTCAGCGTCGCGCGCGCCCGTTCTCCTTGTGCCCGTCCGCTGCGCCCCCTATTCTGCCTCTGTGCAGCGCGCGCGCACAGCGCTCGCGCAGCGCGTTCGACGGCTCGTCGCATGCGCCTCTGGACGGCTCACCGGGCGTCCGCCAGACAGGTCCTCTGGACAGCTCGCCATCCCCTCGACCCCCCGCCGCGATGAGCGCCCGCAAGCCCGGAAAAGCCCCTCCGCCCCCCTCCCCCGCCGCCGCGCCGGACGACCTCTCCGACGCCGACCGCGACGCGCTCTTGCGCTGGCGGCTCGCGCTCGGCCCGGAGGCCGAGCGGGTCGACCCGCGCCTCTCCCTCGGCGGCCTCGGCGGCGCAGCGCCCGCCCTCCACGTCGACCCGCGGCGGCTCGGCGACCTCGACAAGGCCCTCTCGTTCATCTACGACGAGCGCGCCGGGAACCTCGGCGGCTCGCGGCCGTACGTGCCCGAGTGGCTGTCCGCCGTGCGCGAGTTCTTCAGCCACGACATCGTCGCGCTCGTCCAGAAGGACGCCATCGAGAGAAAGGGGCTGACTCAGCTCCTCTTCGAGCCCGAGACGCTGCCCTTCCTCGAGAAGAACGTCGAGCTCGTCGCCACCCTCATGAGCGCGCGAGGCCTCATCCCCGACGCCGCGCGGGAGGCCGCGCGGCAGATCGTGCGCGAGGTCGTCGACGAGGTGCGGCGCGCGCTGGAGTCCGAGGTCCGCACCGCCGTCCTCGGCGCGCTGCGGCGGAACACGACGAGCCCACTGCGCGTCCTCAGGAACCTCGACTGGAAGCGCACCATCCGCAAGAACCTCAAAGGATGGGACGCGGACCGGCGCCGCATCGTGCCCGACAAACTCTATTTCTGGGCGAACCAGACGCGACGGCACGAGTGGGACGTCGCCATCCTCGTCGACCAGTCGGGCTCCATGGGTGAGAGCGTCGTCTACAGCTCCATCATGGCCGCGATCTTCGCGTCGCTCGATGTCCTCCGCACGCGGCTCCTCTTCTTCGACACCGAGGTCGTCGACGTGACACCCATGCTCGTCGATCCGGTCGACGTGCTGTTCACGGCGCAGCTCGGCGGCGGCACCGACATCAACCGCGCCGTGGCCTACGCTCAGGCCAACTTCATCGAGCGCCCCGAGAAGACGCTGCTCATCCTGATCACCGACCTCTTCGAGGGCGGCAACTCGGAGGAGCTCGTCGCCCGGATGCGCCAGCTCGCCGACAGCAAGGTGAAGTCGATCTGCCTGCTCGCGCTGTCCGACAGCGGCAAGCCCTCCTACGACCACGAGATGGCGCAGAAGCTCGCCGCCCTCGGGACCCCTTGCTTCGGCTGCACGCCAAAGCTCCTCGTCAAGGTGGTGGAGCGGCTGATGAAAGGACAGGACCTCGGCCCGCTGCTCGAGGCCGAGGCGCGGTAAAACCACGGAGGCACAGAGGACACAGAGGCTCTTCTCTTTCCTCTGCGTCGTCTGTGCCTCCGTGGCCCCGCATCGCGGGGCCTGAGCCCGATCGGCGCGCCCGGGGCCGTCGCCTTCGTCAGCGAGCGCGCGCCCTCGACATCCGCGCCGCGTTATCGCGCGCGACGGATCGCCTTCGCGGCGCGCTCGTCCGTCCGCCGCGCGGCGGCGCGCTTGCGCGACGTGGCGCCCCGGGCAGCGCTCGCGGAGACCCGCCGGCGGGTGCCGGCCGCGCGACCCACCGCCTCCAGCGAGGGGGGCTGGGCCATCAGCGCATCAGTGCTGATCGAGGGGCCGACTAGGCTGATAGAAAGTTTCACTTGAACTACCGATTGGGTGGCGGACCGATCACGTCGCTCAGCGGAGGGCTCGTCAACCTATAAACTGTTTCGATCGTTTACGCAGCGTCGCAATGCGGAGATCACGAGCCCTGGAGCGCCCGTCCGGACGTGAACATGTCCACCCGGGAGATCCACTCGCCTTTCCGCCTCTCACGGCGGATGCACGCGCGCACCACGGAGGCACGAAGGCACGGGTCTGGGTTCGCTCCGTGCCTCCGTGTCTCCGTGGTGATCGGCGAGGGACTGCCCCCGGTGGTTGCACCGGGCGCTCTGTTACGATCATGTTGCACGTTGCAGGCCAACGATGGCTGGATGCCGGCATCGCCCGTTTTCCCGGGATGGGCGTGGGCCGCCTTTCATGGTTGAAACCACCGGTTGCAACCGTGGCGCAACGCAGCGGCGCCCGCACCTCCGGGAGCGCCCAACGAGCTCGGGGGGGTGGATCTCAGCCGGCAGGACCGGTCAACGGAGATCCAGGGCGCTCGCCCAGCGGCCCCGAGGATCCAGCCGCTCGGGGCGGGAGCGGCAACGCCACTTGAAACCTCGCCCCCATGCCCGGCGCGCTCTCGACCTGGATGCTCCCGCCGTGGGCCCGGAGGATCTGATCCACGATGTACAGGCCGACGCCGAGGCCCCCATAGGAGCTCGTCGGCGCCGCCCGCTCGAAGCGCCCGAAGATCCGGGCGATGTACTCCTGCGCGATCCCGATGCCCTGATCCATCACCTGGAGCACCGCGGACCTGCCGTCGACCGAGATCCGCATCTGGATCGGCTTGCCGCGCCCGTATTTGATGGCGTTCATGAGCAGGTTGGTGATCACCTGATCGATGCGCAGCCGGTCCCACCGGCCGATCGCCGACTCCGGCACGTCCAGGTCGAGCGAGCAGCCGGCCCGCTCCAGCTCGGATTCGAGGCGGCCCGCCACCTCGCGCGCCACGTCGCACAGGTCCACGTCCTCGAGGCTGAGCTCAAGCTGGCCGCTGTTGATGCGCGTCACGTCGAGCAGCGTGTCGATGAGCCGCGTGAGCCGCTCGATCTGCGCCTCCGCCTGGGCGAGCTTCGCGAGCACCTGCGCGGCCGGCAGCCCGCCGTCCGAGCGGCCGATCGCGCGGGTGAGGCCCTGGATCTGCAAGACCAGCGCGCTCAGCGGCGTCCTCAGCTCGTGCGAGGCGACCGCCACGAAATCCTCGCGGATCTGCACGGCCTCGCGCGTGAGCCGCAGCAGGCGGGCGTTCTCGAGGCAGAGCGCCGCCCGCTGCGCGACGTCGAGGGCGACCGCGAAATCCGGGGGCTCGAAGCGCTCGCCCGGCTCCACCCAGATCATGCTGAGCGCGCCGAGCACGTTGCCGCGCGTGACGAGCGGCACGCACAGGTAGCTGCTCGCCCCGATCTGCTGGATCTCGGCCGGATCGTCGATGTCGAGCGCCCTCGCCACGTCGCGCGGGGCGCACTCGACGCGCAGGTCGGGGCGGCCGCTCGTCAGCACCGCGCCCACGCCGCCCTCGGTGAGCGGGAGCTCCCGCGGGCCGAACCGCTCCGCGAACCGCGCCGCGCCGCGCGCCCGATGCGCGGCGGCGACCCTGCACGCGCCGCCCTCCTTGCGCAGGTCGAGCACGCACCAGGTGCAGATGCGCTCCGCCGCGATCCGCACCAGGGCGGCCGCGACGCTGGCCTCGTCGAGCGACGCCGAGAACGAGCTCGACGCCTCCGCGAGGAGCTCCGAGCGGCGCACCGCGGCCTCGGCCTCGGCGCGGGCCGCCCGCTCGCGCGTCAGGAGGTGGATGCGCTCCTGCTCGTGGCGCTTGCTGTCGTCGATGTCGGTGAAGCTGCCGAGCCAGCCGACCACGCGCTTCCACACGTCCCGCTCCGGGACCGCCTGGCAGAGGTGCCAGCGGTAGACCCCGTGACGGGACCTGAGGCGACACTCGCCCTGGAGGGGCTCGCCGGACTCGACGCAGCGGCGCCATTTGCTGACGAACTGGTTCAGGTCGTTCGGGTGCACCGCGGCCTGCCAGCCCCAGCCGCGGAGCGCGTCGAAGGCGAGCCCCGTGTACTCCAGCCAGCGCGAGCTCACGTAATCGACGCTGCCGTCGAGCTTCGCCGTGAAGACGCACTGCGGGATGGCGTCGGCCAGGTTCTGGTACCTCGCCTGGGCGGCGCGCCGCAGGTCCTCGACCTCGGCGTCGCGCCGCCGCTCCTCGGCCTTGCGCAGGAGCTCGGCCTGCTCCTTGATCTGCTCGCCGCGCCGGTGGAGCTCGACGAAGACCGCGACCTTCGCCTGCACGACCTCCGGCTCGAGCGGCTTCAAGAGGTAGTCGACGCCGCCGACCGCGTACGCCCTGTAGATGGCCGAGAGATCGTCCGTCGCCGCGGTCAGGAAGATGATCGGCGTGTGGCGCGACCGCTCCCGCTGCTTGACGAGCGAGGCCACCTCGAAGCCGTCGATGTCCGGCAGCCGCACGTCGAGCAGGATGACCGCGAAGTCCTCGGACAGGATCCTGAGGAGCGCGTCCTTCCCGCTCGCGGCGGTCACGAGGCGGTAGCTCTCGTCGACCAAAATCGCCTTGAGCGCGGCCAGGTTCTCGGGCTGGTCGTCGACAAGGAGGATGCTGGTCGCGGGAGCGGTGGACACCGGGCGGCTCCGTGGCTCAGTCGTGCCGCAGCCAGTGCAGCATGACCGACATCAGCCGCCCCTCGTCGACGGGCTTGGCCACGAAGTCGTTCAGGCCGGCGTCCAGGCACTTCTGCCTGTCTTCCGGCATCGCCTTCGCCGTCACCGCGATGATCGGCAGCTCGCTGAAGCGGGGATCGCTCCGGATCTCGCGCGTCGCCTCGTAACCGTCGAGCTCGGGCATCATGATGTCCATGAGCACGATATCGATGCTCGCGTCGGACTCGCGCAGGATCTCGATGCCGTGCCGCGCGTTCTCGGCGAGGAGCACCTGCGCCCCGCGCCGCTCGAGCAGGCTCGTGATGGCGAAGACGTTGCGCGCGTCGTCGTCGATGACGAGCACGTTCCGCCCCGTGAGCGCGACCCCGGCGGAGCCGTTCGTGAGCAGCGGCGCGATCGGCTCGGGCAGCTCGGCGCGCGCCGGCCGCGCGGCCTTCTGCTCGGGCCGCTCCGCCGGCAGGTAGAGGGTGAACTTGCTGCCGAGCCCGGGCGTGCTGTTCAGCGAGATCTCGCCGCCGAGCAGGCTGGCCAGCTCCCGGCTGATGGTCAGGCCGAGGCCCGTGCCGCCGTAGGTGCGGCTGGTGGAGGCGTCGGCCTGCTGGAACGCGTCGAAGATGAGCGTCTGCTTCTCCGGCGGGATGCCGATGCCCGTGTCGGTGACCGCGAACGCCAGGACGGTCTTCGCCTTGACGAGCGTGTCCCGCTTGAACCCGAGCCCCCGGCTGGCCACCTCGATCTCGAGCGAGATCCGCCCGGACGACGTGAACTTGAAGGCGTTCGACAGCAGGTTCTTCAGGATCTGCTGCAACCGCTGCAAGTCCGTCATGATCGTCGAGGGCACGCCGGTCCCGACCCGGACCCAGAACTCGAGCTCCTTCTGCTCGGCGATCTGCCGGAAGCTCCGCTCGACGTACTCCGCGAGCTCGGACAGCGACACCCGCTGGGTCTTCACGTCGATCTTGCCGGCCTCGATCTTGGAGAGGTCGAGGATCTCGTTGATGAGCTGGAGGAGGTCCTGCCCCGCGGCGGCGATCGTCTTCGCGTACTCGACCTGCTTCGGCGTGAGCGTGTGCTCCTCGTTGTCCGCGAGGATCCTGGCGAGGATGAGCAGGCTGTTGAGCGGCGTGCGCAGCTCGTGCGACATGTTCGCGAGGAACTCGGACTTGTACTTCGAGGTGCGCGACAGCTCCCTGGCTTTCTCCTCCAGGGAGGCGCTGGCGCGGGCGATCTCGCGGTTCTTGATCTCGAGCTCCGACGCCTTCTCCTCCAGCTCCTGCGAGCGCGAGCCGAGCTCGGTGTTCGACCTCTGGAGCTCCTGGAGCAGCTCCTCCGTCCTCATGCTGGCGCCGATCATGTTGAACACGACGCCGATCGACTGCGTGAGCTGCTCGAGGAACGTGAGGTGGATGGGCGTGAAGTTCTGGAAGCTCGCCAGCTCGATCACCGCCTTGAGGCCGCCCTCGAAGAGCACCGGCAGGACGCAGATGTTGCGCGGCGGCGCCTCGCCGAGGCCCGAGCTCACCCGGATGTAGTCGTCCGGTAGGTCCGTGACGACGATGCTCTTCTTCTCGAGGCCGCACTGCCCGACGAGCCCCTCGCCGAGCGCGAACCGGTTGGAGATGCCCTTGCGCTTCTGGAACGCGTAGCTCGACGTGAGCTTGAGCGTCGGGTGCTTGTCCTCGGACTCCAGCACGTAGAAGGCCCCGTGCTGCGCCGAGACGAGCGGGGTGACCTCGGACATGATGAGGCGGGAGAGCGCCTCGATGGTCCGCTGCCCGGCCATCATCCCGGAGAAGCGCGCCAGGTTGGTCTTCAGCCAGTCCTGCTCCTGGTTGGCGCGCGTCGTGTCCCGCAGGTTCGAGATCATCTGGTTGATGTTGTCCTTCAGCTGAAGGACCTCGCCCTGCGCCTCGACCGAGATGGCCCGGGTCAGGTCGCCCTTGGTCACGGCGGTCGCGACCTCGGCGATGGCGCGCACCTGCGTGGTGAGGTTGCCGGCGAGCTGGTTCACGTTGTCGGTGAGGTCTCTCCACGTGCCGGCCGCGCCGGGCACCTTGGCCTGGCCGCCGAGCTTGCCCTCGATACCGACCTCGCGCGCCACCGTCGTCACCTGCTCGGCGAACACGCGGAGCGTGTAGGTCATGTCGTTGATGGTGTCGGCCAGCGAGGCGATCTCGCCCTTGGCCTCCAGGGCCAGCTTCTGGCGGAGGTCGCCGTTCGCGACCGCGGTCACGACCTTGGCGATGCCGCGCACCTGCGAGGTGAGGTTCGAGGCCATGACGTTGACGTTCTCCGTCAGGTCCTTCCAGGTGCCGGAGACCCCGGGCACCTGCGCCTGGCCGCCGAGCTTGCCCTCGGTGCCTACCTCGCGCGCCACGCGGGTCACCTCCGCGGCGAACGCGCGCAGCTGATCGACCATCTTGTTGATGGTGTCCTTCAGCTCGAGGATCTCCCCCTTCGCCTCGACCGTGATCTTCTGGGACAGGTCGCCGCTCGCGACCGCCTTCGTGACGAGGGCGATGTTGCGCACCTGGTTGGTCAGGTTGCCCGCGAGCTGGTTCACGTTGTCGGTCAGGTCCTTCCACGTGCCGGCGACCCCGGGCACCTGCGCCTGGCCGCCGAGCTTGCCGTCGGTGCCTACTTCGCGCGCCACCCGGGTCACCTCCGCGGCGAACGCGCGCAGCTGGTCGACCATCTTGTTGATGGTGTCCTTCAGCTCGAGGATCTCCCCCTTCGCCTCGACCGCGATCTTCTGGGACAGGTCGCCGCTCGCGACCGCCTTCGTGACGAGGGCGATGTTGCGCACCTGGTTGGTCAGGTTGCCCGCGAGCACGTTGACGTTGTCCGTCAGGTCCTTCCACGTCCCGCTGACGCCCCGCACCTCGGCCTGCGCGCCGAGCTTGCCCTCGGTGCCTACCTCGCGCGCCACGCGCGTCACCTCCGACGCGAACGCCCGCAGCTGCTCCACCATCTTGTTGATGGTGTCCTTCAGCTCGAGGATCTCGCCCCGCGCCTCGGCGGTGATCTTCTGCGAGAGATCGCCCTTGGCGACCGCCGTCGTCACCAGGGCGATGTTGCGCACCTGGTTGGTCAGGTTGCCCGCGAGCTGGTTCACGTTGTCGGTCAGGTCCTTCCACGTGCCGGCGACCCCGGGCACCTGCGCCTGACCGCCGAGCTTGCCGTCGGTGCCTACCTCGCGCGCCACGCGCGTCACCTCCGCGGCGAAGGTCCGGAGCTGCTCCACCATCTTGTTGATGGTGTTCTTCAGCTCGAGGATCTCCCCCTTCGCCTCGACCGTGATCTGCTTCGACAGGTCGCCGTTCGCCACCGCCGTCGTCACGACCGCGATGTTCCGCACCTGGTTGGTCAGGTTGCCCGCGAGCACGTTGACGTTGTCCGTCAGGTCCTTCCACGTCCCGCTGACGCCCCGCACCTCGGCCTGCGCACCGAGCTTGCCCTCGGTGCCTACCTCGCGCGCCACGCGCGTCACCTCCGACGCGAACGCCCGCAGCTGCTCCACCATCTTGTTGATGGTGTTCTTCAGCTCGAGGATCTCCCCCTTCGCCTCGACCGTGATCTGCTTCGACAGGTCGCCGTTCGCCACCGCCGTCGTCACGACCGCGATGTTCCGCACCTGGTTGGTCAGGTTGCCCGCGAGCACGTTGACGTTGTCCGTCAGGTCCTTCCACGTCCCGCTGACGCCCCGCACCTCGGCCTGCGCGCCGAGCTTGCCCTCGGTGCCTACCTCGCGCGCCACGCGCGTCACCTCCGACGCGAACGCCCGCAGCTGCTCCACCATCTTGTTGATGGTGTTCTTCAGCTCGAGGATCTCCCCCTTCGCCTCGACCGTGATCTGCTTCGACAGGTCGCCGTTCGCCACCGCCGTCGTCACGACCGCGATGTTCCGCACCTGGTTGGTCAGGTTGCCCGCGAGCACGTTGACGTTGTCCGTCAGGTCCTTCCACGTCCCGCTGACGCCCTGGACCTCGGCCTGCGCCCCGAGCTTACCCTCGGTGCCTACCTCGCGCGCGACGCGGGTGATCTCCGAGCCGACCGTCTGCAGCTGCTGGACGACGTCGTTCACCTCGTCGGCGATCTGACCGATCGTCCCCGGCACCTCGCCGATGCCGACGCGCGCGGAGAAGTTGCCCGCCTTCACCGCCTTGAGCACCTCCAGGATCGCCTGGAGCTGCATCTCTCGCACATCCAGGTGGGTCCCGTCGGCGCCGCGCCTGCGGGACGGCGGCTTCTTCTTGCTGGCGCCGTGCCCGTTCTTGTCCTTGGTCGCCGCGATGTTGTTCGGTTGCATGGATACCTTCCTGACGACGAGTGCGCGCCTGGAAATCTCGATCGCGCTGGAGGCTGTTCAGGCCCGCGCGGCGCCGGGGGAGGTCGGCGTCACGGGGCCCCGGGTGCGCCGCCGTCTCACGACTTGCCGCGGCGCAGAACTTCTTCGACTTGTCGCTGGAGACGAGCGTGCTCGATCTCGCGGGCGCGCCGCTCGAGCGCGCGCCGCATGCGAGAGCTTAGCTCATCGGAACGGAAAGGTTTCGAGAGGTAATCGGAGGCGCCGACGCGCAGGGCACGCATCCCCGTTTCGACGGAGCCGAACGCGGTGATGGCGATGACCGCCAGGGACGGGTCGTGCTGCTTGGCCCGGGCGATCAGCTCGATGCCGTCCATGCCCGGCATGCGGATGTCCGTGATCAGCAGCTCGAATTTGCCCGATGGGAGCAGGCGGAGGCCCGACAGGGCATCGGCAACGTGCGTCGCCTGATAGCCGTGGTCCGTTGCGATGTCAACGACGAACCGGCCAAGGTCGTCGTCGTCCTCGACAATCAACACGTTCGGTGAGCTCGAACTCATCCCTTCTGTCCTTCCTCCGTGCCCCCTGTTGTCCTCGCCTCCGGGCCCATGGCCAGGCGCGCCTCCGCGTCGACTGCCGAGCTCGCCTCCGGGCTCGCCTGCATGCCCACGGATGAGCTCGCGTCCCGGCTCGACGGCGAGGCGGACGCGACCGTGGGCAGGGTGACCCGGAAGCGCGCCCCGCCGGTCGGCGAGGAGGCGACCTCGACCGAGCCGCCCGCCTCCTGGACGATCCCCTGGACGATCGCGAGGCCGAGGCCGCTCCCACCGCGGGTCGACTTCGTCGTGAAGAACGGCTCGAAGATCTGGTGCATGTCCTCGGCGCGCACCCCGGGCCCCGCGTCCTCGACCTCGAAGCACACCGCGCGGGAGCCCGCCGGACCATCGTACTCGGGCAGGACGCGCACCACGAGCTCGCCCCCGCCGTCCTGGGCCTCGATGGCGTTCAGGCACAGATTGAACACCACCTGAAACAGGCGATCGGAGTCGAGGGCGACGCGCGCCCACGACCCGCTGTCCCGCGGGCACTCGACGCTCGTCTCGATGTCGCGCTTCTTGCACTCCGGGCCGAGGAAGGCGACCACATCGTCGATGGCGCGCCGCAGATCGCCGTCCCCCTGCTGCGGCCGCGACGGCCGAGCGAGGGAGACGAGGCGGGAGACGACCCGCGTGATCCGCTCGGACTGCCGCGCGATCGTCTCCAGCTCGGCGCGCAGGTGCTCCGGGCAGCCGGGCAGGTCGGCCGCCCGGCGCGCGCGGCCCTGGATCACGTTCAGCGGCGAGCCGATCTCGTGGCCGAGCGAGGTCGCCACCTGCCCCGCGGCGGCGAGCGCCTGCGCCTGCTGCAGCCTGCGCTCCACGTTCACCCGCGCCATCTCCTCCCGCTCGGCACGCGCCCGGGCCTCCCGGAGCGACCAGGTCATCGTGTTGAACGCGTGGGCCAGGCGCGACAGCTCCTCCGCGCCCTTCTCGGGCACGGCCGCGTCGAGATCGCCGCTCGCCACGCGCTCGGCCCCGGAGAGGATCGCCCTCGCAGGGAGCGCGACGGTGAAGCGACCCACGACCCCGGCGACGACCGCGCTGACCAGCAGCAGCACGACGCCGGTCGCCGCCAGGCCCCGATTCAACGAGCTCTCCAGCACTTCGATATAATGCCGGTCGCGCACCAGGACGGCCACCAGCGGTGGATTGGCGCTGCTCGGATGGATGGCGACCGTGCGGACGAGCACCGGCTGCCCGACCAGGCTCGTGCGCTCCTCGATGTCCCCTCCCTCGATGAACGCCCGGCGGGCGAGCGCCTCGAGGCGCTCCTGCTCCCCCTTGACCCCCTCCGTGATGAAGACCGCCTCGCCCTCCCGGGTGAACGCGGCGACGCCTTGGATGCGCTCGGCGCTCGCGAAGTGCTCCGCGCGCCGCCGGACGAGCGCGATGTCCCTGCGCTGCAGCGCGCTCTCGACGAACGCCTGAAGCAGCGTGGCGTAATTCCGGAGCTCCGCCGTGGCCTCCTGACGCAGCACCTGTTTGCGGTGCGCCGAGGAAAACAGCCCATACACCGCGATCGCCATCGCGATCGGGACAACGAGCGACAGCCAGAACTGGTGCGCGAGCCTCATCCCCGCGGGTCGGCGCTGGTGCTTCGGGGCCATACGACGATCCACCGCGGCGCCCGGAGGACGCCATCGCGTTGACGCCTCGCATCATCGGCGGCTTCCGATCGTGCGAAGCCCTCGAATCACATCATCATTTCCCCCGAGCGGCAAGGCCTTCCACGAGCTCGGTAGAGGCATTCATCTCGCTACCTCGCCACACGAGGGCTCGGCATCAGGCTATCCCTGAGTGACATTCGGGATCTGGCGGACCCCTCGTGGCATCCGTCACGGGCCCTTGCGTGGCTGAGCGGCGCGCGGCCGAGCGCGCTTCGCCGCCGGGCCGGGCGGCCTGGCCGCGCGCGGGCCGGGCCGGGCCGCGCGCGGGCCGCCCTTCGCCCCGCCGGCGCGCGTCGCGCTCTCCGCGAGCAGCTCCCCCCACCGCGAGATCGCCTGCGCCACCTCGCCGAACCCCCGCCCGGCGGCGGTCAGCTCGTACTCGACGCGGACGGGGGGGCCGGGCAGCACCCGCCGCTCCACGAGGCCGAGCGCCTCGAGCTCCTTCAGCCGGCTGGAGAGCATCCGATCGCTGATCGCGTCGAGCCGCTCGCCGATCTCGCCGAAGCGCAGCGCCCCCTCCTCAAGCGTCGCGATGATCAGGCCGTTCCACGGCTTGGCGAGCACGCTCATCGCCGTCTGGAACCTGTCGCAGAGGTGCTGGCAAGAGTGCTTCATTCTTCGTCCCCGTGCGCAGCATGACCTCGTCACTACCAAAAAGGAAGTGCCTTGACACGAGGTAGCTACGACGCATGATGCTCGTCCGACGGATGCTACTTCCCTTTCGGAAGCTACGTCTCTTTTGCAAGGAGAATCGATCGTGACCACCGCCTCTGACCTGCTGTTCAGCCCGCTCGCGCTCGGTCCCCTGTCGCTGCCGAACCGCCTCGTCATGGCGCCGATGACGCGCTGCCGCGCGGAGGGTCACGTGCCGACGGAGCTGCATGCGCGGTATTACGAGCAGCGCGCCTCGGCCGGCCTCATCATCACCGAGGCCACGCAGGTCAGCCCGCAGGGCATCGGTTACCTGCGCACGCCGGGCATCCACACCGACGCGCAGGTCGAGGGGTGGCGGCTCGTGACCGACGCGGTCCACCGGGCGGGCGGGCGCATCTTCGCGCAGCTCTGGCACGTCGGGCGGGCGTCGCACGTCTCGTTCCAGCCGAACCGGCAGGCGCCCGTCTCGTCCTCGGCCGTCGCCATCCGCAAGGGCCACGCGCACACGCCCGAGGGCCCGCAGCCGTACAGCACCCCGCGCGCCCTCGAGATCGACGAGATCCCGGGCGTCGTCGCGCAGTTCGAGCACGGGGCGCGGCAGGCCAAGGCCGCCGGCTTCGATGGAGTCGAGCTCCACGCGGCGAACGGGTACATCATCGACCAGTTCCTCCGCGACGGCGTGAACCGGAGGACGGACCGGTACGGCGGCTCGGTCCAGAACCGGGCGCGGTTCCTGCTCGAGATCACCGACGCCGTGACCGCCGTGTTCGGCGCCGACCGGGTCGGCGTGCGGGTCTCGCCGCGGGCCGATTTCAACGACATGAGCGACTCCGATCCGAAGGCGCTCTTCGGCCACGTCGCCGCCGAGCTCTCCGCGCGCAAGATCGGCTATCTGCACGTCGTCGAGCCGATCTCCGCGGAGCCGCCGGACGCCCCGGAGCGGGTGTCGCCCCTCCTGCGCGACCGGTTCCGCGGCGCGTTCATGGCGAACGGCGGCTACACGCGGGAGACCGCGGAGCGGGCGCTGCGGAGCGGCGCGGCGGACCTCGTCTCCTTCGGCGCGCCGTTCCTGGCCAACCCCGATCTGCCCGAGCGCCTGCGGCGCGGGGCGCCGCTCAACGCGCCCGACGTCGCGACCTTCTACTCCGACGGCCCGCGCGGCTTCGTCGATTACCCGCACCTCGGCGAGGCGCAGGCCGCCAGCGCCGCGCTCTGACCCGAGGGCGTGATGGCCTGAGCCCGGGATCCGCGGCCCCGGCCGGGCGCCTGGGCCAGGAGCCCCGGCGCCGCGGCCCATGATAGGCTCAGAGGCCGATGTCGGCCGCCGCTCCCCCGCTCCCGAACGATGGACTTCCCCCGGCGCCGGGCGCGGCGCGCTCGCCCGCGGAGGCGCGGTGAGCGCGCCGCCGGGCGAGGTGCAGCGCATCGGGGCCGCCGAGCTCCGGGCGTTCATCCAGGACGCGGGGGAGCTCAAGAAGGGCACGCTGCTGTACGACGGCGGGCAGCTCCTGAACCTCGCGCGCTACGAGAACAAGCTGTTCTGCGAGGCCCGGGGCTCGGGGGCGTCGCCCTACAAGGTGACGCTCGTCTACAGCGACGCGCCGGCGCCCGGGTTCAAGGGGCGCTGCACCTGCCCGGCGCGCACCTTCAACACCGCGTTCTGCAAGCACGCGGCGGCGCTGCTCGTCGCCTGGGCGCGCGCGCCCGAGTCGTTCGCCGTGAGCGACGCGGCGCCGCCCGGCGCGCCGGGCGGGGAGACCGCGCGGAAGAGCGTGAAGAAGGGCGCCGCGAAGCCAGAGGCGCTGATGAAATCGGGCGTCGAGCAGGTCAGCACGCTCGTGCGCGAGCTCGGCGTGGCCGGCGTCGCGACGATCGGGGCCGACCGCATCGAGCAGATGGAGAAGCTCGCCGAGGGGCTCCGGGAAAACCGCCTCCGGCGGCTCTCGGCCCGGACGCTCGACCTCGCCGCGCTGCTGCGGGGGCAGGCCGCGGGCGCGCGCGTCGTTGATAAAGCCGCGCGGGGTCCGCAGGCCGCGGGCGGTCCTCAGGCGGGCGCTCGCCGCGGCGCGCTCCCGGCGGTCGCCTACGCGAACCTGATCGCCGACCTCCTGCTCACCGCCCGCAAGCTCGAGAAGCACCTCGCGGGCGAGCCGCTCGACGACCGCCACGTCGAGGAGCTCGTCGGCAAGACGTGGAAGGCGTCCGACCGCAAGCCCGCGGACGGGCTCACGCTCGTCGAGTACGCCTTCTCGACGCGGACCACGAGCGACGATTTCGTCATCCGGGAGAGCCGCTTCTTCGACCTCGAGTCCGGCCGGCACTTCAGCGAAAAGCAGATCGTCCCGGCGTTCATGGCGAAGCGGGGCGACCCGAAGCGGAGCTTCGCCGGCGAGGTGCTCGCCGGGGCGCGGGCGACGACCTACCCCGGCTACCCGCCGCTCCGGCTCGATTTCACCGACCTCGGCGACAAGCGCCCGCTCGACGCCGGCGCCCTCGACGCCGTGCTCGCGCGGGCGCTGCCCGACGTCGGCGCCGCGCTCGCGGCGCTCCAGGAGCACCGCAAGGACGTCTTCGCGCCCGACCTCGTGCCCGTGGCCGTGCGCATCGACACGCTCTTCGCGCGCGGCGCGCGGCTCTCGGCGGTCGACGACAAGGGCGAGGCCCTCCACCTGCCCGACGACCCGGCGCTCGAGGAGCGGCTCGCCGGCTCGCTCCGCGACGCCCGGCTGCGCGCGCTGCTCGGCGACGTCGGGATCGACGCCGCGCTGCCCAACCTGTGGCCGCTCGCCGCCATCGTCGAGGGCCCGCTCGGCCTCTCGCTGCTCCCGGTCGTCGAGCAGGGGGCCGCCGCGCGGAGCGGGCCGCTCGAGGGCTCCGCGTGGAACGCCGCCGCCCGCGAGGCGGGCGCCTCGCCCGCGGCCATCGCGCTCGGCGAGGTGCGCGAGGAGCTCGCCGAGGCGCTCGCCACCGGGCTGACCGGGCTCAGCGCCCGCGCGATCGACCCGCTCGCCGAGCGGCTCCGCGATCTCCGCCTCGAGAAGCAGGCCGCGCTGCTCCAGGCCCTGCCGCAGCGGCCCGATCCAGCGGACCGGCTCGACGACTTCATCAAGCTCTACCAGGTGCTCGAGATGGCGCTCGTGCGCCTCGCCGGCGCGACGCACATCGATCGCGCCGGCGGGGCGATCGAGCGCGTGCCGACCTACGAGAGCGTCGCCGTGGCGCGGCCCGACGAGACGCTACCCCCGGACGAGGTCGCGCGGCGCCGGGCCGCCGGCGCCATGAGCCGCTACGTCGCCGCGGTCCACCACGCGCGCTACTACGCGTCGCTGCCGCCGGGCGAGCTCGTCCGGAGCATCTTCCCGATCTGGGCGGACGGCACCGCGACGCCGACCATCGCGCGGACGTTCGCGCCGCTCGGGGCCGAGGCGCTCGCGGCCGCGGAGAAGGCGCTCACGGTGAAGGCCGGCCGCGTGGCCAAGCTGACCGCGGTGCGGGTGCTGCAGGCGGTCGTGCAGCACGGCGGCCCGGCCCGCGCCGAGGCCGCGGCGATGCTCGGCCGGGTCGCGGAGCACGCCAAGGACGCCGGCCTGCGGGCGCTCGCCCGCGACGCGCTCGACGTCGCCGACGCGGCCGGGCCGGGCGGGGCCGCGGTGCGCGCGCGCCGCGCCGCCCGGATGGAGCGGGTGCAGGAGCTCGCGAAGGCGCTCGGCGCGGCGCCGACCAAGGAGGAGCGGCTCGAGGCGCTCAAGGCGCTCGCCGAGCTGGGCGACCTCGCCGCGCTCCCCGCGCTCCGCCGCGCCTTCTACGCGGACGCCGCGCGCGGCGTGCGCGAGGAGGCCGCGTACGCGCTCGCCCAGCTCGGCGACGTCGAGATGGTCGAGACCTTCGCGCGGATGCTGGCGAGCCGCGGCGAGGACGAGCGGGAGGCGAAGATCGCCGCGTACGCGCTCGGCTACCTGGGCGACGTCCGCGGGCTGAGCGAGCTGCTGTCGGCGTACGCCGAGGGGTACAAGCCCGGCATCGTGGCGGACGCGATCCGCGCGTTCGGCCCCGTCGCGCTCGCGCCGCTCGTGGACCTCATCGAGGCGCGGCCGGAGCTCGCGAAGCGGGCGGCGGCGCTCGACGCGCTGAAGAAGATGGACGACACCGCGGTGGCGGGTTGCCTGCTCGAGCGGATCGAGGCGCGGCGCGGCGACGCCGATTTCGCCGAGAAGGCGCAGCTCTACCTGAAGCTCGCCGACGTGCACCCGCACAGCCGGCGCGAGGTCGCGACCGCGATCGCGGCGGCGCTCGCGGGGGCGGAGGGCAAGGAGGCGCAGGCGGCCATCAAGGCGGCGCAGAAGGCGCTCGGCGTGGTCAAGCGGAGCAAGTAGCCAGCGCCGCGTTATCGCGATACGCGCGATAACGCGGGGCGCCGCGCGTATCGCCGCCTCACCGCCCCTCGCGAGAGGGGCAGAAAGCCGGCGAGTTTCGCTAAGGTAGCTCGACGAGTCTCCAGTACTTGTTGAGCGCTGCCATGAGCTCAACGAAGCTGAGGAATGTGACGGGCTTGAGGAGATAACCGGCCACGTTGAGGTTGAAGGCCCCCACCTTGTCGCGATCGTCGTTCGACGTGGTCAGCACGACAACCGACGTGGCCACGAGATCCGGATCGGCCCGCAGCTCGCGAAGGAACTCGATGCCGTTCATCTTCGGCATGTTCAGGTCGAGCAGGATCAGCCGGCGCTCCACGGGGATGGCGCCGCTGCGCAGCATCTCCAGCGCTTCCACGCCGTTGCCGGCGACCCAGAGGGGGTTCGAGATGTTGTTGCGCTTGAACGCCCGTCGGACGTTCATCACATCGACCTCGTCGTCCTCGACGAGGAGGATGTTGAGGAGTTTTTCTTCGACGCTCATGGTCTCCTGGATCTCCTTGGCGAGGAGGACGTGAACGTCAACCTCCGCGCGATCGCCGCCGCGGCAATTCCCAGTGCAGCACGGCGACCGCCGCGGAGGTCTCGCGGCCGCCGGTGAGCCTGGACGCACTCCGACCTGCCCCTACCCGCGCAGGCTCTCTCGAGGCGTCTCATCGTTCGAGCTTGGACCACCGGTCCGTCGGGTTCAACTCCAATGACGAGCTCTCGCACAGCTGCTGAGCCTGCCACTTTCGCTCTCCGCGGCGCGAGCGCCACGTTTCAGGGATCGCTCGGATCGCGCTTCTGCCAGGTGAAGCGGAAGATCGCGCCCTGTCCTGGGGACGATTCGATCCAGATGCGTCCGCCGCGGCTCTCGACGATCTTCTTCACCACGGACAGCCCGATTCCCGTGCCCTCGACCTTGTCGCGCGCCTCGAGCGTCTGGAAGAGGCCCCAGACGCGCTCGTGAAACTCCGGGGCGATGCCTGGCCCGTTGTCCTCGACGAAGAACTCGTGGAGCAGGCCGGCGTCGCGGTGCCCGATCCGCACGCGCGCGTCGGCGCGCCGCGCGTGCTTGAGCGCGTTGCTGACGAGGTTCATGAACACCTGCTGCAGCGGGATCCGCTCGGTCCGCAGCACCGGCAGCCCCGGCGCGACCTCGACGCTCGCCTCGGGCGGCGGCGCGATCAGCTCGACGACGTCCGCGAGGATCTGGCCCACGTCGACCGGCTCCGCCGCGTGCCGCACCCGACCGGCGCGGCTGTAGTCGAGGATCCCGTCGATGAGCGCCTCCATCCGGCGGACGCGGCCGCGCAGCAGGCTCATGTGCTCGCGCGACTCGCCCTGGAGCGTCCCCGAGAGGTCCTCCTCGATCCACTGCGTCAGGTTCGCGATGCCACGGAGGGGCGCCTTCAGGTCGTGGCTGGCCACGTACGCGAACTGGTCGAGCTCCTTGTTGCTCCGCTCCAGCGCGGCGATGAGGCGCTCGCGCTCCGCCTCGGCGCGCTTCTGCTCGGTGATGTCGCGGATCTCGATGACCGTGCCCACGGGGACGTCGCCGTCGAGGATCGGGCTCGCGGTGAAGGCCACGTGGTAGAAGGAGCCGTCCTTGCGGACGAAGACGTCCTCTCCCTGCTCCTGGCTCTTGCGCGGCAGCGCCCGGTCGATCGGGCACTCCTCCATGGGATAGCGGCTGCCGTCCGGCCGCGTGTGGTGCACGATCTCGTGCAGGGGGCGATCGAGCGCCCGGATCTCGTCGAACGTGAAGCCGGTGATCTTCTCGGCCGCCGGGTTCATGAAGGTGCAGCGCTGGTGCGCATCCATCATGAACAGGCCGAGCGTCGCGTTCTCGGCGATGGTGCGCACGAGCCGGTGCTGGACCCGGAACGCCTCCTCGGCGCGCCGGATGTCGCTCACGTCGACGTTGCAGCCGACCCACTCGTCGATCGAGCCGTCGTCCGCGATGAGCGGGACGCCGCGCGCGACGGTGTGGGCCCACGAGCCGTCGCGCCGGCGCAGCCGGTACTCCACCTCGTACCGCGCCCTCGACGCGACGGCCCCTCGCCACGCGTCGCTCGCCCGCTCGCGGTCGTCGGGGTGGACGGCGTCGAGCCAGCCGTAGCCCACCCACTCCTCGTGGCGCTGCCCGGTGAAGCCGCGCCAGGACGGGGAGTCCTCCACCACGTGGCCGCGCGGATCGGTCCGCCAGACGACGACCGCGGTCGCCTCGACCATGGAGCGGAAGCGCTTCTCGGCGGCGAGCGCCTCCTCGCGCAGCCGCGCGTTCTCGATGGCCACGCTGGCGAGCTGCGCGAGCTGCACCAGGATCGACTCGTCGTCGCCGGTGAACTCCCCCTCCTCCTTGTCCGAGAGCTGGATGAGCCCGAGGTTCCTGCCGTCGCGCCCGATGAGCGGCGCCGCGAGCCAGCCGCGCATCGGCGGGTGGCGCGCCGCCTCGCCGCCGAAGCCCCGCCACGCCGGGTGCGCCTCGAGCTCGGCCTGCGTCATGCGGAGCGGCTTGTTGGTCTCGCAGACCAGCGTGTAAATCCCGCTCCCGTCGCTCTTCGCGTCGTAGCCGCGGTACGCGGCGTACTTGTCCGACAGGCTGACGGCGTTGATGGCGTGCGCCCAGTTCTGGTCGTCGGTCATGCTGATGACCGACTGGTGCGCCCCGATGAGCGCGCGCGCCCGCTCGGTGATCTCCGCGAGCATCCGGTCGAGCGACGTCGCCGAGTTGACGGCGAGCGACGCCTCGGCGAGCCCCTTGAGCTGCTCGCTGCGGCGCCGCTCCTCGCGCAGGGCGCGGATCCGCTCCGTCGCGTCGACGCCCACCACGACGCCGGCCACGATCTGCCCCGAGGCGTCGCGGATGGGCGCGGCGCTGTACTCGATGATGGCGCGGGTGCCGTCGGTGCGCAGCATCTCCACCGGCTCGGCCCGGACGAGCTCGCCGCTCAGGACCGCGCGCGCGAGCGGCCACTCGTGCGGCGCGTAGGGGCGGCCGTCCCCGTGGAAGCCGCGGTAGGCCGCGCTGTACGCCTCGACGTCCTCCGACGCGACGAAGGGGCGGCCCAGCTGCGCGGCGCCCTGGGCGTTGCCCATCACGAGGTGCCCCGAGGGGGCCTCCGCGATGTACACCGCGTGGGGCATCTGCTGGATGATCTGCTCCAGCTTGTGGCGCTCGTGCTCGAGCTGCTCGGCGAGCTGCTCGATGCGGCGCCGCGCGAGCACCTGGTCGGTGACCTCGACCGCGAAGAGCACCACGCTGTGCGCCCCGCCGGCGCCGGCCGGGATGGGCTGCAGCGTCACGTTGAAATAGCCCTCGGCCAGCGCCCCGTCACCGGCGCCGCGGTC
This sequence comes from Sorangium sp. So ce834, assembly GCF_051521425.1. Lineage (NCBI taxonomy): Bacteria > Pseudomonadati > Myxococcota > Polyangiales > Polyangiaceae > Sorangium > Sorangium sp. So ce834. Next base: position 11,869,596 of record NZ_CP150351.1, read on the forward strand.
GAGCAGGATCAGGAGCTCGCACGCGGCGGCGGGCTGGCCCGAGCCGTAGGCCCGCTCGAGCAGCTCGGCCAGCTGGGAGCCGGCGAGCTCCGGGGCGCACTGGAAGAGGCGCCTGCCCACGGTGGTGCGGTCGCGGAAGAGCCGCTGCGCGAGCCGGTTCGTGAAATCGATCACCCAGTCGGGGCCACGGAACACCGCGATGGCGATGGGCGCCTCCAGGAACATCGCGTGGACGGAGCGACCGGCGTCGGACGAGACCTGCGCCTCCTTCGCCACGTGCGCCTCCTTCTGGTTGAGCCCACGCGCGGTCGTCCCCTCGTCCCGAACATGCTGGGTCATCGCTCGTCCTGGTGGTCAGTCGCCGCCGCGGCGAACGGCCCCGTGACGCTGGAGCCACGGCGCGCTCGGCGGCGGGAGCAGTGCGCTTCTCGCGCGGCGTCGCGGCGACTCAGAGCCTGCCCGGTCACCCCATGAATGTCAACGTCCCCCCCGGAAGGCGCGGCGTCGGCCCGGCGGGCGCGGCCCGCGCTCACGACAGCGCGGTGATTGCGCTCACCGCGTCTGGCCGCGAGCGACCGGCGCGAGCGCGACAGAGCGCCTGTCCGCGGCCGCGCGGGCGCCCCCGCGGAGCGGCCTGTGTGACCGCGCCCGCGGCGACGCGCGTCATGCCGTCTGGATGCTGGACGCGGGCTGCGCGCTGAAACTCGGCAGAACGGCGGATGGCCTGTTTGGACCGGAGAGGCTCACCGCCGCGTCGAGATAGGGGCTAGACAGGAAAATCCTTGTTTATTTAACCCCGCGCGCCGTCAACGGCTGTCCGGCCACCCCGGAGCGGCGGTCCGCGCCGGGGTTCGTTCAGGGTCGGCGCCGGGGTTCGTTCGGGTTCGAGAGGGGGAGTCGCGCCGCGCGTCCGGGCGCTCGCGTCAGCTCGCCCTGGGCCGCTGTCGCCACAGGGTCATCAGCACCCGCCCGACCTGGACCATCCGGCCGACGCGCCCCTTCGGGCGGGTGTCCGCGGCGCGGAACGGCTCGGCGCGGAACGGCTCGGCGCGGAACGGCTCGGCGCGGTAGCTCGGGCCCGGCGGCGCGGCATCGTGCGCGGCGGCCGCGCCGCCGCCGGCGGGGGCCGCGGAGACCGGCGCCGGCCCGAGGCGCCTGTCGAGGTGCACCTCGACCGCCTCGCCGACCAGGTTGCTCACGTCGCGGTCGTGCTCGATGCAGTGGAGCAGCAGCCGGTCCGCGAGCGGGTCGGGGAGGTAGACCGTGACCGCGCGCCGCGAGCGGCCGTCGTTGCCGACGAGCATCGGCGGGACGGCCGGCGGCTCCGCGGTTGTGGCGAGCGCCTGGGGCTCGGCGGCCGCGCTGGCCTGCGGCGGCGGCGGCGGCGGCGCGACGGACGGCGGCGGCTCGGCGCTCGGCGGCGCCTCGGGCGCCCGCGCTTCGGGCGCTCGCGCTTCCGGCGCTCGCTCCTGCTTCGCCTCGGCCGTCTTGTCGTCGTGCGCTCGCCTGTCGGCGGCGGGCCTCGACTTCACCGCGTCGTGGGCCGGCGCGCCGCCCTCGCCGCCCGCGACGAACGCGTCGACCTTTTCAGGCGACGGCGGCTTTCTTAGCGAGACCGCGACTTGCTTTTTCGCCATGATGAAGCTTCTCCAGTTCTTCGAGAAGGTGGGTGATCTCTTTGGCCGCGGCGTCCCGCGGCGCGTAGCCCGTCACCCCTTGCCCGCAGGCGAGGGACTCCTGGTAGGCGATGCGATAGCCGAGCTCCGTGGCGAGCACCGGCAGGCCCGACGTCTCGAGCACCGCGCGCGCCGATTTGCCGAGGGCCGTGCGGCCCTGCTTGCGCGTGATGAGGATGCAGCCCTTGAGCGCGCTCCGCAGCGCCGCGGCCTCGCGGAACACCTCGATCGCGGCGGTGAGGGCCCAGGCGTCCGCGGCCGTGGGGCCGCAAGGATAGACGGCGACGTCGGCGACCATCAGGGCCGACCGCGCGATCTCGCCGTGACGCGGGGGGCAATCGATGACCGTGAGGTCGTACGCGGCGGCGACGTCCGGCAGCTGCCCCGGCTTGTGCATCGAGGCGCCCATGGCCATGACGGTCGGGGTCTCGTGCCCCGCCTCGGCGGCCACGTCGCCCCACGTACGGACGGTCCCCTGGGGATCGGCGTCGACGAGGAGCACGCGCCGGCCCTTCGCCAGCGCGGCCACGGCGAGGCTCACGGCCGTGGTGCTCTTGCCGATCCCACCCTTCTGTCCGGTGAGCGCGATGATCATGAGCCCCCCCTAGCAGAATTTTCGCGGCGCCGCCCAATTTCTGGAGGTCCCTGGCCGACGGGGATCTCGCGCGAGCGTGGAGCGTGGAGCGTGGACGGAGCGCGCGCCCCTTGCCGGCGCCGAGCGGCCGGCGCGCGAAGGCGATCTCCATCGCGGTCGGCCATCCGCGCGAGCCATCCGCCATCTGCCGTTTTGAGGCTAAGATAAAGCGGAGAGCCGTATGGCGCACAACCTCCACGACATCGACGGCTGGCTCGGGGCGCGCCGGGTGGCGATCAGCCTCACATTCCGGTTGCCATCTCGACGAGTTGGCATCGGTCACAGAAGGCATCCAATGGGACCAGCAGTTCATCCAAGCGGCCGCTTCAATCCGGAGCGAGCACGACGGATCCTCTCGAGAGGATGCAGGCGGGCGCATGATTAGAAGGATGGCACCGGAGCCAACCCTGCGCGCAGCCCTACGCGTTCTCCACGTGGCATCGTACACGACGCGCAACTGGACGCTTCACGAGGAGGTCTCCCGGCGACAGATCAATGACCTCTGGGAAGCCATACACGAGATCCCGGACCTCCTTTGCCGCTGGCACGACGGCGCAGAGAGGGAGCTGCTCATGTATTTGGACGAATACAACCACAAATGGCCATCTCCGCACCTGCGAGGGATCTACGAGCAAGCGCTTCAAGATTCGGCGGCGTGAAAGAGCCGCCGGACATCGAACCTGATCCGGCGGGCGGGCCATACCCGCTCGCGGCTCGACTCGGAATTCGTTGTACAGGCATGGCGCAGGAGCAAGCAGACGAGGGTGAATCCATGATGTCAGACACGTCCACCAAGCTCGTCGCCGCCGCGCTCGCGGATCATGCGAGGTTCAAGCACGTCGCGGCAGAGCTTGGGCGGCGTGCGCCCGACGCCGACGCTGCCGGCGCTCTCGTGGACGCCTATCGCGCCGGAGAGGCCCCACCCTGGTTGGTTGCGCATCTCCTCGGCTGCATCGGCCACGAGGTTGGCTACGCCTTGGTTCGCGAGATTCTGTTGAGCGCCCCCGGGATGCTCGCCGAGAGCTACGCTGGTCCCGCGCTTGCGAAGATTCTTGGCGAACATGCCCTCTCGGACCTCTGCATGCTCCTCCGCGACGCCCCGAAGCAGGCGTCTCGCGAAGGTGCCGCCTACGGGCTCGCGCGCTTCAGGTCGCCGAGCGCGGAGGCCGCTCTTCTCGAGGCAGCCAGCGCTGGGCGCATTCGTTGGCACGTCGCCGCGAACGTCCTCGCTGATATTCCCATCGCTCCGTCGCGTCTGTGTGAGCTGTTCCGCTCGGGCGGGATCGAGCGCCTGCGGCTCGCCACCGAGGTTGTTTCGGCGGCACTTCGTGATGCCGACGGCGGCGGAAGCACGTGGATATACGATGTTGCAGCAGCGGTGGGGCCCCTGGTTCGCGAAGCGCTCGCGAACCCCGCTCTAAGCATGGCTCCACGAAAGCGGACGCAGCTGGAGGCATGGGTGTCCAATGCGCGACGAGCCTAGCGCGCGCCGCGTTCTTACGGGCACGTTGGACTGGTGCCGGTGATTTGGTGAAACCATGGCGTGGAAGGCTCTGCTGGATGATGCACGATGGAACCACCGAGGCGACCCGACACGTGCTGACGAGCTCGTTCGACAGGCCATCCGTTGCGCGGAGGCGGAGACCGAAGGAGCGGAGCGCGTGCACGCCTTCGAGTCGATCGCCGACTACCTCTGCGACCGAGAGCGGTGGGTAGAGGCGTCCACGCTCTACGGTCGTCTGATCGACCTGCTGCGAAAGAATCACGTTTCACCGGATGAGCTTGCAGCACGGCTCGCGCGCTGTGCCGAGATCGAGGCGAGCGCCGGCGGTCTTGAATCTGCCGCGAAGCTGCTCGAGGAGGCGCTGAGTCTTTGGCGCGAGTCGTCACGAGGTACGCTCGAGCGGGGCGCCGCATGGTGTGAACGACTGGCCGAAGTGCGAGCGTCGGCAGCACACCATGCCGCCGCGTCCGTGGCGCGGAGCCGTGCTGCCGAGCTGCGCATCGAGGCTTCCGGCCAGTACTACCAGCCCCGTGTGATGCGGCATGCGAGAAGTGACGGGACCGTCGAGTATGCCGTCCACGATGTCTATTTCTCGTTGTACGGCGACGTCGAGGGTTACACCAAGCACGCACGCTCACCGCGGATGCCTTCCGTGGCGGCGCTCCAAACGTGGCTGGAGGAGACGTTGCCGATGGCGGCAACGGGTGTAGTATGCGGCGATCTCGGCTACACGCACTACGCGCCCCAGCTCGCTCAATGGCTACGTCATGTTCAGGAGGAGCCTCTGGACTATGAGAGCGAGCCCGAGGATACAGTCTGACAAGCGGCTGGCGCCGACGTAGGGCGTGGCTGCTTCGGATCTCCACGGCAGTGCGCGCATGAAAGCACGTCGGTCCAGGACGAGCACATCTACATCCTTTCAGGTCATCCCACGCTCATCACCGATGCCGGAGAGACAACGCTCCACCTCGGCATGTGCATGGGGTTCCCGGGGGGAGATCCCGACGGGCATCATCTGGTGAACCGGTCGACGGAGGACGTCGTATGCCTGGAGATCGGAGATCGTCTGCCTGGTGATTCCGGGTCGTACCCAGACGACGATCTAAAGGCCGTCATGGGGCTCCCTGCCGGCTCCACCCGGAGATCGGTCCTCTGTATTCCGCTGCGACGAGCGTCACCAGCACCGTGCGAAAAATACGCCGGGCGCTCGTCGTCCCGGCGCTGGTCGTGCTCGTCGCCGCGCCGCTCCTGGTCGTGCTCGTCGCCGCGCCCCTCGAAGAGCTCCCGTTCGACCGACCCGACCGCCCAGGGCGACGTCGAAGCGGCGATCTGATAAGTTTGGCGAATGAGCCAGCGTCGCGCGATCCCATACTTCTGTCTCTTGGCCCTGCTCGCCGCGTGCACGAAGGAACAGCCCTCCGACGTGGGTACTGGCGGAGGCACCGGGGCCGCCGAGGGCACCGGGAGCACGAGCGCAGCGACCGGGACCAGCGCGGGCACTGGCGGCAGTGACGCCAGCGGCGGCAGTGACGCCAGCGGCGGCGGCGGCGACGTGCCGCCCCGGGATCCCGAGGAGCTCCCGGTGCTGGAGAACATCGTGTTCTACGACGGCTACGCCGCGACGGTCGACGAACCGATCCCGGACGGCGTGATCCGCCACGACAACTCGCTGGTTGCGACCAGGTTGACCGACGAGCTGCTCGCCAAGGTCCAAACCACCCTGAAGGTCCGCGTGGTCGTGGGAGCGCGGTGCGACAACTACGATCGACTCGGCTCGGTCAACCTGGCGCTGGTCCCCAAGGGTGCCCAGACCTACGTTCCCGCCGAGGTCGACCGGATCGAGGTCGCGCGGTTCGTCACGCCCTTCATGGACATGAACAAGCAGCCGACGACGGTCCCCTACGAATGGGAGGCCAGCAACCTCGTACCGATCTTGAAAGACCCCGACCTCCTGGCCGCGCACGATTTTTGGTTCGAGTTGAGCATCTTCGGCGTGCCTTACGCCGCGAACGACGAGGTCGCCGGCTGCGCTGGTCGCAATGACACGCAGCTCGGATCGCTGCTGTTATATACCGACAGCACGCAGGAGGCCCAGGACTTCAGCGTCCTGCTGCCGCTGGCGATCGGCGAGGAATTCAACAATTACGCCATGGGCGCCAGCGACAAGGTCGGCACGACCCGCAAGACCGTCCGCTTCGAGCTGCCGGCAGCTACACAGAATGCGCAGCTCGTGCTGATCACGTCGAATCACGGCGCCAACCAGGGCGGCGAGGAGTATATTCGCCGCGAGCATCACGTGTACATCGACGGCAAGCTCGCCTTGCAGTACAGGCCCGGACGCACGTCGTGCGAGCCGTTTCGCAAGTACAATACCCAGAGCAATGGCATCTACGGGCGGTCCCCGCGGTCGGACGAAGAGTGGCAGTCGTTCAGCAATTGGTGCCCTGGCGACGCGATCGACACGCGGATCGTCCCGTGGGGGGCCGCGAGCGCCGGCATGCACGAATTCGTGATCGACGTCCCTGACGCGACCTTCGTCGACGGGCAAGGCAATTTCCCGTTCTCGCTCTACGTGCAGGCTCAGTGAGCGCGTCCCTTCGACGTCCTCGACGACGTGCGTCGCGACGCTGTCCGAGGGCCGGGTGCGCTGCGCCCCTGGACCCCCGCCGCGACCTCGTCGATGGGGCGATCGGTCGTCCAGACGTGGTTCGCCGTGGACGATGGACCGGGGGTACGATAGAGGCAGCGCCGTCGGCTCAGTCGACGAACACGTTCCAACAGAGCGCGTTTCGCAGTTTTTGGTCGTCGAGGACGAGCGCTCGTATCGCGTCGGGCAGCTGTTCCCACTGCCACTGGCGTTCGGCTCGCGCGGCCGCGTCCCCTTGGCCCGGTGGTGCGGCTTCCCTGGCGGCCCTGATGGCGTACGCCGCAGCCCCTAGCTCGTGGGCGGCTACATGCGCCACCGCCACGGCCTGACCCGCCGAGAGGGCGGCCAGTTTGGCGGCGGGGGGCGCCTCGCGGCCCGCGGCGTTGGAGGCGAACGCCGCGTTGTGACACTCTCTCATCGTGGCCTCGCCCCGGGTCCACGCCCGCACGAGCGCGATCGCCCTGCGCGGCCGGTCGTCGTCTGGCCTGTATTCATCGAAGAACCTCACGACGTGCTGCGCGCAATCCGCGGCCCAGATCGCCAGCGCGTGATGGGTGCCGTCGTCCAGGAGCCCTCCGCGGCGGATGGTGATGAACCGTGGATCACGTTTCTTGGGGAGAATCATGGTGGAGCCTTCAAGGCGCCGTCGCGCAGCCGCGACCGCGAAAGACGACCAGACCGTCGCGCTGGGCGCCCACGACGTCAGGGCACCCGTTACAGTCGAAATCGGTGACGCCGACGCCGAAACGCAGGATCCAGACCCGCATCGGCCCGTCGGTGTGCTCGTGCGTGACGGCGGCGACGTCCTGGCGTCCGTCGTGGTTCACGTCGCCCACCGCGACCGAGACGAACGAGACGCTCGAGCTCGGCGGCGTGGTCTCGAAGAAGACCTGCTGCCCGGTCGTGTCGAACCCGCGCTCGGCGTCGTGCGGAAAGACCGTCCGCTGCTGTGTCGCGCAAACCTCATAGGTTACCTCCGCAAGACAAGTACAACCCACGAGCCTGAACGTCACCGAGGCGCGCCCGCCCCGACGTCCTCGGCGGCGCGGCGGACCTGATGCCATGAACGTGGTATGCCTTCATTCGAGCAGAAAATTGGCGCCGCGTCACCAGGGACGATGCTGCGCGTTCATGCTCGGCGCATCGCGTCGCGGCGCCGGCCACGACGGTCTCGTGCCTCGGGGCCCCGAACCGGCTCGCGTGCGCGCGCCGCGCGCCAGCACCCTGAGCCGCTCTCTCGGAGAAGAAGGTGAGGCCCTCGCCGCTCGCGACGAGCGTGAGCAACGGTTCGACGTCGTCCTCTTCGTGGATCACCAGCGACCGCCCTCGAGCGCCGAACGCGGACACGACGGCGTCGTACAGGGGCGGGCTGACCAGGCGACGCGTCCAAAAGAAGCGTTCGTTCTCGAGGTCGGCGATGCGCAGCGCCCTTCGCTTCGCGAGGCGATGGCCCTTCGGCAGCGCGACGCGAGCAGTTCAGCTTTACCAGGCGGCCCCACAGCGCCCCGGCCGGGAACGGCGCCGCTTCGTCCTCGATCCCGGTGGGCTCGGCGGCGACGTCAGCGCCTGTCGAGCCCCGATGGTCACCACATGTGCGCGCGCCGGCTCGCACGTCCGAAAATGACGACCGATGGAGCGCTGAAAGGCAACGGATCCGAATAAGATCGGTTCGATGATCCGACAGGTCTTCGGCGCCACCCGCTTCAACGCGCCCGGCAACTTCACTGGTCTCGATTTTTCTCCGGACTCCAAAACGCTCGTGGCGCTCGTGACCGGCGAGAAGCGCACGAAGGTGCATCGCTTCGCCGTCGACGACGGTCGTGCCCTCGACGAGCAGACGGTCACCGGTTGCTTCACTGGCGTCTTCGCGTTGCCTGACGGCGACCTTCTCCTGTGGGCGCGTGGATCCATCGCGCGCCTCGGTCAAGACGGCGAGCTCTCGTGGAAGCTCGGAGAGCAGGCGACGAAGGAGTTCGCCTTCGCGACCGTGAGCGCCGACGGTGCGGCCGTCGCGACCTACGGCGGAGACTCCGTCGCCAACGTCTTCGACGCGCGTACCGGCGAACGACTTCACGACCTGAGCGAGCCCGCAGGCGAGATCTTCGCGTTCGCCTTCTCACCCGACGGAGCGACGTTCGCGACCGGCGGACAGAAGGGCATCGTCCGCGTCTTCGATCGCAAGTCGAAGAAGGAGCTCGCCCGACGAAAGAGCTCCAAGATCCTCGTACTCGCGTTCTCACCCGAGGGCAGCGTGCTCGCCGGCGGCCACGGACAAGGCGACGTCCACCTCTGGGACGGCGCATCGCTCGAGCCCGTCCGCCTCCTGGGCTCGCATCGCTTCCAGGAAGATTACGGCTCGGGCGAGCAGGACGGGGGGCCGGCCGGTTGTCGCTGGCTCGCGTTCCTGGCCGACGGCAAGACGGTGGTCTCGCAAGGCAACGATCGCTACTTTCGCTGGTGGAAGCGCAGCGGCGCGGAGATCCGTCGCGTCCGCACGCCTCGCCACCACGCGTACGGCCAAGGCCCCGCGATGGCGCTCTCGCGCGACGGGAAGTGGCTCGCCGCAGGCTCGACGGCGTCTGGCATCGGCATCTGGACCTCGGATGGCGAGCCGGCTTCGAGCGAGCTCGGGATCGACGCGCCACACGCGATCGCGCTGAGCCGCGAACGCGTCGTCGTCGCCGGCTCGTCGGGGATCTGGTCTTGGCGAAGGACCGACGGCACGGTCAGCGAGCGGCGCGCGAGCGGCCCCGCGGCGCTCGCGAACCTCCCGCAGGGAGAGCTGCTCATCGTCGAGCCCCAAAACGCCGTCGTGGTGCGCGAGATCACCGACAAGGGCAAGGCGATCTTCGCGAACGACGCGACCTCTCCCCAGGGCGTGGTGGCGGTCTCGCGCGACGGAAAGACGGTGATGCTCCCCATCGCGTCGAACGTCGAGCTCTGGGACCGTGCGCGCGGCGTCCGCACCGCGACGCTCTCGCACGACGCCGAGGTGTCGGCCTGCACGTTCGGGTCCGACGACACCTGGGCCGTTTCGGTGTCCGACGCGGTCCGAATCTGGCGGCTCGACGATCCGGAGACACCCGTCCATACGATCGAGCTGGAGAGCGGCGCGCCCGAGCACTGCGGCGGCGTCGCCGTCTCGCGCGTCGGATGGATCGCCGTCAGCATCGATCGTGACATCAGCAATCATTCGTCGAACAGCGCGCTCGTCTTCATCGATCCGCGTTCGGGTGAGGTGACAGCTACCCTCTCACATCCAGACAAGCGCCTCGGGCAGGTCGCGTTCCTCGACGATGCCCGCGCGGTCGTCGTCGACTCCGCGGGCCGTACGAGGACGGCCGACGCCGAGAAGGGCCAATGGCTCGACGAGCCCGAGGCTCCGGAAGACATCGAGTTCCACGGCTTCGAGATCCTCCCGCTCACCGCCTCCGAGGACGGGACCGAGATCGCGTACATCGACGGGCACGGCAACCTCGCCATCCGCGCGTTCGAAGGCACGAAGAAGCGTGTCACTCCCTTCGATCTCGGCTTCACCCCGCTGGCGGAGAAGAAGCCGCAGGGCATGTTCGAGGAGCGCCTCGCCGGGATATGCGTTCTCTACGCGGGCAAATTCCAGAGGTCGGCGATGGATGTGCGCACGTCGCGCGAGTTCCGCGAAGACATGCTGCTCGAGCTCGGCGGCACGGTCGCGAAGAAGGTGAAGGACGCGACGCACTTCGTCGGCGCGCGTATTCCGTACGTGACGCACGTCCCGTCGAAGGCGGAGACCGAGATCGACGCGCGCATCGCCAAGGGCGACAAAGTCATCAAGCTGAGCGAGAAGAAGCTCATCGAGATGCTGCTCCCTACGTTCGAAGAGTCGCGCGCGATGCTGCGAGGTGAGGTCAAAGACGGCATCGAGCGTTGGAACCGCTGGCGGTCACGCTGGCGCACGTTGAGCGGCGGGTTCGTGCAGCTCCCGGGCATCGATCTCACGGGGGCCGACCTGCGAAAGGCAGACCTCATGGTGATCCCGTTCGAAGAGGCGAAGCTCTCGAACGCGCGCCTCAAGGGGGTCGATCTCTACGACTGCGTCTTCCGCCGCGCCGACCTCCGCGGGGCGGATCTCGAAGGCGCTCGCTGCGGCCGCGTCGTCTTCTCGAACGCCGACCTCCGCGAAGCGAAGTTGGCCGGCGCCGAGTTCACCGGCGCCGAGTTCGACGGCGCCGACCTCCGCGGCGCCGACTTCCGCGACGCGGACCTGCGGTACGCGAAGCTCGCTGGCGCCACGCTCGACGGCGCCAAGCTCGACGGCGCCAAGCTCCCGCAGGGCTCCAAGCGCCCGTAGCAGCCTTTACCTCCGGCGGTACACGCCGGTGACGAATCCCCGGCAGAACCTTCGCCGAAAAATCCGCTCCCTCGCAGCCCACCACCGCGCCGGGGGTCCTCTCGCCAAGCTGAGCCCGCCCAGCCCCTCGGCGAGCGTAAGGGAGCTCTCCGCGCGGCGGTGAACAGCACGCCGGATCCCAGCGGCCCGGCGGCGCGATCGAACCTCACCTCACACGCGCGGCTCACCCCTCTCGTCCCTCGCGGGCCGCTCGTCGGTCGCCCTCGACACCGGCCGCCGGCCCACGTTAGCTTGAGGACCAACGATGACGAGCACACCCACCGCTCCCCGCTCCCCGGAGCTCCCCGCGAGCACCATGAGGGCAGTCCGCAGCACGTCTTTCGCGGTGATCGAGTGCGCGGGGGACCTCGGCGATCTCGCCGTCGCCGAGTGGAACGGCGAGGCGGAACGCATCTTTGGAGTTACCGCTGACGAGGCGGTGGGCCGCCGCCTCACGGACACGATCTTGACCGGACCGGACGCCGAGGCCTTTCGTCGCTCGCTCGCGCAGCCGGGCGCCCCGATCCGCTGCGCCCACACCCGCAAGGACGGGCGCGCCGTCGTGTGCGAGTGGCGACTCGCGCCCGTGCTCGACGACGGCGGCGAGGCGATTCGGCTGCTCTGCTTCGGGCTGGAGGTCACGGAGCAAGAGAAGGCCGTCGAGCGGCTGAGGGAGTGCGACGTCATCCTCCGGGCCATCCTCGACAACGTGGACACGGCCGTGACCCGGATGGATCGCGACGGATTCTGCACCTTCCACGAGGGCAAGAACCTGAAGTCCCTCGGCCTGACGCCGGGCCAGTTCGTCGGAATGAACGTGTTCGACGAACCTCCCGCGCCCATGGACATGGAGCCGATGCGACGAGCGGTCCGGGGCGAGCTCGTCCGCACCCGCGTCGAGGCGTTCGGGATGGCCTGGGAGACGTGCATCATCCCGATCCGCGACGCCCGCGGGGAGCCCGACGGCGCCGTCAGCTTCACGGTCGACGCCACGGAGGCGAAGCTCAGGGAAGACGAGCTGAAATCGCGGCTCGAGCTGATCGAGCGCCAGCAGCAGGTGATCCGCGACCTGTCGACGCCCATCATCGAGGTCTGGGACAGCGTGCTGACCCTCCCCATGGTGGGCGTCGTCGACAGCAAGAGGGCCGCCGACGTGATGGACGACCTCCTGGCCGCCATCGCGGACAAGCAAGCCCGCTTCGCGATCCTCGACCTCACCGGCGTCGAGGTCGTCGACACGAAGACCGCGAGCTATCTCATCGAGCTCGTCCGCGCCATCCGGCTCCTCGGCGCCGAGGGGGTCATCACGGGCATCCGGCCGAACGTGGCGCAGACCATGGTCTCCCTCGGGCTCGACCTGTCGGGCATCGCGACCGTGGGAAACCTCCGCGCAGGCCTCAAGCTCTGCATGCAGCGCCTGGCGGCGAGCGCCGCGGCGGCGCGCGGCGCGGCGTCGCCCGGCGCGACTTCGCCCCGCGCGCCCGAACGAGGCGCCCCGCCGAGGCTCCCGGGAGGCGGCTCCGGCTGAGCCGGAGGCCATGGATCCGGCCTCGCGGGTCGGCCGGATCGCCCCGCCGCCCGAAGTTCGCGTTTGCTTCGGCAATCTCAGCCCCGTAAGGAACGGCGGACAGGCGCCCCGCGCGGCGCCGGGAGACGCCGATCGTGACAACCCCGCCCCAGAGCCCCAGGAACGTCGGCCAGCGCCCCGGGAGCCCGCGCCGCGCAGGGCGCGCCCTCGCGCGCCGCGCCGCCCTCGGGCTCGCCCTCGCGCTCGCCGGCGCCGCGCCCGCCGCGTGCGCGCCGCGGGGGGCCGCGGCCCCGTCCGTCGTCGAGGCGCCCCTGCCCGCCGCGTTCGGCGCCGCGCTCGAGGCGGAGATCGCGAGCTCCGCCGCGGCGGCGCCGTACCTCGCCGCCATCGAGGCCGCCGTCGACGCGCCGGGCGACGAGGGCGCGCTCGCCACCGCGATCGCGTCGCTCGACGCGCTCGTCTTCGGCGCCGGCACCGCGGGCGGCTCCGCCCCCGACGCCTCGGCGATCGCCTTCCGCTCGCGCGAGGCGCTCCCCGAGGTCGCCCGCCGCCTCCAGCGCGCCTGGGCGTTCGCCGACGTCTCCGGCCGCGGCGCGCCGGAGATGCCGTTCCTGCGCGGCGCGCTCGCGAGCGCCCTCCACCGCATCGCCCTCCACGTCGGCGACGAGGCCGCGGCCGCGACGTGGAGCGCGCGCCGCGGCTGCGCGAACGAGGCCGCCCTCGTCGGCCCGCTCGACGCGGCCCCGCTCCAGAGCCTCGACCGCCCCTCGCCGGTGAGCTCCGCGCCGGGCGCGCCGCTCGCGCGCTCGTACCCCGGCATCGCGCCGTTCGCGAGGGCCGTCTCGCCCATCGTGGTCCGCGCCGACGCCTGCGCCATCGACGTCGACGCGGTGAGCGCCCTCCAGGGCACGCGCGCCGTGGTCGTCGACCTCCACAACCCGGTCGCCCAGCGGGTGAGCCTCGCGCTCGCCTCGTCGTCCGCCGCCGCGCTCGAGGTGGGCGGCGTGCCCGCCCTCCAGCGCGACTACGCGGCCGGCGGCGCGCAGGTCACGCGCTTCGCGACCGTGGAGGCCCAGCCGGGGACGCTGCGCGTCGTCGTGCGCGTGGCGCAGAAGGGCGACGGCGGCGCCATCGAGCTCAGCGCCTTCGGCGAGAACGGCCTCCCGCTCCGCGCCCGCGCGCCGCGCCCCGGCGCCGCCGCGTCCGCGACCGCGGCGCGGCCCGCCGCGGTCAGCGTGGTCCCGGCGCCGCGCGCCCCGGGCGAGCGGCTCGGCCCCGCCGCCGTCGAGGTCGCGGCCGCCGCGCTGCTCGCGCTCGGCGACGCGCGCGCGGCCGAGCGCCTCCTCGACCCGGAGGGCGACGGCCGCCTCGACCAGGGCGGCGCGCCCGCGCCGGCGTCCGCGCCGGGGTCGTCGCCCCGCGCCGCGCCGCGCTCGCCGCGCCTCGACCTGCTCTACGCGCGGGCCGTCCGCCGCGTGGGCGATCTGCCCGAGACCAAGGTCGTCGAGCGCACCCGCGCCGCGGTCGATCGCGCGCTCGCCGCCTGGCCCGCGTCGTGGGAGGCGCGCCTCTACCGGGCGGAGCTCGCCGAGCGCCGCGGCGGCCAGGGCGAGGGCACGATGGACGCGCTCCGCGAGCTCGGGGTCAAGGTCGCCCCGCCAGGGCCGGCCGGACCGAGCGCGCCCGCGGTCCCCGACGCCGACCGGATGGTCCTCGCCGAGCTCGCGATGGTCGCCCGCCGCGCCGGCGTCACCGACGTCGCCGAGGCCGCGTACGCGAGGCTCGCCGCGGCCGCGCCGGGCTCGGCGCTGCTCGCCGCGGTGGACGACCGCGTCCACGGCCGCGCCGGGGTCGACGCGGTGAAGGCCGCCTGCGGCGGCGGGCTCGATCGCTCGGGCAACGCGTGCCTCGCCGCGCTCCTCGGCGCGAGCGGCGACCGCGCCGCGGTCCTCGCCGAGATCCAGCGGCTGCGCCGGCTCCGCCGCGCGCCGGACGCCCTGCGCGGCGTCGAGCTCCGCGAGCGGGTCGCCCGCGGCGACCTGCGCGGCGCGCTCGCCGTGTACGACGCCATGCCGCCGGGCGAGCGCGTGATGCTGGAGGCGCTCGGCCTCGCCGCCGGCCGCGGCGACGTCCGCGCGGCGCGGGGCCGCCTCGCCCGCGACCGCGCGACCGCGCGCGACGCCCCCGCCGCGCTCGGCCCCATCTCCCGCGCGCTCGGCCTCACGCCGGACCCGGCGCCGCCGCTCGAGGCCGAGGGGCGCAAGCTCGTGCTGGAGGACCAGGCCAAGGCGTTCCTGCCCGGCGCCGCGGTCGCGGTGCTCCGCCACGTCGAGCGGTTCACGATCGCGCCCGACGGGCTCGTCCACTACGTGACCTACGACCTCCGCCGCGTCTCCGGCACCACGGACGTCGCCCAGGGCGCGGTCGCCTTCGGCCCGCTCATCGAGGGCCGCGGCATGCCGCGCCTCCTGCGCCGCCGCATCCACAAGCGCGACGGCCGCATCCTCGCGCCCGACGCCGCGTCGAACGCCGCGCAGGAGCACAGCGACCTCTCGCAGCTCGAGCAGGGCGACTACATCGAGCAGGTCACCGAGGGCTACGCCCTGCCGGGCGACAGCGGCCAGCTCGTCATCGACACCTGGGATCTGCTCCCCGAGCGGACGAGCGTCCGCGAGGCGACGATCGAGGTCCGCCGCCCGTCGTCGCTCCCGCTCGCGGTCTGGTCGCACCCGCTGCTCGGCGCCGCGGAGGAGCGCGTCGAGGGCGCCGCCACGGTCAGCGTCTGGCGCATCAAGGACCAGCCGCCGCGGCGCATGGAAGACGGCGTGCCGCGCACGGAGATGGGCGTGGGGGTCAGCCTGGGGACGCAGACCTGGAGCCACGTGGCCGCGGCGATCGACGAGAACCTCCGCGCGCTCTCGGACCGCGACCCGTACATGACCCGCTGGGCGCGGGAGGCGGCGGGCCCGGAGCGGGCCCCGTCGCCCGCGCTGCTCGAGCGCGTCGTCGCGGCCGCCGGCAAGGCGCTGAAGGTCGCCGGCGGCGCCGAGCTCTCGGATTTCGCGGCGCTCATGGCCGGCGGCCCGCAGCGCACGACGGCGCGCGCGATGATCGAGCTCGGCCAGGGCAGCCGGTCGTGGGTCGTCTACCGCGCGCTGCGCGAGCTCGGCGTGCGCGCCGACCTCGCCATCGCCGAGACCGAGCCGTTCAGCTCGTCGGCCGACTTCCCGCCGCACGCGGGGCGCTTCCGCCACCCGCTCGTCATCGCGCGCCTGCCGGGCGGCGACGTGTGGATCGACGCCGACGTCGAGGGCCCGCCGCTCCCGCCCGGGCGCATCAGCCCCGAGCTGCGCGGCCGCGCCGCCATGCTGCCGGGCGGCGAGCTCGTCACGGTCGCCGGCACGAGCGGCGAGACCGGCGACGAGGTCGACCTCCGGCTCGCGGTCGACGCGCAGGGCAACGCCTCGGGATCGTTCACGATCTTGCTGCACGGCCGGTCGGCGCAGGCGCTCTCGGAGGCGTTCGAGACGGTGGTCGGCACGGCGCGGCGCGAGATGCTCCGGAGCGTCGTGCTCGGCTGGCTGCCGTGGGCCGACGTCGAGGACGTCGTGGTCTCGTCGACGGAGGGCTCGTGGGAGGTCGCGCTCCGCGCGGCCGTGACGATCCACGGCTTCGCGCGGCCGGAGGGCAAGGACGCCGCGGCGTGGACGCTGCCAGGGCTGGAGCCGGTGCACCTCGCGTTCCCGCGCGCGTTCGCGGGCACGCTCGGCGCCACGTACGCCTCGCGCGGGGCGCGCAAGAGCGCGCTCGCGATCGAGACCGCGCTCCAGTACCACGTGCGCCGCCGGATCGAGCTGCCGGAGGGGTACGCGGTCCAGCGCGCGCCCGAGGGCGTGCGGGTCGAGCACGCGGGCCTCGAGGCGTCGCGCAAGGGCAGCTACGGCGCGGCGATCGAGGAGGATTTCGCGCTGAGCCTGCCGACGGGCACGGTGTCGGCCGACGAGTACAAGGCGTTCGTCGCGCGGGTGCAGGCGGTCGACAGCGGCTTCATGGCGGGCATCCGGGTGGCGCGGCCGGCGCCGGAAGGCGGCGCGCCGAAGGCGGCGGGGCGCGGCGCGGCGCGGCCGCAGGGCGCGGAGAAGAAGCCCTGAGCCTCGACGTCCGCGCGTCGGTCCCGCTGGCCCCGCTCACGACGCTCGGCGTGGGCGGCCCGGCGCGCTTCTTCGCCGAGGCGGCCGACGAGGCCGCGGTGCTCGAGGCGCTCCGCTTCGCCGAGGCCCGCGGGGTGCCGCTGTTCGTGCTGGGCGGCGGCTCGAACCTGCTCGTCGCCGACCGCGGGGTCGACGCGCTGGTCTTGCGCGTGCGCGTCCGCGGGGTCGAGCTCGCGGGCGGGGGGGACGCCGCGGGCGACGGCGGGCGGGGCCCGCGCGTCCTCGTGCGCGCGGGCGCCGGCGCGGGCTGGGACGACCTCGTGGCGCGGGCGGTCGCCGAGGGCTGGGCCGGGGTCGAGTGCCTGTCGGGCATTCCGGGCGACGTCGGCGCGACGCCGATCCAGAACGTGGGCGCGTACGGCCAGGAGGTCGCGGAGACGATCGCCGAGGTCCGGGCGATCGACCGCGCGACCGGGGCGGCCGTCACCCTCGCCGGGGCGGACTGCGGCTTCGGGTACCGCGACAGCCGGTTCAAGCGCGCGTGGCGCGGGCGGTACGTCATCACGGCGGTCACGTTCGCGCTGCGCCCCGGCGGCGCCGCGACGGTCCGCTACCCCGAGCTCCAGCGGGCGCTCGCCGCGCCTCCGGGAGGAGCGCCGCCGCCGCTCGCCGAGGTGCGCCGCGCGGTGATCGCGCTCCGCCGCGGCAAGTCGATGGTGCTCGATCCGGCGGACGAGAACGGCCGGAGCGCGGGGTCGTTCTTCATGAACCCGACGCTCGAGGCCGGCGCGGCGGCGGGCGCCCTCGCGCGCATCGAGGCCGCGGGCGTGCTCGCGCCCGGCGAGGCGATCCCGCAATATCCGGCGGGCGAGGGGCGGGTGAAGCTGTCGGCCGCGTGGCTCATCGAGCGCGCGGGGTTCGCGAAGGGGACGCGCCACGGCGCCGCGGGCATCTCGACGCGCCACACGCTCGCGCTGGTGAACCGCGGCGGCGCCACCGCGGCGGAGCTCCTCGATCTCGCGCGGCGCGTGCGGCGCGGGGTGCTCGATCGGTTCGGCGTGGCGCTCACGCCGGAGCCCGATCTGGTCGGGTTCGCGCCCGGCGACATCGACGATCTGGTCGGCGACGCCCACGCGGCCGGCCAGGGCCGCTGAGCCGCCCCGCGCGCCGCCGCCGCCCCGGCCCCGGCGGCGCGGTCATCCAGCGCGCCGGCGACCGCGCGGGCTCCCGCCGCGCCACGAGCGGATCCGAGCGGAAATAACCGCTTCAGCTGCGAGCGCCGTCCTGGACGACAGCAACTAGGAGGCGTCCCGACACACGATCGCCACAGAGCCCCTCTACGCTCCACGGCGCGTTCTTGTCCTTGCCGCCGCACCTCACCCTCGAAGGCTCCCCATGCCCGACCAATTCGTCGTTCAATCGAGCGCCCTGCCCTCTTCCACCAGGCTCGTCGCCTTTCATGGCACCGAGGGCATCTCGAAGCTCTATCGCTTCGAGCTCTACCTGGTGATGACCAACGACATCGGCCATGCCTTCGATATGGCCGCGGCCGTGGGCCAGCCGCTGACCCTCTCTCTGCAGCGGAGCGACAGCGAGAACAGCGGCGACTCACCCTTCGTTCGAAGCGGCGTCCTGGGCAGCATCGAGCTGATCAACGACTTCGAAGGCCGGTGCGTCTTCCGGGCCACCCTGGTCCCGCGCCTCGCCTTGCTGACCATGGCGTTTCACAGCCGCATCTTCACCGAGAAGGCCATCCCGGAGATCATCCAGGCCGTGCTTCAAAAGGGCGGCGTCGCGGACTGCACCCTCCAGCTCCAGGGCGCCTACGTCGCCGAAGAGCATGTCTGCCAGTACCGCGAGAGCGACTACGCCTTCATCACCCGGTGGATGGAGCGCGAGGGCATCTATTACTATTTCGAGCATGGCGAGGGCGGCGAGACGCTGGTGCTGACCGACGACGAATCGGTTCATCAGCCGTATGGCGGCAGGCCCGTTCGTTACTACCCGCAGCCCGGCGGCGCCAACACCGCGAAGGACTCCGTCTACGCCTTCACCTGCCGGCATGAAGCCGTGCCCAGCGCGGTCCGCCTCAAGGACCATAACTACGCCAATCCGGCCGTACCGGTCACCGGGCAGGCGGTGGTCTCCCCCAACGGCTTCGGCGAGGTCAGCCTGTTCGGCGCGCGCTTCTTCTCGGCGGGCGACGGGGCGCGGCTGGCGCGGATCAAGGCCGAGAGCCTCGCCGCGACCGGCGTCGTCTACCAGGTGATGGGCAACGCGGCGACGCTGCTCCCTGGGTTTACCTTCGAGCTCGACGAGCATCCGCGGGCCGCGTTCAACGCGAAGTATCTGGCCATCGAGGCCGAGCACTGGTGCAGCCAGACCCCGGACATGCCCGAGCTTCGAGAGTTCGTGTCGTGGAGTGAAAACTATCGCATCGAGGCCAAGGCCATCCCCGCGACGGTGCAGTTCCGCGCGCCGCAGGTCACCGCGTGGCCGCGCATCTACGGCACCGAGCCCGCGGTCGTCGACGGCGCGGCGGTCAGCGAGTACGCGCAGATCGACACCCATGGCCGCTACCGGATCAAGTTCCACTTCGACGAGAGCGACCTGACCGGGGGGAAGGCGTCGACCTGGGTCCGGATGCTCCAGCCCCACGGCGGCGGCATCGAGGGCTTCCACTTCCCGCTGCGCGCCGGCACCGAGGTCATGTGCGCCTTCGAGGGGGGCGACCCCGACCGGCCGGCCGTCGTCGGGGTCGCGCCCAACGCGCTGACGCCGAGCCCGGTCACCTCGGGGAACAACACGCGGAACGTGATCCAGACGGGCGGGCGGAACCGGCTCGAGATCGAAGACCAGGCCGGTCAAGAGCGGATCACCCTGTCGACGCCGCACGCGAACACCTACATCCGGATGGGGGCGCCCAACGCCGGCTCGACCTACGAGGTCAAGACGAACGGCCACGCGTTCACGTGGATCGGCGGCTCCTCCGAGAACATCGTGGGCGGCAACCGGACGGCGATCACCGCGGGGATCTCCGAGAGCATCGTGGGAGGCTTCGCCTTGAGCATGGTCGGCGGATACTCCGGGAGCTTCGTCGCCGGCTACGCGCAGAACGTGATCCTGGGCTACCGCGACACGCGCATCCTCGGCAACGAGTCCACGAACGTCTACGGCAATCGAAAGACCCGCATCAAGGGGACCCGGAAGACGACCATCGGCGGCGACAGCACGACCTTGCTCATGTCCAACCGTGAGCTCACCGTCAGGGGCTACAGTGATTTGACCATCTTCGGGAAGCGCGACACTCATATCCGAGGCCACGACAAGGGCGTCTTCGACAACGGCCGAGAGACGACGGTCTTCGTTCAGAACAAAACGACGATCAACGGCAAGAACGAGACCCGTGTCACGGGCACGCGCAAGACCGAGATCGTCGGCCTCGACACCAGCGATTTCCGCGCAGGGCGAAAGACCACCGTTCACGCGGTGGGCAGCTTCACGGACATCACGGGTCAGAGCGTCACGAAGATCAAGGGCGGGAGCCGCACGACGGTCAGGGGGTGGAGAAAGAGCACTGTCGTGGGCCCTGCCTCCAGCACGGTGACTGGTCTTTACAAGACCGACATCGGGACACGGGTCGAGAGGATCCATGGCACAAAGACCGAGAGGATCGACGGGCTGGCATACAAACGTGCCCCTCTCGAGGTGAAGCAGTTGAGCATGTCGGAGCTCAAGACAAAAGGTTTCAACGCCAAGGCCCAGATATATCGCATCTCGTCCCAGCTCGACCTCTTGCAGTCGGAGCTGCACATCGTGAAGTGATCTGCCTGCCGCGTCTGGAAGAGGCTCGCGCTCGACGCTGAGCCGGACGATCCCTCGAGGCCCGCTACCCTGGATTCCGTCGGATGAAAATCGTCAAACCCATGCGTCTCGGGGTGGTGCCGCGGGTCTTCATGAACCAGCGCACCCCGCACCTCCTGGTCACCGCCTTCGTCGGCTTCTCCTACGAGAGGCCGGCCCGGCTGCTCTACGAGCCGACGGTCTGGACGATGGCCACGGAGGAGCTCGGCAACGATGGCGTCCTCGACGAGTTCAATCCGAAGACGCGGGGCGAGCTCCTTGTCACCGGACGCTGCTATCCGCCGGGGCGCGTCGCTCGCCCCGCGAGCTCGGTCCGCGTCCAGCTCGGATCCATCGACAAGGGCCTCTACGTCGTCGGCGACCGGACGTGGGGGATGCTCGGCATGTCGGACCCGGCGCCGTTCACCGAGATGCCTGTCACCTGGCGGAACGCGTTCGGCGGGGACGGCTTCGCCAAGAACCCGCTGGGCAAGGGCCATGGCGACAAGAGCGCGGCGCTCCCCAACATCGAGTCGCCCAAGCACCTGATCCACGCCCGCGGCGACCGTCCTGCGCCCGCCGGCCTCGACGGGTACGACGTGACCTGGCCCCAGAGGTTCTCCAAGATCGGCACCCACGACGCGGCGTGGCGCAACGAGTGCTTCCCGGGCTTTGCGCGGGATCTGGACCCGACGATGTTCAACATGGCCCCGGACGACCAGCAGATCGACGGGTTCTTCCGGGGCGACGAGGCCTTCGTGGTCGAGAACATGCACCCCGACAAGCCCCGGATCGAAGGCGCGCTCCCCGGGGTCGCCAGCCGATGCTTCGTCTGCCTCAAGACGCGCGACGGGGTGGAGGTCCGCGAGCCCGCCATGAAGCTCGACACGGTGCGCCTGTTCCCGCACCGCGAGCGGGGGGTCGTCCTCTTTCGCGGCGGCGTCGAGATCGCCGAGGACGACGCGAAGGACGTGGTGGCCGTGCTGGTCGCCTGCGAGGCCATGGGCGCTCCGAGGCCCGCCGCGTACTACCATGAGTACCTGACCCCCCGGCTCGGCCCCCGGAACCCCGATCTCCCGGACGACGAGGATGACGTGCTCATGCCCGAGCCCGAGGATCCGGAGGCGCCGCCGCTGCCCGATGACAGGCTCTCCGGGCTCGCGTCGAGGCTCCGTCGGCAGGGGTTCCTGGGAGGTACGCCGGATCGAGCCGTCAGGCGCGCGGCCGCGGCCGCGGCCGGGGCTGGTGTCGTCGCCACCGGTGCGAACGAAGCCGGAGCAGAGGGGGACCCCGACATCGAGGAGCCCGACGACGACCTCGCCGAGATGGGGATCGACCCCGAGCATCTGGATGCCGCGGCCGGCGAGGACGAGGCGGAGCCGGCCATGGACTTCTCCGACGGCGAGGGGGAAGAGGAGAGCCTCGCGTGGACCGAGTCCGACGAGGAATCCGACGAGGAAGACGAGAGCCTCGCGTGGTCCGAGCTCGAGGCGGACACGGGGGTAAACCGCGAGGCGGACCCGGAGCCGATCGAGCCGGCGGCCGCGACGAGGGCCCCCGACGCGGATGACGACGCCGAGGACGCCGAAGCGCTTCGCCAGGAGGCGACGCTCGCGGAATGGGCCAAGAGGCGGCTGCGGGACCATGGCTTGGAATCAGAGGCAGATTTCTCCCAGCAAGGCCCCTCCGAGGCCCCCGAGCCCCTCGATGAGTCCGAGGAGGCCCTGGTCAGCCTGGTCGAAGGCAAGGCCCGCGCTGCGGTGCACATGCACGGGGTCGACGTCGGCGCGATGCTCGCGAAAGCGCGTCAGCACGCCTCCGAGCGCCCGAGCGAGGTCACGGTGTCGCAGGTCCGCGAGCGCGCGCGGCAGACGCTGGAGAGCGAGGGCGTCACGCCAGAGAAGACCGAAGAGCTGCTGTCGGGGCTGGACTGGCGAGCGCTCGAGGAAGGTACCCGGGCCGACGACGACGCCGACCTCGACGGCGACGACGACATCCCCGACGACGCCCACGCCCTGCACGAGGAGCCAGACGGTGACCCCCTGCCAGACGACGAGGGCTGGGGCGGTGACGCTGCGGAAGACGAGGACTTCGAGTTTGCCGAGGGGCTGGACCAGAAGGCGCCCGCTTCCGCCGGGTGGGGCGAAGACGGGCCGCGGATCGCGCACCTCCTGCCGGCCTCCGCGGCCCTCGACGGCGAAGAATCTCTGCGACTTCGCCGCGACGTGGAGGCCGGGCACAAGGAGGGGCGGAGCTTCGCGGGGTGCGACCTCACGGGCGCCGATCTCTCCCACCTCGACCTCGAGGGGATCGACCTCTCGGGCGCCATCCTCGAGTCGGCCTTCCTCACCGGGAGCATCCTGCGAAAGGCGAACCTCACGGGAGCCGTCCTGGCGCACGCGAACCTGGTGGGCGCGGATCTCTCGGGGGCCAGGCTCGATGGGGCCAACCTCGGGTCGGCGTGCCTGCGGGACGTGAAGGCTGGTGGAGGCGTCGATTTCCGCGGGTCTGTGCTCGTCCAGGCCGACCTCTGGGGAGCGGACCTGTCCGGCGCCAATCTCTCGCGTGCCGACCTCTCCGAGGCGAACTTCTGCGACGCGAACCTGGAGAACGTCGTCGCAGAGAAGGCGACGTTCCAGAACGTGGACCTCACGGAGGCGCGCCTCGCGGGCGCGCGGCTCTCGGGGAGCACGTTCAACGAGGTGAACGTCACCGACGTCGATTTCACCGGCGTCGACCTGAGCTCCGCCACGTTCATCGCCGCCGAGGGCGACGGCGCCATCTTCCGGAACGCCATGGCGAAGGACCTCGCGATCGTGAAGGGCTCGTCCTTCGCGGGCGCGGACTTCGGCGGAGCGACGCTCGCCGGCGCGAACCTGATGGGGACGCGCCTCCACGGCAGCAACTTCGCCGATGCCGACCTGCGCGGCGCGCTGCTCAACGAGGCCGACCTGACCGAGGCGAAGCTGGATCGCGCGAACCTCGTGGAGGCCATGCTGATGCGAGCCGACCTCACCAGGGCGTCGCTCCACGCGGCCGACCTGAGGGAGAGCGTCCTGAACCACGCCTGCGTCCGCGGCGCCAGCTTCGAGAAGGCCAACCTGTTCGGCGTGTGCGCCGACCGGATGGTCGGAGACGACGACACGAGCTTCGCCGGCGCCAACCTCAAGCGACTCCGGATGATACCGGCCGAGAGGCAGCATGGATAGGGGAGCGCTGCGCGCGCTGATCGAGCAAGGAGAGGTCGTCTCGGAGCTGGACCTGTCGGGCCGCGATCTCTCGGGGATCGACCTCTCGGGCGGGATCTTCGAGGACGTCCGCTTCGCGAGCGCCAACCTCGAGGGCGCCAAGGCGCGCGAGGCGATCTTTCACCGCTGCGACTTTTCGGGAGCCAACCTGAAGGGGCTCGATTTTCACCTCGGCAGCGCCGTGGACTGCGCGCTCGCGGGGGCCGCGCTCGCGGACGCCTCGCTGGTCGGAGCGAGCTTCTCGGACGTGGACCTCGAGTCGGCCGATCTGACCGGAGCCGATCTCTCGTTGACCGAGATCGCGCGATCCAGCCTCGAGAACGCCCGGCTCGTCCGCGCCAACCTGACCGACGCAGCCCTGTTTCAGGCCGAGACGGCGGGCGCGGACTTCTCCCAGGCGAACCTGACCAAGGCGGTCCTGTTCCGTCAGGACCTGTCCCAGGCCATCCTCACGGGCATCACCCTCGTGGAAGCGATCCTGGTCGAGGTGCGGATGGGGCCCAAGGACCTCCGGGGGATGGACCTCAGCGGGGCGCAGCTCACGAACGCCGACCTGCACGGCTGCGATTTCTCCGGGGCCAACCTGACGCAATGCAGCTTCAAGGGCGCCAATCTGACCGGGGCTCGGCTGGACGGAGCCATCGCCCATGCGGCGGTCTTCGTCGAGGCGGCCGTGATGAACGCGAGCCTCACCAAGGCCGACCTGACCCAGACGCTCTTCGTCGATGCGCGCGTGGACGCCGCGAGCTTCTCGGGCGCGCGGCTCGAGATGAGCGTCTGGCACCGGGCGAGCTGCCCGGGCGCCCGCTTCTGCGGGGCCGACCTGAGCCATGCAGACCTCTCCCACGCCGACGTGTCGTTCGCCGACTTCTCCGACGCGACGCTGTCGCGCGCGCGGCTGCATCGCGTGACGGACAAGGGCACCGTCTGGCCGCTGAGCAAGGCGCTGGCGCACGGCGACGACCAGGAGCTCAAGGAAGCAGAAGACTGGCAGGCCAACGTTCTCGGGAAGCCTGCCGGCGGTCAACGCACCCCTCACTCATGAGAACACCATGCAGAGCGTAGCAAGGACGAGACGGTACGAGCGGGAGGCCCACGGCGAGCACGGCGCCGTGCTCCGGCTCGATGGCTCCGCGTACATCGTCGAGACCGAGGACGGCGAGGTCCGCGCGAAGCGCGCGACGAGCTGTCTGCTGGAGCCCGCCACCGGAGACCTGGTGCTCCTGGCCGTCGTGAACGGCGCGCGCTACATCCTCGCCGTCCTCGAGCGGGAGGAGGGCGCGCCCTCGCGCCTCGTCGCCGAGGGGGATCTCCAGATCCGCCTGCAGCGCGGCGCGCTGGGCCTCTCGGCGCCGGACGGCGTGCACGTGCACTCCGGCAAGGACCTCTCGATGGTCGCGTCGACCTTCCGTCTCCAGGCCAAGGAGGGGCACGTCGCGCTGGGGCTGTTCTCGTTCGTCAGCAAGCTGGTCCGCGGCGAGGTCGACCGGGCCAAGCTCGTCGGCCGGAGCCTCGACGCGCACCTCGAGCGGCTGATGCAGAGGGTGAAGCGCTCCTACCGCATCGTGGAGGAGGCCGACCACGTGCGCGCCGACCGCATCGACTACGCGGCCAAGGGCAACCTCGCCATCCACAGCGAGAACGCCAAGATCACGGCGTCGCACCTCGTGAAGATCGACGGCGACCAGATCCAGGTAGGGTGATCCGATATGTTTGCTAGCACCTCGGGCGGTGGGCTCGATTTTGGCATGCCGGACGTCTGCTTGCCGGGGCCCGTCCCGTACCCGAACATCGCGTCTCGAACCATGGCGACGTCCGTCGCGTACAAGGTGATTCTGGGGCGCGGCCCCGCCCATACGCTGGCGACCGTCATTCCCATCTCCATGGGAGACAACCCTGGGATTCTCGGCGGCGTGATCTCCCGTCGCAACATGGGCCCCTCGCGGCGCCTCGTCCCCTATCCCAAGCTGCTCTTGCAGAACAAGCCGGCGGTGCGGCTCGGCGCCACGGGCATCCAGAACCAGATCAACGTGAACGGGACGACCATCGCCCCGAGTCAGGTCAAGGTCCTGCTGCTCTGACGCCCGCCCGGTCGTCCGCGAGACCGACCCGAGCCCCTGCGCTGTTCTGCCCGATGAGGGACACAAGCATGGCCATCAACGAGCACGCCCGCATCCGCCTGGCGATCATTCAACAAAAATACGGCAAGCGCCTGACCCAGGGCGAGAGCGGCGCTGGCGCGGCCGACCGGCGCGAGCGTTTCAAGGGTGATTTCCGGCGGATCCTGGCCGACATCTTCGTGCCCACGTTCAAGGCCATCGGCGGTGAGCTCGCCGCGTCGGGCCACGCCTGCCGGATCGAGCACGACGTGGGCGAACAGACCCCGAGCATCGAGCTCCACGTCCTCCTCCGGGGCGTGCCGGCGGACGCCAACAACCTGATCCGCCTCTTCTACAACGCCGAGGCCGAGGGCGATGGAGAGGTGATCGCCGAGGTCAACGTTTACCAGACCCTGACCGAGCTCACGCGGTTTCGGGTGCTGTCCCGGATCACCCAGGAGGTGGCGGAACAGATGTGCGTGGACGCCATCGAGCACATCTTCGCCGTAAGCGCCCGCTGAGCGCAGGACCAGGTGTCTCCTCCACGGAGACAGGGCGAGTGAGGCGTCGCGTCCGGGCCGGAGCTCCAGCGCGACGAATCCTTGCTGTTGGGTGCGGCGGCGGAGCGCCCCGCGCTCGATCGCCCGCTTCAGGAAGAGCCCCGCGAGGTCGGCGAGCTCGGCGACGAAGCGGAGCGCCTCGTCCCCGGCGCCGCGGGTCCCGTACTCCACGTAGACGGTGCCGTGGACCTCGCCGCCGTAGGCGAGGGGCACGAGTGCTCGACGGCAGTCGTTCCGGAAGAGCTCGCCCCACTCCTTCAGCAAGGGTGCGGGAGAGTCAGAGTAGTTGACGTCGATCGGCGATCGTCCAGACGGAGGCATGGACCGATGGGCGCATGCGTCGCGCTGACACGGCGCGTGCGCCATCCTCTTGCGCGACGGACCATCAGTCCTCGTGCGCACCTCAATCGTTCAGGCAGCCTGACCCTTGACATCGATGCTGCGGCACAGGAAGGAGACAAACTCCTCTTCCGCATCGGCCACTCTGATTGACAGCTCCTCCCCATGAGCGGCCATCCCCCGTTACGCTCAACCAGGAGGCGGCCGTACCGCACGTCTGGCATCGTATCGCGCCCTCCCCCCAATCCTCTCACGCTCGCCCCCGATCCTCTCACGCCTGCGCCCGCCCCTGCCGCTCCCGCCCCCGCCCCCTGTCGCTCCCGCCCCCGCCCCTATCGCTCCCGCCCTTCCCGCTCCCTCGTCAGGCGCTCGCTCTTCGCCTTCGCCGGTCTCCTCTCTCCCAGCGGGGTCCACGCGTCGAGCCCGCACGGATGCCGCTTCGCCCCCGACGCGCGCCTCCGTCGCGCGCGTTTCACGGGCGTTCCCCCCGCCGAGGCGAGCCTTGCGCGGCGGCGCCCCCTGCGCTTTGATGGCCGCCGGTCCCCTCCGAGGTGAATTGTACATGACGACCCTGGGCGAGCTCCGCGTGCGCATCGACAGCATCGACGACCGTATCCTCGAGCTCCTCGCCGAACGGGCCGAGGTGGCCGTCGAGGTCGCGCACGCGAAGCGCGCCGCCAACGCCACGCAGTTCCATGACCCGGAGCGCGAACGGCGCGTGCTCGACCGCCTCCAGACGAAGGGCGCCGGCCGCTTCCCGCGCGACGCCATCCGGGTCGTCTTCCGGGAGGTGATGAGCGCCTGTCTGGCGCTCGAGGAGCCCATGAAGGTGGCCTTTCCCGGGACCGAGGGCGCCTTCGCCGAGGTCGCCGCGCGCCACCTCTTCGGGCTGGCCGCGCGCTACCGGGAGACCGGCACCATCGAGGGCGTCTTCGACGCCGTGCGCGCGGGCGAGGCGGCCTGCGGCGTCGTCCCCGTCGAGAGCTCCACGGACGGCTCGGTGACCCTCACCGCCGACGCCCTCATCGAGAGCGACCTCCAGATCCGGCAGGAGCTCGTGCTCGACGTGGCGTATTGCCTGTTCAGCAAGGCCGAGGGGCTGAGCGGCATCACCCGCGTCCTCGGGCACTCGCACGCGCTCTCGCAGTGCCGCCTCTGGCTCGCCAAGCACCTCCCCGGCGCGCAGATCGTCCAGACCGCCTCCGTCGCCGCGGCGGCGCACGAGGTCCTCGGCGATCCCGCCGCGGCGGCGGTCGGCAACCGCGGCGCGGGCGAGCTCTACGGGCTGCCGCTCCTCCGCGAGCGCATCCACGACCGCCCCGAGAACGCGACCCGCTTCATCGTCATCGCCCGGGCCGACGCGCCGCCCACGGGCGCGGACAAGACATCGATCGTCTTCTCCGTGCAGGAGGAGCCCGGCGCGCTCCGCCGGGTGCTCGCCATCTTCGACGACGCCGCCATCAACCTGACGAGGATCGAGTCGCGCCCGAGCCGGCAAAAGCACTGGGACTACGTCTTCCTCGTCGACCTGGAGGGCCACCGGAGCGATCCGCGCGTCGCCGAGGCGATCGAGCGGCTGCGCGCCCGCTGCGAGATGGTGAAGGTGCTCGGCAGCTACCCGCGGTCGGCCCGAGCGCGCTGAGGCCGCTAGTTCCGGCGCCGCCGCCCCGCGGTGATCGCACGAACTCCGCGGCTCGAGCCGGCCCGCCGGGGATGGTGCCCCGGAGGGAAGGATGATATTTTCCGCAGCCCGTGCCGGCTGCGTCGCTCGCGCTCGCCCTCCGCGCTGCCCGAACGGCCGCCAGCGCGGTGGTCTGCACGCTCGTCGCCCTCCCGGCCGCCGCCGAAGCGCCCCGCGCCGCCCGCGAGGCGCCCAGCGCCGCCCGCGCGCCGGTGCTCGTCCTCGCGGCCTTCCCCGGCGCCGGCCGCATCGACGAGCGGGCCATCGACCTCGTCGCGGCCCATGTCCGCCCCCTCGGCGTCCGCCTCCAGGTCGTCCGCTCCGGCGCGTCGAGGCCCGCGCTGCACACCCTCCTCCCCGACGCGCGCGCCCTCGCCGACGCCTGGGACGCGCGGGGCGTGCTCTGGATCGACGCCGGCTCGGCCGACGAGCTGGCCTTGTACGCGGTCGAGCGCGGCGGCGATCAGGTCTACGGCCGCCGCATCCCGGTCCCGCCCGGACAGACCACCGCGGCCCTCGAGGCGCTCGCCAACATCGCCGGCGCGGTCGCCGAGGAGCTCCGCGAGGGGCGCATCGCCGGCCTGGCCGAGGTGGATGTCGCCGCGGCCGCAGCCCCGCCGGCGGCTCCCCCCGAGCCCGCCGCCCCTGCGCCCGCGGCGCCCCCCGCGGCGGCCGCGGGCGCGGCGCCGGGCCCGCCGCCGCCCGCGGTCGAGCGGCGCGCCCGCCCCGAGGCGCCCAGGCTGCCCACGCTGGCCGTGCAGGTCGGCTACACCGGCGCGAACCTCAGCGACGAGGTGCCCTGGCAGAGCGCCGCCGCGCTCCGCGCCTCGTGGGCGCCGATCGATCAAGCCGTCCTCGGCCTAGGGTACGATCTGGTCCCTCCGGCCACGCTCGGCGACGACCGGTCGCCGTTCGAGCTGGTGCGTCACCCCGTGAGCGCGACCGGCCAGCTCCGGCTCCGGCTCCCGCTCGGCTTCGACCTGCAGCTCGGCGCGCGCGCCTGCGTCGATGTCGTCGAGCGCATCCCCCAGCCTTCCGCGCAGCCCACCCCGTCGTCGCCCGCGTGGCCGCCGCCGCCCGCGTGGCCGCTGCCGGCCTGGCCGCCGCCGCGGGGCCAGCCGCCGCCGCCGGGCTTCCTTCCCCCCTGGCGGTGGCCGCGGATGATCCCGCGGCAGCTGCCCCCGCCCGAGGCACGGACCGATGTGATCGTCAGCGCCGCGCCGGTCGCGGAGCTCGGGTACCCGATCACCGGGTGGCTTCGCCTCAAGGCGATGCTGGGCGCGGACGTCCTCCTGACGCAGCCGGACGCCTCGGTGCACCCGGCCCTCGCGCTCCAGCCCCACCCGGTGCGGTTCCTCGCCGGGCTCGGGCTGGAGCTTGGCCTCTCCTTGCCGGCTTCGCCGGCGACGGAGGGCGCGGTCCGGCGATGACCACCCCCGCCCCGTGACCCGGCTCGGAAAGAAAATTGACCCGGGTCGGGCCGGGCGCCGCACCAGGTCGCGGCGATGGACGCTGCGCACACACGAGCTCTTCGCACGAGCCTCGGACCGTTTCCCGAGCCGTGCCCGGCCAGCGCCATGACCCGCCCCCCTCCCACACCGCCGCCCGCCGCGCCCCTGCCGCTCGATCTCGAGCGGATGCGCCGCGCCGGCGCGGGCGATCCAGAGGCGCAGGCCTGGCTCATGACGCACGTCATCCCCCGGGTCCGCCGGATCGCGCGGGCGTTCCTCCGCAGCTCCGCCGACGCCGACGACGCCGCGCAGCTCGCCCTGCTCGCGATCCTCGAGAGCGCCTCGACCTACCGCGGCGAGGCCGCCGTCGAGGCCTGGGCCAAGCGCATCGCCGTCCGGACGATCCTCCGCTACGTCAAGCAGCAGCGCCGGGACGGCGCGCCGGTCGCGCCGGAGAGCGCGATCGACGAGGAGGTCGCCCAGGCGCCGCATCAACCCCCGTTCGAGGCGCTCCCGCGCGAGGCGCGGGCGTACCTCGACGCGCTGCCGGAGGCGCAACGCAACGTGATCCTGCTGCACCATGCGCTCGATTACTCGATCGAGGAGATCGCCGGAATGACCGAGGTCAGCCCCGACACCGTGAAGAGCAGGCTGCGCCTCGGGATCGGCGCGCTCCGCAAGCAGGTGCGCCAGGACATCGCGATCGGCCGCAAGAGGGCATCATGACAGCGACCCAGAAGCCCGAGATCGATCTGGACCGCCTGCCCGCCATCTTCGCCGCCGAGGCGCGTGGCGAGCCGGTCCGCCCGGAGGACGCGGCGCTCCTCCGCCGCGCCGAGCAGGAGGACCCCGAGCTCCGCGGCGAGGCGCAGCTCTGGGCCGCGATCGGGAGGCTCGGCGACGAGCGCGGCGCCGGCCTCGAGCTCAGCGACGCCGCCATGCTGGAGCGGGTGCTCGCGCGCGCCCACGTCGAGCCCGCGCCGAGGAGCGCGGCGCGGCCGCGCGCGGCGCCGCGGCCGGCGCTGCGGCGCGGGGTCGCGGGGACGCTCGCGGGCGTGGCCGCCGCGGCGACCCTCCTGGGCGCGCTCGCGGCGGAGCTGATCGACGGGCCCGCGCAGGCGCCCCCGCCCGCGCCGAGCACGAGCGAGGCGCTCGCTCCGAGCGGCGCGCCGCCCGCCCCCGCGCCCGCGGCGCCGGGCGCGCCCTCGCCGGGCGCGGGCGCAGCGCCGGGCGAGCCGCCGGGCGCAGGCGCGGCGCCGGGCGCGGGCACGGCGCCGGGCGAGCCGCCGGGCGCGGGCACGGCGCCGGGCGAGCCGCCGGGCGCAGCTGCGGCGCCGGGCGCAGCTGCGACGCCGGGCGCAGCCGCGGCGCCGGGCGCGCCCTCGCCGGGCGCAGGCGCGGCCGCTCCCCCGAGCGAGCCGTCGCCCCGCGCGGGCTCGGCGGCGAGCGAGACCGCGGCCACCGGCGCGGCCGACGCCCGGAATCGCGCCCCGCAGCCGCCCAGGCCGCGCGCGGAGGAGGTCCCGATCGGCCCCGAGGCGCTGCTCCTGCGCGCGCAGGCCCGGCTCGGGGAGGGGAAGACCGCCGAGGCGAGCGCCGCGTACCGCGCCCTGCTCGCGCAGCACCCGTCCAGCCCCGAGGCGCGGGCGGCGCTCGTGTCGCTCGGCCAGATCGCGCTCCGCCAGGGCAAGCCGGCCGAGGCGCTCGGCCACTTCGAGCGCTACCTCGCCGGCCCCGGCGGCCCCCTCGCGGCCGAGGCCCGGGTCGGGCGGGTGCAGTGCCTGCGCCGGCTCGGGCGAACGGCCGACGAGCGCGCGGCCATCGCCGACTTCCTCTCCCGCCACGGCCAGAGCGTCCACGCCCCGCGGCTGCGCGCGCGCCTGTCCGAGCTCGGCGGCACGTGAGCGCCGGCGCTCGCGCGGCCTCCGCAAAAAAGATTGACCCCCGAACCTGCGACATCTCCACCCTGTCATCGAGATGTCGCGAAAAATTCGCAAAATTGTAAAATTCCCTCACCGGACCGGAGGGCGCGCCGGCGTCCTCCTCGGGCTCGTGAGCCTTCTTTCTCTTCACTGCTCGTCGTCGGGCACGGGCGACACGCCGGGCGCCGGGGGCTCCGGCGGCTCCGGCGGCTCCACCGGTCCCGGCGGGCCGCCCGGCGACCCCACGCGCCTCATCGGCGCCTTCCAGGTGCGCTCGCTCCCCGACACGCCGGCGGGCGACGCGCCGTCCGGCAGCACGTCGGTCGTCGGGAAGATCTACGACGGGCCCACGCCGTCGCAGATCATCTGGGAGATGGCGGCCGAGGAGGGCAGCTGCCGGCTCCTCACGCCGCGCGTCCCGTTCTGTAACGAGCCCTGCGGGGGCAGCGCCGTCTGCGTCGAGGACGACACGTGCCAGCCCTACCCGGCCGCGCACAGCGCCGGCGCCGTGACGGTGACCGGCCTGAACCTCGAGTCGGGCGAGGCGTCCCTCGTCATGAACCCCGTGGCGAACAACTACCAGCCTCCCGCCGGCGCGAAGCTCCGCTATCCGCCCGCCGACGAGGGCCAGACGGTCCGCTTCGAGGCCAGCGGCGATTACTTCGACGCCTTCGCGGTGGAGGCCAAGGGCGTGCGCCCGCTCGAGCTCCTGAACGACACGATCCGCCTCGATCCCGATCAAGACGTGCAGCTCGCGTGGACGCCGCCGGGGCAGGCCGGCGCCTCGGAGATCTACGTGAAGCTCGACATCAGCCATCACGGCGGCACGAAGGGCATGATCGAGTGCTCCGCCGAGGACACGGGCTCGCTCGACATGCCGGGGTCGCTCGTCACGCAGCTCCTCGATCTCGGCGCGGCCGGCTTCCCGACCATCATCGTCACGCGCAGGTCCGTGGGCTCCGCGACGATCGCGTCCGGCCGGGTCGATCTCGTCATCTCGTCGCAGATCGAGAAGTCGGTCGAGATCGCGGGGATCACCTCGTGCAACGACAGCTCGCAGTGCCCCGAGGGCCAGACCTGCCAGAGCGATCTCACCTGCCAATGAGCCTCGCCGGCGGCCGGCGCGGCGCACAGCCCAGCTTAACCAAGACAAAGGAAACAGATCCCATGACCATCACTTATCGCCCCTTGCTGCTGCCCCTCGCCGTCGCGCTGCTCTCCACCGCCGTAGGCTGCTCCGGCTCGGACGCGGAGGCGCCGGGCGACGGGACGACCAGCACGTCGTCGAGCTCTGGGGGCGCCACCTCTGGCGGCGCGACCACCGGCGGCGCCACCACCGGCGGCGCCACCACCGGCGGCGCCACCACCGGCGCCACGACCGGCGGCGCCACCACCGGCGGCGCCACCACCGGCACCGGCGGCGGGACGACCGAGAAATTCAGCTTCTTCGTGACCAGCCTCGTCGCCATGCAGGAGCTGTCGGGCTCGCAGGACGGCTTCGGGGGCGATCTCCGCTTCGGGGAGACGGGCCCGGGCGCCGGCCTCCGCGGCGCGGACAAGATCTGCGCGACGATCGCCGAGAGGAGCCTCCCGGGCGCGGGGAGCAAGCAGTGGCGCGCGTTCCTGAGCGCCGTCGCCGGAGAGGACGGCAAGCAGGTCGACGCGATCGACCGGATCGGCGAGGGGCCCTGGTACGACCGGCTCGGCCGGCTTGTCGCCAACAACAAGGCGGAGCTGCTCAACGATCGACCCATCGCGGCCGACGAGGCGATCATCGATGATCTGCCGAACGAGGACGGCGTCCCCAACCACCAGCCCGATCCGAGCCAGCCCGAGGTCGATAACCACGACATCCTGACGGGGACCAACGACCAGGGCAAGCTCTACAGCGCGACGGCCACGTGCAAGGACTGGACGGCCGCGGCGGGCGACAAGAACGCGGAGGGGAGGCCGCGCGTCGGGCACTCGTGGCCGAGGAACTTCGGCGGGGGCTTCCCCACCGGCGGGGGCTTCCCCACCGGCGGGGGCTTCCCCACCGGCGGGGGGGACCCCGGCGGCCCCGGCGGGAACCTCAACATGGCCAACTGGATGTCGTCCCTCGACGAGTCGGGGTGTGCGCCTGGCATCAACCTCCTGGAGACCGGGGGACCGCTGCCCAACGAGTCGACCGTCGGCTCGGGCGGTGGCTACGGCGGGATCTACTGCTTCGCGCTGACGCCCTGACGCAGGCGCGCCGGCGCGCCGCCCCTCGATCAACTTACTTGTCTCAGGAGGACTCATGGTTCAAGGCAATCGCATCACGTCGATCGTCGCGCTCGCCCTGCTCTCCGCGGTGCTGCCGGGCGCGTGCGGCGGCGGCGGCGGCGCACCGGACGACGTCGGCGCGGCTCCGGAGGTCTGCGAGCGCAAGGGCGACGACGGATCGACGGAGTTCCTCAAGCGCGTCGGGTGCGCCGAGGACTTCGAGGCGCTCGCGTCGGCGCCCGTCGACGCGAGCTTGCCCGGCGCGCGCTCGGTCAAGGTCGTCCTGGATCAGGCCGATCAGAACGCGCTGTATTTCCAGAACAGCGTTCTCTACCAGATCCATTACGACTTCGTATCTTCGCACCTGTCCGGCGAGGGGCTGCCCTATGTCCCCCCCCTCGCCGATTTCAACGCGACCGAGTACTTCACGCCGGATCGCCGCTTCGTCCTCGGCGCGGTGACGCATTACGAGGGCCCCGACGCGTGGGCGCTCGAGCTGTCTCCGTACGACACCGCGTCCGCGGACATGATCGCCACCCTGTTCCGGGCGGTGAAGGGGGCCTCCTTCTTCGGCGCGAAGCTCGCCTTCCACCCCACGTCGGAGGCCGTCGCGGTCGAGGCGAAGAAGCTGCCCGCCGACGTCCCCGTGGTCAGCACCGGCGATCTCTACGCCGGGATCGACTACCAGCCGCTCTCGCTCGGCACGGCCATGGGGCGCCTCCACTTCGCGAAGGCGGCGGATCTCGACGACGAGTACCTGTCCCATCAGGACATCGTGGTGCTCGACGAGGCGCCCAACGACATCTCGGTCGTCCAGGGGATCATCACCGAGGAGTTCCAGACGCCGCTGTCGCACGTCAACGTGCTCTCCCAGAACCGGCGCACGCCCAACATGGGGCTGCGCAACGCGATGAGCCACCCCGAGCTGCTCGCGCTGAAGGACAAGCTGGTCGAGCTCACCGCGGGGCCGTCGTCCTGGAGCGTCCGCGAGGTCACCGAGGCCGAGGCCGAGGCGTTCTGGGAGGCGCACAAGCCCAAGCCCGTCACGCTCCCCGAGCTGGACCTCTCGGTCACCGATCTGCGCGACATCGCGGAGGTGACCCCCGATCCGCCGCAAGGCGAGCCGCTCCGGGACGCGATCAAGCAGGCCGTCCTCGCCTTCGGCGGCAAGGCGGCCCACTACTCCATCCTGTCGAGGATCCCCGACGTCCCGGTCCAGAAGGCGTTCGCGATCCCGGTCTACTACTACGACCAGTTCATGAAGCAGAACGGCTTCTACGAGCAGATCGAGGCGATGCTCGACGACCCGAAGTTCAACACCGACCCGGCGGCCCGCGACGAGCAGCTGAAGGCGCTCCGCGACGCCATGAAGGCGGCCCCCGTCGACGCCGACCTCCAGGCGCTCCTCAAGGAGAAGATCGCGGCGGAGTACCCCGGGCACGCGATGCGGTTCCGCACCAGCACGAACAGCGAGGATCTCGACGGGTTCCCGTGCGCCGGCTGCTACGACTCGCACACCGGCGATCCGACCGACTGGGAGGACGTCCTCGACGCCATCCGCAAGACGTACGCGAGCGCCTGGAAGCTCCGCACCTTCGATGAGCGCACCTATTACGGCATCGATCACCGGTCGATCGGGATGGCCCTGCTCGTGCACCACAATTTCCCCGACGAGGAGGCGAACGGCGTGGCCATCACCAACAACCCGTTCGACACGGCCGGCGTCCAGCCCGCGTTCTACGTCAACGTGCAGGCGGGCGGCGACGTGGAGGTCGTGGCCCCGCCGGCGGGCGTGACGAACGACGAGTTCCTCTACTTCTTCAACCAGCCGAACCAGCCGGTCACCTACCTGACGCACTCGACCCTCGTGCCCGAGGGCCAGACGGTCCTCACGGCGGCGCAGGTGCACGCGCTCGGCAAGGCGCTCGACGCCATCCACACCCGGTTCTCCCCCGCGTACGGCCCCGCGGCGGGCAACACGGGCTGGTACGCGATGGACGTGGAGTTCAAGTTCGACGACGACGCGAGCCCGAACGAGCCGCCGACGCTCTACATCAAGCAAGCGCGCCCCTACCCCGGCCGCGGGGCTGCCGCCGGGGCGCCGTGAGGCGGCCGACCGCGGGCCCGGGGGGGCCGCGCCCCGCGGTCGCCGCAGGCGAGAACGGACCGTCATGATCGACTGGCTCGGATGGCTCACCCAGGGGAGCGCCGTGGACCTCCGCAGGGCCCTCGTGGCGCTCCTGCTCGCGTTCGGGCTGGGGCAGGTGGTCGCGCTCGTCTACATGGCCACCTTCCGCGGCCTCTCCTACGCCCGCTCCGCCGTGCACAGCATGGCCATGGGCAGCGTCATCACGTGCATGCTGATGCTCGCCGTGGGCAGCAGCCTCGCCGCCGGCATCGGCGTCGCCGTGGGCCTGAGCGCGGTCCGCTTCCGCACGACGCTCCGCGATCCGCGCGACGTCATGTTCGTCTTCGCGGCGCTCGGCGTCGGCATCGCCTGCGGGCTCCAGGCGTTCGGCGCGGCGCTCGCCGGGACGGCGATCTTCGGGGGCGGGACCTTGCTCCTCCACGTCACCGGCTACGGCGCGCGGCGGCAGCCGGACGGCCTGCTCCGCTTCACCGCGCCCTCGATGCCCGACGCGGAGGAGGCGCTCGCGAAGATCCTCCGCGCGCACTGCCAGACCTTCTCCCTCGTGACCCTCCGGGAGGCCGCGCAGGGGACCCTCATGGAGCACGCCTACCAGATCAGCGTCCGCGCGCCCGAGCTCCGCGCGTCGCTCGTCTCGAGGCTGCAGGCCATCCCGGGCGTGCAGGACGTCTCGCTCATGCTCCAGGAACCGACGCTGGATCTCTAGCGGCCGAGGCCCCTCGTCGAGGGGCCCGCCTCGCTCGCCCCGCGGGCGCGCTCGACCCGTCGACGCGACCGCCGTCGTCATCACCGCGCAAGGATCACCGATGCACAGCTACCTGCGACTCCGCTCGGCGCTCAAGGACGCCGGCCCCGCGATCACCCTCGTGCTCACGCTCGGCGCCGCGCTGTGGCTCCACCTGGACGGCGGCGGCCCTCGCGGGCAGGTCTTCGGCTTCGCGGAGGCGCTGCCCGAGGCGATCTCGCCGATCGAGACCGCCCGCGTCGCCTCCATCGAGGTGGCCGTCGGCCAGGAGGTCTCGGCCGGGCAGGTCATCGCGACGCTGGACGCCTCGGCGATCGACGCCGAGATCAGCGTCGCGAAGGCGGAGAAGGCGCAGGTCGAGGCCGATCTCCGGATGGAGCTCGCCCTCGTCGAGCAGAAGCTCGACGTGGATCGCGCGTCGGTCGAGCGCCACCTCGCCGAGCAGCGCGAGGAGCAGCGCCGGGCGGTGGCCGAGGCGAAGGTGCTGGACGGCGAGATCGCGAGGATGAGGCAGCTCGTCGAGGGCCACCTGACGGCCGTCGACCAGCTGGCGAAGCTCGATCTGCAGCGCGCGACGGTGACGGCGATCGCCAGCGAGAAGCCGCGCACCCTGAGCCTGCTCACGGCGCAGCTCGAGGCGGCCGATCGGCGCCGGAGCGAGCTCCGGGATCAGACGTCGGGGCTCGCGGCGAAGCTCGACGCCGACGCGCGCGTCGCGTCCGAGCGCATCGCGATGCTCGAGCAGCGGCGCGCGGGGTACGCGCTGCGCGCGGCGAGCGCGGGGCGCGTGGCCTCGATCGACCGGCAGCCCGGCGACGTGGTCCCGGCCGGCGAGCCCGTGGCGCAGCTCGTGAGCGCGCGCTCGGGCGCGCGCGCGATCGCCTGCGTCCCCGAGCGACTCGCGCTCGGCGTCCACGAGGGCGACGGCGCCGAGCTCTGGATCCGGGGCCAGCTCGGCGACGCGCTGCCGGGCACGGTCGCCGCGGTGGGTCCGCTCGTCTCGGAGCTCCCCCCGCGCTGCTGGCCGGCGCCGCAGGTGCCCGCGTGGGGCCGCGTGGTCACCATCGCGCTCGACGCGCCGGCCGCGCTCGTCCCCGGCCAGGCCTTCGACATCACCTTCGGCGGCGCGCGGGCGGCCGCGCCGCCCAGGCCCGCCCCGGCGCCGCCCAAGCCCGCCCCCACCCCCGCCGCGCCCGGCGCCGCCGCCGCGCCGCAGGCCGCCGCGGCCTCGTCGCAGCTCCCCATGAAGGTGCCGCCGGCGCTGGCCGGCCGCTCGCGCCTCGAGCCGTCCGGCGTCCTCGCCCGCCCCGGCGAGTCGCGGTACCTCATCGTCAGCGACGACACCGGCCACGAGCGCAATGAGGGCGCGCCGTGGCTCTTCGCGATGTCCGCGGGCGGCGCCGTCGCGCCGGATCCGGTGCCCGTGAGCGGCGTCGACGAGCTGAGCGACGTCGAGGGGATCGCCGCCGGCGACGCGGGCGAGGTCTACCTCCTCTCGTCGCAGAGCTACAGCAAGAAGGGGAAGCGCAAGCCCGCGCGGACCGCGCTCCTCCGCCTCCGCCCGGAGGGCGGCGGCTTCCGCGTCGACGGCGAGATCCACCTGGCGGAGCTGCTCGACGCGGCCCCCGCGCGCGCCGCGGCGCTCGGCCTCCCGGACGGGACGCGGGCGCTCGACATCGAGGGCCTCGCCTTCCGGCAGGGCGCGCTGTACCTCGGGCTGAAGGCGCCCCTCGATCCGCAGGGCAACGCGATGATCTGGCGGGTCGCCGCCCCGCTCGCGCTCTTCGGCGGCGAGGGCGCCTCCCCGGTCCAGGCCGCGCGGGCGAAGGGCGGCCGGGCCGCGGACGAGGCGAGGCGCTTCGAGGCGGCCGGCGTCTCGCTGTGGGCGCGCGCGCGCGTCGACGTGGAGGTCGACGGGCGGCCCACGCCGGGCGGCATCTCGGAGCTCGCCTTCATGCCGGACGGCTCGCTCGCGATCGCGTCCACGCCCTCGACCGCGGACGGCGATGCCGGCGCGCTGTGGCGGGTCGATCGCCCCGAGGCCGGCGTCCTCTCGCCGCGCCTCGTCCAGCGGTTCCCGGGGCTCAAGCCCGAGGGGCTCACCCCCTCGCTCGCGCCGGGCGCGCTGATGATCGTGTTCGACGCCGGCAGCGCCGCGCCCTCGTTCCAGGAGCTCCCGTGGCGCCCGTGAGCGCGGGCCGCGGCGCCCCGCTCGCGCCGCGCCGCGGCGCGGTCGACCGGCCCCAGTCCGCGCGGGCGGACGCGGAGGAGAGGCGGTATCCAGAGAGATGCTCCACTGGAAACCGGGAACGATGAGAACCAGCCACGCTTCCGCCGCCCTCGCCCTCCTCCTCGTGGTGGCGAGCCAGAGCGGCTGTCCGGTGCACGAGGAGACCGGCGAAGCGGTCTTCGATCGGACGAAGCTGCACACGATCGCGATCACCGTCGACGAGGCCCACCTGGAACAGCTCGCCACGGATCTCGACAACCGCGTGCCGTGCACGCTGACCTACGACGGCGAGGTCGTCCGCGGCGCCGGGATCCGGCAGAAGGGCAATGACATCAAGGAGCTCGAGAAGAAGCCGAGCTTCAGCGTCAAGATCGACGAGTTCGACGAGCGGGCGGAGCTCGACGGGGTCAAGAAGCTCTTGTTGAACAGCGCCAAGCAGGACTCGAGCTTCTTGCGCGAGCAGCTCGGGGGGGACATGCACGAGCGCGCCGGGGTGCCCGCCGCGCGCACCGCGCACGCGGTGGTGAGCCTGAACGGCGTCGACAAGGGCATCTACGTCGTCACCGAGGCCATCGACAAGCGGTTCCTGAGGCGCCATTTCGGCGAGAAGAACGACGAAGGGGCGCTCTACGAGGGGCCGTGCTGCGGCGACTTCGTCGACGATCTCGGCGCCGCGGAGCTCGACGGCGGGGAAGACAAGGGCGCGGCCGCGCTCCGCGCGCTCGCCGAGGCCATCCGGGACACGCCGGACGAGGCGCTCGCGGCGAAGGTCGGCGAGCACCTCGACCTCGATCGCTTCATCACGAGCTTCGCCCTCGAGGCGCTCCTCGGTCACTGGGACGGCTACGCGTACCGCGCGAACAACTATTACCTGTACAAGAACCCGGTCGACGGGCGCTTCGTGTTCCTTCCCCACGGGATGGACCGCATCCTGGAAGACCCGCGCTTCGACACCGAGACCGCGCCGGTCGCCGTGCTCCCGCGCCGGATCCGCGAGATCCCGGCGCTCGACGCGCGGTTCCGCGCCGAGCTCGACCGCATCGCGCGCGCGGCGTGGGACGAGGGCGCCGCGCTCGCGGCCATCGAGCGGGCGGCGCAGGTGATCAACACGGCCAGCGCCGGCGAGGCGACCCGGGACGATCTGATCGAGTTCAACGCGAACGCGAGCGCGCTCCGGGACGACCTGAAGCTGCGCCGCGCCCTGATCGATCCCGCGATCGCGTGCGGCGACGGCGACGTCGGGGGGCTCGAGACGTGCGATGACGGCAACACGGCGGCCGGCGACGGGTGCAGCGCGGCGTGCCGCGTCGAGCCCTGACCGCCGGCGACCGCCCCCGTTGCTGCGCAGCGCCGAGCGTGACCGAGCTCAACCGTCGTGTTGCGCAAGGCGCTGCCGGAGCCCGCGAACGGTTGCGGGATGGCGCAAGGGCCCGCAGACGTCCTGATCCGACAGAGTACCTCCGGCGCCGCTGAACCGCAAAATCCCGACGCCTTCCGCCGGCCCCACCGCGGCATGCGCGATGCTGCAAGCGGAGCCCGGCGCGCAAGGGGCGATGGGGCCGCCCCGGAGATTCTGCCGTCAGCAGAGCGGCTGTCCGCAGAGCTCGCCGCGCCCGCGATGATGTTGCCGAACGTCACCAGGGAGAAGGTGCACCATGCGAAGCGTATTCCACTCTCGCGCGAGTAGAACGATGGTCATCGCGCTCGTCGCCGCGACGCCGGCGTGCGACCGGGACGCGGAGGGCGCCGCGGCGAAGGAGGCCGCGGAGACAGGGGTCATTCATGCGGCGCTCACGGTCGGAGGCTTGCGTCACGACGTCGTCGCGGTCCACTACAAGGTCGTCGCCCTGGACGGCACCTGCGGTGATGCGGCCATCGCCGAGACGACGAGCGCGCTGGAAGAGGAGGCGCTCCCCGAGCGCGCGCTGCCTCCCGGGTCCAGGGTCCACGCGGGGGCCGACGGCCTGTTCGTGGTGCCGCCCGGCGTCTACCGCGTCTGCGCGACGCCGCTGAGCAGCGCCGGCCCTTCGGTGGAGTGCGCCCCCGCCGAGGCGACGGCCTCGGTCTTCCCCGAGGGGACGTCCGAGATCACCCTCGTATCCCAGTGCGCCGGGGCGCCGAACGGCGGGCTCGACGTCATCGCCGCCCTGAACGACCCGCCGGCGATCGAGGACATCGACATCGCCCCGAGCAAGTTCATCACGCAGTGCGAGACCGCCACGATCGCGGTGACGGCGTCGGATCCCGACGGCGACGCGCTCTCGGTCGCCTGGGAGCTCACGGGCGGCGCGGGCGAGCTCGCGGGCGCCGGCAGCGCCGCGACGTTCACCCCGGCGGGCCCGGGCGTCGCCACGGTCCAGGTGACGGTCACCGATGTGCTTGGCGGGAGCAGCCGGCTCTCGTTCCCCCTGCACGTGTCGGCCGCGGACTGCGGCGGGGGGACCTGCAGCGACGGCATCCTGAACCAGGGCGAGACCGGCGTCGACTGCGGGGGCCCGTGCGCGCCGTGCGGCGGCGTCTCGGTCTTCAGCTACGTCGACACGCCGGCGGACGACGTGGGCATCAAATCGCTCTACGACTTCTTCTCGAGCCTCGGCAGCGTGAGCTCGAGCCAGTACATCCTGTTCGAGATCGTCACGAGCGAGGGCGCGACCGCCTGGTGCTCCGAGAACGCCGCCTTCTACGTCGACACCTACGTCACGCAGACGAACGAGGGCGGCGGCACCTTCTATTCGGGCCCCTGGAACAAGTACTGGCGCGTGCTCGACGGCCCCTGGTCCGGCCCGGACACGGGGCAGTACTCGAACAGCTACGCAGCGAGCTGCGACGAGAGCCCGTACTCGTGGTGCGCCGAGTGGGACCTGGGGGGCAACCGCTGGGCCGTGATGCCCTATCACACCGTGACCAACGGCGAGAGCTACCTCAACTGGAGCTACTCGAACGGCGAGAACTGGGGGGTCACGATCGCGGTCGGCGATGACCGCCTGTCGACCTGCGGGTTCTAGTCTCTCCGCTGCTGGCGTCCCTGGACACAGCTGTCCGACGCCGGGCAGCCGTGGTCTGCTCGCGGAAGCGGCGCACGCCTTCAGGGCTGTCTCTGGGCGGATGGCCTCGTCTGTCCGATCTCGAGCCAGCCCCGGAGCATCAGGGTCCGCAGCAGGACGACGAAGTCGTCCTCGGTGAGCGCGTCGTCGGACGCCGAACCGACGGCGGCCAGGACCTCGCGAGCCGTCCGCTCGCCGTCGATGGACGACAGGAGCCTGCGCAGAAAAGCGCCGAGCGGGCCCGGGATCGACATCGATTTGCCGCTCGCGGCGATCAGCTCCACACGAGGCTTCGCGCCCCCGGGGCCGAAGGACCACCCCTCGAGCAGATGGATGCGTCGGCCCGCGATGAGCCGCGGGATCATGTCCAGGATCGCGGTCCCGCGCCGGGCGGCGTGGTCCTCGAAGGCGCGCGCGACGGGATCGGGCGCGAGGTCTCCGCGCTTCTTGGCGGCGAAGAAGATGGTGGAGTGAACCGACGCAGGGAGCCACTCGTCGAGCGCCGAGAGGTCGTGGAACATGGCCCTCCTCCGGCGGATCTCCAGCGCGTCGAACGCGAGGTCATCGAGAAATGCCGGCATGTCGTCGCACGTCAGGGGCCCGGCATCCGGTGGATCCGAGGAGCGGCGGAAGGGCAAGCCGAGATTGAGCCATACGCCTCCTGAGGACAGGACCCGGTTGATCTCCCGCGCGATGAACGTCGGCGCCCCGGCGATGTCCAGCAGGTACTGGGTCACGACGAGCGATATCGATCAGGGAGCGAAGGGTGGTCGTCGACGAGGGCGCCGATCCGCGCTCCCGGCTCAGCCCGGCCGCGCGGCCCGGGTGAGGCTCCGCCGCCCCCGTGCTATGGGGGCTGCCATGCCGAACGCCGCCGGCGACATCGACGTGGAGGCGCTCAACGACCGCCTCGCCCGGGAGCACCCGATCGACGACTACTACGACCGCGCCCCGCTGCCGATCCGGCTCATCGAACGCGAGCGGCTCGCCATCATCCGCGACATGCTCGGCGACTGCGCGGGCCTCGACCTCGCCGAGGTCGGCTCCGGCGGC
This sequence comes from Sorangium sp. So ce834, assembly GCF_051521425.1. Taxonomy (NCBI): domain Bacteria; kingdom Pseudomonadati; phylum Myxococcota; order Polyangiales; family Polyangiaceae; genus Sorangium; species Sorangium sp. So ce834. The sequence goes on from NZ_CP150351.1 coordinate 11,912,713, forward strand.
GGCCACGTGCTGCGCATGTTCCCGCGGGCGCGCATCACGGCGATCGACGTCTCCGACGTCTTCCTCGACACCGCCCGCAAGAACCTCGCGGGCTACGACGCCCGCTTCCTCAAGGGCGAGGTCGACGGGCTCGACCTCCCCGCCGCGAGCTTCGATCGCATCATCTGCACCGAGGTCCTGGAGCACACGGTCGAACCCTCCGCCGTCCTCGCGGCCATCGCCCGCCTCCTGCGCCCCGCCGGCGTCGCCGCGATCACGGTCCCGAACGACCCGCTCATCGCGCGGCTGAAGGGCCTCGTCCGCCGCACGCCCGTCGGCTACCTCCTGCGCGACCGCATCCAGTGGGGCGGCGACGTCTACCACCTGCACCAGTGGACGCCGGACGAGTTCGGCCGCCTCCTCGAGCGCCACTTCCGCGTGACCGAGCGCCGCGCCGCGCCCCACGGCGCCCTGCCGATCCGCGCCTGCTTCCGCTGCGTCCCCCGGTGACCCCCGCCGTGCACCCGGACCGCCCCGAGCGCCCGTCGCCCCGCCGCGGGCTCCCCTTCCAGGCAAGATAGGCGAACCACCATGTCCGAACCCCAGTCCGAGCCTGCTCCGGAGACCCCGATCGAGCTCTCCGTCATCGTGCCGTGTCTGAACGAAGAGCTGAACATCCCCGAGCTCACCGAGCGCGTCCTCGGCGTCTTCCGCGAGGGCGCCCTCGCGGGGGAGCTCATCCTCGTCGACGACGGCTCGGCCGACGGCACCGCCACCACGATCCGCGCGCTCGTGGCCGCGCACCGCGGGCTCGTCGTGGGGTGCTTCCACCCGCAGAACCGCGGCATCAGCGCGGCGTGGCGCACCGGCGCGGCCGCCGCGCGCGGCAAGCTCGTCGCCATCATCGACGCCGATCTCCAGTACCAGCCCGAGGACCTGCTGCGCCTCCGGCGCGAGCTCTACGAGCACAGCGTCGATGTCATCCAGGGCTGGAGGAGCGCCGTCGGCCGGCGCAAGGACCGCCGTTACCACCTGAGCCGCGGGTTCAACTCCCTGCTGAACACCACCTTCGGGATGTCGCTCCAGGACAACAAGAGCGGCTTCGTGATGTGCGCGCGCGAGGTGTTCCAGGACCTCTTGACGTACAAGGGCAGCTATTTCTACTGGCAATCGTTCATCCTGGTCGCCGCCCACGCCAAGGGCTACTCGTACAAGGAGGTCGAGACGCTCTTCGAGCAGCGCCGGCAGGGCGTCTCCTTCCTCGACAAGGGGGCGGCCGGCGCCGTGGTGAAGTCGTTCTACGACCTCGGCAAGGCGATGTGGGAGTACCGCGTGGGCCGGCCCCCGGCGGACGTGGCCACGCAGTACCTCCGCCGCCACCCGGTGCTCGATCGCTCGCCGGAGCGCGATCCGCTCATCACGGCGAAGTGGCGCGCGTACCTCGCCGCGTTCAACCACACCCACTGGATGATCACGCGCGACGTCGAGCATTACTACGAGACGCTGCGCAAGACGCAGTGGCTCACGCCGGAGCAGACCCACGAGCTCCAGGACGAGAAGCTGCGGCGGCTGCTCCGCCACTGCTACCGCAACGTGCCCTATTACCGCGCCCGCATGCAGGAGCTCAAGCTGCGGCCCGAGGACATCCGCGGCCAGGAGGACCTCCACAAGCTGCCGTTCCTCACCAAGGCGGATATCCGGCGCCACCTCTACTTCGACATCATGTCGGAGAACCACGACAAGTCGCAGGTCCTCAAGATCACGACGAGCGGCTCCACGGGCGAGCCCTTCGTCTGCTACGCCGACCGGGCGCAGCTCGAGTTCCGCTGGGCGGCGACGCTCCGGGCGCAGGAGTGGACGGGCTACCGCTTCGGCGACCCGACGGTGCGGCTGTGGCACCAGACCATCGGCATGACCCGGTGGCAGGCGGCCCGCGAGCGCGCGGACGCCATCCTGTCGAACCGGACGTTCATCCCCATCTTCGAGCTGTCCGACGACAACCTGGGCAAGATGATCGCGCGGATCGCCGAGGTGCAGCCGGTGCTCATGGACGGCTACGCCGAGGCGCTCGACTTCCTGGCGCACTACGTGAAGGGCACCGGCAAGGTCGCGGCCCGGCCGCGCGCGATCATGTCGAGCGCGCAGACGCTGCCGCTGCCGAGCCGCCGCCTCATCGAGGAGGCGTTCGGCTGCGAGGTCTTCGACAAGTACGGCAGCCGCGAGTTCTCGGGCATCGCCTACGAGTGCGAGGCGCACGAGGGCCACCACGTCGTGGCCGAGGGGTACATCGTCGAGATCCTCCGCGACGGGCGCCCGGCGGAGCCCGGGGAGATCGGAGAGGTGGTGATCACCGACCTCAACAACTTCTGCATGCCCTTCGTCCGCTACCGCATCGGCGATCTCGCCGAGGCGATGCATCCGGCCGTGCCGTGCCCTTGCGGCCGCGGGGCGCCGCGCGTCGGCCGCATCGAGGGGCGGGTCCAGTCGATCATCCGGGGGACGGACGGGCGTTATCTGCCCGGCACGTTCTTCGCGCACTACCTCAAGGAGTTCGATTACGCGATCAAGCGCTTTCAGGTGGTTCAGGAGGAGCGCGACGCCATCACGTTCCGCGTGGTCAAGGGCGGGCGGTTCTCGCAGCAGGTGCTGGACGAGGTGCTGTCCACGTTCCGCCGCTTCCTCGGCGAGCGGATGCGCATCCAGGTCGAGTTCGCGGACGACATCGCGCTCGTCCGCACGGGCAAGCACCTCGCGAGCGTCTCGCGCCTGAACGTCGATTTCCAGCGCGCCGCGCCGGCGGAGATCCTGTCGTCCGGCGCGAACGGCGCGGGCGGTTGAGAGGGGCGCTCCGGATGGCAACGGTGATGAGCCGCGTGGTGACGGTATCGAGGCCGGGCCTCGGCTACGCCGATCGCGCGCCGTACGGCGCGCCGGGCCCGGTCTACGAGGCCGTCGAGGCGCTCTTCCGGGGGCTCGGCCTCGACGCGGCGCGCGCCGGCACGCCCGCGTGGAACCCGCTCGGCGACCTGATCGCGCCGGGCGACCGGGTCATCATCAAGCCGAACCTCGTCTCGTCGAAGAACCTGCACCAGAAGATCACGGGCGAGCGGCTCGCCGCCTCGAGCACGCACGGCTCGCTCCTCCGGCCGGTGCTCGACTATGCGCTCCGCGCCGCCAGCCCGCGCGGGCGGGTGCGCGTGGTCGACTCGCCGGTCGAGGGCTGCGAGATCGAGAAGGTCGCCGGCCCTCTCGGCATCTTCGACGTCATCGATCACCTGAAGGCCCAGGGTCATGACGTCGATTTCATCGACCTGCGTTATTTCCGGGTCGCGCCCGTGTTCGCGCTCGACGACGTGCGCCGCTTCGGCCGCTCGTGGAACCTCGGGCTGCTCCTCCGCCGCCCGCTGCCCGGCGATCCCCGGGGCTACCGTGTGGTCGATCTCGGCCGGGACAGCTTCTTCGCCGGCGCGGGCGCCCCGCGCCCCGGCGCGCTCCGCTTCCACCGCAGCCATTACGCGACGCCGGTGCCGCACCACACCGGGGAGCGGCACGAGTACAGCATTCCGCAGACGCTCCTCGACGCGGATGTCGTCATCAACCTGCCCAAGCTGAAGACGCACAAGAAGACCGGGGTCACGCTCTCGCTGAAGAGCGTGATCGGGTTGACGAACGAGAAGTACTGGCTCCCGCACTTCACCGAGGGGGATCCGTCGGTGGGCGGCGACGAGTTCGATCGTCCCCAGGGCCTCGGCGAGGCGGTGGAGAACAAGCTGAGCCGGTTCCCGCTCCCGGGCGAGCACTCGCTCGTGGCGCGCGCGCCGCGGCTCGGGGCGCCGCCGAAGGTCATCGACGGGAGCTGGGAGGGGAACGACACGCTCTGGCGGACCATCCTGGATCTCAACCGCATCCTGTTCTTCGCCGACCGCGGCGGCGCGCTGCGCGGCGAGCCGCAGCGGCGGTACCTGACGATCGTGGACGGCATCGTCGCGGGCGAGGGCGAGGGGCCGCTCGGCGCGACGCCGGTGCCCGCGGGGCTCTTGATCGGCGGGTTCGACCCGAGCGTCGTCGACGCGATCGCGTCGCGGGTGATGGGCTTCGATCCGGCGCGGATACCGCTCGTGCGCGCGTCGCTGGGCGGGGTGTTGCTCCCCGGCGGCCGCCTCGACGAGGTCGAGCACATCGTCGATGGCCCCGCGCCGACCCACCGGTTCAAGCCGCCCCGGAGCTGGCCGTCGCTGCTCGCGGGCGTGGCCGGCGCGGCGGCCTGACCCAGAGTTCCGCGCGTTCGGCCAGAGCACCGCGCTCCGCGGCTCGGCATCCTCAGCACGAAATCCACGCTTGGTCGCAGGCCGTTCGCTCCAGAGGGGGTGTCGCTACGCCTGGCACGCCGGTTGCGGTTCGCGAGCCTCGGCTCTCCCCCATCGAGTGGCACATTTTGACCGGGAGAGCGGGAGGCATGACATGAATGGCATGATGCGAACGACGATGACCTGGCTCGGGCGCGGGACCAGAGTGACCTTGCCGCTGCTGGCGCTGCTCTGCGCCTGCTCGTGTGGACCCGTCGGCCCCGATCCCAGCGCGATCGCCGATGTGCCAAGCGAGATCGACCCTGGCGCGGAGATCACGGTCTCTCCGCCGGCCAGCGTCGACCCGCTGCTCCAGGAGCTCGAGGAGGCACGGCTTTCGACCGCGGACGAGCTGCGAGCGAGCCACGCCGTCGAGTTCGAGCCGAACCTCGGTTACGACCCGCTCGCCGCGACGAACCTCGACCAGATCCTGGCCGCCTTCTTCTCGGCTCCCGACGCTCCGAAAGAGCGCCTGTCGCAAATGGGCTTCGCCATCGACGCGAACCACCGATTCCCGTCTTTCGCCCTCGGCTATTCCGAGATTTACATGGCGGATCTGCCGGTGTTCATCAGCAGCGACATGGTGCTGGAGGCCATTTACCGCTCGCACGACAAGATCCTCCAGCAGCTCGAGAAGAAGGCGCTGCGGCCCCGGCTCAAGCGCTTGCTGACCGAGATTCGCGGCTCGCTCATCGACGCGGCCGACACGCTGGAGCCGGAGGTGGCGTCCGATCTGAACTTCTACCTGGGCGTGGCCGTGTCGCTCTTGAACGGCAAGGTCGACCCCCGCGAGCCTTCAGGGGTACAGAGCTTCGTCGACGCCGCCAGGCGGGCCGCGGGGATCCAGGAACGCGTGCTGTTCGGCGTGAAGCGGAACATCGACTTCTCGCAGTTCAAGCCGCGCGGGCACTACGACGGCGACCCGGAGCTCGAGAGCTACTTCCGCAGCATGATGTGGCTCGGCCGCATCGACTTTCGTCTGCTCGAGACGCAGGAGGACGGCAAGCAGATCTTGCGGCGCAGGCAGGTCGAGAGCGTCATCGCGCTGCGCCGGCTCCTCGACGAACGCACGTTCGCGGAATACAAGTCGATCGACGGGACCATCAGCGCGTTCGTGGGCGAGCACGACTACATGACGCTGCCGGAAGTGGACGAGCTGCTCACCGCGCTCGACGCTCCCGACGGGATCACCGCCCTCGACGACGCGACCCTCGCCGGCGCGCTCGTCCAAGGTCAGTTCGGCGAGCAGCGGATCGCCAGCCACGTGATGAAGCGACAGGCCGGCGGCGCGAGCACCTTCCCCTTGAACCTGAGCTTCGCGCTGTTCGGCCAGCGCTACACCGTCGACAGCCACGTCTTCTCGAACCTGGTCTACGACCGCCTGCCCACGCGCGTCGTGCCCGACCCGCTCGACGTGGCCTTCGCCGCGCTGGGCAACGACCAGGCGCTCGGCCTGCTCGGCGACGAGCTCGACGTCGAGGCCGGCTATCCCGGTGAGCTCTCCGCGCTGCGCCTGCTGGTCGACGAGCACCCCGAGCCATACTGGGAGGGCAGCCTGTACACGAGCTGGCTCGGCGCGCTCCGCACGCTGTCGCCCGCGGCGGGCGCCCCGCCTTCGGACCTGCCCGCGGTGGCCCGCAGCGAAGCCTGGGGCCGCCGGCTGCTCAACACCCAGCTCAGCTCGTGGGCGCAGCTCCGCCACAACAACGTGCTTTACGTGAAGCAGTCGTATACGTCGAACGCGTCGTGCGAGTATCCCGACGCCTACGTCGACCCCTACCCCGAGTTCTTCGAGGCCGTGGTCCGCTTCGCCGAGCGCGCGCAGGAGCTCACCGCCACGCTCGAGCTCGATCCGAGCTTCGGCGGCCAGATCGAGGATTACTTCGCGCGCGTCGCGCGCATCAACCTCACGCTCGCCGAGATGGCGCGCGCCCAGCGCAGCGGCCAGCCGCACAACGCGGAGCACCTCGCGTTCATCAACCGGGCCGTCACGGCCAGCGTGAACTGCGACGGGACCGTCCTCGGCCACTCCGGCTGGTACAGCGAGCTCCACTTCGACCCGCTGCAGGCCGTGGAGATGGATCCCACCATCACCGACGTGCACACCGACATCGGCGGCGACTTGCCGGTCCCTCGTAAGCCCAGCGTGCTTCACGTGGGCACCGGCGTGCCGCGCCTGATGGTGGTGACCGTCGACTCCTGCCAGGGTCCCCGCGCGTACGCGGGCGTCGTCTCCGCCTACCACGAAGTCCTTGAAGACGGCCTGGTGCGCCTCACCGACGAGGAATGGAAGACGAAGGTCCAAACCGACAACGATCTGCCGGTCGTGCCCTGGCTCGCTCCGTTGCTGAGCGAATGAGCGCGGGGACCCCGCTCGACAACGTCACCGCTGGCTCGAGCGCTCTGGCCCCCCGGGTAGTCCAGCTCGCACCTTTCCAGTAGCACCGTCCCGCGCCGCGACGCGCTCGGAGATGCGGTGTAGCCTGCCGCAGCAGCACCGCGGGGCGCAGACGAGCCTGCCAGGGCGGCGGGCGCCCTCTTCCTCGTGGGGTAGCCCACGCGAGCATCGCCGCGGGCCGCCGCTCCGCAACCGTCGGGATCGCGGATACCCGCGCGCCGGTTTCTGATTGACGCCGGCCATGTTAACGCTCACAATCAGGACTCCGGGGATCCTTTAGCTTTGCCCTGGATGGGCCGTCCTGTGCACCGGGCCCTTCGTCCTCATCCGCTTCAACCTCGACGGTCGGGCTCTGAGGAGCTCGCTGGCCCTGTCGGGCATCCCTCTGGAGACTAGCATGACCACTCACCTCGCTCTGCCCCACCAACCCCTGACTCACCACCGCTCCACCCTTCGTCTCTCTGCCCTCGGCTGTGTGCTCGCGGCGCTCGCCGGTTGCGGCAGCGATCCGGACGACGGGCAGGAGCCCGCTGATGGGACGAGCAGCTCGGCGAGCACGACGACGAGCGCCAGCACCACGGCGGGATCGGGTGGAGGGGGCACCGGCGGGTCGCCTGCCGCCGGGAGCGGGGGAGGCGTCACGAGCGCGAGCAGCAGCACGTCGGCCGCGGGGAGCGGCGGCTCCGCAGGGGAAGGGGGCAGCGGCGGCGAAGGAGGCAGCCCGCCGGTGACCTGCGACCTGCCCACCACGTTCAAGTGGAAGTCGAGCCAACCGGTGATCAGCCCCAAGCCGCCTGGTGGCCGCACCTGGGCCTCGGTCAAGGACCCGACCATCGTGTTCTTCAACAACAAGTACCACGTCTTTGCCACCGTGTTCGAGACCGCTCCGAGCAACAACTGGCAGTCGATCTACACGAGCTTCACGGACTTCCCTCAGGCGAACGCCGCTGAGCAGCACTTCATGGGGAGCTGGCCCACCGGCAGCACGGTCGCGCCCCAGGTCTTCTATTTCCGGCCGCACAACAAGTGGTACCTCATCTACCAGTGGAACGGCAGGTACTCGACCAACGACGACATCAACAACATGAACGGCTGGAGCCGCCCGCAGCCGCTGCTCAAGGGCGAGCCGGGCGCCATGGGGAACGTCCTCGGCGCGCTGGACTTCTGGAACATCTGCGACGACGCCAACTGCCATCTCTTCTTCTCGCGGGACGACGGGAAGCTCTACCGCTCCAAGGTCAGCATCGACAAGTTCCCGAACTTCGAGGGCTATGAGGTCGTCATGACGGCTCCCAGCTCGGGGCTCTTGTTCGAGGCCAGCAACGTCTACAAGATCGACGGGTCGAACAAGTACCTGCTCCTGGTGGAGGCGTTCGACAACAGCCCTCGCTTCTTCAGGTCCTGGACCTCCGAGAGCCTCGATGGGCCCTGGGCGCCCCTGGCCGACACAAAGGCGAAGCCCTTCGCCGGCCCCGCGAACGTGACGTTCGAGGGCGGGGACTGGAGCGACGACATCAGCCACGGCGAGCTGGTCCGCTCCGGGCACGACGAGCGCATGACCCTCAACCCGTGCGACCTGCGGTTCCTCTACCAGGGGAGGGATCCGAGCGTCGGGGGGGAGTACGGCCGCTTGCCCTACAGGCTCGGGCTGCTCACGCTCGAGAAGTAGCTCCGGTCCCCTCGAGGCGGGCTCCCCGCTGGAGCCCCCCATCGAGCCCGTGGCGACGCAACGTCGCCGCGGGCTCGCGTGCTTCTTTACGGCATGCCCGTGAGAGCCCCCCATCGAGCCCGTGGCGACGCAACGTCGCCGCGGGCTCGCGCGCTTCTTTACGGCATGCCTGTGAAGAAGTCGTACATCGCCTTGATGGCGAAGCACGGCACGCCGTGGCTCGTATTGCTGTACGCGGGGTCGTCGTGCGAGCACCAGATCGTCGGCTCCGAACAGCCGCTGTAGGAGACGCAGCCGGGGTTCACCGCCTTGCCGCTGCTCTGGCAGCCCATGACCTCGGAGTAGGGCGTCGAGCTCGTCTGGCACATGTTGGCGGCGCGGAACCTGGCGACCGTGCTCGCCCCGTCCCCCCCGCGAACGGTGTCGTTCTTGCCCTGGATGTACATCACGGGCATGGACACCTGCAGCGCGCCGTAGTCGGAGGCCGCGACGGGCGCGACCGCCTTGAAATTCATGTGCTCGGCGTCGGACCTGTGCGCCAAGATCTGCACGATCATCTGGGCACCGGAGCTGTGGCCGGTGGCGAACACACGGTCCATGTCGATGCAGTAGTTGTCCATCAGGTCGTCGTAGATTCGAAGGACCTTGGCGATGTCGTTGTTGTAGTTCCAGCATCCCCCCGCGTCCGACGACCTCCCCACGGCGCGCACGTACTCGGTCTCGAAGGCGGACCCCCGCGTGAGGTTGATGAACTGGTCGATCGGGTTGCCGCAGGCGTGGAAGCCCATCAAGAGCGGGAGAGGGGTGCTGCCGTCGTAGCTGTCCGGGAACGTGTAGATGTGATCGTTGTCGACCTTCACGGTTCCGTTCGCGGGTCTCCCCGCCTTGCCGCAGCCTGGGCTCGGGTTGCCCGCGGTCGGTTCGGCGCCGCCGGCCCCCATCCCGCCGCCCCCCGCCGACGATTCGCCCCCGGTCGACCCGCTGCTGGCGGCGCCGCCGCCAGCGCTCGCGGAGCTTGTCGAGGTGGCTTCCCCGCTGGTCGTAGAAGCGCCGGCCCCGCCTGCGCCGCCCGTGGCCTGACCGGCTCCGTCACCTCCCGTACCGGGAGAGCCCGTCTCGGACGAGCAAGCGAGAAACATCAAAGCGACAGCGGGAAAAGAGGAACGAGCAGCTAGTCTCAGCATGGTCTGGACCCCATCGTGATCGCGCGAATCGCCTTTCGGCACTCGCCCCATGGCGACCCCGCGATGAGCTCAGTCGATTGGCATCACTCACCTGCATCGCGCCCAACGCTGCGGCCCTGCGTCCGCGGTCGTCCAAGCGCATGCCGATGTAATCTTTCAGCAAGAAAGGCAGACAGCGCGACACGGCGCCCGGTGCGCATGATGCGCTTATCCAGGGCAAAACAAAAAAGTAGCCGGAGATAAATGTTAGCGCTCACATGTCCGGCGTCAATCAAAATGGACCGGCGCGCGGCCGTCCTCGCTTGCGACGGGGCCGCAGCGGCGAACAGCCGCGGCGCACGCGCGAGCTGTCCGGCGCGTGCGAGCTCGTGGTTCCGGGAGACCTGGGCGGTGCTCTTGCGCAGGACCAGCTCGGCCTCGACCGCGGCGCAGCCGTCGGTGCGCTTCGACCGCGGCGCAGCCGTCGGTGCGCTGATCGGCTTTACGCTCGTCGGGCGGGCCGACGCGGCGGCGCGACGGGGCGGCGTGATGCGTGATGGGGATGAGAGGTGGTTCTGGCGCCGCCGTCGCGCGAGGATCGCCGGCGGGCGCGAGCCGCGTTCGGTGCGCCCGTTGGAAGGCGGTTCAGTTGGGAACGAACGCGCAGCAGCCGAGGATGCAGACGGAGCCGTCGCCGCAGCCGTCGCTGCACGGATCCGAGCACACCGGGCCTTCCGACCCGGACCCGCCTTCGCCGTCGCCGGGGTCGCCGCTGCTGCCGCCTTCGCCCCACTCGCCGCCGTCGCTGCCGCCTTCGCCGCCGGCGCTGCCGCCCTCGCCCCACTCGCCGCCGTGGCTGCCGCCTTCGCCGCCGGCGCTGCCGCCTTCGCCCCACTCGCCGCTGCCCGTGCTGCCGGACCCGCTGCCCGTGCTGCCGGACCCGCTGCTGGGGCCGTCGTCGCAGTGGCCGGGGCCGATGCCGCCCTCGTTGAAGGACGCGAGCGTGCCCGAGAGCGACACGGCCTCGTCGGCCGCGCTGCCGCGCTTCACGCCGTACGGGAGCCGGCCGTCGGCGTCCTTGTTGGCGGCCATCCACGCGTCGGCTTTCGCGAGCGCCCCGTCGAGGGCGGCGTCGCTCGCGCCGGTCGCCACGTTGAGCAGCGCCGCGATGAGCTGGTGGCCCAGGATCAGGCTGGCGTCGCCGCGCGGGGGCGTCCGGAAGAGCTCGAGCAGCTCCTCATGGGAGTACGTCACGCCGCCGATGGTGAGCGACCACACCGGCCAGTTCGGCTCGTGGTTCTTCCAGTAGCCCTGGGTGAGCGTGCAGCCGCCCTCCTCCCACGTCGACGGGCTCACGTCCACGTTGCCGTTCCCCTCGCCGAGCCGCTCCGCACCGCTGTTCGCGCACGCGGCGAGGGCGGAACCCACCAGCGACAGACACCCCACAACCACCATCCTGCCAAGCGTCATGACTCCTCCTGAAATTGCTCATCCGCAGCGCTCGCCCCCGGAGAGGAGCGAGCGACCGATATCGCGCGTGCAGAGCGGCCGGCGTCGCGCCGATCGAGAGGCACCGTGGCTCCGTGATGACGGGGACACGGCCTCGATCGGCCTGAGCTGGTACCTCGTGCCAGGTTCGTCCCTGGTCCGCGATGGGGAGAAACAGAACCACAGACTCACAGAGGGCACCGAGGTAGAGAGTCGATCCTATCGCTCTCTTCTTCTCTTCCCTCTGTGCTCTCTGTGCCTCTGTGGCTCCCTCTCTCGTGAGACCAGGGACGCCCCTGGGCGGCGCAGTACGAGCGATGGATCATGGCGAGCCGCGCTCTCCGGTCCTTCAGTGCCGGCCCGAGCGCGGCGCGGCTCATGTTTTTTCGGTCGCCTGCAGATACCGAGGTCGTTCCCTATGGGTCGGAATTGTTCTTCACCACTGCATGAACGGACAGCTCACTTCAGTCCGTGACGATCCATCTTGTTGAGCAGCCCCTGGCGCGACAGCCCGAGCCGCGCCGCCGCCTGGCTCTTGTTCCCCTGGGTCGCCCGCAGCGCGGCGGCGATCTCCCGCCGCTCCAGCGCCGCGATCTTCTCTTCCAGCGTCGCCCCCTCGGCCGGCTCGTCGCCCGCCGACGCCGCGGGCGCGCCGCCTCGCCGCGCCGGGGAGAGGTCCTCCTCGAGGATCTCTCCCCGGCCCCCGGCCATCACGAGCGCGCGCTGCATCTCGTGCCGGAGCTCGCGCAGGTTGCCGGGCCAGTCGCAGGCCTCGAGCCGCCGCATCGCGCCGGGCGAAATCGTGGTCGCCGGCGAGCGCGGCACGAGCGCCCGCGACATGTTCAGGAAGTGCTGCGCGAGCAGCGGCAGATCGCCCACGCGGTCGGCCAGGCGCGGCAACGCGACCTCGATCCCGCGCACGCGCCAGTAGAGGTCGTCGCGGAACGTCTTGTTCACGACCATCGACTCCAGCGACCTGTGCGTGGCCGACACGATGCGCACGTCCACCGTCAGCGGGCGCGCCGCGCCGACGGGCAGGATCTCGCCCGTCTCGAGCGCCCGCAGCAGCTTCACCTGCAGCGCCGGATCCATGTCGCCGATCTCGTCGAGGAAGAGCGTCCCTCCGTCGACCTCGACGAACAGGCCAGGAGCGTCCTTGATCGCGCTCGTGAACGCGCCTTTCTTGTGGCCGAACAGCGTCGACTCCAGGAGCGTCGGCGCGAGCGCGCCGCAGTTGACCGCGATGAACGGCTTGTCCTTCCGACGGCTCCTCGCGTGCAGGTAACGGGCGAACACCTCCTTGCCCGTCCCCGACTCGCCCGTGATGAGCACCGGCACGTCGGTCGGCGCCGCGCGCTCGCAGAGCGTCTTCGCCTCGAGGAAGGCCGGCGACTGCCCGAGCAGCGCCGAGGCGTCGCCCTCGCGGGCCGTGAGCGAGCGCTCGAGCTCCGTCACCCGGTCCTCCAGCGCGAGGCGCGCCGCCGCGCGCGCGACCACGGCGAGCAGCACGTCCGGATCGACCGGCTTGGCCAGGAAGTCGTACGCGCCGCGCTCGACGAGGCGCAGGGCGAGCGGCGTCTCGCCCGCGCCGGAGACCACGATCACCTTGGCCGCGGGCCGCTCGGCGAGGATCTTGTCGGCGAGCGCGGCGCCCTCCTCGGGGCGGCCCGACGGCGGCAGCATCAGGTCGAGCACGACGAGGCGCGCGCTCGTGCGGCGGAGCTCCGCGAGCGCCTTCGGGGCGGCCCCGGCCTCCGCGACCGCATACCCCTCCAGCGCGAGCAGCTCGCGGTAGGCGTCGCGGAACCCCGGATCGTCGTCGATGAGCAGGACAGTCTCGGTCACAGGTGACCGTACCGCGGCGGCCGGGCGCCGATCCAGGCCTGTCGGGGGCGCGGCGCGCGGCGCTCTCCCCCGCTCCACCGAGCAGCGCCGCCCGCGACGGCGCGCGGCCGGAGGGAGCCGCGCCCGGCGCGCGAGGCTGGACGACTCCGGGCGATCTCTGGAGACTACGGCATGACCGAGAGCATGAGGACGCGGTTCGAGGACGGCTCCTATCCGGCCGACCTCGGGGTGAAGATCGAGGCCGCCGACGACGCGCAATCGCGCCTGGCTCTGCCCTTCGACGAGCGGAATACCATGTTCGGGCTGGTCCACGGCGGCGCGCTCGCGTCGCTCGTGCCGATCGCCGCGCACGCCATCGCGCGCGAGCCCGCCCGCGCGGTCGCGCCGCCGCTCCGCACCGTCTCGATGCACGTGGGCTACGTGCGCGCGGCGCGCAAGGCGCTGACGGTCGAGGCGCGCGCCGTGCGCCGCGTGCGCGAGCTGGGCTTCTTCGAGGCGCTCATCAGGGACGCGGACGGGAATGCGGTCGCGCACGCGTCGTCGACCGTGAGCGAGGCCGGGCCGGACGGCGTGCCGGCGGGCTCCCCTCCCCTCTCCGATCTCGCCGAGGAAGGGCGGGACTTCGTCGCGCCCGCGGACGAGGCGACGAGCGGCGTCGCGGGGGCGATCCGCGCGGCGATGGCGGGCAGTCCGTTCCTGTCGCGAAGGCAGCTGCGCCTCCTGGGCATGCGCCGCGGGGCGCTCGAGATGGCGATGGACGCCGCCGCGGCGAACCTCGACGGCGACGGCGCCATGCACGAAGGGGCCGTCCTGACGCTCATCGACGCCGCGGGCGCCACCTGCCCATGGACGGCCGTCCCGCCGTCGCCGGGGGCATCGGGCGCGACCATCGCCCTGAGCGCGCAGTTCCTCGGGGCGTTGCCCGGAGACGGGCTCGTCGCGCGCGCCGTCGTCCGCGCGCGCGACGCGCGGATCTGCTGGACCGACGTCACCGTCGCCGGCGGCGCCTCCCGGATCGTGCACGCCTTCGGGACGGTCGTGTACCGCTTCAGCGAGAAGACCGGATCATGAGCGGCCGGCGCGCGCTACCCGGCAGGGCGCGCGCACCGGACCGGCATCGATTTCACGCCGCTCACCCAGTTCGAGCGGAGCCGCACGACCGGCCCGGCGAGCTCGAGATCGGGGAGCCTGCGCAGGAGCTCCTCGAAGGCGACCCGCGCCTCCAGGCGCGCGAGCGCGAGGCCCAGGCACACGTGGGGGCCGATGCCGAAGGAGAGGTGCTCGTTGGGCGTCCGGCCGACATCGAACGTGTGCGGATCCCGGAAGACGTCCTCGTCGCGGTTGGCCGAGACGTACCACAGGACCACCTTGTCCCCGGCCGCGATCCGCTGCCCGCGAATCTCGGTGTCCCGCACCGCCGAGCGCCGGAAATAATAGACCGGCGGCGAGAAGCGCAGCATCTCCTCGATGGCGGTCGGGAGGAGCGACGGGTCGTCGAGCAGGCGCCGGCGCTGGTCGGGGTGCTCGATCAGCGCGAGCATCCCGTTGGAGATGAGGTTCTTCGTGGTGTCGTGTCCGGCCGTCAGCAGCAGATTGAAGAAGCCGCCGAACTCCGTGTAGGAGAGCTTCTCGCCGTCCACCTCGGCGGCCATGAGCAGGCTCAGCATGTCGTCCTTGGGCGACCTCCGCCGCTCCTCCGCGAGCCCGTGGGCGTAGGCGTTCATGTTGCGGAGCACGGTGTTCAGCTCCTCGGGCGAGATGCGGTAATCGGGGTCGCTGGCCCCGAAGAACCGCATCGTCCAGTCGAGCATCTGCTCCTGGTCCTCGCGGGGGACGCCGAGCATCTCGAGGATCACGGTCAGGGGCAGCCTGCCCGCGATGTCGCTGGCGAAGTCGCACCCGCCGCGCGCGCAGGCCTCGTCGATGAGCCGCGTCACGTGCTCCCGCACGTGCGCCTCGAGGCGCTGGATGACACGGGGCGTGAACCCCTTGCTGACCAGCGCCCGGAAGCGGCCGTGCCTGGGCGGGTCCATCATGATCATGACATCGGGGTTGTCGCGCATGTCCCCGGGCGCGAAATCCTCGATGAAGAGGCCGCGCCCCGAGCAGAACGCGGCCGGGTCGCGCGAGATGCGGGCGACGTCGTCGTGCCGCGTGATCGCCCAGAACCCCCGGCCCGCCGGCTCGGGGTGCCAGTAGACGGGCGCCTCCCGGCGGAGGATCTCGAAGCGATCGTGCGGCGCGCCCGCGAGGTAAAGGTCCGGATCGAGGATGTCGACGGTCTCAGGGGTCATATGAGCAGAGCCTCCTCGGAGGCTTTGCAGAATAACAGAGGGCCTGCGGCCGTGTCCGTGCGCTGCCTGCGCGGGCTGTCGTGGCGCAGGATGTGTGTTCCGCGGCCACCACCTTGCCTTCGCGCTGGTGGATCACCTCCGCGAGAGCTACGCGCGCGCCATGCCGCAGGCGTGACGCCGTGGGAGGGCGGATCGGAATTGACATCTGAGATGTTAGCGCTCACAATCGTCTCATTCTTCGGCTTTGCCCTGCGTGGGGGTTGTCTCATGCGCACCGCTCTCTTCGTCACCGGGATCGATCCCGGCACCGGCTCCGTTCGTTCGATCGCCGCGGGCGCGTGCGATGGCGCGCTTGCGGGGGCGGCGGTCGCGCCCTACCCGCGCCGGGCGCAAGGTCGTTCCGCGACCCGCACGCCCACCGGCTCCGCCGGCATCCGCTCGACGGAACGCGGGGCCTCGGCCTGCGCGCCGCCCAGCCCGATCGCGCCTCGGAGCGATCGAGGGTTGTCGCCCCATGCCGGTCGGTCTGTCGGCCATCACCCTCTCGCGAAGGTGATTACGATGAAACCCGAGATTTTCACGCTCTTACGACCCGCCGTACCATAGCTTCGCTCGGCCGCTGACGGGCGCTGACGACCCCGGGGAGCCATCGCTGCGCGATGCCCAGGGCGGCGCGCACCGGCCGAGACGGTGACGCGGCAGAGGGAGCGCAGGCGCCCACGACAGGGCCGCTGTGCAGCGCTCGACCGTCCGCGCCGCTTCGATCGGCTCGAGTCGCTTCACGCCAGGAGGAGCCTTGTGCGGCCCTCCTGGCGCGCGGCCTTTCCTTGATCTCACTCCAGCTCTTCGAGCGCGCTCTCCTGCCGAGCGCGGCCGGCGCGGCCCGCGGATCACGGGCGATCTACGGTGCTCTTCGCGCGCCATGCGCGCCTGGCGATCGCGGTCGATGCCTCGATCCATGTCGGGGTCAAACCACCATCGTAACTTCGCATCTGTGCATATCGCACCTTCATGAGGCTCATGCCCGCTCGCGATGCACAATCGACTTGACGAACATGCCAGTCGAGAGCAAGAAATACCCCCGACGCGCTGCCTGACGCGCATCGAACGAACTTATCCGCTCCGCGCGCATCTCGCGCGAGGTTCATCCGCAGCGGCAATGGCCAGCGCAGCGGCAATGGCCAGCGCGGCGGCCCCTCGGGGGCCTTCAGCGCGCGGCGAGCGACCCCGACCCACGCGAGGGCAGCGTCGAGCAGTGGGAAGATTCTAGTTTCACTTACTTAACAGGAAGAGGAGAACAAGATGAGATTTGGAACGATGCAGGCCTTGCTTGCGGCGGCGACGGGTATCCTCGCCGTCTCGTGCGTCATCGACCCCGAGGAGGCGTACGACGCCGAGACCGAGGAGGGGGGGTCGCTCGACGGCGCCATCACGATCGATACGGGCGCGGTCTACACGATCGTCGGCGTGCAGAGCGGAAAGTGCGTCGAGGTGGCAGGAGGCAGCACCGCTGACGGAGCGGGCTTGCAGATCGCCAGCTGCAACGGCTCGACGCGGCAACAGTTCCGCGTGGAGTCGGCAGACGGCGGCTACTACCGCATCCGCAACGTGGCCAGCAACCGTTGCCTGGACGTCGCGAACGCCTCCACCAGCGACGGCGCCCGCGTCCAGCAATACTCCTGCTGGAACGGACAAAACCAGCAGTGGTCGTTCACGGACGTCACCGGCGGCGTGCGTCTCACGGCGCGCCACAGCGGCAAGTCCCTGGACGTTGGCGGCAGCGCGGACGGCGCAGCCCTCCAGCAGTGGGGCTGGGCGAACGGCGACAACCAGAAGTTCTCGCTCCGGACCGGCGGCGGGGGTGCCTCGAGCAGCAGCTCCAGCAGCTCCAGCAGCTCGGGCGCGGGCGGCTCCGGCGGCTCCGGCGGCGCGGGCGGCGCGGGCGGCGGTGGCGGCGGTGGCGGCGGCGCCACCGGGGCGAAGTTCGTGGGCAACATCACGACCAACGGTGCCGTGCGCGACGGCTTCGCGAGGTACTGGAACCAGATCACGCCCGAGAACGAGGGCAAGTGGGGCTCCGTCGAGCGGAGCCGCGGCGTGCGAGACTGGAGCGCGCTCGACAGGATCTACAACTACGCGAAGACGAACAACATCGCGTTCAAGCAGCACACCTTCGTATGGGGTGCCCAGCAACCCAGCTGGATCGGGGGGCTCTCCGGCTCGGAGCAGCAGGCGGCCGTGCGCGACTGGATGAGGGCGTTCTGCGCGCGTTACCCCGACACGAAGTACATCGACGTCGTCAACGAGCCGCCGCCCCACACCACGCCGTCCTACAAGAACGGCATCGGCGGCGACGGCGCCAGCGGCTACGACTGGATCGTCAACTCCTTCAAGTGGGCCCGCGAGTTCTGCCCGAACGCGGTCCTGATCCTCAACGACTACAACAACATCGAGTACGAGGGCGATCACCAGAACTTCATGCGGATCGCGCGGGCGGTGATCAACGCGGGCGCCCCGGTCGACGCGCTCGGCGCGCAGGCCCACGACGCCTACAAGCTCAACACGAACACCGTGAAGGGGTACATCGACAAGCTCGCCTCGCTCGGCAAGCCCGTGTACATCACCGAGTACGACATCGGCATCGCGGACGACAACCGGCAGAGGCAGGTGATGGAGGAGCAGTTCAAGATGTTCTGGAACCACCCCGCCGTCCCCGGCATCACCCTCTGGGGTTACATCGTCGGCGCCACCTGGAGGGACAACACCGGCCTCCAGCATTCGAACGGCACCATGCGGCCGGCCATGAGCTGGCTCATGGGCTTCCTCGGCCGCTGACGGTCCGTGGGGAGCGACCGCTGCACCGGCAGCGCGTCGAGACATCGAGCTGACGACGCGACAGAGGGCGCAGAGCGCATCGACGACCGATGCCTCTGCGCTCTCTTCGCTCGCCGTCGCAGCGTCGAGCCGTCGACAGATTCACGCAGCGCAACCTTGGAAGGACGAGGAGAACGACATGAGGTTCGTATCCAGACACGCCTTGCTCGCCGCCGCGACCGGCGCCATCGCCGTGTCGTGTGTCGTCGGCCCGGAGGAGATCGAGGGCGAGAGCGAGGAGGCCGGCTCGCTCGAGGGCGCCGCCGCCGTCGCCAACCCGACCTGGTATGTGGACGCGCCGATCCTGTACAAAGGCAAAGCGGAGCCTTACGACCACTACGCCGTCAAAGATCCGACCATCGTGTATTCAGGCGGCAAATATCACATGTTCTACACCGGCGCCAACGCCAGCGGCGGATGGCAGATGCTGTATTCGTCCGCGACGACGATGGAGGGCTTCCGGACCGCCCCGCACATCTACTTGAGCAGGATCGGCGAGAGCTACTTCTGCGCACCGCAGGTGTTCTACTTCGAGCCGCACAACCTGTGGTACCTGGTCTACCAGGACGGGAAACACGGCGCGGCCTATGCCACGACCTCGAACATCGCCGACCCCAATTCGTGGTCCGGCCCGAAATCGCTGGGCGCCTCCGGCAACATGGGCTGGGATTACTACGTGATCTGCGACGATGCCAGCTGCTACCTGTACAACACCCCTGACGACGGCTCGCGCAGGCTCTACGTGCGCAAGACGGCGCGGGGGAGCTTCCCGGGCGGCTGGGGATCACCTTCGGTGGCCATCACCGATACGTTCGAAGGCGCGCACGTCTACAAGTCGCTCGCCGACGGCCAGTACTACCTCATCGTCGAAGACCTCAAGGACAACCGGTATTACGAGCTGTGGACGTCGGCGAGCGCCGGCGGGCCGTGGCGGCAGATCTCCGAGAAATGGGCCTGGCGCGGCAATCTCGTGTATAACGCAGATCGGTGGACCACGAGCGTCTCCCACGGCGAGCTCATCCGCGCTGGCGTCAACCAGAAGCTCGAGATCAACGACATCAACCGCGTCGACTTCCTCATCCAGGGGAACCTCAACCTGTCGGGCCCCCCGTACCAGCAGCTCCCCTGGGATCTCGGCGTCATCCGCAACTACGCGGCCGGCTCGACCACGACGCCGGTCGGCACCATCCGCCAGCTGCAATCCTACAACTTCCAGAGCCGGTACCTGCGCCACCAGGCCTTCCGCGCCCGGATCGATGAGGCGGTGTCGCCGATCCAGGACGCGCAGTTCCGCGTGGTGCCTGGGCTCGCCAACGCGAGCGCCGTCTCGTTCGAGTCGGTGAACTTCCCCGGCCGCTTCCTCCGGCATCGCGGCGGCGAGATCTGGCTGGACACGAACGACGGGTCGTCCGGCTTCCGGGGCGACGCCACCTGGCATCGCCGCCCCGGCCTGGCGAACAGCGGCTGGTCGTCCTTCGAGTCCTACAGCGCTCCCGGGCAGTACATGCGGCACTCCGGCTTTCTGATGATCGTCGGCGCGGTGTCCGGCAGCGCCCAGCAGGCCGACGCCACGTTCCGCGAGCAATGAGGGGCCGGCGGCCCGCGCGCCGTGGGGGGAGCATTGTCCCTTCGCGGCCCGAAGCGCGCGCCGCCCCCCCGTGCCGCTCCTGCCAGCGCGCCCCGACAGCCAGACCGAGCCCCGTGCCGGGTGAATTCGGGGTCAGCCAGGGCCCGAATCGCGCGCCCACCCCCACACATAAAGGCGTTCGCCGCACAACAACCATACACGTTCACACTCCATCGCACCCCGACACTCAGGGATAGTCACAGAGACTCCACGATCGCGTGATCCGAGCCGCTTTACATACCGATATTCCTTATTTAGAACAGGTGCCCACGCCCGGAGCTCCAGCCAGGGCGTTCGTGCCGCGCGCTCCAGCGGGCATGGAGCCGCGCCACGCGAGAAAGGTGCCTCCTTATCCATGCAAAGAACATCGATCCTGTGCGCACTGGCCAGCCTCGCGATCGGGGCTTGCACCCTCGACACCGGGACCTCGGGGGCCGGGGATGACGGTCCGCTCGGCGAGGCGGCGCAGTCGCTCGTCACCGATTGCGATTACTTGAATCCGACGCTCTGGCCGCCGCTCCCGCTGCCTGTCGACTTCGACCGCGAGCTGCTCATCCGCGATGTCGCCGTCGTCGACGACGTCTGCCGCACCACCTGGTCTGGCTCCTGCCCCTCCGGCGGCACCCCGGCCGCGTGGACCTTCGGCATGCTCATGCGCCAGATGGCCGGCGCGACGCCCGTCCACGAGTTCGTGGCCGAGTGGCTGCACGCGTGGGAGGTGCCGAACGTCGTCAACGGCTTCGCCATGCCGGCGCGGCCGGGCATCCGGCCCACGCTCATCGACCCGTGGCTCATCGCCAGCGGCTGCGCCCCGGGGGCGCCCATCGTCGGCCCGGGCGCCTGTCCGCTCGACATCACGCAGGCGCCCTTCCGCCTCCTCGCGATCCTCAACCGCGCCGATCTGCAGGACCCCTCGCCGCTCTACGGCGGCCCTCCGAGCGCCGGCGAGGTGCGCTTCGTCTTCGGCATCTTCGATCTGCCGAGCGGCGGCCCGCTCCCGGCCACGGTCATCCTCGAGTACGGCCTCCCGTCGCAGCGCGGCGGGGCTCCGGCCACGACCTTCGACTGGGCCAACGCCTTTCACAAGCTGAGCGACCCGTCCCTCGGGCCGATCGGCTCGCCCGCGTACCTCGCCCACCTCGAGTCGCTGCTCACCGACATCACCTCGCCGGGGGCAGAGCCCGGCGCGCTCAATCACGGCAGCGCCATCGCCCAGGTGCGCACCAACGAGATCATCTTCGGGCCCGACTGGAAGCTCCGCGAGAGCACGCTCCAGCAGGTCGGCCTCGGGCCGAACGCCGCGCTGCTCCGGCCGGACACGACCAAGCAGACGCCGGACGACAGCCTGAACGCGTCGGTCGCGCTCGACGGCTACCTCGACGCCAACGCGCTCTGGACCGGCTCGCCCAACCTGATCGACTTCACCCAGACGCCGGTCCCGGCCTCGCTGCTCGGCGGCGAATCGACCTCGCCCCCGCCCGCGCCGGGGCCGTTCTGGGATCACACCCCGACGACGCCGCTCCAGGCCATCGAGCGCCACCATTTCGCGCTCGCCACGTGCAACGGCTGCCACAGCCCGACCGAGCTGGCGACGCCGTTCACGCACATCGACCCGCGCCCGCCGGGCGCGCAGTCCGGCCTCTCGCCGTTCCTTTCGTCACCGCCCATCCCCGCCGGCGGGCCCGTCGGCCTGCCCGCCCCGGGCACCGAGCTCACCGTGCCGGATCCCGCGGGCACGGGCGCCATGTTCTCGTACCACGAGCCGTGGCGCCGGGTCTGCGAGACGACGCGGATCCTCAACGGTGTGACCGTGCCGTTCACGCGGGCCAACGGCGCGCACTGACCTGGTCGCTGACCGCGTACCGGTCACCGACCAGGCCTCACCCCGCCGCCTCCGCCGCCCTCTCGGGCCACCGCGCCTCGAAGCGCGCCCCGCCGCCCGGGGCGCGCTCGTAGCGCAGCGCGCCGCCGTGCCGCTCCAGCCAGCGCGCCGCCACGGCCAGGCCGAGCCCCGTGCCCGGGTGCTTCGCGTCGCGCCCCCGCCCCGTCACGAACGGCTGGAACAGCATCCCCTCGATCTCGGCCGGCACCCCCGGGCCGTTGTCCTCCACGCGCACGATCACCGAGCCGCCCTCGCGCGCGACCACCGCCCGGATCCGCCCCTCGGCGACCCCGTCGAGCGCGATGGCCGCGTTCTGCAGCAGCGCCGTCGCGACGTCGAGGAAGGCGCCGCGGTCGGCCTCCACGAAGATCGGCCCGCCCGCCTCGGGCGCGATCTCGATGGGCGGCGCGCCCTCGCCGACGATCTGCCGGACGTGGCTCGCCGCGAGCCGCAGCGTGGAGAGCGCGTCGACCTCGCTCACCTCGAGCGGCCGCGGGCGGCTGTAGCGGAGCAGGTCGTCGAGGAA
Organism: Sorangium sp. So ce834; assembly: GCF_051521425.1. Lineage (NCBI taxonomy): Bacteria > Pseudomonadati > Myxococcota > Polyangiales > Polyangiaceae > Sorangium > Sorangium sp. So ce834. Next base: position 11,934,804 of record NZ_CP150351.1, read on the forward strand.
CCGCCTCGCCCGGTCGACCTGGCCGCGCAGCGAGGCCACGGTCTCGGGCCTCGCGCCCTGCCGCTCGAGCAGCTTCGTCTGCGCGGCGATGACCCCGAGCGGATTGCGGATCTCGTGCGCCACCGCGCTCGCGAGGCGCCCGAGCTCGGCGAGCCGCTCGGCCTGGTCGGCGCGCACCTCGACGCGCTCGATCTCCTCGGCGAGGTCGCGGACGCCGATCGGCCGCTCGAACAGCCGGCGCCCGAGGTGCTCCACGACGAGCAGGCGCAGCGGATCGGACGGGAGCGCGACGAGGAAGATCACGAAGACGAGCCAGGGGAGCGACGCGCCGCCGCCGGGCGCGAGCGCGGGCAGGACCTTGAAGAAGACCATGAGCCCGAGCGACGAGACGAGCGCCGTGAGGCCGGCGTAGGCGAGCCCCTGCGCGAAGACGCGGCGGGAGCGCCCCAGCTCGCCGATGAGCGCGGCGTAGGCCACGAGCAGGATGGCGAGGAGCAGGACCGGCGCGCCGAGGAGCACGTCCCCGAGCCCATGCACGCGGAGCACCACGAGGAAGCCGCCCCCGAGCGTCGCGAGCACGCTGCCGAAGAAGAGCGCGGCGATGCGCCGCCGCTGGAGCCCCCGGGCCGCGAGCGCGGCGCGCCCGACCTGGGCCTCGAGCGCGACCGCGGCGGCGCCCATGACGGCGGCGAGCGGGAGGAACAGCGGGCCCGGCGAGCGGGCGGCGGGGCCGTAGAGCAGGCGCGGGGAGACGGCCCCGAGCAGCGCCACCGCGGCGCTGACGGCGTAGGTCACGACGACGGGGCGGCGCGAGGCGCCGGCGACGTCGGCGTAGGCGTGGGCGAGGCCGGCGGCGACGATGATCCCGCTCGGGAGGACGCGCTCGGCGAGGGCGACCGTGCCGTCGGTCTCGAGCAGGATGAGCCCCGTGACCCAGAAGGCGAGGAAGAAGCAGAGGGCGACGAGGCCGCGGCCCACGTTGCGACCGAGGCGCAGCGCGGTGACGCCGACGGTCACGGCCACGGCCCAGAGCGGGTAATACGCGAGAGCGACCAGCGGTCTCATGGGGCCTCGGCGGCGTGGAGGCCGGCACGATAACGCTGGAGACAGCGGGGAAGCGAGGGACTCGCCTCAGTGCACCCGCATCCCCGGCTTCGCCCCCGAGTCGGGCGCCAGGAGGTGCACCGTCTCGTCGCCCGCCGCGAGCACCATTCCCTCGCTGAGGCCGAACTTCATCTTCCGCGGCGCCAGGTTGGCGCACACGATGACGAGCCTCCCGATGAGGTCCTCGGGCTTGTAATACGCCTTGATCCCGGCGAACACCGTGCGCCGCGCCTCGCCGCCGAGCGAGACGGTCAGCTTGAGCAGCTTCTTCGCCTCGGGCACGTGCTCCGCCGCGACGATGCGCGCCACGCGCAGGTCGACCTTGGTGAAGTCGTCGATCGTGCACTCCGGCGCGAGCGGCTCCTTGGCGAGCGCCGCGCCGTCGTCCTCGGCGGCCGCGCCCCCGCCCGCCGCCGGCGCTCCCGCCACCGCCGCTCCCGCCGCCGGGGCCTCCGCCGCCGCCTCGGCCGGGCGGCCCTCCGCGATCATCTTCTCCACCGCACCCGGATCGACCCGCTTCATGAGGTGCTCATACGCGGCCACCGGCGTCCCCACAAGCGGCGTCTTCGCGAGCTCCCACCGGTCCATGGGGCACCCGAGCAGCCGCGCCACGTCGTCGGCGAGCTTCGGCAGCACGGGCGCCAGGTAGATCACGATCTGCCGGAACAGGTTGAGCGCCACGGTGCACACGGCCTGCACCTCGGCCTTCTTCTCCGGCTGCTTCGCGAGCGCCCACGGCTGCATCCGGTCGACATACTCGTTCGCCCGATCCGCCAGCGACACGACGATCCTCGTCGCCCGCGCGTAATCGAACGCCGCGTACGCCGCCCCGATCGCGTCCGCCTCCGCCGCGGCCGCCGCGAACAGCCCCCCGTCGTCCGGGTAGGCCGCCGACAGGCCCGTCTGGGCCACGAAGCGCGACGACCGGCTCGCCAGGTTCACCACCTTGTTCACGAGCTCGGCGTTCACCTTGTTCACGAGCTCTTCCAGGTTCAGATCGATGTCGTCGACCTTCGAGCTCAGCTTGCTCGCGTAGTAATAGCGGAGGTACGCCGGGTCGAGGTGCTTCAGGTACGTCGAGGCCAGCACGAACGTGCCTTTGCTCTTCGACATCTTCTCCCCGTTCACCGTGAGGAACCCGTGCACCTGCACGCGGGAAGGCAGCGAGAAGCGCGCGGCCCGCAGCATCGCCGGCCAGAAGAGCGTGTGGAAATAGACGATATCCTTCCCGATGACGTGGACGATCTCCGTCTCCTCGGATCGCCACCAGTCGTCGAACGCCTCGCCTTCCCGGTCGCACCACTCCTTGCTCGCGGCCATGTACCCGATCGGCGCGTCGAACCAGACGTACCAGTAGTTCCCGGGCGCGTCGGGGATCTCGAACCCGAAGTACGGCGCCGGGCGCGACACGTCCCAGTCGCGGAGGGGCTCCGACAGGAAGTGGCCCGCCAGGTAGTTCGCGATCTCCTTCGGCATCCGCCCCTCGCCCTGCGTCCACGTCGAGAGGAACGGCCGCTCCGGCTCGATGGCCACCATGAGGTGCTGCGCGCTCCGCACCTCGGGCCGCGCGCCCGTGAGCGCGCTCCTCGGCTCGACCAGATCCGTGGCGGCGTAGGTCGAGCCGCACCGGTCGCAGCTGTCGCCGTACTGGTCCTCGGCCCCGCACTTCGGGCAAGTGCCCTTGACGAACCGATCCGCCAAGAACATGCCCTCCTTCGGGTCGAAGAGCTGCGTGACGTCCTTCGTGGTCACCATGCCGCGCTCGCGCAACGACGCCCAGATCTGCTCGCACAGCGCCCGGTTCGCGGGCGAGTTCGTGCTGCCGTAATGGTCGAACCGGATCTGGAACGCCGCGAAATCGCGCTGGTGCGCCGCGCTCATGTCGGCGATGACGTCGGCCTCGCTCCGCCCCTCCTGCCGCGCGCGGATCATGATGGCCGTGCCGTGGGTGTCGTCGGCGCACAGGTAAACGCACCGCCGCCCGGCCATGCGCCAGTAGCGCGCGAAGATGTCCGTCTGCGTGTACTCGACGAGGTGGCCGATATGGATGTGCCCGTTGGCGTACGGGAGCGCGCTGGTGAGCAGGAGCCTCTTCATGCTGCGCCGGACTTTGCACGAGATCCCGGCCGGAGGCGAGCGCCGATGCGCCCCGGCGAGCGCGCCGCTGCCCGCCGCCCCGCGCGGAGCCCGCTGGCCTTGGACATAGCGGGCAGCCGCCCTAGGTACCGGGTGGACCGATCACACGGGGGGGGTGAATCATGTCGTCGAAGATCCGGCAACAACGTGGCAAGGGCGGACAGACGCGAGCTTTCGAGGCCCAGCCTCTGCTCCGGCAGCGGAGCACCGAGATCCAGCCTTTCGGGACCGTCGTGGATTATCAGCTGGTGCTGAGCTCAAAGGCTCGCGCGCTGAGCGTCGGCGCGTTGAATCAGATCCTGACAGACACGCTCGTCCTCCGCGATCTCTACAAGAAGCACCACTGGCAGGTGTCCGGACCGACCTTCTACCAGCTCCACCTCCTGTTCGATAAGCACTTCAAGGAGCAGAGCGCGCTCATCGACATGCTCGGAGAGCGGGTGCAGACGCTGGGCGGCATCGCCGTCGCCATGGCGCACGACGTCGTGGAGATGACGAGGATCGAGCGGCCGGCCCGCGGCCGCGAGCAGGTGCCGGTGCAGATCTCGCGCCTGCTCGACGCCCACGAGGTGGTCATCGCGGACACGCGCGAGGCGTTGAAGGTGACGGCGCAGAGCGACGACGCCGGCACCGCCGACCTGCTCATGGGCGACGTCCTGCGCACGAACGAGATGCACGTGTGGTTCCTCTCCGAGCACCTCGTCGACACGCCCCTCGTCCGCGCCACCTGAGCCCCGGCCCGCCTCCCCTCCCCCTCCGGGTCCGCCCCGAAAATCGACCGGGCGCGCGTAACCTTTCCGAACCCCCGATCGTGGTACCGCCAGGAAAGGGAAACCGTGATGGAACGCACAAAGGATGTGGTGGTGGTCGGCGGCGGGCTCGCGGGCCTCGCCGCGGCGGCGTACCTGGGGCGGGCGGGCCGGTCGGTCGCCGTGATCGAGAAGGCGCACGCGCCGGGCGGCCGCGCCGTCACGCAGGAGGGCCACGGCTTCTCGCTGAACCTCGGCGCCCACGCGCTCTACCGCGGCGGGCCGGCGCAGGAGGTGCTCCGCGAGCTCGGGGTCCGGTACACGGGCGCGCCGCCGCCCGGGTCGGGCGCGCTCGCGCTCGACCGCGGCGCCCTCCACACCCTGCCGTCCGGCGCCCTGTCGCTCCTCACGACGGGCCTCTTCGGCCTCGCCGCGAAGCTCGAGGTGGGCCGCGTCCTCGGCGGCCTCGCCGCGATGCGCCCCGCCCCGCTCGACGCGGTCCCGGTCTCGACCTGGCTCCGCGACGCCTTCCGGACGCCCGAGGTGCGCCGCTTCGTCGGCATGCTCGTCCGGCTGACGACCTACTGCGCCGACGCCGATCGCCAGAGCGCCGGCGCCGCGCTCGCCCAGGTGCAGCACGCCCTGAGCCAGGGCGTGCTCTACCTCGACGGCGGCTGGCAGACGCTCGTCGACGGCCTGCGCGCCGCCGCGGCGGCGGCCGGCGTGGAGATCCTCACGGGCGCGCGGGCGACGCGCGTCGCCGCCGAGGGCGGCGCCGTCGCCTTCGTGGAGCTCGCGAACGGCGACCGCCTCCGCGCCGGCGCCGCGCTCGTCGCCGCGAGCCCGCGCGCCGCCGCCGCGCTCGCGCCCGACGTCCCGGCGCTCGCCGCGTACGCCGAGCGCGCCGTCCCGGTCCGCGCCGCGTGCCTCGACGTCGCGCTGTCCCGGCTGCCCCGCCCGCGCTGCCGCGTCGTGCTCGGCGTCGACCGCCCCCTCTACCTGTCGCTCCACTCCGAGGTCGCGCGCCTCGCCCCCGCGGGCGGCGCCCTGTTCCACGCCGTCCAGTACGGCCCCGAGCTCGCCGGCCGCGACGCCGAGCGCGAGCTCGAGGACCTCCTCGAGCGCGCGCAGCCGGGCTACCGCGACGCGCTCGTCGAGCGCCGCTTCCTGCCCTCGCTCGTCGTCTCCAACGCCGTGGTCGCCGCGGAGGGGGGCGGCTACGCGGGGCGCCCCGGCGTCCGCGTCCCCGGTGTCGACGGGCTCTACCTCGCGGGCGACTGGGTCGGGCCGGCGGGCATGCTCGCCGACGCGAGCCTCGGCAGCGCGCGGGACGCCGCCGCGGCCGTCCTCGCGCGCGCGCGATGGACGCTCGACCGCGCGGCGTGACGGGGTTACCCGGGCGATCCATGAGCAGCTCCACGGCCTCCTCCGCTCCCCGCGCGGCGCTCGCCCCGCCGCCGAGCTTCGTCGCCGCGAGCTACCGCGAGCACGAGCGCTTCCTCTGGGCGCTCTGCTACCGGCTCACCGGCAGCGCCGCCGACGCGGACGACATCGTGCAGGAGACGTTCGTCCGCGCGCTGGAGCGCCCGCCCGCGAGGACGGAAGAGCCCGTCCGGCCGTGGCTCGCGCGCGTCGCGCTCAACCTCGGCCGGGACGCCCTGCGGCGCCGCAAGCGCCGCGCCTACGACGGCCCGTGGCTCCCCTCGCCCATCGAGGCGGAGCCCGAGCCGCCGTCGTTCGAGATCCCGGGCAAGGACGGCACCGAGGGCCGCTACGATCTGCTCGAGAGCGCGTCCTTCGCCTTCCTGATCGCGCTCGAGGCGCTCACCGCGCGGCAGCGCGCCGTGCTCCTGCTCCGCGACGTCTTCGACTACTCGGTGCAGGAGACCGCCGACGCGCTCGGCCTGTCGGAGGCGAGCGTGAAGACGACGCACCACCGCGCCCGCCGCGCCCTCGAGCCGTACGAGCGCGAGCGCTGCCGCCCCTCGCCCGAGCTCGTCGAGCGGTCGGGCGCGGCGCTCGCGCGCTTCCTGGAGACCCTGGCCACGCAGGACGTCGCCGCCATCGAGGCCCTCCTCAGCGAGGGCGTCCGCGTCGTCAGCGACGCGGACGGCGAGTACAGGGCCGCGCGCCGGATCGTCGTCGGCCCGAGCCGGGTCGCGCGGCTCTTCGTCGGCCTGCTGAGGCACGAGGGCGACGGAGACCTCCGCTACGACGTCCGCCTGCTCAACGGCCTCCCCGGCCTCGTCGTCGAGCGCGGGGCCCCCGCCGACAGGCTGGCGCCCCGGTACGTCATCCGCTGCGACGTCGACGCGCGCGGCCGCATCACGGCCATCCACATCGTGCTCGCCTCGCAGAAGCTGACGGCCGTCAGGGCCATCGCGCCGTGAGCGCCGCGGCGAGATTGATGGCACGCGGCGAGGAGACAGCCCCTGCCGGCCGAGCACTGGAGTGAGTCATGTTGCGAGGCGTGCTTCGGCCGGCGAAGTGAATTCTGTCGCACCAACATAGCGCCGGCGCACGCTCATGTCCACGGCGGATCAGGCCGCTCGCTCAGGCGGTCTTGCCCCCGCCCTGCGCCCGTTCCTTGTGCGCCTCTTCGATGAAGTGGCGAACCTCTTTATCGATGGCGGCGATCGCCACTCCCTTGAAGGGGCGCAGGAGGAACGGCACGTCGAGATCGACGTCCACGGCGCCGGGGCGCAGCTCCATGCTGCCTTTCAGCTTGACCCCCTTCACCGAGAAGCCGAGCTCGGCGCGCTTCTCGTCGCGCCACACGAGGAACGGCTCGTACTCCGCGTACCGCTCTCGGTACTGCGCGATCGCTCGTTCGGTGGCCACCTTCGCCTCGCTGTCGTTCAGGTCGTGCTCAATCGTGTGCTTCATGATGGGACCTCGCAGTTCGTTGGGGGGCACATCGCGAGAATCGGCCCGGGGGCCGTCCGCCGGGGGCGTCCGCTCGCGGGCGCTGCGCCCGGCCGATTTCCATCGGTGAGATATCACGGATGCGCGGAGCTCGCGGCCCTCCGGCGCGCGATTGGCTCACTTCTGTGCTCTGTGGCATTTCGCCACGAGGCGGAATTGCAGGTCTTTGTGGGCTCGCGCGCGTGCGCGGCGGGCTTCGGCGCGCGCGGCGCGACGGACCGGCGGCGGGCACCGGCGATGCAAAGCGCCCTCTCATGCGTGCGCGAGGCGCTCGATCCGGCGGTCTACGAGGAGGGCTCCTCACCGCGCTCTGTCTGGTGCTCGGCGCCGGCGGGTGCGCCCTCCCCACGCGGATCACCTCGGTGGACGCGGAGGTGGCCCGGGTCCAGACGCCGGCGGCGATCGACGAGGGGCTCCGCAAGCTGGAGGAGGCGGAGACCCAGCGGCGCGTCGCGCGGATGATGGCGAGCCCGGAGATCAGGGCGGCGCAGCGGCAGCTCGTCGCCGGGCTGATCGACGGCACGCTCGCCTCGCTGAGCGAGGAGGACCGGGCCGCGCGCGTCGACGAGCTCACCGCGCAGTACGCGCGGGGGGTCGTGCGGAGCGCGATGCGCGGGGCGCTCGACGAGGACGGGCGGCGCGAGCTCCAGCGCGCGGCGGGCTCGCTGGTGGAGGCGAGCGTCCGGCAGCTCAAGGAGAGCCTCGACGAGGCCGATCTCGGCCCGTCCGTGGCGGCGGCGATGCGCGAGCAGCTCGGCCCGGCGCTCCGGGCGGTCATCGCCGAGGACCTCGGCCCCGGGGTGACGTCGCTGCTCGGCGGCGAGGAGTTCCAGCGCGCGCTGGGCAAGACGGCGCGCGTCGTCGCCCGCGAGATGGTCGCCGGCGCGAACGACGCGCTGATCGAGGCGCAGCAGCGGGGCGAGCGGCGGGACGACTCGATGCTCTCGCGCATCGGCCACCTCGCCGACCAGGGCGCGCAGCTCGTCAGCACGATCACCTGGCTGCTCGGCGCGGCCGCGGTCGCGCTCGCGGTCTGGGTGACGATGCTGCTCGTGCAGCGCAAGCGCTACCGCGCCGACATCGAGCGGCGCGCGCGGGCGCGCCTGCTCCTCGAGGCGATCGAGGCGACCGAGGGCAAGCCCTGGTCGGACGAGCTGCTCGCGGCGCTCGAGGACCGCTTCCGGACCGACGAGGAGGCCGCCGAGCTCACGCTCCGCCGCGCCCGGCGCAGGGTGCTCGGAGCGCGCGCCCGCGCGAACGGCGCGAGCGGCGCCGACGGCGACCTGCCGAGGCCGCCGCCCCGCTGAGCCGTCGCTCCCCAGTGGTCACCGCGCCCGGCCTCGCGTAAAGAGAGCCGCCGCCGTGGACCTCCTGTATTTCGCGCTGCTCTGCTCCGTGCTCATCTTCGTGCACGAGCTCGGCCACTTCGTGTGCGCGAAGATCTTCGGCGTGAAGGTCCTCACCTTCTCGATCGGCTTCGGCCCCCGGGTGCTGCGCCTGCGGGGCCGGGAGACGGAGTACTGCATCGCGCTCCTGCCCCTCGGCGGCTTCGTGAAGATGCTCGAGGAGAACCGGCAGGAGGCGGTGCTCCCCGAGGATCGCAAGCGCACCTTCGAGTCCCAGGCGCTCTGGAAGCGCGTGATCATCGTCATGGCCGGCCCGGCGATGAACGTGCTCTTCCCGGTGCTCCTCTATTTCGCCGTCTTCGTCGGGGAGACCCGCTTCGTCCCGCCGACGGTCGGCGTGGTCCTGCCGGGGCACCCGGCCGAGGGCCGGCTGTTCCCGGGCGATCGGATCCTCGAGGTGGACGGCGAGCGCGTCAGCACCTTCGCCGAGCTCCACCGCATCGTCGCCAAGAGCCCGAACCAGGAGCTCCGGCTCAAGGTGTTCCGCAACAAGGATCACGTCGAGGTCACGGTCGTCCCGGAGGAGAAGGTCGTCCAGAAGCCGCTCGAGATCGTCGATCGGGTGGGCGAGATCGGCATCAAGCCGAGCCGCCCTGCCGCCGTGGTCGGCGTCTCGCGGCCCGACTCGCCGGCGTTCCGCGCCGGGCTCCGCACCTTCGACGTCGTGACCGAGGTGCGCGGCACGCCGGTGAAGACGTTCGCCGACCTGGAGCTCGCGCTCGAGGAGAGCCGCGGCGCCACGGTGCCGGTCACGTACCTGCGCCCGATGCCGGTGCCGCGCGCGCTCGGCGGGCTGGCCGAGCTCGCGGTCTACGAGTCGGGCGTCGCCGCGCTGACCCCGGAGAGCGGCCACGGCGATCTGCTCGCGCGGACCGGCATCGAGCCGGCCGATCTCTACGTCGCCGAGGTGCCCGTGGGCTCGGCCGAGTGGGACGCCGAGCTCCGGCCGGGCGATCGCATCACCGAGGTCGACGGGGTCGAGGTCACCGCCTGGTCGACGTTCGTCGAGCGGCTGTTCGCGGCGCCCGACCGGCCGCACGTGATCACCTGGCAGCGCTCGGGCCAGCGCAAGAGCGGCACGATCGAGCTCCGGCGCGAGGACTGGGTCGACGAGTACGGCCAGCACCGCCCGCGCTTCTACCTGCGCGCGTCGAACTGGTCGCCGATGGTGGCCGAGCCCTACGTCGAGAGCCCGTCCGCGTTCCAGTTCGCCCTGGAGAGCGCCGTCGACGAGACGTACGACGTCATCCGGTTCATCGTGGTCGGGATCGTCCGCATCATGGAGGGCAAGGTCAGCATCTCCACGCTGGGCGGCCCCATCACGGTGTACGACGTGATCGGCGAGGAGGGCGCGAAGGGGGTGAGCTATTTCGTCTGGGCGATGGCGGTCATCTCGATCAACCTTGGGCTCATCAACCTCCTGCCCATCCCCGTGCTCGACGGCGGCCACCTCCTGTTCTTCACGTTCGAGGCCGTGCTGCGGCGCCCGCTGCCGCTGCGCGTCCGCGAGATCGCGAGCCTGGTCGGGCTCATGGTGCTCATCGGCCTGATGGGCATCGCGTTCAAGAACGACGTCGAGCGCCGCTGGGACGTGATCCAGGGGCAGTTCAAGGAGCTCGTTGGCTGACCGGGCACAACGCGGCGGGCGCGGCGGCGGCGGCGCCGCGGCGCGCTCCGGGGAGAGCGCCGCGCGCGTGGTGGCCGCGCGCGTGCTCGCGCGGGTGTGGGGCTCCGACGCGTTCGCCTCGGCGGCCCTCGACGCCGAGCTGCGCCGCGCCCCGGCGCTCGACCCGCGGGACGTGGGCCTCGCGACCGAGCTCGTCTACGGCGTCCTGCGCGCGCAGGCGGCGCTCGAGGCGCGGATCGCCGAGCTCGCCGCGAAGGGCCGCTGGACGGCGGATCCGCTGGTGCGCGCGCACGTGCTGATGGGCGCGTACTCGCTGTGCTTCCTCGATCGCGTCCCCTCGTTCGCGGCCGTCTCCGAGGCGGTGGACGGCGCCCAGGCGGCCGGCGGGCCGCGCGTGGGCGCGTTCGCGAACGCCGTGCTGCGCAAGGTCGCGGCGGCCGTGGAGGCCGGCGGTCGCCCGCTGCTCGCCGACGCGGTGGTCGCGTCGGCGCCGGGGTGGCTGCGGGGGGCGCTGCGCCGCTCGCTCGGCCGCGCCGCGGCCGAGGCGTTCCTGTCGGCCGGCCCGGTGCCGCCGCCGACCGGCCTCTGCCTTTCGCCCGGCGAGGACCGCGACGCGTGGCTCGCGGCGCTGCGGGGCGCCGCGCCCGCCGCGACGTTCGAGGCGGGGCGCGTCTCGCCGGCCGCGATCGTCGCGCGTGGGGCGGGCGATCTGCGGCGGCTCCCTGGCTTCGGCGCGGCGTGGATCGGCCAGGAGGAGGGGGCGCAGGCGCTCGCGTTCGCGCTCGGCGCGCGGCCTGGCGAGCGCGTGCTCGACGCTTGCGCGGGCCGGGGCAACAAGTCGTGGCTCCTGTCGCGCGCGGTGCTCCCCGGGGGCGCGGTGGACGCGGCGGACCTGTATCCCGCGAAGCTCTCGCAGCTGCGCGCGACGCTGAGCGCGCCCCCGGCGAGCTCGGAGGGCGCAGGCGCGGAGGGCGGGGGCGGCGAGGGCGCAGGCGCGCGCGGCGAGGGCGCAGGCGCGCGCGGCGGGGGCGCAGGCGCGCGCGGCGGGCTGGAGCGGGCCGCGGCGTTCGTCCGCGAGACGTACGCCGTGGACTGGACGGTGGGCGCGGGCGACGTCCCTGAGGGCTACGACCGGGTGCTCGTGGACGCCCCCTGCTCCGGGGTGGGCACGCTGCGGCGGCGCCCGGAGATCGCGCTCCGGCGCGCGGCGGACGACCTCCCGCGCCTCGCCGATCTGCAGGTCGCGATCGCGCGCCGCGCGGCGACGCGCGCCCGGGACGGCGGCCGGCTCGTGTTCGCGGTGTGCAGCGTGCTCCGCGAGGAGTGCGAGGCCGTGGCGGCGCGGCTCGCGGCCCCGGCGGACGACGACCTCGGCGTCCGGCTCGAGCCGGCGCCGTTCGACGCGGAGCTCGCGCGGGAGCTCGCGGGGGGCGGGGACGCGTTCCGGCTGCTGCCGCAGGTGCACGGCACGGACGGGTACTTCGCGGCGATGTTCGTCGTGCGGCGGCGGTGACGGCGCGCTCGCGCCCGTCGCCCTCGTGACGGCGCGCGCGCGACCATCGCCTTCACGGCCGGTCGACGCGGCGGGGAGCGCCTTCGGTCGGGCCTTTCGGTCAGGCGCGGAGGACCGTGACCCGGCGTCCCGACGGGGTGAGCGCCTCCTCGAAGCGGGTGCCCGACTCGGGGTCTGCCCCGGGCCGGCGGTCGAAGATCACCACGACGCCGGTGTCGAGGGACAGCCCGTCGAGATAGGCGTCGATCTGCGTGAGCGCCTTCGGCAGCGGGTCTTTCTCGCCGGCGCGCCAGACCTTGAGCTCGATCGCCTCCCGCTGCCAGGCGCGCTTGCCGTCTTCCCCGGTGTGGGGCCAGCGCACGAGCAGGTCGATGCGGCCGCGGCCGACGCCGTACTCCCGGTCCACGTGGCCGCCGCCGTTCACCACGCGCTGCAGGTACGCCATGAGCACGAGCTGCGGTGCCACCTCGTGGTAGGGCATGCGGCCGGCGAGCACCGCGCCGTGCTCGCGCCAGAACGCGGCGAACTCGCGCAGCAGGCGCGCGACGTCGAAGCGCCCGTCGGGCCGGACGAACGCGCGCGGCTCGACGGCGATGGCGTCCTCGGCGGGGCTCGCGAGGACGCGGACGATCACCTCGCGGTAGATCGGGTTGGCGATCCGGAGCGGCCTGTCCGGCGCGACCAGGCCGAGGTCGCGCACGTAGCTCGCGTCGTCGTCGTACGTGTCGCCGCCCGCGAAGCCTCCCTCCAGCAGCGGCTCGAGGACGCGGCGCACGCGCGGCTCCATCAGGCGCGCCACCAGGGAGTCGAGGTGGGTCGCGCGGGCGAGGATGAGGCGCTCCTTCGCTTCCTCGACGTGCGCCGCCGTGATCGCCTCGGCGGGAGGCACCCGCATCTTCTCGACGATCTCGCGGCCCATCGCGTTGACGAGCCACGGCTGGCCGCCGGTGAGCTGCGCGGCGCGGTCGATCGCCGCGTCGGTGAACGGCTGGCCGGTCTCCTCGGCGTGCTGCCCGTAGAGCTCGCGCACCTCGTCCCGCGTGAAGTCGCCGAGGCGGATGGACTCGACCTTGACGTTGAACGGGCTGCTGGTCCCGAGCCGCGACGGGTCTCCGCCGCTCCGGGCCTTGTAGTCCCGCACGTCCCTGAGGCCGCAGAGGACGACGGAGGCGGGGAAGTGATCCGGCCGCTCGGGGAAGCCCGACCTGAGCTGGCGCAGCACGCTGAGGAGGCCTTGACCGCGGAGCGCGTCGATCTCGTCGAAGAAGAGCGCCAGCGGGCGCGGGCACGCCTCCGCCCACGCGCGGAGCGCCGCCACGAGCAGGCCGGTGTCCGACGCCGGCGGGAACGGCGGCGGGCGGAGCTCGGCGGGCAGCGCCTGCTCGGCGCGCTGGCGGATGGTGTCGAGGATGGCGCGCTGGGCCGCCGCGTAGTCGTCGCCGGCCGTCTCCCCGGTCTCGCACGAGAAGTGGAGCGCCGCCTGGCGGCCGGACGCGGTGAGCTCCTCGGCGAGCGCGCGCAGCGTCGTGGTCTTGCCGGTCTGACGGGGCGCGTGCACGACGAAATAGCTCGCCTGCTCGATGAGGGCCGGGGCCTCCGGCAGGCGCTCGGCCGCAGGGAGCATGTAGTGCAGGTCGGGGCTGCAGGGACCGGCCGTATTGAAGCGGCGGCTCATGGAGCGAGCCTGGCGGTCGCCGCGCCGGAGGGCAAGGGGCTCGCGGGGAATTCGGGGGCCGCTCGTGCGCGCGGCCATGCGCGCAGCCAGCGGGCGCGCCGACAACCGGCCCCGACGGTGCCGTGGTCTGCCGCTCGCTCCTTGGCAAGGCAGGTCGGGGCAAGTGCAACGAACTCTGGAGCAAGGGTTCTGCAACGACACCTGCGGCCGCTGCTGATATCGCGTCGTCAAGACTCATCCCTGAATGATGAGATGAGGAACCACAGAGGTACAGAGGGCACAGAGGAGAGAAGAAGAGAGAGATAATTCATCTCTTTTCTCTCCCTCTGTGCTCTCTGTGCCCTCTATGGTTCAAATCCTTCCCATCACGGAACCAGCGACGATCTCGGAGCCAGCGGCACCAGCGTCCCGGCCGGACTGCCGGGCCGCCTCGCGGCCGGTCCTCGCTTTGTCCGCTCGGCGGGGCCGGCCGGGCATGTGCCCGCCCTCGGGAGACGCCCGCAGGCTGACATCGCCAGCGACGCCGCGCGACGGTGGCCAGACCGCCGGGCCCTCCCAGGAGCACCCCTCGATCCCGTGATCTTCGCGAGACGTCGCGCGGCCGGCAGCCGCTGTACCGTGCCGCGGCCATGTGAGAGGATCGCTCTCCCCATGAAGAGGATCAAGCTCAAGCTCCACAGCGACGAGTACCACCTCAGCGCCGTCGGCTACCTGTTCGAGGACCCCGCCCCCGCCGGGGATCCGGCCGGGGTGAAGCCGTTCTCGATCCGCAACACGGTCTTCCCCGAGTTCGACCTGGAGCCCGGCAGCTACGTATTCCGCTTCAGGGTCCGGAACGGCAGCGGCAAGTTCCAGATCTTCGCCTTCGACCCCAAGACGAACCAGAGCACCCGCGCCGATTACGACACGTCGAACGGCGCCGAGAACCTCACCTTCAAGTTCACGGTGGCGCAATGAGGACATCCCTGCTGCTCCTGCACACCGCTGCGCTGCTGTCGATCTCGCTCTCGCTGGCGGCGCCCGCGCGCGCCCAGGGCGTGGCGCCGCCGTCGGAGCCCGCGCCGCCCGCCCCGCCGAGCGCGAGCGCGCCCGCCGCCCCGCCGGACGCCGGCGCAGCCGCGGCGCCCGCGCAGCCGGGCGCCGCGGCTGCGCCGGTCGCCCCCGCCTCGCCCGCGCAGCCGGGCGCCCCCATCGCGCCGGTCGCCCCCGCCTCGCCCGCCGCCGGCGCCCCCATCGCGCCGGTCGCCCCCGCCTCGCCCGCGGACGGCGCCGCCATCGCGCCGGCCGGCACGGGCCGCGAGCTCGTCTACCTGGTGCCGGCCGAGGTCACCGGCACCTCGGGGGGCGCGGCGCTCGCGCGCGTCGGCTTCGGGGTGCTGGCCGGCTTCGGCGAGGTGACCGATCCGACGGCCTGGGACGTGAGCACCGTGCTCGAGGCCGAGGTGGCGACCAAGAACGGCCTGGCCACGCTGATCGGCCTCTCGAGCGCCGACGAGGCGGCCCAGGCGCCCATCGGGAGCCTGCGCCTGTCGGCCTCGTTCGCGCGCCTCGACTTCGAGGGCGCGGGCAGCTCGGCGTATCCGCCGCTGATCCTCTACGTCGGCGGCGCGGTCGGGCGCACCCGGTTCAACTATCTCGGCCCCGGCCCCGGGCGGCGCGACACGAGCCTGCCGCCGACCTACGCGCCGCGCGAGCTCATCGCCGTGCCCTGGAGCGCCGGCGCCGCGGCCGTCTACGTCGGCGAAGGCGGGAAGAAGCTCGCGCCGACCATCGAAGGGCAGATCGCGTTCGACTCGCGCTGGACCGCATCGACCGACACGCTCGAGTGGTGCGAGCCCGCGGGCGACGTCGTCGCCGGCGTCGATCCGGTCACCCAGTCGACCACCTTCGCCTCGGCCTCACGCTGCAAGCGCGAGGTGCTCGGCGCGCCGAGGCAGAGCCGGGAGCTCACCATCACGGCGCACGCCGGGATCGTCGACAAGGTCGCGAGCGCCACGTTCCGCGCGGCGTTCGGCGCGCGCGTCGCGGTCGCGCTCAACGACGAGGCGCCGGACGACGTCCGCATCAGCCTGCGCGCCCCGGTCTACGTGACGCTGGCGCGCGCGCCGGAAGGGGCGAAGTACCGCGGGCTCATCCGGCTGATGCCGGCGCTCAGCATCGACCGGCGCTCGACCGGCGAGACGGACGTCGGCGGCATGCTCGAGATCAGCTTCCTCGGCCAGCGCGCGATGTTCTCCGACAACTACACGGATCTCTGACGGCGCCCTCCCGCGCAGCGCATGCCCCGCGCGCGCCCTCCCGCGCAGCACGTGCCCCGCGCGCTCCCGCACGGCGCGGCGGTCCCGGGCGCCCGGGCCGACCCGGCACTTTCTTGGCCCACCGCGCCAGCATCCGCTACCGACGCACGAGAGCAGCGGAGATGGACCCGGAAGCATCGGGTGGATCGCCGCAGCTCGCTAGGGAGACAGCGATGGGCCCGAGCGCGGCGTACAAGGTGGAGGGGCTTTGCGACGGGGTGCCGGCGCCGAGCGGCGTGGAGGGGCGCAGGCAGGGGCAGCTGAGCCTCTGCAGCGCCCCCACGATGCCGTTCAGCTCGCACGCGAGCGGCGCCGAGGAACCGACGGAATCGAAGCCCTGGTGCGTCGACCACGGCGACTGGCTCGAGGCGATGAGCACGGTAGAGCTGTGGCGCGCGCTGGAGCTGGGGGAGCTTCCGCACAGCACGCGCGTGTGGCGCGAGGGCCTCGAGTGCTGGACGGCCGCCGGCGAGGTGAAGGCGCTCGGCTGGACCATCTCCCAGCCGCCCCCGCCCGACGAGGCGCCCGCCCTCTCCGCCGCGGGTGAGGGGCCCGAGTCCACCGGCCCGCTCAGCTTCGCGCTGACCCCCGACCACCTCCGGCCCGTCGCGCCGCGCCCGCACCAGGGCGGCCTCGCGGGGGCCCGCGACGAGCGCGCGGGCTCGTTCCTCCTCGACCCGTTCCCGCCGGCCGAGGCGGCGGCGCGGCGCGAGACGCCCTCGCCGCCGATCTCCCTCGAGATCCCGTCGTGTTTCCCGGCGGTCCCCTCGTCGCCGCCCGACACGCTGCCGAGCGCCGGGACCGCGAGGGCCGGCGCCGCGAAGCCGGGATCCGGGCCGGCACGCGGCGCGCGCGACACGGACCAGGCGCCGCGCGGGCGCGCGTCGGGCACCTGGTCGCGGCTCGGGCGGCTCGCGCGGCTCGCGCGGCGCGCCCGCGCCTCGCGCAGCGCGGTCTCGCTCGCGGCGGGCAGCGCGGCGATCGTGCTGGCGCTCGGCCTGTCGGTGCTGAGCGCGCTCGCCCCTGCGGGAGCGCCCTCGGCGGCCGCGGTGACGCCGGCGGCGCGCCTCGGGGTCGCCCAGGGCGTCGCAGCGGCCGGCGCCCTGGTCGTCGCGCCCGCCCCGGCGCTCGCCGGGGCGGCCGGCGCCGCGGCCCTTCCCGCCGCGGCCCCCAGGCCGGCCCCGGCGCTCGCGCCGACCCCGGCGCTCGCCAAGGGCGCCGGCGCGGCGCTGGCCGAGGGCGCCGGCGCGGCGCTGGCCGAGGGCGCCGGCGCGGACCCGGCCGAGGGCGCCGGCGCGCCCGAGCTGCGGCCGCAGCAGGCGGGGAAGGCTCCGGCGGCGGGCGCGAAGCCGGCGCCCCTGGGTCGGCGTGAGCGTGGGCAGGTCCGCCTGCGGCGAGGGCGGTACGAGCCGGACGGCGCGCGCGGCATCGCCCATCCGGGCCGCGGAGCCGGCCCGTCGGTCGGGACGGGTGCCATCTTGCGCGACTCGCGCTAAGGTGCGCGCCGCGCGGCGGCCGGCTCCGGCCCCGCTGCACTCCGGCGTCGTTCAAGGGCAGGACGGGGGACTTTGAATCCCCTAATCGTGGTTCGAATCCACGCGCCGGAACCAATCGAGCGCCCGCGCCCTCTGAGGGGGATCGTGGCGGGCGATCTCCATCGGGCTGACGGGAGCGCCTCGGGCGCGGTCGCACGGCGTCGCGGGCGCGTCCGGGGCCGCTGCCTGCTCGCTATTGTCTGGCGCGGTCGAGCCGGGGTTGTTTACCGTGGTCTCACCGAAGGCTCTGCGCCTGCCGCGGGGCGGGGGCGAGATCCTGGATCCTGGAGGACCGGACGGCGTGGCGAGCGATGAAGGGGACCGCGTAGGCGGATCCCCGACCCATGCAGATGCGGACCGCGGGCGCGGCGCTGCGAGCCGCGCAGATGCGGACCGCGGGCGCGGATCCCCGACCCACGCAGATGCGGATCGCACGCGCGGCGCCACGATCCGCGCAGATGCGGATCGCACGCGCGGCGCCACGATCCATGCGGGCGTGGAGCCCGCGGCGCAGCTCGAGGTGAGCGAGGCCCAGTTCATCGCGCGGCTCGTCGCGCGCGACGAGAGCGCGTTCAACGAGCTCGTGATCATGTACGAGCGCCGCGTGTTCGCGCTGGTCTACCGCATGCTCGGCCGGCGCGACGAGGCCGAGGATCTGTCGCAGGAAGTCTTCGTGCAGGTCTTCAAGGCGATCGATCAGTTCCGCGGCGAATCGAAGCTCTCGACCTGGATCTACCGCATCGCCGTGAACCTCTGTAAGAACCGGACGAAGTACCTCTCGCGGCGGCACGCCGGCGCCCAGGACGACGTCGACGCCATGGTCGAGCGGGTGCCGCTGTCCGCTGCCAAGGGCGTGAGCGTCGGCGACGTGAGCCGCCCCGACGAGCTCGTCGAGGGGATGCAGCTCGAGGCGGTGGTGAAGCACGCCATCGGCCAGCTCGATCCCGAGTTCCGGGAGGCGCTCATCCTTCGCGACGTCGAGGACATGTCCTACGAAGAGATCGCCTCGGTGACGGGTTTACCGGACGGGACCGTGAAGAGCCGGATCCATCGCGCGCGCGGGCAGCTCCGCGCGCTGGTCGAGAAGGTGATGGGCGAGAAGGTGAGAGGCGGGAAATGAGCGGAGCGGACGACCCCAGGCGCGCGGGGCAGCCCGAGGAGCCGGCCGCTTCGGGCGTGGAGAGCGGCAGCCGTCCCACGACGCCCCCCGCGGAGCGATCGCGCGGCGACGCGGCACCGCCGCGCGACGCGGCACCGCCGCGCGATCTACCCGACGACGGCGATCTGCCCGACGACGGCGATCTGCCGGACGACGGCGATCTGCCGCTCGTCGACGAGGTCGATCTGCGCGAGCTGGTCCGCGGCGCCATGCGCGCGCCCCCGGCGGCGCCGCCCAGCCTGCTCAGCGGCGTGCAGCGTCGGATCCGCGTGCGCTCCCGCGGCAAGTTCTACGGGGACGGCTGGAGCACCGCGCGCTCCCCGCGCTCGACCTACCTGATGACGAGCCTTTTCATGCTCGCCCTCATCGCCTTCGTCTTCCTCATTCTCGTCCCCTGGAGCGGCGGCGTCCTCCCCTGAGCCGCGCTCCCGCGGAGCGGCGCTCCCCCCGGAGCGGCGGTCGCCGAGCGTCGGTCACCCGCACAGGAGACGGGCCCAGATCGGCGTTTTCGGCGCGCAGGCGTGCTCCAGCACGCCGAGCACCGAAAACGTCGAGGTGGGCCCGTATCCGAAGCGGGTGCCCGCCGCTCACTGGGTCCAGCGGACGAGGACGCAGGTCACGTTGTCCGGGCCGCCGTTCTCGTTCGCGCGCTCGATCAGCTTCGAGGTCGCGACCTGGATGTCCTGGTGGTCCGTCAGGATCTGCGCCATCTCGGAGTCGCTCACCGGGCCGGAGAGGCCGTCGGAGCAGAGGACGTACAGGTCGTTCAGCTGCGGCACCTCGAACCGGGTGTCGACCTTGACCGTGTCCTTCATCCCGAGCGCGCGCACGATCACGTTCTTGTGCGGGAAGTTCGCGATCTCCTCCGGCGTGAGGCGCTTCATCTTGATGTAGTCGTTGAGGAGCGAGTGATCCTCGGTGAGCATCTCGAGCCTGCCCTCGCGGAAGCGGTAGACCCGGCTGTCGCCGACGTGGGCGACGTAGACGCCGTCGTTCGCCGTGAAGATGCCGACGAACGTCGTCCCCATTCCCCGCTTCTTCGCCTCGCGCTGCGCCGTCTCGTAGATACGCAGGTTGGCGAGCTTGATGCCCGTGATCAGGCGGTTCTCTTCATACCCCTTGGACCGGTCCATCTTGTAGGGCCAGGTCCGCTCCGGATCGTCCTGCGTCTGGGCGAAGAAATCCTGCATCGCGTCGACAGCCATCTTCGACGCGACCTCGCCCGACGCATGCCCCCCCATCCCATCGGCGACCATGAAGAGGCCGTACTCCACCATGATGCCGAAGTTGTCCTCGTTGTGGTTGCGCTTGCGCCCGACGTTCGTCTCGCCGGCCACTTCGATTCGAAACGTTTGGGACACGGATCACCCGATCGAAGGCCCCGCGCCAGGCGCGGGGCCGAATGAGAACCGCGAGCGCCCCGATCGAGCCGCTCAGGCCCGATCCTGGAGGTTCGGTTGACGCAGTGTCAACCGGATCGCGCCCGAGCGCCGAGCTTATAGAATCCCGGCGCGGACCCCCATCATTTTTCGCTTACTTGCGGTACTCTTCGGTGGCTTTGCCGCTCGAGCTCGGCGGCGGGAGCTCGGCCTCGGGCCGCTTCGCCGCGGCCGCCTTCGGATCCGGGGCGGCGCGGAGCACGACCGTGACCTGCCGGTACTTCCCGCCGCTCAGCAAGGTCAGGGGGACCTTCTCGCCGACGGCGTGCATGCGGATCGCGTCGGCGAGCGCCTCGGGGCTCGTGACGGGCACGCCGTCCACGGCGAGGATCATGTCGCTCGTCGCGCGATCGCCGCCCTTCAGGCGGGCCTCGTCGGCGGGGCTCCCGGGGTGGACCTCCGTGACCCGGACCCCCTTGGCGACCGGCGCCGCCTCGCCGACCCCCTGGATCCCGAGCCACCCCGCCGGCTGGACCGCCGTCGGCGGCACGGCGCGGAGGAACCCCCGGATCGCGCTGATCGGCGCGCCGAACGCGACCGGCGTGCACGGCTTGCCCTCGTTCGGGGCGCAGCCGCGGCCGAGGATCGCGACGACGCGGCCGTCCTCGTCGATGAGGGGCGCGCCCAGGTCGAGCGGCGAGACGCGCGACCCGAGCTCGATCGCGTCGTCGAGCTGCCGGTCGTCGCCGCCGAGCAGCGTCCGGTGCGATCGCAGCACGATCGGGACGGCCGCGACCTTGCCGCGCGCCGCCGAGAACGAGCGGATCTGCGCGTCCTGCCGGACCGGATCGCGCGACGAGGCCGTGAGCCCCTCGGTCCACCTGCCGGTCTGCGGCACGAGCAGCGCGAGATCCCACACGCGGTCGTGGTGGCCGAGCTTCACCCGCACGGTGGTCCCGTCGGCGAGGCGCGCCGTGAGGTCGTTGCCCGCGCCGAGCGGCGAGAGCGCCGTCAGGATGCGCCCGTCGCCGGCGAGCACCGCGCCGAGGCCGAGGACCTGCCCGCCCCGCTCGACGATCGCCACGCCGCGCGCGGCGCGCTCCTCGACCGGGGGCTCCGCCTTGTCCCGGTCCTTGTCCTTCTCGGCCGGGACCCGCTTCGGGTCGGCGGGGGCCGCCTTCCTCTCCTTCACGCCGACGTCGGCCCGGGCCGGGAGCACCCCCCGCTTGCGCGCCTTCTGGGCCGGCGGCGGGGCCTCTCCCTCGACGTCCTCCTGAGCTTGCTCCTCGTCCGGCGCGCCCTGCGCGAGCGCCGCGGGCGCGGCGAGGGCGCCGGCGAGCGACGCGGCGAGGGCGATGGCCAGCGACCGTCGCCATCGCTTCACAGGCGAGGTGTCAACGGGAGCGCTCGGCCCGGCCCCCCCGGGCGACGCGGCCTTCGCGGAAACAGACGGGCTTGTCTCATTCATAAGCGCGGCTCCTGAGGCGACTGCCGATTCTGCTGCGGCTGGGATCGTATTGCAAAAGGCAAAGGCCGGACCGCCCTGTACGGTGGGATCGGGCACCGGAGCCCGCCGGGGCGGGGGGCAAAAAAAACCGGTCACGAACGCGGGGGACGGGGGCACATGGCCGGCGATGAGGCAGCGATGGCAGCTGGGTTAGCGCTCGTGGGCTCGGAGGGCGACGCGCGGGCGGACGAAGCTCGGGCGATCGAGGGGCTGATCGGGGCAGGCGACTTCCGGGAAGCGCTGTCGCGGTGTGCGAGGGCGTACGCCATGCCGCTCGGGCGGCTGTGCATGGCGTTCACCGGATCGCAGGCCGAGAGCGAGGAGCTGGTGCAGGAGACGCTGCTCGCGGCGTTCGACGCCTTCCCGCAGTACCGCGCCGAGGGGAGCGTGCGGGCCTGGCTCTTCGGGATCGCGCGGCGCATCTGCGGGCGGCACACGGAGCTCCGGGCGCGGCGGGAGGCGCGGCTGCGGCTCGTGCACGACACCCGGCCGCGGCCGGACGCGAGCGAGCTCGCGCTGGAGCGCGAGCGGGCCGAGCGCGCCCGCGCCGCGCTCGCGCGGCTCAAGCCGAGCGAGCGCGAGGCGGTGGTGCTGCGCTTCGAGGCGGGGCTCTCCTTCAAGGAGGTGGCCATCGCGTGCGGGATCGACGAGGCGGCGGCGCGCAAGCGCGTCAGCCGCGCGCTGGCGCGGCTCAGGGCCGATCTGGGCGAGGAGTAGGGCGATGAGCGCGACGGAAACGGGTTCGGCGGGGCTGTGCGGCGAGGTCGAGGAGCAGCTCGCGGAGGTGCTCGACGGGACGGCGCGGCCGGCGCTGTACGAGCACATCGCCGGCTGCGACGCGTGCCGCGACCTCCGCCACGACGCGGCGCGGGCCGCGGAGATCGCGGCGGCCGCGGGCGCGGACTTCCGGCCGGCGGGCGACTTCGCCGAGGCGCTGCTCCGGCGGCTCGAGGCGGCCCGCCCCTCGGAGGGCGCGACGAGCGGCGCGGTGCTCAAGGCGGTGCCCGAGGCGCGCGCGAGCGAAGAGCGCGCGGGCGAAGAGCGCGCGGGCGAAGAGCGCGCGAGCGAAGAGCGCGCGGGCGAAGAGCGCGCGGGCGAGATGGGCGCGAGCGAGGTGGTGGTAGGCGCGCGCACCGGCGACACGACCGACGCGCGCGCCTGCGACATGATCGGCGGCGCCGCGACCGACGCGCGCACCGGCGACACGACCGGCGGCGCCGCGACCGACGCGAACACCGGCAGCGCGGCCGCCGGCGCGCACGCCGGCGAGGCGCGCTCCTCCAGCCCGGAGCGGGCCGCGCCGGCGCCGCGCCGCGCGCGAGGCGCGGCCTACGGGCGGCGCTCGGTCATGGCCGCCGCCGCCCTGGCCGCCGCGGCGGCGGTGACGGCCGGGATCGCCCTGCGGCGCGGCGACACGGAGCAGCCGGCCGCCTCCGTGACTGCCGGCGCGCCCTGGTCCGGCAAGGTCGCCTCGGTCTCGCGCGCCTCGGCCGACCGGTCGGGGGGCCTCGAGGCGTGCGACGCCTCGGGCGCCTGCGCGCCGCTCGCCGCGGGCGCGGCGCTCCCCGAGGGCGCGACCCTGCGCACCGACACGCGGACGCGCGCGCACCTCGCGCTCGCGGACGGCTCCGCGCTCGCGATCGACCGCGGCTCGCGCGTGTGGATCGCCGGCGACGCCCGCGCGGCGCGCGTCGAGGCGGGCGCCGTCGTCCTCGACGTCGCCCCGGCCCCCGGCGCGCCGCCCGCGCGCATCGAGGTGCCGCACGGCGAGATCGAGGTGCTCGGCACGAAGCTCGCCATCACCGCGAGCCCGGGGCGCGCCTCGGTCGAGGTCGCGCGCGGCGCCGTGCGCGTCAAAGGCGAGCGGGGCGAGCCCGTCGAGGTGCGCGCCGGCGAGGAGGCGACGCTCGCGCAGGGCGCCGCGCCGAACGTCGCGAGCGCGACCTCGCTCGCCGACGCGCTCTCGTGGAGCGACCGCTCCGCCGAGGAGGCCGACGCGCCGGCGCTCCGCGGCCTCGGCGAGCTCAGGGCGCGCAAGCCCGGCGCGACCCAGGAGAAAGAGCGGGCCGTGCGGCTCGCGAAGCACGCCGTCAAGGTGCGGATCGTCGACGTCGTCGCCCGGACGGAGATCGACGAGACGTTCGCCAACGACACCGACGAGGAGCTCGAGGGCATCTTCCGCTTCCCGCTCCCGCCGGGCGCCCAGATCGAGCGGCTCGCGCTCGAGGTGGACGGCAAGCTGATCGAGGGCGCGTTCGTCGACCGCGACCGCGGGGCCGCGATCTGGCGCGGCGTCCTCCAGAACGCCGCCCCCAAGGCGCCCAAGCCGCGCGAGGAGATCATCTGGGTCCCCGGCCCGTGGCGCGACCCCGCGCTGCTCGAGTGGCAGCGCGGCGGCCGGTTCGAGCTCCGCATCTTCCCCATCCCGAAGCGCGGCTCGCGCCGCGTCGTGCTCACCTACACGCAGCTCGTCGAGCAGTCGGGCGGCGTCCGTCGCTTCACCTACCCGCTCGCGCACGACCAGAGCGGCACGACGAGCATCGGCGACTTCTCGCTCGACCTCCAGGTGCTCGGCCACGACCGGGCGTTCGGCGTCGAGACGCGCGGCTACGAGCTCGCCGCCGCGCCCGCCGAGGGCGCGGCCGATCGGCGCACGCTGCACGCCCAGGGGTTCACGCCGGCCGGCGACCTCACGGTCGAGTACGCGCTCCCCGATCGCGATCGGCCGGTCACCGCGTGGGCCTACCGGACGCCCCCCGCCGCATCGCCGCAGCCGCCCGCGGGGCCGGCCGGGCCCCGCGCCGCGAGCGCGCCGACGAGCGGCGGCGCGGGCGCGTCGAAGCGCGACGGCGCGGAGCACGAGGCGTCGCTCGCCGCGGCGCGGGCCATCGCGAGCGACGCGTCGCCCTACGTCGCGATCGCGATAAGGCCCCGGCTCCCCCGCTGGGAGGAGTCGACCTCGCGGCGCCACGCGATCGTCGTCGACGCGAGCCGGTCCATGGTCGGCGAGCGCTTCGCCCGCGCGACGCGGCTCGCCTCGTCGATCGTCCGCGAGATGGACCGCCGCGACGAGGTCGTCGTGCTCGCGTGCGACACCCTCTGCCGCTCCCTCGGCGAGGGCGCCCAGGGCGGCGCCGCGCGGCCCATGGCGCCCGGCGCCGCGTCGGCCGGCGAGGTCGAGCGCTTCCTCGGCGGCATCGAGCCCGACGGCGGCAGCGATCTCGCCGCGGCGATGATCGCGGCGCGCGCCGCCGCCGGCCCGCTCGACGGCAAGGAGCTCCGGATCCTCTACCTCGGCGACGGCACGCCCTCGGTCGGCCCGACCCGCCCCGCCCACATCGAGGCCGCGGTGCGCGGCGCCGTCCCCGCGGACGGCGCCGCCGTGATCGCGGTCGCGCTCGGGAGCGACGCGGACACGACGTCGCTCCGCGCGCTCGCGCGGGGCGGCGGCGGGGTGATGGTCCCCTACGTGCCCGGCCAGAAGGTCGCGAGCGCGGCGCAGTCGGTCCTCGGCGCCGCCTACGGCCTCGCGCTGCGCGATCCCGAGCTCGAGCTGCCGCCCGGCCTCACCCAGGTCACGCCGGCGCGGCTCGACCCGATCCGCGCCGGCGGCGAGGCGATCGTCGTGGCGCGGATGAGCTCCGGCGCCGACGTCACCGGCGCGATCCGCCTCCGCGGCCGCGTCTCGGGCGAGCGCTTCGAGCAGACCTACCCCGTGAGCATCGTCGCCGGCTCGGGCGCGGGCAACGCCTTCGTCCCGCGCCTCTACGCCGCGGCGAAGATCGCCGAGCTCGAGGAGACCGGCGGCGAGGCGCAGAAGCCCGCGATCATCGAGCTGTCGCGGCGCTTCTCCGTGGCGAGCCGGTTCACGTCGCTGCTCGTGCTGGAGAGCGAGGCGATGTTCAAGGCGTTCGGCCTCGAGCGGGACGGCATCGCGTCCGCCTTCACGGGCGAGGAGCAGGCGCAAGGCGTGAGCGCGAGCGCCGAGGGGGAGCAGCCCGACGACGCGGCGGACGAGGGCGCGGCGAAGGAGGAAGCGAAGGGGATGGGGCCCGCGGAGGGCCTCGGCGTGTCGGGCAGCGGCTTGGGCGGCGGCGGCCGCGGGTGGGCCTCCGCGGAGGCGGCGCCGCGTCGCAAATCGGCGTCGGCACCCCTCCCCCCGCCGGCGCCGGCCGCCAGGCCCGCTCCCGAGATGCCCGCCAACCTGGTCGACGCCGACAGGCCGGCGCCGGCGCCGACGACCGCCGCGCCCGCGGCGCCGCGGCCGGAGCCCAAGAGCGACGACCGCGCCCAGCGGCCCTGGCCCGATGGCGCCGTCGACGAGCCGTGGCCCCGCCCCCGGCCGCGGCGGATGATCCCGATGCGCCGGGTGTTCGACCGCAAGGTGAGCTTCGACGCGACGAACACGCTCGCGCCCGAGAGCGCGGCGAGGACCGCGGAGGCCGAGGCGGCGCTCGCCGCGGCCCCGGACAGCCGCGATCGGACCGTGGGCCTCTACGCGCTCTACGCCACGACCGGCCGCCTCGGCGAGGCCCAGGAGCTGACCGCGCGCTGGAGCGGCCGCGACGCGCTCGACCCCGACGCGCTCATCGCCCGCGCCGACCTCGCTGCCCGGCAGGGCGATCGCGACCGCGCGGTGCGCATCCTCGGCGGCCTCGCCGACGTGCGCCCCGGCGACCGGGCCGTCCAGGCGCGCCTCGCCGAGCTCTGGGACGCGGCGGGCCGGCCCGCGTACGCATGCCAGCACCGGGTGACGCTCGCCGAGCTCGCGCCCGCCGACGCGAAGCTCGCCGCCGCCGCGATCCGATGCGCCGGCGACGGCGGCATGAGCGAGCTCGCGGGCCAGCTCCGCCTCGATCTGACGTCCGCCGTGCGGGCGACGGTCGACCGGCTGCTCGCGCAGCCCGACGCGCCGCCCTCCGCGGATCTGCCGGGCGACGTGCGGCTCAGCGCCGAGTGGACCGGCGGCGCCGACCTCGACCTCGCCCTCATCGACGCGCGGGGGCGGCGCCTCTCCTGGATGGGCGCGACCCTCGGGCCGGTGGGCGTCCGCTCGCGCGACGCGACGAGCGCGCGCGCCGAGTCGCTCGCGCTGCGGAACCTCCCCAAGGGGAGCTACGTCGTCGAGATCGCGCGCGCGTCGGCCGGGGACGGCGCCTCGCCGCCCGCGCTCTCCGGCGCGCCGGGCCCCGTGCGCGGCGAGCTGACCCTGCGCCTCGCGGGGGAGACCCGCAAGGTGCCGTTCACGCTCGAGGGCGCGCGCCTCGAGCTCGGCACGGTGCGCGTCTTCTTCACCTCCCGCCTGGTGCCGGTCGACGACGTCCCGTCACCCCCGCCGTTCATCCGGGACTGACCCCCCACCTACGCGCTGCCCCCCTCGCCCTGAGCAGCCCGCCCGGCGCACCGCCGGAGCGGCCTTTTCCGCGCACCCACGAGCGCGCTCGCCCGGGGTTCGAGGAGGCCCCGCGCCGCGCTCGTGTCGGGAGGAGATCCCCGATACAGTTTCGACATGAATCCGCTCGTCCCGGACTTCATCCTCGAACAGGACGCCGAAGGGCAATACGCGGGGGCGGTCGACGCGGCCGTCCTGCATGTCTCGCTCCCGGCCGTCGTGGAGCTCGCCGAGCAGATGATCGCTCGTCAGGCGCTCGATCCGGACGCGCTGCGGTCGCTCTTCGAGCCGCTCTTCGAGGCCGTGCACCAGTCGGGCGGGTTCGTCGCGGCGTTCTCGCCCGGCGGCGGGTTCACCGCGCTCTTCCCCGATCGGCCGGGGCGGAACGTCACCCGGCTCGCGCGCAGCGCGGCCCTGGCGATGCGGCGCAGCCTCCTCGAGCTCGCCGCGCGGCGCGCGCTCGGCGCCGGCGGCGCGCCGATGCCGTTCAGGATCGGGCTCGCGTGGGGCTCGGTCCACTGGACGATCGTGCGGATCGCCCAGGATCGCGCCTACTCCCTGCTCTACGGCCCCGCGATCGAGGCCTGCCAGGCGACCGATCGCGGGGCGGACGACAGCGAGCTGCACCTCGATCGCAGCTTCCGCGAGCGGCTGCCCGCGGCCAGCGCCCGGGAGAGCGTGGCGGAGCTCGACGAGGCGGATCTCCTGACCGGTCCGCCCTCGCTGACGGTCACGGCGACCCCGACGGACGCGGACGCCGAGGCGTTCCTGCCGCCGGGCGCGGGCGATCTCGCGCCGGAGGGCGAGATCCGCGAGGTGACGACGGTCGCGCTCTCGCTCGATCGGGTGGCGAGCCCGACGGAGCTCATCCAGCAGCTGCACGAGATCGCGGCGATGTTCGGCGCCACGTTCGCCGGCATGAACGTGACCGAGCGCGGCTTCGGCGCGCTGTTCTACTTCGGCGTGCCGATCGCGCACGAGAGCGACCACGATCGCGCCCTCGACTTCGCGCTCGAGCTGAAGAGCAACGGCCTCGGCGTGCCCCGGCTCGCGGTGGGCATCACCCGCGCGCGCTGCCTGGCCGGCTTCTTCGGCGCCGGGGGCCGCCGCGAGTTCGCCTGCCTCGGCCGCGCCGTCCACCTCGCCGCGCAGATCGCGCGCAAGGCCGCGCCGTCGTCGATCTGGGCGGACGAGCGCGCGTTCCTCGCGGGCGAGGCGAGCCACCAGTGGTCGACCGAGAACATCTTCCGGTTCGACGGGTTCGACCTGCCGATCCTCGTCTACTCGCTCGAGCGGCGCCGCATCGCCGTGCAGGAGGAGTTCTACGACCTCGGCCCGATCGGCCGCGAGGCCGAGCTCGAGGGGCTCACGCGCGCGCTCGAGCCCCTCTTCGCCGGGCGCTCCGCCGGGGTCGTGTACATCCTCGGCGAGGCGGGCATCGGCAAGAGCTACCTCGTGCACAGCTACCGCCACCAGCGCGCGCAGCTCATGGACATGCGCCCGCTCCTGTGGATCGAGGCCCGCTGCGACCAGACGCTGAAGACCCCGCTCTACGCCTTCGAGTTCGCGCTCAAGGAGTACCTCGGGATCTCGTCGGAGATCGGCCAGCACGCCAAGCAGGCGGGGCTCGACCTCGCGCTCCAGCTCCTCCTGGAGCGGCTGCCCGAGAGCTGGACCGAGGTGCGGCGGGGGATCGACGCCTCGCGCGAGGCGCTCGCGCGGCTGCTCCGGCTGCGGGGCGAGGAGCCGGCGACGCCGGAGGCCGAGGCGGGGCGGCGCGAGGAGGCGCTCGCGGCGCTCTCCGCGCTGCTCGTCGCCGAGAGCTCGCTGCAGCCGGTGGTGGTGCACCTCGACGACGCGCAGTGGGCCGACCCGACCTCGCTCGAGGCGGTGCGCGCGATCACGGCCGCCTGCCGGGATCTGCCGCTCGCGGTGATCTGCTCGGCGCGGCCCGCGGCCGCGGGCGAGGGGGCGGACGCGCGCATCCCGCTCGAGGCCGGCATCCCGTCGCAGGTCATCGAGCTCGCGCCGCTGCCCCAGGAGCGGCTGCTCGCGCTGGCGGAGCCGTTCTTCGGCGGCCCGATCCCGACGATGCTCGAGTCGCTGCTCGGCCAGACCGCGGGCGGCAACCCGTTCTTCGCGCAGGAGATCCTCGCGTACTGGCTGGAGGACGGCCGGTACGGGTCGACCCACGAGGCCGCGCCCTCGAGCCGGTTCATGCCGCCGCGGACCGTGAACAGCCTGCTCGTCGCGCGGCTCGAGCGGCTGGAGCCGCGGACGCGGCAGACGGTGATCTCCGCGGCGGTGCTCGGGCGCGAGTTCGACACGCGCGTGCTCGCCCGGATGATCCCGGACGCGTCGGTCCTCGTGGATCACCTGCGCTTCGGCGAGGCGCAGCGGATCTGGTCGCGGATGGGGGAGCACCGCTTCGAGTTCTGCACGGTGCTGATCCGCGACGCGGCGTACGGGATGCAGCCGAAGGCGGCGGCGGAGCGGCAGCACCGGCTCGCGGCCGAGGCGATCGAGGCGGTGTACGGCGACGATCTCGAGGATCAGCGCGCGGCGCTCGACAGCCACCGGAGGCTCGCGGGCTGAGCGCGGCCGGCCGCCCTTTCGGTCGGATCGTGGAACCCCCTCGACGCCGCTTGCGAAGTGCGGCAACTGTCCGCGCATGAGCACGGCCCATCAAGAGGCTCACGCGGCCGCGGCGCACGACGTGAGCGACCACCACGGCTTCGACGGGGAGCCCGCCCGCGCGCTGCCGGCCGACGAGCCGCCCACCCCGAACTGGGTGCCTGCGCTGGGGCTCGCGGTCTTCGCGGTGGCGGGCGTCCTGTTCCTCGCGATGAGCAGCGACGGCGACGCCGCGGATCAGGCCGCGCCGGCCGGCGCGCGCCCGGTCCCGGCCGACGCTCGACCGGCGGCGGCGAGGCCCGCTCCCGGCGCCGACGCGCGCCCGGCTGGAGCGCGCCCGGTCGCGCCGACCGGGCCCGGGTCGGGGCCGGCCGCGGAGGCCCTGCGCGGGGCGGCCGAGCGCGCGGGGCAAGGTCGCGCGGACGGCGCTGCCGCGCCGAGCCCGGCGAACCTGCGCAAGCTGACGCCCCAGGAGGTGGAGGCGGTGCGCAAGCGCATCGAGGGGCGGCAGAAGGGCGCCTCGAACGCGCCGCCGCCAGCGCCGCCGAAGTGAGCGCGACGGTGGTGGACAACGCCGCCGCGCGGATGCGCACGGTGCTCGTGCTCGGCGCGGGCACGATGGGCCAGGGGATCGCGCAGGTCACGGCGGTCGCCGGCTACGTGACGCGCCTCCACGACGTCGACGCAGCGCGCGTCGGCGCGGCGATCGAGGACATCAAGCGCTCGACCGATCGCCTCGTGCAGAAGGGCAAGATGCTCAACGAGGCGCGCAGCGAGATGATCGGGATGCTCGTCGCGTCGCCGGATCTCGCGCGCGCGGCGGCGGACGCCGATCTCGTGATCGAGGCGGTGCCCGAGCAGATGGACCTCAAGGTGGAGGTGCTCGGTCGGGCGAAGGCGGCGGCGCCGGCGGGGGCGCTGCTCGCGTCGAACACGTCGAGCCTGAGCATCACGGAGCTCGGCCGCCGTCTCGGGGCGGGGGCGCGCACGATCGGCCTTCACTTCTTCAACCCGCCGCCGGTGATGGAGCTGCTCGAGGTGGTGCGGGGGCTCGAGACCGAGGAGTCGACGGTGACGGCGGCGCTCTCGGTGGCGAGGCGCCTGGGCAAGGCGCCGATCGTGGTGAACGACACGCCCGGCTTCGCGACGAGCCGGCTGGGCGTGGCGCTCGGCGCCGAGGCGATGCGGATGCTGGAGTCCGGGGTGGCGTCGGCGGTGGACATCGATCGGGCGATGGAGCTCGGGTACCGGCACCCGATGGGGCCGCTGAAGCTGACGGACCTCGTGGGGCTGGACGTGCGGCTCGCGATCCTGGAGCACCTCCACCGCGAGGTCGGGGAGCAGTTCCGGCCGCCGGTGATCCTGCGGCAGATGGTGCGGGCGGGGAGGCTCGGGAAGAAGACGGGGGAAGGGTTCTATCGGTGGACGGAGGCGGGGGCCCAGCCCATCGAGGGCGGCGGCTGGCGGCGGGGGTAGCGTAGGCGCCGGGCGTAGCGTAGGCGCCGGGAGCGCGCGGGGAGGACCGAACCCGCGGGGCAGACGCTTGCGCCGGGCTTGCAGACCTTGCTCACGCTGGAAGCAGGGTGGAACGCCACAGCTGCAAACTGTCGAGAGACTGAGGGGGAATGAGATGAATCCTCAGGCGCGCACGCGCACGAAGAGGAGCACGGGAGACGGGGACGGAAGACGGATGCCCCGCTGCCAGCCCCCGAACACGGGCCTCGTCAAGGTCGACGCAGCAAAAACCCGACGGCGGCGCGAGCGTTCAACTGCCCCGATTCCCATTGTATCTTCCCGATTCATTGCCGCCGTCTGGCTTTGCCGGCCGGCAGGGAGGAATCGACATGGACTATTCGAATGAGGTCCTCGAGGCCACGCCCGAGCGCGTCACCAAGTTCCTGTTGGGAATTGGCGCCGTCGCCGCGATTCGCACGTTGATGGCCGAGGCGGGGATGACCGATGACGACATCGTGGAGGGCCGCACGCTCCTCCTCGACGTCCTCGCCGCGCCCCGGAAGGGCGGCGCGGCGCCCGATACCGCGGATGCCAGGGCGCAGCGCGCCGCGACCACGGAGCTCGACCAGTGGGATGAGCCCAACTTCGCTCGTTATGGCGCCGCGCTCCGCCGGCGATTCCCCGACGTGCACGCCTACGTCTTCAAGGACCTCTCGGCCTCCACGGGCACCGCCGCGGTCCAGGGAGTCGCCACCTTCCTCGCGCGGCTCGACGCCCTCGAGAGCGGCGCCGACCCGGATCGCGCCGGGACCAAGCAGAGCGACAAGAGGGCAGTCGCCTTCCTCGGCCTCCGCGGCCTCGACAAGGCAGAACGCAAGCGCCTCCAGGGACTCGTCGACATCGCGCTCGGCCCGACGTCGCCTCTGCCCGAGCAGACCGAGCTCCCGGAGACCGCGCGCCGGCGCGAGGCGCTCGTCAAACTGCGCGGCTGGTTCGACGAGTGGTCCACCACGGCACGCGCGGTCGTCAAGAAGCGGGGCTACCTCATCCGGCTCGGCCTCGCGAACCGCAAGGCGCCCCAGCGCAAGACCCCCGCCGAGCCCGTCGACGCGCTCGACGACGCCGACGCGACCGATCTGGAGTAATCCAGCACACCAACAAGCGCTCCCGGCGCGCGTCCGAGACCTTCCGACGCGCTCCGGAAGCTTCCGTCGCCGAAATGAAGCCCTTCGGCGCGCTCCGGAGCACGACATTTCGCGTACTTAGGAGCGCCGGCCCTGCTCCCGGCGCCGTCCGGCGTCCGCCGGATGTCGAATTTCCGGCGAATTTCGCGTCCCGCCCCGCGGCGGAAGCTTCCGGCGTGCGCGGGAAGCCTTCGTTCCCGCGACGAAAGCCTTCGTTCCCGCGTCGGAAGCCTTCGTTCCCGCGTCGGAAGCCTTCGTTCCCGCAACGAAAGCCTTCGTTCCCGCGACGGACGCCAATTTGTTGAGATTTCTTGGCGTCCCTGGCGCCTTGGCAGTTCCTCAAGCGCCGCACGACCCCTGCGGAGCCGCCTCCCACGGACGCCTCCGCGCAGCGACGGACGCGCTGACCGGTTACCGGTTCAGCTTGTCCTTCTTGGCGTTCTCTTCGGCCTCTTTCTGGCGCTCGGCCTCGCGCTGGACGATGCGCTCCTTGACCGCGGCGTAGTCCTTCTCGTCCTTCACCCGCCGATCGATCTGCTTCTGCCGCTCGGTCGCCGTCGCCGGGTAACCGCCCGCCTTGGGGTTGCTGGTCAGGAACGCGCCGTAGGCGCCCCACGCCTCCCGCGCCGCCTGCCAGTTCTTCTGGCGCTCGCGAAGATCCGCGAGGCAGAAGAGCACCTTGGCCTGAAGCTCCTCCGAGCCCTTCTTGCCGAGCGCCGTCGTCCAGGCCGTCTCGGCCTCCGCCGCGTTGCCCGACTCGAGCATCGCCTCGCCGAGCCGGTAGAAGCCGAGCATCTTCGAGGGATCCTGCTTGATCGCGTCCTGGAACGCCGAGATCGCGCCGGGGATGTCGCGCGCCACGAACGACGCCTGGCCCTTCAGGATCTGCTCCATGTAGGGGCTGATGCCGGTATGCCCGTTGGGATCCTTGCGCGGCGAAGCGGCAGCGGCCGGCGCGGCCGGCGCCGCGGGCGGCGTCTGCTGGGCGGATGAGGGCGCCGCAGCGACGAGGGCAGCGAGAGCAAGCGACGCGATGACGGCAAGCGAGCGGTCCTGCATGCCCGCCAAGGTACCGCAGCCGCGGCCCGAAGGGGAATCCTTGCTGCACCGACGCGCGACGGTCCCCGCCGCCCGGAGGATGGCGCGCGACGGCGCCCGACCAGGCGCGCCGCGGACCTCGAGCCGGCAGGCGCGGCCCCGATGTCCCGGCAGGCTACCTCCGCGGAGCCCTGAACGGGTCCGGCGGCTGCCCAGCATCCGGGCGCCCGGCGTCCACCGGCGGCCATCCCCCATCCGGCAACCCCGCGTCCGTCGGCGGCCACCCGCCATCCGGTCGGCCCGCATCCACCGGAGGCCACCCGCCATCCGGCGGCCCCGCGTCCGTCGGCGGCCACCCGCCATCCGGCGGCCCCGCATCCGCCGGCGGCCACCCGCCATCCGGTCGGCCCGCGTCCGCCGGCAGCCTCCCCCCGTCCGCCGGCAGGCCGCCGTCGACCGCCGCCGGGCCCTGCGCGCCCAGCGACACGAGCCGGCCGTCCGGCTCCGGCGGCCAGAGGAAACGCTCCTCCGCGCCCGTCTTCCGGTCGACCAGCTTGGCCCAGCTCGCGCGCGGGTTGTCCGCCATCTGCACGCGAAGCCGCGCCGTCACCCCCTCGTCGAACGTCGGCCGGCGATAGAGGACGTTCGTCGATCGCTCGGGCGCGTCGCCCGTGAGCGGCACGTCGAACCGGACCCGATCGAGCAGCTCCTGGCCGACGTACAGCTCGATCGCGAACCGGCCCATCACGCGCGCCGTCGCCGCCGGCCGGGCGAGCGTCACCGAGCGGACGCGCGCGACCGAGCCCCTCCCCTTCGCGTACTGCACATCGAAGACCCACTGCTTCACGCTGGGCCGCACGGCTGGGTCGGGCGCATACCCGGCGCGGGACGGCGGAGCCGGAGGCTCCGCGAGGGCGATCACGCCGGCAGCAGCCAGCGCAAGGCCGGCAAGGGTCGCCAGGGCGGCACGAACGAGAGGGCGAGGCGAGGTCATCGGGCACCGGAAGGAGCCCCCAGCGGCAGAGCCGCCTCGGGCGTCCCAGTCAGCACCTCTTCCCACGCGGAGCCGTCGCCGTCGAGCGCCCCCCAGAGATCCCGCAGCTCGTCCGGGACCGGCGCGAGCGCCGCGCGCTCCTCGCCGGCCTCGTCCGGCACCGCGACGCGCAAGGCGTGCAGCGCGACGCGCGACAGCGGGAGCACACGGCCCCTCGCCGTGGTCAAAGACCGCGCACCGCCATGGTCGCGGTCGCCGAGGAGGGGCGCCCCCGCATGCGCCGCATGCACCCGGAGCTGGTGCATGCGGCCCGTCACCGGATCGAGACGGAGCAGCGTGGCCGCCGCCGCACCGCCGCCGGCCGAGGCGACCGCGCGGTACCGCGTCGCCGCCTCCTTCGCGCCGGCCCCGCCCACCGCCGGCAGGCTGCGCCCGCGCGACCGCGCCGCGCCGATGGGCGCGTCCCACGTGCCCGCCCCCTCGATCCGACCGCCGGCGATGCCGACGTACACCCGCGCGATGCGCCCCGCCTCGCGCATCGCCGCGAGGTGCCGCTGGCCCCGCGGGCCCGTCGCGCACAGCACCACGCCGCTCACGCCGACGTCGAGCCGCGAGGCCGCGTGCGGCGGCGCGCGCAGGCCGAGCAGCTCCGCGACCTCGGTGATCAGCGATCGCGTGCCCCGGCGCTCCGGCTCCGTCGGCAACGCCGCCGGCTTCGACGCGACGAGGATCTCCCCCCAGCGCGCGATCACCTCCACCGGCGGCGCCCCCGGCGCGTCGCGCCGCGCCGGCCACACGGCGAGCTC
The DNA here is from genome assembly GCF_051521425.1 of Sorangium sp. So ce834. Lineage (NCBI taxonomy): Bacteria > Pseudomonadati > Myxococcota > Polyangiales > Polyangiaceae > Sorangium > Sorangium sp. So ce834. Next base: position 11,969,319 of record NZ_CP150351.1, read on the forward strand.
GTCGCCGGGGGCCACGGCGTCGTCCGGCCGCGCCCGCCGCGCGTTCAGGAAGGCGCGCCCCTCCGCCGCCGCGCCCGCGAAGCCCCGCGACGCGCCGCCCAGGCGCTCGAGGACGTCCGCCACCGTGGGGCCGTCGGACGGGCCGACCCGGAAGCGCGCGGCGGTCATGCGGGCGGCGCAGCGAGCGGCGCAGCGCCGTCGCCCTGCGCGCCGCCGGCAGCGCCGTTCGGCGCCGGCGGCGCGGCGCGCTCGTCGCGATCGTTCAGCCGCTCGACCACGCCGCGATCGCCGTCGACCCGCAGCCGGTCGCCCGTCTTGATCGCCAGCGTCGCGCCGGGCACGTTCACCACCGCGGGGATGCCGTACTCGCGCGCGACGATCGAGGCGTGCGACATGGGGCCGCCGAGCTCGGTGACGACCGCGGCCGCCACGAGGAACAGCGGCGAGAGGCCGATGTCGGTCGTGCGCGCGACGAGCACCTCGCCCGGCTCCACCGCGTCGAGCGAGGGCGCGCCCGGATCGAGCACGCGCGCCCGACCCTCGACCACGCCAGGGCTCGCCGGCAGCCCGAGCAGACGGACCCCCGACGCGGGCGGCAGCACGACCGGCGGCGGCCGACCGATGAACGTGGCCGGAGGATCGGGGCGGGCGGCGTCGCGCAGGTGCTCGGCGCGGCGCAGCCGCACGACGTGGCCCACGTCGGCGCGGCCGCTGGAGAGCGCCGTCACGAGCTCCTCGTAGGTGCAGAAGAACACGCTCCCGGGGAGCAGCGAGGGCTCGATGCGGAGCAGGCGCCGGTCGATGTCGAGCGCGACCTTCCGCAGCATGCCGAGCACGCGGGTCACCCACGTGCGCATGCGCTCCCGCAGGCGCACGTAGCGCTGCGCGCGGCCGACCAGCGCGCGGAGGAGCGCGAGCTCCACCCGCGAGACGCGGGTCTCGAGCATCGCCATCTCCCGGTCGGCGAGCGCCCGCGCGCGCGCCAGGGCGCGCTCCGGATCGCCGGGCGCGCCGCGCAGCGACGCGGTGAGCATCGCGATGACCGGCGCCGGGTCCTCCCGCCAGCGCGGCGTCGCGAGCTCCGCCTCGCGCACGGCGCGATCGCCGTACGCATCGAGGAACCGCGCGAGCGCGTCGCGCGCCGGCCCCTCGGGCAGATCGCGCGGCCCCCTCACCTCGCCGGCGAGCAGCCGCTCGCGCGACGCGCGATCCAGCATGACGAGCTCGGCCACCCGGGCGAGCTCGACCCCCGGCCCCGCGCTGTCGAGCTCGCGCACGCCGCCCGCGAGCACCTGCGCGAGGTGCTCGACGTTGGTCTCCGCGCGCCCGGCCGGGCCGTCGAGGGGCGCCTCGCCGGAGGCCGAGCGCGCCGAGGCGCGGCGGCCCGCGACGCGCTCGAGCGCCTTGCACAGCGCGAGGTGGCTCGCGAGCGAGGCGGACGCGCAGTGCAGCATCAGCGTGCCGGTCCGCTCGAGCAGCAGGAAGACGCTCCGCAGCGTGGTGCCGATGGCGTCGTCCGGCAGGAGCGTCATGTCGAGCTCGGAGAGCGCGCGCTGGGCCCAGAGCGCCTCGCCCTCGTAGGCCGCGACCTCGCGCTCGAGCCGCGCCTGCCGGAGGAGGAGCCGCGGCCCGGTGAGCGGCAGCCGCGCGTAGAAGCGGCGCCGCGAGACGCCCGCGCTCTGCTCGGCGAGCCGCGCGATGAGCTGGTCGCTCGCCCCGCCGCTCATGCCGAGCAGCGCCCGCGGCGAGAGCCCCGGGACCTGCGCCGCGATCTGCATGAAGGCGGTCAGGTTGAGGTAGAAGCGCCCGTGCACGTTGGCGACGAGGCGCGCGCCGCGCGGCACGCGGCAGCCGAGCGCGGCGAACGCCTCGCGGAAGCCGCGGTCGGAGAACGCGCGCGCCACCGACCAGGTGAGCGGCGTCGCCGCGCCGGGCAGCGCCTCGCCCACGTTCGCGCGCGACCAGATCGTGTCGGCGCCGCCCCCCTCGGGGAAGCCGCCGCCGCTCACCGGACGCACCTGGAGCAGCCACACCCGCGGCGCCTGCGGCGCGCCCTCCGTCGGCGCGCCCTCCGCCGGCGCGCCCTCCGCCGGCGCGCCCTCCGCTGGCGCGCCCTCCGCCGGCGCGCCCTCCGCCGGCGCGCCCTCCGCTGGCGCGCCCTCCGCCGGCGCGCCCTCCGCCGGCGCGTCCTCCGCCGGCGCGCCCTCCGCCGCGCCGTCCTCCGCCGGCGCGCCCTCCGCTGCGCCGTCCTCCGCGACGCGGCCGGGCTCCTCCCCCTCGACCGCGAACTCCACGTCGAACGGGCCCTTGCCGCCCTGCTCGAGCCGCTCGGCGAGCTCGGCGAGCTGCCGCAGCGCGGCCTCGCCGAGCGCCGGCTGCTCGGCGCGCGCCGCGGGCACCGCGACCTCCTCGAGCCCCGCCGCGCCCACGACGAGCGCGCGCCGCTTCTGCGCCACCGCCGCCGCGACGACCTTGCCGCCGCCCCGCGCGATCCGGAGGGTGTCGGCCGCCACGGCGCCGTCGACGACCGGCGCGCCCAGCCCGAGCGTGGCGTTCACGAGCCGCTCGCCGGCGCGCCAGTGCTCGCCCTCGAGCCCGGCCGGGGGCGCGGTGAAGAGCACGCCCGCGGCCTCGGCGCGCACCATCACCTGCAGCACGACCCCCATCGCGACGTCGCGGACGCCGGCGTGCGCGAGGTACGCGAGCGCGCGCGGCAGGAAGGCGCTCGCCCAGACCTGCCGGATCGCGGCGTCGAGCTCGGCGTCGCCGCGCACGCCGAGCACGGACGTCGCGAGCCCCGCCATCGACGTCTCGTCGCTGTCCTCGCAGGTGGCGCTGGACCGCACCGCGAGCCCCCACGGCGCCTCCGGCGCGACGGCCTGCCAGAGCGCCTGCAGCGCGGCCGAGAGCGCCTCGGGCAGCGGCTCGCTCAGGATGCGGTCGCGCGCCCGCGCCGCCCGGTCGACGCCGACCTTCGTGCCCGAGAGCCGGATCAGCGTGGCGAGGTCGTGCCCCCGCGGCAGCTGCCGGTCGACGAGCTCCGTGAAGCACCGCGCGTCGAGCACCCAGCCGCGCGGCACCGGGAAGCCGTCGCGCAGCAGGCGGCCGAGCGAGGCCGCCTTGCCGCCGACGCGCTTGGCGCTCGTGCTGCGGCGCTGGCCGGCGCTCTCGAGCGGCTTCAGCCACTCGCGCACGGAGGGCGGGTCGGTCGCGCTCTCGGCGCGGGCGATGCGTGTCGGGTCGGCCACGTCGTTGCCGAGGAAGTAACACGGTTCGGCGGCCTGGTCAGGGGCTTGTGACGCCCGGGCCGCCGCGATCACGGCGCGCGCAACCCGCGCTGGACGCGCTCGTGCCAGAGCACCATTTCCACGCCTCCGGGCCCGCGGTTCCAGGCATAGTCGTGCGGTCCGGGCACAATGAGCAGATCGTGGGCGACGCCGTCCTGCCGCAGCCGATCGCTGATCGCCTGGATGGCGGGCAGGAAGGGGTCGGCCTCGCTCGACACGAGCCGCAGCGCGAGCGCGCGGCGCTCCATGGCCCGGCGCGCGAGGGCGGAGAACATCTCCGCCTCGCTCGCCCGCACCGCCGGCTGGAGGGCGCCGACCGCGCCGAAGGCCTCGGGGTGCGACAGGCCGACGAGCAGCGCGAGGCGGCCGCCGAGGCTCACGCCGTCGATCCCGGTCGCCTCGGGCGCCGTGAGGCAGCCGCTCTCGGCGCGCGCCCGCGGCAGGAGCCGCTCGACGACGAACCGCCCGAACGCCGCGGCCCCCTCGACGGAGCGGTCGCGGAGGTCGGGCGTGAACGGCGTGGCGATGCACAGCCCGCGGTAGGGGTGCTCGCCGAGCGAGGCGTTGAGCTGGGCGAGCCGCTCGCGCGTGACCATCTGCCCGAGGTCGTCCGGCGTGAGCGGCGGCGCGAGGATCCGCTGGAGGGTCGCGTCGAGGCGGTAGTCGTCGCGCCACCCGCGCGCGCCGGCCTCGGTGCCGCGCACCGCCTCCCCGCGCCCGTGCAGCGCGACGAGCAGCGGCAGCGGCGCCGCGGCCTCGGGCGCGAGCAGCAGCGCGCGCTGCGGGCCTTCGCCCTCTCCGGCCGGCTCGAAGGCGAGCTCCTTCCAGCGGGAGGGGGCCGCCTCTGCCGCCGCGGGCCCCGGCGGGGTCGGCGAGCTCTCGCGCCGGCACGAGGGCGCGGCGAGCGCGGCGAGGCCGAGCAGCGCGCGCCGGCGCGAGAGCGGGGGAGTCGTCGTGGTGGCCATGCGCGGCGAGGGTAGCAGCGGGGCCAGGCGGCCACCTCCGGCGGTCGCACGCACCGTGCTTGTCGTGGTTCCGGCTCACGCGCTAGCGTGCCGAACAGGTTAAAACTCGCCTGAATTCGATAGGATGCGCCACCCGCCGGACACGCCGCGGAGAAAGCGGGCAGGACACGGAGTGCGGGTAAGGAGAGAGACCGCAAGGGCGCGAGGGACGCAAGGGAGCAGAGATAAAATTGTTCCCTCTTCCCCTTGCGTCCCTTGCGCCGTTGCGGTCCTCTTCCAATCTGCTGATTTTTCTCTGAATTTTAACGTGATCGGTGTTCTAGGCACTCGCCGGCGCCCCCATGTACGCTCGTCTGCGCGGGTGAGCTCCCCGAGAGGGGCGCTCACCCGCGAGGCGCGCCGATCCCGACGGACTCCGTCGGTCACGAGCGCAAGACCGTCGAGGAAGGGGGACCGCTCATGAGCCGTGAGACGAAGGGGGACGTCGGGCCGCGCTCCGGCGACAAACCACACAGCGTCGAGGGCGTGATCGCCGAGGACGTAAAAACGCTCCACAGCATGGGCTATGCGCAGGAGCTCCTGCGCCGGATGGGGGGCTTTTCCAACTTCGCGATCTCGTTCTCGATCATCTGCATCATCGCGGGCGGCATCACCTCGTTCCAGATGGGGCTTTGCAGCGTCGGCGGGGCCGGCATCGGCATCGGCTGGCCGGTCTGCAGCGCGCTCTCGCTCTGCACAGCGCTCACGATGGGACAGGTCGCGTCCGCATTCCCGACCGCGGGCGGGCTGTACCACTGGGCCTCGATCCTCGGCGGCCGGGGCTTCGGCTGGGCCACCGCGTGGTTCAACCTGATCGGCCTCGTCACCGTCCTCGCGGCGATCAACGTCGGCGCCTACCTGTTCATCATGAGCTCGCTCGGCCCGCTGTTCGGCGTCGACATCGCGCAAATGACCCCGGATCAGGCCCTCTCGACGCAGATCGTCGGGGTCACGCTCATCACGGGGACTCAGGCGCTCTTCAACCACCTGGGGATCCGCGTCACCACCCTGCTCACCGACTTCAGCGGATACCTCATCCTCGTCGTCTCGGTGATCCTCACGCTCGCGATGCTCCTCCACGCGCCCCAGATCGACCTCGGGCGGCTCGTCACGTTCACGAACTACAGCGGCGCGAAGGGGGGCGACGTGTGGCCGGAGACGAACAGCATGACGATGCTGTTCCTCCTGAGCTTCCTCCTGCCCGCGTACACGATCACCGGATACGACGCGTCGGCGCACACCTCGGAGGAGACGATCGGCGCGGCGCAGACCGTCCCGCGGGGCATCGTCCGCGCGGTGCTCGTCTCCGGCGTCTTCGGCTGGCTCATGCTGAGCGCGATCGTGCTCGCGATCCCCGACATGGACCAGGCCGCGTCGAAGGGCGGCGGGGTCTTCTTCTGGATCATGGAGAGCGTCATCCCGGAGAAGCTCCGGATCGCGCTCTACGCCGGCATCTCGATCGCCCAGTACCTCTGCGGGCTGGCCACGGTGACGTCCGCCTCGCGCATGACCTTCGCGTTCGCCCGCGACGGGGGGCTGCCGCTCTCGGAGCAGCTCCGCAAGGTGAGCCCGAAGTTCCGCACCCCGGCGACCGCGATCTGGGTCGTCAGCGCGCTGACGATCGCCTTCACCGTGTACACGCCGGTCTACTCGACGATCACGGCCGTGTGCGTGATCTTCCTCTACATCTCCTATGTCATGCCCACGATGGCGGGCGTGCGCGCCTACGGCCGCACGTGGGTGACGATGGGGCCGTGGGACCTCGGCCCGCTGTACCGGCCGCTCGCGATCATCAGCGTCCTCGCGTGCCTGATGCTGATCGTGGTGAGCGTCCAGCCCCCGAACGACAAGGCCCTTGTCATCACGCTCCTCGTGTTCGCGCTGACGGCGATCGTCTGGTTCGCGCTGGAGCGCCGCCGCTTCCGGGGCCCGCCGCAAGGGGTGATGATCCAGCAGCGAGCGCAGGAGATCGCCGAGGCGGAGCGCGCCGTCGGCCAGGTCGGCGCGGGCGGCGGTCGGTAGCGACCCGGAGGCGCGCAGTCGGGGGCGCGGCGGTCAGCCGCGCAGTCGGGGGCGCGGCGGTCAGCCGCGCGCCACCCACGAGCCGTGAAAGCCATACGGGATCCGGTGCGGGCAGCGCAGCACCGCGACCGGCTCGCGCTCGATGTCGAGCGCGTCGAGGACGAGGAGGTCGCTTTGGTCCGTCTCGGCGCGGTACACCACGGCGAGCAGCCACCCCTCCCCCTCCGGCGCTCCCTCGCCGCGGGGCACGAACACCGGCTCGGACGTGAAGCTCGACCGACCGAGCTCGCGATAGCGCGCGCGCCGCTCGAGGTGGTCGACCAGGGCGATGGCGTTGTGGTGCCCCCGTCCGTCGCTGTCCCCGCGCCTGCACACCATCCAGCCGTAGCGGTACGGCCGCGCCGTGAACCGCGGATCGACGATCGGAAACTCCGCCGGCGCCTCGTCCAGCAGGGTCTCGCTGACGGCGCCCTTGTCGGGATCGATCCGGAGGCGGGTGAGCCGCCCTTCCGGGTTCTCCGTGAGCGGCGGGTTCGGGTTCTCCCCGCCGAGATCGAAGAGCGGGAGGCGCCCGTACCGCACCACGTCGAGCACGACGGAGCCGCCGTCGTCGAAGGCGTTCATCGTGTGGAAGACGAAGCAGGCGGGGAGATCGACAGTGCGCGCGGGCGCGCCCGGCTCGTCCCGCGGGATCACGATGAGGCGCGCGCCCTCCGAGGGCTCCCACCGGACGGGGTTCGAGGACTTCAAGTTCTCGTACCGCATGGTCGCGGGCAGGTGATAGAAGATCGCCCGCGTCGCCGTGACGCCGAAGTCGTGCATCATCGCCGGGAACGGCACGTCGATGTCGCGCGAGAAGCGGAGCGCGCCGTCCGCGGAGAAGGCGTAATAGGTGAGGTGCGGCGGCCGCGGCGAGGCGCCGAAGGTGTAGATGTCGCCCGTCTCCGGATCGACCTTGGGGTGCGCGACCATGCGGCGCGCCTCCAGCACGCCGCCGAACGTGAAGCGCCCGCGCGTGGCGAGCGTCTCGGGGTCGATCTCGTGCGCGGCCGAGCTCTCGACGAGCGTGAGCAGCCTGCCGGCGAGCCTGAGCACGTTCGTGTTGCTCCGGTCTTGCGCCCGCATGATCCGCCGCACCTGATCCTCGCGCGGCGGCAGCCCGAGCAGCCCGCGCACGCGGAGCTCGATGAGCTCGGAGGGCGTGAAGCCGAGCGCCTTCCAGCCCTCGACCGAGGTGCGCCGGCCGAAGCCGCGGAGGCCGCCGAAGAGCGCCCGGCCCGCCTGCTCCTCCCAGCGGAGCTTGTCCGTGCGGACCCAGCGACGGCGGTGCGCCACGCGCCCGCCGTCGAAGCGGAAGGCGTCCACCATGCCGTCGCCCTCGAACCAGTGATAGAGGACCGGATCGATCGGCTCGAACCGCGGCGCCGGTCCGATCCGGTAGAGCGTGCCGGCGAGCGCCGCCGGCACCTCTCCCGCCGCGAGCTCGAGCGAGGCGTGCTCCGTCTCGCTCCGGAAGGGGGCGTAATTCCCTTCGAGGAAGGGGTTGCGAAGGATCTTGTCGGGCGCGCGCTGCGGGCGCCCGAGCGCGCTCAGGATTCGGGACAGGGCGATCACGCACCGACGATAGAGGATGTCGCGCGCCGGGGCGACACCGAAGGTCAGCCGCCGGAAGGCGGCGAGTCAGCCGCCGGAGGGGCTGAAGAGGATAGGATAGGTCACGGTCACGATGCCCGCGTCCGGCGGCGGGAACGACAGCCCGTAAAACGAGCGCACCACGCAGGCGACCACGCCGGCGTCCGGCAGGTCGGAGCCGCCGTTCTGGACGCTGGAGACCGCGCCGTCACGGCCGATCGTGAAGCCCACCGCGACGCGCCCGGTGAGGTTCGGGCTATTGCGCAGCCCGTTCTCGTAGCAGAGCCGGAATCGACCGAAGTTCTGCCGCACGATGCGCTGGATGACCTCGGGCGGGATCCGGCCCGACACCGAGGTCGACCCGACCCCCATCCGCGGCGCGCTCACCTTGTGGCCAGGGCCATGGATGAAGCGCGACGCGCCGCCGCCCGGGCCGAAGCCCTGTCCGTCGCCGAGGCCGTTGCCGTGGCCGATGGTGCCGAGGGGGCCCATCCCGATGCCCGTGAAGCGCCCGCCGCCGCCCTCGCCGATGCCGGTCAGCCCGAGGCCCCCGGCGCCGCCCGACTCGTCGATCGTCTCGCCCCACAGGTTGCCGATCGCGCTCTTCGCCCCGTTGCCGAGCGTGTCGACGCCGCCCCAGGGGGCCGAGGGCGCGTTCGGATCGCCGAGGCCGGCCTGGAGCACGTTGATCATGCCGAAGCGCGCCGCGTCGTCGAGCGCCTGCGCCCGCGAGATCCGCACGTCGGCGTTGTCCTTCGGCCCCGCGATCTCGAGGCGCCCGTTCGTCTTCCGGCTCGTCGCGCTCCCGGCCTTGCCCGACTCGCCGATCGCGGCCGCGCCCGAGCCGCCCTCCGTGTCGTTCGGGCGGGTCGCCTCCGCGCCCTCGTTCGCCTCGGGCAGCTCCCGCTCCGCGGTCGCCGCGAGCGCCTGCGCCATGAGGTACGCCTGCTCCGCGCTCACGCCGCCGTCGTCGGCCATCGCCAGCGGGGGCATGAACGCGGCCATGGCCCCGAGCAGGCCGACGTGGACCAGCGTCGAGAGCGCGGTGAACGGCAGGCTCCGGCGGTCGAGGCTCACCTTGCCCGCGACGCGGCGGCCCGCGTTGCCCACGGCGACCTCGAAGCCGAAGTCGCCGAGGTCGAGCCGCGCGCGCGCGCCGAGCGGCAGCGCGATCCGCCGCGCCCCGCCGAGCGCGGCGTCCGGCGCGGCGCGGCCCGTCGCGATCGCCTGCGCGACCGTCATCTTGCAGCTCCCGATCTCGATCATCCCCGACGCGCCCGGCGGGATCACGGCGCTCACCTCGCCGTCGTCGCCGACGAGCACGAGCGGCGCCCTCGCCGCGCCCAGCCGCTCCGCCGGAAGGAAGAAGTCGCACGCGCCCTCTGCGCCGTCCCGCTCGCCCACGTGGAAGGAGCGCGGCGGGGTCAGGTGCGCCACGTGGATCAGGTTGCTCCCCCAGCGGATCAGCACCTCGACGGACAGCGCCTCGGTCTCGCACTCCGCGACGGGCACCTCGGGCGCGCTCTTGACCAGCGCGTACGTGTACGAGCCCTCCGGCGCGTCCGCGGCCACCTCGGGATCGCAGGCCGGAGACGCGCTGAAGGGCAGGTTGCCGAGAAACGGATTCGGGGATGCCATGCTCGGAGCCAACTTGAACGTATCCATCGGAAGCCAGGCCTTTCCCTGCGCGCGCGCGGCGTGGATCGCGCTGCGAGCGGTCTGAATGGAGCGAGCCCGCGAGGGCCCGCGCTCTGGCGTTCCCCGGCGCACGCGCGGCGAGCTTCACCGCTCTCTGCGTGCGCCGCGGAGCGCCGCGTCCACGCCCGGGATCGACAGCGCACCCAGCGCCAGGTTCCGGACCCGCGACGCGATTTCAGCGGCGCGATCGCGCCCGGGGCGTTGAACGAATCCCAGATTGCCGGCCCGCCGCCACGCCGCTCGGCGCGGCGGCGTGCCCCCTGCCCTCGCGGAGCGCGCCACCTCGGAGGGGCAGGCGCCGACGCCCGAGCCCCGGTGTGTGTGCGAAGGCGACCCTCGATGCGATGCGCGCTCGCGCGAGGTTGGCCAACAGACATGGAGTCGTCACGAAACACAGCCGTAAACTTCCGGTGCTCTCCGATGAACCGCGCCGCGCTCGCCGGCGCCGAGCAGCGTGAAGACGCGATCGAGCGCACCGCCGACAGCGCAGCAGACACAACCGCTCCGCGCCGCCGAACGAGCGGAGCCGCGCGGGGATCGCGAGGTGCGCAATCTGACGAGGCGACGAGGCGACGAGGCGACGAGACGACGAGACGACGAGACGCGCAAGACACGGGCGTTGGGGTAGCCGCGCCCCCGCCGTCGTGCGTATGATGAACGGCATGGGTGCGACCAGGAGCAGCGGTCAAGACCCGCTCATCGGCGCCACGATCGCCGGTCGATATCGGATCGTATCGCTCATCGCGCGCGGGGGTATGGGCAAGGTGTACAGGGCAGAGCAATCGGCCCTGGGACGGATCTGCGCCCTCAAGCTCCTCGTGCCCGACGAGCGCCGCGAGCAAGATCCGGAGTTCTTCCGGCGCTTTTCACGCGAGGCCGCGACCGCGGCGCGGCTCACCCACCCGAACTCCGTCACCGTCTTCGATTACGGCAGGGACGATCCGCGCGGCATTTATTTCATCGCGATGGAATACATCGCTGGCCGTACGCTGCACCGGGTGCTCCACGACGAGGGCGCGCTCCCCGAGGCGCGCGCGAGCCGGATCGCGCGGCAGATCTGCCGCGCGCTCATCGAGGCGCACGGCCTCGGCCTCGTGCACCGGGATCTCAAGCCGAGCAATGTGCTCCTCGTCGACCAGGGAGACGAGAAGGACTTCGTCAAGGTGCTCGACTTCGGCCTGGTCAAGGACGTCTCGGGGCAGGACCTGGACGATCTGACCCAGAAGGGCCTGTTCATCGGCTCTCCCAAGTACACCGCGCCGGAGCAGGCGATGGGCCACGATCTCTCGCCGCGCGCGGACATCTACGCGCTCGGCGTCCTGCTCTACGAGATGCTCTCGGGCAAGGTGCCGTTCGACAAGAAGGTGCCCACCGCGACCCTCATGGCCCACGTCAGCGAGCCGCCGCCGCCGCTCGCGGGGAGCGCTCAGGGCGCGCTCGTGTCGCCGGCGATGGAAGCCATCGTGATGCGGTGTCTCGCGAAGGACCCGGACAGGCGCTTCCAGTCGATGAAGGAGTGTCTCATCGCGCTGAAGAGCGCGGCCGGCGAGCCGATCGATCTCACGCGTGCCTCGGCGCCCGAGCGCCTGTCCGTGGCGCAGCTCGGCGGCGCGCTGCCCTCCGCGCCGTCGAGCTCGGGGCCGCGCCTCTCGGCCTCCTCGCCGTCGCCGAACGAACCGGGCGCGCCGCCCCGCGCCGGGGCGAGCGAGCCCGCCGCGCCGATCCGCCAGCCGCAGGGCGACTCGCTCTCTCCGGCCCAGGCGCCGCCGACCGTCAGCGGCTCCGTCGGCCCTGCTCGTCATGCGCCGGTGTCCGTCTACATCGTGGCGCTCGTCGCGGCGCTCGTCGGCGGGGGCATCGTGCTGGCGGTCACCGGGCACGTGCGCTGGCGCGCTCCGGACGCCGCGAGCGCCCCGGCCGCCGTCCAGCCCGCCCCGGTGCCGCTCGCCATGCCGGCCGAGGCCTCGGCGGGCCATGAGCCCAGCGCGGCGGCCGAGTTCAGGATCGTGAGGATCGAGAGCGCTCCGCCCGGGGCGCGCGTGTCCGACCGGGGGACGGAGGTCTGCCTGGCGACGCCGTGCCGGCTCGTGCTGCAGGGCGCCGGGACCACGGCCGAGTACCGGCTCACCCTGACCAAGCCCGGCTACAAGTCGGCCGTGCTGGTCGTCCGCCCCGAGGACGAGACCGCGGCGGCGGAGCTCGAGGCGCTCGCCGCGGCGGCACCGGCGCCGAGCCCGCAGGCCGCGGCGAGCGCGCTCCCGGCGCCGCCGACGGAGCCGCCGAGCGCCGTTCCGCCGAGCGACGGTCCGTCGCCGAGCGCCGGGCCCGTCGCTGCCGGGCCGAGCGTCGCCCAGCCGGCCGCGATCGCCCCGCCGGAGCCTCCGGTGGCCGGGGGCGCCGCGGCGCCGGCCGCGCCGGGGCCAGCCGCGCCCGAGATCCTGCCTTTCCAGGAGGGGATGACGCGCCCCGTGCCGATCGTCGCGCCCGCGGTCGTCTACACGCGGCAGGCGCGGCAGGCGCGGGTCGAGGGGACGGTCCTCGCGAAGTGCGTGGTGACGACGGCCGGCAGCCTCACCGGCTGCCGGATCGTCAAGGGCGTGCCCCACATGAACGAGGCGGTCCTCGAGGCGCTCGCGGCGAGCCGCTACAAGCCGGTCACTTATCAGGGCCGGCCGGTCAACGTCGACTACGTGTTCTCGCTCAAGCTCGTGCTCCCCTGAGGCGCTGGCGCAAGCGGCCGCCGTGAGCAAGACCGTGGCCGAAAGGGAGGCGACGACGTGAACGGTCATGGCCGGAAGGGGTTGGCTGGCGCCGGGCTGGTGCTCTGTCTCGCGGCGCTCCTCGGCTGCTCGCGGGAGGAGAGCTCCTCGCCGGCCGCAGGGAGCGGCGTCGCGCGGCCGGCGGCGCTGCGGGCCGAGGTCGAGCTCGCGCCGGACGGCGGCGAGGTGCCGGCGCTGGTGCAAGCGGCGCGGGAGCGCGCCCGGCGGGAGGGGCGCGAGCTCGTCGTCTACGTGGGCGCGCCGTGGTGCGAGCCGTGCACGAGGTTCCACGACGCCGTGAAGGCGGGCCGGCTCGACGCGGCGTTCCCGGCGCTGCGCCTGCTCGAGTTCGACCTCGACCGCGACCGGGATCGGCTCGCCGAGGCCGGTTACGCGTCGAAGATGATCCCGCTGTTCGTCGTGCCCGGCGAGGACGGCCGGGGGACACCCTTCCGCATCGAGGGGTCGGTGAAGGGCGAGCGCGCGGTGGACGAGATCGTGCCCCGGCTCGCGGCGATCCTGGCCAGGGCGCAGGCGCCCTCGCGGTGATCCTCGACGGCGCGCGCCGGCCCCGCCATCGCTCGAGATACCCGCGGCGCCGCGCGCCGTCTCGTCGCGGTGGACGTTCGGCGGCCGCGGCGCCATGAAAGCCCCTCATGAGGACCGCCGACCTCCTGCTCGCCGCCGCAACCGTGTCGCTCGCCGCGGGCTGCCGCGGCGGCGCCGGCAACGAGCCTGCTCAGCCCATCCCGCAGGTGACGCCGATCGACACGCGCCCCGAAGGGCCGGCCGTGGACGACGAGCCGCCCACGCCGCGGCCTCCGAAGGCGGCGGATCCCACGAGCACCGACACGTTCGAGGGCACCGCGGGCGCCACCGACAAGCCGCGCGCCGGCGCGAAGGTCGCGATCCTGCGCGACGTGCGCGCGGCCCGGCACGAGCACTACGACCGCGTCGTGTTCGAGTTCGAGGGGGACGCGGTGCCGGGCTACCACGTCGACTACATCGACAAGCCGGTGCGGCAGTGCGGCTCGGGCGAGGCGACCGAGATCGCCGGCGACGGGTGGCTCGCCGTGCGCATGACCCCCGCCGCCGCGCACACGGACGAGGGGAAGGCCACGATCCCGTTCCGCGAGCGGAAGCTCGCGCTCGGCGTGGCGCTGGAGCTCGAGCGGACGTGCGACTTCGAGGCCGAGGTGACGTGGGTGCTCGGGGTCTCCTCGCCGAACAAGTACCGCGTCCTCGAGCTCACCAAGCCGGCGCGGCTCGTCGTCGACGTGAAGCACTGAGCGGGGCGGAGGCCGCGCCCGCGGGCCGGCCGCGCCCCGGAGGGCCGGCAGCGGAGCCCCTCCCGCAGCTCAGCCGCCCAGCGACGGCCCGGCTTCCTCGTGGCGCACCGGCCGAGACGCCTCCGCGGCCCGCGGCGGGGGCAGCCGGCGCGGCGGCACGACGACGTGCTTCGGCGGGGCGGCGGGGCCGCTCGACGGCCGCGGGATGTTGTAGACGCGCTTCGCCTGGATCGCCGTGGAGCGCAGGCCGTTGGCCCGCTTGATCGCCTCCACCGTGGTGCCGTACTGCCGGGCCAGCGAGCCCAGCGTTTGCCCCTTCTTCGCGGTGTGCCGCACGTACTGCGCCGTCGGCTTGATCGCCCCGCGCTTCACGAGCAGCGGGTACGCGCGCACGGCCGACTCCTGCGCGACCGGGCTGTAGAACCGGATGTGGATGTGGTTCGCGTGCCCCCGGGCATGGCGGATGAGCGCGCGCGGCTTCCTCGACCCGTACTGGAAGACCTCGTCGAGCCAGTCCCTGTCCTCGCCGATCTTCAGCGCGTGCTCCTTGAGCAGCCGCTGCACGCTGCTGTCGATGAGGATGAGCTCCACGTCGGTCTCGGTGATGAGCGCCCGGACGAAGGCCCAGGTGCGCTCTCGATCGAGGTTCGCCGCCGTGGCCCGCTGATACCAGCGGTGCCGCGCGTCGAGGAAATAGCTGATGTCGACGTCGCGCCCGGCCTGATGGCTCTTGTGCGGAGAGAGCCGGCCGCCGTCCCTGGCGCTGATGTGCCCGATGTAGAGCTTCGGGCTCCCCGGGAACTGCCGGTGCACCTCCGCGATCGCCCGGTCGAGCGCGTCGACCGTCTCGCGCGTCCCCCAGGCGTGGCCCGGATCGACGAGCTCCCACCGGTCGCTCTCGGGCATCCGGACGCCGTTGAACAGCGCGCCCGCGTTGGTGGCCCCCACCGACATCGGCCCCAGCGCCGCCGGGTCCTTCGCGAGCAGCTCCTCGATCTGGGCCTCGGTCATCGCCGCGAGCGGCGAGTGCGCGCGCGTGCCGGCGGCCGGATCCACCGTCGGATCCAGGCCGTCGCCGACCTCGGCGCCGTCCTCGTCCACCTCGTCTTCGTGCTCGTGCGCGTCCGCGGCCTCCTCCGCCGCTGCCCCGGGCGCCGGCGCGCCGGCGCCCGGCTCCACGGAGACCGAGGCGGTCGCGCGCAGCAGGCGGTCCTTGGACCGCGCCGCCTCCGGCGCGCTCCCGGCACAGCCCGCGAGAACGAGGGCGCAGAGGACGGAAAGCAAGGTGCTGCGGCCCATCGCGGGGCCACTATACCGGCACGAAGATGTCACGCCAACCGCGGCCCCGCGGCGCAAATCCCTTCGCGCGACGGGTGTTCAGCGCCGAGGCGCCCCGCGCGGCCCTGCCCGCGCCCGCGCGCGGCCGCGCTCCGGCTGGCAACGCGGGCAGAAGGCGCTGGAGCGGCCGCCGATGGCGCGCGTCTCCAACGCCGCGCCGCAGCGTGGGCACGGCTCGCCGGCGCGCGCGTAGACAAGGAACGGGTTCGGCGTCGCGCCGGACTCGGACAGGTAAGCGATCTCCCCCGCGCCGATCGCCCCGAGCGTGTGCGCGATCGAGTCCAGGGCGCCCGCGGCGATCGCGGCCACCTCCGCGCGCGCGAGGGATCGGCCCGGCCGCGCCGGGTGCACGCCGGCCCGGAAGAGCGCCTCGGTCGCCTGGATGTTGCCGAGGCCGGCGATCACCGCCTGGTCCATGAGGATCACCTTCACGGCGCGCGCGCTCGCCCGCGCGCGCCGCGCCAGGTCGTCCACGTCGATCCCGTCGCGCAGCGGATCCGGGCCGAGCGCGGCGATCTCGGGGATCTCCCCCGGCGAGACGCCGCGCAGGACCGCGAGGCGGCCGAGGAGCCGCGGATCGCTGTAGTGGAGCACGCTCCCCGAGGCGAGCAGCAGCCGGGCGCGGCTGTGCGCCGGCGCGGGCTCGCCCGGCGAGCGGCGCACCCACTTGCCGGTCATCCCGAGGTGGCTGAGCAGCACCACACCGGCGTCGAGCTCCAGCGCGAGGTACTTGCCGAAGCGCGTGAGGCGCTCGAGCGCGCGGCCCGGGAGATCGCGCTCGAAAGCGTCGCGGCTCGAACCGCGGAACACGCGGGTGCGGTCGCCCTCGGCGGACGCGATCCGGTCGCCCGCCAGGAAGCGGCGCAGCGAGGCGGCGGCGTGCTCGACCTCGGGGAGCTCCGGCACCCGCGAGGCGTATCACGCGCCGCGGCGCACGAGGGCGTTGCCGCGGACGGGCCGGCGGCTACATGCTGCCCTCGTGCAAGGGTCCCAGCGGAGCGGCCGCCCCGATCGGGCAGCCCGGGGGGCAGCCGCGCCGGCGCCGCCGGCGGACGGCGCGCCGCGCCCGCACGAGCGCGGCGAGCGCCCCGGCGGGGCCGGCGAGCGCCCGGCGGGCGGCGGGGGCCAGCAGCGGCTCTTCTCGGCCAGGGAGGCGGCGGGCAACGGGCCCGCGACGGTCGAGGGCGAGGTCGCCCGCGTCACCTACGAGAACGAGTCGAGCGGCTTCCGGGTGCTGCGGGTGGAGGTCGCCCCCGGCGCCGCCCCGGAGGTCTGGGTCGGGGTGTTCCCGCAGGTCGTCCCCGGCACGCGCGTACGCGCGACGGGGCGCTACGAGCGCGATCCGAAGCACGGCGAGCAGCTCAAGGTCGAGACCCTGCTGCCGATCGCCCCCGCCACGCTCGATGGGCTCGAGCGCTACCTCGGGTCGGGCATGGTGCAGGGCATCGGGCCGGCGTACGCGAAGCGGATCGTGGAGGCGTTCGGCGCCGAGACGCTGGAGATCCTCGACCGGTCGCCGGAGCGGCTCGCCGAGGTCCCCGGGCTCGGCCAGCGCCGGGCGCAGGCCGTCGCGAAGGCGTGGGCGGCGCAGCGGGCGATCGGGGCCATCATGATCTTCCTCCAGGCGCACGGCGCCTCCCCGGCGCTGGCGAGCCGCATCTACAAGCGGTTCGGCCCCCACGCGATCGACATCGTCTCCCGCTCGCCGTACCGGCTCGCGCTCGACGTGTGGGGCATCGGCTTCAAGACCGCCGACCGGATCGCGCGCTCGATCGGCGTCCGGGCCGACTCGCCCGAGCGGGCGCAGGCGGGCGTGCTGCAGACGCTGGTCGACCTGTCGACCCGCGGGCACACGCTGGCGGAGCGGCCGGAGCTCGCGGAGCTCGCCGCGGCGATGCTCGAGCGCGACGCCGCCGAGGTCGACGGCGCGATCGACGCGCTCGCGGCGAGCGGCCACGTGCGCGTCGAGGCGCTGTCGACCGGCGAGGTGGCCGTCTACCCGAAGGACCTCTACGAGGCCGAGGTGCGGCTCGCGCGCCGGATGCGCTCGCTGCTCGGGGGCGACGAGGACGGCGCGGCCGGCGACGCGCGCCTCGCGGAGGGCGTCGACGCGGCGATCGCCGCGTTCGAGGAGAAGACGAAGGTCTCGCTGGCGCCCGCGCAGCGCAGCGCCGTGGAGCAGGCGGCGCGGAACAAGGTGCTGGTCATCACGGGCGGCCCCGGCGTCGGCAAGACGACCATCGTCCGGGCCGTCCTGGCGCTCTTCGACCGCGCCCGGCTGCCGGTGCGGCTCGCCGCGCCCACGGGCCGCGCCGCCAAGCGGATGAGCGAGGCGACCGGGCGCGAGGCGGTCACGCTCCACCGCCTCCTGGAGTTCGATCCGAAGCAGCGCAAGTTCGGGCGCCAGCGGGGCCGCCCGATCGAGGCGGCGGCGATCGTGGTCGACGAGGCGTCGATGCTCGATCTGGCGCTCGCCGACGCGCTCCTCCAGGCCACGTCCGACGCGGCGCGGCTCGTGCTGGTGGGCGACGTCGACCAGCTGCCGTCGGTCGGGCCGGGCGCGGTGCTGCGGGACGTGATCGCCTCCGGCGAGGTGCCCACGGTGCGGCTCACGCAGATCTTCCGGCAGGCCGAGGGCAGCCTCATCGTCCGGAACGCGCACCGGATCCACGACGGCGAGCCGCCGGAGGGCGCGCGCGGGCCCGGCGGCGAGTTCTACGTCATCGAGCGGACCGAGGCCGAGGCGGCGGCGGAGCTGATCCTCCACCTCATGACCGAGCGCATCGGCAAGGGGTTCGGGCTGGACCCGCGGCGGGACGTGCAGGTGCTGACGCCGATGCACAAGGGCGAGGCCGGCGCGATCGCCCTGAACGCGCGGCTGCAGGCGGCGCTGAACCCCGAGGGCCCGACCGTCACGCGCGGCGCGCGGACGCTGCGGCTCGGCGACAAGGTGATGCAGCTCCGCAACGACTACGACCGCGAGGTCTACAACGGCGACGTGGGGTTCATCACGGAGGTGAACGCCGAGGAGCGGAAGCTCCAGGTGCGCTTCGACGATCGCGAGATCAGCTACGAGGAAGCGGAGCTCGACGAGCTGACGCTCGCCTACGCGACGAGCATCCACAAGAGCCAGGGGAGCGAGTATCCGGCGGTGATCGTGCCGATCCTCACCCAGCATTTCGTGATGCTCTCGCGGAACCTGATCTACACGGCGGTGACGCGCGGCAAGCGGCTGGTGGTGCTCGTCGCGGATCCGCGGGCCGTGTCGCTGGCGCTGGCGGAGACCCGGAAGGAGGAGCGCCGCACCCACCTGGCGGAGCGGTTGCGCAGCGCGGCGCCGGCGCGCTCCGGGCCGGCGCGCGAGCTCAAGCCGGCCCTCGCCGCGGACCCGGGACTCGACTAGGACGGCGCGCGGAGCAGGGAGAGGGCGAGCGACATGAGCGTCCGTGACGGCGAGAGCGACAGCGAGCACGACAGCGATCCCACGAGCGACGGCGAGCCGCGCGGCGCAGCGACGGCAGCGGCGACGCAAGCCGCAGCCCGGCTGGCCCCGGGCGCGGGGAGCGCGGCCAGATTCACTGGAATTAACGCCGGGATCTCGGGTGGAAACACGAGCGGACCGAGCGCGGCGCGGGGTCGTGCTCTCCGAGCTCCCCCGTTGCCCGGGTGGGCCCTCCCTGCTAGCGTTCGCGCCCCTTCTACACGAACTACGGCCCCCATCAATTTGGCGCGCAGGGTACCGGGGCGAGGCTGGGTGATGCCTGCGCCTCGGCGCGCGTGGGGAAGAGATCTCGGAGCATCGACGATGACGACGAACGGACAGCAGCAGGCGGCTGGGCTCAATATCGCGGGAGGGGCAGCGATCGTCGCGCCCGTGAGCGCATTCCCGAACGGCGTGCCGGGGAACGCGCTCATCGTCATCCCGGTGAACAAGCCGACCGATGAGCTGAAGGGTCTGATCGAGAAGGGCCCCGCGGCGGTGACCCTCGATCAGATGTGGCAGCTCCTCGGCTTCAACGGGCCGGCGGTGCAGGTGCAGGACGATCAGGGGCGCCCGATCGCGATCGGCCTGGAGGACCTGCTCGCCGGCCTCGAGAAGCACTGGACCGAGCAGCCCGACGATCTGAACCGCGGGCGCATCTACGCGCAGGAGCTCCTCAAGCACAACCGGCTGCAGCGCGCCGAGCAGGTGCTCTCGAAGGTGGTCGCGAAGGGCGGCACGGGCGACGACTGGCTCGCGCTCGGCATCGCGCAGCTCTCGCAGGACAAGCACGACAAGGCCGAGGGGACGCTGAAGGGCGCGCAGAACCTGCTCAAGGACAACCCCTACCCCTCGCTGCACCTCGCGAAGCTCTACCAGGCGCGCAAGGAAGACGAGAAGGAGCGCGAGTTCATCGAGAAGGCGATCGCGATCGACGTCGAGTGCATCGACGCGTGGGCCTACCTCTTCCAGTACCTGAAGCAGCGCGGCGACGAGGCGAGCGCGGTCGCCGAGATCGAGAAGTTCTCGGCCGACAAGAAGACGCCGGCGCCGTACATCGCGATCCAGGGCTTCTACGCGGCCAACGAGGAGACGCGGGACAAGGCGGTCGAGTACGCCAAGAAGGCGGTCGCGCTCAACCCGGACAACCCGCTGGCGCTGCTCTGTCTCTCGGCGCTGTACGGGCAGAAGAACGACCTCGAGGCGGTGGTCCGCCTGCTCCAGCCGCACGAGGCGAAGATGAGCCGCGACGTGCGCCTGGCCAACAACTACTTCGAGGCGCTGTTCCAGTCGCGCCAGCTCGAGAAGGTGACCAAGCTGCTGAACGCGCTCGCGGGCTCTCCGAACAAGGAGGTCAAGCAGTTCGCCATCGAGCGCTCGCGCGCCGTCGCGCAGTACCTGCAGCAGCAGCAGCAGCAGCTCGCCGCCGCGGCCCAGCCGGCGCAGCGCAAGGCCTGACACAGAGCTCCGCGCGGGGAGCGCCGAGCAGCGCTCCCCCGCCGCCCGCCGGCGCTCGCCGCCGCCCTCGGCTCAGCGACCGAAGGCGCGGCGGATCGCCTCGGCGATACCGCCGCCGCGCAGGCCGTCGGCCTCCAGGCGGTCGGTCGCCGCCTGCTTCACGTCCTCGGGCGCCTGCGCCATCGCGAACGATCGCCCCGCGACCTCGAACATCGGCAGATCGTTGAGCCAGTCGCCGACGACGACCACGTCCGACGTCGCGCAGCCGTAGTGCTCCGCGAGCCACGCGATCGCCGTCCCCTTCGTCGACCCGGACGCGCGGACCATCATGGCCCAGATGCTCGTGTGACCGTCGCGCAGGAACGGGAACGAGACGACGAAGGCCGCCTCACCGAGCTCGGACCGGACCTCCTCGACGGCGGCCGTGACCTGGAGCTCGGTCCCGATCGCCACCAGCGCGAGCAGCCCGTGCTCGTGCTCCCAGTACGGGTGCGACGAGACGCGCTCGACCTCGGCGATCGCGTGCGACCAGCCGCGGACGTAGTGGACGTGCGGCGCGCCGGTCGCGTCGTGGACGATGCTGTCCTGCGCGAAGAGGAACGACGCCGTCGCGTGCCGCTCGGTGATCGAGCGCAGCAGGGCCGCGTGGGCGCCGGAGATCGTGCGCGAGTACAGGTGCGCGTCGCCCTCGGTGTGCACGATGTGGCTGCCGTCGACGCACGCGATGGGACCGAGCACGCCGATCCGCCGCGCGACCTCGCGCGTCCCGGAGTACAGGCGCCCGGTCGCGATCGAGACCGGGATGCCGGCGCTCTGCAGCCGCTGGATGGCGAGGAGATCTTCGTCGTGGATGGAGCCATCGCGCCGGACGAGGGTCCCGTCGACGTCGAGGGCGAGGAGCTTGTAGGTCGTCACCGCGTTTGGGTGAAACGTGAGCGCGCGGAGCGCAACAGGCGGGACGCGAGAGGGCGGCTCATGAGGCCGCCCGGAGCCGGGAGCTCAGGACGCCGGGTAGACCGACACCTGCTTCTTGGTGTTGGACTTCCACTCGTACGTCACGACGCCATCGACGAGGGCGAAGAGCGTGAAGTCGCGGCCGGTGCCGACGTTGTGGCCGGCGTGGATCGAGGAGCCGACCTGCCGGACCAGGATGTTGCCAGCGCGCACGGGCGAGCCGGCATACACCTTCACCCCACGGCGCTGCGCGTTCGAGTCGCGGCCGTTCCTGGAGGAGCCGCCGCCTTTTTTGTGAGCCATGTCTACTTCTCCTGCTAGGCGGTGATGCCGGTGATCTTGAGCTCGGTGTACGGCTGACGGTGGCCGTTCTTGCGGCGGTAGTTCTTCCGGCGCTTGAACTTGAAGACCACGATCTTCTTGCCGCGGTCCTGCCCGGTGATCTCGGCCGCGACGGAGGCGCCGCTCACGAGGGGCTTGCCAATCTTGGGAGAGTCGCCGCCGACGAGGAGCACCTCGCTGAAGGTGACCTTGTCACCGGCATTGCCGGCAAGCTTCTCGACCCGGAGCTTCTGACCTTCGGCGACCCGATACTGCTTGCCGCCCGTCTTGATGACCGCGTACATGGTGCGTCTTCCTCAACCTTGGGACCGCGATCCCTCACCTTACGCCACGCATTGGCCCTCGAGCCGAGGGCCCGGTGAGCGAGGGAGCGGCAGTATACGGACCTTGCTTCGCTTGGCAAGAGGTTCGCAGCGCGGTCCGCCCAGGTTCTTCGCCCGGAGAGCCGGCCGCGCGCACCGGCGCTGTAGAGCCCGAAAATCGCCCGCCTCCGCGGCTCAGCCCGAGCGCCGGCCGCGATCGTGCCGCGCGTCCGGCCGCGGGCGCGCAGCTCCCCGCCCCTGCGGCGCCGGCCGCGGTCGCGTTCGCCGCGCGGCCCGCTCGGGCCTGGCGCGCTCCCCTCACGCCTTGGTGAAGACGAACTTCTCGTCGCTCACGTCGACCCGCATCGTCTGGCCGGGCTGGTATCCGCCGGCCAGGATGGTCTCGGCGAGCGGGTTCTGGAGCTCGCGCAGGATCGCCCGCTTCAGCGGGCGCGCGCCGAGGCTGGGCTCGTAGCCGAGCTCGACGAGCCGCGCCTTCGCGGCGTCCGTGAGCGAGAGGCGGATGTCCTTGTCGGTGAGCAGCTGCTCGAGGCGGCGGAGCTGGATGTCCACGATGCCCCGGAGGTCGTCCTTGCTGAGCGCCTTGAACACGACGATGTCGTCGATCCGGTTCAGGAACTCCGGGCGGAAGAACCCGCGCAGCTCCTCGAGCAGGACGTCGCGGATCGCCTCGCGGCCGTCCTCCGTGGTCCACAGCTTGGCGTCGGTCTCGAGCACGCGCTTCGACCCGATGTTCGAGGTCATGATGACGACCGTGTTCGAGAAGTCGGCGAGCCGCCCGCGGCCGTCCGTGAGCCGGCCGTCGTCGAGGATCTGGAGCAGCAGGTTGAACACGTCCGCGTGCGCCTTCTCGACCTCGTCGAACAGGAGCACGCTGTACGGCCGGCGCCGGGCCGCCTCGGTGAGGAAGCCGCCCTGCTCGCTGTCCGCGTAGCCCGGGGGCGCCCCGATCAGGCGCTGGGCCATGTGGCGCTCCATGAACTCGCTCATGTCCATGCGCGTCAGCGCCTGCTCGTCGTCGAACAGGAACTCGGCGAGCGCCTTCGCGAGCTCCGTCTTGCCGACTCCGCTCGGCCCGAGGAACAGGAACGAGCCGATCGGCTTGCCCGGATCGCGCAGGCCCACGCGCCCGCGGCGCACCGCCTTCGCGATCGCGCGCACCGCCTCGTCCTGGCCCACCACCCGCTGCGCGAGCCGCTCCTCCATCTTGAGGAGCTTCTCGGCCTCGCCCTCGAGCATCTTGGCCACCGGGATGCCGGTCCAGTCGTTGAGCGTCGCCGCCACGTCCGACTCGCTGACGACGTTCGAGGTCGGCGCGACCCCCTCCCGCTGCGCGGCCTCCTCGGCGGCCTGGAGCCGCCGCTTGATCTCCGGGATGGTCACGTGCTCGAGCTCGCCGATCTTGGCGAACGCCTTGTCGCGCTGGGCCACCTTCAGCGCGTCGGTCGCGGCGACGAGCTCCCGGCGGATGGCCTGGCACGCGGCGATGACGCCGCGGCGCGACTCGTTGCGGCTGCGCATCGCCGACGCCTTCGGCTCGATCTCCGCGAGCTCCGCCTCCAGGCGCGCGCGGGTCTGGACGCTGAGCTTGTCGTCGTCGTCGGCGAGCGCGGCGATCTGGGCGCGGAGCGCGTCGACGCGCCGGCTCAAGGCGTCGAGCTCGGCCGGCACGCCGTCGACCTCCACCCGCTTGCGGGCCGACGTCTCGTCGAGCAGGTCCACGGCCGTGTCGGGGAGCGCGCGATCCGAGATGTACCGCTTGGCCAGCGCGACCGCCGAGGCGATGGCGCTCTCCCCCACGCGGACGCGGTGGTGGGCCTCGTACTTCGTCGCGATCCCGCGCAGGATCTCCGTCGCCTGATCGATGCTCGGCGCCTCCAGCGTGATCGTCGAGAACCGGCGGATGATCCCGGGGTCGCGCTCGTTGATCTTGCGCACGCCCTCCGGCGTCGTGGTGGCGATGATCCGGATCTCCCCGCGCGACAGGAGCGGCTTCAGGAGCTCGCCGACGCCGGCGCCCTGCACCCCCTGCCCGAAGAGCGCGTCGAGGTCCTCGACGACGAGGATGCTCTCGGCGTCCTGCGCGCCGCGCAGGCGGTCGACCAGGACCTTGAGGCGCTGCTCGATCTCGCCGCGGAGCTTCGCCCCGGCGACGAGCGCGCCGGTGTCGAGCTCGTAGAGGTGGGCGCCCGCGAGGTTGGTGGGCACGTCGCCGTGGGCGATCCGGTCGGCCAGACCCCGGATGAGCGCGGTCTTGCCCACGCCGGGCTCGCCGACGATGAGCGGGTGGTTCTTGAACCGCCGCTCGAGGATCTGCAGCAGGCGGCGCGCCTCGACGTCGCGCCCGATGACCGGATCGAACCGCCCTTCGCGGGCGTCGGCGACGAGGTCCCGGGTGTAGGGCGCGGGCTGACCGGGCTCCGACGCGCTGGACGCCGCGGGCGAGGGCTCGCGCGAGGCCGCCTCGAGCGCGCCGAGGTGGGGCCGGAACGCGCCGGGGCCGATGCCGAACGAGGAGAGGATCTCCCCCGCAGGCCCGCGGATCTCCTGCGCGAGCGCGTGGAGCAGGTGCTCGATGCCCACGCTCGCCGATTTGTCCCGCGTCGCCTCCCGCTCGGCGCGCCCGAGGAGGTCGAGCAGGCGCGGGCTGACGTACGCGACCCCGCTGCCCGCCTTGGACAGCTTCTTCAGCGCGTTCTCGGCGAGCTGGAGCACCTCGTTCGGATCGGCCCCGGCCCGCCGAAACACCTCGGATACCCCCCGGTCACGCTCCAGCAGCCTCATCAGCAGGTGCAGCGGCGTGACCTCGGCGTGCTGACGCTCGTCCGCGATCTGCTGGGCGCCGGCGACGACCTGCTTCGCGTCGCTGGTGTAGCGATCGAGGTGAATCGTCCCCTCTTTCTCGGCCATGCGCGCAGCCTACCGCAAGGTGGAGCCCTGTGCGCTTGCATCTTTGGCCGTCCCGGGAAAGGAAAGAGGACGAGATGCCCATGCAAGCAGCCGACGTCACCATCTACGTCACCGAGTACTGCGGATACTGCGCCATGGCGAAGCGCCTGCTGAGCCAGAAGCAGGTGCAGTTCACGCAGATCAACGTGGAGGGCCGGGACGACCTCCGCGCCTGGCTGGTCAAGGCCTCCGGGCAGCGCACGGTCCCCCAGATCTTCATCAACGGCGTCAGCGTCGGCGGGTTCAGCGAGCTGTCCGCCCTGGAGAAGCAGGGCCAGCTCGATCCGCGCCTCGCCGAGGCGCCGAGCCCGGACGCCGCCGCCCTGCCGCGCTGAGAGAGGGGCGGCCGATGTGCGACGGAGCCCCTCGCCCGGCGCACCCCTGGCCGCCCCCGCCGGCGAAGGTGCACCCTGGCGGGGGTAGGTGATAAGCTGCCGCGCAGGGAAGGGGCGCAGCTTTCTTTGATACGGTTCGTCCATCGGGCCTCCTAGCGCTTCGCCCGCTCCGCCCCTCCCGAGTCGCAACCGCCATGCCTAGCAGCACCGACACAACTGCCGCAGCGACTCAGCCGGTCGAGGGCGCGCTCGTCGGAAAGCGGGTCCAGAAGTACGAGATCGTACGGACGATCGGGCGTGGCGGGATGGGCGTGGTCTACGAGGCGGTCAACACCGCCATCGGCAAGCGCGTCGCGATGAAGTTCGTCGACGCCGAGCTCGCGCGGAACAAGGACGCCGTCGCCCGGTTCCACCGCGAGGCGCAGGCGGCGAGCGCCGTCGAGAGCGCGCACATCGTCGAGATCTTCGACGCCGGCTTCGCCGACGACGTCCCGTTCCTGGTGATGGAGCTGCTCCGCGGCGAGGACCTGGGCCACCGCATCCGGCGCTGCGGCAGGCTGGAGCTCGGCGAGGCGCTCCACGTCACCGCGCAGATCCTCCGCGGCCTCCACCGCGCGCACGAGGCGGGCATCGTCCACCGCGATCTAAAGCCGGACAACATCTTCCTGGTCGACCGCGACGACGACCCGAACTTCGCGAAGATCCTCGACTTCGGCATCTCGAAGGTGCGCCGCACCGACGGCGCCCCGGCGCACACGTTGACCCGGCAGGGCACGGTGCTCGGCACGCCGTTCTACATGTCGCCCGAGCAGGCGCAGGCGATGCCCGACGTGGACGGCAGGACCGATCTCTGGGCGGTCGGCGCCATCCTCTACGAGTGCCTCGCCGGGCAGCCGCCGCACAGCGGCAGCTCGTACGAGCAGGTGATCGTCAACATCTGCATGAAGGACGCCCAGGACGTGCGGATGAGCAACCCGGCCGTCCCCGAGCCGATCGCGCGCGTCATCGCCAAGGCGCTCACGCGGGACAGGGACGCGAGGTTCTCGTCCGCGCGGGATTTCCTGGACGCGCTGATCGCCGGGGCCGGCGGGCTCCTCGGCGCGCGGCGCAGCTCGAGCGACGAGCTCGGGGCGCACACGACGAGCGCGCCTGGGGTGCCGGGGCAGACGCCGGTGAAGCTCACGCCGGGCGACCCGAACATCGCGATGGATCCGACGCTCGAGGTGCCCGGCACCGGCTCGAAGGTGGGCTGGTCGAGCAACGGGCGCGCGGGCGCGCGCGGGCCGCGGCGGCTCGCGCTGGCCGGGGCGGCGCTCGTCGCGCTGGCCGGCGGGCTCGCCGGCGCGGCCTTCCACGCGCGCCGCTCGCCGGCGGCGAGCACCGAGGCCGCCGCGCCTGCGCCGCCCGTCCAGGTCTCCGTCGAGCTCCGGACGAACGCCGAAGGCGCGCGGTTCACGGTCGACGGCGTGGCGCTGGCCGACCGCACGCTGCGCGGCCGCACGGGAGAGACGAAGCGGGTGCGGATCGAGGCCTCCGGATACACGACCGTGGACAAGGAAGTGACGCTCCAGGCTGGCAGGGCCCCCATCGAGGTCCTGCTCCACCCGCTGCCGGCGGCATTCGAGCCGGCGCCCGCCGCGACCGCGGAGCCGGCGCCCACCACGGAGCCGACGCCCACCGCGGAAACGGCGCCCGCCGCGCCGCCCCCGGCGCCCAAGGCCGCGCTGCCCCCGGCGCCCAAGGCCGCGCCGAGCGGGAAGAAGGCGGCGACGCTCCCCTTCGCGGCGCGCCCCAGGGCGACGGGCGCCGGCGCAAAGGCCGCCGCGCCGGGTCCGGTCGCCCCGGACGTCGCGGCGTCGAAGCCGGCGGGGGTCGCGGCTGGCCTGCAGCTCAAGGTCGACTGAGGCGGGCTTGGGCAGATCGCACGGACGACTCCAGGTCGCGCTCTGCGCGGCGCTCCTCGGCCTGGCCGCGCAGCTCTCGCCGGCGCTCGCGCAGGTCGAGCCGTACCGGCAGCACATGGAGAACGGCATCAAGCTGTTCCAGGACCGGAACTACCCGGCGGCGATCGTCGAGTTCGAGGCGGCCTACAAGGAGAAGCCGAAGGCCAGCCCGCTCTTCAACATCGCGCTCGCCGAGAAGGCCCTCTTCAACTACCCGCGGGCCATCGCGGCGCTCGAGCGCGCGCTCGCGCAGCACCGCGACACGATGGATGAGGGCGACGAGCGGACGGCGCGCAGCGCCATCGAGGAGATGCGCGCGCTGCTCGCCCGCCTCACGATCGAGCTCAGCCCGCCGGACGCCACGCTGCTCATCGACGGGGAGGAGCAGCCGCCCGCGTCGTCGGGGGCGCGGGTCGTGGAGCTCGGGCCGGGGGTGCACCGCATCGGCGCGCGGGCCGATGGCCACGTGAGCGCAGAGCAGAGCGTCACCGTGGTGAGCGGCGAGCGCGACAAGAAGGTGAAGCTGACGCTGGCCCCGGAGAAGCCCCCCGTGGCCGCGGCGCCGCAGCCGTACACGCCCCCGCCGCCCCCGCCGCCCCCGCCGCGGCCGGTGCCCCTCTCGCTCGCGCCGCAGGGATACTACGTCATCGGCGCGGCGTCGCTGCTCTGGCCGCTCGGCCACCCGCGCGCGTTCCAGCGGCCGGAGGCGAACAGCGGCGGCGCCGGCTCGATCCGGGTGGGTTATCGCGTGAACACCCCCGCGGCGTTCGACGTGATGTTCCAGTACGCGAACATCGCCACCGGATCGGACCACCCCAGTTACCCGAACGCCAGCTACACGCTCGGGTCGACGCGCGTCGGGCTCAACGTCCGCCTGATGACCCCAGGGCAGACCTGGCGGTTCGTGGGCTCGATCGGCGGCGGCCTCACCTACGACGACGTGAGCTTCGACAGCATCAAGACGCCCGGCG
Organism: Sorangium sp. So ce834; assembly: GCF_051521425.1. Taxonomy (NCBI): domain Bacteria; kingdom Pseudomonadati; phylum Myxococcota; order Polyangiales; family Polyangiaceae; genus Sorangium; species Sorangium sp. So ce834. The sequence continues at coordinate 11,997,104 of NZ_CP150351.1, forward strand.
GGGACCTGTGCGACGGCCGGTGCAAGCACGCCTGGGGGGTGAACGCGTTCGTGTTCTCCGAGGTCGGCGTCGAGCTGGACCTCAGCGGTGTGCTCCTCGGGTTCTCGCTGGACAGCTATTTCCAGTCGTCGCGCGGCATCAGCTACAAGGACGGCGACGACGACATTCCCCTCTACTCATCCGTGCTGCTGCAGCTGGGAGGCAGCCTGCACGCCGGCTACGCGTTCTGGTGAGCGGGCTGGGCCAGGGCGCCCGCCCGTTCCGTCCTTGTTCTGCTGCTCGGCGGATGTATCCTCGCACGCCCTCGCGGTGAGTCGGAGATGGTTCGCCGTCCTCTCCAGCGGGGGAACAGCGATCGGGGACCGGCCCCCGCCGTCCCCTCCAACGCAGGGGTGACCATGTCGCAGGATGCCATCACGTCGTTGCTGAAGGAGACGCGCCGGTTCGAGCCGCCGGCCGAGTTCTCGCGTCGTGCGCGCGTCGGCGCGCAGGAGGCCTACGAGGCGCTCTACCGCGAGAGCATCGAGCAGCCGGACGCGTTCTGGCGCCGGGAGACGGGCGATCTCGTGTTCCGCACGCCGTGGACCACGACCAGCGACTGGTCCCTGCCGCACGCCAAGTGGTTCGTCGGCGCGACCCTCAACGTGACCGAGAGCTGCCTCGACCGGCACCTGACGACCGCCACAAAGAACAAGGCCGCGATCATCTGGGAGGGCGAGCACGGCGCCACGCGCACGCTGACCTACGCCCAGCTCCACCGCGAGACGCTGCTGCTCGCGAACGCGCTCAAGAAGCTGGGCATCGAGAAGGGGGATCGGGTCGCGATCTACATGGGCATGGTCCCCGAGGTCGCCGTCGCGATGCTCGCCTGCGCGCGGCTCGGCGCGGTGCACACGGTGGTCTTCGGCGGCTTCGCCGCGGACGCGCTCCGCGACCGCATCCACGACAGCCAGGCCAAGCTCGTCATCACCCAGGACGGCGCGTACCGGCGCGGGCAGGTCGTGCCGCTGAAGGCGACCGTCGACAAGGCGCTCGCGCAGCCGGAGGCGAAGAGCGCGACGCGCGTCATCGTGTACCAGCACCTCGGCAGCGAGCGCTGTGAGGTGCAGATGACCGAGGGCCGCGACGTCTTCTGGCACGACCTGCTCGCCCAGGCCGCGCCCTCCTGCGAGCCCACCATCGTCGACGCCGAGCACCCGCTGTTCATCCTCTACACGAGCGGCTCGACCGGCAAGCCCAAGGGGGTGCTCCACACGACCGCCGGCTACCTGGTGGGCGTGCACGTCACGACGAAGTACGTCTTCGATCTGCGCGACGACGACGTCTACTGGTGCACCGCCGACGTCGGCTGGGTGACGGGCCACAGCTACATCGTGTACGGCCCGCTCTCGAGCGGCGCGACGTGCCTCATGTACGAGGGCGCGCCGAACTTCCCCGACTGGGGCCGCTTCTGGCGGCTCATCGAGAAGCACGGCGTCACCATCCTCTACACCGCCCCCACGGCCATCCGCGCCTTCATGCGGCAGGGCGACGAGTGGCCCGCGAAGAGCGACCTGTCGAGCCTCCGGCTCCTCGGCTCGGTCGGCGAGCCGATCAACCCCGAGGCGTGGATCTGGTACCACCGGACCATCGGCGGCGGCCGCTGCCCCGTCGTGGACACCTGGTGGCAGACCGAGACGGGGGCGATCATGATGACCACGCTGCCCGGCGCGTCGCCCTCGAAGCCGGGGTCGACCGGGCTGCCGATGTTCGGCGTCGTGCCCGAGGTCGTCACGAAGGACGGCAAGCCGGTCCCCGCGGGCGAGGGCGGGCTGCTCGTCCTGAAGAAGCCGTGGCCGTCGATGCTGCGCACCGTGTGGGGCGACGACGAGCGCTTCCGCAAGCAGTACTTCAGCGACGTCGAGGGCTGCTACTTCACCGGCGACGGCGCTCGCCGCGACGAGGACGGCTATTACTGGGTGGTCGGCCGCATCGACGACGTGCTGAACGTGGCCGGCCACCGCATCGGGACGGCCGAGATCGAGAGCGCGCTCGTCTCTCACCCCGCCGTCGCCGAGGCGGCCGCGGTCGGCCGACCGGACGAGCTCAAGGGGCAGGCGCTCGTTGTGTTCGTCTCGCTCCGGCCGGGGTTCGCGGCCGGGCCGGAGCTCCAGGCGAAGCTCGCCGAGCACGTCGCCAAGGAGATCGGCAAGTTCGCGCGCCCCGACGCCATCCGCTTCGCGGACGCGCTGCCGAAGACCCGCAGCGGCAAGATCATGCGCCGGCTGCTGAAGGACGTCGCCGCCGGCCGCGAGATGACCGGCGACACGTCGACGCTCGAGGACCTGAGCGTCGTGGCGAAGCTCCGGAAGCAGGAAGACGAGTGAGCGCCGCGGCGGCGCGGGGGCGCGACCGTGCCCCCGCGACCGGCGCGAGATGCCGCGCGTGAGGGGGGAAGCGCCGGCGCATCACCCGAGGGGCGGAGGCCCCACGGAAGAGCTCGATTCTGCGGCTCTTTCGCCGTCCTCGGCCGGGGCGAGGCGACGACGGCCCTCGGCCGGCGGCCCATCGCCCATGGTCGACTTACCCCGTTCGCGCCGGAGAATTTGATCGCCTGCATCGGCGCGGGGGATAATCTGTGGCGAGGCGCTTTTGGAGCTCGAACCTGGAACCGTCGTTGCGAACCGGTACCGCATCATCCGCCAGCTCGGCCGTGGCGGGATGGGTGAGGTGTTCGCCGCGGAGAACATCCGCACCGGCCGCCAGGTGGCGATCAAGCTCCTTCGCGCCGACTCGAAGGCGAAGTCGTCCGCCGTCGAGCGGTTCCGGCGCGAGGCGCGCGCCGCGGGCTCCATCAACAGCGATCACGTCACCGAGATCCTCGACGTCGAGGAGGACCCCGAGCTCGGCATCGTGCTCGTCTTCGAGCTGCTCGAAGGCGAGTCGCTGATCGATCGGCTGAAGCGGACGGGGCCGATCGCGTTCGACGAGCTGCACTCGATCATCGAGCAGGTCTGGATGGGCCTCGCCGACGCGCACCGCGCCGGGATCATCCACCGCGATCTGAAGCCGTCGAACGTGTACCTCGAGGCGCGCCCCGACGGGTCCACGCGGGTCAAGATCCTCGACTTCGGCATCTCCAAGCTGCCGAAGGAGATGGGCGGAGAGACCCTCACCGAGATGGGGCAGAGCCTCGGCACGTTCTCGTTCATGCCGCCCGAGCAGATCGGCAAGGCGAAGACGGTCGACCACCGCGCGGACATCTACGCCTGCGCCACGATGATCTACCAGTCGATGAGCGGTCAGCTGCCTTACCAGGCGCGCAACCTGCTCATCATGGTCGAGATGAAGCAGAAGACCGACGCGCGGAAGCTCGCGGACGCGATGGACGGGCCGATCGATCCGCGGCTCGAGGCGTTCCTCGCGAAGGGGCTGGCGCGGGAGCCTGCAGACCGCTTCCAGAGCGCGCTCGAGGGGCTCACCGCGTGGCGCGAGCTGCGGCCCGCGAAGAGCTCGAGCCAGCCGGCGCTCAGCCCGCGCAGCTCCAGAGTGCCCGGCAGCGGCGCGCTGGGCAACGCGCCCGGCACGCCCCTGCCGCCGCACCCGAGCTACAAGCCCCCGTCCTCGGGCGCGCTCAAGCTCCCGGTGCCGCCGCCCGATCCCATCCTGATCCGCACGGCCACCGATCCAGGGGCGCATCCGCCGGTCGAGGCCGCAGCGCGCCAGCCCAGCGACCCTGCGCTCGCGGCCCACCACTTCCTCGGCAACCCGGCGCCCGCGCTGGGCGAGGGGCAGCGTCCCTCTCACGCGGCGGGCGGGCTGCCGGCGGTCCAGCCCATGCACCAGCCCATGCCATGGACCGGCCCGAACGGCACCATGGTGCTGAACAACGCGGCCATGGAGCTCGCGCCCCCGATCGTGTCGCCCCCCGTGTCGCCGCGGACGCTCCCGGATTTCTCCGAGGACAGCTCGCCCGGGTCGACCGGCCAGGGTCCGACGCTCGTCTACAAACCCACGCGGCCGACCCTGGGCTCGGTCAGCTCGGGGCTGCCTGTCCCCGGCGAGCCGGAGCCGCTCGAGCAGCCGCGCCCGGCGCGGACGTTCCGGACCCTCTTCTACGTGCTGGCGGCGCTCGTGTTCGCCGTCGTGGGCTTCCTCGCCATGGGGCTCATCCTCGAGCACCTGCCCAAGTAGCCGCAGCGCCGGGCCTGCGCGCCGCCCGGCCCCCGCGGCCGCCGTCGCCGCGCGCGGCAGGCGCGGCTCAGAGCGCCGCGTGCGCCTCCGCGGCGCGGCCCTGGGCCGGCGCGCCGCCGGCGGGCAGGACGATCCGGAACCGCGTGCCCCCTGCCTCGCGCGGCTCGCACGAGATCGCGCCGCCGTGCGCCTCGACGATGTCCCGCGTCACCGCGAGCCCGAGCCCCGTCCCGCGCTGCTTGGTCGTGAAGAAGGGGTCGAAGATCGACGCCCGCAGCTCCTCCGGCACGCCGGGGCCCGTGTCGTCGACCGCGATGGTCGCGGCCCCGCCCGAGAAGCCGACGCTCACCACGATCTCGCCGCCCTTGGGCATCGCCTCGCGCGCGTTGCGGAGCAGGTTCAGCAGCGCCTGCCGGAGCTGCGACTCGTCGAGGAGGATCTCGGGCCCCTCCTCCACCTCGACGCGGACCGCGACGCCGGCGCGGTCGAGCTCGGGCCGCACGAACGCCACGAGCTCCTGCACCAGGTCGTCCACCCGCTCCGGCACGAGCTGCGGGCGAGGGCGGCGGGCGACGCTGAGGTACTGCTCCGCGATGCGCGACAGGCGATCCACCTCGGCCCGGATGGCGGCGACGAGCTGCGCCGACTCCTTCATCACGGGCCTGAGCTCCGCGTCGGGCATGTCCGCGGCGGAGGCGCGCGCCACCTCCTCCTCGAGCAGCTCGAGGTTCAGCCCGATCGACGACAGCGGGTTCCTGATCTCGTGCGTGACGTGCGCCGCCATCTTGCCGATCGCCGCGAGCCGCTCGGCGTTCACGAGCTCGGCGCGCGCGCGGCGGATGGCGGCGACCATGCCCTCGAACGTCGTCGCGAGCTCGCCGATCTCGTCGTTCGTCGCGAGCACTTGCTTCGGGGTGAGGTCGCCGCGCGCGACCGCGTTCGCCCGCTCGGTGACCGCGGTGAGCGGGGCGAGCACGCGCCGCGCGTACAGCGACATCACCGCGCCGACGAGCAGCGTCAGCACGCCCAGCCCGAGCAGCAGGTGCATCGAGCGCTCCTCCCGCCGCCTCGCCTCGACGGTGAGGCTCTCCATCTGCTCCTCGACGCGGCTCTTGATGGCCCGGAGCCGCTGCGCGCCCTCGACCTCGCGCTTGACCAGCTCGTCGCGCGTGCGCTCGGCGAGCTCGCGGTTGCCGACGGCGAGCGCCTGGAACAGCTGGGAGAACCGCTCCGGGCTGGCGCCCACGAGCCGCTCGATGGCGGTCACCTCGGCCGCGATCTCGTCGCTGAACCGGCGCACGCCCGACGAGGCGGCCGCCTGCCCGACGCCGGCGCCTCCGCCGCCCACCACCTCGTCGGCGCCGGCGAGCGCCCTGGCGGCGTCCCTGACGATCGAGAAGGCGAGCGGCCGGGTCCGCCGGGCGGTCTCGAGCCACTCGCGCACGTCGCCGGGGTTCTTCGCCGCCGTGATGTGGTTGAGCTGGGCGTTGAAGACGTTCTGCTCGGCCAGGACCTCGCCGATGCGGAGCAGCAGCGGGACGTACCCGGCGCGCAGCAGCTGGGCGTCGCGCGACGCCGCCCGCAGCGCCTGGACGCTCCAGCCGACGGTCAGCGCGAACGCGGCGAGCACCACGAGGTAGCTCGCGAGGAGCCTCCCCGCGACCGTGCGCCGCTTGCGCGGCGCCGGCCCCTCCTGGCCCGCGGCGCCGCCGCGCGCCTCGTCCACGGCAGGCGCCGGCGCGGTCATCGCGGCGCGACGGCCCGCGCGACCAGGCTCGCGAGGTCCTCCGCCGGCTCGCCCCGGGTCCTGAACCGCCGGAGGCTCTGCGCGCAGTGGGTCACGAGCAGCCCGCCGCCGAGCGCGCGGTGCTCCGCGATCCTGCCGTCGGCGATGGCGGCGGACGAGGCGGGGCGCGTGGCGGGCACGAGGCCGCCGCCGCCGCTGCAGTCGGCGTGCTCGCGGCGATGGATGAACTCCTCCGGCGGCCGCCCCGTGATGCGGGCGAGGATCTCCCGGGGCGCGTCGTAGCGGTCGAGGCCGCGCCCGAGCTGGCAGGGGTCGTGGTAGCGCACCCGCCGCTCCGACGTCGACCGCTGCAGCCGGTCGAGCGACGCCCGCGCGAGATCGACGAACAGCTCCGGGCTCTTCACGCTCACGCCCACGCGCGCGTACTCGACGCGGACGGCGCGCGCGCACCCGGGGTCCACCGCGACGAAGCGCTCCCCCGCCGCGACCTCGGCGGCGAGCCGCCGCGCGGCGGCCTCGAAGCCCGGCCGATCGCCGGCGTAGAGGAGCGGCAGCCCGCAGCACGCGCGCACCGGGCGGACCGGAGCGCCGGTCAGCGCCTCGGTCGCCTCGAGCGCGTCGCGGGCGACGTCCGGCGCGTGGCGCTCGTAGCCGCAGCCGACCAGCACGTGGACCGCGGCCGGATCCGGCTGGATCCGCCCGTCGCGCTCGCCGGCGCGGCCGTCCTCGCGGGCCCGGAAGCGCGCCGCGACGCGCCTCGCCCCCTCCGGCTCGAGGCCGCGCGCGAAGAGCTCGGCGCGCGCGTCGGTCAGCACCGTGGCCACCTCGTTCTTGTGATCGCAGCGCTCGCGGCACGCGTAGCAGGCCGAGCACGCCCAGGCGGGGTCCGCGTGGGGCGCGTCGAGCGGCACGTCGCCGCGCGCGGCGAAGTACGCCATCGACATCTTGCCCCAGGGCGTGACCGTCTCGTTCGCCTCGACGTTCGACACGGGGCAGGCGGCGCGGGAGAGCTTGGGGCAGTAGACGCACTTCTCGAGCGACGTCCGGTGCGGCTCGAGGAGCTTCAGGCGGAGCTGGGACACCGCTTGAGTCTCTCCATCGGGCGTGCTTCGCGCAAGCGGCGGCGGCGCGTCACGCGTCCGAGCCGTTGCTCGACGAGCGCCTGCCGCGCTCGTTCACCGGGGTCGATGAGCCTGTCGGCCTGCGGCGAGGGAGGCCCTCGTGGACCACCGGCGCGGCCTCCACCCCCGCCTTGAGCGCCGGGCCGCCGTCGGCCTGCGGCAGCTTGGGCTGCCCCTCCGCCGGCGCCGGAGGCCGCGACGCGCTCTCCTGGGGCAGGCGGATCGTGAACTTCGCGCCCTTGTTGGACGACTCGACCGCGATCGTCCCGGCGTGCTCGTCGACGATCTTCTTCACGATCGCGAGCCCGAGCCCGGTGCCGCCGCGCTTGCCCGACGTGACGAACGACTGGAAGAGCCGGCCCTGGACCTCCTTCGGGATCCCCTTGCCGGTGTCGGCGACGCTGATCGCGAGATCCCCCCCGTCGCGGTAGGCGCGGATGGTCACCGTCCCCCCGCGTGGCCGCATCGCCTCGACCGCGTTGCGGACGAGGTTGTGCAGGAGGCGCGTCATCTTCGCCTCGTCGAACCGCGCCGTCCCGCGGTCCTCGAGCTCCAGGCAGAGCGCCACGCCGGTCCCGGCGAGCTCGTGCTCCAGCTGCTTCTCGATGTCGCCGAAGAACTTGGTCAGGTAGACCTTGCGCACGAGGATGCTCCGCTCGCCGCGCGCGAACTCCAGCACCTCGCGCTGCATCGCGCTGATCACGTCGAACTGCTTCAGGATCAGCCGCGCGTGCTCCTCCCTCGTCGCCGCGTCGGGGGCGCTGGCCATGAGCTGGACGTAGCCGCTGATCACCGTGAGCGGCGTGCGCACGTCGTGCATCACCCCCGAGAGCAGGCGCCCGATCGTGCTGAGCCGCTCGCTCTGCTCCCGCTCGAGGCGCGAGCGGAACAGCCGCAGCGCGGTCGACGCGTTCGCCGACACGAGCCGCAAGAGCGCCCGATCGTCCTTCGAGAAGCCGTGGGGCTTCCTGGAGTTGTAGAGCGCCATGGCGCCGATCGGCACCGCGTCCTCGCCCTCGAGCGGCACGGCGATCGCCGACTTCAGCTCCCCGCCGAGCATCTGGGCGAGCCGGTGCGAGACCGTCATGTCCATGTCGTCGAGCTCGTCGCCCCCGCCATCGCTCGAGAAGAACACGGCCTCGTTGTGCACCATGGCGCGCCCGACCAACCCCTCGCCGCGGCGCATCGCGATGCGCTTCGCCGCCGGCCTCGGGGCGGCGGCGACCACGACGCCCTCCGGCTCGTCGCCGGGCGCGGGCGCGCGGGGCGGCGGGCCGCCGTCCTCGAGCGCGTCGAGCTCGAAGAAGTAGAGGACCAGCCCGCCCTCGATCTCGTCGACGAGCATGCCGCCCGCGCGCGCCTCGCACGCCCTGCCGGCCGACGTGATGACCGCGCGCGCGAGGTCCTCCATGTTGGTCGCGCGGCCCATCGCGCTCTCGAGCTCGAAGAGCAGCTTGAGGTCGCTCACGCGGTGCTCGAGCTGCTCCTTCGTCTCGACGAGCTGCGTGTTCTTCTGGATCACCGAGAGGAACAGCCGCGAGTTGTCGATCGAGACCGCCGCCTGCGTCGCCAGGGCGCTCAGGAGCTCCTCGTCGTGGACCGAGAACTCCCCGCCCTCGTGCTTGTTCAGCACCTGGATGACCCCGATGGTCCGGCCGACGTGGTTCTTCATCGGCGCGGCGAGGATCGAGCGGGTGCGGTACCCGGTCACCTCGTCCCAGTCGCGCTGGAACCGGCGATCGCGGTAGGCGTCCTTCACGCGGACGGTGCGCCCGATCTTGGCGACGTGGCCGGCGATCCCGGCGCCGACGGGCAGCTCGATCGCGCGCGCCTCCTCGCCGATGACGATGCGCGAGTACAACCGCTGGCGCTGCTCGTCGAGCAGGTACAGGGTCGCCCTGTCCGCGTCGAGCAGCTCGGTGATCTTGTTCAGGATGAGCGCGAGGAGCTGGTCGAGATCCAGGGTGCTGCCGAGCGCGAGCCCGACGTCCCGGAGCGCCTGCACGGTCTTGTCAGCTTGGGCAAGGCGCGCCTCGAGCTCCTGTATCCGAGCCTGAAGCGCTTTCGTGCGTTGTTCCGCCTTCGCGGTCACCAGCAGACGCTAACACGACTTCGCCCGGAGGAGCGCGCGCGCGGTCCCCTGCGCGACGCGTTCGCCCAGAAGAGAGCGCTCCCTACGTCCGCCGGGAGCGCCCCTAGGACGCGCCGCTACTGGTTCATGCTCTCGAGGAATTCCTGATTGGTTTCGGTGCGGCTCACCTTGTCCAGGAGGAATTCCATCGAGTCGATGACGTTCAGGGGATGCAGGAGCTGGCGGAGCAGCCACACGCGCTGGAGGATCCACTCCGGCAGGAGCAGCTCTTCCTTGCGGGTGGCGCTCTTGTTGATGTCGAGGCAGGGGAAGATCCGCTTCTCCATCAGCTTGCGATCGAGGTGGATCTCGCTGTTGCCGGTCCCCTTGAACTCCTCGAAGATGACCTCGTCCATGCGCGAGCCCGTGTCGACGAGCGCGGTGGCGACGATGGTCAGCGACCCGCCCTCCTCGACGTTGCGCGCGGCGCCGAAGAACCGCTTCGGCTTGTGCAGCGCGTTCGAGTCGACGCCGCCGGAGAGGATCTTGCCGCTCGGCGGGACGACCGTGTTGTAGGCGCGCGCCAGGCGGGTGATCGAGTCGAGGAGGATCACGACGTCGTGCTTGTGCTCGACGAGGCGCTTCGCCTTCTCGATCACCATCTCGGCCACCTGCACGTGCCGCGTCGGCGGCTCGTCGAAGGTCGAGCTGATCACCTCGCCCTTCACGGTGCGCTGCATGTCGGTCACCTCTTCCGGGCGCTCGTCGATGAGCAGCACGATCAGCGTGGTGTCCGGGTGGTTCGAGGAGATCGCGTTGGCGATCTGCTGGAGCAGGACCGTCTTGCCGGCGCGGGGCGGCGAGACGATGAGGCAGCGCTGCCCTTTGCCGATCGGGCAGAGCATGTCGATGATGCGGGTCGAGAAGCTCTTCGTCCCGTTCTCGATGTTGAACTTCTGCTGCGGGTAGAGCGGCGTCAGGTTGTCGAACAGGATCTTGTCGCGGGCGACCTCGGGGGGCTCGCCGTTGATCTTGTCGACCTTGAGCAGCGCGAAGTACGCCTCGCGCTCCTTGGGCGGCCGGATCGAGCCGCTCACGCTGTCGCCGGTGCGGAGGTTGAAGCGCCGGATCTGGGACGGCGAGACGTAGATGTCGTCCGGGCCCGGCAGGTAGTTGTAGTCCGGCGCCCGGAGGAAGCCGAAGCCGTCGGGCAGGCATTCGAGCACGCCCTCGCCGTAGACCGGCTGGTCCTGCGCCGCGTGGGCCTGCAGGAGCGCGAAGATGACCTCCTGCTTGCGCAGCCCGGCAGCGCCCTCGATGTTGAGCCCCTTCGCCATCTGGACGAGCTCGGCCATCGGTTTCTGCTTCAGTTCCCTGAGGTGCATGAGTCGGAAAGCTCCAGGATGCGACAGCGCGCGCCCTGTCAAGGGCGTGGAGGCCGTCGGTCGATGGTTTTTGGTTGGGGGGGTCTAGCGGGTCGAGCCCGAGGCGGGGCCGAGCATGTCGTCGATGTCGGCGGGTCGCCAGGGGGAAGAGGGCTCGCCACGCAACCGGCGCCCTCACGTTCATGTCGCTCGATCGGCGGGCTGCGCTTGCCGATCGGGCGGCGACTCTATCAAGCGCGTCTGCTCTGTCAATGCGCGCCGGGAGGCACGGCCGCGGGGTCGACCGCGCCGCGCTCGCGCGGAACGGCGGGGGCGAACTGCCCGTGCCGCCCCGGCGCTCCCCGAAGTTGCCTCCCCCGGAACGCGCGGCTAAGTCAAGCTGGTTCCATGGGGCTCAAACAGGTTCAGCTGTTCGTCCGCGGTCGCGTCCAGGGCGTCTTCTTTCGTGCCTCCACGCAGCGCGAGGCCAAGCGGCTCGGCCTCACCGGCTGGGTGAAAAACCGCTCCGATGGCAGCGTCGAGGTGCTCGCCGAGGGGGAGGAGGACGAGCTCAAGGAGCTCATCGCCTGGGCGAACCGCGGCCCGAGCGCGGCGCGCGTCGAGCGCGTCGACGTCCGGTGGCGCGGCTTCTCGGGCGACTTCTTCGACTTTCGCATCACGGATTGAGGCGCTTGACACGCGGCGCGTCGGATCCGAGGAGCGCGGGCGCGCGGCGGTCGCCGCGGCGCAGCCCGCCGTGCGCGTGGCTCGTCCTGCTCAGCCTGGTCGCGGCTGCGCCGCTCGCGCCGCCCCTGGCGCACGCCGCCGTGGATCGCGACGCCGGCGCCGCCGCGCCGGCCTCGTCGGCGCTCCCGGAGCTCCCGCGCCTCGCCCCGATCGCCCGCCCTGAGCCCGACATCACCGCGATCCGCGAGCTCGATCGCGTGCTCGACCAGATCACGTCGCAGGACGCCCGCGCGCGGGAGAACGCCCGCGCGGCCGTCGACGAGCCCATCCCCGGCATCGTCGACGCGGTGCGGCTCCGCGTGCAGGACATCCGCGGCTCGATCGATCGCGACGCGGCGCCCCGCGTGCTCGCCGAGGCTCGCAGGGAGGGGCGCAAGGCGCTGAAGGGCGACAAGGGCGGCGACGACGCGCCCGACGGCAAGAAGAAGGGCGCGGAGGCGAAGGACGACAAGGGCGCGAAGAAGGGCGCCAAGGACGACAAGAAGGGCGCCAAGGACGACAAGAAGGGCGCCAAGGACGACAAGAAGGGCGCCAAGGACGACAAGGGCGCGAAGAAGGGCGCCGGCGACGAGAAGGACGCCAAGAAGGACGACAAGGGCGCGAAGAAGAGCACCGGCGACGAGAAGGACGACGCCGAGGGCGACTGGCTGGACTTCATGCTCGCCACGCCGCGGCCGCGCGACAGCGCGTGGCGCGACGTCGTGAAGCTGCTCGCGATGGTGCGGATGCTCGCCGCCGACGGCACGACGCCGGCGATCCGCGAGCTCATCGCGCTGCACGCCTACTTCGGCGAGCTGCTCCGCATCGATCTTCAGCGGCAGGTCGCCAAGCTGCGCGACAAGGCGGTCCCCGCGCTGATCGAGGCGCGCCAGCACGACGCCAAGATCGTCCAGCGGTGGGCCAACAAGCAGCTCGATCTGCTCGGCCGGGCGATCCCCGGCGAGGCGATCGCGTCGAACGACACGCAGATCCTCGCCGACGTGCTCCGCGCCTACGGCCGCGTCCGGGACGTGGACGCCATGCGCGTGATCCTGAGCTTCTGCAACAGCGATCGCGCGCGGCTGCGCGACGCCGCCCGCGAGGCGATCGCCGCGATCGGCGAGCCCGGCGTCTGGCAGCTCCGCGACGCGTACCTGAACCTCACCGGCGAGAAGCCGCCGCGCGAGTGGTCGTGGGACCGGATCGCGCGCGAGCTCTTCGCGACGTACGATCGCGCGCGGCTCGCCGAGGTGTACAAGCTGATGGACGAGGGCGTCGCCGCCGCGAGCGCGAACAAGCTCGCCGAGGCGACGGACGCGTTCGACAGGGTGCTCGCCCGCGCGCCGCTCTTCGAGCGCCGCAAGGAGATGGTGGGGCCCTACGTCGAGCGCGCGAGGTCGATGCCGGCCGATCGGCGCGAGGACGCGCTCGCGATGCTGCGCAAGGCGCTGCGGCTCGACCCGACCGGCGAGCACGCGCGGAAGGTCGAGGCGGAGATCGCCTACCTCGAGGGCGTGCTCCTCATCGATCGCGGCACGCCGGACAAGTTCGTGCTCGAGCGGGCGATCGAGCTGGATCCGGACCACGCCGGGGCGAGGGCGGCGCTCGCGTCCCTCGGGGACAAGGTCGCCGAGCGGAAGAGTCAGAAGAACCGCTACATCGCCGCCGGCGCCGTGGGCTTCGCCGCCCTGCTCGCGATGTTCTTCATCGCCCGCCGCCGGAGCGATCCGGCGCCGTCCGCGAAGCAGCCCAGCGCCGCTCCGCCGCCGGCGCCGGCGTCTCTCGGTCCGGAGCCGCAGGCCAGCGCCGCGCCGCAGCCGCCCGCGCCTCCCGCGCCCGCGCCGTCCTCGAGGCAGGACAGCGCTCCTCCTCGGCAGGCCACGGCGTCGTCCGATCCGGCGCTCGCTCCGGGACAGGACAGCGCTCCTCCTCGGCAGGCCACGGCGTCGTCCGATCCGGCGCTCGCTCCGGGACAGGACAGCGCTCCTCCTCGGCAGGCCGCGGCGTCGTCCGACCCGGCGCTGTCAGTCTCCGCGTCGGGGGCAAGCCCTGCCCTTCCGGTCCAGCAGATCGAGCCGGCGGAACCGCGAGACGACGGCGCACCTGACGCCGGAACGCTCGACCGCTGACCCACGGCCACGCCCGATTGCGCACCAACAGCAGAATTTTACAATTCAGGTGCGCGCGTCCACGCCCCACCTGATCATCCGCGGTGAGCTCGCGACACAACGGCCGCCGCGCGCGCCGGGCGCACAACGCAAAAACGCCGGGCGAGCCCATGGCTCTCCCGGCGTTCTCGCTGCAGCTGCGCCGGCGCCGCCGGGCGCCGGCCTGCTTCCGGCTCAGCCGGCGGTCGTCGCCGGGGCGGCCGGCTCCGCCGCGGCGACCGGCTCGGCCGCCTGCGCGGGCGCGTCCGCCACCGGCGGCGCGTCGATGAACTCGATGAGGCTCATCGGCGCGCTGTCACCGCGGCGCGGCCCGAGCTTGATGATCCGGGTGTAGCCACCCGGCCGCCCCTCGAACCGCTTCGAGAGATCGATCATCACCTTCGCGATGATGTCGACCTTCTTGCCATCGGTCGCGACCCCCCAGCGAGGGATGTAGCTGCCCACGAGCCGCTCGGCGTGCAGCCGGCGCGCCCTGTCGCCAGGGCTGAGCTCCGCGTGCGCGGTGTACGCGACCTTGCCGAGCCGAGTCGCCTTGGTGATGAGCCGCTCGGCCACGCGCCGCAGCTCCTTCGCCTTGGCGTCGGTCGTCTCGATCCGCTCGTGGGTGATCAGGTTCGCCGTCAGGTTGCGAAGCATCGCCCTGCGGCTGGAGGTGTCCCGACCAAACTGCCTGCCCGCTTTCTTGTGACGCATGACGTTCCCTCAGTACCGACTCACGCCTGCGCCTGCTGCGCCTTCCAGCGCTCGAGGAGCTGCGGCCAGTTGTCGATCTTCATCCCGAGCGAGAGCCCCATGTTCGCGAGGATCTCTTTGATTTCCTTCAGCGACTTGCGACCGAAGTTCTTGGTCTTGAGCATGTCCTGCTCGGTCCGCTGCACCAGCTCGCCGATGAGCGTGATGTTCGCGTTCTGCAAGCAGTTCGCGGAGCGGACGCTCAGCTCGAGCTCCTCGACGGAGCGGAACAGGTTCTCGTTGAGCGGCTCGTCGTCGCTCATCACCGCCTGGTAGCTCGTCTCCTCGCTCTCCTCGAAGTTGACCCAGATGGAGAGCTGCTCCTTCAGGATCTTCGCGGCGAAGGCGACCGCATCCGCCGGCGAGACCGAGCCGTTCGTCCAGACCTCGAGCGTGAGCTTGTCGTAGTCGGTCACCTGCCCGACGCGGGCGTTCTGCACGGTGTAGTTCACCTTGCGGATGGGCGAGAACAGCGCGTCGATCGGGATCGTCCCGATGGGCATGGTCGGCGTCTTGTTCCGCTCGGCGGGCACGTAGCCGCGGCCCACGTTCACCGTGAGCTCCATCGAGAGCGGCCCCTTCTTGTCGAGCACGGCGATGAGGTGGTCGGGGTTGAGCACCGACAGCCCGTCCACCAGCTGGATGTCGCGCGCGTACACGGGCCCGGGCCCCTCGCGGTCGATCCGCACCGAGTACGTCTTCGGGGTCGCCGCCTTGAAGACGACCTCCTTGACGTTGAGGATGATGTCGCTGACGTCCTCGACCACGTCCGGCACGGTGGTGAACTCGTGCAGCGCGCCCTCGATGCGGATGGCCGTCGCCGCCGCCCCCTGGAGGGAGGAGAGCAGCACCCGCCGCAGCGAGTTGCCGATCGTGATCCCGAAGCCGCGCTCCAGGGGCTCACACGTGAACTTGGCGTAGAACTGGGTCCCGCTCTCCGCGTCGATCGAGATGCCCTTGGGCCGGATCAGATCGCGCCAGTTCCGGGCGATCATCGTGAGGTTCGGGTTGTTCATCGTCATGGCGATCTCCTTCCTTCATGAGGTTTGCGCGGAGGTCTCACGCCGCGGCCGCACTCGACCGGTCGGCGCCGCCTCCTGCCCGCATCCTTGGCTCCATGCGCCTGCGCGCCCGCGCGCAGGACGACGACGCGGAGGGGAGCCGGCAGCGAACGAGCGCACCCCGCAAGGTGCGCTCGTGGCGCTGCCCTCCTCCGCGCCGCCCTCGCGCTCAGCGCGAGTAGTACTCGACGACGAGCTGCTCGCGGATCTCGGGCTCGTTCAGATCCTCGCGGATCGGAGCGCCCTTGATCGCGCCGGTGAACGCCCCGCGATCCACGTCGATCCAGCTCGCGACCGGGCGCTTGTCCGCGCCCCCGACCGACGCGAGGACGCTCTTGAACTTGCGCGCCCCCTCGGTGAGCTCGATCCGATCGCCGGCCCGCACCACGTAGCTCGGGATGTCCAGCCGCTTGCCGTTCACGTGAACGTGCCCGTGCCGCACGAGCTGGCGCGCCTCGGCGCGCGACGAGCCGAAGCCCATCCGGTGCACCACGTTGTCGAGGCGCCGCTCCAGGAGCGCGAGCATCTCCTCGCCCGTCCGGCCCTTGCGCCGGTTGGCCTCCTGGAAGTACCCGCTGAACTGCCGCTCGAGCACGCCGTAGATGCGCCGCACCTTTTGCTTCTCGCGCAGGCGCACCGCGTACTCGCTCAGCTTGATGCGCCCCTGGCCGTGCTGGCCGGGCGGATACGGGCGCCGCGTGTACGCGCACTTCTCGGAGTAGCACCGCTCTCCCTTGAGGTAGAGCTTCATCCCCTCGCGGCGGCAGAGCTTGCAGACCGGACCAATGTAGCGAGCCATCGTGAATTACCTCAAACCCTGCGCCGCTTCGGCGGCCGGCAACCGTTGTGGGGGATCGGCGTGACGTCGCGGATGAGCGTCACCTTGAAGCCTGCGGTCTGGAGCGCGCGAAGCGCGCTCTCGCGGCCGGCCCCCGGGCCCTTCACGAACACGGCGACCGAACGCATCCCGTGCTCCTGCGCCCGCCGCGCGGCCTCTTCCGCCGCGAGCTGCGCGGCGAACGGCGTCGACTTTCGCGATCCCTTGAAGCCGCGAGCGCCAGCGGACGACCACGCAATCGCGTTGCCGTTGATGTCCGTGATCGTCACGACCGTGTTGTTGAAGGTCGACTGAATGTGCGCGATGCCCGCGGCGACATTCTTCTTGACCTTCTTCTTCTGCTTGGCCTTGGTGGTGGTGGCAGCCGTCTTCGCTTGCGCCATGGCGTCCTAATCCCCGCTCGTCACTTCGTAGCGGCCGGACGCCGCTGCAACATGCCCTTGCGCGGCCCCTTCCGGGTGCGCGCGTTCGTGTGCGTCCTCTGCCCGTTCGCCGGGAGGCCACGCCGGTGGCGGAGCCCGCGGTAGCAGCCGAGGTCCATGAGCCGCTTGATGTTGAGCTGCACCTCGCGCCGCAGGTCGCCCTCGACCTTGTACTCGGCGTCGAGCAGGTCGCGGATCGCCTTCACCTCGGCGTCGCTGAGCTCCTCGACGCGCCTGTTCGGCGCGATGTTGGTCTTCTCGCAGATCTGCAACGCGAGAGTCCGCCCGATGCCGTAGAGGTACGGCAGGGCGTAGGCGACATGCTTCCGACGCGGGAGATCGACACCAGCGATACGAGCCATGGTTACTCCAAACCGAAACGAGGGCGGGCTTCCGCCGAAAGAGCTAGTTCCCCTGGCGCTGCTTGTGGCGGGGGTTCTCGCAGATGATCCGGACGACACCACGCCGCCGCACCACCTTGCACTTGTCGCAAATCTTCTTGACGCTCGGGCGCACCTTCACGGGGAGCCTCCAGATTCCTCAAAAAACTACGTTACTTGTGCCGGTACGTGATCCGGCCACGGCTCGGGTCGTACGGCGAGACCTCGACGGTCACGCGGTCGCCCGGCAGGATCTTGATGTAGTACTGCCGCATCCGGCCGCTGATGGTCGCGAGGACGCCCAGGCCGTTGTCCGCCTTCACGCGAAACATGGCGTTCGGCAGGGCCTCTTGAACCACGCCGTCGAACTCGAGCTTGTCGCCCTTCGGTTCCTTCGGCGGTCTGGCTTGTTTCGTACGCCTCATTCTCCACCCGAGCCCGATCGGCCGAGAGCCGACAGCACCCTGTGCGTAACTTCTTCTGGCTTCCCGACCCCGTCGACGCGATGCAGCAGCTGCTTCTGCTCGTAAAACGGGAGAAGGGCAGCCGTCATCGCCTCGTAGGCATCGAGCCGCTTGGCAACAGCCTCGGGCCGATCATCGGCCCGATGCTCTAGCTCCGCACCGGGGGGCGGCGGATTATAGACGAGATGATATATCTGTCCACTGCGTTTGTCGGTCCGACGATGGATCAAGCGTTCCTCGAGCAGGGGGCGCGGAACGTCCAGCTGGAGCACCGCATCAATCCGCTTGCCGCCCTGGCTGGCGAGGAGCTCGTCGAGCGCGGTCGCCTGGGGCACCGTCCTGGGAAATCCGTCCAGGAGGAAACCGTTGCCACAGTCGGGCTCGGCCGTTCGCTGAGCGATGAGGCCGATGACGGCCTCATCGGGCAGGAGCCCGCCCGAGTCCATGATGTCCAGGTAACGCTTCTCCAGCGTGCCTGCCCGCTTCGCCTCGCGCAGCATGTCGCCGGTCGAGATCTGCGGGACGCCGAAGCGCGAGCACAGCAGCTTCGCTTGCGTACCCTTCCCAGCTCCAGGAGGCCCCACCAGAACCAAGATCATTTGCCCTCCGTCACGCTTCCGGCAGCCTGCGGCCGCGGATGCGGGTGGCACCGGGGCCCGTCAGCCCCTCGTAGCTCCGCGTGATCAGGTGCGCCTCCAGCTGGTTCACCGTGTCGAGCGCGACGCCCACGACAATCATGAGCGACGTCCCGCCGAAGCCGAAGGGGACACGCAGCAGGTTGCCGACGATCGAGGGGACCACGCACACCGCGGCGACGTAGAGCGCGCCGCCCACGGTGATCCGCTGGATCACCCGGTGGATGTAGTCCGCCGTCTGCTTGCCTGGCCGGATCCCGGGGATGTTTGCCTGCTGCTTCTTCAGGTTCTCGGCGACGTCCACCGGCTGGAACGTGACGTTCGTGTAGAAGAAGCAGAAGAAGATGATGAGCAGCGCGTAGCCGGTGTTGAAGACCCAGTCTCCCCGGTTGATGATCGCCTGGAGCGCGTTGGCCCCGGGCACGTTCATGTTCGCGAGCGTCTGCGGGAACATCAGCAGCGACGACGCGAAGATGGGGGGGATGGTGCCCGCGGTGTTCACCTTGAGCGGCAGGTGCGCCGTCTGCCCGCCGTACACGCGGCGGCCGACCTGGCGCCGCGAGTACACGATCGGGATCTGGCGCCTGCCGTTCTCGAAGAACGCGATGATCCCGATGACGAACACGATGAACGCGACGACCGCGGCCATCGTCAGCGGCTGGAGATCGCCGGCGTTCTGGGCGAAGTAGTTGCCGATCTGCTGGGGGATGCTCGTGATGATGCTCGCGAAGATCAGGAGCGAGACGCCGTTCGAGACCCCGCGCTCGGTGATCTGCTCGCCGATCCACATCAGGAACGCGGTCCCGGTCGTCAGCGTGATGACCGTCATCAGCTGGAAGCCGATGCCGGGGTGGTTCACGATGCCGGCCCCCGTCTCGCTGCTCGACAGGCCCTCCAGCATCTTCGCGATCGAGAAGGCCTGGAACAGCGAGAGCGCGACCGTGCCGTACCGCGTGTACTGATCGAGCCGGCGACGCCCCTGTTCGCCCTCTTTTCGCAGCTCGTCGATGGGCTTGTACACCATGCCCATGAGCTGCATGATGATCGATGCCGAGATGTACGGCATGATCCCGAGCGCGAAGATCGACAGGTTCTCCAGCGCTCCGCCGGAGAACATGTTGAAGAAGCCGATGAGCCCCCCGGACTGCTTCGCGACGTACTGCCGCATCGCATTCCGGTCCACGCCCGGGGTCGTCACGAACACGCCGACCCGGTAGACCGCGAGCATCACCAGGGTGAAGATCACGCGTCGCCGGAGCTCGGGGATCTTGTGGAAGTTGGTGATTCCCGCGAGGCTGGCCATAGGCGATCCTGGACTCCGGCTTGGTGGGGGCGCGTGCGCGCTGGCTACGAGGACGAGGCGCCCGTCGAGTTGTCCTGAGAGGCGGGCGACGCGAGCACGACCGCCTTGCCTCCCGCCTTCTCGATCTTCTCGATCGCTCCCTTGGAGAAGCGATGCGCGCTCACCGTGAGCTTCTTCGTGAGCTCGCCGCTGCCGAGGATCTTCAGGACGTCGAACCGGCCCTGCACGAGGCGGCTCGCCTGGAGCGCGGCCACGTCGACCTGGGCGCCGTCGTCGAACGCCTCGAGGGCGCCGACGTTGACGTTGGCGACGATGTCCGCGAGCGGGTTCCGGAAGCCACGCTTCGGGAGGCGGCGCTGGATCGGCGTCTGCCCGCCCTGGAAGTGCTTCTTGTTGATGTTGCCGCCCGCCCGCGCCTTCTGCCCTTTTTGTCCGCGGCCAGCCGTCTTGCCGACGCCCGACCCCACGCCGCGGCCAACGCGGAGCCTCTTGGTTACGGCGCCTTCAGGGGCTTGGAGCTTAGAGAGGATGTCCATGTTTCACACTTCCGTACGCGGCAACTCCGCGGGGATGACGATCTCGCTTCTCAGGACTTCAGGGAGGTTGCCTCGTCGGCGACCTCCTCCACCTCGACCAGGTGGAGGATCTTCTTCACCATGCCACGGAACGAGGGCGTGTTCGCGACGACCACCTCGGACCCCGGCCCGCGCAGGCCGAGCCCCTTGATGACCCTCCGGGTGTGCTCGACCTGGCCGATGTTGCTGATCTTCTGACGTACGCGGAGCTTCACTGCGAGCCTCCTTCAGCGCCGCCGCCCTGCGCGCCGCCCGGCCCGGGGGGCGCCACGCTCGCGCGACGCCGGCCCGCGGTACCAGTGCCGCCGCGGCGCTGGTAGTCGAGCGAGTCGAGCTGCATCGACCGCTTCCCGGCGACGCTCTCCGGGCTCTTCAGCCCGCGGAGCGCCGCGACGGTCGCGTGCACGACGTTGTGCGGGTTGCTCGTGCCGAGCGACTTCGACAGCACGTCGTGGATCCCCGCCGACTCGACGACGGCGCGCACCGCGCCGCCGGCGATGACGCCCGTCCCAGGGCTGGCCGGCTTCAGCAGGACCTTACCCGCCCCGACGTGGCCGAACGAGTCGTGCGGGATAGTCACACCGTCGAGCGGGATGCGGAACAGGTTCTTGCGAGCCTGGTCGTTCCCCTTGCGGATGGCCTCCGGCACCTCGTTGGCCTTGCCCAGGCCGACGCCCACGTGCCCCGCTTCGTCGCCCACCACGACCAGCGCCGAGAAGCTGAAACGCCGGCCGCCCTTGACGACCTTGGCGACGCGGTTGATGTGGATGACTCGCTCTTTCAGCTTCTCTTCGTCGACATGATCGAACGCCATAACCGTCCTCTATCACGTTCTCCGCCGCGGCAGTTGACCGCGCCCGCCGCCCTCACCATCAGGGCAGCGGCTGTGGGAGTCAGAAATCGAGACCTGCCTCGCGCGCCGCCTGGGCGAGGGCGCTGACGCGCCCGTGGTACAGATAGCCGTTGCGGTCGAAGACCACCTTGTCGATCTGCTTCTCCTTGCAGATCTTCGCGATCAGCGCCCCGACCTTCTTCGCCGCCTCGACCTTGTTGTCCTCGTCGAGCGAGCCCTTCAGATCCTTCGACAGCGTCGAAGCGTGGGCGAGGGTCTTGCCGCTCACGTCGTCGATGACCTGCGCGTAGATGTGCTTCGAGCTGCGGAAGACGCTGAGGCGCGGGCGCTCCGGCGTCCCCTCGACCTTCTTGCGGATGCGGAGCTTCCGGCGCTCCCGACCGACGATTTTCATGCCCATGACCGTCTCGTCCCTCGGTGCAGCGGCGTCGCCGCCGCTGCTCGCCTTTACTTCTTGCCGCCCTTGCCGGCCTTGCCAGCCTTCTCCCGCACGCGCTCGCCGCGGTACCGCACGCCCTTGCCGCCGTACGGCTCCGGCGGCCTGAAGCCGCGGATCGTCGCGGCCGTCTGCCCGATGAGCTCCTTGTCCGCGCCCGTCAGGACGAGGATCGTGCCCTTCGAGTCCGCCGGGATCGTCGCGGTCAGGCCCGTCGGCACCGCGAACGTCACGGGGTGGGAGAAGCCGAGGGCGAAGTTCAGCGTCGTGCCCTTGAGCTCGACGCGGTAGCCGGTCCCCTTGAGCTCGAGCGTCCGCTCGTAACCCTCGGCGACGCCCTTCACCATCGCGGCCACGAGCGCCCGCGTGAGCCCCTGGAGGCGCGACCCGTCGCGCCCAGGCGCCACCGAGCTCACGTGCAGCCTGCTCCCCTCGAGCTTGATGTCCACCTTGTCGGTGATCGCGCGGGAGAGCTGCCCCTTCGGGCCCTTGACGTCGATCTTCCGGCCGTTGACGGTCGCGGTGACCCCCTTCGGCAGATCAATCGGACGCTTGCCGACGCGCGACGTCTTGGTCGCGAGCCGGCTGTCACCGTTCGCGTTGCCCTTCGCAGGCTGGGCTGTGTTCGCCTGAGCTTCCATCACCACACCTCGCAGAGCAGCTCGCCGCCCACCTTCAGGCGGCGCGCATCCCTGTCGCTCATGAGCCCGCGGGACGTGCTCAGGATCGAGATCCCGAGCCCGCTGAACACGCGCGGGATCCTGTCGTGGCGCACGTACACGCGGCGCCCGGGGCGGGAGACGCGGCGCACGCCGTCGATCGCGCTCTGGCGGTCGCGCCCGTACTTGAGCACGATCGTCAGCTTCTTGGGACCTTCGCCCTCGGTCTCGCGCACGTCGGCGATGAAGCCCTCGGACTTGAGGATCTCCGCGACCGCGGCTTTGATGCGGCTCGCGGGGACCTCGGTCCGGTCGTGCCGCGCGAGCGCCGCGTTGCGAATGCGGGTCAGCATGTCGGCGATGGGATCGGTCATCATAGAATCACCAGCTGGCCTTGATCACACCAGGGAGCTCACCACGGAGCGCGAACAACCGAAGGCAGACACGGCAGAGCTCGAAGTCGCGGTAGTAAGCGCGCGAGCGCCCGCACACCTTGCAACGGTTCTTGTGCCGCGTAGAAAACTTCGGCGGACGGTTCAGCTTCGCAAACTCTTTTGCACGGGCCATCGAAAATCCCTCAATGCCGGAACGGGATGCCAAGCTCGGTGAGGAGCGCGCGTCCTTCCTCGTCCGTCTTCGCCGTGGTCACGAACGAGATGTTGAGCCCCTTCACGACGTCGATCTTGTCGTAGTCGATCTCGGGGAAGATGATCTGCTCGCGCAGGCCCATCGTGAAGTTGCCCTTGCCGTCGAACCCCTTCGGGCTGACGCCCTTGAAGTCGCGGACGCGCGGCAGCGAGAACGAGATCAGGCGATCCACGAACTCCCACATCCGCTCGGCGCGCAGGGTCACCATCACCCCGATGGGCAGGTTCTCGCGCAGCTTGAAGGTCGCGATCGACTTTCGAGCCCGGGTCACCACCGGCTTCTGGCCGGAGATCGCCCGCATGTCCTCGACCGCCGAGTCGATGATCTTCGGGTTCTGCACCGCGGCGCCGAGCCCCATGTTGATCACCACCTTCTGCAGGCGGGGCACCATCATCGGGTTCTTGTAGCCGAACCGCTTCGAGAGCGCGGCGGTCACGGACTTCTGGTAGTGCGTGCGCAGCCGCGGGGTGTAGTTCGGGTCGCGCGGGCGCGCCTCGGCCGGCTCGGCGGCCTCGACCTCCGCGCCCTTGCCCTTCGCGCCCTTGGCTTCCTTGCTCTTGGCGGGCGCCTGCGGCTTGGCCTGCTGCGGCTTGGGCTTGTCCTTGCCCTTGCCGCCGTCCTTGGCCGCCTTGTCCTTGTCCTTCTTGTCCGCCATGGCTAGCCCACACCGATCGCGCTGCCGCTCTTGCCGACGCGCGTCTTCTTGCCGTCCTCACCGACGCGGATCTTCACGCGCGTCGGCTTGCCCGTCGCCGGATCGACCGGCATGACCTTGGAGGCGTGAATCGGCGCCTCCTTGGTGATCTTCCCGCCCTCTTGGTTGCGCGGCGTGGGCCGCTGGTGGCGGGTCACCGTGTTCAGGCCCTCCACCACCACGCGATCCTCGTCGGCGAGGATCTTGGTGATGCGGCCCTGCTTCCCCTGCTCCTTGCCGCTGATGACCTGCACGAGGTCACCGACCCTGAGGCGCTTCATCAGAGGACCTCCGGCGCGAGCGAGATGATCTTCATGAACTTCTTCGCGCGCAGCTCGCGAGCGACCGGCCCGAAGATGCGGGTGCCGATCGGCTCCTTCTCCTTGTTGATGAGGACCGCGCTGTTCCCATCGAACTTGATGTAGCTGCCGTCCGAGCGGAGGTACTCCCGGGCGGTGCGGACGACGACGGCGCGCGCCGTGTCCCCCTTCTTCACCTTGGTCCCCGGCAGCGCCTCCTTGATCGACACGACGATGACGTCGCCGAGCGCGGCGTACTTGCGGCGCGAGCCGCCGAGCACCTTGATGCACTTCACGATTCGGGCGCCGGAGTTGTCCGCGACCTCGAGATGCGTCGACACCTGGATCATGGCGCTACTCCTCCACCGGCCTGGCAACGAGCTTGGTCACGAGCCACCGCTTGTCGCGGGAGATCGGCCTGTGCTCCGTGATCTCGACGCGGTCGCCCACCTTGTACTGGTTCGTCTCGTCGTGCGCCTTGTAGCGCTCCCGCTGACGGACGTACTTCTTGTACACAGGGTCGAGCGCGTTCCGGATGACCTCGACGGTGACCGTCTTGTCCATCTTGTCGCTGGTCACCTTGCCGACCAGCTTGCGCCGGAAGCCGTGCGCCTTCGCCTCGGTCTCGGCCTGCGCAGGCGCGGCGGCTGCCAGCTCGGGCGCCGCAGCGACCGGCTGCTGGTTCTCTGCCTTCTTCTTCGTCGCCATGGCTACGCCTTCTCCTCGGCACGCGCGCGCTGCGTGAGGATCGTCTTCACCCGCGCGAGATCCCGCTTCGCCTTGCGGATCGTCGCCGTGTCGTTCAGCCGATTCGTGAAATTCTTGAACCGCGCCTCGAACAGGCCCGCCGCCAGCGACTTCTCGAGCTCGCGCAGGTGCTCGGTGGTGCGTTCACGCAAATCCTTCGCCTTCATCGCTTCCCTCACGTCAGCCCGCGGACGAGGAACTTGCACTGCATCGGGAGCTTGTGCGACGCGAGGCGGAAGGCCTCCTTCGCGATCTCCTCGCTCACGCCGCTGATCTCGTACATCACGCGGCCCGGCTTCACGACGGCGCACCACTCCTCGGGCGCGCCCTTGCCCCCACCCATGCGGACCTCGAGCGGCTTCTTCGTCACCGGGCGGTCCGGGAAGATGCGGATCCACAGCTTGCCCGCGCGCTTCACGTGCCGCTGGATCGCCATACGGGCCGCCTCGATCTGCCGCGAGGTGACGCGGGCAGGCTCGACGCACTGGAGCGCAAAGTCGCCGAAGGAGACATCGCTGCCCGTCATGGCGAGGCCGCGGTTGTTCCCCTTCTGCATCTTGCGGAACTTGGTTCGCTTCGGAGACAGCATTCTGCAATCCCTCTACTGGATCCGGCGCGCCTTACGCTGCAGGACCTCGCCCTTGAACATCCAGACCTTCACGCCGATGATGCCGACCTTCGTCTTCGCCTCGGCGAGGCCGAACTCGATGTCGGCGCGGAGCGTGTGCAGCGGCACCCGGCCCTCGCGGTAGGTCTCGACGCGGCTCATCTCGCTGCCGCCGAGCCTGCCGGCGCAGCGCACGCGGATGCCCTTCGCGCCGAACTTCATCGCGGTGGCGACCGCCTTCTTCATCGCCCGGCGGAACGCGATCCGGCGCTCGAGCTGCGTCGCGATGTTCTCGGCGACGAGCTGCGCGTTGGTCTCGGCCTTCCGGACCTCCTGCACGTCGATGAACACCTCGTTGTCGGTGAACGAGGACACGCCGGGGAAGAGGGTCTCGCCCTTCGACGCGGTGCCGACGTTGCCGCTCTTCAGCGTCTCGATCCCCTTGCCGCCCTTGCCGATCACCATGCCGGGGCGGGCGGTGAAGACGATCACCTTCGCGCGGTTCGCGGCGCGCTCGATCTCCACGCCGGCGATGTTCGCGTTGTAGAGGTACTGCTTGATCGCGCGCTTGATGCGGATGTCCTGGTGGAGCCACTTCTGATACGCGGCGCCGTCCTCGTACCACTTGCTGCTCCACGTCTTGATGACACCGACGCGGAAGCCATACGGATGGGTCTTCTGTCCCATATCGGCAGGTCCTCTACTTACTTTCTCTCGTCGACTTCGATGACGATGTGCGACACGCCCTTGGTGATCCGGGTCGCACGACCCATCGCGCGCGGCCGCCAGCGGCGGTTGAACTTGTTCGGCCCCTTGTCGACGGTGGCCTTGCTGATGAAGAGCGCGTCGATGTCGGCGCCCGCCTGCTGGGCGTTCGCGACCGCGCTCTCGATGATCTTCCGCAGGACGGGGGCGCCGCTCTTCTGCGTGAACGAGAGCAGCTGGATCGCCTCGTCCGCGTCGCGACCTCGGACGAGATCGGCGATCATGCGTGCCTTGCGCGGGGCGATCCGCGAAAACATCGCACTGGCTTTGCTTACCATTCGAGACACCTCGCGACACCGGCGGGCGGAGTGACTCCGTACCGGGTTTCGGTTCGCTGCGAACCGGTTGCACCGTCGTACGCTTCCGGTCTCAGTCCGGCGTCCATGAACGCGGACCCCCTTCGCGTCACCGGGGGGGTTCCCGCGGCGGCCGAAGGAGCAGAGCTGAGATCGAAGCGCCGTTACGGCTCTTCTACTGGGAGACCGGGAGGACACCCGATCGCCCGGGAAAACGGAGCGCGGTGATTACCAGCGGGAAGCGCCGTACGCAAGCGCGATCCTTCCGCGTCCTTTCAGTTTGTTTCTCGCGCCCGGGCGACCTGAGCAACTTTTCAGACTTTCCTGAACGGGCGTCAGGAGCACCTCACCGCCGGCGTCCGGCCGCCGCCCTCGCCGGCCGGCCGGCCTCCGGGAGGCGCTCGGTCGCTCACGATCTCGAAAATTGCTCTTGACACACGCGAAACACTTCTGAAACAGGCTGTCCGGCGGCCTGATCGGGACGGCACCGGGTGCGTCCGCGGCGCATCGGCCTCGTCCGGCTCGACCGGGGCGAAGAACGGGATTGCGAGGGGAATAGGAGAGCCCCAGGCTGAGTCGAACGTACCAGGTAGTGGAACTCTTCCCCGACATTGTAGGAGGCAACGTGACCATGCTTGCTCGTCATCGCCATTCTTTCTTCGCGCTTACCTTGATCTTGCCCGCCGTCCACGGCGGCTGCGTCGTGACCTCGGCGGACACGGACAACGACCCGGACCAGACGACCGGCGCCGGCGTCACCACCGGCTCCTCGACCGGCGGGGGCGACGGCGGCGAGGGCGGCGAGGGCGGCGACTGGGGCGAAGGCGGCCAGGGAGGCGACGGAGGAGAAGGCGGTCAGGGCGGCGAGGGCGGCGAGGGCGGCGGAGCGGCGTGCATCGAGGCCGGGAACAGCGCCGTCACGGCGGACGCATGTGAGCGGCTGAACATCGCGCCGGCGCAGGGGGCGACGAGCCAGTGCGGCGACGACCGCGACGAGGAGCCCATCGGCTACAGGCTCTGCAAGCGCGCCTTCCTCCTGTTCGCCCGGAGCCACGCGGCGGATCTGGCCGACTGCCTGGGGGACATCGGCGTGCAGTACGCGTGCGATCTCGAGCCCGCTCAGGATTGCCTCACCGAGATGTACGAGAACGCCTGCCCCAACCAGGCGCTCACGATCTGCGACGGGATCGCCGACCAATGCGATGAGTCGTTCAACGAGGGGCAGTGCGCTGCCGATCTGAACCCCTTCAGCGCTGCCGGCGTGGACGAGCTCGTCGAGTGCATCAACGAGGCGGATGAGAACCTCACCTGCGGCGCGGCCTACCGCGACTGCTACGAGACCGTCATGAGCTTCTGAACAGGTCCCCGCGCAAAGGCGGGGCCGAGGGCGCGCGCAGCGCCCTCTCTGCTCTCGCGGTTCTTTTCCCCCACCGTTCAACGCACATGCGATGACCTCCGGGCCCGTTCCCAGCCTGCGCCCACCCTAGCGCCCCGGCGCGCGCACCCTCTCCCGTACGCGCCTTCGGGGGTCCCCCGAGGGCGGTATTCGGTTGCAAAAAAGATGGCGGGAAGGGATCCTCGGCTCCGCCGTGGCCAAGGATCTCTCCCGCCCGCGTCTGGCAACTTCCCTTCCGCGTTCGTCGGGGGCGCGTCCATACCGCGGCGGTGTCCTGCTTGGGCTGGTCGTCGCATCGGCCGGCTGCGCGCCGGGGTCGACGACCGCCGAGCAGATCACGCCGCGCGTGGTGGCGCGAGCGTCGTTCGAGGGCGCCGCCGCCATCGTCGTGGACCGGCCCCTCAAGGCGAAGGAGAGCGCGCTCTCGACCGTCAAGGACAGCACCGCGATCGCGTCCGTGATGGAGCCCGAGACCAGCGCCGCCTCGGTGTCCTCGTCGACGAGCAGCGCGCGCTGTCCGGCCGAGATGGCCCTCGTCGAAGATCGCGTGTGCGTCGACCGCTGGGAGGGCTCCCTGGTCGAGCTGACGGCCGGCGGCGAGCGCCCGTGGTCGCCCTTCGATCCGATCGACGGCATCGAGCGCCGCGTCCGCGCCGTGTCCTGGCCGGGCGTCATCCCGCAGGGCTACATCAGCGGGCTGCAGGCCAAGCGGGCGTGCGCGGCGTCAGGCAAGCGCCTGTGCACCTCGGACGAGTGGGTGAGCGCCTGCCGAGGGCCCGAGGACACGCTCTTCCCCTACGGCGCGAGCCGCCAGCACGGGGTGTGCAACGACGACGAGCGACCGGTTCACCCGGTCGCCGAGATCGCGGCGCTGCTCGGCATCAAGTCCGAGGAGCACTGGACGACCGCGATGAACAACCCGCTCATCAACCAGCTGTCCAACGCGCTGCTCCCGACGGGCGAGCGCGCGGGGTGCACCAACGGCTACGGCGTGTTCGACATGGTCGGCAACCTGCACGAGTGGGTCGACGATCCGAGCGGCACCTTCCGGGGCGGCTATTTCATGGACACGACGCGCAACGGCGAGGGGTGCAAGTACGCGACGACCGCGCACTCCTTCGGCTACCACGACTACTCGACGGGCTTCCGGTGCTGCATGGATCCGGAGCAGGCCGACTAGTGCTGGCCGCACAGCGCGCGGCCGGCGGTAGAGCGGCCGCGAGGCGGGCGCGGAGCTCGAGGCGATGCGGCGAGGAATCAGGCGAGCGCGCCGCGGCGGCGCGGTGGCCGGCGCTCCGGATCGACCGCTCCCGCGCGGCGCGGCCGAGCGTGCCAGTCGGCGACAGCCCGGCGATGCGGCGCAGGGATCCAAGACGACACCAGCGAAGAGAATGCCGATGCTCGACTCCGGAGTGAGCGCGGCGGCGCGGCGCCGCGCCGTCGCGACTGCCCTCGCCGCCCTGACCGCTCTCCTGGCGCTCGGGTGCCGGAAGAAGGAGAAGGCAGAGCCCATCACCGTCCCGCCGCCGGGCGCGGCGTCGCAGGATGAGCTCACCACCGCCATTGGCCAGGCGCGAGGCATCGCCTCGGCGCTCGCCCCGTCGTCGACCCGATGGCGACGGGTGTTCGTGCTCGACGACAAGCGCGCGGTGGTGACAGGCGAGGTCGAGAACGAGGCGATCGCGCTCGTGACCGAGACCGCCGGCAGGACGTGGCGCTCGCTGCGGCGCCTCCGCGAGGGATGGTCCACCTGGTCGGTCGGCGCCGACGGCGCCATCGTGCTCACCGCCGGCCCGCGCGGCCCGGCGCCCGCGAAGGACGCGCACGGAGCTCGAGGGGCGCCGCCCGCGGTGGACCCGCCCAGCCTCTCCTTCGCTCCGTTCGAGGCGAGCGAGCTCTCGGCGCCCTCGCCCCTCGCGCTGCCAGAGCTGGGCCGCGGGGCGCGGCCGCTCGCGAACTCCATACCTGCAGTGCTGTCGGCCGAGAGCGCCGCGCTGCTCGTCGAGCCGAGACCCCGGCGCGCGACCCTCGTCCATGCGGGGCCGCCCGGCGCCACGCCGGTGCCGCCGCTCCAGCTCCCCGCGCAAGAACAGGCGCTGCCCGTGCCGTATGGCCGCCCGCCGGCGATCCTGTCGGTGCGCGGGCGCAACCTCCTCGCGCGGCCCGTCCCCGAGCCGGGCAAGCCGCTCGACGCACCCCGGATCATCGAGGGGCTCGCGATGAGCCCAGCGGCGACGGCCGCGCTCTCTGCGCCCCCCGCGTGCGACTTCGCCGGATGGTCGATCCAGCTCGTGCCTCAACCGCCCGACAAGACGGCGGTGCTCGCCGTCTCCGCGGCGCAGACAGCCGTGCTGAAGCTCCCCGCGAAAGCCGCCCCCGATGCCGCGATCGGCTGCGCAGCCGACCGGATCATGGTCGAGGTTATCGCTCCCACAACTGGAGAGCGCACGCTCGCGACGTGCACCCTCGACGGCGCCTGCGTGCTCGCCGAGAAACCGCCCTTTCGCCCCTGGCTGGAGCCGCACGAGCGGTTTATCGCCCTGGCGCCCACACGCCAAGGGGTCGCCGCCGTGCTGACGTCCCGCACCGCGACGCGATGGGGGCTCTATATCGCGCAATCCCCGGAAGCAGGTAAGATCTACGACGTCCCCAGGGTAATCGGCGAAGACTCGGGCGAACGCGGCCGTATCGAGCTCGGAGCGCTCCTCTCCTTCGGAAATCGGCTTTTGATGCTCCTCCAGGCCGACGTCACCGGGACATCGCGTCGCGGCTGGTACGTCATGGCCTCTGAGGACAGCGGGCTCACCTGGAGCCCGCCCTGAGCTCCGTCTCGAACGGGACAGCCATTCTGAACGCGACGCGTCAGCAAAGCCTCCATCCCATCTGACCCTGGCGTGCGCGGTGGTCGCGCGACCTACTTCGCTGGCGCGGCAGCCTGAGCGACGCGCTTGCGCCCCTTGGCGCTCGGCTTCTTCGCAGCAGGCGCAGGTCCCGCCGCGGTCTTGCGCGCGTTCGCGCTCGCCTGCTCGGCCGTCTTCGCGTCGCCTGCATAGCGGGCGAAGCGGCGGTCACCCCCCTGGAAAATCCGCTTCTCCAGCTTGAGCTCCTTCAGCGCTGCAGCGGCGCGCGTCTGCGGGATACCCGCCTGCTTCGCCACCTCGCTCGCGCTGACGCCAGAGCTCGCCTTGACGACACGCTCGACCGCGTCGAGCGTCTCCTGACGCTCCGCCGAGGCGGCCGGCGACTTGCGCGGGCGGCCGGGCCGACGCTTCGGCGCGGCGCCACGCTTGGCCGCGACGGAAGAAGGTTTGGACTGGACCGCTCCAGCGCGGGCGCGCGTACGGCTGCGGCGCGGCGCCGGCGGAGGAACCAACGGCGCCGCCCCTGTCACGGCGCCCAGCTGATTCTTGACGAGCGCGAGGATCGCCTCGTCCGGCATTTTCCGCACGAGGTTTACAATCTGCTGTGAAAAGGCATCGGTCGCCATGTGCTCTCCCTCGTCGCCGAATCCAGCTCGGCGGTTGGATACGACTATGCCGTTGCCACTTGCCTGGTCAAGCGAATTGAGGATAGCCGGCCGTCTTTTCTTTC
The DNA here is from genome assembly GCF_051521425.1 of Sorangium sp. So ce834. NCBI lineage: Bacteria > Pseudomonadati > Myxococcota > Polyangiales > Polyangiaceae > Sorangium > Sorangium sp. So ce834. The sequence goes on from NZ_CP150351.1 coordinate 12,027,875, forward strand.
AATAGGCGCTGCGGGCGGGCTCAATCGGAGAGCTCATTGGACGGCCACGAACGGCTGGGCTGCTTTGCTCGACACGAGCCGAGCGATGAAGCGCCCCCACGCGCGTCGATTGATAGCCGAGACCCCTCCCCCGCGCAGGACGGCCCGAGCCGCGACAACCCTCTCAGGCCCCTCACGCTGCACCGCGGCATTGCGTGTCTCGGGTGCTCGCGGCAGGTCAGGTAAGAACTGTATGAGAACCGAGCAACCCCGCTCCCTCGATCAGGCCCGTCACGGGCGGCAATGCGGGCTCGCGCACAACTGCGAGGCGCATCGACCCCGGCCTGGGCCTCCCGCCCCCAATCATTGAAGCGCCCCGCGCCGGATGCGAGCGCCTGGCGACCACACACAGGCGGCCAGCGCATGGCTACATTGCACGCCCTGGGCGCACGACTGACCTATGCGGGCGCATGATGATACGATGCCGCCCCGGGAGGGGCGCCGCCGGGGAGCTTCGCAATCGCGCCGGAGGGGCAAGGAATCAGGGCCGACCGCGCGAGCGCCTCGCCCCCGGGTCCGCCGCGCCACGGCCTCTCGCCGAGCGAAGCCTCCCGTCCGCCCGCGGCGCGACGCCGGCGTCTATGTCCGCGCGCCTGCTTGAGCCCCGCTGCGCCGGCGCGAGTCGCCGGCTGGCTCGCCGCGAGCCGCTGCGCTGAGCGAGCGCTCCGCACGACATGCGCTCATCTCCGCGGGATTGTGCGGGCTCGCGCGCTCGGCCGCGGCTCGGTCAAAAGCCAACCCGCCGAGCTCTTCGGACCGATGAGTGGACGCCAGCGGGGGCGCCGCCCTCCGAGGCACGCCCTCTCTTCGCTCAGCGCCGATCTCGACATCACGCGCGCACCTCTCACCCGCGGGCAACGCGGCCGGCTGGAGCCTGTCGTGCCCGCCGGACCGGCGCGCGGGCGCGCGGCGATCCAGCAGGACCTCTCATTATATAGAAGAGAGGAGCGCCGAGGAGAGCTCATCGCCGTGCTCGGCCTGTCCGATCGAGCGCTCCCAAGTCAGCTCAGCCTTCGGCCCGGCTCGAGTGCGGCGCGCGGTTCGCGCTCCGGATGCACGGGCTCTACGACATTGGCGCCTGCTCCAATGAGAGGAGGAGCAACGGCGGCGGCCAGGCCCGCTCCACCTCGACTTCTTCGAACGCCCTCCTGTCCATATCCACGGCGACCCGGAATCCGCGCGGGCCGAGGTCGACGCTGGCCCGGCGATCGGACGAGATCGATCAGCCGCCCACAATCCGTTGACATGCGCGTCCGTCGGGGAGTTGACATGCGTCCGTCGGGGAGAACGATGCGCGCATGTCGCTGGCCCGCGTGCTCGAGCCCGAGGTCATGGATACCGACGAGGAGGCGCGGGCCTACGACACACCATGGATCTCGCCGCCGTGAACGCGGCGTTCTGCGACGCGCTCCTCTGCCTCGATCCGGATCTCGCATACGCCCTCGACGTCGGTACGGGGACGTGCCTGTTGCCCATCGAGCTTTGCCGGCGCGTACCGACAGCGCGGATCAAGGCGATCGATCTCTCCGCGTCGATGCTCGACCTCGGGCGCCGCCGCGTCGAGCAGGCGGGGCTCACCGGCGCCATCACGCTCGCCCTCGTGGACGCCAAGGCGCTGCCCGAGCCGGACGAGACGTTCTCAGCCGTCCTCTCGAACAGCATCATCCACCACATCCCGGAGCCGATGCAGGTCATGCGCGAGATGTTTCGCGTCCTCCGGCCCGGCGGGCTCCTGTTCATCCGAGATCTGCTCCGTCCGAAGGACGAGGCGTCGGTGGCGGCCCTCGTCGCCACGTATGCAGCGAACGATACGCCGTACCAGCGCGCCCTCTTCGATGCGTCGCTGCGCGCCGCGCTCGCGGTCGAGGAGGTGCGGGACATCCTGCGCTCGCTCGGGATCCCCCCCGAATGCGCGCAGGCGACGAGCGACCGGCGCTGGACCCTGGCGTTCCGCAAGGCCGCCTGATCCGGAGGCGCCCCGCCTCGCGACGCCGGCCCGTCAAATCGACGCGACGACCAGCCCGGCACGTAATAAAAGCGTCCGCGTGAACGCCACCGGAACACGAGCCCGCCGGGCGCGCGGCGGTGCCCCCGCGCTCCTCCTGTCCCTCGCCATCGCCCTCCTCGCCGCCTGCGAGGAGAGCCCGCCGCGCCCGGGCGAACCGGAGCGGCCCGCGCCCCCGCCGCCTACGTCGCCCGCGGCGAGCGCGCCGCCCGCGGCGAGCGCGCCGCCCGCGGCCAGCTCGGCAGCCGCCGAGCCGCCGGACGCAGGCGCGCCGGGAGACGTGGGCGCTCCCACGGGCACGCCCGCGTGGCAGGGGACGTGGGAAGGGCGCTACGACGCCAAGAAAGGCAGCGTCGTGCTGCCCCCCAAGGTGAAGGACGCCGTGCGCCAGAAGGACGACGGCAAGCAGGCCACCGGCCCAGGAACGGTGACGCTGACCATCGAGCCGAGCGGTGAGCTGAAGGGCACGGCGAAAGGCGCGCTCGGCGACGCGACCCTCGTCGGAAAGGTCGAGGACGGCGTGGTCCGCGCCTCGGTCTTCCCCGAAGATCCGCGCGCGCCGAGCGCGATGACCGGCATCCTCGTCGGCGAGCTGAAGGAGAACGTCATCGCGGGCAGGATCCGGGTGACCGGGCCCGACGCCATGCTCGTGCGCGAGTCACCCGTGGAGCTGAAGAAGAAATGAGCAGCGCCGGTGGACGAGACGACGTCGTCTCGTCCACCGGCGTCGCGCGTCAGCTCGCCGCCCCGGCCCCGCCCGGCTCGCCCGCCGCTCTGCCCGGCGGCGCAGCGCCGACATCGCCGGCCGCGCCGCCGCGACCGCCGCCGCGGCCCGCCTCGCTCCGCCGCTCCTCGCGCTGGCGAGCGATCTCGGCGTCCCGCTGCTCGTACGCCACGATGATCCGCTGCACGAGCGGGTGGCGCACGACGTCGACCTCGGTGAACGAGCAGATCGCGATCCCCTCGATCCCCGCGAGCAGCTCGCGCGCCTCGGCGAGGCCGCTGCGCGCGCCGTGCGGGAGATCGACCTGCGTGACGTCGCCCGTCACCACGGCGCGAGAGGCGTAGCCGAGGCGCGTGAGGAACATGCGCATCTGATCGCTCGTCGCGTTCTGCGCCTCGTCGAGGATGACGAAGCAATCGTTGAGCGTGCGGCCGCGCATGAAGGCCAGCGGGGCGACCTCGATCTGGCCGCGCGTCACGAGGCCTTGCGCCTTGTCCGCGTCCATCATGTCGTGGAGCGCGTCGTAGAGCGGGCGCAGGTAGGGATTCACCTTCTCGGCGAGATCGCCGGGCAGGAAGCCGAGCCGCTCCCCCGCCTCGACCGCCGGCCGGGTGAGGATGATCCGCTTCACGCGGCGCTCGAGCAGCGCGTGGACCGCCATGGCCATCGCGAGGTACGTCTTGCCCGTCCCCGCCGGCCCGATGCCGAACGTCATGTCGTGCGATCGGATCGCCTGGATATAGCGCTTCTGCGCCAGCCCCTTCGCCGAGATCGGCCGGCGGCGCGCCGAGATGAGCACGACGTCCTCGAACAGCTCGCGCAGGGTCATCCCAGGGTCGTCCCGGAGCGCCTGGACCCCGCGGACGTAGTCCTGCGGGTCGAGCACCACGCCGCTCCTCAACATCTGCGCGGCCTCCGCCAGGCACCGCTCGGCGAGCGCGACCTTGTCGGCGTCCCCGGCGAGCCGGATCGTGTTGCCTCGGACGCCCGACTCGATGCCGAGAGTGCGCGCGATGAGCTTGAGATTCTCGTTCCCTGGCCCGGCGAGGGCCACCAAGGTGCTGTTGTCGAGCACCTCGACATCCGCCGTGATCCGCACGCTGGTCGTCATCGAGTGATCCTTCCCCGCCTTTGCTCCGGCGCTCCGCCGCCGGCACGCGCCGTCCTCCCTTGAACGGACCCTTGACTGCACCCACCTGTCACGCGACTGTCCCGCCCGCTCGTCCCGTGCCCTACACGGAATCGTAACGTCCTGGTCATAATCCAGCGTTGATAATGCGTGGAGTTTCGGGCACGCGGGCGAGCCGCACACAGGGAGAACTGCATGAGGTTAGCTACATCGGCGCTGCTGGGCATGACTGTTACGCTGTCGGGCCTTTCGGCGCTAGCACAGCCTGGGCCCCAGGGCCCGGCGCAACCGGCGCCGGCGCCACCTCCGGCCGCAGCACCCGCGCCGCCCGCCGGCGCGGTGCCGCCCGCCAGCGCGGCGCCGCCCGCCGGCGCGGTGCCGCCCGCCAGCGCGGTGCCGCCCGCCGGCGCGGTGCCGCCCACCGGCGCCGCCGCGCCGGCGCCACCGCCTGCCGCCGCCGCACCGGCGCCGCCGCCGGAGCCGGTGCCGCCGCCGGCAGAGCAGCTTCCGCCGCCGCCTCCTCCGGGCGCGCCGGCGACCGCCGCACCGCCGCCGCCGCCGCCGGAGGTGTTCGCGCCGACCGCCGAGGCCGCGGTCGTGAAGGAGCAGCAGCCGCTCGCCGGCTGGCACGGCGGCTTCTTCCTTCGGGACGCCAACGACACCTTCCGGCTGTACCCGAAGGGGAGGATGAACCTCGACTTCTACAGCAGCTTCGGCGGCGGCGTGTCGGACGTGACCGCGACGAGCGGCGGGGCCGCGCTCAAGCCGCGCTTCTTCGTCCGCCGCGCGCGGCTGGAGCTGGCCGGCGAGTTCCTGAAGAAGTGGTCCTTCGACGTCGACGTCGATTTCGGCGGCCAGGGGCTCGCGAACACGAACGGCAGGACCGAGAACGCCGCCGCGGCTCCCGGCCAGACGCCGACCGCCGAGACCGCGCGCTTCGCCCCCGTCGAGGGCACGACCTCGAACGCGGTGCTCGCCGACGTCTGGATCAACTACTCGGTCATGCCGGCGCTGAACTTCATGTTCGGGCAGTACACGACGTTCTTCTCGATGGATAACCAGACGAGCGACAACAGCTCGACGTTCCTGGAGCGCAACATCGGGACCCGGAGCTTCGCCTACCCGGAGGGCAAGGACATCGGCCTGACCATCTGGGGCGACGTCGCCGACAGGATGCTCGTCTACGGCGTCAGCGTGCTCGGCGGCGACGGGCAAAACCGGCCCGGCGTCGACGCCCCGCCCGATTTCGTCGCCCGCGTCTTCGCGCGCCCGTTCGGCGGCGACAAGAAGGCGTTGCTCGCGAAGGCGCAGATCGGCATCAGCGCGCGCCACGGCGAGCGAGACCAGGAGTTCGTGGGCTACGACTACGCGCCCATCAGGACGGGGCAGGGCTACACGCTCTGGGGCGGCGGCTACACGGACTCGCTGAAGCGCCCGATCCACGTCATCCCGTCGGGCGCGCAGAACGCGATCGGCGGCGAGCTCCGGCTGCCCATCAAGATGGTCGAGCTCCGGGCCGAGGCCTACTACGTCGCGAACAACACGCGCGAGGCCGTGGAGGGCTATCAGCTCACCAACACCGAGCGGCTCGGGCAGGTGCGGGGGCTCGGGTGGTACGTGCAGCTCTCGGCGTGGCCGGTGGGCGACGCCTTCGTCAGCGGCGATCCTGGGTTCAGCCCGCGCCCGACCAAGATCGACCTCTCGAAGGAGCTCGAGAAGCCGAAGTCGGGCCTCGAGGTCGCCGCGCTCCTCGCTGGGATCAACGCGACGTACGACGGCGCGTCCCGCGAGGGCGCGTACGACGAGAGGACGCCGGGCGCCGAGAACGGGCCGGGCACCGACCTCAACGTCATGCAGATCGGCCTCGCCGCGAACTACTGGCATACGAAGAACGTGCGGCTCGGCGTGAATTACAGCGCCTACCTGACGCCGGGCAGCGGCTCGAGCGAGAACCTCCTCCGGGTGCCGGGCAATACCCTGAGCGAGCCCGATCCGGATGCGCACGCGCTGCACGAGCTCAGCGCCCGGCTCAGCCTGTCCTTCTAGACGCGCGTCGCGCGTGTCCCGCCGCGGCCGGCGTGCCGGCCGCGCTCCTCGCTCGTTCGTTTGCCCTCCAACGAAGCGCGCCGGCGGGGCTCCCTGCGCGGCGCGGCGCAGCGCGGGCCGCGCTGCGCCGGCCAAATGGCGCGCCTCAATTTTGGCCCAGGACACCCCGGCGGGGTACCCGTCGGGCCATGCGCGAGATGCGTCAGTGGATCGCCGTCGGTGCAGCCGTGGGGCTCGTGGCGGTGACCCTCCCCATGCTGCGCGAGCACGACGTCCAGCTCGGAGGGCTGCTCGCCAAGAAGACGACCGCCGGCGGGCCGAAGATCACGCGGACCGTGACGCCGCCGCCGCTCACGGACCTCGACCTCACGCGCATCGACGACCGGCGGAGCCCGCCGACGGCGCCGGCGCACGGCGGCCGCGTCGCGGAGCTGACCCTCGATCCGATGTACCAGCGCGCGGCGATCGGCTTCCTGCGGGCCGGCCAGGTCCCGGAGGGCGCGGTCGTGATGACCGATATCCGCACCGGGAAGGTGCTCGTCTGGGCGAGCTACGTGCACGAAGGCGCGCTGCACGACGTCGCCGCGGAGGCCACCGCGCCGTCGGCGAGCGTCTTCAAGATCGTGACGGGCACCGCCCTCGTCGAGGCCGGCCTGAGCCCGAACACGAAGCAGTGTTACTCGGGCGGCGAGCACTCGATCCGGCCGGCCGACATGATCGACAACAAGCGGCGCGACAAGTACTGCGCGACGCTCGCGCAGGCGATGGGCCGCAGCATCAACACGGTGTTCGCGCGGCTCGCCGCCAAGAACCTCGATCACGAGAAGCTCGGCGCCGTGGCCGCGAAGCTCGGCTGGGGGCAGGATATGCCGTTCGACGTGAACGTCGCGACGAGCACGATCTCGCTGCCGGAGGACGAGCTCGGCTTCGCGCGCACGGCGGCGGGCTTCTGGAACACGACGCTGTCGCCGTTCCAGGGGGCGAACCTGGCGACCACCCTCGCCAACGGGGGCGAGATGATCCGGCTCCACGTCGTGTCGAGCGTCAAGGACGAGGTCGGCGAGATCTACCAGGGCGTGAGCGAGCGGCAGGTGCTCAAGCGCGTGATGGACGAGAGCACGGCGAGCGCGGTGACCACGATGATGGAGGCGACGGTGGATAACGGGACGAGCTACCGCTCGTTCCACGACCGCAACGGCCGCGCCTACCTCCCGGATATCCGCGTCGCTGGCAAGACGGGGACGCTCACGAAGCCGACGCCCGAAGGGCCCTTCTACACCTGGTTCGTCGGCTTCGCCCCGAGCCGCAAGCCGGAGGTCGCGATCTCGGTGATGGTCGCCAACGGCGCGAAATGGCGCGTGAAAGCGACCAACGTCGCGTGCGACATGCTCCGCACCTACTTCGCGGACAAGGGCGCGCCCGGCGTGACCGATCCGAACAACCGGACCGGCTCGACCGCTCGGCGATGACGCACGCCCGGGCCGGCCGCCGAGCCGCGGCGCGAAAGGCCCGGGTGCGACGCGCTGCGCGGCGTCGCGCGGCTCGGCGCAGCAGCGTACGGGCATGGCGGAAGCGTCCGGACCGAGCCGACTCGGCCGGAAACGCTGGCCGAGCCGGGCCGCGCGTCAGGCAGACCACGCGTAGGCTGCGTAACCCCGCCGCGTCACCGAGCGCGTTCGTCAGGATTCCGCCCTGGCCGCGATCCAACGGTCCGGCGATGATGACGCGCGCGAGCGATGGGCCTGCTCGACGGCTGCCAGGTTTGCAGGACCATTGTACGCCCGCGGCAGCGATCGATTTATAGAACTTTTCCGCCGGGGCCGGCCCCGCTACCACCTGCTCGCCGTCCGCGGCGCGCAGGTCCGGGCCGCTCCGATGCAACCGGACACCCTGGGCCAGGGTGGGACCTAGTTGCGAGAGGTGCTGCTTGTGCAGCTTGTGCTCGGCCGAGATCTGCGTGCTAGCATCTCTGTTGTGCAGGTTGTGCTCCGCAAGCTCGGCCGGGGATCGCGCGCAGTCGTTGGCCGGCTCGTCCGTGCACCACGGAAAGGCTCGGTCATCGTCATCGAGTTCTCCGACGGAATGCATGAATACGTGACGACGCCAGTCAAGCGCGTGTTGCGTCTCGCCGGGCGGGAGGTCTTCTACATAGAGACCGTGAACTCCCGGTACCGCCTCGAGGTCCGCGGCCGCGAGGTCGCGCTGGACGGCGCGGTCGGCGGCTGAGCGCTGCCGGGCCGCGCGGCTCCCGCGCCTGACGTGCACGACGTGCCGACGTGCTGACGTAACAACGCGCAATTCCCCAACAAATCGCGCAGATCCCGCAGGCGGTGGCCCGCAAGCGGGCGGCCTGGCCGGGCGTCGCACTGTACGCGCGTCTAGCGCGAGAACTGCGTTTCGGAGCGCATTGCCCCTTGCGCTTCCATGCGCTCTTGGGCAGAGTCCCGCTCCCTTTGAGGGGCCCCGCGGTAGGCCATCCACCGGTGCAGGATGGGGCTCGCCTGGCGAGCTGTCGTCACGATGCCGCGCCCGTGCCCCCGACCGTGAGGAGATTGAAGCCATGGGCAAGCGCGATCGTCGCCAGTCGATGAAGATGAGGCGCCGCAAGGCGCAGGCTGCAAAGAAGGAGCGCGCCAAGCGCAGCAAGCTGTCGCGGGCCACGACGGAGGTCGCCGGCAAGGCGAAGAAGCCCCGCGCCCCCAAGAGCGCCGCCGCTCCCGCGACCCCTGCCCCGGCTTCCTGACGGTGCACGGCCGGTCCGCCGGCCGCGCGCTGGCTCCATCCCGCGAAACGGTCACGACATTCCCCGAGATCGCACCTGCCGGCGCGTGATGGCGCCGGCGCGATCGCGGCGACCGACGCGATCGCCGCGATCGCGCCCGCCGGCGCCGTGAGGGCGCTGGCGCGGTCCGCTGCGTAGCCTCGCGCCGCCCGGTTCAGCGGCGGCGTTCACTCGTCACGAATGACGCGCGTGTGAAGGCTCAGGCCGGGTCGCCGGCCCGGGTCGCTCGCGCTCGCCGCCTCGCCGGCCGGCTTCTCCTTGGGCGGGGGCTCGCCGAGCAGGCCAGTGTCGCCGTCTCTTCGCTCCTCGCCGACCAGCTCCCAGTGGCCTCGCTCGTCGCGCCAGCGCTGCGCGATCCGGGTGGTGCGGACCGTGGCCTCGTCGTGCCGCAGCCAGAGGACCTCGAGGTAGACCTCGGCCTCGTCGCGCTGGGTCATCTCGAAGCCGCCGAACTCCACGTCGACGACCCGGAGGCGGGGGCCCCAATCGGCGTGCCGGCGCATGAAGTCCTCCCGCGCCCTCGATCCGACGCGCTCGAGCGCGACATCCATGCGGCCGAACCGGGCCGCCGTGTTCATCTCGAGCGCCGCTTCGGTGAGGCGCTGGGAGTTGCTCGGGGCGATGCCGCAGCCGGCGAGGACGGCGACGCTCAGGGCGAGGAGGGCGCGCATGGCCGACCACCGTGGGCGAAGGGGCCGGCGCGGGCAAAGTTTCCGGCGGCGCGGGGCGCTCAGAACGAGTTCGTCGCGACGAAGTAGAGCTGGCCGCCCGGGATCGCGAGCGGGCTCAGGCCGACCGCGTACCCGAAGCGCAGCTGCGAAGAGAGGACGTACCCGGTCGTCAGGCTCAGCCACACCTCGCCGCCGATCGAGGTGTGCAGCTGGGGCGAGTAGAGCAGGCTCCCCTGCGTGAAGAGCGCGAGGTCGTCCGTCTCGAAGCGGTTGAATGCGCCGCCGTGGTCGAGGAAGAGGCTCGCGTCGATGCGGCGCAGGTAGAGCGGCAGCGTCGAGAGGCCGCGATCGGGCTCGAGGACGGGCACGCGGTACTCGAGCGTCTGCGAGAAATACGCGCGGCCGGCCATCACGCCCGGCGCGTAGCCGCGGAGCGTGAACGAGCTATTCGTGACCCCGGTGAGCAGCGTGTCGATGAGCGTGAGGTTCTCGAGATCGTACCCGCCGACCGCGTAGGCGGCGCCCCGAGGGAAGTTGCCGCCGGAGACCGCCCCGGCGACGCGGAAGGCGAGGGTGTGGTCGCCAGGCCAGGGCATCGCGACGTAGGCGCTGAGCGAGGTCGAGAACGCGTAGGTCGTATAGCTGCTGCCCGTCTCCGGGCCGGCGTAATCGAGGCCCGCGTTGAGCGAGATCCCGCGCGGCGCGCCGGACGCCTCGATCGAGCCCTCGGCGTTCGAGAACGCATAGCCGACGTGCGCGAGGTTCAGCGTGCCCTGCGGCGGGAGGATGGTCCGCGGCGCGTACGGGTCGAGCTTGCTGCCGATGGGGAGCTGCCCCTTGAAGGCGACGCTGCTGAACGACGCGCTCAGGTTCTGCCGTGAGAACTCGCCGCGGATCGGGTAGCTGACGCCCGAGACGACGCCGATCGATCGCTCGTCGTAGGCGACGTAGCGGCCGTTGATGCGGTAGCCGCTGCGCGGCGTCATGGCGTAGTACGCGCGGACGCCGAGGTCGATGGGCAGCCGCCCGTAGGTGTACCCGACGAGGACGGTCGGGGCCGGCGCGTCCGGCTGCACGGTGAGCTCGCCGAAGACCGAGTGACGACCGACGATGTCCGAGCCGGTCACGCTCACCGTCAGCGCGTTCGACCCGTAGCTCCCGGGCGCGTAGTCGAGCGTGATCGCGCGCGGCGCGAGCGTCGGAAGCGGGTTGTACGGGGAGCGCTCGAGCCGCACCGCCGCGGGCGCGGTCGGGGGATCGGGGCGATCGGTCGGGGGCGGCGGCGCCGGGAGGAAGCGCGCCGGATCGAGCGGCATGACGAAGAGGTCGTGGCCGCGGGACGTATATCCGACATAGACAAGCGTCTTGCCGTCGGGGCTGATCGCCGGATGGAAGGCCCCGAGTCTCACGTTGGTGACCTGCCGCAGTGTGCCGGTCGAGAGCGCGTACGCGTAGACGTTGTGGATGCCGGTGCGGTCCGAGGTGAAATAGAGCGTCTCGCCGTCGGGCGACCAGACGGGGCTCATGTCGGTCGCGCGATCGCGCGTCACCTCACGGAAGCTGCCGGTGGCGACGTCGACCACGCGGATGTCGCGGTAGCCGCCGGCGGTCCAGGCGCTGTAGGCGAGGCGCTTGCCGTCGGGAGAGAACGACGGGGAGTAGGCCTGCTCGAAGCGGGCGCTCGGCACGAGATCGCGCCGCTCCGAGAGGGCGCCGTCCCGCGAGAGCCGCGCGATCTCGAGGTAGCGGGTGCCCTTGCTGTTGAGCGAGAAGGCGACGAGATCGCCGGTCGGGCTCACGTCCGGGGCCGAGGATCGGAGGCCGCGCGTCAGCGGGCGGCGCGAGGGCTCGTCGCCGTCGGGCGCCTCCTCGCCGCGCGGGAGGAAGACCAGGTCGTCCCGGTAGTACTGATTGCGCCACGGCATGCGCGCCGCGAAGATCATGTCGCCGGCCGGCGTGAACGCCGGTCGCGAGGCCGTGTTGGTGCGCGCGACCAGCGCTTCCTTGCGCTCGGTCCCGGGCGCGGGCGCGGCGAGCGAGAGGCGGTAGATGCCGGGGCGCTCGCGGCCGTCGTCGCGGAAGTAGACGATCTCGTCCGCGGACGTCCGACGCCCGACGGGCGGAACGAACCGCGGGTAATAAACGGTGCGGCCGTGGTGCGTGAGCCGCGCGCCTTCGCGGAGGCCGCGCGCCTCGACGGCCGCCACCTGCTCCCGGTAGAGCCGGCGGAGGTGGTCCTTCCAGCCCTCGTACAGCTCGACGTAGGTCTTGCCGGTGACGCGGCGGATGGCGCGGTTGATCCCCCACGGGACGAGCGACGCGCCGTAGTCGGCGGAGACGGCGCGCATCGTGTTCGGCCCGTAGACGTCGAGGATCCAGCCTAAGAACCTCGATCCGTAGAGGTACCAGAGGGTGCCCTGCGGCCAGCGGAACGGGGAGCTCGAGATCTGATCGAGCCCCGCGATGTTGTCCTCGAGCACGTCGGCGCGCAGGTACATGTCGAACATGGTCGAGCGCATCCGGCCGCCGCTCGTGTGGTTGCTCTCGCTCACGACGGCGAGCCCCTCGATGATCCACCGCGGCTGCACCTGGTTCGGCGAGAACGACTTGCCCACGATCGCGTTCAGGATCGCGGGGATGCCCGAGGTGTTGTCGATGTGCGCGATGTGCGTGAACTCGTGCGTGAGCAGGTCGAGGTACCAGTCGTCGTAGTCGCCGAGCGTCGACATGTCCTCGGGCCCCGACGCGAGGAGGTGGATCGCGTTGTACGGGAGCGTGCCGGCCGATCCGTTCGCGATCTCCGAGTCGTCGGTGATCACGATCTCGGTGCGGCCCCGCGGGGCGTAGCCGAGCGCGCCCTCGACGCGCCCGTAGATCGTCTCGGCGAGCGAGGCGATGCGCGCCGCGATGGGCTCGAGGCCCTGCGGGTGGTGCACCCGGAAGTGGTCGGTCTCGTAGGTCCAGAACGCGATATCAGGGTCGCCGGTCGCCCGGGCGGGCCGCGGCGCGAGGAGCAGCAGCGCCGCGAGGGCGACGGCGGAGAGGACGGAGGCGGCGCGGTGGAGCGGCCGGCTCGCCCGCGAGCCGGAGCGCGAGAAGAAACGGTTCACCAGGATCGAGGCGGCGTGGCGGCGTCAGAGGTCGTCGTAGAAGAGCGGCTCCCTGTTGCGCGTGAACCGGGAAACGAGCTGGCGGCCCTCCGCCGAGATCTGCGTGATCCGGGCGCCGAAGCCCGGCTCGGCCGAGTCCTTCGAGCCGCCGGCCTCGCGCGTCCACCGGACCGCGGCCAGCGCGGTGAACTCGTAGTCGCCCGGCAGGCGGACACGCAAGGTCACGACGGCGCCGATCGGCGGGATCTTGTAGGTCGCGACGAAGATGCCCCCGTGCTCGATGACGTCGTTGCCAGCGAGCCCCTTGTAAAAGTTCGACGGGGTCAGAGCGCCTAGCTCGACGTCGACGACGGCGGCGGGCGCGCGGTTGTCGGCCGACGGCTGTGCGGCCTGGGGCGGCGGCGCTCGGCGCGCGTCCGCAGCCGGCTGAGGCGCGGCGGGGTACGCGTGCGGGGCCGGCGCATGCCGCGACGGCTGCGGCGAGGGCAGCGTCTGCTGGAGGTGCGGAGAAGCGGCCGCCGCGACGGGCGCAGGGGCGGCCACCGCGACCGGCGGCGGCGCAGCGACCGGGACGGGCGCACGGGCCGCTGCGACGGGTGCAGGCGCAGCTGCCGGGACCGGGACGGGCGCAGGCGCAACCGCGACGGGCGCAGGCGCAACCGCGACGGGCGCAGGCGCAACCGCGACGGGCGAAGGCGCAACCGCGACGGGCGCAGGCGCAACCGCGACGGGCGCAGGCGCAACCGCGACGGGCGCAGGCGCCGCCGCGACGGGCGCAGGCGCCGCCGCCGCGGGCGCCGCCGGCTGCGCGGTTGCCGCGGCCTGTGCCCTGCTCAGCGCGTGCACCTTGCTCAGCGAGGAGGCGACGTGCTCCATCAAGACGTCGATCACCGGATCGGCCACCGTGATCCTCTGCAGGCGGTTCAAGACGTCGCGCACGTGGCCGAGCGCGATCTCGCTGCCATCGAGGGTCTGTCCCCCGGAGCGCTCGATGCGGTGCATGATGCCCATCGCCTGCGCGATCGGCTCGGCGAGCGCCTCGACCTCCGGCGACACGCCGTTCGACTGGAGCGCATTGAGCGCCGCTGCGAGCAGTTCGCGGGCGCTTTTCGCAAGCTGCGCGGGTTCCGACATGAATCCTCCGAAGGGCGCATCCTACGCGGTCGCGCGCGCGTAGGCTCAGGATTCGATGGCCCGCGCGCCGGCCAGGCGACCCCGCCGGCGCCGCGGCCGGCCGAAGAGCGCGCCCGGGCCGGCCGTCACCCGCTCGGTGCGCCCGACGCCACGAGCGCCGCGAGCTCGCCCGCCGATGCCGGCTCGCCGTCGATCTCCCCCTCCAGCAGCGCGACGGCCGTGTCGCCGGTCCTCACGAGGACCACCCCGCCCTGCGCCACCGCCTCGCCCGGCGCGAGCGCCCCCGGGAAGATCGGCGCCGGCGCGGCCCGCAGGACGATGACGCAGGCGCCCTCGATCTCGGTCCACGCCCCCGGCGCCGGCGCGAGGGCGCGGATGTGCCGGAGCACGCGCTCCGTCGGCCACGACCAGCAGATCGCGCACGCCTCGTCGTCCGGCGCGGGCGCCTGCGTCGCGAGCGCCGGATCCTGGGCGACGCCCGCCACCGCCTCGCCGGCCGCGAACCGGGCGACCGTGCGTCGCAGCACGCGCAGGCTCGGCCGGTCCAGCGCGCGGGCGAGCTGCCACGCGGTCCACGCCGGGTCGATCGGGAGCCGCTCCTGGTCGAGGATGTCGCCGGTGTCGTACTCCGCCTCGATCCGGTGCGCCGTGACGCCGCTCTCGGCGTCGCCCGAGGCGATCGCCCAGTAGGTGGGATCCGGCCCGCGATGGCGCGGGAGCAGCGAGGGGTGCACGCCGATCCCGCCGAGCCGCGCCGCCCGCACGAGCGACATCGGCAGGCGCGTGGTCCAGAACCAGCTGACCAGGAGGTCGGGCGCGAGCGCCTCGACGCGCGACCTGAGCTCGGGCCGCTCGACGGCGGGGCGCAGGAGGAGGCGCTCGCCGAAGAGGCGGCGGGCGCGGCGGAGCCCCACCGCGTCCGCGCGGCTGATCGCGGCGAGCGCGATGTCGTGGCCGTCGCCGTGGAGCAGCAGCGCGGCCAGCGGGAGGCCGAAAAAGGCGACCCGGAGGGGGCGCTCGCCCGGGCGTCGGCCGAAAAGTTTTCCGTGTCCGAGCAGGCTGATAGGTGAAGGGTCCGATGGCGGCGCCCCCTCCGCAAGGCTCATTTCGTCCGGCGCTCCGGCCCGGCCACCGCTACGACGCGTCCGCCGCGCGCCGACCGATCCTCGTCTTCGAGGACGTATATAAGTCGTACCGCGCGGATCAGCCGGTGCTCCGGGGGATGTCGCTCGCGATCGAGCGGGGCGAGTTCGTGTTCATCACCGGCCCGAGCGGCTCGGGCAAGAGCACGCTCCTCCGGCTCGTGCACCGCACCGAGCGCGTCGACGACGGCCGGATCCTGTTCCTCGGCCGGGACATCGCGCGCCTGACCGACGCGTCGATCCCCGCGCTCCGGCGCAACATCGGCTTCGTGTTCCAGGATTTCAAGCTGGTCCCGAGCTGGACGGTGTTCGACAACGTCGCGATCACGCTCGAGGTCCTCGGCCTGCCGTCGCGCCTGCTCCGGACCCGGGTCGGCGAGGCGCTCGAGCGCGTCGGCCTGTCGGGGCGCGGCGGCGACCGGGCGCAGGTGCTGAGCGGCGGCGAGCAGCAGCGCGTCTCGATCGCGCGCGCGATCGTCGGGGAGCCGACGCTGATCCTGGCAGACGAGCCGACGGGCAACCTCGACCCGCAGCTCGCCATCGATCTGCTCGGGCTGTTCGAGGACATCCACGAGACCGGCACGACGGTCCTGTTCGCGACGCACGATCGGACGCTGCTCGACGTGCGCCCGCGGCGCGTGGTGGTGCTCGACGACGGCAAGGCGACGGACGTGCCGCAAGGCCTCGGCTCCGGCGGCGAGCTCGTCGGCGACGACGGCGACGGCGGCGAGGACGAGATGGACAGCGGCGTGCGCGGCGCGGCGTAGCGCCGAGGGCTCCGGCTCAGGCTCCGGGGATGGAAGAGGGAACGGGATGCAGACGAGCGAGCGTGACGATCGGCGGAGATGGCTTCGCACCTGGCGGGCCGGGAGGAGCGACTGGCGCCTGCAGGCGCTGTCGATCTTCTCGCTCGCGGTCGCGTTCGTCTGCCTCGCGTCGGCCCTCCTCGTGGTCACGAACCTCATGGCCGTGCGCGATCGCTGGTCGCGCGCGGGCCGCGCCACGATCTACCTGCGCGACAGCGCGACCGACGCGGAGACCGCGGAGCTCACCCGCGCGCTCGAGGGCACGGAGGGGGTCAAGAAGGTCCGCCTGGTGACGAGCGCCGAGGCGCGCCGCGAGGTGGTGCACGACGACGGCGACAAGGCGCTCGCCGCGCTGCCGCCGAGCGCGTTCCCCGCGTCCCTCGAGGTCGGCTTCACCGAGGAGATCTCCGACGAGGCGCTCGCGTCGATGACCGTGAAGCTGCGCGCCCTGCCGGCCGTGGACACGGTGGAGACCTACCAGCGCTGGACGGAGCGGCTCTCGTCGCTCCTCGGCGGCGGCGTGGCCGCGAGCACCTGCCTCGCGGCGATCGTCCTCTGCGCCGTCGTCAGCGTCATCGGCTCGACGATGCGCCTCCTCTTGCACCGCCGGAAGATCGAGGTGGAGGTGCTGAAGCTGGTCGGCGCGACCGACGGCTTCGTGCGCCGGCCGTTCATCGTCGAGGGCGCGACGCAGGGCGCGGCCGGCGCGGCCGGCGCGCTCCTCATGCTCGGCGCGCTGTTCCTGATGGTGCGGGGCCGCTTCGATCACGAGCTCGCCAACCTGCTCGGCGTCTCGCCGTCGTTCCTGCCCTGGGAGGTCGTGCTCGGCATGGTCGCCCTCGGCGCCGCCCTCGGCGCCGCCACCGCGCTGCTCACGCTGCGCAAGATGGTGGCGGTGTGAGGCGCCGCGCCCGGCTCGCGCCGATCGCGCTGGCGCTCTTGACCGGCGCGGCGACCAGCGGCGCCGCGGTCCCGGCGGCCGACGCCCCGTCGTCGCCCCGGGCGTCCCAGGCGGCGCCGGCGGCGCGCCCGAGCTCCGCGCTGGCGGAGAACGATCTCGATCGGCTGCTCGCGAAGCTCGACGCCGAGGAGAAGGCGCTGCGCGCGGAGCTCGACTCCATCGGCCCCGCGCTCGAGCTCACCCGCCGCCGGATGGTCGCGCGCGGCCGTGCGTACTACCGCCACGTCCGCGCCGGCTTCCTCCCGGTGGGCGGCGGGTTCGACGCGCTGGTCGACCACGCCGCCCGCGTGGAGCGCACCCGGCTCGCGCTCGAGCGCGATCTCGCCCGCGAGGCCGAGCTGACCCGGCGCAGCGCCGAGCTCGCGGATCGGCTCACGCACCTCGGCGCGGAGCGCGCGCCGCTCGAGGTGCACCGCGAGGCGATGAACCGCGCGCGGGTCGCGCTGGCCCAGGAGGAGGAGCGCCGCGCCGCGTTCTCGCGCGCGTTCGAGACGAGCGTGCGCCCCGACTACCTCGCGATCTACGGCGCCGACACCGGCCCCGCCGAGCTCGATCGGCGCGCCGGCTTCCGCTCGCTCCTCGGGCGGCTCCCCTTCCCCATCGCCGGCCGCGCCGAGGTGCGCAAGGTGTCGCGCCGCGGCGCCGGCGGGCCCGGCGTCGAGCTCACCGCGCTCTCCGGCGCGCCGGTCCGCAGCGTGGCCGCGGGGCGGGTCGCCTTCGCCGACACCTACGCGGATTACGGGCTCACCGTGATCGTCGATCACGGCGAGCGGCACTACTCGGTGTACGCGAACCTCGGCGCCGCCGACGTGCGCGCCGGCGATCAGGTCGCAGGCGGGGCGCGGGTGGGCACGGTCGGGAGCGGGCCGGACGGCGCGAAGCTCTACTTCGAGCTCCGGCGCGGCGCCGAGGTGATCGACCCGGGCCCCTGGTTCGGGATGTAGCGCGCAGGACCGTAGGACCGCAGGGCGCCTCGCCCGCCGCGAGGCGCCCGTGCGTCGCCCGAGTTGTGCTAAGGCGGCCCTCGTGAATCGCCCTGACGGCCGCGCCCTCGACGTCCACCGCCCGGTGGAGATGATCCTCGGGTTCCACCGCAACGCGGAGGGGTCCGTCCTCTACCGCGCCGGGAGGACGGTCGTGCTCTGCACGGCGTCGGTCGAGCCCACCGTGCCCGCGTGGATGATCGGCAAGGGGGCGGGCTGGCTCACGGCCGAGTACCAGATGCACCCGCGCTCGAGCCCGACCCGGAGGGAGCCGCGCGACGGGCGGGGCAAGGCCCCGAGCGGGCGCACGCAGGAGATCCAGCGGCTCATCGGGCGCGCGCTCCGCGCGGCGATCGACATGAAGCAGCTCGGCGAGCAGACGATCGCGATCGACTGCGACATCCTCGAGGCGGACGGGGGCACGCGGACCGCGTCGATCACCGCCGGGTTCGTGGCGCTCGCGCTGGCGCTCGACCGGATGCGCGCGGCCGGGTCGCTCAAGGGGCCGGCGCTCCGCGATCAGGTGGCGGCGATCAGCGTGGGCCACCTCCCGGGCGGGCTCGCCCTGGACCTCGTCTACACGGAGGACAGCGCGGCGCGCGTCGACATGAACGTCGTGGCGACCGCGGTCGGCGCGATCGTCGAGGTCCAGGCGACCGCCGAGGACGAGGCCATCCCCCGGACGGAGCTCGACCGCATGATCGACCTCGCGCTCGCGGGCGTTGCGTCGCTCGCGAGCGCGCAGCACCGCGCGCTGAGCGACGCCGGCGTCGACCTCGCGGCGCTGTTCCAGACCGATCACTGGAGGGTCGCGTGAGCCGGGAGCCGCTCTGCCTGCTCGCCGCGACCTCGAACCGGGGCAAGCTCGCGGAGCTGCGATCGCTGCTCGCCGATCTCCCGATCGAGGTGCGCTCGCTGGCCGAGGTGCTGCCGGACGCGCCGCCGGTGGTCGAGGACGGCGCGACGTTCCTGGAGAACGCGCTCCTCAAGGTGCGCGCCGGGGCGCTCCGGTCGAGCCTGGTGACGCTCGCCGAGGACTCGGGGCTCGAGGTGGACGCGCTCGGCGGCCGGCCGGGCGTGCGGTCCGCCCGCTTCGCCGGCGAGCACGCGACCGACGCGGAGAACAACGCGGCGCTGCTCGCGGCGCTCGCGGACGTGCCGGACGGCCAGCGTCGAGCGCGCTTCCGCTGCGTGATGGTCCTGCTCGATCCGCGGTCCGCGGAGCAACCCGTCGTCACCGAAGGGCGCTGCGAGGGGTGGATCGCCAGGCAGCCCACGGGCTCGGGCGGCTTCGGCTACGACCCGCTGTTCGTCGTGGAAGCGTACGGACGGACGATGGCCGAGCTCGGCGAGGCCGAGAAGAACCGCGTGAGCCACCGCGGCGAGGCGGCGCAGGCGATGCGCTCCGCGCTGGAGGCGCTGATCGCGCGGCGGTAGGCCGGCGCGACGCCGTCGGGACGCCCCGACGGCGTTGACCCCGTCCGGGACCGCTTGTAATCGCGACCCAAGGCACCCAAGTACTGCCTGGTGATCGGATCCCCTGATGAAGCAGGACTGGAAGGCCGTCGGAAGCTACGGGACCGTCGGTCTCGAGGTGGTGCTCTGCATCCTGGTCGGCCTGTTCATCGGCCGCTGGCTCGACGCGAAGCTCGGGACCGAGCCGTACCTCGCGGTGCTCTGGTTCTTCTTCGGCCTCGGCGCCGCCGGCAAGGCGGTCCACCGGGCGTGGAGGGAGATGCAGGCGGCGGCCGCGCGCGAGGAGCGCGAGCAGGGGAACCCCGCGCCGATGTTCGACGACCGCAAGGCGCGCGCGGACGAGCGCGCCGCGAACGGCGATCGCCGGGCGGACTCGAGCGACGTCGTCCCCTACCCCGACGAGCGGCAGCCCGCGAAGGAGCACGATGAGCGCTGAGCGAAGCCCCGGGACGCGCGGCGGCGGCCCGCCGCACGAGGAGCCCGACGCGGACGGAGAGCCCGGCGTCGGCGACGCGACCATGCGGGCCGTGCTCCGCTGGGTCGCCGGCACCGCCGCGGTCCTGTCCGTGGCCGCGCTGCTCGCGTACGGCGCGCGCGCGGCGCTCGGCGTCGGCATCGGGGGCGCCATCGCCACCGCGAACCTGTACGTCTTCGCGCGCATCGTCGACGCGTTCCTCTCGCGCAGGGGCCACACCGTGTCGTGGACGCTGATCGCGATCATCAAGCTCCTCGGCCTGATGGGTGGCGTCTGGCTCGTCCTGAAGACCGAGCTCGTCTCGGGGGTCGCCCTGATGGTCGGCTACGCCTCGCTCGTGGTCGGCATCAGCCTGGGGACGCTGTTCGGGCCGAAGCCGCCGGACGACGGAGCCCCCCCTGGCGCTCGCGGCTGAGCTCCCGCGCCGGCCGGCGCCGCCGCGAGCGCCCCGCGCGACGCGGCACCGCGTCGGCGCGCTCCAGGGTGCCCACCGTAAAGGAGTTGTGGTAGAGGCGAGGCCCCTCGACCGAGGGCGAACTCCCCCAAGGCGCGCCGGCGCGCGCGGCCGTACCGGCACAGCCGCGCGGCCGTCGGCGCGGCGCATCGACGACGAAAGCCATGCCTGAGCATACAGGGTTCCTCACGTACCTCCTGGCGCAGCTCCCCGGACTCCGGGAGAACGCTCGCAACATCGGCAAGACGTTCATCGGTCACCACACGGTCGACTACCGCGGGACCGAGCCGATCTTCATGAGCCTCCTCATCATGGTGCTGTTCGTGCTGCTCGCGAGCGAGGTGCGCGGGCAGTACCGGCGCCTGAACGAGTCCGTGGTCCCGGAGGACAAGCTCACGCTGCGCACGTTCTTCGAGGCGTTCTTCGGCTACTTCTACGGCATGGCTCGGGACGTGATGGGGCCCGAGAACGCGAAGCGGTACTTCCCGCTCGTCGGGGGCTCGGCGGCGTTCATCTTCTTCTCGAACGCGTCGGCGCTCATCCCGGGCGTGAACCCGCCGACCTCGAACCTGAACGTCACGATCGGGTGCGCGGTCGTGGTGTTCGTCCTTTTCAACTACTACGGGCTGAAGGAGAACGGCTGGGGCTACATCGCCCACCTCGCCGGGCCGAAGTGGTACCTGGCGCCGCTCATCTTCCCCATCGAGGTCATCTCCACCTGCGTCCGTCCGGTCACGCTCTCGATCCGGCTCATGCTCAACATCGGGGTCGACCACCTCGTGGCGAGCATCTTCCTCGGGCTGGTCGCGCTGTTCGTCCCGGTGCCGCTGATGTTCCTGGCGATCATCGTCATCGTCGTGCAGACGCTGGTGTTCTGCCTGCTGAGCTGCATCTACATCGGGCTCGCGACGGAGAAGGCGGACCACCATCACTGATCGCTTCGCCTGACCGCTCGGTCAGGCATCACCCGGCGCCGAGGAGAACGGCGCTGGAGGTGAAGAGAAGGCTAGCCAGCCCTCGAAAATCGGATTAGAGGGGCCCCGCTGTCGATGGGTTGCCCCAGAGCGGTGGGTGGACTGCACGAGCGCGTCCCCTACCGAGCAGTCGAAGAGGTCCCGGGAGCGATCCCCGGTTCTCGAGGGGGTGCCGCCCGCGCGGCCCCCGACCCACGCAGATGTACGCATGCAGCCCCGCGGGCTGTGTGGCTTGAAAGGAGCAGATTCGGATGTCGCTGAAGAGCAAGCTGTCGCTGTCCGCCGTTGTCGGCACTGCGCTGGTACTGGTTCCCGCTATGGCGCTGGCGCAGGATGGCGCGGCGTCGAACAAGTACGACGCGAACTCGTGGCTCGCCGTCGCTGCCGGATTCGCGATCGGCATCGCTGCCCTCGGCGGCACCATGGGCCAGGGTCGCGCCGCTGCGGCCGCCCTCGAGGGTATCTCCCGGAACCCGGGCGCCGCGGCCCGGATCCAGACCCCGATGATCCTCGGCCTGGCGCTCATCGAGTCGCTCGTGCTCCTCTCCTGGGTCATCGCCTTCTTCCTCCAGGGCAAGATCGCCCTCTGAGCCAGCGCCGGCCGCGCCCACCAGGCCCGGCTCCGCTGCTCCTTTCCCCCGCCCGCTGCGCCGGCCGAGCGCCCCTTCGATGGACCTCGCCCGCGCGCGCTCTCTCTCCGCCTGCGCATAGACCCATCGCAGCCGCGGCCCTGCGCGACGGCTCGCGCGCGCCGCGGCTGGCGTGACCCGTCGCGCGCCGCGGTTCGCGCCCTGCGCTAGCGCACGCGCACCACGGTGCCCGGCTCGTGCGCCGTGGGGAGGACCGCCGTCCAGCCGGCGGGGAGCCGCGGCGACGTCCACCAGAACAGCCGCTGCGCGTCGAGCGGGGCCAGGTTCACGCACCCGTGGCTCCGCACCTGGCCGAACGAGCGATGCCAGAACGCGCCGTGCAGCCCGACCCCCTTGGAGAAGTACTGCACGTAGGGGACGTCCTCCATCCGGTAATAGCGGTCGGCGCCCTCGTCCTCGAGGTTGTCCATGTCCGAGGTGAGCAGCTTGGCCCAGATGCGGAACGTGCCGGCGGGCGTCGCGCGCGACGACCCGGGCGCGCCCTTGCCGGTCGAGACAAGCGTCGCGAACACCGGTCGACGCCCCTCGTAGGCCACGAGCGTCTGCGTCGAACGCTCGACGTCGATCCACCGCTCGCCCGCCTCGACGTCGACCTCGGGCGGCGGCGGCGCCACCGACGGGCGCCGGAGATCGCGGAGCGAGATCCACGCCGCCGCGTCGCCGTCCGCGATGCGCGCGAGCTTGCCCGAGGCGCCCTGCGCCTCCTCGAGCGTGGAGACGACCTCGAACCGCGCCTTGCTCTCGTCGGTCCGCGCGAAGCCCGCCGCCGTGCGCGTGAAGAGCGGCGCCCTCTCGGACACGACCCACGCGATCCCGATCTCCGCGGCGCCCGGAGGGACGGTCTCTCCGTGGAAGGCGAACGCGCGCACCGGGCCGAGATCGCGCATCGGCACCCAGAAGCCGCTGTTCGTGCGGCCGTAGCGCGACCCGCCGAGCGCCCGCTCCTCGACGATCGCCACCGCGAAGCCGGGCTCGAGCTGCGCGTCCGGCGCGTCGATGTCGGCCGCCTCGGCCCGGCGATAGCCGAACGACCCGTCGGGGCCGACGAAGTAGTAGCGGTACGGGAGCCCGTCGGGCATCTCGCGCCACGTGCGCACGAGCGGGCTGATCGGACCCGCGGCGGAGAGCTCGACGGCGTCGTCGCAGACCCAGGCCGCGGCGCCCACCTCGAGCCAGCGCCCGAGGCAGCCGCCTCCGCGCCGGGCCGCGAAGATGGGCAGCTGCACGTTGCGATCGACGGAGCCGCGCCGGCGCGGGTTGTCGCCCGGCGCCTCGAACAGCGGCTGGTCGCGCTTGAGCACGCGCGCGCTCCTGACCCACGCCGGCAGCGGAGCGTCGCCCTCCGCGACCCACGGCGGCAGCTGCGACGCGAGGACCGCGCCGCCCCAGATCGCCGCGCCGAGGGCGACCGCCGCAGCGCCGGCCCTCAGCGCGCCGCGCCGCGCGCGCCGCAGCGCCGCCCCGCGGGGCAGCTCCGAGGGGCCCGCGGCGGCGCCACCACGCTTCGTCATCGTGCGAACTCCGGCGGAAGGGGCGGGACCGCCGCGATCAGCGGTAGGAGAAGCGCACTTCGTGATCGCAGATCCGGAAGAGATCGCCCTCGACGATGGCCTTCCGGGCGATGCGCTGGCCGTTGTACTCGACGCCGTTCGTCGAGCCCATGTCGACCATGTAGTACTGGCCGTTCAGGAACTCGACCATGGCGTGCTGGCGCGACACGTTCGGGTCCTTGATCGTCAGATCGCTCGACTGCTTGCCGCGCCCGATGATGAACCGGTCCTTGTTCACCACGAACCGCTGCCCCGCGTAGAACGCGGCGAGCGCCGGGCCCGCGGGGACCTGGTTCGGCATCGCCATGTTCATCGGCGGCGGACCCGGCACGCTGGACGCCGCCTGCGGCGGCACGCCGTACCCCGGCGGCGCCATCGGCGGCGGCGCCATCGGCGGCGCGATGGGCGAGGCGTACCCGGCGCCGCTGCTCAGCGGCGGCGGCGGCCCCGAGCGGCTCGCCGCGGCGCCGGGCATGCTCTGGCGCCCGCCGGGGTTCGTGGCCTGCGACGGGAGCGGCGGCGGCACGCCGAGGCGGGTCACGCTGGTCGGCGGCGGCGGCGGGCCGCCGACGCGGCCCGGGATGGGCGGCGGGACGGGCAGGCTGGGCCGCTTCCCGCCCGCGCTGCTGCTGCCCGGAGGCGGCGGCGGCGGCGGCGGCGCGCCCGGCCGGACCTGCCCCGGCGGCGGCGGCGTGAGCGCCGGCACCGGCGTCGGCACGGGCCCCACGGGGGACACGCCGTACGGCGGCGAGGGCGCGCCATAGGCGGGCGCGCCGGCCGGCGCGCCGTAGGCCCCCGCGGGCGTCGGCTGCTGCTGCAGGGCGACCATCGGCGGCCCGCCCGGCGGTCCGAAGGGCGGCGGCGAGCCGGGCGTCATCAGCCCGGGCGGCGGGGGCGTCGCGGCCGGGGGCACCGCGCTGGGCTGATGAGCGTGCGGGACCGGCTGGTGTCCGGAGCCGGGCGCCGCGTCGACCCTCGCGGGCGGAGGAAAGGGCGTGCGCGGGCTGTAGCTTCGCTGCCGCGCGTACTGCTTCATCGACTCATTGATGAGGTAGTCGATGGAGCACTCGAGCTCGCGCGCCATCTGCTCGAACGTCTCCCAAAGGACATCGCGACACTGGAACGTCCGTGCGCTTTTCTTGTTCGGATCCGCGCTCATCTCTACCCAACGATAACGGAGGATGAATTGCGCTGGGAAGCCTCCTCCCGGCCTCTTCCCTGCAAGCACCTGATGGCCCTGGGCCGCGCCGAAGGCGCGCTGCGATCGCAAACATGGCCGCGCGAGATCCGCGGAGCGCGCGCGCGGTCCGCCGCGAAGCGCGCGCCCCCGCCGCGCTCCTGCCTGGCGGCGGGATCGCTCGAGGCTCCCGCGTGCTGCGCCGGCGCTCGAGTCACTTCTTCTCGCCCTTCTCGATCTCCGGCTTCCTCTCCTGCATGGCCGGCTCGATGCAGTACTGGACGAACTCGCCGACGGTCTTCACGTCCCTGAGCTCGCGCTCGTTCGACCCCTCTTTCTGCACCTCGCACGCCCACTTGCAGTCCGGATCGGCGTCGCAGACCGGCGCGCGGGTGGTGTCGCCCTCGAGCGGCTTCACCGCCGGGAGATCGGCGGCCGTGCCGAAGGTGAAGTAGTAGGCGATCGCGCTCGTGCGCACCGGCGCCGGGCCCTCGGTGAAGTGCTTCTTCAGGGCCTCGAGGGGCGAGCCCTCCTTCAGGTCGCCGAACGACGCGCCGTACGTGAGCGCCTCGGGCATGGCGAACCCCTTGCTGTCGGGGAGCCTGCTCATGAACTCGTCGATGTGCTTCACCGTCGACATCTTCAGGATGGTCGCGGCGGCGGCGCGGCGGATCTTCCACTTGTCGGTCTTGAACAGGCCGTAGAGCTTCTCGACGACGAGCTCGCGCGGCATCTCGCCGACGCGGCGGAAGGCCTGGTCGAGCACCGCGTCGGGCGCGTCCGCGGTCGCGATCTCGAGGATGCGCTGGATGTCGCTCGGGTTGTTGCGGTCGAGCCGGCCCTCGAGCGCGGCGAGGGCGGCCTGGCGGCGCTTCTCGGGCTGGTCCTTGTCCGCCGCGAACCCGAGGAGGAAGTCGACCGACGGCCTGCCGCCGAGCTTCTTCATCGAGCCGAAGACCCGGAAGAGCTCCTCCTCCTGGTACTGCGCGAGCTGCGCCTCGAACTGCTTCTCGGTGGGCGTGATCTTCGACGCGGCGTTCGCCGCCTGGAGCTCGGGCTTCTTGGCGTCGACCCACTCGCTGGAGGTGACGAACTTCGCGATGGCGACGAGGTTCGCCGAGGCGGCTTCCTTCGCCTGTGGGTCGCCGTACTCGGCCACGAGCGACGCCATCTGGTCGAGCCGCTTCGCCTCGCGCGTCATGAGCTTCGGCAGGCCGGCCACCGCGGGCGAGCCGATGAAGCGCAGGAGCTGCTCCATCCCGTAGGCCTGCGAGCGGTCCTCGAGCCGGTGCTCGAAGTCCGCCATCGCCCAGTCGATGAGGGCGGCCTTGAGCCCCTCCTTCAGCCCCTCGTCCGCGATGATCACGGTCCGATCGGACGTGAGCATCGCGTACGCGGCGTCCTTGTAGGGGAACGAGGTGTCGACCGGGCGGGGCTGCCCGGGCGGCGCGACGGGCGGCGGCTTCCTCAGCTCGGCGATGATGGACGGCACGAGCGCGGCCACGATCGACTGCCGGGCCTCCGGCGCCATGGTCGCGAGGGTCTCGACCATGATGCCGATGCCCACGCGCCGGCCCTGCCGCGGCTTCATGCGGATGAGCGACGTGGCCGCCTCGATGCGGAGCGAGTTGTCGTACTTGTCGTGAAACAACACGGCCCTGAGCTTGTCGGGCCCGTGCGCCGTGGTCTCCCACCGGTGGATGTCGTTCTCGTTGACGCGGCACCCGCTCGTCGCGAGCCCCACGCCAGCGGTCGCGAGGCACAGCACAAGAAGGCCCGCAGCGCCGGCGCGCCGCCCTGCTCGTTCGACAGTTTCCATGCGCGTCCCAGGAGGGCCGGGATGGTACCGCCCGCGGCGCTCTGTTTGAAAGAATTTCAAGGGCGGGAAGAGGGGAACCAGGACAAAGATTGCGCGAAATCCGGCCGGAACTCCAGCGCGGCGATGCCCTCCGATGCATCCCCTTGCCGTGCCCCCGCCCCATGCCATGCCCCCCTCCCATGCCTCTCCCGCCCGCTGAGGCCCGGAGGTCGCTCGCGTCCCCGTGCTCCTGGCGGGCTCAGGCGTGCGTGACGGTGCACGGGAGCGCGCGAAAGCGCCCGTCTCCTCCCGTTGTTTCCCGTTCACTTCCGCTGCCCCGCGATTTTCTGTTTCCGTCCGTTGCTTTCCCCTCCTTCTCAGGCCTCCCAGACTTCTTGCCCCCGGGGTAGAGTGCGCATATGTGAGCAAGGTAGGTTTAGGTAGGCATGAACGTCCCCTTGTTCGCTCCTCGCCGTGCCCAGCCCGCCGCCGGCCTTGGCGAGCCCCTGCGGTCCGGGGCGCGCGGCGCCGCACGGACCAGCCCGGCGGGGGTCTCGAGTCCTGCCGCGCCGCCGGCACACAGCTACGCCCGCGATGCGGCGGCGCTCGTCCTCCTGGTGTCCGCCCTGTACAGCGCCCTCGCGCTCGCGTCGTTTCGCGCGGATCCGCTGCGCCCGGAGATCTCGGGCGACGACTGGGTGGGGCCCGTGGGCGCGGCGCTCGCGGGGGCGTCGGTCCAGGCGGTCGGGGTCATCGCGTGGTTCGTCCCGCTGGAGCTCGCGCTGCTCGCGATGCCGCTGCTCGGGGCGAAGCGCTCGATCGCGAGCCTGTTCCGGCTGAGCGGCGACCTCGTGGTGGTCATCGTGCTCGCGGCGCTCGCGCACGTGGCGTTCCCGCGGGCGGTCGCGTTCGGCGCGATGCCGCTCGGCGGGGCCGTGGGCGAGCTGTTCGGGGAGGTGCTGCGCGCGCTCTTCTCGAACATCGGGTCGTACATCATCGGGCTCACCATCGTCGCGCTCATCCTGATGGGCCGGGCGACGTTCTCGTTCATCGAGCTGGCGCACCGGGCCGAGCAGCTCGCCGTGGCGATCGCCGCGCGCGTCGCCGGCTGGGCGCGCGCGCTCTTCGGGGCGTGGGCCGCGGCGCGCGATCTGGAGCGGCGGGAGGGCGCCTCGGCGCAGGAGGCGCCGCCGATCATCGCGCGCAACTCGAGCCCCGACGCGATCATCGCCGCGCTGGCCGACGACGCGGACGAGCCGCTCTCCGACCCCGCCGCGAGGAGCACGCCCGTCGAGCCGGCCCACGCCGAGGCGCCGGCGCTCGATCTCTGGAAGAGCGCGCCGCTGAGCGCCGCCGCCGAGGAGCCTGCGGCCCCGCCGAAGCCGCGGCGCGGGAGGAAGGCGCAGGCCAAGGAGCCGCGCGAGGCGGCGCCGCAGGGGAGCGAGGCGCGCGAGCCGGTGGTCCGCGGCGGCGAGGCGCACGAGGTGGTGATCCACGGCGGCGAGCCGCGCGAGGTGGTGATCCACGGCGGCGAGCCGCGCGAGGTGGTGATCCACGGCGGCGAGGCGCACGAGGTGATGACCCGCGGCGGCGAGGCGCACGAGGTGATGACCCGCGGCGGCGAGGCGCACGAGGTGGTGATCCACGGCGGCGAGGCGCACGAGGTGGTGGTCCACGGCGCCGAGCCGGACGAGGAGGCGCCCGAGAGCGATGCGCCGCGCGAGGCGGCGCTGCACGGCGCCGGGCCGCGCGAGGGCGCGCAGCGGTTCGTCGAGCTGACCGAGGAAGCGGAGCGCGAAGGAGCGCAGCGCGCCGAGCCGCGCGAACGAGCGCAGCGCGCCGCCGAGCCGCGCGAGAGGGCGCAGCGCGCCGCCGAGCCGCGCCGGCCTGCGCGGCGCCGCGCCGCGGCCCTCGCGGGGTCGCGCGACGCCGCTGCCCTGGAGGACGGCGACGAGTCGCCGTTCGCGGGCGAGGCGCACCTGGTCGAGAGGATCGTCGAGCGGGAGGTGGAGCTCGACGAGGACGACGCGGTCGAGCCCGTGGCGTTCGAGGCGGACGACGACGACAGCGCGGCCGCGTTCGCGGAGCCGGAAGCGCTCGACGTGCCCACGCCGTCGCCCATCCTGCCGGTGCGCGAGCTGCCAGCGCGGGAGCCGGACGCCCACCGCGGCCTGCCCGCTCGCGAGCCGCGCGACCTGCCCGCTCGCGAGCCGCGCGACCTGCCCGCTCGCGAGCCGCGCGACCTGTCCGCTCGCGAGCCGCGCGACCTGTCCGCTCGCGAGCCGCGCGACCTGTCCGCTCGCGAGCCGCGCGACCTGCCCGTCCGCGAGCCGCGCGAGCCGGATGCCCGGGCGGCCCACCGCGAGCCTCCTCCCGCCGGCGGCCCGGAGCGGCCTCAGGGCGCCGCGCCGCGCGCGCCGACGATCGTCGACACGAGCCGCGCGCTCGTCAGCGAGAAGCCTGCGGTGGTCAAGGTCGTGCCGGCCACCGGCGAGGGCTTCCGCCTGCCGTCGACCGACATGCTCGACGTGCCCGCGGGCGGACGCCTCCAGCTCGACGCGGATCAGCTCAAGGCCACGGCGCAGCTCCTCGAGAAGACGCTCGCCGACTACGGCGTCAGCGGCAAGGTCGAGGAGATCCACCCCGGGCCCACGGTCACGACGTTCGAGGTCTCGCCCGCCGCCGGCACCAAGGTCTCGAAGGTGGCGGGCCTCGCGGACGACCTCGCGCTCGGCCTGTCGCGCAAGGTCCGCATCGTCGCCCCCATCCCCGGGAAGAACCGGATCGGCTTCGAGATCCCGAACGAGCACCGCTTGCCCGTCAACCTGCGCGAGCTCGTCGAGGATCGCCGCTTCGTCGAGATGAAGGCGCCGCTGCCGTGCGTGCTCGGCCGCGACATCATCGGGACGCCGTACTTCGCCGACCTCGCGTCGATGCCGCACGTCATCGTCGCGGGCGCGACCGGCGCCGGCAAGAGCGTCGGGCTCAACGTGATGCTCGTGAGCCTGCTCTTCCGCAAGACTCCGGACGAGCTCCGGCTCCTGATGATCGATCCCAAGGTCGTCGAGCTCGCGCCCTTCGACCGCATCCCGCACCTGCTCCTGCCGGTCGTGACGGACATGAAGCAGGCGGCGAACGCGCTCAAGTGGGCCGTCGACGAGATGGAGCGGCGCTACCAGCTCTTCGCGAACGCGGGGACGAAGAACATCACGACGTACAACGCGTGGGTCGAGCGCGTGCACCGCGGCGAGGCGCGCCCGCCGAAGCCGCCGCCCAAGGTGAGCGCGATCGGCGCGGACGGGCTCGAGGTGGAGGTCGACGCGGCGAAGGACGGCTCCGACGCGGCGCTGCCGGAGAAGATCCCGTTCATCGTGATCGTGGTCGACGAGTTCGCCGACCTGATGATGCAGCAGGGCAAGGACGTGGAGGCGAGCGTGGCGCGGCTGGCGCAGAAGGCGCGCGCCGCCGGCATGCACGTCATCCTCGCGACGCAGCGGCCGAGCGTCGACGTGATCACCGGCATGATCAAGGCGAACTTCCCCACGCGCATCGCCTTCCGCGTCGCGCAGAAGGTGGACAGCCGCACGATCCTCGACGAGCAGGGCGCCGAGCACCTGCTCGGCCGCGGCGACATGCTGATCAAGATGAACGGCTCGAACGAGACGCGGCGCGTCCAGTGCCCGTTCTGCTCGGAGGAGGAGGTCCAGAAGATCACCGACTTCCTCCGGCTCCAGGGCGAGCCGGTCTACGACGAGGCGATCCTCCGGCCCCGGGACGACGAGGGCGAGGAGCCCGACACCTCCGACGCCGAGGCCGATCCCATGTACGACGCCGCCGTGAGGATCGTGGCCGACACCCGGCGCTGCTCGACCTCGTGGCTGCAGCGCAAGCTCGGCGTCGGCTACAACCGCGCGGCCAAGCTGGTCGAGGCCATGGAGAAGCGCGGGCTCGTCGGGCCCGCGAACGGCGCCAAGGATCGCGAGGTGCTCATCGCGCCGATCTGACCCGCGCGCACATTTGCGTTGACGCCGCTTCGCAACGCGTGTTGGCACGCCGTCGACCGGGACGCGCGCCCCCGATCGGATGTGGAGGAGAGCACAGCGCCGACCTTTCCGCCGCCGAGGTCGCGCGCTAGCATCGTGGTTCTTTTGACTTTCCCGTTCGAATGCTTCATGGAGCACGCAGGATGGCGCCTGAGGAAACGCGCACGCGTCTGATCGCTCAGATCGCGAGCCTCCTGAAAGAAGGGACGATGCCCGCAGACGCCCGCGCAGCGG
The DNA here is from genome assembly GCF_051521425.1 of Sorangium sp. So ce834. NCBI lineage: Bacteria > Pseudomonadati > Myxococcota > Polyangiales > Polyangiaceae > Sorangium > Sorangium sp. So ce834. Next base: position 12,058,238 of record NZ_CP150351.1, read on the forward strand.
GGCTGACGCTCATCGGTTGGCTTGCGAGACGCATGCCCGGAGAGGCGGCTTCGCGGGACGGCGTCGACGAAATGCGCCGTCGCGCGGCGGTCCTGAGCTGCCCGCCGCGGCGCGTGGGCGGGCGGCGGTCCACCTAGCGAGCGGCGCTGCGCGGGCGACGCGCGACGCTGCCATGCGCGGCGATGCACCCCCAGCGCCGGCCCGAGGCGGCGGCCGGCGAGCTGGCCGCGCGCCCCCATGGAAGGAGGCGAGCGCGCGGCGCTCGCCTCCTTCCATGGGGGCGTCGCGCCGGCCCCGCGCGGCGACGAGGCGGCCGAAAGCGACATCAGTATCGTAATTTGTACGTGCCGTATCGAGCGCGGCTAAGCTTCTTGGTGGCGCGGCTTTCCGCGCCGCGGGGCTCGCGCGACGCTCGAACCGGGACGTCGGCTCGCTCGGTATCATGGGTAAACGGCCGCAGTGGGGCCTGTGATAGGTGGTGTTGCTCATGGCGAACCGCGTGGTCGCCCTCCCCGAACCGCACCCGAATGACGATGAAGATGTCGTGTGGGGGATCTCCACGGCCAGCGCGCTGTGGGCGCGCGGCGAGCGGCGCGACGCCATCGTGTGGCTGCGACGCGCGGCCGAGGCGGCGGGGGCGGCCGGGCAGCCGTTCCGCGCCTCGGAGCTCGGGCTGTGCGCGACGGCGCTCGAGGAGGTGATGGCCTCGGAGGTCGGGCAGCCGAGCGATCCCGATCTCCTGGAGACGATCGCCGGCGAGGACGACGCGCCGCCCCCGCCCGCCGACGACGAGGACGAAGCGCCGCCGTCCGACGAGCAGACCTGGCGCCGCCGCATCTCGCTCGCTGCAGAGCTGCGCGCCTCGATGCCCTCGATCGAGATCGACCTGTTCGAGCCGCTCTCGGAGCCGGAGCTGGCCGCCGAGGCGGAGCGCCTGGAGGTGCCGTCGCCGAGGCTCCCCCCGGGCGCAGCGGAGGGGCCGGCCGCAGCGGGCCGGCCGATCGCGCCGTTTTCTCCCGCGCCTGCCGGGTTTTCGCAGGGCAGCGCGCCGCAGCCACCGCAACCGCCGCCTCCCCCGCCGCCGATGACGCAGCGGCCGGCGCAGCAGGCTCCTGGCGGCGCGCTCCCGCCGCCTGCGCCGCCCGCGCAGCAGCCGCCCGCCTTCGCGCCGGCGACGTCGCGCTCGCAGCCGCCGGCTGCGCCGTATCCGCCGCCGCCGGCTGCGCCGTATCCGCAGCCGACCGCTGCGCCGTATCCGCAGCCGCCGGCTGCGCCGTATCCGCAACCGCCGGCTGCGCCGTATCCGCAGCCGCCGGCCGCCACGTACCCGCAACAACGGCTCGACCCGCCGCACACACAGCCGCCTGCGCGGGTGGCCCCCTCGACACCCCCACCGGCGCCCAACGCCCAGACCGGCGCGCTTTATCGGAGCCAACCACCACCGGCGCCTCCGCTGGCCGCCCCTCCGGCGGCGAGCGCTGTCCCGCCGCCGCCTCCACCGCCAGGGTCTCCGTCGTTCAGGCCGCAGAGCAGCCCGGACCCGCACTCGCTCCCGGCACAAACCAGGACGCAGAGCGCTCAGCCACCCGCCCCGTTGCCGCCGCCGGCCGTGCCCCGGGCAGCTTCGCCCAGGCCGTCATCGGCCCCGCCCCGCATTTCCCCGGCGCCGGGACTCCCGGAGCCGCCGTCCACCCTGGCTTCGTTGCCGGATCGCGGCCGGGCCGACGCCACGATGGGCCCCCCGCGCCCCGCCGCGGCGCCCCCCACGAGCGAACCGCCGCCTGCGGTGCCGCTGCCTTCGCCAACGTCCTCCCCGCTTCCGGCAGCGACCCTCGGTGCGCCACCGCGCCTCGTCGCGGATGCGCATTCACCGCCCGCACCAGGGATCGCCGCGCCCGCGTCGACGCCGCCGCAGCCGCCGTCCTTCGGGCCGCCGCCGGCACCGCCCCAGCCGCCGTCCTTCGGGCCGCCGCCGGCACCGCCCCAGCCGCCGTCCTTCGGGCCGCCGCCGGCACCGCCGATCGGGCCTCCGTCGGCGCCGCAGCCGCCGCCGTTCGCGCCCCCGCGCCCGCAGCCGCCGCCGGCGCCGCACCCGCCGTCGTTCGCGCCCCCACGCCCGCAGCCGGCGCCTCCATCCGCCGCGCAAGCACCCGCGCCGTCACCTGCGGCGCCGCCACCCCCGCAGGGACTGGCCGCGCCGGCGTCGGCGCAGTCGGTCGCGCCGCCGCTGCCGCCGCCCGTCGCGCCGCCGCGCCCACCGACGTTGCCTCCGCCGGCGCCGCCGCCGCTGTCCGCGGCCCCTTCCGCTGCGCCGCTGCCGCCGCCGCCGGCCGCGCCGCCGCGCCCACCGACGTTGCCTCCGCCGGCGCCGCCGCCGCTTTCGGCGGCTCCATCCGCTGCGCCGCTGCCGCCGCCGCACGTCGCGCCGCTGCCTCCGCCGGCGCCGCCGCTGTCCGCGGCCCCTTCCGCTGCGTCGCTTTCGGCGGCTCCATCCGCTGCGCCGCTGCCGCCGCCCGTCGCGCCACCGCGCCCACCGACGTTGCCTCCGCCGGCGCCGCCGCCGCTGTCCGCGGCCCCTTCCGCTACGTCGCTTTCGGCGGCTCCATCCGCTGCGCCGCTGCCGCCGCCGCCGGCCGCGCCGCCGCGCCCACCGACGTTGCCTCCGCCGGCGCCGCCGCCGCTTTCGGCGGCTCCATCCGCTGCGCCGCTGCCGCCGCCGCCCGTCGCGCCGCTGCATCCGCCGACGCTGCCTCCGCTGGCGCCGCCGCCGCTGTCGTCGGCCCCTTCCGCTGCGCCGCTGCCGCCGCCCGTCGCGCCGCCGCATCCGCCGACGCTGCCTCCGCTGGCGCCGCCGCCAGTACCGACGCTAGCCTCCGCCGCGCCTCCGTCACACGCTGCGCCGCTGCCGCCGCCCGTCGCGCCGCTTCCGCCGCTCGCTGCACCTCCGCCGCCTGCTGCGCCGTCGCCGTTGGCCGCACCGCCGCCTGTTGCGCCTCCGCCTGCCGCGCCTCCGCCATCCGCTGCGCCGTCGCCTTCCGCGCCGCCACTGACCGCGCCGCCGCTCGTCACGCCGCTGCCGCCGCCGCCTGCTGCGCCGCCGCTGTCCGCTGCACCGCCGCTGTCGACGCCGCCGCTCGTCGCGCCGCTGCCGCCTGCTGCGCCTCCGCTATCCGCTGCGCCGTCCCCTTCCGCGCCGCCGCTGTCGGCGCCGCCACTCGCCGCGCCGCCGCCTGCGCCGCTCGCTGCGCCGCCACCACCGCCGCCGCCCGCAGCGCCCTCTCCTTCCGCGCCGCCGCCGGCCGCGCCGCCCGGCGCGCCCCTCGCCTCCGCCGCGCCGCTGCCGCCCTCGACGCCGCCGTATGCCCCGAGCCCCGCAGCGCTCGCCGAGGTGCGCACGCCGGACGACGACATCGTCGGCGAGATCCTCGTCGAGGCTCCGATCCCGACGCCCGCCCCGGCCCGCACAGAGACGGCCGCTCCGACGGTCGCAACGGCTGGCGCGAGAAGGAGACCTCGCGAGCCGATCCTCGATCCCTGGTCCGACGACGCGGAGATCGCCGCGCCGCCTCGGCCCCCTCAGGAGACGATAACGCCGAGCGGCGACACGTACCTCGTGGCTCGCCGGCCCCCCTCGACGCCGCAGGCGGGCGACGAGGACGAGGTCGTCACCTCGGCAGCGCCGCTCGACCTCGCGCTCAAGCGGAAGCCGATCTCCGCGCGCCCCCCCGCGCCGCCGGCGCCCGCGGCGCCGCGCGCCCGCGCAGCAACGCCCGCCGCAAGCGAGCCGCCCGGGCACCTCGGGGCCTCCGTCGACGACGTCGTCTCGAAGGGCGCCGGCGCAGCAGCCATCGCTGCGACGGCGATCGAGCCTCCCGCGAGCACGGAAGAGCCCTCCCCGATCTCGACGCCCGATGGGACCGTCGTCATCGAGCTCTCCGACAGCGATCTCGACGCCCCGACGTCGTCGCGGCTCGACAGCCCCTTCCCCGCGCCGCATGCGTCGGCGCAAGGCGACGACCTGCAGGCGAAGGCCGGGCCGCCGCTCGGCGAGCCCGCCTCCGGCGGCGCCGCGGACCCGGCGCAGCCGCCGCTCGAGCTCGGTGCAGCGACCGCCGAGCCCGCGCCGGAAGAAGAGCTGCTCGACGACGCGGACATCGCGGTCGTGGAGGAGCCCGCGACCCAGGCGACCGCGGTCGAGCCGCTGCCGACGCCCGCCGACGCCCGCGCGCCGACGGCGGGCGACGCGTCCCTCGCACCCGATGCGGCGCAGCCCCTCGCGACCGACGCGGCGCAGCCCGGAGCGCTCGCGGTCGAGCAGCCCGGACCGGACGCGGGCGAGACCATCGACCTCACCGCCATCGTGATCGACCCGCCGCCCGGCTCGCCCCTGGGAGGGGGACCGATCGCGACCCTCGACCTCGAACCGGAGGTGTCGCCGGATCTGCCGCAGCCGGAAGCGGCCAGCGCCTCGCCGTCCGCCGCCGGCGCCGCGGCCCTCACGGGCCGCGACCTCGAGCGCATCGAGGCGTTCGCCGACCTGCCCGAGGAGATGCACGACGAGCTCGCGCTCGCGGCGCACGTGCAAGACCTCGCGCCCGACGAGGAGCTCGCCGTCTACGGGGCAGCGCTGGTGCTCAGCGGCAGCGCCGCCGTGTGCGCGACCATCGTCGACGCGCCCGCCGAGCACGCCGCCATCAGGACGCTCGTGCCGTCCCGCGGGACGCTCGAGGAAGGCATCCCGCTGCGCGTCGTCGCCGGCGCTGGCGGCGCGCGGGTGGCGATCTGGGACCAGGCGACCATCGACAACGCGCTCCGCACCTGCCCCTGGGTGATCGACGAGCTGCGCGCCGTCGCAGACCGGCTCCAGTCGCTCGCCGGCGTCACCATGGGGCCGCTCGGCGAGCTCGAGGAGACGCTGCTGCGCCGGGTCCTCGGCCGGCTCCGCCTGCGCAGCCTGGAGCCCGGCGAGCCGCTGATCCACGCCGGCAATCCGATGCCCGGCCTCGTGATCGTCGGCGCCGGCACGGTGGAGCTGGTCGCGGAGCGGACGCAGGAGCTCGCCGGCGCCACCAGGCCCGGCGAGCTGCTGTTCGCCTCCGAGCTGCTCGGCGGCGAGCCGGCGCCGGCGATCGCGCGCGCGGCCGGGAGCGGCGCGCTCGTGCTCATCGCCGACCACCCCGTGCTGCGCGAGCTGTTCGAGAGCACGCCGGAGCTGCTCTCCATCCTCGCGCAGTCCGTCTCGCTGGACGCCCAGCGCAGCTGAACGAAAGGCTGGCCGCGCGCAGGGCGGCCAGCCACATCGCCCTCTCGTTACGAGCGCCGCGCATCCGAGGACCCGCGCGGGATCGCCGGCGCGGGTCGCTTAGAACCGCGGCTTCGCCGGGCGGCGCGGTCGCGCGGCCTCCTGCTCCAGCTCGACGGCCTCGGTGGGCTCCTCGTCGTCGTTGAGCTGCCAGACGAGCTCGCTGTTGCCCTGCGCCCCGGCGAAGCGGAGCCCGAACCACTTCGCGTTCGGCGAGATCGTCGGCCTGCCCTCCGCGGTCGCGCGCGGGAAGCGGATGCGGAACGCCTGCCGCCACACCGTGTTGTACGGGAAGTAGGTCCGCTCGAGCGCGTTCGGCTTCGGGATCGCGACGATCTCCTCGGGCGCCGTCTCGTTCCCCGTGTCGTCGATCAGCCGGACGATCCACGCGCTGTTCGGCGTCGAGAGGTCGTTGTACTTGCGCTCGCCGCCGAAGATCGCGACGAAGAACTGGTGGCGCTGGCGCGTCTCCTCGAGCGTCTTCTCGAGCAGCTTCTGCCGCTGCTCGATCGTGAGCCGGTAGTCCTGCGCGTAGCGGGCCACGTAGGCCCAGCGGAAGTCCCACGACTCGAACGTCGCGGTGGCGGTGAGGAAGTTGTCGAGCTCCGAGAGCGCGAACAGGTGCTCCGTGCGCGTCCACGCGCGCAGCACGTTCTCGTAGTCCGTCGCGACGTACTCGCGGGGCCCCTCGTTCAGGCTGACGAGCTGGGTCGCACAGCCGGTCGACGCGAGGAGCGCCGCGAGAGCCAGACCGCGCCGGAGCCATGCCGCAGTGACCACGCCGCCAGGGTACCCAGCGGCCACGCCGGATGCACGCGCTCGAACGAGATCCCCTCACCTTCGCCCGCGGGAGCGCGCTCACCGGGGTGCGCCGGGCCGGCGCGGCGGCGGGGCGCCCGATCCTCCGATCCTCCTACCTACCCGCGCGCGTGGCGAGCGCGGGCCCGGCGAGCGCGCCGCCCGCTCACCGGGGCGCCCGCGGACGCCCCGTCGGGAAGGTGAACCCGACGCTGAGCCGCGCGGCGTAGTACCAGGCGACGTCGCCGCGCAGCGGGGTCGCGACCGGCAAGAGCACGCTCAGCGCCGGCTGCACGTTCGCCAGGATGAAGCGGACGCTCGGCGAGATCGCGAACGTCGCGCGCTTGTCGTCCGGCAGGTCCTGCGTCAGCTGGTACACTTCCCACAGCTCCAGGCCCACGCCGACCGGCGGGGCGAGCCGGTAGCCGAAGTAGAACGCGGTGTACGCCGAGATGTCGGTGCGGCGCTCGTTGGGCCGGAGGCCGCGCACGACCAGCGACCAGTCGATGCCCTGCCGGAGCTGGAAGATGAACGGCCCGGTGATGTGCCGCATGTCGAACCAGGGGCGGAACGTGAGCGTGAGCTCCCGGAAGCGCGTCTCGTCCCACGGCCGCACCACGCGCGCGGTCCGCAGCACCTCGGCCTCGGCCGGCGAGACGTCGCGCGGGACCGGGAGGACGATGCCGAAGCCTCCGCCGGACGCGAGCCCGCGCACGCTCGACCAGACGCCCCGCCCGTAGAGCTCGGGGCTCCCGAGCAGCATCGACCGACCGACCCCCGGCACGCTCGCCGCGGCGCTGTCGTGCACCGCGCCGACGAACCACTTGCGGGGCACGAGCGGCACCTCCATCTCGCCGTGCGAGTACCAGGCGTAGGCCGTCCTGCCGCCCGCCTGGCTGGTCGCCTCGGGCTCGATCGCGGCCGCCGTGTACTCGAACGTGAAGGTCGGATCGCGCAGCGTGAGCCCTGGGAGCGTCGGGGGCGCGGGGACGTCGAAGACGGCCTGCTCTTCCTCGTCGGACCACGCGCCCGGCCCCGGCGGCGCGGCCAGCGCGGCCCCCGTCTCGCCGGCGAGCGCGAGGACCGAGAGGCACGCCGCCGCGCGGGCGAGCCGCCCGGCCGGCGCCGGAGCCCGCGCGGGGAACCTCATGCCACGGGGAGGCGCGGGCTCGGCGCTACTTCGACCCGAGGCCGAAATCGTTCGCGGTGACGTAGAGCATCAGCCCGATCAGCATGAACACGCCGACCAGATGGATGTGCGCCTCGATGCGGGCGTTCGGTCTGCGCCGCGTGGCGGCCTCGTAGAACAGGAACATCAGGCGGCCGCCGTCCAGGGCCGGGAACGGGATCAGGTTGAACGCGCCGAGGTAGGCCGAGAGCAGGCCGAGGAACTCGAGCCCCTCGGCCCACCCGCGCTTGGCCGCGTGCGCCGTCTCCTCGATCATCCGCTTCGGGCCCCCGAGCTCGCCCTCGACCTTGCCCGTCAGGTACTGGCCGAGCCCGACGACCAGGCTCTGCACGACCTTCGGCGGCTTCGTCACGGCGAGCACCGCGGCCTCCTTCGCGGTCACCGGCGCCGACTGGATCGGCCCGATGGCCATCACGCCGATCTTGCCCGCGCCGTTCTCGTTCACCGGGGTGACCTGGGCCTGGACGCGCTCGCCGGCGCGCTCCACCACGATGTCGAGCGGACGGCCGGGGTTGCGGGAGATGATCTCCGCCATCTTCTCCCAGTCCTGGACCGGGGCCCCGTCGATCTCGACGATGCGGTCGCCGTCCTTGAGGTTGGCCGCCGCGGCCGGCATCCCGGCGACCACGCCGATGTCCGTCAGGCGGTAGGGCTTGCCGCCCGTCATCAGGCTGGCGAAGAAGAGCACCGACGCGAACAGGTAGTTGGCGAGCGGACCGGCGAAGATCGCGGCGATCCGGCCCATCAGGCTCGCGTTCGCGTAGCTGCCCTTGTCCTCGGGGTCGACCTCCTCGAGCGGGTTCATCCCCGCGATCTGCACGTACGCGAGGAACGGGATCATCGCGACCTGGAACACGGTGGGGCCGTGCTTCACCGGGTCGTGACGCCAGAGCCGCACGCGGACCTTGTCCGCCGCGGTCGTGAACCAGAAGTACCCGTCCTTCGGGACCACCTTGAAGAAGGTGGGACCGAAGCCGATCGAGAACTTCAGGACGCGCATGCCGTAGGCGCGCGCGGCGAGGTAGTGCCCTCCCTCATGGACCACCATCAGCAGGGCGAGCCCGAGGATGCCTACGAAATACCAGCCGACCATCTCCGGCTAGTCTAACCAGGGTGGGGCGCATCCGCACGCGCCCGATGTCCGCCCCGTACGCCTGCCCCGGCAAGAGCCCGCCGCCCACGGCGGAGGCCGGGCGCTATCCCCCCAGCCCCCGCCGCAGCAGGGCAGCGCTCCGGGCGGTCCAGCCCGCCGAAGAGGCGGCGCGGCGCAGCTCAGCCGGTGAAGAACGACGCGCCGATGCTGAAGAAGGGATAGCCGATCCGCATGGTCAGCGAGATGTCGTCGTTGAAGTGGTACCGGCCGCCGACCATGGTGACGAAATCGAACCACACCCTGTCGTAGAACCCGTCGGTGCGGAGGACGGCGCCGAGATCGGCGAAGGCGCTCCACTTGTCGTTGAAGAAGAAGTTCCACTGCATGGTGACCGGACTCCAGATGGTGAAGTCGCGGCGGCAGTACGTGCAGTTGGTGAAATCCAGGCCGAACGAGATGCCGACAGTGTTGTTGAGCCTGGGGATGAACGCCGGGTCGGCGAGCTCGATCGTGGCCCGGAAGCCGAGGCCGAACTCCGGGTCGCCGAAGCCCTCGTAGTACCTGTACCCGCGCCGCCGCAGGCCGTAGTCGCGGTGCAGGAAGACGAAGTTCGCGTGCGGCTCGAGCTCGGCCACGTAGTCGGGGTGATCGTTCGGATTCTTGATGTTCGCCTGCGCTTCGGGCGCGAGCGTGAGGAGGGTGACCGAAGCGAGAGCGACACTCACGAGCGAGGGGAGCGCTTTCATGGGCTCTTCGTATCAAAGGAACGGCAGCGAAGGAAGCGAACGGCCACGGGGCCGGGTCACGGCGGCCGCCCCTGGATGGCGATGTCGCACCTCGCGCGGCGCGCCGCGCGCGGAGCGGAGCGCGCAGCGGCGCCGGACGCGAGCCATCGCCGCGCGCCCGCGACGCGAGCCCGCGCCGCGACATGAGCTCCCCGCTCCTGCGATGCGAGCCCGCGCCGCGACGTGAGCCCCCGCTCCCGCGACGCGAGCCCGCGCCGGGACGCGAGCCCGCTCCCGCGATGCGAGCTCGTCTGGCTGAGGCGCGCGCTTCGGGGTAAACAGAGCCGGCGCCGCATGAGCCCGCGCGCCGCGGCGGGGGCGGCCTTCCCGGGAGCGTCGAGATGAGAGGACCGACAAGCGTCATCCAGCTGGCCCGTGGCTGCGCGCGCATCGGCGGCGCGCTCGTCGCGGCCGCCGCGCTCGCCTGCAGCGCCACGATCCACGTCGCTGGGCCGCCGCCCGAGGGGCAGGCGCAGCCGACGGCGCCGCAGAAGAAGGCCCCCGCGCCGGCCGAGCCCGCCGCGCCCGCGGAGCCGCCCTCGCCCGCGGCCGTCGAGCCGTTCGTGAAGACGCGCGACTCCGACGCGTGGGTGAGCCAGACCTTGAAGCTGCAGCGGCGGTACGAGCGCGCGCTCGTCGTGGGCGCGCCGGCGCCCGCCACGATCCGCGTCGCCGCGCTCGATCTGAACGCGCCGGGCGCCGCGGCCGAGCCGCAGGATCTGCCGGTCGCGCGCGCGTTCGCGACGCTCCAGGACGCCGCCGACGCGGCCCGCGGCGGCGATCTCATCGCGGTGCTGCCCGGCGCGTACGCGGGGTTCTCGCTCGGCGAGAAGCCGAGCGCCGCTCAGGAGCGGTACATCCATTTCAAGGCCATGGGGCGCCCGGGCGAGGTCGTGATCCACCGGGGGGCCGCCGCCGACCCGAACTGGATGATCTACCTGAAGGGGGCGCACCACGTGGTGATCGAGGGGTTCCGCCTCGCCGGCAGCAGCGGGCCCGACAGGCAGAGCGCGGGCACGCCGAAGGCGGGGATCATGATCGACGGCGCGTTCGGCGAGACCGGCAGGCTGGCGCACCACATCGCGATCGTCGGCAACTTCTCTCATCACCATCGGACCTGGGGGTTTCACTCCACCGACAGCCACACCGTCCTCTTGCAGGACAACCTGTTCGCCTTCTCTGCGGCCGAGCACGGCGCCTACGTGTCCGACGGCTCGGACAACTACGTGGTTCGTCGCAACGTGTTCTTCGGCAACAGCGCGAGCGGGTTCCAGGCGAACCTCGATCCGGAGGCCTCGCTCGACGCGGTGCTGGAGCACCCGTCGTTCCGGGGCTATCCGCGCAGGGAGCCGACCCGCGCCTGGGCCACGGGGCTGATGAAGCTCGCGACCGACCGGTTCGGCGAGCACGGGTTTCCGGACGGCCGGGGCGTGAGCTTCATCATCGAGCGGAACGTCATCAACGGCAACGGGCGCCTCGGCGGCGGGGCGATCAACCTCGCGGGGGTGTCGGACTCCGTCATCCAGAACAACCTCATTTACGGCAACCTCGGCAGCGGGATCGCGCAGTGGGACAACGGGAACCCGTTCGACCAGGCCTATGTGGAGCCGGGCCCGCGCTCTCCGGAGCAGGTGAGCGGCCCTGACGCGCTGCCGCTCTGGGGCTGCCGCAACAACCTGATCCGCAACAACACCGTGGTCATGAGCACCCGGGGCCGGCCCGCGCTCCAGTGCGGCAACGGGAGCTGGGGTTGCCGGCTGCGGAACAACATCCTCGTCAGCGACGACTCGCCGTCGATCGAGGTGCTGAGCACGAGCATCTACCGGTTCGACGCGGGCCACAACGTGGTGACCCAGGTGAGCTACGGCGGGATGCCCGACGGGCTGAAGCGCCTGGCGGCGGCGCTGCCGGAGACGCGTGCGATCACGGGCATCACGCGCGCGCGGCTCGCGGCGGAGGTGGTGCGCGCGGGCGACGAGCCGTGGGTGGTCGTGGAGGGGGGCTGGTGGAAGCTCAACCCGAACCGGCCGGATTTCAGGCCGAAGCGGTCGTCCAAGATGCTGCTCGGGCAGGGCGACGCGCGCGAGGTGCCGGCGCTGGATCTGCTCGGCGAGAAGCGCGGCGGCGCGGATCTCGGGGCGCTGTCGCCGGGGCCGGGCTGAGGGGGCGCGGGGGCACGACCGCCTGAGGGCGCCGCCGGCGGCAAGAGCGCCGGCGGCAAGAGCGCCGGCGCGGCCGGAGCGGGCGGTCGGCGGACGCTGGCGCGGAAACGCTCGCGCGGGGACATCGAGCTGGCAAAAAAGTCTTGCCGGGGGAATGCAGCAGGCGAACGATCGCGCGGCGCTGGGGGTAATCACATGGAAGGCCCGCGGCGCGCCCAAGGAGGACGGCGATGCGCGGCAGGACTTCTTCTCTTGTGTTCGTCTTCTGTTTCGTTGCGGGCGGAACGCTCGCGGCCTGCTCGGGCGAGACGACGGAGAACCCCGGCGGGAGCGGCGGGAGCGGCGGGAGCGGCAGCGGGGGAACCACGAGCAGCACGACGTCGAGCACGACGGGGGCGAGCAGCAGCAGCAGCTCGACGACGGCCGCGTCCACGACGGCGACGTCGACCGGAGCGGGCGGCGCCGGGGGCGGCACCGTGTGCGATCAGGCGTGCGACAAGGCCGAGGAATGCAGGGTTCCCGTGTGCGACCTCTTCACGTTCGACTGCGCAGAGCCGGCGGCGGAGTGCGGCGCTCGGTGCGTGCGCGACGCGACGTGCGAGCAGCTCCAGTCGCTCACAGGGGATGCCGTGGATCCAGAGCTCGCCGGCTGCCTGAGCGAGTGCCAGGGGACGGAAGGAGGCAGCGGCGTGGAGTGCCTGAGCTGCTCAGGGCAGAGCGGCTGTCTGACCGCCTGCGCGCTCAACGCGGACTGCCGGCCTTGGCTCGAGTGCGCACAAGCATGCATGGAGAGCGACCCTCAGCCGCAGTGCTTCAGCGATTGCAACGCGGCGCACCCTGACGCGGAAGAGCTGTTCAACGCCGTGTATGCCTGCACCTGCACGGATTGCAGCGACACCTGCGGCGCTGTTGTAGATCCGTGCAACCAGCCGTGAATACAGCGCTCTCGGGGCGCGCCGGCGTGGCCGACGTTGCGCGCCTTTCATCAGGTCACCGAGGCGCCCCCTTCAGCTCGACGTGATCCCACTTACATCAACGTGAGCTCAGAAGAGCGGCGCGGCGGCGCCGTCGCGGCGAGCGGCTGAGCGCGCCGCGATCCCACGCAGCCGCGCGCCGGGCGCGTGTACACTCCGCCTCGTGTCGTCCGCGCCGCGCCGCGATTGCCTCCGGGCTCGCCTGTCTCGCCTCTGTGCCCGCCGTCCTTCGAGTTCCTCGCTCCCCCGGCGCCGCCTTTCACGATGCGCGACGCCGGGCTTGCTCGCCGTCCTGGCGTGGCTCACGGCGTGCACCGGTCCGAGCGACGCCGGCGGCAGCCCGGCCGCGAAGGCGGACGCCCCCGGCCAGGCCCACGTGGCGCACGCGGCCGAAGGGACGGCGCCCGCCGCGGCTTCCGCGCTCGCGGCGGCCGCCACCGCTTCCGCGCTCGCGGCGGCTCCGGCGCCCGCCGCGCCCGCCGGCAGCGCGCACGCCGGCGCCGCCATCCCGGGCGGCGCATCCGCCGAGCCCGCGCCGAGCGCCGCCGGCGCGAGCGCCGCCCCGGTCGAGCCGCCTCCGCCCGGCTCGGCCGGCGCCGCGCTCTCCGTCTTCCCCCCGCAGCCGCTCGGGATCCCGCTCTCGCTCGGGTCCTGCCCCGCCGACATGGTCCTCGTCGGCGGCTTCTGCATCGACCGCTACGAGGCGCACCTGGTCACCGACGCCGGCGGGGAGCTCGCCGTGCACCCGCACTTCAAGCGGCCCGAGCCGGGCGTCCGCTACGTCGCGCGCAGCGAGGCCGGCGTCTTCCCGCAGGCGTACATCAGCCGCGTCGAGGCCAAGGCCGCGTGCGCCGCCGCCGGCAAGCGCCTCTGCACGCGGCGCGAGTGGCAGCGCGCCTGCCGCGGCAACGGCGTCCACCGCTACCCTTACGGCCCCCGCGGCGAGCGCGGGCGGTGCAACACGAGCAAAGCCCACCTCCTGAGAGAGGTCTTCGGCGAGCACCCGCCGGGCGGGTGGAGCTACGAGCGCCACTTCAACAGCCCAGAGCTCAACCAGAAGCCGGGCTTCCTGGCGAGGAGCGGCGATTACGCCGGCTGCGCCAGCGAGCTCGGCGTTGTTGACATGATCGGCAACCTCCACGAGTGGGTCAGCGACATGGTCGATCGCGAGCTCGTGATGCGCATGCAGACCGAGGGCGTGGAGCGCCGCGACCAGCCCTGGCACGAGGGCAACGGCGTGTTCATGGGCGGCTTCTTCAGCACGACCAGCGAGCTCGGCCCGGGCTGCACCTTCACCACGATCGCCCACGAGCCGGCCTATCACGACTACTCGACGGGATTCCGGTGCTGCGATGACGCCGAGCTGCCGGCGGCGCCGGCGCCGGCAGGCGCGATCCAGCGGGACGGCGGCTGACGGCGCGGCAGGCTGCGACGCGCGGCTCGGAGCGGAGATGCCAGATCCGATCCCTCGACGAGACGCCTCGCTGGACACAACGCTTCTCTCGAAGCGCGTACCAAGACGCCAAGGCAAGAATCCGTCGCGCGGCACCCGTGCCTGGTTGTTGACGGGCTGAAGGCGGCTCCGGATAGGATGCCCGATGAACAACCTGCCGCAGGGCGGTTTGCTTGGACAACCCATGTCCCTGCTGAGCGAACAGCCTTCGCGGCCGCAAGGGAGGAATCGTGGCAACAGCGAGAACGAAGAAGAAGTCAGCGCCGGCCAGGCCGAGCGCGCCCGATGAAGCTGCCGAGGCGTTTGCGCAGATCGAGCCCGAGCTCGATCGCATCGAGAAGGTCGTTCCCATCAACGTCGATATCCCGCGCGCGGTCGCCGTCGCCGTGGGCGCCGTTCCGCACCTCAAGGCGCTGCGCGCGCGCTTCCTGGAAGAGCTGCCCAGGTTCCCGATCGAGGCGCTGGACAAGCTGATGAGCTACGCGCTCGGCGCCTGGTACGCGCACCTCTTGGCGCTGCCCGCCGGCCCGGGCCAGGGCGGGCTGAAGCCGCTCGTCGAGGAGGCGTCCGCGCTGCGCGCCGACCTGCTCGTGGCGGCGGAGGCCCTCGCGCACAAGGGCTTCGTGGACGCGGGCCGCGTCGCGGAGATCCGGAGCGGCAACGGCCACCTCGACACGGCCAACGATCTGGTCGCGCTGGCCGCGCTCTTCGGGGAGTCGTGGGGCGCGGTGAAGCACAAGACGACGGTGGAGTGGCCGGACGTGGAGCGCGCGTCGAAGCTCGGTCCGGAGCTGCTCGTGGCCCTCGGCGCGCGCAACCAGCCGGGGGTGCCGGCGCCCAAGGCGGCCGATCCGGCGGATCGGCGCGCGCGGGCGTTCACGCTGCTCGTGCGGGCGTACGACCAGTGCCGCCGCGGCGTGACGTACCTGCGCTGGGTCGAGGGGGACTACGACGCGATCGCGCCGTCGCTGTTCGCGGGGCGCGGCGGAGCGCGGCGCGGGGCGCCGGCGAAGGATGAGGCGACGGACGAGGGCGCGGAGGGAGAGCCCGCGGGAGAACGCGGGCTGGGGCTAGGGGACGGCGAGGCGCCTGAGGAATAGCGCGGCGGAAGGGCGGGAGGCGGGGGCGGCGAGGCTCCGCCTCGAGGCCGGAGCAACGGACGGCGGCGGGGCGGCGCTGAACGACCGGCCCCGTCGGCCTCGCCGGCCTCCGGCTCGGTGTGCCGCGCACACGGCGTCCGCGATGACCGGTCCGACCGGCCCAATCCCGCTGGAAGCACGCTCTTCGAGCGGTCGGACCGCCCCGTTGGGGACAGCGCGACCCCGGCGGGGGCGGTCCGACCGCCGCTCTGCTGCCAGGATCGTTGTCCAGCAGGCGGTCCGACCGCCTCCCCGCTGTCGAGATCGATGCCGGATGGGCGGTCCAACCGCCCTCTCGCTGTCGAGATCGATGCCGGAAGGGCGGTCCGACCGCCCTCCCGCTGTCGAGAGGACCGTTCAGAGAGCGGTCCGACCGCCCCGTCGCTGTCGAGATCGGCCCCCCGAGCTTACTCGATGAGCTCGACGCGTCCGCGCTACGGCGAGGAGCGGATGACTCGCACACCAGCCAATTTGCCGCTCTGCCCTATCTCCAATACCCAGTTTACAGGACGCAAGAACGCCACGAGCGACCCTGTGCTCGGCTCGCGCGGCGCGCTTCCCCGTACCTCCTTCACGCGGCGATCCATCGTCGCCGCTCGACCTGGGGCAGGCGTGGCATGCTCGATCCATGGGCGACGACCAGCACAGGCAGGCCCCCTCGGGTACGTCATCCTGCAGCACGCCGCGCGTGAGGCGTATCCCGCGAGGGCCTACCAGCGATGGATCCCCAAGATCCCAAAGGCCTATCGCCAGGCGCTCCTCGGCGAGGACGGGGACGCGCCCAGCCCGGATCCGCACCACCTCGCGACCCTGCGGTACTACCGCGGCCTCATGCCCATGGCGCAGGAGTCGCGGAAGCCGATGTTCCTGCTCACGCCCGCCGACGGCGCCATCGGCAGCAACGCCGTCGCCGTGCAGGACTGCCGGCGCGACTTCGAGGCGCTCGCGCGCCGCATCGCCGCCGCCGCCGCCGGCAGCCCGCTGGCCCCGCGTCCGACCTGAGCGCTCCTTGCCCGGAGCGGCTCAGCCCGACGGCCGCTCTAGTCTAGAGCGGTTCTGATCCGTCTCTGGTACGAGCGTCGCAGAGCGGCGGTCACCCGCACAGGAGACGGGTCCAGATCGGCGTTTTCGGCGCGCAAGCGCACTCCTGTGCGCTGAGCACCGAAAACGCCGAGATGGGCCCGTATCCGAAGCGGGTGACCGCCGCTCCTCACGCCGCGAACATCCGGTCGAGGACCGCCCTCGGCTCGCCGCCCTGCAGGATCGCCTCGAGCGCCTCGAACACCCCGCCGTCCACCCGCCGCGCCTTCGCGAACGCCACGATGCGCGGGATCAGCGGGATCGCCTCCACGCGCAGCCGGGCCTCCGCGACCGCCTCGTCGAGCGTCCGCCCGCGCGCGAGCGCCTTGCCGAGGATCACCTCGGGGCGGCCCGCGAGCCGGATCGACGCGAGCAGATCGCCATAACCGCCGAGCCCCAGCATCGTCCGCTCCTCCGCGCCCGCCGCGGCGGCGATGCGCGCCGCGCTGTCGACCGCCCTCGAGATGAGCGCGGCGAGCAGCCCGGGCCCGGCGCCCGCCTGCTCGGCGAAGCCGACGCCGACCGCCAGGCACCCCACCAGCGCCGAGGCCCACTCCAGGCCCTGGAGATCCGGCGTCGTGTAGACGTGGAGCGCGGGCGACTGGAACGCCGCGGTCACCGCGGCGTGCACCTCGGGGAACCGCGAGCCGCACACCATCGCCGAGGGGCGGCCCTCCCGCAGCTCGTCCTCCTGCACCGGGCCGCCCAGCGCGCCCACCCGGCGCGCCGGCGTCTCCTCGCGCACGAGATCCGAGACGGTCTTCAGCGCCTCGCCCTCGAGGCCGCGCACGCCGTGGATCACGAGGTGCGCGCCGTCCATGTGATCGCCGAGCGCGCGCAGCGCCGTCCGGGCCGCGTTCGACGGCACCGCGATCACGAGCAGCCGCGCCCGCGCGACCTCCGCGTGGTCCCGCACGATCCGCGGGCCGTCGTTGATCTGCGGGTGCTCGCGGCGCGAGTACAGGAGCACCTCGGCCCCCGTGCGGCTCGCCGCGAGCGCGAGCGCCACGCCCCAGAAGCCGCCGCCGATGACCCCGACCGCCGGACGCGCGCTCACCGGCCACCTCCGGCGCCGTTCATCGAGCCCGCGCGCGCGCCCGCGGCGTCACCGCGCGCCGAGGCCGCGCCCCGCGGCTGCTGCTCGTCGAATGACGACGGAGGCGGCGAGGACGGCGCGAGCGGCGGGAGCGGCGGCTGGACCTGCAGGCCAGAAGGAACGCCGGGCGGCGCGATCACGTCCCACGCGGCGCCGTGCGCGGCGAGGCGGTTCTGGTAGTAAAAGAGCAGGTTCGTGTCGCAGATGGCGATGCCCTCCGGCCGCGAGTCGAGCACCGGCGACGAGTGGTAGCCGGCGAAGGCGCGCAGCGCGCGCTCGACGATGTCCCCGCCCGAGCCGAGCCGGACGTCCTCGCCCAGCACGATGCACCCCTGCTGCTCCAGCGCGCGCAGCCGATCGCACAGCGCCACCACGTCGGCCGCGAGGTCGTCGCGCGGCACCGTGAGCACGTCGCGCTGGCGGAGCACCGTGAAGAGATCCGCGGCCGGCGCGTGGCTGCGGAGCCGGGCGAAGCTCGCCGCCGCGACCACGTGCGTCGCCATCACGACCGTGTCGCGCGCGTACGCCCGGCAGATCTCCTCGCCGAGCTCGCGGGCGTACTGGGCGTCGCGCGCCGCGTCGATGTTCGGGACGCCGTCCTGGTCCTTCACGTAGCTCGCCGGGTCGACCTCGCGGCCGCGCGCGTCGAACGAGCGGCCGAGCTCGTCGACCCGGTTGCCGAACGGATCGAGCGGCTCCGAGAAGCGGATGACCACCGCGGCGTTCATCGCGAGCAGCTTGCGGAGGAACGAGGCGATGCGGCCGATCCGGCTCGACTCGTCGTCCTCGATGATGAAGCGGCCCTTGCCGGCCTCGGAGAGGAAATCGGCGATGAGCGTCTCGGCCTCGAGCGTGATGAGGTAGTTGATCGTGGCCGGGACGAAGAAGATGCGGCGCTCGCGGCCGCTCAGCAGCGTCCGCGTGTAGGCCTCGAAGGCGCTGCCGACCAGGCCCAGCTTGAGCCTCCGCTCGATGCCGCCCGAGCGCGACCGCGTGCCCCCGGGGAAGAACAGCGAGTGGTAGCCGCGCTCGAGGAGCACGCTCGAGTACGTCTTCAGCACGTCCTTGTAGAGGTTGTGCCGGATGCGCCGATCCACCCGGTAGGCGCCGAGGTTGTGCATGAAGAACGAGAGGACCGGGTTCGTGAACAGGTTCTTGCCGGCGCCGTAGGTGGCGGGCGGCAGGCCGGCGCGCTCGAGGGCGTAGCCGAACACGATCGAGTCCATGTTCGAGAGGTGCGTCGGGACGTAGACCGCGGTGCCGCGCTGCACGAGCGACCGGAGCTTCGCGAGCGGGCCCTGCACGAGCACCCGGTCGGCGAGCAGCTCGAGGCTGACGAGCTTGCGCGGGTCGCGGACCACGGTCACGAGCTTGCGCGGCGCGAGCAGGGCGCTCACGACCGGCGGCAGCAGCCGCGACGACAGCTGGTAGACGCGCCGGTCGAAGTTCCCCGCGATGTCCCAGGCGTACTCCTCGGCGAGCTCGCGGAGGCGGCGGCGGCGCTCCGCGTCGTGCATGCGGCCGAGCGAGCGGGCGAGCCGCTGCCACTCGCCGAGCTCGCGGACGTCCTGCGGCTTCCGGGACCCCTCGAGCCGCTTCGCCTCCTGGTACGCCGCCTCGTTCATGGCGAGCAGCGGATCCCTCGTGGCGCCGAGGACCCGGTCGACCACGGTGCGCACGATCTCGTCGCGCGCGTCGTTGAACCCGAAGATGGGAGCGCGGGAGTCCATGGCCCTAGTCGTATAGAAAACAGGCGGCGGGCGCGAGCGGAATACGGCCGCGCGCGACCCGGTGACTCAGCGGTAATCGTCCTTCGCGCGCCGCACGGCGGCGAACACGTCGGGCAGCGTGGGCCCCGGGAAGCGGGCCCGCACGGACGCCTCGCCGCAGCGCAGGAACGGGTTCGTCGCGAGCTCCTCGGCGATGGTGCTCCCGACCGTGGGCTCGCCGCGCTCGCGCGCCGCGCGGGCGGCCGCGAGCTTCCTGCGCACGGCCTCGCTCTCGGGCTCGACCGTCTCGGCGAAGCGGAGGTTGTTCACGGTGTACTCGTGGCCGCAGAAGACGCGCGTGTGCACCGGGAGGGCGGCGAGCTTGGAGAGCGAGGCGTGCATCACCTCCGGCGTGCCCTCGAACATGCGGCCGCAGCCGCCGATGAAGAGCGTGTCCCCGGTGAAGACGGCGTCCTCGACGCAATAGGCCACGGCGCCCATCGTGTGGCCGGGGACGTGCAGCGGCCGGAAGGTGAGGCCGGCGACCTCGACCGGCTTGCCCTCCTCGACCCGCTCGGTCTGGGCGGGCACGCGCCCGACGTCGCTCGCGTGGGCGTAGACGGGGAGGTCGCCGTAGCGCTGGCGGAGCGCCTCGTTGCCGCCGACGTGATCGTGGTGGTGGTGCGTGTTGATGATGGCGACCAGCCGGAGCTGCTCGCGCTCGAGCGCCGCGACGACCGGATCGGCCTCCGACGGGTCGATGACGATCGCCTCGCGCCGCCCGTCCGCGGCCGCGAGGTACGCGTAGTTGTCGCTGAGGCAGGGCACGGGGAGGATGCGCATGGGGCGAGAAATATAGTGCGGCCCGCTCCGGGAGCCTGTGAAAAACTCGGGGCAGATGACGTAATGCGGTGCGCTCGTCGATTTCGATCGACTCGGCGCGCGGGATGACGCTGGCGGGCCGCCGCGCGCCGTGACGCGGGCGCGGTCGTGTGGCAGAGGGGCCGTGCATGGCGTCCGCCGAGCCCTCTGTCCGCTACCGCATCGGCGTCGATGAGAACGGCCTCGGCCCGCGGCTCGGTCCGATGGTGGTGACGGCCGTCCTGTCGCGCGTCACCGAGGCCGGCTGGGAGACGGCCGGCCGCGCGCCGCGCGGCGCCCTGGCGCAGCGGCTCGGCGACTCGAAGCAGCTCGTCGCGCACGGGGACGTCTCGCTCGGCGAGGCGTGGGCCCGCGCGCTGGTCGCCCGCGGCTGCGGCCGCGCGGCGGCGGCCGCCGAGCCGTCGTCGGTCGACGAGCTGATCCACGCGGTCGCGCTCGAGGACCGCGCCGCGCTGCGCGCGCTCTGCCCGGGCCACGTCGAGGCGCAGTGCTGGTCGACGGAGGGCGAGGGGTTCACCGCGCCCGACAAGCTGATGCGCGCCATCGGCCGCGATCTCGACAAGCTCGCCGACAAGGGGGTCGAGATCGTGGCCGTGCGCTCGGTGCTGCTCTGCGCGAAGCGGATGAACGACGGGGTGCGCGCCGGGAAGAACCGGTTCGTGCTCGATCTCCACGCGATGGAGCGGCTCATCCTCGAGCTCGGCGGCCTCGCCGGCGCGGAGGTCTTCGCGGTGTGCGGCAAGGTCGGCGGCTTCGGCAAGTACGGGTCGGCGTTCGGCCCGCTCGCCGGGCGGCTGCACCTCGCGCTCGAGGAGGGCCGCGCCCGCAGCGTCTACCGCTTCCCCGGGCTCGGCGAGATCGCGTTCGTCCGCGACAGCGACGCCTCGGATCTCTGCGTGGCGATGGCGTCGATGGTGGGCAAGTACATGCGCGAGGCGCTGATGGAGCGGGTCGCGCGCCATTACCAGCGCGCGGTCCCGGGGCTGCACGGGGCGAGCGGCTACCACGATCCGGTGACCACGGCGTTCATCGGGGCGACCCGGCTCGTCCGCCGCGCGCGCGAGATCCCCGACGACTGCTTCGAGCGGCGCGCCGCCGAGGGCGAGGCCCCGCTCGAGGGCGGCGGCGCATGACGCCGAGCCCGGCGCCGCGCGGGGCCGCGGCCGCGGGGTGAAACCGCCGGCGGCGCGCGGCGTAGGAGGGGTGGATGCGCTACCCTCGACCGGCCAGGTGGATGATGAATTGGCTCCGCGCTGCACGCCTGTTCTTCGCGCTCTTGCTCGTCGCGTCCGCCGCCCTGGTCGCGTGCTGGCGCGCGGGCGCTGCGGGGGAGGCGAGCAAGGCTGCCCCGGAGTCCAAGGAGGCTGTGACGATGTCGGATAGAACCTATCGCAAACCGTCGGAGGAGGAGCTGCGGAAGCAGCTCACGCCGCTCGCGTACGAGGTGACCCAGCGCGACGCGACCGAGCCGCCGTTCCGCAACGCCTTCTGGAACAACCACGAGGCGGGCCTCTACGTGGATGCCGTGACCGGCGAGCCGCTCTTTTCCTCGCGCGACAAGTTCGACTCGGGCACCGGTTGGCCGAGCTTCACGCGCCCGGTCGAGCTGAATCGGGTCGTGGAGCGCTCGGACCGGACCCACGGGATGGTCCGGACGGAGGTCCGCTCGAAGGCCGGCGACTCGCACCTCGGGCACGTCTTCGAGGACGGCCCGGCGCCGCGCGGGCTGCGGTACTGCATCAACTCTGCGTCTCTGCGGTTCATCCCGCTCGATCGCCTCGAGGCGGAGGGCTACGGCGCCTACCGGTCCCAGGTCGAGGGCCGGAGCCGCGCGCCGGCGGAGCAGGCCGGCGCGAACGCCTGCGCCGTGCCGGCGTCGGGGGAGGCCCCCGGCTGCAAGACCACGCTGGAGACGGCCATCCTGGCGGGCGGCTGCTTCTGGGGGATGGAGGAGCTCCTCCGCAAGATCCCGGGCGTCCTCGAGACGGAGGTCGGCTACACCGGCGGCCGGACGGAGGACCCGACGTATCGCGACGTGAAGACCGGGGACACGGGCCACGCCGAGTCGGTGCGCATCGTCTTCGATCCAGCGAAGGTGTCGTATGCCGAGCTGCTCGAGAAATGGTTCTTCCGCATGCACGATCCGACGACGCGCAACCGCCAGGGCAACGATGTCGGCACGCAGTACCGCTCGGCCATCTTCGTGACGACGCCCGAGCAGCGCCGCGTCGCCGAGGAGGTGAAGGCGCGCGTGGACCGGAGCGGCAAGTGGCGCGCGCCGGTCGTGACCGAGATCGTGGAGGCCGGGCCGTTCACGCGCGCCGAGGAGTACCACCAGAAGTACCTGGTGAAGTACCCGGACGGGTACACGTGCCATTACATGCGCGACTGACGCGTCGATTCGAGCGCGCTTCTCCGACGGCTGCAGCAAGAGGAGAGACCGCAAGGGCGCAAGAGGCGCAACGGGACAGAGATGGAATTGTATTCTTCTCGTTCCCTGGCGTCCCCTGCGCCCTTGCGGTCCTCTTCTGAGTCGATTTTCGCCGAATCTCGACGTGATCGGCGTTCTAACCTTCCCCTGGAAGGCCAGCGCGCGCAGCCGGCGGCCGCGCCCCCGTGGGGGGCGCAGGCCAGCGCGCAAGGGTACGGCGGGAGGGGCGTTCTAGCGCGGCGAGGCGCTCAGCGGTTCGCGATGTGGATCGCCGCGCCCATGGCGTGGGCGGCGGCTTCCATCAGCGACTCGCCGAGGGTCGGGTGCGGGTGGATCGTGAGCGAGAGGTCCTCGAGGAAGGCCGCCATCTCGAGCGAGAGGGACGCCTCGCTGATCATCGTGCTCGCCTCCGGGCCGACGATGTGGACGCCGAGCACCTGCTTCGTCTTCTTGTCGGCGACGATCTTCACGAAGCCCTCGGTCTCGTTCATGGCCATGGCCTTGCCGAGCACCGAGAACGGGAACTTGCCGACGCTGACCTCGAGGCCCTTCGCCTTCGCCTCCGCCTCGGTGAGCCCCACCGTCGCGATCTCCGGATCGGTGAAGATCGCGCCCGGGATCGCGACCCAGTCCTTCGCGGCCTTGTGACCCGCGATGACCTCCGCGACGATCTCGCCCTCCTTCGTCGCCTTGTGCGCGAGCAGGGGCGGGCCGCTGACGTCGCCGACCGCGTAGATCGACGGCACGTTGGTGCGGCCCGTCTTGTCCGTCGGGATGAACCCGCGCTGATCGACCGTCACGCCGACCTTCTCGAGGCCGAGCCCCTTGGAGGTCGGCCGCATGCCGACGGCGACCAGCACCGTGTCGACGACGATCGTCTGCTCCTTGCCCTCGATCTGGATCTTCACCCCGACCGAGCCGTCCTTCTGCTTCTCGTACCCGATCGCCTTGGCGTTCTTGTGGATCGTGCCGCCGCGCTTCAGGATCTTGCGCTCGACGATCTTGGTGCAGTCGGGGTCGACGCCCGTGAGCAGCTCCGGCAGCGCCTCGACCACGGTGAGCTGGGAGCCGAAGGCCTGGTAGACCATGCCGAGCTCGAGGCCGATGACGCCGCCGCCGATCACGAGCAGCCGCTTCGGGATCTGGCGCAGGCTCACCGCCTCCTTCGCGCCGATGATCGACTGGCCGTCGAACTTGAACGACGGGATCTCGATCGTGGTCGAGCCGGTGGCGATGACGATCCCCTTGGTCGCCTCGATCTGCTCCACCGAGCCGTCCGGCAGGGTCACGTCCACGCGCTTCGGCCCGACGATCGTGGCGGTGCCGGTCAGCAGGTCGGCGCCGTTGCCCTTGAGCAGCGACCTGACGCCGCCGGTGAGCTTCTTGACGATGCCTTCCTTCCAGTCCTGCATCGCGTTGGCGTCGAGCTCGACGCCGCTGACCTTGATCCCCATCGAGGCGCCGGCCTGCGACTTCTCGTAGAGGTGGGCGGCGGAGATCAGCGCCTTGGAGGGGATACACCCCCAGTTGAGGCAGACGCCGCCGGGCTGCTCCTTCTCGATGCAGAGCGTCTTCTGCTTGAGCTGAGCCAGCCGGATGGCGCAGGGGTAACCGCCCGGGCCGGCACCGATCACGATTGCGTCGTAGGTCTTCATCCTTGTCCTTGTTGTGCGCTTCGGAGACTGGGATTAGGGGCGCCGGGGTCCGTCAGGCAAGCCCCTCGCCGACCAGCCCTGAGGCCGCGCCCGCAACCGCGAGCCGTGCCCGGGGTGCCCGGGGCTTACACGACCTCGCACCGAGGGGAAATCCCTCCCGTGGTCAGCGTCCGCCGCCGTGCGCGGGCGCTTTCGGGGAGCGCAGGAGCTCCGCGCGCTGGTCGCGCAGGTGCCAGGGCAGCTCGGCGTAGACGTCGTCGAACAGGGTCTCGCGGGCGGGCGGGTCCATCCCCTCGACCTCCGCGACGGCGGCGGCGATCTCGGCGTTGAGCTCCGCCTCGAGGGCGGCCTCCGCCGCGTCGTCGAGGAGGCCGCGGGCGGCGAGGTGGCGCCCGAGGCGCAGCAGCGGGTCGCGCGCCGTCCAGCGATCGACCTCCTCCTGCGACCGGTACCGGCTCGGGTCGTCGCTCGAGGAGTGCGCGCCGACCCGGTAGGTGAGCGCCTCGATGAAGCCGGGGCCGCCGCCGGCCCGGGCCCGCGCGACCGCCTCGGAGACGGCGCGGTAGACCGCGATGACGTCGTTGCCGTCGACCCGCACCGACGGGACGCCGTAGGCCCGGCCCTTGATGGCGATCGTCCTGGAGGCCGTCTGCCGGTCGGTCGGCACGCTGATCGCCCAGTGGTTGTTCTGGCAGATCATCACGCAGGGCGCCTTGAAGACGCCCGCGAAGTTCATCGCGCTGTGGAAGTCGGGCTCGCTCGTCGCGCCGTCGCCCAGGAAGCCCACCACCACCGTGCGGTCGCGCCGCAGCTTCGCGGCCCACGCGGCGCCGACCGCCTGGGGGATCTGCGGGCCGATGCAGCTCGACCAGGACACCTGGTTCACCTGCCGGCCGCTCATGTGCGACGGCATCTGGCGCCCCTTGAGGAGGTCGCCCGAGTTGCCGAACACCTGGGCCACGTAGCTGCGCAGCGGGAAGCCGCGCACCAGCATCATCACGCTCTCGCGCAGCGCGGGGAAGATCCAGTCCGTGGGCTCGAGCGCGAGCGCGGCGGCGATCGGCGTCGCCTCCTGGCCGGTGCACGCGCCGTAGAAGCCGATCCGCCCCTGCCGCTGGAGCAGGAGCATGCGCGCGTCGAGCAGCCGGAGGCGCTTGATCTCGCGGTACGCGCGCAGGAGCAGCGCGTCGGCCAGGCCGGGATCGGTCGCGGGATCGAGCGTTCCGTCGTCGCGGAGGACGCTGAGCAAGCCCTCGTCGTCCGCCTCCCCCGCGCGGGGCGGCGGCGCGTGAGGTGGAGGGGCGCCTTCGGCCCTGGTCGAGGCGCCGGGCGGCGTGGCTTCCAGCTCGCTCATGACCGGACCATACCGCGAAATGGCGGCGATCGCGGCCCCTTCGGCGCGCCGGCGCGGGACCGCCCGCCCCGCTCGCCCGCCGGAGCGAACCGGCCCGCACGCCGGCGCGAGGCGCTCAGCCGAGGAGGACGCGGAACATCCGCTTGCTGTCGGAGAGGTAGTAATAGGCGGCGCGGTCCGCGTCGCCCATGAGATCGAGGATGGCGCGCTCCATCTCGTCCGGGCTCAGCGTGTTGGACACCTCCCAGGTGTTGGGGGTGACCTCGTCGCCCTGCCACGGTCCGGCGCAGAGCGCGACGAGGCGCGCCCGGTTCTCCTCGTCGGCGATCGAGAACGTGAGGATGTAGTCGTGGTTGACGAAGCCGCTATACAGCTTGTTGTCCCGCGGCATCTGGTCTCTCCCTGTGCTGGCCGCGCCGCGCGGCGGCGCCGCGCGCGCCGGTGGTCGGATCCCCGCGCCGGCGCCCGCGCGGGTGACGTGCGCCCCGCGCCCTCACCGCGGGCCGGGCGGCAGCGGCGCGGCCGCGTCCTCGTCGTCGTCGTCCTCCTCGGGGCGGCGCGCGCCGAGCGTGAAGACGTGCAGCGCGACGAGGCTCGCGCCGAGGAACACCTCCGACCGGCTCACGAGCTCGGCGCGGCGATGGGCGCGCTCGAGCTCCATGCCGCGCTCCCCCTCGCCGCGCCGCGCGCCCTCGCGGTGGAGCGCCGCGATGCGGGGGGTGAGCGCGAGGCCGACGTACGCGGCGCACCCGGCCATCGCCATGGCGACGAGCCGGCGCACGCGGGCCGCGCGGCCCGCGCCCCGGCGGCCCGCCGCCCAGGTGCGCGCCACCTCCGCGCCGAGGAGGATGACGGCGGCGCCGAGCGCGAGCTGATCGAAGCGGGCGAAGGCCGCGCTCATCGCGTCGCCGGAGAACGGCGCCGGCGTGAGCCGGA
This sequence comes from Sorangium sp. So ce834, assembly GCF_051521425.1. NCBI lineage: Bacteria > Pseudomonadati > Myxococcota > Polyangiales > Polyangiaceae > Sorangium > Sorangium sp. So ce834. Next base: position 12,084,276 of record NZ_CP150351.1, read on the forward strand.
AGACGAACGGCGCGGCGCAGGCGCCCAGCGTCACGACGCCGCCGGCCCAGGCGCCCGCCGCGAGCGCGGCCACGCTCGCGGCCACGCGATCGATCAGGGAGCGGCGCGACGCGGCGCGCTCTTCGGGGCTCGGGGCGAGGTCGGCCTCGCTGAACTGGGCGTCATCGTTCATGCATCCACCTCGGAGCCGATGGCGGCGATCGCCTCCTCGACGGCCCCCTGATCGGCCTTCCGGTCGTCGCCGCGCATCGCCGCGATCGCCGGCAGGGCGGCCGCGAGGCGCGCGCGGCCGGCGGCGGCGACGGCGAGCGTGCGCCGGTGGCGGTCCCACGCGTCGAGCTCGCTCAGGATCTCGCGGATCGCGCGCTCGTGGCGCATCCGCGCGAGCGCGACGCGCGCGTGCCAGCGCAGCGGGTCCCGGCCGAGGCCGAGCCGGCGGCCGAAGGCGCGCCGCTCGAGCGCGCCCCGCGAGGCGGCGAGGCCGAGCTCGCCGCAGAGCTCGATCGCCGCGGCCTCGTCCTCGTGATCGACGCCGCGGAGCTTCCCCTCCACGACCTCGACGAGCACCGCGTGGCCCGCCGGATCGCCGAAGCGCGCGGTGACGACCGCCGCCGCGGCCCGGACGAGCGGCGACGCGTGGCCGAGCAGCGCGCGCGCCCGCGCCATGCACGGCGAGGGGAGCTCGCCGTTCGCCTCGCCCAGCTCCTCGAACATCCGCAGGGCGATGTGGCAGACGAGCGGGTCGCCGTCGTGCGTGGCCTGCATGACGGCCTCGAGCGCGTCGGCCGGCTGGGCGCAGACGCGGGGGAACGCGATGACCGCCTGGAAGCGGACCTCGGGCCGCTCGTCCGAGAGGGCGCGCCGGAGCCGGCCCGTGGCGCGCACGTCGCCGATCTCGCCGAGCGCGGTGATCGCCATCTGCCGGACGTTGGGGTCGACGTCCTCGACGGCGAGGAGCAGCGCGGGCAGCGCCTCGACGGCCTTCGTGTCGGCGAGGGCGATGGCCGCCGCCGCGCGCACGGCCGCGTGCGCGTCGGAGCGCAGCGCGCCCTCGATCGCGCGCAGGACCCGCTCCCGCGCCGTCGCGGCGTACGGGACGAGATCGGTCACCGCCTCCACGCGCACGGCGGGCTTCTGCGAGGCGACGTCGCGCAGCGCAGCCTCGAGCGTCCTCTTCGCGGGGGCCGGTCCAAACACGCGGCCAACGCTAGCACGGTCGCCGCGCGGCGCCGGATCGCACCGCGCGGCGCTCAGCCGCCGCCCGCGCCGCCGGCGCCGCCCGAGCCGCCAGCGCCGCCGCCCTCGCCGTCCGAGCCGCCCGCGCCGCCGGCACCACCTTCACCGTTCGAGCCGCCGGCGCCGCCCTCGCCTCTCGAGCCGCCGGCGCCACCCTCGCCGCCGGCGCCGCCCGCGCCCGGCGTGTACGGCGTCCACGCGGGCTGCTCGGGCGCGGCCCCGCAGACCCCGGGCCCGCTGTCGGCGTCGCCCGAGGTCTCGCCGGGCGCGCTCGGGGGAGAGGACGGATCCGGCAGGCACGCCTTCGAGCCCTCCGGCTCGGCGTCGACGATCGCGGCGTTGCGCTCGCCCGGCGGGATCGCCGCGGCGCTCCGGATGTCGCGCAGCGCGACGCACGAGTAGCCGCTGCGGCAGTCGTCGTCGTCGTCGCAGGTGGCCATGCAGAACGTCCGCTCGAAGCGCGGCCAGCGGACGTTCTCGAGCGCGCCGCACGCCTGATCGAGCACCGGGTTGAACGCGACGCAGACGCTGCTGCCCTGGCAGCTGTCCGGCTTGCAGTTGAAGACCGTGCAGTAGCCGCCGGGCTGCGTGCCGTCGCAGAAGAGCTCCTGCTCTTGCTGCGCGCAATCGAGCGACGTGATGCAAGCGTCGCCGATCTGCGGGCCGCATCCGGCGAGCAGCGAGGAGGCGCCGAGGACGACGAGCAGGAGGGCGGGCCCGGTGAGGCGGAGCATCGAGGAGGGCCGCTTAGTACCGGCAGGGGCGCCGGCGCGCAAGCATGCGCCAGCGCCGCCGCGCCGAACCTGCGCTCCCTTCCGCCCGAATTGACACCTTGCCCTCAGGCCTCTAGAAACGACCGGACCGGGGTTGACCCCGGAGAATGAAGCAAAGGCCATGGCGACTTACATCACCGAAGACTGCATCAACTGCGGCGCCTGCGAGCCGGAATGCCCGAACGAAGCCATCAGCGAGGGCGATGAGATCTACGTGATCGATCCGGAGCTCTGCACGGAGTGCGTCGGCTTCTACGACCACGAGGCGTGCCAGGCCGTGTGCCCGGTCGAGTGCTGCCTGCCGAACCCGCAGATCGTGGAGACCGAGGAGACGCTCATCGCGCGCGCCATCAAGCTGCACCCCGACGATGCCGATCTGCAGAAGCGCGCCGCCGCGAACGACTACCCCTCGCGCTTCCGCAAGTAGAGCATCGCCTCGAGCACCATCGCGTCGCCCCTCGGCCGCGCTCCCCATGCCTCCGCCGGCACCGTCGGTTCAACGCGGCGCCCGGGTCACACCGTGATCCGGCGCTGGGCCGCAGCGCTCCTCGCGGGGGCCTGCGCGGGCTGCCACGGCAGCGGGCCGCTGCTCCATCCGGCCCACGTCCTTCACCCGGGCAAGGTGAGCGTCGGCGCCGGCCTGTCGGGCGACATGGTCGTCGCCGGCGCGACGGTCGCCCCGCCGGGCGCCGCCGGCGACGCGGCCGCGACCGAGGGCGCCGCGCAGCGGAAGCTCTCCGAGATCGCCGTGTCGCCGGGCATCGCGCCGTGGGCCAGCGCCCGCGTCGGGATCGAGGGCGGGAACGAGGCAGGGCTGACGTACACGGGGCGCGCCCTCCGGCTCGACGGGCGCCACGCGTTCCCGCTCGGCGACGCGGCCCTGTCCATCGGCCTCGGCGCCTCCGCGCTCTTCGCCGGCGCTCCGGGCCCGCTCGCGGAGCCGAGCGCGGAGGGGGGCGACGTCGGCGACGTTTACGGCGCCGGGGTCGACGTCCCGATCCTGCTCGGCTTCCGGTCGGACGCGGATCTCTACGCGCTCTGGTTCGGCCCGCGGCTCGGGCTCGAGCTCCTCGGCGGCGAGGTGCGGCTGCCGCCCGCCGGGTCGGCCTCCCGGGGGCCCCTCGTCGACGCGTCGGGCCAGCACCTCCGGCTCGGGTTCGTGCTGGGCGTGCGCGCCGGGTTCCGCCACGTGCATGTCGCCCTGGAGGCGACAGCGACGTACCACCACGCCACGGGCGAGATCGGCGGCACCCCGGTCGCCATCGACCAGGGCACGATCGCCCCGGGCGGCGGCCTCACCGTCACCTTCTGACCTGACCGTAAAGCTGTAAAGATCCGGATTTTCGCGCGGTTTCCGTGGCCAGCGCAGGCGCTTGCCCGGCCGGAGGACCCGCCTTAGACTCGGCTCTATGCGTCCCTACGGCGCCCTCTCCACCTCTTGCCTCCTCGCCGGTGCGGCTCTCATCGGCTGTTCGGCGCCTGTCGCGGGCGACGCGGCCGACGTCAACGGGGTGGTCACCCAGGGGGTCGTTCGCGTCGAGCGCGCGCTCAACCTGAGCCGGGACGCCGCCCCCATCGAGCTCGACGACGCGGCGCCCGAGGGCGCCGCCGACGAGGGCGCCGGCTCGGTCACCAACGTCCTCGCGAAGTTCATGCGCCTCTCCTCCGCGATCGATCCCGAGCTCGCCGAGGGCGCGGTCGGCCAGCCGTTCGTGCTCCCGTCCGCCGGCAGCTGCATGGTCCTCTCGCCCGCCGCCGAGGACGAGGCGGCGAGCAGCTTCAGCTCGCTCAGCCCGATCGAGCTCCTCGACGCGGGCGACGTCACGATGCGGACCGACAGCACCGAAATGCCGCTCGCCGCCCGCGCATTCCCGGACGTGGGCGCCCTGGTCTTCGGCGTGTTCTACACGTCGCGCGACGCCACGAGCGACCTGCCGGCGCCGGCGCGGTACGTCTTCGAGAGCTCCGGCTCCGGCCAGCTCGATCGGTTCGCCTTCGAGGCCGACGCCCCCGCCGGCCCCGAGGACGTGCGGGTGGGCGACGCCGACCTGGCCGACGGCGTCGAGCTCGGCGCCGGGGTCGGCGCGGTGGTGCAGTGGCGCGCGGACGAGGGCGGCGACGCCGGCAGGGCGCGCGACGCCATCTACGTCGACGTGACCTCGGCGCACGGCGCGACCGTGCGGTGCGCCTTCAAGGACACGGGCCGGGGCGTGATCCCGGGCTCCTTGCTCGATCCCTCGACGCTCGGCCCGCTGCCCGCGAGCGCGACGCTCGCCGTGCACCGCACGCGGCAGGTGCCGTTCAGCGCCGCGGGGATCGACGCCGGCGAGGTGCGCTTCGACCTCTCCGTGAACGGCCGCGCGCGCATCGCCGCGCACTGACGCTCGACGGGTTGGCGACCAGCGCCGGGGTGACGTACGAGGACCTGCGACGGCGCGCGGCCGAGCTCGCCGCGATCGGGCAGCGCGACCGCGCCGCGGCGCTCCTCGTGGCGGCCGGCGATCACGCGGGCGCGTCGGAGCTGCTCGAGCGGGTCTGCGACTTCGCCGGCGCGGCCCGGGAAGCGCTCGCCGCCGAGGACCCGGCCCGCGCGGCGCTGATGGCCGCGCTCGGCGGCGACGACGCGCTGGCGCGCCAGGCGCTCGACGCGCTCGTCACCGCGGCGCCCCGGGACGCCGCGCTGCGCGTCGCCGCCGACCTCGCGGCGCGCGGGTTCCCCCGCCACGCCGGCGCGCTGTTCGCGGCGCTCGGCGCCCACGCCGCGGCCGCGGAGGCGTTCACCGCGGCCCAGGACGCGCGCCGCGCCGCCGAGAGCTTCGAGCTCGCCGGCCGCCCCGCGGACGGCGCGCGCGTGCTCGAGGCCTCGCTCCGCCGCCGCCCGGGCGACGCGGCGGCGTGGCTCGCCCTCGGCGAGCTCCTCGCGCGCCACGGCCGCACCGAGGCCGCGGTGCGGGCGCTGCAGCACCTGCCGCCCTCCTCCGCGGAGCGCGCCCGCGCGCTGCCGCTGCTCTGCCGCTGCCTGAGCGCGCTCGGGCTCGAGGACGCCGCGCGGACCGTGCGCGAGGAGCTCGCGCAGCTCGACCCGCGCGGCGAGGAGGCGCTCTCGTCGCCCGCCGCCGGCCCCGCGGCGGGGCCCGCTGCGCCGGGCTCGGCGCCGGGCGGGCCGCTCCTCTTCGGTCGTTACGAGACCCTGCGCGAGCTCACGGCCACCCCCCACGCGCGCGTGGTGGAGGCGCGCGACCGGATCACGGCGGAGCGCGTCGCCGTGAAGATCTTCGCGGGCGCGGCGTTCGGCGCGGGCCGCGACGCGCTCCTCCGGTTCGAGCGCGAGGCGCGCGCGCTCGCCCAGCTCCGGCACCCGCACGTCGTCGCGCTCCGCGCCTATCACCCGGAGGGGCCGGCGATGGTGCTCGCCTGGATGGCCGGCGGCTCCCTGATCGAGCGGCTCCGGGGGGAGCCGGTCGCGCCCGCGCGCGCGGTCGAGATCGCGTGCGCGCTCCTGTCCGCGCTCGGCGAGGCGCACCGGCTCGGCATCCTCCACCGCGACGTGAAGCCGAGCAACGTGCTCTTCGACGAGATCGGGACGGCGCACCTCGCGGACTTCGGCGCGGCGCACCTCGGCGATCTCTCGACCACCGCCACGGCCGGCGCGATCGGGACGTTCGCGTACATGTCGCCGGAGCAGCGCATGGGCCGGCCGGCGACGCTGGCGAGCGACCTGTACGGGGTCGGCGCGGTGCTCGCCGAGCTGCTCACCGGAGAGGCGCCCGCCCCCGCCATGGGCGGGCAGCTCGATCCTGCGCCGAGCGCGATCCACCCGGAGCTCACGGCGGCCCACGACGCGGTCGTGGCGGCGCTGCTCGCCGAGGACCCCGCCGCGCGGCCGGCCGACGCGTTCGAGGCGCGGCGCGCGATCACGGCGCTCCCCTGGCCGGAGAGCCCGCGGCCGCGGCGCGCGCGCGCGAGCGCCCGGCCCAGGTCGAGCGAGGCGCCGCCCTCCACGGCGGCGCGGCTCGCGGCGACGCTGGAGGTCGGCGACGGCCGCGACACGGAGGGGCGATGGCACGACGTCTGGCTCGATCGCGACGTGCTCGTGCTGCAGCTCGACGACGCGACCCTCGCCCGGGCCCGGGCGTTCGCGCGCGCCGGGCACGCGGCGCTGCCGTGCGTCCTGCGGGTCGACCTCGCCGCCGGCGAGGTGTGGGTGGCGCCGCCCCAGGGCCGCGCGCTCGCCGACGAGGGGCGCGCCCTGACGAGGGGCCAGCGGGCGCGCCTCGGCGAGGCGATCGCGGCGCTCCACGCGGCGGGGGGCGCGCACGGGCGCATCGACGGCCAGCACCTCTACGTGCACGACGGCGAGGTCGCGCTGGCCTACCCGCGCGAGGCCGACGGCAGCGTGGAGGAGCTCGCGGCGCGGGATCTCGCGGCGCTCCAGGAGCTCGACAGGAACGCGCTGGACGAGCTCTAGGGGAGACTAGAAGGGGGCGCAGGGAGCGTCGTCGGTGCGCTTGGTGATGTCGTAGCAGCAGTAATCGCCGTCGTACTCGGGCTCGCTGTCGACCGACTTGACCTCGCTGCCGCAGGTAGAGCCGCCGAAGTACTCGAGCGCCTCCGCCTGGGAGGGGCACGCCCCCTCGTACTCGGTCCACTCGAAGCACCCGACCTTGTCGCACCCCGTGGCCGTGAGGGAGACCGCCAGGGCTGCGAGCGGAAGGGCCCGGACCGGGCAACGCGCGAGGGCCGAACGGATCGTCGAGATCATGGATTCTCCCAAGGTCGGGCGCTGCTCGCGCCGCGGGCGAGCATACTCCGGTTCGGAAGAAGCCGGCTGTCCCGGAGAGGCGCCGGGCGCGCCGAGCAGCCTTACGTCACGCGTCGACGCGCGCCGCGCGCGACGGAGCGCGCCGCGTCGCCTGGTCGGCCCGCATCGGCTGGGGTACACGTCAGCATGGCGACCGGAGAGCAGGGGGCCCGGGTGGTGCGCGCGCCGCGCGGGAGCGAGCGGAGCTGCAAGGGGTGGATCCAGGAGGCGGCGCTCCGGATGATCCACAACAACCTGGATCCGGAGGTCGCGGAGCGGCCCGACGACCTCGTGGTCTACGGCGGCACCGGGAAGGCCGCGCGATCGTGGGAGGCGTTCGACGTGATCGTCCGCGAGCTCCGGGAGCTCGAGGACGACGAGACGCTCCTCGTGCAGTCGGGCAAGGCGGTGGGCCGCTTCCGCACGCACCCGGACGCGCCCCGCGTGCTCCTCGCGAACTCGAACCTCGTGGGCCGCTGGGCGACGTGGGACGAGTTCCGGCGCCTCGAGGCGCTGGGCCTGACCATGTACGGGCAGATGACCGCGGGCTCGTGGATCTACATCGGCTCGCAGGGCATCGTGCAGGGCACGTACGAGACGTTCGTCGCCGCGCGCAAGGCGCACGCGGCGCGCGCGCCGGGCGGCGGCCGCTGGGTGCTCACCGCGGGGCTCGGCGGCATGGGCGGCGCGCAGCCGCTCGCCGCGACCATGGCGGGCATGGCCTGCCTCGGCGTCGAGATCGACCCGGCGCGCATCGAGAAGCGGCTCCGCACCCGCTACGTCGACGAGCGCATCGACGACCTCGACCGCGCCCTCGAGGCCGTCCTCGACGGCGTCCGGCGCGGGGCGCCGCGCTCGATCGCCCTCTGCGGCAACGCCGCCGACGTCTACCCGGAGCTCGTCCGCCGCGGCGTCACGCCGGACCTCGTCACCGAGCAGACCGCGGCCCACGATCCGCTCGTCGGCTATGTCCCGCCGGGGCTCACGCTGGAGCAGGCGGCGGCGCTGCGCGCCCGCGACCCCGGGGAGTACGTCGCGCGCGCGAAGGCGGGGATGCGGCTCGAGGTCGAGGCGATGCTCGAGATGCAGCGGCGCGGGGCCGAGGTCTTCGACTACGGCAACAACATCCGCACCTGCGCGATGGAGGCGGGCTGCGAGGGCGCGTTCGCGATCCCCGGCTTCGTGCCCGCGTACGTGCGCGAGCTGTTCTGCCAGGGCAAGGGCCCGTTCCGGTGGGTGGCGCTCTCGGGCGATCCCGAGGACATCCTCGCCACCGATCGCGCGGTGCTCGAGGCGGTCCCGGGCGACCCGGATCTCCGGCGGTGGATCGAGCTCGCGGAGCGGAGGATCGCGTTCCAGGGGCTCCCGTCGCGCATCTGCTGGCTCGGGTACGGCGACCGCGCGAAGGTCGGGCTCGCCTTCAACGAGCTCGTGCGCACCGGCCGGGTGAAGGCGCCGCTCGTGATCGGGCGCGACCACCTCGACTGCGGGTCGGTCGCGTCCCCGTTCCGCGAGACGGAGGCGATGAAGGACGGCTCGGACGCGATCGCCGACTGGGCGATCCTCAACGCGCTCGCGAACACGGCCGGCGGCGCGTCGTGGGTCAGCTTCCACCACGGCGGCGGCGTCGGGATCGGCAACTCGCTGCACGCCGGGATGGTGATCGTCGCCGACGGCACCGAGGCCGCTCGGCGGCGGCTCGAGCGGGTGCTCACCATCGACCCGGGGATGGGGATCATCCGGCACGCGGACGCGGGCTACGAGACGGCGATCCGCGTGGCCGACGAGAAGGGCGTCCGGGTGCCGCACCGGGCGAGGTGAGGAGCCGGGCGCTCCGGGCCGGCGACCGTCAGGCTACCCCGAAGCGTCGCGCTGTCGCGCGTACTCCAGGAGGCTGCTTCCGAGCTTCCATTGCCCCTTCCCGGCAGGCGTCACGATCCCGCCCTCGCGGAGCGAGTCGAGCGCTTCAGCGCCGAAGATCGATCGTAGCGTGGGCGTATCGATCAGGGCGGTCGCGTTGAGCTGCGCTCCCGCCTCGCGGAGGCGACGCAGAGCGCGCTCGTGCGGCACCGAGAGCGGCGACACCAGGTGGTAGGTCCGGCTCTTGGCGCCGTGCCAGACGAGCCCCTTTCGATCGAGGGTCGAGAGCGACCTCTTCGCGGTGTCGAACGATACGCCGAGGGTCCGGGCGAGCCTGTCGACGGAGAGGCGCCCGCCCGCGCCCGCGAGCGCGACGATGTACTTGCGCTCGCGCGGCTCGAGGCCGAAGGGACCGTACGCGGCGAGCGTGGCCTGGGTCTTCTCGTCGTAACGGGAGCGCGTGCTCAGCCGGACGATGAAGGTATCAGCGCTCTGCTCCAGCTCCGGCGCGTGCAGCTCGACCTGCGCCATCGAGCCGAAGATGCGGCGCATGCCCTCCCCTTGATCCCGCGACCAGCCGAGATCGCGCAGCACCCGCATGATCAGCGGGTTCCTGGAGCGATGCGCGCCCTGCTGCTTCCTGAGATCCTCGGGCGTGAGCGGCTCGGGCAGCTTGCCTGGGCTCTTGAACTCGACCCGATCCGGAAAGTGCAGCACCTCGATCGCAGCCCCCTCGATCGCGTAGTTGCGGTGCGCCACGGCGTTCACGATGCACTCGTCGACGGCCTCGGGCGGGAGCACCTGCGCCGTGGTGAACAGGCTGCTCGTCCGCGCGTCGACCTCCAGGCTCGAGTGCAGCGTCGCGGCGGCCTCCGGGAATATCCGGACGATGGGGCCGGGCACCTCCACCTCCCGCGTCCCGAGCTGCCGTCCAAACCCCTCGGTGAGACCGTGGACGCGGCGGATGCGCAGCCGGTTGTTCGGGTGCCACCGGAGCGGTTCCTTCGCGAACAAGAGCAGCGCGGCGCGCCGGATCACCAGGCTCCCGTTCCGTCCTTCGCTGAGATTCCAGTACCTGAGGAGCGTCCGGACGTCGCCAAGCCCTGCAAGGTGTGGCTTCGACGCCAAGAGATCGGTCGGAATCTCGAGATCGTCCAGCGTGGCCCCATGCACCAGCTGCGCCTCGTAGGCGGTATCCCCGAGGCGATGCTCGCGCCTGCGCGCGATCTCGCCCGGCGGGACCGGCTCCGTCCGCGCAGGCGCGCCTCGACGCCACAGACACCGGCCGTCGGCGGTAACCACCACCGCGCTGGGATGATCGCCGACGCGGAAGAGCAGGACGCGGTTGCCGTCGAGCTCCACGTCGTGGACGCGCACGCCGAGGTCGGTCTCCTTCACCTGATGGCGCGGGGCCTGGACCAGGTACATGAGCTCGTCGCCCGTCCAGGGGACGCCGGTGACAGCCCCGGAATCCTCGACGCCTACCAGCAGATCGCCGCCGTCCGTGTTCGCGAACGCGACGAGCGTCTCGCCGATGTCCTTCGCGACGGATTTGATCGCCCGCGGCACCTTGCCGTCAGGACCGAACTCCCAGGCGGTCTTGAACTCGACGGCGTAGGACTCGCCTCCGGCGATCAGGGTGCGGGTGACGTGCTCCACCTCGGGGTCGCGCACGAGCGGCACCGTAGCGCAACTCGGACAGGCTGTTGATCGCCTTTACGGTCCAGCTGTCCTGGCCGGCGCATCGCGTCCGAGCGCCCCGAGCGATGGACGAAAACTCGGGCGAATCGACGATCGACGAGCGGGTTTCACGAGCCGTCGGCAAGCCTCACCCGCGCGTGGTGCGCGGCCTTCGCTTCGGCGTGCGCGGCGCCTCGGCGCGCGGCGGCGGCGCCGCCGGCTCGGGCGCGCCCCGGAGCGCGCGCAGCCGCGCGATCTCCTCCGCGTAGCCGCGCCGCTCCTTGGAGAGCGGCGGCAGCTCGACCACCGCCGGCACGCGCGCGAGCCGCGCGTCGTTCGCGAGGCGCCAGAACGGCGCGAGCCCCATCTCCCCGTCGCCGATGCGCTCGTGCCGATCGACCCGCTGGCCGAGCGCCGCCTTCGAGTCGTTCACGTGCATGCACCGCAGCCGATCCATGCCGAGCAGCCGGTCGAAATCGCCGAAGAACCGCGCGTAGCCGGCCTCGCTCCGGAGATCGTGCCCCGCCGCGAACGCGTGCTGCGTGTCGATGCAGACCCCGAGCCGCGCCCCCTCCGGCCCGGCGCGCTCGATCATCGCGGCGATCTGATCGAGGCGATCGCCGAGCGTCGACCCCTGCCCGGCCATGTTCTCGATGCACAGCTGCGCGCGGAGCCCCTGCCCCCGCGAGAGCACCATCGCGAGGCTCTCGCCGATGCGGTCGAGGCCGGCCTCCTCGCCGAGGCCGCGGTGCGCGCCCGGGTGGAACACGACGAAGTCGATCCCGAGCGCGTCGCAGCGCGCGAGCTCCTGGAACAGCGCCTCCCGCGAGCGATCGAGGATCGAGGCGTCGTCGGCGCACAGGTTGATGAGGTAGCTCGCGTGCGCGAGCGTCGGGCCCGCGCCCGCCCACGCCGCGCGCGCGGCCCGGAACGCGGCGATCTGATCCGCGCCCAGCGCAGGCTCCCGCCACTGGCCCGAGACCTTGGTGAAGACCTGCAGCGCCTCGCAGCGATCCTCACCCGCCAGCGCGATCGCGCGGTGGAGGCCGCCGGCCACGGACTCGTGTGCCCCGAAGATCATCGGCCGCACTGCTTGGGTCGCGTCCCCCGCGCCGGCAAGCCATTCCTCCGAGCACGACGGATCTGCCACGCCGCCGCGACGCGCGCGCGACCGCGACCCCCGGAACGCGCCGTCCGATCCTCCGCGACGACCTCGATTCCCGAGCAAACGCGCGAGCAAACCCTATGCCGGGGCGGCGCGAACCTCCGTTCGCGGCACCTCGCCCTTGACGCGTTCCGGCCCAGGCGCGAATTGAGCGGCCTTCCTGGAGTCTCGATGAGCCATATGGGTGTTACGAACGGGGCCGGCGCCCGAGGGGTGGAGCCGGGGTCGCCGGGTGCGGCCAAGGGCGAGGAAACCGCGGCGGCCCCGCCGCTGGTGCCGTCTCAGGTGCTCTCGGGCAAGCGGCTCGTGGTGGTCGGAGGCACCGGGTTCCTCGGCAAGGTCTGGCTGGCCATGCTGCTCACCAGGTTCCCGGAGATCGACCACATCTACCTGCTCGTCCGCGCCAAGGAGAGCCAGTCGCCCGAGGAGCGCTTCTGGTCGCAGATCGCGACCTCGCCCGTGTTCGACCCGATCCGCGAGCAGCACCCGGGGCCCGCCTTCGAGGAGTACCTGCGGCGGAAGATCACCCCCATGAACGGCAACGTCGGCCAGCCGATGCTCGGGCTCGGCAGCCGCGTGGGGGAGCTCACGGGCAAGATCGCCGCCGTCGTGAACGTGGCCGGGGTCGTCGACTTCAACCCCCCGCTCGACGAGGCGCTCGAGGTCAACGCGTTCGGCATCAGCAACCTGGTCGAGCTCGCGCGGGCCCTCGGGGCCAAGGTGATGCACACGAGCACCTGCTTCGTCGCGGGGTACCGCTCCGGGCTCATCGAGGAGAACCACCCGGCCGAGATCCCCTTCCCCCGCGCCGCGGGCGAGACGTGGTTCGGCGCCGCCTGCCCGAAGCGCACCCTCGATCGATCGCACTGGGACCCGCAGCGCGAGATCAGCGAGTGCCTCGACCTCGTGAAGCAGGCGCGCCAGCGGTGCGAGGACGCCTTCCGGCAGAGCGCCTTCCTCGACGAGGCCAAGGCCAACCTGGCCGCCCGCGGCGAGCCGAGCCGCGGCAGCGCGCTCGACAACGAGCTCGCCAGGGTGAAGCGCAAGTTCATCAAGGACCGGCTCGTCGAGGCCGGCAAGGAGCGCGCGCTCTTCTGGGGGTGGACCAACATCTACACCTACACGAAGAGCATCGGCGAGCAGGTGCTCGCGAGCTCCGGGCTGCCCTTCACCATCGTCCGCCCCGCCGTCGTCGAGACCGCCGTCGAGTTCCCGTTCTGCGGCTGGAACGAGGGGATCAACACCTCGGCGCCCTACCTCTACCTCGCGTCGAAGGGGCAGGTGCAGTTCCCCGGCGACCACGACGTGCGGCTCGACCTCATCCCGGTCGACATGACCGCGAGCGGCATGATCGCCTCGCTCTGCGAGCTCATCGAGGGCCGCGCGCCCGCCGTGTACCAGTACGGGACGACCGACACGAACGGCTGCCGCGTCACGCGCTACCTGGAGCTCGCCGGGCTCTACAAGCGACGGCAGGTCTTCGAGGGGAAGAAGACCGCGCTCTTCGACGTCGTGTCGTCCCGCTTCGAGCCGCGCGGCCTCACGCGGCAGCAGTACGGCGCGCACGGCGCGCGCGCCATCGAGGGCGCGCTCCGCGGCCTCGGCGGCCTGCTCAAGTCGGCGAGCGTCGGCCCCGCCGCGGCCCTGCTCAAGCCGGCGGCCGCCGCGCTGGAGAGCGCCGCCAAGGCCGAGCAGAAGACGGCCACCCTCCTCGAGGTCTTCATGCCGTTCGTCGCGGAGGCCGACTGGGTCTACTCCTGCGCCAACACGCGCGCCGCCATGGCCCGCATGCCGCCCGAGGAGCGGGCGCGCTTCGTCTGGGCGCCGGAGGCGATCGACTGGCGCGACTACATCTGGAACGTCCACCTCCCCGGCCTGGAGAAGTGGGCCTTCCCGCTCATGGAGGACATGCTCCGCCGGGAGATCAAGCCGCTCCGGCCCTACGACAGCCTGGTCGACCTGCTCGACGAGGTCGCCGAGCGCTTCGATCACGCGCTCTCCCTCCAGCGGATCGAGCAGGACGGGCTCTCGCGCACGAGCTACCGCGAGCTCCGCGACGCGGCCTGCCAGACGGCCGCGCGCCTCGCCGCCCTCGGCGTCCGCCGCGGCGATCGCGTGGCGCTCTCCGGCGCGAACCAGCCGTCGTGGCCCATCGCCTACTTCGGCATCCTCCGCGCGGGCGCCGTCGCCGTGCCGATCGATCCCGCGCTCGACGCGGAGGCGTTCGCGGGCATCGTCCGCTCGTCGACGGCGAAGGTCGTGCTCTGGGACAGCGGCGTCGAGGAGAAGATCGGCGCCGAGGTGCGCGCGGCGCTGCCGAACCTGTACGCCTTCGACCTCTGCGGCTTCGCCGAGGGCCGCGCGGCCGACCTGGGGCCGGCGTCCGGCGAGGGGCTCGCGCCGCCGGACGTGCGCGTGGGCGGCGAGGACGTCGCGAGCGTCGTCTACACGAGCGGCACGACCGGGGAGCCGAAGGGCGTGCTGCTCACGCACGGCAACTTCACCGCGCTGCTCGCCGCCCTCGCCCCGCTGTTCCCGCTCAAGGCGAGCGATCGCGTGCTCAGCGTGCTGCCGCTCCACCAGACCTTCGAGGTCACCTGCGGCCTGCTCCTGCCGCTGTCGCAGGGCGCGCGGATCATCTACCTCGACGAGGTCTCGGCCGACCGGGTGACCGACGGGCTGAAGAGGGCCCGCGTCACGGCGATGGTCGGCGTGCCGGCGCTCTGGCAGATGCTGGAGCGCCAGATCGTCGCCCGCGTGAAGGAGCAGGGGCCCGCCGCGGCCGCCGCGTTCAGCTGGGCGATGGAGCTGAACCGCATGCTCGGCAAGCGCTTCGGGCTGAACGTGGGGCGGCTCTTCTTCGGGAGCGTCCACGAGGCGCTCGGCGGCAACGTCCGCTTCCTCATCTCCGGCGGCGCGGCGCTCCCCAAGGACACCGCCGCCGTGTTCAAGGGGCTCGGCCTGCCGCTCGCCGAAGGCTACGGCCTGACCGAGGCGGCGCCGCTCCTGACCGTCGCCAAGCCGTCGCCGACGGTGAGCCCCGGGAACGTGGGCAAGCCGATCCCCGGCGTGCAGATCAAGATCGCGAACCCGGACGCGAGCGGCGTCGGCGAGGTGCTCGCGCGCGGCCCCAACGTCATGAAGGGCTACGCCGAGGGCGCCGGCGCGACCGAGGCCGCGCTCGACGCGGACGGGTGGCTCCACACGGGCGATCTCGGCAGGCTCGACAAGCAGGGGCGGCTCGTCCTCGTCGGCCGGCAGAGCGAGGTGATCACCGCGGCGAAGGGCGAGAACGTGTACCCGGCCGACGTCGAGCGCCAGCTCGGCAAGGTCGAGCACGTGAAGGAGCTCGCGATCGTCGGGATCGACAACGGCCGCGGCGGCGAGCAGGTCGCCTGCCTCGCCGTCCCCGCGGCGCCGAGCGCGAAGGACGAGGGCGGCGACGCGGCGCTCGCGCGGGCGGCGCAGCACGAGCGCGCGCTCGACGCGCTCCGCACGGCGATCCAGGCGCTGCCCAAGCCGTGCCACCCCATGGCCCTGCACCTCCACGACGCCGACCTGCCGCGCACCGCGTCCGGCCAGGTGAAGCGCGCCGAGGTGAAGGCGATCGTCGAGCGCCTCGCCGCCTCGGCCGCCGAGGCGGGCGCGGCGGCGCTCGCGCCGGACGCCAGCGCCGCGGCCGCGGAGCCGACGTCGCACAAGCCGGGCGAGGAGCCGATCCACGTCCCCCGCCCGATGGCCGACTTCGCGAAGCACTGGATGAACAAGGTCCAGTCCGGCTTCTACGGGAACGTCATGCGCCCGAAGGTCTACGGGCGCGCGTTCATCCCGCACAACCGCAACACGATCGTCGTCTCGAACCACGCGAGCCACCTCGACATGGGGCTCGTGAAGTTCGCGCTGGGCAGCTACGGCGACGGCATCGTCTCGCTCGCCGCCCAGGACTACTTCTTCGAGGGCAACCGCTGGCGGCGCGCCTACTTCGAGAACCTCACGAACCTGGCGCCCTTCGACCGCAAGGGCGGCCTGCGCACGGCGCTGCGCCAGACCGGCGAGATCCTCGACCGCGGGCGGACCGTGCTGCTCTTCCCCGAGGGCACGCGCAGCCCCGACGGCAGCATCCTGGAGTTCAAGCCGGCGATCGGGCACCTCGCGCTCACGCACAACGTCGACATCCTGCCCCTCTACCTGGGCGGGACCTTCGAGGCGCTCCCCAAGGGGCGCAGCGTCCCGATCCGCCGCGATCTGGTGGCGCGCATCGGGCCGCCGCTCGAGATCGCCGAGCTCCGCCGGCTCACCGCCGGGATGAAGTACGCGATGGCCTGCCGCAAGGTCGCGGAGCTCACGCAGCTCGCCGTGATCAAGCTCAAGGAGGGCGGCGCCCTCGACCTGCGCCGGGTCGAGAGCATCGATCAGGCCGCCACGACGAAGGAGCACCCGCTCACGGTCCTGTTCCGCGAGCTCGAGTCGAAGTACGTGGCCGGGCGGGTCACCCAGCCGATCACCTACTACGTCACGCTCGGGGCGGAGGAGGAGGCGAAGTGGACCCTGCGGATCGATCCGGCCAGCTGCGAGGCGCGGATCGGCAAGCCGAGCCAGCAGGCGGACTGCGTCCTCAAGACGACGCCGGAGATCTTCACCAAGATCGTGCGCGAGGCCTACACGCCGAGCCCGATGGAGTTCATGACGGGCCTCGTGAAATCGAACGACATCTCCCTCCTCCAGACCTTCCAGAAGGTTTTCGATCTCGCATGAGCCGCTACCTCGTCACCGGCGCGACCGGTTTTCTGGGCTCGCACCTCGTCTCGGCGCTGCGCGGGGCGGGCCACGACGTCGTGGCGCTCTGCCGGGCGGAGGCGCCCGCGCTCGCCGAGCAAGGCGTCGCGCTCCGCCGCGGCGACGTCCTCGACGCGGCGTCGGTCCGCGCCGCCGCCGAGGGCTGCGAGGGCCTCTTCCACTGCGCCGGGCGCGTCTCGCGGCGCCGCGAGGACGCCGAGGCGCTCTACCGGACGCACGTCGAGGGGACCAAGATCACCCTCGACGCCTGCCGCGACGCGGGGGTGAAGCGCGCGGTGATCGCGAGCACGAGCGGCGTCGTGGCGGTGAGCCGCGATCCGGGCGACATCCGCGACGAGACGGCGGCGCCGCCGATCGACCTCATCGCCGGCTGGCCCTACTACCGCTCGAAGCTGTACGCCGAGCGCGCGGCCTTCGATCGCAATGGGCCCGGCTTCGAGGTCGTCGCCGTCAACCCGAGCATCCTGCTCGGCCCGGGCGACGTCCACGGCGCGTCGACGGGCGACGTCGTGAGCTTCCTCGAGCGCCGGCTGCCCTTCATCCCCGCGGGTGGCCTCTCCTTCGTCGACGCCCGCGACGCGGCGCAAGGGATGGTGCTGGCGATGGAGAAGGGCCGCCCGGGCGAGCGCTACCTGCTCGGCGCCGCCAACATGAGCCTCGACGTCTTCTTCCACCGCCTCTCGCGGATCTCGGGCGTCCCGGCCCCGGCCCTGCGGCTGCCGCGGAGCATCGCGCTCGCCAAGGCGGGCGCGCACCTCATCGAGCGGGCGCGGAAGCGGCTGCCGTTCGACGTGCCGGTCGACCCGGTGTCGGCCGAGATGGGCCAGCACTTCTGGTACCTCGACGCGACGAAGGCGCGGCGAGAGCTCGGCTGGACGCCCCGCGACCCGGTCGAGACGCTGGCGGACACCGTCGCCGACCTGCGCGCGCGCGGCGTGGTCTGGCCGCAGGCGTAGGCGGCGCGGCCGGGCCGCCGGCGTAGGCGGCGGTCGCGCGGCGCGCCGAGGCGCGCTGGACCGGCAAGAATAGCCCGCCACGCCAGCGTCACTGGCGGCCCCGCATCACCCGCGCACGCGCCAAGTTGCCCCGCGCAATGGCGTTACGCCACAGCCGCCCTCCGGCGCCGGCGCGAGCGCCGCTCCTCGCCGAAAGCCCGGGGCGGTCCGCCGTTTGCACGATGAGCCTGCTGGGAACCTCCGCGAGAGCGAGGAGAGCCAGCTTGGTGAACCCGCATCTATCCACCGAACCCAAAGCCGCAGACGCGATTCAGGCGGGCCTCGTGTTGATGACGATCGGACGGGGTGGCCGGGTCATCTTCGCCAACCCGTCGGCGCGCGAGATCTCGTTTGCCTACGAGGACCTGGACGGGCACACCCCGCAAGTCACCGACGCCGACGGGAAGCCGCTCGGGCCAGACGAGCGGCCGCGGTCCCGCGCCCTCCGGGGCGAGTCGTTCGGCCCCCTGCTGACGCACTGGAAGACCCGCGAGGGCGACTTCGCGCTCCTCGTCCGGTGCGACGCCGTCGACCACGAGGACAAGCTCGCCGCGCTCACCTTCATCGACGTGACCGCCTTCCAGCGCTGGACGGCAGACACGCGCGCCGCGCTCGCCGCCCGCGACGAGTTCCTGTCCATCGCGGCGCACGAGCTCCGGTCGCCCCTCAACGCCCTGCTCCTCACCATTCATCGCATCAAGCTGCGCATCCCGCCGGACGGATCGCTCCCCGAGCTCGACAGGCTCGTCGACATGTCGGAGCGCCAGATCGATCGCCTGACCAGCCTGGTCCAGAACCTCCTCGACGTGACCCGGATCCGCGCCCACCGGCTCGAGCTCGATTTCGAGCCGAAGGATCTGCTCCAGATCGTGCGTGACGCCGCGGAGGCGATCGCCGAGCACGCTCGGACGGCCGGGACGCCGGTCCAGATCGTGGCCAGCGAGCCCATTTTCGGGCTCTGGGACGGCGCGCGCATCGAGCAGGTCGTGCAGAACTTGCTCACGAACGCGCTGAAGTACGGCGGCGGCGGCCCGGTCGAGGTCTCGCTCGCGCGCCAGGGGACGACGGCCAGGCTCACGGTCCGCGACCACGGGCCGGGCGTCGCCGCGGAGAACCGCGACCGGGTCTTCGAGCCCTTTCAGCGGATCGCCTCCACCTACAAGGCGCAGAGCCTCGGGCTCGGCCTCTACATCGTGCGCGAGATCGTCCAGGCGCACGGCGGCAGCATCGTCATCGAACCTCCCGACGGCGGGGGCGCGGCGTTCGTCGTGCGCCTGCCGATCGAGCAGCAGACGTCGGAGACTGCAGCGAAACCGTTATGACGCGAGAACGTGAAGACCCGAGAGACGCACAGGCACCCTCGACCGAGGACAGGGAGAGCGACCGCCCCAGGGCAGACATCCCGCGGCTGGAGACCGGCATTCCGAGGCTCGATTACATCCTGAAGGGCGGCTTCCTCCGGAACGGCACCTACGCCCTGATGGGGCCGCCCGGGAGCGGAAAGACGATCTTCGGCAACCAGCTCTGCTTCGAGCACATCCGGAGGAGCCCGAGCGCGCGGTGCGTCTATGTGACGCTCCTCGTCGAGTCGCACAGCAAGATCATCCGCCACCTGCGCGGGATGCAGTTCTTCGATGTGGGGATGCTCCCCGATCGCATCTATTACATCAGCGGCTATCCGGCGCTCCGCGATCAGGGCCTGCCGGCGCTGCTGGAGCTCTTGCGCCGCACCCTGCGCGAGCGCCGCGGCACCGACGTGCTCGTGATCGACGGGATCGAGAGCGTCGAGCAGCGCGCGCCGAGCGCGCTGGCCTTCCGCGAGTTCGTGCACGAGATCCAGGGGCTCTCGGCCCTGAGCGACTGCACGACGTTCCTCCTGTCGAGCACGCGCGGGCCGTCGCACGCCGAGAACGCGCTCGTGGACGGCGTCATCGAGCTCACCGATCAGCTGATCGGGCCGCGGGCCGTCCGGGAGCTCACGGTGCACAAGTTCCGCGGGAGCGATTGCCTGCGCGGCAAGCATGAGGTCGAGATCGACGCGTCCGGGATGGTCATCCACCCGCGCACCGAGATCCAGTTCGACAGCCCGCCGGCGAGCGCGGCCGAGGAGCGCTGCCGGATGGGCTTCGGGATCGAGAGCTTCGACGCGATGCTCGATGGCGGCTTGCCCTCGGGCTCGACGACCGCCCTCCTCGGGGCGCCCGGCACCGGCAAGACGCTCCTCGGGCTCTCGTTCCTGGCCGAGGGGGCGAGGCGGGGCGAGGCGGGGATCTACTTCGGCTTCTACGAGCCTCCGCCGCGGCTCTGCGAGAAGGCCCGGAAGGTGGGGATCGATCTCGACACCCACATCAAGAGAGGGACGATCCGGCTCATCTGGCAGCCGCCGCTGGAGCACATGATGGACGCGCTGGCGGAGCAGCTGCTCGAGCTCCTGCGCCAGGACCCGACGCCGCGGAGGCGGCTGTTCATCGACGGCATCGAGGGCTTCCGGGCCGCGTCGGTCTACCCGGACCGGATGCCGCGGTTCCTCTCGGCGCTCACCAACCAGCTCAGGATGCTCGACGTGACGACGGTGGTGACCGAGGAGCTCGACCTGTTCACGCCCCTCATCAAGATGCCGAATCCAGAGCTCGGGAACGTGGTCGAGACCGTCGTCCTGCTCCGCTACGTCGAGCTCCGGTCGCAGATCCACCGGCTCATCTCGGTCATGAAGATGCGAGAGAGCGTCTACGACAGGTCGATCCGCGAGTTCGTCATCTCCGAGCGCGGCATCGAGGTGGCGCGCTCGTTCGAGTCGGCGGAGCAGATCCTCTCGGGGCAGGCCCGGCTCCTCGCCGGGCTTTCGCGGAAAGCGGGGGAGCCGTGACGACGGTGCTGGTGGTGGACGACGAGCTCGAC
Organism: Sorangium sp. So ce834; assembly: GCF_051521425.1. NCBI lineage: Bacteria > Pseudomonadati > Myxococcota > Polyangiales > Polyangiaceae > Sorangium > Sorangium sp. So ce834. The sequence continues at coordinate 12,104,481 of NZ_CP150351.1, forward strand.
CTCCTCGCGTGCATCGAGGGGCTGCTCGAGGACGAGGGGTACTCGGTCGTGACGTGCGCCGACGGCAAGCAGGCGCTCGAAGCCCTGCGGGGGTCGCGTCCGGATCTCGCCCTCGTCGACCTGATGATGCCGGTCATGAGCGGCTTCGACCTGGTCCAGGCCGTCTCCGCGGAGCGGCGGCTCGACGGCATGCCGATCGTCATCATGAGCGCGGTGGAGCAGCGCCACGAGCTGCTGCAGAAGCTCGGCGACCGGGCGCAGGCCGTCCTCAAGAAGCCGTTCACGGCCGACAAGCTCCTCGGCACGGTCCGCAAGCTGCTCGCGGCGCCCGCGACCGCGCCGGCGCCCTGAGGCGCCGCCCCGGCGGCTCAGATCGCCCGGCGCAGGGGGGTCGGCGGGAACAGGTCCTTCATGTCGAGCGGGAGCTGGCCGCGGAACCCCTCGATCTCGCCGGCGGACACGCTGTCCGCGACCGCCTCGCAGATCGCCTGCAGCACGAAGCCGGCGGCCTCGCGGTCCATGCGCAGCTCGCGGGCGACGTCGTCCTCGATGGTCGCCGTCGTGATGCGCTTGTCGGGCCCGTCGAGGAACGGATCGAGCGACGGGTGGAGCTTGGAGGGGAGCTGCGCGATGAGGTGGCGCGCCTCCTGGGGCGTCACCCTGCGGCAGAGGTTGCCGAGGACGATCTGCAGCGCGAGCTCGGCGCGGTCGCGCTGCTGGAGGCCGCTGTGGCGCTCGACCGCGTGCAGCAGCCGGCCGTAGGCGCTGTCCGCGCGCGCCTTGCGCCGGGTGAGGGCGCGGACGGGGCCGCGCGAGCGCTGCTCGGGGCGCGCGATCCCCTCCGGGTGCAGCGCGCCCCCCGGCTTGAACCGGGCGGCCACCTCGAGCTGCGCGCGCACGACGGAGCCGGCGGCCTCGGCGTCGATGGCGCCGTCGGCGAGCAGGTCGTCCAGGGTCACGACGCCGACAGGCCGCCCTTGCTCGGTCAGCGGCACGCGCCGACACGCATGATCGCGCATGATGCGCACGGCGTCGTCGATCGACGCGTCGATCTCGAGCGTCGCGACCTCGTCCGACATGATGTCGCGCAGCGCGGTGCTGCGCGCGTCGAGATCGCCTGCCACGACCTCGAGCGCGATGTCGCGGTCGGTCACGATGCCGGCGAGGCCCTGGCCGTCGTGGACCAGGACGGCGCCGACGTGGTTGTCGACCATCGCCCTCACCGCGTCGTAAGCGGTCGAGCGCGGGCTCAGAACGATCATTCGCGGGCGTCGGTACTGTTCTAGCGGCATGGCGAGATCCCTCCCCTGGGCGGCGTTGGCGCGTTGAACAGCGGCTAGCCAGAACGGTACCAACCGCGAGGGCGGCGCGAAGGTCGCCTCGGTCCGGCAGGCGCGGCTCTCCTGCGCGGCTGGGCACGGCGGCGCGCTCTGCGTCGTGCCCTTCGAGAGGTGCGGGAGCGGCGCTAGCCGTCCGGCGCGTCACCCGTTACGGCGATCTTCTCCGCCACCGACGAGAAATTTCGACGCGCGCTCACAATGCACAGCACGGAACACGCGGCGCTTCGGCGCGCTTGACGGCGTCGTCGCGGTGGTACGAAAGTCGATGCCGCGCTGGGCGGGCCAGCGCGGCGTCGTGGTCCCCTCGATCCGGCGGGTGAACCGTGCGTGCTCCTCTTCTACGGGACCATCTACGGCGAGCGGCCGCCGTGACCGTCGCCCTTGCCTCCATGGTCCCCCTCCAGGCCGTGGCCGCGGACCCCGCTGCGCGGGACCGCGAGGTCCAGGAGCTCATCGACGAGGCGGAGAAGGCCGCCAAGCGGCTCGAGCTCGCTCGCGCCCGCGAGCTCTGGGCGCGCGTCAACGCGCTCAAGCCCATGACCATGGCCATCTGCCAGCTCGGCGTGTTCGATCTCGGCCTCGACCGCCTCGAGGAGGCCGCGGCCGAGCTCGAGAAGTGCGTCGAGCAGATGCCCGCGCCGACCAACGACATCGAGCGCCGCCGCTACGAGGTGAGGCATGCCGCTCTGGCGGCCGTTCGGCAGCGCGTGGCCGAGCTCCACATCAGCTCCCCGCCGGGCGCGGCGCGGCTCCTCGTGGATGGCCGCGAGGTGAGCGCGGGCGGCCCGGTCTTCGTCACGCCTGGACAGCACGAGGTCACGGCGATCGGCAAGCAGGGGCAGGTCGCCCATGCGCTCGTGAAGGTGGCGGCGCGCGAGTCGCGGCGCGTCTCGCTCGCCTTCGAGGTCCCGAAGGCTGCCGCCGCAAAGGTCCCTGTGCCGGCTCCGGTCGCTCCAGCGCCGGCGCACTCCAGGCCGAACCCCTCGTTCATCGGCGCCGGCGCGGCCGTCTCCGCGGCCCTGCTCGGCGCTGGCATCGGGCTTCACGTCGCCGGCGGCTTCGCCGAGCGCGAAACGGTCGCCAAGGTGACCCGCCTGAACGACGGCTCGATGCTCCATAGCAGCGCCGAGTATCGCCAAATCTACGACGAAGCGGACGCGGCCGACGCTCGAGCAAGCCTGTTCCGTGGCTTCGGCTCGGCTGCGCTCGTCGCCGGCGCAGCGCTCGGCGCCGCGACGATCGTCTACGTCGTCTGGCCACGGAAGGCCGAGATCCGCCCGCGAGGCGCCGGCGCGGAGGTGAGGCTCGTATGGTAGCCGTCGGCGACGTCTGGGAAGGGCACGAGCTGCTCAACGAGGAGCGCGGCATGGTCCGTCACTTCCTCGCGCGGCAGGTCGGCGACACGAGGGCGCTCGTCCGTTTGCACCTCCGCGAGGGCGCGCGCCTCGACGAGGACGTGTTCGCCGAGGAGATCGCGCGCCTGCAGCGCCTCGCAGGCGAGATCCCGGAGGTCGTCCCCGTGCTCTACGGCGGGGTGAGCGGCTCCGTGGCGTGGGCAGCGTCGCCCGTGCTCGGCGACGCGGTCCCGCTCCTCGACGCTGCGCGCGGGAGCGAGCTCGGGCCGGATGCTCTCCAGGTGCTGATCGACGTCGGGCGCTGCCTCGTGCGCGCTCATGAGCTCTCTTTCCTCCACGGCGCCCTCAGTCCGGACCGGGTCTTCGTCGTGAGCGATGGCCGCACCGCGATCACGCACTTCGGCTTTGTCCGTCTCTTTCAGCTCGGCGCGGAAGAGGCGCGTCACGACCCGTACGGGTACGCGCCGCCGGAGCTCCTCTCCGGGGGTCGGCTGGGACCTCGCGCGGACGTCTACGGTTTCGGCACGCTCATGTACGAGCTCTTGTGCAAGCGCGCCCTCTCGCCGTGGACCACGCCGCCGAGCTTTCCCAGCGGGCTCCCTCCGCTGCTTCAGGCCGTGATCCAGATGGCCCTTGAGGAGAACCCCAAGCGGCGGCAGCCGAGCATCGGCAAGGTGCTCTCTGTCCTGACTCCCTTTGCGCGCGAGTGGGAAGAGCTCGGCCGACCGCCGGACCTTCCCTGCGCGAACATCTTCGCGGAGCCGTCCGGCGCTCGGTGCAAGCCGGCCGAGGGAGCGCCGCTCCCGGTGGAGGACGAGGCCCAACCGGTCGCGCCGGCTGAAGCGGGGGGACGCGCCAGCGCGCTCCCCACGCCGCGCCCTTCCGAAGCGCCCGACACGGTCGAGAGCGTGATACCGCCGCAGGACGCGCGGGACGACGGCACCCACGCGCCTTCGGTCGCTCCCCCGCGCCCTCCTGATACGCCCGACACGCTCAAGAGCGCGGTGCCGCCGCGGGACGCGCGGGACCACGCCCCCCACGCGCCTCCGGTGGCTCCGCGGTCGCCTCCAGTCCCCGATCTTCCCGACCTCGCTCCGATGCTGCCGGTCGCGCCGGCGCCCTCGACCTCTCCACGTTCCCCGGCGCTGCCCGGCGCGCCGGCGCCCCCGCCCCCTCCGCGCCCCAGCGGCCCCCCAGGGCGACGCTCCTCCGCGCGCCGGTTCGGCGCGGTGCTCGCGCTGGCGTTCGCGCTGGGCGGCGCGGCCGCGGTCCTGTGGTGGGAGCCCCGTCATCGGGCCGTGCTGAGTCTGGGGCCGATCGTCCGGGCTGCAGCAGTCCGAGCCATCCCGCCGCCATCGGCTCGGCCGCTCGATCGATGCCCTGAGCCGCTCCCGGGGGCCGCCGCCCTGCCGCCCGTCGCGGCGCGGCCGCGCGCGAACCGCCCTGCCGCTCCCCCGCGGCAGGCCATGGAGACGCCGGCGCAGGGGCGCGATCTCTGCGATGGCTTCGTCCCTTGTCAGAAGGTCATTTACTGAGCAGCGGGAGGGGTTCTCATGAGGTCGAGCGCTTGCTTTGTAAGTGTCGCCGTCGTGCTGACGGCGTGTGGGGACGGGCTCGAGGCCTACGGTGTCGCTGCCCCGCGGACGGACGACAACGCCGTGTGGCTCTGGACTGGCGAGATTCCCGATGCGCCGGCGTGTCCGGGTCACCGGCTGGATTTCTGGGAGGGTTGGGGTGACGTGGGTGCCTTCGAGGAGTGCGGCGTGTGTACGTGCGGACCAGCTCTCTGCACGTTGCCGTCGAGCGTGACGGCGCACAGGTCGCTGCGCTGCGGCGACCACGGAGCCCAGATCGTCTTCGATGAGCCAGATGCGGACGAGGATCACTCGGGCGTGTGCCGCAAGGCTGCCCCTCCTGTGCCGAGCGAGGTGTTCGCCTCGGTCACCTTCGAGCCGCCGGCCCTCGCAGCCGAGTGCGTTGCCTCGCCGTCGTTCGACCCGCCGCCGATCTCGGGGCGCTTTGCAAAGGCCTGTCCGATGGGGCCAGGCATTCATGCGTCGAGTGACTGGCAAGCGTGCATCTCCCCCGAGAATGACGGCCAGTGTCCGCCAGGGTTCAACAGTCGATGGGAGTTCAAGGAGCGAATCGCAGACGCGCGCACGTGCACCTCATGTTCCTGCGAGGCTCCGGTGGGTGGGAGCTGCGAGGCTGAATTTCTCGTGTATGCCGAAACCACCTGCACCACCAAGATCATCGGAGGAGGGTTCGGCGTCGACCAGAACGACAGTCGGTGCACCGACATCGATCCCCTTCCGATCGCGGCGATGCGTGCGGTACTCACCCGTCAAAGGCCTGGCACGTGCGCGCCGACGTCGCCGGTCTCCCAGGTAGTCGGCGATCTCGTCAGCGGAGAACGGCGCGTCTTCTGCTGCTCCAACAACTTCAACTGAAGGGCGGTACCCACGATGCGGTCGAATGCATCATCCCTCCTTGCAGTGTTCGCACTGCTCGGGTGCTCCTCGATAGATCTTCCACCAGAGCTACCGAAGCCCGATCTAGCCGAGCAATTATTTATCCTCATGGAAGGCGCCGGAGCATTCAAGCGATGCGAGGCGTTCAACGAGGAGCTTGCATGGGAAGGCTTCTTCGAAGCAGAGGGGTTCAGCGCGGAGAACGAGTGTGAGCCCTGCGAGTGTGCTCCGGCCGAGTGCGCGCTGCCGTCGAAGGTGACCGCCAACGCGTCGGTTTGTCCTGGCGAGGACGCCGTCGGCACGCTCGAAGCAGGCGCATCATGGGACGGTTCCTGTACAGCGGCGGCGGAGCCGATCCCGAGCGACGCCTTCGCTACAGTGACCTTCGAGCCGCCGACCCTCGCCCCGTGCGCGCCTGTGTCGACGGAACCGAAGCCGTCGATGGGCAGTCTACGGTTTGTCAGGGCCTGCAAATCCGATCCTCCCGGATGGGCGCCGACCCTCAGCGCGACGTGCTACCCTCCCCAGGAAACCGGCGAGTGTTGGGAGGGATATACGCACAAGCGTGAGTTTCCCATGCTCAACGACACCCGCAAATGCTCTCCATGCTCTTGCGGCGCGCCGAGCGGCGGAAGCTGCACGGTGAAGACCACGCTGTACCAGGATCCGTACTGCGTCAGCGAGATCGCAGCGGAGGTCATCGCCGATCAAGATGAACCTATTTGCACCAGGACGACGAATGCGCCGCTTGCGTCGATGCGATCGCGGTTCACGGTGAACGAGCCTGGCACGTGCGCCCCGTCGACCGACTCCAAGATCGTGAGCGGTTCCCTGGAACGCGGGATCACACACGTTTTGTGCTGTGATCGCTAGGCGCTGCAGGCGGGCACGACGGCGGCCGCGCCGCGCTCGGCGACGTGCCCCTCGACCTCCGCCCCCGCGTCCCCCAAGCGGCGCCCGCGCCGAGCTCGCGCTCCCGCCCGTCGTCGCCGGCATCGTGCCGAGCTCGGCCAGGTGGCCGGCGGCGAGCTCAGGGCCCTGCCACCCCCGCCGCGCCCCCCTCTCCAGGGGAGCCGATCCCACGACGCCCACCAGGCGTGGCATGCCGCTCGCAAACCTGTCATCGCGGGCCGGAGTCGGCGCCGCGGGGACGGGCACATGGGCAGCAGGATCATCCTGGGAACGGCCGCGCTCATGAGCATGACGGCCTGCGAAGCGGCGGAGGAACCTGGCAAAGCGGGAGCGGATGGCCGCGAAGCAGAGGAAGCCGAAGGCGCGCCGCCGAGCTTCGTGTTCAGCCTGGATCGGACGATCACGGCAGAGGACGCGATCCCGCAGATCCTGAACGCTGGGCGCCCTCAGCTCGCCGCCGCGTGTGCCGAGGTCCCCGAAGCGTTGATCCGCGTATTCAACCCGCTTGCCTTGGGCGCGTACGAGGACGTGACGTGCTCCGCGGTGCTCGACGGCGAGGGAACCGGGGAGGCCAACGCGGCGCTCGCCGACGCTGAGCGCGGCGGGCCGATCGGTGTGGCGCAGCAGGAGCTCTCGCCGTTCTCGATAGGCTGCGGTGTCTTCGTGGGCGCATCAGCTCTCGTTGCGCAGTTTGGTGTGTGCCCGCGTGCGAGGACGGAGCGAGCCAGGAAGCGCTGCGATTACTGGACAGGCGGTGGATTCGTCGGCCTCGGCGTGCTGTGCGGGTTCTTCTGAGGCGCATCGATGACGACCGATCTCAGGCCGCTGAGAGTCCTCGGGATTCTGCTGTGCGGAGGGCTGCTGGCTGCTCCGACGGTGGCGAGCTATCACGAGCCGCTGCAACCGATGAGCCTGAACGTCATCCGCGCCCTGTTCCCGCTCTGGATCGCCTTGCTCATCCAGTTGTGCATCGACGAAGGCCGCGCACGCGAACGGGCCGCGCGCGAGGGGCGTGGAGAGTGAGCACGGGACGACGCGAGCCTCGCGCAGAACCTACCAGCCGAAGCCGACCTGACCACGACCTGAGAAAGCCAGCGCCGAGCTCGCGCTCGAGCTCCTCGCCGCCGGCGCCGTGCCGCCCTGTCGCTGAGCGAGGGAACGGGCCCCGAGTCCTGGGGGCGATGGATGCGGGCCGAGCACCAAGTGGACGGCGGCCGCCCAGGGGAATGGCTACGGATCGACCCACGTCCACACGACCGAGAAGAGGCACACGTAGATCGTCGCCTCGCCCATCGACACCCCATCCATGTCCACATCTGGCACCACCTCGTTCCCGAGCTCCGGCGGGATCGGCTGGTAGCCTGGGTACGTGGCCTCGATCTCCTGAGCGATCTCGAGCGCCACCGGCTCCTCCTCGGGGATGCCGGGGAGGTGGATCCCGTAGTACGGCCCGAGCAGCGACACGTGGAAGCTGAGCGCCGTTTCGTCGGTGAGCCAGATGCGGGCCGGATACGCCGGGTCGATTCCCCCTGCAAACAGGTTAAGCGACTCGTTCTGAAGCCTGTATCGAGCTCCCAGTCTGTCGATCACGGCCTCCCACGTTGGGTACTCCGCTCGCCCGCGGCTAGCGGCTTCCACCAAGCGGCGGTGCTCCTCCGTGTCCTCGTAGACGGACTCGCCCGGCGGCACACAAATGCGCATGATTTTCTGCACACCCCGAGGGTAGAAGCGGTAGACAACGTCGAGAAGCTCGGAGCGAGTTATCTCCATGGATTCGTCACCTCGGCGCCGAGTCATGGGTACTTGGATTTGGGCACAGCCTCCACCTTCTCGCGCGCCCGAGCTCGGCCCAGTGGACAGCGGCCACCCAGGAGAACGGCTACGGATCCACCCACGTCCAGACCTTCGAGAAGAGGCACACGTAGATCGTCGCCTCGCCCATCAACGCCCCGTCCATCGCCACATCCGGAACCACCTCGTTCCCGAGCTCCGGCGGGATCGTCTGGTAACCGGGATACGTGGCCTCGATCTCTTCTGCAACTGCCGCCGGTAGTTCGTCGGGCCCGCCTGTATCGTGGATCCCATAATAAGGCCCGAGGAGGCTTACGTGGAAGCTGAGCGAAGCCCTGCTGTTGGGCGAGGGAACAGGCTCCAAGTCCTGGGGGCGATAGATGCGGGCCGAGTACGCCGGGTCGCTCCCCCCCGCCACCAGGCTGAGCGACTCGTTTTGAAGTCTGTAGCGTTTGTACATGCGACAGATCATCACTTCCCACGTTGGGTACTCCGCTCGCCCGCGGTTTGCCGCTTCCACCAGGCGGCGATGCTCTTCCGTGTCGTCGTAGAAAGGCTCGTTGGGAGGCACGTGGATGCGGTCGAAGTTATGCACGCCCCGCGGGTAGAAGCGATAGACGACGTCGAGCAACTCCGAGCGGTTTGTCACCCTCATTTTGTCACCGACGCGCCGAGCCCCTTATACTTGAATTTGAACGCAGCGTCCACCGCGCTGCGAAACCTTTCGCAGAAGATCCCCGGCGGCAATTATAGTCCATGAGCTCTCCGACTTCCTCCGTGATCTCCTCGCTGAGGTTAGCTGCACGGAGCGGATCGATTTTCCCCATCAACTCAGTCCGGAGCGGCATCTTGATGGTGAGAGGACAGTACCACTCTCTGATGCCTCCTCGAGATTTGTGCTCGAACCTCAGGTTTGCCTTGGCCTGTTGGTACCCGCCAGCACTCCCCTTACCGTCATCCTTGACAATCGTAACAAAAGGGAACTCCGACGGTTCAAAATTTACGTATATAAATGTTGCCATCCCAGGTTTCGGACACTTCGAGCTGCATGCACCGCCACAGCTCCAGAAGGTCGCCCCGTCTCCGGCTACATCTCCGAATCCGGGGCACGGGTCTCGCGGGCTCTCCGGGCTATAGGTCGTCGGGGTCCCCGAGCTGTCGCTCGGTCTCTCCTCTTCGTCTTCGAGCTCCCACTCGTTGCAGGCGATCTTGCGCTCGCTGCCGTCGTGCGGGCCGTCCGGCGGCTCCGCCCCGAAGTCCCCCGATGAGGCGGAGGTGAAGACGGGGACGGGATCATAACCTGGACCTGCACCTACCCCCGAGCTTCGTTCCTCGACAGGATAGCAGTCTCCTATCGTCCAGTTGCACGCCGCCAGCGTCCAAACCGAGATGGCCAAGATCAACAACAGGAATCTTCTCGCGTTCATGTCGCACTCCATCGAAGCACAGGCCCAGCAACAACGACGACGGACACGTAGCCCGGGAGCACAAGACTACCCCCGCCGATCCAATTCACATTGGCGCTCATGGACACCCCCAGCGGTCCGACGACGTACGCGCTCGCCTGCCCGTGGCCGCCCACGGCCATGCCGCCGACGCGGCCGCACAAGGTGGTGCCGCACGCCGGCATGACGTAGAGCGCGACCGAGGGCCCCGCGCTGACGTTGACGTCCTTCCACGCATACCCGAGGTCGACCGAGGTCTGGTTGTAGACCCCGGGCCCGTCCGCCTGGGTCGGGGGTAGGAACGTGCACAGGTCGTGCACCGAGAACAGGATGTCTCGTTGGATGAGCCACGAGATGCCGGCATGCGGCCCCACCGCGAGGCGCGGCACGGTACCGGCCTGGAGCCACCCGAGGCTCACGCCGGCGCTCAGCTCGGACGCTCCCGCTTGCGCCGGTCCGACGAGGACTGGACGAGGACTGGGAGGACGACCAGACCCGCCCAGGGGATCCGCCGGCCTCTCGTGCCCATCGTCCCCTCCTCCCCTCTGTGCAACGGACGAGCAACGTCGCGACGCGGGTCATCTTTCTGATCGTGGAATTGGACGTCAACCGGAATTGGGGCCGGGACACGCCGATGGTCGTGGGTCCTACCGCCCAGAGCGGACCGGAGGGCGACGCGGGGGCGAGGCGACCTGGGGCACGCCAAGCCAGGGCGGCGGCGGTCGTCGGGGCGGGATCGCCCTGTGCGGCGAGTCCTCCAAGGGAGGCCCAGCCGGCCTCCGACGTCAGCGACGGCGCCGGATGCCGCGGACGAGCGCGGCGCCCATGCCGACGAGCACGAGCAGGGCCACGATGACCCACACCCAATCCCAGGGATCCGAGCTAAAGGAGACCGCCGTCGCACCGCACCCGGGAGACAACGTTCTTTTCATCTGGCAACCCATCCTTCCATCGACTGCCCCCTCCGCTCCGCCGGAGGGGGCGTATCCCGCCGGGGTGCTCCTCGACGCCGCGACCCCGCTCTCTGCCCCGGCGCCATGGTCGACGCCAGCCCAATCGCGCGCTCGCCGGCATCCTCCTCGACACCGGCGCTCGACACCCGCGGCCGCGTTGCGGTTGACGAGGCCGCGGCGCCGAGCCCGCGCTCGAGACCTCGCCGGCGACGGTCCCAGCCTTCCCCCGCGCCGGCCCCGCTCGCAGGGCTCACGCGGGGGCGGACGTCGTTCATCCTCCGCCGCCCGCCAGCACCGTCTCTCCACCGCTCTTGTCGAGCTCGACGACCCGGCAGGGCGTCGCTTTCCGGATCCGCTCCGTCAGCGGGCGCGAGTGCGTCACCCCGACCTGCTCGACCCGCAACGGCGCGCCGGAGTCGGTGCGGAAGTGGTGATAGAACCGGAAGTTCATCAGCTGTTGCCGCACGACCGAGAGCAACGGAAAGCGGTGCGGCTCCACCACCTGCGACAGCACCGACTCCGAGCCCCAGAGCGAGAAGGGGAAGGTCACGCGGTGGCCCTCCACGTCACGCACGAAGGCGGAGCCCGCGGCCCGCTCCAGCATCGGCAGGCGGCGGCGCTTGTCGAGCAGCCAGAGGCTCTCTTCCTTGATGTCCGGGTCCAGCTCGAACGGCCCCCCAGGCGGCGGCGTCAGCCCGCACTGAAGCTCGTAGACGAGCTGATCCAGCCGCACCCGCAGCGTCATCCGCACCGGGCCTTTGCTGCGCTGGCCGGCCCAGAGCACAGACGGCATCCCCCCCTCCTCGGCGAGCGTGCGCGCGAAGCTCCCGCTCGCCGCGGCGCCGAGCAGCACCATGGTGCGATAGAGATTGGTCTTGCCGACGCCGTTCGGTCCGACGATGATATTCACCTGCGCGAGGGGGAGGGTCAGCTCGCGGATCGAGCGATACCCGGCGACGTGGAGCTCCTGGACCGTCATCCCGCCCAGGATAGCCCCACGCCGGCCGCTTCGACACCGGCCGCGACCGCCTAACCCCCTGAGCCCTTCGTGCGCGCTGGCTCATGCAGCCGTGGCACGACCGTCGCAGCTGCATTCCATGCGCGGCGGACTTAGGCGCGCGCCGCGACAGCACCATTCCGTCGTCGAGCCTCCATTGACGCGCTCGCGACGGCCCCGATAGCCTGTCCGGCCATGCCCGCACCTATCATCGAACAAGACGCCTCGCTGGAGAGCGTCCTCGAACAGAACACCCATACCCTGACATGGCTGCTCGCCTATCCCTTCACCCAGGGTCTCGCCGCCCCGTTCCAGGCGCAGCAAGAACGGTGGATGGCGGTCGATCGTCAGGAGATCCTCCTCTGGATGGACATCCTCAAAGCGACGACGCAGGTCAGCGTCGCGGACGAGGCGCTCGACGCCCTCGTCGATGCCATCGCCAACACCATCCTCGCCGAGGCCGGCAACGACCGCAGCGCGCCGCTCTACACTCTCTATTTCGGCAACCAGCGCCCCAGCGACCTCAAGCGGCCTGTCCTCGGCGGTCAGCTCGAGACCATGCGCGCGTGGCTGCCCTCCCTCACCGGCGGAAGCCAGGCGCTCCGCGCGCTCGGCGAGCAGCTCGCCGCGGCGATTCAAAAGGCCGACGCCGCGACCGCGGCGCTCGCCGCCGCCAAGCAGAAGAACCGCGAGTTCCGCACCGTCGGCGAGCGCAAGGCGTTCATCGACGCTCAGAACGCCCTGCGCAAGTCCACCTACGGCGCGCTGTCCGAGATGCCGCACAAGCACCCGGACAAGCGCCTTCCCAACACCTTCGCCGATCTCTTCTTCAAGCGCCTGCCGCGCCGCAAGACCGCGGCCGAGGAGCCGGAGCCGGCGACGGCCGCCGAGCTCACCGCCAAGATCGCCGAGGTCGAGCAGCAGCTCGCCGCGCTGAAGACGCGCTACACCGAGGTCCTCGCCGCCGAGGAGGTCTCGGCGCGCGAGAAGGCGCAGCGCGAGGCCGACGCCGCCGCCCTCGCCGAGGCCGAGAAGGCGGCCGAGGCCCTCGCCGCCCGCGTCACCGCCCTGCGCGCCAAGCTCGGCCGCTGAGCGCGCGGCGCCGCCGCTACCGCCGGGAACCCGCCGCAACGCTTGACAATCCTTCCCCCGCATGCCGGGGACGCCGCGTCGACGCTCGACGACCGTTCCCCCGCACCGCGCGCCGCCAGATCCGACTCGACAAGAGGCTCCCCCGCGCTCCGGGGAGCGATCGCCGAGGCTCGCCCCCGCGGCCGCGGCGCGCCGAGCCGATCGGAGGAAACATCGACGCGCGGGTCCGGGCGGCGCAGAGGAGCGGTCGAGCGCCAACGGCGGCGCCCCGGAGCACCGGGGCAGGTCCTTCCGCGGCGAGGCGCCCTCCTCCGACGGGCGGGGAGCGGTCCTTCGACGTCGCCGCGCCGCTCCCCGCGCGCCGGGGCGCCGGTAGCGATCATTCCTTCGCCGTCACCGCGCCTGCTGCCTCGCCGGCGTGACGGGGGCGCTCGCCGGCGCCGCGGGCTTGCCCGCCGTCCCGACGGGCACGAGCCGCACCATCCGGTGCAGGAGCCCGTCGACCCGCTGCAGCCAGCCGCGCCAGGCGGCGTACTGGGCCACCGGGATCGTCGACCGGTCGAGGACCACGCGCTCCTTCACCACGACCGCGTTCCTGCCCGGCGCCTTGGCGAACGAGATCGACGCGCGGCCGAAGTCGCCGCCGTTCTCGTCGCCGCCCGGCGGGAGCTCCGCGAACGCGTACCCCGCGGGGGCGACGATCGTGATCGTCCGGTTGTGGTGCCGCGGCGCGAGGCTCGGCGGCAGGACCACGGGCAGCGTGCGCTTCACGAGCGGCGCGAGCTGCGACGTCAGCGTGGACGTGCCCGAGAGCGGCACCGCGAGCTCCGCGCCCTCGCGGCGCGCGAGCCCCTCGGTGCGCGCCTCGAACTCGAGCGTCGCCGCCCCGTGCGGCAGATCGGCCTGGAACGCCACCTTGGGCTTCACGTCGACGGTCGGGAACCAGCCGTACGCGAGGTACTGCTCGACCCACTGCGCCCGCGCGTCGGCCTCCGCCAGGTTCGACCGGAGCTCGAACGCCGCGTCGCCGATGTGCCGCTCCCTCGCCGCGAGCTCGCCCGCGCCCGACGGCTGCAGCGCGATGGTCCACTCGGCATCGACGCCGTGATCGGCCGGCGAGCTCGCCGGCGTCTCCACGATCTTCGGCGGCCCGTCGTCGACGAACAGCGCCAGCGTGCGCGCGTCCATCGCCGGCAGCGGCCCGAGCCGGCTCTGCGGGCTCGTCGCGTCGAGCCACAGGCCCGGCGCGCCGCCCGCGCCCGGGAGGTACGCGATGCCGTGATCGAACACCGGGATCGCCGCCACCTCGCTCCGGAGCAGCGAGGGCTGGCCCGTGTAGCGCGTCTGCACCAGCACCTCCGTCGCGTCGATGCCGATCGACTTGAGCAGCGTGATCAGCAGCATCGCCTTGTCGTCGCAGTCGCCCTGGCGCCGCGCGAGGAGCTCCTGCGGGCGGTTCGGCAGCCACCACTCGCCCGAGACGAAGTTCACGTACCGGATGTCGTCGGCGACGAAGTCGAAGAGCGCCCTCAGCTTGTCCTCGCGCGTGGTCTTGCCCTTCGTGAGCTCGGCGGCGAGCCGGCGGACCTGATCGTCCGGCTCCGTGAAGCCGGCGACCGCGCCCCGGTACCACTCCCGGAAGTCGTGCCAGCCGTGGAACGTGGAGCCGACGACGACCGGCAGCACCTCGGCGAGGTGCGGGGCGAGCGGCTCCTCGGGCACCTCGGGCGGGTCGTCCCAGATGAACCGCGTCACCTGGCGGCCGTCCTTCTCGGACCGGAGCACCCGCTCCGCCTTGCCGTTCAGCACGTCGATCGCCAGGCCGTCGCTCGTCGGCGAGTCGACGACGACCTCGTTGTAGAGGATCGGTCGCGTGTCGGTCGAGCCGACGTAGTCGATGAAGTAGAACGGCGCGTCGCCGCGGCGGCCGACGGGGCCCGGGGTCCACGCGCGCACCGCGACCTCCACCACGTCGCCGGCCGCGAGCTTGGGCCAGCGCACGAACGGCCGCTGCCCGCCCGCGCCCTGCTCGTCCGGCGGCGCCACCGTGCCGTCCTTGCGGTGCACGCGCGCGAACAGGAGCTCGGTGTCCTCGGCCTCGGCGGGGATGTCGCGCTCGTAGAGGTCCTGATCGGTGCGCGGCTCGATGACGATCTCGCGCGCGTAGTGCATGAGCTGCGAGACGCGCTTGTCCGGGTGGTACGTCACGACGCGCACCCAGTGGAGCTGCCGGTCGGCCACCTCGCCCTTCTTCGCCGGCTCCTTTCGCCCGCGCTCGAGGAAGACGCCGGGCGCGACGAGGTACTGCTCGTCGCGCATGCGCCGCCGGCCCGGCGCGCCGGCCGCGCCCTCGCCGAGGCGGAGCGCGAGCTCGGCCTTGAGGAACGGGTCGCCCGGCGCGAGGTCGCGCGCCCGCGCGAGCGCGCCGTTCGCGAGCGCGGCCGCCGCGGCGCTCGCCTGGCCCTGCCGGACCGCCGCGAGCGCCTGGAACGCGGCGGGCTGGTTCGGCGCGACCTGCGTCGCGTACGACAGGACCTCGCGCGCCCACGCGACGCGGCCCGCGTCGTGGAGCGCGCGGCCGATGCGGATGACGTCCTCGGCCGACGTCTGCTGCGCGAGCGCGCCGGCGGCGGCCACCTCCAGCGCGGCGCCGCCCTCGGGCTCGAACGCGAGCACGTAGTCCGCGCCCCGCGACTCGGGCGCGATCTCGGCGAGCCTCCGCGCGGCCCGCAGCGCGAGCGCCGGATCGAGCCGGGCCGCGGCCGCGATCTCCTGCCAGACGACGACCGGGGTCCGGTCCTTCTGCTCGCGCTCGACCGCGAGCAGCTCCTCGAGCCCGGCGCGCGCGAGCCCCGAGGTCCCGAGCTTCTTCTCGACGAGGCCGCGGAGGACGCGCGCCTCGGGGTCGCGCGCCGAGCGCAGCGGCTCCTCGCGCAGCACGGCGGCCGCCCAGTCGGCGCGGTCCGAGGCGAGGTGGGCCGCGACGAGCCTGCGCTGCGCGAACGAGGCGGTGGCCCGGTCCTTCTCGGCGAGGCCGCGGGCGCGCGCGGCCTCGAGCCAGCCGCTGCGGTTCGCGCCGAACGGCGACACCCACCCGGCGAGGGCGAGCGCGTCCGCGGAGATCCCCGGCGACCGCGTCACGCGGTCGAGCAGGCCGGGGGCGCGGGGCGATCGCTGGTCGTCCGCGCCGCCGAGCGTGCGCGCCACGACGGCCGTGAGGGTCTGCTCGATCTGCTGCGGCGCCTGCGCCGCGCCCGCGCCGAGCGCCCTGTCGAGCGCCGTCGCGACGGCGGTCGACCGCGACGGCGCGGCCGGGGGCAGCGCGAGCCTCGTGAGGTCCGACGAGGTCGCGAGCGCCACCGGACGGCGCTGCTCGTCGGTGAAGCGCACGCGGACGCGCCCCTCGTCGGCGACGGCGCCGGTGCACACCTTGAGGGCGAGCAGGTGATCGCCCGCGGGCGCCTCGATCCGCGCGGCGATGCGATCGAGCGCGAGGCGCTGGTGGGCCGCGTCGCTGGAGGCGACGTCCGCGCCGTCCCACGCGAGCCGCACGGCGCCGGTCGCGGCGACGTGAGCGAGGATCGGCTTGCGATCGAGCGCGGCGGGGACGGTCACGCGCGAGGCGAGGTAGGTGCAGCTCTCGGCGCGGGGATGGATGTAGAGGTCGAGCGGCACGCCGCGCGCGGTCGCCGCGGCGGGCAGCACCCGGCGCCACGCGACGTCGTAGACCCCCCAGGCGTAGCGGGCGCTCATGTCCGAGAAGCGCTGGCCTTCGGCCTCGGGCCCCTCGCGGCGCGCGAGCCCGCCGCCCGAGTTGTCCTGGAACGGCCCGAGGATGGCGAACGCCTTCACGAGCCCCGACGGGTCCGGGGGCGCGTCGTACGAGGCGGCGCGCGCGCCGGGCCACGTCGCCGCCGGCGGCTCGGGGGCGAGCGAGGCCGCGAGCCAGCGCGCCTCGTCGGCGAGCGGCGAGGTGGACGCCGCGATCTGCGCGAGGCCGTCGCGCGCGCGGCCCTGCGCGGCGCGATCGGAGAGCGCCGCCGCGATCACGAGCCCCGCGAGCGCGTCGTCGCCGCCCCGCCGCGCCCGGGCCAGCGCGGCGTCGAGCATGTCGTCGGGCGTCGCGGCGGTCCACCGCGGCGCGATCGCGATATGCGCGCGCTTCTCGGCCGCCGGCGCGCCGCCCGCCGCGGGCGCGCGCGGATCCACCTTCGCGCCGCTCGGACGCCGCGCCGGCGCGCCGCCCGCCGCGGCGCCGCCCGCCGCCGGCGCGGCCGCGTCCGCCTTGGCGCCGCCCGGGCGCGGCGCCTGCGCGTTGCCCGCCGCGGGCGCGACGGCGATCGCGAGCAGCGCCGCCAGGCATCCGCCCCGGCGCGCCGCGCGCCCCGCGCGCCGATCTCGTCCTCGTCGATCGCCTCGATCTTCCCCCGGCGAGCTCCGCTCCATCGATCCTCGCTTCCGGGCCACGGCATAGCGCGTGCCCGATCGCGGCGCGAGCGCGGCGATCGCGCCGGGTCGCGCGGCGCGGCCGCCCCGCGGCGTGAAGCCGTGCGCGAATTTGGCCGCCGGGCTCGCGGCCCACTAGCCTGCTCCCATGCGCCGCGCGTCACGATGGTTGCTCTCGGCGGTGATGGCCCTGACCACCCTCACGGCCTTGCCAGCGTCGACCTTCGCCCGCGAGACCAAGGTCGAGTGGAAGAGCGTCGACGTGCCCGCGGGCGAAGGCCAGGCCCAGCGAGCGCGCGCCCTGCGCGGCCTGCTCAAGAGCGCCGCGAAGAAGGCGGATTTCGGCAAGGCGAAATCGGTCGTCTTGAGCGCGCGCGTCGCCGAGTTCACCTCGGTCACGCGGGGCGACGTGCACCGCGTGACCTGCACCATCGTCGGCCGCGTCGTCGGCGGCCCCACCGCCCGCTCGCGCATCTCGTTCGGCGGCAGGCCGTCCGAGCGGCAGGCGCTGGAGAAGCAGGTGCTCTCGATGGTCGCGAGCGGCGTCGTCGGCCGGCTCGCCGCGATCGTCCGCGCGCGCGCCTCCGCCGATTGACCCCGCGCTCGGGATCGCGCCGCGCCGGCCTCGACCTCGTCCGGGATCTGGACTACGACGGCCCGCGCGTCATGGAACTGGACCGGATGGTGAGCGAGCTCTTCGAGGAGGAGGAGCTCGCCCGCGAGATGGCGCGGAAGCTGATAGCGATGGCGCAGCGCTCCGCGGACGAGGCCATCGCCGAGCGCGGGAGCCTGCTCGCGTTCCTCCGCGGCCCGATGGAGCGGCACATGCGCTACGAGGAGGCCGCGATCTTTCCTCATTTCCAGGCCCGCGGGCTCGCCGAGGAGGTCCAGGTCGCGCTGAAGCAGCACGCCGCCGTGCGCGAGGCGACCGAGGCGCTGGCGAACGTCGCGCAGGCCGACGACGTCGCGGGGAGCATCGTGAGTGTCGCCCGCCTGCTCCTGCACCATACAAATTTCGAGGGCGACTACATTTATCCGGAGCTCACCCGCGACGAGTGGCGCGAGCTGATGAAGGAAACCGTTCGTCAGGGGATCTGAGGTGGTGCGCAGGAACTCGACACAGATGTTCCCCTCGACGTAGGCTTTTGCCGCCGTGTCTACCGCAGCTGGTCAGGTGCTGAGCGAGCGCTACCGCCTCATCCGACCCGTGGGGCAGGGCGCGCAAGCCTCGGTGTGGGTCGCCGAGCACCTGGCGCTCGGCACCCAGGTCGCCGTCAAGCTCATCGATCCCGAGCTCGCGAAGCAGGAGGACGCCCGCGAGCGGTTCCGCCGTGAGGCGACCGCTGCAGCGCAGCTGCGCAGCACGCACGTCGTGCAGATCCTCGATCACGGCATCGAGGGCGAGCAGCCGTTCATCGTGATGGAGCTGCTCGAGGGCGAGGACCTCTTCGAGCGGCTCGCGCGGAGGCGCCGCCTCACGCTCCAGGAGACGTCGAAGATCGTGACGCAGGTCGCGCGCGCGCTCACCCGCGCGCACGGGGCCGGCATCGTGCATCGCGACCTCAAGCCCGAG
Source organism: Sorangium sp. So ce834 (assembly GCF_051521425.1). Classification (NCBI taxonomy): domain Bacteria; kingdom Pseudomonadati; phylum Myxococcota; order Polyangiales; family Polyangiaceae; genus Sorangium; species Sorangium sp. So ce834. The sequence goes on from NZ_CP150351.1 coordinate 12,122,856, forward strand.
AATTTTTTCCTCTGCGCGAACGAGGACGACGAGGTCGTCAAGATCCTCGACTTCGGCATCGCCAAGGTGGGCCACGGGAAGCGGGCCGCCCAGCGCACGACGGTCGGGACGCTCATGGGCACGCCGCACTACATGAGCCCGGAGCAGGTGAAGGGGCTCCGGGAGGTCGACTTCCGCGCCGACCTGTGGGCGCTCGGCGTGATCGTCTACCAGTGCGTGACGGGCGAGCTCCCGTTCGACAGCGAGGGGGTCGGCGACCTGCTGATCAAGATCTCGCTCGGCGAGATCCCGGTGCCCTCGCGGGTGAACCCGGAGCTGCCGCCGAGCTTCGACGCGTGGTTCGCGCGCGCGTGCGATCGCGATCCGGAGCAGCGCTTCAGCAGCGCGCGCGACCTCGCGGAGTCGCTCGCCCGCATCGCCGAGCTGTCGACCGAGACGGCGGCGAGCAGCGTGAGCTCGCCGCGGCCGCCGCCGATGCCGCCCCGCCCCGCGCCGACGCGCCCGCCGGCGGCCCCGCCGCGGCCGGCGATGGGCTCGACGATCCCCAAGGCGCCGCCGCTGCCCCAGGTGGGCGACCCCGCCGGCGCCATCTCGACGCGCTCGCCCGAGCGGCGGCCGAGCGAGCAGGCCGCGGACGCGGCGGCAGCTCCGCTGTCGGCCAGGCCGAGCGTGAGGGCCCCGGCGCGGCCGAGCGAGCGGCCGCCGGCGCCGCCGCGGCTCACCGAGCGGCCGCCGCTCACCGAGCGCTCGCCGCTGTCGGCCAGGTCCGGCGAGCGGCCTCCGATGCCGCCGCGCGCCACCGAGCGACCTCCGGCGCCGCCGCGCGCCACCGAGCGGCCTCTGACGCCGCCGCGCGCCACCGAGCGACCTCCGGCGCCGCCGCGCGCCACCGAGCGGCCTCCCCCGGCGCCGCCGCGCGCCGCCGAGCGGCCTCCGGCGGCGTCGCTGGCTCAGGTCGGCGAGCAGCCGCCGGCCTCGTCCCAGCGGATCGAGCGGCCGCCGCTCAGCGAGCGTCCGCCGCCGTCGTCGCGGCTCGGGGATCGGCCGCTGGCCCCGCCGCGGCGCAACGACAGCGCGTCGGCGTCGCAGCGGGCGCCGCTCTCCGCGGGCACGCCGCTCCCTCCCAGCTCGCCGCCCTCCACGGGCTCGCCGCCCTCCGCGGGCGCGCCGCGCTCCACGAGCGCGCCGCTCGCCACCGGGACGCCGCGCTCCCCGAGCGCGCCGCTCCCTCCGAGCGCGCCGCCCTCCGCGGGCACGCCGCTCCCTCCCAGCGCGCCGCCCTCCGCGGGCACGCCGCCCTCCGCGGGCGCGCCGCCCTCCGCGGGTGCGCCGCTCGCCACCGGGGCGCCGCTCTCCGGGCCGCCGAGCAGCACGTCGCCCACGGCGGACGGCGTCGAGGCCCCGCCAGGCTCGGAGCCGCTGGCGCTGGCGCGCAGCAAGGCGCCGCGGAAGGAAGCCGACAGCGCGCCCTCGCTCGTCGACGTCGACATCGAAGAGTTCGACGACGACGCGATCGACACCGACGTCGACGAGCCCTGGGCGGCGCCGGCCGCGCCCGCGGCGCTCGCCCCGCGGGCCGACGCGACGCCCGCCTCCGGCGAGCCCGCCGCCCACGCGCCGGCCGAGCCCGCAGGTCCTGCGCCGGCCGAGCCCGCGATGCCGGCGCTCCAGAGCGGCGCGCCCGTCGCGCCGAGCAGCGGCGCGCCCGTCGCGCCGAGCGCGCCGGACGAGCCGCCGCCCGCGGCGCAGACGCCGCGCGAGCCCTCGCCGCACGAGGCCGATCCGCGCGCGACCGCGCGCGAGCACGACGAGCCGCCGAGCCACGAGCTGCCGGAAGAGCCCCGCGACAGCGTCAGACGAGCGGCCGTCGCGGCGGCCGTGGCCGCGCCGCCCCCCGCCTCGCTGCGCGCGTCGCGGCCGCTCGAGCCGCCGGTCGCGCCAGCCGTCGCCCCACCGGCTCGCGCCGTGCCCTCCGGCGAGACGCCGGAGCACTGGATGAAGGCGTCCAGCGTGAGCGGGCTGGCGCAGGAAAGCGAGCTTCTGGAGTTCGACCCCGGCTCGCGCCGGCGCCGGCGTGTCCGCTGGGCAGCGCTCGCGCTGGTGGCCCTCGCCGGCGTCGTCGCCTGGCAGGTCCTCCGCTCGCAGCGCCTGCCGCAGAGCGCGCCGGCGGCCGAGAGCGAGACCCCGCCGCCCGCCGCCGCGCCTGCGCCTGCGCCGCCGCAGGAGCCCGCGCCCGAGCCCAGCGCCACGGCGTCGGCCCCCCCGACGGCCGCGCCCGCGGCGCAGCCGTCGGCCAGCGCCTCCGCGACGGCGCCGCCGCGGAAGCGGCGCCCGGCGCCTCCGCCGAAGAGGCAGCGCAAAGAGCCGGCCAAGGTGGACGACCTGACGATCGAGATCCCGACCCCGCCCTCGGAGCCGGCCGGGGAAGAGCCGGCCTCGCCCCACGGAGAGTCGCCCCCAACGGCGTCGCCTCCCCAGGAAGAACCGGCCCCGCACGCAGAGTGAAGAGCGGATGGAAACGACGGCATACCAGCAGTACTCCGAGGAATCCGGCGACTGGTTGAGAAAGGGAAGGGCTCGACTGCTGGCCCACCTGGTGCGCGAGTTCGGCCCGGGACGGCGGCCCCTCGAGCTGCTGGAGGTCGGCGCCGGGGTCGGGCAGAACCTGGGTGTCCTCGCGGAGTTCGGGGCCGTCGACGCGAACGAGGTGAGCCCCCTCGGCCAGGAGGCCATCGCGAAGGCCGGCACGGCGAGGACGCTCTACAGCGCGTCGCTCCCGTTCGAGCTCGACCGGCGCTACGACGTGATCTGCGCGCTCGACGTCATCGAGCACATCGAGGACGACCGCGCCGCGCTCCGCTGGATCCACGACCATCTGAGCCCCGGCGGGATCTTCGTCGCCACGGTGCCGGCGTATCCGTGGTTGTTCAGCGATCACGACCGCGCGCTGCAGCATTTCCGCCGGTACACCGCCGGCAGCTTCCGCGCCGCGCTGCCGGCCGACTTCCACGTGGAGGCGTGCGCTTACTTCAACCAGCTCCTCTTCCCCGCTGCGGTCGGCTCGCGCGCCGTCTGGAGCGCCGCGCGCAAGCTGCGCCCGGGCAAGACCAGCATGAAGCAGCCTTCGCCGAAGTCCGGCCTCGCTTCGTCCGCGCTCGAAGCCGTCCTCCGCGCGGAGGTCGATCTCATCGCGCGCGGCCGCCGGCCGAGCTTCGGGCTGTCGGTCTTCTGCGTGGCGAGGCGCACGGCGGCCTGAGGCGGGCCGCGGTCGCCCGGGCCTCCCGCGGCCCGGGATCGCCGCGCCGCCGCGATCCCTGGCGGGATTTCTGACACACGGAACGAGCACCGCCGCCCACGAGCTCGTCCCGTGGTCGCGCGCCCACGATAGGCCCCCAGGGAGGGTGTTCGCGGCAAGACCTCCCGCGCGGCCAGGGACGAGCCTGGGCGACGCATTGCTGCGCGGCCCCCACGGCACGGATTCGGCGGCCACGCCTCCATGGCTTCGTGATACGGGTGCGCGCCATGATTGGGCAAGACGCCGCAACGCCCGCTGATCCCGCCGCCTTCCGCCGCAACGTGGCGAGCTGGACTGCCCGCCTCGCGCCGTTCGCCATCCTGATCGCGATGCTCGGCCTGCTCCAGTGGGGCTACCGCGACGACTCGCCCACCGAGGACGAGTGGGCGCACACGACGCGCGGCATCGCCTGGTGGCAGACCTCGGATATGCGGCTCAACTACGCCCACCCGCCGCTCGGGAACGCCATTGCTGCCATTCCCATCGCGCTCATGCCGGGCAACGCGCACGTCACGTCGTCCCGGCACTGGAAGGACGCGAACATCGGGCGCGTGGCCCTCGATTACATCGAGCAGGACTACGCGCGGGCGCGCGAGCAGCTCTTCCGGGCTCGGCGCATGATCATGCTGATGGCCGCGGCCCTCGCCGCCTACGTATGGTTCTGGAGCCGCTGGTTCTGGGGCGAGCGGGCCGCGCTCGTCGCGCTGGTCCTCGTCGCGTTGAACCCGACGATCATCGCCCAGGGACGGTACGTCACCACCGATCTCCCGGCGGGGCTGGCGACGATGCTCGCCGTGGGCGAGTTCGCCCGGTATGCGAGCGGGCGAGCCGGCAGGTGGTCGCTCGTCACCATGACGCTCGCCATTGGGGCGGCTGCCGTCACCAAGTACAGCGGCCTGCTCCTCGTGCCGATCCTCGGCGCGATCGGGGTCTTCCTGGCCGCGACCGGCCGCGGTCGGTTCGAGGGGAAGCCCGCTGCCCGCCGCTTCGGAGAGCTCGGCCTCCACGTCCTCGTGGCGGGCGTGGGGTTGCTCCTTGTCATCAACGCCGTTTACAAGTTTGACGATACGGGCATGTCGGTGCGGGACATCCTCGCCGCCCCCGAGCCGCAATATCCGGTGTCGGCGCGGTACAAGCAGCAGCTGATGGAGAAGCACTCGCTCGTCCGGTTCCTGCCGGCGGGCCTGCGGATCCCCCTCCCGTACACGTATCTCTTCGGCACGGCGGCGGTGACCGCGCTCAACGCCGGCGGGTTCACGTCCTACTTCCTCGGCGAGGTCGTCCGGATCGGGCACTGGGCCTATTTCCCGGTGATGCTCCTCATCAAGAACCCGCCCGCCACGTTGCTCCTGCTGCTCGCCGGGGCGGCGCTCGCGCTGCGGCGCGCCCGCGCGTTCTCGATGCGCTCCGTCCCCGTCGAGGTGATCGCCACCGGGGGGACGGCCCTGCTGCTCCTCGCCTCGTTCATGCGGGCCAACCTCAACATGGGCATCCGGCACGCCATGCCGATCATGCCGCTCCTCGCCGTGCTCGCTGCGCGCGCCTTCGACAGGCTCTGGGCGCTCGCCTCCTCGCGCCGCCTCGCCCAGCTCGCGCTCACGGGCCTCGTGGGGAGCACGGCGCTGAGCGCGCTCCTCGCCGCCCCGCACTTCCTCGGCTACTTCAACCTGTTCGTCGGCGGCGCGCTCGGCGGCTACAAGATCAGCATCTACGGCGAGGACTGGGGGCAGGATCGCGCCGCGCTGGCGAAGTACGCGAAGGAGCACGACATCCAGCCGCTCTATTACAACTACCAGAGCGAGACGCGCCGGATCGAGTGGGAGTACTTCCGCGTTCCGTACCAGCGCTTCGGCTGCGAGACGGTGCCCAAACCCGGCTCATGGGTCGCGCTGCACGCGCTGACCCTCAAGACGTCGCCCGCGAAATGCTACAAGAAGCTCCGCGATCGCGAGCCGGACGTGAAGATCAACAACCACATCTATCTCTACCGGATCCCACCCGCCCCCACGAAGCGCTGAGGCGACGAACCGAGCGAATCGCGACGGCTCCTGGTGGTCGCCAGCGCCCCGGAGCGGGCGCCCGCAGAGCAGAATCAAGGGCATAAAACCGATTGCCGGCAACTCTGGAGGCGCAGGCCGTACGTCTGCGCAGCGGCGAACCAGCAGCGAAGCCCATCGCAGGCCGACCGCCAAGATGCACCGTCGCTTCGAGCGACATTGGCGGCGTGTCACCGCCCGTTCCAGGAGGTCGGCATGATGTCGGCTCTCCTGGATGGCGCTAGTTCAGCAATTTCTTCGACAGGTGCTTGACCGCCTCCTGCGCCGCATGTCGCAGCGCGACCTCAACCGCCTTGGAGGACGTATCGCCGCGCACGAGGATGGCGCAATTGTCCCCTTCGGCCTCGAACGACGCGAGGGGGAGCTCCTTCGCCGCCTCCGCTGCGCGGATCGGCACCTGCACAGCAAGCGAGCCGACCTCGAGCTCCACGAACCCCACCAGCTCCGACTTGGATAGGTTCTGCATGGTTCGAACGTGGGTCGTCCACAGGGGCTTAGCAAGGTCAGGTTTTTCCTGCTTGTCGGTGGGATTGAGCTCCACCTGAAGCGGCAAAACGCGTGCGCGTCAAGCGCCGCCGGCGGCGCGGGCCGCGGACGCGCGACGCGCGACGCACGGCGTGCGACGCACGGCGTGCGACGCACGGCGTGCGACGCGGTGCGCGCCGGTCCGGACGCCATGCTCACTGCGATCGTCGCGCCCGTCGCGTTCCTCGCGCCTCGTCGCGCTCGTCTCGCCCGTCGCGCTCCTCGCGTCCCTCGCGCTCCTCCGCACGGATGACCGCTCTCGCGTCAGTTCTTCAGGGAGGTCAGCTCGTCGGCCATGATGCTGCGGTGGTGGCGGTAGACCTGGAGCACGATGGCCAGCGCGATCGCCGCCTCGCTCGCGGCGAGGACGATGATGAAGACCGTGAACACCTGGCCAGACACGCCGCCCGCGACGAAGTGCTCGAACGCGACGAAGTTGAGCGCGGCGGCGTTGAGGATGAGCTCGACGCCGAGGAGGATGCCCACCGCGTTCTTCCGCGTCATGACGGTGAACAGCCCGAGGCCGAACAGCGCCGCGCCGACGCTGAGGTAATGGATGAGCCCGATCTCCATCGCCTACTCCCTCTCCCAGGCGCGCCTGACGGCGCGGCGCGCGAGCACGACCGCGCCGATCATGGCGCCGAGCAGGACGACCGAGCCGAGCTCGAACGGGAGCAGGTACTCGCCGAGGAACGCGTGGCCGAGCTTGGCGGTGGACGGCATGGCCGGCTTGGCCTCGGCGGGCCAGGGCGTCCGGGTCGCCACCCGGCCGAGCACGAGGAGCACCGCCGTGACCAGGACGAACGCCACGGCGGGCCCGCCGCGCGGGTTCGAGATCTTCATCTCCGCGATGCGGCTCGTGAGCATCACGGCGAAGAGGATCAGGACGAGCGTGCCGCCCACGTAGACGAGCACCTGGGTGGCCGCGAGAAAATCGGCCGACAGCGTGACGTAGAGGCCCGCGATGCCGAGGAACGTGCCGAGCAGGGCCAGCGCGGAGTGGATGATGTTCCTGGAGAACGCCACGAGCCCGGCGGAGCCGAGCGTCAGCGCGGCGAGCCCCAGGAAGGCGAGTGCACTCAGGGAGGGCATGTGGTGAGGGCCGCGACGTTAGACCGCTGCCCATCGCTCATCAAGGGCGACGCCCCGCGACGGGCGATGCCCTCGCTCAGGCGTCCGCTCCGGCCTCTCCGCCCGCGGCCCCGGCGACCGCTCCAGTCACCGCTCCAGCGGCCTCGGCGCCCTGCTTCCGGGCGTGCTCCCGGCGCCAGATGGCGCGCAGCTCCTCGAGCGCGGCGGGGTTGTCGCGCATGGCGCGCTCGCGGGCCTCGCGGGCGTGAGGCCCGTACTCGCCGACAGGCACCTCGCCGAGGTCCTTCGGCGCCTTGTACAGCGGGACCAGCCCCTCCGGGATGAAGCGGAAGGTGAGGTGGTCGAGCGTCGGCGCCGCCCCCTCGAACTCGCGCGTGTGGCGGATCGCGCCGGTCGACTCGGTCTTGCACGCCTCGACGCAGAGGCCGCAGTACATGCACTTGCCCATGTCGATGTCGAAGCGGCTCATCGCCTGCTTCTTCGTCGCCGGATCCTTCTCCAGGTCGATGGCGATGCACTCGATGGGGCACGCGCGCTCGCAGCGCTTGCAGCCGGTGCAGATGTCCATCTGCACCTCGAGGAAGCCGCGGTACCGCGGCGGGAGCATCTCGCTCACGGGTCGGTCCGTCTTGTCGGGATACTGGACGGTGATGGGCTCCCGGAACAGATGGGAGAACGTGACGGCCATCCCTTCGAGGATGGTGCTGGCCGCGCTGGAGATGCTCTTGATGTACTGGGCGAGATCCATGGCCGGTGCCTCTCCGGGACCTGACGCGCTCGGGCATACCCCCCGAAGGAGCGAGGCGCCACACCGACCAGGCTAGCAGATGACCCCTCCTCGATTGCGTCCGCGCGTACGGCCGGGCCGCCGCCGCCCGCGCCGGGCTCACGCCGGACCGGCGCGGCGCGGCGCCCACGGCTGCGGCCGATCGGCGCCGCGCGGGTCGGGAACCCGCCGAGAGCGTGGAGTCCGCGGCAGACCTGTCCTCTCCTGTTGACGCGCCCCCCGGGTGGCGATCATGGTCGTCGAATGACGCAGCTCCCCTTGTCGGGAACGTTCACCGCCCTGGTCACGCCGTTCACCCCTGATGGCGAAGCCGTCGATTTCGAAGCGCTCACCGCGCTCGTCGAGGCCCAGGTCGCGGGCGGCGTCAGCGGGCTCGTGCCGTGCGGGACCACGGGCGAGTCACCGACCCTGAGCGAAGCGGAGACGACCGCGGTCATCCGGCGCGTCGTCGAGGCGGCGCGCGGCCGCGTGCCGGTGATCGCGGGGACGGGCTCGTTCTCGACGAAGAAGACGATCGACGCCTCGCGCGCGGCGCTCGCGGCGGGCGCGGAGGGCGTGATGATCGTGATGCCGTACTACAGCAAGCCCTCGCAGGACGGGCTCCGCGAGCACACGCTCGCCGTGGCCAAGGCGGTCGCGGGGCCGGTCGTGCTCTACAACGTCCCGGGACGAACGGTGGTCGACCTCTCCGCCGAGACGACCGAGCGCATCTGCGCCGCCGCGCCCAACGTCGTCGCCATCAAGGACGCGACGGGCAACGTGCTCCGCTGCCAGGAGCTGGTGCGGCGCCTCGGCGATCGGCTCACGGTCCTGTGCGGCGACGACGCGCTGACGCTCGCGATGATGGCGCTCGGCGCGCAGGGCGTCATCAGCGTCACGTCGAACGTGCTGCCGCGCGAGACGAGCGCGGTGCCCCGGCGGTTCTTGGCCGGCGACCTCGCCGGCGCGCGGGCGGCCCACCTCGCGCTGCTGGAGATCCACGGGCTCATGTTCGTCGAGCCGAACCCCTCCCCGGCGAAGGCGGCGCTGGCCGCCCTGGGCCGCATGAGCCCCGCCGTCCGGCTGCCCCTCTCGCCGGCCGGCGAGGCGACCCGGCAGCAGATCGTCGAGGCGATGAAGCGGCTCGAGGCGAAGCGCGAGGCGGCGTGAAGTCGAACGGCGATCATCGAGGCGTACCGATGGGCGCGCTCTTGGGAACCGGCCAGGGAGAAGAGGCCCGCTTGCTGAAGGTCGCGATCCACGGCGCGAGCGGCAAGATGGGGCAGGCGATCGTCCGGCTCGCCGCGAACGAGCGCGCGCAGATCGTGGGCGCGATCGTGTCGCGCGGCTCCTCCCGCATCGGCCGCGACGTCGGCGAGCTCGCGGGGACCGGCACCATCGGCGTCGCGATGAGCGACGACACCAGCGCCGGGCTGCTCGGCGCGGACGTGGTCATCGATTTCTCGCGGCCCGAGGCGCTCCCCCGGCTCCTGCACCTCGCGATGCGGGCCAAGGTCGCGGTGGTCAGCGGCACGACCCGCCTCGACGGCACGTGCGAGCGGCTGCTCGACGAGGCGGCGCAGCACGTCCCGGTGCTCTGGTCGCCGAACACGAGCATCGGCATCCACGTGCTCGCGGAGATCGCGGCGAGCGCGGCGCGCCGGCTCGGGCCCGGCTACGACGTCGAGATCGTCGAGGTGCACCATCGCGCCAAGGTGGACGCCCCGAGCGGCACGGCCGTGCGGCTCGCCGAGGCGCTGCGCGAGGCCCGCGGCGGCGCCGGCGAAGGGGCCGCGGCGCTCGCCGACGTGCACGGCCGCGAGGGCAACGTCGGCCCTCGCAAGGCGAGCGAGCTCGGGATCTTCGCCGTGCGCGGCGGCGACGTCATCGGCGACCACACGGTCCACCTGCTCGGCCCCGGCGAGCGCCTCGAGCTCACGCACCGCGCCACGAGCCGCGATCTCTTCGCGCGCGGCGCGCTGCGCGCGGCGTGGCACCTGCACGGCAAGCCGCCCGGCCGATACACGATGGCCGACGTGATCGGGGGCTGAGCGGCGCCGCCGGGCGAAGGACCGGCGATCGGGATCCGGCGCGCCGCGCGCACAGCACGATGTGGTCAGCGGCGGGCCGCCGCACTAGGCTGCCGCGCTCGTATGGAGACGCTCGCTGCGCGGGTCGCACGTGCCGGTCCTTTGCCGGACAGGGACGCGGTGGGCTGGGTCGTCCGTCTGGCGAAGCGGATCGAGAGCCTGCACGGGCGCGGGACCGTGCACGGCCGCCTGTCGGCCGCGTGCGTGATCATCGAGGACGAGTGGTGCACGTCGCAGGGGTGGCTCTCCGATCCGCTCGCGACGCCGGCCTTCGTGGGCTACCGCTCGCCGGAGCGCGCGGCGGGCGAGGGACCGTCGCGCCGGGACGACACGTGGGCGCTCGCGGTCACCCTGTACGTGGCGCTCTCGGGGGCGCTCCCCTTCCCGGCCGAGAGCGACGGGGAGCTCCGCCGCAAGCAGAGCGCCGGCGATGCGCCGCGGGTGACGCCGCCGGGGGCGGCGGGCGACGCGCTGTGGCGCGTCCTCGAGCAGGCGCTCGCGCGCGACGCGAAGCGACGGATCGTCGAGGTGGCGGCGCTGCGTCGCGCGCTGGAAGCGGCGCGGCCGAGCGACGGCCTGGGGGAGCTGCCGCCGCTCGACGAGCACGCGGTCGTGGAGCCAGCGAGGACCGTGCCGGCGCCGCGCCCGTCGAGCGGCGGCCTGCGGGGCGCGTCGAGCTCGCAGCCGCCGCCGCGCAGGAGCTCGCCGCCGCGCGAGAGCTCACCGCCGCGCGAGAGCTCGCCGCCGCGCGGGAGCTCGCCGCCCCGTGAGAGCTCGCCGCCGCGCGGGAGCTCGCCGCCCCGTGAGAGCTCGCCGCCGCGCGGGAGCTCCAGCTCGCAGCCGCCTGGCGGGAGCTCGCCGCCCCGCGGCCGCACGAGCTCGCTGCCGCCCGGCAATGCGAGCGCCACGGCGCGCCGGACGCCGTTGCCGCTCCACGGGCTCGCGGCCCTTGGTCTCCGGTCGACGGGCGCGCCGCCCACCCCGGTCCCCGAGGCGCCAGAGCGCCGCTCGACGGCGCCGGCGGTCTCGCCTGCCGCACCGCCGGGGCACGCCGACGCCCCGAGGGCGGATGCCTCCAGCAGCCCGCCCGGGGCGGCCGTTGCGGCCGCGCCGCCGGAGCAGCCGCCCCTTGCCCGCGCACCGGCGGAGCAGCCGCCCCTTGCCCGCGCACCGGCGGAGCAGCCGCCCCTCCCGCCCAGCGCGGCGGTCCCGCCCAGCGCGGCGGAGGAGCCGCCCCTTGCCCACACGCCGGCGGAGCAGCCGCCCCTTTGGCCCGCGCCCGCGGAGCAGCCGCCCCTCCCGCCCGCGCCGGCGCCGCCCGCTCCCGCAAGCGAACCGGCGAGCCGGCGGCCTCCCCGCGCTCGGCCCGCGCGCATCGACGGCGAGCTGCCCCCGGCTCCGTCCGCGCTGGCGACCGAGGGCACCGCCGCGCACGTCGGCGTGCCCGATGCGCCGCGCACCCCGGCGCCCGATCGGGACGCACGCCGCGGCGCGCCCTCCGCGGCGCGCCGGGTGGCCCTGCTGGCCCTGTACGCCGTGGTCTTCGCGGGCGCCGCTGCGGCGGCCTGGTTCTGGATCCGCCACCGCGATTCCGCGCCACCGCCGCCATCCCTCCCCGCCCTGCCTGCCGGCGCGGACGCCGCTCCCGCCGCCTGCGCCGCCCCCGCGGCGCCGAGCGCCCCGCCCGCCGACGACGCCGGCGTCACGGGCGACGCGGCCGCGGCTGCGCCGGTGGACGCCGGCGCCGCGAGCGCAGCGCCGGACGCCGCGGCCACGGCGGACTTCGCCGCCTGCGCGATGCCGATCTTTCCGGGCAAGGGCGTCGACGCCGCGACCGCGGGCCAGCTGGCGTTCCTCTGCACCGAGGTCGACCCGATGAAGGGCGTCGCGGCGCTCAAGGGCCACCTCGCCAGGGCCGCCGGGCCCGAGGGGATCTCGGACGCGACGAAGGAATGGGGCGTGCTCGGCTGGTACGACATGGCGGCGCTCGCCGCCCTGCGCGCCCGCTGCTGCCACGCCCCGCCGCCCCTCGCGCTGCCCCGCGCGCCGGAGGGCTGCCTCCCGCTCGACGAGGCGCTGAACGACCTCGGCGCGACCGTCGCGTCCGCGTCTGCGCCGGACGATCGGGCCGTCGCGAAGGCGTCCCGCCGGTACACGCGGACAGCCGAATGCGTCGTGCGCGTCGGCGCGGCGACCTGGTACGGACGCAAGAGCAAGCCGAACGGAGGAGAGGCGAGCGCATTCAAGAAGGTGCTCTCGCGCGCGCTCCGGCAAGCGGCACAGGCCCGCTGAGCCGCGCGCAGCAGGGGCGGGCCGCGCGCAGCAGGGGCGGGCCGCGCGCAGCAGGGGCGGGTCGCGCGCAGCGGGGGCGGGTCGCGCGTGGCCAGGCTGCTGGCCGGCGGTGGCGGCCGGCGGCTGGCCCGGCGCGCAGCGCTGCCCGGTCGCTCGACCGCCTCGCCGGACGGGCGGTTCTGGGGTAGCGTCCGCGGTCCCATGTCCAACGAAGCGAGCGATCTCCTGCTCGAAATCGGCGTCGAGGAGCTCCCCTCGTCGTTTGTCGAGGCCGCGCTCCGCGCGCTCCCGGATCTCGCAACGAAGCGCCTCGCGGAGCTCAGGCTCCGCCACGGCGCGATGCGCGCGCTCGGCACCCCGCGGCGCCTCGCGCTGCTCGTCTCCGGGGTCGCGGCGCGCCAGCCCGACCTCGAGGAGGAGGTCACCGGCCCGCCGGTCAAGGCGGCCTTCAAGGACGGCGCGCCCACCAAGGCGGCCGAGGCGTTCGCGCAGAAGCTCGGGTGCGCGGTCGCCGATCTGCGCCGCGTCGAGGGCCCGAAGGGCGAGTACCTCGCGGGCACGCGGCGCGAGGCCGGCAAGCCCGCGGCCGAGCTCCTCCCGGAGGTCCTGGCCTCGCTCGTCGCGGCCATCCCCTTCCGCAAGTCGATGCGCTGGGGGAAGGGCGAGTTCGCGTTCGGCCGCCCCATCCAGTGGCTCGTCGCGCTCTCCGGCGCCGACGTCATCCCCGTCGAGATCGCCGGCGTCCGCAGCGGCCGCACGAGCCGCGGCCACCGCTTCCTCGCGCCGGGCGAGATCGCCCTCGGCGCGGCCAGGGACTACGTCGAGGCGATGCGCGCGGCGCACGTGATCGTCGACCCGGGCGAGCGCGCGCGCCTGATGCGCGAGCGCCTGCTCGCCGCCGCGCGGGACGCCGGCGGGGCGCTCATCGAGGACGACTTCCTCATCGGCGAGAACCTGTCCCTCGTGGAGGAGCCGCACGTCATCGTCGGCAGCTTCGAGGAGCGGTTCCTCGAGCTGCCCGAGCGGGTGATCCTCGAGGTCGCGCGCGGGCACCAGCGCTACTTCGGCGTCCGCGACGCGAAGACGGGCGCGCTGCTCCCGAAGTACCTCGCGGTCGTCAACACCGCGGAGGCGCCCGAGAAGATCAAGAGCGGCAACGACAAGACGATGCGCGCGCGCCTCTCGGACGCGCAGTTCTTCTACCGCGAGGACGTCAAGCTCCCGCTCGCCAGCCGGCGCGAGAAGCTCGGCGGCATCGTGTTCCAGAAGCGCCTCGGCAGCGTGCTCGCGAAGGCCGAGCGCGTCGAGCGGCTCGCCCGCGAGCTCGGCCTGCTGCTGATGCTGCCCGAGCCGACGCTCGTGGCGGCCGCCTCGGGGGCGCACCTCGCGAAGTGCGATCTCGTCGCGCTGATGGTCGGCGAGTTCCCCGAGCTCCAGGGCGAGATGGGCCGCGCCTACGCCCTGGCCCAGGGGGTCAGCCCCGAGGTCGCCGACGTGATCCGCGATCACTACCTGCCGAAGGGCGCCGCGGACGCGACCGCGCCGACGCACGCCGGCGCGCTGGTCGCGATCGCCGATCGGCTCGACACGCTCGTCGGCTGCTTCGCGATCGGGCTCATCCCCACGAGCACGGCCGATCCGTACGGGCTCCGCCGCGCCTGCCTCGGCGTGCTGCGCACGCTCCTGGATCGCGACCTCGATCTGCGCCTCGGCGCCGCGTTCAGCGCCGCGTACGACGGCTACGCCGGCGTGAAGCTCGACGCCTCGCGCGAGGAGCTCGCGGCGCGCCTCGGCGAGTTCTTCGCCGAGCGGCTGCGCGGCCTGCTCTCGGATCGGCTCCCGCAGGACGCGGTCCTCGCGTGCCTCCGCGTCGCCGCCGATCGCCCGCTCGATCTCCGGGCCCGCGTGCGCGCGATCGACGCGCTCAGCCCCGAGGTCCGCGCCCGGGTCGGCGAGGTCTTCAAGCGGGCGACAAACATCGCCGACAAGGCGCCGGCCGGCGAGCCGGTCGCGCCGTTCGGCCAGGACGTGCACGCGAGCGAGACGGCGCTCTTCGCGGGCTACCTCAAGCTGCGCGAGCAGATCGCGTCGGACGTCCGGAGCGGCGCGTACGACTCCGCCTTCAAGGCGGTGGCGGACTTCGCGCCGCTCCTGCACCAGTACTTCATCGACGTGTTCGTGATGACCGACGACGCAGCCGTGCGCGACAACCGCCTGCGGCTGATGCGCGCCCTGTCGGAGACCTGCGCGAGCCTGGCGAGGCTAGAGCTGCTCGGCGAGGCGCCGCGCGCGGCGTCCTAGAGCGGCGGGCACCCGCTTCGGATACGGGCCCATCTCGACGTTTTCGGTGCTCAGCGCACCGGAGTGCGCCTCCGCGCCGAAAACGCCGAGCTGGACCCGTCTCCTGTGCGGGTGACCGCCGCTCTGTAACGCATCTACCAGAGACGGACGAAAACCGTTCTAGGCTGGGCTACAGCCGCGTGAAGCCGTCCGCGGACTTCAGCGCGGTGGCCCATACGATGGAGGCCGGCCGATGCGCGGAGCCCAGGCCACGGCGCGCTCAAGCCGAGAAACCGCCGTCGACCACGATCGAGGCGCCGGTGATGAAGCGTCCGCTCTCGCCGGCGAGGTGAGCGACCGTGGCGGCGATATCGTCGCCGGTGCCGTAGTGGCCGAGGGCGAGCTGGCTCCGCTGCTCGGCCGCGCCCGGGCCGCCGGCCGGGTTCATGTCGGTGTCGATCGGGCCAGGGTGGACGAGGTTGGCGGTGATGCCGCGCGGCCCGAGGTCGCGGGCGAGGCCCTTGGTGAGGCCCGCCAGCGCCGCCTTGCTCATCGAATACAGGGTGATGCCCGGCCCCGGCACCCGGTCGGCGAGGCAGCTGCCGATGTTGATGATGCGCCCGCCCGCGCCCATGTGCCGCGCCGCGGCCTGGGCGGCGAGGAACGAGGCCCGCACGTGGATCGCCAGCGTCCGGTCCACCTGCTCGAGCGTCAGGGCCTCGAGCGGCCCCATGATGGCGATACCGGCGTTGTTGACGAGGATGTCGATCCGACCGAGCTCGGCCACGGTCCGCTCGACCGCGCCGACGACCTGCGCCGGATCCGCGCTGTCCGACGCGATCGCCAGCCCCCGCCGGCCCGCCGCCTCGACCTCGGCGGCCACCGCGCGCCCCTTCTCCGGGGCGCTCACGTACGTCAGCGCCACATCCGCCCCGTCCCGCGCCAGCCGCTTGACGATCGCCGCGCCAATCCCGCGGCTGCCTCCGGTCACCAACGCCACCTTGCCAGCAAGCTCCGACATGTCTACCTCATTTCTGTGTCGACCAGCACAGAACGTATACTCTGCCGGGTGGCGATGGGTCAACCGATTTATTTACCGATCGGCACAGAAAGGTCGTCGTGATGGCCGGACGGGGACGTCCACGCGGCTTCGACCGGGCCGCTGCCTTGCGGCGGGCGATGGAGGTGTTCTGGGAGCGGGGCTACGAGGGCACGTCGCTCAGCGATCTCACGGCCGCGATGGGCATCAACTCGCCGAGCCTCTACGCCGCGTTCGGCTGCAAGGAGGCCCTGTTTCGCGAGGCGGTGGCGCTCTACAGCCAGGTCGAGGGCGCGGCGGCGAGCCGGGCGCTCCGCGAGGAGCCGACGGCGCGCAGGGCGGTCGAGGCGATGCTGCGCAGCAACGTGGAGGGTTACGCGAGCCCGGGGAAGCCGAGCGGCTGCATGATCGTGCTCGCCGCGACGCTCGGCACGCCGGAGAGCGAGGGCGTGCGCAGCCACCTCGCCGCGTGCCGGCGGGGCGCGCTCGATGAGCTCCAGCGGAGGCTGGATCGCGGCGTCGCCGAGGGCGACCTGCCGGCGGGCACCGACACGGCGGCGCTCGCCGGCTTCTACACCACCGTGCTCCAGGGCCTCTCCATCCAGGCCCGCGACGGCGCCTCGCGCGAGGCGCTGGAGGCGATCGTCGACTGCGCCATGGCCGCCTGGGATGCGCTGGCCCGGCCCCGCGCTGCGGTCTGAGCGGGGCCGGCGGCCCGACGCCGCCGGCGGCGTCGGGCTCTCCCGCCCTGCGTCGCGCTACACGGTCTCGGGCACGACGATCCGCTTCGCGCCCTTCCCGGGCTTCTGCTTCTTCGCGGGCTTCTGCTCCAGCCCGAGCTGCTGCCCGATCGCCTTGCGCGCCTCGCGCGCGATCTTCCGGACCTGCTTCGCCTCTTCCTGGGTGATCACCCCGTCCCTGGCGGCCGTGTCGACCGCCGCCCGGACCTTGGCCTGGACCTCGTCCAGCACCTTCCGGACCTCGGCGCGGCGCGCCTCCGGGACGCCGCCCTTCTGCATCCTCGCCTCGACCTTCGCGCGCTGCTTCGCGATCTTCTCGTCGACCCGCTTGCTGAAGCGGGCGGCGTCCTGCGGGAACGGGGCCGCGCCCTTGCCCCGGCCATGGCGCGGCGCCTCTGCGGCCGCGGCGGTGGTCTCCTCGGCAGCGGCGGCGGCCGGGGCCGCGACCGCCGTGAGGACGGCGAGCGCGGCGAGCGTTGATGCGATGCGAGGGAGCTTGTTCATCATCCTGCCTCTCGAGATGACACCGTGCGGTGCGAGACTGAGGTCGCGTCACGAGCCGGGGCGCCGAGGGCGCCGCGCGCTCGCCCCGTGGGACGTGGAGCGAGCGACGCTATTCCCCTCGACGCCGCCCTCGCGGCGGCGCGCCGCCGTCACGCCAGCGCGCTTGCCCTCCTCGGGGAGGCCATGCGGCCGCCGCTGGCGGCCATCGACAGCAGCCGGTCGACGCGCTCCTCGGTCGTCGGGTGCGTCGAGAACCACTTCAGCACCGAGCTCGCCCCGGCGAGCGGGCTCACGATGAAGAGGCTGGCCGTGGCCGGACGGGCGGACTCGGCGGGGATGAGCGCCACGCCGTGCTCCAGCTTGGAGAGCGCGCTGGCGAGCGCCTCCGGGTCGCCGCACAGCTTCGCGCCGGTCTCGTCCGCCATGTACTCGCGCGAGCGCGAGATGCCGAGCTGAACGAGCGTGGCCGCGATGGGGGCGACGATCGCGAGCGCCAGCCCGCCGAGCGGGCTCTCCCCCTCCTCGTCGTCCGATGAGCCGCCGAACAGCCCGGCGAAGCTCACGGCGTGCGCGATCCACGTGATGCCCGAGGCGAACGCCGCCGCGATGGTCGACACCAGGATGTCGCGGTTCTTGATGTGCGCGATCTCGTGCGCCAGCACGCCGCGCAGCTCGCGCTCGGTCAGGAGCTGCATGATCCCTTCGGTCACCGCGACCACGCCGTGCTCCGGGTTGCGCCCGGTGGCGAAGGCGTTCGGCTGCGCGTCCGGGATGACATAGACCCGCGGCTTCGGGATCTCCGCCCGCCGCGAGAGCTCCTCCACCATCCGGTGCAGGCCGGGCGCCTCCTCGGGCGAGACCTCGGCGGCCCGGTGCACCGCGAGCACGATGCGATCCGACATGAAATACGCGCCCAGGTTCATCGCGAGCGCGAGCACGCCGAACAAGACGAGGTACCCCGGTCCGAGCGCCCCACCGATGGACACCAGGATTGCCGACATGACGCCGAGCAACAGGATCGTCTTGATCTGATTCTTCATGAAACTCGTCACCTCCACGGAACGGAGCGCTGCAAACGCTGCTCCCTCATCATCGATGCGTCGCGCACCGCGGCTTTGCAATGCCGCGTGCCAGCCGATCAGCAGGCGTCATGCCCCGTCGATTCCCGTTGTGGCCGCCCCGTTTCGCCGCCCCATTTCGCCGCGATCGGCCCATTTTGCCCCGTTCGCGCGATCCCCTGGAGCGGGGTTCGCTCGGGTCACATGCAGACGTATTCCGTTGTCAGGCCTGCCAGATCGCCAGCAGCCACACCGCGATACCGGCCGCGCACACCGCGAGCCCCGGCACGGCGCGCGGCCACACCCACTGGCCCGTCACCGTGACCGCGCGCCGCACCACCCAGACGGCGCCCGCGACCCACGCCACGAAGGCCGCCACGAGCGCGACGACCCAGCCGACCCGCGGCGCGTCGTCGCGCGCGAGCGCGGCGAGGTGCTCCCGCGCGACCACGGCCGCAGGCTCGGTCCGGGTGCCCGGCGGGCGCGGCGCGGCCGCCGAGAGCCGGGCGATCGCCGCGTTGGCCTGCTCCAGATCCTCGGCGTGCGGCGTCGTGAGCCACCGCGTCTCGAGGGCGGCCGTGCGCACCGCGCGCCAGGCGAAGAGCGCCGTGTCGGCCTGGCCCAGGCCCTCCGCCGCCGTCGCGAGCGCGATCAGCCGCTCGTAGGCCACGCGGACGTGCGGGGCGCCGGGAGCGTACCAGCCCGCCGCCCGCCGGGCGTGGAGCGCCGCCGCGTGCGGATCGCCGGCGAGCAGGGCGGCCGTGCTCTCGGCGATCTCCCGCTCGCCGGCGACCACCACGCGCAGCGACGCCGCGCCGAGGAGGAAGCCGGCGACCGCGATGCCGCGCACGACGCCGAGCACGACCGAGAGCTTCACAGAAAATCGCGCTTCTTGAAGACGAACGCCGCCACCGCAAGGAGCCCGAGCGCCCAGCCGGCGCACGTGATCGACGCCCACCCCAGGTAGACCAGGAGGTTCGCGTCGGCCACCTCGCCCGCGAGCAGCGGGCGGGGCGGCACGTAAATCTGCAGGTTGGGCACGACCCGGGAGAGGGCGCGCCCCGCGGCGCTGATCTGGGGGCCGAAGTACTTCACCGGCAGCTGGGCGAGCGCGTCGGCGTTGCGCCCGACGAGGAAGATGCCGAGCGTGAGCAACGCGGACAGGAACGGCGTCGAGAACGAGGAGAACAGCGTGGCCACGGCCGCGACGATGCCGACCTCGAGGAACGCGAGCGCGCTGCCGGCGAGGACGACGCGCTGCTCCGTGGGGGCGCCGGCCGAGAGGACGACGCCGAGCACCAGGAAGACCGCCGACCACGGGATGAACCCGTACGTGCGCAGCAGCGGAGAGCGCCACGCGGCGAGGCCGAGCGCCGCGAGCGAGGCGGCGCCGGCGCCAGCGACGAGCGCGAGCGAGCGGCCGGACAGGACGGCGCTGATCAGCAGCACGAGCCCGGTGTCGGCCAGGATGAACACCGCGAGCGTGAGCAGCGTGCCGAGGTACTTGCCGACGAGGTACTCGCCGCGGCGGACCGGGCGGGCCAGGATCGGGAAGATCGTCTTCTGCTCGAGCTCGCGGTACAGCGACGTCGCGCCGATGATGACCGCGACCGCGATGCTGAACAGCGAGATCGACGCGACGCCGAGATCGCTGACCACGCGCGCCCCGTTGCGGAGCGTGTAGGCGCCGACGATGATCGAGTAGAAAGCGACCGCGAAGGCCACGCCCGCAAGGCCGATGAGGATGCGCGCCCGAAGCGATTCCCGGTAGGTGTTGAGGGCGATCGCAGAGATGCGGCCGAACATCGGGGCGACGTTAGCAAGGGACGGGGGGCGCTTGCAAAGGGCCGCAGGTCAGGGATCGACCTCGTCGACGGCGTCGACGACCCGCACGTCGAGGAACCACAGGCCGTGCGCCATCGCGTGGCCGTCGATCTGGACGTAGTAGACGCCCGGATCGAGCACGAGATCGAGGAAGCTGCGCTGGGGGCCCGTACCGATCGTGCAGGAAAGCGGCATTTCGGTGCCGGGGCAGCCCGGGCCGCGTCGGACCGAGAGGAGCGTCTCGTAGGCCGAGCCGGCCATGTCGAGCACCACCCGGCGGCGCGCGGTGAGCGTGAGCTTCAGGAGCTGGTCCCGGGCGCCGCGGTCTTGCGTGCCGGCGCGATCGCACCCCGCGTCGAAATCCGCGGCGGCGTTGGTCGTGTTGCCCTGGAAGAACCCGCCGGTCTCCGGGATCTCGAGCGCGCCCGCGCACGCGTCGGAGAAGGGCACCAGCGTCGGCGGCGCCGCCGGCCGCACGAAGGCCGTCACGCTCACGGGCTGGCCGAGCTGCGCCTCGGCCACCACGCGGTACGAGCCCGGGGGGACCCCGCGCCGCGCGCTCCGGAGCGGGCTGACGTCGCCCTCGCCGCACGCGAGCCGGTCGTCGGGGCCGGCGCACGCCGGCGCGGACAGCGCGATCGAGCCGGTGTCGCCGGCCGACAGCCGCTCGACCAGGAGCACGTCGGACGCGACCTCCAGATCGAGCGCGTACACGGCGTCGACCGAAGGCGGGCCGCAGCCGAGGTCGACGTCGTCCTGGTGGCCGAGCAGCGAGACAGCGGTCGTCCGGTTCGGCGCGAGCGGCGCCGCCTCGGCGCAGCCCTCGTCCGGCGGCGGATCGGTCGGCGGCGCGAGCTCCAGCGTGACGAGCACCGACGTGGGCGCCGTCGCAGAGACGGCGACGGCGTAGACCCCCGCGGGCAGCGCGCGCCGGAAGAGGTGCGGCGCCGCCGCCGTCTGGCAGGCGAGCTCGTCCTCGGGCAGCGCGCACCCCTCGGACCGCAGCGAGAGCGAGGGCTCGCCGTCGCCGTCGGTCGAGATCGCGTAGAGGTCGACGTCGCGCGGCTCGGTGAGCTCGAACGTGTAGACGAGCTCCCCGAGGTCGGTCTCGCACGCGCTCCCGAGATCCCGCGCGGCGTCGAGGATCGTCGCCAGGACCGGCGCGCCCGGCTCGAGGGGCGCCGCGGTGCCGCACGTCTCGTTCTCGGGCGCCGGCGAGGGCGGCAGGAACGCGACGTCGACGACGACCGGCGCGCCCTCCGCGGTGGTCACGTAGACCGGCAGCGCCGTCGCCCGCTCCGGATCGCCGAGGCCGCGGCCCCGGAGCTTCGCGAGCCTGCCGCCGTCCGCGCTGGGGTGCGGGCGCCCGCACGCGAGCTCGGTCGCGGCGTCGCCGCACTGGCCGGCGAGCGTCACCGCGACGTCGGTGCCCTCCGTCCGCGCGGTCACCTGCACGTCGACCGGCGGCCCTGGCGGCAGGAGCACCGCGGCCACCACGTCGCGCGTGCTCATCGGGCGGGGCAGGCCGCACGAGCTCGCGTAGTGGAAGCCCGCGCCCGCGGTGTTCATCGCGTACGAGCCCGGCGCCGAGATCTCCAGCGCGTCGGCGCACGTGTCGTGCTCCGGCGAGATGCAGCCGGGCTCATCGGTGCGCCCGTCGCAGTCGTCGTCCCGGTCGTTCCCGCAGATCTCGGGCTGCAGCGACGACACCGTGGGATCGGCGTCGTCGCAGTCGCCCCCGCCGCAACGCGCGTCGGGATCGCCGTCGAGGTCGGCGTCGCGCGGGACGCTCGAGCACGTCCTGGTCGGCTCGTCGCAGGCGTCGATCGTGCAGGTGTTCCCGTCGCCGCACGCGATCGGCTCGCCGGGCACGCAGCCGAGGCGCGGGTTGCACCGCTCGACCCCGTCGCAGTAGACGTCGTTCTGACATGCGCTGTCGTCCGGCGTGAAACGGCACCGGCCTGCGTTTGTGTCGCAGGCATCGAAGGTGCAGGGAAATCCGTCCTCACATTGATCGTCGTCGACGCACGGACCGCCGAGCGTCGGGTCCGCCGGAGCCTGCTCGCCCCCTGCGCCGCCCGCGCCGCCTTCGCCGCCGGCCCCGCCTGCTCCGCCCGTCGACGGGAAGGGGCTCGGCGCGCTCGAGCCGCAGGCAGCGCCCGCGAGCGCCGCCGTCGCGGCTGCGGCACAGAGGAGAGCGAGAGGCGTCAAGGAGGAAGAAGAGCGAGTTCGCATCGAACGAGGTGAGCGGCAATGAGCGTAGCAGGGCACCGCCACGTCTGGCATCATGGCGCGCGATTCCGCGGAGCGTGGCGGATAGAGGGAAAAACAGGGTGACCAGCGACAGATTGACCCGACCCGAGCTGACGTGGCTGCTGGCGCAGGAGGCGCGCAGCGCCGCCCAGAAGCTCCGCCAGGGCGTGGGGATGATCGCGACCGAGACCACGCCGCCGCCGGTGCCGTCGCCGGACGACGGCTCGGGCGGCGTGGAGAGCACGCTCAACCGGCTCGACGAGGCGGTGAGCATGCTCGCCTCGCTCCACGGCCGGCCCATGCCGCGCGGGCGGCGCGGCCGCGTCGACCTGACGGCGCTGCTCTGGGAGGTCGCCCCCGAGGCGCGCGTGCAGATCGAGATGGGCGAAGGGACGACGGTGTTCGGCGACGAGACCGAGCTCCGGCGGATGCTCCAGGTGCTCATCGCCCAGGGCGGCGATCCCACGAGCCAG
This sequence comes from Sorangium sp. So ce834, assembly GCF_051521425.1. Taxonomy (NCBI): domain Bacteria; kingdom Pseudomonadati; phylum Myxococcota; order Polyangiales; family Polyangiaceae; genus Sorangium; species Sorangium sp. So ce834. The sequence continues at coordinate 12,145,144 of NZ_CP150351.1, forward strand.
GGCGGGGCGCCCGACGTGAGCATCCACCGCGTCGGCGACGAGGTGAGCGTGCGCGTCAACCTCGGGCCGGAGACGCCGGTGAACTTCGAGACCGAGCGGGTGTGGCTGTCGCGGATGGCGCTGCGCTACGGCGGCCGGCTGGAGCTCGACGGGCTGATGCAGACGCTGACCTTGCCCGCCGAGGTCGATCTCCAGCGCCTCGAGGTCGAGAGCCTGAAGAAAGAGCTGGCCGCGGCGCAGGCGCAGGGCGAGGCCTACGCGCGCGAGCTCGCCGCGGTCTTCTCGCGGGTCGAGGGCGAGCGCGAGCGCGGGTCGCTGGCCGGCATCGTGTCGCGGCTGAGCGGCAGCGATCCGGTGTCGCACCTGCCGCCGAGCGGCGACAGCCTCGCGGTGCTCGTGGCGGCGGTGCGGGTGCTCGGGACCCAGCTGCGCGGCATCCTGTCGGCCATCGGGCGGGACATCGCGCCGCTCCGGTCGCACGGCGGCGACGCCGGGGAGACGGCGGCCTCGGTGGGGCGCCACGTGACCGCGGCGTCGGAAATCGTGAGCGATCTCGCGAGGCTGGGTGCGTGCCCGCTCCACGAGTTCCCGCGCCACTGCGACGTGGCCGACGTGCTGCGCGACGTCGTGAAGGACGACCTCGCGCGCGCGGCGCGCCACGACGTGCGCGTGGTGGTCGAGGCGCCGGAGGCCGCGCAGGAGGTGGTGCCGCAGGGCGCGCTCACGGTGCTGCTGCACGCGTTGCTCGATCACGCGATCAGCGCGTCCCCGCCGGGCAGCGAGGTCGTCGTGACGCTCGTCGAGGGGCCGGGCGGGGTCGAGATCACGTTCGACGACGCGGGGCCGCCGCTGCCGGCGGCGGCGCGGAGCGTGGTGCTGAGCCGCGATTTCGAGGCGGTCGCGCAGGGGAGGCCGCCGGCGCTGCCGCTCATCGCGGCGCACGCGATCGCGGCGCACACGAACTACGGGATCGCGATCGAGGACGGGCCGCGGGGGGAGACGCGGGTGCGGCTCACGATCCCGAGGGCGGGGTAGCTCCGGGCCGCCTGGCCCGGAGAGGCGCTGTTCCGAGCGCGGCGCGGGGACCTCGTCTGGAGCGACAGACGGGTTGAAGCCGCCTGAAAAGCGCAGAATCTCGAACCGCCAAGCCGCTAAGGACGCCAGGAAGAGAATCCCATCTCGGCGCCCTTGGCGGTCGAGCTCTCGCTCGATCAACGCGATCTGCGGTCTAGAAGAGGAACGAGGTCGCCGGGAAATCCACCTCCCGGTGGAGGTTGAAGCCACGCACGATGTCGATCCCCTCGAGGTTCGCCGACGTGGTGACAGGTCGGTCGTCGCTGCGCCCCACGAGCGTCGCAATAACCCTGTACTCGTCGGGCGGTAGATCCACCGTCAGGATGAAGTCCTCGCAACGCGCATACTCCCTCGCCACCTCGACGCTGCCACGGTAGACGATCAGCTCGAGATCGGCCCTGCCGCCGCTGAAGCGAGAGCAGTCCCGCGACTCGCGCCGGTCGTCGACTGTCCACTCCATCACCAGGCTCCCCATCGACGACGGCCGAGGCCGATGCCGATCGCCGTCCTTCACCTCGAAGAAGCAGCCCAGGGCCAGAAAGCTCGATAGAGCGAGGCCGCAGATGGGAATGACGCTCTTCTCCTGATTCATCCTTGAACCCGTCCTTTCGCAGCCGCACCACTGTCAACGCGGCGTGTAGTAACCGCGCCCCCGCTCGCGGGGAAAGCTCAGCTCGCGCTCCGGCACGTACCGCGGCGACGCACGGTACGTCTGCCGGTAACGCCTGAGCTCCGCGGGCTCCCGCTCGAAGATGACCCAGCCCCGGTTCGTCGGGTAATACCACTGCCCGTCGACCAGGTACGCATAGGTGCCGTGGAAATAGACGCGCGGAGACGCCGCGAGCTCCATCGGGACGACCTCGGCGCGCACCACCGGGAAGCCGGACACGACATACCCCTCGGCCCCGACCGTGCCCAGACACCCGGCCAGCAGCGAGGCGCCGGCCGCGAGCGCAGCCGCCGCGAGCGCAGACCTCATCGCCGAGAGACACCTGGGCCATCTTCGCTCGCGCGAAGTCACGTTGTTGCTCTGCTTCACGTCATTGCTCCTCGGAGCGGAGCTCAGCAACGCGAATGCCAGCGCGGGGGCGGCGCGACTCGACATCTCCTGTGACCGGGCGCTCAGCGGCCCGCGCCGGCCGCGCCGAGCGCGCCGGCGAGCGCGAGCGCGCGCTGGATCTCCGCCGACGTCACCAGGCCGATCACGTGCTCCCCCTCGTCGAGCACAGCGATCGCGCTCGCCTCGCCGCTCGCCAGCGCGTCGAGCGAGCGGGACGCGTCGTCGCCGGCGCGCGCCCTCGGCACGTCCGCCGGCATCACCGCGCCGACCGTCGCCGGCTCGGCGCCGCGCGCGAGCTGGCGGGCGAGATCCCAGACCGTCACGACGCCGATCTCGCGGCGCCCCTCCCCGCCCCGAGGATCGTCGATGACCCGCGCGCCGACCAGGTTGTGGCGGAGGAGCCGCTCGGCCACCGCGCGAGGGCTCTCGTCCGCATACGCGTCGCCGAGCCGATCGGTCATCAAGCGCGCGACCGGGAGGCCGCGGAGCAGATCTTGCGTGTTCGAGCGCGCCTGCTCGGCCGAGGCGCCCATGTGGACGAACACGGCGATCAGCACCAGGATGAGGTTCCACGAGAGCAGGCCGAAGAGCCCGAAGGCCACCGCCATCGCCTTGCCGGTCGCGGTCGCGACGCGCGTCGCGCGCGCCCGCCCGAGGCGGCGGTGCAGCAGCCCCCGGAGCACCCGGCCGCCATCCATGGGGAACGCCGGGAGCAGGTTGAACGCGCCGAGGATCGCGTTCGTGATCGCGAAGGCCAGGAGCGCCACGCCGACCTCCGCCGGCGCGGGGAACAGGCGATAGGCGGCGTAGCTGCCGAGCGCGATACCGAAGCTCATCAGCGGCCCGGCGAACGCCATCCACGCCTCGTGCTCGGGATCGTCGCGCTCTATCTGCGAGACGCCGCCGAGCATCATCAGCGTGATCGAGCGCACCCGGATCCCGTTCTTGAGCGCGACGAGCGCGTGGGCCAGCTCGTGCGCCAGCACGGCGACGAACAGCCCGACCGCCAGGATCGCCCCCCAGGCGAGCGGCGGCAAGCGCAGCGCCTCGCGCGGAATCTCGAGCGAGGCCGCGATGAACGAGAACTGCGACGCCGCCGCGTACGCGAGGTACGGCAGGAAAATCAGCAGCGTGATGTGCAGCCGGATCGGGATTCCTCGGATGCGCAGGACTGTCAGCCCCTGGTCGAACATGTGCCTCCTGATCGCTGGTACAGATGGGGCCGACAAGCACCTTCGCAAGCCGCCGAGACGGCGCCAATGCATGGAAAATCAGGGCAGCGGCGCAGATGCAGAGCGCAATGCAGGAGGCGCCCACAGCCCCGCGCCCGCGCCCGCGCCCAGCGCGCGCGTCCGTCCTAGGCGGGAACCGGCGCGAGGACGCGCGTTCCGGAGGCGCGCAGCGCAGCGCGGTGCCCCCGCCGGCCGCAGATTGGCGTAGCTTGGTGTGACCGAGGTCGTCATGCGCCAGCGCGTCCCCGATGCATTGATGGCAGCGAGCACGGAAGAGCTCACGAGGGTCGAGCTCACCGTCCTGGAATCCTCGCTCTCCGGCGGCGTGCCCAAGGACCTCACGGGCCATGTGTTCGCGATCGGCCCGGTCGGCTCGGTGGACGGCGGGCTGCCCAGGGCGGACGGCGCGCCGATCCTCAATGGCAATGGGATGATCTATCGGCTCGATTTCGGCGGCAGCGGCGCGGTCCGGTTGACCTCGAGGCTCGCGCGCACCCCCTGTTATCACGCGGACGCCGCCTCGCGCCCCGGCACGCGCTTCGAGGCGCTCGGCTTCCGCGACGCCGGGCTCCTCCGCTTCTCGCCCCACCTCGGCCTGCGGGACCACCTCAATCACGCCTTCGTGCCGATGCACGCGCCGCGCGCGCCCGCGCGGCTCCTCGTCACGGGCGACACGGGGAGGCCCTACGAGATCGATCCGGCGACGCTCCAGCTCGTCACGCCGGTCGGGCGCAACAGCACGTGGTACCCGGCGGCGCCCGTCGACCACCCCTTCCCCATGACGCTGGCGACGGCGCACCCGTGCTTCGACGCGGAGCGGGGCGAGCTCCTCACGGTCAACTACGGCCGCTCGCTCCTCCACCTGTTCGCCGCGTCGCTGCCGCGGCTCGACGAGATCGCCGCCCTCCCGCGCTCCTGGGACCGGCTCGCGTCGGCGGCCGCGTCGATGATCGAGCAGCAGCTGCTCCGGCCGACCGCGGATCGGCTCGAGCTGCTGGCGAAGCGCGCGCTCGAGCGCCTGCCCGCGCGCTTCCGCCCGAGCGCGCCGCCCGGGCCGGGCGACCTGCTCGCGCGGCAGGCGGCGCGCTTCGGCGGCGTCCCGCTCGACGAGGCGGCGGGCGACTTCGTGCACCTCCTGCGGTGGGACGGCCACAACGAGCCGGAGCGGCACGCGCTCCTCCTGCCGAGCGGCGCCCCGGTGCGCGTCGAGCAGAGCGTGCACCAGCTCGGCCTGACGCGGCGCTGGGTCGTGCTCGCGGACACGGCCTTCCGGATCGGCCTGGAGAGCGTGGCCTGCCGGGGCTCCGGGGAGAGCCCGGGGGTCGAGCGCCTCCTCCGGTCGCTGCTCACGATGCCGCACGAGCCGAGCACGACGTTTTACCTGGTCCGGCGGGACGCGCTCCGGCCGGGCGGCGGGTCCGTCGTCGTGAAGAAGGTCGTCGTGCCCCTGGAGACGCTCCATTTCCTCGTCGATTACGAGGACGCGGGCGACCGCATCACCGTGCATGCGGCGCACAACTGCGCCACGGATCACGCCGAGTGGCTCCGGCCCTACGATCGGCACGCGGCCGACAGGGCGTCGGCGCCGGCCCGGCTCCGCGGGCTATCCCCGCTCGGGCAGGCGGACGTGAACCGCATCGGCCGGTATACGATCGACGCGGCGGCCGAGCGCGTCGTGGATCAGGCGGTGTTCGCCGACCCGGCGCGGGCGCTCGGCGTCGGCCTCTACGCGCACCGGGAGGCGGGCCCGTCGTGGATGCCGCCCGATCGCATCGAGAACGTCTACTGGCGCGGCGCCGGGATCTGGGACGAGCTCTCGACCGAGTTCATCGATCGGCTCTACGCGGCGCACCCGCACAGGTCGCTGCCCCTCTCGGCGCTCCGGCGGATGCGCGCGGAAGGCGGGCACCCCGACAGCCTGTTCCGGTTCAACCACCGCGCCATGCGGATCGAGGATCGCTACGAGTTCCCGCAGCGCGCCGTGGGGTGCTGGCTCAGCTCGCTGCAGTTCGTGCCCCGGCGCGGCGGCAGCGGGGCGGACACCGACGGGTACGTGGTCGCGCTCGTCACGACCGCGCACCGCGCGGAGGTCTGGATCTTCGACGCGACGAACCTCGCCCGAGGGCCGCTCTGCAAGCTGGGGCACCCGGCGTTCCGGCCGGGGCTCACCCTCCACACGGCGTGGCTCAACGCCGCGCTGCCGTGGCGAGTCGGATACAAGGTCCCGGTGCGCGAGGACTACGAGGATTTCGTGGCCGACGCCCCCCTCGACGAGGTGAAGGCGCTGTTCGAGGAGGCGGTCTATCCGCGGCTCGCCTGAGCCGCCTACAGGCAGGGGGCCGCGGCGCGAGGCAGGGACGGCTCGGCGCCGCGCGCGGGCGCCTCGGCCCCGAGGCCGTCGCCCCGCTCGAGCAGCACCCCCGCGGCGCCGTCGCCGAGGATCGCGGTGATGTGGTCGTCGACCCACGGCTGCCCCGCGCGCAGGCGCCACGACCGCACCTCGCTCGCGACGACGAGCACGCGCCGCGCGCCGCGGTAGAGGTGCCGAGTCGCCACGTCGAGGGCCGCAGAGAAGCCGCCCTGAGCCGACCAGAGATCGAGCGTCAGCGCGGGCGAGAGGCCGGCCATGCACGCGGCGAACGCCGCCCCGCCGGCGTCGCCTCGCCCGCGGTCGTAGCTCGTCATGATGAGGACATCGACGAACGGATCGCGGAGCCGCCCCGCCTCGATGAGCTGGCGCAGCACCGCCGCGGCCATCGACAGCGTGGTCTCCGCCGCGTCGGCAAAGCGCCGCTCCACGACGCCGGTGGTCCGCTGCAACCACTCTGCGGAGTAAGGGAGGCCATAGCTCGCGATGAGCTCCTGGTTCGTGACGATGCGCTCGGGGAGATAGGTCGCCACGGCCGTAATGCGGCACTCAGGCATGTTTCCGCTCTGTTCAGCGCCCGCAGCCGGCGGCCGCCGATCCTGCAAACCTGGTCGAGACGGCTCGATCCGGCGCTCCGCCCCCGCCGATCGGCCAGCGCCGAGCTCGCTGGCAAGCCAGCGTCCCGGACGACATGAGACAATCCGATGTCGAAACGAAAAGGGCCGTGCGGCAGACTACAAGTTCGGATGCTCCCTCCCCGTCTCCGACATCCAGCACTGGACCATTTACAGAACGTCCTGCGCAAGTGGGAATGACGGCCGCTTCGGCTCCGCCCGCGCCGAGGGGAGCGGCGCCATGGCTAGAGCAGCGCCGCAAGCGTCGCGGGCGGCGCGCTCGCAACGCATCGCGTCATAGGCTATCTGCGGGGTTGTGAGGAAGTCGCGCGCGCCGCGCGCGGCACGGCGCGAACCGAGGGGGTCGACGCAGCGCCCGAGCGATCATGTCGCGGAGGCAACGAGGATGACGGCGGCGGACGGTTCCGACCGGAGTCGAGATTTATGCTCTCGCGGGCGCGCGAATGCACAAACGTATCGGAGCGTCCGGCGCTGAGCAGGCAGGGCGCAGCGCGCGCGTCTCCCTCGGACGGCGCGAGCGATTGCGTCGGCGCTGCGCGGAGGCCGGGGTTTCTCTGGGTCCTGAGGGAGGTTCCACCTATTGTGAGAACACCGCTGCTCGCTGCGGCCGCGGCGCGCGACCGCGTCACGGCGCGTCCCGCGCGGCGCGCGGCGCGCGAGGCCTCGGCGCGCGGCGCTCTTGCCGCGCGAAAGCTCCCGGCGAGGGGCAGAGGCCCTCGCCCCCGGCGCGAAAGCGGCGCCGCCGCGCGCGCGCCGCGCCTCGCCCGGATCCACCGCGATCGAATCGCGGAGAAATACCAAGGGAGCGCAGATCCGAGGAGCGCCTAATTCGCGGACGCTCTCCGCGAATTCACGAGGTCTCGAAGCGGCATCCTCTGCACAGGAGCGCGAGGCACACAGCCTGCTCTTGGGTGAGCCAAGGTGTTCGGGGGCCGCAAGGCCTATCAGGGACACCGGGGAGGACCAATGATCTCGATTCACGGCAAGATGATGGGTCTCGCGATGTTGCTGGCGCTCGGGGCCGGGTGCGCGGTCGGCTCGGATGAGGACTTCGACGCGGATGACGAGAGCGTCGACTCGACGACCGGGGCGCTGGAAGAGGCGGAGCGCGGCGGGTACGCGGCCCAGTCCCAGGCTCAGATCGGCCAGATGGGGCCCAGCAAGCTCGGTCTGCCCCCGAGCAAGGGTCTGCCCCCGAGCAAGGGTCTGCCCTCGAAGGGCGTGCTGCCCGGCAAGGGCGAGCTCATGCCCAGCAAGGGTATGCTGCCCAGCAAGGGCGAGTTCCCGAGCAAGGGCGGCCTCCCGAGCAAGGGCTTCCCGACCAAGGGCGGGTACACGGGGCAGGGCCCGGCGCAGCTCGGCCAGGTCGGGCAGGAGGCGGGCCTCGGCGGGCCGGCGCAGCTCGGCGTGCCGTCGCAGCTCGGCGGGCCGTCGCAGATCGGCGGGCCGTCGCAGATCGGCCAGGCGCAGATCGGCGTGCCGTCGCAGATCGGCCAGGTGGGCGTCGGGCAGACGGGCACGCTGGTGGGGCAGGAGACCGGGCAACGTGACGGCGAGCGCTGCTTCGGCGGCGGCTTCGGCGGCTTCGGCGGCTTCGGCGGCTTCGGCGGCTTCGGCTGCGGTCTGACGGCGATCTCGACGACGGTCACCACCCTCTTCCCGGGCTTCATCAACCCGTGCTGCGGCTTCGGCGGCTTCGGCGGCTTCGGCGGCGGCTTCGGCGGCTGGGGCTGGTGATCTCGATCTGATCGCACCTCGCCGGCGTGCGCCCGAGGCTCCGCCTCTCCGGATCCCGCGGCGCCGCGCCGGCCCTCCTCGATCGCTGGGGCTCTCGAGCGCCGGCGGCCTGGGGTTGGAGTTCCCAGGCCGCCGGTAGCTCCTCTCTCTCCCTCCACCGCTCGCGCAGGAGCCCCACCCCACCGCCCGCCGGTGGGGAGCGCGAGCCCCCGATCCCCTCAGCCGCCCTGACCGAGGGCGCGATCCAGGTAGAACGCCGCGCTGACCAGCCCGAGGTGCGTGAACGCCTGGGGGAAGTTGCCGAGCAGCTCGCCGCTTGCCCCGATCTGCTCGGAGTACAGCCCGAGGTGGTTGGCGTAGGTGAGCATCTTCTCGAAGATGAAGCGCGCGTCCTCGAGGCGGCCGGCGCGCGCCAGCGCCTCGACGAGCCAGAAGGTGCAGATGCTGAAGGTGCCCTCCCTGCCGGTCAGGCCGTCGCCGGCGCCCTTGCCGAGCTCGTAGCGGTGGACGAGCGTGTCGCTGGCGAGCTCCGCGAGCGTGCGGTCGATCGTGCCGACGATCCGAGGGTCGGTGGGGGAGATGAAGCGCATGAGCGACATGAGCATGTTGCTCGCGTCGAGCGCCGACGAGCCGAAGGACTGCACGAACGTCCTCCGCTCCGCGTCCCAGCCGTGCGTCATGATCGCCTCGTAGATGTCGTCGCGCGCGCGCGCGATGCGCGGGCGATCGAGCGGCAGCGAGCGCTTGTCGGCGAGCCGCAGCGTCCGGTCGAGGGCGACCCAGCACTGGAGCTTCGAATACACGAACTGCCGCTTGCCGCCGCGCACCTCCCAGATGCTCTCGTCCGGCTGCTCCCAGCTCTGGCACACCCAGTAGGCCATGCGCCGGAGCTCGCGCCAGAAATCGTAATGGATGGGCGATCCGTACTTGTCGAACAGGTACACCGAGTCGATGAGCTCGCCGTAGATGTCGAGCTGGAGCTGCGCCGTCGCCCCGTTGCCGACCCGGACCGGCCGCGACCCGCGGTAGCCGTCGAGGTGGGTCAGCGCGACCTCGGGCAGCTCGTGGCGGCCCTCGATGCCGTACATGAGCTGGAGCGGCCCGGTGGGGCCGTCCCTCTCGGAGACGCGGGCGCTCAGCCATTCCATGAAGCGCGCGGCCTCCTCGGTGTAGCCGAGCCGGAGGAAGGCGTAGAGGGTGAACGCGGCGTCGCGCACCCAGACATAGCGGTAGTCCCAGTTGCGGACCCCGCCGATCTCCTCGGGCAGGCTGGTGGTCGCCGCGGCGACGATCGCGCCGGTCGGCTCGAACGTGAGCAGCTTGAGGACGAGGGCCGACCGGTCGACCATCTCGCGCCAGCGCCCCTTGTAGAGCGACCTGCCGAGCCACCTCCGCCAGAACTCGACCGTGCGCCGGAGGGCGTCCTCGCCGTTGATCGGCGTGGAGAGCAGGCCGTCGCTCGCGGTCCAGTCCTCGACCTGGCGCAGCGCGAACGTGGCCGACTCGCCGGGCTGCAGCACGAAGTCGGCGGTCACCCCGCCGGCGCCGTCGCTCGACAGGGGGACCGGGCTGATCAGCGCGAGATCGAGGCCATCCGAGTCGAAGACGGCGCCGCGCGGGTCGTCGAGGATGAGGCGGTGGGGGCGGCGGGCGAAGTCGATCGCGGGGCGGCAGGCGAGCTGGAAGCGCACCGCGCCGCGGACGGCGCGCGCGACGCGGACGATCTGGTGCATCCCGCGGCGGTAGGAGCCGTACGGGTCCCGGTGGATCGGCATGAAGTCGCAGACCTCGCCGACCCCGTCCGCGTGGAGGAAGCGCGTGAGGAGCACGTTTGTGTCGGGCATGTACATCTGCTTGCGCGACGCGGCGTGCGCCGCCGCGAGCGCGAAGCGGCCCCCCTGCTTGTCGTCCAGGATCGCCGCGAACACGCTCGGCGAGTCGAAGTGGGGCAAGCAGCACCAGTCGATGGATCCATCCATCCCGACCAGCGCCACGGAGTGCATGTCGCCGATGACGCCGTAGGACTCGATGGGCTTGTAGGGCATCACCTGTTCATAGCGCCCGTCCGGCCGAGAGGTACCTCACCCGCCGATCTTTCGCGGCGCCTGCCCTCATGACCTCGGCGGCAGCCGCGAGAGCTTCCGCTGGAGCGAGCGCCGGTGCATCCGGAGCTTGCGCGCGGCCTCGGAGATGTTGCCCTCGCAGTCCGCGAGCACGCGCTGGAGGTACTCCCACTCCACGCGCTCGAGCGACGGCAGGTCCTCGTCGCCGCCCGCGGCCGGGGCGAAGCCGAGCAGCGAGCGCGCGCACCGGGCCGCGTCCACCGGCTTGGTCAGGTAATCGACGGCCCCGGCCCGGATCGCCGCCACCGCGTTCGCGATCGTGCCGTACCCCGTGAAGACCACGATGCGGATGCCGTCGTCCATGCTCCGCAGCGCCCCGACGAGCTCGATCCCGCTCTGCCCGGGCATCCGGACGTCGACGAGCGCGTACTCGAACACGTGCTCGCGCGCCATCGCCGCGGCCTCCTCCGCGCTGCCGGCGAGGAACACCGCGAAGCCGCGCTGGCCGAGCGCCTGCCCGAGCGCCGACCGGAACGTCGCGTCGTCGTCGACGATGAGCAGCGTCGGCTCGCCGGTGGGCTCCGCGCTCATGGGTCCACCGGCGCCAGGCGCAGGGCGACGCGCGTGCCGGCCGGCTGCCTCGCCGACACCGTGAGCCGGCCACCGACCTGCTCGATGAGCGTCCGCACGAGGTAGAGCCCGAGGCCCATCCCCTCGCCGGGCGCCTTGGTCGTCACGAACGGCTCGCCGAGCCGCCCCGTGAGGCCCGCCGGGACGCCCGCCCCGCCGTCCTCGACGCTGATCACCGGCGCGCCGCCCTCGTCCCCCACGGTGACCACGATCGGCCCCGCGGCCGCGGGGCTCGGCCCGAGCGCCGCGAGCGCGTTGTCGAGCAGCGCGAACAGCGCCGCCTCGATGTCGGCCGCGTCGAGCGGCACCGTGCGCCGCGGCGCGAGGTCGCCGCGCACCTCGACGGCGACGCCGGGGTGCGCCGCCTGCCACGCCGCCACGCCGCGCACGGCCGCCTCGCCGACCTCGACCCCGGCGCGCAGCTCGTCCGCGCGGACGTCCGCCCGCATGCGCGCGATCACGACGCGGCAGCGCTCGACCTGCTCCGCGATCGTCCGGGCGCGGCGGCGCGCGGCGTCGGTCGCCGCCGGGTCGCTCTGGGTCTCGCCGGCGAGCACCGCGATCGTCCCGAGCGGGGTGCCGAGCTCGTGCGCGGTGCCGGCGGCGAGCGCGCCGAGGGCCTGGAAGCGCGAGGCCTCCTCGGCGCGCCGGCGGAGCGCCGCGTTCTCGGCCGCGCTCTCGTCGAGGGCGCGGCGGACCTTCAGGAGCACGTGGGCGACGAGCGACGAGCTCAGCACGAAGGCGAGGAGCATCCCGTAGAGGTGGGTCGAGAAGGCGCCGTGCTCCGGGTGGCTCGGGCAGCACGCGCCGGCGGGGAGGGCGAAGAGCGCCGCGAACAGGCACGCCGCGAGCGCCGCGAGCGCGAAGGTGGTCCGCGCCGGCAGGAGCGCGGCGGCGAGCGCGACGTGCACGAAGAAGAGGGCGCTGAACGGGTTGCCCGCGCCGCCCGACGCGGCGAGGACGCCGGCGATGGCGACGAGGTCGAGCGCGACGACGCCGGCGACGAGGGCGCTCTGCGCGCCCTGCTGGGACCGCACCCGCCGGGCGAGGGCGAGATTGAGGCCGCCGGCCAGCGCGAGGATGGGCACGGCGACGCCGTACCGGACGTGGTAGCCGAAGAGCGCCTCGTCGACGATCAGGGTCGCGGCGAGCAGCGCGAACACGGCCCAGCGCAGGCCGACGAGCCACCGGAGGACGATCCCGCCGGCCGGCGCCCGATCGAGGGAGGCGTCGTGCGTCACGGCGGGAGTATAGCGCGAGAGCCAGGAGAATCGCCCTCACCGAGGCCGGAGCACGGAGAACAGCGCGCGCGGCAGCGGATTCAGGGTCCCCTGATAGACCGTCTCCTCGCTGGAGAGGAGCTCGAACTCGGCCCCGAAGATCTCGCGGATCTCCTCGGGCGTGAACCGGTACGGGCCCTCGGTCCACGGCTCCCGCACGCTGAAGCACTTGAGGAAGAAGAGCCCGCCCGGCGCGACCAGCCGCTTCAGCGCGCGCACGTAATCGCCCCTCCGGTCCGGCGGGAGGACGTGGAAACAGCCGCGGTCGAAGACGACGTCGAACCGGCCGTCGAGCCGGCTGTCCAGGATGTCGTCCTGCACGAAGCGCACGGCGGCGCCCCGCTGCGCCGCCTGCGCCGCCGCCTGCTCGATGGCGGCGTGCGAGAGGTCGGTGCCGGTGACGTCGAACCCGCGCTCGGCCAGCGCGAACGCCTGCGTGGCCGGGCCCGTGCCGAGGTCGAGCGCCCGCCCCCGCGCGACCTGCATGCGCTCGAGCGCCTGCGCGAGATCGGGATCCAGGCCCGCGTGGTACCACGGCAGACTCTCTGCCGGGGTGTTTCGATACAGCTCTTGCCAGTCCGGGAAGGTTCGCTGCTCGCTCATGTCCAACCTTATAGTCCTCCGGAGCGGCGCCGCACCCGGCGTTCTCGTGTAGGCTCCGGCGCATGCAGCGGCGCCGGAGCGGAGGGGCAGGGCGGTGAGGATCACGTGCGTGGGCGGCGGGCCGGCGGGCCTCTACGCCGCGCTGCTCGCGAAGCAGCGGGACCCGCGGCGAGAGGTGGTCGTGATCGAGCGGAACCGCCCCGACGACACCTTCGGCTTCGGGGTCGTGTTCTCGGACGCGACGCTCGACAACCTGGCCGAGGCGGACCGCCCGACCTACGACGCGATCCGGGGCAGCCTCGCCCACTGGGACGAGCTCCACGCGCACTTCGGCGGGCGCGTCCTCGTCTCGATGGGGCACGGCTTCAGCGGCCTGTCGCGCCGGAGGCTGCTCGCGATCCTAGAGGACCGGGCGCGGGAGCTCGGCGTCGCCCTGCGCTTCGACGAGGAGGTGACGGACCCGGCCGAGGCGCTCGCCGGGAGCGATCTCGTCGTCGCGGCCGACGGGGTGAACAGCCGGATCCGCGAGCGCTTCGCCGACCGGTTCGGGCCGCGCATCGACGTGCGCCCCAACCGGTTCGTGTGGCTCGGCACGACGTTCCCCTTCGACGCCTTCACGTTCTACTTCGAGGAGAACCGCCACGGCCTCTTCCGGGTGCACGCGTACCGCTACGAGCCGGACCGCTCCACGTTCATCGTCGAGTGCCGCGAGGAGACCTTCCGGCGGGCGGGCCTCGACCGGGCGAGCGAGGACGAGACGATCGCGTACTTCGAGGAGCTCTTCGAGGGCAAGCTGAAGGGGCACCGGCTGCTCAAGAACAGGAGCGTCTGGCGGAGCTTCCCCACGGTGCACAACGAGCGCTGGAGCTTCGAGAACGTGGTGCTGCTCGGGGACGCGGCGCACACGGCGCATTTCTCGATCGGCTCGGGGACGAAGCTCGCGCTCGAGGACGCGATCGCGCTCGTCGACAGCCTGGGGCGGAGCCCGCGCGTGCCGGAGGCGCTCGCCGCCTACGAGGCCGAGCGCAAGCCCAAGGTGCTCGCGTTCCAGCGGGCCGCGCAGGTGAGCCTCCAGTGGTTCGAGAACACCGAGCGCTACATGGCGCTCGACCCGGTGGAGTTCATGTTCAGCCTGCTGACGCGGAGCCTGCGGGTGACGCACGAGGGGCTGAAGGCGCGCGATCCGGCGTTCGTGCGCGAGGTGGACGCGCACGTCGCGCGGAAGGCGGAGGCGCAGTCGGGCGCGCGGGCCTCTGCCGGGGGCGGCGGCCCGCCGCCGCCGATGTTCACGCCGTTCCGGCTGCGGTCGCTCGTGCTGGAGAACCGGGTCGTGGTCTCGCCGATGTGCCAGTACTCGGCGGAGGACGGGCGGATCGACGACTGGCACCTCGTGCACCTGGGCAGCCGGGCGCTCGGCGGGGCGGGGCTCGTGATCACCGAGATGACGGACGTGAGCGCGGAGGCGCGCATCACGCCGGGCTGCGCCGGGCTCTACCGCGCCGACCACGCCGAGGGGTGGCGGCGCGTGGTCGACTTCGTCCACGCGCGCTCCCGCGCCAGGATCGGCGTCCAGCTCGCGCACGCGGGGCGCAAGGGCGCGACGAAGCGGCTCTGGGAGGGCATGGATGTGCCGCTCGAGCGCGGCGCGTGGCCGCTCCTCAGCGCCTCCGCCATTCCGTACCTCCCGGGGAGCCAGGTCCCGAAGGCGATGGATCGCGGGGACATGGATCAGGTGACCTCGGATTTCGTGCAGGCGGCGCGGTGGGCGGACGAGGCCGGCTTCGACCTCATCGAGCTGCACTGCGCGCACGGCTACCTCCTGGCGAGCTTCATCTCGCCGCTCACGAACCGGCGCGACGACGCGTACGGTGGTTCCATCGAGAACCGGATGCGCTATCCGCTCGAGGTGTTCGACGCGGTGCGGGCGGCGTGGCCGGCGGAGAAGCCGATGAGCGTCCGCATCTCGGCGACCGACTGGGCGCCTGGCGGGCTCACGACGGACGATCTCGTCGCGCTGGCGGCGATGCTGCGGGAGCACGGCGTCGACATCATCCATGTCTCGGCGGGGCAGACGGACCCTTCCGGCAAGCCGGAGCACGGCCGGTTGTTCCAGACGCCGCTCGCGGAGCTCGTGCGGCTCGAAGCGAAGGTGCCGACGATCGCGGTGGGCAACATCCAGAGCTACGCGGACGTGAACAGCATCATCGCGGCCGGCAGGGCGGACCTGTGCGCGCTCGCGCGGGCGCACCTCTACGATCCGTACTGGACGCGGCACGCCGCCGCGGAGCAGGGGTTCGACCTGGAGTGGCCGTCTCAGTACCGGTCGGTCACGGGGTACACGCTCCGCATGCGGTGACCCGGCGCCCGTCGTCGGCGACGGCGCGGCGGCGCGCGGCGGCCGCGGCGGCGTCGAGGACCAGCGCGGCGCTTGCGCGCTGCGCCTGCGTCTTGCAGAGTCGACTGACCCGATGGCGTCCGAGGACGTCCGCTTCCGCGAGCGCGCACCACACCCCCTCTTGGGCGGTGCGGTGCAGAGCTACTCCTCGTACGAGGAGCGACACACGGTGAGCACGGAGGAGCACCGCCTCCTGCCGGAAGCCAACATCGATCTCGTGTTCCACTGCGGCGATGCGCGCATCGAGGGGCGCGATGGCCGCCTGCGCCCCTTGCCGCCCGTCTTCGTGATCGGCGTCCGGGACGAGCCTGCCCGGATGGTGTCCCGCGGCCTTGCCCGCGTGCTGGGCGTCCGCTTCCACCCGTGGAGCGCGCTCTTCTTGCTCGAGCGCGAGGCCGATCTCCGCGGGACCTGCACGACGGTGGGCGCTGGGCTGCGGGCGCTCTCCGAGCGCGTCGGACCGCTCCTCGAGCAGGGCGCCTGCGACGCGGCGATGCGGCTCGTCGAGGGGTGGCTGCTCGCGCGGCAGCGCGTGGCCCGCCCTCCCGCCGGCCCGGTGGCGGCGGCGGGCCTCGAGCTGCGCGCGAGCCACGGCGGCGCCCGCGTCGGCGCGCTCGCCGGGCAACTCGGGCTGTCGGTCCGGCAGCTCGAGCGGCAGTTCAAGCGCGCTGCTGGCCTGTCCCCCAAGGCGCTCGCGCGGCTCATTCGCTTCTCCCGGGCCACCGAGCGGCTCGAGCGCGATCCGGAGGCGAGCCTCACCGCGCTGGCCTTTGAGCTCGGCTATGCGGATCAGGCGCACTTCATCCGGGAGTTCCGCGCCTTCACGGGCATGAGCCCCGGCAGCTACGCCGGCGAGGTGCGGAGCCTCTCGCCGCGCGGCGAGGGCGCGCGGGACGTCAATCGAGGAGAAGACACGCGCGGTTGAGCTGCACGCGAACGCGCGCCGATGTCGCGTTTGTTCAATCGGAGGCGGCGTGGGGATCGTTACGGTCGCCGCATGACGAGCTCCGTCGAGCGCCGCTCCGGCGCGGGCCTGCGCCCTCGGGCGCTCCTGCTCCTCCAGGCGACGGCCTTCCTGAGCGCGGCCGGCAACGGGCTGGCCGCCCCAGTGGTCCCCTTCCTCGCCGCGCGCTTTGCCGGCGACGCTGCCCAGGCGGCGTCGGCGGTGGGCCTGCTGAGCGCTTCGTATTCGCTCTGTGCCTTCTTCTCCGCGCCGGCCCTCGGGGCGCTGAGCGACGCGACGGGCCGCCGCCCGGTGCTCCTGCTCAGCCTCATGGGCTCCGCGGCCGGCTACGCGCTGTTCGGCCTCGCCGACGCCCTCCCGCTCCTGCTCCTCGGTCGCATGATCGACGGCCTCACGGCGGGAAACGTGGCCACGGTGTTCGCGTATCTGGGCGACACGGCGCCCGACGAGCAGCGCGCCCGGAGCTTCGGGCGGGTGGGCGCGATGTTCGGGGCGGGGCTCATCGCCGGCCCGGCGCTCGGCGCTCTGGCCCTGAGGCTCGGCCTGAAGGCGCCCTTCTTCCTGGCGGCCGCCCTCACCGCGTTGAACGCCGCGGGGAGCTACCTGTTCCTCGAGGAGAGCCTCGCCCCCGAGCACCGGGCCCGCGCGCTTTCGTGGCGGAGGCTCAACCCGTTCTCGCAGCTCTCGGGGCTCTTGCGCATGAGGCACCTCCGTCCGCTCCTGACCGTGGGCGTGCTCTTCACGACGGCCTTCGTCTCGCTCCAGGCGACGTTCGCGCTCCTGGCCAAGGACCGGCTCGGGTGGGGCGCCGACGCGGTGAGCTTCGCCGTGATCGCGGTCGGCGCCACGGATGTGTGCGTCCAGGGGGTGCTGCTGGAGCGGCTGGTCAGGCGGATCGGGGACGCGCGCGTGCTGGCGCTCGGCCTCGCCCTCGTCGTCGTCGCCCTCGCGACCATGGGCCTCGTCGCGACCCACCCTTCGGCGCCGGCGTTCGTCGCGGCCATCGTGGCGATCGCGGCCGGCGAGGGCCTGCTCACGGCCTCCTTCTCCGCGCTCCTGTCGCGGGCCGCCGGACCGGCCGCGCAGGGGCAGGTACAAGGCGGCCATCAGGCGCTGCAGGAGCTGGGCTATGTGATCGTCCCGCTCGTCGCCACCCAGCTTTACGCGCGGGCCGGCATGGGCGCGCCATTCTGGGCGGCGGCTGCGGTGGCGGCGCTCGCGGGCGTGTTCCTCCGGGCGAGCGTCATCGAGGCGCCCGCGCCTGGCGGGGGACCTTCGTGATGAGAACGGCGAGCGCCTGAGGCCCTGAGCGCGCCGGAGAGGCCCCTCGGCCCGTGCGGCGCGGCAGCGAAAAAAAAGTGGGGGCCGGGCCTTGATCCTCACGCTACGTGAGGACCTAGCCTCCGGGGCATGGACGTCCTCCCCCGCCCTGGAAACAGGGGAAGCACCATGCGTTCAGCACCGTTGAAAGTCGGCGATCTCGCCAAGCAGACCGGCCTCTCCGTCCGTACGCTCCACTATTACGAGGAGATCGGGCTGCTGTCTCCGTCGCACCGCACGGCGTCGGGGCACCGGATGTACTCGGCAGGCGACGTCGCCCGGCTCCAGCAGATCAAGTCGTTGCGCGAGCTCGGCTTCAGCCTGGAGCAGATCACGGGGTGTCTGGACCGGCCGGGGTTCTCTCCGCTGGGGACCATCGAGCTGCACCTCGCGCGGCTGCGCGAGCAGATCGCGCTGGAGCAGAAGCTCTGCGCGCGGCTCGAGGGTCTGGCGAACGTGCTTCGCGCGGGGGACGACGTCTCTGTGGAGCAGCTCCTTCAAACCATCGAGGTGATGACCATGATCGAGAAGTACTACACCCCAGAGCAGCTCGCGGAGCTCAAGCAGCGCGCGGAGGCGATCGGCCCGGAGAAGATGCGCGAGGCCGAGTCGGCGTGGAAGCAGATCTACGAGGACATGCGGGCGGAGATGCAGAAGGGCGCCGATCCGAAGAGCGAGCCGGTGCAGCAGATCGTGAAGCGCATGCGGGAGCTCATCGACGCGTTCACGGGGAAGAATCCGGGGATCGAGAGATCGCTGAACCGGATGTACCAGGAGGAGCCGTCGATGAGGAACCAGCACGGTGTGGATCCGGCGCTGCACGAGTTCATCGGCAAGGCGATGAGCTAAGGTGCTGCGCGGTAGGTAGGTAGTCGGTAGGTATCCGGCGGGGCCCCCGCGCCGCGCGGCGGGCTCCCTCCCCTCCCGCCGACCGCTTCGCCTACGATGACGCCCCCCAACATCGGTTCATCCCGCGATCCCATGCTGGATTTCGCTCGCTCGGACCGACTTCCTGGAGTACAATAGCATTGGAATCTTGACACGATGTTGACGCGATGAACGAACGACCGACCTCGACGGAGCTCGAACGCGAGAACGCGGCCCTGCGCCAGCGCGTGGCCGAGCAGGAAGATGCCCGGGCGAAGCTGGAAGCGCTCTGCTCGGTGATCCCGATGTTCGTCGCCTTCATCGATCGCGACGGGATCCTCCAGGAGGCGCTCCCGACGGTCGTCGTCACCGCCGAGATGGCCAGGCAGGGGAGCAACACCCGGATGGGCTCGGTGGTCCGAGAAGACCACCTCGAGCGCTGCATCGCGGTCATCCAGGAGTCGCTCGCGGCCCAAACGATCCTGCGCGTCGAGTACCCCATCACGGTGGGCGAGGACGAGGTGTGGTGCGAGGCCACCTGCAAGCCCTTCACGAACGACACCGTCCTCTGGGTCGCGCACGACATCACCGCGCAGCGGCAGCTGGCGCACACCCAGGCGGAGCTGCGCGACTCCCAGGAACAGGTGATCCGGGCCCAGCAGGCCGCCCTGCGCGAGCTGTCCACGCCGCTCGTCCCGCTGGCCGAGGGCGTCGTCGCCATGCCCCTCATCGGCACCCTCGACAGCGCCCGCGCCCAGCAAGCCATGGAGAAGCTCCTGGACGGCATCGTCCAGCACCAGTTTCACACCGCCATCGTCGACGTCACGGGCGTCAGGAACGTCGACGCCGAGTCCGCCGACGCCCTGCTGCGCATCGCGCGCGCCGCGCGCCTCCTGGGCGCCCAGCTCATGCTCACCGGGATCAACCCGGACACCGCGCAGACCTTGGTGGAGCTGGGGGTCGACCTCGCAGGCATCACCACCCGCAGCACCCTGCAGAGCGGCATCGCCCACGCCCTCGCCCGGCCAGGCACGCGCCCCGCAACGCCCGCGCCCGCTGCCCCCACCTCGGCTGCGCGCGCCCGGCGTGACCCCCAGGGGAGCTGATCCCTCGGCGCCCATGCCCGCGCTCCCCGCGCTCCGCGACCAGGAGAGGCGCCGCGCCCCTGACCGCGCGGGAGCGCCCGGCGCCACCGGTCGCGACGCATTCCAGCGAGGCAGCGGCGAGCGGCAGCCGGCCCACGATCGCACACGCCGTGATGTGGCCTTTGTGCCGCGTGGGGCAATTCGCGCCACGCGCGACGACGGCGCCAGCAAGCGCCCGGCGCGAGCGGGACCCCCGGCGCCGACGCGGGCAGGCCGGCAGCCCCCCTGTCCGCCCCGCTGCCGCCGCGCCCGGCCTGGCACTCGCGTTGCTCTCTCCCAGTCAGCCGCCGCGGCGGAGGCCGCCCAGGAAGAACGCAACGGCGCGTCGCGCGCCCCTGCAGTGAAGGTCTGTCATGTACCTGCCCGGAAAAGAAATCCCCTGGAAGGATTTTCTGAACGACATCAAGCAGGAATGGGTCAAAGACAAGGTCGACACCGTCGCTGCTGCGCTGACCTTCTTCGGCGTCCTCTCGATCTTCCCGTTCCTGCTCTTCGCGGTCGCCCTCGCCGGCCTGGTCATCGATCCGGCCGAGGCCGCGCGGCTGATGGGCGAGTTGTACCAGATGGCCCCGCCCGCCGTGGCGAACATCCTGGGCGAGCGCCTCCAGGCGCTCACCGAGGGACAGAGCCCGGCGCTCCTGACGGTCGGCGCGCTCGGCGCGGTGTGGGCCGCCTCGGGCGGTGTGATCGCGCTCATGGACGCGCTCAACGCCGCCTACGGCGTCGAGGACAGCCGGTCGTTCCTCAAGCGCCGCGGGATCGCCCTCCTGGTCACGCTCGGCGGCGCCGTCCTGCTGACCGTCGCCTCGGCGCTCGCGGTGGCCACGCCGGCGGTCACCGAGCACCTCGGCCCCCTCGCGACGCCGATCCTCTGGTTGCGCGTGCCGGTCTCGATGCTCCTCGTGATGACCGTCCTGGCGGCCCTCTATTACGTGCTCCCCGACGTCGAGCAGAAGTTCAAGTTCATCACCCCCGGATCGGTCGTGGCGGTCGTGATCTGGGCGATCGCCTCGCTGGGGTTTTCCTTCTACGTCAGCCGCTTCGGCAGCTACGAGGTGAGCTACGGCGCGCTCGGCGGCGTCATCATCCTCCTCCTCTGGATGTGGATCTCCTCGATGGCGGTGCTCCTCGGGGCCGAGATCAACGCCATCATCGAGCACCGCTCGCCGGACGGGAAGCGCACCGGCGCCAAGGACTCGGACGATACCGGGGTGGACGTGCCCAAGACCGCGAAGGAGGAGGGGCAGGAGTCCGCGCTCCCGGCCAGCGCCGGCCGCCCCCCGCGCGAGAGGAGCGCGGACGGGGATATCGCGCTCCCCCACCCCATTCGCTCGAACCGCTCGGAGCTCCATGGAGGCAGGGCCTAGAGCACCGATCCGCTTGACCTGTTCACCGGAGCCCTCTCATGTCACACAGAATCCTCGCTTCCACATCGCTGCTCGTGTTGATCGGCTCGCTCGCCGCGGGCTGCCAGGGCGCCCAGGGCGGCGCGACCATGACCCCTCTGCCCGCCGACGGCACGAGGAGCGCGGAACCCGGCGGCGCGGCGGGCCAGGAGGAGGACGCTGTCGGCGCCGGCGGCGCGCCGGACACGGGCGGCCAGCAGGGCTGCACCGACGGCCCGCTCCTCAAGTACGTCGGCCAGAGCCCGGACCAGTGCGCCCGGATGCGCTTCGTCTGCGACCCCGGCTGGAGCTATTTCAGCGACGATTGCGGCTGCGGCTGCACGAAGCAGCCGTGAGCCGCGGGAAGCAGCCGTGAGCCGGGGTGAGCCTCCGGGGCCCGCGGACGAGGAGCGCGCCTCGCGCGGCGCCCCCGGCAGCCCCGCGCCGGTCCCTCCACAAAAACACCTCGCGCTCTGCGGCCTCCGGCATCTAGCATCGGGGCCCGCATGCGCCCCCTTCTCATCGTGAATCCCCGGTCCAGCGGCGGAAAGACGGCCAAGCTCTTCGACGGGATGCAGGAGCCCATCCAGCGCATCCTCGGCGAGGTCGACATCGTGCGCACGGAGCGCCCGCGCCACGCCGTCGACCTCGCGCGCGAGGCCGCGCTCGGCGGCCGCGAGACGGTCGTGGCGGTCGGCGGGGACGGCAGCGTCAACGAGGTGGTGAACGGCCTCATGCAGGCGAAGGACCGGGGCGCTTCGGGCACCCGGCTCGGGATCATCGGCGCGGGCACGGGCGGCGATCTCTGCAGGACGCTGAAGCTGAACCACCGGCTCGATCACTACTGCACGGCGATCGCGAGCGGCAACGCGCGCCCCATGGATGTGGGCCGCTTCTCGTACGAGACGCACGACGGAAAGCAGGCCGAGGCGTTCTTCGTCAACGTCCTGTCCGCGGGGATGAGCGGGCTCGTGGATCAGATCGTCAGCGAGACGACGCGGGTGCTCGGCAACACGCTCGCGTACACGATGGCGTCGTTCCGGGGCCTCGTCCGCAGCCGCGTCGGCCGGGTGCGCTGCGTGGCGACGCTGCGCGGGGAGCGGCGCGAGCTGGAGCTCGCGACGCGCACCGTGGCCATCTGCAACGGCCGCTTCTTCGGCGCGGGGATGCAGGTCGCGCCGATGGCGCGGGCCGACGACGGCGTGTTCGAGGTCATCGACCTGGGCGGCGCGCCCCACGTCCGCTTCGCGGCCGTGTCGACCGGCATGTACACGGGCGCGCACATCCGTCACCCGGACGTCCGCCACTTCCAGTGCGACCGCATCGAGCTCACGCTCCTGAACCGCGACGTGGAGCACGCGTTCCTGCTCGACGTGGACGGCGAGCCGCTCGGGCGGCTGCCGATCACGGTCACGCTGGAGCCGAAGGCGATCGAGGTGCTGGCGCCGGCGGATTGAGGGGGGCGGAGGCCCGTTGATCGGGACGGGAGCCCACGTCCCCTCAGGTAAGGCCGGCCTTCTCGCGCAGCACGCGCCGGAGCTCGATCAGCACCGGCGGGATTCGGCCGAGCTCCCGCATCTTGCGGGCGATCTCTTTGGCCAGGTTGAGGTCGCGTTCCGACGAGCTCGGCCGCGGAGGCCGCGCTGGCGTGCGATCGAGGCCGGCGACATTCGACCGGAGGAAACGGAAGATCTCCTTGCCCGAAAACGAGCGGATCCAGCCATCGCCCTCCAGCTCCTTCTGGAAAACCTCGCAAGCGGCCTCGATCCGCTGGGCGCGCGCGCTGCTCTGGCTCCAGCGCTGCCAGGCGGCGCCGTGTTCGGGCCAGTAGGCGCTCCTGTCCAGGGTTCGCTTCACCTCGTCAAGGGTCTGCAATCCCGCGGGATTGGCGGGGCGCTCGGGAAAGCCTTTGCCCAGGTCCCGCTGCATGTCCCAGAGCACGGAGCAGCAGCCCATCCAGAACCGCATCTTCTGTGCATGGTCGTGAGCGCGCTCCTGGATGCGCGCGGCTGGTTCGCTGCCGGACAGCGACGCCAGGACCTCGAAGTCGAGGAGCAGGTTCTCGATCTCGTGCGCCGGCAAGCGAAGCACGCGGCAGCCCGGCGATGTCCAGCTGACCAGGTTGTCATCGTCGAAGTCGCGGTCCACCACGCCGTAGACGTGCGGCCCGCGCGGGCTCGCATTGACCATGTGTATGACGCCCGATTTGCCCTCGCTGATGAGCACGTTGATCTGCGGGTCGCTCCACACGTCGGTGAGGACCGCGTGGGTCACGGGGTCTTCCACCCAGACGGTGAGCGGCCCCCGGTACAGGTCGCGCAGGGTCGTCTTCATGCGGGCGGGTTCGCCGCGGGCTGCTCTGTTTCCTCCAACTCCCCGCGCTCATCGAGGTGCGCGCGCGGGTCCTCGTCCTCGACGAGGATGAAGCGCTCATAGCTCAAGGCCGAGTCCAGGATGGCCTCCGAGTGTGTCGCGACGATGAGCTGCGTGGTCGGGGAGAGCTCCCGCAAGGCAGGGATGAGGAGGCGCTGCCATTGAACGTGCATGTGCTGCTCGGGTTCGTCGATCAGCATCACGTCGGTCGGCGCGTCCCGGAAGATGAGCGGACCGGCGAACGCGAACAGGGCCACTTGGCCGGAGCTCAGGCGATCCAGCGGCACCATGCGCGGGATATCGGGCCGGGCGGGAGCGAGCCGGCGCGCCATCTCGAGGCTGGTCACGTCCTCGGGGATGGGGCGGTCGTCTCGCAGCACCACCTCGTCGCCGGAGCCGGGGTCATTGCTCACGGGGATCACGTCGAGCGTCTGCCCGGCGCCGTTGAAGCGCTCCCACAGGCGCTGCAGGCGGGCGAAGGGTCCGTCGCCCAGGGCGGCTCCGGCTTCTCCATTGGCGGGCGCTCCAGCGACGGGCTTACCGCGCCGCGCCTGGGCGCGCAGATCGCGGTAGTATGCGCTGATCAAGCGCCGCTTCAGCTCGCGCAGCCGGTGCCCCTCGACGTCGGAGCGCGCGCCGCCCGGGTTGACGATCTCGCCGAGCGCCTCGGGCTCACGCCGGGCGGAGAAGTACTCCACATTTGCGTCGAGCCGAGCATACGTGCTCCAGCCGAAGCCCGGGAGGGCCTCTTGTTGAGGTTCGTCGCCGCGAGGTCTGAAGAATTTCCCCGATGAAGCCGGCGTATCGTGTGCGACACGCAGCTCGGTATGAAAGTCCACGACCTCGTTGCGGTCCGGGAAACGAAACTCTCCCCGGAGCTCCAGTGCCTCGGTCCCGAACCGGATCTGCTCCCGGAGGGGCGCCACGTCGCGCGGCAGCTTGTCGGGTCTGTGCAGCAGCAGAAGGATCGCCTCCAGCAGCGCGGTCTTGCCAGATCCGTTGGCCCCGGCGAGCACGACGAGATCGAGCGCCGTCCCCTGCGCATCGCGCAGATCGAGGCTGATCGCGTCGATGCCGCGGAAGTTGCGGACGTCCAGCCTCGTGAGCCGCAGTCCGGGCGCTGATCGCTCGGTCGACATGGCGTGTTTGTACGCCGCTCGGCGCGACATCACCAGCGCGAGCGCCGGCAGCGGTGGCACGATTCGACGCGCCCCGTCATCGCGCTGCTGCCACCCCCCGGCGGTCGCCCTCCCGGCAGCGTGTCCGACCCTCCCGTCCCCCCATCCCGCTCCCCTCGAGCCCGTCGAGCCCGCGCCCCAGTGGTGGTAAGGGATCTCGCATGAGCTTCACCGATTCACCCGGCGAGCTTGCCCCGAGCTCGTCCGCTGCCCGCGCTTCCTCTGCTCCCCGCCTGCTGGTCGTCGGCTGCGGCGGCATCGGCGGCATCACCGCCGCGCACCTGTTCGAGCAGAGCCACGACGTCACCGCCTTCACCACGAACCCCCTCATCGCCGACGCCATCAACGCCGCCGGCTTCCGCGTGCGCGGCGAGGCGAGCCCGGGCACCGTCCGCGGCCGCGCCATGCGCGAGCTCGGCCCGGACACCCGCCCCTTCGATTACGTCCTCCTCGCGACGCAGCCGCCGCAGGTCGAGGAGGCCGCGCGCAGCGTGGTCGCGCACCTCGCCCCGACGGGCGCGATGGTCTGCCTCCAGAACGGCCTCTGCGAGGAGCGCGTCGCCCGCATCGCCGGCCCGGAGCGAACCTTCGGCGCGATCGTCGCGTGGGGCGCCTCGATGGTCGAGCCCGGCGTCTACGACCGCACCTCGAGCGGCGGCTTCGTCCTCGGCCGGCTCGACGGCGCGCGCGACGGGCGCCTCGACGAGCTCGCGCGCATCCTCGAGGCGATCGGCCCGACCACCGTCACCGACAACCTCGCCGGCGCGCGCTGGTCGAAGCTCGCCATCAACTGCGCCATCTCGTCGCTCGGCACCGTCGGCGGCGACCGCCTCGGCGCGCTCCTCCGGCACCGCTTCGTCCGCCGCCTCGCGCTGGAGGTCATGACCGAGACCGTGCAGGTCTCGCGCGCGTCCGGCGTGCGCCTCGAGAAGGTGGCCGGGACGCTCGACCTCGACTGGATCGCGCTCACGGACGCCGAGCGCGCCGCGGTGGGCTCGCCGGGCCTGTTCGCGAAGCACGCGCTGCTCCTCGCGGTCGGCGCGCGCTACCGCCGCATGCGCTCCTCGATGCTCGCGGCCATCGAGCGCGGCCGCCCGCCGGCGGTCGACTTCCTGAACGGCGAGGTCGTCGAGCGCGGCGCGGCGCTCGACATCCCGACGCCGATCAACGCCGCGGTCCGCGAGGAGGTGCTCGCGATCGCCGCGCGCAAGCGCAAGCCGAGCCTCACCCTGCTGCGCGCGCTGTTCGACCGGACGCGCGGGCTCGTGGGCGCGCCGCCGTCGAACCGGCCGCCGCCCGCGACCCCGACGGGCGAGCCGTCCGTGGGGGCGGCGAGCGCCCAGGCGGTCGCGCCGGGCGAGCCGGGCGAGCCGTCCACGGCGGCGGTGAGCGTCCCGACGGCCGTGACGGACGAGCCGTCCGTGGCGGCGACGGACGCCCCGGGCGATCGCGAGGGCGCGTAGCGCAGGGCGCGGGACGGAGCGGCGGCCGGCGGCGAAAAAGACGAAAGCGCGCCGAGGGACACCACGACGTGTCCCAGCGTTCTTGGCGTCGTCGCGGATCGCGCGCTCCGCGTCGTCGCGGCGCGATCTCTTTGTCGCGCCGGCGCGTCGAAGTTCGGTAGCATCGGGCGTCTCTTCCTGTGGATCTCGAGCAGGTCCCTCGACGAGGAGCCCTCATGACGCACTCCCCGTTCGCTCTCCCCTCCCGGCGCGGCGCCGCGCCCTTCGGCCGCGTTCCCCTCTTGCTGCTCGCCGCGCTCGCCGCGTGCGGCGACGGCGGAGGCGGCGGCGGCAGCGGGGCCGCCGGCGGCGGGGGCGGCGGTGAGGGCGGAGGCGGGGGCGGCGGCCCCGTCATCGAGGAGCCGAACCGGTTCCGGCTGCGCATCGACGACGCGGAGGTCCCGTCGGTCGTGCTGGAGCTCAACAAGGAGAAGGCGCTCCAGGTCTTCGGGGAAGACGGCGCAAAGCAGATCACGATCCTCGACGTCGACACCACAGGCCTGCTCCAGAGCGCGCTCGATCAGATTCAGAACGCGTGCGGGACCTCGTGGAAGAACGACAGCGCGGACCCCGGCCACGACTGCTCGCTCACCGAGCTCGGCCGGAGCTTCGGGGAGGAGTGGCGGACGTCGCCGGAGTTCGCGCTCGTGCGCCTGCTCAGCATGACGCCCGCCAACGCCAATGTGAAAGGGACATCGCTCGCGGGGCTGCAGGCGATCTTCGAGGAGAACCCCGGCACCTTCGCGTTCGACTTCGCCGACGTCCTCTCCGACAGCATCAGCCTCGATCTGACGGTCCAGCCGGATCCGGCGGCCACGCGCGACAAGCGGACAGCCCCGTTCGTACCGATACCCAAGCTCATCCTCGCCCTCCAGCAGCAGCTGCTCGGCACGCACCCGGCCGTCTCCGACCCGGAAGGGGCAAGGTTGCCTGTCACCCTCTACGAGGCCCTTTTCGATCTCCAGCCGCTCTCCGAGAAGCTCGGCCCATCCGGAGATCATCCCGGGGTGCTGGTCCCTGACGACAGCACGTTCACCACGAAGAGCAACGTCCTCCTGCCCGACTTCAAGATGCGCGTGGTCGCCGAGTCGGGCCTGCGCAGGGTCACGGGGATTGACCTCTCGAAGGGGGGCGGCGACATGTTCCTCCGGGACGGCGACGCGCCGCTCCGGTTCGACTTCACCGACCCGGAGAAGCTCCAGATCAGCGGCATCGCCCCGACGCCGACGATCGATATGCGCATCGCGCTTCGCGAGCTCCCCACCAAGGTGGAGGCGTGCACCGAGGCCGTGGCGCCGGCCTGCAAGGAGAACCGTCCAGACATGCCGGTCGGCTCCAGCACGGTATGGTCCACCCCTCCGTTCATGATGGAGCACATCGTGGGCAAGGCGGCTTACCTCACATATGGCGAGCGTGTGCCCTTCACGGGGTGCTACTTCCGCCTGAGCGGGACATGCCGGGTGGGCGTGACCATCGGCCAGGCCGGCGACCCGCGCGGTTGGACGGCCTTCACCGACTTGGTTTCCAACCAACCGCCCCCAATCCCGCCGTCGCAGTTCTTCTGGGAGCTGCTCACCGAGGTCGGCCAGGTCGCCATCCACGACCCCACCGGCGACGGCATGCCCGAGATCCCCGAAGGCGCCGCCCAGCCGGTCTTCGCGCTCCACAACGTCGGCATCGGCCTCACCGGCGAGGAGATCCTCGCCGATCTCCGCCCCACGCTCCAGAGCCAGGCCAAGAAGATCGCCGACATCATCCTCGGCCGGTACTGGGTCAACAACGACGCGCTCGACTTCTTCTACGGCCGCGCCGCGCCCGACGGCGCCCCGACCTTGTTCTTCGTGGCCGAGGACGACCTCCGGCCCTCGGATCAAAGCTCGGAGGCCCCGCGCGACTACACCTACGAAAAGCCCGGCTTCTTCACGAGCCGGGATCTCGACGAGGCGAGCAAGGTCTCGAAGAAGGAGCTCGAGGGTGTCGCCGACACCGCGCACGAGAAATACCGGCTGCCGCCGGGCGATACCACGCTGTACATGCAGGACGACGAGGGCGCCGTCTACGAGGTGCGCTTCCACGTGCCCGACGGCGACGATCCCGTGCAGATCACCGCCGACGTGGAGAGGCTCTGATCATGGTGAGGCTCTGATCATGGTAGCGCGAGACAGCACCCCCCCCGCCGCCCCCGCCCGCCGCCGGCCCTCCCGGCTCGGCCCCCTGGCCGCCGCCGCGCTCTCCGCCGCGCTGCCCGGCTGCGTCGACGCCGTCACCGTCGACCAGCCGCCGCCCCCGCCGGCGCTCGGCGTGAACGAGAGCCGCACCCTCACCCTCGAGTTCCTGCGGTTCGACGCGAAGCGCTTCGCCAAGACGCTGACGCTCGACGAGCTCAAGGCCATCCCGCGGCCCACGCTCGAGGGGATCTGGCTGCTCGATCTCGACATCGCGACCCTCATCGAGAACGCGCTGCTCAAGGTCATGTACATGCCCCCCGCCGACATCGACGCGCTCTCGCCCGCGTCGAAGAACCTCGTCGGGCTCCTGAACATGACGCCGGAGAACGCCGATCTCCGCGGTACGAGCCTCGAGGGCCTGCTCGGCGTCGGCAACGCCGTCGGGCTCCCGACGTCGAAGATCCTCTCGGACCTCGTGGGCGTGGCCGGCAACGAGCGGCTCATCCCCGTCCAGATCACGTCGCAGGCCGTCCTGGAGAACCTCGTCAGCACCCACCCGAACACCCAGCGCCGCAAAGGGCCGACCGACGACGAGCACCCGGACGGCATCTACCCCGTCGCGCCGCACTCCATCCCCGTCACGCTCTACGACGTTGTCACCGACTTCGCCGGCCTCGCCGAGCAGTTCGGCCCGACGCCGCTCGATCCGGACGACCCGGAAGGAGCGAAGCACCCCGGCTTCATCAAGGCCGCCGCCGGGGTGAAGGCGGCCCTCGACGACTTCACGATGACGGTCCGGGTCAACGTCAACGCCCTCCCCTACAAGGGGGTCGACGCGACGATGGCCGACGTCGCGAGCATCAACAGCACGCCCGGCCAGATCGACACCCTGTTCGACTTCAGCGAGCCGGACTGGCTCGAGCTCGCCAACCTCGCCAGGAACCTGAGCATCGGCGAGCTGACCCTGGCCATCCCCGAGAGCGCGATGTACCTGCCGGGCGGCACGAGCCGGGAGCCCGCGCCGCGCGGCGACTCGCCCGTGTGGGAGCAGCCGCCCTGGGAGTTCGAGCACATCCTCGCCCGCGCCGGCGAGCTCAAGGCAGCGCAGATCGAGGAGCATTGCTCGAGCTACGGGCCCCAGGGCACCTCGACGAGCGAGTTCCAGCCGGTGAAGGTCTGCGTCGACGGCACCGGATGGACCGAGATCAGCGTCGATAGCAGCATCGTCCTCGAAGACCCGCCGCCCCCGCCGTCATACTTCTGGGACATCCTCCTCGAGGTGGCCCAGGCGCGGCTCCACGACGGCGGCCTCGCCGAGGGGAAGGCCAACCTCGAGGTGACCCTCCGCGACGTCCCGGTCGGCGTGAAGACCGAGGATCTCGTCGCGAGCATCAAGGAGAACCTCGCGAACGATCCGGCGGTCCTCAAGGACATGGCGATCGAGCTCAACAACAACGCCGCTGGCGACGCGGACTTCTACCTCTACCAGCCGAGCACCGAGAGCGGCGTCGCCGGCCAGCGGGATTACCTCTACTTCGTCGCGCCCGACGACATCCGCAAGGACGACGCGGGCGAGCGCGTGCGCGACTATGCTTACGAGAGCCCGGGCTTCTTCGCCGACGCCGCGCTCACGAAGAAGGTGTCGACGACCGAGGCGATCGACGGCGACGCGCTCCACGAGAAGGTGGAGGTCCAGCAAGGAGATACGCTGTACTTCGCCGACGACGAGGGGCGCCGCTACGAGATCAGGATCGGCGACAAGCCGAGCGCCCATCGCCTCTCGCTCACCCTCACCCGGATCCAGTGATCGGCCCCCCCACCGTGAGGACCCGTGTCATGACAGGAGCTCTGCCGACCCCGCCGCCCCGCGGCCGCGCGCGTGCCCGTGGACGGACAGGACGTGAACTCGCCGCGCTGGCGCTCGCGACAGGCCTCGTCTGCCGGACGGCGGGCGACGCGCGCGCCTCGGGCATCGACGCGCCGTGGGTGACGAGCGGCGCCTCGGGCCCCACGACCGCGGACGCCGCCGCCGTCTACTGGAACCCGGCCGCGCTCGCGGACGTCGAGCGGCCGGAGCTCCTCCTCGGCGCCGGCCTCATCGTCGGCCGCGCCACCTACAAGCGCGAGCGGCGCGGCGTCTACCAGACGCCGGACACCCTGCAGTTCAAGCTCCCGCTCGATCCGGCGAACGTCGCCCCCGGCAAGACCGGCCCGGCCGAGGAGGTCTCGACCACGCCGGTCGCGCCGACGGGCAACGCCTTCCTGGCGATCCCGGCCATCCCGAAGCGCCTCACCGTCGGCGTCGGCCTGTATGTGCCGTATGCCGCGGCGCTCAGCTTTCCGGACGGCGCGCAGCGCTGGCAGCTCCAGCAGGCGTTCATCGTCGCGAGCTCGCTGACGGCGGCCGCCGGGCTGCGGCTGACCGACCAGCTCTCGCTCGGCGCCGGCCTGTCGTACGTCGGCGGCCTGGCCGAGCTCTCGAAGGTCCAGGACTTCGCCAGCCTCAAGGAGTTCCACGACGGCCTCGACTACCTCAAGCAGGACAACGACTTCGGCCCGAGCACGCCGTCCGAGCTGCGCGAGCTCGACGTCCTCGCGCGCCCCATCGCGCTCAAGCAGGCGCTCTCGCACGGCGCCTCGTTCCACGTCGGGCTCGCGTTCAACCCGAACAAGGACCTGCGCTTCGGCCTGACGTACCAGCACAGCACCGCGATGCGGTACAAGGGCAAGTTCGCGATCGACATGAACCACCCGTTCTTCACGCAGGACCTGGCCGAGCAGGGCCTGCGCTACAAGCCGCTCGTGGAGGGCGACGCGGAGCTCTCGTTCACGCTCCCCAAGCGGCTCACGGCCGGGGTCGGCTACCGGGTCAACGACAAGCTCAGCATCGATGGTCTCCTCTCGTACGTGCTCTATTCGGACATCGAGGCGTTCGTTGTCACGGCCTCCTCGCCGGACCTGGCCCAGCCGAAGCTCGGGATCACCGATCGCGTGGCCGTGACCCTGCCGCGCCGGTGGAACGACACGGTGTGGGTGGAGGCTGGCGCCAAGTACCGTTTCAGCGAGGCGTTCCTCGGGACCGCGTCGGTCGGCTATCAGTCGCCGGCCTCGCCGGACAGCACGATCGACGTGGCGTCGCCGGACAACCACCGGCTGATCGGGGACGTGGGCGGCATCTTGAAGGTGAGCGACAGCGTATCGCTCTCGGGCGACGTCCGCGTGCAAGGCATCTTGCCGCGCACGGTGACCGAGTCGGACTACGACCTCGGCAACGGGGAGTACACGCTGGTGCTCACGACGGTGGGCGGGCACCTCAAGGTCGTGTTCTGAGCGGGAAGGCGGCGCCGAAAGAGCAGCGAGATGAGCTGCTGCGGGATCGCCTTCCTGCAAGGGACGACGGCGTACCCGCCGGATCGGACACGGCCCTCCACGCCGAACGACGGGTCACCCGTCACCTCGGAGACAGTTTTGTAAGCCGGATCACACGTCCACCGCCGAACGGGAGGCAGCGCAGAGAGCGAGGCGACGCCGGGCGCGTCGCTTCGTTGACGCGGCGTTCAGCGGCTCACGGCCCGCACAGCTCGAGATCCGGCGCCGGCGGGGCCGGGTACGCGTCCGTGGCGCGCTTCGCGAACTGGCACTGCAGGTCGTCTGGCAGGCACCCGCCCTGCGGGATGCACGCGCCGTCCGCGTCCGTCCCGAGACACAGGCACTCCTGATCGTCGGGATCGCAGATCTCCACGAGCTCCATCATCCCCTCGTCCTTGTGGTTCAGCTTGTGGCAGTGTCAGGTTGAAGTCATGACGCGATCTCGACCCGTGACCCATCATGCTCGCGATCTCGCGGAAATCGCTCCTCGTGAAGTCGTTGTAGAGGTTCACGTGGATCCTGCGGTCCTCGCCCTTCGGGACGCGGATCGTGGGCCCGCTCGTCATCCCGTTGTAGGCGCGGAGACAGAACCGCCGTCCGCCGATCTCCACCGCGCTCGGGCCGAAGCGGAGCTCGTAGGCCCCGTCCTCGCCCGGCTGTAGCTCGGGCGGATCCTCGTACATCCGCGACACCGCCGTCCCGCCCGTCTCCTCGTCTCCGCCGGCGCCCGCGCACGCCGCGGCCCCAATGGCCACCGCCGCGATCGATCCCGCGCGCATGAGCGCGTGTGAAGCGTCTCGTCCCATCGGCTTTGCTCCTCCGGGAACGACACTATCGATCCGCGCCGTACGCCGATGGCCGAAGACGGTCACCCGCTGGCGCGAATGCGGCCAGTGGCGGGATGCAAGGTGAACGCCGCGCGCAGATGCTGTAGACAAGGTAGCGATCCTCCCGTGAGCTCCGATCAGCCCGTCCTCCGCGTCCGCAACCTCCACAAGTCCCACGCGCTCGGGGCGACGCCGATCGAGGTGCTCCGGGGCGTCGATCTCGACATCCACGCCGGCGAGATGTGCGCGATCATGGGCCCCTCCGGCGTCGGCAAGAGCACGCTGCTCTCGTGCGTCGCGGGCCTCGAGTCGCCGGATCGCGGCGAGGTCCACGTCCTCGGCGAGGACATGGCGGCCCTCGACGAGCACGGGCGGACCCTCCTGCGCCGCCGCCGCATCGGCATCGTCTACCAGTTCTTCAACCTGGTCCCGACCCTCACCGGTTACGAGAACATCGTCCTGCCCTACCTCATCGACGGCGCCGCGCCGGACCACGACGCCGCCTCGCGCATGCTCGACCGCGTCGGCATGCGCGCCCGCGCCGAGCACCTGCCCTCGCAGCTGTCGGGCGGCGAGATGCAGCTCATCTCGATCGCGCGCGCGCTGGTCCGCCGCCCCGCGCTCGTGCTGGCCGACGAGCCGACCGGCAACGTCAACGTCGCGACCGGCCGGCGCATCATGGCGCTGCTCGCCGACGCCCTCCGCGAGGCCGGCAGCGCCATGCTCCTCGTCACGCACAACGCCGAGGACGCCGCCCGCGCGCACCGCGTCGTGTTCATGCGCGACGGCCTCCTCTTGCACGACGCCGCCCTCGCGGGCCCCGCCGTCACCTCGGCGGCGGTCCACGATCGGCTGAAGGAGCTCGGCATCTGAATGCTCCTCCTCCTCCGCGCCCTCTTCCAGCCGCTCGTCCGCATCCTCGCCCTGCGCAACCTGCGCGCCGATCGCTTCGGCGCGATGGCCGCCCTGCTCGGCGTCGCCCTCGGCACGGCCACGGTCAACGTCGTCCTCATCCTCGACGTCGGCACGCGCGCCGTCGAGGCGCGGAGCTTCGTCACAAACCCGGATCTCCCCGTCTTCACCGAGCAGACCGTCGCCCTGCGCGGCCTCCGCCCGAACGGCGAGGTCATCGCCGCGGCCGACGCGCAGGAGGAGACGCACGAGGACTACGAGATCATGCGGTCCGCGATCCGCCTCGGCTCGCTCTCCGCGTTCCTCGTCGGCGCCCTCATCGTGTTCTTCACCTTCAACGTCGCCGTCGAGCGCCGCCGCCGCGAGATCGCCTTGTTGCGCAGCGCCGGGGCGCTGCCCCCGCAGGTCGCGGCGGTGTTCGTCCTCGAGGCGTTGCTGCTCGGCGTGGGCGGCGCGGCGCTCGGCCTGCTCGGGTCGATCCCGCTCGCGTACCTCGCGGCGAAGGCGGGCATCACGACGACCGGCCGCGCGCGCATCCCGCTCTACGCGATCCGCCTGCCCTGGAGCGCGATGCTGCTCGTCAGCGGCACCGGCGCCCTCACCGCGCTGCTCGGCGTGCTCCGCCCGGTGCGCGACGCGCTCCGCGTCGACATCGCGCGCGCGCTGCGCCCGCGCTTCCTCGAGGGCGGGGCCGAGCAGCGGCGCCGCCTGCGCGGGATCACGCTGCTCGCGCTGCCGTTCATGGTGCTCGTCTACGGCCTGCTCCGCCCCTTCTTCCGGGAGTCGGTGCCGATGCTCGCCTTCTTCGTCGTCGAGGCGGGCCTCGTGTGCGCGGCGTTCCTCGCGGCCATCGTGTTCGTCCCGGACCTCGTCGCGCGGCTCGGCGCGCTCGCCGTGCGGCTCGCGCCGCGCCGCTGGGCCGCGGAGCGGCTCCTGCTCCGGCGCCGGGTCGAGCACAGCGGCCACGAGCTCGCCTGGAGCGTCGGCGGCGTGATGATGGTCTTCGCCCTGCTGCTCGCGCTGCACATCGCCACGGCGGCGCTCAAGCAGGAGGTCTCGGCCTGGGCCGGGCGGGCGCTCGCGCCGTACGCGTTCCTCTATCCGGACGAGCCGCTCGGGCACGCCGAGAGGCTCTTGCCGAGCCTGCCGCCGCGCCTGGTCGCGGCGCGGTTCTCGAGCCGCACGCCGTGGCCCAACGTCGTCTATGCGGTGCCGGGCGACGAGCTGCGGGCACTCGCCGAGGCCACCGGCCGGCCCGAGTCGATCGCGCTCGCCCGAAGCTTCGGGCCGGGCAAGGCGATCGTGTCCACGATGATGGCCCGGCGGTTCGGCGTGGGGGCGGGCGATCTGCTCGAGGTGAGCGGCAGCGCGGGCGGGCGGCGGTTCGAGGTGGTCGGGGTCACGGACGATCTGGGGTATGTGCCTGCGCCCGGCGCGTATCGGAATTTGCGGACGTATGCGGTCATCGAGGCGGCGGACTTCACGGTGATCTCGCCGTACGCGCTCGCGATCGGGCACACGGTGGCGCTGGCGGATCCGGTGACCGGGGCCGAGGCGGCGCGGGGGGGCGCGGCGACGCCGCCCTGGGGCGAGCTCCTGGCCGACGTGCCGCGGGCGAGAGACGTGCGGATGCAGACGGGGGTCGAGATCGAGGCGGTGCGCCGGAAGGCGACGGGGCGAGATTTCGTGATCTTCGATATGATTTTGGGGTTCACGACGGTGCTCGCGGCGATCGGCGTGGCAAACCAGATGGTGCTGGCGCTGCACGCGCGACGCCGGGAGCTCGCGCTGCACCGGGTGCTCGGGATGACGGCGGGGCAGGTCCGGCGAATGGTGCTGATGGAGGGGGCGCTGGTGGGGGCGCTGGGCGGGGCACTGGCGGTGCTGCTGGGGGTGCCGCTCGGGTCGGCGGCGCTGGGGGCGCTGCGGACGGTGTCGAGCTTTGAGGTCGAGTTCCATATACCGCCGGAGTACGGGGTGCTGACGGCGCTGGGGGCGACGGCGGTGGCGCTGGTCGCGTCGCTGTATCCGGCGCGGAGCGCGGGGCGGAGCAACGCGGCGGAATCGGTGCAGTACGAGTAGGGCGGGCGCGGGCCGGGCCGACGATCACGACGGCGTTGGCTGGGCGGATACGTCGAGACGGCGCGCATCGCCCACGAGACCATCGGGTGCCTGCTCGGCGCGCCAGGGGCCGACGTGGCCAGCCTCATCGACCTCGCCGCCGAGCGCACCCGGCGCGGCGGGTAGCTCCGGCTCGGGCGGCGCTCGCCGCGGGCGACGTCGAGGCGGCGCGCATCGCCCACGAGACCATCGGGCGCCTGCTCGGTGCGCCGTCGAGCGCATCCCGGTGCACGTGCACGCGCTCCGACGTCATGCTCCCTGACCGAGGACCCTCGTTCAGCGGAAGGCGAAGCGGTCGACCGTGATCTTGTAGCTGAGTTGTTCGCCGCGCTCGATGCGGCCACCGAGCGATATGTTGTGCTCCTCGCCGCTCGTCGCCACGTACTTCGCGTCGGCCGCCACGAACGTGCACGCACCCTCGATCGGCTGCGGGCGCTCGAAGAGGCAGCCGTAGCCATCCTCGGCGACGGGGCGACAGATGCGGGTGTCGATCTCCAGCGCCTCGACCTCCTCGCGCGAAAACAGGCGCTCCTCGTAGGTGATCTTCATGGGCTTCTCGCAGCGAACGTAGATGGGCAGGTACTGGTGCTGCGCGTCCCGGTATACGACGCCGTCTTTGATCTCCTCGCGCGTGCCCGCGGCCACGTCCAGATAGCCCTTCAGGCGGACCGGCGCCTCGACCGCAGCGGGGAGCCCCTCGGCGGGCATCGCCTCGGCGTGCGGGTGATCGCCGGCGTAGACGAGGACGTTGAGGAAGCGTTGCCGCGCGCCGTCCCCGGCGGGGTCGAAGATCTCGCTGACCGCGTCGCATCGTGCGGCCTGCTCGGCGGAGCGGCTCTCCATGTTGTCCCCGCTCGACTCGAACCCGAGTTCGTAGACGCCCACGCTCGCTCCCCAGCCATTGTCGTTCTTGGACGCGGCCAGGCCGGCGGCGTCGTTGTTTGGGGCGATCCAGAGGTTGTTGGTGGTGAGCGCGGGGACGTGCGTCAGCGAGCGAACGAGGAAACCGTTGTCGCCGCAGCCGCGCCCGATCTGTTCATAGGTGGTGTCTACCTCCGCCGGAGTCGACGGGGTGGCCGGCGCCGCGGTGGGCTCGGCGATCGTGTCGCCGTCCGATCCGCCGCAGCCCGCGACGAAGATGAAAGGAGCCCCCACGAGAACCAGCGAACGAAAGTAGTTCCTCATGACGGCGGTGGGAGCAAAGCTCGTACCTCCCCGATCCATGCGGATTTTCCGCCCGAATCGCGGCGCGAGACGCGACGCGTGAACGGGGCGCCACACCTCGGCCGCTTACGACGCGGCCGGCGTCATCAACCTCGCCGCCGAGCGCACCCGGCGCGGCGGGTAGCCCGGCTGGGCCCGCGCTCGCGGCGGGCGACGTGGAGGCGGCACGCATCGCCCATGGGACCATCGGTCGCCTGCTCGGCGGTCCTGGCGCGGACACGGGCGCCGTCATCGACCTCGCAGTCGAGCGCAGCCGTCGCGGCGGGTAGCGCCGGCTGGAGCGGCGCTACCCGCAGGCAACGTCGAGGCGGCGCTGCGCCCACGCGCACATCGGGCGCCTGCTCGGCACGTCTAGCATGCCTAAGGCGGACGCGGGCGAGGTGATCGAGCTCGCGCCGGAGCGCAGCCCGCGCCGTGGGCATGCCGAGGACTTTTTTATCCGGCGCTTTTGCGCTGGTTGCGTGCCGCTTCGCCGCCGGCCAAACGCTGTTTCGTCGGACGGAACCCGTCGTGGTTCACGTCCGGTCGTCTTCGTGACCTCACACTCCGAAGGCGTCGTAACTATCGCGCACAGGGTGATAGACCACGTAGCCATCGGCGTCTTGAAATATCGCGGCCGCTGGACCGTCAGCCGATGCGATCAAGGCGATTCGGCGGGGCGACTGGGCCACGAAACAGGCGGCGCTTCGATGGCGGGTTCCTTTTAGCTTCAGATCGAATATTTCGCGCCGTCCATCTGCGTTGACCCGCATGACCAACGGAGTTGAATCCGGCGCTGGGAGCTTTGCTCGGAATCCTACAATAGCAAGTTCCGGCGTGGCAATCACGGCACCATCGACGGCGCTCATCCGCCCGATGACGCTGAGAGCGCGATCGCACTCGGCGGCCGCGTTCTGCGCGTCTGCGATCTCGTCGTCGCTGGGATCCATCCGACGCCCCTCTACAATCGATGTCTCCCAACGCGAGGCGACCATTTTGCCAAAGTTGAGCGGCGCCTTGAGCTTCGAAGCATCAAAGATGCGCCTCAACGTCGCGTCATCTTTGTTCAAAATTGCAATAATCCCTCCATGTCTACGACGAACAACATCCGATATGAGCATTTTTAGCGCAGCGCTTGCGAGTGCACGCTTGTCATCGACAACTTCGCTCATGTTGTCCATGGCCTCCACAATGTCATTTATCGCTGGCTCCGAATACATAGAATGCCAGCTGACAAGCGGCTCGTTCTTTCCGCCCGCGTAAGACGCAATCTCTCCGCTCCGGTAGAAGAAACGAAGAGCACCCGCCCCGACCACGCGAACGGTCAGGAGCTTGTCGCCGGGCCAGCCCATTTTCTTGTGGCCGACCCCCGTGATCAATAATTGGTCAGTCGCACAATGTACGATCAGATACTCGTCGTCGCCTTGAGCGAGAGGCGCATACTTTGCCACCTTTTCGGACGTGAATTCGTCTGGTGTCTCGAAGTCCACAACATCCCACGGTTCCCATCCATGGACACGATCAGGTGTGGGATGCGTCGGGTCAAAGACGCCCGGATAAACGACGTTAAATGTGAGATCGTGGCCCTCTTCGCGCAATAGCGAGGCGAAGAAGAGGACCTCAACTAGCCGCTCCAATTGGGGTGGCGCAGCGTCCCCCAACTCGCGGGCGAGCGCCCTGGCAACGTCTACGGGATATGTGACATTCATCGGAGTAGAATCTCGATCGGGTCAAGTGTCGCACGGGGCTTGACAACGAGACGACCGTCTCGTTGTCAAAAGTCCGTACGGTGCGATTGGGGCATGGCCGAGCATGGGTCCAGATTGCTCTTCTCACGTTAGCCATGTAAGCTCGCCGGACAAACAAAGCGCATCCCTCAGGTACTGGTAACACGGTGACACCCCGGGCGGCGTGGCCGAATCCCGATAGGGCGAGGTCCGACATGTCCGTTGTATGCTGACGCCCCCGGCGGGCCAAGGAACCGATCCGCCTTCGGGACGGGCACCCCGCACGTCCGCTGTCCAGCCCGCAGACCGGTCCGCCGGCGTGCGGTCACCCCGCAGGCATTGCAGGAGGTGCGGGTGAAGCCCCCACGGAAAGGGGCTCGTCGCTCGCCTGCCGCGTGAAATCCCCGGAAGCGCCCGTCGCTGGAGGCGCTCTTCGCTGAGCGGCGGTCTTGCGTCGGGACGGAGCGGAGGATCTCCGCGGCGGAGCGGGGGCGGCGGGCGGGACACATGCGTCGAGCGTACCAGACGACGCGGGCGGACGGCGTGGAGGCGCGTGTCCGGCGCAGTGCCCCTCGCGCGACCGTGGACCGCCGCGAGAGTCCTCACCGGTCCCGGCGCTTTTCTAAGTCGCAAACGAGAAATTCCGTCGCTCGATCACAATGCTCTCCACGGAACACGCGGCACTTCTGCACGCTCGACCGCCTCCTCGCGGTGGTATGAAAAGCCGCGCCGCCCTGGATGGGCCAGCGCGGCGCTGTGGTCCCCCTCGTTTGCCCCGAGCTGAACCGTGCGTGCTTCTGTTCCACGGCTCTATCCGCACCAAGCGGCGGCCCTGGCCCTCGTCCTTGCCTCCGCGTTCCCCGTAGCGGCCGCGGCCGCGCCCCCTCCTCCCCGGTCCCGCGAGGTGCAAGAGCTCATCGACGAGGCGGAGAAGGCCGCCAAGCGGCTCGAGCTCGCTCGCGCCCGCGAGCTCTGGGCGCGGGTCAACGTGCTCGAGCCCTCGACGATGGCCGTGTGTCAGCTCGGCGTCTTCGACCTGCGCCTCGACCGGCTCGAGGAGGCCGCGGCCGAGCTCACCACGTGCGTCGCGCGGATGCCCGCGCCGACCAACGACATCGAGCGCCGCCGCTACGACGTCCGACGCGCCGATCTCGCGGCCGTTCGGCAACGCGTGGCCGAGCTCCATGTGAGCGCCCCGCCGGGCACGGCGCGGCTCCTGGTGGACGGTCGCGACGTGAGCGCGGGCCGCCCCGTCTTCGTCGCCCCTGGACAGCACGAGGTCACGGCGACCGGCAAGCAGGGGCAGGTAGCCCGTGCGCTCGTCAAGGTGACGGCGGGGCAGTCGCGGCGCGTCGCCCTCGCCTTCGAGGCCCCGAAGGCCGCCAGCGCTCCAGCACAAGCGCGCAACCCGTGGACCATCGGCGCCGGCGCGGCCGCCTCGGCGGCCCTGCTCGGCGCCGGCGTCGGCCTTCACCTGGCCGGCGACGCCGCGGAGAGCGAAACGGCCGCCAAGGTGTCGCGCCTCTCGGACGGCTCGATGCTCCCGAGCAGCGCGCAATTCCGCAAGACCTACGACGAAGCGCACGCGACGAACACACGAGCGGGCCTGTTCCATGGCTTCGGCTCGGCTGCGCTCGTCGTCGGGGCAGCGCTCGGCGCCGCAACGGTCGCGTACGTCGTCTGGCCGCGGAAGGCCGAGATCCGCACGAGAGGCGCCGGCGCGGAGATCAAGCTCGTATGGTAGCCGCCGGCGACGTCTGGGAAGGCCACGAGCTCCTCAACGAGGAGCGCGGCTTGCTCCGTCACTTCCTCGCGCGGCAGGTCGGCGACACGGGAGCGCTGGTCTGGTTGCACCTCCGCGATGGCGCGCGCCTCGATGCGGGCCTGTTCGCTGAGGAGATCGCGCGCCTGCAGCGCCTCGCAGGCGAGGTCCCGGAGGTCGTCCCCGTGCTCTACGGAGGGGTGAACGGCGACGTCGCGTGGGCAGCGTCGCCTGTGCTCGGCGACGCGATCCCGCTCATCGACGCCATGCGCGGGAATGACCTCGGGCCGGTGGATCTCAAGGTGCTGATCGACGTCGGCCGTTGTCTCGTGCGTGCTCATGAGCGCTCCGTCATCCACGGCGCCCTCAGCCCGGACCGGGTCTTCGTCGGGGCCGATGGCCGATACGCGATCACCCAATTCGGATTTGCCCGTCTCTTTCAGCTCGGCCCGGAGGACGCTCGTCAAGACCCGTATGGGTACGCACCGCCCGAGCTCTTCTCGGGTGGTCAGCTGGGACCTCGCGCGGACGTGTACGGCTTCGGTACGATCATGTACGAGCTCTTGTGCAAACGCGCCCTCTCGCCGTGGACCCGTCCCCCGAGCTTTCCCAGCGGGATCCCTCCGATGCTTCAGGTGATGATGCAAAGGGCCCTTGAGGAGAACCCCAATCGACGGCAGCCGAGCATCGACGAGATCCTCTCTGTCCTGACTCCCTTTGCCCGCGCGTGGGAAGAGCTTGGCGCACCGCCGGACCCTCTCCACGCGGACATCTTCGCCGGGCCGGCCAGCGCTCGGCGCGAGCCGCACGAGGCGGCGCCCACCCGCGTGGAGGACGAGGCGAGCGCGTTCGCCTCGGATGAAGAGGGAGGGCGAGCTGGCGAGCTCCCCACGCCCCGCCCTTCGGACGTGCCCGCCACGGTCAAGAGCGTGCCGCCGCGGGACGCGGCGGACAGCCTCACCGACGCGTCTCCGGTCGCCACGCCGCGCCCTTCCGAGACGCCCGCCACCCTCAAGAGCGCGATCCCGCCACGTGACGCGCGGGACAACGGCACCCACGCGCCTCCGGTCGCGCTGCGGTCGCCTCCTGCACCCGAGCTACCGGACCTCGAGCCGATGCTGCCGGTACCGCCGGTGCCCTCGACCCCTCCGCCTTCTCCGGTGCTGCCGGTACCGCAGGTGCCCTCGACCCCTCCGCGCTCAAGCCGCACCCCAGGGCGGCGTTTCCCCCCGCGCTGGTTCGGCGCGGTGCTTGCGCTGGCGTTCGTGCTGGGCAGCGCGGCCGCGGTCCTGTGGCGGGATCTCCCGCGTCACACCGCGCCGCGCCTGGGACCAGCGATCCAGGCCGCGGCGGGTCGAGCCACCCCGCCGCCCTCAGCCCGACCGATCGAGCGGTGTCCAGAACCGCCGCCAGAGGCCGCCCCCCCGCACGTCGCGGCGCGACAGCGCACGAGCCGGCCCTCCGCTCCCACACGGCAGACCAGGAAGACGCCGGCGCAGGAGCTCGATCTCTGTGACGGTCTGCTCCCCTGTCAGAACGTCTTTTACTAAGCAGCGCGAGGGGTTCCCATGCGGTCGACATCTTGTTTTGCCTTCAGCATGGCTGCGCTGCTCGGTTGCGGGGAGGACATCGACATCCCCAGGCCCCGGACCGACGACAACCCGGTGTTGTTGTGGGTCGGCGACACGCCGGATTTTCCCATCTGTCCTGGGGGTCGGCTCGACTACTGGGAGGGATGGGCCGCTTTGCGCACGGATCCTCAGCGCCAGAACGAATGCGGGACGTGCGCGTGCAGCCCTGCCGCGTGCGTGCTGCCGGACAGCGTGACGACGCACGAGGCGCCTCTCTGCGCTGGCGAAGGGGTCAAGGTTCACTTCGCTGGTGCAGCCGACCCGCCGGGGCACTGCGTCAAGCCCTCGCCCCTTGTCCCTGGCGACGCGTTCGCCTCGGTCACCATCAAGCCGCCTACGATGGCTCCCAGCTGCGAACCCTCGAAGCAGCTCACTCCGCCGCCCCTCAGCGGGCGCTTTGCACGAGCTTGCCCGTGGACTGGTGAGTACGTTGCCTCCTTCGATGGGCTGGTGTGTATCGCACCCGAATCCGACGGCTCGTGCCGGCCGGGCTTCGTCGCGCGCTTCGAGTTTCATGAGAAGATCAGAGACGCTCGTACCTGCACGCCATGCGAGTGCGGCGCCCCTGTCGGTGGAAACTGCGTGGCGGATGTCATGCTTTTCAGCGACGCGAGCTGCTCGGACATGCTGATCTCGATCAACGGAATCGGCACAGAAGAGGGAATCTGCTACGGCGCACCTGCCGATTCGCCTCTGGCAGGCGTGCGCGTGGTGTTCGCACGGGACGAGCCGGGCACGTGCTCGCCAACAACTACCGTATCTGTGGTGGACGGCACGATCGAGAGCGGCGAGACCCGAACGTTCTGCTGCTCCAGCGCGGACGTGGTGGAGGTGATTCATGGCAATGCTGACGATTGACCAAGGCCGTGGTGTAGCAGCCGCGATGCGCTGGGCTGCACCCTCCATGCTGGCCATATGTGTGCTCATCGGCTGCTCTTCGCCGACGCCCGACGACCTGCCAGATCCAGATCCGACGCAGCTCATCCTGCTCTACGGTGGCCCACCGGAGTACGCTCCACGATGCGAGGGCAAGGTCTTGTGGGAGGGGTGGGCGGGGACGCCTGGACCGGTCGAATGCGAACCTTGCGAGTGTAGCCCCTCCTCCTGCGTGCTCCCGCGGAGGGTGCTCCTACACTCCTCGTCCAGTTGCTCCAGTAGCGACCTCGTCGATACGATCGATGCGGGCAACAGTTGGGATGGGACATGCTTTCCTCTTACCCACCCCGTTCCTAGCGATTCCTACGCTTTTGTGACGATCGAGCCGCCGCCGGTAAGTCGCTGCGAGCCTGTCTCTCCGGTGCCTGCGCTGCGGCGAACGAACATGGACTTCATCCGGGCGTGTGAGCCGGATTTGGACTTCGTCCCCACGTCGTTCCTCTACTGTTACCCCCCGCAGCCGAACGGAGAATGCTGGGACTCCTACCGGAGGCGGCGGGAGTTCCCCCTCTACAACGACACGCGTACGTGCAGCCCGTGCTCCTGTAGCCAGCCGAGCCGCGACAAGTGCCGCGTGCAGACCACGCTGTATTATCAGGCAGACTGCTCCGAAGAGCTCGGATCCGTTCTTATTTCCGGGCTGGATAGGCCGCTCTGCACGGATACGATCGACGGACAGATCGGCGCGGTGCGGTCCATCTTCGTGAAGGACGAGCCGACTTGCACCCCTTCGACCGATTCCACGGTTGTGAGCGGCGAGCTGGAGCCCGGTGACACGCACGTGCTCTGCTGCAACCGTTAGGACCGCCCCATAGTTCTGGACTTAGACCTTTACTGCGACGGGGAGGCGGCCGAAGTAGCGCTCGCGGTCCTCGTCGTCGACGCCGCGCCCGAGCTCGGCGAGGTGTAAACCGCGGCCGCGCCCGCGTGACGAGCACAACGATCGCGCCGAGCTCGCGCTCTTCGGCCTCGCCCAGATTGCCCGCCGGCGATGTGAACGCTTCTACCTGGGGGAGATGATCCCTGCCGAGGAGCGATCCGCCCGAGCTCCCCCCCGGCGCGTACCGCCACGGCCGTGCTGCCACGGATGGGGCGCGGCCGAATTCGCCTCGAACTCCTCGACGGCGAAGCGCCCCAGCTCGGCCACGTGGACTGCGGTCGCCCAGGGGAGTAGCTACGGCTCCACCCAAGTCCACTTGGGCGAGAAGAGGCACATGTAGATCGTCGCCTCGCCCATCATCACCCCATCCATGTCCACATCCGGCACCACCTCGTTCCCGAGCTCCGGCGGGATCGGCTGGTAGCCGGGGTACGTGGCCTCGATCTCTTCTGCGACCGCCGCCGGTATCTCGTCGGGCTCGCCCGTATCGTGGATCCCATAGTAGGGCCCGAGGAGGCTCACGTGGAAGCTGAGCGAAGCCCTGCTGTTGGGCGAGGGGACGGGCTCCAAGTCCTTGGGGCGATAGATGCGGGCCGAGTACGCCGGGTCGCTCCCCCCCGCCACCAGGCTGAGCGACTCGTTTTGAAGGCCGTATCGTTCGTACATGCGGTGGATCATCGATTCCCACGTTGGGTACTCCGCTCGCCCGCGGTTTGCGGCTTCCACCAGGCGGCGGTGCTCCTCCGTGTCCTCGTAGACGGGCTCGCCCGGAGGCACATAGATGCGCATGATTTTGTCTACCCCCCGCGGATAGAAGCGGTAGACGACGTCGAGCAGCTCGGAGCGAGTTATCTTCATGGACTTGTCACCGAGGCGCCGAGCCCCGTATACTTGGACTTGAACGTAGCGTCCGCCTGGAGGGCAAACCTTTTGCAAAAGATTCCCGGCGGGAGGTTGTAGTCCATGAGCTGTGCGACCTCCTCCGTGATCTCTTCGCTGAGGTTGGCCGCACGGAGTGGATCGATTTTCCCCATCAACTCAGTCCGGAGCGGCATTTTGATGGTGATAACGCAGTACCACTCCGTGGTGCCGCCTGGAAATCTG
Source organism: Sorangium sp. So ce834 (assembly GCF_051521425.1). NCBI lineage: Bacteria > Pseudomonadati > Myxococcota > Polyangiales > Polyangiaceae > Sorangium > Sorangium sp. So ce834. Next base: position 12,189,595 of record NZ_CP150351.1, read on the forward strand.
TGCTCGAATTTCAGGTTTGCCTTGGCCTGCTGGTACCCTCCGCCTTTACCCCTTCCGTCATCATTGACAATGGTGACAAACGGAAAATCCGACGGATCAAAATTTACGTATACAAAGTGGGCCATTCCAGGCTTCGGACACTTCGAGCTGCATGCACCGCTACAGCTCAAGAAGGTCGCTCCGTCTGCGGCTACGTCGCCGAATCCGGGGCACGGGTCTCGCGGGCTCTCTGGGCTGTATGTCGTGGTCTCCGAGCTGTCGCTCGGCCTCTCCTCTTCGTCTTCGAGGTCCGACTCGTTGCACGCGATCTTGCGCCCGCTGCCGTCGTACGGGCCGTCCGGCGGCTCCGCCCCGAAGTCACCGGATGCGGCGGAGGTGTAGATGGGGCGGGGCTCCGAGCCTGGACCGGCACCTGCACCCGAAGTTCTTTCCCCGACAGGATAGCAGTCTCCTATCGTCCAGTTGCACGCCGCCAGCGACCAAACCGAGATGGCCACGATCAATAACAGCGCTTTTCTCGCGTTCATTTAGCACTCCATCGAAGCACAGGACCAGCAACAACGACGACGGACACGTAGCCCGGCAGCACCAGACTGCCCCGACCGACCCAGTCCACGTTGACGTTCACCGACACCCCCAGCGGTCCAGCAACGTACGCGTTGGTCTGCGCGTGGCCGCCTACGGCCAAGCCACCGACGAGGCCGCACAAGGTGATGCCGCAGGCCGGCAAGACGTAGAACGCGACCGATGGCCCCGCGTTGACGTTGCCGTCCTCCCACGCGTACCCGATGTCAACCGAGGTCTGGTTGTAGACCCCGGGCCCGTCCTCCTGGGTCAGGAGTAGGATCATGCACATGTCGTGCACCGCGAACAGGATGTCTCGCTGGATGGGCCACGCTATGCTCGCGTGCGGCCCCACCGCGAGGCGCGGAACGGTACCGGCCTGGACCCATCCGAGGCTCACACCGGCGCTCAGCTCGGAGGCTTCTACCTGCGTCGGAACAAGCACGAGAGCGGCCAGCGCCGCCGATGGGATCCGCCTGGCCAGTGTTATCACCGTCTCATTGCCCCCTCTGCAACACCCGGACAACGTAGCGATGCGGCCCATCCTTCTGATGGTAGGATTAGGCGTCAACCGGAATCTATGAGAGAACAGCACGATGGCGTAGGTCGTACCGTCCAGAGCGTGCGCCAGCGCGCAGCTGCCTGCGCGGCGACCGCCGCCTGTGCTTCGGAGCGTCCGGCCGGACCGGTCGCCCGTAGCCATCGCGCGCGCCAGGCCGGCCAGGGTCCGCTGGTCCTCCCCCGCTTCCGGGGACAGTCTCACTATGCCGCGCGCGCGGTCACGTAGGTCTTCAATTCGAACTCGATCGGGCTCATGTAGGCGAGCCGTGAGTGCCGGCGTTTCAGGTTGTAGAAGTTGTCGATGTAGTCTCTGACAGAGGCGGTGGCGGCCGCTCGCGTCGGGTAGCGCTCGTGCTCGACCAGCTCCGTCTTCAGCGTCGCGAAGAAGCTCTCGGCCACGGCGTTGTCCCAGCAGTCGCCGGCGCGGCTCATGCTCGGGATGAGCCCGTGGGCCCCGAGCACGAGCCGGTAGTCGTCGCTGGCGTAGGGGCTGCCGCGGTCCGAGTGGTGCACCAGCCCAGGCGCCGGCCGCCGCGTTCCCAAGGCGAACGCGAGCGCGGTGAGCGCCAGGGCGCGATCGTCGAACGCGCTCGCGGCCCAGCCGACCACGCGGCGCGAGAACAGGTCCAGGATCACGGCCAAGTACAGCCAGCCCTCGCCGGTGGGAATGTACGTCACGTCCGTCACCCAGACTTGGTTGGGCGCTCGAGCATCGAATTGCCGCTCGATCACATTCGGGGCGATCGGGCCGTTGTGCCGCGAGTCGGTGGTGCGGCGGAAACGCCGCTTCCTCCGAGCCGCGAGCCTCTGAGCGCGCATCAGCCGCTCGACCCGTTTCTTGCCGACACGCGTGCCGCGAGCACGCAGCTCCGCGTGGATGCGCGGACTGCCGTAGCGGCCACGGCTCTTGTGGTGCACGGCCCTGATCTGCACGCTCAGTTGAGCGTCGGACTTGGCCCGCGCGGACTCCGGACGCTTGGCCCACGCGTAGTAGCCGCTGCGCGAACCAGCAGCACCGCGCACAGCACCAGCACCGGGTAGTGCGCCTTCTCCGCGTCGATGAACTCTAACCTCACTCGTTTTCCTTCGCGAAGAAGGTCGCCGCTTTTTTAAGATCTCGCGCTCCATCTCCAGCCGCTTCACGTCGCGGCGCAGCCGCTGCAGTTCCTCACGCTCCGGCGTCGTCAGCGCCCCCGGCGGGCCGTGGCCCGCGTCGGTGTCCGCGCGCTTGATCCAGTCGCGCAGCGCCGTCTCGGTCAGGTCGAGGTCCTTCGCCACCTGGCCGATGCTCCGGTCGCTCGCCTTCGCCAGCCGTACCGCCTCCGCCTTGAACTCGGGCGTGAACGCCCTCCTCTTTCTCCGTCCCATCCCTGCCTCCTGGTGCCGTCGGGGGTGTCGACGGAAGCGGGGGGAGGACCATCCTGGCGACACGCTCCGCACCGGACACGGCGAGACGCGCACCGGTGGCGGGGACGATGGTACCAACCGAGCTCTTGCGGCAGGCGCTCCCGCCCGATATTCAAGCTGGACGATGTATCGTGCATCCGACGATGCGGTCCTCGTGCGAACGGCCGAGGCGCAGGTGCTCGAGAGCTACGCCGCGCTCGTGCAGGTTGTGGCGCGTGTCGCGGCCCTCAATGCGCGCCTCGTGGAAGGCGGGGTGGCTCCGATTCCGCTCGCCACGTACACGCCGCCGCCCGCCGCGGTGGGGGTGCCGGCCTCCGTGGATCTCCTCCAGGGTCAGCGCGCGTACTACGCCGGAGAAGCCGCTCGTCTCGGCGAGGCCCTCCGCGCGATGGAGTCGGTGCTTGCCGAGCGCGCTCGCGCTGTCGCGCCGCTCCGGCCGGGGCCGCGCGCCGTGCCTGCCGCGTACGTCTTCGCGGAGCTGTCCCGCGGGGCATGGTCCTTCTTCAAGATCGCCCTGTTTCCTCCCTTCACGATGCTGATCGCGCCGTTCCTGCTCCTCCCGTGGTACGCTGGGCCGCTCGCGGGCGCCGCAGCGATGGCTGCGTTCCTCGTCGCGCTCTGGGGCGTGTCGTTGGCGGTCGCGACGAAGCGATTGCGGCTCCTCGCGCGCGGCGAGGTCGGCACCGTGCTCCAGAAGAGCGAAGCGTACTCGGGCGTGCGGCTCAGGAACTGGCCCGTGCTCTGGACGAACGGCTGGGACATCACGCTGCGCCCGTACTCGGGCCTCGGCTCGGCGACGACGCTCGCGGTGCAGACCCCGCGCGGACACATCACGCACGTCACGGTGCGTACGGGGCCATCGTTCCGCGGCGTCGTGCTCGTCGATCCCGAGACGGGCGGCGGCCTGGCGAACTGCGACTTCGCCTCCGCCCCGCGGCCGGATGCGCGGGGCGAATGGGACCCAGCGCTCCCCGGGCGCGTCTGGGCGGCGAGCTGTTTCTCGGTCATCGCGTCGCTCGCGCTCGCCATCGCCACGATCGTCGCCGTGCTCGCCTCTCTGGACCTCCGAGCGTTCTAGCTCGAGGCTCGCTCTGCGGAGCTGCCCACTTCCCGCACACTGGCCGCCGCTCACGCGGTGAGAGGGGCCTGACGGAAGGCCCACACCCAATCCAGGGGATCCGAGCTAAAGGAGACGGCCACCGCGCCGCACCCCTTCAAGCCCGAGTTCCCGCGCCTCCAGGATGCGATCGCGGCGGGCGCGTGATGTTCTCCAGTCGGTCACCCTCATCGCCCCTGCGCTCCATCCCTGGGAGGGAGAACGGCTCCGGGGGTCAAGGCCGCGCTCAACGTACGCGCAGATCCGCGAGCGCAATCGGCTGCCGAAGCAACGTCTCGCCGTGCTCGCCCTTCAGGACAAGCGCGATCTCCTCGCCGGTCCGGTCGAGATCGATGTCTACGACGCCGTAGTTCGTGCGGTCGAACACCTCGCTGATGAGATAGCGATCGATGCCCCTGCCCACCTGAGGTTCGTTCCAGGGCGCGTTCGCGAGGGGGCTCGACGTGAGCTCCCAGAACTCGGGCCCCGCGCGCCCGCCGACGTCGCGCCCGGGCACGTGGATGAGGTTCGCCATGTGGAGGTCGCCGCTCACGAAGACCACGCCCTGGATGTCGTTTGATTCGATGAAAGAGAGGATCTCTTCGAGCTCGCCGGGCGCGTCGGTGCGGAAGCTGTCCCAGCCGTTGTTGACGGGATGCTCGGGGAGCACCTGCGTGGGCGAGGCGATGATCTTCACGGGCGCGGCGCTCTCGCCGAGGCCTGCGAGCAGCCAATCGAGCTGGGCGCGGCCGAGGATCTCCGCCCCGGAGACGCGCTTGTGGTAGCGCGAGTCTGGGAGGAAGATCTCGGCGGGGCCCATCCGGACGGAGGAGAAGACCCCGGGCACGTCGGGCAGCCCGAAGCGGGCCTGCGCCCAGCAGCGCTGAAACGCGCGCAGCGAGGTGTCCTTGCCCTCGTAGCGGCCGTCCGCGTCGTTCGGGCCGAAGTCGTGGTCGTCCCAGATGCCGAGCACAGGGACCTCGGCCAAGAGCCTCCGGATCGCATCGCTATTGCGATTCCGGAGGTGCGTGAGCATCAGCGTGTGCTCGGAGCGGACGTCGAGATCGGCGCAGTAGGACGTGTCGCCGATCATCAAGAAGACGTCGGCGCCCTCGCGCGCGATGGCGTCGAAGATGGTGAGCCGCGCGTTCGAATAGTCCCAGAAGCACGAGCCGTAGGCGATCTTGAGCCTGCGCGCGCCCGCCTCGGGCGCGGTGCGGAGCTCATGGCGATCGGTGAGCCCGTTCTCGCTCGAGATCTCGTAGCGGTAGCGCTGGCCAGGGCGCAGGCCCGTGACGTGGAAGGCGGCGCAGAGCCACTCGGCTCGCTCGGGCGAGAGCGCGGCGCCGATCTCCTCGCCGTCGTCGGAGAACAACGAGATCGAGAGCGGAGAGGTGTCCCTCGCCTGGATCCAGATGCGCGCCTCCGTCTCGGAGACCTCGCCGACCATCGGGCCCGCGAGGAGCGGGCCTTCCGGATAGCTGTTCCATCCGCCCGGATTGCCACCCTCCGCCTCGGAGGGGAGCTCGAGCCGCACGCCGTTCCATGGCCCGTCCCAGCCCGCCGAGCCCGCGTATTTCCACGAGCCACCGAACGTATTGTCGCTGTCATCGATGGTGAGCTCGAACGAGCCCTCCTTGCCGTGCTCGGGCTCGAACCACCGGCCCCGGGCCACGCCGTCCTCGAGCTCGCCCTCGACGCGGCCGCCCTTGTGCGTGTACGTGCCGCGGACAGCGCTGCCGCTCTGCGTGATGGTCAGCGTCCCGAACGTCGTCGTCCAGATCCCTGCGAAGCGGGGCATACGGCGCTCCGCCCCGCCGCCCGGGAACAGCTCGGCCACGAGAGCCTCCTTCCAGGGGTCGCCCTGGGGAGCGGCCCGTCGCCGTCATGACACCATGCGCGTGGGCCCATGTAAACGCACCGGCGGTGGGTCGCTCCGCGCTTCGTGATCCGCCGGCGAGCTAGCCACCGCCGACGGCGATCGGCGCCTCCTCCGGCTCGGCGGCAGCGGCGGCGGCGATCGTCCGGCGCAGCAAGGGGCCGATGGTCAGGCCCTGCACCACGATGGAGACGACGACCACGACATAGGTGATGGTCAGCACCATCTCGCGCTCCGGAACGAGCGTGCCATCCGCGAGCTTCCCGGGGACGGAGAGCGCGAGGGCCACCGAGACGCCTCCGCGAAGGCCGCCCCAGGTGAGGATGCGGATCGCCCCCGGGGTGAAGACCCTGCGCCTCTTCATGAGGCTCACCGGCAGCGCGACCGCGATGAACCGCGCGAGCAGCACGACCGGAAACGCGAGGAGCCCCGCGAGCAACGACTGGGCGTCGAAGGCGACGATCAAGAGCTCGAGGCCGATCAAGACGAACAGCACCGCGTTCAGGATCTCGTCCATCAGCTCCCAGAAGTCGTCCAGGTGCTCGCGGGTCTTCTCGCTCATCGCGCCGGCGCGCGCCTCGTTCCCGATGAAGAGCCCGGCCACCACCATGGCGATGGGGCCGGAGACATGGAGCGCGTACGCCAGGGCGTAGCCGCCCGCCGCGGTCGCCAGCGAGAGCAAGACCTCGACCTTGTAGTCGTCGACCTTTCGCAACATGGCGAGCGTCACGAAGCCGAGCGCGAGGCCGTACAGCACGCCGCCGATCGCCTCCTGGACGAACAGCAGCGAGAGCCGCTGCAGATCGAGGCCCGACGTCCCCGACGCGATCTCCAGGAGCCCGATGAACGCCACCACCGCCACGCCGTCGTTGAAGAGCGACTCCCCGGCTATCTTCATCTCGAGCTCCTTCGGCGCCCCCACGTGCTTGAGGACCCCGAGCACCGCGATGGGATCGGTGGGGGAGATGAGCGCGCCGAAGAGCAAGCAGTAAACCGGCCGGATGTGCACGCCCATCAGCGTCATGAGGGCGTAGGTCATGCCGCCCACCAGCACGGTGGACATGAGCACACCCCCGGTGGCCAGGACGCCGATGACGAGCCGCTGCTTCTTCAGATCCGCCAGGTTGACGTGCAACGCGGCGGCAAACAGCAGGAAGCCGAGCATCCCCTGCATCAACGTCTTGTTGAAATCGATGCCCGAGAGGTGCTCCTTCGCCTCGGCCTCCACCGCCGGAAACAGCTCTCCGACGGCCACCATGACGAGGGACGTCGTCATCGCGATCAGCATCAACCCGATCGTGGTCGGCAGCCTGAGGAACCGATGGTTGAAGAAGCTGAAGATCGCGGTGAGCGAGAGCAACGCTGCCGAGACTTGGAATAGATCCATGCTCCCAGGCTTACAGACCGACGCGCGTCGGCTCGAGCGAGACGCGGCGCAGTCTGGACAAAATGTTGGACGTCAAAATATACCCGAAGGGGAAGAAAATCCAAGCTGATTCAAAATGTCAAGCCTCGACCGCGGGACCTGCGTCGGGCTGTCCGAACGGCTGCCGAGCAGCTGCCTCCGCCGATGTGCCGCAGGCTCTGCTCCCCGGCGCAGGGCGTCATTCCTCCTCCGCCGCGCCGCCTGCCAGCACCGTCTCTCCACCGCTCTTGCCAAGCTCGATGACCCGGCAGGGCGTCGCCTTCCGGATCCGCTCTGCCAGCGGGCGCGAGTGCGTCGTGATCCACAGCTGACTCCGGGATGCCGCGTGCACAAGGAGATCCCCGAGCGGCCCGAGCAGATCCGGATGCAGGCTCGTCTCCGGCTCGTTCAGCGCCAGGAGCAGCGGAGGCCTCGGGCTCAAGAGCGCCGCCAGGAGACAGAGATAGCGCGCCGTGCCGTCCGAGAACTCGCGGGCGTCGAGCGGCCGCGACATCCCTGGCAACGCGAGCTCGACGCGGAACCGCCCCTGCGTCGACGAGACCTCGAGCGTCGCGCCCGGGAACGCGCTGGAGACGGCATCCCGCAAGGCGCCCCTGTCGCCGATATCGAGGATCGTCGCCAGCGCCGCGGCGAGATCGTGGCCATCGGTGCTGAGCACCGGCGTCCGCACCCCGACCTGCTCGACCCGCAACGGGGCGCCGGAGTCGGTGCGGAAGTGGTGATAGAACCGGAAGTTCATCAGCTTTTGCCGCACCACCGAGAGCAACGGAAAGCGGTGCGGCTCCACCACCTGCGACAGCACCGACTCCGAGCCCCAGAGCGAGAAGGGAAAGGTCACGCGGTGGCCGTCCACGTCGCGCGCGAAGGCCGAGCCCGCGGCCCGCTCCAGCATCGGCAGGCGGCGGCGCTTGTCGAGCAGCCAGAGGTTCTCTTCCTTGATGTCCGGGTCGAGCTGGAACGGCCCCGCAGGCGGCGGCGTCAGCCCGCACTGGAGCTCGTAGACGAGCTGATCCAGCCGCACCCGCAGCGTCATCCGCACCGGGCCTTTGCTGCGCTGGCCGGCCCAGAGCACAGACGGCATCCCCCCCTCCTCGGCCAGGGTGCGCGCAAAGCTCCCGCTCGCCGCGGCGCCGAGCAGCACCATGGTGCGATAGAGGTTGGTCTTGCCGACGCCGTTCGGTCCGACGATGATATTCACCTGCGCGAGGGGGAGGGTCAGCTCGCGGATCGAGCGATACCCGGCGACGTGGAGCTCCTGGACCGTCATCCCGCCCAGGATAGCCTATCGTGGTCACCCGCCGCCCGCGCCGCGATCAGGGGTCGCGATGGCAACGGGACGAGAACCGTCGCGAGGAGCCGATGCCCTGGTCGAGCCCCCTCGTCACCGGCATCGCCTCGAGCGAACGGCGGCCGCGCCGAGCTCGCCTCCCCTTCGCCTCCCCCGACGCCGGCCCTTGGCGACGGTCCTCGTCCTGGTGCCATCGCGACCCCAGCTCGCCGACGAGGTGGCCGAGCTCGACCCCTATGGCGCTGGACAGCATCTGGGCCTTGCGGCGCAGAGCCAATCTGTGGTGTAGCTCACAATGCGGCGGTCTGATCGACCTGGTCCGGCGGCTTCGGTTGACCCATCGACGAATCGTTGTACAGACCGATGCAAGTCGCCGAGTTGTTCGGCTTGGGCAGCTCGCCACCAGCACATGAGGGATTCACGTGATCCACTTGCGGGCCTTGACGTCTGACGATTGGGCCACCTGGCGCGACGTCAGGCTGCGCGCGCTCGCGGACGCTCCCCATGCTTTCGGCTCGACGCTCGAGGAATGGGGAAACGCTTCCGAGGAGCGCTGGCGCGCGCGCCTGGAGCTGCCTGGTTCCCACAACCTCGTGGCCTACATTGACGGCGAGCCGGTCGGCATGGCGACAGGCGCGCCTTTCAAAGGCACCCACGAGCTGATCAGCATGTGGGTAGCGCCGGAGGTGCGCGGCCGCGGAGTCGGAGACGCGCTGGTCGAGGAGATCCTGCGGTGGGCACGCGAGCAGGGCGCACGCGAGCTCCGCCTCGACGTGAAGGAGCACAATCTCAGCGCCATCTCGCTGTACATCCGCCACGGATTCATCGACGTTGGTCCGTCTCGCGAAGTGGGCGAGCGAGCCATGGTGAAGCGTGTGTGAGTCGACGATCGAGCTGGTGGTCGCATCCAGCGACGGCCGCACGACTCGCGGATGCACGGCAGGCCGTGTCACAATCTGCCGGTGAAGCGCGTCGGGCATCTGAAGGGACCGGAGGAGCCAGGGGCAATGAGAGAACCGGAACTGGTGAGGTTTGAGGTTGAAGGTACCGAAGTGGCGGTCCGCCTCGCGGGCGATCGGGAGAAACCGGCGCTTCTTCTGATCCACGGTTTTCCAAGCTCCTCGAAATCGTTTCGGAGCGTGATCGGCACCCTCGCGCGGGACTGCTTCGTGATCGCTCCGGACCTCCCGGGGTTCGGAGGCTCCGAGCCGGTCGAGCGGCCCTCATTCTCGCGTTTCGCCGACATCATCGACGGATTGCTCGCGCGGCTCGGAGCCGAGTCCTTCCACCTCTACCTCCACGATTTTGGAGCGGCGGTAGGGCTTCATCTCGCCACGCGCGCGCCGCGCAGGATACGCAGCCTCATCGTCCAGAATGCCAATGCCCATGAGAGCGGGATGGGGCCGCAGTGGTCGCCGACCAGAGCTTATTGGGACGATCCCACGCCGGAGCGGGAAGCTGAGGCGACCGCGCACCTGACCCTCGAAGGGACGCGCGACCAATATGTGGGCGGCGTGCCCCGGGACATCGCGGAGCGCATCGATGCCCGGCTGTGGGAGGAGGACTGGCGGATCATGTCGCTCCCCGGCCGGCTCGAGACGCAGCGCGCGCTGGTACTCGACTATCGCAGCCATTTCGCGCGGTTCGGGGAGATCGCCGATCATCTCGCTCGCTGGCAGCCCCCGGCGCTGATGATATGGGGCCGGCACGATGTCTTCTTCGGCCTCGAGGAGACCCTCTCCTGGATGAAGGCGCTCCCGCGTATGGAGGCGCACATCCTCGACGGTCCGCATTTCCTGCTCGAGACCCATCCGGCCGAATGCGCCGCGTTGATGAGCGCCTTCGTCAGGCGCACCGAGGGACTGCGCTAGAGACGAGCACGGGTGACGAGAGACGAGCACGACCGACGAACGACACGCAGGTAGACGGAGTTGTACCTCGCGAGGCTCCGCCTCGCTCGGGACCCCAGCAGCCGCCGCGCCCGAGCACCTCGCTACTCGCGCCGCGGCGGGGCCGGCCGGCGCCGCGCCGTCGCCTCGGTGGCGAACGGCCGGTCGCCGAGGCGCAGCGCGCTCCGCTGCTCGGGCGCGAGCCGCTTCACCGCCGCCCGGAAGTCCTCCCGGGCCAGCCGGAGGCGGTTCTGGGCCGTGTTCTCGTTGATCTGGAGCTCCCGGGCGATCTCCACGACCGGGATGTCGAGCATGTCGTGCATCACCAGCATGACGCGCCGCTGCGGGACGAGGCTCGCGAGCAGCAGGTCGATCACCTCGGCCCGCTCCGTCGCTTCCACCCGCTGCTCCAGGCGGGGGCGCTGGTCGACCCCGGCGAAGATCGCGCTGCTCTGCAGGCCCGCCGGGCTCTCGCGGCGCCGGAACGCCCGCTGCCGGTAGTGGGTCAGCTGCCGCCACGCGAACCCGTAGAGCCACCGGTACACCGGGTCCCACGCCCGCCGCGCCCGCAGCTTGCTCACGTAGGGGAGGACCGCGCTGAACGGCACCGGCTCGCCGCCGGGGACCTCCTCGTCGTCGCGCAACCCCAGGGCGGCGCGCAGCAGGCGGCTCGCGTCGAAGCTCCCCAGACGGCGGTAGGCAGCCATGAGGATGTCGTGCAGGACGTCCTCGAGATCGTCGGCGTCCACGCCATAGCTGCGGAGCGTCCTGCGAAGGAAGGGAGCCCCCACCTCGTACACCACAGCGAAGCTGTGGTGTTTGGCGCGGAGGGCATCATCGGGTTGAGATTCCACATATAAGTTTTACGAACCCTCTTTCCGAGTCATTTGGGAACCCGCCCCCTCGACGCGAAAACCCCGGGTTTTGCCGCTTATTTTGTGGATCGCGCGCGACTTCCACCGAGCGACTCCCGCCCGCCCCGGCCCGCCAGCCCCCATGTCGCCTCCGGAAATTCGATGCTTGGCCATCCGAATTCGTGATCTGCTGGCGGGACGTCGCGCAATTTGCGCGTTTTGCCCGGGAAAATGCGACCGCCCCCCCCCCCGGCGCGCCGCCTCGGCCGCGCCCTCGCCGCCTTCCAGCGCCCCGGCGGCGAGCGCCCGCCTGCCGGGCTCGACGGCAGGCCCCCCCAGCGGCCCCCCTCAGGCGCCCCGCAGGCGCCGCTCCGCAGCGCCGCCCCGCCCCGCAGGCGCCCCGCAGACGCGCCCGCGCCCCCTCCCCCCCCCCCCCGGAAACCCGCCCGCAGCCGCGGAAGCCCCATATCGGCCCGCCCAGGCCCCGCCCCGGCCCGCCGGCGGCGCCGGGGCCGCCCCCTTGCCGACCGCTCCCCCGGCCCGTAGGGTGACGGCGCCGTGCCCCTCCTCCAGCTCCGCCGCAACGCCGGCGCCGCCCCCCGCGACCTCACCGCCTTCCTGCCGACGACCCGGGAGGAGATGCGCGCCCGGGGCTGGGACGCGCTCGACATCCTGCTCGTCAACGGCGACGCCTACGTCGACCACCCCGCGTTCGGCGCGGCGATCATCGGCCGCTTCCTCGAAGGCCGCGGCTTCCGTGTCGGAATCATCTCCCAGCCGCGCTACCAGGACCCGAGCGACCTGCTGCGGATGGGCGTCCCCCGGCTCATGGTCGGGGTCACCGCCGGCAACCTCGACTCGATGCTGAACAAGCTCACCGCCCAGAAGAAGGTCCGCAGCGAGGACCAGTACTCGCCGGGCGGACAGGTCGGCCTCCGCCCCAACCGGGCCTCCATCGTCTACGCCAACCTCTGCCGGCAAGCCTTCCCGGGCGTCCCCATCGTCCTCGGCGGCATCGAGGCGTCCCTCCGCCGCATCGCCCACTACGACTACTGGTCCGACCAGGTCCGCCGCTCGGTCCTGCTCGACGCCAAGGCCGACCTGCTCATCTACGGCATGGGCGAGAAGGCCGTCTGGGAAGTCGCCGACCGCCTCCGCCGCGGCGAGCCCGTCCGGTCGATCCGCGACGTCCGCGGCACCGCCCTCCCCCTGCGCAAAGGCGAATGGGAGCACATCGAAGGCTCACGTTACGTCTCGGACGGGAAAACCGTGATCCTCCCCAGCTACGAGGAGGTGGCGGCGGACCGGCGCGCGTTCGCGGAGATGTCGCGGGCGTTCCAATTCGAGACGAACCCAGGCAATGCGCGCCCGCTGCTCCAGCCGCACGGCGCCGAGGCGGTGTACTTCAACCCGCCCGCCTTCCCGCTGGAGACGGCGCAGATGGACGCGCTCTACGACCTGCCGTTCACGCGGGTGCCGCACTGGTCGTACGACGCGCCGATCCCGGCGTACGAGACGGTGAAGCACTCGGTCGTCACGATGCGGGGCTGCTTCGGCGGCTGCACGTTCTGCTCGATCACGGAGCACGAGGGCCGGGTGATCCAGTCGCGCTCGGCGGAGAGCATCCTGCGCGAGGTGCGGGCGCTCCGGCGCATGGACGGCTTCCGCGGCGTGCTCAGCGACCTCGGCGGGCCGACCGCGAACATGTACCAGATGCGGTGCAAGGACGAGGCGATCGAGAACGCCTGCCGGCGGCTCTCGTGCGTCCACCCCGAGATCTGCGAGAACCTGAACACCGACCACGGCCCGCTGCTCCAGCTGATGAAGGCGGTGCGCGAGGAGGACGGGGTCAAGAAGGTCTTCATCGCCTCCGGCGTGCGCTACGACCTCGCCGAGCGGTCGCCCGAGTTCATCGAGGAGCTCGCCGCGCACCACACCGGCGGCCAGCTCTCGGTCGCCCCCGAGCACAGCAAGAAGGACGTGCTCGACAAGATGAAGAAGCCGGGCATCGAGAGCTACGAGCGCTTCGCCGAGCAGTTCCGGTGCGCGAGCGAGGAGGCGGGGAAGAACCAGTTCCTCGTGCCCTACTTCATCTCGGGGCACCCCGGCTCGACGCTCCGCGACATGGTCGACCTCGCCGTGTACCTGAAGAGGAACGGGATGCGGCCGCGCCAGGTGCAGGACTTCATCCCGACGCCGATGTCGATGGCCGCGTGCATGTACCACACCGGGATCGACCCGCTCACGCGCGAGCCGGTGTACACGGCGAAGGACCTGCGCGAGAAGAAGCTCCAGAAGGCGCTGCTGCTCTACTGGGACCCGGCGCACCACGACGAGGCGCGGGAGGCCTTGATCAAGGCGGGCCGCGGTGATCTCATCGGGACGAAGCCGCACTGCCTCGTGCCGCCGGCGGCCGGCAAGGGCGCGCCGCCGCGCTACCTCGCCAAGGTCCGCGGCGAGCGCCGGGGGAAGCCAGCCGATGCGACACACCGCCGAAATCGATAAAGATCGGGCCTTCGCCGCAAAGCTCGGCGACCGCAGCCTGTTCCCGCACCTCGCGCCGCTCGTCTACGTGAACCACGCGGGGATCTCGCCGCCGTCGCGGCCGGTGCGCCTCGCGGTGATGGCGCTGCTCGACGACTACGCCGCGCGGGGGGCGGCCGCGTTCCCGGCGTGGAGCGCGCAGCGGCTCCGCCTGCGGGAGAAGCTCGGCCGGCTGATCGGGGCAGAGGGCGAGGACATCGCGCTGGTCCAGAGCACGACGCGCGGGCTCACCGACATCGCCCTGTGCTTCCCCTGGAGGCCGCGCGACCGGGTGATCCTCTTCGAGGGGGAGTTCCCGGCGAACGTGACCCCGTGGCAGCGCGCGGCCGAGCTCTTCGGCCTGGAGACCGTGTTCTTGCCGCTCGGCGGCTTCGCGGACGGCAGCGGCTCGGGGCTCACCCGGCTCGAGGACGAGCTCCGGCGCGGCGCGCGGCTCGTCGCGGTGAGCGCGGTGCAGTTCCAGACGGGGCTCCGGATGCCGCTCGCCGCGATCGGCGCGCTCTGCCGCGCGCACGGCGCCGAGCTGTGCGTGGACGCCGTGCAGGCGGTCGGCGCGACGCCGGTGGACGTCGGGGCGGCCGGGGTCGATTACCTCGCGTGCGGCGGCCACAAGTGGATGATGGGGCTGGAGGGCACGGGCTTTTTGTACATCCGCCGCGAGCGCCTGCAGGCGCTCCGGCCGGCGGTGGCGGGCTGGCTGAGCCACGAGGACGGCGTGAGCTTCCTGTTCCAGGGCCCGGGCAAGCTCCGGTACGACCGGCCGATCCGGCAGCGCGCCGACTTCGTGGAGGGGGGCAACCTCAACGCCGCGGGCTACGCGGGGCTCGAGGCGGCGGTGGACCTGATCCTGCAGATCGGGGTCGAGCGGATCCACGAGCACGCGAACCGCTTCCTCGATCCGCTCGAGGAGGCGCTCCGGGAGCGCGGCTGGGAGAGCCTCCGGCCGGCGGATCCGGCGCTGCGAGCGTGCTCGCTCGGGGTGAGGCCGCCGGGCGGCGCCTCGGTGGTGGAGCTCTACCGCGAGCTCACCGGCCTCGGGATCGCCTGCGCGATCCCGGACGGCGTGCTGCGCTTCTCGCCGCACTGGCCGAACGCGCTGGACGAGTGGGAGCAGGTGCTGCTCTCGACGGACGAGGCGCTCGCGCGGGTGCGGAAGGGCTGAGCGGCGCGGGCCGTCACCACCGCATGTCGGAGCCGCACGCGGTGCGCGCGTTCACCGTCGTTCCCTGCGGCACCCAGATCAGCGCGTTCCGGATCCTCGTAGGCCTGCACAGCGTGTGGTCAGGCCAGCGGATGTCGTCCAGCTCGTTGGGCTCGGCGACCTGGCCGGTGAACGGATCCAGGAAGTCTCTGACCGTGATGGTCAGCCCGTGCTCGGGCGCGAGGCTCACCTCGAGGTCGGTGTCGTTCAGCATGCGGAACGATGCCGTCTCGATCAGGGTCGGCGGCCCCCCGATCCGGATGTAGTCATAATTGGAGCCGTAGTCTGGCTCCGAAGGCTGATAGATGATGTCCGCCCCATCCCCGGGCATGAAGAGGTAACTGTCACCCCCGGTCCCGCCGTAGAGTTTGTCGTTGCCGACGCCGCCGACCAGCTCATCGTTGCCCGGCCCACCGTACAGCGTGTCGTCGCCGCTCTGCCCGTACAAGCCGTCGTTCCCTTCGTATCCGAAGAGATAGTCGTTGGCGTCGAGCCCGGAGATCAGATCCTGCCCGGTGGACCCGTCCAGGAAATCGGTGAAGCTGGTACCGACGACCGGGGCGCCGCCCCCGTAAAGCGCCATGTACGCCACCTCGTCCGCGGTCAGCTGCGGTGCGCTCGACAGGTTGCCGAACCGGATCCGGTCGATCGTGTACCCGGTGGCGCCGTTGCCTCCGAAGAACGAGAGGATGCGCAGCGTATCGGGGTGTCCGGGGAAGCTGATCACGAGGTCCCGAATGTCCTCCTGGAACACGACGTCGCTGGGGGAGGTCGCGATGTAATTGATGATCAAGGTATCGACGTTGTCATCGTCCGTGTCCATATTGTAGATGACGTCGTGCCCTTGGTGGAAGTAGTACGTATCGCTGCCGTTTCCACCGTCCATGAAGTCGTTGCCGCTGCCTCCGTTCAGGTGATCATCGCCCTCGCCGCCCTGGAGGTCGTCGTCACCGGACCCGCCTTCGAGGACGTCGTGTCCAGCGTCGCCCAGCAAATCGTCATCCCCGCCGTCGCCGAACAGGTAGTCATGCCCGCCGAGGCCATGGATGACGTCGTTCCCGTCCAACCCTGACACGATATCATCGGCCGTCGTCCCGTTGAGGACGTCGTTACCAGCCGTGCCCTGGATCTCGTTGTACTCCGGGTCTACCCCGGTCGCCTCGATCGTGACTGGATCGATACCGCCGTTCGGCAGGATGTCTTCCAGGGGGACCTCTTCCGCCGTACAGGCCGACGCGGCGCCCAGAACCCCTACCGAAGCCAGGATCACAAAGAATCGTCTCTCGTTCATCATGGATAACCTCAAGGTGACTCGCGTCTACCGACGCAAGGACCGAGCAAGGACCGAGCAAGGACCGAGCAAGGACCGAGCAAGGACCGAGCAAGGACCGAGCAAGGACCGAGCAAGGACCGAGCAAGGACCGAGCAAGGACCGAGCAAGGACCGCGCCAGGCGCCGCGCCAGGCGCCGCGCGCGCGGCCGCCCCGATCTCGCGGAGAAAGCCACCGGCGAGCCGCAGCGCCGTGACATCGGACAGGCGATGTCACGGCGCTGCGGCCCGATGTCACGTGACATGTCCCGTGACATCCCCAGGCCTCGCCGGCGCGACGCCGGCGCCGGGCCGCGCGATGTGAGGCGCGGCCCGGCGCCGCACCGCTACCACTGCATGTCGCTGCCGCACACGGCCCGCGCGTCGAGCGTGGTCCCGCTGGGGCTGGCGACCAGCGCGTCCCGGATCCGCTGCTTGGTGCACAGCGTGTGGTCCGGCCAGCGGACCTCGTCGACCTCGTTGACCAGGCTGACCGTGGCGGAGGCGTCGCCGGCGAAAAAGCCCTGGATCGTGACGACGAGAGCGCTCCCGGGCCCGACGCGCAGCTCGATGTCCCTCGTGTTCACCCGGCGGAACGATGCCCCGTAGATCACCGTCGCCTCCCCGCCGATCTCGATGACGTCGAGATCCGAGAGCACGCCGTCCGACGACTGAACGATGGTGTCGGAGCCGTCGCCGGGGCTGAACAGGTACCTGTCGCTCCCGGCGCCGCCGCGGAGCATGTCGTTGCCGCTGCCGCCGCTCAGCGTGTCAGCCCCCGCCTCGCCGTACAGGTCATCGGCGCCCGCCATCCCGTTCAGGGTGTCGTCTCCCGCCCTTCCGAACAGGGTGTCGTTGCCGCCGAAGCCGGAGATCGTGTCCGCGCCGAGGAACCCCTCGAGGGTATTCGCGAGCTCATCGCCGTTGATGGGGTTCCCGTCCCCGTAGAGCATCAGGTAGGCCACCTCGTCGGCCGTCAGCTGCGGCGCATCGACGGCGGTGCCGAACTGGAACCGGTCGATCGTGAACGTGGAGGGCGAGTTGCCCGTCAGGAACACCGGGACGCGCAAGGTGTCGGAGCGGCCGCGGACGCTGATCACGAGGTCGTTGTACCCGCCTTTCCGGAACACCAGGTCGCCGGGCGCGAGGCTGTCGTCGAAGATCACGGTATCGATGCTGGCGGCGGCCATATCCGCGTTCTGGATGAGGTCCTGGCCCGAGGAATAATAGTACGTATCGCTGCCATCTCCGCCGCTCATCGAGTCGTCGCCGGGCCCGCCGACGAGGACGTCGTTGCCCAGGTAGCCGTTGAGCTGGTCGTCCCCGTTCCCGCCTTCGAGGGTGTCATCTCCGTCATCGCCCAGCAGGGTGTCGTTGCCGTCGTCCCCCTGCAGGGCGTCGTCGCCGCCAAGGCCGCTGATCGTATCGTCGCCTGCGAACCCCGAGACGACATCCGCCGTCTCGTACCCCAGGATGTAGTCGTTCCCCGGTGTTCCGGCGAGGGCCAGGTACCGCAGATCCTCCCTGGTCCACGTCGCCGTGGCAGGCTCGCCGATCTGCATGACATCGATACCGTATGCGTTGCCTGTGGCGAAATGCAATCGGACGTTGATCTGCCGGTAGGTGCCATTGGCCGCGATCGTCACGATCATATCCCGATTGACGTTGCGGACGGACACCATCTCGGGTGTCACGTCGGTGCCGAGCACGAGCCGGTTGCTACCAGAGACATCGCCGACCAGATCGGTACCTCCCTCGAGCCCGCCCGCGAAGAACGTGTCATTGCCGTCGCCGCCGGTGAAGTTGTCGCTGCCGGCGCCGCCATCGAACACGTCGTCTCCGGCGCCGCCGTTGAGGGAGTCGTTGCCCGCGCCGCCCTCGATCACGTCGTTCCCGTTGCCGCCGGCGAGCGTGTCGTTCCCGTTGCCGCCGACGAGCTGGTCGTCGCCGTCGCCGCCCTCGATCCAGTCGTTGCCGTCGTCGCCTGCCAGGACGTCGTTGCCGCCCAGACCGTAGATCCAGTCGTCGCCGGCACCTCCCGAGACGGTGTCGGCCGACGCGAACCCCTCGATGGAGTCGTTCTCCGGCGAGCCGATGAGCGCCAGGAGCCGCAGATCTGCCCTGTTCCACGTGACCGTCGCGGGATCGCCGATCTGCACGACGTCCATGCCCTGCGTGCCGCTCTCATGGAAGTGCCCCCGGACGGCGATCTGCCGGGACAGACCGTTGCTCGCGACGGTGATGATCATATCCCGGTTGGCGTTGCGAACACGCACCATCCCGGGCGTCACGTCGGCGCCGAGCACGAGCCGGTTGCTGCCCGTAGCGTCGTCCACCAGATCGTTGCCTCCATTCAGGCCGCCCACGAAGTGCGTATCGTTGCCGTCGCCCCCCGTGAAATGATCGTTGCCCGCGCCGCCGTCGAGCACGTCATTGCCTGCATGACCCAGGAGGTTGTCGTCCCCGGCACCACCGAGCAGGTGGTCGTCATGATTGCCGCCCGAGAGGGTGTCGTCCCCGTTGCCGCCGTCCAGGTGGTCGCTCTGATCGCCGCCATCGAGCGTATCGTTCCCGTCGCCGCCGGACAGGTCGTCATCGCCGCCGCGGCCGAGGATCCAGTCGTTTCCTGCGCCCCCCGAGACGGTGTCGGACGTCTCGAATGCCGTGATGACGTCGTCGCCCGTCGAGCCGGTGAGGGCCATTCCCTTCAGCTCTTCCCTGTTCCACGCCGCGACCGCCGGCTCGCCGATCTGCACGACGTCCACGCCGAGCGCGTCGGACGCGTCGAAGTGCATCCGAACGGTGACCTGCCGCGATTTGCCTTCGCCCGCGACGCTGATGACCATGTCGCTGTTGTCCTTGCGGACGGTGATCATCTCGGGCGTCACGTCCGTGGCGAGCACGAGCCGGTTGTCGCCCGCCACGTCATCGACGATGTCGTTGCCTGCCTCGAGCCCGCCCACGAGGAACAGATCGTCGCCGTCGCCGCCGGTGAAGTGATCGTTGCCCGCGTCGTCGTCGAGCACGTCGTCTCCGCTATCGCCGGAGAGGGTGTCGTTCCCGCTGCCGCCAACCAGGTAGTCGCCGTGATTGCCGCCGCTGAGCACATCGTTGCCGTCGCCGCCGATCAGGAAGTCCTGCCCATCCTCGCCGTAGACCCAGTCGTCGCCGCCCTGCGCGTCGATGAGGTCCGCGGTCTGGTAGCCAACGACCATGTCGCCCGCGTCGCCGCTGTCCAGGACCTTCACGCGGAGATCGCGGGTGTTCCAGAACGTGCCGTCGCTGAACGCGATCTCCCCCAGCGCCGAGCCGCCCGAGGCGTCGCCGCTGAAGAACCCCGTGACGATGATCTTCGTACGGGTCGCCGGGGGCGCGCTCACCACCTCGATGATGAGGTTGAGGCCCGAGCGCGTGAGCTTGACGTCTTCCCTCCGGATGCCGTCGACGAATTGCAGCGTGTCGGTGCTGACCTCGGGGCCCGAGAGGTAGAACTCGCCATGGTTCGCCCCGACGACGTAGGTGTCGTCGCCTGGACCACCGTCGATGTGCTGGGCGCCGGTCGGCGCCACGAAGATGAGATCATCACCGATGCCGGTCAACGCCTGGTAGGCGTTCCATACGATGTCGTGCCCGTTGCGGTGGTGATCGAAGCGGGCGGGGACCGTCTTGGTGGGGTTTGCGATCGGCCCCTCCCAGAAGTAGTCGAACCAGTGGAACTGGCCGCACAGATCTCCGGGGACGAGCATCACCAGGAAGGAATCGGGCCGGTTGTACGGGTTGGCGTTCCCGCTGTGCTGAAAGAAGGAGTACCGATTCTGAAGCTCCCCCAGGTATGCTTCGTTGTAATACGCAAATGGATCCATCTCCGCCGAAGGCTGCCAGAAGCACCCCCCGTCACCGAGCGACCCGCTCGCCGTATCCATCGTGGCGTCCAGGGTCGAGTCGAGGGCGCCGGCGATCAGCGGGCGAGGATCCCAGCCGAAGCGCATCAGCGACGGCCCCGCATGGCGCACGAGGTCCATGAAGTCGGGGAGCGTGTCGTGGTACTGGACCATCTCGTGCTCGCTGTCCAGCTCGAGCTGCAAGCGCGCGTTCAGCGCCGAGAAGTCGAGGCTCCCGGGCGCGGTGGGCTCGGGGACCAGATCGAGGTACGACTGCAAGCGCGTCTGGACGGCGAGGGCGCCGTAAACGCGCTCGTGAATCAGGCGATACGCCGCGTCGAACCCCCACGTGTTGGTGACGCTGAAGTTGGCGGTCTTGCCGCGCTCATCGCTCGGCAGCGTATCCCAGTTGCGGCTCGCGACGCCGCTGAACACCTCGACCACGGCGAGGCGTGCCAGGTGCTTCTTGTACTCGTTCACCATCCAGTGGTCGCTGAGCTCCAGCACCTCCTTCAGCCACCGCGGGTGTCCGCTCACGCCGAGGCGCTCCGCCTCCGACGAGAACAGCGTGGCCAGATCCGTGCGCGTCTGGGCCTCCGTAGCGCCCGGCACGAGCGGGGTCACCCCCCAGTCGGGCCGCGACCCGTACACGTTGCCGCTGCTGACCGAGGTGCTGCCGCTGGTCGTGACCGCGCCGCCGCCTTGCGAGTCGAAATCTCGCTTCTTGACGCGGTCGAAGCGCACCCACAGGGGCGTGTTGGTCGCGATCGACTCGTGATAGAGCGATCCGCCGGGCGCCGCCTGCGCCCAGCGCGCCAGGATCTCGTCGACCTTGCGCCGCTGGCCGTCTCGCGTCGGCTCGGCGGCGAACTCGCTGACCAGCGACAGCAGCCCGGGATCGATCGTCATCGCCTCGCGCAGCGGGCGCGCGAAGCCGCTGCCGCCCATGTACGGAAGGGCGTTGGCCTCGGCGGAGATCTCGACCGGGGTCGTGAACTCCGCATAGAAGTTGCTTTCCACCGGGATCAGGTTGGCGACGATCCCGGTCGTCCCGTCACTGCGGGTGTACGTGGCCGTCCCGGAGAACGTGTTCCCATTGGAGCTCGACACGTTCCCGGTGACCGAGAGGGCGATCGAGGAGATCCCCATCTCCGCGAGCGACGAGAGCTCACCGAGGTCGGCCCGGCCGTTCGAGTTCAGGTCCTGCCAGATGCGCAGCCCGCCGAAGCCGGCGTCTGCGGCGTCGATGACCCCGTCGCGCACGGTGTCCAGATCGGACAGGGCGTCGAGGCCGTCGACCGCCATCGTCCCGTCGAGCTTCACGGTGTTGACGCCGAAGAGCTCGTTGCCGTTGTTGATCCGGCCGTCGCCGTTGCGATCCCGCACGATCCAACCGTCGTCGGGCGCGACCCAGCCCGTGGCCGTGGCGACGCCGTCGCCGTCGTGATCGAAGAGGACCGAGGACGATCCGTCGAGGCCGAGGGTCTCGATGCCATCGTCGTCGAGATCGATCGCGAGCGGGTCGCCGCCGACGTTCATGAACGTGAGGAACATCGCCAGGTCCGTCAGCTCGGCGTCGACGTCGCTCATGTTCGGCGCCCGGCCCTGGGACAAGTCCAGGAGGTAGTCCTGCCGCCAGCGCATGAAGTCGGCGAGCTGCCCCACCATGCCGTTGAAGAGCAGGCCGCGCTTGCCGAACCCGACGTACTCCTCGTTGATGATCTCGAGACCGAGGATCGATGTCTCGATCGCGTATCCCCAGTTGGGCTCGCCCGACTGTATCCCTTCCAGGACGAACTTGAGCTTCGCCTCGGTCTCGTAGTGGCTGCCCACCTGATGTACGCCGCTCTTGTCCGGCTTGTAGCTGGTCGAGAGAGGGCGGGCGAGCGCGAACTCGATCTCGGCCTTTTCAGGGACATACTCCCACTTGTCGTTCATCTTCCCTTCGGTGACGAGGGCGATGTTGGGTCCGACAGGGATCTCCAGCTTGATGCCGCGGTTCGTGCCGTAGGTGACGACGCCGTTGCCATCGCCCGGCAAGTTCCAGACCCCGCCGTTCTCGATGGCGGTCGGGTTGGTGCCGTAGTTCGCCGAGTAGATGCCGGTGTTGGGCGACGTCAGCTCGAAGTTGATGTTCCCATCCGACGCCTTCCACTTGAGCTCGAAATTGGCGGGACCTTCCCACTTGCCCTCTACGATGCCGCTCTTCGGCGCGATATCGTCCCAAGTTAGGGCATGAGCCGTGGACGCGGGCACGACGCCGAGCGTCCAGCTCAATGCCAAGATCGTAAGCAGACGTTTCTTGCTGGTAATAGATCTCATCGAGGTCGCTCCGAGCCGAACGCCGGGCAGTTCGCAAGAACCGCACCAGGTTCGCGCCCGCGCGACCTCCGGTGATGTCACGGCGAAAAGCCACGGCGCCCCGGCCGCGCCGTAACATCAGCGGGGCGATATCACGGGACAGCAGTCACGATGTCACGTGACATCGTGATCGTGACATCGTCACCGCCCCCGCTCGTAGTCGAGCGCGGCCTTCTCCACGACGTCCCAGTCCCGCGCCGCCCGCTCCCCATCAGAGATGAGAAATCCCGACGTGGGTTTTTAACGACCAGGACTTCTTTGGGTCCAGCGATGGGTCTTCTGTCGATTGGATCCTTTATGCTTTTGGCATCTCGTGCGCTGTCTTCGAGTAGAGAGGGCTATGCGCTCGGCTCGAATCTTGCCGACTTGTCCGCACGGGTGAGCGGCGGTCAGCGCGCGCTGCGGCCCCGCGAGGCTACGCCATGCGCTGCCAGTAGGGCTCCGTATTCAGAAGATCCACGGCCCACCTGTAGTGACCATCCTGCCGCAAGCCGTCCGCGCCGGCGTACAGGTCACACGACATGAGCGCATAGGCCATCGCGTATCGATAGAACTTTCCCTCTGCATCCGCGCCCACCCTGCGCAACGCGACGGCGATCAGCTCGTCACGGACCGAGGATCTCTCGGGCCCATACATGTCGAAGAACATGCACGCGAGGGAGACATCGACCAAGGGGTCGCCGAACATGGTGAAGCTCCCGAAGTCGATGACGCCGGCCACCCTCTCGGCGTCGCGCATCAGCACATTTCCCGGGAAGAAGTCCCCGTGCACGACGCGCAGCGGACCGTCGTATCTCTGACCGAGATAGAGCTCGCGGAGCCGGGTCTGCTTCGCGGAGAGATCGACCACGTCCGCCTCCAGCGACGCGCGGTGTCGCTCGATCTTGACCTCGGCGAGGCGGTAGACGAACTCATACCAACCCTGCGCCCGCACGCTGCTCGTCCCGGAGTCGTCGAGCAGGAGGTATCGCGACACGCCGTGAGGTGCCTCGAGCTCGGCCAGCGCCACGACCGCATCGATATACCGCTCGCGCGCCCTGAGCGCGTCCCCGGCATCGAGCGCAGGGAGCAGCTCGGAGAGCGGCTTCCCCTCGATCCGGCGCTCCGTCACGGCCAGGAGCCCTCGGACGGGCGTGATGTCGTAGATCCGGGGGAGCGCGAACGGCAGCCCCTCGCCGCGCAGCGAATCGTAGAACCTCCTCAGCACCTCGAGCGCGCAGGCCCGGCCGGGATCCGGATACAGCTTGAGGACGCGCTCGTCCGTCAAACCGTAGACCTCTGCCTCGGTCCCGCTCGCGATCCAGGCGCCTCGCTCGACGCCGAGCTCGCGCAGCGCTGCGTCTCTCGCCTCTGGATCGATCGCGGAAGCGTCCGCGCGGCTCAGCTCCACGAGGTCCCCCTCCTGCCGCCGCCGACGGCTCGCCCTCGAGCATCGCGGCGCGGCGGCGCCCAGCTCACCGCGCCCGCTCGTAGTCGAGCGCCGCCTTCTCCACGACGTCCCAGTCCCGCGCGGCCCGCTCGGCCTCGGCCACGAGGTCGGCCGTGAAGAGCGTGAGCCCCCAGATGCCGTTATCCCGCCGCCGGAACGGGTACCGCGTGCCGCGCGCCGTCTCGACCGTGGCCCGCTCGCCCGTCACCTCCACCTTCGCGATGCCGGACAGGTCGCGCCGGAGGCGCGCGACGAACCCCTGCTTCGCGGCGATGTCGACCCACACGTCCGCCCCGTCGTCGGCCATCGCGTGCGCGCGGTACTGCTCGAGCAGGCGCGCGCGCTCCGGCTCCGGGTAGCTCGCCTCGATCCGCTCGAACGCCTTCCGCCGGTAGTCCCGGATCGTGTAGGCCGCGTGCTGCGCCCGGTCCTCGAGGTACGGGAAGCACGCGCGCGTATCGCTCGCGCCGATGTTGTACGCGATGCGGAGATAGGCGCCCTCGGGCGTCGTGTCCGGCGGAAACCGGTGGAGCTTGCTCCAGAGGAGGACGACCGCCAGGAGAGCGACGGCGGCGGCGCCCCAGGCGATGGCGCGGCGACGGGTCATGTTCGAGCCTCCATGAGCGCCAGGGGCCCGGGCGAGCGCGCCGGCGGCGCCGTCCCACGCGACGCGGCACCTGTGCCCCTCGAGTTCATCTCTCGCTCTGTCGAGCCGCCCGGCGCGCTAGTCGAGATGCCCCCCGAACTGCAGGTACAGCGACGCCACCCGCCGCCGGTCGAACGCCGGCCCGAGCGGCTCGTCCAGCGCGAGGAGCGCGCCGGCCCTCATGAAGAAGGTCTTCTGGCTGTCGTACACAAAATACGGCAGCAGCGAGACCTGCCCCCGGTCGTTGTAGATCGACGACGGCACCCACACGGTCTGGAGCGCCACGCCGCCGCCGAAGCCAGCGCGGCTCTGGAACTCCGGCTCGACCTTCGCCTGGAACACCACGTCGACATCCTCCGAATCGTCGATGAACCCGCGTCGACCGCGATCCTGCAGCGGGACGAAGAACGTGAGGTCGCCGCCCGCCCTGAGCACGAAGGAGCGCCCGAAGCGGTACTCGATCCCGCCGAGCCCGCCGATCGGGAGCACGTCGGCCGCCCAGAGGTGCAGATCGTAATAGGCCATCGCCGCCGACGCGTAGCCCGTGGCCCAGCGCCAGTCGTAGTCGTCGACCACGCCGAGCGGTAGACCGGCGCGGCCGCCCGCGTACCACGTGAGCTTGCGGTCCATGTCCGCGTAGTAGAGCGTGAACGTCGGGTTGCCGAGCCCCGCGCGCGACTGATCGCGCGGGTCCTCGAGGTCCCCCGGGCCGTTCAGGGAGAGCGCCAGCGGGAACTTCAGGTTGATGAACAGATCGGGCGTCGGCTCGAACTGGAGGAAGGGGACGACGGCGGTCGACGCGCCGTAGTCGCGGGCGCTCCAGAGGTAGAGGTCCACGCCCGCGTCCGAGCGGTGCACCACCGGATCCCAGGCGTGCGCCGGCGCGGAGGCGGCGAGGAGCGGAGCAGCGGCGGAGACCGCCAGGGCGAATGCGCGAAGCCATCGGGGCGTGCTCATCTCGCGATCTGCCTACCGAGATCCTGACCGCGACGTCAACCGCGTCGCGCCCCCCCTTCCTGAGAAGCCGGAGCGCCCCTACGATGCGCCCCATGTCCCGCACGAGACCAGAGGCCCCGTTCCTCGACGCGATCCGGCGCTCGATCCTCGTGTTCGACGGCGCGATGGGCTCGCTGCTCTACGAGCGCGGGGTGTTCGTCACGCAGAACTTCGAGCAGCTCAACGTCACGCGCCCCGACCTCGTGAAGCGGGTCCACGCCGACTACGTCGCCGCGGGCGCGAACGTCATCGAGACGAACACCTTCGGCGCGAACAGGTTCCGCCTCGAGCGGTACGGGCTCGTCAACGAGGTGCGCAACTTCAACCTCGCGGGCGCGCGCATCGCGCGCGAGATCGCGGGCGGCGACGCGTACGTGGCCGGCTCGATCGGCCCGACCGGGCTCGTGCCCGGCGTGGCCAAGCGCGACGACCTCGCCGCGGCGGCCGCCACCTTCGCCGAGCAGGCGGGCGCGCTCGCCGAGGGGGGCGCGGACCTCCTGGTCCTCGAGACATTTCGCCACCTCGACGAGATCAAGCTCGCCATCGAGGCGGCGCGGCAGGCCGCGCCGGGGCTCCCGGTGCTCGCGTCGATGACGTTCGACACGAGCGGCGTCGTGGCCGACGGCAGCGAGCCGGAGCGCGTCGCCCGGACGCTGCGGGACTTGGGCGTCGACCTGCTCGGCGTCAACTGCGGCGACGGCCCGCAGCTGTCGCTCGCCATGGCGGAGCGGATGGCGACCGCGGGGCTCCCGCTCTGCGTGCAGCCGAACGCGGGCCTGCCCCGCACGGTCGACGGCCGCCTGCTCTACATGGCGACGCCCGAGTACTTCGACGTTTTCGCCCGCCGCATGATCCAGGCGGGCGCGACGATGATCGGCGGCTGCTGCGGCACCACGCCGGAGCACGTCAAGTGGATGGCCAAGTCGGCCCGCATGCTCCGCGGCAGCGCCGTGCCCGAGGTCACCTCGCGCCCGCACGTCACGATGGACGCGCCCACGGGGAGCGAGCCCACGCCGCTCGGCGAGCGGAGCCCCCTCGCGGCGAAGATCGCGGCGGGCAAGTTCGTGGTCTCGGTCGAGGTGAACCCGGCGCCGGGCCTCAGCCCCGAGAGCGCGCTCAGCGCGGCGAAGATGCTCATCGACAACGGCGTCGACGTCGTGAACGTCGCCGACGGCCCGCGCGCCACCGCGCGGATGACGAACCTCGCCTTCTGCTCGCTCCTGGTCCAGCGCTACGGCATCGAGCCGATCCTGCACGTCTGCGGCCGCGACCGGAACCTCATCGGCCAGATGGCGCACCTGCTCGGCGCCCACGCGATCGGCATCAAGAACCTCGTCATCATCACGGGCGATCCGCCGAAGGTCGGCGACTACCCGGAGGCGACGGCGGTCTACGACCTCGACTCGATCGGGCTGCTCCACATGGCGAGCACGATGAACCGCGGCCTCGACCCGGCCGGCAAGCCGATCCCGGGCGGCAAGACGTCGTTCCTGCTCGCCACCGGGCTCGAGCCCGGCGCCCCGGACCTCGACAAGGAGCTCGCGCGCCTGGAGCGCAAGCGCGCCGCGGGGGCCGACATCATCATGACGCAGCCGGTCTTCCACCAGGATCTCCTCGAGAAGGTGCTGCGGCGCATCGAGCACCTGGGCATGCCGGTGCTCGTCGGCGTGCTCCCGCTCGTCAGCTACAAGAACGCCGAGTTCCTCCACAACGAGGTCCCTGGCATGCAGATCCCGGAGGAGATCCGCGAGCGCATGCGCAAGGTGCCGGCCGGCCCGGAGGCCCGTAAGGAGGGGGTGAAGATCGCCCGCGAGATGCTCTTCTCGGTGCGCGACCGGGTGCAGGGCGCCTACCTGATGCCGCCGCTCGGCAGGTACGAGCTCGCGCTCGAGGTGCTCGACGGCCTCAAGGCGAGCTGAGCTGCCCGGCCGCCCGCCCGAGCGCATGCGTTCTTGCTTGCAGCGCCGGGCGCGGCGCGGGGAAACTCGGCCGAGATGCCCCTAGAGTACCGGCTTCATTCGCGCTGCGCCTGCGGTTCCGTGCTCTCGTCGTCCGAGTTCGCGCTCGCCTCCCGTCCCTTCGCGCTCGCCGGGACGAAGCGCGTCTACGAGCGCTCGCGCCCGTTCACGGTCCGGCACATCGCCCTCGATCTCGCGCTCGACGTCGCGGAGCGCTCGATCCGCGGCGCCGCGCGGCTCGACGTGGTCCGCGTCGATCCGGCGGCGCGCGAGATCGCGCTCGACGCCGTCGGCTTCGATCTGGAGTCGGTCGAGATCAGCGCCGGCGCGGGGCGCGCCGCGAAGCCCCGGCGCGGCGCGGGCAAGGCGGCGAGCGGCGCGTTCCAGCCGGCCGAGCACACGTACGACGGCGAGACGCTCCGCGTGGCCGTGCCGCTCGACGAGGCCGAGGCGTCGATCCTGGTCCGGTACCGGGCCACGCCGCGGCGGGGGATCTACTTCCTCCAGCCGGACGAGCACGTCCCCGACCGCCCGCGCCAGGTCTGGACGCAGTGCCAGGACGAGGACGCGCGCCACGTCTTCCCCTGTATCGACAAGCCCCACGTCAAGCAGACGACCGAGCTCCGGGCGGAGGTGCCGCCGGGCTGGTACTGCCTGTCGAACGGCGAGCTCGAGAGCGACGCGAAGTCGCAGAAGGCGGGCGTCTTCCACTACCGGCTGGACGAGCCCCACCCGAGCTACCTGTTCACGCTGGTCGCGGGCGAGTTCGCCCGCATCGACGACGCGGCGCTCGACATCCCGCTCGCGTACTTCGTGCCGAAGGGGCGGGAGGAGGACGGCCGCCGCACGTTCGCGCGCACGCCGGACATGATCCGTCACTTCAGCGAGAAGCTCGGCGTCAAGTATCCTTTCCGCCGCTACGCCCAGGTGGTGGTGAGCGATTTCATCTTCGGAGGGATGGAGAACACGACCGCCACCACGATGTACGAGCACATCCTGCTCGACGATCGGGCGGCGCTCGACATCTCGTCGGACGATCTCATCGCCCACGAGCTCGCGCACCAGTGGTTCGGCGATCTCGTGACGTGCCGCGACTGGTCGCACGGCTGGCTCAACGAGGGGTTCGCGACCTTCATGGAGCACGTCTACCGGGAGCACCACCTCGGCGCCGACGAGTACGATCACGGCCTGAAGGCCGATCTCGACGCGTACCTGGGCGAGGCGCGGGGGCGCTACCGGCGGCCGATCGTCTGTCAGGACTACGACGCGCCGCTCGACGTCTTCGATCGGCACCTCTACGAGAAGGGCGGGCTCGTGCTGCACCTGCTCCGCCGCGAGCTCGGGGACGCGCTGTTCTGGCGCGGGGTGAGCGCCTACCTGACGCGCCACGCGCGCGGGGTCGTGGAGACGCGGGACCTCGCCCGCGCGCTCGAGGAGGTGAGCGGCAAGTCGCTGGAGCGCTTCTTCGAGCAGTGGGTGTTCCGCGCCGGGCACCCCGAGCTCGACGTGAAGATCGAGCTCGAGGGCGACGAGTGCACCGTGACCGTGAAGCAGACGCAGGCGGCCGGGCAGCACCCCAGCCGGGAGCACGCGCTCCAGCCGGACGCCGCGACGCCGCCGGCGTTCGCTTTCGACCTGGTGCTCGATTTCGGCTTCGCGGACGGCAAGGGCTCGAGCGTGCGCCGCGAGGTGCGGCGCGTGGACCAGCAGGCGCACACCTTCGTCATCCCGCTCCCGCGGCGCCCTCGCTTCGTGGTGGTGGATCCGGACCTCCGGATCCTGGGCGAGGTCAAGGTCGACGCGCCGGCCGATCTGCTGCGGGCGCAGCTCGCCCACGCGCCGACGGCGCGCGGCCGCATGCTCGCCGCGAAGCCGCTCTCGCGGCGCGACGACCCGCCGACGGCGCGGGCGCTCGGGCAGTCGCTCGCCGACGCGAACGAGTTCTGGGGGGTGCGCGCCGCCGCCGCGGGCGCGCTCGGCGCGCTCCAGTCGAGCGCGGCGTTCGCGCTGCTCGAGGCGAGCGCGGGCGTGGAGCACCCGAAGGTGCGGCGGGCGGTCGCGAGCGCGCTCGGCAACTTCCGGTCGGCCAAGGCGGCGGAGCTCCTCGGCAGGCTCGCCCTGCGCGACGCGAGCTACCTGGTCCAGGCCGAGGCGGCGCGGGCGCTCGGGGCCACGCGGCAGAGCTCGGGGTTCGAGACGCTGATCGACCTGCTCGACCGCCCCTCGTGGGGCGAGGTCCTCCGCTGCGGCGTGATCGACGGGCTGGCCAACCTGCGCGACGAGCGCGCCGTGCCGCACCTGACGGCCCGGACGCGCTACGGCGTCCCGACGCGGGGGCGCCGGGCGGCGATCCTGGCGCTGCCGAAGCTCTCGAGCGATCGGCGGACGCGCGAGCTCCTCGAGGAGCTCCTCGATCAGCCGGATCCGTACCTCCGGGTCGACGTCGCGCGCGCGCTGGGCGATCTCGGCGACGGCCGGTCGCGCGGCGCACTCCAGCGGCAGCTCGACCGCGATCTCGACGGCCGGGTGCGGCGTCGGATCCGCGAGGTGCTCCGCGATCTCGGCGGGGCGGGCAAGCGCGAGCTGGACCGGCTGCGGGACGAGCTCGAGGCGCTGCGGCGCGACAACGCGGAGATCCGGGCGCGCCTCGGCAAGCTCGAGGCGGCGGGGAACAAGGCCAAGAAGGCGGCCGACGCGAAGTGAGCGAGCCCCTTTGCCGCGCCGCTTTGGTCGGCTAGGGAGGCTCCATGTCGGACGCCTCTCCCGTGAAGCTCGACCGGCGCGGCGCGGTCGCGGTGCTCACCATCGATCGGGCGGATCGCCGCAACGCGCTCTCCCGCGACGCGTTGCTCGCCTTCGGGCGGCTCGGGCGCGAGCTCGTGGACGACCCGGAGGTTCGGGCGATCGTGATCACCGGCGCCGGGGAGAAGGCGTTCTGCGCCGGCGCCGATCTCAAGGAGCGGCAGGGCATGAGCCCGGACGACGTCCGCCGGCAGGTGGGGCTGTACCGGACGGAGCTCGGGGTGCTCGCGCGGAGCCCGAAGCCGGTGATCGCCGCGATCAACGGGGTCGCGTTCGGCGGCGGGCTGGAGCTCGCGCTGATCTGCGATCTCCGGGTGGCGGCGCCGCACGCCGAGCTCGCGCTGCCGGAGACGTCGCTCGGCATCATCCCGGGCGCGGGCGGCACGCAGCGGCTGCCGCGGGTCGTCGGCGAGGCGCGGGCGAAGGAGATGATCCTGCTCGGCCGGAGGCTCGCCGCGGCCGAGGCGCTCGCCTGGGGGCTCGTGAACCGGGTGTCGCCCGAGGGGACGCCGGTGGTCGACGACGCGATCGCGTGGATCGAGCCGATCGCGAGCGGCGCGCCCATCGCGCAGGCGGCGGCGCTCCGGGCGATCGAGGACGGCTACGACGTGCCGCTGGATCTCGGGCTCGAGATCGAGCGGGTGCACTACGACGAGACGCTGCGCAGCGAGGATCGGCTCGAGGCGCTGCGCGCGTTCGCCGAGAAGCGGAAGCCGGTGTACCGGGGGCGGTGACGGCGCGCGCCTCGGGCCGCCTCCGCGGCGCGCTGGCTCGGCGGCGAGGCGCGCGCGACCGCCGTCGTGCTAGCCTTGCCTCCATGGATCCGAAGCCGACCGGCGCCGCGCTCCTGCTCGCCCCGGCCGCCCGAGGCGGCGCGGCGGCCAGGCTCCCGCCCGCAGAGCCGCGGCAGGCGCGTTTCCCGGCCGTGGACGAGCACCTCGTGGCGCCGGAGGTGACGCGCGACGAGCTGATCCGCGGGCGCAAGGTCGTCGCGGCGCCGGCGCTGGAGCCGCACGCCGAGCAGCAGGTGCGGCTCGATTTCCTGATCGCGCCGCACCTCCAGCCCGGCTACATCGGCGCGGCCGATCTCATCACCCGCGTCGCCGAGGGCTCGGATTTCGCCACCGATCTCTCCATCCGCAAGGCGGGGATCGATCCGGCGACGGGGCGCCGGTACCTCGAGGAGCTCTCGTTCGAGATCGTCAACGAGCAATCGATGCACGACGTGCGCGAGAAGGCCGAAGATCTCGTCGCCCGGGGCGTGCGCCGCGTCTTCGCCATCTTCGTGAAGCGCGACGGGGTCGCCGAGTGGTCGGCGACCGAGGGGCGGTTCGTGCCGCTCGCGCCCGACGCGATGATCGAGGATCCGTCCCTGGTCCGTCCGGTCCCCGTCCGCGCGTTGCTCGACGGCGCGGCGGCCGAGCGCGAGGTCGTCCGCGCGCTGGAGCGCAAGGGCAACCCGGAGATCGAGGCCATCAAGGCGCGCGAGCGCCAGGCGGCGCTCGACGAGGGGCGGCGCGCGGGGCTCGACGAGGGGCGGCGCGCGGGGCTCGACGAGGGCCAGCGCGCCGTGCTGCTGCGTCAGCTCCGGGCGCGGTTCGGGGACGTGCCCGAGGGGAGGCGGGAGCAGGTCCTCGCTGCGTCCGGGGAGCGGCTCGCGGGTTGGGCCGAGCGGATCCTGACGGCCACGACGCTGGACGAGCTCTTCGAGGGCTGACGCTTTCCAGCGCCGGCAGCGCCCCGCCCTACAGCCCGTCCGTCGGCGGGCGGAGCACCTCGACCTTCCCTTCCAGCCGCTTCGACACCCATACCTTGTTGTTGCGGTCGACGATCACCGCCCCGCAGTCCTCGATCGCCTCGACGAGCTCGAGCCCCTTCTCGGCTCCCAGGATGAACACCGCATCATCGACGGCGTCGGCGGTCAGCGCGTCCCTCGCCCAGATGGTCACGCTCCGGCTCTCGGTCGCCGGGAAGCCGGTCCGCGGATCGATGATGTGGTGATAGCGCCTGCCCTCCTTGATGAAGCTCCGCTCGTAGTCGCCCGCCGTCGAGAACGCGCGGTCCTCGACCTCGATCATCGCGAAGTAGTCGTTCGGTCCCTTGCCGCGCGGGTCCCGCACGCCCGCCCTCCACCGCGAGCCGTCCGGCTTCTTCCCGGCGATGTACAGGTCGCCGCCGGCCTGCACGAAGAACGACGTCAGCCCCTCCCCGCGCAGCACCCGCGCCGCGGCGTCGACGGCGTATCCCTTCGCGATCCCCCCGAGGCTCATCCGCATCCCCGGCTTCGCGAGCATCACCGTGCGCTGCGCGCGATCGATCCGGATCTGCTTGTAATCGATGAGCGCCCGCGCCCGCTCGACGTCGTCCCTCCGCGGCACGTTGTCGTCGATGTCCTCGTCGAACTTCCAGAGCCCGTGCATCGCCTCGAAGGTGACGTCGAAGACCCCGCCGGAGCGCTCGCTGATCCAGAGGCTCTTCTCGATCACGTCGAGCGACTCCGGGCTCACCGGGGCGGCGCTCTTCCCGGCCGCCGCGTTGACCCGCGACAGCTCGCTGTCCGGCCGCCACGTCGTCATCAGCCCCTCGAGCCTGCGGATCTCGGCGATCGCCTTCTCCAGCCTGGCCCGGATCGCCGCCTCATCCATCGCCGCGCTCGCGTAGGCGGCGAGGAGCAGGTTCGTCCCCATCGCCCTCGCCTCGACCGCGACGCGGGCGGGCCCTGCCTGCGCCGCCGCGCTCGGGTCCGGCGCGGGCGCCGCGCTCGAGGCGGCGGGCGGGGCCTCCTTGCCCACGCGCGGGGCGTCGCACCCGGCGAGCGCGGGCGGCGCGAGCAGCGCCGCGAGACCGAGGAGGAGCGAAGAGCAGCGCAGCCTTTGCATTCGAGGATCCTGACTCCGTGGAAGACGCGCGGGCCGCGCGGCCCCGCCGCGCCGTCGCGGCCGGACGCCGGCGGTAGAGCTCCGCCGGCGCCACCATGGCCCAGGCGAGCCGCGCGGATCCAGGGTAGTATCGCCCGGCCATGAGCCTCGACCCGAGCCGCCTCCAGCGCGACATCGACGACCTCTCCCCGGAGCTCCGCGAGATCGCCGCGCGCATCCACGCGAACCCTGAGCTCCGGTTCCAGGAGCACAAGGCCGCGGCGTGGATCGCCGAGGCCGTCGAGAAGAAGGGCATCCAGGTCGAGCGCGGGCTCGCCGGCATGCCCACCTCGCTGCGCGCGCGCATCGGGCAGGGCCAGGGCCCCCACCTCGCCATCCTCGCCGAGTACGACGCCCTCCCGGAGATCGGCCACGCCTGTGGGCACAACCTGATCGCGGCGGGCGCGCTCGGCGCCTTCCTCGCCCTGGCCCGGCAGAAGGACGCCGTGGCCGGCACCATCGATCTGGTCGGGACGCCCGCCGAGGAGGGGGGCGGCGGCAAGATCCGGCTGCTCGAGGCCGGCGCCTTCGAGGGCGTCGACGCCGCGATGATGTTCCACCCGTTCGACCGCGACCTGCTCGCCCACGACACGCTGGCCAGCACCTGGCTCGAGCTCCAGTTCCACGGCAAGCCGTCGCACGCCGCGCTCGCGCCGTGGGACGGCAACAGCGCGCTCACGGCCTGCCTCGACACCTTCCGGCTGATCGACGGCCAGCGCGTCCACTTCCGCGACGGCGTCCGGGTGCACGGGTTCATCAAGAACGGCGGCCAGGCGGTCAACATCATCCCGGAGCTCGCGGTGGCCGAGTTCTCGGTCCGCGCCCTCGACACCGAGGAGCTCGCCCGCGTGCGGGCGATCGTCGAGCGCTGCGCCCGCGGCGCGGCCATGGCGAGCGGCGTGGAGCTCACGCTGGTCGACCAGGGCGGCTACAAGAACATGGTCAACAACCGGAAGATGGCGCGCCGCTTCGGCGAGCACCTGCGCGCCCTCGGCCGCTCGCCGGTCGAGATGGACCCCGCCGTCGGCACCGGCTCGACCGACATGGGCGACGTGTCCCACGCGCTCCCCGCCATCCACCCCTGGATCGCGATCTGCGGCAAGGGCGAGACGACCTGCCACCAGCACGCGTTCGCCGCCAAGGCCGCGAGCCCCGCCGGCCAGGACTCGATGCTGATCGCCGCCAAGGCGATGGCGATGACGTGCGCGGATCTCCTGCTCGATCCCGAGCTGCGCAAGGGCGTACGCGACGAGTTCGCCCAGCGGAAGGCCGGCGCGAGCGCGGCCTAGGCCCCGGTCAGCCGTCGGCCGTTCGTCAGCCGTCGTCCTGGAGGGGGTTGCCGAGGTCGTCCATCAGCCCGGTGCCCCCCTCGATCGGGATCGCCCGCGCCAGGGCGACCCGCTCCAGCATCACGGACAGCGCGATCTTGTCGCCCACGTCCGGCAGCCAGGTGCGGGACCCGTCCCAGAGATCCAGCCGGATGTTGCTCGACGGCTTGCCTTCCTTGACCGCGCCGCCGGCGCCCGCCTGCGCCGAGGGCACCGACATGCGATCGATCTGCGACCAGGCGAAGCGCCGCACGCGCGGCAGCCCGAACCCGAGCAGCTCGCGCAGCTCGATCCCGTCCGGGTGCACGATCACGCCGCGCATCTGCTCCCGCAGCACCATCGCGAGCGCGCTCACGCACAGGATGATGGCGCACACGCTCGACGGGACGAGCCGGTGGCGATCCCCCTCCACGACGTACTGGAAGATCCGGGAGCTCGAAGGGGCGTTCTGGCCATAGAAGATCACCGCCGAGACGGTGAGGGCGAAGGCGAGGTAAAGCAGCGCCGGGATGCGCTCCTTCAACGGCGGCCCGAACGCGATGCGCTTCTCGGGCCTGTACGTCATGTCAAAGCCGGGAGGTCTGGAAGGACGCGCCATAGATTCGTAGTCTACACGGCGGACGACGCAGCGCTTGGGTCCCCCCTCAGCCCGCTCGCCCGGAGGTCGGCCGCCGCGCTTCCAGAAATCCATGGTCGGGCGTTCCCGGAAAACCACGGCGCGGCGCTCCCAAAAACCCATTGCCGGGGGATGGCTGAACGGACATGAAGGATCGCCCCGAGGGCGCCTCCTCGGGCCCATCCTGGAGTTTTCCATCCATGCACGACCGCTTCCTGCGCGCCTGCCGGCGTGAGCCGACCGATGTGACGCCCGTATGGTTCATGCGCCAGGCGGGCCGGTACATGGCCGAGTACCGGGAGCTCAGGAAGAAATACACGCTGCTCGAGATCTGCAAGACGCCCGAGCTCGCGCTCGAGGTGACCCTCCAGCCGCTGCGGCTCGGGATGGACGCGGCGATCCTCTTCGCCGACATCCTCTTGCCGCTCGAGCCGATGGGCGCGCCGTTCGAGTTCGCGAAGGGCGAGGGCCCGGTCATCCACGAGCCGGTGCGCGACCGGGCCGGCATCGAGCGGCTCCGCGTGTTCGAGCCCGAAGAGGGCCTCGGTTACGTGCTCGAGGCCGTGCGCCTCATCCGCAAGGAGCTGGACGGCAAGACGCCGCTCATCGGCTTCGCCGGCGCGCCGTTCACCATGGCGAGCTACCTCGTCGAGGGGGGCAAATCGAGCGACTACCGGCTCACGAAGCAGCTGATGTGGAGCGATCCCGAGGCGTGGTCGGCGCTCATGGGCAAGATCTCCGAGGTCGTCCGCCGCCTGCTGCGCGCGCAGGTCGCCGCCGGCGCGCAGGCCGTGCAGCTGTTCGACTCGTGGGTCGGCTCGCTGTCGATCGACGACTACCGCGAGCACGTGCAGCCGCACGTGCGCCACATCCTCCGCGACCTCGAGGCGACCGGCGTCCCGGTCATCCACTTCGGCACGAACACCGGGGCGCTCCTCGAGGCGCAGCGCGACGCCGGCGGCACGGTGATCGGCGTCGACTGGCGCACGCCGCTCGACAAGGCGTGGCAGCGCATCGGCTACGACCGCGCCGTGCAGGGCAACCTCGATCCGCTGCTGCTCTGCGCGCCCCGCGCCGTCGCCGAGCGCCGCGCGCGGGCGGTGCTCGCCGAGGCCGGCGGGCGCGCGGGGCACATCTTCAACCTCGGCCACGGCATCATCCCGGAGACGCCGGTCGACACGGTCAAGGCGGTGATCGATCTCGTCCACTCCATCCCGCGCGCGTCGCTGCAGGGCGAGCCCGATCGTTGACGCTGCGCCTCGCCCCTCCCGGGGTGATATGGTGCCGCCGCGAGCATGTGCGAGCTCCTCGGGATGGAGTGCAACGTCCCCACCGACATCGTCTTTTCGTTCAACGGCCTCCGGCACCGGGGCGGCCGCACCGGACCGCACGCCGACGGGTGGGGCCTCGCGTTCTTCGAGGGGCGCGCCGCGCGCGTCTTCCTCGACCCGAGCCCCGCGTGCGATAGCCCGCTGGCGCGGTTCCTCGGCGAGACCCCGATCAAGACGCTGCTCGCGATCGGCCACATCCGGCGCCGCACCCGCGGCGACGTCCTGCTCGCCAACACGCACCCATTCGTGCGCGAGCTCTGGGGACGCCACTGGGTCTTCGCGCACAACGGCACGCTGCGCCGCGTCCGGCGCCGCGCGCTGGGCCGCTTCAACCCCATCGGCACGACCGACAGCGAGCACGCGTTCTGCTACCTCCTGGAGGGGCTCCGCAGCGCGTTCCCCAGCTACCCGCGCCGGCCCAGCGAGCTGTGGGCGGCGGTCGCGGCGCTCGGCGGCGAGCTCGGCCGGGACGGCACGTTCAACTTCCTGCTCGGCGACGGGCGCCACCTCTTCGCCCGTTGCGGGACCCGGCTCTGCTACATCGTGCGCAAAGCCCCGTTCGGCGTCGCGACGCTCGCGGACGACGACGTCCGCGTCGACTTCTCCGCCGTCACGACCCCGAAGGATCGCGTCGCCGTGGTCGCGACGACCCCGCTCACCGTCAACGAGACCTGGACCCAGGGGCGGCCGGGCGAGCTCTGGGTATTCGACGGCGGCGAGCTGCGCGCGACGCTCCGGTCGTGAACGACGGCGGCCGGGCTCCCGCGCCGGCCTCCACCCGCCCAGCAGGGCTCGGGTCGTCAATACCCTCCTTGCAGCCGAGGTCGGTTTCTCGGCACCTGCTCCGGTTGGGCCTGTTGATGCCTTTCGAGGCAAACGGTTCCAGCAGCGACGGAGCATGGCTGCTTGGCGAGGAACGCGCTGCTCCGGGAATCATCCCAGGAGGAAATACGCGACCGCGCCAGGGGTGGAGATGGCCACGGAGCAGCCTGAAATGAAAAACGCCGCGGCGGACCTGGGGGGGGAAGGTCTCCGCCGCGACGCAGGTCTACTCTACGCACCCCGTGTGCCAAGTCAACCAACCGGCGCTGCTCGGAAGGCGGCCGCGGGCTGCGCGGCCGCGGCGCGCGCGGCGTTCGGTTCCGTTCGGTTCCGCTCGGTTCCGTTCGGTTCCGTTCGGCTCCGTTCAGTTCCGCTCAGCTCTGCTCGTTCCGCTCAGTTCAGCGTTGTGATGCGCCCTGGTTTTGAGGCAGAACTCACAGAGCCTCATGCCCGCAGAACGCGGGCTTGCCAGCCGAACCAACACATCGTGCTCCAGCGAACCATTCTCTCCCCTGCCGGCTCGACCGCTCGCCGGACGGGTGGCGGCGCGCCCGGGAAACGCATAGAGAGAGCCGCATCGACGGCAGCGCGAGCTGCACGAGAGAACGGGGCGGCGCATCCACTGCGATACAAGCGCACAATGCCCCACAAGGCGCTTCAGCGAGCACAGGCGATGCGGTGCAGAGCAAGCGACGGTGAGGGGCGGACGGCGTGCGAGGAACAAGCCGAGAGCGTGGAAGGGCACGACGGAGCGCGGCGGGCGACGTGTGCCGCTGTCGGGTCGGGAAGGCGGAGGAATCACCGAAGACGGCTCCGCCCGGATGGCCGTCTTGACGGGAGTCGGGGCATGTCAGTACGCTTTGACGCTGGGCGAGCTAGGGCATATCGAGCCGTTGGATCGCGACCGAAGAGCCGCGCCCGGGTAGGTTCCGTCTCGGGAAGAGCTCGAACGATGTCGAGGCTAGGTCGCACGACGGGTTGGGCTGAGCGCGCGTGAGTGACTTCGACGAAAAGACTCGTGTAACGCAGGTGGTCCAGCCCCCACCGGGCGGCGGCAGCAAGAACACGACCGACTGCCTGGTCGTGATCTACACGAAGGAGCCCACGCTGCTCGGCAAGCGGTTCGTGCTGGAGCACAACCCGACGCGGGTCGGCCGGGGGGCGGACAACCACATCGTGCTCGACGGCGACTCCGTTTCACGGCGGCACGCCCATTTCGAGCAGCGGCCGAGCGCCTGGATGGTCGTCGACGATGGCAGCACCAACGGGACGTACTGCAACGATGAGCAGATCTCCCGCGAGGTGGTGCTGAAGAACGGAGACCGGGTGAAGATCGGCCCGACGATCTTCAAGTTCCTGTCCGGCGCCGACGTGGAGGCGCAATACCACGAAGAGATCTACCGGATGACCATCATCGATGGTCTCACGCAGATCCACAACAAGCGCTACCTCTACGAGGCGCTCGAGCGCGAGATCATCCGCGGCCGCCGCCACGAGCGCGACCTCGCGATCCTCCTGTTCGACATCGACCACTTCAAGCGCATCAACGACGTCCACGGCCACCTGGCCGGCGATTTCGTGTTGAAGGAGGTCGCGCGCATCGTGCAGAGCCGCATCCGCCGCGATGAGGTCTTTGCGCGGTACGGCGGCGAGGAGTTCGCCATCATCCTGCCCGAGACGTCGATCGAGGGCGCCGCGGCGCTCGGCGAGACGCTGCGGCAGAAGGTCGCGGAGCACCTCTTCGTCTTCCAGGCCGACAGCATCCGCGTGACGATCAGCGTCGGCGTGGCGCTGCTGCAGGAGGGCGATCGCACCGCGAACGACCTCATCAAGCGCGCCGACGAGCGCCTCTACCACGCGAAGAACAGCGGGAGAAACCGCGTCTGCGCCTGAGCTCGGGGCCACGGGCGCGCTAGATCCCGGCGGAGGAACGACGATGCCGAACAGCGAGCTGCCGCTGCCGGCGGCGCTGGACCCGGACGGCGGCGAGGCGCTGCCCGAGATCCTGGTGCCGCCGCCTGGTCCAAGGTCGCGGAGCGCCCTCGAGCGGCTCGAGCGCGTCGAGTGCCCGGCGTTCGGCCGGCGCCGCGAGGCGCGGGCGCAGAAGAGCGGCGCCGAGATGCTCCCGATCGTGCTGTCGCACGGGCGCGGCGCCAACGTCTGCGACGTCGACGGCAACCGCTACGTCGACCTGTGCGCGGGCTTCGGCGCGCTGCTGCTCGGCCACGCGGCGGCGCCGGTGCGGCGCGCGGCGGAGGAGCAGATGTCGCGGCTGACGCTCGCCCTCGGCGACGTGTACTCGGCCGACGTGAAGATCGCCCTCCTGGAGCGCCTCGCGGCGCTGCACCCCGGGCCGTCGCCGATGGCGCTGCTCGGCCAGAGCGGCAGCGACGCGATCACGGCGGCCATCAAGACGGCGGCGCTCGCGACCGGGCGGCCGGGGCTCGTCGCCTTCGAGGGCGCGTACCACGGCCTCGGGTACGCGCCGCTCGCGGCGTGCGGGCTGCGCGAGAGCTACCGGTCGCCGTTCGCGGAGCAGCTCAACCCACGCGTGACGTTCGCGCCGTACCCACGCGACGAGGCGGGCGCGGCGCGCGCGCTCGACGCGGTCGAGGCGGCGCTGCGCGGCGGCGAGATCGGCGCGATCCTGCTCGAGCCGATCCTCGGGCGGGGCGGCTGCGTCGTCCCGCCCGACGCGTTCCTGGGCGCGGTCTGCGACGCGGCGCACCGGCGCGGGGCGCTCGTGATCGCGGACGAGATCTGGACCGGCCTCGGTCGGTCGGGGGCGATGACGCGCACCGGGGCGATCGGGGCGGCCGCGGACATCCTCTGCTTCGGCAAGGGGCTCGGCGGCGGGCTCCCCATCTCCGCGTGCGTGGCGCCGGAGCCGATCATGCGCGCGTGGGCGCGCGAGGCCGAGGTGGTCCACACCTCGACGCACTCCGGCTCGCCCCTCGCGTCGAGCGCCGCGCTCGCGACGCTCGACGCCCTGGACGCAGGCCAGCTGGCCGCGCGCTCGCGCGACGTGGGCGCGCGCTTCCAGGCGGCGCTCCGGGAGGCGCTGCGGGGCCGAGCGGGCGTCGTCGACGTGCGCGGCGCCGGGCTCATGGTCGGCGTGGAGCTCGAGAGCGCCGAGCTCGGGCTGCGGGCGATGCGCGGGATGCTGGCCGAGGGCTACCTGGTCCTCACCGGCGGGGTGCGCGGCGAGACGCTGACGCTGACGCCGGCGCTCACCATCCCCGAGGCGCTGCTGTCGGCCGCGGCCGGCGCGCTGGCGCGCGTGCTTTCGTCCTAGGCGCGCGCGGCGCGTGCTATCCCGGTCGCGTGGGATCGATCGATCAGAGCGAGGCGCTGCACCGCCGCGCGCGGGCGTTCATCGAGGCGTCGCTCCTCCCGGACAGCGCGGGGTCGCCCGGCGCCGGCCGAGCGGCGGCGGCCTCGCTTCAGCAGGGCGAGGGCGCGGCGGACGCCGCGCTCCCGGACACGTTCGACGCGCTCGCGATCGCCCTCGCCCGGCACCAGGCCGCGCGGTGCGCGCCGGTCGCCCGCCTCTTCAAGGCGCGCGGCGTGGACGTCGACACGATGCAGCGCGCGGCGCAGATCCCCGCGGTGCCGTGCGACGTCTTCCGGTTCGCGCGCGTCGCGGCCCACCCGCCCGAGGCGAACGAGCGCGTCTTCCGCACGAGCGGGACCTCCCTCGGCGCGGCGTCCCGCGGCGAGCACCCGTTCCGCACCACCGCGACGTACGAGCTCGCCGCGGTCGCCTGGGGCGCGCGCCTCCTGTGGCCCGACGGCGCGCGGCTGCGCGCGATCGTCCTGGCGCCGCCGCTCGACGAGGTCCCGGACTCGTCGCTCGGGTTCATGATCGATCGCTTCGCCGCGCGCCTCTCGGGGCCGGCGAGCTGGCACGTGCGCGGCGGCGAGCTCGACGCCGCGGGGTTCGCCCGCGCGTGCGCCGAGGCGCGCGCCGCGGGCGAGCCGGCCATCGTGCTCGGCACCTCGTTCGCGTTCGTCCACCTGCTCGAGGCCGGGCTGCCCGAGGGCGCGGCGCTGCTGCCCGGAGGGAGCCGCGCGATGCAGACCGGCGGCTACAAGGGCCGCTCGCGCGAGGTGCCCGCGGAGGAGCTGCGGGCGTCGATCGCGCGAGCGCTCGGGGTGCCCCTCTCGCACGTCGTGGGCGAGTACGGCATGACGGAGCTCTCGAGCCAGCTCTACGAGGGCACGCTCGCGGCGGCGCTCGCCGGCAGGCCGGGCCCCGCGCCGGGGATCTACCTCGCGCCGCCCTGGACGCGCGTCACCGCGGTCGACCCCGAGACGCTCGCGCCGCTCCCCGCCGGCGAGATCGGGCTCGCGCGGATCGTCGATCTCGCGAACGTCGACTCGGCGGTGGCCATCCAGACGGCCGATCGCGTGCGCGTCACCGAGGAGGGCGTCGAGCTCTTGGGCCGCGCGTCCGGGGCGCCGCCGCGCGGCTGCTCGATCGCGATCGACCAGATGCTCGGCGGCGGCCCGTGATGGACGACGGCGCGGCGCGGCGCCGCCGGGTGGAGCGCGCGGTCGCCGCGGCGGCGCGGATCGCGGACGCGCGCGACCCGCTCGGCCAGGAGGCGCGGCGGCGGCTGCCCGCCACGAGCGGCCTCTCCCCCGAGGGCGTGGAGCTCGCGCTCGGCCGCCACCTCGAGGTCGCGCCGAGCAGCGGCGAGCTCGACGCGCTCGTGGCGACCGCGGGGCGCGCGCGCCGCTGCCACGTGGTGCTCGCCGCGAACGTCTGCACGGCGCCGCTGCGGGCCATCGCCGTCGCGGCGGCGACGGCGCCAGAGGTCCTCGTGCGCCCGTCGCGCCGCGATCCCGTCGTCGCGGAGCTCCTCGTGCGCGCGCTCTCGGCCGACGAGGGCTTCGCGCGCGACGGCGGCGCCATCGCCCTTGTCGCGGACGTGGCGCTCGGGGACGCCGGGGCGCAGGCGGCGGGCGAGGAGCCCGGCGACAGCGCGCCGCGCGCCGAGCTGCACGTCTACGGCTCGGACCAGACCGTGGCGACGCTGCGCGCCCAGGCCGGGCGCGGCGCGCTCGTGCGCGGGCACGGCGCCGGCCTCGGGCTCGCCGTCGTCGGCCCCGACGCGCGCCTCGCCGAGGCGGCGCGCGACATCGCGGACGACGTCGTGCCGTTCGATCAGCGCGGCTGCCTGTCGCCGCGCTTCGTGCTGGTGGAG
Organism: Sorangium sp. So ce834; assembly: GCF_051521425.1. Lineage (NCBI taxonomy): Bacteria > Pseudomonadati > Myxococcota > Polyangiales > Polyangiaceae > Sorangium > Sorangium sp. So ce834. The sequence continues at coordinate 12,231,911 of NZ_CP150351.1, forward strand.
GGCCCGGCCGAGCGCGCCGAGGCGCTCGCGCGCGCCCTGCACGAGGCGCTCGCGGCCGCGGGCGCGCGCGTCCCGCGCGGGCCGCTCGACGGCGCCGCGCGCGCCGAGGTGGCGATGTACCGGGCCACCCTCGAGGCCGTGGGCTCGTTCTGGGAGGGCGAAGGGCACGGGGTCGGCGTGGATCCGGCGCCGCGGTCGTTGCTGCTGCCGCCCGCGGCGCGCGTCGTCCACGTGGCGGCGAGCCGCGCCGGCGCGGCTCCGGCGCTGCTCGCGCCGATCCGCGGCGCGATCACCGCGATCGGCGCCGGCGGCGGCGGCGAGCTCGCGCGCGCCGTGTCCGCCGCGGCCCCGCGCGCCCGGGTCTCGGCGCTGGGCTGGATGCAGCGCCCGCCCCTGGATGGCCCGGTGGACCTGCGGGCGCGCTGATCTCCGTGACCGGCCGCGCGGCGGCGGGCGGACGGCGCGCCGGCAGCGCGCGCCTCGCGCCGCAGACGCGGCCTCGACCGCGGCGCGATCCGGGCGCGCTCGCGTGCGAGGTGCGCTCGAGCGACGGTGTGTGATAGCGATCGTCGTATGTCGTCGCGCACCGATGATCCGAAGGCGACCCACCCGCCCACGGAGCTCGAGGCGATCGCGAGCCCGCCCGCGGCGCCGCTCGACGTGGAGGGCGCACGGGAGGGGCTCGTGGACGGTGGACCGCCGGACGAGCGCCACGCGGGCGCGGGCTCCCCCGCGCCGAGCGATCCGGCCGGCAGCTCGGCCCGCGCTGCGCAGGCCGGCGGCGAGGCGGTGCCCGAGGGCGAGGACGCGCCGCCGTCGGTCACCTCCGCCAGGATCCACGTGCGCCGCGACGAGCGCCTGGATCTCGTCATCGAGTACCTGGCCTTCGTGGCGAAGCCGATGCCGCTGTCGCTCCTCCTCGACGAGGCGCCGCAGCGGATCGCCGCCATCCTCGGCGCCGACGTGGCGTCGCTGTACCTCCTCGAGGGCGACGGCGACGAGCTCGTGCTGCGCGGCAACGTCGGCTTCCCGCGCGAGGCGCGCGGCACGGTGCGGCTCTCGGTCGGGCAGGGCATCACGGGCATGGCGGTCGAGTGCTTGCGCCCGATCTCGGTCGTGCAGGCGACGGAGCACGAGCGCTACCGCGCGTTCCCGGAGCTCCGCGAGGAGCGGTTCCCGGTCTTCCTGGCGGCCCCGATCCTCGGCAGCGGCCGCCCGCTCGGCGCCCTGGTCGTGCAGCGGGCGGGGGATCGCGCCTTCACGGCGCGGGACGTCGAGCTCCTCATGGCCCTGACGGCGCCGATCGCGGCCGGCGCGCGCCACGCGCAGGTGCTCGACGAGCTGCGCGAGCGGCGGCGGCGCACCGGCGGGGGCACGCGCAAGGTCACGCTGCCGGGGCTGCCCGTGGTCCCGGGTCGCGCGCTCGGCGCCCTCGCGGCCCTGCGGCGGCCGGCCAGCTCGTCGCTCGGCCCGCAGCGGGGCCGCGGCGATCCGAAGCTCCTGCGGCTCGCCTTCGACATCGCCGAGAAGGCGCTCGTCGAGCTCCACGCCCGCGCGGCGGAGCGGGGGATCGCGCAGGACGCGGCGTTCCTCTCGACCTACCTCCTGATGATCGGCGACGGCCGCCTGCGCGCGCGCGCCTTCGAGCTCGCGGCCGGCGGGCGCACCGTCGCGCAGGCGCTCGGGACGGTCGCCCGCGAGGTGGCGCGGGCCGCCAACGGGATCGTCGGCGACCCGTTCTTGCAGGACCGCGCCCGCGACATCGAGGACCTCTGCGACGCGATCCTGATGCTGGCGACCCCGGACGCCCGGGCCGAGCTCCCGTCGAAGGCGGTCCTCGTCGGCGACCAGCTGACCGTGTTCGATCTCCTGATCTCCGCCCGCGCCAACCCCGTCGGCGTCGCGCTCAGCGAGCGGTCCGGGCCGCGCTCGCACGTGCTCCTCCAGCTGCTCGGCGTGCCGTCGATCGTGGATGTGGCGGGCGCGTTCCGGTGGGCGTCGCCGGGCGACGTCGCGCTCCTCGACGCGGACCACGGCTTCCTGGTGATCAACCCGTCCCGGGCCGAGGTCGCGACGGTCCGCGCGGCGCGGCGCAAGGGGCCGCCGCTGCCCGGGCCGACGCCGGACGACGACGGAGAGGACGAGCCAGCGAACTGAGCACCGGCCGGGGCCGGTGCTCGCGGCTCAGCGGCTGGGCTGCGCGGCGGCGGCCGGGTCGGCCGGCGGCGTCCCCTGGGCGCTCTGCAGCTCCTTCTTGGCGCGCCAGTTCGCCAGGCGCTTCGTGTCGCGTCGCTTCTTCTTGGCTCTCACTGCGGGCTTCTGCGGCATGGCCGGGGTATAGCCGCTCGAGCCCCTCGAGGGAACCCCGTACCTCGGCCGCCGCACCTCCGGCGGGCCGCCGGGCGTTGACGCCTCACGGCGCCCGCCCCATGACCGCTCGTCCAATGAACGTCCGTCTCGTGCATGAGTTCCGCTTCGAGGCCGCCCACCGCCTCCCCAAGGTGCCGCAGGGGCACAAGTGCGCGCGCCTCCACGGTCACAGCTTCAAGATCGAGGTCGCGATCCGGGGCCCCGTGAACGAGGAGACGGGGTGGTTCATCGATTACAGCCACCTCTACGAAGCCTGGGCGCCCCTCCACGACCTGCTCGATCACAACTACCTGAACGAGGTCCCGGGGCTGGAGAACCCGACGAGCGAGGTGCTCGCCCGGTGGATCTGGAACCGCCTCGCGCCGTCGCTGCCGTCCTTGAACCGGGTCACCGTCTTCGAGACCTGCGACGCCCGCTGCGAGTACGAGGGCGACTAGCTCCGATGAAGACGCTCGTCTGCCGCTGCGAGGACGTCACCCTGCACGAGCTCGAGGACGCGATGGAGCGCGGCTACAAGGACATCGAGTCCGTCAAGCGCTACACGGGCTTCGGCACCGGCTGGTGCCAGGGCAAGTGGTGCCTCGCGCTCTGCGCGCGGCTCATCGAGGAGCGCGGGGGCGACGTCCAGAAGCCGATCACGCCGCGGCCCCCGTACCACCCGGTCTCGCTCGCGGCGCTCGCCGGGCTCGACGAGCTCGGCCTCCGCGGCGGCGGGCACGAGCGCTAGCGCCGGCCGCGCCGCCTCCGCGCGCGCCCGTCGCCGGCGCCCCGGCCCCGTCGTCAGCCGAGCGGCCGCCGGGCGCTCGCGCACCCGACGTTCACGGTCAGCTCGAAGACGCCCTCGGACCAGTACTTCGAGACCGCGTGGTGCAGGTACGTGAGCATCGAGTCGATGATCTGCGGCTCGAGGTCGAGCATCGCCGTCGCGTCGGGGATCACCATCAGCCGCGAGATGGGGTCCTCGAGGAACTCACGCCCGCTGTCGAACGACACCGCGATGAGCTGGACGTCGACCTCGACCTCGTCGAACCCGGCGTCCTCGATCTCCTCGGCGATGGTCTCGAGCGTCGGGCGGCTGGCGGAGGCGGCGTCGACCGCCGCGCCGAGCTCCGACAGGTCCTGCTTGAGCGCGCACTCCCGCGCGATGTCGGCCACCTCCGGGAACGAGCCGCGCAGCGGCAGCGCGATGAGCGCCTGGCCGCCGGGGACCAGCACCCGGCGCAGCTCGGCGAGGAGCTGCGCCCGCTCGTTCGGGCGGCAGACCGGGTGCAGCGTGAACGCGTGGGTGAAGCTCGCGTCCGGCAGCGGCGTGGGCAGGGCGTCGGCGAGCACGTAGCTCGCGTTCATCCCGGAGAACAGCGCCGCCTTGGCGCGCGCGAGATCGAGCGCGGCGGCGGACCCGTCGATCCCCACGAGGGTCGCGCCGGGCAGCTTGTCGGCCACGATCGCGTCGGGGAAGCCGCTCCGACAGCCGAGGTGGGCGATGCGCGCCGCCTCGGAGGGCAGCAGCATGTCCACCGCCAGCGAGGCGAAGAACGAGATGTAGCGCGGGACGACCGCGTGCTCGAACAACACGGCGTCCGCCGCGCTCAGCGGCGGGCCGATCATCAGGCGACCCCGTCCTCTTCCTCCTCGTCGTAGGGCGCGAGGAGGCCGAGCGCCTCTTCGGCGAGCTCACCGATCGTGACCTCCGACGTCGCGTCGTCGCCGCCGTCGTCGGCCAGCTCGACCGTGCGCATGTCGCCGATCAGCGGCTGGATCAGCGGCGCGTGCGCCGGGTCGCCGATCTCGACCAGGGTCTCGATCGCCGCCGCCACCGCGTCCGGATCCTTGTGGCCGAGGAACTGGCCGAGCAGCTTCGGCACGCCCGGCTCCGGAACCTCGGCGATGAGGTACGGCAGCTCCGGCAGCGCGGACGACCCGACCGGCAGCCGCTTGAGCGCCCGCTCGATCGCCTGCGCGACCTCCTTGAAGCGGTCGTAGGCGAGCGACTCGATCTCCTCGCCCGCCGCCTGCCGCGCCTCCGGGTGCTCCGAGGCGAGCACGTCGATGAGCGCGTCGAGCGCGCGCGGGCCCTCGTGCTCGCCGAGCAGCGACGCGATGCGCACCAGCCGGAGCGCCGCCTCGTCCTCGTCGGTCTCGCGCGCCGCGCTCGCGATCGCGTCCGTGAGGACGTCCAGCAACGCATCGCCGGGCATGGCCGCCAGATCGTCGTGGAGCCGGCGAGCCGTGCGCTCCGCGTCGAACAGCTTGTTCAGGGTCGTCTCGATAGCTTGGCGATTTTGCACGAAGAGGAGCTATCAACAGCGCGCCGCCTCCGCAAGCCGGCAGGCAGCAAGGGCCTGTTCCCCGCGGATTCCCGTCCACGGCGGGCGCGGCCATGCCGGCCCGGCGCTACCGCATCGCGCTCGCCAGCCGCGCGCGATGCGGTAGACCGTTCATGGCATGCGCGCGTCCGGCTCATCGCAAGCCCGCCCGACGAGGGCGGCGGTCTCCCCTTCCCCGCTCGTGCGCGGCGCCGCGGCGTCCGCCCTCGTCCTTGCGCTCGGGGGCCTCGACGACCCCACGCCGCCGCCGCCCGCGGTCGTCCCTCCGGCGGCCGCGGCGCGCGGCGCCGCGGGCGCGGCGGCGCTCTGCGGCCCCCGCACCGTGCCGGAGGGCGCCGCGTGCGTCCCGCTGCCGGCGCCGGGCGCGCCGCTCCCTGAGGGCGGCGCCGCGGCGCTCTCCGGCCCGGGCGGCGCGCGTCCCGCCGGGGCGGGCGCGCGCGGGCAGGCCTACGAGCACATCCCCCGCCGCCCGGAACGTCCGGCGAGCGCCGCCGCGTACGCGTTCCCGATCGGCGCGCCGGATCAGCCGCCCGGGTTCCTCCTCGTCGAGGGCGCTCCAGCGCAGCCGGGCGCGCCGCCTCCGGCGGGCCCCGTCGCCGCCATCGGCGCCGCGCGACCCGAGCCGCCGTCCTGGGCCGGCGGGGTCGACCTCGCGGCGGCGCGGGGCGAGCGCGTGGTGTCGCTGCGGCTCGAGGGGCAGGAGGGGAAGGCCGAGGTCGTCTTCGTCGGCGAGCTGTCCGGGATCACGGTCGCCACGGCGCACGACGTGCGCGAGGCGCGCGACGTGGATCGCGTGCGCCGGTACGTCCTGCTCCACGGCCACCTCGACCGCCCCGGCCCCGGCGTCGTGGCGGGCGCGCGCCTCAACGCGGGCGACGTGGTCGGGTACGCTGGCGACACCGGCAGCCCGGGCCTCGTCCGGCTGCGCCTCGAGGCGCGGCAGCTCCGCGAGGGCGCGCGGCTCTCGGATCTCGATCCGAAGCGCATCATCGACGCCGCGGTGACGGTGCCGTGCGACCTCCGCAACGTGCTGCCGCTCCGTCAGGGCGCGAGCTTGTAGCCGAAGCCGTACACCGTGAGGATGTGCTCCGGCTTGTCGGGCGAGCGCTCGATCTTCTTGCGCAGCTTGACGATGAAGTTGTCGACCGTGCGGTTCGACGGCCCGGCCTCGATCCCCCAGATCTTCTGGAGGATCTCCTCGCGCGAGACCGGCTGGCCCAGGCGCTCGTGCAAGAGGCGCAGGAGCTCGACCTCGTAGAACGACAGCTGATCCGACCGCGAGCCCCGCGAGACCGTGTGGGCGGTCATGTTGACCTGCACGTTGCCGATGGTGAACACCTCGACCGGCGCCTCGGCGGGCCGGGCGGCGCGGCGGAAGAGGGCGCGCAGCCGGGCGATGAGCTCGCCCACGCTGAACGGCTTGGTCACGTAGTCGTCGGCGCCCGCGTCGAGGCCGCGGATCTTGTCGATCTCCTGGCCGCGGGCCGTCAGCATGATGATCGGCACGAACGCGTCCCAGCGGCGCAGGTCCTCGCAGACCTTGAAGCCGTTGGTGTCGGGGAGCATGAGGTCGAGCAGGATCGCGTCCGGCTTCTCCTGCCGGGCGAGCAGCACGCCGTCCTTCCCCTTCGACGCCGACGCCACCGAGAAGCCCTCGAACTCGAGGGCATCCGTCAGCCCCAGCACGATGTGGGGCTCGTCCTCGATGATCAGGATCTTCTTGCGTGCCGCCACGACGGAGTGCGGTCTTAGCACAAAACCCGCCGGGCCCCGCGAAGGCCCTGCCGGCCGGCGCGCCGGAGCCCGTCCGGGGCCACAAAAAGCGGCGCGGGGCGCGATCTCGCGATCGGCCCCGCGCGCCGGGTCAGCCCGCCGTCAGCCTACTCGCCGGAGCAGGTGATGAACAGCGTGGAGCCCTGCTGGGCTTCGCCCTTGCCCGTGAACCGGATCTTGCGCCGCTCGGTCGACGGGCAGTCGGCGACGATGGCCGGGTCGCCGACCTTGATCGAGGGATCGACGTAGCACCACCCGTGCACCGGCTGGCCGTCGGCCTCGACGTTGTCGTTCACGTTGGTCCTGCACGCTTCGGCCGCACCTTCCTTGAGCTGCTGGATCTCGCACACGCAGTCCCAGCCGGAGACCTTCGCGATGTCGAGGGCGAGCACCTCCTCGACCGCGGCGAAGCGAGTCGCGTCCGGCGGCACCGCGGCGCGCCCCGTCGCAGGGTCGCAGCCGCACTGGCCCTGCGAGTTGCGCGCCTCGAGGATCAGGCAGGAGACCTGCTTGTTGTCGTCGGGGGTCAAGGTGCGCGGCAGGCACTGGCCGCCGAGCACCGTCTTCAGGCGATCGATGATGGCGCCGATCGCCGGCCGGTAGCCGTAGTCGGCCGCGTTGTCGTCGTCGAGCTGCGCCGGGCACACCGAGCCGACGATGCCCTGGGGTCCGAGCTCGCGGATGAGCTGCAGCTCGCGGAGGCCCGGGTAGGCCTTCGCCTTGATCTGCGTCGTCGTCCTGGCCCCCGGGGCATCCTGGCTGCTCCCGGCTTCCGGCCGGCACAGCGGGTTGTCGTTCGGCGCGCCCTGGAGCTCCCGGCAGTCGCAGCTCTGGGCGTTGCCCTCGCAGGATTTCGACTGGGGGAGATCGAAGATGCACGCGTACTGGAGGTCGCCGGTGCTCCCCTGCGGGATCGTGTACTCGCGGCCGTTGATGGTGTTCCAGCCCGTCTGGTCCGGCTGGATGATCGTGTCGCCGGTGATCGGGTTCGAGCCCGAGCGCGGCGCCGTCGACTCGACCATGAAGGGATCCTTCGGCGGCTGGTACTTCGCGGGGTCGCCGAGGATGAGCTCCCAGGTGCTGCTGAACGCGTTGTCGAGCAGCGGGGAGCCGAGCTCGGTCGCGTTCTTGAACCCGCCGACCGGCTCGCCGTCCTCGTTGAGGCCCTGCAGGAGGTCCGGCTTGCCCGCCGCGTTCAGGCGCGCGATGTCCTGCCAGGGCACGCCGACGATGCCGGCGAAGAAGACGAGCCCGGGATCGCGGATGATGGAGTCCCCGTCGTCCGTGACGAGGTCGCTGAAGATCGGGTTCGGGACGAGATCGCCCTGGCGGTTCGGGATCTGCGCCTCGGTGAAGGCGCGCCGGTAGCGCTCGATCGGGTAGAGGAAGTCGAAGCCGAACCGGCGCTTCTGATCCCAGCAGCGGGAGTTGACCGGATCCTCCGCGGCGCTCAGCCGGGCGGGGAAGCCGTCCGAGCCCGTGCAGGCCTCGTCGACCGGGCAGCCATCCTGGTTCTGGCTGCACGACCTGCAGCACTTGTTGCCCGGGTCGGTGGCGCACTCGGAGCGCGGCCGCCACAGGCGGAAGCCGTTCCTGGTCTCAGCGACGAGGTAGTTGCGGCCCTCCTCGCGGATCGAGCAGTCGTTCTCGTCGCTGAGCATGATGATCGCGAGGAGGGAGCTCGGCCGGAGGAAGGCTTCGCGTTGCTGGATGACGGTGCCGTCCAGGCCGATCGGCACGGCGGCGTCGCCCTGGATCTCGATCCGCTCGTAGGGCTCCGGGTCGACGAGGAAGCGGTACACGCTCTCGAGCTGCGCCTCGAAGCCGCAGCCGGACTGCCCGGTGCCCTTGACCATCGCCCGGAGCTGCTCGACGAGCGACGTGTCGTTGAGATCGGCGTTCGAGTCGCCGTCGATGTCCGCCTCGCCGTCTTCCGGGTCGGGCCTCCCCGGCTCTCCGTTCTCGTCGCGCTTCTGATCGGGGTCCCAGGCCAGGAAGCCCTTGTTGAGGTAGGTCGGGAGGTCGTTGACGTGGGAGTTCTCGTCGCTGCGCGCGAGGAGGTGCGCCATGTCCACGTTCGAGGCGCTCGTCATCTCCGGGCAGGCGCCCGAGCCGTGGCCGCCGAGGCTCGAGCTGATGATGCCGATGTGGATGTCCTTGACCGGCTCGAACTCGCGCTTGAAGTCCGGCGGGCAGTCTTCGTTCGGCGACGAGACGGTCCTGGCCGGCTGCGTGCCGTTCTTGTGGATGCAGCGCGGGTTGACGAGGCCCTGCACGAGGTCGGGGATGGCGGTGGAGAGGATGTCCTGCTTGTCGGCCATCGAGCCCGAGTTGTCGATGGCCAGGAGGAGGTCGATCTTGTCGACCGAGCTCTGGGTCAGCCGCTCGACGATCGTCGACGTCGTGCGGGGCTCGTTCGTGGCGATGGGGCGGTTCAGACATCCGAAGGCGCTGCCTGTGCCCGCGACCAGGAGGCCCGCCATGGCGAGCCTCACCGCGCCCCTCCACGGGCGCCTCCTCTCACGCTCAATCCGCGTCATCATTGGACTTTCCTTTCGACCACCGATCCAGTTGCGCGGCGGTCAAGCCACTGAACGGGCCCGTCATCCGCGGGCCCATGACCGACTTCCGCAGGCGATCCGCGGCTCGACGGGAGCCCGATGCTAAGGACCCGACCGGAATGCTGTCAATTCGACCCGTCGGCCCCGCCCGGACCCGCCTGAGGGCGCCGTAGCAAAGGAGGTGCCGCCGCCGCGCTTCGAGGGGCTCCATCGCCGCGCTCGGTCGCGCCGTCAACTTGATTGCGTAACGCCAACTCTGTAGGCGATCCGCCTGGATGGGCACATTGTCCCACCTAGCCGCAGATCGATCGGCCTCCACCTCAACCCCGGTCGGGTCGGCCCCACCTCAACCCCGGTCGGGTCGGCCCCACCTCAACCCCGGTCGGGTCGGCCCCACCTCAACCCCGGTCGGGTCGGCTCCACCTCAACCCCGGTCGGGTCGGCTCCACCTCAACCCCGGTCGGGTCGGCCCCACCTCAACGCCGGTCGGGTCGGCCTCGTCGGCCTGGCGGCCTCAACCTCGGTCGGCCTTGACGGGTGGCACGGCGGCTCAACCCGGGTCGGCCGTCGCCGCACCTCGACCTCGGTCAAACCTCGACCTCGGTCAAAAGGGGCGGCTGGCTCGATCGCGCCACCCGCGCCGGGACGGGTTGCCGCTTCCCAGCAGGGCCGAGTTGTGGTCAGTGCCCGAGCATGTTGCGCGTCGCCCTCGCCATGGTCCCGGAGGTCCGGCAGCTCCTCGCCGAAGATCCGGCGCAGCTCTCCGAGCTGCTGGACGAGATCCACGACGAGGACCTCGCCGATCTCATCGGCCTGCTGGACGACGCCGAGGCCGCGAAGGTCCTCATGGCGCTCAAGGCCGAGGAGGCCGCGCCCATCTTCGAGCGCCTCGACGGCGAGACCCAGGAGGCGCTCGTCGAGCAGATGGGCGTCGAGAGCATCGCGCCGATCGTCTCCGAGATGGCGGCCGACGACCGCACCGACCTCATCGAGGCCCTCCCCGACCAGGTCAGCGGCACGCTGCTCTCCACGCTGGAGAAGGTCGACCCCGAGGCCGCCGCCGAGGTCGAGGAGCTCGCTAAGTGGCCCGAGGACAGCGCCGGCGGCCTCATGACCACCGACTACGTGTCGGTGGGCATCCACCTCACGGTCGCCGACGTGATCGAGCGCATCCGCGCCGTCGGCGAGGACGCCGAGACCATCTACTACGTGTACATCGTCTCCGATCGCGGGCACCTCATCGGCGTCGTCTCGCTGCGCGATCTGCTGCTCGCCTCGCCGTCCGAGAAGCTCTCGAACGTGATGACCGAGAACGTCTTCGCCGTCAGCCCCGAGACCGACCAGGAAGAGGTCGCGCGCACCATGGCGAAGTACGACTTCAGCGCGCTGCCCGTGCTCTCCGCGGACCGGAAGCTGCTCGGCGTCATCACCGTCGACGACGTGATGGATGTCCTCACCGAGGAGCAGTCCGAGGACATGCAGCGGCTCGGCGCGGTCGGCCCCATCGAGGACAGCTACTTCAAGACGAGCTTCTGGACGTTCATCCAGAAGCGCGCCCCCTGGCTCGCCGTGCTGTTCGTCGGCGAGTTCATGACCGGCGAGGTGCTCCGGCGTTTCGAGCACGACCTCGAGGCCGTCGCGACGCTCGCCTACTACGTGCCCCTGCTCATCTCGACGGGCGGCAACTCCGGCTCGCAGTCGTCGTCGCTCATCATCCGCGGCCTCGCCGTCGGCGACCTGCGCGTCGGCGACTGGGCGAGCGTCCTCGCCCGCGAGCTCGGACAGGCGGTCGTGCTCGGCCTCATCCTCTCGGTCATCGGCATGCTCCGCGTCTGGCTCTGGGGCGACGGCACCGGCTTCGTCCTGACGATCGGCGTGACGCTGATGGCGATCGTCCTCATGGGCTGCACCGTGGGCGCGATGCTCCCCCTCCTGCTCCGGCGCCTCGGCCTCGATCCGGCGACCAGCTCCACGCCGTTCATCGCGAGCCTCGTGGACGTCCTCGGGATCCTGCTCTACTTCACGATCGCCCGCCTCTTCCTGTCCGATCTGCTCGCGCAGGCCGGGGCGGGCGGGTGAGCAGCCCCTTCTGCCGCGCCGTCCGGACCGACGAGGCGCCGGCTCCCCCGCTCGACGCGCCGCGCGCGGCGCGCCGCTCGACGCGCCGCGCGCCCCTCGACGCGCCGTGAGCCCTTGACGCGTCGGCCCCCATGGGGGAGTGAAACTGTCGATTTTCGTTCGGCGCAACGTGCGCTGAACCGCTCCTAGGGAAGGAGTCAAGATGGCCGAAGGCTTGAATCGCGTGATGCTGCTCGGCAACCTGGGCGCCGACCCCGAGCTCCGGTTCACCCAGGGAGGGCAGGCAGTCCTGAACCTGCGGCTCGCGACGACCGAATCGTACCTGGATCGCGACAAGGTCCGGAAAGAACGGACGGACTGGCACAATGTCGTGATCTGGGGCAAGCGCGCCGAGGCCTTGGGCAAGATCCTCAGCAAAGGCTCCTCGATCTTCATCGAAGGCTCGCTCCGCACGTCGAGCTACGACGATCGGGATGGCAACAAGCGTTACAAGACCGAGGTGATCGCGAACAACGTCCTGCTGACGGGCGGGGGCCGCGGCCGCGGCGTCGCCAACGACGACGCCGGGTTCGGCGCTGATCCCGGCGGCGGTGGCGGCAGCTACGGCGGTGGTGGCGGCGGCTACGGCGGTGGCGGCGGCGGCGGCGGCGGCTACGGCGGTGGTGGCGGCGGCGGCGGTCGCCCGGCCGGCGGCGGCTACAACCGCGGCGGTGGCGGCGGCGGCGGCGGCGGTCGCCCGGCGCCTGCGGCGCCGGATCCCGGTCCCCCTCCGGACGATTTCGGCGGCGGCTACGGCGGCGGCAACGACGACGACATCCCGTTCTGATCGCTCTCGCTTCCGGGTTCCGGGCCGAGGGGTCGGCTAGGGCCGCGGCCGTGGCCGCCTCGCCAGCACCACGGCCACGCCCGCCGCCGCGAGCACCCCGAGCCCCGCGGCCGCCGCGAGCGGCTCCTCCGCGGCGAGGAAGATCGCCCGCACGAGCAATCCCGGCGCCGGCGGCGCCACGAACGCACCCTCGATCTCCGTCGCGCCGAGCAGCGCCCCGCATCGGGCGCCCGTCCCCTGCGCCGGCTCCAGGCAGACCACGCTGCAGAGCGCCGCGTCGTGCTCGCTCCCCGCGAAGCCGAGCACGTGCCGCCCACGGATCGCCACCGCGCGCTCGCCCGCCCTCCCCGCCGCCTCGAACGGCTGTTCGAACCGCTGCTCGAGCGATCGGATCGGCCCTGCCTCCCACCGCTCGATCGTCACCCCGAGCGCCCCGCGCACGAGCCCCGACGCCCGATCGAGCACCAGCTCCTCCAGGCCGGTGACCCACCGCTGCGACGGGGCCGTCGCGCAGACCGCGCGCAGCGACACATCGTCCGCCTCGACGCCGCGCCGCAGCGTCACCTTCGCCCCCGCGATCGCCGACACGTCGATCGCGGGCAACGCGTCCGGCGGCGCGTCGCGCGCCCCGGCGGGCAGCGAGAGGCGCAGCGAGAGGCCCAGCGCCACGCCGTGCAGCTCAGACGCGCTCGAGCTCATCCATCAACGCGAGCACCTCGCTGCGGATCTCGACCAGCGCCGCGCGCATCCGCTGCACCTCCTCGTGGCTCGCGCCCGCGTCGGGGGCCGGCGGCTCGATCCCGCCCTCGCGCAGCTTGCGCCGCGCCCCGGCGATCGTGAAGCGATGCGAGTAGAGGAGCTCCTTCACCTTGAGGAGCGTCTCGACGTCGCGCCGGCTGTAGACCCGCTGCCCCTTCGCCGATTTCTGCGGGCGGATGGAGCGGAACTCCGTCTCCCAGTACCGGAGCACGTGCGGCTCGACCCCGACGATGCCGGCCACCTCGCCGATCCGGTAGTACAGCTTCGCCGGAAGCTGTTGGCGCACCGCCAAGCGGTCTACTCCTCGGCCGCCGAGGCCGTCTCGCGCGGGTTGAGGGCCTGCTTCAAGATCTGGCTCGCCTTGAAGTTCAGGACCCGGCGCTCCGTGATCAGGATCGGGTCGCCGGTCTGGGGATTGCGGCCCTGCCGCTGGCGCTTGTCGCGCAGCACGAAGTTGCCGAAGCCAGAGATCTTGATCTTCTCCCCGCGCCCCAGGGTTTCCTTCATGGTCTCGAACACGAGATCCACCAGATCGGCAGATTCCTTCTTCGAGAACCCGCCGAGGCGGGAGTAGACCGCCTGAACGATTTCGGCTTTCGTCATGAGACCCCCATCGCCCTTACAGAAGGGGGGGCGCGCCGCAACCCCTGAAGACCGTTCAGGAAGCCGCGTGCGGTCCCCCGACCGGCCTGTGGCAGGATGCCAGCCTGCGTCGGGTAGGTCTAGGGGGTACGCAGGCTTCGCCCGATAGGACCGGGCCCGCTTCGTGCAGCCCTCCAGCGGACGCGAACGTCGGGGCCAGCCCGCCAGGAGCCCGGAAACCCAGCCGCACCAGGGGATCGGAGCCACCCCGCCACCGCAGGGCCCCCGCCCCGCCCGCCACCGCAGACCGGCGCCCCGCCCGCCCCGAGGCCGCGGCCGGAGATCCGGAGGGATTCCGGCGCGGCCGCGGGCGAGGCGCGGCTCGCCAGCGGCGAACCGCTCAGGCGGCGAGATCGCCGAGGGGCCGCTCCTTCGTCGCCTGCCTGGACCAGGCGCCGACCACGGCCGCATCGCCCGGCCGCGCGTCGCTCCAGCCGACGACCGGCGCGCTCGAGACCGCCTCGCGGCGGCGCCCGATCTGCTCCTGGGCGACCATGGCCGCGACGTAGAGGTAGCCGACGGCGAAGAGCACCGCGAACGGGGTGGCGAAGTAGTGGCCTGTCTGGACGGACGCGACCACCGCGCCGCCCGAGAGCACGGCGAGCACCGCCTCGGTGAGCGGCAGGTCCGTGCGCACCCTGTACCGGCCCTTGTTGTCGCCCTGCTTCGGGGTCCGAACGAACTCGCCCGCCATGCTTCGGAGCCCCTCGATCACGGCCTTGGACAGGTGCGGCGCGAGCCCCGTCCCGAGCGCGATGAGCATCGGCAAGCGCACGACCGCGCCCCAGCGCGAGCGGCCCTGCGCCGTCTCGGCCAGCATGTAGAACGCCGCGAGCGACCCGGTCGTCGCCGTGCAGAGCGGCAGGTCGATGGCGAACATCGTCAGCGTGTCGGCGGCGGGGAACAGCACGAGCGCCGGCAGGAGCAGGACGCTCAGGAGCACCAGGAGCGGGTAGGCGAAGTGCGGCGTGAGGTGAAAGAACGCCTCGAACCGCTGCCCGCGCGAGAGCTTCGCGTTCAGCACCGTCGCCATCAGCTTGCGCGCGGTCTGCACCGTCCCCTTGGCCCAGCGGTACTGCTGCGCGCGCAGCGCCGAGATGTCCTCGGGGAGCTCCGCCGGCGAGACCACATCCTCGCGGTAGACGAAGCGGTAGCCCGCGAGCTGCGCCCGGTACGACAGGTCGAGGTCCTCGGTCAGCGTGTCGTGCTGCCAGCCGCCGGCCTCGATGATGGCGTCCTTGCGCCACATCCCGCCGGTGCCCGAGAAGTTGAACAGGAGGCCGGCGCCGTAGCGCGCGCGGTTCTCGACGAGGTGGTGGCCGTCGAGCATGAGCGCCTGCACCTGCGTGAGGATCGAGACGTCGCGGTTCAGGTGCCCCCACCGCGTCTGGACCATGCCGACCGTCGGATCCTCGAAGTGGCCGACGATCGACCGGACGAAGCCCGGCTGCGGGATGAAGTCGGCGTCGAAGATCGCGACGAGCTCGCCCTTCGCGACCTTGAGGCCCTCGTCGAGCGCCCCCGCCTTGTAGCCGACGCGGTTCGTGCGGTGCAGGTACACCGCGTCGATGCCCTCCGCGCGCAGCCGCTCGACGTGCGCGCGGACGAGGGCCTGCGTCTCGTCCGTCGAGTCGTCGAGCACCTGGATCTCGAGCTTGTCGCGCGGGTAGTCCATCCGCGCGACCGCGTCGAGCAGCCGCGCCGCGACCGTCGACTCGTTGAAGAGCGGCAGCTGGATCGTCACCGGCGGCAGATCGCGATCGGTCAGGGCCGCGACCTCCTGCGCGCGCGCGATCTTCGCGCGGTGGAGGCGACAGAGGACCACGAGGTGCAGTCGGTGCAGGCCGTAGGCGCTGAGACCGAGCAGCACGCCGAAGTAGAGCACGCAGAGCAGCATGGAGAGCATCGGGAGCACCTGCCGCCAGCGGGCTTTCGGGCGGGTGGGACCGGGCGAACCCCGGTCTCCACGCCTGCGGTGCTGGCGGGTAACGAACGCGTACCACCCGCCGAATCCGAAGTTGTCATGCACTTGTAATTCGTTGCAACTCTCTGTCACGAGGCGTGGAAAGTTGACTTGGGCTCGAGTCCTTCCCCCTGGAAAATGACAATCACCGACAATCCCGCTTCGCCCGGTCACGCGGCGCTTCCCGCAGGTTCGGCGCACGAACGCGCGCGCGCGAGCGACGCACGAGGTAAGGTGTTCCCCCGATACCGATGCACTAAATAAGGTGTATTCGTAAGGGCCTTCCGAGGAAGGGTTCGATAAGTACGGCGCTGACCTGATGGGCAGATTCACAGTGTTGTGGGTTCTGGGGTCCTCTCCAGGGGCGCCGCCGCCGGGGGTCCGGGGTCATCTGCGCCTGGCGCCCGCGGGAGCCCGGGGTTATCCGTTGCCGATGAGCCGCGCGCTACTTAATGAACTGAAGGCCCGCCAGATCGCGTTCCTCGAGGCGCGGCTCGTCTCGGAGGCCGCGGCGCGGGACTTCCGGGAGCGCCTGCCCGCCGGCGTCGCGGCGCTGCTCGCGACGCCGCTCGGCGAGCTCATCGATGCGGGGGCGGTCGCGCGGGCGCTCGACGCGCTGGCGGCGGAGGAGTCGCTCCGGCGGGCGGTCCGGCCCGCGGCCGCCGCGGCGCTCGCGGCGCTGGTCGAGGCGGCGCGCGCCGAGCGGCGGCGCGCCCGGGAGCTCCTGCCGGAGGGGGCGCGCGACAAGCTCGACCGCATCCTGGAGCAGCCGAAGCTCGTCCCGGAGCGGCTCGTGCGCGAGGTGCTCGAGAGCGCGGCGCTCGACGCGGTGATGCGCGACGTCCTCTACGACACGCTGAAGGAGTTCTCCGAGAAGGTGAACCCGTTCTTCGCCGAGTGGGGCCTGCCGGCGCTGCTCAAGCGGATCGCCCCCTTCGGCCTCGGCGGGGTCGGCAAGGCGATGGGCACCCTGCAGGGCGAGTTCGAGCGGCGGCTCGAGCCCGAGATCCGCCGCTTCTTGCAGGGGTTCTCGCGCACGGCGATGCGCCAGGTGCACGACATCCTCGTCGCCAGGGGCGACACGCCCGAGTTCGTCGGCCTGCGCAAGCACGTCGCGGGGTGGGTGCTGGAGCAGGAGATCTGCGCGCTCGTCGGCCAGCTCGACGCGAAGAGCTCGGCGCTCGCCGAGGAGCTCGGGGCCGACGTCGCCGCGCAGGTGCTGCGGGACCGGCCGGTCCGGGCGCGCACCCGCGAGGCGATCGCGGCGTTCGTCGCCGCGCACGCGCGCGAGCCGCTCGGCGAGGTGCTGGGGCGCTTCGGGATCGCGCCGGCGCTCGACGTCGACGCGCTCGCGGCCGCGCTCTGGCCGCTCGTGCGGAGCGCGTGCGCGACCGGGCCGGTGCGCGCCTGGCTCGCGTCCGTGGTGGAGGAGTTCTTCGACGGGCTGCCGGAGGGCATCGAGCCGTCCGCCTGACGCGCGGCGGGGCGCGGCGCGGCCCGCCCCCGGGTGGTGCGATCCGCGCCGGGGCGCCCGCGCCCCGCGCGGGCTCGCCCGGCAGCGGCCGCTCAGCCCATGGCCGAGGCGTCCGCCACCGCCGACTCGATGTACGCGAGGCCGCGCGACGGGCACGCGGGCACCGTGGGCGCGAACGCCTCCATGTCGAGGATGAGCTCGGGGCCGCCCGCGAGCGTGAGCACCACGACGGGCACGCGCGGCGACATGCGGCGGAGCTCTTCCATCTCGCTGTGGAGCTCCGCCTCCTCCCGGGGCACGAGCACCATCACGTGAGGACGCCAGCGGGCAAGCACGTCACGCGCATGGCCGAGCCCGCAGCACGTCTCCACCGTGTAGTCCCGGGACGAGAGGAAGTGGACGAGCGGCTGGGTGTTGCTGGCGTCGTCGTCGATCACCAGAACGCGGGTCGTGCTCTCAATCTCCATAAGTATCCCCCGTTGGCGGCTGGGTCTGGCCGAAGCGCCGAAGACCGGATCTTCATCGCCTGGCTCACCGAAACCATACTCCATCGGCGGCAAAGCGCGATGTCAATCGCGCCTCATCGCATCGCGCGACGCGTTGATACGGGCCTGAAACAGCGACGCTTTCTCCCCGTCGTCTCCGCGATGCGCGGACGACCGCCGGGCCCGGCAGGCGCTCAGCCGCCGAGGTAGGCCGCGCGGATCTCTTCGTTCGCCGCGAGATCCTTGGAGTCGCCGCTCATGGCGATCTGCCCAGTACGGAGCACGTAGGCGCGCGTCGAATACTTGAGCGCGAGTCGGGTGTTTTGCTCAACGAGGAGTACGGTGGTTCCTGACGCCGCGATCTTGGCGATCGACTCGAAGATGTCCGCGACGAGCCGCGGGGCGATGCCGAGCGAGGGCTCGTCGAGGAGCAGCATGGCGGGGCGCGCCATCATGGCGCGGCCGATCGCGAGCATCTGCTGCTCGCCGCCGGAGAGCGTGCCGCCGTGCTGGTGCATGCGCTCGCCGAGGCGGGGGAAGAGCTTCACCACGTCGTCGACGGTCTCCCCCATGGTGGGGCCGTGCTTGTGGCACCACGCGCCGAGCTCGAGGTTCTCGCGGACGGTGAGGTTCGAGAAGATCGCGCGCCCCTCGGGGACGAGCGAGACGCCGGCGCCGACGAGCTCCTCGGTCGAGACGGACGCGAGGTCCTTGCCGTCGTAGCGGATGCGGCCGGCGGCGATCGGCAGGAGGCGGACGATCGTCTTCAGCGTGGTCGTCTTGCCGGCGCCGTTCGCGCCGATCATCGCGACGATCTCGCCGCGCCGGACCTCGAGGCTCACGCCCTTGAGCGCCCGGATGCCGCCGTAGCTGACCGCGAGATCGTCGACGACGAGCAGGGGCTCGCCGGGCGCCACCGAGGGGGGCTGCCGCGTCGGGTGCGATGTCTTCATGCCGGCTCCTCTGCCGCGGCGCCGGCCTCGGCGGCGTCCTCGTCGACCTCCTCGCCGAGGTAGGCGGCGAGGACCTTCGGGTCCCTGCGCACGACCTCCGGGGTGCCGTGCGAGATGGTCTCGCCGTGGTCGAGGACGTGGATCTCCTCGCACACGCCCATCACGACCTGCATGTTGTGCTCGACCAGCACGACCGTGACGTCGAAGGTGTCGCGCAGCCAGCGGATCTGCTGCTTGAGCCCCTCGGCCTCGCCGTAGTTCATGCCGGCCGCCGGCTCGTCGAGCAGGAGCAGCTTCGGCTTGAGCATCATCGCCCGGGCGATCTCGAGGCGGCGCTGGTTGCCGTACGAGAGCGACGTCGAGATCTCGTCGGCCATGTCCTCGAGCTTGAACACCGAGAGCAGCGAGAGCGCGCGCTCGGTCATCTCCTGCTCGTCCTTGTAGAAGAACGGCGAGCGGAGCAGGGCGGAGGCGAGCGTCGCCTTGCGCAGGTTCTCGCAGGCGACGAGCACGTTCTCGAGCACGGTGAGCTGGCCGAAGAGGCGGATGTTCTGGAACGTGCGGGCGATGCCGAGGTGCGCGATCTGGCTCGGCTTGAGCGGCGCGAGGTCGGTTCCGCCGAAGCGGATCGAGCCCTCGTCGTGCTTGTAGACGCCGGTGATCAGGTTGAACACCGTCGTCTTGCCGGCGCCGTTCGGGCCGATGAGCCCGAAGATCGAGCGCTCCGGCACGGTGAACGAGACGCCGCCCACGGCCTTGAGGCCGCCGAACCGCTTGGTCACACCCTGCAGATCGAGGTTCACTCGAACTCCCTCCCGGCCGGCTTGGCCTCGCGCTCGATGGCGGTGCCGGGCGGCCTCTCCTCTTGCGGCGCGTCCGCGCGCCCGGCGGCCGCCTCGGCGCCGGTCGTCGCGGGGACGGGCTCGGCCGGCCCGACCGGCGCGCGCGGCGCGCGCTGTGCGCGCCGGCCGAAGAGCTCGCGCTCGCCGAAGAGCCCCTCGGGGCGCAGGATCATCAGCCCGATGAGGATGGACGCGTAGAGCACCATCCTGAGGGCGTTCAGATCGAGCGCGGGGTAGGCCGCCTTCAGCGCGAGGACGCTGTCGAGGCCCTGGAGCTGCTCGATGAGCTTGACCGTGAAGGTCACGAGCACGCCGCCCACGATCGACCCGGTGACGCTGCCCGAGCCGCCGAGGATCACCATCGTGATCGCGTCGAACGAGTAGTTGAACGTGAACTGGTCCGGCTGGACCGTGGGGTTGCCGTCGCGCATCGAGGCGAGCAGGCCGCCGGCGATGCCGCCGCCGGCGGCGGAGATGACGAACGAGGTGACCTTGTAGCGCGTCGGATCGACGCCCACCGCGGCGGAGGCGATCTCGTCCTCGCGGAGCGCGCGCAGCGCGCGGCCCCAGCCGGAGAACTTGAGCCGCCAGGCGACGATGGTCGCGAGCGCGACGGCGCCGAAGATCCAGAACGGGCCGGCGTACTGCGGGACGCCGGTGTCGTCGGGGCCGGCGTAGCCGATCGGGCCGCCGAGCGCGGCGAGCAGCTTGCCGATCGGCCCCTGGTCGGCGGCGCCGGTCGTCGCCGTGGCGATCGTCAGGCGGAAGATCTCGGCGAACCCGAGGGTCACGATCGCGAGGTAGTCGCCGCGGAGCCGGAGGCTCGGCAGGCCGACCACGAGGCCGAACAGGGCCGCGACGAGCCCGGACGCGAGCAGCGCCGGGGGCATCACGAGGAACGAGTTGCCGAAGAGCGGATCGCCGCCGCCGAGCATCTGGTGCAGGTTGCCGGCGACGATGGCCCCGGTGTACGCGCCGATGCCGACGAAGCCGGCGTGGCCGATCGAGAACTGGCCGGCCATGCCGTTGATGACGTTGAGCGAGAGCGCCGCGATGACGTTGACCATCGCGAACAGGGCGAGCTGCCGCCAGGCGGCGTCCGGCAAGAGGGTCTCGAAGCCGAACTCGAGGGCGACGAAGACGCCGAGGAGCACGAGCGCCGTGATGACGCGCTTCAACGGTCGAGGCATGGCCGGCCACAGTTGATTTGGCCGGGCCGCACCGTCAAGCGGGAGCGTTACTTGATAACGCGCAAATAGGGGGGCAGCTCGCGCTTCGGCTTGCCCGTCCCTGGTTGCGGTCTGGGCTCGGGCTCACCGGAGCTGCCAGAATCGTCGTCTTCCGCCTCGGTCGACCGCGCCGGCGCGAGGGCCGGGGCGGGCACCGGCGCGAGCGGCCTCACGGCCGCGCCGGCGTCGCGCACCGGCGGCTCGCCCGCGCCGCGGCGCTCGGCGGGCTCCACGGCCTCGAGCTCGGGGCGGCGCGCCTTGTCGCGCGCGCGCGCCTCGTCCGCCTCGTCGTCGCTCCGCTCCTCGTCGCTGCTCGGGGGCGCCACGGCGGCGAGCCGGGGGCGCGGCCGCTTCTGGGGCTTCTGCGGGGCCGCGCCGGGCCGCTGCTGCTTCTGCGCGGCGAGATCGGCCGGGATGTCCTCGGGCCAGACCATGCCGCGCTGGTCCTCGCTCACGAGCGCCCAGATCGCGTGCCACGGCAAGCGGCACCAGAACGGCGCGCGGTTGAACGAGAGGGTGCAGCTGATCCCGTCGTCGTCCACCTTCAGGTCGGGGATGGGGATCGCCATGTTCATGCCGACCTGGAGGATCAGCTGCGGCTGGCCCGTGAACCACTTGGGGACGGAGACACCGGGCCGGCGCGGGTCGAGGTGGATGAACACGCTCGGCTCTCGCTCGAGGAGGGCCAGCGCGACGTCCTTTTTCGGCGGGAGCGGTCTCTGCACGTCGGACATCGTACTGCTCTGCCCAATACCCCGGACCGCGCGGCTCCGCCAGCGCTTCGGGCCCTCGGGCGAACGGCGGCGCGCCGGTGAGCGGGCCGCAGCGCGAGAGCCGTCAGGCGACTCCAGCAGCTCTGTAGAAAGCTCGCCGTAGTCCGCGTCGTCCGCGTCCTCGTCCGCGCACGCGCACGCGGGGCCGGCGGCGAGGCGCTCGAGCCCCGCGGCACACCCGCGCACCAGGGCGCACCTCACGCCGCGGGTCGCCGGCTCAGCTCGACGGGGACCTCCGAGAGGGTGACCCGGTGCTTGCCGCCGGGCGTGAGGGGGATCTGGTCGACGATCTGGACGCAGATCTCCGCGCGCTCGCCGAGGTGCTGCCGGACGGTGCGCTCGATGAGCCGCGCGGTCTCGGGCTGGAACCCCTTGCCGGGCACGAGCCGGACGGTGATCGCGCGCCGCCGGTCCTGGTAGACCTGGTAGCGGGCGATCGTCGGCTGGTCCTTGATGAGGTGCGGGAAGAGCTCCCCGGCGAGCAGCTGGCCGTCGGGGCCGACAAGGAGGTCGAGGACGCGGCCCTCCACCGAGGCGAGCATCGGCAGGCCGCGGCCGCACGCGCACGGCGCGCCGGCGGCGATCGCGACGTCCTGGTTCTTGTAGCGGATGAGCGGCATCGATCGGCAGACGAGGTCGGTCACGACGACCTCGCCCGGCTCGCCCGGGAGGGCGTGCCGCCCGTCGCGGAGCAGCTCGACGTACACGCCCTCCATGTGGATGTGCTTGCCCTCGTGCCGCTCGCACTCCGCCGCGATCAGCATGAGCTCGCGGCAGCCGTACCGGTCGAAGACCGGGGCGCCGAACGCGCGCTCGATCGCCTCGCGCTGGTGCGCGAAGAGCCGCTCCGCGCTGGTGACGACGCCGCGCGGCGGGGGGAGCGCGCGCCCCTCCGCGAGCGCGTAGCGCGCCGCGTGGTACAGCGCGCTCGTGTAGCCGACGATGAGCTGCGGCCGGTACCGCGCGATCTCGTCGAGCAGCGCGGCGAACCGGGCCTCGGACAGATCGAAGGCGCTGATCATCTTCTTGCGGAGGATGGCCTCGTGCAGGGCGCGCTTGGCCTTCTTCGCGAGCGTCTCGCCGAACTGGGTGCTCCACAGGTGGAGCTCCCTGTCGCCGAGCCGGGCGCCCGCCCACCCGTCGGACCGCATCGCGGCCGCGACGCGGCGCTCGTAGGTGCGGTGGTCGAAGCGGAACCGCACCGGCTCGCCCGTGGAGCCCCCGGTGCCGCTCGAGTAGAGCGTGCCGACAAAGCCCTCGGCGAGGAGCTCCGGCCCGTGGGCGCGGAGGTCGGCCCGCGTGAGGACGGGGAGCCGCACGAGGTCCTCCGGCGCCTTCACCGAGGCGACGCGCACCCCGTGCTCGGCGAACCGGGCGCGGTAGAACGGGACGTTCTGCTCGGCGAAATGGAGGGCGGCGAGCATCCGCCGGAAGGCGAGATCGCGAATCTCGTCTTCCGGCAGCCACTGAGAGCGCTCGAGCTCCTCCAAATGCTTCAGGGTCTCCCTGCCCCGCAAACGGGTCTCGTAGAGCGGAAACAGGATGTTTCGAAACAGCTCACCGTACATGGGGAGAGCGTTCTTTGGAATCATCCGCCGTCAAGCGCGCGCCGGCGGCTCTCCCGCGAATCCGCATCTTCGTGGCGAGGAATCCGACCGGAGCGGCGCGCGCCGGCGGCTTCCGTCCCGGCGGGGCGGGGAGCGCTTGAATCGATCGCCGCACAGGCACGCTTCCATCGGACGAGCGGTGTTCCGTCGGACGCGGCCCGGGGTCGTGACCGGGGTTGAACGAGGAGGCGGGGAGAGCGGTTGGACGGGCTTCGCGGCTCCCGCCTCGCCGTGAGCGCTCCGGGCCGACGCCGCCGCGATCCGGGCGGGAGGCGCGGCGGCGTCGGCCCGGAGCGCGCGTCAGCCCGCGCTGCTGGCCGCGGGCGGGCTCGACCCGAAGATGGCGACGATGGCGCCGGCGAGGATGATCGCGGCGCCGGCGATCTCCGTGGCCGTGGGGATGGCGCCGAGCCACAGGGCGCCGATCAGGATCCCGCCCAGCGTCTCGCCGGGGGACACGAGCGCGATGATCGACGGGGACATGCGGCGCGCGGCGGCCTGCACCGCGGTGTGGCCGACGAGGGTGGGGACGAGCGCGAGCGCGACGATGGCGACGGCGGCGTGGGCCGGCGGCGGGGCGACGCCCTCGAGCGCGCCGGGCGCGGCGGGGAGCGCCGCCGCGAGGAAGACGGCGGCGCTCGCGTAGACGAGCGCCGCGTAGCTCCGCGCCGGCAGGGCGTCGCGGAGCGCCCGGGCGAAGGACACGTAGAGGCCGTAGAGGACGGCGGCGCCGACGACCATGAGGTCGCCCGAGAGCCGGTGCTCGCCGGCGCCGGCCGCGCTCGCGATGACGACCGCGCCGGCGGTGGCGAGGAGCACGCCGGCCTGCTCGGCGCGCGTGGGGCGGACGCGGAAGAACGCCCACGCGCAGAGCACGACGGCGAGCGGCTCGAGGGAGATGAGCGAGAGCGCCGCGGCGATGGAAGTGCGGTCGAGCCCCCAGAGGAAGAGCGCGAAGTGGACGGCGAGCAGCAGGCCCGCGCAGAGGACGGCGGCGCGCTGGCGCAGCGAGAGGCCGGCCGCCGAGCGGGCGATCGCGCGCAGATCGAGCAGGGAGAGCGCGACCGCGGCGAGGGCGACGCGGCCGAAGGCGACGAAGAGCGGGTGGACCGGGCGCGCGTACCGGGCGAGGGGGCCGCTCGCGGCGAAGGCGAGGCTGGCCAGGACGACGAAGAGGGCGGCGCTCCGGGCCGTGACGCGCTGCTTGGCCGCCATGCGATGCTGCTAGGTCAGCCGGCCGGGAAAGACAATCAGCGAGGCGCGCAGCGAGGCGCGCCGCGGCGGGGTCAGTTGGGCGGGGGCGGAGGGGGCGCGATGAGGACGAGGTTGAGCCCGCCCGGGTACTGGTAGCTCGTGTAGGAGCCGTAGCCGATCACCTGGATGCCGACGGGGGCCGAGGCGGTCAGCACGTGAGCGCCGTCGTTGCCCGGGCCGAGCGGGACGCGCGCGACGCCGAACCCGGAGCCGTTGCCGATCGGGGTCGGCTCGACGTCGACGGGATCGTCGTCGAGCGTGATCGTGGCGTCGAGCGGCTGGATGACGTCGACGTAGCTCTCGTCGTAATCGCTGGGGGCGAGGAAGACGTACTTGGTGCGGTACTGCTCCACCGCGGTGGCGTGGCTCTGCGACGGGTCGCCCTTCTGGTCGGGAGGGGGGGTGTCGCGGTCGACGATCTCGGCGCCCAGCATGAACGTGCTGACCGCGAACTCGTGATCTCCCACGATCTCGAAATCCCTCCTCACGACGCTGAGGTCGACGACCTGGCCGGCGTCGATCGAGGTCGGCGCGCCGTCCGGCCGGCCGGACGGATAGGTCAGCGCCGTGCCGTCGACGTTGCCGTAGAGGCGCACGACGTGACCGAAGACCTCGCCGCCGGGCGAGGTCGGGACGGTGACGAAGTAACGCTTGCCCAGGGTCTCGGCCGGGAACACCGACTCCTCGATGTGGTCGCAGGCCTTGTAACCGACCGGCGACTGCACGCACGGCATGCCGGTCAGCACCTGGACGGGGTTCGTGGCGGTGACGAGGCTGCCGCTGAGATCGCTGCTCGGGCTCCCGAGGATCTCGACGACATCGCCCGCGTCGAGGTCGACGGTGAAGCTGCCTCCGCCGGGCGTCGCAGGGATGCCGTCGCCGGCGATCACCGAGGCGCCCTGGGCGAGGCTCACCGTGACGCTGGTGCCGTCCTGGATGCCGGTGATGACCGCGTAGGCGCCCACCGCCGCGCTCCTCCAGCCCTGCTGGCCGGTGATGCGGTAGTTGCCGGTCATCGCGGTGCTCGGCAGGAGCAGCGAGGCGTCGTTGGTGAAGGAGTAGCAGCCGTAGGGGCGCCCGCTGGAAGGACACGAGCGGAGGCCGGGACAGGAGGACCAGTCCTTCCCGTCCGGGCCCCCAGCGCCCTTGTACTCGAGCGCGTTGAATTGATAGACCGTGACCGGCCGGGTCGAGACGAGGTGGTAAGCGCCGCCGTCCACGCGAACGGAGCCGCTGAGCGATTCGCCCGAGGCGCACACGCCGGCGTCGGGCCCCTTCAGCTCGCGGACCCAGGGGAGGTAGACCTTGGTCAGGCTGTTGGGCTGGACCTCGGCGCGCGCCACCGAGGCGCCGTCGCGCGTCACCTCGACCTCGGCCACCTCGTCGCCCGCGTTCGCGACGACGACCGCGTAGTCGAAGATCGACCACACGATATTCGCGGTGACCGTGGGCCAGAAGTCGCACCCGATATAGGATTTGTTCGCGGCGGCCTCCGCGCACGTCTTCGGGTCGCCCAGCAGATCGGGGCCGGGGTCGCTGCCGCCGGTGCCGGTGCCGATGTCGTCGCCGGTGCTGGTGGTGCCGGCGTTGCCGCTGGCGCTGGTGTTCGTGGAGGATCCGCCGTCGCCCGAGCCGCCGCCGGAGGTGTTTCCAGGCCGAGGGGGGCCCGCGGACGAGCCGCTGGCGGAGCATGCGGCCGCGGAGGCGGCGGCCACCAACAGTCCTAGGCCGAGAAACAGAGTGTGCTTCGAGTACTGCATGGGCCCTCCCGTCAACGGACTTCGAGCACAGGGGCCTGTGCGACAGCCCGGCTGGAATGAGACTTCCAGTGGATTGCTGAAGTAAATGGTCGAGCGCTTTCGCACCCCTGGACACGTTGGTGTCCATCGATCCCGGCTACGCGTTTTTGTGCCGCGGCGCAAGCACGCCGAGCCCATATCTCGCGATCATCATCGCGGAACACCAAGGAAATTCTGGAGCAACGACCGACAAGAAGCAAAGGTCACAGACGGGACAGATCGTGCGATATCGCTTCGCCCGCTCCTGGTTGCGCCTGCCGTAGGCCCCCGGGGAGGGAGCTCGTCGCGCGGGGCGCGGGCGGGCTGGTGTCCGAGCCCAATTGACGTCCTGTGTCCGGCGTGCGCAGCACGTCGGGCACAGGACGTCCCAGGCGAGTTCAGCCCGCCCGCGCCCCGCGCGACGAGCTCCCTCCCCGGGGGCCGGGCTCCTCGGAGCTCCCTGACGCCCCCGCCCGACGCGGTACTACCGCGGAGCCGTGAGCAGCGGGCGCAGGAACTGCCCCGTGTACGACGCAGGCACCTTCGCGACGTCCTCCGGCGTCCCCTCGGCGATGACCCGGCCGCCGCCGGCGCCGCCCTCGGGCCCGAGATCGATCACCCAGTCGGCGCACTTGATGACGTCGAGGCTGTGCTCGATGACCACCACCGTGTTCCCCGCCTCGACCAGCCGGTGGAGCACGCCGAGGAGCTTGCGGATGTCCTCGAAATGCAGGCCCGTCGTGGGCTCGTCGAGCACGTAGAGCGTGCGCCCCGTCTGGCTCTTGCCGAGCTCGCGGCTCAGCTTCACGCGCTGCGCCTCGCCGCCGCTCATCGTCGGCGCGCTCTGGCCGATCTTCATGTACCCGAGGCCCACCTCGACCAGCGTGTCGAGCACCCGCCGCAGCGCCACATGGTGCTCGAAGAGCCGCACGCAGTCCTCGATGCTCGTGTCCAGGATGTCGGCGATGCTCTTGCCCTTGTACCGCACCGCCAGCGTCTGCGCGCTGTACCGCTTGCCGGCGCACACCTCGCACGGGACGTAGACGTCGGCGAGGAAGTGCATCTCCACCTTCACCACGCCGTCGCCGCTGCACGCCTCGCAGCGCCCGCCCTTCACGTTGAAGCTGAACCGCCCGGGGCCATAGCCGCGCGCGCGCGACTCCGGCAGCTCGGCGAAGATCTCGCGGATCTGGTCGAACGCCTTCGTGTACGTCCCGGGGTTCGAGCGCGGCGTGCGGCCGATCGGCTTCTGGTCGATCGCGATCACCTTGTCGAGCGCCTTGAGCCCCTTGATCGCGCGGTGCGCCCCGACCGGCTCGGTGCTGTTGTGGAGCGCCCGGCCGAGCGCCGGCAGGAGGATGCCGTTCACCAGCGAGCTCTTGCCCGCGCCGCTCACCCCGGTCACCGCGAGGAGCACCCCGAGCGGGAACCGGACATCGATGTTCTTCAGGTTGTGCTCGGACGCGCCCAGGACCTCGAGCCACCCGCGCGGCGCGCGCCGCGCCTCGGGCACCTCGATGCGCGCGCGCCCCGCGAGGTACGCGCCCGTCAGGCTCTCCGGGTCGCGCGCGATCTCCTCGGGCGTCCCCGCGGCCATCACCCGCCCGCCGAGGTGCCCCGCCCCGGGGCCGAAATCCACGACGTAATCGGCGGCCCGGATCGTCTCCTCGTCGTGCTCCACCACAAGCACCGTGTTGCCCAGATCCCTGAGGCGCCGCAGCGTCTCGATGAGGCGCTGGTTGTCCCGCTGGTGCAGGCCGATGCTCGGCTCGTCGAGCACGTACATCACCCCCGACAGCTCGCTCCCGAGCTGGCTCGCCAGCCGGATGCGCTGCGCCTCGCCGCCGCTCAGCGTCGGCCCCGAGCGATCGAGCGTCAGGTAGTCGAGGCCCACGTTCAGGAGGAAGCTTAGCCGGCTCGTGATCTCCCGCCGCACCCCCTCGGTGATCTTCTGCCGGTTGCCCGGGAGCTCCAGCCGGGCGAAATGCTCGAATGCGTCCTTCACCGTCATGCCGGTGACGTCGGCGATGCTCTTGCCCGCGACGCGCACCGCGAGCGACTCCGGCCGCATCCGCTTGGAGCCGCAGGCGTCGCACGGCCGCTCGCTCATGAACTTGCGGTAGGCGTCCCGCGCCGACTCGGACGACGACTGCTGGAACCTGCGCATCAGGCTCGGGATCACGCCCTCGAACTTCATGCCCCAGGTGCCGTGGGTCTCGGTCCCCTCCTTCCCCCACGTCACGGCGATGCGCTTGCCCGAGAGGCCGTAGAGCACCGTCTCCTGCTTCTTCGCGCCGAGCTTGCGCCAGGGCACGTCGAGGTCGACGGAGCACGCCTTGGCCACGGCGTCGATGATGCGGAACGTCCAGCCCTCGCCGCGCGCCATGGCCGACGCCCAGGGGGCGATCGCGCCCTCCCGGATCGACAGCGAAGGGTCCGGGATCACGAGGGCCGGGTCGATCTCCAGGCGGGTGCCGAGGCCGTTGCAGGCGCCGCACATGCCGAGCGGGCTGTTGAACGAGAAGCTCTGCGGCGAGAGCTCGGGGAAGCTCTGGCCGCAGCAGGAGCGCGCGGCGCTGAACAGCAGCGGGGCGTCCGGGCGCCGCCGCCGCGCGGCCGGCCCGTCGTCGGCCTGGAGCTCGACCCGGAGCTCGCCGCGCCCCTCCTGGAGCGCGAGCTCGACCCCCTCGGTGATGCGCTGGCGCTCGTCCGCCCGCACGGCCAGCCGGTCGACCACGAGCGCGATGGTGTGCTTGAGCTTCTTGTCGAGCCGCGGCACCTCGTCGAGCCGGTGCTGCGCCCCGTCGATCTCGACCCGCACGAAGCCGCGGCCGCGGAGCTCCTCGAACAGGTCCTTGAACTCCCCCTTCCGGTGCGTCACGAGCGGCGCGAGCAGCACGAACTTCGTGCCCTCCGGCATCGCGAGGAGCTCGTCGACGATCTGCTCCGAGCTCTGCGCCTTCACCGGCTTGCCGCAGAGGTGACAATGCTGCTCGCCGGCGCGCGCATAGAGGACGCGCAGGTAATCGTAGACCTCGGTGATCGTGCCGACCGTGGAGCGCGGGTTGCTCGACGCGCTCTTCTGCTCGATGGCAATCGTCGGCGACAGGCCGCGCAGGTGCTCGACCTGCGGGCGATCGAGCTGACCGAGGAACTGGCGGGCATACGAGCTCAGCGTCTCGACGTAACGCCGCTGCCCCTCGGCGTAGAGGGTGTCGAACGCCAGGCTCGATTTGCCCGAGCCGCTCACCCCCGTGAACACCACGAGCTTCCGCTTCGGCACCTCCAGCCGGTCGATGCGGAGGTTGTGCTCCCGCGAGCCGAGCACCTCGATGAAATCCGGCTCGCGCGCGGCCTCGAGGAGCTTGAGCGCCGGCCGCGCCTCGACCTGCGCGGGCGGCTCGGCGCGCGGCGCTGCCTTTGCGCCGCCGTTGCCGGACCTGGCCAGCGCCCCGCCCCGGGGGGTGGATGCGATGGTCTGCGGCTGTGTGGATCCGTTCGTTCGCGCGCCCATTGGATTGCCCACCGCCATTAACACGGTGACGCGCTGTCCGGCACTCGATGTTCCGTGGAAAAGCGGGCAAGGAGCGCGCAATGCGCGCGGCGTCACATGTCAGGAGGCGCGCAGCTCAGCGCCTGGCCGGGCCGCCTGGAGCGGGGCGCCAGCGCACGACAACGCAGGTGACGTTATCGGGGCCGCCGTTCTCATTGGCGCGCCTGACGAGCCGCATGGTGATCTCGGCGAGGTCGGCGCGCTCCTCCAAAATACTTGCGATATCTTGCGCCGGCACCACGCCGGACAGGCCGTCCGAGCAGAGCAGCAGGACGTCGCCGCTCTCGACGGCGTCGATGCGCGTCTCCACCTCGACCGCCTCGTCGGTGCCGAGCGCGCGGGTGATCACGTGCTGGAGCGGGAACGAGCTGGCCTGCTCGGGGAGGAGGTGGCCGAGCCGGATGCACTCGTTGACCAGCGAGTGGTCCCGGGTGAGCTGCTCGAGGCGGTGATCGCGGAGGCGGTAGACGCGGCTGTCGCCGACGTGCGCGATGGCGATGAAGCCGTCGCGCGCGAGCGCGGCGGCGAAGGTGGTGCCCATGCCGCGCTTCTCCCGGTCGCGCCGCGCCGCGGAGAAGATGCGGCCGTTCGCGAGCTGGATGCCCGCGACGAGCAGCGGGAGCCCCTGATCGACGTAGCGGGCCTCGGCGGCCCGCGTCGTGGGCGGCCCCACGCTGACCGAGACAGGCCAGGTGGAGTCCGGGTCGTCGAAGAAATCACGCACGGTGTCGATCGCCATCCGCGAGGCGACCTCCCCGGCGGCGCGTCCCCCCATGCCGTCGGCCACGAGGAACAGCCCCCGCGACTCGAGGATCGCGAAGCTGTCCTCGTTCGTGTCCCGGACCATGCCAGGGTGGGTGATCCCGGCGGCTTCAAAAATGAGGTGACGCTGCACGGCGCTTCCCTCCAGCGTGCTCGCAGGCGCGCCTTGCCGAACTGCCGAACGACGGGCGCGCATCCTCCGTCATCCGCGCCCTTCCGGCGCCTGGATCGAACCGATCGCGCGACACAGAACGCATCGTCTGCTCATGTGGCTGCCCGCTTCAACTGCTTCGAGCGAGCCTACGCGGCAAGGATCGGTCGCGTCCACCAGATCGGGCCTCGGGCGGCGCCCGCCCGCGGCTGTCCGCGCGGGGGTCGGCGGCGCCTCGCGCGGCGCGAGGGTCGCCGTTCCGTTTCCAACGTCTGGCGCTGCCGCGGCGCGGCGGCCGCGGGGCGGGGCGGGCGCGTCACGGGACCGCGAGCCGCTCGGCGCCGCCGCCGGAGCACGCGCTGAGCGCGAAGCCGAACCGGTCCTCGGTGCCCTCCTGCATGATGCGCTCGAGGTTGCGGCAGGTGTGGCGGAAGACGCCCTGGAGGGCGTAGCGATCCTTGCTGTCCACGACGACCACGACGCCGGTGAGCGTGACCTCGAGGTGGTAGGTGACGGGGTCGCCTTCGATGGTGTACCGCGTCGTCGTGAACTCCGACGGCTCGCGGGTCTTGTACGCTTGCCAGATGCACTCGCGCGCCGCGCCGTTGTAGCCGTTGCCGTGCTTGACGACCTCGGTGCCGCACTGCTTGAGGGGCGGCGTCGCCGGCCCGCTCGGCGCCTTTTCGGGCGCGGAGGAGCAGGAGGCGGCGAGCAGGGACAGCGCGAGGGCGGCGAGCAGTCGGCCTGGCGAGCGGGGCATGGCGACTCCTTACCTAACGCGATCCGCGAAAAAGGGATTCTTTTTTTCGGACGGACCGGCCGGACCCGCGGCGCGGGGCGGCGTCGGCGGCGGTCCGCGGGGCGGCCTTCTTTCGGGCGGGCTTGGCGGGCTTGGCGGGCTGCGGCTCGAGCGCGGCGGAGAGGGCGCCGAGGTCCTGGAGGCTGGCGACGAGCGCGCGCAGGTAGTGCGCGGAGAGCCGCTCGGCGGCGCAGAGCGCCCGGGCGGCGAGCACCTGGGCGTTGTAGGGGCCGGCGTCCTCGGGCACGTTGTCGGCGGCGCGGGCGACGGCGAGCGTCGCGCGGGCGCTCACCAGCGACTCGTGGAACAGCGCCGTGGAGAGGGCGTTGCTGAGCGCCTGGGCTTGCCGCTTCACCCGGCGCTCGACGACATCGCCGTCGCACGGGAGCTCGGCGAGATCGCGCGCGAGCGGCGCGGGCAGGCGGACGTCGCGCGCGGCGGCCTCGCCGCGGAGGCGCGCGAGCGAGGGCACGGCGGTCGTCTGCCGCTCGGCGGCGAGCGCGCGCAGGCGGCGGCGCGCGGTCCGCGCGACGGCGGGGAGGTCGCCGAGCGAGAGCGCCGCGGCCAGCGCGCCGTCGTCGGGGATGCCGGCATCGGCGAGGGCGCGGAGCTGGGCCTCGGCGTCGGCGCGGGCGCGGTGGAAGGCGGCCTCGAGGGCGGTGAGCCGCGCCGAGGCGCGGGCGTCGAGGCGCGCGCGGGCGCCGCCGTCGAGGGCGCGGGCGCGCTCGAGGAGCGCCTCGATGAAGCGGTAGCTGGCTGGATCGAAGCGGTGGGCGCCGGAGGCGCGGAGGGCGGCGAGGCGCGCGGCGGCGGGGGCGGGAGGCCCGGGTTGGGGGGCGGCCGACCCGGGTTGGGGGGCGGCGGCCGACCCGGGTTGAGGCGCCGCGGCCGACCCGGGTTGAGGCGCCGCGGCCGACCCGGGTTGAGGCGCCGCGGCCGACCCGGGTTGAGGCGCCGCGGCCGACCCGGGTTGAGGCGCCGCGGCCGACCCGGGTTGGGGGGCGGCGGCCGACCCGGGTTGAGGCGCCGCGGCCGACCCGGGTTGAGGCATCACGGTTGCCAACCGGAGTTGCGGTGGACGTGGTTGCGGTTGGCGGCGCCCCGACCGAGGTTGCGGCTCAGACCCGTCGACCGACCGAGGTTGCGATTGAAGACGCCGCTGGCGGTCCTCGGGCTCCACCGCCGCCGGAGAAAAATCCGACGTGGATGCCATCAGGGCGCGCTCCGCCGTGGAATGGGCGAGATCTCCACGCGACGGTTCTTCGCCCGGTTCTCGCTTGTATCGTTGGGCGCCACCGGGTGCCGCTCGCCGAAGCCGGCCGCGAACAGCGCCGTGTCGGGAACGCCCGCCGCAGCGAGCGCGCGCGTCACCGTCAGCGCGCGCTGCGCCGAGAGCTCCCAGTTGTCCGCATAGCCACGGGACGAACTCGTGAGCGGCCGGTCGTCCGTGAAGCCGCTCACCATGATCAGCTCGTCATGATGCTCGAGGTACGCCTTCAGCGGCTCGGCCAGCGCGCGGAGCAGCGCGATCCCCTCCGGCTGAAGCTCGGCCGAGTTGAGCTCGAACAGGATGCTCCCGCGGATCCCGATGCGCCCCTCCGTCAGCGTGATCCTCCCCTCGGCGAGCGGTCCGGCCAGCGCGCGCTCGAGCGCCTCCAGGCGCGCGCTCTCTGCGGCGCGGGTGGCGCGCTCGGCGGCGAGATCGCGGGCCAGATCGACCTGGAACGAGATCGCCCACACGAAGAAGAGCACGAACAGGCCGAAGAGGCAGGCCATGAGGTCGCCGAAGACCGGCCACACCGCGGCCTGCTCGGTCGCCTCGTCCTCGGCCGGCATCAGGGACATGGCCGAGCTCTCCTCGCGGCGGGCGCCGCGGATACCGGCGCGCCCTCGCGGCCCCGCATGGAGCAGGCGACCTCGGGGCGCGAGGTGCCGGGCGCCGACGGAGGCGAGGAGCGGCGCATCAGCTCGTCCTGCTCCTCAGCGCCCGCAGCTCCGAGAAGAGCTCGCGCTGAAACTGCAGCGAGTGATCGAAGACCTCGCGGGTCTGGTCGAGGTAGGCGCCGAGGAGGTCCGTCGCCTCCCCGTGCTCACGGCGCTCGATCGCGTCCTCGATCGCGCCGAGGCTGTTCAGCCATCGATCGCTGGCGTCGCGGTAACGATCGACCGCGACGGTGAACATCTCGGCCACCGCCGTCATCTCGGCGCCGCCGGCGCGCACGAGCTCCGATGCCTCGCGCACCACCGCCGCGGTCGCCTCGAGGCTCTCCCCGAGCCCGCGGGCGTGGGCGCTGAGCCGCTCGGCCAGCCCGTCGGCCGCCTCCCGCCGCGCCCCCTCCAGCCGCTCCTCGAACGACAGCAGCCGCGCCGCTTGCTCCTCCAGCAGCGCCCGCGCCGCCTCGCCCAGCGCCGCCACCCGCGCCTCCGCCCGCTCCTCCCGCTCCGCCGCGCTCCGCTCCGCCGCCTCCGCCAGCGCCGCCACCCGCCCGGCCTGCTCCCGCGCGCTGCCCGCCATCGCCGCCGTCGCCTCCGACAGCTTCTCCAGCAGCGCGTCCAGCCGCCCGTCCCGCGCCGCGTCCGCCTCCGCGCGCGCCGACAGCCGCTCCGACGCCTCCCCGATCAGCCGCGCCGCCGCCTCCGGCGCCGCCTGCGCCGCCCGCGCCGCCTCCGTCAGCGGGCCCGACAGCGCCTCGCCCAGCGCCGTCAGGTGCGCCGCTCGCGCCGCGTCCTGCTCCGCCTGCCGCGCCGCCGCCTCCGCCGCGCGCGCCGACTGCGCCTGCTCCAGCCGCTCGATCGCCTCCCCCACCACCCCGGCCAGCCGCTCCGCCTGACCTTCCAGCCGCACCGCCGACTCGGTCTCGAGCTCGCGCCGGCGCACCGCGGCCTCCCGGTCGAGCCGCTCCAGGTGCTTCGCCGCGCCCTCCTCCATCCGCTCCAGCCTCGACGCGACCCCCTCCTCCATCCGCTCCAGCCGCTCGCCGAGCCCGCGGGCGTGGGCGCTGAGCCGCTCGGCCAGCCCGTCGGCCGCCTCCCGCCGCGCCCCCTCCAGCCGCTCCTCGAACGACAGCAG
Source organism: Sorangium sp. So ce834 (assembly GCF_051521425.1). Taxonomy (NCBI): domain Bacteria; kingdom Pseudomonadati; phylum Myxococcota; order Polyangiales; family Polyangiaceae; genus Sorangium; species Sorangium sp. So ce834. Next base: position 12,265,941 of record NZ_CP150351.1, read on the forward strand.
CCGCGCCGCCTGCTCCTCCAGCAGCGCCCGCGCCGCCTCGCCAAGCGCCGCCACCCGCGCCTCCGCCCGCTCCTCCCGCTCCGCCGCGCTCCGCTCCGCAGCTTCCGCCAGCGCCGCCACCCGCCCGGCCTGCTCCCGCGCGCTGCCCGCCATCGCCGCCGTCGCCTCCGACAGCTTCTCCAGCAGCGCGTCCAGCCGCCCGTCCCGCGCCGCGTCCGCCTCCGCGCGCGCCGACAGCCGCTCCGACGCCTCCCCGATCAGCCGCGCCGCCGCCTCCGGCGCCGCCTGCGCCGCACGCGCCGCCTCCGCCAGCGGGCCCGACAGCGCCTCGCCCAGCGCCGTCAGGTGCGCCGCTCGCGCCGCGTCCTGCTCCGCCTGCCGCGCCGCCGCCTCCGCCGCGCGCGCCGACTGCGCCTGCTCCAGCCGCTCGATCGCCTCCCCAACCACCCCGGCCAGCCGCTCCGCCTGACCTTCCAGCCGCGCCGCCGACTCGGTCTCGAGCTCGCGCCGGCGCACCGCGGCCTCCCGGTCGAGCCGCTCCAGGCGCTTCGCCGCCCCCTCCTCCATCCGCTCCAGCCGCGACGCGACCCCCTCCTCCATCCGCCCCAGCCGCGACGCGACCCCCTCCTCCATCCGCTCCAGCCGCTCGCCGAGCCCGCGGGCGTGGGCGCTGAGCCGCTCGGCCAGCCCGTCGGCCGCCTCCCGCCGCGCCCCCTCCAGCCGCTCCTCGAACGACAGCAGCCGCGCCGCTTGCTCCTCCAGCAGCGCCCGCGCCGCCTCGCCAAGCGCCGCCACCCGCGCCTCCGCCCGCTCCTCCCGCTCCGCCGCGCTCCGCTCCGCCGCCTCCGCCAGCGCCGCCACCCGCCCGGCCTGCTCCCGCGCGCTGCCCGCCATCGCCGCCGTCGCCTCCGACAGCTTCTCCAGCAGCGCGTCCAGCCGCCCGTCCCGCGCCGCGTCCGCCTCCGCGCGCGCCGACAGCCGCTCCGACGCCTCCCCGATCAGCCGCGCCGCCGCCTCCGGCGCCGCCTGCGCCGCCCGCGCCGCCTCCGTCAGCGGGCCCGACAGCGCCTCGCCCAGCGCCGTCAGGTGCGCCGCTCGCGCCGCGTCCTGCTCCGCCTGCCGCGCCGCCGCCTCCGCCGCGCGCGCCGACTGCGCCTGCTCCAGCCGCTCGATCGCCTCCCCCACCACCCCGGCCAGCCGCTCCGCCTGGCCTTCCAGCCGCGCCGCCGACGCGGCGTCCGCCTCCCGCCGCGCGCGCGACTCCTCGTCGAGGCGCCGCTCGACCGCCTGCAGCGCGCCGCCCGCGACCGCGCCGGCGCGCTCCACCGCCTCGGCCAGGAGGGGCTTCACCACGCCGGCCGCCACGTCGGCGGTCTGCCGGAGGCCCGCCGCGATGTCGCCGCGGATCTCGGCCGCCGCCGCCGCGAACGAGGCGGCCGCCTGGCGCGCGCCCTCGACCTGCACGGCCACGAGCCGCTCCTCGAGGCGCTCGAGCCGGGAGGTGGCCTCGCGCAGCGACGCCGCCGCGGCAGGGAGCGCCTCGCCCTGCCGCGCGAGCGCCTCCAGCGCCGCGAGCTGCCGCCCCGCCACCGTCAGCGCCGCGAGCGGGCCCGCCGCGTAGGCGTGGAGCGCGGCCGCGGCCGCCGCCTCGGCGCGCCGCACGAGCACCGCGCCGAGCCCCAGCATCGCCGACCCCGACACGCCCGCCGCCGAGGTGCCGAACGCGCGCGACAGGCCCTGCATCGGCGCGGCCAGGCTCTCCCGGAGCGCGTCGACGTCGGCGCTCAGGGTCAGCGCCTCGCGCGCCCCCCGCAGCGTCTCGAACAGGCCGAGGAACGTGCCGAGCAGCCCGATCATCACGAGCAGCCCGACGAGGTACGACGCGAACGTCGCGCCGGCCGGAGGCAGCGCCGCGCCGGCGATCCGCGCCTCGAGCAGCGCCCGGAGCGGCGCGCTGCTCTGCTCGATCGCGGCGCGCGTCGCCGGCCGCGGCAGCGCGGCGAGCTCGCGCTCGATCCGGGCGGCCCGCCCCGCGCGCGCGAACAGCTCGAGCGTGCCGAACACCAGCCCGAGCGCGATCAGCAGAACGAGGCGGTACGCGAGCGGGTCCGTCCCGCGGTAGACGACCGCCGCCCGCCCCACCAGGGCGAGGCCGATCCCCCCGGTGAGGAGCACCAGGAGCCGCGTCGTCCACTGCCGCGCCGTCGCGAGCCGCATCGTGAAGCCCCTCGCGGGCTACGCCGGCGCGCCCGCCGCCGCAGCCCCGTCGACCAGCGAGAGGAGCCGGCCCGCCTCGTGCGCGAGCACCGCCTGGACCACGAGCTCCATCCGCTGGAGCTCCCGCCGGAGCCACTCGTCCTGCGCGAACCAGGCCGCGACGTGCTCGACGTCGACGGCCTCCGGCAGCGCGCCCACGGCCGCGCGCAGGCCCCGCGCGAAGGCGCGCGCGAGCCCGGGGACGAGCTCCGCAAGGGCGCGCTCGCGCCGCTTCTGGGTGGCGGCGGCGATCGCGGCGTCGAGCCGCTCGAGCCGCGCCGCGTCCGGGCCGAGCGCCCGCAGCGACGGCGCGAGCTCCTCGCGCAGCGCGCGCGTCTCGAGCCGGATGCGGCCGAGGTGGCGGCTCGCGAGCTCGCCGAACGGCTCCCAGAGCTGGCCGGCCGCGGACGCGAGCGGGCGCGCGCCGCGCTCGCGGGCGGCGCGCGCGGCCAGCACCCCGGTCTGCTCCAGCGTCGCGAGCACCGCCGCCGCGTCGGGCAGCTTGTTCCGCCGGTGGAACGGGGTGGCGAACACGTGGTCGAGCGCCGCCGCGAGCTCGCCGAGGCGATCCGCGGCGAGCGCGCGGACCTCGGCGCGCGCGCCGGAAGCCGCCGCGGGCGGCGGGGCGGCGGGCCGGTCGAGGAGCGAGAGCTCGCGCGCGAGCGCGACGCTCCCGTGCAGATCCATGAGCCCGGCGAGGACCGCCGCCGGATCGGAGAGCTCCGCGCGCGGCGCGCGCGTCCCGTCCGCCAGCGCCGAGGCGGCGGCTGCGAGGGGACGCGAGATCAAAGGCCCGGGCCGCGAGGACCCGGCTCCGGGGTGAAGCATTCGCACGGCCGCGCGTTGTTAGCCGTCGCGGCGCGGAGCCGCAAGCCTGTCCGTCGCGCCCCGCGCCCCGCGCCCCGCGCCTGCGCGCCTGCGCGCCCGCCGCGCCTGTCGTCCCTCGCGCCCGCCGCGCCTGTCGCCCCTCGCGCCTCGCGCCGCTCACCTGTTTGTCGGCGCCTGCCCGTTCGTGGCCCACAGCGCGAAGGAGAGCTGGTCGGCGCCCTTCGCGACGGCTGCCTTGATGAGGTCCGCGCCGCCGTGCCCGGCGTTCCGCTCGATGCGGAGCAGGACCGGGCCGCCCGCGCTCGCCGCCTGGAGCGCGGCGGCGAACTTGCGCGCGTGCATCGGATCGACCCGATCGTCGCTGTCGGCCGACAGCAGGAGGACGGCCGGATACCTCGTCCCCCGCTTGACGTGGTGATACGGGGAGTAGGCGTAGAGCGCCTTGAACTGCGCTGGATCGTCGGCGGACCCATACTCGCTGATCCACGTCTTGCCGGAGCCGAACAGGTGGTATCGCACCATGTCGAGCAGGGGGACGCCGCAGAGGACGGCCCCGAACAGCTCCGGCCGCTGGGTGAGCGCCGCGCCGACGAGCAGGCCGCCGTTCGAGCCGCCCTGGATGGCGAGCCGCTCGGGGCGCGTGTATCCCTCGCGGACCAGGTGCTCTGCCGCGGCGATGAAGTCGTCGAAGACGTTCTGCTTCTTGAGCAGCATCCCGTCCCGGTGCCACGCCTCGCCGTACTCGCCGCCGCCGCGCAGGTTGGCCACCGCGTACACCCCGCCCCGCTCGAGCCACGGGTAGATCGAGGCGGTGAACGCCGGGGTCTGCGACATCTGGAACCCGCCGTAGCCGTAGAGCAGCGCGCGGGAGCTCCCGTCCTTCCTCATGTCCTTGCGGCGGACGATGAACATCGAGATCTTCGTGCCGTCCTTGGACGGGAAGAAGGTCTGCTCGACGGTGAACTGCGACGGGTCGACCGGCACCTCGACGCGCGCGTAGAGCTCGGTCCGGCCCGTCTTGATCGAGGTCGCGTGGATCTCCTGGGGTGAGGTGAACGACTCGAACGAGAAATACGCCTCGTCCTCGTCGGGCAGCCCGGACGGGCCGCCCACGGTGCCGATGCCGGGCAACGGGACCTCGCGGACCAGCTTGCCGTCGAGCGTGCGCACCTCGACCCGGCTCGAGGCGTCCTTGAGGTAGCTCAGCGCGAGGTGCCCACCCAGGATGGAGACGCTGTCCAGGATGGCGTCGGAGCGCTCCGGGACGATCTCCTTCCACGCGGCGCGCTCGGGCCTGTCCGGGTCGACCTCGAAGAGGCGGTAATGGGGCGCGCCGTCGTCGGTATGGACGTAGAACCGATCCTTGTAGACCTCGACGCTGTAGTGCGCGTCGCGCCCCACGGCGAGCGGCTTGTCCACGTCCCGACCGCCCGGCCTGCGGAGATCGCGAAAGTAGACGTCGGTCGAGGTCCACCCGTGGGCGACGGTGAGCACCAGGAAGCGGCCGTCCTTGGACAGGAGCGCGCCGAGGAAGGTCGTCGGATCGCCCGTCCTGCCGCGCACCACGCGATCCTGCTTCGGATCCTGGCCGAGCCGGTGGAAGCGAACCTCCGCGTAACCGGGCCGCTCGGCGACCGGGATCGACGGGTCGGTGGGGAGCCAGACGTAGTAGAAGCCGTCGCCGGAAGGCGTCCACGACGCGTACGCGTATTTGCCCCCTTCGATGACGTCCACCTCGGAGCGCTTGCCGGACGCGACATCCATCACATGGAGGGTCGCTTCATCCGAGTTGTTCTTCTGGACCTTGTAGGCGACGTTCTTGCCGTCCCACGACACTTCCCACCCGCCCAGCGAGACGCTGCCGTCGTCAGACCAGCTGTTCGGGTCGAGCAGCGGGCGCTCCTCGCCGCTCTTTCCTTCCTTCCAGTAGACGATCGACTTCTCTTTCGTCGCGTGCCTCCGGCTCAGGAAATATCGACCCCGGCGGTGGCGCGGCGCGGACACCGCATCGATGTAGAAGAGCTGCTTGAGCCTCGACGCGATCGCGTCCCGCTCGGGGAGCCGCGCGAGCTCGGCGCGGGTGAACGCGTCCTGAGCCTGCATCCACTCTTTCACGTGCGGCGCGCCGCCGTCCTCCAGCCAGCGGTAGGGGTCGGCGATCTCGACTCCCTGGACGGCGTCTTTCACCGAAACGGCGCGGGTGAGCGGGTACGCGGGGCGGAGAGGATCGGCGGGCGTCGGCGCGGCGCTGGCCGCAGCGGGGTGCGATGAGGAGCTTGCGGTCATGGTGGGACCCGTTCGATGTGCCTTGGCACCTCCGCAGGCGCCAGCGAGGAGCGCCGTGAGGAGCAGGCAGGGAGAGGCCTTCATGGGACGGCGAGCATACCGTGCCCCAGGCGACGGGGGCAGGCGAGTTCGCCGCGCGCGATCGAGGATCGAGCGCCCCTCGCGCGACGCGCCCCCTGGCGAGCGCCGCGTCGTGCCGCCGGCAGGTCATCCGGCGAACCGGATCTCCGATGGACTCGCTTCAAGCATGCTTCTCGTTCTGTCCCGACATGCGGTCCGTCGCAGGGCTGGATGCTGCGGCAGCGCCGCGCCGACGCGCGGCGCCCGCCCGCGCGTCGACGACGAGAGCGCGCGGTCCTGGCGCGCCCCGCGCCGGCGTCGGGGGGCGCGCCGATCGGGACAGGCCATCGGATTGCGATGCCGGAGGCCCCCGTCATCGTATAGGAAAGGGAGCCCATGGCGACGTCCCTCCCCCTGCGGCGTGCGGCCGCGCTGCCGGCGCTCCTCGGCCTCGGCCTGCTCCATTCCACCGCATCGGCGCAGGAGGCGGCGCCCGGGGGCGCGGAGAGCCCGCCGCCCGCGAGGGACGCGAGCGCCGCCGCCGCGGCCGCGCCACCGCCGGGGAATGCGGTCCCCGACCCCGGCGGCGCGGATCCGCAACCCGGCACGGCCCCGCGGTTCGCCGGGGATGCGCCCACCGCGGACCCGCTGTTCGCGCCAACGAAAGCGGTGCGGCGCAGCGGGTTCGCCGCCGGCGTCGCGGGAGGCCTCACGCTCGGGAGCGCCGCAGGATTCCCCAATGATGTTCAGAAGATAGGATACGAGCGCTACTACACCGAGACCGGCGTCGGCATCGGCGGCGGCGGTTACGTCTGGCTCGGCGGGGTGCTCGCGGACTGGCTCACGTTCGGCCTGGCGTTCGGCGGGCACGGCCTGAGCGCCGCGGAGCATGGCACCCTGGCTGGCGGGGTCATGTTCCACACCGAGGCATTCCCGCTCTTCTCGCTCGGGGAGCGCTGGAGAGAGGTGGGTGTCATCGTCGATGCTGGCACCGGCGTGGCCTACACGACGCCGGACGGCAGCGACACCGACGTCATCGACGGTGCCCTCCCGGCCCGCATCGGCGGCGGCGTGTTCTACGAAGGAATCCGGCTCTGGAAGGTGTCGATGGGCCCGTGGCTCTACGCCGATTACACCTGGAGCACGTCCGTCCGCCAGCCAGGGCTTTACCTCGGCTGGCGCACTGCCCTGTACACCGGGCCCTGACCCGATCGCCGCTGCCCCGCTCCCGCATCACACGTCGGCGCTCCCCGTCACACCGCTCACGCCCGCACGTCGTCCGCACTCCTCAACAGCCGTAGGCCCTCGGGGGACCTGGTCGTCGTCTACGCCTGCAGCTCCGGCGCCCGCCGCCGCACCAGCGCCTCCCGCCCCGGCGGCGCCAGCGTGAGCCGGATCCCGCGCCGGATGAGCTGCATCGCCGCGAAGTACGCCGCCCCCACCAGGATCTTCCGCCCGATCTCGCGCGGCACGCTCGGCTTCCCGCGCGGCGCCACCCAGTCCGGGTGCCGCCAGGAGCGCACGAGCGCGCGGACGCGCTCGGCCCGCAGCCGCTCGTCGCGCGCCCGCGCCCCCCGGACCAGCGCGATCACCGCCGCGCCGCCCAGGATCGCGAGCAGCAGCCCTCCGGCCGCCACCCCGGCCCCGTGCCGGCGCACCTGGGTCTTCACGTCGAGGAGCGCGTGGCGCCGCCGATCGATCACCTGGATCGTGTGCAGCAGCCGGTCGCGCAGCTCGTCCGCCTTCCGCTCGAACTCCTCCCGCTGACCGTTCAGCCCCTTCATACGACGCGCTCCCGGACCAGCCGCACGTCCGACCCGAGGCGGCCGCGCGTCCGCTCGAGCGGCCTCCTCGGCGCGCGCCCGTAGCCGACGACGCCCACCACGACCGCGAGCGCGATGAGCCCGAGCCCGATCAGCAGCGCCGGAAGCGGCCCCGGCGAGATCGCCAGCGCGATCGCGACGAGCACCAGCGCCACCCCGAGCAGCGCCGCGGCCGCCGCCGCGCCGAGCGCGACGCCCGACGTCTTCGCCCGCGAGATCTCCTGGTTGATCTCGTCGCGCGCCAGCGCGACCTCGACCTCTATCAGCTCCCTGGCCTCGGCGATCGCCTCCTTCACGAGATCGGCCGTCGAGCTCTCGGGCCTGGGATCCACCTGCCTCATGGGACACCTCTCCGCCTCACAGGATGAACGCGCTCGGGAGCGGAGCAGGCAGCCGCCAGCGCACGGTCGCCGCGGAGCCCCCGCCTCCGACCGCGCCACGCGGTGCATACGGCACGCCAGCCCCATCCTCGCGCAGGCGCGCGCGCGCTGCGCGGCCGCCGGCCAGCGTCCGCCCGCCGCGGCGGGCGCTCAGGGCAGGACGCCGGAGACGACGCGCTCGTGGCCGCCGTAGTCGAGGTTCCTCGCGACGTCGACGAACCCCGCCGCCGCGAAGAGCTCGGCGACCTCGCCCGCCTTGCCGGCCTCGACCTCCACCGCCAGCACGCCGCCGCCGGCGAGCCGCGCCGGCGCGCCCGCGACGATGCGGCGCGTGAAGGCGAGCCCGTCCGCGCCCCCCGCGAGCGCGAGGTGAGGCTCGTAGCCGCGGATGTCGATCTGCAGCGCGGCCACGTCCTGGTCCGGGATGTACGGCGGGTTCGCGGTGATCAGGTCGAAGCGGAGCCCGGGCGGCACGCCGGCGAACAGATCCGAGCGCAGGAACCCCGCGTTGACGGCGCCGAGGCGGAGCGCGTTCTCGCGGGCGACGGCGAGCGCGCCGTCCGAGATGTCGATGCCGAGGACGCGGCTGGTGGGCCGCTCGCAGGCGAGGCTCACCGCGACGCAGCCGGAGCCGGTGCACAGATCGAGCACGCGCGCGGAGAGCGCGAGCTGCCTCGTCCGGGCGAGGCCGACCTCGACCAGGATCTCGGTGTCGGGGCGCGGGATGAGCACGCGCGGATCGACGCGGAACGGGCGGCCGTAGAACTCCCGCACACCGAGCAGGTAGGCGACCGGCTCGCCGGCGCGGCGGCGCTGGTGCAGCTCCCGGTAGGCGGCGAGCTCGGCCCTGTCGAGCGGCCGCTCGGCGTCGATGAGCAGCCCGACGCGATCGATGCCCAGCACCTTGCCGAGCAGGAGCTCGGCGTCGAGGCGCGCCGAGGACGCGCCGCGCTTCCTCAAATCGCCCGAGGCCCACGCGATCACGCGGCGGATCGTCCAGGGCTCGTTCTGCGGCTCGACGTCGGGCTTGGTCACGGGAGCGGGGCAGCGACGGCGTCGCGGACGGCGGCGGAGACGACGGCCTCGACCTCGGCGCGGATCGCGTCGCGATCCGCGACCGACCGGGCCTCGAAGCGCAGCACGAGGATCGGACCGGTGTTCGAAGCGCGGCAAAGGCCCCAGGCCCCGCCGCCGAAGTCGATGCGCGCGCCGTCGATGTCCACGACCGGACGGACGCGGCGGAAGTGCTCGGTCACGCGGCGCACGACCTCGAACTTCACGGCGTCGGGGCAGTCGACCCGGATCTCGGGGGTGGCGAAGGTCTCCGGCACGTCGGCGAGCAGATCGCCGAGCGGCCGCTGCGCCCGGGCCACGATCTCGAGCAGGCGGACCGACGCGTAGACCGCGTCGTCGAACCCGAACCACCGGTCGGCGAAGAACATGTGCCCGCTCATCTCGCCCGCGAGCAGGGCGCCCTCCTCTTTCATCTTGGTCTTGATGAGCGAATGGCCCGTCTTCCAGAGGATGGGGCGCCCTCCGCGCGCGGCAACGTCCGCGTAGAGCGTCTCGGAGCACTTCACCTCCCCGAGCACGGCCGAGCCGGGGCGCTCCGCGAGGAGCGACCGCGCGAACAGGAGCAGCAGCTTGTCCCCCCAGATCACCTCGCCGCGCTCGTCGACGACGCCGATCCGGTCGCCGTCGCCGTCCCACGCGATGCCGAGCGCGGCGCCGGTCGAGAGCACGCGGGCGCGGAGCGCCTCGAGGTTCTCGGGCACGGTCGGGTCCGGGTGGTGGTTCGGGAACCGGCCGTCGATGTCGCAGAAGAGCGCGTCCGGCGAGAAGCCGAGCGCCGTGAGCGCGCGGACGCCGAGCGGGCCGGCCGCGCCGTTGCCGGCGTCGACCACGAAGCGCACGTCGGTGCGCGACAGGCGGGCCGCCGCGCGCACCGCCTCGACGTAGTCGGCCGCGAGGTCGACCTCGGTGAGCGCGCCTCTTACCGCCGCCGCCGCTGGCGCGCGCGCGGCGCCCTCCTCGATGAGATCGGCGAGCGCCTGGATCTGCTTGCCGAAGAACGACGCCTTGCCGCGCATGAGCTTGAACCCGTTGTCCGGCGCCGGGTTGTGGCTCGCGGTGATCATGATCGCGCCGTCGGCGTGGAGGTGGTGCGCGGCGAAGTAGAGCAGCGGCGTCGGCCCGACGCCGGCCGAGATCACGTCGGCGCCGCCCGCGAGCAGGCCCTCCGTGAGGGCGGAGAACAGCCGGCCGCTCGAGAGGCGGCCGTCCCGGCAGACCGCGACCCGCGGGCGGGCGCCGCCGGACGGCGCCCCGGCGGCGAGCTCGCGGCCGAGGAGCAGGGAGAAGGCGGCGCCGAGCTCACGGGCGAGCTCGCTCGATAGGTCGCGCTCGGCGTCGCCGCGGATGTCGTACTCGCGGAAGATGGTTCGGGGGACCTTCATAGACCACGCGGAGGGACGCTCGGCGACGCGCTGCAGCGCCGGCCGGCGCGGAGGATGCTCTGACACGGCGCGATCGTGGGTGAAACGAAAAACGCTCGCCGCGGCGCGGGCCTCCGGCACGCCGGCCCGCCGGCCCACCAGATTGCGTTCCTGGCCGCCGGCCGGGTAAGTTGGGCCCCGTGGGAGCCCAGGACCGCATGATGACGCGCGCACAGAGGACCGGCCTCGCCGCCGTGCTGGCCCTCTCCGCCTGCCTCGCCTGCAGCGAGGTCGCGCTGGCGGCGGAGCCGTCGCCCGCCGCCCTGCCGATCACGGTCGTCGCCATCCGGACCGACGACGCGTACGACCAGGCGGGCGCGCTGACCCAGGCGCTCCGCTCCGCCATCAAGGAAGCCCGGGGGTGGTCGGTCGGCGAGGGGGATTTCTCGCTCGAGGTCCTCACGCTCTCGCTGCAGTGCCCCGATGTGCCCGACGACGGCTGCCAGACGCGCATCGCCGACCACATCCGGAGCGACCGCTATCTCTGGGGCGTGCTCCGCAAGAGCGACACCAACGTGGAGGGCTCGCTGAACCTCTGGACCCGCGGGAAGCCGACCGCGAGCGTCCCGGTGAAGTACAGCGCGAACCTCACCGAGGCCAACGACGAGCCGCTCCGGAAGATCGCGGCGGACGCGATCGCGTCGCTGACCGGCGGACCGCCGATGGGGTCGCTCCGCGTGAGGACGGGCGCCGCGCAGGCGAGCGTGCTCATCGACGGAAAGCCGGCCGGCAACGTGCAGAACGGCGAGGGGACCTTCCCGGTCACGGCCGGGCCGCACCGGGTGCGCGTGAAATCGGCCGGGTTCCTCGACTCCGAGGCGTCGGTCGTGGTCGTGCCCGTGGCCACGACCGACCTCGCGCTCAGCCAGATGCCCGCCGAGCCGTCGCAGTCCAACTGGAGGCGGATCGGCGGGTTCATCGGCCTCGGCGCGGGGGCGGCGTTCGGGACCGTCGCCGTCATCAGCTCCGTCCAGGTCGCCAGCATCCAGAGCGACCCGCAGTACGAGGCCTACCGGGCGCTGTTCACCACCGAGGTCGGCGACGTGTGCGCGCTCGAGCAGCGCGAGGCCATCCGGGGCGACATCACCGCCGACGCGAGGACGGCCGACGCGGGCATCCGGCTCTGCGAGAAGACGGACACGTTCATGGGGCTCCAGTACGTCTTCTACCCGCTGGCCGTGGTCTCCGCGGGCCTCGGCGCCTACCTGCTCGTGACGAGCGACAGCCGGAGCGGGGACCGCGCCGGCTGGACCGTGCAGCCCAGCGTCGGCGTCGGCGCGGGCGGCCTCGACGTGACCTACCGCTGGTGAGCCGCGCCGCCCGTTCCGCGCGCCGGGGGCCCGGGGAAGGGCGACGATCATGCGGGTGATCGCCGGCCGGCTCGGCGGGCGGCGGCTCGCCGCGCCCCGCGGCGAGGGCACGCGGCCGACCGCGGACCGCGTGCGCGAGGCGCTCTTCTCCTCGCTCGGCGACGTCACCGGCGCGCTCGTCTGCGACCTCTACGCCGGCACCGGCGCGCTCGGCATCGAGGCGCTCTCGCGCGGCGCGCGGCGCGCGGTCTTCGTCGAGAGCGGCCGGCCCGCGCTCGCCACGCTCCGCGAGAACCTCGCCGCGCTCGGCCTCGCCGACGCGGCGCGCGTCGTCCCGCTCCCGGTCGAGCGCGCCCTCGACCTGCTCGCCGACGAGGGCCCCTTCGATCTCGCGCTGCTCGATCCGCCGTACGCCGCCCTGGCCAAGGCCGCCGCCGCGGCCGCGCGCCTCGCCGGGCCGCTCGGGTTGCTCGCCCCGGCCGGGCGCCTCGTCCTCGAGCACGCGCGCCGCGATCCTTCGCCGGAGATCGCCGGGCTCACCTGCGCCGCCATCCGCACCTACGGTGACACCGCGGTGTCGTTCTACGCGCGCTGAACGGCCGTCCGCGTGGAGCCAATATGTTCATCCAGGGCGCATCCAGTTTCCTGGCGCGCTTCCCTGGCCACCCTTGTAGACTCGCCTCCCGCCGGACGCGCCCGCGTCTCGGCTCCGGCGCACAGGGCCCGCCGACGCGGCCGGCCCCGCGTGCCTCTCCGGGAGGACTTCTCAACGTGTCCGCATCGATGCCCCCGTCGTCCCAGCAGATCCCTGGGAAATCCGGCAATTCTGGGATCTACATCGCAGGAATGGTCGTCCTCGCCGCGCTCACGGCGGGCCTGCTCTACTGGAAGCTGCGCCCGGAGCCGGAGGCGCCGCCCGCGGAGCCCACCGCCGCTGCCCGCACCGAGACGAAGCCGGCGGAGCCGCCGCCGCTCTTCGCGCCCCCGCCGCCGCCGCCGGTCGAGGAGGTCGAGGACGCCGGGGTGGACGCTGGCAAGGTCGCGTCGGGGCAGGGCCCGGCCACGACCGGCAAGTCGCCTTGCTCCGCCAAGTGCGGCGACGGCGCCACCTCGCCCGCGCTCGACTCCGCCGTCCTCGCGCTCGCTCGCTCGGCGCAAGGTTGTTATAACCGCGCGCTGCGCACCTCGGAGGTCTCCGGCAAGCTGACGGTGAGCGTGCAGGTCGCCTCGACGGGCGCGGTGTGCGGCGCCTCGATTCTCAACGACACGGTGGGGTCGGGCGAGATCTCATCTTGCGTCCTGGGACGTTTCCGCGGCAAATCACTGCCTCCGCCGCAGAGCGGATGCGTCGTGGTGAACGTTCCGATCAACTTCACCATCAAGCAATAGGAAGCAGCCGATGCGAATGCTCCCCCTCCGGATGGCCAGCCTGCTCCTCCTCGCGCTCGCGCTGCCGAGCGCCGCGTGCCGCGTCGAGGAGGGGACCACCCCGAGCTGCAAGGACAACCTCGACCCCGAGCACGGGATCGTGACGGACCCCGACGGGTGCCATCAGCTCCCGTACTGCATTGTGCAGGGCAAGCAGGCGGCCCCCGAGGAGTGCTGCAAGAACGCGGAGGGCATGGTCAACCTGGCGTGCGCCAGGGGGTATGCGTCCCTGACCTCCTCGGCCACCACGACGTCGGCGAGCGGCTCCGGCGGCAGCGGCGGTGACGGCGGCTCGGGCGGCGACGGCGGCTCGGGCGGTGGCGGCGGCGCGGGCGCCGGGGGCTCGGGCGGCGCGGGCGCCGGGGGCTCGGGCGGCGGCGGGGGGAGCGGCGGCTAGGCCGCGCGCATCCATCGCGCCGTGGCGAGGAGCGCCGCTTCCACGCGGGGGATCCTGCTCTCGGTCGCCTACGACGGGCGCCCGTTCGCGGGCTTCGCCCGTCAGCGCGACCAGCGCACGGTCGCGGGCGAGCTGCTCGGCGCGCTGCGCGCCATCGATCCGGCCATCCGCGAGATCCGCGGCGCGAGCCGCACCGACGCGGGCGTCCACGCGCGCGACCAGCGCGTCGCCTTCGACACGGCGGCGCCGCTGCCGCCGCGCGGCTGGGTCCTCGCGACCGCGCGCCACCTGCCGGACGAGATCGTGATCCGTCGCGCCGCCGTGGTGCGCGTCGGGTACTCGCCCCGCTTCGAGAGCCTGCGCAAGCGCTACCGCTACCTGATCCTCCGCGATCTGGTCCGCGATCCGTTCCTCAGCCGGCGCGCGTGGCGGGTCGAGGGCCTCACGGACGAAGCGATCGAGCGGGCGCGCGCCGAGGCGCTCGCCGCGAAGGGCACCCACGACTTCGCCGCGTTCCGGACGAGCGCGGACGAGCGGACGACCACGGTGCGCACGCTGTACGGCATCGAGCTGTCGCTCGACCCTGCGGATCCGCGCCTCGTCCGGATCGACGTCGAGGGGAACGCGTTCCTGCACAACATGGTGCGCATCCTGGTCGGCACCTTGATGGACGTGGCGCGCGGCCACCTCGCCCCCGGCGCGATCGCCCGCGCGCTCGCGTCGCGCGACCGGCGCGACGCCGGGATCACGGCGCCGCCGGACGGGCTCTACCTGGAGCACATCCACCTGCGCGACGACGGCCAGGATCCCTGGCCCGGCGGGCCATCGGGCGGCCCCTCGACGGACGACGCCGCGCCGGAGGGCGCCCCGGCGGCGGACGATGCCTCGCCGGCGGCGGACGAGGCGGGCACGCGGCCCGAAGCGGGCGCCGGGACGTAGGACCGCGGGTCAGAACCCCTGTCAGGAATCTGCCTCGCGAGAGGAGAGAAATTCAACGCAAAGGCGCAAAGGCGCAAAGATGCATTTGTTTTTTGCGCCTTTGCGCTCTTTGCGCCTTTGCGTTGAACTCTCTCCCGGATCCCTGGTCGGACTTCTAGCGGGCGGAGCTGGGGCCTGCGCACGGCCCGCGGCGGCGCGCTGCCCGAGCGGGCGCGCCCCTGCGGCCCGATCCGCGACCCGCGCGCTTTCGCACGCCAGGAGGTTGCGTTCGCGAGCGCTTCCCGTCTTACCTCTTGCCTCGCTGCCGGGCCCCCCGCTCCGCGGACCGCGGACAGGACCTCTCCCACGCGCTGGAGGAAGCATGAACTCGCGTCGGCTGACTGCATCCCTCGCCCTGCTCGTCCCTGCCCTCTCGCTCCCGTCGCTCGCGGGCGCCCAGCCGTCCGCAGCGCCGGCGCCGGCGCCCACCCTCCGGGCGCCCTCGGCGCTGCCGAAGGCGGCGCCCTCGCCCGCGCCGTCCGGCGCCGCCGCCTCCAGCGCCGCCGCGTCCGCCGGCGCCGCCGATCTGCGCCGCCTCGGCGAGGCGTTCGCCGACGTCGCCGACAAGGTCGGCCCCGCGGTCGTCCAGATCGAGGTCGCCGTCGGCGAGGACGTCTCCTCGCCGCTGCGCTGGTTCCGCGACGGCGGCCAGCGCCGCGGGCTCGGCTCGGGCGTCATCTTCTCCCCGGACGGCGGCATCCTCACGAACAACCACGTCATCGACGGCGCCCGCGCGATCACCGTCCGGCTCCGCGACGGCCGCATGTTCGCCGGCCGCGTGGCGGGCCGCGACCCCGCGACCGATCTCGCCGTGCTCCGCATCGACGCGAAGGACCTGCCCACCGCGACGTTCGCCGACAGCGACGCCGCCCGCGTCGGCGCCTGGGTGGTCGCGATCGGCTCGCCCTTCGGCCTCGGCCACACGGTCACCACCGGCGTGCTCAGCGCCAAGGGGCGCGGCGGCGTCGGCGTGAACGACGTCGAGGACTACCTCCAGACCGACGCGAGCATCAACCCCGGCAACTCGGGCGGCCCGCTCGTCGACCTCGACGGCCGCGTGCTCGGCATCAACACGATGATCGTCAGCCGCGGGCAGGGCATCGGGCTCGCGGTGCCGGCGAACATGGCCCGGCGCGTGGCCGAGCAGCTGCTCCGGCACGGCCGCGTCGAGCGCGCCTGGATCGGCGTCGGGCTGCAGGATCTCACGCCCCAGCTCGCGGCGGTGATGCCGGACGCGCCCCGCGCCGGCGCGCTCGTCAACGCCGTCAACCCGAGCGGCCCCGCGGCCAGGTCGAACCTCCAGCCGGGCGACGTGATCACGTCGGTCGCTGCCAGGCCGGCGCGCGACGCGCAGGACGTCATCCGCGAGCTCTTCAACCACAACGTCGGCGAGACGCTCACGCTCGAGGTCGCGCGCGGCGGCCAGCGGTACCAGACCCGGGTGACGCTCGCCGCGCGGAGCGAGCCGCCGCCGCCGGCGCTGCCGGTCCAGCGCGCGCCCGCCCCGCACGCGGGCCTCGGCCTCACCCTGCGCGACGCGCCGGCCGAGCGCGGCGAGCGCGGCGAGCGCGGCGAGCGTGGCGAGCGCGGCGAGCGCGGCGAGGGCCGCTCGCTGGCGCGCGTGGCCTTCGTGGCGGACGACTCGCCCGCCGAGCGCGCGGGCCTACGTCCGGGCGACGTGATCCTGGAGGCCGACGGCCGCCGCGCGCCCACCGCCGCCGAGGTCGAGGAGGCCGCGCGCGACGGCGAGCTCCTCGTCCGGGTGCAGCGCCGGGGCGCGGCGTTCTACGCCGCCCTCAAGCGCTGACCCGCGCCGGCGCAGCGCCCCCGGAAAATCCGACGCGGACAAATGGACTGCCCGCGCTCGCCTTGGTAGTCAGGGTACCGTGCACGTCGGACTCGACCGTCTCCCGGATCTCTCGCAGCTCCAGCGCATCCGGTCGGCTCGCCTGGGGGTCCTCGCGCACCCGGCGAGCGTCGACCGCGAGCTCACCCACATCGCGTTCGTCCTCGAGCGCCTCGGCGTGCGCCCGCGCCTCTTCTTCGGCCCGGAGCACGGCTACGGCGGCGAGGCGCAGGACATGGCGGCCGTGACGAGCGCCGTCGACGCGCGCTCCGGCGCCCGCATCGTCAGCCTGTACGGCGACAGGTTCGAGGATCTCTCGCCTTCCGCCGAGGATCTCGCGGACATCGACCTGCTCGTCATCGATCTCGCCGACGTCGGCGCGCGCTACTACACGTTCGTCTGGACGGCGCTGCTCGCGCTGCGGGCGGCCCACGCGGCGGGCGTGCACGTCGTGCTGCTCGACCGGCCGAACCCCATCGGCTGCGCGCCGGAGAGCGTCGAGGGCGCGACGCAGGCGCCGGGGTTCCTCTCGTTCGTGGGCCTCGAGCCCGTGCCGATCCGCCACGCGCTCACGGTGGGCGAGCTGGTCGCGCTCTTCGCGCGGCGCGAGGGTATCCCGCTCGGCGACGTCGCCTGCGGGCTGCAGGTCGTCGCGGTCGAGGAGCACCGCCGCGAGGCGCTCGCCGCCGAGTGGGATCGCCCGTTCGTCCTGCCCTCGCCCAACATGCCGACGGCGGACACCGCGCTCGTCTACCCGGGCGGCTGCCTGATCGAGGGGACGAACCTGTCGGAGGGCCGCGGCACGACGCGCCCGTTCGAGATCGTCGGCGCGCCCTGGCTCGACGGCCGCGATCTCGCCGAGCGCCTCGCGTCCACGGGGCTGCTCGGGTTCATCGCGCGGCCGCTCACCTTCCGGCCGACCTTCCAGAAGCACGCCGGCAAGATCTGCGGCGGCGTTCAGATCCACGTCACCGACCCGCGCACCTTCCGTCCCGTCGCGACCTACCTCGCGCTCACCGCGTTTGCCCACCGGCAGCGGCCCGAGCAGTTCCGGTTCCGCACCGAGCGTTACGAGTACGTCGACACGATCCCGGCCTTCGATCTGCTCACCGGGTCGGCTGCGGCGCGCCTCGCCATCGAGGCCGGCGAGGATCCGCTGGCGATCGCGCTGGAGGCGTCGCGCCCGGATCCGGCCTGGCCCGAGGTGATGCGGGAGGCGCAGGCGGCGCTCGCCGCCGCCGGCTGAGCGGCGCCCGCGCGGCTCAGCGATCGTACCGGTCGTAGGGCTCCGGCCGGGAGAGGACGCCGGCCGTGTACCTCGTCGCGAGGACGACGAGAACGATCGCGAGCCCGGCGACCACGGAGAAGATCCGCGCCGGGCCCTCGGCGGAGAACCCGAACAGCCAGGGCGAGGCGATGAGACCGACGCCGAGGGAGGACTCCAGCGCTCCGTGCACCGGAAACGGGATCTTCCTGGCTGCGCCGAGCGGCTGATCGGACAGCAGCGTCACGACGAGGTGCGTCAGGGCGGTGACATAAGAGACCGCCGTCGGCACCGGCCCGAAGCGGAGCGCGAGCGGCGCGAGCGCGAGCAGGACGACGATCGCGTAGTCGACGTACCCATGGAGTCGGGGAGACAGCAGCTTCATCGGTCCCTCCTTGGAGGAGCTCCCCGCACGGCGGTGCATCGCATGTGCCGGAGAGCGGCTGTCAGCGCGCGCGCAGCCGGCGGCGCGGCGCCGCGCGCCCCGGAGAGCGGGGCGGTTATTCCTCGTCCGGGACGGGCGCGAGGGTGCTTGTCGTGCTCACGGGAAGGGAGCGCGGGGTGCGCGCGCGCTCGATCCAGCACAGGGCGGGGGCCGGCACAGGGCGGGGGCCGGCACAGGGCGGGGGTGGGGCCGGCGGCGCTTGACGCGACCCCGGAGGGGCGCAGGTTCCGTGCATGCAGGCCGGATCTCGCGTCGTTCGGCGGGCCGCGCGCGGGGCAGCGCGCGCGGCTCCCGCGCCGCGCAACCCGACCTCTGGCTGCGCGCGGGCGAAGCGCCGGTCATGAGCTCGGCGCCGCGGCTCACCGGTCGCGTCGTCCTCCCCGGAGATCCCGGCTACGACGACGCGCGCGAGGTGCACAACGCGCGCTTCTCGCGATCTCCTCGCGCCATCGTGTTTTGCCAGGACGCGCAGGACGTCGTGAATGCCATTCGGTGGGCGACCGCGCGAGGCGCGGAGATCCGGGCGAGGAGCGGGCGGCATAGCTATGAGGGGTTCTCCGTGGTCGACGACGGGCTCGTCATCGACGTGAGCGACCTCCGGAGCGTCCGCGTCGACCGCGAGCGCGGGATCGCCGTCGTCGGCGCAGGCGCGGATCTCATCACCGTCTACGACGCGCTCTGGCAGGTCGGCGTCACCCTCCCTGCGGGCTCGTGCCCCACGGTCGGCATCGCGGGGCTCACGCTGGGCGGCGGGTTCGGCCTGCTCTCCCGCGCCCTCGGCCTCACCTGCGACAGCCTCCTCGCCGTCGAGATGATCACCGCGGGCGGCGAGGTGGTCCGGGCCGACGCGGAGGAGAACCCGGAGCTCCTCTGGGCCTGCCAGGGCGGCGGGGGCGGCAACTTCGGTATCGTCACCTCCTTCACGTTCAAGACACACCCGATCTCCGACGTCTCGATCTTCAGGATCTCCTGGCCGTGGGCCGACCTCGCGCGGGTGCTCGAAGCGTGGCAGACGTTCGCCCCGCACGCCGACGAGCGACTGACGTGCATCCTCAAGCTCGCGGCGGCGGCTTCGGGCGAGATCTCGTGCGTGGGCCAGCTCCTCGGGCGGGGCGAGGAGCTGCGCCGGCTGATCCAGCCGCTGTTCTCCTCCACGCGCGGGGCCGAGCCCTCCAGCGCGTCGATCGAGACCATGCCTTACCTCAATGCGGTGGGCCGGCTCGGGGGGCTCGGCGGCGATCCCGAGCGATGGACGGTGCACCCGCACCAGCAGCAGGCGAGCTACAAGAACACGTCGGCCTATGCGTACGAGCGCTTCGGGGCCGAGGCCATCGCGACCCTCGCCGCCGGGCTGTCGCGCGCGCCGAACCCGAGCTGCCTTGTCCAGCTCGACGGTTATGGCGGCGCCGTCGGCCGGGTCGCGCCCGACGCCACGGCGTTCCCGCACCGGCGCGCGCTGTGGAGCCTGCAATACCAGGCCTGCTGGACCGCGGCCGCGGAAGAAGCGGAGTGCGTCGCGTGGGTCGAGCGCCTCCGCCGCGCGATGCTCCCCTACGTGCGTGGCGCCTACATCAACTACGTCGACGCGGAGGTCGAGGGCTGGCTCACGGCCTACTACGGCCCGAACGCCGCGCGGCTCGCGGCCGTCAAGGCGCGGTGGGACCCGCGCGAGGTGCTCCGCTTCGCCCGGTCGATCCCGCCCGCTCCGCCGGAGGCGGCGGAGGTGCCCGCAGGCGGCGCGGCCCAGGGCGGCGCGCCGGACGAGCGCGCCGCGCCGTGATCGCGCCGCTCGAAGAGCAGGGTTCGCCTGGATCGCCGCGGCGGGCCGGGCGCGGCGGCCCGCGCGCGCCTGGCGGTCCGCGGGTTCAGCCCGTCGACAGGAGCTCGTCGAGCACGGCGCCGTATTCGTCGAGGAGCGGGTGCGGCGGCAGCGCTCGGCACATCGCGCGCAGCTCTTCGAACCTGGCGACCTGCACCTCCCTGCCGCGCTTGAACATCGACCACGGATCGCCGTGCTCGCGCGAGCAGACGATGATGGACTGGAAGTTGTCTATCTTGTCGGCCAGCGTGATCGCCTGCGCTTCCCAGGGCTTCCTGGGGAACGCCTCGAGATAGAGGCGCTTCCTGTCCTCCCAGGGCAGCGACCGGTCCTGCTCGGTCACGTGGCGGACGAGCGTGGCGACGCGCTCGCCGAAGTGCTGGAGCAGCTCGTCGAACGTGACGCCCTGGTCCTCCATGGCGTCGTGCAGCGCGCCGGCCGCGACCACCTCGTCGTCGAAGCCGTGGCGCGCGAGCAGGACCGCGACGCCGGCGAGGTGGCTGATGTAGGGGACGTCGGCGTTCGGATACTTGCGCTTCTGTGCTCGGTGCCAGACCGCCGCCTGGTCGAGCGCGCGCTTGAGGAGGGTGCCCATCGCGGTGTCCCGCCAACCATAGCCGCTCGTCGCCCGGAGCGCAGGCGCCCGAACGTGAGCCCGCCCCCGGCGCCGGGACCTCCGTCCCGAAGAGACCGCGCGCCGCGCGCCGCGCGTCGCCCGAAGCCCGCCCGGACGCCGCGCCGATCCGGGCGCCGCGAGCGCCTGCGCCTGCGATCGATCAGCGGACCGGCCGTCGCCGAGGGCGCCCGGCCGCGGCGAGCCGTCCGCCGCAGGCGCGCGTCGCGCGAGGGTGGCTGTCGCGCGGAGGTCCAATCGGCGCGGCGGCCTCGACGCGCCCCGGCGGAGCGCGACGTCCCCCCCGACCCCGACGCCGAGCAAATGTTCACCCCCGCATCCGGTCCGTGCTCGGCGCCTCGGGGCTCCGGCGCGGGACAAAGGCTCTTCGACCGGCGCGCGCCGCGATCGCCGCGCTGACGAAGCATGGGCCGCCGGGGCGCGGCAGCCTCTCGTTCGTTCAGAGGGTCCGGGGAGGTGTGCGCAAGTCCTACGAAGATGTAGACCACGTCGCTCGTTGCCCAAGACTGCGCAGTTGTCGGCCGGTATACTGGTCCGCGATAGCGGCTTAACCCGTCATGCGAAACCCGCCGACGCAGGGTGCCACCTGATGAGATCTCGGTCTTTCTGCTCGCTGGCCGCCGCGCTGGCCGCCCTCGCCGCCGTGCCCGCGCTCGCCCGCGCGCAGGACGCGCCCGTCAAGCCCGAAGGCATGGCCTTGAGCCGCTTCGTCCCGGCGCCGGCCGGGGACCGCATGTTCAGCGTGCCGTCGCCGTTCGCGCCGGGCCACCTGACGCCCCACGTGATGCTGATGGCCGATTACGCGAGCAATCCGCTCGTCCTGCGGCGCGAGCGCGACGGCGCGGAGATCGGCGCGGTCGTCAGCGATCAGCTCACGTTCCGGCTCAGCGCGTCGCTCCCGCTCTGGAACAAGGTGAGCTTCGACCTCGACGCGCCGCTCACCGCGCTCCAGTCGGGCGAGAACCCGAACGGCGGCGGCCGCGAGTTCGCGTCCCCGAGCGGCGCGGAGCTCGGCGACCTGCGGCTCGGCGCGCGCGTGCAGCTCTATGGCACCTACCACGACCCGCTCCAGCTCGCGGTCGGCGTGTACCTCTGGCTGCCCACCGGCGCGGCCGACTCGTTCGTGAGCGACGGGCACGTGCGCGCGATGCCGTACCTCGCCGCCGGCGGCCGCATGGATCGCCTCGTCTGGTCGAGCTCGCTGGGGACCGAGCTCCGGCGCTCCCAGTCGTTCGGCGGCGTGGCGCAGGGGACGATGCTCACCCTGGGCGGTGGCGTCGGGTTCCTCGCCGTAGACGACCGGCTCCAGGTGGGGCCGGAGCTCACCACCGCGATGGTGCTCGAGGACATCAGCAGCCGCTCGATCAACGCGGAGCTCCTCCTCGACGCCCGGTATCGATTCCTCCCCTTCCTGGAGGCGGGCGTCGGCGTCGGGCCGGGGCTCACCTCGGGGATCGGGACGCCCGACCTGCGCGTCGTCGCCATGGCCGCCTTCACGCCGGAGCAGCCGCCGGACGTGGACAGGGACGGTATCCCCGATCCGGAGGACGCCTGCCCGAAGGTGGCGGGCGAGCGCAGCGCCGATCCGCGCAAGCACGGCTGCCCGCCGCCGCCGGACCGCGACAACGACGGCATCGCCGACGGCGACGACGCGTGCCCGTTCGTCGCCGGCGTCGCGAGCGCCGATCCGCGCAAGCACGGCTGCCCGCCGCCGCCGGACCGCGACAACGACGGCATCGCCGACGGCGACGACGCGTGCCCGCTCGTCGCCGGCGTCGCGAGCGACGATCCGCGCAAGAACGGCTGCCCGCCGGACCAGGACGGGGACGGCGTGCCCGACAGCGAGGACGCCTGCCCCGAGGTCAAGGGGTTCCGCTCCAAGGACCCGGCGAAGAACGGCTGTCCGCGCGACACGGACGGCGACGCGATCCGCGACGACAAGGACGCCTGCCCGAGGGAGAAGGGCTTCGCGGATCCGGATCCCGAAAAGAACGGCTGCCCGAAGGCGGTGCGGGTGACAGACAAGAACGTCGTGATCCTCCAGCAGGTGCAGTTCGACACGGACAAGGCCACCATCAAGCCGGTGAGCGATCCGCTGCTCGACGAGGTCGCCCAGGTGCTGGAGGAGCACCCGGAGATCGTGCTCATCGAGATCCAGGGTCACACCGACGACCGGGGCACCGACGAGCACAACCGGATCTTGTCGCAGAACCGCGCCAACTCCGTCATGGCGGCGCTGGTCCGCCGCGGCATCGACTCGACGCGGCTGACGGCGCAGGGCTACGGCCGGGAACAGCCCCTCGACAACAACGCGACGGAGGCGGGGCGGCAGCGGAATCGCCGTGTCCAGTTCATCATCATCAAGAAGGCCGCGTACAAGCCGCAGGTCGAAACCGGAGAGGATCGATGAGAAAGCAGTTGGGCATCACCGGGCTCGCGTCGCTCACGCTGATAGGCCTCACGACCGCCAGCGCGACGGCCGAGCCCAAGCTGCGCGTACAGGTCGATCAGAAGGGCGATTTCGCCCTCATCGGGAGCTCGCTCGGGCAGGAGTGCCGCTCTTCGACGCCGAGGCCCAAGGAGGGCACGGTCGGCGCCTGCGGAGCGTCGACCGCCGAGTCGGGGCCCGATCTCTTCTGGCGGTCCGACTCGCCCGCGGACGGCAGAGCGGAGGCGAACCTCGACATCACCCCCGAGATGGCGCGCACGACCGCGGTGCTGACGCTGCCCGAGGGGGCGACGGTGACGCACGCGTTCCTGTACTGGGCCGCGCGCAACGGCGGCGGCGCCGATACCGAGGTGGACCTCCACCACGAGGGCGGCTTCGATGGCAAGGTCACCTCCATCGACTCGGTCGAGACGGTGGTCAACCAGGGCAAGCCCAACGAATCGCACAACTACCAGTCCGTCGCCGACATCACCTCGATCGTGAAGGAGAGCGGCGCGGGTGCTTACCGGGTGGGCGGCGTGGACGTCGTCGACGTCAGGGACCGCGACGACGACGTGGTCTTCGCGGCGTGGTGGATGGTGGTGTTCTACGAGGCGCCGAAATCGCCGATGCGCAACCTCGCGCTGTTCGACGGGCTCGACCGGGTCTCCGACGTGGGCTGGCAGCAGGTCGAGCTCTCGGGCTTCAAGGTGCCCGACGCCGGCTTCGTGGCGAAGCTGGGCATCGTCGCGTTCGAAGGCGACAACTCGAGCTCTGGCGACAGCGTGTTCTTCAATCCCAAGAACCCTGGGAAGCCCGACCTGGCCGAGGCGCTGAGCGACGC
Organism: Sorangium sp. So ce834; assembly: GCF_051521425.1. Taxonomy (NCBI): domain Bacteria; kingdom Pseudomonadati; phylum Myxococcota; order Polyangiales; family Polyangiaceae; genus Sorangium; species Sorangium sp. So ce834. The sequence continues at coordinate 12,289,462 of NZ_CP150351.1, forward strand.
GCTCAACCCCGCGGACAACTTCTTCAACAGCACCCGATCGGCCCTCGGAGAGCCGGTGTCGGTGGAGGGCGATCTCCCGAGGATCGCGGGCACGCCTCAGAGCATGTCGGGGGTCGACATCGACATCGTGGATGTCAGCTCGAAGCTCAAGCCTGGGGACGATCGGGCGACGCTCGTCGCCACGAGCACGGACGAGCTGTACTTCCTCGCGGGCTGGGTGACGTCGATCTCCAACTTCGGCCCCGACTTCAGCAAGTCGACCAAGGTGGCGACCGACATCGGCGGGCTGCCGACGTACCGCGGCGACGCCATCGAATATCGCATCACGGCGACGAACACCGGCAACGACGACGCCGTGGGCGCGGTGCTGACCGACGCGCTGCCTCCCGGCGTGACGTTCGTCCCGGGCTCGCTCTCGATCGTCGAGGGGCCGAACGCCGGTCCTCAGACGGACACGCCGGGAGACGACCTCGGCGAGTACGATCCGCAGACGCGGACCGTCACGTTCCGGCTGGGCGAGGGGGCGGACGGCGCGAAGGGCGGCGGCATCCCTGTCGACGGGAGCGTCACGGTGCGCTTCGAGGTCACGATCGACACGGACGCGCCGAACGTCATCAAGAACCAGGCGCGGATCGCCGCGGCGGGCGCGCTCGGCGCGCCGGTGAGCTACGACCCGACGGACGGCAACGGCGCCGCCGCCGGCGCGCCGCCGACCGAGGTCGCGGTGGAGCCGGAGGATTTCTACGCCGCGGGGAGCGGCATGATCGGCCCGTGCGCGACCAGCCCGCGAGGCCGGGATGGCAGCGCCGGCTGGCTCGCGGGGCTCGCGCTGGTGGGGCTCCTCTGCAGGCGGCGCCGGGCGTAGCGCGAGGGGCGCGGCGTCAGCGCTCGGCCAGAGCGTCGTCCAGCGTGGGCGCGGTGAGCACGCGTTCGGTCCAGCCCTCGATCTGCCCTGCATCGGCGGCGCGGACGCGCGCCTCGATCGGCTCCGGCAGCTCGCCGAAGCGCAGCCGGAGCAGCTTCAGCAACGTGCTTCGCTGCCCTTCGAGGCGGCCCTCCCGCTCGCCCGCCAGCCGGCCCTCCCGCTCGCCCGCCAGCCGGCCCTCCCGCTCGCCCGCCAGCCGGCCCTCCCGCTCGCCCGCCAGCCGGCCCTCCCGCTCGCCCGCCAGCCGGCCCTCCCGGCGCCCCTCCTCGCGAAGGTAATCTGCGATGGTCACGATCTCCTCCTTGGCCTCCGGTCCCGCCGCCGTGAGCAGCCTCTGCAGCACCTTCCCGGGCTGGGCCGGGTCGATGACGGTCAAGATATACTGCCATACGCGCGCGAGCGCAGCTGCTCCGCCGGGCGCCCGACGCACCTCCTGGACCACCTCCCGCCACGCCGACAGACGTCGCACCAGCTCCTCGGGATCGCGCGCATGCCGGAAGCACCACAGCACTAGCCGCCCCAGCGCCGTCGTCGCCCGCGCTCGCAGCGCCTCGTCCGTCTCCTCGCTGATATCGTCCAGCACGAACCGGAACTGCGGCACATGCTCGGCCATCAGCGGAAGCGCTTCCGACGGCACGTCCAGCAAATCCTGGAACGAAACCGCCGCGCTCCAGCCGGTCTTGCTGTGGTGCAGCACCACCGGCAGGATCGCTGGGAGGTGCATCGCCTTCGGGTGGCGCTCCAGGTAGCCCTGCCAGATCCGCACCATGTACGCGAGCAGCCGGAACGCCATCAGCGGATGCGTCGTGCTCTGGTGCTCGAAGATCACGTAGATGAATAGCGGCGCTTGCTCCAGCCTGGCAGTGAAGAGCAGGTCGCTGTGGCTCGAGGCGAGCGCTTCGTCGATGAAGCTGCCAGGTTGCAGCGTCAGCGATCCGAAGTCGATGCGGGCGGCGAGCGCCGCCGACAGCACCTCGCGCAGCGCCCCGGCCGCGTGCTCCGGCTGGCTGAACGTGGACTTGAACAGCGCGTCATGAGGGGTGGGAGCCATCCATCCTCGCTCCATGGCGGACGTCGGTCTGGCGCCACCGAGCACCGGATCGGCGGCGCGCTGCCTTCGATGACGATTGGCTAGCAAGCCACAGGCATGTTGGCCATGAATAAAAATCAAATTTTAGACACGATTCATGAAATGACATCGATCGGTGTCGCGCAATTACGACAAGGGAATCCATGTCATCTCTCAATCGTCATTCGCACGGTAGGCCCCCGGAGAGGGGGTTCGTCGCGCGGGGCGGGCGCGGGCTGGTGTTTGAGCCCAATTGACGTCCTGGGTCCGGTGCGCGCAGCGCGACGGGCACAGGACGTCCCAGGCGAGTTCAGCCCGCGCCCGCCCCGCGCGACGAACCCCCTCTCCGGGGGCCGGGCGGCTCGGCGAGACGTGCGTGACCGAGAGGAAGAATCAGGAACGCGAGGCTGGCTCGAGACGAGCTCAGTTGATGGTGAACGACTTGCTGACCGAGACCGGCCCGCCGCCGAAGGCAGGCACGCGCGCGCCGCGGAACAACCGGGCCACGCAGCCGCCGACGCTCGTTCCGGCGAAGGGCGCGCCCTGCACCTCGGCCGACGTGACATTGCCGCTCGGCGCGAAGGTGACCTTGACCTTCCCGGTGCCCGTCGGGCCCCCGGCCTTCTTGCAGCTCTTCGCGGAAGCAGCCGCCGAGCCCAGCGCCGAGCTCGCGGCGCCGCGGTTGAACTCGCCGCCGCCGCCGGAAGGCGCCGGCTCCGCCGCGGGCTTCGGCGCCGCCGGCTTGTCCGCCGCTGCGGCAGGCGCAGGCGCGGACGACGGCCTCTCCTTCTCCGCCGGCTTCCCGGCCGCCGCGCTGGGCGCCGGTTGATCCGGGGCCGCCGCCGGCGCGGCAGGCTCCTCGGCGGCCGGCGCCGCCGTCTCCGCGGGCGGCGGCGTGGCGGCCGCCGCGGTCTCGGCGGCCGCCGCCGTCTCGGCCGGCGCGGGCGCCGGCGTCGCCGCCGGGCTCGGCACCTCTGCAGGGGCAGCGTTCGTCTGCTCCGGCGTGGTCGTGGACGTGTCCTCCTTCGGCGACTGCATGAAGAAGAAGGCGACGCCGCCGATCAGCACGACCGCGGCGACCGCGGCGGCGATCAGGCCCATGCGGCCCTTCTTGGCCGAGGCCTCCGGCGCCGCCGTCGGGGAGAGCGGCAGGAGCGGCGGGGGCGGCACCGACGACTTGGCCGAGGCCAACAGCGACGGCGGCGGCCGCGAGTCCGCCACCGGAGCGAGCAAGGGCGGCGGCGCGAGCATCGGCGCCGAGGCGATCGCGCCGCCGCCGAGGTTCAGCAGGTCGTCGTAGCCGGCGCGCCCGTTGTTCTTCGCGGGGCGGCTCGAGGGACGCCGGCCCGAGGGGGTTTCCTCTTGCGTCTGCTTGGCCGCGTTCTCGGTCGCGGTGAGCGCCGAGAGCGAGAAGAGGACGGAGTTCTCGTTGCGCTCGCCCACCTGGCGATCGCCGCCGGGCTGCGGGGCCGGCGCGGCCGGCTCGGTGGCCCGCTCGGCGGCGCTGAAGACGTCGACCGCGGCCGCGCGGCCCGGGCGGCGCGCCGCCGCCGGGGCCGTCGCAGCGGCGGCAGGCGCGCCCGCGGCCGCGCCGCCGTCCGCAGCCGGCGCGGCCGCGGCAGCCGACGCGGCCGCGGCAGCCCCCGCAGACGCGGCCGGGACCGGCGCGCGCTTCGCTTCCTTCATGACCACGGTCCCCTCGGGGCCGAACCTGAGCCCGGCCGGCGCCGGCGCCACGGGGACCGGCGCAGCAGCCACCGCGGGCACGGCGGCAGGCGTCGGCACCGCCGCGGCCGCAGGCGCAGGCGCAGGCACCGCCGCGGCGGCTGGCGCAGGCGTCGCCGTGGCCGCAGGCGCCGTGGCCGCAGGCGCAGGCGTCGCCACCGCAGCGGCCGCCGCATCCGCCGCCGGCGCAGCGTCATCCCGGGAGGAAAATCGCTCCTTGAGCTCGGGGACGCTGGCGATCGGGAGCCAGTCGCCCATCCCCTCTTTCCAGACGTACGTGTCGTTGCTCAGCGCTCCGCGGGCGTACTCGGTCACGAGCTGGGCGGTCGTCATGGTCCGCTCGTCGCCCTCGGCGACGTTGACGGTCCACTCGTCGGGCGCCGCCGTCGAGGGCGCGCCGCCGGCATCGGCCACGAGCTTCGCGTCGGCGTCCTCCGCGAGGTCGCCCTGCTGCCCCACGGTGGCCTCCTGCGACGGGGCCGAGGCAGCCTCATTCGCGCCGTGGACGACCATCGCGTGGTTGCATTTCTTGCATTTGATCTTGACCGTCTTGCCGACGACCTTCTCGTCCGCAATCGTGTACTTCGCCTGGCACGACTCACACGTAATCTTCATGCGACTGTCGCCCTTCCCGTTCCGGTCTGCGGGCATGGGTTCAACGACCACACACGCGCACAATCACGCGGCCCGGTCGGTTGACGGAGGATAGCGGGACCGCGCGAGACCGATCAAGGCGCCGGCCCTTTTTGTGTCCACCGCGGCGCGGCGCAGCGAGATGACGCAGCGCGTGTCCATGCCCCGCGCGACGCGCGACGGGCGCCGCGCTCAGTTGAGCAGGACCAGCTGCGTGCCGTCTTTGCCGCAGAACATCGCCTCGCCCGGATAGCGGTCGCCGCAGGTAGGGCAGATCTTTCCACGAGCGCGCGGCGCCGGCCCGACCGGCACCGCGCCGCCCACGGCCGGCGCCGCGAGCGCGGCCCCGGAGGACGGCGGCGCATCGTCAGCCCCGGCGCCGCCGCGCGCCCCGAGGCCGCCGCCGGTCGAGGCGGGGCCTTCGAGCTCGCCGGCGCGCCGGCGGCCGCGGCGGAGCAGGATCAACCCTGCGAAGCCGAGGCAGGCGGCGACCCCGCCCACGATGGCCACGAACAGGTTCTTGCGCTCGCGCCCCACGTCCTCGCCCGAGGTGGTGCGCCCGCCGATGGTGCCGGCCGCGATCACCGCGACGGCGGCCTGATCGCTCTCGCCGGCCTCGTTGAGGCCGCTCGTGGCGAGGAGCGCGTCGTAGCGGTCGGGGCTCGTCACCTCGATCGCGACGGTCACGCCCTTGCCGGCGACGGACGCCACGAGGCCGAGCGTCCCCTCGCCCGCGTCGGCGCCGAGCGAGAGCGCGCCCGTCGCGTCGACCGTCGCGGCGGACGCGAGCGGCCCCGGCGCGATCGACCACGCGGGCCTGGTCGGGAGCGCGCACCCCGCGGCGTCCATGACCAGCGCGCGGAACTGGAAGCGCTCGCCCGGCCGCATGAGCTTGCGCGACGGCGTGACCTCGAGGCGCGCGGGCTCGCCGGGGGCGTCGCAGGTGCGCGGGGCGGCGGGCTTCTTCTCGGAGGCGACGGGCGCTGCGGGCGGCGCGCTCGCCGCGGGCGGCGGCGCGCTCGCCGCGGGCGGCGGCGCGCTCGCCGCGGGCGGCGCCTCGCCCTCGCGCCGGACGAGCGTGTAGGTCCGCGTCCTCGTCACGGAGGCGCTGCAGGTCGTGTCCTGGATGATGAACTGGTACTGCCCCGTCTCGACCATGCGGATGCTGGCGTCGGTCGCCTGCGTCGTCGTGGTGACCACGGCCCGGCGGGGGTCGTTCGGCGGGGTCGTGCAGCGCGTCTGCCAGGAGCGCGCGTCGCCGGAGGCCGAGTGCTTGCTGCGCGCGAGCCCGGGCATCTGCTCCCAGCACTCGGCGGTGCTCCACGACCGGCCGGCGCCCGAGATCGAGAGCTCCGAGCCGTGCTGCTGGACCTGCACGGCGCCGCCCGGGGCGCCCTGCGGGCGCGGCCTGGGCCCGCACGCCTCCCCCCACGCGTCGATGGACCACTGCTCGGAGAGCGCGCTCGCGGTCCAGGCCCCGCTCAGCGTCGGCTGTCCCTGCGCGGCGCTCGTGCGCGGAACGGCGAGCGATGCGAGCGATGCGAGCGACGCGAGGAGCAGGGCCGGCGAGGCGAGCAGCGGGCGTCCCACGGCCGAACCCTAGCAGCGCCCGCGCACGGACGGCAGCCGGCAGGCTCACGGGCCCCCGGCCGGACCGCGCGCCGCGCGAGAGCCCGGCGTGAGCCGGTTCGCTCGCTCCGCGGCCCCTCGTGCGCCCTCGTCCAGGGCGGCGCGGACGAAGCGCGGCAGCGCCCGCCCTGGGCGCCGGCGCCGCTCGCGCCCCTCTCGGCGAGGCCGGCGAGGCCGGCCAGGCCGGCCAGGCCGGCTAGGCCGGCGCGAGCCCGGCGCGCGGCGGGTGTGGGCCCCTGCGGCAGGCGGTGGACGACCGGCGCCCGCCTCGCCGGCTGAAGGCGTAGGCCAAAGCACGCAAGCACGCGAGAAACGCATCGCGCCCCCCCAAAAGGATCTAGACACGCGAAGCGGAGATTCGTTATCTTGAAAAATGGTCTCGTGCGCACTCTGCATCAAATCTCGTCGGGCACTCTCGCGTGCCTGATCCGGTCGTGCTCGGCCCAGGGCCGAGCACGACCGACGCTTGGAGATCGAAGGAGCGCTGCCGCGGAGCCCGCTCGTCGCTGCGCTCCTCTCCGCAGGACGCAAACGGCCCAAAAGCGTCACCGCACGACCCGAGCACGACCCAAAATCGTCACTTCGCACCTCGGTGTTTTTTTGGCGCCTCCCCGAAAAAAGATCTGGACACTTCAAGGACCGAGTTGCTAGTTTGAACACTGTCCCTTTGCGCATCCGCTCTCCTATCGAAGCCAAAGCGCCCGCGTACCTGATCTGATCCAGATCGGCCCGCGGGGCTCAGTCCGATAGGAGCCCGCGAAACCGACCTCGCCTGGCCCGTGCGTCATGGCGCCTGCTATCCGGATGACGCTCCCGCAATGGTTCACCCGTGAGGACCTCAAGGAGCTACCAATGAAGCAGATCGCAATCGCCTCCTCCGCCGCGCTCGCTACCCTGTTCATCACCGCGACAAGCCTCGCCAACACCTCTGCGCCGTCGCCCACGTGCACCGTGATCAAGCGGGGTGTCCTGGGCGACATCTACAACGCCGAGATCTGGAGCCTCGCCCCGAGCTACCACGTCCCGTCACCCCATGAGGTGAACACCGGATACTCCAGCACCGTCGGCGAGAAGCGCGCCCTCTTCCGCTTCGATCTGAGCCCCATCCCCGCCGGCTCCCTCGTCACGTCCGCCAAGTTCTACGCCCTGACCTACACGAGCACGGCCCAGACCGTGTACGTCCACCAGGTGCTCGCCCCCTGGGACGAGTCGCAGGTCACCTGGAACAACCTCGGCGCCATCGACCCCGCCTCGTTCACCTCGTTCGTGCCCAACGTCACGGGATGGAGCTCGGTCGACCTCACCGGGCTCGTGCAGGACTGGGTGAGCGGCGTCTCGCCGAGCTACGGCATCCTCCTCGAGGAAGGCTCCTCCGGAAAGACGTCTTATAAAGGCAGCGCCCACACCGACCTTTCCTACCGCCCGCTCCTCGAGGTCTGTTACACGGCGCCGAAGGGCACGATCGGCGACAAGGTGTGGTTCGACGCGAACGCCGACGGCGTCGAGGACGCCTCCGAGCCCGGCATCTCCGGCGTCGTCGTCGACCTCTTCGCCGACACGAACTGCGACGGATCCGCCGACGGCGCCGCCGTCCAGACGACCGCGACCGGCGCGAACGGCGTCTACCGCTTCAGCGAGCTCGCAGCGGGCTGTTACGTCGTCGCCGTCGACGACGCGACGCTGCCGCTCGGCCACCTCCTGACCACCGACGACGAGCCGATCGCCGTGTCCCTCGACGCGGGAGAGAACGTGACCGACGCCGACTTCGGCTACGTGACGTACTCGTCGATCGGCGACACGGTCTGGCTCGACAGCGACGCCGACGGGCTCTACGAGCCGGAGACGGGCGAGCTCGGCGTCAACGGCGTCCGCGTCGAGCTGTTCCAGGGCGACCAGCTGATCGACTTCACCATCACCGGCAACAGCCCCTACACCGGCCAGCCCGGCTTCTACCTCTTCGACACGCTCCCGGCGGGCACCTACTCGGTGGTCATCACCGCCGACAACTTCATGACGAGCGGCCCGCTCGCCGGGCAGGAGCCGACGGCCGACCCCGACGGCGGGCTCGACAACGTGGGCACGGTCTCGCTCGGCTGGGCGCAGGACCTGCTCGACGCGGACTTCGGCTACCAGCTCTCCTGCGGCAACGGCGTCTGCGGCGGCGATGAGAGCTGCTCCACCTGCGCCGTCGACTGCGGCATCTGCCCGCCCACCTGCGGCAACGGCACCTGCGAGGCCGGCGAGGACTGCGGCAGCTGCAGCGCCGACTGCGACGTCTGCCCGCCCGTCTGCGGCGACGGCACCTGCGACGCGAGCGAGAGCTGCGGCACCTGCGCGGACGACTGCGGCGCCTGCCCGCCCGTCTGCGGCAACGGCACCTGCGAGGCCGGCGAGGACTGCGGCACCTGCTCGGACGACTGCGGCGCCTGCCCCGCGGTCTGCGGCAATAACGTCTGCGAGAACGGCGAGGACTGCGCGAACTGCGCCGGCGACTGCGGCGCTTGCCCCGCGGTCTGCGGCAACGACCGCTGCGAGGCGGGCGAGAACTGCTTCGAGTGCCCGAGCGACTGCGGCATCTGTCCGCCGGTCTGCGGCAGCGGCGTCTGCGAGGCCGGTGAGACCTGCGGGAGCTGCGCGGCCGATTGCGGCGCGTGCCCGCCGGTCTGCGGCGACGGCGTCTGCAAGGCGGGCGTCGAGGACTGCTCGAGCTGCGCGGCCGACTGCGGCGCCTGCCAGTGCGCGTCGCCCGGCACCGGCTCCCCCGGCTACTGGAAGAACCACCCGAGCGCGTGGAAGGTCTCGCAGCTGACGATCGGCGGCAAGACGTACACGAAGGACCAGCTCCTCGACATCATCAGCCGCCCGACCAAGGGCGACGTCACGTACATCATCGCGAAGCACCTCGTCGTCGCCAAGCTCAACGTCGGTATCGGCAACCAGTCGAGCTGCATCGAGAGCACCATCGCCGCGGCCGACGCCTGGCTCAAGAAGTACCCGCTCGGCAGCAACGTGAAGGAGGGCGGCAAGAACTCGCCCTGGGCGAGCGGCGAGCCGCTCGCCGAGAAGCTCGACGATTACAACAACGGCCGCCTCTGCGCGCCGCACCGTGACTGACCGATGAGCGACCGGTAAATCCGACCGGGAATACGAGACCCCCAGGCCAGCGCCCGCCACGAGCGAGCCACCTCAAGCGCGACCGGCGCTGGCCTCCTCCTCCGCCTCTCCACGCATCCTCACCACGCATCTCCCATCCCCGCTGCTCCACCGGACGATCTCGTCGACGAGCGGCAGCCTCATCGCTGTACAGGCTCCTCGAGCTCAGCGGCCGTTCCGGCTGTTCCAAGGTCGCCGACCTCTCCGGGGAGCGGCCTCCGGGCGCGGATCGATCGCAGCGCCGGGCGCGCGATGCCCGACCGCTCCCGCGCCGAGTGGAACGCCCCTGCGCGCGGTGGCGAGTCGCGACCACGCGCCACGGCGCACCGGACGCGGCGAGACCGGGAGTGCGGAAGTGCCCCAAGGGTGAGCGTGATTTGCCCCTGGCGCGGCAAATTGCCCCTACCGCATGGAAGCTGGCTTCTGCCGGCGCCGCCCGCGCCGCGGAAAGCGCCGCGCCCGCGGGCGCAATGGCATCGTCGAGCCCGCTCCACCGCAAACCAGGACAGCGTGGCACGGGCGCTGCAATTCCTGCGGGGCTGGGCGCCGAGGACCGCGGTGGACGGCCCGAGGATGCATCGGAGGCGGGCCAGAAGAAGGAGAAAGCTGCCATGAACCTGACCGAAAGCTGGATTGGCGACAAGCCCTTGGTCCCGCCTTGCGGCCTGTTCGGCAAAGGCCAGCATATCGTCCTGGCCGAAGACGACGACGACATGCGCTCCACGCTCGCGATGGCGCTCCGCCGCGACGGGTTCGAGGTCTCCGAGGCGCGCAACGGCCTCGAGTTGCTCGACAAGGTGGCGCCCTGGCTCGGTGGAAAGGAGCCCCCAGAGCCGATCGACGCGATCGTCAGCGACATCCAGATGCCGTGCTTCTCGGGGATGGAGATCCTGGAGGGCCTCGCCGAGCTGAGGCGCCGGCCGCCGGTCATCCTGATCACGGCCTTCGGCGATCCGCACCTCCACGCGGCCGCGCGCAGCCTGGGCGCCTCCGCCGTCATCGAGAAGCCGTTCGAGCTGGATGATCTCCGCAGCGTCCTGTTCAACCTGAAGGACGCTCCGGGCTTCGACGGCGGCTACTGACGCCGCCGACGAGGTGCGCCGCCAGATCCCCCGCGGTCGCTTTGCGCGTGCCGCCGGACGGCCGCGCGTCGCCGGCCGCGCTCAGCCGTCCGGACGCGGGAGCGGCGTCGCCGCCGCCCAGCGCGCGACGCAGATCCGCTCCTCCTCGGTCATCTCCAGCATGCTCGCCACCACGCCGTCCAGGTGGCGACGGGCCTCCGCGGGCAGGCCCGCGTTCGCCGGGCCGAGCTCCCGCCCGAGCGCGTCGAGCGCGCCGATCAGGTCGGCGCGCCCCGGCGGCGGCGCCGGGATCGCCCGCAGGTGCGCGATCTTCACCTGGGGCATGCCCTCGCGCGCGTCCCGGTGTCGGGTGTAATGCCACCAGCGCACAGGAGAGGAGTTGAGGTAGCAGAGCAGCGCGAACTCGCTCCACGTGGCGTCGCAGAAGCCGGCCAGGATCGAGTTGCGGAACGGCAGGCCGTCGCTCAGCGCGACGATCGGGTAGCGGGCGGTCTGGCGGATGAGCAGCCGCACCGTCTTCCAGTCCTCGTCCTTCCGGAAGCGGCCCTTCACGCCCGCGCGATCGACGTGGTGGCGCGGCGCGCGCGCGATGAGCTCGCCGACGTCGGTGCCCTCGCGGATCGGGCAGGTGTACGGCGGCACGGGGACGTCCGCGCGCCGGATGCGCTCGGCGTCCTCGGCGGTCGTCTGGAAGCCGCGCTCGCCGAACAGCGCGGCCGGCAGCGGGCGGAGCGCGCCGAGGCGATCGAGGAGCCGCCGGGACACGCCGTCGAGATCGGAGCGCGCGAGCGGCCAGGAAGCCGTGGCCGCCGGCCGGGGCGACGCGGGCGGGAGGCGGGTCGAGAGGAGGCCCATGCACGGCTGGAACACGCCCTCGAACGCGTCGCTGCCGAAGCTCGGGAGATCGGGGTCGACGGCGCAGAGCGCGTCGTGCGCCCGCCGCGTGGCGCCGTAGCCATCGAGGTCCGACACCGAGGTGGGGATGACGAGGCCGAGCCGCCCGCCCGGCCGGAGCAGCGACGCGGCCCGGTGCACGAACAGGCCGTGCAGCGAGCGGTAGCCGTGGAAGGCCGGGTTCCGCCGGAGATAGAGGTTGAAGACCTCGGGCGCGATCGGCTGCGCCGCCCGGCCGACGTACGCGACCCAGGGCGGGTTGCCGATCACGGCGTCGAAGCCGGGCTCCGGGCGATCGAAGGCGCCGGGGAACGCGAGCTCCCAGTGCAGGAACCGGCGCTCCTCGGCGATGCGGCGCGACAGCGCCGCCCGCGGGTCGGTCGGATCGCGCGCCGCGGCCATGTAGCGCGCGAACGTGTCCGGCCCCGGCGCCAGGGCCGCGAGCTCGCCCTCGGACGGCCAGAACCACAGGGCCATCCAGGCGTCGAGCTCCGCCTCTTCGGCGTCCCCGTCGCGCTCCGGCGCGTCGCGCGCCGCCCCCTCGGCGAGCGCCGGCGCCCGGCGCGCTGGAGCCCGCCGCGACAGGGCCCGCCGGCCGCTGCGCTCGAGGGCGACGTCCGCGGGCCCGCCGCGCGACCACGCCGCGGCCGGGAAGGCGCCGATGTCCGCGCGCTCGGCGCCGATGAGGCTGTCGCCGCAGCGGAGCTTCGCGTCGAGCGAGCTCGGCGGAAGGCTCGCGTCCTGCACGACGAGCCAGAGCGAGAGCCGGGCGAGATCGACCGCGAGCGGGTCGAGGTCGACGCCGTAGAGGCAGCGCTCGGCCACGAGGGCCATCGCGCGGCGGAGCGGCGGCTCCTCCGGGGCGAGCCGCGGCGCCGCGCCGCCGCGCTGCCAGGCGGCGACGAGCTGCGCGGCGAGCTGACGGCACGCCTCCACCAGGAACGCGCCGGAGCCCATCGCGGGATCGCACACCGCGAGCGAGAGGATCTCGTCCGGCACCGGCGGCCGGCCGGCCCTCGCGAGCAGCGGCGACAGCGTTCGCTCGACGACGTGGCGCGTGATGTCCCGCGGCGTGTAGTAGGAACCCGCGCGCCGCCGGAGCTGCCCCGGCTGGAGGTAGAGCGTGCCCCGCGCGAGCCGGCCCGGCTGCCGCGGGGAAGCGCGGCGCGCGAGCGCCTGCGACAGCTCGGCCACGCTGCCCGCCGCGGCCACGCCGGCGGCGAGGCGCGCGCCGAGCTTGAGGTCCGCCGCCGCCTCGAGCCGCGCGAGCCGCTCGCCGCCCGTGAGGTCGAGGAGCGCCTCCAGATCGACGACCACGTGGGACGGCAGCAGCGCCATCGACTCGCCCTCGGCCATCTCGAGATCGAAGGCGATCAGGCCCTCGTAGAGCGTGCCGATGTGCTCGACCTCGAGCTCGGCGTAGCGCACCGGCGCGCCGTCGTGCACGAGGAGCGCGGCGAGCACGCGGTGGAGCGCGCCGTCGCTGAGCCAGGGTCGACCGTCCAGCAAGGGGTGCGCGCCCGGGTCGCAGAGGCCGCCGCGCGCGCCCCCGGGGCCGCGGCCCTCGAGCGCGCGGGAGAGCGCCGCGACGCGGGCCCACGCGCCGTGGCGATGCTCGAGGTCGCTGCCCCCCCGCCGCTCCGCCTCCAGCTCCTCGAAGAGCCGCGCGAGCGGGGCGCCGCCGTCGGGCGCGCCGGCGAGCAGGCCGCGTGCCTCGGCGTAGAGGAGGAGGATGAGCCGCATCAGCGCGGTCACGAGGCCGGCGTGGAGCCGCCGTCGCCCTGCGGCCGAGCCGCCCGAGGCCGCGTCGCCGCCCTGCGGATCGGCCGACTGGAAGCCGCGGAGGAGCTCGCCGAGCGCGCCCTGCGCCTGCTCGCGGAGCTGCCTGGCCACGCCGTCGGCCGGCGGATCGGGCGGCCGGAGGGGCTCGCCGGGCGCGCCCGCCTCGATCGCGCCGTCGCGCGGGGATTCCTGCGACGCGCCCGATGCGCGCGACGCTGGAAGGTCGACCCGGTCACGGTCGCAGCGCAGGGAGGCGCCGAGCTGAGGGCATTCCGAGGACACGCGGGCTCCGCACGAGCATTGCGGATGGGACGGGGTGCAGGCAAGAGCCCCGGCGGGGGGCGTGCCCGGCCGCGGCGGCGGCGCGGTCGAGCGCCCGCGCCGGCGAGGAGTCCCTCCTCGCCCGGAGGTCCTCGCCCAGCACGCTTTACCGGGATGCGCGTGAAAGCATTTCCGGCGCAGCGCCGCGCGGGGGGTACGGTTCGTGCCGTGTGTCGTCGAATGAAGTCCGAGACGATCGAACGACACGCACTCGCCCGTTCACGCAAAGCACACCTTGGCGCCGCGGCGCGGCGCGGCGCCTTGCTCGCCGCGATCCTGCTCGGGATCCCGGCCTGTTACGGCGCCACCGAGGCGCCGGAACAGGAGGCCACCGGAGCCGCCAGCGCGGGCCTCGACCTCTATTCCGGCATTCCCCAGGACGGCGTCGTCCTCGGGGATCCGGGCGCGCCGATCACGCTGGTCGAGTTCTCCGATCTTCGATGCTCGCATTGCCGGGATTACGCGCTCGAGGTCCTGCCCGTGATCCTCGATCGCCACGTGCGCACGAGCCAGGTGAAGCTCGTGTTCCGGAACCTCACGTTCCTCGGGCCGGGCTCCGTGCAGGCCGCGCGCATGGCCGCGGCGGTCGGGATGCAGGGTCGCCTCTGGGAGTTCGTCGACCGCTTCTTCCGGATCCAGGCGCGCGAGCGCCCGCCGGTCACGGACGAGCTCCTCTTGCGCATCGCCTCCGAGCTGCCGGGCATCGACGCCGCGCGGGCGATGGCGCAGCGCGACAGCGGCGCGGTCGCGCGGCAGCTCGAGGCCGCGCGGGCCGAGGCCGCGCGCCTCCAGGTCCACGGCGTGCCGGCGCTGTTCCTGAGCCGCCAGGGCGAGGGGCTCCGCCGGCTCCGCCTCACCTCGATGTCGCCGGAGCCGATCTCCCGCGCGATCGAGCAGCTCCTGCGCGCGCCGCGCCCGCGCGGGTGAGCGCGCGGCGGCGCGGCGGCGCGGCGGCGAGGGCCGCGCGGCGCGCCGCAACATGGACCGGCCCGGCGCGCGGTTTTTGGTACGCTCGCGCGGGGATGACCGCCTCGCCGCTCGTGTTCCCTCCCCGCCCCCCCTCGCTGCACGGCCGTCGGCGCGAGCTCGCGACGCTCCTCTCGACCGTGCGCGCCTCGCGCCCGACGCGCATCGCGCTCGTCGGCACGGGCGGCAGCGGCAAGTCGACGCTCGCCTGCGCGCTCGGCCACAAGCTCGCGGCCGAGCTCCCCGGCGGGATCCACTGGTTCCGGGTCGGCGCCTGGGACGCGCGCACGTTGCTCGGGATGCTGTCGCTCCGCTTCGGGGCCGGGCCGTCGCCCTCGCTGCCGGCGCTGCGCCGCCGCCTGCGCGCGCTCGGGGAGATGCTCATCGTGCTCGACAACCACGAGCACGACCGCGCCGTCGCCGAGCTGCTCGACGACCTCCGCGACGAGGCGGTGACGTGGGTCATCACGGCGCGGCGCTGCCTCGTGGCCGGCGTCTCGATCTTCCCGGTCATCGCGCCGCTCGTGACCTCGGGGCAGAGCCCCTTCCCCGCGGTCGCCTCGCTGACCCGCCTGCTCCGCTGGAACCCGGTCTCGCTCGAGCTCGCCGACGCCATCGTCGCGAGCGGCGCGGCCGACGTCGACGAGCTCCACCGCTGGCTCGTGGCGGGCGGCGTCGACCGCGTGCAGGTCATCGATCACGAGGACGATCTCCCCGAGGTCGGCCTGCTCGTCGCCTGGATCTTCCGCGAGCTCTCGCCGGCGGCGCGGCGGATGCTCGCGGTGCTTTCGCACTCGAACGGCGACCACATCGACGAGGCCTCGCTCGCGACGCTGGCGCGGGCGGGGCGGAGCGCCGCCGACGCGCTCGCGTCGCTCCGCCGCTTCCGGCTCGCGCAGGAGCCGCTCGCGGGCCGCTTCGCGCTGCACGCGACCGTGCGCCACGCCGCGCTGAAGCGCACGCAGTTCGACCAGCGCCGGTTCTTCGAGCACTACGTGGGGCTCCTCGAGCGCTCGCCGGAGCGGCTCGACCTCGAGCAGACCCACCTGTTCGCGGCCATGGACTACGCGCACGACACCGGGAGCGTCGCGGCCGCGATCCGCGTGAACGAGCTGCTCTCGCGCCTCTCGCTCTGATCGCCGCCCTCCCGCCGGCGCCGGCCGCGGTCAGCGCGGCCCTTCCGGGCACCCCACGTGCTCGCAGCAGAGCTCGACGAGGCGCTTCAGCACCCACTGCCCCGCCGGCCCCAGCACGAGCGCCGGCCGGTGGACGACGGCGAGCGACAGGAGGTGCTCGTCGTCCCCCCACGCCTCCGGCCGCAGCCGGACCAGGCGTCCGGCCCTGAGATCCTCGCGGATCATGTGCTCTGGCAGGTTGCCCCACCCGAGCCCCGCGCCCAGGAGCTCTCGCTTGGTCTGGAGATCCACGACGCGCCAGGTGCGCGGGGACAGCACGGCCTGCTCCGGCGAGCGCGCGCCGCCGCGCTCGCTCAGCACGATCTGCACGTGCTCGCGCAGCTGCTCGGTCGCGACGCGCCCTTCGCGCTGCTGGGCGGCCGCGAGCGGGTGCGCCTCGCCGGCGACGGGCACCATGCGCACGGAGGTGAGGTGCCGGCGCTCGAGGCCCTGCGCCGCCGCCGCCGGGCCCACGACCCCGAGCTGGCATGTCCCGTCGAGGACCCGATCGGCGACGGCGGACATCGTCTCGGTGTGCACGACCAGCTCCACGGTGGGGTAGACGCGGGCGAACTCGACGCAGAGATCGACGAGCGCGGAGAGCGGAAAGACCGCGTCGACGCACAGCGAGACGAGCGGGTCGAGGCCGCCGGCGAGCCGCTGCGCCGCGCTGCTGAGCGCGTCCGCGTCGGCGCACACCCGCCGCGCGGCGCCGAGCAGGACGCGGCCGTGCTCCGTGAGCGCCGGGATCCGGGTCGATCGGTCCCAGAGGACGACCCCGAGCTGGCCCTCCAGGTTGGCCATCGCGTGGCTCACGGCCGACTGGACGCGGCGGAGCTTCCTGGCCGCGGCCGAGAAGCTGCCCTCGTCGGCGACCGCGATGAACGTGCGCAGCTGGTCGAGCGTGATGGAGTCGTGCACGGCGCGTCACCATGCCACGACCCGCCGCGCCCCGGCGCGGCGGCCCTCCGCCGGCCCCGCGCCGGCGGGGTCCCCGCCGTCGTGCGCTCGACAAAAACAGCGCGGCGGCCGGGACAGGCGAGGAGCGTCTTCTCAAGGGGTCTACCCTCCAGCCGGCCGCGCGGCCCGCGGGCGGGTAGACCCCTCTTTTTACGCTCCTCGCCTGCCCCGGCCGCCGGCGCGCGCTCGATCGACGTTGATCAACGTTGATCGAGCGCGCTCGTCACGGCCTTTCGCCCGCCGACGACGCCGATCAGAGCGGCGGGTTGGCGTTCTTCACGCACTCCACGAAGTACTCGTGGAACCAGTAGCCCGCCTCCGGCGCGCGCTGGTCTGCGTCGTCGTAGCCGCAGAACAGGTCGTAGCGCTCGGCGCTCTTGTCCGCGGTGCCGTCGGAGTCACCCGGCGGCTTGACCCAGTAGAAGGCGTCGAGGCGCGTCGCGCCGCCCGGGTTGGCCCGGGGCCGCTCGCCCATGCCGGCGCCGATGTTGTTGCACCAGTAGCCCCAGTCCGCCCGGATGTTGCCGCGGCCGTTGCGGCTCGTGTCGATGATGAAGTGCTTGTCCCCGAGGCCTTCGGCCGCCAGCGCCGTGCCCAGGGCGTTGACATAGTCGTACTCGCCGAAGCAGGGGTTGTTCTGCTGATCGTAGCTCTCCGAGCTGTACCGGAGCTGCGTGTAATTCGCGACGTTGGTCGCGAAGCCGCGGACGCCCGCCGGGTTGCCGGCGGCCTTGATGACGTCGGCGAAGATCTTGGCGCCCTTCTTCTGGTTGTCCTCCCAGCCGAGCCAGCCCGAGTGCGCCGCGTCGATGTACTGGTACACGTGCGGCATGTTGAGCTTCTGGAGCGCGTACGCGACCTCCTCCCGGTACGCCTTCTCCGTCTCCGTGGTGCAGTCCTTCTTGCCCAGGTTCGTCGCCAGGTTGGGGAGCGAGTCGGGCTCGATGATCGCGACGATGCGCTGGTTCGTACGCGCGGCGAGGATCGCGGAGATCCGATCGATGAACTCTTCCCTGTACCGCTTGACACCGCCGTTCTCGACCCGGAGCTCGCCGTTCGAGGCCTCGGCGAAGCAATCGCGGTTCGGGAGGTCGTACACGACGATGACCGGAACGACCGGCTCGCAGATCTGGTTCTGGAGCGCGAGCGCGGCGTCGAGGTGCCCCTCGAGGCGGTCGACCGCCGCGATCCGGTCGAGCCAGAACGCGGTCGGGATCTGCTGGACCTTCTTCATCTTCTCGACGAGGGCCGCGTCCGTCGTCTTGTCGATCGACGACTGGACCTTCGCGACGTACTCCGGGTCGACGAACAGCGTCCCACCCTCGAACGGGTTGCCGTTCGGCGCCGCGATATCGATCGTTCCGGTGCAGTTGCCGCCCGCGGCCGTCGTGCTCGTGCTCGTGGGGCTGCCCGCGCCGCTGCCCACCGGGCTGCCCGCGCCGCTGCCCACCGAGTCGCCCGCGCCGCTGCCCACCGGGCTGCCCGCGCCGCTGCCCACCGGGCTGCCCGCGCCGCTGCCCACCGGGCTGCCCGCGCCGCTGCCCTGGCCGGCGCCGCCATCTCCGCCGCTGGTGTTCCCCCCATCGCCATTGTCGCCCGAGCACGCCGCGAAGGCGGCGGTCGCGAGGAGGACCGCAACCCACTTTGCCATCCCGAGCTGATGCGAATTCCTTCTCAGCATATTAAGCCTTTCACCTACTTCTGAAGAAACCAGGCAAATCCAACATATCGAAATAGCGGGGCGAATCTAGACCAACAGTTTCGCTGGGGCAAGAACAAACGACGGCTTTGCCATGCCCGCGCCTTCTCATCGCACGTCTGCCGTGCGGTTCTCTTTTTTTCACGGCGAGGAGAAATGTCCGTCGCCTCGCGACGCTCGACGCGTTCCGGCGCGCGTCACGAGCGCGTCACAGGCGCGTTGGACAACGACCCGAAACGCTGCTTTTCACGAGGAGAACACGCCGCGAGAGGATCGACTCCGGCGCAACGCAGCGCGCAATCGCGGCGACAGGGCCGAGCGGTCGGATCGTCCGAACGTGACATGGCAGACGGGCAGAACTGTTTCGGGTTGATTTCCAGGTGCATCATCGACTGTGGTCTCACCGCTCTCCGAGGCAGCGTGCCCAGATCAGGCGGAGAGTCGGACGTGCGGTGACGCAGGGAGGCGCCGGAGCACGCGCGCGCCCGCCGCCGCACCGTCACGGGGCGGCTTCTGGCCGGTCGCCGCCGATCGGTTAGGCTTCGGTCCCCCCTGCCGTGCAGAGCCCGCCATGCGCTTCCTCGTCGTCTCGCTGATCCTCCTCGCCGTCCTCGGCCCCCTGGGCGTCTACGTGCACCGGCGCGCCTCCGGCCTGCTCGGCCTGGGCCAGCGCGGCCGGCGCGCGCTGGCCTGCCTGCTCGCGGCCGCCGTGCTGGCGATGCTCTCCGCGCGGCTCTGGCGGGGCGCGCTGCCCGACGGCGTGGTCCGCGGGACGGTGCTCCTGAGCAACATCCTCTCGCTCACCGTCCTGCTCTCCGCGGTGCTGCTCGGCGTCGTGGACCTCGGCCGGCTGATCGCGCGGCTCGCGCGCGCGGCGCTCGAGCGCACCAGAGCGGCCGCGCGCGCCCCCGACGCGGCAGGCCGCCCCGCGGACGCGGCGCGCCGCCCTGGCGAGGAAGCGGCGCGCACCCAGGCCGGCGGCGCGGGCGAGCCGCTCCCGCCCCGCGCCGAGCCGCTCCCGCCCCGCGCCGAGCCGCTCCCGCTGCTGCCGGTCGCTCCGCCGGCGCTCCCGCGCCGCGCCTTCCTCGCGAACGGGGCCGCCGGCTCCGCCTTCCTCATCGGGGGCGGCAGCGCGGTGTATGGCGCGCTCGTCGGGCGGCACGACTACGTCATTGAAGAGGTCGCGATTCCGATACCGGGCTTGCCGCGCAGCCTCGACGGCTTCTCCATCGTGCAGCTGTCGGACATCCACCTCGGGCTGTTCGTGGGCGAGCCGGAGATGCGCGCCGCCGAGGATCTCGTGCGCAAGGCGCGCGGCGATCTCATCGTGATGACGGGCGATCTCATCGATTTCGACCCGAGGTATGCCGAGCACCTCGGGCGGCTCACGCGGCGGCTCGGCCCGCTCGCCCGGGAGGGGGTCGCGGCGATCCCGGGCAACCATGACCACTTCGCCGGCATCGACGCCGCGCTCGACGCGCTGGAGCGCGGCGGCGCCCGCGTGCTGAGCAACCGGGGGCACGTCGTCGGAGGGGCCGGCGGCGCGTTCGCGCTGCTCGGCGTCGACGACGTGTGGGCGCGAGGGCGCGTGCCCGGCGGCGGCCCCCACCTCGGCCGGGCGCTCGCCGACGTGCCCCGCGACCTGCCGCGCGTCTTGCTCTGCCACAACCCGGTCTTCTTCCCGGACGCCGCCGGCGAGGTGGCCTTGCAGCTCAGCGGCCACACCCACGGCGGCCAGGTCAACCTGCTCGTCCGGCCCGCCGACCTGGTGCTCCCCCACGGCTACGTGGCCGGGCTCTACCAGCGCGGCGGCTCGCACCTCTACGTCAACCGAGGCTTCGGCACCGCCGGGCCGCCGGCGCGCATCGGCGCGCCCCCCGAGGTGAGCCGCATCGTGCTCGTCTCCGCCTGACGCGGCGCCAGGCGCTCTCGTCGCTGAGCCCGCCTGTCGAGCGTCCGGGCGCGAGCGCGGCGCCGGGAGCGGCGGTGATTTCCGGGGTGATCGCGCGCCCCCGAAGGTCCTCGATGGTTTTCGGGATAAGGCACCTTCTCCGGTTCTTGATCCTCGTGCTGCGGGTGTTCAGGTTCCGAGGCGCGATGAGCGCGACGAGCCGACGAGCGCCGCCGAGTTGGGGCCCGCGATGGGCGGTCTACCTGCGCGGGCTCGCGATCCTCGCCTTCGCCGGCGGGTGCGCGGCCGCGCCGCTCGCGCCGGTGGGCCGCAGCGAGGCGCCCGTCGACCCGCCGGAGGACGCGCCCGCCCCCGCGCCCGAGCCTCCCCCGCCGCCTGCCGAGGAGCCTTCGCTCATCGAGCTCGAGGTCCCCGGCTTCGGGCCCGCGGTGGTCGTGCCGCCGCGCGGCGAGGGGCCGCGGCCGGTGCTCGTCGTCGCGCACGGCGCCGGCGATCGGCCCGAGTGGCACTGCGAGATCTGGCGCGCGATGGTGAGGGGGGCCGGGTTCGTGCTCTGCCCGCGCGGCAAGCCCATCGACGCCCGCGTGCCGGGCGGCGGTCGGATCTTCTATTACCCGGACCACCACGCGCTGAGCCGCGAGGTCGCCGCGGCGGTCTCGGCGCTGTCGACGCGCTTCGGGGATCGGGTGGATCTCCGCGACCCGATCTACGCGGGGTTCTCGCAGGGGGCGATCATGGGCGCGCTGCTCTTGCCCGGGCACCCCGCTCGCTTCGCGCGGGCGGCGCTGATCGAGGGCGGCTACGGCGGCTTCGGCGAGTGGACGCTGGGCACCGCCAGGCGCTTTCGCAGCGGCGGCGGGGCGCGGGTGCTGCTCGCGTGCGGGCGGGCCGACTGCGCGGCGCAGGCGCGCAAGACGCAGGCGATGCTCGAGCGCGGCGGCGTCGCCGCGCGCGTCCTGCACGCCGAGGGCGCCGGCCACAGCTATGGCGGCCGGATGGAGCGCGCGCTCCACGAGGCGTACCCGTGGGTCGTCGAGGGCGATCCCCGCTGGCTCGGCGGCCCTGCGGCCTCGGCGCGCGGCGAGGCCTCGGCCCCGCCGGGCGCGGCCTTCGCGCCTTCAGGCGGACGCGGCGGCGAGGCCGCGCGCCCGCTCGGCCAGCCCCTGCACGACCGAGTGGAAGCTCCGCAGCTGCCGCACCTTGCCCTGGCCGAACCGCCGCTCGATGCCGCGCCGGAGCGCCGGCACCCTGGCGGTCCCGCCCGTGCAGCACACCACGTCGACCCCGTCGAACGACAGGCCGGCGTCCTGCACCGTCTGGTCGAGCGCCCGTAGGATCGCGTCGATCTGCCGCTCGCTCCCGGCCTCGAACTCTTCGCGGGCGATGCGCTCGCGGAGGTGCATGGACGGGTAATCGAAGCGGAACTCCGCGACCGCCTCGCTGGACAGCGCGCACTTGCTGCGCTCGATCTCCTCGAACACGCGGAAAGCCAGCGAGTCTTCGACCAGGCAGAGCAGGTTGTCCATCCGCTGCCGGTCCTCGGGCCCGAGCGACCACGCCTTCACGTCGCGGAGGAAGGCGAGCACGTCGCGGTGCTGGAGCACCGTCATGTCGGCCGGGGAACAGAGCTTCTCGACGAGGGGCCGGGGCATGGTCAGCTGGTTCGAGCCGAGCGGGACGCGGTAGGTGACCTCGGCGCCGAAGTGGCGGGCGATCTTGTGGCGCATGAGGCTGCCGTCGAGCGCGTCGCCGGCGATGGAGACGCCGCCGAGCGAGAGCACGTCGGACGGCGCGAACCCTTCCGGCCGCATCCTGACGATCGTGTAGTCGGACGTCCCGCCGCCGAAGTCGGCGACGAGGACGACGGCCCCGCGGTCGAGCTCCAGGTGGAAGTCGTGCGCGGCGGCGACCGGCTCGGGGCAGAAGAAGACCTCGCGAAAGCCGGCGATCCGCGCCGCCCGCTCGAGCCGCTCCTCGGCGAGGCGGTCGTCGGCCGGGTCGGTCGAGAACTTCGCCGGCCTGCCCAGCACGACGCGCGCGACGTCCGCGTCGAAGTGGCGGTTCGCGCGGTCGCGCATCTCCCGCAGGAAGCGGCCGATCAGGTCCTCGATGGTGACGAGCCGGTGTCCGATCTGCGTGCCGGAGAAGCTCCGGTCGGGCAGGTATTTCTTGATCGATCGGATGAAGCGGCCCTGCATGCCGTTCGCGACGAAATCGTCGATCGCCGCCGCCCCGCAGGAGAACCGCTGCTGCCCGAAGAAGAGCAGGCTCCGGAGGACGGTCGGGTCGGCCGCCGCGCCGTCGAGCGGGATGGGCGGGCAGGTCGCCTCCGCGCTGGCCGCCGAGAGCAGCGAGTTGGAGGTACCGAAATCGACGGCATACACCTCGGGCTTGAAACGTGCGGACATGATCTCGCCTCCTCGTGGGGTGCTTCGTAGGCACGCGGATCTCGCCGATTCGACCACCTATTTACAAGCTGTCGAATGCATGAGAGAATATTGGCGGGCTCGCGGGATGACCGGATTTCACCGCTGCCCGGCGAGCGCCGTCGTCAGGACACGCGCGTCACCCGCCGCAGCGCCACGACGAGCGCCACGAGCGCCAGCAGCGTCGGCAGCGCGACGACGCCGACGTCGATCCACCCGAGCCAGTCGCTCGGCTCGAGCCCGAGCGCGGGGATCGGCAGCGCGAACGCGTTGTAGGCCGCGGCGCCGAGCGCGAGCGCGCCGCACGAGAGGAACAGCCACCGGAGCGCCGAGAGGAGGCCCTTGCCGAGGCGCTCCATGGCCGGCCCGCTCCGCCAGCGCCCGATGACGACCCGGATCGTGCCGGCGAGCACGACGAGCGAGAGCGCCCCCGCGACGCCCGCGGCGATGAGGGTCTCGGTCTCGCTGAGCGCCCGCCGCTCGGTGATGCCGTAGACCATGCGCAGGACCATCGCCGCGCTCGTGAAGACCGCCGCGCCCGCGGCGAGGCTCACCGCGAACGACAGGAGCAGCGCGACCGGCCGGGCGCGCCGCGCCCTGCGCGTCACGTCGTCCGCGGTCTGCCCCTGGGCGTTCGGGATGACGACGGTCGCGATCTCGTCGTTCGGGGCGCCCTCGGTCACGGCCGTGGCGAGCGCGCGCGCCGGCCCGAACGGGTCCTGCATGTCGAAGTCCGCGAGCAGGCGATCGAGCTCCTGCGCGGACGGCGGCCGGTCCTCGCGCGTCCGGGCCATGGCGCGCTGGACCAGCGCCTCGAGCCCCTCCGGGATGTTCTTGTCGATGTCGCGCGGGCGGCGCGGATCCTCGGTGAGCAGGCGGATCATGGTCCGGGCCGGCTCCTCCTCGGGGAAGGGTCGCTCGCCGGTGAGCATGCGGTACAGCACGGCGCCGACCGCGTAGAGGTCCGCGCGGGAGTCGACGTCGGCCGAGCCTCGCGCCTGCTCCGGCGCCATGTACTGCGGCGTGCCGACCACCGAGCCCGTGCGGGTGAGATCGGCGCCGTCGAGCACCTTGGCGACCCCGAAATCGAGGATCTTCACGTGGATGCTGCCCCCCTCGCGCCGGACGAGGAACAGGTTCGACGGCTTGAGGTCGCGGTGGACGACGCCGGCCGCGTGGGCCGCGGCCAGGCCCCGGCAGACCTGGCGCGAGATGGTGATGGCGGTCGGGAGCGGCAGCTTGCCGACCTGATCGAGGAGGCTGCCGAGGTCCTCGCCCTTGAGCAGCTCGGTCACCATGCACGGGCGCCCGTCCTTGAGGCGCACCACGTCCACGACGTCGATCACGTGCTCGTTGCCGACGCGCGCGATCGTCTGCGCCTCGCGCTCGAAGCGCGCCATCGCCTCCCGGTGGCTGGCGAAGTGCTCGTGCGGCACCTTGACGGCGAAGCGCTTCGGCAGGCGGATGTGCTCGGCGACGTAGACGCGGCCCATGCCGCCCGCGCCGATCACGCCGGTGATGCAGAAGCTCCCCGCGAGCAGCTCGCCGACCATCGGGTCGGTCGCGGTCACGCCCTGGAGCTCCAGCGTGGTCGCGTCGATGGGGCAGACGAGGAAGTCGAGCGGGTACCGGACGCCGCACGCGGGGCAGCGTCGGGTGGGTCTCTCCGGGGGTGCCTGCCGCGCCTGGTCCGGGTCGGCGTGCCTGGCTAGCTCGACCATCGACCGGCAGTCTAGACGAGAAGCAGGCCCCGGCGCGACGGATCGGCCGCGACGGACGTGCCGCGTCGGCGCCGGCGCGGTCCGCCGGCGCCGCACCGCGCCGCGCCTTCCGGCGCACGCGCGCTTTTCCAGCCTCACCAGGCGATTTCCAGCCTCGCGCGGCGCCTTCCGGGCTCGCGCGGCGCCTTCCGGGCTCGCGCGGCGCCTTCGGGCCTACACGCAGCCTTCCGACCTCGCGCGGCGCCTTCCGGCCTACACGCCGCCTTCCGGCCTCGCGCGGCGCCCGTCGGCGTCAGGCGGGGATGGCCTGGAGGTCTTCCCGGCCCCAGTTGCGGTGCTGTCGGATGGCGTCGATGACTCGAGGAGCGTCGGGCCGCGCGGGCCGGGCCTCAGCGAGTCGTCGGTATGGGAGATGGGGATCCCTTGTTCGGTGGCGAGGTGCATGCCCTCGGAGTGGGACCGCACGGCTTCAAGGGCCTTTACCTTGTCGTCCTGGTCGCTTCCTACGCGCTGGTCTGGCACCCCACGCGCGCGGGGCTCCTCGGCGCGGACGCGTAGAGCGCGATCGTGTGCTGTCAGGTGGAGGTGGAATCGCGCCGAGGCTGGCTGAGAGGCGAGCCCGTCCAGGCGACTGACACTCCAGGAGACATTTTGATGGCCGGTGCATGCCGTGGGGGTAGGTTGGTGCAGCGGGGGCCCTCATTCTCGTGCTCGTGCGGGATAGCGGCCGGGAGGTCGGGCCTTCCGAGGCTGATACGAGCAGCCTCTTCCTGTTCCCGAGGTGCGTTTTCCGGTCGCTCGATCAAGGAGACCCAGCATGAAGGACCACGCGACCCACGACGAGCATGCACACGACCACGGCCAGGCGTGCGGACATCAGGCGATACGTCACGGTGACCACGTCGACTACCTGCACGATGGCCACTTGCATCACCGGCATGGCGATCATGTCGACGAGCACGTCCTCTCGGTGGACGACGAGAATCCTGCGCAGTGCACCCCGAGCCACGCGTGCTCAGGGCATGACGTGAAGCACAAGCACGGCGATGGGTGCGGGCACCCCGCTGTCCCTCACGGCGATCACGTGGACTTCCTGGTGGACGGCCACTTGCACCACCCGCACGGCGGGCACTGCGATCATCACGGCAGCGTGCAGCTGATGGCGTAGCGCTCAAGCGAGGGCGTCGAGCGTCAGGGCGACCCGTGGCGACGTTCCGGGCGGCGACCGGTGCACCGCGCCGCGGTCCCGGTTGCCTGGCCAGGCCTCGCCCTTGAGCAGCCCGACGTCGAACGGACCCATCCGGCGAAGGCGCGCGCCGGCGCGCAGCACCCCAGACACCTCGTCGGGGACGCCGTTCGAGCGGTGCCCGAGCCGGTCCCGCCGGACGTCCGCGTGCTCTGCCCACTCGGTCCCCGGCCCGACATAGGTGGTCACCAAGCGGACGGTCACCACGTCGGCGTGGAGACGAGGGCACATGGGCTTGTCGAGGCGCGCGAGCCGCACGCCGATCCGCGGGCAGCCGGTGAGATCCGCGAAGAGCGAGATCAGGCCGCGCACGTCGTCGAGGAAGGCTTCACGCCCGGAAGAATGAGGCGCTCCCGCAGCCAGCGCCGCGACGTCCGGCGCGCCGGGATCCACGAGCAGCGTCTCGGAGAGCGGCCGCGGCAGCAGCCACCCGCGCACGAAGGCGTCCACGTCGGGATCGATCCCCCTCCGCAGCACGCACACGCTCACCTCGGGCGCCGCGAGCTCGGCCAGGTCGGCGACCTCCGTCACGAGGCGCGTCGAGCTGCCCGGCGCTGCGCGCGGCGATGCGAGATCCTCGGGGGCCTCAGCGGTCGTTGTCGTCATCATCTTGTGTTCGCCTTCTTCCATGGCCGCCGCGGCATGAGCCGCCATGCCGCGACGAAGCATTTCGGGATCATGATGTCACGGGATGCGCCACTGATGCAATCAAGTTGCATCAGTACCCCGGATGAGGTAGTAGCCCCACCTCCGGCATGTCCTGTGGTCCGCTGCCGCGGGCCCCGGGCCGCGGCTTGCCGCCGAGCGACGATAAGGAGATCACCTCGTGCGCGATATCATCAAGCTCGTCTCGTCTGCGGGGACTGGTTACTGCTACTACACGACCAAGAACAAACGGACGATGGCGGAGAAGATGCAGTTGAAGAAGTACGATCCTGTCGCCCGCAAGCACGTGGTCTTCACGGAGGGGAAGATCTCGAAGGGGGGCGGCAAGTAAACGAGACGCCGGAGCTCGTCACGGGCGCGTGAGGGGCCCTGTTGGCCCTCGGCCGCGCAGCGCCTCGGCGGCGCGCGCGGACGCGAGGCGACCCCCCGCTGCCGCTCACACCCCCGAAGACGCAGCCGGCCGGGTTCTTTCCACCGCGCAGGAGCCGCCGCGTGCGTCGGGGGAGCCGAGCGAAGCCCCCTCGGCCCCGCACTGCGGGCCGGGAGGCCAGCTCCGCGGTGAGCTCCAGCGCCCTCGCCGTAATCCGCGGAGGGCTCCCGCGTCTGCACCGGTCGACAGAGAGGTGATCATGTCGACCGCATCCGTCTCCGTTCCCGCCCCCCAGGACACCGATGAGGCCGCCGTCCGCCGCATCGACCTGCCCGTCGAGGGCATGACCTGCGCCGCCTGCGTCCGGCGCATCGAGCGCGCCCTGCTCGCCACGGGCGGCGTCAGCGGCGCGAAGGTCAACCTCGTGACCCGCACGGCCACGGTCACCTTCGACCCGGCCGCCGCGTCCGCCGGGGCGCTCGTCGCCGCCATCGAGGGCGCGGGCTACGGCGTCCAGGAGCGCGCCGCCCCGCCGGACAGCGCCGCCGCCGCCCCGGTCGGCCGGGCAGCCGCCGCCGAGGAGAGCCTCGACGGCGAGCGGCGCGCCCTCTTCCGGGACTTCGCGCTCTCGCTCGCCCTCTCGGTCCCGCTGCTCGTCCTCGGCATGTCGCACGGCCGCATCCCGGGCGCCGACGGCGCGGGCGGCCGGCTCGTCCAGCTCGCCCTCGCGACCGCCGTGATGGTCGGCCCCGGCCGCAGGTTCTTCCGGCTCGCCTGGGCCGCGCTCCGGCACCGGGCGGCCGACATGAACACCCTCGTGGCCCTCGGGACCGGCGCCGCGTGGATCTACTCGGCGTTCGCGGTCGTCGCGCCGCAGCTCTTCCCCCACGCCGAGCACGGGGCGCGGCCGCGCATCTACTTCGAGGCGGCCGGGGCCATCGTCACCTTCGTCCTGCTCGGCAAGCTCCTCGAGACGCGCGCCCGCAAGCGGCTCACCGACGCGGTGCGCGGGCTCGTCGCGCTCCAGCCGAAGACGGCGCGGCGCCTGCGCGGCGATCGGGAAGAGGAGATCCCGGCCGCGGCGCTCTCGCCCGGCGATCTCGTCCGCGTCCGCCCGGGGGAGCGGATGCCGAGCGACGGCGAGGTCGTCTCGGGCGCCTCGGCGGTCGACGAGTCGATGCTCACGGGCGAGAGCCTCCCCGTCGACAAGGGCGCCGGCGCGGCCGTGTTCGGCGGCACGCTGAACCAGAGCGGGCAGCTCACGGTGCGGATCACGAAGACCGGCGCCGACACCGCGCTCGCCCGCATCGTCGAGGCGATCGAGCAGGCGCAAGGCTCGAAGGCGCCGATCGCGCGCCTCGCCGACACCGTGAGCGGCATCTTCGTCCCGGTGGTCCTCGGCATCGCCGCGCTCGCGTTCGTCGCCTGGGTCGCGGTGGATCCGAGCGCGGCGGGGCTCGCCGCCGCGGTCGAGCGGTTCGTCGCGGTCCTCGTGATCGCCTGCCCCTGCGCCCTGGGCCTCGCGACGCCCGCCGCCGTGGCCGTGGGCACCGGGCGCGGCGCCGAGCTCGGCGTGCTCGTGAAGGGCGGCGCGGCGCTCGAGGCCGCGAGCCGCGTCGACACCGTCCTCGTGGACAAGACGGGCACGCTCACCGCGGGGCGGCCGCAGCTCGCGGCGGTGAAGGCGCTGGCGGACGCCTCGGAGGACGAGTTCCTGCGCCTCGTCGGCTCGGCGGAGCTCGGCAGCGAGCACCCGGTCGCGAAGGCGCTCGTCGAGGGCGCGCGCGCCCGGGGCCTCCCGCTCGAGGCGCCCGAGGCCTTCCACGCCGACGCGGGACGCGGCGTGGTCGCCCGCGTCGAGGGGCGGGAGGTGCGCATCGGCACGGCCCGGTACCTCGCCGAGCTCGGGCTCGACGCCGCGCCGCTCGAGGAGCTCGCCGAGGGCCTCGCCCGGCACGGGAACACCCCGTCGTTCGTCGCCGTCGACGGCCGCCTCGCCGGCCTTGTCGCGGTCGCCGACCTGCCGACCCCCGAGGCGAAGGAGGCGGTCGCCGCGCTGCACCGGCTCGGCGTGCGGGTCGCGATGGTGACCGGCGACCGCAGGGCGACCGCGCGCGCGGCGGCGCGAGAGCTCGGGATCGACGAGGTGTTCGCCGAGGTCCGCCCCGAGGACAAGGCGCGCATCGTGCGCGAGGAGCGGGAGCGCGGGCGCGTCGTCGCGATGGTCGGCGACGGCATCAACGACGCGCCCGCCCTCGCCGGCGCCCACGTGGGGATCGCGGTCGCGAGCGGCGCGGACATCGCGGTCGCCGCGGCCGACGTCGCGCTGCTGCGCGGCGGCGTCGCCGCCCTGCCCACCGCGCTCGGGCTGGCGCGCGCGGCGCTGCGGACCATCCGCCAGAACCTCTTCTGGGCGTTCGTCTACAACGTGGTCGGCATCCCGATCGCGGCCGGCGCGCTGTACCCGCTGACCGGCTGGCTCCTGTCGCCGGTCCTCGCGAGCGCGGCCATGAGCCTGTCGAGCGTCTCGGTGCTCCTCAGCTCCCTGCGCCTCCGGCGGTTCGGGCGCGAGGGTTGACATCCGCGGCCGACCGGGCGGCATGGTCGCTCGGTCGGGCGCATGTGACCGTAGAGGTCACATCGAATGCATCGTCCCTGTCGAACCCCGTCCGCCCAGGCCCGCTCCGAGCGGCGGCCCGTGAGCCGCTCACCGCATGGGCAGCACGATGACACGAGAGAATTCGGGACATCGGAGGCTCGTTCAGCCTCCTTCCGAGCCGCGGTTGCGGAGCGCTCCGACACGAAAAATCTGACCAGTCCGACATGAGGAATCTGGCCAATTCGACAAGCCTGTCGGCTCGGCGGCCGGGCTCATGTCAGGCGTGCACGACATGAGATCACGAATCGTCGAGAAGCATCATTTGAATCAAGGAGGGACACATGGCCCACAAGGGATTCACGCCAAGCAAGACTTTCGTGGACATGGCCACCGAGGCCCAGCGCTGCCAGTCGATCTGCGTCCAGTCGATCCAGCACTGCCTCCAGATGGGAGGCTCCCACGTGGAGCCTTCCCACATGCGGCTCCTGCAGGATTGCGCCGAGATTTGCGCGACGACCGGGACCATGCTGCTGCGCGGCTCGCCGCAGCACAGCCAGGTCACGGCCGCGTGCGCGAGCATCTGCGAGCTCTGCGCTCAGAGCTGTGACCGGTTCACGGGCGACGCGCAGATGAAGGCCTGCGCCGACGAGTGCCGCCGCTGCGCCGCCGCGTGCCAGCAGGTCGCGCAGATGCGGTCGGGCGGGGCGGCCGGCGCGGGACACCACAGCGTGCCCTGAGTCGGCCGGGGCGGCAAGGGGGCGCTCTGCTACGCTGCGCTGAACCATGCACCGCGTCCCCTCCGCCATGCCCTCGTATCACAAACGCCCCTTACCACCGGGCTGCATCGCGTTCTCCTCCGAGCAGGGGCGCGCGGTCTTTCGCGAAGCGCTCGCCCTGGGAACGATGGAGAGTTTCTTCCCTCTCATCGAGCAGTTCCACACCCAGGCTGAGCCTGCCTTCTGCGGCCTGGGGACGCTGGTCATGGTCCTCAACGCGCTGGAGATCGATCCGGGGCGCGCCTGGAAAGGACCCTGGCGCTGGTTCTCGGAGGAGCAACTCGACTGTTGCCGCTCCCTCGACGACGTCGCTCGCGACGGGATTACGCTGACGCAGTTTGCGTGCCTGGCCCGGTGCAACGGCGCCCGGGCCGACGTGCGCTTCGCGGAGACCTCCTCGCTGGAGGCGCTCCGCGCCGCGGTCCGAGAAGCCACCTCGCGCGCCGACGACAACCACGTAGTCGTCGCCTATGACCGCCGGACGCTGGGCCAGACCGGGAGCGGCCACTTCTCGCCGGTCGGTGGAATGCACCCGGACCGCGACCTCGTGCTCCTGCTCGACGTGGCGCGCTTCAAGTACCCGCCTCACTGGGTCCCGCTCGAAGCGCTCCATGGCGCCATGCTCCCTGTCGACCCCACCTCCGGGCGGTCCCGCGGGTTCGTGACGATCCGGCGCGAGCACGCGGTGGCGCCCGTGGCGGCGCTGCACGAGGCCAACTGGACCGAGGTCGAGCGCTTTCTCCGCGATCTCGACGGCACCGACGTTCTGGTGCTGACCGGCTGCCTGCGCGACGGAGTCTCCAGCATGCCGCATCTGATCGAGCTGCTGCGCCGCCCCGACCTGCCCCAGACGCTCAAGCAGCACCTGGCGCGGTTGCGCGCCCAGGTGGCGGCTCTCGACGTTCGCCCGCCGCCGCTGTAGCAGGCATCCAATTGGCCGTGATCGTGCTCGTCAGCGTGTGGTGACCCGGTACGGACCCAGCCGCACTCCTTCGTCGATTCCGTTGAGTAGGTATCCCATGGAGATTGCGAGCTCATGGCGAGCATCCCCTGGGGACAGCCACTATCGCGGTTCTTTATTGCAGGCGTACCCTCCCACCGTGCAGTCGCCGCATCTCTCGGGAGCGACTCGCGGCGGGCATCTCGTACGTGGAGACGTTGCCGGTCGGCGAGCATTACAGGGCGCTGAGAGGCCCGGCGCCGCGCAGCCTCAGCAGCTCTTTGGCGCCCCGGAGGGTGAAGCCGAGTTCCTGGGCGCGCTCGATGAACGCAGCGATCCGGACGGGCGGGCGGATCGAGGGTCCCGGCGCCAGATTACAGATCGAGCGCGAGATCGGCGCGGTCCATGCCGCAGCGCGGGAGGCGGAGGTCGAGTCGCAGTCGGCGCGAGGTCGGCGGCTCGATCAGAGCTCGACCCGGCGCAGCCGGAGGGCGTTGCCGATGACGGACACCGAGCTCAGGCTCATCGCCGCGCTGGCGAGCATCGGGCTGAGCAGCAACCCGAGGATCGGATAGAGGACGCCCGCCGCGATCGGCACGCCGAGCGCGTTGTAGACGAAGGCGAAGAAGAGGTTCTGCCGGATGTTGCGCATCGTCGCCCGGCTGAGCTTCCGCGCACGCAAAAGGCCGCGGAGGTCGCCGCGCACGAGCGTGATCCCGGCGCTCTCGATGGCGACATCGGTCCCGGTGCCCATGGCGACGCCGACGTGCGCCTGGGCGAGCGCGGGCGCGTCGTTGATGCCGTCGCCCGTCATCGCCACGATGCGGCCTTCGGCCTGCAGGCGCTTCACGACGGCCGCCTTCTGATCGGGCAGCACCTCGGCCTCGACGTGCTCGATGCCGAGCTTCCTGGCGACCGCTTCCGCGGTCGTGCGGCTGTCGCCGGTGAGCATGATCAGGCGAATGCCCTCCTCGCGGAGCAAACGGACGGCCTCGCTGGTCGAGGCACGCACCGGGTCGGCCACGCCGACGATGCCCACCGCCTTGCCATCCACCGCCACGAGCATCGCCGTCTGGCCCTCCTGTCGGCGCTCCTCGGCGCGGCGCGGGAGATCGTCCGGCGGGACGCCGAGCTCCTCGAAGAGCCTGATGTTGCCAAGCGCGACCGAGCGCCCGCCCACGGTGCCCACCACCCCCTTGCCCGTGATCGACCGGAACCCTTCTGCCGGCAGGAGCTCGAGCTTCTGCTCGAGGGCCCCGGCGACGATGGCGCTTGCGAGCGGGTGCTCGCTTCCGCGCTCCAGGCTCGCCGCGAGCCTGAGAATTTCGTTCGACGGGAGGTCGCCCAGCGTCGCCACGGAGGCGAGCTTCGGCTTGCCCTCGGTGAGCGTGCCCGTCTTGTCGACGACGAGGGTGTCGACCTTCTCGAAGATCTCGAGCGCCTCCGCGTTCTTGATCAGGATGCCGGCCGCGGCGCCGCGCCCCGTCCCGACCATGATCGAGATGGGCGTCGCGAGGCCGAGCGCGCACGGGCACGCGATGATGAGCACCGCCACGGCGTTGACGAGCGCGTGCGGCAGCCGCGGCTCCGGCCCGACGAGCAGCCAGACCCCGAAGGTGAGCACCGCGATCGCGATCACGGCGGGCACGAAGTACGCGGCGACCGCGTCCGCGAGGCGCTGGATGGGGGCGCGGCTGCGCTGGGCGTCCCCCACCATCTGGACGATCCGGGCGAGCAGGGTGTCGCGCCCGACGCGATCGGCCCGCATCACGAAGCCGCCTGTGCCGTTCACGGTGCCGCCGACCACGCGGGCGCCAGGCGTCTTCTCGACCGGGATGGGCTCCCCCGTGACCATCGACTCGTCGACCGCGCTGCTCCCCTCGAGGACCTCGCCGTCGACCGGCACCTTCTCCCCCGGCCGCACGCGGAGCCGGTCGCCTGGCTGCACGAGCTCGAGAGAGACATCCTCTTCGCGACCGCCCGCGCCGATACGCCTGGCGATCTTCGGAGCGAGTCCCAGGAGCGCCTTGAGCGCGCTGCTCGTCTGGCTGCGGGCACGGAGCTCGAGGACCTGCCCGAGCAGCACGAGCGAGATGATGACGCTGGCGGCTTCGAAGTAGACCGGGACCGCCCCGCCGTGGCGCAGAGCGTGGGGGAAGACTCCCGGCGCCAGCGTCGCCACGACGCTGTAGGCATAGGCGGCCCCCGTGCCGATGGCGATCAGGGTGAACATGTTGAGGTGCCGGCCCTTGATCGAGGCCCAGCCGCGCTCGAAGAACGGAGCGCCGCACCAGAGCACCACGGGCGTCGCGAGGGCGAGCTCGATCCAGACGAGCCAGCTGCCAAGGAGGTGCTGCACCGGCTGGCCCGGGATCATCTCGGACATCCCCAGCACGAGGACAACGAGGCTCAGGGGGACGCTCACCCAGAAGCGCCGGGACATGTCCACGAGCTCCGGATTCGGCGCGTCCTCGAGCGTCACGGTGCGCGGCTCGAGGACCATCCCGCAGATCGGGCAGGAGCCCGGCTCCGTGCGGACGACCTCGGGGTGCATCGGGCAGACGTACTCGACGCGCGTCACCGCCTGGCTCGGCTCGAGCGGCTCCAGGGCCATCCCGCAGGAGGGGCACGTTCCCGGTCCGGTCTGTCGGACCTCGGGGTGCATCGGGCACGTGGTGATTCCCTGGTTACCGGTAGGTTTCGATGGCGCTGCGTCGTGCGCCGCCTTGGTTGCTGCGGGCGCGGCCGGCTTCGCCAGGTACTTGTCCGGGTCGGCCTTGAACATCTCCAGGCAGCCGTCGCAGCAGAAGAAATACCGGTGACCGCGATGCTCGTAGCTCTCGCCGGCGGCCTTCGGGTCGACCGGCATCCCGCACACGGGGTCCTTCTTCCGCTCTCGGCCCAGGTCGTCGGGAGCAGGGTGGCCGTGCTCGTGAGGGTGACCGTGGTCGTGGTGATGCTCGTGGCTCATGTCGTCTCCCTCTCCGCCGACGATCGTGGTTGCGTCCTCTTACACCCCAAGCGCCGCCCGGGTGCCGCGTGGTGGCTGGAGCGCCGACCCGGCGCTACCGCAGCAAGCAGTGCCGCATGAGGCCGGCCAGGCTGGCGAGCTGGTCAATGGTTTCCAGCATTCGAGACGCCAGCTCACCGGTGCTTCACGGTGGCTGCCCGCTCAGTTCTTCGATCCGTCCGTGCCCCGGCGCTCCTCGCGGAAGTCGTCAGCGGAGAGGCCGCAGCGATCCTCGGCGCCGCGCGCGAGGCCGCGTATTTCGCGACGGCGCCGTTCCTCGGCGCGGTCCTCGCGATCCCCCTCCTCGGTGAACGGCCCGGCGCGGCGGACCTCGCGGCGGCGGGCCTCATGGCGGCCGGGGTCGCGCTCCTGCGGAGCGAGCGGCACGCGCACGCCCACACGCACGCGCCGCTCGAGCACGATCACGTCCACACCCACGACGAGCACCACCGGCACGCGCACGACGGGGCGTTCGACGAGCCGCACGCCCACCCTCACCGGCACGAGCCGCTCTCGCACGATCACCCGCACGTGCCCGACCTCCACCACCGGCACGAGCACGACTGAGGCAGGCCCGCGAGGACCGGAGCCAGGTCCGCGGGGTCGAAGGCGACGCGACGGCGATCCTGGCGGCCCGCGCGGCCTTCACCGCCTGCGCGAGCGCGGGTAGAAGCGCGATGACCTCCAACGAAGCGGCGCCGCCCCGCGCCGCGAAGGAAGCCACCGTGCTCGTCGAGCTCTCGATCATCCTGGCGCTCGTGCTCCTGAACGGCGTCTTCGCCGCCGCCGAGATCTCCGTCGTGTCCCTGCGCGGCTCCCGCCTCGAGGCCATGATCGGCTCCGGCAGCTCGCGGGCCAGGGCGGTCCAGCGGCTCCGCAAAGACCCGGAGCGCTTCCTCGCGACCGTCCAGATCGGCATCACGGTCGTCGGCGCCGTAGCCAGCGCCTTCGGCGGCGCGAGCGTCGCCGAGGATCTGATCCCCCTGATCGAGCCCCTCCCCTGGCTGGGCCCGCACGCCGACACGGTCGCGCTCGGCCTCGTCGTCGCGCTCGTCTCGTACCTGTCGCTCGTCCTCGGCGAGCTCATCCCCAAGTCGCTCGCCCTCCGCTTCGGAGAGCCCTACGCGCTCTGGGTGGCGAGGCCGCTGCTCGGTCTCTCGCGGCTCGCGCGCCCGCTGGTCTGGTTCCTCACCGCGAGCTCCAACGCCGTCCTCCGCCTCTTCGGCGATCGCACCAACTTCACCGAGTCGCGGCTCTCGCCCGAGGAGATCCAGCAGCTCGTCGACGAGGCCGCCGAGTCCGGCGCCGTCGACCCGAACGCGGGCGAGATCGCGTCGCGGGCGCTCGATTTCGCCGGCCTGACCGCGGCGCAGATCATGGTCCCCCGCAGCCGGATCGTCGCCCTCTCGCGCAGCGCACCGGACGAGGAGGTCCAGCGCGTCGTCCTGGAGAAGGGTCACACCCGGATGCCCGTCCACGACGGCACGATCGACAACGTGATCGGCTACGTGAACGTGAAGGACATCGTCGCCGCCTCGTGGAAGCGCGGCCGCGTCGTCCTCCAGGACATCGTCCGGCCAGCGTACTTCGTCACGGGGACCATGCGCGCGGTGGACCTCTTGAACGAGCTCCGGCGCCGGCGCACGCAGCTCGCCATCGTGGTGGACGAGAACGGCACGATGAGCGGCATCGTCACCCTGGAGGATCTCGTCGAGGAGCTCGTCGGCGAGATCTACAGCGAGCACGACGCCGCCCCGCCGGAGCTCATCCGCGCCGAGGCGGACGGGTCGTTCCTCATCGATGGGCAAGCGCCGGTGCGCGAGGTGAATCGAGAGCTCGACCTGGCCCTGCCGGAAGGCGAAGGCTGGTCCACGGTCGCGGGGCTGTGTCTGGAGCTGGCCGGCCGGATCCCGGCGACCGGGGAGGTCCTCCGCACGCCCGACGGCACGACGCTGGAGATCGCGGACGCCATTCCGCGGCAGGTGAGGAGGGTGCGGCTGCGCAGGCGCGCGGCGGAGGAGGCGTCCGAGCCGGGAGGCGAGCCGGCGGCGGCGGGGAGCGACGGGGAATCGTGAGCGGCACGGGCGCCAAGGGGCCGACGCGAGCCCCTGCGCCACGGCGGCCGCACACGTCGGCGCGGCCATCGCCGCCCACGTTCCCGAGCGTGAAGGTCGTGCCGTGCATCTCGGCGGCCCAGCGGCGCGCGTCGCTGAACTCGTCGCGTGTGCACGGGGAACTCGAGTTAGACTGAGGCATGAGGACTCGTAGCTTTCGGATGGTTGCGGCCGGGACTCGCGCTCCGGTCGCTATCTTGCTCGCCGCTGCCGCCGTGAGCGCCGGCTGCAGGGAAGTGCCCTCGGACCTCTTCGGAGACACCGCCGGGGCGACCTCGACGAGCGTCGGCACACACGGCGCCGGCGGGGGCTCGGGAACCGCAGGGGGCGGCGGCTCGGGTGCCGCAGGCGGCGGCTCGGATGCCGCAGGCGGCGGCGGCTCGGGTGCCGCAGGCGGCGGCGGCTCGGGAACCGCAGGGGGCGGGGGCAACGAGGCTGGCGGGGCTGGCGGGGCTGGCGGGGCTGGCGGGACTGGCGGGGACGCGGCCGGAACGACGGCGGGCAGCGGTGGAGCGGGCGGCGGATGCGACGAGATCGCCTGGTATTGCGACGCAGACTCCGACGCGCATGGGGACCGGAATGTCGTCGTCGAGGCGTGCGATGCGCCGCCAGGCGGCGACGCCGCGTGCAGGGGTCCCTACGTCGCGTCGAGCGACGATTGCGGTCCCAACGACGAGACCGCTCACCCTGGAGCGAAGGCCTACCATGCGGAGCCGATGGCGCCTCCAGCCCGCGGCGGGTCGGAGTTCGACTTCGATTGCGATGGAACCGCCACACCCGACCCCGCGCAGCTCTTCGGTGGAACGGGCACCCTCGAGTGTACCGTCCTCGATTGCGTCCCCCTCGAGCCGCCTGAAGGTTACGGCGCCGACGCCGAGTGCGGCTCCACGAGCGAGTACTATCGCTGCGAGCAGTCGCGCGGGGAGCGGTGCGCCCCTCGTGCGGCGGAGGCCCCGGAACCCCTGCGCTGCAGGTGAGCGGACGGGGGTGCGCCGAGCACGCCCATCACTACCGCTCGACGGCCCCCGGATTGGATTTCAATCCTCCAGGGAGGCACTCGACAGCCCCTCGGAGGGAACAGCATCGAGGCCGCTCACGTCGATCTCTCCGGAGACGAGGCCGGGGAGCAGCAGATCGCGCGTCAACTTCAGGTTGCGGTTCTTCAGGACGAGCCGATGCATCATGTCCAAGGAATCCGTGACGATGTGATCGAACCGGCGGAGGAGCCGCGCGGGGGGCAGCGGCAGCGCGACCTTGCGGAGGACGTCCCAGCTCGCGCGCGGCATCTTGGTGCCCTGCGACGTCTGCGCCGCGTGGGCGACGAGCTCGTCGCTGGAGACGCAGCAGAGAACGAGGCCGAAGTGCTCTGGCGCCTGCGCGCGCAAAACGAGGATATCCGACGAGCACACCGCGTCGACCGGGGTCACCCCGACCTTGTGGAAATAGGGCCGGATCTTCCCGAAGAGAATGTCGCCAGCGCGCGCGCGGAGCTTTGTGCTCTGCGCCTCCCCGGCACGCCCCCATTCGCCGAGCGCGACCGAGCGTCGCGGCAGATGCTCGAGCCCGAAGTAGGGTGTCTCGGGATCCACGGCGCTCGGATCGACGGGCTCTCGCACGTCGGCCGCGAGCGCGCCGAGCCGAGCCACCTCCCAGCCCGCCGGCACCTTGCCGGCGGAGGACGAGACCAGCGTCACCTCCTCGCGCCCGGGGAACCGGAGGTCGACGAACCACGCGCGGTACAGCGAGCGGGCCATCTCCTCGAGGAGCCCGACGCGCTTCGCGTTGTTCTCGATGAGGTCGTCATACGCGGAGAGGATGTCGGCGATGCGGCGCTGGACCGCGAGCGGCGGCAGCCGCAGCGTGAGCTTCCCGGCGTCCGGCACGCGCATGTGCTCGACCGTCGCGCCTGAGCCGAGCGCCTTGATCTGGCGCTGCAGGTCATCTCCTCGGAGCGCGTAGAGGAGAAAGCGGTTGTCGAGCTTCTCCGGGTCGGCCCTGTAGGAGAGGAGGCGCTGTCCCAGAAACACGGGCTCGCCCGTGCGCAGCAGGCCGACCTCGCCGAGGGGAGCTTCGCGGGTCAGGATGACATCCCCGCGCCGCGGCACCTGACGGCGTGTCCAGATCTTATAGATGTCCTCCGTGACGTACTTGACGTCGTCGAGCTCGATCCACCCGCCGCGCACGTTGGTCGTGCGGATCATCTTGTAGGGCGTGATCTCGTCGACCGTCGGGGCCGTCTTGTTGACGCAGTCGACGATCGCCTCGCAGACGTCCGAGAGGGCGGCGCGCGGCCACTCCACGCGCGTCATCACGCCCCGAGGAGCGCCGCGACGTTCTCGGCGATCTTCGCCTCGATCTCCCGCGCCTCGCCGTTCAGCCGCGTCAGCTCGTCGTTCAGCCGCTCGAGCCGCTCCTTGAAGTCGACGTCCTCGGGGACCCGGGCGGCGACGCCCACGTAGCGGCCCGGATGGAGGCTGAAGCCCTGCGCCTCGATCTCGCCGAGCGTCGCCGCCTTGCACAGCCCCGGCACGTCGGCGTACCTCCCGCTGGGGAAGCGCTCCTTCAGGAGCGCGCCGCTCCCGTGCAGGTCCTCCGGCGCCTCGCCGCGGTAGAGCCGCACGATGTTCGCGAGGAGCTCGATCTGCTCCGGCGACAGGTCGTGATGGGTGCGGTCCACCTGCCGGTAGACGCGCCGCGCGTCGATGAAGAGCACCTTGTCCTTGCGCGCCCCCCTCGCCTTCCCCCTGTCCAGGAACCAGAGCGTGACGGGCAGGGTGACGGTGTAGAAGAGGTTCGAGCCGAGCGCGACCATCACGTCGACGGCGCCGGTCTGGATCAGCTTCCGCCGGAGCTCGAGCTCGCTGCCCCGGGCGTCGCTCGCGCCGTTCGCCATCACGAACCCGGCGCGCCCCGAGGCGCTCAGGGCGCTGTAACAGAGCTGGATCCAGAGGTAGTTCGCGCGGTCGACCGAGGGGATCCCGAACGGGAACCGACGGTTATCGCCCTTGAGCCGCTCCCGGTCGACCGCGTTCTGGTTGAACGGCGGATTGGCCATCACGTAGTCGAACTTGCCGACCTGATCGTGGATGTCCTCGTAATAGGCGTTCGCCTCGCGGATGTCGCCCGAGAGGCCGTGCACGGCGAGGTTCATCCTCGCGAGGCGGAGGGTCTGCGCGACCTTCTCGACCCCGTAGACCGCGATCTCGTCCGACGGCCGCTTCCGGTGCTCGGCGATGAAGCTCGCGCTCTGCACGAACATGCCCCCGGAGCCGCAGCAAGGGTCGTAGATCCTGCCGTGGTACGGCTCAATGACCTCGACGATGAGGCGCACGACCGAGTAGGGCGTGAAGTATTCGCCGCCCTTCTGCAGCGCGCGCGGCGCGAAATTGCCGAGGAAGTACTCGTAGATCCGACCGAAGACGTCGCCCTCGACGTCCTCCGGGATGGCGCCGAAGAGCTTGAGCAGCTCCTGGAGCGTCCTCGCGTCGAAGCGGCCGTATGTCTTCGGCAGGACGTCCTTGAGATCCTCGTTCTCCGCCTCGATCGCCCTCATCGCGTCGTCGAGCGCCTCGCCGATGTCGGCCCCCTCGGGCAGCCGGAGGAGGCGGCCGAAGCGGGCGCTCTCCGGGACGACGAGGACCCCTCCGGCGCGGCCGTCGCCCTCGCCGGCGCCGCCCCGGCGGCGGGACGACGCTCGCTGCCCCTCGGCCTCGGCGAAGCGGTGCTCGGCGTACTTCAGGAAGATCAGCGCGAGGACCGGCGTCGCATACTCGGACGGCTGGAGGGCGGAGTTGGCCCAGAGCTGGTCGGCGGCGGCCCAGAGGCGCTTCTCGAAACCCGCGGGGAGGGGCATCAGGGCATGGTTCTACCCGAGGACGGGGACGGGGTGCTCGCCCTCGCCGGGGCACCTCGCCGCCCGCACGTCACGGCTCCTCGAGGTAGTGGAACTGCACGATCCGCCCGAGCCAGGGGACCCAGCCGGGGTTCACGTCGAGCGCAGCGGCACGCACGCGCACGTCCGCGGCGGTCAGCGGAAACAGGACGTCCACGTGGGTGCGCGTGGCCACGACCCGGCCAGGGCGCCGGACGACACGGCCGAGGGGGAG
Organism: Sorangium sp. So ce834; assembly: GCF_051521425.1. Taxonomy (NCBI): domain Bacteria; kingdom Pseudomonadati; phylum Myxococcota; order Polyangiales; family Polyangiaceae; genus Sorangium; species Sorangium sp. So ce834. The sequence goes on from NZ_CP150351.1 coordinate 12,329,361, forward strand.
CCCGGCGAAGCGGCGGAGCCAGAGCGAGACGGCCAGGCGCCAGGTCGCGGGCGCGCCCGCTGGGCGGCGGCTCAGCGCCCGCCACGCGGCCTCGCCGAGAACGTCTCGCCACGCCTCCGGCGGCGCAGCCACGACGTCGGGGAGCAGCTCGGCCGGAGGGTCGAAGACGGCGAGCGCCGGATCCTCGGGCGAGACCCCGCACCACGCCCCGAGGTGCTCCATCAGGCGCACGGGCAACCCGCCCCGGACCGCGGCAGGGTGGTCGTGGAGCCAGTCGGCCATGCCGAGCCGCATCAGCGGCCGGATCACGAGGAGCAGCCCGCCGGCAGCGGTGGGCATGGGCACGCCGTTCCAGAGCGAGGAGCGGCCGCGGCGCTCGCGGCCCGGCGCCGCCAGATCCCCGGCGGCGGCCGAGGGCGCGGCGGCTCCGGCTGCCGCAGCCCCCGACGGCGGCCCGGGAGGCCGCGCGGGCGACGCGGGCGCGACCGGAGGCGCGGGCGGCTCGGGCAGCGCGGCGGGACCGGGCTCCGCGCGCGGCGCGGCGCGCTCGGCAGCCGCGCCGAGGGCCGAGGCCGCCGGGGGCGCAGCGTCCGGCCGGACCGCCGCCGCGCGCGGGGCCGCGACCTCCGCCACGCCCTCCGGCGCCGCGGCCTGCGGCGCCTCGACCGGCGACCGCGACGTGGCCGTGTCGTCCGCCGCTTCGGCTGCCGCATCGACCTCGGGGAGGCTCGCCGCCAGCGCGAGCTGCGCCCCGCGAGCGGCGAGCCGCCGGTCCACGGCCAGCGCCGGGCTCCCCGCGCACGCGGCGACCGCGGCGAGCCAGACGGCGCGAGCGTCGGCCGCGCCCCAGCGGGCGACCCACCTCCGCAGCACCCCCGGCCACGGCGGCGCGAGCCGCGGGCGCTCGCCCGGCGCGACGGGCGCGCTCCGGTCGAGCCCGCGCGCCACGGCCGGCGGCACGCCCCAGCCGCAGCGGAGGAGCAGGGCCTCGCCGACGCCGGGGCGGAGCGCGCCGCAGAGGGCGTCGAGGGCGGCCTCGTCCAGCTCGGCCGTCATCCGCACGACAGCGGCCGCCCCGGCGGGCGTCTCGAGCGCGCGGGCGAGCGCGATCTCGAGGGCCTTCGACGCGGGGAGCGCCGGCGCGTAACCGCGCACGGCCAGGGGCCAGAACCACGCCGAGACGGCCTGTTGCGCCGCCACCCGCCGGGCCAGCAAGACCGAGGGCTCCACGTCGTCGTGAAAGTAGACGGCCTCGGCCGACGCCGCGCCGCTGGCGTCGGCGTGGACCGCGGTCGCGCGCAAGGCCTCGAAGCGGCGCTCGATCGCCATCGCGATCGAGGCCGGAGGGCGCGTGAGATCGATCGCTCCCAGAGAGAGGCGGCGCACGACGTAGAGGCGGCCCTGATCCGCGCTGGGGAGCGAGGCGGTGCGGAGCGCGTCCTCGACGAGGAGCGCTCCGCGCCGCACGGCGGCGTCGTCGTGAGCGCGGAGCCGGAGCATGCGCACGCGCCGCTCGGCGGCCACTACGCCCCCCGGGAGCGGGGAAGCGCCCCGGCGCGCTCGCCGGCGCTCATGCCACGCTCCGTCCCCGTCGGCGTCGTCGGCGTCCATGCCGGCCGCCGGCGTGAGCGCGCGCCGGCGCGCGCTTCTCTTGCGCCGCAAAGCTCACAGCGTGCCCCCCGAGCTCATCGCGGGAGACGGTCTCACGATCGCGCCGGGACGGCCACGAGGATCTGCGCTCATGGTCGCTGCAGGTCTCGCGCCTCGCCCGGGCTCGGCGCCGCGCTGCGCGGCGGGACGATTTCCCTCGAGTTCGTCCCCCGGACGCCGGGCGATCGCCTCGGAACGCGAACACCCGAGCGCAGGAAGCCCTCCCGATCGAGATTGGTGAAGCTCGCGAGCCCCTCGCCGACAATGGCGCTCATCACGACCTGCGCGAGGCGCTCCCGTCGTTGCGTTGATCAGGGCGTGGTGGGCTCGAACGTGGCGAGCTTGATATCGAGCTCGCCGCCGAGGAGCGGCGCGTAGACGATGCCCGGCGCACCCGCAGCCACGTAGCGGCCGATGGTGCCCATGCAGGCGGCGAGATACTCGAAGGCGATGCTGTCCGGTTTGCGGCGAACGCTCTGCGCGACCATGACGATATGGGGGACCGCCGTGAGGCCGTAGGCGTCTTCCAGCGTCGCCGAGAGCTCGCTTCGGTCATCCCGGAAGTCGACCACGGTCCGATCGGCCTCGGTGATCTCGGCGTCGTTGGCGAACACCCAAGTGGCATCCGCTCGCGTGAGCACGTAGAGCTTTGGCTCGCGGCCGGGAACCACCAGGAAGAAGAGCTCGTCGTCGAAACGCTTCTCACCGATCGTGCCACGCAGGATCGCGCCGACATGCCACTGTGGCCGCGCATCCGCGGCCACAGCGTGCGTGAACACGTACGCCGCCTCGAAGAAATCCATCATCGCTTCGCCGTCGATGCCGCCCCGATACGTCTCTTGCTCGAAGAGCGGCGCGGCGACGTGGGCCTTGATGATCTTCTCGAACGCGGCGAGCGGACGCACGGGGGCGTCGCGACGTCGGGCGACGCCCTCGAGCGCAGACTCGCACTCGACGATTCGCTCACCGGCCAGCGCCCGCGCATTCACCAACGCCTCATCGTCGTTCGAAGCCGGGATGACCTCGACGACTCGCTTGTTGTCGATCAATGCGTACATGACGCGTGGCCCGTCGGCATACTGGCCGCTGCCAAGGCGCGTCAGCAAGAGTGCGCTCATCGCCGTCCTCCGAACAGGAACGAAACGATGTCATCGGCGAGCGTAGCCCGCAACTGTTCCGGTGTCATTTCTCGGTGCCGCGGCTCGCGCTGCATCAGCTCAGCGTGACGGCGTATCGACTCGTCGGCCGCCCGATCGACGGCGTTGTCTCGACGCGGCGAGCCCGCGGCGCGCTCGGCTGCCCGCGGCGCACCGCGAGCGCCGCCGGCCACGGGTGGCTGACCGGGAGCTCCGGGAATCCGTTCGCCGCCGGCGGGCGACAGCCGACGCAACAGCGACAGGTCTCCTTCGTTCGCGATTGCACGAAGCACCTGCGCCATGTCGGAGAGCTGGGTCGGCGAGCGCACGACCTCGCTGGCGAACAAGAGGCGCTGCAGGCGGCTCATGAACCGGGCGGCGCGCGCCTGTACCGCTGCACGCGAGCTCACGCGAGGCGTCTGTCCTGTCTGAATTGTCTGGATAAACGCCCTGATGAACTCGCTGGGTGACATGCCGAGGCGCCCCGCCATTCGAGTCGCGAAGTTTTCGATCGTGCGATATGTCCCGAGGCTCTCGACGACCAGGTTGCCGGCGCCGCGGGCCGTCTCGGCGACGCGATGGCCTTCGTTGGCCTGCGAGACGCGGCCTGGATGCTCCTGTCCGCCCAACCTCATCGGAGCGGTCCCCTGCTCGATGGGGTTGCGGGTCACGTCGGCGACCTGATCGCGGGCCCCACGGAGCCTCGGACCCGTTCCCTGCGGCGCCGCGGCACGTTCAGCGCCGATTTCCGTGCCTCGCTGCTCAAGCCCTTGCCGCACCGTGCGATCGGCCTCGACCTTGGCCGTGATCGCCTCCTCGGTGGACAGAGGCGGGCGTGGTGCGCGGCTTCGACCCGGCGCCGGAGCCACGACGGATTCACCAAGGCGCAACAACGCCTGTCCGTAGGGGCTCTCCGGATGAACGCCCGGCGGATGTTCGCCCGTGCGCAGCAGGTGCTGCATGTCAGCAGCAACGTTGGCTTCGCTCCGGCCAAACCGGTCGCCGATGGTCCGCATCTGACGCGGCACCGTGGCGTCCGCGCCACCAGCGATACGACCTGGCGCGTGAGCGCTCGCGAGATTGCGCAGCCCGAGGAGGCGGGCGTGGAGTCGCGCCGCTGCCTGTGCCTTCGCCTGTGGATTGGGGATCGCCTCGATTCGAACGAGCTCCGCGTGCAGTTTCGGTGCGCCCGCGAGCTCCTCCGCATAACTGTGTCGCAGCTGCCCGCAGTCCGAACACACCCAGATCTGGCCGTCGCGCGTCACCTTGACGTCGTGACTGCCGCCGGCCGGCTCGCGGCCGACGACGCCAGGCTCGGCCGGATCGACCGGTGGTGCGTCGCGATGTGTCGAGGGTCTCTGCGCCGGGGCCCCGTCGCGCGGTGCGCCTGGCCCCGGATCGTGCGGTCCCTGGGGCGCGGCGTCACGCGCCGTCGCGGGAGTCGCCTCTCGAGGAGCCGCAGGCACTCCATCAGGCGGCGCGGCAGGCGTTCCATCATGCGATGCGGCGGGGCTCGTCTCGCGTGGCGATGAAGGCGCCGCATCGCGCGGCGGCGGTGCCATCTCCCGTCCCTGCGGAGCTGCCTCGCGCGGCGCGGCCGGAGCCGCTTCGCGCGGTGCTGTGGAGCGCTCTGCGGTGGGTGCGGCCTCGCGCGGCGCCGCGGGCCCAGCCTCGCGCGGCGCCGCGGGCCCAGCCTCGCGCGGCGCCGCGGGCCCGGCTTCATGCGGCGCGCGCGCCGCGTCGGCGCCGCCACCGCGCCGGGCGCCCCGCGCGGCGTGGAGGAACGACGCGCTGGAGATCGCCCCCGAGAGCAGGAAGCCCTGCAGATCGAGCTCGGTGAAGCTCGCGAGCCCCTTGCCGGCGGCGGCGTTCATCACGACCTGCGAGGCGTATTCGCTGACCATGTCGAACGCGAGGGTGATCGCGAAGCGCGAGAGCGCCGTCGCGCCAGCTTGCCCGGCGGCGTTCACGAGCGCGCCGCCGAAGGCGCCGATGCCGCCGCCGATGGCGCCGGTCAGCGCGCCGGTCCACGCCGCGTGCCACAGCCCGCGGCCGGTGCTGCGGCGGCCGGCCAGCGCGTTGCCGACCAGGTAGCCGGCCATGCTCGACAGCGCGCCGGCGATCGCCCCGACGATGATCCCGGTGATCACGGTCGCGAGCAGGCCGGCGCCGATCAGCCCGCCCACCGCAGCGCCGATGACCGGGCCGAGCAGCACGCTGACCACGATCGCGATCAGGATGACCAGCAGGATCGTGACGACCGTCTCCCACGCCGGCCGCTCGTTCTGCGCCGCGATGCAGGCGTACTTTCGTATGTCGGCGGCGAGGCCGGGCTTGCGTCCTCCTCCCTCGGGGTCGACCCCGCCCTGGATCTGCAGGTCGAAGCCGCGCTGCAGGCTCGTCTTCTGCTGGTCGATCCCCTCCCGGATCCCTTGGTTGAGTCGGATGTAGCCGGAGACGACCGTCAACAGCGCGCACGCGAAGGTCCGCTGCACCGTCGTGGTGAGCCGCTCGATGGCGGTCGCGTGCTCGGTCCGAGCCTGGGTGAAGCCCTCCACCGCGCTGCTCGACGCCTGGCCCATCGCCTCGGCGAAGGCCTGGGTGAGCTGCCTGGCGCCGTCGCGCGCCGTCTCCACCAGCCGGTCGAGCGCTCCTCGCGCCGTCCCGCGGCTCGCCTCCACCGTGCTCACGGCCGTGTCGAGCCCGGAACCCAGCCGCTCGCGAAGCTGGCCCAAAAGGAGCGTGACGCGGCCGTGGACCCCGCGCATCGTCGCGCGCGCCAGCTCTCGGCGAGGGGCTGTCGTGACCTCGAGCACCGCGCGCAGCTGCGCCAGCGCGTCGGCGATCCCACGACCGGCCTGCGCGGCCCCCCTCAGGAGCTCACCGGCCACCCCGTGCGCCGCCGACTCCACCATCAGCCGCTGCAGATAGGCCGTATCGCGCGCCGCCTGCCGCTGCGCGTGGCGCTGGCCAGCGAGCTGGCGAAGCTGGTTCGCCAGCTGCGCGTCGACCGACGCGGTGCGCGCTTGCCGCTGCGCCGCCGCCGCGGCGAGCGCGCCCGTCATCATCTGTCCGAGCGTCCCCACCGCCTGCGCCGCGCCCTGCTGCACCCCGTCCTGCGCGCCCAGCGACGAGCTGATGACCGTGGCGCAGTGACCGGCGCGCGCGCGCGCAAGCTGGCGCGCCTGAGCGGCAGCCTCGTTCACGAACCCGTCGCGGTAGCCCTTGGCCGTCTCCATCGCCGCGTTCGCGCGCGCGTCAGCGCGCCGATCCGTGAGATAGCCGTCCAGGGCGTTGTCCATCTGGTTGATGCGCCCGCGGTGGTACATGCGCCAGTACGAGCGACCGAGGTTCATCGCCTCGCCGCCCTTGCTCGTCCCGACGCCAATGAGCTCCAGTTGACCTCGCGCGATCAGAGTGCGCACCACGCCGAGCTCGGCGTTCTCGGCCGAGCCGATCGCCCGCGTCGTGCGCGCTGCGCCGCTCTGCACCCGCCCCATCGCCGCCACGGTGGTCGTGACGGCGTGCACGGCGCTCGCCACGTACTGCGCGTTGATGACCCCCTTCGCCGCGCGCGCGTCCCGGTGGGCCGCCCTCGTCGCGGCCGCGTAAGCCGCGTCGATGGCGTCGAGCGCGCGATCGCGCGCTGACTCGATGTCCCCTTTGACGCCGATGAGCGATGTCCCGAGCCTGCGGGGCACTTCCTGGTCGAGCTCGAACAGCGCCTGGCGCGCCTCGCCGCTCATCTCGCGCAGCGAGCTCGACGCCACCTGCGCGGCTGCCTCGCGCGTATCGCGGTCTCCTTCGGGGCCGAATCGGGCGTCCTCGGCGGTGGCGGCGACCACCTCACCGCGACTCTCCGCCATCGCGCCGCGCCCGGCGTGGAACGCGTCGAGCGCCTCCGCGCGGCGAGCCGACGCCTCACCGAGCGCAGCGCCCATCGCGTCGTCCTGCGCGGCAGCGCCGCCCTCGCCGTCAGCGCCTGGAGATGGCCCGCCGGCACCGCCGCCGTCTTCGGCGGGCTGAGGGCCCCCACCCTCGGCCGCCTGCGGTCCACCGCCGCCGCCCCCCTCGGCCGCCTGCGGTCCGCCGCCGCCGCCTTCCGCGGCCTGCGGTCCGCCGCCGCCAGCGCCACCGCCGCCCTGCGATTCGCACCCCGGAGGTGCTGGCGGGGGTGGCGGCGCTTCGGCCTGCTGGCTCTGCTGCGCCTCCTCGGTGCTCGTGCTGCTGCTCTGCGTGTCGCCGTGGATCTCTGTGTTCGCCGGCTCGCGCGGTCGGTCCGAGGTGGACGTGCCGGTGCGATCGGCCCCGGTCGGCGCGCGCTGCGCCGAGAGCTCGTCGGTGTCACGGCAGGAGTCTTCCTCGCCGCTCGACTGTTCTGGCGTGTGCCTGGGAGGCTCGGCGGGCGCCGGGCACGCCGCTCCGGCCCGGCGCGCCACCGCCGGATTTGGAGCGGGCGCCGCTCCCGCCGCGACCGCGCCTGCATCGGCCCCGTCGGCCGCGCCACCGCCGCCGCCGCCGCCGCCGCCATCTGCCGCGGGTCCGCCGCCGCCTTCTCCGCTGCCGCCGCCACCGCCCGCATCGGCCGCCGGTCCGCCGCCACCTCCCGGACCGCCGCCTCCCCCTTGTCGCCCAGCTCCCTCACCCCCACCGATGTCCAGCATCGGAGGCTCGAAGTCGCGCTCGGCCAGCACGTCGAGCTGCATCTGGACCGCCGCGCTCGAGAGATCCATCGAGCCGCTGCAGCTCGAGCACGCGCCGCCGCAGCTGCAGGCCATCTGCACGCCGGCCTCACCACCGCCCCGCTCTTGATCCAGCAGGGCCTCGGCCGACTGCCCGCGGACGACCGCATCGGCCACCTCGTCGGCCTGCCGCTCGTACCGATCTCCGGCCTTGCCGACCCCGCCGTCGAGCTGAACTCCCGCCTTCTGCTGCACGACGTGCGCCGCCTCGTGCGCCGCAAGCCGCAAGTCGGGCGGCGCACGGAACGCGATGCGATCGCCCAGCGTGAACGCGCGCGCCCCCAGCCGCGACGCGGCGCGGCTCGAAGCGCCGTCGCTGCCCGTGCGAACATGACCGATGTCGTGGCGGCCGAACGCCTGCTGGATCGTCGCCGCGAACGGCAACGGTGCGGACGCGGTGGCCACCCCCTGACGGGCGATGCCGTGGATCGCCGCCGCCCGATTCCGCCCGCCGCCCTCCGCACCCGCGCCGCCGCCAGCGGCCATGCCCCCGGGACCTGCCGCTGCCTGCACGTACGCCGGCGGCGACGACGGTGATTCCTCGAGCTCCGCGCGCGCCTCGGACGCCGCTCGCTCCGCGGGCGCGGCGGAAGACGGACGTCTCTCGGCGGCGGGCGCGACGCTCATGTCACTTGCGCGCTTCCTCGAGCTCCGTATCCGTGGCCTCGTCTCCTTGCATGTCCGCCGCCGGCGTCAGCCCCTGCGCGCGCAGCGTGTCCGCGATCGACGCCGACACTTCGCGCCGGATCTGCTCGCGCAGCGCCTGGGCGCGCGCCTCGCGCGGCGCGATGGTGCCGAACGCCGCCGCCGCCGCGCGTTCGAGGCGATCCGCGGCCGTCTCGAAATCGAGCGGGGAATCCTCGGCGAACACCTCGTCAGCCGCCTCCAGGAACGCGGCGACCGAGGGGGGAAACCTGTCGAGCGGCGGCATCGCCACACCGCGCGCGTCCAGCGCCGGTCCGAGCGCCTGCATCAGCGCGAGGACGCCGACGTCGCCGGGCGCGCTGGCCATCTCGGCGACCAAGCGGCGCAACGAGTCGGCGTGCGGCGCGATCGGGCGGCCCGCCGCGAGGTCGGCGGCGGCTGCCGCGATGGCGTCGGCCAGGCGGCGGGCGGCGGCGGTGGGTCCAGCGTGCATCAGGGCTTCTCCTCAGGGGTGATCGACGTGGCGGCGCCGAGCTCCGACGGCAGCGTGCGCCCCAGCTTGCGGTACTCGACGGCGAGGCCCGCCACGAGATCCGGCAGGCGGATCGGCCGCCCATCTCGGCGCGCGAGCAGGCTGGCGCACAGGACGGCGTTGCGCACGTGACCGCCCGCGAGGTCGCACGTCGCCGCCAGCTGGTTGAAGGACGCCGAATCGAGCTCGTGATGAGCGCCGAGGTGCGTGCGCCAGAGCGCGCGCCGCTCCTCCGGACCCGGCGGAGGGAAGTCGATCACGGCGTCGAGCCGGCGCGTGAACGCCGCGTCGATGCGCGTGCGGCTGTTGCTGGTCAGGATGACGATGCCATCGAACGACTCGATGCGCTGGAGCAGGAAGTTGGTCTGCGCGTTGGCGAAGCGGTCGTTGGCGTCCTTGACGTCGGTGCGCTTGCCGAACATCGAGTCGGCCTCGTCGAAGAGCAGAATGATCTCTTCGTGCTCGGCCTGGCCGAGGAGCTGGGCCAGGTTCTTCTCGGTCTCACCGATGTACTTGCTGGTCACGGCGGCGAGATCGATCCGGTAGAGCGGCGCCGACAGGCGGCTGGCCAGCCAGCTCGCCGCGAAGGTCTTGCCGGTGCCCGACGGACCGACGAAGAGCGCGCGCACGCCGGGACGGTGGCGCGCGCGCATGGCCGCGCCCAGCCCGTCGGCGAGCTCGTCGCGCGCTCGGCACCGCATCAGCAGCAGCTCGAGATCGCGCCGCAGCGACGGCGTCCTCACGAGCGCTTCATCGGCGACGTCGTCGTCGATCGGCTCGGCGAGCCCGCGCAGGCCCGGGCCCTCGCTGGTCCACGCCGCCGTGCGCACGTGCGATCGGTCGATCGCGGCGGCGCCGGCGAGGCGAGCGGCGCGACGCGCGGCGCGCCCCAGCTGCGCGATGCGGCCGGCGCCGTGGCGGTGATCGCGGGCCAGCGCCGCGGCGAGCGCCTCGTCGCCGAGGCTCTCCTGCCACAGGCGCGACCTCTCGTCGCGTGTCGGCACGGTCAATCGCCAGCTCGGGATCGCGACGCCGTCACGGTCGATCGTCCCTTCGAGGCCCGCCAGCGCCAGCACCGGCCCGTGGTAGCCGGGCAGCGCCGGCAGCCGGCGCCGCTCGCTCGGGCCGAGCTCGCAGACGAACACGGGCACCAGGTTGCGCAGCGCCATCCAGAGCCCGAGCCCCGCGACCGGCTCCCCCTCGACGAACGCAGCTTCGGCGCCGAACGCCGCCGCGACCGCGGCGCACACGGCGCGCCCCTCGGCGATCGAGGGCGTCCGCACCGTCAGGGCCTGCTGGTCGTCCCCGAACGCCGCCGCGTATCGCGCGGCCTCCGCCACCGTCGGGCGCGCGAGCGGCACCGCGGGACGTGCGCCCACCGTGACGCCCGCGATCGGGATCTGCAGCCCGCGCAGCGCGGCGTGGACGGGCGCCGACAGCGCCATGCGCCGCTCGACGAGCGGCAGCTCGTCGCCGCGCAGCAGGAACACGCTGGCCAGGCGCGCCGGGCCGTCGACCAGGTCGCCATAGGCCTTCTCCGCGCCCTCGCCGGCCGCGGCGAACGCCGTCGCCAGCAGCCCGACCATGGGGCGAGATCCCAGGGCCGGCGCCTGCAGCGCGGCGACGAGCCGCGTGAGGACGGGATCCTCCTCGAGCGCGATCAGCAGCGCGATCGCGAGCTGCTCGCTCGCGCTCAGGCCCAGCATCGCGGCGAGCGCGACCACGGGCAGATCCGATTCGGGAGCGGCGCCGCCGTCCCCGAGCCGCTGCCACCACGCGCCATTCACCCTCGGCTCGCGCGCGGCGATCGCGTCGACCTCGGGGCCGCGGATGCCGGCGCGGCCCGCGACGTCGAGGAGCGCGGCGGTGGCGAGCGCGACCAGCGGCGGGCGGGGCGCGCGCGACGAGGGCGTCGGCTCGGCGCTCACGCGCGGGCTCCCTCGAGGGGGTGGGAGCGGACGGCGCGGCCGAGCCAGGGAACCCAGCCCGGATCGATGTCGAGGCCGGCGAGACGGATGTCGGCGTCCGGCTCCTTGGCGCGGGCGGCTCCCACTTACGCCTTTCGGAAAAACGACGGCGCCGTCCGCGCCATCGGGTCCACGAACCGCGCCGTCGCCCCCTTGGGGAGCACGAGCTGCGCGCTCGCCTCGGCGACGCGCGCGCGGGCCTGGTTGCCGACGAGGTCTTCGACCACCCCGTGGGCGACCATCTCCTGCCCTTTGAAGAACATCACCTTCATCCCGAGCCGCACCCGGATCGGATCGATCGCGACCGGAACCGTCTTGCCCGGATGCACGGGCGTGTCGTCGACGACCGCGCCGGCGATGATCTCGTCGACCGGCGCGTGGCTGGCGAGCAGCAGGCACACCCGCACGAGATCGTTCATCCAGGCGAGCGCCTCCGCGTGGGCGGTGTCGATCCGGCTGTACAGCCAGTCGACCAGCCCCTCGATCTCCTTGCGATCCACATAGGGGATCTCGCCCCACCGGGGGAGCGCCGCGAGGTTGCGCAGGCGCACGTTCTCGCCCTCGTACTGGCTGAGCCGCTCGGCCCACTCGAGGCGGATCGCGGGCAGCACGTCCGACGCCTGGGCGTGCAGGCAGCCGGCTATCCGGCCGATCTGCGACAGCTCGCGCGCCGCCGCGTCGGCGACGAGCGAGCGCCCATGGTTGGCCTCGATCAGGTCGCCGAGCGACAGCACGTGCTTGGCGTGCTCGCGCGTCTCCTTCCAGCCGAGGCCGACGAACCGGGCGAGGTCGAGCTGCGCCACCTGGAGGCGGACGTTCCCCACGGCCCGCTGCTGCGCCTGGGTCACGTTGACGATCGCCTGCCCGAAGCGCCCAGGCAGCGCGCGCTGCCGGAACGTCGCTGGCTGCACCTCGGTCACGCGCACGACCTGGGCGCGCATCTTGGCGATGGCCAGCGTCCCGTGGAGCAGCTCCACCCGATCGAGCTTGTCGAGGATCCGGGGGACATCGGTGAACCACGACACCGGCGCCTCGCGCAGGAGCTGCACCATCTCATCGATCTCCTCGGGCGCGTCCGAGTGGGCGTTCAGGCAGGCCGGGACCGGGGCCGCGAACACCCCCGGGTTCAGGCTCAACATCGGCGCGTCCACCATCGCCTCGGCGAAGCGGGGGCGAACGTAGGCGAGGAAGCCCAGGTGCTCGCTCAGGACCTTGGCGCGGCGCTGGTTGATCTGGCCGACCCGATCCTGCTCGTCGCGCAGCAGCGCGCGGGTGGTGGCCAGCTTGTGCCGGACCTCGCCGAGCTCCCCGCCGATCACGGCGAGGCGCCTCGCGGCGGCGTCCTTGTTCTGGTCGATCGCGCGGAGCGCCTGCCTGCACCGCTCCAGATCGGCCCGATACGCGACGATGCGCGCCTCCACCGCGCGCAAGGTGGCGATCGCGTGCTCGACGATCAGCGCGGCGTCCGAGTAGAGGTTGCCCTCGTCGGCGTCCTTGCCCGCCGGGTCGCGCAGGATCCGCTCGATGCCGCCGAACGTCTTGCTCTTGAAGACGCGACCCAGGCTGACCGGCGCGGGCAGCCGCTTGACCAGCCCGGCGCGGGGGTTCGCCACCGCGCCCTCCTCCTCCTTCTCGATCTCCTCGCCCTTCACGCTGAGGAACGGCAGATGGAACAGCGGCTGGCGATTCTTGTCCCACTCGGGCACGCCGAAGACCGGGATATCCTCGATGTTCATCTTCTCGTCGCTGAGCAGTCGAATCGCCTCGAGCGCCTCGGTCCGCGCCGCGACCGCATAGTTCTTTGAGTCGCGCCCCGGCGAGGCCTCGATGCGCTCCGCGATGCTGACCGTCCGGAAGTCATAGGCACCCTCCCCGACGATGGGCTGGTCCTTCTGCACGATGTCCCGCGCCGGCGGCGGCGGCATGTAGATCGTGGATGGCAGCACGGAGGACGGCTGGAACTGAAGCCCTCCACCGCCGAGGAGGGCCCCAGCGGTGATCAGGTCGGCGATCACGCCGGGGTCGAGCGTCGCGGACGGCGTGGGCTGGAACGCCGACGGGGGCAAGAACAGCTCCGGCGAGACCAGCGAGGCGCCCGCCACGCCGCTTGGGGGACGGATCCCCGTCGAGCTCGACGCCACGCCCGGCGAGGCCGACAGGGCGCCCGCGATCGACGTCCAGCTCGTCGTCGCGCTCGAGGCCCGGCCCGACGCCAGCAGCGAAGCGGCCGTCGCCGCGCCGGACGGCTGGAGCCGCGCCGAGCTCGCGCCCAGCGTCGACCCCACCAGCGAGGCGCTCGTCACCGCGCCGGAGACCCGGGAGCTCGGCGTCGCGCCGCCGGGCACCGCTTCGCGCCGCTCCAGGTCCCTGGGCTGAGGCTTGGGCGTGCCGCCGGTCTTGGGCGGCGCGGCCGTTCCAGGCGGCACGACGGTGCCGGGCGGCGGCTTCCCCTTCACCGAGAGGTAGAACTTGTTCACCTCGTCGGTCACGGCGGCGGCGCTCGCGCCCTTGGCGATCGACGTGAGGATCGGCGACGACGCGAGGCGCGTGGCGGCGATGTTGCCGAGCATGAACTGCCGCAGCCGGTAGATGTTCGCGTGCCCCTTGAGGAACGAGAAATCGATGGTGTCGTCCGCCTTCGCGAGCTTGGCCTCGATCTTCTTGATGAAGGCGTCGAGCCCCATGCCGCTCTCGAGATCGTCGATCTCCTCCTTGGAGAACACCCGGCCGCGCCGGACCTTCTTCGTCGGTACCGGCTTTGAATCGCCGGGGTCGGACTCGGGGTCTTCGTCCTCGTATTCGGTGATGCCGAGCGCGACGCGCAGGTCCTCCATCGCCCTGACGACGCCCTGATCGGCGCCCTCCACTCCATAACGCTCCTCGCCCTCCCAGGCCTGGGTCGGCGGGTCGTTCGGCTCCGGCGGCGGCGGCAGGCCGCGCAGGTAGTCCTGGAGCGTCGCGGGGGCCGGCAGCGTCTCGGGCAGCCGGCCGGGGAGCGCCGGCAGCTCCGGCTGCTCGATGGCCTCGGGATCCGGGTCGGGATAGACGGGCACCGTCTCGTCGCCGTCCGCGGCGCGGACCAGCGCGGCGTGATCGCGCCGGAGCAGCGCGCGACGGAAGCGCCAGCCGTGCCGCTCGAACTGGAACCAGTCGATGCTGCGCTGGAAGATGGGATCGACCTGCTCCTCGATCAGCAACCTGGGCTCGTACACGGCCTGGGGCACCGGCGCGATCACCAGGACGTCCTCCGCGCTCGCGGTGTCGAGGGGCGCGAGCGAGGCGCAGCGCTGGATCACCTGGTCGAGCTGCTCGAGCGGCAGCGGCGCCGCCTTGATCCGAAAGCCAGCCGGGAAGAACCGGTTGGCCGCGCTCCCGAGCGGGTCGAAGGAAATGGCCTCCCGGGGGAGCATCCCGGCCGGCGGCAGGGCGGCGAACTGGGCGATGTGCTGGCCCGTGAAGACGGGATCGAGGGGCGGCATGCCGGCGAGCTGCTCGGCGAACTGCTGGATGCGCGCCTGCCACAGGAAAGGCGTCCCCGTGCGGAGCGCGTCGTGGGTCACGAAGGGCCGCCGGCGCTTGGCCTTACCGCCCTGCCGTACGACCGAGTAACGGTCCACCCACACGGGCACAGCGTCCTCGAACGCCAGGAGGCCGATGGGGACGCCAAAGACCTCCCAGGGGTGTTGTTCCTCGGATCCCTGGAGCCGCTCGAGCTCGAAGATCGCAAAGGCGATCTGGTTGCGCCAGGCAGATCCGCTCTCCGGCAGCTCGGCCCAGCCCGGGTTCCAGGGGAGCAGCAGCAGCCGCGCGGCGTCGATCGTCTGCTCGTCGGCGAACGCGCCCTCGGTCTCGTCGTAATCGCAGGGGTTCGTCGGATCCAGGTTGCCCGCGCCGCGCACCACGGAGGGCTGCAGCACGAGCACACCGAGCCTCGTGCCCGGCGGGATCCGCGGCGACGCGTCGTCGGGCGAGGTCCCGAACGACCCCGGCGGCGCGCGCAGGTGGGCGACGTCGACGCGCAGGGCGCGCGGCAGGACCACGTCCTCGCCCGAGGGCGCGAGGCCCATCCCGGGCGCCACATGCAGGAACGCGCGCCCCTCTGGCGCCGATTCGGACGGAGCGCGGAGCTCGAGATCGATCTCGAGCCCGGTCACCACGCCGGGCGAGAGCACCTGCCCGAGCGTGGCGAGGCGGCCCGCGCGCCCCTGCTGCTCGGCCTGGAGCGCGGTGTCGCTGAGCGTGCGGCCCGTGTACAGGTGGAGCCGCCGGCGCCACCCGCCGTCCACCTGCGGCGCGAGGGCAGGATGCACGGCCACCACCCGCTCGCCGGCCAGGGGATTCTCGATGGGGGTGACCTTCATCTCTCTCTCCTCCCTTCAGCGAACAGCTCGGTGGCCCGCAGCTCGAGGGTGCGGCGCCGGACGAACCAGAGCAGCTGGTCGCTCACGGCGGCCAGGGCCTCGCGCCAGGCAGCCTCGATCGGCGCCCTGGGATCCGCCGTGACGATGGCGCTCGGCGCGGGCGCCCTGCGGGTGAGGGCGTTGAGCACGTCGATGGGCTTGCGGCGGACCAGGAGCGGCGGCACGAGGCGCAGCGGCCGAGGCGTCGTCTCGAGGCGCAGGCGCCGGAGCGAGGCGCGCGACATCGGGATCAGCACCTGGAGGGTCGTGAAGTCGAGATCCTCGGCGTCGCCGCGGACGTCGATGGGCGGCAGCAAGAGGCTCTCCTCGACGAGCACGGTGACCTCGTCCTCGGTGACGATGGTCAGGTCCACGGCCATCTGCGCCGGGAAGAAGTGCTGCGTGAAGTCCTTTGGATCGATCGCGGCCGCCGGCATCCGGCCGGCGGGGGGCAGCACCTCGAAGTGGTCCGCGGCGGCGAAGCGCAGCCCGCCGCGCGCCTGCCGCTCGGCCACGAGCTCCCGGAGCTGGCCGTCGTACTGGGCGAGGTGGGCTTCGCGCAGCGCCCGGGACGCGACGCCGAAGCCGACCACGCCGCCGTGCTCGGCGCCGATCTCGCGGCGGACGAGGTAGGGATCGACCCAGCGGACGTAGCCGCGCTCGAGAGAGATCATCGCCAGCGGCAGCGTCTCCGGGGGGATCCCGCGGGCGGCCTGCTCCAGGAACATCGTCCGCGCGACGTGGGAGCGCTGCTTCCAGGGGTCGCGCTCCGTCGCGTCGTCGCGGTAGGCGATGAGCGTGAGCGCCACGCCCTCCACGATGTCCGCGAGCTCGCTCGAGCGCCTGCCGTCCACCGTCGTCGGGTACTTGACGATCGATCGCGTCACGTACTCGACGGGCCGGAGCGCGAGCACGTAGAGGCCCGTGCGCGCCGAGGGCGGCGTCGCGGGCGCGGTCGAGAGGCCGAACGAGGCGTCGAGCTGCGCGAGCTCGCTCACGTCGTCCACCTCCACGACGACGGGCGCGTCGAGCGCCACGAGCTCGCCGGCGGGCGTGACGCCGTGGCCTCCGGAGATCGCGAGCCGGCGGCCGGAGGCGGCGCGCACCTCGAGCCCGCGGATCACCCCGGAGGCGCCGGCGCTCGAGAGATCGGCCTGGCGCGACAGGGAGTAGGTCTGCTCGCGGAGCAGATCCCGCGCGGCCAGGAAGCGGCCGTCGAAGTAGTGAGAGCGGGCGCGCCGCGCGTCGACGACGAGCGTCCCTTCCTGCTCCATGTCGTGGATCTCGCCGGGGGAGAGATCCTCCAGCGACGCGCGATCGGGACCGAGGGTGGGGTCAACAAGCGAGGTCATGGCGGCCTACTCCTCCGGCGGAGGGGATGTCGTGGCGGAGACGGGGTGCGACTCGTCGGCGCGGAAGTCGGCCGGCACCGTGTCCTCGCGGGCGGGATCCGCGAACCGAGGCGGGTCGGACCCGGGCACGAGGCCGAGGTGCCGCCCCTGGAGCGTCCGGCGGCGCACGTACCAGAGGCGCTCGCCCAGGGCGGCCGCGCGGTCGAGCGCCTGCTGCCAGCGGAGGTCGAGCTCGCGATCGCGCTCCGCGTCCTCCCCCTCGAGCGCGCGGTCGGGGCCGGAGGCGATCGGCGGGCGCACCGCCGGCGTGCCGAGCCCGCGCGCCGCCGTCATCGGCAGGCGCGGCAGGAGCTTGCGAAACACGTCCACGGGCTGCCGCCGGATCAGCACGCCGGGCGCCGCCGGAGAGAGCTCGACCGTGAGGCGGCGGCGGTCGCTCCCGAGCAGCTCGCGCGGCGCCGGGACGAGCACCAGGATGCTGGTGAAATCCAGATCCCCGGGCGGCGCCATGAGATCGATGGGCGGGAGCCACAGCGCCTCGTCGACCAGCGCCGAGACCTCGTCGTCCGGCACGAGCGCCATCGCGCAGGGCATCTGCGGCGGAAAGAAGCTCTGCGTGTAGCGCAGGTCTCCCGCCCGCTCCACGGCTTTCAAGGGCAGCTGCCCGGCCGGCGGCAGGGCGCGGAACACCTCGGCGGCGGAGAAGTGGAGGCCGCCGGGGCGGCTCCTGCGCTCGTTCATCGCCTCGACGAGGTGAGCCTCCTGCTGAAGCACGTAGGCCTCGCGCAGGCCGCGCGGGGCGAGGCCGAACCCCGCCGCGCCGGCGTGCTCTCCGCCGACCTCGCGCCGCACCATGTCGACGTCGATCCACATCACGAAGCCCCGATCGAGGTGGACCATCGCGAGGGGCAGCGCCTCCGCGGGCACGCCCCCCGCCGCGCGCTCGACGAAGATGCGGCGGGCCGCGTGGGCGCGCTGCTGCAGCGGGTCCAGCTCGGCGTGATCGTCGCGGTAGGGCACCAGCGTCACGGCCACCGCCTCGATGATCTCGCCGTCGTCGACGGCCCGCCGCTCGTTCACCGAGGTCGGGTAGGCGGAGATCGGGTTGGCGGTGAACTCCACGGGGCGCAGCGCCAGCACGAACAGGCCGGACCGCCGCCGCGGCGGCTCGTTCGGCACCCCGTCGAGGTGGAAGGCCCGGTCGAGCTGCATCATCCGCGTGACGTCGGCGAGGTTGACGACGAGCCCGCCCGCGGTGTCGTCGTCGCGGCGGAGCACCACCAGCTGGCCCGCGGGGGTGACCCCGGTCCCGGGCGAGATGGAGACGGTCGTGTCGTCCACCCGCGCGACCATCAGCCCGTGGAGCACGCCCGGCCCCGTGGCGCGGGCCAGATCGGCCTGGCGGTCGAGGAAATAGTCCTGCTCTCGCGTGAGGTCGTGGGCGGCCAGGAACCGGCCGTCGAAGTAGCGCGGGCGCCGCCGCGCTGGGTTCACCACCAGGGTCCCCGCCCGGCGGTATCGCTCGATCTCCCGGGCGTCGAGGTGATCGAGGTTCAACCGGGCGAGGCTGCGGAACGGGGTGAAGAGAGCTTTTACGTCGATCATCCACGCCTCCTGTGGGGCCTCCCGGGCCCTCTCCCGCCTCAGATGAGCAGCTGGGCCAGCGCCGCCGCGGTGTAGACGAAGGCGCGATCGTCGTTCCGGACCTCCACGGGGCGGGTCGCGTCTCGCACCGCCGGACGGTCGATCCCCCCGTCGGTGCACGGGATGCGGAGCCGCGCCAGGAAGAGCCAGTGTCTGTCGTTCTGGGGATCGAGCCAGTCCGGCACGACAGGGTCGTTCGCGAACGGGTCGCTGCGCTTGCGCGGGCGGAAGCGGTCCCAGGCGCCGAAGATCAGCTGGCGCAGCCGCGCGGCCCGCTCGGCCTGGGGCAGCGACGCGACCTCCGCCCAGTAGCTCTGCGGCAGCGGCGGCTCCGCCTCCTCGCGCGGCACGAGCGTGAGCTCGAATCCATCGCGGATGCGGGACGGCTGCACCGCGTCCAGCGCGTCGAACGGCCCCGCCGCGAACGCCGGCGTCTTGCCGCGGCCGCAGGCGGCGAAGCGGAGGAGCACGTCCACGATCAGGTGCCCCGGCGCGGGCGGCGCGGCGCCGGGGTCGCCGTCGGGGTGGAAGGCCTTCCGCAGCCGCTCCGATCGCTCGAAGCCCGCCTGATCCTTGGCGCGGCCCGCCTCCTGGAACTCCAGCCACCTGCTCAGGCGGATGCAGCGCCCCGGCAGGGCGTTCGGCATGCTCGGCACCTCGACGAGCCGGCCGATCCGATCGAGCGCCAGCCCGGGCGCCACGTGCACCTCCTCCGCGTCGGGGTCGAGGCCTTCCTCCGGCGGCGGGACGATGGTGACCTCGAGCCCCGCCACGGTGCCGCTGCCGTCGAGGAACGCCAGGGCGCGGGCCAGGCGGCCGCGGTGGTAGTCCTGCTCGGCGCGGAAGTCCTCCTTGTCGAGCATGACCCCCTGCTCATAGAAGACGCGGTCTGGATCGGTCGGCTGGTCCAGGCTGTCGGGACGCGTGCTCATCGTGTCTCCTCGTCACTGCGGAAAGGGCGACGTCACTGCGGAAAGGGCGACCGAACGGGGTTTCGGACCACGACGTCCAGCTCCACCGGCTTGCTCTGGTTCCCCGCCTGGTCCTCCACGACGAGCTGGAAGCGGTAAACGCCGTCTCGCAGCGTGAGCTGGACGCGCGGGTCGTCGGTCTCCTTGGTCTCGTCGGGCTTGATCTCGAGGACGACCATGGCCTAGCGATCCTCGCGCCGCCGGGGCGGGACGCCGGGCTGGACGATCGGTTCGTCACGCGGCACGCCGATGAGCGCATCGCGGCCGGGTGGGTTGATCGGACCGACAGGCGGCCTGACGACGGCCGGATTGACCACCACCGGGTTCAGCGGCTCGACGCGCGGCCTGACCACCGGCGGATTGACCACGACAGGAGTCAGCGGCTCGACGGGCGGCCTGACCACCGGCGGATCGATGACGAGGGGCGGATCGATGACGAGGGGCGGCGTCCTGGTCTTGACCGGCGCCGAGACCAGCGTCCAGATATACTTGACGATCGGACCGCCGCCGAAGTCGCTCGACCCCTCGGCCGACAGCTCGAACGGCTTCCCCGCCTCCGGCCACGCGTCGGGATTCTCCTTCTGGGGCACCACGAGCCGGAGAACGGCGGTCGGCGCGGTGGTGTCGCGGACGATGACCTCGATGCTCGCGGGCGCGGAGCGATTGCCGGCCTGGTCCTCCACCACGAGCTGGAAGACGTGCAGCCCCGGCTGGAGCGGCCGGCCGTTCGTCGGCGTGATCTCCACGTGATTCTCGACGGTCTCTATCGGTTTGTTCTGCTCGAAATTGGCCATGAAGCCCGCCTTCCTCGCCGTGCGCTCCGCTCACCGCCGGAGCATCCAATGGTATCGGACCAGCCGCCGCCCCGGCGCGGCCCGCGACGCCGAGCCGTCGAGGGTGAGCGGCGCGCCGAACTCCCGCGGCGGGACCGGCGCGACGCGCGCGATGGGCTGCATGGACGACGGCGAGTGGCCCAGCCGCGGATCCAGGCTGGGGAGGTGCTCGATCCGGTCGCGCCCCCCGATCCGGCTCGCGTCCACGCGCACCGGCCGCGAGCCGGGCTTGCGGCCAAGGTAGGTGTCGACGCCCACGAGCGAGGACATCCCCACCAGGAACCGCTGGCTCGCCGTCAGCACCTGCACGGCCACGTGCGCCGGCGCCTCGCGATCCACGATCTGACGGATGAGCCCAAGGTCCTGCGGATTCACCTCGTTGTGCACGAGCACCGTCGCGCGGTGCGCCAGCCGATCGAAGAGCTCCGCCACGGCCGACGCCTCGGCCGGCGTGACCGGGAGATCGGCCGAGAACAGCGCCAAAAACTCCTTGTTGTTCTCGTCGCCGAGGAACAACGTATCTCCCACGAACGAATTGCCGCTCACGGAGAGCCCCGGCAGGAGCGGGTCGTCCACGTCGACGAGGTTGGCGCCGAGGATGGTCGCGAACGTGCGCCGCAGCCGGAAATCCTCGAACACCACGATGTCGCCCCGCTCGACCCCGCCGTCGGTGACCAGGTCGAGCGCCAGCCGGAGGCCGTCGAGGGTGCCGCGCCGCCGGTAGAGCTCCATGGCGTTCTGCAGCAGGGCGCGGCGCCGCTCCACCGGGACCGCGGCGGCGAACGTGAAGCCGATCCAGCTCGCCAGCCACTCCAGCGCCTCCTCGGGCGCCCCGGAGGCGTCGGTGAGGAGCCATGCGTGCTTGATCCGATCCTCGATCGACGTGAGGATCCCCTCGAAATTGCCGAGGAACCGCTCCAGGAAGTCCGCCGGCGTGGCCGTGACGTCGGGGCCGTGGGCGTCGGCGTCGGGCCCGAAGACCTGCTCGTGGTACAGCTCGGGCAGGTAGCTCTTCACGTAGGAGCGGCGGCCGCCGTAGACGCGGAGCGCGGCGACCTCCGGGGTGCTCCGGCCGTCGCCATGGAGCTCCATCCGGACCCACAGGTAGCGCCCGACCAGCGAGCGCACCCGGAACTGCGGGCGCTGGACGAGCGCGGTCCACGTCCCCGCGCGGTGGGGGCGCCGCTCGCACGGCAGGAGCCCCGGGTGGAACGGGATCTCCGACGGCTGCGAGAGCCACACGCCCTGCGGCACGCCGGGCGCGGCGTCGCCCGCGACGGCGCCGAAGCGGTGCTCGTGCCACGCCGCCTCCGGGCCGGGGACCGCGCGCTCGTTGCTCGCGGCGAGCAGGACCTTCACCCCGCACCCCGGCGGGATGGCCGCCTCGAGGTAGATGCGATGCCAGACCGCCTGCGCGTCGCCGCCGTCGATCACGCGGTGGCCGAGGTCGTTGCGCGCCTCCCCCACGACCGCGAAGCTCGGCCACGAGATCGGCACGAGCGGCCGCGGCCCCTCGGGGGTCGCGACCTGCGGCGTCGGCAGCGTCGTGTGCAGGAACATCGGCCACGCCGCGAGCGGCCGGTCCGCGCGCGACGGCGACAGGCCGCGGAGCGGGTAGAGGTCGCCCACCGGGTCCACCGCGCCCGCGCCCGCCGTCACGGGGTAGACGGGCGCCTCCTCGGCGCCCTGCGCGTCGCTGCGGGCGACGAGCACCGCGACCTTGTCGCTCCCCACCCAGACCATGCCGTACGGGTAGCGGACGCCGCGCAGGCGCGCGGGCGCGCCGAGCCGGTCGTCCTCGCCCAGGATCCGCAGGTGCGCGTCGGCGTCCGGCACCCAGGTGAGCAGCGCCAGCCTCCCCTCGGGGCTGCAGGCGATCGCCACCGGCCACTCCGCGCTCGGCCACGTGGCCCCGGGGAGCTCCTGGGCGCGCGGCGGATCGGGATCGTCCGTCTTGGGGCGGAAGGTGTCGGGCGTGTACGCGAAGGCCGCGCGCGACCGCAGCGGGAGCCCGGTGACGCGGGCGATCCGGTAGAGCACCCGGTCCAGGCAGTACACGCCCCCGGTCGGGATGGGCGCGAGGCGCCAGGCGCTCAGCGGCGCGAGCGGCAGGGTCACGGACTCCCAGCGGTTGCGCAGGTCCTTGAGGATGACCCCGCCCGCCGCCAGGTAGAGCACGTCGTCGTGGCCGACGGCCACGTCGTGGACGAGGACCGAGGGCTCCGCCGTGTAGATCGTCACCTCGTCGGGGAAGGCGCCCGTGGCCACCACGCGCCGGCCCACGGAATCCCAGCGGGCGCGGGTGCCGAAGCGGTCGATCGAGCCGAGGGTGCGCTCGACCAGGGAGCGGGCGCGGTCCGCGTCCTCCTGCCACGAGAGCCCCCGGCGGGCCGACGAGAGGCGCAGGACCCTGCGGGCGCGATCGTAGTGCACGCCCGGCGGATCGCCGACCCTGGCCCAGTGCTCGTCGTCGGCCAGGAGGAACGGCCGCTGGAGGTTCGCGTCCATCGCTAGCAGACCTCCGGGACCACGGGCACGGCCACGCCGGCGTCCGCGTCGTCGGCGAACGGGTTCGGGATCTGCGACGGATCGTCGGCCGGGGGCGGCGCGTCGGCGACGGCCACGACCGCGAGCAGCTCGGGCAGCTGCCACGGCTCCAGCGCGAGCACGAAGCCGCCGGTGGCGTTCCGCTCGGTGACCCGCTCCCAGCCGCTCCCCTTCCTGCGGAACAGGTTGACGCCGATGACCTCGGACACGCCGGGCACCTGCGCGACCACCGTCTCCACCTCGCGGTCGCGCACGGCGCGGCCGAGCGGCCAGCCGGTGAAGCCGGCGCCGCCCGGCGCGAGCGGCCACAGGAACCGGCGCACGGCCTCCTTGATCGCGAGCAGCTGCTCGTCGCGCGGGAAGCCGTCCCGCAGCGTGACCCCCACGGTGACGGCGAGCGGCACGTACTCGCAGCCGATGGTGTAGAGCTCGGTCGCGAGCGGCCGCCGCGCGTCGAGCCACGTGTGCACCGCCTCGAGGAACGGCCGATCGGCCCGCGGGTTGGGCGGCGTCCGCTCCGCTTTGAACGGCAGCACCATCACCGACACCACGCCGGGCACCTCGCTCCGGCGCTGGTGCGGCTTGAACCGCGGGAGCACCTCGACGCGGGCCACGACCACGCCCGGCGTCTCGACGGCCAGCGTCCGGAAATCGTCGGCCGTGACCGCGCGGTCCCGGTGCCGGAGGATCCCGGGGATCCGCTGCTCGGCCTCCGCCAGGAGCTCCGCGTCCTGCCCGCCGTCGGTGGGCAGGCTCTGCACCACCTTGAGCTTGCGCTGGACGCGCGGATGCGGCGGCCTCGCGTCGAACGCGGTCATGTCCTTGAGGGTCCCGGGCGGCAGGTTGCCCGCGCGCCCGCCGCCGGCGCGCATCGCCGAAACGCGCACGCGCCTGCCCGCGCCCGGGATGCGCCCGCGCACGCCGTCGCCGAAGCGCACGGTGCTCGCCTCGGGATCGAGCGTGTAAACGGCGGAGTCCCGCCCGGCCAGGGCCAGATCGGCGATCCGCGTCCAGCGCACGAACCCGAGGTTGTCCTCCTCGACCTCCAGGACCAGGCTCTCCGGGTCGACGTTGGCGGCCGGCAGCTGCATCTCCTGATCGGCGCTGTCGTCGCTCGACCCGATGATCCGGCCGGTGACGGTGGCGCGCTGGTCGATCTCGATCGCGTTGACGCCCACCCAGCCGAGGCGCAGCGACTGCTGCCCCTTCTCGATCGGCCGGAGGCGCAGCCACGCGACCACGCGGCCGGCGATCTTGGCGTCGTCGATCCGCGGCGGCCGGTCCCCGAGGCCGGCGGCCGGGTCGTTGCGCACGTCGTTCTCGGGCGCGCCGATCAGCGAGGCGCGCGGCAGCCCCAGGCGGATCACCCCGCGGCGGGTGAGGCCGCTCGTGTCGTCCTTGATCACCTCGAGGGCGACCATCTCCGCGCCGCCGGGCGAGCCGCCGGTCGCGCGGCCCGTCGTGATCTCCCAGACGTGGGGGATGCGGCCGCGGCGGGCGAGCTGCTCGAACAGCTCCGCGTCCTCGAGCGGCCGCGGGACCTCGATGGCCGGCATGATCCCCACGTTGAGGATCCGCTGCTGCCCCTCCGGGTCGTTCCCGAGCGCCTCGCGCGCCGGCCCCACGAGCTCCGGCTTGCGGGCGAGGAGCGCCAGCCAGAGCGACCTGTCGACCGTCTCCTGGATCACGTCGATGCCGGCCGCCGCGGGCGCGCCGCCCGCGAAGACGGGCGTGGTCACGTAGAACTTCGGCGCGACGGGCCTGCCCTCGCGCGTCGAGAGGCCGTAGGCGAGCGGCAGCTGGGCGAGCAGCTCGGGCCCGAGGGCCCTCTCCTCCTCGGCGCGGATCGGGCGCTTCACGAAGGCGTCGGCGGTGATCGGCAGGACGGTCAGCTCGTCCCGCGTCTCGAACGGCACCGGGCCCTTGATCGGCGCGAGCGCCCGGATCCGCGGCGCCTCCGCGACGTCCTCGTCGAGCTGCACGCTCACGAGCCCGCGCGCGGCCACGGCGGGGCGCATGGGGACGCCGAGCAGGCGCAGGAACGCGAGGCGCTGCCGCTCGGGGACGAGGTTGGCCCGGTAGAGCATCGTGTCCGCGAGCCAGGCGAACAGCTCGATGAGCGTCCGCCCCGGATCCCCGACCCGGGGATCCGTGTACTCGGGCGCGTGGGCGGGGATGCGCGCGACCAGCTCCTCCACGAGGTCGTGGAACGAGCGATCGTCGAGCGCGGGGGGCCGAATCGGCATGTCAGCCTCCGAGCTCCATCGTGAAACCTACTTTTTGCGGTACGCCGGTGCGGCGCAGGCGATAGGCGATGTCGACGCGCACGTGCGACGGGCGCCCCGGCACCTCGTCGACCTCGACGCGGTCGAGCAGGACGCGCGACTCCCAGCGCGCGATGGACGCGGCGACGAGCTCGCGGATCCGCCGGCGCGTGTCCGTCGTGTTCGGCTCGTGCAGGAAGCGGTCGAGGCCGGCGCCGAAATCGGGGCGCATGAGCTGCTCGCCCGGG
Source organism: Sorangium sp. So ce834 (assembly GCF_051521425.1). Classification (NCBI taxonomy): domain Bacteria; kingdom Pseudomonadati; phylum Myxococcota; order Polyangiales; family Polyangiaceae; genus Sorangium; species Sorangium sp. So ce834. Next base: position 12,354,292 of record NZ_CP150351.1, read on the forward strand.
CGCGTGCGGAGGATGACCTCGATCATCTCGCGCACGCTCTCCTCGAGCGTGGGGTAGCGCAGCCGCCCCTCCGCGTCGGGCAGCGGAAGCAACGGCCAGCCGATCGGCCGCGGAGCCGGGAGGGGTCTGGTCATGAGTCCTCACGCCTCGAGACAGTGGGGAGGGGGAAGCAGATCCGGATGAAGGGCAGCCACCAGAAGACGATGTTCAAGATGATGAGGAACATGAACATCACGATGAACGCGAGGACGAAGTTGATGGATATGTTGAAGCTGCATATCCACTGCAGCCCGATGTCCAGCCCCTCTTTCCCCTTTCCCTCCATGAGGTCCTTCGGGCTGTTGCTGTTCAGGAAGTTGAACAGCCGCCGCGGCATCTTGAACGCGACGTTGGGGAGGAGCGATTTGACGCTCTCGCTCGAGACGTCCGGCAGCTCGATCTGGATCGGCGGGAGGGTGCCGTTCTCGTACCAGGGGACGATCTCGAAGGCCGCGCTGCTCGCGCTCCACACGAGGTCGGGCGGGCAGCCGTCGTCCCGCTTCACGCGCACGAACGCCCGCAGCTCGTAGCGCGCGGTCTTGTCCTCGAAGCGCGCGACGCCCGGCTGCAGCGCGCTCAGCCGGCTGGCGACGGTCGCCTTGACCTGCGCGTAGATCCGCTCGGCCAGGCCGGCGGCGACCGGCGGCCAGCGGTACGGGAACCGGAAGACGGTCGCGCCGCCGGGGATCGGCGCGATGAGCGCGGTGCACGCGTCGAGCAGCACCTGATCGGCGGGGCGCCCCGCCTTGTCCTTCTCCTCCTGCGCGCTCGCCGGCACCACGATCTCGGCGAGGAGCCTCCGCAATGCCATCGAATCGGGCGAATTGCCCCACAGGTCCAGGCTGATGCGCAGGAAGCGGAGGAAGTCGAGGAACTGGTCGAGGCGGGTCCGGTCGGCCTCCAGCGCGAGGGAGAACGGCGCGACGTCGGCGGACTGCAGGGAGGCTTGCGCCCGCTGGGCGTCGTCGAAATACCCGTATTGCGCCGCCGACCGGCCCGTGAAGAACCGCTCCGCGAGGCCGCCGAACGAGAGCCCCAGGCTGGCCTTGAGGTACCCCGGCAGCACGGCGTCCCTGAAGTCGTCCTTCGCCCCGGCGGGCACGTCGAACGCGTTCGCGGCGATCGGCGGCGCGGGGGCCTCGGACATCTCCGTGCTGACCGTCGGGACCAGGCCGTAGAGCAGCGTCTTGCCGGCCTTCTCGCAGACCGCGGGCGGCGCCACGAACAGCTCGGTCACCTGCTCTGCGCCCTCCTCGAGCCGCGCCCTCAGGAGGGCCTTGCGGCCGATCTCCGGCGCGCCGCCCGTGACCACCCGCCGCCGGTCCGGGTCGGGGTCGCGCTTCGGGTCGTCGAGCTTGGACCAGCCGCGCAGCTTCTTGCTCACGGACAGCCACCCCTGCGGGAACCTGTCCGCGGAGAGGCCGTCCCTCGCGACGCGGCGGACCACGAGCCCGGCGCTGTCGATCGTCGCGGGATCCAGCCGGGGGAGCCCGGGCCGATCGCACGCCGCCTCGAGCAGCACGACGTGGAACGTGCGGTGCACCGGCTGGTAGAGGCGCATCGGGGCCTTGACCGCGCTGGCCCGGACGGCGGCGTAGGGGTCCTCGGTCTCGAGCGTCTCGAGCAGCACGCCGATCACGTTCTGATCGGTGAGCTGCAGGAGGAGCGGCGGGCCCTCCCTCGACGCCTCCCCGAGCCCGCGGAAGATGACGTCGTGCCCTACCATACGTTGCCCGCGCCCGGCGTGTAGACGCTCCCCACGACGGTCGTCGCCATGAGGGTCGAGCATTTCACGACGCCGGAGAAGTTGGTGAAGGCCGAGCTGACATCCACGTATCCCGCCTTCACCTCCACCTGGGACGCCTGGATCGTGACCTTCGCGCTCGACTGGATGGTGATCCCCGAGCTCTCGATCTTGACGGTCCCCATGCTTGTCTTGAGCTCGATCTTCCCGCCGCTGTCCGCGGTGATGACCGCCGAGTTCAGCTGGTTCGGCGTGGAGAGGTGGATCTGCTCCTGTCCTTGCGACGCCTCGACGATGGCCACCCGCGTGCCGTTCTTGCCGACGAAGCTCCAGCGATCGACCTCGTCGCCGCCGAGCGCCTCGGGCGCGGTCTGGTTGCCGTTCCACAGCCCGCCGATGACCAGCGGCTGGCGCGGGTCGCCGTTCACGAACTGCACGGCCACCTCGTCGCCCTTGTTCGGGATGAAGAAGGCGCCGCGGTTCGCTCCGGCGAAGGGGACGGCCACGCGGGCCCACAGGGGCGCGTCCTGGTCCCCGACCCCGTCGAAGCCGAGCAGCCGGATCTGGACGCGGCCGAGGTTGTCGGGGTCGCCGGTCACGGCCACGACCTCCGCCAGGTAGACCCCGTACAGGACGCCGGGGCCGGGTGCGCCGGGCCGCGGTTCGCCCATCATGCTCGCACCTCGCTCATGGATTCCCCAGATAGGCGCTCTCGGCCTGGAAGTCGGTCTCGTACTGACCGGTCGTTTTCTGGAAGCGGTGACACGCGTGAACCACGTAATAGGTGTTGTTGAAGCGGCGGCTCATCCGCGTGAGCCGGACGAGCGTGCCGACGCGGATGAGCGGGTTGCCCTCGGCGGTCCCGCTCACGCGGACGAAGCGGCGCGCGCGCTGGTCGAAGGCGGCGTCGGCGAGCGCGCGCGCCTCGAGATCGGTGAGCACCGCCGGGCTGCTCACGTGCTCGCTGCGGGCCCCGAACACGTCGGACAGGATCTGCGAGCCCAGCCGCCCGCCGCCGGGCCCCAGGTTCGCGCCCTGCGAGGAGCCGGCGACGCGCACGCCCTGCTTCGGGTCCCAGCCCGAGGTGGTGACCTCCGTGACCTGGTCGGCGAGGTCCGCGCAGAAGCGCGCGTGGAAGAGCTGGCTGTTCCACGCGAGCTCCACGGTGCCAGTGCCACGCTGGACGTCCTTGCGGGGCGAGACGTGCAGCGCGTCGCCGACGACCTGCACGTCGCCATCGTAGCGGGCGAGGAGCCTGCGCAGAAACGCGAGATCGCTCTCATTGAGCTGGACGTGGGTGCCGATGTCCTCCGTGAACCCGGTGACGCGGGGCGAGAGGGACATCTGCGAGGCGAGCTGGTTCGCCAGATCGGAGAGCCGGAGGTGGTCGTGCACCTGGGTCCGCCGCGAGAGGCGCACCTTCTGGAGCGGGTCCTCTGCCAGCACCAGGAGCTCGGGCGAGCCCTTCTGCGGGAACTCGGCCTCGATGCAGCTGACCACCCCCCGGAAGATCTCCCGTGGCCGGTTCTCGTCGCCGGAGTAGAGGCTGATCTTGGTCCCGAGCTTGATATCGCGCTCGTCCTCGAGCGCGAGCTCCTCGTTGCCACCCCCCGGGGGCGTCGTCTGGTTGGAAAGACGCAGCTCCAGCGATGACAGGCCCATCTCCTGCTCCGTCACGCGGAACGCGTTGATGAGCGCGCTCACGCGAGCGTTGTCGCGGGTGTTGCCGTCCAGACGAACCGTCGGGCGGGCTCGGTACTGCGGCAGCGTGCTGAGCTGGGTCTCGGCCATGGGCGTCCTAATCCGCGATCAACCGTTCCTTGCGCCGCCTGAGGCGGTCCATCTGCTCAGCGATGTCCTCTGCGTCCGCGCCTGCCGGGGGCGCCGCAGCGTCGGCCGCGTTGTCCGCGCCAGCGGTGGTGTCCTCGGGGCTGCGCTGCACGACGCCCTCCACCTGATCGAACACGATGGGCATCGGTCAGTCCTCCTCGAAGGTGATTCGGCTGCTGAAGCTTCCGCTCTGGCCGACCTCTGCGCGGTAGCTGGCCGAGCCTTCGCCGATCACACGGCCGCCCACTGCGTACTGGGTTTGCCTGGTGATCGAGTAGCTGGTGCTCGCGGTCCGGACCAGGAGACGGCTCGGGTCGATCGGCCTGCGCGGCTGCGCCGTGGGCGCGCGGAGGAGGGCGAACGCCCCCTGGGTCGCCGAAACGCCGGCGGACGCGAGGGAGCCGGCCATCGGGCCGCTGGAGAAGCTGCCCCCGGCATCGGCACCGAAGGCGGCGCCGGCTGAGAAGCCCGCACCCGCACCCGCTGAGAAGCCTGCGCCCGCTGAGAAACCCGCACCCGCACCCGCTGAGAAGCCTGCGCCCGCGGAGAAACCCGCACCCGCACCCGCTGAGAAGCCAGCTCCTGCACCCGCTGAAAAGCCAGCTCCTGCACCCGCGGACAAAGCCGCTCCTGCGCCTGCGGAGAAGCCAGCTCCTGCGCCTGCGGAGAAGCCAGCTCCTGCGCCTGCGGAGAAACCCGCACCCGCACCCGCTGAGAAGCCTGCGCCTGCGCCCGCGGAAAAGCCAGCTCCTGCGCCCGCTGAGAAGCCGGCCCCTGCACCCGCTGAGAAACCCGCTCCGGCAGAAAACCCCGCCTGCGCCCCGGCGCTCGCGAACGCCACAGCCTCGAGCAGCTCCGGCTCGTTCTCGGGCACGACCAGCGTGTCGGTATCCCCGGCAGGATTCCGGATGTCCTCGACGCCGTTCATCGCAGCGATGTCCCGCGTCCTGTTTGGGTCGCCCACCTCCTGCGCTGTCCGCGTCAACGGCCCGGAGCCCATCGGCGTCTCCACCGCCTGTCCGCCGAAGGCGGCCGCCTTCCCACCCTGGGCGAAGTGGAACACCGCCCGTGGCACCCGGTTCTCCTCCGCCGGGCTGCTCATCGCCAGGCTGACCGTCGCCCGCAAGGGGATCCCGTCCTCGGAGAAGAAATCGATCGTCTCCCGGTAGGAGTCGAAGATGCCCTGGAACTTGAACGCCCCCCACACCACATCCACCTTGGGCGGGACCTTCGTGGTCTGGTCCGGCTCCATGAGGACGGCGACCTCCTGGGTCTTGAGGCGCACGTCCTGACCTGTATCGGTGGTGTCGAAGACCAGCTCGATGGTCAGCTTGGCGCTGCTCTCGTCCACCCGCTGCGTCCGCTGCGACCCGCTGCCGCGGGCGGCGGTGTTCGTGATCGTGTACTGGAGCTGCGTCGGGTTGTACTGCGCGGTCACCGTGGGGGTGGCCGGCGGATTGCCATTGGCGTCGAGCCGATAGAGCTCGACCTTCTTGCTGGGCGGGGCGCCAGGAGAGCTCATGATCCCCCGACGAGCTCCAGGCCCTCGTGAGCCAGGTGGAGCTCCTCGATCGCGACGTTCGTCGTCGAGGCGTTCAGATCCGGCGACTTGAACTTGATGGGCAGCGCCCGGTGCAGCTTGAGCGTGTAGAGGACCTGGTCCGCCTTCGGGTTGCGCACCGCGATGGACGCCGTGAGCCGCCGCGCATAGTTGCCGCCGGCCACGAGCGCGAACCACGCGTACATGTCCCGCTGCGTGGTGAGGCCGCGCTTGAGCACCACGGTCCCGAAGGTCACGGGCCCAGCCCGCTGCACCGTTCCATAGTTCCTTCCCCCTTCCTTGATGACCTTCGGCTCCATCGTCGCCTCGAGCCCCGTCACCTCCGAGAAGGCAGCGGAGCAGAGCATCCGATCGCCGCCGGTCTCGCGCCCCTGCTGGAGGTCGAACTCCTTGAACGTCACCTCGAAGTTGAACAGCAGGAAGGGGTCGGGGGCGCTCATGCGGCCGTCACCTGCGCGGTCGTGACACCGGTGGACATCGCCAGGACGACGCGGATCCGCTCGATCACCGCCGTCGCCTGGAGCGTCATCTCCACGACGAGCCGGCCCTCGTCGAGATCGCGCTCGCTCATCGTGCTCCGGTCGCAGCGGACCTGGAACGCCTTGGCCGGGGTCGCGCCGGCGAGCGCCCCCTCCTGCCACAGCGCGACCAAGAGAGACTCGATCGACGCGCGGATCGAGGCCCAGAGGCGGGGATTCTGGGCCTCGAAGAGCACGTCCTCGCCGAGCGCGCGGGCGGCGCGCACGATCGCGGTCACGAGCCGATTGACGTTCGCCTGACGATAGGCCTCGTCGAGCGAGGTCGTCACGTCCGAGAGCACCTCTATCCCCCGCGGGGTCTGCCCGATCAGCGACACCCGCTGCACCAGCGTCGCGCCCACCTCCGGCAGCGCCAGGTCCTCGTTGCGCAGCCCGGGCTCGACGTCGAACACCTCGGCGACGGGCAGCCGCGCGGCGCTGCGATACGCGCCCCGCGTGAGCGCGTTGCGCGACAGGACGCCGGTCAGCACGGCGTCGGGGCTCTCCAGCTCGGCTGGCAGGCCGCGCGAGCCGAGCGTCTTCACCCACGGCCACGCGAGCTGCACGAAGGCGCTCGAGAGCCCATCGGGCGCGGAGCCCTCCTCGCCGTTGAGCTGCGCCCCCAGCCAGCCGCTCGACGCGAGGAAGCGGAGGAGGTCCGCCCGCGCCGCCGGCACCGACGGGTGGGGCAGCGGGATCGAGGCCACGAGCTGGATCTCGCGGAGCTCCCGCTGCAGCATCGTCCCGATCCGCCGGATCGCGCCGGCCCAGGCCGCATAACCCGCCTCGTCGGCGCGCGGCGGCTCGAACCCGCGGACGAACCGATCCGCCGGGATCGAGGGCCGCTCCGCGCAGGCGGCGAACACCTCCTCGCCCGCGGGGGCCGAGGGCGCCTCGCTCGGCCAGGGCCGCTCCGCCGCCACGGCGTCGGCGAGGTCGGGGAGGCAGACGAACGAAACCTCCGGCAGCCCGTACAGGTGGCCAATCCCCTTCCACGTGGCCCGATCCCGCCGATCGGGCGGGAGCTTCGCGCCGCCCGCGGTCGAGAGCCCGAGGAGCTTGTCGATCCCGGCGCGCCGCACCGCGGGCTCTGCGTCGTAGCGCCACGGATCGCCGACGCGGATCACGTAGCAGCGACGCCCGCCCTGCGCGAAGAAGGAGCGCACCGCCGCGCCCAGGTACGACGGGCCCGCGAGCGGCGCGCCGCCAGAGACGGTGAACGGCCGCCGATCCCAGGCGAACAGCCGCTCGAACGCCTCCCAGCTGTCGATCGGGACCGGGACATCGAGGAGCAGGTCCAGATCGGCGTCGGAGAGCGTCCAGGCGGGCGGCGACGGCGGCGCGAGATCGGGAGAGGCGAGGTGGGCAGACGACGAGGCCCGGTCGTAAATGCGCTCGTTCGACCGGACCCATCCTTGCTCGTGGAACCAGCGGTAAAGAGGGTAGTCGGCGGCCTGGGCGCCGGCGGGAGGCACGATGGACGGCAGCGGGCCGGACGCGCCCGCCCGCCGCGCGACGAAGCCGACGAAGCACGCCACGTCCGCGCGGTTCGGCGCCGGCGGAGCCAGCGGCGCTTGCAGCTCGATGACCAGTCCTCGCATCCCGGGCGCCCTCGGACGTCGCTACGCCGTTCCCGGCACGCCGTAGACGAGGCCCTCGCAGGAGAGGACCAGCTCCTCGGTGGCCACGTCGCCCCCGCCCTTGCCGGCCAGGGTCGGCCCGGTCCACTTGAGCGGGAGGACGCGCAGCAGGGTCCAGGTCTGCACGTCGTTCTTCCCGCTCTCGTCGCGCATCTTGATGGTGACCGTCCGCTTGGCGGCCGGGCCGTCGACGCGCGCCGACTCCATCCATTTCCAGATGCTCGCCGAGTCGATGAGCCCCCGCTTGAGCGTCACGTCGCCGACCTTGTGCACGCCCTGGATCTTGCGCACGTGGTTCTCGCGATCGTTGCCGTTGCGGTACTCGGCCACGGTCAGCTCCGTCATCAGCCCCGAGACGTCCGAGAACCCGCCGAACGGATCGTCCTCGAGCGCCGGGTCGAAGCTGACCGTGAAGTTGAAATTGGGATAGGGCACTTCACGCGGCATTGGGCGTCTCCTTGTGATTAGCTGCGGGCGTCCGCCGTCTTCTGGCCGATGCGGAAGACCACGAACTCCGCGGGCTTGACCACCGCCAGGCCGATGAGGCAAATCAGGCGGCCGTTATCCAGATCGTTCTGGTCCATGGTGCTGCGATCGCAGCGCACGAAGAAGGCCTCCCTGGGGCTCCCGCCGAGCAGCGCGCCCGAGCGCCACTCGTTCACGAGGAAGCTCGACACGGTCTCGCGGATGTTCGCCCACAGGCGCTCGCCGTTCGGCTCGAACACCGCCCACTGGGTCCCCACGTCGATCGAGCGCTCGACGTAGTTGAAGTAGCGGCGCACGTTGACGTACTTCCACTCGGGGTCTGAGCTCGCCGTCCGGGCGCCCCACACGCGGTTCCCCCGCCCGGGGAAGAAGCGCAGGCAGTTCACGCCCGCCGGGTTCAGGACCTCTTGCTGGGCGAAGTTCACGTCCACCTCGTAGCGGAGCGCCCCGCGCACGACCTCGTTGGCGGGCGCCTTGAACACGCCGCGGGTCACGTCCGTGCGCGCGTAGATGCCGCACACGAAGCCCGACGGCGGGAGGGCGATCTCCCGCGGGACGCTCTCGTCGCCCACGCGCGCGAGCGGATTGCTCACCACGACCCACGGGTAATAGAGCGCGGCGTGGGTCGAGTCGATGCGCGCCTTCTCCGCCTGCGCGCCGCTGATCACGAGCCCCGGCGCGGTGTCGAGCACCGCGATCCGGTAGGCGCGCCGGCGCTCGCAATGGGTGATGAGCGCCCCCTGGATGCCCTGGTGATCGGGGTAACGCGACTCGCCCGGGGCCGCGACGATCGATATCCCCTCCTCCACGGCGAGCTGGCGGAGCCCCGCCTCGTAGCTCACCTGGGCCGGCGGCCCGCCGTCGGTGCCCCCGCTCAGGATCACCGTCCGGACCGGGGTCGCGCGCTGGCCGACGGGCGGCAGCCCGGCGTTGCTGAGGAGCGCCTGCCGGAGCTCGGCGACGGTGGCGCCCCCGTCGCGGAAGGCGAACACGTTCTCCAGCTGGTCGGCGCGCCGGGCGGGGTTCTCCGCCAGGACCTTGCCGATGTACCGCGGGTGCTCGGGCGCGAGGCCGAGATCATCGTAGGTCTTCGAGATGCCGTCGGCGTCGGTGGCGACGACGCCGAGCGTGACGAACTCGGTCCCATCGGCGCTCGGCGCGGCGTTGTCGTTGAGCCCGAGATCGAGCGGCGTGCCGGCGCCGGACTCGGGGATCCAGCCGGTGTCGTCCTTGTAATAGAACGTCACCGCGCTGCCGGGGTTGCCGGCGGCCGCGGCTTCGGCGGCGAAGCCGAGGAGCCCATTGACGAGCGGCGCGCCGCCGTCGGGCGACAGGAGCGAGAGGCCCGCGCCGGGGGTGGCCGCGGTGAGCACCAGATTGCCATTGGCGTCGGTGCTGGGCGTCACCTCGCCCCCCTGGAAGCCGGCCAGGCGGGCCTGCAGGTCCTGCGCGGTCACGCGCCGGACGTTCGGCAGGTCGCCCGAGCCGGCGGCGTCCACCGCGGCGGTGAAGCCGAGGCCCGTGGCCGCGCCGGTGAACAGCACCGACGCCCGCGAGGCGGTCCCCTGGACGTCGCTGCCGATCACCAGCCGGTCGGCGTCGAGCCGGGCATACCCTCCGACGATCGATCCATTGATGAGGGCGACCACCGCGTCGCGCGTCTGGCCATCGGCGGCGGGCAGGACGACCGTCTGCTCCACGCCGTCGATCCGCACGGTGAGCGTGCGATTGGCCTCGGTCTCGGCGGCCAGGTCGAGCGGCGCGGGCAGGGTGGCCTGCGCCTGCGCCTCGGCCGGGCTCCCGGCGAGCGTCAGCTCGACGCCGGCCTCCGGCGTGTTGTTGCCGCCGGCGCCGGTCAGGCGGACGATGAGGCGGCCGTTGCGCGGGAGGGACCACGGGCCGACGCGGTTGCCGACCAGCTGCGCGCCCCGCGCCACGGCCGCGCTCTTCGCGCCGACGCGGACGACGGTGCCCTGCGGGGCCCGGTCCATGCTCCGCTTCGTCGCGTCGGTGAAGTGCGGGATGATCGTGATCGCCCCGTTCCCCGCCTGCCCGGGCGAGCGCGCCGCGAACGAGATGCTCGCGGCCAGGTTCCCGGAGACCGCGGTGCCGGCGGTGGCATCGATCACGCGCGCCACGTACAGGCGCGATCCGCCGTTGTCGAAGTAGGCGCGGACCGCGTGCGCGAGGTAGTTCGTGCCATACTGAAGATCGTCGAACCCGCCGTAGATCCGCTGGAAGTCCCCGAAGCTCGTGAGGAGCTCGGGTATTTCGGGCATCGCGTTGGGGTCGCTCGGGGCGACGGGCCCGCGTCGCGTCGGACCGACGAAGCCCGTCGTGCTCGTGCTCACGCCTTCGAGCGACTTGGCCCGGAAGCTGGTTTCCTCGACGTATACGCCTGGTGCTAGATATTCGGGCACGAGCGAGCCTCCTTACCAGAGAGCCTGTGGGGCGGGGTTTCCACTCATCGGGTGATCACCACGGACACGGCGAGTTCCCTCCCCGAAGCCAACCGCACGTTCACACTTGTCTTGGACAGCGCATGGGGGTCCGGCGGCTCGAGCAGCCGCCGCGAATCGATGAGATCGGGGTCCGGCGGCGAGCCGGCGCTCGCGTCGTGGTAGACCTCGAGCACCGCCTCGATCTCGGTCGACAGGACCGGCCGCGTGTCGTCCGCCTCCCAGTTGGTGACGGGCACGCCGGCGACCGGGATCAGCGCCTCCCCTCGGTCGTCGGCCATGCCGCGGGCGAGCGGCGGATCCGCGGAGGTCGGCTCCGAGGCCCGGCGCAGCCGCACGTAGGCGCCGGGCAGGGCGGCGCCGCTCTGGTCCCGCACGCTCGCGCGGACGACGGCCCACCCCGGGTCGATCGGGGCGATGGGGGAAGGATAGAGCGGGATCGCCATGGCCCGGAAGAGCGAGCCTTCGCCGGCGGCCTGCGCCGGGTCGGCGTCGCGCGGGAGCCGGAACGAGCTCGATCGGGCCAGGTACCGGCGGGCTGGGTCGCTCACGGCGACGGACAGGGGGATGGAGTCGAGCGGCGGCGACGAGGGGGGCGCCTGAAACTGCGCGACGTGCGCGTCGAGGCCGGCCGCCCAGGTGATCGCGTAGGCGCCCGTGCGATTGCGGATGAACCGCGCGAGGGGCGCGGTGACGCGCAGCGGCGCCCGGATGGCGACCCCGGTGGTCGCGTCGACGAACCGGAGGGCCCCGAGGACGCGGTCGTCGATCACGTCGAGCATGTCCGCCTCCCGGGCCGCCGTCCGCTCATGGATTCCGGTCCTTCTCGGTCGCTCGGAGCCGGCGCGCCACCACGGCCGGCGATTCCGGCAGCACCTCCGGCTCGATCCGGACGACGCGGGCGATATAGGAGATGCTCAGCCGGTACCCCGGATCCAGGGCGTCCCACAATCGCATGAGATCCTCGTTGGAGAGCTCCGCCGGGATCAGCTGCACCAGATCGCCGCCCTCCCAGCCCCCCTCGGACGTGAGATCCGACTGGGTGAGGGTCTGGTGCATATAGAGCTCGCGCACGACCCACCCGAGGATGGTGTGCTCGACCAGGGCGCTGTCGGCCCAGATGGTCACGAGATAATGGAGGTCGACCGACAGCGGCAGCACCGTCTGATGAGCCGCGTTGACGTGATGCGAATTGCGCAAATACGGGTTCACCGTCACGCGATAGAGGTAGAGCGTGACGGCGGTCCCGAAGTCGGCGTTCGTGGCGTTGAGCTCACCGGACGAGATGAGGCGGAAATCGCACGGGTGCTCTTGCCGCAGATCGGCGGGATAGGCGTTGCGCAGGTATTTCACCAGCGAGAAGCCTACCGAGTGAATCGCCCGTAGATTGGCCATGCCGTTCCGGGTTGTCGCTCCCGATGCAATGGGAGATCCCCGTCGCTTCCGGGACGGCTCCCCGAGGTTTCACATGCGCGGGCGCTGTTTCCGCGTGACCTCGGTCACAATCGAGGCCGTACAACCCCTGTGATCCCTCCGCTGAGCATGAGCCGCGCAGGCGCAATGCGCCGCTATGCAGCATATGCCGGCTGGTCGGCTCGCAGGATCGGAACAATCCGCCTTCGTGAGGGAAATCGTCTCCAGGCCCGAATGAACCCCCCCTTCGTGGGACCCCCGCTCCGAAAGCCCCCGGCGAGCCTAAGGCTCTGCCCGGAATGGTTCGTATTACGCCTGATTGATTCGGTCAAGAAAATATTTTTGTAAGTGGCAAAACGAACGTGCAGCCGGGAATGCGGGAGTCTCTTTTCGGCTGCCTACAAAATTCGGATCTACCGGCAGCGGTCGACATGCTGCGAGCGGAAGAGCAGCGCATCGAGGGCCGGCGCGGGGGAAGGTCAGCTCCGCTGAGCGGAATTCGCGCCCGCAACAACTTTTAAATAGCGTACGAGCATCGGCGCGATGCCGACAGGCTGACGATCGAGCAGTACATAGTGCTCGGTGGCGAGGAACTCGGCCATGACCGGTATCGAGAGCGCGGGCACGAACGCGCGCCGGACGGCGAGGCACGTATCGTCAAACGCACCGCGCTGCCACGCGCTCAGGCTTATATGGTCGATTCCGCCACACAAGGACATCCGCTCGCAATGCTCGCAGAGATACGACTGCATGCCGAATGCAACCACTCGAGGCAGGAGACCTTCGGCGGCGAGCGGCGTCTGATCGAGCCATTCTACGAATCCTAGATGCAGGAAGTAGTCCCAAGCCGGCTCGGAGACGTCGTCCTCGCGCACCAAGTCGACGTCGCATCCATGTGCGACCAACTGGGACGCAAGGCGGCTTTGCTCGGAGCGATCGAGAAAAGCGTCACCGCTTACCGGCACAACGAGAGCGAGCCTCACCGGCCGGTCCTCGCTGGAGATAGATCGATGTCCACGTTGAACCCATAGTCGATGGGCGTGCCGGGGTCGATGCCCAGATTCCTGAGCAGGGCGTTGTGGCGGGCTGCCGCCAAACTCGGATCGACGAAGCCAAACCCCGCACCGCGCGGACTGGCCCAGTGGTTCAAGAGCGCTTGCAGCGATGCAGTTCCTTGCGGGTCGCTCACGCGAAGGTTGGCAAGCTCGTGCCCAGACTGACGGGCGATCGAGCGCGCGTAGCGCATCACCGGCGTCGTCTCGACGACTCGCGCAAGGGCTTCTCCGGTCAACCCGCGGCTCCTGGCCTGGTGGATCCTCATGATACTCTCGATGTTCTGGATGTTGTCGAGCGAGAGCCTGGAAAGTGAGCCGCGGTCGATCCCCAGGGCCCGCATCTGCCTCAGGTTCAAGTATACCACCGAAGGCGTTCCCCTGCGCGGGACCAGCCCGCCTCGATGGCGGATCCAGCTCGGGAAACTGTCATGGAATACATGGTCCATCAGGGTGAGATGCCGCGACCGAGGATCGAACGTGTTGATGAGCCTGCCGAAGAAACCCTCGTTGGGATTGGTCGCTGCGTTGAAGACGTCCCGCGCTCTGACGACCCCGCTCGGATCCCTCGTCGCGCCGGTCCCTTCGAGCTCCAACCCCGGAGGCAGTGTGTTCGGATCGATGCCCTCGTACAGGCCTGCCCTGATCTCATCGACATAGTTCGCGGGCAACCCCTCCGGTCGATCGAGGTGGCCAAGGAGCTCGCAAAGCGAGCAACGAAACACGCGCCCATCGCGCATGACGCGCAAGCGGTGGCCTCCCGGCAACCGACGCGAGAACAACTGTTCTCGGAGACTGATGCCAGGGCCAGTGGGCTCGTGCGGCGCCGCGGGCTCGTGCGGCGCCGCGGGCTCGTGCGGCGCCGCGGGCTCGTGCGGCGCCGCGGGCTCGTGCGGCGCCGCAGGCTCGTGCGGCGCGGTGGGCTCGTGCGGCGCGGTGGGCTCGCGCGCGGCTGCCTGCTCGTGTGGAGCGGCGGGTTCGCGTGGGGCCGCAGGCTCGTGCGGCGCGGCAGGCTCGCGCGGCGCAGCGGCCTCGTGCGGCGTGGGCTCGTGCGGCGCGGCCGCCTCGTGCGGCGCCGCAGCCTCGCGCGGCGCCGCAGCCTCGTGCGGCGCACCGGGCGCCCGCCCCTCCGGGAAGGTGGCCTCATAGGCGGCCGTCACCTCGGGCGGGATGGGGCGGCCCGTGCGACGGCTGACGGCGCGCCAGGTCCGGTACGAGCTCCTCGCCGCGAGATGTTCTGTGAGGTTGAGGAAGCGCTCCTGGCCGCGGCCGAGCGCCTGCACGAGGCGCGTGCGGCCCAGACCGCGCAGCGCCGCACCACCGGTGAGGCCGACGGCGCGGCCCACCGCTGCGACGCGCGGCGCGCGCGCACCCGCCCAGCTCAGCGCGCGACCGAGGCCGCGCTCGGCGGCGACGATGCCGCGCCCCGCGGCGGCTATCGCCCGCGGCATGCGGCCCGCCTCGATCGCGCGGCCGTGCGGCATCTCCGGCATCGCCGGGCGCCGGTTCCCCGGCAGCCGGACGTGGTGCATCGTGAACATCGCGCTCGACATGACGCCGGCCATCAGGAAACCGCTCGCGTCGATATGGCTGAGGCTCGCCAGCCCATATCCGGCGATCAGGTTCATGGTCACCTGGGACGCGTACTCGGTGAGCATGTCGGTCGCGAGCTGGAGGGTGAAGCGCGTGAGCAGGGTGGCGCCCGCCTGGCCCGCCGCCTGCACCAGCGCGCCGCCCAGACCGCCGAGCCCGCCGCCGATCGCCCCCGTCAGCGCGCCGGTCCAAGCGGCGCGCCAGAGGCCGCGGCCGGTGATGCTACGGCCAGCGAGCGCGTTGCCGAGGGCGTAGCCGGCCATGCTCGACAGCGCGCCGGCGATCGCGCCGACGATGATGCCGGTGATCACCGTCGCGAGGAGCCCCGCCCCGATCAGCCCGCCGACAGCGGCGCCGATGACGGGACCGAGGAGCACGCTCACGACGATCGCGATCAGGATGACCAGCAGGATCGTGGCGACCTTCTCCCAGGCGGGTCGCTCGTTCTGGGCCGCGATGCAGGCGTATTTGCGGATGTCCTCGGCGAGGCCGGGCTTGCGCTGACCGTCGCGATCGGTGCCGCCCTGGATCTGGACGTCGAACCCGGTCCGGAGGCTCGTCTTCTGGCTCTCGATCCCTTCCCGGATCGACTGGTTGAGGCGCAGATAGCCGGAGATGACGGTCAGCAGCGCGCACGCGAACGTGCGTGAGACGGCCGTGGTCAGCCGCTCGATCGCCGCGCCGTGCTCGGCGCGCGCCTGCGTGAAGCCCTCGACGGCGCCCGCAGACGCCTGGCTCATCGCGCCGCCGAACGCGCCAGCCAGCTGGCTGGCGCCGTCGCGCGCGGTCTCGAGGAGGCGATCGAGCGCCGCCTGCGCCGTCCCCCGGCTGTCCTCCACGCTCGCGACCGCGCGATCGAGGCCGAGCCCGAGCCGCTCGCGCAGCTGGCCGAGCAGCGTCGCGACCCGGCCGCGCACGCCGCGCATCGCGGCGCGCACCATCGCCGCGGGCGGCGCGGTCGTCCCCTCGAGGAGGACGCGGAGCTGCCCGAGCGCGTCGGCGATCGCGCGTCCGGCCTGGCCCGCTCCGCGGAGCATCTCGCCGGCGACGCCGTGCGCCGCGCTCTCCACCATCAGGCGCTGCAGGTACGCGGTGTCGCGCGCGGTCTGGCGCTGCGCGCGGCGCTGGCGAGCGAGGGTGCGCAGCTGGACCGCGAGCTGCGCGTCGACGGCGGACCGCCGAGCCTCACGCTGGGCAGCGGCCGCGGCGAGCGCGCCGCGCATCACCTGGCCGAGCGACGCCAACGCCTGCTCGGCGCCCTGCCGGACGCCGTCCTGCGCCCCGAGCGACGCGCTGATCACGGTGGCGCAGTGGCCGGCGCGCGCGCGCGCGAGCTGCCGCGCCTGCGCCGCCGCCTCGTTGACGAACCCGTCGCGGTAGCCCTTCGCGGTCTCCATCGCCGCGTTCGAGCGGGCGTCCGCGCGCCGATCCGTGAGATAGCCGTCGAGGAGGCTGTCCCTCCCGTTGCGGCGCCCGCGCTGGTACATGCGCCAGTGGGAGCGGCCGATCCCCAGGGCCTCGCCGCCCTTGCTCTCTCCGACGTCGTTGATCTCCGACTGACCGCCCGCGATCAGGTTGCGCACCACGCCCAGCTCGAGCGCCTCGGCCGCGGCGATCGCGCGCGTGGTGCGGTCGGCGCCGGTCTGCACGCGCACCATCGCGCCGACGGTGGTCGTCACCGTGTGCACGAGGCTCATCACGTACTGGGCGTCGATCGTGGCCTTGGCCGCGTTCGCGTCCCGCTCCGCAGTTCGGCGCGCGTCGCCGTACGCGGCGTCGATCGCCTCGAGCGTGCGATCGCGCGCGGACTCGATGTCGCGCTTGACGCCGACGAGCGACTCGCCGATCCGCGACGGCACCCGGCGCTCGATGTCGGTCAGCGTCGCGCCCGCGTCCTGGCCCATCTCGCGCAGCGAATCGGCGGCGACGCTCGAGGCGGACTCGCGCGCCTCGCGATCGCCTCCCGCGGCGAACCGCGCGCGCTCGGCGCTCGCCGCGAGGACGTGCGCCCGCGACTCGCCCATCGCGGCGTGGCCGTCGCGGTACGAGCCGATGGCGTCTTCGCGGCGCGCGAGCGCGTCGCCGAGCGCCGCCGCCATCGGATCCTCGGCGGCCGGCGCGGCCTCTTCGCGGTCCCCACCCGCACCGCCGCCCGCGGGCCGGTCCGCGCCAGCGCCCTCTGCGGCTCGCGCGGTGCCGGCTGCGCCGCCGCCGCCCTCGGCCTGCTGCGCCCCGCCGCCGCCGCCGGCGCCCCCTCCCCCTTGGCCGCACCCGCCTTGCGGCTCGCAGCCGGGAGGAGGTGGCGGCGGCGGAGCGTCGGTGCGCTGGGTCTGCTGGGCCTGGGATGTGGTGGTGCTCGCGCTCTGGACGTCGCCGTGGACCCTCGTGTTCGGCGGCTCGCGCGGCTGACGGGTGGTCGAGGTCCCGGTGACGTCGCCGGCGCTCGGCGCGATCGTCTCCGAGAGCTCTCTCTCGTCCCGGCAGGGCTCCTCCTCGCCGCTCGACTGCTCGGGCGTGTGCGGCGGCGGCTCCTCGGGAGCCGGGCACGCGGTCTGCGCGCCGCGTGCGACCGCCGGATTCGGCGCAGGCTCCGCACCCGCGGCGACGGCGCCTTCGCCCCCTGTGCCCCCGCTCGCGGCGCCGCCCCCGCCGCCGCAGCCCCCGCCGCCGCCGCCTCCGGGCGGGCCTCCACCGCCTTCGCCGCCACCGCCCTCGGCGGACGGGCCGCCGCCGCCCTCGCCGCCGCCGCCCTCGCCACCACCGCCTGCGTCGAGGCCCTGCGTCGCGCCGCCGCGGCCGCCTCCCCCGTCCTCGCGAGCCTCGATGAGCTCGGGCTCGAGGTCGCGCTCCGCGAGCGCGTCGAGCTCCATCTGCACGGGCGCGGTCTGCAGATCGGTCGCGCCGCTGCAGCTCGAGCACGTGCCGCCGCAGCTGCACGCCATCTGCACGCCGGCCTCGCCGCCGTCGCGCTCTCGATCGAGGATCGCCTCCGCCGAGCGGCCGTCGACCACGGCGTCGGCGGCCTCGTCCGCCTGCCGCTCGTAGCGATCGCCGACCTTGCCGACGCCGCCGTCGAGCTGGACACCCGCCTTCTGCTGCACCACATGCGCGGCCTCGTGCGCCGCGAGGCGCAGGTCGGGGGCGCTGCGGAACGCGATGCGATCGCCGACGGCGTACGCCCGCGCTCCGAGCCGCGCGGCCGCTGCGCTCGCGGGGCCGTCGCTCCCGGTCCGCACGCGGCTGAGATCGTGGTGCCCGAACGCGCGCTGGATCGTCGCGGCGAAGGGCAACGGCGCCGCCACCGACGCGACCCCTTGCCGCGCGACGCCATGAATCGTGGCGGTACGCCCTCGCGCGCCTCCGCCGCCCGCGGCCCCGCCGCGGCCGCCGCCGCCGGCTCCGATGCCGCCAGGACCTGCCGCGGCTTGCACGTACGCCGGCGCGCCGAGCGCGGGCGCCTCGCGCTCCTCGCTCGCCTCGGGCTCCGCCTGCTCCGCCGGAGCGGCGGGCGACGGGCGCTTCTCGGCGGCCGGCGCGACGCTCATTTCGCGCGGTGGCCTTCGTCGAGATCGTCGTCGGCGCCGTCCTCGACCCTGTCGGCGGCCGGCGTCGACCCGTGCGCGCCGGCCAGCCGGCGCGCTGGAGTGGATGGCTCAGCGGGCATTCACGCTCCTTCGACCGTCGGCACTCCTTCTCCGGTGTCGCCGTTCGTGCTGCGTATGCGCACGAATAACGACCCGACAGGGGAAGAGCATCCGAAGACGTCAGAGACGTCAAGCCCCAGCTGCGCAGCCTGCACCGCATTGGCAGGGCATTCTTCGCCGCGATTCGACGCCCTCTGGAAAAGCGACGCGAATTCAGCAGCTTACCCACACACCGAATGCGGCGGACGCGCTCGCGCACGGCGACGCGATCCTGACCTTGCGCGTCGCCGTCCTGTCACACGCCTCCTCGCCGATTGACGCCGGCGGTCGCTGCCCCCCGCGCCCATCACATCTCCTCGAGCTCCTTGCCCTTCGTCTCGGGGATGAACGCGACGACGAACACCAGAGAGGCCGCCGCGGCGGCGGTGTAGAGCCCGTAGGCGATGCCGAGCCCGGCCACCTTGAGCGCGGGGAACGTGGCGGTCACGAGGAAGTTCGCCAGCCATTGCGCGGCCGCCGCGATCGAGAGGGCGAGGGCGCGAATGCGGTTCTCGAACATCTCCCCGAGCAGCACCCACGTCACCGGACCCCAGGACGCCCCGAAGCAGAAGACATAGAGATTGGCCGAGAGCAGCGCGACGGGGCCGGCGGCGCCCGTCAGCACCGGGTTGCCCGCGGCGTCCTCGCCCGCGGCGCCGAACACGGCCGCCATCGCGCCGAGGGTCAGCGCCATGCCGATGGATCCCGCGATGAGCAGCGGCCTGCGCCCGACGCGGTCGACGGTCGCGATGGCGACGAGGGTCGTCGCGATGTTCGTGACGCCGGTGATGACCGTGATGGCGAGGGAGCTTCGCTCGGAGAACCCGACCGCCTGCCAGAGGACGCTCGAGTAATAAAAGATGACGTTGATGCCCACGAGCTGCTGAAACGCCGAGAGGCCGATACCGATCCAGACGATGCGGAGCAGCCCGGAGCGCCCCCGGAGGTCCGCGAGCCTCGGCCGGCGCTCGGACGAGAGCGTCTTCTGGATGTCGAGGAGCTTTTCGGGGGCGGCTCGGCCGACCAGGTCGCGAAGCACGGCGAGCGCCTCTGTCGCGCGCCCCCTCGCCGCGAGGTAGCGCGGCGACTCGGGGATCAGCAGCGCGCCGAGCCCGTAGAGGAGCGCCGGCGGGATGGCGCTCCAGAACATCCATCGCCAGGCGCTGACGCCGAGCCAGAACGGGCTCGACGCCGAGCCGGCGGACGCCGCGATGGCGTAATCGCCGAGCAGGGCGACGAAGATGCCGAGCACGATCGCGAGCTGCTGGAGCGATCCGAGGCGGCCGCGCAGGTGCGCCGGCGCGACCTCGGCGATGTACGCCGGGGCGACGACGCTGGCCGCGCCGATGGCAACGCCGCCGAGCACCCGCCACGCGCTGAAATCCCAGGGCGAGACCGCCGCCCCCGAGCCCGCCGCGCTGACGACGAAGGCCAGGGAGGTGACCCGCATGGTCCGCGTGCGGCCGTAGCGGTCGGCCAGCCTGCCCGCGAGCACCGCGCCGGCGGCCGCGCCGAGCAGCGCCGACGACACGGACAGGCCGACCGCGACCGTGTGCGCCGTGAACACCCTCTCCAGCGCGCCGACGGCGCCGTTGATCACGGCGGTGTCGAACCCGAACAGGAAGCCGCCCAGCGCCGCGACGGACGCGAACAGGGCGACCCGCACCGTGGACGGCTGCTTCTCTCCGCGTCCGTCCCCCTGCTGCGCTGCGGGCACGCCCATGCTCGCGGTGAACCACGAAGCGTGCCGCCGGCGCCTCGACCGTCCTCGAGCGCCGCAGCGACGAACTGGCACCGTCCGCGCGCCCGGCGCGCTGAGAGGGCGCTGGACACGGCCTGAGCGCGCGTCCGCGCAGGCGCCTGGCGGGCGGAGGCTTCCGCGGGTACACAGGCTCTCATGACCTCGACGCTCCTTGCCTTCTGCGGCGCCGCGCTGGTGCTGGCCGTGATCCCGGGGCCGAGCACCGCCGTCATCGTGCGGCAGGCCCTGCGCGGCGGGCGCCGCGCCGCGCTCGCGACCATCGCCGCGAACGAGCTGGGCCTCCTCTTCTGGGCCCTCGTCGCGGCGCTCGGGGCCTCTGCGCTCGTCGAGGCCTCCGCGGTCGCCTACGACGCGCTCCGCATCGCCGGCGCGGCCGTCCTCGTCGTGCTCGGCGTCCAGTCCCTCCTGGGCCGGCGCCGCGCCGGCGACGGCGACGCGGGCCCGGGAGCCCGCGAGCCCGCTGCCGGCGGGTGGAGCGCCTTCCGCATCGGCCTCCTCACCATCCTGGCGAACCCCAAGGCGGCCGTGTTCGCCGCCTCCTTCCTGCCGCAGTTCGTGCCGGCCGGCACGCCGACGCTGCCAGCGCTGCTGCTCCTCTCGCTGGTGTGGGTGGCCGTGGACACGGCCTGGTACCTGGCGCTCGTCCTGCTCCTCGGTCGGCTCCAGGCGGCCATGGCCGGCGGTCGCGTGCGCCGGACGCTCGAGGCGGTCTCCGGCGTGGTCCTCGTGGCGCTCGGCGTGCGGATGGTCCTGGAGCGCCCCTGAGCGGAGCGCGGCCGCTCCGCGCGCCGCGCGACGAGCGGCCCGCTTGTTACGGCTTTGTCACCTCGAAGGAAGCGACGTTCACCGAGCCGCCGAGCGACTGCGTGGCGTAGTTGAAGATGCCGAAGCGATAACCGAGGAAGAACTGCCAGTTCTTGTTCATGCTGAGCGTGTCGCCCAGGTTGGTGAACCGGGCGCCGTCCGTGCTGTAGGAGAAGCGCGCTTGCCCGCCCCCGCCATCCGAGCGGACGTTGGCTTCCACGCGCAGCCAGATCTTGCCGCCGGACACGTCGGCGCGAGCCACCTCGTTCCCCTTGCCCGTCGTGGTCCAGGAGGTGTTCATGTTGACCCCGTTGGTCATCACGACGCGCGTCGCCCCGTTGGCTTTCTTGATCCCGATCCACGCCGACTGGTCGCGCAGGGCAGCGAGGCCGGCGACGTCGCCGTTCTGCATCTTGCTGTAGTCGAGCTCGATCGTCGCGATCGAGACCGGCCCTTCGACGCGGCGGGTCAGCGTGTTTCGAGCGGCATAGAGGTCGTCGGTCACCGTCGCCGTTTGCAGGGTCAGCCCAGACCCGGAGGACCACTTGGTGTTGTCGGGGTTGTGGTTCCACTCCCACTCGGGGTTCAGGGTCTCCTTCGCGAAGGTGTCCTTGCTCGGGCGCGGCTTCACGCGATTCGATCCGCAAGGCAGGTCCGGGAAGGGGTACGTACCTCCCCATTTGCCGTCCACCAGGGTGAGCGAGGGCCAGCCGTCGGTCCAGGTCATCGGGGCCATGACCGGGATGCGGCCCGCGGGGTACGAGTCGTTGAATCCCATGTAGTACCAGTCCCCGTTTTGCGTCTCGACGACGCCGCCTTGATGCGGGGATCCGCCGGAGCCCGGAGCGCCAGCGTAGGGCAGCTTCACCGCGAAGGGCCGCAGCTCATACGGACCGAACGGCCCGTTCGTCGATCGCAGCACATACTCGCCGTTCGCATATTGCGTGACGAAAATGTAGTAGACTCCATCCTTCTTGATGAAGCGGGATCCCTCCAGCGGCCCCGAGATGTTCCCCGGCGTCTGGAACACGGCCTGGTTCTTGACCTGGCTGAAGCCGTCCGCGCTCAGCTGGGCCACGCTGATCGTGTTGTTCCCGTAAGCCACGTACATGGTGTCGTCGTCGTCGACCAACAGCCCCATGTCGTAGTAACAGCCGCCCTTGTGCTTCTCCCACGGGCCCTCGGGGGACTTGGCGGTGAAGACCCAGCCGCCGCCCGCGTTGTGCATGCACCCCATCCAGTAGAAGGTCTTGTTGCTCTTCCGATACTGGAGCGTGGACGCCCAGATGCCGTTCACGTACGATCGACCCCGGCTCATGTCGTACGACGGGTCGAAGTCGAGCACGGGAACGGAGTGTGAGACGTACTCCCAATGGACCAGATCGTAGGAGCGGAGCAGGGGCGCCCCCGGCGAATAATGGAACGTGGACGCCGTATAGTAGTAGGTGTCGTCGACGCGAATGACCTCCGCGTCGGGGAGGTCTTCCCAGATGATAGGGTTGGAGTAGGTGTCAGGGCAGACGGCAGGGGCGACACCGCCGCCGCTGCCGCCATCGCCGCCGCCGCCACCGGGGCCCTCACCGCCGCTGCCGCTGCCGCTGCCGCTGCCGCCGTCGCCGGCGCCGGCGCCCTCACCGCCGCTGCTCGCTGCGCTGGTGCTGGCCGAGCTACTGCTGGACGTCGACGACGAAGCTCCCGTGCCGGACGATGCCGCCGGCTCCGGCTCGGGGTTATCCTCACCGCCGCAAGCCCCGAGCAATGCCGAAACTACAAGACCGGTCACCAGGCTCGAACGAGCGTAATCCATGTTGAGCACCTACTTCATAAGGTTTTGGCGTCTATTGTTAACGTTAACACGATAATGTCAACAGGAATTAGCCCATCATCGAGCAGAAATGTTAACGCTCACACGAAGCCGCGTCGAATAGGGATGGATTTGCGAAGCGGTGGCGGAAGAGGCGGGAGAGGCGGGCGGCGAGCCGCGGCCGCGGCGCCCGCGCCGAGCGCGTGACGGGCTGTCCGGTCCCTCGAGCAGGATGACTCCGCCGCGTCGTGCGCTTCCCCGACGTGGCCGCCGTGGATGTACACGTGGCCGTCGAGCACGCGCCGCGACTGCGAACGCCGCCGCAGCGTCCAGCGAGCGCGCGCCCGCGGCGGCCTTGGCGCTCGAGCTCGTGGACGGTGGCCTGTGCGTGCCGGAACTGGCAGTCGTGGGTCTCGTCCGCCCGGGACCTCGTCCGCCCGGGACGGCGCCACGGCCCAGCTCTGGCCGCCCGCAGCGCTGAACCGGCCTCCTGTCACCGGCGAGCCTGAACAGGCCGGCATCCTGGGAGGGCGATCCATGGACCTGACCGCGTTTACGCTTCATGCGCGCGCCGCTCGTGCCACAATCGGCGGATCGAGGCGGGACCATGGTGTGGGCAGAAGAATTCGAGGCGGCCGGCGGCGGCGAAGACGAGGTCGCCCGTGTGGCCCCTCCCTGCCGATGCGGTCGCCACGACGCCCGCGCAGCGCCGGGCGAGCTCATGGGGCGCGCGGCGCCGGAGGGGAGCAACGTCACCCAGCGCAACCAGGCAGAGCACGCGCTCCGCGAGAGCGAGGAGCGCTTCCGGCTCACGTTCGAGAACGCGCCCGTCGGCATGGCCATCGTGGCGCTGGACGGGCGCTTCATCCGCGTCAACCATGTCTTCTGCGAGATCGTGGGCTACACGGCCGAAGAGCTCTCGACGCTCCGCTTCCAGGACGTCACCCACCCCGACGACGTGGGCGCCGACGTGAGCCTGGTCGAGCAGCTGCGCCGCGGCGAGATCCCGCGTTATCGGCTCACCAAGCGGTACGTCCACAAGAACGGCACGATCATCCCCGTCATCCTCCACGCGTCCGTGGTGCGCGACGAGGACGGCGAGCCGATTCACTACATCGCGCAGGTGGAGGACGTGACGGCGCGCAAGCAGGCGGAGGAGGAGCGGGAGCGCCTGCTCGCGCAGCTGGACGCCGAGCGGAGGACGCTGCAAACGATCTTCGACAGCGCGCCCATCCCGCTCCTGCTCATCGAGCGGAACGGATCGGAGCGCCTGATCGGCAACCCGCGCGCGGTCGAGCTCACCGGGGGGGCGGCGGCGCGGGACGAGTACGTCGATCGCCTGCGCCGCCCGGACGGCACCCCCATCGGGCTCGACGAGATGCCTTCGAGCCGGGCGATGCGGGGCGAGACGGTCCCCGGTGAGGAGATCGTCGTCCACCGGGAGGACGGCTCGTGCCGGACCTTCCTCATCGCCGCGGCGCCGCTCCGCGACGGCGGGGGGACGATCACCGGCGCGGTGGTCGCCGGGGAGGACATCAGCCCCTTGAAGGAGCTCGAGCGGATGCGCGAGGAGTGGACCAGCGTCATCGCCCATGAGCTGCGACAGCCGATCAGCGCGATCGTCTTCAAGGCTTCCATGCTCGCGAGGCAGCCGCAGTGCAGCGAGAGCGCGCGGCACATCGTGGCGAGCGCGATGCAGCTGAGCCGGATGATCAGCGATCTGCTCGACATCTCCCGCCTCGAGTCGCGCCGGCTGGAGCTCAGCCGCGTGGAGGTCGATCTCCCGGCGCTCGTCCGGGCGACCGTGGAGCGGACGGCGGACGCGACGAGCGGACACCCGGTCGACGTCGACGTGCGCAGCAGCGTCCCGCCGCTCCTGGCCGATCCCGGGCGCCTGGAGCAGGTGCTCACCAACCTGGTGTCCAACGCGGCCAAGTACGGCGCGCCCGAGACGCCGATCAGGATCGCGGTGGAGCGGCGGGGCGGCGAGGTGCTCGTGGCGGTCGAGAACGAGGGGAAGGGCATCGCGCCGGAGGAGCTGCCGAGGCTCTTCTCTCGCTACTACCGGACCCGAGACGCGAAGACGGGAGCCGCCGCCGGGCTGGGCCTCGGGCTCTACATCGTGCGAGGGATCGTCGAGGCCCATGGCGGGCGGGTCTGGGCCGAGAGCGCGCACGGGCGGACGACGTTCCGGCTCGCGCTGCCGCTGCCGTAGCGCGCCGGCCTTCCGGCCGGGAGCGCTGATGACACCTCAGCGCCGCGGACAAGAGCCGGCGCGGCGGCATCTGCCCCGGCGCGGCGTCACCGCCTGGCGACACCTTGCCGGCGACACCTTGCCGACGCGGACTGACCCGGCAAGAGATTGCCTGCGGAGACGCGCCCTCGCTGCCTGCTCCTCGCCACGGGGGTTGCCCGTCGCAACCGCCCGCCAAGCGGGATTGTACGGATTCACGCGATCGCCGAGCGCTGGCGCAGCCGTTGCAATGCTCGCCGGAGGTCGAGACGGCCATCGGGGAGCTCGCTTCATGGAGTGTTTGCATGCGATCCGGTTCGTGAACGGTGACAGCGCACCAACCCGGCTGGCCTGGAGGGGGCAGAGGAGCTCCCCTCGGCGGGCAGAGCTTCCGGATCTGGACGGGCAGAGTTTCTGGAACCCACAGGCGCGAAAGGTACTGTGCACATGCACGCGAAGAACGAGGAGGCCACGAGCGTCGACGCGAGCCCACAGATCGTCTTCCAGCTCGTCAATGCCGCGGGCCCGGGGCTGACCGCCAACGTCATCTACATCACGACCGACGCGACGTACAACCAGCTCACCTTGCAGGTCGGCCTGACGTCGGGCTCGGTCACGTTGACGCCGGGGACGATCACCGACCCGTCCACACCGCCCATGTCCGGGACCGTCTTCTACCTGGACCTCTCCCAGCTCCGGCTCTCCGCCGACGTGCTCGCCGGATTGAAGCTCTCGGCGGACGGCTTCACCTTCAAGACCTTCCCGGCCTCCAGCGTCGTCGGCATGACACCCACCGTCGCGAAGATGTTGTCGTCCGGCACCTCGGGCGGCCTCTCCATCGCGATCAGCCGCATGGAGGTGCCCAAGGCGCTCGGCACTCCCACGGTGCAGCTCTACGCGACGTACTACGGCGTGCCCGCCGTCCAGGGCATGTTCTCGAGCTTCCAGGTCGCGCTCGTGGCCCGCCCGGACGAGCCTTCTGGATTCCTGCCCGACGTCCTGGCCGTGGGCCTCGATCAGAGCACGATCGTGAGCAGCGATCTCCCGCTGCGCCGCGCCGAAAACGCGATCTCCCTCCAGCTCTCGCCGGGCGCGACGGGCACGGTCGTCAACGCGGGGCCGAGCACCGTCTTCTCGGTGAGCTTCGTGTACGGCGCGACCGGGGACAGCTTCGGGTTCGGCGCCCTCACCGACGTCACGCACGCCTGCAAGATCGCGCCGAAGGCCGGCCTGAACGCGGAATGCTGGAAGATCACCAAGAACCCGAATGAACAGGCCCCATCCTGGACGCTCCAGCCGCCCGAGGGCGCGCCCATCGTCGGCAGCGGCGTGCTGGCGATCGTGGCCTTCGACTTCACCAACATCGTGACGACGTACCAGCCGGGGCCAACGGCGATGGTGATCGCGTTCGCGAACGTGCCCGGTTACGCCGACGGCGTCTACACGCTCGTGCTCAACAAGGTACCCCACGTGGCCATCGACTCGCTAAAGGTGACGCCGAACCCCACGTACTTCCGGAACGGCACGGCCACGGTGACGGTGTCGTGGAAAGCGCGGTACGCGACGAGCCTCACGTTGACTCAGAACGGCAAGCAGTGCGACGTGACCGGAAAGACGCACACGCAGGTCAACCTCACCGCGGAGTCCACCGTCTTCAACCTCGCCGCCACCGGCCGGGGCGGGGGCGCGGTCAACAGAGACTCTAAGTATCGGACGGCCACGGCGCTCCCGGTCATCAACTCGTTCACGGGAGCGCCCCTCGATATCTACTGCGGGTCGGCCTCCCACGACGCGACCTTCGCGTGGGCCGTCGACATTCCGGACGACGTCCTCGTGTCGCTCACGAGCACCGGCGACGCGTTCGGCGGACAGACGTTCAAGGCCACCGGCACGACGAACGCGACGCTCACGGGGCCGCAGGTCATCACGCTCGCGCCGAACCTCGCCACCCCGAACCCGGCGCTCACGCGGAAGCTCGTCGTGTCCGCGTTCAAACCCCAGGTGTCCACCCAGCCGCTGCCGGACGCGACGACCGACGTGGTGTTCTCGCCCACCGCGCCTTTCGTGGCGTTCCTGTCCCAGAGCCAGAACAGCATCCTCGTCATGGATACGGTGAGCTACGAGATCCAGCGGACGCTGCAGGTCGGCGCCCGACCGACGTCGCTCGCCATCTCGCAGGACGGGGCGCTCCTCGTGACCACCAACAGCGACAGCAACGATGTCTCGCTCATCGCGGTGGCCGCTCAGGGGACGGGGCTGCCGGCCTTCTCGGCCGCGACCTCGGTCAAGCTGCCCGCCACGCCGAGCCGCGCGGTCATCACGCCGGATCGCCAGCGCATCTTCGTGACCGTGGGTACGCAGGCCGGCGCCTCCGGACTGGTGGTGTCGCTCGTCCGGTCCGGCGACGCGTACGTGATCGAAGCGACGGTGGTCGTCGGCGCGGCGCCCGCCGGGATCAGCTTCGACGCCTCCGGGAACCGGCTCTTCGTGGCCAACTGGTCCGACAAGACCGTGTCGGTCATCGCCCTCGATCCGCGCGGGGCGCTCGGCTCCGTGGTGGAGATCATCGCGGGGCTGCCCGGCTCGCCCGTCGACGTGGCCGCGACGTCCAGCGGCAAGCAGCTCCTCATCGCCTGTCCGCAGCAGAACGCCATCGTCGTGGTCGACCCGAACTACCCGAACACCGGGTCTCGCAACACCGTGACCGTGGGCAGTGGACCGCGGGCCATCGCCCTCACTCCGGGCGGCGGGTACGCGTTCGTGGCCAACCAGTTCGACTCCACGGTGTCGCTCCTGAGCACGTGGGGCCCGCCGGCGTCCGCCGCGGCCGCGGGGGACCCCATCCCGGTCGGACAGAGCCCGTACGGCTTCGCCTACGGCATCGCCGCTTCCCAGGACGGCCTGATGGTGGCCGTCGCGACCGAGTACGCGACCGGCTTCGGCCTCATCACGCTCGGTACGTACGTCGCGGCGCCGGAGACCCTCTCGATTCCCAATCAGCCGACCGACGTGGCAGCCGCGCCCGATGGGTCCGTCGTCTTCGCATGGCACGACGCGGCGGTGCCTGCGGCCGGTCACCTTCCGCCCGGGATCCTGGTCTACAACATCACTCACGGGCAGATCTCCGCCGTCCTCGCGAGCCAGCCGATCCTCGGGTGCGTGTTCTCGCCCGTCGCCTCGCACCAGCAAGCGATCGCGATCACGCAGGGCGCGGCCGCCCTCTCGTTGATCCGCACGACCGACCTCACGGTCACGAGCGTCGATCTCTCCTCCGCGACGAACGGCTCTTTGCCCCTGTCGATCGCGATCTCCGGCGACGGACAGACGCTGTTCGTCCTGCTCGGCACCTCGTCGAGGCACTACGGCCTGCTCGTGCTCACCAAGAGCAGCAGCGCGTGGACGCCGGGCCAAACGGTGTCGCTCTACCAGGGCAGCGGCGCGGGCGTCGTGATGCTTCGGTCCACGCCGGATGGCTCGGCGGTGTTCGTCGTCGATCCGGCCGCGCCCGCGGTACGCGTCGTGCGGAGGGCCTCGGACGGCACGTACAGCCTCGATCCCACCGTGGTGCCCGCGGACGCGAGCGCCCTCGACGCCACGATCCTGCCCGACGGATCCACCGCGTACGTGCTCAACTCCGGCGCCCAGTACAACACCGTCACGGTGGTCGACGTGGCGACGCTCGCCGTGCGCACGGCGGCCATCCCGCAGGCGTTCGTGAACCTGCGCGGCCTCATCGCGTCGCCGGACGGCAGGCGCCTCTACGCCACGGACACGAACGCGGCCGCGCTCCGCATCCTGGACCCCGCCTCGCTCCGGATCCTGCAGACGCTGCCCCTCAACACGGAGCCGTCCGCGGCGGCGGGGGCGGACGGCCTCGCGATCCTGCCGGACGCGTCGCGCATCTTCACGGCGAACACGCGCGGGCAGGGGAGCGGCGGGGCGGGCGCGCAGGGCAGCCTCGCCGTGATCGACGCCGTGCAGATGGGGATGTAGAGCGGCCTCGGGGCGGCGGCATAAGGGAGGAAACGATCTCCATGGGAAGCTATTCGGGCCTTTTTTTGCGGCACGATCTCGGGCAGACGCCGGGACAGCCATCCTCCGGGTGGTCCGAATCTCCGGATCTGATCGCCTACCAGGTCGACGGGGAGCCGGCGATCCAGCCGGACCTCACCCAGTTCACGTCCCCCGGGGGGTACGGTAACCCGTTCAGCGCGAACGTCATCGAGAACAACCCCAATTACATCTACATCCGCGGCCTCAACACAGCGAACGGAGCGCAGCAGTCGCGCGTGTACTTCTACTACACCGAGAGCGACCTGATGCGCTGGCCGGCGAACTGGCGGAGCGACAACATCAGCTTGGCGAACGTCCCCCAGAACTGGATCGACATCGTCGCGACGAGCGCCAACCAGCTCGTGGTCGGGCAGCTCCCGCTCGTGTGGGTCCCGCCGACGCTGACGGGCAGCCAGTGGAATCACTACTGCATCGTGGGATGGGCCGACAACAGCGCGAGCCCGCAGCCGCCCGTTCTCCCGAGCTTCAGCAGCGTCGACGACCTCGGGCAGTTCATCATGGCCCACCCGAACATGGCCTGGCGCAACACCACCGACTACGACTCGCCGCCTCCCGACTTCGTGTACGGCACCAACCTGACCATGCCCTCGAGCGGCGGCACGATCTACCTCTCGGTGTCGTTCTTCAACGTCCCCGGCGACGGGATCTTCTCGGTCAGCGTGCAAGGCACGGACTCGTCCAACACCGTGTCGCTGCAGAGCGCGAGCGTCTCGGACTACCAGGGTGGGTACATGCCGCGCGGCGCGCTCTCCTACCCGCCCGACTTCCAGACCTCTGTCCTCGTCACCCACAAACCGGGCGCGACCCCGCTCCCAGCGAACGCCAAGATCACGGTGGCCCCGCTCCTGCAAGTGGGACCCTCGCTGATGGCATTCTACCGGACGGTGAACGCGCCGAACGGCATCCCGAGCCCCTTCTTCACGACCAGCGCGAGGGACGACGACCTCAACCTCGTGCAGGTGACCGTGATGGTGGTCGGATCGCAGTCGTACAACCTCAAGTTCGGCGGCGCCGGCGCGCCCGGGAAGAAGGCAGCCTGATCATGATCACCACCACCGCGAAGAGAGAGGCCGCCGCCACCGGCATCGTCCTCCGCCAGAAGCTCGGCCAGCCCCCCGCGGGCCCGGCGCAGTACAGCGCCTCTCCGGATCTGCTGCTCATCGGCGCGGCGGACGCGTTCGATACGACGGTGTTCACCGACCCCACGGGCTACGACTGGTACTTCTTCCAGGCGCCCGTCATCGGCGAGCCGAACTACCTCTACGTCCGCGGCATCAACAAGAACCCCGCCGGCATCCAGAAGGCGCGCATCTACCTCTACTTCGCGCAGAGCGACCAGATCCTGGATCCGACGAAGTGGCAGTCCACGGGCTTCACCGTGAACGGGAGCGCCCAGAGCTACCAGGACGTCAGCGCCGTGTCGCAGTGGCAGTACGTCGCGACGACGACCCCCTTCCTGTGGACTCCGCCCACGCCGAGCACCTCGGGCGCGTCGTACTACCTGATCGCGTGGGTCGACAACTCCGCGAGCCCGAGCCCGCCCGCCTGGCCCGCGACGCCCTTCGCGAGCATGGACGCGCTCGGCGCTTACATCCAGCAGAACGGCAACATGGTCATGCTCGACACGCTCTATCGCGGCGGGTTCGTCCGTCAGTTCCCCGGACAGACCATCGCCGCGGAGGGCACCGGCGCCCAGACGAGCCCGGACATCATCGTCTTCGGCGCCGCCGCGGCGCAGGACGTGTCCGCCCTGGCCAGCCAGAGCGACTATGACGACGGCACGCTCCGGCAGACCCTCGTCATCGGCCAGCCCAACTTCCTTTACCTCCGGGCGCTCAACACGGCGAGCGGCGCCGGCACAGCGCGCGTCTACCTGTTCTGGGCCACGACGGGCCAGCTCTCGCCGACGAGCTTCTCCGGAGCGGGGTTCACCGTGGCGGGCGTCCCCCAGAACTGGGTGGACCTCACCGCGACGGCCAGCGGACAGGTGATGGTCTCGACCGTGCCCATCGTGTGGAATCCGCCGCCGCCGCCCGCGGGCCAGTCGTACGTGCTCATCACGTACGCGGACGCGAGCGCGTGCCCGCAGCCGCCGGACTTCTCCCCGTTCGGGTACATCAACCCCGCGGGGGCGACGCAGCTCCTCGCCACGCACCCGCAGATGAGCTGGCTCTCCACCACGGCGTCGTCGCCGGCCCGGCCGACGGCGAGCCAGGTGGCGGCCATCAGCACGCCGGCCGCGGCGCACAGGTATTACGTGGGCGTGCAGCTCACGAACATCCCCACGGACGGCAAGCTGTCCGTGTCGATCCCAGGCCCCGACGGCGCGAACACGGTCGTCGCGACGTCCATGAGCATCCCGGCGCCCGGCGCGCTCATCGCGTGGCCGGTCCAGTACCCCGCGTCCTTCCAGACGAGCGCGGTGTGGTCGTACTGGCAAGGTGACACCGCGCCCTCGGGGTCCTTCGGGATCTCGGTGAAGCTCATCATCGCCGGGTAAGGGCCTCGAGGGATCATGTCGACCCGCGACGAGCACAAGGCTGCTTTCCGGCAGCTCCTGGATCTCCTCCACACGTCCCTCGACACGTGCGCGGCCGCGATCCGCGCGCTGCCGGGGGCCCCGGAGCAGGCGGCGCTGGAGGCGCACTTCGAGGTCCTCCTCGATCGGCACGCGGACCTGTACGGCATTGGCACGTACGAGAACAACGTGACCAGCGCCATCTTCTCGTCCGCCGTCCACAACGAGGCATGGATGGCGCTGGAGCACGAGGCCGAGGCCTCGCGGCCGCGCGTCACGTCCGAGGAGGAGCGGCAGGAGCTCCTCGCCAGGGCCTCCTTGCACCGGCGGCGCGCCCACGCGCTGATCGACGCCTGCCGGCGGGGCCCGCGGCTGCGGGTGCCTCGGGGCATCCCGCACGTGGATCCCTACCGCGGCGTGTACATCGCGCCGGACACCCCCGAGGTGCGCCGCCTGCTCATGTACGATCGAGAGCCGTTCATCCGCTTTCGAGGCGGCGTGGTCGCGACCGTGCGCGACAGCCGGATCGCCGATCTCGAGGCCCTGGGCGCCGCGGTCATCGTGCTTTACCTCGATGGCGACGCGCTCCACGACGCCGCCGTCGGGGCGACGCAGACCGCGGCGGGGCAGCCCGCGCTGGAGCGAGACCTCGCCGCTCGCCTCGAGTACTCCGAGCGGGAGGGCCAAGGGGTCGGTGAGCCCTTCGCCGCCCAGACGCGGCGCGCGCTGCTGCACCAGAATCACGTGCTCCGCAACCTCGGACGCCGCGCGGCCTCGGAGCACCCTGCCGCGCACGAGGCGATGTCTCCGGTGTTGCGGGAGCACACGGCGATGCTCCTCGATGCGCTCGCCGCGTTCCCGGTCGCGCCGGCCGCGCGCGGCGGGCCGGAGGCGCTGCTGTCCGCCGTCGTGGACCAGGAGCGCCGGATGACCGCCCACGCGGCCACCTGGGCAGTTCGCGCCAGCGCGGAGGACGCCGCCGGGCTCCGCGCCCACTTCGAGGCGGCGCAACGCCCCTCCGACGCTCTCACCCCCTTGGTCCGAAACACCGCCCACTGAGGACGAACGATGCCGCCGCCCCAACGCACCGCCTCCGATCATTACCACTTCTACGCGTACGACTACCCCGCCTCGGCGGCGCCGTGGACGCTGTCGCCGGCGGTGGTCACGAGGAACAACATGCAGTTCTACAGCATGCGGCAGGATCTCCAGGGGCTCGCGGACTACGCGGCCACCCGGGGCGTCCCCGGCATCCACATCTTCCGAGCCGGCGCGACCGTGCCCGACGACGTCGGCGTGGACCGGGACATGACCGTCCTGGCCTTCGGCGGTGGGTTAGGGAGGCCGGCGGCCATCATCACCGGGGGGATCCACGCGCGCGAGTGGGTCGCCCCGGCCATCGCCTACCTCATCGCGGAGTACCTCATCGTCAACTACACCGCTGCTCCGGTCGGCCGCTACCAGACCGCGATCCGGAACCTGGTGGACAACCGCCGGCTCTACTTCGTGCCGATGCTGAACCCCAACGGCAACTGGTACACGGTGTACAGCACGGACGCGAACAGCCGCAAATGGCGCAAGAACCGCGACAGGCTGCCGTACACCCAGTGGAGGTGGCTCGCCGAGCTCCAGCGCGGCGTGCCGCCGGCTCCGAATCCGCCGTTCGTGAACGTGGCGCCGGACGGGGCGAACGTGAGGTATGAGACCCCGCTCTACAAACGGCCCCTGCCGCCGGACGCAGGCAACAGCCCCTTCACCATCGTGCCGGCGGAGGAGGTCTTCGGCGTGGACCTGAACCGCAACGCGACCACGATGTACAGCGGGTACAACACCTTCTACAAGGACTACGAGGGGGAGCACCCGGACAACAACACCGACCCCACGAGCGAGAGCTACTTCGGACCAAGCCGGGCGTCCGCCCTCGAGACCCGGAACATCGAGGGGACCATCGCCCACATTCGCAATGTCGTGAGAGTGAACGTCGATACGATGGTCGACTACCACTCCTACTTTCAGCAGATCCTCTATCCCACGGAGGCATCCGACCGCGGCTTCGTCAACGCGAGCTACAAGAGCCTGGGGCGCATCCTCCAGGCCCTCATCGCGACGTCGCGGTGGTGGTCCTGGTCGTACCAGTACGGGCTCGGCACGCCGGTCAGCCAGATCGGATACGACGCCGTTGGCACGCTCGCCGATCACTGCGCGACCCAGGCGAACGCGCGGGCGTTCGTCATCGAGCTGGATCCGTCGAAGGACGACCCCGCCGGGTTCGAGCTGCCGGAGAACAAGATCATGGGGGTGTTCGAGAAGAACATCCGCGCGGCGCTCGCCCTCATCGCCGCGGCGGGGCAGCCCTCCCAGGCCACCGCGCGGCGGATCCTGTACCACTCCATCAACTCCGCCGCAGAGCAGGAGTTCATGGACTGGAACGTCTTCGGCCGAGGCAACCAGCTACCCCTCTAGAAAGCTCCGAGGAGATAGCCATGTCCGACGGCACCGCATCCCAGCTCCTCCAGACGCTCCTGACCTCGCTGTCGCAGGCCCAGGCGAGCGACCCGAACCATGCCCTCCCGCTCACCCCGCCGACGCTCCGCGGCACGGCGGGCGCGCACCTGCTCGACGTCTTCTGGCTCCTCCAGCTCGCAGGCTTCACCCTCACGTCGAACGTGAGCTTGCCTGCCTCCGTGACGTCGAACGTGCTGGTCGTGAGCGGCCAGGGGCAGGGCCTGGCGCTCACCGTCACCTTCGAGGACCTCGGGAACGGCGACGTCGCCATCGAGGCGCTCTTTCAGGCGCCCGCGCTGGCCACGATCACTGGCATGTTCGGCGCAGCGCTGCCGTCCGGGTTCTACAGCGGTGTCGTCACGAGCGGGCCGTCGCCCACGGTGCAAGTGCCCGGGCTCGCCGCCACGCTGACGTTCGCCAATGCGGTTTACGGGCTGGTCGGCGTCGCGGCGCCGCAGAGCGGTCTATGGACGTACGCGCTCGTGCCCCAGATCCAGGGCGACGTGTCGCCGCCGGGCGGAGCGAAGGGCCTGGGCGTCGCGCTCTCGACCGCCACGAGCGGGTACGAGCTGAGGCCGGTGGACGGGCAGAGCTGGTCCTTCGACGACCTCGCGTGGCTCCTTCCCTCCGGGCTGAACCTGCTCGCCGCCTTCCCGGCGATCATCGGCACGGCGGGGCTCGGCCTCCGGTCGTTCGGCCTCTCCCTCTGGCCGAACGCGCCTTTGCTCTCGAACGTGACGCTCGACGTCGCCGACACCTCGGATCCCGCGAAGGCCCTCTGGACCGCGGCCGGCGGGAAGATCGCGCTCACCGACGTCGTGGTCTCCCTGGGGCTCGACTACACCCAAGCGGGACAGGGGGTCGCGCTCGGCCTCTCGGGGTCCGGCTACGTCCGGGGCAACTTCGTGCTGGGCAGCCTCACCCTGGAGGCGGAGATACCGTTTCCGCTGGACCAGGGAGTCTGGTCGATCACCGCGCAACCGAACATCGCCTTGCCGGACCTCGGGGACATCGCGCACCTGCTCTCCGGCGGCTCGATGGACAGCCTCCTCCCAGCGGGCCTGTCGAAGGTTGGCGGATTCACGTTCCGGTATCTCCGCGTGGCCGTGGCCGCGCAAGGGTTCGCGCTCCAGGAGTTCACCTTCGCGCTCTCGTCCACGAGCCCCTGGCCGCTCCTCC
This sequence comes from Sorangium sp. So ce834, assembly GCF_051521425.1. Lineage (NCBI taxonomy): Bacteria > Pseudomonadati > Myxococcota > Polyangiales > Polyangiaceae > Sorangium > Sorangium sp. So ce834. The sequence goes on from NZ_CP150351.1 coordinate 12,389,189, forward strand.
CCTCGAACGGCCTCACGCTCTCGTCCCTCCGGATCCAGCTCACGATCGACGCGCAGAACGGCGTGCTCGGGACCGTGGGGGGCATGTTCGCGATCGGCAAGCAAGGGCAGGTGCTGGTGGAGTTCGGCCGGAGCGCGTCCACCGCGCCGTGGCGCCTCGACGTGATCTCGCCGGTGATCGCGCTCCCGTCGATCGGAGAGATGGCCACGCTGGCGAACGGGGCGGACCTCGGGAGCTACATCCGGGCGTCCGGCCTCGATCGGCTCCACTTCCTCATCCAGAACCTGAACCTCGGGCTCACCGTCTCGCCCACGGCGCTGACGAACCTCGGGATGACGATCGCGCTCGCCAGCGCGGCGGATCCGCTCACGCCGACCCTGGACTGGGAGGTGATCCCCGGCGTGCTCACGCTGACCGAGTTCTCGGTCGGCTTCCAGCTCACGTGGAGCCCGTCGTTGACCGCCGTCGTGCAGGGCGCCTTCACCGCGAACGGGTTGACGTTCGAGGTCGGCTTTGGAAAGGGCGGCAGCTCGGACGCGTTCGTGGCGGCGTACACCCACGGCGCAGGCACGGGCACGATCGACGTCAAGCAGCTCATCGCGACGATCTCGCCCAGCGTGGCCTCGATCCTGCCCGACGGGCTCGTCGTCGACATCGCCGACGCGCTGCTAGCGTACATCAACGCGAACGGCACGAAGAAGTACCTGTTCGCGATGGACATCGCGGTCGAGTTCCCGCTGTCGAGCCTCCCGCTCGTCGGCAAGGCCCTCCCCGCGGACGCGATGGTGGGCATCAAGAACGTGAAGCTCGTGGTGACGTCCGACGCGTTCACGGCGGCGGACGTGGCGGCGGTCAATCAGCTCATGGCCGACCTCCAGGTGCCGGTGAAGCCGCTCCCGCCGACGAGCGCGGCGGCCGACGCGCAGGCCATCCCGAAGGGCTTCTCGATGGCGGCCGAGCTCGTGCTCGGCAGCCTGAGCCTCCTCGTGACGAGCCCGCCGCCCGCGCCTCCTTCCGCGCTCGCCGCGACCGCGACGGCGCTCGCGGGCGCGGCCGCGCCAGGCAGCGACGTGATGTGGATCGACGTGCAGAAGAGGTTCGGTCCGGTCACCTTCCAGAAGATCGGCTTTTCGTACCAGCACGGGTCCCTGTTCGTGCTCACGAACATGGCGCTCGCAGCGGGAGGCCTGGAGATCGACCTCCTCGGGCTGGGCATCGGCTCGCCGATCGAGTCGCCGAGCGTGGAGCTCACGATCCAGGGGATCGCGGTCAGCTTCCAGGAAGGACCCATCAGCATCCAGGGTGGGCTGCTCGGCACGCTGTCGCCGGTGAACTTCGTGGGCGTGCTGTCGGTGCGCGTGCCCGAGCTGGCCCTCGCGGCGTTCGCCGGATACGCGGAGTACCAGGATCACCCGTCGTTCTTCCTGTACGGCATCCTGAACGCGCCGCTCGGCGGGATACCCGCGTTCTTCGTCACCGGGGCGGCGGTCGGGTTCGGCTTCAACCGGCAGCTCGTCATCCCGGACGTGAGCCGTGTCGCGAGCTTCCCGCTGGTCGCGTGGGCGACGGGCGGGGACGACCCGCCGACGATGGACCCGACGCGGCCCATCGGCGATCAGGTGCAGGGGGTCCTCGCGCGGCTCGTGTCGTCGGGCGTGGTGGCGCCGAGCGTCGGAGATTACTGGCTCGCCGCGGGTCTCAGCTTCACGAGCTTCACCGTCGTCGACTCCTTCGCGCTCGCCACGGTCACCTTCGGGAACACCTTCGAGATCGCTCTCCTCGGGATCTCGACCCTCCAGATCCCGCCGGACGCGCCGGTCGCGGAGGTCCAGATCGCGCTCGAGGTGTCCTTCTCTCCGTCCACGGGCCTGCTCGCCATCGCCGGACACCTCACCCCGAGCTCGTACATCCTGTCGAAGGACGCGCGCCTGACGGGCGGGTTCGCCTATAACCTCTGGTTCTCGGGCGAGCACGCCGGGGAGACGGTGCTCACCTTCGGCGGTTACAACCCGAATTTCACGGTCCCGAGCGACTATCCCACCGTCCCCAGGCTCGGGCTGAGCTGGCAGGTGACCCCCGAGCTGGCCATCGTGGGCGGGCACTATTTTGCGCTCACGAACAACGTGATCATGGCCGGCGGGCAGATGAGCGCCACCTGGAGCAGCGGGCCGGTCCGCGCCTGGTTCACGGTGTGGGCGGACTTCTTGCTGCAGTTCAAGCCCTTCCACTACTTCATCGACGCGGGCATCGATCTCGGCGCATCCTTCAGCGTCAAGATCTGGTTCGTCCGCGTGTCGATCACCGTCCACGTCGGCGTGGGCATCCAGATCTGGGGACCCCCGTTCGCCGGGAAGGCGACCGTGGACCTCTCGATCATCTCGTTCACGATCTCGTTCCCCGCTTCCGCTTCGTCGCAGGACACATCCACGACGGTGCCGTGGCGCCAGTTCGTGTCGGATGTGCTCCCCGGCCAGGCGGCCGCTTCGTCGCAGGCCGCGCGCCCGCGGAGCCGGTTCGCGCGGCCGGGCGCCTCGCGGCGCCTCGGCTCGGGCGTGCAGGCCGGGACGTCTCTCGGGGACCCCACGACGTCGCCGCTCGTCCGGTTCACCGTGTCCCAGGGCCTGGTCCGGGTCCTCGACGATACCCCCTCGGCGCCCGTGTACCTCGTCAATGGGGAGACGTTCCGCGGCCACGTGAAGACCGTCATTCCGATCAAGACGAGCACCTTCTCGGGGCAGGTGTCGCTCGCGCCCGACAGCGAGCAGCCGCAGGACGCGCAGGGCAACGTGATCGCCCCGAACGTCGCCTTCGGCGCGGGGCCCGCTGGCATCGGCAATGCGGACTTCCAGCCCGGGCTCGCGCTCGCGGTGCAGTCCTCGGAGCTGTCCACGTTCCACGCGGTGCGCGCGCTCGTGAACGCGCCCAAGGCGTTCTGGGAGCTGAAGACCTTCGACGCGCACGGGGTCCCCGTCGTGGATCCGGCCACGGCGCTCACGTCGAGCACCATCGTGAACGCGCTCGGCGGCTACGACCTCGTGCCCGTCGTCGCGCCGCCGGACACCACCCTTCCGGTCCCGCTCGAGGCGCTGCTCTTCACGCTGGAAGATGACATCCAGCCATTCTCGTGGACGAACGCCGTCATCCCGACGACGGACCCGTTCACCACCGAGACCGTGGCACAGACGATCGCGACGCGGACCGTGAACACGGTGCGGAGCGCGCTCATCGCCGCCATGGCAGGGCAGGGCGTGACGGTGGATCCGAACGTGCACGTCACCTCCCTGTCGGACCCCGCGAACGACGACCTGGACGCCGCTCCGCGGCTCCGCTTGCTCGGTGAGATGCGCTCGGCATGACGAAGCGTGACGAAGGAGGAGACGCGGTGAGCAGCACGAGCACAGCCCAGAGGTACGTTACGTTCATTCAGGACGACACGCCGCCGCTCCGGACTGGCACCTACGTGGTGACGGCCGAGGAGAACATTCCGAACCAGAGCCCAGGCACCTTCTCCGCGCAGGCGACGCTGGTGGTGAGCGGCGAGCGATTCTCCCTCGCCCCGGAGGACATCGCCAGCGTGTTCCCGCCGAACCTCGCGAACGGCGAGCTCGACGGCGTGCTGCCCCACGTGGTCTTGCGCCGCCGGACCCTGCCGTGGGAGCGGATGCTCAAGAACGGCGATTCGACCTACAACCAGGATCCCTGGCTCGCGGTGCTCGTGCTCGCGGACGGCGAGAACCCCATTCCCGCGGCCATGCTCGCGAAGGACCTCGTCCCCGCGGGCACGGTCATCACGGTGACGGAATCCAACGTGACGGGGACTGGCACCCTGCCCGCGTCGATCCTCTCCTACGGCGCGGCGACCCTGAACCCGATGGGATACGGCGAGACGCCGGACGACCGGTGCACGGTGATCGACCTGCCGCTCGCCACGTGGAACAAGGTCGCGCCGTCGGCCGCCGATGTGCAGTACCTCGCGCACATCCGCGAGGTGGACACGACCGAGGGCGTCGACGGCGCCACCACGACGGAGCTCTGCGCCGTGGTGATGGCGAACCGGATCCCGTCAACCACGGCGGTCACGCACGCGTTCCTCGTGTCCCTGGAGAACATGGCGGACTACCTTCCGGCGGACGACGGCGGCCAGAGCCCGTCGATCCCAGCGGGGACGACGGCCGTGCGCCTCCTTTGCTATCGCGCCTGGTCGTTCACGGCGAACACGATGGACCAGACGCTCGAGGCGCTGCTCACGAACCTGAACCGCGCGCCCGATTCGAATGCGCTGTCCACCCTGGCCTTGCCCCTGAACGGGCCGCCCCCCAGCGCGGCCGAGATCCAGCGTGCGCTGGCCAATCAGGCCCTCGGCACCCTCTCGACGGCGGACGCCGCGGTGCTCGTCCAGCAAGCGCTGATGCTCGGCTACGTGCCCATGACTCACCACCTGCGCCACGGCGGTCAGACCGTCTCCTTCTACCGCGGACCGCTCCTGCCGGCCCCGAACCCCGCGCCGCCCAGGTCCGCCGCCCTCTACTCGGGCCCAGACGCGGCGAACGCCTACAACCCGGACACGGGCATGTTCGACGTCTCGTACGGCGCGGCGTGGCAGCTCGGCCAGCTCCTGATGCTGCAAGCCACGGGCGTGGCGAACGCGCTCTACCGGTGGAAGCTGTCCGTCATCCAGTCGGACGCCATCGCCGCGGAGGAGGCGCTGCTCCAGGCGAGGCTCGGCGGAGCGAAGGTCTTCCCGAGCTTCCTGGAGAAGCGCGCCGTCCGGGCCGCGGGCGCTGCGCCGCCGCTCCCTCCCGAGGTGCTCGACTGGCTGGCTCAGCTCGCGACGCTGACGAGCGTGCCCTTCAACTACCTCGTCCCCGACGAGCGGATGCTGCCGCCGGAGTCGATCCGCTTCTTCTACGTGGACGAAGGGTACGTGGACGCGCTGCTCGACGGCGCGTTCAGCGTGGGGCGCCGGACGGCGTCGGCGGGCGAGCTGGAGACGGTGCATGCGCCGCGAGTCCGGCTCGACGCGCGCCGCCACATGCGGACGCTCCGCAAGAACGACCCACGGTCGCGCGCCGCATGGCTGGCCGATCCCGCGCCGGACGCGAACGGACCGATCACGGGCTTCCTGCTCCGGTCCGCCGCGGTCAGCGGCTGGCCGAACCTGCGTTTCCGCGGCTTCTCGGACGGCGCGCGCACCACCGAGATCCCGCGGGTGGCGGTGCGGCGCCTCTCGGACAGCGTGACGATGGCGCTGTTCCGTGGCGTGCTCGGCTCGCTGCTCATCCAGGAGCCGCCCGAGCAGCTCCACTCCGGCGTGGAGCTCGGCCCCTCCGGCACGTACTTCACGACCTTGCGCGAGGTGAACCCTCCCACGCCGGGCCGGCAGTACACCACGAACCCGACCACCAAGGCGACGCCGTGCGATCCCTCTGGCACGCGCGCCGTCGCCTGCGTGACGACCCGGGCGGACGGGCAGACGCTCCAGGTGGCCAGCGCCGCGGCGACGATCGCGTCGCGGCTCACCGGCGACTTCGGCCAGACGCTGCCGAACGGGGTGACGTCGGCGGAGTGGGCCCTGGAGATGAGCAAGGGTGTCGTGGAAGTGGCCTTCGCGGAGGCATCGTCATGAGGAGCGTGGGTGTCGCGGGCACGACGGGCCTCATCGTCCCGCTCGACGTGGAGGCCTATTGCGTGGGCGCGGTGGACGCGCACGAGCAGACGGTCCGCTTCGCTGGGGCGACAACGACGTACGCCGAACAGACGACCGATCCGCTCCCCGCGTTCCTCGGCGTCAACGTGTGGCGCGACTACGACCAGCCGCCGCTCTGGCCCATGGAACAGGGCGTCCACCTGCACTGGGCCATGCCGGACGCGCTGACCCGGGCGGACGCGACGGACCTGGCCTTCCCTGCCCTGCCCAACCGCTGGCTCGTGACGCGCGTCGTCGTGTCCGGCGGGCCGCTGGCCTCGAAGAGCTGGATCGTGATGAGCGACGCCCTCTCCACGGTGCGCCCGGATGGCAAGAACGCGCCCACGTTGCCGGTGAAGGAGCCTCCCGCCGCGGCGAGCGGCCCGCCGGGTCGCGGGTTCCGGTACCTCGGCGCATGGCGGCTGTTCGACGGGAGCTGGACCGATCCGACCCCACCGCCGGGCACGACCATCGTCGATCTGTGCGGCGCGCCGATCCACGCGGCGGCCAGCGGCGACATCGCCTTCGCGGCGTTCTACCCGAACGCGCGCGGCGTGTTCGGCTTCTGGGACGACCTCTCGGACGTGGACACCAGCCACGGTGCGGTCAACCTGATGTACGTCGTCACCGGTTATTACAGCGACCCGGCGGACGACCCCGTGGCCGGAGGTAAGGACCCTGCCTCTCTGTCCGACGAGCGCGGCTGGGAGCTCCTGGCCGCCGCGAGCCCGGCGTCATACTCGCTCTACAGCGGATTTGCGCAGGACATCGTCTGGAGCCCTTCGACGCGGTACATCTCGCAACAGGGCGCGCCGCTCACGCTCGACGTGGCCGTCGGCAACCACCCGGCGGAGGCGCTCTCTGCGTACATGGCCGGCAAGAGCCAGCCGCAGCCGGCCGGGTTCGAGGACCTTTTGACCCTGTTCCAGCTCGGTCTCCTGAGCGGCCTCGCCACGCCCGTGCCCGGACAGCTCGCCGCCCTCGACGAGGAGCTGCTCGCCCGTCAGTTCGGCGCCATGCCCGCCGGCACGCTGCACACCCTCGTGGCCGCGGCCGACCCCGCCCCGGACGAGGCGGGGTCGGCCACGCCGCCGCCCCTGCCCGTCGCCCTGGCCGACGCGCTGAACCTCCTCAATGAATACCAGGCCGAGGCGGACGAGATGGCGCGGATCGTGACCGCGTTCAAATGGCAGCTCTTCGCCGACTGGTACCGTCTCTTCCAGGTGACGCATGACAACGAGAACGAGGCGTTCAACGCCTTCTCGACGCGAGCCGCCAGCTGGTCCACGACGCAGGGCCTCTTGACGGGCGCGCAGGGCAAGCTGGCTGCCCAGCTCCAGGCGGTGGGCCAGATGCTGCCGGCGGGGTACGCCTTGCAGCAGGTCCCGGCGCAGGCGTCGCTCGCTCCCACGGAGCCTGTCGTGCTGCTCGCCGGCGACGCGGTCCGCCTGGCGGCGCGGTACGGAGGCGACGGCCGGTTCCACCCCGAAGGCAAGCTCGCGTGCCGCACGAACGACGCCGTGGTCACCGCCGTGACGCTGAGCAAGGTAGGCGGTGGCACCGTGACCCTGAGCGCGAGCCAGGTTGAAGCCCTCGGTCCGCCGTCGCCGAACCACCTCCCGTACGCGTCGGACATGGCCGCGCTGGTGCTCGAGGCCGTGCTCCTGAACACGCGGATCGCCGCGGCGGCGAGCGGGAACGCCGACGCGGCCCTCACGACCGCGCTGGACGCTGCCCTCAAGGGCGGCGCCCCCAGCGGCGCGTACCAGGCTTTCACCGGCACCCTGCCGTCTCCGGTTGCCGTGACGTGGTGGGAAGGCGAAAATCCTTGGCTTCCTTTCCAGGTGCTGTGGACCGCGAACTACCATCCGCTGTCCCCGACGGTCACCTCCTCCGGCGCGCTCTCGCCCTACGATCCTGCGGTCGTGACCGGCAACTTCGCGCTGGACACGGACGACCCGCGGTTCATGGCGTATGCGCCGAACGGGCCCGGCAGCATCGACGTGGATCCTTCCAAGGTGTCGTTCGATCCGACCCTCCCCGGCTCGGGCACGGTGGCGTACACGGGCGCCGGCGTCCTGTCCTCGAAGACGGCGGAGAACCTCGCCGATCAGATCACGAAGTACCTCGCGAGCCACGCCGACCCGACGCTGTCCGCCGTCCTGTCCGAGCTGCAGGCGACGCCGATCGTGATGCAGGCGATGACCGGCCTCAACAGCGCTTTCCTGATGCGCGCGCAGGCGCTCCAGCTCGACATCGGCGTGTCGTCCGCCGCGCCGATGCCGTTCCAGGTGGCCACGCGACAGACCACGTCGATCATCACCCAGCGCGACGACATCCCGCCTCTCTCGCCCCTCTTCAACGGCGCCTTCTCCCCGCTGCGCGCCGGCTTCATGAAGCCGAGCCTCACGGTGCTCGACGCGTTCGGGCAGAAGCGCCCTGTCGAGATCCAGAACGTCTACATCTCTCGCACGCTCGCCACCACGTACCGCGGCGAGGCCGTGCCGGGCGTCGTGACGCTGCCGCCGCGCCTCGTCCAGCCGTCGCGCCTCCTCTTCCGGTGGCTCGCGGCGGACGCGGCCGAGTACGTCGAGATGAACGATCACCCCGCGACCACGCCCATCTGCGGCTTCCTCCTGCCGAGCCACCTCGTCGTCGGCGTGTTCTTCTACAACGCCCTCGGCGCCCCGCTGGGCGCGCTGTCTCTGACCGGTGACAAGACGAGGGTCGTGTGGCAGGCCACGCCCGGGGACGACGCGACGGTGGACCAGGACGTGGCCACGGTCATGGCCTCTCAGAACCCGCACCTCCGCGACCTCGCCGTCGCCCTCGGCGCGTCCACGCCGGCCTTCTTCGAAGCGTTCTGGACAGCGCTCGACGCCGCCGCGACCTCGACCGCGCCGTCCACGCTCCCGAGCCAGTCCGGCCTTGCCCTCCTGGTGGGTCGCCCGGTGGCCCTGTGTCAGGCGTCTCTGCGCCTCGCGCTGTCGGAGACGGTCACGTATAACCAGTCCTTCTCGACGCTCGTCGACGGCCAGACGTTCGAGGACACCGACAGCGGGATCAGCGGCCTTCGGCTGCCGGTGGTCCTCGGCGACCTGAAGCGGCTCGACGACGGCCTGGTGGGCTATTTCAAGCAGGGTGCCGAGGGCGCATACGACCTGTCCACCTTCTATACCGAGGCAGCGACCTCCGGAGCCACGTCCGGCGTGGTGGTGCCATCGACGACGAGCCTGCTGCTCAGCCCCTCCGCGCCGCCGGAAGGCGCGGCCCCTTCGCCCTCGCTCGGGGCGCAGAAGGTGCTGATGCTGCTCGATCCGCGCGCGGCGGTCCACGCGGTCACGGGCATCTTGCCGACAGCGACCCTGTCCATACCGCCGGATCAGTATGCGGACACGCTGGCGGATCTGAACGTGACGTTCCAGGTCAGTCCGGTGCTCCAGCCGGCGCCGGGCGTCTCTCTGCCGCTGCCCACCATCGGCGGCGTGGAGTTCGCGTTCATCGAGGAGGAGACGCTGTCGAGCGGCAAGACCTGGCGGGTGATCGCCGACATCGCCGCTCCCATTGCGGGCGCCGTCTGGCAGTACAGCCCCCAGGCGCTCACCGAAGGGTGGCTCCGCGTCAACCCGACGGTGCTCCGCTTCGCGCTGACGAACGCGAGCGGCGCGCCGGTCGTCCAGTCCGGAGCCGGCGCCAGCTTGGTGTTGACGGTGACCAACCTGCGGAAGGTGCCGACCACGTTCTCACCCGGCAAGATCGTGAACGAGGACGCGGCCAAACAAGGCTCCTCGATCTACATCCACTTCGGCCAGCTCGTGCCCGACGACGCGGTGTCTTCGATGTCCCTGGCCGCGGCGGGGTGGACGTTCTCTGCCCTCTCGGACGACGTGCGAGGCCACTACTGGGCGGCCACCCCCGCCTCGGAAGCCGTCACGCTCGCGCCCGGGGCGAGCTTCACGGTGGCGTTGACCAACATGACCATCGCCTCGGGCATCTCGCGAGCGAAGGTGTACTTCGACTACTACGGGGTCACCCCCGACGCCGACGGCGTGGACGTGTCGCAGCTGGCGGTGCAGTCGCCGGGGAGCAGCGTTGCGCGGGCCGTGGCCTCGGGGCGGGGGTAGCGAGGAGACCCGTGCCAGGAGGTTGCGGGATCTCGTGACGCTGGTCCGCCCGCTCGACGGATCGTCCACGGGAGACGCAGGCGCCGCCCTGACGCTGGCAACATGACGCATTGCGCCAGAAGCTCGCCCGACCGTACGCGGGCGCACGAGCACATCCGGCGCAGGATGCTGCTGCGCGATCTCAGCAGATGCGCGGCAGCTGCTCGCCCGAGAGCAGATCGAGCGTGCGCCGGGTCCCGAGCCGGGTCCTCAGGGCGACGCCGCCCCTCCCCTCCCCGACGATCCGACCGATGCGCGCGGCCCCCCGGCCGAGCGGGTGGTCGCGCAGGCTCGCCAGGGCGCGCTCGGCGTGGGCTTCCGGCAGGAACGCGACGAGCCGGCCCTCGCACGCCACGTAGAGCGGGTCGAGCCCGAGCAGCTCGCACGCGCCGAGCACCGCGGGCTCCACGGGGATCTTCGCCTCCTCCACCTCGACGTGGACGCCCGCGTCGAGCGCGATCTCGTTGAGCACGGCCGCGAGCCCGCCGCGGGTCGGATCCCGCAGGCAGTGGACGTCGATCCCCGACGCGAGCAGCGCCGCCGCGAGGTCCGCCACCGGCGCGCAGTCGCTCTCCACGGGCTCCTCGAAGGCCAGCGCCTCCCGCACGGACAGCACCGCGATCCCGTGCCGCCCCACGTCGCCGGACACGAGGACGGCGTCCCCCGGCCGGACCCGGCGCGGCGCGATGGCCACGCCCTCGGGCACCACGCCGATGCCGGCCGTGTTGATGAACAGACCATCGCCCTTGCCCCGGTCGACCACCTTCGTGTCGCCCGTCACGAGCTCGACCCCGCACGCGTCCGCGGCGGCGCGCATCGACAGCGCGATGCGATGGAGCTCTCCGATGGGCAGCCCCTCCTCCACGATGAAGCCGGCGCTCAGGTAAGCGGGCCGGGCGCCCGTCACGGCCAGGTCGTTCACCGTGCCATAGACGGACAGCGTGCCGATGTCGCCTCCGGGAAAGAAGCGCGGATGCACAACGTAGGTGTCCGTGGTGAACGCGAGCGACGCGCCGCCGAGCCGCACGACGGCGCCGTCGTGACGGGCCGCGAGAGGGGCGCTGTCGAAGGCGGGCAGGAAAACGCGCTCGATGAGCTCGCGCATGAGCCGCCCGCCGCCCCCGTGAGCGAGCTGGACCGTCCTTTCGCGCAGCGGCACGGGGCAGCTCATCTCGAACCGCGCGGCGGGTCCGCCCTCCGGTAACGGTAGTAGGCCGCGCACGCGCCTTCCGAGGAGACCATCGTGGCGCCCAGCGGGGTCTCCGGCGTGCAGCGTGTGCCGAACGCGGGGCAGTCTGGCGGCTTGATCACCCCCTGGAGCACGAGGCCGCTCTTGCAGGTGGTCGACGCTCGGGGCTCTGGGTCGCCCGACGGCGCCCAACGCCGCTCCGCGTCGTGGTCCGCGTACGGCGGCCGGAGCCCGAGCCCGCTCCGGGCGATGGGACCGATGCCTCGCCAGGTCCGGGGCACGACCTCGAAGACCTCCCGGAGCATGCGCTGCGCAGCCTCGTTGCCGGCCTCGCGCACCGAGCGGGCGTACTGGTTCTCCACCTCGGCGCGGCCCTCCTCGAGCTGCCGGACGCACATGAAAATGCCCTGGAGGATGTCCATCGGCTCGAAGCCGGTGACCACGATCGGGACGCGGTGCTCGGCGGCCAGCGGGCGGTACGCGTCGATGCCCATCACCGTGCAGACGTGGCCCGCGGCGAGGAACCCGTCGACGCGACGGTCCGGCGCCCGGAGGATCACCTCCATCGCGGGCGGCACGAGCACGTGCGAGACGAGGAGCGAGAAGTTCCGGACGCCGCGGCGCCGCGCCTCGAACACCGCCATCGCGTTCGCGGGCGCCGTGGTCTCGAAGCCGACCGCGAAGAAGACGACCTCACGGCCCGGCAGGCGCTCGGCGAGCGCCAGCGCGTCGAGCGGCGAGTAGACGACGCGCACGTCGCCGCCACGCGACTTCACCGCGAACAGGTCCTCGCTCGAGCCGGGGACGCGCAGCATGTCGCCGAACGAGCAGAACGTGACCTCGCGGCGCGAGGCGATCCCGAGCGCGCGATCGATGAGCTCGACCGGCGTGACGCACACCGGGCAGCCGGGGCCGTGCAGGAGCGAGATCTCCGGGGGCAGGAGCTCATCCAGGCCGAAGCGCACGATGGCGTGCGTCTGGCCGCCGCAGACCTCCATGATCGACCAGGGGCGGGAGACCTCGCGCCGGATCGCCTCCACGTACGGCGCGACGCGCTGCGCGTCGCGGTACTCGTCGATGAACCTCATCGCGGCTCCTCCCCCTCGCGCGCGGCGCCGAGCTCATCGAGGTAGGAGAGCGTCCTCCGCGCCGACGCCTCGTCGACGCGGCTGATGGCGAAGCCCGCGTGCACGATCACGTAATCGCCGGCCTCGGCCTCCGGTACGTAGGCGAGGCAGATCTCCTTGACGATCCCGCCGAAGGCGACGCGGCCGAGCCGGAGGTCGCCACCCGTGACGCCGAGGACCTTGCCGGGGACGCCGAGGCACATCGTCACGCCTCCACCGCGTCGGCGCCCGCGCCGCGCCGCGCGGCCACGAAGATCTGGCCGAGGGACAGGCCGCCGTCGCCCGGCGGGTAGAGCCTCGGCGTGTAGACCTCGACGCCGCGCGCGGCGAGGCGCTCGCGGATCGACGCGGCGAGGAGCGCATTCTGGAAGCACCCGCCCGCGAGCACGACGCGCCCGAGGCCGGTCGCTGCGGCGAGCGCCTCGGCGACGTCCACGAGCGCCGCGTGAAAGCGGGCCGCGATGACGCCGGGCGGCACACCGTCGCGCCGGTCGCCCAGCGCCGCGTCGATCAGCGGGCCGAAGTCGATCACCGCCGGCGCCCCCGGCGCGCCGGCGCGCACCGGCAGCGGATAGCCCGCCTGCCCGCCGGCCGCCTCGGCCAGGCACTCCAGCTCCATGGCGGCCTGCCCCTCGAAGCTCGCCGCCCCGCGCAGGCCCGCGAGCGCCGCCACCCCGTCGAACAGGCGCCCCACGCTGGTCGTGCGCGGCGAGCCCGTCCCGCGCGCGAGCATGGTGAGCAGCGGGCCGAGCTCGGCCTCGCGGAACCAGGCGCGCGCGAGGTCCCGGGCGCCCTCGCCGCGGAGCTCCCAGAGCAGCCCGAGCGCGGAGCGGCGCGGCTCCCTCATGGCGCGCTCGCCGCCCGGCAGCGGGAAGGAGCGGAGGTGCGCCGCGCGGCGGGAGGACACCCCGTCCACGATCAGCGCCTCGCCGCCCCAGAGCGCGCCGTCGAGCCCGTAGCCGGCGCCGTCCCACGCGAGGCCGAGGACCGGGCCATCGAGGCCGTGCTCGGCCATGCAGGCGGCGACGTGCGCGTGGTGGTGCTGCACGCGGACGAGCGGCGCGCGGAAGGCCGCCGCGAGCTGCTCGGCGATGCGGCTCGCCGCGTAGTCGGGGTGGAGATCGCAGGCGACGCGCTCCGGCCGCACCCGGAAGAGGCGCGCGAGGTCGAGCGCCGTGCGCTCGATGAGCGCGGCGCCCTCCGCGGTGTGCGCGTCGCCGAGGTGCTGGCTGACCACCACCTGGCCGTCGAAGAAGAGCGCCGTCGTGCTCTTCAGGTGGCCGCCGAGGGCGAGGATCGGCGGGGCGGCGACCCGCAGCGGGAGGGGCAGCGGGGTGAACCCGCGCGCGCGGCGGAGGAGCTCGAACCCGGCCGGCCCGACGCGGGCCACGGAGTCGTCGAGGGGGCGCGCGATGGGCCGGTCGTGCACGAGGAACAGGTCGGCGACGCCGCCCAGGCGCTCCAGCGCGTCCGAGGTGTCGATGCAGATCGGCTCGTCCGAGAGGTTGCCGCTCGTGCAGACCACCGGGCGCCCGACGAGCTGGAGCACCAGCCGGTGGAGCGGCGTGTAGGGAAGCAGCGCCCCGAGGCGCGGCATGCCCGGCGCGACCGCGTCGGCGATGGCGACCCGCGCAGCGGCGGGCGCGAGCCGCCGCAGCAGCACGATCGGCGCCTCGGGGCCGAGCAGCGCGTCGGCCTCCGCGGGAGATACGTGGCAGGCGTCCCGCACGGCGCCGAGCGAGCCGAACATCACGGCGAACGGCTTTGCGTCGCGGCGCTTCCGCCGGCGCAGGAGCGCGACCGCATCCGGCGACGTCGCGTCGACGAGCAGGTGGAACCCGCCGAGCCCCTTCACGGCGACCACCCTCCCCGCGCGCACCGCGGCCGCGGCCTCGCGGAGCGCGCCGTCAGGCGACCCGGAGCCCCCAAGCTCCATCGGGTCTCCGGCGGAGGTCACGAGCTCGACGCGCGGGCCGCACGCCGGGCAGGCGATGGGCTCCGCGTGGAAGCGCCGGTCCGAGGGGTCCTCGTACTCCGCGGCGCACGCGGCGCACATCGCGAAGCGCTCCATCGTGGTGCTGGCCCGGTCGTACGGGAGCCCCGAGAGGATGGTGTAGCGGGGTCCGCACCGCGCGCAGCTCGTGAAGGGGTAGCGGCGGCGGCGGCCGGTCTCGCTGTCCACCTCGCGGGCGCACGCCTCGCAGACGGCGAGATCCGCGGGCACCGACGGGCGCGCCCCGCTCGCCGCCTCGCTGCCGAGGATCTGGAACGGACCGGTCTCCTCCTCGGCCCGCGGCTCGATCTCGATGCGCTCGACGCGCGCGGGCGCGCTGGGCTCGCGGCTCAGCCCTGCGACGAAGGCGCGGAGGCTGCGCTCCGGCCCCTGCACCTCGATCTCGACCCCGTCGGGGCGGTTCCGCACCCAGCCGCCCAGGCCGAGCGCGGACGCACGCTGGTACACGAGGGGGCGGAAGCCCACGCCCTGGACGATGCCCTGCACGCGGAGCGCGAGGCGCGGCATGGCTACTCGACCTCCAGCGCGTCAAGCCCGAGCCCCAGGCGCCCGAGGAGCGTCGCCTGGTCGCCGCCGCAGCGCGGGCAGAGCAGCACGTGATGGTCGGGCGCGTACGTGCCGCCGCAGGAGAGGCAGCGCGCCTCGACGCGCAGGAGCCGCAGATCGAGGCGCGCCCCCTCGGCCGGCGTGCCGCGCGCGTGCGCCGCGAAGTGGAGCGAGAGGCTCTCCGGCGAGAGCGCCTCGGCCTCGGCCACCCAGCCGCGCACCGAGAGGACCCGCGTCGCCCCCTCGGCCGCGGCGCGGTCCAGCGCGGCGGAGAGCAGCTGCCTTGCGATGGAGGACTCGTGCACGGGCTCACCCTCCGAGGGACGAGAGGACGCGGGCGACGGCCCGGGGGACCGCCGCGGCCACCTCGGGCGACAGGCCAAGCTCGTCCGACGCTCGGGGCTCCGGGTCGCCTGACGGCGCCCTGCGCCCCGAACCTTTGGCCAACGCTCGGGGCTCCGGGTCGCCTGACGGCGCCCTGCGCCCCGAACCCCGCTGACAGGGTCTGCCGATGCTCACGCCGACGATGCGGATGTCGGGCGACAGACGGTCCGGCGCAGCGAGGCGCGCGAGCTCGATGGCCTGCCCCACGCCGAGGCCGTGCGTCGAGACCGGGACAGGCGCGCCGGCGGCGAGGTCCGAGGGCGAGAGATCGAGCACCTCCCCGGGCGGCGACGCGAGCACGGCGTCGACGATCACCACCGTCGCGGGCGTCTGGAGGAGCGAGACGAGCGCGCTCGCGTCCCTCGCCTCGACGAGCTCCGCGCCGCCCGGCAGGCCCCGGCGGCGCAGCGCCTCGAGCACGGCGAGCCCGGCGGCGTCGTCCCCGGCGGCCCGTTGCCCGAGACCGATGATCCGCGCGGTCATCGCGGCGCCTCCTCGACGCGCAGCGTGAGAAAGTGCGTCGCGCAGGAGATGCAGGGGTCGTGGTTGCGCACGGCCTGCTCGGCGCGCGCGGTCGCCTCGCGGTGCGGCAGCGACGCGAGCGACGGCGACAGCGCGCAGAGGTCCTCCTCGATCGAGCGCTGGTTCTGCGACGTGGGCGGGACGATCTTCGCGTCCAGGATCGTCCCCTCGGCGTCGAGCGTGTAGCGGTGGTACAGGAAGCCGCGCGGCGCCTCGGAGCCGCCGTAGCCCGTGCCCGCCCGGACCGCCGCGGGCGCGACGAACGGCGCCGGCGGGGGCGCGTACGCCTCGATGATCCGGATCGACTCCTCGAACGCCTGCAGGATCTCCACGAGGCGCACGAGCAGGCTCCGGAACGGGTTGCGGCACGGGACGGCGAGCCCGGCCGCCCGCGCCGCGTCCTGGACCTCGGGGAGGAGGCGATCGAAGCTCAGGTTGAAGCGCGCGAGCGGGCCGCACAGGTAGCTGCCGCCGCCGCGAATCCGGGATCTCAGCGCCGTCGACCAGGAGACCTGCTCCTCGATGAAATGCGCGTCGTACGCGCGCACCTCGATGTCGAGCCCGCCCGAGGAGACGAGGCGCCCCTCGGCGATCGCGTACGTGTCGTCGCTGCGGAGCGCGACGAACTCGTAGGGCCGCTCGACCTCCGGGCACGGCAGCGTCGCCATCCAGGCGAGGCACGCGCGCGCGTGCTCCCGCCCGGCGCGCAGCTCGGGGAGCAGGCGCTCGAGCGCCGCGCGGGGCGGCGCGCTGTAGAAGCCGCCGACGCGGGCGCTCACGGGGTGGATCTCCCGGCCCCCGAGGAGCGCGACGATGGCGTTGCCCGCCTTCTTGATGGCGAGGCCCTTCGCGACCCAGTCGCGGTGGTCGCGCGTCATCGCGACCGCGTCCGGGTAGCCGAGGAAATCGGGCGCGTGCAGCAGGAAGACGTGCAGGGCGTGGCTCTCGATCCACTCGCCGCAGTAGAGGAGGCGCCTGAGCGCGCGGAGCTCCGGGCCGAGCTCGATGCCGAGCGCGTCCTCCATCGCGCGGCAGGCGCTCGTGATGTACGCGACCGGGCAGATGCCGCAGATGCGCGACGTGATGTCGGGCGCCTCCGCGTAGCCCCGGCCGCGGAGGAACGCCTCGAAGAACCGCGGGGGCTCGAAGATCGACAGGCGCGCCTCCTTCGCCCGCCCGTCCTCCATCACGAGCGTCAGCGAGCCCTCGCCCTCGACGCGGGCGAGGTAGTCGACCTTGATCGTGCGCGTCTCAGCGCTCATGCCGCTCGCTCTCCGCGCGGAACGCCGGGGCGTTCGCGTTGAAGGTGCGGTGGAGCCGCACGAGGTCGCGCTCCGGCACGCCCGCCGCCTGGAACGCGCGCGAGAGCGACTCCATGTTGGGCGCCTCCATCGGCCCGAAGCAGCCGTAACAGCCGCGCTGGTAGGTCGGGCACAGCGCGCCGCAGCCCGCGTGTGTCACCGGGCCGAGGCAAGGTGTCCCGGTCACCATCACGCACACGTTGCCGCGCATCTTGCACTCGACGCAGACGCTGTGGCTCGCGACGCTGGGCCGGCGCCCGTGGACGAAGGCGCTGATCACCTCCAAGAGCTGGCGCTTGTTCACCGGGCAGCCGCGCAGCTCGAAGTCGACGGGGACGTGGTCGGCGATCGCCGTGGAGGTGGCGAGCGTCTCGATGTACGCGGGCGAGGCGTACACGACCGACAGAAACTCCCGTACATTCGCGAAGTTGCGCAGCGCCTGGATGCCCCCGGCCGTGGCGCAGGCGCCGATCGTGACGAGCGCCTTCGACAGCCGCCGGACCTCGCGGATGCGCTCGGCGTCGGCGGGCGTGGTGATCGACCCCTCGACCAGCGACAGGTCGAACGGCCCCGCGCGCTCGAGGCTCGTGGCCTCCTTGAAGTAGGCGATGTCGATCGCGGCGGCGAGCGACAGGAGCTCGTCCTCCAGGTCGAGGACGCTGAGCTGACAGCCGTCGCACGAGGCGAACTTCCACACGGCGAGCTTCGGCTTCGCGGGGCGCGCCATGGCGCTCACAGCTCCCGGACCGCGAGCAGCGGTCCCACGCGGTCGTAGCGGAGCACGGGGCCGTCCTTGCAGACGAAGCTCGGCCCGAGCTGGCAGCGGCCGCAGATCCCCACCGCGCACTTCATGTTCCGCTCCAGCGAGGCGTAGACGCGCTCGCCGGGGACGCCGCGGCGCTCGAGCTCGCGCGCCGTGAAGCGCATCATCACCTCCGGTCCGCAGACGAACGCGACCGCGCGGCCCGGATCGAAGTCGGCGAGCCGCAGGAGGGCCGGCACGACCCCGACGTGCCCGCTCCACCCGGCCGCCGCGCGGTCCACGGTCACGAGCACCTGCAGGTCGGCGCGGCGGCTCCAGCGCTCGAGCTCGCTGCGGTAGAGCAGGTCCTCGGGCTCGCGGGCGCCGTAGAGCAGCGCGACGCGACCGTAGGCGTCGCGGTGCCGGAGGATGTGGCAGAGCGCGGGGCGCAGCGGCGCCACCCCGAGCCCGCCGGCGAGGAGCAGCACGTCCGCGCCGCGCGCCTCGTCGACCGGCCACGGGCTGCCGAACGGGCCGCGCAGCCCGAGCGCCATGCCCGAGCGGAGGCGCCCGAGCGCGCGCGTGACCGAGCCCACCTCGCGGATCGTGTGCAGGAGCCGATCGGGCCGCGCGGGATCCCCGCTGATCGAGATCGCGACCTCGCCGACCCCGAAGGCGTAGAGCATGTTGAACTGGCCGGGCGCGAACGCGAGGCCGCCCGGCCGGCCCGGCACCTCGATGGTCGCCGTGAAGGTCGTCTCCGTCTCGCGGTGGACGCGCCGCAGGCGCGCGGGCTCCGGGGTGAAGGGGTTTGGGGCGGAGGGCGCCGCCAGGCGACCCGCAGCCCCAAGCGGCGAGCCGGAGCTCCTCCGGAGCCCGGCGTCCGGCGCGAAGGGCAGCGGGGCCTCCCGCGGCACGAAGGTCATGGCTCGGCCCGGTAGACGTCGAGCCGCTGCAGCCGCACGCGCTCCAGGCGCGCGTAGAGCTGCCGCAGCAGGCGCAGGGACACGGCGTACCCGAGCGCCGGATCGGCGTCCGAGCACGCGCGCACGTGCGCCGCGTCGAGCCCGACCGCGCGGACCTGCGTGACCGCCCGCGCGTCGAGCACCCATCGCCGCGGCGGGAAGAGCCAGTGCAGGCCCAGGATGTCCCCACCCAACAGGCTCTCGACCTGCACCGGGCCGCGCCCGGGGCGGTGGATCTCGAGCGCCACGCGCCCCTCTGTGAGCAGGTACAGCGTGTCCGCCTCGCCTCCCTCGCGGAGGAGGAACGCCCCCTCCGGGAAGCTCCGCGCAGACGCGCACTCGGCCAGGCACGCGAGGTGCGCGGCCGGGAGGCCCTCGAGGAACGGGTGAGCCCCGAGGACGGGGAGGAGCTCCTGCGCCTGCATCCTCGCCTACCCCTTCCCTGCGGCGACAGCGCCGTCTCCGGCGCGGATGGCCGCCGCCTCCTCGGTGATGTCGATCCCGACAGGGCACCACGTGATGCACCGGCCGCAGCCGACGCAGCCGGACGTGCCGAACTGATCGATCCACGTGGCCAGCTTGTGCGTGAGCCACTGCCGGTAGCGAGCCCGGAGCGAGGCGCGGACGCTGCCGCCGTGCAGGTACGAGTGGTCGAGGGAGAAGCACGAGTCCCAGCGCCGGAAGCGCTCGGCCACGTCCCTGTCCTCATCGACCGCGAGGTCCGCCACGTCCTCGACCGTGCTGCAGAAGCACGTCGGGCACGCGAGCGTGCAGTTGGTGCATCCGAGGCAGCGCTCGGCCACGTCGTCCCAGCGAGGGTGCTCGAGGTTTCGATAGAAGAGCTCCTTGATGCCGTCCGTCTCCAGCTTTCTGCCCATCTGGGTCGCCGTGCGGCGCGAGACCTCGAAGGCCGCCCGGGCGTCGTCCTCGCCGGCGCGGGGCGCGCCCACGCGAGCGAGCAAGGAGGCGCCGGCGTCGCTGCCAACCTCGACGAAGAAGCGGTGGCCACCGTCGAGGAGCTCGGTCAGCGCGAGGTCGAAGCCACGCTCGGCGCGCGGCCCCGTCCGCATCGACACGCAGAAGCACGTCCCGCCCGCCTGCCCGCACTGCACCGCGACGACGAAGAGGCTCCTGCGGCGCGCCACGTAGTCGGGATCCGGATGCGGGCCGTCGACGAAGACGCGGTCCTGCACGTCGACCGCGGCGAGATCACACGCCCGCGCGCCGAGGACGGCGAGGCGCGGAGGGGCCTCGGGCTCGTCGGTCCGGGAGATGGATCCGCCGCGCCGCCGGAGCTGCACCAGGCGGAGCCGGGGCACGAACAGGAGGTGCTTGAGCGACCGCGGCCCGACCGCGTAGCCGAACAGGGCCTCGTCCGCGCGCCTGGAGAGCCGGTAACGGCCGGCCTCCTGCTGCTCGGTCCAGCCGGCCGGGAGCTCCTCCGCGCCCTGGATCTCGTCGTACACGATGGCCCCGCCGCGGCGCGTGGGGCCGATGAGCCGGTAGCCCTCCTCGCGCAGGCACTGCAGGAGCGCCGCGATCCCCGGCCGACCGAGCACCGCGCGATCGCCAGGTTGAAAGCCGGTCTCTGCGCCGCTCATGCGGGGGCGGCGAGCACGGTCCGTGCCGCCGGATTCGAGCCGCAGACGACCAGCGGCGCGCGCTCCAGGCCGCTCCCCCTCCGACGCTCGTCCGGCGTCGCGAGGCGCCCCGCGCGCCGCAGCGTGCGCCAGCGCCGCACAGAGCTGCCGGCCAGGAGCTGGCACGGTTGATGATTTATGAAAATGATTTACACTTTCAGCACTGAGATCGGAACAAGATGCCCGGCATTTCCTCTCCTGTTCTCCTCGACCCGATTCCCCTCGACCCGAGCTCCGCGACGCTGCGCCCGATGGGCGTGGGCGCCCCGCACCTCGACGCGCACGGCGCTCCAGCCACGGGCCCGCTCGCGGAGGTGCGCGCCGGTGAGCGGGCGGTCGTGGTCGAGGTCGGCCTCGACGCCGATCTCGCCGGATGGCTCGGAGCCATGGGGCTCGGCCCCGGCCAGACGCTCACGTTGATCCGGCGCGCGGCGTTCGGCGGCCCCCTCCATGTGCGCACCGGCTCCGGCGGCGAGCTCGCGATCAACGCGGGGCTCGCGCGCTCCATCCTGGTCGCGCCCCTGCCGAATCGGATCCCATGACGGCCGCGGCCTCCGAGGTGCGCGCGGCGCGCCATCCGGCGGCGGCCGAGCGGCCGCTCGTCGCGCTGCTCGGGCGACCGAACTCGGGCAAATCGTCGCTGTTCAACCGGCTGACCGGCGGCAGCGCCCACGTCGGCAACTTCCCCGGCATCACGGTCGACATCCTCACCGCCGACGTCCGCCTCGCCGGCGGAAAGGTCGCGACGATCGCGGATCTCCCCGGGCTCTACTCGATCGAGTCCGTCGTCGACCCCGCGACGGACGAGGGCGTCGCGCGCCGCTTCCTCGACCGCACCGGCGAGGGCGGGCGCCCGCGCCTCGTCGTCCAGGTGCTGGACGCCACGCAGCTCGCGCTCGGCCTGCGGCTCACGCGCGAGCTCGTGCGCCGCGGGCTCGCGCCGCTCCTCGTCGCCACCCAGCGCGACGTGCTCGAGGCCGAGGGGCGCGGGATCGATCTCGGCGCCCTCGAGCGCGCCATCGGCCTGCCCGTGCTGCTCGTGAGCGCGAGGGATCCGGCCGCGCGCGGCGCGGTGCTCGACGCGATCGCCGCGCGGCTCGACGCGATCGCCGCGCAGCTCGACGCGGGCGCCGCGCGGCGCGACGCGGGCGCCGCGCGGCTCGACGCGATCGCCGCGCAGCTCGACGCGGGCGCCGCGCGGCGCGACGCGGGCGCCGCAGAGGCGCCCGGCGCCGCGGCGTGGGACCCGGACGTGGTCGCGCGCGCCGCGTACGTCGAGGCGGCGCGCCGCGACGCCGCCGCGGAGCGGAGGAGGACGTTCACGGCGCGCGCGGACGCCGTGCTGCTCCATCCGGCGGCCGGTCCGGTCCTGTTCCTCGGGCTGATGGCGCTGCTCTTCGCCGCGGTGTTCCTCGTGGCCACGCCGGCCACCGAGGCGCTCGACGCCGCCATCGGCCAGCTCGGCGGGCTCGTGTCCCGCGCCCTCGGCGGGGGGCTCGCCGCCTCGTTCGTCGTCGACGGCCTGCTCGGCGGCGCGGGCACGGTGCTCGCCTTCATGCCGCAGATCGTGATCCTCACGGTCGCGATGGAGCTGCTCGAGGCGAGCGGCTACCTCGCGCGCGGCGCCTTCCTCGTCGACCGCCTGCTCCAGCTGATGGGGCTGAGCGGCCGCGCGTTCCTCCCGCTCCTGATGGGGCACGCGTGCGCGGTGCCCGCCGTGCACGCGACGCGCATCCTCCGCGATCCGCGCGAGCGGCTCACGGCCATCCTGGTCCTCCCGCTCATGGCGTGCTCGGCGCGGATCCCCACCTATGCGCTCCTCCTGACGACGTTCTTCGCCGCCCACGGCCCGTGGGTGCAGGCGCTGCTCTTCGTCGCGCTCTACGTCGCCGGCATCTTCTCGGGGCTCGTCGCCTCGCTCGTGCTCCGGCGCACGGCGACCCGCGGGCGCTCGCTCCCGATGGTGCTCGAGATGCCGGCGTACCGCAGCCCCGAGGTGCGCGTCGTGGCCCGCAAGGCGTCCCAGGCGGCGTGGCGGTTCACGCGCGAGGTCGGGACCGTGATCCTGGCCGTCTCGGCCGTGCTGTGGGTGCTGCTGAAGGTCCCCATGCCGGGCGCCGCGCCGCCGGAGCCGCCCGCGACCGCGGCGGCCGCGGCCGAGACCGCGGCGACGCCGCTCGAGTCGAGCATCGCCGGCGGCGTGGGGCGCGCGCTCGAGCCCGTGACCGCGCCGCTCGGCTTCGACTGGCGCATCAACGTCGGCCTCATCGGCTCGTTCGGCGCGCGCGAGGTCATGGTCGGGACGATGGGCGTCATCTTCGGCATCGAGGACGCCGCGGACGAGCCCGCGCCGCTCGCCGAGCGGATCCGCGAGGCGAGGCGCCCGGACGGGACGCTCGCGTACTCGACGCGCACCGGGCTCGCGCTGCTCGCGTTCTTCGTCCTGGCCTGCCAGTGCATGAGCACCGTGGCGGCGATCCGCCGCGAGACGAAGACCTGGCGCTGGCCGGCGTTCGTCCTCGCCTACAGCTACGCGGCGGCGTACGTCGCGGCGCTCGTCGTCTATCAAGGGAGCGGGCTGCTCGGGATCCCGTGAGCCATCGCGAGATGGCGGCGCCGGGTCTGGATGTTGCTCCAGCACCGGAGGCCCGAGCTCCGACGCACGCGCGGAGGCTCGAGCGAGCCGCCGGCGCCGCAGCGCCGAGCGGATTCATCCTGATCTCGACGAGGAGACACGGTGACCGCGCACGTCCTCTGGTTCGATTCGCTGTCCCGCAACGATGTCGCGTCCGCCGGAGGAAAAGGCGGCAACCTCGGAGAGCTCACGCGCGCCGGCCTGCCCGTGCCGCCGGGGTTCGTCATCACCGCCGACGCGTACCTCGCGGCGATGGAGGCCGTGGGGGTGCGAAAGCAGCTCTTCGGGCTCTTCAACGCCGCCGATCCGAACGACCCGGCGGGGCTGCGCGCGGCCTGCGCCGAGCTGCGGCGGCTCGTCCGGGCGGCGCCGCTCCCGGCCGAGCTCCAGGCGGAGATCGTCGGCGCCTACCGGAAGCTGGGGCCCGGCGCCGTCGTGGCCGTCCGGTCGTCCGCCACCTCGGAGGACTCGGCCTCGACCTCGTTCGCCGGCATGCACGAGACGTACACCGACGTGACCGGCGAGCAGGCGCTGCTCGATCGCGTGCGCGACTGCTGGGCCTCCGCCTTCGGCGAGCGCGTGGTCAGCTACCGGAAGTCCCAGCGCCTCGCCGAGGAGCCCGCCCTGGCGGTCGTCGTGCAGCGCATGGTGAGCTCCGAGCGCTCCGGCGTCATCTTCACCGCGGATCCCTCGACGAAGGACACCTCGCGCCTCGTCGTCGAGGCGGCGTTCGGCCTCGGCGAGGTCGTGGTCGGCGGGCAGGTCGAGCCGGACACGTACACGGTCGCGAAGCGCGGGCCGCGGCTCCTGGAGGCCCGCGTCGGACACAAGGCGTTCAAGCTGGTGCGCGCGCCGGACGGCGGCGGAGAGCAGCGCGTGGACCTGCCGGAGGACGAGGGCGCGCGGCGCGTGCTCGAGGACGACGAGGTGCTCGAGCTCGCGCGCCTCGCGCTGCGGGTCGAGGAGCATTACGGCGCTCCGCAGGACATCGAGTGGGCCGTCGAGGACGGGGCGACGTACCTGGTGCAGACCCGTCCGATCACCACGCTGGGCGCGCCTCACCCCGCCCCCGGCGAGGTCCTCGTCGCGGGCCTCGGCGCGTCCCCGGGCACGGCGTCCGGCGTGGTGCGCGTGCTCCGCGCGCCGCAGGAGGGGCAGCGGCTCGAGGCCGGCGAGGTCCTCGTGGCGCCCATGACGTCACCCGACTGGGTGCCCACCATCCGCCGCGCCGCGGCCCTCGTGACGGACAGCGGCGGGATGACCTGCCACGCCGCGATCGTCAGCCGCGAGCTCCGCATCCCCTGTGTCGTGGGCACGCGCTCCGCCACGCGGACGCTGCGGGACGGCGAGCTCGTCACGGTCGACGGCGCGCACGGCAAGGTCCTCGAAGGGCAACGGGCCGCCGCGGAGGCGCCCGGGGCCGCTCCGGGCGGGGCGCCCGCGGCCGCGGGGGTCGAGCCCGCTGCGAAGGCCGCGGCGCCGGCCGAGCGCGCGCCGGCCGCCGCCTTCGCGCGCGCGGCTCCGGCGGCCGTCCTCGGCACGCGGCTCTACGTGAACATGGCGATCGCCGAGCGCGCCGAGGAGGTGGCCGCGCTGCCCGTGGACGGCGTGGGGCTGCTCCGGGCCGAGTTCATGCTGCTCGACGCGCTCGGCGGCGTGCACCCGAAGGCGTTGATCGCGTCCGGCGGCCGCGACGAGTTCGTGGCGCGGATGTCGGCCGCGCTGCTCCGCATCACCCGCGCCTTCCAGCCCCGTCCGGTCATCTACCGGACGTACGATTTTCGCACCAACGAGTTCCGCGGGCTCAAGGGGGGTGAGCAATACGAGCCCGCCGAGGACAACCCGATGATCGGGTATCGCGGCTGCTACCGGTATGTCCGCGATCCGGAGCTGTTCGCGCTCGAGCTCGAGGTGCTCGCCCACGTCCGCGAGGAGACGCCGAACCTGCATGTCATGATCCCGTTCGTCCGCACGCGCTGGGAGCTCGCGGCCTGCCTGGAGCGCATCGACCGGAGCCCGCTCGGCCGCCAGCGCGGGCTGCACCGGTGGGTCATGGCCGAGGTGCCCTCCGCCGCGTTCTGGATCCCGGAGTACGCGCGCATGGGCATCGACGGCGTCTCGATCGGCTCGAACGATCTGACCCAGCTCATGCTGGGGGTGGACCGCGACTCCGCGCTGTGCGCCGAGCTGTTCGACGAGTCCGACGCTGCGGTGCTCGACGCCATCGGGCGGATCATCGAGGCGTGCGGGGCGGCCGGGATCACCTCCTCGTTCTGCGGGCAGGCGCCGTCGAACCGCCCCGAGTTCGCCGAGCACCTGGTGCGGCTCGGCATCACGTCCATCTCGGTGAACCCGGACGCCGAGCCCGCGGCGCGCCAGGTCATCGCGGCGGCCGAGCGGCGGCTCTTGCTCGAGGCGGCGCGGCGGCCGTGACGGCGGCTGCGAGGCCAGCTCGCTGGCGATGAGCCCTGTTCGCTACCCACCCCCTCGACACCGCGCCTTCTCCGCGGCGCGCAGCGCCGCGCGCTGCGGCTCGGTCAGCTGCGGGAACGAATAGGTGAGCCAGCACAGCGCAGCGATCGCAGTCCCGTGCTTGTTCTGCACCTCGCGCGAGGCGATCGCCGGCAGGTCGACCTCGAGGTCGACCTGCGCGGCGTCGTAGCGCCGCAGGGCGATGCCCTCCAGCTCGTGACGCAGGGTGCGCGCGGCCGTGGCGGCGTCGCCGTGCCCCTCGTACTCGGCGGCGAACCCGCCGAGACAGGCGCCGGTCCGCCGATCGCGGACGCGGACGCGGCCCAGCCCCGCCGTGACGGTCTCGCCGGTCCTCCCGTTCATGGAGGCCAGGATCACCTCCATCACCGCGCCGTGCCGGAAATGGGGCTTTGCGACGTCGAGGGAGATCTCGTACGCCTCCGGCGGGATCACCGAGCTGCAGACGACGATGTTGAAGTTCTCGATCCCGGCCATGGCCAGGGCCAGATCAAACGACCCTGTGTGCCATGGATCGAGCCCACCACCGTAGTCCGTGTCGCCGTATCCCGAGGTGACGAAGTAGGCCAGCGGCACGCGGGTGAGGTAATTCGGTTCTTGTTGCATCGGAGCTCGCCTCCGAGACATCCAGGGTTCCGCGCCGCACGTCTCGGCGTTCGTGCGCCAGCGCCGTGGTGCCCCCGGGCCCGCGCCCCCGGCAGCATGAGATGCCGGCGCTGCCCCAGCGTCTCCGCCGCTCGCGAGGACCACGGCGACGGACTCGCGCCGTCCGGGCGGTCCGACGCGATGCTGGAGCGCTGGCTGGGCGCGCGGGAGCGGTCAAGATGGCGCGAGCCCCCTCATCGCAGGAGCGCCTCATGACCGCAGCGGAGTTACCTGTCCCCCTCGCGACGAACGAGGAAGCGATGGCGACGAGGGTGGAACGGGTCCTCACTGGTACCCGACGATCCGGTGGGGCACGTAGGGCTCCTCGAGGGAGGCGACCTCCTCGGCGCTCAGCTTGACCGACAGCGCGGCCACGGCGTCGTCCAGGTGAGAGCTTCTGGTCGCGCCGACGATCGGCGCCGTGACGGGGGCCTTCTGGAGAAGCCAGGCCAGGCCGATCTGCGCCCGGGGGACACCGCGGCGGGCGGCAAGGTCGGCCAGCCGCTCGACGATGGGTCGGTCGGCATCGGCGGACGCGTCGTACTTCTGGTGGAGCACCTGGTCGCTCTGTTCTCGGGCGGTCGTCTCGCTCCAGTCGCGGGTCAGCCGTCCGCCCGCGAGGGGGCTGTAGGGGATGACGCCGATCCCCTCCTCCTGGCACAGGGGCAGCATCTCCCGTTCCTCCTCCCGGTAGATCAGGTTGAGGTGGTTCTGCATCGAGACGAACCGGGTCCAGCCGTGGCGGTCGGCGATGTTCAGCGCCTTGAGAAACTGGTAGGCCCGCATGGCCGAGGCGCCGAGATAGCGGACCTTGCCGGCCCTCACGACGTCGTGGAGGGCTTCCATGGTCTCTTCGATGGGTGTACCGTAGTCCCAGCGGTGGATCTGGTAGAGATCGATGTAATCGGTCCGGAGCCGCTTGAGGCTCTTGTCCACCTCGCTGAGGATGGCCTTGCGGGACAGGCCGGCGCCGTTAGGGCCTTCGTGCATCCGGCCGTGGACCTTGGTGGCCAGTACGATCTGGTCACGTTGGGCCAGGTCCTTCAGGGCCCGACCGACAAATTCCTCGCTGGTGCCGGCGCTGTAGACGTTGGCAGTGTCGAAGAAGTTGATCCCTAGGTCGAGGGCCTGGCGGATCACCTTCCGGGATTCTTCTTCGCTGAGGACCCATTGGTGGAATCCCGGCTGGGGAACGCCGAAACCCATGCAGCCCAAGCAGATCCTCGATACGTCCAGTCCGGTCCGACCCAGCTTTGCGTACTCCATAGGAATTCTCCTCAGGGCAGTCTACCACCGTTCGGAACGAGCGCTTCCAGCCCTGCCAAGGGGCGGCGGTGAAGGTGACCACACCTGGCGACCGCGGTGCTCTTCTCGCCGAGCCTCCCTGGTTCGGCGGCGGCCTGAGCCGCGGCGCGCAGTCCCGCCGGGCGAACGGCTTGCGCGCGCCCGCAGCCGCTGCAGGCGCGCGCTCGGGGCGGCGAGGGTCGGATCCCGCCGGCGTGGCGCAGGCTGCGCACTGGCTCAGGGCTTATCGCCCAGCCGCGATGAAGAGGGCGCCGCGCGCGCCGAGCTCCGGCCGGTGGTCCGCTTCTTGCCGAAGCCCGCGGAGCACGGGAGAAGGCACATCATGCAGCAGACGGTCACGGACTGGCAAACGCGCTTCGCCGACAAGATCACGACCGCCGAGCAGGCCATCCGCGCGATCCCGCGGGGGCGCCGCATCCTCGTCGGCTCGGGCGCCGCGGAGCCGAGCGATCTCGTGAACGCGATGGTCGAGTCCGGCGGCCACCTCGCCGACAACGAGATCGTCCACCTGATGACCGAGGGCCCCGCGCCGTACGTCCGCCCCGGCCTCGAGCGGCGCTTCCGTCACACGGCGTTCTTCATCGGCCAGAACGTCCGCGAGGCGATCCACGAGGGGCGCGCCGACTTCATGCCGGTCTTCCTCTCCGATATCCCGGATCTGATCCTGTCGCGCCGGGTGCGCATCGACGTGGCCCTCATCCAGGTGAGCCCCCCGGACGCCCACGGCTTCGTCAGCCTCGGCGTCTCCGTCGATATCGTCCGCGCCGCCGTCGACGCGGCCGATCTCATCCTCGCCGAGGTCAATCCGCGGATGCCCCGCACCCACGGAGACTCGTTCTTGCACGTGGACCGGATCACCCACCTCGTCCCGGTCGACCGCGAGCTCCCCGAGCGCGAGGCCGAGCCGCTCGACGAGATCGACCGCGCGATCGGCCGCCACGTGGCGTCGCTCGTGCCCGACGGCGCCACGCTCCAGACGGGCATCGGCAAGATCCCGAACGCCGCCCTCGCCGCGCTCGAGGGCCGGAGCGACCTCGGCGTCCACACCGAGATGCTCTCCGACGGCGTGATGGATCTCGTCCGGCGCGGCGTGATCACGAACCGCAGAAAGACCCTCCTGCCAGGCAAGCTCGTGACCTCGTTCCTCCTCGGGAGCCGCGCCCTCTACGCGTGGGCCCACGACAACCCCATGATCGAGATGCGCGGGTCCGCCTTCACCAACGATCCGCTGACGATCGCCAGGAACGACAGGATGATCGCCATCAACGCGGCGCTCGCGGTCGACCTGACCGGCCAGGTCGCCGCCGACACGCTGCTGGGCCGCTTCTTCTCCGGCATCGGGGGCCAGGTCGACTTCATCCGGGGCGCCGCGCGGAGCCGCGGCGGCAAGCCGATCATCGCGCTCCGGTCCACCGCGAAGGACGGCAAGATCAGCCGGATCCAGCCGGCGTTCGAGCAGGGCGCCGGCATCGTGACGAGCCGCGGGGACGTGCACTACGTGGTGACGGAGCACGGCGTCGCCGATCTCTGGGGCCGGAACATCCGGCAGCGCGCGCTCGCGCTCATCGAGATCGCCCACCCCGACCACCGCGCCGACCTCCTCGCCGCGGCCAAGCAGCGCCGCTACGTGTTCGTCGATCAGGTCATCTCGCGCGCGGATTACCCCTGGCAGGAGACGCGCGCCGCGCGCCTGCCGTCGGGCGACGAGCTGCTCTGCCGGCCGGTCCGGCTCTCCGATGAGGCCGCGCTCCAGGACCTCTTCTATCGCCTCTCGGACGAGAGCACCTACCGCCGCTTCATGAGCCACAAGCGGGAGCACCCTCACGAGGAGATGCAGCAGCTCGTGAACCTCGATTACGATCAGAACATGGCCATCGTGGCCTGCGCCGGCCCGGAGCACGAGACCATCGTCGGGATGGCCCGGTACGACGTCGATCCGAAGAACAACCTGGCCGACGTCGCCTTCGTCGTCCGCGACGAGTGGCAGGGCAAGGGGGTCGGCACCCTGCTCATGCGGCGGATGGCGGAGATCGCGAGAGCCCGGGGGATCTCGGGTTTCGAGGCGGACGTCCTGCTCACCAACAAGGCGATGATGCGGGTGCTCGAGGAGAGCGGCCTGCGCCTCTGCCTCGATCTCCAGGCCGGCGTTTACCACGTCACCGCCCACTTCGAGGCGATCGCCGCCGGCGCGCCGGCGGCCGGCCCGAGCAGCGCCGGACCGCGCCACGCGTGACTCGCGCGGTCCGAGCGGCGGGCAGCCGCGCGCCGCCGCCTGGTGCGCAGCGGATCGCGGCGGGGCCTGCGGCGGCATGCCGCTGGCAACAAAGTCCCGCGCGCGACGGAATGCGTCGCGTGGAGGTGGACCATGCACACCAGGATCGGCCTGGCCATGGCCGCGCTCATCGGAGCACCGGCCTGTGGAACAGCAGACGAACCGAACGCGGCGGGAAAGGAGGGCGGTGCGGAGGAGGGCGGCCTTCCGCCGCGTCGCTTCGAGCTGAGTCTCGACCCGGAGGAGCCGGCGATCCCGCAGATCGTGGCGGCCGGGCGGCACGAGCTCGTCGCGGCGTGCGCCGACCGCCCAGACGCGGCAGTCCGCATCTTCGACCCGCTCGAGCCGGGCCTGGTCGCGGACGTGCCCTGCGCCTCGGTGCTCAGCGGCGAGGTAGAGGCGAGCACCGCGCCTGCCGCCGAGGAGGGCGGAGAGCCGATCGTTGCGGCTCAGCAGCGATGGAGCCCCATAGGCCTCGGGTGCGGCGTCTTCATGCTGGGCGCCACGATGTTCGCAACCTCCGTGCTGTGCCCCAGGGCAAGAGACCCCCGGGACGCGCAGCGCTGCTCCAACTACTCGGGCGCCGCCCTCGGCACGCTGGGCGTCTTTTGCGGCCTCATCTGAGCCATGGGTAGGACCCTGAGGACAATCGGCATCCTGGCTTCCGGTGCGGCCGTCGTCGCCGCGGCGTGGCTCGATGCGCCGGCTCCCCTGGGGCCGCTCTCGCCGATGGGCTGGCTCCGCGCCGGACTACCAGTCTACCTGTACGTCTTCGCCCAGTGCTGGCTGAGCGA
Source organism: Sorangium sp. So ce834 (assembly GCF_051521425.1). Lineage (NCBI taxonomy): Bacteria > Pseudomonadati > Myxococcota > Polyangiales > Polyangiaceae > Sorangium > Sorangium sp. So ce834. Next base: position 12,419,609 of record NZ_CP150351.1, read on the forward strand.
GGGTCGTGCACGCGAGCGGCGCGCACGCGGGTTCAGGGGCGACGATCAGCCGGGCAGCCCTCCGGGGCACCCCCCGGCGAGCTCGCCGGCCCACGAGCCGACGGACGACGTGCGCCCTCGGTAGCGCCCGCACGCCCCAGACGCGCAGGCGGCACCTGTGCGACTGGGCAAGCCGGAGCTCCACCATGTCGAGCAGCCGGCCCGTCACCCGCACCTCGAGCGAGACCTCCTCACACACCGGCTGGCGCGCGCCGACGAGCCGCAGCCGGGGCCACCGGCGGAGCGCCGCCGAGACGACGGGCCGCCGCCAGGGTAATGGTCAATTTTGACCAACCGGCCCGCTGCCGTCTTGACGCTCGGCCCGATGCCTGAACCGCGCCAGCAACGCGGCCTCCTCCCCATCCAGCTCCACGCCTCACCCCGTCCCCGCTTCCCGGCCCTACCACGGGCGCCGCGCGCCGCGTTGGCACTCGCGACCGACCGCGCGAAAGACCCGCAAAACAGGCTGGAATCGCGCAAGAGGGCCATGGTAGTCCACGTCCTATTCACGCGGAAAACCCGGGAAACACAGGCTTCTGTGCTCCGGCTGGTGGCCGTCCCGCAGCTCTACAGCGACGGCTGGCAGCCCTACATCGCCGCGGTGGGCGACGCGTTCGCGGGCGCCGTCGACTACGCCCAGGTCGTCAAGAGCTACACCCGGAAGGCGCGTCGCGACGATGACCACAGGTACGAGCCGCCGCGCGATCCGTTCATCACCCGCACGCCCGTCTTCGGCGTGCCCGACGTGAAGCGCGCCAGCACGAGCCACGTCGAGCGGCAGAACCTCACGATCCGGATGCACATCCGCCGCTTCACCCGGCTCTGCAACGGCTTCAGCAAGCGCCTTCCGCACCACGAGGCGGCCGTCGCGCTGCACATGGCGTTCTACAACTTCTGCCGCCCGCACGAGGCGCTGCGCGTCACGCCCGCCATGGAGGCCGGGCTGACCGATCACGTCTGGAGCATCGAGGAGCTCGTCACCGCGGCGCTTGCTGAGGCGCCCGCGGAGCCGCCGAAGCCGAAGACGCTCAAGCTCCCGGAGCCGCCCGCGGGGGCGCCCACGACGCCCGCCAGAGCTCTGCCGAACGGGCGCGGGTTCCTCCGGCTCGTCGGCAGCGCGCCGGCTGCGCCTGTGGCGCCCACAGAGCCGGAGCCACCGTCAGAGCCGCCGCCCGCGCCGAAGCCGAGGCGGGGGCAGCTCTCGTTGTTTGTCGACCTGGACGACGAGCTACGCTGATAGCGGCGCGGTCGCTCTACGCGACGCAGGCTCGGATCGATCGGTGGAGGGAAGCCCGGACCAACGATGGGCAGAACGATCTGCTTCATTGGCCGGTGCAGCTTCACGCGCGGCGGTTCGCCACGCGACTCGTTCGAAGTGTCGAACAGGTTGACGAGAGGATGATGACGATAGGTGGTCTTTGAATGGACCGCCTTTTCACGACGACGTCGGGACACACAGATCCTCCGCTTGTTGATGGCGAAGGCAGTTCTGAAGACTTCGCCGCTCGGACGGCGCCGCCGTCCGCTTCTTGGGCGTGCTCAGCGGCGCCGCCTGAGCTTCAGCGCCAGCGCCTCCCGGGCGATGCGCAGCCTGGACGCCGCGGTGCCCGGGTGCATGTTGCGGTCCTTCGCGTACTGGACGAGCGACTCCGGGTGGTCGACGGCGAGCAGCGCCTCGATCTGCCACGGCGTGAGCTCCTGGAGCGCCTCCAGCACTTCGCGCGCCTCGACCTGAGCGTGGAGGCTCGGGCCCATCGGCTCGGGCAGCAAGCCGAGCGGCTGCGCGTGCAGGACGGCGCGACGCACCCACGCGCTGCCGAAGTAGTGCGCCGCCTGCCGCCAGGCGATGCCGTGCAGCCACTTCCTCAGCGCGTCCCGGGGCTTCTCCCTCGGGTCGGGCCGGTACCTGCCGCGCCGGATGGCGTTCCACGCGCCGAGGAGCACCTGCTGCTCGACGTCGGCGCGGTCGCGCCTCGGGATGCCGGCAAGCGTCGCCAGGACGATCCCGCGCTCGGCGAGGATCGCGTCCATCGTCGGTCGCTTCCGGGGATGTCGCGCGGCAGGCGGGCGGCGGGCCCCCTTCCGCAGCTTCGTCACCCGGACCTCCCGCACGTCGGGCACCTGTCGGCGACGACGGGCCGCCCGAGGATCTGGTCGAGGGTCACCCCCGCGGCCTTCGCGGCGCGCAGGGCCATCGCGTGCGACCCGCCGTTGCCGCTGGCGAGCTGCTGGAGTCAGGCGGAGCATGGGGGAACGGGGGCGTCGGCGGCGCGCAGGCGCACCTCCGCCTTGCCCACCGTCGGGTGGGATCAGGTACAACTGCATCGTCGAACCTCGCGTGTTCGGGGTTCGGCCACGCAGCCCGGGGTGCTCGTAACACCCGCGGGCTGCACTTCCTGGCGGCCGACCCTACGCGGCGAGATCCCTAGTCGCCACGGTCATCGGGCAAAGTTGACCACTGCGGGTCAAAACTGACCACTACGTGCCCGGAGCTTCCGGGGAGAATCGAATTTCAAACCGGAGGCTGCCCGGAGCCTCCGGGGAGAATCGAATTTCAAACCGGAGGCTGCCAGGAGCCTCCGGGGAGAATCGAATTTCAAACCGGAGGCTGCCAGGAGCCTCCGGGGAGAATTGAATTTCAAACCGGAGGCCCCACGCAGCCGTCGGGTAGAACGATTCAGGTGACGCTGTACGCTCCGCACCGGCGCGGCCCGCTCCGGCCCACGTTGAGCGGCCGCGCTCCACGCGGTCGGTCCACCGGCCGGCCACTGGCCGGCTCGGCGAGGCGGCCTCGCCGCCGTTCCCCGCAGAATGCCGCGGGCTCCTCTCCCATCCCGCGTCCGTCGCCCGGGCATGCATCCTGCTTTCCCGCCTGCTCGCCTCGGCACCGAGTACATCGACGCGCTCGGCTGGAGCGCGGAGAGCGGTACGGCATGACCCTCGCATTCGGCGACATCAATGGCGACGGCCGCGCCGCCATCCTCTGCGCCCGCGCCCGGTACGATCCCGGGCACGTCCACGCGGCCCAGCCCCGCGGCGGCGTCGCTGGCCGGCGGCGGTTCATCCCACGCTGCGACCGCGGTCCATCTCACGCCGCCGCGCCCCGCGCCCCGCGCCGCGGTCCAGCACGGCGCGCCGCAGCGCATCGGCGAGCACCATCGCCGCGGCGCCCCCGGGCAGCCAGAGGAGCCACGCCGGCCCCACCGGCGCCATCGCGAACAACCCGTTCAGCCCAGGCACGTAGAGCAGCGCGATCGCCAGCGCGACCTCGGTCGAGAGCCCCGCGGCCACCCAGGGGTTCGACCAGAACGCGAGCCGCTTCCGGAGAGGCCCGTCGCGCTGCGCGATCAGACACCCTATCTGGCCCGAGACGATCCCGACGAAGGTCATCGTCGCCGCCTCTCGCTCCAGCGCGCGAAACGGCTCGAGCGAACCGAACGGCCTCCAGCCGTGCGCCCAGTGAAAGCTGAAATACGCGATGACGCCGAGCAGCGCCTCGACGGTCCCATAGAGGAAAAAGGTCCTGAGCCCGAGCTCCCGTGTGAGGATCGGTCTTCGGGGCGGCTCCGGTGGGACGTGCAGCGTCGCGGGCGACGGCGGCTCCACGCCGAGCGCCAGCGCGGGGAGCACGTCCGTCCCCAGGTCGATCGCGAGCACCTGCACGATCGCGAGCGGGAGAGGGATCGGCAAGAAGATGTAGAGAAGGAACGGGACGAGCTCCGCGACGTTGCTCGTGAACACATAGCTCACGAAGCGGCGGATATTCTGCTTGATGGCCCGCCCTTCCTCGATGGCCGCCACGATCGTGGCGAAGTTATCGTCGGAGAGGATGATGTCCGCCGCCTGCTTGGCCACCTCCGTGCCGCGCAGCCCCATGGCCACGCCGACGTCGGCGGCGCGGAGCGCGGGGGCGTCGTTCACGCCGTCGCCGGTCACCACGACCACCTCGCCGGCCCGCCGCAGCACCTGCACCACCCGCAGCTTCTGCTCCGGCGTCGTGCGCGCGAGGGTCGCGCCGGCCTGGAGCAGCTCCAGGAGCGCCCGGTCATCCATCGCGTCGATCGCCGGCCCCTCGGCCAGGCGGTCCGCCGTATCCAGCCCGACGGCGGCGGCCACCGAGCGCGCGACGGGGGCCGTCTCGCCCGTGAGCATCGAGAGGTCGATCGAGAGGCTGTCCGCGCCGAGCAAGATGCAGTCGGCCGGGACGATCTCCCCTGCCGCGAGCCGGACCACGTCGCCCGGGACGAGCTCGCGCGCGGGCACGCGCCGCTCGACGCCCGCCCGCGCGACGCGGGCGCGCACGGCGACACGGCGCATGAGGCTGCTCACGACCTGCTCGGCGCGGTGCTCCTGGACGAACGCGAACACGCCGTTGAGCACGACGACCGCGACGATGGCGAACCCGAGCTCCGGGGCGCCCGCGGCGAAGGCCAGCCCGGCGCCGAGCCACAGCAGCAAGCCACAGCAGCAGCGCGAGCGTGTGCGTGAGCTGTGCGAGCAGCGTCCGGAGCGGCCGTGACCGCCTGGGCGGCGTGGGCTCGTTGTCGCCGTGAGCGAGCCGCCTCCTCGCCGCTTCGGCCTCGGTCAGGCCGCTCGGCGCGGATCGCAAGGCCTGGATTCGCCCCACGACCGAGAGCGCGGCGAGCTCCGCGGGACGGGTGCGTGGCTGCGCGCCGGTGCCGCGGGGCTGCTTTGCTCGTCCGGCCGCAACAACAGAAGACGAGCGACTCACTTCCGCGGGCCTCGGCCACCAAGTAGCAAGCAGCGAGCCGGCCCGCTGCCGCTCATCGAACCGAAACGCGCAGCATGCCCTGGCCCGAGCCGTGCAGCCCGTGGGCCATGGCCGGGTGGATCATGCCCCATCTCGATCTCGTGCCCAAGCAGGAGATCTCCAGCTTCCGCAAGCTGGCCATCGGCAGCTGGCGCACTGCGTACGATCCGTCGGTGTACGGCACGCTCACGCTGCGCATGGACCGCGCGCTCGACTATATCCAGGCGTTCCGCCGCAGCACCGGCCGGCGGCTGACGGTGACGCACCTCATCGCCAAGGCCTGCGCCGAGGCGCTGCGCCGCTGCCCCGACGCCAACGCGATCCTGCGCTGGAACAGGATCTATCTCCGGCGCGGCGTCACCGTCTCGGTGCTGGTCGTGCAGGCGGCCGGCGGCGACGGCGAGGCGGATCTCACCGTGACCACGATCGAGCGGGCCCATGAAAAGAGCCTGGTGCAAATCGTCGACGAGCTGGACCGGACGATCGAACGCGCACGCAGGAGGCGCGACAGGGCGGTGGAAGGGACGAAGCGCGCGACCCGGCACATCCCGTTCCTCTTCATGAACGCCTCCCTGCGCCTGCTCTCGTTCATGATGTATACGCTCAACCTGGACCTGTCGAAGCTCGGGCTCCCGCGCGATCCGTTCGGCGCGCTCACGGTGACCAACGTCGGCTCGCTGGGCCTGGAGAACGCCTACGTGCCGCTCGTGCCCTACACGCGGACGCCGGTGCTCGTCGTCCCGGGCGTGGTGAGGGACGAGCCGGTGGTCGAGGACGGCAAGGTGGTGCCCGGCAAGGTGATGCGCGTGAGCGCCACGTTCGATCACCGATTCATCGACGGCTTCCACGCGAGCGTGCTGGCGCGCACCGTGCGCGAGATGCTGGAGGACCCGTTCCGCTGCTTCGACCGGCTGGACGCGGACGTGCCCACGCCTCGCTGACGTAGGTCGCGTCTCCCGCGGGCGTCGCCGCGCTGCCGGCGCGCATACGCCGGCCCTACATTCTTGAGCACGGCTCGGCGGCGTCGGGCGCTGGCTCGGCGACGACCAGCTCGCACGACGATGAGGAATCCATGTACATCAACTATCTCACGCTTCCGCTCGTCACGGCGGCGGCGGCGCTGGCGCTCGGGGCCTGGTATCTCTTCAGCGCGCCCGCCGCCGATGACTCGCAGGCTCACCGCCGCAGCTTCGCCTGGGCGTTCGGGGCGTGCGGGCTCATCCTGCTCATCACGGGCCTCCACCTCGCGCTGACATGGCCCATCCCGGGCGGGTACAACATCCTCTTCGGAGAGCCGCTCGTTTATTTCGGGACATTGCTCGTGATCGGCGCGCCGGCGCTGTCGCTCGGCGAGCGCCTGGGCCCCCTGCTCCTGGTCGGGGCCCTCGGGGGCATCACCAACCTGGTGCTCGCGCTGGCCATCGCGCGCCACGGGATGACGCAAAACCCGGCGCTCGCCGCGGCGATGTACGGCGCGAGCGGCCTCGGACTGCTGATCGCTCCGGCGATGGACAGGTCCGCGCCGGCGAGGCGCGCAGCAGGCGCGCTGCTCGCGGCTTCGGCGGCGCTGTTCGCGCTGTTCGGCTATGTGGCCTACGTGAAGCACACGGGCCTCGACGCGTTCGGGAAGTGGGTGCCCCGCGAGATGCGCTTGTGGTGATAGCCTGCACGTCGCCGGCGCACATCACATCTCCTCGAGCTCCTCGCCCGTCCGGGCCTCGTCGGCTCGAGCGCCACGGGCGACCATGAGCCTCGATCCACGCGGTTGTCTCCGCTACGCGGTCGCCTCGAGCGCCCGGGGCGAAAGGTATCGTACGAACCACGCGCTCGCCGCGCGGGCGACCTCTTCCAGCGTCCCCGGCTCCTCGAACAGGTGCGTGGCCCCTTCCACGATCGCGAGCTGCCGCGGTCCGCGCAGGAGCTCCAGCGCCTCCCAGTTGAGCGCGAGCACCTCGGTGTCCTCGCTCCCGACGAGGAGCAACGTGGGCGCGTGCACCTCCTTGAGGTACGAGCCGGCGAGGTCGGGGCGCCCGCCCCGCGACACCACGGCGCCCGCGAGGTCCGGGCGCCTCGCCGCGGCGATCAGCGCCGCGGCGGCGCCGGTGCTCGCGCCGAAGTAGCCGAGCCGCAGCGCGCTCGTCGGGGGCAGCTCGCGCATGGCCAGGGCCGCGCTCACGACCCGCCGTGCGAGCAGCTCGACGTCGAACCGGAGGTGGCCTGTCCGTTCATCCACCGCCTCTTCCTCCTTGGTGAGGAGATCGAGGAGCAGCGTGGCGAGCCCTGCGCCCTGGAGCACCTCGGCGACGAACCGGTTGCGCGGGCTGTGCCGGCTGCTGCCGCTCCCGTGGGCGAACAGGACCAGGCCCGTCGCCCCGGCGGGGATCACCAGGTCGCCTTCCAGGCGCGCGCCGTCGTCGAGCGCGATCTCGACGGGGAGCTCCTCCCCGGCAAGCTCCGCCGGCGCTTCCTCCTCGTCCTTGCCCGAGCCGCCGCCGTGCGCCCGCTCGAGCAGCGCGATGACGTCGTCGTCCGTGGTCTGGCTGAAGTCCTGGTAATAGGCGCCGATCGCGAACAGGCGCGGATCCGCGTCGAGACAGACCACCTCGTCGACCTCGGGGCGCAGGGAGTCGAGCGTCCTCGCGGACGCGACCGGGACCGCGAGGACGAGGCGCCTCGGCCCGCGCCGCCGGACGGCGCGGAGCGCGGCGCGCACGGTCCCGCCGGTCGCGATGCCGTCGTCGACGACGATGACGGTGCGCCCCGCCAGGTCGGGCGGCGGCCGGCCGCGCCGGAAGCGCTGGACGCGCGCCTCGACCTCGGCGGCCTTGCGGTCCACGAGCTCCGCGACCTCCTCCGGGGGGGCGCCGAGCTCCGCCAGCACCTCGTCGTTGAGGTAGACCTCTCCGCCCTCCGAGACGGCGCCCAGGCCCAGCTCTTCGTGCCCCGGGAAGCCGATCTTGCGCACCACCCAGACGTCGAGCGGCGCCTTGAGCGCCCGCGCGACCTCGTGGGCGACCGGGACCCCGCCGCGCGGGAGCCCGAGGACGACGGGCGCCTCCTCGCGGTAGCGCCGCAGCGCGAAGGCCAGGCGGCGCCCTGCATCAACGCGATCTCGAAACAGCATGAGCCCCTCCTCCGGTCGCCGGGTGACGTCCCTCGCCCTGACACCGGCCCTCGGGTCCTCCGCCGGGCTCCCCGACGCTGCTGCCTTGTCCCGGCGCGGTCGGCCCGGAGAGCTCGGGCGCCGGCGGCCGTCGCGCGGTCGCTGGGCGGCGCTTCAGGCGGCCTTCTTCGCCTCGATCTTCTTCGCCTCGGTCGACCCCTCGGCGCTCGGCTCCTTGCCGCGGAGCGGGATCTGCTTCGGCTGGACCCCGGCTGCCTTGGGGACGATGATCTCGAGCACACCGTTCTTCAGCTCGGCCTGGATGTTGTCGAGATCGGCGCTCTCGGGCAGCGTGAACGAGCGGCAGAAGCTGCCGTATTCACGCTCGTACGCATAGACGCGCTCGCCTTCTCGCTCCTCGCGCTCCTCGTCGCGCTTGCCGCTGATCGACAGCTGGCGCCCGCTGATGGAGACATCGACGTCACTCTCCTTCACGCCCGGCAGGTCGGCCCGGAACACGAAGCGATCCTTCGTCTCTCGGAGCTCGATGTCCGGTGAGAACCAGGCCTCCGGCTGGCGGAGCCGGGTGACTGGCTCCATCTCCGCGAACGGATCCCACTGGAACATCTCGCGCATCATGCGCTCCGGGTCGAGCGCGCGCATCATCGATGCGATCCTACGAGGCTCTCGCCAACGTGACAGCAGCGTCATGGTGACCTCCTTCGAACTCCAGACGACCTTTCCTGAACTCCTGCAACGCGCATCGCTTCGCGCGCCCGGAGGACCCTCGCTCGAGCGCTTGAGCCCGGCTCATGCTGGACGATCGGCGCGCGCGGTGGTTGCCGAGGGTGGGAGTTGCAGGATCCGTGCTCGCGGGGGGTGTACCCGCTCGGCCGGGTCGCGGCGCGCGGTGTCCGAGGGTGGGCCCGTGCGTTCGTCGCGGGTCCGAACCGGAATCACGGCTGCGGCGCCGCGCGGCCGGGCGAGCCGTCGATCTCCGGTTCCGGGCTCCGGTTCCGGGAGACCGCGGCCGGAGCGCGCGAACGACACCCGAGAGAGCAGGCCCTGGGGTTGCATCAGTGGGTGTCGGCGAGGGCGGCCACAGGAGCGCGGCCGCGCTCGTCCAGGAGGTCTTCCGCGATGACCCACAAGCAACTCCTCTTCCACGCCGCTGCCCGGGAGAAGGTCCTGCGCGGCGCCACGGCGCTCGCCGACGCCGTCCGCGTGACCCTCGGCCCGAAGTCGAAGAGCGTGCTCATCGGGCGCGCCTGGGGACGCCCCACCGTGTGCAACGACGGCGTCTCGATCGCCAAGGAGATGAGCCTCAAGGACCCTGAAGAGGACGTCGGGGTGCAGATCATCCGCGAGGCGGCCGAGCGCACGGGCGACGCGGTCGGCGACGGGACGACGACCTCCACCCTGCTGGCGCACGCGATCTTCGCGGAGGGGCTCCGCAACATCGCCGCGGGCGCGAGCGCGATCGATCTCAAGCGCGGCATCGAGCGGGGCCTCGAGGCGGCCGCCCGTGCGGTGCGGTCGCTCTCCCGCCCTGTGCAGAGCCGAAAGGAGAAGGTCCAGGTCGCCACGGTCGCGGCGCACAACGACGCGGTCATCGGCGAGCTCGTCGGCGACGCGGTGGAGAAGGTCGGCGGAGAGGGCGTCATCAGCGTCGAGGAGGCGAAGGGGACCGAGACGGCGGTCGAGGTCGTGCAAGGCATGCAGTTCGACCGCGGGTATCTCTCGCCCTACTTCGTGACCGACCCGGAGCGCATGGAGTGCGTGCTCGAGGAGCCGCTCATCCTGATCCACGAGAAGCGGATCGGCGTCATGAAAGACCTGCTCCCCCTGCTCGAGCACGTCGCCAAAGAGGGGCGGAGCTTCCTGCTCATCGCGGAGGAGGTCGAGGGCGACGCGCTGGCCACGCTCGTCGTCAACAAGCTGCGCGGGACGCTCGCTTGCGTCGCGGTCAAGGCGCCCGGCTTCGGGGACCGGCGCAAGGCGATGCTCGAGGACATCGCGATCCTGACCGGAGGACAGGTGATCGCCGAGGAGACAGGGCTGCGTCTGGAGCACGTGACGCCGGGCCAGCTCGGTCGGGCGGCGCGGGCCGTCGTGAAGCAGGAAGACACGACGATCATCGGCGGCGCTGGCGACCCGCCCGCCATCCAGGCGAGGTGCGAGCTGCTCCGGCGACAGATGAAGGAGGCGAAGAGCGACTACGATCGCGAGAAGCTGCAGGAGCGCCTGGCGAAGCTCGTCGGCGGCGTGGCGGTCGTCCGGGTCGGGGCGCCGTCCGAAACCGAGATGAAGTCCCGAAAAGAGGCGTTCGAGGACGCGATCAACGCGACCAAGGCGGCCGTGGCCGAGGGCATCGTGCCGGGCGCGGGGCTCGCGCTCCTGCGCGCGAGCGTCGCGGTGGAGCACGAGGAGCAGCGGTGCGACGGCGACGAGCGCACCGGCGTGCGCATCCTGCGCCGCGCGCTCGAGGCCCCGACGCGGCAGATCGCGGAGAACTCCGGCGTCGACGCCGGCGTCGTGATCGAGCGGATGCGCACCGGCAGCGGGAATCTCGGGTTCGACGCGGCGCGCGGCGCGTACGTCGATCTCGTCGAGTCGGGCATCATCGACCCGACCAAGGTGGTGCGCGTCGCGCTCGAGAACGCCGTGTCGGTGGCGAGCGTGCTGCTCTTGACGGAGGCGACGATGACCGAGATCCCCGAGCCGGCGAAGGAACGGGCGGCCGCGCCCCCGCTCGAATGAACCGCGCCATGAGCCCCCAGCGCTCGTCACGGCGGCGACCGACGCGACCGCCGCCGTGGTCTCGCAGGCGACCGGCGGCGTCCGCGCCTTCCATGACAAGCACGTGATCGCGTCGCGTAAGGCCCCGGCGCGGCGGGCCCCTGGGGCCTACGTCGTCGGCTTCGGCCCGGCCAACATCGCTTCGAGGCGCCAGAGCACCGCTTCGAGCCGCTCGATCGCCGCCTTCAGGTCCGCCCGGTATTCTCGATCGTCGGTGTGGACCAGCTCTTCTCGCATCCCCACGAGCCGGATCGACAGGGCGGTCCTCATGTCTCTCGCTTCGCGCTCACTGAGCTCGATCTGGAACTCGGCCATACCTTTCCTCCCCCCCTGGCTCACGAGCAGCACGCCCCCTCAGGCAGCGGAATGCCGCGGTCGGATGACCCCGATCGGGCGCTCGTTCTCGAGGACTGGCAGCATGCCCACGCCCGCCTCTCGCATCTGGAGCGCCGTCGCCTGGAGCGTCGCCCCCGTAGATGCCGTCTCCACCCCTCTCGTCATGACGTCTCCAACGAGCATCGATCCCTCGCTGGGACGGTGCGGAGCACGCTCCGTACCGCGCGCCGGGCGCACAGGCGGCCTCCTTGACCTCGCCTCCTTCGCCTCGGCCGCGTTCCCGCGCGGCAGCCCAGCCTCGTGGCACATCACCTGCTTCAACGGCGCGGCGGGGAGGGTTGGTGATCGTGCGCGCCGCCGACTGGCAGGGATCTCACGCATGAGCGCGGCAGCGCCGGCAGGGGTGGCGCCCTTCGCGCGCGACGACGCGCGCCGCCGGATCGAGGCGCTACGCCGCGAGATCCGGGCTCACGACCACCTCTATTATGTGCTCGATCGCCCGGTCCTCTCGGACGCCGAGTACGATCGCCGGCTCGACGAGCTGAAGCGGCTGGAAGGGCTGTATCCGGACCTCGTGACCCCGGATTCGCCGACGCAGCGCGTGGCCGGGGCCCCGCTGCCGGCGTTCCCCGAGGTCCGCCACCTCGCGCCGATGCTCAGCCTCGACTCGGTGATCCACGAGGAGGACGTGCGGCGGTTCGTCGATCGACTTCGTCAGACGCTCGGCCAGGGCCGGCTCGCGCTCGTGGCAGAGCCCAAGCTCGATGGCGCGTCGATCGAGGTGGTGTACCAGCGCGGCGCGCTCGCCCGCGCCGGGACGCGCGGGGACGGCGAGCGCGGCGAGGACGTCACCGCCAACGTGAAGACGATCCGCTCCGTGCCCCTGCGGCTCGTGGACGGCGGCCTGCCCCCTCCGGAGCGGCTGTCCGTGCGGGGCGAGGTGCTCATGGCCACCGCCGCCTTCCGCCGCCTCAACGGGCAGCTGGCGAGCGAGGGAAAGCCGCTGTTCGCGAACGCGCGCAACGCCGCCGCGGGGTCGCTCCGACAGCTCGATCCGCGCATCACCGCGGGGCGCCCGCTCGAGATCGTCTTCTACGAGGTGCTGGCCATGGCGGGCGGCCCGGCGCTCACGACCCACTGGGAGCTGCTCGAGGCGCTCCGCGGGTGGGGCCTCCGCGTCAGCCCTCACAACCGCCGGGTCGAGAGCGCCGAGGAGATCCTCCGGTACCACCGCGAGATGGAGCGGCGCCGCGACGCGCTCGGCGCCGAGATGGACGGCATCGTCGTCAAGCTGGACGACCTCCTCGCGCGCGAGCGCCTCGGCGCGACCGCGCGCCACCCGCGCTGGGCGCTCGCGTTCAAGTTCGCGCCGCGGCGCGAGGCGACGACCATCGAGGACATCGTGGTCCAGGTCGGCCGCACCGGCGTGCTCACGCCGGTCGCGGTGCTCACGCCGATCTCGATCGGCGGCGTGACCGTGGCGCGCGCGACGCTCCACAACCGCGAGGAGCTCCGGCGCAAGGACCTGCGGGTCGGCGATACCGTGCGCGTGGTCCGCGCCGGAGACGTCATCCCCGAGGTCGTCGAGCGCATCCCCCGCGCGGGGGAGCGGCGGGGCCCGCCGTTCGCGATGCCGGCGCGGTGCCCCGCGTGCGGCGCGGCCGTGGTGCAGGAGGGGCCGTTCGACCGGTGCCCGGCCGGCCTGGCCTGCCGCGCCCAGCGGGAGCGGTCGATCCGCCACTTCGCCTCGCGCAGCGCGCTCGACATCCGGGGCCTCGGGCGGGAGACCGTGGCGGCCCTGGTCGAGGGCGGGCTCGTCGAGAGCGTCGCCGACCTGTTCGCGGTCAAGGAGCAGGATCTGCTCCGGCTCCAGCGCTTCGGGGCCCGATCCGCGCAGAACCTGGTGCGCGCCGTCGAGCGCGCGAAGCAGACCGAGCTCTGGCGCTTCCTGCACGCGCTCGGCATGCCCGGCGTCGGCGAGCGCACGGCGCAGGATCTCGCCGACCATTTCGGGTCGCTCGAGGCGGTGATGGCGGCCGACGAGCGCGCGCTCCAGCGGGTCGAGGGCGTCGGACCGAACGTCGCGGCCGGCGTCGCCGGCTTCCTGGGGCAGCCTCGGAACCGGGCGATCATCGCGCGCTGCCTCGAGCGCGGGGTCCGCCCGGCGCACCGGCGCCGCCGCGCGCGCGCCGCGCCCGCCGCCGACGGCCCGCTCGCCGGAAAGACGGTGGTGTTCACCGGCGCGCTCTCGTCGATGACGCGCCCCCAGGCCGAGGAGCTCGTCCGTCGCGCCGGCGGGCGCGCGTCAGGCAGCGTCGGCGCGTCGACCGACTACGTCGTGGTCGGCGAGAGCCCCGGCGAGAAGCTCCAGAGGGCGGAGGCGCTCGGCATCGCCGTGCTGACGGAGGACGAGCTCCGGAAGCTGGTCCAGGCGTGAAGGGGGCGCATGGAAAACGTCGACATCGCTCGCATCTTCGAGGAAGTGGCGGATCTGCTCGAGATCCAGGACGAGAGCCCGTTCCGCGTGCGGGCCTACCGCACCGCGGCGCGCACGCTCGCGGCGCGCGGCGAGCCCGTGGCGGCGCTCGTGGAGCGCGAGGGCGCGGGCGCGCTCACCGAGCTGCCCGGCATCGGCAAGGATCTCGCGGGCAAGATCGTCGAGCTCCTCGAGACCGGCGAGCTTTCGCTGCTGAAGGAGCTGACGGCGAGGACCCCCGAGAGCCTCGTCGAGATGATGCGGATCCCGTCGCTCGGGCCGAAGCGCGCGCGCCTTTTGTACGACAGGCTCGGCATCGAGACGGTCGACGCGCTCGAGCAGGCCGCGCGGTCGGGTCACCTCCTCGGCGTGCGCGGCTTCGGCGAGAAGCTCGCCGCGACGATCCTCGACGGCTGCGTGAAGCGGCGGGCGACCGCCGGGCGCGTGCGGCTCGCGGACGCCGAGGCGCAGGTCGAGCCGCTGCTCAGGCACCTCCGGGCGGCGCGCGAGGCCCTCGCGGTCGAGGTGGCTGGCAGCCTCCGGCGCCGCAAGGAGACGGTGGGCGACGCCGACGTCCTCGTGTCCGCGAGGCAGGGCGAGCCCGTCGCGTCGCGCCTGATGGCGTATCCGGAGATCAAGCAGGTGCTCGCCCATGGCGCGACGAAGTGCTCGGTCGTCCTGCGGTCCGGGCTCCAGATCGACCTCCGCGTCGTGCCGCCGGAGTGCTACGGCGCGGCCCTCCACTACTTCACGGGCTCGAAGGCCCACAACATCGCCGTCCGCACGCTGGGCGTGAGCCGCGGGCTGAAGATCAACGAATACGGGGTCTTCCGGGGCGACCGGCGGATCGCGGGGCGGGCGGAGGCGGATGTCTTCCACGCGGTCGGATTGCCCTGGATCCCGCCCGAGCTGCGCGAGGACGCGGGCGAGATCGAGGCCGCGCGCGAGCGGCGGCTCCCCGAGCTCGTCGAGGTCGGCGCAGTCCGAGGCGACCTCCACGTGCACACGACGTACACCGACGGGCGCGACGAGCTCGAAGCGATGGTCAGGGCGTGCGCGGCCCGCGGGTACGACTACGTGGCCATCACCGACCACACGCAGGCGGTCCGCGTGGCGGGCGGGCTCGACGCCTCGGGGTTCCGCAGGCAGGCGAGGGCCATCGACAGGCTCCGCCGGACGATCGGCGGGATCTCGATCCTGCACGGGGCCGAGGTCGACATCCTCGAGGACGGCGCGCTCGACCTCGACGACGCGACGCTGGCGGCGCTCGATTACGTCGTCGCCAGCGTGCACTCGAAGCTCACGATGGCGGAGCCCGACATGACGCGCCGTATCCTCCGCGCGCTCGAGAGCCCGTTCGTCACGGCGCTCGGCCACCCGACCGGGCGCCTCCTCGGCAAGCGCGAGCCGTACGCGCTCGACATGCCGCGGATCGCGCGCGCCGCGCGCGAGCTCGGCGTGCTGCTCGAGATCAACGCTCAGCCCGAGCGCCTCGACCTCTGCGACGTTCACATCCGCCTCGCGCGAGAGGCCGGCGCGAAGCTCGTCGTCGCCACCGACGCGCACGCCGTGGCGGAGCTCGGCTTCATGCGGCACGGGATCGATCAGGCGCGGCGGGGCTGGTGCGCCGCGGCGGACATCGCGAACACCGCGCCTCGCGCGGAGTTCCTGGAGCTCATCGGCCGGCGCAGGCGCGCGGCGACCGCCGCCCGGGGGTCGTACCCGGCCGGCGGCGCGGCCAGCGCTTAGGCGGCTCGGGAGCGGGCAGGCCCGAGGACAGGCCCACCACGCGCGCGAGGTGTGCCGGCGCTGCTGGGCGTGCGCCCTTACCGATCCAGCCCCTTGTCCTCGCACACGTGGCCCCGGTCCAGAGGCTCGCCGTGCTCCTCTTCCTCTGCTTCCTCTGCTTCCCGCGGCTCTTCGAGCGCGTCCGGGGAGAGGCCCTCGTCCCCTGCCTCGCCCGCCCGCGCCTCCTCCTGCCCGCTGCCCGCGGCGTCGTCGGGGGTGCCGCCCTTCCGCTCGGTCGGCTCGGTCGGCTCGGTCGGCTCGGTCGGCTCGCGCGGCTCGCGCGGCTCGCGCGGCTCGCGCGGCTGCGCGCCCTTGCCCGGCCCGCGCGGCTTGGTCGGCCCGCCGCCCGGCGCCTCTCGTCCGCTCGCTCGCTTGGCGCTCATCGCTGCTCTCTTCGACCCGTGCACCAGGTTCCCAGTGCCCGGAACAGTGCCCGGAATCGAGAGGGAACCTGGTGACGCGACGCCTCGCTGTCATCGGCTGGACGAGTGCTTCCCTACGCCGCGCGCGCTCGCCGGGCGCCCGGCGAGCGCGTGGCCTCGAACAGATGTCGGCGAAGTATGCGCACGAGTACTCTCGATCCGGGTCGAGGAAGTGGTCGAAGAGGGTGTCGGGCGATCGCAGTGGTGGGCGCCCGCGGGGCGGGGGAGCCGCGGCGTTCCGCAGCGCGGCGCGCGCGGACGCTACCGAGGCGGCGCAGCGCGAGCGCGCGGCGAGGCTCGACAGTACCGCTCGCGCGAGCTGACCGGCAGATGCCCGCTCATCCCAGCCGCGAGCACATAAGCGGCATAATTCATGCTCAGATCGGGAGCCCCTTGTTGATGACCGGTGAACCGGTTCATTTGCTCGGACAGCGCGCCTCCGGGGTTGATGTGGCGATGCACGCGACCCAGGAACGCATCCCCTTTGCGCCGGAGCGCGTCGACGACCTCGTCGAAGCGCGGATCGCCGAGGAGGAGCTCCTCGCCTGGGCGGAAGCGCGCGTCTTCCAGCGGCAGCCTCTGGAAGAACGGCAGGTTCGTGGAGGTGACGACGGCCCTCTCCAGCCTCAGGTAGCGTTCGACCAGCTTGTAGTAATACGCCGCGAAGCCGATCGTGAGGCTCGGCCACGGGTTGCCGAGCGAATCCGCGCGATATCCGTCGTAGCCGTCTTCCGGGTAGCGGCCGATGGCGATCCCCGAGATGCGCTTCGACGGATCGTTGATCGGGTACATGGCCTCGAAGGTGCGCTCCAGCGCCGCGGCCGTCGCGAGCACCTGCTCCTGGTCCACTGGATAAGGACAGATCCCTTCGCGGTGGAGATCTTCTTCCGTGGCATATCCGCCCAGCGTCGCGATGACGACCGAGCTGTCCAGGCCGCTCCGAGGGCTCGGCCGCCCGTCCTGATCGAGGGTCGCGACGAGGTGATTGCGCCCGGGATCCCAATGCAAGAGCAACTCATCGCCCAGCGCCCGCGACTGCTCGAGATACCAGCGGGCCGCCCCGGCGTCCTCGAGCCTCGTCGCGAGCGCGGCTCCCTCGACGAGCGCCGTCCGCACCAGGAGCCGCGTGAAGAAATGGTATCCCCACACCTCTTCCCAGAGATCGAAGCAGGGCTCGCGCCAGTGATGCGAGATGTATTCCAGGTCCGTCTTGATCACCGAGTCGGTCGGCAGCTTCGCATCCTAGAGCTTTTCACGCACCAGCTCCCGTTTGCCCTCGTTCAGGAGGACGAAGGCCAGACGAGTGAGCTCGATGGCTCGAATGGCAGGTCCGTCGTGCTGAGGACGTCCCCATGGCCCCGAGTAGGGCTCTCCGTCTATCGTGAATTTCGGCTCGCCCAGCCCGGCGGGGCTGTGCGTGGCAGTCCGCTGAATGTGCCTGGAAAAATCCACGAAATCCATGAGCTGGTTGAAACACTGTTGTCGAGCCGCGGGCTGCGTCGCCGACTGGTACAGTGAGAGGATGGCCTTTACCGCGATGCCAGAGTCCCGAACCCAATGGAAATAGTAATCTGGGTTCGATCGAGATGGAGAAGCCACGATGGCCCCGGGGATGGATCCCGGAGGCGACACGTTCTTCAACAGGAGCTCCTTGGCGCGCTCCGTGTCCTGCTGAAGCCACCTTTGCAGGTTCTCTGTCTTCACGCCGATCTCCTAGCCAACATCGCACGGAGGCGATCTCGCCGCGCCCGGCCTCGAGCCGGTCAAACCGCCATGATCCGCAGGGCGTTCCGGGAGGTGCCGCCCCCTCGGATGCCGGGGCGCGATCCGAGAGGAGCCATCGTCCTCGAGCGTTGCAAGAGCTGGGCTTGGCCGGCGGCCTCCTGGTCCACGGAGAGCCCTCGAGAGGACGTCTCGGACGCGTAGCTCATCGGCACGACGTACGTTCGTCCTTCCGCGTGGCAGCCCAGCCGACCGAAGGCGCTGCGCTCGAGGATCCCTTCGATTCGCTCCGCGCTGAGGACGCCCGCCACGGGAGCCTCACCCCACCCGCACCTCGCGCCGCGGGGGCACCCTGGTCGTCGATAGCCCAGCTCGCTCCGCCGCACGCGCGAACACGATGGCGTCGCGCACGGCGCACCCGGCGCCGTCGTTGTTGAAGAAGACGTAGGCGTCTGCTCCCGGGCCCCACGCGGCGGCCAGCCGCTCGGCCGCGGCGCGGAGCGCGGCCCCGCCGTAGCACGGGCTCGGCGCGGCGCGCCCCGCGTGGAACCTCAGGTAAGCCCACGTCGCCGTGCGGCGGAAGGGCGTCTTGAACCAGGGGCTGTCGGCGATGCACAGCGCAGCGTCGTGCGCGGAGAGCAGCTCCGCTATCTCCTCGGTGAACCACGAGGCGTCTCGGGGCTCGACGGCCACGCGGACGCACCGCGGGAAGCAGTCGAGGGCGGCCGCGAGCCGACCCGCGTCGGCCTTCATCCGGGGCGGGAGCTGCAGCAGCACCGGACCGAGCTTGCTGCCCAGGTGCCGCACGCGATCGAGGAGCCGCGCCACCGGCTCGGCCGGCTCGCGGAGGCGACGCATGTGCGTGAGGAAGCGGCTCATCTTGACCGCCATCACGAAGTCCTCGGGCGTGCGGGCGGCCCAGTCTTCGCACGTCGAGGCCTCGGGGAGCCGGTAGAACGCGGAGTTCACCTCGACGGCCTGGAAGCGCTGGGCGTAGTGCTCGAGCCAGCGCGAGGCGCTCAGGCGCTCGGGGTAGAAGCGTCCTCGCCAGTGGGGGTACTGCCACCCCGACGTGCCGACGAGCACCGGCATGACTAGCAAGAGCCATGGCACGGAGGCGGCCGCCCTCGACCCGCCCTCCGCGAGAGGGGCCGTGCGCCCCGAGCCTCACTGGACGAGGTAGCTGTCGAGCTGCATCTGCCTCGATCGGGCCTTGAGCTTGCGCAGCGCGATCGCCTCGATCTGGCGGATGCGCTCGCGCGACAGCGACATCGACGCGCCGATCTCCGCGAGGGTGCGCTCGGGCGCGCCGTCGAGCCCGAAGCGGCGCCGGAGCACGTCCTGCTCGCGCGGCGTGAGCTCGTCGAGTAGCCGCTTCGTCTGCGCGCGCATCCGGCCCTCGGCGACCTGCTCGTCGGGCGCCGGCGCGCTCGGGTCGGGGACGAAGTCGCCGACGCACGCCGCGCGGTCCTCACCGACGGGGGCGTCGAGGCTGATCGGCGCGGGCGCGAGCCCGAGGGCGAGCTCGACCTTCGCCTGGGAGAAGCCGGTCCGCTCGAGCAGCTCATCGCCGTCGGGCTCGCGTCCGTGCTCCTGGGCGAGCGCGCGCCGCTCGCGGAGGAGCTTCCGGCGGCTCTCCACCATGTGCACCGGTACGCGGATGGTCTGCGCCTGATCGGAGATCGCGCGCGCCAGCTGCTGCTTGATCCACCACGCGGCGTAGGTGCGGAACCGGACGCCGCGGCGGAAGTCGAACTTGTCGGCCGCGCGAAGCAGGCCGATGTTGCCCTCCTGGATGAGGTCGTGGAGCGACAGGCCCGGGTGCGGGTACCTGGTCGCGTACCTGACGACGAGCGGCAGGCACGACGCGACCAGCTCGGCCCTGGCGAGATCGGCCGTCCGCCGGCCGTCCTCGATCGCCTGGAGGAGGGCGCGCGCGGCCCCGTCGCTCGCCGGGGCTGCCCGGAGCGCGTCGACGACTCGGTCGAGGACGCGGCGGTGCAGCCGGGCGCGCTCGAGCCCGGAGGCGAGCGCGTCGCGATCACGCCGCCGCGCTCGGCCGGCCTCGAGCGCCCCGGCGAGCGTGCCGGCGCGCTCGAGCAGCGCGACGAGCCAGGCCTCGATCGGCTCGCCGGCGACGTCCTCCTCCTCCTCGTCGGCGGCGCGGAGGACGCTGCGCGCACGACGCTTGTGCGCTGCGAGCTCCTCGCCGATCGTGGCGAGCTCGCGGAGCGCGACGGGCGAGCCCACCAGCGCGCGCACGATGGCCGCCTCCCCCTCCTCGATGCGGCGGGCGAGCGCGATCTCTTCCTCGCGCGTCAGGGCGGGACGCCTGACGAAGCCGGCGAGATAGAGGCTCGCGCCCTCGCGCCCGGGCGCCACGTTGCGGCGCGGCCGGGCCACGCTCAGGGGCCCTCGCGGGCGCGGCGCGGCGGGGATGCGCGACTCGCTGGACTCTTCAGGTCGGACAGGTCGGAGTCGGACAGGTCGGATAGGGCTGTTGTTGGTGTCGACAATGGAAATGGTCTGTCTCATCGTGGGTAGTTTGCGCGCATGCGCAGCGTCGCGCGCAGCGTGGTGAAGGGAGATTGCGGCGGAGCATGCGCGGGCGCTCTCTCGTCCGACGCTCTACGCCGCAATGCATGATAACCACGCGAGCGCCTCGCGGAAGGCCCCGGCGCGGTGGGCGCGAGCGCGGTGGGCGGCGGCGACCGCCGCGCAGCGGGCGGCTTTGGCCGCCGCGTGGCCTGTACATCGCCGCGGCTCGGCACCATGGCGCGAAGCATGGATGGCGCAGAATCGGTCACGAGCAGGGCCCACGCCGCGCTGGGCCGGCTCGGGTTCGACCTCCATCGATATCCGGTCCGACTGGAGTATCTGGACGGCGTGCTCACGATGGAGGGCGAGCTCCCGGATATTGCGGCGAAGAAGCGGGCGCTCGAGCGCGGCGCGGCGCTCCCCGAGGTGCGCTGGGTCGCCGACCGGCTCCGCGTCGAGCCGAGCGTCGGCATGAGCGACGCCGAGGTCCTCGATCATATCCGGGATGTCCTGCTCTCGGAGCCGACGTTCGACGAGTGCACCGTCCAGGTGCGCCGCGGGGGCGCGCTCGACGTGTTTCGCGAGCCGCCGCGGCCGCGCGGCGCGCTCGAGGTCGCCGTCGACGAGGGAATCGTGAGGCTCGAAGGGGCCGTGCCCAGCCTCTCGCACAAGCGCCTGGCCGGCGTGCTCTGCTGGTGGGCGCCGGGGACCCGCGACGTCGTGAACGCGCTCGAGGTCGACGCCCCGGAGGAGGACAACGACGACGAGATCTCCGACGCGGTGCGCATCGTCCTCGAGAAGGATCCGCTCCTCGACGCGTCGGAGATCGGGGTCAGCACAGGGCGCTCGCACGTCACGCTGCGAGGCCTCGTGGCGAGCGAGGAGCAACGCAGGATCGCCGAGCACGACGCCTGGTACGTCTTCGGTGTGAACGACGTGAGCAATGCGATCGAGGTCTCCCCGGACGTGGCCTCCGCGCGGAGGAGGCGTGTCGCCTCGTCCCGTCGGCCGGCAATCTGATCGAGGTGTACTTCCACAGCCATTGCGTCCACGGCCACGGGTTCAACCGGCTCTCGGTCGGCACCCAGGTGCGGCTTGTGGAAAGGTGCGCGACGCGCTCCAGCAGCGCTTCAGATCCCGGACGAGGACCATTACGATCTCCAGAAGGTCAAGGAACGGATCCTCGAGTACCTCGCGGTCCTGCAACGCACAGCCTCTGCTCCCTGAGCGGCTGTCGGCGGAAGCGGAAGAGGAGCGGCTGTACGAGGGGCTGCGCGCGCGAAGGCGACGGCGGGTCACGCCTCCTCGAGGATCCCGCGAAAGATGTCCACATAGCTGACGATCCCGAGCAGCGCCCCCTCTCCGTCGACGACCGGGAGCGCGCCGATCTTGTTCTCGAGCATGAGCTCCATGAGCTCGGTCACGTCCGCGTCGGGACCGACGCTCACGACATTGCTGCTCATCATCGTGGACACCGGCACGCGGGCCTTCTGTAGCGCTGCGTCGACCACCGCGGCGTCCTCCGAGTAGGGCAGCTGGAGCGCGCGCAGGTCGCGATCGCTGAGCATCCCGACCAGCTCACCCTGCTCGTCGACGACCGGCAGGTGGCGGAAGTCCGTCGTCTGCAGCACGTCCACCGCCTCGCCCACGGGGTCGTCGACCCGCACGGTCCGGGGGTTCTCGGTCATGAGCTCGGCGGCGCTGATCCTGGGTAACGGCATCTCGCTCCGCGCTCGGTGCAACTCGCGGACCAGCGGATCCCGCGATGAGCCGCGCCGCCCGCGCCCGGACGCTCCCTTTGCGCCGAGCCACGCTGGTCGCTCCCAGAGCGCGCGTCCGCCGGCTCCGTCTCGCTCGAGTTGCGGATACGCCGCGCCGCCGCCAAGAAACGTCGGCGGCGGCGCGGCGCTCGCGATCCGGAGCAAGCTGGCGATGACAAGCGCGGACTGGGTGGGCCTCGGGGCGGTGGCGGTCCTGATCCTTCTGGCGGCGCTGATGGGGCAATCACCATGTTGCAAGATGCGGCGAGGGAGCGGACGCAGGGCACATCGACTGCAGATGCTGTCACCGTCTTCCTCTGCGGTGACGTGATGACCGGCCGCGGGATCGATCAGATCCTGCCGTGCCCCAGCGATCCGGTGCTGTACGAGCTGGCCGTGGAGGACGCGAGGGGCTACATCGAGCTCGCCGAGCGCGCGGGCGGCCCCATCCCTCGTCCCGCCGACTTCTCGTACGTCTGGGGGGCCGCGCTCGAAGCGTGGAGCCGGCGGGCGCCTGCCGTCCGGCTGGTCAACCTCGAGACGGCGATCACGACCAGCGACGAGCCGCGTCTCAAGGGGATCAACTACCGGATGCACCCAGGGAACGTCCCGTGCCTCACTGCGGCGCAGATCGACTGCTGCGCGCTGGCCAACAACCATATCCTCGACTGGGGAGCTGCCGGGCTGATCGACACGATCGCCGCGCTGCGGTCGGCGGATGTGGCGACGGCCGGCGCGGGCCGCGACGCCGACGAGGCAGCGGCGCCGGCGCTCATCGAGATCGAAGGCAAGGGGCGGGTCCTGATCTTCTCGTGGGGCTCGCAGACCAGCGGCGCCCCGCGGAGCTGGGGCGCCTCGGCGGACCGTCCGGGGATCCACTGGGTGGAGGAGTCGTCTCCCGCGGACGTCCGTCGCGTGCTGGACGTCGTGCGGGCGGCCAAGCGGGAGGGCGACATCGTCGTGGCCTCGATCCACTGGGGCCCGAACTGGGGATACGAGGTCCCGGAGGAGCAGATCGCGCTCGCCCACGCCCTCGTCGACGTCGCGGGCGTCGACGTGGTTCACGGGCACTCCTCGCATCATCCGAAGGCGATCGAGGTCCACGCGGGGCGGCTGATCCTCTACGGCTGTGGCGACTTCGTGAATGATTATGAAGGCATCAGCGGGTTCGAGGCCTACCGGAGCGATCTGGTCATGATGTACTTTGCGACGCTGCGCGCGGGGACCGGGGAGCTCGTCCGCCTGGAGCTGGTGCCGCTGCGGATGAGGAAATTTCGCCTCCACCGTGCCGCGGCGGAGGACGCGCTCTGGCTCAGAGACGTGCTGAGCCGAGAGGGCGCGCGGTTCGGGACGAGCCTCGAGCTCGGGGAGGACGGCGGCCTGCTGCTGCGCTGGAGCTGACTCCGCAAGGCGCGGCAGGCTCGCGGGCTCCTGAAGCGTCGACGCGAGCGCGCAGCGGCCGGAATCGGAGCACGACATGGCGCTTTCGCTCACCGACAACGCGAAGCGGGTCCTCGAGGCGCGGTACCTCAAGCGAGGCGCGAACCGGGAGATCCTCGAGACGCCCGAGGACCTGTTCCGCCGCGTGGCCCGCGCGGTCGCGCGAGCGGAGGGCAGCTTCCCCGGCGGCCGTCCGGAGCCGTGGGAGGAGGCGTTCTTCGACGCGCTGGCTGCGCTCGACTTCCTGCCGAACTCTCCGACGCTGATGAACGCCGGCACTTCGCTCGGGCAGCTCTCGGCCTGCTTCGTGCTGCCCGTCGAGGACAGCCTCGACGGGATCTTCGACGCGCTCAAGCACATGGCCCTCATCCAGCAGTCGGGCGGCGGCACCGGCTTCTCGTTCTCGCGCCTCAGGCCGAAGGACGCGCTGGTCGCCTCCACCGGGGGAGCGGCCTCCGGCCCCGTGTCGTTCATGAGGATCTTCGACTGCGCGACGGACAGCATCAAGCAGGGAGGGAGGCGCCGCGGGGCGAACATGGGCGTGCTGCGCGTCGACCACCCGGACATAGAAGCGTTCGTCGATGCCAAGCTCGATGGGCAGAGCTTCTCCAATTTCAACCTCTCGGTGGGCATGACCGACGCTTTCATGAAGGACGCCCGCGCGGATCGCCCCCACCCGCTGCGCCATCCTCGGACTGGCGAGATCGTTCGAATCGTCCCGGCGAACGATCTGTTCGAGCGCATCGCACGTGCGGCCCATCGGAGCGGCGACCCGGGGCTCTTCTTCCTGGATGCGGCGAACCGCGCCAACCCGACGCCCGCGCTCGGCGCCTTCGAGGCGACGAACCCGTGCGGCGAGGTGCCACTCCTCCCGTACGAGGCGTGCAATCTCGGCTCGCTCAACCTCGGGCACATGGTCCGCCGCGGCGCGGGCGGAAAGGCCATCGACTGGGGCAAGCTCGCCCGCACGGCGCGGCTCGCCGTGCGCTTCCTCGACGACGTGATCGAGGTGGGACGCCGGCCTGCGCCGCCGATCGATGCGGCAGTCCTGAGGACCCGCAAGATCGGGCTCGGCGTCATGGGCTTCGCCGAGCTGCTGCTCCATCTGAGCATCCCCTACGACTCGACGGCGGCGGTGAGCACGGCCGAGGAGATCATGGGCTTCGTCGCCGAGCGCGCGCTCGCGACCTCGGAGGAGCTCGCCGTCGAGCGCGGCCCATTCCCGGCCTGGGAGGAGAGCGTCTTTTCGGCGCGCGGCCAACAAGTACGCAACGCCACCCTCACCTCGATCGCCCCGACGGGCACGATCAGCCTCGTCGCCGGCACCTCGGCGGGCATCGAGCCCCTCTTTGGCCTCGTGTTCCGGCACACAGGCGTGCTCGGCGGGCAAACGCTGGTGGAGACGAGCCCTCTTTTCGAGCGGCACGCGCGCGAGCTCGGCGTCTGGTCCGACGCGCTCGCGGCCGAGCTCGCGGCGAGGGGCTCGCTGTCCGCGATCGCCGGCATACCGCTCGCCGTCGCGGAGCTCTTCCGGACGGCGCTGGAGATGAGCCCCGAGGCACACCTCCGGATCCAGGCAGCGTTCCAGAAGTACGTGGACAACGCGGTCTCGAAGACGATCAACCTGCCCGAGGCGGCTACCGCCGAGGACGTCGCGGCCGCGTACCGGAAGGCGTGGGAGCTCGGGCTCAAGGGGATCACGGTGTATCGCTACGGGAGCAAGGATCGGCAGGTCCTCGAGCTCGGCGCGCACGAGAGCGCCGCGGCGCTCGAGCACTTCGCGCGCTGTGATCCGGCCGCATGCAAGCTGTAGACGGGCGGGGGGCGGGCGCAGCTACGCGGTCGCCTTGAGCTCCCGGGGCGAAGGTAGCGAACGAACCACGCGCTGGCCGCGCGGGCGACCTCTTCCAGCGTCCCGGGCTCCTCGAACAGGTGCGTCGCTCCCTCCACGATCGCGAGCTGTCGCGGTCCGTGGAGGTGCTCGAGCGCCTGCCGGTTGAGCGCGAGCACCTCGATGTCCTCGCCCCCGACGAGGAGCAGCGTGGGCGCGCGGACCTGCTCGAGGTACGCGCCGGCGAGGGCGGGGCGCCCGCCCCGCGACACCACGGCGTCCGCGAGATCCGGGCGCTCCGCCGCAGCGATCAGCGCGGCCGCGGCGCCGGTGCTCGCGCCGAAGTAGCCGAGCCGCAGCGCGCTCGTCTCGGGCAGCTCGCGCGTGGCCAGGGCCGCGCCCAGGACCCGCCCTGCGAGGAGCTCGACGTCGAACCGGAGGTGGCCTGTCCGCTCATCCGCCGCCTCTTCCTCGCCGGTTGAGGAGATCGAAGAGCAGCGTGGCGAGCCCGGCGCCCTGGAGCACCTCGGCGACGAACCGGTTGCGCGGGCTATGCCGGCTGCTGCCGCTCCCGTGGGCGAACAGGACCAGGCCCGTCGCCCCGGCGGGGATCGTCAGGCTGCCTTCCAGGCGCGCGCCGTCGTCGATCTCGATCGCGACGGGGAGCTCGTCTCCCGGCGGGCCTTCCGGCTCTTCCTCGGCTTCCGCGCCCGCGCCGCCGCCGCGCGCCCGCTCGAGCAGCTCCACGACATCGTCGTCCGTGGTCTGGCTGAAGTCCCGGTAATAGGCGCTGCACGCGGGCCTCGACCTCGGCGGCCTTGCGGTCCACGATCTCCGCGACCTCCTCTTGGGGGACGCCGAGCTCCGCCAGCACGTCCTCGTTGAGGTCTCGTTGAGGTACACCTCTCCCCCTCCGAGATGGCGCCCAGGCCCAGCTCTTCGTACCCCGGAGCGCCGATCTTGCGCACCACCCAGACGTCGAGCGGCGCCTTGAGCGCCCGAGCGACCTCGTAGGCGACCGGGACGCCGCCGCGCGGGAGCCCGAGGACCACGGGCGCCTCGTCGCGGTAACGCCTCAGCGCGAAGGCCAGGCGGCGCCCTGCATCAACGCGATCTCGAAACAGCATGAAGCCCCTCCTCCGGTCGCGTGCCGACCGTGACCCCCTCGCCCCGGCCCTCAGATCCTCTTCTGCGCTTCCCGCCGCTGCTGCCTCGCGAGCAGCGCGCTCAGCTCGGAGAGCTCGCCCGAGAGGAACTCGAGGAGATCGTCGAAGGCGATGATTCCCTGGAGCACCCCCTCGTCGTTCACCACCGGCACGCGTCGGATGCCCTCGGCGCGCATCCGCCCGAGGGTGTCCAGCAGGCTCTCCTGCTCCCGCGCTGTGACCAGCGGCTCGGTCGCGACATCCGCCACCTGGAGAGACTCCAGGTATGAGCTCGCGATCGCCACCACGCCGACCACGATGTCGCGGTCGGTGATGATGCCGGTGGGCACGGTCCTCCCGGCGGACTCGTCGACGATGACCAGGCTGCCGACGTGATGCGCCCGCATGCGGCGCGCGGCCTCCAGCACGGTGTCGGTCTTGCCGATGGTGACGACGCGCCGATTGCAGAGCTCCCCCACGGTGGTCATGGCTTCCTCCCAGCGCAGGCTCCATGGGGCCGGCGTCAGGTCCGAGAAGTCCATCGCCGCAAGGTCATGTAACCCGGTTCGGCCGGGTCGCCGCGCGGGTCGCCTGGGGATGAGCCCGTGCGCCGTGGCGCCTGCGAGCCGGATCGATGGGCGGCTGGTCGCCTGCACGCCGTGCAGCTCTCCGCCGGTACGATCGTTGCCGGGATCATGCCTCGTCGCACAGGTGTGCTGAACGCCAGCGGATCGCCGCCGTCCGCGGAGGCATCGACACCCTGGCCGAGGAGCTCGGACGCCAGGCGGCGTAGCGGAGCAGCCATGGAGATCTGCCTCTTCGCGGGCAACGCCAACCTTCCTCTCGCGCAGGCCGTCGCGGAGCGCCTCGGCGTCGGCCTGGGCGACGCCCTGGTGCGCCGCTTCGCGGACGGCGAGCTTCACGTGCAGATCCGGGAGACCGTGCGAGGGCGGGACGTGTATCTCCTCCAGCCGACGAGCCCACCGGTCGACGAGCACATCCTCGAGCTCTTGTTCCTCGCGGATGCATGTCGCCGCGCAGGGGCTTCGCGCATGACGGCCGTCGTGCCGTATTTCGGCTATGCCCGCCACGACCGCCGCGCCTCGGGGAGGGAGCCGGTAGGGGCCCGGCTCGTCGCCGATCTCTTCGGGACAGCGGGCCTCTCGCGCGTGGTGGCCGTCGACCTCCACAGCGCCGCGCTCGAAGGGTTCTTCTCCGTCCCGCTCGAGCACCTGAGCGCCGCGCCGCTGCTCCTGGAGGCAGCGAGGCCCTGGGTCTCCGAACGCAGCGTCATCGTGGCGCCGGACCTGGGCGCCGCGAAGCTCGCGGATCGCCATGCGCGGCTCCTCCGCTTGCCGGTCGCCGTCGTACACAAGACCCGCCTGAGCGGCGAGGACGTCAGCGTGCACGCGATCACGGGCGAGGTCCGGGGGCGGTCGCCCCTCCTCGTCGACGACATGATCAGCACCGGCGGGACGATCGAGGCCGCCGTGAACGCCTTGCTCTCGGCGGGCTGCGCGCCGGACATCGCCGTCGTCGCGACCCACGCCCTCTTCGTCGGCCCGGCGGTGATCCAGCTCCCCGCCCTCCCGGTGCTCCGCTACTTCGTGACGAACAGCGTCGCCGCCGCCGCGTGCCCAGCGCTCCCGATCGAGCTCGTCCGGCTGGAGGGGCTCCTGGCCGAGGCGATCCGGCTGCTCCATGACGGCCGGTCGCTGGAGGCGCTGCTCGCGCACGGCGCGGCCGCGAGCCCTCCACGCTGACCCGGCACCCGAGCGGGAGGACCCATGAGCGGCGTCACGGGCCGCAACGCCCGCGCCGGTACGATCGTTGCCCGAACCACGCCTCATGGTGGAGGTGTGCTGGATCGAGGCGCCCGGGCCGATCAGGAGGCTGCGTCGCTCGAGGGAGCCCTCATGAGCCCGCTCGGGATCCCTCCCGCGGAGGCGCTCGCCGTCCTCCGGGGGATGCTGCTCATCCGCCGCTTCGAGGAGCGGTGCGCCGAGCTGTACACGCTCCAGAAGATCCGCGGCTTCCTCCACCTGTACATCGGTGAAGAGGCGGTCGTGGTCGGGGCGATGCGGGCGCTCGAGGACGACGACGCCGTGGTCGCCGCCTACCGCGAGCACGGCCATGCGCTGCTGCGCGGGGTCTCGCCCGCCGCGGCGATGGCCGAGATGTACGGCAAGGCGACGGGCTGCGCCCGCGGCCGCGGCGGGTCGATGCACCTGTTCTGCGCGGAGCGGCGCTTCTACGGCGGCTATGCCATCGTGGCCGGCGGCCTGCCCATCGCGGTGGGGCTCGCGCTCTCGGACAAGCTCGCCGGCCGGCGGCGGGTCACCGCGGTGTTCTTCGGCGACGGCGCGACCGACGAGGGGGAGTTCCACGAGTCGCTGAACCTCGCCGCGCTCTGGAGCCTGCCGGTGCTCTTCCTCTGCGAGGACAACCAGTACGCCATGGGGACCGCGCTCGCGCGCCACGCCGCGAACCCGCGGCTCATCGACATCCCCGCGGCCCATCACGTGCCGGCCGAGCAGGTCGACGGCATGGATGTGCTCGCGGTGGAGCAGGCCACGCGGCGAGCGGCAGCGTCCGTCAGGGAGGCGGCCGGCCCCCGCTTCCTCGAGCTCCTGACGTACCGCTTCCGCGCGCACTCGATGTACGACGCCGAGCGATACCGGGACAGGAGCGAGGTGGCCGCCTGGCGGAAGCGCGACCCCATCGACCTGTTCGTCGCGCGGCTGCGCGCCGAGGGGCACCTCGACGACGGCGCGCTCGCCCGGATCGAGGGCGAGGTCGCGGCCGAGGTCGCGGCGGCCGTGAGGGCCGCGGAGGAGGCGCCGCTCGAGCCGGTGGAGGACCTGACCCGCTTCGTCTACGCCCGGGAGGTGACGTGACGAGGGATGGCGTCGGCGCATGGAGGCGAACGCGCCAGGGCTCTCGGGCCTGTCCCTCGCGGATCTGCTCGAGCGGCTCGGGACCTCACCGCGCGGGCTGACGAGCGGGGAGGCGCGGCGGCGGCTCGCGCAGCTCGGGCCCAACGAGCCCGCGGCCACCACGAGGCGCGGGGCGGCCGTCGTCCAGGGGTTGCGCCGCGTCGCGAACCCGCTCGTGAGCATCCTCCTGCTCGCCAGCCTGGTGTCGGCGGCCCTCGGCGATCTGATGAACGCGGCGGTCGTCGTGGTCATCGTGGCGCTGAGCGTCGCGATCGAGTGGGCGCAGACGCGGCGATCCCACCGCGCGGCCGAGCGGCTCCGGGCGAAGGTCGCGCCCACCGCGACCACGCTACGGGACGGGGTGTTCCGCGAGATCCCGCGGCGCGAGGTGGTGCCGGGCGACGTCCTCCGGCTCGCCGCGGGCGACCTGGTCCCCGCCGACGCGCGCCTGCTGACGGCCAAGGACCTGCACGTGCACCAGGCCGCGCTCACCGGCGAGCCGCTGCCCGCCGAGAAGATCCCCGACCCTGGACCCTCGACGGCGAAGAGCCCGGTCGAGATGACCCAGACGGTGTTCCTCGGGTCATCCGTGGTGAGCGGCGCCGCGACCGCGGTCGTGTTCGCGACGGGCGTCGACACCGCCTTCGGCGGCGTCGCCCGCGCCCTCGCGACCCGCCCTCCGCAGACCGAGTTCGAGCGGGGGATGGCGCAGTTCGGGGCTTTCATCCTCCGGCTGGTGCTCTTCCTCGTGCTCCTGGTCGTCGCGCTCACCGCGGCGCTCCGGCGCGATCCGCTCGAGTCGCTCCTCTTCGCGGTGGCCCTGGCCGTGGGGCTCACGCCCGAGTTCCTGCCGATGATCACCACCGTCACCCTCGCGCAGGGCGCGGTGCGGCTCGCGCGCGAGCGGGTGATCGTCACGAGCCTCTCGGCCATCCAGAACTTCGGCAGCATCGACGTCCTCTGCAGCGACAAGACCGGGACGCTCACCACAGGCGAGATGGAGCTCGAGGTCCACGTGGACCCGCTCGGCGGGTCCGCGGAGAGGCCGTTCCTCCTCGCGTACCTGAACAGCTACTTCGAGAGCGGCGTGGACAACCCCGTCGACGCGGCCGTGCTCCGTCGATCCACCGTGAGCCCGCTCGACGCGGCGGTGCTGCGCCACGAGCACCCCGACATCAACGGCTTCCACAAGCTCGACGAGCTGCCGTTCGACTTCGAGCGGCGCCGCGTGAGCGTGGTGGCGGAGCGCGATGGCGAGCGGCTGCTCGTGACCAAGGGCGCGCCCGAGAGCATCTTCGCGATCGCGACCGCGTACGAGGTGGGCGGCGAGGTGCGGCCGCTCGACGACGGCGCCCGCGCGCGATGCGAGGCGACGCTCCATGAGCTCGGCCGGCAGGGCTATCGGGTGCTCGCGGTCGCCTACCGCGGCGTCCCGGCCAGGCCGGCGTACGGGCGCGACGACGAGGCGGATCTCACGCTCGCGGGGCTGCTCGCGTTCGTCGATCCGCCGCTGCCCGACGCCGCCGAGAGCGTGGGCGCGCTCCGTGAGGAAGGGGTCGACGTGAAGATCCTGACGGGCGACGGCGAGCTCGTCGCCGCGCACGTCTGCCAGCAGGTCGGCCTCGATCCTGGCGAGATCGTCCTCGGCGGCGCGATCGACCGCCTCGACGACGCGTCGCTCTCGCATCTCGCCGAGCGCACCCGCGTGTTCGCGCGCGTCTCGCCGGCGCAGAAGAACCGAATCATCCGCGCGCTCAAGGCCCGCGGCCACGTGGTCGGCTACGTCGGCGACGGCATCAACGACGCGCCGTCGCTGCACACCGCCGACGTCGGGATCTCCGTCGCCGGCGCCGTCGACGTGGCCAGGGACGCCGCGCAGATCGTGCTGCTCGACCGCAGGCTCGACGTGCTGCGCTCCGGCATCGTGGAGGGGCGGAAGGCCTTCGGCAACGTGATGAAGTACCTGCTCATGGGGACGAGCTCGAACTTCGGCAACATGTTCAGCATGGCCGGGGCCTCGGTGCTCCTCCCCTTCTTGCCGATGCTGCCCGCGCAGATCCTCTTGAACAACTTCCTTTACGATCTCGCGCAGATCACGATCCCCACGGACAACGTCGACGCGAGCTTCGTCCGGAAGCCGCGGCGGTGGAACATCGCCATGATCCGCCGCTTCATGATGGTGATCGGGCCGATCAGCTCCGCGTACGATTTCGTCACCTTCTACGCGCTGATCCACGTGTTCCACGCGCCGGCCCCGCTCTTCCGCACCGGCTGGTTCGTCGAGTCGCTGGCCACGCAGACGCTGGTGATCTTCGTGATCCGGACGATGGGCAGCGCCTTCAAGAGCTCTCCGAGCCGCGCGCTCACGGCGACGACGCTCGGCGTCGTGGCCATGGCCCTCGCGCTGCCGTACAGCCCGTTCGCCGCGCTGCTCGGCTTCGTGCCGCTGCCGCCCGGCTTCTTCCTGTTCCTCGCGGGCGCGACGCTGACCTACCTCGCCATCGTCGAGGCGGTCAAACGCGCGCTGATGCGGCGGATGTTCGCGTGAGCAGCCTGGCGGCGTCTCTACCGCTCATCGGCTGACGTCCGGCCGCGCTGGTCCGCTGAGCGCGCGGCGCCGAGCAGGCCAGCTTCTGGCGCCTCGGCGCCGGTACGCTCGTTGCTCGACCTGGTCCCTCGAGCCTGGATGTGATGATGGGAGGCACGGGGCCAGAGCACGCAGACGCGCAGTACAGCGGGGCCCGTCCCGCCGGCCCCGGACCTGACCCGCGCCGTCCGCGCCCGGGAGGTGGCGTGACGTGAAGCGGACGGCGACCTACCGCGAGGCGGTCCGCTCCGGGCTGCGCGAGGCGCTCCGGCGCGAGCCGCGGGCCTTCCTGATGGGCGAGGACGTGGGCCGCTACGGCGGCGCCTACGCGTGCAGCGCCGGCCTGCTCGAGGAGTTCGGCCCGGAGCGGGTCCGCGACACGCCGCTCGCCGAGTCGACCTTCGTCGGCGCCGGCATCGGCGCCGCCCTCGGCGGGGCGCGCCCGATCGTCGAGGTGATGACGGTCAACTTCAGCCTGCTCGCGCTCGACCAGATCGTGAACAACGCGGCGGCGCTCCGGCACATGTCCGGCGGCCAGTTCTCGATCCCGCTCGTCGTGCGCATGGCCACGGGCGGCGGACGCCAGCTCGCCGCGCAGCACTCGCACAGCCTCGAGAACTGGTACGCGCACGTGCCCGGGCTCAAGGCCCTCGCGCCCGCGACGGTGCAGGACGCGCGCGACATGCTGCTCGCCGGGCTCGACGATCCGGACCCGGTGGTCGTCTTCGAGCACCAGTACCTGTACCCGATGGAGGGCGAGCTCGACGACGAGGCGCCCCCCGCCGCCCCGTGGCGCGCGGAGGTGCGGCGCGCGGGCCGCGACGTGAGCCTCGTCGCGCACGGCGGCTCGGTCCCGAAGGCGCTCGCCGCGGCCGAGCAGCTCGCGGGGCGCGGGGTCGAGGCCGAGGTGCTGGACCTCCGGTGCCTGCGGCCGCTCGACGAGGGGGCGATCCTCGCCACCGTCCGGCGGACGCACCGCGCCGTGCTCATCGACGAGGGGTGGCGGAGCGGGAGCCTCGCCGCCGAGGTGAGCGCGCGCATCATGGAGGGCGCGTTCTACGAGCTCGACGCGCCGGTCGCGCGGGTGTGCAGCGCCGAGGTGCCGATCCCCTACGCGCGCCACCTCGAGGAGGCGGCGCTGCCGCAGGTCCCGCGCATCGTCGCCGCCGTGGAGAGGACGGTGAGGCGCGATGGCTGAGTTCCTGATGCCCTCGCTCGGCGCGGACATGGAGGCCGGGACGCTGGTGAAGTGGCGCCGCGCGATGGGGGACCGCGTCGCGCGCGACGACGTGATCGCCGAGGTCGAGACGGAGAAAGGGATCGTGGAGGTCGAGGTGTTCACGAGCGGCCTCATCGAGCGCCTCCTCGTGGAGCCCGGGCAGAAGGTGCCCGTCGGGACGCCGCTGGCCGTGATCCGCGAGGAGGGCGAGGCGGGCGCGCCCCCACGCGCCGCGCCCGTCGCGCCCGTCGCGCCCGTCGCGCCCGTCGCGCCCGCGCCGCCGTCCCCTCCCCCGGCGGGCACCGCGGCGCCACACGAGGCCGCGCCGCCGCCGCCCGCGGCCCTCGCGCAGGGGCCGCGCGTGTCCCCCCGCGCGAGGCGGCGGGCGCAGGAGCTCGGGGTCGACCTCGCGCGGGTCCGGGGGACGGGACCGGATGGCGCCGTCGAGACCGTGGATGTCGAGCGGGCGGCGGCGACCGGCACGAAGAAGCCGGCGTCGGCCGACGCGGTCATGAAGGACGCGGCGGCGCGCATGCGCCGGGCGATCGCGGCGGCGATGGCCCGCTCGAAGCGCGAAGCGCCGCACTTCTATCTCGGCACGACCATCGATGTCGGCGCGGCGATGTCGTGGATCGAGCGGGAGAACGCGGCGCGCAGCGTGGCCGAGCGGCTCCTGCCGGGCGCGCTCCTCCTCAAGGCGGCGGCGCTCGCCCTGCGCGACGTCCCCGAGCTGAACGCCCGCTGGCAGGGGGACGAGGCGCCGCCCGCCCCGAGGATCCACCTCGGCGTGGCGGTGTCGCTCCGGGGCGGCGGGCTCGTGGCACCAGCGCTGCACGACGCGGACCGGCTGCCGCTCGCCGAGCTGATGGCCGCCTTGAAGGACCTGGTCCAGCGCGCCCGGGCCGGGACGCTCCGGAGCTCCGAGATGAGCGACCCCACGATCACCGTCACGAGCCTCGGGGAGCGCGGCGTGGAGACGGTCTTTCCCGTCATCTTTCCGCCGCAGGTGGCCATCGTCGGGTTCGGCAAGATCGCCGAGCGGCCGTGGGTCGTCGAGGGGCGTGTGGTGCCGCGGCCCGTCGTGAGCGCGACGCTCGCCGCGGACCACCGGGTGACGGACGGCCACCGGGCTGCCGCCTACCTCGCGTCGCTCGACGCGCTCCTGCAACGACCGGAGGGGCTCTGATCGATGGACAAGGGGGAGATCGAGGCCGTCGTGCGCCGGGAGCTCCAGCGCATCGCGCCGGAGGCGGACGCCGAGGCGCTGGATCCGGACGGCGACGTCCGCGAGGAGCTCGACATCGACTCGATGGATCTCCTGCGCTTCGTGACGGCCCTCGACGCGGAGCTCGGCGTGAGCGTGCCCGAGTCGGACTACCGGCGGATCGCCACGGTCCGCGGGTGCACCGACTACCTGGCGGAGAAGCTCGGGCAGCGGGCGGCGTAGCGTCAGCCGTGCCCGCGGTCGCCGCGCCGGAGCTGGCGCGCGACGTACCGCCACGCGCTCGAGCAGCCGAGCGAGAGCCCGAGCAGACCGAGGCCGGCCCGGAGCACGAGGCCCGTCCGGAAGCGCGCGTCGAGCCAGCTCCCCACGAAGAGCCCGAGCAGCGCCGGCAGCACCACGAGCCAGCCGAGGCCGACCAGGGACAGCGCGAGCCCCAGCGGTCGCCCCCGCTCCGACACCCAGCGCCTGCGCCGCTCGCCGAACCGGACGACGCCCTCGTGCAAGGCGTCGCGCTCCGTCGGCGCACGCCCCGGTCCCGCGCTTCCAGGGGAGGTCACCGCGGCTCCAGCGGAGGGATCCCGTGGCGCGGCCGTGCGATCCGCAGGTGGTCGGCCACCCTGCACAGCAGCGCTCCCTCGAGGCGGCGCAGGCCGCGGGCGGCCTCCTCCTCGGCGGCGGCCGCGCGGCGATAGCGGACGAGCACGTCGCGCTCGAGCTGGTCCAGGTCGTCGCCCGCGATCGCCTCGCGGGTGAGGACCTCGACCGCCCGCCGCTCGCGGACGGTCAGCACACCGCCGCGCACCGCCACGAAGCGCTCGCGCGCTGCCTCGTCCCGGTACACGAGCACCGAGACGACGAGCACGGTGAGCAAGTCCGCGTGCCCCGGGAGGATCCCGAAGGAGCCCGTCGGGTCCTCGGCGCGGACGTGACGGACCGGCTCCACGTCCGCGATCAGCGCGGTCGGCGTCACGATCGTGAGCCTCACGATCCGCTCACCCGCGCGCGCGCCTCGTCGAGCGTGCCCACCATGTACAGCGCGCTCTCCGGCCAGTCGTCGCACTCTCCGGCGAGGATCGCGTCGCACCCCCGGATGCACTCGGCGACCTCGACCGTCGCGCCCGCGCGCCCCGTGAACGGCTGGGTCACGACGAACGGCTGCGTGAGGAACCGCTGGAGGCGCCGCGCCCGCGCGACCGTGCGCCGGTCCTCCGGCGAGAGCTCCTCGATCCCGAGCATCGCGATGATGTCGGCGAGCTCCCGGTACTCGGCGAGCGTGCGGCGGACCAGCGCGCCGGTCCGGTAATGGCCCGCGCCGACGACGAGCGGATCCATCAAGATCGAGCTCGAGGCCAGGGGGTCGATCGCCGGATAGATCCCCTCGCTCGACAGCTTGCGCGAGAGCACGATCGCCGCGTCGAGGTGCGTGAGGATCTGCGCGACCGCCGGATCGGTCATGTCGTCGGCGGGGACGTACACGGCCTGGATCGACGTCATGGAGGCGCCCGCGGTGGAGGCGATCCGCTCCTCGATCCCGGCGATCTCCGTCGCGAGCGTGGGCTGGTAGCCCACGCGGGAGGGCAGGCGCCCGAGGAGACCGGAGACCTCGCTGCCGGCCTGGACGAAGCGGAAGATGTTGTCGATGAGCAGCAGCACGTCCTGCCCGCGCTCGTCGCGGAAGAACTCGGCGTGCGCGAGCGCCGTCATCCCGACGCGGAAGCGCGCCCCCGGCGGCTCGTTCATCTGGCCGAAGACCAGCACCGTCCGGTCGAGCACCCCCGAGGAGCGCATCTCGAGCCAGAGCTCGTTCCCCTCGCGCGATCGCTCGCCGATGCCCGCGAAGACCGCGACGCCGCGCTGCCCCGAGATCGTGCTCCGGATGAGCTCCATCAAGAGCACCGTCTTGCCGACCCCGGCCCCGCCGAAGAGCCCTGCCTTGCCCCCGCGCGCGAGCGGCGCGAGCAGATCGATCACCTTGATGCCCGTGGGGTACGCCTCGCGCGCCCGCACCTCGGCCTCGAGCGGCGGCGCCGGGCGGGAGATCGGGCGGCGCGGGGTGTCCGGCGGAAAGGGGCCGCGCCGATCGAGCGGATCACCGAGGACGTCGACCAGCCGGCCCAGCGCGGCCTCTCCCACGGGCACCGTGATCGGCGCCCCGACGGCCGTGACGCGCGCCCCGCGCCCGAGGCCCCCGGTGAACGCGAGGGCCACCGTCCGCACGTGCTCGGGATCGAGCTGCTGCTGCACCTCGAGCACGAGGCGGCGGCCGCCGAGCTCGAGCGTCAGCGCCTCGCCGGTGCGCGGGAGCGCACCGGCAGGGAACGCGACGTCCACCACCGATCCCCGCACCCTGCACACCGCGCCCTCGGCCCGCCCCGCGCCCGGCCCGCCGTCGCCCGCCATCGTCACCCCTCCGCCTCCTCGCGCAGCGGCTCCGCGCCGGCCGCGATCTCGAGGATCTCGCTCGTGATCGCCTCCTGCCGCGCGGTGCGCTCCGCGCGCGAGAGCTCGTCGAGCTCATCCCGCAGGCTGCGCGCCGACGCCTCCATGGCCGCGAGGCGCGCCGCGTGCTCGCACGCGAACGCCTCGCCGAGCGCCCAGACCACCTGGGCCAGGCAGTGCTCCTCGATGATCCGCGCGACGAGCGCGGCCGCCGGCAGCGTGCGCAGCGGGGGCTCGCCCGGCGCCGCCTCCGCCCCGGGCCCGCGCTCCGGCGGGAAGAGCCGGAGCGCCTGAGGCCCCCACCCGAGCACGCCGGCGCGCCGCGCGAACACCAGATCGACGCAGGCGATCGCGCCGCCGGCGATCGCGCCGAACAGGTCCCGCGTGAGCCGATCCGCGGCCGGACCGACGCCCGAGACCGTCGACGGCAGCGGGCCCCCAAAAAGCGCGACGACGCCGCGGTCGCGGCAGAGCCGGAGCCCCCGCGTGCCCAGCGCAGCGAGCTCGACCGGCCCCGGAGCGCCGCGGGCGACGCGGAGCGCCGCGTCGAGCAGCCGCTCGTTGAGCGCGCCGACGAACCCGTGCTCCGAGAAGAGGACCACGACGCGCCGCGCGCCGGCGGCCTCCTCGAGGGGCGCGCTCCCCTCCTCCGCGGCGAGCAGCTCGATCGCCTGGCCGAGCGCGGCCCGCGTCGCCGCGGCGTAACGCTCGAACCCCACGCAGGCGTCGCTGGCCTGCCGCCTGCGAGACGCCGCGACCGAGCGCATCGCGTCGACCACCTTCGCCGCCTGCGAGAGCGTGCGGATCCGCGCCGCGAGCTCAGCCGCGTCCGTCACCTCACCCCTCGCCCCCTCGGGCGCCGACCTCGGCCACCATCGCGGCGAGCGCGTCGCGGAGCGCGCGGCGCTCCTCCGGCGTGGGCTCGATGCCCGCCTCGAGCCGCGAGAGCGTCGCGGGACACCGGGCTGCGAGCCCGCGGTCGAGCGCGTCGCGGAGCGCGTCGATCGCCGAAACCGGGAGCGGGTCGAGCAAGCCCTCCTGGAGCGCCGTCAGCAAGGCGATCTGCCGTCCCGCCGAGAGGGGGCGGTGCAGCGGCTGCGCCATCGCCGCGCGCGCCCTTCGACCGCGCTCGATCGCTCGCCTCGTGGCTTCGTCCGCGCCCCCGCCGACGCGGGCGAACAGCTCGAGCTCCAGGAACTGGGCGTACTCGAGCCGGAGGCTCTCCGCGACCGCGCGCATCGCGGGCGTCTGCGTCTTGCCGCCGACGCGGGACACGCTCCTGCCGACGTCGATCGCGGGCTTCCACCCCTCGTTGTAGAGGCGCGGGTCGAGGAAGATCTGCCCGTCGGTGATCGAGATGAGGTTGGTCGGGATGTAGGCGCTCAGGTTGCTGGCCTGCGTCTCGGCGATGGGCAGCATGGTCAGCGAGCCGCCGCCGAGCGCCGCGGTCAGCCTCGCGGCCCGCTCGAGCAGCCGCGAGTGCAGGTAGAACACGTCGCCCGGGAACGCCTCGCGCCCCGCGGGCTGGCGCAGCAAGAGCGAGATCTGCCGGTGCACGAGGGCGTGGCTCGTGAGGTCGTCGAGGACGAGCAACGCGTGCCCGCCGCGCTCGACGAAGTGCTCCGCCATGGCGCAGGCCGCATAGGGGGTGAGCCACTGGAGCCCGGCGGCGGCGTCCGGCGCGGCGACGACGCAGGTGGTCCGCTCCCTCGGGCCGTAGCGGCGAACGGCGTCGATCGCCGCGCCGACCGAGGACGAGGTCTGGCCGATCGCCGCATAGACGCAGACGACATCGGTCTCCCGCTGGCTCAGGATCACGTCGACCGCGATCGCGGTCTTCCCGGTGCCGCGGTCGCCGATGATGAGCTCGCGCTGGCCGCGCCCGAGCGGGAGCATCGCGTCGATGAGGAGGATCCCCGTGAAGAGCGGCTCGGCCACCGGGTCGCGATCGACGATGGACGGCGCCCGGCGCTCGATCGGCGCGCGGGAGACCGCCGCCCCGCCGAGCGGGCCGCCCCCGTCGATCGGCTCCCCGAGCGGGTCGACGACGCGCCCGAGCAGCGCCTCCCCGACCGGCACCTCGATCACCGTGCCCGTCCCCCGGACGGCGGAGCCCGCGGTGATGCCCCTGTCCGGACCGAGCAGCACGCAGCCGATGGCGCCGGGATCGAGCGCCACCGTGAGGCCGCGCGTGCCGCCGTCGAAGACGAGGACCTCGTCGAGCTGCGCGTACGGCAATCCGCTGACGGTCGCGATGCCGTCGGCCACGCGGAGCACGCGCCCGATCTCCCGGGACTCCGGTCCGAGTGGAAGGGCGCGCGCGCGCTCCCTCGC
This sequence comes from Sorangium sp. So ce834, assembly GCF_051521425.1. Taxonomy (NCBI): domain Bacteria; kingdom Pseudomonadati; phylum Myxococcota; order Polyangiales; family Polyangiaceae; genus Sorangium; species Sorangium sp. So ce834. The sequence goes on from NZ_CP150351.1 coordinate 12,458,519, forward strand.
TCGCCCCACCCAGCCGCCCAGGTCCTCAGCAAGCCCCATCGCGCACCTCGAGGGCGGCGGCGATCCGCTCGAGCCACGCCCGGTAGCTGAGCTGCCACACCCCGTGGGGGAAGCGCAGCTCGAGGCCCGCGACCATCGACGGATCGACCTGGAACACCGGAGCCACAGGGCACGCCGCGAGCCCCGAGAGCCACGCGCGGACCCGCTGCTCCGCGTCCTTCTCGAGCGGGCTCGCCGAGACCACCTCCACGCGCGCCTCGTCGAGCTGGTCGAGCTGCCGGGCGACGAGCCGCCGCTGCTCCGGCTCGTCCAGGGTCTGCATGGCCCGGGCGACCAGGAGGGCGTCCTGCCCCGCCGACGCCTCGCGGAGCAGCCTCTCCGCGATCGCGATCGCGAGCTCGGTCGCCTGCGCCTCGAGGTCGTGGAGCGCCCGCGCCCGCTCCTCCGCGAGCTCGGCCCGGGCCTGCTCGATCAGGCCGCGCGCCTTCTGCTCCGCCTCCTCCCGGATGCGCTGCGCCTCCGCGTCGGCGCGGCGCCGCGACGCCTCGAGCTCGCGGCGCCCCTCGTCGGCGAGCGCCGCGAGCCTGGCCTGCGCCTCCTGCTCGGCCCGCTGCGCCCGCGCGCGCTCCTCGCCCGCGTCGCCGAGGAGCGCCGCGACCTCCCGCTGCCGCGCCTCGACGACCCTGGCCACCGGCTTCCACAAAAAGCGCTGGAGGAGCCAGGCGAGGACGAGGAAGTTGACCGTCTGCAGCGCGATGTTCCAGGCGGAGACGTGCATGGCTCAGCGCACGAACGGGTTGGCGAAGAGCAGGACGAGCGCGACCACGAGGCAATAGATCGCCGTGGCCTCGATCATCGCGAGGCCGACGAACAGGGTCCGCGCGATCGTCGTGCTGGCCTCGGGCTGGCGGGCGATCGCCTCCATGGCGGCGACGATCGCGCGGCCCTCGGCGAACGCCGGCCCGACGGCGCCGGCGCTGACCGCGAGCACGGCGCCGAGGATGCTCAGGCCCTCCGCGCTCACGCGGCCCTCCCGTCGACCTGCTCCTCGATCGCCGCGCCGACGTAGACGGCCGCGAGCACGGTGAAGATGTACGACTGGACGATCCCCACGAACAGCGCGAACGCCATGATGGGGACGGGGACGAGGAAGCCGGCCACCGAGACGACCACGGCGAGCACGAGCCCGTGGCTCATGATGTTCCCGAGCAGGCGCATCATCAGGGAGAAGGTCCGGGTCGCCTGCGAGAGGAGGTGGATCGGCGCGAGCAGCGGGCTCGGCTCAAGGAAGTGCTTGAGATAGCCGAGCGCGCCGTGTGCCCGGACGCCGTAGCCCGCGACGGAGAAGAAGACGATGAGCGCGAGGGCGAGCGGCGTCTCGATGTGCTCGGTCGGCGCATGGACCATGGGGAGCACGCCGGCGCAGTTGGCGGCGACGAGGAAGAGGAAGAGCGTGCCGAGGAGCGGCAGGTAGGGCGCAGGATCCCGCCGGAGGATGGCGCGGACCTGATCGCCGATGGCGGTAACGACGACCTCGATGGCGGACTGAACCCTGCCTGGCCTCACGGACAGCCGCCGCCCGAGCAGGGCGCCCGCGCCCCCGAGCGCCGCCGTGATGGCGAAGCTCGTGAGCGTGGTCTCCGTGACGGGCACCGGACCGAGGTGGAAGAGGGCGGGATCGGCGAGGGGCGAGCTCATGTGCCCCTGTTCCCCATCGATCGCCGGCACGCCAGCGCGACCGCGCAGGCCGCAGCCTGGACGAGCGCGAACCCCGCCGCGACGGGCAGGAGGGCGCGGCCATCGAGGCGCGCGATCGCGGTGAGCGCCGAGAGCAGCAGGATCCACCGCCCGGCGTGCAGCAGCAGCGCCCGCGCGGCGGCGCCCTCGGCCAGGTGCCGGCGGACGGAGTGGGCGAGGGCGCCGAAGAAGGCTGCCGCGAGCGACGCGCCGACCAGGGACCAGATGAGAGGCGACATGCCGTTCTCCTTGCACTCCGGGCCGCCCGCTCCGCGCGCCGGCGGCGTGTCGGACCAAGCGGGATCAATAAGAGAGCAGCGCCCGATCGAAAGGCATGATCCCGCGTGTGCGTCCGCTGCGCGAGCAGCGCGCGGAGCGGCCGTGACCGCCTGGATCACGTGGGCCCTTTCTCGCCACGTCGGCGTCGAGGGCAAGAGCCCGCGCCGGTACGGTCGTTGCGTGCCGGTCGGGGGAGGCGATGATGCAGGCGCCCGGGCAGATCAAGAAGCTTCGCGGCGCGGGGGAGCCGCCGCCGAACCTCGCCGACTACGCGGAGGCGCGCCGCCGCTTCTCATGGGCAGCGGCGCGCGCCGAGCTGACCGGGCTGCCAGGCGGACAGGGGCTCAACATGGCCTACGAGGCCGTGGACCGCCACGCCGCGGGCGCCCGCAGGGATCGCGTCGCGATCCGCTGGCTCGGCAAGGACGGAGCGCGGGTGGACGTCCGCTACGGCGAGCTGGCCGCGCTCACGGCCCGCTTCGCCGGTGCGCTCGCCGGCCTGGGGGTCCGGCCGGGAGATCGCGTCTACACGTTGCTCGGCAGGACGCCGGAGCTCTACGTCGCCGCGCTCGGCGCGCTCAGGCACCGGGCGATCTTCTGTCCCCTGTTCTCGGCCTTCGGCCCCGATCCGCTGCGCGCGCGGATGAGCATCGGCGAGGCGCGCGTGCTCGTGACCACGTCGCGGCTCTACGCGCGCAAGGTCGCGCCGATCCGCGGCGACATGCCGTGGCTCGAGCACGTGATCCTCGTGGACGGCGAGGCGCCGGGGACGCTCTCGTACCGGAGGCTGCTCGACGAGGCGCCCGCCGCGACGCAGATCCCGCCGACGGATCCGGAGGCGCCGGCCCTGCTGCATTTCACGAGCGGGACGACAGGCACGCCGAAGGGCGCGCTCCACGTCCACGCGGCGGTGGTGATGCACCACGTGACCGGAAGGCTCGCCCTCGACCTCCACCCGGACGACATCTTCTGGTGCACGGCGGACCCCGGATGGGTGACAGGGACGTCCTACGGCATCCTCGCGCCGCTGACGAACGGCGTGACCATGGTCGTCGACGAGGCCGACTTCGACGCCGAGCGCTGGTACGAGATCCTCGAGCGAGAGCGCGTCACGGTCTGGTACACCGCGCCCACCGCGATCCGGATGCTCATGAAAGCCGGCGTGGAGCCGCTCCGCGCCCGCGATCTCGGCGCGCTGCGCTTCATGGCCAGCGTGGGCGAGCCCCTGAACCCGGACGCGGTGCTCTGGAGCAACGAGGTGCTCGGCCGCCCCTTCCACGACGGCTGGTGGCAGACCGAGACGGGGGGCATCATGATCGCCAACCTCGCCTCCATGGATGTCCGCCCTGGATCCATGGGGCGCCCGCTGCCAGGCGTGGAGGCGGCGATCGTCCGCCGCAGCCCCGATGGCGGCGTCGAGGTGATCGAGGAGCCCGACGTGGAGGGGGAGATCGCGCTGCGGCCCGGCTGGCCGTCGATGTTTCGCGCCTACTGGAACAACCCCGAGCGTTACGCGAAGTGCTTCGCGGGCGGCTGGTACCTGAGCGGCGATGTCGCCCGGCGGGACGAGGACGGATATTACTGGTTCGTCGGACGCGACGACGACGTCATCAAGAGCGCCGGGCACCTCATCGGTCCCTTCGAGGTGGAGAGCACGCTGCTCATGCACCCCTTCGTGGCCGAGGCCGCCGTGATCGGGCGGCCGGATCCGATCGCCGGCGAGATCGTCAAGGCGATCGTCGCGCTGAGGCCCGGGCACGCCCCGTCCCCGGACATCGAGCGGGAGCTCATCGGCTTCGCGCGCAAGCGCCTCGGGCCAGCGGTCGCGCCGCGCGAGATCGCCTTCGCCGGCTCGGTGCCGCGGACGCGCAGCGGCAAGATCATGCGGCGGCTGCTCCGGGCGCGCGAGCTCGGTCTGCCCGAGGGCGACCTGTCCACGCTCGAAGCGGGGCCGGACAAGGCCGGGGAGGCGGAGCCGTGAGCGCCCTGCGGACACGACCCGTCTCTTTGGCCGGCCGCGCAGGTTGGCTCAGCCGCGCGCCGCGTCCGCGCTCGCGGTGAGCCCGGCCGCTGGGCTCGCCGCGCCCGGCGAGCCCAACCCCGTGCACCTCGGCGCCGGTACGGTCGTTGCTCGACCCGGTGTCCTCGGAGCCGGATGTGATCCCTGGAGGCGTTCGGTCCGTTGGCGCTGCGCTCCGCCTCTGGCTCACCGTGCTGGTGCTCGGGTCTGCGTGCGGCCGCGAGAGGGCATCAGGGCTCACGCTGGCCGGCTCGACGTCGCTGCAGCCCTTTGCCGAGAGATGGGCCGAGGCTTACGGCGCGACACACGCTGGCGCGACGATTCACGTCCAGGGCGGCGGCTCCACGGCGGGCATCCAGGCGGTCGAGAGCGGAACAGCGCAGATCGGGATGAGCTCGCGCGCTCTCTTGCCGGACGAGGCCACCAGGGTGCGCGGGATCGTCGTGGCCCGCGACGGGATCGCCGTCGTGGTGAACCCGGAGAACCGCATCGGCGACATGGAGCTCGACGAGGTGCGCAGGATCTACGCAGGTGAAATCACCCGCTGGGCCGGCCATGGCGGCAAGGGCCGGAAGATCACCGTCATCACGCGCGAAGAGGGCTCGGGGACGCGTGGCGCGTTCGAGGGGCTGGTCATGGAGGGCAGGAGGATCACGAGCGCTGCGCTCGTGCAGGACTCGACAGGAGCGGTGCGGCAGATGGTGGCGAGCGATCCTGCGTCGATCGGTTACATCTCGCTCGACCTCGTCGACGCCTCCGTGAAGCCGCTCCGGATCGACGGCGTCGAGCCCACCGAAGCGGCGATCGACGCCGGGAGATACCGCCTCGTGCGTCCGTTTCTCTTCGTGATCAAGGGCGAGCCGACCGGCGAGGCCAGGGCCTTCATCGACTGGATCAGGGGCCCGGAGGGACAGGCGCTGACGCGCAAGGAAGGCCTCTTGCCGCCGGCGCCATGAGCTCCGACATGCTCGCCCGGCGGGTCTTGATGCTGATCGCGACGAGCAGCGTCGGGTTCCTCGCGCTCATGACCGTGTTCGTCTTCCGCGAGGGGGCGCCGTTCATCGCCCGGATCGGCCTCTTCAGCTTCCTGTCGGCCGACTGGCACCCCACGGCCGGTATCTACGGCATCGCGCTCATGATCGTCGGCTCGGCGGTGGTCACGCTCGGCGCGCTGCTCCTCGGCGTGCCGCTCGGCCTCGCCTGCGCGATCGTGCTCGCGGAGATGGCGCGCCCGCGCCTGCGTGCCCTCCTCAAGCCCGCGATCGAGGTCCTGGCCGGCATCCCGTCGGTGGTTTACGGCTTCATGGGCATCGTCGCGCTGCTGCCCTGGATCCGGGTCCACCTCGGCGGCGCGGGCGCGTCCGCCCTCGCCGGTGCGGTGATCCTCGGCATCATGATCCTGCCGACCATCATCGGCATTTCGGTGGACGTCCTCTGCGCGGTGCCGCGCGCCTACCGCGAGGGGGCGCTCGCGCTCGGCGCGACGGAGTGGCAGACGATCGTGCGCGTCGTCCTGCCGGCGGCGCGCTCCGGCCTCGTGGCCGCGGTGATCCTCGGGATGGGGCGCGCCGTCGGGGAGACCATGGCGGTCATCATGGTCGCGGGCAACTCCGTGCAGATGCCGCGCTCGCCGCTCGACTCGGTGCGCACGCTGACCGCCAACATCGCCCTCGAGATGGGTTACGCGGCCGGCGAGCACCGCGCCGCGCTGTTCGCGACCGGGGTCGTGCTCTTCGTCATCATCATGGCCCTCAACACCGCCGCCAGCCTCGCGCGAGGGCGCAAGAGGGCGCGCTCGCGCTGGCGCCCGATGAGCGCGACGATCGAGCGCCTCGCGGCCTTTCGCGCGGCGCGCTGGGCAGCCGCCCGAGGACCGGACGGCGCGAGAGCCAGCGCCAGGCCACGGAAGGTGCCCCCTCGAACCGTCCAGGCGGCCGCGCGCGTGCTCCTCTGGTCGATGATGGCCGCGACCCTCCTCGTCCTGCTCGTCATCGTCGGGTTCGTGCTCGAGCGCGGGGTTCCCCACCTCTCGTGGACGTTCCTGTCGGCCGCGCCGAGCGACAGCGGCCGCGGCGGCGGCGTCTTTCCCATGTTCGTCGGCACGCTGGCCGTCACCAGCCTCGCCGTGCTGCTCGCGACGCCCCTCGGCCTCGGCACCGCCATCTTCCTGACCGAGTATACGCGGGAAGGTCGCCTCACGCGCCTCCTCCGCTTCGGCGCGGAGTGCCTGGCCGGCGTGCCGTCGATCCTCTTCGGCCTCTTTGGATTCGTCTTCTTCGTCGTCACGCTCGGCCTCGGCTGGTCCATCCTGGCGGCCGGCTTCACCCTGGCGTTCATGATCCTCCCGACGGTGATCCGGACGTCGGAGGAGGCGATCAAGGCGGTGCCGCGCGTCCACCGCGAGGTCTCGCTCTCGCTGGGCGCGAGCAAGTGGCAGACGATCGTGCGCGTCGTGCTCCCGTCGGCCATCCCGGGCATCGTGACGGGCATCCTCCTCGGCGTCGGACGGTCGATCAGCGAGACAGCGGCGGTGATCTTCACGGCAGGATCGAGCCTGCCGCGCGCCGCGCCCACGTCGCTCTTCGACGGGACACGCACGCTCTCGGTCCACTTCTACCAGCTTGCGCGCGAGGCCATCTCGGCGCAAAACGCGTACGCGACGGCCGCGCTGCTCGTCCTCTCGATCCTGGCGATCGACGTGGCCGCGTATGCGCTCATGGACCGTTTCATGAGGCGCTACCGATGACAGCCCCGGAGAGACCGGCGGCGCTGCGCCGCGACGCTCCTGCGGGCTCGAAGATCGAGCTCCGCGACCTCAGCATCGGCTTCGGCGGTCCTCTCGTGGTGCGCCGTGTCAACGTGGCGGTCCCGGCGAACACGATATACGCCTTCATCGGGCCGTCGGGCAGCGGCAAGACGACCCTCTTGCGCACCATCAACCTGCTCTCGATCGAGGTCGACGGCGCGCGGGTCCAGGGCGAGATCCGCCTCGACGGGACCGACGTGCTCGGCCGAGGCGTGAGCCCGGTGGCCATCCGCCGCAGGGTCGGGATGGTGTTCGCCACGCCGCAGCCGCTCCCCCGGTCGATCTACGAGAACCTCGCCTTCGGTCCGCGGCTCGCCGGCGTCCGGCGGCGCGCCGAGCTCGACGAGATCGTCGAGACGAGCCTCCGGGCGGCGCAGCTCTGGGACGAGGTGAAGGATCGCCTGCGCGGGTCGGCGCTCGCCCTGTCCGGCGGGCAGCAGCAGCGCCTGTGCATCGCGCGGACGCTCGCCCTGGGGCCCGAGGTGGTCCTCCTCGACGAGCCGTGCTCCGGCCTCGATCCGGTGTCCACCTTGAAGATCGAGCAGGCGATGGAGTCGCTGAGATCGCGCATCACCTGGATCGTCGTCACCAACAACACGAAGCAGGCGGCGCGCGTGAGCGAGAGGACGGCCTTCTTCTTGCTCGGTGAGCTCGTGGAGGACGGGCCGACGGCGCGCATCTTCACGGCTCCGACCGATCGACGGACGGCCGACTACATCGAAGGGCGCTTCGGCTAGGACCGGGCATGGCTGCACCCGCGAAGCTCCGCGCCGAGGGCCTGAGCGTTTATTACGGCACATTTCGAGCGCTGAAGGACATTTGTCTGTCCGTCACCGAGCGGCGCATCACCGCCCTCATCGGGCCGTCCGGTTGCGGGAAGTCCACGCTGCTCAGGGCCTTCAACCGGATGAACGATCTCGTCCCCGGCCATCGCGCCCTGGGCACCGTCCTGCTCGACGGCCGGCCGCTCCAGACTTACGACCTCGACTCCCTGCGAAAGCGCGTCGGAATGGTCTTCCAGCGGCCGAACCCGTTCCCCCTCTCGGTGCACGACAACATCGCGTTCGGCCCGCGGATCCACGCCCTCGCCTCGGGCGCCGGCCTGTCGGCGCTCGTCGAGAGGAGCCTCGCCGCGGTGGGCCTCTGGGAGGCCTTGAGAGACCGGCTGGGCGAGCCCGCGCTCGCGCTGACCAGCGAGCAGCAGCAGCGGCTCTGCCTCGCGCGGGTCCTCGCGGTCGAGCCCGAGGTGCTGCTCATGGATGAGCCGTGCTCGGCGCTCGATCCGATCGCCACCCTGCACGTCGAGGGTCTCATGCGAGAGCTCGCTCAGCGCTACACGATCGTCCTCGTGACCCACAACATGCAGCAGGCCGCCCGCGCCTCGGACGAGACCGGCTTCATGCTGCTGGGAGAGCTCGTCGAGGTGGCGCCGACCCGAGAGATCTTCACGCGGCCCCGGGACCCGCGCACCGACGACTACATCTCGGGGCGTTATGGCTGAATCGAGGAGCGACTCGGTCCCTGGGCACGCCCATATCTACCGGGCGTTCGACCGCGAGCTCGCGGCGCTCAAGCGCCATCTCCGCGAGATGGGCGAGCTGGTCGAGGCGCAGATCGCCGACGCCACGAGGGCGCTCGTGGAGCGCGACCCCGCCGCGGCGGCGCGGGTCATCGAGGCGGACCGCCTGGTCAACGCCCGCGAGCTCGCCATCGACGACGAGTGCATCAGGATGATCGCCCTCCGGCAGCCGGCGGGATCGGATCTCCGCTTCATCGCGGCGTCGCTCAAGATCGTGACGGACCTCGAGCGCATCGGGGATCTCGCGGTGAACATGGCGGAGCGCGTGGTGGCGCTCTCCAGCGAGCCCCCGACGCGGGCGGCCCTCGCGCTGCCGCGAATGTCGGCCAAGGCGCAGCGGATGCTGCGCGACGCGCTGGAGGCGTTCCTCACCCAGGACGTCGCGAAGGCCGAGCGCGTGCTCGCCGCGGACGCGGACGTGGATCGGATGCTGGTGGACGTGTTCGACGAGCTCCGCGGAGAGGCGCGGCGACAGCCGGGCATCGTCGATCAGTGCGTGTCGATGATGTTCTTCGCGAAGCACGTGGAGAGGCTCGCCGACCACGCGACCAACCTCGCCGAGATGGTCGTGTTCCTCGTCCGGGGCGAGGACGTCCGGCACGCGACGCGGCGATGAACAGCCCGTCGGTCCCACTCGCCTGCTCGCCTTGGCGCGCGGCCGGGGAGCGGAGGAGCACCCGGTCGCGGCGAGCACGTGAGGAAGGAGACCCGGCGGCGTCAGGCGCGGCACCTGGCGAGACAATTGCACGCTCCCTCGAGCGCCGTCGGTGACCCCAGCGACGCCGGATGGAGAGGGAGACATGCCGTTTCGAGATCGGGCCGACGCCGGCCGCCAGCTCGCGTCGCGGCTGACCGCCTACGCGGGGCGGGAGGACGTGACCCTCCTGGCGCTGCCGCGAGGCGGGGTGCTGGTGGGCTTCGAGATAGCGAAGCTCCTGCGGGTGCCGCTCGACGTGCTGATCGCGCGCCGGATCGTGGCGCCGGGCAATGATCACATGACGATCGGCGCCGTCGCGAGCGGCGGTGTCCAGGTCGTCGATGAAGAGCTCTGCCGAGCGCTGGGCATCTCGGACCGCGCGGTACAGTGGCTCGCCGACGCGGCGGCCCGGGAGGTGGAGCGCCTGGAGCGCGTCTACTACGGTTGCCACAGGGCGCCTGACATCCGGGATCGAACGCTCCTCCTCGTCGACGACGGCATGGCGACCGGAGCGAGCATGCGGGCTGCCGTGACGGCCGTCGAGCAGGGCGGCCCGGCGGGCATCGTCATCGCGGTCCCCGTCGCGTCGTATGCCGCGTACGCGGAGCTCTCCCGGCGAGCGCGTGAGTTCGTGTACTGCTACATTCGAGATCCCGTCTATTCGGTCGGCCTCTGGTACGAGGATTACTCGCCGGTGCCCGAGCAGGAGGTCTGTCGGCTGCTCGGAGAGGCGCTCGACCAGGCCGCAGCGCGCCACGGCGCCGCCGGTCAGGAGAGCTCCCGGGAGCCTCCTCCGGGCGCGACCGGATCATCCCGGTAGCCGCTCCGGGCGGCGCGGATTCACCCCCTCCCGGCCGGGGCTGGGCGAGCGCCCTTGCCTGAGCGGCTCCAGCACGCGCAGCACGCGGCGCGCAGCCCCCGGCGCCGGAGCCGGCTGGAGGGGTGGCTCCCGGGAGCTCACGGCCGGCTGGTCGGGAGCATCCGCGTGGTAGCGCTCGCTCAGCGACGCGTAGAGCTCCTCCTCCTGCGCGAAATGGAGCCGCAGCACGGCGTGGAGCCCGTAGAGGATCCGCCGGAGATCCTGCACGTCCGCGGCCGTGGGCCCGCGCGGGTCGAGCTCTCCGAGGAGCTGCTCGTAGAGCCGGACCAGGTGGAAGATCTCGCGGTGTGTCGCGCTCATGGATGCAAGAGGATCCTCGCCGCCGAGCAGTCGGGAGAGGACCGGGTAAACCTCGGCGTCGTCGGCGCGCTCGTGCGGGAGGAGCCGCTCGCGGAGGAAGCGGCCGAGCGCCTCGAGCTCTTCGCGCGCCTCCTCTCTCGCCAGGCGATCGATGCGCTCGGCCACGACCCGCACCCGATCGAGCCTAGGGATGAGCTGATCGTGCTCGATCTCCAGCCTGCGGCTCATGGCCTCCCCGAGCGCTGGCCTCCTCGCGCCGCGCCCGCCGCTCTGCGCCCGCAGCGCGCTCAGGATCGCGGCGACGTCGATCGCCTCCTGCAGGAGCGCGCCGGCGGCCGGCGGCAGGAAGCCGAACGCCGCCGCGCCCATCGCGAAGAGCGACAGCCCCATGCCGAGGAGCGCGCTCTGCACCGCGATGGTGCGAGCGCGGCGCGCGATGTTCACGGCCTCGGCGAATCGATCGAGCCTGTCCACCACGAGCACCACGTCGGCCGCATCGGCGGACGAGGTGGCCCCGCGCGCGCCCATCGCGACGCCGACGTCGGCGGCGGCGAGCGCTGGAGCGTCGTTGATCCCGTCGCCGATCATCACGGTGAGCCCGTCGGCGCGGGCTTCGCGTACGGCCGCGACCTTCTCCTCCGGCGACCGCTGGGCGAGCACGCGATCGACGCCGAGCGTGGCGCCGACCGCCTCGGCGACCAGGGGGTGGTCGCCTGTCACCATCACGACACGGCGAATGCCGACCCGCCGCAACGCCCGCAAGGTCCGCGGCGCATCGGGGCGGATCGGGTCGTCGAGCGTCAGCGCGCCGATGACGCCTCCGTCCACGGCCACGAACACGGTCATCGCACCGGCGCGGGACGCGCGGCGCCGGAAGGCGCGGGCCTCCTCCGGGAGCGGCGTCCCCTGCGCTGCCCACTCGGCGCTCCCCACGCGAACGGCGCGCCCGTCCACCCAACCGGTCATTCCGGCGCCGGGCGCCTCGTGGACGCCCTCAGGGAAGGAGAGCCCGAGGCGGCGCTCGCGCGCGGCGCGCACCAGGGCCGCGGAGAGCGGGTGCGACGAGGCTTGCTCGAGGGACGCCGCCAGGCGGAGCACCTCCGCGTCGTCCTCTATCGAGCGGAAGCACGTCACGCCGGTCACGCGCGGGCCGCCGAACGTGAGCGTGCCTGTCTTGTCGAGGAGCAGGATCTCGGCCCGGGCGAGGGCCTCGAGCGCGGCGCCGCCCTTCACCACGATGCCGCGCCGGGCCGAGCGCGAGATGCCGCCCACGATCGCGATCGGCACGGCGAGGAGGAGCGGGCAGGGCGTCGCGACGACGATCACGGCGAGCCCGCGCCCGGCGTCGCCGGAGAGGCCCCACGCCACGGCCGCCATGGCCAGCGAGAGCACGGCGAACGCCAGGGCATGACGATCGGCGATGCGGGCGAGCGGGGCCTTCGAGGCGGACGCCTGCTGCACGAGGCCGACGATGCCGGCGTAGGTGCTCTCGTCCGCGCTCGCCACGGCGCGGAGCTCGAAGGCGGCGCCGGCGTTCGTGGCCCCGCTCCCCACGCGGTCGCCGGGCGCCTTTTCGACCGGCCGCGGCTCCCCGGTCAGCGCCGATTCGTCGAGGAGCGCCCGCGCGCCCACGACGACCCCGTCGACCGGCACGATCTCGCCCGGCGCGACCAGCAGGCGGTCGCCGGGGGCGACGGCGCCGATCGGGACGGTCGTGACGTCGGTCCCCTCGCGGCGATGCGCCGTACGGGGAGCGCGTGCGAGGAGCGCGGAGAGCTCACGCCGGGCGCGCGCGGCCGCGTACCCCTCCAGGGCGCCGCCGGTCGCCATCATCGCGCCGATCAGCGCGCCCGCCAGGTACTCCCCGAGCAGGAGCGCGCCGCCGATGGCGAGGAGCGCGATGACGTCGACGCCGGCCCGCCTCTTCAGCACGTCCACCAGGATGCGCGCGCCCACGAGGGCGAGCGCGATCACCGCGCCGGCCGCCCAGAGCATGTCGCCCAGACGCGCGTGTCCTCCGAGGTGCGCCGCGGCGCCGCCCAGCAGGCCGGAGAACGTCGACACGACGAGCGCGCCGCTCCTCAGGGACGGCCGCTCGGGTCGAGGTGCGTCGAGCCGTGACACCATGGGTTGCTCACGTGGTCAATGCGGTTCCCCATCACGCCGGAAGTTCACCGCATCTGATAGCGCCCTGTCTTCTCCACCGGCTTGATGCACCCGACGACCGCGCCGCGGCCGCCTTCGTAGGCCCGATGGCCGAGGCTATCGTCGGCAGGAGCCTCGGACGGGCGGAGCCAGACGTCGTCCTCGGCGGCGAGCGACACCAGTCGATCGTGGATGCGCTGCATCGCCCTGACCGCGTCTGTCCCCTTGAGCTCGCGAAAGTGTCCGAACACGATGACGCTCTCCCAGTCAGCGAGGCTCTGGATGCGGTCGACCTGGAAGCAGACATCCGGGTTCTCGCGCATCATCTGGACCTTGGTCCCCTCCGCCGAGCGCAGGTAAAGAATGCCATCGTCATACGCGTAGCTCATCGGAACGACGTACGTCCGTCCCTGCGCGTGGCAGCCCAGCCGACCGAAGGCGCTGCGCTCGAGGAGCGCCTCGACCCGCTCCTCGCTGAGGACGCCGACCGCCGGAGCCTCCGAAGGCCAACCTCCTGCGGGCACATCGAACATGCGGAGATGGGTGCGGCAAGCGACGCAGAACTGGTACTCCGAGGGGACGCCGCAGCGCAGGCAGCGGTGCCGCGACGCGCGCGGCGGTGGCCCCATGATCGCCCCGGTCCCGCGGGTGTCGGTCTCCGGGGGCACGATCAGCACGGGGCGGCTCGAGGTCCGCGCGACGCGCTCGGCGACGCTGCCCAGGAGCACGCCCGTCGTCCCTGAGTGCCCGTGGCGACCCATCACGATGAGCTGGGCGTCGTCCTCCTCCGCGCACCTGACGATCTCTTCCGCCGCGGACCCCACCCGGAGCATCGGGACGATATGAACCCCCCCACCGAGCTCTCCCACGAGAGCGAGCAACGCGTCCGCCAGCTTCGGCTGTGCCTGCGCGGACGCAGCGACGTAGAGGATCCGGAGCTCGGCGTCCCAGGAGCGCGCCTGTCCCAGGGCGACCCTCACCGCCGCGGCCGACAGCTCCGAGAGGTCCGTGGCGACCAGGATCCGCTGAACAGGCTGCATGCTGCCCCTCCCCCGGTCTGGTCCGAATCCCATGGTTGTGATGGACCGACCTGACGCGTAACCACCGTGCCCACCAGCCCAGCAATCGTCATGCCCCGTCGTCGTCGCCCGTGCCATGCATCACGAGCCACGTACGAGGCCGCTCGCTGCGCTCGTGGACCCTCGTGGCCCTCGTGGCCCTCGTGGCCCTCGTGGCCCTCGTGGCCCTCGTGGACTGATGACGTGCTCCGCTGAGCATGCATCGTGCGACAGGCACGCCGCATGCGACCTGCCGTCGTGATCCGAGCCCTCGTGACGTGCGTGCTCGCCTCCTCGCTGCTCTGGAGCGCCTCCGGGCGAGCTGCGCCGATCGAGCCGCGCGCCGACGTGGAGCTGTTCACGCGCAAGGGATGCCCTCGCTGCGACGAGGCGAAGCGCTTCCTGGCCGAGCTCGAGGGCCGGCGGCCCGGCCTGCGCACGCTCGTCGCGGACATCATCGAGGACCGCGCGGCGCTCGACCGGCTGAGGGCGATCGCCGAGGAGCAATCGACCGCTGCCGTGAGCGTCCCGGCGTTCTATGTGCGCGGGGTGCTCGTCGTCGGGTACGCAGGACGCGACGTGACGGGCCGGCGCATCGAGGCGTTGCTCGACAGCGCCCCGCCGCCGCCCGCCGAGGCCGGCGAGCCTGATGCGTCGTGCCCTCTCGCGCCGGAGCAGCCGCCGTGCCCGACCGGCGGCGCCGCGCCGCGGCCGGGGGTCGTCGACGTGCCCGTCCTCGGGCGGCTGGACGCCCGCGATCTCGGCCTGCCGGCGTTCACCGTCCTCGTGGGGCTCGTGGACGGTTTCAACCCGTGCGCCACGTGGGTGCTCCTCTTTCTCCTCTCCTTCCTCGCCACGCTGCGGAGCCGGGCGAAGATGCTGCTGATCGCCGGCGTGTTCGTGCTCGTGAGCGGTCTCGCCTATTTCGCCTTCATGGCTGCCTGGCTGAACTTCTTTCTCCTGGTCGGCGCCTCACGTGCCGTGCAGATCGCGCTGGGAGCCATCGCCGTGCTCGCCGGTTCGATCCACATCAAGGACTTCTTCGCGTGGAAGCGGGGCGTGTCGCTCAGCATCCCTGAGTCGGTGAAGCCGGGGATCTACGCGAGGATGCGGACCGTCGTGAGGGCGGAGCGCCTGCCGTCCGCGCTCGCCGCCGCGGTCGTCCTCGCGGTCATGGTCAACGTGGTCGAGCTGCTCTGCACCGCGGGCCTGCCCGCGCTCTACACCCAGCTGCTCGCCGAGGAGCGCCTCCCCGCGTGGAAGCACTATGCCTACCTCGGGCTCTACAACGTGGCCTACATGGCGGACGACATGGTCATGGTCGGCGTCGCGGTGGCGACGCTGAGCCGCCGCAAGCTCCAGGAGAAGGAGGGACGGTGGCTCAAGCTGCTGAGCGGCGCGATCATGGTGCTGCTCGGCCTGCTCCTGCTGCTCAAGCCCGACTGGCTGGCGACCTGATCGCCGAGGCGGCATCCGCGTCCATCCGCGTCGATCCGCGCGCCGCTCGCCGATGCCGACGTGGAGCTACGGCCCGCGGTGGCCGTGGACATCGGGCGAAAAGTCGCTTTACAGAACGCGCAAATGGTGGATCATGCGGTCGACACGGCGCGATTGTAGGCGGAAGCACGAAGGGCTCGCCCTGCTTTTCTCGCGAGCAAGGTCAGGCGGCCAAGGAATTCACCACCCAGCTCACGACGATCGCGATCGACAGGGCGGGCCTGTAGGGAGGCGCGGACATGAAGCTGTTTCGGTTTGCGGGCGATGGAGGGCCGCGGCTCGGGCTCGAGGACGAGCGGGGAGCGCGCCACGACCTCACGGCGGCGTCCCCGGAGGCGTTCGCGTCCGTCGCCTCGTGGCTCACCTTGCCCGATCCCCTCGGCGCGGTGCGCGACGCGCGCGCGCGCGCCGCGGCCCACCCCCTCCCGCCCGACGTCCCGCTGCTCGCCCCGATCGATTCGCAGGAGGTCTGGGCTGCGGGCGTCACCTACGAGCGCTCGCGCAACGCGCGCAAGGAAGAGAGCGCGGGCGGCGGCGACTTCTACGACCGCGTGTACGACGCCGAGCGCCCGGAGCTGTTCTTCAAGGCGCTGCCCCGCCTGGTCGCCGGCCCGGGCGCGCCGGTGCGCGTCCGGCGCGACTCGAGCTGGAACGTGCCCGAGCCGGAGCTCTCGCTCGTCGTGTCCGCGGCGGGCCGCATCGTCGGCTACACGGCCGGCAACGACGTCTCGTCGCGGTCCATCGAGGGCGACAATCCCCTCTACCTGCCGCAGGCGAAGATCTACGACGGCTGCTGCGCGCTCGGCCCCGCCATCGCGCTCGCCGACGAGCCCGGGCTGGATCTGCGCGCGCTCTCCATCCAGCTCGCGATCCGGCGCAGGGGCGAGGTGGTGTTCGCGGGGGAGACCTCGACCGCGAGGATGCGGCGCGCGCCCGAGGAGCTCGTCGGCTACCTCACGCGCGAGCTGAGCTTCCCCGCGGGCGTCGTCCTCATGACCGGGACCGGCATCGTGCCGCCAGACTCGTTCACCCTGGAGCCTGACGATCTCGTGGAGATCACGATTCCCGGCGCCGGCACGCTGGCGAACCCGATATCCCAAGGTTGACGAGGCGCATCCTATGAAGATCGAGATGTCGAGACGTTCACCTCCGGTTCCGCGCTGAAGCCATGGAATTCTTCGCCCACAACGCCGCCACCGGGGAAAAGCTCGGCGCCTACCGGGACGCCACCGCCGCCGAGATCGACGCCGCCGCACGCGCCGCCGCCGCGGCGGCGCAGGCCTTCGCCGACCTCGCGCCGGAGCTGCGCGCCCGATTCCTGGAGACCGCCGCCGACGAGATCATGGCGCTCGGCGATGCCCTGATCCAGACCGCGCACCGGGAAACCGGGCTGCCCGTCGCCCGCCTCGAAGGCGAACGCGGCCGCACCACCGGCCAGCTGCGCCTCTTCGCCGCGGTCGTGCGCGAGGGCTCCTGGGTCGATGCGCGGATCGATCCCGCGCTGCCGGACCGCAAGCCGCTCCCGCGCCCCGACCTGCGCCGCATGCTGCGGCCGATCGGCCCGGTCGCCGTCTTCGGCGCGAGCAATTTCCCCCTCGCGTTCTCCGTGGCCGGCGGCGACACCGCCTCCGCCCTCGCCGCGGGCAACCCGGTCGTGGTCAAGGCCCACCCGGCGCATCCCGGCACCTCCGACCTCGTGGCCTCGGCCCTACGCTCCGCCGTTCAGAAGGCGAGCCTGCCCGCGGGCGTGTTCGGCATGGTGCACGGCGCCTCGCCCGAGGTCTCGCTCATGCTGGTGCGCCACGAGGCCATCCAGGCGGTGGGCTTCACCGGGTCCACCCGCGCCGGCCGCGCCCTCTGCGACGCCGCGGCCGCCCGCCCGCGGCCGATCCCCGTCTTCGCCGAGATGAGCAGCGTCAACCCGCTGGTCGTGCTGCCCGGCGCGCTGCGCGAGCGCCGCGACGCGATCGCCGAAGGGCTGACGAACTCGTGCACGCTCGGCGTCGGCCAGTTCTGCACGAAGCCGGGCCTGGTCCTGGGCTTGGCCTCCCCCGAATGGGATGCGTTTGCTCGATCGGTCGCCGACCGAGCCCGCGCCGTCGCTCCCGGTGTGATGCTGCACGCCGGTATCCAGGAGTCGTTCGACCGCTCCGTGCGGGAGCTGAAAGGGGTGGAGTGGCTGACCGACGCCGGCGCGCGCGTCGCTCGCGTCTCCGCCGCCGACTTCGCGCGGCAGCCGCACCTCGCCCACGAGATCTTCGGACCGTACGCGCTGCTCGTCACCGCATCGAGCCGCGGAGAGCTACTCCAGCTCCTCGGCGCGCTCGAAGGCCAGCTCACCGCCACGCTTCACGGGACCACCGAGGATCTCGCCGCCGCCCAGGACCTTGTCGATGTCCTCAGCCGGGTCGCGGGCCGCCTCGTCTTCAACGGCTACCCGACGGGCGTGGAGGTGTCGCACGCCATTCACCACGGCGGGCCGTATCCGGCGAGCAGCGACGTGCGCTTCACCTCGGTTGGGACCGCGGCCATCTTCCGCTTCGCGCGTCCCGTTTGCTACCAGTCGTGTCCGCCCGCGCTGCTCCCGCGGGAGCTGCGCGACGAGAATCCGCTCGGGATATCGCGTCTCGTCGACGGCCAGTCCACCCGCGATCCCATCGCTCCCCGCGCATGAGCCGCGACCCGGTTTTCGAGTCCGGCAGCGAGGCGATCTACGCCCTGCGCACCACCGCGCCCGGACCGTCGGGGCGCCTCCCGCTCGGGGCCGAGCAGTTGCGCGCCATGTCCAGCGGCGAGCTGTTCGGCTGGACTCAGAACGCCGGGATGGGGTGGGATCCTGCGCGCCTGCGCGGGAAGCAGTTTCTCGTGCTCAGCACGCAGGGGGGCATCCGCGCGCCCGACGGCACGCCGATCGCGCTCGGGTATCACACGGGACACTGGGAGGTGGGGCTGCTCATGGAGGAGGCGGCCCGCACGTTCACGGCCAGCGGGGCCATTCCGTTCGCCGGCTATGTCAGCGATCCGTGCGACGGGCGGACCAATGGCACCGTCGGCATGCTCGACAGCCTCCCTTACCGCAATGACGCCGCGATCGTATTTCGAAGGCTGATACGCTCGCTGCCCACCCGAAGAGGCGTGCTCGGCGTCGCCACCTGCGACAAGGGCTTGCCGGCCATGTTGATGGCGCTCGCCGGCACCCTCGACCTCCCCACGGTGCTCGTGCCGGGAGGCGTCACGCTCCTCGCGGAGGAGGCGGAGGATACCGCCAAGGTCCAGACCCTCGCGGCCCGCTATGCGCGCGGGGAGGTGAGCCTCGACTACGCCGCCGAGATGGGCTGCCGCGCCTGCGGCTCCCCCGGCGGCGGCTGCCAGTTCATGGGGACGGCCGCGACGAGCCAGGTGGTGGCGGAGGCGCTCGGCCTCGCCCTCCCGCACGGCGCGCTCAGCCCGTCGGGCGCCGAGATCTGGCGCGACCTCGCCCGCCGTTCCGCGCACGCGCTCATGGCCCTCGAGCAACGCGGCGTGACCACGCGGGACATCGTCACCGACGATTCCATCCACAACGCGATGGTGCTGCACGCCGCCGTCGGCGGGTCGACAAATCTGGTGCTCCATGTGCCGGCGATCGCCCATGCGGCCGGGCTCCGGCGCCCCACGGTGGACGACTGGGCGCGCGTCAACGCCCTCGTTCCGCGCCTCGTGGACGTGCTGCCCAACGGGCCGCGACACCATGCCACGGTTCAGGTCTTCCTCGCGGGAGGCGTCCCGGAGGTCATGCTCCATCTGCGCGAGCTTGGCCTGCTGCGGCTCGGTGCGCGCACCGTCAGCGGTCGGACCCTGGGCGAAAACCTCGAATGGTGGGAGCGCAGCGAACGGCGCCGGCGCCTGCGCGACAAGCTGCAGCAGCTGGACGGCATCGACCCGGACGACGTGATCATGTCCGCCGGGAAGGCGCGCGAGCGCGGCCTCACCAGCACGGTGACCTTTTTGCGCGGCAACCTCGCCCCCGAGGGAGCGCTCGTGAAGAGCACCGCGATCGCTCCCCAGGTGATCGGACCGGACGGCGTCTATCTGCACGAAGGGCCTGCGCGCATGTTCGGCAGCGAGGACGCGGCGATCGAGGCGATCAAGACGGGCGCCGTGCAACCGGGTGACGTGATGGTGCTGATCGGCATCGGCCCCGGTATCGGAATGCCGGAGACCTACCAGATCACCTCCGCCCTCAAGCACGTGAGGGACGGGCACCGCATCGCCCTGGTCACGGACGGTCGTTTTTCCGGCGTCTCCACCGGGGCGTGCATCGGCCACGTCAGCCCAGAGGCTTGGGCGGGTGGGCCCATCGGCCGCGTGCGCGACGGCGACCGCGTCCGGCTCCGGATCGACACGCGCAAGCTGGAGGGGACGGTGGACGTCGTGGGCGTGGATGCCGGCGGTTTTGCCGCCCGTGCCCCCAATCCAGCCCTCCAACCCGACGGCCGAGTGAGCGCGGACACGCGACTATGGGCTGCGCTTCAGGATGCCAGCGGGGGCAGCTGGGGTGGGTGCGTTTATGATGCCGAACGCATCATCGGGCTCCTCGGTCGCGCCATCGCGGCGGAGCGCTAGCGCGCGGCGCCGCGGGTGTTCAGGTAGACCGCGTACAGCGAGGTCGTGCCGCAGATGAACAGGCGGTTGCGCTTGGCGCCGCCGAAGCAGACGTTGGACACCGTCTCGGGGATCAGCACCTTGCCGAGCAGCGCGCCGTCGCTCGCGTGGCAGTGCACGCCGTCGCCGGCCGACAGCCACAGGTTGCCGTGCACGTCGACGCGGAAGCCGTCGTACACCCCCACCGGGCAGGTCGCGAACACCTCGCCGCCGGTCAGCGCGCCATTCGCGTCGACGCGGAACCTGCGCACGTGGTGCGGGCCGTCCTTCACGTGCGTCGCGCCGGTGTCGGCGATGTACAGCAGCGACTCGTCCGGCGAGAAGGCGAGGCCGTTGGGCTGCACGAAGTCGCTCGCGACGACCGTCAGCGCAAGGGAGACCGGATCGATGCGGTAGACGCGCTGCGCGCCCTGCTCGCTCGGCGACGCGTCGCCCTCGTAGTCGCTGTCGATGCCGTAGCTCGGGTCGGTGAACCAGATGCTGCCGTCGGACTTCACGACCACATCGTTCGGCGAGTTCAGCCGCTTGCCCTCGAAGTGCGACGCGAGCACCGTGCGCGAGCCGTCGTGCTCGGTGCGCGAGACGCAGCGGCCGCCGTGCTCGCACGAGACGAGGCGACCCTGCAGGTCGACCGTGTGACCGTTGGTGTTCATCGCGGGCTGGCGGAACACCGAGACCGAGCCGTCCGTCTCGTCCCAGCGCAGCATGCGGTCGTTCGGGATGTCCGACCAGACGAGGTAGCGCCCCGCCGGGAACCACGCCGGCCCCTCGGCCCAGCGGCAGCCCGTGTACAGCTTCTCGACGTGCACGTGCGGGAGCGCGACCTTGCGGAAGCGCGGGTCGATCACCTTGAAGCTCGGGGTCAGCTCGATGACCATCGGATCCTCAAAACACCGAAAGCCCGACACCCCCCTGGGTCGTCGAGCCTTCGAGCATCTGTCCCGTGCTGCTTCTTCGATTGTCCCAGCCGTCGTCCCGGCTGTCCCAGCCAGCCCCTCGGGCTGGCTGGATTCCTCAATCATCTCGGGTGGGCCATGAAGGACTTGAACCTTCAGCCAATGGATTAAGAGTCCACTGCTCTACCAATTGAGCTAATGGCCCGAGTAGTTTGTCAAACCGACGGATTCTGGAACAGTCCCCGGGATCTCGCCGGATCGCTTGCGTCGTCCGTTGAGCCCGGCACGCCCGGCCTGATTCGAACAGGCGACTTTCGGATTCGAAGTCCGACGCTCTATCCAGCTGAGCTACGGGCGCTCCTGCGCGCCCCTCGGCGGGGCTCGCGGAACGCTTCTAACCGCACCGGAGCCGTTATGTCAAGGCGATGAAGCATCGCGATGCGCAATTCTCAGGCCGCCCTCCCCGCTGAGCCCGGACGGACGGCACCCTCAGCCCGCCCGCGCCCCGCCGGCGGCGGCCGCGAAAGAAGTTCTCTGCCCACCGCACCGCAGGGTAGGGTCCGCCCCGCCATGCCGTTGCTTCGCCCGCTCACTCGCCGCTGCTTCGCTTCCCGGGGCCCTGTCGCCGCCCTCCTGCTCGCGCTCTCCGTCGCGGCGCCGGCCCTCGGCGCCCCGGCGGGCGCGCAGCCGGCCTCGGCGGAGCAGCCGCCGGGCCAGCGCGCGCAGGGCAAGCGCCCCGCCGCGCGCCGCAGCTCGGCCGGCGACGAGGGCGGCTCGCGCGCCGCGCGCGGCGCCGGGGCGAACGGGAAGACCGCGGACCGCGCGAGCAAGAAGCGCGCGGCGCGGCGGGACGAGACCTCCCGCACGGCGCGCGGCGGCACCGCCGCCGAGGCCGACGAGCGAAAGCCGCTGTCGAAGGGGGCGCCCAACCGCGGGCGGCTGACCGGCGCCGTGCGGCTCCGGTCGTCGAGGCACCTCAAGACGCGCGAGGGCGCCAGGACCTGGGGGCTGCCCGTGCTCGTGAAGGCCCTGCGGCGCGCCTCCTTCCAGGTGGCCAAGAAGCACGGCGACTCCGCGCTGCTCGTCGGAGATCTCTCGGCCAGGGCGGGCGGCCGGCTCGACGGGCACAACTCCCACCAGACGGGGCGCGACGCCGACGTCGGGTTCTACGTCGTGAACTCGAAGGGCAAGACGCTGCGCATGGACCGGTTCGTGGCGTTCGACGACAAGGGCGACGCCATCGGCCTCCCCGGGGCGCGGTTCGACGACAAGCGCAACTGGGCGCTCGTCGAAGCGCTGCTCCAGGACCGCCAGGCGGGCGTCAAGTACCTGTTCGTGACCGACGCGCTGCGGGCGCGGCTGCTCGCGTACGCCGCGAAGAAGCGCGTCCCGGCGGAGCTCCGGAGCCGCGCCGCCGCCGCGATGATGAGCCCCAGGGACGCCGATCTGCACAACGACCACTTCCACATCCGCGTGGCGTGCCCCCCGTCGATGCGCGCCGCCTGCGTCGAGGAGTCGCTGGCCCGCCCCGCGTGCGACGCCGACGCGGCGAAGAAGCCGCTCGACGCCGCCGCCGCGCCCGCGGCCCCGGCGGACGTCACGGCGCACGCCGCCGCCGCGCCCGCGGCCCCGGCGGACGTCACGGCGCACGCCGCCGCCGCGCCCGCCCCCCGCTGACCCCGGCCGCCCTCAGGCCGCCGGCGCGGCCCCGGCCGGCGCCGCGCCGTCCGCGAGCTCCACCACCACCGGCGCGTGATCCGAGGGGCGCTGGAGCTCCCGCGGGCGCGTGTCGATCGACACATCCGTGCAGCGCTCGGCCAGCGGGCGCGTCACCAGCGCTAGGTCGATGCGGAGGCCCTTGTTGCGCCGGAACGCGCCCATCCGGTAATCCCACCAGCTGTACGCCGCCTTGGCGGGGTGACAGGCGCGGAACGCATCGACGAGCCCCCACTCCATCAGGCGGCCGAGCGCCGCCCGCTCGTCGGGGTGGAAGAGCACCTGCCCCTCCCACTTCTTCGGCTCGGCGACGTCGATGGGCTCGGGCGCCACGTTGAAGTCGCCGCAGATCAAGATCTGCTGATCGGGCCGGTAGCTCGCCTCGAGCTCGCGCCGGAGCCGCTCCAGCCACGCGAGCTTGTACGCGAAGGCCGGCGTCCCCACCGCCTGCCCGTTGGGCACGTAGACGTTGATGATCCGGACCCCCTCGACCGTGGCCGACAGCATCCGCCGGGCGACGTCTTCCTCGTCGCCGTCGAGGCCCTTCTTCACGTCGTCCACCGACAGCCCGAAGCGCGCGGCGATCGCGACGCCGTTGTAGGACTTCTGGCCGAAGATGATCGAGCGGTAGCCCACCTCGGAGAGCGCCGCCTCGGGGAAGCTGCCGTCCTCGACCTTCGTCTCCTGCATGCAGACGACGTCGGGCGCGGCGCGGACCAGCCAGCTCGTGAGCTGCTCGAGCCGCGTTCGGATGGAGTTCACGTTCCAGGACGCGATGCGCATAGGTCGCCTCACCGATAGTGGATGGAGAGCAGGGCGGAAAGCCTGGATCCGGGCGCGGCCGCGCCGCGCGCAGGGTGCACGCGATCGCGGACGATCACAGGGCCGCCCGGATCACGTCGAAGAGGCCGTCCGGATCGTCGACGTGGAGCCAGTGGCCGGCGCGCGGGAGGACGTGGACCGAGAGCCAGGGCGCGCGCGCCGCGAGCGCCTCGAAGCGGGCGCGCGACTCCGGCGAGACCGACGCCGACCTGCCGCCGAGGACGACGTGGAGGCGCCGCGCTTCGACCCCGGCGCCGGCCGGCGCCGGCGGCTCCTCCAGGACGTGCCACAGATCGCGCGCGAAATAGTCGGTGAGCAGATCGTTCAGGACGTCGAGGTCGAGCCGGATGCGAAAGCCGTCGCCCTCGCGGCGGACGTTCATCGCCAGCCACTCCCCGATGCCGCGGCTGAAGCCGGCGGCCTGCACCGCCTCGAGGAACGCCTCGCGCGACGCGATCGGCTGCGGGATCGCGCGGAGCAGCTCGAGCACGCCGGGGCTCTCCGAGCCGCTCTCGCCGGCGGGCCTGGCGCTCGGATCGACGTCGAGGATGAAGCCGCGCTCGAGCCCCGCGGGCCGGCGCTCGAGATAGGCGAGGGCCACCTTGCCGCCGAACGAGTGGCCCATGACCCCGCGGACCTCGAGGCCGAGGCGGTCGCCGAGCCGGAGCAGGTCGTCGGCGGCCGCCGCGATGGTGTGGGGCGCCGGCGGGCTCTGCGACAGGCCGTGCGCCCGCAGGTCGACCAGGATGAAGCCCCACGGCCGCGCGGCGGGGCCTGGCGCGCCGGGCGCGCCGCCGGTGGCCTGCGCCTCGGCGAGGCGCCGGGCGAAGGTGCGCCAGTTGGCGCCGGAGCCGAAGATGCCGTGCAGCACGAGCATCCAGCGGGCAGGCGCCGCGGAGGGCGCGGAGACCAGGGCGTGGTGGGGCACGAAGGCGTCGGGTGCGTTCATGGCTCTCCGGGCGACGCGAGCGCGCCGCCTGCGCCTAGCGCTAGCATGGACCCATGGCCAAGAAGCCCCCCATCGCGCCGTCGAGCGCGGACGCCGCGGAGCGCGAGGCCGCGGCGCCGCCGAGGCCCGAGCGCTTTCACGGCGCGACGCTCGCCGGGGCCGACTTCGACGACGCCGACCTGCGCGGCGCGCGCTTCCACAACGTCGCGCTCGCCGAGGCCGAGCTCGACGACGTCGACCTGCGCGGCGCCCGCCTCCACAACGTCGCGCTCACGGAGGCCGACCTCGACGACATCGACCTGCGCGGCGCGCGCTTCCACGACGTCGCGCTCACGGAGGCCGACCTCGACGACATCGACCTGCGCGGCGCGCGCCTCCACAACGCGACCCTCGCCGCCGCCTCGCTCGACGACGTGTCGCTGGCAGGCGCGCGGATCGACAACGCCGACGCGGCGGGGACCCGCTGGTCCGACGTGAGCCTGCGCGGCGCTCGCCTCGAGGCGTCGGATCTCCGCGAGGTCGAGATCACCGGCTGCAAGATCGACGGGCTCACCATCGACGGCGTGCGGATCGACCGCCTGCTCGAGGACGCGAAGCGCCGAGCGAAGGCGAGCCCCGCGCCGGAGGCGGCCACGAAGGACACAGCGCCGGGGAAGCTGGGGAAGAAGAAGTCGAAGCGCCCCGCTCCCGCGAGGTGAGCGGGCGGGGGGCCTCGCGCGATCGCGGCCGGCTTACGCCTCGATGAGCCCGGTGCGGACCGCGATGCGGGTCAGCTCGACCGCGCTCTTACATCCGAGCTTCGCGTAGATGCGCACGCGGTGGGTCTCCACCGTCTTCGGGCTGATCGTGAGCCGCGCGGCCGTCTCGCGCGTCGACACGCCGGCCGCGAGCAGCCGCAGCACCTGGCGCTCGCGCGGGGTCAGCGCGTCGAGGCCGCCGGAGCCCTCGCTCGCCGGCTTGCGCATCGCGCGCACGACGGCGCCCGCGATGCTCGAGGACAGCGGCGCGCCGCCGGTCGCGATCCGGCGGATGCCCTCGATGACCTCCTCGAGCTTCGAGGTCTTCACGAGGTACCCCTGCGCCCCCGCGCGGAGCGCCTCGGCGACGCGGAACTCGTCGTCGTAGCCGCTCAGCACGAGCAGCTTCGCCTGCGGCAGCTGCGCCCTCAGCGCCCCGAGGAGCTCGATGCCGTCCCGGTCGGGGATGTTGAGATCGACGAGCACCACGTCCGGCTTGCAGCTCGCCGTCTCGCGCAAGGCGTCGGCTGCTGTCCCGGCCTGGCCCACGACGACCATGTCGGGCTCGTCCGAGAGCGCTCGAGCGAAGCCTTCGCGGACGACGGGGTGATCGTCGATCAGATAGATGTGCAGCTTGCTAGCAGGGGTTTCCGCCATGATGACCACAGGGGGATTGGAGTGTCCTTCGGACCACAATTCGATACCCGCGAGCAGATCAAGTCAAGCTGCTCGGGTCGTCCTGGGAGGAACCTTACAGGGGTATCAGGTGCTCAACGATCTGCAAGCAGCGGCGCGGCGGCAAGCCCAATTGATGAGGAAATCTCCGTCCTGAGCGAGTTTCGGAGCTCAGCGGAGATCTGCGACGTGGGAGGCGTTACGCTGCGCGCCACGCCCGCGCGGCGTGCCCCATGCGGTCGCGGCGGCCGTCTGGTATCCTTTGCGCGCCTCATGCGCCGAAAAGGCCAGCGATCGAGAGAAATTGGATGAGCTCGCCGGGCCCTTCTCCGTGCCTGGCCGGCGCCTCGCCGCCCCCGCGCGCGGAGATCTTCGTCGTCGACGACGACCCGGCGCTGGTCGACTCGCTGATGGACCTGCTCTCCGACGAGGGCTACGGCGTCCAGGGGTTCACGCGGCCGCTGGAGGCGCTCGATCGCCTCGCCGGCGGCGCGCGGCCGCGGGCGGTGCTGCTCGACTACGTGATGCCCGAGATGACGGGCGAGGAGTTCCTCGCCGCGCTCGCCGCGGTGGGCGTCGAGGTGCCGGTCCTCCTGCTCTCCGGCATGAACGAGCCCAGCATCCGCGGCACCGTGGCCGGCGTGCTCGCGAAGCCGTTCGACGTCGACCGGCTCCTCGGCGTGCTCGATCGGCTGATCGGCGGCGTGCAGCGCTAGCCCACCGCCGCCGCCGGCCCCGCCCTGATCCCGGCCTGCACAGGCGCGGCGGCACGATCCTCGCGTGCCCGGCCCCGGGGAGGAGCCGAGGATGTCGTCTCTCCAAGACAGCGCCGCCGGGCCGCCCGGCCTCGCCCGGGGCGGGCCGAGCTACCCCGGCCTCGCGGGCGCGCCGGCGGCCGCGATCCGGCTGGCGGCCGAGCTGCACCACCGCTTCCGCTTCGTCGCCATCGACGCGAGCCTCCTCCCGGAGGCGGCCGGCGGCCCGGAGGCGGAGGGCGGCGCCGCGGCGCTGCTCGACGCGCTGCTCGCGATGGGGGTGCGCGTGGCGCTCCTCGCCCGCGAGGGCGTGCCCCACCTCGCGGGGCGGCTCGCGCGCGGAGGCGGAGAGCGCGCGGAGAGCGCGGAGGACCGGAGGCGGCTCTTCGTCGGCGCGCTCGAGGGCGCAGAGCTCTACGGCTTCGATCGCCGCGGCGCCGCCGTCGCGCTCGCCGCCGCGGCGCCGCCGGACGGGCGCTCCGCGCTGGCCGCGCTGCTCGCGCGGGTGATCGCGCCGCTCCACATCGCGCCGCGCGACTGGCTGGCGATCTCGCCGGAGCCGGGCGGGGGCGCGCCGGCCGCGGGCGCGCGCGGGCTCTCGGGCGCGCCCGAGCTCGCGGGCGCGACCCACGTGGCGGCCGGCGCGCGGCGGCTCGGCGAGATCCTCGCGCTCCAGCGGGACCTCGACCGGGAGCTCGGCGCGCTCGCGGCGCCGCGCGACGCCGCGTGGATCGTCGAGGAGCCGGGGTTCGACGTGGCGCGCGAGCACGAGATCGAGTCGCTGCTCGCGATCGCCAACGGTTACCTCGGCTCGCGCGCGTCGCTCCCGGAGGGGTCGAGCGTGTCGCGGCCGGCGACGTTCATCGCGGGCGCGTTCGAGCCCTCGGCCGACGTGAGCCGCGTCCCGGAGCTCGTGATCGCCCCCGACTGGGGCCGGCTGAGCGTCGCCATCGAGGGCGAGTCGTTCTCGGCGGAGACGAGCGGCGTGCTGCACCACCTCCGCGCCCTCGATATGCGGCGCGGCGTGCTGCTGCGCGAGTGCCTGCGGCGCGGCGAGGCCGGGCACATCACGCAGGTCCACACGCTCCACGCGGCGTCGCTCGCGGACCGCCACGTCCTCGTCGAGGCGCTCAGCGTCGCCCCCCTCAACTTCACGGGGACGATCCGCGTCGACGCGATCCTGAGCGGCGACGTGAAGAGCGCGAGCGGCGCGGCGCACTGGGCGCGCTTCGCGGCGGACGCGAGCGCGGCGAGCCTGCTCCTCGTCGGCCACACGCACGGCGGGCTCGAGACCGCGATGACCTCGCACCTGCGCGTGCTCCCGGGCGAGGCCGCCGAGGGCTCTCCCCCGCCCGAGGCCCCCGACGGCGCGCGCTGCGAGCGCACCGAGGGCGCGCGCTCCATCGCCGAGCGCTGCGACATCGGCGTCCGCGTCGCCGAGCGGCTCCGCCTCTTCCGGACGGCGACGCTGCACACGTCGCGCGACACGCCCGCGCCGCGCGAGGCGGGCGAGGCGCTCCAGGCGGAGCTCTCGCGCCGCACCATGGGCGACGTGCTCGGCGAGCACGCGCGCGCGTGGGCGGAGCGATGGCGCCGCGCCGACGTCGAGATCGACGGCGCCCCCAAGATCGAGCGGGCGCTCCGGTTCGCCCTCTACCACCTCATCGGCGCCGCGAACCCGGACGACCCGCGCTGCTCCGTCGGCGCGCGCGGGCTCAGCGGCGAGGCGTACCGCGGCCACGTCTTCTGGGACACCGAGACCTTCCTCGTCCCCTTCTACACGCACTGCTACCCCGAGGCCGCGCGCGCGCTGCTCCTGTACCGGCACCGCACCCTCGCGGGCGCGCGCCGCAAGGCGAGGTCGCTCGGCTACGAGGGCGCCCTCTACGCGTGGGAGTCGGCGGACACGGGCGACGAGACGACGCCGCCGCTCCTCGTCACGCCGTTCGGCGAGGTGGTCCGGGTGCTCTCCGGCGAGCAGGAGCACCACATCAGCGCCGACGTCGCGTACGCGGCGCACGCCTACGGCCGCGCGACCGGCGATCTCGAGTTCGAGCGCGGCGAGGGGGCCGAGATCCTCGTCGAGACGGCGCGCTTCTGGGCGAGCCGCGCCGAGATCGGGCCGGACGGCCTCGCCCACATCCGCCGGGTCATCGGGCCGGACGAGTACCACGAGGCCGTCGACGACAACGCGTTCACGAACTGGATGGCGCGGTACAACCTCCGCGCCGCCGCCGCGGTCGTCCGGCGCGGCGTGGCGCGCGGCGACGTGCTCGCGCGCCTCGACCTCAGGCCCGAGGAGGTCGATCGCTGGCGCGACGTGGCGGATCGCATGGCGCTCCGGCTCGACCCGCGCACGGGCCTGATCGAGCAGTTCGCGGGCTACTTCCGCCTCGAGCCGTTCGCGATCGCCGACTACGCCGTGCGCAGCGCGCCGATCGACGTGCTGCTCGGCCGCGCGCGGACGCAGGCCTGCCAGGTGGTGAAGCAGGCGGACGTCGTGCAGCTCATCGCGCTGCTCTGGGGCGCGGTGCCCGCGAGCGCGCGGCGCGCCAACTTCCTCTACTACGAGCCGCGCACCGCGCACGGGAGCTCGCTGAGCCCGGGCGTCCACGCGCTCGTCGCCGCCCGGCTCGACCTCCACGCCCACGCCGAGCGCTACTTCGACCAGACCGCCGACATCGACCTCGGCAACACGATGGGCAACGCCGCGGGCGGCATGCACGTCGCCGCGATGGGCAGCCTCTGGCAGGCGGTCGCGTTCGGCGCCGCCGGCCTCACGCGCGTCCCGCGGAGCGCGCTCGCGGCGCGGCTCCCGCCCGCGCCGCCGTGGCCGGACGAGGACGAGGCGATCGGCGTCGAGCCGCACCTCCTGCCGGGCTGGCGTCACCTCAAGATCCCGATCTCGTGGCGGGGCCGCGCGCTCGAGATCCACGTGGAGGACGGCGCGGTGGAGATCGCGCTCGAGGGGAGCGCGCCGCTGCCGATCGCCGCGCTCGACGCGGGCGCGGTCGCCTGCGCCGTGGTGGCCGAGCCGGGCCGCCGCTACGCGGCGCGGCGGGTCGGCGGCCGGTTCCAGACATGGGAGGAGGTCACGACATGCTGAGCGCTGTGCGCGATGGATCTCTCGGCGAACGTGGGGCGCTGTCCGGGCCGGCTTCCGCGGCCGATCCGCCCCTCGGCGCGCGCGAGGGGGGCGACGAGCCCGCGCCGGAGAGCGGCGCGCGGAGCAGGAGCGTGCTCGTCGCGCTCCACGGCCGCCGCGCCCACCAGGGCGCCCTCGGCCTCGGGCGGCTCATCGCCGACGCGCTCCACGCGCCGCTGCACGGGCTCCTCGTCTGCGCCGAGCCGATCGAGGCGAGCGAGGTGCCCGCCCACCTCGGGGTCGCCCCGGAGGCGCTGCAGGGCGTGGTGCTGCACGTCGCGGCGAGCGAGGATGCGCCGGGCGCGCTCGCGGCGGCGGTGCGGGGCCGCGGGGCCTCCCTCGTGGTGGTGGACTCCGAGCCGGAGGAGCTCGTGGACGAGCGCCTCGGCGTCGGCCGGCTCGCCGCGCGCGCGCTGGAGTCCGCCGCCTGCGGGGTCGTCGTCATCGGCCCGGCGACGCGGACGTCGTCGCGGATCGAGCGCATCCTCTTGCCGCTCGACGGGGCCCCCAGCACGGCCGCCGCCATCACCCCCGCCGGAGAGCTCGCCCGCAGGCTCGGCGCCGAGCTCGACATCGTGATGGTCGGCGGCGCCTCGCCGCGGGAGGCCGACGACGCGCCGCCCGTCTCGACGCCGGCGCGCTCCGAGCCGGGCGCGATGGTGGCGCCCCTGTACGTCGATCAGCCCCAGCACGAGTGGCCCGCGTTCACCGAGGAGTTCCTGGCCCGGTTCCTGAGCGCGATCGGCCACTGCCCCCACGACGTCGCCACGCGGTTCTTCCTCGGCAAGGGCGAGCCGGCGGCGGAGATCCTGCGGATGGCCGGGCAGCTGACGAGCGACCTCGTGGTCCTGGTCTGGCACGGGCAGCTCGAGCATCACCACGGCGGCGTCTTCCGCGACGTGCTCTGCGGCGCCCCCTGCCCGGTGATGGTCCTGCGGCGCTAGCGCGCGCTCTCCAGCGTGTTCTCCGGCGCGGCCGCGCCCCGCCGGGCGGGCTCCGCGCCAGCGGGCGTCGAAAGGCGCTATGGTGCGCCGCCATGGTCGCCCGGAAGCTGCCCGCCAGCGAGTGCCGCAAGATCGTCGACCCCCAGAGCTTCCGCTTCTCCACGACGGATGAGGTCGCGCCGCTGTCCGCGGGCATCGGCTCGCAGGAGCGCGCCCTCGCCGCGCTCTCCTTCGGCCTCGAGATCCGCCAGCCCCGCTTCCACGTCGTGGTCGTCGGCGCGCCCGGCACGGGCCGCACGTTCTGCGCCCGCGCCGTCGCGAAGCGCATCGCCGCGAGCCGCCCCACGCCCGACGACATCCTCCTCTTGCCGAACCCCCACCGCCCGAGCGAGCCCACGGTCCTGTCGCTCCCCCCGGGCGAGGGCCGCCCCTTCGTCGCGGCGATGGAAGAGCTCCACGAGAAGCTCGTCGACGCCCTGCGCGGCGCGACCGAGGGCGAGCGCTTCAAGCAGGCGCGCGGGAAGATCCAGCGCCGGGTCAACGCGGAGGAGCGGCGGCTCGAGGAGCAGCTCAAGTCCGCGGCGCGCGAGCTCGGCCTCGACCTCGTCCGCGGCGACGACGAGGTGCAGATCACCTCGCTCGAGGACGCCTCGAACGCGCCGGACAGCGAGGCCCTGCACGCCATCGCCGGATCGATCGAGGAGTTCGAGATGCGGCTCGCCACGGTGCAGGACGAGGCCGACGTCGAGCTGCGCAGCGTCGTGAAGCAGCTGCTCAGCGACGGCGTGAAGGGCTGCTTCCAGCCGGTGCGCGCGCGCTTCGAGGGGCGCGACGACATCAGCGCCTTCCTCGCGGACGTCGAGACGGTCGTCTCGAAGGAGTTCCGCCTGCTGGTCGACGAGGCGCGCGGCGAGGAGGGCGGCGCCACCCTGCCGCGCGGCGTGGTCGTCCCGACGCTGCTCACCGAGCACACGCCCGACTCCGGCGCCCCCGTCGTGGAGGTCCCCTACCCCACGCTGAGCGCCCTGTTCGGCCGCACCCACGCGCCGCCCGACTCCGGCTTCCCGCCCGAGCCCGGCTTCGCCGTCGCGGGCGCCCTCCACGAGGCGGCCGGCGGCTTCCTCATCCTGCCCGCGGGCGCGCTCCTCAAGAACGAGGCGCTCTACGAGCAGCTCAAGGCCTGCCTCCTCGCCGGCAAGTTCATCGTGCCCGAGCACAACCCGTCGTACTTCCGGGGCACCGCGGAGGAGCTGCTCTTCCCGCCCATCTCGATCGACGTGAAGGTCGTCCTCGTCACGAACCCGCAGCTCTACCAGGACCTGCACGACGCCGATCCGGAGTTCTCGCAGCTCTTCAAGGTGCAGGCGCGCTTCGAGACGACGATCTCGCTCGACCAGGCGCTGCTCACCTACCCCGCGTTCCTCGCCGGCTTCGCGCACGATCGCGGCCTGCCGCCGATCACGGCCGACGGCGTGACCGCGCTCCTCTTCCACGGCGGCCGCCTCGCGGAGAGCCAGACAAAGGTGAGCGCGCAGCTCGGGCTCATCGCCGAGGTCGCGACCGAGGCCGGCTACCGGGCCCAGCGCCGCGGCCGCAAGGTCGTCGACGGCCCCGAGGTCAACGAGGCGCTCGAGGCGGCCCGCCGCCGAGGCAGCCACTTCCGCGACCACGTGCACGAGATGCTCTCCGACGGGACGATCCGCATCGACGTCACCGGCCGGCGCGTCGGGCAGGTCAACGCGATCTCGGTCCTGTCCGACGGCCCGCAGACGTTCGGCCGCCCCTGCCGGGTGACGGCGGTCGTCTACCCGGGCCTCGAGGGCCCGGTGAACATCGCGCGCGAGGTCGAGATGTCCGGCCCGCTCCACAGCAAGGGCGTGCTCGTCCTCACGGGCTTCCTCGCCGCGCGGTTCGCGCAGCACCGCCCGCTCTCGTTCGGCGCCTCGCTCGTCTTCGAGCAGACCTACGAGCCCATCGAGGGCGACAGCGCCTCGTCGAGCGAGCTCTACGCGCTCCTGTCGGCGCTCTCGGGCGTCCCCATCCGGCAGGAGCTCGCCGCGACCGGCAGCATCGATCAGCAGGGGAGCATCCAGCCCGTCGGCGGCATCAACGAGAAGATCGAGGCCTTCTTCGATCTGTGCGCCGCCAAGGGCCTGACGGGCGAGCAGGGCGTGCTCATCCCGAGCGCCAACCGCGACGCGCTCATGCTGCGGGGCGACGTCATCACCGCGATCGAGGGCGGCCGCTTCCACGTGTACGAGGTGAGCTCGGTCGAGGAGGGCATCGAGATCATCACCGGCGTCCCGGCCGGCGTCGCCGACGCGGACGGGAGGTACCCGGAGGGGACCGTGTTCCACGCGGCGGACCAGCGGCTCGAGCGCTTCCACCAGGCGATCGCCGACACGATGAGAGGGGGGCCGAGCCCGGATCCCCGGGGCATGCTCCGGGGTCGCTGAGGAGGACCGATGGCCGCGAAGCGCACAGCCAAGCCGCGGGCGCCGAAGGCCGCGCCCGCCCCCCGGGCGCGGCGGAAGAAGGCGGCGCCGGCCGCGGGCACGCGCGGCCTCGACGCCGCCGCGCTCGCCGCGGGCGCGCCCCCGCCGGACGTCGCCGCGCTCGCCGAGGCGATCCGGAGCGACGGCGGCAGCGTGCTCGCCGTCTACCGCGAGCCCGTCGGCGGCGGGTGGGCGATCCTCGCCGGCCTGCCGCTCGACCGGGTGGAGCCGACGCCGTTCCAGCGCGACCTCTCGGAGGCGCACGTCGCGCGGCTCGGCGAGGTCATCGACAAGCTCGATTGCTTCCTCGATCCCATCATCGCCGTGCGGACCCCGCTCTCGTCGGGGCCGGGCCGGGCCGGGCCGTCCGCCCCCGGCGAGGGGAGGTACTGGACCCCGAACGGCAACCACCGCCGCGCCGCGCTCACGCGCCTCGGCGCGAAGAGCGCCGTCGCGCTCGTGCTGCCCGACGAGCGGATCGCGTACCGCATCCTCGCGCTCAACACCGAGAAGGCGCACAACATCCGCGAGAAGGCGCTCGAGGTGACGCGGATGGCGCGCTCCCTCGCGGATCTCGATCCGCGGCCGGAGCAGGAGTTCCGCCTCGAGTTCGAGGAGCCGAGCCTGCTCACCCTCGGCCTCTGCTACGAGCAGCGCCCCCGCTTCTCGGGCGGCGCCTACCAGTCGGTCCTCCGGCACATCGACCGCTTCCTCGACGAGCCGCTCCCGGAGGCGCTCGAGACCCGCAAGGCGCGCGCCGAGCTCCTCCTCGCGGTCGACGACGCGGTGGCGCAGGCCGTCGACGCGCTCAAGGCGCGCGGCTTCGAGAGCCCTTACCTCAAGGCGTTCGTCGTGGCCCGCATCAACCCGCTCCGCTTCCAGAGGTCCCCGGAGGCGCCGTTCGAGCCCACGCTCACCAAGATGCTGGCGTCGGCGCAGCGCTTCGATCCGGCCGCCGTCCGCCCCGACCAGGTCGCGCGCGCCGCCGGTCCGCCCGAGGAGCCCGCCGGATGATCCCGGCCGGCGCCGCGTGCGCCATCGCCGCCGTCGCCGCGCTGCTGCTCCTCCTCGGCGGCCTCGTCCAGGCGAGGCGCGCCGCGCGCCCCGCCCGCCGCGCCGAGGCCCCCGCGCCCGCGCGTCGCGCCCGCTGGGCCGCTCGTCCGGCCGCGCGCGCCGGGGAGGATCGCGCCGCGTCGCCGCCGTCCCACCGCGGCGATCCCCGGGCCATCTACGCGTACGCCGCGCAGGTCGTCGGCCAGTCGCTCGCCTTTCATGGCAGCTACCGGGCGGCGGCCGCATCGCTGCGCCACGTCCCGCTCGACTGGACGCCGCCCGGGGTGCGCCTGCTCGTGATGAGCAACCTCGCCCAGTGGCAGCTCTGCGCGGGCGACGTCGAGGCGGCCAGGCGGCTCCTTCCGGACCTGGACGAGGAGCGCGCGCCCGCGTCGGTTCGCCCGCTCGTGCGGGGCGCGCGCGCCGCGGTGCTCGTGCGCACGGGCGACGCCGAGGGAGCGCTCTCCCTGGTCGGCCGCTCGGACCGGGAGCGGGACGAGCCGTCCGAGGTGCGCCAGCGCTACCGCATCACCCGCGCGCACGCGCTCGCCGCCCGGGGCGACCTCGCCGCCGCGCGCGCCGAGCTCCGCCGGGTGGTCGACGACGTCGGCGTCGACGAGCTCTGCCGCTGGATCCCCGCGGGCGGGCCCGCCCGGGCCGCGATGATCGAGCTCATCGACGCGGGGTGACGGACTCGCGATCTCCCACCCTCGTCGGAGCGCGCGGCGCGTGACCGCGCGATTCTCCAGCAGATATCGAGTCGGTGGACTCGCCATCAATTCGGTAGATCGGTCGATTGTCAATCCTCATTTGCCTGATTTGCCGCGCAGGAGCTCCCGTACGCTCTTTCTCGAGGTCCCACCCGATCGCGCGACCGGGTGGGCCCGTGGCTGGGATTCCGCACGACGGTGGGGGGCGCAACGTTGCGAGCGTTTGGCGTCTGGTAGAAAAAGGATGCTGTACGCAAAGTGCATCGGGCCAGGTAGGCTTCTCGCGTCGGCGGGGGAGAGGGCATGCCAACCTGCACGGGTGGCCAATGAGGGTGGGGGCGCCGCGGGGGGACGTCGGCGGGTGCAGCACCGGTTCAGCCACGACCACGCGCCCGGACAGGGCGGCTGCCCTCGCTGACCGGAGCCTGCCTGGGAGGCTCCCATGAACCGCCCGACGGACACGCCGCCTCATCGCATCCTCATCGTGGACGACAGCCCCACGTACCTGCACCAGGTCGCGGCGGCGATGCGCGACGAGGGCTACGTCGCGGTGCTCGCCCACTCGGGGGAGGAGGCGCTCGCGCGGCTCGCGGCGGCGCGCGTCGACGGCATCCTGCTCGACATGGTGATGCCGGGGCTCTCGGGCCCTGCCACCTGCCTCCGCATCAAGGCGAACGCCGCGTGGCGGCCGATCCCGCTGCTCATGCTCACCGGCCGGGACGACCACAAGGCGATCCTCGACGCCCTCTCGGCCGGCGCCGACGACTTCGTCACGAAGTCGGGCGAGCTCACCGTGCTCAAGGCCCGCCTGCGCGCCCAGCTGCGCCGCAAGCACTACGAGGACGAGAACCGCAGGATGCGCGAGCTCCTCCTGCGCCGCGAGATGGAGGCGGCCGAGGCGCGCGCCGACCGGCGCCTCAAGCAGAGCGAGGAGCGGTTCCGCCTCATCGTCGAGGGCGTCCAGGACTACGCCATCTTCATGCTCGACCCCGCGGGCCGCATCGCCAGCTGGAACCCGGGCGCCGAGCGGATCAACGGCTACCGCGCCGACGAGATCATCGGCCGCCACTGCTCGGTC
Organism: Sorangium sp. So ce834; assembly: GCF_051521425.1. Classification (NCBI taxonomy): domain Bacteria; kingdom Pseudomonadati; phylum Myxococcota; order Polyangiales; family Polyangiaceae; genus Sorangium; species Sorangium sp. So ce834. The sequence continues at coordinate 12,494,136 of NZ_CP150351.1, forward strand.
CTCTTCCCGCCGGAGGACGCCGAGCTCGGCAGGCCCGCCGCGGAGCTCGAGTGCACGGTGGAGACCGGGCGCTCGGTCCAGGAGGGCTACCGCGTCCGCAAGGACGGCACGCGCTACTGGGCGAACGAGGTGATCAGCGTGCTCTTCGACGAGGCCGGGCGCCTGCGCGGCTTCGCGAAGGTCACCCGCGACGTGACGGAGCGCCGCCGGGTCCACGAGGCGCAGCGCATCCTCGTCTCGGCCGGGCAGATCCTCGGCGAGTCGCTCGACTTCGAGGAGACGCTGCGGCGCGTGGTCCGCGTCGCCCTCCCCGACTTCGCGCAGATCTGCGTGCTCCTCCTGCAGGACGAGTCCGGCGCGACCGAGCGGCAGGTCACCGCCCACGCCGACCCCTCGATGGCGGCCGCGACCGAGCTGCTCGGCAGGCTCACGGCCGACTCCTGCGCGCGCGGCATCGGCAAGGTCCTGCGCACGGCGCAGCCGGAGCTCATCCCCCGGGTGACCGACTCGTTCGTCCGGGCGATCTCCTTCGACCAGGCGCACTACGAGGCGCTGCGCTCGCTCTCGCTCGCCTCGCACCTCACCGTCCCGCTGACCGCGCGCGGCCGCACGCTGGGCACGCTCTCGTTCGCCTCGACGCACCGGCGCTACGACGCCGTCGACCTCGACCTCGCGCAGGATCTCGCGCGGCGCGCGGCCCTGGCCGTCGACAACGCCCGGCTCTACCGCGAGGCGCGGATCGCCGTGCGCGCGCGCGACGATTTCCTCACGATCGCCTCCCACGAGCTCCGCACCCCGCTCACGCCCATGCAGCTGCAGGTCGACGGCCTCCTGCGCGCCGGCAAGCGCGGCGACCTCACCGCCGAGCGCGCGACGCCGCGGCTGGAGATGATCAAGCGCCAGGTCGAGCGGCTCGCCCGGCTCATCACGAACCTGCTCGACATCTCGCGCATCTCCGCGGGCCGCCTGCAGCTCGAGCTCGAGGACGTCGATCTCGCGGGCACCGTGAACGACGTGCTGGATCGGTTCCGCGAGGAGCTCGCCGCCGCGGGCTGTCCGGTCGAGCTGTCGGCCCCCGCGTCGGTCGTCGGCCGGTGGGATCGCCTGCGCCTCGATCAGATCGTCACGAACCTCCTCTCGAACGCGATCAAGTACGGCGCCGGCAGGCCCATCGACGTCGCGGTCTCGGACCTCGGGGACCGCGCCCGCCTCGTGGTGCGGGATCGCGGCATCGGCATCGCGCCGGACCAGCAGGCCCGCATCTTCGAGCGCTTCGAGCGCGCCGTCTCCAGCGAGAACTACAGCGGCTTCGGCATGGGGCTGTGGATCGTGCGGCAGATCGCCGACGCCCTCGGCGCGTCGATCGACGTCGACAGCCGCCCGGGCGAGGGGGCGACGTTCACCGTCGATCTGCCGAAGGTGCCCGCCTGACGCGCGCCCGCGCCGCGCGCGTCACAGCGCCCGGCGCACCCGGCGGCGCTGCTCGATCATGTGCTGGGTGATCTGCTGCCGGCCCTCGGCGCGCTCCACCAGCGTCCACACGTTGTCGCCGCGCTCCCTGCCCGCGCAGTCGAGGAGCGCGTCGGCCGCCTGCTCGGCGGGGATGAGCCCGTCGTGCCGCCCCGGGAGCTCCACCACGGCGACGCGCGTGCAGAGCCCGCCCATCGTCGCGAGCATCCGGCGCACGACCTCGCGGAAGATCGCCTCGTCGAACGCGTCGCGCCGGCCGGCGCCGAACAGGACCAGCTTGTCGAAGGCCATGCGCGGCTTGCACGGGATCATCACGACCTCGCCGAGCTCGCAGGTGATCTGGCCCTGCCGCCGGAGCTCCGAGATCCGGCCGCCGAGCCGCCAGTCGCAGAGGCCGGCCACGCCGTGGGCGGGCAGCGCGTCGCTGAACGGGGCGCACGCGAGCACCTCCGAGTCGAGCTCGTCGAGGCTCTGCAGGTCGGGGGGGACGAACCGGAGCTCCACGTGGATCAGACGCTGATGGCGCCCTTGCGGAAGTCGCTCTTCGCGATCTTCACGTTGACGCAGGCGGGCCTGCCGCACCGGAACGCCTCGTCCAGCGCGGGCCCGAGCTCCTCCACGCGCTCGACGAAGGCCCCGAAGCCCCCGAGCGCCTCCACCACGCGGTCGTACCGGGTCAGGTCGAGCGACGTCGCGGGCGCGCGGCCCTCGCCGTAGAGCTCGACCTGCCCGCGCCGGATCTGCGTCCAGGCCGCGTCGTTCCCGATCACGCTCACCACGGGGATGCCCTGGCGCGCCATCGCCTCGAACTCGAGCGCGTGGAACCCGAACGAGCCGTCGCCGTACACGAGGACGACGTTGGCCTCGGGCCGCGCGAGCTTGGCGGCCATCGCGTAGCCCGGCCCGACGCCGAGGGTCCCGAGGGGGCCCGGGTCCATCCAGAGCTGCGGCCACTCGAGCTTCAGCACGTTCGCGGCCGTCGCCACGAAGTCCCCGCCGTCGCCGATCACGATGTCGTCCTTGCCGAGCCGCTTGCCGATCTCGGCGCAGACGCGCAGCGGGTTCGGCGGGTCGCTGTCGCTCGCGATCTCGGCGAGGATCTTCGCGCGCGCGCGCTCCTCGGCCTCGCGCACGGCCGACAGCCACGCCTCGGCGGGCTTCTCGGGCACCTCGGCGAGCAGCTGCTCCAGCACGACGCCGCTGTCCCCGTCGATCCCGAGGTCGACGCGGCGGTTCCTGCCGAGCTCGCTGCCGTCGAGATCGATCTGGACGACCTTCGCGGCCGAGCCGACGGCGCGGCCGTACTCGAGCCGGAAGTCGAACGGCGTCCCGAGCACCACGCAGAGGTCGGTCTGCGCGAGCGCGAAGCGGCGCGAGCGGCTCATCAGCCCGGGGTGCGCGTGGGGCAGCGCGCCGCGGGCCATGCCGTTCAGGTAGAAGGGCGCCTTCACCGCGTCGGCGAAGCGGCGCAGCGCGTCTCGCCGCGGCGACCAGCGGAGCTGGCTCCCGACGATGAACATGGGCCGCTCGGCTTCCCGCAGCATGGCCGCGGCGCGCGCGACGGCGGCCGGGTCGCCGCCGGGCCTGGCCGGGGCCATGGGCGCGGTGGCGGGCGCGTCGTCGCCCGCGAAGCCCATCAGCAGATCGAGCGGGATCTCGAGGAAGACCGGGCCTGGCACGTTCGCCTGGGCGACGCGGAAGGCCGAGTCCACGTACTCCTGGATGCGGTCGGTCGACGGGACGGAGGCGCTCCACTTGGAGATGGGGCGCATCAGCTCGACGTGGTTCATGTCCTGGAGCGAGCCCATGTCGGCGAGGGCCCGCGGGCCGGCGCCGCCGAGGACCACCATCGGGATCCCCGCGCGCTGCGCGTTGGCGACGGCGGTCACCACGTCGGTGACGCCCGGCCCGGCGGTGACCGCGCACACCCCGGGCCTCCCGGTGACCCGCGCGTACCCGTCGGCGGCGTGGCCTGCCGTCTGCTCGTGCCGCACGTCGACGACCCGGATGCCGTCGTCCAGGCACCCGTCGTAGATCGCCTGGATGTGCCCGCCGCACAGGGTGAAGAGGTGGGTCACCCCGTGCCTTGCGAGCGCCTTCGAGACGAGCTTGCCTCCGTGCACCTGCGCCATGGGGCCGGCATATACCATGTGCGCCCCAGCGTCCTCCCGGCGAGCGGGCCATTCGTGCGGCGCCGCGCGGCCGCCGGCGCCGCGCGCCGTGCAAGCCGCCTCACCGGACCGGGCGCTCGGCTCCGCGGACCTCGGGGGGACGACCCCGGCGGCCGCGCGTGTGGCGCCGTGTTCGGGGGTGCGCTTCACGGCCGCGCTGACCTCAGGACCGGCCCCGGTGCTCACCGCGGAACACCAGGATCGAAGTTCGGAGAGATAGTTTAGTGTTTTTCCTAACCTACGAACGTCCTTATGATCGCGCCGCGGTGTCAACGCACCCTGCCTGCGGGTGCGCGCCGGCCCCTGGCCCGGAAACCACGCTATCGCCGGTCCCTGTTGTCAGGCCGCACCCAGGGGGAAGCTCACGCGCAGCGAGTGATGCTGTAAAAGTACAGCGTTACTACAGGATCGACTCCGCCCCTGCTGCGATATCGTCGCCATCCCGGCGCGAACGGCGCCGTGGTGGCCGCTGCCCGATGTTGTTCTCTCCGGGCGATGAAATGGTATAGTTGGCTCCTTATTGCAGCTGCCAGCTCCACACCGCCATCTCTCTCGGCCTCCTTCCGGTGCCCCTGCCCTGCAGCCGCCGGCCTGGGAGAAGGCCCCGGCCTTTTCTGGCCGCCGAGCGCGCCCGCGCCCGGCGCTGCCGCCGGCGCTCGCCGCAACCTGCCCGCAACATGGCGGAAACAATCCGGCCCGGGCCACGCGCGCGCGAGCATCTGTGAGGAAGTTAACCGGTTCATTCGGCGATGGATTGGGCGAGCACAGGGTGATTGGTGAGAGGGAGCATGTGCCGGTGGCCGCCCCGAGGGGGGCGCCCGCGGTCGTCCGCGATGACACACGATCTCCTTTGCGTATGCGCGCCAACTTCCTTGAGGTGCGCCGACCTCGACGGCGGGCGGCGCCCAGCGCCGCGACGGCCGTCTCGCTGGATGGATGGGGGAACGCGAGCCAATCGTGTGTGGTGCTCTCGTGGACGCTGGTTTCACTGCCTACGTCCCGAGCGACGTCTACCACGTGCGCTTCATCTGTCCGGGTGTCCCTGATGCCGGCGCGCCGGGGAATGGACTCCGTCCTCGGTATATCATTTCATCGACGTGCGATCGGCCAGGGCATCCTCTGCCGTTGCTGCTGAGCCAACATTTCGGCCAATTTGCGCGCCGCGTGGGCGGTAGTGCGCTGGCGCCTCGCTTCTCGCAGCGTTCATTTCAAATATCCTGCTCTCACAGAACGTTGCCCAATGCACCAAAATGACGCGTGACTGCTTACATGAGCTTGCGAGCTTGTTGTTTTCTATTTCGGGAAAGCTCTGTATCGGTTATGCGGGATAAGAGGACGCGCAATAGCGCTTCGCTGGAGTAGCATCTTCCTATGTCGGAGCCCCCTAGTAGCAGCAGTCAGTTGATCCGGATACCCATCGTGCTGGCGCTCGACTGCAGCCCCGGTTTTCTTGCCCGTTGCCGCAGGGTTGCGGCGCGGGCTCGTTTCCTCGTCCGCTCCTGCGAGGCGGCGTCGGCGTGGGGGACGGCGGTCCGCCTCCGCCCGCTGGCGATCATCCTGCCGAGCCACTTGCACGAACGCGCGCCGCAGACGTTCGAGCTGCTCGCGGAGGACGCGGGCGCGCGCCTCGTCGTCGTGGAGTCCGAGCAGCTGCCCGCGGGCGAGCTGGAGGGGCACATCACCCACGCGATCGGCGAGGCGGCCCGCGCCCGAGGCGCCTAGCCGCGTCCGAGCGCCCCGCGCCGCGCCCGACGCGCCTCCGAACGCGCCGGAGGCGCCGCGAAGGGGCACGGCGACGCGGCCTGGGCCATCGCGAGGCTCGGCCGTTGCCGGGCCTCGGCGGCCGCACGTCTCGGCCGCCGAAGGCCTCAGTCGGTGCGGACACCCGCGGTGAGGTGGAAGCCCCAGGTGTGATCGAGCGGCGGGCCGAGCTCCTCGTCGAAGGGAAGCAGCAGCCCCGCTCGGAGGAACGCGGCCTTGCGCTCGATCGCGACGAACGGCTCGAGGGCGAGCACGTACAGATTGCGCGCGACGGCGTGCCGGATGCCCACGTTGTCGAACGTGGGCAGCGCCACGCCTTGCACGCGCACGCCGCCGCCGATCCCGTGGCCGATCTGGAGCTCGGCGGCGTGCTGGATCGCGACCTCGTACTCCTCGTTGCGGCCGAGCGGGATGTAGAGGACCGGCTCGATCTGCAGGCGCGCGATCAGCAGGCCGAGGTGGGCCTCGGCGCCGAGGCGCGCGTGGATCGGGAGGATGCTCGGGAAGTACTCGTGGAGGTCCCAGTAGGCGCGGCTCGCGCCGACCGGCTCGTAGCTGCGGTGGTCGTGGGTCTGGGCCGAGAGCGTCGCCAGCCCGACGGCGCCGCCCACCGTGATCCAGAGCTTGCGGCCGGCGCGGGCGACGTGGTGGGCGCCGAGCATCACGTTGCCGAGCACGGCGTCGGTGCGCTCGTCCATCGCGAGCCCGAAGGGGACGCGGACGTCGAGGAACGTGTGATCGGCGAACGGCATGCGAGCGAACAGGGCGACCGCGAGCCCGGAGGCGTCGCTGTCGCCGCCGGTGAACGCCGAGGTCTCCACGCCGATCGCCCCGCGCTGGCCGCGCGGGACCGTCCCCCCGCCGAGCGCGCCGTCGTCGGCAGGCGCGGGCAGGGGCCCCTGCTCGGCTTCGGAGAGCGACGTGGTCCAGTCCTCCATGCTGTCCCACCGGCCTGCCCGGCGCGCGGCCGGCGTCTTGGCGGGCGGCGCGGAGCCTGCGGGCGGTTCGGCAGCTCCCGGCTCGGGCGTCGCCTCGGCCGGCTCGGGCGGCGATCCCTCCGGCGCTGGCGCGTCCGCTGCCGGCTCGCCGGGCGCTGCAGGCGCGGGGCTCGCTGGCGACTGCGGCGCGCCGGGCGCTGGCGACTGCGGCATGCCGGGCGCTGGCGCCGGCGACTGCGGCGCGCCGGGCGCCGGCGGCTGCAGCGCGCCGGGCGCTGGCGCCGGCGGCTGCGGCGCGCCGGGCGCTGGCCGCGGCGCGCCGGGCGCTGGCTGCGGCGCGCCGGGCGCTGGCCGCGGCGCGGACGCTGGAGGCGTCCCCGCCCGCGCCGGAGGGGCCGGCGGCGTTCCCGCCGGCGCCGAGGCGGTGGGCGCGGGGCGCGTCGCCGGCGGAGGCGTCACCGGCTGCGCGGCGATCGGCGCGGCCGCGAGGATCGCCGTCGCCAGCCAGGAAAGCGAGGACAAGACCAGGATTCGACGTGGCATCGTGTCTCCTTGGGGCGCGCATCCTATCGCCTCGGAAGGCGCGCGCGTCTGCTCCAGCGAGCGCCAGTCGTGCTTCGCGGTCCCGCGCCCGGGCAGCCCGCCGCGGCGCCGGCCCGGAGCGATGGCTCGCGCGCGAGGCGAGCCGCGCGCACCCCGCCGTGGAGCAGCGGCGAGCGGCGGCCCGGAGGCCCGGCCCGGCTCCCCCGCGCGCGCTACAAGAGCGCCGAGAGCGCCGCCGCGAGGCGCTCGTACTGCGGCCGGTCGTTGTAGATCTGCGCCGAGATCCGGAGGGCCCGCCGCGGCGACGCGGGCCAGGCGAACACCGGCACCTCGATCCCCCATTGCGCGAGGAGCGCGTCCTGGAGCGGGTCGAGGCGCAGCGGCGACGACGGCGCGTCCGGGAGCGGCACCGTCGCGAGCGCGCCGATCATCGCGTCGGGGCTCGGCGGCGGGCAGCCTAGCGCCGCGCAGAGCAGGTCGCGCGCGGCGAGCGCCGTCGCCCGGTTGTGGGCCCGGAGCTCGGGCCAGCCGCCGGGCAGGAGCGCGCCCATCGCGCGGATCGCGTCCGCGACGCAGAGGGCGGCGCTCGGGTCGGAGGTGCCCGTCCAGTCGAACTCGAGCAGGAAGCGCGACCGGTCGGTGCGCGGCGAGTTGGCGCCGTGGCTGATGCAGAGCGGGCGCACCGAGCCCTGCCGGTCGCGCCGCACGTGGAGGAACGCCGCGCCCTTCGGCGCGCACATCCATTTGTGGCAGTTGCCGGTGTAATACGCCGCCCCGAGGGCGCGGAGGTCGAGCGGCAGCATGCCGGGCGCGTGCGCCCCGTCGACGAGGAGATCCACGCCGCGGCCGGCGAGCTCGGCGGACAGCGCGGCGACCGGGAACACGAGCCCCGTCGGGCTCGTCACGTGATCGATCAGCACGAGCCGCGTCCGCGGCCCCACCCGCGCGAGCACCGCCTCGACCACCTGCTCGGGCGCCTCGATCGGGAACGGTACCGGCGCGACCACGACGCGCGCCCCGGCGCGGGCCGCGACGGCCTCGGCCGCGTTGTGGCAGGCGTTGTACCCGTGGTCGGTGACGCAGAGCTCGTCGCCCTGCCCGAGCGAGAGCGACCGCAGCACCGTGTTGACCCCGAAGGTCGCGTTGGGCACGAACGCGAGGTCGTCCGGGTCGGCCCCGACGAAGGCGGCGAGCTCGCCGCGGGCCGCGTCGAGCAGCGGCTCGAGCTCGCGGAGGAAGAAGCGGACCGGCTCGCGCTCGAGCTGGTCGCGGTAGCGCTGCTGCGCCTCGAGCACCGCGCGCGGGCAGGCGCCGAACGAGCCGTGGTTCAGGAAGGTGACGGCCGGGTCGAGCGGCCAGAGCTCGCGCGCGGCGCCGGCGCGCGACTCCGGGAAGGCGTTCGGGTTCATGGCGGAGGTCGAGTGCCCTGGGAGGCTGAGGTGTCGGAGGGCCGGTGACAATGTCGCGCGCGGCCACCCCCGGTGTCGAGGGGCACGCGAGGCGCATCCATGATGGATCCATGGTGGATGCATCGATCAACATTGATGGATGGATCCACCATGACCGTCTTCCGGCAAGGACGCAGCGTTCGGTCAACCCATCCATGATGGACGCATCCACGGTCCATCATGGATGACGGGCGCGGGCGGCACCGCGATGGCGCCGCTCAACGGCCCAACCGCAGCTCAACGGCCCAACCGCAGCTCAGCGGCCCAACCGCAGCTCAGCGGCCCAACCGCAGCTCAGCGGCCCAACCGCAGCTCAACGGCCCAACCGCAGCTCAGCGGCCCAACCGCAGCTCAGCGGCCCAACCGCAGCTCAGCGGCCCAACCAGAGCGGGGAGGCGCCGTTCATCTGGAGGGCGTCCATGCGCCGCGCCGCGGGCGGGGCCGCCGCGGCCGCGCGCGCGGTCTTCCGCGCGGTCGCCACCGCCGAGGCCGCGCCGGCGATGCGCGCCTTCTCCTTGGCCGACTGCGCGCGCGCCGCCTGCTGCCGGAGCCGCTCCTCCGCCGCGGCGAGCTTCGCCTCGGCCGCGCCGAAGTCGCCGGAGCCCACGTCCTGGGCCGCGGCGAGCTGCGTCATGCCCGTCTCGATCACCGCCGCGAGCGTCTGGGTCCGCTCGTTCTCGTGGGCAGCCACCTGGGCCGGGTCGCTCGTCACCCCGTAGCGGGCCACCACCTCCTGCACGCGCGGGACGTTGCCGTTCTCGGGGTCGCGGAAGTGGAGGCGCACGCTCGCGAGCGGGTGCGAGCCGGCGGCCGGCGCGGCGACCCGCACCCGGACGAGCATCTCGCGGTGCTGCCCGCCGAACATGGTGCCGAGCAGCACGCGGACCGCGTCGCCGGACCGATCGGCGCGCTCGTTCGGCACGGCGATCACCTCCACGCCGGGCGCCGGGACGATCTCGACGAAGGCGCCCGTCGCCGCGGTCGTCTGGAGCAGGGCGAGCTCGCGCTCGAGGACGGAGGACATCTGGCGGGCCTCGGTGAGGTGGTAGAGCCGGCCGCTGGAGCCGAGGGCGAGCGCGTTGAGCGTGCGCTCGTCGTAGTCGGCGCCCACGCCGATCGACGTGATCTGCACCCCGTGGGCCGCGCCGCGCTGGGCGAGCGCGCCGAGGAGCTCGGGGGACGACGGGCCGATGTTCGCCTGGCCGTCCGAGATGAGCACCACGCGCCGGACGGCGTGCGTCGACGGCGCCGCGGCCGCGTGCCGCTCCGCGAGCCGGAGGCCCTCGAAGAGGTTCGTGCTGCCCTCGGGGCCGAGCGCGGCGATGGCGCGCGCCACCGCGGGGCGCGTCTCGGGGCCGAGCACGGCGGGCGCCACGCGCTCCTCGGCGGCGTCGGCGAACGACACGAGCGAGACCAGGTCGCCGTCGGGCAGCCCGTCGACGAACGCCTGCGCCGCGGCGCGGGCGTGGTCCATCTTCGGCCCCTGCATCGACCCGGAGGCGTCCACGAGCAGCGCGACCGCGGCCGGCGCGCGCGCCCCGCGGCGGGCCGCGGGGACGTCGACCCACACCCCGAGCTGCGTCTCGCGCGTCCCCGGCAGCACGAAGTCGCTGGCCCCCGCGGCGCCGATCCAGACGCCGCGGCTCGCCTCGGCCCGGGACCCCGGCGCCTCCTCCGCCGCCGGCGCGCCCTCCTGCTGCGCGCCCTCCTGCCGCGCGCCCTCCTGCCGCGCGCCCTCCTGCTGCGCGCCCTCCTGCCGCGCGCCCGGCGGCGCGACCTCCGCGGCCGCGGCGCTCGTCGCCGGAGGCGCCGCCGCGCCGGCCGCGCAGCCCAGCGCCGCAAATCCCATCAGCACTCCCGCGAGCATCGTCCGCATCGAGAAGCTCCTTCCGCCGCAGGCCGACACGCGGCCCACGGGGGACTCGCGTCCTCCGCCGCGATCTCCTCGACCCCCGCAGCGCGCGGCTTCTACGGACCCGGCCGAAAAAAGATCTCCGGGAGAGCTCGCCCCCCACGCCGCCGGCCCTCGCGGGGCCGAGGGGCCCGCTGCCCGCCCCGGAGTCCCCGCCGAGCACACCTCATGCGTCGTCGGCGCATGAAGCCGGCGCCCCTATCGAGATCTCGCGACCGATGCGGCTCCCCGCGTTCCTCCGCCGATGGTCCGGGTCTTGCTGATTCACGACCATGGACGGGCGATCGCCGGCGCGCGCCCGCACACGATGCGCCGCCGAGCGGCGATGCCGGAGGAGGTCGATCCGATGAAACTCGCACGAAGCAAGTCTCCAGCTCTTCTCGCCGCCTTCGCGGCGATCTTCCTGGCTGTCGCGGGCCTCTTCGCTTTGCCGGATTACACGCTCACGGGCACCGGCGTCCGCGTGAGGACGATCGGCACGGCCAAGATCGAGGTCTATCGGATCAGCCATTACATGGATCAGCTCCCTGCCACGAAGTCCAAGCAGGCCGTCATCGAGATGGATACGGGGAAGAAGTTCGTCTGGACGATGCTGCGCGACGTCGACCGCGAGAGCATCGTCAAGGCGCTGAAGGACGCCTACGCGATGAACGGATACGCCGATCAGACGAAGATCGCGAGGTTCGTCTCCGCGTTCGAGGGCGACCTCAAGGCGGGCGCGGAGGTCACCATCGAGTACGACGCGCGCGCGAAGACGACCACCGCCACGGTCGCCGGCGGCGGGACCGCGACGGTGGGCGGCCTCGATTTCATGAAGGCCACCTGGCGGATCTGGTTCGGCAAGATCGACCAGCCGACGCTGAGCGACGAGCTCATCGCCAAGCTCCCCTGACGCCGGGCACCTCGCCAGCCCGCCGGCTCAGCGCGCCGCCGAGACCGTCGCTCCGCGGTCCGTCGCGACGCCATGGCTCCCCGTCTCCTCAGCCGTGCTTGCGCTCATGCCTCTTCAACGCCCTGTCGACCTTTGCCAGAGCTCTGAGGATGCGCTCCTTGATCGGAGCCCCGCCGTTCTCTCGAGCCGTGAGCGTCGCGGTGTGGGCGGCGCAGAGGTTTTCGGCGTCATGAAAGCGAAGCGCCAGCTCCTCGGCCCATCGCCGGAATTCCAGCGCTGCGCCGGGGCGCTTCTCGAGCGCCTGCGACAGCATGGGAGAGAAGCTCAGGACGTCGTTGAGCCCCAGGAGGCGCATCGGGGACGGCAGGCGGACGTACATCAGCGTATCGTCGACGTGAATCGTCCTCGATGCGCGGTGCAGCACGAGGACGGACGAAAAATGCACATTCTCGTTCGCGGAGACGAAATCGACGCCGCGCGGCACCGAGAAGTCGAGGTCGCCAGCGAACAGCGCATGCGCCGCCGGATCTTCGATCAACGTCTCTTCCCACGGGAGGTCGGGGAAGCGGGATAGATGGCGAGACGTGCCGTAGAGGCGCGCATGCGGATAGCGGGCATGCATGGCCCTCACGTGCAGCGTGTGGAAAGGGTGAACGTTGATGATGGCCTCCACGTCCCTTCCACCCTGGGTGATCTCGTCGATGTGCCGCTTTTCCTCGTCCCCGAGCGTGTAGGAATCGAGAAAGACATATTTGCCGCTCTCGCGCCGGACGAGGGACGCGTGCGTACCGACGTCGATGAGCCCGCCGATCTTGAACGATCCGCGAATGTTCCAGAAGCCGTCCACGACCGGGATCATCCGATGGTTCATTCGACCCTTCTTCCCTGGAAACGCGCCCCGAGCACCGCAGCTCGTTCGTCGATGTCGTTCCGCCTGAGGGTGTCGCCGGCCGAGACGAGCGCGGTGAGGCTCGGCGAGCCGTCGTCCCGACCGCTGAGGAGCCGCTGACGCCGGGCCGCCGTCAATCGGAAGGCTTGTCGCGCACCACGAGCACCGACCGGCTCGTGTGGTTCACGACCTTCGCCGCCGTCGTCCCGAGCACCTTGTCGATGCCCGAGTAGCCGTGCGACCCGATCACGATGAGGTCCGCGTCCTCCTCGTCGGCCGTCCGGCAGATGACCTCCCAGGCGACGCCGACGTGGACGACGACCTTCGCGACGAGCTCGGGCGGCACGCCCCGCGCGAGCTGCTCGAGCTCGTCCCGGTCGCCCCGCTCCAGGATCTCGGGGACGCGCGTCGGCGACTCGGTCATCGCCTCGGCAGGCAGGCTGTGGTGCAGCCCGATGCCACGGACGAGCACGAGCTTGCCGCCGAGCTTCTGCGCGAGATCGACGCCCTCCGCGAGGATGAGCGGCGCCCTGGGAGAGCTGTCCAGTGCGACGAGGATGGTCCGGGGGTGCTTGAGGCTCATGGCGTCCGCCTTTCGTGCGGTGGCGTTCCCGGATCTCTTTAGCCGACTCCGCGCCTGGCGCGCAGCACGTCCCGCCGCGGCGCCGCCCGCGCGGCGCATCACCCCGTGCGTCCGGCGTGGATCAGGCGCGGATCGTCACGCCGTGGCCGCGGTCGTCCGTGAGGATCTCGAACGCCGCGCGCCGCGCCGTGGTCAGCGTCTCGATCCCGACCTCGCGGCCCAGGCTCTTCCGCCGCAGCGTGAGGCTGCAGGCCCCGATCTTCGTGTTCAGGCAGTGCTTCACCCCGCCGGGCGGGTTCCTGTAGGCGAGCCCCACGACGTCGGCGGCGCGCGCCGAGATCTCCCCCTCGACGCTCAGCCGATCGGTCGCGGTCCGGAAGCGCCAGGTGAAGTAGTCGAACGAGGCCTCGGCGCGGACCGCCTGGACCAGCGAGCTCAGCGCGATCTCCTCGCCCCGGTGCCGCAGGACCAGCGGCGTCATGCTCGGCGTCCAGAACGGCCCGACCTTGAGGCGGGCCGTGGCGACCTCGAGGAAGCTGTCCGGGTGGCTGTCGAACCCCGCGACCTGCCCCCAGGCGTAGAGGTCCGTGTGCTTCGTCCCCCAGTTGTGGTTCTGGCTGCCCACCCAGCCCGAGACGTCCACGTCGCGCCCGGCCGCGCGGAGGACGCCGCGGTAGACGGCCATCGGCGCGCCGACCAGCGCCTTCGCCTTGGGCAGCGGGGCGTCGTAGAGGGCCGCCGGGAGCAGCAGGAGCGGCTCCCCGCCGCCCTCGACCGCGAGATCCCAGGAGATGGCGCTCTCCCCCTCGCCCGCCGCGCCAACGAGCCGGCCCGGGCGCAGCTGAGCCCCGTCGATGTCGACCGACAGGGCGTCGCGCGCGAAGGAGCAGCGCCCGGCGAACGGGACCTCGCGCTTGGCGACCGCGTGGCGCCCCGACTCGCCGTCGAAGTAGATGGCCCAGAGCTCGCCCTCCGCGGCGTCGGGCCGCCCCACCGGGCTGAAGAGCGTGTAGCGGATCCAGAAGGCGAGCGGGCGCGTCGGGTGGTTCGCGCGCTGGAAGAAGCTCTCGTAGAACCCCTCCCGCTGCCCCGGCCGGTAGCGCGCGTGGTTCGCCCGCTCCCGCGTCGCCCTCGCGTCCGCCATCTTAGTGCCCCCGCTTCTGCCCGCCGCTGAGGAGATCGGCGATCACCCGCTCCAGGTCGTCGAGCGAGATCGGCTTCGCGATCTTCGGGTTGTCCACCCGCTCGACGAACTCGCGCGCGGTCGGCGTGAACGCGCCGCCCGACATGAAGGCCATCTTCGGCTGGAGCTGCGGGAACCGCTCGCCGATCTCGTCGTAGAGGGCCATCCCGCTCATCTGCGGCATCAGGAGATCGCAGACGATCGCGTCGATCCGGCCGCCGCGGTCCCGCAGGAGGTCGAGCGCCTCGTGGCCGCTCTTCGCCACGAGCACCTCGTGCCGCTCCTCGAACGCGCGCGCGAACGCGTTGAGGAGCATCGGCTCGTCGTCGACGAACAGGATCGTCCCGCGCGACGACAGGCGCGGCGGCTCCGGCGGCTTGCGGAGCGCGGGCAGATCCGCGGGGCTCAGGCCGGTCAGGCGGATCGTGAAGACGGTGCCGATGCCGGGCTTGCTCGACACCGTCATGGTGCCGTGCTGCTCCTCGACGATGTTGCGCGACACCCAGAGCCCGATCCCCGGCCGCGCGCTCTCTTCCTTGGTCGTGAAGAACGGGTCGAAGATGCGCTCGACGACCTCGGGGGTCATGCCGCGCGCGTTGTCCTCGACCTCGACGTGGTGCACCCCGTCGTCGAAGCGCGCCGTCACGCGCACCAGGTTCTCGTCGCGCGGGCGGTTCGGCATCGCCTGGGCGGCGTTGATGAACAGGTTCACGAACACCTGCGAGAGCTTGCCCGGGTAGCCGACCAGCGGGGGCATCTCGCCGTAGTGGCGCTCGATGCGGCAGAGCTGGCTGAGCTGCGGCCCCGTCATGCGCAGCGCGAGCTCGATCACGTCGACGAGGTCGACCCGCTCGGGCTTGCGCTCGCTGCTGCTCGAGAAGAGGTTGAGGTCGGTCACGATGTCGCGCATCCGCTCGACGCCGGCGAGCGCCTCGTGGCACGACCGATCGATGAGGTCGATGGCGCGGAGCAGGTCCTCGTAGGAGCCCGACGCGACCGGGCGCGCCGCCGAGACGAGCTTGTGCGCCCCGCTCCGGATCTGCTCGAGGTTCGCCATCACCCACGCCATGGGGTTGTTGAGCTCGTGCGCCACGCTCGCCGCCACCTGGCCGATCGAGGCGAGCTTCTCGCTGTGGAGGATCTGCGCGCGGCGCGCGACCTCCTCGGTGACGTCGCGCATGAGCGCGAGCGACGCGTCCTCGCCGTAGAGCCGCGTGATCCGGACCGTCATCACCTTGGTCAGCCCGGCGCGGGTCGCGCAGCGGATGGTGGCCTCCCGGGGCGCCTCGGACCGGGACGCGGACATCACGAGGGCGCGCAGCGCCGGCACGTCCGCCGCGACGGCGAGCGCGGTGATCGGCCGGCCGATCCACGCCTGCCGCGAGTGCCCGAAGAGCACCTCGAAGCGCACGTTCAGCCGCGTCAGCATGCCCTCCTGGTCGATCGTCGCGAGGACGTCGGACGAGAGCTCGACGATCTCGCGGTAGCGCTCCTCGGAGGCGAACAGCGAGCGCTGGGCGTACGCCTCGGCGAAGCGGTGCTCGAACTGGAGCAAGAGCGCGTCGACGGCGCGGAGCACGTCGATGGAGGACGTGCCGTCCGCGTCGCCGTCGTCGTGGGTCGTGTCGAGGACGCCCGCGACCGCGGTGCGGAACTCGGAGGCGGCGATCAGCGGGCCGCTGATGGAATACCCGGTCGCGTAACGCTGCTCGACCAGGTGCGTGATGAACGCGTCGAGCAGCGCCTCGCTGCCGTCCTCGAGGATCCTGGTGAAGGCGGCGAGCCAGGAGCGGACGTTCTCCGTCACCTCGCCGACGGGCCGGTCGGTGTACCGGCCGCGCTCGGGCGGCAGCGCCAGCACGTTCTCGATCCAGTCGTCGATCAGCTCGTCCTTGTGCCGCTTGCAGAGCTCGAGCAGCCGCCGGCGCGCGAGCGCCATGGAGGTCTCGGCGGGGGTCGACGGCGCGTGGACCTGCGGGCGGCGCTCGCCCTCGCCCAGCTCGCGCCCGCCCCGCGACTCCGGCAGCTGCGAGCGCCGCTCCCCGTCGCCCACCTCACGCCCGCGACGCGACGGCGGCAGCTGCGAGCGCCGCTCGCCCTCGCCCAGCTCGCGCCCGCCCCGCGGCTCCGGGAGCTCGCGTTTGGCCTCCTCGTCCGCTCCCATGGCCGCTACCTGCCGCGGAGGACCTCGCAGCCCATGAACGCCCGGAGCGGCTCCGGCACGACCACCGTCCCGTCCGCCTGCTGGTATTGCTCGAGGATCGCGATCACCGTCCGCCCCACCGCGAGCGCCGACCCGTTCATCGTGTGGACCAGCCGCGGCTTCGCCTTCGGCTCCGGCCGGTAGCGGATCTGGGCGCGGCGCGCCTGGAAGTCGCCGAAATTCGAGCAGCTCGAGATCTCGCGGTAGCCCCCCTGCCCGGGCAGCCACACCTCGAGATCGTACGTCTTCTGCGCGCCGAAGCCGAGATCGCCGGCGCAGAGCGCGGAGACGCGATAGTGGAGGCCGAGGCGCTTCAGCACCTCCTCCGCGTGCGCGGTGAGGAGCTCGTGCTGGCGGGGCGAGTCCTCCGGCGCCGAGAACCGCACGAGCTCGACCTTGTCGAACTGGTGCTGCCGGATGAGCCCCCGCACGTCGCGCCCGTGGCTGCCCGCCTCGCTGCGGAAGCACGGCGTGTACGCCGCGTACGCGATCGGCAGCGACGCGCCGTCGAGGATCTCGTCCGCGTGGAGGTTCGTGACCGGGACCTCGGCCGTCGGGATGAGGTAGAGGTCGTACGCCCGCTCCGGGTCGCTCTTCTGCGTCTTGAACAGGTCCTCGGCGAACTTTGGCAGCTGGCCCGTGCCGAACAGGGCCGAGTCCTTGACGAGGAACGGCGGCAGCACCTCGAGGTACCCCTGCTCGCGCGTGTGCAGGTCGAGCATGAACGAGATGAGCGCCCGCTCGAGGCGGGCCGCCGCGCCGACGAGCACCGTGAACCGCGCGCCCGAGAGCTTCGCCGCGCGCTCGAAATCGAGGATGCCGAGGGCGGTGCCGATGTCCCAGTGGTTCTTCGGCGTGAACGAGAAGCTCGGCTTCTCGCCCCACGTCCTGACCACCACGTTGTCCTCGTCCCCGGCGCCGTCGGGCACCGACGGATCCGGCAGGTTGGGGACGCCGGCGAGCAGCTCGGTCAGCCGCTTCTCCAGCTCCGAGACGACCTGCTCGGCCTCCTTGATCCGCCCGGACAGGGCCTTCAGCTCGTCGCGCTTCTGCGCGAACTCCTGCGACTTCTTGTCGAGGCGCGCCATCGCGTCGTTCGCCGCGTTGCGCTCCGCCTGCCACCGCTCGAGCTCCTGGATCTTCGACCGGCGCGTGCCGACCGTGGAGGCGAAGTCGTCTCCGAGGGTGGCGGCGGCGGCGGGCGAGCGACGAGCGAGCGACGCGCGCACCTCATCGAGGTGATCTGCGACGTAGCGGGGATCGAGCATGCCCCAGGGTTTAGCCGAAGCCTGCACGCGCGTCAGCAGCCGCGACGCACCGCTCCGCATTCGGACGGGGTCCGCTCGCCGTCCCCACCGCGCCGCTTCCCCGCCGCCCGGCGCGGCGGGAGCGGCGCGGCGAGGAGGCGCTAGGCCGTGGCGCCCAGGCTGCGCAGCACGAACTGGAGGATGCCGCCGTGCTGGTAGTAGTCGACCTCGTTCGGCGTATCGATGCGCGCGGTGACCGTGAACGTCGTCGTCTTGCCGCCCTCGCCGGTCGCGACGACGTTGAGCTTCTTGCCCGGCGTGAGGTTGTCCGCGATGCCGGCGATCTCGAACACCTCGCGCCCGGTGAGCCCGAGCGTCCCGGCGTCCTCGCCCGGCGCGAACTCGAGCGGGAGCACGCCCATGCCGACCAGGTTCGACCGGTGGATGCGCTCGAAGCTCTTCGCGATGACCGCGCGCACGCCGAGCAGCTTCGTCCCCTTCGCCGCCCAGTCGCGCGACGACCCGGTGCCGTACTCGGCGCCGGCGATCACGAGCAGCGGCACGCCCTCCGCCTTGTACCGCATGGCCGCGTCGTAGATCGTCGTCTTCTCGCCGTCGGGCAGGTGCACCGTGATGCCGCCCTCCTCGCCGGGGCGGAGCAGGTTCTTCAGGCGGATGTTCGCGAACGTGCCGCGCATCATCACCTCGTGGTTGCCGCGGCGGGCGCCGTACGAGTTGAAGTCGGCGGGGGCGACGCCGTGCTCGACCAGGTACTTCGCGGCCGGGCTGTTCTTGGCGATGTTGCCGGCCGGGGAGATGTGATCGGTGGTCACCGAGTCCCCGAGCAGCGCGAGCACGCGCCCGCCCCGGATGTCGCCGAGCGGCTCGGGGTCCTTCGACAGCCCCTCGAAGAACGGCGGCCTGCGCACGTACGTCGAGGACTCGTCCCACACGAACGTCTGGCCGCCCGGGACCGAGAGCTTCTGCCACTCCTCGTCGCCGGCGAACACGTTCTCGTACTGCGCCTGGAACTGCTCGGGCCGCACCGCCGTGCGGATGGCCTCGTTGACCTCGGCCGAGCTCGGCCAGATGTCCTTGAGGTACACCGGCTCGCCGTTGCGATCGGTGCCGACCGGCTCCTTGAAGAGGTCGGCGTCGACGTCGCCGCGCAGCGCGTAGGCGACGACGAGCGGCGGCGAGGCGAGGAAGTTCATCCGCACGTGCTGGTTGATGCGGCCCTCGAAGTTGCGGTTGCCGGACAGGACGCTCGCCACGACGAGGTCGTTGTGGCGGACCGTGTCCCCGATCACGTCCGGCAGCGGCCCGGAGTTGCCGATGCACGTCGTGCAGCCGTAGCCGACCAGGTGGAAGCCGAGCGCCTCGAGGTACGGCAGGAGCCCCGCCTGCTTCAGGTAGTCGGAGACGACCTTGGACCCGGGGGCGAGCGAGGTCTTCACCCACGGCTTCACCGTGAGCCCGCGCTCGACGGCCTTCTTCGCGAGCAGGCCCGCGCCGAGCATGA
Organism: Sorangium sp. So ce834; assembly: GCF_051521425.1. Classification (NCBI taxonomy): domain Bacteria; kingdom Pseudomonadati; phylum Myxococcota; order Polyangiales; family Polyangiaceae; genus Sorangium; species Sorangium sp. So ce834. The sequence continues at coordinate 12,512,898 of NZ_CP150351.1, forward strand.
CCGCCGGGTTCGAGGTGTTCGTGCACGACGTGATGGCGGCGATCACGACCGAGCCGTGGCGCAGCGTGTAGCGCGAGTCGCCCTCGGTGATCTCCGCCGGGCGCATGACCTTCTCGAGCGCGGGCGCGCGCGCGGCGGCCGCGCCGGTCTCCTCGTCGAGGAACGCCTTCACCGCGGCCGGCTCGGCGGCGGCGAACTCCTTCTCGAGCATGCCCTGGAGCGAGGCGCGGAACGCGCGCTTCGCGTCGCGCAGCCGGACGCGGTCCTGCGGCCGCTTCGGGCCGGCGATCGACGGCTCGACGTCGCCGAGGTCGAGCGCGAGCGTGTCGCTGAAGACCGGATCCGGGGTGTTGTCCGTGCGGAACAGCCCCTGCTCCTTGTAGTAGGCCTCGACGAGCGCGACGAGCGAGGCGGGCCGGCCGGTGAAGCGCAGGTAGGCGATCGTCTCGTCGTCGACGGGGAAGAAGCCGATGGTGGCGCCGTACTCGGGCGCCATGTTGGCGATCGTGGCGCGGTCCGGGAGCGAGAGCGCGCTCAGGCCGGGGCCGTAGAACTCCACGAATTTCCCGACGACCTTCTTCTGCCGCAGCATCTGCGTCACCGTGAGGACGAGATCGGTCGCCGTGGCGCCCTCGGGCAGGCTGCCGTGGAGCTTGAAGCCAACGACCTCGGGGATGAGCATCGAGAGCGGCTGGCCGAGCATCGCCGCCTCGGCCTCGATGCCGCCGACGCCCCAGCCGACGACCCCGAGCCCGTTGATCATCGTGGTGTGCGAGTCGGTGCCGACGAGCGTGTCCGGGTAGACCAGCGCGCCCTGCCGCATGACCGCGCCGGCGAGGTACTCCAGGTTGATCTGGTGGCAGATGCCCTGGTCGGGCGGCACCACGCGGAAGTTGGTGAACGCCTGCGCCCCCCAGCGGAGGAAGGCGTAGCGCTCCTGGTTGCGCTCGAACTCGAGCGCCGCGTTCACCTTGAGGGCCGTCGAGGACGCAAACTTGTCGACCTGGACCGAGTGGTCGATCACGAGGTCGACGGGCTGGAGCGGGTTGATCTTGAGCGAGTCGCCGCCGAGCTTCGCGAGCGCCTCGCGCATGGCGGCGAGGTCGACCACGGCCGGGACGCCGGTGAAGTCCTGGAGCAGCACGCGCGCCGGGTGGAAGGCGATCTCCTGCGAGGGGCGGGCCTTGGGGTCCCAGTTGAGGACGGCCTCCACGTGGTCCTTGCGCACCACGCGCCCGTCCTCGTGCCGGAGGAGGTTCTCCAGGAGAATGCGGAGCGAGAACGGGAGCTTGTCGATCGAAGCGCCGCCTTGCGCCAGCGAGGTGAGCTTGTAGTAGGTGTACGTATCGGCTTGAACCGTCAGCGTGCTCTTCGTGCCAAAGCTGTCGACCATGCGGCCTCCTCCAACGTCCGGAGCGCCCTTGTAGGCGCGCGGATGGCGCTAATCTAGTGGTATGTGCGCGCGCTTTACCCTCGCCGTTCCGGACTTCGCATCCCTCGTCGCCATGCTGGAGGCGTACCTCGGCGCGGGCGCCGCGAACGGCGGCCCCGCTCGGGCGATCGCCGCCGACCCGAAGGCGGCCGCGCTCTACCGGCCCCGGTACAACATCGCCCCGTCGACCGTCCACCCCGTGCTGCGCGCGCAGGGCGGCCGGCGGGAGCTCGTGGCGGCGACCTGGGGGTTCACCGGCCGCTTCGGCGGGGGCGGCGCGGCGCCTTCGCTCCTCGCCAACGCGCGGGCCGAGAGCGCGCGGACGAAGCCGACGTTCCGCGGCGCGTTCGCGGCGCGCCGCTGCGTGGTGCCCGCGGACGGCTTCTACGAGTGGACCGGGCCGAAGGGCGCGCGGCGGCCGACGTGGTTCCACCCTGCCGGGGGCGGGCTGCTCCGCATGGCGGGGCTGTACCAGCCGGCGAAGGAGCCCGACGCGGGGGACATCGACGTCCGCTTCACGATCCTGACCACCGAGGCGAGCGCCGACGTGGCGCAGGTCCACGACCGCATGCCGGTCCTCCTCGCGCCCGAGGACGTGGATCTCTGGCTGGGCGTCGGCGACGGCGAGGCATCGGACGCCGATCGCGTCGAGGCGCTGCTCCGGCCGGCGCCGCGCGGCTCCCTCGCGGCGCGCGCCGTCTCGACGCGGGTCAACGCGGTCGGCCACGACGACCCTGCCCTGCTGGAGGAGGTCGCGGCGGAGGCCGCTGCCCCGAAAGCCGACCCGGCGAAGGCCGCTGCTCCGAAGTCCGGCCCGGCGAAGGCCGCCGCCTCGAAGGCCGGCGGCACGCTCCCGCTCTTCGACCTCGATGCAGGCGCGGGGCCCGCCGTCCCCTCCGGACGGACCCCGCGCCGCTGACGTTCCCCGGCGTCCGCCGGCATTCCCCGGCGTCCGCCGGCATTCCCCGGCGTCCACCGGCATTCCCCGGCGCTCCCGAGGTGTGCCGCGATCTCAGCGCGCGGAGGCGTTGCTCGTGCGACCGCCCTTGCGGCCCGTGCGGCTCGTCTTCGCCGGCCGGCTCGCCGTGGCCCGGCTCGTCGTCGCCCGGCCCGTCTTGCGCGCGGGCGCGGCCCGCCCGGTCTTCGCCGGCGCCGTGTCTGCCGCCTTCTTCCGTCCGGTCGTGGCCGCGGCGCCGCGGCGGCCCTTCGGGGCGCCCCGCGACGTCTCGGCGCGCTGCGTCGACGCGCGCTTCGCGGGCGGACGCTTGGCCGCCGCCTTGCGCGCCGGAGGCTTCGCGGCCCGCGTGCGGCGGCCGCCGGTGGCGGGCATGCTCTTCGCGACGTTCTGGCTCAGGAGCGCCTCGACGTCGCCCTCGCGCACCTGGTCGAAGCGCGCCTCGAGGCGGGCCCCGAGCTCCTCGAGCCGGTCGGCGCCCATGGCGCGCTCGGCCTGGGGCAGGAGCTCCCGCTCCTCCACCTCGACGTGGTGTCGCACGAGCTCCTTGAGCACACCCAGCCTGGCGTGAAAGGTTTCGTCACCCGGCTCGGTGCTGAGCAATTTCTGCAACATGATCTCGACCAGGGAGTGCTCCTCGTACGAGGTCGGGATCAGGGGGGAGGCGCCGAGCGCCTCCCGGGTCGCGGGGTAGAAGAGCTCCTCCTCGATGGCCGAGTGGCCCACGAGGCACGCCACGAGCTCGTCCCGGAGCGCGCCGATCTCGCTGGTGTCGGCCTGCGCGATGCGCTCGAAGAGCTCGTCGACTTCCCGGTGCTGCTCCTTCAATAGGTCGGTCGCCTTCATGCGGGGACTCCTCTCACGGAAAGATGAAGCGCCATCGAGGCGCTTTGCCTGTGCGGTCTGCGGCGTTTGCGCGAAGCATGCCAGGCGCCCGGCGCGCGCGGAGCGAGCGCATCACGCGCACGCCAACGCGCGCGCGGCGGGCGCATGACGCGCACGCGCGGGCGCGGGCGTACGTCGGCCGATGGATCGATCGATCGCTCGATCGACGCCGCGCGCGGGAGCGCGGAGCGGGGCATGCTGCCTCGCAGCGGGGCAGATGGCGTCGCGGAGCGCGAGCGTGCGCGGCCTGCGCGATGTCGCGGACGCCCTCGCCCGCGCCCCGCGGCGGCGCGCGCCGCCGGGCGCCGTCAGCGGGCCATCGTCAGCGCGACGCCGCGCCGGCGCGGCGTCGCGCGGGCGTCACTGCGCGCCCCATACGTTGAGCACGGCCGCCGTCTCCGCGTCGATCGTGGCCGGCTCCCGTTGCGCCGCGGGCGCGCGCAGGGACAGGTCGAACGTCACGGTGCGCCGGAAGAGCGACAGGGTGGCGAGCGGCATCACCTCGCGTCGGTTGAACGCGCAGGTCGGGTCCACGTCGAGGTTGCAGAGGAAGGGGGGGACGCCGAGCCGCCCCGAAAGCACGAGGTTGCCCCAGCGCGTGGCGTAGCGATCGCCGAGGGCGGCGATCTGGGGGTCGCGCTCGACGCCCTGGAGGCCCGAGGCGACGGCCGCCAGATCCTTCCCGAGCGGCTCGCGAGCGAACGAGAGGCCGAGGGCGGCGACGGCGGTGCGCGTGATGTCGATGATCTCGGTCGGGGCAGAGATGCGCTGGCCGGCGTAAAGGTCGCCGGGAAAGTGGACATAAAGCGGGAGCGTCAGGACCGGCTCCTGGAGGTCGAGGCTCTCGGCGTAGAGCGTGGCGTCGGAGCGACCGCTGGCCAGGTCGCCGGTGACGATGAAGAGGGTCTCGTCCCAGAGGCCGGCGGACTTGAGGGTCCCGATGAGGTTGCCGAGCGCGCGGTCCTGGCCGGCGAGCGCGATGGAGAAGAGGTCGCGGATCCGGTCCCGATCTTCGGGGCTGAGGACGTCGCGGCGCCGGTTGCGCAGCCTGGCCAGGATCTGGGCGGCGCGGCGCGGCTCGATCGGGCCGGCGTAATCGGCAGGCTTGAGGGCGTTCAGCTCCTTCGGGCCGACCTCCCAGGGCGGGTGGCCGCCGCGCGCGTGGACGAACGCGAGCAGGCGGTTGCCGGCGTCCTGGCGAACGGTCTCGCTGATCCAGGCGGTGGCGGCGTCGATCGGGGTGGTGGCCGGCTCGCCGCTGGTCGGGGGGTGCTCGAGGACGCGGGACCAGCCGGGTCCGAAGCCGAAGGCCCGGAAGGTGGTGGGGACGCCGGTGAAGAACCCGGTCCGGATGCTGCTGTCGCTCGCGATGGAGCCGATGGTGGTCATGCGGGCGGGGAGGCGGGCCCCGGTGTCGGTGACGGTATGGGCCGCCGGCGGCAGCCCGGTGAGCAGCGACGCGATCACGGCGGACACGACCGTGCTCGGGCCCCGGTGGTGATCGAACGTCGTCGCGGACGTGGCGAGCTCGGACAGCGTCGCGAGGTGCGGCTCGGGGCGGCCGCTCCAGGGGGGCACATCGGGCCGCTCGACCCCGTTCAGGGCGACGATCACGACGGCGCGCGCCGCGCGCACGGGCGGCGGGGGCTCCTGCGATCCGGCGAGGACGGGGTCGCCGAAGAGGATGCGGCCGCCGCGGGCCGCGGCGGTGGCGCGGAGCTCGAGGGTGATGAGGGAGCCCTCGAAGGGCGCGAGCGGCAGCTCGACGTCGGTCCAGGTCGCCTTGTCGCCGCCCTCGACGTGGACGCGGTGGAGCGCGAGGGGCTCCTGGCCATCGCGCAGGACGCGGATCTCGGCGTCGCCTTCGCCGGCGCCCAGCACGCCGACGGCCGTGCGGAGGCGGGTCACCTTGGACGGGCGGAAGGTGCACCGGACGGCGCCCGGGGCGCGCAGCGCGATGGACCGGTGCGGGACGCCCGACAGCGCCGCGGCGGGCGCGACGACGTCGCGCAGGGTCGGAGGGCCGTAGGTGGCCGGGTCCTCGTCGGGGATGCCGACGCGGACCCAGTCGATGTCCGCGAACGACTCCCCTTCGCGGAGGCGGCCGGAGAACCGGATCGTGAGGGTGTGCAGGCCGGGGTCGGCCGGGAGCGTGGTCGTCGGGGTCGAGGCGATGCGGATCTGGTCGCGCTGGAAGCGGAGGGTCCCGAGGAGCTGGTCATCCAGCGAGATCGTGGCGTACCGGGAAGCCAGGCCGACCGCGCGGGCGGACACGAAGATGGGGCTCGCGGACGGCAGGAGGAACGTGAGCTTGATCTGCCGATCCGAGATGCGCGCCCAGGTGGATCCGGCGTGCTCGACCGCCTTGATGCCGGTGGGCACGGTCCCCTGCCAGGCGAAGCGGCCGAGGAGGGCGTTGGCGCCGGTGTCGAACAGGAGCCCCCGGTGCTCGATGTCGCAGTTGCGCAGCTCGTCCACGAGGTGCACGAGGTCGCGGGCCGGGGGCAGCGGGGTCGCTGCGGGGCTCGCGGACGCGGCCGCGGCGGCGCCGGCCGGGAGCTCGCGGGTCGACGTCTCGCACCCGGTGCAGCCGGAGAGGAGCGCGGCCGCGGCGGCGAGGAGCGCGGCGGAGGGGTGGCGGGGTCGGATCACGCGGGCGCGCACGGGGCGTGCTCTACCACGAGCGGGGATCGCGCGACGCCTTCACGGGCGTCGGGCGGCCCACGCCCGGCGCGCCGTGGGATCACGCCGAGGGTCCACGTCGCGGCACCGCCCCGGCGGGGGAGGAGTCCGGCCGGCCGAGCTCGAGCTGGTCCCGGAAGCGCTGTCCTGCCGCGCACCCCGTGTTACGAAGAGCTCGGCCATGGCAGACTTGTACGGCGAGCTCGAGTTCCCTCCGCGCGCCGAGTACCTGGACCAGTACAAGAACTACCAGGTCGACATCGCGCACTGGCAGCGGCTTGCCGGACAGTTTCAGAAGGCGTTCCGCCAGGTCTATGCGCGTCGCAGCGCCGCCGTGCTGCTCGTTCACGGGCCGCAGGGCTCGGGCAAGTCGATGTTCAGCGCGCGTCTGGCGCAGGACCACGAGCGTACGCGCGGCGGCGCTTTCGCGCCGGACCTCCGCAACAACCTATGGCACGTGCTCGTGGCCACGGACCAGCCGGACGAGCGTGCGATCGAGGATGTGACGAGGGATACCGTGCTCAGGCTGGTCGACGAGCACAAATCGCAGAATTGGCTCGAAGAGCTGCGGGGCTTCGCCACATCGGACAGGTCCCGGGTACGGCTGATCGTCTGCGACGACATGCACAAGGACAGCATGATGCGCCCGTGGACCGAGATGTCGCCCAGGGACTTCTACGAGGCTCGCCAGGCTGGTCCCGACGCCATCCTCGCCTACCTCGCCGAGCGGCTCAACGACGCCTGCCGGCACGAGTTCCAGCGCTCGATTTTCGTGATGCTCTCGAACGACCAAGCGTGGATCGAGAAGCTGCACGGGCACCTCGAGCGCTGGTACCAGGGCCTCTCTACCGTGCTGACGCTGCCGGTACCGGAAGCGCCGACGCTGGAGAGGTGAGCTACTGGTACTGCCTCGACGCGGCACAGACAGAGCAGCGGAAGGAGGTGCGGCGCGTGCTCATGGAAGGGAGCGGTTTCACCAGCTCCTTCCATGCGGTCAGCCAGTCGCTAGCACCAAACGCCCCCGATCCCTTCAGAGCGCTCACCGACGACTTCCGCCTCAACGCATGATAGTCGCCTGAGCCTGGCTGCTGCAGGCTTTCGTCGCTGTGGGATGCTCGTCGTGGGAGGGCATCATGACGACGGACACGGCGACGAGACAGGCGAGCGAGGCGCCGCAGCAGGCGTGGGTCCGCTGGCAGCGCGAGCATGCGGACGTGCTGGAGGGGGCGACACGGTCGGAGCAAGTCCTGCTGGAGGCGGCGGTGCGGTTTGGGGCCGCCATCGCGGCCCAGCCGATCCTGCTGCGCGTCGCGGCCTATTTCCTCCTGCATGCGGACATGGGCCTGACGGCCGCGCAAGTGGGCGCGGCGGTTGGTCGTACCGACCGGGCCATGCGCACCGTGCGCACGCTCTCGGCCCACCAGATGCTCGAATCGATCTGGGCGGAGCTCGGGCGACACCGGCAACCGCGGCTGCGCCCGGAGCATGCCGGTCCGATCGCGAAGTACTTGGTCGACCATCCACGATGCACTCAGCCCGAGGTGGTCGCGTTCATCCAGCGCGAGCTCGGTGTCGACATCGAGCAGCAGACGCTCCGCCGGTTTCTCGACGCCTACGGACTGTACGTCTTTCGCCCGGATCACGATCGCGCGGAGGCGCATGGCGCGCGCCCCACCTCATCGGGCGCACCCCTTTCGGGGGCGCCTTCCTCCTGCTGCCGGCCGCGCTCGCCCTGAGTCGCGTCGCGGAGCGCACGCTGGCCAGAGCGCTGGGGAGCGCGGACAAGGCGCGGCGCCTCGTGCTGTCGCTGTTCTTCCGCGCGAGCCTGGGCATCGAGCGCATCTTTCACTTCGAGACCCTCGACGATCCGGGCTTCGCGATCCTGTCGGGCGGCAAGAAGGTCATATCTCGATCCCGCCTTGGCGGGCTCGTGCGCGCGGTGACGACCGAGGGGGTCAAGAAGCTCACGCGCGCCACCGAGGCGTGGGGCGCGCTGCGAAACCGCAGGGTGACTGAGCCTCGACGAGCACGTCGTCGCCCGCTTCACCCGCAAGTTCAAGATCGCGAAGGGCTTCCATACCCTCCGCAACAAGAAGATGCGCGCCGAGAAGCTCTTCTTCCTGCACTGGCCCCAGGCGCGCCGCTTCCTCGGGCTTGTCGCCACCCGCGGTAACGGCAAGCTCATCGAGCGGACCATCGGCTTCCTCCGCGCTGTGCGTCGCCGCGTCCAGGTCCGTCAACTTCGCCTGATCATCGATGCGGGCGCCTCCGCCACCAACGAAGGCCTCCAGTGCCTCGACCGCTTCGGCAAGACCGTGTTCTTGATCCGCGCCCCTCGTCGGCCGGGCTATGTCGACGCCTGGAAGCGATTGCCTCGAGCACGGTTCACCCCCTACGAGGAGCCCGGCCGGTACAAGGGCGCCAAGCCCAAGCAGATCGAGCTCGCCGAGACGACCACCACGATCCGCGGCATCGCTCGGCCCCTGCGTACCGTGGTCGTGCGCGAGCACGCGATGAAGGGCAAGGACCGCTGGCACGCGCTCTTCGTCTTGCACGACACCACGACGCCGGCCCTGGAGCTGCTGCACGAGTACCGCACTCGCCAGCACCATGAGCAGGGCTACCGAATTGGCGTCCACGACCTGTGGCTCGACACCTCGGCGAGCGGTTACCCCAAGCGCGGTCGGCCCGACCGCCCCGGATTTCGCCAAGGGCCGCTCGCGCTCTCCGCCTGGATCGCCGCGCTCGCCTGGGACGCGCTCCGCGCCTTGGGCGATGCCCTGCCCCCTCGCTTCCACTTCGCCCACCCGCGCACGTTGCGGCGCTGGGTGCTGAGGCGCGACGCCGACCTGATCCTCACGCCCTCGCACCTGCTCGTCGTGCTGGCATTCCTGCCGCGTCGAGCCTGGCTCCGCCCGCTCGTCCAACGCTTCAATGCGGCAGAGATCAGCTTGCCGTGGCTCCGCGGGCGCCGCGTCGTGATGGGGTTCGCTGCCAGGGGCCGCACGCCGCCAGACGCACGGCCTGTGCTGACGAATGCCGCGGAAGCGGGTTCTGGCGGCGCGGAGGGCTGTGGGAGCATTTGGTGCTAGATGCCGCGTCGCGGCGCACGGGTCGCCCCGGCAACCCCAACGTCTTGACGCTTGTCACCCTGGGCTCGGAGCTCGCGGAGGTGCAGACATTCCTGAACGATCGCGAGATCGATGCCGAGCCGGGACACGGGGCGAGCCCACGGCACCTGGGCGTATGGGAGATGCGCGGGCCATGGGCCTCGAAGATCGTGCGCAAGCCGAGTCGGGAGCTCCTGCGCCGCGCCCGGATGCTGGAGTCCGAGTTCATGCTGCGCTGGGTGAGCCTGGATATGGTCGGGACCTACGCGCTGCTGCAGCCGCCAGCATCCGGCGACCTCGGCGATGAGCTCCTGCTGCTCATCCTGCGGCGGCCGTCGATCGGGACCCTGAAATCGACCCGCGATGCGTGGCGATCGGAGTGCGCCGCGCTCGACACCAGGCTCGACAATCCCGTTCGCCGCGGTGGAGGTGGAGAAGCTCTTCAAGGATTTCATGACGCTCGGGCAGCGCCGCAGCACATTGTATGAACCGGCCCTCCGCCACCGTGCGGGCGCGGCCAGGCTCTTCAGCGTACATTTCGCGCCTACGGGGCGCGAGTGGGCCGAGGGCAATGCGCGAGCGGTGTTCGGTTGAAGAAATGCGGTATCGATTACAATCAGGCGCGTCCAGAGCGTCACGAAGACACACGTCCCCCTTACCCCCACGATGATTTTCGGCTGGTTCCGGGCTCAATTCGGCCAGCGGGCGAGCTGCGAGCGCTCGGGTACGTGCAGCTTCGTGCCCCGAGCCGAGCGGGCCAACCGTCCCGGCACGAGGATCAGCGCGCGGCGCAGCTACGGCGTTCGCCAGCTCGCCAGGTGCGGAACATGGTCCAGCACATACCGGCGCATCAGGTTGGCGGTCAGCAGCTTCAGCAGCAGCGCGGCATGATTGGCGTTGAAGCTGTGGCTCGGCACGCGACCGCATCCCCACCCGTGCTTGAGATCGCCGATGAGCGGCTCGATGCCCGCGCGCAGGTCATACCGCGCCGCGACGTCTTCCGGCGCTTCGACCGGCTCGTTGGTCAAGAAGACCTCCACCGTGTAGTCGAGGCCCTCCCAGAGGTAGATCTGCCTGCCGTTCTCCCGGTCGCGCGTACGTACGGCGATCACGCGGACCCCATCCGGCCAATCGCTGCGCCGGAAGGGGACCTCGGCCACCTGCCGTCGAGGACGACCGTCAGCATCCCGGTCGGTGGTACGCCACCCGGTAGCGTGTGCGACCATGCCCACCAGATCGGGGCTCATCCGCGCCTTGGTCAGGAAAAAGCATCCCTTCACGGCAACGGCGTGCATCAAGGCGCTGTAATCCCCCGCGCCATCGATCCGCACGTAGATGACCGCGCTCGGCGCTGCGGCGCGCGCCCGGTCGATGCACTCCTCGACGGCGACCCCCGTCAGGTTCGTCTCCGTGGGTTTGACGTGGATTGTGGAAGGGTCTGGCCGCCGGATGCGCTTCTGGTGCCGCCCGTCGCCTTTCCTCTTGAACCCAAGCTGGCGCCGGCGCACCTTGGAGGTGCTCGGCGTGCGTCTTCGTTTCGTCATAGCAACCGGGACCGGTCGCCACGCCGAGCCTTTCTTTCAAGGCGTTCCGTTTACGCCGCCAGCTTTCTCACGCCTCGGAGCGGCTTCGTAGGCGCGAAATCCACGTTTAGAGCCCGTGCCATCACCACGGGATCGGGCGGCCGAGCCGATCCCGTACCGTTGGCGCCACCGGTCGGGGTGCTCCGCTGCATCACGCACCAGACGTCCTGGCACGTTCATCAATTGTGGACGTGCAGCGTGTCAGAAAATAGACTGTGCAACAGGTTGTACTGTTCTATCCAATGGTCCTCCGCTCGGTTCGACATCTGCATGAACCACTCCATGTGCTCAAGCGCGTCGCGCTCTACCCACCGTGGATACAAGACGCAGATAACTGCCCTCATTGCGCATGCTTCCGGCTCTTCAGTGTTTGTAGACCATGATTTTGCGTCGAGTTCCTGCCAACATTCGACTCGGGCCGCTTCGAGCTCGTTTTCCGTGGCCAGTCCGGCCCAGTATCGTTGCGCCACCACCAGCGCCGACGTGCCCGAGTCTGACAGGCGATCTTTGATCAGTATACAACTCTCTACCATGAAGCGAACGCAACGGTCCGCGTGCTTGTTCAGCCCGACCTCTTCGTCGATTTTGTTCAGTAGGTCTATCGTGCGGTTCAATCGGCTTCCCTCGATGTCAGAAATCTACACCAAACTGTCCGAGGACGGCCGCACAGCTCCGACAGGCATCTATCCTGCTTGCGTGCGCTGGATGCCCCGGTCGTCGTATTCTCACGGCTGTGCTTACGCCGCCGCGCGGGTCGATTCCCGCCGCCAGCGTCTGGGTGATACAGCCGATCTCGGCACATGCTCCGTGAAACGGCGACCGTTCAGCCGCTGGCACGCGGTCAAGTGCTTGTGCCACGCGAGGATCAATAGTTCGTGATGCTCCTCCTGTGCTTACGTCGGTGAAGGTCTTATTTCCCACGCGAAGTTCGGCCGCCACACCACTTGTCCGGCCTGCCGCCTGCGCGGCGTTGGCTCTTTCGATGGCCGCTGCTCCCCTAACGCCTCCCACCGCCGCCGATTCTTCGGCAATCGCTCCCAGCCCTCTCCCGGTCCCGAAAACGGCCGCTGCCGCGAGGAGCACCGTCTTCGTCCCCGCCGCGCCCGCTAACCGGTAGTCACCTCCGTCGATCGCGAGCGCCGTGTCCGCCGCGCCCCGCCCGATCTGGTAGAGCGGGTTCACCGCGTTCAGCGCGCCGAGGAGCCCGCCCTCTTCGTACCCCGCCCACGTCGCGCTGCCGAGCTCGTATCCGCTGTAGATTCCGAGCGTCAGCGCGTTCAGCGCCAGCGACCGCGCGAGCCCCGCTGCCAGCTCGGCCGTCCCCTCCGCGGCGCCCAGCAAGCTCTGGCCAACCACGGCGCTGGTGCCCGTGTGCTCCGGCGCCGTGCTCACCGGCTGCGGCACGTACCCGGACGCGCTGCCGGTCGTGCTGACGTCGATCGGCGGCATGGCGCCGCCCGTCTCGGCAGCCACGATGCTCAGATCGGCGTCAGCGCGCGCCTCGTGCTCCGGGGACGGGACGACACTCAGCTTGAGTCCGATCGGCGCCAGGTCGAGCACTTCCCAACGGAACTCCGCGCCGGCCGGCAGCGGTGAGCGAGCCCCGTCCTCCGGGAGCGCTTGTTGAAAGCCGCCCGGATCGACGTACGCGAGCGGGTTGTTCAGCACGTAGCTGTACGGATTCCAGCTCTGCCCGAAGGACGGGATCGACACGATCGGGTCGGTCGTTAAGAACCGCCCGGTCTTGGGATCGTAGATCCTGCCCTTCATGTTCACGAGCCCGAGCTCGTCGTCGCTCTCGTGCCCGGTGAACCCCTGCGTCGTCTCGCTCGGGAACGACGCCGGCGGGCGCTCTCCCCACGCGGGGTTCCTGCGCTGCCCGAACGGGTCGTAGCTCCGCCGCTCGATGACGTCGCCGTCCTCGTCGGTGAGCGCATCGACCGAGCCGAGGTGGTCGACATGCACGTAGCGCGTGCCGTCGCCGGAGCTTCCGCGGGTCACGATCGCCACCACGCGCTCCGGCGAGTGGACGTGATACCGATGCTCCACGGTGCCCGACGCCGCCTCGGTCACCCGCTCGTACAGATCGCCGAAGTAGAGCGTCTCCTTGTCCGGCGTGGTCTTGCGGATCCGCTGCTGATCGCCGTCGTAGGCGAACGTGATGATGCTCGCGCCCTGCGTGATGCGCTCCGGCAGGTCGAACGGCGTATACCGCACGGTCGTGCCGCCGGGCCGCGCGATCTGATTGCCAACGGCGTCATACCGGTTATGAACGTGGTGTGACCGCCGCCCCGCATTCGCTCTCGGTACGTTGGTGTGCAGCAGCGGCTGTCCTGGCGACGAGCGTCGCGCGACTGGAATCACAGCGGCTCGGGCGGTGGCCAAGGCGGAGGAGCGCGAGCGCGCGGCAAGCAGGCTGCGCCGACTGGAGGCAGCGTCTGCCGCGCGCCGGCGTCCGGCGGCCCAGGCGCGCCGGCGGGATGAGCGACAAGCAAGCGCCCGGAGCGTCGCGCCTCGGCCGCCGGACGCCCCGATCAAGAGGAGAGGCGAGCAGGGATCGGCAGGAAGCGAGCGCGTTGCGGGACGCACGCCAGCGCCCAGCTCATGCGTCAAAAAGGTTGCAAAGATTTCGTCCCATGCTGGCCTTCCTCGCACCGGGCATGGGACGGGGTGAGACGCTGTCTCCCCAGAAAGTGCGGTGCGAGGGGGTCGTTCACCCCGGGGTCGGTCGCTTTCGCGTATGGGCCATGAGCCCGCTGTCATATGTGACCGCCCCACCGGCCCACCCGGCTGAGCCTCGAGCTCGGATAGGTAGGTGCCGTACGACCCGTTGTTCCGTCGGCGTGGTGGCCAGTCGACCGCGAAGGTCAACCACCTCGCCGGGTCCTCATCGAAGGACTCGCTCGCCTGGGCACCCGGGCAGCACGACCCTCCTCGCACCGCTGGAGAGAGCGTATGGACTCTGTCGGCCTGGATGTCCACAAGGATGCGGTCGAAGCGGCCGTGATCGACGAGGCAGGCAAGCTGCGCCGTCGCGTCCGCTTCCCTTGCACCCGCGAGGAGCTCGTACGGTTCGCCAAGCGCTACCTGGGCCCGAACGCCCGTGTGGCGCTGGAGGCGACGAGCCACACCTGGACCATCGTGGAGGTGCTCCGCCCGCTCGCGGCCGAGATCGTCGTCTCCAATCCGCTGCGCACGCGGGCGATTGCCGACGCGAAGGTCAAGACCGACAAGGTCGACGCGCTGGTGCTGGCGCAGCTGCTGCGCGCCGACTACCTGCCGCGGGTGTGGCAACCCGATCAGGCGACGCAAGGACGGCGCCGGCTGACCAACCGTCGAGCGTCGCTCGTGGCCGACAGGACGCGGGTGAAGAATCGCATTCACGCCGTCTTGCACCAGCGTCTGATTCACCCGATGGTCAACGAGCTGTTTGGAACGAAGGGACGCGCCTGGCTGGAGACGCTGGAGCTGGATGGCGCAGGTCGCGCCGCGCTCGACAGCGAGCTGCGGCTGCTCGGACAGCTGGAGTCGGAGCTTTCGCGGCTCGACGAGGAGCTGGCCGTCGACGGGTACGACGAGCCGCGCGTGCGGCTCTTGATGACGCTGCCGGGCGTGGACGTGGCGGTGGCGCAAACGCTCTTGGCGGCGCTCGGAGACATCCAGCGCTTTCGCTCGCCCGACCACGCTGCGAGCTACCTCGGGCTGGTGCCCTCGACCTATCAGTCGGGCGATCCCGAACACGTCTACCACGGGCGCATCACCAAGCAGGGCAAGGGGCAGGCGCGCTGGATGCTGGTGCAAGCCGCGCAGCACGTCGGCAACCACCCAGGACCGCTCGGCAACTTCTTTCGACGGCTCGCCAAGCGCAAGAACCGCAACGTGGCTGTGGTGGCCACCGCGCGCAAGCTGGTGACCATCGCCTACCACATGCTCAAGAACAACGAGCCGTATCGCTATGCGGTGCCGCGCTCGACCGACACCAAGCTGGCCCGGATGCGCGTGAAGGCGACCGGCGAGCGGCGCCGGACCGGGCTGCCAAAGGGACAGCCGCGCCCCAAGGCGTACGGCTCGGGCGTGCGCACCCGCACCGTGCCCGCGCTCGATACGATCTACGAGCGCGAGGGGCTGCCGCCGATCGCGCCGCTGTCCGACGGCGAGCTGCGGATGCTGCGCCAGCAGAAGGTGCTCAAGCACGTCGCGCAGACCAGCCGCCCTCAGCGGCTGCCTCGTCGCGCAGCGACCCCCGCGCGGCCCGAAGCTGCTGGGGCGGCAGCCTCGTCTCTGCGGTCCGCCCGGCCGGCATCCGCCCGGCAAGCGCCAGCGACGACGCGGCGGGCCAAGTCCGCGCAGGCCCCTTCTCCCGGCCGGAGGTCGACGTGAATCGTTGTCCCGAGCTTGACACGTTCATAGGTAGGCGAAGCTGTCAGCGCCGGCGCCGGTGACCGCGTGCGGGTGCAGCGGGTCATCGTACGAGAGCGTTCCAATGTCCGACTTGAAGGTGAGATTGCCGTTCGGATCGTGGCCGTACCGGAGCGCGCAGGGCGCCGACGCGCTCTCGACGTCGCGGAAGTACGCGCACGTCAGCCGGTGGAGCGCGTCGTACCGGAATCGCTCCGTCGTGTTCTCGGGCTGAAGCGCATCGGTGCGGCGCGTGAGGTTCAGGAGATCGTCGAACCCATAATCCAGGTCCTGCACTTCACCCGCGCCGCTCTGCGTCGCCACGTGCCTCAGGCGCTGCTTGTCGACGAAATAGCTCCGCTCCGTGACGACGCCGTTGCCGAACACCTCCTCCCGGAATCGCCCCGCGTCGTCCACCTCCGTCAGGCGCCAGTAGGCGGAGCCCGTTCCGCGGTCGCGCACGGCGAGCACATGGCCGTGCGCGTCGCGATCGTGGTCCACGACGAACGGCGCCGCGCCGGCCGGCGCCGGATACGTGACCGCCTCGACGCGACCGAGCTCGTCGTAGCCGAGCCTCGCCTCCAGAGGAGCGCGCTCGCCGTCGATGCGGAGCGAGATCGTGTCGAGCTGGCCGCGGTCGGTGTACCCGTACGTCTTCTCCCCGTCGCGGCTCGCGAGCGCGTGGAGCTTTCCGATCCCGTGCTCCCCGGTGTCCCAGGTCCACGTGGTCGTCACGCGCTGGGCGCCGTCCCGGTCCACACGCGTGCGCGGTCGGCCGAGCGCGTCGTACGCCCACGTGGCTTCTCGTCCGAGCGCATCGGTCGACGAAACCAGCTCGCCGAAGCCGTCATGGATCGAGACCGTCGTGCCCCGATCGGGGTCGTCGAGCCGCCGGACGCGGCCGAACGCGTCGCGCGTCGTGCGCGTCACCGCATCGCCTGGATCGGTGACCGTGTGGAGCATGCCGAACGGGCCGTAACTGTAGCGGGTGATCCCGTCGGCTGCGTCGGTGATCGACCCGGTTCGCCCCAGCGGATCCAGCTCGGTCACGGTCACGTGGTCGAGCGGGTCGGTGACGCGCACGCGCCGGCCATCGTACTCCGTTGTCGTGACCGCATTCCACGGCGCCGTATGCCGCACCTCGCGGCCTACCGCGTCGTACTCATAGCGATCGTACAGCCTCTCGCTCTCGGGCGCATCTTCGCGGACCGGCACCGAGCGCCGCGCGATGTGCTCTCCCAGCGCGTCATAGCCAATCTCCTGCAGGATGCGCTTCGCACCGCCCGACCCCTGCGCCGGTTCCGGCTCGGGCCCGTACCACCACCACCGGATCGGGCGGCCGAGGGCATCGAGCTCGACCGTGTCGTCGGCTCCGCCGGTCGTGGTGCGCCGCTGCCTCACCCGCCACGCGTCCTGCTCTGGGCCGCCGTCCTTGGTGCGGGAGAGCGCGACCGTCGTCGTCGTGCCGTCCGGGCGCGCCTCGACGCCGAGGCGCCCGAAGCCGTCGTGCGCCCACGTCGTCACGAGCTGATTCGGATCGACCTGCTTGAGGAGCACGCCGAGCGCGCCGTCGAACTCCACGAGCGTGGTGTGCCCGGCTGCGTTCACGTACTTCTCGGGGAACATGCCCTCCTCGTCGAAGTCCGTGCTGGATGCCCGCTGGTGCCCGAAGGCGTCCTCCGCCGTGACGCCGGTGATGTTCCCGAAGTCGTCGCGCGCATAGGCGATCTTCAGCTTCGTGTCCGGCAGGCCGTCGTCGCTCTCGGTGGCCTCGGTCTCCACCTCGCCGTAGATCGTATGCGTTCTCGTGAGGTTCCGGCACTGCGACATCCCCGCCGCCGCGCTGCACTCCTTCTGCGTCTGGAGCTGGCCGAGGACCCAGCGCTCGGTGTCGTTCTTGAACGTCCGCGTGACCTTGAACGTCAGGTCGACGCCGCTCGTCGAGACCTCCTCGGCGCGCACATTGCCGAACGGGTCGAAGTCCGTCACCGTCGACACGGAGTCGCGCAGCAGCGCCGCGCCGTCGCCTCCAGCCTCGAATTCCCGCACGTACGCCTCGATGGAGGGCGTCGCGCCGCTCGGTGGTGGATAGATCCCTTGCGCTCGCCTCACGCGTCGCTCGGTCGGCAGCGTAAAGTACGTCGCGCCGTCGTTCGTCGGAACGAGCGTCCGCGTCACGCCGACGAACGAGAGCTCGATCTGCTCCGGTCTGGGCTGGCTCGCCAGCCCCGGCGCCCAGCGCCATGTCCGCTGGACGCTCCCCGCGAAAGGAAAGACCTGGAGATCGTCGTCGAAGGTGACGTGATCGTACGCGTCGAGCGTCGCGGCGCCCGTATCCAGGTCGGTGACGATCCGCTCGCCGAAGCCGAGAAATCCCCGGCCCAGCCGGTGGTAGCGCCCGTCGCGGTAGCCGACCTCGAAGCGCCGCGGTCGGTCCGCCCCGTTGTTGAGGGCGTACGCGCTGACCACCCGACGAGGCCCGACCACACAGCGCCGCGGGTAGCCGCAGTCATCCGCCGCGCCGGAACGCGCGACGTACAGCGGGCTCTCCCGCGTCAGATCCTCAGCTCCGTCGCCCGTCGCCGCCGACGCGTCGGTCAGATGCCCGTACGAGATGCTCACGTTGGGCACGAAACCCGGCTCGGTCGGGTCGTGCGCGTTCATCCCGTCGGAGACCGCGACCAGGAGATCTTGATCGGCCGAGAGGTTCCGGAAGACGTTGAACACGCCGCCGAGCGACAGGATCACGTCCTGCGCGCCGTCGCCGTCGACATCGCCGGTGCGCGCCCCGCGCGGATCGGCGAGGGTGACCGCATCGCCGAGGCTGGCCTCGAACGGCAGCCCCGGGTCGACCAGCCTGAAGGGCGGCCCCGCGCGGTCGCCGGTCGCCAGCAGGACGGCCCACGACGGGAGCACGTCGGAGCCGCCCAGCAGCATGCCTGGTGGAACCGGCGTGAGGAGATCCTGCCGCCCATCGCCGTTGACGTCGAGCGGTACGGCGAACCGGAAGAACGCGTCCTGATCGGGAAAACCGAACAGATCCCCAAAACTGAACGCGTCCACGGTCCGAAACGGCGAGGCCACGAAGGTCGGCCCCGTGTTGAAGAAGGTATAGAGCTGGTGGTCACCCGGGCCGGATTCGACGGCATCGGGCAAGCCGTCGCCGTTCACGTCGAGAAAGACGACGCGGCCCCCGGGCCATACGACGGGGAGTTCGGTGTCGATCACCTCCCAGCGTCCCTCGCTCCGGCGCATGATCGCGTCGTAGCTCGATCCGAGGAGGACCGTCCCGTCGCCGAACCGCCGCAGGGACGGCACGGCGAGATCGATCTTGCTATCGGCGTCGATGTCGAGCGTGTGGAGCTCCGTATCGCAGGGATAGCCCATGAGCAGCTCGATCGATTCGCCCGTGGAATCGAAGCCCGCGGGCGCCGCGCCGCGCGCAGGTCGCCAGAGGTGGACGGCCCACACGGCAGCGAGCGGGAGCGGTGCCTGTCCCTCGCGGGCGTGATCCTCGCACTGGATCAGATCCGGCATGCCATCGCCGTCCAGATCGGCGAGGTGCATCGACCCGCCGGGGCTGCTCAGGCTCGGCGGCGCGGGCGTGACCCCGAGCGGGAAGGGCCGGCGGATGCCCGTGTCATGGAGCGCGAAGGTCCAATCCGGTCGGGACAGGAGCACATGCCATGTGGTCTTGGCATCGTAAACGTCATGGAGCAGCACGTCCGCCCGCCCATCATCGTCGTAGTCCAGGACCGTCCCGAGCTCGGGCTGAAGAAGGGCGGGATCGGAGGGCCCCATCGGATCGGCGACCGTGGGCCACTCTTCGAGGAAGGCGAGCTCCGCCGGCGCGAGAAAGGACGGCGAGGCGCGCGGCCCGACGTTTCGCGCCACCCGCCACGCGGTGATCGGGTTCCTCGGCGTGCTGAGCCCCGCGACCATGTCCGGGATCACGAGGTCGTCGCGCCCGTCGGCGTCGATGTCGAACACCATCGGGCTCGCCCTCTCGGAGAGCGGCTTGTCGATCTCCGTCGTCACCCTCTTGAATCCGAGCTTCGCGTGGCTGTACTGAAAGCGCGTGGGAGGCTTGCAGACCCGGTCGCTCGCGCACTCTTCGACCTGGGTCAGGAGTGTGCGGCTCGTCGTCGGGCCGAGCTCATAGCGGAATCCGTAACTCCGGACCAGCGCGTCGCCCGGACCGAGCATCTGGATCTCTTCAAGGCGAAGCGAGCGCTGGAGCGCCATGCCGCCCGAGTACCCGGTGCGAATGGCAGCCGGATCCTTCGTCGCGTACACGAAGCGTACCGCCCGCGAAGGCTCGAGGGACGGCGTTCCGTCGAATGCCGTGTAGCGGATCTCGTCCACAGCGTACTCGGCGGCATGGCCGTCCTCCGCCTCGGCGAGGCAATACGCGTACGTCATGGCGTTGCCGCGGCCGTCGCGGGCCTTGTTCGCGAGCCACGCGCGCGGGACGCCGCCCCGGGCGAGCGGCTTGCTGCCCTCGGTGCGCCCGTACTCGACGACGCGGCCCGTGGGCAGGGTTGCCTCGAAGAAGAGCGCCTCGGCCGGCGCACCGCCTTCCGGAGGGTAGTGCCCGACCACCTTGACGAAGGTATCCGGGAACGTCCGGTACTCGATGGTTCCAGGCCCCTCTCCCACGGGGACGAGGCGCTGGCCGTCGAGGCAGAGCGCGTCGTCGCCGTCGTACCGCACGCCGCGGATCTCCCCGTCCTGCGCGAGGCTCTTCGGACATCGCGCGATCGCGGACAGCCCGGCGATCGAGAAGCCGGCACCGAGCACGCCGTCGCCGCCGTCGCTGCGATAGACGAGCTCGATCCGAGGCCCTATGCCCGCGCGCGGCGGAGGGGAGGCCAGATCCATCGTGTACACCGCCTCCCCGGTGCTCGTGATGGAGAACGCCCCCGGAATGGTGCCGGCGGCGACGGTCTCGACCTCTGGCGCCGCGCGCGACGTGGCAGGGCCGTGTGCGCTCTGGGTCCGGCAGGCGACGATGCCCGGACGCGGCTCCAGGGGCGGGTCGCCGGAGATGCACTCGCACCCCCCCGGCGCGAGCACGCATGCAAGAAACATCACGAGCGGGATCAACGCCCGAAGCACACATCTCGGAGCGAGCGCCATAGTAGCCTCCCTCGCACCGAGGAGGCCATGGCGCTGCACCGCGCGTCAAGCGCCGATCTGGAGTCGATACCGCTTCTCTATACCGAGCTCAACGCATTCATCAGGGCGTCTCTGCCCGGCTGGCGTCCATGCAGCGACAGGGGTTGCGCTGCGTCGAAAATGCTTTCGGCCGTCCGCGCCGGAGGCGCAGCAAGGCGATATCGATGGGACACGGTGCATCAACAACATCGCCCGCCCATCGCCCTGGGTGTCGCCCATGCTGAGCTCACCGGGGTCGATCCTCGTTGGCGGTGAGCTCGTGGAACCGACGAGGATGCCGTTGGGAATGCCTGCGGAGGCTCGCGCAGCCACCGACATGACCCGCAGTGCCCGTCAGGCGCCCGCTCGGCGAGCAGCATTGCTTCCTGCGTCGTCGGAAGCCCTCGCAGCTGCCGACATCGCTCCCGCCGCCGCGCCGGACGCCGGCGCAGCTACCGACGTCGCCCCCGACGCCGCGTCAGAAGCTTGCTCGGTCGCCGACATCGCCCCTGACGCCGCGTCGGAAGCTTGCTCGGCCGCCGACATCGCCCCTGGCGCCGCGTCGGAAGCTTGCTTGGCCGCCGACATCGCCCCTGGCGCCGCCTCGCTCGGTTGACGAGCTCGATCGCTCTTCTTAGCCTCTGCGCTCCTCGACGCGCGCCCGGCGCTCCGCCGGCCGCGCTCGAAGGCAGAACGAGAGGGGAATCCATGGCCATCAACACCATCCATCACGACGACTCCCTCGACCATATCTGGAGTGTGCTGGTCTACGAGGAGGCGCGGCTGCTCACGGACAAGAACGCGAGCGATCTCGCGCCCGAGGCCGGCGCGCTCGTGGAGCGCTGGGCCCAGGTGAACGCCGGGCAACGGAGCGCGTGGCGCGCCGAGATCGTCGCGCAGGCGGGCGTCGACACCGAGGACGACCTGCTCGACGACACCGTCGACGAGCTCGATAACGAGCTGCTCCGGGCCTTTCGCGACCGGGACGCGCCGCAGCGCAAGCGCTACTTCAAGAAGGCGCGCCACGAGATCGTGCGGCTCGGGCTGGAGAGCCAGCTCGACGTGGTGCGCGCGTGGCCGGCCTCGCTGAAGTCCGAGCGCGAGGCCGCCCTCCAGGCGCTCGGCGCGCGGCTCGAGGAGGACATCGCCCGGGGCGACGTCGCGGTCGAGGAGCGGCGGCGCGCCGCCGCGGCCACCGCCGATCAGCGCGTGCGCGAGATCGTCCGGTTCGTGGACGACATCAACGCCGCGCGGCGGACACGCTACGGCCTGCTGATCCAGCGCGCCGAAGAGCGGCGGCTCCCGAAGGACTGGCCGGGTCGGTTCTTCAAGAAGAGCTCGCAGGGGTCGAAGAAGGCGAAGGCCGATTCCGCCGTCGAGAACCCGCCGGCATAGGAGTAGCGTGATCGGTGCTGGAGCGGTTTTCGCCCGTCTCTGGCACATGCGTTACAGAGCGGCGTTCACCCGCACAGGAGACGGGTCCAGCTCGGCGTTTTCGGCGCGGAAGCGCACTCCAGTGCGCTGAGCACCGAAAACGTCGAGATGGGCCCGTATCCGAAGCGGGTGAACGCCGCTCAGCGGCGCCACGGCGGCGCGATGCGGAGCCGGGTGAGGCGGCCGGCCTTGACGAGCGCGAAGCGCACCCGCTCCTCGTCCCGGAGCCTCGCCCGGATCTCGTAGGCGCCGTCCTTCGGCGCCAGCGGCAGCTTGACGCTGCCGGTGCCCACCTTGCGCCCGTCCACGAAGAGCGTGTCGCCCGAGCCGGCGATCACCTCCAGCATGCCGTGCCCCTCGGGGACCTTTTGCCCGGCGGCGAGCGGCAGATCCTCGGGGAGCACGGGGTTCGTGGTCGTCTCGCCGACCGGCCCGGCGGCAGCCGCGGCCGGCGCCGCCGCAGCGACGGCCGTGCCGGCGGCGCCCGGCGTGACGGCGCCCGACGTGTCGGCGGCGGCCGGCGCCGCGGCGGCCGGCGGCTCCGCCGCGGGCGGGCTCGGCGGCTGGGCGGGCGGCGGGGCGCCCTGCAGCTCGTGATCGCGCGACAGCCGCGCGGCCACCGCGAAGACGAAGGCCGCCACCGCGAAGAGGACCCACATGGTCATGCGGTTGTCGCGGGCCGGCGGCGGCGGCGTGGGCACGTACGCCGACGGCCGGCGCACCCGGCGCGGCGTGGGCGACTCGTCGACGGTGGGCGCCGGGCCGGACGCCGCGCCCCGCGCCGCGGGGGGCGCGGGCGCCCGGAGCGCCGCGGGCGGCGGAGCCGGCGCCTCGACGACCGGGGGCGGCGGGAGCGAGCCCAGCGTCAGGAGCCGCTCGGGCTTCGGGACCTCGAGCGCGGGCAGCGTCGCCTCCGGCCTGCGCGGCGCCGGCGCCGGCGCCACGCCCGGCACGGCCGGCGTGACGCCGGCCGCCAGCGCCGCGGCCTCGGCCGGCGTGGTCCACGTCGCGCGCGCGCTGGCCGCTTCGCCCTGGAGCTCGGCGAGATCGCTCGGGATCCTGGCGCTCGCGAGCGCCCTGCGCGCGCTCGCGGCCGCGATCTCGTCCTCGCCGTCGACCGACACCGCCGGGATCGACGCCGCCGAGCCGGACGCCGGCACCGCCGACACCACCGGGATCGACGCCGCCGAGCCGGACACCGGCGCCGCCGACACCACCGGGATCGACGCCGCCGACCAGGACGCCGGCGCCGCCGACACCACCGGGATCGACGCCGCCGACCAGGACGCCGGCTCCGCCGACACCACCGGGATCGACGCCGCCGCGCCGGACGCCGGCGCCGCCGGGACCGGCGCCGCCGGGACCGGCGCCACGGAGCCGGGCACCACCGTGAGCTGGTCGTCGCCGAGCTCGACCGGCGCGCGCGACGACGCGGCGCCGCCCTCGCCGAGCTCCGGCGGCAGCGCCACGGCCGGCGCGGGCCGCTCCGAGGCGCGCCGCACGCCGCGGAGCGTCTCCTCCTCGCGGACCACGGCGGGGGCCAGCAGATCCTCGCCCGCGCGGCCGATCACGCGCCGCACGCCGCCGCGGGCCGCGACGTCGTTCAGCACGTCCTCGACGAGGCTCGCGGCGAACTCCCCCGAGGTGATGATCGACCGCGGCGAGCTCCCGCGGGCGAGCGCCCTGAGGAGCGCCCGCGCCGGCTCGGGCGTCGCCTCGGCGGTGGCGCCCATCCCCTCCAGATCGAGGATGACGCGCTCGACCTGCATGAGGGGCGGCCCGTGGAGCAGCCGCTGCGCCGCCCGGGCCGCGGCGATCGCGGGCACGAGCTGCTCCGCGAGCGTCCCCTCGAACCCGGGGCGCGGCGGCGCCCGGAGCTCGTCCTCCGGCGCGGGCGCCACCGCGAAGCGGCCCGAGCCGACGCCGAGCAGCGCCGCGAGCACCGAGGGGCCGCGGTGGAACGTCCCGTCCTGCGCCGTCCGGGTCGCGGCCGCGGGGCGGCCGTCCTTGATCAGCACCTCGTAGAGGAACGCCGCGTCGCGCACCGACACGAGCGCGTCGGGCCGGCGCGCGCACGCGAGCGACAGCAGCGTCCGCGTCGTCATGCCGTCGAGCCGCCCGCGGACCTCGCCGCCGGTCGCGACGCGCTCGGCCACGCGCCGCCTGCCCCGCAGGACCTCGTTCACCCGCTGCACGAAGGCCGCGGCGCTCGCCTCCTTGCGGAGATAACCGTCGGCCTGGGCGCCGAGCTCGCGGAGCCGCTGGAGCAGGTCCTCCTTCCAGGACAGCAGGATCACCGGCACGTCGCGCAGCGCCACGTCGCGCTTGAGCGCGCGGCAGAGGGCGAAGCCGTCGAGGCGCGGCATGAGCACGTCGCTCACGACCAGGTCCGGCGTCGTCTGGTACGCGAGGTCGAGCGCCCGCGCGCCGTCGTGCGCCTCGTGCACCTTCGCGCCCGCGGCCCGGAGCACGCCGGCCAGGAACCACGTCACCGCCGGATCGTCGTCCGCGACCACGATGTCCATCGCGTCGAGCGCCGCGTCGATCGGCGCCGCGGCGCTCGCGGCCCCGCGCGCGGGCCCCTTCGCGCGGATCTCGCTGTGCAGCCGCGAGCGCTCGCCCTCGGGCGCGCCCGGCGCGGCCATCCACGGCGCGAGCGGCAGCGCGCCCTCCGGCCCGTTCGGCGTGAACCGCACGCCGCCGTGCGAGCGGATCGTCACGAGATCGCGGATGCGCGCCACCGCGCCCCAGAGCGCCGCGAGCACCTCGGCGCCATCGCCGAGGTCCACGTGCGCCCCGCGGCTCCTCGGCTCGGCGGCGTCGCAGAGCCCGCGGCGCAGCTCCTCGGCGAGGCGCGCCCCGAGATCGTCGAGGCTGACGGCCCCGAGCGGCGCGCGCGCGGGCTGGCGGAGGAGCACGCAGCTCGCCGCGGCCTCCGCGGCGGCGCGCCGGAGCGCGTCGGGCGACGCCGGCTTCGCGAGCGCGCGCGCGGCGCCGAGCGCCACGTACGGGGCCGCGTCCTCGGGCCGCGCGAAGCGCCCGACGGCGACGACCGGGACCAGGTCGGTCAGCGGATCGGCGGCGAGCGCCTCCGCCAGCGCGCGCGCCCCCGGCAGATCCGCGTCGAGCAGGACCACGTCCGGCGCGAACGCGCGCGCGAGATCGATCGCCGTGTCGATCTCGTCGGTGCGCTCCACCTCGAACGACGGCCCGGCGCCGGCGCTCCCCGGATCGAGCGCCTCGGCGAGCGGCGCCCCGCCCACGACGAGGACGGTGATCGGCGCCTCGAGCGGCGCGGTCTCCTGGGCCTCGACGGCGCGCGCCTGCTCCGCGCTGCGCGGCGAGGACGGGCGCGCGCTCGCCTCCTCCTCGTCGTCGAGCGTGAGCGGCTCGGGGGCGAGGGCGCGCCCGTTGTTCACGCCCGCGATCCAGGTCGGGGCCTGGCCCTTCGCGCCGCCCGCGCCCGCGGCCTCCTCCTGCCCGGCGCCGGCGCTGCGCGCGCTCGCCGCGCCCGCGCGCGCGCCCTGCGCCGCCGCCGGCTCGCGAGGCGCGATCACCTGCTCGCGCGACGCCATCACCCGCTCGCGCGACTCCCTCGCTTGCTCGCGCGGCGTCGCCGCCGTCTCGCCCATCGCCGCCTGACCCCACGCGAGGGCGGGCAGCTCTTCGAGCACCTTCCCCAGGGTCGCGGCGGCCTCGCCGGTGAGCCGGCCGCCGGCCGCGGCGGCGAGCGCCGACTCCCCCTCGGCGAGCCGCTCGGCGACGCGCGCGAAGCGCAGGAGCCGCGCCCCGGCGCCGAGCGAGTGCAGGCGCCGCTTCAGGTCCTCGATGAGCCGCGGCGCATCGTCGTTCGCCTCGATCCGCCGGAGCTCCGCGCGGAGCTCCGCCACACGGCGACCCAGGTTCGCCACGAACTCGGCCCGCGCCCCGCCCAGCCGCTCGTGCCGAGCCTCGCCCGCTGCATTGCTCCGCGGCCCCGCGTGCTCCACCGCCCTCGATCCTACGCCCATTGGCGGTCCCGTATCACAGGAGGATCGGACACCCGAACTTCTCGGCGATCGCGCCCGCGCGGCCACCGCGCCAGGCCCGCGCGTCGGCCGCGCCAGGCCCCCCGGGTCACCTCACGGCGAGCCCAGCTCCGCGGCGATCTGCTCCCGGACCCACGCCCCTGCGGCCCGGGTCCCGAGCGCGCCGCCGACGTCGGCCGTGCACATCCCCTGGTCGAGCGCCTGGGAGACCCAGCGCTCGATGCGGCGCTCCTCCTCGGGCCACCCGAGGTGGGCGAGCATCAGCCCGGCGGTGAGCATCGCCGCGAACGGGTTCGCCACGTCCTTGCCGACGAGCGGCGGCGCCGACCCGTGGACCGGCTCGAACAGCGCGACCCGCGCCGGATCCGACGCGTGCACGTTCGCGCTCGCGGCCATGCCGAGCCCGCCCTGCAGCGCCGCGCCGAGGTCGGTCACGATGTCGCCGAACAGGTTGTTCGTCACGATGACCTGGAACTGCGACGGATCCTGGATGAGGTACAGGCACAGGGCGTCCACGTAGACGTGGTTCGACTGGATCTCCGGGTACTGGGCGCGCACCTCGTGGAAGACCCGCAACCACAGCTCGTGCGCGTGTCGCATCGCGTTCGACTTGTCCGCCATCGTGACCCGCGTCCGGCCGGTCGCGCGCGCGTAGTCGAAGGCCGCGCGGATGATCCGCTCGACCCCTTTCCTCGTGTTCACGTCCTCGTTGATGGCGACCTCGTCCGGGGTGCCGCGCTTGAACTGGCCGCCCATCCCGACGTAGATGCCCTCGGTGTTCTCGCGGAACACGACGAAGTCGATGTCCTTCGCCGCGCGGCCCTTGAGCGGGACGAGCCGATCGGACAGGGCGCGGACGGGCCTCACGTTGGCGTAGAGGTCGTAACCGAAGCGCATCCCGAAGAGGATGTCGCGCGCGTGCTCGAGGTTCGGCACGCGCGGGTCGCCGAGCGCGCCGAGGAGCACCGCCGAGCACTCGCGCTGGATCGCCACCTGGATCTGGTTCGGGAAGGTCGTCCCGTCGCGCAGGTACCGGTCGGCGCCGAGGTCGAGGTCCCACAGGTCGATCGGCAGCCCTGCGCGCGCCTGGTAGAGCTCGAGCAGGAGCCTGGCCTCGGCGGTGACGGACGGACCGATGCCGTCGCCGCCGATGATCGCGATCTTCTTCTTCTTGCCGGCTGCCACGGGGTCGCGCTCCGGGATCAACCGAGCGCGCGTTCGACCGGCACGTACTCCAACCGGTGGGCTGCGGCGACGGGGCCGTAGGTCACGTGTCCGCCGTGGGTGTTGATGCCGAGCGCCACGGCCCGATCGGCCTTGGCGGCGGCCGCGATGCCCTGGTTGGCGATCGCCACGGCGTAGCCGATCGTCGTGTTCGTGAGCGCCCAGGTGCTCGTGTGCGACACCGCGCCCGGCATGTTGGCGACGCAGTAGTGGACGACCCCGTGCACCTCGTAGGTCGGGTGGTCGTGGGTCGTCGGGCGGCAGGTCGCGATGCAGCCGCCCTGATCCACGGCGACGTCGACCACGACGGTCCCCTTCTCCATGCAGCGGATGTGGTCCTCGGTCACGAGCAGCGGCGCCTTGGCGCCGGGCACGAGCACCGCGCCGATGACGAGATCGGCGCGCTCGCACATCGTCTCGATGTTCTCCGCGTTCGAGTAGAGCGTCTCGATCGCGCCCCCGAAGACGTCCTCGAGGTAGCTCATCGTCTCGGCGCGCACGTCGAGCACGGTGACCTGCGCCCCCATCCCGACCGCGATGGTCGCCGCGTTCCGCCCGACCACGCCGCCGCCGAGGATCGCCACGCGGCCGCGCCGCGTGCCCGGCACGCCGCCGAGGAGCACGCCCTTGCCGCCCCGCTCCTTCTCGAGGCACGAGGCGCCGACCTGGACCGCCATCCTGCCGGCCACCTCGCTCATCGGCCGGAGCAGCGGCAGCGAGCCGTCCTCGAGCTGGATCGTCTCGTACGCGACGCCGGTCACGCCGCGCCGGGCGAGCTCCTTCGTGAGATCGGGCTCGGCCGCCAGGTGCAGGTAGGTATAGAGGACGAGGCCCGGACGGAAGTGGCCGTACTCCGAGGGGAGCGGCTCCTTCACCTTCACCACCATGTCGGCGCTCCACGCCTCCGCCGCCGATCGCGCGATGAGGGCACCCGCGCGCGCATAGGCCTCGTCGGACAGCCCGCTGCCCTCGCCTGCGCCGGACTCCACGAGGACCCTGTGCCCGTGGCCGACCATGGCCCGGACTCCCGCGGGCGTCATGCCCACGCGGTACTCACGTGTCTTGATCTCCTTGGGGACTCCGATCAGCACGATCGCGCTCCTCTCCTCGCCGAGCTGCTGAAAGCGAGGGCATCGACGACGATAGCAGAAACCCGCCCTTGCAACGCTGCAAGCGCCGATACGGCGGCTGGTTTTCGAGGCGAGAAACCTCGGAAGATCCGTTCGAATCAACCTTGGTGTCGGCGGTTCACACCCCTGCGGCGGCCTCGAGCGCGGCGCGAACGAGCAGCGTGATCTGTCCGGGAGAGGCCAAATCGAGCGGACCCATCATGGCCTCTGCGTCGAGCAACAGGAGCTCGAGCGCCTCGCAGTGCGCGGACAGCGCGTCCTCCCTGGCGTCGCCGAGCCGGACGACCGCGGCCGCGCCGTGCAGGGCGAGCGCCCAGGTGGGCGCGAAGGTCTCCTCGGTGGGGAGGCCGACCAGGGCGAGCTCGACGCCGTCGCCGAGCCGGATCACGCCGAGCGGCCTCGGGAGCGGCGCGTGCGGCGGCGGCTCGGCCGGGACGATCGCGTCCGCGATGCGGCGGACCGCGTGGGAGAGCATCGTCATGCGGCGCGCGCTCGCGGCGATGACGAGGTGCGGCGGCGGCGCGAAGCCCGGCCGGGCGAGGCGCGTCACCAGCGACCGGAGCACCGGGAAGTGCTCCGCCGGCGCGAACGGCGTGGTGAGGTCGGCGAGCGAGATGCGGCGGATCTTCCCGGCCTCCGTGAGCTCCATCAAGACCTCCAGGATCAGGAGATCCGGCGCGCCGATCTCGTCGAGCAGCTCGTCGAGGTTGTGCGGCATCTGGAGCAGCGCCGTGAGCTTCTCGGCCACGATCGCGCGCTCCGTCGGCTCCCCGAGCGACGGCGGCGGCGCCGTCGGGGAGCGCGTCGCCTCCGCCTTGGGCGCGGTCGACTCGGCCGCGCGGAGCGTCGGCGGCGGCGGCATCGAGCCGCGGCCGCCCCGCGCCGCGCTGGCCGGCATCGCCACGGGCGCCGGCGCCGTGATGTCGGGCACGGAGGTCGCGGCGCTCGCGTCGTCCGCCGCGACGGCGCCGCCGGAGATCGCGACGGCGCTGAAGAGCTCGTGGCTCGGGAGCGGGGACAGGTCGAGATCGTCGCTCGACGGCTCGGTCACCAGGAAGGCCTCGCCGGCCGGGGCGAGCTCGGCGCGGCGGCGCTGGACCTCGTCGACCTGGCGGAGCGCCTCCATCAGGAGCCGCGACGTCGGCGCGATGAGCCGGCGCGCGCTGGTCGGCTCGCCGGGGGAGAACGCGAACTGCCCGTCGCGCTCGCCGAGCAGCCGGTAGAGCGCCTTCTCCCCCTCGAGGCGGCGGTACACGGCGTCGATCACCTCCCCCGCCGAGAGCCGGAGCTCGCCGGCGCCGGCGGGCGTGGTGATCCCGAGGACGCCGCTCCGGCGGTTCATCGCGAGCAGCTGGAGCAGGTCGACGAGCGGCACCTGCTGGAGATCGCCGCGGATCTCCTGCAGCACCGTCGGCTTGGAGCCGCGCGGGGACGCCTCGGTGATGCGCGAGACGATGTGATCGACGTCGCTGCGCAGGACGTCGTCGGGGCCGAGCTCGGCCTCGGCGTCGTCGACGACGAACAGGATGGGCGTCTCGGCGAGGTCGGGGACGGCGGCGAACGCGTCCGCGAGCGCGCTGTCCTCGTCGAGCGCCCTCGCGGCCAGCACGACGTCGGGGCGGCGCTTGAACGCCTGCTCCACCGCCTCGAACGCGCCGTTCGCGTTGGTCACGGTGAGACCACGCGCCCTCAGCGCCGACGCGAGCGCGCCCAGCGCGTCCACGTCCGAATCGACCAACAGCACCCTGCGAGACACTGGACGGCGCCCTCCGAGTCAGCCGAAGACCCGCAGCCCGGCCGCGCGGCCGAGCCGCTCGGCGAGGAAGTCCGCGAGCAGCGGATCGGCGGCGTGGATACCCTTCACGAAGCCCCCCTGGTTCCGCCCGACGAGGGCATACGCGCCGTGCTCCGCGAGGACGCAGAGCGCCTCGATGTCGTCGCACCCCGGCGCCGAGCGGAGGTCGAGGGCGTGCACCACGACGTCGTCGCGCGGCGACGCGAGCAGCGCCTTGACCTGCGCGCCCAGGCTGAGCCCGTCGTGGTGGGCGACAAGGATGAGCACGGCGCCCCCGCGGAGCGCGTTCCGGATCACCGAGGTCGCGAGCAGGACCGTATCGGACACCGACAGATCGAGCGCCCGCGGCGCCGAGATCGCGGACGGGCCCTCGGCGCTCGGGGCCTCGCGCACGAGCAGGCTGAAGATCTCGCCGATGCTCCGTCGATCCTGCGGGATGCGGTGCAGGATCGAGGACTTGGTCGCCTCGGCGCGCCGCCGGGCGATGCGGAGCAGCTGCGCGAGCCCCTGGCCGTCGTGGGGGAAGGTGGCGATCCCGACGAGCAGCCCCTTCGGCAGGTACCCGGCCCGCTTCTCGCTCCCGGCGACGCGCGAGAGCATCCGCCGATGGCACGCGTGGGCCTCCAGCCCGGCGGTCTCGGGCATGAGGAGGTGGAACTCGTTCTCGTCGACCCGGGCCAGGATGTCCGTGTCGCGCACGGCGCGGAGCAGGTGCTCGGCGACCTGACCGGGGTTGAGCCCGTTCGCGGGGGGCGGCGGCGTGGCGCGCCAGTAGGCGAGGTCGTCCGGGCGCTCCGGCGCGGCGATCGCGTCGGGCTCGATGACGATGGTCGCGATCGTGAACCGGCGGCCGTGCCGCTTGGCCTTGTCGATCTCCCGGCCGGCGACGTCGACGTAGTAGGCGAACGAGTAGGCGCTCGACGCCGGGTCCTTCATCGCGGCGCCGCCGGTCGAGCGCTCGCGCTCGCCGAGCAGGGCGAGCGCCGTGGTCGCCTGCGTGGCGAGCAGCTTGACGAGGCCGTCGAGGAGCGGGGCGCGCCGGGACGTGGAGACGCTGCTATCGGGGCGCCTGACCGACGGGAACGCGGAGCTGCGGCCGGGCTCCTTCTGGAGCAGGAGGTGCCCCGCGGACAGCCGGCGGAGGGCGAGCGGCACGACGATGAGCTGCTCGCGCCGGGCGAAGTCGAGGATGTCGGCCTCGCTCCCGTAGGCCGGCGCGCGATCGAGCGGCCCGGTCAGCGCCGAGCGGGTCAGCTCGGTGGAGCGCTCTCCGACGGTCAGGTACACGGCGGCCGCGGCCGCGCCGGTCGCCTCGACGAACACCTCGGCGAGCTGCTGGGCCGCCGCGTTGCGGTCGCGCGCGTCGGCGAGCTCGGCCACGCGGGCGATCCAGCCGGCCGCCCGCGCGCTCCGCGCGGACTCCTGCTCCAGCTGCACCCGGAGGGCGCGCTCCACGAAGCGCACCCGCACCGAGCCGACCGCGTTCAGCACCTCGTCCCCCCCGAGCGGCAGGAGGAAGAGCCCGGCGCCGCCGAGCGCGACCGCGTGGGCGCCCGCCTCGAGCTGCGCCCGCGTCGCCAGCGCGAAGACGGTCGCCTCGGGCGCGAGCGCCTTCAGGTGGTGAACCATCGCGAGGCCGGCCCCGTCGCCGAGCCCGACGTCGATGAAGGCGACGTCGGGCGCCGCGGTCTCGGCCAGGGCGATGCCCTCCGCGAGATCGCTGGCGAGCATCAGCTCGTCCGACGTGATGACCCGCGAGAACAGCGTGTGGGTCGCCTCGTCGGCGATGACGGCGAGCACCTTGAGCGAGATGTCGTGGACCGGCGCCCGGCTCGGGCTCCAGACCCCCTCGACCGAGGCGGTCACGCGATCACCACCTCGCCCGAGAACGCCCGGCGCGCCGGGCCTTGCATGAGCAGCTCCAGGGACCCGGGGGCGACGGTGATGCGCAGCGAGCCGCCCGGCAGCACCACGCGGACGGGCGCTCCGTACGGCGCGCGGCCCTGCGCGCACGCCGCGGCCGCCACGGCGCAGGCGCCCGTGCCGCACGCCAGCGTCCGGCCCACGCCGCGCTCCCAGACGGTCACGTCGATGCACGCGCCCTCGGCCTGCTCGGTCGGCCGAGCGCGGCAGAACTCGACGTTGATGCCCTCGGCCGGCGTTGTCGCGACGATCGGCCCGAGCTCGTCGATCGTGTCCTCGGCGTAGGGGTCGAACGTCACCGCGTGCGGGTTGCCGACGTCCACGGTCGCGAACCGGTGCTCCGCGCCGAGCGCGGTGACCACGAGCGGCTCGCCCAGGCGGGCGCGGCCCATGTCGACGAGCACGTCGAAGCGGTCTCCTACCCGGGTGACCTCGCACCGTTTGTCGCCGGCGTCGGTCGCGATGGTGAGCGCCTTCTGCGGGGTCCCTCGGGAGACGAGGTAGGCCGCGACGCAGCGGATGCCGTTGCCGCACATCTCCGGGCGGCTCCCGTCGGCGTTCCAGACGTGCATCGTGGGCCGCTCGCGCCGCTCACGATCGATGACCAGCACGCCGTCGGCGCCGATCCCGAACCGGCGGTCGCAGAGGCGCCGCGCCGCCTCGGCGGTCATCGGGACCGCCTCGACGAGGATGAAGTCGTTGCCAAGACCTTCCCACTTCTCGAACCGGACGACGGTTTCCTTCATCGCTTCGCCCCGGCGAGCCGCGCTCGCGCCTCGGTCTCGTTGAGCCCGCGGACGGCGACGACCTTGCTCCTGCCGCTCGCGCCGAGGGCGATCTGGACATCGCTCTGGCGCACGTCGAGCGCGCGCGAGAGCAGCTTGACGAGCTCCGCGTTGGCGGCGCCTTCAACGGGCGGCGCGGTCAGCGACACGTCGAGCGCCCCTTCGCGCACGCCGACGATGGCGGAGCGCGACGACTTGGGGCGCACCTGGACCGAGATGCGCACGCCTTCGGCGCGCTCGGTGATCGCGAGGCGGCTCCACGCGGCGACGGGATCGCTCTCCTCGGGTTTGCTCATCGGGCCGCTGGCATCGTAGCGTATCTCGAGCTCACGCGTGGTTCCCGCGAGGCGCGGTCAACGTCGCTCGGTCACGCCGGTCACGCCGGTCACGCCGGTCACGCCGGTCACGCCGGTCACGCCGGTCACGCCGGTCACGCCGGTCACGCCGGTCACGCCGGTCACGCCGGTCACGCCGGTTACTCGGCTTACGTCAGCTTACGCGACGTACGGCCACCGCGAATTTGCCGCTCGGCGCGCCGACCCGCTACTCTTTTCGGCCAGGTCGTGGGTCGGCTCGCGCGACACGATCCGGCAGGGGCGACCTGCGCCAGCGGTTCTCGATAGTCGCCGCTGATGCTCATTTCCGCGGTGGAGGCGTTTGCCATGGCTGATGAAGGAGAAGGGTCGGTGGCCGCGACGTCCGGCCTCGCGAGGAGGCTCTGTGCGCTCGCGCTGCTCGCGGTGTCTGGCGGCCTGCTCGCGTCTGCATGCGCCGATAACGAGAGCAGCCTGTTCGTCCGGATGCGCATGGCGCGGACGGGGGACTGCACCGTGACCTGCAGCCCTGACGAGCCGTTCTGGACCGAGGACGCGGTCGACGCTGCGTACTCGGGTAGCCACAGCGCGACGCTCCTCGTGGGCAACCAGATCGTGCAGCGCGGCGACCCGGACGTGCTCCGCACCGAGACGTCGCGCGTCCACCTCTACGAGGCGGAGGTCCGCGTCGACGACATCGAGGGCAATGCCGTGACGGAGGGCTACGTGGTTCCGATCACGGGCATGGTCGATCCCGGAACGGGCAGCGACGCCGGCTACAACTGCGCCGAGGTGCTCCTGCTCGACGGCGCCACGATGGACAGCCTGCGCCGCCGGGCCGCGACTCTCGGCCGCGACGTCCAGGTGGTGGCGACGGTGGTGGTGCGGGGCAGGACGCTGGGTGGCCAGGAGGTCGAGACCTCCGAGTGGTCCTACCCGATCCGGGTCTGCTTCGCGTGCAGCCGTTGCGTCGACGTGTCCCCGGACACCTGCTGCTCCAGCTCCGCGAGCGAGGCGTGCGAGGACAACGATGAGGTCGAGGCGACCTGCCCCGGCCAGCGGGGTCCGCAGGACTGCCGCAACCTCGGTCGGACCTGCGCCGACTACATCAACAGCTTCGGCCTGTAGCCCGCGCCAGGGCCCCCTCCAGGGCTCTCTTGCGGCCCGGGGCACCCGGGCTGCGGCCCGGGGCACCCGGGCTGCGGCCCGGGGCACCCGGGCTGCGGCCCGGGGCACCCGGGCGCTGGCTCGGGGCGCCCGCCCTGGGCGCTGGCCCGGGGCGCCCGCCCTGGGCGCTGGCCCAGGGCGCCGTCACCGCGCCGATTCAGCGCGCCGCACCGGGGCCGCTTCCGGTGACGGTCCTGTCAGCACATTGAAGAGATAAACGAACGGGAGGCCCAGCAGCGCGACGTCGAGCTGGGCAGCGAGGACGATCGCGGTCTCTCTGGAGGCGCCGAGCCCGAGCCGCATCTGGGCGAGCAGCCCTGTGCTCATGACGTAGGGCGAGTGGAAGTTGTAGCTGCGGGCCCCCCAGAAGACGGCGGCGGCGATCCCCGGCTCCAGCGCGTCGGCGTCGTCGCTCCACCGGCCGTAGAGCCCGGTGGAGACGATCAGCGGAAACAGGTCGAGGACGGGCGCGAGCGCCGAGATGCCCGCGCCGGCCTGGAGCTCGTCGAACCCGTGGGTGAGCACCTCGGCGTACGGGCCGATGCCGAAGTCGTCATTGGCGCCGCGGCCGAACAGGACGTCGCCTCGCAGCCCCGCGTGAAAGGCGGTGGCATCCCACCACCGCCGCTCGAGGCCGGCGCCGGCGACGCCCAGGGTGACGCCGACGCTCGTCTGGGGCTCGGCGCGGGCCGTGCCGTGCGCGAGAACGACCCCCAGGAGGGCGGCAACCGAGGCAGCTGGGCGGCCCGCCGTAGGCATGATGGGGCGATGCTACAGGGCGCTGCCGGCGGGCGCGCTGGAATTCTGCGAGCCGTCGCGAGCGTGCCTCTCCGACCGGATCGCGGAGCGCGTCTCCGGGTCTCGGCGCGCTCGCTGGCCCCGTTTGTCACCGGCGAGTCACTCCGTTCGCACGGTGCAGGCCGCTCTGCGCGCCCGGCGGGGTTCATGGTAGCGTCCGGGGGCTATGGCGCGCCGCACCGTGCAGCTACGGGTGGGGGGTCAGACCTACCGCGTGGTGACTTCCGCGAGCGATGAAGAGCTCCAGCGGCTCGCGGCTGTCGTCGACCAGAAGCTCGCCACGGTTGTGCCCGCCGGCCGTGCTGTGACGCCGCAGGCCATGTTGCTGGCGGCGATCGCGCTCGCCCACGACCTGGAGCAGGAGCGGACCCGGACGGCCACGATCGCCGGCCGCGCGCGGGATGCGTTCGGCCGGATCCTGCAGCGGGTCGACGCGGTGCTCGGCGTCGGCCCGGACTCGCCGTCTTCGGGCGAAGCGAACGGCAGCACGCCCTGAGCGTGAATCCCCATGCGCCGTGCGGTCCTACGGACTGGCCCGGCTGCCGACGGAGATGGCATGCCTGCACCCATGGATGAAGCTCCCCGCCCGCCCACGTCGACGCCCGAAGGGGTGAACGCCCTTCGTCACCTGCAGGACGAGCTCTCCGAGCTTGAGCGTGCGGGCCTGCTGCGCACCCCTCCGGCGACCGCGGCTGGTCCGGGGATGCTAGTGCTGTGTTCGAACGACTATCTCGGGTACGCCGCCCTCCCCTGGATGTCGGAGGGCGGAGCTGCGAGCGGTGCGGGCGCGTCCCGTCTCGTGAGCGGGACGCACGAAGCCCATCTCCTGGCCGAGCGCGAGATCGCCGCGTGGCTGGGCATGGAGGCGGCGCTCCTGTTCTCCTCGGGGTACGCGGCCAACGTCGGCACGGTCGCCGCGCTGGCCAGGCCGGGGGATGTCATCGTCTCGGATGCCCTGAACCACGCCTCGCTCATCGACGGCTGCCGTCTCTCGGGAGCGGCCATCGAGGTGGTCCGCCACGTTGACGTGGAGGCGGTCGAGAGCGCTCTCGTACGCGGCCGGGGCGCTCGCCGCCGGTGGGTCGTGACCGAATCGCTCTTCAGCATGGATGGCGACAGCCCCGACCTGCGCTACCTCCGCGAGCTGTGCGACCGTCATGACGCCGCGCTGGTGGTGGACGAGGCGCATGCCCTTGGCATCCATGGTCCGCGCGGTGCTGGCCTGTGCTCCGAGGTCGGCGTTCGCCCCGACGTGCTCATCGGCACGCTCGGCAAGTCGATCGGGCTCCACGGCGCCTTCGTCGCGGGCTCCTCGACCTTGCGGACTTACCTGTGGAACCGCGCGAGGAGCTTCGTGTTCTCGACCGGCATCAGCCCCATGGTGGCGCTCGCGTCGGTGGACCGCGTCCGTCGTGCCGCTGCCGACGATGCAGGTCGGTCACGACTGACCATGGTCACGCGCCAGCTCCGGGCTGGCCTGCACGCGCTGGGGGCCCCCCTGCTCCCGGGTTCATCGGGCCCCATCCTCCCCTGGATCTTGAAGTCGCCGGGTGCCGCCGTGGAGATGTCCCAGCGCCTCGCACGAGAGGGGATCCTCGTCCAGGCGATCCGCCCGCCGACGGTCCCGGCGGGCACGTCTCGGCTCCGCATCACGACCAGCGCGTCGCTCTCGGAGGCCGACGTGGAGCGTGCCCTTTCAGGATTCCGCGAGGCGCTGCGATGAGAGGCCGTCCTGTTTCACGTGAAACAGGTCAGCTCCGGGTCGCGGTGGTTGGAACCGGGACCGGCGTCGGCAAGACGCACGCGACGGTCGCGCTCGTCGCTGCGCTGGCAGCTCGCGGTGACAAAGTCTGCGGTCTGAAGCCGATCGAGTCGGGCGTGGACGGCCTCTCGGTGAGCGACGCCGATCAGCTGGCCGCTGTCAGCTCGGTTCAGCCCGAGCCGGCGCCGTACCGCTTCGCGGAGCCGGTCTCGCCGCACCTGGCGGCACGCCGCTGCGCCAGCGCCATCTCCCTGGACGTCGTGACGGCGTGGGTCGGGAAGCAAAAGGCGCCCTGGGTGATCATCGAGAGCGCCGGCGCGCTCCTCTCGCCTCTCGCGCCGGGGCTGACGAACGCAGACCTCGTGCGCGCGCTCGCTCCTGATGCCGTCGTGCTGGTGGGCCTCGACCGGCTGGGCATTCTTCACGAGGTGGCCAGCGCCGTGCTGGCCCTGCGCGCTCTCGCCCCTGGTGTGCCGCCGGCGCAGGTGGTGCTGAACGCGCCGGCAGCTCCCGATGCTTCGACCGGAACCAACGCGGGGGAGCTCGAAGCGCTCGGCATCACCACGGGCGCCGTGGAGATGCCGCGTGCGGAGCCCACAGCGCCGGCGTCGCTCGCCGCAGCCGAGCTCGTTCTGGCGCGACTCCGCACCTAGTTCCGCCCGCCAGAAGCCGGGCCAGGTCGCGTCCGAACGCGACCGGATCTGCCGCCAGCTTCGACCGACCCGACGCATGTTCCGTCTGGTTCCAGCGTCGGGGTCGATCCCAAGCGTGCCCTCGCAGGATTGTGCGAGGCGCTGCGATGAGAGGCGGTGCTGTTTCACGTGAAACAGGTCAGCTCCGGGTCGCGGTGGTCGGAACCGGCACCGGCGTCGGCAAGACGCACACGGCGGTCGCGCTCGTCGCTGCGCTGGCAGCTCGCGGCGACAAAGTCTGCGAACTGAAGCCGATCGAGCCGGGCGTGGACGGTCTCTCGGTGAGCGAAGCCGATCAGATGGTCACTGTCAGCTCGGTTCAGCCCGAGCCGGCGCCGTACCGCTTCCCGGAGTCGGTCTCGCCGCACCGGGCGGCACGCCGCTGCGCCAGCGCCATCTCGCCGGACGTCGTGGCGTCTTGTGTCGGGACGCAAAAGGCGCCCGGGGTGATCGTCGAGAGCGCCGGCGCGCTCCCCTCCCCTCCCCCCTCGGGACGGGACTGACGAACGCGGATCTGGTTGAGCGCGCACGCTCCTGATGACGTCGTGCTGGTGGGGCTCGACCACCCGGACATCCTTTACGAGGCGCCCGCGGCGTGCTGCCGCTGCGCTCTCTCCCCCTCCCGTGTTCGTCACGAGCCTGCGAGAGAGAGGAGAGGGCTGCCCAGGGCCTTGGAGGGCGAGCGCTTGAGCGAGCACCAGGGCGCTGTGATCGGCCTCGCCCAGCCGACATTGCAGCGCTCCGGGTGTACCAGAGCATCGCGACCGCGTAGAGGAGCAGGTGAACCGAGCGGCTGGCTCGACGCCGCGCTCTCTCCCGGAGCGCGGCTGCTCGGTGCCGAGCTCGCCTCTATCCCTGGCATCACGGGAGGTGCTCTCGAGCGACCAGCACTCGCCTTCGTGCTCGACGGTCCTCGGCGCCAAACTTCGGCCGGTGCTGACCAGCACAGCACCTCGCCCCTGCGGCCCCCGAGCGCGTACCACGTCAGGACGCACGGCCGACGGCGATGGCGGCCTGTTATCTTGCGCCGGTAAATCACACACCTGCCGCCGGGGCATGCAGGCGCAGGCGTGTACGCTCGGCCAGCTGGGCAAACGAATGTGTTGGTGCAGGCCGTGCCGCCGACAGCGAGGATGCGCAGCGCGGCAGCTCCTTCGCAGCGGATGGGTTCACCTGCAGCAGAGCACGCGGCCTCACTCGCCGAAGAGATGAGCGAGGCCCACTTCGGCGACGCGCGGCTTTCGAAGCGCCAGACCAAGCTGGTGCAGAAGCTGGCGCAGGCGCCGGACAAGAGCTTCCCCTCGCTGCTGTCCGACAGCGAGCTGGAGGCGGCGTACCGCTTCTTCGGCAACGAGGCCGTCACGCCGCCGGCAATCCTGGCTCCCCACGTGCGCACCACCCTCGCGCGCATGGCGGCCGAGCCGGTCGTGCTCGCCGTCCATGACACCACGACCCTCTCTTTCCGCACCGACGGCCAGCGACAGGGGCTCGGTCGGCTGCACTCCTCCGGGCAGACTTCTTCGCCCACTTCACCCTGGCGCTCAGTGCCGATGGAGCGCGCCGCCCGCTCGGCGTACTCACCCCGGAGCACGCACGTGCGCGACGACCACCCCACGGGCAATGCGCCTGGCGAAGCTCGCCGTTGGAAGCACGCGCGTGACGCTGCGACGACCGAGATCGCAGCCGCGTGAGATGCCTGCGACGCTCTCGCTTCAGGTCGTACGCGTCTGGGAGCTCGCTCCGCCGCCGGGCGAGGCGCCGGTCGAGTGGGTGCTGCTCACGAACGAGCCGCTCGAGTCCGACGAGCAGCTGACGCAGCTGGTCGACTGGTACCGGGCGCGCTGGATGGTGGAGGAGTTCTTCGAGGCCCTGAAGACCGGATGCGCCTACGAGAAGCGCCAGATCGAGGACCTGCACGGCTTGCGCAACGTGCTGGCGCTCTTCGCCCCCATCGCGTGGCATCCACTGTTGCTGCGCAGCGAGGCCCGGCGCGCACCGGAACAGCCCGCGAGCGCCGTGCTCACGCCCACCCAGCTCGAGGTGCTACGGGCCTTCGCCCGCAAGCCGTTGCCCGAGAACACCACCGCCCGCGATGCCTTCCTGGCAATCGCCGCGCTCGGCGGACACCTCCGGAGGAACGGCGAGCCCGGCTGGCAGACCTTGGGACGCGGCTACGAGCAGCTCCTCATCCTCGCCCAGGGCTGGAGCGCCGCGAAGGAGGCGGAAAAATGTGATCAATCCTGAGGCGCATGTACGCGTTGCTTTGCTTTGTGATCGCGCCCAGCCGTCGCTTATCGCGTTCCCCGGAGGTGTCCTCCAAGGGAAGCAGGCCGAGGTACGAGGCGAGCTGGTGAGCGTGGCGGAAGCGCTTGGCTTCATCCACGACCGGCGGCGAAGACCCAGCCCCACGCCGGGCGCCGTGGTCAGCCCCGTGATCACCGGCTCGTGGGCGCACAGCTGGTCGATCGCGGCATCGAGCAGCGCAATCTGCGGGTTGAGCACCTCCGGCGCGGTCACCAAGGGTCCGACCAGCTGACGGGTCTCGGCCGGCAGGGCGGCCGCGTTCAGCAGCGCGATGAACCCCTCGGTGGTGCAGGTCGCGAGCTTGTGTCCGCAGGCGTGCAGCAGGCCACGCACGGTGGTCACCTATCTGTGCTCGCGTCTCGCTCCCGAGATGGCTCAGCTCGCGTCGGCGACGACGCGACCGCGATCCAGCACGACACGCGCGGCGGCTCGATGCCGGAAGACCTCCGGCTCATGCGAGACCACAACCACGGCGGCGCCCCGCGCCACCTCGGCTTCCACCACCGTGAGCAGCCGCGCGACACCAGACCGGTCCAGGCCGGTCGTGGGCTCGTCCAGCAACACCAGGGAGGGCTCGTGCACGAGCGCTCGCGCGAGCGCGATGCGCTGCCGCTGGCCACGCGAGCACGTGCGCAGCGGGCGCACCGCGAAGCTCCCGAGCTCGAAGCGCTCCTCCGCTCGGCGCCACGCTTCCTGGGCATCGAGCCCGTGGAAGCTGGCCGCCAGCTCGACGTTCTGCCGGCCAGAGAGGTCCGGGTACGCCAGCGACTCGTGAGACAGCCAGCCGATGGTGCCTCGAATCAGCCCGGGGTCGTCCCCGAGCGGCTCGTAGCTGACGTCGCCCGACGTCGGGCGGATCACGGTGCCCAGGATCCCGAGCAGCGTCGACTTGCCCGAGCCGTTCGCCCCTTCGATGAGCGTCAACCGGCCCGATTCGATGGTCGCGCTCACGCCCCGCAGCGCCGCCGTCGTTCCGTACGTCTTCACGACGCCACGCGCCACCACGCGCTCGATCGCATCCACTGCGCTCACCTCGCTCCTGCGCTCACACCCGTGTCAGCTCTGGTCGCCGCCTCGCGCGCGACCCTCACCGCGGACGACCGTCGTCATGTCCTCCGGGAACGCAGGCGGATCAACCACCGTCGCCTCATTGTCGTCCGAGAGCTCCGCCCCCCTCCCTAGCGGGCTCAACGAAGGGATCGTCGGCCGATCCTCCGCCTCGTCATCCCGAGACGGCCCGTCCACCACCTCGGCGACCGGCTCGCTCCGCCTGCGCACCGCCCCCGCGTCGCTCGCGGCCACCGGAGCCCGCGTCGACCACGCGCTGTGACGCAGCGGAAGCCCCGTGCCGCCGTCGGCGATCCAAGAACCCTTCCTCGCCACCTCCGGCGCCGAGCGGCCGCTCGCGACGACGACGCGACCGGGCTCGCCGGCGTCCTGCTCGCCTCCCACCCGCGCGAACATCATCGTTCCGTCGTCGTTTCGATCCTCGATGAGGCTCTGCACGGCGACGCGATCCACCCGGCGCTTCTGCGACATCGGTACCTGGTTCTTGAACCGCCGCAGCGCCTCCTGGAACTCCCGAGCGCTCTGGAAGCGCTCGTCGCGCTCCTTCGCCAGGGCGCGATCCACCAGGCGCGAGAGCCCGGGCGGAATCGTGGGATCGAGCTCCGTCACCGGGCGGTGCCAGAGCGTCAGGATCTGGACGAGCAGCGCGTTGTAGTTGCGCGCGACGAACGGACGCTGGCCGGTCAGCGCCTCGTAGAGGATCACGCCTACCGCCCACAGATCGAGCCGGTGGTCAAGCTCGATGTCGCCCCGAGCCTGCTCGGGCGCCA
This sequence comes from Sorangium sp. So ce834, assembly GCF_051521425.1. NCBI lineage: Bacteria > Pseudomonadati > Myxococcota > Polyangiales > Polyangiaceae > Sorangium > Sorangium sp. So ce834. The sequence continues at coordinate 12,554,294 of NZ_CP150351.1, forward strand.
TGTAGTACGGCGTGCCCATCACCATGCCGGTGCGGGTCAGATCCAACGTCCCATCCATGTCGGACGCCTGGGAGATGCCGAAATCGAGCAGCTTGGCAACCGGCAACATGCCGGCGCGCTCCGAGAGGAAGATGTTCTCCGGCTTCAGGTCGCGGTGCACGATCCCCCGCTCGTGCGCGGTCACCAGCGCGGAGAGGACCTGCAGCATGATGTCCACGAGCTCGCTCGGCGGCATGACCCCGTAGCGCTCGATCCGCTGCGCCAGCGTCTCACCGTGGAGGCGCTCCATGACAAGGTAGGGGCTGCCGTCAGGGAGCCACCCCATGTCGTAGACCTCGCAGATGTTCGGATGACCGATCCGCCCTGCGACCCGCGCCTCGTGCTCCAGCCTCGAGATCGCCTCGCGCTGCTGCGTCTCCCGCGGGTGCATCACCTTGACAGCGACAAGCCGCCCGATCTGGAGGTGCTCGGCCTCGTACACCGCGCCCATGCCCCCCTCCCCGATGATCGCGGTGACCCCGTACTTGTCGCCGATCACATGCCCGAGCAGCGAACGCCCCGACCAGGCGCTCGCCGCGTCCCCCCTCGGCCACGCGTCGATCCGCGCGTCGCCGCGACCGGACAACGGCGCGCGCGATGCGGATCGCGGCTCCGGACGCGGCGGCGGCGCGCTGCGCGTCGCCGAGCTCGGTCCCACGCCAGGCGAGCCTCGCGGCGATGGCGGCGCTGATCTCGGCGGTGGCGGCGCTGATCTCGGCGACGGCGGCGACGGCGGCGCTGCCCTCGATGACGGCGGCGCTCCTCGCGGCGGCAGCTGCGGCGCAGCGGGCCGGGGGGGGACCGGCTGCAGCGGAACCGCCCCGGCGCGCCGGCCCCCACGTGACGACGAGGGAGGCTCGCTCGAAGCGATGACGAGACCGGTCGACGGGCACACGATCGCCGCAACCTCGTGGTGGCTACCGCAGTGGATGCACCGCACCGAACTCAAGTCCGTACATTTTGAAATACTCCATCCAGGCGCCGCTCGGAACTGCACAGCCCATCAGGTCAGAGCGTGCCCGGCCGCGCTCGGTTCTACATTCCCGCGCACCCCCTGGTGGATCTTGGGGATAACCCCCTCGACAACCCTGGGGGCAAAACGGGGGAGACACGCCGCCCGCCAGCTCTCCCCCGTCCTCCTACCCCTGAGCACGGTCCATTTACCCCAGGGCGCTCGCTTCCAACTGCTCGGATTCATTGAGCAATCTGAGTTATCCCCGCCCTCCACAGCGCCTACGACGAAGACGATGTCTTTATCTATCTATTTCATGGAAAGAAGAGGCGTCCCGCAAGGTCACGCGAGCGCTCATTTCCCGCCCACGCCCGGGCAATAACCCTGCTAAAGGGAGCGGCTCCGGAGTCGGCTATGGACCTTGTGATCCCCAAGAAAGATCTGCTTCGCCTCGTCGCGCGCTGCCAAGGCGTGGCGGACAAGAAGAGCGCCATGCCGGCGCTCGCCAACGTCCTGCTCGCCGCCGAGGGCAACGCCGTCCGCGTCGCCGCGACCGACCTGTACCTCGGGGTCACCGGCCAGACCCACGCGGACATCAAGACCGGCGGCACCGTCGCGGTCCCCGCCAGGGACCTGCTCGAGCGCGTGAAGGCCATGCCCGATGGCCCGATCCAGATCACCACCACCGAGGGCGCGCACACGTCGCTCAAGGCCGTGGGATCGCCCCGGCGCTACACCCTCCCCGGCCTCCCCGGCTCGGAGTTCCCGCAGCTGCCCGCGCCGTCGCACGACGCGCCCTCGCTGGAGCTCCCCGTCGAGCAGCTCGCGCTCCTCATCGCCAGGACGCACTTCTCGATCTCGACCGATGAGACGCGCGCCCATGTCAACAGCGCCCTGTTCGAGTGGGCCGGCGATCGCGTCCGGATGGTCACCACCGACGGCCACCGCCTGTCCAAGATGGAGGCGACCGTCTCCGGCAGCTCCGCCACCGCCACCATGCTCATACCCCTCAAGGCGATCACCGAGCTCCGCCGCCTCGCCGAGGAGGCGCGCGCCGAGAAGGAGACCCCGATGGTCGCCATCACCCAGAGCGGGCCCAACGCCTTCTTCAACATCGCCGGGATGCAGTTCTCGGTGAAGCTCGTCGACGCGCAGTTCCCCCCCTACCAGCAGGTCATCCCGTCCGTCACCGAGCGCTCGGTCCGCGCGCCCCGCGTCCAGTTCGCCGAGGCCCTCCGCGCCATCGCGCTCGCCGCCAACGACCGCACCGGCGGCGTCAAGCTGTCGATCGCGCCGGGGACCCTCCGGATCACCAGCGAGAGCCCGGACACCGGCGCCGGCTTCGACGAGGTGGCCGCCGACTACAACGGGCCCGAGGTCACGATCGGCTTCAACGCCAAGTACTTCCTCGACGTGCTCGGCTCCATCGACGACGAGGAGGTCGTCCTCGGCATCTCCGGGGAGCTCGACCCCGCCGTGATCCGGCCCGGCAGCGAGTCGAACCAGCAGAGCTACGTCGCCGTCATCATGCCGATGCGGATTTGAGCGCGCCCCACGACGAGCGACAGGAACACCTCCCGAGCCTCCTGCTCGAGCGGCTCCACGTGCGCGAGTTCCGGAACCTCGGGCGCGTCGACGTCGAGCCCGCGCCGCGCCTCAACGTGATCGCCGGCAACAACGGCCAAGGCAAGACGAGCCTCCTCGAGGCGATCTACTTCGCGGCCACGTCGAGGAGCTTCCGCACCCACCGCGTGGCGGAGCTCGTGCGCCACGGCGCGGCCGTCACGAGCGCGCGCGCGCGCTTCGTCGAGCGCCGGGGCGCGCTGCCGCCCCTCGCGCGCGAGCAGACCGCCGCCGTGGAGCAGAAGCGGTGCGTGGTGCGGATCGACGGCAACCGGCCCCCGAGCCTGTCGAGCTTCGCGACGCGCTCGCCGGTGGTCGCCTTCCACACCGAGGAGCTCGCGCTCTCGACCGGGCCCGCGAGCGCGCGGCGCACGCTGCTGGATCGGCTGGCGCTCTTCATGGATCCGCAGAGCGCCGACCACCGCGCCCGCTACGCGCAGGCGCTCCGCGCGCGGCACGAGCTGCTCCACCGCGGCGGGGGCGCGTCGGCGCAGGCGGGCGCCGAGCTCGACGCGTTCGAGGAGCTCTGCGCCCTCCACGGCGCGGCGCTGACCCGCGCCCGCGCGGCCGCCGTCGAGGCGCTCGGGCCGGAGCTCGCGCGCGCCTTCGCCCGCATCGCCGCGCCCGACCTGACCCTCGCCGCGCGCTACGCGCCGGGCGGCGCCAGCGACGCCGCGCAGGCGCGCGAGGCGCTGCGCGAGCACCGCCGGCGCGACGCCCACCGGCCGAGCGCAGGCTTCGGCCCCCACCGGGACGACCTGGTGCTCGAGCTCGACGGCCACCCCGCCCGCGTGGTCGCCTCCCAGGGGCAGCACAGGGCCCTCACCCTCTCGCTCAAGGCGGCCGAGACCGCCGCCATTGCGTCCGTCCGAGGTGTAGAACCCATTCTCCTGCTCGACGACGTGTCGAGCGAGCTCGACCCCGATCGGACGGCCGCGCTGTTCACGTTCCTCGGAATGGCGCGCGGACAGGTGTTCCTGACGACCACGCGGCGCGATCTCATCGTCACGCCGGGCGTACCCGCGTCGGAGCGGCGCGATTTTCACGTCGAAGGCGGCGCGCTCAGCTGACGTGCGCCGCGGGGGCGGACGCGGGGCGGCCGGCGCGGGGCGAGGCCCGCCGGGACCGCCCCGAGACGCGTTGATCGCCCCCCGCAGGCCACGAGTTGGGATGCTCCGGACGCGCCCGCGCCAGGCGCTGAAAATACGGTGTTACGAGGCTTCCGGACTCGGCGAAACGCTTGCCCGAGCGGCTGATTTCGGCTACATTTCCGCAGTCTTTACGGGGCATCGACGAGCGGTCCGCGCATGATCGCTCGTGCCCTCGGAATCGATCCGGCGCCGCGGCTGCGGCGCCCGGATCCCACCAGACGAGCTGCCATCGAGCCGGCCCCTCCACTGCAAGAACTCCGGCAATCCGAGCGGTCTCCGCCGCTCTGCGCCCCCCGGTGAGAGGCGGCGGGCGCGCCCACCAGGACCGAGATGACGGAACCCACCCTGAGCCAGCCGACCGACCCCACCAAGGCGTCGTACGACGCCCACAGCATCACGGCGCTCGAAGGCCTCGAAGCGGTGCGAAAGCGCCCCGGCATGTACATCGGCGATGTGCACGACGGATCGGGGCTGCACCACCTGGTCTGGGAGGCCGTGGACAACGCCGTCGACGAGCACCTCGCCGGCGCCTGCACGGAGATCAGGGTCACCGTCCACTTCGACGGCTCGGTGTCGATCGAGGACAACGGCCGCGGGATCCCGGTCGGGATGCACGCGAAGGGCGTGAGCGCCGCCGAGGTCGTCATGACCGTCCTCCACGCCGGCGGAAAGTTCGACAACTCCAGCTACAAGGTCTCTGCGGGCCTGCACGGCGTCGGCGTGAGCGCCGTGAACGCCGTCTCCGAGTGGCTGAAGCTCGAGATCAAGCGCGAAGGAAAGCTCTGGTTCCAGGAGTACGCCCGGGGCGTGCCGAGGGCGCCGCTCAAGGCGATCGGCGTGACGGACAAGACGGGGACGAGGCTCACCTTCAAGCCCGATCCGATCATCTTCAGCGCGGTCGAGTTCAGCTTCGACATCCTCGCGAGCCGCCTGCGCGAGCTCGCGTTCCTGAACGCCGGGCTCATCATCCACCTCGACGACCAGCGGCCCGGCGGGAGGGCCGAAATCTACGAGTACAAGGGGGGCATCTCGGAGTTCGTGTCGCTCCTCAACAAGACCAAGGAGCCGATTCACGACGACGTGATCAGCTTCGTGTCGCACCACGAGATCGGCGCGGGGGGCGAGGCCGGGAACGGCCGCGGCAGCTCGGCGCCGCCGCCGGTCGGCGTGGAGGTCGCGCTGCAGTGGAACGGCTCCTACACGGAGGCGATCTTCTGTTACACGAACAACGTCCACAACAAGGACGGCGGCACGCACCTCACCGGGCTCCGCGCCGCGCTCACGAAGACGATCAACACCTACGGGAGCGCGCACAACCTCTTCAAGGAGCTGAAGCAGGGCCTGCAGGGCGAGGACGCGCGCGAGGGCCTGACGTGCGTGCTCAGCATCAAGCACCCGGACCCGTCGTTCGACTCGCAGACAAAATCCAAGCTCGTCTCCAGCGAGGTCAAGGGCATCGTCGAGGCGGTCGTCAGCGACAAGCTCGCGCAGTACTTCGAGGAGAACCCGCAGAGCGCGAAGAAGATCATCGAGAAGGCGGTCGTCGCGGCGAAGGCGCGCGAGGCGGCCCGCAAGGCCCGCGAGGTGATCCGCAAGGGCTCGCTCGACGTGACGTCGCTCTCCGGCAAGCTCGCCGACTGCCAGTCCAAGGACCCGGAGAAGAGCGAGATCTACATCGTCGAGGGCGAGAGCGCCGGCGGCAGCGCCAAGATGGGGCGCGACCGGCACTTCCAGGCGATCCTCCCGCTGAAGGGCAAGATCCTGAACGTGGAGCGGGCGCGGCTCGACCGGATGCTGAGCTCCGCCGAGGTCGGCACGCTGATCACCGCCCTCGGCTGCGGGATCAACGACGCCGGTGGCTTCGAGATCGACAAGCTCCGCTACCACAAGATCATCCTGATGACGGACGCCGACGTCGACGGCTCCCACATCCGCACGCTGCTCTTGACCTTCTTCTTCCGGCAGATGCCCGAGATCATGGAGAAGGGGTATCTGTTCATCGCGCAGCCGCCGCTCTACCGCGTGCGCAAGGGCAAGCGGGACCTGTACCTGAAGGACCAGGCCGCGCTCGACGAGTTCCTCGTGGGCAACGCCGTGGACGGGCTCGAGATCGTCGCGAGCGGCGCGCAGACGGGCATCGCGGGGCAGCCGCTCTACCGCCTCGCGCAGCGGCTGAAGCGGTTCCGCGCCGTGCTGTCCAACATCGACAAGCGCTGTGACGCGCGCATCGTGGCGGCGGTGCTCCGGTCGAGCGGGCTCGGGCGCGACGACCTGCGGGAGACCAAGAAGGTCGCCGCGGCCGCCGACGAGCTCCGGGCCTACCTGAAGCAGCGCTACCCGGACCTCTTCCCGCTCACGCTGGCGACGCCCCGGGACACCGAGCACGGGACGAGCCGGATCGAGGTCGTGCCGCGCCCGGGCGCGAGCGCGCGGAGGAGCGTCATCGACTGGGATCTGGTGGGCTCGCCGGAGTACCAGGAGGCCTGGTCGATCGAGCAGGACCTGCGATCCATCGGCGCGCCGCCGTACCGGGCCCGCAGCTCGAGCGGCGAGGAGACCATCGAGAACGGCGAGGCGCTCGTCGACTACATCGAAGAGCGGGGCAAGAAGGGTATCGCGATCAGCCGTTACAAGGGTCTCGGCGAGATGAACGCCGACGAGCTCTGGGAAACGACGATGAACCCGGACGCGCGGACCCTCCTCCAGGTCCGCATCGACGACGCGGTGAAGACGGACGAGCTCTTCACGATCCTCATGGGGGATCAGGTCGAGCCGCGGCGCAACTTCATCGAGCAGAACGCCCTCAACGTGAAGAACCTCGACATCTGAGCCTGCGTCCGGGGCGCGCGGCGGACGATGGAGCCCGCGTCCCCCACCGCGCGCGGTGGGGGTTGACGCGGCGCTGACGGCGCATCACCGACGGCCGTGTTCGCTCGGTATCTCTGGCAAATCGCTTGCTTGGCCGGCCCCTTGCTAGCCCAGGCGAGCGCCTTAGCTTCGAGGTGCCATGAGAATCGAGCGAATGACGACGAAGGCCCAGGAGGCCATACGAGAGGCTGTCGATTTCGGCAGCCGCCGGGGAAATCCCGAACTCTATCCCGAGCACATCGTGCGGGCGATCGTCGGCCAGGACGGCGGCGTCGGCGCTCCGCTGGTGCAGAAGGCAGGCGCCGATCCCGCGGCGCTCTTGCGCCTGCTCGACGCGAAGATCGACACCTACCCTCGCGTGAGCGGCGGCGCCGAGCCGAACCTGTCGAGGCGCGCGCTCTCGGTCCTGCAGAAGGCCGAAGACGAGGCGAAGGCGCTCAAGGACGAGTACATCTCGACAGAGCACGTCCTGCTCGCGGGGACCAAGACCGACAAGGAGATCCAGTCGATCTTCGAACGAGCAGGGCTGTCGTACGACAAGCTCCTCGCGTCGCTCGCGGCCGTGCGCGGCAATCAGCGCGTGACGGACCGGGACCCCGAGGGGAAGTTCCAGGCGCTCGAGAAGTACACCCGCGATCTCACGAAGCTCGCGCGACAGGGCAAGATCGATCCGGTGATCGGCCGAGACGAGGAGATCCGGCGCGTGATCCAGGTGCTCTCGCGCCGCACAAAGAACAACCCGGTGCTCATCGGTGAGCCCGGCGTCGGCAAGACGGCCATCGTCGAGGGCATCGCGCACCGCATCGTGGCGGGCGACGTGCCCGAGTCGCTCAAGGACAAGACCATCGCCGCGCTCGACCTCGCCGCCATGGTCGCAGGCTCGAAGTTCCGCGGCGAGTTCGAGGATCGGCTCAAGGCGGTGCTCAAGGAGATCGAGGGCTCGAACGGGCGCATCATCCTGTTCATCGACGAGCTCCACACGCTGGTCGGCGCCGGCGCGGCCGAGGGCGCGATGGACGCGGCCAACATGCTGAAGCCCGCGCTCGCGCGCGGCGAGCTGCGGTGCATCGGCGCGACCACCCTCGACGAGTACCGGAAGCGGATCGAGAAGGACGCGGCGCTGGAGCGGCGCTTCCAGCAGGTGCTCGTCTCGCAGCCGAGCGTCGAGGACACGATCGCGATCCTGCGAGGCCTGAAGGAGAAGTACGAGGTCCACCACGGGATCCGCATCCAGGACGCCGCGCTCGTGGGCGCCGCGGTCCTGTCGAACCGGTACATCACCGAGCGGTTCCTGCCCGACAAGGCGATCGACCTCATCGACGAGGCGGCGTCGAAGATCCGCATGGAGATCGACAGCCTGCCCACGCCGATCGACCAGGTGGAGCGCGATCTGCTCAAGCTGCAGATGGAAGAGCAGGCGCTCAAGCGCGAGAGCGACAAGGCGAGCAAGGCGCGCCTCGACGAGGTGCGGCGCGAGATCGCCGAGCTCCAGGGGCAGCGCGATGCGATGCGGGCGCAGTGGATGCGGGAGAAGGAGCTCATCTCCGAGCTGCGCCAGCTCAAGCCGCAGATCGAGGAGCTCAAGCTCGAGGAGGAGCGCCTGAAGCGCGCCGGCGATCTCGGGCGCGCCGCGGAGATCCATTACGGCAAGATCCCGGAGATCGAGAAGAAGCTCGAGGCGATCCGCGCGACCCTCGCCCAGGTGCAGTCGAAGCAAAGCTACCTGAAGGAGGAGGTCACCGACGAGGACATCGCCGCGGTCGTCTCGAAGTGGACCGGTATCCCGGTGTCCAAGATGCTCGAGAGCGAGATGCAGAAGCTCCTGCGCCTCGAGGAGGAGCTGCGGCGGCGCGTCGTCGGGCAAGAGGACGCGCTCCGCGCGGTGTCGAACGCCATCCGGCGCTCGAGGGCCGGCCTCGGCGACGAGCGGCGGCCGATCGGGTCGTTCCTGTTCCTCGGGCCGACCGGCGTCGGCAAGACCGAGCTCGCGCGCGCGCTCGCCGAGATCCTCTTCGACGACGAGCGGGCCATGGTGCGGCTCGACATGAGCGAGTACGGGGAGCGGCACGCGGTGGCTCGCCTGATCGGCGCGCCGCCCGGGTACGTCGGCTACGAGGAGGGCGGCCAGCTCACGGAGCCGGTGCGCCGGCGGCCGTACAGCGTGGTGCTGTTCGATGAGATCGAGAAGGCGCACCCGGACATCTGGAACACGCTCCTCCAGGTGCTCGACGACGGGCGCCTGACGGATGGACAGGGGCACACGGTCGATTTCAAGAACACGATCATCATCCTGACATCCAACCTCGGGACGCCCGCGGCCGCGGCGATCGAGGAGCGGGCGAACCTGCCGGCGGACGAGAAGGCCGAGCTCGTGAGGAGGGCCGTCATCGAGGAGGTGCGGAAGCACTTCCGCCCGGAGTTCCTGAATCGCCTGGACGACCTCATCGTGTTCCGGCGGCTGGCGCGCGAGCAGATGGAGAAGATCGTGGACATCCAGCTCGATCTGCTGCGAAAGCGCCTGGATCGACGCGGGCTCCTGTTCACGATCACGCCCGACGCGAAGGGCTACCTCATCGAGCAGGGGTGGGATCCGCAGTACGGCGCGAGGCCGCTGAAGCGCGCCATCCAGCGGAGCATCGAGGACGAGCTCGCGAAGCGGATCCTCGGCGGGGAGTTCAAGCAGGGCGACACGGTGCAGATCGACCGCGCGGGCGGCGCGCTCACGTTCACGCGCGCCGCGCCGAACTGACGATCGCCAGCCCGCGCGCCCGCGTCAGCGCTCGGGGAGGTTGCCGGCGATGCGGCGGAGGAGGTCCAGGACGGCGTAGGCGGCGCCGAGCTGGACCTCCTCGCGATCCCCCGAGAACACGCGGTCGCGCACGACGAGGCCGCCAGGGTGCGACACGGCCCAGTAGCACAGGCCGACCGGCTTCGTCGCCGTGCCGCCCGTCGGGCCGGCGATGCCCGTGACCGAGATGGCGACGTCGACCTCGCAGAGGCGGCGGACGCCCTGGGCCATCTCGGCGGCGACCTCGGCCGACACCGCGCCGTGGCCGCGCAGGGTGTCCTCCGCGACGCCGAGCAGCCGCGTCTTGGCGCTGTTCGCGTAGGTGACCGCGGCGCCGACCAGGTAGTCGCTCGCCGGGTAGCTGGTGAGCAGGTGGGAGATCAGCCCGCCGGTGCACGACTCCGACACGGCGAGCCGCCAGCCCCGGGCGCGCACGGAGCGCCCGACCATCTCCGGGAAGGCGTCGGCCCCCTCCCCGTACACGGCCGTGCCGAGCCGCTCGCGGACGTCGGCCGTCGCCTTCAAGGCCAGCTCGTGCGCCATCGACTGCGTGGCGGCGCGGGCGTGGACCTTCACGTCCACCTCCGGGTAGTGGACGCGATAGCCGAGCGTGATGCCGGGATAGGCCTCCTCAACGCCCTTCAGGAGCTCGCCCGCCGTGGACTCGGGCAGGCCGTAGGTGCGGAGGCGGACCTGGAAGGTGTTGTTCGGAGCCGCCGGCCGCACGCGCGGCAAGACCTGCTCGGTGAACATGCCCTTCATCTCCCGCGGCACGCCCGGGAGGAAGAAGACCGTGGACTCGCCGAGCTGGATCGCGAAGCCGGGCGCGGTGCCGGAGGAGTTCGGCAGGATCTCCGACCCGGCAGGGACCTCGGCCTGCTTCTCGTGGCCCGCGTTCATCGTCTTGCCACGGCTCTCGACGCGGCGGCGGATGGCGAGCAGCGTGCTCTCGTCGCGCACGAGGTCGGTGCCCGTCGCGCGCGCGGCGGCGAGCGGGGTGAGGTCGTCGGTCGTCGGGCCCAGGCCGCCGGTGGCGATCACCAGCCGGTGCGCGCTCGCGAGCTTCTGGACGGCGGCGACGATGTGATTGACGTCGTCGTCGACGGTGATGGATTCGCTGACCGTGAAGCCCGCCGCGGTGAGCTCGGCAGCGAGCCAGGCCGCGTTGGTGTTGAGGATCTCGCCCCGGGTGAGCTCGGTCCCGATCGAGAGAAGCGCGACAGTCATTGGGAAGGGGGACTGTAACCCAATCCGGCGCCGACGGAGCGCGTTTCCGGACTGTTTTGCGGTCGTTTTGGCGCGATTGTTCCCTTCCGCTTGCTTCCCTCCGGCTCCCTCTCCGCCACCCTCTCCCCCTCCCTCTCCCTCTCCCCCTCCCTTCCGGCGCGCGGCCGTGAGCGGCGCGGCGCGCGCTCACGGCGGATAGGCGCACCGGAATCCGAGATCGGGCGAACGGGTGGATACCGGGACGAGCCGCCGATTCCAGGTGCGAAGCGCCGAGGCCGCCTCGTCGGACCACGACCCGCCGTGAGTTCCCGATATCCCGTCGTCGGGTCGATCGGGCGCCGCCCACTCGGCGACATTGCCGGCCAGGTCGAACACGCGCCCGTCCGCGTGCACGGCGGCGCCGTCAGGGCGCGAGCCTGCGAGCTCAGGGCCCGTCGCGCCCCATCCGCACGGGCCGGCGCGCAGGCCGAAGGCGACGCGACGGCAGACCGCGCCGGTGTCCCCCCACGGGTACCGCCGGCTCGACGGGCCCGCCGCAGCGAACGCCAGCTGGTTGCGCGAGGGGAGCGATCCGCCCGCGAAGGCGCAGTACCGGGCGGACTCTTCCAGGGTGACGCCCGTCACCGGGACCCCGGGCTCGCCGCGCAGCGGCACCGTCGCGCACGCGCCGGCCGCGACGCAGGCCGCGTAACGCTGCTCGGTGACCTCGAACGCGTCGAGCGAGAACGCCGGGACGAACACCTCGCGCGCCTCGACGATGCCCTGCGCCTCCCAGTCGCTCGGCCCGAGCCGCAGCGTCCCGGCGGCGACGCGCACGGTCGCGGCCGGCGCGACGCAGCCGGCGGGGGTCGCCGAGAGGCCCGGGCCGCATCGGCGCGGCGCGCCCGCGCAGAGGCCGGCGTCGAGGCGCTGGCCTTCGCCGCAACATCGCGGGCCGAGCGCGACCATCCCCGGCGCGCAGCGCGCCGGCGGGCCGGCGCGGTGGCGAGCGAGCGCCGTGATGCCGACGATCAGGAGGGCCGCGCCCGCGCAGAGGCCGGCCTTCCAGCCGAGCCTCCGTCCGGCGCTCGGCGCTGCCCCCACCTCAGGGCGGCGGCGATGCGGCAGCGTCCGCCTTCCGCCGCGCGCCGGACGGCTCGCGCGCGCCGGCGGTCTTCCCGCGCGCCGGCGTGGACTCGATCATGTTCACGATGCGCGCGAGCGCGTCGAGGAGCGCCGTCCGGACCCGGTCGTACGTCTTCGGGCCGACGTCGCCCCGCTTCCGCGCGCGCTCGAGCTCGACGAACTCGTCGAGCAGCGCGTCGCGCGCCTCGAGCAGCTCTCGCCGCTCCTCGTCGTCGGGCCCGCGGTCGCCCTCGCGCCGGCGGACGAAGTTCAGCGCGGCCCCGCCGATCACGGCCGCGCCGGCGAGGACGAGCGCGATCCAGCGGCCCACGCCGGGCGTCGGCAGCCCGCCCAGCGTGATCTCGATGGTCCTCATCCCGCCCTCCGCGCGGTTGCCCGCCTTCTCGGTGATCAGGATCTTCTTGCCGTCCCGGTTCTGGGTGCGCTGCGCCGCAGGAAAGCCGGCGACGTTGAGCGTCATGGACTTCGACGCCTCGGCCATCACCCGCAGCTGGGCCATGCGCGGCGGCAGCTCGATGCGGATCGTCTGGCGCTCTTCCCCGTTGAGCGGGACCTGCCAGCGGAACTGCCCTTCGTGTCGGCCAGGGCTCACCGTGCCGCGCAGCGCCACGCCGGTGCCCTTCACCTCCTCGAAGCGCACCTCGTCCATGCCCTCGCTCTTGTTGAACGCCTTGTAGTCCGGCGGGAGGGCGAACGTCTCGTCGGGGAGCCACGCGACGCGTCCCAGGTTGAAGACCTGGAACAGCTGCTCGACCTGGATCGAGTCCTGCCGGAGCTGGAGGTAGACGATGCCCTGCGACCCGACCAGCAGGCTGTTCACGTCCGGCGTGGCCTCGTAGACGTGGAGCACGGCGCGCTTTCCGGCCTCGGCGCTGAGCCCGAAATGCGGGAGCGAGAACGTCCCGCCGTTGCGCGTGACCGAGATGCCGTAGCTCGTGCCGCCGCCGATGGTGAGGTTCTCGAGCCGGACGGTGCCCGCGTCGTCCGTCTCTCGCGTCACGCGCTCGCGCGATTCGCCCTTCGTCACCGAACTCTGCATGATGTCGATGTCGACGGCGATGCGAGGGATGGGCTGCCCGTCCGCGTCCTGCACGGTGAGCGCGATGACGCCGGGCGGAAGGCCGGCATCTTCCTGGGCGGTGTCGTCGGGCGCCTCGAACAGGCCGGTCAGCTCCTCGGCAGCGCGCCGGGATGCCGCTCCTCCCGCGGGCGACTTGCCCACGGGAGGGTGGCCGGAAGGCAGCTGCTGCTCGACCTCGGGATGACCCGGCGGGAGCGCGCCAGGGGCGCCGGGCGCGCCCGCGTCCGCCGCTGCCGTCGAGGCCGCGGCGGGGCTCGCGCTGCCGGCAGCGGCGGCCCCGGCCGGCGGCTTCGTCGCGCTCGGCGCCGCCGTCTTCGCGTCCTGCTTCGGCGCCGCGGGCTGCGCGGGAGCCGCCTTGGGGGTCGCGAGCTGCGCCGGGGCCGCGGGGGCCGCCGCGGGTTGCGCCGGGGCCGCGGGCTGCGCCTGCGCCGCCGGCGCCGCGGTCATGCTCAGCGAGGCGATCGCGGCCAGCGCGGTGTACCTGGTCCAGCGCATCACGACGCCCTCCTGCTGTCGTCCTCGTCGACGCCGGCCGCGGCCTCCTCCGCCGCAGCCTGCTCGGCCAGAGGCGCGCCGGGCGCGCACTTCGTCCCACACTTCTTGCAAAACACCGCGTCCTCGTCGTTCCGCGTGCCGCAGGCCGCGCACGCGAGCGCCTGCGCCGCGTCGCGCTCCGCCGTCGCCTCGGCCTCGGCGCGCTCGCCCTCCGCCGGCTCCGGGGCGCGCTCCTGCTCCGGCTGCTTGGCCCTGGCGCGCCTCCCCTTCGCCGGCCCCGCCTCCGAGGCGGCGCCCTCCGCCTCGCCCGCGGCGGCGTCCTCGCCCTGCTCCGCCGCCTCCACGCCGCCGTCGTCCTGGAGCCCGGCGCGCCGGAGGTGCCTCGCCACGAGCGCGGCGACCTGCTCGCGCCGCGGCTGCGCGTCGGCGTCCAGCAGGCGGAGCAGCCGCTTCGCCTCGGCGCGGTACTTCGCGACGAGATCGGCGTAGTCCTCGTCGCTGATCTTGCCGACGCTCCGCTCGAACTCCAGGTCCTTGAGCGCGCGCAGGACGGCCTGCTTCTGCTCCTCCTCGGCGCGCGGCGCGCCGATCGCGTACGCGTCGGCGCCGCTCAGCGGGGTCTCCCCGAGCAGCACGCGGAGGCTCGCCCAGAAGATGGCGATCACCGCGACGAGCGCGCCGCCCGCGAGCACGAGGATCGCCGCGGGCGGACCCGCGACGAGCCCCGCGACGCCGGCGCCCACGAGCGCCGCGAGCGGCACCCCGAAGCGGGCGTAGTGAACGATCTGCCGCTCGAGCGGCGAGCCAGAGCCCCGGTTCACGGCCTCGTGGGCCGTGGCCGAGGCGGCGCTTTTGGCGGGCGTTTCGGCGCTCATTCGCGGTCTTCGCGGTCGAGGTGCTTGAGCTCCTCGTCGAGCTTGTCGTCGTAATCGTCGCGCCCGCCGGGGACAACGCCCTTCGCGGAGCGCTCGCCGGCGGCGCGCGCCTCGTCGCTGCGCCGCTTCCATCGGCGCAGCGTGACGATGACGATGCCGGCGCCGGCCATGATGGCGGCGAGCGGGAAGAGGTAGAGCAGCCGCTGGCTGCCCTTGTTCGGCGGCACGGCCAGCGCCTCCGCCCCGAAGCGCTCGGCGTAGGCGGACTGGATGGCCTCGATCGACAGCCCCGACGCGAGCGCCGCGCGGAGCTGGTCGCGGCGCTCGTGCGCGGTGCCGCAGGTGCACGTCCCGAGGGTCTCGCGCGGGCAGCCGCACGTGCAGATCAGGCTCCAGAAGAGCTTGCGCTCGGTCTCGTTCTGGATGCCGACGGTGCCCGAGCGCTGCATCCCCTCCCCGAGCTGCTGGCCGTGGGCGAACTCCGGCGAACGCAGCAGGACGACGAGGGCGATGAGGCCCGCGGCGAGGAGGGTGATCCCGTGGATGAGGTGTCGTGTGCGGCTCATTCGAAGGCTGGCTGCCTCGGCACGGCAGGGGTCGGGAGCATTGCACCGATCGCGGGCGCCCGCCCGGGATCAACGGACGCGCCGGACGCAGGGGCGCCGGCCTCGCCGTCCGCGCCCCCCGGCGCGCTCAGGATCGGCGGCCCGAGCCGCTCCTGGATGGGGTGTCCGTAGGCCTGCGACGGGCCGCCGGCGAGCAGGAAGGCGAACACGACCGACGCCGCGACCGAGCCCGCCGCCCGGACATAGCCGAACGCGCCGGCCTCCTCGAGGGCGATGTCGGGCCACATCGCGATGAGCGCGCCGAGGACGAGGATCCCCGCGCCGAACCACATGAACGAGATCAGGTTGTTCACGTGCATCTGGAAGGAGGCGACCTTCGTCTGGGGGTTCGCCATCCCGATGATCACGTAGAGGTCGTTCTTGAGCGTGATGTGCCGGGCGACCTCGGTCGACGGCGCCTCCGGGGTGGCCTTGTAGATGAACTTCGCCGGGCTGATCCGGCCGACCGGCGCGCCGTGGCGCTCGACGTCGAGGTCGGCGAAGACCATCCGCTTCTCGCTGTCGACCTCCATGCGCGGGCCGGCGTAGACGAGGCGGTACTCCTCGATCTGCACGGCCTCGCCCGGGCGGAGGCTGATCTCCTTGTCGACGCCCCACGCGCGGCCGGCGAACCCGATGAACATCACGGCGATGCCGACGTGCACGATGTAGCCGCCGTAGCGGCGCCGCGACCTGGCGACCAGGTTGTAGAACGAGGCGAAGAGCGACTCGCCCCCGCGCTTCTGCCGCGCCGCGATGCCGCGGGCGAACTCCTGGATGACGACGGCGACGTTGAACGCGGCGATCGCGACCGTGAAGAACGGGTAGGTCGACGCGAGCTTCGCGAGCGCGTCGCCGAGCTGGCCGGGATAGATCGGGTCGACGGCGACGAACGGGGCGAAGCCGACCTTCTTCCCGAGCGCGAGGTGGAGCGCCGCGGTGACGACCGTGGCCAGCACCGGCCAGCGGAAGCTCTTCCGGAACAGCTCCGGCGACGTCTTCCGCCACCCGAGCAGCGGCGCGACGCCCATCAGGAGGAAGACCACGAGCGCGACCGGCGGGAGCCACATGTTGTAGAACGTGGGCCCGAGCGTCGACTTCTGGTCGAGCAGCCACTCGCTGATGCGCGGCCACACGGTCGCGACCGCGATGAAGATCATGATGCTGAAGAGGCCCCAGTTGTTGAAGAGGAACGCGGCCTCGCGCGACAGGAGCGACTCGAACTGACCGTCGCTGCGCAGCCGCGGCAGGCGGTAGACGATGAGCGCGGTGCACGTCGCCAGGATCACGGCCATGAAGCCGACGAACCAGATGCCGATGCCGGACTGGGCGAAGGAGTGCACGCTCGCGATGAGGCCCGACCGCGTGAGCCAGGTGCCGAAGATGGTCAGGAAGAACGTCCCGCAGATGAGCGACACGTTCCACACCTTCAGCATGCCGCGGCGCTCCTGGATCATCGTCGAGTGCACGTAGGCGCTCGCCGTGAGCCACGGGAGGAACGCGGCGTTCTCGACCGGATCCCACGCCCACGGGCCGCCCCAGCCGAGCTCCTCGTACGCCCAGAGCATCCCGAGCACGTTGCCGATCGAGAGGAACAGCCAGGAGAAGAGCATCCACTTCCGCGTCGCCACGATCCACTCGCTGTCGAGCCGGCCCGTGGCGAGCGCGGCGATCGCGAAGGCGAACGGGACCGCCGCGCTCGTGAAGCCGATGTAGAGGCTCGGCGGGTGGATGATCATGTAGAAGTTGCGCAGCTGGTAATTCAGCCCGTTGCCGTCGATCGGGGCGCCCGCGATGCTCGTGCGGAACGGGTTCACCGCGAAGATCATCAGCGCCGCGAAGAAGAGGAGGACGCTCATCAGCGTCGCGATGACGTACGGCTGGAGCTCCAGGTACCGGCGCCGCAGCCAGTAGACGCAGCCGCCGGAGAACAACGCGGTCAGGAACATCCACCAGAGCAGCGAGCCGTCCTGCCCGCCCCAGAGCGCCGCGATGAGGTACGGCGTGGTCATCGACCGGTCGCTGTACTGGGCGACGTAGGCGATGCGGAAATCGTGGCTGACGAAGGCGTACGCCAGCACCAGCACGCCGAGCCCGACCAGCGCGATGGTGCCGTACGCGCCGAGCCGCGCCGCTTGGAGCAGCCGCGGCCGCCCGCGCGCCGACGCGAGCGCCACCGCGAAGGTATAGGCCGCGGTGACCAGAATGGCGTAGAGGACGCCGGTCCCGAACTCAGGAAGGGATTGCCACATCGTCGTGGCCGCAAGCTTAGGCTTGCCCGGCGCGCGGGGCCAGCGCACCGCGCCCGCCGACTCGGCCCCCGCTGCCGCTGAACCGCGCCGCTGCGCGCGCGGCGCTCGCGGCCGTCTGCCCCGTCCTGGCCCCGGCGCTTTTTCTGACGGGGCTGCACCCTGCCGCCGGCCCCGGTCCGCGCTCGCCGTCGACACCCACGCGCTCGCCGCCGGCCCCGATGCGCGCATTCGCCGCTGACGCCCATGCGCTCGCCGCCAGCCCGCGCCCGGATCCTGTCGGCGTGACCCCGATGTGACGGAGCATGCATTACGGTGTCACCGCCGTCGTCGCTCGCGCCTTCGCCTGCGCCGTGCGTCATGTCGAGCGCCCAAGAAGCGCTTCGTTTCAGCCTCGGCGTTGAGAACGGCGCACTATACTCAGAGCATGGCGATCGCTGCCGACGCTGGCCGCCCGACCGATCTCATCTACGACTGGAACGAGGTGGGCCGCGTCGGGCGGGTCATCCCGAAGGAGATCGGCTTCTTCGACGAGACCCTGCGCGACGGCCTGCAGAACCCCTCCGTCGCCGACCCGAACATCGAGAGCAAGCTCAAGCTGCTCCACCTCATGGCCAAGATCGGCATCCACGTCGCCGATATCGGCCTGCCCGGCAGCTCGCCGCGGGCCTTCGAGGACGTGCTCCGGATGTGCAAAGAGGTGGCGGACAACCGCCTGCCGCTCCGCGTCGCCTGCGCAGGCCGCACGGTCGTCTCGGACATCACGCCGATGATCGAGATCTCCCAGCGCGCGGGGATCCCGGTCGAGATCTACGCCTTCATCGGCTCGAGCCCGATCCGCCAGCTGGCGGAGGCGTGGGACGTCGACCTCATCGCCCAGCGCAGCGCCGCCGCGATCGACGCGGGCGTGAAGGCCGGGCTGCCGGTCGCCTACGTCACGGAAGACACGACGCGCTCGCGCCCCGAGGTGCTGGCGACGCTCTTCAAGGTCGCCATCGACCACGGCGCGTCCCGGCTGTGCCTGTGCGACACCGTCGGGCACGCGACGCCCGACGGGGTGCGCAACCTCATCAACTTCACGCGCGCCATCGTCGCGGGGGCCGGGGCGTCGGTCGGCATCGACTGGCACGGCCACAACGACCGCGGGCTCGCGCTCGAGAACGCGATCTGGGCGCTCCAGTTCGGCGCGGACCGGGTGCACGGCACCGCCCTCGGCATCGGCGAGCGCGTCGGCAACGCCGCCATGGAGCTCATCCTGCTCAACATGAAGCTCCTCGGCCTCCTCGAGCACCAGGACCTCACCCACCTCCTCGAGTACTGCACGACGGCCGCGCAGGCGGTCGGCTGGGAGGTCCCCATCAATTATCCCCTGGTCGGACGGGACGCCTTCCGCACGGCCACCGGCGTGCACGCGGCCGCCATCATCAAGGCCGAGGCGAAGGGCGACGCCTGGATGGCCGACCGGATCTATTCCGGCGTCCCCGCCGGCATGTTCGGCCGCAAGCAGGAGATCTGCGTGGGCTACATGTCCGGCGCCTCCAACGTGAACTACTGGCTCAGGCAGCGGAAGATCGAGCCCTCGAAGGAGCTCGTCGACGCCATCCTGGCCAGGGCCAAGGCCACCGACCACATCCTCTGCGAGGAGGAGATCCTGGCCGTGATCGAGCAGCACCGCGGCCGTCAGGCCTGACCCCGCGCCGCCGGCCGGGGCCGTTCCAGGCCGGCCGGAGCACACCCCTCCGGCCGGGAACGGCCCCCGGGCGTTCGGCGTTTCGGCGGATCCGGAGTAGAGATCCACGCCGTGGCCGAGCAGGACAAGCAACCCGCAGCGGAAGCCGACCGGCCCGAGCGCCGGTCGCGCCTCGATACCGTCCTGGCCGCGATCGCCGCGCTGGTCTGCTTCCTCGCCGCGACCACGCTGCGCGATCTGGGCCCGCGATTCCTGCCGCAGGCGCCGATCCCCGCGCCGCCGGTGCCCGCCTGGGTCGAAGGGCGCGCCGCCGATCTCACCGCCACCGTGCGCGACGAGCAGGGGCGCCCGCTGAAGGACGCCACGGTGCGCGTCTTCGCCCTGCGCGAGGACCGCGCCTACTTCGCCGGCGAGCAGAAGACCGATCCGGCCGGCGAGGCGCGCTTCGCCGGCCTGCCGTCCGGGGAGACGTGGGTCCTCGCGTACGGCGCGGAGCGGGCCCGCGCCTCGGCGCGCCTCGCCCTCGAGCCGGGCCCCCGCGCCGTCGACCTCGCGCTGCGGCCCGCGAAGGTGCTGGACGTGCTCGTCGTCGACGAGGCCGAGCGCCCGATCGACGGCGCCGAGGTCACGGTCGCGACCGCCGATCCCCTCCCCTTCGTGGCGACGACCGCCGAGGGGGGGCGCGCGCGGTTCGAGCGGCTCGGAGCGGCGCCCTACGTCGTCCGCGCGTCGGCGCTCGGCTTCGAGGACACCGTGCGGACGGGTATCGTGCCGGGGCCGGTGCCGCTCCGGCTCCGGATGGATCGGCTCGGCGCGCTGACGGTCCGCGTGGTGGACGCGGAGGGGCAGCCCGTCGACGGCGCGACCGTGCTCGCCGCCGGCACCGGCCTGTGGCCGGCGCGCAGCACGACCACCGACGCGACCGGCGCCGCGAGGATCGCCGGGCTCCGCGACGGGGTGTACGACCTCAAGGCGCGGCGCGGCGCCGCCGTGAGCGCGACCGCGCTCGCCGTGCCCGTGAAGCGCGGCGAGGGCAAGGAGGTGAAGCTCGTCCTCGGGCCCGGCCGCCACGTGCGGATCCTCGTGACCGACGGCGACGGCGAGGGCGCGCCGCCCGTGAAGGGCGCGAACGTCGTGCTCGTCGAGCAGGGGCTGTCGGCGTTCCCGCTGCACGGGCGCACGGGCGACGACGGGTCCGTGTCGCTCGGGCCCATCGCGCCGGGCTACGCGAGCGCGTCGGCCCTCGCGGCCGGCTTCGTGCCGAGGAACGCGGTGCAGGTCGAGGCCGGCGCCTCCGAGGTCCGCATCCCGCTGCTCCGCGGCGGCGCGCTCGTGGGCGAGGTCGTCGACGATCGCGGCTACCCGGTCCCGGGCGCGACCATCGAGATCGTCGGGGCCGACGCCGAGGGGATGCCCATCGACGAGACCACCGCGATGTCCGAGTTCAGGGACGAGCACTTCGAGCGCGCCCTGCCCGGCCCGGCGCCGCTGATCCCGGCGGGAGAGCTCGGGGTGATGCCCGGCCCCATCCCGGACCTGCCGCGCGGCGACGCGATCCTCCCGGTCGCGGCGGCGCGGTCGGGCGACCCGTGGGTCACGCGCGCCGACGGCACCTTCCGGGCCGAGCCCGTCACCCCGGGGCGCGTGCACGCGATCGTCCGGCACCCGGAGTACGTGGAGACGCCCAGCGAGGTCGTGACGCTCCCGCCGGGCGGCGAGGCCCGCGTGCGCGTGGTGATGCGCCAGGGCGGCCTGCTCGAGGGCCGCGTCCTCGAGGAGGACCGCAGGCCGGTCGCCGGCGCGCGCGTCGAGCTGGCCGCGACCGCGGGCTCGCTCGAGCGGGTGACGTACTCCGCCGACGACGGCACGTTCGCGTTCGCCGCGGTCCCCGACGAGGTGCTCGTCTCGGTGTCCCGGCCCGAGTCGCCCGGGGACGTCGTGGCGCGGCTCGTCGTCGAGGTCCCGGAGCGCGATCGCAAGGAGATCGAGGTCGTCCTCCCGAAGGTGCGCGAGGCCGTGGCCATCCGCGTCACCGACGATCGCGGCTACCCGCTCGACCGCGCCGAGGTGCGCGTCCTCTCGCTCGACGTCGCCGTCCCGCTCCGGAAGACGCTCTTCACGGACGACGGCGGCGACGCGCTGCTGCCCGACGCCGCCGGCCTCCCGCTCCGGATCAGCCTCGTGCGCTCCGGCAGGGCCCCGCGCGTCGAGCAGGTCGACGCCGCGCCGAAGGAGCTGCGGCTCGAGATGCGCGCCGCGCTCAAGGCCACCGGCACCGTGACCGGGCGCGGCGGGCGCGAGCGGCTCGAGGGCGCGCGGATCACCTTGTTTTCTCCGACCGGGCCGCGCCGCGCCACGAGCGACGCGGAGGGCGCCTTCACGCTCGGGGACCTCGCGCCGGGGCAGCTCCGCATGACGGTGACCCGCGACGGGTTCGCGCCGGCCACGCTGCGGGTCACCCTCGCCGGCGACCGCGATCGCCCGACGGACCTCGGGCGCATCGACCTGTTCGAGGCCGGAGAGGTCGCCGGCCAGGTCGTCGATCCGCGCGGCGATCCGGTCGCCGGGGCCCGCGTGGCGCGCGACCGCGTGCCGACGTACCTGCCGCTCGGCCCGCTGCCGCCGGGCGTCGTGCTCACCGACCGGGACGGGCGGTTCCAGCTCGGCGGCCTGCCCGAGGGCACGGCGGTGCTCGAGGCGTACAGCGCGGATCTCGGGCGCGCCGAGTCGCAGCCGGTGCAGGTGCGGGCCGGCAGGACGACCGAGCGCGTCCGGATCGCGCTGCCGGGCGACGGCGCGCGGCAGGACCCGAAGGGCGCCGGGAGCCTGGCGGTGACGCTCGGCGAGGAGCGCCGGACCGTGACCGTGGTGTCGGTGCCCCCGGCGAGCGAGGCGGAGGAGGCCGGCATCGAGCCCGGCGATCGGCTCCTGTCCGTGAACGGCGTCGAGGTGCGCTCCATCGAGGAGGCGCGGCGGCGGCTCACCGGGCCGCTCTCGGAGGACGTGGTGGTGCTGCTCGCGCGCGACGGCGAGCGCGGCGAGGCGCGGTGGCTCACGCGGGTGCGGCGGGAGCGGGTGCGGCGGTAGGCGGCCGGGCCCTCGCCCGGCCGGTGCGCCCGGCGGCGGCCCCCGGCGGGCGCGCGGGGACTGCGGGCGCCGCCCGAGCTCAGTTCTTCGCCTTGGCCAGCACGATCGCGCGGCCGTCGCCGATCTCCCAGCGCAGCGTCTGATCCGTGGCGAAGCGGAACTGCGCCTCGTCGAGCCCGCCCTCGGGGCGGAGGAACGCGACGGTCACCTGATCGCCCTCGGCCTTGGTCACCTTGAAGGTGCCGCTGCGCGGCGTCTCCGCTGGCAGGGTCACCGTCACCTTGGCGCCGTTGAACTCGAGCGCCGTCCCCTTGACCCACCCGGTCGCCTTCGTGAGCTGCTCCACGGGCGCGTTCTCGATGGACTCGCCGTACCAGCGCCCCTGAAGGCGATCGCGAGGGGTCTTCGAGCAGCCCGACACGGCGGTCAGCGCCATCGCCAGGGCCAGAGCGGTCATGATGCGGTTCTGCATGGGCCTTCCTTCAGGAGCTCGAGCGCCCCCGGTGTGGAAAATCCTACGAAGAATGGAACACAATGGTCAACAATGTGGGATGTTTCTGCACACTTACCGACTCGTGGGCCGGGCTTCGGGGGCGGACACCGCGGCTTCTGGGGCGGGTGAGTTCGCGCTATAGGGTTCCTCCCGAGGAGCGGCGCGGGGCGCGCTCCCTCACGGCGCGACGACCTTGAGCACGCTGTTCTACGAGAAGCGCCTCGTCCCCCTCGAGCGGACGCGGCTCCTGGACTCCATCGTCGAGCGGGCGGCCGACCGATCCGAGGGGCCGCCCGTGATCGTCTTCGATCTCGACGGCACCCTCATGGACAACCGGCCGCGGGTGGTCGCGATCCTCCACGAGCTCGCGGAGGAGTGGCGCCGCAAGCACCCGCACGTCGCCGCCCTCCTCGAGCGCGCGTCGCCCGAGGGCATCGTGTACGGGTTCCAGGACAACCTGCGCCGGCTCGGCGTCGACGACGAGTCGCTCCACCTGCACGCGTTCGAGTTCTGGAAGGCCCGCTTCTTCAACGATCCGCACATCCGGCACGACGTCGAGGTGCCCGGCGCGAGCCGGTACGCGCGCGAGTGCCATGCGGCGGGGGCGACGCTCGTGTACCTCACCGGGCGCGACCTCCCGAACATGGCGCTCGGCTCGTTCGCGAGCCTGCGCGACCTCGGCTTTCCCATCGGGGTCATCGGCACGGAGCTCGTCGTGAAGCCGCGGTTCGAGATGCCCGACACCGAGTTCAAGCGGAGCGTCGCCCCGCAGCTCTCGCGGCTCGGGCGCGTGATCGCGGCGTTCGACAACGAGGCGGCGAACTGCAACCTGCTCGTGGACTGCCATCCCCGCTGCACCGCGGTCTTCCTGGACACGCAGTGCGCGCCCGACCCGCCGCCGCTCGACCCGCGGGTGCAGGTGATCCACACCTTCGAGCGGGAGCCGTGATCCGCGCCCGCATCGCCGCCATCGCCCTGCTGCTCGCCGCCGCCGGCTGCGAGCCGTCGCGCCAGCAGCCCGCCGGCCTGGTGGAGGCCGGGGCGAGCCCGAACGCGAGGATCCTCCCCGCGCCGCTCGCGAACGAGGCGCCGGACCTGCTCGACGCCTCCACGGTCGAGGCCAGCGCGAAGCTCGTGTCCGACGACTACGGCCGGCTGATCATGTCCGAGGCGAGCCAGCAGTCGCCGCAGCCGCTCTCGCCGGCGACCCCCCTGCCCGACGATGCGCTCTCGCCCCGCGAGCTCTCCGGCGTCACGCTCGAGGCGGCCTTCCGCTGGCGCGACGTGCCGCAGCCCCCCAAGGCGCCCGAGGTGGCGGCCGCCGGGGTCCACGCGGCGCAGCGGCTCACCGACCTGTCGTGGAAGGTCGATCTCACGGAGACGGGCCGCATGCGGGTCCAGTTCACGTCGCGCGCGCTGCCGCTGCCGCCCGGCTCCGAGCTCCGCGCCCGCCACGACGTCTACGGGGAGATCCTGCTCTGGCCGGCCTCGGCCCAGTACCGGGTCTTGCCGCCGGGCGCGCTCCGCACGCTGCTCGGCGAGCGGCGCGTCGACGTGACGCCGCTGTCGGCCGGCTCGGCGCGCCCGGTCGGCGAAGGCAAGCGGCTCGAGGTCGACGTCCGCAAGGTCGAGGTGCACGCGAGCCTCGGCGCGCTGTACCTAGAGCTCGGCAGGATGCCGGAGGCCGGCGACGGGGGGCCCCTGCTCTGCCGGGCGCTCTTCGAGATCCTCGGCGTCGATCCGAAGTCGCCCGAGTGCGTGGCCGGCGAGGTGCCGCTCTACGCGAGCTATGCCTGGCAGAGCGGCGGCGGCGTCGCGTTCGAGGTCACGTCGGCCGTCCGGCGCACCGATCTGCTGTCGACCGACCTGCTCATGCCGCCCCCGAGCTCGGCGTACGCCGCCGCGGGGCTCCCGTCGGCGCAGGGCGGCGTCTTCCTGACGCGTGATGAGCTCGCGGCCATCCGGACCGAGCCGCTCCCGCTGCCCGCGAGCGTCGACCCGGGCGCGCCCGGCGAGGGCTTCGTCGCGGTCAACCAGACGGACGCGCTGTACTACCTGCTCGTCGACGGCATCCCCGCGGTCGGGGTGCCTCCGATGAGCGAGCGCTACGTCGCCGGCCCCCAGCGCGGGCGCTACGTCGTCCAGTGGCGCACGTTCCTCGGCGAGAGCATCGACCCGCCGCAGACGGTCGAGATGCCGGCGCGCCTCGTGCGCAGCGGCGCCGACGCGGGCGCGGCGGACGGCGACTGAGCGGCGCGGCGGGAGGCGGCCGAGCGGGCGCGGCGGGCGGCGCTAGCCGCCGGGCGCCGTCTCGGGGCTCGACAGGAGCCTGGCGATGTCGTCCGGGATCCGCGTCAGCGTGAGGTTCGAGCCGAGGCACGCGAGGAGGATGTCGCCGTCGCAGATCACGTCCTCGCCCCGGAGGATGCGGTAGCTGAACCGCGCGGTCACCCGCTGGACCTCGCGGCAGGTCGTCTCGACCATGAGGTCGTCGCCGAAGCGCGCCGCCTTGCGGTACTTGATCCGCAGCTCCGCGACCGCGAGATGGAGGTCGCGCCGCACCATCTCCTCGTAGGAGACCCCGCGGCGCTTCAGCCAGTCGATGCGGCCGGCCTCCAGGTAGACGACGTAGTTCGCGTGGTGGACGATGCCCATCAGATCCGTCTCGCAGAAGCGGACGGTCAGCGGGGTGCGCGAGGTGAGGTGCGGGGGCGCGTCGGGCGGAGGAAGGGGCTGCATCGCGAGCGGCGCGGAGACTAACCCACTTTCGACCCGGCGGGCGGAGCGGCCGCGCGACCTGGCATCCGCGCTCCGAGGCGGCCGGCGGCGCGCGGGGGCGAGGACGTGCCTCGGCGCTGGTGGCGGGGGCGCCGCGATGCTAGCGCGGCGCCATGGCGAATGTCCGGACGCTGCTGTCCGCCGAGCAGATCGGCGCCCGCGTGCGCGACCTCGGCGCGCAGATCACCAAGGATTACGCGGAGCGGCGGCTCGTGCTCGTCTCCGTGCTCAAGGGGAGCTTCGTCTTCACCGCCGACCTCGCGCGCCACATCGACCTGCCGGTGCGCATCGAGTTCCTCGGCGTGCGCAGCTACGGCGAGGGCACGGACTCGACCGGCGTCGTCCAGATCACGCAGGACCTGACGCGCCCGATCGAGGGCGAGGACATCCTCCTCGTCGAGGACATCGTCGACACCGGCCTCACGATCTCGCACCTGCTCCAGCTCTTCCGCACGAGGATGCCGAGCAGCGTGAAGGTCTGCGCGCTCCTGCACAAGCCCGCCCGCGCGCGGGTCGAGGTGCCGATCGACTACCTGGGCTTCACGATCGAGGACAAGTTCGTCGTCGGCTACGGGCTCGACTGGGCCGAGCGCTATCGGAACCTGCCGTTCATCGGCGTTGTGGAGGCGACGTGAGCAAGCGGCTGCTGATGCTCGAGAAGATGACCCGGGACGGGTCGAAGGACCCGTTCCACTGGTACGCGCTCGCGCTGGAGTACTCCGGGCAGGGCCGCCAGGACGACGCGCTCGCCACGTTCACCGCGCTCCGGGCGATGGACCCGGGCTACGTGCCGATGTACCTGATGTGCGGGACGATGCTGGTGAAGGCCGGCCGCCTCGACGAGGGGCGCGCCTGGCTCAGCGACGGCATCGGGGTCGCGCGCGGCAAGGGAGATCAGCACGCGCTGAGCGAGCTCCAGCAGGCGCTCGCCGGCGCGGGCGACGACGACGCGTGACGCGGTGAGGGCGACGCGCGGCGCGCCCGGCGCCGCGCCTCAGCCGCCCTCTCCCCCGCCCTCGCCGCGGATCCGGCGGAGGCGCTCGCCGATCGTCCGCTCGTAGCCGCGGTCCGTCGGCTCGTAGAACCGGCTGCCGACGAGCGGCTCGGGCAGGTAGGCCTCGCCCATCGCGACGCCGCCGGGCTCGTCGTGCGCGTAGCGGTAGCCCTCGCCGTAGCCCTCGTCGCGCATCAGCCGCGTGACGGCGTTGCGCAGCGTGAGCGGGACCGGCAGCGCGCCGTGCTCGCGCACGGCCGCCTGCGCCGTCTGCCAGGCCGCTTTGCACGCGTTCGATTTCGGGGCCGTGGCGAGGTACAGCGCCGCCTGCGTGAGCGGGTAGAGCCCCTCCGGCATGCCCATGCGCCGGAACGCGGCGTCCGCCGCGACGGCGACCTCCAGGGCGCGCGGGTCGGCGTTTCCGATGTCCTCGGAGGCGAAGATCATCATCCGGCGCAGCAGGAAGAGCGGGTCGTCGCCGGCCTCGACCATGCGCATCAGCCAGTAGACGGCGGCGTCGGGATCGGAGCCGCGCATCGACTTGATGAAGGCGCTGATGACGTTGTAGTGCTCCTCGCCCGCCTTGTCGTAGAGCAGCGTCTTGTGCTCGCTCGCGCCGGCGATGAGCTCGCGCGTGATGGTGGTCGCGCCCGCGCGCGCGGCCTCGTCCGCGGCGATCTCCAGCGTGGTGAGCGCCCTGCGGGCGTCGCCCTGCGCGAGCGCCGCGATCGCCGCGAGCGCGTCGTCGTCGGCCGAGACCGCGCCGGCGAGCCCGGCCTGTGACTCGAGGGCGCGGCGCAGGAGCTCGACGAGCTCCGCGGCGTCGAGGCCCTGGAGGCGGAAGACCTTGCACCGGGAGAGGAGCGGCGCGTTCACCGCGAACGACGGGTTCTCGGTGGTCGCGCCGATGAGGGTGATCGTCCCGTCCTCGACGTGCGGGAGGAACGCGTCCTGCTGGGCCTTGTTGAAGCGGTGGATCTCGTCGACGAACAGGATGGTGCGCTTGCCCTCGTACGAGCGCGCGGCGCGCGCCTGGGCGAGGATCTCGCGGAGCTCCGGCACGCCGCCGAGCACGGCGTTGAAGGGGACGAAGCGGGCGTTCGTCGTGTGCGCGACGACGCGCGCCAGCGTCGTCTTGCCGGCGCCCGGCGGGCCCCAGAGGATCATCGAGGGGATCCGGTCGGCCGCGATCGCGCGCGCGAGCAGCTTGCCCTCGCCGAGGAGGTGGCCCTGGCCGATCATGTCGGCGAGCGAGCGCGGGCGCATGCGCTCGGCGAGGGGCACCGCGGCCCGGAGCTCCGGCTCGCGCTGCCGGGCGGCGTCGAAGAGGGTCGGCTCGTCGCCCGCGGGCCGCCGCCGCGCGCCGCCGCCGCCGCCGCGCGCCGCGCTCATTCGAAGACCGACCTCGCGCCGGCGCGCTCCGAGAGCAGGACCTCCACGGCGCGGCGCGCGATCGCCGGATCGCGCCCGACCCACCGCACGGTGCCCGCGCCGTCGACGACGAACGTGAGGGGGACCTGCGCGACGCCGTAGGTCCCGGTGAGCCGCTGGCCGAGATCCGCGACGATGGGGAACGTCGCGCCGAGCTCGTACGCGGCGGCCTCGGCGGCGGCCTCCGAGTCGTCGACGTTCACGCCGATCACGGCCACCCCGTCGGCCTTGCGGTCGCGCCAGAGCTCGTCGAGCGCCGGCAGGGTCCGGCTGCACGACGCGCACCAGGACGCCCAGAAGTCGATCACGGTGACCCGCGTCCTCCGGGTGCCGGGCACGCCCACGGTGACCGCCGCCGTCGACTCCGCGTGGAACTCCGGCGCGGCGCTGCCCACGAGCGGGTGGCGCACCGAGGCAGGCATCGCGCCCGGCCCGCACCCGAGCGAGAGCGTCGCGCAGGCCGCGGCGCTCGCGAGGGCGCCGGCGCGGACGGCCGCGCCGAGGCGCGGCAGGGCGGAGCGCGCCGTCGCCGCGGGCGTCGCGCGGCCCCCGCTGACGACGCTGACCGAGGAGGGCTTGTTCTCCGCCTTCGCCTGGAGCACGCGGGGAGTTTAACGTCCCGGCGCGCCATGTCCGAGGGGCGCAGGGCGAAAAAGAGCGCGCGGCCGGCGGAAGGAGCGGCCGCCGCGGCCGGCGCGGAGACCGGCTCGATGGATCGGCAGCCGCGCCGGAGTGCCGGGAGCGCGCCGCGCGCGAGGCGCCGGCGTTACCCGCGGGCCCCGAAGATGGCGGTGCCGACGCGGACGAGCGTGGCGCCTTCGGCGATGGCTGCCTCGAAATCGTGCGACATGCCCATCGAGAGCTCGGGCAGCACCTCCTGGCCCCCGTGCGCGTCCCGCAGGGCGCGCAGCTGCGCGAAGAACGGGAGGACGTCGGCCGGGTCCTCGAGGAACGGCGCGATCGTCATGAGGCCGATCGGCCGGAGGTGCGCGCACCGGGCGACCGCGGCGGCGAGCGGCGCCAGATCGCCGGGCGCGCAGCCACCCTTCGACGCCTCGCCGCCGACGTTCACCTCGACGAGGACGTCGAGGGTGCGGCCGAGCGCGGCGGCGCGCCGATCGAGCTCCACGGCGAGCTCGTCGCGATCCACGGAGTGCACGACCTGCGCGACGCGCGCGACGAGCTTCGCCTTGTTCCGCTGGAGCCGGCCGATGGCGTGCCACACGAGCCCGTCGAGGTCGGCGAGCGCCTCGGCCTTCTCGACCAGCTCCTGCGCGTAGCTCTCGCCGAAATCGCGCTGCCCGGCCGCGTAGGCGGCGCGGACGGCCTCCGCGGGCTTCCCCTTGGACACGGCGATGAGCCGGACCTCACCGGGCGCGCGCCCGGCGCGCGCCGCGGCGCTCGCGATCCGTCGCCGCACCTCTTCGAGCCGCGGCGCGATGTTCTCCAGGTCTTCAGAAATCACGCCGCACGATACCGCGAGCCGCCGCCGCGGACACGAGGGCGCGCCACCGCGCCGGAAGCGGCAGCGCGGGCCGCGGCGGACGCCGGCGCGCCATGCCGGATCCCATCGCCCGGGCGGCGTGCCAGAGTGTGCCTGAGGACCGCGACGATCGCTGGTCAATCCCTTTGATTTCGATGCTTTACGCGTGGCATGTGGATTGCCATACTCCGCGTACCCGCCATGCGAAGCCTGCTGTTGCTTGCCCTGCTCCTCGCGGTTGGATGCACGTTCAACCCGCAGCCCGAACCGCCGTTCCAGGACGAGGATCCCTCGCCGCCGGGGGCGACCGCCACCGGGGCCGGCAGCACGGGTGCAGGTGGCGCCGGAGCCGGCGCTGGGGCCGGCGCTCCGGATCCAGCATCGGGCAGCGGGGGCGGGGGCGGCGCCGGCGAGACGGGCAGCGCCACGAGCACGGGCAGCGGTGATGCCGGCGGCGGGGGCGGCGCCGGCGGTGAGGGCGGCGAGGGCGGCGCTGGCGGGACCGGCGGCGAGGGCGGCGAGGGCGGCGCTGGTGGTGCGGGCGGCCAGGGCGGTGCCGGCGGCGCCGGTGGTGAGGGCGGCGCCGGTGGCGGCCAGGGCGGCGAGCCCTGCGGCGACGGTGGCGCTGGAGGTGTGGACTGCGGCTGAGCAAGCGCGCAGCCCGACCTTGACGGCGGCGCCCGCGCCGTGCAGACGCGAGCGAAAGCAGGCGGCTCATCGCGCTCGACGCCGCGCTCCCGCGGACGAGAGGGCGCTGCGCAAGCGGCAGGGGATTGCGCAGGGTGCTATTGAGGGGAGAGCTTATGCGCAAGCTTGTCGTCCTTCTGATGGGGCTGGTGCTCGCGGGCTGTGGCTTCAACCCACAACCCGAGCCGCCCCTCTCGGGTATCGGGTGCGCTGACTGCGAGGGCGTCGTCGCGGCCGGGGCCGGAGGGGGCAACGACACGACCGAAACCGATGGGGATGACGGCAGGGGCGGCGGCGGCCTCACCCCCGGCGAGGCCGGCCCGGGCAACGCTGCCTCGGCCGGCGCTGGCAGCACGGGTGGGACCGGGACCGGCGGCACGACAAGCTCGGATAACCCCGTCGGCACCGGTGGCGCAGGCGGCGCGGGCGGCACCGGTGGTGCGGGCGGCACCGGTGGCGAAGGCGGCGCGGGCACCGGCGGCGCAGCTGGTACAGGCGGCGCGGGCGGCGCTGGCGGCGAAGCTGGCGCGGGCGGCGCGGGCGGCACCGGCGGCGCGCTCGGCCAGGGCGGCGCGTGAGGCGACCGATGGGCCAGGCGCCCTCACGCCGAGCGCTCGACGCTGCCTCGTAGCCCGACGGCGGCGCTGGTCTCCGGGGTACGCCCGGGAGACGGTTCCTGAACGCCTTCCCGCACGCGACAGCGTAGCTGCGGCGCGCGGGCAGCTTCTGCAGTCGCGCGCCGACCGCGGCGGCAGCTGGCGCCCGCAGCCGTCGCAGCCGCCGCATTCGCGCCGGTAGCCGGCGTCACGCGCCGACGGCAGCGGCTGCCCGCGCCCGCAGCTCCGCCCTGCGACGCCGTGAGCGCGCGGCTCAGATCCCGGGTCGGCGCGGCCGCGTGTACTCGTCGAGCATGTTCGCGACGAGCTCGGCGAGCAGGCTGTCCGCCACGCGAAGGCGGCGCGACATCTCGCGGGCGATGTTCAGCACGAGGAGGGTGTACGACTTGAGGTCGCGCCGGTAGAGCGCGTCGAGATCGTGGGCGGTGACGCGCATCAAGCGCGACGGGGCGATGGCTCGCACGGTCGCCGAGCGGGGCATCACGTCGAGGATCGACATCTCGCCGAACCAGTCGCTCGGCCCAAGGACCGCGACCCTCGCCTCGACGTCGCGCTTCGAGCGCTTGAGCACTTCCATCTCCCCCGCGAGCAGCACGAACATCTCGCGGCCGCTGTCGCCTTCGCGGAAGGCGACGGCCCCCGGCTGCAGCTCGAGCAGCTCCAGCGTGTCGGCGAGCCCGTGGAGGACGTGATCGCCCAGGCCGCCGAACAGGCCGATCTCGCGCAGCTGCGCGACCAGCTCAGCGTCGCGGCTCACGGGGATGCACCGAGGGCGCCTGCGGCGACCACCACGTCGGCCGACCCGACAACGCCTGCCACCACCTCGCGACCGTCTCCGCCTTCTCGCATCGCTCCACCTCGCGGCTCCGAGCCGATGTATCGCGCCTAGAGCGTACGCCGCAACCTGTGGACGTCAACGCTCGCCCTCGCGGCGCGCTCGTCGAGCCGCCTCGCGGCGCGCTCGGCCCCGAAGCTGCGCTGCCGCCGAGCGCGCCTGGCGCGAGCCGCATCAGAGATCCTTGGTGAACACGATCCGTGGGCGCCCAGGCCCGGCGTAGTCCTCGACCTCGGCCGCCGACCAGCCGACCGCCGCGTGGAAGCGCACGGAGCCCTCGTTGCCCAGGGTCGTGATCGCCTTGAGCTGCCGGCAGCCCTCGCGGCGGCAGTCCTCCTCGAACGCTGCATAGAGCATCCTGCCGACGCCGCGCCGGCGGTAGTCGGGGTGAATGCCGACGAGGTGCACGTACCCGACCGCCGCGTCCGGGCACCTGAACCCGAGCAGGAAGCCGACAAGCAACCCGCGATCCTCGACGACGCGGGCAAGCCGCCCGAGCTCGTAGAAGAAGATCGGGTGCGCGAGCGCGCTGGTCGGGCCTGCCCACCACCGATCGATCTCGCCCACGATCCGGTCGTAGTCGGGCTTCGTCAGCGGCCGTGTCTCCATGCATCACCTCACTCGAACGGTTCGGGATCCTGCCTTCGGTCTGCAGCGCCGCCGCGCAGGGCACGAGCGACTCGCGCAGACCTGCGCAGCCTAGCAGCCGCGCCGGCCTCCTCGTAAGCACGCTCGTGGATGCCCCGCTAGCCGCCGCGCGTCACGCCTGCTAGCGCTACCCCGTGCGTCACGACAAAATCATCGTCGCTCCGTCGATCCTGTCGGCTGACTTCGGTCGTCTCGCGGAGGAAGTGCGGGCCGCCGAGGCCGCCGGCGCCGACTGGATCCACGTCGACGTGATGGATGGCCGGTTTGTGCCAAACATTACGATCGGACCGCTGGTCGTTCGCGCGGTTCGCGCCGCGACGCGTCTTCCGCTCGACGTGCACCTGATGATCGTGGAGCCCGAGCGCTACGTGGACGAGTTTGCGGCCGCCGGCGCCGATCGGATCTCGGTCCACGTCGAGGCGTCGCCGCACCTGCACCGGACGGTCCATCAGATCCGGGAAGCTGGCGCGCGCCCCGGCGTCGTGCTGAACCCTCACACCCCGGAAGAGTCGATCCGGCACGTGCTGCCCGATCTGGATCTGGTGCTGGTGATGAGCGTCAACCCCGGGTTCGGCGGCCAGCGGTTCATCCCGGGGGCGCTCTCCAAGCTGCGGAGCCTGCGCCAGGCGATCGATCAGGCGGGCCTCGACATCACGCTCGAGGTCGACGGCGGCATCGCTCCGTCGACGTCGGGGCAGGTCGTCGCGGCCGGGGCGAGGGCGCTCGTCGCCGGCTCGGCCGTGTTCGGCGCCGCGGCGCCGGGCGAGGAGCTGTCGTTCGACGCGCGCGTGGCGCGGTACGCCGAGGCGATCCGGGCGCTCCGCGCGCCCGCCGCGGAGCAGCTGTGACCCAGCCCAATGCCCGAGCGGCGGCGGCGCGGGGGCCCGCGGCGGGGCGCGCGGCGGGGCGCGCGGCGGCGGCGGTCATCGGGGCGGCGCTCGTCGGGACGGCCGCGCTGGCTGGCTGCGCGCAGCCGGCTGCACCTGCGGCGCCGCCGCGCGCGCAGGCCTCGGACGCGGCGCGCCCTGCGCCGCCTGGCGCGCCTCCGCCCGCCGGCGGCGCAGATCCGGTCGGCCAGGGCGAGCTCGACGACGACGCGGCCCGGCTGACCCAGGACGAGGTCGCGCGCGTGCTCGCCCGCGTGGCGAAGGCGCGCGGCCTGCCGGTGCTCCGCGAGGTGCGGAGCCGCGTGCTCACCCGCGGCGAGATCCTGGCGCGGGTGCGCGCGCACGTGGAGCGCGAGATCCCCGACGGCGTGCTGGATCACCAGCGCGAGGTGCTCGCGGCGCTCGATCTCATCCCGGCCGATTACGACTTCACCGCCGGGATGTACCGCCTGCTCGAGGGCCGCATCGCGGGCTTCTACGAGCCGGAGGACGCGACGATGTACCTCGTCGACGATCTCAGCGAGACCGAGGCCGAGGAGACGCTGGCGCACGAGCTCGTCCACGCGCTCCAGGACCAGAGCTTCTCGCTCGGGAAGCTGCTGCGCTTCAAGGCGGGCGACAGCGATCGCCTCGCGGCCACGCACGCGCTCGTCGAGGGCGAGGCGATGAGCGCGATGTTCGATGTGCTGGTCGGCTCGGCGTTCCAGATGGACGAGTCGACGCTCCGGAAGCTCGTGGCGATGTCGACGGCGCTGTCGTCCGTGGGCGACACGCCGCTCGTGCTGCAGGAGTCGCTGGGCGCGCCTTACACGGACGGCTTCGCGTTCGTGCAGGCGCTGCGCCGGGACGGCGGCTGGGCCTCCGTGGACGCGGTCTGGCGCGCGCTGCCGGAGACCACCGAGCAGCTGCTGCACCCCGAGAAGCTCGCCGCGCGCGAGCCCGCCGTCGAGGTGGCTGTCCCGACCGCCGCGGCGCTCGGTCCAGGGTTCCGCGTCGTCTTCGACGACGTGATGGGCGAGCAGGCGCTGCGCATCACGTTCGCGGCCTACGGGCACCGCGAGGCGGCCATCGGCGCGGCGGCCGGGTGGGGCGGGGATCGGTACGCGGTGGTCCAGCGGGACGATCCGCAGGACCCGACGCGGCGAGCGTTCGCGCTCGCGTGGCGGCTGCGGTTCGACCGCGCGGCCGACGCGGCGGAGGCGGGGAAGGTGCTCGAGCGCCGCTTCGGGAAGGCGTGCCAGCAGCGCGCGTCGCTCGGGCCGCTCGCGTGGACGGCGCGCGGGAGCGACGTGGCGATCGTCGCAGGGCCGTACGAGCGGCGCGGGGGAGGGGAGGTCCGCGCGGCGGGGACCTGCGCGGGCGCGAAGACGTGGCTGGCGGAGGTGCTGAAGGGCGGGGTAGGGGAGAAGGCGGCGGGCGCGACGGGGGGAGCGGCGGCGGGGAACGGGGGACGGAAGTAGGGGGAGCGCTCGAGAAGGGCGGGGAGGGGAGAGAGACGCCGATGTGGAGGTGGAGCTCTGCCGGATGCGTGCTGGTCGAGCTCAGGGGCGCCCCACGGACGGCCGGTGCGGCGCGAGGGCGGGCGTTGACAGGCGGCTCGGGAACGGGCACAAAAGCAAGTCGTTCTGAGTATTTGGAGGAGTGGCCGAGCGGTCGAAGGCAGCGGTTTTGAAAACCGCCGTTGGGGCAACTCAACCAGGGGTTCGAATCCCTTCTCCTCCGCTGAAATCTGCTGTGAGTTCCGGCATTTGCTGCGGTCGTGGGGTGGGCCGAGAGAGGACCACGGCGGACAGGAGGAGACCCGAGATCTGGCAAACTTTTGGCAGGGCGCCCCCTTGTCCGGCGCCCGCTCCGGGACCGTTCCTGTGCCTGAGCCGCTTGAACCGGACCCCCTGCGAGTTCGACGGCGAATGTACGCGGCGCTCCTGCCCAACGGTCCCCTCGCTTGCCGTACCAGTAACCCGTGCCCGATCGTAAGGGGACGTGTTCGGCGCTCCAGCCTCCCACCAGTTTCGGCCGCTTCGTCCCCCCGGGAAAGCAGCGGCGTGGATGTTATCCCGCAGTCGCCTCCCTCTCTTGAACCGGCGACCGCCACGGGCGCGGGCTGTGCCTCCACCTGAACGGGGCCGAGCTTGACGACCTCTGCGAGCCGCGAAGCAATCCAGTGTAGCGTCGGACGCTTCGTCCTGTCGGCGATCACCTCAATCAGGCGAAAGGATTCGCCAGAGCGGCCTAACCACCTCAGGAGGACGTCCAGGTCGCGAAGCTGACCCCGGAGGCCAAGCGCGTCGTGAAGGGCACGTCGCTCGAGAACAAGAAGAGGGCGCTGCTCGCGCTCGCGCGGCTGCCGAAGGAGAAGCACGCGATGACGCCGCGACTGTGGCGGAAGCTGTGGAGAAGCCACACGGCAGGGGGAAGGTGTCGGTGCAGTCGAGCCAGGCGCCGGCCGTGGCGGGGGTTCTACCGCACCGACCCACGGGCGTCGCCGTCGTCATGCGCACCGTGACGAAGATCCCCGAACGGTGCTGGCCGTGTGGCGCCCCCGGACTGAACTCCTGCAACCACCGCGGGAGGTTGGCGCGAAGCCCCTCCGGTGAGCTTGTGGAGGTCACCTACGAGTACGAGACGGAGGACCTACGCCAGAGCAAGGTCATCGCCCGCGTGATCTCGGGCGCGAACGCGATGATCAGAGCCCTCGGCGCGATGCCACCGAGCGAGGAACGCGCGAAGCTCGTCCGCGAAGCGGTGGACGTCATCAGGAAGGGGGCTCCGGACCGTCAATGCGATCGTCAGCCCGATGCTCGAGCGCGTGCGACGCCCGCATGACCGGGTCCGTACGGAGCGAGTCACGTCGCTCGACCTCCACATGGCGCGCGTTCCGACCGGCGGCGTCGTACTCAGTTCGCCGAACACGGGCATCATCCCCGCCCCTGCAGTTCCGTCGAGGCTCAGGCCTCGCAGCCAGTCTGTAAGAACGGATACCCGATGCACGGGCCGCCGTGGCGAGACCGCGCAGGGCTCTCGCGGCCAGGGCTGGTACGCTCGCACGAGCTCCTCCACGATCGGTTTGCAACCGGGCAGACGCCTTCGAGCGTTCCATTACACCTGCCGTCCCGTGAGGACAGGCTCGTGAACTCTTTGGGCGCCTGCGGTCACGCAGTTCCTCCGGCTGCCACAGGGCAACTCGGCCAGCTCAAGCATATCGAGCGCCTGGACCTGAGCTTCGATGCTCGGTCCGGAATGCTCGTATGCCAAGCTGAGCGCCTTCAGGTGCAGGATCTCGTGACGCGTGCTCGCGGTAACGTGCCACCTGAAGCCAGCAAATCGCGTGAAGTCACCTGCGCAACGCCTGCCGCGGGTCATCGGGGGAATCGGGCCGGTACCTGCTCGCCTCGATCGCCTGTGAGCCGCCGAGGAGCACGATCTACAGAGATCCTGGCGGTCCTCACGAGGCGCTCAACGGTCGTCCCAGCGGCTCGACGCCGCGGCCGGCCGCGCCGGCCTCGCGTGCACGGCAAGGTACTTGCCGGAGCTGTCCGTCGGCGTGCGCGGCGAGCGGGCGGTGCGCCTGTGTGGACAAAGCTGCGCTAGAACAAGTAAATGCCCGTCCTCGTATCACTGAACCTTCGGCCAGCATGACACGCGCGCGCGGCATGTGATTTACAAACGTGCGGCTTGAACACACCCCGGCACGATGAGGGCGGCACGTCAACGATCTGGAACCGGGCCAACGTGTGAATCCGCTGCTTGCTGGTTGTTTTTCGTGAGAGGGGGGCAACTTTGAAGTTCGTTCATTGTGCAGACGTTCACCTCGACAGCCCTCTGCGAGGGCTGAGCGCCTATGACGGCGCGCCGGTTGAATCGCTCCGCGGCGCCACGCGCAGAGGGTTTGAAAATCTGGTCAACCTGTGCATCGAGGAAGAAGCGGACTTCCTCGTCATCGCTGGCGACCTCTACGACGGCGAATGGCTCGATTTCAATACGGGGCTCTACTTCGCCAAGCAGATGGCGCGCCTCGGGCAGCGCGGCATCTCCGCGTACGTGGTACGCGGCAACCACGACGCAGAGAGCAAGATCACCCAGAGACTGTCTCCGCCCGATAACGTCCATATCTTCGGCTGGAAGAAGGCGGAGACGGTCACCATCGAGCGGCTCAAGGTAGCGCTGCACGGCCAGAGCTTCGCGAAGCGGGATACGCTCGAGAACCTCGCCGCGAGCTACCCGACGCCGAGAAAAGGCTGGTTCAATATAGGAGTGCTCCACACCGCGCTCGATGGACGCGAGGGACACTCGGGCTATGCGCCCTGCGCGCTCGATCACCTGCGCGCCCGCGGCTACGACTACTGGGCGCTCGGCCACGTTCACAAGCGCGAGGTGCTCTGCGAGGATCCGTGGGTGGTCTTCCCCGGCAACGTGCAGGGTCGCCATGTGCGCGAGTCGGGGGCCAAGGGGTGCACGGTCGTGAGCGTCGATGACGGCCAGGTCATCACGGAGCACCGCGCGGTCGACGTGCTCCGCTGGGCCTGTGTGATCGTCGACGCCTCCGGCGCGGGGACGCCGGAGGACGTGCTCGACCGCGTCCGTGACGCGATCCGTCGCGAGCGCGAGGAGGCCGATGGGCGCTTTCTCGCGGCCCGGATACGGATCGAGGGCCGCTGCGACGCACATGACGCCGTCCTGCGGCACCCGGACCTGTGGAAGCACCAGGTTCGCGCCGCCGGGGTCGAGGCGGGCCAGGACGACGTGTGGGTTGAGAAAGTGGAGACTGCTACCCAGCCGCTCCGCGACCTCGACGAGGTCCGAAGGCGTGACGACGCCATCGGCGAGCTCCTGCGCTCGGTTCGCGAGGTCGTTGAAGACCCGGGCGCAATCGGCGCGCTGGTCGAGGAGATCGACAAGCTCCTGAGCAAACTGCCCCATGAAGTGCGCGAGGCGATGGCGCTGTCCGACCTGCGTGACCCCGAGCAAGCCCGCATGCTGATCGACGATGCCGAGCAGCTGCTCCTCGCGCGCATCGATGCCTGGGGCGCGGCGCCGTGAGGCTCATCGAGCTCCAGCTCAAGGCGTTCGGCCCGTTCACCGAGCGGACGCTGACCTTCGGTGACAAGGCAGGCGTCGTGCACGTGGTGTACGGCCGGAACGAGGCCGGAAAGACCTCGACACTTCGCGCGCTCGGCGATCTGCTCTTCGGGTTCCCACACCTCTCGCCGGCCGCATTCCTGCACGACGAGCGGACGCTCCGCGTGGGGGTCGCCATCGAGAGCGACTCCGGCACCACGCTCCGTTTCCTCCGCCGCAAAGGACGCGTGAAGACGCTCCTCGACCCCGAGGAGGGGGTCCTCGACGACGGCGCCCTGAAGCCGTTCCTCGGCGCCCTGGAGCGCCCCTTCTTCGAGCGGATCTTCGGCCTCGACCACGAGCAGCTCCGCGAGGGCGGCGAAGCGCTGCTCAAGGACGGTGGGGACGCAGGGCTCGGCCTCTTCGAGGCGGGCGCGGGGCTCGCCGGCATGCGCAAGGTGGTGGAGGAAATCGAGGGCGACGCGGGCAAGCTGTTCCGCCCCCGAGGCCAGAACCAGCTCATCAACGAGGCGCTGAAGCGGCTCGCCGAGGTGCGCAAGGAGCTCAAGCTGCGCGCGCTCTCGGGCGACGAGTGGCGGACGGTCCGCGACGAGCTCACAGGTGTCCGGGTGCAGCTCGAGAACGTCAGCAAGCGCGTGCAGGAGCTCTGGGCGGAACGGGAGAGGCTACACCGGATCCAGCGCAACCTGCTGCCGCTCTCGGAGCGGAGTGCGCTGCTCGCGGAGCTTACGGCCCTCGCTCTCGCGCCCGATCTCCCCGACGACGCGCCGGTGCAGCGGCAAGAGGCGGAGTCGTCGCTCGGGGAGGCCCGACGGCGGCTTACCGGGGCCGAGGAGGAGATCGTGCGCCTCTCGGGGCAGCGCGACGCGATCACCCCACGCGAGGCCGTTCTGAGGCAGGTTGACGCGATCGAGCGGCTCGCGCGCCAGCGGGGCGACATCGAGAGCAAGCTCGCCGATCTCCCGAAGCGAGAGGCCGAGCTGCGCCAGGTACGGACGGAGATTACACGCCTGCTCGCGCAGGCGGGCTTCAAGGCGAAGGACGCCGAGGTGCGCGAGATCCTGCCCCGGCGCCCCGAGGTCGCCGCCATTCGCGAGATGATCCGCGAGCAGCAGCGGCTCGGCGCAGAGCACGAGCAGGCCCGCAAGACGGTCGAGGGCTACGAGGTCGAGCTGCGCACGGCCGAGGGGGCCCTGGCGCGCTCGGTCGAGCCGAGGGACACGGCGCCGCTCGCCGCCGCCGTGGGTGAGGCGCTGAAGCTCGGAGATCCCGGCAAGGGCCTCCGCGCCGCGCAGACGGAGGCGGCGACCGCCAGCGAGGCGCTCGCGCAGGCGCTGCGCAAGCTGGCCTTCTGGACGTCCGGCGACGTGGAGCTCGAGGCGCTCCAGGTCCCTCCGGACGCGATCATCGACCGCTTCGCCTGCGCGTTCCGTGACGCGCATGAGCAGAAGATACGGGCGCGCGGCGCGCTCGACGACGCGCGCCGGGAGCTCGAGCGCGCCGAGGCCGAGCTGACCCGCTTCGATCCTGCCGGCGAGATCCCGACGGCGGAGGCCGTGCGCAGCGCCCGCCGGCGCCGCGACCGGGGCTTTCGACTCCTGCGCCGCGGGTTCATCGACGGCCGGGAGGACATCGCCGCGGAGGCTGCGGCCTTCGCGCCCGGCCTGCCGCTCGCCGACGCGTACGAGGACAGCGTCGCGGCCACCGACGAGCTAGCCGATACGCTGCGCGCCGAGGCAGCGCGCGTGGAGCGCCATCGCTCGCTCGTCGCGGAGGTCGCGCGCCGGCGCGATCTGGTCGCAGCGCAGGAAGGCGAGCTCCGGGCCGTTGAGGCAAGCGCGACACGGACTGAGGAGGAATGGCGCGCGCTCTGGCCGTCGCTCGGCTTCGCGCCGCAACCGCCGGACGAGATGCTCAAGTGGCTCGCGCAACGCACGCGCATCCTCGAGCGCCGTGCCACCTCGCGCGCGCGACAGGACGCGCTCCGCGAGCTGGAGGAGGCACACTCGAGCGCACGGCGGTCCATCGGCCGAGCGCTCATGCTCATCGGCGAGGAAGGCGCGGGCGGCGACGAGGACCTCGCCGCGCTTCTTGCGCGCGCGCAGCGCCTCGTCGAGCAGAGCGCTGCAGAGCGGAGCGAGCGAAAGTCGCTGATCCAGACGATCGACAGCCTGCGCTCCAAGCGCGACGCCGCGCGGCAAAGCTACGCCTACAAGGAGGCGCAGCTCGAAGGGTGGCGTGAGCGGTGGGGACTGTTTGCGAACAGGTTCGGACGCGGCCTCACCGTGATGCCCGCGGAGATGGAGGCGATCCTGGATCTCTGCGATGAGACAACCCGCAAGCTCGATGACGCGGACACGCTCGAGCATCGCATCCGGCGTATCGGGGAGGACAGGATTGCGTTCGAGCGAGCCGTGGGCGCATGCATCACGGCCGCCGCCCCCGAGATCACGGGGCTAGACGCCGTAGCCGCGGCCGATCGCCTCGCGAAGGTGCTCGCCTCGGCGCGGGGCGACGAGGAGCGGCGCGCGGGCCTGGAGGCCGAGATCGCACACCACGAGCGCATCGTCGACGAGTGCCGCGCGGCCATCGCGCGCCACACCGCGAAGCTCGAGGAGCTCTGCCGGAGCGCGTGCTGCTCCACGCTCGACGACCTCCGCGCGATCGAGCGCACGTGGCAGCAGCGGCGCGACGTGGAGCGCCGGCTTGGCAGTGTCGAGCGGCACCTCCTCGCCGGGGGCGGGGGGCGCTCGCTCCAAGATCTCGCCGCCGAGGCCGCGGGCGCGAACGGCGACACGCTGCCTGGGCTGATCCAGGAGCGGGAGGAGGAGGCAAAGCAGCTCGACGCCGAGAAGACGGAACTCGCGCGCAAGGAGGGTGAGCTGCGCACCCGGTTCGACGCGATGAGCGGCGGCGACCAGGCCGCGCTGGCCGCCCAGAGCGCCCAGGCCGAGATCACGAAGATCCACGAGGGGGCGGAGCAATGGATCCGGCTGACGCTCGCGAGCGCGCTGCTCCAGCGCGGGATCGAGCGCTATCGAGAGAAGAACCAGGGACCGATCCTCGGCCGTGCTAGCGTCCTCTTCGAGCGCCTGACGCTGAGATCGTTCGCGCGCCTGGTCGTCGAGTTCGGGAAGGACGACGAGCCGGTCCTCCTCGGCGTTCGAGCGGATGGCAAGAGCGTGGGTGTCGAGGGAATGAGCGATGGCACTCGGGATCAGCTCTTCTTCGCGCTTCGGCTGGCCGTCGTCGAGCAGTATGTCAGCCGGAATGAGCGCCTCCCCTTCGTCGCGGACGACATCTTGATTCACTTCGACGACCCTCGATCCGAGGCAGCCCTCCGCATCCTCGGCGACCTCGCGGAACGCACGCAAGTGCTCTACTTCACCCACCACGAGCACATGGTCGAGACAGCGAGGCGGGCGCTCGGCTCCGAGCGGCTCGTCGTGCACACGCTTTGAGGCAGGCATGGCAATCCAAGAGCAGTCGACGGTCACTGTCGAGCTCGAGCATACCCGGACCTTGACGTTCGCCCTCGAGCAGGCGGGAGTGCCCGTCGTCTCTTCCGTGCAGATCCGGAACAGCGGCTCGGCGCCCCTCGAAGGTGCGGTGCTCACCATTGAGCTCGCCCCGGAGCTCGGCGTGCCGGTGCAGGTCCCAGTGCCGACTGTGCACGGCGGCGAGTCCATCGACCTCGGAATCGTGGATCTCCCCTTGCCACCGGAGCGACTGCGCGCCGTCACCGAAGCCGAACGTGCCCGGATCGCATGGAAGCTGGTCGCCGGGGGACAGGCTCTCGCTGGAGGCTCCGGCGCCATCGACGTACTCGCGTACAACGAGTGGCCCGGGCTGCGCGCGCCTCCGGCGCTGCTCGCGATGTTCGTCACGCCGAACCATCCAGTCGTCATGCTCCTGCTCCGCCAGGTTCGCGACCGACTCGGCCGGGCCACGGGCAACAACGCGCTCGACGGCTACCAGAGCCGCTCCACAGCCCGCGTCACGGCCATGGTCACCGCGCTCTACGAGACGCTCCAGAGCTTCGGCATCTCGTATGCCGAGAT
Organism: Sorangium sp. So ce834; assembly: GCF_051521425.1. Taxonomy (NCBI): domain Bacteria; kingdom Pseudomonadati; phylum Myxococcota; order Polyangiales; family Polyangiaceae; genus Sorangium; species Sorangium sp. So ce834. Next base: position 12,596,142 of record NZ_CP150351.1, read on the forward strand.
GCCAGCGAGCTTCGAGGAGGTGGGGCAGAAGGTCCGCTTCCCCGATCGCATCCTGGAGGACCAGCTCGCGAACTGCCTCGATATGACGCTGCTCGCCGTGGCGTGCCTCGAGCAGATGGGCCTCCGGCCGTTGATCGTCACCGTCCACGGTCACGCCTTCCCGGGCGTGTGGCTCGTGGATGACCGCTTCCCGGAATGCGTGGTGAACGACGCGGCCCGGCTGCGCACGACCGTGGCGCTCGAGCAGCTCCTCTTTTTCGACTCGAGCACCATCATCCACTCACCGGCACCCCGTTTCGAGCGCGCAAAGGCGGTCGCGACCGACTACCTGTCACGCGACGAGGAATTCGTCTTTGCCGTCGACGTCCGAGTCGCCCGCATGGATCGCTACCGGCCGCTCCCTCTCCGCGACCTCATGCGCACCGCCTCGGCGCAACCTGCCGTCGCGGCGGCCCCGGGTCGAGTTACCGAGGAAGCCCGGACCTTGCTGCTCGAGGCGGCGCAGATGCCGCTCGAGGAACCCGCACCTGTCGTTGCTCCGCGTCCAGCCGATCCCGTCAGCGCACGACTCAAGCAGTGGCGCGACCGCCTGCTCGATCTCTCGCTCCGCAACCGGCTCTTGAACTTCCGGGCCGATATCAAGGGATCGATCCCGCTCGAGGTTCCGGACGCGGCGGCCTTTGAGGACGCGCTGGCCGAAGAGAAGGCCTTCGACCTGTTCCCGCGGCCGTCCGACGGCCGGGACGCGCGCGACGCCAAGCTCGCCAAGGTGCGCTCCGACGACGCGGAGCTCCACGCGCGCCTGTGCGAGGACCTGAAGAAGGGCATCGTGCATAGCCCGCTGTCGGAGGTAGAGCTTCGGGCCCGGGCCGTTCACCTCGATCGCAGCGCGCGAACGGATCTGGAGGAGGGCGGCGCCAACACGCTTTACGCTGCGATCGGGTTCCTGCGCTGGTACGAGTCCGAATCCAGCGACAAGCCTCGCTTCGCGCCGCTCCTGCTCGTGCCGGTGGGGCTCGAATACCAGCGGACGACGAGGCGCCTCCGCCTGCGCGGCCTGCCGGAGGAGGCAGTACCGAACGTCACGCTCGCCGAGAAGCTACATCGTGATTTCGCCGTCGATTTCGGCGCTCTCGCGAACCTTGACGCGGATGAGCACGGGCGCGACGTCCCGGCGATGTTTCGCGCCGTGCGCCAGGCCATCCAGCGGATGCCGCGCTGGGAGGTGAGCGAGGAGGTCCACCTCGGGCTCTTCACGTTCACCAAATTCCTGATGTGGCGCGATCTGGGGGACAACGCCGCGGCGGTCCTGGAAAATCCCGTCGTGCGCCACATCGCTTCCGGCGCGCAGACGGCTTTCCCCAACGCCGCGCCCGCGATGGATCCGCGCGCGCTCGACGACGCCGTGCCGCCGGCGCGCCTGCCCGTCGTCGTGGACGCCGACTCGACGCAGATGGCCGCGATCACCTCGGCGCTCGCCGGGCGCTGCTTCGTGCTCCAGGGTCCGCCGGGGACCGGCAAGTCGCAGACGATCACCAACCTCATCGCCGCGGCGATGGCGGAGGGCCGCACCGTGCTCTTCGTCTCGGAGAAGATGGCCGCGCTCGACGTGGTGAAGCGGCGCCTCGATCAGGCGGGCCTCGGCGACTTCTGCCTCGAACTGCATAGCCACAAGGCGCAGAAGAAGCAGGTCATCGAGTCGTTCGGGAAGAGCCTATCACGCGCTGCAATGACAGCGCCGTCGGCCTGGGAGCAGCGCTCGGCAGAGCTCGGGAAATTGCGAGCAGAGCTCAACGCCTACACGCGCGCGCTCCACGCGCCACGCCCGCTCGGACGCAGCTTCTACCAGGCGAGCGCGCGCCTCCTCGCCCTGGCCAGCGCGCCGAAGATCCCCGTCGCCTTCGCCAACATCACGTCCGCGACCGACGTACAGCTCCGTGGGCTGCTCGAAGCGGCGAACGCCTACGCGGTAGCATCCCGCGATGTGGACCCGATCACCGCGCATCCGTACCGGGACGCACGGCTCATGGAATGGTCGGCGCAAGGCGAGCAGGCCCTACGCGCAGAGGTGGAAGGCGCGATCCGGGCCGTTGGGGCGGTTGACGCGACCGCGCGGCAGCTTGCATCCCTCCTCGGCGTTCCCATGGCGGAGTCGCTCACCGGGATCGACGAGCTTGTGCAGCTCGGGGCCGCGGCCGCGAGCGGCCCTGTGCCCCCTTTGCTTATCGACGAAGCGGGCAGCGCAGATCTGCGTCGGCGGATGCAAGAGTGGATCGGGCGGACGCGGACGCTCGCGGAGTGGCGGTTGCGGCTCGGGAAGCGCTGGCAGGACTCCGTCTACCAGCTGGACCTCGCGGCTCTCGAGGCCCTGTTCAAGCGCTGGGCGCAGAGCTTCTTCCTGTTCGCGCTCCTGTTCCTGTGGGGCGCACGCTCGCGGCTCAAGCCGGTGGCGCGCGGCGTGCTGCCGCCCAATCAAGAGATCTCCAGCGATCTCACCCTCGCGCGCGCTGCGCTGGGCAACGCGGAGCAGATCGAGCGCGACCGGGCGGGGCTGGTCCACGCCTTCGGCGGCTGCTGGACGGGGAACGACCACGATGATCCTGCGCCTGTGCTTGCGCGGGCCGATGCTTTCCGCGCGGCGCTTCGCCGGTACCGTGCCTCCTCCTCGGCTCCGCTCGACCGGGTCGTCGCGCTCACCGACCCCGCGCTCTCCCCGGAGCGCCGCAACGTCGTTGCCGCGCAGGCCCAGGCCTTATCCGGCGCGATCGCCACGCTGCGCACGCACGTGCAGGCCGTAGTTGCGGGGATCGCCCCCTTCGGCGGTGTGTGGCCCGATGACACCCGCCCGGGCTACCTGCACATAGCGCACGAGCTCCTGTCTCGCTGGCATCAGGGTTTTGGCGCGTTCCGGTCCTTTTGTCTTTACCGGAAGCAGGCGGCGCAGTTCACGCAGTGGGGTGCCGGGCCCATCGTCGCGGCACACCAGGCCGGCACGCTCCGCTCGGGCGATGTGGTCGCGTGCACCGAGCGTTCGTTCTTGCAGGCCTGGGTGGACGCGGTTCGCGACGCCGAGCCCGCGCTCCGGACGTTCGACGGGCCGAACCGCCACCGGCTGGTAGAGCGCTTCCGGGGCGCCGACGAGGAGCACATCCAGCTCGGCCGTCAGCGCGTCGCCGAGATCCTCCAGGCGCGGCTGCCGCAGGTTGACGGCGCTCTCTCGGAGGCGTCGGAGACGGGCAGGCTCCAGCGCGAGCTGCGCAAGAAGGCCCGACACCTGCCGATCCGGCGGCTTCTTGGCGAGATGCCGAACCTGTCGACGCGCCTCAAGCCCTGCTTTCTCATGAGCCCGCTTTCCGTGGCGCAGTACCTCCCGGCGGACGGGCGACGTTTCGATCTTGTGGTGTTCGACGAGGCGTCGCAGATCTGCACCCACGACGCGATCGGCGCCATCGCCCGGGGTAGGCAGGTGGTGATCGTGGGCGACTCGCGGCAGCTACCGCCGACGAACTTCTTCCAGCGCGGGGTCGCCGACGACGCCCCAGTGGACGACAACGACGTCGAGGAGCTCGAGAGCATCCTCGACGAGGCCGTCGCCGCCGGATTGCCACAGCAGATGCTCGGCTGGCATTACCGCAGCCGGCATGAAGCGCTCATCGATTTCAGCAATCAGCACTACTACGAGGGGCACCTGAACGTGTTCCCGGCGGCGCACGGCCGTGTGCCCGAGCTCGGTGTCGAGTGGCACCCCGTACCCGGTGGTGTGTACGACAAGAGCAAGTCGCGTACGAACCGTGCGGAGGCCGAGGCGCTGGTCGCCAATCTCGTGAGCGCCCTCCGCGGCACGCCGCCGGGCGAGCGGAGCTTCGGGATCGTTACCTTCAGCCTGGCGCAACAGCTCCTCATCCAGGATCTGCTCGACGAGGCGCGCGGGAAAAGCGCCGACATCGAGGCGCACTTCGCGAGCAGCCTCACGGAGCCAGTCTTCATCAAGAACCTGGAGAACGTGCAGGGCGACGAGCGAGACGAGATCCTGTTCAGCGTAGGGTACGGCCCGGATGAGTCCGGGCGCGTCTGGATGAACTTCGGCCCCCTCAACCGCAGCGGCGGCGAGCGCCGTCTGAACGTCGCCATCACGCGCGCGCGGATGAAGCTGCGCGTGTTCTCCACGCTGACGCATGAGCAGATCGACCTCACGCGGACGAACGCGACCGGCGCGCGGCATCTGAAGGCATTTCTTCGCTATGTCGCGGAGCGCGGCAGCTCGACGCAGCAGCGCCCGGTGCTGCGCAGCGGCGACTTCGACAGCGACTTCGAGCGCGAGGTGTATGAGGCTCTGCTCGCCAAGGGGTATCGGGTGGACTGCCAGGTCGGGTGCGGCTCGTACCGCATCGATCTCGCGGTGGTGCATCCCGAGCGGCCGGGCGTCTACCTGCTTGGCATCGAGTGCGACGGCGCCAGCTACCATTCGGCGGCGACCGCACGCGATCGCGATCGGCTCCGGCAGCAAGTGCTGGAAGGGCTCGGATGGAAGCTGCATCGGGTCTGGTCTTCCGACTGGTGGTTCCAGCGCTCTCGCGAGCTCGATCGGCTCGAAGAGGCGGTACGGCGCGCTCTGGAAGAAGGCAGCAGGGCGCCGGTCCCACGTCCACCGGTAGCCATTGCCGCAGCGCCTCTCCAGGAGGCGCGGACACCCACGCCGCCTGTTGCGAGCGTCAACACGAGTCCCAACCTGACACCGAAGCCTCCGCCGGTCACACCCTACGTGAAGGCGGAGCTCACGCCTGCTCCATTCGGTGTGGACGCGATCTATAGCGGAGCTGGAGCTCGGGAGCTGCGCGCGCGCCTACTCGGCATCCTCGCGGTTGAGGCGCCTATCCACCTCGACGAGCTCTCGCGGCGGATCGCTGCATGCTTCGGAGGCACACGGATCACCGATCGCCTGCGGAACCACCTTATCGAGCACATCCGTGGCATCCCGGGCATGGCTGTGATGCGGGGCGATTTCGTATGGCGCGCTGATCAGGCATACGACACGTGGTCCACGTTTCGAGGACCTGCGAGCACTGGAGAGCCGCGCCCTGCGGAGGTCGTGCCGCCCGAGGAGATAGCAGCAGCTGCCGCCTGGCTGCTCTCGCGTAGCCTCTCCACCACCCGTGACGACCTGATCCGGGAGACCGCGCGTCTGTTCGGAATCCAGCGAGCGGGGGCGAAGGTCAGCGAGCGGATCGCCGTTGGGATCGAGCTCCTGAGGCAGTCCGGGCGCTGCGCGATGGAGGGGGAGCGGATCGAGTGGCGAGGTCGCTGAGGACAAACGGTTCACGCAAATCTGGAGCAGATGCGCGACGCGAGAGTGTGCGATGAGCGCCCTCTGGCTCAAGTCATCAGGCGGCTCCGCCCCATCTGACTCTCCACGGTATGACCCGGGAACCCGGCGTACGGTCCACACGGAGCGTAGTCGTGTTGCGCGTGGCTATTTGCGGACGCTCGATGGAGAGCTTCCTCGAGCATAATGAGGACTAGCTGACGAACGTAGGCTACTGAGGGCACCTTCGGTCTCCACCTTCGGACGGCGACGAAGCCGAAGCGGTCCCATTGGCACTTTCAGTGTTACTGGCCGCGTCTGGATTTCCCTAGGAAAGCCAGCGCTTGGGTCGAAGAAGTACCAGACATTGAACTTCCATTCGCTCCGGCGAGTGTCCGCGCGCAGATCCGACCATCCCAGGTGCTCGGCTAACGTTTTTCGAACCTCTTGCTTGTATGGCGACGTTGCGTTGTTCTGCCAGTCGGCCATCGTGGCACCCAGGAGCAGGTCAGCCAACTGAATGCCAGGCGTCAAGCGCGAATCGCGGGCCTCGAGGCTTTTCAGTGGTGCGAGCCCGAGCTCCTTTTTGAGCGTGTTGCCGACGATCTTGAATGCCGCCTCATCAGCCTTCTTATAGCGCGAAGGAAGCGGATCGACTTGTAGCGGCGCAACCTTCGCGCGAGCGCGGCCGAGGACTCTTGCGCGGCGAGGTCGGCGAGCATGTCGCTCGCGGTCGAGAAGCGGACCGTGTGGCCGCGGACGACGGCCTGGTGGGCGAGGCTCTTGAGGATCATGGTCTTGCCGACACCGTTGGGGCCGACGAGCACGGCGTTGTGGCCGGTGGCGAGGCAGCCCAGGCCGAAGAGCTCATCGACGGCCTCGCGGTCGATCTTCTTGGGCCAGGACCAGTCGAAGTCGGTCATGGGCTTGAAGGCCGCAACGCGCGAGTTCTTCAGGCGGCGTTCGAGGCTGCGCTTGTGGCGCTCGCGCTCCTCGATGGCCAGCACCTCGCGAAGCCAGGGCTTGTCGGCGAGCTGCTCCCAGCAGGCGAGCAGGCCAAAGAGGCCGAGGCTCTTGAGGCGGTCTTTGGTCTCGGTGGGCGTCAGGTCGGTCATGGCGTCGAGTCCTTCTTCAGGGCGTCGTAGGTAGCGAGGGAATGCGGCGTGACGACGAGGTCGGCGTGCTGGCCGCGGGTGACGGGGGGCGGGGCCGACGGTGCCCCGTGCCCGTGCCTGAGCCGATCGAGTCGGACCCCTGCGAGTTCGGCGGCGAGCGTACGCGGCGCTCCTGCCCATCGATCCCCTCGCTTGCCGTACCAGAACCCGTGCCCGATCGTAAGGGGACGTGTTCGGCGCTCCAGCCTCCCACGATGTTCGGCCGCGTCGTCCGCCCGGGAAAGCAGCGGCGTGGATGTTATCCCGCGGTCGCAGGACAAGGCCGTCGAGGCTCAGGCCTCCCACCCGGTCTGTAAGAACGGAGACTTGATGCACGGGCCCTCGTGGCGGGACGCGCAGGGCTCTCGCGGCCAGGGCTGGTACGCTCGCACGCAGGTACTGCGGAGACCGATCCATGCCCGACCGCACCGACTTCCTCGACACCATCAGCGAGCACACCTGTCACGCGGCGGCATATGGGCGCTTCGTGTCGCCGGCCGACGTCGCCGGCCCTGGAGGCATAGACGAAGACCTCACCTGGCTCCGGGTGCTGTCGGAAGCGCATCCCGGAATGCGGATGCTCTTCGCCACCAGCGCCGAGACGCTCTCGCGCGAGAGCCCCAACGTGATGAACGGCTTTTTTACGGCGGCGCTCCTGCACGCGTTCAACCATGCCGAGGCGGACCTCCCTCTTCCGTACCCTCAAGTACCGGCCCGAGTACCCAAGCCGCCCGTTTGCCGCCACGGAGCACGCACGCCACTGGGTCGAGCGCTCCGTCGCCTGGTACAACGGCGAGCACCTGCACGGCAGCATCCGCTTCGTCACGCCCGACGACCGCCATCGCGGTCGCGACGGCGCGCTGCTCGCCGCCCGCCACGCCCTCTACCAGCGGGCCCGCCGCAGGACGCCCTGGCGCTGGACCGGCCAGACCCGCAACTGGACGCGCTTCGGCACCGTGACCCTCAACCCACACACGCACGAGGCTCAAGCACTCACGACGATGTCACCGAATCAACGGACAACTACCTTGACACCCACCGGCAGGTCCGCCGACGTACGACGCTACCGCCTTCGGCGCGCCTCTCCGTCCGCGATGGCGTCGGCGACGCGCGCGAGCACCCAGGCGCGGTGGGTATCCATGAAGAAGTGCCCCGCGTCGATCTCGCGGACGGGGGCGCCGCCGCGTACGAGCTCGCTCCACTTCGCCGCCTCGCCCGCGGGAAGGGCCGCGTCGCGGAGCGCGCGAAGGACCGTGACCGGCAGGTCGAGGGGCTCGCCGTCGACGTGGACGTGCGTCTCGATCGCTTCCATGTCGGCGCGCATGGGTGGAAGCGCGAGCTCCATGAGATCGCGATCACTTAGGAGGGACCACGGTGTCCCGTATTGCTGGTGCAATGCGGCGAGGAGCTCGGGCTCGGGCAGCGCGTACAAGTTCGTGTGCACGTGCGGCAGGTGTGGTGGGCGACGCGCGGCGACGACGAGCGCGATCGGCGGCGCGCCCAACGCGGAGAGGCGCCGCGCGAGCTCGAAGGCGACGAGCGATCCGAAGCTGTGGCCGTAGAGCGCGAGCGGCGCTGGGGGAAGCGCACCGAGCGCCGCGACAATAGCGTCGACGATCGGCGCGATGTGCGTGAGCGGAGGCTCGCGCAGGCGCGACTGACGCGCGGGGAGCTGCACGGCCCGGACCTCGACGTCGGCGGGGAGACCCGACGGCCAGGCGTGAAACAGCGTCGCGCTCGCCCCGGCGTAGGGGCAGCAGACGAGACGGACGCGCGGCGACGGTAACGCGCGGTACGCGGGGAGCCAGAGCGACGGCTCCGGGCGTGCGGCGATCGAGGACGATGCAGCAACCACAATGGCCTCTGCCCGCGCGGTGCGCGAGCGTCAAACTGTAAATCGTCGAATCGTGAGTTGATGTCGCCGCTACGCAGGGGCCGACATGACGAACGTCCAGTACAAGATCTCGCGCTCGACGAGGCACCGGTATGTCTTCGAGCTCGGCGTCACGAAGAAGTCCTCGGCGGTGCCCTCGAACGTCTCGGCAGTCTCTTCGGTCACGAGCATCTGCCACGCGGAGAGGAGCGCCTTCGACTTCAAGAACGCGTTGATGTTCGTTGCGTCCTGCGAGCGACGATCGATCGCCCGCACGACGTTCGCCGTGATGTCTTGCGTGCTCGCGATGCGGAAGCCCGCCGCCTCGAACGTTCGCCCGAGCTCGGGCATGTCTTGCGCGGGGCGCAAGTCCGTGAGGAGGACGACGCCGCCCGGCCGTAGAACACGCTTCAACTCGGACGCGAACGTGTCGATCGAGTCGTAGCAATGCGACGACTCGACATTGAGCACGGCGTCGAAGCTGCGGTCGGCGAACGGGAGGTTGAGCGCGTCACCGACCTGGTAGCTAAGGCCCGGAGCTTTGTGCGCACGGCGCGCGAACTCGACCGCGTTCTCGGCGAGGTCCATCCCGATCATGCGCCTTGGGCGGTGGTAGCGCGCGACGTACCAACTGCCGCCACCGCGCCCGCTGCCGACCTCGAGGACATCCTTCCCCTCGAGCGGCGCCTTGGTCGCGAGGTGGTGATAGAGCTGGAGCGACGAACGGCCCGCTTCGTCCTCCGGCCGTAGCACGGGGGCGACATCGTCGGCCGCGATCGGCTCGTAGCCGTGGTTCAGGAAGCGCCAGTCGAGCATGTCTCGTCCGGAGATCTCGTGCCCACGGATGTTGAGCCACTTTTCGCTTCCGGAGAGGAAATTGTACCACTTACGCCACTGCGCTTGCGACGCTTTGAACTGGGCTGAATCCACGAGAGCTCCATTGCGTTGATTGCGGCGCGTTCGGCCGCGAACGTGCGCGGCGCGCGCCGCTCGGCTACAAATTGCGGCAGACACGCTTGCAGGCGCCGTCGCCCGTGTCCGGCTCGAGCGCGATGCAGCTCGCCAGCGCGCGGTACTTCTCGACGGAGTCGGGGTGCGCGCGCTCGCATGCGGCGCACGCCCCGGTGCTCGCGCACGTGTCGGGGCCGATGCCGATGATACACGTGAAGAGGAGCTCGCAGTCGGACGGCCCCTCGTTCGAAGACGCGAAGCACTCCGTCATCTCCGCGCAGCAGCGCGTCGCGATGCAGGTATCACACGCTCTGCATGGCGGGTCCTCGAGCGTGACCGTCTCGAAGATGGGGCACGACGTGGCGACGGCGCACGTCTCCGTGTCCTCCCCGCTCGCGTCCGCGTCTCCCACGCCCGCGTCCGCGCTCGGGTCGGCGCCCGGGTCTTCGGCGGAACGCACGCACGTGGGCGCGCTCACCAGCGTGCACACGGCCACCAAGGCGCTCGCCACGGCGGGCGGCGCCGGCGCACGGATTAGCTTGAACATGTTCGATGGCTCTTCGCGGCGTTCGTCGCCGCTGATCCACTACTACGAGGGAGAGCGTCGAAGGGTGTCGCGTCGCGCGTCGGATTTCGACCCGCGGGTGGCTCGCGTGGGGCGTGCGCTCGCGGTCCGCGTCGCGGCGACACCGACGGGACAGCGCAGCGTTAGTAGCGTCCGTGCGGGCCGAAAGCGATCTGCAACTCCCTGAGGAGACCCTATGAGCGACAACGGCGACGACGCTTACGCGATGCCGCGAACGCGGCTGGACGCGGTGGGCCTGCGCCCGAAGATGCGGCGGGGCTCGCTCCTTCTCGCTTGCGCCGCGGCGCTCGTGGGCGTGCTCGGCACGATGGGCGGTTGCGGTTCGGAGGATGCGGTGGAGCCGGCCGACCCCGGCGCCGAGTCGCGCGCCGCGAAGGCCGAGCACGGGTTCAGAGTGTCGCCCGTCACCGTGTCGACCGAAGGCCTCACCCCCGCCCAGCGCGAGCAGGTCGGCTACGGCAGCTACCTCGTCAACGCGGTCGCAGACTGCAACTCGTGCCACGTCAAGTTCACGCCGACGGGCGCCTATGACGTCGCGTACTACTCGAGCCCAAGATACTTCCTGGGCGGCGGCCTGCCGCTCCCGTTCCCGCCGGCGGAGCAGGAGCTGTACGGCACCGTCGTCTTCGCGACGAACCTGACGCCCGATCCGACGAACGGCATGGACTACACCGAGGACGAGTTCGTCGAAGCGATGCGCACAGGCAAGGAGAAGTCGACCGGGGAAACGATGTATTTCATGCCCTGGCGCACGGCGTACCGCTGGATGACGACCGAGGACCTCAAGGCGATGTACGCGTACTTGACGCGCATCCCGCCGCTCGAGAGCGTCGTCGGCGCGGACCAGAAAACGAAGAGCACGCCGCTCCCGGTGCCCGCGAAGTACGACATGGGCGACGTCGAGAGGCCGCTCCCGCCCGACTCAGAGCCTGACAGAGACGGCAGCGCGCGTGGGTTCGCAATTCAGCCCCTCGCGGAGCCCGCGGGCCTGCGCGACATGACCGAGGAAGCGCGGCGTCAGTACGGGCGCGGCAGCTACCTCGTGAACGCCGTCGCCGGCTGCAACACGTGCCACGGCAACTCCGGCGCGGTCGCGACCCCGCCCGGCAACAAGCTCGACACGGCGAACTACCTCGCCGGCGGGCGCGTCTTCTTCATCGGCGACGGGCTGGACGCGACGTACGGCGTCCGCCGCACGATGGGCGCGAACCTCATCGGTGAAGAGAACGGCTACAAGGCTCCGTTCGAGACGTTCTTCTCGGTGATGACGGAGGGGAAGCAAGTCGATCAGCCTGGGGCGCCCGTCGTCGGCTACCCGATGCGCTGGAACGCGTTCCGCAACATGACGCGCGACGATCTCGAGGCGATCTACGCATACATCACGAAGGCGCCGCGGCAGACCGGGGCGAGCGACAAGAGGACGCAGGAGCACGTCCCGGCGTGCCAGGCCGATGCGGACTGCGCGTCGGGATCGTGCAACGTGGAAGCGCACGAGTGCGTCGGGACGGCATGCGCGGTCGACTCCGATTGCCCCGCCTGCCAGGTGTGCACGAGCGAGAAGTGCGCCTCACCGCCGGCGGAGTCATCCTGCCTGACGCGCGGGATCTGAGCCGACACCACGGATGAGCGACGTTCGCCGAGCGCGGCGCTCTCCTGCCTCACGAGCGCGCCTCGCTTGCGCACGACAAGCGTCGGATCCGTCGCGCCTACGCGGCGCGCTGACTCGCGCCCTCGCGCGCCCTCGCGCGCTTGCCCATGGAACTTCGAACGCACGGATCTTTCATGTCGCACACCACGGACACGGGCGGCGCGCCGGCGCGGCCGAACGAGGGCTCGATTCACGACTGGCTGCGCGCGACGCTCGGCGAGCTCCTCGGGGTGCCGCCGGCCGAGGTCGATTTCGGCGTTCGCTTTCGTGAGCTCGGGCTCGCCTCTCTCCAGGTCACGACGCTCGTCGCCCGGCTGTCGGCGCACCTCGGACGCACGCTCGCGCCGACGTTGCCTTGGCAGCACCCGACCCCGAGCGCCCTCGCGCGGCACCTCGAAGGCGCGACGCTCGATGAACACCCGCACGCGGCCGACGGGGCGAAGGCGCGCTCGCGCGGCACGAGCGCGCCCGCCGCGAACGAGCCCATCGCCGTGGTGGGAATGAGCTGCCGTTTGCCCGGCGGCGCGACGTCGCCGGCGGCGTTCTGGGAGCTCCTCTGCGAAGGCCGCCACGGGATCCGCGAGGTCCCCGCCGAGCGCTGGGACGTCGAGGCCTTCGTCCACGACGACGTCGCGGCGCCCGGAAAGATGACGACGCGGTGGGGCGGCTTCCTCGACCGGGTCGACGGCTTCGATCCTGGATTTTTCGGGATGTCGCCGCGCGAAGTGCAGCAGATCGACCCCCAGCAGCGCCTCGTCCTCGAGCTTGCGTGGGAGGCGATCGAAGACGCGCGCGTCGATCCGGTCCGCCTCCGAGGTCGCGACGTCGGAGTCTTCGTCGGCGCGATGGGCAGCGACTACGCGAAGCTCACCGCGACGGAGCCGCGCCTCATCGATCAGCACACGGCGCCGGGCGTCGACACGTCGATCCTCTCGGGGCGCGTGAGCTACCAGCTCGGCTTGCAAGGCACGAGCGTAACCGTGAACACGGCGTGCTCCTCGTCGCTCGTCGCGGTCCACCTCGCGTGCCAGAGCCTCCGCTCGGGCGAGAGCACGATGGCGCTCGCGGGCGGCGTGCACCTCGTCTTGTCGCCGCACGGCACCGTCGGGATGACGAAGTTCGGCGCGATGAACCCGGCGGGCCAGTGCCGCGCGTTCGACGCGTCGGCGAACGGGTACGTACGCGGCGAAGGCGGCGGCATCGTCGTCCTCAAGCCGCTCCGCGCGGCGCTCGCCGACGGCGACCGCGTCTATTGCGTCATCCGCGGGAGCGCGTCGAACAACGACGGCTTCTCGAACGGGCTCACGGCGCCGAACCCGAAGGCACAAGAGGAGATGCTTGCGCGCGCGTACGAAAACGCGGGCGTGGAGCCCGGCTCGATCGACTACGTCGAAGCCCACGGGCCTGGGACGATCCTCGGCGATCCCATCGAGGCCGGCGCGCTCGGCGCCGTGCTCGGGCCGAGCCACTCGGCCGATCGCCCGCTTCGCATCGGGTCGGTGAAGACGAACCTCGGCCACCTCGAGCCCGCGGCGGGGATCGCGGGGCTCCTCAAGGTCGCGCTGTCGCTGCATCACGGCCTCTTGCCCGCGAGCTTGAACTACGAAGCGCCGAACCCGCACATCGCGTTCGACGCGTGGCGCCTCGCGGTGCAGACGCAGCTCGACGCTTGGCCGTCGTCAGGCGGGCCCGCGCGCGCGGGGATCAGCTCGTTCGGCTTCGGCGGGACCAACTGCCACGTCGTGGTCGAGGAGGCGCCCGGGAGCCGCGCGCTCCTCTTGCCCATCGGCGCCGAGAGCGCCGAGGAGCTGCGCGCGCGCGTCGCGGCGATCGTCCCCGTGGCGCGGCGCCTCCGCGGCCCGCGCGAGGCCGCGGCGATGTGCCGCCTCGTGGCGCGCTGCTGGGGTAGCGGCGGCGCGTGTCGCGTCGCGATCGTCGCGCGCTCGGCCGGCGAGCTCACCCGAAAGCTCGAGGAGGCGCTCGCGACGGAGGCCTCGCCTCTCCCGATCACGTCGCCGAGGCCGCGCCTCGCGTTCGTGCTGCCCGGGCACGGCTCGCAGTGGATCGGCATGGCGCGCACGCTCCTCGCGGAGGAGCCGATTTTCCGCGCGGAGATCGAGGCGTGCGACCGCGTCGTCCTGACGCACCGCGGTATCTCGATCGTGACGGAGCTGCTCGCGGACGAGGGCGCCTCGCGGATCGAGGACCTCGACGTCATCCAGCTCGCGCTGTTCGCCGTCGAGGTCGCCCTCGCGGCGCTCCTCGGCGCGTGGGGCGTCGCGCCCGAGGTGCTCATCGGGCACAGCTTCGGCGAGATCACCGCCGCGTACCTCGCCGGCGTCCTCTCGCGCGAGGACGCGCTCCTCGTGCTCGCCGAGAGATCGCGCCTCGTGCGCGACGCTGGGGCCGACGGCGGCGCGATGCTCGCCGTGACCGGCGCGGATGACGCGGCGATCGACGCGGTCGTCGCGCAGATCGAGGGGCTGTCGATCGGCGTCTACAACGGCCCGGGGTCGATCGTGCTCTCGGGCACGCGCTCGGCGATCGCCCAGGCCGAGGCGGAGCTCGCGCGCGGCGGCGTGCGGGTCGATCGCGTGAAGGTCAGCTACGCGTCGCACAGTCCGCAGATGGATCCGCTCGTCGCGCCGCTGCGGGCGTGCCTCGACGCGGTCTCGCCGCGCCCCGCGCGCGTGCCGCTCCGCTCGACGACGCGCGACGCATGGCTCGCGGGCCCCGAGTGCGGCGCCGACCACTGGGCGCAGAACCTGCGCGCTCCCGTGCTCTTCCGACGAGGGATCGAGGCCATCGCGCGCGAGGCGCCGACGGTGTTCGTCGAGCCGAGCCCGCACCCGGTGCTCGTCAAGTCCATCGAGCGCACGGTGCAGGCGTGCGGCGCGAGCGCTCGAGCGCTCCCGTTGTGCTTTCGCGGCGAGGACGAACGCGAGGGCCTCTACGCCTGCCTGGCGGCGCTCTTCGCGCTCGGCTTCCAGCCGGCGTGGGGCGCGGCGCTCGGGCGCGGCGAGGCCGACGCGCTGGCCCCCGCAGCGGAACGCGCGCTCGCCGACGTCCTTGGCGCGCCGCTCGGCGCGGACCGTGGGGCGCCTGACAGGCCGCCCGCGCCGATCCCGTTCGTGCTCTCAGCGAAGAGCGACGCGGCGCTGCGCGCGCAGGCGGCGCGGCTCCACGCCCACGTGCTCACCTCGCGCGACCTCGCGCTCCCGGACCTCGCGTACTCGCTCGCGACGACGCGGACCGGCTTCGACCGGCGCGCGGCGGTCGTCGCGGACGATCGCGCCACGCTGCTCGCGGGGCTCGAGGCGCTCGCCGAAGGATCGGGGACCCGCGATACCGTCGTGGGTTCCGCTGTCCCCGAAGGCGGGATCGTCTTCGTCTTCCCGGGGCAGGGCTCGCAATGGGCGAAGATGGCGGCGGCGCTCCTCGACACGTCGGCCGTCTTCCGCGCCGAGATCGACGCGTGTGAGCGCGCCCTCGCGCCGCATGTGGACTTCTCGCTCCTCGCGGTGCTCCGCGGCGAGGGCGAGGCCGCGGCGCTCCTCGAGCGCGTCGACGTCGTCCAGCCGGTGCTCTTCGCCGTCATGGTGGCGCTCGCCGCGACGTGGCGCTCGATGGGCGTCGAGCCCGCTGCCGTCGTCGGTCACAGCCAGGGAGAGATCGCCGCGGCTTACGTCGCGGGTGCGCTCTCGCTCGGGGACGCCGCGAAGGTCGTCGCGCTGCGCGCGCGTGCCCTCACGCGGCTCGCGGGCCGCGGGGCGATGGCGGCGATCGAGCTCGGGGTGAGCGAGGTCGAGGCGCGCCTCGAGGGGCTCGTCGGCCGCGTGTCGATCGCCGCGATCAACGGCCCGCGCGCGACGCTCGTCGCGGGCGACAACGACGCCGTCGACGCGCTCGTACGCGGGCTCTCGGCGGCGCAGATCTTCGCGCGCAAGATCCGCGTCGACTACGCGTCGCACTCCGCCCACGTCGAGGCGATCGAGGGCACGCTCGTCGCGGGGCTCGCCGACATCGCGCCGCGCGCGAGCGTCGTGCCGCTCTACTCCGCCGTCTCGGGCGCGAGGCTCGACGGCGCGGCCCTCGACGCCGCGCACTGGTACCGGAACCTCCGCGAGACCGTCCGCTTCGAGGCGGCGACACGCGCGCTCCTCGCCGATGGCCATCGCTTCTTCGTGGAGGTCAGCCCGCACCCGGTGCTCACCCTCGCTCTCCAGGAGACCATCGACGCGTCCGGCGCCTCGGCCGCCGTCGTCGCGACGCTCCGCCGCGACGAGGGGACCGTCGCGCGCATGGTCCTGTCGCTCGCGGAGCTCGCCACGCGCGGGCGCGCTCTCGGCGCGAAGGCGCTCTTCGGCGGGGCGCGCCGCGTACCCCTGCCCACGTACGCCTTTCAGCGCGAGCGCTGCTGGCTCGACGCGCCGCGCGGCCCCGACGCCGACGTCAAGGCGGCCGGGCTCTCGGCCGCCGATCACCCGCTGCTCGGCGCGGCCGTCGCGGTCGCCGACTCGGGTGCGTACCTGTTGACGGGGCGCTTGTCGCTCGGGGCTCACCCCTTCCTCGCCGGGCACGCGGTGTTCGGCGCGCCGATCCTCCCGGGCACCGCGTTCCTCGAGCTTGCGCTCGTCGCCGCGCACGGCGTGGGGCTCGACCGCGTCGAGGAGCTCACCCTCGAGGCGCCGCTCGCGCTGCCCGCGACCGGAGGCGTCGCCGTGCAGATCCACGTCGGACCGCCCGACGCGCGCGGCGCGCGGTCGTTCGCGTTGCACGCGCGCGACGACGCCGCCGCGCCCGACGCGCCCTGGACGCGAAACGCGCGCGGGATCCTCGGCGCGCGCGCTGCCGCGCCCGCGGTCGACCTCGGCGAGTGGCCGCCGCCCGGGGCCGAGCCGATCGCGATCGACGGGCTCTACGATCGCCTCGCCGAGGCGGGGCTCGCGTATGGGCCTGATTTTCGAGGGCTGCGCGGCGTGTGGAGGCGCGGTGCCGAGCTCTTCGCCGACGTCGCCCTCCCCGACGCGGCGGCGCGCGAGGCGCCTCGCTTCGCGCTCCACCCGGCGCTCCTCGATGCGGCGCTCCACGCGCTCTTCGCCGAGGACGCGTCGAGAGGCGACGCGCGCGTGCGGATGCCGCTCTCGTGGTCGGGCGCGTCGCTCGACGCAGTGCACGCCTCGTCGCTCCGCGTGCGCTTCGCGCCACGAGCGGACGACAGCGTGTCGCTCGCGATCGCGGACGCCGAAGGGAACCCGCTCGCGTCGATCGACGCGCTCGCGATGCGCGCCGCGTCGGAAGGGGCGCTCCGCTCTGCGCTGCGCGCGCACGCCGAGACGCTCTACTGCGTGACGTGGACCGCGGCGCCGGGCGACGCCGGCGTCACCGATCCGCGCGGCGCGTGGGCGCTCGTGGGGAGCGACGTCGCGCTCGCGGAGGCGCTCGGATCGCGCGCGCACGTGACGACGTACGCCGATTGGGCGACGCTCGCCGACGCGCTCGCGGGCGGCGCCCAGCCGCCGGTCGCCATCGTCGTCCGCTGCGCTTCGCACGACACGACGCGCGACGTCGCCGCAGCGGCGCACGACGCGACGGCGCGCGCCCTCGCGCTCGTCACGGCGTGGCTCGCCGACGAGCGCCTCGCGACGTGCGCGCTCGCCGTCGTCACCGAGAGCGCCATCGCGACGCGCGCCGGCGAGGACGTCGCGGACCTCGCGCACGCGCCGCTCTGGGGGCTCCTCCGAACGGCGCAGACCGAGAACCCGGACCACGCGCTCGTGCTCGTCGACGTCGACGATACGATCGCGTCGCGCGGCGCTCTCGCCGGGGCGCTCGACGCGGCCCTGGCCGCGGGCGAGCCGCAGATCGCGCTCCGCGAGGGCCGGCGCCTCACGCCGAGCCTCGCACGCGCGGGCCGCGGGGAGGTCGCGGCTCGCCGCGCGCTCCCCGCGGACGGGACCGTCCTCGTCACCGGCGGGACGGGCACGCTCGGCGCGCTCTTCGCGCGTCACCTCGTGCGGGAGCACGGGGCCGCGCATCTGCTCCTCACGTCGCGGAGCGGTCGCGCCGCCCCCGGGGCCGACGCGCTTGCGCGCGAGCTCGAGGCGGAGGGCGCCTCGGTGACGATCGCCGCGTGCGACGTCGCCGATCGCGCCGCGCTCGCGGAGCTCCTCGCGTCGATCCCGCGCGAGCGGCCGCTCGCCGCGGTCGTGCACGCAGCGGGCGCGCTCGACGACGGCGTCGTGACGTCCCTCACCGCGCCGCGGCTCGCGTCCGTCTTGCGCGCCAAGGTCGACGCGGCGGTTCACCTCCACGAGCTGACGCGCGAGATGGATCTCGCAGAGTTCGTCCTTTTTTCGTCGGTCGCGGGCGTACTCGGGACGCCAGGACAGGCGAGCTACGCCGCGGCCAACGCGTTCCTCGACGCGCTCGCCCACCACCGCAAGGCGCGAGGCCTCGCCGCGCTCGCGCTCGACTGGGGCTACTGGGCCGAGCGGACCGGGCTCACCGCGCACCTCGGCGACGCGGACCTCGCGCGGCTCGCGCGCGGCGGGCTCCGGCCGCTCGCGAGGGACGAAGGGCTCGCGCTCTTCGACGCCGCCCTCGGCCGCGCGGAGGCCGCCCTCGTGCCCGCGTCGTTCGACGTGGCCGCGCTCCGCGCGCGGGGGGGCGGGCCGCTCCTCCGGAGCCTCGCCGGCGCGAAGGACGCTCGTCCCGTCGCGGCGAACGCGAAGACCGCAGCGACGCTCGCGCAGCGCGTCGCGCGGCTCTCGCCCGAGGATCGCGAGCGCGCGCTCCTCGACGTCGTGCGCCCGGAGATCGGCGTTGTCCTCGGGCTCGGGGCGTCGCGGGACCTCGACGTGCACCGGCCGCTCCGCGAGCTCGGGCTCGACTCGCTCATGGCCGTGGAGCTGCGAAATCGGCTCGCGGCGGCCGCGGGGCTGCGCCTCCCGACGACGCTCCTCTTCGATCATCCCACGCCGGCCGCGCTCGCGCGCTTCCTCGCGGGCGAGCTCCTCGGGGGCGGCGAGGCGCGCGACGTGTCGCGCGCGCGCGCGCCGTCGACCGGCGACGCGATCGCCATCGTGTCGATGAGCTGCCGCTTCCCCGGCGGCGTGTACACGCCGGAGGATCTCTGGGCGCTCCTGCGCGACGGGCGCGACGCGATCGCCAGCTTCCCCGAAGGGCGCGGCTGGGACACGGGCACGCTGTACGATCCGGACCCTGACGCGCTCGGGAAGAGCTACACGCGGCAAGGGGGCTTCCTCTACGACGCGGACTGCTTCGACCCTGGGTTCTTCGGGGTGAGCCCGCGCGAGGCTCTCGCGATCGATCCCCAGCAGCGCATGCTCGTCGAGACCGCCTGGGAGGCGATCGAGCGCGCCGGGATCACGCCCGCGTCGCTCCACGGGACGGACACGGGCGTCTTCGTCGGCGTGATGTACGGCGACTACGGCGGGCGCCTCGCGCAGGCGCCGTGCGAGCTCGAAGGTTACGTCGTCACGGGCAGCGCGGCGAGCGTCGCATCGGGCCGGATCGCGTACACGCTCGGGCTCGAGGGGCCCGCGGTCACCGTCGACACGGCGTGCAGCTCGTCGCTGGTTGCGCTCCACCTCGCGTGCAAGGCGCTCCTTCAGGGCGAGTGCGCGCTCGCCCTCGCGGGCGGCGTGACGGTGATGGCGACGCCGGCAACATTCATCGAGTTCAGCCGGCTGCGCGCCGTCGCGCCCGATGGGAGATGCAAGTCCTTCTCGGCCGACGCGAACGGCGCCGGGTGGAGCGAAGGCGCGGGCATGCTGTTCCTCGAACGCCTCTCGGACGCCCGACGAAACGGGCATCCCGTGCTCGCCGTGCTGAGCGGCTCGGCGGTCAACCAAGACGGCAAGAGCCAGGGGCTCACGGCGCCGAACGGGCCGGCGCAGGAGCGCGTCATTCGGATGGCGCTCGCGCAAGCGGGGCTCGCGCCGCGCGACGTCGACGCCGTGGAGGCGCACGGCACGGGCACGACGCTCGGCGATCCGATCGAGGCGCGGGCGATCATGGCGACCTACGGGGAGGGACGCCCGAGCGACCGGCCGCTCTTGCTCGGGAGCCTCAAGTCGAACATCGGCCACACGCAGGCGGCCGCGGGCGTGGCCGGCGTCATCAAGATGGTGCTCGCGCTCGAGCACGGCGAGCTCCCGAAGACGCTCCACGCGGCGCGACCGTCGCCGCACGTCGACTGGTCGGCGGGGACAGTTCGCCTCCTGACCGAGGCGGCGCCGTGGAGGCCGAACGGGGTTCCTCGGCGCGCGGGGGTGTCGTCGTTCGGGATTTCGGGCACGAACGCGCATGTCATCATCGAGGAGGCGCCGGGGGACGCGGACGCCTCCGCAAGCGCGCCGACGGCGGAGGCGGCTCCCGGGCGCGAGCTGCCGTTCGTGCTGTCGGCGAAGACGGAGGCGGCGCTCCGCGCGCAGGCCAGACGCCTCCACGCCCACGTCGCCGCGAACGGCGAGCTTTCGCTCGCCGACCTGGGGTTTTCCCTTGCGACCACGCGGTCGCATTTCGACGAGCGCGCCGCCGTCGTCGCATCCGACCGCGACGCGCTGCTTCACGGGCTCGACGCCCTCGCGCGCGGAGAGCCCGCGCCCGAGACCGTCGCTGCGTCGACAGTTTCCTCGGGGAAGCTCGTCTTCGTCTTCCCCGGACAGGGCTCGCAGTGGCCCGAGATGGCCTCCGCCCTGCTCGACTCCGAGCCCGTCTTCCGCGAGCAGCTCCTCGCCTGCGAGGGCGCCCTCGCCCCGCACGTCGACTGGTCGCTGCTCACCGTCTTGCGTCACGGCCGCGACGGCGACGCATCCCTCGACCGCGTCGACGTGGTCCAGCCCGTGCTGTTCGCGGTCATGGTGGCCCTCGCCGCCATGTGGCGCGCGACGGGTGTCGAGCCCGACGCCGTTGTCGGACACAGCCAGGGCGAGATCGCCGCCGCGTACGTCGCGGGCGCGCTCTCGCTCGAAGACGCCGCCAAGGTCGTGGCGCTCCGCGCCCGCGCCATCACCAGGCTCGCCGGACGCGGGGCCATGGCGGCCATCGAGCTGCCCGCCAGCGAGCTCGACCGCCACCTGGATGGGCTCGACGGCCGCGTCGGCATCGCCGCCATCAACAGCCCGCGCACCACGCTCGTCGCCGGAGACGTCGCCGCCGTGGACGCGCTCGTCGGCACCCTCTCCGCCGCCCAGATCTTCGCCCGCAAGGTGCGCGTCGACTACGCCTCGCACTCCGAGCACGTGGCCGCCATCGAGCAGGAGCTGCTCGGCGACCTGCACGGCATCAGCCCGCGCGCCAGCGCCCTGCCCATCTACTCCGCCGTCACCGGCGAGAAGCTCGATGGCCAGGCGCTCGACGCGGCGCACTGGTACCGAAACCTACGCCAGACCGTCCGCTTCGAAGACGCCACGCGCGCTCTGCTCGCCGACCAGCACCGCTTCTTCGTCGAGGTCAGCCCACACCCCGTGCTCTCCCTCGCCGTGCGCGAGACCATCGACGACGCCGGCCTTTCGGCCGCCGTCGTGCCCACGCTCCGGCGCGACGAAGGGCACCGCGCGCGCTTTCTGCTCTCGCTCGCCGAGCTGCACGCGCGGGGGCACCGCGTGGTGTGGAGCGCCCTGTTCGACGCCCATCGACCCCGCCGCGTCCCGCTGCCCACGTACGCGTTCCAGCGCGAGCGCTTCTGGCTTGATGCCCCTCGCGCCCGCGCCGACGTCGCCGCCGCCGGGCTCGCGTCCGCCGAGCATCCGCTGCTCAAGGCCTCGGTCGCGCTGGCGGGCTCCGACGGGTACCTGTTCACCGGACGCCTCTCGCTGGCCGAGCACCCGTGGCTGGCGGGGCACGCGGTCTTCGGCGAACCCATCCTCCCAGGCACCGCCTTCCTCGACCTCGCGCTCGCGGCCGCACACCGCGTCGGCCTCGATGCCGTCGACGAGCTCACCCTCGAAGCCCCCCTCGCGCTCCCCGCGACCGGCGGCGTGGTCGTGCAGATGGCGCTCGGGGCCACCGACGACGACGGGCGGCGCTCGCTCACCGTGCACGCGCGGCCGGACGACGCGGGCGACGACGCGGCGTGGACGCTCCATGCGCGCGGTCAGGTCGGATCGCGAAGCGCGCGCGCCGATGCGGCGACAGCGTATGACCTCCGTGCGTGGCCGCCGCCGGGGGCCGTCTCGGTCGCAATCGATGCGCTGTACGATCGCCTCGCGCGCGCCGGGCTCGCGTATGGGCCGGATTTCCGCGGATTGTGCCGCGTCTGGCGGCGCGGCGACGAGCTCTTCGCCGAGGTCGTGCTCCCGGAGGCGACGGCGCGTGACGCCGCGCGGTTCGGCGTCCATCCGGCGCTCCTCGACGCCGCGCTCCACCCGCTGCTCCTCCAGGTCGGCGACGCCACGGGGGTCGTCATGCCGTTCGCGTGGAGCGGCGCCGTACTTCACGCGGTCGGCGCGTCGACGCTGCGCGTGCGTCTCGCGCGACGCGGCGGCGGGGACGGCGCGAGCGCGGACGAAGGCGCGAACGCGACGATATCGATCGACGTCGCCGATGCGGCGGGCGCGGCGGTCGCGACGATCGAGGCGCTCGCCGTCCGCGCCGTCTCGAAGGGAGCGGCGGCGCGGCGCGGCGCGCGCGAAGACGCGCTCTTCCACGTCGCGTGGACCGAGCTCGCGCGCGCGGCCGACGAGCGCGGCGCGGGCTTCGCGCCGGGGGCACCTTGGGCGATTCTCGACGACGGCCGCGCGTTCGCGCGGGCGCTCGCTGGCGCGGTCGGCTCGGACGCGACGAGCTACGACGACGTCGGCGCGATCGCGGGCGCGCCCTCCACGCGACCCGCGCCCGCCGTCGTGATCGCGCCGTGCGCCGACGACGCGGCGAACGCGGACGCGCGCGGCATCGTCGAGGCCGCGCACGTGGCCACGGCGCGCGCGCTCGCGCTCCTTCACGCGTGGCTCGCGGAGCCGCGCCTCGCGACGTCGGCGCTCGTCATCGTCACGCGCCACGCCGTCGCGACGTCCGCCGACGAGGACGTCAAAGACCTCGCGCACGCGCCTGTGTGGGGGCTCGTGCGCGCGGCGCAGACGGAGCATCCCGATCGCGCGATCGTGCTCGTGGACATCGATGGCGGCGACGCGTCGCTCTCCGCCCTCGCGACGGCGCTCGACGTGAGCGAGCCGCAGCTCGCGCTGCGCGAGGGGCGGCGGCTGGTTCCGCGCCTGGGTCGGCTGGGCGGCGACGACGCGCTCGTGCCGCCGAGCGCGGCGGCGTACCGGCTCCACGTCGCGGCCAAGGGCACGATCGAGAGCCTCGCGCTGGTGCCCCACGAGGAGGCGACGAGGCCGCTCGCCGAGGGGCAGATTCGCGTCGCGGTGCGGGCGGCGGGGCTGAACTTCCGCGACGCGCTCGACGCGCTCGGCATGTACCCCGGCGACCCCGGGCCCCTCGGCGCCGAGGGGGCAGGCGTCGTCCTCGAGGTCGGCCCGGGCGTGACGGAGCTCGCCCCAGGCGACCGCGTGATGGGCCTGCTCAGCGCGGCGTTCGGGCCCATCGCGCTCGCCGATCACCGCATGGTGAGCCGCATCCCCGCGGGGCTGTCGTTCGTCGAGGCGGCGAGCATCCCGGTCGTCTTTCTGACCGCGTACTACGGCCTGGTCGATCTCGGCCGCCTCCGCCCCGGCGAGCGCGTGCTGGTTCATGCCGCCGCCGGTGGGGTCGGCATCGCCGCCGTCCAGCTCGCCCGCCACCTCGGCGCAGAGGTCTTCGCCACCGCGAGCCCGCCCAAGTGGGCCACCCTCCGCGCCCTCGGCCTGGACGACGACCACATCGCCTCCTCGCGCTCGGCCGACTTCGAAGCGCACTTTCGCCGCACCAGCGGCGGGCGCGGGGTCGACGTGGTGCTCGATTCGCTCGCCCGCGAGCTGGTCGATGCCTCGCTGCGCCTGGTCGCCCTCGCGCCCGACGGGCGCTTCGTCGAGATGGGCAAGAGCGACGTCCGCGACCCTCTGGCCGTGGCCGCGTCGCACCCGAGCGTCGCGTACCGCGCGTTCGACCTCGCCGAGGCGGGCCCCGAGCGCATCCAGGCGATGCTCGCCGAGCTGGTCGCCCTGTTCGAGCGCGGTGTTCTGCGCGTGCCGCCCATCACCCCGTGCGACCTCCGCCGGGCGCCGCAGGCCTTCCGCGCCCTGGCCCAGGCCCGCCTCGTGGGCAAGGTGGTGCTGACCATCCCGCGCGCCCTCGACCCGCGCGGCTCCGTCCTCGTCACGGGAGGCACCGGCACCCTCGGCGCGCTGGTGGCGCGCCACCTCGTCCAGCGGCACGGCGTGCGCAGCCTGGTGCTCTCTTCGCGACGAGGCCCGGCCGCGCCCGGCGCGGACGACCTCCGCCGCGAGCTCGAAGCCGCAGGCGCCTCGGTCGCGATTGTGGCCTGCGACGCGGGCGATCGCCTGGCGCTCGAGCGCCTGCTCGCCGGCATCCCCGCCGACCGCCCCCTCACCGCCGTCGTCCACGCCGCCGGGACCCTCGACGACGGCGTCCTCACCTCGCTCACCCCAGAGCGCCTGCGCTCCGTCATGAGCGCGAAGGTCGACGCCGCCGCGCACCTCGACGAGCTCACCCGCCCGCTCGATCTGTCCGCCTTCGTCCTCTTCGCGTCGGTCGCCGGCGTGCTCGGGACGCCGGGGCAGGCGAACTACGCCGCGGCGAACACGTTCCTCGACGCGCTCGCGCACCAGCGGCGGTCGCGCGGCCTGCCCGCGGTGTCGCTCGACTGGGGGTACTGGGCCGAGAGGACCGGGCTCACGGCGCATCTCGCCGAGACCGACGTCGCGCGGATGGAGCGCATCGGGCTTCGCCCGATGGCGTCGGACGTGGGGCTCGCGCTCTTCGACGCCGCGCTCGCGCATGTCGACGCCGCGCTCGTCGCGGCGCCGTTCGACCCCATCGCGCAGCGCGCCCACGCGGTCGCGCCGATCCTCCGCGGCCTCGCGCGGGCCGCAGCGCCGCGGCTCAAGGCCGCGACCAACGCTGCCTCGGAGGCCACGCTCGCCCAGCGCGTCCGCGCGCTGGCGCCCGCGGATCGCATGCGCGCGCTCGTGGACACCGTGCGCGCCGAGGTGGGCGTCGTCCTCGCGCTGCCCGCGTCGAAGGCCGTCGCGCCGCAGCGCCCCCTCAAGGAGCTCGGGCTCGACTCGCTGACGGCCGTCGAGCTGCGAAACCGCCTCGCCGCGCTCGCGGGGATCCGCCTGCCCGCCACGCTCCTCTTCGATTACCCGACGCTCGACGCGCTCGCGGCGATGCTCCTCGCAAAGCTCGTGGACGACGTGCCCGCGTCGCCTCCCCCGCTCGTCGTGGAGCTCGATCGCCTCGAGCACGCGCTCGGGACGCCCGAAGGGGACGACGGGACGCGCGCCCTCGTCGCGACGCGCCTGCGATCGCTCCTCGCGCGATGGAGCGTCGGGACACACGGCAACGGAACGAGCGCAGTCTCGAAGGATTTCGAGACTGCGACCGATGAGGAGCTCTTCGCCCAGTTCGACGCTGGATTCGGGGGACCGAGCCAATGAGCACGACCGAAGAGAAGCTGCGTGCGTACCTCAAACAGGCGATGGGCGAGCTGCGCCAGACGCACGAGCGTCTGCGCGTCGTCGAAGAGAGCAAGAGCGAGCCGATCGCGATCGTCGCGATGGGCTGCCGATTCCCGGGAGGCGTTCGATCGCCCGAGGATCTCTGGGCGCTCCTCGTGGACGGCAAGGACGCGATCTCGCCGTTCCCCGAGAGCCGCGGGTGGAACCTCGACGTGCTCGCCGGCGGCGGCGCGGCGCGCGAGGGCGGCTTCGTGGAGGACGCCGACCTCTTCGATCCGGCGTTCTTCTCGATCAGCCCGCGCGAGGCGCGCGACATGGATCCGCAGCAGCGCGTGCTGCTCGAGATCGCGTGGGAGACGATCGAGCGCGCGGGGATCGATCCCGCATCGCTGAGCGGCACGAACGCCGGCGTCTTCGTCGGGGTGATGCAGGGCGACTACGGGAGCTCGGCGCCGCGCGCGACGCGCGGTCACGACGGGTACGCCGTCACGGGGCGGGTCGCCAGCGTCGCGTCCGGGCGGATCGCGTACACGCTCGGCCTCGGCGGGCCGGCGATCAGCGTCGACACGGCGTGCAGCTCGTCGCTCGTCACCCTCCACCTCGCCGCGCGCGCCCTCCGCGAAGACGAGTGCTCTCTCGCGCTCGCCGGCGGCGTCACGATCATGGCGACGCCAGACGTCTTCGTCGAGCTCGGAACGCAGCACGCCGGCGCGCCCGACGGGCGATGCAAATCATTCGCGGCCGGAGCGGACGGCGCGGGCTGGGCGGAAGGCGCCGGGATGCTGCTCCTCGAGCGCCTCTCGGACGCGCGCAAGAACGGCCACCCCGTCCTCGCCGTGCTCCGAGGCTCGGCGATCAACCAGGACGGCAAGAGCCAGGGGCTCACCGCGCCGAACGGCCCTGCGCAGGAGCGCGTCATTCGCGCGGCGCTCGCGAGCGCGCGCCTCGCGGCGAGCGACGTACACGCCGTCGAGGCGCACGGCACCGGCACGACGCTCGGTGATCCGATCGAGGCGCAGGCGCTCCTCGCGACGTACGGCCAGGCGCGCTCGAAGGAACATCCGCTCTGGCTCGGAAGCCTCAAGTCGAACGTCGGGCACACGCAGGCCGCCGCGGGGATCGGCGGCGTCATCAAGATGGTGCTCGCGCTGCGCCACGGTCTCCTGCCGAAGACGCTGCACGCCGCGAGCCCGTCGCCGCACGTCGACTGGTCGCCGGGGACGGTGCGCCTCCTGACCGACTCGGTGCCGTGGGAGCCGAACGGGTCTCCTCGGCGCGCAGGCGTCTCGTCGTTCGGCATCTCGGGCACCAACGCCCACGTCATCCTCGAAGAGGCACCGGCGGATGAGGCGCCTCCGGCCCCGGACGCGCGCCCCCATGCCGGCGCTCTGCCCTTCCTGCTCTCGGCGAAGACCGAAGCCGCGCTGCGAGCGCAAGCAACGCGCCTCCACGCGCACGTCGCGCGCGATCCCGACGTCGCCCTCGTCGACGTCGCGGCGTCGCTCGCGACCACGCGGTCGCATTTCGAGCGTCGCGCCGCCGTCGTGGCAGACGATCGCGCCGCGCTGCTCTCGGCGCTCGCGGCGCTCGCCGAGGGGCGCGCGGGGGCAGGAACGGTCGCGGGCGAGGCGCTCCCGTCGGGCAAGGTCGCCTTCGTCTTCCCCGGCCAGGGCTCGCAGTGGCCATCGATGGCGCGCGCTCTGCTCGCCTCCTCGCCCGCCTTTCGGGCCGAGATCGAGGCGTGCGAGCGCGCCCTGGCGCCGCACGTCGACTGGTCGCTCCTCGCCGTGCTCGGCGGCGACGAAGCGCACGCCGCGCCCATGCTCGAGCGCGTCGACGTGGTGCAGCCCGTGCTGTTCGCCGTCATGGTCGCCCTCGCCGCCACCTGGCGCGCCGCCGGAGTCACGCCCGACGCCGTCGTCGGCCACAGCCAGGGCGAGATCGCGGCCGCGTACGTCGCGGGCGCGCTCTCGCTCGCAGACGCCGCCAGGGTCGTCGCGCTCCGCTCGCGCGCCATCACGAAGCTCGCGGGACGCGGCGCCATGGCCGCCGTCGAGCTCACCACCGCCGACCTCGAGGCGCGCCTTGCGCCCTTCGGCGGACGCCTCGCGATAGCGGCGATCAACAGCCCTCACGCGGCCCTCGTCTCCGGAGACCCCGACGCCATCGACGAGCTCGTCGCCGACCTGAGCGGGGCGCAGCTCTTCGCCCGCAAGGTCCGCGTCGACTACGCCTCCCACTCCGCCCACGTGGAGGCCATCGAGCGGACGCTGCTGGAGGCGCTCGACGGCATCGCGCCGCGCCCGGCGACCGTGCCGCTCTACTCCGCGGTGACGGGCGAGAGGCTTGATGGCGAGGCCCTCGGCGCCGCCCACTGGTACCGAAACCTGCGCCACACCGTCCGCTTCGAGCACGCCACGCGCGCCCTGCTCGACGACGGCCACCGCTTCTTCGTCGAGGTCAGCCCTCACCCCGTGCTCACCGTCGCCCTGCGCGACACCATCGACGCCTCGGGACACGACGCGGTCGCGTGCGCGTCCCTTCGGCGCGACGAAGGAGACCTCGCGCGCTTCAACCTCTCGCTCGCCGAGCTCCACACGCGAGGCCTCGCCGTCGACTGGCGCGCCTTCTTCGCCCCCTTCGCGCCGCGCACCGTCGCGCTCCCGACCTACGCGTTCCAGCGCGAGCGCTTCTGGCTCGATGCGCCCGAGGCGCGCCCCGGCGACGCGACACGCTCGGCGGCGAGCGCCGCCGACGACGCGCTCTGGCAGGCGATCGACCGCTGCGACGTCGACGCGCTCGCCGAGACGCTCGGCGTCCAGGGAGACGAGGCGCGCGCCGCGATCACCGCCGTCGCTCCGGCGCTCTCGACGTGGCGGCAGCGGCGACACGCCCAGAGCACGGCCGACGCGTGGCGGTACCGCGTCGTGTGGAAATCGACGAGCGCGCCGCGAGACGCCAGCGTCGAAGGGACGTGGCTCGCGCTCACGCCGGCGGCCGGAGGCGAGCTCGCCCGCGCCGTGGCCGTCGCGCTCGCCGCTCGCGGCGCGGCGGTCGTCACCGTCGACGTGGCGCACGACGACGCCGCTCGCGGTCGCCTCGCGACGCGCCTGCGCGCGGCGATCGCCGACGGCGTCACTGTGCGAGGCGTCCTGTCGTTCGCGGCGCTCGACGAGACGCCGCTGCCCACGCACGCGGCGGTGCCGACCGGGCTCGCGCTCACGCTCGCCCTGGCGCAGGCGCTCGGCGACGCAGGGATCACCGCGCCGCTGTGGCTGTTCACGCGCGGCGCCGTCTCGATCGGGAGCGCCGACCGGCTCACGCGTCCTGCGCAGGCGATGACGTGGGGCCTCGGGCGCGTCGTCGGCCTCGAGCACCCCGAGCGCTGGGGCGGCCTTGTCGACGTCGGAGAGGCGCTCGGCGCGGGGAGCGCGCTCGGCGCGAGGGGGCTCGCGCACCTCGTCGCGTGGATCGCGCAGCGCGGCGACGAGGACCAGGTCGCGCTCCGTCCCGCTGGTCTCTTCGCGCGGCGGCTCGTGCGCGCGCCGCTCGGCGAGGCCCCGGCGATCCGCAAGCTCGCGCCGCGTGGGGCCATCCTCGTGACGGGCGGCACCGGCGCGATCGGCGCGCACGTCGCGCGCTGGCTCGCCGAGCACGGCGCCGAGCACGTCGTCCTCACGAGCCGGCGCGGCGCCGCCGCCCCGGGAGCCGAGGCGCTGCGCGACGAGCTCACCGCGCGCGGCGCGCGCGTGACGATCGCTGCGTGCGACGTCGCCGACCGTGAGGCGATCGCGGCGCTCGTGCGCGACGTCGAGGCCGAGGGGCCCGTGACGGCCGTCTTCCACGCCGGCGGCGTCGGCCCGCAGGCGGCGATCGCGGCGACCGACATCGCCGATCTCGCCGACGCGGTCGCCGGAAAGGCCGCGGGGGCTCGGCACCTCGACGAGCTCTTCGGCGATCGCGCGCTCGACGCGTTCGTGCTGTTCTCGTCGGGCGCGGGCGTCTGGGGTGGCGGGCAGCAGGGCGCGTACGCGGCCGCGAACGCGTTCCTGGACGCGCTCGCAGAAGAGCGGCGCGCGCGCGGGCTCGCGGCGACGTCCGTCGCGTGGGGCGCCTGGGCCGGCGGAGGCATGCTCGCGGAGAACGCCGAGGCGGACGCGCGCCTCCGCCGCATGGGCTTTTCGCCGATGGCGCCGCCGCTCGCCGTCGCCGCGCTCGCGCGCGCCCTCGAGCACGATGAGACGAGCGTCGCCGTCGCGGACATCGACTGGGCGCGCTTCGCCCCGTCGTTCGCGTCGGCGCGCCCGCGTCCCCTCATCGGTGAGATCGCCGAGGCCCGTCGCGCCCTCGACGCGCTCGCGGAGCCGGCGGCGGCGCCGCACGGCGAGCCTCCGCTGCTTGCGGCCCTCCGCGCGCTCGACGAGGTCGATCGCCTCCCGCACCTCGTGGCGCTCGTGCTCGCGGAGACGGCCGCCGTTCTCGGGCACGCGGACGCCTCGCGGATCGAGCCTCATCGCGGCTTCTTCGATCTCGGGCTCGACTCGCTCATGTCCGTCGAGCTGCGCCGCCGCCTTCGACGAGCGACCGGCGTAGCGCTCCCCGCGACGGTCACGTTCGACCACCCGTCGCCCCGCCGCGTCGCGATGTTCTTGCGCGACACGCTGGCCCACGCGCTCGGCGAGGTGCGCCCCGAGCGCGACGCCGGCGCGCCCGAGAGGGCGCGCGCGCCCCTCGACGAGCCGATCGCGATCGTCGGGATCGGCCTGCGCCTCCCCGGCGGCGTGGCTGACACGGACGGGCTCTTCCGGTTCCTCGAAGAGGAGCGCGACGCCGTGGGCCCGATCCCCGCGGCGCGCTGGGACGCGGACGCGGCGTACGATCCCGACCCGAACGCGCCCGGAAAGAGCTACGTCCGGCGCGCAGCGCTCCTCGATCGCGTCGATCTCTTCGACGCGGCTTTCTTCGGCATCAGCCCGCGCGAGGCGAAGCACATCGATCCTCAGCACCGCATCTTGCTGGAGACGGCGTGGCAGGCGCTCGAGGCCGCGGGGATCGTGCCGGGATCGCTGCGAGACACGCAGACCGGCGTCTTCGTCGGAGCGGGCGCGAGCGACTACGCCGCGCTCCGCGGCGCCCTCGAGGAGGCCGAGGCGTACGACTTCATGGGGACGATCTCGTCGTTCGCCGCGGGGCGCCTCGCCTTCACGCTCGGCCTCCAAGGGCCGGCGCTCTCTGTCGACACCGCGTGCTCGTCGTCGCTCGTCGCGCTCCACCTTTCGTGCCAGTCGCTGCGCCGCGGCGAGTGCGATCTCGCGCTCGCCGCGGGGGTCCAGGTGATGGCGCACGCCGAGCCGTTCGTGCTCCTCTCACGGACGCGCGCGCTCGCGCCCGACGGCCGCTCGAAGACGTTCTCGGCGAACGCCGACGGCTACGGCCGCGGCGAAGGCGCCGTCGTGCTCGCGCTCGAGCGCCTCAGCGACGCGCGCGCGCGCCGGCATCCGGTGCTCGCGGTCGTGCGCGGGAGCGCCGTCAACCACGACGGCGCGTCGAGCGGGATCACGACGCCGAACGGGACGGCGCAGCAGAAGGTGATCCGCGCCGCGCTCTCCGACGCGCGGCTCACGCCGGCGGACGTCGACGTCGTCGAGTGCCACGGCACGGGGACGTCGCTCGGCGATCCGATCGAGGTGAACGCGCTCGCGGCGGTGTACGCCGAAGGGCGGCCGGCCGAGAGCCCGCTCCTCGTCGGCGCGCTGAAGACGACCCTCGGGCACCTCGAGTTCGCGGCCGGGCTCGCCGGCGTGGCGAAGATGGTGGCCGCGCTGACGCACGGGGTGGTCCCGGCGACGCCGCACGCGAGCCCGCCGAACCCGCACATCGACTGGGACGCGATCCCGATCCAGGTGGCCGACAAGGCGCGCCCGTGGCCGCCGCGCGGGCGCCCGCGCCGCGCCGGTGTCACGGCGATCGGGCTCTCGGGAACCAACGCGCACGTGATACTCGAAGAGGCGCCGTCGCCCGCGGAGCCCGAGGTGGACGCGCAGGGCAACGCCGGCGCGGGCGATTCGGCGCTGCTGTTCCTTCTGTCGGCGAAGACCGACGACGCGCTGCGCGCGCAAGCGGATCGCCTTCGCGCGCACCTCGCCGCCGCCCCCGACCTCGCGCTCGC
Source organism: Sorangium sp. So ce834 (assembly GCF_051521425.1). Classification (NCBI taxonomy): domain Bacteria; kingdom Pseudomonadati; phylum Myxococcota; order Polyangiales; family Polyangiaceae; genus Sorangium; species Sorangium sp. So ce834. The sequence continues at coordinate 12,627,432 of NZ_CP150351.1, forward strand.
CGACGTCGCGCTGTCTCTCGCGACGACGCGCTCGCACTTCGAACGCCGCGCCGCGATAGTCGCGAAGGACCGCGACGCCCTGCTCACGGCCCTCGACGCGCTCGCGCGCGGCGCTCCGGCCCCGGATGCTCGAACCGGCGACGCAGCTTGCAGCGGAAAGGTCGCCTTCGTCTTCCCCGGCCAGGGCTCGCAGTGGCCCGAGATGGCCGCGTCCCTCCTCGAGACCGACGCGGTCTTCCGCGAGCAGATCGAGGCGTGCGAGCGCGCGCTCGCGCCGCACGTCGCGTGGTCCCTCGGCGCGGTGCTCCGCGGAGAGGCCGTCGGGGGCGAGACCGCCGCGCCGCTCGACCGGGTCGACGTCGTCCAGCCCGTCCTCTTCGCCGTCATGGTCGCGCTCGCCGCGTCGTGGCGCGCCATGGGCGTCGAGCCCGACGCCGTCGTCGGACACAGCCAGGGCGAGATCGCCGCCGCGTACGTCGCGGGCGCGCTCTCGCTCGAAGACGCCGCGAAGGTCGTCGCCCTCCGCGCGCGCGCCATCACCAAGATCGCCGGGCGCGGCGCGATGGCCGCGGTCGAGCTGAGCGCCGACGAGCTCGAAGCGCGCCTCGCCGCCTTCGACGGACGGGTCTCGATCGCCGCGATCAACAGCCCGCGCGCGACGCTCGTAGCCGGCGACGTCGACGCGATCGACGCGCTCGTCGGCGACCTCGGCGCCGCGCAGATCTTCGCGCGCAAGGTGCGCGTCGACTACGCGTCGCACTCCGCGCACGTCGAGGCCATCGAGGCCGACCTCGCGACCGAGCTCGCGGGGATCACGCCACGCGCGTGCGTCGTGCCGCTCTACTCCGCCGTCACGGGCGCGAAGCTCGACGGGACCGCGCTCGACGCGGCCTACTGGTACCGAAACCTCCGGCAGACGGTGCGCTTCGAAGACGCGACGCGGGCGCTGCTCGCCGACCAGCACCGATTCTTCGTCGAGGTGAGCCCGCACCCCGTGCTCGGCCTCGCGCTCGGAGAGACGAGCGAAGCGGTCGGCGCGAGCGCCGCCGTCGTCGGCACGCTCCGGCGCGACGAAGGTGATCGCGCGCGCCTCCTCCTCGCGCTCGCCGAGCTCCACGCCCGCGGGCGCGAGCACGCCTGGGAGGCGTTCTTCGAGCCTCTCGGCGCCCGCCGCGTCGCGCTGCCGACGTACGCGTTCCAGCGCGAGCGCTTCTGGCTCGAGCCGACGGTGGCGCGCGCCGCCGACGTCGCGTCGGCCGGGCTCACACCCGCGGATCATCCGCTCCTCAGGGCCAGCGTCGCCCTCGCCGACGCGGACGGGTTCCTCTTCACGGGTCGCCTCGCGCTCGCGGAGCAGCCTTGGCTCGGGGGCCACGAGGTCTTCGGCGCGCGCGTCTTGCCGGGTACCGCGTTCCTCGAGCTTGCGATCGCGGCGGCCCATCGCGCCGGGCTCGAGCGCGTCGAGGAGCTCACGCTCGAAGCGCCGCTCGCGCTGCCTCCGAAGGGCGGCGTCGCGGTGCAGATCGCGATCGGCGCTCCCGACGAAGCGGGGCGGCGGAGCATGACGATTCATGCGCGGCCCGACGCCGGTCCAGACGAGCGCGCGCCGCACGACGGCGCGTGGACGCGGCACGCGAGCGGGACCCTCGCGCCGAAGGCCGAGCAGGCCGCGTTCGATCTGCGCGCGTGGCCGCCTCCCCTCGCCACCCCGATCACGACCGACGGCTTCTACGACCGCATCACGGATGCGGGTATCGTGTACGGCGGGGAGTTTCGCGGGCTGCGCGCGGCGTACCGCGGCGGCGACGACGTCTTCGCCGAGGTCGCGCTGCCAGAAGAAGCGGAGGGCGACGCGCATCGCTTCGGGCTCCACCCCGCGCTGCTCGACGCCGCGCTGCAGGCCCTCGTGATCGAGATCCCCGCGGGCTCCGCGCGCGTGGCGATGCCGTTCGCGTGGTCCGGCGTGACGCTCCACGCCGTCGGCGCGAGCGCGGCTCGCGTGCGCCTCACGCGGCGCGACGACGAGACCGTCGCGATCGCGATCGCCGACGCGGCGGGCGCGCCGGTCGCGTCGATCGACGGGCTCGCGATGCGCGCGACGTCGCCAGAGCAGGTCCGCGCCGCGGTCGGCGTGGGGCGCGACGCGATCGCGCGCGAGGCGCTCTTCCGCGTCGACTGGACCGAGCTGCCCTCCCCCACGGGCGCGCGCGGCGCAGGCCCGTGGGCGATCCTCGGCGGCGACGACGCGCTCGCGCGCGCCTTCGCGAGCGCGGGGATCGCCGTCGAAGCGCACCGTGACGTGGCCTCGATGACCGGCGCGCTCGCCCGCGGCGCCGCGCCGCCGAGCGTCGTCGTCGCGCCGTACGCGAGCTCCGACGCGGGTGGCTCCGCGGCGCGCTCGCACGAGGCCGCCGCGAGCGCGCTCGCGCTCCTCGAGGCGTGGCTCGCCGACGAGCGCTTGGCGCCGTGCGCGCTCGTCGTGCTCACGACGCGCGCGATCGCCACGCGCCCCGACGAGGACGTCCGCGACCTCGCGCACGCGCCTCTCTGGGGGCTCGTCCGCGCGGCGCAGGCCGAGCGCCCGGACCGCGCGATCTTCGTCGTCGACACCGACGGCGAAGGCGCGTCGCACCGCGCGCTCGCGACGGCCCTCGACGGGGCGGAGCCGCAGCTCGCGCTCCGCGGCGGACGGAGGCTCGCCCCTCGCCTCGCGCGCGCCACGACGGCCGCCGCCCCCCCGCCGCGCGCGCTCGACCCGAACGGGACGGTGCTCGTCACGGGCGGAACCGGCACGCTCGGCGCGCTCGTCGCGCGCCACCTCGTCGAAGGGCACGGGATCACGAACCTGCTCCTCACCTCGCGGACGGGGCCGGACGCCCCTGGCGCCGAGGCGCTCCGGCGCGACCTCGAGGCCCGAGGCGCGCGCGTGACGATCGCCGCGTGCGACGTCGCGAGCCGCCCCGCGCTCGACGCGCTCGTCGGGTCGATTCCGCGCGAGCACCCGCTCACGGCGATCGTCCACGCCGCCGGCGCGACCGCGGACGGTGTCATCGGCGCCCTCACGCGCGATGAGCTCGCGGTCGTATTCCGCGCGAAGGTCGACGGCGCGCTTCATCTCCACGAGATCACGCGCGAGCGCGATCTCGCGGCGTTCGTCCTGTTCTCGTCGGCCTCGGGCGTGATCGGCGGCCCTGGGATGGCGAACTACGCGGCGGCGAACACGTTCCTCGACGCGCTCGCGCAGCGGCGGCGAGCGCTCGGCCTGCCCGCGTCGTCGCTCGCCTGGGGCTACTGGGATCAGAGCACCGGGATGAGCGCGCGCGTGGGCCCAGCGCTGCGCGCGCGCATGGGACGTGGCGGTCTCCGCGCGCTCTCGGCGGAGGACGGGCTCGCCCTCTTCGACGTCGCGCTCTCGCACCCGGACGCCTCGCTCGTCCCCGCGCGCTTCGCGGCGATCGCCGACGGGACGGACGCGCTGTCGCCGCTCCTCCGCGGGCTCGCGCGCCCGAGGGCCGCGCGTCGCTCCGGCGGCGCGGGGGCGGCGCAGGCCGCGCTCGCGCCGGAGCGGATCGCCGGCCTCTCCGAGGCCGAGCGCGAACGTGCAGTCGCCGACGTGGTGCGCGGCGAGATCGCCGCCGTCCTCGGCTACCGCACGCCGAGCGAGCTCGACATGGACCGTCCGCTCCGTGAAATCGGGCTCGACTCGCTCATGGCCCTCGAGCTCCGAAGGAGGCTCGCCGCCGCCTCGCAGCGGACGCTCCCCGCGACCCTCCTCTTCAACCACCCGACGCCCGCCGCGCTCGTGCGCGTCCTCCTCGCCGAGATCGCCGCGCACGCGAAGGCTCCGCCGCCCGCCGCGGGCGACGAGATCGATCGCCTCGAAGACGCGCTCTCCGCGGCCCACGCGAATGCGGCGATCCGCGATCGCCTCACGGCGCGCCTCCAAGCGCTCCTCTCGACGTGGGACCGCGAGCGCGACGCCGCGGCGGCCGGCGACCTCGCGGACCGCGTGCGCGCGGCGAGCGACGACGAGCTCCTGAGCATGTTCGACCGAGAGTTCACGACCAACGCAGGGACCGCCTCATGACCACCATGGAAGCCGAGCTCCGGAAGCGCCTCGAGCAAGCGATCGTCGAGCTGAACCAGCGCCGTCAGAGCCTCGCGCTCGCGACCGAGAAGGCGCACGAGCCGATCGCGATCGTCGCGATGAGCTGCCGCTTCCCGGGCGGCGTCGCGACGCCCGAAGATCTCTGGCGGCTCCTCGAGGGGGGGCACGACGCGATCTCCCCGTTCCCGGACGACCGCGGCTGGGATCTCGGCGCGCTCCACGCGCGCGCGCGAGCCGGGAACGCGTGCGCGCGCGGAGGCGGGTTCCTCCGCGACGCCGACAGGTTCGACGCGAGCTTCTTCGGGCTGAGCCCGCGCGAGACGCTGGCGCTCGATCCGCAGCAGCGCGTGCTCCTCGAGATCGCGTGGGAAGCCATCGAGCGCGCGGGGATCGACCCGACGACCCTCCACGGCACGCAGACCGGCGTCTTCGCCGGCGTGATGTACAACAGCTACGCCGCGCAGCACCTCCACGCGCCCGACGATCGCGACGGCTACGTCGTGACGGGCACCGCGCCGAGCGTCGCGTCCGGCCGGATCGCGTACGTGCTCGGCCTCGAAGGCCCCGCGATCAGCATCGACACGGCGTGCAGCTCGTCGCTCGTCGCCGTGCACCTCGCCTGCCACGCCTTGCGTCAGGGCGAGTGCGCGCTCGCGCTCGCCGGCGGCGTCACCGTGATGGCGACGCCCGGGCTCTTCCATGAGTTCGGGCCGCAGCACGCGGGCTCTCCCGACGGCCGCTGCAGATCGTTCTCGGCCGACGCGAACGGCGCTGGCTGGGCGGAGGGCGCGGGCATGGTGCTCCTCGAGCGCCTCTCCGACGCGCAGAAGAACGGGCGCCCGATCTTGGCCGTCCTGCGCGGGTCGGCGATCAACCAGGACGGGAAGAGCCAAGGGCTCACCGCGCCGAACGGCCTCGCGCAAGAGCGCGTCATCCGGTCGGCGCTCGCGAGCGCGCGCGTCTCGGCGCACGAGATCGACGCCGTCGAGGCGCACGGGACGGGGACGAGCCTCGGCGACCCGATCGAGGCGCAGGCGCTCCTCGCGACGTACGGCAAGGCCCGCGCGGAGGGCGGCCCGGTGTGGCTCGGGAGCCTCAAGTCGAACATCGGACACACGCAGGCGGCGGCAGGGATCGCCGGGATCCTCAAGATGGTGCTCGCGCTCGAGCACGGGCTCCTGCCGAAGACGCTCCACGTGAGCGCGCCCTCGCCGCACGTCGATTGGTCCGCGGGGGCCGTCCGCCTGCTGACGGATGCCGCCCCGTGGCCTCGCGGCGAGCGACCGCGCCGCGCGGCGGTCTCGTCGTTCGGCATCTCGGGCACCAACGCGCACGTCATCGTCGAAGAGGCGCCCGCGCCCGCGGCGTCCGCCGCCGCGGCGGTCGAGCCGGCGCCGCGCGCCCCCGGCGCGCTCCCCTTCGTGCTGTCCGCGAAGAGCGACGCGGCGCTCCGCGGGCAAGCGGCCAAGCTCTACGCGCACCTGGCGGCCGCGCCCGACGTCCCGCTCGTCGACCTCGCGTTCTCGCTCGCCACGACGCGCGCGCAGCTCGACCATCGAGCGGCTTTCGTCGCGCACGACCGCGCGACGCTCCTCGGCGCGCTCGACGCGCTCGCGCACGGGCGCTCGACCCCCGGCGCCGCCCTGGGTCGCGGCGCGCTCGGCGGGAAGCTCGCCGTCCTCTTCACGGGGCAAGGAAGCCAGCGCGCCGAGATGGGCCGCGGCCTCTACGCCGCGTTCCCCGCGTTCCGCGACGCATTCGACGCAGCCTGCAGCCACCTCGATCGCGCCCTCGAACGGCGGGTCCGCGACGTCGTCTTCGCGCCGCGAGAGACGGAGCTCGCCCGGCTGCTCGACGAGACCCTCTACACGCAGACGGCGCTCTTCGCCGTCGAGGTGGCGCTCTTCCGCCTTCTCGAGGCGTGGGGGATCACGCCCCACGCGCTCCTCGGCCACTCCGTCGGCGAGCTCGTCGCGGCGCACGTCGCCGGCGTCCTGTCGCTCGAGGACGCGTGCGCGCTCGTCGCCGCGCGCGCGCGCCTCATGCAAGACCTGCCGGCGCGCGACGCCGCGATGGTCACCGTGCACGCGTCCGAGGACGAAGCGCGCGCCGAGATCGCCGCGGGCCCGGGCGGCGTCGCGATCGCCGCGATCAACGCGCCGGCGTCCGTCGTCCTCTCGGGCGACGCCCGCGCGGTGCTCGCCGTGACGGCGCGCTTCGAGGCGCTCGGGCGCAAGACGACGCGCCTCCGCGTGAGCCACGCGTTCCACTCGCACCACATGGATCCGATGCTCGACGCGTTCCGCCGCGTCGCCGAAGGGCTCCGCTTCCACCCGCCGCGCATCCCGATCGTCTCGAACGTGACAGGAGAGCGCGCGCGCGACGAGGATATCTGCTCGCCGAGCTACTGGGTCCGCCACGCGCGAGACGCGGTGCGCTTCGCCGATGGGCTGGGAGCTCTCCGGAGCATGGGGGTTTCCACGTTCCTCGAGGTCGGCCCGCACGGCGTCCTCTCCGCGCTCGGGCAAAGCGCGCGCGCGGCCGATGCCGGCGACGAGCACGCGTTCGTCCCGTCGCTCCGCGCCGACCGCCCCGACGTCGACGCCATCGCGAACGCGCTCGCCGCGCTCTTCGTCCGCGGGCAACGCGTCGACTGGGCGGCGTTCTTCGCGCCGTTCCGGCCGCGTCGCGTCCGGCTGCCGACGTACGCCTTTCAGCGCGAGCGCTTCTGGCTCGACGCTGCGCGCGCCTCCGCCGCTGCCCCCGTCACCTCCGAAGAGACACGCTTCTGGCAGGCGGTCGAGCAGCGCGACGTCGAGGCGCTCGCGGCGGCGCTCCGCGTCGACGGTGAGGGTCGGGCATCGCTCGCGGCGCTGCTCCCGGCGCTCGCGGCGTGGCGGCGCGAGCGTCACGAGCAGGGTACGGTGGACGCGTGGCGCTACCGCGTCGTCTGGAGGACGCTCGAAGCGCCGCCCGCCGGCGACGTCGCCGGGCGGTGGCTCATCGTGGCGCGCGCCGGCGTGGCAGAAGACGTCGCGGCGAGCCTCGCGCGCCTCCTTGAAGCGCGCGGCGCCGAGGTTGTTCACCTGCGCCTCGGCGGCGATGACGCGAGGCGCGAGCGCACCGCCGCGCGCATCCGCGAGGCGATCGGGGATGCCGGCGCGGTCCGCGGCGTGCTGTCCCTCGCCGCGCTCGACGACGGGACGCGCTGGCGGGACGCGTCGCTGCCCGCGGGGCTCGCGCTCACCCTCGGCCTCGTGCAGGCCTTGGGCGACGTCGGCGTCGCTGCGCCTCTGTGGCTCGTCACGCGCGGCGCGGTCTCGACGGGGCGCGCGGACCTGCTCGGACGCGCGACGGACGCGATGATCTGGGGCCTCGGCCGCGTCGTGGGGCTCGAGCACCCCGAGCGCTGGGGCGGGCTCGTCGACCTCGCCAGCGGCGTCGACGCGACCGCGCTCGACCGCCTCGCGCCGTTCCTCGCGTCCCGCGACGGCGAGGACCAGCTCGCGGTCCGCCCGACAGGCATCTTCGCGCGGAGGCTCGTCCGTGCGCCCCTCGGCGACACTCCGCCCGCGCGCACCTACACGGCGCGCGGCACCGCCCTCGTCACCGGCGGAACCGGCGCCCTCGGCGCGCACGTCGCGCGCTTCCTCGTCGGGCGCGGCGCAGAGCACCTCGTCCTCGTGAGCCGCCGGGGCGAAGACGCCCCGGGCGCCGGCGCGCTCCGCGCCGAGCTCGAGGCGCTCGGCGCGCGCGTGACGCTCGCCGCCTGCGACGTCGCCGATCGCGCCTCGGTCGCAGCTCTGCTCGCCCGCCTCGACGCGCAAGGCGACCCCGTCCGCGCCGTCGTCCACGCGGGCGGCGTCGTCGCGCAGGCGGCCCTCGCGTCCACCGATATGGACGGCGTCCGCGCGGTCATCGCCGCAAAGGTCCTCGGCGCGCTCCACCTGCACGAGCTGCTCGGGGACCGCGAGCTCGACGCCTTCGTCCTCTTCGCCTCCGGCGCGGGCGTCTGGGGCAGCGGGCAGCAAGGCGCGTACGCCGCCGGCAACGCGTTCCTCGACGCGCTCGCCGAGGTGCGCCGCGCCGCCGGTCTCACGGCGACGTCGATCGCGTGGGGCGCCTGGGCGGGCGGCGGGATGCTCGCCGATCACGCCGACGCCGAGGAGCACCTCCGGCGGCGCGGCCTCGCGCCGATGGCCCCAGCGCTCGCGGTCGTCGCGCTCGCGGGGGCCCTCGATCACGACGAGACCACCATCACCGTCGCCGACATCGACTGGGCGCGCTTCGCCCCCGCGTTCGCCTCCGCGAGGTCGCGCCCGCTCCTCTTCGATCTGCCCGACGCGCGCGACGCGCTGGAGCCCACGTCCGAACCCGCCGGCGCACGGGCCGCAGGCGAAGACAGGGCGCTCCGCGACGCGCTGAGGCTTCTCTCGGACGCCGAGCGCGCGCACCGCCTCGTCGCGCTCGTCGTCGCCGAGACCGCCGCCGTCCTCGGGCACGCCGACGCGTCGGCGATCGATCCTCACAAGGGCTTCTTCGATCTCGGCCTCGACTCGCTCGTCGCCGTCGAGCTCGTCCGGCGGCTCCACGCGCGCACCGGCGTCAAGCTCCCTGCGACGCTCGCATTCGACCACCCGACCCCGGACGCGCTCGCGCGGCACCTCGACGCGGAGCTCGCGCGCGACGGAGGAGCCGAGGACGCGGTCTTCGCCGCGCTCGACACGCTCGCGTGGCGCCTGGCGGCGATCACCCGAGACGACCCGCGGCGCGCCGCGGTGGGCGCGCGCCTGCGCGGGCTCGTGTCGCGCTGGACGAGCGCCGAGGCCGGGACGGACGAGGTCGAGGCCGAAGATCTCGGCGCGATCAGCGACGACGAGCTGCTCGCGGTGATCGAGCGCGAGCTCGACGGAGAACCTCGCGCGGCCTTGATCTGAGGCGCGCCAGCGCAGAGCGCGAGGAGGCCGCCGCGGTGGAGGGCGCTCTCGCGCTGCAACGGCATCGGATGGGCAAGGAGGTGAACAGGCCGCGCCAGGCGAGGGGTCACGGGCCAGGGGCCTGCGCGCGCGGCGGGGTGTGGGGGCTGGGCCCCCGCCCCGCACGGGCCGCGCGACACCATTTGCTTCCTTCGCCGCTACTGGATCACCGGGACCGCTCGCGCGAGCCGCGGCGACTTCGCGACCTTGTCGCTCGCGCGCGCTTCGCGTTCGCGCGGCGCGTGTTGGCCTCTTTTTCGGCGTGGGCCCCGTGGCTCACGGCTCCGCGGGCTCCGGTCGAGCCCGACATTCGATGGGACCATCGATGACCGGCGAGAAGAATCTGCGTGCGTATCTCGAGGGGCTCACCACGTCGCTCCGCCAAGCTCGCCGGCGGCTTTCGGACATCGAGGGCAAGCAACGCGAGCCGATCGCCATCGTCGGCCTCGGGCTCCGCCTCCCCGGCGGCGCGGTCGATCCCGAGAGCCTCGGGAGCTTCCTCGAGCGCGGCGTCGACGCTGTGGCGCCGATCCCTGCGAGCCGCTGGGACGCGGACGCGATCTACGACCCCGACCCGAACGCCATCGGCAAGAGCTACGTGCGAAGCGCGGCGCTCCTCGACCGCGTCGACCTCTTCGACGCCGCCTTCTTCGGCATCAGCCCGCGCGAGGCGAAGCACGTCGATCCGCAGCACCGCCTCTTGCTCGAGACCGCGTGGCAAGCCCTCGAGGAGGCGGGGATCGTCCCCGCTTCGCTGAAGGACACGAAGACGGGCGTCTTCGTCGGCGCGGGCGTGAGCGAGTACGCGACGCTGCGGGGCGACGCGGAGAAGGCCGACGCGTACGCGACGATGGGCACGTCGACGTCCTTCGCGGCGGGCCGGCTGGCGTTCACGCTCGGCGTGCAGGGGCCTGCGCTCTCGGTCGACACGGCGTGCTCGTCGTCGCTCGTCGCGCTCCACCTCGCCTGCCAGTCGCTGCGGCGCGACGAGTGCGACCTCGCCCTCGCCGCCGGCGTGCAGGTGATGGCGTCGCCCGAGCCGTTCGTGCTCATCTCGCGCACGCGCGCGCTCGCGCCCGACGGCCGCTCGAAGACGTTCTCCGCGAGCGCCGACGGCTACGGGCGCGGCGAGGGCGTCGTCGTCCTCGCGCTCGAGCGCCTCCGTGACGCGCGCGCGAACGGGCACCCGGTCCTCGCCGTGATCCGTGGCAGCGCGATCAACCACGACGGCACGTCGAGCGGAATCACCGCGCCCAACGGCAGCTCGCAGCAGAAGGTCCTCCGCGCGGCTCTCGAAGACGCCGGGCTCGCTCCGACCGACGTCGACGTCGTCGAGTGCCACGGCACGGGCACGTCGCTCGGGGACCCCGTCGAGGTCCACGCGGTCGCGGCCGTGTACGGCGAGGATCGCCCCGCCGAGCGTCCGCTCCTCCTCGGCGCCGTGAAGACGAACATCGGCCACCTCGAGGCCGCCGCCGGGCTCGCTGGCGTCGCGAAGGTCGTCGCTGCGCTGCGACGCGCAACGCTCCCGCCGACGCTCCACACGCACCCGCCGAACCCGCACGTCGCGTGGGAGACGCTCCCGCTTCGCGTCGTCGATGCGGCGCAGCGCTGGGACCGCCGCGCCGACGGAGCGCCACGGCGCGCCGGGGTCTCAGCGTTCGGCTTCTCGGGCACGAACGCGCACGTCATCGTCGAGGAAGCGCCGGCGCCCGAAGGCGCGACGGCGCCCGAGGCCGAGCGCGCGTGCGCCCACGCGTCGCCGCTCCCCGTCGTGATCTCGGCGAAGACGGAGGGCGCGCTCCGCGGGCAGGCGGCGAGGCTCCACGCGCACCTCGCCGCGCGCCCCGAGCTCGCGCTCGCCGACATCGCCGCGTCGCTCGCGACGACGCGCTCGCACTTCGAGCATCGCGCGGTCGTCGTCGCGCACGACCGCGAGGCGGTCCTCACGGCGCTCGATGGCCTTGCGCGAGGGGCGAACGCGAGCCCGCCACCGGGCACGCTCGTGGGCGGGGACGCGCCGAAGGGGAGGCTCGCCATCCTGTTCACGGGGCAAGGCGGGCAGCGCGCGGCGATGGGACACGGGCTCTACCAGGCGTTCCCGGTGTTCCGAGACGCGCTCGATGCAGTCTGCGCACACCTCGATCGCGATCTCGATCGCCCGCTCCGCGAGGTCCTCTTCGCGCCGAAGGGCTCGGAGCTCGCGAGGCTCCTCGACGAGACCGTCTTCACGCAGACCGCGCTCTTCGCGCTCGAGGTTGCGCTCTTCCGGCTCGTCGAGGCGTGGGGCGTCGCGCCCGACGCGCTCCTGGGCCACTCCGTCGGCGAGATCACCGCCGCGCACGTCGCGGGCGTGCTCTCGCTCGAAGATGCGTGCACCCTCGTGTCGGCGCGCGCGCGCCTCATGCAAGCCTTGCCCGCGCGCGACGCGGCGATGGTCGCGATCGCCGCCTCCGAGGGCGAGGTCGCGGCGGTGATCGCCGCGCGCGGAGAAGGCGGGGCGCGCGCGACGATCGCTGCGATCAACGGTCCGTCGTCGACGGTGGTCGCGGGTGACCGAGACGCCGTCCTCGACGTCGCCGCCCGCTTCGAAGCGCTCGGGCGCAAGACGTCGCGCCTCCGCGTGAGCCACGCGTTCCACTCGCACCACATGGACGGGATGCTCGACGCCTTCCGCCGCGTCGCCGAGGGGCTCACGTTCCACCCGCCGCGGATCCCGATCGTGTTGAACGTGACCGGCCAGCGCGCTGGCGACGGGGAGCTCTGCTCGGCCGACTACTGGGTCCGACACGCGCGGAGCGCCGTCCGCTTCGCCGACGGCCTGGGAACCCTGCACACCGAGCGGGTCTCCACGTTCCTCGAGCTCGGGCCGCACGGCGTCCTCTCGGCGCTCGGGCAGAGCGCGCTCGAGGCCGACGCGCCGAGCCGCGCGCTCTTCGTGCCCACGCTCCGCGCCGATCGAGACGACGGAGACGCGCTCGTCACGGCGCTCGGCGCGCTCCACGCGCGCGGTCACCGGGTCGACTGGAGGGCGTTCTTCGCGCCCGTCGGCGCGCGCCGCGTGCCGCTACCGACGTACGCGTTCCAGCGCGAGCGCTTCTGGGTCGACGACGCCCCGCCCGAGCCCCGCGAGGCTGCGCAGCCCGCGCCGGCCGAGGCGCGCTTCTGGCGCGCGATCGAGGAGAGCAACGTCGACATGCTGCGCGACGCGCTCGGCGTCGCGTCCGAGGGGGAGGAGCGTGCGGCGCTCTCCACGCTGCTCCCGGCGCTCTCCGCGTGGCGGCGAAAGGGACAGGTGCTCGGCCTCGTCGACACGTGGCGCTACCGCGTCGCGTGGAGGCCGATCGCGGCCACGTCGCGCGGCGATGCCTCCGGGACGTGGCTCGTCGTCCGCGCGGCGGGCGCGTACGACGGCGTCGTCGAGAGCGTCGTGCGCGCGCTCGAGGGGCGCGGCGGCGACGTCGTCACGTTGGGCCTGGGGGCCGACGCGTGCGCGCGCGCGGAGCTCGCGGCGCGCCTGCGGGAGGCCGTCGCAGGGCGCGGGGCGCTCCGCGGCGTGCTCTCGTTCGTGGGGCTCGACGACGGGCCCTCGACGTCGCAGCCGGCGGTGCCCGCGGGGCTCGCGCGCACGCTCACGCTCGTGCAGGCGCTCGGCGACTCGGCGCTCGACGCGCGCGTGTGGCTCTTCTCGCGCGGCGCGGTCTCCGTCTCCCGGGCCGACGCGATCGTGAGCCCGGCGCAGGCGGCGACGTGGGGGCTCGCGCGCGTGGTGTCGCTCGAGCACCCGGAGCGCCTCGGCGGGGCGGTCGACCTCGCGTCGAGCCTCGGCGCGTCCGGAGCGCTGGACGCAGCGGCGATCGACCACCTCGTCGCCGCGCTCGGCGGCGCGCTCGCGGGCGAGGACGAGCTCGCCCTGCGCCCGGAGGGGCTCTTCGCGCGACGCCTCGTGCGCGCTCCCCTCGGCGAGGCGCCGCGGCCGCGCGCGCCTCGAGGCACCGTCCTTGTCACGGGAGGCACGGGGGCGCTCGGAGCACACGTCGCGCGGCTCTTCGCGCAGCGGGGCGCGAAGCACCTCGTCCTCACGAGCCGGCGAGGGCCCGACGCGCCCTCCGCGCGCGCGCTCCACGACGAGCTCACCGCGCTCGGTGCGCGCGTGACGATCGCCGCGTGCGACGTCGGCGATCGAGCGGCGCTCGAGGAGCTCTTCGCGGCGATGCCGGCGGACGCGCCGCTCTCGACGGTCGTGCACGCCGCGGGCGTGCTCGACGACGGCGTGCTCGACGCGCTGACGCCGGAGCGGCTCGACGCGGTCTTCCGCGCGAAGGCGCTCGCCGCGCGCCACCTCGACGAGCTCACGCGGTCGCGCGATCTCGACGCGTTCGTCCTGTTCTCGTCGGCGTCGGGCGTCTTCGGCAGCGCCGGGCAAGGCAGCTACGCCGCGGCGAACGCGTACCTCGACGCGCTCGCGGAGGCGCGGCGCGCACGCGGCGTCACGGCGACGTCGATCGCGTGGGGCGCGTGGGCAGGCGGCGGGATGCTCGAAGACGCGGTCGCGTCGGACCTCCGGCGCTCGGGCCTCTCGCCGATGCGGCCCGAGGTCGCCACCGCGGCGCTCGCGCACGCGCTCGACCACGACGACGACGTCGTGACGATCGCCGACATCGACTGGGCGCGCTTCGCGCCGTCGTTCGCCTCCGTCCGCGAGCGCCCGTTCGTCTCCGAGCTCCCCGAGGCGAAGCGCGCGCAGGGCGCGCTCGCCGCGAACCCGGCGCGCCCGGACGAGAGCGCGCTGCTCACGGCGCTCCGCGCGCAGAGCGACGACGATCGCCTCCGCCACCTCGTCGGCCTCGTGCTCGGCGAGACCGCGGCCGTGCTCGGACACGCGGACGCATCGCGCGTCGACGCGCACAAGGGGTTCTTCGATCTCGGCCTCGACTCGCTCATGGCGGTCGAGCTTCGCCTGCGCCTGCAAAAGGCGACGGGCATCCGCCTGCCGTCGACCATCATGTTCGATCAGCCGTCGCCCGAGCGCGTCGCGACGTTCTTGCGCGACGCGCTCGCGCGCACGCTCGGCGAGCGCGGAGACGTGGACGCGGCGCTCGTCGCGCGGACGCGCCACGACGGCGAGCCGGTCGCGATCGTCGGCCTCAGCCTCCGCTTGCCGGGCGGCACCGGCGATCTCGCGGGGCTCTGGGACCTGCTCGAGCGCGGCGTCGATGCGGTCGGCCCGATCCCCGCGAGCCGCTGGGACGCGGGCGCCGCGTACGACCCAGATCCGGACGCGAAGGGAAAGAGCTACGTGCGGAGCGCGGCGCTCCTCGACCGCGTCGACCTCTTCGACGCCGCCTTCTTCGGCATCAGCCCGCGCGAGGCGAAGCACGTCGATCCGCAGCACCGCCTCCTGCTCGAGGCCGCGTGGCAAGCCCTCGAGGAGGCGGGGGTCGTCCCCGCGTCGCTGAAGGGCTCGAAGACGGGCGTCTTCGTCGGCGCCGGAGCGAGCGACTACGCGCTCCTGCAACGCGACTCCGACGAAGACGACGCGTACGCGGCGATGGGGACCGCGTCCGCGTTCGCGGCGGGGCGGCTCGCGTTCACCCTCGGGCTCGAGGGGCCGGCGCTGTCGGTCGACACGGCGTGCTCTTCGTCGCTCGTCGCGCTCCACCTCGCGTGCCAGTCGCTGCGCCAGGGCGAGTGCGACCTCGCGCTCGCGGCGGGCGCGCAGGTGATGGCGTCGCCGGAGGCGTTCGTCCTGCTCTCGCGCACGCGCGCCCTCGCGCCCGACGGGCGATCGAAGACGTTCTCCGCGAACGCCGACGGGTTCGGCCGCGGAGAGGGCGTCGTCGTCCTCGCGCTCGAGCGCCTCAGCGACGCGCGCGCGAACGGCCGGTCGGTGCTCGCGGTCGTCCGCGGCTCGGCGATGAACCACGACGGCGCGTCGAGCGGGATCACTGTCCCAAACGGGACGGCGCAGCAAAAGGTCCTGCGCGGCGCGCTGGACGACGCCGGCCTCGCCCCCGCGGAGATCGACGTCGTCGAGTGCCACGGCACCGGCACGGCTCTCGGCGACCCGATCGAGGTGAACGCGCTCGCCGCCGTCTACGGCGAGGGGCGCCCGGCAGATCGCCCGCTCCTCGTCGGGGCGATCAAGACGAACATCGGCCACCTGGAGGCGGCGGCCGGGCTCGCGGGTGTCGCGAAGGTGGTCGCGGCGCTTCGCAACGGCGCGCTGCCCGCGACGCTGCACACGAGCCCGTTGAACCCGCACCTGGCGTGGGACGAGCTACCCGTGCGCGTCATCGACGGCGCGTGCCCGTGGCTGCGGCGGGCGGAGGACACTCCACGACGCGCAGGAGTCTCCGCATTCGGGCTCTCGGGCACGAACGCGCACGTCATCATCGAGGAGGCGCCGGGCGACGCGGACGCGTCCGCGAGCGCGGCGACGGCGGAGGCGTCTGCCGGGCGCGAGCTGCCGTTCGTGCTGTCGGCGAAGACGAAGGCGGCGCTCCAGACGCAGGCCAGACGCCTCCACGCCCACGTCGCCGCGAGCGGCGAGCTCGCCCTCGCCGACCTGGCGTTTTCCCTTGCGACCACGCGGTCGCATTTCGACGAGCGCGCCGCCGTCGTCGCGTCCGAGCGCGACGGGCTGCTTCGCGGGCTCGACGCCCTCGCGCGTGGAGAGCCCGCGCCCGAGACCGTCGCTGCCTCCACGGTTTCACCCGGGAAGCTCGCCTTCGTCTTCCCCGGACAGGGCTCGCAGTGGCCCGAGATGGCCTCCGCCCTGCTCGACTCCGAGCCCGTCTTCCGCGATCAGCTCCTCGCCTGCGAGGGCGCCCTCGCCCCGCACGTCGACTGGTCGCTGCTCACCGTCCTGCGCCACGGTCGCGACGGCGACGCATCCCTCGACCGCGTCGACGTGGTCCAGCCCGTGCTGTTCGCGGTCATGGTGGCCCTCGCCGCCATGTGGCGCGCGATGGGCGTCGAGCCCGACGCCGTTGTCGGACACAGCCAGGGCGAGATCGCCGCCGCGTACGTCGCGGGCGCGCTCTCGCTCGAAGACGCCGCCAAGGTCGTGGCGCTCCGCGCCCGCGCCATCACCAGGCTCGCCGGACGCGGGGCCATGGCGGCCATCGAGCTGCCCGCCAGCGAGCTCGACCGCCACCTGGATGGGCTCGACGGCCGCGTCGGCATCGCCGCCATCAACAGCCCGCGCACCACGCTCGTCGCCGGAGACGTCGCCGCCGTGGACGCGCTCGTCGGCACCCTCTCCGCCGCCCAGATCTTCGCCCGCAAGGTGCGCGTCGACTACGCCTCGCACTCCGAGCACGTGGCCGCCATCGAGCAGGAGCTGCTCGGCGACCTGCACGGCATCAGCCCGCGCGCCAGCGCCCTGCCCATCTACTCCGCCGTCACCGGCGAGAAGCTCGATGGCCAGGCGCTCGACGCGGCGCACTGGTACCGAAACCTACGCCAGACCGTCCGCTTCGAAGACGCCACGCGCGCTCTGCTCGCCGACCAGCACCGCTTCTTCGTCGAGGTCAGCCCACACCCCGTGCTCTCCCTCGCCGTGCGCGAGACCATCGACGACGCCGGCCTTTCGGCCGCCGTCGTGCCCACGCTCCGGCGCGACGAAGGGCACCGCGCGCGCTTTCTGCTCTCGCTCGCCGAGCTGCACGCGCGGGGGCACCGCGTGGTGTGGAGCGCCCTGTTCGACGCCCATCGACCCCGCCGCGTCCCGCTGCCCACGTACGCGTTCCAGCGCGAGCGCTTCTGGCTCGATGCCCCTCGCGCCCGCGCCGACGTCGCCGCCGCCGGGCTCGCATCCGCCGAGCATCCGCTGCTCAAGGCCTCGGTCGCGCTGGCGGGCTCCGACGGGTACCTGTTCACCGGACGCCTCTCGCTGGCCGAGCACCCGTGGCTGGCGGGGCACGCGGTCTTCGGCGAACCCATCCTCCCAGGCACCGCCTTCCTCGACCTCGCGCTCGCGGCCGCACACCGCGTCGGCCTCGATGCCGTCGACGAGCTCACCCTCGAAGCCCCCCTCGCGCTCCCCGCGACCGGCGGCGTGGTCGTGCAGATGGCGCTCGGGGCCACCGACGACGACGGGCGGCGATCGCTCACCGTGCACGCGCGGCCGGACGACGCGGGCGACGACGCGGCGTGGACGCGGCACGCGACGGGCGCGCTCGGGCCGCGCGCCGCGGGCGCGTCGCTCGACGTCGGCGCGTTTCCGCCCGGAGACGCCACGCCGCTCGCGACGTCCGGGCTCTACGATCGCCTCGCGCGCGCCGGGCTCGCGTACGGCACGGATTTCCAGGGGCTCCGCGCGGTGTGGAAGCGCGGCGACGAGCTCTTCGCCGAGGTCGTGCTCCCGGAGGCGACGGCGCGCGACGCCGCCCGGTTCGGGCTACACCCCGCCGCGCTCGACGCCGCGCTCCACGCGCTCGCCGCAGAGGTTCTGGACGGCGGCGAGAAGGCGCACGTGGCGATGCCGTTCTCGTGGAGCGGCGTGTCGCTCCACGCCGTCGGCGCGTCGACGCTGCACGTGCGGATCGCGCGTAAGGGCGGCGACACCGTGGCGCTCGCGATCGCCGACGCTGCCGGGCAGAAGGTGGCGAGCGTCGACGCGCTCGCGCTGCGCCCCGCGTCGGCTACCCGCGTGCGCGGGGCGAAGCCGCGAACGGGGCCGGTGCACGACGCGCTCCTCCGCGTCGATTGGATCGAGCTGCCGAGCGGCCCGGAGGGCGCGGCGCCTCGGGCGTGGGCGATCCTGGGGAGCGACGCGCGCCTCGCGAGCGCGCTCGAGGCGGCCGGAGCTCACGTCACGCGGCACCGCGACCCTGGCGCGTGGATCGATGCAATCGGCGGCGGCGGGGTTCCGGAGGTGGTCGCCGTCCTCGCGTGCACGACGCGCCCTGATGCGCCGAGCGGCGCCCTCGCGGCCACGCACGGCGCCGCGGCGGACGCGCTCGCAGCGCTCCAGGCGTGGCTCGCCGAAGAGCGCCTCGCGTCGTGCGCGCTCGTGGTGCTGACCGAGCGCGCCGTGGCCACGCGGCCCGACGAAGACGTGCTCGATCTCGTCCACGCGCCGGTGTGGGGCCTTGTGCGCGCGGCGCAGGTCGAGAACCCGGATCGCGCGTTGATCCTCGTCGACGTCGACGCCGACGACGCTTCGCTCCCCGCGCTCCCCGCGCTCGTCGCCGCCGCGGTCGCGCGCGCCGCCGACGCGAGCGAGCCGCAGCTCGCGCTGCGCGAGGGGCGGCGCCTGGTTCCGCGCCTGGGTCGGCTGCGCGGCGACGACGCGCTCGTGCCGCCGAGCGCGGGGGCGTACCGGCTCCACGTCGCGGCCAAGGGCACGATCGAGAGCCTCGCGCTGGTGCCGTACGAGGAGGCGACGAGGCCGCTCGCCGAGGGGCAGATCCGCGTCGCGGTGCGGGCGGCGGGGCTCAATTTCCGCGACGCGCTCGACGCGCTCGGCATGTACCCCGGCGACCCCGGGCCCCTCGGCGCCGAGGGGGCAGGCGTCGTCCTCGAGGTCGGCCCGGGCGTGACGGAGCTCGCCCCAGGCGACCGCGTGATGGGCCTGCTCAGCGCGGCGTTCGGGCCCATCGCGCTCGCCGATCACCGCATGGTGAGCCGCATCCCCGCGGGGCTGTCGTTCGTCGAGGCGGCGAGCATCCCGGTCGTCTTTCTGACCGCGTACTACGGCCTGGTCGATCTCGGCCGCCTCCGCCCCGGCGAGCGCGTGCTGGTTCATGCCGCCGCCGGCGGGGTCGGCATCGCCGCCGTCCAGCTCGCCCGCCACCTCGGCGCAGAGGTCTTCGCCACCGCGAGCCCGCCCAAGTGGGCCACCCTCCGCGCCCTCGGCCTGGACGACGACCACATCGCCTCCTCGCGCTCGGCCGACTTCGAAGCGCACTTTCGCCGCACCAGCGGCGGGCGCGGGGTCGACGTGGTGCTCGATTCGCTCGCCCGCGAGCTGGTCGATGCCTCGCTGCGCCTGGTCGCCCTCGCGCCCGACGGGCGCTTCGTCGAGATGGGCAAGAGCGACGTCCGCGACCCTCTGGCCGTGGCCGCGTCGCACCCGAGCGTCGCGTACCGCGCGTTCGACCTCGCCGAGGCGGGCCCCGAGCGCATCCAGGCGATGCTCGCCGAGCTGGTCGCCCTGTTCGAGCGCGGTGTTCTGCGCGTGCCGCCCATCACCCCGTGCGACCTCCGCCGGGCGCCGCAGGCCTTCCGCGCCCTGGCCCAGGCCCGCCTCGTGGGCAAGGTGGTGCTGACCATCCCGCGCGCCCTCGACCCGCGCGGCTCCGTCCTCGTCACGGGAGGCACCGGCACCCTCGGCGCGCTGGTGGCGCGCCACCTCGTCCAGCGGCACGGCGTGCGCAGCCTGGTGCTCTCTTCGCGACGAGGCCCGGCCGCGCCCGGCGCGGACGACCTCCGCCGCGAGCTCGAAGCCGCAGGCGCCTCGGTCGCGATTGTGGCCTGCGACGCGGGCGATCGCCTGGCGCTCGAGCGCCTGCTCGCCGGCATCCCCGCCGACCGCCCCCTCACCGCCGTCGTCCACGCCGCCGGGACCCTCGACGACGGCGTCCTCACCTCGCTCACCCCAGAGCGCCTGCGCTCCGTCATGAGCGCGAAGGTCGACGCCGCCGCGCACCTCGACGAGCTCACCCGCCCGCTCGATCTGTCCGCCTTCGTCCTCTTCGCGTCGCTCTCGGGCGTGCTCGGGAGCCCAGGGCAGGCGAACTACGCCGCGGCGAACACGTTCCTCGACGCGCTCGCGCACCAGCGGCGGTCGCGCGGCCTGCCCGCGGTGTCGCTCGACTGGGGGTACTGGGCCGAGAGGACCGGGCTCACGGCGCACCTCGGAGACACGGATCTCCAGCGCATGGCGCGCGGTGGGCTCCGTCCCCTCACGACCGACGACGGGCTCGCGCTCTTCGACGCCGCGCTCGCGCACGTCGACGCCGCGCTCGTCGCGGCGCCGTTCGACCCCATCGCGCTCCGCGCCCACGCGGTCGCGCCGATCCTCCGCGGCCTCGTGCGCGCCGGCGCCGCGCGGCGCAAGCTCGCGAACAACGCGGCGTCCGCGGCGCCCCTCGCGCAGCGCCTCGCCGGCCTCGCGCCGAAGGAGCGAGAGCGCGCGATGAACGACGTCGTCCGCCCGGAGATCGGCGTCGTCCTCGGCCTGCCCCCGTCGCGTCACCTCGACGGCGACCGCCCGCTGAAGGAGCTCGGGCTCGACTCGCTCATGGCGGTCGAGCTGCGAAACCGCCTCGCCGCGATCGTGGGGACGCGCCTGCCCGCCACGCTGCTCTTCGATTACCCGACGCCGACGGCGCTCGCGCGCTTCCTCGCGACGGCGCTCGTGGGGCGAGGCGACGCGGCCGCCGCACCGAGCGCGGCACGCGCAGCTTCCGCAGGCGCGTCCGACGACGCGATCGCGATCGTCGCCATGGCCTGCCGCTTCCCGGGCGGCGTCCTCACGCCCGAGGACCTCTTGCGGCTCCTCCGCGAGGGGGGCGACGCGATCTCCGCGTTCCCCGAGAACCGTGGCTGGGATCTCGACGCGCTCTCGGACGGCGCGGCCCGCCAGGGAGGCTTCCTCCACGACGCCGATCTCTTCGACGCGGAGTTCTTCGGGATCAGCCCGCGCGAGACGCTCGCGCTCGACCCGCAGCAGCGCCTCCTCCTCGAGATGACGTGGGAGGCGCTCGAGCGCGCCGGTATCATCCCCGCGTCGCTCCACGGCTCGAAGAGCGGCGTCTTCGTCGGCGTCTTCGGGAGCGACTACGTCGCGCGCCTCCTCCACGGCCCGAGCGGCGCGCAGGCGATGGAGTCGCTGCGCGGGTACATCGGCACCGGGAGCGCCTCGAGCGTCGCGTCGGGGCGTATCGCGTACGCCCTCGGCCTCGAAGGCCCGGCGATCAGCGTCGACACGGCGTGCAGCTCGTCGCTCGTCGCGCTCCACCTCGCCTGCCACGCCATCCGTCGAGGCGAGTGCTCGCTCGCGCTCGCCGGCGGCGTGACCGTGATGGCGACCCCCGGGATCTTCGGCGAGTTCAGCGCGCAGCACGCGGGCGCGCCGGACGGGCGGTGCAAGTCGTTCTCGGCGGACGCGAACGGCGCGGGCTGGTCGGAAGGCGCTGGGATAGTGCTCCTCGAGCGCCTGTCGGACGCCCGGAAGAACGGGCACCCCGTGCTCGCGATCGTGCGCGGATCGGCCGTCAACCAGGACGGCAAGAGCCAAGGGCTCACGGCGCCGAACGGCCCCGCGCAAGAGCGCGTGATCCGGGACGCGCTCGCGAGCGCGGGGCTCGCCCCCGCGGACGTCGACGCCGTCGAGGCGCACGGCACCGGCACGACGCTCGGCGATCCCATCGAGGCGCGCGCGCTCTTCGCGACGTACGGCGCGGCGCACGTGAAGGATCGCCCGCTGTGGCTCGGGAGCCTCAAGTCGAACCTCGGGCACACGCAGGCCGCCGCGGGGATCGGCGGCGTCATCAAGATGGTGCTCGCGCTGCAGAGCGGCGTCCTCCCGAGGACGCTCCACGCCGCGAGCCCGTCGCAGCACATCGATTGGTCGTCCGGCGCGATCCGCCTCTTGACCGAGGAGGTACCGTGGAAGCCAGGCGGGTCTCCTCGGCGCGCGGCGGTGTCGTCGTTCGGGATCTCCGGCACCAACGCGCACGTGGTCCTCGAGGAAGCGCCGCGCGCGGCGGCCGGCGACGACCAGGCCGCGGAGCCCGCCCGCGCGCCCCTCGCGCCGCCGGTGCCGGTGCTCCTCTCGGCGAAGAGCGACGCGGCGCTCCGCGCTCAGGCGGGCAAGCTCCACGCGCACCTCGCCGAGCACGAGGACGTCGCCCTCGTCGACGTCGCGGCGTCGCTCGCGACCACGCGGTCGCATTTCGAGCGTCGCGCCGCCGTCGTGGCAGACGATCGCGCCGCGCTGCTCTCGGCGCTCGCGGCGCTCGCCGAGGGGCGCGCGGGGGCAGGAACGGTCGCGGGCGAGGCGCTCCCGCCGGGCAAGGTCGCCTTCGTCTTCCCCGGCCAGGGCTCGCAGTGGCCATCGATGGCGCGCGCTCTGCTCGCCTCCTCGCCCGCCTTTCGGGCCGAGATCGAGGCGTGCGAGCGCGCCCTGGCGCCGCACGTCGACTGGTCGCTCCTCGCCGTGCTCGGCGGCGACGAAGCGCACGCCGCGCCCATGCTCGAGCGCGTCGACGTGGTGCAGCCCGTGCTGTTCGCCGTCATGGTCGCCCTCGCCGCCACCTGGCGCGCCGCCGGAGTCACGCCCGACGCCGTCGTCGGCCACAGCCAGGGCGAGATCGCGGCCGCGTACGTCGCGGGCGCGCTCTCGCTCGAAGACGCCGCCAGGGTCGTCGCGCTCCGCTCGCGCGCCATCACGAAGCTCGCGGGACGCGGCGCCATGGCCGCCGTCGAGCTCACCGCCGCCGACCTCGAGGCGCGCCTTGCGCCCTTCGGCGGACGCCTCGCGATAGCGGCGATCAACAGCCCTCACGCGGCCCTCGTCTCCGGAGACCCCGACGCCATCGACGAGCTCGTCGCCGACCTGAGCGGGGCGCAGCTCTTCGCCCGCAAGGTCCGCGTCGACTACGCCTCCCACTCCGCCCACGTGGAGGCCATCGAGCGGACGCTGCTGGAGGCGCTCGACGGCATCGCGCCGCGCCCGGCGACCGTGCCGCTCTACTCCGCGGTGACGGGCGAGAGGCTTGATGGCGAGGCCCTCGGCGCCGCCCACTGGTACCGAAACCTGCGCCACACCGTCCGCTTCGAGCACGCCACGCGCGCCCTGCTCGACGACGGCCACCGCTTCTTCGTCGAGGTCAGCCCTCACCCCGTGCTCACCGTCGCCCTGCGCGACACCATCGACGCCTCGGGACACGACGCGGTCGCGTGCGCGTCCCTTCGGCGCGACGAAGGAGACCTCGCGCGCTTCAACCTCTCGCTCGCCGAGCTCCACACGCGAGGCCTCGCCGTCGACTGGCGCGCCTTCTTCGTCCCCTTCGCGCCGCGCACCGTCGCGCTCCCGACCTACGCGTTCCAGCGCGAGCGCTTCTGGCTCGATGCTCCGAAAGCGAGCGGCGCCGCTGCGTCGCCGGCGGAGGCGCGCTTCTGGAGCGCGGTGGAGGACGGCGACGTGGCGACCGTGACCGACGCGCTCGACGTCGGCGACGACGAGCGCCGCGCGGCGCTCGCGACCCTCCTCCCGACGCTCGCGACGTGGCGGCGCGCGCGCCGCGCGCAGAGCACGATCGACGCGTGGCGCTACCGCGTCGCGTGGAGAGCCCTCACCGCGCCGCCGAAGGGTGACGTCGCCGGGACGTGGCTCGTGGTCGCGCCCGAGGTCGCCGGCGCGCTCGCGGACGGCGTCGCACGCGCGCTCGAGGCACGCGGGGCGCGCGGCGTGCTCGTGCCCGTCGACGCCGAGGATGCGGCGCGTACGCCGCTCGCGGGGCGCCTCCGTGCTGCCGCGGGCGGCGAGGCGATCCGCGGGGTGATCTCGTTCGCGGCGCTCGACGAGCGCCCGGCGCCGCTCGAGCCCTCCGTGCCCCTCGGGCTCGCCGTCTCGCTCGGCCTCGTGCAGGCGCTCGGCGACGCGGCGATCGACGCGCCGCTCTGGCTCGTCACGCGCGGGGCCGTCGCGGTCGGGGCATCCGAGCGCGTCACGCGCCCGCTCCAGGCGATGACGTGGGGCCTCGGGCGCGTCGTCGCCCTCGAGCACCCCGAGCGCTGGGGCGGGCTCGTCGATCTCGGCGAGGAGAGCGCGCCCGACGCGAACGGCGCGCGCGACGCGAACGTGCACGATCGGCTCGCCAACCTCGTGGCGCGCCGTGACGACGAGGACCAGCTCGCGTTGCGCGCCGCGGGGACCTACGTGCGGCGCCTCGTCCGCGCCCCGCACGACGGCGCGCGCGCCCCCGCGTTCGCGCCGCGTGGGGCGGCGCTCGTCACGGGCGGGACCGGCGCGCTCGGCGCGCACGTTGCCCGCTGGCTCGCGCGGATCGGCGCCGAGCACATCGTGCTCGCGAGCCGCCGCGGAGCCGCGGCCCCCGGCGCGGCCGCGCTCGCCGAGGAGCTCTCGGCGCTCGGCGCGCGCGTGACGCTGGCTGCGTGCGACGTCGCCGATCGTGAGGCGGTCGCGGCGCTCGTGCGCGACGTCGAGGCCGGCGGCGCGACGGTGCGCGCCGTGTTTCACGCGGGCGGTGCGATGCACGAGGCGCCGGTCGCCGCCATGCGTGTCGAGGAGCTCGCCGACGCGATCGCCGCGAAGGCCCGCGGCGCGCAGCACCTCCACGACGTCTTCGCGCAGCGCCCGCTCGACGCGTTCGTCCTCTTCTCGTCGGGAGCGGGTGTGTGGGGCGGTGGGCGGCAAGGCGCGTACGCCGCGGCGAACGCGTTCCTCGACGCGCTCGCCGAGGCGCGTCGCGCGGACGGCCTCGCGGCGACCTCGATCGCGTGGGGCGCGTGGGCGGGCGGCGGGATGCTCGCGACCGACGCCGAGCGGCGCTTGAAGCATCGCGGCGTCGCGCCGATGGATCCGGAGCTCGCCGTCGCGGCCCTCGCGCACGCGCTCGATCACGCCGAGACGTGCCTCGCCGTCGCTGACGTCGACTGGGCGCGCTTCGCCCCGTCGTTCGCCTCGGCGCGTCCTCGCCCGCTCCTCGACGAGCTCGCGGAGGCGCGATCGGCGCTCGACGCGCTGCGCGAGCCACCGGACGACGTGCGCACGGCCGCCGGTCCCGAGCCCGCAAGCACGCTGAGGGCCACGCTCGCGGCGCTCCCGGACGGCGAGCGCCACCGCCACCTCCTCGCGCTCGTGCGGACGGAGACGGCGGCGGTGCTCGGGCACGCGGACGCGTCGCGCGTCGAGCCGAACCGCGGGTTCTTTGACCTCGGGCTCGACTCGCTCATGTCCGTCGAGCTCCGCAGGCGCGTCCAGCGCGCGACCGGCATCAAGCTCCCGGCGACGCTCGCGTTCGACCACCCGACGCCGAGCGCGCTCGCGAGCAAGGTGCTCGCCGCGATCGTCCTCCACGACGCGACCCCGCGCGCCTCGCCCGCCGCGGAGCTCGAGCGCCTCGAGGGGATGCTCTCGGCGATCTACGCGGACGAAGCGCTCCGCGACGACCTCACGGCGCGCCTCCGCGCCTTCCTGGACAAGCGCGCGGTCCGCACCGAACGCCCCGACGACGCCGCGTTCGCCGAGAAGCTCGGCTCCGCGAGCGCCGACGAACTCATTCGCCTGATCGATCAGAAGCTCGGAGATCGCATCGATGTCGACCGTTACTAACGACACGCTCACGGAGTACTTGCGGCGCCTCACTCAAGAGCTCCACAGGAGCGAGACGCGCCTGCGTGCGACGGAAGAGAGGCGACATGAGCCGATCGCCATCGTCGGCCTCGGGCTCCGCCTCCCGGGCGGGATCCACGACCGCGACACGCTCTGGACGTTCCTCGAGGAGGGCCGCGACGCCATCGCGCCGATCCCCGCGAGCCGCTGGAACGCGGACGCGACGTACGACCCCGATCCGGACGCCGTCGGCAAGAGCTACGTGCGCGACGCCGCCATGCTCGATCGCGTCGACCTCTTCGACGCCGATTTCTTCGGGATCAGCCCGCGCGAGGCGAAGTACGTCGACCCGCAGCACCGCCTCTTGCTCGAGACGTCGTGGCAAGCGCTCGAGGACGCGGGGATTGTGCCGGCGTCGCTGCGAGACTCGAAGACCGGCGTCTTCGTCGGCACGGGCGCGAGCGACTACGCGTTCCTCCAGAGCGATCGCGACGCCTCGGAAGCGTACGCGTTCATGGGGATGATCTCGTCGTTCGCGGCGGGCCGCCTCGCGTTCACGCTCGGGCTCCAAGGCCCCGCGCTATCGATCGACACGGCGTGCTCTTCGTCGCTCGTCGCGCTCCACCTCGCGTGCCAGTCGCTGCGTCAAGGCGAGTGCGACCTCGCGCTCGTCGCGGGTGTGCAGGTCATGTCGTCGCCGGAGGTGTTCGTGCTGCTCTCGCGCACGCGCGCGCTCGCGAGCGACGGGCGATCGAAGACGTTCTCGGCGAACGCCGACGGCTATGGCCGCGGCGAAGGCGTCGTCGTCCTGGCCGTCGAGCGCCTCCGCGACGCGCGCGCGAAAGGGCGCCCGATCCTCGCGGTGATCCGCGGCAGCGCGGTGAACCACGACGGCACGTCGAGCGGGATCACGGTCCCGAACGGGCCCGCGCAGCAGAAGGTGCTCCGCGCCGCGCTCGACGACGCGCGGCTCGTCCCCGCCGACGTCGACGTCGTCGAGTGCCACGGCACGGGGACCTCCATCGGCGATCCCATCGAAGTGAACGCGCTCGCCGCCGTCTACGGCGAGGGGCGCCCCAAGGATCGCCCGCTGTTCCTGGGCGCGCTGAAGACCAACATCGGGCACCTCGAGTTCGCGTCGGGCCTCGCCGGCGTCGCGAAGATGGTCGCCTCCATGCGCCACGCGACCCTCCCCGCGACGCTGCACACGAGCCCGCTCAACCCGCTCGTCGACTGGGACGCGCTCCCCGTGCGCGTCGTCGACGCCGCGCGCCCGTGGACGCGCCGCGACGACGGCGCCCCCCGGCGCGCCGGCGTCACGGCGATCGGCCTCTCCGGCACCAACGCGCATGTGATCGTCGAGGAGGCGCCCGCCGAGCCCGAGCCCACGACGCCCGACGCCGCGCCCGCGCTTCCGGCCGTGCCCGTTCTCCTCTCGGGCAAGACCGACGAGGCGCTGCGCGCGCAGGCAGCGCGCCTCCACGCGCACCTCGCGGGGCGCCCCGACGCGCGGCTCGTCGACATCGCCGCGTCGCTCGCGACGACGCGCACGCACTTCGATCGACGCGCGGCCGTCGTCGCGGCGGATCGCGACGAGCTCCTCGGCGCGCTCGACGCGCTCGCGCGCGGCGAGGCAGGCCCGGGGTCGGTCGTCGCGAGCGCGATCCCCGCCGGCAGGGTCGTGTTCGTGTTCCCCGGCCAAGGCTCGCAGTGGGTCGGGATGGCGCGCGCGCTCCTCGCGTCGTCGGTGGTCTTCCGCGACGAGATCGCGGCCTGCGAGCGCGCGCTCGCGCCGCACGTCGCCTGGTCGCTCGGCGCCGTTCTCCGGGGCGACGGCGACGAGGCGACGCTCCTCGGCCGCGTCGACGTCGTGCAGCCGGTCCTCTTCGCCGTCATGGTCGCCCTCGCCGCGCTCTGGCGCTCGATCGGCGTCACGCCCGACGCCGTCGTCGGGCACAGCCAAGGCGAGATCGCCGCCGCCTACGTCGCCGGCGCCCTCTCGCTCGAAGACGCCGCCAAGGTCGTCGCGCTGCGCGCACGAGCGCTCACGAAGATCGCGGGGCGCGGGGCGATGGCCGCCGTCGAGCTCGGCGCACGCGACACCGAGGCGCGCCTCGCGCCGTTCGGCGACGCCATCGCGATCGCGGCGATCAACAGCCCGCGCGCCACGCTCGTCGCGGGCGACACGGACGCGATCGACGCGCTCGTCCGCGACCTCGAGGCCGCGCAGATCTTCGCGCGGAAGGTGCGTGTCGACTACGCGTCGCACTCGGCGCACGTCGAGGCGATCGAGCGCGAGCTCCTCGCGGATCTCGCGGGGATCGAGCCGCGCGCGGGCGCTGTGCCGCTCTACTCCGCGGTGACGGGCGCGAAGCTCGACGGGAGCCGCCTCGACGCCGCGCATTGGTTCCGGAACCTGCGCTCGACCGTCCGCTTCGAGGACGCCACGCGCGCGCTCCACGACGACGGCCACCGCTTCTTCGTCGAGGTGAGCCCGCACCCCGTGCTCGCCCTCGCGCTCGATGAGACGCTCTCGTCGCTCGGCGGCGATGCGGCCGTGGTGTCCTCGCTCCGCCGCGACGAAGGCGACCTCGAGCGCTTCCTCCTCTCGGCAGGCGAGCTCCACGCGCGCGGGCACGCCATCGACTGGGGTGCGTTCTTCGCTCCGCTCGGGGCGCGCCGCGTGACGTTGCCGACGTACGCGTTCCAGCGCGAGCGGTTCTGGCTCGACGCAGGCGACGCGTCGGACGATGAGGACGCGGCGCCGGGAGCGTCCGCCGAGGAGACCGCGTTCTGGCGAGCCATCGAGCGCGGCGACGTCGCGGCGCTCTCGGACGCGCTCCACGTCGCCGACAGCGGGCGGCGCTCGGCCCTCGAGAGCCTCATGCCGGCCCTGTCGGCGTGGCGGCGGAGCCGCCGAGAGCAGAGCACCGTGGGCGCGTGGCGCTACCGCGTCGAATGGAGACCCGTGAGCGCCGCGTCACGCGGCGACGTCGCGGGGACGTGGCTCGTCGTGGCCCCGGCCGGCGTCGCCAGCGATCTCGCGAGCGCCCTCGCGGCGGCGCTCACCGAGCGCGGCGCCGACGTCGTCCCGCTCGCGCTCGAGGCGAGCGACATCACCGCACACGACGCCGCGTCGCGCCTCCGTGACGCGATCGCGGGCCGGCCGGCGATCCGCGGCGTCCTCACCCTCACGCCGCTCGACACCGCGCCGCTCGACGGCCGGCCGGCGGTGCCCGCGGGTCTCGCGCGCTCGCTCGCCCTCGTCCAGGCGCTCGCCGAGCTCGCCATCGAAGCGCCCATCTGGATCGTCACTCGCGGCGCGGTCGCGATCGGCCGATCCGACCGGATCGAGAGCCCCGTGCAAGCGATGGCGTGGGGCCTCGGGCGCGTCGTCTCGCTCGAGCAGCCGGAGCGCTGGGGCGGGCTCGTCGATCTCCCCCGCGCGCACGCCGACGGCGCGCTGGATGCGACGGCCATCGAGCGCCTCGTCGCCGCGCTCGGGAGCCGCGAGGGCGAGGACGAGCTCGCGCTCCGCCCGACGGGCCTCTTCGCACGGAGGCTCGCGCGCGCGCCTCTCGGCGACGCTCCCGCGCAGCGCTTCGAGCCGCGCGGGACCGTCCTCGTCACGGGCGGCACGGGAGCGCTCGGCGCGCACGTGGCGCGATGGCTCGCGCGTCACGGCGCCGCGCACCTCGTGCTCGCGAGCCGCCGCGGAGCCGACGCCCCGGGCGCCGAGGCGCTCCGCGCGGAGCTCACGGAGCTCGGCGCCCGCGTGACGATCGCGGCGTGCGACGTCGCGGACCGCGCGGCGATCGAAGAGCTCTTCGCGGCTCTCCCGGCCGAAGAGCCGCTCACGGCCATCTTCCACACGGCGGGCGTGATCGACGATGGCGTCCTGGGATCGCTCACGCCGGAGCGCCTCGAGACCGTCCTCCACGGCAAGGCCGACGCCGCGCGGAC
The DNA here is from genome assembly GCF_051521425.1 of Sorangium sp. So ce834. Taxonomy (NCBI): domain Bacteria; kingdom Pseudomonadati; phylum Myxococcota; order Polyangiales; family Polyangiaceae; genus Sorangium; species Sorangium sp. So ce834. The sequence continues at coordinate 12,656,791 of NZ_CP150351.1, forward strand.
GCTGCACGAGCTCACGAAGACGCGCGACCTCGCGGCGTTCGTCCTCTTCTCGTCGGCGGCGGGCGTCTTCGGGAACGCGGGCCAGGCGAGCTACGCCGCCGCGAACGCCTTCCTGGACGCGCTCGCGGAGGAGCGCCGCGCGCTCGGGCTCCGCGCGACGTCCGTCGCGTGGGGCGCGTGGGCCGGAGCCGGGATGCTCACCTTCGACGTCGCGCAGGGCCTCCGCCGCGGAGGTTTCGCGGCGATGGAGCCCGAGATCGCCGTCGCGGCGCTCGCCAGCGCGCTCGATCGCGACGAGACCCACGTGACCATCGCGTCGATCGACTGGGCGCGCTTCGCGCCGTCGTACGCCTCGGCGCGCCAGCGCCCGCTCATCGCCGATCTGCCGGACGCGCGCCGCGCGCTCGACGCGCAGCCGAGCGCGTCGACCGAGCACGACGAGACCGCGCTCGTCGCGACCCTGCGCGCGCTCTCGGGCGAAGCTCGCCTCCGCCACCTCGTCTCCCTCGTCCTCGCGCAGACGGCGGCGGTGCTCGGCCACGCCGATCGGTCGCGCCTCGACCCGCAGCGAGGCTTCTTCGACCTCGGGCTCGACTCGCTCATGGCCGTCGAGCTTCGTCGGCGCCTCCAGAAGGCGACCGGCGTCAAGCTCCCGGCGACCATCACGTTCGATCGCCCGTCGCCGCACCGACTCGCTGGCTTCCTTCTCGACGCGCTCCCCCTCGGCGGGGCCGCCCCGAGCACCGATGCCCGCCCGCGCGCCGCCCGCGCGGACGCGGGCGACGAGCCCATCGCGATCGTCGGCGTCGGCCTGCGCCTCCCAGGCGGGGTCGACGACGTCGACGCGCTCTTCCGCCTGCTCGAGGACGAGCGCGACGCGGTCGCTCCGATCCCGGCGAGCCGCTGGGACGTCGGCGCCGTGTTCGATCCGGACCCCGAAGCGAAGGGGAAGACGTACGTCCGCCACGCGGCGATGCTCGACCGCGTCGACCTCTTCGACGCGGGCTTCTTCGGCATCAGCCCGCGCGAGGCGAGGCACGTCGACCCGCAGCACCGCCTCTTGCTCGAGACCGCGTGGCAAGCGCTCGAGGCGGCGACGATCGTCCCCGCGTCGCTCCGCGACTCGACCACCGGCGTCTTCGTCGGCGCGGGCGCGAGCGACTACGCCGTGCTCCAGAGCAGCGCCGAGGACGCCGAGGCCTACGCCGCGATGGGCACCGCCGCCTCGTTCGCGGCAGGTCGGCTGGCGTTCACGCTCGGCCTCCAAGGGCCCGCGCTCTCGATCGACACCGCGTGCTCGTCGTCGCTCGTCGCGCTCCACCTCGCGTGCCAGTCGCTGCGGCAAGGCGAGTGCGACCTCGCGCTCGCCGCCGGCGTCCAGGTGATGGCCTCGCCCGAGGTCTTCGTGATCCTCTCGCGCACGCGCGCCCTCGCTCCGGACGGGCGATCGAAGACGTTCTCGGCCAACGCCGACGGGTTCGGCCGCGGCGAAGGCGTCGTCGTCCTCGCCCTCGAGCGCCTCCGGGACGCGCGCGCCAACGGCCACCCGGTCCTCGCCGTCGTCCGCGGCACCGCGGTCAACCATGACGGCGCGTCGAGCGGCATCACCGCGCCGAACGGCTCCTCGCAGCAGAAGGTCCTCCGCGCCGCCCTCGACGACGCCCGCCTCGCTCCCACCGACGTCGACGTCGTCGAGTGCCACGGCACCGGCACCTCCCTCGGCGATCCCATCGAGGTCCAGGCCCTCGCGGCCGTCTACGGCGAAGGGCGCGCCCCCGAGCGCCCGCTCCGCCTCGGCGCGGTGAAGACCAACATCGGCCACCTCGAGTTCGCGTCGGGCCTCGCCGGCGTCGTCAAGATCGTGGCGTCGCTCCGCCACGGGACGCTCCCCGCGACGATCCACACCAACCCGCGCAACCCGCACATCGACTGGGACGCGCTCCCCGTCCGCGTCGTCGACGCGGCCGAGCCGTGGGAGCGGAGCGCCGACGGATCTCCGAGGCGCGCGGGGGTCTCCGCGTTCGGGCTCTCCGGCACGAACGCGCACGTCATCGTCGAAGAGGCGCCCGAACCCGACGCCCCGAAGCCCGCGCGCGGCGCGCTGCCCCTCTCGGGCGCGCTCCCCTTCGTGCTTTCGGCCAAGAGCGACGCGGCCCTCCGCGCGCAAGCCGCGGCGCTCCGCGATCAGCTCGCGAGGACACCCGACGCGGCGCTCGTCGACGTCGCCGCGGCGCTCGCCACGACGCGCTCGCAATTTGACCACCGCGCCGCGATCGCCGCGAGCGATCACGGGACGCTGGTCGCGGCGCTCGAGGGCCTCGCCGCGGGCGTCGCGGCGCCAGGCACGTTCGTCGCCAAGGGCGCCGCCGACAAGCTCGCCTTCCTCTTCACGGGCCAGGGCGCGCAGCGCGCTGCGATGGGGCGCGGCCTGTACGACGCGTTCCCCGTCTTCCGCGACGCGCTGGATGCCGTCGCGAGCCACCTCGATCGCGAGCTCGATCGCCCGCTCCGCGACGTCCTCTTCGCGCCGAAGGGCTCGGAGCTCGCGAGCCTCCTCGACCGGACCGAGTTCACGCAGCCGGCGCTCTTCGCCCTCGAAGTCGCGCTCTTCCGACTCGTCGAGGCGTGGGGCGTCACGCCCGACGTGCTCCTGGGGCACTCCGTCGGCGAGCTCGCCGCCGCGCACGTCGCGGGCGTCCTCTCGCTCGCCGACGCGTGCACGCTCGTCGCCGCGCGCGCGCGCCTCATGCAGGCCCTGCCCGCGCGCGACGGCGCGATGGTCACGGTGCACGCGACGGAGGCCGAGGTGCTCGCCGCGCTCGAGGGGCGGGACGGACGCGCCGAGATCGCCGCGATCAACGCGCCGTCCTCGACGGTGATCGCCGGCGACGTCGACGCCGTGCTGCGCGTCGCCGCCCACTTCGAAGCGCGCGGGCGTAAGGCGACCCGCCTCCGCGTGAGCCACGCGTTCCACTCACACCACATGGACCCCATGCTCGACGCGTTCCGCCGCGTCGCAGAAGGGCTCACGTTCCATCCGCCGCGCATCCCCATCGTCTCCAACGTCACGGGGAGGCTCGCGGCGGACGAGATCCGGTCGCCCGACTACTGGGTCCGCCACGTGCGAAGCGCCGTCCGCTTCGCCGACGGCATCAATACGCTGGAAGCCGACGGCGTTTCTTCGTTCTTCGAGCTCGGGCCGCACGGCGTCCTCTCGGCGCTCGGCGAGAGCGCGCTGGCGAACGCGCAGCGCGAGGTCGCCTTCGTCCCCGCGCTCCGCGACGGCCGCGCCGACGTCGACGCGCTCACGGCGGCTCTCTCGTCGCTCCACGTGCGCGGACATCGCGTCGATTGGGCGGCGTTCTTCGGCCCGTTCGACCCCCAGACGGTCGCGCTCCCGACCTACGCGTTCCAGCGCGACCGCTTCTGGCTCGACGCCCCCGCGGGAGCGACGCGCGACGAAGCCGCGCCCGCCGCGCCCGAAGACGCCGCGTTCTGGCGCGCGGTTGACGCGGGGGACGTGGGCGCGCTCGGCGCGACGCTGAACGCCTCGGGCGAGGACCACCTCTCGGCCCTCGCGACGCTGCTCCCCGCGCTGTCGGCGTGGCGGCGCGCCCGCGACGAGCGGAGCCTCGTCGACGCGCTCCGCTACCGCGTCGTGTGGAAGCCGCTCACTCCGACCGCGGCGCGCGACGTCGCGGGGACGTGGCTCCTCGTCACGCTCGCGGGAGCCGAGGACGCGCTCGCGCGTGAGCTCGAGAGGGCCCTGACCGCGCGCGGCGCCGAGGTGATCACGATGCCGATCGCGCCGGCAGAGGCCGATCGCGTGCGCCTCGCCGTGCGCGTGCAGGGAGCTCTCGCGGACGCGGGCGAGCTCCGCGGCATCGTGTCCTTCGCCGCGCTCGACGAGACCACGCTCGCGACGCACACGGCGCTGCCCGCGGGGCTCGCGCTGACGCTCCGCCTCGTGCAGGCGCTCGGGGACATGGGCATCGAGGCGCCGCTGTGGCTCGTCACGCGCGGCGCGGTGTCGACGGGGCGCTCCGATCGGCTGGCGAGCGCGGCGCAATCGATGACGTGGGGTCTCGGCCGCGTCGTTGGGCTCGAGCACCCCGAGCGCTGGGGCGGGCTCGTCGACGTCGCCGACGGCGACACGATCGACGCGAGGGCGCTCGACCGCCTCGTGACGCTCCTCGCGTCCCGCGACGGCGAGGACCAGCTCGCGCTCCGCCCGACAGGCATCTTCGCGCGGAGGCTCGTCCGTGCGCCCCTCGGCGACGCTCCGCCCGCGCGCACCTTCACGCCGCGCGGCACCTCCCTCGTCACCGGCGGAACCGGCGCCCTCGGCGCGCACGTCGCGCGTTTCCTCGCCGGGCGCGGCGCAGAGCACCTCGTCCTCGTGAGCCGCCGGGGCGAAGACGCCCCGGGCGCCGGCGCGCTCCGCGCTGAGCTCGAGGCGCTCGGCGCGCGCGTGACGCTCGCCGCCTGCGACGTCGCCGATCGCGCCTCGGTCGCAGCTCTGCTCGCCCGCCTCGACGCGCAAGGCGACCCCGTCCGCGCCGTCGTCCACGCGGGCGGCGTCGTCGCGCAGGCGGCCCTCGCGTCCACCGATCTCGACGGTGTCCAGGCCGTCGTCGCCGCAAAGGTCCTCGGCGCGCTCCATCTGCACGAGCTCCTCGGAGACCGCGAGCTCGACGCCTTCGTCCTCTTCGCCTCCGGCGCGGGCGTCTGGGGCAGCGGGCAGCAAGGCGCGTACGCCGCCGGCAACGCGTTCCTCGACGCGCTCGCCGAGGTGCGCCGCGCCGCCGGTCTCACGGCGACGTCGATCGCGTGGGGCGCCTGGGCGGGCGCCGGGATGCTCGCCGATCACGCCGACGCCGACGCCGAGGTCGAGCTCCGGAAGCGCGGCCTCGTGCCGCTGGCCCCGGCGCTCGCGATCGCCGCGCTCGCGCAGGCCCTCGATCACGGCGAGACCGCGGTCACGGTCGCCAGCGTCGATTGGGCGCGCTTCGCCCCCGCGTTCGCCTCCGCGAGGCCGCGCCCGCTCCTCCTCGATCTCCCCGAGGCGCAGCGCGCAATCGAGGCCCCGTCGGCGCCCGCCGGGGCTGACGGCGCGAGCGCGGACCGTGCGCTCGTCGAGGCGCTGCGGCCGCTCTCCGAGGCCGACCGCGCGCGCCACCTCGTGGAGCTCGTCGTCGCCGAGACCGCCGCCGTCCTCGGGCACGCCGACGCGTCGGCGATCGATCCTCATAAGGGCTTCTTCGATCTCGGCCTCGACTCGCTCGTCGCCGTCGAGCTCCTCCGCAAGCTCCGCGCGCGCACCGGCGTCGAGCTCCCCGCGACGGTCACGTTCGATCACCCATCCCCGCACCGCCTCGCGACGTACGTGCGCGAGGCGCTGCCGCTCGACGCGCCCCTCGCGCCGGCCGACGCGACGACAGCGCGCTCGTCGAGCGCGCACGCCGCGATCGACGAGCCGATCGCGATCGTCGGCCTCGGGCTCCGCCTCCCCGGCGGCGTCGAGGATCGCGAGGGCCTCTGGTCGTTCCTCGAGCAAGGGCGCGACGGCGTCGGCCCGATCCCGAAGGACCGCTGGGACGCGGACGCGATCTACGATCCGGATCCCGAGGCCAAGGGAAAGAGCTATGTGCGCGAGGCCGCGCTGCTCGATCGCGTCGACCTCTTCGACGCGGCGTTCTTCGGCATCAGCCCGCGTGAAGCGAAGCAGGTCGATCCGCAGCACCGCCTCCTGCTCGAGACCGCGTGGCAAGCGCTCGAAGAGGCGACGATCGTCCCCGCGTCGCTCAAGGACACGAGCACCGGCGTCTTCGTCGGGATCGGCTTGAGCGACTACGCCCTCATGCAAGGCAGCGCCGAAGAGACCGACGCATACGCCGCGATGGGCACGCTCTCGTCGTTCGCGGCGGGGCGCCTGGCGTTCACGCTCGGCCTGCAAGGCCCCGCGCTCTCGATCGACACGGCCTGCTCGTCGTCGCTCGTCGCGCTCCACCTCGCGTGCCAGTCGCTGCGGAAAGGCGAGTGCGATCTCGCGCTCGCGGGCGGCGTCCAGGTGATGACGCTCGCCGAGCCGTTCGTGCTCCTCTCGCGCACGCGGGCGCTCGCGGCCGACGGTCGGTCGAAGACGTTCTCGGCGCACGCCGACGGCTACGGGCGCGGCGAGGGCGTGGTGGTGCTGGCGCTCGAGCGGCTGCGGGACGCGGAGGCGAGAGGCCACCGGGTGCTTGCGGTCGTCCGCGGGACGGCGGTCAACCACGACGGCGCGTCGAGCGGCATCACGGCGCCGAACGGCACCTCGCAGCAGAAGGTGCTCCGTGCAGCGCTCGGGGACGCGGGCCTCGCGCCGGCCGACGTGGACGTCGTCGAGTGCCACGGCACCGGCACGGCGCTGGGCGATCCGATCGAGGTCCAGGCCCTCGCGGCCGTGTACGGCGAGGGGCGCGCGGCAGAGCGGCCGCTCCTGCTCGGCGCCGTGAAGAGCAACATCGGCCACCTCGAAGCCGCCTCCGGCCTCGCCGGCGTCGCCAAGATCGTGACGGCGCTCGAGCATGGCGCGCTCCCCGCGACCATCCACTCGCGCCCGCGCAACCCGCACGTCGACTGGGACGCGCTCCACGTCCGCGTCGTCGACGCGGCCGAGCTGTGGGCTCGCCGCGACGAGGAGACCCCGAGGCGCGCCGGAGTCTCCGCGTTCGGCCTCTCGGGCACGAACGCCCACGCCATCATCGAAGAGGCGCCGCGCGCGCGTCGAGGCGCCGCCGCCGCGGACGAGCCCCCGCCGGCCGTGCCCGTGGTGCTCTCTGCGAAGAGCGAGCGCGCCCTGCGCGCGCAAGCCGAGCGCCTCCGCGCGCATGTCACGGGGCGCCCTGGCGACGCGCTCGTCGACGTCGCCGCGTCGCTCGCCACAACGCGCTCGCACTTCGAGCACCGCGCGGCGATCGTCGCGCGCGATCTCGGCGCCCTCGAGGACGCCCTCGCCGGACTCGCCGAAGGACGTTCGCCGGCGGGCACCGTCGTCTCACGGACCACGGGCGGCAAGCTCGCGCTCCTGTTCACGGGCCAGGGCGGGCAGCGCGCCGCGATGGGTCGGGGCCTGTACGGCGCGTTTTCAGTCTTCCGCGACGCCTTCGACGCAGCGTGCAGCTACCTCGATCGCGAGCTCGAACACCCCCTGCGCGACGTGGTCTTCGCCCCGCGCGGCTCCGAGCTGGCCGCGCTGCTCGACGAGACGCTGTACACGCAGACCTCGCTGTTCGCCCTCGAGGTCGCGCTCTTCCGCCTGGTCGAGGCCTGGGGAGTCACCCCCCACGTCCTGCTGGGCCACTCGATCGGCGAGCTGGTGGCGGCCCACGTCGCGGGCGTGCTCTCGCTGGAGGACGCCTGCACCCTCGTCGCGGCGCGCGCGCGCCTGATGCATGCCTTGCCGCGGCGCGACGCCGCCATGGTCGCCGTCCACGCCTGCGAGCGCGAGGTCCTGGACGCGCTCGACGCGATGGACGCGCTCGACGGGCGCGCGTCGATCGCGGCCGTCAACGCGCCGTCCTCCACCGTGGTGGCCGGGGACCGAGAGGCCGTGCTCGCGGTGGCCGCCCGCTTCGAGGCCCTCGGCCGGAAGACCTCGCGCCTGCGCGTCAGCCACGCGTTCCATTCGCACCACCTCGACCCGATGCTGGAAGCGTTCCGCCGCGTCGCCGAAGGGCTGAGGTTCGAGCCGCCGCGCATCCCCATCGTCTCCAACGTCACCGGGGCGCGGGCGTCGAACGACGACCTCTGCTCGGCCGACTACTGGGTGCGCCACGCACGCTGCGCGGTCCGCTTCGCGGACGGACTGGAGGCGCTCCGCGCCGACGGGGTTTCCACCTTCCTGGAGCTCGGGCCCCACGCGGTGCTCTGCGCGCTCGGGCACGAGGCGCTCGGGAGCGAGGCGGTCGCCTTCCTGCCCGCCCTGCGCGACGGCCGCGATGACGTCGACACCCTCACCGCGGCGCTCGGCGCGCTCCACGCCCGTGGCCACCACGTCGACTGGGACGCCTTCTTCGCCCCGTTCAACGCGGGCCGCGTCGCCCTGCCCACCTACGCCTTCCAGCGCGAGCGCTTCTGGCTCGACATGCCCAAGGCGAAGAGCTCGCGCGCGGCCGCCGCCGACAGCGCCGGCCGCTACCCCCTCGCCGGCACGCGGCTGGATCTGCCGGACGGCTCTGCCGTCCACACGCTCGACATCGGTCCCGGCGCGCAGCCCTACCTCGCGGATCACTCCGTTTACGGGCGCATCGTCGTCCCGGGCGCGTTCCACCTGGCCGTCCTCCTCGCGGTCGCCGAGTCGCACTGGCCCGATAGCCCCCTCGAGCTGCGCGACGTCGAGTTCGTCCGCGCGCTCACGTTCGAAGAGCCCTCGGAGACCGTCGCGGTGCGCGTGCACCTCACGCCGGCAGGCGGTGATGGCAAAGGCTTCCACGCCACGGTCGCGACGCAGACCGAAGGCGCGTGGACCACGCACGCGACCGCGACGCTCGGCGCGGCGCCGCCGAGCGCGCTCGCACGGCACCCCCGCGCGGCGCACGAGCCTCTCGCGGGTGACGAGCCGTCGCGCGCCGTCGCTCGCCTGATGGCATCGTTCGAGGCGTTCAACGTCGCGTGGGGCCCGAAGTGGCGCTGGCTCCGGCAGACGACGCACGCCGGCGACCGGACGGGCGTCGGCTACCTCGCCGCGCCCGACGGCGTCCCGACCGACGACGCGCCGCTCCCCGGCGGCCTCGTGGACAACGCGTTCGCCGTCGTCGGCAGCGCCGTCACGGGGCTGCCCGCCCACGACAATCGCTCGACGAGCAACGTCCCGCCGCTGCCCTTCTCGATCGAGCGCCTCGTCTGGTACGGACGCGCCGAGACGCCCTGCTGGGCCGACTTCGTCATGCGCGGCGAGATCACGCCGGACGCCGACCGCTACATCGGCGACATCACGCTCTGGTCACGTGAAGGCGCGTCGAGTGAAGGCGCGTCGCGCGAGGGCACGCCCATCGCGACGATCGAGGGCCTCGCGTTCCGCAGAGCCCCCGCCGACAAGTTCCTCCCCGAGCTGCCGGCCCGCAACCTCTACGCCCTCACCTGGCCCGAGCAGCCCGCCGCCTCGCGCCCGCCGCGCGGCAGGTGGGCTCTTCTCGGAGAGGACTCGCTCGGCATCGCGACGGGCATCGCCGCCGACGCCTACCCCGACGTCGACGCCTTGCGCGACGCCCTGGGCCGCGGCGCGCCGTGCCCCGACACAGTGGCCGTCTGCCTGGCGACCGCGCACGGCCCCTCCGACACCGACGAAACCGAGCTCGTTTCCTCGGTCCACACCGCCGCCGCCCGCGCCCTCGCCTTGCTCAACGCCTGGCTGTCCGACGAGCGCTTCGCCTCCTCGACGCTCGTGCTGCTCACCCAGCGCGCGGTCGCAACCTGCGCCGGCGAGGATGTGCTCGACCTCGCGTCCGCTGCGCTGTGGGGGCTCGTCCGCTCCGCGCAGGCTGAAAACCGCGACCGCGCCATCTTGCTCGTCGACCTCGACGGCTCCGACGCCTCGCGACGCGCCTTGCCCTACGCGGTCGGAGGCGCGCTCGACGACGCCGAGCCGCAGCTCGCGCTGCGCGACGGACGCCGCCTCGCTCCGCGCCTCGCCCGCGTCGCCGCACCCACCGCCGCGACGGCCAACGCCGCCACCAGCACGAGCGCCACGCCGCGCGCGCTCGATCCGGAAGGCACCGTGCTCGTCACCGGAGGCACCGGCACCCTCGGCGCTCTGGTCGCGCGTCGCCTCGTCGAGCGGCACGGCGTCAAGCACCTGGTGCTGCTCTCGCGCCGGGGCCCGGATGCTCCCGGCGCATCCGACCTCGCCGCGGAGCTCCAGGCACGCGGCGCCTCCGTCGTCCTCGCCGCCGCGGACGCTGCCGAGCCGGCCGCCCTCGCGCGCGTGCTGCTCGCCATCCCGCATGACAGGCCGCTGACCGCCGTCGTGCACGCCGCAGGCACACTCGACGACGGCGTGCTCTCCTCGATGACGCCGGCGCGCCTGAGCGCCGTGCTCCGGGCCAAGGTCGACGCGGCCGTCAACCTCGACGAGCAGACGCGCCACAGCCCGCTGCGCGCCTTCGTCCTGTTCTCGTCGCTCTCCGGGGTGCTCGGGAGCCCCGCCCAGTCCAACTACGCCGCCGCCAACGCCTTCCTTGACGCGCTCGCCCACCGGCGGGCCGCGCGCGGTCTGCCCGCGGTCGCGCTCGACTGGGGGTACTGGGCACAGACCTCCGGGCTCACGAAGCACCTGGAGCAGGCCGACCTCCGTCGTATCGCGCGCGGCGGCCTCAAGCCTCTCGCCTCGGACGAAGCGCTGGCGCTGTTCGACCTGGCGCTCGCCCAGGACGCGCCGTGCCTGGTGCCCGCAGCGTTCGACGCCGACGCGCTCCGAAAGAGCGGCGACGCGCTCTCCGCGCTGCTCCGAGGCCTCGTCACCGGCCCCCGCGCCCGCGCGCAGCGCGCGAGCGGCGCCGGCGACGCCTCCGCGCTGAAGCTCCGGCTCGCCTCGCTCGCTCCCCTGGAGCGCCACCGGATGCTCCTCGACGTCGTGCGGGCCGACGTCGCGACCGTCCTCGGCGTCGCCTCTCCCCTCGACATCGAGCCCGGACGACCTCTCCAGGAGCTCGGCCTCGACTCCCTCATGGCCATCGAGCTCAGAAACAGGCTCGCGGTCGCCACAGGGCTCAGGCTGAGCGCGACGCTCCTCTTCGATCACCCCACGCCGGAGGCGCTCGCGAAGCTCGTCTCCGGCAAGCTGCTCCACGACGAGGCCGCCCCGCCGAGCACGAGCGCGGCGGAGATCGACCGGCTCGAGGGCGCCCTCGCGAGCGCGTACGCAAACGAAGCGATCCGCGACGAGCTCACGGTGCGCATGAAGGCGATCCTCTCGAAGTGGATGGCCGCCCGTGAGCCTTCGCCCGACGACGGGCTCGCGAGCCGCCTCGACACCGCGAACGACGACGAGCTGTTCCGCATGATCGACCATGTCCGCGCGGAGGCCGCTACATGAGCGCGCCGCCTGGAACCGAAGCGAAGCTCCGCGACTACCTGAAGCAGCTCACGCTCGACCTTCAGCGGAGCCAGACGCGCCTGCACGCGGCCGAGAGCAAGGCATACGAGCCGATCGCGATCGTGGCGATGAGCTGCCGCTTCCCCGGCGGCGCGCGCTCGCCCGAGGATCTCTGGCAGCTCCTCGAAGGTGGACGCGACGCCGTCTCCGGCTTCCCCGCGAGCCGCGGATGGAGCGTCGAGCCGCGTGTCGACCCGCGCGCCGACGTGACGGGGAAAACGCCCGCGCTCGAAGGGGGCTTCCTCGAAGGCGCGGAGCTCTTCGACGCGGCGTTCTTCGGGGTGAGCCCGCGCGAGGCGCTCGAGATGGATCCGCAGCAGCGGCTCTTGCTCGAGACGACGTGGGAGGCGATCGAGCGGGCGGAGATCGACCCCGCGTCGCTCCAGGGCTCGCAGACCGGCGTCTTCGTCGGCGTCATGTACAACAACTACGCGAGCCATCACCTTGGCGGCGACGGCGACGCGTCGGGGTACGTGAGCTTCGCGAGCTCCGCGAGCGTCGCGTCGGGCAGGATCGCGTACACCTTCGGCTTCCACGGGCCCACGGTCACGGTCGACACGGCGTGCAGCTCGTCGCTCGTCGCCGTTCATCTCGCGTGCCAGGCGTTGCGAGGCGGCGAGTGCGCCCTCGCCCTCGCCGGCGGCGTCACCGTCATGGCCACGCGCGAGGCGTTCGACGCGCTCTCGTTCGCCGGCTCTCCCGACGGCCGCTGCAAGTCCTTCTCCGCCGACGCCAACGGCGCCGGCTGGTCGGAAGGCGCGGGCATGGTCCTGCTCGAGCGCCTGTCCGACGCGCAGCGCAGCGGCCACCCGATCCTCGCCGTCATCCGCGGCTCGGCGGTCAACCAGGACGGCAAGAGCCAGGGGCTCACCGCACCCAACGGGCCCGCGCAGGAGCGGGTCATTCGCCAGGCGCTCGCCGCCGCGCGCCTGGAGACGCACGACATCGACGCGGTGGAAGCCCACGGCACGGGCACGCCCCTCGGCGATCCGATCGAAGCGAACGCGCTGCTGGCCACCTACGGGCTCGGCCGCCCTGCCGAGCGACCGCTGTGGCTCGGCAGCCTCAAGTCCAACCTCGGGCACACGCAGGCCGCCGCGGGCGTCGGCGGGATCATCAAGACCGTCCTCGCCCTGCGAAACGGGCTGCTGCCCAGGACGCTGCACGCCCACGCTCCGTCGCCACACGTCGATTGGGCCGCGGGCGGCCTGCGGCTGCTCGCGGACGCGGTTCCGTGGACGAGGAACGGACGGGTGCGCCGCGCGGCGGTCTCGTCGTTCGGCCTCTCCGGCACCAACGCGCACGTGATCGTCGAAGAGGCGCCGCGCCCCGACCGGGACGAGGCGAGCCCGGCGCCGAGCGGGCGCGACCAGGCGCTGCCGGTGCTCCTGTCCGCGAAGACCGAGGACGCGCTGCGCGCGCAGGCCGCTCGCCTGCACGCCCACCTCGCCGGCGACCCGGGCGCCTCGCTGGTCGACGTGGCCGCCTCGCTCGCCACCACGCGTGCCCACTTCGACCACCGCGCCGCCTTCGTGGCGCGCGACCGCGACGCCCTGCTGCCCGCCCTCGACGCCTTCGCGCGCGGCGCGACCGACGCGCCGGCCTCGGTCGCGCGGAGAGCCCCCACCAGGCTCGCCTTGCTCTTCACCGGGCAGGGCAGCCAGCGACCGGCGATGGGACGCGGCCTCTACGACGCGTTCCCCGCCTTCCGCGACGCGCTGGATGCCGTCGCGAGCCACTTCGATCGCGAGCTCGATCGCCCGCTCCTCGACGTGCTGTTCGCCCCCGGTGGCTCCGAGCTCGCCGCTCTGCTCGACGACACGCTGTTCACCCAGCCGGCCCTGTTCGCCCTCGAGGTCGCCCTCTTTCGCCTCGTGGAAGCGTGCGGCGTGCGGCCAGACGCGCTGCTCGGGCACTCGATCGGCGAGCTCGTGGCCGCCCACGTTGCCGGCGTGCTCTCGCTCGAGGACGCCTGCACGCTGGTGGCCGCGCGCGCGCGGCTGATGCATGCGTTGCCGCCGCGCGAGGCGGCCATGGTCGCCCTGCACGCCAGCGAACGCGAGGTGCTCGAGGCGCTGTCCGCCCAGCCCGCGGGCGTGGGCATCGCCGCGGTCAACGGCCCGGCCTCCGTGGTGGTCTCCGGCGACGAGGACGCCGTGCTCGCGGTGGCCGCGTCGTTCCAGGCGCGGGGGAGAAAGACCTCGCGGCTGCGCGTCAGCCACGCGTTCCACTCGCATCACATGGACCCGCTGCTCGCGGCGTTCCGGCGCGTGGCCGAGGGGCTCACGTTCCATCCGCCGCGCATCCCCATCGTCTCCAACGTCACGGGCGCTCGTGCCGAAGAAGGCGAGCTGACCTCCCCCGACTACTGGGTCCGCCACGTCCGTGGTGCCGTTCGCTTCGCCGACGGCGTGCAAGCGCTGCGCGCCGACGGCGTGTCCACCTTCCTCGAGCTCGGCCCGCACGGCGTGCTCTGCGCCCTCGGGAGCGCCGCGCTCCAGGAGGACCGACCGCCCCCCGAGGGCGCCGCCTTCGTGCCCGCCCTCCGCGCCGAGCGCGCCGACGACGACGCCTTCGCCGCCGCCCTCGGCGCTCTGTACACCCGCGGGCTCACCCTCGACTGGCGCGCCCTCTTCGCCCCCTTCGCCCCTCGCCGCGTCCCCCTTCCCACCTACGCCTTCCAGCGCGACCGCTTCTGGCTCGAGGCGGCGAGCGCGCAGCCCGCCGAGCCCCGCGCGGCCGAGGAGACGGCGCTCTGGCGCGCGATCGATCGCGGCGACGTCGACGCGATCTCCGCCGAGCTTCGCGTCGACGACGCGGATCATCGCGCAGCGTGGGCCACGCTGGTCCCGACGCTCGCGGCGTGGCGCCGCGAGCGGCGCGCACAGGCCACGCTCGACGCGTGGCGCTACCGCGTCGTGTGGCGGCCGTGCACGATCGCGCCTGGCGCCAGCGTCGAAGGCACGTGGCTCGTCGTGATCCCCGGCGTCGCTAGCGACGTCGCGCGACCGCTCGCGCGCGCCCTCTCAGCGCGAGGCGCCGCCGTCGTCGAGATCGAGATCGCCGCCGGCCTCGAGGGCGTCGATCGCGAAGCGCTCGCCGCGCGCGTGCGTGCCGCGTCCGCCGACTCGCCTGCGATCCGCGGCGTGCTCGCGCTGACGGCGCTCGACGAACGCCCGCTCGCCGCGCACCCGGCGGTCCCGGCGGGGCTCGGCGCGACGCTGGCGCTCGTGCAAGCGCTCGGCGATCTCGCGATCGACGCGCCGCTGTGGCTCGTCACGCGGGGGGCCGTGTCGATCGGTCGCTCCGACCCGATCGCGAGCCCCGTCCAGGCGATGTCGTGGGGCCTCGGGCGCGTCGTCGCGCTCGAGCACCCCGCGCGATGGGGCGGCGCGATCGACCTCGCGGCTGGCGATCCCGCTGCTGCGCTCGACGCGAGGGCGCTCGAGCGCCTCGTCGCAGCGCTCGCCACGCGCGACGGCGAGGACCAGCTCGCCCTTCGCCCGGCGGGTCTCTACGCACGGAGGCTCGTCCGCGCGAAGATCGGCGACGCCGCGCCGGCTCGCGCGTTCGCCCCCGCGGGGACCGTGCTCGTCACGGGCGGGACGGGCGCGCTCGGAGCGCACGTCGCGCGGTGGCTCGCGAAGAGCGGGGCCGAGCACCTCGTGCTCACGAGCCGGCGCGGAAGGAGCGCGCCCGGCGCCGAGGCGCTCCAGGCCGAGCTCACGGCGCTCGGCGCGCGTGTCACGATCGCGGCGTGCGACGTCGCCGATCGCGACGCGTTCGGCGCCCTGCTCCGCGATCTCGAGGCGCAAGGCTCGCCGCTGCGCGCCGTCGTGCACGCCGGCGGCGCCGCGCAGGGCACGCCTCTCGACGCGACGTCGCTCGACGATCTCACCCGCGCCATCGCAGGTAAGGCCGCGGGCGCGCGGAACCTCGACGAGCTCACCGGTGAACGCGCCCTCGACGCGTTCGTGCTCTTCGCGTCCGGCGCGGGCGTCTGGGGCGGCGGGCACCAAGGGGCATACGCCGCGGCGAACGCGTTCCTCGACGCGCTCGCAGAGAGCCGCCGCGCGCGCGGCCTCACGGCGACCTCGATCGCCTGGGGCGCGTGGGCGGGCGGCGGGATGCTCGCCGAAGACCCGGCCGCCGAGGAGCACCTCCGCCGCCGAGGCCTCCCGCCGATGGCCCCGGAGCTCGCGATCGCCGCGCTCGCGCGCGCGCTCGATCACGACGACACGAACGTCACGATCGCCGACGTCGACTGGGCGCGCTTCGCGCCGTCGCTCGCGTCCGCGCGCTCGCGGCCGCTGCTCCACGATCTGAGCGAGGCGAAGCGCGCGCTCGACGCCCGGCCGGAGGCGGCGCAGGGCCGCGACGGCGAGCCCGAGCTCCTCTCGACGCTGCGGCCTCTTCCGGCGGGAGACCGCCTCCGGCACCTCGTTGCGCTCGTCGTCAAGGAGACGGCGCTCGTCCTCGGGCACACCGATGTCGCCCGCGTCGAGCCTCGGCGCGGCTTCTTCGACTCGGGCCTCGACTCGCTGATGGCCGTCGACTTGCGTGTGCGCCTCCAGCGCGCCACCGGCGTCACGCTGCCGGCGACGGTCACGTTCGACCACCCGTGCCCGCACGATCTGGCGGCGCACCTCTGCGACGCGCTCGCGCTCCCGCTCGATGGCGCTGGCCGCGACGACGTTCGCGCGGTCGCGTCCGCGCGCGCGCCTTCTCCGAGCGACGAGCCGATCGCGATCGTCGGCCTCGGTCTTCGTCTACCCGGTGGCGTCGGCGACATGGACGCGCTCTTCCGCCTGCTCGAGGAGGGCCGCGACGCGGTCGGACCGATCCCGAAGGAGCGCTGGGACGCCGACGCAATTTACGATCCCGACCCCGAGGCGAAGGGGAAGAGCTACGTCCGCGACGCGGCGCTGATCGACAGGGTCGATCTGTTCGACGCGGCGTTCTTCGGCATCAGCCCGCGCGAGGCGAAGCAGATCGACCCGCAGCACCGCCTCTTGCTCGAGACCGCGTGGCAAGCCCTCGAGGACGCCGGGATCGTCCCCGCGTCGCTCAAGGACACGAGCACCGGCGTCTTCGTCGGCGCGGGCGCGAGCGACTACGCCTTCTTGCAGGGCACGCCGAGCGACGCCGAGGCGTACGCCGCGATGGGCACCGCGTTCTCGTTCACCGCGGGGCGCCTGGCGTTCACGCTGGGGCTCCAGGGGCCGGCGCTCGCGATCGACACGGCCTGCTCGTCGTCGCTCGTCGCGCTCCACCTCGCGTGCCAGTCGCTGAGGCGCGGGGAGTGCGACCTCGCGCTCGCCGCCGGGTCGCAAGTGACGGCCTCGCCCGACGTGTTCATCCTCCTCTCGCGCACGCGGGCGCTCGCGGCCGACGGTCGGTCGAAGACGTTCTCGGCGCACGCCGACGGCTACGGGCGCGGCGAGGGCGTGGTGGTGCTGGCGCTCGAGCGGCTGCGGGACGCGGAGGCGAGAGGCCACCGGGTGCTTGCGGTCGTCCGCGGGACGGCGGTCAACCACGACGGGGCGTCGAGCGGCATCACGGCGCCGAACGGCACCTCGCAGCAGAAGGTGCTCCGTGCAGCGCTCGGGGACGCGGGCCTCGCGCCGGCCGACGTGGACGTCGTCGAGTGCCACGGCACCGGCACGGCGCTGGGCGATCCGATCGAGGTCCAGGCCCTCGCGGCCGTGTACGGCGAGGGGCGCGCCCCCGAGCGGCCGCTCCTGCTCGGCGCCGTGAAGACCAACATCGGCCACCTCGAGGCCGCTTCCGGCCTCGCCGGCGTCGCCAAGATCGTCGCGGCGATGCAGCATGCGACGCTCCCCGCGACGCGCGGCACGACGCCTCTCAACCCGCACATCCACTGGGCGTCGCTCCCCGTGTCCGTTGTGGGCGCGACGCGCCCGTGGCGGCGGCGCGACGAGGAAACCCCGAGGCGCGCCGGAGTCTCCGCGTTCGGCCTCTCGGGCACGAACGCCCACGTCATCGTCGAGGAGGCGCCGCTCGCGCGCGCGGCCAAGCCCTGCGCGACCGCGACGGGAGCGGACGGCGCCGCGCCGCGCGACGGAGGGCCCGTACCGGTCCTCCTCTCGGCGAAGACCGAGGCAGCTCTTCGCGCGCAAGCCGAACGCCTCGGCGCGCACCTCGACGTGCACGCCGGCGCCGCGCTCGCCGACATCGCCGCGTCGCTCGCCACGACGCGCTCGCACTTCGAGCACCGCGCGGCCATCGTGGCCGGTGATCGCGACGCGCTCCGCGACGCGCTCGCGGCCGTCGCAGAGGGGCGCTCCGCGCCACGCGTGCTCGTCGGGCGCGCCGTGGCCGGGGGCAAGCTGGCGCTCCTCTTCACGGGCCAGGGCGGGCAGCGCGCCGCGATGGGTCGGGGCCTGTACGGCGCGTTTTCCGTCTTCCGCGACGCCTTCGACGCGGCGTGCAGCTACCTCGATCGCGAGCTCGAACACCCCCTGCGCGACGTGGTCTTCGCCCCGCGCGGCGCCGACCTGGCCGTGCTGCTCGACGAGACGCTCTACACGCAGACCGCGCTCTTCGCCCTCGAGGTCGCGCTCTTCCGCCTGGTCGAGGCCTGGGGAGTCACCCCCCACGTCCTGCTGGGCCACTCGATCGGCGAGCTGGTGGCGGCTCACGTCGCGGGCGTGCTCTCGCTGGAGGACGCCTGCACCCTCGTCGCGGCGCGCGCGCGCCTGATGCACGCCTTGCCGCGGCGCGAGGCCGCCATGGTCGCCGTCCACGCCTGCGAGCGCGAGGTCCTGGACGCGCTCGACGGGCTCGACGGGCGCGCGTCGATCGCGGCCGTCAACGCGCCGTCCTCCACCGTGGTGGCCGGGGACCGAGAGGCCGTGCTCGGGGTGGCCGCCCGCTTCGAGGCCCTCGGCCGGAAGACCTCGCGCCTGCGCGTCAGCCACGCGTTTCATTCGCACCACCTCGACCCGATGCTGGAAGCGTTCCGCCGCGTGGCCGAAGGGGTGAGGTTCCAGCCGCCGCGCATCCCGATCGTCTCGAACGTCACCGGCGCGCGGGCGTCGAACGACGACCTCTGCTCGGCCGACTACTGGGTGCGCCACGCACGCGGCACGGTCCGCTTCGCGGACGGACTGGAGGCGCTCCGCGCCGACGGGGTTTCCACCTTCCTGGAGCTCGGGCCCCACGCGGTGCTCTGCGCGCTCGGGCACGAGACGCTCGGGAGCGAGGCGGTCGCCTTCCTGCCCGCCCTGCGCGACGGCCGCGACGACGTCGATACCCTCACCGCGGCGCTCGGCGCGCTCCACGCCCGTGGCCATCACGTCGACTGGGACGCCTTCTTCGCCCCGTTCAACGCGGGCCGCGTCGCCCTGCCCACCTACGCCTTCCAGCGCGAGCGCTTCTGGCTCGACATGCCCAAGGCGAAGAGCTCGCGCGTGGCCGCCGCCGACAGCGCCGGCCGCTACCCCCTCGCCGGCACGCGGCTGGATCTGCCGGACGGCTCTGCTGTCCACACGCTCGACATCGGTCCCGGCGCGCAGCCCTACCTCGCCGATCACTCCGTTTACGGGCGCATCGTCGTCCCGGGCGCGTTCTACGTGGCGATCTTCCTCGCGGTCGCCGAGTCGCACTGGCCCGATAGCCCCCTCGAGCTGCGCGATGTCGAGTTCGTCCGCGCGCTCAGCTTCCAGCATGCATCGGACGTCGTCGCCGTCCACGTCCACCTCACGCCGTCGCGGAGCGAGGGCGCGGGCTTCACGGCGACGCTCTCGACGCGCGCGGCCGACGTGTGGACGACGCACGCGACGGCGTCGCTCGCCCCGGTTGCCCCGAGCGCGCTCGCGCGGCGCGTGCCACCCGAGGCGCTGTCGCGGAGCGGCGACCCGGGGGTCGTCGGGCACCTGATCGAGTCGTTCGAGTCGTTCCAGATCGGCTGGGGCCCGCAGTGGCGCTGGCTGCGCCACGCGACGCACGTGCGCGCGCGCACGGGGCTCGGCTACCTCGAGGCACCCGCCGGCGTTCCCACGGACGACGCGCCGCTCCCCGGCGGGCTCATGGACAACGCGTTCGCCGTCGTGAGCGCGACGAGCCCGCCGGAGGAGGCCGCGCGCGCGCGCGAGGCCGAAGGCACCGCGAGCAAGGCCCCGCCGCTGCCTTTCTCGATCGAGCGCCTCGTCTGGTACGGACGCGCCGAGACGCCCTGCTGGGCCGAGTTCGTGCTCCGCGACGCCGGCACGCGCGACGCCGACGGCTACGGCGGCGACATCACGCTCTGGTCACGTGAAGAGGCGTCGAGTGAAGGAGCGTCGCGCGAGGGTACCCCCATCGCCACGATCGACGGCCTCGCGTTCCGTAGAGCCCCCGCCGACAAGTTCCTCCCCGAGCTGCCCGCCCGCAACCTCTACGCCCTGACCTGGCCCGAGCAGCCCACCACCTCGCGCTCGCCCCGCGGCAGGTGGGCTCTGCTCGGAGAGGACTCCCTCGGCGTCGCGACCGGCGGCATCCCCGTCGATACCTACGCCGACGTCGACGCCTTGCGCGATGCCCTGGGCCGCGGCGCGTCGTGCCCAGCCACGGTCGCCGTCTGCCTCGCGGTCGCGCTCGGTCCCTCCGACACCGACCTCATTTCCTCGGTCCACACCGCCGCCGCCCGCGCCCTCGCCTTGCTCAACGCCTGGCTGGCGGACGAGCGCCTGGCCTCCTCGACGCTCGTGCTGCTCACCCAGCGCGCGGTCGCAACCTGCGCCGGCGAGGATGTGCTCGACCTCGCGTCCGCTGCGCTGTGGGGGCTCGTCCGCTCCGCGCAGGCTGAAAACCGCGACCGCGCCATCTTGCTCGTCGACCTCGACGGCTCCGACGCCTCGCGACGCGCCTTGCCCTACGCGGTCGGAGGCGCGCTCGACGACGCGGAGCCGCAGCTCGCGCTGCGCGACGGACGCCGCCTCGCTCCGCGCCTCGCCCGCGTCGCCGCACCCACCCCCGCGACCTCCAGCGCCGCGACTCCCGCGACCCCGAGCGCCGCCACCAGCACGAGCGCCACGCCGCGCGCGCTCGATCCGGAAGGCACCGTGCTCGTCACCGGAGGCACCGGCACCCTCGGCGCTCTGGTCGCGCGTCGCCTCGTCGACCGCCACGGCGTCAAGCACCTGGTGCTGCTCTCGCGCCGGGGCGCGGAAGCTCCCGGCGCATCCGACCTCGCCGCGGAGCTCCAGGCGCGCGGCGCCTCCGTCGTCCTCGCCGCCGCGGACGCTGCCGATCGCGTCGCCCTCGAGCGGGTGCTGCTCGCCATCCCGCATGACAGGCCGCTGACCGCCGTCGTGCACGCCGCAGGCACACTCGACGACGGCGTGCTCTCCTCGATGACGCCGGCGCGCCTGAGCGCCGTGCTCCGGGCCAAGGTCGACGCGGCCGTCAACCTCGACGAGCAGACGCGCCACAGCCCGCTGCGCGCCTTCGTCCTGTTCTCGTCGCTCTCCGGGGTGCTCGGGAGCCCCGCCCAGTCCAACTACGCCGCCGCCAACGCCTTCCTTGACGCGCTCGCCCACCGGCGGGCCGCGCGCGGTCTGCCCGCGGTCGCGCTCGACTGGGGGTACTGGGCACAGACCTCCGGGCTCACGAAGCACCTGGAGCAGGCCGACCTCCGTCGTATCGCGCGCGGCGGCCTCAAGCCCCTCGCCTCGGACGAAGCGCTGGCGCTGTTCGACCTGGCGCTCGCCCAGGACGCGCCGTGCCTGGTGCCCGCAGCGTTCGACGCCGACGCGCTCCGGAAGAGCGGCGACGCGCTCTCCGCGCTGCTCCGAGGCCTCGTCACCGGCCCCCGCGCCCGCGCGCAGCGCGCGAGCGGCGCCGGCGACGCCTCCGCGCTGAAGCTCCGGCTCGCCTCGCTCGCCCCCCCGGAGCGCCACCGGATGCTCCTCGACGTCGTGCGGGCCGACGTCGCGACCGTCCTCGGCGTCGCCTCTCCCCTCGACATCGAGCCCGGACGACCTCTCCAGGAGCTCGGCCTCGACTCCCTCATGGCCATCGAGCTCAGAAACAGGCTCGCGGCCGCCACAGGGCTCAGGCTGAGCGCGACGCTCCTCTTCAATCACCCCACGGTCGGCGCCCTCACCGATCACGTGCTCTCGAAGATGATCGATCTCCCGAGCGCCGGCTCCCCCGCGCCCGCGAGCGACGGCTCCCCCGCGCCCGCGAGCGACGCCGAGCTCCGCGACGCGATCGCGTCGATCCCGCTCGACCGGCTCCGCGAGGCCGGGCTGGTGAGCGCGCTCATGCGCATCGCCCGCCCGCGCGACGCGGCCTCCGCGGACGCAGAAACGAAGCCCGAAGCCACGACGGCGGCGGCGATCGACGCGATCGCGTCGATGGATGTGAACGACTTGGTCCGGATGGCCCTCGACAAGGCGAAGGCGCCTCGTGTCGCGGGCGGCCACGACGAGGATCTCGATGAGTAGCTCGAACCAGGAGCTCGTCGAGGCGCTGCGCGCGTCGCTGACCGACGTTGAGCGCCTCAAACAGCGCAACAGGGAGCTCGTTCGCGCGTCGCGCGAGCCGATCGCGATCGTGGCGATGAGCTGCCGCTTCCCCGGCGGCGTGCGCTCGCCCGAGGATCTCTGGCAGCTCCTCGAAGCCGGACGCGACGCCGTCTCCGGCTTCCCCGAGGACCGCGGCTGGAACGTCGAGCCGCGCGTGGATCGCGACGCCAGCGACGGGCGAGTTCGCGCGCGCGAAGGCGGCTTCCTCGCGGACGCAGGCGCCTTCGATCCCGCGTTCTTCGGGATCAGCCCGCGGGATTCGCTCGAGATGGATCCGCAGCAGCGGCTCTTGCTCGAGGCGACGTGGGAAGCGATCGAGCGGGCGGAGATCGACCCCGCGTCGCTCCAGGGCTCGCAGACCGGCGTCTTCGTCGGCGTCATGTACAACAACTACGCGACGCGCCTCTTCGAGCCCGACGCGGACGTCGAGGGGTACGCGAGCTTCGCGAGCTCCGCGAGCGTCGCGTCGGGCAGGATCGCGTACACCTTCGGCTTCCACGGGCCCACGGTCACGGTCGACACGGCGTGCAGCTCGTCGCTCGTCGCCGTTCATCTCGCGTGCCAGGCGTTGCGAGGCGGCGAGTGCGCCCTCGCCCTCGCCGGTGGCGTCACGGTGATGGCCACGCGCGAGGCGTTCGACGCGCTGTCCTTCGCCGGCTCTCCCGACGGTCGCTGCAAGTCCTTCTCCGCCGACGCCAACGGCGCCGGCTGGTCCGAGGGCGCGGGCATGGTCCTGCTCGAGCGCCTGTCCGACGCGCAGCGCAACGGCCACCCGATCCTCGCCGTCATCCGCGGCTCGGCGGTCAACCAGGACGGCAAGAGCCAAGGCCTCACCGCGCCCAACGGGCCCGCGCAGGAGCGGGTCATTCGCCAGGCGCTCGCCGCCGCGCGCCTGGAGACGCACGACATCGACGCGGTGGAAGCCCACGGCACCGGCACGCCCCTCGGCGATCCGATCGAGGCGAACGCGCTGCTGGCCACCTACGGGCTCGGCCGCCCTGCCGAGCGACCGCTGTGGCTCGGCAGCCTCAAGTCCAACCTCGGGCACACGCAGGCCGCCGCGGGCGTCGGCGGGATCATCAAGACCGTCCTCGCCCTGCGAAACGGGCTGCTGCCCAGGACGCTGCACGCCCACGCTCCGTCGCCACACGTCGATTGGGCCGCGGGCGGCCTGCGGCTGCTCGCGGACGCGGTTCCGTGGACGAGGAACGGACGGGTGCGCCGCGCGGCGGTCTCGTCGTTCGGCCTCTCCGGCACCAACGCGCACGTGATCGTCGAAGAGGCGCCGCGCCCCGACCGGGACGAGGCGAGCCCGGCGCCGAGCGGGCGCGACCAGGCGCTGCCGGTGCTCCTGTCCGCGAAGACCGAGGACGCGCTGCGCGCGCAGGCCGCTCGCCTGCACGCCCACCTCGCCGGCGACCCGGGCGCCTCGCTGGTTGACGTGGCCGCCTCGCTCGCCACCACGCGTGCCCACTTCGACCACCGCGCCGCCTTCGTGGCGCGCGACCGCGACGCCCTGCTGCCCGCCCTCGACGCCTTCGCGCGCGGCGCGATCGACGCGCCGGCCGCGGTCGCGCGGAGAGCCCCCACCAGGCTCGCCGTGCTCTTCACCGGGCAGGGCAGCCAGCGACCGGCGATGGGGCGCGGCCTGTACGACGCGTTCCCCGCCTTCCGCGACGCGCTGGATGCAGCTTGCAGCCATCTGGATCGCCACCTCGGGCGCCCGGTGCGCGACGTGCTGTTCGCCCCCGGTGGCTCCGAGCTCGCCGCTCTGCTCGACGACACGCTGTTCACCCAGCCGGCCCTGTTCGCCCTCGAGGTCGCCCTCTTTCGCCTCGTGGAAGCGTGCGGCGTGCGGCCAGACGCGCTGCTCGGGCACTCGATCGGCGAGCTCGTGGCCGCCCACGTTGCCGGCGTGCTCTCGCTCGAGGACGCCTGCACGCTGGTGGCCGCGCGCGCGCGGCTGATGCACGCGTTGCCGCCGCGCGACGCCGCGATGGTCGCCCTCAACGCCAGCGAACGCGAGGTGCTCGAGGCGCTGTCCGCCCAGCCCGCGGGCGTGGGCATCGCCGCGGTCAACGGCCCGGCCTCCGTGGTGGTCTCCGGCGACGAGGACGCCGTGCTCGCGGTGGCCGCGTCGTTCCAGGCGCGGGGGAGAAAGACCTCGCGGCTGCGCGTCAGCCACGCGTTCCACTCGCATCACATGGACCCGCTGCTCGCGGCGTTCCGGCGCGTGGCCGAGGGGCTCACGTTCCATCCGCCGCGCATCCCCATCGTCTCCAACGTCACGGGCGCTCGTGCCGAAGAAGGCGAGCTGACCTCCCCCGACTACTGGGTCCGCCACGTCCGTGGTGCCGTTCGCTTCGCCGACGGCGTGCAAGCGCTGCGCGCCGACGGCGTGTCCACCTTCCTCGAGCTCGGCCCGCACGGCGTGCTCTGCGCCCTCGGGAGCGCCGCGCTCCAGGAGGACCGACCGCCCCCCGAGGGCGCCGCCTTCGTGCCCGCCCTCCGCGCCGAGCGCGCCGACGACGACGCCTTCGCCGCCGCCCTCGGCGCTCTGTACACCCGCGGGCTCACCCTCGACTGGCGCGCCCTCTTCGCCCCCTTCGCCCCTCGCCGCGTCCCCCTTCCCACCTACGCCTTCCAGCGCGACCGCTTCTGGCTCGACGCCCCCGCGTCCCTCACCGCCGACGTCGCCTCTGCGGGGCTCGCCCCCGCAGGCCACCCGCTTCTCGCCGCCGTCACTCCGGTCGCGGGCGAAGACGCCGTCCTCTTCACGGGGCGCATCTCCCTCACCGAACACCCATGGCTCGAAGGCCACTCCGTCTTCGGCGCCCCCATCCTGCCGGCGACCGCGTTCCTCGATCTCGCCCTCGCCGCTGCGCGCCACCTCGGACTCGCGCGCGTCGACGAGCTCACCCTCGAAGCCCCGCTCGCCCTCGCCGGCGGCGGGCTGCTCCTCCAGCTCCACGTCGCGCCTCCCGACGCGCGCGGCGTCCGCGCAATCGCCGTCCATGCACGTCCCGAGGCCGACGAGGGCGCCCCGTGGACGCGGCACGCCACCGGGCTGCTCGCGCCGCTCCGCGACCTCGACGCCTCCGCGAGCGACCTCCGCGCGTGGCCCCCGCCCGGCGCCGCGCCGCAATCCATCGACGGGCTCTACGCGCGCCTCGCCGACGCGGGCCTCGCTTACGGGGACGCCTTCCGAGGCCTGCGCGCCGTCTATACGCGCGGCGATGACGTCTTCGCCGAGGTCAGGCTCCCGGCCGAGATCGCCCTCGACGCGGCGCGTTTCGAGCTCCACCCGGCGCTCCTCGACGCCGCGTTCCACGCGCTCCTCCGAAAGCGCGCCGACGACACGGGCGACGTCACGCTGCCGTTCTCGTGGACCGGCGTGTCCCTCGTGCGGCGCGGGGTCGCGACGCTGCGCGTGCATTTCGGCGCGACGCGCGACAGGCGCGGGCTCGCGCTCACGCTCGCCGACGCGGCCGGCGAGCCGGTCGCGACGATCGAGGGCCTGCACGGGCGGCCCGCCTCCGAGAAGCAGATCCACGGCGACGAGGACGTCGATCGCCTGCGCTACCGCGTCGCGTGGAAATCTATCGCTCCGTCCGAGCTCGCGGCGGCGCGCGATCTCCGCGGGGCGTGGCTGGTCGTCGCGCCCGAGCACGGCGAAAGCCCGCGGCTCGCGCGCGCCGTCGGTCGCGCGCTCTCGGCGCGCGGCGCGGAGATCGTCGAGCTCGCCGTCGGCGACGGCGACGCGACGCGCGATCACCTAGACGCGCGCATGCGCGGCGCGCTCGCCGGCCGCGAGGCGCTTCGCGGCGTGCTCTCGTTCGCGTCCCTCGACGAGACGCCGCTCGCCGCGGACGCCGCGATCCCGCGAGGGCTCGCGGTCACGCTCGCCCTCGTGCAAGCGCTCGGCGACGTCGCGGGCGATGCGCCGCTGTGGCTCTTCACCGAGGGCGCCGTCTCGACAAGCGCGACCGATCCAATCGCGAGCCCCGCGCAGGCGATGACGTGGGGCCTCGGGCGCGTCGTCGCGCTCGAGCACCCAGCGCGCTGGGGCGGGCTCATCGATCTAGGGAAAGACGCGCTGGATCCGGCGGACGCGCTCGATCGCGTCCTCGCGGCGCTCGCGACGCGCGACGACGAGGATCAGCTCGCCGTACGTCCGTCGGGGCTCTACGCGCGGAGGCTCGTCCGTGCCCCGCGGAGCGAGGCCGCCGAGGCGCGCGCGCTCGCGCCGCGCGGCACGGCGCTCGTCACCGGCGGCACGGGCGCCCTCGGCGCGCATGTCGCGCGATGGCTCGCGAAGAGCGGCGCCGATTCCATCGTGCTCACGAGCCGCCGCGGGCCCGACGCCCCGGGCGCCGACACGCTCGCCGCCGAGCTCACGGCGCTCGGCGCGCGCGTCACGATCACCGCGTGTGATGTTGCCGATCGCGCGGCCCTCGCGTCGCTCGTGGCGCGGCTCGACGAAGGCGAGGCGCCGATCCGCGCCGTCTTCCACGCCGGCGGTGCGATGCCCGAGGCGCCCCTCGCCGCGACCGGCGTCGGCGACCTGTCCGCCGCGATCCGCGGGAAGGTCCAGGGCGCGCGGCACCTCGACGAGCTGCTCGGGGACCGCGCGCTCGATGCGTTCGTCCTCTTCGCGTCCGGCGCGGGGGTGTGGGGCGGCGCGCGCCAGGGCGCGTACGCCGCGGCGAACGCGTTCCTCGACGCGCTCGCGGAGAGCCGCCGAGCGCGCGGACTCACGGCGACGTCGATCGCCTGGGGCGCCTGGGCCGGAGGCGGCATGGTCGCGAGCGACGCGGCCACCGCGCGGCACTTGCGCCGCCGAGGGATCGCGCCGATGGCGCCAGCGCGCGCCCTCGCCGCGCTCGCGCGCGCGCTTCGTCACGACGACGCGAACGTCACCGTCGCGGACGTCGACTGGGCGCGTTTCGCGCCGTCGTTCGCGTCCGCGCGCCCGCGCCCGCTCCTCCGCGACTTGCCCGAGGCGAAGCGCGCCCTCGCCCGCTCCGAGAGGCCCGACGCGCGCGCATCGACGCTGACCGACAGGCTCGCGGGGCTCGCCGCGCCCGAACGCGAGCGCGCCCTCTCTGACGTCGTTCGGGCCGAGGTCGCGTCCGCGCTCGGCCTCGCCGCGAGCGCGCTCGACACGAGCCGCCCGCTCCAGGAGCTCGGGCTCGACTCGCTCGTCGCCGTGGAGCTGCGAAACCGGCTCGCGGCCCTCGCCGGCGTGCGCCTCCCCGCGACGCTGATCTTCGATCACCCGACGGCCTCCGCGCTCGCGCGCTTCCTCGCGGGCACGCTCTTCGGCCACGACGCCGCCCTCCCCGCGGCGCCCGCTCCGGCGGCCGCGCGGGGTAACGACGACGCCATCGCGATCGTCGCGATGAGCTGCCGCTACCCCGGCGGCGTCCGCACCCCCGAAGAGCTCTGGCAGCTCCTCGAAGCCGGACGCGACGCGATCTCGGGCTTTCCGACGAACCGGGGCTGGGACCTCGACGCGCGCGCCCCGATCGCTCCCTCCGCGGCGAGCCCCGCGCGCGAAGGCGGCTTCCTCCTCGACGCCGACAGGTTCGATCCGGGCTTCTTCTCGATCAGCCCGCGCGAGGCGCTCGACATGGACCCGCAGCAGCGGATCTTGCTCGAGGTCGCGTGGGAGGCGATCGAGCGTGCGGCGATCGAGCCGGCGTCGCTCCAAGGCTCGCCGACCGGCGTCTTCGTCGGCGTCATGTACAACAACTACTCCGCGCGCGTCCTCGTGGGGGACGACCGCGAAGGCTACGTCGGCCTCTGCAGCTCGGCGAGCATCGCGTCCGGGCGGATCGCCTACACGCTCGGCTTGCAAGGCCCCACGCTCACGGTCGACACGGCATGCAGCTCGTCGCTCGTCGCGCTCCACCTCGCGTGCCAGGCCTTGCGAAGCGGCGAGTGCGCCCTCGCCCTCGCCGGCGGCGTCACGGTGATGGCGTCGCGCGGCGCGTTCGACGGGCTCGCCTTCCTGGGAGCGGGAGCGCCGGACGGTCGCTGCAAGTCCTTCTCCGCCGACGCCAACGGCGCCGGCTGGTCGGAAGGCGCGGGCATGGTCCTGCTCGAGCGCCTGTCCGACGCGCAGCGCAACGGCCACCCGATCCTCGCCGTCATCCGCGGCTCGGCGGTCAACCAGGACGGCAAGAGCCAAGGCCTCACCGCGCCCAACGGGCCCGCGCAGGAGCGGGTCATTCGCCAGGCGCTCGCCGCCGCGCGCCTGGAGACGCACGACATCGACGCGGTGGAAGCCCACGGCACCGGCACGCCCCTCGGCGATCCGATCGAGGCGAACGCGCTGCTGGCCACCTACGGGCTCGGCCGCCCTGCCGAGCGACCGCTGTGGCTCGGCAGCCTCAAGTCCAACCTCGGGCACACGCAGGCCGCCGCGGGCGTCGGCGGGATCATCAAGACCGTCCTCGCCCTGCGAAACGGGCTGCTGCCCAGGACGCTGCACGCCCACGCTCCGTCGCCACACGTCGATTGGGCCGCGGGCGGCCTGCGGCTGCTCGCGGACGCGGTTCCGTGGACGAGGAACGGACGGGTGCGCCGCGCGGCGGTCTCGTCGTTCGGCCTCTCCGGCACCAACGCGCACGTGATCGTCGAAGAGGCGCCGCGCCCCGACCGGGACGAGGCGAGCCCGGCGCCGAGCGGGCGCGACCAGGCGCTGCCGGTGCTCCTGTCCGCGAAGACCGAGGACGCGCTGCGCGCGCAGGCCGCTCGCCTGCACGCCCACCTCGCCGGCGACCCGGGCGCCTCGCTGGTCGACGTGGCCGCCTCGCTCGCCACCACGCGTGCCCACTTCGACCACCGCGCCGCCTTCGTGGCGCGCGACCGCGACGCCCTGCTGCCCGCCCTCGACGCCTTCGCGCGCGGCGCGACCGACGCGCCGGCCTCGGTCGCGCGGAGAGCCCCCACCAGGCTCGCCTTGCTCTTCACCGGGCAGGGCAGCCAGCGACCGGCGATGGGACGCGGCCTCTACGACGCGTTCCCCGCCTTCCGCGACGCGCTGGATGCCGTCGCGAGCCACTTCGATCGCGAGCTCGATCGCCCGCTCCTCGACGTGCTGTTCGCCCCCGGTGGCTCCGAGCTCGCCGCTCTGCTCGACGACACGCTGTTCACCCAGCCGGCCCTGTTCGCCCTCGAGGTCGCCCTCTTTCGCCTCGTGGAAGCGTGCGGCGTGCGGCCAGACGCGCTGCTCGGGCACTCGATCGGCGAGCTCGTGGCCGCCCACGTTGCCGGCGTGCTCTCGCTCGAGGACGCCTGCACGCTGGTGGCCGCGCGCGCGCGGCTGATGCATGCGTTGCCGCCGCGCGAGGCGGCCATGGTCGCCCTGCACGCCAGCGAACGCGAGGTGCTCGAGGCGCTGTCCGCCCAGCCCGCGGGCGTGGGCATCGCCGCGGTCAACGGCCCGGCCTCCGTGGTGGTCTCCGGCGACGAGGACGCCGTGCTCGCGGTGGCCGCGTCGTTCCAGGCGCGGGGGAGAAAGACCTCGCGGCTGCGCGTCAGCCACGCGTTCCACTCGCATCACATGGACCCGCTGCTCGCGGCGTTCCGGCGCGTGGCCGAGGGGCTCACGTTCCATCCGCCGCGCATCCCCATCGTCTCCAACGTCACGGGCGCTCGTGCCGAAGAAGGCGAGCTGACCTCCCCCGACTACTGGGTCCGCCACGTCCGTGGTGCCGTTCGCTTCGCCGACGGCGTGCAAGCGCTGCGCGCCGACGGCGTGTCCACCTTCCTCGAGCTCGGCCCGCACGGCGTGCTCTGCGCCCTCGGGAGCGCCGCGCTCCAGGAGGACCGACCGCCCCCCGAGGGCGCCGCCTTCGTGCCCGCCCTCCGCGCCGAGCGCGCCGACGACGACGCCTTCGCCGCCGCCCTCGGCGCTCTGTACACCCGCGGGCTCACCCTCGACTGGCGCGCCCTCTTCGCCCCCTTCGCCCCTCGCCGCGTCCCCCTTCCCACCTACGCCTTCCAGCGCGACCGCTTCTGGCTCGACGCCCCCGCGTCCCTCGGCCCGCGCGCCTCGGCGCGCGACGGCGACGGCGCGAAGCCTGCGCACGACGCGCTCTTCCGCGTCGAATGGGTGGAGCTCCCCGTCCCGTCGCGGGCCGAGGCGCTCGGCCGCGTCGCGTTCGTCGGCGGCGATCCAGCGACGCCCTTCGATGCTGGCGCCGCCGAGGCCGTGGTCGCCTACGGCGACCTCGCGGCGATGACCGACGCGGTCGCGGGCGGCGCGACGCCGCCCGACGTCGCCGTCGTTTCGTTCGTCTCCCCCGATGAAACCAGGGAAACGATGCACGTTTCCTCCATGGCCGCGGCCTCTGCCGTGCATGACGCCACGGCGCGCGCGCTCGCGCTCTTCAAGGCATGGCTCGCCGACGAGCGCTTCGCGTCGTGCGCCCTCGTCGCGCTCACGCGGCGCGCGGTCGCGACGTGCCCCGGCGAAGACATCGAGGACCTCGCGCACGCGGCGCTCTCGGGGCTCGTACGCTCGGCGCAGGCCGAGCACTCCGACCGCGCGATCCTCCTCCTCGACGTCGACGGCACGGGCGCGTCGCGCCGCGCGCTCGCGGGCGCCATCGCGACCGCGCGCACCTCGCTCGAGCCCGCGCTCGCGCTCCGCGACGGGCGCTGCCTCGCGCCGCGCCTCGCGCGGGTGGCGCAAGACACGGCGCGCGCGGCGCGCCCGCTGCCCGAAGGCGGCACGGTCCTCGTCACGGGCGGCACCGGGACGCTCGGCGGCGCGATCGCGCGCCACCTCGTCGAACGCCACGGCGTGCGGCACCTCGTCCTCACATCGCGACGCGGCTCGGCGGCCGACGGCTCCGCGGCGCTGCAGCGCGACCTCGAGGCCGCCGGCGCCTCGGTGACGATCGCCGCGTGCGACGCCGCCGACCGCGACGCGCTCGCGCGCCTCGTCGCCTCCATCGACCGCGAGCACCCGCTCACGGCGGTCGTCCACGCCGCGGGCGTCCTCGACGACGGCCTCCTCAGGTCGATGACCGCCGAGCGCCTCCACGCCGTCTTGCGCGCGAAGGTCGACGCCGCGCTCCACTTGCACGACGTCACGCGCGCGCTCGACCTCACGGCGTTCGTCATGTTCTCGTCGGTCGCGGGCGTCGTCGGCGCCCCGGGGCAAGGAAACTACGCGGCAGCCAACAGCTTCCTCGACGCGCTCGCGCACCACCGCGGCGCGCACGGCCTCGCAGCGGTCGCCCTCGACTGGGGGTACTGGGCGCAGGCCTCCGGCCTGACGGGGCACCTCACCGGGGCCGACCTCCGCCGCATGGCGCGCGGTGGCCTCCGCGCGCTCGCGACCGACGAAGGCCTCGCGCTCTTCGACCTCGCCCTCGGACGCGCCGACGCCGCGCTCGTGCCGGCGTCGTTCGACCTCGCCGCGCTCCACGCCGACGCGCCGCGCGACCTCCCCGCGCTCTTTCGCAAGCTCGTTTTCCCGCACGCCGAGCGCGCGACCCCCAGAGGCCCGCGCCTCCGCGCGCTGCCGCGGGCCGAGCGCGAGCGCGCGCTCGCCGACGTCGTACGCGCCGAGATCGCGAGCGTCCTCGGCCACACGGCCGCGAGCGCCATCGAGGCGCACCGCCCCTTCCTCGAGCTCGGCCTCGACTCGCTCATGGCCGTCGAGCTCCGCGCCAAGCTCGCCTCAGCCACGGGCCTGCGCCTGGCTTCCGCGTTCCTCGTCGATCACACGACGCTCGACGCCGTGACGCGCGCGCTCCTCGCGCGGCTCGAGCAGGACGACACGCACGACGCGCCCGCGGCGGAGCCCTCGGGCGACGCGGACGAGCGCCGCGACACCGCGCTCTTCAGCCTCTTCAAGCAGGCGATCCACGCGGACGAGCCCGATCTCGCGCACAGCCTGCTGCTCGCCGCCGGAGAGATCCGCTACCGCCACGAGCGCGCGGCGCGCACCGCCCCGAAGGTCCTCGAGCCAGCGCGCCTCGCGCGCGGCCCGCTCGGGCCAGGCCTCGTGTGCCTCCCGTCGTTCTATCCGCCGGTCTCGGTCTACACGCGCTTCGCGGCGGCGCTCCGCGGCGAGCGCGACGTATGGCTCCTCCCGCCGCCCGGCTACGCGCGCGGCGAGCACCTCGCGCCCGACATGCCGGCGCTGATCGAGCACCAGGCCGCGGCGATCGTGCGATCCACGGCGGGCTCGCCGTTCGCGATCGTCGCGTACTCGTCGAGCGGGTGGCTCGCGTACGCGACGGCGAGCTGCCTCGAGAGCAAAGGCTGCTCTCCGCGCGCGCTGGTGCTCCTCGACCACGTGGATCAGAGCATCCCGCGAGAGCTCGGGCACCAGATCTGGCGCGAGTGGGTCGACTTCCCGGTCCCTGCCCGCGACGACGTCGAGATGAGCGCCCTCGGCCACTATGTGAAGCTCCCGCAGGCCGAGACACCCGCGCAGATCGCCGCGCCGATCCTCCTCGTGCGCCCCGCGACGCTGTCGGCGACGGACGTGTGGCCGCCGCACTGGCGCGCCCCCGAGGCGGTCGTCGAAGTCCCCGGGAGCCACTCGACGATGCTCGTGACGCACGCCGAGAGCACGGCGCGCGCCGTCCACGAGTGGCTCCTCTCGCGCCCCGCGTAGCGAACCACGACGCGATTCACATGCGCCCCCATCGCCGTCCCATCCGCCCCATCACGGTCCCACGATCTGGAGAGTCCAAATGAGCCAAATCGCAAAAGCCTACGGCCACGTCATGAGAGATCCCGCGTACGAACAATTCGCGGGCGGCTACGTGAACTACGGCCTCTGGACGAGCGCCACGAAGAGCCCCGCCGAGGCGTGCCACCACCTCGTCGACACGCTGTTCGCGAAGCTCCCGGAGCGAGGGAGAGTCCTCGACGTCGCGTTCGGAAAGGGCGTCTCGACGAAGCGGCTCGAAGAGCGCTACGGTGCGGAGAACGTCGCCGGAATCAACATCGACGCCGACCAGGTTCAAATCGCGCGCGAGCGGGGCGTCACCTGCGATCTCCGCGTGATGGACGCGGCGAAGCCTGATTTCCCGAGCGAATCGTTCGACGCGATCCTCTGCATCGAGTCGGCGTTCCACTTCCAGAGCCGCGCGCAGTTCCTCGCCGAAGCGCGCAGGATGCTGAGGCCGAGCGGCGTCCTCGTGATGTCCGACATCCTGTTCCGCACGGGCCACGGCCTGGATCCCGAGGTCTTTCCGCCGGAGAATCACGTGAGCTCCGTCGACGAGTACCGCCGCGCGTACGTCGCCGCGGGCTTCTCGCCCGAGTCGGTCGCGATCGACGTCTCGAGCCGCCAGCAGATTTACCCGCTGTGCGCGGCGGTCGCGGGGGCGTTCGACTTCTTCCGCGGGCGCGCCCCCGGGGCCGAGCCGCAGGCGAACGGAGCCCAGGCGTTCACGGCCGTGGAGCGCTTCTGGGCGTCCTTCATCGTGAGCCGGCTCGTCAACATCCAGGAGTGCGTCCTGGTCGCCGCGCGCAAGTGAGCGCGCGGCGCGGATCGATCGACCGACACCAACGAGCACCGTGCTCGATATAGGACCTTAGCGTCGAGCGAGCTCCCTCGCCTCGCGGATGCGCGGAGCGTAGAAAGCACACATGATCTCCATTTCGAAATCCAAGCATGAGCTCCTGCCCCCGGGCCCCCGGTCGCCGACGGCGCTCCAGACGTTGCAGTGGCTCAAGAACCCGGTGCCGTTCCTCGAGGCCTGCGGCGCGCGCTACGGCGACATGTTCACGCTGAAGCTCCCGACGCAATGGCCCGTCGTCGTCGTCCAGCACCCCGAGGCCGTCAAGGAGGTGTTCGCCCTCGACTCGAACGCCGGCCACGCGGGCGAGGCCAACAACATCCTGAAGCCGTTCCTCGGCAAGTACTCGCTGCTCGTGCTCGACGGGGAGGAGCACATGCGGCAGAGGAAGATGATGATGCCCGCCTTCCATGGCGAGCGCATGCAGGCCTACGGGCACGCGATGATCGACGCCGCGCACGCGTCGATCGACACGTGGCCCGTCGGCAGCCCGTTCGCGGTCCACGCGCCGATGCAGGCGATCACGCTCCAAGTGATCCTCCGCACGGTCGTCGGCATGACCGATGGGCCGCTCCTCGCCGAGCTCGAGGCGCTCTACCCGCAAGTCATCGACGCCGCGGCGGCGCCGGCGATGCACTTCGAGCTCTTTCGAAAGGACCTCGGGCCGTGGAGCCCGTGGGGCAAGTTCAAGCGCCGCTCGGCCCGTGGAAAAGAGATCATGATCCATGAGATCCGCCGCGCACGCGAGAAAGGCACGGCGGGCCGCACCGACGTGCTCGCGATGATCATCGACGCGAAGGACGAGAACGGCGAGCTCTTGACCGAGGACGAGATCCACGGCGAGCTCATGACGCTCCTCGTCGCCGGCCACGAGACCACGGCGACGGCGCTCTGCTGGGCGCTGCGGTGGCTCCTCCGCGACGCCGCGCTCACGCGGCGCGTCGCCGAAGAAGCCGCCGAAGTGGCGGACGATCCCGTGAAGATCGCGAAGAGCGAGCTCCTCGATCGCGTCGTGAAGGAAGCGCTGCGCCTCCAGCCGATCGGGCCGGTCGTCGCGCGCGTCCTCAAGCAACCGCTCACGATCCAGGGCCGCGAGCTCCCGGCGGACATCATGGTCGCGCCGTGCGTCCAGCTCGTGCACCACCGCCCGTCGCTCTATCCGAATCCGACGCGCTTCGACCCGGACCGCTATGTCACCTTCAACCCGAAGCCGTGGGAGTTTCTCCCGTTCGGCGGAGGCCTGAGGAAGTGCATCGGCGCCGCGTTCTCGATTTACGAGATGAAGATGGTCCTCGCGACGGCGTTCTCGCGCCTCTCGATGGAGCTCGCGACAGACAACATCAAGATCATCCGCCGCGGCGTGACGCTCGCGCCGAGCGGCGGGCTCCCCCTCGTCATCCGCAAGAAGAACCCGCGCGCGACGAAGCCCATCGCCGCTTGACCATGACGCCGCGAATCGACTCCCGCAGCGCCGCACCCGTGTCGCGGCGTGGCGGCCGCCGTCGAGCTGAAGCCGCCCAGGACTACGCGTCGAGGAGGCTCTCGTCGAGCGGGGCCACCTCGACGCCGTGCTCGGCCGAGATCGCGGCGCGGAGCGCGAGGCACGCGCGGTGGCGGCGGAGCTTCGCGGCGTTCACGCTGATGCCGAGCACCTCGGCGACGCCGCGAATGGACGAGTCGTCGTCTTTGATCAACGTGACGATGACGCGCTGGGTCTCGGGGAGCGTCGCGAGGGCATACTCGAGCGCCCGCGAGCGCCGTGAAGCATCGAGGGACTCGTCGGTCGACTGCGCCGTCGACGCGACATCGTCGAATGAGCTCGGGTCCACGAGGGACTCGGCCTTCTTGCGGGAGTGATTGATGACGACGCGGCGCGCGAGCGAGTATGCCCACGGCGAGACGTTGCTCCCGGCGACGAACCGGTGCCGCGTCGCATGAATCTGCAACATCGTCTGCTGGAGAAGATCCTCGGCGAGCGCCGCGTCGCGCGTCCGCCGCAAGAGATAGCGAAAAAGGCGGGGGGCGAGCTCTTCATAGAGCTCGCGAAAAGCGGCGACCTGGCCGCTGACGTACCGATCCATCGCGGATCTCTCGCGCCCTCGCTCGTCGCCGGCCGGCAGACCCGCTTCGCCGGCCGGCGTTGCTCGGGCTTCAGCGGACATCAGCCCGCTTTCGTCCTCGCGCCTTGGCCAGCTCGCGCCTCGTCGGTCGGCTCGGCCCGATTTTGTCCGGCGTTCCAAGGCTGACAACTTCGCCTCGCTCGAGTCATGATCTGCATTCATTGATGGACCTCCCCTCCCGATCGGATGGGCAGTCGGCTCGTCGCGTAAACGCAGTTCGTTGCAGCTTCAGCTCGTGCTCAACAGGAATCACGGAGTCGATGGGCGAGGGGCGCCATCACCAATGCTCCGCCGCTGCGTGGCACAATTTGCTGATTGCCTTCAAACTTCACGAAACACGTCAAGCCGATTTCGAGTTTAAATTACCACGGGCAACGTACTTCACAAGCAGGATCGTCCTGACGCTTACGAAAAAAATGATTCTGTCTCGGGCGGGACCCAATCGGTGTGCGCCAGGCGCGCACCGGAGATGCCTACGCCTCGGCACTCAGCTCGTTTCTATGTTGTTTCGCTTTTATGAATCGACAGATCCCTTGAGGCAGTGTCGCGGCAGAGGTCTGGCGATCGCGTCGGAGCGCCTGGTCGCCGGCAACGCCGTGGGTTTCTGGCAGCTCTGGCGGATGGAAGCGCGGCGCCGGCGAGGTCGGCCCGCCGGTGCGCCGGGCGCGATGTGCCGTGCTCGCGAGCGCCGGCCTTTCACTCACCGCCACGCGCCGCGCACGGGGGGTCCGTCGCTCCGGGTCGGCGGGCGACGGCGCGGGACGCGGTGGGGCCGACGAGGAGCAGGCGGCCAACTCCGTTGCAAGGACGGTCTGCGGAGCATGCACTAGATCTCTCGGCGTGGACGCGCCCTTGCTGGAGCCGCCGGTCCAGCGAGTGAGGGGCGGTTCTCCCCCTGTATGCTGGCAAGCTCCGCCGTCCTTCACGCGTTCCTGCGCGGGCGCGTTCGTGCGCGGCGTCGGTTCGCCATGCAGCCCTGGTGTAATCTTGTACGGCACGCGTGCTCGCGGAGGCGCCTGCTGATCGGCGGGGATCGCAGGCTGGTCCTCCCCGCCAAGCTCGAGCCGCGGCTGCGCGCCCTGCCCGGCCGGCTCTCCACCCGGCTTCGCGTCGATCGGCTCGGGGAAGAGGCGGCCGGACACAAGCTCGAGGGCGGCAGACCGAAACAAGCTACAGCGCGGGCTCGTGGACGAGCGCGACGCGCCTGGACCTGACCCTGGAGCCGGTGCGATGACCTTGTTCGACGCCTACTCTTCGTGGACTGGAGCGCGAGCAACAAGCCGACGCAGCTCGAGCCGAAGAAGGACGCCATCTGGCTCGGGGAGCTGGTGCGCGGCGCGGCCTCGGCGGAGCGCTATCACCGGACAGGCTCGGTCAACCAGGGGTTCGAATCCCTTCTCCTCCGCTGAAATGATTGAGGATCTCGTCGAGGAGCCTGGGCGCCCTCTGGTGAGCCTCGCGGGTCCAATCCCAGGCCGTTCACACGGCGACGCCGGGGCTACGCCGGCCGCCGGGTGAAGACCTGCACCGCGTCGTCCTTCAGGTTGTCGCTCGTGTGCGCGTGGCGCTGGGAGACCGAGAGGTGCAGGCGGCCGGCGAGCTGCTGCGCGTCGGAGCCGAGGCCCCGTCCTTGAAGCGCTCGGGCTGAAGAGGTGCCGCAGGCGGTAGAGCTGGGTGGCCGGCACCTGCGCCGACGCCTCGCGCCCGCTCCGGCGTACCATCCGCCTGCCGGTGACGTCCCCGTTCCTCGAGACCCCCGAGTCCGCCTGGGTGGCCAGCAACGCGCTAGCGTTCGCGCTGCGCGACCGCTTCCCGGTCAGCCCCGGCCACACGCTCGTCGTCCCGCGCCGCCTCGTCCCGACCTGGTTCGACGCCACCGCCGACGAGCGCGCCGCGATGTTCGAGCTGGTCGACACGGTCAAGCGACTCCTCGACGCCGAGCTCCACCCGGACGGCTACAACGTCGGGATCAACGCCGGCGAGGCCGCAGGGCAGACCGTCATGCACCTGCACGTGCACGTGATCCTGCGCTTCCGCGGCGACGTGGACGACCCGCGCGGCGGCGTGCGCCACGTCATCCCGGGCCGAGGGAACTACCTCGCCGGCAGACCCCCGCCGCTCGCGACCGGCGGCGCCGAGGACCCCTTCTTGCGCCACCTCGCGCCGGTCTTCGCGCGCGCGACCGACGTGGCCATCCTCTCGGCCTTCGTCCAGGAGAGCGGCCTCGACGTCCTGGAGAGCGACGTGTTCGCGGCCCTCGCGCGCGGCGCGCGCGTCCGGCTCGTCACCGGCGATTACCTCCACATCACCCAGGCCACGGCGCTCGCCGAGCTGCTCGACTGGGCCGGCGGCAACGCCGCGCTTTCGGGCGCCGGAGGCGCCCGGGGCAGCTTCGAGACGCGCGTGGTCGAGGTCGACGCGCTTCCCGGCACGATCCGCTCGTTCCACCCCAAGTCGTGGCGCTTCGAGGGCCCGGGCTTCGGCGCCGCGTTCGTCGGAATCGAGCAACATCTCCCGCGCTGCGCTCGGACCCGGCATCGAGTGGAACCTCCGCGTCGACCGCCACCGCGATCCGGACGCCTACCGGGCCGCCGCCAGCGCCTTCGAGCGCTGGTGGTCGCGCGCCCGGCCGCTCACCGCCGACTGGGTCGAGCGCTACGCCCAGCGCGCGCGGCAGGCCGCGGTGGGCCTGCCGCCCGGCGAGGAGGACGCCGAGCCTCTCGAGCCGCCGCCTCCGCCGCACCCCATCCAGCGCGAGGCGCTCGCCGCGCTGCCGCGGAGCCGCGCGGACGAGGGCCGCCGCCGCGCGCTCGTGGTGCTCGCCACCGGCCTGGGCGAGACGTACCTCGCCGCGCTCGACGTCGAGGCCTGGTCCGAGCACCACGGCTGCCGCCCGTGCGTCCTCGTGCTCGCCCACCGCGAGGAGCTCCTCGTCCAGGCCGCCCGGACATTCCGCCGCCTCCTGCGGGGCCGCGCCGCGCGCTTCGGCTGGTGCGCCGGGAGCGCCGGTGACCTCGCCGGCGACGTGGTCTTCGCCTCGGTGCAGAAGCTGTCCCGCCCCGAGCACCTCGCGCGCCTCGCCCCGGGGAGCTTCGACTACGCCATCGTCGACGAGGTCCACCACGGCACCGCGCCGAGCTACCGCGCCATCCTGGACCGCCTCGATCCGGGCTTCTTGCTCGGCCTCACCGCCACGCCCGAGCGCGCCGACGGCGCGGACGTTGCCGTGTTGTTCGATGATCACGTCGCCTACCGGGCGGACATCGGCGCTGGCATCGAGCGGAATCTGCTCGTCCCCTTTGCGTATCTCGGCCTCAGGGACGAGACCGATTACCGCGCTGTCGTCCGCTTCGTCCGCTCGCCCGATGGGCTATGGGCCGAGCCGGAGAGCCCCGAGGGCGCCTCCACGGCGCCGCGCGGCGCGCTCGTCGCTCTCCCCGATCTGCGGGCGGCGGCCGGCGCCGCCGCCGCACCGACGGAGCTCTCTCCCGAGGCCGAGACGGTGCGGCTCCCGATCGCGGCCGCGCGCGGCGATGGGCTCTTCGCGGTGCGCGCTGCGGGCAACTCGATGGATGGCGGGAAGCGTCCTATCCGCGACGGGGACTGGCTGATCATGAAGTTTGCACGCGGCGCCTCGTACGATGCGCTGGACGGCAAGGTGGCGCTGCTTCAGATACCCGATCGCGATCTCGGGTATGCCTACCAGATCAAGCGGCTCGTGCGCGATCGGTCGCGATGGTGGCTCCGCTCGGACAACCCGGACGCGCCGTCGTACGAGGCCACGGCCGAGACGGTGCCTGTCGCGATCCTGGTCGAGGTGGTCCGCCCCGAGGACATCGGCCCGAGCCCCGGCGAGCGCTTCGAGGACGACGACGCCGCGGCCCGTGCGTTCGGGCTGGAGGAGCCGCCGCGGACCGGCCGTGTCGGCGGTCACCTCTTCTTCTGTCTGGAGGCGCCCGGGCCGCTGGTCGCGCCCGATCGCATTCGCTCGCCGCTGCCGGCCCAGGAGCGCCGCCCCGGGGAGACGGCGTTCGTGCTCGTGCGGCCGCCCGGCGAGCCCACCTGGCGAACCCTGGGCGTGGCCCGTTACCTCGATGAGGAGGGGCTCTGGGCCTGTCCCGGGATCGACCATGCCGCCTACCGCGCCCTGGGCTCAGGCCGCGGGGCGTCCAGGTCGCTCCCGGCGGGGAGCCGCGAGCGCGCGCGGGCGCTCGTGGAGGAGCTGCTCCAGCGCCCCGCCGCGGGCGCCTTCGTGGAGCGCGACGGCAGGCGCTGCAGGATCGTCGGCCGGGCCGACGGCGGCGGGCTGCGCATCGACGGTGGCCCGGGCGGCTTCGCGGAGCGGACGGTGTCGCTGACCGATCTCGCGTGGGTGATCGTCGCGCGCGACGACGTCGGGAAGAACGGCGGGCCGCTGGACGAGCAGCGGGTCAACCGGCTGCGCTATCTCGAGGGGACGCCGCGGGCCGCGACGCGGTGGATCGACACGGGATGGGCGCTCGCGCTTGCGGCGGCGGTTCACCCGGCGGGCGAGGGGTGACGGCGTGGAGGGCGGCGCGCGAGGCGGCTCTCGCGGCCCGCGGGTGGCCTGCGCGCCGGCGGCAGCCGTGAATGCCAATCGCCAGACTCATGGGGCGACAGTCGAGTGTTAACGTTCACCCTCCTGGGTCCCCCTCCTCGCGAGGATCATCGCGGAGGTGGCGAGGCGGGTTCAGGACCGGCAGCCGCCGCAGCCGTCGGCGCAGTGAACGCAGCTGACGGCCAACCGCGGCCGTATGGAGACATGGCTCCGTATGGCCCCTCAGGTCGTGCAGCGCGTCATCCGGCCGTGCAACGCGTCGTCCACGATCGTGCGACGCGTCGTCCACGAACCAATCGAAGCTCAGCAGTGGACAGTCGCTGCTCTGACCGCATGCCCAGCTGCGCGGGTAGATCGCAGGATGTCTCGGAGAGCAGCCGTCCGTGCTGGCGAGCGGACGGGGCGAGGCATCCTAAACCCCGAGTCTACCCTGTGATCGTGGTGGAGCGCCGAACGCCTCGTGCACGTCTCCGCCTCGCTCGGCGAAGGCACGGCCCTCCGATCGAAACGGGCAGCAGCTAGAGCGAAGCGGCGTCTGCGCGACCTTCGTATGCCAGCGCTTCACTATCCCGCCTCCAAAGGAAAACGCTCGGCGAGACGCCGGTGATCTCGTCGACGGAGAGCTTCGGGCTCATCCACGTCTTCTGATCCGCTCCGGTGATCACTTCGGCGCGACAGGGGAATATTGGGCTATGCGAACGTTGCGTCAACTATCGTACATCGGTACGACAATTTTTTTGACCTCAACAGCCTTCCTCGCTTCCTGCACAGGGAACATTGCGGATAACGGTGGCGAAGACGACAACCCCACCGGCGGCAGCGGTTCGACCGGCACCGGGGGCGGCATCGACAATGGGCCCCCGGATGTCTGCATCCCCGGCCTCCCGGCGACGAGCCAGCTCCCCCGCCTGCTGAACCGGCAGTACGACAACACGGTGCGGGACCTCCTCGGGGTCACCCGCGTGGGCGCCGAGGGGAAGCCGCCGTCCGAGCTGCTCGTCAGCGACTTCGACGGCCCGATGACCCCGGACGCGTGGCGCATCTATCAAGAGGTTGCCGCGGCGATCGCCAAAGACGTGATGGCTGGGCCGAACAAGTCCAAGTTCATCAGCTGCGATCCTGCGGCGAGCGGTTGCTTGACGCAGACCATCCAGACCTTCGGCCGCAAGGCGTTCCGTCGCCCGCTGACCGCCGAGGAGGTGGCCCGGTTCGAAAAGCTGGGCCAGACGACGCCGGCAGGAACGCCCGCCGAGGTTGCCGAGACAACGTTGTACGCCTTCCTCGTGTCGCCCTCGTTCCTCATGCTCCCCGAGCTGACGACCACTCCGGCTTCGTCCGGTGACGGCATCCAGCTCTCCAGCTACGAAGTGGCGACGAGGCTCTCGTACTTGCTCTGGGGCTCCGCGCCGGACGACACGCTGAACGCGGCGGCCGACAACGACGAGCTCCAGACCAAAGAGCAAATTCTCGCCCAGGCGCAGCGCATGATCGACGTGCGCGAGAAGACCGGGCCCCTCGTGGCAGCGTTCCACCGGAACTGGGCGCAGATGGACAACGATCTCGCCCACTGGTGGAAGGGGGACCACGACACCGAGACGTATCCGTTGTACAATGCATCCGCCAAGCCCAGCTGGCAGGCCGAGCTCGACGCCTTCTTCGAAGAGGTGGCGTTCGGGGGCGGTTCGTTCAAGGACCTCCTCCTCAGCAACGTCGCCTTCGTCAACAAGGAAAACGCGGCGATCTACGGGCTCGATCCTGCGTCGTACGGCGCCGAGCTGACCAAGGTGGAGCTGGACGCCAACGAGCGGCCGGGCTTCCTGACGCGCGTCGGGTTCTTGAGCTCCTACTCGAGCTACAACGCCACGAGCCCGATCCTGCGAGGCGCGTTCATCGCGACGTACCTGCTCGGTGTCAATCCGGGTCCGCCCCTCCCCGGCGCCACCATGCTGACCGTCGACGGCCAGTTCGACACGCAGCGCGCGTACGTCGAAGCTCTGACGAAGCCCGAGAGCTGCAAGGGCTGCCACGCGGTCGTCAATCCGCCGGGATTCGTGATGGAGGGCTTCGACGGCATCGGAAAGATGCAGACGACGGATCCTCGCGGTGGTGTGATCGACGCGAGCGTCACGACGAACACCATCGACTTCGGCGACGGCAACGTGAAGGAGATCACCTCGCCGTTCGAGCTCATGCAGGAGATCGCTCAGGTTCAGAAGGCCAAGGAGCTCTACGCTCAGGCGTGGGTCTCCTACGCCTTTGGGCGGCTCCCGAACGGGAAAGACAAGTGCGTCGTCGATATGCTCCAGGCCAAGTTGTCTGAGAGCGGGTACAGCGTTCTCGATCTGATGGCCGATCTCACTCAAGCGGATTCGTTCCGCGTGCGAATCCGTGAAACGCAGTGAAAGCTGAGGAATGTTGACCATGAGCACGAAACTGAACCGCAGAATCTTCCTCCGTGGCATGGGTGGAGCAGCCTTGGCTGCGCCGTTCCTCAGCTCTGTGTGGGAACGCACCGCGAGGGGCGACACCCCTGCGCCTGGGAAGGCGCTCATCGTGATGTTCACGCACTACGGGGTCATCACGAACAAGTGGTTCCCCACGAAGACCCAGGGCGAGCTCACGGCTGCCGACCTCGAGCCGACGAGCCTCGCGGCCCTCGCCCCCTATGCGAAGAAGCTCCTCATGCCGCGCGGCATCCGCTCGATGAACGAGTGGACCGCCAACATGACGCGTGGACAGGGGAACGACTCCCACACGCAGATCGTCGGGTCCTTCTTCACCTGCCAGCCGGTCACGCCCAACAGCAACGACCCGTTCAGCTTCAACCAGGCGACGAAGTTCAACGCGAAGGCGGTCGGTCCTTCGCTGGATCACGTCATCGCCCAGCAGCTCAGCCCGCAAGGCACTCCGTTGCTCTTGAACACGGCGGGTCAGAATGACGGCGCTCAGTCGGCGATCTCCTACAAAGCCGCCGAGACCCTCTTCAGCGGCCTCAACGCGTCGCAGGCCTTCAGCAGCCTCACGGGCCTCTTCCAGTCGGGGCAGCCGATGTCTCCGGACAGCTACGCGGCGATTCGCGGCAAGAGCGTCCTCGACCTCGTGAGGGACGATCTGCAGACGCTCGAGCGGTTCGACATGAGCAGCGCCGACAAGCAGAAGCTCGCGGCCTGGAAGGAGCTCGTCAACTCGACAGGAACCGTGATGGTCTCCGCGCAGTGCAACGCGGAGCTCGGCGAGATGCTCGGCGCGACGTCGGCGAACGCCTCCAAGGCGGCGTCGGGCGGCTTCGGCACCGACGTCCTCACGACCAAGGTCGCCGGCGACCTGGATGGCGCGGACATCTATTCGGCCATCGCGGCGCTCGCGGCCGCCTGCAACGCGAACCCCGTGATTTTCATGAAGTACCCCGGAAATTACAATTTCAAGGGGCTCGGCATCACGATGGAGTCGCACTCCCTCTCGCATCGCCTCGACAACGCGGGCATGCAGGGCAGCTGCTTGCCCAACGCGATCGAGATGCTCCTGAAGGTCGACGCCTACTACGCGCAGAAGTTCGCGAACCTCGTCAAGATGCTCGACAGCATCCCCTCGGGGAGCGGGACGGTCCTCGACAGCGTCGCCGCCATCTGGTTCAACGAGATGTCGGACGGCAACGCGCACAACCTCAACAACGCTCCGATCATTCAGGCCGGTAGCGCCGGCGGCTACTTCAAGACCGGTCAGATCATCAACGTCGACCCCGCGTCGACCCCGACGGCCGGCAACAGCATGTCGCAGTGCGCCAATGGCACCGGCCAGGTCAACGGTGTCAATCAGGGCACCGGGACCGATCCGAAGATCGGCAACGCGCCGATCAACAAGTACTTCTGCAACATCATGAACGCCCTGGGCGTGAAGGCGGGCGCGGATGGCTTCCCTGCGAAGGGTGGCTCCGCGGAAGTGACCCACTTCGGCTATTCCGACAAGACGGAAGAGTTCATCGGCGGCAAGGGCGCACGCGAGGCGTCGATCCACAATCCGGGCGGGTTCGCGGAGCTCAAGGCCTGAGCGCCCTCGGGGCGACGCCCTGAACACTCGGACGAGCTCGTGTGCAGAGACCTCTTCTCGCCGAAGAGGTCTTTGCGTTTGTGCGTGCCGGTGACCGCGGACGCCGCGAAATTGGCGCTCTTCATGGTGTGCCTCACCTCGCGGCTCCGCGCTGGCCGGCGATGGCGGACAGCGATAGGCTGAGGATCTCTTCTCATGTTCATGTTGGCGAGGCGTCTCCTCATCCCTGCCGCT
This sequence comes from Sorangium sp. So ce834, assembly GCF_051521425.1. Classification (NCBI taxonomy): domain Bacteria; kingdom Pseudomonadati; phylum Myxococcota; order Polyangiales; family Polyangiaceae; genus Sorangium; species Sorangium sp. So ce834. Next base: position 12,700,995 of record NZ_CP150351.1, read on the forward strand.
GTGCTCCTCCCCCTGGCCTGCTCGAGCGAAGCGAGCGATGGTGCCGGGGTGGGTGGGGACATCGGCGACGACGCGCTCATCGTCCCGGAAGACCTCACCGTCATGGCGCTCCCCGGCGGAAACGGCGTGCTCAACGTGATCGCGCTGACCCTTCGCAAAGGACCGACCAATACCGAGCTCTACGCCGCCTTGAGGAACGACGGGGATATTCCGGCCTGCAGCGCCGCCGTTTCAGTCGAGCTCTATGACAGGACCCAGCGGTCCCTGGCAGTCGGGATCAACGGGTTGCTCACTCAGCATTTCTATCGGCTCACGGATGGCTCGGGCGCCATCGCCGCGTGCGTGGGTCCAGGCGATGTGACCATGGCCGCGGTGACGGGCCTGCCCTCAGACATCGTGATCGAGGACGTCGGCTACGTCGTGTACCGGTGCCCTTACTTTGCCCTCGACGTCGCTCCGATCGATGGCCTCACCATCAGCCAAGTGAAGGCCGTAACCCGTGGCGACGGGACGGCGTACACGGGCACGTTCTACAACGGGCTCGACGTAGCGGTGAGCGAGCCCTCCGCCACGGTCTTCTCCGTCAATCGCGTGGGGCGTCCGCTCGGCGTGGCGATCGGCAGCGGCACAGTCCAGATTCCGCCGGGTGGCAGCTGGACTTTCGAGACGAACACCGTGGACACGCCCGGACCCGAGCACGCCGCATACCCGGCAGCCGCGCTTGTGAAGGAGTAGACCATCCCAAGCCGCACGGCAAACCTGCGCCCGTGGGGCGCCGCGACCCGTCGGGGGCTACTCGCCAGGCCCTGCTACTCCAGCGCGCCGTCGGCGATCCACTGCGAGAGCGCTTCGATGTAGTCGGGGGGTACGCACTTGGCATCCCCATCGTTGACGCACTCGAGGGGCATCCGCTGAGTCTCGCCGCACGGCCCCTTGAGGATCTTGATGAGAGCGCTCTCTTCCGGCTTGCCGGGATTGACGACCGGGATATTGCCGCAGTTCTTGGACACGTGCGTGGTCAGCCTCGTGCGCAGCTCTGCGTCGACCTTCAAGTTCAGGGGGTTCATCTCGTCGTTGTGGCAACCCGCCCCGAAACAAGAAGCGTTTTCAATCACGTACTTCATCGTCTCGAACGTCGGTGCGACCCCTGGGTCGCCACCACCGGTTCCTCCAGTGCTCGCGCTGCTGGTAACGCTTCCCGAGCTCGAGTCCGAGCCGCCGGTCCCAGACCCGCTCGAGGTGCCGCTCGTGCTTCCGGCTGCCGAGCTGCTGGTGCTGGTGTCGTCAGGATCCTCCGGCGCATCGGAGCAGCCTGAAAGAGGTGACAGGATGGCGACGATTGCTGCCGCGACGAAGCTTGAGAGTTGAATTTTCATGGGTCACGATGAAGGTTGCGTGAGAGGAAGTATAGCTTTCTTCATCGCTGGATCAAAGAGAAAGCCTTCGATCTTCAGGCCTTGAGGGCGAGGTGCGGTCGACGAAGGGATTCGGTGAGCTCGAAACTTTGTGGCCGCCTCACCCGTAGGCTTTGGCCGCTCGCTCGGGAGAGAGCTGCGCGAGGCGAGGGGTGTCCTCTGTGGCGGGTAATCAGCGCGAGACCGGCGTCGCGTGCTCGGACGGATGGAGCGCAGCGGTGATCCGGCGCTGGTCGGCAGCGGCCCAGAGGCGCTCCTTGAAGTCGGCCGGGAAGGGCGTCGGCATGTGCTTTTACCCGGGGACGGGGCCGCCCGCCTCGCCTCGAACCGCGGCCGAGCCGCGCCCGCCGCCCGAGCCGGGCTGCGCACCCGGGGTCCTCCGCGCCGCGCTCACGCCCGCGCCCACGGCCGCGAGGGCCGACGCGACGAGCATCGTCCCCTGGAACGCCTCGCCGAGCGCGCCGCTCTCCGCCGCCGCGGCCGGCTGCCCGCCGCCGAGCGCCGCGAACATCGCCCCGGAGGCCGCCACGCCGCAGAGCATCCCCACGTTGCGCGCCTCGGCGAGCAGGCCCGCGGCGGTGCCCTGCTGATCGCGCGGCGCCGCGCCCATGATGCGGCTGTTGTTCGGCGAGGTGAACAGTCCGGAGCCGACCCCCACCAGCGCGAGCGCGGCGAGCAGGCTCGCGCGCTCGGGCCGGGGGCCGAGCATGGCCATGCTCGCGAGGCCGAGCGCCAGCGCCGTCATCCCCGCGACGGCCGGCCCTCGCGCGCCGATGCGGTCCGAGAGCCAGCCGCTCGTCGCGGTGATCACCGCCATCACCGCCGGCTGCACCGTCATCACCAGGCCCGCGTCCGCCGCGCTCATCGCGAGCTGACCCTGCAAGTAGAACGGCAGCAAGAACAGCATCATGTACACCGCCGCGTACTGGAGAAACGCGGCGACGAGCCCGCGCCCGAGCGCCGGTTGCAGGAGGAGCGCGCCCGAGATCAGCGGCGCTGGGCTCCGCCGCTCCGCCCGCACGAACGCCGCCGCGAGCGCAGCGAAGGCGGCGAGGAGCCCGACGACCCTGGGGCTCTGAAAGCCCCAGCGCTGGCCGCGCGTGACGGCGACGAGGAGCGCGGTGATCGCCGGGCCGAAGAGGAGCGCGCTCGCCCACGGAAAGGGCCGCCCGCGCGCGCCGAGCGGCGCGCCCCGCGCAGGCGGAGCCGACGCCGCGTCCGAGGCTGCCGCCGTCGCGCCCGGGTCTGCGCCGCGGGCGATCGCCGGCGTCGCGCCGGCCGATCCACCCCAGACGAGCGACCGGGCGAGGAGCCCTCCCAGAACGGCGATGGGCACGTTGATCCAGAAGGCCGCGTGCCAGCCGGCGCGCTGCGCGAGCCAGCCGCCGATCGACGGCCCCAGCGACAGCCCGAGGTACGTCGCCGTCGCTTGCAAGCCGAGCGCGCGGCCGCGCTGCGCGGGCGGGAACGCGGCGGTGGTGAGCGCCGGGCCGTTCGCCATCAGCATGGCCGCGCCCGCGCCCTGGAGGGCGCGCGCCGCGACGAGCGACGCGAGCGTGGGCGCGAGCGCGGAGAGCGCCGAGCCCACGCCGAAGACGCCGAACCCCGCGGCGTACACGCGCCCCTTGCCGTGACGATCGCCGAGGCGGCCGAACGGCAGGAGCAGCGCGCTCACCGAGAGCGAGTAGGCGGCGAGCACCCAGCTCGCGGCGCCGATGTCGACCCCGAGATCCCGGCGGACGAGCGGCACCGCGACGTTGATGAGGCTGCTGCCGAGCGCGGACATCCAGGTGCCGACGGCGACCACGCCGAGCACGGCGTAGGGCCTGATCGCGGGGGCGCTCAACGGGGCGCGCCGCGGTGGAGATAGCGAGGCTGAGCCGGTCGCGCCGCGGCGGCGCGGAGCCGGGCCTCCTCGACGACGCCGTGCGCCGGCGAACGCGAGCAGGCCGGGTCCGTCGCGGCGGCGTCGCCGGTGAGGTGGTAGGCCTGGCAGCGGCAGCCCCCGAAATCGGCCTCGCGGCGGTCGCAGCCCCGGCAGGGCTCCGCCATCCACGCGTCGCCGCGGAAGCGGTTCATGCTCGGCGCCTCGCGCCAGATCCAGGCGAGCGGCCGCTCGCGCACGCTCTCGAAGCGCAGCCCCGGGATCGTGTGCGCCGCATGGCACGGCAGCACCAGGCCGTCCGGCGCGATGTGCAGGTAGCGGCGCGCCCAGCCGTCCATGCACGCCCGCGGCCAGGCGGCATAGTAGTCCGGCGTGACGAAGACCATCTCCATCCGGCCGAGCAGCCGCTCGCGCGCCGCCGAGGCGACGGCGAACGCGCGCTCGAGCTGATCCCTCGTGGGCAGGAGCGCGTCGCGGTTCGCGAGCGCCCAGCCGAGGTACTGCGTGTTGGCGAGCTCGAGCCGGTCGGCCCCGAGCCGCTCGGCGAGCGCGACGATCGCCGGCACATGGTCGATGTTCTCCCGGTGCAACACCACGTTCACCGTGAGCGGCAGGCCCTCAACCTTGACCCACGCGGCCACCGCGAGCTTGTGGTCGAACGCCGCGTAGCCGGCGATCCGGTCGGCGCGCTCGGGGTCGGCGTCCTGGACGCTGAGCTGCACGTTGTCGAGCCCCGCCGCCCGCAGCGCCGCGAGGCGCTCGCGCGCGAGCGGGACCCCGGACGTGATGAGGTTCGTGTACAGCCCGGCGCCGCGCGCCGCGCGGACGAGCGTCTCGAGGTCGCGCCGGGCGAGGGGCTCGCCGCCCGTGAGGTGGAGCTGCATCACCCCGAGCTCGGCGGCCTCGGCGAAGACGCGGCACCACGTCTCCGTCGAGAGCTCCCCGGCGGCGCCCTCGAGCTCCATCGGGTTCGAGCAATACGGGCAGCGCAGCGGGCAGCGGTAGGTGAGCTCCGCGATGAGCGTATAGGGGCGGTGCGACGCGGCGTCTGCCGCGGCCCCGCCCTCGAGGGCGAGCGCGGGGCCTTGCGTGGTCGGCGCGCCGCGCGCGGCGGCGGCCCCGACGGCCTGGGCGGCGCGTCGCTCCTCGAGCAGGCCGCGCGCGGCGAGCTCCTCCAGGAAGGCGAGCACGTCGCGCTCCACCGCGTCCGGCGGCGTGGAGGCGAAGGAAGCCGCGATCTCGGCGGCGATCTCGGCCACCGTGCGCGCGCCGTCGAGGCGCGCGGCGACCGCCGCGGCCACCGGGTTCAGCGCGAGGCCGCGCTCCGGATAGAGCAGGATCTCGCGCCCCGAGGCGCGATCTCGCGCGAGCCGCGCCTTGCTCGCGAGGATGAGCCGATCGCCGGGCGCGAGGGGCATGTCTGCGTCACGCCTCGGGCCCGTAGGCCGCCGCGATGGCGTCGAGCATCGCCCAGAGGATGTCGCACTTCGTGATGAGCGCGGCGATGCACGCCTCCTGGGCGGCGCGCGTCGTCGCGCGCGCCGTCACGTAATCGATCGCCTCGGTGGAGTCGGCCCTGGCGCGCGTCACCCGCCCGCGGAAGTAATCGAGCGTGGCCTGGTCGACCCAGGGATAGTGCTGCTCCCAGGCGACGATGCGCCGGGACATGAGATCCGGCGCGAAGAACTCGGTGAGCGACGAGGCGACCGCCTCGAGCAGGCTGCGCTCGCGCACCAGCGTCACGTACGCGTCGCAGGCGAAGCGCACCGCGGGCAGCACCCTGGTCAGGCCCGCGACCTCGTCGCGGTCGAGCCCCACGCCGTCCGCGAGCCGCAGCCACAGCGCGAGGCCGCCCTCGCCCTCACGCGCGCCGTCGTGATCGACGATGCGGTGGATCCAGAGCCGCCGGAACGCCGGACCCTCGCTCTTCGAGAGGATGAGCGCGTCCTTGATGGGGATCCGCGTCTGGTAATAGTAACGGTTGAGCACCCAGCCCTGGATCTCGCGGCGCGAGAGCTCGCCGCGGTGCATTCGCTGGTGGAACCTGTGGTTGTCGTGATAGCGCCGGGCGCCCTCGTCGCGCAGCCGCGCGACGAACGCCTCCCGGGAGAGCGGCTCGTCGTTCATAGGTCGATCACAAGGCCGTCCGCGGCCACCTCCCAGCCCGCCTCCTCCACGGCGCGCCGCTCGGGCGAGCCCTCGACGAGGATCGGGTTGGTGTTGTTGATGTGCGTGTAGATCTTCCGCCGCGCGGCGACGCCCGCGAGCAGCCTCAGGCTCCCGCCGTCGCCGCCGATGGGCAGGTGCGCCATGTCCTCGGCGCGGGCCTTGCCGAGCCCGAGGCGCACGAGCTCGTCGCTCGACCAGAAGGTGCCGTCGAAGAAGCAGACGTCCGCGCCGTCGAGGCGCGGCACGTAGCCGCCGGCCGCCCCGACGGCCGTCGCGACGGCGGCTAGGCGGCCGCTCGCCGCGTCGCGGACCCAGAGGCCGATGTTGTCCTCCGGAGACGGCGGGGCGAGGCCCTCGAGGTGCTTCGGCACCTTGCCCGGCAGCGCGACCGGGACCACCGTCACCCCGGTCTTCGCGCCGTCCGGCCCGGTGAGCTCCGCGGGCTTCTCCAGCTCGAGGCGCCGCCACGTGGTCTGCCCGGGGAAGCGCAGGAGCGTCCGGAAGATGGTGTTGCCCTCGGTGAGGCCGCGGTAGACGGCATCGGTGGCGTAGATCACGAGCGGCGTGTTCTCGCGCAGGGAGAAGAGCCCCAGCGTATGATCGAGATCGCCGTTCGTGAGGATGACGCCCGCGATGGGCGAGGCCCTGCCGGCCCGCGGCTGCAGCGGTGAAAAAGCCTCGATCTGCCGGTGGACGTCGGGGGAGGCATTGACGAGAAACCAGCTGCGCTCGCTCACCTCGAGCGCGAGCGCGTCCTGGGTGCGAGGGCGGATGCGCGCCGAGCCGCGGCGCGCCTCGACGCAGTTCGGGCAGGCGCAGTTCCATTGCGGGAGGCCGCCGCCGGCGGACGAACCCAGGACGCAGAGGCGCATTCCGGTGCTCGCTCGGAGGCTCTTATTCCGCCTCGACCGCGGCGCCCTCTCGCTCCGCCGGGGCCGGGCGCGCGAAATTGATCGGAACAGGGTCGAAGTCGTTCTGGTACGAGCCGATCTCCGCGTCCATCTTGATCTCGACGAACTCAGGCCTTTCGTAGCGCATCGGGGACCTCCTGTTTCGGTGTTGTGAACGACGTTGTTCGCTGGCGCAGACGCATGCGTCTCGCGCGCCGCTTCACGGGCTCGCCGGGTGAGATTTCGCGCCGGACAGCCTCAAGTCAAGGCCTGAAGCGCAGAGCCAATAACGTTTGGTGCGCGGGCGCCTCCGGGGTGCGATTCCTTTACCCCTCGACCGGAGAATGCCCGCCGAGCTTGAACGTGATCGCCGGCGCGCCGCGCGCGCAGGCCGAGCGATTCGATTGGATAGGGAAGAGTCCGTGATTTCTGCACGTGATCAGGACAATCCCTGACTCGATTCCGTGAACGGCCCGATTGTGCTCAGTTCGGGATCGAGGTCTATCCGCGGCGCGCCCATGCTCGCCCCGGGCGCCGCGAGCTCTACAGTTCGACGAGCTCCGTCACGACGAGCGTCGCACCGAGAGGCGCCGCGCCCGGACACACGAGATCCTCGCGAGCCTCCTCGGTCGTGCCTTCATGATGTCTGCCCCGCGTTCCGTGGAGCGCCGCGGCGCGCGCCGCCATGTCGCGATGAAGCCGCGTGGAGCACGCGGGGCGCCCACGTGGATCGCCTCAGGACAGCAGAAGCGGTGCCGGTTCTGCCTCGGTCTCCGGCGCGCTCTCTCCCTGCCACGCCGGGAACGGATCCTCGAGCCGGCTCCAGCCGGAGGGCCCCGCGGCCATCTCTTCCGGTGTCAGCAAGCAGGCGTCGAGGCCGCGCATGAGCTCCTCTCGGGCCATGTCGACGCCGATAAAGACGAGCTCCTGCCGCCGGTCGCCCCAGACCGGGTGCCACGCGGCGCTCATCTCGTCGTCCTCCGGCCGCTGCTCCTCGGGCAACGACGCAGCCCAGCGGCCCGCCGCCTCGAACGAGGCGGCGCCCCCGGCCTGCGACCAGGCCCCCGTGACGTCCATGCGCGTCGCGAGCCAGAAGAACCCCTTCGAGCGGAGCACTCCACCCCAGGCGGTCGCGCCGTGGATGAAGGCCCAGAGCCGCTCCGGATGCATCGGGCGCGCTGCGCGGTAGACGAAGCTCTCGATCCCGTACTCCTCGGTCTCGGGCACGTGCTCTCCGCGCAGCTCCCGCATCCAGCCGGGCGAGCGCGCCGCCTCCTCGAAATCGAAGCGTCCCGTGCCGAGGATCTCGCGAGGATCGACCCGGCCGCGGCGGGCCTTGATGATCCGGGCGCCGGGGTTCAGGTGCCGGAGCATCGCCGTGAGCCGCTCGACCTCGTCATCGCTCACGAGATCCGCCTTGTTGAGCACGAGCACGTTCGCGAACTCGACCTGCTCGACGAGCAGATCCGCGACCGTGCGCTCGTCGTCGGCGTCCAGCGCGGCCTCGCGCGCGCGCAGGTCGTCGGCGCTCGTCCAGTCCGCGAGGAACCGCTGCGCGTCGACGACGGTGACGAGCGTGTCGAGCCGGGCGACCTCGGAGAGGCTCTCGCCCGTCGAAGGATCGGCGAAGGTGAACGTCTCGGCGACCGGCAGCGGCTCGGAGATGCCCGTCGACTCGATCAGCAGGTAGTCGAAGCGCCCCTCCGCCGCCAGGCGGGCCACCTCGACGAGGAGATCCTCCCGGAGCGTGCAGCAGATGCAGCCGTTCGACATCTCGACGAGCTTCTCCTCGACGCGGGAGAGCGCCGCGCCCCCGCCCCGCACGAGCGCGGCGTCGACGTTGACCTCGCTCATGTCGTTGACGATCACGGCGACGCGCAGCGCGTCGCGGTTCGCGAGGACGTGGTTGAGCAGCGTGGTCTTGCCGGCGCCAAGGAAGCCGGACAGCACGGTCACAGGGAGTCTTCGGGTCACGTCGAGGTCCTCTCTCGGTCTGGCGCAGTCCTACATAATGAAACTAAATTGCATTTGCAATCAAATGGTCTCTGGCGCGCGCGCCGGGCGCCTCGCGCGCGATGCGGGGCGTCGCGGAGCGGCCGCCCGAGACCGCCCCGGTCGCCGCGCGCAGCTCGGGTCGAGGCGCACGGCGCTCAGGTCGCCGCGCGCAGCTCAGGCCGCCCGGCGCGGCGCGCCGGGCCTCGTCCACCTCGCTCCCTCTCCTGGCGGAGCGTACGTCGGCAGGTGGTATCACCCGACGCGGCGGGGCGCGGCTGAGCCCGGAGGATCCGACTTCTCGTGAAGCGCGAACATTCAGGCGCGGCGCTGGCGGGCCAGGTGTGGCAGCTCGCCTGGCCCGCGATCGCGCACATGCTGCTGCTGACGCTGGTCTTCCTCGTCGGCCGCGGCATGGTCGGGCGCTACTCCACAACCGCGCTCGCCTCGATGCAGATCTCCGGGACGCTCACGTGGACCATCGTCTCGGTCTTCAGCGCGACCTCCGCCGGCACGCTCGCCGTGGTGGCGCGCAGCGTTGGCGCCGGCGACCGCGCCGCCGCCGCGGCCGCGACGCGCGCGTCGCTGGTCTTCGCGCTCGCGCTCGGGGCGGCGGTCGCGCTGCCGCTGCTCGCCGCCTGCGGCCCGCTGCTCCGCGCGCTGTTCCCGAACGCCGGCGCGGCGGTCGTCGAGCAGGCGGCGGCGTACCTCGGCATCGTGCTGCCGGTGCTCCCGCTGGCGTTCGTCGAGGCCGTCGCGGCGGCCGCGCTGCAGGGCGTCGGCGACACGAGGACGCCGCTCGCCGTGGCCACGATCGGCAACCTCGTCAACGTGGCGGTCAGCGCGGTCCTGATCTTCGGCCACCTCGGGCTGCCCGCGCTCGGCGTGCGCGGCGCGGCCGTGGGCGTGGCGTGCACGATGGCGACCGAGGCGCTGCTGTTGACCGCGGCGCTGCTGTCGCGCTCGAGCCCGCTGCCCCTCCGGCCCGCGGCAGCTGCCGCCGCCCCGCAGGCGAGCGCCCCGGCGCTCGCGCGGGTCCTGCGCGTCGCGCTGCCGGCGTTCGCCGAGCGATCCGTCTACCACGCCGGCTACATGGGGTTCGTCGCCATCATCGGGCTTCTCGGCGCCACCGCGATGGCCGCCAACCAGGCGCTCATCGCCGTCGAGTCGGTCTGCTTCCTCTCCGCCGAGGGGTTCGGCATCGCCGCCGGGGCGCTCATGGCGCAGCGCCTCGGCGCGCGCAGCCCCCGCGACGCCGCGCGGGTCGGGCTCGTCGCGGCCCTCATGGCCATCCTCGCCCTCTCCGCGTTCGGCGTCCTGTTCGCGCTCGCCCCGCGCCCGCTCCTGCTCGCGTTCTCCGGCGACCCCGAGCTCCTCGCCGTGGGCGAGCGCGCGCTCCGCATGGCCGCCGTCGCGCAGCCGTTCATGGCGTTCGCCACCGTCATGGGGATGGGGCTCCGCGGCGCCGGCGACACCCGGACCGTGCTCGCCGTGACGCTCGTCTGCTCGCTGCTCGTCCGGCTCGGCGGCACGTGGCTGTTCGCGGTGACCCTCGGCCACGGGCTCGTCGGCGTCTGGATGGGCAGCACCGCCGACTGGATCTGCCGCAGCGTCCTGCTCGCCGTCGCCTTCGCGCGGGGCCGCTGGAAGACCCTCGCCGTCTGACCCGGCCCCGCGCGCCGCCCCGCGCCGCGCTCAGGCCTGCTCCCGCAGGCCCGGGCGCAGCACCCCGAGGAGGATCACGTCGACGACGCGCGCGAGCTGCGCCTCGTCGACGCTCGCGCGATGCTCGATCATCTTGTTCTTGAGGTAGGCCGCGAGCAGCTCGAACGGGAGCATCGGATCGTCGCTCGGCGCGAGCTCGCCCCGCGCGACGGCGCCCTCGACGATGGCCCGCAGCCCGCTCTCCTGGACCGCGCGCAGCGAGCGGGCGATGGCCATGAGCTCCGAGTCGAGCCCCTCGGCGAGGAACACGTGCACGATGCTCTGCCCCACCGGTGACATCTGGATCTCGACGATCGCCCGCCCGAGCGCGATGAGATCCCCGCGGAGCGAGCCCGTGTTCGGCGGGACGATCTTCTCGTCCGTGACCGACAGGAGCGCGGCGCGCACGAGGTCCTCCTTCGTGGGCCAGCGCCGGTAGACGGTGGTCTTGTTCACCCCCGCGCGCGTCGCCACGTCCTCGATCCGGAGCGCGCGGTAGCCCGCGCTCGCGAGCTCCTCCAGCGTCGCCGCGAGGATGCCGCGCACCACCGGCTCGCCGCGCACGAGCGCGCGCTTCTTCGCGGAGCCCCGCCTCGCCGTCCGCTTCGCCGTCGTCGCCTGCTGCATCGACCCGTCATTCAAGTTCCGCCGCGCGGCACACGCCAGCGCAATCTCGCGGCGCGTCGCGCCATCGCGTCGGTTTGTTGCGATGACCGCAACTAATTGTTGCGGTCGACCGCGGCCGTGTTATACCCATCGCAACCATCGGTTGCGATGATCGTAGCGCCGCGCTCGAGGGGCGCGGCGGAGGGCTGGGCGACGGCGGAACGGGCGGGGGCGCGGCGCGCCGCCGGCCGCGAGGTCGCGCTCCGCCCGGACGCGAGGCCGCTCGTGACCGACCCCGCCGCGAGGAATCCTTGAACCACGCCACGACGAAACGCCGCGCCGAAAGCTTCCTCCTCCTCGCCGCGCTCACCGCCTCGGCGGCGGGCTGCGCGTCCAAGGCCAGCGCCGAGAGCGCGACCCAGGCGGCCGCGCCGCCGATCCGGGTCGAGACCACCGAGGTGCGCGAGGCGCCGATGCCGCGCAGCCTCGCGCTCACCGGCACGCTGCGCGGCGACCGGCAGACCGACCTCGCCGCCAACGCGGTGGGCCGCGTGCTCGAGACCTTCGTCGAGCGCGGCGACGCGGTGAAGAAGGGCGATCTGCTCGCGCGCCTCGACGTCCGCGCCGCCGCGCTCACCGCCGCCGAGGCGCAGGCCAACGCCGCGCTGACCCGCGCGCAGGAGGAGACGGCGAGGCGCGAGTGCGACCGCTACCGGGCGCTGCTCGACGGCGGCGCGATCTCCCGGGCCGAGCACGACAGGATCGCCGACCAGTGCCGGAGCGCCCCGCTCTCGGTCGCGGCCGCCACCGCCCGCGCGCGCGCCGCCGCGCAGAGCGTCGGCGACGGCCAGATCCGGGCGCCGTTCGACGCGATGGTCACCGAGCGCTTCGTCGACGTCGGCGAGTACGTCCGCCAGGACTCCAGGGTCGTCGCGCTCGTCTCGAAGGGCGCGCTGCGCCTCGAGTTCGCCGTGCCCGAGGCGAGCCTCGCCGTCGTGAAGACCGGCGGCGCGCTCACGTTCACCGTCCCGGCGTACCCGGGGCGCTCGTTCACGGGCGCCGTGCGCTGGATCGGCGCCGCGGTCCGCGAGGCCACGCGCGACCTCGTGGCCGAGGCCGAGGTCGAGGACCCGGACGGCGCGCTGCGGCCGGGGATGTTCGCGTCGATCGCGCTCGCCACCGGGGAGGCGCCGAGCCCGGTGGTGCCGCGGTCCGCCATCGTCGAGAAGGAGGGGCGCGCGCACCTCTTCGCCGTGGTCGATCGCCGGGTCGAGGAGCGCGTCGTGCAGACCGGCGCGGAGAAGGGCGACCTGGTCGCCGTCCTCCGCGGCGTCCGCGCGGGCGACGCGATCGTGATGAAGCCGCCCCAGGGGCTCGAGAACGGCCAAGCCGTGGAGTGAGGTCGTCATGCAGTGGCTCGCCCGTGTCTGCGTCAAGAGGCCCGTCTTCGCGTCGGTCCTCATGCTGGTCATCGTGGTCCTCGGCGCCGCCGGCTACACCCGGCTCGGCCTCGACCAGTTCCCCGACATCGACGTCCCGTACGTCGTCGTCACGACGCGCCTCGACGGCGCGGCGCCCGAGGAGGTCGAGACCGAGATCTCCGACCGGATCGAGGGCGCGGTGAACACCATCAGCGGCATCGAGGACCTCCGGTCGACGTCGACCCAGGGCGTGAGCCAGGTGGTCGTCGGCTTCGTGCTGGAGAAGGACGCCGACGTCGCCGCCCAGGAGGTGCGCGACAAGATCAGCGCCGTCCTACCCAGCCTGCCCAAGGGCATCGATCCGCCGATCGTGAGCAGGATCGACCTCGGCGCGGCCCCGGTGCTGCTCGTCTCCGTGGAGTCGGACCGGCCGATCCGCGAGCTCAGCGAGATCGCCGACAAGCAGGTGCGCCGGCAGATCGAGGGCATCTCCGGGGTCGGTCAGGTCAACGTGATCGGCGCGCAGAGCCGGCAGATCAACGTCTGGCTCGACCCGATCGCCCTCAGGGCCCAGGGGATCACCGCGGCCGAGGTGCAGCGCGCGATCGCGGCGCAGAACCTGATGACCCCCGGCGGCAGCGTCGAGACCGGGCCCGAGGACCTCACCCTCCGCGTGATGGGGCGCGTCGACTCGCCCGAGGCGCTCGGCCGCATCGTCCTCCGGCAGCGGGACGGCCGCGCCGTGCGCGTCGCGGACGTCGCCCGCGTCGAGGACGGCCGCGCCGAGGAGAAGACGTGGGCCCAGCTCGACCGGGGGCGCACCGTCCTCCTGTCGATCGTCAAGCAGTCGGGCCAGAACACCGTCGCCGTCGTCGACGCCGTGAGGGCGCGCCTCGCCGAGGTGCAGCGCTCGCTGCCCGAGGGGACGAAGATCGAGGTCGTGCGCGACGGCTCGCGGGTGATCCGCACGGGCATCGCCGCCGTGAAGGAGCACCTCGTGCTCGGCGCCCTCCTCGCCGCGGCGGTGGTGCTCCTGTTCCTCGGCAACGCCCGCAGCACCCTGATCGCGGCGCTCGCCATCCCGATCTCGGTCATCGGGACGTTCGCGGTCATGTGGATCGCCGGCTTCACGCTCAACTTCCTCACGCTCCTCGCGCTCGCGCTCGCCGTCGGCATCGTGATCGACGACGCGATCGTCGTGCTCGAGAACATCGTCCGCTACATCGATGAGAAGGGCATGAAGCCGTTCCCGGCGGCCGTCCTGGCGACGAAGGAGATCGGCCTCGCGGTGCTCGCGACCACGCTCTCGCTCATGGCGGTCTTCATCCCGGTCGCGTTCATGCCCGGCATGGTGGGGCGCTTCCTCAAGAGCTTCGGCCTCACGATGGCCTTCGCCATCGGGGTCTCGCTCATCGTGAGCTTCTCGCTCACGCCCTCGCTCGCCGCGCGGTGGCTCTCGGGGCACAGGCGAGAGGGCGCGCACGCGAAGCCCTCGATCCTCGAGCGCGCCGTCGACGTGTTCTACCGGCCGATCGAGCGCGCCTACATGGCCGCGCTCGCGTGGGTGATGAAGCGCCGCTGGGTGATCGTCGTCGCGTCCGTGGCCGCGCTCGGCTCGTGCGGCCCCATCGCCAAGACGCTGCCCGCCGGGTTCCTCCCGGAGGACGATCAGGCGCAGTTCGAGATCAGCCTGCGCGCGCCGGAGGGGACGAGCCTCACCTCGACCCGCCTCATCGCCGAGCGGATCGCCGACGACGTGCGCCGGCTCCCGGGCGTCGTCAGCACGCTCATGACGGTCGGCGAGGGGGAGCAGCAGGCCTCGAACATCGCCAAGATCTACGTGATGCTCGTCGATCCGGAGCAGCGCGCGCTCGGGCAGCTCGAGATCATGCAGAGGGCGCGCGGCGAGATCCTCGCGAAGCTGCCGCCCGAGCTGCGCGTCACGGCCGGCGAGGTGCAGGCGATCTCGTCCGGCGGCCAGTCGTCGGGGCGGATCCAGGTGGCGCTCCAGGGGCCGGATCTCGACCGGCTGGCCGAGTACGCGACGCGCATCACCGAGGAGCTGCGGAAGGTCCCCGGCGCGGTGGACGTCGACAACAGCCTCGTCGTGGGCAAGCCCGAGCTCCGCGCGATCATCGATCGCGATCGCGCCGCCGATCTCGGCGTCCAGGTGGCCGACGTGGCCGGCGCGCTCCAGCTCTTCGTCGGCGGGCTCAAGGTCTCGACGTACTCGGAGGCCGGCGAGCAGTACGACGTCCGCATGCGCGCCGACGCGAAGCACCGGGCGGACGCGCAGGGCCTCTCGTTCCTCTCGGTCCCCTCGTCCAAGCACGGCGCCGTCCCGCTCGACAGCGTGGTCGCGCTGGAGCCCGACAGCGGGCCCTCGTCGATCGGCCGCCTCGGCCGGCGCCGGCAGATCACGATCAGCGCGAACGCCGCGCCCGGCGTCGGCGACACGGCGGTGCAGGCGGCGCTCGACCGGATCATCGCCGAGCAGAAGATGCCGGCGGGCTACTCCACGCAGGCGGTGGGGAGCTCGAAGAACACGGCGAGCACGGCGACGAGCTTCGCCGTGGTCATCGGCCTCGCGTTCGTGTTCATGTACCTGATCCTCGCGGCGCAGTTCGAGTCGTGGCTCCACCCGATCACGATCCTGCTCTCGCTGCCGCTCACGGTCCCGTTCGCGCTGCTGTCGCTGAAGCTCTTCGGCCAGTCGCTGAACCTCTTCTCGGGGCTCGGCCTCCTCGTCCTCTTCGGCGTGGTGAAGAAGAACGCGATCCTCCAGATCGACCACACGAACCACCTGCGGGCCGAGGGGATGCCGCGGCTCCAGGCGATCCTCCAGGCGAACAAGGACCGGCTCCGGCCGATCTTGATGACGACGATCGCCTTCGTCGCCGGCATGATCCCGCTCGTGCTGTCGCACGGCGTCGGCTCGGGCCAGAACCGGACGACCGGGGCCATCGTGCTCGGCGGCCAGTCGCTCTCCCTGGTCCTCACGCTGCTCGCGGTGCCGGTGGCCTACTCGCTCTTCGACGACGCGGCCGAGTGGCTCCGCCGCCGCCGGGGCAGGCGGGCGGAGGACAGGGGCGAGGCCGAGCTCGACGCGCTGCTCGCCGCGCCCGAAGCGAGCGCGGCGGCGGGCGGCGAGTGAGGCGCGCGCCGGCGGCGCCGGCGGCCGAGCGCCGCCGGAGAGCCAGCGCCGCCGGAGAGCCAACGCCGCCGGAGAGCCAGCGCCGCCTCAGGCCGCCGGCCGGTGCGGGCGCGCCGCTGGCGGCCGCTCAGGCGGCGCGGGAGCGCACGTCGTAGCCGGCCCCGCGCACGGCCTCGACCAGCGCTTCCACGGGCGCGCGGGCCGGGTCGTGCTGCACGACGACGGTGCCCTCGCGCAGGCGCACGTCGACCCTGGCGACGCCGTCGAGCCCGCGCAGCGCGCCGTCGATGTGGCGAATGCAGGACGGGCAGCTCATCCCGCCGACCTGGAGGGTAGTCTCTTTCATGGTGTCTTCCTTTCGGCGGCCCAGCGGCCGCTCACCTCCGAAGACGCAGCCGCCCGGCTTCATTACACCGCGCCCGCGCCGCTGCGCTCCGGGCGCCCCCTGCGCGGCCAGGCAACGCCGCGGGCCGGCCGAGGTCGGACCGCCCGGCGCTTACAGGATGGGATCGATGCGGTAGACGCGGCTCGATCGCAGGTCGACGAAGTAGAGCTTGCCGTCCGGCCCGAAGGTGAATCCGGCGAGCGAGCCCGCCGGCAGGCCGGTATCCAACGTGCGGACCAGCCGTCCTGTCAGGTCGAAGGCATAGAATCGGCTGGTGGCGTGATCGGTGGCGTAGACGATGCCGTCGTGGACCTCGATCCCGCTCGGCGCCTGGAGCGTCCCCGGGGGGACGAGCTCGGTCAGCGTGGCCCCGTCGACGTGCTTGCGTGCCCTGACCGGCTCTTGCCCGTCGAAGCCCGCGCCGGGCGCGCCGCTCGCGGTATCCAGCTTGAGCAGCCGGCCGTGACCGGTGTCGGCGACGTAGAGATGGCGGTCCTCGGCGCGATAGAAGACGTGGCTCGGCGCGTCGTCGCTGCCGAGCACCTCGCCGGCGGCATAGCGGAGGATCGCGCCGTCGGCGTGGTCGTCGTTCCCGGGGCCGTGATCGTGGGCGAAGTCGTACCGGTCGAGCGCGAGGTCGTGGCCGTTGAAGACCCAGTAGACGTTGCCCGCCTCGTGCGCGATGCCCTTGCAGAAGGGGCTGGAGTGGAGCATGTCGAGGTGCGACCCGAGGCCGTCGGGCGTCGATTTGGCGAAGATCGCGAGGTCCGACGAGAAGAGCGTCGGACCCATGAAATCATTGCCGCCGTTGTCGTTGTCGCCGCAGACCCCGAACGTGCCTGCGTCGCCGAAGTCGATCGCCGGCGGCCGGTTCATGAAGTGCGCTGCGGCCGGGTCGCGGAGGCGGATCGAGGCGCTGTCCGGCGCGCCGGGCCGCGTGATGATGATCACGCTGTCGTCCAGGCGGTTGACGACCCAGAGCTCCTCGGGCCGCTCGGGGTTGAAGGCGAGATCGGTCGGCTCACGCTGCCTGTCCTGCTCGTGGACGGGCACGAGCGCGACCGACGACGGACTGCCATCCTTCACGCCGATCGGGGATCCGGGCGGGAGCGCGACGCACTCGCCGCGCGCCTGATCGCACAGGGGCGTTTCGGGGGCGGGGGCGCAATCCGGCGAGGCCTTGCAGAGCAGCGGCGGCCCCGGCGCGGCGTCCGGGTCTGCCCCGGAGCAGGCCGACACGAGTCCCACGCTGGCCAGGACGAGCACCCTTTGAAGCATCGCGTCTGCCTCCCAGTTGTCGGTGACGCGGACATTGTGACCCGGCCGGTCACGCTGGCCATCCCTTTCACGCTGGCCATCCCTTTGTGGCGTGGCTCCTTGTGGCGTGGCTCCTTGTGTCGTGGCTCCCGGGGCCCTTGCGTCGGGGCGGCGGCAGACGGGGTGGCGGAAGCGGGAGCCGGGCGGCGGAAGCGGGGGCGGGGTGGCGGCAGGCGGGCCCCGAGGTTAGCCTCATGCGTCATGAGCGAGACCGAGCGAGCCCCGGAAGGCGCCGAGCGTGCGAGGGAGGACGCCGAGCCTGCGAGCGCGGACGGCGCCGCGCCTGGGAGCTCGGCCGATGTGGTCGCGACGCTGGTCGAGAGCCACCGGGAGTTCCTGCGATTCCTGGAGCGCAAGGTCGGCAATCGGGCGATCGCCGAAGACATCCTGCAGGACGCGTTCGTGCGGGGCATCGGCCGGATCGACAGCCTGCGCAACGATGAGTCCGCCACGGCGTGGTTCTATCGGACCCTCCGGAATGCCGTGGTGGACCATTTCCGGCGCAAGGGGGCGTCGGAGCGGGCAATGGCCGCGCTGGCCACCGAGCTCGACGAGGTGGCCGAGCCGCAGGTGGAGCAGCGCGCCGTCTGCCAGTGCGTCCGGGCGCTGGCCGGCACGCTGAAGCCCGAGTACGCCGCCGCGCTCCAGCGCGTGGAGGTCGACGGGCTCTCGGTCCAGGCGTTCGCCGAGGAGGCGTCGATCACCGCGAACAACGCGGCGGTGCGCCTCTTCCGCGCGCGCGAGGCGCTCCGCAAGCAGGTGACCGCGTCGTGCGGGACCTGCGCCGAGCACGGGTGCGTCGACTGCTCGTGCGACCCGGTGCCGCCAAGAGCGGCGAAGGACGAGCCGGAGCCGCGGCGAGGCTGCGGGCACGGGGCGGGGCACCGCGGACCGGTCGGGTGAGGCGGCGGGCTCGAAGGCGCCGATCAGCTCGCTGGCGCTCGGCCTGTTCGGTCGTTCCCGGAAGGTGCGCGGCGCCCTCCAGCGGGGCGGCGGCGGATGGCTGGATGTCTATCCGTTGTAGTAGGGATAATCCTCTGTGTCGCCGATGACGGTTCCAGCGCGGTACCTTCCACCCTCGTGCACGGAGTAATGGCACGATTGACAGAGGATGACGCAGTTGTCCAGGCTGCTCGTCCCGCCGAATCGGATGGGGCGTATGTGGTGCGCCTGCGCCGCCTCGCCGTAAAAATGCGCTGAATTTCCTGCGCTGTCGATGCTGGCGATGTGCTCGCCGCAGCTCCCGCAGCGGGAATATTGCCGGCACAGGGCGGATTGCTTGGTGGATTCGGAGGAGCCTTCGGGTCGTGACATGTCGCGTGACTCCTGTGCTTTCCCGGTGAGCGATCGGCCCTCTGCGCTGTAAGGCGATCGGAGACGCCGCCCCGTGTCGAGGCGACGTGCGTCCGGCAGGGGGCGCCCAGCAGGGTAGGTCGGATCGCGTGACGAATCCGGGACGCTGGCCGGAATTTACGAGGTGGAAGGCGGCTGCTCTGGCGCCTGCGGGAGCTGCCGCAGGAGCCGGGCACGCCGCCCGGAAATCCAGCATGGCTGCAACCACCCGAGAGATGACCCGATGCCCTCAGTCACGCATGAAGCCCTGGTCGAGCTGTTCAAGAACCGCCCGAGGCTGGCCGCCGAGATGTTGCAAGACGCGCTCGGCCAGCCGGTTCCCGCCTTCACGGAGGCGCGCGTCGAGTCCTCCGACCTGGCCGAGGTCGTGCCCTCGGAGCGGCGGGCGGACGTCATCGTCGTGCTGCTGGTGAGCGAGCAGCAGCGGCCGGCGATGGCGATCGTGGTCGAGGTCCAGCTCGGCGTGGATCCGGACAAGCCGTACGTCTGGCCGGTGTACGTGACCCAGACGAGGGCGCGGCACCGCTGTCCGACGCGGCTGCTGGTGGCGACGATCGACGCGGCGATGGCGCGGTGGAGCGCGCGGCCGATCGACACGGGCCACCCTGGCTGGACGCTGACGCCGCTGGTGCTCGGGCCCGAGGGCGTCCCGGTCGTCACGGACGCCGAGCAGGCGAAGGCGGCGCCGGAGGTGGTGGTGCTGTCGGCGATGGCGCACGGGGAGGGGGAGGCAGGGGAGGCGATCGGGGTGGCGTTCCTGGCGGCGGCAGCCGGGCTCGATCAGGAGCGCCGGGCCCTGTACGCGGACGTGGTGCTATCCTCGCTGAACGCAGCGGCGAGGCGGACATTGGAGGCGATGATGAAGAGCGGATACCAGTACCAGAGCGAGTTCGCGCGTAGCTACGTGGCCAAGGGCCGGGAGGAAGGGGTGCGCGAGGGCACCCTGAAGACCAAGGCGCACGACGTGCTCGCCTTCCTCGAGGCCCGCGGGCTGGAGGTCCCCGCCGACGTCCAAGAGCGCGTGCTCGCGAGCACCGACATCGCCGAGCTGGACCGGTGGGTCCGCCGCGCTGCGGTCGTCAGCGACGCCCGCGAGCTCCTCGCCACGAACGGCTCCTGAGCGCGCGACCGCGCCCTGCCGACAGCCCCAATCCCTCGCACGCCAGCGACGCTGAGACACCCGGCCTGGCCCCCGCGGGGCACCGCGCCAGAGCAGGAGACATCTGCCGGCGATTCGCTCGCCCGAGGAGCGAAGTCTACCGCGCCCTGCCGACGGCGGCGGTGAGCACCTGCCGAAAACCGGGCGGCAGCATGGAGCACGCGTGCATCACCCGATCCATCCCGCCGAACTCTTCGACATCCTGGGCCGTGATCTCGGGAAGGCCCGGATCCCGCCCTGCCTCGAGCTGCGCCCGGTAGGTCATGAGCTTGTCGACGAGGTTCTCCGGATACCACCAGAAGCTCAGCGAGATGCTCTTCTCGAGCGACGTGACGTAATGCCAATGATCCCTCGGTAAATACAGGATGTCGCCAGGCCCCACGACCGTCTGCATCATCCTGGCCTCCGCGAGCCTGGGATGCTTGGCGCGATCCCAGGCGTCGAGGAGAATCTCGCTCTTGACGTTCGTGCTGTCGGAGCTGGCGGTGCACATGCAGTCGTCATATGCCGGCGGCACCAGCACGAATTGCTTCTTCCCGCAGATCTGCACGAAGCAGTTCTCGTTGCGGAGAAATGGTATCTGATAATAGTAATCCTTGTGAAAGTGCGCGATCGTCCCTGACGGCCCCACCCACAAGGCCACCGTGAGCTGGCGCGGCATCGGGACGTACGGCGGTACCTCGTAGTAGTCCGAGATCCCGCGGAAATCGCTCGCCTCGAGCTGATCTCCGTACGCCTCCGTCGCGTCGAGGCTGCGGAGATAGTCTCTCAGCCGGATGCGGCCGACCTTCTCCGCGCCCACGGGATCGGTGCTGAACGCGATCTCCTGCGAGCCGTACGTCTCGTCGAGCCAGTCGAAGCTCCACCGGCGCGTCCACGAGGACGCGCCGCCCTCGATGACGACCGGGGTCTTGGTCTTGTAGTACGTCCGTCGAAACGCCTCGACCGACAGCGAGCCCACCCGTTCGATCTCGCTGACCTGGAGGCCCATGGCCGTTAGATTGAGCATGTCGAGTTCTCCTTCTGAAGCGCGCCTTCCGGAGCGAGCCCCTCGGCTACACGCTGGCCGCGGCGAGCGCCTGACCGAAGATCCTCGCCACCTCGTCGATCTGGGCGGCCGTGATGACGAGCGGCGGGAGGAACCGCATCACGCCGCCGTGGCGCCCGCCGCGCTCCACGATCAGCCCGCGCCGCAAGCACTCGTGCTGCACGCGCGCGGCGAGCTCCGGGTGGGCGGGGCGGGCCCCGAGCGCGTTCGGCACGGCCGCGGCGTCCACGAGCTCCACGCCGACCATCAGGCCGCGGCCGCGCACGTCGCCGATGCACGCGAACCGCTCGCCGAGCGCGGCGAGCTGCTGCATGAGCCGCGCGCCGAGCTCCGCGGCCGCGGCGTCGAGGCGCTCGGCGCGCAGGACCGCGAGCGTGGCCGACCCCGCCGCCATCGCGAGCTGGTTGCCGCGGAACGTGCCCGCGTGGGCGCCCGGCCGCCAGGTGTCGAGGCGCTCGTGGTAGACCACCACCGAGAGCGGCAGCCCGCCGCCCAGCGCCTTCGACAGGACCACGACGTCCGGCTCGATGCCGGCGTGCTCGAACGCGAACATGCGCCCGGTCCGCCCGAAGCCCGACTGCACCTCATCGAGGATCAGCGGGATACCGTAGCGCGTCGCCAGCCCCCGCAGCCCCTTCAGCCAGGCCACGGGCGCCGGGATGACGCCCCCCTCGCCCTGCACGGCCTCGATGATGATGGCAGCCGGCTTGGGCACGCCGCTCTCCGGGTCGGACAGCAGGTTCTCGATGTAGGCGAGCGAGGCCGCGATACCGGCGTCGCCGCCGAGCCCGAACGGGCACCGGTACTCGTACGGATACGGCAAGAACTGGACGCCGTGCAGGCTGTGGCCGAGCGCCACCTTGGGGCCGAGATTGCCCATCAAGGTGAGCGCGCCCTGCGTCATGCCGTGATACGCGCCGTGGAACGCGAGCACCGTGCCGCGCCCGGTGGCGATCTTGGCCAGCTTCAGCGCGGCCTCGACGGCGTCCGCCCCGGTGGGGCCGCAGAACTGGATGCGCGCGTGGCGGGCGAAATCGGCCGGCAGCGCGCCGAGCACGTCCTGCATGAAGCGGTCCTTCACGGGCGTCGTGAAATCGAGCCCGTGGAGCGGCAGCCCCGAGCGCAGGGTGCGCTCCATGACCTCGATCACCGCAGGGTGGTTGTGGCCGAGCGCGAGGGTGCCGGCCCCGGCCAGGCAATCGATGAACACGCGCCCCTCGACGTCCTCCACATAGACGCCCTGCGCGCGGGCCAGCGCCAGCGGCAGGCGCCGCGGGTACGTGCGGGCGCTCGACTCCCGCTGCCGCTGCCGCTCGAGCAGCGGATGATCCCCGAGATCGTACGGCGCGCGCCGCCGGTGGCGCTCGGCCAGCTCGGCGACGAGGCCCGCGTGGAGGGTCGGTTTCAGCGCCACAGGGACCTGGTCCAGGGCGGGCACGTTCGAAGCTGCAGATAGGCTCATCGGGTACTCCCTAGCGAGACGGGTTGGTCGATTCCGGGCGTTCCGGGGCGCGCTCCCCCAGGTCCAAGGTCTCCAGGGCCGCGCGTACGCGCGCATGCACGTGGGCCCCCTGCACGGCGGCGACGTGATCGCCGGACACGATCTCCGCGCGCACCGCGCCGGCCGTGTACTGCTGCCAGTCCACGGGCGGGCCGCCGCGGCGCTCGATCGTCTGGGCGCTCCACCACACGTGGATGGGCGCCCGGAGGCTGCGCGGCGGCAGCTCGTTCAAGTACACGGCCGCGTCCCGGAGCAGCGCGTACCGGGGGTGGAAGGCGGCGGCCGGCACGTCGCCCGGCACGAAGCCGCGCGCCTGGGCCCACCGTACGGCCTCGTTCACGCGGTCGACCTCGCCCAGCCCCGAGAGCCGCGCGCGCAAGGCGTCGAGCTCCGCCGGCGGGAGCGCGAGCAACGCCGCCCCGCGGTCCAGCGCGACGTACGCGGCGAGCTCCTCCACGGCGTCCGGCTCGCCCGACGCGTAGACGCGCGTGCGCGGCTGCGTGTCCAGGAGGCCGACGAAGGCGACCGTCTCGCGCTGCTCCTCCAGCGCCCGAGCGACGGCGAGCGCCAGCACGCCGCCCAGCGACCACCCCAGCAGGAGATAGGGGCCGCGGGCCTGCCGCTCCCGGATCTCGCGCGACAGCCGCTCGGCGATCCGCCGGATCGACGCCGCCTCGGCCTCGCGCGCGAGCGCCGGGCCCAGCTCGAGCCCGAGCACGGGCTGGTCGTCGCCGAGGGCGCCGGCGAGGCCCTCGTACGCCGTGACATGCCGGCCCGTGGGATCCACGCAGAAGAGCGGCGGGCGCGACCCGGCCGCGCGGAGCGCCACGACGCTCGACGCCGGACGCTCGCCGTCGAGCAGCCGCGCGAGGCCCGCCACGGTCGGCGCCTCGAAGATCGCCATCAGCGACAGCGAGCCGCCGAGCGCCTGCTGGATCCGGTGCATCAGCGGGATCGCCAGCAGCGAGTGCCCGCCGAGGTCGAAGAAGTCGTCCTCGACGCCCACCTGCGGGCGCCCGAGGACGTCGGCCCAGATCTTCGCGAGCGCCTCCTCGACCGGCGTCCGCGGCGCGACGTACGCGCGCCGCCGCCGCGCCGCAGGGCTGGGCAGCGCGCGCCGATCCACCTTTCCGTTCGCGGTCAGCGGGAGCGCGCGCAGCTGCACGACGTCGCTCGGGTGCATGTGCTCGGGGAGCCGCTCCCTCAGAAACCCGCGCAGCGCAGCCTCGTCGATCGCGCCGTCCCGGGGGACGACGTACGCGACGATGGTCGACCCGACCGCGCCGTCCTGGCGCGCGGCGATGACGACCGCCTGCCCGACCGCCGGATGCTCCCGGACGCGCGCCTCGATCTCCCCGAGCTCGACCCGATGACCGCGGATCTTCAGCTGGTGATCGCGCCGGCCCATGAACTCGATGGCGCCGTCGGGCCGGTAGCGCGCCCGATCGCCCGTCCGGTAGAGGCGCGCGCCCGCGCCGAAGGGGTGCGGCACGAACCGTTCCGCGGTCAGATCGGGCTGGCCGAGGTACCCGCGCGCAAGCCCGGCCCCGCCGAGGTACAGCTCGCCCACCGTGCCCGCCGCCGCTGGCTCCAGGCGCTCGTCGAGGACGTACGCCTCCGCGTTGGCCAGCGGGCGGCCGATCGGCACCGAGGCGCACCCGCGCCGATCGCGCAGATCGCAGAGCGGCAGCACCAGCGCGCCCACCGTCGTCTCGGTCGGCCCGTAGTGGTTGACCACCGCGCAGCCGCTCGAGAGCGCCGCGATCCGGTCGACGAGCGCGAGCGGCAGCGCCTCGCCGCCCAGCACGAGGAGCCGTCGCGGCAGCACCGCCACCCCGGCGCCCGCGTCGAGCAGCGCGCTCAGGTGGGACGGCACGATCTTCAGCACGTCGATCGGCCAGCGCCGGGTGTACTCCGAGAAGAGCCGCCCGTCGGTGGCCGTCTCGTAGCCGATCACGTGCAGGCACCCGCCCGTGGCGAGGGCGCCGAAGATGCTCGTGTTGCCGAGATCGGCGGTCAGCGTCGAGACGGTCGCGAAGTGCAGCCCGGCCTCGATCCCGAGCGCCTCGCACACCGACCGGGTGTAGCTGGCGACGCCGCGGTGCGTGACGGCGACGCCCTTGGGCTCACCCGTGGACCCCGACGTGAAGACGACGGACGCGAGATCGTCGAGCAGCACCGGCACGCCCGGGTCGCCGGCGGGCTCGGCGTCGAGCAGCGCCGCGTCGTCCACGCAGAGCACGGCGCAGTCCGCGGCCGGCAGCCGGGCGCGGGCCGCCGCGTTCGTGACGAGGACCGAGAGGCCCGCGCGGCGGATCTGCTGGCCGAGCCGCTGCGCGGGCGCGTGCGGGTCGAGCGGCACGTAGGCCCCGCCGGCCTTGAGGATGCCGAGGAGGCCCGCGATCATGTCCGCGGAGCGCTCGCAGCAGAGGCCGACCGGGCTGCCGCCGCCGACCCCCCGCCGGCGGAGGTGGTGCGCGAGCCGGTTGGCCTGCCGGTTCAGCGCGCCGTACGTCAGCCGCCGCTCGCCCCCGACCACGGCCAGCGCGTCGGGCTGCCGCGCGGCGTGCTCCTCGAACGCGGCGTGCAGGCACCGCGGCGGCGCCGCGTCGTGCGCCGCGCCCCGGCCCGTCGCGAGCCGCCGCGCCCGCTCCGCCGGGCCGAGCAGGCCGAGGCTCGAGGCCGGCGCCGACCAGGCCTCGGCCACGCTCCCGAGCAGCGCCCGGTACTGCTCCGCCATCGCCAGGGCGCCCTCCGCCCCGCACCGGCGCGCGTCGTACCAGAGCGAGAGCCGCACGCGGCCCTGCCCTTCCTGGGCCGAGAGCGCGAGCTTGAGCCCGTCAGCGCCCGTGCACGTTCGCTCGAGCCGCCACGAGAGGCCCCCCGCGGCCCGGGGCTCCGGGAGCGACAGGAGCTCGAAGCCGACGGCGCTGGCGTGCCATCCGCCGTCGGCCGGCGAGCCGGGATCGAAGGACTCCTGCTCCTCCGCCGCCTCCTCGACGCCGGCCTGCGCCCGGCGCGAGAGCTCGGCGAACCCGAGCGCGTCGTCCACGCGGCACGGCACCGGGAGCCACTTGGCCACCGGGCCCATGACCTCCTGGACGTCCTCCATCCTCCGCCCGTCCGAGGCCACGGCGACGACGAGCTCCCGCGACCCGCCGAGGCGCGCGAGGTGGACCTGCCAGGCCGCGAGCAGGACCGAGGAGAGCCGGGTCCCCTCGCCGCGGGCCAGCGCGCTCAGCCGGTCGAGCAGCGCCGCGTCGACCTCGATCGCGACGGACTCCTCGGAGGCGCCGCCCTCCTCGGCGGCGCCCTCGAACGGGAGGACGAGGGGCGCCGCCGCCGGACCCCGGGCGCCCTGCGCCGCGCCGACGAGATCGTTCTGCCACTCGGCGAACTGGGCATACTGCACCGGCTCCGCCCCGAGCGCCCCTCGATCGTCGGCGGCGTAGGCCTCGGCCAGCTCGCCGAACAGGAGGCGCAGCGTCCACGCGTCGGCGCACAGCGCGGGCGCGGCGACGAGCAGATCGTGCCGCCGCGCGGCGCGGCGCACCAGCCACACGTGGAGGAGCGGCCCGCGCTCGAGGTCGAACCCGAGCCGCGCGGCGTCGCGCCAGAGCGCCTCGGCGTGCGCCTCCTGCTCGCCGGCCGCGCGGCCGGTCAGATCCACGCGGCGCCACGCGGGCGCCGCCTCGCCGACGGCTTGCAGCGGAAACCTGAGGCGCGCGTCCCGGCGGAACGTCGTCCTCAGGATCTCGTGGCGCGCCACGACGCGGGCGAGGGCGCCCGAGAGCCGCGCGGGATCGAGATCTCCCTCCAGCCGGAGGAGCCCGCGCGCGCACGCCGCGGCCCCGCGCTGATGGAGCGCCCACAGGTGCCGCTGCTGCGGCGACAGGCGCACGCCCTGGACGCTCGGCGTCGACTCCGCGACCTTCATCGTCACGACGCCACCTCGCCGCGGGCGCCCGGCGCCGCCGTCTCGCCCGTCACCATCTCGCCCATGGCCACGACGATCTTCCGTGGACCGGAGAACGGATCGCGGCCGTGGGCCACGAGCATGTTGTCGAGCAGGAGGACGTCGCCCTCGCGCCACGAGAACCGCACGGCGCAGCGCTCGTAGGCCTCGCCCACGGCGCGCGTCGTCTCGACGTCGATCGGCGAGCCGTCGCCGTAGCACACGTTGCGGGGCAGCCACTCCTCTCCGAGCATGGACAGGAGCGAGTCGCGCACCGGCGCCTCCAGGTACGCCGGGTGGTGCAGCTGGACCTGGTTGAAGAACACCTGCTCTCCCGTCCTCGGGTGCGCGAGCACGGCCGGGCCGCGCTGGCTGATCCGCAGCCGGCCGCCCGCCAGCCACGCGCACCGCATGCCGCCCGCGCGGCAGCGCTCCTCCACGACCGCGGGATCCGTCGTGTGGAAGAAGTCCTGCCAGCCCACGTCGAAGCCCGGCGTGAAGTTCCGCACGTAGAGCAGACCGAGGCGCCGGAAGCGCTCGCGGAGCTCGGGCGACAGCGCCTCATAGAGCCGGCGGCAGTCCACGATCGGCGTCGCGCCGCCGGACGGGGCGGCCTGCACGCAGAAGAACCACTGCTTGAGCGGCCAGCGCGGCAGGTGCGAGCTCTCGTTGTGGAACAGGATGGCCTTGTCGGCGGGGTACGGCGTCGAGCCGTAGATGTTCTGCCCGGCCTTCTCCCGCGGAAGATCGCCGTACTCGCCGAACAGCTCGCCGCAGATGGCCTTCGCGACCTGCTCGAACTCCGGGACCGACCGGATCGGAAAGCCGCGGAAGAGGATGGCCCCGTGCCGGAGGAGCTGCGCCTCGACGAACGCCCGCTCCTCGCGCGCCCAGGCCGCGAGCTCCACGTCCTCCACCGCCGGGCTCACGACCAGCGGCAGCGGCCCTTCGCCGAGCGCGCCGGTGGAGACCAGCGCGCTCGGGCCGACGTCCACCCTGCGCGGCGTGATGCGCTTGAGGCTCCTCCGGCCCTCGTCGCGCCCGCGTCCTTCCATGATGCGCTCCTTCCTCTCTGCTGCCGCGAGCGCCGTCACGCGGCGGTCGGGGTCGTCGACGATGGCCCGCAGCACGGCCATGAAGTGGGCGGCCATCGCCTCGATCGTCGACGGCTCGAACAGATCGGCGCGGTACTTCCACGCGCACGTGAGCCCCTCGTCCGTCTCCTCGACGAACACCCCGAGGTCGAACCGCGACACCTCGCGGTCGAGCTCCACGGCGCTGAAGCGGATCCCGGGCAGCGCGAGGTCGATCGCCGGCGTGTTTTGCAGGACGAACAGCGTCTGCACCACGGGGTGGCGGCCGGGCTCGCGGGCCGGTCGCAGCGCGTCCACGACCTGCTCGAACGGCAGATCCTGGTGCGCGTACGCGCCCAGCGTGACCTCGCGGACCCGCCGGAGGAGCTCCCGGAACGTGGGCTGGCCGCCGAGATCCGTGCGCAGGACCAGCAGGTTGACGAAGAACCCGATCAGCCCCTCGATCTCCTCGCGGTTGCGCCCCGCGACGTCGGTCCCGACCAGGAGATCGGCCTGGCCGGTGCGCCCGAAGAGCACGACCTTGAACGCGGCGAGCAGCGTCATGAAGAGGGTGGCGCCCTCGCGCCGGCCGAGGGCGCGCAGGGCCTCGGCCAGCGCGCGGTCCACCGCGATCGTGCGCCGCGCGCCGCGGTAGCTCCCGCCGGCCGGCCGCGGGTGGTCCGGGCGCAGATCGAGCGCCGGCGGGTGCCCCGAGAGCCGCTCTCGCCAGTACGAGAGCTCCGCGTCGCGGACCGCGCCGCGCATCCGCTGCCGCTGCCAGACGGCGAAGTCCGCGTACTGCACCGGCAGCGGCGGGAGCGCCGGCGGCCGCCCGGCCCTCGCCGCCACGTAGAGCTCGGCGAGCTCCGCCACCAGCACGTTCATCGTCCAGCCGTCGGCCACGATGTGGTGCGCGACGAGGACGAGCACGTGCTCGTCCTCGCGCAGCTCGATCGCGGTCACCCGGACGAGCGGCCCGCGGGCGAGATCGAACGGCCGCTCGGCGCGGGCGGAGGCCAGGCCCTGGACGGCCGCCTCGCGCTCCGCGGCGGGCGTCGCCGACAGGTCCACCACCTCGAAGGCCGGCGCCGCCTCCGGGGCGATCACCTGCACCGGCTCGCCGTCGACCACGGCGAACGTGGTGCGCAGCGCCTCGTGGCGCAGGGCGAGCGCGGCGAGGCTCTCCCGGAGCAGCGCGAGCTCCAGCGCGCCGGCGACGCGCACCGCCGAGGTCATGTTGTACCCGGCGCTGTCGGGCTCGAGCTGGGCCAGGAACCACAGGCGCTGCTGGGCGAACGAGAGCGGCAGCCCGCCATCCCTCGGCTGCCGGACGATCGGCGACGGCGCCATCGCGCCGCGCTGGTGCCGGACGGCCTCGTCCACGGCGCGGGCGAGCTGCGCCACGGTCGGACGATCGAAGATCGACCGGAGCGGCAGCTCCACCTGGAACGCGGCGCGGACGCGGGAGATCGCGCGGGTGGCCAGGAGCGAGTGTCCTCCGAGCTCGAAGAAGCCCTCGTTCGCGCCGACGGCCTCCAGGCCGAGCACCTCGGCCCAGATCGACGCCACGATCTCCTCCGTCGCGGTGCGGGGCCGCGCGCGTCGCTCGCGCGCGACGAGCCCCGGCGCGGGCAGGGCCTTCCGGTTCACCTTGCCGTTCGGGGTCAGCGGCAGCTCGTCGAGCCAGACGTAGGCCGACGGCACCATGTAGTCGGGCAGCCGGTCCTTCAGCCACGCGCGCAGCCCGTCCGCGGTGAGCGCCGCGCTCGGCTCCGGGATGACGTACGCGGCGAGGCGCGGCGTCCCCGCGTCGTCGCGGGCCACGACCACCGCGTCGCGTACGCCCGGGCATGCCCGCAGCTGCGCTTCGATCTCGCCCGGCTCGATCCGGAAGCCGCGGATCTTGAGCTGATGGTCGATCCGCCCGAGGAACTCGAGGGTGCCGTCGCGCCGGAACCGCGCCATGTCGCCGGTCCTGTACAGGCGGCGGCCCGGCTCCTGGCTGAACGGGTCCGGGATGAAGCGATCGGCCGTCAGGTCGGGGTGATCGAGGTATCCCCGCGCGAGGCCGGCGCCTCCGATGCAGAGCTCGCCCGCCACGCCGAGGGGCGCCGAGTAGAGATGCCGGTCGAGCACGTGGAGCTCGGTGTTGGCGATCGGGCGCCCCAGCGGGATCGGCTCGTCCGAGGTCACGCGGTGGATGCTCGACCAGACGGTGGTCTCCGTCGGTCCGTAGAGGTTCCAGGGGGCCACGCCCGCCTCGAGGAGCTTGCGCGCGAGCTCCCGCGGGAAGGCCTCGCCCCCGCACAGCACGGCCAGGCCGTCGAGCCGAGGACGGCCGCTCTCCAGCAGCGCCTTCCAGCCCGTCGGCGTGGCCTGCATCAGCGTCGCGCCGGACGCGCGGAGCAGCGCCGAGAGGCGCTCGCCGTCCGCCGCGTCGTCGCGGCGGGCGAGCTCCACCCGCCCGCCCACGAGCAGCGGCAGGAACAGCTCCAGCACGGCGATGTCGAAGGAGATGGACGTGGTGGCGAGCACCACGACGTCGCCCGGGGGCGAGAGGTGCTCCTTCATGGATAGAAGGAAATTGGTCACGCCGCCGTGGCGGACCATGACGCCCTTGGGCCGGCCCGTGGATCCCGACGTGTAGATGACGTAGGCCAGGCTCTCGTCATCGAGGAGCGGCGTCGGATCCCGATCCGGCTCGCCGGCGATGGAGGGCCAGTCCCGATCGAGGCAGATCGCGCGCGCGCCGGTGTCGGGCAAGGCGTGCAGCAGGCGCTCCTGCGTGACGAGCAGCGGCAGACGCGAGTCCTCCAGCATGGCGCGGAGCCGCTCGCGCGGATAGGCGGGGTCGAGCGGGACGTAGGCGCCGCCCGACTTCAGGATGCCCAGGAGGCCCACCATCATCTCCAGCGAGCGCTCGACGCAGAGCCCCACCAGCGTCTCCGGGCCGACCCCCCGACGCCGCAGGGCGTGCGCGAGCCGATTGGCGCGGGCGTCCAGCTCTCCGTAGGTCAGGCGCTCTCGCCCGCACGTCACCGCGACGGCGCCGGGCGTCCGCGCCGCCTGCGCCGCGAGCATCGCCGGAAGGAAGGGCTGCGATCGGTAGTCCCGCCGGGACGAGCGCTGCTCCGCGGCCAGCCGCTGCTGCTCCGGGTCGCTGAGGGGCGCGAGCCCCGCGAGCCGCGCCTCGGGCTGGTCCGCCATGCGCTCGAGCAGCGCGCACAGGGCCGCCGCCATGCGGGCGACCGTGTCCTCGTCGAGGCGCTGCGCGTCGAACGAGAGCGTCAGCGCGAGCTCGCTGCCGGGAACCGCGTAGATCGTGAGCGGGTAATTGGTCCAGGCCTCCGCCGTGCTCACCTCGATCCCGAGCGCCCGCCGGTGCTCGTCGACGGCCTGGTCCACGGGGTAGTTCTGGAACACGAGGAGCGAGTCGAAGAGCGGCGCGCCGCGCTCCACCTCGCTCCACTGCTGCACCTGCACCAGCGGGCTGTACTCGTACTGCCGCAGCTCGAGGTTGAGCGCCTGGATCTGCTGCAGCCAGTCCGCGAGCCGCGAGGCCGGGGGGACGCGCAGGCGCAGGGGGAGCGAGTTGATGAACGCGCCCATGATCGAGCCGGCCTCGGGCAGGTCCGCGGGGCGGCCGGCGACGGTGACGCCGAAGAGCACGTCCGGCTCGCCGCTGTAGCGGGCGAGGAGCAGCGCCCACGCGGCTTGCACGACGGTGTTGAGCGTGACGCCCTGCGCCTGGGCGAACGTCGCGAGCGCCGTCGTCGCGCCCGGCGCGAGCCGCGCGCGGTGCTCGCGGAAGCGGCGGGCGCCGGGCGCCGGCGGGGCCGCGGTGGGCTCCGGCAGCCGGGTCGGCGCCGTCAGCCCCTTCAGGTGAGCCCGGAAGAAGGCCTCCGCGGCCGCCATGTCCTGCCGCCCGAGCCACGCGATGTAGCTCCGGTAGGGGGGCGCCGCTTCGCGCTCCCTGAGCGCGCCGCGCCGCGCCTCCTCGTAGAACGTCAGCCACTCCTTGAGGACGAGCCCCTGGCACCAACCGTCGAGCAGCGCGTGGTGAACGCTCCAGACGACCTCGTCGACGTGCTCCGAGAGGCGCATCACCGCGACGCGCAGGAGCGGGGGCTCCTCGAACCGGAACCCCCGCAGGCGATCTTCCCGGAGGTAGCGCTCGAGCGCCGCCGCCTGCTCCGCGCCCGAGAGCTCCCGCCAGTCGAGGACCTCGATGGGCAGGCGCACGGCCCGCCGCACGACCTGATGAGGCTCCGCGGCGCCGGCGAGGAAGCCCGTTCGCAGGATCGCGTGGCGCGCGCCGAGGACCCCGAAGGCCTGCGCGAAGGCGTCGACGTCCAGGCCTCGCGCGAACCGGCAGACGATCTGGTTGAAATACGGGCTCGTCTCCGGCGTCAGGAGCGCGTGGAAGAGCATGCCTTGCTGCACCGGGGAGGCGGGGAGCACGTCCTCGATGTCGCCGTCGGCGCGCAGCAGGGCGTCGAGCTGCGCCTGCTCCAGCCGGGCGAGGCGGAAGGGCTCGATCTCGGGCGGCCGCGGCGGGGCCGGCGGCTCCGGCGAGGCCTGCGTCTCGGCCAGATCGCCCGCGAGCGCGGCGATCGTCCGGCGCGCGAAGATCTGCTTGGGCGAGAGGTGCAGCCCTTCCCGGTTGGCGCGCGCGATGATCTGCAGGCTCATGATGGAGTCGCCGCCGATCGCGAAGAAGTCGTCGTGGACGCCGACCGGCCCGCGGCGCAGCACCTCGGCCCAGATCCGGGCGAGCGTCGCCTCCACGCCGTTTCGCGGCGCGACGTGGCCCTCGCGGCGCTGCGCGCGGTCCGTCTCGGGCGCCGGCAGCGCCGCGCGGTCGATCTTGCCGTTCCCGGTCAGCGGCAGCGCCGGCAAAGGCACGATCGCGCTGGGCACCATGTAGTCCGGCAGGCGCTCTGCGAGCCGCGCGAGGAGCGCGGCCGCGTCGAGGGGCGCCGCGTCCCGGCCCACCGCGTAGGCCACGAGGCGCTTCGTTCCACCGTCTTCCCGCGCCACGACGACCGCCTGCTGCACCCCGGGTTGCTCGCGCAGGTGGGCCTCGATCTCGCCGAGCTCGACGCGGTGGCCGCGCAGCTTGATCTGGTGGTCCGTGCGCCCCAGGAACTCGATCGCCCCGTCCGGCCGGTAGCGAGCCCGATCGCCGGTCCGGTACAGGCGGCCGCCGGGCGACGCGCCGAAGGGGTCGGGGACGAAGCGCTCCGCCGTCAGCTCGGGGCGGCCGTGGTACCCGCGCGCCACGCCCGCGCCGCCGATGTAGAGCTCCCCGGGCACGCCGGGCGGCACAGGCTCGCTGTGCCGGTCCAGGACGTAGGCCTGGACGTTGGCGAGGGGCCGACCGATCGGCAGGGTCCCCGCCGGCCCGGCGCCGCCGACCTCCCAGGTCAACGCGCCGACCGTGGTCTCGGTGGGGCCGTAATGATTGATGACGGTGCACTCCGGGGCGATCGCGCGGACCCTGTCGACGAGCTCCCCGCTCGAGGCCTCCCCGCCGAGCACGAGGCAGCGCCGGGGGAGCACGCGCTCGGGCTGCGCCGCCGAGAGGAGCGCGCCGAGGTGGCTCGGGACGATCTTCAGGGCATCCACCCGATGGCGGCTCATGTACTCGGCCATGCCGTCGGGGTTGAACGTCCGGTCGTCCGACAGGACGTGCAGCGCGCGGCCCGAGCAGAGCGCGCCGAAGAGCGACGTGTGCCCGAGATCGGCCGCCACGGTCGAGACGAGCGCCATGCCGCCGCCCTCGGGGAGGGGCAGCCGCGCGAGCACGCCGCGCACGTAGTTCGCGAGGTGGCGGTGCTCCACGGCCACGCCCTTCGGCCGGCCGGTCGAGCCCGAGGTGTAGATGAGGTAGGCGAGGTTCTCGGGCCGGGCCGCGGGGCCGAGCGGCCCATCGGGCAGGGCGTTCAGGGCGGCCTCGTCGCGGTCGAGGAAGAGCAGCGCCGGCCCCGGCGCGTCGAACGCGCCGGCCCACCGCTCCTGCGTGATCACGACCCGCGCGCCGCTGTCCTCCACCACGGCGCGGAGCCGCTCGCGCGGGAACTTCGGATCGAGGGGCACGTACGCGGCGCCGGCCTTGAGCGCTCCGAGCAGCGCGACGACCATCTCCGCCGAGCGCTCGACGCACAGGGCGACCCGGTCCTCGGGCCGCACGCCGAGCGCCCGCAGCCGGCGCGCCAGCTGGTTCGTCCTGCGGTCGAGCTCCCGGTA
Source organism: Sorangium sp. So ce834 (assembly GCF_051521425.1). Lineage (NCBI taxonomy): Bacteria > Pseudomonadati > Myxococcota > Polyangiales > Polyangiaceae > Sorangium > Sorangium sp. So ce834. The sequence goes on from NZ_CP150351.1 coordinate 12,734,271, forward strand.
GGTCAGCGCCGTCTCCTCGCAGACGACCGCCAGCGCGTCGGGCCGGGCGGCGGCGTGCGCCTCGAACAGCTCGTGGACGCAGGCCGCCGGGAAGCCCGCGGCCGTCGCGTTCCCGCCTTCGAGCAGGCGCCGCCGCTCCGCGCCGCTCACGAGGGGCAGCTCGGCCAGGCGGGCGTGCGGCCGCGCCGCCATCGCCTCGAGCAGCGCGCGGAGCTGCCCGAGCAGGCTCGCCGCGGCGTCGTGCGCGAGGCGGCGGCGCTCGTAGCACACGATGAGCCGGAGCTCGCTCGACGGCTCGACGATGAGCGACAGCGGGTAGTTGTTGCGCCCGGCGGTGAGCGTGGCGTCGCCCTCGCGCGCGCCGGGCCGGGGCAGGGGGCGGACGCGCACGTCGCGCACGTCGGAGGACCCGCCGGCCACGTCTTCCTCGGGGTAGCTGTCGAACACCACGAGCGTGTCGAAGAGCGAGCGCCCGCCCGGCACCTCGCTCCAGCGCTGAACCTGGGACAGGGGGGCCCACTCGTGCTGGCGCAGCTCGCTGTTCCGGTCCTGCAGCCGCGAGAGCCAGGCGGCGAGCGGCTCGTGCTCGTCCACGCGGACCCGCACCGGCAGGGTGTTGATCAGCACGCCCACGATGGCCTCGGCGCCGGGGAGCTCCGGGGGCCGGCCCGACACCGTGGCGCCGAAGACCACGTCGGCCTCCCCGCTGTGCCGGGCGAGCAGGAGGGCCCACGCGCCCTGCACGAGCGTGTTGAGCGTGACGCGCAGGCGGCGGGCGCAGGCCGCGAGCGCCTCCGTCTCCGCCCGCGAGAAGCTCCGCGCCTGCTCGGCGAACGGGGGCGCGTCGCCGCGCGCCGCGGCCGGCCCCGGGCCGGCCTCCATGGGGACCGGCGTCGGCGCCCGGAACCCGGCCAGCGCCTCGCGGAAGAACCGCTCGGCCGCCCCTTCGTCCTGGGCCTGCACCCACGCGAGGTAGTCCCGGTACGGGCGCGCCCGCGGCAGCTCGGGGATCGTGCCCCGCGCGAGCGCCCGATAGGCGAGCAGCGCTTCCCTCAGCAGGAGGGCGAAGCTCCACCCGTCCAGCAGCAGGTGATGATGGCTGTTGACGAAGCAATAGGCGTCCTCCGCGATCCGGATCAGCGCGAGCCGCATGAGGGGGGCCTTCAGCAGGTCGAAGCCGGCGCGCCGGTCCTCGGCCATCAGCGCGGCCAGCGCCTCCTCGCGCTCGCCCTCGGCGAGCCCGGAGAGGTCGTGGCGCGCGAGCGGGATCGTCACCCGCGGGCGGACGACCTGCACCGGCCTGGCGACGCCCTCCCAGACGAAGCCCGTGCGCAGGATCGGGTGCCGCTCCGCGAGCGCCTGCCAGGCGCGCTCGAAGGCGTCCGGATCGAGCCGCCCCTCCAGGAGGAAGGCCGTCTGGACGAAGTACGGGTCGGCGGACCGGTCCGAGACCGCGTGAAAGAGCAATCCCTGCTGGAGCGGGGAGAGATAGTGAATCGACTCAACGTCTTTCTTCTTGGTTGCCATGGCCTCAGTCCAGTCGTGCGAGGATGGAGTCGAGCTCGTCCGCCGCGAGCGCGACGTCGGTGAAGTCGGAGGGCGTGTAGCCGCCGGCGTCGGGTGACAGGCAATGCGCGATCAGCTCTCTCAGCGCGTCGCGCCACAGCGCGCCGACCGCCGCGACCGTCGCCTCCCGGTGCCGCGCGGCGCTGTAACGGAAGGTCGCCTCGAGCCGGCCGTCGTACACCGCCGCGTCGATCTCGAGGTCGTACGGGAGCGGGCTGCGCGGGTCGTGCTCGGCGCCTGGCGACTCCGCGGCCGCGGAGAACCGCGCGCCCGCGCCGATCACCTGATCCCACTGCCCCAGGTAGTTGAAGGCGACGCGCGGCGCCGGCAGGCGGCGCAGCCGGTCCGCGAGCTCGCCCGTCCCGAGCTCCCGCACCACGCCGTAGGGCAAGCCGCGCCGCGGGACGCGGCGGAGCTGCTCCTTCACCGCCTTGAGCGCGGCGCCCGGCCCCGCGTCCGGCGCCACCTCGAGCACCACCGGGTAGACGCTCGTGAACCAGCCGACCGTGCGCGATAGATCCGGGTCATCCCCGTCGAGCCCCCCGCGCCCGTGGCCCTCGACGTCGACCGCGGAGGCGCGCTGCCCTGTCCATCGGCCGAGGGCCAAGGCCAGCGCGGCCAGCAAGACCTCGTCGATCCGCGTCCGGTAGGCGTCCGACACGGACTCCAGCAGCGATCGCGTCTCCGGCTCGGTCAGGCCCGCCGTGAGCGTGGCCATGGCCCGCGCCGACCGATCGCCCGCCGGATCGTCGGCCGGCGGCGGCGCCGCGCGCTCCCAGGGCAGCTCGAGCCAGAAGGCCGCTTCCCGCTGGAGCGCGGCGTCGCGCGCGGCGTCCTCCAGGCGCTCTGCCCACCGCTTGAACGAGGCGGTCTTGTCGGGCAGCTGCGCCGGCTCTCCGCGCCGCGCCTGGTCGTAGGCCGTCTGGAGATCGTCGAGCAGGATCCGCCAGGACACGCCGTCGACGACCAGGTGGTGCGCGATCAGCAGCAGCCGCCCTGGCCGGCCGGCCCCGAGGTCGAACCCGATCACCCGCAACAGCGGCCCCGTCGTCAGATCCAGGCTGGCCTGCCACCGGGACGCGTGCGCCTCGATCACCCGCGGCTGCTCGGCCTCGGGCACTCCGGAGAGGTCCGTCCGGTGCACGACCGCGGCGGGCTCGTCGGGCGCGTACGCCTGACGGAAGCCCGAGCCCTCCTTCGCGTAGCGCAGCCGGAGCGCGTCGTGGTGGCGCAGGAGCGCCTGCGCCGCGGCCTCCAGGGCCGGCCAGACGAGCGGCTCCTTCGCCGTGAGCAGGAGCGCCTGGTTCCAGTGGTGCGGGTTCGGCAGATCGCGGCCGAAGAACCGCCGCTGGATGGGCGTCAGCGGGACGTCGCCCTCCGCCGCGCCCTCGTCGTCCGGCGCCAGGCCGGCGTCCCCGGAGGCGACCGCGGCGGCGGCCAGCGCCGCGAGGGTCTGGTGCTGGAACATCTGGCGCGCGGTGATGCGCAGGCCGGCCTGCTTCGCCTGGGCCACGACCTGCAGGCTGAGGATGGAGTCGCCCCCCAGCTCGAAGAAGTTGTCGTGGCGGCCGACGCGCTCGCGGCCCAGCGCCGCGGCCCAGATCTGCGCGAGCTGCGCCTCGGCGTCCGTGGCGGGCGCGGCGTCCTGCGCGCCGGCCGGCTGCGCTCCTCCCGCGCCGATCGCGCCGCCCTCGCGCGCCGCCTCGCGCGCCGCCTCGCGCGCCGCCTCGCGCGCCGGCGCGGGCGGCTCCGGCAGCGGCAGCTCGCCGAGGCGCGCGGCCGGCTGGGCCGCGATCCCTTCCAGGAGCGCGCGGAGATCGTCCGCCATCCGGCGGATCGAGCGCTCCTCGAAGAGATCGGTGCTGTACTCGAGCGCGCCGCTCAGCTCCTCCGGCGCCGACGCCATGTGGAGCGAGAGGTCGAACTGCGCGCTCCCCGGATCCACCTCGAGCGGCAGGAGCTCGAGGCCGGCGATCGGCCGCGCGCGCGGCGCCGCCTCCTGGAGCGAGAACATCACCTGGAAGAGCGGCGTGTGGCCGAGGTCGCGCGCGGGCCGGAGCGCCTGGACGAGCCGCTCGAACGGCAGATCCTGGTGCGCCTGCGCGGCCAGCACCTCCTCCCGCGCCTGCGCCAGGAGATCGGTGAAGCGCGGGTCCCCGCCGAGGTCCGCCCGCAGCACGAGCGTGTTCACGAAGAACCCGATGAGCCCCTCGACCTCGACGCGGGTGCGGCCCGCGATCGGCGTCCCGACGCAGAGGTCCGTCTGGCCGCTGTAGCGCGCGAGCAGCGCCTGGAAGGCCGCGAGCAGCAGCATGAACGAGGTGACCCCCTGGCCGCGCGCGAGCGCGACGAGCTTCACGGAGAGCTCGCGCGGCAGCGCGAACGCGTGGCGAGCGCCCCGGTAGGAGCGCGCCGCGGGCCGCGGCCTGTCGGTGGGCAGCCGCAGCACCGGCGGCTCCGCGCCGAGCCGCCGCCGCCAGTACGCGAGCTGCCGATCGAGCGCGGGCCCGTCGAGCCACGCGCGCTGCCAGCGGGCGTAATCGGCGTACTGGACCGGCAGCGGCGGGAGCGCCGCGGCGCGCCCCTCGGCCTCGGCGGCGTAGAGCTCCGTCACCTCGCCCACCAGGAGGTTCAGCGACCACCCGTCGGACACGATGTGGTGCAGGACGACGAGCAGGACGTGCTCGCGCTCGCCGAGGCGCAGCAGCGTCGCCCGGAACAGCGGCCCTCCGGTCAGATCGAACGGCCTCCCGGCCTCCCGGTCGAGCGAGCGCCGCGCCTCCGCCTCGCGCGCCTCCTCGGGCAGGGCGCGGAGATCCGCGATCGCGATCCTCACGGGCTGCGACGCGCGCACGACCGCCTCCGGCCGGCCCTCGCGCTCCGCGAACGTCGTGCGCAGGGACGCGTGGCGGCGGACCACCGCCTCGAGGCAGCGCTCCAGCCGGTCCGCGTCGAGCGGGCCGCGCAGGCGCACGGCCGCCGGCACGTTGTACGAGGCCGCGGTCGGCTCGAGCTGCGCGAGGAACCACAGGCGCTCCTGCGCGAAGGACAGCGGCAGCGGCCCCTCGTGCGGCTCCGCGATGAGCGGCGGCGCCGGCGGGGCCTCCGGTCGGCGCCGGGCCGCGTCCACCGCGCGCGCCTGGGCCGCGACCGTCGGCGTCTCGAAGAGCGACCGGAGCGGCACCTCGACGCCGAGCGCGCGGCGCACGCGCGCGAGGATCTGCGTCAGCTGCAGCGAGTGGCCGCCGAGGTCGAAGAACGAGGCCTCCGCGGAGACCCGCTCCACGCCCAGCACCTCGGCCCAGATGCCGGCGAGGAGCTCCTCGGGCACCGTGCGCGGCGCGACGAAGCCCAGCGCGTCGCCGGACTCGGGGGCGGGCAGCGCGGCGCGGTCCACCTTGCCGTTCGCCGTGCGGGGGAGCGCCGGCAGGAGCACGTAGATCGGCGGGACCATGTACTCGGGCAGGCGCGCCGCGAGCCAGGCGCGCAGCGCCTCGGCGTCCGGCGCCGGCGCCGTGGCGGCCACGTAGGCGACGAGCCGCCTCGCGCCCGGCCGGTCCTCGCGCGCCAGCACGACCGCCTCCTGCACGCCGGCGTGCTCGGCGAGCCGCGCCTCGATCTCGCCGAGCTCGATGCGGTGGCCGCGGATCTTGACCTGATGGTCGCGCCGCCCGACGAACTCGATCGCGCCGTCGTCGCGGTACCGCCCGAGATCGCCCGTCCGGTAGAGCCGCTGTCCCGGCTCCGGGCTGAACGGGTCGGGGACGAACGCGGCCGCGGTGCGGCGCGGGTCGCCCAGGTACCCGCGCCCCACGCCGATCCCGCCCACGTACAGCTCGCCGCGCACGCCGACGGGCAGCGGCGAGAGGAGGTGATCGAGGACGTAGAGCCGCAGGTGGTCCACCGCCTTGCCGATCGGCACCTGCGCCTCGTGCGCCGCGGGCGGCGCCGTCAGCGGGTGCAGCGCCACGTCGTCCGAGCACTCCGCCGGCCCGTACGCGTTCATGAGGGGCACCGCCGGGTAGCGGGTCAGCCAGTCGCGCGCGAGCGCGGCGGGGAGCGCCTCGCCGGTCGGCAGGATCCAGCGCAGCCGCTCCAGGGCGGGCGGCGCGGGGTCCTCGCGCGCCGCGTCCAGCATGCCTTGCAGCACGGCGGGGACGACCTCGACGACGGCGATCCCCCGGCGCTCCAGGTGCTCGAGCAGCCGGCCCGGGTCGCGCGCGACGTCGTCGGGCACGATGTCGACCACCCCGCCGAAGAGCAGGGCGGTGAGGAGCTGCCAGACCGAGATGTCGAAGCACGGCGAGGCCGTCTGCGCGATGACGTCCCCGGCCGCGAGCTCGAGCCGCGGGAGCTTGCTCAGCATGTTGTTGAGCATCCCGCGGCGCTCGACCATCGCGCCCTTGGGCGCTCCGGTCGATCCGCTCGTGTAGATCACGTAGGCCAGGTTCCCGGGTCCGCCGCGCTCGGGCGGGTCGCTGTCGGGCCAGGGCATGCGCCGTGTGTCCTCGAGGGTCGCGACGGCGGGCCGGCGCGGCGCGCCTACCAAGGAAAAGACTCCTTCCAAAGCCTCGCGGTACCGGTCCCGCGTCAGCACCACGCGGGGCTCGCTCGACCTAAGGATCCGCCCGATGCGCTCGGCCGGATAGGCGGGCTCCAGCGGCACGTAGGCCCCGCCGGCCTTGAACACGGCGAGGATCATGATGAGCAGGTCGATCCCGCGCTCGTCGAGCAGCGCCACCCGCTCTTCCGGGCCGACGCCGCGCGCGATGAGCGCGTGGGCCGCGCGGTTCGCCTCGCGGTTCAGCTCCGCGTAGGTGAGCCGCCGGCCCTCGCACGACACCGCCACGGCGTCGGGCGTCCGCTTCACCTGGGCGTGGAAGCGCGCCGCGAACGAGGAGAAATCGGCCCTCTCCGCGGGCGGCGCGCCGGGCGCCGCGAGCGCCCATTGCCGCTCGGCCGGCGTGAGGAGCGGCAGATCGCCGAGGCGCGCGTCGGGATTCTCCGCCATGCCCTCGAGCAGCGCGCCGAGGTGCCTGAGCAGCCGCGCGGCGAGCTCCGGCCGGACGCGCGACCGGTCGTACGAGATCTTGAGGGGCAGCTCCGTGTCCGGCCACGACATGATCGTGATCGGGTAATTCGTGTGCACGCGGTCCCGCACGTCCTGGACCTTGAAGACGATGCGCCCCTCGCGGAGCGCGGGATCGATCGGCGCGTTCTCGAACACGAAGAGGCTGTGGAACAGCGGTTGTCCGCGCTCGATCTCGCTCCAGCGCTGGATGTCCACGAGCGGCGTGTGCTCGTGCTGCCGGAGCCGGAGGTTCTGGTCGAGGAGCGCCGAGAGCCACGGCAGGAGCGGCTGATCGGCGGGGACCGAGACGCGCAGCGGGAGCGTGTTGATGAAGAGCCCCACGATGGACTCGACCTCTGGCAGCTCCGGCGGGCGCCCGGCGACGGTGACGCCGAAGAGCACCTCGGGCTCGCCGCTGTAATGGCTGAGGAGCAGGGCCCACGCGCCCTGCACGATCGTGTTGAGGGTGAGGCGGTGGCGCTGGGCGAGCGCGCGCAGGGCGGCCGTGGGCGCCGCGCCGATCCGGAACACGAGATCGTCGACGCGCCCCTCGTCCTCCGGCGCCGGCGCGGAGCGCTCCTCGAACCCGAGCGGCGTCGGCGCCGAGAAGCCCTCGAGCGCGGACCGCCAGAACGCCTCCGCGGCCGGGAGATCCTGCCGGCCGAGCCAGTCGATGTAATTGCGGTACGGGCGCGCGGGTGGCAGATCGGGTGTCTCGCCCCGGACGAGCGCCTCGTAACAGGCGAGGAACTCCATCATCAGGACCGACGTGCACCACTCGTCGAGGAGGATGTGGTGGAAGCTGTGCACGAGCTCGTAGGCCTGGTCGCCCAGCCGGACGAGGCGGAGGTGCATGAGCGGCGCCTTGCCGAAGTCGAACCCCGCATCGAGCTCGGCGCGCAGCAGCTCGCGGAGGCGGGCCTCCTGGGCCTCGCCGGGGAGGCCGCGGAGGTCGAGCACGTCGAACGGCACCTCCACCGCCTTGTGGACGACCTGGAGCGGGCGCTTCTGGGTCTTCCAGACGAAGGAGGTGCGCAGGATGGAGTGCCGCGCCACGACCAGCTGCCAGCCTCGGACGAACGCGTCGATCCGCACGTCGCCCTCGAGGCGATAGCGGTTCTGCATGAGGTAGATGCCCGAGGACGGGCGGAGCAGCGTGTGGAACAGCATCCCCTCCTGCATGGGCGAGAGGGGATAAACGCTGTCGATGTTGGCGGAGGGGTCAGTCTTGGACACGGTTCACCTGTCGAGCTCTTCCAAGAGATCGCGCCACTCCTCCGGGGAGAGGCCGTCGGCGGGGGTTTCGGGGGAGCGCGGCGGCGCGGCCGCCGGCGGTGCGGCCGGCGGCGGGGCCGACACGGCGAGGAGCGCCGCGGCCTCGGCCACGGTCGGGCTCTCGAAGAGCTGCTTGGGCGAGAGCCGCAGCCCTCGCTGGGCGGCGCGCGCGATGACCTGCAGGGTGACGATCGAGTCGCCGCCCAGCTCGAAGAAGTTGTCGTGAATGCCCACCTGCTCGCGGTGGAGCACCTCCGCCAAGACCTCGACGAGGATCCGCTCCGCCTCGGTCCGCGGCGGGACATAGGGGCGCTGGACCGGCGCCGCCGCCTCGGGCGCGGGCAGCGCGCGGCGGTCGACCTTTCCATTGGGCGACAGCGGCAGCCGCGGGAGCGCGAGGATGGGCGCGGGCACCATGTAGGCCGGGAGCACGTCGGCGAGCCAGGCGCGCAGCGTCTCTGGCTCCGGCGTGGCGCCGTCTCGCCCGGTGACGTAGGCGACGAGCCGCTTTCCGCCGTGGGGCTCGTCGCGGGCGACGACGACGGCCTCGCCCACGCTGGGGTGCAGGAGCAGCCGCGCCTCGATCTCGCCGAGCTCGACGCGCAGGCCGCGGAGCTTCACTTGATGATCGAGCCGTCCCAGGAACTCGATGGCTCCGTCGGGGCGATACCGGGCCAGATCGCCTGTCCTGTACAGCCGCCCTCCGGGCGTGGCGCCGAACGGATCGGGCACGAAGCGCTCTGCGGTGAGCGCGGGCCTTTTGTGATATCCGCGCGCGAGCCCGACGCCGCCGATGTGGAGCTCGCCGGCCACGCCCACCGGGACCGGCTGGCCATGATGGTCGAGCAGGTAGATCTGCGTATTGGCGATGGGGGTGCCGATGGGCACCGAGGCGGACGTGTCGTGTGGCTGGCAGGCCCATGCGGTGACATCGATGGACGCCTCGGTGGGCCCGTAGAGGTTGTGCAGCTCGGCGTGAGGGAGCCGCTCGAAGCATCGCCGCGCGAGCTCGGCCGGCAGCGCCTCGCCGCTGCAGAGCACCCGGCGCAGCGACGCGCACGACGAGGCGCCGGGGGTCTCCAGGAAGGCCTGGAGCATCGGAGGGACGAAGTGGACGGTGGTGACGCCGTGGCGGGCGATGAGCTCGATGAGCCGCTCGCCGTCGCGGTGGTCGCCTGGACGGGCGACGACCAGGCCCGCGCCGGTGATGAGCGGCCAGAAGAACTCCCAGACCGAGACATCGAAGCTGAAGGGGGTCTTTTGCAACACCCGGTCTTCGGCGGTCAGGCCGTAGCGCTCCTGCATCCACTGCAGTCGGTTGAGCAGGCCACGGTGGGTGTTGCCCGCGCCCTTGGGCCGGCCGGTCGAGCCCGAGGTGTAGATGGTGTAAGCGAGGTTGTCCGGCGAGACGGCCACCGCGGGAGTGGCCGTCGATTCGCCGTCGAGCTCTGCGCGATCGGCGTCGAGGCACAGCAGCTGCGCGCGGTGGGGCGGCAGGCGCGAGGCGACCGGCCACTGGGTGAGGAGCACGGGAGCGGCGGCGTCGTCGAGCATGAAGGCGATGCGCTCGGCGGGGTAATCGGGGTCGATGGGGACGTAGGCGGCGCCGGCCTTGAGGACGGCGAGCAGGGCGACGACCAGCTCGACCGAGCGCTCTGCCGCGATGGCGACGAGCCCATCGGGCCCGACGCCGCGCCGGCGCAGGGCGTGGGCCACCTGGTTGGCGCGCGCGTCGAGCTCTCGATAGCTGAGGCGGTGGTCCTCGAAGATCACGGCCGTCGCGTCCGGCGTCCGCTCGGCCTGCGCCTCGAACAGCTCGTGCACGCGCAGGTCTCCCGGATAGCCGCGCTCCGTCGCGTTCCAGCCGGCCACCGCGCGCCGGGACTCCAGATCTCCGAGCAGCGGAAGATCGCCGACCCGCGCCTCGGGACGGCCGATGATCTGCCGGAGCGCCGCCTCCACGAGGCCGAGCAGGCGAGAGGCGCCCTCGGCGTCGAAGCGCCGCCGATCGTACGAGAGGCGCAGCGTCAGCCGCTGTCCCGGCAGGACGGTCAAGGTGAGCGGGTAGTTGGTCTGATCCTCGAACGCGACGTCGCGGACCCCGAGCCCGGGCAACCCCTGCTGCACCCGGGGGTCTCTCGGATAGTTCTCGACGACGAGGAGGCTCTCGAACAGCGGCTGTCCCGCCGGGATCTCGCTGAAGGCCCGCGCCTCTGCGAGCGGCGTGTGCTCGTGCGGCCCGAGCTCGGTCGTCGCCCGCAGGAGATCGCGCAGCCACTCCGCGACGGTGGCGGCCGGCGGCACGGCCACGCGCAGCGGGAGCGTGTTGATGAAGAGCCCCACCATGGACTCGATCCCCGGAAGCGGCGCCGACCGCCCGGCGACGGTGACGCCGAACAGCACGTCGTCGGTCCGCGCGGTCCGGCCGAGCAGCAGCGCCCAGGCGGCCTGGACGAGCGTGCTCGACGTCACGTGGTGCTGCTGCGCGAAGCGCTGGAGGCGCGCCGTGACCGGCTCCGGCAGCGAGACGGCCGCGGTCCCGTACCCGCTCGCCCCCTCGGCCGGCGCCGCCCGCTCCAGGGGCAGCGGCGTCGCCGCGCCGAACCCCGCGAGCGCCCGCCGGAAGAACGGCTCCTCGCCGCGCGCGTCGCGCCCGCGCAGCCAGGCGATGTACTCGCGGTAGCGCCGGCGCGCCGGCAGCGCGACCGCGCGGCCGGCGCGCAGGGCGTCGTACGCGGAGAACGCGTCCTGCAGCACCAGGGCCGCCGACCACCCGTCGAGGAGCAGGTGGTGATGGCTCCACAGCACGACGTGGGCCTCGTCGTCCACGCGCAGGAGCGCGAGGCGCATCAGCGGACCCCGCGCCAGATCGAAGCCCCGCGCGCGGTCGGACTCGAGGCGCGCCGCCACCCGCGCCCGCTGCTCCTCCGCGCCCGCGCCCCGCCAGTCCTCGACCTCGATCTCCAGCGCGACCGCCGCGCCCGGCCGCCGCACGATCTGGAGCGGCTCGTCGGCGCCCTCCCAGGCGAAGGTCGTGCGCAGGACGCCGTGGTGCTGCACCACGGCCTCCCAGGCCCGGCGGAAGGCGCCGGCGTCGAGCGCCCCCAGCAGCCGGCACGTCACCTGCTCGACGTAGGCCCCGTCGCCGGGCTCCCACAGGCTGTGGAACAGCAGCCCCTGCTGGAGCGCGCTGAGCGGCATCACGTCCTCCACGTCGCGGCCAGGCCCGAGCAGGCGGTCGAGCGCGGGCTGATCGAGCCGCGCCAGCGGGAAGTCCGACGGCGTGCACCCGCCCGCGCCCGGCTCGAGGCAGCGGGCGACGAGGGCGCGCAGCCGCGCCGCGAAGTCCTCGCGGAGCCGCTGGATCGTCTCCGGCCGGTAACGCGCGCCGCTCGCGCTCCACGTGACCCGGAGGCGCCCGCCGACGACGGCGGCGTCGACCTCCAGCTCGTAGCCCCGCGGCGCCCGCGGATCGCGCTCGGCCCCGGCGTCCTCCTCGGCGAGCGCGAAGAGCGGGCTCGCCGCGAACAGATCGTCCCACTGCCCCAGGTAGTTGAAGCTCACCGCGGGCGCGGGCCGCCCCGCGAGCGCCGCGCCGCGCTCGCTCAAGTAGCGGAGCAGGCCGTACGTGCCCCCGCGGCGCGACGCGCCGCGGAGCTGCTCCTTCACCGCCTTGAGCGCCTGCTCGCACGCCGCGTCGGGCGGGACCTCGAGCCGCACGGGATAGAGCGTCGTGAACCACCCGACCGTGCGCGAGACATCCGCGTCGTCCAGCGCGTCGCGCCCGTGCCCTTCCACCTCGACGAGCACCGCGGGATCCCCCGTCCACCGCGCGAGCGCTCCGCCGAGCGCGGTGAGCAGCAGATCGTCGACCCGCGCCCGGTACGCCGACGTCGCCGCGAGCAGCGCGCGGGTCTCGCCCTCGTCCAGCCGGTCGGTGCGGCGGACCGTGGCGCCCTCGAGCCCGGCGCCGGCCGGATCGTCCGCCGGCAGCGGCGCCGTCCCCCGCGCAGCGGCGATCCACGCGTCGGCCTGCCGCGCGACCTCCTCGGACTGGGCGCGCGCCACGAGGCGCCGCGCCCAGGACCCGAAGGCGGTGGACCTCGCGGGGAGCCGGATCTCCTCGCCGGTCGCCCGCTGCTGGACCGCGGTCGCCAGATCCTCGAGCAGGATCCGCCACGAGACCGCGTCCACGACGAGGTGATGCGCGACGAGCAGCAGCCGGCCGCGGCGCGCCGGGCCCAGGTCGAACAGGACCGCGCGGAGCAGCGGCCCCTCGCTCAGGTGGAGCCGCGCCTGCCATGGCCCCGCCGCGCGCGAGAGCGCCGCCGCTCGCTCGGCGTCCGGCACCCCCGAGAGGTCCACGCGCGCGACCGCCGCGCCGGCCGCGCTCCCGTGGCGCTGCCGCCACACGCCGCCCTCGCAGGTGAACCGCAGCCGCAGCGCCTCGTGGTGCTCCGCCACGGCCAGGACCGCGGCCTCGAGCGCCTCCACCCCCACGGGCGCCCGCAGCTCCAGCAGCACGGACTGGTTCCAGTGGTGCGGATGCTCCCCGAGGTGATCGAAGAACCAGCGCTGGATGGGCGTGAGCGGCACGTCGCCGTCGAGCGGCTCGGCGGCCGCGCTCGCCGCGGGGGCGGCCTCGGCCACCGCGGCCAGCTCGGCGACGGTCTGGTGCTGGAAGATCTGCCGGGGCGCGATCGAGAGGCCCGCCGCGCGCGCGCGCGCCACCACCTGGAGCGCCAGGATCGAGTCGCCGCCCAGCTCGAAGAAGTTCTCGCCGACGCCGACCGCGCTCCGGCCGAGGAGCTCCGCCCAGATCCCCGCGAGGGCCGCCTCGGCCTGCGTCCGCGGGGCCGCGGCCTCGCCCGCGCCCTCCGCGGCGGGCGCCGGCAGCGCGCGCCGGTCGATCTTGCCGTGGGGCGTGCGCGGCAGCTCGTCCAGCACGACGAAGGCCGACGGCACCATGTAGTCGGGCACCTGCTCCCGCAGCGCCCGCCGGAGCTGCTCCGGCGAGACGCCCTCGGCGGCGGCGACGTAGGCGACCAGCCGGCGATCCTCCGGCCGATCCTCGCGCACGATCGCGACCGCGCCGCGCACGCCGGGGTGCTCGGCGAGCCGCGCCTCGATCTCGCCGAGCTCGATCCGGAAGCCGCGCAGCTTCACCTGATGGTCCACGCGCCCGGCGAACTCGAGCTGCCCGTCCGCCCGCCACCGCGCGCGGTCGCCGGTCCGGTACATCCGCTCGCCCGGCCGCCCCGCGAACGGATCGGGCACGAAGCGCTCCGCGGTCAGCCCGGGGCGCGCCCAGTAGCCGCGCGCGAGCCCCTGGCCGCCGAGGTACAGCTCGCCCATGACGCCCACGGGCGCGAGCCGCCCCGCCGCGTCGAGCACGTAGGCCCGCGCGCCCGCGATGGGCCTGCCGATGGGCACGGCGGACGCGGGGCCCGCGCCTCGGGCCGTGAGATCGCAGGCGGTCGCCACGACCGTGGCCTCGGTCGGCCCGTAGGTGTTGATGAGGCGCATCCGCGCGGCCGCCGACGCGCGCCAGGCGCTCACGCGCTCGGGCAGGGCCGCCTCGCCGCCGATGATGCAGAGCCGCAGGCCGGGCGGCAGGGGCAGGCGCCCTCCGTGCGCGAGCTCCGCGGCCATGCGGTGCCAGTACATGGTCGGCAGATCCAGCACCGTCACGCCCTGCGCCGCGCACGCCTCGAGGAAGGCGGCCGGCGACTCCAGCATCGCCTCGGTGCGCAGCACCAGCGCGGCGCCTCGCAGGAGGCAGGGGAAGATCTCCTCGGCGCTGGCGTCGAAGCTCAGCGACGCGAACTGCAGCACGCGGTCCGAGGGCGCGATCTCGTAGAGCGCCGCCGCGGCCTCCACGAAGCCCGCGATCGCCCGGTGCGGGACGACGACGCCCTTCGGCACGCCCGTCGATCCGGACGTGTACAGGAGGTACGCGGCCTGCTCGGGCGACGGGTCGCCCGGAGGCGGCGCCGCCGGCTCGCCGCGGATCTCGGTCCAGCCGGGATCGAGGCGGATCAGCGCCGGGACGCCGGACAGCCCGTCGGCCGCCTCCGCGCCGGTCACCGCCACGCGGACGCCGGCGTCGGCGACCATCGCGGCGATCCGATCCCGCGGCGTGGTCGGATCGATCGGCACGTAGGCGCCGCCGGCCTTGAGCACCCCGAGCACGGCGACGACCATCTCGATCGAGCGCGGCAGGCACACGCCCACGCGCGCCTCGGGCCCGACGCCGCGCCGCCGCAGCCGCTGCGCGAGCTGGTTCGCGCGCCGATCGAGCTCGCCGTACGCGATCGAGCGCCCCTCGTGGACGACGGCCACGGCCGACGGCGCGAGCGCGGCCCGCGCCTCGAAGCTCCGGTGCAAGGCGCGCGGCGCGCGCTCCGGCGCCGCGGCCGTGCCCCACGCGAGCACGCGCGCTTGCTCCTCCGGCGCGAGCAGGGGCAGCTCGGACAGGCGTGCCTCCGGGCTCGCCGCGGCGCCCGCGAGCAGCCGCTCGAGGTGCCCGGCCAGGCGCTCGATCGAGGCCTCGTCGAACAGGTCCGTGTCGTACTCGATCGCCCCGGCGAGGCCGCCCTCGTCGGCGGCCATCTCCAGCGACAGATCGAGCTGGGCGCCGCCGGCGTCGAGATCCACGAGGCGCGCCTCGAGCCCCGGGATCTCGGGGGCCCGCCGCAGCGCGGGCTGCAGCGCGAAGAGCACCTGGCAGAGCGGCGCGTGGCTCAGGTCCCGGGCCGGGCGCAGCGCCTCCACGACCTGGTCGAACGGCACCTCCTGGTGCGCCTGGACCTCCCGCACCGTCTCGTTCACCCGCGCGATCAGCGCGGCGAACGTCGGATCGCCGGCGAGATCGGTGCGGAGCACGACCGTGTTGGCGAAGCAGCCCACGAGCCCTTCCAGATCGGCCCGGCTCCGGTTCGTCACCGGCGTGCCCACGCGGACGTCGAGCGAGCCCGTGACGCGCGCGAGGAGCGCCTTGAACCCCGCGACCAGCACGGCGTAGAGGGTCGTCTCCTCCCGCCGCGCCAGGGCGCGCAGCGCGCCGGCGAGCGCGGCCGGCAGCCGGAAGAAGTACCGCGCCCCGCGGTACCGCTGGATCGCCGGTCGGGGCCGGTCCGTCGGCAGCTCCAGCAGCGCGTCCTGGCCGGCGAGGCGCCGGGTCCAGAAGTCGAGCTGGGACCGGAGCGCGCCCGACGCGAGCCGCTCGCGCTGCCAGTGGGCGAAGTCCGCGTACTGCAGCGGCAGGTCCGGCAGCGGGGAGGGCCGGCCCGCCGCGAACGCCGCGTAGAGCGCGGCGAACTCCTGCAGGACGAGGCCCGTGGACCACCCGTCGAAGGCGATGTGGTGAACGACCCAGACGAGGACGTGCTCGTCCTCCCGCAGCCCGAGGAGCGCGAGCCGCAGCAGCGGGCCGCGCTCGAGGTCGAAGGGGCGCCGCGCCTCGCGCTCGATCAGGCGCCGGGCCTCCGCGTCGCGCTGGGGCTCGGGCAGGCCGCTCAGATCGATCCGCGGCACGCGCGGCGCGCCCTCCGGCCGGATCACCTGGACCGGCTGGCCGTCGACGACGCCGAACGTCGTGCGCAGGATCTCGTGGCGCCGCACGATCTCGGCCACGCACCGCTCCACCACGCCGGCGTCGAGCGATCCGGTGAGCCGCACGGCGGCGGCCAGGTTGTAGGAGGCGCTCTCGGGCTCGAGCTGGGCCAGGAACCAGAGCCGCTCCTGGGCGAAGCTCATCGGGAAAACGAAGACGTCCTCTTGCATGGAAGAACCTCAGAGGGCCTTGGCCCGGAAGGGCTCGGCCATGGCGACATGGATCTTGCGCGGGCCCCGGAATGGCGTGCGTCCGTGGGCGACGAGCATGTTGTCCACGAGCAGCACGTCCCCTTCCTGCCAGGGGAACTCCACGGCGACCTGCCTGTAGACGTCGCGTATCTCGTCGAGGACCGAGCTCTCGATGGGAGACCCGTCGCCGTAACGAGCGTTGCGGGGCAGGTCGTCCTCGGGGAAGACCGCGAGGAGCGCCTCGAGCACCGCCGGCTCCAGGTTGGAGACGTGGAACAGGTGAGCCTGGTTGAACCACACGCGCTCTCCGGTGCGCGGGTGGGTGGCCACGGCCTGGCAGACCTGCCGCGTGCGCAGCTCGCCGCCCGGCTTCCACTCGCACGCGATGCCGTGCTCATGGCAGAAGCGCTCGACCGCGGCCCGGTCGGTCGTGCCGAAGACCTGCTGCCAGGGGACGTCCAGGCCGCTGCCGTAATTGCGCACGTACATCACCTTCCTCGCGGTGAAGCGCTCGCGGATCCGGGCGGGGACGCGGCGGAAGACCTCGCGGCTGTCCGCGAGCGGGGTGCTGCCCCCCTCGGCGGCGGCCTGGGCGCAGTGGAACCAGATCTTGAGGGGCCACTCGAGCGTGTACGACTGCTCGTTGTGGAGCGGGATGTGCTGGTGGGCCGGGTACTCCGTCGACGTGTAGATGCGACTCTGCAGGTGGGAGCGCGGCGTCGATCCGAACGTGTAGTCGAGCAGCTCCGGCGTCACGAGCTTGACGAAGGCCTCGAAGTCCGCGAGCGCGCGCGCCGGGAACCCGCGGAACAGCACCGCTCCGTGCGAGGTCAGCGCCTCGTCCGCGCACGCCCGGATGGCCGCGGCGAGCGCGGGGACGGCGGAGGCGTCGCCGCGCCGGAGCGGGCTCGCGATCAGGGGGAGCGCGGCGCCGGGGAAGCAGGACCGCGCGAGGCCGTCCGCCTCGCCCCGCGGCGCCGCCGGCGACACGGCGCGGAGCTCCGTCACGACGACCGGCCCTCCTGCGCGTCCATCTGCTTGCGCAGGCTGAGCGGCCGCATGTCGGTCCAGACCTCCTTGATGTGATCGAGGCACTCCGCCTTGGTGCCGGTCTTGCCCGCGTCGCGCCATCCGAGCGGGTTTTCCCGGTACTCGGGCCATATCGAGTACTGCTCCTCGTGGTTCACGACGACTTTGTAAATGGTGTTGTCTTCATGCTCTTCGCTGGCCATGGGCTCCTCCGTTCGAGATGTGGTGTTCGATGTCATCGGCGCTCGGGAACGAGCGTGAGCGTGTGCGCGGCCGGGCCTGACAGGAGCGGCAGCGGGCGCCCGTCGACCCAGGCGCGCTGCTGATCGCGGTAGTGGGGCGACAGCGGATCTCCCGACTGACCGGCCGGCATGTGCAGGATGCCGTCGGGCTCGTGGCCCGGCGCGACGACGAGCCGCTCGCTGGCGCCGAGCGTGCGGGTCGCGAGGCGCACGCAGAAGCCGCAGCCCGGGAGCGGCTCGTCGGGCATGTTGAGGCGCGCGGCGAGCTCCGGTGTCCGGCCGAGCGGGTGCGCGATCCGCACCCGGCTCACCGCGCCCCAGGGGATCTGGTCGAGGGGTCGCCCGCCGTGCTCCTCGTGGACCGCGGTCACGGCCTTCTCCAGCGCCGCGAGGACGAAGGCGTCCCAGCCGCCCTCCGGCGCCGGCACGAGGTCGGGCGACCGCTCGCCGAGCGCGCGCTGGAGCGGCGTGTCGATGTCCGGCAGCGCGAGCGAGAGGGTCGGCTCCGCGGCGCGGCCCGCGCCGAGCCACGCGGCGAACACCGCGTCGGCGAGGGCGCGCCGGAACCGCATCAAGAGCGGCAGTCCGACGCCAGGCACGTCCGCCCGGCCGTCCCACGCCGCGATCGCGCGCCGCGCCTCGGCGAGCGCCGGCCGGCGGGACAGCGCCGCGTCGTCGAGCGCGCGCAGCGCGAGGTCGCGGTAGACGTCGAAGAACCTCGCCTCGGTGTCGAGCTGCAGCGCGAACAGGTCCGCCTCGGTGACCGGGCGCGCCTCGCGCAGGCGCTCGGTGATGCGGTAGGCGCGGTAGCCGTTCGCGTAGTCGCGGCCGAGCGCCGGCGCGCCCTCGCCGAGCGGCATGCGGTGGTTGGCGTTGACGACGAACCCCGACGGCGGATCGACCACGCGCGGCAGCGCGGCGGGGGGCACGTAGCCGTCCCAGCCCGCGCGCCCGTCCGCCCACGAGACGCTGACCGAGCCGTCGAAGCCGCGGCGCCGCGGCACGCGCCCGGTGACGGTCCACGCGACGCGGCCGCGCCGGTCGGCCAGGAGGACGTTGCACCCGGGCCCGCCGGCGGCGTTCATCACCGCGGCCGCCTCCTCGATGCTGCGGGCGTGATCCATCTCGAGGAGCCCGAGGTCGACCCCCTCGGGATCGAGCGCCGTCCAGCGGACCGCGACCGCTGCTCCGAGGAGCGGCCGCGGCGCGATGCGCCCCCAGATCGTGCCGCGGACCGTGACGGCGACGTCGGGCTCGCCGCGCACCTTGATCGTCTCCTGCGCGACGTCGAACCGCCTCCACCCGGCGGGCGTCCGGTACTCGTCGGGGCGCTCGGGGTGGGTCTCGATCTGGACGAGATCCATCGCGTCGCCGTCGAGGTTGGTCATCCCCCAGGCGACATGGCCGTTGGTCCCCGCGATGACCATGGGCACGCCGGGCAGCACGACGCCCGCGATCTCGCGGTCGCCGTAGCGGAGCTCCGCTCGATAAAAGATGTTGGGTACGCCGAGCTCGAGGTGCATGTCGTTCGCGAGGATGGCGCGGCCGTCCCGCGTCCTTTGCCCGGCCACCGCCCACCCGTTCGAGCCGACCGGCGCCTCGCCGGCGTCGTCGCTGAGCACCGCCGCGGCCCACGCGCGCTCCCGGCTCTCTGCCACGAGCGCCCGCAGCTCCTCGCCCGGCAGCGGCGGCGTCGCGGGCGCGTGCGCGCCGAGCAGCGCCTTCGTGTAAGGGTCCGTGTCCTCGAACAGGAAGGACGTCACGCGCTCCGGGAGGGTGCGCGTCAGGACCGTGCGCGTCCGCTCCGCGTCCTCGGTGACGCTGAGGGCGTTGAACATCCCCAGCACGACGAGGACGCTGTCCTCGGGGCGCCACGGCTCGGGCCGATAGCCCAGCTGCCGGAACTCGACAGGCAGCGTCTCCGCGCTCCGGAGATAGGCGTTGACGCCCTCGGCGTACGCGTCGAGCGCGGCGCGCTGGGGCTCGGGCAGGCGCGCCAGGATCGCCCGCGCGGCCTGCGGGAAGCCGTAGAGCCGCTGCCGGGTGTCGGCCTCCAGCAGATCGCGCCCGAGGACCTCGGCGAGGCGTCCTCCGCTGCTCCGGCGGAGCAGATCCAGCTGGAACAGCCGGTCGCGCGCCGTGGCGACGCCGAGGGCCCGGAGGGCGTCCAGCCGCGAGGCGGCGCGGATCGCGGGGATCCCGAGGCCGTCGACCGCGATCGTCGCCGCGCCCTCGAGGCCGGACACGGTCGTCGCGCTGCCGGCGCTCGGCGCCGGGGCGCGGACATTGGCCTGGTTTCCCTCCGCGCAGCCGGCGATCGCCAGCGAGAGGAGGGCCGAGAGGTGGAGTGAGCGGACGTTGCGCATCAGAGCTCCTGCTTTGCGGCCGTGAGGGCCTCGTGGCCGCGGGCGCCGGGCTCCAGCGCGGCCTGTTGCGGATCGACGTGCAGGCGGAGGGCCTCCGCGGACCTGACCCGGCCCGGCTCGTCGACGCGGGCGCTCGCGGCGCGCTCCTCCTGCGTCGATCGCGGCGCTGCGCCGGGCGCGGCGGGGGCCGCGGGCAGCTCGGTCAGGCGGCCGAAGTCGAGCCGGAGGCAGCGATCCGCGAGCGCGAAGTACTGGTCGTCATGCGTGATGACGAGGGCGGTCTTGCCCCTCGCGCGGAGCTCCGGCAGGAGCTCGGCGTAAAAGACCCTTCGAAACTGCGGGTCCTGGTCGGACGCCCACTCGTCGAAGACGTAAAACGGCCGGTCCTCGAGATAGGCAGTCAGCAGGGCGAGGCGCTTGCGCTGACCCTGCGAGAGGCCGCTCACGCGCAGCGCGCCCTCCTCGACGCGCACCCGGTGATCGAGCTGCAGCCGCTCGAGGTAGCGCCGGGCGCGCTCGTCGAGGCCGGGGTCGTCCAGGCCGAGCAGGTGCTCGAAGAGGTGGTAATCCGCGAAGACGACCGAGAAGAGCTGCCGATACCGCTCGCGGTTCGCGTCGTCGACCGGCGCGCCGTCGAGCCGGATCTCGCCGGACTCCGGCGCATAGAGGCCGAGGAGCAGGAGGGACAGCGTCGTCTTGCCGCTGCCGTTGCCGCCCACGAGGAACACGAGCTCGCCGGGCCGGAAGGTCAGATCGATGGGCCCGAGCTGGAAGCTGCCGTCTTCCTTCTCCCGGTGATACCGGTGCGTGACGCCGGAGAGCGCGATGCGCTCGAACGCGCGCGGGCCCTCCGCGCGGCCTTCGCTCGTGGGCGCGTCGAGCGCCGGCGTCGGTCCCTGCTCCGGCGTCAGCGCGAGCCCGAGCGCGCTCGCCTTCGAGAGCGCGACGCTGGCGCGCCCGACGGCCGGCAGGAACTCGACCGTCTGCGCGAAGGGCGTCATCAGGAAGAGCATCGCCAGCACCACGCCGGACACCGCCGGCGGCGCGAGGCCTGCCCAGGCCGGGAGCGCGAACAGGGCGAGTCCGAGGACGGCGTAGAAGAGCAGCGCGCCCCAGCTCATCGCGACCGCGTACTCGGTCGTGCCCGCCACGAACTCGCGCTGGTACGTCGCGACGCTGCCGCCGAGGACGTCGGACAGGAACGACCGCCCGCGCCGGCCGTGCATCTTGAGCTCCTTGATCCCGCCGGTCAGCCCGCGGAAGTGCTGGAACAGGGCGTCGCTCGTCTCGCGGGCGCGCGTGAAGGCGCCGATCGCGCGCCGCGCGTGCCACCGGAAGAGCGCGGCGCCGATCCCCATCGCGGCCAGCACGATGGCCAGCGCCGACCACGAGATCTGTCCGATGTACGCCAGGCAGCCGAGGACGGTGGCCACGTTGACGCAGAGGAGGGGCAGGACGACGTAGGCCTGCGTGATGACGGCCGGATCGTCGTTGAGCGCCGCCAGCAGCCGGTGGGCGCCGAGCTGCTCGACGTGGCGCAGCGGCGCGTCGAGGATGCGCCGGCTGAGCTGCATGCGCAGCTCCGCGATCATGGCCTGTCCGAGGCGGGTCAGGAGCACCTGGGACACGGCCCTGCTCAGCACGCCGACGGCGGCGAGCCCCGCGAAGCCCCACGCGAGCTGCGCCGCGGGGCGGCCGTCGCCCGAGAGCGCCTCCTGGACGAGGGAGATGACGCCGGCGCCGGCGAGCCCGCTGATCGCGCCGGCGGCGACGGCGATCAGGAGGGGCCGGCGGGCGCGGCGCACGAGGAAGCCGAGCGCGCTCATCGCCGCTTCTCCTTCGGGTCTGCCGGCTCCTTCGAGGCGTCCGGCTCGCCGCTCGGGCGCGGCGGCGCCTGCGGGCCTCCTGCGGCGGGGAGCCGCCGCGCGGTCCGGGGCAGGGCGACCAGCGCCGGCTCGGGGCTCGCGGGCGCCTGGCCTCGCGCGGCCTGGATGCGCTGCGCGACGGCGGCCACGGTCGGCCGCTCGAAGAAGTCGCGGAGCGACAGCTCCACCTGGAACGTCTCGCGGACGCGGTTGAGGATCTGCAAGGCGAGGAGCGACTCGCCGCCGAGCTCGAAGAAGTCCTTCGTGGGATCGATGGGATCCAGGCCGAACGCGCGCGCCCAGATCGCCGTCACCTGCGCCGTCACCGCCTCGGGCGAGAGGCGCTCGGCGGCGCCGGCGGCGGCGGCGCCGGCGCCGAGCCGCCGGGCCAAGGCGGCGCCCTCGTCGTCGCTGGGCAGGCCCTGGAGCGGGCGCGCCGAGGCGATCACCTGCGGCAGCGCCGTCTGGCTGAGGACGCGGTGGAACGCCTGCTGGCCTTCCTCCGGGCTCATCCCGTCGAGGATCACGTCGTCGAGCCCCAGGGCGAGGAGGCGCGCCTCGGCGCGGGCCGCCATGCCGACGTTGCGCCAGCGATCGAGGTTGACGGAGACCGTGTACGGTCCTGCGCGGCGCGCGCAGGCTTGCGCGAACGCGTCGAGGAACGCGTTTGCGGCCGCGTACCCCGCCCGCGCGAGGCCGCCGCTCAGCGCGGTGACCGAGGAGCAGAGCAGGACGAAGTCGGGCCGGAAGGAGCGGGCGATCTCGTCGAGCGCCATCGCGCCGAGCGCCTTGGGGGCGAGCTCCGCGTGGAGCGCGTCCGCCGAGAGCCGCTCGATGAGCCCGCCGCCTGCGACCCCGGCCGCGTGGATCACGCCGTGCAGGGCGCCGAACCGAGCCAGCGCCTCGCGCGCGGCGGCGCGCATCTGCGCCGCGTCGGTGACGTCGGCGCGCACCGTCACGACCTCGGCGCCGGCCTGTTCGAGCGCTGTGAGCCGCAGGCGCTGCTCGTCGGTGGGCGCCGAGCGACCGGTGAGGATCAGCCGCGCGCGCACGGTGCGCGCGAGGTAGTCGGAGAGCCACAGCCCGACGCCGCCCAGCCCGCCGGTGATGAGGTAGACGCCGCGCTCGCGCAGCAGGGCGGGAGCGCCCTGGGCCGGCTTCAGCGGGACCGGCTCGACGGCAGGCACCCAGCGATGGGGGCCGCGGTAGGCGACGACGGGGGCGCCGGTGTCGGAGCGCGCTTCTGCGAGGATCCGCTCGGCGAGCGGATCGACCTCTGCGGCGTCCGGGCTGGCGGCCTCGAGGTCGATCACGCGGCAGCGGAGGTGCGGGTACTCCAGCGGGATGCTCCGGCAGATGCCGAGCAGCGTGGCGTGCTCCGGGCGCAGGGCTTCTCGACCGGTCAGGTCGTGCAGGCCGCAGGCGAGCGCGAACAGGTGGGCGCCTGCCGGCAGCGTGCTCAGCGTGCGCGCCAGCCAGAGCAGGCTCATCGAGCCCCGGCGCTGCGCATCCTGGAACGCGCCGGGCCCGAGGTGCGCCTGGCGCGCGCCGTCGAGGCTGAAGGCGTGGAGGATCCGCGCGGGCGGCCCGGCGTCCGAGCCGAGCTCCCGGGCCAGCGCGGCGTAGTCCTCGGGCTGATCCGGGCGAAGCGTGAAGGCGCGCTCCGCCGGGCGCGCGAAGCGCTCGCCGCTCCTGACGCGGGTGACCCGCCGGCCGGCGCGCTCGAGGCGTTCCACGATCCGGGGGGCGATCTCCGCCTCGTCCGCGAAGACGACCCAGTGTGCCCCGTCGTCCCCGGGCGGGAGCGGCTCCAGCGGGGCGCGCTTCCACGAGGGGATGTAGAAAAATCCACCCAGGCTAGATTCTGGGGTCGACGTCGAGCCGACCGGGGTTGAGGTGGGCCCGACCGAGGTTGAGGTTGAGCCGACCGAGGTTGAGGTGGACCCGACCGAGGTTGAGGTGGACCCGACCGAGGTTGAGGTGGACCCGACCGGGGTTGAGGTGGACCCGACCGGGGTTGAGGTGGACCCGACCGGGGTTGAGGTGGACCCGACCGGGGTTGAGGTGGACCCGACCGAGGTTGAGGTGGACCCGACCGAGGTTGAGGTCGCCCCGATCGCCTCCGGGCGCTCCAGCCAGTACCGCTTCCGCTCGAACGGGGTTGCCGGCAGCGCGACGCGCCGCCGGCGCCGTCCCGCTTGCAGGCCTGCCCAGTCCACCGGAGCGCCGGCCACCCAGAGCTGCCCGACCGCGTCGAGCAGCGCCGCGCCCCCCGCGCCCGCCTCGCGGACCGCGGGCAGCGACGCCAGCGCGAGCGACTCCGCCGCGACCTGCCGGCACAGCGCCGTGAGCGTCTGCCCCGGCCCAACCTCTAGAAAGATCCGCTCCGGCTGCTCCCGCAGCGCCGTCACGCCGCCGGCGAAGCGCACCGTGCTCCGCAGGTGCCGGACCCAGTAACCCGGATCCTGCGCCTCGGCCTCGGTGATCCAGGTCCCGGTGACGTTCGAGACCCACGGGATCCGCGGCGCGCGCAGCGTGACCCTGCCCACCGCCTCTCGGAACCCGTCGAGCGCGCCCTCCATCAGGTGGGAGTGGAAGGCGCGCGACACCCGCAGGCGGCGCGCCTCCACCCCGCGACCCGCCGCCTCGCGCTCGACCCGCTGGATCGCCGCCGTCCGCCCCGACAGCACGCACTGCCGCGGCCCATTCACCGCGGCCAGCGCGACCTCCTCGCCGAGCCACCCCGCCACCTCCGCCTCGGACGCCGACACCGCGAGCATCGCGCCCTCCGGCGTCGCCTCCATCAGCCGCCCCCGCGCCGCGACAAGCGCGAGGGCGTCGTCGAGCGACAGGCACCCGGCCACGCACGCGGCCACGACCTCGCCCACGCTGTGCCCGAGCATCGCGTCGGGGGTCAGGCCCCAGGCCATCCACAGCCGGGCGAGCGCGTACTCGACGACGAACAGGGCCGGCTGCGTCATCGACGTGCGGTCGAGGCGCCGCGCGGCGTCCTCGAGCTCCGCGTGCGCCGGGAACAGCAGCGCCCGGATGTCCAAGCCCAGGTGGCGCTCGAGCCGCGACGCGCAGGCGTCGACCTCGGCCCGGAACACGGGCTCGGTCTCGTAGAGATCGCGCCCCATGTTGGGCCGGTGGGCGCCCTGCCCCGGGAACAGGAACGCGACCGGCCGCGGCCCGGCCACGGGCCCGCCCGTGCGCAGCGCCCCGCCGCGATCGCGCAGCGAGAGCGCCGCCTCCTCCCGCGAGCGGCACACCACCGCGCGGCGGTGCGCGAACGCCCGGCGGCCGAGCTGCTGCGTGTGCGCCACGTCGCCGAGCGCGAGCTCCGCGTGCGCCTCGAGGTGCTCCGCGAGCGCGTCGGTCAGCCGCTCGAGCGACGCGCCCGACCGAGCCGAGAGCACGAGGAGCTCGCACGGCCGCGGCGGGTCCATCTCCGGCGGGGGCGGCGCCTGCTCGAGGACCACGTGCGCGTTGGTCCCGCCGAGCCCGAAGGCGCTCACGCCGGCGCGGCGCGGCGCCCCCTCGGGCGTCCACGCCGCGAGCTCGGCGGCCACGTAGAACGGGCTGTTCTCGAGATCGAGCGCGGGGTTGGGAGCGCGGAAGTGCAGGCTGGGCGGGATGCGCCCGTGCGCCACGGCGAGCGCCGCCTTGATCAACCCGGCGACGCCCGCGGCCGCGTCCAGGTGCCCGACGTTTGTCTTCGCCGATCCGATCGCGCAGAAGCCCTTCCGGTCGGTCGTCGCCCGGAAGGCCCGGGTCAGCGCGGCGATCTCGATCGGATCGCCGAGCGGCGTCCCGGTGCCGTGCGCCTCCACGTAGTCGATGGAGCCCGCGTCGACGCCCGCGGCCGCGTGGGCGGCGCGGATCACGCGGGCCTGTCCCTCGATGCGCGGCGCGGTGTAGCCCACCTTGGCCCGGCCGTCGTTGTTGACGGCGGAGCCCTTGATCACCGCGATGATCGCGTCCCGATCGGCGATCGCGTCGTCGAGCCGCTTGAGGAGGACCACGCCCACGCCGCTGCCGCCGACGGTGCCGCGGGCCCCCGCGTCGAAGGCGCGGCAGTGGCCGTCGGGCGACGCGATCGCGCCTTCCTGGTAGAGGTACCCGACCTTCTGCGGGACGCCGATCGAGGCGCCCCCGGCCAGCGCGAGGTCGCACTCGCCGGTGAGCAGCCCCTGGCAGGCCAGGTGCACGGCGACGAGCGACGTGGAGCAGGCCGTCTGCACCGCGATGCTCGGCCCCTCCAGGTTGAGCTTGTACGACACGCGGGTCGTGAGGAAGTCCTTGTCGAGCGCGAGGAGCGCCGCGACGTCGGCCGCCGACTGCAGCCGCGGCCCGCCCGGGAAGAGGTGCGTCAGGTACCCGCTCAGGCTCGATCCGGCATAGACGCCGACCGGCCCGCCCGCGCGCTCCGGGTCGATCCCGGCGTTCTCGAACGCCTCCCACGCGCACTCCAGGAACAGCCGGTGCTGCGGGTCGAGCGCGGCCGCCTCGCGCGGCGTGAACCCGAAGAGCTCGGCGTCGAACAGGTCGATGTCGTCGAGCACCGCGCGCGCCCGCACGTAGTCGGGCCGCGCGATCAGCGCCGGATCCACGCCCGCGGCGAGGAGCTCCTCGTCGGTGAGGATCGCGACGGACTCGACGCCTGCGCAGAGGTTTTGCCAGAACGTCGCCACGTCGCGCGCGCCGGGGAACCGCCCGGCCATGCC
Source organism: Sorangium sp. So ce834 (assembly GCF_051521425.1). Lineage (NCBI taxonomy): Bacteria > Pseudomonadati > Myxococcota > Polyangiales > Polyangiaceae > Sorangium > Sorangium sp. So ce834. The sequence continues at coordinate 12,760,218 of NZ_CP150351.1, forward strand.
GACGATCGCGAGCTCCAGGCCCACGCGGGGCTCGCTGCTGCTCGGTGTCGTCATTTCTTTGTCTCCAGCGCGCCGCGCCCGCCGCGCCGCCGCGCGAAGAGCTCCCCGCGCCGCTCTTGCGCGGCGCTCGCCCGCTCCCCGCTCCGCTCTCCCTCCTCGGGCGGCGGCTCGCTGGTTTCCCGGCTCAAGGCCGCTGCGAGCGACGCGATGGTGGGGTGTTGAAACAGGACCAGCATCGGCAGCGCGCGATCCACCCCCTCGCGCAGGCGGCTGTGGACCTTGGCCAGCAAGAGCGAGTGTCCGCCCAGATCGAAGAAGTTGTCGTGGACGCCCACCTGCGGAATCGAGAGGACGTCTCTCCAGATCGCCGCGATGGCGCGCTCGAGGTCGGTCCGTGGCGGCGTCGTGGCCCTGGTCGGCGCATCCACCTGCTCGGGCGCGGGCAGCGCGCGGCGGTCGACCTTTCCATTGGGCGACAGCGGCAGCCGCGGGAGCGCGAGGATCGGGGCGGGCACCATGTAGGCCGGGAGCGCGTCGGCGAGCCAGGCGCGCAGCGCTTCCGGCTGCGGCGTGGCGCCGTCTCGCCCGGTGACGTAGGCGACGAGCCGCTTTCCGCCGTGCGCCTCATCGCGGGCGACGACGACGGCCTCGCCCACGCTGGGGTGCAGGAGCAGCCGCGCCTCGATCTCGCCGAGCTCGACGCGCAGGCCGCGGAGCTTCACTTGATGATCGAGCCGTCCCAGGAACTCGATGGCTCCGTCGGGGCGATACCGTGCCAGATCGCCAGTCCTGTACAGCCGCCCTCCGGGCGTGGCGCCGAACGGATCGGGCACGAAGCGCTCTGCGGTGAGCGCGGGTCTCTTGTGATATCCGCGCGCGAGCCCGACGCCGCCGATGTGGAGCTCCCCGGCCACGCCCACCGGGACCGGATGGCCGTGGCGATCCAGGAGGTAGATCTGGGTATTGGCAATGGGGGTACCGATGGGCACCGAGGCGGACGTGTCGTGTGGCTGGCAGGCCCAGGCGGTGACATCGATGGACGCCTCGGTGGGCCCATACAGATTGTGCAGCTCGGCGTGAGGGAGCCGCTCGAAGCATCGCCGCGCGAGCTCGGCCGGCAGCGCCTCGCCGCTGCAGAGCACCCGGCGCAGCGACGCGCACGACGAGGCGCCGGGGGTCTCCAGGAAGGCCTGGAGCATCGGAGGGACGAAGTGGACGGTGGTGACGCCGTGGCGCTCGATGAGCTCGATGAGCCGCTCGCCGTCGCGGTGGTCGCCTGGACGGGCGACGACGAGGCCCGCGCCGGTGATGAGCGGCCAGAAGAACTCCCAGACCGAGACATCGAAGCTGAAGGGGGTCTTTTGCAACACCCGGTCTTCGGCGGTCAGCGCGTAGCGCTCCTGCATCCACTGCAGTCGGTTGAGCAGGCCACGGTGGGTGTTGCCCGCGCCCTTGGGCCGGCCGGTCGAGCCCGACGTGTAGATGGTATAAGCGAGGTTGTCCGGCGAGACGGCCACCGCGGGAGTGGTCGTCGGTTCGCCGTCGAGCTCTGCGCGATCGGCGTCGAGGCACAGCAGCCGTGCGCGGTGGGGCGGCAGGCGCGAGGCGACCGGCCACTGGGTGAGGAGCACGGGAGCGGCGGCGTCGTCGAGCATGAAGGCGATGCGCTCGGCGGGGTAATCGGGGTCGATGGGGACGTAGGCGGCGCCGGCCTTGAGGACGGCGAGCAGGGCGACGACCAGCTCGACCGAGCGCTCTGCCGCGATGGCGACGAGCCCATCGGGCCCGACGCCGCGCCGGCGCAGGGCGTGGGCCACCTGGTTGGCGCGCGCGTCGAGCTCTCGATAGCTGAGGCGGTGGTCCTCGAAGATCACGGCCGTCGCGTCCGGCGTCCGCTCGGCCTGCGCCTCGAACAGCTCGTGCACGCGCAGGTCCTCCGGATAGCCGCGCTCCGTCGCGTTCCAGCCGGCGAGGACCTGCCTCCGTTCGCCCGCGTCCATCATCGGCAGATCGGACAGCCGGGCCTCCGGCGCGGCGACGAACCCCTCGAGGATCGCGACGAGGTGCCGCGCCATGCGCGCCACCGTGGCCCGGTCGAACAGATCGGTGTTGTATTCCCAGGCGCCGCGCGCTCCCTGGCCGTCCAGGGTCAGGTTGAGCGCCAGATCGAACTGCGCTGTCCCGGTGTCCACCCGCTGCACCTCGATCGACAGGCCGGGGATCTCCGGCGCCCGCTCGGGCGCCGGATCCATGGCGAGCATCACGTTGAACAGGGGGGAGTGGCTGAGGCTCCGCTCGAGGGACAGCGCCTCCAGCACCCGCTCGAACGGCGCCTCCTGGTGCGCCTGCCCCTCCGTGACCGCCGACCGGACGCGGGCGATCAGCTCCGCGACGCGCGGATCGCCCGCGAGGTCGACGCGCAGCGCCAGCGTGTTGAGGAAGCAGCCGACGGCGCCCTCCAGCGCCGCCCGCGGCCGCGCGGCGACCGGCGTGCCGATGCAGACGTCGCTCTGGCCCGTGTACCGGTGCAGCAGCGCGAACAGCCCCGCTGCCACCGTCGTGAACAGCGTCGCGCCCGCCCCCCGCCCGAGCGCGGTGAGCCGCGCCACGAGCTCCGGCGGCAACGCGAGCTCCTCGCGCGCGCCCGCGTAGCTCTGCACCGAGGGCCGCGGTCGATCCGTGGGGAGCGAGAGGGGCGGCACAGGCCCCCTCAGCCGCTCGCGAAAGTACGCGAGCTCCCGTTCGCGTGCCGTCGCCTGCTCGGTCCGGCGCTGCCACAGCGCGTGATCCGCCGGCTGGATCGGCAGCGGCGCGAGCTCCGGAGCGCGCCCCGCCGAGAGCGCGCCGTAGATCAGCGCGAGCTCCCGCAAGAGCACGTTCATCGACCAGCCGTCCGCGATGAGGTGGTGGCAGGTGACCGCCAGCACGTGCTCCCGCTCGCCCTTGCGGAGGAGCGTCCAGCGCACGGGCGGCGCCTCGGCGAGATCGAACGCGCGCCGCGCCTCCTCCCGCAGGCGCGCTTGCAGCGCCGGCTCCCGGTCCTCCTCGGCGAGCGCGCGGAGGTCCTCGATCGGTAGCGCGACCTTCGCGGGCGGCGCGATCCTCTGGACCGGCTGCCCGGACGCCGACGGAAAGCTCGTGCGCAGCGCCTCGTGGCGGGCCGCGAGCGCCGTCACCGCCTGCTCCAGGGCGCCCGTGTCGAGCGCTCCGGAGAGCCGCAGGGCCGCCGCGATGTGATAGACGGGCGCCCCGGCGGCCAGCTGCTCCAGGAACCACAGGCGCTCTTGCACGAGGGACAGCGGCGGTCGCTCCGGCCGCTCCTCCGGCGCGAGCGGCGCGGCGCCGCCCGCCGATCCGCCCGCGGGCGCGCTGCCCTGCCGGCCCTCGATCCAGGCCGCCAGCGCCGCGATCGTCGTCGTCGCGAAGAGCTGCGCCGGCCCCACCTCGACGCCGAGGGCCTCGCTCACCCGGCCGCTCACCTGCATGGCCCGCAGCGAGTCGCCGCCCAGGCTCAGGAACTCCTCGTCCCGGCCGATCCGCGCGCGCCCCAGCACCTCCGCCCAGATCCGGGCCAGCGCGCCCTCCAGCGCCGTCCGCGGCGGGTCCTCGCGCTCGGCGCGCGCGCCCGAGCCGGCCGGCGGCTCGAGCGCCGATCGCCAGACCGCGTCCAGCGAGCCGTCCAGGAACCGCGCGCGGCACGCCCTCCGCTGCACCTTGCCGCTCGTGGTCCGCGGCAGGCTCCCCGGCTTGATCAGCGCCACCGCGTGGATCGCGACCTCGTGCCGATCGGCCACGGCGCGCTGGATCGCCGCGCCGAGCTCCGCCGGATCCGCCGACGCGGCGGCGCCCCTTCCGAGCTCCTGAACCAAAACGACGCGCTCCTCGCCGTCCACGTCCACCGAGAACGCCGCGCCCCCGCCGGCGCGGAGGCACGGGTGGCTCTCCTCCGCGGTGAGCTCGAGATCTTGCGGGTAGACGTTGCGCCCGCGGACGATGATCAGGTCCTTGAGCCGGCCGGTCACGTAGAGCTCGCCGCGCGACAGGAACCCGAGATCGCCGGTCCGGAGGAACGGCCCTCCTCCCGTGGCCAGCCGGGCCTCGAACGTCGCCGCCGTGTCCTCCGGCCGCTCCCAGTAGCCCTGGGCCACGCTCGCGCCGGCCACCCAGATCTCGCCGACGCGCTCGTCCTCGCAGGGCCTCCGCGTCTCGGGATCGACGATCCGCACCTCGTCGCCGTCCGGCGATCGCCCGCAGCCCACGAGGGCGACGGCGGCCTCTGGATCGCGCGGATCGAACGCCGCGCGCCCTTGCTCCAGCGCTGCGCGGTCGACCGCGCGCACGACCGGCGGCGCGTCCGCCGCGCCGCCGCTGACGAGCAGCGTCGCCTCGGCGAGCCCGTAGCAGGGGTAGAACGCCGCGCGCCGGAACCCCGCCGGCGCGAACGCCTCGGCGAAGCGATCGAGCGTCGCCGCGCGCACCGGCTCGGCCCCGTTGAACGCCACCTTCCACGAGGCGAGATCGAGCCCGTCGCGCTGCTCCGGGGGGATCTTGCTGACGCACAGCTCGTAGGCGAAGTTCGGTCCGCCGCTCGTCGTGGCCCGGTAGCGCGAGATCGCGTCCAGCCAGCGCCGCGGCCGCATCAGGAAGTGGTCGGGCGAGAGCTGGATGCACGGCACGCCCACGTGGAGCGGCTGCAGGATGTTGCCGATGAGCCCCATATCGTGGTGCGGCGGCAGCCACCCGACGATCACGCTCTCCTCGGTGTGCGCGAACGCGCGCTGGATCATGCGCTCGTTGCGCAGCAGGTTCCCGTGCGTGAGCACGACGCCCTTGGGCGTCCCGGTCGACCCCGAGGTGTACTGGAGGAACGCCACGGTCTCGGCGGTCACGCGCGGCGGCCGCCACGCGTCTCCCTGGCCGTCCCTGGCCGCGTCGACGGCCACGCAGCGCAGCTGGCTCAGCTCGGCGAGGCTCGGATCCTCGCGGAGGAGCGCCGCGGCGCCCAGGAACGCCTCGGTGGTGAGCGCGACGCTCGGGCGGCAGTCGCGCACGATGGCCAGCACGCGGAGCAGCCCTCGCTTCCGCTGCGGCAGCGGCACCGGCACCGCGACGAGCCCCGCGTAGAGGCAGGCGAAGAACGCCGCGATGAAGTCGAGCCCCGGCGGCACCAGGAGCAGCGCGCGCTCGCCCGCCCGCGCGCCGGGCTGGAGCTCCGCGGCGAGCGCGCGCGCCCGCCGGTCCAGCTCGCCGTAGGTCGTCGAGCGAGCGTCCGTCTCCCCGTCGAGCAGGAAGGTATAGGCGTGCGCGGACGGGCGCTGCTCCGCGCGACGCCGGAGCAGCGCGACGAGCGTCGCGGGCTCGGCCGCGTCGCGATCGCTGATCGCACGCGTCTGTGATCGGTTCGACTCCATCGCCACCTCAGCTCCGGTCGAAAAAGACAGCCCGACGACAAAGCGCTCCCGCTCACCAGGCCCGGGCTCTGAGCCTGATGACGCAACGCGCTATGGGCGCGAGGCGCCCCAGGGCGCCGTCAGCACCCGCAGCGTGCGCTTGTTGGTATACAATTGAAAATGAAAATGATGATCAAGATCAGCGAGGCGGTTGTATGGAACACCGATCCATGGCGAGTCAAGAGAAAAATGGTGCCCTGAACGCCGGTTCCGTTCTGTGAAGATGAAATTGATTTTGGTTTTCAGCTCGAGTAGCGACGTCGTCTGGACATGGCCGTCTGCTCGGTTTCCCCTTCCGTTCCTGCGCCGACGCGCGCTCCAGGCCGAGGGGGGGTGCGGTGACGCGGCGCTCTCGCTCGCTCCGGGTCCTGCTTGCGGGCGCGTTGACCTTGCTGTTGCCGGTCGTGCCTGCGCCGGCGCGCGCTCAGGGCGACGGCGAGCCCGAGGGCCGAGGGCGCGCGGACGGCGATGGCGGAGCGGGCGCGCCTGCGGCCGGCGCGGTGAGGGGAGAGCGCTCGCCGCAGGGCGCCGGGGAGGCGCGGATCGAGCCGCCGCAGCTCGTCGAGGGCGCCGAGGCCGAGGTTCCGCCGGAGGCGCGGGCGGCGCGACGCGAGGGCAAGGTCGTGCTGAAGCTCCGGATCGACGCGGCGGGGCGCGTGACCGAGGCCGAGGTCGTGGAGCCGATGGGCCCCGGCTTCGACGAGGCGGCCCGCGCTGCGGCGTTCCGGTTCCTCTTCACGCCGGCGCGCCGGGACGGCACGCCGGTCGCGTCACGGATCCTCTACGCGTACGAGTTCCGCCCGCCGGCGGAGCCTCCGGCCGAGCCGCCCCCGACCGGGGTTGCGGCCGGGCCCCCGACCGGGGTTGCGGCCGGGCCCCCGACCGGGGTTGCGGCCGGGCCCCCGACCGGGGTTGCGGCCGCGCGCTCCGCCGAGATCACGCCTGGGCCGACCCGGGGGCCCGGCCCTGCGACCGGCGCTGCCCCGGCGGCGGGCGCCGCGCCCGCCCCGGTGGCCGGCGCTGCCCCGGCGGCCGACGCCGCGCCCGTCGAGGTGACCGTGCGCGGCGCCGCCATGGCCGAGCGCCTCCGGCAGTCCGCGCAGGCGATCAAGGTCATCGAGACCGAGCAGGCGAAGCGCAGGACCGCCGACATGGGCGAGGTCCTCGCCCGCACCGAGGGCGTGGGCGTGCGGCGCGGCGGCGGGCTCGGGTCCTCGGCGCGCTTCTCGCTCAACGGCCTCTCGAACGACCAGATCCGCTTCTTTCTCGACGGCGTGCCGCTCGATTTCGCCGGGTTCCCGTTCGGCATCGCGAACGTGCCCGTCAACCTGGTCGACCGCGTCGAGATCTACCGCGGCGTGGTCCCGGTGCGCCTCGGCGCCGACGCGCTGGGCGGCGCCGTCAACCTGGTCACCGACCAGGACGTGCGCGGCACCCACGGCGCCGCGTCCTACGAGATCGGGTCCTTCGACACCCATCGACTCGCCGCCACGGCGCGGCACCTGCACGAGCCGAGCGGCTTCCTCGCCCGCGTCAACGGCTTCCTCGACTACGCGCGGAACGATTATCGCGTGACGGTCGACGTGCCGGACGACGACCTCGTCGAGCACCCCGAACGTGTCTACCGCTTTCACGACGCCTATCGCGCGGCGGGCGGCGGCGTCGAGCTCGGCTTCGTGAACCGGCCCTGGGCGCGGCGGCTGCTCCTGCGCGTCTTTCTAACGGCGTACGACAAGGAGCATCAGCACAAGCTCGGCGTCATGAAGGTGCCTTACGGCGAGGTCACGAGCGGTGAGACCACGGCGGGCGTGACGCTCCGGTACGAGCAGCCGCTCGGCCGCGGCGTGGCCCTCGAGGCGATCGGCGGCTACGCGTACGGGCGCGCCACCTTCCTCGACGTGAGCGAGTGCACCTACGACTGGTATGGTCACTGCAATCCCGGCGGCAAGCCGGGTGAGGACGACACAAAGCCGCGGGATCAGGTGTTCTGGGAGCACAGCGGCTATGGACGGCTGAACCTCCGCTTTCGGCCCCACCCTGAGCACGCGCTGCAGCTCTCCGTCTCTCCGATGTTCGTCACGCGCACGGGAGACGAGCGCAGGCAGGCGAACCCCGAGGGCCGCGACCCGCTCACGGCCGACCGCGAGCTCGTCAACTGGGTCCACGGCGCCGAGCACCAGCTCAACCTGCTCGACGACCGCGTGGAGAACGTCCTCTTCGTCAAGCAGTATGTGCAGCTCCTGCGCTCGGAGGAGAGCCTCCAGGGGCTCGCCGATCGCTTCCGCCGGCGGGATCGCGACACCCATCGCCTCGGCGTCGGCGACGGCCTGCGCTATCGATTCAGCGAGTGGCTCTATGCCAAGGCGTCTTACGAGTGGGCGAGGCGGCTCCCGCGCCCCGACGAGGTGTTCGGCGACGGGGCGCTGATCCGCGCCAAGCTCGATCTCTCGCCCGAGACGAGCCACAACGGCAACCTCGGTGTCACGATCGACGCCCCCGGCACCGCCGCGGGCGCGTGGCGGCTCGAGGCGAACGGCTACCTCCGCGCGGCCGAGGACCTCATCGTGCTGCTCGGCGACGGGAAGATCTCCCAGTACGACAACGTCTTTTCGGCGCGGGCGCTGGGGGTCGAGGCCTCGGCTCGCTGGACGTCGCCTGGCGAGCACGTCGTCCTCGACGGCAACGTCACCTACGAGGACTTCCGCAACACGTCCGAGGAAGGGACCTTCGGCCGCTATGCGGGGCAGCGGATGCCGAACCGGCCCTGGCTCTTCGCCAACGGGTCGGCGCGCGTGCAGCTCCGCGAGGTCGCCGCGCCGCGCGACGAGCTCGCGCTCACCTGGGACACGCGTTACGTGCACGGGTACTTCCTCGGCTGGGAGCGCAACGGGCGGCGCGACGACAAGGCGCGCGTCCCCTCGCAGCTCCTGCACTCGCTCGCGCTCACCTACATCGCGCGCCTCGCGCCGCGCACCCTGAGCTTCACCGTCGAAGCCCACAACCTCACCGACGAGCCCGCCTTCGATTTCTACGGGGTCCAGCGGCCCGGACGGGCCTTCTTTTCCAAGGCAATGCTGGAGATGTGATGGAGAGCCAGGAGAACCCATGAGAACGATCTGGAACAGCACGCTGACATCGAGGCGCGCGAGCACCGCGCTCGGCGCGCTCGGGCTCCTGGTCATGGCGCTCGGGAGCGGCGGCTGCGCGGACGATGCGCCGAACCCGGGCGGGAGCGGCGGCGGCGGCGCGGGCCGGCCGGCGTTCGTGGTGGGGACACGCGTCTGGGACGACACCGCGACGACGGCTTATTTCCACGCGGTCCCGTCGCTCGATCAAGGCACGGAGGTCGACCTGTCCGAGGCGCTCGAGGTCCCGGGCTCGGCCAAGCTCTACGGGTTCGAGGACCTCGGCTGGCTCGCCATCGGCGGCGGCGACGCGCCGACGATCTCGCGCTACACGCTCGACGAGCGAGGCGCGCTCGAAGAGGGGACGAGCGTCAACCTGCAGCCCCTCGGCGTGCAGGATCTCTGGCCCACCCTGTACTTCGTCTCTCCGACGAAGGCGTACTACCCGGATCGCCACAACGAGCAGCTCATCGTCTTGAACCCCGCGGCGATGAAGGTCGAGGGGACCATCGAGCTGCCGGAGACCGCCCGTCAAGGCTACCTGGCGCTGTACAGCTACGGGTCGATCCTGCGCGGCGACAGCCTCCTCTTCTCGGTCGGGTGGTTCGACTGGGAGCAGAACGACACGATCCTCGAGGAGACGGGGCTCGTCGTGATCGACACCACGACGGACACCCTCGTGCGGGTCGACGTCGACGAGCGCTGCGGCGGGATCACGCAGCCCGTCGAGACGGCCTCGGGCGATGCCTACTTCGTGAGCTCGGCGCTCGCGGGGGCGGCCCACCGGCTCGAGCGGCTGCCGACCGAGCCGTGCGCGCTGCGCGTGCAAAAGGGCGCGGACGCCTTCGACAAGGACTACCTCATGGCCCTGGGCGAGCTGACCGACGGCGCGATCGCGGGCGAGCCCATCCCGGGCGGCGGCGACAGCGTCTTCCTCCGGGTGTTCGACGAGGGCGCCGCCACGATCGAAGCCGACAGCGTGACCTGGGATCTCACGAGCCAGAAAGTGTGGCAGTGGTGGCGCTGGGACACCGCGACGGGCGAAGCGGCGCGCATCGACGAGCTGAGCCCGATGACCTCGGACGTCCTCTGGTTCCAGGTCGATGGCCGGGTCTTCGGGACCGAGACGGCGGACGACTACGCCGAGAGCACGCTCATCGAGCTCACGGCCGAAGGGGGCCCGAAGCGCGCCATGACGGTGCCGGGATTCCTGCACGGCGTATCGAAGGTACGGTAATCGAAGGTACGGTAAAGGACGCGCGCTCACGCGAGACAGGAGATCCCGACATGGCCAAGAAGCTCTCCCGCCATGCCTTCACGACCTTCTGGGACGTGCACGCCTGGGCCGGCGTGGTCGGTGGGCTCCTGCTTTACGTGATGTTCCTGTCGGGGGGGATCACGCTCTTCCGGCGGCAGCTCGCGGTGTGGGAGGAGCCCCTGACCCAGCGGCGCTCGGTCATCGAGCAGGGGGGGCTCCAGGCCACGCTCGATCAGGGGCTCGCCGCCGCGGGCACGACGCCCGAGGAGCTCTGGCTGGACCCGCCGGCCGACGGGCTGGGCGCCGCGCGGCTCGGCTACTACGCGCAGGGCGAGCGGTTCTCGTCGTGGGTCCACGAGGGGCTCGTGCCCGAGCGCGAGGGGCTCTCCAGCTTTCTCTACGACCTGCACTACCTCTGGCACCGGGCGACCGGCGTGTGGCTGTACTACGTCGCCGGTCTCCTGTGCGTAGCGCTGCTGCTCGCGCTCGCGACCGGCGTGCTCATCCACCTGAAGGACCTCGTCCGGCAGTTCCATCGGTTCCGGCCGGACGCAAAGCCCCGCGTCCTCTGGTCGGACATGCACAAGGTGCTCGGCGTGATGGGCCTGCCGTTCCAGGTCCTGTACGCGTACACTGGCGCGTTCATCGTGTTCCTGGGCGTGCTGGTGCCGGCGTTCACGGGCCCCGTGTTCGGCGGGGACGCCGGCCGGGCGGACCGGGCGGCCTGGGGGGCCTCGTACGTCGACGAGCCCGCGAGAGGGGCGCCCGCGCGCGGCCTCACCCTGGACGAGCTCACGGCGCGCGCGCGCGCGATCGCGCCCCGGTTCGTGCCCGAGAGGTACCGTGTCCGGCATCTCGGCCTCGACAGCGGCACCGTCGATATCCGCGGCTCGGTCGAGGGGGCTCCGTTCGGGCGCGGCCTCGTGCGCCTGCGGGCGGCCGACGGCGCGGTCCTCTCGGCCGACGTGCCGGGCGCGGAGGGCGCTCGCAGCGGCGTGATGCGCTGGATCTACGGCCTCCACTTCGCCGACTTCGGCGGCGTCGCCCTCCGCGTCCTGTTCTTCGTGCTCGCCGTGGCGACGTGCGCCACGGTCCTCACCGGCAACTGGATCTGGCTCGCGCGGCGCGAGGCGCGGCGCGAGAGCCTCGGCAACCGACTCCTCGCGCGGCTCACCGTCGGCTTCGGCGCGGGGACGCTCGTCGCGATCGCGGCGCTCTTCCTGGCGAGCCGCGCGCTCCCGCTCGACTGGGCGGGCCGCATGGCCGCCGAGGAGCTCACGTTCCTCGCTGCGCTCGGGCTCTGCGTCGCGTGGGCGCTCGCCGCGCGCGACGGCGCGAGCCTGTGGTGGCGGCAGATCGGGCTCGCGGGGCTCCTGCTGCTGCCCGTCCCCGCGCTCGCGGCGCGCTGGTCCGGCGCCGGGCTCTTCGGCGCGGGGCCGAGGCTCGGCGCGGTCGTCGCGGTCGACGCCGCCCTCCTCGCGGCGGCGGCGGCGCTCTGCGCCTCGGCCTGGGCGCTCCGCCGCGCGGCCTCGAGGCGCATGGCGCCGCCGCAGGCGGCGCAGGACGAGCCGCCGGCGTCGCTGGCCCACGGCGGGGCGGGGCTCATGGCCAGGGGCCAGACGGCTTCCCATGGTTGAGATCGCGTCGGCTTCCCATGGTTGAGATCGCGTCGCTCCTCTCGGCGTACCTCGCCTTCGCCTTGCTCCACGCGGCGCGGCCGGAGCGCGTTCCCTTCGGCGTCGCGCCCTGGCTGCGCGGGAAGCGCGCGTGGCGCATCGCGGCCCGGTCGCTGGCCGCCGTGTCCTTCGCGCAGTCGGTGTGGCTGTGGCGCCGGATCGAGGCCGGCCCCGCGGCGTACCTCGTCCCCTTCGCCGCGCTCCTCTGCGCCGCGAGCCTGTTCGTCCTGCTCGCGCCCCTCTGGCCGCGCGCCGCGTGGGGCCTCGCGCTCCTGTGTCCTCCCGCGGTCGTCGCGCTGTCGCTCGCAGGAGCGTGCCATGGATAGCGGCCGGCTCACCCGGCTCGGCGCGACCCTGCGCCCGCTGGCGGCGCTGATCGGCACGCTCCCGGTCGCCGTCCTGGCCAGCGCGTGCGTCGCGCGGTTTGCGCCGCTCTCCGGGGACACGCGGAGCGTCCTCGCCTTCGCGCTCGCGGCGCCGCTCTGGGTGGCGGCGATGTGCGTCACCTTCCTGGCCCGCAGCGCGGCCCGGGCGTGGGCGGTCTGCGCGGCGCTCAGCGCGGTGCTGTTCGCCCTGGCCTACGGCGTGCCGCAGTGACCCTCCACGAAGGCGCCGCCGCCCGGCCGCCTGCGCCGCCGGCCGGGGGGGACGGGTCCGGGTGGGGCGCGATAAAAAGCCAACGAAAATCCGATAGTTGTGTCTTCGTGACGCCCTCCCCGCGCGGGGGCGATCGCCCTCGCCGCCCGAGCCGAGCTCCAGGGTAGAGCCGGCCAGCCCGCTGCCTCTCGCCGCCGTCCCCTGGAGGCCCCTCGACCTTCCCCGCGCTTCCCCGCACGATCTTCTGTGCACAGCGACAGCCTCTTTGGTATGTTGCCGCTCCCTCGACGGACCGCGCCGAGCGTCTGTCGAGTCAACGCTCTTTTTACTGTCGAAGCTTCGAGATCCGCATGGGGCCCTGCGCCGAGCATGGGCCGGGCGGATCCTCCTGGAGACCAGGAGAGGTGGCCGAGTGGCTGAAGGCACACGCTTGCTAAGCGTGCGATCGGGAAACTGATCCGCGGGTTCGAATCCCGCCCTCTCCGCCGCGATCGCGCTCAGCGCTACGCCCTTGGTGAGGCGGCCTGAGCCCCGCGTGTGGACAACGTAGCGGCGGCGGACGTCGCGCGCACGCGCCGATGCCGCATGCGCGGCGTCCGGCGTGCTGCGCGCGCGCTCGCGCGTGTGGCTTCGCCTTCCCGCGCGCGGATCGCCGCCGGCGCGCGCCTCAGGCGGCCCTGGTCCTCAGCACGCGCGACTGCAGGAACTGGTAGATCGTCTTGATCGCGTCGAACGAGCCGACCGCGCTCTCCTTGATCACCTCGTTCACCGTGCGCGAGCCGTTGACCGCGCCGAGCACGAGCTCCTCGATGCGCGTCAGCTTGCCCGAGCCCACGCCGTCGAGGGCGACCTGATCCACGACCACCACCTGGTCGAAGTTGATCGTCCCCTCCATGAGCCGCCACTCGTCGACGCGCCGGAACCCCTCGAGCACCAGCGCGGACACGGCGAGGCCGAGGCGCGCCTGCTCGACCTCGGGGCGGAACGGCTCGCGCGTGAACGAGAAGCGCCCGTACGGCCAGCGCAGCACCTCGTAGATCAGCTCGCTCGACTGGCGCTCCAGCACGGCGATGAGATCGTCGTTCGTCGCGACGCCCGCCTCGACGAGCACCTGGCCGAGCAGCGTCTGCGGCGCCTTCGCGCGGAGCAGCGCCTCGAGCCGCTCCCGCGTCACGAGCCCGCGCTCGATGAAGTAGCGCCCGAGCTTGAACTCGTCCGACGAGTTGCGCGCCTGCACGAGATCGATGAGCCCCTGGCGGAGGGAGATCGTGACCGACGCGCGGTTCGTGGTCACCCGGAGCACGCCCGTCTGCCGCTGCATCTGGAGCAACTGGAGGATCTCGGCGAGCGGGATCGCCGAGACGTCGCCGCTCATCACCTCCTTCGCGTCCGGGGGCGCGTCGAGATCGCGGAGCGTCAGGGTCAGCTTCGAGACCACCTCGCTCGTCATCACGCGGGCGACCGCCTGCATCACGGCCGCCTCGTTCGTCCGCGCCTCGGGCGACAGGCTCATGATCGCGGGCGTCATCACCGTCGCCAGCTGCTGCGCGAAGTCGACCCCGGCGCGCTGGCGCATGTTCCGGGCGAGGAGGCTCGGCCGCACGCTCTCGGCGATCGTGTCCTCGTCGGGCATCTTCGCGCCCTCCGGCACGGGCCGCGCGCGCCCCTCGGCCGTCTTCGCGAGCGCGCCCTCGATCACCGCGACCAGCGCCCGCGCGTCGAACGGCTTCGTGATCGCGTCGACGGCGCCCGTCTGCTGGACGAACTGCCCCCGGATCTTGTCGCCCTTGGCGCTCATCAGGACGACGGGGACCGTGCGGTGCGACGGGTTCGACCGCAGCTCCCGGCAGAAGGCGTAGCCGTTCATCCTCGGCATCACGAAGTCGAGGAGGACGAGGTCGTACTTCGGCCCCTTCTTGATGAGCTCGATCCCGGCGAGCCCGTCGCGCGCCACCGTCGGATCGAACCCATTGCGAGCGAGGATGGCGCTGACGACCTTCAGGATGGTCGGGCTGTCATCCACAACGAGGACTCGCGCCGGGGAGGCCATGGCGAAGGATACAGGCCCTACCCTACCAGAAGTGCGCGGCCTGCAAACATAAAGGCCGAGGGGCGCGGCCGCGCGCGGCGAGGCAGGGCACAGCGCGCGCGGTGGCGGCGGCGCCCCACGGCGCTGGAGCGCTGGGGCGCCGCGGTCGAGCCGTCCGATCGCGATCGCGCGCGCGCCCCCCGGTCCGGCATCAGGCGCCGGCGCTGCCGGTGCCCGCCGCGCCCGGTCGGGTGTCGGCGGGCGCGACCGGCTTCACGTGCAGCTCGGCGAGCTGCGCGGCGTCGACGGCCACGGGCGCGCCGGTCATCTGGTCCGTGCCCTGGTTTGTCTTCGGGAACGGGATGACGTCGCGCAGCGTCGGCGCGCCGCTGAGCAGCATCGAGAGCCGGTCCATGCCGAGCGCGATGCCGCCGTGCGGCGGCGCGCCGCTGCGGAGCGCGTCCAGGAGGAACCCGAACTTGTCGCGCGCGTCGCTCTCGTCGATGCCCAGCGTCTTGAAGACGCGCGCCTGCACCTCCGGATCGTGCAGCCGGATCGAGCCGCCGCCGATCTCGAACCCGTTCAGCACGAGATCGTAACGGTAGCACTCGACGCGCGCCGGATCGCTCTCGAGGAGCTGCACGTGCTCGTCGATCGGCCGCGTGAACGCGTGGTGCGCGGCGGCCCAGCGCCCCGTGTCCTCGTCGAACTCGAACAGGGGTGGGTTCGTCACCCAGAGGAACCGCCACTGGTCGCCATGCCCGTACTCCGGGATGAGCCCCATCTTCTTGGCGACGTCGACGCGGAGCTTCGCCATGACGGTGTGCACCACGGCCTCCTTGCCGAACTGGAAGCAGAGGATGTCGCCCGGCTTGGCGCCGAGCACCTCGTTCAGCTTCTGCCGGAGCTCCGGCGTGATCGACTTCGTGAGGGGCGACTGCGTCCAGGAGCCGTCCTCGGCGAGCTTGGCGCGCGCGAGCCCCCGGAAGCCCTTCACGTCGCGGAGCCCGCGCTCGAGGTCCTCGGTCTGCTGGCGCGACAGGTTGGCGCTCGCCGGGATCACGAGCCCCTTCACGATCTCGGCCGGCAGGTCGCGCCGCAGCTTGCCGGAGCGGTACTTCTCGGCGAGCTCGACCCAGAACGGCACCCCGCCGCCGCCGTGCTCGATGATGATGTCCGTGAGGTCGGTGTGCTCGATCCCGAAGCGGAGGTCGGGCTTGTCGTTGCCGAAGCGGCGCATCGACTCGGCGTACGGCATGCGCGGGAAGCGGCCGGTCGGGTAGAGCTCGGTGAGGTCCTTGCCGAGGGCGGCCTTGAACACCGCGAAGACGAGCCCCTCCATCAGCCCGAAGACGTCGTCCTGGTTCACGAACGACAGCTCGACGTCGATCTGGGTGAACTCCGGCTGCCGGTCGATGCGCAGGTCCTCGTCCCGGAAGCACTTCACGATCTGGAAGTACCGGTCGAAGCCCGCGACCATGAAGAGCTGCTTGTAGAGCTGCGGGCTCTCGGCGAGCGCGTAGAACTTGCCGGCCGAGATCCGCGACGGGACGAGGAAGTTGCGCGCGCCGCCCGGCGTGTACTTCACGAGGAACGGCGTCTCGAGCTCGATGCAGCCCTGGTCCGACAGGTAGTTCCGCGTCGTCCGGTTGATCTCGTGGCGCATCCGCAGCGTCCGCTGGAGCGGGGTCCGGCGCAGGTCGAGGTACCGGTGCTGGAGGCGGATCTCCTCCCGCGTCTCGATCTCGTCCGAGATCTCGAACGGCGGCGTCTCGGCCCTGTTGAAGATCGTCGCCTCGGCGACCCAGACCTCGATGGCGCCCGTGTCGATCTTGTCGTTCACGTTGCCTTCACGGCTCACCACGACGCCCCGGACGCCGACGACCCACTCGGAC
Organism: Sorangium sp. So ce834; assembly: GCF_051521425.1. Classification (NCBI taxonomy): domain Bacteria; kingdom Pseudomonadati; phylum Myxococcota; order Polyangiales; family Polyangiaceae; genus Sorangium; species Sorangium sp. So ce834. The sequence goes on from NZ_CP150351.1 coordinate 12,776,248, forward strand.
CGGGCCCGCTCGGCGGCGGCGTGGGCGTCGAGGAGGTCCTTCTCCTCCGCCTTCACGCCGTATTTCGTGATCGCCCCGAGGTAGCTGCGATCGAAGACGATCTGCGTCACGCCGGTGCGGTCGCGGAGGTCGATGAAGATGCAGCCGCCGTGATCGCGGCGTCGCGCGACCCAGCCGAACAGCACGACCTCCTTGCCAATGTCCGCCTCGCGCAGATCGCCGCAGCGGTGCGTCCTCTTGAGCTCATCGATGAAACGGGACACGAGCCGACCTCCGAATTTCCGTGGGAGGGGCGACTCTAGCCCAGGTCGCCGCTCACCGCCTCTCCGGATGATCGCGCCCCGCGCGCCGCCGCCGGGGGCGCGGATCGGGGCGCGCACCGCCGCCGAGGCGGCGGATCGGGCCCGCGCGCCGCCGCCGGGGCGCGCCCGGGCCACGCGCCGGAACTTGGCCCGCCCGCGGCCGATCTGGCATGGCCGGCCGGTGAGCTCCGGAGAGAAACGCTGCTGGCTCGATCGGTCGCTCGCCTTCCTGTCGGCCGCGCTGCCCTTCGGGCTCTCGCTGGCCCGCGCCGCCTCGTCAGGGCAATGGCGAGAGGATCTCACGGCCGTCCGGGACCTCGGCCTCGTCGCGGTCGGGGTCGGCGGCGGCCTCTCGACCGCGGTCTCACAGGCGCTGAGCCTGCTCCCGCTGGGCTCGCGCACCTTCCGCACCGCCCTCGGCTCGGCGCTCGCGCTCGCGCTCGCGTCGCGCCTGCTCTACGAGATGGTCCGCCGGCTCCTCCTGGAGTCCGCGCGGCCGGCGCCCCTCCCCGGGCTCTCGCTCCTCCGCAAGCTCCTCGGCGGCGCCGCCGAGGCGATCCCGGCCGCGGCGCGGCCCGCGCAGGCCGCGCCCGGCGGCGACGCGAGCCCGCGGCTCGCCGCCGCGCTGTCGGCGATCGCCGTCCTCACGGCGGCGCTGTCGCCGACCTGGCAGCGGGAGGCGACGGTCGGCGGCGGCGCCATGCTCGCCACCTGCTGCGCGCTCGTCGCCCTCGCGCTCGCGTCGATCTGCGCCGAGCAGGCGCGGCACGCGGGGCGCGCGTGGATCGCGCTCGGCGCGGTCCTCGGGGCCACGTTCGCCGAGAGCCCTCACGCCGGCCTCGCGGCGATGGCGGCGTCGCTCGCGATGATCCTCGCCCGCCGGGGCCTCGGCGGGGAGGCGGCGGCCGCGGGCCCGCCCCGGCGCCTGCTCGGCGCCGCCGCGGGCGCGGGCGCGCTCACGGCCGCGCTCCTCCTCGCGCCGCTCGCGCTCCGGCCGCTCGCGCCGCGCGCGTGGGCCGACATCGGCCGCGCGCTCACGGCGGGGAGCCTCGCCGCCCTCGACGTCGCGAGCGCGCGCACCACGGCGCTCGCCGCGTGGAGCCGCGAGATCGGCGTCGTCTCCCTGCTCATCGCCGCGGCCGGCCTCGCGCTCTCGCTCCTGCGCCCGCGCGCGCGGTGGCTCGTCGCGCCGTTCCTCGTGCTGCTCGCGCTCGACACCCTCCTGCCCGCGCGCGCGGCCGGCGTGCTCTCCGCGGATCCGCTCACCCCGCTGCGGTCGCTCGCGGTCGCGGCGATCGCCGTCGGCTCGGCGCTCGGGGCGCACGCGGCGGTCCGGGCGCTGCTCGACACGCGCGTGCCGTTCTCGCGGAGCGGCGCGGTGCTGCTCGTCGTCTTCCAGCTGACGCTGGTCGCGCTGACGAGCGAGGAGGCCGGCTTCGCCGCCGACCGGAGCGAGCAGGCGGCCGCCGAGGTCTGGACCGACCAGGCGTACGGCAGCCTCGACCCGAGCTCCGCCATCCTCGTGCGCTCGCCGGCGATCGCGTGGCGGGTCTGGGCGGCGCGGATCACGCGCGGCGAGCGGCCGGACGTCCTCGTGGTCCCGATCCCGCTGCTCGATCGCGGCCACGTCGCGGCGAGCCTGCTCGCCGAGGAGCGCAAGCTCGCGCCGCTCCTGCGCGACCTCGCGCTCGCGGGCGAGCCCACCGAGTTCGCGCTCTCCACGCTGGCCGACGTCCGGCCCCTCTACGTGGAGCTCGATCCGCGCTGGTCGAAGAGGCTCCTCGGCCACCTGAACGTCGCCGGGATCTGGCTCGAGTACGCCCCGCAGCCGCTCGGCCCCTCGGATCGCAAGCTGGCGACCGCGCAGTCGATCGTGCCGATCAAGCGCGTGCTGGAGGCGCTCTCGGCCGCCGCGGTGCCGGACACATCGACGGCGACGGTCCTCGCGTCCACGATGCGAGGCCAGTCGAACGTCGTCAGCCTGCTGGGCGAGCGCGTCGTGGCGCAGTCGTTCGTGGACCGGCTGGGCGAGCTCGCGGCCCAGGACCCGTTCGTCTCCGGCGGCCCGACCCGCCGCGCCGTCACCGGCATCCGCCAGGCGTTCATCGCGAAGCGCCCCGTGCGGCGCCGCTGAGCAGGCGGCGCGCGCGGCCGAGCGGCGCTGCGCGGAGCGCGCCGCGCGCCGCCCCGGCCGCGATCAGGGCGACGCGTGGAGCCCGACGTCGCTCGCCGCGAGCGCGCGGCGATCGGCCGAGCGCAGCGCCTTGACGCGTCGCTCGAAGTCGCGGCTGTCGCCCTCGGTGAGCTGCGCCCCGCCGAAGCGGGCGCGCAGGTAGACCTGCGTGAGCTGCAGGATCTCGCGCGCCAGCGGGTGGTCCGCGTGCTCCAGCGCCTCGGCGTGGCGCAGCGGCGGCATGCTGGGCGGGCGCGGCACGCCCTGCGCGAGCATGGCGGCCTCCAGGCTCTCGTAGAGCGCGGTCGCCAGGATCGCGCTCGGGGTGCGCCCCCCGTCGGCGCGCGACTCCTCGCGCCCGCGGCGCGCGCGGCGGAAGCGCCAGTAGAGCAGGCCGCCGCCCAGCGCGAGCGCGACGGCGGCGACGGCGAGGATCCGCGGGCGCGACAGCGCGACGTCGCCGCTCGAGCCGGACCTCCGGTAGCGCGACGTGAGCGTCTGGAGCAGGCTCACCTGCTGGTTCAGGTCGTAGCCGACGATGTGCCTGTCCCAGCGCTGGCTCGTCGCCTCGATGAAGTCGCGGAGGTACGCCCAGACCCCGACCAGCTCGCTCTTCGGCGCCGCGTCGGCCGGCGGCGTCGGATCGAACGTCTGCCACCCCTCGCCGTCGAGGAACACCTCGACCCACGAGTGGGCGTCGCCCTGGCGCACGGCGTAGAACCGGCCGAAGCGGTTGTAGGTGCCGCCGACGAAGCCGGTCACGTTGCGGGTCGGCACGTCCACCACGCGCAGCAGGATCGCCATCGCCGTCGAGTAGAACTCGCAGTGCCCGCGCTTCGACTCGAACAGGAAGTGATCGAGCGGCTGCGGGTCCGCCCCCGACGGCGACGCGAGGTCGTACCGGTACTCCGAGCGCAGGCGATCCTGGACCGCCCGCGCTCGGTCGGCTGGGCGCTCCAGGCCCTGCGTCCATTGCTGCGCGAGCTCGACGACGCGCGGCGGCAGATCCTTCGGCAGCTCCAGGTAGCGCCGCCGCTCGCCCGCCGGGAGGCGCTGGAACGTCGGCGACCGCTTCCGCGACAGGAAGACGTCGTAGACGAGCCCGCGGTCGTCGAGGGGCTGGTACCGGAACTCCCCCTCCGGCCCGCGGTGGGCCATCGTGTTCGCGTCGACCCCGAGCTGCCCGCGGCTCTTGAACCGGAGCCCCGTCGCGTTCGGCGGGATGAAGATCACGGGCGGATCGATGGGCTCGAGGTCGATGCGCATCACCGGATCGACCGACGGATCCGGGTACCGCTCGATCGGCACGAGCCCCCCGTCGCTCTCCGTCGGGCGCTTGAACGTCTCGCTCTGCGTCCAGGTGCGGCCGTCGTACGCGTCGAGCGCGGTGCCGCGCAGGTGCATGGTGAGGCGCGGCGGCGGCGGCTCCGGGAGATCGGGGATCTCGACCCGCATCGCCAGCTTTGGATCGCTGCGCAGCACGCCGACCGCGCCCAGGTCGACCTTGCCCGAGAAGCCGATCATCCGCCCCGTGTGGCCGCGGTTCAGGAGGAGCAGCGAGAGGCCGACGCGCGGGAAGATGACGAACAGGAGCGCGGTGAAGACGAAGATCGGGATCGAGAGCAGGCAGGTGACGGCGAGGAACGAGCGCCCGACGACCCGCCTGGAGCGCAGGATGCGCGGCACATCCACGGGCAGCCCGGTCCGGTCGCGCGCCCCCTGCCGGTAGTTGCCCTCGACCTCGCGCCTGAGGTGGCTGAGCACGAGGGCGCCGGGCGCGACGACGAGCACGCCGAGGAAGCACAGCCCGTAGCCGAGGCCGCCGCCGAGGACGGTCCCGGCGATGAGGTGCAGGAGCGCGAGCACGATGACCTGCTGGTCGTGCGCCGCGCCCTTGCGCGTCGCGAGCCGGATGATCTGCAGCGCCGCGGCGAACTCCACGAGCACGTCGAGCACGCTCGCGTCGGTCGCGACGATGCGGACCACCTGGACGGCGATGACGACCAGGAGGACGCCGGTGTCGAGGTGGCGGAGCGCCGGGTGCCGCTGCCAGGACTCGCGCACGACGAGCGCGAGCGCGAGGCCGATGAGGATGGCCCAGCTCACGTAGCGGTTGAACTGCCCGCTGGCGACGAGGGCGATGACGCCGAGCGCCGCGAGCGCGTCGGTCATGACCCGATGCACCATCCCGAATCTCATGAAGCGGTCCTCGGCGTGCTGGTGCGGCGCTCGCCGCTCGTGGGGCCAGGGCTGGAGACCTGCCGCGCGGGCGCCCGGGCGGCGCGCCCTTCGCCGAGCTCCGGCAATCGCCCCTCGTCCACCGCCTCGATCAGCGCCAGGAACCGGAGGATCGCGTCGGAGCCGATGTTGCGGTCGCCGCGCACCCGGTCGCCCAGCGTCGTCGCGACGACCACCGCGTCGCCGCGCTTGATGTGGGCGACCGCGCGCGAGGCCGCCTCGCGGATCCTGCGCTCGAAGGTCTGCGCGAACCCGTCGCCTTCGCCGGCGGGGCGCACCGTGTCGACGACGATCCGCACGTCGGGCCGCGTCTCCCGGGTGCGCTCGCGCAGCACCAGCTGGTCGCGCATCGTGCTCTTCTTCCAGTAGATGTCGCGCGGATCGTCGCCGTCGCGCATCGGCCGCAGCCCGAACGTCTCGTCGCCGCCCCCGCGCCCGCTGAGGCTCGCGCCGCCCTCGCGCCGCCCCGCGTCCTCGACCGGGAGCCGCACCGGATCGACGGCGGGATAGATGATGAGATCCCCCTCGGCCTCGACCTCGCGCGATTTCTCGAACAGCCCGAAGGGGAAGCGGGTCGCGATGCGGAACCCGGTGTGCCGGTCGCGGCCGCGCTTCGCCGGCGTCCGCCGGTAGGCGGCCACCTGCGCGCTGGAGGGGCTGATCTTCAGGAAGAAGCAGCGCTTGTCGGCCGGCTGGCCTGCGCGCAGGTCCTCGACCTCGATCGCGTACGACGGCACGCGCTTCTTGTGGTTGTAGACCTCGATCTCGACGAGGTGCGCCCGGCCCACCTGGGCGCGGGCCGGGAGCCGCCGGGTCACGGTGAGGTGTCGGAGCGACAGGTCGCTCATCACGCCGGAGACGACGATCAGCGACAGCAGCATCCCGAGCAGCAGGTAGAGGAGGTTGTTGCCCGTGTTGATCGCCGCGAAGCCGACGCCCAGCGTGATCCCGAGGTAGTACTTCCCCTCCCGGGTGAACTTGAGCTTCCGGGGCGGCCTCAGCGCCAGCAGGACCTTCGTCCACGACGACGCCTGCTCCCCGCGCGACGGCAAGAGCGGCCGCTGCTCGATCGGGGGCCGCTCGCGCCTCGGACGGCTCGGCCGGATGGCGCTGCGCGCCGCGCCGCCTTCGCGCTCGGCGCCGCGGGAGCTGCCGCTGAGAGATCCCCGCTCCCGGTCCTCTGTGCCCATCGCCCCCTCTAGAGCGGGACCGGCACCCGCGCCACGAGGTCGCGCACCGCGGCCTCGCACTCGTCGCGGGTCGGCATGTAGCCCTCCGCGTGGGCCGAGAGCCGGACCCGGTGCGCCAGCACGGCGACCGCGAGGTCATGGATGTCGTCCGCGATACAGTACGAGCGGCCGTAGAGGACGGCGCGCCCCCGGGCCGCGCGCGCCAGGTTCATGCCGGCGCGCGGCGAGGCGCCCAGCGAGAGGGTCGGGCTCGAGCGCGTGGCCGCGAGCACCGCCTGCAGGTAGGTCGCGAGCGACGAGTCGAGCTCGACGCGATCGACCTCGCGCTGCAGCGCCACGAGCTGCGCCGGATCGATGATCTGCGGCACGTTCCGCGCGCGATCGGGCTCGCCGCCCTGGAGGAGCAGCCGCATCTCCACCTGGGGCGGCGGGTACCCGATCCGGATCCGCACCATGAACCGGTCGAGCTGCGACTCCGGCAGCGGAAAGGTGCCCGCGAAATCCTGCGGGTTCTGGGTCGCGAGCACGAAGAACGGCTCCGGCAGCGGCGTCGCCGTCCCCTCGATGGACACCTGCCCCTCGTTCATCGCCTCGAGCAGCGCCGACTGGGTCCGCGGGCTCGCCCGGTTGATCTCGTCGGCGAGCAGGACGTTCGCGAAGATCGGCCCCTGGCGGAACACGAACTGCCCGATCCGCTGGTCGAAGACGCTCACCCCGAGGACGTCGCTCGGCAGGAGATCGCTGGTGAACTGAACGCGACGGAGCTCGCCCCCTACGGCCTTCGCCAGCGCTCGCGCCAGCGTCGTCTTGCCGACGCCGGGCACGTCCTCGATGAGGACATGGCCCCGGGCGAGCAGCGCGATGAGCGCCAGCTCGACCGCCTCTGGCTTCCCTTCAAGGGCCTGCTCCACGGCAGAGCGAAGCTTCAGAAGAAGTGGCGAAGCTTCACGCGCGACCGAGAGCGCTGATGTCATCACGGGCGATGGTAGCACGAGGTTACGGCCAGCCTGCGGGGATGCGCATTTTGCGTTCCACAAGCCGGGGCGGCCGGTGCGAACGCGGATTCGCGACGCGCGCCGCCGGACCGCGGGCCCGGGTGCGTTGCGCCACGTTCTCCCAGGCTCGTCGGCAGGGCCCCGGGGCGCTCGGCCTGCCGCCGCCGCTCGGTTCCGACAGTCCCGAGCGTCCACGCTCCTGCTCTTTTGCCTGCCGCGGAATGGCCGTGACCAGGGCTCCCGGGTATGCTCCGGCCGCCGTGACCGCCTCGGGTCCTCTCTTTCGCCACAGCGCCCCCGCCTTGCCTGCCCAGGAGGCGCCGGGCGCCGATGCTCGCCCGGACGCCGGCGCGCTGGACAACCCTGCGCCGGCCGAGCAGGGCGGCTCACCCGCCGCGATGAGCTCCGTCCCCGCCGGCAAGCCTCCCTCGTCGCCGCCGCGGAGCGGCGTGCCGAGCTCGCGTCCGCCGGAGAGCGGCCCCCCCTCGGGCGGCCTGATCGCGCAGCCGCCCATCCTGCCCGACTCGCCCAAGGGGACGCTGCTCTGGCGCGTGCGCGGGATGGTCCGGGCGATGCGCCCCCACCAGTGGGTGAAGAACCTCTTCGTCCTCGCCCCGGTGGTGTTCGCCAAGCACCTGACCCACCCCTCGATCATCATGAGCGCGGTCGGGGCCTTCGCGATCTTCTGCCTGCTCGCCGGCGCCGTCTACATCCTGAACGACATCGTCGACGTCGAGGCCGATCGCGTCCACCCGGTCAAGCGCTTCCGGCCGATCGCCTCGGGGCGCGTGCCGATCCCGGTCGCCAAGGCGATGGCGGTCGGCCTCGCGGTCATCGCGCTCGGCGCCAGCCTGCTCGGCCCGCCGCTCTTCGCGGTGGTCGCCGCCAGCTACTACGTCCTCAACGTCGCCTACTCGTTCCGGCTCAAGAAGATCGCGTACCTCGACGTCGGCTGCATCGCGGTCTTCTTCGTGCTGCGCGTGCTCGCCGGCGGCTTCGCGACGAAGACGCCGCTCTCCGGCTTCATGATCGCCTGCACCGCCCTGCTCGCGCTCTTCCTCGGCTTCGGCAAGCGCCGCCACGAGCTCGCGTGCGCCAACGCCTCGAAGCAGCGCGCGGCGCTGGACGCCTACACGCCCGGCGCCCTGACGGCGGCGCTCGCCGTGACCGGCGTCGCCACCATCGGCACCTACCTCGCGTACACGCTCGATCACGACACGCAGCGCTTCTTCCAGAACCCGCACCTCTGGCTGACGACGATCCACCCGCTCTTCGGGGTGATCCGGTTCCTCCAGCTCGTGGCCGGCAGCGCGAAGGCCGAGAGCCCCACCCAGGAGATCCTCCGGGACACCCCCTTCGTGCTGAACCTCGTCCTGTGGTCCGCGGAGGTGCTGGTCATCGTGTACCGCCTGAGGCCGTCCTGATGCTCGGCGCCGGGCCGGAGCTCGCCCGGCCGGGGGCGGCTCCTCCCGGCGACAAGCCGACCGCGAAGAGCGACGCGCTGACCGATCTGGCGCTGACGATGCCGATCTTCGTCCTCTACCACCTCGGCGTCGCCTTCCTCCCCATCCGCAACGCGGCGGATCCGGTCACCGCCGAGCTCCGCGCGCTCGCGAAGCACAGCCTCCCGCTCTACGCGGGCCTCACGTTCGCCGTCGGCGCCGCGTTCGTCATCATCCTCTCCGTCCTCGGCCGCGGCCACGCCCTGAAGACGCGGCGCTTCGCGCTGCTCGCCACCGAGGGCGCGCTCTACGCCATCCTCATGCGCTTCGCCGGCGCATACGTGGTCGGATCGCTCCGGCTCGGCCCGCCCGTCTCGTCGAACGACATCTTCACCGGGGTCGTGATGTCGCTCGGCGCCGGCTTTTACGAGGAGATCGCGTTCCGCGTCGGCCTCTACGGGCTCGGCGCGCTCGGGATCAAGCTCTTCTTCGGCCGAGGGGCCCAGGGGGTGGTGCTGCTCGTCGGGTGGGCGGTCGTGGCCGCGGCCGTCTTCTCCGGCTGGCACTACGTCGGCTCGATGGGCGACCCCTGGAACCTCCCCTCGTTCGTGTTCCGCATGGTGTGCGGGCTTGTGCTCACGGGGATTTACGTCTTCCGCGGCTTCGCGCCGGCGGTCTGGACCCACGCGCTCTACGACGTCTGGGTCCTCGTGCTCCGCTGAGCCCGGAGGCCAAGCCCGCGAGGGCGGGGCAGGGCGCCCCGCGTGCCACGCCCCCGTCATGGGCGCGCCGGTGGTCCTTCACCGGGCCGCCGCGGTCCGCGCGCCGCGCCGCCCTGGGGGCGCGCGGCCGGCGCGCCTCGCCATCGGCGAGGGCGCAATCGCGATCGGCGGCCATTTGGCGCTATGCTTCGCGCCTCGACGCATGCGGCTACCTCCCTTCCCGAAGCTCGCGCTCAGGCTGGTCCAGACGATCCCCTCGCTGGACGGCCCTGGTTTCCTCAACGTGCGGCGCCAAGTGTTCCGCGTCGAGTTCCCGGACGGCTCGCTGAGCGACCCGTTCACCTACGACAGCGTCGATCGCGATCGCCTCGACGCGGTGGTGATCGCCCCGCATTACCGCGGCGCGGACGGGCGCCGTCATGTCTACCTCCGCTCGGCGCTGCGGCCTCCGGCCGCGACCCGCGCGCCCGAGGTGTGCCCGTTCCCGGAGGCGCCGACGCTCGGCGCGCTCTGGGAGCTGCCGGCCGGGCTCGTGGAGCTCGACGAACGGAGCCCCGAGGGCCTGAAGCGCTCGGCCGCGCGCGAGCTGCTCGAGGAGGTGGGGTTCGACGTGCCCCCGTCCGAGCTGGAGCCGCTCGGCCCGTCGATGTTCCCGGCGCCCGGCATGGTGGGCGAGCGGCACTTCTATTTCCACGTCGAGGTCGATCCCGCGCGCCAGGGGGCGCCCCTCGAGGACGGCTCCCCGCTCGAGCGGCACGCCGTCATCGTGGCGGTCCCGCTCGACGAGGCGATCGAGCTCACCCGCCGCGGCGTGATCGAGGACGCGAAGACGGAGGTGGCGCTCCGGCGCCTCGCGGAGCTCTGATGGCGGAACAACCCCTCGCGCCCGCGCAGCGGCGTCCGCCCCGCGTCGCGCTCGTCGTCAAGCGCACTGCCTGGAGGATCTACCGCGACGAGCGGAAGGACCCACGCATCACGCGGCTCATCGAGGCCGGCGACGCCGCCATCGCGCGCCTCAAGGCGTCGCACGAGGCGCACGAGCAGACCGTGCGCGAGGTCAAGGCGGCGCTCGACGACCTCGGCGCCCGCGTCGAGATCCTCGCCGGCGCGGCGCAGTCGTTCGACGCGGGCGAGCTCGACCTCGTGATCACGGTCGGCGGCGACGGGACGCTCCTCAGCGCCTCGCACAACGTCGGCGACGTGCCGATCCTCGGCATCAACAGCGCCCCCGGCCACTCGGTCGGCTTCTTCTGCGGCGCGACGAGCGGCGACGCGGCCGACGCGATCGCGAAGGCGCTGCGCGGCTCGCTCCGCCGCACGGTGCTCACCCGCATGCAGGTCACGGTGAACGACAGGCTCGCCACCGCGCGCGTCCTGAACGACGCGCTCTTCTGTCATGTCTCCCCGGCGGCCACGTCGCGTTACGTGATCCGGCTGGGCAAGGTCGAGGAGGAGCAGAAGTCGAGCGGCTTCTGGATCGGCCCGGCGGCCGGCTCCACGGCCGCGCAGCGCTCCGCCGGCGGGCGCGTCCTGCCGCTCACCTCGACGCGCCTCCAGCTCGTCGTGCGCGAGCCCTACACCCCCCACGGCGAGGAGTACCGCTTCCGCCACGCGCTGATCCAGCCGGGCTCCTCGCTCGTCGTGCGGAGCAAGACGCACGACGCGAAGCTCTTCTTCGACGGGCCGATCCACTCGGTGAACGTCGGTTTCGGTGACGTGATGGAGTTCACGCAAGCGCCGCAGTCGCTGACCATCCTGGGCCTCTCGGCCAAGCGGAAGTGGGGCGCGGGCTCGGCGGTCAGCCGCCGCTAGGCTCGCGACGAGCCGCCGAAAGGTCCCGGGAGGCTCGCGACGAGCCCGCCTCCGCGAGGCCGCGAATCCGCCGCCGCGAGGCCGCGATCCGCCGCTGCGAGGCCGCGATCCGCCGCTGCTGGGCGCGGGAGCTGCGCCGCTCGACCGCCTCGCGGGGCGCGGGGGCGAGGCGCGTCGCGCGCGCGCGGCGCTGGATCGAGCGGGTCGGCGCGGCGCGATCGCGCGCGCGGGGCGGGGGAGGGCCGTCGGCCGAGGAGGCTCGACCCGAGGAGGGCGCGCGCGGCCCAGATCGCCTTCAACGGAAGGGGATCGGGCGATCTCCTACCCCGAGCGCCCGGCGTCGGCCCGCCCTCGAGGCGGGCGCGTGAGGCCTCAAGAAGGGCCGATTTCGGCCGTTTTCCCGGGGTTTTGGCGACCCGCGTCAGGCCCCCCCGGCGGTCCTTCCGGCGGCGCGACGCGCCCCCCGGGGCATGAAACCCCTTTTTTTGTAGCTCCGATCGACGATTCGACACTGGATCTGCGGCGGCCGTTGTGTTTCCTTTGGCGCGCAAGAGGGCACAAACCTCAGGAGGAATGAACATGGCGGCGAAGAAAACGGACGGGAAGAAGAGCACGTCGCTCAGCAAGAGCGCGCTGATCAACGCGGTGGTCGAGGCGAACGAGAACGAGATCTCGCGCAAGCAGGTCAAGGCGATCCTCGAGGCGCTGACCGACATCGCGTACAAGGAGCTGAAGAAGAACGGCATCTTCACGATGCCCGGGTTCGCGAAGTTCCGCGTCGTCAAGAAGCCGGCCACCAAGGCGCGCGAGGGGATCAACCCGTTCACGAAGCAGCCGATGACGTTCGCGGCCAAGCCGGCCAGCAAGTCGGTCCGCGCTCGCCCGATCAAGGCGATCAAGGACGCGCTCTCCTGAGCCTACCCGGCTCGCCGGAGGGCTCCTGGGCGCGGCGAAGGCCCGCGGCGGCCCCCTCTCCGGGACCTTGATCGTCCCCGGGGAGCGAGCATGGCTGGCCCCGCGCAGCCCCTGCGGTAGCATGGTGCGGCTGCTCTGCCGCACATGACGCTCGCCGTCCGACTCCTCCGCGCGCTGTTTGCGTTCTCGGTCATCCTGACGAGCTACCTGATCCAGCTGGGGCTCGGGCGGGTGTTCGCGAGGCGCCTCGGGAGCGGCGGCGCCGCGCGTGAGCTGCCCGGCTGGCTCGTCGCGCGCCGCGCCCGCGTCGATCAGAACAACGCCCGACGCCTGCTGCGGGCCATGCTCAAGCTGCGGGGCGTCTTCATCAAGCTCGGCCAGGTGCTGTCCATCATGGGCGGCTTCCTGCCGCGGGCCTACGGCAAGGAGCTCGAGCAGCTCCAGGACCAGGTGCCGCCCCACCCCTTCAGCGATCTCGAGGCCGCGCTGCGCGCGAGCTTCGGCCGCTCGGCGACCGAGCTGTTCGCGTCGATCGAGCGCGCGCCGCTCGCGGCCGCGTCGCTGGGGCAGGTGCACGTCGCGCGCCTGCGCGACGGCCGCAAGGTCGCGGTGAAGTTCCTCTACCCGGGCATCCGCGGGATCATCGCCGTCGATCTGCGCGTCCTGCGCCTCGCGATCCTCGTCTACAAGCGGTTCGTGCCGGTCGGGCGCATCGAGCGGGTGCACGAGTCGCTGGTCGACCTGCTCCGCCGCGAGACCGACTACCTGCACGAGGCCGCGTGCATGGAGCGGATGGCGCACAACTTCGAGGGGGACGCGGGCATCGCGTTCCCGGAGGTCATCCACGAGCTCACGACGCGCGACGTCCTCACGATGACGTTCATGGAGGGCATCAAGATCACCCGCCTCGACGCGCTGCAGAGCGCGGGGGTCCTGCCCTCGGACGTCGCGCTCAAGCTCGTGCAGGCCTTCTACAAGATGCTCTTTCTGGATCGCTTCTTTCACGCCGATCCGCACCCGGGGAACTTCCTCGTCGCCCCGCGGGGCGCGGAGGAGGGCGGCGGTTTTCGCCTGGTCGTCCTCGACTTCGGCGCGAGCTGCGAGGCCCGCGACGAGCTCATCGACGGGCTGCTCGATATCCTGAAGGGCATCTTCGCGCAGGACGACGCCGCGGTGGTGCGCGGCTTCCGGCGGATGGGGTTCGTCGCGCCAGGGGGCAACGACGCGCTCCTCGAGCGGACCGTGAAGGCCTATTTCGCGAAGCTGCTCAAGATCCGGGATCGCACGCCCGCGGCGCTGATGCGCGCCCGCCCCGAGCAGCTGGAGAAGCTGGCCGATCCCGAGCTGGAGCGCGGCGAGCTCCAGGAGCTGATGCGCTCGTTCGAGTACCCCGAGGACTGGTTCTACGTCGAGCGCGCCTGCGTGCTGCTCTTCTGGCTGGCCGCCCAGATCGATCCCAACCTCGACACCATGGCGGCGGGCTTCCCGTACCTGATGCCGCTGATGGCCGAGCGCGAGGCCAGGGCCGGGTCCGGCGGGGCGAGCGCGCCGGGCCGGCCGCCCGAGCGCTAGCGCGCCGGAGCGGGGCCGAAGCGCGGGCCGGGGCGGGTGAGCCCGAGCCGCGCCAGGGAGGGGGCATAGCTCGCGTCGCGATCCGCCATGATCTCGGCGAGCCTGGCCTTGACCTCGGCGATCCCAGCCCCTTGAAGGCGCCGGTAATTGTCCTCGGCCGGGTCCGCGGCGGGCTCGATGCCCGCCCCGGCCAGGACAGTCCCCGAATGGTTCAACCCTTCTGGAATCGTTTGAATGAACGGATCCGGCGCGTGCCGGAGGAGGCCGACGAGCCGGTGCGAGTTCGTCTCGTCCCCGGCCATCTCGGGGTGGAACGCGGCGAGGACCGGCGCGGGGTTGCGCAGCCGCCGCAGCTGTTCACCCAGGCGCGACGAGAACCGCTCGAACTGGGGCGACGGAGTGTGGATGCACGGGAAAATCAGGTGCACCACGGCGGACTCCGCCTCCGCCACGGCCGCCAGCGCCGTCTCCAGGACGGGCTCGCGGTCGAGCAGGACGTAAAAGCGTCCGAAACCGGTTGCGGCGTCGCGCATGAACGGGCACAGGCGATACCGAGCGACGACCTCGTCTGCGTAACGCCCGTGGACCCGGCGCACCTCGGCCGCCAGCCGAAGCGCCTCCGGGTGGTGGGCCAGCTCCCCCCGCACGACCGGCTCGCTCAAACGCATCACCTCAATTTCTTGGGGAAGCAATCTTCCCTCAGCTCGTGATAGCTTACGCCGCGCTGCGGCGGAAGGAGGAGGCGTGCAGGAGACCGCGAAGTTAACGCTGAACAAGAACGGTGTGGAGCAGACGATCGAGCTTCCGGTGATCACGGGCACCGAGGGGGAGAAGGCGATCGACGTCGCGTCCCTACGCGCGAAGACCGGGTACGTCTGCATCGACCCGGCGTTCGTCAACACGGCCTCGACCACGAGCTCCATCACGTTCCTCGATGGGGAGAAGGGCGTCCTCCGCTATCGCGGCATCCCGATCGAGCAGCTCGGCGAGAAGTCGACCTTCGTGGAGACCTCGTACCTCTTGATCTACGGCAAGCTGCCGAACAAGAGCGAGCTGTCGCGGTTCTCCACGCTGCTCACCCGGCACTCGCTGATCCACGAGGACATGAAGCGCTTCTTCGACGGCTACCCGTCGACGGCGCACCCGATGGCGATCCTGTCCGCGATGGTGCTCTCGCTGTCGAGCTACTACCCCGAGGCGATCGACGTGAAGAACACCGATCTCCTCGACATCACCATCGCGCGGCTGCTCTCGAAGGTGCGCACGATCGCCGCGTTCTCGTACAAGAAGTCGATCGGCCAGCCGTTCGTCTACCCGCATAACTCGCTCTCGTACTGCGCGAACTTCCTGAACATGATGTTCTCGGTCCCGGCGGAGCCGTACGAGATCGACGAGGACATCGTGAAGGTCCTCAACCTGCTGCTCATCCTGCACGCCGACCACGAGCAGAACTGCTCGACGTCGACGGTGCGCCTCGTCGGCAGCGCGAAGACGAACCTCTTCGCCTCGATCGCCGCGGGCATCTGCGCGCTGTGGGGCCCGCTGCACGGCGGCGCCAACCAGGAGGTCGTGACGATGCTCGAGGCGATCCGCGCCGACGGCGGCGACGTCTCGAAGTTCGTCAAGCTCGCGAAGGACAAGACCTCGGGCTTCCGCCTGATGGGCTTCGGCCACCGCGTCTACAAGAACTACGACCCGCGCGCGGTGCTCATCAAGGCGGCCGCCGACAAGATCCTGGCGAAGCTCGGCATCAAGGATCCGCTGCTCGACATCGCGCAGCGCCTCGAGGAGACCGCGCTGAAGGATCCGTACTTCGTCGAGCGGAAGCTCTACCCGAACGTCGACTTCTACAGCGGCATCATCTATCGCGCGCTCGGCTTCCCCACGAACATGTTCACCGTCATGTTCGCGCTCGGTCGCCTCCCCGGCTGGATCGCCCACTGGAAGGAGATGAACGACGATCCGAGCGGCAAGATCGGCCGCCCGCGGCAGATCTACACGGGCGAGAACGCCATCGCCTACACGCCGCTCGAGGATCGCTCCTGACCGCGGCGGGGCCCCTCGGCCCCGCCGTCAGCCCCTGTCCTCCACACCGCGTCTGCCGGCGGCGCCGGAGCCGCGCCGCCCGTCAGCAGCTCAGCAGCAGCAGAACGACGATCACCGCCACGATGACGCCCGTGGCGAGCGAGGCGCCGCCGACGAGCAGGAGCAGCTTGCCCGTCGACCATTGCGTGAGCGGCGCGCCGGAGCCGGGCGGCAGCGTCGCGCTGTCGTCGAGCGTGCGCTCCGGCCGGCTCATCGAGTGGCTCGGCGCGGCGGCGTGCTCCAGCACGGTCGGCTGCGGCCGAGCGCTCGGCGACACGCCGCCGGGGGACGGTGTCATCGGCGGCGGCGCGAGCGGCGGCGCCGGCTGCGACAGCGGCTGGCCGGCGCGGATCCGCCCGTCGAGGACGGCCTGCGCGTACGGGGGGAGCCCGCCCGCGCGCACGGCGCGGACGTCCGCGCGCATGGTCTCCGCGTTGGGGTAGCGATGGAACTTGATGAACGCGAGCGAGCGATCGACCACGGCCGCGACCGCGGGCGAGATCCCGGGCGCGACCGAGGTGAGCGGCGGGGCCTGCTCGGTCGCCGCGGCGATGACCTCCATCGCCTCCGTCACGTCGCCGTGCACCTGCCGGCCCGAGAGCAGACGGAACATCGTCGCCCCGAGCCCGAAGAGATCCGTGCGGCCGTCGATGTCGTGGATGAGGCCTGTCGCCTGCTCCGGCGCCATGTACGTCGCCGTGCCCATGATCATGCCGGTCTTCGTCGCGGTCTTCTCGGGCAGGCCCGTGAGCCCGTCGACGACGCGCGCGATGCCGAAATCGAGCATGCGAACGCGGCCGTCCATCCCGAGGTGGATGTTCTCGGGCTTCAGATCGCGGTGCACGACGCCGCGCGCGTGCGCGATCGCCAGCGTCTCGAGGACCTGATCCGCGAGCGCGAGCACCTCGCCGGGAGGCATCGTCCCGGTGCGCGCCATCCGATCGAAGAGCGTCTCGCCCTGGAGCACCTCCATCGTCAGGTACGCGAGCCCCTCCGCCGTCTCGCCCGAGCCGAGCACGCGCACCACGCCGGGCACCGCGTCCGCTCCCCCGAGCGAGTTGCCGATGAACCCCTCGCGCAGGAAGCGCTTCCGCACCTCCGCGATCGCGTTGAGCTCCGGGTGCAGCACCTTCAGCGCGACCTGCGAGCCGTCCGCCGCCCGCCCGAGCAGCACGCTCCCCATGCCGCCGGTGCCGAGCACGCGCTCGATCCACCACGTTCCTGCGAACGTCTTGCCGACCCAGTGCTCCGCGTCGTCGTCGTACACGAAAGGCGCCCTCGTTCGACCCGCGCCATCCGAGGAGCGGGATGCTCAGCGGCGAAGCAACTGGTAGGCCGCACCGCGGCGGGCGCGCAAGCTAATTGATGGAGGTCGTGCCGAAGCGGGCGTCGTCGTCAAGCCGCTCGGCCGCCGCCTTGAGCCCGGAGGCGACGCCACGGAACGCGTCCGCCGGCATGCGAAACGTCACGCCGGGGCCGAGGAGTGTCACGTGGACGGTACCGCACCCGCACCGGGTGACGCGCGTCGCCTCATTCGAGGCGAGCTCCGTGTGTGGACCGCATTTCTTGGACGCCGCCATGGTTGAACCTCTCCCACATCCTAGCAGCTCCTACCCCCGTTCGGCCACGACGGCCCGGCTCGCGCCGGATCCCTGCCGGCCGCGTGACATGATGGTCCTGAAATTGCCCGAGGGTGTATATCTCCATCATTGCTGCTGCATTGCCTGGAGGACCTCATGGCTGCTCGACGGCTGACGTTCGGTTTGCTTGCCCTTGTGCTGGGTGCCGCTGCCTGCATTGACGACCGCCCGGGCCCTGGACCGGGCTCGACGGGCTCCGGTCCGGGGCCGACGGTGGACGAGTCGCTGCTCGATCCGCCTCCGGTGGGCGACGGCTTCCAGATGCAGACGGAGGACATCGAGGTGCCCCCGGGGGTCGAGCAGCAGGACTGCTACTTCTTCAAGGTCAGCGAGCTCGCCGCGTCGAACGGGCTCGACCCGCGGGCGCCCGTGAACCTCCACCGCGTGCAGATCGCGCAGCGCGACGGCTCGCACCACATGAACATCTTCCGGGTGCGGACCATCAAGGGGCTGGGGCCGGAGGGCGGGCTCATCCAGAAGAACCAGAACGGCGTGGGCGAGTGCTTCAAGAGCCCCAACTGGGCGGACTGGCCGCTCATCGCGAACTCGCAGCAGAACGGCCGGCTCGACTGGGAGTTCCCCGAGGGCGTCGCGAACGTCCTCCAGCCCGACGAGTGGCTCATGCTGCAGACGCATTACGTGAACGCGACGTCGCAGAAGACCCCCCAGGCGGTCGGCCGCGTCCGGGTGAACTTCTGGTCGCTGCCCGACGAGCAGGTGACGGCCGAGATGGGCACCGTCTTCGCGACAAAGCAATCGATCCGCGTCTGCCAGTCGAATCCGCGGCCCACGTTCGAGGGCTCGTGCCAGATCAACAGCCCCTCTCCCGTGCGGGTCATCGGCGCCAACGGCCATTTCCACAGCCGGGGCACGCAGTTCGACATGTACGCGTGGGACGGCACATCCATCGGCACGCCCCCGGCCTCGGATCGCTTCTACACCTCGAATGCGTGGGACGACCCGCCGATGCTCATCGCACCGCAGCTCGACCTGGAGCTCCCGAAGAACGGCGGCGTCTGGTACGGCTGCACCTACGAGTGGCAGCCGCCGGACCCCTCCGTGGGCTGCAGCGGCCTCGACGAGTACGACGTGACCAAGAACGGGACCTCCGAGGAGCAGCTCGATTGCTGCTACACGTTCGGCCCGATCGTCGAGAAGAACGAGCACTGCAACATCTTCGTCTACTACTATCCGAAGCAGGACGACGTGTTCTGCAACTGAGCCCCCGGACAGGCGCGCGCCGCGCGCGCCGACAGGATCCCTCCAGGCTGGTCTTCACCCCGATGCGCACCTGCTTGCATCCCGTTGCCGCGATGGCGCTCGGGGCGGCCGCCCTCGCCGGCTGCCCCGGCGATCCTGCGACGCCGCCGTCCGATGAGGGACCGCCGGCGTGGCGCGTGCTGCTCGACGAGGGCGACCTCGATCGCGCGGTCCTGTCGATCTGGGGGTCGGCGCCGGACGACGTGTTCGCCGTCGGGGGGCCGCTCGGCAACACCGGGCGCGCGTCGCTCGCGCTGCATTACGATGGGTCGACGTGGCGCGAGCTCCCTGCCGGCGGGGAGGAGACGTTCTGGTGGGTGTCCGGCTCCGGGCCGAAGGACGTCTGGATGGTCGGCGAGCGCGGTCGCGCCGCGCGCTGGGACGGAGCAGCGTTTACCGAGCACGAGACCGGGACGGACGCTACGCTGTGGGGCGTAATCGCGTTCGCTCCCGACGACGCCTGGGCCGTCGGCGGCACGCCCGGCAGCGGCGCGGGGGTGGAGAAGGATATCGTCCTTCACTGGGACGGCAGCGCATGGTCGAGAGAGCCGCTGCCCGAGGCGCCCGGCCGCGCGCTCTACAAGGTTTGGGGGGAGTCGTCCGACGACCTCTATGCCGTCGGTGAATTCGGCGTGATCTGGCACCGCGCGGGCCCGACCTGGGAATTGCAGTCCGAACCGCCGATCGCGCAGGGCACCCTGTTCACGGCCGCCGGCTGCGGCCGTGAAGAGGTGTACGCGGTCGGCGGGAGAGACGTGCTCCGCTCGGACGGCGAGGCGTGGCGCCGCCTCGACATCGAGCTCACCAACGACGTGAACGGCGTCGCCTGCGGCCGCCCGGGCGAGGTCGCGATCGTCGGCTATGGAGGCCTCAAGCAGCGCCTCGTCGATGGGGCCTGGATCGACGAGTTCACGGAAGAGCCGTATGCCGACCTGCACGCCGTCTGGGCCGACGGGGAAGGGGCCTTCTGGGCGGTCGGCGGCGACTTCCTCAGCCAACCGACCCCGGGCAGGGCGCGCAAGGGCGTGGTGGCGCGCTACGGGAAAGGGCTGATCGCCGACACTGTGAGCCGCTGATCACCGGACCGCAGGATCTCTCACCTGTCCGGACATGCGATCAGTGTGGCATGTCGCGCCATCGCGCCGTGAACTCCTCGACACGCCACGGCGGAGCGAGCACGACCGTCGAGATTTTTTTCTAGGGAAATGCTTCAAGGGGTAGTGCTGGTCGTCCGATTGCAACACCCGCAGAGGCCACACGCGGAACCCGCGCTCTCAACCCAGGAGAATTGACATGCGACGGACCATTGCTCAGCTTTTTGTAAGCGCATTCACTTTTGCTCTTCCTTTCGCCATTGCTTCCTCCGCGTCGGCCGCGCCCGGCCCGGAGGCTTGTGGAAATATCCAGCTAGCTGCGAGCGCGGCATGTGAGTTCCGCACCTCGGGCGGGTGCGAGACGAGCTGCAAGCCGATCAACCTCACGGCGGCGTGCGCCGGGAAGTGCGAGGGCCGGTGCAACGCCAACGTGACCGCCGAGTGCAACGTCGACTGCTCCGCGGATTGCTCCGCCAAGTGTGAAGTCGACCCCGGGCGCTTCGACTGCAGGGCGAGCTGCTCGGCGAGCTGCAAGGCGGACTGCAGCGGCAAGTGCGCGGCGGAGGCCGGCGGGGGCAGCGCGCAGGCGGAGTGCAAGGGGGCGTGCGAGGCGAGCTGCGACGGCGAGTGCAGCGCGAGCTGCGAGGTGACGCCGCCGAGCGCCGATTGCGAAGCGAAGTGCGACGCGAGCTGCTCGGGGCAGTGCAAGGCCGAGGCGAACTTCGATTGCAACGTCGACTGCAACGCGAGTTGCACGGTCGATCTCGAGGGCGGGTGCAAGACGAAGTGCTCCCAGCCGGAAGGCGCCCTGTTCTGCAACGGCCAGTACGTCGATGTCGTGGGGAGCCTGCAGGACTGCCTCGACTACCTGAGCACGCTGGAGATCCAGGTCGACGCGCACGCCGAGGCCGAGGCCAGCGTCTCCTGCGCCGCCGCGCCGGGGTCGTCCTCGTCCGCGCCGTTCGCGGGCACCGGGCTCGCGGCGCTCGTCGCGGGCGCGGGCGTGGCCGCCGCGCGCCGTCGCAAGCGGTCCTGAGCGGGGCCCGGCGCCCCCGACGGCGCAGGCGCTGCCGCGGAGGCGCCTCCAGGCGAGGCTCCTCCGCGGCCCGTCGCGCGCCGCCGGGGAGCGCGCCTCGAGCCATGAACCGATCCCCGGGCCGGGTCGCCCTGCGCGGCCCGGCCTGGCTTTCTCCGGCACCGTAGTAGATTCGCGCCCACCCTGATGACCCTGCATCGTCGTTCGAGGCCGCGCTGGGTGCTCGCCCTCGCGCTGCTCGCCGGCTGCGAGGCCCGCACGCCGCCCGCCCCGCCCGCGGCGGCGCCCGCGACCTCCAGCGCGCCGGCCCCCGGAAGCGCCGCCGCGGCGGCCAAGGCCGCGAGCGCCGCGGCGCAGCCTGCGGCCGCCGCGGCGGCGCCGGAGCCGCCATCCCCGGATCCGCCGATCGCGCTCGCCTCGGGCGGCGCGCGGGCGGTGCGCGGCGACGCGGGGCTCGTGACCTCGGTCGAGGAGCACGCGACGCGCGCCGGCGCGGACGTGCTGCGGCGCGGGGGAAACGCGATCGACGCGGCGGTGGCCGTCGCGTTCGCGCTGGCGGTCACCCACCCGAGCGCGGGCAACATCGGCGGCGGCGGCTTCATGATGGTCCGCCTCGCGAACGGCGAGACGCAGGCGATCGACTTCCGCGAGGCCGCGCCCGCGTCGGTGACCACCGCGTCGAACATGGCCATGGTGCGCGCCGGCGCGCACGGCTACGCGTCCGCCGGCGTGCCGGGCTCGGTCGCCGGCCTCGCCCTGGCGCACGAGCGGTTCGGCACGCGGCCGTTCGCCGAGCTCCTGGCGCCCGCGATCTCCCTGGCGCGCAAGGGGCACCGCCTCGGCGCGCGGCAGGCGCTGACGCTGCGCTGGGCGTGGCCGCGGCTGAAGGCCGACCGCGCCGCGAGCGCCATCTGGGGGCGGGGCAAGGGGCCGCTCGCCCAGGGCGAGCTGGTGCGCCAGCTCGATCTCGCCCGCACCCTGGAGACGCTCGCCGCCGAGGGGCCTCGCGCGTTCTACGAGGGCGCGATCGCCCGGAAGATCGCCGGGGCGATGCGCGAGCGCGGCGGCCACATCACCGAGGACGATCTGCGGGCGTACCAGGCGAAATGGCGCGCGCCGCTCCGGTTCTCGTACCGCGGCTTCACCGTCGACACGATGCCGCCCCCGTCGATGGGCGGCGTCGCGCTCGCGGAGATCATGCTCACGCTGGAGCGGGTGAAGGCGCACGAGGCCCCCGTCGACTCCGGGCTGTCGCTGCACCTGTTCGTCGAGGCGGCGAAGCGAGCGTACGCGGATCGGCGCAAGGTGGGCGCCGATCCGGATTTCGTCCCGCCCGCGACGGGGCAGCTGCTCGCCAAGCTCCTCGACGGGAGCACCCTGATGCGCCGCAGCCCGCCCGTCGAGCCGGAGCGCGCCACGCCGGCGGGCGACATCGCGGGCGCGCCGGACGCCCTCGCGCCGGAGTCCCCGCAGACGACGCACTTCTCGGTGATCGACGCGGCGGGCAACGCGGTCTCGTGCACGACCACGCAGTCGGCGAGCTTCGGCGCGAAGATCGTGATCCCCGGGACGGGCATCCTGCTCGGCAACGCGATGGGCGCGTTCTCGGAGACGGGCATCAACGCGGTCGCGCCGGGCAAGCGCATGGCGAGCTCGATGACGCCCACGCTCGTGAGCCGGGACGGCAAGATCGCGCTCCTCCTCGGCTCGCCCGGCGGCGACACGATCCCGAACACCGTGGCCCAGGTGCTCCGCAACCTGGTCGATCACGGGATGACCATCGACGAGGCGGTCCGGCACGCGCGCATCCACCACCAGTGGATGCCGGACCGGGTGCGCGTCGAGCGGCTGACGCCGCCGCCGCAGGCCGCGCTCGACGACCTCGCGCGGCGGGGGCACGCCGTCGTGCGGGACCCGATGCCGATCGGCGACGCGAACAACATCCTCGTCGACGCCGCGGGCGTGGCGTGGGGGTACGCCGATACGCGCGAGGGGGGCACGGCCGAGGGCGTCAGCGCGCCCGACAAGCTCGGCCCGGCGGCGGAGGCCAGTGCGCCGCCGGCCTCCGGCGCGCGGTAGGTCGGGCGCGGGCGTCCAGCGCGCGGCAGGTCGCGCCAGGGGAAGAGCGGCGCAGGGCGGGCCGTGCGCCGGCCGTCAGCGCAGCCTGGGGTCGTACTCGGCCGCGTCGGCGTCGTCGCCCTCCTTGGGGCGAACGATTACGACGGGGCACGGCGCGTTCCGCGCGATCCGATCGGCGGTCGAGCCGCCGAACAGCCGCTGGAGCGGCGACTGCGGGTGCGTGGCCACGACGATGAGATCGGCGCCGAGCTCCCGGGCGAGCGAGACGATGGCCTTGTCGGGGCGGCCGGTGCGGAAGTGCATCGCCATGAGCCGGGCCTGGCCGTCCGCGAAGCGGTGCTGGAGCACCCGGAGCGAGGGCGGCGACGACGCGCCCGGGGCGCCCGGGACCGTCACGTCGCGCACGGCGGGGGCGACCTGCCGCGGGCCGACGACGACGGCGTGGATCTCGGTCTCGCCCCGGAGCGCCGCGAGATCGAAGGCGAAGCGCCACGCCCGCCCGCCCGGCTCGGACAGGTCCATCGCGACCACGACGATGTACGGCTTCACGCGGCGGCCGGCGCGCGCGCTCGCGCGGGCCGGCTCGCTCGCGGGGGCGGCGGCGGCGGCGCGCCCCGCGGGCTCGCCCCGCCCGGGCTCGCGCGGGAGGTCCGCCGGCGCCCTGGCGGCTCCGGTCGGCTCGCTCGCCCCCGCGGGCAGGGTCTCGGGCGCGGCATCGCTCTCGGTGGACGGCGGGCGGACGATCGGCCTGCCCTGGTCGGGGCGCGCGGGCGCCGGTGCTTCGGTAGGCATCGGGCGCCAACGTTTGGAGCGCGCCGCGCGACCGCAAGCGTCGCGCGGCGCGCTCCAAGCGTCGGCGCGCGTCCGGGGCCACTCCATCCTTGACGCACCCTCCAGACCTTCGCAGCGTCCCGCCCATGATCCCCCGCTATACCCCGTCCGAATTCGAAGAGCTCTGGTCGCCCGCCACCCGATTCTCGACCTGGCTCGAGGTGGAGCTCGCCGCCTGCGAGGCGATGGAAGCCGAAGGCCTCGTGCCCGCAGGCGTCGCGAAAGGGATCCGGGCGAAGCAGCTCTCGCTGGATCCGGAGCGGATCGAGTCGATCGAGCGCACGGTCAAGCACGACGTCATCGCCTTCCTGACCCACGTCGAGGAGCTGGCGGGCGAGGGGGCGCGGTGGCTGCACCGGGGGATGACCTCGAGCGACGTGCTCGACACGAGCCTCGCGATCCTGCTCGTCCGCGCGGCGGACCTGCTCTCGGCGCGCCTCGACAAGCTCTGCGACGCGCTCGCGCGGCGCGCGGACGAGCACCGGCGCACCCCGATGATCGGCAGGAGCCACGGCATCGCCGCCGAGCCGATCACGTTCGGCCTGGCGCTCGCGGGCCACCTCGCCGAGATGAAGCGCGGACGGGCGCGCCTGCGCGCCGCGCGCCAGGCCATCGCGGTCGGGAAGATCGCCGGCGCCGTCGGGACGTACGCGCACCTGTCGCCGCGCATCGAGGAGCGCGCGCTCGCCGCCCTGGGCCTGCGCCCCGAGACGGTCTCGACGCAGATCGTCGCGCGCGACCGCCACGCCGAGTTCTTCGCCGCGCTCTCGCTCATCGCGGCGGGCATCGAGCGGCTCGCGACCAACGTGCGGCACTGGCAGCGCACCGAGGTCCGCGAGGCGGAGGAGCGCTTCTCCGTGGGCCAGAAGGGCTCGAGCGCGATGCCCCACAAGCGCAACCCCATCCTCAGCGAGAACCTGTGCGGCCTCGCGCGCGTCGTGCGCGCGGCCGTGATCCCCGCGCTCGAGAACGTGCCGCTGTGGCACGAGCGCGACATCTCGCACTCGTCGGTCGAGCGGATGATCGCCCCCGACGCGACGTCGACGCTCGGGTTCATGCTCGATCGCGCCGCGGGGCTCGTGGACGGGCTGGTCGTCTACCCCGAGAAGATGCGCGAGAACCTCGACCGCACGGGCGAGCTCTTCTTCAGCGAGGCGGTGCTGCTGTCGCTCGTGCAGAAGGGCCGGCCGCGGCAGGCGGCCTACGAGATGGTGCAGCGCTGCGCGATGCGCGCCATCGCGGGCGAGGGCCGCTTCCGCGACAACCTGGCCAAGGACGCCGACGTCGCGGCGCTGCTCGCCCCGGACGAGCTCGCGCGCTGCTTCGACCTCGACCACGCGCTCTCGCACGTGGACACGATCATCGATCGAGCGATCCGCGAGCAGTGACCCGCCTGCGCCGTTGACCCGCCCAGGCCGGTTTGAGAGGCTCCGGCCCGCCATGGCCGCACCTGCCCCCACGCCCGCCCGCCGCCCGCGGTCGCGCCGCCTCGCGGCGCTCGCCGCGGCGCTCGCGCCGCTCGTCGCCTGCAGCGGGGGCGCCTCGGCGCCGCCTCCGTCCGCCGGCGCGGCCCCACCCGCGGCGGCGCCTCCCGCGGCCGCGGCGCCCGCGCGGCCCGAGGAGGCGCCGCGGGAGCCGTTCGCGGCGCTGCGCGATCGGATCCTGCGCGAGTGGGCGGCGGACGAGCCGGCGTTCGCGCGCTCGCGCGGGCTGCACGAGCAGGACGGCAAGGTCGGCGACTACTCCGCCGCGGCCATCGAGCGGAGGCTCGCGCGCCTCGAGCGCGATCGCGCGGCCCTCGCCGCCATCGACGCCGCGGCGCTCTCGCCGGACGAGGCGCTCGACCGCGCGCTGCTGCTCCAGCAGATCGACCTCAAGCTCTTCCACGGCAGGGATCTCGAGGAGTGGCGCCGGCGGCCGCAGTTCTACGGCGAGCTGTTCGGCGTGAACCACTACCTCGATCGCGCGTATGCGCCGCTGCCCGAGCGCGCGAGGCGCCTCCTCGAGCACGAGAAGGCGGCGCTGGCGCAGGTGCCGCGCGTCCTCGAGAACCTCGCGAGCCCGCTGCCGAAGCCGGTGGTCGAGGTCGCCGTGAAGATCTTCCGCGGCTACGCCGAGTACCTGCGCGGCGACGTCGTGAAGCTGCTGAAGGGCGTGGGCGACGCCGCGTTCCAGGCCGATTTCGAGGCGACGAACGCCGCGCTCGCCGACGCGGCGGAGCGGCTCGCCGAGCACCTCGCCAAGGTCGAGCTGCCGAAGGGCGACGCGAGCCACGTGCTCGGGGAGGCGCGGTACAGGAGGCTCCTCCTCGCGCAGGAGGGGCTCTCGATGCCGCTCGCCGAGTTCAAGAGGATGGGCGAGGAGGACCTCGCGGCGAACAAGGCGGCCTACCAGGAGCTCGCCAGGAAGGTGAAGCCCACCCGGCCGAAGGCGGAGCAGCTCCTCGCCGAGGCGACGCGGGTGATGGAGGCGTCGCGCAGGTTCGTCGTGGACCGGGAGATCGTGAGCCTGCCGTCCGACGAGCGGGCGATCGTGAAGGAGACGCCGCCGTACATGCGCTGGAACTCCGCGTTCCTCGACGCGCCGGGGCCGTTCGAGCGGAAGGGGCTCGAGGCGTTCTACTACATCACGAAGCCCGACCCCTCCTGGCCCAAGAGGGAGCAGGAGGAGTACGTGATGCCGCGCGGGACGCTGCTCTCGACGACCGTGCACGAGGTCTACCCGGGGCATTTCGTCCAGGGCCTGTGGGTGAACCGGGCGCCGACCGAGGCGCAGCGGATGTTCGAGAGCTACTCGTTCGTCGAGGGCTGGGCCCACTACGCCGAGCAGATGATGATCGAGCAGGGGTTCGGCAAGGAGGACCCGCAGAGCCGGCTCGGTCAGCTCGCGGACGCGCTGCTGCGCAACTGCAGGGTGGTCGTGTCGCTCGGCGTGCACGCCGAGGGCATGGGGCTCGACGAGGCCGAGCGCCGCTTCGTCGACGACTGCGCCCAGGACCGCGCGACGGCGCGGGAGCAGGCGCTGCGCGCGACGTTCGACCCCGGCTACTTCGCCTACACGCTCGGCAAGCTCCAGATCCTGAAGCTCCGCGAGGAGGCGAAGGCGGCCCTGGGCCCGGCGTTCTCGCTGCGCCGATTCCACGACGCGCTCCTCGCGCACGGGTCGCCGCCGCTGCCGCTCATCCGCGAGCGCGTGCTCGCCGAGCTCGAGGCGCAGGAGAAGAAGCAGCCCTGACCGAGGCCCGCGGGCCGCTCTCCTGCCAGGCGTCCTCTGACCAGCGCGTCGGCCGCGACTTCAGCGTGCGCACGTCCATCGCGTCGCACCACGCCTCGAAGCGGCCGCGCGGCACGCCGCGGAAGCGCAGGTCGTCGAGGCGCTCCGCGAGCGGTACGTCGGTCCGGAGCGTCGCCAGCGTGCGGTAGAGCAGCGCGCGGATCGGGTTGTCGAAGGCGACGGCGAGGTGCGTGACCTCCTCGTCCACGTGGTGCAGCAGCGCGAGCAGCGAGGCCGCGACGCCCACCGTGGCCTTCGCGTCCCAGCCGCCGGGCGCGCGGTGCTCGGGCCGCTTGGAGAAGTGGGCGCGGAAGAGCTCGTAGGTGCCGTCGATGAGGTGCAACCGCATGGTGGCTCCTCCCGCGGGCCGCGCGCCCGCTACGCCGTCATGTCGGCCATGAAGATCGGCGGCGTGTGCAGGGCCATGATCTCCGGCGTGGGCGGGGCCGACTGCTTCGCCATCCGGAGCGCCTCGTCCATCGTGCGCGCCGTCTCCCAGCCGAGCAGCTGCGGGATGTACTCGTTGTCGGCGCCGACCACGATCATCCGGCCGATGTGCTGCCGGCCCGCCTCGCCCCAGTACCACATGAAGAAGGGGTGGGTCGGGTGGTACGCGTGCCCGAAGCGGTACATCTCGATGTAGGCCGGGTTCTCCGAGAACTTCTTCTCGTACCGCTTGTGCAGCTCCATCGCGTCGCGCGTCTCCGGCAGCAGCCGGTGCACGAACTCGATGTACGGGGCGTGGTGCTCGTTGTCGAACAGGTCGGTGCAGGGGTGGAGGATGATCATCGTCCCCCCCTTCTTGAGCATCGGCGCGCCCCGGTAGAGGTTGAACAGGTAGCCGTTCGCCATCACCTGCACGAGCAGCGGGTTCAGGAACGAGTTCACGTTGTACGGGCTGATGTACGGGATGCCCGTGATCAGGATGTCGGCCTGGCCCGTGACCGGGACGAGGTACTGGTCGAAGCTGCGCTTCAGCGTGTGCTCGTGGACCGCCTCGGTCTCGCCGGCGAACACGCCGGTCACGCCGAACGGCGAGGGGACGCGCTGGAAGATCGCCTGGCGCGCGGGCTGCGGCACCTTCGACAGCGTGAAGCGGAGGGCGCGCAGCGCGCTCTTCTCGCCCGCGCTCAGGTCATCCTCGTTCCGGGCGAGGAACTCGAGCGGGCGATCGAACATGCGGTTGTTGATCGTCGTCTCGATCGTGAAGACGTTGAGCTTCTTGTTGACCAGCCGGCCCATGCGCTCGACGCTCGTGTGCAGCGCGGAGCTCTTCGGGTCCATGTACGAGTAGCAGTCGCGCATCACCCGCGGGGTGTGGTGCGCGCGCAGGCTCCGGTACCCGCACAGGCCGACCGTGACCGACTTGTGCCCGCCGTCCATCGGCACGAGGTTCAGGTTCACGTAGATCACGAGGTCGCTGTCGACCGCGCGCTTGTTGAGCTCGACCTCCTCGCCGACGTCGGTCGTGCCGATGTACTTCATGTTGGCGAGGTTCTCGGCGTCGTGGTTGTAGAGCTTCTTCGGCCAGTAGGCGTTGAAGATCCGGTCGCCGACGATGTGGCGGACCTCCCAGTCCTTCATCCGCCGGTGCACGCTCGTGGCGATGATGATCTCGACGTCGTCGACGCCGTAGTCCGAGAGCAGGTCGAGCACGATGGTGAGCACCCGCTCGCGGATGTCGGGCCGCTTCATCGGGGGCAGCGGCAGCGAGATGTCGTCCACCGCGATCGTGACCTTCATCCCCGGGCGGAGCTTCGCGTAGAGCGGCTCCGAGTTGTACGGGTGGTTGATCGCGTAGCGGATCGCGGCGTCGACGTCCTTCAGCGGCTCGAGGGGCGGCTTCGCGTAGAGCACCCGGGTTCCGGTGGGCAGGTCGACCTCGACCAGCTGGTCGCCTGAGAAGAGCACCCGGGGGGCGCTGCGGCTGTCTAGCGTGACGACGCAAGGATGGCTCATGGGGCTTTCAGAGCAGGTGGTGCGGCGTGTTGGGCTGCAAGGGGGTCTCCCGCCGCCGTCCGGGAGGGGCCGAGATCATGCGGCGAGTTCGAGGATCGGCCAGTGGTAGGCCTGCGCGAGCAGCTTGAGCTTGCGGTCCGGGTTCACCGCCGCGGGGTAGCCGACGACCGAGAGCATCGGGACGTCCGAGTAGCTGTCCGAGTAGGCGAAGCACTCGTCGAGGTTGTGCCCGCGCGCGTGGGCGTGCTCGCGGATGAGCCGCGCCTTCTCGGGGCCGGCCACCACGGGGCGCAGGAGCTTGCCCGTCGCGAAGCCATCCTTCACCTCGAGGCGGTTCGCGATGATGCCGGTCGCGCCGAGGTGATCGGCGAGCAGCTGCATCAGGAAATCCAGCGCGCCGGAGATCAGGACGACGTCGTGCCCCTTGTCGAGGCTGCACTTCACGAGGTCGCGCGCCTTGGCGTAGATGGCCGGCTTGAGCACCTTCGCGAACGCCTCCTCGGCGAGCGCCACCAGGCGATCCTCCGAGACGCCCTCGAACGAGGTGAAGAGCAGCTCGTTGAAGCGGCGCCGATCCTGGAGCTCCGCCATCGCCATCCACGGCGCCTTCACCAGGGCGCGGCCGAGCTTCGCCAGGCTGTGCATCGGCGTCGGCTGGTTCAGCATGTAGAACACCGTCGGGTGCACGAGGTTGGTCGTGACCAGGGTGCCGTCTACGTCGAAGTAGCTCGCCGGCATGCGGGGCAAATCTCCCTGCATGCCGTTTGAGTCAAGATCGAGCTGCCGCGAACCGGGTTTCGCAGGCGGATCGTCACGCGGCGAAGAGGCGCAGGCGGATCGTCACGCGGCGAAGAGGCGCTCGTACCGGTCGTCGAGGTCGACGCCGCCGTCGGCCTCGCCCCGGTCGACCGGGTTGATGCCGCAGTACTCGACGCTCGCCAGGTGGCGCCAGCGGCCGGCGCGCTCGGGCTCGTCGGGCAAGACGGGCGTCGTGCACGGGAAGCAGCCGATGGTGCGGAAGCCCATCGCGTGCAGCGGGTTCTCGATCGCGTCCGGGTGCGCCGCGAAGTACGCGTCGAGCTCCTCGCCGCTCAGCGACGCGAACGGGTGGACGCGGAGGACGTTGTTCGCGGGGTCGAGGCCGAACGGCGCGACCTTGGCGCGGGCGCCGCCCTCGCCCCGGCGGAGCGCGGCGACGAGCGCGTCGTAGCGGCCCCGGATGGCGTGGAGCGGGGCCGACTTGCGGAGGTCGCAGCACCGCTCCTGGCCCTCCTTCGAGAGGTAGAGCAGCCCCTCGTCGCGCGTCTGCTGCGCGAAGGTGCGCTCGGGCGAGAGCGTGACGACGCGCAGGTTCGGGTGGGTGCGCGCGAGCTCGTCGCGCGTGGCGAGCGTCTCGGCGTGGAGCACGCCGGTGTCGACGAAGAGGACGTCGAAGGAGAGCCCGGCCCGATCGGCCACGTGGCACAGCGCGGTCCCGGCCCGCTGCATGCTGCTCATGATGGCCGCGCGGGGGCCGAAGGTCTCGCGGACGAAGCTCAGGAGCTCGACGGGCGACGCGCCCTGGAAGCGTCGGTTCAGCGGTTCGAGGTGTCGCTCGGTGATGCGCATACGCGATGCATAGCAGAGGCCGCTTCCTTGATCCGGGTTGCCTTCGCCTGAGCTTGCGCCTAACTCCGCTGCCGCGGAAATGACCAGCGCCCATCTAGCCTCAGAAGCGGGCGGGCTCGGCCAGGATCTGCCGGAGCTCGAGGGCCGGCGCTTCCTGTTCGTGACCGGCAAGGGAGGCGTCGGGAAGACGACGATCTCCGGCGCGCTCGCCCTCGCCTTCGCCGCCCGCGGCAAGCGCGTCCTCGTCGCGATGTGCAACACGAAGGAGCGGCTCTCGGCCATCCTCGGCACGAAGCCGATCGGCCAGGAGGTCACCCACGTGGCCGAGCGCGTGTGGGCCGTGAACATCTCGCCGGACAAGGCCCTCAGGGAGTACGGCGAGATGGTCCTCAAGGTGCGCGCCGCCGCCGATCTCGTGTTCGACAACAAGTACACGCGCACCTTCTTCCGCGCGGTGCCGGGGCTGTTCGAGTGGGCGATGCTCGGCAAGGCCTGGTTCCACACGACCGAGCTGCTCCCGGACGGCTCCCACCGCTTCGACGTGGTCCTGCTCGACGCGCCCGCGACCGGGCACGGCGTGGACATGCTGCGCGTGCCCAAGGTGATCCTCGACGTGGCGCCGCCGGGCATCCTGCGCCGGGACGCCGAGGCGGCGTGGGCGATGTTCAGGGACCCCGCGCGGAGCGGGGTCGTCGTGGTGACGCTCCCGGAGGAGATGCCGGCCACCGAGACCGTCGAGCTCGTGGCGGAGGTGCGGGGCGAGCTCGGCCTGCCGGTCCACCGGCTGATCATCAACGGCGTGCTGCCGCCGCTGTTCTCGCCCGAGGAGCGGCGGGCGCTCCTCGGCGATCCGGGGCGGCTCGACATCGAGGCGCCGGCGCGCGCGGCGCACACCGCCGAGAGCGCCGTCGTGGCCGGCGCGCGGCGGGCGATGCGCGAGTCGGTGCAGCACGAGAGCCTGGCCCGCCTGCGCCGCGAGCTCGACCTGCCGACCGTGATCCTGCCGTTCCTCTTCGACGAGGCCTCGACGGTCGCCGGCACCCGGACGCTGGCCGCGCGGCTCTGAGCGACGCCGATGCCGGCGGCCATGCTGCGAGCGAGCCCGCTGCTCACCGACGGACGCGCGCTGCTCGACGCCGATCGCCTGCTCCACGCGGGGGTCGCCGACCGGCGCGCGAGCTTCGAGCTCGCCTTCACGGCGATGCCGCCCCACACGGGCTTCCTCGTGGTCGCGGGCGTCGAGGCGGCGCTCGACGCGCTCGCGGTGGACGACGCGCGCCTCGACGCGGGGGCGGTCTTCGCGGCGCGCGCGGCCTGCGGCCTGAGCGACGCGCTCGTGGAGCGGCTCGCCGGCGCGCCGATCTCGGTCGACATCGACGCGATGCCCGACGGGACGATCGCCTTCCCGGGCACGCCGGTCGTCACGGTGGAGGGGCCGTTCATCGAGGCGCTCCTCGCGGGCGCGCTGCTCGTGCCGGCGCTCCGCCGGGGCACGGCCGCGGCGACGCGGGCGGCGCGGCTCCACATCGCGGCGGACGGCGGCGCGATCGTCGACGGGTCGTCGGCGCGGGTGCCGTTCGCCGAGGAGGCGCTGGCGCTCGCCCGCGCGGCGCACGTGGGCGGGGCGGCGGCGACGACGAGCGCGCTCGCGGCCACGGCGCTCGGGATCCCGTTCCGCGGCGAGGCGGGGATCGAGCTCGGCGAGCTCGCGCCGCCGCCGTCGCCGCTCGAAGGCAGCTGGCCCTGGTACGCCGATCGGATGGTCGACCTCGGGGGCCGCGAGGAGGAGGCGCTGCTCCTCGAGGCGCGGCGCGTGGGGACGACGGCCGGCGGCTGGATCGCGACGGGGCTCGCGGAGCCCGAGGGCGCGCCGCCCGCGGCGCGGTACGAGCTCGTGGCGCTCGAGGAGGCGGGCGCGTGGGCGCTGCGGCAGGGGACGAGCGATCGCGGCGACGTGATCGCGGGGCGCAAGATGGTGGCGCGCTACTACGACGAGGCGGGGCGCGCGGCCTGCGACGTGATCCACCTGGCGCACGAGCGGATGCTGGCGCCGCGCTCGCTCGGGGCCGCGCGGCTCGCGCCGCTCGCGCGCGCGGTGATGCGCGGCGGGCACGCCCTGGAGGCGCCCGAGCCGCCGAGCGCGGGGCGCGAGCGCTCGATCGCGGCGCGGCAGCTGCTGCCGCACGCGGTGGCGCACCTGCGGGCGCCGGCGCGGTACCCGGTGCAGCTCTCGCCGGCGCTGATCGCGCTGCGGGAGCCTGATCCGCCGAGCACGCTGCGGTAGGCCCGGCCCCCGGCGAGGGTGTTCTCGGCGCGGGGCAGGGGGGTGGGGCCCCGCCGGACTCGCCCGAGATGTGAGCCATCCGGCAAGCCGGATGGCTCACATCTCGGGCTCAAACATCGGCCCATCCCCACCCCCCTGCCCCGCGCCGAGAACACCCTCGCCGGGGGCCTACGGTGGACACGGGAGAGGCAACGTCACGGGAACGAAGGCTTCCGTCACGGGAACGAAGGCTTCCGTCACGGGAACGAAGGCTTCCGTCACGGGAACGAAGGCTTCCGTCGCGGGCCGGAGGCTTCCGACGCGGGGCGGGACGCGAAATTCGCCGGAAATTGGTGCTCCGGCGAATGCCGGACGGCGCCGCGAGCAGGGCCGGCACTCCCAAGTGCGCGAAATGTCGTGCTCACGAACGCGCCGGAAGGCTTCGTTTCGGCGACGGAAGCTTCCGGAGCGCGCCGGAAGGTCTCGGATGCGCGCCGGAAGCCCTTGTCGGTGTGCCAGATTGCTCCGGCTCGGTCGCCTCGGTGTCGTCGATCGACTCGCCGGGCTCGGCGAGCGTAGCGGGGTCCTCTCCCCGAGCGCGCAGCGCGCGGTGAGGGAGGGGCGGGCCGCGCGGCTCACATGTCGAGCAGCAGCTGCGTCAGGATGTAGTTCGTGACGAGCACGGTGACGCAGCTCTCGACGACGGCGCGCGTGGTCGCGACGCCGACGCCGCGCGCGCCGCCCGAGGCGAAGAAGCCGTGGCGGCACGAGATCGACGAGACGATGAAGCCGAAGACGCACGCCTTGATGAGCCCCATCGAGATGTCCTTGGGCAAGGCGAAGTCGCGGATGCTCTGGAAGAACGCGCCCTCGTCGCCGCCGAGCCAGAGCACGGCGACGAGGTACGAGCCGCACATGCCGACGCTCGTGTAGAGGATGCACAGGAGCGGGAGCATCACCGTCGCGGCGAAGAGGCGGGGCGAGAGCAGGTACTGCACGGGGCTCACGCCCATCGTCGCGATCGCGTCGATCTGCTCGGTGACGCGCATGTTGCCGAGCTCGGCGGCCATGGCGCTGCCGGCGCGGGCGGTGACCATGATCGCCGAGAAGACCGGCGCGAGCTCGCGGGCCAGCGAGACCGCGACGAGGCCGCCGACGCGGCCCTCGGCGCTGAACGCGCGCAGCGCGTAGGACGTCTGCAGCGTCACGACCATGCCGCTGAAGACGCCGGTCAGGCCGACGATGAAGACCGACTGCGCGCCCATGAAGTCCATCGCCGCCAGGAACTGCGCGGGGCGAAACGGCGGGCGCACGAGCCAGACGAGCGTCTGGAACGTCAGCGTGACGATGTTGCCGATGTTGTCGAAGAACGCGAGGGCCGGCTCCAGCGCCTTGGTGAGCAGCTCGCTCCGGCTGGTCTCAGCGCCTTCCTTCACCGTGCGCTCTTGTATCACGCAACGCCGCCGCGCACGGGGTCGGGCTCGCGTTGACCCGGTGCGCCCGCTCGCCCGCGCTGCGTAGCGCCGCTCGCGCCGGCGCGCCGCCCGTCGAGCTCGCCCGGGGATACAGCGGCCGCCGCCCGCTCCCTCCAGCCTCCGGCCGCTCGGCGCCCCTCACGCAGCGCTCGGGCCGGATCCTCGCGATCCGACGGAGCGTCGCAGCGCGGCCTCGAGCGCCGCGAGCACCTCGCCGCTCCGCGCGCCGGTCGCCCGGATGTCGGCGGCGCGGCCGGGCGCCGCGGCGTCCTCGGGCGCGGCGAGGTGGATCAGGAGCGCGTCGCCGCCGAGCGCCTCCACGAACGGCTCGCCCCACTCCACGATGACGAGCGCCCCCTCCGCGCGGCGCTCGCGCAGCCCGAGCTGAGCGAGCTCCGCGGCCGCGCCGCTGGGCGCGCCCTCCGCAGGGGAGGCGCCGCCGAGGCGGTAGGCGTCGGCGTGCGCGATCGGGACGCGGCCCTCGTGCTCGTGGACCAGCGTGAACGTCGGGCTCGTGATCGGCAGCTCCGGCGGCACGCCGAGCGCCCGGCACAGGGCGCGGGCGAAGAACGTCTTCCCGGCGCCGAGGTCGCCGGCGAGGACCACCAGATCGCCGCCCGCGAGGCGGTCGGCGAGCGCGCGCGCGAGGCGGATGGTGCTGCGGCGGCTCGGCAGCTCGACGCGCATGCGTCAGAACCGCGCCCCCGCGCCGAGCGTCGCGCCGAGCAGGAGCAGGGAGCCGTCCCCCGTGGGAACCCACCGGAGGTTGCCGAGCTGCGCCTCGAGCTGCACCGAGGGGCTCAACGCGAGCGCGACGTCGAGCGACGCCCCGATCAGCGGGTGCACCTCGAGGTCGCCGCGGTACGTCGCGCCGCCCGGGCCCACGGCGCCCGCGCCCGACCGGAAGAACGCGCCGGCGTGGAGCGCGGGGCCGACGTGGAGCGGGAAGGCGCGCCACGCGCCGCCCTCGGGCGTCCGGCTGGGCGTCAGCATCAGGCGCGCGCCGCCCTCGATCCAGCCGGCGAACGGCCCGACCAGGTTGCCGCCGCCGCCGGCGAACAGCTCGAGCCCGCGATCGCCGACCGCGTAGGCCGCGCGCGCCGCCCCGACCAGCGAGGCCGCGCTGCCGCTCGCGCCCGGGAGGCGCGCCGCCGCGACGGCGGCCCCGAGCGACGCGGACAGGGCGAAGCGGCGCCCGCCCGAGTACGCAGGCCAGACCCGCTCGGGCCCGAGCGGGTACGCCATCTGCACCTCGTCCGCGGGCGGCGCCGGCGGCGGCGCAGGCACCGGCGGCAGCACCGTGGCGCCGGCGGACGAGGGCGCGGGCGGCGGCGCGGCGCCCGCGGGGCGCTCCCAGGGGAGCTCGCCGACGCCGACGCCCTCGGGGCGGAGGAGCACCGCAAGCATCTCCTGCGTCTGCTGGGCCGACCGGTCCCGGTCGACCTCCCGCGCGACCGACTCGACCCGGCCGGTCGAGGCGAGGTACGCGGTGAGCTCGACCCTGGCGGTCGTGACCGCCGGCTCGACGGTGCCGCTCAGGACCCAGTCCGCGCCCGTTTGCGCGCTCACGGCGCGGTACTCGTCCGTGGTGTCGGCGACGCCGTCGGCCACGCCCTTGAGCGCGGCCGCGACCGCGCCGTCCGGCACCGCGGTGTGGCCGAGGGCGGCGAGCCCGGCCGCGACCTCGGCCTGCGCGGCGCTCCGGGCGGCCTCGTCGGTGCCGCCGCGCGCGGGGAGCACCGCCACGCGATCGGCGAGCGCGGCCGGGGCGATCGCCGTCAGCGCGGCGGCGGCGGCACAGGAGAGGGCTCGGCGGATCATGCGGCGCATGCTACGCCCCCCGCGGCGCCGGAGCAGCCCCGGGACGACGCGGCGGCACGCTCTCCACGCCACGCACGCGGCCCGCACGGCGGCAAGGCGCCGGCGAGGCGGGCCGCCACGCGCGGCGACCAGGCGCCGGCCAGGCGCCGGCCAGGCGCGCGGCCCCGCGCGGCGGCCGCGCGCTCGTCCGGCGGCTCGCCCCGCTCATCGCGCCTTCTCGATCTCGCGGTAGCCGACCACCCTCGGCAGCACGCGCTTTCCGCCGAAGCCGGTCGCCGACGTCGTCCAGAGCTCCACCGTCGCGCTGCTCAGGGCGCTCGCCGCCGCGAGGCGCCGCGCCTTCACCTCGGCCGGGTCCTCGGTGCCCGTCTTCGGCAGCCGCTGCACGCCGGCCCAGGCGAGGACGCCGGCGTCGCGCCCGAGCGCCGCCCAGAAGCTCGGCGGCGACGGGTGGGTGGCGAGCCACACCGCGAGCGCGGCGCTCGCGCCCGGCGCGCCCGCGGGCGCGCTCGCGTCGCCAGCGCCCGGCGGACGCTGCGCGCCCGCGGGCGCCGCGACGAGCGGGAAGAGCCCCGCCGTCGCGACGAGCGATCCGGGCGGCGGCGGCACGGCCGTCTCGAAGCCGAGCGCGAGCGTCACCGCGCGCGGCGCGGCGCGGATCGCTTGCTCCGCGCACGGCGCGTCCCCGGCCAGGATGATCCCCCGGACCGCCGGCGGCCGGAGGGCGCGCGGATCGAAGGCCGCGTCGCACGGGAGCGCGAGCGCGACGCCGCGCTCGGCCAGCGCCGGGGCCGGCGCGCCGGCGGCGCCGCCCACGAGCGCCACCGGCCTCGCGCCCCGCTCCGCGAGCGCGGCGGCCAGCACCTCGACGCCCCGCGCGGGCTCCTCGCCCACGACGAACACGAACGCGCCGTCGAGCGCCGCCGGCTCCGGCGGGTGGACGAGCAGCACCGGGATCGCGTTCGCCCGCGCGAACTTCGCCACCGCGGTCGCCTGCTCGCGATCGGAGCCGGCGATCAGCACCGCGGCGCCCTCGGCGGTGAGGCTGCTCAGCGCCTCGTCGACGCTGCCCTGGCCGCCGTCGTCGCGGCTCACGAGCCGCGCGTCCGACCCGGGCCTCAGCAGCCCGAGCCCGTGCGCCACGCCGGCCGCCATCTCGACGCCCCGCCGGCG
This sequence comes from Sorangium sp. So ce834, assembly GCF_051521425.1. Taxonomy (NCBI): domain Bacteria; kingdom Pseudomonadati; phylum Myxococcota; order Polyangiales; family Polyangiaceae; genus Sorangium; species Sorangium sp. So ce834. Next base: position 12,813,206 of record NZ_CP150351.1, read on the forward strand.
CGACTCGGACGTGCGCGTCGACAAGAGGAGGCCCACCGTGGGCGGCTCGACGCGCGCCGTCCCCGCGCCGGCCGCGAGCTCCGAGATCGCGTCGCCCTGGTTGCCGAGCAGCGCGCCGGCCCGGTCGAGCAGCTCCTTCGCGAGCGCCACGTCGCGCCGCTCGCGGGCGACGATCGCGAGGCGCTCGGCGACCAGCGAGCGCAGGTCGACCTGCGGGTCCACGACCTCGCCGGCCGCCTCGCCGGCGCGCATCGCGGCGACGAGGTGGGCGAGCGGCACCTTGCGCAGGAGCGCCCCGATCTGCGCCCGGATCGCGGCGCGGTCGTCGTCGTCCGCCTCGCGCAGCCACACGCCCATCAGCTCGATCGCCTGCGTCCACGCGCCCGCCTCCATCGCGGCGGTCGTGACCTCCTCGTTGAGGAGCGAGCGGACGTACGCGTCGATGACCTTGCTCACCAGCGGGCGCAGCACCCCGAAGGCCGGCTTCGGCTTGCCGTCGCGCCGGAGCGCCGCGCCGCGGAGCACGCGCGCGAGGTCCCCGGTCGCGCCCGGCCCCTCGGCTTCGACCTCGGCCGCGAGCGCCTCGGCGCGGCGGAGGTCGCCTCGCTCCAGCGCGATCCACGCGAGGTGGGCGGTCGCGAGGCGCGCGAGGCCGTCGCCCGCGTGGCGGCCGCGGAAGGCGAGCAGCTCCGGCTCGAGCGCGATGCGCTCGGCGCGCGCGCCGCTCGCGAAGCGCGAGAGGATGCGGCGCAGCTCGGCCTGGGCCTCGGGCGACCCGCCGAGCGCCGGGCTCACCGCCTCGGCGCCGTCCTGCGCGCCGCAGCCGGCGCCGGCGATCGCCGCGCCGAGCGCGATCAGCGCCGCGCCAGCGATCGCCGGCACACCGGCGAGGAGCCGCCGCCGTCGCCGCGCGGCGCGCCGCCCGGGCGCGCCGCCGGTCGACGCGCCGAAGGCAGCGGAAAACCGGCCAGAATTGTCGACTGCGTTCACCTTGACGTCACCCGGGGCATCCCATACACCCGCCGCGCCCGCCTTCCATCGAGGTCAGCGTGTCCGAGGCAACCCCCGCGAGATCGCTCTTCCACAAGAGCCGCCGGTCCTTTCTCCTGCGCAAGCTGCATTCTCTCACCGGCGCCCTCCCCGTGGGCGGTTTCCTGCTCTTCCACTTCTGGACGAACGCGAAGGCGCTCCAGGGGCAGGAGCGGTTCGACGCGGCGGTCTCCGAGATCTCGCACATGCCGTACCTGCCGGTGCTCGAGATCGGGCTCGTCGTGCTGCCGCTCGCGTTCCACGCCCTCTACGGGGTCAAGCTGGTGCTCGAGGGCAAGCCGAACGTCGGCAGCTACACGTTCTCGCGCAACTGGATGTACACGATGCAGCGGGTCACGGGGGTGCTCGCGTTCGCGTTCATCGCGTTCCACCTCTGGCAGTACTGGGCGCAGAAGTGGCTGGGCCGGATGGCGCCCGAGGAGTTCTACCCGCGGCTGTGCGCCGACATGGCGTCGACCGTGGGCGGCGTCCCGGTGATCGCGCTCGTCTACATCTTCGGCATCGCGGCGAGCGTGTTCCACTTCGCCAACGGCCTCTGGGGCTTCTGCTTCTCGTGGGGGGTCACCGTGTCGCGCCGGGCGCAGCGGATGGCCGCGGTGGTCTTCGGCGCGGTCGGCCTCGCGGTCTTCGTGCTCGGCGCCAACACCGTGATCTACTTCGCGACCGGCGCGCCGTTCCCCGGCACGCCGAGCCCGGCCGCGGAGGGCGCGCGCACGTGCGCGGAGATCGCCGCCGGGCCCGGGCGCGCCGCGCTGGCCGCGCCGGCCTCGCACTGACCATCGTATCGGCCGCGCCCGGGTGGGAGCGGCGCGGGAGCATCGGGATCGAACATGGCCGCGAAGAGCACGACGAGGAGCGAGGGGGGGAAGGTTCGGCGCGTGATCGTCGTCGGGGGCGGCCTCGCCGGCCTGATGACGGTGATCAAGCTGTGCGAGGCGAAGGTCCCGGTCGACCTGATCTCCCTCGTGCCGGTGAAGCGCTCGCACTCGGTGTGCGCGCAGGGCGGCATCAACGCCTCGGTGAACACGAAGGGCGAGGGGGACAGCCCCCAGGTGCACCTCGAGGAGACCGCCTACGGCGGCGATTTCCTCGCGAACCAGCCGCCGATCAAGGGGATGGCCGAGGCCGCGCCCGGCATCGTGTACATGCTCGATCGCATGGGCGTGCCGTTCAACCGGACGCCCGAGGGCCTGCTCGACTTCCGCCGGTTCGGCGGCACGCTGTACCACCGCACGGCGTTCGCGGGCGCGACGACGGGGCAGCAGCTGCTCTACGCGCTCGACGAGCAGGTGCGGCGGTTCGAGCTCGCCGACGTGACCGACGAGCACGGCGTGGCGATCCCGGGCGAGAAGATGGTCCGGAAGCACGAGTTCTGGGACTTCATCGAGGCGATCCTCGACGACTCCGGCACGTGCGTCGGCTGCGTCGCGCAGGACCTGAAGACGATGCAGATCCGCGCGTTCACCGGCGACGCGGTCGTGCTCGCGACGGGCGGCTGCGGCATCGTCTTCGGCCGCTCCACGCTGAGCGTCATCTGCACGGGGACGGCCGCGTCGGCGGTCTACCAGCAGGGCGCGGTGTACGCGAACGGCGAGTTCATCCAGGTGCACCCGACGGCGATCCCGGGCGCGGACAAGCTGCGGCTCATCTCGGAGAGCGCGCGCGGCGAGGGCGGCCGCGTCTGGGTGCCGAAGGACAAGGGCGAGACGCGGAGCGCGCGGGACATCCCCGAGAGGGAGCGCGACTACTTCCTCGAGCGGATGTACCCCGGCTACGGCAACCTCGTCCCGCGGGACATCGCGTCGCGCGCGATCTTCCGGACGTGCTTCCACGAGGGGCGCGGCATCTGGAGCGCCGCGACGGGCCGGAACGAGAACGAGGTCTACCTCGACCTGACCCACAAGGACGAGAAGTTCCTCCGGGCGAAGCTCGCGGGCATCCTCGAGATCTACGAGAAGTTCGCGGGCACCGACCCGTACAAGAACCCGATGAAGGTCTTCCCGGCGGTCCATTACTCGATGGGCGGCCTGTGGGTCGACTACGAGGCGGACGCGCGGGGATCGCTCAAGGCGGGGTCGCCGCGCAACCACGCGACGAGCATCCCGGGCCTCTACGCGGTGGGCGAGGTGGAATACCAGTACCACGGGGCCAACCGGCTCGGCGCCAACTCGCTGCTCTCGTGCATCTACGGCGGCATGGTGTGCGGTCCTGCGGTCGCGACGTATCAGAAGAGCATCAAGCGGAGCGCCCTGGACCTGCCGCGCTCGATCTTCGACAAGGCCGAGAAGCGCGCCGAGGCCGACTACCAGCGCATCCTGACGCAGAACCAGGACGCGAAGCAGCCGGAGAACGCGTACCGGCTGCACCAGGAGCTCGGCGAGACGATGCTGCGCGACTGCACGATCGAGCGCGACAACGCCACGCTCGACCGGGTGCTCGAGAAGCTCGGCGAGCTCGAGGAGCGGGCGGGGCGGATCAAGAGCACGGACACGGCCCCGCGGGTGAACCAGGGGGCGCAGTTCGTGCGGCACCTCGAGAACATGCTGGTGCTCGCGCGGGTCATTGCGCAGGGGGCGAGGAACCGCGACGAGTCGCGCGGGGCGCACTACAAGCCGGAGTTCCCGGCGCGGAACGACGCCGAGTGGCAGCGCACGACGCTGGCGCGCCACGAGGAGAAGGGCGCCGTGAGGTTCATCCGCGCGTTCGACTACGCGTGCGCCGGCCAGTCGATCCACGTGACCGACGCGGTGGACACGTCGCTGGTGGCGCCGCGGGAGCGCAAGTACGAGCAGGCGGGCGCGGCGAGCGCGCAGGCGACGGGGAAGCTGTCGCAGAAGAGCGTGTAGGATGGCCAAGGCGAGCGGAGACAAGGCGAACGGGGCGGCGGCGCCGGCCGAGGCGCGGGGCGAGGGCCGGCTGGTGCACCTGCGCGTGCGGCGGCAGGACACCGCGGATCGTCCGGAGACGCGGCGCTGGGAGGAGTTCAAGGTCCCGTACCTGCCGCAGATGAACGTCATCAGCGCGCTCCAGCAGATCCAGCGGGATCCGCGGACCGTGGACGGCAAGGAGGTGGCGCCGGTCGTCTGGGAGGCGGTGTGCCTGGAGGAGGTGTGCGGCTCGTGCACGATGGTGATCAACGGCCGGGTCCGACAGGCCTGCTCGGCGCTCGTCGATCAGATCGCGCCGAAGGGCGAGGTGATCACGCTGGAGCCGATGTCCAAGTTCCCGCTGGTGCGCGACCTGCTCGTGGACCGGAGCCGGATGTTCGAGGACATGAAGCGGGTCCGCGCGTGGATCGACATCGACGGCACGCACGAGCTCGGCCCGGGTCCGCGCGAGTCGCCGGAGCGGCAGGAGGAGCGGTATCCGCTCTCCCGCTGCATGACGTGCGGCTGCTGCGTCGAGGCGTGCCCGCAGTACAATGATGGGACGAAGTTCGTCGGCGCCTTCGCGATCAACCTGGTGCGGCTCTACAACATGCACCCTTCCGGGGCGATGCACGCGGGCGAGCGCCTGGAGTCGGTGATGGGCGAGGGCGGGATCACCGATTGCGGCAAATCGCAGAACTGCGTCGAGGTGTGCCCGAAGGAGATCCCGCTGGTCGACTCGCTCGCGACGGTCGCCCGCGACACCACCAAACGAATGCTGTTTGGGTGGTTGTTGAAGTGAGATCGCGAGCTCGTTGATCCGACGCCGCCCCTGATCCCCTGACCCGCGATAGGCCCTCGGAGCCGCCGCGCGGCGCACGGAGAGCCGATGTCCGAGCGGGATCAGGGAAACGGCGTCCCCGCCCCGAACCCGAGCCCGAGCCCGCTCCCGAACCCCAGCCCCACCGGCTCGGTCGTGGTCTGCCGCTCCAGCTTGCGGATGCGCAGCCCGAGCAGGTGCGTGATCAGCGTGCAGGTCTGGTGCGCGCGCGGCGTCACGCCGCACCCCAGCCAGACGCCGAACGGCTCCCGCTCGCCCTCCTCGACGTAGCGGATCACCGCGCCGCTCTGGGCGACCGTGAGCCACGCGCTCGCCTCGCCCGGCAGCGACGCGTGCAGCACGCCGATCTGGCCCAGCGGGTCGTCGTTCGGGCCGATGACCCGGCCGTCCGGCTCGAGCAACGCCAGCGGCTCGGCCTCCAGGCCGAACACCCGCCCGCCGCGATCCACGTTGAGCTGGTGCTCGCCGTTCACGAGGATCTTGCCGTCGGGCAGGACGTCGACCGCGAGGTTTCCGTGCACCCAGCGCGCGCGCGGGATGTCGAGCAGCGCGCCGCCGCGGGCCCAGTTGGCCGGGGGCGCCGCGGTGCACGCCGCGAGCAGCGCGAGCGGCACGACGAGAGCGAGGCGTCGCATGCGCCGAGCATACCGCAGCGGCGCGCGGCGTTGTCGGCCGGCGCGCCACGGCGGCGCGTCGGCCGGGCGCGACGGCGCCGTCTCGCCGAGCGCTACACCTTCTCGGTTCTCGTCGTGCCGAGCAGCCCCGTCGGCTTCACGAGGAGCACCCCGATCAGCACCGCGAACACGAGGACGTCCTGCAAGCCCGAGTAGGGCGTGAGCTTCGTCATCTCGCCGATGACCCCGATCAGCATGCCCCCGAGCATCGCGCCCGTGATGTTGCCGATGCCGCCGATGACCGCCGCCACGAAGGCCCGGTTGCCGATCACCACGCCCATCGTGGGATACACCTGCGACTGATCCAGGCAGTAGAGCACCGCGCCCACCGCCGCGAGCATCGAGCCCGTGACGAAGGTCAGCGCGATGATGCGGTTCGTGCGGATGCCCATCAGCCGGGCGGCCTCGACGTTCACGCTGAGCGCGCGCATCGCCTTGCCCGTCCAGGTGCGCCGCACGAGCAGCTCCAGGCCGATCATCACGACGATCGAGGTGATGAAGATCACCTTGCGCGTGTGCTCGATCGGCAAGAGCTGCGGATAGCCGCGGTAGCGCGCGGTGAAGAGGAGCTGCGCCAGGTTCTGGAGGAGGACGCTCATCCCGAGCGCCGTGACCAGCGGCGTGATCCGGGTGTTGGCGAGGCCGCGCCCCCGGGATCGCAGCGGCGCGTACGCCACCCGCTCGACCAGGACCCCGAGCACGCCCGCGAACGCCATCGCGCAGAGGGTGCCGGCCACGCCCGCGAACAGCGGCGCGTCCTGGCCTCCGAACGCCGCGATCCCGAACAGCCCGGCGAAGGCGCCCATCATGAACACCTCGCTATGAGCGAAGTTGATGAGCTTGAGGATGCCGTAAACCATCGTGTAGCCGAGGGCGACGAGGGCGATCATCGACCCCTGGGCGAGCCCCGTGATCAGGGCATTCACGATCTTCTCCATGGAGACCCCTTCACCACGCGCGCGGGGCGGAGCCCGCGCGCGCGGCACGACCACTACTGCTTCGCGGCCTTCTCGTTGACCGTCGCGTAGTAGGTAAACTGCTTGTCCTTGATCCGGACAATCACGACCGGCTTGTCGGCGTTGCGGTTCTCATCGATGGTGATGACCCCCGTCGCGCCCTGGAACCCCTTGGTGTCCTGGATGGCCTGGCGGATGTCGTCCGGCGTCATCTCCTTGGCGCGGCCCATCGCGTCGGCGAGCAGCCTGGCCGCGTCGTAGGCCTGGGCGGCCATGCTCGACGGCGTGCGCTTGTACCGCTCCTGGTACTTCTTCACGAACGCCTGCGAGTTGGGCCAGGGGACGTCCGGCGCGTAGTGGTTCGTGAAGTACGCGCCGTCGAGCTCCTCCGCGGCGTCGCGCAAGAGCTCGTTCGCGTCCCACCCGTCGGTGCCGACGAACATGCTGCCCGGCACGCCCGCGGCCTTCGCCTGCCGCGCGATCGGGGCCATCGAGGTGTAATAGATCGGCGCGTAGATCATCTCCGGGCTCGCCGACTTGAGCTCGTTGATGTACGTCGTGAAATTGGTCTCCTTCTTGAGGAAGCTCTTCTCCATGACGATCTCCCCGCCGAGGCGCTTCATCTCGGCGCGGAACTCGTTGGCGAGGCCCGAGGAGTAGAGATCGTCGGAGGCGAAGAGGAGGCCGACCTTCTTCTTGCCGAGCGTGTTCACGATGAACTTCGCGCCCATCTGGCCCTGCACGTCGTCCGTGAAGCAGGCGCGGAACACGAAGGGGCCGACCTTCGTCACGTCCGGGTTCGTGGACGACGGCGAGATCATCGGCACCTTCTTCTTGTTCGCGACGATGCCGCCCGCGCGCGACCGGGACGAGGCGACCTCGCCGAGGAGGGCGAGCACGTGATCCCGGTCGATCAGCTGCAGGACCTTGTTGGTCGCCTCCTCGGGCTTCGACTTGTTGTCCTCGTAGAGGACGTTGATCGGCTTGCCCTTGACCCCGCCCGCTTTGTTGATCTCGTCGATGGCGAGGTCGACGCCCTCCTTCGAGTCGACGCCGAACGCCGTCTCTTCGCCCGAGAGGCTGAAGTAGGCGCCGACCTTCCACTCGGGGTCGTCCTTGGCGTGCTTGGCCGGGTCGCCGCCCGAGCCCTCGCTCTTCTTGCCGCACCCGAGCGCCATCGCGCTCAGCGCGAGCGCCCCGGCGATCATCCTCACCAAACCCCGTCGTCCGAGCATGCTGTCGTCCTCCCTGTCGCCGGGCCGCCTCGCGTGGGGGTCCGCCCGCCGGTGGCCATGGCCGCCCACGCAGCGGCCCTGAGCGCGTGTACTCATCGCGTCTACCATTGTCTACGCGGCACGTCAGCTATCTCTGGCCGCGACGCGCTCGGCGCCGGCCCTCTTAAGTGTTCGATTCTCCATGGATTTCGCCGGTCGAGCCCGCCGCCGGCCCGCGCGGCGTCGGGGCTAACGCGGCCGGCTGCCGCGGCGCGCCGCGTAGCGCGCAGCCCACCAGCCGGGGCGCCGCGCCCCGCGGGGCCGCTGCAGGCAGCCGGCGCAGCGCAGCCGGCGCGGCTAGCCGGCGCGGCGCGCGTGGACGAAGTGCTCGACGTTCCCCTTCGGCCCGCGCACCGCGCTGTCGACCTCCCCGACCACGGAGAAGCCCGCGGCCTCGATGGCCTGGCGCGCCTCGGCGATCGCCGCGAGGCGGGTCGCCTCGTCGCGGATGACGCCGCGCCCGCGGGCGGCGGCCTCGCGGCCCGCCTCGAACTGCGGCTTGATCAGCGCGACGAGATCGCCGGAGGGGCGGAGCAGGCGGGCGATCGCCTCGATGAGCCGAGAGATGCTGATGAAGGACGCGTCGACCACCACGAGATCGATGGGGCAGTCGAAGTCCTCGCGCCGGAGCTCGCGCGCGTTGACCCGATCGCGCACCTCGACGCGGGGATCGGCGCGGAGCTTGCTGGCGAGCTGGCCGTAGCCGACGTCGACCGCGAACACCCGCGCCGCGCCGCGCTGGAGCAGGCAGTCGGTGAAGCCGCCGGTCGAGGCGCCCACGTCGACGCACGTCTTCCCGGCGACGTCGAGGCCGTGCTGCGCCGCGAACGCGGCGAGCGCGTGCTCGAGCTTGTCACCGCCGCGCGAGACGAACCGGGGGCCCGACGCGACGTGGACCTCGGCGTCCTCCGGGAGCAGCGTGCCCGGCTTGTCGATGCGGCGCGGCCCGGAGGTGACCTTGCCGGCCATGATCAGCGCCTGCGCCTCGGTGCGCGAGGCGGCGAGCTTGCGGGCGACGAGCAGCGCGTCGGCGCGGACGCGGGTCACGGCGCCCCCGCCGGCGAAGGGGGAGCGAGGCCCCCGCCGCCGCCCGGGGCGGGGGCAGCCGCCGCGTCGGAGAGCGAGAGCGCGTCGCCGTGGAGCGCCCGGGCGACCGCGGCGAGCCCGTCGCCGATGCGCGGCCCCGGGCGCAGCACGACGTCGGTGCGGAGCGGGCGCACGCGCCCCTCGCGCACGGCGCGCAGGGATCTCCAGCCGGGCGCGTCCCGGAGCATCGCCAGCCTGGGGGCGCCTTGCGCGCGCGGCGGGTCGACGCCGTCGGCGCCGTCGACGCCGGCCGTGCCGTCGAGCAGCACGTCGGGATCCAGCGCGAGCAGGTGCTCGACGCTGATCGACGGATAGGCGCCGCCGCGGGCGATCGCGTTCTCGCCGCCGGCGAGCCGGATGAGCTCATCGGCGAAGCTGCCGGGACCCGCGGCGAAGATGGGCGAGGTGTCGAACAGCAGGGCGACCCGGACGCGCGGTCGCCCCTTCACGGCCTGCTCGACCTCCTGGCGGCGGGCGCGGATCCGGGCGATCGCCTGCTCGGCGCCGGGGGCCGCGTCGAGCCGCCGGCCGAGCTCCGCGAGCATCTCCTCGATCTGGGCGAGCGACTCGGTCTCGGGGAAGCACGTCGCGATCCCGTGCCCGCGGAGCGCCTCTTCCAGCGCCGGCCCCGCGGGGCCGCGGGCGCCGACGACGAGGGTCGGCGAGAGCGCGATGATCGCCTCGATGCTCGGATCGGCGTAGCCGCCGACGCTGGGCAGGCGGAGCACCTCGGGCGGGTAGTCGCAGTGGCGGGAGCGGCCGACGAGCGCCGCGCCGGCGCCGATCGCGCAGACCGCCTCGGTGGTGCTGGGCGAGAGGGAGACGACGCGCGCTCCGCCCTGCGCCGCCGGGGCCCGGCGCCCGCACGCCGCGAGCGCGACCGCCGCGAGCGCCGCGAGCGCGGCCCGCCGCGGGAGCGCGGCTCCGTGCGGGAGCGCGGCTCCGTGCGGGAGCGCGGCGCGCGGCATCGATGAGCGCCGCCCTTCAGCCAAGCCGATCCCGGCTGCGGCGCCGCCGCAGGCTCGCCACGGCGCCCAGGCCGGCCGCGCCGAGCAGCCAGGGGACCGGCTTCGTCGGGTCAGGCCGTGGCTGGATGCTGCACGACCCGGCAGGCGCCTCGTCCTCCCCGTCCGCTTCGACGTCGTCCTCGGGCGGCGGCTCCGGGAGCTTCGCGCAGAAGCCGAGATCGTCGTTGCAGCTGTAGCCGCTCGGGCACGTCGCGATCTCGGTGCAGGGGCGGGTGCAGTAGCCGTCGAGGCACGCGTTCGTCGAGCACTGCTCCGGCTGCTCGCAGGCGCCCCCGATCTCCGCCGAGTAGATCGGATCGGTGGGGAAGCCGGTCGCCCAGCGGGGCGCCGTGTAACCTCCGACGTCGGCGGCATGCAGGGTCGCCTCCTTAATCCATTCCGCCCAGCCGTACACATAGCCGTAAATCGGATACTCGCAGCCCTCGGCCCCGCGCGAGGTCACGCCGATCACGCGGTGCATCAGGTCGAGGCTGGGGCCGCCCGAGTCCCCCTCGCAGATGCCCGTGTCCCCGACCCACTCGGTCGGCTTCACCACGGACGCCGGGCAGCCGTCGGCCACGCAGTCGATGAAGAGGTTGTCGCGGCGCCGCCGCAGGCCCGCGCCGGTGCTCAGGTCGTTCGTCGCGCCGAAGCCGATGGCGTAGTACTCCTCGCCCCTCTCCAGGGGCACGTCGACGCGCGGGACGAGCGGCACGGCTTCGCTCTCCGGGATCAGCTCGTCCAGGATCAGGATCGCCTGGTCGTTGCCGCAGAATCTGTCCGCCCCGGTGCCGGGGAGCAGCACGATCTCGCTGCCGCTGTAGTAGCGCGAGGACCTGCCGATCTCCGCGTCGGTCGTCACGAAGATCCGCCGCGCCAGGTGCGTGTCCGTGAACCTCGTGCTCCGGCAGGTGATCTGGCCGTCCAGCTCATTGGCCATGTCCGATACGCAGTGCCGGGCCGTCAGCACCACGTTCGGGGCGATCAGGCTGCCGGTGCAGATCGCGCCGATCTCATCGTTGTAGATGCCCACGACGGCCCTGTCGCCGTCGTCCAGATAACCGTCCTGGATGGCATCTCGCGCCTCTCCGGTCTCATCGGGGAGCTCCTCCAGGGCCGAGCTGCACGCCGTAGCAGCGAGTCCCAAGGCAAGAATCAAGGTGACTCTGGGCGACCAAAACGACATCGCTAGCCTCCAAGTACTGCAATGTAGGTGCGAGCCGTGAGGCGACGCGCCGAGCCGATGATTCTAGAGGGGAATGTGCGGTCATGCACGCGCGCCACGCGCGTTGAACGACTCGACTCGTTGCATGCACTACATCGAGAGACCGTCCCGGAGCTCTTGCAGGGTCCTCAAGGTACCGACGTCCCCCGGATCCGCCATGGCGGCGCCAGGGACCTGGCGGCCGTATCCATCGTGAAAAGCCGCGGAAACGCGCGCGGCCCGGGTGTTGCGGGGCGGTGCGGCCGTGATCGATCCGGTCCTGCTCTTCGGGCTCGCGCTCGCCGCGGGCGCCCCGCTCGCCCTCTCCCCGATCCCCACCGCGCTCGGCGCGGCGCTCGCCGCGGCGGCGCTCCGCCGCCGGGCCGGCCGCGCGGCGCTCGCCGCCGCCGCGGTCGCGCTCGCCGTCAGCGGCCTCCGCGCCCGCGCGCTGCTCGACGGAGCGAGCGGCCTCTACGATGGCGCCGCCGATCTGCTGCATCCGCCGGCGCGCTGCGAGGTGACGGCCGCGGTCGTCGGCTCGCCGGTCGTGGTCGGGACGGCGCAGCGGCGCTCCGACGAGGCCGGCGAGGCGCCGAGCGCGCGCGTCGACGTGGAGCTCACCGGCGGGGCGTGCGGCGGGCGAGCGCTGCCGGGGCCGCTCCGGGCGCGCCTCTACGGAGCGCCGCTGGATCTCGCGCGGGGCGACCGGATCGAGGTCGTCGTCGACCTCGCGCCGATCCACCTGTTCCGCAACGAGGGGCTCCGGGACGCGACCGCCGCGATCGCGCGGAGCGGGATCGTCGCGAGCGGGACGATCGTCGACGCGCGGCGGACGCTGGAGGGGCGCTCGATCGGGGCGGCGGTCGACCGCGCGCGGGCCGCGGTGCGGGCGCGCATCGAGGCCACGTTCCACCCCGACGCGGCCGCGCTCGGACGCGCGCTCGTGCTCGGCGAGACCGACCTCACGCCCGAGGACCAGGACGCCTTCCGCGAGAGCGGCCTCGCCCACCTGCTCGCGGTCTCGGGGACGCACCTGATCCTCGCGGTGGCGGGCTTCGCCGCGGTCCTGCGCGCGCTCCTCGTCCGCGTCGGCCCGATCGCTGCCCGGTGGGACGCGGGCCGCATCACCGCGGCGCTGTGCGTGCCGGCCGCGTGGCTCTACGCCGACTTCGCCGGCGGCGGCGGATCGGCGATGCGCGCGGCGGCGATGCTCAGCTGCGCCATGGGCGCCCGGCTCCTGGGCCTCCGCCCGGTGGGCGTCCGCAACTTCGCCCTGTCGCTCGCGGGCGCCGCCGCCGTCGATCCGCTGATCGCGTGCGATCTCTCGTTCGGCCTCTCCGCGGCGGCGACCGCCGGGCTGCTCTGGCTGCAGCGGCCGCTCGCCGCGCTGCTCGTCCCCGGCGGGCGAGGGGAGGGCGGCGGCGACGGCGGCGGCTGCGTGGAGCGCGCGCCGCTCGACGCGTCGCCGCGCGCGCTCGCGCGCAAGGTCCTCGAGCCGCTGGCGACGACGCTCGCCGCCATGTTCGGGTGTACGCCGCTGCTGCTCATGAACGGCGAGACGTTCCCGCTGCTCGGCGTGGCGGCGAACGTGGTGGCCGCGCCGATCGGCGAGCTGGCGGCGCTCCCGTTCTGCCTCGCGCACGCCGTGCTCGCGTGGGCGCCGCCGGTCGAGCGCGGGTGCGCGCTCGTCGGGTCGGGCGCGCTGCTCGCGGTGCGCGCCGTCGCCCGCGCCTCGGCGGAGACCGGCGTGGTGCTGCGCCTGCCCGAGCCGTCGCCCGCCCAGCTGGCCGCGCTCGCCGCCGCGATCGCGCTCGCGTGGGCCGCGGAGCGCCGCGGCCGCCGGCTCGCCGCGCTCGCGGCCGGCGCCGCCGCGTGGCTCGCGCTCGAGGTCGTCGCCGTGCGCGCTGGCGCGCCGCGCGGCGTGCTGCGCGTCAACGTCCTCGACGTGGGGCAGGGCGACGCCATCCTCATCGACCTGCCGGAGGGCGGCGCGATGCTCGTCGACGCGGGCGGCTTCGTGGGCAGCCCGGTCGATCCCGGGGCGCGCGTCATCCGGCCGCTCCTGCGATCGCGCCGCCGCGCGCGCCTCGACGCGATCGTCCTGTCGCACCCGCACCCGGACCACTTCGGCGGCCTGCCCGCCGTGGTCGAGGGCGTGGAGGTCGGCGAGCTCTGGGACACCGGCCAGGGCGAGGCCGAGGGCGCGGGCCCGGTCTACGCGAGGCTGCTCTCGGACCTGCGCCGGCGCGGCGTGCCCATCGTGCGGCCCGCGTCGCTGTGCGGCACGCCGCGGGTGCTCTCGGGGGCGACGATCGAGGTGCTCGCGCCGTGCCCCGAGCTCCACCCCGACCGGGGCGCCAACGACAACTCCTTCGTCCTGCGCATCACCTACGGGGCTCGCTCCGCGCTGCTCGTGGGCGACGCGGAGCACGAGGCCGAGGACGCGCTCGTCTCGCGCCACGGCGCCGCGCTCCGCGCCGATCTGCTCAAGGTGGGGCACCACGGCAGCCGGACCTCGACCGGCGCGGCGCTCCTCGCGGCCGTCGACCCCTCGGTCGCCGCCGTGTCCTGCGGCGTCCGCAACCGCTTCGGGCACCCGAGCCCCGAGGTGCTCTCCCGCCTGTCGGCCCGGGGCGTGGCGATCTCGCGCATGGACCGCGGCGGCGCCCTGGTCTGGGAGACCGACGGCGAGCGCGTCCTCTGGTCCCGCCCGGGCCGGCCGCCGAGCCCGGCCCCGGGCTCCGGACGGCGCCGTTCGCCGCCCGTGTCCTTGCGCCTGGACGCCCCCTGAGGGACGCTCCGGCGATGTCTCGTAGCGCGATGACGACCACGATCCGCCGCCGGCTCGCGAGCGAGATCGGTCGTATCGACAAGCAGGCGCCCTTCCGCGTCGCGCTGTCTTACCCGTCCCCGTACCGGGCTGGCATGAGCTCGCTCGGCTTTCTCCAGATCTACAAGCTGATCCAGGCCGAGCCCGGCATGGCGTGCGAGCGCGCCTTCCTGCCGGACGACGAGGGCGTGGGCGCCGAGGGCGCTCCGGTCACGTACGAGGGGCTCCGTCCCCTCTCCGACTTTCCGGTCATCGCGCTCTCGGTGGCGTACGAGCTCGAGATCGCCGGGGTCGTCCGCCTGCTCGAGCTCGCCGGGCTGCCGGCGCTCCGGGAGGAGCGCGACGGCCGCCACCCGTTCGTCCTCGCGGGCGGTCCGCTCACGTTCTCCAACCCGCTGCCGCTCGCGCCGTTCGCCGACGCGATCCTCATGGGCGAGGCCGACACGCTGGCCGTGGAGGTGCTCCGCCTGCTGCGGGACGCCCCCTCGCGCGAGGCGGCGCTCGACGCGCTGGCGGGCGTCCCCCACGTCTTCGTCCCCGCGCGCCACGGCGCGGAGATGCCCCCGGTCGCCCAGTGCGACGACGCGCTGCTGCCCGCCTGGTCGCCGATCCGCGCCGAGGAGACCGAGCTCTCGAACATGTTCCTCATCGAGGCGGAGCGGGGCTGCTCGCGCGGGTGCACCTACTGCGTGATGCGCCGCTCGACCAACGGCGGCATGCGCATCGTCCCGAAGGACCGCCTCCTCGGGCTCGTCCCCGAGGACGCGAGGCGCGTCGGCCTTGTCGGCGCCGCGGTCAGCGATCACCCGAAGATCGTCGAGGTGGTCCGGACGCTCGCCGAGCGGGGCTGCGAGGTCGGGCTGAGCAGCCTCCGGCCGGACCGGCTCACCGACGAGTTCGTCGGCGCGCTGCGGCTCGCGGGCTACAAGACGCTCACGACGGCGATGGATGGCACGAGCGAGCGCGTCCGGGAGACGCTCGAGCGGCGCGCGCGGCCGAGGCACCTCCAGCGGGCGGCCGAGCTCGCGCGGCAGCACGGGATGAACCGGCTCAAGCTGTACCTCATGGTCGGCGTCCCCGGCGAGACCGACGCCGACGTCGACGAGTGCGTCGCGTTCGTCACGGAGCTCTCCCGGATCGTGCCGGTCGCGCTCGGGATCGCGCCCTTCTGCCCGAAGCGCAACACGCCGCTCCACGGCGCGCGCTTCGCGGGGATCGACGTCGTGAACAAGCGGCTCGACCGGCTCCGCCGCGGGCTGCGCGGCCGCGCCGACGTGCGCGCCACGAGCGCGCGCTGGGCGTGGGTCGAGGCGGTGCTCGCCGCCGGCGGCGAGGCCGAGGGGCGCGCGGTGCTGCAGGCGGTGCACGCGGGCGGCTCGTTCCGCGATTACGAGCGCGCGTTCGAGAGGATCAAGCGCCCGGAGCCGCCGCGTCAAAAGAGCCTGCCGCTGCTCGCGGCGGGGTGAGGGAGGGGCCGCGCGTCCCGGAGGAGCGGATGAAGACGGTGACCCTGTTCACGCGCGAGCGCTGCCACCTGTGCGAGGACGCCCACGCGGCGCTCGAGCGCGTGCGCGCCCGCCTCCCGTTCGAGCTCGCCGTGGTCGACCTGGACCGCGAGGCCGGGCCGGAGAAGCGGGCGCTGTACGACTGGGAGGTCCCCGTCGTCGAGCTGGATGGGCGGAAGATCATGAAATACCGCGTCGACGAGCGGCGGCTCGAGCGGCTGCTCGCCGGGCCGGAGCGACAGGAGTGATCTTCGGCGGCGCCGGGACGCTTCGCCCCGCTTTCGCCCCGCGCCGCGCTAGGCTATGCCCACTCCCGTGAAGTGGACGACCATCGCGCAGATCCTCTTCATCCTCGTCGCGGCCGTCGCCGTGTACGGCTTCGTGCACGCGGCGCAGAACGACCAGCGCAGCACCGGCTGCAAGGCCATGTGCGCGCTGCGCCCCGCGTACGCCGGCCGCAACCGGCTCGCGCCGGATTTCGAGCTGCCGGACATGAACGGCAAGCCGGTCCGGCTGTCGTCGTTCCGGGGCAAGACGGTCTTCTTGAACTTCTGGACCAAGACCTGCGCGCCGTGCCTGCAGGAGATGCCGGCGCTCGCGGAGCTCGGCCGGATCGCCCAGTCGCGGAAGGACTTCGTCGTCCTCACGATCTCGACCGACGAGGGGCCGGACGACGTGCGGGACGCGCTCAAGGTGGCCCTGAACGGGGATCCGCCGTTCCCGGTGCTCTTCGACCCCGAGTCCAAGGTCGTGCTGGACCAGTACGGCACGCAGCTCTACCCGGAGACGTGGATCATCGATCCGAACGGGATCATCCGGGCCCGCTTCGACGGGGCGCGGGACTGGTCGAGCAGCCTGGCCATCGACGTGGGCGAGATGGTCTCGCGCTGGGGCGGGTGCCCGGTCGAGATCTACAAGGGGCAGCCGCGCGGCGGTTTCGCCGGCCTCTGCACCGACGACTCCTGAGCGGGCTCCGGCGCGGCACCGGAAAGCGGCGCAGGGAGACGCGCTGCGAGCGCGCTGCGAGCGCGCTGCGAGCGCGCTCCGGGCGTACAGGGGGCGCGTTCCGGGCGCGAAGGGAGGAGCGCGGCGGGGGCGCGGGGCGCGCTGGCCGCTTGGCGCTTTCCCGAAAGATCGTTATGTGAGTCACCCATCATGACCGCCCGCAGGCCCACGTTGTCGACAGCGCACCCGCCGCAGCCGCCCGCAGCGAGCGAGGGGGGCGACGGGCGGGCCTCGGACGAGCGGGTCGCGGCCGCGCGGCAGGCGCTGCTCGAGGGGGTCGGCGCCGAGATCGCCGCCTCGTTCCCCGGCATCACGCGGCTCGGGGGGCAGGTTGTCGCGGCCCTCTACCTGGCGGATGTGCCGCGCTCGATGGATGAGCTCAGCCAGGAGCTCGGCCGCTCCAAGAGCAACATCTTCGCGAACCTGCGCGGCCTCGAGGCGGCCGGGATCATCGAGCGCCGGCGGGAGTCGGGGGCGCGGCACGACTCGTTCGCGCTGCGCGGCAAGTACCCCGACGTCATCGTCGGCGCCTACCTCGGCCGCCTGCGCCGCGTGGTGCAGGACAAGCGCGCGCTCGCGCGGCGCGCGCTCGCGCTGCTCGGCGACGCCGAGGGCCCGGAGGCCGACGCGATGCGCGCGCGGCTCGACGACCTGTCGCGCAAGTACGACCTGTTCGCCGAGCTGATGGAGCAGCTCTTGCCGTCGATCGACGGCCCCGTCGATCTCGAGCGGCTGATCGCGCAGGTGCCCGAGGCGGTGGTCCGCTCCCTCAACGCGGCCGCCCGCGTCGCCTGGGCCGCCGGCGACGCGATCAGCCGCCTGAGCAGCCGCGCCAGCCGCAAGCGCTGAGCGGCGCTCCCCGCTTCGGAGACGGGCCCACCTCGACGTTTTCGGTGCTCAGCGCCCTTTCGTGCGCCTGCGCGCCGAAAACGCCGATCTGGGCCCGTCTCCTGTGCGGGGAGCGCCGCTCAGCCGCGCAGGGGGCGGAGGCGCCGTCAGCTCCGCGGCGGGCAGTCCCTCATCTCGATGAGGATGCCGGTCGACGTCTCGATCCGGTGCATCAGGTTCACCTCCCGGGTCACCGGTGACGGCGTGATCGGGTTGGGCGCGGCGCCCACGATCATCGGCCGATCGGGGTCTCCGTCCACGAAGACCAGGAGCACCTCGATCCCGGGCTTGAGCGGGAAATGGATGCCGTAATTCGGCCCGGCGTGCGGCTGGATCATCCGCACGAGCCGCGAGGGAAACGCGCGCGAGGCGGGATCCCCCGCGTCGAAATGGAAGCGCACCCTGTAGCGCCCCTGCTCGTCGATCGGCGACGTCTTGCCGATCTCTCCGTCCGGGAGCGGCTCGACGAGCGCCGACACCACCCCGTGGATCTTCGGCCGCGGCGTCGCCCGCGGGGGGCGGTAGGCCTGCTCGGCGCGCGCCAGCCGCGCGCGATTGACGTACTCCTGCTCGCGCCCGCCCTCGCCCTCGATGGCCACCGGCTGCACCGCGCGGTGCTCCACCTCGACGATCAGAAACCGCTGCCCATCGAGCCGCGGGTGGCCCTCGATCGCGAGGACGGCCCCCGGGAGCAGCCGGAGCTCGTCGCTCCGGCACTCGAAGTAGCGGCTCGCCGAGGCCCGCTCCTCCGCGCGGATCCGCGCCAGCTGCTGCCCCTCGTCCGGCGTCTTGTGGTGGGCGCCGTACTCGACGACGCCGCCCCCGAGGCCCGCCGCCGACTCGTGGGTCGCCGTGAGATCGACCCTCGGCGTCCGGTAGTTGTATTCCTGCATGACGTACGTCGCGGGAAAGGCGATGGCCTGCTCCTTGAGCTCGAACACGTCGCGCCGCTCGCCCCGCGGCCGGAACACCACCGCGTCGCCCCCCGGCAGCGGCGAAAAGCCCACCTGCTCGTCGGTGAACACCATCACGTCGCGCCCGGACTCGTGCTCGAAGAAGAAGGAGATGCCGAGGTGCTCGGCGAGCCGCGAGATGAAGGCCAGATCGGTCTCCTTGTACTGGACGATCATCTCCCGCGCGGGGTGATCGCGGTAGAGGCGCATCGTCACGTCGTCGGGCCCGAGCCCCACCATCGCGAGCTTCTGCTGGATGAGCTCCGGCACGCTGACGTCGAGGAAGACCTGCTGGAGCTCCACCAGCGTCGCGCGGAACGCCCGCGGCGCGAGCCGGAGCCGGTAGGAGCGGTGGGCGGTCTCCGTCTCGTGCCGGTCCTCCACCGCGGCGATCAGGCCGTGCACGGTCCGCTCGTCCGCGCCCTCGACCTCGAACACGAGCGATGCGGTCGCCCCGAGCACCTGCTCGATCGAGAGCTCGGCGCCGTCGCTGCACACGACGTCGATGTCGAACGAGAAGAGCTGGCCGATGGCCTCGGTGCCGCGCACCTCGCGCACCCGGACGTGGGCGCAATCGAAATCCGGGGAGTCGAGGCGCAGGACGGGGAGCTGCCGTGTCCGGTCCCGGAGCGCGGCCTTCGCCTGCTCCAGCGGCTCGAGCGGCGGCCGGAGGCGCCCCGCGCGGAGCGCCGGCTCCACCGCATCCACCTCCGGGAACGGCAGGCGATCCGGCGCCGGCCAGTCGCCGGAGGAGGGCCGGAGCTCCCGCGGCCCCGAGGCGCTCGCCTCGAGCGATGGCGAGGCCTCGCCCGGCCCCGCGGCGCTCGTCCTCGGGGATGGCGCAATTTCCCGCGGCCCCGCGGCGCGGGCCCTCGACGGCGATGGCGAGACCTCGCCCGGCCCCGCGACGCTCGCGCGGGCCGGAGCCGCGTCGACGCCTCCGTTGCTCGCAGGTGGCGCGGCGGCGGATTCTTCCGCCGCCGGCGCGGGCGCCTCTCTCGCGTTTGCACGGCACGATGCGGGTGCGCTCGGCTCCGTGCACGGCGGCCCTGTGTCGGGCGCCTCGCGGATGCGGGCGGCGGTCGACGCCGCGCCCACCTGCGGCGCGCTGGGCGCGCGGTGCGCTGTCGCGGCCAGCGGCTCGCCGCACCGCCGGCCGGCGCTCGGCTCGCTGCACGTCAGGGTTTCGGTCGGCTCCCCGTTCATCCTTGCGCCTCCTCCGCGGCTCGCCTGTTACCGTACCCGATGCGGAGGGCGCATGGGTACGCGCGAGGGTGAAGGTGTCAGCGGGAAATACCTCCTCATCGAGGTCCCGAATTTCAACAACGCCGGGGCCGATGCCGAAGCGATGGGCTCCTATCTGCGCCTCGGCGCGGTGAAGGACCCGAGCCTCGCCGCCAACCCGGGCGCGCCGAAGGCGAGCGGCGAGGACCTCGCCGCCCGGGTCACCTCGTTCATCGACGACACCCGCAAGCGCGACGGCTGCCCCGACTTCATCCCCGAGGCCGAGCGCCAGGCCGAGACCGCGAAGCTGCACACCAAGGGCGGCTGGCGCGACCACTCCGACGGCAATCGCATCACCACCACGCGCGGCGACAAAGTCGAGGTCATCAAGGGCAATTACCGCATGCTCGTCCTCGGCCGGCAGGAAGACACCGCCGGCTGGGACGTCTCCGGCGGCCATATCCAGGACGCCACCGACCTCTGGACCGCCGCGACCACCATCGAATGGGTCCAGAACTACAACGGCACGTGGAAGGTCACCGAGAAGACCGAGAAGGGCGACGTCGACACGACCTACCACGGCGATACGTTCGATCGGTTCTACGGGAACAAACAGACCAGCATCACCGGCTCCGAGGCCCCCACGGCCGAGCGCCCGAACCCCGTCTGCCTGAGCTCGACCTGGGCGCAGCGGCTCGAGTCGTATACCGGCTCCGCCGCCTGCCCGGTGCCGCAGATCCTCGACGAGACGTGGGCCGTCACGATCGCCAGCAAGACGACCGCGACCTCGATCTCCGACGAGACCACCGCGCAGACCATCGCCAGCAAGACGACCGCCACGGAGGTCAGCGACGAGACCACGGCGAGCACCGTCTCGAGCACCACCACGGCGAGCACGATCAGCGATACCACCATCGGAGATGTCCAGTCGGTGACCATCGGCAGCACCAGCGACGTCACCGTCGGCAATGCGACGTCGATCACCGTCGGCGCCACCGAGGAGATCACGATAGGCGGCCTCGTCGAGCTGACCATCGCGGCCCTGCTCGAGGTCTCGCTCACCGCGGGGGTGTCGATCAACATGGGCCCCAAGGCCGAGCTCAACCTGACGAACCGGCAGGAGCTCTCGCAGTTCCGCACCAACGTGAAGAACATCTGCGCCAGCGTCTCGTCGGCCGAGTCGGTGAGCACCGGGGCGTACAACCTGATGTCCGGCGTCATCAACCTGTTCTGATGCAGACCCGGAACCTCACGCCGTTCCTCTTCGGCACCAAGGTCTGCTCGCGCAGGCCGCCGCAGCCCGAGGCGGTCCTCATCGTCCGCGGCCGCTTCTCGCTCCGCCTGGGCGAGCCGCTCGCGCCGGTGGAAGGCCCGCTCGCCCAGGGCGCGCTCACGGCCGAGACCTTCGACGGCGAAGGCGGCGAGCGCGAGGGCGAATGCACCTATCCCGGCGATTTCGCCGACTGGAAGCCGGCCGCCGATCTGCTCCTCCGCGGCGTATGCCGCCCGCCCGAGGGCGATCTGCAGCGCGAGCACCCCGTGGGCTTCGCGGTCGGCGCGTGGTCGAAATCGCAGATGGTCCCGGCGTCGCGCGACGGCCGGCCGATCCCCGCGCCCTTCGGTCCGCTCCACCCCGACGCGCCCGAGCGCCGCAGGAAGCTCGGCAAGGAGTACGGCCCCTCGTACCGCAAGACCCGCGCCCCGTGGACCGCCGAGGACTTCGACTGGACCTATTTCCAGGCCGCCCCGCCGGATCAACGCCTCCCCGGCTACCTGCGCGGCGACGAGGAGGTCACGCTCCTCCGCCTCCACCCCGCCGCAGACGCCGCCTCGTTCCGCCTGCCGGGCCTGCGCATCCGCGTGGTCGTCGAGGACGCGCGCGGCCGCGTGCAGGACGCCGCCATGAGCCTCGACACGCTGCTCGTCGAGCCGGACGCCGGCCTCGTGACCCTCACCTGGCGCGGCCACGCCGAGGTGGCCGAGGACGACCTCGCCGACCTCCGCGCCGCCGTCGTCGGCGCCGAGCCGCTCTCGGCCGCGCCGCTGCCGCTCGAGCGCTACCGGGAGGAGCTCGCGCAGCTCGCGCGCGATCCGCGCGGCCTCGAGGATCTCCCGCCGGACGTCCGCGAGGCCTACGATCTCGTCCGCGACGGCGCGCCGCGGCCGGCGCCGGCGGGCGAGGCGGATCCGGTGGGCCGCCTCCTCGCGGAGCGGCTCGGCGGCCTGCACGCGCCCGAGCAGGAGCGCGTGCGACAGCTGGTCGCGAAGCTCCGGACGCTGCGCACCCCCGAGGGCGTCGACCTCGAGCGCAGCGTCGCCCAGGCGCTCGCGCGGCTGCCCGCCCAGCGGCAGGCCGCGTACCTCCCGGCCACGCCCGCGGGGACGCCGCGGGTCCCGATGGGCGGCGCGCTCGCCGCGCTCGTCGAGCGCGTCGAGAAGCTCAAGCGGGACGCGGCCGCGCGCGGGACGCAGCTCGAGGGCGTCGAGCGCCTCGACGCCCTGCTCGGCGACCCCCGCCTGCGCGAGATCGTCCCCGGCTACCGGCCCCCCGGCGAGGCCGCGGCGCCGCCCCCCGAGCCCGGCCCCGGCGTCGATCTCTCGGGGCAGGACCTCTCCGGGCAGGACCTCTCCGGCCGCGATCTCTCCGGGGCGAAGCTGTCCGGCGCGCTCCTCTCGGGGACCGACCTCTCGGGGGCCAAGCTCTCGGGCGCCGATCTCTCGCGGGCCGTGCTGTTCGAGGCGAACCTCTCGGGCGCCGATCTCTCCGGCGCCGACCTGTCGCAGGCCAACCTCACCGGCGCGCGCGCCGCCGGCGCCGATCTCCGCGGCGCCACGCTCGACCAGGCGATCCTCACCCGCGCCGCGCTCGCCCGCGCCCGCCTGGCCAGGGCGCGCGGGCGCGGGACGCTGCTCGACGAGGCCGACCTCTGCGACGTCGAGGGGGACGGGCTCCACCTCGAGGGCGCCGTCCTCCAGGCGGCGAAGCTCGACCGCGCCTCGTTGCGGGGCGCGGCGCTCGTCGGGTGCATGTGCGCCGGCGCGTCCGCGAAGGGGGCGGATCTCACGGGCGCGTCCCTGCCGCGCACGAGCTTCGCCGACGCCGATCTGGAGCGCGCGACGCTCGTGGAGGCGCGGGGCGAGGGCGCCGCGCTGCTCCGGGCGAAGCTCGACGGCGCCGATCTCCGGTACGCCTCGCTCCCCTGGGCGCACCTCTCCGGGGTCTCGGCCCGGGGCGCGCGCCTCGCCTGCGCGGTGCTGCGCGAGGGCCGGTTCTACCGGGCGTCGCTCGAGCGCGCCGATCTCGCGCAGGCCGACCTCTTCGGCGCCGACCTCTGCAAGGCCCGCCTCGACGGCGCCTCGTTCGCCGGCGCCAGCCTGTACGGCGCCCGGCTCGACGGCGCGAGCGCCGCGGGCTGCGACTTCGCGGGGGCGAACCTGCGGCGCTCCAGCCTGGAGCGCGCGTGACCACGGTCGCGGAGCTCTTCGAGCGCATCCGCGCCGGCGCGCCGCTCCAGGGCGCCCGGCTCGACGGGCTCGACCTAGCGGGCCGGGATCTCGCGGGCCTCGACCTCTCCCGCGTCAAGCTCCTCCGCGCCGACCTGCGCGGCGCGCGGCTCGCGGGCAGCGTCCTCTCGGGCGCGCACCTCGTCGAG
Organism: Sorangium sp. So ce834; assembly: GCF_051521425.1. Lineage (NCBI taxonomy): Bacteria > Pseudomonadati > Myxococcota > Polyangiales > Polyangiaceae > Sorangium > Sorangium sp. So ce834. The sequence continues at coordinate 12,836,223 of NZ_CP150351.1, forward strand.
TGCGACCTGCGGGAGGCGGACCTCGAGGGCTGCGCGCTGGACGGCGCGCTCGTGCTCGGCTCGAACCTCGAGGGCGCGCGGCTCGCCGGCGCGCGGCTCGCCGGGGCGAAGCTGTCTTACCAGCGCCTCGCCCGCGCCGATCTCTCCGGCGCGACGATCACCGAGGTCGAGGCGGTCGGCTCGGACTGGTCCGGCGCGCGGCTCGCCGGCGCGACCCTCTCGGGCTCGCGCTTCGACCTCGCGAACCTCGAGGGCGCGGATCTCACGGAGGCTCGCGTCGCCCGCGCCTCCTTCACCCGCGCGAACCTCCGCGGCGCGCGCCTCGCCCGCGCCCGCGTCGAGGCCTGCGCCTTCGTCGGGGCCGATCTCGGCGGCGCGGACCTCGATGGCGCGGAGCTCGATCGCGCGGTCTTCGTCCGGGCGGATCTCCGCGGCGCGCGCTTCCCGAGGCGCATGCGCGGCGTGGTCCTCGACGAGGCGAGGCTCGGCCGGCCCGAGCTCGCGGGCAAGGACCTCGCCGGGACCGACCTCGCGGGCGCGGATCTCTCCGGGCTCGATCTCGCGGGCGCGGATCTCTCGCTCTGCTCGCTGCGCGGCGCCGACCTGCGCGGCGCGACCCTCCGCGGCGCCCGCCTCGAGCGCTCGATCCTCTCGGACTGCGATCTCACCGGCGCGGACCTCCGGGGCGCGAGCCTCCTCGGCTGCGACCTCTCGCGCTCGATCCTCCGCGGCGTGGACCTCTCGGGCCGCGATCTGGAGTCGGTGATCCTCATCGACGCCGACCTCGAGGGGGCCGATCTCACGGCCGCGCGCCTCGTCCGGTGCATCCTCGACGGGGCGCGGCTCTCGCGCGCGAACCTCACGCGCGCGGTGGTCCAGCAGGCGCTCCTCCGCGGGGCCGCGCTGGAGGGCGCCGTGCTCGACAAGACGATCTTCGATCGCGTCGATTTCACCGGCGTGGATCTGCGCGCCGTCTCCTTCTCCGGCCTCACGGTGCACCGCTGCGCCTTCATGGAGGCGAACCTCGAGCGGATGAGCCTGCGCGGCTGTGACTTCATGGGCAGCGATTTCTCGAGGGCGAACCTGCGCGGCGCCGATTTCGAGGGATCCATCCTGACGCAGGCCAGGCTCCGCGAGGCCGCGCTGGACGGCGCGAGCCTGCCCGGGGTCGCGGCGAAGGCGGCCTATTTCGGCGGCGCCTCGCTGCGCGGGGCGAAGCTCTCGCGGGCGATGCTCCGGTACGCCACGTTCACGCGGGCGGACCTCGAGCGCGCGAACCTCGCCGCCGCCGATCTGCGGGACGCCATGCTCGACCACGCGGCGGCGCGGGGCGCGCTCTTCCTCTCGGCGCGCCTCGAGCGCGCCAACCTGTCGCACGCGCGGGTCGAGGACGCCGACTTCAGCGAGGCGGATCTCGGCGGCGCCAACCTGCACGCCCTGCACGACGCGGGCGCGCGCTTCTCCGGCGCGAGCCTCCTCGGCGCGCGCCGGACGGACGTCGATCGGCTGGAGGCGGAGGCGTACACGCCCCCGCGGCCGCCGCGATAGCAGCGGGGGAAGGAGCGGACGAATGCTGCCTGCGAGCAACAACGGCGCCGGGATGAGCATCGGGTTTCCGGACGTGTGCCTGACGCCGGTGGGGCCGGTGGTGGTGCCGATTCCGTATCCCAACTTCGCGCTCAACGCGATGGCGGTGAATTTCTCGGTGAAGGTGAAGGTATCGATGATGAACGCGCTGAACCTCGGCACGACCATCCCGATGACCTTCGGGATGGAGCCCGGGGTGGCGCACCCGCTCTACATGGATGTCGGGGCCTACGTGAGCGGCAATTCCAAGGTGATCATCGAGGGGCTGCCGGCGATCAACCTCACCTGTCCGACGACCGGGAACGCTGGGAACAACGCGGTGGGCGCGGTGCTGGTGCCGAGCGCGGTGAACGTGTTCTACACGTGCGCGGCGGCGCCGGAGGAGGTGCTCCCGGGCCCGGAGAACGTCGCGCACGCGCTGCTGGGCGACGAGATCGGGGTGATCCGGATCCGGGCGTTCTCGCTGGACGTGCCGGCGCTGGTGTACCGGGCGATGCGGGCGCTCGAGGCGGAGGGGATGCGCGAGCTCGTGATCGACCTGCGCGACAACCCTGGGGGCGAGCTGCGGGCGTTCGTGGAGCTGGCGGGGGATTTCCTGCCGGCGGGGAGCGTCGTGGCGACGGTGACGGACGGCGACGGGGACGAGACGGTCTATCGGTCAGGGCAGGAGACGCCGTATGGGGTGCCGGTGACGATCCTGGTGAACCGCGGGACGGCGTCGGCGGCGGAGCTGTTCGCGGGGTGCCTGAAGGCGCACGGGCGGGCGGTGATCGCGGGGGAGCGGACCCACGGCAAGGGGGTGGGACTGGCGCTGTGCGCCGGTGAGGGGGGCGCGCGGATGGCGGCGGCGGTGCGGGTGACGCTGCCAGGTGGGGCGGAGGTGCAGGGGGTGGGCGTGGGACCGGAGCGCGATGTGGGCACCGCGGGGGGGAGCGGTGAAGCGTAGAAAGAAAAACAGCCCCGGCAGTACATCGATACCGCTCCATGGAGCGACGGCCGGTAGAGGGACCGCTCCCACCATTGTCAATTCGGTCGCCGCTCACCTCCCTTCGGCGCAGACGGCGGCAACCGTGGCTACCCCCGCGACCGTCCTGGCGGCCGCCGGGGCAATGGTCGGCGGCCCCATCGGCGCGGGCGTAGGCATGGTGGTAGGCGGCGTCGCAGGAGCATTGGCGCGATGGTACTGGGGTGGGGGAGCCTCCCAGGCTCCGCAGCCGCAGCCGCAGCCGCAGCCGCAGCCGCAGCCGCAGCCGCAGCCGCAGCCGCAGCCGCAGCCGCAGCCACAACCGCAGCCGCAGCCGCAGCCGCAGCCGCCGCCGCAACCGCCGCCGCAACCGCCGCCGCAACCGCAGCCACAGCCGCAACCGCAGCCACAGCCGCCGCCGCAACCGCCGCTGCCGCCGCAACCGCCGCCGCCACCACCGCCCGCTCGCACGGCGGAAGAAATCGAGCATGACGCTCTGGTCGCGATGGGCCATCAACTGATCAATGCGCTCACGGCTGCATCGAGCTCTCCTGACCACGCTCTGAGCCGCTGGGCGAAGGAGAGGCTCGGAAAGCTCAGACCAGCCGTAGACTCGGACTACTTCTTCTGGGGGCGTTTCCAGGCGAGGACAAGGGCGGACCTCCAGAGGCTGCAGATCGAGCTTGGCCAACAGGAGCATGACGCTCAAGCACGCCTGAACGCGGTACGAGACAGGCTCGCGCGCTTCGACCGGCACAACCGCGACACCTGGACAATCAACCCGGTACGATTCGCGGAAGGCCTCAGCGAAGCCGATATCCCCAAGAGCCCGGGCAATGAGCTGGTCCTGAAGAACCTGGAGGACGGTTGCCTCCGAGATGAGCACATCAAGGGCATCAGCGCAGGGATGAGGTATCACCGCCACATTACCGGCGGATCGGGGGGCATCCTGTTCGAATACCGCCAGGAGCCGGATGGCACGGTTACGCCGTACGTGATTGACGTGGCCAACAAGCGGCACGGCAACGACTACGATTGGACGAAAGGGCCGAAGGGTCCTCCCTACTAGTGAGATCCCTGGCTGCAGCCCTTGAGGCCCTCGGTGACTCGACGGCTTGATGCCCTCGAGCTACCCCAGGTGGATCTCCTTCCCGTTGATCGTCATCGTCTCCTCGGTCAGCACCGTCGCCCGGTGCGCCTTCGTCGTCGCGGACCCGTCCACCACCGTGTGGCTCTCGCGCGCGTGCAGGCTGAACAGGTCGGTCACGCGCTGCACGAGCGACGCCGCCTTCTGCACCAGCGCCCCCGCGAACACCCGCACCTTGTCGCCGTGGAGGTCCACCTCCGGCCCCCGGAGCTCCACCCCCCGGTCGCCGGACAGCCGCAGCGCCCCGCCCGCCGCCCGGACGTCGACGTCGCCCTGGAGCTCCAGCGTCACCTTGCCCGTCCCGTGCAGGACGCCGATGACATAGAAGCGCGCGCCGCGGCCGATCACCAGGAGCACGTCGCCCACCGCCGGCGCGTACGGGATCGCCAGCGCCATCGTCGCCTCCGCGCGCTCCCCCTCGGGCAGCTCGATCACCACCGCGTGCCCGCGGGCCTCCAGCACGTGCGCAGGCCCCAGGTACTCCTCGACGCGCACGGACGGCGCGCGCTCCCGAACCACGGCTACCTCCGACATGATGGTCCCTCCAACCTCGCTGTGGTGCTGGCCGGAGCTGCCCCGGAGAGGGGTACATGAAGACGGGAAGATCCAGGTCGTCTCTTCCCGTCTTCATGGTGAGATCCGGCCATTATCCCCCTCTTTCCGGCTCAGTCCTTGCGGAAGCGCTTGTACAGGCTGCCAAGGAGGCTGGGCCGCCCTTGCTTCGGCGCGGGCGGCGCCGGGGCCGGCGCACGCGGCGCGGGCGAATGCTCGACCTGCGGGCCGCGCTCCGGCGCGGGCGGCACATCGGCGGCGGGCGCAGGCTCGGCACCCAGCGCAGGCGCCGGCGCGGCACCCAGCGCAGGCGCAGGCGCGGCCCCCAGCGCAGGCGCCGGCGACGGCGCGGCGTCCGGCTCCAGCGCGGCATCCGCCGCAGGCGTGGCCTCAGGCGCCGGCGCGGCGTCTGGCTCGCGCAGCTCGACCGTGCCCTCCAGCGGCGACGCGGGCACCGGGATCGCCGCCGCGCGGCCCGCCGACCACGGCGCGCCCAGGGGCTCGCCGCTCTCCCGCTCGCCGCGCACGCCCGCAGGCGCGATCGGAAACGGCGCGTGCACCGCGTCGTGACCCTCGCCTCGGAGCCGCGCGGGGGGCGGCAGCGCGGCCTGCGCCTCGCGGGACCGCGCCTCGCTCCCCGTCGGCGGCAGCGTGTCGTCGAGCGAGAACGTGCCCGCGAGCGGATTCGTGCCCGCGAGCGGGAACGTGCCCGCGAGCGGATGCGCCCGCCCGGCCGCGGCGCTCTCCGGCGCCTCGACGACGTCCTCGTCGTCGAGGGTCACCGTCGTGCTCCAGTCCGTCAGCTTCACGGTCTCCGGCGCCGCCTCCGCGAGCGGCGCCCTGGCGAGCACCTCGGCGAGGTCCGGCCACGGCACCGGCTCGCCCCCGACCTCGACGCCCACCGCCACGCGCAGCGCCGAGAGCGCCTCCTCCGAGGCCACCTGGAAGCTCCCGCGGAAGACCACCGCGCAGCGCTCGGCGTCGGCGTGCACGATCAGCGTGTCGCCCGAGAGCGACAGCCACCGCTGCGCGCCGTTCGGCAGGTAGATCGTCGCGAGCGCCCGCAGCGCCGGCAGGCGCGTGGCCAGCGCGGGGTGATGCGGGCTCAGGCCCTCCAGCGCGATCTGCTCGCCGCCGAGCACCTGGTCGAAGCGCTGATCCAGCGGTGCGGACTGGAAGTACGACCAGTCGAAATCCTCCGGGATCGACGCGACCCCCTCCAGCTCGCTGCGCGCGAGCCCGCGGAGCAGGCGCGCCCGGGCCGGCGCGATCGCCGGGACCGGCCCGAGGCCGATCGGCGCGCGCCTCCCGCCCGGCGGCAGCACGTTGGGCAGCGAGATCTTGCCGCCCGCGTCCGCGAGCGCGCCGACGCCGAAGGGGTTCTCCGGCTCGTCGGCGCCGCCCCAGGCGCGCTGGTACTCGATCGGCATCTTCACGAACGGCTCCGGCTCGGGATCCGGCAATGCCGCGGAGGCCGCTCGATCGCCGACGACCTCGAGGCGCTTGTCGACCAGCGCCGCCGCCCCGCGCACGATCGCGAGCCGCGCCGGCATCCGCCGGACCGGCACCCCGCCCGGCGCCCACGCGTGCCCCGTGAGCACCACCTCGGCGCGCTCCAGCCAGGGCGCGAGATCGCTCGCGGCGAGCAGCGGCCTCATCGGGTGGCCGCGCACGTAGACCTCGCTCCGGATCACCTCCATCGGCTCGATCCGCCGCGCCTCGCCGCCGGCGACCATCGCGAAGGTGGCCTTCGCGACGAGCGTCACGTGGAGCTGGCCGCGGCTGCGCCACAGCCTCGCGCCCGCGGCGACCGGTCCGGCGCGGAGGACGTCGAGCGGCCAGCGAGCGGCGGTCATGGGCGATCGCTCCTCCGGCGGAGACGGCGCCGGCTCGGCCGCGCGCGGCCGGCCGGCGCTCAGTTTGTGTTGAGCTCGACGCGCAGCAGCTTGCGGCCGATGAAGAGGTAGTCGCCGTGGGCGAGCTCGCGCTCGCTCTTGATGCGCACGTAGGTGCCGTTGCGGCTGTTGAGATCGGTGAGCGTGAACTTGCCGTTGTGCTCCTCGAGCCGGCAGTGCGAGCCCGACATGTACAGGTCGACGGGGAAGTTCAGGTCGCCGCCCTCGCGCCCGATCTGCAGCGAGCTGCCGCGCGCGCACACGGTCATGCCGACCGCGCCGCCCTGGAGCACCTGGGTGAGGCGGAACGGGCTCGGGTGCTTGGGCGAGGAGTAGAAGAAGGTCCCGTCCGGATCCTGGCCGTCGGAGGCGCGCGGCGTCGGATCGAGCCGGAAGAGCTGCTCGCCCGCGAGGAACGTGTCGCCCGGCGTGATGTCGATCGTGCCGCGCACGCGGATGTACACGCCGTTCAGCGAGCCCTCGTCGCGCACGACCAGCTTGCCGTCGCGGTAGAAGAAGTTCGCGTGCTTCGGCGAGACGAACGGATCGTCCGGGAAGACGAGCTGCCCGTTGCGGCCGACGATGTGCTGCTCGGCCTTCAGGTGGAAGGAGAGGCCGTCCATGCCCTCGCCGCGGATGAGGATCAGCTTCGCCTTCGCCGGGTTCTGCATGTCCCCGAAGAACAGCGTCTGCGCGTTGAGGATCTCGGGCGGGACCGCCGTTCCGCACCTCCCGCAGAACTTGTGGCCCGAGGGAACACCGCTCGAGCAGGAACGGCAGACGTAGTTACGGGCTTGCTCCATCAGCTCCTCCTGGGAGAGTTCGGCAAATTCGCTCTTGGACGAGGTGGTCTTGGGGCTCCGCCCCGCGCCGCGCGAGCTCGTCGGGTCGAGCCGGGGCTCCGCCCTCGCGCCCAGGCTGCCGGCGGCGGGCGTCGGAGAGCGCCGGGCCGACGCGGCCGGCGCGTTCCCCCGGCGCGGCGTGAACAGGGCCAAGTCGTTCGCGCACTCAGGACAACGCGCGGTGCCCATCGGGCTCCACAGGTCGCACTGGCCACAGACGATGCCAATCTCGTGCTGCTCGGTGTGCAAACGTCTCCTCGGTGCATTGGAGGACCGCGGACCGCGGTTCTCCGACCCGCGCCAGCGGAAGGCCGCCTGGGCGGACCTCCGACCGATGAAGCGAGCCCGGTGGCGGAGGACCCTGCCCGCTGCTCGCGCTGGATCCCCGACCCGGGTGGAGAGAACCACGGTTCTAGACGTCGAAGAGCGGAGGGGTCAAGCACGAGCTGACGTGGCCGTCGGCGCCGCCGTCGCCGCTGGCGCTACCTCGGGCCGCCGGCGGTGTCAGCGCACGAAGGTGAAGCGGCGCTGGTCGTCGCTCCAGCCCCCGGCGCCCCAGAGCCGGAACACGATCCGCTGGGTGCACGCGGCGCGCGGCTGGAGGCCGAAATCGCGCGAGTCGTCGTGGTAGCTCCGGTTGTCGCTCAGCAGGAACACCGTGTCGGGCTGCACCTCCACGCGGTGGCGGCGCTCGAGCGGCGGCCTGCGCCCCGTCGCCCGCAGGTGGAGCCCGGGGCCCATCCTCACCATGTCGCACGCGACCTGGACCGCGTTGTTCGTGGCGGGGTCGACGATGCTCAGCTTCGGCTCGGTGCACGCGACCTCGGCCTCGTAGCGCTGCCCGTTCACGACCAGGGCGCTGTGGTCGACCTCGACCGTGTCGCCCGGCACGCCCGCGATCCGGCCGACGATGTGGCTGCCGGGGACCTCGGGATCCGGGCACCGCACCAGCTCGCCGAAGCCGGGCGTGCCCCGCGTCAGCACGACGACCACATCGCCCGGGGCGAGGCTCGGCGCGATCGAGGCGCCGAGGCTCGGGTCGTCCGGCACCGCCCACACGTCGAGGACGAGCGCGCGGAGCACGACGCCGATCACCAGCAAGGTCCCGAGGATCCAGAGCAGCCCGTTGAACAGCTTCCGCATCGCGGCCCCGCAGCCTAGCGCAGCGGCGGCCGCGGGCGGCGGGTAACGCAGGCCCGCGGACGCCGCGCCCCCGTCAACGCAGGCAGCTCCGGTACGGCGGCAGCTCGCTCGGGCTCGCGCCCGCCGCGATCTCGCGGGCCGCGGAGAAGAGCTCGGGCCACACGTCGAGGCGGCTGAAGTACGAGGTGCCGGTCGTGTGCTCGTCGCCGTCCATCACGCTCGAGGAGATCACGCCGACGACGTCGCCCCACGCGTCGCTCCGCGCCGGCCCCCCCGAGTCCCCCGGGCAGATCGAGGCGACCGCGACGAAGTGCCCCGGGGCCAGCCGATCGATCGTGCCGCCCAGCCGCGGCACGAGGTGGATCGGATCGCGCGAGAGCGCGCAGCGGCCGAAGCCGTACGGGGTCACCGTCTCCTTGAGCGCGGGCTCGCCCTCGATCCGCGGCGCGAGGGTCGGGATCCCGATCAGGCGGCGCGACAGCACGAGGATCGCGATGTCGCCCTCGCCCGACGTGTACCCGCAGTCCGGCGACACCACCGCGCGGACCGTCACGTCGCCCCAGGGCAGGTGGTCGCCCCCGAGCTCGATCGAGATGGCCTCGGGATCCTGATCGCGGCGCAGCGTCCTGCCGTTCTCGTCGCGCGCCGCGACGCAGTGGTGCGCGGTGAGCACCAGATCCTCGGTGATGAGCGTCCCCGTGCAGGTCACGTCGGTGACGATCCGGACGATCGCGTCCTCGTTCGTCGCCAGCTCGAACGGCGGTCGCAGCCGGACCGGGCGCTGCTCCTGGCCCGGCTTCGCGGCGGGGATCGCCAGCCCTGCGTTGGTGATCGGCGGCGCGCAGCCCGCGGCGGCGGTGAGGCCGAGCGCTGCAGCGACCACGACGGCGCGTCGGTACAACCCTGTCAAGGCAGTCGCCAGGGCGCCCAGCGTGCGAGCTTGCGGCTGTTCCACCTGAGGGAGACCCTCCCAAGCGCAACCGGTTGTTCAATCGGACAGCGCCCCCGGTGTGGACGCGCCGAGCAAGACCCAAGGCTACGACAGAAGTCGGTAACCGTCATTCGACAACGACAGGGTTTCCAAGCTTGGATACGACCTCGACGATCGGCGACCCCGCCGCGGCCCTGAGGTCGCGTCGCCGCGCTGTCGCATGATCCTCCTGGCGAGCTCCCCTCCTGTCCAGCCAGATCGAAGAGATTGGCTCTGGCCAGATCTCTTCCGGCGCGCGCGCACGATCTCGGCGCGCCTCGATCGTCCCTGACGCGCGCTGGGCGCGCCGCGTTCAGCGCATCGCAACGAGGCGCACCTCGCTCGCGCTGCGCTCGTAGGCGGCGCGCACGGCCGTCGCGTCGACCTGCGGATCGTCGACGCCCGCGGCGACGAGCTGCTCGAGGAAGGCGCGCTGCCGCTCGGACTTCGCCGCGAGCCACGCGGGACAGCCGCCCGCGGCGCAGGCGGCCGAGGCCTGCTCGGCCGCGGCGAGCGCGTCGCGGGCGCGACCGCGGCGCAGCAGCGCGCGCGCCGAGAGGTGCGCCGCCTCCGGGAGCTCGCGCACCTCGCGGGGCGCGGCCTCGAGCGCGGAGGAGGCGAGGCCCGGCTGATCGCGATCGAGGTAGGCCGCGGCGAGCGCGGTGACGCTCTCGCGCGTCCGGCCCTCGGCGTAGCGGGCCTCGAGCGCGGCGAGCTCACCCAGCCCTGCCGCGGCGCGCGGCGGCAACAGCTGCGACGCCTGGACGCTCGGCCCGAGCCCGACCGTCCAGGCGACCCCCGCGAGAACCAAGCCGTTGGCGACGAACAACCCGAAGCGCATCACCCGACCTCCAGGAGCTGATGGAGAGGAGTGACAGCCGGGCGGCGCGAAGGTTCCCGCGAGCACCGAAGAACGCGCGGTCGGGTGGCCTTCGCGCCTACAGGGTGCGTCTGGGCGGCGGCGGGGTCACTCGCTCGGGAGCACCACGAGGTCGTCGCGGTGGACGACGACGTCCTCGCCGGCGTCGTCGCGCTTCTTCCGCGCGATGCGCGCGGCGTCGCCGGCGGACATCCGCGCGAGCCCGCGCGCGATCTCGGTGCCCTCCGGGTCGAAGACGGCCACGGCGTCGCCCGGGAGGAAGGTGCCGCGCACGCCGAGGACGCCGACCGCGAGGATGCTCCGGTTCTTCGAGGCGATCGCCTCGGCGGCGCCGCGGTCGACGAGGATCGCGCCGCGCGGGCGCAGCGTGTACGCGATCCAGTGCTTGCGCGCGCTGAGCCGCTGCGGAACGGCGGCGAAGAGGGTGCCGACGTCCTCGCCCGAGAGGATGCTCGTGATGATGCCCGGCTCGCGCGCGGCGGCGATGACCACGTGCGAGCCCGCGAGCGTGGCGCGCCGCGCGGCCTCCACCTTGCTGGCCATGCCGCCGGTGCCGACGCCGGAGGTCGAGCCGCCGGCGAGGTGCCGCGCCTCGCGGGCGACGCTGCGCACGAACGGCACGCGGCGCCCCTCGCCGTCGAGCAGGCCCTCGACGTCCGAGAGGAGGATCAGGAGATCGGCCTCGCAGAGCGGGGTCACCATCGCCGCGAGCTGGTCGTTGTCGCCGAACTTGATCTCCTCGACCGCGACGGCGTCGTTCTCGTTGATGATCGGGATGGCGCCCGCCTCGAGCAGCGCGGCGAGGGCGTTCCTCGCGTTGTTGGTGCGGGTGCGGTCCGCGAGATCGGCGTGCGTGAGGAGCACCTGCGCTACGAGCAGGCCGACCTTGCCGAAGGCCTCCTCGTAGCGCTGCATCAGCACGCTCTGGCCGGCCGCGGCCGCGGCCTGGAGCCAGGCCATGTCCTTCGGCCGCGCCTTGAGGCCGAGCTTGGCCACCCCGAGGGCGATGGCGCCGCTCGACACGATGACGAGGTTCCGGCCGGAGCGGGCGCGGAGCGCGGCCACCTCGACGGCCAGCCGGTCCCAGGCGTCGCCGGACAGGCTCTTCGAGCCGATCTTGACGATGATGCGGCGGCAGCGCTTGAGCGCGGCGCGCGCGCCGTCGGGATCGATCTCGGGCGCGGGGCCTTCCGCGTGGCGGCCCGCGGCGCCCTTCGCGGCGGTGCGTTCCTCGTGGTCAGTCATGGGGCAGGCCGGCCGCGGCGATCTCGTCGAAGGCCGCGTCCAGGCGGCGCTCGATGTACTCGGGGACGGCGGCGCCGGCGAGCAGGAACGCATCGATCCAGCGCGTGAACTCGTCGCGCAGGTCCTCCGCGCCGCTCGGCAGGATGGTGACGCTCGCGTGGAGCGAGGGGGACAGCGAGCGCCGCACCGCGCGATCGACGGCGTCGCGGATCCACCGCGCCTCGTCGGCGTGGATGCGGACGGCGCTGCTCCGGCGGAAGCGCGTGATGTAGCGGTTCAGGAGGTGGCCGAGCGCGTAGACCTCGAGGCCGCGCGCGGCCGCCGCGAGCGCGAGGGCCGGGTTGAGCCGCCGCAGGACCTCCTTCGTGACGAGCTGCGCGGCCTTGCGGAGCGGGGTCTGCTCCGCGCCGGGCTGGGCGAGCAGGGCGCGCGCGTCGGTGGTGAGGCTGAGGCCGTGGCGGGCCACCGTGTCCTGGGCGATCGCCCCGCGGATGCGCAGGAGCATCCGATCGGGGAGGACCGGGACCGGGAGCCACGAGGCGCCCACCGCGAACGCGGTGAGCACGGCGAGTCGACCTCCGGGAGGCGGGCCGCCCGGGGTGACCTGAGCGGCGGACGGCTTGTTCGCGGCGGCGTCGGATGACATCGGGCGCACGGTACTACGGCGCCCGCCGGGTGGCGAACAGTGGCGACGGCGGCGCGGGGCGGAGAGAGACGAGGCGAGGGCGGCGGAGACGGCGGGGAGGGGAGGCGGCGAAAGGGCGAGGGCGAGCCCGGAGGCGCCCCGCCACGCTCCCGCGGATCGCGCTGCCACGGCCGGGAAACGCGATGGTCCCGCGGCGAGCCGCGTTCCGAGCCGTTCCCCTCGGCCATCGCCGCGGGCGCGGCGGTTCCGAAGCGCTCGGCGGCGCCGGCGCCGTCGGATCTCGCCTTTCGGACGGCTCCAGCGCCGCCTCGCCGCGGGATCGTCGCGCGCGGAGCGGCTGCTGCGCCGCCTCGCCGCGGGATCGTCGCGCGCGGAGCGGCTCCAGCGCCGCCTCGCCGCGGGATCGTCGCGCGCGGAGCGGCTGCTGCGCCGCCTCGCCGCGGGATCGTCGCCCGCGGAGCGGCTGCTGCGTTCATCGAGCGCCCCTTGGGCCGCGCTCGAGCGGCGGAGCCACATCACGCCCAGGCCGCCGCCCATGGTTGAGGCTGCGAGATGGCGACGCGGCCGCATGGTCCCCGCAGCCGCATCCATGCATGGTCACGCCATGGATGGCGACGACCTGCGCAGATGGTTGTGGACCGACGCGACCGTGAGCGCGCCGAACGATCCGACCGGGGTCCTCTCGTCCGCGGAGCGGGATCACGTGGACTCGGTCTGGAGCGAGCACGGCCAGATCCATGTTCGCGCCCTGATCCGGAACGAGCAGGTTCCGATGGACATGGAGGTCTTGCCGCGCCGGGTCGATGCGCCGTCGCGGTGCACCGTGCCCGAGCTCCTCGCCCGCCACGAGCGCGTGCTCGTCGTCGGCGGGCGAGGCTCGGGGAAGACGGCGCTCATCGCGCGGCTCGCCGCGCGGGCCGCAGCGGACCACCGTCAGGGCACGCGGACGCTCGTGCCGTTCGTCGTCCTCGTGTCGCTCCTCGACGACCCTCGCTTGGACGAACGCGCCATCGCGAAGCTCTCGCCGATCGGCGGGGTCGTGCTCCTTCGCCGTGCGCTCGAGGAGCGCCGCGCGCTCGTGCTCGTCGACGGGCTCGATGAGGCGGGATCCGGCGCGAGGAGGCTCTCCGAGTCGGTCGAGGCGTTCGCCGCGGCCCATCCGGGCAATCCGATGGTGGTCACGACGCGCCCGCGTCGCGCGGGGATCCCGGGCTATGCTCGCGTGGAGCTGCGCGGATTCGTGACCGCGACCCTCTTGCCGCAGCCCGGCACCCGCGTGGTCGCGGCGCATCACTTCTTGGCGCGACGGGATCCGGGGCGCCGCACGTCCTTGATCGCCTCCGCCGTCGACGCGCTGCTCGAGCGCTACGCCGCCGAAGAGCTCAGGCCCGGCGCGATCCTGAAGTCGCTCGATCTGCGCGACCGGCGGCTCCTCTTCAGCTCGATCGCCTGGCTCATGCACTGCGACCGGCTCGTCGAGCTCCCCGTGGAGCCGCTGGCCGAGCTCCTGCGATGGCGGCTGGACGGCGCCCGCTGGGTCGAGGGGCCGCGCCTCGTCCTCTGCAGGGCGGACGAGGAAGACGACGAAGAAGACATGGATGAGGATGAAGACGGCGACGGCGACCGCGATCCCCAGGGCGGCCCGCTCGAGCGCGGAGCGGCCGGCGATGCCCGTGAGCTCGGAGAGCTCGCGCAGGACATCGACGGGATGGTCGAGCGCGTCATCGAAGAGATCCGCGGGCACCAGGGGTTGCTGATCGAGCGACGCCCCGGGGCCTTCTCGTTCGCGGACCTCTCCTACCAAGCGTACCTGAACGCGGTCGATCACGTCAGGATCGGCGCGCTCGACGCCCTCATCGAAGCGCGAGGCGACCCGTGGTCCCATGAGACCATCGTTCACGCGGCGGGCATACCGGAGGTGGACGCGGCCGCGTTCATCCGGGAGCTCCTCGAAGCGGATCGGGGTGAGGCGCCGGTCGCCACGCTGCTCGCCAGCCGATGCGCCGAGGTCGCCGGCGGGCGCCTCCCGCCCCAGCTCCGACGCACGATCGCGCGGCGGCTCTCCGAGCTGGTGCCGCCGCGCACTCCCTTCGACGTCGCGCACCTCGTCGACGACGTGGGCGAGGTCGCGGGTCCAGCGCTGATCCAGGCGCTCGGCTCCGCCGGCCCGAGCGAGCGGGCCTACACGGCGATGGCGCTCGGAGGCCTGCGCCATCGGCCCGCCTACGGCGTGCTGGTGCGGATGGCCGCCGACGATTCACCCGTGAACGAGCCGATCGTGTGCTGGCTCTGGGACGAGGAGCAGCTCGTGAAGGATCAAGTCATCGGCTGCTTCGCGCTCCTCGCGCTCTTCGACGTCGCGCTCGCCGTGCCGTCTGCGAGCACGCTCTTCCTGCAGGCCGTCGAGCGCGCTCCGCGCGGCGCGCTCGACTGCGTCTACAAGCTCATCGATGACCAGCATGCGGAGAGGATCGGGAGGGCCTCCGAGGACGAGCCGATCCGCGATCCGGAGGCCGTCGATGTGCTCCTCGAAAAGATGCGCAAGGCGCTTGATCGCAAGGGCGGGCCCACGGAATGGGAGTCATGGTAGCCGCGCCGCGAGAAGGGCGTCGCGACGGCGATCTCTGTATGCCGATGCCAGACCGGAGATGAGGGCCCGGTCCGCCGACCTCCCTCCCACGAGCTGTCCGATGGCCAGGCCCATCCTGGCCTCCGGCGTCCCATGGGCCAGCACGCCCGCCGCGTCCGGCAGCCCATGCCCCACGCCGGCGAAGGGAACCGCCCCGAGCAACAGCCCGGCGATGAACCCTTCCTCGAGCTGGACATACGGGTTCCGCGACCAGTCGATCGGCGCCGTGGTCACCGGCTGCGGCACATGCCCGGACGCGCTCCCGGTCGTGCTGACGTCGATCGGCGGCACGGCGCCGCCCGTCTCGGCAGCCACGGTGCTGGTAGCGGTGTCGGCGCGCGCCTCGTGCTCCGAGGATGGGACGACGCTCAGCTTGAGTCTGATCGGCGACAGGTCGAGCACTTCCCAACGGAACTCCGCGCCGGGCGGCTGCGGTGAGCGAGCCCCGTCCTCCGGGAGCGCTTCTTGAAAGCCGCCCGGGTCGACGTAGGCGAGCGGGTTGTTCAGCACGTAGCTGTACGGATTCCAGCTCTGCCCGAAGGACGGGATCGAAACGATCGGGTCCGTGGTCAAGAACCGCCCGATCTTGGGATCGTAGAGCCTACCCTTCATGTTCACGAGCCCGATCTCGTCGTCGCTCTCGTGCCCGGTGAACCCCTGCGTCGCCTCGCTGGAGAACGACGCCGGCGCGGTCTCTCCCCACACGGGGTTCCTGCGCTGGCCGAACGGGTCGTAGCTCCGCCGCTCGATCACGTCGCCGTCCTCGTCGGTGAGCGCATCGACCGAGCCGAGGTGATCGACATGCACATAACGGGTGCCGGCGTCCGAGCCTCCGCGGGTCACGATCGCGACAACGCGCTCCGGCGAGTGGACGTGGTGCCGATGCTCCACGGTGCCCGACGCCCGATCGGTGACCCGCTCGTACAGATCGCCGAAGTAGAGCGTCTCCTTCTCCGGCGTAGTCTTGCGGATCCGCTGCTGGTCGCCGTCGTAGCCGAACGTGATGGTGCTCGCGCCCTGCGTGATGCGCTCCGGCAGAACGA
This sequence comes from Sorangium sp. So ce834, assembly GCF_051521425.1. NCBI lineage: Bacteria > Pseudomonadati > Myxococcota > Polyangiales > Polyangiaceae > Sorangium > Sorangium sp. So ce834. Next base: position 12,851,766 of record NZ_CP150351.1, read on the forward strand.
ATGGGGTGTAGCGCACCGCCATGCCACCCGGGCACGCGATCTGCGCGATCTGATTGCCGACGGCGCCGGTCGATGGACCGCTCCATGTGAGCCCGGTGCGACCGGACAGGCAATGCATCAATCGAACTTGACGCGCTTGTATGGGGCACCAATGGCACCAGTCGGTGTCCTTACCAACATCGGCTGCTTTGTGAACGGATTGGTTATCGTACGTTCGTGAAATGTGAACATCTTCCCAAACAATTTTTCCCCGTGGAGCCAATCGATCAGCCACGTATGCAAGCGCCAGGGTGTCTCAGTAAGGCCGCTTTCGTCCAATGTGAGCACGGTACCTGTCTCCTCGTCGATGCAAGACCAAATGGAGTCGCCCCAGTCGCACAAAGCGAGTACATTTTCTGGTAATCCTGCGCTCTCCGGGCCACTCCATAGAACGTGTCGAAGCTCCACGATGGACCGACCATTGTCATCCAAACGTCCGCCGGGAAGGCCAATGAGACCATCACCAGGACCGAAGCCACCGTTACCGACGTCGATCAGCAACCGCCTGTGGAGTGGATGCAGCGGGAAGCCCAGCACGGACTCAGCCTGGGCCACGGCGTATGGCGATGCTGGGGGCGCTAGCTCAGGACAGTCCCGGTCCGCGTAGTCCGTGCGCGTCCTCACGTCCTTGACGCGCTGTTTTAAGGCGTGGATAAGCTCGTCTTGGCTCATCGAGATGTTGACCTCAGAACTCATAGCTATACTTTCCGACTGTAGCGCCTAACCCACGGAGAAAGTCGGCGCACCCTCCCGGACCACTGCAGATGATGGTGGACGTGGCTCCCCTCGTCGGAGTCAAGCCCAGCTCTCCAGCACCAGCAATCGCCGTCTTCTCAGCGTGAAAGCCTGGCATCGGGGGCGCGGGGATCAGCCCTAGCCGATGGGCCTCCGCAATCTGAGCGGCTGACAGATCACTTGCGCCCCCTGCAACGAGTGTTGGCCCTTCTGCGGTTTCTAGGACAGTGACCGTCCGGCTGAAGTTCATCGGCGCGCGCTCGACGTTCGCGACTTGCTGCGCCAGTGCGCGTGTCGCCGTTGGTCCTCTAACGACTCCGGCCGCCGCCGAGCCCTCCGCCGCTACGCCCAGCCCCCTCCCCGCACCGTACACCGTTGCCGCGCCGAGGAGGATCGCCTTCACCCCCGCCGAGCCCGCCGCCCGATAATCCTCCCGGTCGATGGCGAGGGCTGTGTCCGCCCCGTTGCGCCCAATCTCATAGAGCGGGTTGAGGGCATTGAGCGCGCCGAGGAAGCCGTCTTGCTGGTAGGCGTCCCACATCGCGCGGCCGTGCTGGTAGGCGCCGTAACCGCCGAGCGTCATCGCATTCAGGACCAGCGATTGCGCGAGGCCGAGTGCCAGGTCGCCCGTCCCCTCGGCGGCGCCGAGCAAGGTGTCGCCGACCAGGCTGGCGGGGCTCGTGGCCTCCGCCGACGACAGCGTCGGCTCGGGCACGAAGCCCGCGCTGGTCCCGAGCACGCTGACGTCGATCGGCGGCGTGGCGCCGCCCGTCTTGGCAGCCGTGGTGTTGGTATCGGCGTCGGCGCGCGCCTCATGCTCCGGGGACGGGACGACGCGCAGCTCGAGTCCGATCGGCGCCAGGTCGAGCACTTCCCACCTGAGCTCCGCGCCGGCCGGCAGCGGTGAGTGAGCCCCGTCCTCCGGGGGCGCTTCTTGAAAGCCGCCGGGGTCGACGTACGCGAGGGGGTTGTTCAGCACGTAGCTGTACGGATTCCAGCTCTGCCCGAAGGACGGGATCGAAACGATCGGGTCCGTGGTCAAGAACCGCCCGATCTTGGGATCGTACAGCCTGCCCTTCATGTTCACGAGGCCGAGCTCGTCGTCGCTCTCGTGCCCGGTGAACCCCTGCGTCGTCTCGCTCGGGAAAGACGCGGGCGGGCGCTCTCCCCACACGGGGTTCCTGCGCTGGCCGAACGGGTCGTAGCTCCGCCGCTCGATCACGTCGCCGTCCTCGTCGGTGAGCGCATCGACCGAGCCGAGGTGATCGACATGCACGTACCGCGTGCCGGCGTCCGAGCCTCCGCGGGTCACGATCGCCACAACGCGCTCCGGCGAGTGGACGTGATAGCGATGCTCCACGGTGCCCGACGCCGCCTCGGTCACCCGCTCGTACAGATCGCCGAAGTAGAGCGTCTCCTTCTCCGGGGTAGTCTTGCGGATCCGCTGCTGGTCGCCGTCGTAGCTGAACGTGATGGTGGTCGCGCCCTGCGTGATGCGCTCCGGCAGGTCGAACGGCGTATAGCGCACGGTCGTGCCGCCGGGCCGCGCGATCTGATTGCCGACGGCGTCGTAGGCGAAGCTGCCCGTGCCCGCACCCGCGCCGGTGGCCGCGTGCGGGTGCAGCGGGTCATCGTACGAGAGCGTTCCGATATCCGACTTGAAGGTGAGATTGCCGTTCGGGTGGTAGTCGTAGCGGAGCGCGCAGGGCGCCGACGCGCTCTCGACGTCGCCGAAGTACGCGCACGTCAGCCGCTGGAGCGGATCGAAGCGGAAGCGCTCCGTCGTGTTCTCGGGCTGGAGCGCATCGGTGCGGCGCGTGAGATTGAGGAGTTCGTCGAACCCGTAGTCGAGATCCTGCACCTCACCCGCGCCGCTCCGCGTCGCCACGTGCCTCAGGCGCTGCTTGTCGGCGAAATAGCTCCGCTCGGTGACGACGCCGTTGCCGAACACCTCCTCCCGGAAGCGCCCCGCGTCGTCCACGTCCGTCAAGCGCCAGTAGGCGGAGCCCGTTCCGCGGTCGCGCACCGCGATCACATGGCCATGCGCGTCGTGGTCGTAGGTCACGGCGAACGGCGCCGCGCCGGCCGGCGACGGATACGTGACCGCCTCGACGCGACCGAGCTCGTCGTAGCGCAGCCTCGCCTCCAGGGGAGCGCGCTCGCCGTCGATGCGGAGCGAGAGCGTGTCGAGCTGGCCGCGATCGGTGTACCCGTACGTCTTCTCCGCATCAGGGCTCGCGAGCGCGTGGAGCTTTCCGATCCCGTGCGCCGCGGTGTCCCAGGTCCACGTGGTCGTCACGCGCTCGGCGCCGTCCCGGTCCACGCGCGTGCGCGGTCGCCCGAGCGCGTCGTACGCCCACGTGGTTTCTCGCCCGAGTGCATCGGTCGAAGAAACCAGCTCGCCGAAGCCGTCATGGATCGAGACCGTGGTGCCCCGGTCGGGGTCATCGAGCTGCCGGACGCGGCCGAACGCGTCGCGCGTCGTGCGCGTCACCGCCCCGCCTGGATCCGTGACCGTGTGCAGCATGCCGAACGGACCGTAACTGTAGCGGGTGATCCCGTCGGCGGCGTCGGTGATCGACTCGGTTCGCCCCAGCGGATCCCGCTCGGTCACGGTCACGTGATCGTGTGCATCGGTGACGCGCACGCGCGAGCCGTCGTACTCGGTCGTCGTGACCGCATTCCACGGCGCGGTATGCCGCACCTCGCGGCCTACCGCGTCGTACTCGAAGCGATCGTACAGCCTCTCGCGCTCGGGGGTATCTTCGCGGACCGGCACCGAGCGCCGCGCGATGTGCTCGCCCAGTACGTCGTAGCCAATCTCCTGCAGGATGCGCTTCGCACCGCCCGCCCGCTGCGCCGGCTCCGGCTCCGGCTCGGGCCCGTACCACCACCACCGGATCGGGCGGCCGAGGCCATCGAGCTCGACCGTATCGTCGGCCCCGCCCGTCGTCGTGTGCCGCTGCCTCAACCGCCAGGCGTCCTGCTCTGGGCCGCCGTCCTTGGTGCGGGAGAGCGCGATCGTCGTCGTCGTACCATCCGGGCGCGTCTCGACGCCGAGGCGCCCGAAGCCGTCGTACGCCCACGTCGTCACGAGCTGATTCGGATCGACCCGCTCGAGGAGCACGCCGAGCGCGCTGTCGAACTCCACGAGCATGGAGTGCCCGGCCGCGTTCACGTACTTCTCGGGGAACATGCCCTCGTCGTCGAAGTCCGTGCTGGATGTCCGCTGGTTTCCGAAGGCGTCCTCCGCCGTGACGCCGGTGACGTTCCCGAAGTCGTCGCGCACGTAGGCGATCGTCAGCTTCGTGTCCGGCAGGCCGTCGTCGCTCTCGGTGGACTCGGTCTCCACCTCGCCGTAGGTCGTATTCGTTCGTTTGAGGGTCCGGCACTGCGACATCCCCGCCGCCGCGCTGCACTCCTTCTGCGTCTCGAGCTGGCCGAGGACCCAACGCTCGGTGTCGTTCTTGAACGTTCGCGTGACCTTGAACGTGAGGTCGACGCTGCTCGTCGCGACCTCCTCGGCGCGCACGTTGCCGAAGGTGTCGAAGTCCGTCACCGTCGACACCGAGTCGCGCAGCAGCATCGCGCCGTCGCCGCCGCGCTCGATCTCCCGCACGTACGCGTCGATGGCTGTCGTCGCGCCGTTTGGGGTCCGATAGACGCCTTGCGCTCGCCTCACGCGGCGCTCGGTGGGTAGCGTGAAGTACGTCGCGCCGTCGTTCGTCGGTACGAGCGTTCGCTTCACGTCGACGAACGAGAGCTCGATCTGCTCCGGTCTGGGCTGGCTCGCCAGCCCAGGCGCCCAGCGCCATGTCCGCTGGATGCTCCCCGCGAAGGGAAAGACCTGGAGCTCGTCGTCAAAGGTGACGTGATCGTACGCGTCGAGCGCCGCGGCGCCCGTATCCAGGTCGGTGACGAGCCGCTCACCGAAGCCGAGAAATCCCCGGCCCAGCCGGTGGTAGCGCCCGTCGCGGTAGCTGACCTCGAAGCGCCGCGGTCTGTCCGCCCCGTTGTTGAGGGCGTACGCGCTGACCACCCGACGAGGCCCCACCACGCAGCGCCGCGGATATCCGCAGTCGTCCGCCGCGCCGGAACGCGCGACGTACAGCGGGCCCTCCCGCGCTGGATCCTCCACGCCGTCGCCCGTCGCCACCGACGCGTCCGTCATATGCCCGTACGAGATGCTCACATTGGGCACGAAGCCCGGCTCGGTCGGGTCGTGTGCGTTCATCCCCTCGGAGACCGCGACCAGGAGATCTTGATCGGCCGAGAGGTTCCGGAACACGTTGAACACGCCGCCGAGCGACAGGATCACGTCCTGCGCGCCGTCGCCGTCGACGTCGCCGGTGCGCGCGCCGCGCGGATCGGCGAGGGTGACCGCCTCGCCGAGGCTTGCCTCGAACGGCAGCTCCGGGTCGACCAGCCTGAAGGGCGGCCCCGCACGGTCGCCGGTCGCCAGCAGGACGGCCCATGACGGGAGCACGTCGGAGCCGCCCAGCAGCATGCCTGGTGGAACCGGCGTGAGGAGATCCTGCCGCCCATCGCCGTTGACGTCGAGCGGTACGGCGAACCGGAAGAACGCGTCCTGATCGGGAAAACCGAACAGATCCCCAAAACTGAACGCGTCCACGGTCCGAAACGGCGAGGCCACGAAGGTCGGCCCCGTGTTAAAGAAGGTATAGAGCTGGTGGTCCCCCGGGCCGGATTCGACGGCATCGGGCAAGCCGTCGCCGTTCACGTCGAGAAAGACGACGCGGCCCCCGGGCCACACGACGGGCAGCTCGGTGTCGATCACCTCCCAGCGCCCCTCGCCCCGGCGCATGATCGCGTCGTAGCTCGATCCGACGAGGGCCGTCCCGTCGCCGAACCGCCGCAGGGACGGCACGACGAGATCGACCTTGCCGTCGGCGTCGATGTCGAGCGGTTGAAGCTCCGTATCGCAGGGATAGCCGGTGAGCAGCTCGATCGATTCGCCCGCGGGGTCGAAGCCCGCGGGCGTCGCGCCGCGCGCAGGTCGCCAGGGGTGGACGGCCCACACGGCAGCGAGCGGGAGCGGAGCCTGCCCCTCGCGGTCGTGGTCCTCGCACTGGATCAGATCCGGCACGCCGTCGCCGTCCAGATCGGCGAGGTGCATCGACGCGCCGGGGCTGCTCAAGCTCGGCGGCGCGGGCGTGACCCCGAGCGGGAACGGCCTGCGGATGCCCGTGTCATGCAGCGCGAAGGTCCAGTCCGGTCGGGACAGGAGCACCTGCCACGTGACCTTGGCGCCGTAGACGTCGTGGAGCAGCACGTCCGCCCGCCCATCGTCGTCGTAGTCCAGGACCGTCCCGAGCTCGGGCTGAATGAGGGCCGGATCGGAGGGTCCCACCGGATCGGCGACCGTGGGCCACTCTTCGAGGAAGGCGAGCTCCGCCGGAGCGAGATAGGACGGCGAGGCGCGCGGGCCGACGTTTCGCGCCACCCGCCACGCGGTGATCGGATTCATCGGCGTGCTGAGCCCCGCGACCATGTCCGGAATCACGAGGTCGTCGCGCCCGTCGGCGTCGAGGTCGAACACCATCGGGCTCGCCCTCTCGGAGACCGGCTCGTCGATGTCCGTCGTCACCCGCTCGAATCCGGGCCTCGCGTGGCTGTACTGAAAGCGCGTGGGGGGCTTGCAGACCCTGTCGCTCGCGCATTCCTCGACCTCGGTCAGGAGGGTACGGCTCGTCGTCGGGCTGAGCTCATAGCGGAACCCGTAGCTCCGGACCAGCGCGTCGCCGGGACCGAGCATCTGGATCTCTTCGAGGCGAAGCGAGCGCTGGAGCGCCATGCCGCCCGAGTAGCCGGTCCGAATGGCGGCCGGATCCTTCGTCGCGTACACGAAGCGCACCGCACGCGAAGGCTCGCGCGACGGCGTTCCCTCGAATGCCGTGTAGCGGATCTCGTCCACCGCGTACTCGGCGGCATGGCCGTCCTCCGCCTCGGCGAGGCAATACGCGTACGTCATGGCGTTGCCGCGGCCGTCGCGGGCCTTGTTCGCGAGCCACGCGCGCGGGACGCCGCCCCGCGCGAGCGGCTTGCTGCCCTCGGTGCGCCCGTACTCGACGACGCGGCCGGTGGGCAGGGTTGCCTCGAAGAAGAGCGCTTCGGCGGGCGCACCGCCTTCCGGACCGTAGTGACCGACCACCTTGACGAAGGACTCCGGGAACGTCCGGTACTCGATGGTTCCCGGCCCCTCTCGCACCGGGACGAGGCGCTGGCCGTCGAGGCAGAGCGCGTCGTCGCCGTCGTACCGCACGCCGCGGATCTCCCCGTCCTGCGCGAGGCTCTTCGGACATCGCGCGATCGCGGACAGCCCGGCGATCGAGAAGCCGGCGCCGAGCACGCCGTCGCCGCCGTCGCTGCGATAGACGAGCTCGATCCGAGGTCCCATGCCCGCGCGCGAGGGCGGGGAGGCCAGCGCCATGGTGTACACGGCCTCCCCGGTGCTCGTGATGGAGAACGCCCCCGGGATGGTGCCGGCGGCGACGGTCTCGACTTCCGGCGCGGGGCGAGCCGCGACAGGGCCGTGTGCGCTCTGGGTCCGGCAGGCGATGACGCCCTGACGCGGATCCAGGGGCGGGTCTCCGGAGATGCACTGGCACCCCCCCTGCGCGAGCACGCAAGCGAGGAACATCAACAGCGGGATGATCGCCCGGGGCACACATCGCGAAGCGAGCGCCATCGCAGCCTCCGTCACGCCGAGGAGGCCATGGCGCTGCGGCCCGAGTCAATCGCCGTTCTGGAGTCGATGCCCCTTGCCGATGATGAGCTCAAGGCATTCGTCAGGGCATTTGTGCCCGGCCGACACGCACCTCCATCGTGCTCAAGCCGAGCGACGCGCCGCGGCCCCTCGGTGCTTCACCGGGCGGAGGGCTGCGTGCGCCCCGCCCGCGCGGCGAGGGGGGCTCGGTGGGGCGCTGCCGGCCCGCGGTGAACGTGCCGGCGTCTTGCGATGCGCTCGCACGTCGACGAGCCTGCCGGGCCATGTCGCGGCCGTTCCGGCCGCGTTCCCCGAGAAGGAGGGGTAGATGGCGTCGAAATTGGTGACCGACAGGGACAAGTCCAGCCGCGCCGTGGCCGCGTCGGCCGAGACGCACGCCGACGAGATCGCGAAGGGGATCGCGGCCGAGCTCGCGCCCTGCCTGAGGTCCGGCGAGAAGATGCCCGACGTGGCGTTGCTCGTGCGCCTCGTCGCGCGCCGGCTCGCCGCGGACACGGCCGCGCTCGTGGCGGCCGACGACGCGCATGAGCGCGAGCTCTCCGACGATGGGGCGCCCCGCGACGCGCGCGACGAGGCCGCCACCCGGTTGCGCTCGGTGCTCGTCGACGGGCGCGCCGCCGTCGACGCGGCGTTCGGGCCGGCGGGCCTGCGCAAGCTGCTGCTGGACGGGGCCGTTCCCGAGGACCCCTCCGTGCTCGCGACGACCGGCGAGCGGGTCGTGAGCGCCCTGCGGGACGCGGAGATCAAGCTCCCGAAGCCGAGGCGCGCGTCGATGAAGCTCGATCGCGCCGCGCTCGCCGACGAGATCGCGGCCGAGCTGCCGGCGCTGAAGAAGGCGCTCGCGAAGGTCGCGACCGAGGAGCGCGAGAAGGAGGCGACGCTGCGCGCGAAGCAGAGCGCCATGCGCAAGAGCGACAAGAGCTTCGGCCGGGGCGCCGCGCTGCTCGCCGCGAGCTTCACGTTCGCCGGCCTCGAGGATCTGGCCGCCAAGGTGCGCCCGTCCGGCCGCAGGCCCGGCCGGACCGCGGCCGAGGAGGACGACGCGCTGCCCCCCGAGGCGCCCGCCTCGCCCGAGCCTGCTCCTCCGCTCGAAGGCGGCTGACGCCGGCCGAGCCTGAAAGGGGCGCCCACGCCGCCCACATCGCGCTGCCACGGCGAAGTCGCGCTGGCACGGCCGAGAAACGCGATGATCCCGCGGCGAGGCGCGTTCCGAGCCGTTCCCCTCGGGCGTCGCCGCGGGCGCAGCCGTTCCGAAGCGTTCGGCGGCGCCGGCGCCGCCGGATCTCGCCTTTCTGACGGCCCGAGCGCCGTCTCGCCCCGGGCTCGTCGCCCGCGGAGCGGCTGCTGCGCCGTCTCGCCCCGGGCTCGTCGCCCGCGGAGCGGCTGCTGCGCCGTCTCGCCCCGGGCTCGTCGCCCGCGGAGCGGCTGCCGCGCCGTCTCGCCCCGGGCTCGTCGCCCGCGGAGCGGCTGCTGCGCCGTCTCGCCCCGGAACCGTCGCCCGCGGAGCGGCTGCTGCGCCGAGCGCGACAGCCGCTGCTCGCCCTGCGCTCAGGCGGACGCTCGACCCAGGGCGCTCAGAAGAGGGGCGTGAGCTCGACGATCGCGGCGCGGCAGCGCGCGGCGGCCAGGACGACGTCGCGGGGGGTCGCGCCCTCGGGCAGCGCGGCCGAGAAGCGCGCCGGCCCTCCCCGCAGCGCGATGCCGCGGGCGGCGAGCTCCTCGCGGAGGAGCTCCGCGTTGCTGCGGACGGTGAGCGTGTAGAGGCGCCCGCCGGCGGCGACCTCCGCGAACGTGCCCGAGAAGGCGAGCTCGCCGCCGGCGAGCACGAGCACGTCGGTGGCGCCGCGGACCAGGACGCCCCGCGGGCCCTCGACGTCGAGCCGCGCCGCCGTGAGCAGCGCGCCGCGGCCCTCGGTGGCGCCCGCGAGCGCGGCGAGGACGAAGCCGGCCGCGCCGTCGTCGAGGCCGACGAGCGGATCCTCGGCGATCAGCACGGGCGGCGCCGTCGCGATCGCCTGGGCGAGGACGAGCGCGCGGCGCTCGGGCAGCGCGAGCGTCCGGAGCGCGCGCTTCTGGGCGGCCGCGAGGCCGACCCGGGCCAGGGCGGCGGGCACCATCTCGGCGGCCGCGCGCGGCGAGGCCCCGGCGAGCCGCGCGCCCCAGGCGACGTAGGCGTCCACGGTCCACGCGAGCGGCAGCGGCGGATCGAGCGGCGCCGCCCCGCTCGCGGCCCGGTGCGCCGAGCGCGCGACGTCGCGGCCCGCGATCGCGAGCCGGCCGGCGACGACGCGCGCCTCGCCGGGCGCCGCGTCGAGCGCGTCGTCCGCCGCGGCGCCCGGCGAGGCGGAGCGGACGGCCGACAGCGGGATGCCCGTGAGCGCCGCGAAGAGCGCGCCGGTGTCGCCGGCGCAGAGCACGCGGTCGCCGCGCGACGCCGCGGTGAGCGCCTCGATCGCGACGACGTCGTCGACGGCGATGCGCGCGGCGCGGGCGTCGAAGAGCGGCGGGCCCGCGACCTCGGCGTCCCCCATGGGCTCAGCGCTCCTCGAGCGACGGCGGCGCGGGCTCGTCCTCGCGCGCCGTGGCGGGGGCGCCGAACGAGATCTCGCCGGCGAACTCGCTGCGCGCGAGCGGCCTGTCGGCGCCGAACACGAGGAAGGGCGTGAGGGCGCGCGCGGCGTCGAGCATGACGGGCGGGATGGTCGCCGTCGCGAGCTCGCCCTGGGCCTGCGCCGAGAGGCCGACCAGGCTGAGCGCGTAGCCGAGGAGCGACGTGTCCTCCTCGGGGAGGGACAGGACGGGCGCGTCGTCGGGCAGCTGGCCGAGCCGGCGCGCCTCGGCGAGCGCCTCCCGCAGCCCGCCGACGCGATCGACGAGCCGGCGCTCCAGGGCCTGGGCGCCGGTCCAGACGCGCCCGCGCGCGATGGCGTCGACCTCGTCGGGCCGCATGCGCCGGCCCTCGGCGACGCGGGCGACGAACCGGTCGTAGAGCTGCTTGACCTTGACGCCGAGCTGCTCGCGCTCGTCGTCGGTGAACGGCCGGTAGATCGACTCGGCGTCGGCGCGCGGCGACGAGCGGAACGTCTCGATGCCGACGCCGAGCTTCTGGAGCAGCCCGGTGACGTCGACCTTCCCGTAGAAGATGCCGATGGAGCCGGTGACGGTGGAGCGGTTCGCGAAGATCTGGCCGCCGGCGACGGAGGCGTAGTAGCCGCCGCTCGCGGCCTGCGAGCCCATCGAGACGATGAGCGGCTTCACGCGCGCGGTGAGGATCGCCTCGCGGAGGATGACGTCCGACGCGAGCGTCGAGCCGCCGCCGGTCTCCACGCGGAGCACGACGGCGCGGACGTTGCCGTCCTCGCGCGCGCGGCGCAGCGCGCCGGCGACCGTGTACGAGCCCGCGAGCTTGACGCCGAGGAGCGGGATCGACCGGCTCTCGCCGTCGATCATGTCGCCGTCGAGGTAGACGAGGGCGACCTTGGGCGAGTAGCCCCAGCGCTCCGGCGCCTCGTCGCCCGGGTCGTCGTCGACGACGCGGGAGGCGCGCCCCATCACCTCGTCGATGACGCGGCCGAGCTCGTCGTCGTAGGCGAGCACGTCGACGAGGCCGCTCTGCCGCGCCTCCTGCGCGAGGAACGGGCCGCGCGCGAGCCGCCGCTTGAGCTCCTCGACGGGGATGCGGCGCCCGGCGCTCACCGCGTCGAGGAAGGCGCCGCTCAGCTGATCGAGCAGCGCCTGGTGGTCGTCCTTGCCGACCTGGGTGCTGCCCTCGCGCGCGAACTGCTCGGCGGCGAGCTTGTGCGGGCCGATGCGGACGAGATCTGCCTGCACGCCGAGCTTCTTGAGGAGCCCGCCGAAGTAGAAGTAGCTCGACGAGATGCCGGAGAAGCGCAGCCCGCCCGCGGGGTTCATCGCGATGGCGTCGGCGTGCGAGCACACGTGGAGCGAGCGGCCGCCGGCGTCCTCGAGGTGGCAGAGGACCTTCTTGCCGTGGCTCCGGAGGTTGCGGATCGCGTCGGCGACCTCCTCGGCGTGGGCGAGCGAGCTGGCCGGCTCGGCGCGGAGCACGAGCGCGACCCCGGAGACCTCCGGGGCCTCGGCGAGGCGCCAGAGCTGCTGCAGGAGCCGCGTGTGCCTGCGGACGCCCGGGGTCGAGTCGAGTCGGACGCGGACGACGCGGGGCAGCCGCCGGACGCCCGGCTCGGAGAAGCTGCGGAGCGCGACGCTGGTGTAGAAGCCGGTGCCGCTCTTGGTGACGGCGTTCCCGAAGACGCCGCCGCCGGAGACCTGGAGCTCGCCGACGTTGATGTCGAGGCCGGCCATGGCGGCGACCTCGGGGCCGTCCTCTCTGGCGAGGTCGCGCAGCGTCACGTCGCCCCGGAGGGTGCCCACGTAGGGCACGCGCAGGCCGAGCGTCGCGCGCGGCGTGAAGGTGCCGCTCCGGTCGGGGTCGCTGTTCTCGGCGTAGGCGGTCTCGAGCCCGATCTCGAGCGCGCGCCTGCCGGAGATGGGCCGCACCGCGACGCCGAAATCGTAGCTGCGCTCGAGGGCCTCGCCGAGGCGGTTCTCGGGGCGGTTCCAGTCGCGCGCGACGGCCGAGAGGGAGAGCCAGGTGAAGGGCCGGAGGGTGATGCCGCTCGTGAGGGAGAAGTAGCCGTCGAGCGCCGGCGCGTCGGAGCTGCCCCAGCCGAGCGTCGTGCCGAACGCGAAGCCCGGGCCGGTGTCGAGCGCGAGCCCCCAGCGGACCCACCGCGAGGGGCTGTCGAACGGCGCCGGCGCGGCCCCGGGCGGGTCGATGAAGTCGAAGCGCAGGCCGGTCGACACGAACCAGAGCGGCACGCCGAGCGCGAACGCGTGGCCGCGCGCGGGCAGCGGCGAGGCCGAGCCGGTGGAGACCCAGGTCCACCGGAGCTCCGTGCCAGGCAGGAAGGAGAGGTTCGCGGGGTTCACCGCGATGGCCGAGGTGTCGTCGCTGCTGGCGACGGGCTTGCCCGGGTCGGGGATCGGCTGCGCGGGGCTGTCGGTCGGCGCGGCGTGCGCGGCGGCGTGGGCGGCGAGCGCGCACAGGCCGAGGAGCGCGGCGGCGGGGCGGGCGAAGCGGGCGCGGCGGGCGGGGGTCTCGGGGCGGGGTAGGTCGTTCATGCGGTGACGAGCTCCCGGAGCGTATCCGCTTCGGCGTCGTACGTCCGCTGGACCTCGGCGAGGGCGAGGCGTTCGACGAGGGGGCCGAGCAGGCGCAGCCGGATCTCGATGTCGCCGTCGACGCGGCGGCGGGTGCGTCCCTGGGGCAGGCGCTCGAGCCGGTAGGTGCCTGCGGAGCGGAAGTAGCTGCGCCACTGCTCCTTCGGGCTGACCTGCCACGTGGAGGCGTGATCGGAGAGCCGGTAGGTCGAGCGCTCCTCCCAGGACATGGCGTCCTTGGCGACGGGGTAGTCCTTGAAGATCGGCAGCGGCGCGCTCGCCTGGAAGCGGAGGATGCGGAGGAGCTCGCCGTCGCGGAGCGCGTGCTCGACGGACACGACGCTCTCGAGGGAGGCGACCTTGGTGGCCAGCCGCGGGCCGAGCTCCGGCGACAGCACGGCGAGCTCGACGGCGTCGAGGGGGGCGTCGAGCTCGTGACAGATGGTGAAGTGCACGCGGCCTTCTAACACGGCCTCTTCGAGGATCGGGTGGGGGAGGGAGAGGATCGGGCGCGGGCCTGAGAGGATCGGGCGCGGGCGTGAGAGGATCGGGTGTGGGCGTGAGAGGATCGGGTGCGGGCGTGAGAGGAACGCGTTCCGCGGGCGACGTTACGCTTCCGGGGTCAGCTCCGGGCTCGACGCCGGGGCGGTGACGGGCTCGATGGGCTTGGCCTTTTCGCGGGAGCGCCGCCGCAGGCTGGTCCGGTAGCGCGATACGAACCTGGCCGCGATCTTGGGCTGATCGCGGAAGGCATGTGTGTAGCTTTCATGAAGAGGCGGCTGGGGCTCGGAGACGACGTCGGCGCCCATTTGTTGCTTTCGCGAAGAGCAGATTGACACGGTGCATTCTGTCGTGGATCCCTGTGCGCCAACCAACGGACCTTGCGTCGGGGGATCTCGAATGCGACACGCGGGCTGGTCGTATCGTCTCGTGGTATTTTGTGCCGTGGTGCTCTTGCTCGGGCGGGGGCACGAGGGCCTCGCGCTGGCCGGGCCGCCGGAGCCGCGGCTTTTGCCCTTATCGCCTCCGGGCGGCGGGGTGGCGCTCTCGGCGATTCCATTGCGGCTGCCGAGCGACGGCACAGGGGGGCTGCTCTTGGGGCCTCGTCTCGACGCGCCGCTGGTCGAGGACGTGGGGGCGCCCCATGGAGAAATGGTGCTCCCCGACCAGGCCCGGGTGGTGGCGTTCGAGGGGGCTGTCCTGGAGATCCCGCAGGGCGCGGTGGACGAGCCGGTGCGGATCACGATCCGGCCGCTGCCAGCGGGCGAGGTGCGGCCGATGGGGCGTGCGATGGTCAACGTCACGCCCGGCGGAAAGGCCTACCGCTTCGGGCCGCACGGCCTCAGGTTCAAGAAGCCGGTGCGGCTGACGCTGCCGATTGACGAGCACGCGATTCCTCCGGGGATGACGGCGCAGCACGTGATGGGCTTCTATTTCGACGAGGCGCTCGGCACCTGGCAGCGCGTCGAGCGGGATGGTGAGGCCGCGAAGGGCAAGCTGGCGAGCCTGACCGATCACTTCACCGATTTCATCAACGCGACGCTGGCGATGCCCGACGCGCCCGGGGCGCGCTCGTTCGATCCGAGCAGCATCAAGGGGCTCGCGCTCGGCAGCCCGCTCGCCGGCGTGGCGCTGATCGCGCCGCCGGAGGCGACTTCGAGCGGCGCGGCGCAGCTGAGCCACCCGATCGAGGTCCCGCCGGGGCGCAACGGAATCCAGCCGTCGCTCGCCATCGGCTACGACAGCGAGCACCGCAACGGGTGGCTCGGCGTGGGCTGGGATCTGCGGCTGTCGCGGGTGGAGATCGACACGCGCTTCGGGGTCCCGACGTACGCGACGGGCGAGGAGCGGTATGCGCTCGACGGAAGCGAGCTCGTGCGGACTGGCGACGTGTCGGTCGAGCCGCAGGTCTACCGGCAGCGGGTGGAGGGGCGCTTTGCGCGGATCCGGCGCCACGGGACCGGACCGGACAGCTATCACTGGGAGGTCACGGACAAGGACGGGACGACGTATGTGTACGGCCGCAGCGAAAACGCGCGGCTCGCCGAGCCGGATCCGGACCGGCCGAGCAACGTGTTCCGCTGGTACCTGGAGGAGGTCCGCGACCCGTTCGGCAACCAGATGTTCTTCCATTACGCGCATCGGGTCGAGCCCTCGGGCCCGGCGCCGCACATCGAGGTGCACCCCGAGCGCATCGAGTACACGGCCAACACGTCGCAGGGCGTCGAGGCGGCGTATGCCGTCGACTTCCTCTCGGAGGGCGGCCGGAACGACGTGACGCTGAACGGCAGGCCGGGCTTCTTGGAGCAGACCAGCGAGCGGCTCCGGCGCGTGGACGTGCGGTTCGGCGAGACGATCATCCGCAGCTACGCGCTCGAGTACGCCGAAGGGGACTTCGGCAAGAGCTTGCTCCAGGCGATCGCGGTCTCTGGCAAGGGGACCCGCGACGGCGAGGGGACGCTCACGAGCGAGGAGCTCTATCGACACACGTTCGAGTATTTCCGCGCGCCGCGCACCGCGTCGGGGCAGCCCGGTGCGTTCGCGGCCGAGGCCGAGAATTGGGGGCAGGCGTGGCCTCGAAAAGGCCTGTCGCGCACGGAGGACTCGGCCTTCGGCGGCAGCGTGTCGGTGGGGCTCCTCGGCATCGTCAGCGTGGGCGGCGGCGGGTACAGCGGCGACCAGACGACGCGCGCCAGCCTGCTCGACCTGAACGGGGACGGATTGCCCGACTTCGCCGGCGACGGCGGGGACGCGCTGCGCAACCTGCTGCGCCTTCCCGACAACAATCACTTCGATCCGTTCCACCTCAGCGGGCTCTCCCCGGAGGATCTCGGGCTGATGGACACCTCGGGATGGAGCGTTCACGCGGGCATCAACGTGGGCGATGCGCTCAGCGCGTCGGCGGCGTACACGCGCAGCCGGGCGGAAGACGAGCGGGTCGTCTCGGATCTCAACGGCGACGGGTTCCCCGATCTCGTGTCGGTCGGGGACCTCGGGCAGCTCCAGGTCGCGCTCAACGATCGGCGCGGCGGGTTCCTGGGCGCGAAGGACTGGGGGGCCGTCGACGGCAGCGCGCCGTCGGGCCGCCCGGACTTCGCGCTGGCGTCGCGCGCCGACTTCTTTCCGGCCGACCCGATGCTGCGGTGGATCGCGCCGTTCGAGGGGGACGTGCGCATCGGGGGCGTGCTGCAAAAACAGGAGGCGGGCGGCGACGGGCTGCGCGTGGAGCTGGTGCGCAACGGGGAGCTGCCGCCGCTGTTCGGCCACGTGTTCGGTCCGGACGAGCTCGGACCGTGCGCGATCGGCGCGGGCGATTGCGGGGGCGCGCCGCTCTCGGTCCACGTGCTCGCGGGCGATCGTCTCTATTTCCGGGTGAGCGCGGCGCCCGAGATCGACCCGGAGCGGGTGGTGAACACGGCGTCCGACCTTCTGTCGTGGAGCCCGACGATCACCTACGAGGTCAGCGAGGAGCTGCTCGGGCAGGTGGGGCCGGACGGCCGGCCCATCCACCGATTCGAGTACGCGCAGGACCATCGCCTCGGGGGGCGGCCCGAGGTGCCGTGGGTCGCGTCGTCCGATGGCCTCGTGAGCATCACCGGCGATCTGGTGAAAGAGTCGACGAGCGATCAGCTGCGGGTCTCGATCGCGCGGGAGAGCGAGGGCACGTTCCACAGCGTGATGGATGAGGAGGTGGTGAGCGCGGACGCAGGGGTGCTGGCGCTCGCGGGACGCATTCACGGCGATGAGAACGGCCTGGTGCGGGTGAAGGAGGGCGATCGGCTGTGGTTCCGGGTGAAGTCGGACGTGCCGGACGACCCGGCGCGCGTCTCGTGGACGCCGACGGTCGACTACCGGACCTACTGCCGGGCCGATCGGCAGACGGGCGAGCGGCGGTGCGGGCCGGTGCAGTGCGCGATCCAGCCGAACGGCCGCGCCGGCTGCAAGCTGGACAGCGACACGGCCGAGGACGCGCCGCTTCCGATGGCGCTGATCCAGCAGCAGCCGTACGTGGCGATGCCGGTGCAGCGGTGGAGGCCGGGGGCGCGCCGCTCGCCCTGGATCGCGACCGAGACGGGCACGGTGCGGCTCGAGGGGACGGTGGTCGTACCGGGGAACACGTCGCTGACGCTGCTGGTGCAAGGCGTGCACCGGCTGCTCCACAAGCAGCTGTACGTGCCTGCGAGCAGCGCCGGAAGCGCGGTGACCATGGCGGTGGACCTGGAGGTCCAGGCCGGCGAGCCGATCTACGTCACGCTCTTCCAGACGAACGCAGCCGACAGCAACGGAGCGATCATCGGCGCGAGCATCGATGGGGCGCCGGTGTGGTTCACCGTCCTCGTGCCGGATCCGGCGTCCGAGGCGCTCGTCGACGGGGCGCCGCAGGACCCGACGGCGGGTGGATTCCACGGCTGGTCGATCGGCTTCATGAACGGAGACCGCGCGTTCTCCGAGGCGGACATCCTGTTTCCGACGCGCGACCCCGAGCGCGGCTTCACGCTCGCGGTGCCGCTCTCGCAGGAGGACGGCACGCGGATCTGGGGCGCGGCGGCGTCGGAGGCGTTCGTGGGCGGCGATCGGGTCTTGCCGTCGGTGGTGGGGCGGCTGTCGGGGCAGCGCCACCGGGGCAGCGTGCGGTACGCGGAGACGTGGAATGCGGAGCTCACGGCGGGCGCGGGCCCCGTGGGAGGAGGCTATAGCTTCGGCAGCACGACGACGGACCTGGAGCTGATCGATCTGAACGGCGACCGCTACCCGGACCGCGTGACGCGCGAGGGCGCGGTGCTCAATACGGGCAAGGGGTTCGGGCCGAGCGCGTCGTTCTCGCTGCCGGAGGCGCTGCGGCGGGTGGAGCACCGGACGGTGCGGCTGACGGGCGACCTCGCGTCGCTCACGTTCAGCGCGGGAGACGAGGAGGAGCAGACGCTCAACAAGACCGACAGCCGGGGGCGCTCGCAAGGATACCTGCGCACGAGCTTCAGCGCCGGGACGAGCTACGGACTGTCGGCGGCGCACGTGGAGCTGCTCGATATCAACGGCGACGGGCTGGTCGACCAGGTGATGCAGAACCCCGTGAGCGGGCAGATGACGGCGGCCCTGAACCTCGGCTACCGGTTCACCGCGCCGGTGCCGTGGCAGCGGGACGGGTTCACCAAGGCCAGCTTCGACGCCGGCGAGCTGAACAACGCGCTCGGCGAGGTGCTGGGCTTCTTCTCGGACGCGGCGGGCGTGGAGGCGGTGCGGCTGGAGGACACGGGCGCGCAGAGCGTCGGGTTCGGGGCGAGCGCGGGCGGCTCCAGCGGCGCGGTGAGCGCGAGCGTGGGCGCCGGGATCGGCTACACGCGCACGACGGCGCGCACGATCGTGGACTTCGTCGACATGAACGGCGACGGGCTGCCCGACAAGGTGATGAAGGATCCGGAGGAGACGTCGTTCCGGGTGCAGCTGAACCTCGGCGACCGGTTCGCCGCGGAGGAAGAGTGGCCGGCCGGCGCCTGGGGCGTGAACCTCGACCCACAGGAGTACACGTTCATGGGCAGCGGCGATGCGGTGGGCTTCCGGCGCTCGGAGAGCCTCGACGGCAGCGTGTCGCTCCAGGTCTGTTACTTCGTCTGCATTGGCGGGTCGGTCTACTACTCCGAGGGCAGCGGGGGGGCGCAGCTCGGGTTCGAGGACATCGACGGCGACGGGCTGGCCGACCACGTGCTGAAGCGGGACGGCGACAGCGCGGTGCGGGCGCGCAAAAATGCCATCGGCAAGGCGAACCTGCTCTGGCGCGTGCACCGGCCGCTCGGCGGGAGCGTGGAGCTCGACTACCGGCGCGAGGGCAATCTGGTGGTGCCGAGGGAGGTCCTGACGAACGGGCCGGTGGACGAGAGCGGGCTGCCCGCGGATGACGCGCGCACGGCGATCGACGATAGGACGGCGGTGGTCGACATGCCGTCGAGCCAGTGGGTGCTGAGCGACGTGGTCGTGCGCGACGGCGTGGAGGGCGTGAGCGGCGCGCACGGGGTGCACACGTACTGGACGCAGATCGGCACGTACGGGGACGGGGTGTACCACCGCGATGAGCGGCTGGACCTCGGGTACCGGCGTGTCACGACGACGACGCTGGGCCAGGATGAGGATGGGGTCTCCGCGATGTCGGTCGAGGAGGTCGATTACCGGAACGAGGACGTCTACCGGCGCGGGCTCGCGGCGCGCTCGACGCTGCGCGACGGCGAGGGGATGCTCTACACGGTCGAGGAGGTCGAGCACCTGGCGCCCGATCTGGAGCAGGTCGCGGCGAACGGGTGGTTCTTCCCGAGGGAGACGGAGCGGAGGAGCGCGTTCTATGAGGGGACCACGGGCGACCCGGCGGCGGTTCACAAGCACACGCGGGAGACGCGGTTCTATGATGGGGACGGCAATCTCACCGACGTGTCCTCCTACGGCGAGGAGGGGACCTCGGCCGACGACGTGCACCACCACATCAAGTACGAGCAGGACGACGCGCCCTACTTCGTGAAGCCGAGGCTGGTGCAGACGATGGACGCGGAGGGGCGCGTGCTGCGCGAGCGCACGGCGACGTACGGGCCGGGCACAGGCGCGGTCGAGACGCTCACGAACGTCATCTCCGGGGGCAAGCGGCCGGACGGCTCGCCGTATGCGGGCGACCAGGCGACCTGGCGCCTCGAGCACGATGAGGTCGGCAACCTCGTGACCTTCACCGATCCGACCGGCTACAAGCTGACCTACGGCTACGATGCGCTGACGCAGAGCTACCGCACGTGCGTGACCGACAGCTTCGGGTACCGCTCGATCAGCGTGCCCAACCCCCTGTTCGGCACGGTCGCGCAGGAGACGGACGTCAACGGGCACACGATCGCCCATCGGTACGACGCCTTCGGCCGGCTGATCGGGGTCTGGGGGCCGAACGACCTCACCGAGCCGCAGGCACTTCCGGTCGGATGCACGCCGAGCAAGATCTGGAGCGAGGAAGACCTCGACGGAGAGGGCGAGCCAGCGGTCGGGTTCGAGTATGCGCTCCAGCCCGATCAGTCGACGGCGCCGCCAGCCTGGGCGAAAACGAGCCACAAGGACGCGGAGCACCCGGGCGATCCGATCGTGACGGTGACGTTCGCCGATGGGCTCGGGCGGGTGATCCAGACCAAGAAGGACCTGGAGCGCGACACGGGCACGGGCACCGAGGTTGGGATGACGGTGAGCGGCGCGGTGGCGTTCGACGCGCTGGGCCGGGTGAAAGAGCAGGGGCAGCCGGTGTTCAGCGTGGAGCCGGACACGACGTTCGTGGCCGTGGGGCTCCTGAGGCCCACGCACGTTCACTACGACGTGCTGTCGCGGACGCGGCGGGTCGAGGCGCCCGACCCGAAGGCCACGGAGACGGACGGCCATGCGCGAACGCTGATCGAGTACGACGTGGTGCAGTTCGACGGGCGGCTGCTCTTCCAGGAGACGGTGATCGACGCGAACGGCAAGTCGCGGAGCAGCTACCGGGACGTGGGCGGGCGGATCGCGGCGGTGGAGGAGTGGAACACAGTCGACGGAGCTCCGCGGCAGATCGTGACGCGGTACGAGCACAACCCGCTGGGCGAGCTGGTGCGGGTGACGGACGCGCGCAACAACGCGACCACGGCGACGTACGACTCGGTTGGCCGGATGGTGGAGCTGGTGAGCCCCGACGCGGGGCGCACGGAGTGGCGGTATGACCTGGCCGGGAACCTCCGCGCGAAGCAGACGGCGGAGCTCGGGCTGCGCGGTCAGCTGATCCGGTACGAGTACAGCTACAACCGGCTGTCGAAGATCGACTATCCGGTGACGCAGGACGTGGTGTACACGTACGGCGCCGCCGATGAGGCGGGCGACGCGAAGGGCAACCGCGCGGGGCGGCTGACGCAGGAGACGAGCGCGGCGGGGACGCGGAGCTATCGCTACGATCGCTTCGGGAACGTGGCCGAGCTCGTGGCGGAGTTCCCGCGGCTGCGCGAGCCGCACCGGGGGCCGTACCAGGCAACGCTGAGCTACGTGTTCGATTCTCTGGGGCGGATGCAGGAGATCCACTTCCCCGGCTCCGGCGAGGAGATCGTGCGCTACGGCTACGACCGCGGCGGCCTCTTGGTGTCGGCGCTCGGGGAGAACCAGAAGGTCAATCCGCAGCACCCGGACGAGCCGATGACGACGGAGTACCTGAGGCACATCGGGTACGACGCGTTCGGCCAGCGGGTGCGGGTCGTGGCGGGCAACGGGGTCGAGACGAAGTACCGTTACAACCAATCGACGCGGCGGCTGTCGGAGGTGGACGCGGATCACCGGACGCCGCAGATGCAGCAGATGGGCCGTCCGCCGAGGGCGTTCCAGCGGCTGCGCTACGACTACGACCTCGTGGGCAATGTGCTCGCGCTCGACAACGTGGCGCCGTTCGACGAGTCGCTGGGCGGGGCGGTGATGGTCGCGACGACGCAGCAGCGGTTCGCGTACGACGACCTGAACCAGCTGACCGCGGCGTCGGGGACCTACCAGGAGCGGGGGCACGAGCAGCAGCGGTACACGCTGGACATCACGTACGACGTCCTCGGGAACGTGAAGAAGAAGGGACAGGAGGTCGCGCGCTACGTGCCGAATGGCCCCGGGCAATGGCGGTTCGACCAGCCGATCCGGGAGAGGACGTACCGCAACGAGTACCGCTACACGGGGCCGAGGCCGCACGCGGCGAATCAGGTGGACGAGTTCGTGCCGGCGGAGTCGCAGCCGCGGCTGCGGGAGCTGTTCCACGACGCGAACGGCAACCACAAGGAGTGGAAGTACCGCGGCAGCCCGCAGCGGGTCCTGAGCTGGGACGAGGACAACCGGCTGGTGTCGGTGCGGGAGAACGGGCAGGAGCTGTCGCGGGCGCTGTACGACGGCGCCGGGGAGCGGCGCGTGCACCTGCACCGGGTGGCCGGCGAGGAGGAGACGGCGTACGTCGACCAGCACCTCGTGGTGCGCAACGGGGTGACGGCGACGAAGCACATCTTCGCGGGTGAGACGCGGATCGCGAGCAAGATCGACGCGGACTGGTTCCAGGAGCCGCCGGTCTTGTACTACCACCCCGACCACCTCGGCAGCACGCAGTACGTCACCGACCAAGACCAGCAGCTGAGCCAGCACGTCGAGTACCTGCCGAGCGGGGAGCTGTGGACTGACCAGACGGACTCGCGGTTCCAGAATCGGCAGCCGTACCTGTTCAACGGCAAGGAGCTCGACCTGTCGACGGGGCTCTACTACTACGGGGCGCGGAGCTACGAGCCGCGGCTCGGGGTGTGGCTCAGCCCGGATCCTATCCTCGACCAGTACCTGCGGGGGGCGCCGAACGGCGGGGTGTACGACCCGATCCATCTGGGGGTGTACACATACACGCGGAACAACCCGCTGAGGTTCGTCGATCCGACCGGGTTGGCCGAGGAATGCGTTGATGGCGGGTGTCAGTCGTTCGTGGGGCCGTTGGACAGCCCGGAACAGAGCATCGATCCGGATAAGACGATGTGTACCTCTGGAGTCTGCGTGGACGGAGGCCCCGCGGAGCGGCTTGCATTCCACCAAGCGCAGGTCGCGAGAGAAGACCTGCCGCTAGAAACATCGATGATCGACCCGATCGATGCGGTGGGCATCGGCGGCACAGCCGCGTCCCTGGTGAAGGCCGGAGGCAAGGCGCTCGCCAAGCTGGCTGCGAGGAAAGCCGCGGTAACAGCGGAAGCCTTGGCCGCAGGAGGAGCAGGCAAAGCGAGCAAAGTTTTGCTCCGTACACCTCGGAACCTTCAGAAATTTTTCGATAAACACGGTGCGGACTTCGGACTCACCGGGAAATGGAATCCTGGCCGCGCGGCGGATGCCAGTCGTGTGATTCATCAACATGTCAATAGCTCAGGAGTGCGACACATCAATGGACGGTATCTCGGGAAGGAGGTGACTCATCACCTTGATCTGCGCACTGGCCTTAATGTGATCGAGGACATGTCGGGTAATTTTGTAAGCGGGTGGCGCCTATCGTCCGAGCAGCTTGAGCGCGTCGTCACGACTGGTCGCCTATTTTGACAAGAACCGGAAACTCAGTCATGGCAAGTAAGAGCATACACATACAGCTCACCGAGGCGGAGGCCATCGTTCTGTTCGAGTGGCTCACACGAAACGAGAATGCCGAAGCGCTGCGGTACGATGATCCCGCAGAACAAAAGGTGTTGTGGAAGCTGGAGGCCGTCTTGGAGAGGACACTTGTTCAGCCACTGGCGCCAAACTATTCGGAGCTACTTGTCAAAGCCAGAAAGGAAGTCGCAAATGGCTAATTGCCATCCGTGAATGCCGCGCAACGGTTTCACATTTGCAATAATCGAGGGAAGTGGTTGTGCATGGAGCTGCTGGAAGACTCTCGGCGGTAAGAAAATCGAACGATGTTTCGATGGCGAGTCAGACTGAAGACTCTTCGCCGGCCCGCCGGCGAGCCGGCGCGTCCCGAGCGATGCTGGGCCCGATCTTCCACGTGGGCGTGAAGACCGCATCGCCGAGCATCGTCAGATGCAACAGATGGGGCGGCTGCCGAGGGCGTTCCAGCGGGTGCGCTACGACCACCTATGAACGTGTCAAGCTCGGGACAACGATTCACGTCGACCTCCGGCCGGGACGAAGGGTCTGCGTGGACATGGCCCGCGGCGTTGTCACCGGCGCTCGCCGGGCGGGTGCCGATCGTGTCGAGCGCGGGCACGGTGCGGGCGCTGCGCTCGCCCGAGCCGTACGCCTTGGGGCGCGGCTGTCCCTTGGGCAGCCCGGTCCGGCACCGCTCGCCGGTGGCCTTGACCCGCATCCGGGCCAGCTTGGTGTCGGTCGAGCGCGGCACGGCATAGCGATACGGTTCGTTGTTCTTGAGCATGTGATAGGCGATGGTCACCAGCTTGCGCGCGGTGGCCACCACCGCCACGTTGCGGTTCTTGCGCTTGGTGAGCCGACGAAAGA
Organism: Sorangium sp. So ce834; assembly: GCF_051521425.1. Taxonomy (NCBI): domain Bacteria; kingdom Pseudomonadati; phylum Myxococcota; order Polyangiales; family Polyangiaceae; genus Sorangium; species Sorangium sp. So ce834. The sequence continues at coordinate 12,875,449 of NZ_CP150351.1, forward strand.
AGTTGTCGAGCGGTCCTGGGTGGGTGCCGACGTGCTGGGCGGCTTGCACCAGCATCCAGCGCGCCTGACCCTCGCCCTGCTTTGCGATCTTGCCGTGGTAGACGTGCTCTGGATCCCCCGTTTGGTAGGTCGAGGACGCCGGCGCGCGGCAGACGTTGCCCGCAGTCGGCGCAGCCTGCCAGCCGCGCGCTCGCTCTCCTCCGCCTTGACCACCACCCGAGCCGCTGCGCTTCCGGTCGCGCGACGCTCGTCCCCACCACAGCCGCTTCTGCACACCGATGTACCGCGAGCGAATGCGGGGCGGCGGTCACACCACGTTCATAACCGGTACGACGTCCTCGGGAACGTGAAGAAGAAGGGGCAGGAGGTCGCGCGCTACGTGCCGAATGGCCCCGGGCAATGGCGGTTCGACCAGCCGATCCGGGAGAGGACGTACCGCAACGAGTACCGCTACACGGGGCCGAGGCCGCACGCGGCGAATCAGGTGGACGAGTTCGTGCCGGCGGAGTCGCAGCCGCGGCTGCGGGAGCTGTTCCACGACGCGAACGGCAACCACAAGGAGTGGAAGTACCGCGGCAGCCCGCAGCGGGTCCTGAGCTGGGACGAGGACAACCGGCTGGTGTCGGTGCGGGAGAACGGGCAGGAGCTGTCGCGGGCGCTGTACGACGGCGCCGGGGAGCGGCGCGTGCACCTGCACCGGGTGGCCGGCGAGGAGGAGACGGCGTACGTCGACCAGCACCTCGTGGTGCGCAACGGGGTGACGGCGACGAAGCACATCTTCGCGGGTGAGACGCGGATCGCGAGCAAGATCGACGCGGACTGGTTCCAGGAGCCGCCGGTCTTGTACTACCACCCCGACCACCTCGGCAGCACGCAGTACGTCACCGACCAAGACCAGCAGCTGAGCCAGCACGTCGAGTACCTGCCGAGCGGGGAGCTGTGGACTGACCAGACGGACTCGCGGTTCCAGAATCGGCAGCCGTACCTGTTCAACGGCAAGGAGCTCGACCTGTCGACGGGGCTCTACTACTACGGGGCGCGGAGCTACGAGCCGCGGCTCGGGGTGTGGCTCAGCCCGGATCCGGTGCTTGCCGAGTACATGGCCGGCAGGATCAACGGCGGGGTGTACAGGCCGATCAACTTGGGGCTGTACACGTATGCGTCCAACAACCCTGTGGTCCTCGTCGACCCGACCGGGAGATTCGACGATGCGACTCGGAAGTTTCTTGCGACGCTCACCACGGTCGCGCTCGTCGAGCCGACGCCTGCCGGAGAGATCCTTCTTGCTGGTGCTGTCGTCGTAGGATCCATAGGTTATGCGGGTTACCTGATCTATGATGCTGCCGCGAATGGAGACCCGCCCAAGCCCCCGGAGTCGTTCCCCATACCCGAGGACACGCCCACGGGAACCTCAGCGCCATCGCCGCCGCCGGCGGCGGGCGGGGGCGGGGCGAAGGAGCCTCCGAAGCCTCCTGCACCCGCGCAGGCGGAACCGCCGAGGAAGCCGAAGACTCCTTCCGATATTCTCACAGAAAAGCTCGGAAGGAAGCCCACGAAGAAAGAGCTGGCAAATTTTGAAAACCAGCTTAAGTCAAGCGTTCAACAGGGGTCCGCTGATACCCGCGCTGATCGTGCGGGAGGTGAACTCAAGGGTGGTCATAAGTCGGGAGCTCGAGGTTCCACACGTCAGAAGCACCAAGAGGGCGACACGCGACGTGGGCGCGACCAGTTCGGAGAAAAAGTCGACAAAAGAAGGGAATACTGAGATGTCGTTGCTCATGGATCAGTTGCAACAATTTGCAGAGACGCGCTTGGTTGTTGATGTCTACAGGGAGAGGCTCTGCAAGGAAGGGTTGATGGGTAGAATTGTTGGTTTTTCGGAACACGTGGTTCTGATGAGCCGAATTGACGATCAGTGCGAGCACGACGGTGTTACTGCTGTTCGCCCTGGTGATATTACTCGCGTTCGCGCTCAGGACCGAGAGCTTCTAATGATCGGAAAAATGCTAGATTCGCATGAGATTGCGCCGCCATTCGATGATGTTTGCTTGATTGAGCTGTCGGCGGCGTTGACGGTTCTTCATCGTCGCTATGGAGCGGCGACGGTGTACGTCGAGTCCTTGGATTCGAGTATGGCCTTCTGCGGAGAGCCCGAGGAGCTCGATGATGATTTTGTCGTTTTGCGGCAATGGGGATCCGTGCGTACGCTCGACAAGTACAAGACACTGCTTCGGCTGGACGAAATTACTAGGGTCGACGGCGGTACAAAATACATCCAACGCCTATCGAAGGCGCATTCTCTTGCATCGCAGATGGAACCTTAGCGATCGGCGCGAGGAACGTGATGTCGCTGTCAACCGGTGGCACGGACCTGGAGCTTGGAGGAGCCAGGAAAACGAGCGGCAGCGGTACACGCCGGGGTGGCCGGCGAGGAGGAGACGGCGTACGTCGACCAGCACCTCGTGGTGCGCAACGGGGTGACGGCGACGAAGCACATCTTCGCGGGCGAGACGCGGATCGCGAGCAAGATCGACGCCGACTGGTTCCAGGAGCCGCCGGTGTTGTACTACCACCCCGACCACCTCGGCAGCACGCAGTACGTCACCGATCAGGACCAGCAGCTGAGCCAGCACGTCGAGTACCTGCCCAGCGGGGAGCTGTGGACCGACCAGACCGACTCGCGGTTCCAGAACCGGCAGCCGTACCTGTTCAACGGCAAGGAGCTCGACCTGTCGACGGGGCTCTATCACTACGGGGCGCGGAGCTATGAGCCGCGGCTCGGGGTGTGGCTCAGCCCGGATCCGATCCTCGACCAGTACATGCGGGGGGCGCCGAACGGCGGTGTCTACAGCCCAATCCACCTGGGGCTGTATACGTACACACGGAACAACCCGCTGAGGTTCGTCGACCCCACCGGGCTGGCCGAGGAGTGCGTCGATGGGGGTTGTCAGTCCTACGTGGGGTCGCTGGACAGCCCGGAACAGAGCATCGATCCGGATGACGCGATGTGCACCTCTGGCGTCTGCGTAGATGGCGGTCCCGCGGAGCGGCTCGCTTTCCACCAAGCGCAGGTTGCGAAGGAAGACAGGCCGCTCGAGGCGCCGCTCCTCGATCCGATCGATGCGGTGGGCATCGGAGGTGCGGGATACTCGTTGGCGAAGCTCGGAATCAAAGCTCTCCGCGGCACGGTCGCGCGTAAGCTCGCAGCCAAGGCGGCCGCTAGCGGGGAAGGCGGGCTCATTCATTTTACGAGCGAAGCTGGCGAGGCAGGGATCAAATCATCAGGAGAGCTGATCGGTAAGCACGGAGTCTTTGCGCTGCCTGAATCGGCTGCTTCCAGGAGCCCTGTCACGCATGCGCTGCTCACGGGGCTGTCGCCTGCAAAGACGGCGAGAGTGGTTCAGATCCCCGGCTCGGCCGCAGGGGCCTTCCAGAGGGTGTTCCCGATCGGCATCTATTCGGCCATGAAAGCCGCTGGTGGGGTGCGGTTCACAGCCCCTGGTGTCATCAGCATGACCACCGGTGCGTTCACGCAGACAGGTTCGATCCTCGTCCCTTATGCGGCGGTTTATGGGCCTGATCTGCTCATCTATGGCGCTGCCGCTGCGCCTTTCGTGGCGTTCTCTGGTATGGGTGATTGAAGGTTTATGTTGCGAGATAGGCTCACGAGTCCAGAGTGGTGGATCAAGTTGTTCTCTGTGCTGGCTGTGGCCGGTATTGCGATCGTCCTTGCTGGTGGCCGAGTCAAGAGCAAGCAGATGATTGTGCTCGGCGTGGCGCTGTGTGCGCCGCTGGTCTTGGGAGGTGTCGTGATGCTTGCGGCTGGAATCGTGGCTCTGGCCATTGATAGAAGGAAGAATCGCAATAAATCGAATGAGTAGCGGATGGCGTCCCGCGGGGGGGGGCGCGGCGGTGATCATCCACGGGCGACCGGCTCACCGATCAGGGTTGAATCCCACCTTCGCCACGAACACGCCCAGCCCATCCCCCTCCGACGGCGGCGCGCGCCGCCGCGCGAGGCCACGCACCTCCGCTCCGCCGCCCGCCTCGCTCGCGCCGCCCCCGCCGCCCCGACGCTTCCTTGCTCGGCCAGCCGGAGCCGCGCTACGACCGCCGCAGGACCCCTCGCATGCGACCCCCGCGCCCGCCCCGCGCCGCCGCCCGCGCGCTCGTCCTCGCGGCTGCCGGCGCGCTCGCGGCGCTCTCCGCCGCCTGCGGCGGCGGACAGACGCAGGGCGAGGCCTTCGACCCGCGCTGGAAGGACGACGGCGGCGCCGGCATCGCGGCCTTCCAGCGGCGCTTCGCCGGGAGACCCATCCCCCACGGCGCCGACGTGGCCGTCGGCGTCGTGGCCGGCACGGGGGCGCGCGAGCTCGTCGGGGTGCCGCTCGGCGGCGGCCCCGCGTGGACCTTCGAGCACCCGCTCGACGCGCGGCCAGCCGTCGCGGGGAGCGTCGTCGTGGGGCTCGGCCAGGGCGAGCTGTTCGCGCTCGACGCGCGCACCGGCCGGCTGCTCTGGACGCGGAGGGCCGGCGGCAGGCTCCGCGGCGCGGGCGACGACGGCGAGACCACCGTGGTGTCGCTCGTGTCGACCACCGGCACCATGAGCGTGGTGCTCGCCATCGGCCACGACGGGATGGTGCAGCGACAGATCGAGGACGACGCCGACATCGGCGTGCCCGCCGTCGTGGGGCGCTACGCGTTCCTGCCGTGGCAGGGGCGGTACGTCACGGTCTTCGACCTGCAGACGGGCCGCGAGGCGGCGCGGGCGCTGCTCCGCACCGAGGTGAGCCGCGCCTTCCTGCTCGGCGGCGCCGTCTTCTTTGGCGGCGGCTCGGCGGCGACGCGCTTCGACGCGGCCATCGGCCTCGGCCCGGCCGGGCGCGCGTCGACCGCGCGGCTGCCGGCGCGCGAGCTGCCCGGGGCGCCGATCTGGCTTAGCGACGGGACCGAGGTGCTCGCGCCCGTCGCCTCGGCCGAGGACAGGGCGCGCCTCTACGCCCGCCCCCGCGCCTCCGGGCCGCCCGGCGTCGAGGCGGAGCGCTTCGTGGCGACGTACTACCAGGCCGCCGTCGGCCGCGACGCGCGCTCGGGCGAGCTCGCGTGGGCCCACGCAGGAGAGGCCGACTTCCTCGGCGGGGCGGCCTACGCCGGCGGCTTCGCGCTGTGCGACGCGCGCGGCGGGATCGCGTTCCTCGACGCGCAGCGCGGGGCCGTGGCGGGGCGCGCCTCGCTGGGCCGGCCGGTGCAGGCGTGCGTCGTGCAGGCCGACGGGCTCACCGCCGCGGCGATCGCCGCGCGGCGCCCAGGGCGCTCCGCGACCCCGGCCGGCCCGCCGTGAAGCCGGCCCTCAGCGGGACACCCCTCTGGCCCCCGGCCGATCCCCGTGAAGCCGGCCCTCAGCGGGCCCCCCGTGGTCCGGCCGGCCCGCCGTGAAGCCCTCAGCGGAGCCTCCATGGTCCGGCCGGCCCGCCGTGAAGCCCGCCCTCAGCGCGGCTTCTCGCCCTTGTCCTCCGGGTCGACCGCGATGCGGAACCCCGGGTCCTCCGGCGTGGGCCCCGTGGGCCGCGCCTCGGGCGCCTCGGCCCCCGCGCTGCCGTCCGGGCGCTCCTCGCGCGGCGGCGCCGCCGGCGGCCCCTTGCTCAGCTCGGCGCCGATCCGGCCGACCACGTTGGTCGCCGCCCGCACGAGCTCGCGCCCGGCGTCGTCGATCGCCTTGCCGACGCTCGTGCGATCGAGGTCCTTGCGCAGGTCCACCGCCGTCTTGCGCGCCGCGCGCCAGAGCAGGCTCAGCCCCTGCTTGAGGTCCTCCTTCGGGTCGTCGCGATCCGGATCCGAGCTCATCGCGCCTCCTTGGCTTCGCCTCGCCGAGGTGGCTTATGTTCCCGCCGCGCGGGCGCCGCAAGCGGCGCGCGCCGCCACACGCGCCTCACGTCCCGCGCGCCTCACGCGGCGCGCCGCCCTCAGGCCGCGGTCTTCGGCTTGCTCGTCGGATCGACCTCCGGCGGGCGCCTCGGCTTGCTCCGGGGCTCGGCCTCGCCGGCGGCCCTGCCCTGCGCCGGCGACAGCGAGGGCGCCGCGGCGCGCTTGCCGCCGGACGGCGCGCCGTCGTGCCCCGCGGGCGACGGGCCGCCGCCCGCCGCGGGCGGCCTGCGCTGCGGCGCGGGCGCCGCCGCGGCGGGCCGGGCCGACGCGGACCTCGCCGGCGCGGGCGGCTCCGACGCGGCCTTCGCCGACGCGGACCTCGCCGGCGCGGGCGGCTCCGACGCGGGCTTCGCCGACGCGGACCTCGCCGGCGCGGGCGGCTCCGACGCGGGCTTCGCCGGCGCGCTCGCCTCCAGCGCGGGCGGGTGGCCGCTGCCGGACCGCATCGACGGCGACCACGCCGTGGAGCGGTTCCGGCCCGACCGCTTCGAGACGTAGAGCGACTCGTCCGCGGCCTTGAAGAGCTCCTCCCACGTGCTGCCAGCCTCGGGGTACGTGGCGATCCCGATCGAGCAGGTGACCTGGCACTGCACCGGGCCGCTGCTCCCGGCCGCGTGGAACGTCGTCCGGCCGAGCTCCTCGCGCACGCGCTCGGCCAGCAGCATCGCGCCGCGCGCGTCCGTCTCCTCGCAGATCACCACGAACTCCTCGCCGCCGAAGCGCGCGACCGCGTCCGTCGTGCGCTTGGCGCGCCGGAGCACGTCGCCGAGCCCCTTGATGATCACGTCGCCCACGTCGTGGCCGTACGTGTCGTTCACCTTCTTGAAGTGGTCGATGTCGGTCACGAGCACCGAGAGCCGCCGCGAGAACCTGCGCGCCGCCGTGATCTTCTGGTCGGCCACCTCGAGCATCGCCCGCTTGTTGAGCAGCCCGGTGAGCCCGTCCATGGTCGCGAGCTCCTCCAGGCGCCGCATCATCCGCGCGTTCGAGAGCGACACGGCCATGTGGCTCGCGAGGACCTCGAGCGTGCTGCGCACCGAGTCGGTGAAGGCCGCGCGCCGCCGCGAGCCGAGGACCAGCGTCCCGAGCGGCCGGTCGTGGACGACGAGCGGGAGCACGATGATCGACGGCATCGACGGCGGCGTGACGCGGCGGGTGAAGACGATCTGCCGCTTCTCGTCGTACTCGCCGCGGTACGGCAGCGGGTGCCGGTTCTGGAGCACCATCGAGACGAGCCCGGCGTTGTGGCGGAACCGCTGCCCGGTCAGCTCGCCGACGCCGTCGCCGCTCACGGCGCGGATCTCGTGGACCTTCTGGGCCTCGTCGTAGAGCGTGACCGCCGCGAAATCGACCGACGTGATCTCGCGGGCGCTCGTGACCCCCGCCTCGATGACGCCCGGCTCGGTCGTGGCGGCGCCGAGCGCCTCGGCGGCGCGGTAGAGCTTGCCCTGCTCGATCTTGGCGCGCTCCAGCTGGACGAAGACGCGCTCGTTCTGGATGGCGCGCACGGCGTAGCGGCACGCCTCGTCGATGAGCTCGAGCTCCCGCGGCGAGAACGGCCGGTCCTCGACGCGATCGACGACGAGCACGCCGCGGAGCTGGCCGTGCTCGAACACCGGCAGCGCGCACACGGCGCGCACCGGGGAGGGGCCGACGTAGTAGGGGAGCTTGTAGCCGGGCTTGAGGCCGCCGATGACGACCGGCGCGCGCTGCGTGATCGCCGCGCCGAAGACGCCGTCGCCCGAGAGGAACGGGCCCTCGGAGAGGTTCGGGGCGTCGCTCGCGAGCTCGCTGATGCGCAGGTGCGTGCCGGCGTCGTTCTGCCAGAGGAGCATCGCGGTGTAGAGATCGAGCGACTCGCGCAGGAGGCGGAGCGCGAAGAGCACCGACTGGTGGATCTCCTCGACGCCGGAGCGGGCGAGCCGCTCGTCGTCGCCCTTCTGGGCGGCGCCGCGCGCCTGGGCCGGGGCGGAGAGCAGGCGGTAGCTGCGCGCATCGTCGCGGAGCCGCTCGATCTCGGCCTTCAGCCGGGTGTTGGAGGCCTTCCGGACGCGGCTGATCTCGGCGCGGAGGATGGCCGCGTTCAGCACCGAGAAGACGGCCATGAAGCCGATGTGCGGCGCGGCGGCGCTCCACGCGATCGGCGCGCCGCGCTTGGCCATGGCCGAGCGGACGGCGAGCTCGAGGGCGGCGGCGGCGAGCGCGACGAGGAGCGAGGCCCCGGGGCGGGCGAACGCGCTCACGAGGGCGATGACGACGTAGAGGGCGGCGTGGGCGTCGCCGTCGAGCGAGCCGTCGAGGCGGAGGACCGCGGCGAACGTCGCGACGACGAGGAGGGCGCCGACCTCGAGGTCGAGCAGCGCGCTCGCCTCGATGGCGGCGGCGCGCCGCCGCGCCCGCTGGACGAGCGCCGCGACCAGCACGATCAGCGCCGCGGCGGCCGCGAGCCTCGGCAGGGGCTCGGCCGCGTCGAGGACGACGAGCCCCCCGAGGGCCAGCGCGCAGGCGAGCGGCGCCGCGTTGCGCGCGATACGGCGGGCGGTGAGCACGGCGAGCACCAGGTTGGCCATGGGCTCGCATGCCGCTACCAGAGGTCGATCTTCCGGGCCCAGTTCTCGGCTGCGCGCGATCGGCCGGCGAGGTGGGTGAGGATGCGACAACGCGGGGGCGGCGCCTCGATGCGCGGCGGCTCGCGGCCGGGCGCGAGGACGAGCGCGCGTCCTACCTCGCGGCGGGCGCCGCCGGCGGGCCGCCCTCTGACGCCGGGGCGCCGCCCGCGCCGACGGCGCGCGGCAGCTCGACCGAGAAGGTCGCGCCGCGCCCCGGCGCGCTCTCCACCCGCACGGCGCCCCCGTGCTGCTCCACGATGAGCCGCACGATCCACAGGCCGAGGCCGAACCCGCCGTAGTGCATCACCGACGCCGCGCGCTGGAACCGCTCGAAGATGCGCGCCTGGTCGCCGGGCGCGATGCCGATGCCGCGGTCCTCCACGGCGAACCGGACCCGCTCGGCGTCGGCCTCGACGCGCACGTCGATGGGCGCGCCGGCGCCGTATTTCACGGCGTTCGACAGGAGGTTCGTGATCACCTGCTCCATGCGGGCGCGATCCCAGCGCACGAGGACCTCCTCGCTCCCGAGCAGCCGGATCGACGAGCCCCGGCGCGGCCCCTCCTCGAACCGCTCGACGCTCTCGCGGAGCAGCGCGACGAGGTCGAACTCCTCGACGCGGAGCGACAGGCCCCGCGCCGAGATCCGGGAGACGTCGAGCAGCTCGTTCACGAGGTCGCTCAGCCGGAAGACGCTCCGGTGGATGGTGGAGAGCTTGGCGTCGAGCCGCGCCGCGTCCTGGGTGGCCTGACCGAGCCGGATCGCCCGGCGCAGGCTCTCCACCTGGAGGAGGAGCGCCGTGAGCGGCGTCTTGAGCTCGTGCGACGCGATGGAGAGGAACTCGTCGCGCACCTCGACCGCCTCCTCGAGGCTCCGGAGGAGCCGCTCGCGCTCCTGCTCCAGCCGGAGCCGCTCGGTCTCGTCGCGGGTGTTCATCACCGCGCCCGCGGGCGCGCCGTCCGCGCGGCGCAGCGGGGACGCGCTCGCGGAGAGGACGCGCGCCGAGCCGTCCGGCCGCTGGACCTGCCAGCAGACGCTCTCCACCTTCTCCCCGCGCAGGGCGCGGTGGAGCGGCGTCTCCGCGGCGGGCGCCGAGGCGCCGTCCGCCGGGGCGGCGCCCGTCGCGCGCGCCCACGCGTCGATCGTGAGCTCCGTGGCCGGCCCGAGCTGCCGCTCGGCCTCCGGGTTCATCAGGCGGACGACGCCGTGCTCGTCCACCATGACGATCCCGTCGCCGCTCTGCCCGATGATGCGCCGCAGGACCGCGTGCTCGGCGGCGCGCCTCGCCTCGCTCTCCCGGAGCGCGTCCTCGGCGCGCTTGCGCTCGATCCCCTGGGCCACCGTGACCGCGATCGTCCCGAGCGCGTCGAGCACCTCCTCGTGCAGGGGCCGCCGCGCGAACATCGCCATGACGCCGATGAGCCGATCCTCGACGAGCAGGGGGTAGCCGGCGAACGACACCATGCCCTCGCGCTGCGCCCAGCCCTTCTCGCTCACCTGGGGATCGCGGAGGACGTCGTTCGTGAGGTGCGGCCGGAGCTCCTTCGCGATGCGGCCGATCTTGTAGCTGCCCACGGGGACGCGGCTGTGGGGCCCGTCGAGGTGCGTGTACATCCCCGCGCTCGCGCGGAGCTCCAGGACCTGCGCGCGCTCGTCGAGCAGCCAGATGCGGGCGAACGCCGCGTCGAGGTGCGCCCGGATCGCCTCGGCGCAGCGCTGCAGGAGCTCGCGCATCGTCCCGGGGTGGGACAGCGCCGCGCTCACCTCGGCCCGGAGCGCGCCCATGAGCGCCTGCGCGGCGAGCAGCTGCTCGCTCTGCCTCCGCTCGGTGATGTCCACGAACGTGACGATGGCGCCGACGACCTCGCCTTGCCTGCGGACGGGGCGGGACCAGTACTCGACGGGGAAGCTCGTCCCGTCCGCGCGAAAGAGCAGCTCGCCGTCGAGGTGCGCGGCCTCCCCGCTCCGGGCCGTGCGGCAGATCCCGCACTCCGACTCGGGCAGCGGCGCGCCGCCCTCGCGCGTGTGGTGGATGAGCTGGTGCATCGCGCGGCCGACGAGCTCCGCCTCGTCGCGGTAGCCGAGCAGCCGCGCGCAGGCCCGGTTGGCGAACGTGCACCGGCACGCGCCATCGAGCCCGTAGATCCCTTGCTCCGTCGACTCGAGCAGCGCCTGCGCCCGCTCCTCGCTCTCGCGGAGCGCCTCCTCCGCGACCTTGGCGCGCGTGACGTCCATGGAGAGGCCGCGGGCGACGGGCCCCCTGCCGGCGGGGTCCACGCGGCGGGCGAGCTCGCTGCTCAGCCACACCGTGCGGCCGTCCGCGGCGAAGAAGCGGTGCTCGATGCGCTCGGTCGACCCCTCCGCGAGGACCTTGCGCGCCAAGGCGAGCAGCCGCGACCGGTCCTCCGGGTGCTGGTGCCGCCAGAAGAGGCCGTCATCGGCAGCCCAGCGCTCTGCGGCGTGCCCGAACAGCTCCCTCGCCGGCGCGCGCACCGCCGACAGCTCGAGCGCGTCGCCGGAGACCTCCCACATCAGCGCGTCCAGCGCGCCGAGGAGCGCCGGCGCCCACGCGTCCTCGGCCGGCGTGTCGCGCTCGTCCTCGGCGCGCGCCGGGCTCTGTCGGCCTGAGCCCGGTGCGCTCCCCGTCTGGCCCTGCGCGTCGCTCGCCGGACAGCCCACGTGTCAGGCTAGCATGGCTGCCGCAGCGCGCCGCTGGGTCCACGGCTCCCGAGCCTGCGCGCGGCTCCCCTCGGCGCACGGCCGGTCCTGCGCCGGGGCTCCGTCGCGGCGGGGCCGATCGACGGCCCAGCCCCCTCGAGCGGCGCCGCGCCGGCCCGCCTGGCGGCGCGCGCGGGCGGCGGATCCGCCGTCTGCCGCGTGCGATCGGGGGCGACCTGGGCGAGGATGGCGTCGAGGGGCAGGGACACGCCGTGCGGCTCGGGATCCGGCTTCAGCTCTTGTTCGCGCTCGGCGCGCTGCTCGTGCTGGCGTTCGTGCCGCTCTTCTTCGCCGTCGCGAACCTCACGCGGGCCACGATGGTCGGCGCGCGCGCGTCGAGCGCCCGCGCGATCGGCCGCGCGATCGCCGGGCACGTCGCCGCGGCGCGGGCGAGCCGGTCGGCGCCGGAGCTCTCGCCGCTGCTCGAGGCGCAGCTCGGGCCGGACGGGGCGTCGGCGATCGGCGTCTACGACGCGGCGGGCGCGCTCGTCGACCGCGCCGGGGAGCCGGAGGTGGCGGCGGCGCTGCCGGCCTCGTTGGAGGCGGGCGCGGAGGTGCTGAGGGCGGTGCGCACCGCGCGGGGCGGCGCGCTCCTGGTCGTCGTCCCGGAGCACGCGCGGGACGCGGCGCCGCGCGCGGAGGCGGCGCCCGACACGGCGCGCGCGGAGGCGGCGCGCGCGCGGCCGCCGCAGGTCGGCTCCGTGGCCGTGCTGGTGCCGACCGACCCGTCGACGGTGCCCTCCGCGCCGCTCGTCCGGATCGTGGCGCTCTACACGGGGGTCGTGGCGCTGGCGCTGCTCGTGTTCGCGTACATCGCGATGACGCGCCTCGTGGTGCGGCCCGTCGACGCGCTGTCGCAGGCCGCCCGCCGCGTGGCCGGCGGGGCGCGCGACCTCGAGGCGCCGCGCGCCGGCGCGCGGGAGCTCGCGGAGCTCGGGGCGAGCCTCGCGCACATGACGGGCCGCCTCCGGGCCGACGAGGAGTCGCTGCGGGCGAAGATCGCCGAGGTCGAGCGCTACGCGGCGGACCTGAAGAGCGCGCAGGAGCGGCTGGTCGGCTCCGAGCGCCTCGCGTCCGTGGGGCGGCTCGCGGCGGGGCTCGCGCACGAGATCGGCAACCCCATCGCGGCGATCCTCGGCTTCCAGGAGCTCCTGCTCGCCGGGGGGCTCACGCCCGACGAGGAGCGCGAGTTCCTCGAGCGGATGAAGCGCGAGACCGAGCGCATCCACAAGATCTTGCGCGACCTGCTCGACTTCGCGCGGCCGGCGGCGCGCGGCGCGGGCGACGCCGGGGAGGAGCCCTCCGGCTCGGTCGCGGAGGCGCTCGCGGACGTCGTCTCGCTGGTCTCGCCGCAGAAGGCGTTCCGCGCGGTCGAGCTCGTGCGGGACGTCGCGCCCGACGTGCCGCCCGTCCAGCTGTCGCACGGCCGCCTGGTGCAGGTGCTCCTGAACCTCCTCCTGAACGCGGCCGACGCGGTGCCGCGCGCCGGCGGGCGCGTCTGGGTGCGCGCGTCGCGGGCCGCGGGCGGGGGCGCGCGGATCGAGGTCGAGGACAACGGGCCGGGGATCGCCGAGGCGGTCCGCGAGACGCTGTTCGAGCCGTTCATCACGACGAAGGAGGTCGGCGAGGGGACGGGGCTCGGGCTCGCGGTGTGCCGCGGGCTCGTCGAGGCGGCGGGCGGCGCGATCGGGGTCGAGGCCGGGGCCGAGGGCGGGGCGCGGTTCGTGGTGCAGCTGCCGGGCGCCGCGGGGTGAGGGGCCTCGCCCTCGCTACGCGCCGAGCCGCGCCATCGCGTCGACGGCGGCGCGCCGGAGCGCCTCGGCCTGGTAGACGATCGCGCCGGCGTGCCCGGTGTCGAGCCACCGGAGCTCGCTCGGCCTCCAGTGCGCGTGGAGCGCCTCGACCTGCTCGGCGAACACGTATCCGTCGCGGCGCCCGCCGACGAGGACGGTCGCGTCGAGCCGCCGCGGCGCCGGGTGGCGGTCGAGGTCGGCGGCGCCGAAGAGGGCGCCGAGCCGCGCCCGCGCCGCCGCGGGCCCGCCGAGCGCCTCGAACTCGACGCTGACGGACAGCATCCCCTCGGTGAACACCGGCACGGCGCTGCGGCCCGCGCCGAAGACCGCGACCGCGAGCGGGCGCGCCGTCAACGCCGCGGCCAGCGCCGCCGACGTCCCGCCCATGCTGAAGCCGACGACGCCGATGCGCTCGTGTCCCTCGCGGGCGAGGTGCTCGACGAGCGCGCGCGTCTCCTCGACGGTGGAGAGGTTCATCAAGAGGTGCTCGGCCACGGTGCGGATCGCGGTGGCGCGCTGCCCGGGGGGCCGGCGGAGGCCGTACATCGCGTTCTCGAGGAGGATGACCTCGATGCCCTCGCGGGCGGCGAGCGGCCAGAAGAGCCGCGTCCGCGCGGCGAAGCCCTCGTCGCCGGAGGCGGCCAGCGCGACGTAGACCGGCCGGCGGCGGCCCCGCTCGGGCGCCCTGGGCGCGATGCGGCGCACGAAGGCCGTGCCCGCGCAGGGCGGCAGGCCCGGGAGCGCGGCGGCGAAGGAGCCGTCGGTCACGTCGACGGGCCCGTCCGCCCGCGGCCGCCCCCAGGTGACGGCCGCGGCGCGCGGGGGCTCCGAGAACCGCGCGATGGTCGGGACCCGCTCGAGGACGCCCTCGTCGCCCCAGCCGGCCGCGAAGAGCCGGCGGCGGCGGGACAGGACGGCGTGGGCGTGGTCGAGCCAGTGAACGGATCGCGCGCGCACCGCCGCCCTCACGCTCCTCTCACTCCTCGACGGTCCCGGGAAGCCACCACGACGCGACCGCGAGCTCTCCGTTGAACGGGGGCAGCACGACGCGCTCGTCGTCCTGCGCCGTCGCCGTGAGCGCCGGCCTTCCGCCGACCGTCTCGAACACCTCGACCAGCCGGCGCATCGGGTCCACGATCCAGCTCCAGCCGACGCCGGAGCGCGCGTAGAGCGGCAGCTTCACCGCCAGGTCGTCGCGCGCGGTCCCGGGCGACAGGACCTCGCAGCACCAGTCGGGGAGGATCGTCAGCGGGTTCTCGTCCGGCAGCTCGGGGACCCGCTCGACGCGGAATCCGCACAGATCCGGCACGACGAGCCGGCCGCCGGGGAAGCGGATCTCGGTCTCGGGCTCGATCCACCAGCCGGCGCCGCCGACGTTCGCGTCGAACGGGACGAGGCCGTGCAGACAGAGCCTGGCCGCGCGGCGGTGGCGCTTCCCGGGCCGCGACATCGTGCGGAGGACGCCGGGCTCCAGGATCTCGCCCGTCAGGTGCTCGGGAAGGGCGCGGATGCGCTGGTAGAGCTCCTCGAAGGTCAGGGGGGCCGCGGCAGGTTGACCCATGCCGACGAGGGTATCCCATCGCGCGCAGCGCGCGAGCGGCGATCGGGCTACGTCAGTTCAGCCCGCGCCCCAGCGGCGGCCACGGCCGCTCCCCGCCGAGCTGGTCGAGCTCCTTCCGCAGCTCGTCGGTCGGCGCGAGCACCTGCATCCGCTCGAGCACGCTGCGCAGCCGCGCCGCGTCCGAGCGGCTCGAGTAGATCGAGCGCAGGTTGTTCAGCATGCGCACCAGGATCTGTCGCTTCTGCGCCGGCACGAGGAGCCGCGGGTCCGGGTCGCGCGTGGCGCCGGTCGCGCGGGTGTGCAGCGCGCGCAGGTCGTCCCGGCCGAGCAGCCGGCCCTCGAACGGATCGATGAGCAGCACGCCGCCGCGGACCGGCGTCCTCACCAGGAAATGCCCCGGGAACGACACGCCCTGCGCCTCCAGGCCGGCGCGCCGGCACACCTCGAGGAGCACGACCGCCAGCGTGATGGGGATGCCCGTCCGGCGATCGAGGACCTCGTGCAGGTAGCTGTTCTTCGGGTCGTAGTAGTCGCCCGCGTTCCCGTGGAACCCGAGATCGCCGTAGAACCAGCGCAGCAGCTGCTCGATCGGGCCGCTGCCGGGCGTCGCCTCCGGGGCGCGCAGGGGGCGCTCGATCGCGCGGCGCGCCTCGCCGCCGAGCTGGTCGAGCACGCCGAGGTAGTGCGGGATGTCGAGGCCCGGGTACGCGGCGTCGTCGATGAGGAGCGCCGCCTCGGCGAGGTCGAGCTCGTCCTCCGGTCTCGCCGCGATATGCGCAAAGAGCGTCAGACTCACCGGCGCAGCCATCGGACGGAGCGTAGCGCCACCTGCGAGAAATGGTCTAGGCCAGGGCGTCGTCCCGGCCGTCTTCGTCGAGCCACGCGTCGAGGCGGACCCCGACCAGGTTGCGCTGGCTCATCGCCGCGAGGATCCGCGGGAGCGCCGCGACCCCCGCGGGCGCGTGGTCGTCGCGCTCGGCCGCGTCGTGCAGCAGCACGATGGCCCCGTCGCGGAGCCCCGGGACGACCCGGGCCGCCACCCGCTCGGGGCTCGCCCCGGCGAGCCCGTCGAACCCCCGCGCCGACCAGCCGATTACGTCGAGGTCGAGCGCGTCGACGGCGCGGGCGATGCGGGGGCTCGTGTGGCCGACCGGCGGCCTGAACAGCGTCGGGCGGGCGCCGGTGATCCGCTCGAGGACGTCGAGGCCCCGCCGGAGATCGCGCTCGACGGCGCGGGCCGAGCGCAGCGAAAAGAGCCGGTCGTGCGCGTGGCTGTGCAGCCCGATGGCGTGGCCCCGCGCCGCGATCTCGCGGACGAGCTCCGGGTGGATCTCGGCCTTGCGGCCGATGACGAAGAACGTCGCCTTCGCGCCCGCCTGGTCGAGGAGATCGAGGACCCGCGGCGTGTGCTCCGGGCTGGGCCCGTCGTCGAACGTCAGCGCGACGCCCCGCGCGCCGGGCGGGCCGCGCTTCACCACGTCCACGAACATGCCGAGCCCGAGGAAGAAGACCCCGCACAGGACGAGCGCGAGGTACCCGACGATCGCCGCGCCGGCGACCGCGAAGGGCACCGGCGCGACGAGCAAGGACCGCGCGACCAGCGCGAGCGCGCCGAGCGAGGCCGCGTAGAGGAGCGCTCGCGCGACCGGCACGGCCTACTTCTTCGCGCGCTTCTTTTCGGGCTCGACCTCGAGGTCGTCGTCGAGCTCGTCCGCCGCGGCGGACGCCGCGATGCGCTTGTTGCCCCCGGCCGCCGCCTTCACCGCCGGCTTCGCGCCCGGCTTCTCCTCGTCCGAGGGGTCGTTGTCGGCCTCGTAGAAGCCGCCGAGCAGGGCGGCGATCGCGGCGAGCGACGTGATCGCGAGGCCGCCGAACGTCCCCGCGCTCCCCGCGGCCTCGCCGAGCGACAGGTTCGCGCCGCCGAGCTCGCCGAGCGGCGCCGGCACCTCCATGGTCAGCCAGCGCCGCGCGGCGTACATCAGGCCCGCGCCGAGCAGCGCGCCCACGAAGGCCTTCATCCCCGCCTCGATCTTCGCGTCCTTGGCCCAGATGGGCTTGCCCGCGACGAGCCCCACGAGGACCCCGGCGAGCGCCGCGGCCACGTAGGCGACGATCGCGATGGGCGCCGCGTAGCCGAGCTTCGCCAGCCCGAACCCGAGCAAGCCCCCCACGATGAGCCCCTTCACAATCCCGAGGATCAGGCGACCCAGCATCAGATCCATCCTTGGCACGACGCGGGGCGCCGTTCAACATGGCGCCGCGCTGCCACCAGCTGCGCCGCGCGGCGCTCGCCGTGGTAGACGGCGCCCACCGCCCGGGTAGCCCGCGCGTTCGGCCCTCCCGGCCGTCGCGCCCCCCTCGCCGCAAGCCTGCCCCGGGCTCCCACCGGCCGTGCTCTTCAACACCCTCCGTTACGCCGAGTTCTTCGCCGCCGTCTTCGTCGGATCGTGGGCGCTCGTGCGGTTCGCCGGCATCCGCGCGCGCGTCGTGTTCCTGCTCCTCGTGAGCTACGGGTTCTACGCGGCCTGGGACTGGCGCTACCTGCCGCTCATCTTCGCCTCGTCCACCGTCGACTTCCTGCTCGCCCGCGCGATCGCCCGCGAGACGAGGCCCCGGGCGCGGCGCGCGATGCTCATCGCCACCGTGGCGCTGAACCTCGGGTTCCTCGGCTTCTTCAAGTACTGGAACTTCGCCCTCGAGAACGTGGCCGCGCTGCGCGCCCTGCTCACGGGCGAGCCGGCGAGCGTGGGGCACGCGCTCCGGGTGCTCCTGCCGCCGGTGGGCATCTCGTTCTTCACGTTCGAGTCGATGAGCTACGTCATCGACGTCTACCGGGGCGAGCTCCCGCCCCACAGGAGCTACCTCCGCTACCTGCTCTTCGTCGCCTTCTTCCCGCACCTCGTCGCCGGCCCCATCGTGCGCCCGCGCGACCTGCTCCCGCAGTTCGAGCGCGCCCCGAGCCTCACCCGCGAGGAGGGCGGCGAGGCGCTGTTCCTCGTCGCGATCGGCCTCGTCAAGAAGGTCGTCCTCTCGGATCAGCTCGCGCTCAACCTCGTCGACCGCGTCTTCGAGCGCCCGGAGAACTACTCGGCGCTGGAGGTCCTCGCGGGCGTCTACGGCTACGCCGCGCAGATCTACTGCGACTTCTCGGGCTACACCGACATCGCGATCGGCTCGGCGCTGCTGCTCGGCGTGCGGTTCCCGAAGAACTTCGACGCGCCGTACAAGGCGCAGAACCTCGCCGATTTCTGGCGCCGCTGGCACATCTCGCTCTCCACGTGGCTCCGCGACTACCTGTACATCCCGCTCGGCGGCAACCGCGGCTCGGAGCTCGCGACGTACCGCAACCTGATGATCACGATGCTGCTCGGCGGCCTCTGGCACGGGGCGTCGTGGAACTTCGTCTTCTGGGGCTTCCTCCACGGCCTCGGCCTCGCCGTGACGCGCGCCTTCCAGCGCGCCATGAAGCGCCGGCGTCCGGAGGGCGAGGGCGCGGGGAGGGCCGCGCGCTCATCCCTGGCCGGCTTCCCGATCCGCGCGCTGTGCGTGCTGCTGACGTTCCACTACGTCTGCCTCGCGTGGATCTTCTTCCGCGTGCCGACCTTCTCGCAGGCCGTGCTCATCCTGCGGCAGATCGGCACGCTGACGACGTTCCACCCGAACCTGCCGCCGGTGCTTGTCGCGCTCCTCGCGGTCGCGCTCCTGTCCCACTACGTGCCCGAGCGCCTGTACGAGCGCGCCCGCGGCGCCTTCATCGCGGCGCCGGCGCCGCTCCAGGGCGCGCTGCTGTTCCTGGTCGCGGTCTCGCTGCACGAGGCGGCGAGCGCGGCCGCGGTGCCGTTCGTGTACTTCCAGTTCTGAGCCGGGCGCCGGGCAGGCGGGAGGGCTCGACCACGGGGGGAGCCCGGGCGCCGGGATCGCCGCGCCGTAGGTTCATTTCTGGGGATCTCAGGAGGAGCGGTGCATTACGCTCGTGCCGTGCGCCCGTCCCGTGCCGCTGCCCTCGTCCCCTTCGCCGCCCTCCTGGCCGGCGCGCTCTCGCCCGCGTGCAGCGTGGCCAACGTGCCGTCGAACGCGATGCCGATGGTCCGCGCGCGCGCCACCTCCGACCTCGACTGCCCCGACAAGGACGTCCGCGTCGAGGAGCAGCTCGGCGGCCAGTTCAAGGCCGTCGGCTGCGGCCGCAAGGCGTACTACCGGGCCGCGTGCGAGGCGCTCCGCTGCGTGGTGAGCGGCGAGGGCGAGGCGGCCGTCCCCTGGAGAGACCGGCCCGAGCCCATGGACGTCGACCGGGGCCGGGGCCTGCAGTAGGCCGCGCCGCGGCGGCCGATCCCGGGTTTTCCGGGCTTTTTGGGGGGCACGTGGGCCCGGGTTCGAGGTAGCCTGCCGCGTCTCGATCATCCGCCCAGGGGTTCGGCCATGGCCTTCATCACCACCGAGAGCTGCACGTGACGGACAGGGCGCCGGCCGACATCGACGGCCCGGAGCCGGCGGCCGCCGACCGGCCCGAGCCGGCCGGGCCGGAGGCGACCTCCCCGCCGGGCGAGGCGGCCGACGCCGAGCCGCGGCGCCGGCCGAAGAAGCGCGCCAAGCGGCGCGGCGCCGACGCAGCCGCGGCCGCGGAGGGCGGCGCAGAGGGCCTGCCGCGCGATCCCGAGCTCACGCGGCTCGTGGAGGCGTTCGAGCGGGGCGACTACGCGCTCGTCCGGGCGGACGCAGGGCGGCTCGCCAAGGAGGCCGAGCGCGAGGACGTCCGCCGAGCCGCGCGGGCGCTGCTGCGCCGGATCGATCCCGACCCGCTCGCCGTCGCCCTGCTCCTCGCGGCCGCGGCGCTGCTCGCGATCCTGTCGCTCTGGTACTGGTCCCACAGCCACGTGTCTCCGTGACGACCCCGCCCGCGACGGCCCCGCCCGTGACGACCGAGGAGGCAGGGCGGTGAGCCCCGCGATCGAGCGCACCCCCGGCCGCCCTCGCGCGCGGCGGCTCGCCGCGCTCTCGCTCGCGCTGCTCGGCTGCGGGGGCGCGCCCGGCCCGGCCCGGCCGGCGGCGTGGAACGCGGCGCCCGACGGGCAGCAGGGCGCCTCCTCGGGCACGCGGGCCGAGCGCTACTTCCCGCTCGTCGACGGGCACATCTACCACTACGCGACCCTGAGCGAGGGCGGTGAGCAGGGGCTCCTCGTCGCGCGCGTGCACCGCGCGGACGAGCGCCGCGGCGAGCTCCGGTTCCCCTCCGGGGTGAAGCGCTTCGAGTTCACCCCCGAGGGCGTGATCCGCAGCGACACGGGCGTCTTCGTGCTCAAGGAGCCGATCGCGCCCGGCACGACGTGGACCGGCGAGCACGGCGGCCGCGCCCGGATCGCCGCGGTCGACGCCGCGATCGAGGTGCCCGCGGGCCGGTTCACGGGGTGCGTGCAGACGGTCGAGGAGCGCCTCGGCGACAGCCCGGCGCGCTTCGTGTCGACGTTCTGCCCGGACGTCGGCGTGGTGGCGATCGAGGCGGCGAGCGGCGTGAGCTCCGAGCGGGCCGAGCTCAAGAGCTACGCGCCGCCCGTCGACGTGGGCCCCGACGGCCTGCGGCGCGCGCCGGCCGAGCCGCCGCCTGGCGCGCCAGGCGTGCGGTGAGCGCGCCGGGGGTGGAAAACGCGCCGTGAGCGCGCGGCGCGGCCCGCCGGTGGAAGGCGCGGCGGGCCCGTGAAACCGCCCGCCGGACCGGGCGCGCTTTCCGTGCGCGCGGCGCCGGCGCACTTCCGTTTCCGGGGTCGCGGGAAGTAGACTCCCGGCGCCGCTCGAGGAGCCGGCGCACCGCGCGAGCTCCCCCGGCGGCCCGCCTCGCGATCGCCACCGACATGAACTACTGGGATTACATCCACGTCGAGGAGCTGCTCGCCCTCCAGGGTGGATTCGACGACGACGAGCAGAAGGTCAGCAACGACGAGGCCCTGTTCATCGTCGTCCACCAGATCTACGAGCTCTGGTTCAAGCTCATCCTCCGCGAGCTCACCTCGGCGCGCGAGCTCTTCCGCCAGAACCCCGTGCCCGATCAGAAGCTCGCCTCCGCGGCGCGCTCGTTCCGGCGGGTCGTCACCATCTTCGAGCAGGCGATCCAGCACTTCCGGGTGATGGAGACGCTAACGACGCGGGATTACTTGGATTTTCGGGATCGCCTCATCCCCGCGAGCGGCTTCCAGTCGGCGCAGCTGCGCGAGATCGAGGTCCTGCTGGGGCTCGACGACGCGCTCCGGATCCCGCTCGGCCGCGAGGGCAGCTACAGGGAGGCGCTCAAGACCGCCGACGGGTCGGCGTCGTCCGCGACGCGCCGGCTCGAGGCGCGGCTCGCGAGCGGGCCGAGCCTCAAGCACTACCTGTACGAGTGGCTGTCGCGGACGCCGCTCGACGGCTCGAGCGAGCCGGAGGCGGTCCTGCGCTTCCTCCGCAACTACATGCGCTCGATGCGCGCCGAGAACGAGCGCCGGGTGCAGATCGCGATCGACAAGGCGCTCACCCCGGCGGACGTCGAGCGGCTCCGCGCGCGGTACGAGGCCGAGAACGCGAACGCCGAGGCGTTCCTGCTCGCCGAGGACGACCCGGGCGCCGACGCGGCCACGCGCGAGAAGCGGCGTGCCGTCCGCGCGGCGATCGTCTTCATCGAGAGCTACCGCGATCTGCCCCGGCTCGCGTGGCCGCGCGAGGTGCTCGACCGCATCCTGGAGATGGAGCAGGCCATGCTCATCTGGCGGCAGCGCCACGCGCGGATGGTCGAGCGGGTGATCGGCCGGCGCACCGGCACGGGCGGCTCCGCGGGCGTCGACTACCTCGACCAGACCGCGCTGCGCTACCGCGTCTTCGGCGATCTCTGGACCGTGCGGTCCCTGCTCTTGCGACAGCCGAGCGTCCCCGAGCTCGAGCATGCATCGGATTACGGATTCCGGGTCGAGGACTCTCCGTGAAATCACTTCGCGATCATTTCTTGCGCATCGACGCCCGCTCGCTCGGGTTGTTTCGCATCACCTTCGGGCTGGTCCTCATCGCCGACCTGTTCGCGCGGTGGCGGTGGGTGCGGGACTTCTACTCGAACGAGGGCGTCCTCCCGAACCACAACCACCTCTTCAACCTCCGCGGCAAGCAGCACGTCTTCAGCCTGTTCCACGCCGTCTCGACGGTGGGGGAGGCCCACTTCGCCTTCTCGCTCGCGCTCGTCGTCTACGCCCTGTTCCTCCTCGGCTACCGGACGCGCGTCTTTCACGTCCTCGCGCTCGTCGTGCTGGTGAGCCTGACGTCGCGGAACATCCTGCTCGAGAACGCCGGCAACTACGCGGCGATCGCGCTGCTCGCGTTCACCGCCTTCCTGCCCTGCGGGGGCCGCCTCTCGCTCGACAGCCTCCGCGCCTCGCTGGCGCTCCGGGACGAGAAGCGCGACACGGAGCTGAACGACCGGTCGCGGACCTCGGACGCCGAGATCGAGGCCGAGCGGCTGCCCGGGTGGTCGCCGACGTCGCTCGCCGCGCTGGCGGTGCTGCTGCAGCTCGCGCTCATCTACCTGTGTACGGCGCTCCAGCAGCGCGGCGAGGCGTGGCGCGACGGCACGGCGTTCTACTACGCGCTCCACGCCGAGCGCCTGGCGAGCGACGCGGGCACCTGGCTCCGCGACGCCCTGCCGCTCGGCACGCTGCGCGGGCTCACGTTCGGCACGTGGGCCATGCAGCTCGCGATCCCGGCGCTCATCGTCGTCCCCGCGCTCTTCCGCTGGACGCGCGGGGCCGCCGCGGCGCTGATGGTGGTGCACGGGCTGATCCTCGGGGTCTTCTTCGATCTCGGGCTGTTCGGCTGGGGGCTCGCCGCCGCCGCGCCGCTCGTGATCCCCGGCGAGCTCTGGGACGCGTACGAGCGCTCCTGGAACGAGCGGCGGGCGCGCACGCTCGTGTACGACGCCGACTGCGGCCTGTGCCTCACGCTGTGCCGCCTGATCAAGCGGCTCGATCTGCGCGGGCACGTGGCCTTCCAGGGCAACGGCGCGCTCGACGAGCTCTACGTCCGCAACCAGACGGGCGCCACGGAGCGCGTGCCGATGCCGAAGGAGGTCACGCCGGAGCTCGTCGAGCGGACGGTGCTCGCGATCGACCGGAACGGGCGCGTGTACACGCAGGGCGCGGCGGTGACCGAGGCGCTCCTGGCGCTGCCGTTCGGCTGGCTCGCCTGGCCGCTCAAGCTGCCGGGCATCTCGCACCTCCTCGACGCGCTCTACGAGGTGGTCGCGACGCGCCGGCACCACATCAGCACGCTCCTCGGCAAGCAGGCGTGCGGGATCCCGCTGTTCGACGAGAGCCACGCGGACGGCGACGACGAGGGCGCCGCGCCGCCGAGCCCCGCGCCGGCGGTGCGGGTGGCGCGCCTCGCGCTGGGGTCGCTGCGCGAGGCGGCGGTGCTCGTGGTGCTCGCCGCGATGCTGGCGCAGACGGCGAAGGAGAACCCGTTGCCCGGCGCGGCCGCCATCCCGCAGGGGCCGGTGCTGGCCGGCGTGGCGACGTGGCCGCGCATGCTGGCGCGGTGGGACGTGATGGCGCCCGAGCCGCCGCGGGTCAACGCGCTCCTCGTGATCGACGGCCAGTCGCGCGCGCAGCAGCCGATCGATCCGCTGACCGGGGAGGAGCCGCGGCTGCAGCCGGCCGGGCACCCCGGGGCGAGGCTCGGCCAGCTCTGGTCCGATTACCTCGATCGCGTCCGGCGGCCGGAGTGGTCCGATTTCCAGCGCGCCTTCCGCGACTACCTCGCGAAGGGCGGGCCCCTCTCGGGAGAGGGCGGGCGCGAGATGGCGCTGACGGGCTACGACGCGTACTGGGTCTCGGCGCCGACCCCCGCGCCCGGCGAGCCCGCGCCCACGGCCTTCGAGCGGGAGAAGCTGTTCTCGCACTCGCGAGGGGGCATGGGGAAGCTCGGCGAGCGCATGCCGCCCCTCGCGCCGGGCCTCGCCCGACCGATCAAGCCGAACTGAGGCGCTCGCATGCGTGAGCCTGACGAGGACCCGAGCGCCGCCGATCGCGGCGCGCCGGAGGAGAGCGCGCGGGCTGGCGAGGCGGCGCCGGAGCAGAGCGCGCGGGCCGGGGAGGCGGCGCCGGAGGAGAGCGCGCGGGCTGGCGAGGCGGCGCCGGAGCACGGCGCGTCACCCGTCGACGGCGCGTCACCCGTCGACGGCGCGCCGCTCCGAGCCGCCGCCAAAGCCCCGAGGCCGCCTGCGAGGGAGCGCCTCCGGCGCGTGGGGCGATGGATCCAGGAGCATTACTGCACCATCGACGTCCGCACGCTCGGCCTGTTCAGGCTCGTGCTCGGCTTCCTCCTGGCGAGCGACTGCGTGCGCCACTGGGGCGAGGCGAGCTGGATCTACAGCAACGACGGGGTGCTCACCAACCACTTCCACCTCTTTCACCCGAGCAGCGGATTCAACTTCAGCCTCTATCACGCGTTCTCGTCGATCGGAGAGGTCCACGTCGCGTTCGCGCTCTCGCTCTTCTGCTTCCTCTGCTTCTTCGTCGGCTGGCACACGCGGCTGTTCTCGATCCTCTCCTTCCTGCTCGTGACGAGCAGGGACAACCGGATCGTCATGATCGAGAACGGCGGCTATGTCGTCGTGAACCTCATCACCTGCTGGGCGATGTTCATGCCGACCGGCAGGCGCTTCTCGGTCGACGCGCTGATCCGCTCCTACCGCGAGCGGCAGGAGAGAACGGCCGCGGATCTCGCGGACCGGAGCCGCCCCGCGTGGGCGCTGCGCCCGTACGTCTCGGGGATCGTGCTCCTCGCGATCCTCAACCTGGCGACCATCTACTATTTCAACGTCGTCAACAAGTCAGGCCTGATCTGGCGCCGCGGCGAGACGGTGCATTACGTGCTGCACCTCGACCGCATGGTCACGGGGCTCGCGGCCGTCGCGCGGGAGTACATCCCTTACTGGGCGAAGCGGGGGCTCACCTGGGGCGTCCTGATGGTCGAGGCGCTGCTCGTGATGTGGATCCTCTCGCCCTACGGCCGCCGCTTCACGCGCGCGCTGGCGATGCTCGGGATGTGGGCCTTGCACGGCTCGTTCGGGGTGATGATGCGCCTCGGCCCCTTCTCGTGGTTCATGATCGGCTGGTCGTTCCTGCTGCCGACATCGCAGCACTGGGACGCCCTCGCGCGCTGGTATCGCCGCCGCGCGGCGCCCCGGGTCGTCGTCTACGACGCGGGCTCGCCGCTCGCCTTCGCGATCATGCGGCTCCTGGTCCGGCTCGATCACCTCGAGCTGCTCCGGTTCGAGGAGGCGCGCGCGGCGGCCTTGGCGGAGGCGGAGGCGGCGGGGGGAGGGGAGGCGGTGGGGGGAGTAGAGGCGCGGCCGGAGCTCTTCGAGGCGCGCGATCCGTCGGATGGCCGGGTGTTCCGGGGCGCCGCGGCGCTGCGCGAGATCCTGCAGGCGCTCCCCGGAGGTCGCTTTGCCCGCCCGCTGGTCTGGGCGCTTTGCCTCGGCGCGCCCGGCGCGCTGCTCGCCGCCGTGTCGCGGCGGCGCGACGCCATCGCCAGGTTCTTCGGGCTGACGCGGCCGCCGCGCGCGAGGGCTCTGGCGGTGGAGGGCCCGTCGCCGCTCGCGGAGAAGGTCGCCCGCGGCCGGGTGATCGCGCGGGAGGCGCTGGTCGCGTACCTCGGGCTCTGCGCCGTGAGCCAGGCCATCAACGAGAACAAGAGCGTGCCTGCCGTCCTCAAGCATGCTCAGCCGAAGATCGTGCAGGCGACGATCGTGTATCCGCGCCTGCTCCAGGGGTGGGGCATGTTCGCCCCGAACCCGATCACCGAGGACGGGTCGATCAGCGTCGACGCGATCACCGTCGACGGGCGCCACGTCGATCCGTTCACGGGGCTCCCGCCCGATCTCGACCTCTCCGACGCGCGGGGGCTCGGGCTCGGGCAGATCCGGCAGGACTATTTCAACCGGATCCGGCTCGACCGGAACAAGCCGTTCCGCAAGCCCGGCCTCCAGGAGTACCTGCTCAGGTATCATGAGCGCACCGGGCGGCCGGACGACGAGATCGTCGCGTTCGACGTCTACTGGGTGCGGGATCAGTGCCCGAAGCCGGGGGAGAGCGCGCCGTACAAGAACGAGGCGATCCCGATCCTGTCGTACCGGAAGCCTGGGTATCGGCCGCGTCCGGGGCTGCCGCCGCTGCCGCCGGCGCCGAAGGAGCAGAGCGCGGGGAATTGAGCCCTCGTCCCGATGAGGCGAGGGGGCGGCGGCGAGGCGCCGCGCGCCCCCGGAAGCGCGCGATTCCGGGGATGCGTGGCGACGGATCCGCCGGAGGGTCGCAGGGCGGTCACCGCTGGCACTGGAGCGTCACGGTCCGGCCCGACGCTTCGGCGGGGACCGCCGTGCTGCGAAAGTCGCCGGGCCCACACTGCCAGCGGGCGTAGTACTCCTTGGCGCAGCCGTACGCGGGATCTCCGATGACACGGTGGTCGATCGCGTACTCGCAGTAGGTGAGGCCGTTGCAGGCGCGGACCAGGTTGTAGGTCTGGTTCCCTGCCGAGATGCCGCAGTTGGCCCCGTAGGTCGCCTCGATGACCCTGATCGAGCCCCGCCTGGCCTCCTCGGCGACCTCGCCCTCCGGGTTGTCCGACACGCTTGCGGTCTCCCCCTCGTCGCCGATGTCCGCGGTCTCCGGCGCGGCGCTGGCGCGCGTCGAGGAGATCGCCAGGAATCCGCCGAGGAGCGCCCTGCTGATACCGATGAATGCCGTCACCTCGCCCTCCGACTCTCGCAGGTCACGGGCTCGGATCGCGGCGCGTCATCCCGCTCCGAGCACCCGGCCCGCACGGGTTGTTTAACGTCACCCGGGGGCACGTCGAGCCCCCTCCCGCGGTGTTCAGCGCGGCTCTCCGAGGAAGCGAGCGCGTCCCGGCCTTCCGGGTTTCCGTGTGTTCGCCGCGGCGTTCGAGGCGGCGCTGCACGAAGAGAGGAGCGAGGAGCCCGCCAGTCCCGTCACATCGGCCGGCCGCCGCTCGCGCGGAGGATCTCCCCCGTGACCGCGGTGTTCGCCGCCGAGCACAGGAAGACGATGATGGGCGCTACCTCCTCGGGCCTCAAGAGCCGCCCCACGGGATACGCCTTCCCGCGCTGCGCCAGCATCTCCGGCGACGTCCGCGCGCTCACCCGGTCGGTCACGGTCAAGCCCGGCACCACCACGTTGGTCAAGATCCCGTGCGGCCCGAGCTCGCGCGCCAGCACCGCGGTGAGCCCGTGGAGCGCCGACTTGGCGGCGGCGTAAGGACCGGCGCCCACCACGCCGTCGAGCGCCACGCCCGAGGAGACGTTGACGATCCGGCCCCAGCCGCGGGCGCGCATGGAAGGCACCGCGGCCTGGATGGCGGCGAAGGCGCCGTCGACGTTGTCGTGGAGGGTGCCCTGCCACTCCTCGAGCGGGATGTCCTCGAACCGCGGCGCCTCCCAGGGCAGGCGCTCGCTCCAGCGGACCGCGTTGTTGACGAGGACATCGATCTGCCCGAAGCGCGCCACGGTGGCCGCGACCGCCGCCTTGACCGACTCGAGCGACCCGAGATCGAGCTCCAGCGCGAGCGCCTCGCCGCCTCGCCGCTCGATCTCCTGGACGACCTCCGCGGCCTTCTCACGCTCGCTCCTGTAGGTGAGCGCCACGCGGGCCCCTTCGGCCGCGAGCTGCAACGCCACCTCCTTGCCGATCCCCTGCGAGCCGCCGGTCACCAGCGCGGCTCTGTTCTCCAGCCCCAGCTTCATGCGCCACCTCGCTTTCGACGAGAGGGTAACCGAACTGGAAGAAACTTCCACGATGAAGTTGGAAGAATCTTCCAGTCGAGTCCGCGGTGGGCCGCTGGTCAGCGGCGCGGGGCTGCGGTAGGGAGGGGCCGTGGCCGTGGCGCGACAGAACGGCGTGGCCCGCCGGGAAGCGCTGCTCGACGCGGCGCTCCGCTGCTTCGAGCAGCGGGGCCTCTTGCGCACCGGCATCGAGGACGTCCGCAAGGAGGCGGGGGCGAGCCCATCGAGCGTGTACCACCTCTTCGAGGATTTCCCGGCGCTGGTGGCGGCGCTGCTCGAGCGGACCTTCGAGCGGCTGCTGGGGGACGTCACCGCGCGCGTGCGCTCTGCCAGGACGGCGCGCTCGGCGGTGCGGGCGCTGGTCTCGGCGCACTTGACCTGGGTGCTCGACCACGAGGCCGAGGCGCGCTTCATGTACCAGGCGCTCGCGCTGGAGCTCGACGGGCATCACCGCGCCGCGCTGCGGGAGACGAAGGCGCGGCTCAAGGCGGAGATGACGGCGCACCTCGCGGAGCTCGGCGTCCTCGCCGGGGCGCGCTCGTCCGAGGTGATGGTCGACGTCGTGCTGCTCGGCCCGGCGCACCAGGCCTGCCGCGCCTACTTCTCGGCGCCCGGCGCCGTGGACCCCGCGTGGATGAAGGCGACCCTGCCCGACCTCGCGTGCGCGGCGCTGGCGAGGCTCGCGCCGGCGGAGAGCGGAAGTCCCCCGGCCATCGGCAGACCTCGTCGCCGTCCGTGAGCGGCGTGGCCGGCCGGGTGAGGCGGTCGCTCGGGTGAGGATGGCAGGTCGCGCGCTGCGGGCTCATGGCCCCGCCGACCGCGCTCGGAGCTCACGAGGGGCGAATCGGCTCCGCGAGCCAGCGAACAAGGGCCTCGCTGTCGAGATCGAGCAAGGCGTCCTCGACCTCGCCGGGGCCGAGCGCGCGGGCTCGCTCGAGGATCATACTTCGTTCATGCGGCCACGACGCTGAAGCGGATGCGCCCCACGGACAGCTCGTCCCCCACCTCCAGGACCGCCGGGATCCCAGGGGTCATGTGACGCCAATGGCCGTCGCGGTGCACGTGGGTCCCGTTGTCGGAGCTCATGTCCTCGACGAAGCTCGAGTCCCCGTAGCGCCACACCCGACAGTGACCGCTGCGCACGCCCCAGGTGACCGTCGCGTGGTCCAGCTCGAGGCGCCTCGCGCCGACCGCCACGCCGGCGGGCGGCCGCCGCCCACACCCCTGATGGATCGTGAGGCGCTCCTCGGAGATGTCGATCACATCGTTGATGCTCAGCGGGCGCACCCGCCCCTCGCACACGAGCCTCGCTCCGACGGCGGTGGACAGCCGCAATGCCAGTCCCGGGGCACCCGGCGACGTCGACTGCGTGTCGGACATCAGAGCAAGGTACATGGAGCGCAGCTTTGCGCAAGCGCGCGTTCCTGGAAGAGGTGACTCATCCCTCCGGCCCCGACGACGGCTTCTACGGCCCCGTCACGATGAGGGCTTCGAGGGCGCATCCGCGCTCACGGCACGGCCGTGAGCAACCCGAGGCTGTACTCGTTCAGGTCGTAGCTGCTCCCGGCCCGGGTGCGGCCCTGGAAGAGATATCGCATGTTGCACGTGTCGATCGTCATCGTCTCGTCGGGGTTGTCGCGGAGCATCTCGCCGTGGCTGATCCCGTCGTTCGACCAGCCGGCGCCGGTGACGTTGGCCTTCCCCGCGAAGGGGTTGGCCTGGGTGGCCGCGAGCGGCGTCCACGCCCCGTCGAGCCTGTCCGCCGTCCAGGAGCGGAAATACCGGCCATCGCCGATGGCCTCGTGGATCAGGAGGTACTTGTTGCTGCCCTTGATCTTGTAGACGTTGGCGGCCTCGAACAAGGCGAACCTGGAGTCGCTCAGGGCGATGACCGGCGTGCCGAAGCCGTTCGGGAAGCTCGACTTGCTGGTCTGGCTCCGATAGAGATGCCCGTTGTCATCCGAGAAGAACAAGTAGCAATTTGCATCGTCGCAGATCACCCAGAAATCGATCCATGTCCCTGAGCCCTTGTTCTCGGTGACGATCGCGGGCTCCCTCGCGATGAACGTCTTCGGCGCCGACCAGGACCTGACGTCGCTCGGGTTCGTGCTGGTCGAGTAGGCAGGCGGCTGTGTCTGGTAGACGAGGTACCACAGCTTCTGCGGCGAGAAATAGAAGAGCTGCGGGGCGCACTTGTAGCCGGTCAGGTTGCGGTTGGTGCTCAAGAGCGTCTTCGGCGCCGACCCGGCCTGGTTCCAGTCGGTGAAGTTCAGATACGTCATGTTGTAGCCGCCGGCGTAGTGCGTCGCGTACACGTGCCACTTGCCGTCGTGGTAGAGGACGGTCGGGTCCTTGATCGACACGGAGCCGCTCGGCGGCGTGATCAGCGGGGGCGAAGCCGTCCATTCGAAGCTCGTGGGCACGCCGCAGCCAGAGCCCGTGCTGCCCCCCGCGCCGCCGCCGCCCCCTGCGCCGGCGCCGGTGCTCGTGGATCCGCCCGACCCAGCGCCGCCGCCGGCGCCCCCGCCTCCGCCCGACCCTGTGCCGCTGCTCGCCGAGGAGCTCGCGGACGAGCTCGAGCTGCTGCTCGAGGAGGCGCTCGCGCTGGCGCCCGAGCCCCCGCTGCCGCTCACCGACGCGAGCGCGGGCATCCCGGTGCCGTTGGCGCAGAACCCCCACGTCGCCGAGGCGCCTGGACCCAGCGTCCCGTTGTAGTTCTCATTGGCGGCGTGGAGCTGCCCGCCCGACGCGGTGACGCGCGCGTTCCACGCGTTGCCAAGCGTCGAGCCGTTGAGCCCGACGACGACCCCCCAGGAGGTGACCGGGCTGGCGCTCGTGTTCTTCACCGTAACGTCCGCGCAGTACCCGCTTCCCCACTGCGATTGCAGCGCGAGACCCGCCTCCATCGTGCCGTCCGGGCTCTTCAACGCGGAGTCCACGGAACCGCTGTCTTCGTGGTCAGAGAGCCCGGAGATGCAGGCGAGCGAACAGCACGCGACAGAGGCGGAGATGCAGCTAAGCAAATAGGTGATGCGCATGAAGGTTCTCCAGGGCCGGAGCGGCCGAACTGCAAGGTTTCGCCGTCGAGCAGCCGCCACACGATGCCTGTGTCGATGACCACACGCGGCATGGAGCCGAGGCGATGCTGAAGATGTGCGAGCGCGTGTCGGGGCTCGTGGCCGCGACCGCCGTCACACCGCAGCCAGCCTGCGGGAACAAAGCAAAAGAATGCTACCGCGGCCCAATGTGAGCGTTCACATGGCCGGTGTCAACGCCAATCCACCGACGCGTGGCCATCCTTCGGAATGCGGTTGAAAGACTCGAGTGCTGATGGATTTCATCGGTCCGCCGAGGGCGCTGACCTCGGCTCTTGTGTCAGCATGTCAAGCCTTGGAAGCGATTCGGGGGTCGTGTCGCACAGCGCTGTGCCGCCGCGCCCTCGACCGCGCCGCGCGGCTCAGCCCAGGCGTTGCTGCAGGCGGTGCAGGTGGTGCTCCTCGCCGTTCAAGGTCAGCACCGCCATGAACCCGTTGCGCGCGAGCTCCTCCTCGAGCCTGAACTCGTGCGTCCCCGGGATAACCGAGGTGTCGACGATGCGCGCGATCTTCGGCGCCAGGGCGGCGCCGGGGTAGCTGTAAATCTCGAGGCGCAGCGCGCATGCGCGCTCGATCGTCGCGCGCGCGACGAACGCGCCCGCGCCCTCCGTCACCGAGAAGGCGCTCCCGAGCTCTCCCTCGACGGAAGATCTCCTGAGCGCCCAGGCGATCTGCTGGCCCGCGATCGGGGCGTACACGTCCAGCACCATCACGTCCTTGTTCTGCTCCTTGAAGCGCGCGTGGAGGCGCGCCCGGGTGGCGGCGTCCACGCCGCCGCCGATGGTGATGAGGTCGAAGTCGCCGGCGTGGAACTCCGCGTCCGGCGACTCGCTCAACGTGCCGACGGCCGAGTGCCCCTGCTGGTTCAGCCCTGCCACGCCCCGCTCGAGGACATCGGCCCTCTTGCCGATGACCAGGATCCTCTTCGCTCTCGATGCCATGCTCTCTCCTCCTTCGCGCGCTGTCGGAACGCCGGCGGGGGCGCCCGGAGAGCAACGTGCAGCGTCGCCTCCAGCAGGCTGGACCTCCTGCCAATGGGTTGGAATGATTCTGCTCGTTTGTTGCACGCGCGCGCTGCGCGCCTCCTGCGCGCCCCCTGCGCGGTCCGCAGCCGCTCAGCAGCCTATCGGACGCGAATGCATGCGTCGCGCGCTGCCCGGTCGCGCTCGGCGAGGAGGTGTTCATGTGCCGGTGTTCTGCGGCGCGGCAGGACCAGCCACCTCACCGCTTTCGGCCTTCCGCTTCCGCGAGCGAGCGCGGTCGCTGGCGGCGACCGGTGACGACGTCGTCGATCAGCTCGAGCACGCCGCGCGTGATGGCGTCGGTGGGATCGAGGGACAGCGCAGCGTTCGCCTCGGCGAGCGCGCCCTCGACGTCTCCTGTCAGCAGGAGGATCACGGCCAGGTTGCAGCGCAGTCCGGCGTCCTCGGGCCGAAGCTCGATCGCGCGCCGGGCGATCGGCAGGGCGTCGCGCGCGCGATCGAGCTCCAGGTAGACGGCGCCGAGCTCGCGGCATCCGTCCGCCTGCTCGGGATCGATCGCGTGCGCGTGCTGCAGGGCGGCGAGCGCCGCGTCCAGCTCGCCGAGCCGCATCTCGACCTTGCCGAGCAGCCAGAGGTTCGCGAACGCGCCCTTGCGCTCGGCGGCCTGCCGGAGCAGCGCCCGGGCTCGCTCCAGCGCGTCTCGATCCGCCGCCGCCAGCGGCTTCGACCGCGGTTCGAGCGCGAGGTGTCCGCTCATCTCGGCAGCCCGGGTGAAGAGCGCCCTCCCGTCGCGGAGATCGGACGCGAGCGCCTCCGCTTCGGCGCGGACCGACGCTGGAAGCGCCGGGTCGCCGAGCAGCCCGTCCAGCACCTCGAACGCCTCGCGCTCCTTGCCGGTGAGCGCGAGGGCTCGCGCCAGAGGGACGCGCACCCCTGCGAGGCGGCGGTCGGGGTCGGCGTCTACCGCGCGCCGGAGCCAGCCCTCGGCCTCGGACCGGTGGCGCGCCTTCGCTTCCGGGCCGGTGGCCGCCTCGGCGCGCGCCGACGAGAGCTGGCCCAGATCGGCATAGCCAGGCGCGTAGCCAGGCCATGAGCCGATGATTCGTCGGAGCCAGAACTCCGCGTCGTCGAACTGCCCACTCGACGCGTGCTCGGCCGCCACCCGCCCGTAGTCCACCGACTCCTCGGCGCTGATGAACCGCGGCATCGCCGACCACCCGCACCGTCGGCACATCCATCCATCGACGGCCAGCGGGTACTGTCGCCAGATCTCGACCTGATCACCGCCGCCCGCGGTCGTGAACACGACCTTACGGAGCGGCCCGTCGCACCGCTCGCATGCCGCCATCTCCCTGCGGCCCGGCTCCCTCGGCTCCTGCGGGAACACCTTCGCGCGCTCGAGATCCCGCAAGATGACGCGGTCCTCCTCGAACGCGACGTCTCCGGTGCTCCTGTGAACGCCGAGAGCCGCGAGGACGCGATACCAGAGTGAGGTCAATGAGGGCATAAAGGAGTGGAGGTCTCCGCGTCGTGGTCCGCTCGGATCTCGTGACGTTTCGGCGTGCAGTCCACGCTTCGCGATCGCCGTGACCGGACCGGAGACTACCCCGCGGGGTCGTGCATCGCCACGACGCATCGACCGCCGCGCGGGCCGGGCCGATCAGCCGCGCCGGGCCGCCGCGCCGTCGACCACCGCCGGCACGGACGCCCGCATCGCCTCGATGAAGCGCCGCAGCCGGGCCGGATAGAAGCGCGCGTGGGGGTAGACCAGGTAGACGGGCAGCGGATCCGCCTGCCACGCCGGCGCGAGGTGCACAAGCCGCCGCGCTGCCAGGTCGTCGGCGACCAGCCATGACGAGGACACGCAGACGCCGAGGCCCATCAGCGCGGCGCTGTGCAGGGCGTACAGGCTGTCGGTGCTCATGCGCGGGCGGATCGCGAGCTCGATCCGTTCGCCGCTCGACGCATGGGTCAGCGCGATCGTGTCGCGGTAATAGGTGCGCAGCGCGAGCCAAGGCATGTCGGCCAGCGCCGATGGATGCGCCGGCGGCGCCGCTCGGCCCAGCACCGAGGGCGCGGCGGCCACGATGCGCGGCACCTCGGCCAGGCGGATCGCCACAAGCGCCGAATCGGCCACCGCGCCGACCAGGATCGCGCAGTCGATGCCGTCGGCGATGAAGCTCGGCTGCCCGTTGCGCAGCAGCCACTCGACCGAGACGCGCGGGTAGCGGCGCAGGTAGTCGGCGAGCGGCTTGACCAGCTGGTGCTGGCCGAAGGCGTGCGGCACGACCACGCGCAGCGTCCCGTCGGGCTGGTCGCGGTCGCCCCGCAGGTCCGACTCGAGCGCCGCAAGGCTCGCCAGCAGCGCCTTGGCCCGCTCGAAGCAGCGCTCGCCGTCCTCGGTCAGCTTCATCGTGTGCGTGGAGCGCTGCAGCAGCGGCAGGCCCAGCGAGCGCTCCAGCGCCTGCAGGCGGCGGCTCACGGTGGGCTGCGTCGTCCCCAGCTGGGTGGCCGCGGCCGACAGGCTCCCTGCCTCGACGATCCTGACGAACGTCTGCAGCAAGGCGACGCGGTCCATCGACGAAGGGGAGGGCGGCGCCGGCCTGGTCATGCGTCGAGCGTATAACCATCGTGCGTCCCACGCCACTACAGCGCCGGAACGACGCTTCCCATACTGCGTGCACCATGCAAGCCATTCCGCTGACGCATACAACCCCTGCGCTCCAGCCGGCGCCAGCCGCGTCCGCGGCGCCCCTGCCCGCCGCGTCCGCGGCGCCCCTGCCCGCCGCGTCCGCGGCGCCCCTGCCCGCCGCGTCCGCGGCGCCCCTGCCCGCCGCGTCCGCGGCGCCCCTGCCCGCCGCCCTGGTGCTGCTGCTGGCCACCGGGGCGGGCCTGGCCGCGGCCTCGCTCTACTACAGCCAGCCCATGCTCGGCGTGCTCGGGGCCGACCTCGGCGCGGGCGGCCGCGCGCTCGGCCTCGTGCCCACGCTGGCCCAGCTGGGCTATGCGCTGGGCATCCTGCTGCTTGCGCCGCTCGGCGACCGCTACGATCGGCGGCGCATCATCCTGGCCAAGGCGGCCGTGCTGGCGGCCGCGCTGCTGCTCGGCGGCGCCGCTCACGGCATCGGCGCGCTGCTGGTCGCCAGCCTGATCACCGGCCTGACCGCGACCCTGGCGCAGGACATCGTGCCCGCCGCCGCGACGGTCGCCCCCGAGGCGGACCGCGGCAAGGTCGTCGGCACCGTCATGACCGGCCTGCTGCTGGGCATCCTGCTGTCCCGCGTGGTCAGCGGCTTCGTGGCGGAGCATTTCGGCTGGCGCACGGTGTTCGTCGCCGCCGCGGCCAGCATCGCCCTGCTCGGCGCGGCGATGTGGCGCGGCCTGCCGCGCTTTCAGCCGACCACGCAGCTGAGCTACGCCGCGCTGCTCGGCTCCTTGGCCGAGCTGTGGAAGCGCCACGGCGCGTTGCGGCGCGCGGCGCTGGCCCAGGGGCTGCTGGCGGTGGGGTTCAGCGCGTTCTGGTCCACGCTCGCCGTGATGCTGCACGGCGCGCCGTTCCACCTCGGCAGCGCGGCGGCGGGGGCCTTCGGCCTGGCCGGCGCGGCCGGCGCCGTGGCGGCCCCGCTGGCCGGCCGCATCGCCGACCGCCGCGGGCCCGAGCGGGTGACGCGCATGGGCGCCGCGCTCTCGGTCGCGGCCTTCGCCGCCATGGCGCTGTCGCCCTTGCTGTCGGCGCACGGGCGGCTGTGGCTGCTCGGCGCCAGCGCCGTCGCCTTCGACTTCGGCATCCAGGCCGCGCTCGTGGCGCATCAGACCATCGTTTACGGCATCGAGCCCGGCGCGCGCAGCCGCCTCAACGCCGTGCTCTTCGTCGGCATGTTCGTCGGCATGGCCCTCGGCGCCGCGCTGGGCAGCGCGCTCCTCGCCCAGTGGGGCTGGCTCGCGGTGACGGCGCTCGCCTCGTCGACGGCGGCCGGCGCGCTCCTCGTCCGGCTCTGGCCGGCGGCGCGCCGGGCGCCGCGCGCGTGATCGCGCGCGACGGTCGACTCCCGAGGTCCGGCCTGCGCGTGGAGCGGCTCAGTAGTGATCGCCGCGCCGTTGCGGCAGGATCGGCGAGAGCTGCGACGCCTCCCCATTGATCGTGGTCCCGCCGCCGTAGACCGCCGGCGCGTGCCGCAGAAAAGGGATGGGGAACGGCAGCTGCGGCGCGGAGGCCGCATCGAGCGCCGCGACCTGCTCGGCCGTCAGCGTCACCTCGAGCGCCTGCAAATTGTCCTCGATGTGCGCGATGGTGCGTCCTCCGATGATGGTCGACCCCACGCCGGGCTGCGAGCGCACCCAGGCCAGGGCCACGCGGGGCACCGTGGTGTCCAGCTCCTTGGCGATGCGGGCGAGCACATCGACGATCTCGTAGTCCCTCTCCTGCACCCGTCCGGCGACCATGGCGGCGCGGCCTCCGGTCACCTTGCCCGCGTTCTCCCGGGTGTACTTCCCGCTCAGCCGACCGCTCGCCAGCGGCGACCACGGCACGACGCCCAGCCCCAGCTCCCGCGCCATGGGGATGAGCTCACCCTCGACGGTGCGCTCGGCGAGCGAGTACTCGATCTGCAGCGCGATGAACGGCGCCCACCCGCGGAACTGCGCGAGCAGCTGCGCCTGCGCGACCTTCCACGCCGGAGCATCCGAGATGCCGAGATAGCGGACCTTCCCCGCCTGCACGAGGTCGTGCATCGCGGCGGCGGTCTCCTCGATGGGCGTGTGCTTGTCCCAGATGTGCAGGTAGTAGAGGTCGATGTAATCGGTGCGCAGGCGGCGCAGGGACTGCTCGCAGGCCGCGACGACCGCCTTTCGGTTCGCGCCGCCGCCGTTGGGGTCGCCCGGGTAGAGGTTGCCGCTGAACTTCGTGGCGATGACCACCCGGTCGCGCTTCTCCCGGTCGTGCGCCAGGTGGTCGCCGATGATCTTCTCGGAGTGGCCGCGCGTGTAGAAGTTGGCGGTGTCGATGAAGTTGCCGCCGAGCTCGAGGTACCGGTCGATGATCTGCTCCGACTCCTTCACGCTCGAGCCGAAGCCGGGGCCGAGGTCTTCGCCGAAGGTCATCGCGCCCAGGCAGAAGGGGCTGACGCGGAGGCCTGAGCGGCCGAGGGTGACGTAGTGATTCAGGGGCATGGGCTCTCTCCGTGGGCTTCCCCGCTCGCAAGTCCGCAGGATCGCGGTTGCGCAGGAGGGTCTTGGTTGAGCTAGACGGAACATCGTTTCGTTTCTGCCGAGATCAATACGGAACGATGTTCCGTTTGTCAAGGAGCCGGGGATGATTGCTCGTGAGAGGAGATGGTGCGCACGCCGTCTCCCAGGGCTCGCCGCGCGTTCGCCATCGATCACGAAGACGCTTCCGCCCGCGGGCGGCCGCCGCTTTCGTCTATCCTGGTCGCCATGATCAAGCCCAGCAGGAGCGGCCGAGCTGCGCCGGCGGACGAGGTGTTCGCCGCGAGGAGGCGCAAGCCGGTACCGCACGAGTTCGTGCTCGAGGCGCTGGCCCCGCTGGGGCCCGAGACGCGGCCGATGTTCGGCTGCGTGGCGGTCTATGTCGAGGACAAGATCGTCTTCGCCCTGCGCGACAAGCCCGCGCCGTTGCAGGACAACGGCGTCTGGCTCGCCACGACGGAGGAGCACCACGCCGCCTTGCGCGCGGAGTTCCCGAACATGCGGAGCATCGCGGTGCTCGGGCGCGCGGTGACGGGCTGGCAGGTGCTCCCGGCGGACGCGCCCGATTTCGAGGAGGCCGCCCTGCGCGCGTGCGCGCTCATCCGGGCGGGCGATCCGCGCATCGGGAAGGTGCCGGGCGAGCGGCGAAAGCGGGTCGAGGCGCCGGCGAAGACGGCGGTGACGAAGAAGGCGCCGGTGAAGAAGGCGGCGGCGAAGAAGGCACCGGTGAAGAAGGCGGCGGCGAAGACGCGCCGCCCCAGATGACACGTCCCCCGGCTCAGGTGAGCGGCAGGGCGCCCCCGGTGTTCAGCACGCCCTCGCCGAAGCTCGTCATGTCGTCGAAGCCCATGTAGTGGAAGCAGCTCACGAGCATGTCGGCGAAGGAGCGTTTGCCCTTGAAGTCGAGCAGCCGCCCGCGCCGGAAGTGGTCGTGCGCCTTGCCCGCGAGGACGACCAGGCTGTCCTCGATGCTGTGGGTGTCGCCCTGCCCGAGCTCGTTCCAGTGCACGACGAGCGTGTGATCCCAGAGCGTGCCGTCGCCGTCGCTCGTGCTCTTCAAGATCTCGTAGAGCTTCGTGTTCTGCTGCCAGAGGTGCTTGTGGATCTTGCGGATGTCGGCGAACGCGGCGGCGTCGCTGTTGTGCGAGATGTCGTGGTGCCCCTCGCTGAGGCCCAGGTTCGAGTAGACCCGGTTGCTGGTGTTGCCGCTCCAGTTGAAGTTCACCACGCGCGTCAGATCGCAGGCGAACGCCAGGGCGCTGATCTTGAAGAACAGCTCGCCGATGATCGCGTGGTTGTCGTCGGCGTAGGGGTTGAGCTTCTCGCCGAGCGGGGTCTGCACGCACGCGGCCGCGCCGTTGCCGGTCTGGAGCGCGCGCTCGACGTCGCGGATCGACTCGAGGTGCTGCTGGATCTTGGCGCGGTCCTCGGCGCCGAGCCGGGTGAGCAGGGAATTGCCCTCCTCGCGCACCAGATCGAGGGCCGACTGCCGCTTCGCCAGGCGCCTCAGCACCTCCTGCTGCGCGGCCTGGTCGTCGGACGTGAAGGCGAAGATGCGGGCGTAGGCCGCGTACGGGTCGGTCTCCGGCGGGATCGGGGTCTGCTTGCCCACGGGCCCCGCGTGAGAATGCGTGTTCCAGATGTCGTTCCACTTGTCCCCGACGCGGAACACGAGGTGCCGGTGCGCGACGCGCTCGTCGGCTTCCAGCACGCGGCCGCCGATCGCGTGGTCGGCGCTCGGCCCCTCCACGTAACCGATGGTGCTCTCGGTGCCGCCGATCGGGAACGACCCGGTGCCGGACTTCCACGGCGCGAGCGAGCTGCCGCCCTGCTGGTGGTTGTCGGCCCGCGCGTCCTCCGGCAGATCGTAGAAGCGCTTGTGCAGGTTGTTGAGGAAGACGAGATCCTCGCGGTACGGCTCGAGCGGGGAGAGGAACTCGCCGAGCTCGAAGCTCGTCTCGCCGGCGGCGCTGAAGCGCTTCGCCGTCTCGTCGCCGTTCGCCTGGAAGACGAACATGATGCGACGCGGGGACTGCGCCGGCTGGGCGCGCGCGCGGCTCGACCGCATGGCATCGAGGAACGGGAGCGCGAGCGCAACTCCGGATGCGCCACGCAGGAAGGTACGGCGGCTCAGCGGTTTCATGGTCTCTCCGGGTGGATCACGGGGCGGTAGCGGAAGGCGTCCGTTCGCGTGAGCGCGACGACGAGCTCGGACAGGCTGTAGCCGCTCTCCTGGAAGGCGACCGAGAGCGCCGCCATCGAGCAGCGATCGGCGTCGGTCCGGTCGCGGCCGTAGAAGAAGCGGAAGTTCTGCAGCACGTAGCAGGCGCGCGCCTCCTCGCTCTCTGCGAGGCGCTGGCCCAGCTCGGCGGCGTTCGCGACGGGGCCGTTGACGTCGCGCGTGTACGCGATGGTGCTGGAGGTGTCGACCGGCTTGCCGCCCTCGTCCGTGGTGCGGAAGCGGCCCACGGCGTCGAACGACTCGAACACCACGCCGATGGGATCCATCATCTGGTGGCACCCCGCGCAGCTCGGATCGGTGCGGTGGCGCTCGAGGCGCTCGCGCTGCGAGAGCCCCTCTCCGAGGCCCTCGAGATCGAGCTGCACGTTGTTGGGCGGCGCCGGCACGAGCCCGCACAGGAGATCGGTGCGCACCTTGAGGCCGCGCCGGACGATGGAGGTGCGCGTCGCCTTGTCGCGCGTGAGCAGCATGCCCTGGGTCAGCACGCCCGAGCGGCCGGGCATGTCGACCCTGACGAAGTCGTCGCCGCTCACCCCATCCACGCCGTAGTGCCGCGCGAGCGCGCCGTTCACGAAGCTGTGGTCGGCGGTGAGGAGCTCGCCGAACGAGCCGCCCGGGTCCGCGAACACGCTCATCACGAAGGTGCGCGTCTCCTCTTGCAGCAGGGCGGGTAGGCCGGACACGAGGTCCGGATACACCGCGGGATCGCGGGTCATGCCGCTCAGCAGGTCGATGTCGAGCCACTGGTCGAAGTACTCGAACAGGCGATCGGCCTTTGGATCGGCCAGCATGCGCCGCACCTGGGCCTCGATCTGGTCCGGCGTGCCGAGCTCGTCCGCGGCCGCGGCGCGCGTGAGCTCCTCGTCAGGCTGCGATTGCCAGAGCAAGTACGAGAGCCGCGAGGCCATCTCGTACGGCGTGGGCTCGGTGACGTCCCCCGCGCTCTCCTTCCCGAGCTCGACGCGGTAGAGCACGTTGGGCGACTGCAGCATGCTGAAGACGACCCACTCGATGCCGTCCTGGAAGGTGTACCCGTCCGCGCCCGCGGTGAAGCGCTCCTCGTAGCTCTGGACCTCGGCCTCGGTGAGCGGCCTCCGGTACGCCCTGGCGCCGAAGGTGCGGATGAAGTCGCGCGCGCACTCGAGCTCACCGAGCGCCGCCGGATCGCAGGAGACCAGGCCCGGCGCCTTGGCCGCGACGGCGGCGATCTGCTCGGCGGCGTCGAGGTACTTCTGCGCGACGAGCGAGCCGACGGTCAAGAAGCCCGCGTTGTTGCGGAAGCCGAGCGACTCGGGCTCGTTCGGGAACGTGGCGACCGCCGCGTCGATGGTGGAGGCCACGCCCGGGACGCCGGCGAAGAGATCCTTCAGCGTGTTCGTGTACTCGTCGTTGCTGAGGCGGCGGAGCGGCGCCGCGCCGGGCTGCGGCGTCTGGCAGAAGGGCGAGGCCAGCACGTCCTCCGGGGGCTGGCCGCTCTCGGGCGCGCCCACGCCGCCGCTCCCGGGGCCGGGCCCCGTGTCCTCACCGGGCCCGCCGATCTGGCCGTTGCACGCCGCGACGAGCGCGAGCAAGAGCGGAGCCGCGTAC
This sequence comes from Sorangium sp. So ce834, assembly GCF_051521425.1. Classification (NCBI taxonomy): domain Bacteria; kingdom Pseudomonadati; phylum Myxococcota; order Polyangiales; family Polyangiaceae; genus Sorangium; species Sorangium sp. So ce834. The sequence goes on from NZ_CP150351.1 coordinate 12,915,973, forward strand.
CTGAATCGTGAGCCGGTGAGCTCGAAAGGAAAGCGATGCGTGTGTTGCTCGGGGTTCACCGTCTCCTCCACGCCGCGTCCGAAGAAAGGCACGAATTGATGCGAGCGCCGACCACAGGGGTCGACGCCGGCACGGGTTCACGACGCTGCGACGCGACAGCGACGAGAGGAGAACGTACCAGAGCCCGCCCGGTCAGGCACACGCCACGGATCGATCGCGAACACTTTTGTCCTCCAATGACTCACTCGTTCATCCAATTTCTTTACTATCGCTGCGCTTTTTGAATCTCCACGGCAACTGCGAGCGTCGCCTCGCGCGGCGCCGGACATCGCCGCGATAGTAAGATGTTTTAACGAACTGTCATTCACCCCTCGCCGGCGGCTCCTGGGTCGACGGTCCTGGGCGGCGCGGTGTCAGCGCCTGGATGCCGCCGCGGCGGTGGCCACGACGAGGCGCCGGGGTAGAGCTGCTCGAGCACGTCATGCAGCTTGGGCGAGCGCGGGAACACCGCCTCGACCACCGGACCGTGTCGCTGCCCGCCGCGGCGAGGCGCGTGTCCTCGCGCATGTTGCCGACGGCGGCCGCGTGTACGCGGGCGCCTCCTCGCGAGAGGCGCTCTCCGCGGTGGACGACGGATATCCGTGCTGTGCGTTACGCGGCCGCTTGGTCGCGCTCGACGCGGTGACTGGGGAGCTCCTGTGGCGGGTCTACCTTAGCACGGACCACGGCCAAGGCGCCAGCTTCCCCCACATAACCGGCTTATGTTAGCGTTCTCATGGAGGTTCCATCATGCTTATGAAATTCCGTGTGGGTGCGATGCTCGCTGCTGCCTCGCTGGCGCTCGCGGTGAGCTCGACCGCGGTCGCGAAGCCTTACAAGGGAGGAGAGCTCTACACGACCCAGGGCCAGCTCCACGGTCGTATCGAGGTGCGCATGCGCATGGCGCGCGGGAGCGGCATCCTGTCGACCTTCTTCACCTACAAGGACGGCTCCGAGATGTCCGGCGCGTTCTGGGAGGAGATCGATATCGAGGTCTTCGGAAAGGACAACGCCCGGAGCTGGCAGTCCAACATCATCACCGGCATGGGCACGAGGGTGACGTCGGAGCAGGTCCACACGGCGGCCGCCTCCCTCGCGGACGCCTATCACACCTACACGCTGGAGTGGACGCCGGACTACGTCTCCTGGAGCATCGACGGGGTGCAGATCCGGAAGGCGACGGGCGCGCAGGTGGCCGCCCTGACGAACCCCCAGTCCTTGCGCTTCAACCTGTGGTCCTCCGATGCCACCGAGTGGGTCGGACCGTTCGACGATTCCGTCCTCCCGCAGCACCAGTTCGTCAACTGGATCAAGTACTATCGTTACAACAATGGAAGCTTCGAGCTCGCGTGGCAGGACGATTTCGACTCCGTGGACAGCGGGCGATGGGGCAAAGCGGACTGGACGTTCGACGGTAACCGCGTCGACTTCGACCCGCGGAACGTGACGGTGAAGGACGGCACGCTGGTGCTGTCGCTGACACGGGAGGGGCAGACCGGGTTCAACGGAGCTGTGCCCCGCGATGAGGACACCGGGCCAGGCACCGGCGCGGGCGGGGGCGGCGCGGGCGGGGCGGGGACGACGACCTCCTCCTCCGCGAGCGGCGCGGGCGGGGCGGAGACGGCGACCTCCTCGTCCGCGGGCGGCGCGGGCGGGGCGGGGACGACGACCTCCTCCTCCGCGGGCGGCGCGGGCGGGGAGGCGCCGGCCGCCACCTCCTCCGTGGGCAGCGGCGCACCGGGCGAGGGAGGTGCGGGCGGCGGAACGACGCCGGACGAGGGGTCCTCCGACGGAGGTTGCGGGGTCGCCGTCGCCGGGGCCAGCGCCACGGCGAGCTCGTGGGCCGCGGCGCTCGTCGTGGGGCTCTCCGCCCTGGCGATGCGACGGCGCCGGAACCGCGGCTGACCTCGGGACAGCCGGGCGGCCCGACGCTGGAAAGCGCAGACGTGGCGCGCGGGTCCGTCGAGGGCTCGCCCCGCCGCGTCGCCGCCGGCCCCGTCACGCCGGGGCGAGCGGCTCATCGCCCCTCGCGCGGCGCGGTGACCCTCGCCCACACCGCGAGGATCATGGCCTGTTCCATGGTGCTCGGCGGGGGATGGCCCCTCGGGGGCTCGGCGGGCAGGGGCACCGGGGGCTTTCCCCTGCGCCATGGCGCGTCGTGGCGCGCCGACGCCCCGGCCGCGGGGCCGGGGCGCGCGACCTCGTAATCGACGGCGGCCACCGCCTCCTCGAGGGTCGAGAAGCGCTCGACGAGCTTGCCATCCAGCAGGACGTGCCACCGCTTCCCGCGACCGCCGCGGGCGAGGACGGCGACCTCGCTGATCGCTCCGGGCTTCCTCTCGAAATGGAGCGCGAGGCCGAAGCGGCCGAGCGACACCCACGCATTGCGCGAGATGGCCAGCACCTCGGGGTCGACGCGCAGGCTCAGCGGATCGAAGCGCGCGGCGCGCTCCTGGATCTCGCGCAGCGTGATGCGGCCCGCCTCGACCTCGAACCCCGGGTAATCGAAGGTCACCTGCCGGTAGAAGCGGCTCGCCTCGGCGGCGTCCCTGCCCTCGAGATCGAGGTCGCGAGGCATGCCGAAGAGCGAGGGGAGCGTGCACAGCTTCAGCGAGGAGAGGTCGACGAAATCGAGGATGAGGCAATCCTTCTTGCCTGGATGGAGGCGGGTGCCGCGCCCGACGCACTGGGCATAGAGCCCCTCCGAGCGGGTGGGGCGGGCCATCGCGACGCAGGAGACGCCAGGGTCGTCGAAGCCCTCGGTGAGGACAGCGACGTTGGTGAGCACCTGGACGCGCTCTTCCCGGAAATCGGCGAGGATCCGGCCGCGGAGGTCGGACGGCATGTCGCCGTGGACGTAGGCGGCCCGGACGCCGAGGTGGTTGAGCGCCTTGGAGAGATTCCTGGCGTGCGCCACGGTGACGCAGAACGCGATGGTGCGCCGGTCGCGGGCGAGCTCTTGAATGGATCGGGCGACGAGCGCGTTGCGCTCCTCCAGGTCGACGGCCTCCTCGAGCTCGTCCGTGGCGAAGTCGAGGCCGCCCGCGTCGAGGCGGGAGAGGTCCGTGGCGGTGGCGACGCGATAGCCGGTGAGGGGGGCGAGGTAGCCGTCCGCGATCATCTCGGGGAGCGTGCGGCTGTAGACGATCGCCTCGAAGACGTCGTCGAGGCCTTTGCCGTCGCCGCGGGCCGTCGTCGCGGTGAACCCGAGGAGGGTGCCGGTCCACGCGGGGTCGAAGGCGCCGAGCTGGCGGAGGACGCGGCGGTTGTCCTCGGCGGGGGCGTGGTGGCATTCGTCGTAGATCACGAGGCCGATATCGCGACCACGGGTGACCTGCTCGAGCCGCTTCTCGTGGAGGGAGCGTATCGAACAGACGATGACGCGCGCGTCCGCCGAGGCGCGGAGCTCGCCCTGCTCGACGGCGACCGTGGCCTGCCCGCCGAGGGCGCGCTCGATCTTGTCCTTGGCCTGGAAGAGGAGCTCTTCGCGGTGGGCGAGGACGAGGACCTGCCGCCTGGCGAGGCGGGCGAGATGGGAGAAGACGACGGTCTTGCCAGCGCCGGTGGGGAGGCACACGACCATGCGTCGGACGCCGCGCCTGCGGGCCGCGAGGACCGCGTCGATGGCGGCGCGCTGGTAAGGGCGAAGGGCGGGCGCGCCGGGGCCCATCGGCGCTGAGGCGGTCGTGAGGGTGGCGCTGGTCATGAGCTCTCGTGCTGGCGTCGCGCCAGCATAGCCCGGGGCCCGTGTCCGTGCCGTCACGGCGCGGGCCCGCGCCGCGCAGGCTACTCCCGGCGGACGCGGGCGCGCATGTGCTCGGTGCCCGCGAGCTGGGCGAAGTATTCGACGAGGCCGATCTGCCCGTTCATGAGGCCCTGCTGGACCTCGCTGATGGCGCACTCGGCCCCGAGCGCCCCGCCGTAGGCATAGGCCGCTCCGAGCTTGCTCACGCACTCGGTCACCTCGGGCGAGCCGGCGAGCGTCTCGGCCAGGCCCGTTGCGCCGACGACAGGCCGCTTCTCGCCCGCGACGGCGACGTAGCCCGAGTCGTCGATGGCGAGGCCGCCCTCGTCGGCGCGGTAGCGCCCCGTCTCGTCGAAGTGCTCGAGCGCGAAGCCCGTCGGGTCGAACGACGCGTGGCACCCATTGCAGGCTTCGGCGGAGATGTGGATCTCCTCGTAGCGCGCGCGCGTCGTCGTCTTCCCCGGATCGGGCTTGGTGATCGCCGGGATGTTCTCCGGCGGCGGGGGGACGTCGCCGCAGAGGAGCCGCTCGAAGACGAGCAGTCCGCGGTGGGTCGGTGACGAGCCGTCCATGCGCGAGTTCCCCGCGAGGATGGAGCCCTGGGCGAGCAGCCCGACGCCCCACTCCGCCGGCCGATCCACGCGCTGGAAGGCCGCGCCGGCGACGTTGCCGTACCCGTAGAACGTCGAGAGCCGGTCGTTGAGGAAGGTGTACGGCGCGGTCAAGAGCTCGGCCACGCCGGCGCCGCGGGTGTAGAGGACCTCCTCGAGGAAGAGGCGTGTCTCTTCCTGCATGAAGCCCCCATAGGTGCTGAAGTCGGGGAGCTTCTCCTTCGCGATCCCGTTCACCTTCCCGTAGCTGAGCCACTGCTGCAGGAAGCGGCTCATCGCCTCGTGGCCGCGCGGCGAGCGGAGGAGCGCGCGCGCCTCCTCGACGAGCGCCTCCGGCGAGCCGAGCTCCCCGCGCGCCGCCTTGTCGAGCAGCTCGGGCGTGGGCGTCGTGCCTGTGTAGTCGTAGGCGAGCGCCGTCGCGAGCTCGTGCTGGGACAGCTCGTAGCGGCCGCCGTTCGGGGTGCCGATCTCCGAGCGGTAGAACGCATGGGGCGACTGGATCATGGAGACCAGCGTCCACTTGAGCCCGACGCGGAAATCGGACTTCCCGCTCACCGAGGCGTGGAGCGCCAGGAGCTCGCCCTTCTCCTCCTCGCTCACCGGCCGGCGGAACAGCCGCAGCCCGTACCGGGTGACGAACTCGGCGGCGCACTCGGGGCCAGGCTGCGTCGCCGCGCACGGGAGCGAGGTGGCCAGCGCGGCCTCGGCGGTCACGATGTCGGCGACGTCCTCCGCCGTGCCCAGCAGCTCCTTCGCGGTCTGGACGCCGACCTGCAGGGCCTCGGCGTCGTTGGTGAAGCCGAGCTTCGATGTCGGGTCGGTGCCCAGCCGGACGCCCGACCACGCCGCCGCGCCGAGCTCGGGGAAGATGTCGCGGAGGCTGTTCTCCAGCTCCAGCGCGGAGAGCCGCCGCAGCACCGGAGCGCCGACCTGCGCCTGCTCGCACGAGCTGCCGTCGACGACAGGGCCCTTCTCGGGATCGTCCCCGCCCGCGTCACCGACGCACGCGAGGAGCGATGACGCCGCTCCGGCGAGCACCCACGTTTGCCAGCGAGTCATGACTTCAGCTCCTGGATCGGCTGCGCGCTGCGCGCGCCGATCTGCTTGATGGAAACGCCCATGGCATCGCCGAGCGTGGCCAGCATGTTGACGTGGTCGGTGTCGACGTCGACGACGCCGCGGCTCGCGATGCGGCCGCCGGCGTTGCCGATCAGGATCGCCGGGAGATAGGAGTGGACGATCTGGTTCCCGAGGTAGACGTCGTGGACGTCGGAGTTGTGGTCGGCGCCGTCGCCGATCTCGCTGCACACGTAGACGAGCGAGTTGTGGAGGACGGTGTTGCCGGGATCGAGCGGGTCGGGCTGGTCGAGGACGGTGAGCAGCTTCTCCGCGAGGCGCGCGAAGAACCAGCCCTGGACCGCCGCGAACTCCTTGCGACCGGGCGGCTCGCGGGAGTGGGACGTCGCCCCGTGATAGTTGCTCGCGCTCCCGGGGCCGCCGGTGAAGCTCATGGGGAGATCGCAGTTGACCCACAGGTTCTGCATCGTGACGACGCGCGCGGTGCCGCACACCATCGCGTTGGCGGCGACCTCGAGGTGCGCGTCGATGACGCTCCGCAGGTTCGCCTGCTCGAAGACGCTCTTGCCCGAGAGCGCGTCAAGCGCGGGCAGCGCCGGCCGCTCGCTGCAGGCGTTCACGACCGGCCTGTCGGCCGCGGCCTTGAGCGAGCGCACCGACTCGAGGTGCACCCCGAGCTTGCGCTGCTCGCTCGTGAGGCCCGAGAGCGCGCGCTGCATCTTTTCGAGCTGCCGCTCGGTGAGCCCGAGCGCCTCGTTGCGGAACGCCGCCTCGTCCGTCGCCGGCGCGCCTCCGCCCTGCTGCCCGCCGCCGACGGCCCCGAGCATCTCCGCGGCCGCGGCCACGGGGTCCTCGATGGGGCGCACCCAGACGCCCCCGTGCCTGATCAGGTAGGAGTTCTTGTCGAACCCCGTCCCGTCCTGGTTCCTCGGGTACGGGTTGGCCCCGAGGTTGTAGGCCTCGACGCCGAGCGCCTGCGCGATGGTATGGTCGATCGAGTCGGCCCCCGCGCCGTCCTTCACGCCGGTGAGCACGCCGGCGACCGCCTCGTGGTTGCCGAAGCCGTTGATGCCGAGCCCGCGGCAGACATTGACGTATTTCCCGAAGGGCGCGAGCGCCGACAGGACCGTTGAGCCCTTCAGGAAGTCGGCGCCCGGGGAGCCGTACGGCTCGGCATACTCCATGGGCATGCCATGGGGAACGAAGTAGATGAACAGCCGGACCGGCGCCGCGCTCGGCTCGGCCAGCGCCAGGTTGCTCATCCGGAAGGCGAGCGGCGCCGCGATTCCGGCGCCGAGCGCCTTCAAGAAGACGCGGCGCCCCAGCGCGAGGTCGCTCTTTTGGTGTTTCTTGGCAAGAGAACGCATCTCGTCGTCTCCATTCGGGCAAAGCAAGAAAGCCCCGTGGATGATCGTCGTACCGTCGTTTTGTTGCGGTGACGGTAAGAAAGGAAGTTTGGCGCGAGAATTATCTCACGGTCGGCGCGCGAAGCAACTCCATTGAACGTCGATATCTTGTGCTGCGTTGCTCGGTGAACTAAAATACATTCGCTTGCGCTGTGCGGCAGGCGGGGAGTGGGGCGCCGGGCGGAGCGACGGATACGTGCGCTTCGGATCGTTCAGCGGCGGTCGCGACGCCGCCGCGCGCGGCTCGCGAGGGATAGCGCGAGCCCGATCGCGGGCAGCGCCCAGCCGCGCGAGGCGCCGCGGCCCGCGCTCGCCGAGCAGCCGACGCTGACGTGATCGCCGTCCGGGTCCCCCGGAGGGTCGCCGCCGGCGCCCGGGCCGGGAGCCTCGCAGGAGCTCACGTCGTCCTCGGCGCATTCGCTGGGGTGCCTCTCGCAGCGCGCCGCCCTCGCCCTGCACCAGGCCTCCTCGAAGCCCTCGGGCGGAGCAGCGCACCCCTCGACGGTCTCGTCGATGGTCGCCGCGTCGGCCGGGAAGACGCCCGTCGCGCCCGCGTCGCCGTGCTGGACGCACGTGCGCTCCTTCTCGATCGTCGTGCCGTCGACGAGGCTCCTGTACGTGAGCTGGTAACAGTACTCCGTGGCCGCGACGTCGTACGACGTGCCGAGGAACCCTTCCCAGACCGTCTTCTTGCCGAGCTCCTCCCCGTCGGGGCTCGAGAAGGTGAAGGTCTGCACGTACTGGCCCACGCCGTGGTCCACCCCCCCGCTCACATCGAGGTAGACCTTGACGTAACGCTCCACCTCCTTGGCCACGCAGACCTCTTCAGGACCGCAGGTCCACCCATCGTCGATACAGCAGCTCGTCTCGCCGTGCCAGCGCTCCTCGACGACGACGTTGGCCTGGACGGGGACGGCGCCGACGTCCATATCGACTGCGGCGCTGGCCTGGGTCTCCCAGATCTCGGCGCCGATGCTCTGTTGCTCCACCGTGACCTGGTAGGTGTGGCCGTCGACGAGCGGGGCCGCGGGGCGAAAGGCGAGCAGGCTCTCGCCCTCGCTCACGGGCACGTCGGCGACCTCCTCCTGGGCGCCCGTGAGGACCTCGCCCGTGGCCTTGTCCGTGACCACGAGCACGGGCGCGCTCTCCGGACAGTTGTAGTAGCAGTTGACCCGGGCCACGATGACCCCGTCGAGCGGCACGGCGCGCGGGACCGAGGACGCATAGCGCCCGTCCGGCGGAGGCGAGCAGGCGGCGCTCGGACGGGAGATACAGAGAGCGCTCAGGCCTCCCATGACGGCGAGGGTCAACGCGGCGAAACGAGAACAAGGCATCGAAGTTCCTCCTCGAGCGGCCCGACGCGGGTCAGCTCCGCAAGGGCGTGCGCGGACGCATGTGCCGGAGTGCAGTCGTCGTGCCGGCCGCGACTCGCCCGATCGCCGCGAGGTTCTCGCGGGCTCCGCGCGCGCCGCGCATGACCGTGGTGTCAGCCTGTGCCAGCAGCCCTGGGCGCGCTGTCGCGCCGCGGAGCCCTGCGCGCGCCAGGCAGCCGGCGCCGCCTGAGCGAGCCCCGGCAGCTCCGAACGCGGCTTTCAGCCTCCGTTCGGGTAATCGGGGAGCTCGATCTTGCCGGCCGGCGAGGAGACGAGCCAGCCCTCGCGTCGCCGCAACAGGGGGCTGGACGCGAGCCGAAGGGCCGTGTGGAGGAGCGAAACGCCGAGCCGCGATCTCGGGTGCGCGATCCAGGGGACGCCTGGGGGGAGCTTCTGGGCCAGGTCGACATAGGGGCGCATGCGCTTTTCATAGGCCGCGAAGGCGTCTCGATGGTCGGAGCGCCGCGACAGCGCTCCCGCGAGCACGTAGGCGCCGACGAGGGCGAGGGTCGCGCCCATGCCGCTGACCGGCGACGGGCAGTACGCGGCGTCGCCCACGAGCGCGGCGCGACCGTGCGACCAGCGTGGGGCCATGACCTGGCTGACCGCGTCGAAGTAGACGTCCTCGGCGTCGGCCAGCGCGGCGAGCACCCGCGGCGATTCCCAGCCGGCGTCGGCGAAGACGCGCGCGATGAGCGCCTTTTGCTCGGCGGCGCTCAACCGCTCATGGCCTCGCGTGGGGGACAGGAACCACAGCGACGCCCGGGTGGTACCCACGTTGTCTGGACGCAGGAGGATCGATCGGCTGCCGGGGGCGTGGTACCAGCGAGCCCACGCGGTGTCGGACGCTCCGCGGGGGATCGTGAAGTAGCTGCCATAGAGGCCGAGCGGGCGGATCGTGGGCTCATCGCCGACGATGAGCGTGCGGGTTCGTGAGCGGATGCCGTCGGCGGCGACCACGAGGTCGAAGTCGCGCTCGGCGCCGCGCTCGAAGGAGACCGTCACCCGGTCGCCGTGGTCGCGGAGGCCCGTGATCTGATTGCCAAAAATATACTCCGTCGTGTCTCGGGTGCGGTCGTAGAGGATTTGGGCGAGGTCGCCGCGAAGGATCTCGAGCTCCTGGGTGAACCCGCCGCCGTCCGAGCTCGCCGCGGGGAACTCGGCCTTGGTCACGTCGCGCTCGTCGACGAAGCGGAGCCCCTGCTCCCCCGTGTTGGCGGCTCGGATGTCGCCTTCGATCCCCATGCGGCGCACGACCTCCCGCGCCGCGCCCTGGACGTCGATGTTCTGCCCGCCGAGCCGGAGCGCGCCGGCGCGCTCCACGACGACGGGTCGGAAGCCATGGCGCGCAAGCCAGAAGGCGAGCGCCGGGCCGGCGATGCTCGCACCCGCGATCAGAACAGCTCGATGTTCCACGGATGATTCGCTCCTATCTCTTGCAATCGCCGTGAGGCGGTGGGGCCGCTCCGTCTGCGAGGCTCTAGACATTGCATGAATTCACGAACTGTCGAGAGCGACCGAATCTTCCACCCACGGTGCCAAAGAAGGGTTGCCGCCGGCGATGCGGTGTACGGGCTCGCGATGCAGGCGACCTCTGCGGTAATGCGGTGAGCCGACCTCTGCAGTGGTTCGACCTCCGGGGCGGAAGCTGTACGGCTCTTGCGCTTCGCCGTCGAGAGCTCCGGCGCGCAGCGGGGCGCGCTGATCCTGGAGCGCGGCGAGTGGGTGCGCGTCGAGGCCGTCGCCGAGGACGGCGCCGAGGTGCGCGTGGGCCCGCCGGCGCTCGTCAGCAAGAGCGGCGCTGTCGCCCCCGGCGTGATCGACATCGTCACGAGGACGAGGAGCTCCGTCCTCGTCGGGGACGCCGCGCAGGACGCGCGGTTCGCGGGGGATGGCTATGTCGCGGCGCGGAGGCCCAGGTCCGTGCTCGGCCTGCCCATGGTGAGCCAGGGGCGCCTGACGGGGATCCTGTACCCGGAGAACAACGCCGCGCCGGACATCTTCTCCCCCGCCCGCCTCGATCTGCTCGAGCTCATCGCCTCGCAGGCGGCCGTCGCGCTGGAGAACGCGCTGCTCTACGGGCGCGTCCAGGCGACGAGCGACGTCATCCGCCGCGACAAGGACGCGCTCGAGGCGGCGGTCGCCGAGCGCACGGCCGAGCTCTCCGCGGCGAAGGCGCGGCTGGAGGAGGAGCTCGCCGAGCGGGCGCGCGTCGAGCAGGCGCGGGCCGAGCTCCAGGACGATCTCATCCGCATTCAGCGCGACCGGCTCGCGGAGATGTCGTGTCCGCTCATCCCGATCACCGACCGCATCATGGCCATGCCGTTCATCGGGACCATCGACGCGGAGCGCGCGAATCAGGCGCTCGAGACGGCGCTGCGTGGCGTATCGGACGCGGGGGCGCAGGTGGTCATCCTGGACATCACCGGCGTGAGCGTCGTGGACAGCGCCGTCGCGGCGACGCTCCTGCGGACGGCGGCCGCGCTGCGGCTGCTCGGCGCGGAGGTGGTGATCACCGGGGTTCGCCCGCAGGTGTTTCGCGCCCTGGTGAGCCTCGACATCGATCTCGGCGGGCTCGTGATCCACGCGACGCTCCAGCGCGGGATCGGCTATGCGCTCCAGCGGACCGGCGAGGCCCCGCGCCTCGCGGAGCTGGCTTCCCGGGGGCCGAGAGCCCTGCGCGACGTGCCGCGGTGATCCCGGGGCTGCGGACGGGCCAACTAGGGCAGCCACCGGCCCACGTCGGCGATGGCGCGGGCGACACCCACGAGCGCCGCTGTGCCACCCAATCGTCGCACCAGCGGTGAGAGCTCGGTGAGGCTGCCGAAGCCCACCAGCATCCCGGGATATTCGTCGGTCCAGTCGTTTCCCAGCTCGTTGCAGAGCACCCTGGCTGCATCGGCAAGGGGCATCCAGGGCGCGCACGCCGCCAGGATCCGCAGCGCCAGGCGGTCACCGTGCGCCCAGTACGCGGCCATGACCTCTCGTACGGCCTTCGCGCGCATCTCATCGGGAAGATCGGGCAGGATGCCCGCGAAGGCGACCATCCGCGATTCCCCTTCCCGGCTCTCCGCCAGGCTCCAGGCCTCCTCGGGCGAGAGGTTCGTGGGCCGAATCACCAGATCTCTCGCGAGATACCCGTCGACCTCCTCGTGCTTCGCGCCCGCGCGGATCCGACGGGCGCGCTCGGGATCGGCTGCGCTCTGGTCAGTCGCCACGTAAGGGATAGGTCGGGGAAAGACCTCGCCAAGACCTGCGCACGCATCTGCTGCCCACCGCTGAACGAGCTGCTGTTCCGAGCCTGTCAACACGGAAGCTAGCGTCACCAACGCCTCGGCACGCTCGCGCGCAGCTCCAGCTGGCCTGTTTAGATCAATCGGTGACTCAACATAAGGGCCTGTCCGATAATCTACTTCTTCGTGACTACCATCTTTTGCAAATAGAGCTCCTTCGACCAGCGCGCATCGAACAATGGCGCAGAGCAGCGTTGCTCTTTCGTGCTCGGCCACTCCAGTGCATTCTGGACTGCACGCCGAGACAAGCGCGTCCTCGGCGGCGTAGCGTGCGCGACGAGCGTCGGTGGTGAACCCGACCAAGCCTCCGGGGCGGTTCGTCCAGATCTGGAGCCACTCGGGCGAAACAAGGCTCATCAATTCAGACACCGAGACAGAGCGCCGCTGCATGTGGGCGCCCAGATACTCTACGAGATAGGATGGCCACGCATCAGGTACGACCGCTCCGCGCGTGAGCGCCGCCTGCCCCCTCCCGATAATAGCGTCTTCGATGGACGTTACCTTGTTCGCGTCAATTGTCCAGCTTGCACGGGTCGGATCATCGCGGAAGGAATATCTTTCATTTTCGCGCAGCACGATGGGCATGTGGGCAGAATGTGGCCCGTTCTTGAAAGCTTCAAGCCCGGTCTCGTCCAAGCCAATAGCCGAGACGAGATCGTCCTTCGATACGGGAGCGAGCACCGTCCCAAGTGCATCGAAGAAGCGGACCAACGAAGGTTCAATCTCGCCAACTCTCTCGATGGTTCGCCGCGCCTGCGTCGATCCTTCTGAAGAGTCGATCTCGCCGGCAAGCAAGAAGAGGCTCGTCTGCTCCGGAGACCAGGCGAGGCGTTCATACAGCCCCAGACCGCGCGCGGAAGTGCTCTCCGGACTGGTGGACGCGATGATGTGTGCACCATCGTACGCTTCACCCAGGAAGGGCATTCGCCTGTGCGGCCAACCATCTGCCGCCCGCTCGAGCCCGTCCACGATCACGAGCAACTGGGGACACTCCTCGCTGGGAACCGAAGAGACCGAGTCGACATCCCGCAGTGCCATTCGGATCGACAGCATCAGCTCTTCGGGGCTCCGCGGCCGACTGAAGACCGCCGTTGTTGAGCTCCGAAATAAGCCGAAGAACAGCTTCAGCATATCGCGTTCGACTGCGGTTCCAAAGCACGGGCTTACCGGGACAAAGATCACCTCGGCTGCCTTGCGCTCCACGATCGATATGGCCCATCGCGCCAGGAGGGCCGTACGTGCCCGCGGATCGGCGCTCACCACCAGGGCGCAGGCAGGCCCGCCGGCAAGCCAGTCGTCAAGTTGTGTGAGCAACGAGAGCATCTCCGGCGGCGTCGGTCGAACGAGAACCTCTTCCGCGATAACCCGCCAGAACGCGGCAAGCCCGCGATGCGAACGCGCGTAGCCTCCTTCCGGACCGCGCAAGGAGTCGAGTGCACCGCGCCTCGCAGCAAGCGCCGGACCGCCAGTCGAGTCGTCGGCCCTCTCCGCCCCCTCCGCGCACGTACGTGTGTTCATCGTGATCCGTTGAAAATCTTCGCCGTTGCAGGATTGTAGGTCGACTCCCCGTTCCAGGGAGCGGTTTTCCCAGGTCTGGTCGGAGGGTGCCCCTGGACAGACGTGTGAAAGATCCCCATCTCTTTCAGCATCGCCTTGCAGGCAGGGCAGGGATTGGCTGCGACTCGCTTTCCACGCTTGTAATTGTCCGCGTTGCCTTCGTACGTCTCCAACGTGTAGCCTTCCTCCTGGAAAAGCCTGGCGATGTCCGCTTTGGTGGCGCCAGGGCCTAGCCGATGCGCCAGGTTGGTGAGCGCCGAGCGCTCGGCGCAAGGTTTGCCGTCAGGAACGGCGCTGTGCGACGGCGGAAGGGGCCGACCCGTGTTCTGATTATGACCATCGGCGACGATGTTGCCGGCTCTGTCCTTGATGACCGAGTACATCAGCCCCTCGACGTCGACCGCCGAGGTCGGGCAGTTCGCCGCGTACGCGAACACGTTGAGGCCGCCCTCGATCCCTAAAGGATCTGCGCTGATGTACCGGCCGAGCTCTGGATCGTAATAGCGATACCTGTTGTATGAGAGCCCGGTCTCCTCGTCCGCGTATTGCCCCCGGAAGCGCAGCGGCGTGCTCGTCTGAGCGCCTTCCAGCGCCGTCGCGGAGCCCCATGGGTCGCGCGCGAGCTCGCAGCCGATCTGCCCATCCGATCCGACGAGTATCTCGGGCGCGCCCAAGTCGTCGTTCAGGTAATGCCACCACGCCGACACGGTGCGTGTCCCGCCCTCGGCGTGCGCTTCGCGGTGCGCGACAGGGACGGTCCTGCCGTGCTCGAATACGTACGTTCGCTCGTCGACGATCGGGTTGCCCGCGGCGTCGGCTCTGCGTCGAATCTCGTGCACGAGCGCCCCGCCATCCCAGACGAAGCGCGTCGCCTCTAGCTCCCGCTCGGAGCCGTCCGCCGCGCGGGCCAGGAGCCGCTTGGCGACGCGCCGGCCAAACGGATCGTACTCGAATGCGACGATCTGGCCGTCGGGGCGTTCGACCCTCGCCAGCATGCCCGACGCTGACCAGCGATACCTCGTGACCTCCTCCTCGCCTGAAGCCGAGCGCCTGCGTCTCATGATGAGGCGACCGTCATCGTCCCACGTGAACTCGGCGCTCCCAGCGCGCTGAATCCGACCGCCGGTTGCGTACGAGCGTGGGGGGGCCCCGGGCGTGACGTCGTGTAGGTTGCCCGCGAGGTCATACCGGTACGAGGCCACCTCACGCCTGTCGCGGAGCACCTGGGCGAGCTGGCCGACCGGGTCGTACGCGTACTGCATGCTTCCACCGCGTGCTGTCCAATGTTCCTGGAGGAGGCCGGTCGGCGCGTACCGGCGCCCCTCGACGTACACCGTCCCCGGCGGCAATCGCCCGATCCAGGCGGGCTCCAGGGAGAGGTCCCTGCCTGCGGCGCCGGGCGCGCTCGCCACGATCCGCCGTTCAGCGAGGCGCCCGAACGCGTCGTACGCCATGTCGATCCGCGCTCCACCCTTGAGCGAGCGCGTCAGCTCACGTCCCGTAGAGTCGCGGACGGACACGGCCTCGGCCTGGCCGTCGAGGAAGAGCGCGACTTGCTGGCGCACGAAGTCGTACGACCACTGCGCCGTATGGCCGAGCGAGGTGCGGCGGGCGGCAATCTCCCCGGTGATCCGATGATCGACGTGCACCGTGACAGGAGCGCCCGCGACGTCCTGTGTCTCCGCGACGATCCATCCTCGTTCGTTTCTGTTGAACGTGAAGCGACCCGCGGCGTTTACGGCGCAGACGATCTCACCGCGCCCATTGTACTCGAAGGATTCCTCTGTCCCATCGTCGAAGGTGCGTCTCGTGAGCTGCCCCGCGAGATCACGTTCGTACTCGCTGCGCTCGCCTTGCCCGTTCCTGGACCACACCATCCTGCCCAACGCGTCGTAGCCGTACTGCAGCACGCGGCCGTCGAACGTGCGCTCGCCGACGATGAGCCCGGCGAGGTTCCTCTCGTAGCTGTGCCGCTCGCCCCGGCCGTTCGTGATACGCATGAGCCATCCTTCGCGGTTGTACTTCAGCTCGGTCACTTCGCCGTTCGGCCGCTCGATGCGAACGGGCTTGTGAAGCCCTCCATAGTACATTCGCGTCATCTGACCGTCGGGCTCGGTGATGCTCACGAGGTTGCCGGCGCCGTCGTAGGCGTAGCGCTCGACCGAACCGTCCGGAGAGGTCACGGACAGGAGGCGTCCGCCGTCAGAGTAGGTGAAGGCCGTCCGCCCGCCGCGCGCATCCCAGATCTCGACGCACCGGCCCCATGCGTCGTAGCGCGCCCGCGTTTGCGCGCCAGCCTGATCGATGTGCTCGACGACGTTGCCCTGCGCGTCGCGGCGGAAGACGAGCCCCCTGCCATCGGGCCAGCGGACCTCGATGGGCAGACCTCGCGGATCGAAGCGAACCGAGCAGGTGGCGCTGATCGGATCGGTCCGGAACAGGGTGTCACCGGCGCGATCGACGCGGGTAGTCTCCCCGTCCGGTCCGATGACCGCGGTGATTTCGCCTGTCGCGTCGCGCTCGATCACGGTGCGACGGCCAAGCGGGTCCACGACCTCCAGCTCGCGCCCCAGGACGTCGCGCTTCCAGGTCGTCCGCGCCCCGAGGGGATCGGTGAACGAGGCGAGAAAGCCTCGCCGGTCATAGGTGCGGTCGAAGACGCCGAGCGGCGTCACCGCCTTGTCAACCAGCCCGTGCGCGTTGCCAAAGTACCGGTGTAGAGCCACCGAGTCGACGACCTCGCAGTAGCCGTCCCCTGAGTACTCGAGCTTGATGTGCAGGATCCCCTTGGCCCTGGTGACGTGATCGGCGAGCATCGCAGGGACGTCGTCAGTCAGGCTCGGATCTGCCTTGCCCGGGTACTCGCCCCACGTCTCGATGCATCGGCTTTCGCCATCGTATCGAAAAGAGAACATGAGTTCAGTTGGGTCCGTGGTTGACGTCAGCCGATTGTTCTGGTCGTACGTGTACCGCGTGACGTGTCCGTCGGCGTCCTCTACCTGGATGAGCCTGCCTTGTGGGTCGTAGGTGTATCGGGCGAACGCGACCCACCTCCCCTGGACGACGGTGTTCTTTGCTTCAAAGGCGGCGATCCGGCCGTCCCGCCCGCGCAGCACGCGGACGACGCGCCCCGAGGCGTCCGTCGCCTCGACGAGAAGACCGCGATCGTAGGCGAGGACGATCCGGTTCTGTGCTCGGTCGCCGATAACCGTCACCAGGTACCGCTCGCCCTCGTCGGAGGCGACGCGCTCGCCGAAGATCAGGTGCTGCCCATCGGGGAGAGCGAGCCGGAACCCGGTGCCTTCGCGGTGGACGATCCAGCCGTGAGGGCCGATGATCCCCGTCCCGGGGGGCACCTTGCCGATGTCGTGCTCGATGCCGTCGAACGAGCGGATACGGACCGATCCGCGGCGGAGAAGGAGCTGCCACGCGAGCGAGTGGGTCCACCCGAACCCGATGCCGACATCGCGGTCGCGCGCGCCGCTCGAGTACGTGCGCTCGATGACGAGCGGCAGAGGGCCGGGAAAGGCGACGTCGACGGCCGGCACGGTGAAGACGCGCCCGGTCACCACGTCGACGGGATCACCGCGCGACATCCTGCCGCTCGTGCCGGAGCCATGATGGTTGGGGCATCCACCGCCGTCGGTCGAGCCGGTGCCGCACGAGCCGGCGCCCTTGCCGCCGCCGTCCGCGCCGTTGCCTCCGCTGCTGCCGTTGCCGCCCTGGCCGTCGCCCGCGCCGTTGCCGCCACGACCGCCGGAGCCCCCGCCACTGCCGCCGCCCCCCATCACGAAGACGCCGGGGTTCATGCCGGGGATGGCAGGGATGTTCGGAACCGGGGCGGTACGTGCCATCCGCCGAGCATACGCCAGCCGGCCGGGCGTGCGGAGCGGCTGCGGCAGGCCATAGGCTCGGGAGGACCGGGGCTCAACCTGGCTCGCCCCGGCTCGATCCCGGGGGGGGTTGCAATTCCTTCGCGCGGTCCCGCTGGCCTCGATCTGCCGCGCTGCGCGCGGCCGCTCCTGCCCGGCGAGGACGAGGCGATGGACCGCGCGCTGCGGGGCACGCTGACCCTCGGCACGCAGGGCTGCAGCTTCTACAGCCAGCTCGTGGTCACCGGGCCGGCCACCGCCGACACGCACGCCGAGCTGGGAGGAGGAGGTGGAGCACATTGGAACAACCCACCGTGGCTTGCCCACCCCGACGTCAGTCGGGGCGCTCGACGAGCTCGATGCGAGTCCACACGTCCCCCTCACACGATCCCTCGGCTTCGATCCAAGCGCGGCAGCGCTCGCACTCGGTATAGATCTCGAAACGCGCGGGCAACCGGAAGCGCTCCCGGTCGCAAGCCGGAATGGCACACTCCTCGTCGACGTGTTGCCGTGGTGGTGAACGCATCCCCTGCACCCATTCGAACAGGCCGCAGGGACCGTCCTTTCCCTGCCAGCCGTCGAGCGTGGTCCCACACCTGGGGCAAGCGAGCTGCGGTGCCGGCGTGTACCAGTCAAACATCCCCATGCTGGAAACCCCTCGATGTGGTTGATTCGCCCGACGGCTCGGCGGTGCGCTGCCGCGCCGCAGGCGGGTTCAGCACCAGCCCTCCCGTAGGCCGCACTTTTCGTGGCATCTTGAACCGTTCGCGAGACGCCGCGCGGCTCCGCCTCGCGCGCCGCCGACGGCCTTTGGCCCAACTTGCCACCGTCCTGCTGATAACAGAAGCCGGCCATTGCGCGCGCCGCAGCGTTGTACTTTCTTTGCTCGGGCTCTATGGTGCGGGCCCGAACGGACGGAAGGCGCGGATGAAGGATACCTTGTCGGCGGCGGAGGCCCGGCGCATCGCGCTGGCGGCGCAGCGCTTCCGGGCGGAGCGGCCCGGGCCGGCGGCGACGAAGCAACAGCTGACCCGGCTGATCGAGCGGCTGGGCGTGGTGCAGATCGACAGCGTCAACGTGGTCTCGCGCACGCATTACCTGCCGGCCTTCTCGCGGCTGGGGGCCTATCCGCGGCCGATGCTGGAGGAGCTCGCCTGGGCGAGGAAGCGGCCGCTGCTCGAGTACTGGGCGCACGAGGCCTCGCTGCTGCCGCTCGCCACCCAACCGCTGCTGCGCTGGCGGATGGCCGATGCGCGCGACGGGGTGGGCGTTTGGAAGGGCGTGGCGCGCTTCCTGCGCGAGCACCGGCCGGTGGTGGACCGGGCGCTGGCGCAGATCCGCGAGCGCGGGCCGCTGGCGGCCTCCGAGCTCGAGGTCGGCGCGAAGGGGGCGGGCGGCTGGTGGGGCTGGAGCGACGCCAAGCGGGCGGCCGAGTGCCTGTTCTGGACCGGCGAGCTGACGACCGCCACGCGGCGGGGGACCTTCGAGAGGGTGTACGGCCTGCCGGAGAAGGTGCTGCCCAGGGCGGTGCTCGAGGCGCCGACGCCCGCGCGCGAGGACGCCCAGCGCGCGCTGATCCGCATCGCCGCCCGGGCCATGGGCGTGGCGACCGAGCGGGACCTGCGGGACTATTTCCGCATGGGGGTCGCCGAGACGAAGGCGCGGGTCGCCGAGCTCGTCGAAGCCGGTGAGCTGCTCCCCGTGGGCGTGACGGGCTGGCGGGAGCCGGCCTTCCTCGATCCCGCCGCCCGGCGGCCGCGGCGGATCGAGGCCTGCGCGCTGCTCTCGCCGTTCGACAACCTGATCTGGTTCCGCGAGCGCACCGAGCGGATGTTCGGCGTGCGGGTGCGGCTCGAGATCTACACCCCTGCAGCGAAGCGGACCCACGGCTACTACGTGCTGCCGTTCCTCGAGGGCGACGCGATCACCGCGCGGGTGGACCTGAAGGCCGATCGCAAGGCGGGCGTGCTGATGGTGCAGGCGAGCCACGCCGAGCCATCGGCGGGCGCGCAGACGCCGGAGCGGCTGGCGGGCGAGCTGCGGACGATGGCCGCGTGGCTGGGGCTGGAGCACGTGCGGGCGGAGCCGAGGGGCGACCTGGCGGAGCGGCTGACGGGGGCGCTTTCGGGCGTCCGCGCGTCCCGCAGGAAGCGCTAGCCCGACACGCGCTCGACGAGGTAGCCCATCTCGCTCGTCTCCTCCTCCGCGCCAGCCAGCTCCTGTGGACCCGACGCTGGAGGGCCGATCCGCTCGGCGAACCAGCGCAGCACATCTCCAAAGGAGGCGCCGTCGAACAAGAGGTCGGAGCCCTCAGATGTCGGATGGGAGCTGTCTGGAGCGTAGATGATCGTCGTGCTCCGAAGGATCGTCGCCATGGCGCGGGCAGCCGCGCGAAGACCCTCGCGAACGTGGGGTTCGAACACGAATGACCACCATCGCGCGGGATGCGTGAGCTCGAGGCCCGTCCGGAAGACAGTCGCGGAGAAGCCGCCGGGACCAGACAGCGAAAGGTGTCCTTCCTCGAACAGCTCCTCGGCGACGTTGCTGTAAAGTGGGTCTCGGTCCCAGCGCCACGGACGAGGCGCGTCATCCAGGTCGAGGTGGACATCGAGCGCTGCTGCAGGACAGCCGAGCCGCGCATCCAGCAGCTCCGGAAGGTGATAGAGCTCGTCCCAGGAGAGCGAGTGGTCGAGCAATGCGGTGAAATCAACGCCCACTCGAAGAACCTACCACGGTCCTCAACGCTCTCGCCGTGCATGAAGCCGACGAGAGCGCGCCAACGAGGGGAAGCGTACTGGTTCGCGCGAGATCCACCGGCCGTTTCGGCCTGAACGGATGACCCGCGTCGCGGGCGTCTTCCCCCGCCTCCCGCTTCAGCATGTATACCGGAGCTCGGGCGATAATACGATGAAAAATCGCATCTGCGGTGCCATTTCGTCTTCCGTCATCCACGCGGCGCGCGTGGTGAAAGGGAGAGAGACGATGCGGGTATTGCTGACGGGAGTGGGGACGCGCGGTGACGTGCAACCCGTGGTGGCCCTGGCCGCCGAGATGCGTCGTCGGGGGCACGACGTGCGGCTGTGCATTCCGCCGAACTTCATCGACTGGGTGGCCGGCATGGGCTTCACGGCGAGCCCGATCGGCATCGCGATGCGTGCGCCGAGCGGGGCCGCCGCCGCGCAGGCCGCGATACCGACGCCGGAGCAGGTCCGCGCGCTCGTCGCGCACCTCGTGAGGGACCAGTTCGACGCGACCGCGGCAGCCGCCGAGGGATGCGACGCGATCGTGGCCGGCGGAGCGCACCAGTACGCCGCGCGGTCCATCGCGGAACGGCTGGGCATCCCGTCCGTGGTCGCCCTGTACGCGCCGGTGGCCCTGCCGTCGCCGGATCATGCGCCCGGCGGGGTGACTGGGGGCGACCCGGAATCCAACCTGCGACGCTGGCAGGACGAATCGCGGAGCTGGAACGAGCGGGTTCTCGAGCGGCTCAACGAGCATCGGGAGCGACTGGGGCTGGGTCCGCTGAGCGACGCCTTCAGCCACATCCTGGGCAAGGATCCGTGGCTCGCGGCGGACCCGGTCCTCGGGCCGCTGCCGGCGACGCCCGGCCTGGAGGTCGCGCAGATGGGAGCCTGGCTCCTTCTCGACAAGACGCCGCTGGTCCCCGAGCTGGAAGCGTTCCTCGCCGCGGGCGAGCCGCCCGTCTACGTCGGCTTCGGCAGCATGCCTGTGGACCCGCAGACCGGCCGGAGCGTCGTCGAGGCCGTGCGGGCTGCGGGGCGCCGCGTCGTCCTGTCGCAGGGGTGGGCCGAGCTCGATCTGGTCGACGACGCCGCCGACTGCATCGCGATCGGCGACGTCAACCAGCAGGCGCTGTTCCCGAGGATCGCCGCGGTGGTGCACCACGGCGGGGCGGGGACGACCACGACCGCGGCGCGCGCGGGGGTGCCGCAGGTGATCGTGCCGATGTTCTCGGATCAGCCGTATTGGGCTTCGCGCGTGCGGGCGCTCGGGATCGGGACGTCGGTGGCGCGTGGGGCGTTGAGCGCGGAGTCGCTCCGGGCGGCGCTGGGGGGCGCCCTCGATGAGCAGGTCGCTGCTCGCGCGGGCGCGATCGCGGGCACCGTGGCGGGGGATGGAACGGCCGTGGCCGCCGACCTCATCGCGAGGGCCGTCGCGTAAACCTCGAGGGGGCGCCGCGTTCGGCTATCGGGCGCGCGCAGGGACGTCGCTTGCGGCCTCGTGCGCGACGAGCTCGCTCGCGCGGAGCTGATCAGGGACAGGGACGGCCCGGGTGGCGGCGCCAAGGCGGCTCGCGGCCTCGCGAACCGCGGGGGCTGGTGGAGCCCCGGCGGCAGCCGGCCTGTCGCTACGACGTCGAGTGCCCAACCTGGGTTGGAGCGTCACTGGACGTCCGACGAGCGGAGCTTGATGGGAGAGCATGTGGCACTCCCATCACCCCTTTACTCCAGTAGTCCGGCTTCTGTTCTGCGTGTGGGATGGCCACCACAAGAATGCGCGTTGGTTCCTCTCGGTACACGACGAGATAGGGAAAGCGTGTCAAACGAACCCGACGCGTACCGTGACGGTAAGAGGGCCAGCGGTCCGGCGCCTCCGAGATTCGGTTCAATGCCGCCTCGATCTCTTCGGCGAACCGCGCCGCTACGCGTGGATCCCGTTCCGCGTACCACGACGCAGCCTCCTCGGCTTCCGCGAGCGCGGCTGGCAGGACCTCAAGGAGCTTCACGACGGCCGTTCGCAGCCGCCAGGATGCGGCGCCGGGCTTCCGGCCAAGGGACCGGCGTGACGACCTCGGCATCGACGTCGGCGAGACGTTGCTGGATCTCCTCGGCCCACGCAGCCTCGACCTCCTCGGTCGTCTGCTCGGGCTCGTCGAGGCTCTGGATCAGCGCGGCTGCCACGGCGGCTCGGTCCTCCGCCGACAGACGCAGCGCTGCGACCAGGACATTCGAAGCCGTCGTCGCGGCATCTCCCCGCCCCGACCTCGGTCGGTCGCCAACCTCTATCAACCTCGTGATCGGCAGCGGCGCCATGGCGTCGAGACGTCTCGCCTGCTCGCGCAGGTGCGGGGTCTCGCCTGCTCGCGCAGGCGCGGTGTGGAGACCTGCGAGAACCCAGGCACCGCGGCGGCGCAGCCGCTCACTCGTAATCGCTCCTCAGCGCCTCATAAAACGCATCGCTCATCAGATAATCCGCCCACCACGGCTCCACCGGCGTCACCCCCCGGCGCTGCTGGAACAGCACCAGGTCGTCCAGCTCGCCGTCGTACCAGCCCCACAGGAACCGGGCCCGCAGCACGTCCACGTTTCGCCCACGCAGCTCGGCCACCGCGTCCTCGAGCGACTCGTCGTCGAACTCGTCGACCAGCGCCTCCGCCTCGTCGATGATCTCGCCGAGGTAGGCCAGCCCCTTCTTCGTGATCTCGAACCGCGCCTTGCGGCGGTTGACCTCGACGAGATCCGCATTCACGAGCTCCTGCAGGACGTCCTCCAGCGGGCTCAGCGCCGACGGCAGCACGAGAGGAAACTCCATGCCTCCGTCGGCGGGCTTCAGGTCCATCTTCTTCAGCACGTAGATGCCGGCATAGACCAGCTTCTGCTCGCGCGACACGATCGGCTGTCTGCGTCCATCGAACATCATCTGACTCCGCCTCTCACTCCGCGATGCGCCAGGCCTCCGCCTCGAGGCGGATGTGCCGGCGCCCGTCTGCGTCGGTGTCGAGCCACGCGTCGACGTCGCCGTGGGCGTAATGCACGGGGGTGCGCCCCGCCGCCTCCGGCCGCCGGATGCGCGCGGCGTGGGGGTTGCACATGGCGAGCACGATGGCGCGCTCGCCCGAGAACGCGGTCGGCAGCCAGCGCTCGAGGAACGCCGACAGCAGCACCGTCACCGAGTAGTCCTTGGCGACCTCCTCGACGAAGAACTCGAGCTCCACGTCGTCCGCCAGCTCCTCCGGCTCGTCCGCGGCGTGCACCGCCACGACGAGCGCGTCGGTCACGCGGACCGGCGCCCGGTCCGCGCGGCCGTCCAGCCAGAGCGCGTCCACCCGGCACCAGCCGAACTGCGTGGACTCCACGTCCGGCTCGTCGCGGTGCTGCTCGAGGTTCAGCAGCTCCAGCGCGGGACGGCAGCGGAACGGGAGCTCGGAGATGCTGCGCAGGGGCTGCATCGCGGCAGGCGGCGCGCTGCTGCGCGGCTACGCGACGAGGCGCTCGGGCCTGCGGCCGCGCTCGCCGCGGCGGACGCCGAAGCGTGATCCGGCGCCGGACTTGCCGCTGCCGAAGCGGCTGCTGCCGACGTTGTTGTAGCGCCGACCGGTCTGCGACGACTTGCTGTGGTCGACGCCGGACGGGTTCGAGGCGCGGTAGGTGTCGCGGTGGGACCGCAGATCCGGCGCGCGGTTCGGCGGCGTGGTGTACGGCTGCGTGTACACCGGCACGTAATTCGGGCGCAGCGCCGACGACACCATGGCGCCGAGGAGCATGCCGGACGCAAGGCTCATCACCGGCGAGCTGTAGTAGGCGTAGTGGCCGAACCCGGACGTCTGGATCTGCGCGGCCCCTTCGCCCGAGACGTCGCGGCGGATGGTGAACACCTTCTCAGGGTCCTGCACGGTGCCGTCGCTGTTCTTGTCGAAGAACCCGGTGACGACCTGCGTCTTGGCGTCCAGGTCCTGGACGGCGACGCTGATGACCTCGCTCCCCTGGTAGATCTCGTTGACGCGCCGCTCGAAGTCCTCAGGCCCCTCGGCCGTCTTGTAGGCCTCGTTGACCTTATCGAAGTCGAGCTCGACGTTCGTGTTCTCGGTGGTCGCCCACCGCTCCTTGGACGGCCCGCGGCTGCTGGCGCTATCGCAACCGGCGGTTGCGAAGGCGAGGGCTGTCAAGAGCACGACGGGCAGGCTGGTCTTCATCATCATCTGAGAAGATCTGTCTGGGGCCGCGGGGGGATTCTGTCAAGCAGACGCTGATGAGCCCGGCGAGCGCTGCACGGAACCTCGTCTCTGCGGTAGCACGGACCGCCCCGCGCTCACGGAGATCGCCCGAGCGCCCGCGCCCGGGCCCGACAGCGGCCGCCGGCCGCCGGCCGCACACCCCGGCCGGTGCCGCAGCGCGGCCAACCGGGCTCGCGCAGGACGGGCGGGGGCGCTGGGGTCGACGCAGGGCCCCACCCAGAGCTCCGGCTGCAGGGCGTTCCCGCCGCCTGGCAGCGTCCTGACGGAGACCGACGTTGCCCCGGTGGCCGCCTCGCTGATGGGATCCACGTCCTTACTCGCCGCGTGCGAGGAAGCCCGTGACGCTGCCGTACACGACGGGAGCGACGTCTGGCAGCGCGCGGCACCGCTTCGTCAGGTCAACGCCCTGGGCTCGGATCAGGGCTGACCCGGGCACAGGAAGTAGGCGGGATCCACGAAGCCGCCGCAGATGGCGCGCACCTCCTCATTGCATTCGATCACGCCGCTGCAGCCGCATTCCGGCCGCGCTCGGCAAATCGTGCCGCGCCTGCCCGGCTCATTGCACCACTCCACGTAGACGCAATCGCGCGCCCTGGCGGCGACGCCTGCCTTGCCGGCTTCTTCGCCAGGTGTTCCGTCGGGGATCTCCGAGCTCAGGCTGGACTCCCCGATCCCGTGCAGCCGCAGGACTCCTTCCCCCAGATCCTCCACGGTGATCTCGTCGGAGCTCTCTCCCGCCTCGCCGCACCCGGCCAAGAACACCGCCGCGACGCTCAGGCTCGCCAGTCGTCCGAGAATGTGACCCATAGAACAAATCCTTTCATGAAATTCATGACCCAAGGTGACCGTCGCCCCATGATCTTGGAGCCCTCGTTCTCGTTCGACGATCTCAGCGAGGCCGCTAGGTCGAGCTCCTCCGCTCGGAGGGCTTCGGCAGGTTCAGTACTGGAGCTCCAGCACGTACTGGACCGAATCTCCCAGCTTGAGCCTGTTTTCCGAGTCGGGATACGCGTCATCCGGCTGACCGTGGTCGTGGAAGACGACCACGTACGACTCCCCCTCGGGAAGGGGATACGTCGTCGCCCGATCCTCGCAGCGCGCCGGCACCGACACGTTCCACCTGGGCGGCATCCCGGGCTCGTTCTCGGCGGGCGGGCCGTTGGGATCGACGTAAGGCCCCACGCAGAGCACCGGCTGCAGGGTGCTCCCGCCGCCCGGCACCGTGCTGACGGAGACCGCCCTCGCCCCGGTGGTCGCCTTGCTGATGCGATAGACGTCCTTCTCGCCGCGCCCGAGATAGCCCGTGACGCCGCTCTGCGTCAGCCAGAAGTCCGGCCCGGACTCGTACGCGGCCTGCAGGGAGAGGACGTCGTCCGCGCCGATGTCGTCCGTGGGGCCCAGCGGATCCCAGGTGACGGTGTTCGTCGTCGTGCCGCGGGGCTTGTATCCCGAGAGCACGAACGCCGCCCTGCCGTACTGCGCCCGCGGCGCGATCCCCTCCGAGTAGCGCTCCCAGAGGTATTGATACGGGGTGCTGCCCGACGCGTCCGGGTTGGTGGCGTCGAAGGCGTACCAGGGATCTGTGTCGCTGTTCGGGGCCGAGCTGCTGTTCTGCGTCTTGCCGCCGTGCAGGGGCACGCTCGGGATGTACGCCTCCGTGAAGAAATGGTTCCCCCAGCCGCCGAGGTTGCCGTCGCTGGACACGACCCGGGAGAGGACACCCGCGCTGCGGGCGATGGCCGCCAGGACCGGCGCGTAGTCGTAGCACTGGACGCCCCCGATCCCGTCCTCCCAGCCGAGCTGGGAGCCCGGCTTCGCGTACTGGAGCGATTCGGCGGGATCCAGCCCGTCGCTCAGGAAGATGGTCGACACGTCGCCCAGGTTGGTCGCCTGACTGTACCGGTAACGCTGCGTGACGAGGCGATACAGCCGGCGCATGGTCTCGAACTCGCTCGTGGTCCCCTGCGCCGCGGCCACCGCGTGATCGAGGAACGAGAACTTCGACTCGTCCGTCGTCCGGCGGAACGCCGCGGTGAGCTTCCGCTGCACGTCATACGGCGGCGACCACTCGTAGAGCACCGTGAAGTGGTCGCGGATGTTGTCTTGATCGCTGCCGTACCCACCGTTCAAGTTGACGCCGTCCTCGTCCTCGTCGTAGCCATACGTCTCGAGCTCAGCCTTGGAAATGGCGCCGCTGGCGACGAGCGGGTAGGGGTTGTGGATCACGTAAAACACGACGTCCTGCCCGATGCGGGCGCCCGAGGGGGAGAAGGCGCGCGCAACGTAGCGTCCGACGGGCGCGTCGCTCGGAACGGTGATCCGCCAGTGCTCGCGGTTCCGGCTGGAGAACGCGCCGTTCGCGAAGATCCCGCCCCGGTAGTCGCCGTCGGCCGGCAGCGACTTGGCCCAGGGCACCTCGGCGCCCGTGGCGTCCGAGATGATCCGCACCGTCGCGTTCTGGGTCCCGTTCAGGCTCGAGTCCTCGACGGCCACCGAGAACGTCGTGCCGCGGCGGACGGGCGGCGGGCGGACGCCGTTCGTGACCGTGGCGCCCTGCGCGAAGGCCACGCCCTCGCGCCAGGCGTCGTAGTCGCCCGTGCGCATCGCGCCCTGGTAGAGGAACTGGACCCGGTCCCAGCTCGTCTTGGCGGCCGCCGGTGCGAAGCCCTTCTCGCTGACCCCGAACCAGAACTTGGCGGGGTTGTAGCCGCTGGCGGCCAGCGAGAACTCGAGCGTATGCTCCGCCGCGTTCAGCTGCCCGAGCGGGAAGTTGTACTGGCCCTGATCGAACCCGCGGCGATAGAGCAGGTTCCCGTTCACCTTCACGTTGTCGGCATAGGCGAACTGGCTGGGATCGGTGTTCCGGTAGGCGCCTCCCTTGAGGAACACCGGGGACGCCGAGCTGTCGACCGCGACCCTGGCGCGGACCTGCGCGGCGGCGCTCGGGGGGTCGACCCACACGATCTTCAAGGAGTTCCCGGAGGCGTCGTAGGCCCTGAAGCTCAGGGTGCGGCCCGCGTTCGGGGCGACGTACGTGAGCTCGAAGCGATACCAGCCCTGGCGTGAGCCGGGGACGTCGTACACGCGCTGGCCGCTGGCGTTCGGCTGCGTTTGCTGGGTCTGGTCCGGCTCGCCTGGGCGCGAGGTGACCTTGACGGACTCGAACCTGTGGCTCGTGTCCACCTGCCCCGCGCTCGTCTTCGCGGCGAGCTCGAACCGGATCGTCTCTCCGGTCGCGTCCGGTTGATAGACGTGAACGACCTGCGAGAAGGTCCCGGAGCCGGTGAAGGTCTCCTCGACGGACTTCATGTAGACCCTGCCAGGCACCTCGAGGGCGCGGAGGGGCGCCAGGGTCTTCTGGAGAGCTTCGTCCGGGATCGTGGGGATGCTCGTGAGCTCCTGAGCGGTGGCCTCGACCGGGGTCTCGAGCGCGAGCTCGTCGTCGGAGCACCCGACGGCGGGGCCGAGGGCGCCGAGGAGCAAGAGGGCCAGAGCGTGGCCGTGACGGGCGGCGCCCCGAGCGCGGCGAGACGTGACGTGCGTCGACGAGATGCTGTTGTCCAACATACTGCCTTTCTCGGAGGTGCTGGGCCCCGCGCGCATGGCGTGAGCGGCCCATCGCGGCGAGCCGGCTCGCCCGCGGGCACGCGGCGCCCAGCGTAGACTCGACGGACATCTGGATCATTGTAAACACATTTTCCAAATCGAAGGATGCATGTCTGTCATGCATCCTGTGCATCCCGTCGCCATGGCCTCTCGCGGGCGCGAAGGCGCGCGCGGGCCACGACCCTCGGCGGGGAGCGCTTCGCCTTTCCGCAGCCCGGCCGCCCCCGCACGCGGAGCTCGCGGCGCCTCACGGTGGCCCGGCAGCGCCGCCGACCCCGGCGACGGTCGGCCCGGCGGCGGGGGGCTCCCGGAGGCCACGGAGCCCCGCCGCGGGCCGCGGCCGGGCCAGCGCGCGGCTGAGCCTGATCCAGGCCCGCGCGGCGAGGGCGCGCGGGCGCGCGCCCCGCCCGCTGCCCCGCGTCGGACGGCGGCGACGGAGCGCGCGACGACGGCCAGCCCTGTCCGTTGACATCCAACCACTTAACCGGTACAGCGATCCATGCGACGTCGAGCACGGCATCCGGGATCTCGTACGATCCACTTTCTTTCTTGTATGCCGCGTCACGGCGCCGCGTGCTGTCACGGGAACGAATCGTCGCGGGAACCCGGGGTCACCCGCGCGGAGAGGCTTGTCATGAAGGCTGGACCGATGCCGCGTCGCATCTTCTTCCTGTCGGCGCTGATGCTGTCCGCCAGCGCCGCCGCGGGCTGCTCTTCCAAGGACAAGGAAGGCGCCGGGGCGGCTCGCGGCGCTCCGGAGGGGTCAGCGGCGCCCGCGCCGAAGCCCGCGGCCAAGGGCGCCGCGATGGTCACGATCTCGCGGGAACAGCAGGCTTCCTGGGTGCGGAACTTCAACCCGCTGCTCGCCGAGGGGAACGTGCGGTTCCCGACCGTCGCCGGCATCTACGAGCCGATGCTCATCTACAACACGATGAAGAGCGAGTACACGCCGTGGCTCGCGACGAGCTACGCGTGGAGCGACGGGAACAAGAAGCTCACGTTCACGATCCGCCCCAAGGTCCAGTGGTCGGACGGACAGCCGTTCTCCGCGAAGGACGTGGCGTTCACGTTCGAGCTCCTGAAGAAGCACCCGGCGCTCGATCTCTCGGGGGTGTGGAAGTTCATCGACGCCGTGGCGGCGAAGGACGGCGCGACGGTCGAGTTCACGCTGAAGCGGCCCTACGTGCCGGGGCTCAGCTACATCGGGCACCAGCCGATCGTGCCGGAGCACACGTGGAAGGACGTCGCCGACCCGGTCACGTACGCGAACGAGAACCCCGTGGCGACAGGGCCGTTCACCGAGGTGAAGGTCTTCCAGAACCAGGTGTACGAGCTCGGCAAGAACCCGAACTACTGGCAGGCGGGCAAGCCGGCGGTCGACGGGCTGCGCTTCCCGGCCTACCCCGGCAACGACCCGATCAGCCTCGCGCTCACGAACGGGGAGATCGACTGGGCAGGCGCCTTCGTCCCCGACATCGACAAGGTCTTCGTCGCCAAGGATCCGGCGAACCATCATTACTGGTTCCCGCTCGTCGGCGGCACGGCCACGCTGTACCCGAACACGACGAAGAAGCCGTTCGACGACGTGCGCGTGCGCAAGGCGATCAGCATGGGCATCGACCGGGCGCAGATCGTCAAGATCGCGGCGAACAACTACACGCAGCCCGCGGACGCGACCGGCCTCGACGACTCCTACAACCGCTTCCGCAACGAGAAGGCGGCGGCGGCGGGCGACTGGGTGAAGCTCGACGTGACCAGGGCGAACCAGCTCCTCGACGAGGCCGGCTACGCGAAGGGCGCGGACGGGATCCGGGCGAAGGACGGAAAGCCGATGCGCTTCGAGATCAACGTCGTCACGGGCTGGTCGGACTGGGTCCGCGCGGTCCAGATCATCGCGCAGAACCTGAAGCAGCTGGGCATCGACGCTACCCTCAAGACGTACGACTTCAGCGCGTTCTTCGAGGCGCTCCAGAAGGGCACGTTCGACATGTCGATGGGCTGGACCACCGTCGAGCCCACCCCCTACAATTTCTACCGCGATCTCATGAGCGCGGAGCTGGTGAAGCCGGCGGGCGAGATCTCCGCCCGCAACTGGCACCGCTTCGGCGCGAAGGAGGCGGACCCGCTGTTCCGTGAGTTCGAGGCCGCGATCGACCCGGCCGAGCAGAAGCGCATCATCGACGAGCTGCAGATGATCTTCGTGCAGGCGGCGCCGGTGATCCCGCTCTTCAAGAACCCGTCCTGGGGCGAGTACAACACGAAGCGCTTCACCGGGTTCCCGACCAAGGAGGACCCGTACGCCAAGCTGACGCCGAACAACCCGCCGGAATACCTGCTCGTCCTCACCGAGCTCCGGCCGAGATGACTCGATGGCATCGCCCGCTCGGCGTCGGTCAGCCCGCTGGGGCGCCAGCTGCAATCAGGAGAGAGGAAGTCATAACATGATGTACATGAATCATCGGTCGATGGCTGGTTGGGCCGGAGCCGCCCTCGTGGCGCTCGGCCTCGCCGTGGGGTGCGGCGACGACTCGGGCGACCCGCAGGGCTCCGGGCAGGACGCGACGGGCTCGGGCGGGGGCACGACGGGCGCGGGCGGGGGGGCGACCACGTCCGGCGGCGGCGGCGCCTCGACGAGCGACGGCGCCTCGACAAGCAGCGGCGCCACCTCGGGCACGGGCGCCGGGGGCGGGGGAGGGGGCGAGCCGTCGACCGGGTTCTCGGTGCGCGGCCGCTTCCTCTACGACCGCTGCGGCGAGAAGGTGCTGCTCCGGGGCATCAACGAGATGGTCGTATGGCTGCCGTCGGGCCCCGACGGCCTGCCGGAGTTCGCGGAGATCGCGAAGACGGGCGCCAACACGGTGCGGATCGTGTGGAACACCGAAACGTCCGTGGCGGGCCTGGATACGGCCATCACGAACGCGCTCGCGCAGAAGCTCATCCCCATCGTCGAGCTGCACGACGCCACGGGCAAATGGGAGCTCCTGCCGAGCCTGGTCGACTACTGGACGGAACCGGAGACCGTCGCCGTGATCAAGAAGCACGAGCAGAATCTGCTCGTCAACATCGGCAACGAGGTCGGGGACCAGGTGGACAACGCGGCGTGGGAGGCGGGCTACAAGCAGGCCATCACGAGGATGCGCGACGCCGGCATCACGGTGCCGCTCATCATCGACGCCTCCAAGTGGGGGCAGAACATCGACCAGCTCCAGGCCGTCGGCCCCGCGCTCGTCGCGCACGATCCGAACATCATGCTCAGCGTGCACATGTGGTGGACGGACGGGAGCGGGGCCACGATCACGAAGGAGCTGAACGAGTCCGTGGCGCTGAACCTGCCTCTGATGGTCGGGGAGTTCGCGCATCACGCCGTGTACGAGTGCGGCCAGCACCCGTTCGATTACAAGACGCTCCTCGCCAAGAGCGTCGAGCTCGAGGTGGGGTGGCTCGCCTGGTCGTGGGGCGCCGTCAAGAACAACGACTGCAAGGACGACGGGCCGTTCGACATGACGACCGACGGGACGTTCGCGGGGCTCACCGGCTGGGGCCGCGAGGTGGCGGTGACCGACCCGAACAGCATCCAGAACACGTCGGTGCGCCCTCACTCCATCGAGACCGGGTCCTGCGAGTAGCGCGAGCAGCGCGAGGCGAGCGGCGCCGGCGGGGCGAGGCGCCGCCGGCCCGCTGTTGAGCCGCCCCGAGGGGGCCACAGCTGTCGTGAAAGCAGTAGTCGTCCGCTCCGCGATCACCGCGATGGCCCTTCACCCTCGCCGGATCGATCAGAGCGACTTCAGGTACTCCACGAGATCGCGCTTCTCGTCGGGATCGAGCCCGAGCGCGAATCGCTCGTCGTAGCTCCGCACGACGTCCAGCAGCGTCGCGAAGCGGCCATCGTGGTAGAAGCGACCCTTGTTCGCCGGCTTCATGAACAGCCCTCGCTCCCGGACGAAGAGGGCCGCCAGGTTCATCGTCTTGTACGAGTTGCCGGGCGCTCGGTTCGCCTGGAAATCGTCGATCCTCATCTCTTCGGGCGTGTGCAGGTTCCAGCCGGCGTCGGTCCAGAGCGGCTTGTTGTGGCAGTCCGTGCACTTCGCCTTGCCGACGAACAGCCTCTTGCCGTGCTCGGCGGCCTCCTCGTCGAAATCGACGCCGGGCACCGGCCTCGGCGCCGGGAGCGCGAGCTGGTAGAAGTGCAGCGCGGGGAGCTTCGACGTGACGAGATCGTCCTCGGGTTCGACGATCACGTTCCAGATCCCGGTGGCCGCCGCGTTCGGGTACTTCTCGGGGTCGTTGAGCCGTGGATCGAAGAAATTCCCCTTCCCATGCATCTGGGTCACGGCGACGTACGCGTTCCAGTAGGGGACCGAGCCCCAGTTGCCGGTCCAGGTGTGCTCGTTGATTCCACCCATGTCGAAGGCGTTGGGGAGCAGGGTCGCCGCGGGCTTCCCGTCAGGCCGGAACGCCTTGCCATCGAGGATCAGCTCGGCGTCGTACTTGCCCGGCCCCCAGCTGAGGAGGACGTTCCTCACGCCCTCCTCGGTGACGCCCGCGGGCACCCTCGGCAGCAGGTCGACGAGCGGCTGCAACGTCGGGGCCGATGCGACGATGGCGCCGACGTTCAGATCGCGGTTGGCCCAGCCGTCGAGGCGCTTGCCGATGCCCGGCGCCACGGAGTCGTTGACCGTGGAGTGGCAGAAGGCGCACTGGAGGCCGATCGAGGTGAGCCTGCCGCGGCCGTCGAAGAAGCCCGTCACCCCGAGGATCGCGTCGAGCCGCAGGAGGCGCAGCGTGACGGCTGCGTCGTCGAGGTCCACCTGGCCGCGCTCGATCTGGCCCCGCAGCCTCGGCGGGAGCGCGTCCACGTCGACCTTGAGCCCGAGCGCCAGCGCCTGAGCCGGCGTCACGTTGGCGATGCTCTCGTGCAACCGCAGCTTGCCGCCCCAGAACTGCTCGTCGCCGAAGGTGTCGAATCGAAAGGTCTCCCGGCCCCGCCGGAGCAGCTGGTCTGTGTTTCGCTCCGTGAGGGCGTCGAAGTCGCTGAACCGCGGGCGGCGGGGCAGATCGTCCTCGGCGGAGGCGATGTGCTCTGTCCCTTCGCTCCGGCCGGCCGAGCTGCAAGAGAGCGCGGCCACGCCGAGCGGAATCGCCGCTCCGACGAGCACGAACACCGTGGTGAGATGTGTCATCATGGCAAGCCCTTTCAAACTCCTCGCGTCACGCGGTGAATCCAAACGTGATGGGGGCCCGCGTTGCCGGGCAAGTAAGAGATTTCATGATCGTCTCATCGGGTGAGCGGCTCACGCGCAGATCGCTGGCGGCGACAGGCGTCGAGCGCCCGAGATCCCATCGCGCTATCGGGCGCTCATTCCTGTTCATGGCGACTGATTCCTGTTCATGGCGACCGCGGATTTGCCGAGATCCGGAGCTCGCCACGACACCGCGGGCGATGGCGCGCCTTGCGCCTCGCACACAAGGGCCCGTGCTCGAGTCGACCTCGACGGCCTCGTGGGCCGAAAGAAAGATGGCTTACGTCGATGCGCCGCCGCGCGGCGATCGCCGGCGGGGGCTGCGGCGAGGCGCCGCTCGGCCGATGGCGCCCCTGACCGGCCTCTCGCCGCGCCCGGGATCCGTGGTGTAATCCCCCTGCTCCTCCCCTCGCAGCCCCCGCTGCCAGGGCCACCCCGCGGTGGGTGGTGGCCCAATTTGCCCCGGAGTGATTCACATGAAGGCGGGAAGGCAGGAAGATCATTGATCTTTCTTCCCGCCTTCCCGCCTTCATGTTCAAATCCGGCCACCACCCCGCGGTGCCCCCCTTGAGCGACTCAGCCCCGAAAGCGACCATCGCCGTGCTCGAGCGGAACCGGGTCGTCGGCCAGCGGATCGCGCGCGTCATGTCGGCCGCGGCCGGCATGCAGGACGTGCCCGTCGCCGGCGATCCGGCCGAGCTGCGCGCGCGGCTCTCCGAGCGGCCCCTGCTGCTCGGCTGCGACGCCGCCGACCTCGACCTCGCGCTCGAGTGGGCGGCCGAGCGCTACCCGAGCATGCACCTCATCGTGTGGACCTCCGGCAGCACCGACGCGGTCCTCCAGGCCGCCCTCAAGGAGCCGCGGCTCTCCAGCATCGTCGGCTGGCCGAGCTTCGCCTCCATGCCCCGGCCGTGGGAGATCGCGCTCGCCGTCCGCCGCATCCTCAAGCCGCTCGCGCTCCCGCCCCGCCTCGCCGACCTGCTCTCCTGGGGCGCCACCATCGTGAAATGGCGCCCCCGCACGAGCGAGGACCGGGACCGCACCGTCGGCGAGGTGGCGCACTGGGCCGAGCGCGCCGGCGCCCCCGCGCGCGTCGCCGAGCGGCTCGCCGCCCTCGCCCACGAGCTGCTCATGAACGCGATGTACGACGCGCCCGTCGATGGCCGCGGCCGCCCGCGCTACACGCACGACCGGCGGTCCGACATCGTGCTCGAAGAGAACGAGATCCCCACGCTGCGGCTCGGCTCCGACGGCGCCCACATTGCGCTCCAGGCCCACGATCCGTTCGGCGGCCTCCGGCGCCACCACGTCTTCGAGGGCATCACGCGCGGCCTGAGCGCCCGCGGCGCGGACGCGGCGCGCGCCGCCGTGCTCGACACCTCGCGCGGCGGCGCCGGGCTCGGCATGCTCAAGATCTACGCGGCCGGCGCGGTGCTGGTCATCGACGTCTCGCCCACCTCCTCGACCCTGGTCACGTCGTTCTGGGACCTCGACGTGAACCCGCGCGAGTTCCGCTCCCTGCCGGCGTCCATCCACTTCTTCGAGCGCTCCACCACCCCGGCGGCGGAGACGCTGGAGCGGACCGGGTGGTAGCGCGCCGGCCCGCCGCGCGCGCAGCAGAGCCCGGCCGAGGCGGACGCCATGGCTGAGATCGATCCGCTCCTCGCGCGGCAGCTCCGTCGCCTCGGCCTCGAGGACCTGAGCGAGCCGCCCGACCGGGAGACCTGGCACAAGGTCGTCGCGCGCATCAGCGAGCACTACCGCCACGTCGCCGACGACCGGAGCCTGCTCACCCGCTCGCTCGACCTCTCCACGAACGAGATGGGCGCGCTCCACCGCAAGCTGCTCGCCGAGCGGGACCGCCTCCGCAGCGTCGTCGTCGCGATCGGGGACGCGCTGACCATCTTCCACGACGCCGCGAGCTCGCAGGTCGAGCCGGCGCGGCCGCTCGACGTCGACTCGACCATCTCGATGGCCAAGCGGCGCTTCGCGGCCAAGCTCGGCAACCTCCTCTCCCTGAGCGGCGCGGCGCCGGGCGGCGAGGCCCCGGGCGCGCCCCCGGCGAGCGACGCGGACGAGGCGATCCACGAGGTCCGCGTCCAGCTCGTCGCGCTCGGCGACCGGCTGGTGCAGCTGCTCCACGACACCGCCGAGCGGGCGTCGCTGAAGAAGCAGCTCGAGGTGGCGCGCGCCGTCCAGCAGATGCTCGTGCCGAGCGACGACGTGATCGAGCGGCCCTCGCTGCGGCTCGCCAGCCACTTCCAGCCCGCGGCGGAGTGCGGCGGCGACTGGTGGACCTTCCACGACCTGCCGGACGGCAAGCTGCTCACGGTCATCGGCGACGTGACCGGGCACGGCATCTCGTCGGCGATCATCACCGGGGCGGCGAAGGCCGCGTGCGACGTCGCGCGCACGTTCGTGCGGGAGGAGCTCGGCGCCGCGCAGCTGCTCCGGCTCATGAACTGCTCGATCTTCGAGGCGGGGAAGCAGAAGTTCTTGATGACCTGCGCGGCGTGCATCTTCGATCCGGGGGCGCGCACGCTGACCCTCGCGAACGCCGGCCACCCGTTCCCGTACCTCGTGAGGAACAACACTGTCCGCCAGCTCACCGCGCACGGCTCGCCGCTCGGGGCGGCGAGCTCGGCCGAGTACGCGTCGAGCACCGTGCAGCTGGAGGGCGGCGACGCCCTCCTCTGGTTCACCGACGGCGTGACCGAGTGCGAGAACGCGTCGAGCGAGCAGTTCACCGAGAAGCGGCTGCGCGCGCTGTTCCAGAGCGTCGCCACGTACGCGCCCGAGGAGGCGCGGGACGCGATCGTCGCGGCGGTCTCGAGGTTCCGCGGCGAGCGATCCCTCGACGACGACATGACGCTCGTCGTGGCCCGCGTGCTGTAGCCTGGGGGCGACGAGCCCCATGATCCTCGAGACGTTCCACTACGATCGGGACACCCAGAAGTGGTCGGTCCGGGTGCTGCCCGTGCTCGACAGCGACCGGACGCTGGTGCTTGTGTTCGGCGCGCCCGAGTTCCTGGACGACCCGGGTGCGATCCGGGAGCTGCGGCGGGCGTACCCGCGGTCGCACATGGTGGGGTGCTCGAGCGCGGGGGAGATCGCGGGCACGGCGGTGCGCGATGGGACGCTGTCGGTGGCGGTGGCGCGGTTCGAGCGCACGACGCTGTCGGCGGCGCAGGTGGAGGTGGCGAGCGCATCGGGGTCGTTCGCGGCGGGGCAGGCGCTGGCGCGCGAGCTGGACCGGCCGGGGCTGCGCGGAGTGCTGGTGCTGTCGGAGGGGCTCGGGGTGAACGGCAGCCAGCTCGTGGCGGGGCTGAACGCGGTGCTGCCCGAGTCGGTGGTGGTGACCGGAGGGCTGTCGGGGGACGGGACGCGGTTTCAGCGGACGTGGGTGTGCGTCGGGGACACGGTGCGCAGCGGGCTGGTGGCGGCGGTGGGGCTGTACGGCGAGCACGTGGTGATCCAGCACGGGTCCAAGGGGGGGTGGGACAAGTTCGGGCCGGAGCGGGTGGTGACGCGCTCGGCGGGGAACGTGCTGTACGAGGTCGACGGCAAGCCGGCGCTGTCGCTGTACAAGGAGTACCTCGGGGACAAGGCGGCGGAGCTGCCTGCGTCGGCGCTGCTGTTCCCGCTGGCGCTGCGGGCGACGGCGCGGGACGAGAAGTTCTTGGTCCGCACGGTGCTGGCGGTGGACCACGAGCAGCAGTCGATGACGTTCGCGGGGGACGTGCCGGAGGGCCACCTCGTGCAGCTGATGAAGGCGGACTTCGAGCGGCTGATCGGGGGCGCGGAGCAGGCGGCGCGGGCGGCGAGCGAGGCGGGCAGGGCGGCGGCGGCGGCGGGCGAGGGGGCGCTGGCGATCGCGATCAGCTGCGTGGGTCGGCGGATCGTGCTGGGCGACCGGACCGAGGAGGAGGTCGAGGCGGTGCTGGACGTGCTGCCGCGGGGCACGCAGGTGACGGGGTTCTACTCGTACGGGGAGATCTCGCCCTACGCCGCCGGTCACTGCGACCTGCACAACCAGACCATGACCCTCACCGTCCTCTCCGAGGCCCTCACCCCGCTGCTCATCCGGAGCGAGGGCCCGCGGGAGCGGAGGCCGCGCGCCGCGAAGGGGACGCCGGCCGTGGCGGCCCGCGTGGTGGCGCAGCCGGCGGGCGGGATGGCGGAGTTCGAGGAGCTCGAGATCGCGTCCGACACCCATTTCGACGCGCCGTCGACAGCGTCGAGCGCGGCGCCCGGGATGCGGCTCGCGACGTTCTCGTTCTCGCGCGCGACGGGCAAGTGGTCGGTGCGGGCGCTGCCCGCGCTCGACAGCGACCGGACGCTGGTGCTTGTGTTCGGCGCGCCCGAGTTCCTGGACGACCCGGGTGCGATCCGGGAGCTGCGGCGGGCGTACCCGCGGTCGCACATGGTGGGGTGCTCGAGCGCGGGGGAGATCGCGGGCACGGCGGTGCGCGACGGGACGCTGTCGGTGGCGGTGGCGCGGTTCGAGCGCACGACGCTGTCGGCGGCGCAGGTGGAGGTGGCGAGCGCGTCGGGGTCGTTCGCGGCGGGGCAGGCGCTGGCGCGCAAGCTGGACCGGCCGGGGCTGCGCGGGGTGCTGGTGCTGTCGGAGGGGCTCGGGGTGAACGGCAGCCAGCTCGTGGCGGGGCTGAACGCGGTGCTGCCCGAGTCGGTGGTGGTGACCGGAGGGCTGTCGGGGGACGGGACGCGGTTTCAGCGGACGTGGGTGTGCGTCGGGGACACGGTGCGCAGCGGGCTGGTGGCGGCGGTGGGGCTGTACGGCGAGCACGTGGTGATCCAGCACGGGTCCAAGGGGGGGTGGGACAAGTTCGGGCCGGAGCGGGTGGTGACGCGCTCGGCGGGGAACGTGCTGTACGAGGTCGACGGCAAGCCGGCGCTGTCGCTGTACAAGGAGTATCTCGGGGACAAGGCGGCGGAGCTGCCTGCGTCGGCGCTGCTGTTCCCGCTGGCGCTGCGGGCGACGGCGCGGGACGAGAAGTTCTTGGTCCGCACGGTGCTGGCGGTGGACCACGAGCAGCAGTCGATGACGTTCGCGGGGGACGTGCCGGAGGGCCACCTCGTGCAGCTGATGAAGGCGGACTTCGAGCGGCTGATCGGGGGCGCGGAGCAGGCGGCGCGGGCGGCGAGCGAGGCGGGCAGGGTCGCGGCGGCGGCGGGCGAGGGGGCGCTGGCGATCGCGATCAGCTGCGTGGGTCGGCGGATCGTGCTGGGCGACCGGACCGAGGAGGAGGTCGAGGCGGTGCTGGACGTGCTGCCGCGGGGCACGCAGGTGACGGGGTTCTACTCGTACGGGGAGATCTCGCCCTACGCCGCCGGCCACTGCGACCTGCACAACCAGACCATGACCCTCACCGTCCTCTCTGAGGCCCTCATCCCGGTGCCGCGGAGCCACGGCGCCGCGCCGGGGACGCTGCGCGCGGCGCGCGACGGCGGCGAGGAGGCGCGGCCGCTCGGCGAGGAGGCGCGGTCGCTCGGCGGGGAGGCGCGGCCGCTCGGCGACGAGGTGCGGCCGACCGTCCGCGTGCCGCCGAACGGCCATCGGACGGCGCGCCCGCGCATCCCCGGGCCGCCGTCGGGGCCGCTGCTCGCCGGGCCGCTGCTCGCCGGGGGGCCCTCGGGGCCGGTCTCGTCGGGGCGCCTGCCCACCACGGTGGACCGGCCGTCGCACTCCTCCTGGTCGCAGCGCGCCGCGCCGACGCGGATCGTACCGCCCGCCGGCGCCGCCGGCCGCCTCGACAGCCTCGCGTTCGACCGGCGGAGGATCGGCGACGTCCTCGTCGTCCGGCTCGCCGGGCGCATGACCGAGTCGTTCAAGGGGGCGGCGCTCGCCCGGGAGCTCGACGGCAAGGTCCTGCTCGACCTCGCCGGCGTCGAGCGGATCACGTCGTTCGGCGTGCGCGAGTGGCTCCAGATGATCCAGGCGGCCGAGCCCCGCCTCCGCGCTCTCTACCTCGCGCGCTGCTCCGAGCCGGTCGTCAACCAGCTCAGCATGATCCGCAGGTTCGCCGGGAGCGGGCAGGTCGTCTCGTTCTACGCGCCCTACTGCTGCGAGTCGTGCGGCGCCCAGTTCGAGCGGCTCGTCGACTGCGCCCACGACGCGGCCTCGCTCGCCGAGGGCAAGGCCCCCGAGGCGGTGTGCCCGCGCTGCCGCGGCGCCGGCGCCTTCGACGACGACGCGGCGACCTACTTCGGGTTCGTCGCCCAGCACGGCGCCGGCGCCATCCCGCCGGAGGTGCGGGAGATCCTCCTCGAGCTCGAGAAGGGCGACGAGCCGGCCGCCGGCGACGCGGTGGAGAAGTCCGTCGAGGGGCGCGTCACGCGGGTCAAGGTGGGGAGCAAGCTGACCGCCTCGCTCCGCTGGAGCCGCATCATCGACGGCCTCGAGGGGCAGGTCGTCTTCGACCTGAGCAGCGCCCCCGGGGTCACCGCCGACGGCGCGGCCCGCTTCGAGTCGGCGCTCCGCAAGCTCGACGGCGCCGTCGAGGCGGTCCGCATCGAGGGCTGTCCCCGGCTGCTCGCCGAGCGCATGGCGAGCCCCTCGTGGCCCGAGCTCGCGCGGCTCGCCTCCGCGGTCGTCGAGGGCCGCTGCGCGTCCTGCGGCGCGGTCCGGACCGCGCTCGTCGAGGTCGGCAAGCACGATGTCCTGCTCCGCGGCGGCCCCGATCCGCGCGTCGCCTGCAAGCGCTGCAACACGCCGCTCGCCTTCGACGACGGCGCCCGCGCGCTGCTCTCGCTGCTCGGCGCCCGCGCGTCGCGCCCGCCCTCGGCCCCGACGCCGGCGAGCGCCTCGCCGCAGCCGGGCGCCCTGCCCCCGGCGAGCGCCTCGCCGCCGCGGCCGGCCGCCCCCGCGGCGGCGCAGCCCGGCGCGGGCGCCAGCGCCGCCTTCGTCGCGCTGCTCGCCGGGGTGGCGATCGTGGCCGCCGGCTTCGCGGTCTGGCGCAGCGGCGCGCGCCCCGCCGAGGCGCCGCGGGCGCCGGCCCCGGCGCCCGCGGCCTCGGCGGCGCCCGCGGCCCCGGCGGCGCCCGCGGTCCCGGCGCCGGCGACGGACGCGCGCGCGCCGGCGCCCTCCGCCAGCGCGCGGGCGCGGGCGGGCTGGTCTGCCGTCGACGATCTCCCGCCCGCGTGGGTGGAGCGGCCGTTCGTCCTCGAGGCCGACAGCGTCTTCGTGGTCGGCCGCGGCGGCCCCGCGGCCAGCGACGCGGACGCGCTCGCGGAGGCGCGCAGCAGCGCGATCGAGCGCCTCGCGTCCGGCCTCGCCGCCGAGCTCGCGAGCTCCCCCGTGGCCCACCTGCTCGCCGCGCACCCGCCGGCCGAGCCCCCGGAGCAGCGCGCGGAGGTCGTCGAGCGCGTCGCCCGGCGGTACCTCGCCCAGGTCGGGTCGCTCGCGACGCCCGAGCGCGTCGACGCCGTGGTGCGGCGCGAGGGCGGCCGCGTCCTCGCCTTCGCGCGCTACCGGCTGACGCGGCCGAGCTTCGAGGCGGCCGCGGCGAGCTACCGCCAGACGGCCACGTTCCAGGGGCTCACCGTCGCGCGCTTCTTCCCGCTGCTCGAGGCGAGCGCGCGCACCTCCGGCGAGCTCGTCGTCGTCGCGGTGGAGCGCCCGCAGCGCGGCGCGGATCCGGGCATTGTCGCGGGGGACGTCGTCCTCTCGGTCGACGAGCGCCCGGTCCACTCGGTCGAGGCCTTCGGCAGGGCCGCGGCGGACGCGTGGGCGCGCACCCCGCCCGGTGGTACGATGGCCCTCCAGATCGAGTCGCGCGGTGAGCGCCGCAGCGTCAGCTTCGCGAAGCCCCACGCCGAAGGCCCTCGATGAGCACCCTGATCGCCCGCCGCGCTCCCTCCGAAATGACGGTGCCGGCTCGCACGGCGGAGGCGGTGGTGGCCGGATTTGAACATGAAGGCGGGAAGGCGGGAAGAAAAGATCAATGATCTTCCTGCCTTCCCGCCTTCATGTGAATCACTCCGGGGCAAATTGGGCCACCACCGCGGAGGCGGGCGCATGACCGAGCGCCCCGCCGCGGGCCCCCTGAGCGCCGCGTCGCGCCGCCTTGCCTCGCTCGGCAAGTACCGCCTGCTCAAGAAGATCGGCATGGGCGGGATGGCCGAGATCTGGGTGGCCTCCGTCGCGGGCATCTCGGGCGTGAGGAAGATCTGCGTCGTCAAGCGGATCCTCCCGCACCTCGTCGACAGCCCCGAGTTCGTGCGGATGTTCCTCGACGAGGCGCGCATCGCCGCGACGCTGGACCACCCCAACCTGGTCCAGATGTACGACATCGAGGAGGTCGACGGCGTGCCGGTGATCGCCATGGAGTACCTCCACGGCGAGGACCTCAGGACGATCAAGAAGTCGCTCCGGTCGGCGAACCGGCGGATGCCGGTCGAGCACGCGATCACCATCGCCGCCGCCGTCGCGGCCGGGCTCCATTACGCGCACGAGAAGGTCGGCTTCGACGGCAAGCCGCTCGACATCGTCCACCGCGACGTGTCCCCGCACAACGTGTTCGTCACGTACGACGGGGCCGTGAAGATCCTCGACTTCGGGATCGCGAAGGCGGCGAACCGCGTCAACGAGACGCGCGACGGCGCGCTCAAGGGCAAGGTCCCGTACATGTCGCCCGAGCAGTGCACGAGCGAGCAGCTCGATCGCCGGAGCGACATCTACTCGGTGGGCATCCTGCTCTACGAGATGTCGACGGGCAGCCGGCTGTTCCGGCGCGGCGCCACCGAGTTCGAGCTGATGCGGGCGATCGTCGAGGATCCGGTGATGCCGCCGAGCCAGGTGTGCGACGACTACCCGCCGGAGCTCGAGCGGATCGTGCTCAAGTGCCTGGAGCGGGACCGGGAGAAGCGGTACGCGACCGCGCGGGACCTCCAGATCGACCTCGAGGCGTTCGCCCGGCAGGAGCGGCTCGCCACCTCGTCGCTCGCGCTGTCGTCGTTCATGGCGGAGCTGTTCGGCCAGCGGGTCGAGGCGTGGCGGGGCGCGCTCGCCTCGGAGGCGGAGCTCCTGTCGCACATCGTCCAGAGGCAGGAGTCGACCCGGAGCGACGACTCGTCCGCGGGCGATCTCGACGTCGTGGGCGGGGCGCCGCACGGCGCGCTCAGCGTCGAGCGCCCCGGCGGGATCGCGACGAAGCTGTCGGCGCCGCTGTTCTCGGCGTCGCGGCTCGAGGCCGCGCACGACCCGGACCCGCCGCCGCCGCGCTCGAGGAGGCTCCCGTCGCTCGTGGACGCCGGCCCCGGGGCCGAGCCCGAGGGGGCGCACGGGCACGGGCCCCGGGCCCTCACCGTGACCAAGCGCCGGCTGGGCGGCCTGCTCATCGTCTCGATGTCCGGGCGGATGACCGAGGAGCTCCATGGCCTCGCGGTCGCGCGGGGCATCGCTGGCCGCGTGCTCTTCGATCTGGGCGGGGTGCAGCGGGTCACGTCGTTCGGCGTGCGCGAGT
This sequence comes from Sorangium sp. So ce834, assembly GCF_051521425.1. Classification (NCBI taxonomy): domain Bacteria; kingdom Pseudomonadati; phylum Myxococcota; order Polyangiales; family Polyangiaceae; genus Sorangium; species Sorangium sp. So ce834. Next base: position 12,958,253 of record NZ_CP150351.1, read on the forward strand.
GGATGGCGATGCTGGCCGAGGTGTCGCTGAACGCGACCGAGATCTACGTCGGCCGCTGCACCGAGCCGATCGTGAACCAGGTCAGCATGATCCGCCGCTTCTTCGGCGACGGGCGCATCGTGTCGTTCTACGGCCCGTACCGGTGCGAGCGCTGCGGCGCCACGTTCGAGCGGCTGTTCGACTGCGACCGGGACGCGCACCTCGTCAGGACGCACGATCCGCCCGCGAGCCCGTGCCCGCGCTGCGGCGGGGCGGCGGTGTTCGACGACGACGCCGAGAGCTACTTCGCGTTCGCGGCCGCGCACGCGGGGATCCAGCTGCCCGAGGACGTGCGGGCCGCGCTCGACGAGCTCGCGCGGCTCGACGCCGGGACCCACGAGGCGATCGAGAAGACGGTGGACGAGCGCGGGACGCGCATCCGCGTGCGGGGGAGGCTCGACGCGCACGTCCGGTGGAAGCGCGCGCTCGACGGGATCGAGGGGGATCTCGTCCTCGACCTCACGGGGGCGGCGGGGGTGACGCCCGAGGGGGCGCAGGCGCTCACGCTCTCGCTCCGCGCGCTGGGCGACGAGGTGACGTCGATCCAGATCGAGGGCTGTCCGGTCGCGCTGCTCGAGCACCTCGCCGCGGCGAGCCCCTCGCTCGGGGCGGCGGTGGTCTCGGCGCTCGTCGACGGCGCCTGCGCGCGGTGCAGCGCGCCCCGGCAGACGCTGCTCGACGTGCGGGAGGCCGCCCAGGCGGCGATCGAGGACCGGGAGCCGTACATGCCGTGCAAGCGGTGCAACGCGCCGCTCTCGTTCGCGGCGCTCCTGCCGGTGCTGAAGCGGCTCGGCGCCGCGCTGGAGCCGGCGCGAGCGCCCTCCGGCACGCCCGCGCCCGCCGCGACGAGGCGCTCCGCGGGGATGGCGCCCACGGCAGCGGGGGCGCCGGGGGCAGGGGGGTCGGTGACGGGGGTGCAGGCTTCCGGGGCAGCGGGGGCAGAGGCGCTGGTGCCGGGGGTGTCGGCCGCGGAGGCGGCGGCGCCGGGGGCGTCGTCGGCGGCGCCGGCTTCCGGGGCAGCGGGGGCGCCGGCGGCGAGGGCGCCGGCTTCCGGGGCAGCAGGGGCATCCGGGGCGGGCGCGTCAGGGGTGCCGTCGTCGGAGGCGGCGACGGCGCGCCGGCGGGCGCGGGCCGCTGCCGCGGCCGGCGGGCCCGGGTCGCGCTGGGCGTTCGCGGCGGTCGGGGCGGCGGCGGCGCTGCTGGTCCTCAGCGTGGGCTACGCGTACCTGGGCTGGGGCCGCCCGCGCCCGGTCGCCGGCCCGGGCGCGGCGCCCGCGGCGAGCGCGAGGTGGCGCCCGGCGCCGCCGGCCGACGAGACGCCTGCCTGGATGCAGCGGCCGTTCGCCGCCGAGGGCGACGCGATCTTCGTGGTCGGCGAGGGCGCCGGCGAGACCCGCGAGGCGGCGCTGTCGGTCGCGCGCGCCGACGCGATCTCCCGGCTCGCGAGCAACGTCGTGCCCGCGCTGGCGGGGTCGCAGGCGTACGCCTTCCTCGAGGCGCGCGGCGGCGGCGCGCGGCGGCCCGGGATGGCGGAGGCCGAGGCGAACCGCTACCTGAAGCAGGTCGGCGCGTTCGCCACCCCCGAGCGCGTCGACGCGCGCTTCCAGGAGCGCGACGGCGCCGTGATGGCCGTGGCGCGCTACCGCATGCGCAAGGAGAGCTTCGACGCGGCCGTGCAGAGCTACCGGCGCACGGAGAGCGCGTTCGGCCTGACCGCGGCGCCCCTCTTCCCCTTGCTCGAAGGCGAGCTGAAGACGAGCGGCGACGCCGTCGTCGTGGCCGTGGACGAGCGCAGCCCCGCCCAGGCCGCGGGCGTCCGCGTCGGCGACGTGGTGGTCGCCGTCAACGGCCGGCCGCTCGCCAACTTCGACGCGTTGCGTTATTCGCTGTCGAACCTGCCGGAGGGCGCCGCGGTCGAGCTCACGGTCGAGTCGGCCGGCGCGCGGCGGACGATCGCGATCACGAAGGCGAGCGGGGCGCGGAAGGGCGGCTGAGCGGGCCATTGCGACGAGCGCCGCAATGGCGTCGCGGCGAATGCGGCGGCGGCGCGGCGAATCGGCGGCGGCGCGCGAATCGGCGGCGGCGCGGAGGTGAATTGCCGGCGCTCCGCGGCGGTGTCGCTCCCGGCGCTCCGCGGCGGTGTCGCTCCCGGCGCTCCGCGGCGGCGGTGTCGCTCTATGGCGTCGCTGAATTTGAGGCCGTCGGCCCATCGGTCGCCGCGCCGCGGATCGACTGCGGTATGCTGGGCATTGCGGCGCGGCGCTCTCGGTCGGAGGCTTCGGACATGCGCGGCCTGGAAGAGATCCAAGGGCTGGAGATCGGCACGCTGATCGCCGGCAAGTACCGCGTGGATCGCCTGCTGGACAAGGGCGCGATGGGCGCGGTGATCGCCGCGACCCACATGGATCTCGGCGAGCTCCGGGCGATCAAGCTGCTGCTCCCGGCCACCGCGGCCGATCCGGAGATGTGCGAGCGTTTCCTCCGGGAGGCGCGGATCGCGGCGCGGCTGAAGAGCGAGCATGCGGTCAAGGTGCACGACGTCGGGCGGCTCCCGAGCGGGCTGCCCTTCATGGTGATGGAGTTCCTCGACGGCCGCGATCTCCGGGTCATCCGCAAGAAGCGGGGCCCGCTGCCGGTCGAGGAGGCGACGCTCTACGTGATCCAGGCCTGCGACGCGCTCGCGGAGGCGCACGCGCTGGGGCTCGTGCACCGCGACGTGAAGCCGGCCAACCTCTTCTTGACGCATACCCGCGAGGGCGCGCCGTGCATCAAGGTGCTCGACTTCGGGATCTCCAAGGTCTCGGAGGCGGCGTCGCTGGGCGTCTCCGAGATGCGGACGAGCACGGGTCAGATGCTCGGGACACCGCACTACATGCCTCCGGAGCAGATGCGCGGGCAGCGCGACGTCGACGCGCGCGCGGACATCTGGGCGGTGGGGTCGCTGCTGTACGTCCTGCTCACGGGCCGGTATCCGATGCACGCCCGCTCGGTGCAGACGGTCTCGCTGGTGCTCGGCGGCAAGTTCGTGCCGCCGCTGCCGTCGCAGGTCCGCCGCGGGCTCACGCCGGAGATCGATCCGATCATCATGCGGTGCCTCGAGCGGGATCGCGACAGGCGCTGGCCCGATCTGGCGGAGCTCACGCTGGCGCTCCGCCCGTTCGCGCCGCCCGCGGCGGAGCCGCTGGTCGAGCGCATCCAGCGCATCCTCCGCGGGGGCCTGCGCGACTCGCTGTCCGGCGTGCGCGCCGGCGTGGATGGGGAGGGTGCTGGGGAGCGCGGCCCGATCTCCGCGGCCACGGGCTCCGGCCCGCCTTCGGGCGGCGCGGCGTTCGCGCTGCCCGTGGAGGGGCTGCCTTCGCCGGTCCCACCGCCGTCGGCGCCTGGGGGAGAGGTCGAGTCGGAGGAGCGGAGCGAGGTCGCCACCCTGCCGGACACGCCGCGCGCGCGGGCGGAGGCGGCGCTGGCGGGGGAGGGCGAGGCGGCGCCGGCGGCGGCGGGCGAGGCGGCCTCGGGGCCGGCCGCGTCGTGCGCGCAGGCGGCCGGCGTCGTGGCGCCGAGCGAGGCGGTCACCGCTCCGGCCGGGACGCGGGTCGACGTCGACGAGGACGTCGAGATGGCGCTCGTCGATGCGAGCGCGCGCGGCAGGGACTCCTCGGCGATGTGGGAGCGGCGGTTGCGCTCGCCCTCCCGGGCGGGCTTCGTCGTGGCGGCGCTGGCGGCGGTGATCGTCGCCGCGCTGCTCGTGAGCGGCGCTCATCCCGGGGAGCCCCCGCCGGGCCCTCGCGCTTCCGGTGCGACGCCCGCGGTCGCCCCTGCGCACGAGGCGCGCGGCGCCGATGCTGCGGGTCAGGCCCTCCCGTCCGCCGTGGCATCCTCCGCGCCCCTGCCACCTCCGTCCGGGCCGGTGGCGGACCTCCAGCGCGAGGCGCTCCGGGATCCGATCGGGCGCATGGCTCGCGACCCCTCGGGGCGCACCGCGGCGGTGCCGGGGCTTCCTGCGAGCCGGAGCCTTCCGGTTTCGGGGTCGTCCCCGCGGCAACAGGGGATACCGGTCAGCGCTCCTCCTCGATGACGCGGAGGAGCGGACCAGTACCGCGTCGCCCAAGGACGAATTTGCGGTGGCGAACCGGTGCGACCCGTGGGATGCGCCGGCATTTCGGGGGGGCGTGACGACCGATCGCAGCCCCCCGGAGCGCATGGACCCAACCCGGGCCCAAACGGCAGGCTCCGGGAACGAGGCATTCGCGATGGTCGATCCGCCGCATCGGGCCGCCGTCGTCGCCTCGCTCGCCGAGACGCTCATCCGCGCCGTCGCCCTCGGGGACGAGGAGGCGGCCGGGGTCGTTCACGAGGCGATAGGCCGTCTGCTTGCGCTGCCAGCGGTACCGGAGCGGCAAGCGCGCTCGCGCCGGTAGCACGCAGGCCCGATCGCCGCCGGGAAGCGGTCTTCGCGGACCCGCACCGGCCGACCCGCACGGCGTCGCCAAGCAGCAGGCGTTACCGCCCCATGGGCCCGTCTAGGCGCGCGACCTCCTGACCCAGCTCCGGCTGTTCAGGCCCGGGAGCGCATCGTCCTACTCCCAGTCGGCGAGGGTGAGCAGGTCTCGTAGGTCGCCCGGATCTTAAAGCTACCCATCGAAATCGCGTTCTCGCGGCTCCGCCTGAACCGCAAGCATCACGCGCACGTGCTCAAGCGCCGGCGTCGTTTGCGGTAGACGCCGCCATCCGGGCCTCTCCGGTGACGGAAGAAACCTGACGCCATCCGCCTCTCTCCTGGAAAGTGATAGTCTATCAACAATCTACCCGTGCGTCGAAGGGGCCGCGTTTACCTCACCGCTTGCGGGTTTCCACGGAACGCTCAGGGAGCATTGCACCCAAGCGGCCCAAAAAGGCGAGCCACAGGTGGATCGGAAGGCCCACCGTCCGTGCCGGCCATTGCGAAGTAACGCCCATTGGCCCAAAGCAGGTTCGAATATCTAATATTATTGGTAGCCGGAGAGTGAAAAGTGAAAGGTCCCGCCACGAGTCTCAACTGTGCGTCAAACAGGCGGAACATGTCACCGTTCAGCACCGCGAGGAATGTGCCGTTCCAGTTAACTTCGGGGAATTGCCCAGAAGAACCAATATTGACCGGTTCTCCGGTCGGAATGCCTGTCGCATCGGTGGTGAGTAGGAACGACTCGCCTGATGCTTCGAAGCTGCTGTACCCGATGACGTAACCCAGCGGAACCTTGGTGGCGGACCAAGCCTCGGCATCGCCGGTCCCGTCCGTGACCGGAACTTCTGGTCCTGTAGGCATACCGTTCACGTCAAGGTCGCGTGCAAAAACAGCGTATTTCCCTGATCGGTTGTCACTCCAAAACAGCTTGAATGCAGCGCCGGACGGGACGAGCCGGGTAAGCATGACACGCGCCGACGGCGGTGTTAGATCATGTGAGGCTATGGTTTGGCCACTTGTGTTGACTTTGACCACCTTGAAGGACGAACTGACAAGGCCAGTGTAGTCATCGAAGGCAACCAGGAAATCTGTGCCGGATGCTGCCATGGTCACTCCGGACTGCGAATTCGATGAGGCGATCTTGAATATTGGCGATAGTGCCACACCACTTTCCGAGTAAGTGCGAAAGTAGACGCCGCTCCCGGTGTAGGTTTCAGCCCATGCGATTCCGAAGGCCGACCCATTCCAGGAGATGTCCGGAATGCCAGCCGTGACGCCGTCCACCTCGATGGCTGACCCAAGGAGCATACCAGCGCTGTCGAAACGCTGAAGCTTCACCTTCCAGGAGTCCGGGGTGATATCCAGGTAGGAAACTCCATAGGCCGAGCCGGAATATGCTGCCTTCGGTCGACGCGCGTCGGCGCCTCCGATTGAGAAAGGTTCGCCAAAGAGCGGGAGCCCGTCGTCTGCGACTCCGCTGCAGTCGTCATCGATCGCATTGCAAGTTTCAGCTGGAGGATTACATGCTATGGGGAGCGTGCATGCCGCAGAGCAGGTGTGTGTTCCGATGGTGCCGCAGGCCGTCGAGCAGGGAATGATCGCTCCCTGGATGCACTCGAAGATGTCGTCTGCACCGTTCCTGCAATCGTCGTCTTGACCGTTGCACGTTTCGGTTGGCGGAACGCAGTTGTTCGGGATCTGGCAGTCAGCAGTGCAGATGACCTTGCCAACAGTTCCACAGGCGGTGTTACACGCCAATTCAGTGCCGGGGGTACATGGGCAGAAAGCGCCTCCGGCGCCACCTGTGCCTGCGCCGGCGGCACCTGTACTGCTCGCGGAACAATCCGTGCCGCCTGCACCACCAGTACCTGATGGGCAGCCCTGGCAATCTTCGAAGCCGGAGCCGTCGGGAAGGCATTTCTGGACGCCCGTGGCGCCGCCGATGCAAGCACATTCGACTTGCTGGCCGGGCACGCAGGCCATGGGACCGCCGGAACTCGCGCTGTTCGTGTCGTCGTGGGTGCCGGTGGATGTCGTACTGCTAGTAGTAGCCGAGTCGCCGCCGCAGGAGATCGCCACACTCAGCGTCGCTAGGAAGCCGAAGAACTTGGTTCGCATGGTCCGCCCGTATTCAGGGGACGCGATGATAGCAGATCGTGCCCAGGCAGTAGGGGCGTACTGCTGAGAGACCGCGGCGCGCTCCCTCCTGGAACTGCTCTGGCTGGTGGAGCCCCGGGAGCGGAAGGTGCTCATCCTCGTGCGAGGGCGAGCAGGTCAGCGAGATCGCCCGGAGTCTCAGGGTTCCGGATCGGGACCGTCTTCGGCCGGCTCCGTCGAGGTCGCCGGCGCTTGGCTGCCGTGCTCAGCGGCACCGCTTACGGTGGAACGGTAGCACCTCATCTCTAGTGTCCGTTCGCTCGGTCGCAGTGGGCGCATCTTGGCACGCAGAGTCGTAGGGGCTCGGTCCCCGCCAGCCTGGTGTCCGCCGGGCTGCCTCCGCGTCCCCGAGGGTGACGGCTCGGCTCAGAGTGCCGGCGAGCGAGGCGACCACGGCGGCCCGAGCCGACGGATCGACCATCGCGAGCTACCCGGGTACAGGGCTCGGCATTTGGGCCCAGGTTGGGTCCATGCCCTCCGAAGGTGTGCGATCGGTTGTCTGGGGTCCCCAAAACCGCGGCGGAAGCAACGGATCGCCACGGTTCGGCACCACAAAATCGTTGCCGAAGGACTTCCCTGGTTCGCCGCTCCGCGGCCTGCGCTCCAGCGGGCCCCCGTTGTGGCCCGCCTCCGCTCCGGCCCCTCCGCGACGAACCAGGGACGAACTTGGGCGACAACGTACTAGAGCGCCGATCACGCTGAAATTCGGCGAAAATCGACTTATGGGAAGAGGACCGCAAGGGACGCAAGGGGAAGAGGAGAGTACAATTCCATCTCTGTCCCATTGCGCCTCTTGCGCCCTTGCGGTCTCTCCTCTTGCTGCGTGACGTGCTCTTCCAGCTTGCGCGTCGGCGGATCCGGTGGGCGCCGCGGCCCGTCGAACTAAGCTGGTCCTCTGCCTCTTCGGTGCTCTAGCTAGAACGCCAAAGCGGCAGAGATAGAATAGGATGTTGAGAGTCCTCCCGACGTCCTTGGCGCCTCGGCTGCGGGCGAGGTGGACTCAATGCATCCCGAGCGCGCCGCGGCGGCGGCTCACTTGCTCTGCCCGATGACGCCGCAACCGATGCGCCCACCCGCGTTCCCGGCGGGCTGGCTGCCGTCGTCCTGCTTCTCGTGGACGATGATGGCGCGGCCGAGGAAGGAGTTCGGCGCGCCCTGCTTGAGGTTCGCCCCCTTGACGATGATCTCGTGGGTCCCGGTCCCATCGGCCTTGACCTCGATGTTGCCGAGGTCGCCGAGGTGGCGCGGCGCGCCGTCGGGCAGGCCGTGCTGGTGGTTCTCGGGGTTGTAGTGCGCGCCCGCGCTCTTCGCGTCCGGCGCGCTGCAATCGCCGGTCTCGTGCACATGCACGGCGATCTTGCCCTTGGGCGCGCCCGAGACCTGGACGGCGACCTTCACGCCGTCCTCGACCTCGGTGAAGGTCGCGGAGCCCTTCAGCTTCGACTTGCTCCGCGCCTCGATGGGCACCTCGACGGTCGTAGGCGCCGCGGGCGCAGGCGCCGCGCTGCCGCCCTCCGGGGTGGCCGCGGCCTCGGGGGCCGCCGGCTCGGGCGCGGGCGCCGCGGTCGTCTCCGGCGCGGGCTGCGGCTGGGCGGGGACGTCGGGGACCGCAGGGGCCGGCTCGGGCGAGCCGCCGCAAGCGGCAGCGACCAGGACGAACGAGGCGAGCAGCGAGAGACGATGGGCCGGTTTCATCACAGCGGAGACCTCCAGGTTCGTGAGGCGTTGGACCTCCGCCGTCTCGTAGGCCGGAGCCGGCGAGCGATCAATCGGCGAGCCCAACAATCGTCCGCCGCCGCCGGCGCCCTGGCCCCGCGTAGACCCGAGGATTCAGGGCGCGCCCGACGCCGGCCCCGGCGCTGACATTGAACGAGGCGCGGAGTCCACCTCCGCGCCTCCGGCGAGCTCAGCGGCGCGAGCTCGTGCTCACTTCTCGGCCGGGCAGCCGATGGGCCCGGTGCCGATCACGACGTCATCGATCCACATCGCGCGGGGCGCGTCGGTCTGGTAGGACTCCCAGCCGAAGCCGATGCTGGTGAACTCCGGCGCGGTCCACTCGTAGTTCTCGATGTTGTTGGCGCAGCCCTGGCCGGTCCCGGACATCGTGAGCTCGGGGATCTCCGCGCCGTTCAGCGAGAAGCGCATCTCGTTGTTCGGCCCGTCGAAGGTGAACTCGACGCACGTCCACTTGCCCACCGGGACCACCTTCCCCTCGGCGTGGTGCCAGCAGTCCGTCGCCGGCGCGGTCGGCGGATTGCTCCACTGCCCGGGCGTATCGTAGTTCGCCATGAGCTGGCTGCCGCTCGCGATCGGATGCTGGCCGCCGTAGCGGTACACGGCCGTGTAGGGCATCCCCTCGAAATCCTTCCCCGGAACGGTGCCCGCGCCATCGATGATGGTCCAGTGCACGTCCGTGTCAGGCGCGGACTCGAGGAAGAACATCATACGTCCATGGATGACGTTCCCGTCGACGGGCAGGGCCGCCGCGTCCTTGAACTGGATCATCGCGGACTTGTAGTTGTCCTGTCCCGAGCTCTCGGGCGTGGTCACCTTGACGGACTTGGTGCCGCTGTACGCCATCGCCGTGTCGACGGTCACCGCGGATCCCGCCATGGCCTTGTAAACCGTCCACTTGCCGCTCGGCTCGCTCTGGGCCTCGTACGACTCGAAGTCGTCGCAGAGCAGCGCCCCGTCGGCACAGGCCGAGTCGCTGCCTCCCTCGCCGCCCGCGCCGGCGCCGCCGGTGCCCGTCACGCCGCCGCCGGTGCCGCCGCCGCCCGTGCCGCCGCCGCCCGTGCCTGTAGCGCCGCCGCCCGTGCCGCTGCCGGTCGAGGTCGTCGCCGTCGTCCCGTCGCCATCGTCATCCGAGCACGCGCCTGCGCCAACTCCAGACGTCACGAGCAGGCCCAGCAAGATAATGCCATGTCGAAGCTTCATGTCGGTTCTGTCCTCCGCGGCGACTATTGCACGAGCGCGTCGCGTGGTTCAAGAACGAACGCTATTTGCAGATCGCTCGATCCACGGGATCGATCCCGCGTGGCGACGCGTGATTACCCCTTGAAGTACCGGCCTTTGCGCGGCTCCCAGCGAGCGAGAGCCCTCAGGCGCCGTCGTCCCGGCCGCCGGTGCGCTCCGTGTTAACGTTCACCAAGATCGCCTCCGGCGCCATCGCATAGAGCTTCTCCTCTCCCTGCTTGCCCCGGATCCGGACGAGCGCGGGCATCGCCCCTGTCGGGCTCCCGGCCGCGGCGAACGTCGCCTCATCCATCAGCAGGCCACCCGCCTTCGCCTGTGCCTGAATCCGAAACGCGGTGTTCACACGATCGCCGATGATCGTGAACTCCCGCCTGCCGCTCGACCCGATGCTGGCGAGCAGGACCGGCCCTGTCGCGAGCCCGAGCCGCGTCGGGAAGGCGGGCCGGCCCCGCGAGCGCTGGTGTTCGTTGAAGGCCGCGATGCTCCGCTGGATCCGCTGCGCCGCCGCGAGCGCGTCCGGCGCGCTCCGGAAGAACGCGAGCATGCCGTCGCCCACGTACTTGTCGACCTCGCCGTCGTGGTCGTAGACGACCTGCGCCACCGTCGCCATGTACAGGCTGAGATCCGCGAGCAGCGGCCCCGGCTCCTCCTGCTCTGAGAGCCGCACGAACTCCTCGATGTCGCTGACCAGCACCGTCAGCACCTCGCGCGCCGGCGCGCTCGGCCGGTTCGACGACACGCTCTCCTCGATGCTCTCCCACGCCCGGTCCGAGAGGTACCCGCGCAGCGCCGCGTGCATCTGGCGGACCTGCGCGTAGCGCTCCTCGAGCTCCTTGCGCTGCCGCTCCAGCTCCCGGCGCTGCCGGTGCAGGAGCAGCTGCGTCCCCACCCGCGCCAGCACCTCGCGCAGCTCGAACGGCTTCGTCACGTAGTCGACGCCGCCCGCGTCGAACGCCATCACCTTGTCGCCGATGCCGGTCATCGCGCTCAGGAAGATGACCGGGATGTCCGCCGTCCGGGCGTCCACCTTGAGCCGCCGGCACACCTCGTAGCCGTCCATGTGGGGCATGCTCACGTCGAGCAGGATGAGGTCCGGCGGCACCGCCGCCGCCGACATCAGCGCCATCGCGCCGCTGATCGCCGCCCGCACCTCGTACCCCTGCGCCGTCAGCATCGACGTGAGGAGCGACAGGTTCGCCGGCATGTCGTCCACGATCAGGATGTTCGCGGGCTCCTCCCGGGGGCGCTCCGGCCGCGCGCCCGAGGCCGCCCCGCGAGCGAGCGGCTTTGCGTCCGTGTCCGTCATGACGGCTCCTCCTCGTCGGCGCTCGATAGCGCCAAGATGCTGTCGAAGCGATACCCCCGCGCGAGCTCGGCCACCGCGCCCGCGAGCTCGGCGTCCTCCGGCCGGAACCGGTCGATCGCGGCCTGCACGGCCTTGGCGTCGAGCCGCGTCGCCGCCCGCCGGAGGTCCTTGCGCAGCGCCGCGGGCAGCCCCGCCGCCGCGCGCGCGAGGTCGACCGCCGGCGGCCCCGCCGGCCGACGCTCCGCGGGGCCCTCCTCGACCTCGAAGCGGGCCCCGAGGTGCTTCGTCAGGAGATTGAAGATGTCGGCGTCGCGGAACGGCTTGGTCAGGAAATCGTCGCACCCGGCCTCGGCCGCGAGCGACCGGTTCTGCTCGAACGCGCTCGCGGTCATCGCGACGACGACGGTCTCCCGCCCGCGCGGGCTCGACTTGATGCGGGTCGCCGCCTCGTAGCCGTCGAGCAGCGGCATGCGGAGATCGAGCAGGACGAGGTGCGGCGACCACGTCTCCCACTGCGCCACCGCGCCGAGGCCGTTGGTCGCGCTGCGCACCTCGACGCCCACCGAGTCGAGCAGCTTGAGCAGGCAGTGGCGCACGTCCCACCGGTCGTCGACCACGAGCACGCGGTACCTCGGCTGCCCCGGCGAGAGCGCCACGACCCGCCGCGCGCGCGGCGCCTCGCCGCCCGCGCGCGCGTCGCCCTCGTCGGCCAGCGTGAGGCGCACGTCGAAGCGGAGCGTCGTCCCGCGGCCGGGCTGGCTCTCGACCTGCATGTCGCCCCCCATCATCCGCACGATGCGCCGGCTGATGTGCAGGCCGAGGCCGGTGCCCTCGCCGGACCTCCGCCCGGTCGCGGTCTGCCCGAACGCCTCGAAGAGCTCCTCGATCTCCTCCTTGGCCATGCCCCGGCCGGTGTCGACCACCTCGAACGACACCCGCACCCGCGCCGCCGCGCCGTCGTGCGCGCCGCCCTCACGCACTCCTGTAGAGCGCCGCGCCCAGGCGCGCAGCGTCACCGACCCCCGGGGCGTGAACTTGAGCGCGTTGCCGAGCAGGTTGATCAGCACCTGCCGGAGCTTCCCCTCGTCGCCGTGGACGTGCTGCGGCACGTCCTGCTCCCGCTCGATCGCGAGCGTGAGCCCCCGCTTCTGCGCCTCGACCGAGAACATCTCCGACAGCCCCGAGAGCAGGGCGTGCAGGTCGAAGTCGGCGTCGACGAGCGTCATCCGGCCGGCCTCGATCTTCGCCATCTCGAGGATGTCGTTCACGAGGCCGAGCAGGTGCTCGCCGCTCTTGCAGATGACCATGAGGTTCTCGCGGTGGCGGTGGCCGAGCGAGAGGTCGCGCTCCATGAGCTGCGCGAAGCCGAGGATCGAGTTGAGCGGCGTCCTGAGCTCGTGGCTCATGTTGGCGAGGAACGCGCTCTTCGCCCGGCTCGCGGCCTCGGCCTCCGCTCGCGCCCTGCGCGCCTCCTCCTCGGCCCGCCGCGCCTCGACGAGCTCCTCGCCGAGCCGCTGCTCCGCGGCCCGGCTGACCTCGAGCTCCTGCGCCTTGCGCTCGAGGGCGCCCTCGCAGGCGAGGAGCCGCCGGCGGAGCGCCCAGAGGGCGACCCCAAGGAGGGTCCCGACGACCACGAAGGCGGAGATCCCGACCAGCTGCATGCGATAAGCCCCCCACCCACCTGCTGGACGGCGGGATGGGCCGGAGCGCCGATCCCGCCCGAAGGCAGAGATCAGCGTACAGGAGTTCGGGACAGCGCGTGCGGCCCGCGTTCGGCCGCGCCGCGCGGCTCCGCCACGGAAACGGCGCGCTCGTCAGGCGGACCACGGAACCGCCCCGCCGCAGCGCGGCGCGGCGGCCGCTGTCCTGCAATCTGGGTGCATCTGCGCGCGCGCTGCCGGCGTCACGGCGCGCCGGCGTCGTCCGGCCTGGGCCGCTGCCGGGGCGCGATGATCGCGTCGGGCGGCGGCGCACCGGCGTCCCCGCGCGGCGCGGCGGCGTCCCCGAGCGCGGGCGGCTCTGCCGGCGCGGGCGGCTCCCTCGGCGCGAGCGACGGCTGGCGGAGGCCGCGCAGCGAGGCGAGCCGCTCGACGAGGGCGCCCGCCTCCTCGGCCGACAGCTTGACGCGGGCGTGGAGCGCCTTGCCGTCGGCGGCGATCGCGACGCGCTCGAGCACGCCCCCGAGGCCGAGGAGCCGCGTCGCGAGGTCGCCCGCGCGCGCGTCGCGGGCGGCGCGCAGCTGCGCGCCGAGCTCGGCGCAGGGGGCCTCGGCGTCGCAGAGGACGGCGGCGTGGACGGCGATCTCGGGGCCGAGCGCGACCGCGGCGCCGCCGGCGACGATCGACGCCGCGGGCGCCCGGCCGGCGCCGCCCAGCGCGAGCTCGCGCCCGAGCTCGGCGCGCTGCTCGGGCGTGAGGACCACCGTGACCCGCGCCGCGCCCTCGCCGACCGCGCGGGCGATGTCGTCGTGCGCGGCGCTCGCGCCGACCGTCGCCGCGCGCCCCTCGACGGCGTCGACCATGGCGCGCAGGTACGCGCCGCCGCCGAGCAGGATCGGCCCGCCGGGGCGCACGGCGATCTCGCCGCGGCCCTCGGCGCTCGAGTCCCGCACCGCGCGGAAGCCGCCGAGCCCGGCGACGACGGGCTTGCCGCCGCGGGCCTCGATGACCTTCGAGGCGCACGCGAGCAGCGCCTGGTCCTGAATGGCGCCGGCCGCGACCAGCCCGAAGTCGCCGCCCTCGCCCGCGGCCGGGATGGCGATGGCGACCTCGGTCAACGCGGCCACCGGGTCGAAGCCGCACACGTCGCGCACCTTGCCGAGCCCCGGGATCTCGCGCTCCTCGCGCAGGAACGGGGCGAACGCGGGAGAGGCGCGCAGCGCCGGCAGATCGAGCGTGGCGACGAGCAGCGCGCCCGCCGGCACGGCGTCGAGCGCGCGGGGCGCGGCGGGGGGGCTCTCCCGCCGCCGGCCGAGCAGCCAGGCGAGCCCGCCGCCGAGGAGGACCCCGACGAGCAGGAGCACGAGGCCGTCTCTGGTCCGCGTCTGCACGCGCGACCCGTTAGCACACGGTCGCGGCGGGCGCCCCGTGCGCGGCGGCCGCGCGCGGCGCCTACGCCCCGGTGCGCGGCGGCGGCGACCAGCGCGTCCCGTGGACGATGTCGAACACGGGCACGGTCACGTTGAAATTCCAGCGCTTCATGAGCCGCGGATCGTGGTGCCGCCGGTGGTGCTCGCGGAGCCGCGCGAGCCCCGGGACGCGGTACACCGGGCTCTCCGCCGGCAGGTGATACGCGAGGTGCAGCCACTCGTAGCCGACGAAGAACGCCATCGCCGTCGCGAGCCCGAGCAGCGCCGCGTCCCGCGAGAACAGGAGCGCCGCGCCCGCGGCGAGCGGCAGCAGCAGGGCGAGGACCAGGAGCGCCGAGTAGGGCGGCGTCAGCACCAGCCAGAGCTCGCGCGCGCTCCGCAGCGCCATGTCGTCGGCGGTGAAGGCGAGGTGGTGCTCGCGCTCGTGCCGCTCGCACAGGACGCCGAGCAGCGGCGCCCGACGGTGCAGCACCGACCGGTGCGCCCACCACTCGAAGGCGAAGGCGAGCAGCAGCGTCGCCGGCACCGCGAGGAGCTCGACGGCCTCGACGGCGTCGAGGAGCCACACCGCCGCCGCGAGCACGAGCGCGCCGAGCGCCGTGGGCGCCGCGAGGTGGAGCGCCGGGGAATACCCGCGCGGGATCCGCGCCGCGATCGCCGCGCGCCGCGGCCGCCGCGGCGGAGCCGGCTCGTTCACAGCCATCAAAAACTATGAATTTCAAAAAAACAGAACGCAAGCGCAGGCGGGGGCGCCGGCGCGGCGGCGCGCTCAGCTTTCCTGGCGCTCTTCCTGATGATCCGCGCGATCCGCGCCGTCCTCGGGCGCGTCTCCGTCCGCCGCGGGCGCGTTCCGCTCGAACAGCGCGCCGATGGCCTCGCCGATGCGGCCGATCTTCGCGGCGAGCAGCACCACGATGAGCAGGAAGGCCGTCAGGGCGATCTCGTTCTGGGAAGCGCCGAGCACCATGTGGCGAGGTCTACCACGCTGCGCGCGCCGCGGGGCCGGAGCGGCGCCCGCGGCGCTCGGCGGGGCCGCGCCCACGCGCCGCGAGCGACGGGC
Source organism: Sorangium sp. So ce834 (assembly GCF_051521425.1). Classification (NCBI taxonomy): domain Bacteria; kingdom Pseudomonadati; phylum Myxococcota; order Polyangiales; family Polyangiaceae; genus Sorangium; species Sorangium sp. So ce834. The sequence goes on from NZ_CP150351.1 coordinate 12,973,317, forward strand.
CGAGCGCCAGCGCGCCCGCGCCCACGCGCCGCGAGCGCGCGCCCGCGGCGCGGCGGCGATCCGCGGCGGAAGAGCCGCTGCGCGGCGGGAACCCCCGAGGCGCCGCGAACCCGTTTGACAGCCCGCCTGCGACCGTTGAGAGTCCAAGCGATACGGGGGCCTGGGTGCTGCTCCGCTGGGCCGCCGCCACGAGATGACCGCCGTGTCCGAGCTCCGCGACGACCACGAAGCCGTGCAGGCGCGCCTGCGCGCGGGCGCCATCCTCCTGGCCGACGCCTCGGCGGAAGGGGCGGCGATCGGCGCGGCGCTGCGCGCCCGGGGCTTCGAGGTGATCGCGGCGCCGATCGACGCGCTCGAGGCGCGCCTCGCGATCGACGCGCCGCGCGTCGTGATCGTCGACATCGACGAGCCCGGCGCGATCGAGGCGCTCGAGCGCCTCTACCTCCGCGCGGGCGGCGTCGCCGCGTCCGTGCTCCTCGTCGGCGATCCGGTCCGCTCGGCGGAGCTCGATCCGCAGCTGTTCGGGCAGGTGTTCGAGCGGCCGGTCGACATCGCCGAGCTCGCCGCGCACGTCAGCGCGGTCGCGGAGCCGGGGCGCTTCCGCGGGGATCAGGCCGCCGCGGCGCGCATGCCGTCGGGCTACTCGGGCCCGATCGACGACGAGGTCCCGTCGAACCCGGACTTCGCCAGCGATCTCGACCCCCTCGACGTCGGCTCGGTGCTGCCGCCGCCCGAGGACGGCGAGGCGGTCGGCCCGCGGCTCCTGCCGGCGCGGATCAGCCCGGAGCTCGAGGAGATCCTCGTCGCCGCCGAGCAGCGGGTCACGGCGAAGGCGCACCCGTCGAGCGTCCCGGCGGCCGAGGAGGACGTCGACCTGATGCTGTCGCCGGAGCTGCTCTCGGCGCTCGACGAGCCGCTCGATCCGGAGGAGGACGAGCCGCACACCGGCGCGAGCGCGGGCCAGGCGCCGCTCGGCGCCGGCGCGGCGTCGCAGCCGAGGACCAGCTCCGATCCGCACGGCGCCGCGGCCGCCCTGCACCCGCCGGCCACGCGCGCCGAGAACACCGGGCCCGGCGACTTCCTCGCCGAGCTCGCCGAGCCGGGCGAGGACGAGCGCGACGGCGAGCTCCACGCCGATCCGTCGCTCGACGCGCCGTTCGCGACGAAGCGCGCCGGGCTCGAGCTCGCGGCGTTCTCGATCGACCTGCCGGGGCGGGAGGAGCGCGACCCCGGCGCCCCGGCGCGCCGGAGCGGCGGGCGCGACGCCGCGCCGCCGACCCCGCGCGAGGCGGGCCGGCCCCACGGCTTCGGGTCGCCGCCGCCGCGCGCCGAGGCCCCGTGGGAGCGCTCGCCCTCGCCCGCGCCGCGCGAGGAGCCCGCGTGGGACCGCGCGCTGCCGTCCGCCGCGCGCGGCGAGGACCTCGACTGGCGCGCCCCGTCGGCGCGCCTCGAGCCGAGCGTGCGCCAGCGTTACACCGAGCCGCCGCCGACCCGGTCGCGCGGCGCCCGCGACCCGCGCGCGCCCGGCTTTCCGCCGCCGCCTCCTCCTGCGCCAGGCGTCGCGTTCGTGTCGCCGCCCTCGGTCGAGGTGAGGACCGCGCTGCTGCCGCCGGGCGACGGGACCGAGCCCGAGCCGCTGCCGCCCGCGCCCGCGCCGGTCCGCGCCGCCGTGGCGGCGCGCGCGCCGACGCCCCCGGGCGGGCCCGCCACGACGGGCGCGGGGACGCTCGGGCGCGGCCTCCTCCCGCCGATCCCGCCGAGCACGCCGGGCGCGCTCGGCCGCATGCCGCTGCCGGCGCCGCCCTCCGTGGCGATCTCCGGCGCGGGCTTCCGCGGGCCCGCGCCGCCGATGCCGCCCGCGCCCTCGCCGCCGATGCCGCCCGTGCCCTCCGCGCCCGCCACGGTCAGCACGGGCGCGCTCGGCCACGCGCCGCCGCCGCAGATCGTCGACGAGGCGCCGATCTCGAGCGACGCCTCGTCGACCACCGTGCTCGGCCCGGGCGACGCGCCGCGCGCGCTCGCCCGCGCGGTGGGCAGCCGCGCCTCCGGCTCCCTCGCGATCACGACCGAGGAGGGCGCGCGGCGGATCGTCCTGCACGAGGGCGATCTCGTCACGGCCGGCTCGAGCGTCCCGGAGGAGACGCTGCTCGCCTTCCTGGTCGGGCGAGGCGACCTCGAGCGCGAGGTCGCCGCGCGGCTCGCGGGCAAGCTCCCCGCGTCGGGCCGGCACGCCGGCGCGGCGCTCATCGCGCACGGCCACCTCGGCCAGGACGACCTCTGGCCGGTCCTGCGCGCGCACGCCGAGTGGGTCATCGGCCACGTCGTGCTCGTCGAGGCCGGCACGTGCGATCTGGAGGCCGAGCCGCCGGGCCGCCTCAAGGCCGAGCCGAACGTCTTCGGCGGCGCGACCGGCGCCGAGGTCTTCGTCGAGACGATCCGCCGCGTGATCGCCCCCGAGGTCGCCCTGCGCCGCCTGGGCGGCCCCGGCGCGCGCCTCGACGACGGGGCCCGGCGCAACCTGCTCGGCGAGTGCGCGCTCCGGCGCGAGGAGGAGGAGCTCGTGCGCACCGCGCGCGGCCGGAGCGTCGGCGAGCTCGTGAACGCGGCGGAGCCCGAGAACGCCAGCGTGCTCTACGCGCTCGTCTGCCTGGAGGTGCTCGACGTCCTCATCCCGCCGTCGATCACCGAGGCGCCGCCCCCGCCGGTCGAGGATCCGCTCGACGAGGAGGCGATCCGGCAGCGCGTCCGGGCGCGGCTCGCGCTGGTGGAGGACGGGGACTACTTCTCGATCCTCGGCATCCCGCGCGACGCGACGAACTACGAGATCCGCCGTGCGTACCTCGCGCTCCGGAAGGCGTTCGAGCCGTCGACCCTGCTGACGGCCGCGACCGTGGACCTGCTCGACGACGTGCGGCTGGTCATCGAGGTGCTCGACGAGGCCTACGAGATCCTGCGCGAGCCGCACCGGCGGGAGCGGTACCGGCGCGCGATCGAGGCGGGGCCGCCGTAGCGGGCGATCGAGGCGGTACCGCCGTGGCGGCGGCGGGAGCGCTGCTCGTCGAGCGGGCCGAGGTCCGCCCCTTGCAAGCGCTCGCGCTGCAGGAGGCATCATGTCCAAGGCGACCGAATTCATCGAAGCCCTGCGCCGACTCGAGGAGAGCGGCGATGTCGAGCCCATGGCGCGGCTGTTCGCGCCCGAGGCCGAGCTCAGCAACCCGACGATCTCGAGGCCGCTCCACGGCACCGACGGAGCCCGCGAGTTCTGGCGCGGCTACCGCCACACCTTCGGCGAGGTGCGATCCGAGTTCCGGTGCATCGCCGAGTCCGACAGGGCCTGCCTGATCGAGTGGAAGAGCCACGGGACGCTGGCCCATGGAGCGGTGTTCTCGTACGAGGGCGTGAGCGTCATCGAGCACCCGGCCGGTCTCATCAAACGGTTCAAGGCGTACTTCGATCCGAGGGCCCTCGGGCTCCAGCTGGGGCGCGCGGCATAACGCCTCGCTTCCGCGGGAGCGCGCCGCGGAATGCCATGGCCCCGGCCGCGCGCGGGGGAAATCGCCGGCCGGGGCCGCCCCGCTCGCCGGCGAGATCGGGCCGCTGGGCGCGGCGGCAGGGCGTCGCTCCGCGGCAGGGCGTCACTCCGCGGCAGGGCGTCACTTCTGGAGCGCGGCGGCGACGAGCCCCGGGTTCAGCCGCGCCTCCGCCGGAGCCGGGGTGTTCTCGAGCATCTTCGCCTTGTTCATCGCCTGGGCCGTCGCGTCGTAGGCCGCCCAGAGCGACGGCCCCCCGGCGGATCGGTCGAAGAGCTGCCGATTGCGCGCGACGTCGAGGATGCTCAGGCCCGTCATGCTGCTCTCGAGCTCATCGACCTTCATCCCCTGGGCGCGCGCCATGAGGCCGAGCGCCTCCGACGGCCGGGCCCGCCAGAGCTCGAGCGCACGATCCCATCCGCGCAGGAATGCGACGGTGTCCTGTCCGCGCCGCGCGGCGGCCTCCCTGGTCATGAGGAGCACGTCCGTGATCTCGTTCGGGAGCTCGGCGCTCGAGAAGATCTTCTTGGCCCCGTCGGCGACGGCCTGGGAAAGGAACGGCTCCCAGCTGACGGCGGCTTCGACGTTTCCCGTCCGGAGCGCGTCGGTGGTCTGCTCGAGCGTGAGGTTGACGATCTCCACGTCGGACGTCGACATCCCCGCCCTGTCCAGCGCCCGGATCAGCACGAGATGGCTGATGGTGGCCAGGTCGGCCGCCACGCGCTTGCCCTTCAGGTCGCGCATGCTCGCGATCCCGTCGCGGGCGACGATGCCGTCGGCGCCGTCCGAGGTGTCGAGCGCCATGACCGCCTGCAGATCGATCCCCTGGTCTGCCAGCCGCAGGGCGCCGAACAAGGTCGACGCGACGATGTCGAGCTTCCCGTCGATGAACGCGCGCTCCATGTCCACGCCGGTGCTGAAGGTGATGATCTCCGCCTCGACGGGCGCGTTCATCTCGTGCTCGGCCGCGATGTAGAGCGGCGAGTATCCCACCCAGACGAGCAGCCCCACGCGGAGCGGCGCGGGCGCTGGCTCGCTGCACGCCTCCGCGAGGAGCGCGAGCAGGGCGAGGCAGGCGAGGCGCCGGAGGCGGTCCCCGCCGCGCGAGCGCGCCGGGGCGAGGAGCGGGCTCGAGGGGCGCGCGAGCGTGGCGCGCAGCACGAGGAGCACGGCCGCGAACAGGCCGAGCGACGCGACGCCGGCGATCGCGAGCATCCGGAGCGCGGCGGCGGTCGCGATCGCGTCGACGTCCCGCCGCTGCATGACGAGCTCGATGGCCCCGACCACGTGCTGGGCGGTGATGCCCCCCGCCGGGCTATGGTACATGGGCCGGACGATCGTCAGCTCGCTCCGCTCGTCCAGCAGCTGGACCATCGGCCTGCTGGCGCCCTCGTCGAGGAAGCTGCGCAGCAGCGGAGAGGCGCTCGACGTGCCGACCTCGGGGCGATAGCTGCTCGCGCGGATCTTGCCGGAGAGGTCGGTGAGGCGCACCCGGCGCACGCTGGTGACGAGCGCGCAGTTCGCCAGCACGCGCTGCATCGCGTGCGGCGCCCCCTGCTCCAGGAGCGCCCGCGCGCTGTAGTTGAGGAGGTCGGCGATGGCGTCCCCGTGCCGCGCCAGCGCGGCCGCCTCCGCCTGCCGCGCCTGATGGTACGTCGCCCCGGCGACGACGAGCGGGAAGGCGACGAAGAGGACGCCGAGGCGCAGCGCGACCCTGGACAAAAGCCCCGCTCGCCGCCCGGAGGACGCGCGTCCCCGCTCCTCTCCTGCGCGCGTGAGCTCCCCCATGCGCGGCATGATACACGAGCCCGGCCGAGGGATACCGGCCCCCCGGGCGAGGCCTGGGAGCGGGCGGAGCAGGCCGCGGGCGCGGGAGCTCAGGGCGCGCGGCGCTCGGCGGAGGCGAGCGCATCCGAGAGCTCGCGGCTCACGATCCTCGCGCGGAGCGGCGCCTCGGCCGGGAACGTCACGGCGGTCCCCGTCTGCGACGGCGCGACATGGGCGCCCAGCCGATCGAGGAGCGCCTGGAGCGCCTTGTCGTCGAGACCGGCGCCGCCCACCCTGGCCCGGAGCGCGCGGACCCGCCCCGCGGCGTCCAGCGGGGCGAGGGCGGCGAACGCCGGGGGCGCCGGCTCGGCGCGCACCTCCATGTGATAGAGCAGCGCGGCGGCGGCGCCGCTCGCGTCGCGGCCGCGGAACCAGACGCCCAGGTCCGGCACCTCGAGCGCGGCGCAGCGGGCGTAGAGCGCGCCGAGCTCCGCGCCGGCGGTTTGATAGAGCCGCTCGGCGACGGCGACGAACCTGGGCCGGACCTGCGCGTCGAAGAAGGCGCGGCCATAGCCCTCGCCGAAGGTCACCGTGATGTGGCTGAAGGCGCGGGAGCTCGGGGGGCCGCCCTCCTTGACCGTGACGGTCCCGTCGGTCACGCGGCTCAGCGCCGCGTCGAGCGCGGGCGTGAGCCGCCGGCCGGCCGCGATGTCGCCCAGCGACGCGGCGGAGAGCGGCGGGGCGTTCGCGCCGGCCGCCGGGGCGGCATCGCCGGCGAGCTCGCGCGCCAGCGCCTCCGCAGCGCCGTCCGGCGAGGGACGCTCCTCGGCGCCCGGCTCGCCGCCGCGGGCGAGCCAGAGATCGACCTCCCAGCCGACGCCTTCCAGCGGGCCGAGCGCCGCGCCGCTCTGGAGGCGTACGCGGCTCTGCTTGCACGCCTCGCTGACCAGCTGGCGCTGCTGCTCCCGGTGGTGCTGCTCGCTCTTCGGGTCCGGCGCGCGCTCCCCCGGCCTCCGGAGCGCGAGGACGCCGAGCCCCGCGAGCGCGACGGCGGCGGCTCCGAGGAGGACATGGCGCGCGCCCCAGCGCGGGCGCCTGCCCCGCGTCGTCGCGCTCGCCCGCTCCTCGTCGCCGCCTTGGTCCTCGGGCGCGCGCCGCGCTCGCGTCGCGCTCTCCCAGAGCTTCGCCGTGCTCACCGTCGTCGCGGCTCGCAGCGCCGGCGCGCCCCCCGCGGCGGCCCCCCGCGGCGGGTCCGGCTCCGCCGCGTCGCGCGCCGGCTCGGCCCCCGGCTCCGAACGCGGCGCCGAGGGCGCGGGGCTCCTGGCCGCCGCGTCCCGTCGCCCGGCGAGCTCCATCGTGAGCGTGGGGCCCTCGACGTTGGCGGGCTCGTGGGCCCCGGCGGGGGCCGTCCGGGCGGTCGCCACGCCCGGGCCGCTGCAGAGGATCCGCTCCAGGGGCGCGCGGGCGCGCTCCGGCGCGAGGGGCGCGAGCGACCGCGCGAGATCGGCGACGGTCTGAGGGCGCAGGTACGGGCGCTTCTCCAGGCAGCTCAGGATGACGCGCTCCAGCTCGTCCGGGATGTCCGCGCGGTGGCTGCGCGGCGGCGCGGGCGGATCGGCCACGATGCTCGCGAAGATCGCGGAGGCCGCCTCGGCCTCGAACGGCCGCCTGGCCGTGAGCATCTCGTAGAGGATCACGCCGATGGCCCAGATGTCGGTCCGGGTGTCGACGTTCCGCGCGCTGCGGACGTGCTCGGGCGACATGTACGGCGGAGAGCCGAGGACCATCCTCGTCGCGGTCAGCTTGCCGTCCGCGCCGAGCGCGCCCGCGTCCAGCGCCTTCGAGATCCCGAAGTCGATCACCTTGATCTGGCTCGAGCCGTCGTCCCGCTCGGCGAGGAAGATGTTGCTCGGCTTCAGGTCGCGGTGGACGATCCCGAGCGCGTGCGCCTCGGCGATCGCCTCGCACACCTCGAGGACGTAGCCCACGGCGTCCTCGATCGAGAGCGGCCCGCGCCGCTCGATGAGCTCGGCGAGGGTGATCCCGCGGAGGAGCTCCATGACGAAGTACGGCACGCCCGCCTCGGTCGTGCCGACGTCGATGACGTGGGCGACGTGCTGGCTCGCGATGGCGGCCGCCGCCTGCGCCTCGCGGAGGAAGCGCGCCACGTCCTGCGCATCGCGGTTCTCCTCGGGGAGCAGGAACTTCAGCGCGACGCGCCGCTTCAGGGTGGTGTGGCGCGCCGCGACGACGACCCCCATGCCGCCCTGGCCGATGACGTGCTCGACGCGGTACTTGCCCCCGACGATCTCACCGGGTCTCGGGATCCCCCGCAGCGAGCCCGGTCGGTGGGGGCCGCCTCCCGCGCTGCTCATCGAGGGGCAGCTTACACGAGCGATCCGGCCGGAGGAGACCCTTTCGCGCGCGCGGAGCGTGCTCCGCGCGGCGCTCCGACGCGCGGATCTCCACCGGATCTCTGCTTCAGCTCGAGCACGCGGCGTAGCGCCGCTCGCCGGCCCGCGCGATCGCGTCCACCACGATCTCGCCCTGCTCGACGCCCACGAGCGCCGCGGACCCCTCCTCCAGCTGGCCGCGCAGGATGAGCTCCGCGAGCGGCGCCTCGATGAGCCGCGCGATCGTGCGCTTCATCGGCCGGGCGCCGAGCTCGGGGTCGAACCCGCCCGCGTCGAGCAGCGCGTCGATCGCCGCCGGCTCGACCTCGAGCTCCACGCCGCGCGCCTCGAGCTCGCGCTCGAGGCCGCCCAGCAGGCGGCGCGTGATCTCGGCGACGTCCGCCCGCGTGAGCGGCGAGAAGCAGAGGACCTCGTCGATGCGGTTGTAGAGCTCGGGCGGCAGCGCGGCGCGGGCGGCGGAGAGCATCGCCTCGCCGAGGCGCTCGGGCGACACGGCCCCGGAGGCGCGCGCGAAGCCGACGGCGCGCTCGGCCCGGAGCGCGCCGGCCTCGGCCGCGCCGAGGTTCGAGGTCATCACGAGGACGGTGTTGGTGAAGTCGACCCGCCGGCCTCGGCCGTCGGTCAAGCGGCCCTCGTCGAACACCTGCAGGAACGCCTCGAGCACGTCGCGGTGCGCCTTCTCGATCTCGTCGAGCAGCACCACCTGGTACGGCCGCCGCCGCACCGCCTCGGTGAGCTGGCCGCCCGCCTCGTGGCCGACGTAGCCGGGCGGCGCGCCGACCAAGCGCGCGACCGCGTGCGACTCGGCGTACTCGGAGAAATCGAGCCGCGTCATCGCGTCCGGCGAGTGGAACAGCGCCTCGGCGATCGCCTTCGCCGTCTCGGTCTTGCCGACGCCGGTCGGGCCGAGCAGGAGGAACGATCCGATCGGGCGGCGCGCGCGCAGGCCGGCCGCGTTCCGGCGCAGCACCCGGGCGATGCGCGCGAGCGCCTCGCCGTGGCCGACGACGCGGTCGGCGAGCAGCGTCTCCAGCGCGAGCATCCGCTCGCGGTCGGTCTCGAGCAGCCGCTCGACCGGCAGGTCGGCGAGCTCGGCGACCACCTCGGCGACCTCGGCGGGCCCGACCTGCCGCGCGGGCTCGCGGAGCTCGGCGCGGGCGCCCTCGGGCGGGCGCGCGCGCCGGCGCGTGCGGGCGCCCGCGAGGTCGAGGATCGAGAGCGCCTTGTCGGGCAGCGCGCGGCCGGGCAGGTAGCGCACCGACCAGGCGACGGCCGAGGCGAGCGCCTCGTCGGTGAACGCGAGCCCGTGGTGCGCGCCGAGCCCGACGGCGACGCTCTGGAGCAGCAGGAACGCCTCGTCCTCCGCGGGCTCGTCGATCTCGACGACGGTGAAGCGCCGCGCGAGCGCCGGGTCGACCTCGATGCTCTTCCGGTACTCCTCGGGCGTGGCGGTGCCGATGAGCGTGAGCTCGCCGCGGGCGAGCGCGAGCTTGAGCTCGGCCATCGCCTCGTCGAGCGCGCCGCTGCCGAAGAGCTCCGACATGCCGTCGATGAACAGGATCACCCGTCCGCCCGCCTCGCGGAGCTCCGCCCGCAGCGCGGACAGGCGCTCGCTCAGCGCGCCGCGGGCGCCCGTGCCGGCGAGCAGCTCCGACGGCACGAGCTCGACGACGATGCGGGGCTCCCGCTCCTCGAACGCGAGCCGGTGCGCGATGCCGCGCGCGACGGAGGTCTTCCCCACGCCCGCCGGGCCGAGGAGGCAGGGGTTGTTCGCGTGGCGCTTGGCGAGGACGTCGAGCGCCTGCTCGATCTCGTGCTCGCGCCCGACGATCGGCTCGAGCTCGCCCTGGGCCGCGGCGAGCGAGAGGTTGTGGCCGAGCGAGGCGAGGGCCGGGAAGCGCGCGCGGTCGAGGGTGAAGCGCGCCGCGACGGAGCTCGCGGCGGCCGAGAGCCCCGCGAGCGGCCGCGCCACGGAGGGCGGGACGGGCGAGGCGGCCGCGTCGTCCGCCGTGAGGGCGCGCCGGGGCGCGAGCGCGAGGGCGGCCGGCTCGGCGGGGAGGGGGGCCTCGCCGGCGCCCGGGGCCGCGACGGGCCGGCGCGGCGGCGGGAACAGCGGCACGGTGACGCCCGGGCCGGCGCCCTTCGAGGGCCGCGGTTCCGGCACGGCGATGGCGGTGCCCTTCGAGGGCCTGAGGTCCGGCAGGGCGACGGCGGTGCCCTTCGAGGGCCTGAGGTCCGGCACGGCGATGCCGGTGGCCTTCGACGGCCGCAGCTCGGCCGAGGGGCGCGGCGTGCGCTCGGGACCTTCGCCCTCGCCGCGGGCGCGGCGCGCCGGCGCGACCTTGGCCGGCGCGGCCGGCTTCTCCGGCGCGCCGCCGTCGTGGACCACCCGGATGGGCGTCCGCCGCGCCTGCACCACGCCGAGGGCGATCTGGAGCGCGGCGGTCCTGAGCCGCGCGAGGTCGACGCCCGACTGCGTGAGGGCCCGGTGCGCGGCGGAGCTGCGGTCGGACAGGAGCGCGAGCAGCAGGTGGAGCGCCGCGGGCTCCTTGGCCGTCGCGCGCTTGGCGACGTCGCGCGCGCCGCCCATGGCCCGGCCGATCGGGTCGGGGCCCTCGTCGTCGACCGATCGGGTCGCCTTGAGCAGGGCCTCGTCGTCGAGCCGCCGATCGCGGAGCAGGTCCGCGGCGGGGCCTCCGCTCAGGGCGATGGCGGCGAGGAGGTGCACGCTCGACAGGCGCTCCTTGCGCTGGGCGGCGAGGTCCTGCGCGAGCTTGCGCAGCGTGACGAGCTCGGCGTGGGAGCGAGGGCTGGTCATCCTTGCAGAGGTCTCCAGGCCCCGGGTTCGCATGCGGGGGGCGGGAGGGCCAAATTTCGGAACGGAGGTGCCTTGCCCGCCCTCGACGCCGGCGCTGCCGCTCAGCCCTGGCGCTCGCCACGGGCGCCTCGAGCGCAGGAGATGCGATGGCGACCCGTGCGACGAGGCTGGGTGGCACCCGTCTCCGGGTGGACGTGCCTCCAGGAAAAGATGGGTGGCACCCGTGTCCCGGTGGACGTGCCTCCAGGAAAAAGATGGGTGGTACCCGTGTCCGGGTGGACGTGCCGCCAGGAAAAGATGGGTGGCACCCGTGTCCGGGTGGACGTGCCTCCAGGAAAAAGATGGGTGGCACCCGTCTCCGGGTGGACGTGCCTCCAAGAAAAGACGGGTGGCACCCGTCTCCGCGGTGGAGAGGCCTGATCATGCCGAGTGAGGTGCGCGAATGCAGGGGTGCACGCGAATTCGAGCGCAACCCCGCGGTGCGGTGATTGTCCGCCGGCGCGGGGGGTCCTCGCGGTGAATGCCGGCGCGTGTTGCTGCGTACAGTCCGCGAACTCCGCGAGCCTCGGGTCGCCGCCGCGGTCGGCGAGGCGGCGATGCGCTGACGTGGATGCTTTACCCGGTCGCGTCGCGTCTCGTACGCTCGGAAGCGGTGCGCGATCGAGGATGCGCGCGGCGGCCGGGCGCGACGATCGACGGGTAACGAGGCACAATCATGGCAGAACAGGGCGCGTACACGTTCACCGCGAAGCTGCACGAGAGCGCGGGCGTGGTGATCCATCGGGCCGTCCGCGCCCGCGACGGCGCCCGCGTGGTCGTCAAGATCGGCAAGGGCGGGCCGCTCGCGCCGGCGATCCACGGCGCGCTGCGGCGGGAGTTCGCGGTGCTGCGATCGCTCGACCTGCCGGGGGTGATCAAGGCGCACGAGCTCGAGACGATCGGCGACGAGCTCGCGCTGGTGCTCGAGGACTGCGGCGGCCGCTCGCTCGACGTGCTGTTCCACGCCGGCGCCCTCGACCTCGCGGCGGTGCTGGCGATCGGCGTCGAGGTGGCGGGCACGCTCGACCTGCTGCACCGCTATCCGCTGCTGCACCGCGACGTCAAGCCGCACAACATCGTCTACGACCCGGCGACCGGGCAGGTGACGCTGATCGACTTCAGCCTGGCGCTCGCCGGCGGCGAGGACGAGGCGCCGCGCGTCGATGCGGGCGCGGGGATGGCGGGCACGCTGGCGTACATGTCGCCCGAGCAGACCGGGCGGATGAACCGGCCGGTCGACGCGCGCTCGGACCTGTACTCGCTCGGCGTGACGCTCTACGAGCTGGTGACCGGGGTGGTGCCGTTCGAGGCCGGCGACGCGATGGCGCTGGTCCACAGCCAGCTCGCGCGCGTGCCGGTCGCCCCGGCGGCGCTGATGCCGAAGGTGCCGCCGGTGCTGTCGGACATCATCATGAAGCTGCTCGCCAAGGCGGCCGAGGATCGCTACCAGAGCGCGGCCGGGCTGCGGGCCGACCTGCAGCGCTGCGCCGCCGCGTGGGCGGCGACGGGGACGATCGAGCCGTTCGCGCTCGGCAGCGCCGACCGGCCGTCGACCCCGCGGATCCCGCCGCGCCTGTACGGCCGGCAGCGGGAGATCGACGTCCTTCTCGCGACCTCCACCGGCGTCGCCGACGGCGCGCGCACGCTGCTGCTCGTGCGCGGGCCCGGCGGCGCCGGCAAGTCGGCGCTGGTCCAGACGCTGGCGGCGCCGGTCGCCCGCCGCGGCGGGTTCTTCGTCGCCGCCAAGTGCGATCAATACGACCGCGGCGCGCCGTACGCCCCGATCGCCGCGGCGCTGCGCGAGCTGTGCCGCACCCTGCTGACGGCCGCGCCCGAGGTCCTCGAGGCGTGGCGGCGCGCCCTCGCGTCCGCCCTCGGCAGCAGCGGCAAGCTCCTCACCGATCTGATCCCCGAGCTCGAGCTCATCGTCGGCCCGCAGCCCGAGGTCCCGCGGCTCGGCCCGGCCGAGTCGCAGAACCGCTTCAACCTGATCTTCACCGCCCTGCTGCGGGTCTTCGCCGCCGCCGACCACCCGCTCGTGCTCGTGTTCGACGATCTGCAGTGGGCCGACCCGGCGTCGCTGCGCCTCTTGCAAGAGATGCTGCTCGACGCCGAATGCAGGTACCTGCTGGTGCTCGGCGCTTACCGCGACGACGAGGTCGGCCCCGGGCACCCGCTGCCGGCCGCGCTCGCCGATCTGCGCGCGGCGGGGGTCGAGGTCGGCGACGTGCCGCTCGGTCCGCTGGCGGTCGCCGACGTCGAGGAGCTGCTGGCGGACACGCTGGTGATGGAGCGGCCGCAGGTCGCCGCGCTGGCGCGGATCGTCGGCGAGAAGACCCACTGCAACCCGTTCTTCATCGGCCAGTTCCTGCTGCTGCTCGCCGAGGACGGCCTCCTGCGCTGGGACCCCGCCGCGTGCCGGTGGGTGTGGGACGACGCGCAGGTGCAGGCGCGCGACGTCACCGACAACGTCGTCACCCTCGTCACCAGCAAGATCCGCCGCCTGACCCCCGCGGCCCAGCGGCTGCTGCAGCGGGCCGCGTGCGTCGGCTATCGCTTCTCGTGGCGCGTGCTCGCGGCCGTCGGCAGCGACGACGGTGACGACACGACCGCGGCGCTCGGCGAGCTGGTCCGCGAGGGCCTGGTGGTGCCGCTCGCCGGCGGCGAGGGCGACGATCTCCACCGCTTCCTCCACGACCGCGTGCAGCAGGCCGCCGACTCGCTGCTGGCGAGCGAGGTGCGGGAGGCGACGCACCTGCGCGTCGGCCGGCTGCTGCGCGACGCGTACCCGGCGGGCGTGCCCGACGAGGCGCTGTTCGAGGTCGTCGGCCACCTCGACCTGGCGCTGCCGCGGATCGGCGGCGACGAGCGGCTCGAGCTTTCGCGGCTCAACCTCCGCGCGGGCCGGCGGGCGCGCGCGGCGACGGCCTACCACGCGGCGCGGCAGTACTTCCAGGCCGGCTGCGAGTGCCTCGGCGCCGACCCGTGGGCGCGCTGGTTCGAGCTCGGGTTCGCGCTGCGCGTCGAGCTGGCCGAGTGCGCGTACCTGTGCGGGGCGTTCGCCGAGGCCGACGCGCTGTTCGAGGAGGCGCTCGCGCGGGCGCGCTCGCGCGAGGAGCGGGCGCAGGTCTACGACCTCCGCGTCCTCCTCCACGCGGCGATGGGCGACTTCGCGGCGGTGGTCGCGGCCGGGCGCGCGGCGCTGGCGATGTACGGCTTCGGCCTGCCCGATGAGGGCCCGGCGCTGCAGGAGGCCGTCGCGGCCGCGTTCGCGGCGGCCCACGAGAACCTCGGCGAGCGGCGGATCGGCGCCCTGCTCGACGCCCCGCCGGCGCGCGACCCGGACGTCGAGGTCGTGATGCGGCTCCTGGCGTCGATGTCGGGGCCGGTGTTCGTCGGCAGGCCGGCGCTGTTCCCCCTGATCGTGCTGCACATGGTCAACCTGTCTCTGCGCCACGGCAACGTCGACGGGTCGGACTACAGCTACGCGGTGTACAGCATCCTGCTCGCCGGCGTCGCCGGCGAGCTCGGCAAGGCCTACGAGTTCGGCGAGCTCGGGGTCAAGCTCAACGAGCGCACCGGCAACCTGCGCACCCGCTGCATGGTGCACTTTTTGTTCGGCACGTCGATCGTGTTCTACCGCCAGCCGTACTCGGCCGGCGAGGAGCACCGCGATTCGGCGCGGCGCGTCGCGCTCGAGGTCGGCAACTTCGCCTACGTGTCGTTCTACTGCCTGCAATCGGCCGCGCTGGCGCTGATCGCCGACGCCGACATCCGCGGCGCCGAGGCCCGCATCGACGACGTCACGGCGCTCCTGCGGAAGACCCGCGACGTCGCGTCGACGGCGGTGGTCGAGTTCATGCGCCGCGTGGCCGTCAACTTGATGGGCGAGTCGGCGACGAGCGCCCTCGGCGGTGACGGCTTCGATGAGGACGCGTTCGTCGCCCACATGCCGCCCGGGGGGCTCGTGCCGTGGCTCTACGCGGTCAGCAAGCTGCGCCTCGCCTACCTGTACGGCGAGTACAAGCGCGGGCTCGAGCTCGCCGCCCGCGCCCGCGAGCTGCACGAGAGCGGGGCCGGGGCCGGGCACATGTACTCGCCCGAGCAGTACTCCTATTCGGGCCTGGTCGCCGCGGCCCGCTGGGACGCGGCCGGCGAGGCGGAGCGCGAGGCGCTGGCGCAACGGCTCGAGCGCGAGCGCGCGGCCCTGCGGCCGTGGTCGACGAGCAACCCGTCGCAGTTCGTGGCGCTCCAGCACCTGCTCGACGCCGAGGCGGCGCGCCTGGCCGGCCGCGACGCCGAGGCGATCGCGGGCTACGAGCAGGCGATCGCCGAGGCGCAGGCGCGCGGGTTCGTGCTCCACGCGGCGCTGGCGAGCGAGTGCGCGGCGCGGCTGCACCTGCGCCGCAACCGTCGCGCCCTGGCCGGCGCCTACCTGCAGGACGCCCACGTCGGCTTCGCCCGCTGGGGCGCGGCCGCCAAGGCGAGCCAGCTGCTGCTCACCCGCGCCGACCTGCTCGCCCCGCCCGCGCCCGCGCGCGCCGGGCACAGCACGAGCCGCTCGACGACCACCACCCGCATGCTCGGCGGCTCGCTCGACCTCGAGGGCCTGATGCGCGCCGCCCAGGCGGTCGCCGGCGAGCTGGAGCTCGACCGGCTGCTCGACCGCCTGATGCGGATCGTCATGCTCCGCGCCGGCGCCCAGCGCGGCTTCCTGCTCGTGCCGCAGGGCGAGGACCTGTCGATCGCCGCCGAGATGCGCACCGCGCCCGACGAGGTCCGCGTCGGCCTCGACCAGCCGATGCGCGACGACGCCGCCCTGGCGACCTCGGTGGTCCGCTTCGTCGCCCGCAGCCGCGAGGGCGTGCTGCTCGGCGACGCCGGCGCCGAGCCCCGCTTCGCCCGCGACCCCTACGTCGCCAGCCAGCGCCCGCGTTCGGTGCTGTGCCTGCCGCTGCTCCACCAGGGCCGGCTGTCGGGGATCCTCTACGTCGAGAACAACGCGATCCGCGACGCCTTCGCGCCCGAGCGCGTCGAGCTGCTGCAGCTGCTGTCGGCGCAGGCGGCGGTGGCGATCGAGAACGCCCGGCTGTACGCCAGCGTGCACCAGGCCCGCGAGCAGCTCGAGCAGCAGGTCGAGGCGCGCACACACGAGCTACAGACCGCGCTCGAGCAGCTCCAGGCGGTCAACGCCGACCTGGTGCGCCAGGGCGAGGCGCTGCGTGAGGCTCACGCGCAGACGCGCCGCGAGATCGGCGAGCGCGAGCGGGCCGAGCGCGAGCGGTCGGCGGCGCAGGCGGAGATCTTGCGCGTCCAGGAGGAGCGCCTGGCGGACATGGCGGCGCCGCTGCTGCCCATCACGGAGAGGATCGTGGTGATGCCGCTGATCGGGGTGCTCGACGACGCCCGCGCGTCGCAGGTGCTGGCGACGGCCCTCGAGGGCTCGGTCCGCACGCGCGCGCAGGTGGTGATCCTCGACATCACCGGCGTGCGCCAGCTCGATGCCGCCCCGGCGGCGATCCTCGTCCGGGCCGCGAGCGCGCTGCGCCTGGTCGGCGCCCAGGCGATCCTCACCGGGGTGCGGCCCGAGACGGCCCAGCTGCTCGTCCGCGACGCCGCCGGGCTCGACGGCCTGCTGACGCTCGGCACGCTGCAGAGCGGCATGGCCTACGCGCTCGCCCATACCCGCGGCTGAGGCGCCGGCGCCGGGGCATTTCTACTTCCTCGCCAACCACGCGGTCCGCTGTCCGGGGCGCGGGCGTGTGGCGCGACGGCAATCTTTGCCGTGCCTCTGCCTCTCATGGCTGGCAATCCTTGCCAGCAGGGCAAGGACTGCCATGCGCGCGTTGCGCCCGCGGGCGAGCTCGATTGCGCGGCAGCCGCTCGTTCGCCGCGCTCGGTTCGTCGCGCCGCCCGCTTTCGCCGGAAGGGCCTTTGCGGGGCTGGGCGGCATGCCGTTTGCGATAGCGCTCCGGCAGCCGGGCTGCCGCGGACGAGGCCCAGAGGAGGCGAAGCGGTGTGTCCAGCAATCGAGAGGGAGCGAGACGCGAACCGTCTCAGCAAATTCCTAGGGAGAGAGAAAATGAATCTGAACATCAGAATGGTCCTTCCGTTGACGCTCATCGGGGCCGCAGTCGTTCTCGGCGGTTGTGTTGGCGCGGAGCCCATCGAAGGCGATGATGAGGCCCAGCTCGAGGCGGAGGCGTCGATCGATCCCGAGACGGAAGAGGCGGTCGCGCCCGGGGAGGCAGAGGCCGTCGGGGCCGCGCAGCAAGCGGCTGCAATCACACCCACGACCCGATGGGAGTGCGTCTGGGGGCTCATCCCGGTGGGCACGGTCTCCATCTGATGGGGCCATACGCAGGGTGACGCCGCCTGGGCGTGCAACAACTGGATCTCCTTTTGCGGCAATGCCGGGGGCTGCTCGGCGTTCGGCCCGCTCCGGTAGACGAACGCGCCAGTGGGCGGCCAGCCAGCGGGACGCCCGTGATGTCGAGGATCGCGATCCTGACCTGCTGCCGCGAGATGCGGTCGCGCAGGAGCGCACCGTCGTCACGAGCTCAGCAGAGCGGCCTCAGATGATCAGGATGACATCGATATCGCCGTCGCCCGGGAGCGCCGCCCCCGCCGGCACGTGAGGCGCGTTGGCCGGCGCCAGGCGGAGCGCGCCGCACGACCGCGGCCCCGCCTCGGGCGGAGCCCCGCCGGCGTTGGCCTGGCCTGCGCGCCGCTCGCCGTGCGCGCGCTCCGCGCAGCCGGCGATCGCGGCGCGGACCGCGCGGAAGACGCTCTCCGCGTCGAGCCCGCCGAGCTCCCGAGCCGCCCTGGCGAGGCGCTCGTCGATGCATCGGGCGCACGGCGTGGAGCTCGCCGCGAGCCGCACGATGAGCGTCGCCTCCGGACTGGCGAGCTCTACCTTGTCGAAGGGCACCGCGAGCGACGAGCCCATGCCGACATCGACGCTGACGAGCAGAGTGTCGCCGTCGCGCACCACCACGGTCTCGCGCGGATGTCGGCCGCTCACGCGTTCTGGAGCTGACTCACGATAACTTGTGTTGACGAGGATCCACAGTCGATCCGAGCTCGCCTGTCCGCTCTTCTCCACAGCGTCGCTGGTGCGGCTCTCTGCCATTCGCACTCCCTCCGAGGAGGCGAACCTATCGCCGCCGGAGGCGGACGGCGATGGGTCCACCGGACAGACAATGTCCTGACCAGCAGGTCCGCCGGGGACGCTGCTGCCCCCGGGCGAGCGCGCGAGAGCCGCGAGGGCTCGCTGCGTCCGTTGCGCCGTGCGGCGCAAGGCGGTAAGCACAACCACCGACTGGAGGCTGAAGCGTGGATGAGCCGGAGCGACGCGACGAGGACCCGGAGCAGGGCGCGGGCGAAGGCGGAACGGACCGCGCGTCGCTCGGCATCTTGTTCCTCGCAGCGGCGTTCGCGCTCGCGCTGCTGCTGACCGTGGTGGGCCTCCTGGCCTTCGCGGCGATGAGCCCGCGGTCGCCGGCGTCGCCCGCGCTGCGCGGCGAGCGGGACGGCGCCGATGCCGCGCTGCTCGGCGATCGGGTCTGCGTCGCGCCCCTCCTGCACGGCGACGCTTCACGGGCCGCCTGAGGCGCGCGCGGGCGCGGCGTCGAGCTCGACCGCCGCGCGGGAGGAGCACGGCGCCGCGCGAGCTCGGCTGCTGCGAGGGAGGCGTGCCACCGTGCGAGCTCGGCTGTCGCGAGGGAAGCGCGCCGCCGCGTGCGCTCGGCTGCTGCGAGGGCGTGACTGCCGCGTGCGCTCGGCTGTGGGCGTTCGGCTGCTGGGTGCGCTCGGCTGCCGCGCGGGCTAGCCGCAGGTCTTCTGGACGATGGCGAGCAGCGCCCCGAAGTCGACGGGCTTCTTCAGGTAGGCCGTGCCCTCGGGCGGGCCGTCGTGGCCGGAGACGATGGTCACCGGGATGGCCGCGAGCGCGTGCACCTGCTTCAACGCGGCGAGCATCTCCTCGCCGGTCATCACCGGCATCATCAAATCGAGCAGGATGAGCCCGGGCGGCGGATCTGCCTCGTGCAGCAGATCGAGCGCCTCCCTGCCGTTGCTGGCGCAGTAGACATCGTAGCCCGAGGCTTCGAGCATCTCGCGGAGCATCTCGCGGAGCTCGGCGTCGTCGTCGACCAGGAGGACGGGGGCGCGCGGATTCGGGGGAATCGGCGTCAGGCGCGTCGCGCCGGGCCCGTCGGTTGGCCGTGGTTCACTCATTTCTGTCACCTCTCCCAGGCTGCGCGAGCATGTCGAAGCGATAGCAGGCGCATGCCGCGCACGCATTGCATGGTGTCAGCATCTTCGGATCTTCTCCGGATCCATGGTCCCGGGCTGCGCGAGGCGGCTCCGGCTCCACGCCCCATCGGAGGGCAAGGGGCGTGGCGGGAGCGCGGGCGCCGCGAGCGAAGCCATGCGAAGCGCCGAGGGTTACGGGAGTTGCGCCGCGGGTCAAGCTTCTCGGCTCGCCGGCAGCGACACGACGCCCGCCGCGCCGCTTTGGCCGGCGCCGCCGCGCCCGCTGCCGCCGCCAGCGCCGCCGCTCTGGCCAGCGCCGCCGTGCCCGCTGCCGCCGCCAGCGCCGCCGTGCCCGCTGCCGCCGCCAGCGCCGCCGCTTTCGCCGGCGCCGCCGCCCCCGCTGCCCGCGTTGCCCCCGCCGCGCTCGCCCCCGCCGCCCGCGCCCTCCACGGAGCCGGACCGGAACCCGAGCGCGCGCGCCTGGGCGGGGCGCGTGTGGCGACGGCGCCATATCACCGCGTCGAGCGCGTAATGGGTCGCCTGCGGGAGCGCGAGCAGCGGCACGAGCAGCGCCCGTGCGCGCGGGCCGAGCAGCGGCTCGTCCACGGCGCCGCCGAAGAGCTCCGGCCGGTCGTGCCAGACCAGCCGATCCCAGACCATCTCCTCGACGAACGCGAGCGCCAGCGCGAGCCCGAGGAAGGCGAGGAGCCCGCCGGCGAGGACCCGCGCGAGCAGCGAGCGGGGCGCCTCGCGGGCGCGCTCCCGCGCGTACGCGAACACGAGCGCCATGTACGGCACCCCGTGGACGATCACGTTCGCGACCGTGAACTGGAAGTCGCTGTTCGTGGCGACGATGCCGACGTACCACGTGGCCGCGGTCGTGCTCACGACCACGTGCTTGCCGAGGTTCACCGGCGCGCGGGCGACGCAGGCCCGGTGGAGCGCGCGGGCGACGTACGCGACGGCGAGCGCGGCGTACACCGCGCCGAGCGGGCCTACCGCGGCCGCGAGCCGCGGGGAGCTCACGAAGTCGCCGTCCACGAACCACGCGAACGCGCGCGGCGGGTGCGCATGCCAGTAGAGGAGCGGCCACCCGGTCGCCGCGTAGACGAGGGCGTCGTCGAGGAGGCGATCGACGCGCGAGCGCTCGCCCGCCAGCGCGCGGTAGATCGCGACCCACCCGATCTGCTGGCGCACGAAGTGAATCACGGCGGCGTAGGCGAGCGCGCGCCAGAACGTGAGCTCGGAGGCGAAGTGCAGCGCGACGCCGGCGGCGTAGCAGGCGAGCGGCACGGCGGCGTAGAGCGCGGGGTGGCGGCGGAGCTCCTCGGGATCGAGGTAGGTGCGGAAGAGCGTCGTGTGCACGTGGGCCACGTCGACGCCGACCACGAACAGCAGGAAGCCCCAGGCCGGGAGCGCGCCGCCCGAGGAGAGCGCCGCGAGGGCGAGCGCGACCGCCGCGGAGCCGCCGAAGACCGCGAGGTCGACGCCGCGGCCCCACAGGAAGCCGCCGCGGGCCGCGGCGGGAGGCGCGGCCGGCAGCGCGCCGAGGAGGTCGGGCCCGGCCGTGGCCAACGCCGAGACCCGCGCGTCAGCCGTGGATGGCCGCGGAGATGATCCAGGCGAGGCCCAGGATCACCGAGCCGATCACGATCGCGAGCGCCGTGTTCTGGTCCTCCTCGATCTCCTTGCGGATGGAGAACGGGGTCAGCTTCGTGATCAGCACGAACGCCAGCAGGAACACGACCAGCCCCAGGGCCACGAAGACGAGCGTTCCGACTATGGCTTTCATCAGGTTTTGAGCGTCGGGCATCGGCGGTTCTCTCTGAGCGCGGGGCGGCGCGCGGTCGCGACCTCGGAAGCTGCGGCGTGAGCCTACGCGAGACCGCCGGCAGCGTGAAGCGCGGTCGCCGCGTCGCGCGGCGACCGCGCCCGGCCGGCGACGTGCTATCGCCCTTCCGTGTCCACGACCGCGAGCCGAACCCTGCTCCGCGGCGCCCTCACGGCCGGGCTCGCGGCGCTCGGCCTGCTGAGCGCAGGCGCGCCGTGTCCCGCCGCCGCGGCGCCGCCGTCCGGAAAGCCCGCGCCGGCCGCCGCGGCGAAGCCCGCCCACAAGCCGGCGCCCGCCGCCGCGGCGAAGCCCGCCCACAAGCCGGCGCCCGCCGCCGCGGCGAAGCCCGCCCACAGGCCGGCGCCCGCCGCCGCGCGCCCGCCGCGCGCCGCCGCGGCCTCGCCGAAGGGCGCCGCGGCGCCGCCTTCGGAAGCGCCGATCGAGCTCGCGATCCCCGTCGAGCGCGCCACGCTCCAGAACGGGCTGCGCGTCGTGATGAGCCCCGACAAGAGCTCGCCCACGGTCGCGGTGGCCGTCACCTACGACGCCGGCTCGCGCGACGAGCCGAACGGCAGGAGCGGCGTCGCGCGCCTCGTGATGGGATTGATGGCCCGCGGCAGCCGCAACGTGGCCGACGGCGAGCACCTGCGCCTCGTCGCCGAGCGCGGCGGCGAGCTCCACGCCGAGACGGAGGTCGACCGCACCATCTACGCGGAGACCCTGCCCGCGAACGAGCTCGCGCTGGCCCTGTGGCTCGAGGCCGATCGCATGAGGTCGCTCGATCTGAGCGCGCAGTCCTTCGAGGCGCAGCGCAGGGACGCGCAGGAGCGCCGCGGCGCGATCCTCGGCGCCGCCTACGGCCAGGGCGCCACCCGGCTGCGCGAGCTCGTCTTCCAGGGGTACTGGCCCCACGAGCACCCCGCGCTCGGCGGCGCGGACGACCTCGCCGGCGCCGAGCTCTCCTGGGCCCGCGACTTCCACGCCGCCCACTACGGGCCGAACCGCGCGGTGCTCGCGATCGCCGGCGGCTTCGACGCCGGCGAGGCGATGGAGCTCGTGCACCGGTACTTCGACGGCATCCCCGCGGTCTCCGCCGCGCCCTTCAAGGACGTCCCGTTCCCCGAGCAGACGAGCCAGCGCACCGGCGTCGTGAGGGACGCCGCCGCCCGCGCGCCGGCCATCCTCTACGGGTGGGCCGTGCCGCCGCTCGAGCACCCGGATCACCCCGCGCTCTCGCTCGCGGCCTTCCTGCTCGGCGGCGGCGAGAGCTCGCGCCTCGAGGCGCTCCTCGTCGGGGACAAGGCGGCCGCGCAGTCGGTGCGGGTCGCGATGGACCGCCACCGCGGGCCCGACCTCTTCTCCATCGACGTGCGGCTCGCCGAGGGCGCCCGCGTCGGGGACGTCGAGAAGCTCATCGAGGGCGAGCTCCGGACGCTCGCGACGGCGGGGCCGCCGGCGGCCGAGCTCTCGCGGGCGCGCCGGCAGCTCCAGTCGGCGTTCGTGTCGGGCCTCGCGGGCGCGAGCGCGCGGGCGCGGGCGCTCGCCGAGCACGAGCTCCTCTTCGGGGACGCGAGCCGCCTGAACGGGGAGCTCGCCCGCTGCTTCGCGGTGACCCGGGAGGACGTGCAGCGCGCCGTGCGCGACCACCTCGGCCCGACGCGCCGGACCATCGTGGAGACCTACCCGCCCGCGATGCCGGGAGCCGCCCCGCCGCCGCGCGCGTCGGCCGGCGCGCCGCGGGCCGCGGCCCCGGCCGCGCCGGGCAAGGGCCAGGACAAGGCCACGCCGGCCAAGGGCCCGGCGAAGGCGCGCGGCGCGGCGGCCCGGCCCGCGCCGAAGAAGAAGCCGGCGAAGACGGCGAAACCCAGGAAGAAGTGACGGCATGAGCGAGGGAATCCACCGACGCGAACGGCGCGCGCGACGGACGGCGCGCCCCTATCTCTCCTGGGCCGCGGCGCTCGCCGCGGCCGTGGCGTGCGGCTGCGCTCCCGCCGCGCGCCCCCCGCGCCCGCCCGCGCAGGCGGCCGCGCCGGCCAAGGGCGCGGCGGAGGCGCCGCCCCCCGAGGCCGCGCGCCGGGAGCAGCCCCCGCCGTCCGGCCCCGCGCGGCCCGCGCGCATGCCCCCGATCGCGTGGGCCGAGCTCCCGAGCGGCCTGAGCGTCGCCACGGCGGTGAACCGCGCGCTGCCGCTCGTGGAGGTCCGGGTCGTCGTCCACGGCGGGTCCGCGGCCGACGGCGAGCGCACGGGGCTCGCCGCGCTCACCGGCGAGCTCCTCCTGCGCGGCGGCGCCGGCCACCTCCCCGGCCGCGAGCTGCTCGCGCGCCTCGAGTCGCTCGGCGCCTCCGTGTCGGTGGACACCGGCCTCGACGCCACGGTGATCCGCCTGCGCACGACCAGCGATCGCCTCGCCGAGGCGATCGAGCTGCTCGGGCTTCTCGTGCAGCGGCCGCGCCTCGACGCCGCGGAGCTCGCCAAGCTGAAGGCCCGCGCGGCCGAGGCGGCGCGGGACCGCGCGCACGCGGACGGCCGCTGGGGCGCGATGATGATCCTCTTCCGCGACCTCTACGCGCTCCCGACCGAGCTGCACCCGTACGCCTCGTTCGGGGCGACCGCGGCGGAGCTCGCGAAGATCACCGCCGCCGACTGCCGCGCGTTCCACACGGCGTGGTACGTCCCGAAGAACACCGTGGTCGTGGTGGCGGGCGACACGACGCCCGAGGCCGCGCGCGCCGCGGTCGAGAAGGCGTTCACCGACCGGAGGGCCGACGAGCCGCCGGCGCTCTCGTTCACCGATCCCATGCCCCCGGGGTCGCTCAAGCTCACGGTCGTCGATCGCCCGAAGAGCGCGGAGGCCGAGCTCTTCCTCGGCGTCCTCGGCCCCGAGCGCGGCGCCCCGGAGTGGCCTGCGCTCGCGGTCGCGAGCGAGGTGCTCGGCGGCCCCTCGGGGCGCTTCTCGCAGGACCTCCTCGAGCCGCGCGGCGCGGCGCGCGCGGCGTCCGCGACGACGCTCGACGTCGCGCACGGCCCGGTCCCGCTGCTGGCCCACGCGAGCGTCCCGGCGGCGCGCGCGGGCGCCGCCGCGCAGGCGATGCTCGAGCACATCGAGCGGCTCGCGACCACGGCGCCGTCGCAGGAGGAGGTCGACGCGGCGGCGCGGCGGCTCGCGGGCGGGCTCGGGCTCGGCGTCGAGGCGGCCGCGGGGCTCGCGGACGAGATCGCGCGGCTCTCGGTGCTCGATCTGCCGGACGACCACCACGACGGCTACCGCAAGGAGCTCCGGGACATCACGCCGGCCCTGGCCGGCAAGGTCGCGGCCGACCACGTGCGGTCGGCGCACGCCGTGGTCGTCGCGGTGGGCGACGCGCAGGTGATCGGCCCGATGCTGAGCCGCTTCGGCGACGTGAAGGTGGTCGACCCGACGCGCGCCTTCGAGCGGAAGCGCACGATCCCGCGGGACGCGAGCGCCTCGCCCGCGGCGGGGCAGGGGTCGGGGCTCGACGCGGGCCGCGACGCGCCGGCGCAGGAGCGGCCGTGACGGCCGCCGGGCGCCGCGGGCGCGCAGTCGCGCTGCGGGCGGCGCTCGCGCTCGCGGCCGGGCTCGCGGCCGCGTCCTCCCCGGTGCGCGCGGGCGCGCAGCCGAGGCCCGCGCCGGTGGCCGCCGCGACGGCGGCGCCGGGGCTGCGCGCGGGGCCGCTCGACGGCGCGAGCTACGACTACGAGCGCCCGCCGGCGAGCGGCGCGGCCGAGCAGGCCGCAGCGCAGGCCGGGGCTCCTGCGGGCGCGGTGCCGCCGGAGCAGCGCTGGCTGGGCCGCGCGTTCGTGCACCGTCTGGCGGCGGCCGAGGCCGCGCGGCCGCTGCCGCTCCTCGTGTTCCTGCACGGCATCAACGCCGCGCAGATCAAATACCGCTGGATGGGCGGCGGCCAGGAGGGCGACGTCCGCTGGATCGCGGCGCAGCTCATGGAGGCGGGCCAGATCCCGCCGATCCTCGTCGCGGCGCCGAGCGCCGTGCTCCCGGCGGCGGTGGCCGTGGCGCGGACGAGCTGGCCTGCCTTCGACCTGGACGCGTTCCTCGACGCCACCGCCGCCCGGCTGCGCGGCGTCGCAACGATCGACCGCACGCGCGTCATCGTCGCGGGCCACTCCGGCGGCGGTTGCAACCGGGAGGGCGGCGTCGCGACCACCCTGCGCGCGTCCATCCCCGTGCACGCGGCGCTCGTGATCGACACGTGCATGGACGTCGACATCGCGCTCCCGCTGGCGCAGTCGCCTCCGGCCACGCACGTGGTCGTGTCGTGGCAGACGATGAGCTGGGCGAAGCGCCCCATCGCCGACTTCCGCCGCGCCTTCCAGCGCGGCGTCGAGGCGCACCCTGCCGCGCCCGGCGTGCTCCGCGAGCTGGAGCACCTCCAGCCGACCGAGCCCATGCCGCACGACGCGATGGTGCCCCTGGTGCTGCGGCGGTGGTTGCCGCCGCTGCTCTCGCCGGACGCCGCGCCGGGCGTGCCCTGCGTCTCGCCGTGACCGCCGCGGGGCGCGGCGCCGCGTCCGCCGTGTTAGGTCGTGTACACGATGAAGCTCAACCTGCTGACCGTCGCGCTCGCTGCTTCGGCGGCGGTCGTCTTCCTTGACGCACAGGCCAGGGCGGACTGCGGTTGTTCAGGGATCCCGAGCACCATTACGTCCGATTCGAGCGGCCCCTGCCTGCGCTACGAGGCGCCATCGGGGCCGAGCAACGATATCACGTTCCGCTTCGACGAGGCCTACGCCTGCGGCCAGTATGCGACGGGCGAGTACTTCGTCGTGAGCGAGGACGGCGTTGCTAGAGTCACGACCATCACGCCCGAGGCGGCCGGCGGCCGTCACGGCGTGGATGTGAACCCTTCCCCCGACGGGCCGCAGCGGTGGGACGACCGACTCGACGACTATGCACCGCCCATCACCCTGCCGTACGCCGTGCCGCCCGGCAGCTCCGTCGTGAAGTACGTGTCCGACAACCCGTCGGGCGATTGCGACGGCGGCGGTGAGAAGTCGTGCGGGCGTTTTGCGGCGGTGGTCACGGTGATCGACGCGCCGCCCGCCGACCCGAGCACGAGCTTTCGTCCTCCTTTCGTGGGCACGAACAAGCCCGTGCTCTCGACCTCCAAGCTGCAGACGCAGCTCTTGTCCCGTCTGCAGGCTGCGTGTGCCGACACACCCTCGCTCGAGACGGCCCTGGCGTGGACGCGTCACCTTCGCCTCGATTACACGAGCGATTCGGTCACGTGCGACCTGATGCCGCCGGAGGACGCGCTCCCCGACGGCAGGCCGTGGTCGACCGACATCTGGGCGCGCGACACCGACGTCTACGCATGGCTGCACCTCGCCGACGTCTGCGGCGCACCGCCCTGCACGCCCGAGGAGGATCTCGCCGCCAAATTCCCCGTGCTCGTCGGCTACGTGCAGCACGGCATCGATATATGGGGCGTTGACAAGATGGGCGCCAGCCTGTTCCGAGGCGGCGGCGGCAATGGCGGCGGCAAGCTCTTCGCCTATGGTTTCGCGGCCACGATGCTGGCCGACCCGGCGATGCTGGCCGATCTCTCGGCCGTCGACGCGGACCGGTTCTTCGAAACGGCCAGCTATTACGCCGGCAAGAATGGCATTGCCCTGTGGGGGCAGCCCGTCGGTACGGAGGAGGAGTACTGGAACGACTTCTCCGATCGATCGACCCGGACGATCCGAGACCCCTATGGGTACATCGACGGCGGCTTCGAGCCTGGCGGATGGTATCAAGACAACACGGCCAAACCGACGAAATACTCGGCGCTGCTCATGCGGCTCATGCCCGCGCTCGCGGCGGCGTGGCCGATCAACAAGGACGCTATACTCTCCTATGCGGATCGCTGGGTCAACCACGGCGCCTTGACACAGCCGGATCCCTGCGCGCCCGTCGGGGGCCGGTACGGCTCCGACTACGGTCCTGACGGGAGCGGAGATTGTGTCTCCGGCTCGGGGAGGGTGCCCGAGCTCGATGGGAGCAACAAGGACGGGGGCAATCGTGAACGAGAGATGGGCGAGTGCATGTGGAACAGCTTCCGGGGCTGCTCCGAGACCTGCTCCTGCCCGGGTCAGTCGTGCGAGGCCACGAGCCGGTGCGGTAATGGCGAGATCGAGGCTCCCGAAGAATGCGACGGCGACGGTTCCGGGAGCTGCCCCACGGGATGCGTCCCTCCCGACCAGCCGAACGGTTGTACGTGCGTGGCCGCTGGCGCCGGTAGCGGCGCGGGATCATCCGCGTCCAGCGGCGGCTCCAACCCATGGAACGGCGATGGCGAAGAAGGCGATGGCGGCGGCTGCGCCTGCGGAGTGGCCGGCCGAACCGCCCCGACGGGTGCTCTGGCGGCGCTGATGGCCGTCTGGGCGGCGGCCCTTCATCGCGTCATCAGGCGCCGCCGCATGACCGGCTCGGAGCCGCCTGGGTAGCATCCGGGCGCGAATGAGCGCCGCGCGATGTTGCTCGCCCGCGTCCGTCACATCGTCACGGAGGAGGGCTTCGCCATCCACCCGGAGAAGGGCCGCGTCCAGCGCGTGGGCGGGCGGCAGGTGGTGACGGGCGTCGTGGTCAACGACAGGCCCTCGGCGCCGCGCGAGGTGGTGCGCCGCCTGCGCGCGTGCCTCCGTGGAGCCCGGAGGCGGCGCGGAGGCCTGCCCTCTGCCCGGGACGCGGCGCTCCGGCACCGCACTCGCGCGCGGCGGTACCGAGGCCGCAACGCGCACAAAAAAAAAGAGCGCCTGTCCGACGGTTGGGGGGGGAAAACCGTCCCTCAGGCGCTCGCTGTCCTGTAGAAGCAGGAGCTGGGCCAGGGGCTTCCTGACGAGATATCGTGAGTTTGCGCAGGCTTCGAGGGGCTTCGGCTTTCGTTTTGGCCGGGGCGGGTTTCGTCGGTGAAGTCTGGACGCGCCCGCTCGCTCGAAGCTGCTCCCCGGGGTGACGCCGCCGTGGAACCTCTTCCTGGCGCCGCCACGGAGGCCTCTGGATAGGGGCGCTGCCAGTTGCTCCGCCGCGGCGGCGCTCGCCTGGGCGCCCCGCGCCTGGGGCTAGGCCGGCCGGTGGGGGGTGCCGGCGACGGCCCCCACGCGGCGCGTCTTTGCCACGCGCCTCGCCTGCTGCCGGATGTGCTCCACGGCCTTCTCGAAGAACGGCTCGGGGGCGGCCTTGCTGACGGTGATCTGCTCGCCGCCGACGAGGACGACGAGGAGGCCCCGGTCGGTCCTGCCCACCGCGAAGAAGTCGACGGTGAACGGCAGCTCCTCGTCGACGGTGAGCGACAGCTGGCACTTCAACACCTCGCCGACGCCGGGATGATTCTCGACGACGAACCGCTGCAGCAGCCCGTTGGTATGGACGTCGCCGGCGATCCGGTTGAGCGCCCACTTGTCCCGCGGCCAGGCCATGTGGTCCCGCAGCTCGTATATCCACTGCAGGAGCTCCTCCGCGACCTGGCCGATCGCCGCCTTCGACGCCTCATAGGACAGCTTGATCTGCTCGTATTTCGTCATCGGGACTCCATCTCACTCCGGCGCGCCCCCTCGAGGCTACCAGAACGTCGCGCCCCGCCGCACGCAGATCGGGGCTGTCGGCCCCGCCGGCGCCGCGTCATCCGAGGGCGCGGCGCGCCAGACGGTCGGCGCGGCGTCGGATCTCGCCGACCGTCCACGTTGGCGGCGGCTCCGGGACCGCCCGGAGCTCGCCGCGCGATGTGCTCACGCTTCACTCGCCGTGTCGCGTCCAGCTGCGCGCTCGAGGCCGCTGGGTCGCTGGGCGCGACATGCGAGCGCGGGCGCGCCCAGCGACCCAGCGGCCGGCGCTCGAGATCACACGGACTGGCCCGGCGGCTCACCCGTGGGCGAGCGCGTCGAAGTAGCGCTCGGCCCACTCCGGCAGCGGCGGCGCGGGGAGCTGGCGGATCCAGGTCATCTGCTCCAGGTATTCAGGGTGGTGCGGGAGCGCCTCGAGCCCTTCTGGCGGCGCGTAGCTTTGAAGGCACCAGCCGCCGACGAGGCGGTCTTTCGATTCGAGCTTCAGGTAGACGTACCCCGCCGTGCGCGGGCGCTTCAGCCAGCGGAACCGGCCGAGGATCACATCACCGACCAGCCTGAGATTGTAATACTCCGCGAGCCCGCTGAGATCGCCTCGATAGCAGTAGACGCCACGGAGCTCGCCCCCGTGAAATCTCATGTAGTAGGTGTTCCTGGACTCCGGATTGTACCAGACGCCCTCCAGCGCTCGCGGATCCAGGACGTGCGCAGGGCCCTTCGCCTCCGCCCGCTCCGTGGCCGGCGCGATCTTCGTGGCGGCCGCCAGCATGAAGATGCGCGGCCTTGAGCTCACGAGAACCCTCCGTCGAGAGCCGTCAGCGTATTTGCCTCACGCGCCCCTGGCAAGACGCCTGCCGCCCCCTCGGCGCCCGAGGGCGCCCTCTCGCCTCGGGCCGCGCGCGCTCAGGCATATTGCTGGAGCAGCGCGCCGCGCATCGGGTTGTCCCACGCGCTCACGGCCGCGCGGAGGGCGTCCCGGTCGACCGGCACCCGGTGCAGGCTGACGCTCACCTCGCCGCCGCGCGCCTCCACGATCGCGTACTCGGCGTGGTGCAGCAGCGTCGGCGGCCCGCCGTTCGCGTACTCCTTGAACGGGAGCCCGACGCTCCCCGGGTTCACGAGGAGCGCGCCGCGGTGCTGGCGGAGCATCTGGAGGTGCGTGTGCCCCCCGGCCATCACCGTCGCCACGTGGCCGTCGAGGCGGCGATCCAGCTCCTCGGCCGGCGTGCTCGAGAGGAGATCCTCCATGTGGGACCGGGGCGAGCCGTGAAACAGGAGGAGCGTCGCGCGGTCGTCGAGCGGGATCGTGAGGCGCGCCTGGAACGTGCGCAGGAAGTCGAGGTCGTCCGCGGACAGCTGATCACGGCACCAGTCCACCGCGTCGATCACGATGGGCGCCTCGGTGTAGGTGCGGATCAGCCCCGGATCCAGCATGAACTCATCGTGGTTGCCGAGGATGCACGGACACCCGAGCTCCCGCAGCATGTCCAGGATGGCCCGGGGTCGCGGCCCCAGCGTCGCGACGTCCCCGAGGCAGATCACCTGATCGACGCCGGCCGCCTGGATGCTGGCCAGCACGGCCCTGAGCGCCACTTCATTGCCGTGAATGTCGGAGATCAGGGCGACGCGCATGGGAGGACCTCTTCGCGGGCGGCCGTCGGGGCGCTGGTGCGGCCCTCGGCGCCGCGGTGGTGCGGCGGTTGGTCGAGCGACGACTCGCCAGGCTAGACCATGTCCGGCGTCGCCTCCAGCCCCTCGCGGACGCCCGAGCGAGGCCCGTGGTCCCGGCGTCGTGATCTCGGCTCGGGTCGATGGCTACAGCCGACGTCGCGCAGATGACGGAAGAGGGAAGAGGGATGGCGGAGGGCGGATGGCGGAGGGCGGAGGGCGGAGGGCGGAAGCCGGAGGCGAGAGACGGAGGGCGCTGTACTGAAAACCGCGCTACGCCTTGGGCGCCCGGGGCGTGAACTCCCAGACGAACTTCCCCTTGCCCTTGTTCTCATCCGCCGGCGTCAGGACGAGCCCATCGATCGAGTCGACGACGCAGCTCGTCACCTCCTTCGAGGCGGTGGTGCCCTCCGGGTCGACGGCGATGTCCACGAGCCGGCCGCTGTCCTCGAGCACGAGGAAGCTGACGGTGACCTTGCCCTCCGCGCCG
Organism: Sorangium sp. So ce834; assembly: GCF_051521425.1. Lineage (NCBI taxonomy): Bacteria > Pseudomonadati > Myxococcota > Polyangiales > Polyangiaceae > Sorangium > Sorangium sp. So ce834. The sequence continues at coordinate 13,003,711 of NZ_CP150351.1, forward strand.
GGATTCCGGGCGAGCTCCGCGTCGTAGCACGCCCGGATCTGCTCCTCTCTCGTCGCGAGCAGCGCGGCCGTGTCGTCCCGGTACATCTCCGGGCTCCGCAGCGCGAAGGAGCAGCCCGTGGACGCGCCCGACGAGGCCAAAACGAAAACACCGAAGAGCCAATGCTTCATGCGCGCCTCCTTGCCGGGAGCAGCGTTCGTGGATCGACCCCGGGTCATCATCTACTGCCCCTCCGCCGCGACCTTCGCGGTGTCCTGCTCGACGATGTTGAACTCGACCCGGCGGTTCTTCTCACGCCCCTCCTCCGTCTCGTTGTCCGCGATGGGCTTTGTCTCGCCGAAGCCCTTGGCGGTGAGCATCCCCTGAGGGATCCCGTGCTGGACGAGGTACTCCATCACCGCCTTCGCGCGGCGATCCGAGAGCTTCAGGTTGTGCTCGTCCGCGCCATCGGAGCTCGCGTGCCCCTCGATGGCGATCTTCTTGATGTGCGAGTGCTTCTTGATCGTGTCCACGACCTCGTTGAGCAGGCTGTGCGACTCCGTCCGGATCACCGCCTTGTCGTGCTCGAAGAGGATCTTCTCGTTGATGACGATCTGCTTCGCCGTCACCTCCACGCGCTTCTTCTCGGGCGGAGGCGGGGGCGGGGGCGGGGGCGGCGTGCCCGCGATGGTGAACGCCCGCCCCCCTTCGAACGCGGTGACGCCGCCGCAGGCCGCCGAGCCGAGGCTCACGCCCACGAGCAAGGCAAGGGCGAGCCGAGGCCCGAGGCCCGCGGGGCGCCGGGACACGCGATCGGCGCCGGGCCAGGAGCGAGGGCCCGGACGGCGCCTCGCGCTTTGGTAGTCGGAGAGTTCGTTCATGGTCGAGACTCCAAGGGCCGCTGTCACGGGCCCAGGTCGCTGGGCGGCGCGCTCAGCGCGAGCACGACGAACACCCCGGACAGGGGTAGGGTCGGCTCGCGGGCGAGCTCCATCCTTCGCACCCTAGCCCAGATCAGGCGCGGCGAGCTAGCCCGGATTTTCACCGGAACGGCTCGCATCGGCGCGACACGCAATCGGCATGCCATATGCGCGATGGCGACCCATCGACGCATTTTCGACGAATGCGCCGATGAGATCCGCGCGCTCCGGCAGTCCATCCCCAGAACCCGTCCCCCGGCAGCGCCCGCACCGGGCGAGGCCCATCCCCGATGACCCTGGAGACGTACCCATGACCCGGATCGAACTACCGCGCGTCGTCTCGCGCGCCGAGTGGCTGGAGGAGCGCAAGGCGCTGCTGACCCGCGAGAAGGAGCTGACGCGAGCGCGCGACAAGCTCAACGCGGATCGCAGGCGCCTGCCGATGGTCGAGGTGACCGAGCCGTACGAGCTCTCGGGACAGCACGGGAGGCTGCGCCTGCTCGATCTGTTCGAGGGCCGGCGGCAGCTCATCGTGTATCACTTCATGTGGCTGTTCGAGGACGGCAAACCCAAGGACCGCGGCTGCCCGAGCTGCTCGGGCTTCGCCGATCAGATCTCGAAGGGCCACCTGCGGCACTGGCACGCGGTCGACACGACGTTCGCGTTCATCTCGCGCGCCCCGTGGGAGAAGATCGCGCCGTTCAAGGCGCGCATGGGCTGGCCGGTGCCCTGGTACTCGTCGGAAGGCAGCCGCTTCAACTACGACTATCACGTCACGCTGGACGAGTCGGTCGCGCCGGTGGAATACAACTACCGTACGCCCGCCGAGCACGAGCAGGCGGGCTCCGCTTTCTATCTGGGCGGCAAGCAGCCCTTCGACCTGCACGGGCTGAGCTGCTTCCTGCGCGACGGCGAGCGCGTGTACCACACCTACTCGACCTACGGGCGCGGTACGGAGTCGACGGGCGGCTCGTATTACTTCCTCGACCTGACCGCGCTCGGGCGCCAGGAGGACTGGGAAGAGCCCAAGGGGCGCAACACCGGGCAGGGCGCCAAGGCCGGCGACGAGCGCATCCGCTACCCCGACGAGCAGGAGGATCTGTCCGATTCGAGCGGCGCGCGGCCCGCGCTCACCGCGCCCGAGGCCGACGACTGCTGCTCTCGGCTGCGGCGCTGAACCGCGCCGGATGACCCCTCACCGCGCGCCGAACCTCACGTCCAGGTCCGGGTACTTGCGGGCGAGGTACTCCAGAGACAGCCACGTGTGACAGCGCCGGACGTCGGGTTGGCGCGCCGTGGGGCAGTTGCAGCCGAGGAAGACGTCGCCCTGCCGGGCCTCCTGCGCCAGCGCGTCGAAGCGCCACGCTTCCTCCGCAAACCGCTCGTCGAGCACCGCGATGTAGGCGGCGCGAAACCGCTCGAAGCCCGCTTGCGAGGGGTCGGACAGGAACGCTTCGACGATCTCCTGGGTGGGCCGCAGGACGTGCTGCGTGTGTTTGCGCGTATCGTACCGTTTGCCCTCTGGCAACGGATCGCCGTCGCGGCGGCGCCCGCGGACGATCTGGTAACGTGCGATCATGCGCCCGCTCCTACGCTCGTATGCGCTGGAGAGCCCGCTCGCGCTTCACGGGGCTCGCCCTCCGTCCTCGCGCGCCACGAGCGCCTTCAGCTCGTCCAGGCCGTGAACGGTGTACGTCGCGCCCTCGCCGCGAGGCACGCCCGGCCGCAGGATCTGCGCCGTCCTGATCCCGAGCCGGTTTCCGGCCTCGATCTCCGACTCCAGGTTGTCGCCGACCACGAGCGCCTCCCTAGGGTCGAGGCGGTGAGCCCGCAAGATCTCCTCGAAGATCCCCTGCTTCCCCTTCCTGCCCGGCTCGTCGATCGCGTCGACGTGGATCCCCGCGAAGAGCCGCTCGATCCCGAGCGCCCTGATCTTGCTCTCCTGGAGCCGTCGAAAGCCGGACGTCACCAGGAAGCGCAGGGCGGGCAGCTCCGCGAGCGCGCCGAGGTCGGGGTAGCCGCGCATCGGCGCCCTCACCTCCAGCCGGGCGCACGCCTCCCAGCCGGCCGCGAGCATCTCCGCGGAGAAGCCGTGCTCCCGGGCGACGAAATCCAGCGCGTGGCGCCAGCAGTCGGAGAATGCCTGTTCGAGCGCCTCCTCGGAGAGCTTGCCCCGGTTCGCCCGCCGGATCGCCGCGAAGACCGGATCGAGGAGCTCTCTCCCCACCTCGTCCGCTGCGCTCAGGCAGTTGTCCAGATCGAAGAGGATGGCTTGGATCATCCCGCAGGTTCCCTCTCGCGCGAGCGTAGGCGAGCGCCGTCGCGGGCCGCAACGGCGCGCCTGGGCGCCCCGCCAGCGGGGCCGCGGCGCGCTCCGCGTCCGTGCGCCGCCCTCATGGCGCGCGCCGATCGCGCGGCGCGCGCGCCACGCGGCCGCCCACGACCACCATCTCGATCGGCGTGTCGACGAGCGAGCGATCGGGCGAGAGATCCCGGCCGAGGACCGTCAGATCGGCCACGTAGCCAGGCGCGATCCGCCCCCTCTGGCCCTCGGCCCAGGCCGCGTACGCGGGCGCCGCGGTGAAGGCCAGGAGCGCCTCGTCGAGGTCGAGCCGCTCCTCGGGCATCCACCCGCCCGGGGGCTGTCCCGAGAGATCCTGCCGGGTCACGGCCGCGTAGAGGCCGAGCAGCGGCGAGGGCTCCTCCACCGGGAAATCCGAGCCGAACACGACGCGCGCGCCCGACGCCAGCAACGATCTCCATGCGTACGCGCCCTTCAGGCGGTGGGCGCCGAGCCGCGCGGGCGCCCACGGCATGTCGCTCGTCGCGTGGGTCGGCTGCATCGACGCGATCACGCCGAGCGCCGCGAAGCGCGGCAGATCGTCGGGCGAGACGATCTGCGCGTGCTCGACCCGGAACCGCAGCGCCGCGGCCCGCCCCGGGCCGAGCGCCTCGAACGCGTCGAGCACGGCGCGGTTGGCGCGGTCGCCGATCGCGTGCACCGCGAGCTGGAAGCCCGCGTCGGCGACGAGCCGCGCCGCCCGCGCGAGCGCCTCGCGATCCATCAGCAGGAGGCCGCTCGTCGAGGGCTCGTCCGCGTACGGCTCGAGGAGCGCCGCGCCGCGCGAGCCGAGCGCGCCGTCGGCGAAGAGCTTGACCCCGCGCAGCACGAACATCGCCGTGCCCGTCGCGTCCGCGTCGGGCGCGCGCTCCCTCAGCCCCTGGAGCCGCCCCGCGCCCGCGAGGTAGGCATACACGCGGATCGGCAGCCGCCCGGCGGCGGCGAGCGCGCGGTAGACCGCCACGGTCTCGTCGTCGACGCCCATCTCGTGCACGCCCGTGAGCCCGGACGAGAGCGCCTCCTCGGCGGCGCGCAGGATGCGCCGCTCGCGCACGGCGGGCGGATCGGCCGGGATCTTGGCTTCGACGAGGGCCATCGCGCCGTCGATGAAGACGCCCGTCGGCTCGCCCGCCGCGCCGCGCAGGATGCGCCCGCCCGGCGGATCGTGCGTGCCCCTGCCGACCCCGGCCGCGCGCATCGCCGCCGCGTTCGCCCAGAGCGCGTGCCCGTCGACGCGGCGCAACGCCACCGGGTGCTCCGGCGCCGCGGCGTCCAGCGGGGCGTGCGTGGGGAACGCCGCGCCCGGCCAGAGGTTCTGGTCCCAGCCGCGCCCGGTGATCCACTCGCCCCTCGGCCGGGTCTTCGCCGCCTCGGCCACGACCGCCGCCGCCTCCTCCGCGCTCCTCGCGCCGCGCACGCTCGGCGTCTCCAGCGCGACGCCGAGCCCGTAGAGGTGCGCGTGCCCGTCGACGAGCCCGGGCACGATCGCGCGCCCCGGCAGCTCCACGACGCGCGTCGCCGGCCCGACGAACGCCTTCGCGCCGGCCGCGCTGCCCACGAAGGCGATCCGCTCGCCGCGCACGGCGACCGCCTCGGCGCGCGGGCTCCTCGGGTCCATCGTCCGGACGACGCCGGCCGTGATCACGAGATCGGCGGGCGGCGAGGGCGCCGCCGCCCTGGCGGGCGGGCCCGGGGCGGGCGCGCCCGGGGAGGCACAGCCGAGGGCGAGGCTGCCGAAGAGGCTCAGGAGCGCCGCTCGGAGCACGTTCGACATGGGCGCCACCCTAGCACCCGCGCGGAGCGCGCAATGGCGGCCGGGGCGCCGGCGTCAGCCGGGGTCGACCGCCGGGCTCACCCGAGCCCGAGCTGCGGTGAGGGCGTCCGGCTCGGGCCGGCTTGCGTAGCCCGTGGGGGGCGAGGGCGGCGCGCGGCTCACGGGCGAGCGGCCCCCGCGCCGTCCTCGCCGGCCGCGCGCCGCGGCAGCTCGACGATGAACGTCGTGCCCGCGCCGAGCTCGCTCTCGACCCGGATGGTGCCGCCGAGCGCCGCGAGGACGTGGCGCACGATCCAGAGCCCGAGCCCGAGCCCGCTGTACGACGCGTGATCCGCGGCGCGCTCGAACCGCTCGAAGATGCGGACGTGATCCTGCGGCGCGATGCCGATGCCCTGGTCCCGCACCACGAGGCGCGCCGTCCGGTCGTCCCCCGCGACCTCGACGTCGATGGGCTTGCCCGCGCCGTACTTCGCGGCGTTGGACAGGAGGTTCGTGACGATCTGGTCGACGCGCGTCCGGTCCCACCGCCCGCTGACCGGCTCGTCCGCGGCGACGCGCAGATCGTAGCCCGCGCGCGAGAGCGAGTCTCGGAAGCGCCACGCCACGTCGCGCACCACCGCCGCCAGATCGACCTCCTCGATCTGCAGACCGAGGCGCCCCGCGGTGAGGCGCGAGACGTCGAGCAGCTCGTCCACGAGCTCCGAGAGCCGATCGACCTGCCGGAGGATGACCGCCGTCTTCTCCTGCAGCGCCTCCACCGGCGCGTTCCGCTGCAGGGCCCGCAGGACGCTGCCCGCGAGGAGCCTCAGCGGCGTGAGCGGCGTCTTGAGCTCGTGCGCCGCCAGCGCCAGGAACTCGTCGCGCCGCTTGATGGCGTCCTCCGCGTCCTGGTACAGCCGCGCGCGCTGCGCCTCGACGCGGTTGCGGAGGATCGCGCCGGCGAGCACGTTCGCGATCGCCCGGATGAAGTGGGCGTCGTCCGCCGTGAACCTCCGCCTGCGCGCCGTGCACGCGCAGAGGGCGCCGAAGCCGTGGATCCTCACGCTCATCCCGCTCGTGATGCCCTGCGCGAGGAGGCAGGGGGCAGGCCGGAACCGCCGGTCGGCGGGCAGGTCGTCGAACACGACCGGCTCCACGCGCGAGAGCGTGTGGCCGGCCTGGGTCCCGGGCCCGGCGTCGACCCCCTCGGCCCCGGCGACGCTCGGGCAGAGGCCCACGGCCGCGCGTGGCACGACCGTGACGCCGTCGGGCCGCGTCTCGAGGACGATCCCCTTCTCGGTCCCGAGCGCCGCCGCCGTCTGCCGGGCGGCGGTTTCCAGGAGGTCGTCGATCGCGGCGCCCGCGAGCGCCTGCTGCCCGAGGGCGGCGACCGCCGTCTGCTGAGCTGCCCGGCGCCTCGCCTGCTCGTGCAGCGCCGCGTGCTGGGCCGCCAGCGCCCCCGTGCGCACGTGGGTCGACCGCACGGCGGCGCCCATCGCGCCGGTGGCGAGCCCGACGACGCCGTACAGCGAGAGCACGAGCACATCGGCTCTCGAGTCGATGGCGAAGGAGCCGCGAGGCTCCAGGACGAGGTACGCGCCCCCGATCCCTCCGATGATCCCGGTCGCGATGGCGGGCCCGAAGCCGGCGCGGACGGACACGAAGACGATGGCGATGAGCGGCAGAAGAAAATAGCCGTTCCGGAGATCGATGTTCGGCCAGACGAGGGCCGTCATCCCGACGGCCGCGATGCCCGCCAGGACGGCCCCGCCGTAACGCCGGGGGATCGCATGGCAGTCAGACGGGCAGCTGTCGCCTATCGACAGATCGATGTCGTCGACGGTGCCGGCCGCTGGCTCGCCTGATACGGGCGGGGAGCGTCGCCACATGGGCCGTGAATCTGGGCTGGACCGGCGAGGTGGCGCAACTGAACGGGCGAGGCCGTCGCCCTGCGCCGGCGGTCCTCGTCAGGGCAGCTTGCACACGTAGGACAGCTCGGCGTCGCAGGGCATGTCGTTCCACTGTCCGCTGGCCCAGCTCGCCAGCTCCACGCAGTGCTCTCCGTCGCCGGCGTTGTTCGGCTCGCCGCGGGCCCAGCGCTCGTCGTCGTACGGCGTTCCGTCGGTCCACGCGAAGTCTCCCTCGGACGCCGCGTCGGTGAGCCCGATCCAGTAGTCGCCCGGCTGGACCGCGGCGGCGCTCGAGACCACGAGATCCTGCGTCTCCGCGTCGTGAATGGACGCGAGGTGCCCGCCCTGCGCGATGCAGTCGAGCTCCGCGTCCGCCCATGTCGCGGGCGCGAAGCAGAGCGCCAGGGCGCCGCCCTCCGGGAGCGCCTGCAGGGCGCAATGCGGGCACGACGGGTCGTCGTCCACGCGCCCATCGCAGTTGTTGTCGATCAGATCGCACAGCTCGGGGGCGCCCGGGTACACCGAGGCATCGCCGTCGTCGCAGTCTTCCCCGCAGCCGGACCAGAGGTCGCCGTCCGCGTCGAGCCCCGAGGGGTCCGCGCAGGCGAGCGACGCCCGCACGCCGGCGGGACGGTCGTTCAGGAAGGCGATGGTGGCGTCGATCTGCGCGGCGACGACATCGGCGCTCACCTCCCGGCGCGGATCCGCGAGCACGTCGGCCCAGATGAGGTCGCGCGCCGCCTCGGCGTCGCTCACGAGGTCGAGCGCCGACGCGCGCTCGAGCACGCGCTCGAACGCCGCGGCGAGCGCCTGCAGGCACGGCGGCGAGGCGGTGCACATCCGCTGGAGTCGGGCATCGCCGCCGAAGGGATAAAGAGGGTCCACGAAGGTCTGGTCGACGCCCCACGGCAAGAAGGTCCAGCGGCCGTCGTCCGGGCGCCGCGCGATGAAGTAGTTGTTGCGAAACCAAGCATAGCCGTCCCAGTGGCCGATGTAGGTCTCCGCGGCCGCGAACGCGAGGTAGCGCTCCATGTCGATGCGCTGCGACGCCTCGGCGAGGAACGTGTCCGGGCTCTCCATCTCGTCGAGCGCCTCCACGAGCTCGACCAGATCGGCGAACCCGACGTCGTCGCCGTTGTCCTGGTCGAAGGTCCCGACGCTCGAGCGCTCGAGATCGCTCCCATAAGCCCCCTCGTACAGGCTGCCCTTGTGGCCACCGAACCATCGATCGAGGAAGCGACGGTTATCCGCTGCTTCGACGGTCGCATACAGGCCGTAGAGCGAGCCGTTCACCCACACCGTCGCGTGGGCCGAGCGCGGCGCGGGCACGTCCATCGCGCGGAACAGCGCGTAGGCCAGGCGCTCGTGGATCATGCTCTGGTCCTGGACCATGTTGTTGAGCGCGAGCTTCTCCACCCCGAGCAGGGTCTGGTCGTCGGTGAACTCGTCGAATTTCAGCAGGAATGCGGCCTTTTCGTCCAGGGTCCGGAACGAGCCGTGGACGCCCTTGAGCCGCACGCCGATGTCGGCGAGCTCGATCACCTCGCCGTCCAGGGTCACCGTGAGCTCCCCGGGGACGTAGTCGTCGGGCGCGGCGCTGAGCCGATCGATCGACACCTGCGACAGCGCGATCTCGAACCGCGGGATGCTCGTTCCGGCGAAGAGCGGCGCTGCAGGATCGGGCGGCGGCGGCTCCTCCCCGCCGGCGCCGCCGGCGCCGGTCCCACCGCCCGCGCCGCCCAGACCGCCGGAGCCGGCGGCCCCTGCGTCGCCGCCGGCGCCTGCGCTGCCCACGCTGCTGCCGTCCGGCCGGGGCTCCTCCGCGGCGTCGCCGCAGGCGACGAGCAGCGCAATGGACATCGCGAGCGGACCGGGCCAGCTCCAGGAGGGCGAAAACGACGTTCTCACGGTCATTCTCTTCTACATGGGTTGCTCGCTCCTTGCACGTCCCCTCGGGTCAGCGCCTCGATCCAGGGGCCACGAGCCTCCAAGCGCGGCGCGCCGCGCGCTCGATCGGCGCTCTCCGTGCCAGGAGCACGAAATCGGCGGGGAGGGGAGCCAATGAACGGAGGTCCACGGCTTCTTCTTCCTCCATCGAGGTGTTCGAATGGACCTTGCCAGATCCCTTGTCCGCCGGGGGGCGCGGCTCGCCGCCGTCCTCCTGGCGTCGCTCGCGGCCGCGTGCTCCGGCGTCGATCCCGTCGCTCCAGGGCAATCGCCGCCCGACGACACGCAGCAGCCCACGCCCGACCCTCCGCCGCCCGACACCGAGCCGCCGGCAGGCGCGGCGATCGACGTCCAGCGCTACGAGGTGACGGGAGAGTTCGACTGGAGCCGGGGGCGGCTCGTCGCGACGGTCGCGATGACGCTCCTGCCAGGCGACGACGGCCTGCGCTCTCTGCGCCTCGACAGCGCGGTGGCCGAGGTCGAGGCGGTCCGGCTGGCCGGGGGCGCCGACCTGCCCTACGCGGTCGACGCCGAGCTCGGGGCGCTCCGCGTCGACCTCTCGCGCGTGCCCGGCGTCGCGGCGGACCAGGCGATCACGCTCGAGATCGACTATGAGGCCGCCGAGGGCGAGGCGCTCCGCGCGATCCCCGCCCGCCGGGGGGACCCCGCCGCGTCGCGCGCGGTCTACACGATCTCGGAGCCGCTCAACGCCGCGCTCTGGATGCCGTGCCACAACACGCCCGAGGACCGCGCCGTCTTCTCCATCGACCTCGCGATGGACGCGCATGAGACGATGATCGCGAACGGCACGCTCGTCTCCGACGAGCAGGGCGCGTCCGGCCGTCGCATGAAGTACGCGACGGACTACACGGTGCCAATCTATCTCATGGCCTTCGCCATCGGCGACTTCGAGGAAGAGCGCGCGATGAAGGGGAGCCTCCCCGTCTCGGTCTGGCACCGGCGCGGCGTCCCGGGCGACTACGGCCGCCTGCTCGACGAGATGGTCCGCTCGATCGGCCTCTTCGAGGAGCTGCTCGTGCCCTATCCCTTCGAGAAGTACGCGGTGGTGCTCGTGCCGGAGTTCGGCGGGGGCATCGAGAACCTCGGCATCAGCTTCCAGGGGGAGATCGGGAGCACCGCTCCGACGATCTCCGAAGACCTGAAGCTCACGATCCACGAGATCGGCCACCAGTGGTTCGGCGACCTCGTGACCGTCAAGAGCTGGGACGACCTGTGGATCAAGGAGGGCATGGCGACGTTGCTCGCGAGCGAGGGCGCCCGCGTCTACCTGGACGAGAGCGGCGAGGGAACGCTGAACGGCGACTCCTTCTCGGCCGGGTCGCACAACCCCATCGTGGATCCGGACCGCGCTCCCGCCGATAAGTACACGTCCGGGCCCTACGGTCGCGCTGCGTGGCTGCTCACCCAGATCCGGAGCCTCGTCGGGGAGGAGGCTTTCTGGGGCACGCTGCGCGACGTCCTCAACGACCACCGCTTCGGCGCCATCGGTACGGACGAGTTCCTCGACGCCTTCGCGGGGCCCCTCGGCCCCGACGCGGCCGCCCGCGCGCGGCGGGCGGTCCGGGCCAGCGCGCTCCCGCACCTCGATCTCGGGCGGTCGCCCTCCGGCGGCGTGCTCGTGACGTTGCGCGATCCGGATGGGGCGCTGGTTGCGCCGATCGATCTCCTCTGGATCGCGGACGACGGCACGACGCGCTCGCAGGTGCTCGAGCTCGACCAGGGCGTGGACGTCGCCCCGCAGCGGGAGGGCGAGCTGCTGATCCTCGACCCGCTCGATCGCCACGTCTCCTGGTACCACCTGGTCGATTTCAGCCTGCATCCGGACGAACTCCCGGCGCGCCTCGCCTCGTTCCGCCTTCCCACGAGCCCCTCGCAGGTCGCGCGCCTCCTCGAGGCCGGCGGCGTCCACCAGATGGCCGTCGTCGGCGCCGGCTTGCCGGAGCCCGTGACCCCGGACGCGTTCGCGGCCTTCCTCGACGGCCTCGACGCTGAGGACGCCAAGGCCATGGCGGTCAGGGTGGCGTGCGTTCGGGCCGCGGATCCGGCGCTGGATCCAGCGCTGCGGGCGGCGTGGTCGAGCGCGCTCGCGCCGCTGCTCGCGGGGCCTCCCTACGCGCGCTGGACCGAGTTCACGCCGTGGCTGGAGTACGGGGTGTGCGGCGAGGTCGTCGATGTGCTGGCGCTCTACGCGGACGAGTGGTCGGCGCTCGCGGCGGGGCCTCCGGCCGGCGACCTCTCCGACGCGCACCTGAGGTTCCTGTACAACTTCGACCTGCCGCTCGAAACGGTGCTGTCGGCCTGGGGGAACGTCGCCAGGCAGTCCAGCTCGCTGCGCGCGCGCTCTCTCGCCGTGACCAGGATCCGCACCGAGGCCGATCGCGCTCCGCCGGACGATTTCCCCGCCTTCCGCGCCTTCTTCTCCGAGATCGTCGCGTCCACGGGGGTGCCCGATCTCCTCACCGAGGCGCTCATGGGGATGAGCCGCACGATGGCGCCCACCGCGGCGGAGAACGCGGGGGCCCTGGCCGCCCTGAGCCAGCAGCTGCGCGCGCCGTCGACGACGCCGTTCGACGGCTGGCTGGTGTGCGTCGCCTTCGCGCTGACGCAGGGCGACGCCGCCGCGTGGAGCGAGTTCGTCGGGGGCCTCGACGGCGTGGAGCTCTCCGCGGAGGCCGTCGAGATGCTCGCCAACCCATCCCGCTGCTGAGGGCGACTCCGCGCCTCGGCAACTCCGATCTATCCGGCGTCCTTCTTCTTCAGCTCGCCCTTGAACCGCCACTCCACCGCCGCCTTCACGGCCAGCGTGAACACCGACACGCCGGCGAGGAGGCTGGCGACGGCGAACGCGGGCACGACGCGGACCATGTTGGCGTAATAGACGCGCTCGACGTGGAGCGGCAGCGTCACCTGATCCGACGAGCCCGCGGAGACCACGTACACGGCGCCGAACTCGCCCATCGCCCGGGCGGTGCAGAGGATGACGCCATAAAGGAGGCCCCACCGGATGTTGGGCAGCGTGACGCGCCAGAAGATCTGCCACCCGTTCGCGCCGAGGACGCGGGCCACCTGCTCCTCCTCGCTCCCCTGGGCCTGCATCAGCGGGATGAGCTCGCGCGCGACGAACGGGAAGGTGATGAACACCGTGGCGAGCACGATGCCGGGCAAGGCGAAGATCACCCGGGTGGAGACGTCGAGGCTCGTGAACCCGAGGCTCACCGTGTAGGTCCGGTTCACGAACGCCCCGAAGAAGCCGTTCGCCCCGAAGAGCAGGACGAAGCACAGCCCGGCGACCACCGGTGAGATCGAGAACGGCAGATCGATCAGGGTGACGAGCAGGCTCCTGCCCCGGAACTCGAACTTGGTGATGGCCCACGCCGCCGCGACGCCGAACAGCGTGTTGAGCGGCACCGCGACGGCCGTGGTGAGGAGCGTGAGCGCCGCCGCGCGGAACGTCGCGCGGTCGAAGACCGCCTGTCCATAGGCGCTCAGGCCCTCGCTGAAGGCGTGCCAGAACACCACCCCGAGCGGCAGGGCGAGGAACACGCCGACGAGCAGCACGCACAGGCCGATCAGCAGCCGGCGCGCCCCGCGGCCCCCGGCGGTGTCCTCGCGGCCTATCTGGGAGCGGGAGGAGAGCATCGCTCGACTCGGGTCCACCGGCCGCGGGCGTCAGCCCGCGTGGCCGCGCGCGGCGGCGCGCTGGAGGAGGTTGATCGCGAGGAGGAGCGCGAACGACGCCCCGAGCAGCAGGACCGCGACCGCCGTCGCGTCGGCGTAGGTGCCCGTCTCGTTCACCTCGATCATCTTGATGATCACCTGGGACGCGATCTCGGTGTCCGGCCGGTTGCCCGAGATGAAGATCACCGACCCGTACTCGCCGAGGCCGCGCGCGAGCGCCAGCGCGAACCCGGTGAGGAGCGCCGGCGCGAGCTCGGGCAGGACCACGGCGCGGAAGATTTGGAATCGGCTGGCGCCGAGCGTCGCCGCCACCTCCTCGACGTCCCGGCTCAGGTCCTCGATCACCGGCTGCACCGTGCGCACGACGAACGGCAGGCCGACGAAGGCCATCGCGATCACCACGCCGAGCGGCGCCAGGGAGATCCGGTCGTACACCGTCCACGCGATCGGCGATTCGCGCCACCCGCCGGCCGCGAACCCCCGCCAGACGGGCCAGGGGTACCGGAAACCCACGCTGGAGAGCGCCCCGCCGAGCAAACCGCCCTCGGCGTACAGCGTGGAGAGCGCGATCCCGGCCACGGCCGTGGGGAGCGCGAACGGCAGGTCGATCACCGCGTCGATGACGCGCGCGAACGGGAAGGTGTACCGGCCGAGCACCCACGCGATGAGCAGGCCGACGACGACGTTGAGGAGCGCCGCGGCGACCGAGGCGCCCAGCGTGAACCGAACCGCCGCGGCGACCCAGCCGCTCGTGATCACCGCGAAGAAGCGGTCCCAGCCGAGCTCCGCCGTCTTCAGGAACAGGGCGGAGAGCGGCAGGAGGACGACGAGGCTCAGGTAGAGCACCGCGACGCCCAGGGAGAGCGAGAACCCGGGGAGCACGCGCGCGCGGCGCGACATCACTTCTTCCGCATCTTGTCGAGCTCGGCCCCCTGGCCGAAATGGACGCTCATCACGGTCGGCCAGTCGGTGAAATGCTCCTTGAACCGGAACAGCGTGAGGGGCCTCAGCCGATCCGCGTGCTTCTTCGCGATCGCCTCGCTGTACGGGCGGTTGTAGCGCTTCGCGATGAGCTCCTGGCCCTCGTCGGAGAAGTGGAACTCCACGTACGCCTCGGCGATGTCCTTGACGCCGTGCCGCTCGGCGACCTTGTCGACGACCGCGAGGGGGACCTCGATCGTGATCGAGTCCGAGGGGACGACGACCTCGAACTGGTCGGCCGTCGCCGGATCGGCCGCGATCTGGAGGATCTCGTTCTCCCAGCCGAAGAGGACGTCGCCCGTGCGCTGCACGATGAAGCGCGTCGACGAGCCGCGCATGGCCGGGTCGAGGATGGCGTCGTCGTAGACCTTGGCCGTGAACTCGCGCGCCGCGGCCTCGGCCTCGGCGTCGTTCCGGCCCTCGGCCTTCGCCTTGCGCGCGGCGTGCGCCCAGGTCGACAGGTAGATCCACCGCGCCCCGCCGCCGGTCTTCGGATCCGGGCACAGCGACACGACCTCGGGCCGCGCGAGGTCCTCCCAGCCCTTCACCTGCTTGGGGTTGCCCTTGCGGACCAGGAAGATGACGGCCGACGTGTACGGCACCGAGCCGTTCGGCAGCCGATCGCGCCAGGTCGCGGGAAGCAGGCCCGCCTTGGCGATGGTGTCGACGTCGAAGTCGACCGACAGCGCGGCCACGTCCGTCTCCTTGCCGGCGGCGATGTCGCGCGCCTGCTTGCCCGACGGGCCGTGATCGGTCTCCACGTCGACGTCCCTGCCGGTCTTCTGCTTGTACCACCGCTCGAACGCGGGATTGAGCTCCTGGTAGAGCTCGCGGGTGGGGTCGTAGGACGCGACCGAGAGCTTCGCGACCCGGCCCTCCGCGCTCCCCTCGGCCGCGGTCGTCGTCTTCTTCTCCTCGCACCCGACGGCGGAGAGGAGCAGGGCGCCCAGCGCGAGCGCGAAACGGAGCGAGGTTGTCTTCATCGTCTCATCCCTGGGTGGAAAGGGCGGCAACTCTACCGCCGGACAGGGCCCTTGTCGCGAGGAGAGCCCCCGCGCTCCCGGCGGAGCGGGGCGGCGGCCGCCGGGCGCTCGCGCTCAGGGCGCGAGCTTGACCGCGACCGGCGAGAGCTGCTCCTCGCCGACGTCGAGGCCCACGCCGAGCTGTCCGTCGGTGTTCTCGCCCCAGCAGAGCACCTCGCCGGTCGTCCGCAGCGCGCACGTGTGGTGATAGCCGGCCGCGAGCTGCGCCACGCCGTCGATGGGCACGTCGACCGGCTGCGACGACAGCCCTGGCTTCCCGTGGCCGAGGGCGCCGACGCCCCACATCTTGAGACCCCGCGCGGCGCCGGACACCGCGCCGCTCCGCTCGCGGCCGACGTCGATGCTCGCGGCTTGAGGCACGGCGACGAGCGTGGGCTCCGGCACGGGCCCGTAGCGGTCGGCGCCCACCGCGCCGTTGTAGTCGTTGCCGAAGCAGTAGACCTCCACGCCCTTGCGCGCGCAGGTGTGCCGGTCGCCCGCGGCCACCTCGTCGACGCCCGCGGTGAGCGGCGCCGCGACCTCCAACGCAGAGGTGGCGTTCTCGCGGGCCCCGACGCCGAGCTGTCCGTCGAAGTTCCGGCCCCAGCAGAGGAGGCCTCGGTCGGACGCCTTGATGGCGCAGGTGTGATCCTGGCCGGCGGCGACCTGCCGGACGTCGCTCCGGATGAAGTCCGGGGTGCCGGTCTGCGGCGACTCCCCGTTGCCGAGCTGGCCCTCGTCGTCGGTGCCCCAGCAGTAGAGCTCGTCGCCCGTCTTCACCGCGCACGAGTGCGCCGCGCCGAGCGAGAGCTGCACGACGTTGATCAGGCTCGGCACCCGCGCCGGCTCGCTCGCCGCGTAGAAGGAGCCGTTGCCGAGCTGCCCCAGCGTGCCGCGCCCCCAGCAGGTGACCGTCGTGTCCTCCAGGATGGCGCACGAGTGGGCAGGGAACTGGTCGTCGTCGCGCGCGAACCCGCCGCCCGCCGCCACGTGGAGGGCCTTGCCGGGGAGGGCGACCTGCGCCGGCACGGGGACGACCGGCTCGGTGGCCGGCTTCCCCGCCTCGGCGAACGCGTTCCTGCCCCAGCACCAGACGCTGCCGTCGCGCCGGAGCACGCACGTGTGGGCGAACCCGGCCGAGATCTCGATCGGGTCGTTGCAGAAGGCGCCCTCGTCGGCCTCCACGCACGACGTCGCGCAGCGGTTGCCGCAGGCGCCGCAATGCTCGGGGTCGTTCGCGCGCGTCTCGCAGCCCGGGGCCGCGGCGTCGCAGTCCAGGAAGCCGGCGTCGCAGGCGACGCCGCAGACGCCCGCCTCGCACGTCGGCGTCTCGTTGTCCGCGGCGGGACAGTCCTCCGGCGAGGCGCACGCGTCGCCCTGGCCGCCCGCGCCGCCCGCGCCGCCTCCGGCGCCCGCGCCGCCCGCGCCGCCGTGGCCGGCGTCGCCGCCTTGACCGCCTGTGCCCGTCGCGAAGTTCCGCTCGGAGGGCGAGCAGCCGGCGCAGAGCGCGAGGGTGAAGAGCGCCAGCGAGTTCGTCAGCAAGCGAGGCATGTGCGTCATCGAAGCTCCTGAAGCGGCAGGTGTCCCGGAGCAGCAGGTTGCTCCTGGAACAGCTTTTTACGATGCCGCTGCCCGCACGGAAAGCGGGTCTGGCCGGCAAGATCCCGACGCCCGCCGGCGCTGGAGCGCCCCGCGCCGGCGCACCGGCGCGCTGGTTTGGGGGAGACGCCTCTGGCGGCGCCGCGTAAGGTCGCGGCGCCATCCGGCAGGAGGGAGATCGCATGCACCGGAGTCGCCTTTGTGCTCTCGTGATTGACTGCAAGGTGGAGGACATCGACGCCGCGGCGGATTTCTGGGGGCGCGCGCTCGGCAAGCCCGTCAAGAAGGACGCGCCGGTCGGCAGCGGCTACCGCGAGATCGAGACCCGGGACGATGAGCTCATCGTCCTCGTGCAGCAGGTCGAGCACCCGAGCCGGACGCACCTCGACATCGAGACGGACGACCTCGACGCCGAGGTGCGGCGGCTCGAGGCGCTCGGGGCGCGGCGCGTGGAGTTCATCCAGCGCTGGTGGGTGATGGAGGCGCCGACGGGCCAGCGGTTCTGCGTCGTCCGCCCGCAGCGCGGCCCGCTCGAGGCGCACGGCAACGCCAATGTCTGGAGCGACGATCCCGGCAAACCGGGCGCGCAGTGAGCCGGGGCGCGCGGCAACCTGGGGCGCGCGGCAACCTGGGGCGCGCGGCAACCTGGGGCGCGCGGTGAGCCGGGTCGCGCGGCGCGCTGGTCGAGGCCCGGGCGGCGTCCGCCGGAGATCGGGACCTGCTCCGACGCCCGACATGAAGTAACCTCTCCCCCGCGCCGGTCGCCGCGGCGCGCTGTGCATGCGCCACGCCGAGATCCCCCGCGACATGACATGCAGCGCATGAGCACCGACGGCCGGGATCCCGGCGCAGCGGCCCTGTTCGACTGGAATCGCGCGGAGCCCGCGCCGGCGGAGCGCCGGCTCCCGCCGGGCGGCGTGCCCGCCGAGGCCTGGGCGGCGGCCCGCGCCGAGGACGAGGCGTGGCTGCCCTTCGAGCGCGCGGCCCGGCCGGTCGAGGTGCTCGACGAGACGCTGCGCGACGGCATCCAGGGCGTCTCCACGGTGAACCCGCCGAGCGCGCAGAAGATCGAGCTGCTCCACGCCATGGCGAGCGTCGGCGTCGACGCGGTGAACCTCGGCATCCCGGCGTCCGGGCCGCGTCAGTTCGAGGACGCGTGCCTGCTCGCCCGGGAGATCGTCTCCTCCCGGCTGCCGCTCGCCCTGACCGCGGCCGCGCGCACGACCGCCGCGGACATCGAGGAGGTCGCCCGCGTGGCCGAGCGCGTCGGGGCGCCGATGGTGGTCTACGCGTTCATCGGCAGCTCGCCGATCCGGCATTTCGTCGAGGGGTGGGGGCCCGATTTCCTGGCCCGCAGCGTCGAGGCCGCCGGCCGGGCCGCCGCCGCGGCCGGCCTGCCCTTCTGCCTCGTCGCGGAGGACGCGACCCGCGCGCCTCCCGGCATGCTCCACGCGCTCTTCCGCGCCGCGGTGGACGCCGGCGCCGCGCGCCTCTGCCTCTGCGACACGACGGGCCACGTCACCCCGCCCGGGGTCGCGGCGCTCGTCGCGTTCGCCCGGCGCGAGCTCGCCGCCCTGGGCGCGCCCGGGATCGAGCTCGACTGGCACGGCCACAACGACCGCGGGCTCGGCCTCTCCGCCGCGCTCTGGGCGGTGGCGTGCGGGGTCGAGCGGGTTCACGCCACGGCGCTCGGCGTCGGGGAGCGGGTGGGCAACAGCTGTCTCGAGCTGCTCCTCGACAACCTCGGTCGCCTCGGCGCGCGCGCCCCCGTGCCGCGCGAGCGCCTCGCCGCGTACTGCGCGGTCGCCTCGCGCGCCCTCGCCTGGCCCATCCCGCCGGACCACCCCATCGCGGGGGCGCTCACCCGTCGGGCGTGACGCGCTCCCCGGCCCCGCGCGACGGCGCTCCTCGGCGGGGCGCGGCGGCGTTCACCCGCCGGGCGTGACCTTGCCGCCGCCGACGCGCGCCAGGGCGGCGTGGACGATCGGCGCCGCGGGCGCGAGCGCGTCCGCGAGCTCGCCGACGCGGGCTGCGGCGCGCTCGGCGCGGGTCCACGCCGACGAGAAGCCGAGCGTGCCGGGCGGGTGGGCCGCGGCGAGGGCGATCGCCTGCCGCAGATCGTCGCCCACCGCGGCGATGGCGTGGAGATCTGCCACGCTCGCCCCCCGCGTGCGCGCCGCGGCGTAGAGCGCGCGCACGATGCCGAGCAGGTCGCGGGCGGCCTCCAGCGGGAAGGGGTCGTGGCGGATCGAGAGCACGCCGGCCGCAGATCACGGATGCCGGGGCGGGGCGTCAAGCCGGGCGCCGCTCGTACGCTGCGGCTCGAAAATTGCAAAAATGCAGTGGCTCAACGGTTGCACTGAACGATTGCTGGAGGAGCACATGAAGAACCGCACGCATGAGCTCGCAAAGACGGACGTACCCGGCGGCGACGAGGAGGTCCCGCTGCCGCCCAACCCGGGTGACCCGGGGCCTGAGCAGCCCGAGCCGCCCTCGCCCGACCCCACCCAGGACCCGCGCATCCCGCCGCAGGGCGACTTCCCGCGCGGGGTCTGACCCCAGCGCGAGGTGCGCCGAGCCGCGCGGAGATCGCCCGGCGCGCTCGCCGCCGCGATCCCACGGCGCGGGCGAGCCGGGCCCGCGCGCCCCGGCCGTCACGCTCCGGCCTGCTTCTTCTTCCCCCTCCGGGTCGCCCGCGGGCTCACCGGAGGCTTCGGCCGCGCCCCGTACGCGCGGAGGAACATCTCCAGGTTCTCGTCGACGATGGCGTCGATCTGCGACGGCGCGAGCGGGAGCGTGCCGTAGACCGAGACGTCCTGCGCCTCCGCCGAGAGGAGCGCGATGAGCTGGCGCGCGGCGCGCTCCGGCTTCGCCACGTCGAGCCGGCCGCGCTCGGTCTCGCGCGCGAGGTAGCCGACGAGGCGGATCATGAGACTCATCAGTCCAATCTGTTGAACTGCCGAGTCCAACCGTAGATCATCGCCCCCGCGCGCTCACCCGAAAAGCGCGCGCGCCGGCCTGGGCTCGCGCTGCGCACCGCCACCCTGCGAGCGAGGTGAAGGCATGGATCACGAGCCTACCGAGAGCGAGCCGCCGGTCCCCGTCCTGATCGTCGGTGGAGGCGTCGTCGGCCTCACGGCCGCGCTGTTCCTGCGTCGTCACGGCGTCGACGTGGCGCTGGTCGAGCGCCACGCGGGCACGTCGATCCACCCGCGCGCCCGCGGCGTGAACGCCCGCACGATGGAGCTCTATCGCGAGCTCGGCCTCGAGCCGGCCATCCGCGAGGCGGGCGCCAAGACGCCGATCCACCTGGGCTTCCTCTTCGGCGAGACGCTCGCGCAGGCGATCGACGCGCCGCTCGGCAAGCTCTTGCGCCGGCTCTTCCGCGCGCTGCTCGGGCGCGAGATCGGGCTCGGATCGGCGAGCCCCACGCGCGCCTGCCGGATCACGCAGGACTTGCTCGAGCCGGTGCTCGCGGCCGCGGCCCGCGAGCGCGGCGCGCGCCTGTCGTTCTCGACCGAGCTCGCCTCGTTCGAGCAGGACGACGAGCGCGTGCGCGCCGTGCTGCGCGATCGGACGACCGGGGCCACGCGGCGCGTCCGCGCGAGCTACCTCGTCGCGGCGGACGGCGCGAAGAGCCCGGTGCGGCAGGCGCTCGGCATCTCCACGAGCGGCCGCGGATCGCTGGGCCATTTGCTCAACGTCCTCTTCGAGGCCGATCTCGCCGACTTCGTCCGAGATCGGGAGTTCAGCCTCGCGATCGTCCACCACCCCGAGGTGCGCGGCCTCTTCGCCGCCATCGACAACCGCGCGCGCTGGGTGTTCCACCTCGTGTACGACCCGGCGCGCGAGTCGCCGAAGGACTACCCGCCCGAGCGCTGCGCCTCGCTCGTGCAAAAGGCGCTCGGCGCGGGCGAGGTGCCGATCCGGATCGAGAGCGTTTTACCGTGGGAATCGGCGGCCCGCGTCGCGGATCGTTACCGGGTCGGGCGCGTCTTCCTCGCGGGGGACGCCGCGCACCTCATGCCTCCGTGGGGCGGCATGGGCGCGAACACCGGAGTCGCCGACGCCCACGACCTCGCGTGGAAGCTCGCGTTCGTGCTGCGCGGCGAGGCGCGCCCCGCCCTGCTCGACACGTACGAAGCGGAGCGCCGGCCCGTCGCCGTCGTGGCGGCCGAGGACTCGGCGAACAACGCCGACGAGCACGGCCTCATGGCGCGCGCCGCGTTCTCGAAGACGCTCGGCCTCGATCGCCGCTCGATCTCGGGGCGCCTGACCGGCCGGACGCCGCCGAGCCCGGGGCGCTTGCACAAGCTCCTGGGCGTCGGCTATCGATACGAATCCTCGGCGATCACGGCGGATGGGCGCGCGGCGCGCTTTCGGCTCGACGGCCGCCCGGGCACGCGAATGCCGCACGCGTGGGTCGCGCGCGACGGAGCGCGGGTGTCGACGCTCGACCTGATCGACGGGCGCTTCACGCTGATCGCCGGGCGCGAGGCAGAGGCGTGGGGCGAGGCGGCGCGCGCGATCGGGGCGACCGTCGGCGTGCTGCGCGCAGGGATCGACTTCGAGGACGAGCGCGACCGCTGGCAGCGGCTCGTGGGCATCGGGCGGCGCGGGGCGCTGCTGGTGCGACCCGACGGCGTGGTGGCGTGGCGGGCGCGCGGCGAGGAGCGGGATGCAGCGTCGGTGTTGAGAGGCGCGCTCGCGCGGGCGCTCGGGGGGTAGAGCCCTCGCGCGGCGCGCATCTCGGGTCGGCCGAGGAGCGCCTCCGGCTCGGCCAGGCGTCCGCCGGGGGCCGGTGTGCCATTTGGAATTGACACAGATATTGTTAACGTTAACATTGCGTCCAGGGCCGCTGCTTCGGCTTTGCCCAGGACACGGGCCTGCCGGGAAAATTTTCTTATGAGAAGCATGCTTCGATGTTCGCCCGGGCTCATCTCCTCGTGCGTCGCGTTCTCGTTGATCGGGGCTCTTGCCTGTAGTGAAGCAGACGTCTCGGCCGGAGCGACCGGACCGGCGGGCACAGGCGGGGCTGGCGCGACGGGCAGCGCATCCGTCAGCGCCAGCTCCGGGTCCACCTCGGCGGCGGGCACAGGGTCGGGCGGCGCGCCTTCCGATGCCGCGTCCTCGGCGTCCGCGGGCGGTGGTGGAGGCGGGGGAGGCGGAGCGGCCTCCGGGACTGGCGGCGCGGGCGGCACGAGCAGCAGTGGAGAGCCGGCCGCGCCCGTGTTTCATGTCTTCCTCCTCCTCGGGCAATCGAACATGGCCGGGTACCCGAAGGCCTCGAACGCGGACAAGGTGGAGAATCCCCGCATCAAGGTCCTCGGCTTCGACGACTGCGCCGCGACCGGGCGCGTCGAGGGCGAGTGGGACATCGCTGCCCCGCCGCTCCACGAGTGCTGGAACGGAGCGATCGGGCCCGGCGACTATTTCGCCAAGACCATCCTCGACCGCTACCCCGCCCAGGACAGCATTGGCCTCGTCCCGTCCGCCCTCAGCGGGGAGAAGGTGGAGACGTTCATGAAGGCGGGGGGGAGCAAGTACACTTGGATCCTGTCGCGCGCGAAGGCGGCGCAGGAGGCCGGGGGCGTGATCGAGGGCGTTCTGTTCCATCAAGGCGAGTCGAACTGCGGCGACGCCGCGTGGCCCGGCAAGGTGAAGACGCTCGTCTCGGACCTGCGCGCGGACCTCGGCCTCGGCGACGTGCCGTTCCTCGCAGGGGAGCTCCTCTATTCGGGGTCGTGCGCGAGGCACAACTCGCTCGTGGGCCAGCTCCCAGGGCTGATCGCCAACGCCCATGTCGTCTCGGCGGAAGGGCTCGCCATCGATCCTGCCGACACCTGGAACCTCCACTTCGGCCACGACGCGCTGGTCACCCTGGGCACCCGCTACGCCGAGAAGATGATCGGCGTCCTGGGTCTCTGAGCGCGGATTTCACATCGAGAAGAGCGCCCGGATCGAGCGCTGGTGCAGCGCCGACGGCGTAAGCATCATCGCCCCTCTCGGCGCTCGTGCGTGCGGGGCCGCGCGGGATTGCCGCGCCAATGACACACCGGTTACGAGGGGTGATATGAGCTTGGCAGCCTCCCTGTTGCGGATCGATCCTCGAGACGATGTGGCCGTCGCCGTGCGCGGCCTGGCCGCCGGCGATCCGGTGGCCGATGCGATCACCGCCCGCGTCGACATCCCGGCCGGGCACAAGGTGGCGCTGCGCGCGGTGGCCGCCGGCGAGCCGGTGCGGAAGTACGGCTGGCCGATCGGGCGGGCGACTGCGGACATCCAGCCGGGCGA
Source organism: Sorangium sp. So ce834 (assembly GCF_051521425.1). Classification (NCBI taxonomy): domain Bacteria; kingdom Pseudomonadati; phylum Myxococcota; order Polyangiales; family Polyangiaceae; genus Sorangium; species Sorangium sp. So ce834. The sequence continues at coordinate 13,026,156 of NZ_CP150351.1, forward strand.
CCACGTGCACACGCACAACCTGGCCACCGCGCTCTCGGGCCTCGACACCTACGCCTACGACCCCACGCGCCCGGAGCCGCTCTCCGCGACCGAAGACCGCACCTTCATGGGTTACCGGCGGAAGAACGGGCGGGTGGGCACCCGCAACGAGATCTGGATCCTGTCGACGGTCGGCTGCGTCGCGCGCACCGCGCAGAAGGTGGCCGCCGAGGCGGACAGACGCTTCAAGGGCCGGGTGGATGGGGTCTACGCCTTGACCCACCCTTACGGCTGCTCGCAGCTCGGGGGCGACCTCGAGGCCACCCGCCGGATGACCGCGGCCCTGGCTGGCCACCCGAACGCGGGCGGCGCGCTGATCATCGGCCTGGGCTGCGAGAACAACCAGCTCGGCGTGCTCCTCGAGAGCGCCCCGCAGCTCGATCGCGAGCGCCTGCGGTCCTTCGACGCCCAGGGGGCCGAGGATGAGCTCGAAGCGGGCCTTGAGGCCGTCGAAGCGCTGGTCAGGGTCGCCGAGCAGGACCGCCGCGAGCCCTGCCCTGCCTCCGACCTGGTGATCGGCCTCAAATGCGGCGGTTCGGACGGATTCTCGGGGCTGACCGCCAACCCGCTGGTGGGCCGCATCGCCGACAGGGTCTGCGCCGCCGGCGGCTCGGCCATCCTCACCGAGATCCCGGAGATCTTCGGCGCCGAGCGCCTGCTCATGGCCCGCGCCGAGAGCGAGGTGGTCTATGCCGACATCGTCGGCGTGGTGAACGACTTCAAGGGCTACTTCATCGCTCACGGAGAGCCGGTATCGGAGAACCCCTCGCCCGGCAACATCGCCGGCGGCATCACCACGCTGGAGGAGAAGTCCCTCGGCGCGGTGCAGAAGGCCGGCCGCGCCCCGGTGGCCGAGGTGGTCCGCTACGGCGGTCAGATCCGCGGGAAGCCGGGCGTGGCGCTGCTGGAGGCCCCCGGCAACGACGCGGTCTCGTCCACGGCGCTCGCCGCCGCCGGCGCGACGGTCATCCTCTTCACCACCGGCCGGGGCACGCCGCTCGGCTTTCCCGTGCCGACCCTCAAGCTCGCGACCAACTCCAGCCTCGCCCAGCGCAAGCAGCGCTGGATCGACTTCGACGCCGGCCGCGTCGCCTCGGGAGAATCGATGGACGCGGCCGCCGACGGGCTGATGGACCTGGTGCTGGCCACCGCCTCGGGCCGGAAGACCCGCGCCGAGGAGAACGACGAGCGCGAGATCGCGCTCTGGAAGCGGGGCGTCACCCTCTGAGGCTAGGCCGCCTCGCGGCGCTCGACGTCGAGCTGGAGCGGCTCGATCTTGCCGACGATGACGAGGTAGCTGAACGCGCCGAGCAGGCAGAAGCCGCCCGCCACGACGAGCGGGATCGTGAACGAGCCTTTGGTCAGCGAGACCATCACGCCGGTGAACGTCGTGATGACGATGCCGGCCAGGTTCGACGCGAAGTTCTGGATGCCGCCGATGGAAGCCACGTGGCGCGGCGTGGGCGCGACGTCGCCGGGGAGGGACCAGATGCTGGCGCCGGCGAACGCGAGGCTCGCGTACGAGACGCCGAAGAAGAAGAGCATCAGCGTGATGTTGGACGTCAGCGCCGACAGCGTGATCGCCGACGACATCAGCATGCCGCCGACCATGCAGGTCTTGCGCGCGGCGGTGAGGCTGAAGCCGCGGCGATAGAGCGCGTCGGAGACGAAGCCGCCGAGCCAGCCCCCAGGGATCGCCATCAACGCTGGGATCATGCCGAGCGTGCCGAGCGACTTGACCGAGAAGCCGCGCGTCTGCACGAGGTAGCTCGGGAACCACGTGATGAAGAAGTAGTTGGTGAAGTTGAGGCAGAAGAAGCCGAGCATCATGCCCCAGAGCGTGCGATGGCGGAAGAGCGACGCCCACGTCACGCCGCCTCGCGCGTCCGCGGCGGGCGCCGCGTGGACCACGTCGGCCTCGCCCGTCATGTCGCCATGCGCGGGGCCGCGGTAGATGACGACCCAGCCGAGGATCCACACAGCGCCGAGCAAGCCCGTGATGATGAAGGCCGCCTTCCATCCGAGCGCGTCGACGATGAGGGCGACGAGGGGGATCGACAGCGCCGAGCCGACGCGCGCGCCGCTGTCGAAGATGCCCGTCGCGAGCGCGCGCTCGCGCGGCTTGAACCATTGGCTCACGAGCTTCGCGCAGGCCGGGTAGGCGCCGGCCTCGCCGACGCCGAGCAGCAATCGGCAGCCGAACATCCCCGCGACGCTCGACGCGCCGGCCGTCGCCGCGGTGAAGAGCGACCACCAGCCGACGGCGAGCGGCAGCGCCATCCGCGCCCCCACGCGGTCGATGAACCAGCCGAACGGCATCTGCATGAGCGCGTACGTCCAGAAGAAGCCGCTCATGATGAGCCCCATCTGGGCAGGGCCGATGCCGAGCGCCTTCTCGATCTCCGGCGCCGCGACCGCCAGGTTGGCGCGATCGATGTAGTTGATGGCGACGGCGAGAAAGCACAGGAAAAGCACGACCCAACGCATCTTTCTCATCTGCATGTCTCCCTGGGTAGCGGTTCTGTTCGCGCGATCGGCGGCTCTCGCGCGATGTCCGCCGGGCGGCGCCGCCGCGCGGTACGTCGCGCGCGCGGACCGACGGCGACGGCGCCGGGCTCGTGGGGTTATCGGCGTCGCGAGTGCGGCGGCTCGCGCGGTCGGCCTACCGCGCGAGCCCGCCTGCGGCAGCCTCACGGGCTCACGCGGGCACGCTCGCGCGAAGCGACCGGTGCAGCCGGGGCTGCTCGATCTTCAAGCCGAGCTCGCGCGCGAGCTCGATCACGGGGGCGAAGCGGCGCCGCTTCTTCTCGCCGTGGCTCCGCGAGATGTCGGACAGCCGGTGATCGAGGAACGGGTTCTCGAAGCGATCGCGCACCTCGTCGAGGTAGGCGCGCGCGGCGGCGCCCTTGCCGAGGGCGTCGAAGACGGGCACCACCTCGTCGCGCCAGAGCGCCTCGAGATCGGCGCGCAAGGCCCGATCGCGCATCGCGCTCCGCGTGTTCTCGTCGGCGGGGCGCCCGTCCGTCTGCCAGCGCTCGGCGAGGTAGGTGTGCCCGAGGTTCAGCAGCAGCAGCTTCAGGCGTTCGTAGTGGGGCAGGTCGTCCGTCACGATCATCGCCTCATGCCGGCACGGCAGCACCATGCCCTCGCGCCGCTCGATCGCCCAGAGCGCGTAGGGCTCGGCGATCGCGCCGACGGGGCGGATCGGCTCGGAGACGATCCGGTCGACGAGCGAGTTCACCCAGACGCACGTGTGCTTGATGTAGCGCAGGAAGGCGGCGTCGGCGCCCCACCGGCGCGCGACGCCGGCGACCAGCCCGCGCAGCGTGTCGCCGTTGTTCGACACGAGCTCGCACGGCAGCAGCGTGAGCGGCGCGGCGCCCGCCTCGAAGCGCGCGCGCAGCAGGACGACGAGCTTCGCGGCGAACCCGCGCGGCACGCCCGCGCCGGGCGCGAGCAACTCCGCCGTGTCCTCGTGGAAACAGGCGTATCCGGTGTCGCTCGTGTTCGAGAGCACGACGCGCGCATCCCGCGCGAAGCGCTCGCGCACGAGCGGCCAGTCGGTCTTCGCGTCGAGCGCCTCCGTGATCGAGCTGCACTCGATCGTCGTATCGACCACCTCATCGCGGCGCAGCCCGCGGATCCGCACGGGGTAGCGCGCCTGCGCGCGCAGCGCGTCGACGCGCGCGCGGCTCTCGGGGTTCGACGTGGTCTGCACCATGGTGACCGCCCCGAGCGCGTCGCCGGCGCGGAGCGCCTCCGAGATGAAGAGGTCCGCGTGAGCCTGGAGGAACCGGCTCGTGCCGAATTGAAGGATCGGATTGCCCATGTCAGCGCTCCGGCGGCTCTCGATGAGGGGATGTTTGAAGTCGCTGCTCGTCCTCGAGCAGAGGCTGATGGATCGTCGTCATGCGAAATCCGCTCAGGGGAGGCGTCGAGCCGCGCGCGCTCACGACACGCCGACCATGATCTTGGCCGTTCGACCGGGGTACGCAGCCCAGTCGGCGAGCGCCTCGGGCACGCCTTCGATGGGGATCGATTTCGAGATGAGGATGTTCGCGTCGAACGTGCGCCGCTCGAAGAAGGCGATCACGTCCGAGAACTCGCCCATGCAGTTGCGCGACCCGAGGATGTCGAGCTCCTTCATCACGAACAGCTTGGTCTCGTAGCTCACCGGCTCTTTGCCGTACCCGATGTACACGACGCGACCGCAAAACTTCACCCACTCCACGGCGTCGCGGTACGTCGCTATCGCGCCCACGGCCTCGATCACGACGTCCGGGCCGTCGCCGTTCGTCAGGTCCATGACGCGCTCGCGCGCATCGGCGTTCGACCGCACCGCCTCGCGCGCGCCGAGCGCCCTGGCGAGCGCGAGCTTCTCGTCCTGCGTGTCGAGCGCGATCACGCGCGCGCCGCGGCTCACCGCGCCGGCGATGGCGCCCAGCCCCACGCCGCCGCAGCCCATCACGAGGACGGTCTCCTCGGCCTCGACGCGCCCTCGCGCCGCCGCGTGGAAGCCGACGGAGAACGGCTCGACGAGCGCGAGCTCCGTGAGGCTCAGCTTCCGTGACGTGAACAGCTTCTGGTACGGCACGGCCACGAGCTCGGTGAGCGCGCCGTCGCGCTGAACGCCCATGGTCTTGTTGTTTCGACAGGCGTTGCGCCGCCCCGCGGCGCACGAGGGACACACGCCGCACGCCGTGTACGGCGTGAACGTGACGTCGGTGCCGACGCGCCAGTCCGCCTCGACGCCGGAGCCGAGCTCCACGATCGTGCCGGCGACCTCGTGACCCAGCACCCGAGGGTACGTGACCATCGGGTTCCTGCCCAGGAAGGTGTTCAAGTCGGAGCCGCACAGACCGACCTGCCGCACGCGGACCAACACCTGGTCGTGCGCCGGCTTGGGCTCGCTGATCTGGGTCACCTGCGCGACCGACGGACCGGTGATCGTCAGGGCTTTCATGCGGTCATCACCTCGCGGAGCGACTTCGTTCACTCGCGGCTCTCACGGCGCGCTCCGAGGCCGAGGCCGCTTCGTTCGGCGAGACAAGGCGCAGCGCCACGTCGAGCGGCCGGAGCCGGAGCGACGCGGCGTCGCTTCACGACCCGTGATCGGGGCGGCGGCCGCCGCCTTCGCGGCGGCGCACCGGGCGCCGGTGTTCAGGGCCGACGGGCATAGAATTTCTGCGCGTTCGTGTACATGACCTTGTCACGTACTCCCTGACCGAGATCCTTGAGGTAAAGCTCGGCGATCGCGATCTCCGAAGCCAGGCTGCCGCCCATGTCGACCACGGGCCAGTTGCTGCCCCAGATCAGCCGGTCTTCGCCGAAGGCGTTCATCAGCACGTCGAAGTGCGCCTTGTACGCCGCGAGGTCGGTCGGCGCGCTCCAGGGATCGTCCTCGGTGGCGGCCGGGTTGTACATGTCGAAGAACGATGAGAATTTGATGTAGATGTTCGGGTGCTTGGCCAGCCGCTGCATCGCATCGACCCAGGCCGGATCCGGCGTCGCCCCTCTCGCGCCCGCCATGTGGTCGATGATGATGCGGAGCTTGGGCACCGCGGTCGCGAGCGCCTCGACCTTGTCCTTCGGGTTCAAGGCGCCGCGGCTGATGATGTCGAGCGTCATGCCCTTGGCCGCGAGCTCCTCCAGCGAGGCGAGCTGCTTCTCGTCGAGCGTCAGCTTCGGGCTCCAGAGGAAGCCGCGAATGCCGACCACGCGCGGGTCCGCGGCGAGGCGCGCCAGATCGGCGCCGAAGGTCGGCGAGCCGATCTCGAGCTGCGCCACGAGGAACTTGAAGAAGTCGTTGCCCTTCGTCATCTCGAGGACCTTGAAGTTGTCCTCGACGATGGGGCTGGCCTCGACGACGCCGGTGCCGACGATGCCGTTCTGCATCGCGATGGCTTTGTACTCGTCGGGCAGCACGTCGCGGTAGATCGGCTTCTGCTTGGCTTCCGGCCAAACGACGCCGCCCGGACGCGTGACCTGGTAGAGATGGATGTGCGTGTCGAGGATCGGACCGCGCTGCCCCGCCGGCACGGTGAGCGGGGCCGCCGCTTTGCTCGTGTCGTCCGCCGTCTCGGGCGGCGGGGTGGTGGTCGAGGAAGACGACGCGCACGCCGCGAGCGGCGAGAGCGCCGTCACCAGACACCACCTGGCGACAGCGGTCCTGATGCTCGCGAGCGTGCTCAGGTGGAGCCTCTCGGAACCGGCGGCAGACCCGGTCCCGGCGGCGATGATGCCGGTACGCATGACGATCCCCTCAGGGCAAAGCCGAAGTACTAGACCCATATGTTAACGTTAACATCATCGATGTCAACATCGATTCGTTCGTCTGCCCGAAGAGGCTGGGCGGCCCATGGCCCTGGCGATGAGGTGAGCCCATGAGGGTGGCGTCAGCACCCCAATGCGGCCGCGTGACCCTGGAGATCGGTAGATCGCGTAAAATAAGAATGTTCTAACGACCCGGGCAGGTCTCGCGGTCGAGGCTTGACGTTTCGGATGCGTTTGGGTTTCCTTCTCCACGTGAGCACGGACGCCGCGGTGACGATGAAGGGGCAAAGCTTCGAGGCCGTCTTCGGCCGTTCGGCGCAGGTCGTGGCCGAGGCGCCTGGGCGCGTGAACCTCATCGGCGAGCACACCGATTATAGCGGCGGGTACGTGCTGCCGACGGCGATCCCGCAGACGACGCGCGTCGAGATCGCGCCGCGGGGAGACGGGCTCATCCACGTCGCCACCATGAACGTGAATCGCGGCGCCCAGCGCTGGTTTCGCGTCGGCGAGGAGTCGCGCGGCGGCATATGGCTCGACTATGTGCAGGGCATCACCGCGGTCCTGCGCGGCCGGGGCGCGCCGATCTCGGGCTTCGACGCGAGGATAGAGTCGTCGGTGCCGCTCGGCAGCGGCCTCTCGTCGAGCGCCTCGCTGCTCGTCGCGCTCGCCCGCGCCGTGCGGGCGATGCTCGGCCTGTCCATCGACGACGTGGAGATCGCCCGGATCGCGCACGCGGCGGAGCACGACTTCGTGGGCGCGCCCGTCGGGACGATGGATCAGATGGCCGCGAGCCTCGCCGACGAGCACACGGCGCTGTTCCTCGACACGAGGACGCTCGCGTTCGAGCGCATCCCGCTGCCCGCCGAGGCCGAGCTGCTGGTCGTGAACTCGGGGGTGGCGCACCAGCACGCGAGCGGCGACTACAAGACGCGTCGCGCGGAGTGCGAGCGCGCCGCCGCGCTGCTCGGGGTGCCGCAGCTCCGGGACGTCGACGCGGCCGCCGAGCAGCGCATCGCGTCGCTGCCGGCGCCGCTCGACCGGCGCGCGCGCCACGTCGTGACCGAGAACGCCCGGGTGCTCGCCGCCGTGGCCGCGCTCCGCGCCGGGGATCTCGGCCGCCTGGGCGAGCTCTTCGACGCGTCGCACCGGTCGATGCGCGACGACTTCGAGGTGTCGGTGCCGGCGGTCGACGCGCTGGTGGAGAGCGCGCGGGCGCAGCCGGACGTCTTCGGCGCCCGGCTGACCGGCGGCGGCTTCGGCGGCTCGATCGTGGCCCTGGTGAAGCGCGGGTGCGCGGCGCGGGTGGGGCAGGCCGTCGTCGAGGCCTACGAGCGAGCGCCGGCCGCGCAGGGCCGAAGCGCGACGGTGCTTGTGGGAGGGCCCGCCTCATGACGGCGCGCTACGGCGCCGCGGCTGCTGGCGAGCCCACGGCGCGGCGCCTCGGCCCGGCGGCGGGGCTCATCAACCGGGATACCACGTGATCCGCGGGTCATCGGGCGCGCGCACGTAGTCGAAGGCGGCGTCCGTGAGCCGCGCCAGATCGTAGTGCGGCCGCCAGCCGAGCAGGAACTTCGCCTTGGTGTTGTCCAGCCAGGTCGACCGGTACGGCGTCTTCACCTTCACGCTCGGCAGGCCCCGCGTGGACTCCAGGTAACGCGCCAGCTCACCGTAGTCCACGGGCTCATCCATGCAGATGTTGAAGGTCTGCTGACGAGCCTTCTCGTGGTCGATGGCCTTGAGGATCGCGGCGACCAGATCCTCCACATGCACGAAGTTCCGCTTCACGGGCTCGCCGTCAGGGTCGAGCATCACGGGGACAGCGCCCGAGCGGATATAGCCCTCTGCCGCCTCGGCGCCGACCAGATCGCGCCACCTCGGCCCCCCGAACACGTCGTCGCCGAAGGAGAGCTGCGCTTTGAAGTCGTCCTTCTCCATGATCCATGGCGCGCGCAGGCAGCAACCATTCATCGCATACTGGATATAATACTGCTCGAGCATGACCTCCTCGAGCACCTTGGACAGCGCGTAACAGCCCGGGTAGGCGCTGTGCTTCTGCGCCTCCGTGACGGGCACGGGGTGCGGGTAAAAGAAGTGGCCCATGCCGGCGTCGCCCCCGATCAGGATGAATTGCTCGAACGTGGGGCTGACGCGGCACGCTTCGAGCAGCCAGAACATGCCCTTGATGGCCACGTCCATGATGCTCTCGGGGGTCTCCTTGCAGGTCGCCAGGTGCAGCACGTGGGTCACGCCCTCCAGGGCCTCGTCGACCACGGCCCTGTTCTCGATGGACCCGCGCACCACCTCCATGCGCGCCGTCGGCGCCAGCATGCGGTTATGGCACAGCGCGCGGACCTTCCATGCCTCGAACCTGGGGTCGGACAGGAACCTGCGGATGAACGCCTGGCCCACCTTGCCGGCCGCCCCGGCGACAAGGATTCGCTTCGTCTCGCCCATTCTATCGCTCCTCGCTCTCCAGCATCATCGATGAGACCGTGCTTCATCACCCCTGGCCGCGGGCGCCGAGCGGATCAGGAGCTGCTGCATGACGATGAAGCCGAGCAGCAGCAGCCCGATGCTGATGTGGTGCCACGGCGACGGCAGCCGTCCATCCAGGTTGATCACCGCCCGCACCATGCCCGTGATCATCACGCCCATCACGGTGCCGACGACGCTGCCAGCACCCCCGGTCAGCAGCGTTCCGCCGATCACCACCGAGGCGATGGCCTCGAGCTCCAGGCCGGCGCCGATGTTCGGCTTTCCGGCGCTGTCGATCAGCGCCGTCGTGACCCCGCCGAGCCCCGCGCAAAGACCGCTGAGCGCGTACAGGCCCACCGTCGTGGCGCCCAGCGGCACCCCCATGAGCAGCGCAGCCTGCCTGTCCCCGCCGACGGCCAGGACGTTCCGGCCGAAGCTCGTGCTGCGGTGAAGGACCACGCCGAGCGCGAGGACGATCAAGAACAAGAGCGCCGTCGCGGGGACCCAGGTCCGGTCCAGGCCCGGGATCATCACCGCGAAGCCGAGCTCATCGACGATCCAGTCCAGCGCGGGATGATCGACGGCGATGGGCTGCATGCTGACGAGGAACGCCGCGCCGCGCGCGAAGAACATGCCCGCGAGCGTCACCAGGAACGGGGGCAAAGAGAACTCATGGATCAGGTACCCCGTCATCGCGCCGAACGAGACCGCCACCGCCAGGCCGATACAGAACGCGAGCAGCGGATGGCAACCGCCTGTCACCAGCGTGCCCACGAGGACCGTCGTCAGCGCGACGACGGACCCGACCGAGAGGTCGATACCCCCCGACAGGATGACGAACGTCATGCCCACCGCGCAGATGCCCATCGCCGCGTTCCCCTTGATCAGGTCGACCAGGAAGCGCAGGCTGCGCGCCGACTCGTAACCGACCAGCACCCCCGCGTAGAGCGCGATAAGGAGGACCGCGGTCGCCACGAGCGGCACATCTCGCCGATCCAAGCTCCGCATCTCTACTGCCCCCGCTTGAGCCCGAGCAGCGCGATGAGCCGCCGGCGCGACTCCTCCGAGACGAGCAGGCAGCTCACCAGCATCACGCCGGCCTTGGGCATCGGCTCGATCTCCGAGGGGACGTGCTGGATGTACATCGTGGTGGAGAGCGTCTGGATGAGCAACGCTCCTATCAGCGTGCCGCCCAGGTAGAAGCGCCCGCCGGTGAGCGCCGTGCCGCCGATCACCGCGGCGAAGATGGCGTCCAGCTCCCGCAGGCGCCCCACGCGATCGGGATCGGCCGTGGAGATGTACGAGGCGGCCACGAGCCCGGCGATGCCGGCGCACAGGCCGGAGAACCCGTACAGCCAGAGCTTGATGCGGCGGTCGCCGACCCCCGCGAGCCGGCTCGCGCGCTCGCCGTCGCCGATCGCTTCCATGAACAGGCCGAGCGCCGTCTTCCGGCAGAGCAGGGCGGCGACGACGAACACGGCGGCGACGAGCAGCATGGAGAACGGCAAGCCGCCGACGTGACCGTTGCCGATGAACGCGAACGTCGCGTCCACGTGCGTCACGGGCTCGGCGCGGGTGATGAGCATGGCGACGCCGCGGACGCCGACCATGCTGATCAACGTCACGACGATGGGCTGGATGTTCAGCGACGTCACCAGCGCGCCGTTGAACAGGCCGACGCCGCCGGCGACCAAGAGGGACAGGAGCGCCGCGAGGAGCGGCCCGTGGCCGGCGTCCTTCATCAGGATGACGCAGGTGGCGCCGGAGAGCGCCATGACCGAGCCGACCGACAGGTCGATGCCCCGGACGGCGATCACCAGGGTCAGGCCGATGGCGAGGAGCATCACCTCCGCGCCCTGGTTGAGCAGGTTGATGGGTGTCCCGTAATACGCCCCGTCGCGCTCGACGATCGAGAAGAAGTTCTTGGACAGGAAGAAATTGAACAGCAGGAGCGCCAGGAGGCCGAGCAAAGGCCACGCTTCGCGGCGCCCGCGCCTGAGCAGCAGGGCGCCGGCGCCGCCGGTGAAGAGGATGATCCCGATGCCCGTCGGACTCGCGTTCGTGCGCGCGGCTTCAGCCATCTTCTCGAGCATTGCGCGGCGCCTCCTTCTGCTGGGCAATGGCCTGGATGATCGACGAAGGGGTCACCGACCCTCCCGCGAGCTCGCCCTGCTGCTTGCGGTCCCTCAGGACCACCACCCTGGAGCAGTTGCGCGCGATCTCCTCGAGCTCCGACGAGATCAAGACGGTGGCGACCCCCTTCTCGCCGAGCGACCTCACCAGCGCCTCGATCTCCAGCTTGGCGCCGATGTCCACGCCGCGCGTGGGCTCGTCGAGCAGCATGACCCGCGGCTGCATGGCCATCCAGCGCGCGAGCAGCACCTTCTGCTGGTTGCCGCCCGAGAGCAGCTTGACGGGCGTCTCCGGGGACGGCGTCTTGATGCTCAGGGCCTTGATGTAATGCTGGACCAGACGATCTTGCTCGCTCCGCGGGAGCACCCGCAGCGCCCCGCGGGAGGCCTGCAAGGCCAGCACGAGGTTCTCTCGCACGGAGAGGTTCGGGACGATGCCATCCACCTTCCGGTCTTCCGGGCAGTACGCGAGGCCCGCCCGGATCGCGCGCCGCGGCGTCTTGATCTCGATCCCGCGGCCGTCCACCGTGAGCTCGCCGCGATCGGCCGGCTCGATCCCGAAGAGCATCCTGGCGGTCTCGCTCCGGCCCGAGCCGAGCAGCCCCGCCAGCCCCACCACCTCGCCGGGCCGCAGCGCGAGATCGATCGGCCCGACGACCCCCTTCCGCTCGAGGCCGCGCGCGGCGAGCACCGGCTCGGCGGCGCTCGCGTCCTCTCCAGCGACGGCGGCGCTGCCCTTCGCGGGCTTGTCCTCGTCGCCGAGCTCCACGCCGAGCATCGCCTGGACGAGCGCCAGGCGAGGCAGCGCGCTGCTCGCGTATTGCCCGACCAGGCAGCCGTTCCTGAGCACCGTGATGGTGTCGCTGACGGCGTAGACCTGATCCAGGAAGTGGGTCACGAAGAGCACCGCCAGCCCCTGCGCCTTCAGCCTCCGCATCACGTCGAAGAGCCGCTGCGTCTCCGCTTCATCCAGGCTGGAGGTAGGCTCATCGAGGATCAGGAGCCGGGCGTCCACGGCGAGCGCGCGGGCGATCGCGACCATCTGCTGCAGCGCGGTGGAGAGCGACGCCACCGATCGCGACACGTCGAGGTCCAGCGAGAGGCGCGCGAGGGCCTGACGCGCCTTCGCGCGCATGGCGCGCTGGTCGATCAGGCCGAAGCGCCGGGGCTGCCGGCCCAGCATGATGTTGTCCGCGATGGAGAGGTGCGGGATGAGGCTGATCTCCTGGTGCACCGCGCTGATCCCCAGCGACTCCGCGTGGCGGGGGGAGGTCGGCCGGATCGACGTCCCGTCGAGCCGCAAGGCACCCGAGTCCGGGGAATACACGCCGGTGAGCAGCTTGATCAGCGTCGACTTGCCGGCCCCGTTCTCCCCCATCAGCGCCTGGATCTCGCCCGCGTGCGCCTCGATGTGCACGTCGTGCAGCGCGCGAACGCCGGGGAAGGATTTGCTGAGGCCCTCGACGGAGAGCAACGCTTTCGAACCAGACATGCGGCTGCTACTCCGTGGGTGAGGGCCGCTCGACCAGAGAGCTCACGGGCGTGGTGGTGCTCGCGCCGCCGCCGCTCCCTCGTCAGTAGGCCCGCGAGCCGATGGTCGCCGCCGCCTGCTCGCGCTCGAAGATCTGGCCAGGGACGACCGTGCGCTTCGGCACCGCCTCGCCGCGCGCGATCTTCTCGATGGTATCGAAGAGCAGGGGGCCGTGCAGGGGGTTGCACTCGACCGTCGCGTTCAGCTTCCCCTCCACCATCGCCTCGAAGGCCGGCTTCACGGCGTCGACCGAGACCACCACGATGTCCTGCCCGGGCTTCAACCCCGCCGCCTGGATCGCCTGGATCGCCCCGAGCGCCATGTCGTCGTTGTGGGCGTAGACGGCGTTGATCTCCCCCTTGTGGGCCGAGAGCAGCGTCTCCATCACGGCCTTGCCCTTGGTGCGCGTGAAGTCACCGCTCTGGCTCGCGAGGATCTTCATGTCGGGAAACTTCGCGATGGCCTCGGCGAAGCCGGCTTTGCGCATCACCGCCACGTCCGCCGCCGGCGTGCCGACGAGCTCGATGATGCGCGCGCTGCCGTTCGTCTGCTTCGCGAGCCACTCGCCAGCCCGGCGCCCCTCCCAGACGAAGTCCGCGACCATCACCGTCGCGTACAGATCCTCTTCGGCGTCCACGCCCCGGCTCGTGAGCACCACCGGGATCCCGGCGCGCTTGGCCTCCTTCAGCGTCGGCTTCCAGCCCACGGACTCTTGCGGCGCGACGACGATGACGTCGACGCCCTTGGTGATGAACCCGTTGACGGCGTTGACCTGGTTGTTGTGCACGTTCTGGCCGTCGGCGAAGAGGAGCTTCACGCCGCGCTTCTCCGCCTCCTCCTGGATCGACTTGCTGTGCGCGATCCTCCAGGAACTCTCGGCGCCCGTCTGCGAGAAGCCGACCACGATCTCGGACAGCTTCTTCGGCTTCTTTCCCGCGGGCTCGGTGCCCGATGCCGGCTTCGGCGTGGCGCTGTCGGCCTCGCTCTCCCCGCGGGAGCAGCCGGCGCCGATGGATAGTGCGCCCAAGATGGCCAGGAGCGCCCTCCGTGACACGTGGTTCTGGCGGTGCATGCTCTTCTCCCTTCCTGCTGTCCCTTCGGACGCGGTTCGATGGCCGGCCCTGCGCGGGCGCCGTTGCATCGCTGTCGAGCGGCCCTCGGGGCCGAAAAGTGCGGGCGCACACGGAGGCCTACCCGCACGAAGCGAAAGGATACCAGGAACCGTTGTGAACGTTAACATGGCCGATGTCAACCAAAATGGATCGGTCGCGCCGAGGGCGCCGCGCTCGCAGGCGTCATGCTCGGCGCCGCCGCGCTCGGATGACCCGATGACCCGCGCCGATCTCGCGCCGCTCGAACGCGCCCCCCAAGCGACCCCCTCGTGACGCGCCGCTCCGGAGGAGACCCCCCAGCCGTCGGTGTCCGAGCCCACCGAGTAAGTAAATAGTGTTGACTTAGTCCCTGTTATCGTTAACATGCCAAATCGTCCTTAAGGCTTGCTCAGCAGGGCCGTTATGCGAACCGGAAACTTTCGGGATCGGTCGCGGCGTCGACTCCGTTCGTTCGGCCGCCGCGGACGCGCGCGACACCTCGCTCGCCGAGGCAGCGGTCAGGCCCTACCCGCGCCGGGCGCGCGGGCGCTGGTGCGATTGGCACGCGCACCGGCTCCGGCAGCCTTCCCATCCGACTGCCCTGAAAATACTGCGCCTATCAAAAACTTACCCAATCACTGAAGGGGAAGTCCAACGTGAACAAGAACCGCTCTTCTCGATGGCTTTGCAACACGGCCTGGATCGCGCTCGGAATCGCGGCGCTCTCTGCCTGCGGTGATGGCGGCGAAGGAGGTGACGGCGGCGGCGGCGGCGCGGGGGCGGCGGGCAGCACCAGCGCCACCACCAGCGCGAGCACGACCACCAGCGCGAGCACGACCAGCGCGAGCACGACCACCAGCGCGAGCACGACCAGCGCGAGCACGACCAGCGCCGGCGCCGGCGGGTCGAACGAGGGCGGCGGCGGTTCGGACGCCTCGAGCACCACCTCCACCGGGACGGGCGTCCCCGAGCCCATGGGGAAGTTCGTCGGCAACATCACGACCAACGGCAACGTGCGCGACGGCTTCGCCAAGTACTGGAACCAGATCACGCCCGAGAACGAGGGCAAGTGGGGCTCCGTCGAGAAGTCCCGCGGGAACAGGGACTGGAGCGCGCTCGACAGGATCTACAAGTACGCCAAGGACAACCACATCATCTTCAAGCACCACGTCTTCGTGTGGGGCGCCCAGCAGCCGGACTGGGTCGGGCGCCTCTCCGGGGCGGAGCAGCAGTCGGCCGTGCGGGACTGGATGAAGGCGTTCTGCGAGCGCTACCCCGACACGAAGTACATCGACGTCGTCAACGAGCCGCCGCCCCACACCACGCCCTCGTACAAGAACGGCATCGGCGGCGACGGCGCCAGCGGCTGGGACTGGATCGTGAACTCCTTCAAGTGGGCTCGCGAGTTCTGTCCGGGCGCGGTCCTGATCCTCAACGACTACAACAACATCGAATACGAGAACGACCACAACAACTTCATGAGGATCGCGAGGGCCGTCATCGGGGCGGGCGCCCCGGTCGACGCGCTCGGCGCGCAGGCCCATGACGCCTACAAGATCAACACGAACACGGTGAAGAGCTACATCGACAAGATGGCCTCTCTGGGCAAGCCCGTGTACATCACCGAGTACGACATCGGCATCGGGGACGACAACCAGCAGAAGCGGGTGATGGAGGAGCAGTTCACGATGTTCTGGAATCACCCGTCGGTCCCGGGCATCACCCTGTGGGGCTACATCGTCGGCGCCACCTGGAGGGACAACACCGGCCTCCAGCACCCGGACGGCAGGCTGCGGCCGGCCATGCAGTGGCTGATGGACTTCCTGGATCGCGGTTGACGCCGCGCTGATGCGATCTCGCGTCGGGGGCGCCTCGGGAGGCCGCCCCGCGCGACGAGCTCCCTCCACGGGAGCCGGGTAGGGCAACCAACCCATCTACCCGCGATCCTCCTCGCGACGCACCTTCACCGCGCACGCCTTGTACGAGGGCTGCCTCGAGTACTGATCGAACGCCGGGAACGTCAGCTTGTTCGTGATCTCGTAGTGCATCGGGATGAAGATCTCCCCCGGCTGCACCGCGTTCGTGACGAACGCCCGCGCCTTGATCTCCGCGCGGCGCGACGCGATGACCACCCACTCGTTCATCTCGACGCCGAGCCTCTTCGCGTCGACAGGGCTCACCTCGGCGTAGATCTCCTTCGGATAGAGCCGCTGCAGCACCGCCGACTTCTTGGTCCGCGTCTGCGTGTGCCACTGGCTGGAGCTCCCTCGCCCGGTGAGCAGCGTGAACGGATACTGCTCGTCGGTCGGCTCCGGCAGCTGCCTCGGCGCCTGGAACGCGAACTTCGCCTTCTCATCCGGCCGGTAGAACCGGCCGTCCTCGAACAGCCGCCGCTCGTTCGTCTCGAACGACGCCCCCTCGGGGTACGGCCACTGGACGCCGCCCCGCTCGTCGATCATCGCGTAGTCCTCGATCCCCGTGATGTCGCACGGCTGCCCCTTCGAGAGCCGCTTCAGGATCTGGAAGACCGCCTCCGGGCTCTTCCACTCCTTGAACAGATCGCCGCACCCCCAGTACTGCGCGACGAGCTGGAAGATGTGGAAGTCGGCCAGCGCCTGCCCCGGCGCCCGCGCGACCTTCTTCACGAGGCCGATGCGCCGCTCCGAGTTGATGAACGTGCCCTCCTTCTCGGCCCACGAGGCCGCCGGCAGCACGAGGTGGGCGCGCTCCGCCGTCTCGGTCGTGGCGTACATGTCCTGCACCACGAGGAACTCCAGGCGGCCGAGGAGCTCGTGCAGATCCTCCTGGTTGATCCACGAGTGCGCCGGGTTCGTCGCGATGATCCAGAGGCCCTTGATCTTCCCCTTCAGGATGCCTTCGATGATCTGATCGTACGCGAGGCTGTTCCGGGTCGGGATGACCTCCTCCGGGACGCCGAGGATCCCGGCGATCTTCTTCCGGTGCTCCTCCTTCGTGAAGTCGTGGCCGGCGAACAGGCCCGTCGTGTTGCTGAACATCCGCGAGCCCATCGCGTTGCACTGGCCCGTGATGGAGTTCGCCCCGGTCCCGGGCCGCCCGATGTTCCCCGTCATCAGCGCGAGGTTGATGAGCGACTGCGCGACCCGCACGCCCTCGTGGCTCTGGTTGACGCCCATGGTCCACCAGAACGACACCCGCTTCCCGCTGTGGATCGTCTCCGCGAACGTCGCGAGCTGCTCCTCGCCGATCCCCGTCGCCGCGGCGACCCGCGCCGGCGTGAACTCCTGGACGTGCGCCTTGAACTGCTCGAAATCGACCGTGTGCGCGTCGATGAACTCCCGGTCGATCCACCCGCGCTGGATGAGGATGTGCGCGATGCCGTAGAACAGCGTCAGATCCGACTTCGGCTTCAGCGCAACATGCGCCGTCGCCGCCATCGCCGTCTCGGTCTTGCGCGGATCCACGACGAGGATCGCCGGACGGTGCTTGTTCTTGCACAGCCGCTCCCACATGATCGGGTGGGCGATGCAGAGGTTCGAGCCGACGAGCACCACGACGTCGGACTCCTCGAAATCGCGGTAGGTGTAGGGCGGCGCGTCGAACCCGAACGACTCCTTGTAGGCCACCACCGCCGTCGCCATGCACTGCCGGGTGTTGCCGTCCCCGTGCAGCATGCCCATCCCGAACTTCGCGAGCGCCCCGAGGAAGGCCATCTCCTCGGTGACGATCTGCCCCGTGCTGATGAAGGCGACCGACTCCTTGCCGTGCGCCTCCTGGATCGCCTTGAACCGGTCGACGAACGTGCGCAGCGCGACGTCCCACTCCACCCGCTCCAGCTTCCCGCGGGCGTTCCTGAGGAGCGGCGTGGTGGCGCGGTCGCTCGCCCGGAGCGGCGTGAGCGCCTCCCAGCCCTTCGGGCACGCCATCCCGAGGTTGACCGGATAGTCGGTGTTCGGCGAGAGGTTGATCGCCTCGCCGTCCTTGAGGTGGACGTTCAGCCCGCACCCCGTCGAGCAGAAGCCGCACACGACCGTGGTCGTCTGATCGGGCTTCAGCCGCGCGGGCACCCGCCCGAGGCCGAACTCGCCGGGCGTGAGCAAGAGCTCGCGCGTGAGCGGCCCGTTCCGCTGGAGGAGCAGGTTGTCCGCCTTCCTGGGCTCCGCGTCCGTCTTCTTGGCGTCGGGGGTGGTCATCAGGAGAGCCCTCCAGGCATCTTGGACGCGGGCGCCGCGGCGAAGAAGAGGTACCGCTCGAGGAGCTCGCCCGCGAGGCAGAACAGGAACGCCACGACCGCCATGGCCATCAGGACCTCGGAGCTGACGCCGCTGTTCGGCGCCGAGAAGAGGCTGAGCGCCGGCAGGACGAGGCCGCCGAGCGCGCCGCAGGCGAACCGCCAGCCCGTCGCGCCCTTCAGCTCCCCCGTCATCAGGATCGCGCTCCGCTTGAGCGTCGAGTGGCTCCGCTTCCGGAGGTGCCGGAACATCGAGAGCTCCACGAGCAGCTTGAGCCCCATCGCCACGCACAGGAACCCGCTCAGCGCGCGGAAGCCGCCGGTCAGGAGCAGCGCGGCGTGCTCGCGGCTGAGGAGCAGCGCCACCATCAGGACCGTCGAGCTCCCGAGCACGGCCGCCGTGCTCGCGAACTTGAAGCCCGTGAGCCCGCCGCTCCAGTGGTCTCGCTGGGTCGCCGCGTACACCATCACCGAGCAGAACACGCCGAGCATCCCGCTCAGCGCCACCGCGTAGGACAGCGGCGTCTGCAGCTGGCCGAGCGGCGAGAGCGGCGCGAGCGCCGGCATCGAGGGCACCCAGAACGAGGCGGCGTAGAGCGTCCCGGCCCCGGCGAAGAGCGAGAACCCGAGGATCTCCCGGCTGAGCCACGACGTCTTGAGCCCGAGGAACGCCCGGAACGCGAACTGCGGGCGGCCCAGGTGGAGGAGGCTCGCGCCCAGCGCGGCGAGCCCGAAGACGAGCGCGAACGTGGCGCTCTGGCCGCCGAAGCCCCGGGTCGCCTGCGCGCCGAGGAGCTCGTTCAGGGCGAGGCTCACGCAGAACGCGCCGACCGAGAGCTGCGTGAGCACGAGCATCGCGACGAGCGGAGGGTGGGAGTGCTCCCGGCTCACCTGGTAGAAGTCCGCGGGGAGCATGTTGCGCGGGAGCGACTTCTTCGTCTTGTAGCTCGTCGTCGGGATCGTGATCTCCGGCGCCGCCGCCCCCGGCAGGAAGACGTTGGTCTGGCTCTCCTGCACGGCCTGCGCCTGGTCGACCACCGTGATGCGGATGGCGCCGTTCGGGCACGACTGCACGCACGCCGGGGCCTCGTCGTTGGCCAGCCGGTCGCTGCACATGTCGCACTTGCGCACGATCCCCCGCTCCGCGTTGAACTTCGGAGCGTCGTAGGGGCACATCAGGATGCAGTACTGGCAGCCGATGCACTGATCATCGAGGTGCTTGACGATGCCGGTGATCGGGTCCTTCTCGTAGGCCTTGACCGGACACCCCGACATGCACGCCGGGTCCAGGCAGTGGTGGCACGCCGTGGTCACGCTCTGCTGCGCCGGCGCCTGGGGCGTGCCGCCGTGGAGGAGCCCGACCGAGCGCCACACCTCGTCCTCGTCGAGGCCGTTCAGGCTGTGGCAGGCGGTGACGCACGCCTTGCACGCGGTGCAGGCGTCCAGATCGACCTCGAAGGCGTACTGCTGCCCGGGCTTCGGCCGCTCGAGGGGGATGAGGTCGCGGTAGTACTTGGACTGGGCCGGGAGCGCGTGCTCCTCGTGCAGCCTGGAGAACCGCTCGACCGCCGTGAGCTTCTGCTGGTCGGCGAGGAGCGCCTGGAGCAGGTTCTTGTTGCTGTCCTGGATCTTCGGCGGCGAGTTGACGATGGGCAAACGAAAGTGAGTGTCCGACACCTTTGCAACGCTCATCGAGATTCCTGTCTACCCGGCGCGGAAGCCCAGCCCGGAGAGCTCCAAGAGGCACAACGAAAGCGGCGACGTGACCGTCGCGGAGCGGAGCGCGGCGCTGCCCCGAGCGCTCACGCGGTCAGCTCGCCGCGCCGGGCGGCTGCGCCGCGCCGTGGACCTCGACGCGCCCGCTCCGGATCCGGGTGGGATACACGGGGATGCGCACGGTCGGGTCGTCGAGGCACTGGCCCGTGCGCAGGTCGAAGCTCTGCTTGTAGATCGGCGAGGCGATCTTGGGGACGCCCCCCTTGTCGCCCACGATCCCGCGGGAGAGGACGAACGCCTTGCTGAACGGGTCGAAGTTGCTGATGGCGTAGATCTCCTCGCCCTCGCCGACCCGGACCACCGCGACCTGGCGCCTCCCGACGAGCGCGCAGACCCCCGTGTTCGGGATGATGTCCTCGACCCCGCAGACCTCGACCCAGCCCTGGCCCGCGCCCTCGCTCCGAAGCGACTCCGACGTGTGCAGCTCGTTCATGGCGATTTCCCTCAGAAGAGGCCCCTCGGCCCGCGGTCAGATCATCTCCTCGACGAGCGTCGACTTTTCCTTCCAGGCGGCGGGGCGGTGCTGCGCCCGCTCGCTGACGAAGACGATGCTCCGGTCGGGCTCGCCGGCGTTCACGAACGGGCGGAACTGCTTGAGCTTCTCGGGATCGGAGACCGCGGCCTTCCACTCGCACTCGTAGGTCGCGATGAGGTGGGCCATCTCCTTCTCGAGCTCCTCGCAGATCCCGAGCGAGTCCTCGATGATGACCTGGCGGAGGTAATCCATGCCGCCCTCGAGGTTGTTGAACCAGGTGGCCGTGCGCTGGAGCCGGTCCGCCGTGCGGATGTAGAACATCAAGAACCGGTCGAGGTACTTGATGAGCGTCGCCTCGTCGAGATCCGCGGCGAAGAGCTGGGCGTGCTGCGGCTTCATCCCGCCGTTGCCGCAGAGGTAGAGGTTGTAGCCCTTCTCCGTCGCGATGATCCCGAAGTCCTTGCTCTGCGCCTCGGCGCACTCGCGCGCGCAGCCGGACACCGCGGACTTCAGCTTGTGCGGGCTGCGCAGCCCCTTGTAGCGGTTCTCGACCGCGACCGCGAAGCCCACCGAGTCCTGCACGCCGTAGCGGCACCAGGTGCTGCCCACGCACGACTTCACGGTGCGGAGCGCCTTGCCGTAGGCGTGCCCCGACTCGAAGCCGGCGTCGATGAGCTCGCCCCAGATGTCGGGCAGCTGCTCCAGCCGCGCCCCGAACAGGTCGACGCGCTGGCCGCCCGTGATCTTCGAGTACAGGTTGTATTTCTTCGCGACGCGCCCGAGGGCGATGAGCTGATCGGGCGTGATCTCGCCGGCCGGCACGCGCGGCACCACCGAATAGGTGCCGTCCCGCTGGACGTTGGCCAGGAAGCGATCGTTCGTGTCCTGGAGCGGGAGGTGCTTCTTGCTCAGGATGTGCTCGTTCCACGTCGAGGCGAGGATCGAGGCCACCGCCGGCTTGCAGATCTCGCACCCGTTGCCCTTGCCGTGGCGCGCGATGAGGTCGTCGAAGGTCTTGATCGCGTGGACCCGGACGAGGTGATAGAGCTCCTGCCGCGAGTAGTTGAAGTGCTCGCAGATGTAGTTCGTGACCGCGACGCCGGCCTTCTTGAGCTCCTTCTTCAGGATGTCGGTGATCAGCGTGGTGCACGAGCCGCAGCCGGTGCCCGCCTTCGTGTGCCCCTTGATGGCGGCGAGCGTGACGTGCTTGTCGTCGCAGATGGCCGAGCAGATGGCCTTCTTCGTGACGTTGAGGCACGAGCAGATCGTCGCGGTGTCGGGCAGCGCCTCGACCCCGAAGCCCGCCGGCTTCGCGCCCTCGCGCGCCGTCACGATGAGGTCCTCGGGGTTCGGCGGGAGGACGATCTTGTTCTGCACGAGCTGGAGCAGCTGCCCGTAGTTCGAGGCGTCGCCGACCAGGATGCCGCCGAGGAGGTGCTTGCCGTCCGCGCTGACGACGAGCTTCTTGTAGACGTTCGACGTCGCGTTCATGAAGCTGACCACGCGCGCGCCCGGCTGCGCCGCGAACGCGTCGCCGAAGCTCGCGACGTCCACGCCCATCAGCTTGAGCTTGGTGCTCATGTCGAAGCCGCCGAAGGTCTCCTTCCCGCCGGTGAGGGCGTCGGCCGCGACCTTGGCCATGTGGTAGCCGGGCGCCACCAGGCCGTAGAGCTGGCCTTGGTAGCTCGCGCACTCGCCGATCGCGTAGATGTCGGGATCGGACGTCTGACAGCGCTCGTTGATGACCACGCCGCCGCGGCTGCCGAGCGCGAGGTCGCACGCCCTGGCGAGCTCGTCCCGCGGCCGGATGCCGGCGGAGAAGACGATCATGTCGGTCGCGAGATCGGTCTGGTCGGCGAAGAGCATCCGCGCCACGCGGCCGTGCTCCGCGACGATCTCCGTGGTCGAGGTGCTCGTGTGCACGTGGACGCCGAGCGACTCGATCTTCCGGCGGAGGATCGTCCCGCCGGCGTCGTCGACCTGGAGGGCCATCAGGCGCGGGGCGAACTCCACGACGTGGACCTCGAGCCCCATGTTCTTGAGCGCGTTGGCCGCCTCCAGCCCGAGCAGGCCGCCGCCGATGACCGTGCCGACCTTCGCCCCCTTGGCGTGGGCCGCCATGGCCTCGAGGTCCTCGATCGTGCGGTAGACGAAGCAGCCCTTCGCGTCCTTGCCCTTGATGGGCGGCACGAACGGGTACGAGCCCGTGGCGAGGATGAGCTTGTCGTAATAGACCGTCCGCCCCTTCGCGGAGGTCACGGCCTTCTTGCGGCGGTCGATCGATACCGCCTTGTCGCCCAGGTGGACCTGAATCCCCGCCTCCTCGTAGAGGCCGGGCTTCACCATCGAGAGGTCGTCGGCCGATTTGCCGCTGAAGAAGGCGGACAGGTTCACCCGATCATAGGCAAGCCGAGGCTCCTCGCAGAAGGTCGTGATGTTCCATTCGCGCAGGGAGCCACCGAGGACCATGTTCTCGATGAGCTTGTGCCCGACCATGCCGTTGCCGATGACGAGGAGGTCCTTCTTCTTGCTCATGCAAACCCACCTTTGGACCCGGTGAGTCACTCTCACCGTCACTGCCGTACTGCCGTCCGAGCGCGGCGCAGGCCGTAATCTCGGACCGGATCTTGTCTACTGTGGGCTCTGTTTCACAACTGTTTCGCTGGAATAAATTGTGTGTCCAATGGCGCGCTCGATCGCGGACATTCCCTCTGTTTCCTGCGTGTTTCGCGGCGACCGGCGAGCGCAACAAGGCTCCGCGCGGGGGCGATCTCCGCAGCGTCAATGAAAGGAAATGGGCGATTCTCGCGAAACATCGGGTGAATGTTTCGCGCGTGTGTCGCGCCCCCGGGGCGACTGCCTTGCAGCTCTGAAAGGCGGCGGCGGGCCGGTCACCCGCGCGGGGCGGCCTCGGCGACGAGGGCGAGCAGCTGCGCCGTGGCGACCGGCTTGGTCAGGTGCGCGTCGAAGCCGGCCTCGCGCGAGCGGCGGCGGTCCTGGTCCTGCCCATAGCCGGAGACGGCGGCGATGTAGGAGCCCCGGAGCTCGGGCTCGGCGCGCAGGCGCCGGACGACCTCGTAGCCGTCCATCCCGGGCAGGCCGATGTCGAGCAGGACGAGCTCGGGCTTCGACGCGCGCGCGGCCTCGAGCGCCGCCGGGCCGTCGTGCGCCATGGCGACGGTGTGCCCGTGGAGCTGGAGGATGCGCCGCAGGCCCTCGGCGGCGTCGACGTTGTCGTCGACGAGGAGGACGCGGAGGGCGCCCGCCCCGGAGCGCGGGGCCTCGGTCGAGGGCGCCGCGGCGCTCTCCACCGAGGCGCCCGCGAGCGGGAGCCAGACGCTGATGGCGGTGCCCTCGCCGGGGCCGGCGCTCACGGCCTCGACGCGCCCGCCGTGCAGCTCGGCCAGCCGCTTCACGAGCGTGAGCCCGACCCCGAGGCCCCCCTGCGAGCGATCCAGCGTGCGCCGCGCCTGCATGAACGGCTCGAAGACGCGCGGCAAGAGCTCGGCGGAGATGCCGACGCCGGTGTCCGTCACCCGGATCCACGCGTCGCCGTCGCTCGCCGCGCAGGAGAGCGACACGCGGCCGCCCGGGTTCGTGTACTTGATGGCGTTGGTGAGCAGGTTCACGACGATCTGCTCGATCCGCACCCGGTCGCCGTGCACGAACACGCCCGGCTCGACCGACAGGGCGAGCTCGTGCCGGCGCTGCGCGAGGAGCGGGCGCACGGACTCGACCGCGGTCTCGACCACGGCGCCGACGTCGAGCCGCTCCCGCTTCAGCTCGATCTTGCCGCGCGTGATCCGGGAGACGTCGAGCAGGTCGTCCACGAGCCGCACGATCGTCTTCACCTGCCGCTCGAGGGTCGCGAGGATCTGGCTGTCGTCGCGGTCGCCGCGCTCGCCCGTGGTCATGCGCAGGAGCTCGAGGCCGGTGGTGATGGGCGCGAGCGGGTTGCGGAGCTCGTGCGAGAGCATCGCGATGAACTCGTCCTTGCGCCGGTCCGCCTCGTGGGCCTCGCGGTACAGCCGGGCGTTCTCGAGGGCGACGCGCCGCTCGCGCTCGATGATGGCGGCGCGCTCCTCGTGCAGGCGCGCGCGCTCGAGGGCCTGCGCGCACTGGCGCGACAGCGCGAGCAGGAACTCCTGCTCCTCGTGATCGAACGGGCGCGGCTCCGCGAAGCTCAGCCCGAGCACGCCGATCCGCCGCTCCTGGACGACGAGCGGGAGACAGCAGAGCGAGGAGGTCGTCGAGGTCAGCGCGGCGGCCGCGAAATCCGGGTACCGGGCGGCGCACTCCTTGCGCGTGCGCAGCCAGACGGGCGCTCCGGTCCGCAGGGGGTCGGTGATGGGG
The DNA here is from genome assembly GCF_051521425.1 of Sorangium sp. So ce834. Taxonomy (NCBI): domain Bacteria; kingdom Pseudomonadati; phylum Myxococcota; order Polyangiales; family Polyangiaceae; genus Sorangium; species Sorangium sp. So ce834. Next base: position 13,050,511 of record NZ_CP150351.1, read on the forward strand.
AGGCCGTCGGAGGCGGCCATCCTCCGGAAGCGCTCGACGATCCCGGGCGCGTAGCCGACCGCCTTGAGGCACTCGACCGCGTCGCCCGCCGTCACCACGATCGACCCGCCGTACGCGCCCGCGGCGGCGACGCCCTGGTCGACGACGACCTCCGCCACCGCGTCGAAGGTGAGCGCGTCGGCGAGCGCCGCGGTGATGCGCTGGAGGCCGGCCATGCGCTGCGCCGCGCGCTCGGCGGCCCGGCGCGCCTCCTGCTCGGCCAGGAAGCGCCGCCGCGCCTCGGCCTCGGCGTCGCGGGCCATGTCGTAGAGGCGCATGCGCTGCAGGGCCACCTGGATGCACTGCGCGAGCTCCTCGGCGAAGGCGAGATCGGCCGCGGTGTAGGCGCGGCCCGACTCGGCGGAGGCGAGCGTGAGCGCCGCGAGGACGCACTCCTCGCCGCGGATCGGCACGATCACCGCCGAGCGGCAGCCGAGCGCGCGCAGGGCGGCGAAGTGCTCGGCGTCGCGCGCCACGCCGGCGAACACGCTGTCGGGGATCTCGGACAGGAGCCGGCCGGGGCCGCCCTGGAGCACCTCGTGCAGCGGCGTCTCGGCCTCCGGCGGGATCCGGCTGCGCTGGGCCAGCCTGGACACGAGCTCTGCCTTGTCCGGGTCCGCGTGCGCGATGACCCGGGCGCGCAGGGCGCCGTCCGGCTCGATCGTGTGGACGGAGCACCAGTCCGCCACGGAGGTGACCGCGAGCTCCGCGACGCGCCGGTAGCTCGTGTCGCGGTCGAGCACCGGATCGAGCAGGGCGGTCGCGTCGGCCAGGAAGCGGCGCGCCTCCTCGGCGCGCTTCTGCTCGCTGATGTCCGTGACGAGCGTGAAGAAGCCGCGCACCTCGCCGCTCGCGCCGACATGAGGGATGTACTGGATGCGGACGTGGCGCCTGCCGCCCCTGCGGTACACGAGCCGCGACTCGAAGTCTTGCGGTTGCCCGCCGAGCACGGCGTCGATGCGCGGCTTCACGGCGGCGTAGGCGGAGTCGCCGATCACCTCGCCCACGCGCCGGCCGGCGAGGGAGCCGCGATCCTCGCCGAACCAGCGCTCGTAGGCCCGGTTGACGATGCGATAGCGCTCCTCGTCATCGATATAGGAGATGAGCGCCGGCAGGGCGTCGAGCAACAGCTGGATCTGCTCGGCTTCCAGCGTCGCGCTCGGCTCTTCGCCTCCGATCATGCTGCCGCCGGCGTGAGCCGTGGTGGGGACGTCCGGCCTTTGCATCTGGGCTCATGCATATCCGCAATCCGCGCTGATCGCCACATGTCGGTTCTCTGCGCTCGGTCCGAGCGTGCTATGGTCGCCGCCGATGCGGATCCTCGTTGTCGGCGCGGGCGCGGTGGGGGGTTATTTCGGGGCTAGGCTCGCCCTCGCGGGGCAAGACGTCACCTTCGTCGCGCGGGGCGCGCACGCCGAGGCGATGCGGTCGCGCGGGCTCATCCTCCGCACGCCGGCCGGCGAGGTGCGCACGCCGCCGCTCCGCGTGGCCCCGCTCGACGGGGTGCGCGGGCCGTTCGATCTCGCGCTCATCGCCGTGAAGTGGCCGTCGCTCGGCGACGTCGGCGCGAGGCTCCCCGGGCTGCTCGCGGCGGACGGCCTCGCGCTGCCCCTGCTGAACGGGCTCGATTCGGAGGACGCTGTCGCGCGCGAGGTCGGCGCCTCGCGGGTGCTGGCCGCCATCGCGTACATGTCCGCGGGCCTCAGCGGCCCTGGCGAGATCGAGACGCTCGCGCCGACGCGCGCCGGCCTCGCGCCGTACCGGCCGGGGCAGGAGGCGCGGGTCGAGGCGACCGCCGCGCTGCTCGATCGCGCCGGCATCCCCGTCCGCCGGGGCTCGGATTACCGCGCCATGCTCTGGGAGAAGATGGTCTGGAACGCCCCCTTCAACGCCATCTGCGCGCTGACCGGCCAGCGCGCCGGGGTGGTCGTGGAGCGCATGGAGGACCTCCTCCGGGCGGCGATGCTCGAGGTGATCGCGGTCGCGCGGGCGGAGGGGGCGGACATCTCCGAGGCGACGGCGGACGCGATGGTCGCGCTCACGCGCGCGGACTTCCCGCTCACCGAGCCGTCGATGCTGCAGGACGTGCGCGCCGGCCGCGCGACCGAGGTCGACATCCTCCAGGGCGCCGTGGTCGATCGCGGGCGCCGGGCGGGGATCGACACCCCGGTGCTGCGCACGCTCGCGACGCTCGTTCGCGGCCTGTCGCTCCGGGCGGACGCGCCGCCTGTCGCCGGGTAGGCCCCGGGCCCGCGGCGGGGCCAGGGCGGGCTCACGACGTCCCATCTCGGCTCAGAACACCGTCCTGGCGGCGAGCCCCTTGCCCATGGGGATGATCTGCACGCTCCCGACCTCGGTCACCGTGCGCTTCGCCGGGAAGATGAAGCCGCTCAGGATCTGCAGCGCGCCGATGGCCTGACCGAGCCCGTCGGCCACGAGAAGCACCTTGTTGGTCGCCTCGGTGTTGCACGCCCGATCGCCGCCGCACTTGCCGCGCGACCCGAGATCGATCCAGGGCCCCGCGATGGGCACCCAGAGCGCGCGGTCCGCGGGCTTGTCGCTGAACGTCGCCACGACGGTCGAGATCCCGTACGTGGTGCCGAGCACGGCGACGCCGCTCCAGATGAGCCCGCGGTTCGGCACGGAATCGGTGATGGTGACCGTGTCGCGCGTCCTTTCCTGAGCGTACGCGGCTTCGGTGAAACCCAATGTCGCGACCGCCACGGCGGCGGCCGAGGTGAGAAGAGCGAGCTTGTTCATGCGGTCCTCCTGGCCGCATGGCGCATGAGCAAACGGGGTGCCGGCGCGGCGAGCGGCCCCGGAGGGCGGCCGGCGCGACACGCCGGTTGTCTCGTGTGGCGATCTGCCCCGCGTGAGACGGCGCGCCTCGTGGTGCTCGCGCCGAGAGGCGCAATCTGCGCGGAGAAATGGACGTGGAAGGAGAGGAGGGGGAAGCGTCGCGGGCGTCTCTTCCCGCCTTCCCCTCCTGTTCGAGCCCGGCGCTCGACCTTGATGGTGCAGAGAGGGTGACGCGACGAGAGGAGGGGAGTTCGAGGAGCTGGAGAAAGCGTGTGGCCTGGAGGGCCTCATCCGCGGTGTCCGCGGCGCTCGATGGGAGCCGAGGCCCGGGTCCGGGTGACTTGGCGATCAGGCGCCGCCAGCGCCGCCAGCACCGCCCGCGCCGCCGGCCGCGCCGGTGCCGCCCGCGCCGCCGGTTCCGCCGGTAGCGCCCGTGCCGCCCGCGCCGCCGGTAGCGCCCGTGCCGCCCTCGCCGCCGGCGCCGCCGGCCGCGCCGGTGCCGCTCGTAGCGCTCGTCGTAGCGCCCGCGCCGCCCTCACCGCCGGCGCCGCCGGCCGCGCCGGTGCCGCTCGTAGCGCTCGTCGTAGCGCCCGCGCCGCCCTCGCCGCCGGCGCCACCACCGCCGCCGTCGCCGCCGGCGCCACCACCGCCGCCGGCGCCGCCCGTGCCGGCGTCGTCCAGCGGGAAGGCCGGATCGAGGCAGAAGAGGCCGTCCGGCGTCTCGCTGCAGACGGTCCCATCACCGCACTCTTCCCCGACGTCCTCGCACTCGGCCGGCCCGAAGAGGCAGAAGCCCACGACGTTCGTCGCCGTGCCGATGTTCTCGCAGGAGAAGAGCGGCAGGAAGCAGTCGCTGTGGGCCTTGCACGCATTGACGCAGAGACCGATGTCGCCCGGACCGCCGTCCTGCTCGAGCGGGTAAGCGCAGGCGCCCTTCTGCGGACCTCCGCAGTCGAGCGCGGGATCGCCATTGAGCCCGCAGAGCTCGGCGCACATGGCGACTTCGTCGGTGATGCCGACGCACCACCCGGCGCAGGGATCGTTGCCGTCCTCGTCCAGCTCGCACTGGGCGCCGTTGGGCAGCCCCGTGTGCGCCTCGTCGACGCAGACGCTGTTGCGGGGGTCGCACACGCGGTCGGTGCACTGGACGTCCGCGCCGCAGCCCGGCAAGCAGACCGTCGCCCCCTGGAAGCTCTCACAGCGCAGCTCCTCGCGCCCCTGGCACTTGTCCGGATCGACGCTCGGGTCGCCGCTCGTGAACGGGGGATCGCCCGGAATGCAGCCGAGCAGGCAGAGGTCGCCGATGCACGCGCTGCCTTCCCCCTCGCAATCGTCGTCTCCGCCGCACGGCTTCGTGCAGTACCCGCCCGCAGGGCCGCCGCCGAAGAAGTCGTTTTCCGACTCCAGAAAGCAGATGCCCTCCGGCCCGCAGTCGGCGTCCGCTTCGCACGCGGTGCCGAGGAACTTCGCGAGCTGCGAGCCGCCGCTGCTGGTGCTCACGGCGACGGCGCCCGTGGTCGACGACGAGGACGAGGCCGAGCCCGAGGCCCCGGTCCCGCCAGCGCCGTCGTCCGGATCGTCAGAGCCACAACCGATGAATCCTGCCGAGGTGGCGACCGCGGTCAGCAAAACCGCCGAAATGCGTTGAATTTTCATGCCTGTCTCCGGAGCCAAGAGGCGCTGCCCAGGTCGGGCGCCTGCATGTGGTTTCCGGACAGTAACGGAATCGGTGAGGCTCCGCCATACCTGGGAACCGAGGAGCGCGCGAAATGGAGCCTCCGCAAAAGCGGACGGCGCACCGCGGTGCGGCCGCTGGCAGCAACGCAATCGGCGCGACTGGCGACGTTCTCAGGGAGCGCCCGACCGGGCGATCAGGCATTCTTGGTGGCTTCTGGCACATACCGCACTGCGCGTCGTTCGGCGCCGGTGAGCGGCCAGCGATACCGGAGATCGATCGCGGGCGCCCAGCCGGCGTGCGCCGGCGGCTCGTCGCGGGCGAGCAGGACCCAGGCTTCGCGCCGCTCCGCCGGCTCGCGCGCGGTGAGCGCCGCGCCGAGGGGCAGCCACGCGTCCGGCGCGAGCGTCGCGCGGGAGATCGCCACCTCGAACGACCTCCCCGCCCGCACGAGGTCCTCGCCGCGCGCGCGCTCGACCCGGGGCGCCTTCTTGAGCTCGCCTTCCTGCACCAGCGTGCCTATCGCGGTCCGCAGGAAGGCGACGCGCTTTTGCAGCGGCTCGACCAGGGTCACGTCCAGATCCGGCCGCAGCAGCGCGAGCGGCAGCCCGGGCGCGCCGGCCCCGGTGCCGACGTCGACCACGCGCCGCCCCTCGGGGACGTGCTCCGAGAGGAGGCGCGCGTCCGCGAGCATCAGGTCCGCGAGCTCGTCGGCGCTCCGCGCGGCCGTCAGATCGACCTTCGCGTTCCACCCCTGGACGAGCTCGAGCCAGCGCGCGAGCGCCTCGCCGGCGCGGGCAGGCAGGCTCGGCTCGCGGCCGGCGAGCACCGTGGCAATCTTCTCGGTCATTCGCGCCGCGGCGCCCTGGGTCATGGCCGCAGTGGAGCACAGGACCCGGGGCGGATGCACCCGGCGGCGCGGCGCGGCCCGCGGATCATCGCGCGCGGCGCGGGCGCGCGGGCCGGTCCGGCGCGGGGGCGCGCTCGGCGCCGCCGAGCGGCAGCGCGCGCTGGGCGCCGACGTCGTAGACGAGGCGGCCGGCGCGGTCGATCCGCGCCGCGGGGCTCAGCGCGTGCGAGGCCCGCGCGCCGGGGCCGAGCAGGTGGACGACCGCGAGGCCGCGCGCCACGAGGGCGTCGGCGATGAGGCGGCGGTGGCAGCGCCACCAGAGCGTCTCGGCGCACATGACGGCCATGCGCCGTCCGGCCCGGGCTTCCGCCTCCACCTCGGCGAGCGCGCGCTGGAACTCGGCCGTCTCCATGTGGTCGGCGTAGGCCCGGAAGCTCGGGTTCTCCCAGGCGACGTGGGGCGAGCCGTCCCGCCCGGTCCGCCGGCCGCCCAGCGCGTCGCCGCGGAAGACGTAGGTCACCCCGAGCGGCGGCAGCGCCTCGGCCAGCGCGGCGCGGCCGAGGTGCGGCGACCGGCTGGATCCCGGGAACCTCCGGACGTCGATCAGCGTGTCGGCCGGCCCCTCGCCGAGCAGCTCGACGAGCTCCTCCACGCTGCGCGTGCCGTGGCCGACGGTGAAGACGGTGTCCACGGGGGAAGCTTTGCGTCCCGGCGGCGCGCGGGCAACGCGCGGCGGAGGCGCGGGGCGGGCTCTGCCGCGCCGGCGCCGGCCTCGGTGGTGGCCCAATTTGCCCCGGAGTGATTCACATGAAGGCGGGAAGGCAGGAAGATCATTGATCTTTTCTTCCCGCCTTCCCGCCTTCATGTTCAAATCCGGCCACCACCCCGGCCTCCCTGTCCCGCTGGCGGCGGCCCCGCCGGCGGGCGCGCGCTACCCCATCCAGCGCAGCAGGTGCTCGAGCGCCCGGCGCTCCTCCGCGTCGGTGACCGACTTCAGCGCGCGGTTCACCTCGCCGACGGCGGCCGCCGCCAGCAGCGCGACGGCCGCGGGATCGGGCGCGCCGCGGCCGCGCAGCCACGCGAGCGCCTCGTGCTCGGTGTTGACGACGATGTGGCACCGGCTCGCGTCGTAACGGACCGGCCTCCCCGAGCGGCTCTCGACGACGGCGCGGACCGGCGACCCCGCGAGGCCCATCCTGGCGATGGCCTCGCCGAGCGCGGCCGCGAGCGGGCTCTCGGCCGCCGCGCCGCGCCGCTCGGGCGAGGCGCCGGTCAGCGCCGCCGCCTCGCCGCCGATGAGGCCGCGCACGCTGCGCCACAGCGCGCCGACCCACGCGCGCGCGCGGCTCGAGTCGGGCGCGCCGCGGGAGCTCGGCGGCGCTTCGGCGATCGCGGCCGCCTCGCCGCCGGGCGCGCCGCGGGAGCTCGGCGGCGCCTCGGCGATCGCGGCCGCCTCGCCGCCGGGCGCGCCGCGGGAGCTCGGCGGCGCCTCGGCGATCGCGGCCGCCTCGCCGCCGGGCGCGCCCGCCGCGGCCCGCGCGCCGCGCGAGCTCGCGGGCGCCGCGGCGCCCGCCGCGGAGACGATGGCCTTGGCGGCGACCCCGACCTCCGCCGCGCCGGCGCCGGCGCGGGCCGACGGCGGCGGCGCCGCGGGCGCGCCGAGCTCGCGCAGCGCGCCCGGGGCGGCCCGGTGGCGCAGCACCTCGACGAGCGGCGAGCCGTCGTCGAGCAGCACGAACGCCGGCGTCCCCTCCGGGAAATCGCCGTCCGCGCTCCCGCGGCGGTCGGTGATCCACAGGCAGCCGCGCGCCGCGAGCTCCGCGCGGATCGCCGCCGGGCCGACGGCCTCCCCGCCGGCCGTCCGCGCGGCGAGCCTGCCGCCGGAGAGGCGGCCGAGCAGGTGCAGGTTCCACAGGTACGGCGCGGCGGCCGCCTCGTCCGAGAGCTCGGCCGCCATCGAGGCCGCCGCCGCCATCGCGAGCTCCGCGACCGCCTCCCACGGCGCCGCGTGGATCGGCCACACGAGGAGCATCCCCTCGACCGGCGCGAGCCCGATCACGCCGCCGGCGCCCGCTCCCGAGAGCAGCGCGCGCGGCGTGAAGCCCTCGTCTGCGCCGCGGTCCTCGCCTGCGCCGCGGTCCTCGCCTGCGCCGCGGTCCTCGCCTGCGCCGCGGCCCTCGCCTGCGCCGCGGCCCTCGCCGGCGCCGCGACCCTCGTCGAAGATCGCCGCGGAGGGCGCGCCGACGAGCACCCGCGGCGCGCGGGGCCACCGCGCCGGCAGCCAGAGCGCGCCGGTCACGAACAGCGGCCGGGGCCCGCCCGTCGCGGCGTCGATCCACCGCGTCGCGAGCGCGTCCCCGGGCGGCGCGAGCCGGCCGCGCAGCCACCGGCCGGCGGCGTCGCGCACCGCCTGCCGGAGCCTCGCCGCGTCCGCGCTCGCCTTGAGCCCGTCGAAGGCGCGGTTCGGCTCGAGCGCGTCGTCGTTGACGGCCGCGCACAGCGGCCACCCGTCGCCGGCGTCGATCGCGCAGAGCGGGCGCCGCCCGACGTGCACCGCGATCCCGGCCGCGCCGGCGTGCTCCGGGGCGAGCAGGCCGATCTCGCCGTGCGCCGGCGGCGCGCCCTCCTGCTGGGCGAAGGGGAAGGCGGCGAAGCACGCCGCGCGCGCCGCGTCGTCGAGGCCGACGACGGCGAGCGGCGGCGCCGCGAGCCGCTCCTCGGTCGCGCGATCGCGCGCCACGACGTCGGTGATGTCCTTGACGAGCACCGCCGTCGCGAGCTGCAGCCGCTCGGGCGTGCTCAGCGCGAGCACCGGCCGCTCGTAGCGCTGCGTCGGGTAGGGCGGCGGCGTCGAGGTGCACAGCCACGTGGCGCGCGGGTTGAGCCGGAGCTCGTCGAGCGACCAGAGGGTCCCCTCGATGTCGGGGAACAGCGGCGCGCTCGCGGCGCCCGCGACCACGCGCTTGCCCTGGGCGAGCGTGCGCAGGACCGCGCGGCGCGCGTGGCCCCGGACGAACGGCGGCAGCTCGTCGAAGCGGGGCGCGAGCGAGATCAGGTAGCGGCCCGCGCCCTTCGCGAGGCGCGTCAGCAGCGCGTGCACCTCGTCCCTCGGCGGGTCCGCGGCGGAGGCGCGCGCCACGATGCGCAGCGGGATCGGCAGATCCACCTCGACGCGCCGCTCCTCGCCGCCCGGGCCGACGAGGCGGGCGTCCGACGCCGGCCCCTCGACGATCTCGACCTCGCCCTCGAGATCGCGCACGCCGAGCGCCGCGGGGCTCATCCGGAGGCGCGGGTGCGCCGGCGCGCCCGGCAGCGCGAGCGGCGCGGGCGCGCCCGCGCCGCGCGCCGGGCGCTCCCCTTCCGTCTCTTGCGTCTCTTGCGTCTCTTGCGCCCTCTCGGCGCGCCTGCGGAGGTTCTGCTCGATGGCGGCGCGGAGCCGCCGCGCCGGCACCGCGCCGGCCGCCGGCAGGACGCGGCCGCCGGCCCACCGCAGGAGCGCCGCGCGCTCGCGCAGGTCGCGGACGACGAGGGGGCGCCAGGCGAGCGTCTCGAAGCCGGGCGCCTCGTCGAGCACCGGGATCGGCCCCGGCGACGGGTGCGCCCGGTCGAGGGCCTCGAGCGAGCACGCGACCTCCTGGCCGCGCGCGTCGAGCATCGCGAGCAGCGGCAGGCGCCGGATGCGCGCCGCGAGCCCGCCTCCAGCCGCCTCGACCGGCGCGCCCCGGGCCCGCTCCGCGAGCGCCCGCGCGCTGTCGAGGAGGTAGGCGACGAGGAGCGCGCCCGGCCTGCCGCCGTGGCGGAGCGGATCGTCCCGCAGCCCGAGCCGCGCGCGCGCCGCCGCGTCGCCCTCCAGCGCGGCGACGATCGCCTCGCAGAGCGCGCGCTCGACCTCGTGGACCGCGGCGTCGTTGCGGGGCGACAGGACCCCGTTCCACGCCCGGTTCGGCACCGCCGTGTCGTCGTCGATCGCGACGTGGGCGGGGCCGAGGAGCGGCGCGGCCTTCAGGGTGGCGAGCGGCTGCGACGCGTGGTGCCACACCTCGACCATCGCGTCGCCGGGCGCGGCGAGGGCGAGGAAGCCGGCGCCGGCGACCTCGAGGACCGGCGCGCCCGCGGCGCCCTTCGGCGCGAGCTTCTCCAGCGACGCCGCGAGCGCGCGCCGCCGCGCCGGGCCCCGCGCCGCGAGCTCGTCCTCGCCGAAGAGCCCCGGCGTGTAGGGGACGAGCTCGCACCCCGGGAGCGCGGCGGCGAGCCAGTCGAGCTCGCGCTGCGACGCGGCGAGCACGGGCCGCCGGTCGGCCGCGCGCCCCCGCGCCTCGGGCGGCGCGGCGCAGAGGCCGCGCGTCGGCCGCGCGAGCGCGGCGAGGCCTTTCAGGCTCACGAACCGGCTCGACCCGTGCAGCGGCCAGAGCCGCGCCTCCAGGAGGCCGCCGAGGCGCGACGGCGCGAGCTCGTCGCCGTCGCGCCGCCCCGCCTTGCCCCGGCGCCCCTGCATGCCGCCGGGCGCGCCGAGGCGCGGCGGCGCGCAGTACAGCGCGCCGATCGCGGCGCGCAGCGGGCCCCTCAGGCGGGCGAGCTCGCGCTCGGGCGGCGGCGCGCCCTGGTGCGCGGCCCTCGGCCCGAAGAGCCGCCGCGCCTCGGCGTCGGCCGCGGCGAGCGCGACGCCGAGCGCGTGGCGGACCGCGCGGAAGAAGCGCGCGTCGCGCTCCACGCCGTCGTACCCGAACCGCGGCCGCACGCGCCCGTCCCACGCGAGCGCGATCTCGACGGGCAGGGGGACGGCGGCGGCGTCGAGCGCCACGGTCTCGAGGTGCCGCCCGTCCACGAACACCCGGACCTCGGCGCCGCGCTGGGCCTCGCCGCCGTCGGCGAAGACGGCGAGCTCGCCGCGCAGGCCGTCGAGCGGCCCCTCGTCCACGTGGAAGGCGGCGCGGAAGGCGTGCTCGGGCGAGGGCGGCACCACGGGCTCGCCGGTCGCGTGCAGCAGGAATGCCCTGCGGCGCCCGGCGCCGAGCTTCGCCTGCTCGAGCATCGCCTCGGTGTCGGCGAGCGGGAGCCCGGCGAGCGCGCGCTCGGCGAGCCCCCCGCGGCTCCAGATCACGTCGTGGGCCCAGGGGGAGAGCTCCTCCGGGAGCCGCGCGTCGCCGCGATGGAGGAACAGGGGCGACCCGTCGCGCCCGTCGAGCGACGCGAGCGACGCCGGCCGCCCGTGCCCGTCGCGGAGCAGCGGGAGCTCGCGCGCGGCCTGCGCCTCGGGCGGCAGCCGCCCGCCCGCGCGCGCCGCCCCGGTCGCGACGCACGCGAAGGCCGCGAGCGCGTCCTCGATCCGGCCGCGGTCCGCGTCGAGGACGAGCGCGCCCTCGGGGACGGCGCCCTCGCCGCGGGCGACGGCGGTGAGCGCCGCGAGCGCGTCGAGCAGCGCGCCGCTCGCCGCCTCGCGCAGGCGCGCGCCGAGGGGCGCGTCCTCGCGCAGCGCCGAGCGCGACGCGTTGGTGGGCAGCTCGTCCGCGTCGACGACGAGGCGGACCGGGAGCTCGACGCCCTGGTAGGGCGCCGAGGGGAACCGCGGCTCGAAGTGGAAGCGCTCGCGGACGAGCCGCACGCCGTGCTCGAGGTAGTCGACGGCGGGGTGGCCGGAGAGGGGGGGAAGGGGGACGAAGGCGGGGAGGGCGGGGAGGGGGGAGAGCGCGCTGGGGAGGGGCGACGAGGGCGGCGCGGGCAGGGGCGTGGCCGTGGCCGGCGCGGCCGCGAGGTCGCGGGGCGCGACGATCTCGAGCGCGGCGCGGCGCGCGCCGTGCACGTGGAAGGGCACGCGCACGAGCGCCGCGGGCTGACCGCCCGGGAGGGCGCGGCGGAGCGGCTGGCCGGCGAGGGTGATCGGGATCGGGAAGTCGGCGGTGGCCGCGGCCAGGTGGGCGAGCTCCGGCGGGGTGTCGCCGGTGATCGCCCGGCGCAGCACCGACCATCCGAGCCGCCGCCGCACCTCGACGCGCAGCCCGGCCGCGGGCATCCCGGGCGGCCTCGGCACCTCGTCGCAGGCGGGGGCGGCGGCCGGCGCGAGGGCGTCGGCAGGCGCCTCGAGCAGGGCGGGCGTGAAGCGCACGCGCGTGCAGGTCGCCCCGGGGGCCTCGCCGGACGGCCCGCGGCCGGTGGTGATCAGGTCGACGCGCGCGGGGCGCAGCCCGAGCGCCGCGTTCACGCCGAGCGCGAGCAGCCGGAGCCTCCGGGACGGCGCGTCGGGCGCGGCGTTGAGCACGTGGTCGAGCAGGCGCGTGAGGACGGGCGCGTCGGGCGGCGCTCCGTCGAAGGTCACGGCCACGTCGTCGGCGTCGTACTCGAGGTCGATCCGCGTCGCGCCGCCGGCCGCGGCGGCGCGGACGAGCTCGAGCAGGTAGAGGTCCAGGTCGACGAGCAGGTGTTCCCGGAGCTTCTGGACGGCGCGGCGGGCATCGACGCGGATGGCGCCGCGGGCGACGACCCGGCTCACCGCGGGAGCCCCCTCGGCGCGCGCGCGAGCGGCGGCGGGCTCGCGGCGAGGTCGAGGAGCCGGTCGCTGTCGTCGGGATCGAGCGGCCCCCTGGCCTCGACGAGCAGCGCGCGGGCGAGCAGGTTGCCGGCGGTCACGGGATCGACGGCGGCGCGCCTGCGGGCGAGCGCCACGGTGTCGCTCTCGACGTTGAGGTAGAGGGCGTGCCCTGGCCGGAAGCGCGCCGCGCGCCGCACCACGTCGCGCGCGGCGTGGCAGCTCCGCTCGGGCCCGCCGCGCTCGCGGGCGGGCAGGAGGATCGCGCCGCGCTCGCGGAGGGCGCCCTGGATCTGGCAGAGGCTCACCCGGGCGACCCTATGCCGGGCGCGGGCGAGCGCGCCTTCGACCACCTGGAGCAGCGGCGCGTCGGCCGCGCGGGCGCTCTCGGGCGCCTCGCGCACGAGCAGGTAGGCCGCGCGCGCGTGCTCGATGCGCGCCGCCGGGAAGCACCGCTTGAGCAGCGCGATGGTGGCGGGGTGGTTGCACAGCACGACGGGCAGGCCGCCCTGCGCCATGGCCTCGGTCAGCGCGTCGGCCCGATCGGCGACGAGCAGCGGCTCGCGCCCTGGCGCGAGCGCCCGCAGGCCGGCGCGCGCCCGGTCGCCGGCGACGGGGCTCGCGAGCGGGAACGGGATCTCGTCGGGATCGAGCGCGGTCGGCGGCGACAGCGCCGCCTCGAGCAGCGCCGCGTACGTGGCGGCGGCGCCCTCGCTGGCGGCGGCGCTCGCCGCGGCCCTCGGGAGGCGGGCGGCGAGCTCGCGGCGGAGCGGCCCTTTGACGAGCTCGCGCACGCGGGCGAGCGCCTCCCAGAAGGCGTCGTCGCGGCGCACGTTGTCGCGGCTCAGGGTGTGCTGGAGGTGGGGGCTCATCACCTTGAACCGCACGCCCGACAGCCCGCCGAAGAGCTCGTCGGTGGTCTCGAACAGGGTGAGGCCGCGGTTGTAGAAGCCGGCGAAGCTCTGGCCCTGCTCGGCGGCGGGCTCGCCGCCGGCGGGGGGTGGGAGGTGCTGGGCGCCGGCGGAGGGGCCGACCACGACGGTGGTGTCCTCCTCGACGGCGGTGACGGACACGGGCGCTGCGACGGAGAGCGGGGCGTCGACGCGCTCGACGCGTGCGCGCGCGTTCCCTTCATGGTCGGCGATGCTGAGGGCGATCTCGCACTCGGCGTGGCGGCACCAGCGGCGGAGCGCCGCGCGCGCGCGCCGCGCGTGCTCCACGAACGCCTCCCGGCTGAGCCGCTGGATCAGGGTCACGCGGGTGCCGCTGCCCTGGCGGGGGCCGGCGTCCTCGAGCTCGTAGCTCGTGTCGCTGCGCAGGCGGAGGCGCCAGGCCTGTCCGTCGCGCCACGTCTCCACGTCGACCTGCTCTGGCTGGATGGCGAACACGGAGACGAAGCCGACGCCGTATTTGCCGATCTTGCTGGGGTCGCCTTCCTTGGACGAGCTGAAGAGGGTGAGGAGCGGACCTTCGATGTCCTCGCGGCGCATGCCGCTCCCGTCGTCGGTGACCGAGGTGGCGCAGGCGCCGGGCAGCGTCTCGACGCGCACGGCGATCTTCCGCGCGCCGGCGTCCATGCCGTTCTGCACGAGCTCGCGGAGGAAGGCGTAGGGGTCGGCGAACTGCTGCACCATGTCGGCCACGGGGCCTGGGGGCGGCGCCTTCGGCGCGGCGCGGTCCTCGCGGGACGATCGGTAGGGGGCCATGGCGCGTTGCGAGGGTATCACAGGGCGGAGGTGGGCCTCGTGTCCTGGGCGTGTCCTGGAAGACTCATGATGTCCCTTCTCGGCGCCCTGCCGATCGCCGTCGTGGCTCCGGTCTGTTCGCCTCGCCGCCGGGGCATCAGGGGTGGTCGGCGCGACGCCCGCGCCTCGCCGCCGGGGCATCAGGGGTGGTCGGCGCGACGCCCGCGCCTCGCCGCCGGGACAGCAGGGATGGTCGGCGCGACGCCCGCGCCTCGCCGCCGGGACATCAGGGATGGTCGGCGCGACGCCCGCGCCTCGCCGCCGGGGCATCAGGGATGGTCGGCGCGACGCCCGCGGTTCGCCGCCGGGCAGGCACTGTTCCGACGGCCGTGGCGGCTTGATCTTCCTGCTCGCCTTTCTACCCTCGACAGGATGCAAAACCTCACGCTGTCCGATCTGAAGCTCGGGCTCACCGACCTGTTCGACAAGCGCAAACCGGCGCTCTTGCGCTCCAGCTCCGGCAAGACCTACGAGCCGATGCTCGCGAAGAAGCTGGAGGAGATCTCCGCGCTTCCTCCCGTCGTGATCGGAGGGAAGGCCCTCGCGGCGGAGCTCGAGGAGACCGACGTGGAGCATGATGGCTTCGGCAAGGCGGTCTGGTACATGACCGAGGCTTACCTCCGGCACCCGCAGGTCTCGGCGGAGACGGTCGCCGCTGCGGCGCGGATCCGCCGCGCGTTCATCCCCGCCCTGTCCGAGCTCAAGGCGAGCTACGCGGACGAGGCCAGGGCGGCCATCGAGCGCAAGAAGATCCTCAAGCAGCACAAGGCCGATCTCGAGCGCTTCCCCGCCGCCGGCGGAGAGACCCTCCATGACTGGATCAGCGGCTTCCTCGACGCCGGCGAGCGGCTCCACTCCATGCTCAGCGATCGCGCCGACATGAAGGAGACCTCGCGCAAGGGCGCGGGCGCGCTCCGCGCCGCCACGATAGGCCTCCTCTCCCGCCTGCGGGCGGGCATCGCCGACGAGGTAGAGCACAACCCGAAGCTGCCGCCCGACCTCGATGCCCAGGTGTTCGGCTATCTGGACGAGCTCCATGTCCCGCGCGCCGCCGCGGCCAGGGTGAAGAAGGCGAAGAAGGCCGCGCCCGAGGCGCCCGCGCCGCCAGAGATTGCCTGAGCGTCCGCGGCGCAGCGCGACCCCTGTTGCCGCATGGACGCCAGCCGGGCACGGACACCCCGATGAATGCTTTGAGCTCGGCATGGGGAAGGGGAATCGATTCGAGATCGGCGCTTGACCCGGGCTCTTGGTTCTCAGGAACGTCCTTGATGCTGCCGAGGCCACGACGCGGACCATCGAGCTCATCGACGTGCTCTGGCTCAAGGGCAACTCGATCGTCGCGGCGTTCGAGGTCGAGTGCACCACGTCGAGAGTAATTCGCTCAGGAGCCCGACGCCTGACACCCCGCCGTGCACGGCGGCGCCAGCTCGCGCTATCCTCTGCCTGCCGGTCTCGGCCGAGCCTCGCCACGACCCGAAGGAGCCCGCCGTGCCCATCGTCCACCACGCCGTCCGCCTCTCCAGCCCGAAGCGCTTCGGCCATCGCGTGCCGCCCGCTCCGCTGGGCGTCGCCCTCCAGCAGGTCGATGTCGCGGTGCGACGCTCCGTCCTGATGGCCTTCGAGGGGCGGAGCGTCGCGGCCGGACGGCCTCGTGCCTGGTTCAACGCCGCCTGCGACATCCGGCTCGTGGACGTCGAGGGCAACGACGACACGATCTTGCACTTCGAGGCCCCGGCGCTCGGCGAGGCCGCCGAGGAGCTCTATCTTCAGGCGGAGATATGGCCCTCGCGGCCTCCTCCCGGTTGGACAGGGTTCGACGTGCTCGCCGGCGTCCTCCAGGACGTCGGCGCTGGCAACCCGGACAGCGAGCGCTTCGATCGCCCCCTGCTCCAGCGCGTCGCGCATTTCGGTCGGCTGCTCGAGGCCGGCTTCGACGCGGTTCGCGTCGAGGAGCACCGGACCGGCGCTCCCGGCGAGGCCCTGCTCGACCGAGCTACCGTCGAGACGGCGAGGAAGCTCAGCGCATCCACGCCAAGAGCCCAGGCCGTGCGCATCGCTGGCCTGCTCGACATGGTCCGGGTGAGCACCCAGTCCTTCGCGATCAAGCTCGACAGCGGAGAGGAGATCCGGGGCGTGCTCGCCGGGGGGAGCGTCGAGGCCGCCCGTGAGCTCCTCAGCCGTCGCGTCCTGGTCCACGGCCGGGCGGTGTACCGCCCTTCGGGTCGCGTCCTTCGGCTCGACGCCGAGCGGATCGAAGATGGGGAGGGGATCTCCGGCTTCTGGTCGAAGGTCCCGAAGCCCATCTTCGGTCGCCGCAGGGAGCCGCGAGCGCTCTACAGACCTCAGACAGCGACCACCGGCGTCAACGCGATCTTCGGAAAGTGGCCGGGCGACGAGACGGACGAGGAGTTCAACCAGGCCATCAAAGAGCTCTCATGACCGGGCTCGTTCTGCTCGATACTGTGGTCGTCCTCCATCTCGTACGAGGGAACGAGACCGGCAGGGCGATCGACGCAGCGATGCGCCTCGGCCAGCACGCGGAGCGCCCGCTGATCTCGATCGTCACGGTCGGCGAGGCGCTCGCGTTTGCGCAGTACCGCGGCTGGGGCGAGGACAAGACAGAACGTCTACGAGCTCTCCTCGAGCAACTTGTGCCGATCGATATCCACGATGACGCCGTGTTCGAAGCCTACGCTGCGATGCACACATACCTGGTACGAAAGGGAAGGAAGCTGTCCGATAACGATATCTGGATCGCAGCATGTGCACGGGCGGCATCCGCTACCCTGATCACGACGGACAAGGACTTCGACCCACTTCACGGCGAGTTCATCCAGCGCGTCTGCTTCGAGTGAAAGACAAGGTCGGCTGGAGACCCTCGGGGCATCCGAGAACCTCCCAGCGCCGGCCGCTGAGCCGGCCCGCTTTCTCGCCGCGTAAGCCGGCACGCTGACGCCGCGCCCATTCTCATCCCGATCGCACCGAGCCGGCCCCCGGAGCCCTTCCCCCGCGCGCTTCGTCCACGGTATATCTTCACTTCTTGCCCTCGAGGAGATGTGAGCCTGATGGAATCTGCCCCCAGCGCGTTGCTCGGCGAGCTCTTCGCCCGTTCTTCCGATCTGCTCTTCATCGCCTCGGCCGACGGGGCGCTGCTCCACGGGAGCGGTGGGCTCCGTGAAGCGCTGGGCCCCGGGGTCGAGGGCGGCGCGCTCCTCGCGGAGCTCGCGCACCCGGACGATCGCGCGGCGCTCGAGGCGGCGTGGTCGGCGCTCCGCCAGCGCGGCGAGCCCGTCGCGTTCGACGTGCGCCTGCGCGACGGCGGCGGCGCCTACCGGCCGCTCTCGTGCAACGCCAGCCGGTCGTCGTCCGACCCAGGCGCCGTCCTCGGCTCGCTCCGCCCCGCGCCCGCCGTCGCCTCCGCCGCGCCCGCGGCGACCGAGGAGGAGCTCAGCACGCTGCGGCTCAAGGCGCACATCCTGGACGCCATCGCCGAGCACATGGACCCGCTCGCGATATTCGTGACCCGCCCCGACGGGGTGTGCATCTACCATCAGGGCAAAGCGGTCGCCAAGCTCGGGATGAAACCGGGGCAGCTCGTCGGGGTCAACATGGCCGAGCTCTATGCCGACGCCCCCGGAAACGCCGAAACGGAGCAGCGGCTGCTCGAAGGCGAGGTGTGCCGCTTCCGCAGCGAGACCCACGGCATCGACTGGAACAACTGGCTCATCCCGTTCGGCGAGCCGTCCGGCGGGCGCGTCGGCGCGATCGGCCTGGCCATCGATATCTCGGAGTCCAAGCTCGTCGAGAACGAGCTGCGCATTCAGCTCGACAGGATCGCGGCGCAGCAGAAGGTGATTCGCGATCTCTCGACGCCGATCATCGAGGTCTGGGACGGCGTGCTCACGCTGCCCATGGTCGGCACGGTCGACAGCGTGCGCACCGCCGAGGTCATGGACAGCCTGCTCCGGCAGATCGTCGAGAAGCGGGCGAGCTTCGCCATCCTCGACCTCACCGGCGTCGAGGTCGTCGACACAAAGGTCGCCTCCCACCTCGTCGAGCTCGTCACCGCGATCCGGCTCCTCGGCGCCGACGGCATCGTCGCCGGCATCAAGCCGACCGTCGCCCAGACCATGGTCGCCCTCGGCCTCGACCTCACCCAGCTCAACACGCAACGCAACCTGCGCGCCGCGCTCAACTACGCCATCCGGACCATGACCCGCGCCCAGGGCGCCTCGCTCGCGCCGAGCCACCCGGCGCCCGGCAAGACGCCGTCCCCCTGAACGCCGCCCCGCGCGCCGCCGCGACGTCCCGGGCCGCGCAGCCGCGCCGCCCCGGGCCCGCGCAGCCGCGCCGCCCCGGGCCCGCGCAGGCGCGCCGCCCCGGGCCCGCGCAGGCGCGCCGCCCCGGGCCCGCGCAGGCGCGCCGCCCCGGGCCCGCGCAGGCGCGCGCCTCGCCCGGGGCGCCGCGCGCGGCTCACTCGTCCACGAGATCGAAGACGATGCCTCCCTGCGTCTTGATCCGGTGGGTCGACCGGTTGGCGCTGTTCACCGGAGAGGGCGTCAGCGGGTTGGGCGCGGCGCCCACGATCACCGGACGATCGGGATCGCCGTTCACGAAGGCGATGAGCACCTCGGTCCCCGGCTTCAGCGGGAAATGCGTGCCGTAGTTCGCGCCGGCGTGGTTCTGGAGCATGCGCACCGGCCTCGACGTCAGGCCGCCGGCCGCCCCCGTGTCGAACAGGAACCGGATCATGTACCTGCCCTGATCGTCGATCTGCGCGTCGTTGCCCCCGCCGCCCGGCCCCGCGTCGA
Source organism: Sorangium sp. So ce834 (assembly GCF_051521425.1). NCBI lineage: Bacteria > Pseudomonadati > Myxococcota > Polyangiales > Polyangiaceae > Sorangium > Sorangium sp. So ce834. The sequence goes on from NZ_CP150351.1 coordinate 13,068,953, forward strand.
CGATCCCCGTGACCACGCCGCTGATCCGCGGGATCGGCGTGACGCGCGGCGGCCGATACGTGTTCTTGGCCGGGATCCCCCGGAAGGCGTTCACGTAGCGCTGGGGCGCCTCGCCCCCGCCCCAGCCGCCGGCGGGCTGCGTCACGTGGTGCTCCACCTCGACGAAGAGCAGCTCGAGCCCCTCGAGGTTCGGGTGCCCCTCCAGCGTCGACCGCGCGCCCGCGCCGAGACCGCACACGGCGCTCCTGCCCGTGTAGACGAGCTGCGTCGCCTGCCGCTCCTCGGCCCGGATCTGCGCCAGCACCTTCCCCTCCGCCGGCGTCTTGTAATGCCCGCCGAACTCGATCACGCCCCCCGCATACCCGCTGGGCAGGACGTGCTCCGACGTCAGATCGAGCATCGGTTGCCGATAGTTGTAGTCGCGGGCCACGTACACGCTCGGCACGAGCCGCGACGTCGCCCCGATCTCGAAGACGTCCCGGGTCTCCCCGCGCTCGCGGAACTGGACGGACGCGGCCTCCCCGGCCGCGGGCTTGAACCCGCTGGCGTCGTCGGTGAAGACCATCGTGTCCTGCCCGTCCTGGTGCTCGAAGAAGAAGCTGATCCCGACGTGCTCGGCCAAGCGGGAGATGAAGGCGAAATCGGTCTCCTGGTACTGCACCGTGAACTCCCGCGACGGATAGGTGCCCATCAGCCGGAACTCCACGTCGCTGCCGCTCAGGCCCACGAGCTCCAGCTTCTGCTTGATGAGCTCCGGCACCGCCTTGTTCATCGAGATCTCGGTGGTCTCGACCAGCGTGAGCCGGTGCGCGCGCGGGACGACGCGCAGCCGGTAGGCGCGGTGGTCGAGCAGCGTCGCGAGGCGATCCTGCACCTCGGCGACCATGCCGTGGATGCGCCGCAGCTCGACCCCGTCCCGCTCGAAGACGATCGCGACGCTCTCCCCCGTGAAGGCCTGGCCGTCGACCGCCGCCTCGCTCGGGCAGGCCACCTCGACGTCGAACGCGAAGAGCTGCGAGATCGCCTCGCGCCCCGACAGGCTGTTGAGCTGGAGGACGTCGGACGAGAGGCCGGCGAGCTCGATGCGAATGTCTAGGGTTTCGTGCTGGGTGGTCATCGTCGCAGCTCCATCCATCGTGCTGTGGGAGAGGATCGCCCGCCTCGGCGCGCCGTCCGCCGGGGCGTCCGGCGCGCCCGGCGAGGCGGGCCTCACGGGCTATCGTTTGCGCTCGAACCGTTCGTAAAGGCTCCTCCTCAATGCGGGTGACGGGGTCGGCAGCGACGGGCGCTCCAGCGGAGGGGGCGGCGGCCGCCGGGGCGGCGGGGCCGCCGGCGGCTCGTCCGGCTCGAACGACCGCGCGGGCGAGGCGCTGATCACGGGCTGCGGCGGAGGCGACGGCTCCGGCAGCGCGGGCGCCGGAGGCGGCAGCGGCTCCGCGGCCAACACGAGCTCCGGGGACGACGGCTCCGGGAGCCGCGCGCGCGGGGGCTCCGCCGCGCCCGCGGCCGCGGGCTCCGGATCGAGCGCCGGCGCCGCGGGGACGGCGGCCCCGGGCGCGTCGGCGCGCGGCTCCCAGTCGTCCTCGAACGAGAGCGCGAGCGTGCCCGAGCCCATGCGCTCGTCGGCCGCGACCGGCTCCCGGGAGAGCATCGACGGGGGCAGGCCGGCGCCCGGGGGCGCCGGCTGGAACGGGAGCGCCGGCGCGTCCGCCGCGCCGTCGTCGGGCTCGGACAGCAAGGCCAGCGTCGTGAGGGGAGACCCCGCCGGGAGGTCTTCCGCCGAGGAGAGCGAGAGGGTCCCGGTGTCGAACCGGGGCGCCGGCGCCCCCGCGGCGTGCCCGGCGACGTCGCCGGGCGGAGGCCCGTCACGGAACGGCGTCGCCGCCTGGACGAAGGCCGCCACGCCGTCTTCCGCGAGGCTCATCGTGCGCGACCCGGCGGCCGGATCGGCCTGCGTCGCGCCGAGGCCGCCGTCGGAAAGGCCGAGCGCGCGGACGGCCGCGTCGGCCGCCCGGGCGAGGCCGGGGCCCGCGGCGCCCGCGTCGGCGGGCCGCTCGGGCCACTCGAGCGGTTCTCCGGGGAGCTCGACCCCCGCCACGATGGCGGCCGCCGCGAGCGCGGCCTCGTCGGGGACGGCGAAGCTGCCCCGGAAGACGAGGGTGCACCGCTGCTCGTCGCCGTCGATGCGCAGCGTGTCCGCGTGCAGATCGAGCGGCTGGCCCTCGCTCACGCCGAAGGCCGAGAGGCCGTGGATGCGCGCGCGGCCGCGCGCCTCGGGCAGCCGCGTCCGGAGGCGCGGCAGCGTGGGGTGCAGCCCCTGGAGCTCGATCCATTCGCCGCCGCGCAGGGTGCGCGTCCGCTGATCGGGGGGCGCGGCCTGGTAATAGGCCCACGCGAAGGCGTCGGGGATGTCGGCGATGGGGGCGTCGAGCGCCTTGCGCGGGGTGGCGCCGAGCAGCCGCCTGCGCGCCGGCCAGGCGCGCGCGATCGGGCCGAAGCCGGCCGCGCGCGCCGGGTGGAGCGGATCGAGGATGTTCGCCTCGGGATCGGACGGGTCGCCCGTCGCCTGCACGCCGAGGAAGTTCTCGTGATCGCTCTCCCCGCGGAGCGCCCGCTCATACACGATCGGCATCCGCTGGAACCCGGCCCTGTCCTGGACGAGGAGCTCCTTGTCGAGGAGGACCTCGCCCTCGTCGGAGATCGTGAGTCGCACAGGCAGGGAGTGCACGGGCGCGCCGGGCGGCGGCGCGTGGGCGTGGCCGGTGAAGAGCACGTCGGCCTGGTCGAGGTGCGGCGCCAGATCGCTCGTGAGCTTGACGCTCCGGGCCGGGTTGTTGCCGTGATGCACCTCCCCGTGGAGGATCTTCTGCGGCTCGACCCTCGGCATCTCCGCGTCCGCCGCGAAGGCGAAGGTGGCCTTGACGATCACGGTGATGCGGAGCTCGCCCCGGCTACGCCAGGCCACCGAGGTCGCTGCTGCTCCGCTCAGCGGCGTGACCCTCTCCGGCGCCGTCGCACTGTTCGCCATTCCACGGGTGTATAGCACAGCCGCCGTCGCCCCCCCGGCCGAACCCGCGCCGCGCCGGGCCGATCTGCCGGCGGTGCGCGCGCGGCGGCCCTGCTGTAGGGAGCCGCGAGGGTCGGTGGCGGCGCCGCGAGGGTCGATGGCGGCGCCGCGAGGGTCGATGGCGGCGCCGCGAGGGTCGATGTCGCCATAACGAATGGCTGGGGGCGAGCGCTGTATCGGCCGCTGCGCGGGGCGGCGGAGCGCAGAAACTTGCGGCCGCCCTGCGCCCATGCGACCCACTGCGATCATGAAGCTGGCTGGAACCGCTCGCGCGCTGGCGGCGCTCGCCGTCCTCGTCATGATTGGCTCGTTCGGCTGCGACACGGTGGCCACGCTCGTCGCGCCCGCAGTCCCGGTGGTCATCGAGAAGGCGACCGCGCCCGGAGACCCGGCCGCGCCCGAGGATCCGGCCGGCGCGCACGAGCCGCCCGAGAGCCGGAAATGCTGCTTCCGGAGCGGCGAGAGCGTCGCGAAGGTGTGCGAGAGCAAGGAGCGTTGTTGTACGGGCAGGTACGACCGCAGCGCGTGCGAGGATTCGGGCGGCCTCTGGTTCCAGAGCGCCGACGGCTGCGCCGGCGCCTGCTGAGGCGCGCGGGCGGCCCAGGCCGCCGCGCCCGGAGATTAAGCGGCCGCGCAGGGAGCGATCGCGCCAGGAAGGCTGGCGCCCGCATGGCCTGCCGGCGTACGAAGGGGCGTGCGCGAGCTCGACCCCGACGCCCTGCACCGGCTCGTCCAGCGGGTCACGGGCCATGCTCCGTCGTCGCTCTCGCCCCTGCGCGGCGGCGTGTCGTGCCGGCGCTACCTGCGCGTCGTGACGCCGGCCGGCACGGCGGTCGCGATGTTCTCACCGAGCGCGGACGGCGACGGCGTCGCGGCCGGCGCGGCTCCCCCGCGGTGGCCGTTCCTGGAGGTGCACGCGCTGCTGCGCGAGCGCGGCGTCCGGGTCCCGGCGCTGCTCGCGGAGGACTGCGAGCACGGCCTGCTCCTCCTGGAGGACCTCGGGGACCGGACGCTCGCGGCCTTCGTCGAGCGCGAGCCCGCGCGTCGCGCCGAGGTCTACGCGCTGGCCGTGCGCGATCTGGCGCGGGCGCAGCGGGCGCTCGCGGCGCTGCCGCGCGGCTCGATCGTCGACGCCTGCGCGCTCGACGCGACCCTGCTGCGCTGGGAGCTCGACCATTTCCGCGCGTGGGCGCTCGACGCGCGCGGCCTCCGGCTCGGCGACGCCGCGCGTGCCGAGTTCGACGCGCTGGCGGGTCGGCTCGCCCGGCGCATCGCCGCGTGGCCGCGCGGCTTCGTCCACCGCGATTTCCAGAGCCGCAACCTCATGGTCGTGGACGCGCCTGGCGGGGGCCTCGAGCTCGCGTGGCTCGACTTCCAGGACGCCCTCCTCGGCCCGCGCGTCTACGACCTGGTGACGCTCCTCAACGACAGCTTCCAGGATCTCGATCGACCGTTCGTCGAGGCCCGCCTCGACGACTACGCGGCCGCCGCCTCGCTCGATCGGGCGGCGCGCGAGGCGCTCGGCCGGGAGTTCGATCTGGTCACGGTCCAGCGCAAGCTCAAGGACGCCGGCCGCTTCGTCTTCCTCGACCGCATCGGCGCGGATCCGGGCTACCTGCGCTACGTCGAGCCCGCGCTGGCGAGGGCGCGCGCCGCGCTCTCGCGGCTCGGCGACGACGGGGACATGCGCGCGCTCTCGCGGATCGTCGCGCGGGCGTGAGGGAGAATTCAACGCAAAGGCGCAAAGGCGCAAAGACGCAAAAAGGCAAGAGAAAAAGGGGGTGTCGCCGTCGAGCGTCTCGATCGGGCGAGCGCTTCATTCTCTTCTTCTTCCTATCTTCATTCTCTTCTTCTTCCTATAATTCTCCTTGCGTCTTTGCGCCTTTGCGCCTTTGCGTTAAATTCTCTCCCTCCCCGCGTCGGCCGGCTGGCCCGCGCCCCTCCGGAACCGTCCGGCTCAGAGGTCCGACGCCTCGAGGAAGCGCTGGAGGAACGTGACGGCGCTCGTCCCGCCGGCCTCCGGAACGCCGCCGAACATCGCGAACTGGTGCCATACCCAGTCCGCGTTCAGATAGACGTCCTTCTCGCCGTCGTCGAGCGAGGAGCACACGTGATCCCAGCGCGGGTTGACCCCGGGGAGATAGCCGCTCTTGTCGGGCGGCAGGCACGAGACGCGGGCCCCGTCCGCGCTGCCCGCGAGCCTCCGCTGGATCGCCGCGTTCGCGTCGAGCTGGTGCCCGCCGGTCATCCGCAGCCGGCGCGAGGCGTCGCCGCTGTACCAGCGGAGGATCGTGGCCTCGCTCTTGGCGATGCCGCGGGCGTCGAAGGCGAAGACCTCGCTCACCCGTCGCACGTTGGCGGCCAGCGCCTGCCACAGCGGCAGCCCGCCCGCGCTGAAGCCCGCGAGCCCGAGCTTCCCGAGCCGCGCCCCGCCCGGCCCGAGCGCGATCTTGCGCGCGCCCCCGAGGAAGCGGAGCGCCGCCTCGGCCAGGCCAGGAAGGCCCGCGGTCGTCGCGGCGCCGAAGCTCGTGCCGCTCGGCCAGGGGTGCAGCATGACCACCGCCCTGCCGCTCGCGGCGAGCGCCTCCTCGAAGCCGCAGCGGAGATACACCCAGCGGGAATCGTCGCGCGGGTCGCGCTCGAACACGTCGCGCGCCCAGTACGAGGCGCTCGGATCCGGGTCGGGGCTGAGCAGGTACCGATTCAGACCGAACATCTCGTGGCGCTGGTCGACCCGGGTATACGCGTACCCTTCCGGCCGGTAGAACACGAGGGCCGAGACCCCGGCGTCCGGCGGCGCCTTGCAGGCCTCGGGGATGCTCGCGAACCAGATCTTCGGCTCCCCCGCGGTGGCGCCGAGGGCCACGAGCTCCGTGCCGGGCCGGTGCTCGCGCTGGTACTCGTCCGAGTACTGCGCATAGGCCATCCAGAACGGGGTGATGTCGACGAAATCGGTCCTGATCTGCGCGAGCGCGAGGCCCGGCGTCGACGTCACGTCGATGAGCGGGTGCGCCTGCCCGAGCGCCGGGTCCGGGGCGGGGCCGAGCGCCGTCCCGCCGCCGGCGACGTCGAAGGCCTGCTCGACCGACAGGACCTCTTCCTGGAGGGCCGGGACGTCCTCGAAGGCGCCGAAGGCCGCGGAGAAGCGCGCCGTGAGCGCGACGCGCGCCGCGCCCGCGGGGATGTCGAACTCGCGCAGCCCCGGGCCGGCGCGGGCGAGCGGCAGCGGCGCGCCGTCGGCCGTCGCCTGCACCTCGGCGAGCGCGTCCGGCAAGAGCGGGCTGCCCGCGTTGCGCCAGGTGACCCGGAGCTTCAGCGGCACGCGGCGCTCCGGACCGGACGGCGCGCGCGCGGCGCGGCGGCGCCGGTGGTGCGGCTCGGGCCGTCGCCGGCGGGGAGGCAGCGCTGCGGGGCGGGGGGCACGGTGCGCCCAGGATACCAAAAGGCGGGGGGCGCGGGAGAGCGGGAGAAGAGGGGAGTCCGGAGGGGCCTCTGACTCCCCGTGTCGCTCGGCCGTTCTGCGGGCTGGCGCGCCGCGCGGCCGTGAGGCGATGCTCGCCTCCGCGGCCGCGCGGCGCCCTCGGTCCGTCCGTCAGCGGTTCGCGCAGTATCCGAAGCTGGTGTTCGAGCCGGGCCCGAGCTTGGCGTTCCACGTTCCGGAGAACACGAAGTTGGTGCTCGTCGCCTCGGCCTTGACGTTCCAGCTGTTGTAGATGGTGCCCTCCTTGGGCACATAGAGCGTCCACGTGACCTCGCGGTTCTCCTTGTTCGTCAGCTTGACGTCCTTGCAGTACCCGCTGGACCACGACGTGGACGTGGTGATGCTGACGTCGATATTGCCGCCCTCGACGCGAACGCCGGTCCCGGTGGTGCCGCCGCCGGAGCCGCCGCTGCCGCCGGAGCCACCGGAGCCGCCGCTGCCGCCGGAGCCGCCGCTGCCCCCGCCGCTGCTGCTGCTGCTCGTGGTCGTCGAGCTGCTGCTGGAGCTGCTGCTGCTGCTGGAGCTGCTGCTGCTGCTGGAGCTGCCGCCCTTCACGCTGGCGATGAAGCGGTCGTAGGCGGCGACGTCGCCGGTCTGCGAGAGCATGACGATCGCGACGCCCATGTCGACGGCCTTGGCGACGTTGCTTGCGTTCAGCCAGGTGGTGTCGACGTTGATCGGGCCGCCGCCGAACGTGTACGCGTCGACGATGACGAGCGGCAGGGCGAGCGCCTGCGTGATCTCGCGGTAGGTGAAGTTGTCGATCTTGCCCTCGGTGAACGGGAACTGCTTGCCCGTGAGGCCGACGTACTTGACCACGCTGCGGTCCCAGCCGTCGTAGAAGTCGCCGACCGAGGAGGCCCACTTGGTGGCTCCCGGGCTGAACCACGGGCTGAAGTCGATGACCACCTTGCACGACGGGCAGCCGGAGCGGATGGCGCCGAGGATCTGGTTCATGAAGTTGTCGGACTCCGTCTCGGTGAGCGCGTTCTGCTGCGCCGTCTGCGAGAACTGGTACCAGTCTGGCTCGATGTGGATGAGCGCCTCGACCGACCGCCCGCCGAAGGACGCGTTGATCCCCTGCGCCGCCTGCTTGTAGGCGTCCACCATCTTGCCGATGTTGCTGCGCACGTACGCCGCGCCCTTCTGGCAGAGCGGCGCGCCGGCGTCGCCGTCGCAGTCGCGGTCGGACCCGAGCCCCTTCTTCGTCATGTCCGTGGCGATGTAGCCGAAGAAGTAGGGGGTCTTCCCCTGGTTGACGATCTGCTGAAGCTTGCTCTTATGTGTGGAAGTGAAGCCGTTCGACTGAAGCCAGTCGCCCACGGCGACCACGTCGACGTTGGCCGGCCCGGACGAGGGCGGCGACCAGGTCTGGCTCCACTGCGGAGCAACGCCGAAGCGCATCTGCGACGCCGCCGCGGCTGCTGCGACCTCATCGGCGAAAATCTCGTTCTCTTCCGAGACGCTGGAGCCGTCGTCCGCGGCGACGATGCACCCGCCGAGCGCGGCGAGCATGCACGAGACCGCCCCAGCACCGAAAAGCGAACCCTTGATCTTCGTCATTGCGTCAATCTCCAAGTGGCCGAGCGGCTCGGCGCCGCGTCGGATTTTTCTCACTCCCGAGCGCCAGCATCGGCTTGGCGCGGGGCACGCGTTGAAGGTGCCAGGGCGACTGCAACGACCGGGCCATCGATCTCTCGAGATCGGCAAACGCCGATTCGTGCGCAGATTTTCGACGGTGCCTGTCCGCGAGAGATGGTGAGTGACCGATGGAGTGGATCGCCGATCCGGGGCACGGACGATCCACCGCGAAGACCCTGATTCCATTGGGAAAAGCGCGGGAAAAACGCGGGGAAAGCGCGGGAAAACAGGGGAAAGTTCGCGCAAACACTGGAGAATGCGACCGTGGCAAAGGGCCACATCAGGGGATCACGACTCGGGTGCTCGGCGCGGCGCGCACCCACGAACGTCCGCTGTCTCACCGGGAGAGGCGCCATCTCGCGCGCCGGTAGCAGAAGATTCCATGAAAGAGATCTTGGGGTCGCAGTCTGGCAGCAATATTCGAGCTGACGACGCTCGGTCTCGCCGGATCACATCGCGCATGTCTGACATGTGCCGACATGTAAGATCTGTTCGGCGCTCGGCAAAAGCGCTTGAATTGCGAGGTGGCGCTGGATAGGATGTGCGTCTTTTATCCAGCTCGGCACTCCGGTAGTCTGCGCCGCATGAACGCGAACTGTGGAGTGGAGCGATGAGCGCGCCCGCGCTCATCGAGATCGAGGACGCCGAGGTGTACCGCGGCGATACGCGCGTCTTCGAGGGGCTGTCGCTGCGCATCGAGCAGGGGGAGAGCACCGCGATCCTCGGGCCCAACGGGGCCGGGAAGTCGACGCTGCTCCGGCTGCTCTCGAGGGAGATCTATCCGGTCCACCGCGAGGGCTCGGGCATGCGGATCCTCGGTCGCGAAAGGTGGGAGGTGTTCGCCCTCCGGCGCAGGTTGGGGCTCGTGTCGTACGAGCTGCAGATGTCCTATCCGCGGGAGGTGCGGGGGCTCGACGTGGTGCTCTCCGGCTTCTTCGCGAGCGCCGGGCTGCACGAGCACCAGCCGCCGACCGGCGCGCAGCGCGGGCGGGCCGAGGAGGTGCTCCGCGAGCTCGGCGTGGCGCACCTCGGGGGCAAGCCGATCGCGGAGATGTCCGCCGGCGAGCAGCGGCGCTGCCTGCTCGGGCGCGCGCTCGTGCACGACCCGGAGGCGCTCGTGCTCGACGAGCCGACCACCAGCCTCGACCTGAAGGCCGCGTTCGAGCTCGTCGACCTGTTCAGGCGCCTCGTGCGGAACGGGAAGACGCTGATCCTTGTGACGCACCACGTGCAGGAGATCCCGCCCGAGATCGAGCGGGTCGTCCTGCTGAGAAAAGGCCGCATCTTCGCCGACGGCCCGAAGCGCGAGGTGCTGACCGATGAGAACCTGTCGCGCCTGTTCGACGTGCCGCTCTCCGTGGTCGAGCGCGACGGCTTCTATCAGGTCTTCCCCCGCTCCCCGTGATCCACGGCGCTCTCGTGGCGCGCGTTCGCCGGAGAGGACCGATCTCAAATCATCTTCATAGAAAGCGGTAGGCCCCCAGAGAGGGTGTCCTCGGCGCGGGGTGGGGGATGGGCCGATGTCTGAGCCTGAAACATGAGTCATCCGGCTTGCCGGATGGCTCATGTTTCAGGCGAGTTCGGCGGGGCCCCCACCCCGCGCCGAGGACACCCTCTCTGGGGACCGGGCATTTCATCGAAGCCCCCCTTCGGGCTACCCGATCTCCACCTTGCTCCACATGTCCCGCCGCATCCGCTCCTTGCGCCGGTCGGTGCGGGTCACGAGGCGCGCCGCGCCCCACGCGGCGAGCAGCTGGCCCTCCTGGCCGAGGCCGGGCAGCACGCTCCGGCCGACGAGCAGCGTGCGCTCGATCGGCCCGCGGATCGGCTCGCCCGCGAGCCCGAGGTAGCCGGGCGGGTCGACCTCGAGCTGGCGGACCATCGGCTCCGCGCCCGGGGCCGCGCCCTTCAGGGCGGCGCGCTCGATGAGGCGGCGGCGCTGGCCGTCGTAGAGCCACACGGGCAGGCCGTCGTGCACCGAGTCGACGAGCACGAGGTGACGCTCGAGGAAGGGGAGCTCGGCCGTGAGCGCGTCGAGCACCGCCTGGCGCGCCTCGAGCAGCGACAGCGGGCTCCGGTCGGGGAGCAGGATCTCCGCCACGAGCAGCGTTTCGGTCGACGGCGGCGGGAGATCGCAGCGCTGGAGGTGGATCACGGGGCGCCCCGGCCCGGACGGCCGCGTGGCGCGCGGCGAGCTCGGCCGCCCGCCGGAGGCGTCGCCCGGCGCGCGCGGCGGCGGAGGGACGAGCGAGCGGCCGGCAGGCACGGACGGGAAGGGGAGCAGGAGCGACTCGGGGCCGAGCGGCTCGGGCAGGCCCTCGCGGCGCACGATGAGCGACACGACGAAGCGGCCGACCGAGGAGGTGATGCGCGGCCACTCGCGCAGGGCGCGCTTGTGGATGCCCTCGCCGCCCGAGAGGCTCGCGAGCGTCTCGCCATCCATGTCGGTGATGACGAAGCTGCTGCCGTTCGGGTGGTCGTCGCCGTCGAGGACGACCCCCGCGGCGGTGCCGCGGCGGACGTGGACCGACGCGGCGCGCTCGTCGAGGAGGCAGCGGCCGCCGTGGGCGAGGATGCGCTCGACGAGGAACTCCTCGAGCTCCTCCTCGCCGCGCGGGAGCATCATCAGCCCGCGCGTCCACGCCCCGTGTAGGCGCGCCACCGCGAAGGGGGGCGGGAGCGCCGAGAGATCCGTGGCGAAGAGGACGGACTGCGTGACGATCGAGCGGAACAGGTGGCCGCGCGGGAACTCGACGAGCAGGTCGGCGTCGGGCTCGGCGCGCGCGTAGGGGAGCATGGCGGCGTAGCGCGCGGTCTCGCGCCGCTCCCAGAACGTGCCCGGCGGCCAGAGGGCGTCGTGCGAGAACGCGTCGTCGGCGGCGCCGTTCACGTGGGCGAGCTCGGCGTAGAGCTCGTCGACGACGCGCCGGAGCTCGGGGAACTCGCGGTCGATCTCGCGGCCGAAGAGGACCATGTCGGGCGGCACGTCGAGGCGCCGGCGCGGCGCGACGACCTGCAGCATGGGCATGGCCGGGACGATGCGGCGCTTCCAGGTCTGCGACTGGGCGAGCTCGACGAGGAAGCGGCGCCACGCGGGCGAGGGCTCGGCGAGCATGGTGAAGGCGCGCCGGCGCAGGACGTGCTGGTCGAGGCGGTAGGTGGGCGGGCGCTCGCCGTGCCCGACGACCATGACGGTGAAGTCGCGCCGCGCGAGGAGCGCCGCGGCGGTGAGCGCGCCGATGGAGCGGCCGAGGACGATGACGTCGTAGTGCTTGTGGATCACGCCCCTTCCCCGACCTGTTCGGGCGCGCGGCCGCCCTCGGCGAGCCCGAGCGCGGTGTCGACGCCGGCGATCGTCGCGCGCGCGCGCCCGCCCGGCGCGGCGGGCGGCGCGACCCGGAGGCGCCCCTCGGCGATCCACGAGAGGGCGCGGACGAGCAGGGCGTGCTCCTGGACGAGGATGCGCGCGGCGAGGGTGTCGCGGTCGTCCCCGTCGAGGACGGGGACGGCGGCCTGCGCGAGGATGGGCCCGGTGTCGGTGCCGGTGTCCACGAGGTGGACGGTGCAGCCGGTGATGCGTACGCCGTGATCGAGCGCCTGTTGCTGGGCGTCCACGCCGGGGAAGGAGGGCAGGAGCGAGGGGTGGATGTTGACGACCCGGTGCGGGAAGGCGTCGAGGAAGGTCGGCGTGAGCAGGCGCATGAAGCCGGCGAGGACGACCCAGGCCGCGCCCGCCTCGCGGAGGGCGGCGACGACGGCGGCGTCGAAGCTGTCGCGATCGGCGAACCCCTGGTGCTGGATGATGCGCGTCGGGATGCCGGCGCGCTCGGCGCGCGCGAGGCCCGCGGCGCCGGGCCGGTTCGAGAGGACGAGCCGCACGCGGGCGTCGAGGCGGCCGGCGGCGATGGCGTCGAGGATCGCCTGGAGGTTCGAGCCGCGGCCGGAGATGAGGACGCCGAGATCGAGGGGGGGCATGGGGGGCAGATACTACGGCGGGGGCGGGCGCGGGAGAGATCCGGGGCGGCCGGGGCCGCGCGGCCGGCCGGCTCCGGAGCGGAGGCCCCCGCCCCGGGGCGAGGGCGCGCTGCCCTTCGCGCGGGCGGCGCAAATGCGCTGCGGCTCGCCGCGGAGCGTCGCTTGCGGCCTCGCCGCGGTCGCCTATCCTCAGCCCATGGTCGCCGTCGCTCCGCTGTCCGAGCCCTTGGCACCCCTGTCCGAGCCCTTGGCACCCCCGTCCGGCCAGGGCGAGCAACGCTTCGTGATGTCCAACGTCTCCTGGGACGAGTACGTCGCGCTGCGCAAGCTGCTCGACGATCACCCGGGGCTGCGGATGACCTACTGCGAAGGGGTGCTCGAGCTCATGAGCCCGTCGGCGGACCACGAGGATGTCAAGACGCGCATCGGGCGCCTCGTCGAGCTGTGGGCGCTCGCGCGCCGGGCTCGGCTCTACGGCTACGGCTCGACCACGTACCGCCGCAAGGCGAGGCAGCGCGGCCTGGAGCCCGACGAGTGTTACTGCGTCGGCAAGGTGAACAAGAAGCGGCCCGACATCGCGATCGAGGTGTTCATCACGAGCGGCGGCATCGACAAGCTCGACGTCTATCGGGGGCTCGGGGTGCCCGAGGTGTGGATCTGGAAGGACGGACGCATCTCCGTCCACCGGCTGGGGGAGGGCGGGTACGAGTCGATCGAGCGGAGCGGGATGCTCCCCGAGCTCGATCTGGAAGAGCTCGCGGAATGCGCGCGGATTCCCGATCAAGCGGACGCGGTCGACGCCTACTGGGCGCGGCTGAATCGCGGGGGATGAGCGGCGAACGCCGCCCCGCCGGGGGTCGGCCCCCGCGGGTCGGCCACCTACCAATGCCGCGCCGCTCGGGTTAGGGTGGCGCCGCCACGATGTCGGAACGCCCGCCCGAGACGACCCTGACCCCCGAAGAGGCCGCGAAGCAGCGGGCGGTGTCCTACCTCGGGCGGGTCATCTCGAAGCGCTACCGCATCGACGAGGTCATCGCGATGGGCGGCATGGGCGCGGTCTACCGCGGCGAGCACGTGCACATGCACAAGCGCGTCGCGATCAAGATCCTGCACCCGGACACCGAGCGGCTCCCCGAGCTCGTGCAGCGCTTCGAGCGCGAGGCGATCGCCGGCGCCCACATCCAGCACCGGAACGTCGCGACCGCGACCGATTTCGGCGAGGCGGAGGACGGCTCGTTCTTCCTGGTCCTGGAGTACGTCCGCGGCACGACGCTCCACGAGATCATCCGGCGGGGGCCGATGCCCGCGGCGCGCGCCGCCGTGATCGCCCGGCAGCTCGCGGCCGCCCTCGGGGCGACCCACGCGATGAGCATCGTCCACCGCGATGTGAAGCCGCGCAACGTGATGGTCGTCGAGCCGCAGGGCGACCTCGTGAAGCTCATCGACTTCGGCCTCGCGAAGGTGAGCGTCGATCAGCTGCGCCGCTCCGTCGCGTCGCCGGAGTCGACGCGGATGGAGGGGGAGCCGCTCCCGGTCCGGCTCACCACGGCCGGGGTGATCTTCGGGACGATCGCCTACCTCGCCCCCGAGTCGGCGCTCGGGATGGATTTCGTCGACGAGCGCGCGGACCTCTACGCCCTCGGTCTGATCTTTTACGAGATGCTGGCCGGCAAGCACCCGTTCCTGGCCAAGGATCCGGTCGAGCTCTTCAACCAGCAGCGCAGCGCGCCCGTCCCGGCGATCGCCGAGCACGCGCCCGGCGTCGCGGTCCCGCCGGCCATCGAGGCGGTCGTGCGGCGGCTCCTCGAGAAGCAGCCGCGCGCCCGCTTCGAGAGCGCAGCCGAGCTGATCGCGGCGCTCGACGCGGCGTGCGCGGCGTCGGGGATCGCGATGGACGAGCCCAGGGCGGAGATGGGGTCGAGGGCCGAGATGACGTCGGTGCCCGCGATCGGCGAGGCGGCGCGGGTGCCGAGCAACCGGCCGCCAAGCGCGGCGATCGGCGAGGCGGCGCGGGTGCCGAGCAACCGTCCGCCGCCGCTGCCCAGCGCCGCGCCGCCGCGCGAGCCGAGCAACCGTCCGCCGCCGCTGCCCAGCGCCGGGCCGCCGCGCGAGCCGGAGACGGACTCAGGCGGCTCTTCGGCGATCGTCCTCGGGGATTCGTGCCTGGTCTCGCTGACGGATGTCGTAGACGAGCTGGAGCCGGCCGCGCAGCGGGCAGCCGGCGAGCCGGCCGCCGGCGGCGCGAGCGCGCCGGAGCCGGCGTGCGGGAGCGATGGGGCGCCGGCGGAGGGGACGGCGCAGGTGGAGCCGGCGGAGGACGCCGACGAGGAAGACGCCGCCAGCTACTCGCGGCCGACGCCGGTGCGGAACACGCCGACGCTCGTCGCCGAGCTGACGCGCGACTCGCGCCCGACCGCGGTGGGCGGTGCGGCGTTCATGGCCCAGGTCGCCTTCTCGCGGCAGGAGAGCGCCGGCGATGCTGCTGCCGAGGTCGAGGCGGCGCCGCTGTCGAGCGACTCGCGTCCGACCGCGGTGGGCGGCGCGGCGTTCATGGCGCAGGTCGCCTTCTCGCGGGAAGAAGCCGCGCGCGATGCTGCTTCCGGGGCGGGTGCGCCTTCGCCGCGATCGGGGGAGCAGACCGCGTCGCAGGAGCCGGCGCCGCTGGTCTCGACGCCTCCGCCGGAGGAGGCACCGTCTCTCGCGGCAGCGGAGCCGGTACGGCCGCTGGAAGAGCCGGTGCCCGAAGAGCGGGAGGGATCGGCCTCCACGCGGCCACCGATGGGGGCGACGTCGCCCGAGCCGTCGGAGCGTGGCCGGTCGGCGCCCTCGCCGGAGAAGCCGTCGCAGCCGGGCACGGCGGAGCTGACAGCGCCCGCGGGGGAGCGGACGTCGTCGAAGCCGCCATCGTCGCCCGCAGCAGGGCCGGCGTCATCGAAGCCGCCGCCGGCGTCCGCAGGGGAGCGAGCATCGTCGAAGCCGCCGTCGGCGTCCGCAGGGGAGCGGGCATCGTCGAAGCCGCCGTCGTCGCCCGCAGCAGAGCCGGCGTCATCGAAGCCGCCGTCGTCGCCCGCGGCGGAGGGGGCGCCGTCGAAGCCGCCGTCATCGCCGGCAGCGGAGGCTGCGCCGTCGAAGCCGCCGTCATCGCCGGCGGCGGAGGTTGCGCCGTCGAAGCCGCCGTCATCGCCGGCAGCAGAGGCCGCGCCGTCGAAGCCGCCGTCATCGCCGACAGCGGAGGCCGCGCCGTCGAAGCCGCCGTCATCGCCGGCAGCGGAGGCCGCGCCGTCGAAGCCGCCGTCATCACCGGCAGCGGAGGCCGCGCCGCCTCCGCCGCCGGCTCCCTCCGTGGAGGACCCCGCGTCGCCCGCGACGTCGCAGCCGCCGGAGAAGGCGCCGCCTCCCGCCGCAACATCGGCGTCGCCGTCGCCCGACGAGCCGCCTGCGAAGGAGGAGGACGCGCCCGCATCGGAGCCGACCTCCGAACGAATGAGCGGCTCGCGGCCTGCCTTCACCCCCACGCTGCTGCGGGAGCTGGAGGCCGCCGAGGCGGAGCGCATCGCCCGGGAGCGCGAGGAAGAAGCCAAGCGCAAGCTCGCCGAGGAGGCCGAGCGCGCCGCCAAGGAGCGCGAGGAAAAAGCCAGGCGCAAGCGCGCAGCCCGGGAGGCCCGCGCGTCGCGACGGCGCGACGAAGGCGCCGGCGGCCGCCTGGGCAGGCTCGCCCCGTACCTCGGCGGCGCCCTCATCGCTGTCGGCGCCATCGCTGCGCTCGCCAGCAGCGGGCGCGCCCCGCCCGAGCCGGAGCCCCAGCTCGGCCGGGCGGCGCCGGCCGCCAGCGCGCTCGCCACGAGCGAGCCCGACGCGGCCGCCGCCCCGGAGGTCTCCGGGCCCACCGCCGCGGCGCCCGAGGACGCTGCTCCGGCGACGCCCGCAGCGCCCGAGGCGCCTGTCGAGCCACCGCCCGACGAGGCGACCCGGAAGGCGCTCACCGACGCCGCCCGGGCGCGCCGGTGGGTGAAGGCCGCCGAGGCGCTCAACCTGCTCGCGGAGCGCGATCCGACCGCGCTCCGCGAGCGCCCGATCGCGATCGCGGCGCGCAACCTCGCCA
Source organism: Sorangium sp. So ce834 (assembly GCF_051521425.1). Lineage (NCBI taxonomy): Bacteria > Pseudomonadati > Myxococcota > Polyangiales > Polyangiaceae > Sorangium > Sorangium sp. So ce834. Next base: position 13,085,219 of record NZ_CP150351.1, read on the forward strand.
TCGCCATCTCGAAGACGGGCGAGGCGCTCGCCGACCAGGTCTTCGACGCGCTCGCGCGCCGGTTCGGGACCGCCGGCCTCGACGTGCTCTACGAGATCGTCGAGACCCGTGGCCGCTCCACCCCGGCCACCCGCGCGGCGAAGCTGCTCCGCGATCCGGAGGTCGCGGCCCGCGGGACGCCGGCCGTCCGGATCTCCTTCGAGCTGCGCGACGCCACTTGCGGCGAGAAGATGCCGTTCCTCGACCGCGCCGTCTCCGAGGGCGACCAGCGCACCCTGGTCGTGCTCGAGACGGCGGTGAGGCCCTGTTACACGAAGAACCGCACCATCGACGAGGCGATCAAGAAGCTGAGGGCGCGGCTCGAAGGCGGGTGAGCTCGCGCCGGCGCCCGGCTCCCCTCGGCCGCCGGGCCGGGCGGGGCGCTTGCGGGTACCGCGCCGGCTCCGGCGCCCTCAGCCGAACCGCACGCGCTCCTCGAAGGGCACGTCGCCGACGGGCACGATCTCGCCGAGCACCCACGCCCGCTCGCCGCTGGCGGCGAACGCCTCGATGGCCTTGTCGGCCGCCGCCTTGTCGACGACCGCGACCAGGCCGACGCCGAGGTTGAAGGTGCGCCGCATCTCGGCCTCGTCGACGGGCCCGCCGCGCTGGAGCAGCTGGAAGATCGCGGGCCGCTGGTAGGAGCCGAGGTCGAGCCGAGCGCCGAGCCCGTCCGGCAGCACGCGCGGGAGGTTGCCCGGCAGGCCGCCGCCGGTGATGTGCGACAGCCCGCGGACCGCATCGCCGCAGGCGGCGAGGAGCGCGGTGATGGCGCGGGCGTAGATCCGTGTTGGCGTGAGCAGCGCCTCGCCCACGGTGGCGCCGAGCTCGTCCACGCGGTCGCTCATCCGCAGCCCCATCTCCTTTTCGAGCACCCGCCGGGCGAGCGAGTAGCCATTGGAGTGCAGGCCGCTGGACGCCACGCCGATGACCGTGTCGCCGGAGGCGATGCGCTTTCCGTCGAGGATGCGCGAGCGCTCGACGACGCCGACGGCGAAGCCGGCGAGGTCGTACTCGCCGTCGGCGTACATGCCCGGCAGCTCGGCGGTCTCGCCGCCGATGAGCGCGCAGCCGGCCTGCTTGCAGCCCTCGGCGATGCCGCGCACCACGGCCTCGCCCACGTCGACGTCGAGCTTGCCGGTGGCGAAGTAGTCGAGGAAAAAGAGCGGTCGGGCGCCGACGGTCAGCACGTCGTTGACGCACATGGCGACGAGATCGATGCCGACGGTGTGGTGAACGCCGGTAGCGAAGGCGACCTTGAGCTTGGTGCCGACGCCATCGGTGCCGCTGACGAGCACCGGCTCGGAGAGCCCGCCCGGCAGCGCGCACAGGCCGGCGAAGCCGCCGACGTCGGCGAGCACCTCGGGGGTGCGCGTCGGCTTGGCGAGCCGCTTGATGCGCTCGACGAGCGCGTCCCCTGCATCGATATCGACCCCCGCTTCCCGGTATGTGACGCTCATGCGAGGCGCCATCCCATACCTCGGCGGCAAAGGGAAGCGGGCTCGCTCCGGCGAGGCCGCCGCCTCGTTCCCCGCGAGGCCGCCGCGCCTCCTCCCGGGCAGGCGACCGCGCCGCTCGCCACGACCGGCGAGCGCGGCGGCCTCCGGCAGAGGCACACTCCGCTGCGCCGCCGCCGCAGGGCGGCGCAGCGCCGCGCGTTCTCCCCGAGCGCGGCCGCTCCTTGCGCCGAGGGCCGTCGTCTGGCTGCCCACCGGTGCGCATGTCCGTTGCGCGTCCTTCCGCTTGCCGGTGCGACTTTCTCGCTGGATCTGACCATCTCCGGCCGACGTCGATTCTTCGCTGCAGCGCTGTCGTGAGCGGCTCTCCGGCCTTGTCTTCTGCGCCGCGGTCGACATCCTAGGCGCCCATGCCCGCCGCGCCCGATCCGCCGCCTGCCCTCGTCCTCGTCGCCGCCGCCGTGGTCATCGAGCGCGGCCGCGTGCTGCTCACGCAGCGCAAGGTGGGCGCCCACCTCGCGGGCGCGTGGGAGTTTCCGGGCGGCAAGGTCGAGGCCGGCGAGGATCCGCGGGACGCCCTCGTCCGCGAGCTGCGCGAGGAGATCGGCGTGGAGGCCCGCGTCGGCGACGTCGTGGAGGTGACCTATCACCGCTATCCGACGAAGCCGGTGCTGCTGCTCTTCTACGAGGCTTCCTTCGCCGATGGGTCTCCCGCTCCGGCGGCGCTCGACGTCGCCGCCGTGCGCTGGGCCGAGGTGACCGATCTCCGGGACGAGCTCTTCCCGCCCGCCGACGTCGCGGTGCTCGCCAAGGTGCGCGCGCGCCTCGCGGGAGCCTAGCCCGGCGTCGCCCGAGGGCGGATCGGCGGCGAGCCGCCGCGATCGTCGCTTCCAGTCAGGCTCGTGCGCCGAGGAGCTCCACGAACGGCTCCACCCAGGACATGAGCTTCGAGAAAGGGACGCCGCGCTGGGTGAGCAACGCCTCGAACGTGGCGGGCCCTCTGCTGAGCTTCACCCGCCATGCACGATGAAGCCATCGCCCATGACCAGGCGCAGGAGCAGGGGCGCCCATGGGGTGGCTCACTCTGCGGGGCTCGATGGTTTGTTAGGCATACTAACGATGTCTCCCGCCCGAGCGGGTACAAGGCACCCCGCGGAGCTCGGGCGGCTGGGCGGGAGCGGGTGAGGGAGCGAGCTCCGCCGTGGGGCTCGCCGTGGGGGCTCACAAGGCAGGGGGGCAAGCCTCGCCGCGGACGTCGCCGAGCAGGCTCGCGAGGCGATGGCGGGGCAGCTCGCCGACGGCGCGCTCCACCTCCTGACCGGCGGCGTCGACCGTGAGGAACGTCGGCACGAAGCGCACGCCGTAGTGGGCCGCGAGGGCCTGCCCGCGAGGATCGTCGACCCGGACGCGCAGGACGGTGCCGGCCACCTTGGCGCAGCGCGCTTCGAGCTCCTTCACGAGCGGCGCCATGCGCTCGCACACGGCGCAGTGCGCGCTCTCGAACTCGATCAGCCGAGGCATCCCCTCGGGCAGCGCGGCGTCGCCGGGCTCGGCGGCGCCCTCCGGGGCCGCGCACGCCGAAGCGTGGTCGCCATCGCAGGGCGCGCCTGCGGCCACGGCCGCCGGCGCCGGCGAGAGGGCGTCCAGACGGCCGGTCGCGAACGCGATCCCGAGGACCACGAGCAGCGCCCCCGTCACGCGCTGGAGGATCGGCGTGGCCGGCATCAGGCGGCGCGCGAGCGCGACGGCCGCGGGCCCGACGAAGGCCGCGACGACGAGCGGCGCGGCGAGGCCCGCGGCGTAGGCGCCGAGCTGAACCGCGCCAGCGAGCGGGCTGGCCCCCGCGCTCGCCGCGTAGGTCAGCGCGGCGCCGAGCACCGGGCCGACGCACGGCGTCCACCCTGCCGCGAAGGCGATCCCGAACAGCATGCCTCCCCAGAAGCCGCCCGCGCCCGGCAGGCGGGCGAGGAGCGGGCGCGCCTCGCGCTCCAGCCACGGGAGGCGCAGCACGCCGAGGAGCTTCGCGCCGAAGACCGCCAGGATCGCGCCGGACGCGAGGGCGAGCGCGCGCCGGTGGGGCGCGAGGGCCGCGGCGATCGCCGACGCGCCGGCGCCGAGCGCGACGAGCACGAGCGCGAGGCCGATCGCGAAGCCGACGCCGGCGAGGCGCACGCTGCGGCTCACCGCCGCGCGGTCGGGACCGCCGAGCGCCCCGGCGCCGCCGAGGGCCGACAGGTAGACGGGGAGCATCGGGAGCACGCAGGGCGACGCGAACGTCAGCAGGCCTGCGACGAAGAGCGTCAGCAATGAACCGAGCGTCATGGGTCCTCGTGATGGGCTGAATCAGGGCCTGCCAAGCGCCGGCGCGAGCGCCGTCACGTCCACCTCGGCGACCGCGAGCACCGGCTGCTCCACGCTCCTCGCGCAGATGGCGTTGCCGAGCGGCCCCCGGGTGCACCCCACGCCGCGCCCCGCGAGCGCGCGCGCCGCGGTCGCGGCGTCGGACCCGGGGGGCGGCACGAACACCGTGAGCGGCTTGTCCCCGCTCGCGTACATGAGCGCCGCCGTGCGCGTCTGTCCGATCTGGCAGAGGCGCGCCCCGAGCAGCCGGGCGCCGGACACCGCCGGGACGGTCACCGCGTAGCCGAGCTTCCCCTCGAGCCATCCGGCGACGGCGCCCGGATCGGAGGACTCGTAGTCGCACGGGCGCTCGCGCGCGAAGCCGCGCACGTGGTGGCTGACGAGCTCGTCGGCCATCGCCGCGCCCACGCCGCGGCTCGGGCCGCCGACGAGCAGCGCCGCGGCGGCCGCGGTCGCGGCGAGGGCGGCCGTGATCGCGAAGGGGCGGCGGCGCGGCGACCGCGCGTTCCGCGCGGCGGCCTCCGCCCGATCGCGCAGGCGCTCCGGGACCTCCCCGTCCGCCTTCGCGACGAGCGCGCGCCGCACGCCGCCGAGGACCTCCGCGGCGCGCCGGCAGGGCCCGCAGCCGGCGACGTGCGCCTCGATCCGCGCGGCGTCCTCGGGCGTCACCTCGCTGTCGTGCCACGCCGAAATGTTCTCGAACCACTCGCGGTTGCACCCTGCCATGACGTCTCCTCGTGCCGTTCGGAGAGGCCCTCGATGAGCGCGAGCCGCGCCCGCGAGAGCCGTGATCGCACCGTGCCCACGGGGCACCCCTGGAGATCCGCGATCTCCTCGTAGGAAAGGTCCTCGACCTCCCGCAGGAGCAGCGCCTCGCGCCACTCCGGCGGCACGCGCGCGAGCGCGCGCTCGACCTCGTCCGCGAAGCCGCGTCCGAGGAGCTCCGCCTCCAGATCGCCCTGCGGCTCCGGCACCGACTCGGCGCCGCGGCCGCCCTCGATCACCTCGAGGCGCTGCCGGGCGCCGCGCGTCGCGTTGAGCAGCACCGATCGCTCGATGCGGAGCAGCCACGCCCGCATGCGACCCTCGTCGCGCAGGTCGGCGTGCCGCTCGATCGCGCGCACCACCGTCGCCTGCGCCAGATCCTCGGCGTCCTGCTCCGAGCGCGTCAGGCGGCGCGCCGCGCGCAGGAGGCACGGGAGCTCGGCGAGGAGCCGATCGACGAACGAGGCGTGGGGAAACGTGGGCATGGGGTGGAGGGGGAGCGGGAGGGCTTTCGCCGGCCTCGTTTCCCTGACACTCCCAGGACACGGCGGGGGCCGAGAAAAGTTCCCGACCCCCGCAGGAGCTCGACGGTGATTTAGCTCACGTGACGACCCGACCCGCGCTGAAGGCCCATGGGCCGGGCAGCCCGGCGAGATCTCCCGCGCGACGACGACCCCCACGCCGAGGCCCTTTTCTGGGCGCTCGAGCACCGGTCCGGGGACCCGCGCTCGCCGCGGACGCCTTTGCGCTGAACCGGCCAGGCTCGCGGCTGGACGTCCATCGGTCCCGTGACCCTCGACCCCAAACTCACGAGGCGAAAACGCGCATGAGTGTCGTGACCGAAATCAACGGTCAACCATCTTGACGCCTGCTGGCTGCGGGCGCGGGGACCGCCGCCGCCTCGGGCGCCGTCGAGCGCTTGTAGCGGCGGAGCGCCGATTCCCCGATCACCCGGGTGACGGCCGCCGCAGCGAGCGCCCCCGTCGCCACGGCGAAGGCCGGGTTCATCGTCGTCGCGAGGACGGCCACCGGAGCGGCGGCGCCGCCAGCGCACGCCGCCACCACGGCCGCGAGCTCCTTCACGCGATCGGATTCGTCGATATCCTTCCCGAAGAGCAGCGCGATCTCGAGGACAAGGTACAGGTGCATCCTGGTAAGGATGGATGTGCCTGCGACGAATCCCACGCCTTCGTACATGACGCCGAACCCAGGGATGATGGCGGGCGTATGGACGACGCCACCGGCGGCGAACGCGATCGCCGCGGTCGATCTGATCAGATGGCGTGCCTGCTGCTCGGGCGACTCGTCCGGATACATGCGCCGCACGCGATCCGCGACCGAGTGGATGCGGGATTTTCGTAGTCTCAGGACGAAGTAGAAAAAATCATCGGTGAACAGGCTCTGCTGACCCGCATGTTGCTGTGCGATCGCCATGGGTTGCTCCTCTGCTGGCGCTCTACGCGAAAGCCTCAAACGGATGTTTTCTCACCAGGAGATCGTCGGCGGAGCGCCGTCTCGCTACACGCCGGCGGCGATGGCTGCCGCAGGGCGCCGGGCGGAGGTTTCCGCACTGGCCCTTGCCGAAGGAGGGGACGACGCCACGGCAGACGAAATTGCGCTCACACATGATGGCCAGCGAGCTCCTCCCGGCTACTTTCTTTACTCATGCTCGGAAGCCAAGCGAGCGCCGTGCCAATCCGCGTCTACCGCTCCTCCTCATTCCCTGGTCCCGTGGCAAACGCAATAGGCTGGAGTCTCAAACCCTTGGGAACTAGCTCGTGGCCGCGCCGCGGCCGAGCTGCACGGGCGGCGGGGTCCGCGTGATGCTCCGCCAGGTGTCGACGGCCCAGTCCCGGTCCGACTCCTCCTTGCAGACGATGGTGCAGCGCGCGAGCCGGCCGGCCTCGGGGCACACCATGATGGCCATGAGCACCCAGCACGGCTCCGGCTCGTCATCGCTCTCGCCGTGCATCCACAGCGCGGCGCCCGCGATCTGGCCGTCCTCGTGCTCGTAGCGCAGCCCGGACATCTCGTGCGGCGGGAAGGTGTCCAGCACCTCCTTGGCCGTGAAGGGCGCGCCGTCGTGCCGCCGGTAGATCATCGACGAGAGCGAGACCTCGCGACGCTCGCCCGGATCGAACATCCGCAGCGTCTCCCCGCCGTACAGGAGCTCGGATTCGAAGGAGGGATCCACCTGGATGGCCCAGCCGCAGTGGAAGTAGAACCGGATCGGGATGAGCTCGCAGGTGGGCGGCATCGCGGCGCTCAGCGTAGGCGCTCCGCGCGTCGAGCGCACGTGAACCTGCCCCCCCGTCTGGCCGCCGGGGGCGCGCAGCCGCGAGGCGGCGGCGATGGGCCGGCAGCCGCCGCGCTCAGCCGGCGCTGGCAGCCGACGCGCTCAGCCGGCGATGCCGGGCCGCCCGGGCGAGAAGGGCGACAGATCCAGCGGCGGCTGCTCTCCCGCGACAAGCGCCGCCACGATCTTCGCGGTCACCGGGGCGAGGAGGACGCCGTTGCGGAAATGCCCTGTCGCGAAGACGAGGCGCTGGAGCTCCCCCTCGCCGAGGATCGGCAGATCGTCCTTGGTGTGCGGCCGGAGCCCGGCCCACGTCCGGCCGATCGGCGCGTCGCCGAGCGCGGGCGCGAGCTGCAGCGCCGCGGTCAGCAGATCGCGCACCGCGCGCGAGGTCACGGCGGTGACGTAGCCGGCGAACTCCATGGTCGCCCCGACCAGCACGCGCCCGTCGTCGCGCGGCGACAGGTAGCACCCGGGCCCGTAGACCACCTGCGTCAGCACCGGTGACGCCGGCGTGAGCTCGACGATCTGCCCGCGCGCCGGGCGCACCGCGGCGGGCGCGAGCCCCGAGGCCTCGAGCAGCGACGACCAGCTCCCCGCGGCGAGCACCGTCCAGCGCGCCTCCACCTTGGTCCCGTCCTCGAGCTGCGCACCGCGCGCCAGCTCGCGGTCGACCAGGACGCGCCGGACGGTCGCTCCGGTGCGGAACTGCACGCCGGCGCGCTCGGCCGCGATGCGCAGCGCGCGCATGAGCGACGGTGGGTCGATCCGCGCCTCGTCGGCGAACCACACGCCGCCGGCGACCTCCTGGCAGAGCGCCGGCGCGCGCGCCCGCGCCGCGTCGCCGTCGCAGATCTCCACGGCGAGGCCGGCTCCCCGCTGCCAGGCGACCTCGCGCGCGATCTCGTCGCGCCCGGACGGCGTGAGCGCCACGCGCAGCGCGCCGCACTGCCGGAAGCCCACGTCGATGCCCGTCGCCTCGGCGAGGGAGGCGGCGAGCTCCGGGTAAAGGCCCCGGCTCGCGAGGCAGAGCCGCGCGAGGGGGCCGTCGCCCGCGGCCTCGAGCTGGGGGCCGATGATGCCCGCCGCCGCCCAGGAGGCGCCCTCGCCCGGGTTGCGCTCGAGGACGCGGACGGACAGCCCGCGCCGCGCGAGGGCGAGCGCCGACGCGCACCCGGCCACGCCGCCGCCGATCACCACCACGTCGCTCATCGGCGCGTGCATAGCACGCCGGGCGCCGCGGGGAGACGTGCGGGAGCGCTGCGGGGGGGGCGGCGTAGCTAGCGGGCGCGGCGACGAGGGGCGGCGCGGAGCGCCTCGTCGAAGATGGAGTCGATCTCCTGGCGCGAGGCCTCGCCGTGGTCTCCGGCCTTCATCCGTTCCCAGACCGCCCAGACCTGGGCTCGCTGCCACTCCTCCGCCCGGCTGAGCTGCTCCGCGTCGTCGAGCTCCTGGACGCGCTCGCTGAGGAACGCGCGGATCGCGGGGGAGAGCCGCCGCCGGGCGCCGGCAAGCGGTGAGGGGAAGCGCCGCGGACGCCCGGCAGGGGTGGGGGGAAGCGCCGCGGACGCCCGGCAGGGGTGGGGGGAAGCGCCGCGGACGCCCGGCAGGGGTGGGGGGAAGCGCCGCGGACGCCCGGCAGGGGTGGGGGGAAGCGCCGCGGACGCCCGGCAGGGGTGAGGGGAAGCGCTGCGGACGCCCGGCAGGGTGCGGGAAGGGAGGAAGGGCGGGTGGACGGTGTGCTCGCGCGGGAGAAGGGGCTAGGGTTCTGAAGCAGCAGCAGGCTCGTATGCGGATCGTCATGGAAATCCCGGACGATGCGTTTCGTACGCCCAAGACCCCGCAGCAGGTCGCGGACGAGATGCGGCAGGCAGCGGCGGCTTTCTGGGTCGCTCGAGGGGACGTCGCGCCGGAAGCGGTGAACGACATTGCCGGGCCGCCCGTGCCCGAGAAGGAGGGCACGTTGATGGACCTCTTGTTGAGCATGCCGGACGTCGGGGATGACGCCGACTTCGAGCGGCCTGTGGACTACGGCCGGCCGGCCGTCGAGTTCGACTGAGGCATCACTGCCGCTGGAGCCTCCCTGTGCCCCAGGGGTAGCGCAGGGCTCGATCCCCAAGACAACCATCTCGGTCCGCACGAGAGTTCGAGGTATGCCGCCTTGACGCCTCTGCGCTCACCCGTGCGGCAGGGAGGGAGTGCGCGCGCAGTGACGCTACTCCGACGCCCCTCCTTCGCGCTCCTTGGCAGTCGCTGCGGATCCAGGCTCACTGGCCTCGGCCTCGGGGGGCATAGCCGCGGTTTCCGTTACCGCTGAGGTGGTTCCTGGAGGCGTCGAGGCAGTTCCTGGAGGCGTCGAGGCGGTTTTCGGTGCCGCGGCAGCGGTTTCTGGAGCCGTTGAGGCAGTTTCCGTGGCCGGGGTGGGGGACGCCGCAGCCGTTGGGGGGGCTTCCGTGGCCGGGGTGGCGGCTTTCGGAGCGACTGCAGCTCCCTGCGCCGCTGGCGTGGTCTCGGCGGCCGTTGCCGCCCCCTCGGCGGTCGTCGCCGTTCCCGCCGCAGTCCTGGGCGCCTTCGCTGCAGCCTTCGGCGTCCTTGCCGCCGGCTCCGGAGCCGCCGCGGCCGCCTCGCCGCCCGCCGGCGCTGCCTCCGCGGCTTTCGCCGGCGCCTCCGCGGCTTTCGCCGGCGCCTCCGCGGCTTTCGCCGGCGCCCCCGCCGCCTTCGCCTTCTTCTCCTTCGCCGCCTTCGCCTCGAGCGCGCCCGCCGCGATCGGCTCCCGCTTGCCGTGGCCGACCGCGCGCGGATCGCCGTACGGGAACGCCGCGCTGCCGCTCGCGTCGATCGGCTTGCGCGGCGCCTCCGGGTCCGTCGCCGGGCTCGGCGGCGGCGCGATCGGCCGCGGCGCGCGCAGCCGGTTGCCCGGGCCGGCCTGTGTCCAGACCTGCACGTCGCCGAGCACGCGCGTCCGGTTCGCCATCCGCCGCTGGCCCTTCGCGCCGAGCAGCCGCTCCAGGAAGGTCGGCGGCGACGTCGCGCCGGGCTCCCCCTTCACCCAGCACGTGTAGTCGCCGATCCCCGTGCCCCGGAACGTCTCGCGGCAGACCGCGATCCCGAGCTCGGCCGCGATCTCGCTGAGGAGCCGACCCGGCTCGGTCTCGACCGTCATGTGCTCGTTGACGAAGGTGATCCTGGGCATCGGTGGACGGGCAGCGTCCTGCTCCCCCGCGGCGAGCGCGTCAAGAACCGCCGCTCGCGTCCTTCGCGTCCCTCACGCGTCCTTCGCGTTCCTCACGCGCCCTTCGCGTCCCTCGCGTCCCGCACGCGGTGGAGCACCCGCGCGATCCCGAACAGATTCCAGCCCGCGAACCCGAGGAACAGCGCAAACAGCGCGACCGCCCAGCGCGACGCGCGCGGCGAGCTGCCGTCGATCAGCAGCCAGGCGTCGTCCGTGACGGCCGTCCCCGTCTGCTCCTCGACCTCGGCGGCCAGCCGCGCGTGCCGGATGCCCGCGCCCTTGAACGGCACGAGCCGCCCAGCGAACGAGCTCGGCGGCACGAACCGCGGACCCTCGAACCCCTCCGGCACTCGGATCTCCACCCACAGCCCCGGGTTGCCGGCCACCGGCGCCAGCCGGAACGAGTCGCCCTCCGCGGCGCGACCGTACCGGATCGCCCCGCGCGTCCCGAGCAAGCCCACGGCCCGCACGTACCGGTTCGCGAGCTCCGCCGTGGGGCGCAGCGGCGCGAGCTCCCCCACGTCCACGGGCCGGCCGGGCGACAGCGCATAGCGCGCCTCCCCGAAGAGGGCGACCGCCATCCACAGCGCGGCCACCGCGGTCACCGCCATCAGCACCACCGTGACCGTGCGCTCCTGCCGCGGCGGCGACGGCAGCGCGAGCAGCTCCGGATCCGGCCCCGTCACGTCGAGACCAGCGCCGCCCGGACCGCGCGGGCCGTGCGTCATGGATTCCAGGGTCGAGGTCGGGTCGGTGGGCACGCTTCGCCGAGTATACAGCCGGAGCGCCGGCCGCGGTGCAGGGAGCCGCGCCGCGCGCTCCCTCCTCATCCATCCCGCATCCATCCCGCGTCGCGCGCGGCCCTCGTCCATCCCGCGCGACGTGGGACGGGACGAGGGCGCGGGCCCCGCAGCACCCCGTCCAAGACAACCCGCGCCCGGCGCGGTTCCGGTCGACGCGCGCTTGCCCGCCCGCGGCGGCTTGCCTAGCCTAGCCGCGATGGCCTCGAAGAACGACAGCTCCATCGTCTGCCCGTCGTGCGGCGCGAACAACGCCTCGGTGACGGCGAGCGGGCGCTGCGTCGCGTGCGGCGCCCGGATGGGCTCGCTGCAGCCTCTCCGCGACGCCGACCTCGACCGCCAGCGCCGCTACCAGCAGGAGGGCTTCTCGATCCTCTGGTGCCTCATCGCCCTCGTTCTCCAGAGCGTCCTCACCGCGGCCCTCGTCGGCGGCCTCCCCATGATCGTGCAGCAGCTCGACTTCGAGGGGTCCAACGGGATGATCGTCGCCATCCCCGTCTGGTTCATCGGCGGCGTCCTCCTCGGCATGATCTCGCCCGGCAAGACCTTCATCGAGCCGGTCGTCGCCTCGTTCCTCGTCGCGATCCCGACCGTCTTCTACCTCCTGCAGAGCCAGACCGTCCGGACGATGCCGCTCTTCATGTACGTGATCATGGCGCTCATCGGCGTGCTGTTCACGCTGATCGGCTCCTACCTCGGCGAGCGCATCCAGATGGGCCCGCCCCCCGCGAAGCCGGCCGACTGAGGGCGCCCGGCGTGACGGCGAGGCCCGGCGCGACCAGGAGCGCAGGTGCAGCAGGGACGGCTGCGCGGCGGGCCGTGGCGGCGTTCGCCGCTGTCGCCGCCCTGGCGGCCGCCCCCGCGTGCGGCCGGTCGGCCGAGGAGCAGGAGGCCGACGCGTTGCTGCACGCCATCGACACCCTCCGCAACGCCCCCAGCGAGCCGCGGGCCGGGCGCGAGGCGCTGCTCGCGGAGCTCGAGCGGCAGCCCGCGTCGACCCCTCCGGCCGCCAGCGCCAGGGACACGTGCGCGCGGGCCTACCGCCTGCTGCTCGAGGCGACGGCCGCCGAGGCGCGCGTGCGCGCCCTGCTCGAGGCGCCCGCGGGGAGCGCCGGGCCCGCGGCGCTGTCCGATCTGACCGACCTCGCCGCGGCCGACGCCAAGGTCAAGGAGAGCGCCGAGGTCATGCCGAGGTGCGCCGAGGCGCTCGCGGGCCTCCGCCGCGCCCGGCGCGGGATGTGACCCGCGCCCGGCGCGGGATGTGACGGCCGCGCCGCGGCGCGCGGTGCGTCGTGGGGGCGCGCGCGGTGCGCGGGGGGGGGGCCCGCGCCGCCGAGAGAGATCGCTTCCGGCCGGGCAAGGGATCCGCGCTCGCGGTCCCCTGTGCTAAGACCGCCCTGCCATGTTCGACACGCTGACACGGGGCTTTCGTCAGGCCAGAAACCGCCTCGCCGGGCTCACGGAGCTCACCGAGAGCAACATCGACGCCGCGCTCCGCGAGGTGAGGCTGAGCCTGCTCGAGGCGGACGTCGAGATCGGGGTCGTCAAGACGTTCCTCGCCCGGGTCAAGCAGGCCGCGGTCGGCCGCACCCTGGAGACGCGCGTGAAGCACGCCGGCGAGGTCCACCAGGTCTCGGCGAGCGACCACTTCATCAAGATCTGCCACGACGAGCTCGAGGCGATGATGACCCACGAGGGCGACGAGATCGCCTGGGCCGACGGCGGGCCCACGGGCATCATGATGGTCGGCCTCCAGGGCTCCGGAAAGACGACGAGCTGCGCGAAGCTCTCGCGCTACCTCGAGAAGGCGGGGCGCAAGCCGCTGCTCGTCGCCGCCGACATGCAGCGCCCCGCCGCCGTCGAGCAGCTCAAGGTGCTCGGCGAGCAGCTCAAGATCCCCGTGTTCAACCTCCCCGGCGAGTCGCCCGTCGCGATCTGTGCCGCGGCCCGCGCCGAGGCGAAGCGGCTCGGCCGCGACGTCATCATCTACGACACCGCCGGCCGCCTCGCGATCGACGAGCCGCTCATGCAGGAGCTCGCCAAGATCAAGGAGGCGACGTCGCCGGAGAACATCTTCCTCGTGGTCGACGCGATGATCGGCCAGGACGCGGTGAAGACGGCGCGCGGCTTCAACGAGCGGCTGTCGATCAGCGGCGTCGTCCTGACGAAGCTCGACGGCGACGCCCGCGGCGGCGCGGCGCTCAGCATCAAGGAGGTCACCGGCGCGCCGGTCCTCTTCAGCGGCATCGGCGAGACGCCGGACAAGTTCGAGCCGTTCCGCGCGGACGGCATGGCGAGCCGCGTCCTCGGCATGGGCGACGTCGTCGGCCTGATGCAGGACTTCGAGGAGGTCGTCGACCAGAAGAAGGCCGAGAAGGACGCCGCGCGGATGCTCCAGGGCGACTTCACGCTCGACGACTTCCTCGACCAGGTGCGGATGATCCAGAAGATGGGGTCGCTGAAGGACCTCGTCGACAAGCTGCCCCTCGGCGGCATGTTCCCGGGCGGCCTGCCGCAGGACGTCAACCTGGACGACCGGGAGCTCGTCCGCATCCAGGCGATCATCCAGTCGATGACGCGCTTCGAGAAGGGCGACCCCTACGCGCTCGTCCGCGAGCCGAAGCGGGTGGACCGCATCGCCAAGGGCTCGGGCTCGAAGCCCGAGGCCGTGACCGAGCTCGTCCAGAAGTTCCTCTTCATGCGCCAGATGATGAGCGGCCTCGGCCAGAACATGGGCCTCATGGGCAAGATCCCGGGCATGAAGCAGATGGCCATGGCCAAGAACATGCGCGAGATGCAGAAGCAGATGATGGCCGGCGGCGGCATGCCCGGGATGGGGATGCCGGGCATGGGCGGCTTCCCGGGCATGGGTTTCCCGGGCATGGGCTTCCCGGGGATGGGGATGCCGGGCATGGGCGGCTTCCCGGGCGCCGGCGCCGGGGGCCCGACCATGACGAAGATGAAGACGCTCAGCGCCAGCGAGCGCAACGCCAAGAAGGCGCAGCGCAAGCGCGAGCGCGACGCCCGCAAGAAGGGGCGGAAGTAGCGGCGGCCGCGATGCGCCGCCCCTGCAGCCAGCGGCGCGCTGTCGGCGAGGCGCACGGCGCGGGCGCGCGCCGGCGAGCCCTCGGCCTGGTGGCGGCGGTGCTCGCCGCCTCGTGCTCCCGGGGCGGCGGGGGCGAGCAGGAGGCGGTGCCCGCCGGGGCCGCGGGCCGGGCGCCGGCGAGCAGCGGCGCGGGCGCCGGCCAGGGCCAGCGGAGGGCGCCTGCGGCCGTGAAGGAGCTCGAGGTGCGCAAGCTCGCGCCCGGCGCGGCGGTCACCATCGACGGCCGACTGGACGAGCCGGCGTGGCAGGCGGCGGCGAGGACAGGCCCGTTCGTCAACGTGGGCACCGGCCGCGAAGATCCGTCGCTGCCGACCCAGGGCGAGGCGCGGCTGCTCTGGGACGATGGATTCCTCTACGTCGGCTTCGACGTCGGCGACGCGACGATCACCGGAGGATTCCCGCAGGACGCGCGGGATCCGCACCTGTGGGAGCGGGACACGGTCGAGGTGATGATCGACCCGGACGGCGACGGGGACAACAAGGACTATTACGAGATCCAGATAAGCCCCCAGAACCTCGTCTTCGACTCGCAGTTCGACGACTACAACGCTCCGCGGGGCGGCCCGAGCGGGCCTTTCGGTCATCAGGAGTGGAGCGCTGGGCTGACGAGCGCGGTGGCGCTGAGGGGGACGATCGACGACGACTCGGACCAGGACCGAGGGTACGTGGTCGAGGCGAAGATCCCGTGGAGCGCGTTCGCCAAGGCGAGGTCGGCGCCGCCGTCGCCGGGGGACGCGTGGCGGATGAACTTCTACGCCATGCAGAACAACGGCGGCGCCGCGTGGTCGCCGATCCTGGGCGAGGGGAACTTCCACCGGGCGCGGCGGTTCGGGCGGGTGCGGTTCGTCGGGGCCGGGGGCGAGGCGGGCGGCGCGGGGGCGTCCGCGCGCGACGCGGGCCCGGCGCCCGCGACGGCGCCGCCCGGCGCGCCGAGCGCCGCGGGCGAAAGGCGAGGTGCCGCGGCGCCCTCCGCGTCGGCCGGTCCGAAGCCGGGCTACCGGGCCGATCCGCCGGACCGCTGAGCTGCGCGTCCGGCGTCTCGAGCGACAGAACAGGGAACCCCGTTGCGGCGCGAGCCCTCCGTGGAAAGGGAAACAGAGGATGTTCACGAAGCTCGGACTCCGGGATTTCAAGTCCTGGCGCGGCGCGCATGCGTTCGACCTCAGGCCGCTCACGCTGGTCCTCGGCGTCAACTCCGCCGGCAAGACGAGCCTGCTTCAGCCGCTCTTGCTCCTGAAGCAAACCATCGAGTCGCCCGACCGGCTCCTCTCGCTCAACCTCGGTGGACATCCCGGTGAGATGCTGGACCTCGGCAGGCTCTCCGACGTCGTCTCCGGGGGCGATGTGCGCGCCGGGCTCGGCTTCCGCCTGACGTTCGGGCCCGTGAGCATCGGAAAGGGGGCCGCGCCGCGCGCGCTCGACGCCGTGGACTACGAGGTGGAGTACGGCGCCGCCGAGGACGAGAATCCCTACGTGGAGCGGCTCTCGTACACCACCGGCGAGGGCGCCTACGCCGTCGCGCGCCAGCGAGACGGCGCCTACGCGCTCTCCGCGCCGGGCGGCCCCTTGCCGGACGACCGGCGGGCCCGGCGGACCTACGAGCCCGAGCGCTCCGTCGGCTTCTCGGCCGATGCGGTCGCCGCGCTCGGCGCCGCGGGGGCCGACGCGCAGGATCTCGCGCTCGCGCTGACGCGGGAGCTCCAGCGGCTCGCCTACCTCGGGCCCCACCGGAGCGTGCCCACGCGCCACTACGCCTGGACGGGGCGCTCGATCGGACAGCTCGGATCGAGCGGCGAGCACGCGATCCCGGCGCTGATCGCGAGCCTCGTCGGCCGCCACGCCGACGGGTCCGAGCGAGGCCGCCTCGTCGAGCAGGTCTCCGCGGGGCTCGCGCGGCTCGGGGTCGCGGACAGGATGGAGATCGAGCGCCAGGCGACGACGTTCTTCCAGGTCATGATCACCTTCCAGGGCCACCGGACCAACCTGCTCGACGTCGGGTTCGGGGTCTCCCAGGTCCTGCCCGTGGTCACCGCGGCGTACTTCGCGCCCGAGGGCTCGACGGTGATCATGTCGGAGCCCGAGCTCCACCTGCACCCGCTGGCGCAATCGGCGCTCGGCGATCTGCTCGTCGAGGCCGTGCGGGAGCGCAGGGTGCAGCTCCTCGTGGAGACGCACTCGGAGCACCTCTTCCGGCGGATCCAGACCCTGATGGCCGAGGAGCGCATCACGCCGGACGAGTGCGCCATGTACTTCGCGCGATGCAATGAGGGGGAGTCGGTGCTGGAGCCGCTCGAGGTGAACGAGTACGGTCGGGTCGCGAACTGGCCCGACAAGTTCTTCGGCGACACGGTGGGCGAGGTCGAGCGGCAGATGGAGCGGATGCTCGACCGCATGGAGAAGGACGAGCAGCGTGGCTGATCACGTCGTCGACACCAACGTGCTCATCGTCGCGAGCGCCGCCGACCCCGCCTCGCCGTTCAAGGACACGCACGTCCCCACGAGCGAGCGGAGGGTCGTCTTCGCGTGGCTCAAGGAGTTTCGAGCCGACGGCGCGCGCCGCCTGATCATGGACAGGGCCCGCGGCATCCTGCGCGAGTACAGGAAGAAGCTGACCGCCCAGGACTACGGCCTCGTCGTGGCGATGGAGAAGCTCCGGACGGCGGCGTTCGTCTCCGTGAAGTACGACGGCGAGTACGCCGTCGTACCCGAGGCGCTCGCGCGCTTCGACAACTCCGACAAGAAGCTCGTGGCGGCGCACCTCGCGCACCGCGCGGACGGCGGTCAGAGCACCATCGTGAACGCGTGCGACACCGACTGGCACGAGCACGAAGAGGCGCTCTCGGCAGAAGGGGTCATCGTGGAGCAGCTCCTCCCGGCGTGGTGCCAGAGGGAGTTCTGGCGCAAGAACCCCGAGAGGATGCCGCCCGGCGCCGGCGATCGAGACCAGGACGGCGCCGGCCCCCCCGACCACGGCGCCATGCGCTGAGCGCCGCGCCGCGGGCTCAGACCCGGGCCGCGTGGCTCGCCGTCGGGCGAGAAGCGCCCTGCTGCGTGCCCGCCAGGGCGGCGTCGCCCATCGTGCCCGCGGTCGAGCGGGTCGTCGGCTCGATGGCGCGCTGGACCCGGATCCGGTTGTGGACGTCCTCGACGCCCCGCACGCCCTCGGCGACGTGCTCGATGATGCGCTTGTGGTAGCGCTCGGGCACCGTGCCCTCGAGCGTGACCTCGTTGCTCTCCACCCGGACCGTGACGTCGCTCACGTCGATGTCGTCGCGGTCCGAGAGCATCTCGCAGAGGTCCTCCTGGATGCGCGCGTCCGAGCGCTTGTAGCCCTTCGGCCCGCGGCCGAACGCGCTGCGCACCCGATCTCCGACCTCGTGGAGCGCGTGGCCGACGCCCTCCAGCGCCGAGCGGCCGGACTCGCGGAGATCGTGGCTCTCGCCGCGGTACGGGCCGCCGCGCCAGTCCGCATCGGGGCCGTAGTCCGGGCTCACGACGCGGGTCATGCCGAGGTAATAGGCGCCGCCGAGGTTGAAGTTGTACGCGCTCCCCACGGGGGGGAGGGGATTGCCGCCGAGGCCGCGGCTGTGATCGCGGCCGCCGACGTAATCGCCGCCGCGATCGTCGTGGGGAAAGCCGCGCTCCTGGTCGCCGCGGCCACGGTCGCCGCCGGCGAAGCGGCCGTCATCGAGAGAGCGGCCCATGTCGTCGCGCTGCGTCGTGGGCCTGTACGTGCGACCGTGCTCACCACGCCCATCGCGGTGGTCGTGCAGGGCAGCCCCGTGGTCGTAGATCGGGCCCGCGCTGCGGCGCTCGTCGCGAGCCCAGCCGCGCTCGGTGATATGGCTCCGGTCGTCCCCGTAGCGCTGCTCCCAACGGCGCTCATTCCGTCCGTAGTCCGTGTCCCTGTCGAATCGATCTCGCATCCTGTGCCTCCTTTCTTCCTCGCGAGCAATGCACGTCAAACACGTCTCCGACGCGCGACAGCGCTGCGCGGCAGAACTCGCCACCCAGGTAGCGTGGATCACGAACATGGGCCACGTCGTCGCCCCTTGCCACCGGGGAGAACCCTTCGTCTCGTGCCGGGGTGATCCCGAAGATGGCGAGTCACCGGATCAGCACAGAAGAGCCTGCTTTGAGGGATGGACATCCCCGGCGCCGCCGGCAGGACCCCGGGTTCCGCGCTCGAGCACGAGCTCTAGCCTCGCGGGGTCCTCCTCGACCGGCGACATCGCTACTGCTCTGCGCCGATCTCGCCGAGGAAGTCGTTGTAGGCGTCGACCTTGCCCGACGGGACCACGCCGACGCCGAGGTCGAACAGGCTGCCTTCGACGAGCTGAGGCGCGAGGATCTCCTTGACCGCGTCGAGGCCGATGCTCTTGATGCCGTAGACGATGTAGGGACCGAGGTACCCCTCGTAGTACTGCCGCTGGACGTGTGTGGCCCTGATGCGGCCCTGGCGCATGTAATCGGCGGTCTGAGGCGCGAAGTCGAAGGTGACGATGGGGAGGCCCGTCGCGCGCGCGGCGTCCGCGGCCAGCACGCATCGATACGAGTCGCTGAACATCCCGATCAGGCCCACGACGGGCGGGTCCGCGTCCTCGATCTCGCCCCTCATCACCTCGACGTCCTTGGCTTCGTCATCATAGATGGACTGGTGCACCAGAACGTCGTAACCGGCCTTCTCGAACACGTCCCGGGCGCCGTCGGTTCGATGGACACCGTCGAGCCAGATCGGGTCGGCCCAGCCGTGGATGAGCACCGTGCCCGGCCCCTCGGGCAGCATCGGGAGCAGGGTGTCCCCCGCCGCTTCTCCGGCAGAATAGCTGCGTATCCCGACGTGGATCGGGCGATTCGAGCTCGCCAGGTCCGTGTCGAGCGTCACCACGGGGATCCCCTTCGCGATGGCCCCGTCGAGCGCGGTCGCGTTGCCTTCGCCGAAGGGCGTGATGGCTATCCCCTCGGCGCCTTCCGCCAACGCATGTCGTATCTGCTCCGTCTGGAGCTTCGTCAATTGCTCTTGATCTGCCGAAGCATCGGTGGACCCGAGCACGTTCCCCGTGGCCCTCCCGGAGACCCCGAGCTCACCCATGGCTCGGTTCGCGCCCGTGGCGATCGGCGCAAAGAAGTCGTGGAGGGACTTCAGCAACACCGCGATCTGCATCGATTGAATCGAGCTCTTGTTGATCTCGGCGACGAGCTCGTCGAGCGTCGCCTCGATCTCCACCGGGATGAACTCGTTCGGAGAAAGCGGTATTCGCTTGATGGGTGCGGCTGCCGACGCCGCGTCCGTATCGCTCGCGCCGCATGCCGCCGTCGTCAGCACGAGCCCGACGGCGGCTGCCCAAGTTCGCCCAGTCATCGTCATGAGACCCCTCCTGATACGTCGTCGCTCGTTCGTACGTGGTTCGTACGGTCGCGCGCGCTGCCCTCGCGCGCAGATACGGTCGCGCGCGCTGCCCTCGCGCGCAGATCAGACCTGTAACGAGCTAAGAGACACGGCATCACAGCGATGAGCGGCCTGTCAAGTGGCGCCCAAGGAAGAAGCTTCAGATCTGGATTGGGGATCACGCGAAGCTGCTGTGGAAACCCATGTGGTCAGGATCCATCCTGGGAGATCGCGGTACTTGTACGTGGTTGGCGGCTCCTCTGCCAGCGTCACGGCGCCGCTCATGGACGCCGCCATGAGCGGCTGAGTGGCACCCGCGCGCCTCGGGCCTCCAGCCGGCGAGCGCGCGGCCGATCGAGGCGAGCAGCCTGCGCAGCGGCGCGCCGGCGAGGTGCCGCGCCGCCGCCCGCGCTCGGGGCGTCGAGGCGCGTTGAGGCGCGTCGACAGCGCCTTCGCAGCAAAGCGGGCCCATGTGGCAGCCGCTGCGCTAAGCTCCGCGCCCTGTGCCCGTCCTCACCGCTCACGATCTCCACAAAGCCTTCGGCCCGCAGACCATCCTCGACGGCGTCACCGTCACCATCCGCACGGGCGAGCGCGTCGGCCTCGTCGGACTGAACGGCTCCGGTAAGAGTACGCTCGCCCGCATCCTCGCGGGCGTCGAGCAGCCGGACGGCGGCACCATCTCCCGCCGCCGCGGCGCCGAGATCGGCGTGCTCTCCCAGGACCCGGTCTTCGAGCCGTCGGACACCGCGCGCGACGTGGTGCTCGCCGGGCTCTCCGCGTGGCACGCCGCCAAGGCCCGCCACGACGAGGTGAGCCGCGCGCTGGCCGCCGGCGCGGGCGACGCCGAGGCGCTGCTCGCCGAGCAGGCCGAGGCCGCGGCCGACGTCGAGCGGCTCGGCGGGTGGGACATGATGCACCGGGTCGACGCCATCATCGGCCACGTCGGCGTCACCCGGCCCGACGCGCCCATGAGCGTGCTCAGCGGCGGCGACCGCCGGCGCGTCGCCCTCGCCCGCCTGCTCGTCTCTCGGCCCGCCCTCGCCGTGCTCGACGAGCCCAGCAACCACCTCGACGTCGAGACCGTCGAGTGGCTCGAGCGCTACCTCGTCGAGGAGCACCCCGGCGCCCTCCTCCTCATCACCCACGATCGCTACCTGCTCGACCGGGTCGTCGAGCGGACGCTCGAGATCGACAAGGGCAAGGTCTACAGCTACGACGGCGGTTACGAGGAGTACCTCGAGCAGAAGGCCGAGCGGCTCGCGCTCGAGGCCCGCACCGAGTCGAACCGGCAGAACTTCCTGCGCACCGAGCTCGAGTGGCTGCGGCGCCAGCCGAAGGCGCGCACCGGCAAGCAGAAGGCGCGCATCCAGCGCGCCGAGACGACCAAGGCCGCCCCGCCGCCGAAGGCCGAGCGCACCGCGCAGCTCTCGGTCGAGTCGGTGCGCACCGGCAAGACCATCCTCGAGCTGAAGAAGCTCGGCCTCGCGGTCGACGGCAAATGGCTCGTGCGCGGCCTCGACTTCTCCCTGACCAAGGGCGAGCGCGTCGGCATCGTCGGCCGCAACGGGACGGGCAAGACCACGATGCTCCGGGCGATCCTCGGCCAGCTCGAGGCCGGAGCCGACGGCGCGGCGCTCTCCGACGCGGACGGGCCCACCATGGAAGGCGAGGTCGTGCTCGGAAAGAACACGAGCGTCGCCTACTTCGACCAGCACCGCAGCGGGCTCGACCTCGACAAATCGATCTTCGAGAACATCGCGGGCTCGCACACGCGCGTCGAGGTCGGCGGCCGATCCATGGACGTGCGCAGCTACCTGGAGCGGTTCCTCTTCGATCCGAACAAGGCGCGGCAGCCGGTGGGCTCGCTCTCCGGCGGCGAGCGGGCGCGGGTCGCCCTGGCGAAGATGCTCACCCAGAGCGTCAACGTGATCATCCTCGACGAGCCCACGAACGACCTCGACGTGATGACCCTGGCCGCGCTCGAGGAGATGCTCATCGAGCTCGATGGCTCGGCGCTCGTCGTGACCCACGACCGCTGGTTCCTGAACCGGGTGGCGACCTCGATCCTCGCGTTCGAGGGCGGCGGCCGGGTGGTGCGGTACGCGGGCAACTACGACGCCTACCGCGAGCAGCGCGCCCACACCGCGGCCGAGGCGGAAGCGGAGGCGGCGGCGCGGGCCGCGAAGCCGCAGGCCGCGGAGCCCCGGCCGGCGCAGGCGGCGGCGAAGCCCGCGGCGCGGGCCGGCGACAAGCCGAAGCTCACGTTCGCCGAGCGGACCGAGCTCGAGGGCATCGTCGGACGGATCGACGCGGCCGAGCAGAAGGTCGCGGAGCTCGAGGCCAAGCTCGCCGATCCGACGCTCTACGCGAGCCGCGGCGCGGACGTCGCGGGGCTGCTCTCCGAGCTCGATCGCGAAAAGCAGGAGGCCGCGCGCCTCGTCAGCCGGTGGGAGGAGCTCGAGACGAAGCGCGAGGCCGCCGGCAAGGGGTGACCGGCCGCGCCGGCGCGTGGGACGACGGGCCGCGCCGGCGCGTGGGCGACCGGCCGCGCCGGCGCGCGCGACGGCCCTTGTCGGCGCTCGGCCGCCCGGCGACCATGGCCCCATGATGACCGTGTTCGAGGTGTACCTCGCCCCGGGGACAGCCACCGCCAACCTGCTCAGCGCCGAGGTGCTGCGCGAGACCGGCGCGCAGATCATGACGCTCCAGGAAGCGGAGCAGGTCGGCTTCCACGGCCTGCAGGCGCTGGACGGCGCCGGCGACCTCCGGCTCATCGCCGTGCGCGCGCGCGACGCGGCCTGGATCCACCGCTGCCTGGAGACCAGCGGGGCGGTCGTCTCGTTCCGGGCCCACCAGGTCGACTGAGCCGGCCCCAGCGCGACCCGCGCGGGCCCCCCGGCACCCATGGCGGCCAGCCGATGAGCGCAGCCCGAGAGCTCCGGCGCTCGCCGCCGGCGCCCCTGCTCCAGACGGTCGATCGCCTCCGAGCGCAGGCGTCCCTGCGCCTCGACCCCGCCCGGCGATCCGAGCTCGGCCAGTTCCTGACGCCCCCCCGGCTCGCCTCGTTCATGGCGTCGCTCTTCCAGCGCCTCGGCGGGTCCCTCCGCGTCCTCGACGCCGGCGCGGGCGTCGGCTCCCTCACGGCGGCGCTCGTCGCCGAGGCGTGCTCCCGGCCCGACCCGCCGACGGACATCGTCGCCGTCGGCTACGAGCTCGATCCCGCGCTGGTAAAGCATCTTTCCCAAGCCATGCGCGCGTGCCGCGACGCCTGCCGCGCGGCGGGCATCGCGTTCCACGGGCGCGCCATCCGCGCCGACTTCATCGCCGCGGCCGTCGAGGAGCTCTCCCTGCCCGGGCCGCGCGCGCGCTTCACCCACGCGATCCTCAATCCGCCCTACAAGAAGCTCGGCGCCGGCTCGGCGGCCCGGCGCGCGCTGCGCCGCGCCGGGATCGAGGCGAGCAACCTCTACGCTGCGTTCCTGGCGCTCGCGGTGCGCGTCCTCGAGCCCGGCGGCGAGCTCGTCGCCATCACGCCGAGGAGCTTCTGCAACGGCCCTTATTTTCGCGCCTTCCGCGAGCTGTTCCTGCGCGAGATGTCGCTCCGCCGGGTGCACGTCTTCGAGTCGCGGACGGCGGCGTTCGCGGAGGACGACATCCTGCAGGAGAACGTCGTCGTCTGCGGCGTGAAGGGCGCGCCGCCGGGCGCCGTGCTCGTCTCGTCGAGCAACGGCCCGGACGACGGGCCGATCGCGGCGCGGGAGGTCCCCCTCGCCGAGGTGGTGCGGCCGGGCGACCCGGAGCGCTTCATCCACGTCGTCCCGGATCAGGCCGGGAAGGACGTGGCGGACGCGTTCGCGCGGCTGCCCGCGCGCCTCGCCGATCTCGGCCTCTCGATCTCCACGGGCAAGGTCGTGGACTTCCGCGCTCGGGCGTTCCTCCGCCCGGACCCCGCGGCGGACGCCGCGCCGCTCATCTACCCCGCGCACCTCGACGCCGGCGTGGTCCGCTGGCCGAGGCCCGGCAAGAAGCCGAATGCCCTGGTCGACTGCGCCGCGACAGCCCACCTCTGGATGCCGAGCGGGACCTATGTCGTGGTCAAGCGCTGCTCCTCGAAGGAGGAGCGCCGGCGCATCACGGCGGCCGTGTTCGATCCGGAGGTGGTGCCCTGCGCGCGCGTGGGCTTCGAGAACCACCTCAACGTCTATCACCGGGGCGGCGCCGGGCTGCCGCCGCTCCTCGCCCGCGGCCTGCGCGCGTTCCTGAGCTCCACGCTCGTGGACGCGTATTTCCGGCAGTGGAGCGGCCACACGCAGGTCAACGCCGCCGACCTCCGGCGGCTCACGTATCCCGCGCTGGAGACGATCGAGCGGCTCGGCGCCCGCGCCGGCGACCGCGCCCTCGGCCAGCGCGAGATCGATCGCGCCGTCGAGGAGGCGCTCGGCGCGGGCCCGTGAGGCGCCCTCCCCGGGGGCGACCCGCCGGCATGCCGTGATTGCCAGTCCGGCGCCGGACGCAGAGAACATGGCGTTTCGGCGGGCGCGCCGAAGCCGGCGAACCTCGCCTTCGGGGACATCGACGAGAGCCGGTGTCCATCGCCACGAGGGGAATGCTCTCTCCGAGGAAAATGGCGAGTCTCATGCGCGCGCGTGGCTCGCTTCACCGCATCTCGCGCTGTGCGAAAGATGCGGTCTGGTTGCTTTATCCACCGGCGATGGTAACAACACCGCATGTTTCATTCCTCTCTGCGTGGTCACGCGCTCCTCGCGCTCTTCGCCCTCTCCGCGCTCGCGCCGGGCTGCGGCTCGGAGCGGCCGCAAGCGGGCGATACGAAGCCGCCGGCCTCGGGGCCCGGCCAGGGGACGCCGTTCGAGAACCCCGGCGGGATGTGGATGCCCGAGCAGATGGCGCAGCACAAGGATCAGCTCGAGGCGCTCGGGCTCGAGATCGATCCGGCGTCGCTCGCCGATCCCACGTCGTCCCCGCTCGGCGCGGTGGTGAGCCTCGGCGGCTGCTCGGCGTCGTTCGTCTCGCCCGACGGGCTCATCGCGACGAACCATCACTGCGCCACGCGGGCGCTCCAGTACAACTCCACCCCGGATCAGGATCTCCTGACGAACGGCTACCTCGCGAGGACCCGCGCCGAGGAGCGGTGGGCCGGCCCCACCGCGCGCGTCTTCGTGACCCGCGCCTTCCGCGACGTCACCGGCGAGGTGCGGCGCGGCCTCGAGGCGATCCCGGACGATCTCGAGCGCTATGAGGAGATCGAGCGGCGCAAGAAGCGGCTCGTGGCCGCGTGCGAGGAGGGGCGCCCGGAGCTCCGCTGCTCCATCGCCGAGTACTTCGGCGGCGGCCAGGTCTCCTTGATCGAGCAGCTGGAGATCAAGGACGTCCGCCTCGTCTACGCCCCGCACGAGGCCATCGGCAACTTCGGCGGCGATATCGACAACTGGCGCTGGCCGCGCCACACCGGAGATTTCTCCTTCTTCAGGGCCTATGTCGGCAAGGACAACCGCCCGGCGAGCCACGCGGACGACAACGTCCCTTACCGCCCGGCGCACCACCTGAAGCTCGCCTCCGCGCCGCTCCACCAGGGCGACCTGGTGATGGTCGCCGGCTATCCCGGCACGACGAACCGGCTCCGGACCGCGGCGGAGGTGGAGTCCGCCGTGTCATGGCAGTACCCGAAGCGGGTGTCGTTCTACGAGGAGTCGATCGCCCTCCTCGAGGATCTCGGCAAGAACGACCCGGCGGTGCGCATCAAGGCGCACTCCACCATCCAGGGCTACAGCAACTACCTGCTCAAGACGCGCGGCCTCCTCGAGGGGCTGGTCCAGGGCGGCCTGGCCAAGGAGAAGGCCAAGCTGGAGGGCGAGCTCAAGGCCTGGATCGACGCCGACCCGGAGCGCAAGGCGGCCTACGGCGGCGCGATCGAGGAGATCGCCGCGCTCCACGCCGAGCAGCGGAAGACGCGCGACCACGACGCGGCCGTGGGGGAGATCCTCTCGTCCGCGCGGCTCCTCGACGCCGCCGTGACCCTCGTGCGCATGGCGGAGGAGCGGTCCAAGCCGGACGCCGAGCGCGAGGCCGAGTACCAGCAGCGCAACTGGGAGCGGCTCGAGCAGGCGCAGGTGTCGCTGCAGAAGTCCTACGACCGCGGGATCGATCGGAGCACCTTCAAGCTGGCCCTGAAGCGCGCGCTGCGGCTCGATCCGAAGGACAGGCCGGCGCTCGTCGGGAGCCTCGCGGGCGGGGTGCCGCCGACCGAGGCCGCCCTCGGCGCGGCCGTCGACGCCCTCTATGAGAAGACGGCGCTCGAGGACGCGGCGACCCGGGTCAAGCTGCTCAAGACGGCGACGACCGAGGCGCTCAAAGCGAGCGGGGATCCGATGATCCGCCTGGCCCTCGCGCTCGCGCCCATCGACAAGGCCATCGAGGCCCGCGACAAGGCCTACGCCGGCGCGATGGCCCTCGTGAAGCCGCGCTTCGTCGAGGCGCTCCGCGCGTACCGGGGCGGCATGCTCGCGCCCGACGCGAACGGCACCCTCCGCGTCACCTACGGCACGGTGCGGGGCTACCGCCCGGAGCTCGACAAGCCGGTGTATCGCCCGTTCACCGTCCTCAGCGAGGTCGTGAAGAAGACCACCGGCAAGCCGCCGTTCGACACCCCGGAGGCGCTGCTCGAGGCCGCCCGCGAGCGGCGCTTCGGCCCGTACGTGGACGACGATCTCGGCGAGATCCCGGTCTGCTTCCTCAGCGATCTCGACATCACGAACGGCAACTCCGGCTCCGCCACGCTGAACGCGCGCGGCGAGCTCGTCGGCCTCGCGTTCGACGGCAACTACGAGGCGATGGCCTCCGACTGGCTCTTCATGCCGTCGATCACCCGCACCATCCACGTCGATCACCGCTACATGCAGTGGGTGATGGACGCGGTGTCCGGCGCGGACGCCGTGCTCAAGGAGATGGGCGGCGCGCCCGTCATCCCGTAACTCGGCCCGGGCGGCGCCGGCGCGCGATCCGATGCGATCCCATCGTCACGCGCCGGCGTCGTCGGACGAGATCCGCACCTCGCCCTCGGCCACCGTCCACAGGATCGACGTGCAGCTCCTGCCGAACGCCCGGTCGTGGGTGACGAGGAGCAGCGCGCCCGGGTAGTCGGCGAGCGCGCGCTCCAGCCGCTCGATCGAGGGCAGATCGAGGTGGTTTGTCGGCTCGTCCAGCACCAGCGCCCACGCGTGCTGCCCGAGCCCGAGCGCGATCATCAGCTTCCGCGCCTCGCCCGGCGACGGCCGCGCCGACGCGAGCAGCCGCCCCGGCTCCACCCCGAGCGCCGCCACAAGCGACATCACCCGCCCGCGCTCCTCCGGGGGCAGGCGCCGCGCCCGCGCGAGCAGCGCCTGCTCCTCGGCCTCGCCGAGCTCCTGCGGCACATAGAGCACCTTCTCGGCCGGCACCCGCGCGCCCTCGAGCAGCGCCTTCACCAGCGTGGTCTTGCCGCTGCCGTTCGGGCCCGCGACCCGGATGCGGTCCTCGCGGCCGACGCTGAGCCGCACGTCCCGGAGCAGCGCCCGCCCGTCGCCGCCGGCGCGGATCTCGGGCGCGTCGAGCACGAACAGCCACGGCGCGGGCGACCGCTCGTAATCGACGAACACGCTGCGGCCCACGGCCTTCTCTAGCTCGAGCTCCCCCGCCTCGGCCGACACCTTCTCCAGCTTGCGCCGCGTCACGCCCACCGTGCGCGACAGCCGCGCCTCGGCCGCGGCCACCCGGATGCCCGCGAGCATGCCGCGGGCATCGTGATCGCGCGGGCCCTTGACCCGCTTCTTCGTGCTCCGCTCCGCGTCGGCCGCGGCCTGCGTCCGCCGCTCCTCGCCAAGCCGGCGGCGGAGATGCCGCTCCTCGGCGCGCAGCCGCTGGTGCGCCTCCTCGCGGCCGCGCGCCTCCGCCTCCCAGAGCTCCTTGGCCGCGCTGTACCCGCCGGGGTAGAGCCGCGCCGCGGCCCGGTCGACCCGGATCGTGCCGACCGTCAGCGCGTCGAGGAGCTCGCGATCGTGCGAGACGCACGCGCCGATCCCCTGGAATCCGCCGAGCGCGCCGACGAGCAGCGCCCGCGCGTCGGCGTCGATGTGGTTCGTCGGCTCGTCGAGCAGGAGCACGTCCGGCTCGGCCGCGAGCGCCGCGCCGATCTGCCACCGCTTGCGCTCGCCCGGCGACAGCGTGGCCCAGCGCTCGAGCTCCGCCGGGTCGAGGAGGAGCTCGCCGCGCAGCCGGCGCGCGAGGCCGTCCTCGGCCTCGGAGAGCGCGCGGATCGCCGCGTCCGCGTGCTCCACGGCCTGCGGGCAGACCGCGATCGTCGCGCCCCGCGGCTCGACGCGCAGGCCCCCGGCGTCGGGCTCGAGATCTCCGGCGAAGAGCCGGAGGAGCGTGGTCTTGCCGGCGCCGTTCGGCCCGACGATCCCGTACCAGCCGGGCGTGAGGCAGAGATCGACGTCGGTGAGGATCGGGGACGCGTCGGAATAAGCAAACGTGAGGCGATGCGCCCGCAATGACGGCATAAGAGCTCCTGAATCCGAGGGCCACGCGGCCCGGTCACGGGACGGGCGGGCTGCGCCGCGCGCCAGGGCTCATGCGACCTGGCGCGCTCGCGGCCCGCGACGGAGACCGATTCAGGAGCTGATCTTCACCGGAGCACTCTCCTCTTGCGTCAGCCGCACTCTGTAACAGACGGCCCCGGCCCACGCAACCGCCCGCCCCCTCGCTCAGGCGGCCAGGAAGCCGCCGTCGACCGGGAGCGCGGCGCCGGTCACGTAGCCGGCGCCCTCCGAGCAGAGCCACAGCGCGGCGCCCGCGATCTCGTCCTCGGTCGCCATGCGCCCCAGCGGGTGCTGCGCCACGAGCGCCCGCACCAGCTCGGGCGCGAACGCCTCGGCCTGCTCCATCGCGGGCGTGCGGGTGACGCCGGCGCAGAGCGCGTTCACGCGGATCCCCCGGGGCGCGACCTCGAGCGCCACCGAGCGCGTCATCCCGACGACCGCGTGCTTGGACGCGACGTACGCGTGGTGCGCCGCCTTCCCGGCGACGCCGTAGATCGAGCTCATGTTGACGATGGCGCCCCCGCCCGACCCGAGCATCGCCGGGATCTCGTGCCGCATGGCCAGCCAGACGCCGCGGGCGTTCACCGCCATGACGTCGTCCCACACCGCCTGGTCGGCGTCCTCGAGGCGCGCCATGTCGCCGCCCACGCCCGCGCAGTTCGCCGCGACGTCGAGCCGGCCGAAGCGCTGCACCGTCTGCTCCACGGCGCGCCGCACCGATGCCTCGTCCCGCACGTCGGTCGCCACGAACAGCGCCGGCGCGCCCTCCCGCTCGAGCGCCGCGCAGGCCCGCCGCCCGGCGTCCTCGCCGCGCGCGGCCACCGCGACCCGCGCCCCGCCGCGCGCGAACGCCCGCGCCGTCGCGAGGCCGATGCCGGAGGTGCCCCCGGTGACGAGGGCGACCCGCCCGGAGAAATCGTACGTGATCATGACAGCTCCCTTCCTTGTGAAACCACGCGGCGTCCGCGCCGAGGCCGCGTGGCGCTACGCGGCGTCCGCGCCGAGGCCGCTCCGGATGAACCGCACCGCCTGCTGCGCGAGGCGGCGGCGGCGCTTCGGGCCGAGCTGCTTGCGCAGCGCGTCCGAGGCCAGCACCTCGTGGAGCTCGGCCCCGAGCTCCTGGAGCACGACCTCGGTCAGCCCGGGGCCGACGACGGCGGAGACCAGGCGCGTCGCCACCTCGAGGCTCGTGTCGGTCGCGCGGAGGGCGCCGCTCGCGAGGCCCTGCTCGAGCAGGGCCCGGAGCTCGGCGACGCCGGCCTCGCAGATGGCCCGGTGCAGGCCGCGGACCTCGGCGTCCGCCGTCGGGTCCGCGGCCGCGGCCGACAGGCGGGCGAGGCGCGGGTGCTCGACGAGGAACGCCATGCCGCGCTCGATCTGGGCCTCGAGGCGCGCCCAGAAGTCGCCCTCCACGGCCGCGGCGCCCACGAACTCGCGCTTGCGCCGCGGCGCCTCCTCGGTGAGCAGCCACCGATACAGATCGAGCTTGTCCTCGAAGTACTGATAGAAGCTGCCCTTCGGGATGCGGGCGCGGCGCGCGATCTGCGACAGCGACGCCTCGGCGTAGGTCCGATCCGCGAACTCGGCGATCGCCTCGCGCACGAGGCGGTCCCGCCGCTCCTCGGGCAGCCCAAAGAACGTGCTCTTCGGCATGCGACCGATCAGTCATATGACCGATCGGTCGCATGGTCAAGGAGGCCCGCCGGCCTGTGGGCGGGATCGCGGACGCGACCGCGTCGCCGTCCGCGCCGCCAGATGGGCGGTGGCGGGCGAGTTGGGCGATGATGGAGGCGTGAGGGCGGCACCCGCCCCGCGCACCCCCTTTCTACCAAGGACCGATCCGTGACCAGCACCCAGCCGATGATCCAAGGAAGCGTGGCCCCTGGCTTCGAGCGCGTTCGCGACGTGTTCGTCGAGAACCTCACGCGACAGGGCGACGCCGGCGCGTCGTTCTGCGCCTACGTGGACGGCGTCGAGGTCGCCCACCTCTGGGGAGGCGAGGCCCGCCCCGGCGTCCCGTGGACCGCGGACACGCTCGCGTGCGGGGCCGCCGTGGGCATAGGCATCGCCGCCCTCGTGGCGCAGCGGCTCGCGGACCAGGGGAAGCTCGACGTCGACGCGCCGGTCGCCGCGTACTGGCCGGAGTTCGCGGCGGAGGGCAAGGGCGCGATCACGGTGCGCATGGTCCTCGGCCACAGCGCCGGTCTGCCCTGGTTCCCCGACCCCGAGCTGCGCGTGCGCCTGGACCGCCCCGAGACGCTGCTCGACGACCAGGCCATCGTCCGGCTCATCGAGGCGGCGCCGCCGGTCTGGGAGCCGGGGACGCAGTGTGGTTACCACACGACGACCTACGGCTGGCTCGTCGGCGAGATCGTCCGCCGCATCACGGGCAAGAGCCTGGGGACCTACCTGCGCGACGAGATCACGGGGCCGCTCGGGGCCGAGTACTGGATCGGGCTGCCCGAGGCCGAGCACCACCGGGTCGCGTGGATGAGCCCCGATCCGATCACGGATACCGATCAGTTCTACAAGTTCATCAACGCCGACACGCCGCCCGGCAAGGCGATGTTCATGAGCCCCGGCCGGCGCTTCGGCGACCTGATCCGGGATGGGATGAACCACCCGACGTTCTGGAGGGCGGAGCTCGCGTCCCGCAGCGGGGTGGGGACCGCCCGCGGCGTCGCCCGGCTGTACGCCATGCTCGCCTCGGGGGGAGAGCTCGACGGCGTCCGGGTGGTCTCGGCCGACTCCACGGCTCGCCACACCCAGGTGCAGTACGACGGCAACGACTTCATCTGGGGGAACCCGCTCCGGGTCGGCCTCGGCTACATGCGGCCCTCGGCGAGCGTGGGCATGGGCCCGCACGACGAGGCGTTCGGCCACCCCGGGTTCGGCGGCGCGATCGGCTTCGCGGATCCCGTCTCCCGGGTCGGCTTCGCCTTTATCCCGAACCGCATGGTCCTCGCGCTCACGACCGACGCGCGGGCCGAGACGCTCGCGTCGGCGCTCTACGGGTGCCTGAAGACCGCCGCCTGAGCGCCGGCGGTGGTCGCACGGCCCCGTGCACGTTGCCATGGAGTGCCGGAGATCCATGATCTCCTGTTCCCGCCCCCCTCCCGCTCTCCCGCGATCCTGTTGAAATCTCCCCGCCGCCGAGGGCTCTGGTCCTCGGCGGCCGCGCGCGACGTCGCGCCACGTCGCGCCACGTCGCGCCACGTCCAGCGCCCGCCGCCCCGGCGACGCGGCGGCGCGCGCGGGGTGCGGCCAGCCGCGCGCGGGATCGATCGAGCCGCGTCACGGCCGTCGCGACGGCCTCCGGGAACGGCGATCGCGCTCCGGACGGAGCGAGGCGTTCATTTTGCATAGCGAGCGAGCACGACGTCCTGCAGTGCTGTCTCGCTGCAATGCGCGTCACATCGAAAGTGAACTACTTCGCCGCCAGCATCTCTGGAAAGGGCCACGGGCGTTCGATCGAACGCATGCCTGAGGCTCTGTCGTCGATGACGCGCGCTCCCTGGAGCGCGCGCCGAGGCGACGTGCCCGTGCCCCGCGTCATGCATTCAGAGATGAAACCCGAGGTGAGCGCGGCTTTCATTGCTGCACAGTCGCTCCCGAGATCTCATGCGGATCATCCGGTCGTCACGGGCCAGGGGTCGCAATGCATCTCCACCGGATGGCCACTGCAGTGTCGTCCAGGTGCAGCAGGTCTCGCCGACGCCGCCTCCATGGGGATGAACGCGCGTCGGGCACGCAGAAATGTATTTTTATTTACGCTGCCTGGCTGCCATCGTCGGCCACCGCGTCTGCAGACTCGGTATGCGCGCCGCTTCGAACACGCGACTGAACGCGCGCCCGAACACGTGACCGAACACGTGACCGAACGCGTGACCGAACGCGTGACCGAACGCGTGACCGACGCGGACGAACGCGCGAACGTCGTCGTGAGGAATTCTCCTACAAAGATTACAGTTGCGCATTTGTCCGCATGGTATATACCACGCTGTCATCAGATGGAGGAGCACCGACGAATCATCGGACGTCCGCAGCAATGAAGAGAGCTTAACGGTTCTCTCGTTGGCTCTGGTCTCATGATGCACCGGGAGATGCCCTCGCTGCAGTTCAGGCGCTCGTGAGTCGCGCGCTCGCATCATCGCGAGCGTGACGACGACCGAGGAACGCGGCCGCGCCACGCGGGAGCCGAGCCACTGGCTCGCGCCGCGCGGCGGACCGCGAAGCGCCTTGCAGGCGAGCGATGCGCCCAGGTGGCCACGCACCAGAGTATTGCGGATATGCGTCCTGAGTCGTCCGATTCGTGCTCTCTCCAGCGCTAGGCAAGCTGCTCCCGGAGCAGCGTCGACCAACGCCATAGCGCGGCCCAGAACGGCGTCTGAGGCAGTACGAAACTCATGCTGGTGGACGTGCGCCGCCATGGCGTCGCGGCCGTGTCCTCCCCACGTCACAGGAAGAGCGCAATGACTCGACTGAACCTGTTTGCCCCCGATGTGCGAGAGAACCCATACCCCTTCTATGCGGCGCTGCGGCGCGAGTCGCCCGTGTGCCAGGTGGACCCGAACGGGATGTGGGTCGTCACGCGGTACGACGACGTCGTCGCCGCGCTGAAGGATACGCAGGTGTTCTCGTCGGCGGGGCTGCGCCTCGCCTCCGAGCCTCCCTATCTGCGGCGACATAACCCCCTGTCCCGCTCGTTGCTCATGGCGGACCCGCCGCGCCACGGTCAACTGCGTAGCCTTATCAACCGCGCCTTCACCGCGTCCACCGTCGCTTCGCTGGAGCCGCTGATGCGCTCCACGGCCGAAAGGCTCGCCGACGAGCTCGTGGAGCGACGCACGGTCGAGTTCATCTCCGACTTTGCCCTTCGCGCGCAGGTCAGTGTGCTCGCACAGCTGCTCGGGCTCGATCCATCGCTCAAGCAGCACTTCAAGCGCTGGGCGACGGACATCGTCGGCGTCAGCGGCGTCTCGCCTGAGGATCGGGCGCGGCTCGACGAGGTGCGCGGCTCGCTCGACGAGATGGAGCGGTACGCACAGGCTCTACTCGCCAAGCGCCGATCTCAACTCGAGGATGACTGGTTGAGCGATCTCTTGCGAGCCCGTCTGGATAACAACGAGCTCACGGACGACGACCTGATCGGCTTCATTTTTCTGTTCCTGGTCGCCGGGCTGGAGACCACCGTGACGCTCATGACCCAGGTGGTGTTGACGCTAGCTCGACGCCCCGAGTGGATGGATCGATTGAGAGACGAGCCTGCGCTCATCGCGCCCTTCATCGAGGAGGTCTTGCGTATCGAGCCTCCGATACACGCCACCATTCGGCTCACGCTCGCCGAGACGGAGCTGCGGGGCGTGCGCCTGCCCGCTCAATCCGCCGTGCTGCTGCTCGTCGGCTCGGGCCTGCGTGACGAGGCGCGGTTCCCAGATCCGGACCGCTTCGACCCGGAGCGCCGCGTGCAAGCCAACCTGGCCTTCGGGCATGGTGCCCATTTCTGCGTCGGGGCTCCCCTGGCCAGGACACAAGCCCGGGTGGTGCTGGAAGAGCTCCTGCGGAAGGTTCGTCGCTTCGAGCTCCGAACCGAGCGCCTCGATTGGAATATGTCCCTCAACACTCGCTGCCCGCTCGAGCTTCCGGTCGAGGCGGTCTCTCGCCCATGGGCACAGTGCGCGTGAGCGACGGATTTGTCTTGCCGCTTGATTACTTTTCGATGGAGCCGTAGATCCGTGAACGCGAAGAAGACCTGTTTCTATTATCCGTTTTTTGCATCGTGTCATCCTGACGTGAACGTCGTCGAGCGTCGGACCTTGCAATGGATCCACCAGCTCCAGCTGGCACATGACGACCGTGCGATCTCGCGGATCAAAGGGGCCAGCGTCGCTGCGCTCGCGGCGTGGTTGTTCCCGTCGGCGGACCTGCGGACTCTACAGCTGGCGTCCGACTTTACCGCGGCGCTGTTTTTACTGGACGACGCTTTCGATGACGGTCAGCTCAGCAAGGATCCGCAGCTCGCCGCGAGGCTCAATGACAAGTATCTGGGCGAGCTCTTCGGGCACGTCGAGGCCGACAGGAGCGATAAGCTGATGCGAGGGCTGCTCGACGTTCGCGATCGTATCAGGAGGGATTACCCGCACTTCGTCCTCAATCGCTGGCTCATGCATTGTCAGCATTACTACGAGGCTCACCTGTGGGAGGTGAAGAATCGCATACGCCAGAGGATCCCCACGGTGGATGAATACCTGATGATGCGGCGCTTCAGCGGAGCGGTCTACGCCTATTGCGACCTGCTGGAGCTGCTGCTCGAACGGCCGCTGCCGCTGGAGATCGTCCAGCATCCATTGCTACAGAGCGTCCGCGAGATCTGTAACGACATCCTCTGCTGGACGAACGACTACTTCTCGCTCGAGAAAGAGCTGCGGTCCGGCGATGTCCACAATCTGATCATCGTTCTCCGAAATGCCACGGGGTCGACCCTGGAGGAAGCCATCTCGCGGCTGTGGCGCATGCACGACGACCGGATCGCGGAATACCAGCTGATCAAGCAGAAGCTGCTCTCTTCATCGGCAAGCAACGAGGTTCGTCAATACCTCGACGGTGTCGATTCCATGATCGCAGGCAATCAGCGCTGGGCGCTCGGCGCCGACCGGTATGCCGAGTCGAGGGCCTTCGCAGGCGTAGCCTTCGCGCACGCAGGATGACGGCGCGCGTGCCCGCCCGGGCGAGCTACGGAGCGGGCCGACCCGACCGAGGCGCGCAGGGAGGCGCCGGCGGCGCCGAGCGCGCGCCGGACGCTTCGTGCATCCATCGTGGGTTCACCAGGTCGATGCCAGCCGAAGCGCCGGACAGCGCTGCTCATGCATAGAGCCTCGACGACGTCCGCCTCATCGCGTACGCGATGCCTGCCTTCAGGTTGGCCCGCGTCTCTATCGTGCCGAGATCGACGCCGAGCGCGACCAGGCTCTGCGCCACGGCCGGACGAAGGCCGGTCAGGATCGCCTTGCTCCCGAGTAGCCCGAGCGCCCTGGCCAGGCTCATCAGCCGGCTCGCCACGCTCGTGTCTAGGCTCTTGACCCCAGTGATGTCGACGATCACGACCTTCGCCGAGCTTGACGCGACGCTCTCCATCGCGGTCTCGATCATCTGTGCAGCCCGCTTGTCGTCGATGGTCCCGATGATGGGCATCACCATGATCTCGTCCGTGATAGGGATGCACGGCGTCGACAGCTCGAAGAGGCGCTCCCGCTGGGTCTGGATGATCTCCTCCTGCATCTGGACGCGTTCCTCCTGCAGGCGGACGCGCTCCGCGAGCTCCAGCTGCAACCTGTCGTTCACGGTACGGAGCTGCTCGTTGGACACCCGGAGCTCCTCGGTGCGCGTGGCGACCTCCTGCTCAAGCCTCTCGTAGAGCTTCGCGTTCTCGATGGAGATCGCGACCTGCGTCGAGAGCAGGCTCAGGAGCTCGAAACGAGCCTTCGTGAACGCTCCCGTCGACAGGTTGTTTTCGACGTAGAGCACGCCGACCAGCCGCCCCTGCCGCAGGATCGGCAGACACATCAGCGACTTGATCTGTCCGTCTCGGATGTAGGGATCCGCTGAAAACTTGGCTTCATCGGCCGCGTTGTCCAGGAGCACGCTCTTCAACGTGCGTTGCACGTAGCTCACGATAGACTGCGGAGCTCGCCTGAACGATTCCATGGCGACGCCTTGGAGCACGTTGACCTGCTGCGGCTCCACGGTGCCCTCTGCCTCGACGAACAGCGATCCCCCGCGAGCGAGGGCCAGCACGCCGGACTGCGCGCCGACGCTCTCCAGCACGAGCGTCATGAGGCTCCCGAGCAGCTTCTCCAGAACGATCTCGCTCGCCAGGGCCTGCGACGCCCTGATGACGCTGAGCAGATCGAGGATCGCTCCGTCGTGGCTGGACGTCGTTGTCACGGACGTGGGCTGCTCGGCCGTCCCCTCGAGGAGCAGCTGAGGGAACGTGGCGACGAGGCTCTGGCATTTCGCGTCAGCGCCCCACAGCGCGTAGCCACGGTAGGCCATCGTCAGGTAGTGCTGTGCGATCTCGTGCCGGCCCAGCCTGCGGTAGAAGGACGACGCCAGCTCGCACCCCAGCGCCTCTTCATGCATGTAACCGTGCTTCCGGGCCCCCTGTATCGCCCGGTCGTAGAGGTCCATCGCCTCGACCACCGCATGCTTCACGCGCGCCAGCTCTGCTTGCACTAGATCGTACTTATGCTGGCTGTTCTGCGGGGCAGAGCGCGCCCACGCTCCGAGCCTCAGCTGGTTCGCCTCGACCCCGGCGAGCACGGCGCTCCGTTCCTCTTTCGAGACTTCATCGAAAGCGGCGAGGGCCGAGAGCGATTGATAGAAATTGTGCTCGACGAGCGTGATGAAGCCGGCGGCGCCGTCCTGGTACTCTCCTCCGGCGCGAAGGCAGCTGAGGGCGTTCTTCGGGTAATTGAAGAAGTAGAGCTGCATGCCCTTCGCGAGATGCAGGGAGAACATCGACGGCCGGTTGTGGCCCAGGCAGGACATCATCGTCGTCTCGTCGAAGCTCTCCCCGGCGAGCAGCCGCTTGCTGGCGGAAGGGTCACGGAGGCTGCGCACGAGCTGTCGCCAGATCCTCACGTAATAGAGCTGGTATTGCTGGTCCAGCTTGAGCGACAGGTCGACGGAGTGCTTCATGCGCTGCTCGACCGACGCCAGCTCTTCACCGATGAACAGCGGGTAGGTTGCATGGTGTATCGAGTTGTATCCGGCGTACTCGATGTCTCCCGTGTCCAGCCCCACTTGGATGCCGTGCCGAAGCGGCTCGATGGTCTCCCTCGCGTGCCGCTTCCAGTGGTGAAGCACCATGTAGTTCAACGCGTAGACCTTGGACTCGATCTCGACCGCGCCGAAGCGGCGGACGAGCTCGATCCCGAGACGACCAAACTCGAACCCTAGATCGATGTTGTTCAGGAAGCCGCACTGAATGAGCCCGTAGATCGTGTAACCGAACGCGCCGAGCGGCGAGTTGCCGTGCCGCACGCAGATGTCGACCATCGTGAACGCGAGCGTCGGGACGAGGGCGGGTCTGGCGAGATAGGCGGCGGGGTTCACGGAGGCGAGGATGCGCATCGCCGCCTGCATCCGCCTGTCCTTCATCGGTGGGAGCTGCGCCAGGCGAGCGATGTCGACGTTGGCCGGCGGCGCCTCGGACAGCGGGACCTCCAGCATGGTGAGCACGCGCAGGCCGAGCTCGATGGCCTCGTGCATGCGATTCTGTGATATGTAAAATTGAATGCGCGTCTCGTAGACCCGGATCGTCTCGAGCACGTCTCTGGCGCGCTCTTCGACGATCTTCGCGGACGCCTCCGCGCGATCGAAGTTGATCGTCAGGTACTCCAGCTCGACCAGATCCGTGTAGATGGCGAGCGACAGATCGTGGTTCGCCTCCCACGCGTCCTCCGGCAAGAAGGCCGCCGCCGCGCGGAGGCACTGCACCCCAGGGCCGTACGCCGTGGACCGCCTCGCCTTCTGACCGGCCTTGAGGTTGAGCAGCGCCGTCTCGAAGCGCTCTCGCCGGTCCACGATCAGCTCCGCCCCCATGTTGAGGTGCATCACGATGTCGTAGATCCGCTCCTCGATCGACTCGATCGGGGTCTCGCGGATCAGGAGCCGCCCGAGCTCGAGGTGGGTCCTCTCCTGCTCGACCTCCGTGAGCAGCTTGTAGGCCGCCTGCTGCACGCGGTCGTGCAGGAACTTGAACGTGACCGGGCCCTCGTCGTCGTCGTCGTCGAGGAAGCGCGCGATCTTGTAGTCGCCGTCGACGGGCACGACGAGCCCCGCGTCCAGCGCGTCCCAGAGATCCTCGTCGGTGGCGCGCAGGTCCTTGTGGTGGAGGAGCGCGAGGATCCTCAGATCGAACTGGTTGCCGACGCACGCGGCGAGCTTCAGGACCTGCTGCGTCGCCGCGCGGAGCCCCTGGATCCGCCGGACCATGAGATCGACGACGTTGTCCGCGACGTCCATCCGCTCGATGTCGGCGATGTTCCACGTCCAGGCGCCCGTCTCCGAGCTGAAGCGCAGGTGACCGTCGCGGCAGACGCTCTCGAGGTACTGGATGGTGAAGAACGGGTTGCCGTGCGTCTTCGCGAAGATGATGTCCGAGAGCGGACGGCACTCCCCGGGAGGCGCGTCGAGCGTGTCGGACACGAGCTGGTTCACGTGCTCGGGCGCGAGCGGCTTCAGCGCGATCGTGCGCACGCGCGCGCCGCTGCGCGGCAGCGCGCCCAGCATCACCCGCAGCGGGT
Source organism: Sorangium sp. So ce834 (assembly GCF_051521425.1). Taxonomy (NCBI): domain Bacteria; kingdom Pseudomonadati; phylum Myxococcota; order Polyangiales; family Polyangiaceae; genus Sorangium; species Sorangium sp. So ce834. Next base: position 13,123,568 of record NZ_CP150351.1, read on the forward strand.
GCGCGTCGTCCACCTCGTTGTCGCGGTACGACCCGAGCAGGAGCAGGTGGCGGATGTCGGCGTCCTCCAGGAGGACGCTGATGAGGTTGAGCGAGCCCGTGTCGGCCCACTGGAGATCGTCGAGGAACAGCACGAGCGCCCGCGTCTTCTGCGCGATCGCGCCGATGAAGCTCCGGAACGTCAGGTTGAACCGGTTCCGCGTCTCCATCGAGCCCAGGGCCGGGACGGGCGGCTGCTCGCCGAGGATGAGCTCGATCTCCGGGATCACCTCGGCGATGACGCGGCCGTTCGGGGCCACCGCCGCGAGGATCCGCGCCTTCCAGTCGGCGAGCTCGTCCTTGCTCTCGGTGAGGATCTGCCGGACGATCTCCCGCAGCGCGCCGATGACGGCGGCGTACGGGACGTTGCGCGTGAACTGGTCGAACTTGCCGGCGGCGAAATAGCCCCCCTGCTTCGCGATCGGCTTGTGGATCTCGCTCACCACCGCCGACTTGCCCACGCCGGAGTAGCCGGCCACGAGGACGAGCTCCGACGTTCCCCCCGCGCCGCTGATGCTCCTGAACGCCGAGAGGAGCGCGCCCACCTCCTCCTGCCGGCCGTAGAGCCGCTGCGATATCTGGAGCCTCGTGGGCTTGTCCTTCCTCCCCGGCACGAAGTCCAGCGCCGGCGCGCCGTGCTCCAGCATGTGGAGGCAGGCCTTGAGATCCGCCTTGAGGCCGAAGATGCTCTGATACCGCTCCTCCGCCGTCTTCGACAGGAGCTTCATGATGACCCTGGAGAGCGCCTCCGGGATCTCCGGCCGGAGGAGGTGCGGCGCGACGGGCGTCTTCGCGATGTGATGGTGCACGAGCTCCAGCGGATCCGTCGTCTCGAAGGGGAGGCGCCGCGTCGTGAGCTCGTAGAGCGTGACGCCGAGCGAGTAATAGTCCGAGCGGAAGTCGATCGACCGGTTCATCCGGCCCGTCTGCTCGGGCGAGATGTACTGGAGCGTGCCCTCGCCGGCCGACCAGGGGTCGTACACCGCCGCGCGCTCCCCCGGCAGGAGCGAGGCGATGGAGAAGTCCGTGAGCTTCGACGTGCTCACGTCGCTGTCGACGATGATGTTGCTGGGCTTGATGTCCTTGTGGATGATGTTCCGCTCGTGGATGGCGCCGAGCGTGTCCGCGAGCTGGAGCGCTATCCGGACCGACCGCGCGAGCCCGATGCCCCGGCCATTGCCGCCCCCGGCGATGCCCTCGTCGATGACCGAGCGCAGCGAGCGGCCCGCGAAGTACTCCATGATGAGCGCGGCGTAATCGAGGCGGACCTCGAGGTCGTACACCTTGACGACGCCATCCAGGTCGAGGTTCCGCGTGATCTCGTACTGGCGCTTCAGGATCGCGACGTTGCGGGTGCCATTGACGCCCTTGCGCGCCACCTTGATGACGCACATCTTGCCCGTGCTCTTCTTCCGGCCGAGGTAGACGCTGCTGCGAGCTCCGTCGTGCAGCGTGTCGAGCAGCTCGTGATTCAGTAGTTCCACCATGACTGCTACCCCCTGGAATGATAAGGACTATCGATCCGGCGCGGCGTTCGGTCTGTATCGAGAGGAAGGCCCCGGAAAGACGGCAGTCTTCAGGGGCGCGGAGATCGGCTGCGTCGCTGGAAGCGCGCGCGAACCGCCGGAGGAACGAACGTGCTCGGCGGGGCGCATCACCGTAAGCAATCGAAACGAGCGGCTTGTGTCAAGGTCGAACCGCCGCTTCTCCACCGCACGGATCGTGCCCTCTCACGTGGGGCTCCGCGGCCGAGACGCCGCGCGTCACGGCTCCGGCGCGCGCCCGTTGGAGCGCCGGAGCGAATGGGTGGACGGAACTCCTTAGGGGGGCTCCTGATGTTTTGCGACGAGGCGGCATGTCGACGGTTCATTGAAAGGAGCGCAATCGGCTCCTTTGAATTCGGGCGAGGCGCGGCGTGATCCACGCGCGTTCGCGGCGGCGACGGTGCGGGCGCGGGCCGGGGCAGGGAATGGGGCTGAATTCGTGGTGGGATACGCGGGTGTCGCGTGAGCTCATGTGGGGAGAGCGGGATGGCCCTACCGCGGGCCCGGTCAGGCGTTGCACCCGCCGGGGCCGCGTGGCGCCGGCAGCGCGGTCTCGTCGCGGGAGAGCGCCTCGAAGCGCGCCAGGATGATCTGCCAGCCCTCGTCGTGGCGGGCGCGCATCGGCGCCGCGCGCTCGCCGGCCCGGTCCCAGCCGCGGTGCACGACCTCGACCCGCGTCTGCGCCGCCACGAGCTCGACGAACTGCACCTCGACCTCCTGCGCCGAGGCGGGCGCGCGGCCCGGGTGCCACGTGAACGCGAGCCGCCACGGCGCGTCCCAGGCGACGACCGTCCCCCAGAGCGCCTCGGTGCCGTCCCGGGCCCGCTCGAAGACGCGGCCGCCGACCGACGGCTCGACGTGGCACGACACCGCCGCGCCGCGGCCCACCGAGTGCGTGGCGAGCGGCCACCAGTCGGCGATCCGCCGGACGAACAGGTCGAAGGCGTCCGCCTGCGAGAGCGGCACGATCAGCGAGCGCCGCAGCGGCGGGACGACGTCGGTCGCCATCGCCGGCTACTTCCCCGCCGCCGCCTCGGAGCCCGGCCGCCGCGGCTCCCGCGCGCCCGCGAACGCGGCGCCCTCGCGGCCGATCGAGGGCGCGTCGGCGATGTGCCCGCGCTCGTCGATGACGTGGCCCATCGCGCCGAGCGCGCGCCGCAGGTCGTCGGGGAAGCCGCCGGTCTCGGCGATCAGCTTGTCGGGGTAGTCCTGCTGGTGGAAGCGCGGCGCGTTGACCGCCGTGGTCACGTCGAAGCCGAAGTCGACCACGTTCGAGAGGATCTGGAAGACCGCCGTGAGGATCGTCGGGCCGCCCGCGGCGCCGAGCACGAGCTCCACGCGCCCGTCCTTCCCCGTCACGATCGTCGGCGACATCGACGAGAGCATGCGCTTGCCGGGCGCGACGGCGTTGGCCTCCCCCTGCACGAGGCCGAACTGGTTCGCGGTGCCGGGCACGGTGGCGAAGTCGTCCATCTCGTTGTTCAGCACGAAGCCCGCGCCGGTCACCGTCACCCCCGAGCCGTACCAGCCGTTCAGCGTCGTGGTCAGCGCGACGGCGTTGCCCTGCGCGTCGACCACCGAGAAGTGCGTCGTGTGCGGGCCGCGGCCGCCCGAGTCCTTGACGCCCGCGCCGCGGGTCAGCTCGTCGGTCGGGGTCGCGCGGTCCGGCGCGATCGTGGCGCGCTGCTTCTCGGCCCACGCGACCGAGAGCAGCTCCTCCACCGGGTTCTTCACGAAGTCGGGATCCCCGAGGATCTCGTTGCGCGCGATGAAGACGCGCCGCATCGCCTCGGCGACCACGTGCACGTGCGACGGCGAGTGCCAGCCGAGCTTCGCGACGTCGAGCCCATCGAGCTGGTGCGCGATCATCGCCAGGGCGAGGCCGCCCGACGAGGGGAGCGGCATGGAGGCGACGCGGCGCCCGCGGTACTCGAACACGACCGGCTCGCGCCACTTCGCCTTGTAGCTCTTGAGATCCGCGGCCGTGATGATGCCCTTGCCGCGCCGCATCTCGGCGACGACGAGCTCGGCGGTCTTGCCCTCGTAGAAGCCGGCGGGCCCCTTCTCGGCGATGCGCTCGAGCGTCGCCGCGAGCTCGGGCGACCTCCAGGTCGCGCCGACCTGGATGGGCGCGCCGCCCGGCAGGAACAGCGCGGCCGAGGCCGGGAAGCGCGCGAGCTTGCCCGAGGCCGCCTTGACGGTGGTCGCGAAGTTCTCGTCGACGAGGAAGCCCTCCTTCGCGAGCCGGATCGCTGGCGCGATGAGCTCGGCCCAGGTCTTCTTCTTGGAGCCGAGCTTGTCGTACGCCTCCCAGAGCCCGGCGACGCTGCCGGGCACGCCGGGCGCGAGGTGGCCGACGCGGGAGCTCTCGGTGGGCTTGCCGTCCTTGCCCCGGTACATGTCGTGGGTCGCCCTGGCCGGCGCGGTCTCGCGGAAGTCGAGCGCGTGCTCCTTGTCGCCGAGGCGCGCGACCATGAACCCGCCGCCGCCGAGGTTGCCCGCCGTCGGGTGCACCACGGCGAGCGCGAACGCCGTCGCGACGGCCGCGTCGACGGCGTTGCCGCCGGCGGAGAGGACGTCGGCGCCCACCTTCGTGGCGAGCGCGGCGTCGCTGGAGACCATCGAGGGCCCCCGCACCGGCGGCGCGCCCTCGGGGTAAGGCCACCCCGCGGGGAACCGCGACGCCGGCGCGGCTGGAGGGGCCGGCGCGGTCGGCGCGGGCGCCGAGGCGGCGGCGCTCGGCGGCGGGGGCGGGGGCGGCGCGGGCGGCGGCGGGACGGCGGCCTCGCAGCCGGCGAGGAGGACGACGGCGAGCAGCCGATGAAAGGCGCGGAGCTTCATCGCGGCGGCTTATAACCCAGGCCCAGCGCCGCTCGAAGGCCGGAGGCGCAGCCGCGCGAGCGCGACCGCGCGGTCGCGGATTCTCCACACGCCGCGCGCGGGGGCGGCGTGGATCGCGCGGCGTCGCTTCCGCGCGCCGGCGCGGCGCGGAGGCGCGCCGCGCCCGGGGTGCGCGCGTTCCGCGGGTCTCCGCGCCGCGCCGGCGCGCGCGGCGGAGCGTGCCCCGTAATCCGTCACAGCTGTTCGGGTTTCTGCTGATCAGCTGTACCGCTCTCCCGCGAGCGGGAGAGCGACGCGCCGTACAGGGCGCGTGGAGCAGGGCGTCTTACCGAGGCGCCCGGAGACGCCTCTCGGCGCCGCGAAGCGAGCCGTGTTGGTCGTTGGCTTGGGGGCTTCGCCGCGCTTGGGTATGATCGGCCCCGGATGTTTCCGACGGAGCCCGCTCCCGAGACGATTGGGGCCTACAAGATCCTCCGGCGCCTGGCCGGTTCTGGGCCCACCAGCGTCTATCTCGGGCGGCTGGACGGCCCGCTCGGGTTTCGCCGCGTCTGCGTGCTGAAGCTCGTCCCGAATACGGCCGAGGGCGATCCGCGCTTCGCCGACGAGCTCGCCCGCGAGGCGTCGATCTGCGCGTCGATGAACCACCCGGCCATCGTGCGGATGTTCGACTTCTTCGAGCACGACGGCCGGCTCGTGCTCGTGCTCGAGCACGTCGAGGGCGTGAACCTCAATCGGCTGCTCCAGCACCTCGCGGCGCGGCAGCAGAAGCTCGCCGACGCGGCGGTCTACTACCTGGTCCACTGCATCGCCGGCGCGCTCGCGCACGCGCACGGGCTGACCGACGAGCACGGCAGCCCCGCGCCGGTGATTCACCGGAACCTCCACCCGGAGAACATCGTGATCGGGTGGGACGGGCAGGTGCGCCTGACCGGCTTCGGCATCGGCAAGATCCTCGGGCGCACGCCGGACACCATCGCGGGCGTGGTGAAGGGGGCGCCGGGCTACATGGCGCCCGAGCAGGTGCGCGCCGAGCGGGTCACGGTCAAGGCCGATATCTACGGCGTGGGGCTGCTGCTCTGGTCGCTGCTCTCGGGGCGACGGCCGCCGGCGGACGGCACCAAGCCGCCTGGCATCGCGTCGATCCGCCCCGAGATCCCGCGCCCGGTCGTGGCGCTGCTCGACACGGCGCTGTCGCTGTCGCCGGACGAGCGGAAGACCACCACTCAGGAGATCGAGCAGACGCTCGCGAAGGTCGCCCGCCCGGAGAAGGGGAAGGCGGAGCTCGTGACGCGCGTGCAGTCGGCGCACGCGACGATCGAGATCGAGGACGCGGATCCCGAGGAGGACCGGCGGCCGACGATCCCGGTCAAGGGCAAGGGCGGGCAGACCGCGCGGCCCGCGGCGGAGGCGGCGAAGCGGCTCGCGAAGGATCTGTTCGCGAAGGATCAGGCCGGGAGGGAGGGCGGCGCCGCGCGGCTCCGGCCCGGCGGCGCGCGGGCGGGGACGACGCCTCCCGCGCCGGCGCCGACCGAGGCGCTGGCGGCGGCCACGCGCCCGGACGGCAAGAGGTCGGCCCGCGCGCCGGGGCCCGAGCCGATCACGATCCCGGTGCCGGCGGCGCCGGCAACTCAAGCGCCGCCGACGCCTGTCGCGGCGGCGCTGCCGACCGCGGTCGGGGTGAAGGGCGCCGAGGGGCGGAAGCCCGCGCTGCCGGATCGCGAGACGTTCGGCCGGCTGTACGAGGCGTCGAAGCGCGCGGCGGAGCGCGACGCGGCGGCGGCCGAGGAGGTGCTTGCGGGGGGCGGGCCGGCGACGCTGCCCGAGGTGGAACCGGTGTTCGAGGAGGACGACGCGACGATCCCGGGCACCGGCGCTCCGTCGGTGCGCTTCGGGCCGTCGATCTCGGCGATCCCGGAGGCGATCCGCTTCGGTCCGCCGCCGGCGCTCCCGGCGGATCTCACGCCGGCGTTCTTCGCGCCGCCGCCGCCGAAGCCGCCGTCCGCCTCGCCGGTGACGCCGTCCGGGGTGACGGTGCCCATGGGCACGACGGGCCTGACGCCGCCCGGGGTGGCGGTGCCCGTGGACCGCACGGCGGGCGGGACGCCGCCCGGGGGCGTGCCGTATCCGAGCGCGGCGGGCCTGCGCGGCCCTCCGGCGGAGTCGTCGCCGCCGCCGGGGATGCGGCGCCAGCGTTCGCCCACGATGGGCTGGCAGGCGCCGCGCTCGCTGTCGCCGGCCGGGACGATCGCGGTCTCGGCGATCACGGCGACGGTGGTGGCGGCGCTGTGGATCTACGTCGCGCGGCGGGAGCGGCCCGTGCCGGCGGCCGCCGCGCCGGTGGAGCAGGCGGCGCCGGCCGCCGAGCCCGTCGCCGCGGCGACGGCGGCGCCGGCGCCGGCGCCGAGCGCTGCGACCTCCGCGAAGCGGGCGCCGGGCGCGAAGGCGCAGGGGAAGGCGCCATCCGCGAAGGAGCTGGCGGCGCAAGAGGCCGCGGCGGCGAAGGAGGCGGCGAGGGAGGCCGCGGCGGCGAAGGAGGCGGCGGCGAAGGAGGCCGCGGCGGCGAAGGAGGCCGCGGCGAAGGAGGCGGCGGCGAAGGAGGCCGCGGCGAAGGAGGCGGCGGCGAAGGAGAAGGAAGCCGCAGCGAAGGAGAAGGAAGCCGCAGCGAAGGAAGCCGCAGCGAAAGAGGCCGCAGCGAAAGAGGCCGCAGCGAAAGAGGCCGCAGCGAAAGAGGCGGCGGCGAAAGAGGCCGCAGCGAAAGAGGCCGCAGCGAAAGAGGCCGCAGCGAAAGAGGCCGCAGCGAAAGAGGCCGCCGGCCAGGGGCGGGAAGGGGTCAACCCCGCCACCCTGCCCAAGGGACAGGGCGTGCTCACGGTGGGGTTCCCCGAGCCGGGGGGCGTCTATGTGACCGGCAAGTACGCGGGGGATGTCAACGAGCCGCTGGTCATCCGCTGCGGTCGTTTCTTCGTGCGCGTCGGGAAGCCCGGCAAGACGAAGTTCCCCGAGTGGCTCAGCGCGGGTGTGACGGCGCAGGTGCCGTGTCAGGGCGCCACGACCATCGATATCAAGCCGACCGCCCCGCCGAAGCCGCGAAAGAAGCGGTAACGCGGCGCCGGGAGCGGCGCTCGGACGAGGCGGGATTGAACCGCTGAGGCGCCGAGGAGATGGGCTCGGTTCTCCCGGCGTCCGGGCCATTCCTCGTGCAGGGCGGTCGAGCGCCGCGTTGCCCAGGCTCTCCCTTGGTTTCGTGAGAGAATTGAACCACAGAGGGCGCAGAGGGCACAGAGGGAAGAGAAAGAGAGAATTGGTTATTTCTCTCTCCTCTGTGCCTCTGCGGTTCAAATCCTCTTCATCAGAGCCATAAGGGCGTCATCGCCCGAGCCGATCGAGCCTGTCCTCGGCCGCTTCGAGGCGGCTCGCGCCATCGGCCGCCTTCTGCTGCGCCTCCGCCGCCTTTCGCTCCGCCTCGCCGGCGCGCTTCCTCGCGGTCCGTGCGGCCTCCTCGGCCTCCTCTGCGGCGCGGCTCATCCTGGCTGCCTCTCTCGTGAGGCGATCTGCCTCCTTGGCAGCCCGCGATGCCTCGCGGCTCGCCTGATCCCGCTCTCTCTCTCTGCCGCCGTGAGCTGCGCCTTCTGCTGGCGCTGCTCTGCCGCGAGCCGCTCCCGCCGCTCGGCGGCGAGCTTCGCCTTCTGCTCGCGCTCCTCGGCCGCGCGCCGCGCCTTTTGCTCGCGCTCTCTCGTGGCGCGCTGCTTCTCGCGCTCACGCTCTTTCGCGGCGCGCCGCCCCTCGCGCTCGTGCGCTTTCGCGGCGCGCTGCGCCTTTTGCTCGCGCTCTTTCGAGGCGCGCTGCCCCTCGCGCTCGCGCTCTTCTGCGGCGCTCTCACGCTCTTTCGCGGCGCGCCGCCCCTCGCGCTCCTCTCCCGCCCTCTTCTGCCGCTCCGGCGGCTCCTTGGCCGCGCGCCCCCGGCGTCGCGACGGCGCCTCTGCCTTCGCCCCCTTGCTCCCGCGGCCCGTCCCGGCTTCGGCGGGCCTCTCGGAGGGCCGCCCTCGCAGCAGCCCGAGCATGTCCGAGAGATCCCCCGGCTCGAGCTCTCCCGACAGCCGCCCCCGCGCGAGCAGCTCCAGATCCGACGGGCTCGCGGTGGGGGTCGCCAGCAGCGAGTCCCGCAAGCGGTCCATCGGATTGCCCTTCTCCCGATAGCCCCCCTCCGCGAGGAGCGCCGGCGCCGCCCGCAGGAGCTCGTTCACGATCGCGCGGTGCTCCTGGCTCGCGTCCTTCAGCCCCTGCGCGCCGCCCGGCCCGAGCGCCCCCCGCTGGGCCTCGCGCAGCCGCTCGCCCGCGTCGAGCAGGGCCTCCATCCGCTGCGGATAGCGGCGCGCGAGCTGGTTCAAGGTCCAGGCCGCCGCGGTCGGCCGCCGCAGCGCCTTCACGCGATCGGACGCGCCCTTGTCCCCGGCTTGCCGCAGCCGCTTCGCGAGCTCGTCCCGGGCGCGCGTGAAGTCGGCGAGCGGCTTCTTGTAAAGGGCGTCGACCTCCTCCTCGTCATCGACGCCACCCGGAGGAGGAGCACCGCCGCGCGTTCCCTTGGTTCGAGAGGCCATTCCCGCGCAAGCTCAGCCGAGCTCCCGCGAGCTTACTCCGCTCAGGCGGCCTCGGCCAGCGTCGACGGCACCTCCGGGAGCTCCCAGCCGCGCGTCCGGATCTCTTCGTTGATCCAGCGGATGTGGCGCCGCTCGTCCTGCCAGTTCGCCTCCACCATCCGTCGGACCGCCTCCGGCAAATCGCTCGCCAGCGCCGAGGCATAGGCGTCGTTCGTGAGCTCCTCGTTGCCGCGCATGGCGACGAGCGCCGTCCGATCCTCGCGCGCCGACAGCTCGGTGTAGCGGCGAATGCACTGGCCGCGCTCATCGGCCTCGTCCGGCGGCGAGGCGCCGAGCGCGTCCAGGAGCTCGCGCTCGTGCCGCTCGTGATCCGCCCGGAACCCCTCGAGCTGCTTCTTGATCTCCGGCGCCTTGCACACGCCGAGCGCCACGCGGTACGCCTCGGCAGCCGCCCTGTCGAGCAGGATGAGCCCCATGATCTGCTCCAGGGCCGTCGCGTCGCCGATGTCGCCGCCTCCCGAGGAGCGCCGCCTCGTCGCCGAGCCCGGAGCCGCCTCGGCCGCTCCTCCGGCGCCCCCCTCCGACGCCTCGGCCGCGCCGCCCAGCGAGCCGCTGCGCTGGAGCCTGCCGAGCATCGCGCCGTCGATGCCGGGCACCTGGTGCACATCCTCCCAGCTCCGGAAGGGGCCGCGCTCGCTCCGGTGCTCGATGATGAGCCGAGCCCGCTCGCCGTCGACGCCCTCGATGGCCATGAGGTCTTCTTCCGTTGCCGTGTTCAGATCGATGCGCGGTTCGCGCGATGCCTTCTTGGTCATGGTCGAGCCTCCCCGGACCGATTTGTAGGGCCGACGGAAGGCCGCCGAAAGCTGGCATGGCTGCCAATCCGGCGCGGAGCTCGAGCGGCCGGCGCCCCCCGCTCGGATGGCGTTCGAGTCGTAGGCCTTGTCGGCGATGAGGCATCCCCAACTTTTCGGCCGTCGACGAATTTAGGGACGGGCCCTAGACTCCGGGTATGCCTCACCCGGATCAGCCCCTCACCAACGACGACGACGAGGAAGAGGATCTGCTCAACGAAGAGGACGAGGATCTGCTCGAGTGGGCGGCTACGGCCGAGCTCTACGCCGTCGGCTACATCCGCATCCTCGCCGACGCGATCGAACGAGGTGACGCCGATCTCCAGGTGGATCCCGGGGCGTGGGAAAACACCCTGACCGCCGCCGAGGGGGCGATGTTGGAGCACATTCGCGGTCGCCTGCACGGGCCTACAGCCATCACCGCGGGAGACGTCGAGCGGATGCGGCGACTCCGCGAACTGGGTTCCGCTGCCCTCTTGGGCGGCGGGCGGCCGCCCGAGCTCGGCCCGCTCGCTCTTCAGTGCATGGAGTCTCTGTTCGGATCGGACTGGAAGCGCGCCGCGCGGGTTGCCGAGTCCCACGTGCGCGCTCTCAATCAGGCTTTCCACCCTCGTAGCGGCACACAATAGGAACCCCGATGACGAACCGACAGATATCTCCGTTTTCGTAATAGTACCAGCAGCTGCTGGCCAGGCCGAGGGCTCTGCATTGCATCAGTAGTCCAGTCTTGACGTTGGATTTGAACGGGTGTTTCGTCCTGCCGGGCAAGATATTCCTGCGTCGGCGCACTTCATCATGCGCTCGGCGCCGTGCTCATACCTTTTACAGCGGATGATCTTGAAGGAGCCGATCGCCTCCGGTTCGGTCGTGGGACCATTCTCCGTCTCGTCGTCGAATGTCAGGTTGTTGGCTTCTGGATCGCTGGTTGGTGTGTCGGTCTCCGTCCCATCGAAATTTTCTGATGGGTGCATGACACAAGAGGCAACGCATAGAGCGACTCCATGGAGAGAGATCAGGGCGGCAACCGCCGGAACCATTCGCATGGTAGGGACGACGCAAGCTCAGGGCCACGTCAGTCGAGTGTGCCGGTGTCACCCGGCGCGCATCCTGGACCCCGGGAGGAGGCACGAAAAGGCAACTCTGGGCCAAGATCCATCTGATCGTCGATGCCCTTGGTTTGCCCCTCGAGTTCGAGGCTGGCTGCAAATTCAGGGACAGCCCTGGAGCGGAGCGTCACCCGCGAGGGCGGCGGCGGTCACGCGTCGGGCGGCGTCTCGGGCGACTGCGCCGGCTGCGGCTGCGGCTCTTCCCCGCCGCGCGCGCGGCGCGTCGCGAAGATCTTCGCGAGCGGGGCGGTCACGGTGCGGAGCGCGGGGTTCACCTCCGATGCGGCCTTGGCGACGCCGTAGGCGACGAGCGAGGGGCTCCACGCCTCCGCCGACCAGGCGAGGCGGCTGTCGGCGAGCCGTTGCCGGAGCTCCTCGACGCGCTCGAAGAGCGGCCTGATCACGTCGAGGTTGTTCAGGTCCTCGAGGACCGCCTCGGAAGAGAAGCCGGCCGCGGTGGCCACCGCCGTATGCTCGGCCATCGCGCGGCAGAGCGACCGCGTCGCCTGCTCGAAGCCCTCCCGCGCCCGCGGGATGGCGGCGCGTTCAGCCTCGTTCAGCACGACGAGATAAGGCGCGAGGAGCGCGAAGGCTTCGTCGATCTTCTTGCGGGCCTTGGCGGTGGCGAGCTCGAGCTCTGCCGTGTCGATGCGGGTCGGAGTGGGCACGGGGATAAACCTCCTGATGGGATGGATGTAGAGCGGTGAAAAACAACCAATGTGGCGGAACGCCGCCGTATCGATGTCCCGAGAAGCGCATCGTCGGAGCGCCTGTCAAGGGAGCACATCGACGAATCGACGTGGATCATCGAAAAACCGATGTGGATCATCGAAAAACCGAGGTGGGGCAGCAGAAAACCGACGTGAGGGATCGAGAGAGCGATGGGGGACAGCAAAAAACCGACGTGCGCCATCGGAGGACCGACGCGCGCCATCGGCGGCGCGAGGTGGGGGGCGGGAGGTGGGGGGCGGGAGAGCGAGGCGCACCTCGCCGCATCGCCCGGCGAGCGGGGATTGGCTATCTCGGCTCGCCCTCGCGCGCGAGCTGCGCGAGCTCAACCAACGCCGCGAGCGCGCGGGCGTGATGCTTGTAGGCCGTGGAGCGAGGGAGCCCGCGTCGCTTGGCGATCTCCGCCATGGGGATCTCCTCGACGTGGCGATCGAGGAGCAGCGTTCGATGCTCGGGCGCGAGCGCGGGTCGCCTGAGCCAGCGTGCGCAGGGAGGCGAGGGCGGCCCGCGGATGTGCCGGCAGGGGGCGTTCCAGACGTCAGGAGCTGGTAGTATCGAAGAGCGCTTTCGCGTCGGCGACGAGAACGGCGCGGCGGAGCCAGCGGTCGAGCTCGGTCATGTCGGTGCTCGCGAGGACGCGCTCGCGGACCTCCGCGGGGATCTCCAGGCCGCGCGCTTCGAGCACCTTCAGCACGGCGCTCGCGGCCTCTTCCCGCTGTCCCTCCAACCGACCCTTGGCCACGTAACTGCGCGCGAAATCGCTCTGGAATTCGTAACCGCTCTTCATTTTCGTCTCCAGGCTCCGCCTCGCTGCTTCGTTCAGAGAGGATAGCACCACATCGAGGTAGAGGGCTTGCTGCTCCTGATCCAGCCCGGCAGCGGCCGCCAGGGCAGCCACCGCGATCGCCAGGCCGGCCGCGCTCTGCCCGTGCGCCCCAGGGCAGCCACCGCGATCGCCAGGCCGGCCGCGCTCTGCCCGTGCGCCATGACCGACAGCACCGCGACCTCGGGCCTCGCTCGGGCGTCGGCCGGCTCGGTCACGACCGGGACGGCGATCGGCGCGGTGCTCCACAGGGACGATCTCGGTCAGGTCGGTCGGCTCGATGCGCGCCTCGGTGAACCGCGGCACCGGCGCGCCCAATTTGCCTTTGTGCGCTGCCCGCCGCGCTCCGGCGTAGCTCGCGGGGCATCCTCGGCTCGGCCGAGGCAAGCCATGCCGTCGTCCGGCCGCGAGGGAATGGCACAGTTCGTCTCACCGCATCACAGCCTGGGCCACGCCGGGGGGATGACCGGCGCCAGAGGCCGTGATCTTGTCGTATCCGCGCTGGCACACGGGTTGCGTGAATGCCGCCGCATGAGGAGCACTTCCATTTCTGCTCTCGCATTCGTGTCGGTCGTCCCCCTCTGCATGGCGTTCGCGTGTGGTCCCGTCGAGACGTCGCAACCCGTCACCCCGGACGACGGCGACGACCCGACGAGCCCGGAGCCGACGTCCGCGTGCGAGCCCCGGCAGGCCGGGATCTCGGCGGATTTCGAGCTCACGATCGAGGACTGGCGGGGCGAGACGAACGGTTACTTTCTGTACAACGTCGCCGCGCCCTGCCAGGTGGAGGCGGCCACCCCGACGTCGCGCGACCTTCGCTGTACGGAGGGCGACGGTGCCGAGCACAGCGTGACGCTCTCCATCGCCGATTCCCGCATTGCCGGCGCCATTCCCTCGAGCGGTCCCGTGTTCCTGCGGGCGGCGCGGACCGACCCGGAGTTCGGCGAGAACCAATGGTTCGTGGTGCGCGCCGGCTCCGAGGTCACGGGCGCGCTGCTCGCGGGGGGCCTCCGAGCTGGATACGAGACGCCAGAGCCCGGCGACGGCTATTTCTCGCCGATCTGGATGGTGACCGGCACGGAGGAAGGATGCCCCGTGGAGGTCGAGGACGAATGCTTGATCCGCCGCAGAGCGCGGATGCTCTTCTCGGTCGACGACGTCCCGGGCGCGTCGATCCTCGACGGCCACGAGGGGGACATCGACGCGAGCGGGACGTATCGTGCGGTCGTGGGCGAAAGCGTGGACGACATGATGGGAGGCTTGCCCTTCTGCGGGGGCGACGATCCGCGCTACGCGGACAATCTGCGCGTCTTGATCGGAGCAAAAGCGCAGGAGGGACCTCCGGGGACCGCTCGATGAGCTCTGCGACCGGGGCGCGGCGGCTGCGCCGCCCCCGCGTGCGTCAGCAACCTCGCTATCGCAAGGCGCTACCTCGCGAGTCCTTGCTCGTCGAGGTCCGTCCCGGGGATCTGCGTCGCCTCCGCCGGACGTGCTGCTTCCCAAGGGGTCGCGGCGCCTCCGCTCCGCGCGCGAGCTGCACGATCGCTTCGACGAGCCGTTCCCCTGAGCGACGCCGCGGGCACTCGCGCCGCCCCGTGCGTGCGCAGAACGACTACGGCTTCAGGCAAACCGCTTCCAGGTTGTTGCCGTCGGGGTCGTGCAGGAACGCGGCGTAGTACGTGGGGCTGTAATCCGCGCGCACGCCGGGCTTGCCGTTGTCGCGGCCGCCGGCCGAGAGGCCCTCTCGGTGGAACCGATCGACCGCGGCACGGTCCGCGGCGCGCAGGGCGATGTGCGCGCCGGGGCCCCGGGAGCCGTCGTCCGCTTGCAGATAGAGGGCCGGCGCGCCCTCGGGGCCGAAGCTCGCGGAAGCTTCGTCGCGGGAGCACAGCACGTGGCCGAGCGGCGCGAGCGCAGCGGTGTAGAAGCGCACGCTCGCGTCGATGTCCTTCACCTTCACGCCGATGTGATCGTACATGATGTCTCCTCCGGAGGACGGCCCACGATGGGTGGCCTCCACGTGGGGGACCCTAACGACGGAGCGCGGGGCGTTCTTGGAGAATGTTGCGCTCGAGGCGCGCTGCGACGTCCCTCGGCCACCCCACCTGTCACCGCGGTCCGGTGAGAACGGAGAGGCGCGTCGCCACGAATCAGGGCGCGGCGGCGCGCTCGTGCCGGCGCGCGACGGCCGCGATGGCGACGGCGATCAGCGCGGCGAGCAGGAAGCCGCCGCCGAAGGCGAGGACGATGATCCAGGGCTGCATCGCCCTGCCCAGGCCGTCCGCGAAGCCCGCGGCGGCGGCGCGGCTCGCGCGCTCGATCGCGGCGCTCGAGCAGCCCGGGTCGCCGGCGGGGCAGCCGGCGAGCTGCTCCACGAGCTCCGCCGTCCCCTCGCGCGCCACCGCCCTCGCCGCCGCGCCCGAGCCCTGCTCGACCAGGGTGACGAGCGCCCGATCGTGCTGGAGGGCGCCCTGGACCACGGCGCTGCTCACCGCCTCGCTGGTCTGCGCGATGACCGGCGACAGGCGCTCCGCCTGCAGCCCCATCTCCGCCGCGCCGGCCCGGACCGCGTCGTGGACGACCGCCCCCACGAGCGGCCGCTCGCGCTCGGGCGCGCCCTCGGCCGGCGTCCCCTCGGCCGATCCGCCGGCGGGCGCGGACCGGCCCTGCGCGCCGCGATCGAGCGCCTCGAGCGTGCCGCGGGTCGCCTCCTTCGCCGCCTCGCGGACGCACCCCGGCGCGAGCACGAGGGCGGCGAGGAGCGCCGCGGCGACGGCTCGGCCGGAGCGCGCCGGCCCGCCCGCGCGCGGCGCCGCGGGCGCGGCCGGTCCACTGGAGAGCGAGCCTTGCACAGCCGCGATGGCCTTCATCAACCGTGCCCGCCGCGCCCTGCGCAACGCGCGTTGCCCCGGCCCCTCGCTCCCCGCGCTCGCCTGCGCAGCGCCGCGGGCGCGGCGCCGAACAGGGAGGCCAAAAGAAAGAGACAGGGGAAATTCTTCACATCACCCCGCCTCCCCGTGGGCTATCTCTCCCTCGGCGCAGATCGCGAAACTAGGGAGAATCCATGTACGAAAGAATCATTGCTGGGCTCAGCTGCCTCGGTCTCCTGGCCGCGTGCGGCGACGATGCCGACGTGGGGCCGGGGCCGGTCGGCCAGGGCGACTATCAGGCCACCATCCGCTGGACGAGCCACGGCGTCCCGCACATCCTCGCCGAGGACATCGGCAGCATCGGATTCGGTCTCGCCTATGCCGGGGCGCGCGACTTCGTCTGTACGCTCGCCGATCAGGTCGTGAAGGTGCGGAGCGAGCGCGCGAAGACGTTCGGCCCCGGCGAGGACGACGCGAACGTCGACAGCGATTTCACCTACCTCGCGCTCGGCGTCGTCGACCGCGCCGAGGCCATGCTGGGGCGGCTGTCCCCCGACGGCAGGGCGCTCCTCGACGGGTATGTCGCGGGCTACAACCAGTACCTCGCCGACACCGGCGCTCAGGGCCTGCCCGAGCCCTGCGCCGGCGCGGCGTGGGTCAAGCCGGTCAGCGCCGTCGATCTCGCCGCGTACTACCTCCACATCAACATGTTCTCCGGCAGCCTGCAGCTGCTCGATTATCTCAGCCGCGCCGCGCCGCCGAAGGCCTCGGACGAGGACGCGGGGGCGTCCGGCGAGGGGGCGAAGGCCCCCGGCGACCGGGCCCGCTCGCGCGATCTCGAGCTCCCCGATTTCACCCGCCTCCACCTCGGCAGCAACGCCTGGGCGATCGGCCGCGATCGCGCCGAGGGCGGCCGGGGGATGCTCGTCGCCAACCCGCACTTCCCCTGGGAGGGAGAGCTCCGGTTCCACGAGGCCCACCTCACCATCCCCGGGCAGCTCGACGTCTACGGAGCTGCCTTGACCGGAATGCCGATCATCAACATCGGATTCAACGAGCATGTCGCGTGGACTCACACGGTCTCTCCGGCCAACCACTTCACGGTCTACCGGCTCTCCCTCGATCCGGGCGACCCGACGGCCTACGTCTACGAGGGCGAGACCCGGGCGATGGAGCGCCGCGAGCACACCATCGATGTCCTCGGGGACGACGGCTCGATCGCGAAGGTCTCGCGGGTGATGTACCGGAGCCACCACGGCCCGATGCTCGGGGCCTCGGTCCTCGGCTGGTCCACCAAGCAGGCCTTCGCCCTGCGCGACGCCAACGAGGACAACGGGCTCGCCCTCGACCAGTGGCTCGGGATGGACCGCGCGAGGAGCCTCGACGAGCTCCGGCGGGTGCACGAGGAGACACGCGGGATCCCGTTCGTGTTCACGACCGCGGTGGACGCGGAGGGGCAAACCCTGATCATGGACGCCTCGCGCGTGCCCCACCTGAGCGCCGAGGCGGTGCGCGCCTACGAGGGCGCGCTCGCGCGGGACGGGCTGACCGGCGTGCTCGCGAGCTCCGGCATCGTGCTGCTCGACGGGAGCAAGGAGCGGGATGAGTGGGTGGAGACGCAGGGCGCCGGCGCGCTCGTGCCGTGGGGCGACATCCCCTCTCTCTCGCGGACCGACTTCGTCATGAACGCCAACGACACGGCGTGGCTCGCGAACCCCGCCGCGCCGATCACCGGGTATTCGAGGCTGTTTGGCACGCCGGGCAGCCCGATCTCGGCGCGCACGCGCATGAACCTCGTCCTGCTCACCGAGCAGGGCGAGGACGGCGCCTCGGGCGAGGACGGCCTCTTCTCGCGCGACGAGCTCAAGGACGCCATCCTCAGCAACCGCGGGATGACGGCGGAGCGCCTCCGCGCCCAGGTGGTCGAGCGCTGCGACGGCGCGGCGCCGGTCGACGTCGAGGGCGAGCCGGTCGACGTCGGCGGCGCGTGCGACGCGCTCGCGGCGTGGGACGGCCGGGTGGACCTCGAGAGCGTCGGCGCCCTCGTCTGGCGAGAGCTGCTCGGGCGGTTCTCGGCCCCGGACATGACGGACGCGGGCAAGCTCTACGCTCAGCCGTTCGACCCCGAGGATCCGATCGAGACCCCGCGCGATCTGGTCGAGCCCCCGGCCGAGGGCGCGGATCCGATCCTGGTCGCGCTGGCCCAGGCGACGCTCGCGCTCGCGAAGGCGGGGCTCGACCCGACGACGCCGCTCGGCGAGGCCCAGTTCACCATGAAGGACAAGGCCATCCCCATCCACGGCGGCACCAACCGGGAAGGGGTGGCCAACGTCGTGCTCTTCTCCACGGCGAGCCTCAACAGCACCCTCCTGCCCAGGCTCAACACGGGCGAGATCGTCTCCGCGACGACCGGCCTCACCACCTCGGGCTATCCGATCAACTTCGGCACGAGCTTCGTCATGGCCGTCGAGCACACGAGCGGCGGCCCCCGCGCCGAGGCGCTGCTCAGCTACTCGCAGTCGACCGACCCCGAGTCGCCCCATTTCGCGGATCAGACCGAGCTGTTCTCGCGCAAGGAGTGGCGGCCCGCGCTGTTCGCGCAGGAGGAGATCGCCGCCGATCCGGCGCTCGCCGTGAAGGAGGTCTCCGGGCGCCGCTGACCCGCGGTTCCGCGCGCGCGGGCGGCTCCGCTCGCGCGCGCGGCGCCGAGGCGCGGCGCGCAGGCCTCACGCGGCGTCGATCGTCCGGAGCAGCGCGTCGAGCTCGAACGGCTTGCTGATGACCTCGCGCGCGTGCGGCGGCATCGCCTGCCTGATGTTCGACGCCGCGGTCATGATGACGACGGGGATGTCCTCCAGCCCGGGGAACGCGCTGAGCTCGTCGCACACCTTCCATCCGTTCATCTTCGGCATCATCAGATCGAGCAGGATCACCCCCGGCCGCGCGCCGTCGTGGAGGCGCTCGAGCGCCTCCCGCCCGCTGAAGAAGGGCGTGGCCTCGTACCCGAGGTCGCACAGCGCCTCGGCCAGGGTGGTCGCCAGGTCCACGTCGTCATCGATGATCAGGACTGACTTGCTCATGGGGAAGGGGGAGCTCGACGGTGAAGGTGGAGCCGGCGTCGAGCTCGCTCTGCACGGAGATGCGGCCCTGCATCCTCTCCACGAGCTGGCGTGTCACCCACAGGCCGAGCCCGAGGCCGCCGTAGTTGCGCACCGAGACGGCGCGCTCGAACTGCTGGAAGATGCGCGCGTGGTCCGCCGGGGCGATGCCGATGCCGTGGTCCCGGACGACCAGCCGCGCGGCGCTGTCGCCCCGCTCGACGGAGATCTCGACGGGCGCCCCGCGGCCGAACTTCCACGCGTTCGACAGGAGGTTCACGAGCACCTGCTCGATCCGGAAGACGTCCCCCTCGCAGACCACCGGGCCTTCCGCGTGGATCTCGACCTCCGGCGCGACCTCCGCGACCCCGTCCAGGAGCCGGCCCACGACGTCGCGCACGGTCTGGGTGAGGTCGACCGGCGCGCGCTCGACCTCGAGCCGGCCGGACAGGAGCTGCGTGGCGTCGAGCAGCTGCTCGACAAGCTTGAGGAGCTTCTTCCCCTGCCGCTCCAGATTGCCCAGCTTGGGCGCGATCTCCCGGAGGGGCATCGACCCCGCCGCCCGCTGGAGCCGCTCCAGCGAGGTGATCTGCAGCAGGAGGGTGGCGATGGGCGTCTTCAGCTCGTGCGAGGCCACGGTGAGGAAGTTGTCCCGAGCGCGGAGCGCCTCCTCGACGCGCGCGGTGCTGCGGCTGCGCTCGATCGCGATGCCCGCGAGATCGCGGGAGATCGCGAGCAGGGCGAGATCGCGTGAGCTCGGCGCGCGCGGCTCGCGGTAATAGAAGGCGAACGTGCCGAGCGGCTCGCCCTGGCCGTCGAGGATGGGCGCGGAGGTGCATGCCTTGAGGCCGTGGGAGAGCGCGAGCTCGCGCGCCCGCGCCCAGAGCGGATCGTGCTCGATGTCCGACACGATCACGGGCTGCTTGCGGTGGACGGCGGTGCCGCACGAGCCGCTGACGGCGCCGATGCGCAGTCCGTCCACGTCCTGGTTGTACGCCTCTGGCAGGCTGGGCGCCGACGCCCAGCGGAGGTGCGTCTTCGAGTCGTCGACGAGGAGGATCGAGCAGAGCGCTTTGCCCGACTGGGCTTCCATGAACCGGATCAGCGCGTCGAGCACCTGGGAGAGCGGCTCTCCGGCCGCGACCATCCGGAGAATCCGGTTCTGCCCGCGAAGCAGGGGCCCGGCGCCCCGCGCCGGACCATCGGCCCGGGCAGGATCACCCTCGTCGAGCCCCACCGCCGGGCAGGGATCCATGGCTCTCGACGCTTGCATGCGCCCCCGGTGTTATTGCGTAATCGGGCGCCGCGCTGCCGCAAGGGGAAACGCTGCTGCGCAGGCGCCGCGTTTCCCCTCGCGACAGCGAGCCCGGCGGCCCGGTCCTGCTCCCGCGCGGCGGCCCGCTCCCGCGCGGCGCGCGGGCGTCGCAGCGGCGCGCTCGCCTGGTGTGGCGGCCGGCGCCTTTGCTTTATGCTGCGGCGCCATGCTCGACACGCGGGAGCTGCCCCTCCTCCGCGCCCTCGCGGGCCGGTATCCGACGACCGAGGCCGCGCTCTCCGAGATCGGCCACCTGCGGGCGATCCTGTCGCTCCCGAAGGGGACGGTGCACGTGGTCAGCGACGTCCACGGCGAGCACAGGAAGCTGAAGCACATCATCAACAACGCCTCGGGGAGCCTGCGGCCGCTGGTCGAGCGCGTCTTCGGCGACCGGCTCACGCCGGACGAGAAGCGCGCGTTGCTCTCGATCATCTACTATCCTCGCGAGAGCTACGCGAAGGTCGCGGCCCGCGGCGAGGCGGAGCGGCGGGCCTTCTTGCTCTGGACGCTCGCGCGCGAGGTCGAGGTCATCCGCGAGCTGTCGCTGCGGTACACGCTGCGCCAGGTCGAGCAGGCGTTCCCGGACGACATGCGCGGCCTGCTCCGAGAGCTCGTCTCGGCGCG
The DNA here is from genome assembly GCF_051521425.1 of Sorangium sp. So ce834. Lineage (NCBI taxonomy): Bacteria > Pseudomonadati > Myxococcota > Polyangiales > Polyangiaceae > Sorangium > Sorangium sp. So ce834. Next base: position 13,144,008 of record NZ_CP150351.1, read on the forward strand.
CGTCGCCCTCGGCGAGGGCTCCTACGTCGACGCGCTCATCGACCCGTTCGTGCAGCATCGCCGCGAGATCGAGATCCTGCGCGCCACGGCGCGCGTCATCCGGAACCTGACCGTCTTCGAGCTCGTGGTCGCGGGCGATCTCGGCGATCGCGGCCCGCGGCTGGACAAGGTGATCGAGTACCTGATGCGCCAGCCGCGGGCGCGGGTCGTGTGGGGCAACCACGACGTGAGCTGGATGGGCGCCAGCCTCGGCCAGGAGGCGCTCATCGCCACCGTGGTCCGCCTCTCGCTCCGGTACGGGCGCCTGTCGCAGCTCGAGGAGGGCTTCGGCATCCCGGTCGCGCCGGTCGATCGCCTCGCGCGCACCGCCTACGCGGACGACCCGGCCGAGCGCTTCGCGGTGCGGGGCGAGGGGCTGCGCGACGCGCTGCTCATGGCGCGGATGCAGAAGGCGATGGCGGTCCTGCAGTTCAAGCTGGAGGGGCAGCTCTGCCGGCGGCGCCCGGAGTATGCCCTCGGGCACCGGTGCTTGCTCCACCGCATCGACCCGCGCGCGGGCACGGTGGCGATCGACGGCGAGGTGTACCCGCTGCTCGACGCGCGCTTCCCGACGGTCGATTCCGGCGATCCGTACGCGCTCACGCCGGAGGAGGCGGCGTGCGTCGCGCTGCTCAAGGAGTCGTTCTCGAAGAGCGCTGCGCTGTCGCGCCAGATGCGCTGGATGGTGCAGCAGGGGACGACGTGGCTGCGGCGCGATCGGGCGCTCGTCTTCCACGGCTGCGTCCCGGTGGACGGCGAGGGCGCGTTCTTGCCGTTCGAGGTCGACGGCGAGCCTCGCCGCGGCAGGGCGCTGTTCGACGCGCTGGAGCGCGTGGTGCGCCGGGCATTCCGGACGGGCGCGCAGGAGGACCTCGACATGCTCTGGTACCTCTGGACCGGCCCGCTCTCGCCGATGTTCGGCAAGGACCGGATGACGACGTTCGAGTCTTATTTCGTCGCCGACGCGAGGACGCACAAGGAGACGAAGAACCCGTATTTCCACCTGATCCACGACGCCGGCTTCTGCGGCCGGGTGTGCCGCGAGTTCGGGCTGGACGAGGAGCGCGGGCTGATCGTGAACGGGCACGTGCCGGTGCGGGTCGAGCAGGGGGAGTCGCCGATCAAGGCGTCGCACCGCGCGGTGACGATCGACGGGGCGTTCTCGGAGGCCTACGGCGACAAGGGGTACACGCTCGTGCTCGAGGCGAGCGGGGCGCGGCTCGCGCAGCACCACCATTTCACGTCGGTCGAGCAGGCGGTCGAGGCGGGGGAGGACATCATCCCCGCGATCTCGGACGTGGAGGTCTACGAGGCCGAGCGCCGCGTGGGCGACACCGAGAAGGGGGAGGAGCTGGTGCGGGAGATCGAGATCCTGGAGCGGCTCATCGTCGCCTATCGAGACGGAGCGCTCCTGGAGCAACCGAGGTGAGGTGAGGCGCGGCGGCGATCGCCGCGCCTCGACGGATCACTCGAGCTGGCCGTCCGTGACCCAGGCCTCGAGGATGAGCACCTCGTCCTCGGTCAGGCACTGCGGGTTGCTGTCGTCCGTCTCGTCGCCCGTGCAGCCGCGGTTGGGCGGCATGATCCCCGCGCGGATGAGCGTGAGGGCGCACTCGCCCTTCGTCATCCCCTCGCAGAGCTCATGGCCCGCGTCGAGCTGCGTGGTGTCGAAGTCGGTGACCCGGAAATCGCCGCGCGGAGGCTCCCGGGTGGTGTGGCAGGCCCCGCAGCGCGCTTCGAGGATCGGCTGGACGTCGTCCGCCCAGCTCGTGAGCCCGGAGCCCTCGCCGCCCTCGCCGCCGGCGCCGCCCTCGCCACCGCCAGCGCCGCCCGCGCCGCCGACGCCGGTGTCGCCGCCCGCGCCGCCCGCGCCGGTGTCGCCGCCAGCGCCGCCAGCGCCGACCGCCGATGCACCGCCGTCGCCACCGGCGCCGCCAGCGCCGACGGCGGAGGCGCCGCTATCGCCGCCGGCACCGCCAGCGCCGACCGCGACGGTGGTGGACTCGCCGCCGGCGCCGCCAGCGCCGACCGCGACGGCGGTGGACTCGCCGCCGGCACCGCCAGCGCCGACCGCGACGGTGGTGGACTCGCCGCCGGCGCCGCCAGCGCCGACCGCGACGGCGGTGGACTCGCCGCCGGCACCGCCAGCGCCGACCGCGACGGTGGTGGACTCGCCGCCGGCGCCGCCAGCGCCGACCGCGACGGCGGTGGACTCGCCGCCGGCACCGCCAGCGCCGACCGCGACGGTGGTGGACTCGCCGCCGGCGCCGCCGGCACCAACCGCGACAGCGGTCGACTCGCCGCCGGCGCCGCCCGCGCCGACCGCGACGGTGGTGGACTCGCCGCCGGCGCCGCCCGCGCCGACCGCGACGGCGGTGGACTCGCCGCCGGCGCCGCCAGCGCCGACCGCGACGGTGGTGGACTCGCCACCGGCGCCGCCCGCACCGACTGCGACCGTCGAGGACTCGCCGCCCGAGCCGCCGACGCCGACGCTCGTGGTGGTGGTCGTCGTGGGATCGCCGCCCGAGCCGCCGACGCCGACGCCGACGCTCGTGGTGGTGGTCGTCGTGGGATCGCCGCCCGCGCCGCCAGCGCCGGCGGCCGTGGAGGACTCGCCGCCCGCGCCGCCGACGCCGGCGCTCGTTGTGGTGGTCGTCGTGGGATCGCCGCCCGCGCCACCGACACCCGTCGTGGGATCGCCGCCGGTGCCGGTCGCGCCGCCCTCACCGCCGGTGCCTGTCGCGCCGCCCTCACCGCCGGTGCCGGTCGCGCCGCCCTCACCGCCAGTGCCGGTCGCGCCGCCCTCACCGCCGGTGCCTGTCGCGCCGCCCTCACCGCCGGTGCCGGTCGCGCCGCCCTCACCGCCCTCACCGCCGGTGCCGCCCTCACCGCCGGTGCCGGCCGTCCCCGTGCCAGTTCCGGTTCCGGTGGTGCCGCTGCCGGTGCTCCCTGTGCCGGTGGTCGTCCCTGAATCGTCGTCACCGCACCCAGCGAGCGCGACGAGCAGCGCGCCCGTGGTCATGAACAGACGAATGGAAGTACGTGGAATAAAAACCATGCGCGGAGAATAGGCATGCGCTGCGTCGCGGGTAAATGCCGCTGACAGCGAACGCAAGATTTTGGCATTGCCATCTCGGCGGATTACGCTTCCGCTGAATCCGCGGAACTTCGCACCCGGGCTCGGCTGGCGGCTCGCCTTAGCGCGGGTGGCGGCGGTTCGTGCTCGCGATCGCCGGTCCGCCGCGGTCCCGAGCGCGCGGCGGCGCCCTCATGGCCCGGAGAGGGGTCGCGCGACGTCGAATGACATAGATAGTTAGACGTACTAATCTTTCTGCACGCCTTCGCCCGCCCGCGCGCACGGCCACCGCGCCCGGCCGCGGTCACTTCGCGCGGACGCCCTCCGGAGCCCCCGTCGCGTTCGGGAACCTGGACTTGAGATCGTCCACGCCCCGCTGCGGGTTCGCGATCGCCGCGAGATCGGCGCGCTCCTTCCGCTTCTCGGCGGTGTCGATCCCGGCGCGCTTGTCGCGCGCCTCCACGAGGGCGGCCGGCATCTCCCCATCGCGGTTGTACGACCACGCGAGGAGCGGTTGGCCGACGGGGAGGTTGTGCGCGGCCGGGTGCCCCAGGTGTCCGGTGTCCCAGATGTGCCACGTCTTCCCGTAGCTGTTCATCTTCTTCTTGAGCGCCGCCTTCTCGGCCACCGACGGCACGCCGGGCAGCGTCAGCTGGCCTGAGAGGATCTCGTAGTTGTGCGGGTGCCAGCGCTGCTTCTCGTCCTCGGACAGGCCCTCGAACATCGCCTCGGAGATGATGTACTCGACCCCGATGATGTTCGCGTCCTCCGTGTTCCCGTCGAAGATCACACACTGCGTGAACTCTTCATTGATCCCTTTGCAATAATGATGGGCCTCCATGTGATGGTCCGGGTCCTCCTTCATCACGTGGAACCCGTCCAGGTAGTGGTCGATCGCCCGCACGGGGCTCAGGTCCTGGAGCGCTTCTGCGCCCTTCTCGAGGATCTTTGTATCGATCTTCTTCTCCTGTCCCGGCGGCGCGCCTCGATTCGAGGGCGGCGCGTCCGCCTGGCCGCAGCCGGCGGAGAGCCCAGGAGCAAGCACGAGCACGGCAATCGCAAGGTGAGGACGTCTCGCCATCGTCAGGATCTCCCCGGAAATGCGGCCTGCGCGATCGGCAAAAGCAGCCTGCAAATCTGCGGCCACCCTCCAAGAGAGCGCGCGCCACCGGATCGCGGGGCGGGCCGTGGCCCTCTTGCGCAGGTCGTGGCGTTCTGCCACGGGTGAATTACCGCGCCGCGCCATCGTGTTTACGTATTGCCGCGCGACTCAGGCCATGGTTAACCGGTGAGCGTTCCAGGACGCACCGTGTCATCCAGCGCGCCACCCTCGCTCGGGCGTATCGCAAGGGCGCGCGGGGCTCATCCCAATCGACGCTTTGCTTGACTGTCACGGTTCACCTCGGAGCCCATCCTTCATCTCATCGACAAAAAGGGGAGCACCTATGCGCCTCACACGGTATGCGACATGGATCATGGCGGCGGCGGTTGTCATCGCGCCGGCCGCGTGCGGGGACGACACGTCCGACAATCCGAGCAGCTCCTCGACCGGAGCGGGCGCCGGCAGCGGCACGAGCGGCAGCGGCACCGGCAGCGGCGCCGGCGGCAGCGGCACCGGCGCGGGCGACAGCACCGGCGGCGGCGGCAACGGCACCGGCGCGGGCGACAGCACCGGCGGCGGCGGCAGCGGCGCCGGCGACAGCGCGAACCTCCTCCCCTGCGACGGCGGCTGGCCCGAGGTCGAGAGCGCGATCGCGAAGGATCCGGCGATCGAGGCGGCCGTGGCCGAGCTCGTCGGCAAGCTGAGCGTCGAGCAGAAGGTCGGCCAGATGGTGCAGGCCGAGATCGGCTCGATCACGCCGGACGAGGTCAAGCAGTACAACATCGGCTCGGTGCTGAACGGCGGCGGCTCCTGGCCGGGCCGCAACAAGGGCGCGACGGCGGCGGACTGGGTCGAGCTCGCCGACGCCTTCTACAAGGCCTCGGTGGACACGTCGGGCGGCCACGCGGGCATCCCGATCATCTGGGGTATCGACGCCGTGCACGGGAACAACAATGTCCGCGGCGCCACGCTCTTCCCGCACAACATCGGCCTCGGCGCGGCGAACGAGCCCGGTCTGCTCGAGCGCATCGGCGCCGCGACGGCCAAGGAGGTCGTGGCCACGGGCCTCGACTGGACCTTCGCCCCGACGCTGGCGACCGTCCGTGACGACCGGTGGGGCCGCACGTACGAGGGCTACTCCGAGGATCCCGAGATCGTGAACGCCTATGCGGGCCGGGTCGTGCAAGGCATCCAGGGCGCGGCGAACAGCGCCGACCTCTTCGGCGCTGCGCGCGTCATCGCGACGGCCAAGCACTTCCTCGGCGACGGCGGCACCGACAAGGGCGATGATCAGGGGAACAACCTGGCGAGCGACACCGAGCTCTGCGAGATCCACGCCCAGGGCTACCTGTCGGCCATCCCGGCGGGCGCGCAGACGGTCATGGCGTCGTACAACCGCGTGCGCGGCGAGAAGATGCACGGCAAGGGCGATCTGCTCACCGGCGTGCTCAAGGACAAGTTCCACTTCGACGGCTTCGTCGTCGGCGACTGGAACGGCCACGGGCAGGTGGAGGGCTGCTCGAACAGCTCGTGCGCGGCCGCGATCAACGCCGGCGTCGACATGATCATGGTCCCGACCGACTGGAAGGCGTTCTACATGAACACCGTCTCCCAGGTGAACTCCGGCACGATCAAGATGGATCGGGTCAACGACGCCGTGACGAGGATCCTGCGCGTCAAGATGCGGGCCGGGCTCCTCGGCCCGAAGAAGACGAAGGGCGCCCCGTCGCAGCGGATGTTCGCGGGCGAGCAGTCGGTGCTCGGCGCCAGGGAGCACCGGGACCTCGCGCGCGAGGCGGTCCGGAAGTCGCTCGTGCTCCTCAAGAACGCGGGCTCGGTGCTCCCCCTCGCGCCGTCGTCGAACGTGCTCGTCGCGGGCAAGTCCGCGGACAGCATCTCGAACCAGGCCGGCGGGTGGTCGCGGACCTGGCAGGGCACGGAGAACACGAACGCCGATTTCCCGGGCGCCACGTCCATCTACAAGGGAATCCAGGACCTCGTGTCGGCCGGCGGCGGTCAGGCGACGCTGAGCGCCGACGGCGCCGCCGCCTCGGGCAACTTCGACGCGGCGATCGTGGTGATCGGCGAGACCCCCTACGCGGAGATGAAGGGGGATATCCAGCCCGGGAAGGACGCGGACGACAACATCGATCACGCGAAGACGCTGGAGCACGCGCTCTTCCACCCCGAGGACCTCCGGGTGCTCAAGGCCATCCGCCAGGCCGCGCCGGCGCTGCCGATCGTGACGGTCTTCCTGTCGGGCCGCCCGCTCTACGTGAACAAGGAGCTGAACGCCTCCGACGCCTTCGTGGCGGCGTGGCTCCCCGGCTCGGAGGGCGGCGGCGTGGCCGACGTGCTGTTCGGCGTGCAGGAGTTCCAGGGCAAGCTCTCGTTCTCGTGGCCCGGGAGCGAGTGCCAGCGCGTGAACCGCAACGACGGCCAGACGGCGCTGTTCCCCTACGGCTTCGGCCTGAAGACGACGGATCAGGACACGCTCGGCACGCTCGAAGAGAAGTCCACCGGGACCGCCTGCAACTGACCCCTTCCTCCGCGCCGCCGCCCCTCGCCGGAGCGGCGGCGGCGCCCCTCATTACCTCGTGATGAGCACCACCTTGCCGGTGGTCGCGCGGGACGCGACCGCCGTCATCGCCGCCTTCGCCTCGGCCATGGGCAGCGCGGCCGAGATGAGCGGCCTGATCGCGCCCTGGCCGTACATCGCGTAGAGCGCGTCCTGCGCGGCTCGCGTCACGGCGGGCTCTGCGCGGCTGTAGGTGCCCCAGTAGAAGCCGAGGACGTCGTAGTTCTTCACGAGAAGGTGGTTCGCGCGCGCGGCGGGGAAGCGGCCTGACGCGAAGCCGATCACCACGATCCGGCCCTCGAAGGCGACGCATTTGGTGGACTGGTCGAAGACGTCTCCGCCGACGGGGTCGAAGACGATATCGGCGCCTCGGCCCGCGGTCCGCTCCTTGACGACGGCGACGAAGTCCTCGCGCCGGTAGTCGATCGCGACGTCGGCGCCGAGCGCGCGGCAGACCGCCGCCTTCTGCTCGCCGCCGGCGGTCGCGATGACGGTCGCGCCGGCCGCCTTGGCGAGCTGGATCGCCGCGCTGCCGACGCCGCCTGCGCCCGCGTGCACGAGGACCGTGTCGCCGGGCCTGACGCGGGCGCGCCGGTGCAGCGCGAGGTAGCCTGTCTGGTACGTGATGGTCAGCGCCGCCGCGTCCTCGAACGGCATGCCGACCGGGAGCGCGTACGTCGTGCGCGGGCCCGCGATCACGTGCGTCGCGTATCCCCCGGAGCCGGGCAGCGTCGCGGCCACGCGGGTGCCCGGCGGCAGCGACGGCGCGCGGCTCTCCACCACCACGCCGGCGACCTCGAAGCCGGGGATGAACGGCGGAGTCGGCTTGACCTGATGGGCGCCTGCCGTGAAGAGCACGTCGGGGAAGTTGATCGCCGAGGCGGCGATCTCGATCCGGACCTCCCCTTCGGCGAGCGGGGGGTCGTCCACCCCTTCCCAGACCAGGATCTCGGGGGAGCCGAAGGAGTGTCCGCGCCAGGCGTGCATGGTGCGCGGACCTTAGCAGAAACGCCGGGCGACCCCGGCGTCGCCCCTTGGCCGACAGCGGAGGATCGCGCCGGGCGCCCTGGCCGCTAGCGGACGATCTCGATCGGCAGCGTCGCCGTCACGGAGCCCTGCTCTTCGCCGTCGAACGTCACCTCGACATCGTAGGTCCCCGGCGGGAAGAAGTCGTCTTCCGGGTTGTTCGTGTCGGAGGGCCCGCTCCACTGCCGCCCCGACCAGCGGAACGTATGGGTCGCCGTCGTCGCGTCGACCTGCACGGTCGCCGCCTCGTCCGGCGCGCAACACCCCACGTCGCACAGGCAGTAGCTCTGCGGATCGCCGGCCTCCGACTCCCCGCTGATCCGGTACCTGACGAACGAGAGCGGATCCGCGCTCGGCTCGACGCAGCGCCCGCACCCGTCGGAGGCCGCGATCGCGATCGGAGGAACGCTGGAGTCGGTCGTGACCTCGTACGTGAACTCCGCCGGCTCTCCCACCCGGTAGATGCACCGGCTCGACGAGATCGAGATCTTCACGCCCGGGATCGTGCCCTCCACGTCGCGCACCGCGCACGGCTCGGCCCCCGGGGGCGCCCCGCCGCCGCCGGCGTCGGTCCCGCCGCTGCCGGCCCCGCCGCCGCCCCCGCCCCCGTTGCTGCCGCCGCCGCAGCCCGTCAGGCACACGCCGGACAGCACGGCCACCGCCAGAGCTCGAAGCATGTCATTCACCATTCGCTCACCTCTCATCCTTCGCGCCACCTCGCTCGTCGGCCGTGGCGCACGGGCATCAGCGCGGCAAAGAAGATACCCGCGCGAGGGCGGGTGAGGTCGGCCGGAGCAGGGCAGGGCCCTGGCCACCCCGGGCCAGCGGTTGTGCCACCCTGGGCCGCCGCGCGCCGGAAGCGCGCCGGCCGCGCTGGCGTCACTCGACCTCGGGGTACCAGCACGCCACGCGGTGGCCGCTCCCGGGGACGAGCTCCTCGAGCGGCGGGAGCTCGACGTCGCACTTGCCCTCTTCCGCCTTCCGGCAGCGCGGGTGGAACACGCAGCCCTCGGGCGGGTTGATCGCGCTCCCCGGCGCGCCCGGGAGCAGGCGCCGCGCCTTGCCCCCGCGCTCGATCGAGGGCGTCGCCTCGAAGAGCGCGCGCGTGTACGGGTGGTGCCGCCGCTCGGTCACGGCCTGCGCCGGGCCGAGCTCGACGATCCGGCCGAGGTACATCACGGCGACGCGGTGGCTCACGTGCTCGACCACGCGGAGGTCGTGCGAGATGAACAGGAGGCTGAGCGAGAGCTCGTCCTGGAGCTCCTCGAGCAGGTTGACGATCTGGGCCTGGACCGAGAGGTCGAGCGCGCTCACGGGCTCATCGCAGACGATGAAGTCCGGGCGCACCGCGAGCGCCCTGGCGATCGCGACCCGCTGCCGCTGCCCGCCGGAGAGCTCGTGGGGGAAGCGCTCCATCATGTCCGGCCGCAGCCCGACCTTCTGGAGCACGCCCTCGACCATCGCGGTCTCCTCGTCGCGGCTCCGCGCGAGGCGGTGGATCACGATGCCCTCGCCGACGATCTCGCGCAGCGTCATGCGCGGGTTGAGCGAGCCGTACGGGTCCTGGAAGACGATCTGCATCCGCCGGCGCATGGCCCTGAGCGCGCGGGCCGAGAGGGTGGTGAGGTCCACGCCGTCGAAGAGGACGCGGCCGACCGTGGGCTCGATGAGCCGGATGGCGAGGCGCCCGAGGGTGCTCTTGCCGGAGCCCGACTCGCCGACGAGGCCGAGCGTCTCGCCGCGGTCGACGTGGAAGCTCACCCCGTCGACGGCCTGCACGAACGCCGGCTTCGCGAAGGGGCCGCGCTGGACCGGGTACAGCTTCGAGAGCCGCTCCGCCTGGACGAGCGGTCGCTCGCCCCGCGCGCTGTCGAAGCGCATGCTCTCGGAGGGCATGCTCTCGGGGCGCATGCTCTCAGGCGGCATGCTCTCGGGGGGCATGCTCTCGAGGCGCGCCGCGCCGGCGCGGTCGCTCGGACCGGGCGGCGGGAGGCCGCTGTCGCGCGTCACGCGGCGCCCTCGTCGCCCGCGCGCCCCGGGCCCGCGAGCAGAAAGCAGCGCGCCGCGTGGCGCCCCGTGCCGGGCGGGACGGCGTACATCTCCGGCGGCTCGACGCGGCAGCGATCGAACACGGCGTCGCAGCGGTCGCTGAAGCGGCAGCCGCGCGGCGGATCGCGCAGATCGGGCAGCCCGCCCGGGATGGTCGGCAGGCGCGGCGATCGCTGGCCGCGCACGCGGGGCGGGCGGAACCCGCGCGCCGGGATGCTCCGGAGGAGCGCGCGCGTGTACGGGTGCGACGGCGCCGCGAGCACGTTGCGCGCGGGCCCCTGCTCCACGACGACCCCCGCGTAGAGGACGACGATCTCGTCCGCGAGCTCGCCGACCACGGCGAGGTCGTGGGCGATGAGCAGGAGGCTCATCGACGTCTCGGCCTTGATGCGCTCGAGGAGGTCCAGGATCTGCGCCTGCGTGGTCATGTCGAGCGCGGTGGTCGGCTCGTCGGCGATGAGCAGCGAGGGCCCTGGCGCGAGGGCCATCGCGATCATGACGCGCTGGCGCATCCCGCCGGACAGCTCGTGCGGGTAGCTGTTCGCGCGCACCTCGGGCTCGGGGAAGCCGACCTTGCGCAGCAGGCTCACCGCGTAGAGCCGGGCGTCGCCGCGGGACATGGGCAGGTGCAGCCGGACGGCCTCGGCGATCTGCGCGCTGACCGTGTAGACGGGGTTCAGGGAGGTCATCGGCTCCTGGAAGATCATGCCGATCTTCCCGCCGCGCACGGCGCGCATCTCGCGCTCGCCGAGCGCGAGGAGGTCCTGCCCGTCGAGCTCGATCGAGCCGCCGTCGATGGCCGCATAGGGCGCGGGCAGGAGCCGCAGGATGCTGAGCGCGGTCACCGTCTTGCCGCACCCCGACTCGCCGACGAGCGCCACGGTGCGCCCGCGCGGCACGGTGAACGACACGCCGTCGAGGGCGCGGGTGACGCGGCCGTCGGCGGTGAACGAGACGCGGAGGTCGCTCACCCGGAGCAGCGCGGGCGGCGGGGCCTCCTCGGTCGCCGGCGGCGGCGTGGGGCGGAGCAGCGGGAAGGGGCGCACGCTCGCCATCGAGCGCTGGGTGACGGCGGGCTCGTCGTCGTCGAGCAGGCCGCGGGCGAGGGGCGGAGCGCCGGGCGTGAGCGGCGCCCCGGACGCGGGCGGAGCGCTGGGCGTGAGCGGCGGAGCGCTGGGCGCGGCGGGCCTGCCCCCGCCGCCGTCGTGCCGGATGAGCGGCAGGGGGAGCGAGTGCCGCGCGCCGACGTCGTCGTCCTCGTCGTCGTGCCCGGTGCTCACCGTACGTACACCTCGAGGAGAGGGCCGGCGCCCTGGGAGATGCCCATCGAGGTCGCGGCGCCGACGGCGTCGCTGCCCGGCGCGAGGATGGCGATGCCGTGGTCGTCCTTGCGCCGCCTGGCCCAGTCGCGCACGAGCGAGGTGACGTCGATCCGCAGCGGCGTCGCTGGGCGGCGCCGCACGATGGCGGCAACCTCCGGGATCGACAGGCGCGGCTGTCGGCCCCACGTCGCGGTCTCCGAGCGCCACGGCTCGAGGATGCGCGCGACCTCCAGGGTGAGCGCGCGCTCGGCGGGCGGCGCCAGCGGGGCGGGCTCCAGCAGGACGAACGCGCTCGCGATGTCGGCGTCGACGCCGAAGGTCGGCGTGAACCGGAGCAGCAGGACCACGTCGCCCGCCCCGGCGTGCCCGAGCGCGACCGCGTCGGGCACGCCGGGCGCGGCCGCGGCGCCGTCCTCCGCGAGGACGGCGAGGTCCGCCGGCGGGAGCAGCACGCGGCGCGCGTCGATGGGCGAGGGCAGGTCGCTCGGCGGCCGGCAGCGCCCTGCGACGCAGTAGCGGGACCCGCAGACGCCCGCGCCCGCGCACACGCCCGCGTCCGTCGCGGGGGCGCCGCCGCAGCCCAGGAGCGGCGGCGCCGCGACGAGCAAGGCCACGGGCGCGAGGGCGGCGAGCAGACGCACGGCGGGGGCGACCATAGCAGAGGGCGGCCCCGCTGGCAGGGCGCGGTTCGCCGGGGGCGCGGGGACATCGCGTGTCCGGGGCGCCGAGGGGTGAAAAGGGGAGGGGTGAAGGGGAGGGGTGAAGGGGAGGGGTAAAGCGCAGGCGATGCGAGGCCGCGGGCCTTGCGATTCCTGTTGTCGGGCACCGGCCGCTCTGCTGGGATGACGCGTCGTGCGCGTTCGAGCCATCGCCGCCCTGAGAGCGCTCGTGATCCTGGCCACCTTGCCTGCGGCGCTCGCTGCCTGCGGGAAGAAGGCGCCGCTCGGGTCGCCGTGCCGCGCCGACGACGACTGCGCCTCCGGGCTCGCGTGCCACCGGGAGCAGTGCTTGCACGAGGGGAGCGCCCGGCGCCTCCGCGACGAGGAGCAGCGCGCCTCGGGCGGCGCCAGCGCGCGGAAGGTCGGCGATCGCGTCGAGGTCGAGTGGAAGGGGTCGTACAAGCCGGCGATCATCACCGGCGTCGTCGCCCCGGGCTCCTACCGGGTCCACTTCGAGGGCTACGACGCGCAGTGGGACGAGGTCGTGACCGAGGTCCGCATCAAGGGCGGCGCGCGCCCGGGCCCGGGGTCGCGGAGGGCGACTCCGGCGGCGAGCAGCTCGTTCGCCGAGCGGCGGAACGAGGATGTCGGGGCGCGCGCAGCTCGCCGGCAGGACCGGCAATGGCGCCGCGAGGGCAGCTGAGCGGCCGCTCGTTTCATTCAGCGGGTCTTCGGGCAGCGGGTCTCCGGGCGCGGTGAGAGGGCGGCCCTCGGCCGCAAGCGACGCGGCAACGGCCGGCCGGCGACCATTCGGCTCGCGGATCCGCGCGGGGGGCGGGAGCTCATCCATGATGAATGCCTCCGTTGCCGGCGCATCCTACGGCACGACGTGAGTGCCAGGAGGGACGTCCCATGACGAGCGCGGGGCTTTACATCGAAGGCGGATATCTGGAGAACAACAAGACTTGGCATGCGGAGGACTCCCCGTGGAAAGCCAAGCAGATCCTCCGGATCCTGGAGAAGAACCACATCCAGCCGAAGGTCGTGTACGAGGTGGGGTGCGGCGCCGGAGAGGTCCTGAATCAGCTGCATCAGCGGCTGCCGGCGTCGGTGGAGTTCCACGGCTACGACATCTCTCCCCAGGCGTTCCAGCTGGCGAAGGCGAGAGAGAAAGACCGGCTGACGTTCCATCAGGAAGACCTCCTGGAGAAGGACATCTCGTGCGACGTCCTGATGAGCATCGACGTCATCGAGCACGTGGAGGACTACTACACGTTCCTGCGGCGGCTGAAGAGCAAGGCAGATTACAAGATCCTGCACGTGCCCCTGGATCTCTCGGTCCAGGCGGTCCTGAGGATGAAGCCCATCCTCGACGTGCGCAGGAACGTGGGGCACATCCACTATTTCGTGAAGCAGACGGCGCTGGCGAGCCTGCAGGAGGCCGGCTACGAGATCATCGATTATTTCTACACTGCCGGCTCGGTTGAGCTCCCGAGCAAATCCTTCAAGGCGAAGCTGCTGAGGTATCCGAGGCGGCTCTTGTTCGCGCTGAACGAAGACTTCACCGCCCGCGTGCTGGGCGGGTATTCGCTGCTCATGCTCGCGCGATGAACGATGCCCGGGAGGGCCCGCCTCGACGGCAGCGCGCCCGCTCGGCTCAGGGCTTGCGGGCGACGGTGGCCCACATGCGCAGGTCGACGACCAGCGAGAGCTCGCCGCCGCTCTGCCGCGCCCTCGCCTCTTCCCGCCGGATACGGTCGACCCCCGCCGCGAAGGCCTCCGGCGTCAGCAAGGCGAGCTGGCTCGTGTCGCGCGGATCGATGCCCTTCGCGAGGGCCTCCGAAGCGGGGACCTGCCGCTCGATGTGCACGGCGAGCCTCGTCCCGTCGACGACGAACCCGGTCTGCTCGAGCCAGCGTCGCACGGTGTCCACCGATGCGTACCGCTTCAGGTCGACTTCCCGGGTCGACTCGAAGTAATCGTAAACGAACCAGCGGTCGATCGCCTGGTGCGGATCGAGGCCGATGTTGATGAGGACCCCTCCGGCGCCGAGCACCCGGTGCGCCTCGGCCATGAACCCGCGCGGCTCACCGAAGTGGTGCAGCGCGTTGATGCAGAGCACGCAATCGAACCCGGCGTCGGGAAAGGGAAGCCGCTCCGCCGAGCCGTGGACGAGCGTCGCCGACGGCAGGCGAGCGCGCGCTTGCTCGAGCATGCCGGGCGACGCGTCGAGCCCGGTCACCTCGAACCCGTTCTTGTGCAAGAGCTCCAGCCAGTGCCCCGTCCCGCACCCCACCTCGAGCGCGCGCCGCCCTGGCGAAGGCCCGAGCAGGTCGAGCACCACCTGCTCGGCCCCGGCGTACCTGCCCCCCTGATAACGCCGATCGAAGACCCCCGCGATCTGTTCGTAGTCGGTGCGTGTCATGCCGTGTCTCCTCGGGCTCGGTCCTCGCGCCCGGCCTCGCCGTCGCCAAGCTCGCCTGTCGCATCCGGAGCCGGCGTCGCGCCGGGGCTCGGCAGTGAGCCTGCAATATACCAGAGCTGGCCTCTTCGAGGGCCAGACGCTGCCTGCGGCGGCGACGAGCGCGCAGGAGAGCACACGCCGGCCCGCCGCGGGAGCCTCGGCCGGCGCGTGCTCCTGGCGCCGTCACCGTGGTGGACGATGGCTCGCTCCCGCAGGATGCGGCTTGCCTTCATAACTTCAGTTAGAGCCGAGTCAGGCGCGCCGCAGACAGCGATCCGCGGCAAGCGGCGATCAGAGGAGCATGCTATGGGAATGTAGCCCCTGCCCCGAGCTGACGCCGGGGCGCGCACGTACCGCCTTGCTTCAAAAGTGCGCTTCAGACCACGACGCGGCGCATCGCCGAAATGTCTCGGCGCGCGCCGGGTGCGCTCCACCTGAATGGCTGGTCACTCCATGAGCAAGACAATGCCGCCCGACACCGATCGATCGGTACCGTTCCTCCGGCGTTCCATCGCGGCGGGCATGTCCGCCGTGGCGCTCTTCTGCCTGACGGGGGTTGCCTGTACCGGGCAGCTCGGCAACAGCGACGGCAGCCCTGGTGGCGACATCGACGACCCCATCGACCCCGTCACCGGGAAGCCGGCGGCGCAAGACTGCAGCGTCGCTCGAACCAGCCCCAGCGTCCTGCGCCGCCTGTCCCGGCTCGAGTACCAGCTGACGCTCCAGGATCTGTTCCAGCTCGCCGAGCCGCCCGCCGTGGACAGCATCCCGGAAGACACCGGCCAGGGCGGATTCCGGACGATCGCCGCCCTCCAGAACGTGTCGGATCAGCATCTCCGCGCCTATCTGGGGATGGCGGAGTCGCTCGGGCAGGAGCTCATGGCGGACGAGGCGCGCCGGGCCTCGGTGCTCGGCTGCGAGCCGGAGGCCGCCGATTGCCTCGAGCGGTTCGTGCAGCGCTTCGGCAAGCTGGCGTATCGAAGGCCGCTGTCGGCCGAGGAGGTGAGCGACCTGGTCGGGCGAGCCAGCGAGGTCGCGCAGGACAGGGCGGATGCGTTTCGCTTCGTCATCGAGGCGCTGCTCACCTCGCCCAGCTTCCTGTTCCGGATCGAGGTCGGCGCGAACGGCGCCGAGACGTCGCCCCTGTCACCGCTGGAGCTCGCCTCGCGGCTGTCGTTCACGCTCTGGGGCCGATCGCCGAGCGCAGCGCTGCTGTCGCGGGCGGAGGCCGGCGAGCTCGACACGCCCGACGGGCTCCTCGCGGTGGCCGAGGAGATGGTCGAGGACGAGCGGACGCCGCTCTTCTTCAACGCCTTCTTCAAGCAGTGGCTCACCTTTGAGCAGCTCCGCCCGCCGGCCAACCCGGACGCGTCGACGCCCGCCCTGCTCGCGGACATGATCACCGAGAGCGAGCTCGTCCTCGACGAGCTCGCCTTCACCCCCGGCGCCGACTTCTTCGACGCGCTCACCGCGAACCACACGTACGTCACCCCGGCGCTCGCGAAGTTCTACGGCCTCGAGGCGACGGGCGACGGCGTGACGCGCGTGGAGTTCCCGGCCGGCCACCACCGTGCGAACACCGGGCTGCTCACGCACGCCAGCCTGATCAGCGCCAAGAACGACGGCGACCTCATCGCCGTGCGCGGCCAGTGGCTCCGGGCGGCCTTCCTCTGCGAGAAGATCACCATCCCCGCCGGGCTGCTCGAGGAGCTGGAGAGCGAGCTGTCCGGCCTGAGCTACCTCGAGGTCCTCAAGAAGCGCAACACCCAGGCGGGGTGCGCCGGCTGCCACGCGCTCATCGATCCTATCGGCGTCGGCTTCGCCCAGTACGACAAGCAGGGGCGGTACGACGGGAGCATCGGTATCGACGAGTTCGGGCTGGAGCCGCGCTTCCAGGGCGCAGCCAACGAGTCGTTCGACTCCCTCGCCGCCCTGGCGGCGGAGCTCCGGCGCAGCCCCGATCTCGCCGCGTGCGTCGCGGAGAAGCTGTTCACGTACACCCAGGGACGCGAGCCCGCGGTCGAGGATCGCTGCGCCATCGACGCCGCCGCGGAGAGCTTCGCGCAGGACGGCAACCGGTTCCGTTCCTTCCTGACCGCCCTCGCGCGGTCTCCGGCGTTCCGGCTGCGGAGGGCGCCAGAGTGATGTGCTCGCAACCCGTCCGACCGATGATGGAAGAGGAGTGTCGCCAGTGAAGATCTCGAGAAGAGCTCTGCTCCGCGGCGCCGGCGTCGCGGTCGCCCTCCCGTTCCTCGACGCGATGCGGCCGCAGCGCGCCAGCGCGGCGCCGGCGGACCCGAAGCGCTTCGTGGCCTTCTTCGTTCCCAACGGCACCGATCCCGGCGCGTGGCACCCGCGCACGGCCGGTCCGCTCTCGGCCGAGGGCCTGACGCCGTGCCTCGTGGACATGAAAGGCTTCGACGCCGAGCGCGAGTGGCCGGCGGGGGATCCGATCTGGCGCGATGTCACGATGGTGTCCGGCGTCGATCACCAGGTGATCTGCTCCGACATCCACAGCCCGGCGATGGCGCTCTGCGCCCACACCGACGGCGGCGGACAGGCCGTCCCGAAGAATGCCACGCTCGACCAGTACCTGGCCGAGCACATCGCGGCCGAGACCCCGTACCGCAGCCTCAACCTGTCTCCGACGGGCGACACGGCGGTCACGCAGGGCTTCATCTCGTTCCGGGACGGCGGTCAGGTCGAGGACGCGTTCCGCGACCCGGCCGCCCTGTTCGACACGCTCTTCAGCAACCTGGGCAGCCCGAACGAGGACATGGACAACATCCGGCGGCGCCGCGCCAGCGTCCTCGACTGGGTGAGGGAGGACGCGAGGCGGCTGAACCAGCGCCTCGGCGCGGCGGACCGGGCGCGCGTGGAGCAGCACCTCGAGTCGGTGTTCGAGCTGGAGAAGCAGATCCAGTCCACGACCCAGTCGAGCTGCACCGTCCCCGGCAAGCCCACGCGGGGCCTCGACCTGCACGGCAAGTTCAAGAAGATGATCGATCTCGGGCTGCTCGCGCTCACCTGCGACCTGACGCGGGTGCTCGTGCTGCAGTACTCGAACAGCTGGGGTCTCGACTTCTCCGGCTACGACCTGCCCGACGGCGTGGGCACCTGGAGCGACCACTTCATCTCGCACAAGCTCGGCGACCGCGATCGCGCGACCGACCTCGACAGCCTGCCGCAGGCGGAGGCGATGCGCATCGCCAACGCCCGCGTCGTCCAGACCTCGCGGTTCAAGGTGCGCCGCTTCGCGTACCTGCTCAACGCCATGAAGGCCGCGACCACCGCGACGGGCAACCTGCTCGACGAGTCGCTCGTGCTCTACACGTCCGAGAACGGCGACGGCGACTCCCACGGTCGGAAGAACATGCCCATCATGCTCGCCGGGCGCGTGGGCGGCTTCCAGACAGGCCGCGCCGTGCACGCGAACAACGCCCCCACCGGCGCGCTCCATTGCTCGATCATCAACTACTTCGGCGTCGAGCTGTCGAAGTACGGCGACCCTGCGAGCGGGCCGATCGCCGGCCTGTGAGCCTCCCGGCGTCGCGGGGCACAGCGCAGCAGGCTCGGCACGTCGAGGCCGACCGCCCTGCGGATGGCCTCGACGGCCCAGGCGCCGAAGCGCTCCGTCGCGACACCCGATAGACGCCCTGCTCCGTCCAGAAGGCCGCGCCCTCGGGCCGGCCCTAGGCCAGCCTCCGCCGCGGTCGGCGAGCGGCTCGCGCGACCGGACGGCTGAGCAGCTCGTCCGCCACGGGCGGGCAGGGGACGTGCATTCGGTCTGGGCAGCGTGAGTCCGAGCGGGCAAGAGCGGTACAGCGCACCCGCGCGGGAGGGGCGGCGCGCGGCGCGACAAGGCGGCGCGTCTGCTGAGAGCGAGCGCCGTGAGCGCCAGAGGAGGGGGGTGGAGCATGGAGATGCTGGGGCGGTATTGGTGGGTGATCGCCGTGAGGGGCGTTGTCGGGATCCTCATCGGGATCCTGTTCTTCCTGTGGCCGCTCCCGTCGCTCGCCACGCTCGTCCTGCTGTTCGGCGTGTGGGCGCTGCTCGACGGCTGCGCCGCGCTCGCGTCCGCGATCGGCGGCCGCGGCGGGGGCATCACCGTGGTCGAGGGCCTCTTCGACATCGGTATCGCCCTACTGACGTTCTGGCGGCCCATCATCACCGCGCTCTCGCTCTACGGCCTGATCGCGGCGTGGGCCATCGTGACCGGCATCTTCCGGATCATCGGCGCGGTGCGGCTCCGGCACGTGATCGCCAACGAGTTCTGGCTCGGGCTGAGCGGCGTCACCTCGGTGATCTTCGGCGTCCTCATGGTGGCGCTGCCGGCGGCGGGCGTGCTGGCGCTCAGCTGGCTCATCGGGTCGTTCGCGATCGCGGTGGGGGCCCTGCTCCTCGGGCTCTCGCTGCACCTGCGCCGCGCGGCGGGCCCGGCCGCGCCGGTGCGCGCCCACTGACGCGCCCACCCCGGCCGCAGGGCGTCCGTGGACGCCGCGGCGAGGCCGGCGCCGGCGTACGGGAGCGGCGGCCTGCCCGTCAGTCGATCTGCAGGTGGTAGTGCGCGGGCGTCGTCTCTTCGATGACCAGGACGCCCCCTACCTCGGAGGCGCTCTCGAGGAACGCGCGCTTCTCCTTCGGCGACATGGTCCTGTTGCGCACGTCCACGGCGCCTCGGCGCAGGTGCGCGGAGACGTAGATCCCCCGGTCGATCTGGTCCTGGATGACGGCTTCCATGGCGGCGACCACCTGCTCCGGCGGCTTGCCCGAGCTCGCCCGGTAGGCCTTCGTGATCTCCTGGACGGCCGCCTTGTTCCGGTAGAGCTTGAGGAGATCGTCGCCGAGCCTGAGCTTCGTGAACATGGCCCTGGCCTGTCGGTTCGCGTCGCGTGTCCCGCTCGTGATCACGAGGTGCTCGCGCGTGCGGCGCGCGTATCCCCGGTCGATCCGCTCGACCTTCGCGGCGATCGGCGCGGGGAGCGTCACGCCGGGCAGCACCTCGTACGGCGGCGGGGTCCACGGCTCCGTGGGCACGGCCTTCCCGAGCGCCGTCAGGGGCGGCAGCTGCGCGCGCCGCTCCTCCTCTTCCGACGGCAGCTCGTCGCACTCGGGTTGGCTCGCCGCCGCGGCGGCGCGCGGCGTCCCCGGGGGCCGCGCCGCGGCGCTCGCCGCGCCGGCCGCGCTCGGCGCGCCCTGGGCGCGCGGCGCCGCGCTCGCCGGCGCCGCGGGCGCGCTCGTCTTTGGCCAATCGAGGCCCGGCAGGTCGATGCCCGGCAGCTCGACGGACTCGAGCTTCTCCGTGCATCCGGCCGCGCAGAGCAGCGCGGCGGCGAGGGCGCACAGGCGGCGCGGCGGCTCCTTGGAGCGTCCCTTTGCGGCGACTCGGCGTGTCGGAGGCATCGGCAAAGCCGCTCCAGCGTGCCATGGCGCGCGTCGCCGGCGAAAAAAACGGCGGCCCGCGGCCGAGCGCCGCCGAGCGCCGGCCAGGCGGCGCGTCGCCGGCGATCTCGACGCGCGCGGCCCCACATCGGCTACAGAACCCTCATGCCCCATGTTCCCTTGACCGGCCGTGTCGCCCTCGTGACCGGCGGCGGTACCCGCCTCGGCGCCGCGACCGCCCGCGCGCTCGCCGCCGCGGGCGCCGACCTGGCCGTCCACTACGCCACGAGCGGCGCCGGCGCGGACGCCGTCGTCGACGAGGCGCGCTCGCTCGGCCGGCGCGCCGTCGCGCTCCAGGCCGATCTCTGCGATCGCGCGGCGATCGCCGCGGTCGCCCGAGCGGCGCTCGACTGGTCGTCGGGCCGGCTCGACCTCCTGGTCCACAACGCGGCGAACTTCGATCGGGTCCCGCCGGCCGAGCTCTCCGCCGACGCGTGGGATCGCGCCCTGGCGCTCAACGCCACCGCGCCGTACCTGCTCACGCTAGAGCTCGCTTCCGCGCTCCGCGCCTGCCGCGGCAGCGTCGTCGCGATCGTCTGTGTGAGCGCCGAGCGCCCGTGGAAGAACTACATCCCTTATTCGGTCTCGAAGGCCGCGCTCGCCCACCTCGTCCGCGGCCTCGCGGTGGGGCTCTCGCCGGACGTGCGCGTCAACGGCGTCGCGCCTGGGACGGTCCTTCCGCCCTCTTCGTATGACGAGGCCACGCTCGCTCGCCTCCGCGAGCGCATCCCGCTCCGGCGGCTCGGCGAGGCCGAAGACATCGCGCGCGCCGTGGTGTTCCTTGCGGAAAACGACTTCATCTCCGGCCAGATCCTCGCGATCGACGGCGGCGCTTCGGTCGCGTGACGCGCTGCCTCCCCTGCGGGGCGATCCGCGGGCGGGGTCGGGCGAGCGCTTTGGCTTGAACGACCCTGCCCGATCGACCCATAGTTTGAGCCCCATGAGCACCACGCCCGAGACCAGCGCCGCCCCCGTCCAGGCGGATCCTGCCCACAGCGCGCCCACCGGCAGCGGCCCCGCCGAGGCGCCCGCCGCTGCGGTCGCCGGCTCCGAGGCCAAGCCGGCGAGCCACGACTCGACGCTGCCGGAGGCCCTGATCGCGTTCATGCTGGATCGCTGGGCGCCGGCGCCCCGCGAGCTCCCCGAGCCGATCGCGCACGCGGACGTGTTCGCCGCCCGTCGCCGCGCCCTGTCGAAGCTCTTCCCGGCGGAGACGCTCGTCATCCCCACGGGGCACGAGAAGGTGCGCTCCAACGACACGCACTACCGCTTTCGCCCCGGCTCGGACTTCTTCTATCTGACGGGCAACCTCGAGCCGGACTGCGTGCTCGTCCTGCAGCCGCAGGAGGGGGGCGGGCACCGGGACATCCTCTTCGTCGAGCCGAACCCCGGGCGCAGCGACAAGACGTTCTTCACCGATCGCGCGAAGGGCGAGCTCTGGGTCGGCCCCCGCCTCGGCGTCGAGCAGAGCCGCGCGCGCTTCGGCGTCGACGAGTGCCGCGGGCTCCCCGAGCTGGACGCGTACCTGAGCGGCCTCGTCGGCACGGTGACGCGCCCGCACCGCGTGCTCCGCGGCGTGTCCGAGCGCGTCGACAAGCTCCTCGCCAAGCACGATCGCGACAAGCAGCTCGGCGAGGCGCTCTCGGAGATGCGCCTCCTCAAAGACGCGCTCGAGATCGAGGAGCTCGAGGCGGTGGTCGCGTCGACGAAGCGGGGCTTCGAGGACGTCGTCCGCGCGCTCCCCAAGGGGCGGAGCGAGCGAGAGCTCGAGGGCGTCTTCAACCTGCGCGCCCGGGTGGAGGGCAACGACGTCGGCTACGGGACCATCGCCGCGGCCGGCCACCACGCCTGCATCCTGCACTGGACGAGGAACGACGGCGCGCTCGAGCCGGGCAAGCTCGTGCTGCTCGACGCCGGCGTCGAGGGCAACGCGCTCTACACCGCCGACATCACCCGGACGCTGCCGATCAACGGGAAGTTCTCCAAGGAGCAGCGCGAGATCTACGAGCTCGTGCTCGAGGCGCAGGAGGCGGCGATCCACGAGGTGAAGCCGGGCAACGACTTCATGGAGCCGAACCGGGCGGCGATGCGGGTGCTCGCGCGGGGGCTCGAGCGGCTCGGCATCCTGAGCATTCCGGCCGAGGAGGCGCTCAAGGAAGACAAGCAGTTCTACCGCCGGTACTCGCTCCACAACGTGAGCCACATGCTGGGCCTCGACGTGCACGACTGCGCGCAGGCGCGGCAGCAGGTCTACAAGTACGGCAAGCTCAAGCCGGGGATGGTGCTCACGGTGGAGCCTGGCCTGTACTTCCAGCTCGACGACGAGACCGTGCCGGCGCGCTATCGCGGCATCGGCGTGCGCATCGAGGACGACGTCCTCGTCACGGAGACGGGGTGTCGAAACCTGTCGATCGATATCCCGCGGGCCGTGAGCGACGTGGAAGCGTGGATGGCCGATCTCTGGGCGGCGGCGAAGTGACGTGAGCGGCGGGCCGCCCTGAGAGGCGCGGGCCGGGCGGGGTTCCACGCGCGGGGGAGCCGCCGGCGGAGGGGGGAGCGGCGCGGGCGGGCGGCGGGGGTCCCCCCACAAACTCGCGCCTTGTGGGGGGCTGTTGCCAGTTGGACGGGTGGGGGGAGGACTGGGGGCGACTCGCTTCGATGCGGGCCGGCGCTCGGGTTTGTGGGGCCCACCCCCGCCGCCCGCCCGCGCCGCTCCCCCCTCCGCCGGCGGCTCTTTCCAGGTGGGCAGCGGGGCGAGAGGGGAGAGCTTGCCGAGCTCGTCAGGGGGCGAGGGGGATGTGGGGGCGATTCCAGGATGTCCGCGGTCATGATGCTGCAGCGCTGCTGACGCGGCGGTCATGTGCGCAGCGGGCGCGCGGGCGCGGCACGGTGATGCGTCGGCGCTGGGCGCAGTACGTCGACGCCAGAGCGATGGCTGCTCGGGGACTGCGGCGCTACTCTGCCGATGAGGAGACCCCTATGCACAAGTCTCGCCTTCAGCGTGGGTCAGGGACCGCTACTCACCCAACCGGACGCGCGGTCGCGACGTCGTTGCTCGCGGCAGCGGCGCTGGTCGCGGTGTCCGGCGCGGCCAGGGCCGACGGAACGGACAACCGAGGCGCCGGGGTCGCGCTCGCGGCGCGCTCCCCCGGGATGCTCGAGCCTCGCCTTCCCGGATACGTCAGCCCCGCGCTGCCCGTCGACGTCGATCGCTCGAGCGGCTTCAGTGGCCTGAGCGAGCCGGTCGCGACCGCGGGCGAGCCGCTGCACGGGCTGGCCTCCGAGCTCGACGAGACCAGCTACGACATCCCCGGGCAGATCGTCGTCGACGCGCGCGACGATCTCGACGAAAGCGCGCTCGCGGCGCTCGCGCGCGACTTCTCGCTGACCGCCGTCCCGACCGCGCTCGCCTCCGAGACCCGGATCCAGATCGCCACCGTGGAGGGGTCGGTCAACGAGACGCTCCAGCGGCTCGCGCGGGATCCGCGCGTGGAGGCGGCCGAGCCGCTCGCCTGGGTGCGCGCCTCGTTCGCCGCGAACGACCCGCTGCTGAAGGACCAGTGGCACATGGCGCGCGTGGGCGCCGAGCGCGCATGGGACTTCGCCACCGGCCGCGGGGTCACCGTCGCCGTGGTCGACACCGGCATCGCCTGCGAGGACCACGGGCCCTTCACCAAGGGGACCGACCTCGCCTCGA
The DNA here is from genome assembly GCF_051521425.1 of Sorangium sp. So ce834. NCBI lineage: Bacteria > Pseudomonadati > Myxococcota > Polyangiales > Polyangiaceae > Sorangium > Sorangium sp. So ce834. The sequence goes on from NZ_CP150351.1 coordinate 13,167,462, forward strand.
CCGAGTGCGTGGAGGGATGGAACTTCGTCACCAAGACGAGCCACGCGAACGACGACCAGGGCCACGGCACGCACGTGGCGGGCACGATCGCGCAGTCGACCAACAACGGCATCGGCGCCGTGGGGCTCGCCTTCCACGCGCGGCTCATGCCGGTCAAGGTGCTGAACGAGAGCGGATGGGGCACGACCGCCGACGTGGCCGACGGCATCCGCTGGGCGGCCGAGCACGGCGCCCACGTCATCAACCTGAGCCTCGGCGGGCCCCGCAACTCGAAGGTCCTCCAGAGCGCGATCGACTACGCGATCTCGCGCGGCGTGGTGGTCGTCGCGGCGGCCGGCAACACCGGCGGGCGCGTGCAATTCCCCGGCGCCTCGGACGGCGTCATCGGCGTGAGCGCCACCGACGCGAACGACAAGGTCGCGCGGTTCTCCTCGCGCGGCCAGGGCGTCGACGTCGCGGCGCCCGGGGTGAACGTCACCCAGCAGACCATCTGCAACCGCGGGCGCGACAAGTGCGAGGGCTACCCCGTGTACAGCGGCACCTCGATGGCCGCGCCCCACGTGGCCGGCGCGGCGGCGCTGCTCGTGAGCCTCGGCGTGTCGGACCCGCGCGCGGTCGAGGACGCGCTCCGCGCAGGCGCGCGCGTGGTCGACGACTCCGACGGCGGCAAGCTCCTCTACGGGGCCGGCATCCTCGACGCCGCGAGCTCGGTCGTGCGCGTCACGCAGAGCCACATCGTCGTGCGGCTGCTCGCGCTGCTCGTGCTCGCGACGTGGGTCGGCCGCCGCGCCCGCAAGAAGGAGGCGAACGCCACGAGCCCGTGGCAGGCGAGCTTCCTCCTCCCGGCGCTCGCGGCGGGGCCGGGGCTGTTCTTCTTCGCCCCGTGGCTCCTGCCGCGCGTGGACCTCGCCGTCGACGTGCTGGCGCGGCCGCTCGCCGACCTCGACCTGCTGATCGGCGCCTCGGTCCACCGCTGGCTGCCGCTCGCCAACGCGCTCCTCCCGCTCGGCCTCACCTCGCTCTTCTTCGGCGTGAAGAAGCTCCGGCCGGCGATCGCGGGCCTCGCCGTCGGCACGGCGGCCTACCTCACCTCCGTCGTCGCGCTCGGCGAGGTCGCCGGCCCCCTCGGCCGGATGGCCCTCATCGTCTGGTGCGCGGTCAACGCCGCCGGCTGCCTCTGGATCGCCCGGACGAACCTCTCCACGCGCTGAGCCGGAGCGCCGCGCCGAGCCGGCGCGCCCCGCTCGCCCACGGCCGGGCGCAGGCCCGGTCGTTATGACCTCCCCACCAAAACGAGCTAGGATGCCGGCCATGCGGTCCGGCACCTTGCTCCTACCTTTCGCGCTGCTCGTCGGGGCGTGCGGCGGCTCTTCCAGCGAGACGCCGTGGCCCGCCGAGCCAGCGCGCCCCGCGCTCGGCCCCGCCGACGAGGCGGCGCCGGAGCCGATCGACTCGAACGCGATCCCCGAAGGCGCGGGCGAGGGCTCGGCCGGCCAGGCCGACGCCGGCCGCTGAATCGACGGCGGAGGACGGCATGACGGACAGCCGGACGGCGGGCGCGCAGCGAAGGGCCTGGCTCTCCGCGGCCCTGCTGTCCGTGGCGCTGCTGGTGGCGCCGCTCCTCTTCTGGCTGCTCGTGCCGCGCCCCGAGCCCGTGATGCCGGCGCGGCGCGAGCCCGCCTCGGCGCTGCTCCCGCCGCCGCAGCCGGAGCACGCGGCGCCGCGCGAGGTCGAGGTCGAGCCGCCGCCGGCTCCGCCGCCACGCGAGACGACGGTCGCGCGCGCTGAGCCGGTCCGCGGCGTCGTCCTCGATCCGGAGGGCCGCCCGAGCGCCGGCGCCGTGGTCCGCTGCCGCGATGAGCCGGGCATGACCGCGAGCGCCGACACCGAGGGCCGCTTCGAGCTGCCGCCCGAGGCCGACGGGTGCACCGCGACCGCGGCGCAGCCCCCGCTCGGGGACGCCGAGCCCACGCGCCTCGCCGCGGGCCGCGACAACGTCCTCCACCTGGTCGCGGCAGGCGCGATCGCGGGCGAGGTCGTGGATCAATCGGGCAGGCCCGTCGAGGCGTACCTCCTGGCGATCGAGTCGTTCGTGCCGGCCGGGGCCGCGGCGCGCGGGAGCGTCGACGGCCGCGCGCGCAAGGTCACCGATCCGGGCGGCGCGTTTCGATTGAACGAGCTCGCGCCGGGCCGCTACGTGCTGACGGTGAGCGCGGCCGGCCGCCCGCCGACGCGGAGCTCGGCGGTCGACGTCGAGGCGGGCCGCACCATCGAGGGCGTGCGGATCGTGCTGCCGCAGGGGGCGACGCTGAGGGGCAGGGTCATCGACGCCGCCTCGCGGGCGCCGGTCGTCGAGGCCCAGGTCGAGCTCGACTCCGTGACCTCGTCCGGCGCGAACGCGATCTCGCTGGTGCTCACCGACGCGAACGGCGAATACGCTCTCGAGGGGGTGCCGGCGCGCGGCCCGTTCTCGGTGCGCGTGCGCCACGAGGACTACATGGCCAAGATCGTGTCCGGCCTCGACGCGCGCGGCACGGGCTCGGCGCGCGCCGACATCGAGCTCCGGATGCTGGACGACGGCGGGTCGCGCGAGGAGCTCACGGGCATCGGCGCGATGCTGTCGGTCTCGTCGAGCGGCGTCATGATCGCGGGGATCATCGAGGGCGGGCCCGCCGCGTCCGCCGGGCTCCAGCAAGGCGACATCATCGTCCGCATCGACGGCGAGAACGCGAAGGAGCTCCCGCTCGCCGACTGCATCCAGCGCCTCCGCGGCCCGGTGGGGACGCGCGTCTCCGTCGGCGTCGAGCGGGACGGGCAGGTCATCGACGTGACAATGCGGCGCGACATCGTGGTTCGGTGAACGTCGGCTCCCCGAGGTGCTAAGGGTCGGTCCATGTCCACGCGCCCTACCGCGCTTCCCCCGGCCGGAGCTCCGGACGTCCTCTACCTGATCGATCTCTCGGGCTACGTCTTCCGCGCCTACCACGCGATCAGCCCGCTCTCGAGCCCGAGCGGCGAGCCGACGCACGCGACGTACGGCACCGTCGCGATGCTCTCGAAGCTCGTGGACGAGCGGAAGCCCGCGTACCTCGGCGTGGCGATGGACTCTCCGGGCAAGACGTTCCGCGACGATCTCGACCCGCGCTACAAGGCCCACCGGCCGCCGCCGCCGCCGGACCTCGGGGTGCAGATGAACCGGTGCCGGGAGATCGTCGAGGCGTACTGCATCCCGATCTTCATCCAGGAGGGGCTCGAGGCGGACGACCTCGTGGCCGTCGCCGTCGCGCGGGCCAAGGAGCGGGGGCTGCGCGTGGTCATCGCGTCGAGCGACAAGGATCTCATGCAGCTCGTCGACGGCGATCGGGTGATGCTCTGGGACGCGATGCGCGACAAGGTCTACGGGCACCCCGAGGTCGTCGCGAAGTTCGGCGTGCCTCCGGAGCAGGTGCGCGACCTGCTCGCCCTCGTCGGCGACAGCTCGGACAACGTCCCCGGCGTCCCCGGCGTGGGCCTGAAGACGGCCGCCGAGCTGCTCGCGCAGTTCGGCTCGCTCTCGGCGATCTACGCCCGCCTCGACGACGTGAAGAAGCCCCGCATCCGCGAGTCGCTCAAGCAGCACGAGGCAGACGCGCTCCTGTCGCAGAAGCTCGTGACGCTCGACGGCAGCGCCCCCGTCTCGCTCGACCTGGAGACGCTGCGCTACGGCGGCGCGGACACCGGGAGGCTCCGGGAGCTCTTCACCGAGCTCGGGTTCTCGCGCTTCCTGAAGGCCGTCCGCGCGCCCGAGCCCACGGCGCGCGCGGCGACCTACCGGGTCGTCGCGACGCGCGAGGAGCTCGAGGCCTTCGCCAAATCGGCGCGCGCGGCCGGGCGCCTCGCCATCGACGTGCACGCGACGAGCCGCGAGCCGATGAGCGGCCATGTCTGCGGCATCGCGCTCGCCTGCGAGCCGGGGCAAGCCGTCTACGTCCCCCTGGGCCACCGCTACCTCGGCGCGCCGGCCCAGCTCTCGATGGGCGACGTCGACGCGGTGCTCGGCCCGCTGCTCGCCGACCCCGAGCTCCCGAAGGTCGGCCACGACGTCAAGTTCTGCGAGGTGGTCCTCCTGCGGCACCGCATCGGGCTCGTCGGCGTCGCGTTCGACACGATGCTGGCGAGCTACCTGCTCGATCCCGAGGGGAAGAACCAGCTCCACGAGCTCGCCGAGCGCGAGCTCGGCGCCAAGATGCAGACCCTCGACGAGGTGGCCCCGAAGCGCCGCGGGCAGGCGCAGCGCGGCCTCGACGAGATCGAGCTCGGCGAGGCCACGGCCTACGGCGCGGCGTTCGCCGACGTCGCGCTCTCGCTCACCGACCGGCTGCGCCCGCGGCTCCGCGCCGAGCGGCTCGAGGATCTGCTCGTGCAGATCGAGCTGCCCCTCTCCGCGGTGCTCGCGGAGATGGAGCTCACGGGCGTCCTCGTCGACCCGCAGGCGCTCGCGCAGCTCGGCGCGCAGATGACGACCGAGCTCGCGGCGCTGGAGCAGAAGGCGCGCGAGATGGTGGGGCACGACATCAACCTGGCGTCGCCGAAGCAGCTCGAGGCGGTCCTGTTCGACGAGCTCAAGCTGCGCTCCCAGCGCAAGACGAAGACCGGCCGCTCGACCGACGCCGACGTGCTGGAGACGCTGGCGGAGGACCACCCGTTCCCCGGCGTGGTGCTCGAGCACCGCGCCATCGCCAAGCTCAAGGGCACGTACGTCGACGCGCTGCCGCGCCTCGTGCACCCGACCACGGGCCGGATCCACACGCGCTGGAGCCAGGCCGTGGCCGCGACCGGTCGGCTCTCGTCGCAGGATCCGAACCTGCAGAACATCCCGATCCGCACGGAGCTCGGCCGGATGATCCGGCGCGCGTTCGTCGCGCCGCCCGGGAGCGTGATCGTGAGCGCCGACTACTCCCAGATCGAGCTGCGCGTCCTCGCCCACCTGTCGAAGGATCCGGTGCTCGTCGACGCGTTCCGCACCGGGCAGGACGTGCACGTGCGCACGGCCATGGAGATCTTCGGCGTGGACGAGGCGGGGGTCACCGACGAGATGCGGCGCCGGAGCAAGACGATCAACTTCGGCGTGATCTACGGGATGGGCGAGGCGGCGCTCGCGAAGCGCCTCGACATCTCGCGCGCGGAGGCGGCGCGCTTCATCGACGCCTACTTCGCGCGCTACCGCGGCGTGCACGAGTTCATGGAGCGGACGATGGCCGAGGCGAAGCGCTCCGAGTCGGTGCGCACGCTGCTCGGCCGGCGCAGGCTGCTCCCGGACCTGCGCAGCAGCGACCGGATGCGCCGCGCTCAGGCGGAGCGCATCGCCCAGAACACCCCCATCCAGGGGACGGCGGCGGATCTCTTGAAGCTCGCGATGGTGCGCATCCCGCGCCCCGTGGTCCCCGGCGCGCGCATGGTGCTCACGGTGCACGACGAGCTCGCGTTCGAGGTGCCGATCGAGGCGGTGGACGAGGCGAAGGCCAAGGTGCGGGAGGCCATGGAGTCGGTCTTCCCGCTCGACGTGCCGCTCGTCGTCGACATCGGCCACGGCCCGACGTGGGCCGAGGCGCACTGACGCGCGGGAGCGTCGGGCCGCCGCCGGTTTCGCCCCGCGATGGCGCGGGGCGAGACCGGCGGCGGCGTTCCGGCGATCGGGGCAGACAAAACGACGACGCCCGCTTCACCTTGCGGTGAGCGGGGCGTACGTACGAAGGGGTTGGTGCTCAGCCCGCGGCGGTCTTGGCAGCGACGCTCGCCTTGTGCAGGGCGAGGGCCAGGCGGCTCTTCACACGCGACGCGCGCTTGGCGGGGATCGTCCCCTTCGACGCGGCGCGATCGAGCGCGCTCACCGCGGCGGTGACCAGCGCGGTGGACTCCTGCGGAACGCCCTTCAGCCCGGTGCGCGCCTTCTTGACGACCGTGCGGAGCTCCGACTTGGCGGCGCGGTTGCGCGCGGTCCTGGTGATGCGCTGGCGGTTGCGCTTGTCGGCGGATGCGTGATTGGCCATGAGAAAAGCTCTCCTACTTCTTCGCCTGCGCCTCGGCGGGCGTGGCAGCGCGCAGGGCGTCCGGCGCGTTCTGATCGTAACCCGCCGGATGGATCGGGAACTTGGGGGTGCCGTGAGCACGCTCGAAGCGCTTGCGGCGGGTGCCCGAAGTGCGCGCCTTGCGCTGACGGATGCGCTGGGTTTGCTGAGTCGCGGAAACCATGGGGGCGCGCATTCTACCTGCGGGCGCCCTCGTGTCAACCGGGACGTGGGCCCTCCTGGGTCAGGGTCCGCCAGGAGGCTGGGCCCGCCTGGATTCCCGGCGCGCTAGGGCCGGATCGTGGCGCTCACCGAGAACGACGGCTTGGAGAACGGGCCCACGTTCGCGGCCTTGAGCGCCGCCTGCACGCAGCTCGACTGGCCGTTCGAAGCCGCCCAGCCGCTGACGTTGACCTTGCTCACCTGGCCGGTCGACGAGAACGTGATCTGCGCGCGCGACACGTCGTCCGCGCCCGCGACGCACGCCTTCGCGTTGCCCATGACCGAGCCGAGCGCGGCCTGGACCGAGCCCTGCGACGGCTGCTCGGGGATGTTCTGCTGCCGCAGCGGGCCCGAGGCCGGCACCGGCGCCTCCGACACGACCGACGGCTGCTTCTCCCCGTCGTCGCCCACGGCGGCCTGCATGGCGGAAGGCAGATCCCCCGGCTTGCCCGCCGGCGTCGGCGCCGCCGCCACCTTTCCCTGCTCCGGCTTCGGCGCCGCGGCGGGCGCAGGCGCCTCGGGCGCAGCCGCTGGCGCCGCCGCGCCGCCGCCGACCGGCGCGGCGGCCGTCTTGGGCGCCGCGGCCAGCTTCTCCGCCGTCGCCGTTTCGACGGGCTGCGGCTCGGGCTCCGCGCTCTCCGCCGGCGCGGCGGCGACCGGGGCAGCGGGCGCTGCCGGCTTCTCCTCGCGCGGCGCGGCGGGCGCCACGTCGGTGGTCGGCGCTGCCGCGGTGGCGGTCGCCGTCTCCTGCTGCGAAGGTGCCCTCGTCTTCACCACGACGGCCACCGCCGCGGCCAAGCCCAGGGCCGCGAGCGCCGCGCCGGCGACCATCCCGCCGGACCGCTTCTTCGCAGCAGGCGGGGCGACGGGCGCGGACGGGGCGCGCGGCCTCCTCGCGGACACCGCCGCGACCGCGTCCTGCCTCTCGCTCTCGAGCGTATCGGCCGTGCCGAGCTGCGCCCTCTCGGCGGCCTCCACGTGCTCCGGGGGAACCGACGCGCTGAGCCGGTTGAGATCGATGACGCCGGAGTCCTCGGTCACCCCCTCGGCCGGCCGCAACGCAGGCGACGACGCGCGCATGACGCCGGAGATCGACCCCCGCCCCGGCGGCGAGGACACGCGCCCGGGCGGCATCGAGCCGCGTCCCGAGGTCGGCAGCGGCGTCGACAACGAGCCGCGTCCGGACGGCACCGGCGTGGACAGCGGACCGCGCGCGGACGGCAGCGGCGTCGAGAGCGCCGGGCTGCTCCCTGTCGCGCCGCTCGCGCGGCCCGGCGCCTGGCTGGCGCGCTCGGCGATCTCCTTCAGCGATTGACGTTTCTTCTCCGGGGGCCGCGAGGCGCTGCCGCCCGACAGGCTCGCATCAGACTTCGAGGCCCTGCCTGCTTCCGATCCGTCCGCCATGGTACTGCGTTCTCCTGCGGTGCGTGCTTCTCGCGAAACGCCCCCGGCCTGCTCCTCGCCTGGCTCTGCGGCGAGATCCGGGGCTGCGAGGAGGTCGGCCACCGCCGCCGCATCCTCCGATCGCCGGGATAGAGCGACCTCGACGATGCGAGCTGCCCGCGTCTCCCACGCCGCCTCGTCGGCGGTGGGGGCGGACCAATCGTTGAGCATCTGGTCGAGGTCGAGCTTGCTGGTGACGTTCATTCGGCGTCCCCTCCGAAACCACGCTCCGCGAGGTATACGCGGAGCTTGCGGCGCGCCTCGTGGACGCGCCAGGCGACTGTTCCTTCCGGACACCCCAGGATCCTGGACGCGTCCTCGTGGGGCACGCCGTCGATGCACACGAGGATGAGCGTCGTCCGCAGCGTGTCGGAGAGCGTATCGATGCCGTCGCAGAGCGCGGCCGCGAGCTCGCGCCGCTGGGTCGTCGCGGCCGGATCGACGCCGTGGCTCGGGCGCGTCTCGAGCAGCAGCGCCTCGATCCGCGGATCGTCCGTGGGGGTCGAGTTCCTGGTCGGCTTGCGGGCCCGGATCATGTTGAGCGAGAGGTTCACGGCGATCCGGTAGAGCCAGGTGAAGGGCTCGCTCCGCCCGTCGAACCGATCGAGCGCCTGATAGGCCCGGACGAAGGTCTCCTGGGTCACGTCCTCGGCCTCCGCGCCCGAGCGGACGAGGTGGAACGCCAGCCGGAAGATGCGCTTCTGATATCGACGGACCAGCACCCCGAACGCCTGGGCATCTCCGCCCCGGGCTTGATCGACGAGCTCACGATCGGTGGTCTTGGCCATCCTAGCCGCCTCGCGGTGCGAATTGTCTCCCGCGCACGGACGACAGCGCAGCCGCGGACAGCTCTTCGCGACGGCCGCTGACCGTCTCGGCGAGAGAAGCCCCTCGCGGCGAGCCCTGCACCGCGGAGGCGGAGCAGGGCGATGAGGAGGCAAGTTCCACGTTCAGGCGCGCGAAGATAGCCGAACACTCCTCCTAGGACAAACCATGCGCCCTGGACCTTGGGCGTCGCGGCGCGACTTCGACCGGCCGGGCGGTACGCCCGCGCTGGCGCGCCCGAGCCGGCGGCGGCGCCGGGCGGGCGACGGTCCCGGCGCGGCCGACGGCCGGGGCGCGGCCGCGCGCTGGCCGCGCTCGCCCGCGCCGCTGCTATGGTCGGCGGATGCGACGCTTTTCGAGCTGGATGCGCACCCTGGGGCTCATCGCTGCGGCCTTCGCAGGGGGGGCGGCGACTTCCCACCTCGCGGGTGCGAGCACACAGGCGCAGAGCCCCTACGCGCCGCTCGAGCAGCTCGCGCGCGTGCTCGTGCTCGTCGAGAACAACTACGTCGAGCCGGCGCAGCGCAACAAGATCATCGACGGCGCCATCAAGGGCATGGTCGCGGAGCTCGACCCGCACTCCGCGTACATGAACGCCTCCGAGTTCGCCCAGTTCCAGGAAGAGACCGGGGGGACGTTCGGCGGCGTCGGCATCGAGGTCGACACGAAGGACGACCAGATCACCGTGATCGCTCCGATCGAGGGCTCGCCGGCGGCGCGGGCGGGCATCCGCTCCGGCGACCAGATCATCGCGATCGACGGCCGCCCCGTGCGCGGCGAGCGCCTCGACAAGCTGGTGAAGATCATGCGCGGGCCCCCCGGCTCGCGGGTGAAGCTCACGATCCGCCGGCAGGGCGCGGCCGAGCCGCTCACGTTCGACCTCGCGCGGGAGCAGATCCACGTCACGAGCATCGCCGCGAGGCGCCTCGATCGCGACGTCGCGTACGTCCGCGTGAAGCAGTTCCAGGACGGCACCCACGAGGAGATGCTCCGCGCCGCGGCGAGGCTGCGCGCCGGATCGAAGGCGCCGCTGGCCGGGGTGATCCTCGACCTGCGCAACAACCCCGGCGGCCTCGTGCACGAGGCGGAGGCCCTCGCCGACGAGTTCCTCTCATCGGGGACGATCTACTCGACGCGCCAGCGCAACCAGGTCGTCGACGAGGCGAAGGCGCACGACGGCGGCGCGTTCGCCTCGCTGCCCGTGGTCGCGCTCGTGAACGAGTACTCCGCGAGCGCCGCCGAGCTCGTCGCGGGCGCCCTGCAGGACAGCGGTCGCGCCACGGTCGTCGGCGCGACGACCTTCGGCAAGGGGTCGGTGCAGACCATCTACGAGCTCCCCGGCGGCGCCGGGGTGAGGCTCACGACGATGCGCTACTACACGCCGAAGGGGCGCTCGATCCAGGCGCAGGGCATCCGGCCGGACATCGTCATCGAGAGCGCGCAGCAGCCGATGCCGGCCGCCATCCTCCGCGAGCAGGACCTCGAGGGGCACCTCCCCGCCGAGGGATCGATCGGCGGCGGCTCGCCGAGGGCCGTGCTGGTGGAGAAGCGCGCGGAGGCCGCGGCGCGCGGCCCCGAGGGCGACGTGCCCGCCGATCCCACCCGCGGGAGCGATTTCACGCTCGCGGTCGGTTACCAGCAGCTGCTGCGCGCGATCCCGGCGCGGCGCTAGCGCGCGAGGACACGCGCGGAGCGACCGGCGCCGACGGCCGCGCGTGTCCGCGTCGGCCCCCGGCGCCGGCGTCGGTCCGCGGCCGGCGTCAGGCCTCGGCGCCGGCGCGGAGCCCGGTCGTCACCGCGTCGAGCACGGTGCGCGCCCTCCCGGCGACGGTCGCCCCCGCCGCCAGGATCCCGGGGGCGGCGCGGACGCCCTCGCACCGCACGCCCACCGACTCCAGCGCGCCCGGCCGCTCGCCGCGCGGCCAGGCGACGACGTCGAGCTCCGGGCCCTGCATCGAGCTCACCACGCCGAACGCGCCGCGCGCGTCGCCCAGCGTGACGGGCGCGTCGATCGAGAGCGCGAACGGCGCGCCGCCGCGCGCCGGGAGGTCGGGACCGGCGCCGCGCTCGGGCGGGGCATACGCGATGCCCCCGCCGGCGAGGCCGCCGATCGCCAGGATCACCGCGTCCGCGGCGAGCGGCACGTCCTCGCCCTCCACGTGGACCGCGACGCCCTCGCCCGGTCCGCCCGGCCCCCCGGGGTCGCCGCCCACCGCGCGCACGCGGCCGTGGCGCCGCGCCGCCCCGATCGCGGCGAGCAGCGCGTCGCGCGCCGCCTCGAAGCGGAGCCCCGCCGGCGAGCCGGCGCCGATGACCGCCTCGCCCACGAGGACGCCGAGGCGCGCCGCGAGCGCGTCGGCCCTCGGCGCGCGCGCGCCGAGCCAGGGGCCGAGCAGGATCGCCCCCGCGCCGCCCGCGCCCTCGAGCGCCTGCCGGAGCCGATCGAGCAGCCAGGAGAGCCGCGCCGGATCGTCGTGCCGGGCCGCGAGGTCGCCGTCGGCGATCTGCCGCTCGTCGTCGAAGCGCAGCACCGGCGCGTCGACCGGCAGGAAGCGGAGCCCCCGCGCCCGGGCGAACGGCTCGTCCGTGAGCGCCTCCGCGAGCGCGTCGGCGTCCCAAGCGGCGCGCGCGGCGCGCGGGATGAGGACGCGCGTGCGGCGGAGCGACCCGAGATCGAGCAGCGCGCGATCCCTGCCGCGCGCGGGGCGGATCCGGCCGGCGACGGTCGCGAGGCGCACGCCGGACGCCTGCGGCACGTCCCACAGGCCGAGCTCCGCGGCGAACTGCCTCGCCGCCGGCGCGAGATCGCCCGCGGGCAGATCGCTGCCGAGCAGCCGCGCGGCGCGCTCGACCTGCTCCCACGGGACGTCGTCGACCGCGCCGCCCGCGAGCGCCGTCTCCCCGACGCCCGCGGAGATCACGGTGACCTGCGCCCCGCGCCGCCGCGCGCTCCACGCGGCGGCGAGCCCGGCGACGCCGGCGCCGATCACGAGGATCGATCGCGCCACGCCCTCTCCTCCGGCTCCCGCGCGGTGCGCGTCGGCCGGCGATCGCTGTCCTCGCACGCCGCCGCGGTCGCCTCGTCGCCCGCGGGCGCGCCGAGCTCCGACCGCACGCTGGCGATCGCGAGCGCCTCCTGCCGAGCCTGCTCCGGGCCGAGCGCGACGGCGCGCGTCATCGCCTGCCGCGAGAGGAACTCCACGGCCTGCCGCATCCCGTCGCGCGGCGGGAGCGAGAGCTCCTGCGCCACGATCTGCCCGCACCGCGCCGCGCAGCGCATGCCCCCGCACGCGCCGAGGCCGAGGCGCGTGCGGCGCGCGACGTCGGCCACGCTCCGGGCGAGCTCGTGCCGGAGGACGTAGCGCACCTCGGCCTCGATGACGGGCTCGCAGGGGCACACCGTCGCCGCCTCGCGCGGCCGCTCGCGCACGCGCTCCTCGATCCGGAGCGCGCGCGAGCCGTGGCGGTAGACGAGCCGCCGGGCGGCCACCGCGTCGATCTCCAGCCGCCGCGAGAGCGCGAGCGCGTCGACGGCGCGGTCGCCCCCGGGCAGCGCGGTCGTGTGCGTCACGCAGCGGGCGCCGAGATCGAAGCGCCGCGCGAGGACGTCGGTCATCTCCTGGGCGAAGAGCCGGAAGCTGGCCAGCTTCCCCCCGATCATCGAGTAGAGGCCCGGCGCGCCGTGCGCCGCGTGGTCGACGATCTGGTGCTCGCGCGAGAGCGCGTCCTCGGTCGGCCCGTACGCGTAGAGCGTGGGCCGCACGCCCGCGTACGTGCCGATCGCGCGCGCCTCGTGGATCTGCGGGAACACGCGGGCGATGCCCTGGACCAGGTACCTCACCTCCTCGCTCGTCGCGCGGACCTGATCGAGGTCGCCGTAGAAGTCGTCGTCGGTCGTGCCGATGACGCTCATGTTCTGCCAGGGCTCGAGGAAGATCTGACGGCCGTCGATCGTCCTCGCCATGATCGCGTAGTTGGTGAGGCGCCGGTCGAACACGACGTGCACGCCCTTGCCGGGCCGCACCCGCGAGCTCGCGGCGGGGAGTCCCGCGAGCGACGCGGTGATCGGCGACCACGCGCCGGTCGCGTTCACGACCGCGCTCGTGCGGAGCCGCCCGCCCTCGCCGGTCACGCGGTCCCGGTAGCGCACGGCGACGACCTCGCCGGTGTCCTCGCGGCGCTCGATCCGCTCGACCGTGTGCCCGACGTACACCTTGGCCCCGCGCTCGATCGCGTCGACGGCGTTGGCGATGCAGAGCCGCGCGCCGTCGATCCCCCACTCGTCGAAGCTGAAGCCGCCCACGAGATCGCCGTGCAGCCCCGGCTCGAGCCGCCGGAGCTCGTCGGGCGAGAGGCGCGCGTGCGGCTTGCCGCGCTTGAGCGGCTGGTACTTGTCGTACGCCTCGAAGAAGCCGTCGGCGAGCGTGTAGAGGATGCGCCCGTGCCTCGCGTTCTCGAACGGGACAAGGAAGGGGATCCGGAACAAGAGGTGCGGCGCGATCGCCTGGATGTGCCCCGAGTCGCGGCACGAGTTCTCGGTCACGTGCGGATCGCTGGTCAGGTACCGGAGCCCGCCGTGGATCATGCCGCTCGAGTTCCCGCTCGCGCCGAACGCGAGATCGTTGCGCTCGAAGAGGGCGACCTTCAGGCCCCGCTGCGACGCATCACGCGCGACCCCCACGCCGTTCACACCGCCGCCGATGACCACGACGTCCACGTCGGTGTCGGCGCGGCGGGCCGGCCTTGCGGCGCTCGAGGGGAGGATCGTCACCTGCGGCGTATAGCATGCCAGAACTTTTCCACGAGCGGGCCCAGCCTCGCGCGCGGCGCTGCAGATGCTGGCCGAGGCCGGCCGTCAGCCGCGGACCCGGATCGCCCAGGTCAGCTTCGCGAGGTTGCGGAGCACGTTCGGGACGCGGCGCGTGAGGTTGATCGAGGGGCGCCGCTTCTCCAGCACGCGGACGGGGATCTCCTCGATCCGCAGGCCCGCCCGGTAGGCGCGGATGACGAGCTCGCTGGCGAAGACGTCCTTGTCCACGACGCACTCGCGCACGATCCCGAGGAGCGGCTCGCGCAGGAACGCCTTGAGCCCGTGCGTGTCCGTCCCGCGGAAGCCGAGCGTGGCGCGGAGGAGCCCGTTGTACATCTGGCTCGCCGCGTGCCGCGCCCACGGGCGGTCGTCGCGCGCCCCCTGGATGAGCTTCGAGCCGATCACCATGTCGACGCCGCCCGCACGCAGCATCGCGATCGCGCGGCGCTGGAAGTCCACGTCGCACAGGTCGATCTCGTCGCAGAGGACGAAGCGCCCGCGCGCCCGCTCGATGCCCGCGCGGAGCGCGGCGCCGTAGTTCGGCTCGCCGATCGAGAAGTGCCGCACTTCCGCGTACTTGCGCTCGAGCTCACCGGCGATGGCGAGCGTCCCGTCGCGCGAGCCGTTCTCGGCGAGCACGAGCTCCCAGCGCCATCCGAACGGCAGCAGGCGCTCGCGCAGGTCCACGACGGCGGCGTGGAGGATCGCCTCCTCGTTGTACACGGGGATGACGATGGAGATCTCCGGCGCTTCGCCCGCGTCCTCGCGGCCGGGATCGGCCTCGCGGCCGGGGTCGGCAGCGCTCACGGCGCACCTCCGAGGAGGGCCTGCGCGCGGAGCGCCGCGTCGCGCCCGAAGTGGAGCGCGTCCTCCATCGAGGAGTAGTTCCAGCCGCCGTACCGCCCGCACGAGAGGATGCGCTGGCCCTCGAGGAACGGCCGCACGGCCTCCAGCGACCCGAAGTAGCTGTGATCGAACACGACGTACGCGTAGTCGATGCGGCGCAGCCGGGCGAAGCGGATGGCGCTCGGGGCAGGGATGAGGCCCATCTCGACGAGGCCCTCCGCGACGCGGGGGAGCAGCGCCGCGAGATCGGGCTCGGCGCGATCGGCGAGCTCGACGTAGAGGCCGGCCTTGCCCGGCGGGGCCATGGCGGGGGAGAAGTTCGAGTAGCAGCCCACGCGGTAGAACGGGTACTTCGCCTCCGGGACGTAGACCCAGTGCAGCGGCTGCCCGCACGGGGTGTCGAGCGCCACGTCGAGGTAGTGGAGGTGCGTGCAGCGCAGCCGGGAGGCCGCCTCGGCGACGGATCGAGGCGCGTCCGCGAGGAGCCTCACGAGGGCGGGCAGCGGCGCGGACGAGACGAGCACGTCGTACCGGACGATCTCGTCGTCGAACACGAGCTCGCGCGCGCGCCAGTCGATCGCCGCGGGCGCGCGGCCGAGCTCGATCGCCGGGGTGCCCGCGTCCCGCGGCCGCTGCTCGGCGAGCGCCCGCGCGAGCCCGTGCGTCAGCTGGCCGATGCCGAGCCGCGGGTAGAGGAACTTCGCATTGTATCCGAGCTCGCGGTCGTTCAGCCCGACCGCCCCGGCGAGCACGTCCTCGAGCTTCGGCAACGGGACGAAGCGGGAGCACCAGTCGGCGGTGATCTCGCTCGGGTGCACCCCCCAGAGGCGGCTGTTGT
The DNA here is from genome assembly GCF_051521425.1 of Sorangium sp. So ce834. Lineage (NCBI taxonomy): Bacteria > Pseudomonadati > Myxococcota > Polyangiales > Polyangiaceae > Sorangium > Sorangium sp. So ce834. Next base: position 13,182,493 of record NZ_CP150351.1, read on the forward strand.
AGGGGATCATGAAGTGGCGGCTGATCCCCTCGCCGAAATGCGCCAGGCAGAACTCCTCGAAATTCCTGGGCTCGGGCCGGTCCCCGGCGAAGTGTGCGTCGATGAAGCCGCGGAGGCACTCGTAGGCGACGGCGGGCGGCAGGCCGAAGGTGTTCGCCTGGAACGGATAGCGGGTGTACGTGCCGTTCGACCAGATCATCGAGCGCCGCTCGATCTCGAGGGGGTCGGGGCCCAGCCAGCCGAGCGCGAGCTCCCGGGTCGCCGGGTCGCGCAGGTGAAGGAGATGCCCTGTCCGATCGAAGCGGAAGCCGCCGTCCTCGAGCGTGATCGCGTGGCCGCCCGGGCGCGGCAGGCGCTCGAACAGCCGGTGCGGCACGCCCGCTCGCCCGAGGTGGTACGCGGCCGCCATGCCCGTCAGGCCGGCGCCGAGGATCGCGACGGGAACGCTGGAAATCGTGGGTCGGGTCATCGCTCGCGGCCCGGCCGCGGCCGCGGCCGCGAAGACACCACCTCCCCGGTGCGCGGTCAAGGCGCGGTGCCCGGCCGGCGACGCTCGCCCATGCTGGATTTCCTGCCCTCGGCGTGAGGCGGCCCGAGCTCCGCGCGCGCCGGCGAAGACCGCCGTTGGCGCCTCCGCCCAGAGCGACTAGGTGTGTCTAGGTCCCGTCGCGCGCGCCGAGCGCTCTGGGGCGTCCGAGGTATCCGAGGTCAAAGATGCCCATCCCCCGCCGGAAATCGGTCCAAGTCACCGGGAGGATCCTCTACCTGACCGAGGACCCGGAGCTGCTGAAGCAGCAGCTGGCGGGCGGCGAGCTTCGCTTCGATCCCGCGCAGCACACGCTGATCGACAACATCTCGACCGACGAGCTCACGCCGGGCTGGGTCTGTTACTACTACGACGAGACGCTCGCCCGGTACTGCCTGGTCGGGCTGCGCGGTGGGCACATCGAGCGCGACGCCATCAAGAGCGGCGGCTTCGGCGTCATCGTCAGCGGGCGCTCGAAGGGGTGCGGCAGCTCGCGCGAGACGGCGCCGTACTCGGAGCGCGAGGCCGGGATCCAGATCGTGGTCGCGCGCAGCATCGAGAAGATCTACGGCCAGAACTGCCAGAACATCGGGCTGCTCACGACGACCGACTTCTCGCTCCTCGATCGGCTCGCGCGGGGCGACGAGATCCCGATCGGCGAGTTCACCCGCGGGCTCGATCCGATCAGCGCCGACGTCGTCGAGTACGGCGGCCTCTTCGCCTACAACAAGGCGCGGATGGCCGGCGAGGTCTCGTCGCCCACGCTCGACACGCCGCCGCGGCCCATGACCCTGTGCGAGAAGATCATCGCGGCGCACGCGATCGTGGACGCGAGGGCGGGCAAGATCGGGGTCCCGGCGGTGAAGCCGGGCGACGCGCTCTTCGTCCGCATCGACGTGCGCTTCTCGCACGAGTACGTCACGCCGATGGCCGAGTCGCTCTTCCGGGCGGGCTTCGGGCCGGACGCGGTCGTGACCGAGCCGGAGAGCGTCTTCGCCTTCCGCGATCACCTCACGTTCCTCGATCGCGTGATGCCGGAGGTGCACCTCAAGCTCGGCCTGCGGGAGCAGGCAGCCTCGCTCGCGACGGTGCAGCAGGCCTTCGCCGAGCGGCACGGGATCAAGCTGTACGGCGAGGTCGAGCGCGACGGCAGGACCGTGGGCTCCGAGGCCATCTGTCACAACAAGGTGATCGAGGAGCTCGCGCTGCCGGGGCAGATCGTGGCCGGCACCGACTCGCACACGTGCATGGCGGGGGCGCTCGGGTGCTTCGCGTTCGGCGTCGGCTCGACCGACATGGCGAACGCGTGGCTCACGCGCGACGTCCGTGTCGCGGTGCCGCAGTCGGTGCGCTTCAACCTGACCGGGCGGCTCGGTCCGGGGGTCACCGCCAAGGACGTGATGCTGTTCCTGCTCTCGCAGCCGTTCTGGAAGACCGGCCAGGGCATCGGCAAGGTGCTCGAGTTCGCGGGCGACGGCGTCCGCGCGATGGGGCTCGACGAGCGGGCGACGCTCACGAACATGGCGGTCGAGGCGGGCGGCTTCACCGGCATCATCGAGGCCGACGAGGAGATCGTGCGCTACCTCGTCGAGCAGCGCGGGCTCGCCGCGGAGGCCGTGCGCGCGCGCGTCGTGCGCGCGGACGCCGGCGCGGAGTACGTGGCGACGTTCGACATCGATCTCGCGGCGATCGAGCCGATGGTCGCGACGCCCGGCGATCCGCGGAACGGCGTGCCGCTGCGGTCGCTCCGGGAGGTCGCGGGCGGCGACGTGAAGATCGACATCGCGTACGGCGGCTCGTGCACGGGCGGCAAGAAGGCCGACATGGACATGTACGCGTCGGTGCTGCGCCGTGCGGTGGAGCAGGGCAAGCGCGTCGCCGACGGCGTGCACCTCTACATCCAGTTCGGCTCCCAGGACATCCGCCGCTACGCCGAGGCGAAGGGCTACCTCGAAATCTTCGAGAAGGCGGGCGCTGAGCTCGTCGACCCCTCCTGTGGGGCGTGCATCAAGGCCGGACCCGGTGTATCCGACCGCAAGGATCAGGTCACGGTCTCGGCCATCAACCGGAATTTCCCGGGCCGAAGCGGACCCGGCCAGGTCTACCTGGCCAGTCCCCTGATCGTCGCGGCCAGCGCGATCGCGGGGAAAATCGCTTTCCCGGAGTCATGACGCAGAGCGCCTATCGCGGAGATACACACATAGTGGCCGCAATCGGCATCATGGAAAAACGAATGCTTTCCACGGAAGTGCGCCGTACGCTAAGGTGCTCTTCTGTGGCGGATCGGGAGGAGCCCCAAGAGCGTATGACCGACAAGGACACGCTGGCGAAAAACAACGAAGCCTCGAAGACGGACAAGCGGAAGCAGAGCCTCTACTTTCCGGAGTCGATGCTGCAGGAAATCAAGGAGGAAGCGGCGCGGCTCGATCGCTCGCTTTCTTGGGTCGTGCAGCGCGCGTGGAAGCTGGCGCGGATAGACATCAAAAAGCTTCCGAGTGTCAACGACGTGGCTGACGACGAGGACAGCGGCGACTAACATCGCCGCGAGCCTCGCGTAAGCCGCGTCGCTCGGGGATCGATGGGTCGAGAGCTCTTCGCCGCCGGGAAGGACGGCACGCGGATCTATGTCCGCTACCGGGAAGGTCCCGGCGGCATCGGAAGCTTGGCCAGCGGGGTCGGGGCGGGCTCGGAACGCCTCACCGCGGTGCTTTGTGACGGCATCGCGTGCGATGGCTTCATCTGGAAGTACCTGTGGGACGACCTGGCCCGTACGGTCAACGTCGCCCACTGGAACTATCGCGGCCACGGGCGGAGCAGCCTGCCGGTCGATCCGAAGGCGGTCGAGCTCCGCGACCACGCGAGCGATCTCGCCGCGGTGCGCGCGGCGATCGGCGACGGCCCCGTGGTGCTCTTCGGGCACTCGATGGGCTGTCAGGTCATCCTGGAGCACCTGCGGACCCACCGCGAGGGGGTGCGCGGGCTCGTGCTGATCTGCGGCTCGTCCGGCAGGATCACGCATCATTTCAAGGGCACGGACGTGCTCGCGCAGCTCCTGCCGCGGCTGATCGAGCAGGTCGACGCGTACCCGCACATCGCGCGGGCGATCTGGAGCCGCGTACCCGCGCCGATGGCGCTGCGGATCGCGCTGCTCGCCCGCGAGGTCGACGCGAGCGCGGTCACCCCGGCGGATCTGCTGCCGTACATGCGGCACATGGTCGACATCGATTTCTCGATGTTCCTCCACATGCTGCGCAGCGCCGGCGAGCACTCGACGATCGATCTGCTCCCGCAGATCGATCTGCCCGCGCTCGTGATCGCCGGCGATCGCGACACGTTCACGCCGCCGCGCCTCGCCGAGGAGATGGCGGCGGCGCTGCCGCGCGGCGAGCTGATGATGGTCAGCGGCGGCACGCACGTCGTCCCGCTGGAGCGCAAGAAGATGGTCATCGAGCGCGTGGAGCAGTTCCTGCTCGAGCGCGTCCTCGGTGGAGCCCCGGTCGGGAAAGGCGCGAGCGTCGGGCCCTCGCAGGCGCCGGACAGCAGCGGCGCGAGCGTCGGGCCCTCGCAGGCGCCGGACAGCGGGGAGCTGTCGCAACGGCCGGCGGAGGATGGGTCGGCGCAGCCTCCGGCCATGGATGGGTCGGCGCAGCCTCCGGCCGAGGAAGGGCCCTCGCCAGGGGACCCACGCGGGCTCTCGAACGATCGATGAGCCGCCGTGCGCCAGACGCACCCGCGCCCGGACCGGCGCGCGGGCGGCTGCGACCGCGCGGCGGCGCGGCGGCGCGGCGCCTGCTCGTCGCCGCAGCGCTGATCGCGGCCTCGTGCGCGCGGCCGTCGTCCGAGCCGAGCGGCGGGTCCGCCGGCGCGATCGCGGCGCTGGCGGAGAACGAGGTCGCGCTTGCGCCCGGCGGGGCCCCGGTGCGCTCATCGGGCGAGCCGCCCGCGTCCCCGGCGCCGCGCGCTGGAGCCGCAGGGGACGCGCAGGTCGCGAGCGCCGCAGGGGACGCGCAGGTCGCGAGCGCCGCAGGGGACGCGCAGGTCGCGAGCGCCGCAGGGGACGCGCAGGTCGCGCGCGCGCTCCAGCGTTCTCCGCTGCGCGCGCTTCGGCTCACGGGCAAACCGACCGACGGTCGGTTCGAGGCGATCCTGGCCTTCGGCGTGGGCGCCGAAGGCGCGGGGCCCCGCGAGGTGAAGGTGAAGCTCGCGCCGGCGCAGAAGAAGGCCCCGCTCGCATTCCGGCATCCGGTCGCGTTCTACCGGCTGGCGAGGGCGCTCGGCGCGCACGTCGTGCCCGCCGCGACGGCGCGCCGGATCGGCATCGGCGAGCTCGCGGCGCTCATCGGCCGCGAGCCGAACGGGCGCAAGCTGCTGCGCCGCTTCGCGGTCATGAACGATGGGACGGTCGACGCGCTGGTCCTCGCGCCCGCGCCCGGTCCGCCCGGCCCGCGCTGGGTGTCGTCCCGCCGGCGGTCGGTCCGGTTCGACGACGCGCCCGAGCTCGACGTGTGGGCGCGCTGGGCGCGCTCGCGCTCGCCGGCGCGCGGCGAGCGCGCCTCCATCCTCCGCGATTACCTGGAGGTGCTCGCGCTCGACTACCTGGCCGGCAACGGGCTCCGGAAGGAGATCGTCATCGACGTGAGCGCGGGGGCCCTCAGCCTCGAGGCCAACGCCAGCGCGTTCCCGCTGCACGTGAAGTCGCACGAGCTGGATCGGCAGCTCGATCGCCTGGTGGAAGCGGCGCGGTTCCCGCGGGCGCTCCGCGACGCGCTCGCGCGCTTCGGCCCCGAGCAGGCCGCCGCGGCGCTGCGCCCCGGCGGGATCGAGGACGAGCTGGTGCCGCCGCGCGCCCTCGTCGAGCTCGAGGAGCGGCGGCAGGCGCTGCTCAGCCTGATCGAGGCGAAGATCGCCGGCAGGGGAGAGGACGCCGTCCTCAGCCTCTAGCGCGGATCCCCTGCCGGAGCGCGGCCGCCGCGGCGCGCGGCGGCCCGAGGCGCGCCGCTCCGCGGAGCCTCGCTCCTCCGCGCGGCGGCGCCCCGCCTCGGCCCAGCGCGAGCGCCTCGCCGCGCGCGCATCTTGATCTCCGGCGGCAGCGGGGCGATCACGGTGAACCGTGATCGACGTGGCGACCCTGCAGCGCTGGACGGAAGACATCGGCTACAGCGTCGAGCTGACGAAGCCGTCGACCCTGCGCATCCGCCCGCGCGAGGAAGGGGTCGTCGATCTCCCGCCGTTCTTCGTCCAGTGCACCGAGAACTGGGTCGTGCTCTCGATGTTCGGCGTGCTCGATTCCATCGACATGCAGGGCCGCGACGAGGCCGGGGCGAGGCTGACCCCCCTGGCCGAGGAAACCGGCCAGATGCTCGGCCTGCTCCGTCACCTGCTCGAGGCCAACCGCGACATGCGCATCGCCAAGTTCGCCCTCGGCGATCGCAACGAGATCCTGCTGTGCGCCGAGCTGCCCACCGAGTCGCTCGACCGCTCCGAGTTCGTCGACGCGGTCGAGCGCATCATCGAGTACGCCACCGCGTACCGGCACGCGCTGCTCGGCACCGACACCTGAGCGGCCGGGGAGGGGCCGGCGCCCTGCCAGCGCCCGGCGCGATCACCTCTGCGTGATCACCACGCGGTTGTCGTCCCGGTAGGTGACGTTCCCCGATTCGCCCCGGCAATCCCAGCAGGTCGCCCACGTGAGCCGCCGCCGCACGTAACCGTTGAAGCCGAGCGCGATCGGCCCCCGATCGCCCTTCAGCAGCAGCGACGACGCGATCCGGTAGCGGTCTCCGGGGAGCTTCAGGAACGCGACGATGAACGAGTCATCGTCGGACTTCCCCGTCACCACGAGCACCTCCTCGCCCGGCACCGGGTTCCAGAGCAGCGGCGAGGTGGTGAGCGTCGTGTTCGGGGGCGGGCTCGCCTCGGGCTGGAGCGCCGGCGTGCCGCTCGGCGAGAGCCGCGTCCGGCCCCGGCTGAGCACGACCTTCACGTCGTCGGGCTCCTTGAAGAACGTGACCTCCCCGCCGAGATCGCGGAGCTGCGGCACCGACGCGAGCAGCTCCGCGACCTGCTGCGGCCCGATCTCCGCGCGCCGGTACGTCTGCTGCCACTGCGGCGACGGGATCGACGCCGCGTTCGGCGCGCCGTGACAGCACCGGAAGCCGATGTCGTCGCCCGACGCGCCCGGATCGACCGCCGCGCGGCGCGCGCACCGGTGATCCACGCTGCTCGCGCTCGCCGTCGCCCCGCGCACGGCCGCGGCCTTGGGCTGGAGGTTCTCGATCGGCGCGACGTCGCTCGCGGTCCACTCGCGCAGCGCGGCCCCCATGCCGAGCACGCCGAACCCGGACGCGCACGACGCCGGCGCCTTGGCGCACGCCGGATCCCACGCGGCCCCGCCCGCGTAGGGCGTCCCCTCGGGGCCCTTGCACGCGCGCTCCCACTCGAGCTCGGTGCACAGCCGGCCGCCGGCCTGCTCGCAGAGCTCCGAGGCGCGCGCCCGCGTCACGCCGGTGAGCGGCGGCTGCGCCGGATCGTTCGGGTACAGGTAGCGATCGATGGTGAAGCCGCCCAGCTCGACGTCGAGCAACGCCGGCTCCAGCGCGGGATCGCGCCCCTTGTCCCCGGGCGTGCTGCCCGCGACGAGCTTCCCGGCGGGGATCTCGACGCGCGCGGGCCCCGCCGGCACCGCGCCGGCCTGCGGCCTCGCGCTCGCGGCGGGCGACTCGTTCTCGGCCGCCTCGAGCACCTTCCCGGACGGCGCGGGCGCCGCCGGCGCGCCGCCGTCCGCGCGCTTCTCCCCGGCCTGCGGCTGCGGCTGCGGCTCCGCGCGGTCGCAGCCCGCCCCTCCCGCGATGGCGGCGGCGACCAGCAGGATCAGGGCAGCGGCGGGCGTCCTCGTCGGCACGGTTCCTCGAAAGCGCTCCGCCTTATGTCGCAGGACCCCTCGCCCGTCAAAGTGCCCGCGCTATGCTGGCCGGGATGGGGCAGGGCGTGAGCGACGCACCGGATCCGATGGCCTCGCAGATGGCGCAGCTCCTCGCCGGCAGCGACCTCGACGAGCTGCGCGAGATCGTGAGGCGGTGGGTCGCCGAGGCGCCGACCGAGGGCGTGCGCCGCCACTACCAGGAGCTCGGCGGGCGCCTCGTCGATCTCAAGGCGGCGCTCTCCGAGAACCCCGTGCAGCCCACGGTCGCGGAGCTCGAGCAGGCGCTCACGATGATGCTCCGGCTCGCCGCCTCGAGCCCGAGGACATGAGCCGAAGGTGACGCTCGCCGACTTCCCCCCGTGGTTCCTGCGCGCCTTCGCGCTGTGCTTCGGCCTCCTCTGGGGGAGCTTCCTCAACGTCGTCATCCACCGCGTCCCGCGCGAGCTCAGCGTCGTCCGCCCCGGCTCGCGCTGCCCCGCGTGCGGCACGCCGATCCGCGCCTACGACAACATCCCCGTCCTCAGCTACCTCCTGCTGCGCGGCCGCGCCCGCTGCTGCGGCGCCCCCGTGTCGCCGCGCTACCCCCTCGTCGAGGCGGTCGGCGGCGTCCTGTCGCTCGCCATCGTCGAGCTCATCATCCTCCGGCTCCCCTGGTCGACGCCGATCCTCCACGCGCTCGCCACGTACACCGCCGATCTCGCGCTCGCGCTCGGGCTCGTCGCCGCGACGTTCATCGACCTCGAGCACATGTACATCCCCGACGGGATCACGATCGGCGGCGCGGTGCTCGGCGTCGCCACCGCGTCGCTGCGCTCGATGGGCTTCACCGACGCGCTCCTCGGCGCCGCGGTCGGCTTTGCCGTCGTCTGGCTCCCGTTCGTCGTGATCTACCCTCGGCTCCGCGGCGGCCGCGTGGGCATGGGCCTCGGCGACGCGAAGCTCCTCATGCTGGCGGGCGCCTGGTTCGGCTGGGGGGGCGCGCTGTTCGTGCTCGGCGCCGGCGCCGTCCAGGGCTCGATCGTGGCGATCGCCCTGCTGCTCCTGCGCGGGAGCATCGAGGAGCCCGAGGCGGTGCGCCTCGAGCGCGAGCAGATCCGCGCCGAGCTCTCGGCGATGTCCCCCGAGGAGCGCGCCGCCGCCGAGAAGGAGCTCGCGCAGGATCCGCTCGCGGAGGAGCCCGGCGAGGGGTTCGGCCAGGCCCGCATCGCCTTCGGCCCGTTCCTCGCGCTCGCGACGCTGGAGTGCCTGCTCGTCGGGCGCGACATCCTCGAGGCGTACTTCTCATGGATCGACGCTGGATGAAGGTCCTGCTCCGCCGCGCGCGCGCGCTCGCGCTGCCCCTGGCCCTCGCGGGCTGCGGCAGCTCGCTCCCGCTGCCTCCGACCGGCCCCCACCTGCCGAGCGAGCCCGCCGTGGTCGTGCCCTACCCGCCGCCGCCGGCGCGCGTCGAGATCATCTCGCCGCCCGAGAAGCCGGGCCTCGTCTGGATCGACGGCGAGTGGCAGTGGCGGAGCCGCCGCTGGGCGTGGCAGCCGGGACGATGGGAGGCCGTCCCGCCGGGCGGGTATTTCGCGCCCACCGCCACCGTGCGCCGCGCCGACGGATCCCTGGTGTGGTTCGCCGGGGTATGGCACGTGCCCGGCAAGAAGTGATCGACGCCGCGTCCGCGCGATGGAAAGTCACCCCGTGCCGAGCTGCTCGACGCCCGTGCTCGCCTGAGCGGCGCCGGCGAGCGGGCGCGGCGCGCCGTCACCTGCACGGATCGATGAGCCCAGCCCCATGATGCTTGCCTGGTCGTTCGCAGCGCGCACACCCGACGAAATCGCCCGCCTCCTCCGTGCTCTCGGCAAGCACCGCTACGTGCGCGAGGTCGATCACCGGCTCCACTGGTCCGTCGATCACGCCCTCGCCGAGCTGCCGGAGTTCGCGCCGCACGCCGCCGCCTTCGAGGCGCGCCTCAAGAAGGAGCGGGGGCTCGAGCTCGGCTCGCGCGATCCGTCGCTGTGGCGCGAGGCGAAGACCGAGGAGGTGATCGCGGCGCTCACGGCCTTCTGGACCCCCGACGCGGCGGCGCCGCGCTACCGGGATCGCCTGCTCGAGGCGCTCGCGCGGACGGGCCTCCCCGAGGCCGCGCACGCCCCGTTCGAGTCGGCCCCGGACGATCCTCCGCACCCGGAGCTCGTGCTGCTCGACTGGGAGCTGTACCCCGTGGACGAGCTCGACGCGGACCGGCACGCCGGGGCGCTGACCGCCATGGAGGAGGCCGAGGAGGAGGTGAACGCGTCGGCGCCGATCTACAACGAAGGCCCCGTCCTCGCGGCGCCGGAGCTCTGCGAGGGGGCGCCGAACGGGGTGCTCGAGGACGACTTTCTCGTGTGGTCGGACGGCCCCTACAGCTACTCGGATTACGTGTTCCGCGGGGTGGCGAAGGCGGCCAAGCTCGTGGATCCGCCCACGGGCTACCGCGATCTATAACGGCGTCCGCCGCATCAGTACGGGTCGGGCTTCGGCGGCGGGATGGTCGGATCCGCCTCGGCAGGGGGCGCAACCGGCTGCGAGGTCGCGGAGGTCGCGGTGGTGGTCGCTGCGGCGCTCGCCGCGGCCGTGATCGCGGGGGAGGGGGCGGGCCCCTTGGGCGCCTGATGGAGCGTCACCTCGAGCTCGATGTCCCTGTCGAACACAAGCATCCGTCGCTGCGCGACGTGGCCTGGCGCGGAGATCTCGATCCGGTGCGCCGCGCCGTCCTTGAGGAGCTTGCCGTCGAAGGGGTTCGACGGGAGCTCCACCCCGTCGACGAGGATCTTCGCGCTGGCCGGGCTCGCCTTGATCGACGCCCGGAGGAGCGCGGCGTCGGTCCCGGGCCGCGGAGGGCTGCTCTCGGCCGCCGACGAGGAGGGCGCGGGCGGCGGCGGCGCTGGCGCGGGCGGCGCGCTCTCGGCCGGCGGCGCGATCGCGCGGGCGCTCGGCCGACCCGGATCGCGCACCTTCAGGTACACCGTCGCGGCGCCGATCAGCGCGACCACCGCGGCCGCCGCGACGAGCGGCAGCCGCGAGCGCCGCGGCGCCGGCCCGGGCTGCGCGGCCGGGGCCGGCTCGGTCCGCACGACGGCGTGGAGCGTCGCCTGCGGAGGGTTCGAGCGGTGGAGAGGGCGCGCGGGCGCCGAGGGATCAGAGGCCGTGATCGCCCCCTCTTCGGCGGAAGGAGACGAGTCGAGCGGCTCGCGCGTCGGCAGCGAAGGCAGCCTCGACGCGCGGCCGCCGAGCTCCGCGCCCCCCGCGTCGGGGCCGTGCTCCTGCAGCTGCTTCAGCTGGCGATCGATGATCGTCCGGATCTCGGCCCGCTCGCTCGCGAACAGCGCGCTCACGAGCTCGCCGACCTGCTCGGCCGTCACCTGCTCTCCAAGGCGCTCCGCGCAGCGATCGAGCTCCGCGCGGAGATCGGCGGCCGTCGAATGGCGCCGGTCGCGCGCCTGGGCGAGCGCCCGGGCGCAGATGCGCGCGAGATCGACGGGCACGTCGGGGCGCGCGGATCGCACGTCCGGGATGTCCCGCATCAGGCGCGAGATGATCTGCGGATCCGTCAGCCCACGCCAGAGCCGGCGGCTGGCGAGCATCTCCCAGAGGATGACGCCGGCCGAGAAGATGTCGGCGCGCCGATCGATCTGCGACGAGTGCGAGAACGCCTGCTCGGGCGCCATGTACGCGACCTTGCCCTTCAGCGTGCCGGCCTGCGTCTCGACCACGCGGTGCGCCGCGAGCGCGATCCCGAAGTCGACGATCTTCACCTGGCCGTCGTACGTGATGAAGATGTTGTGGGGGCTGACGTCGCGATGCACGACGTTGAGCGGCGTCCCGTCGTAGTCGACGAGCTCGTGGGCGTAGTGGAGGCCGGCCAGCACCTCGCTGAGGATCCACAGCCGCACGGCGAGCGGGATCGCGCGCTCCTGCTCGCGCGCGCGGGAGATCACCCGGCTGAGCGGCTGCCCGTCGAGGTACTCCATGGCGATGAAGTACTCGCCGTCCGCGATGCCGACCTCGTTGGTCTGCACCACGTTGCGGTGGTTCAGCCGGGCGGCGAGGCGGGCCTCGTCGAGCAGCATGTCCCGGAACTCGGGCTCGTCGGCGATGTTGGGCCGGAGGCGCTTGATGACCTGCAGCTTGCTGAAGCCTGCCGGCCCCACCGCGACCGCCAGGTGCACGTCCGCCATGCCCCCGCGCCCGAGCGTCGCGATGAACCGGTACTTGCCGAGGCTGCGCGCGTGCCGGTCGGGAGGGGACGGCGGCGCATCCGGCGGCGCATCCCGGCCGACGGCGGTCGGCGCGTCGCGGTCCGGGCGCCGCATGGGGATCGTCGGCGGGGGCTCCGAGGCCACAGGGGCGGGCAGCTGCCGCGAGCGCAGGGTCCGGGCGTCGATCGCGGCCTGCACATGCTCCGGCGGGCCAGAGGCGGCGAGCTCGTTGCTGCGGGCGGAGTCCACCGCCCAGTCAGCCTCGTCGTTCGTCCCCTTGTGCTCGCTCACCGCAGAATGGTCCTGATCCAACGCCGTCCAGTCAAGCCGACGGTAGCGCGCGCAATCGCTCGCGCAGCGGCGGGCGGACGCGGATCGGCGCGCCCACGACGGCGCGCCGGCGTCCAGCCCGTAACCGCAGCAATAACCATCGCCGGGCGCCCCGCACCTGAGCGCGCCTCCAGCCTCGAGGACCGCCGAGGCCGGCATCGGAGCGCCGCTGGACACACGAGCGCAGCGGGGCGTCTCCCCTCGGCAACCCGAGGCGGCGCCTGCTATTGTGAGAAGCGTCACGGTCTGCGAGGTTTCTGTACCTGGGAGGAGAGTGTGAGAAGCTCGCCTCGACGTGCGCACCATGTCTCGTGATGAGGTGGCCGATGCCCTGTGACTCGATTCCGCGGCGCCTGCTGGGTCAGGCGAAGGTGCGGCCCGAGGCTCCAGCCCACTACGTGAAGGAGGGGGGGTTCTGGAGGATGACCAGCTTCCGGGAGTACGCGAGCGAGGTGCAGCGCGCCGGCAAGTCGCTCATCGCGCTCGGCGTCGCGCCCGGCGACGCGCTGAGCCTCCTCGGCTTCAACCGGCCCGAGTGGGTGGTGCTCCACGTGGCCGGCATGGCCGTCGGCGGCGCTCCCGCGGGCATCTACACGACGTGCTCGCCCGAGGAGGTGCGCCACGTCGTGCACCACTCGGCCTCGAAGCTGGTGCTGGTCGAGAACAGGGCCCAGCTCGAGAAGATCGTCCGCCAGTGGGATCGGCTGCCGCAGCTCGAGTGGGTGGTGCTGATGCGGGGCACGGCGGAGGCGGGCGATCCGCGGGTCCTGTCGTGGGACGAGTTCCTCGCCAGGGGCAGCCGCGTCCCGGACGAGCTGTTCGAGCAGCGGCTCGACGCGCTCGAGCCGCGGGGGCTCGGGACGCTGCTCTACACCTCCGGGACGGTGGGGCCGCCGAAGGGGGTCATGCTGAGCCACGAGAACCTCACGAGCGCGGCCGACGTGGCGGCGCGCATCGTCCCGTTCTCGCCCTGGGACATCGGCCTGTCCTACCTGCCGCTGTCGCACATCGCCGAGCAGATGTTCACGATCCACCTCCCGGCCTCGGTCGGCGCGGCCGTGTACTTCGCCGAGTCGATGGAGGCGCTCGCGGACAACCTCCGGGAGGTGCGGCCGACCGCCTTCTTCGGGGTCCCGCGCGTCTGGGAGAAGATGCGGGCCGGGATCGAAGCGAAGCTCGCCGGGGCGAAGCGCCTCCAGAAATTCACGCTCGAGCAGGCGCGGCGCGTCGGCCTCCAGCACAGCGAGCTCCGCGCCCGAGGCGAGCAGCCGGGGCCGCTGCTCGCGCTGCAGCACCGCCTCTACGACAAGCTGGTCTACTCGAAGGTGAAGGCGGCCATCGGGCTCGGCCGGGCGCACGTGTGCAGCACCGGCGCGGCCCCCATCGCGAAGGAGCTCCTCGAGTTCTTCGCGTCGCTCGACCTCCTGATCACCGAGGTCTACGGCCAGTCGGAGGTGAGCGGCGCGACGAGCTACAACCTGGCGGGCAGGACGAAGCTCGGCTCCGTCGGCCCGGCGGTGCCGGGCATGGACGTGCGGATCGCCGACGACGGCGAGATCCTCGTCAAGGGGCCCACCGTGTTCCTCGGCTACTACAAGGACCCGGAGGCGACGGCGCAGGCCCTGGTCGATGGCTGGCTCCACACGGGGGATCTCGGCAGGTTCGACGAGGAGGGGTTCCTCCACATCACCGGGAGGAAGAAGGAGATCCTCATCACGGCCGGCGGGAAGAACGTCTCCCCCAAGAACATCGAGGAAGCGCTGAAGCGCCACGACCTCATCGCCGAGGCGGTGGTCGTCGGCGACGGGCGCAAGTTCCTCACCGCCCTGCTCGTGCTGGCGCCCGACGCCGTGAAGCGCTTCGCGGCCGAGCGCGGGCTGAGCGGCGACCTCTCGCACGCGTCGCCCGAGCTCCGGGAGGCCGTGCAGCGGGCCGTCGACGAGGTGAACGGTGAGCTGGCGCAGGTCGAGACGATCAAGAAGTTCTCGATCCTGCCGCGCGGCTTCACCATCGAGGACGGCGAGCTCACGCCGACGTTGAAGATCAAGCGGCGCAGCGTGAGCCAGAACTTTGCGCGCGAGATCGAGGCGATGTACGCCGAGTAATCATGCGCAACGAGCCCGCGACCGCCGTCTCCTTCGATTTTGGCCAGACCCTGGTGGAGCTCGACACCGGGATGCTCTCCGTCCGCCTCGCCGAGCGGGGCATCGCCGTGTCCCGGGAGCAGCTGGACGGCGGGGTCGACGAGGGGTGGCGCGTCTACAACGACGCGATCCGGCGCGGGCTCGGCGGGCACCCGTGGAAGATCATGATGGGCCGCCTGCTCGAGGCGGGCGGCGTTCCGGCCGGCGCGGTCGGCGCGGCGGTCGACTGGCTCTGGACGGAGCAGCCCCGGAAGAACCTCTGGCGCCGGCCGATCGCCGGGATGATCGACGTCGTGGTCGAGCTCGGGCGGGCCGGCGTGCCGGTCGCGGTGCTGTCGAACTCGGAGGGCCGGCTCGCCGAGCTGGTCGAAGAGCTCGGCTGGTCTGCGCACTTCGTGGCGATCGCGGATTCGGGGCGGCTCGGGTTCGAGAAGCCGGGCAGGGAGATCTTCGCGTGGACGGCCGAGCGCCTCGGCGCGCCGCTCGCCGCGGTGGTGCACGTGGGCGATTCGCTCGCCGCAGATGTCGACGGCGCGCTCGCGGCAGGGATGCGGGCCGTCTGGTTCAAGGGCGATCCGCAGGGCGCCGCGGCGCGGCCCGACGCCGATCGCGTGGCCGTGTGCGACGGCGCGGACGCGCTGCGCCGCGCGCTCCGGGCGTTCGGCGTGCGGTTCTAGGCGGTCCGCCGCCGTCACGGTCGGCGCGGGCTCCGCGCGCGCGGCGCCCGTCACCTGGACGGCGGTGGCCCGCGAGGGCGCGGCCGGCGCGCGAGACCACCACGGGCGGCGCTCCCCTGGCGCTCTCCTTTCGGTGAGCACGAACGTCCCGGGAGGCGCCGCCGCCCCGCGCGCGTCGCGCGCGCTTCGCTCCTGGATCTGCTCGCCCTGCTGCCCCGCGCCGGCGCGGCGGTCTCCGGATCGTGCATCCGATGCACGTCTTCCGGATGGTTCGGGCGTTGCTGGAGGCCGGCTCACGATGGTCGTCAAGGATGCAAGCTTCGAACAAGAGCCCGGGAGCGGAGTGCGGCAAGCGGACGTCCCCGCCGTCGTCCCTCGCGTCCTCAGCGAGGTCCGCCGCGCGGACGAGCGGCTTGTCTCGCTCGTGCAAGAGCGCCCCGTGGCCACGCTGTGCGCGGTGGCCGCGGTGGGCTACCTGATCGGACGGGTCGTTACACGGCTGGGTTGAGGAGGTCACCATGACGGAAGGCGAGGTCGAGGCGACACGGGAGCGCGACGCGGGGGAGAAGGCGGACGACGCGCTCGGCCGGCTCGATGCAACGGAGGTCACGCGGGCGGTCTCGGCGTTCGCGCGAGAGAACCCGCACGTCGCGCTCGCTGCGGCGGCTGGGCTCGGGTTCCTGCTCGGCGGGGGCCTGACGCCGCGCGTGCTCAGCAGGCTCGGGGCCCTCGCGACCCGCAGCTACGTCAAGGGCACCTTTGCCCAGGCGGTCGGTACCTTCTTCGACGAGCAGGCGCGGTCCCAGGGCCAGCTCGGCTCGTCGCCCTGAGCCCCGCGCCCGCGCGAGCGCGCCCTGCGCCGCCGGTGCGCGGGACGCGCGTCCGCCGTCGTGCGCGGGCGCGTTGCCCCACCTCCGTCCCCCCAGATGCCGCGCGCTGCCCCCCGGGGAGCGCGCCGTCCCACCTCGCACCGTCGCGCTGCGCCGGGCGAGCCCCTTCAGGCTCGGCGGCTGTACGTCTTGCGGATGCGTCGACCGCCGCTCTCGCTCAGCACCTCTTCGACGCTGCGGGACACGTCGGGCAGACATCGGACCGAGAGCACCGCGCCGCCGCCGGCGCTGCCGGCCTCGTCGAGCCGGCGCGCCTCGTACTCGGGCAAGCGCGCGCCCAGCACGGCGCCGAGCAGGGTGCCGGCCGCGCCGGCGGCGCCCGCTCCAGCGAGGCACGCGACGATGGGCCCCGCCAGGAACGCGTCGAGCCTCGGGATGATCAGCGCGCCTCCGGCCGTCATCGCGGCGAGCGCGCCCCCGACGAGCCCGCCGATCACAGCGCCCAAGGCGGCCCCTTCGGACGCCTTGCTGTGGATGGTCAGCTCGAGCTCGTCCAGACGGGTGTGCTGCTTGGGCACCATGCTGATGTCCTCGGCCGCGACGCCCAGGGCGAGGAGGCGGCCAAGCGCGCCCGCGGCTTCCGTGCGGCCTGGGAAGAATGCAGTGAGCGTCCGGTAATACATCATTCGCCGAGGACCCCTGTGACGCGCTTCGCGAGGTGTCTCGCTCAATCCATCTGCTCTCGGAAAAGCATCGCTTGTGCCGCTCCGGCTGCGCAGATGTCGCTCGGCCGCCGGAAAGCGTTCGGGAAATGATGGAAGGCGCCGCGCCGCGCTGGGACGGTGCGGCGCCTTCGCGCCCTGCGCTGGGGGCTCGCTCAGCGGACGCCGAGGTCGTTGGCGAACGAGCGCTCCCCCGTGGGGGGCGCGCTGGTGCTCTCCTGGATCTCTTCCTGGGCCCGCCGCGCGGCGCCCAGGGCGCGATCCTTGACCTTCTCCGCGCGCTCGCGCAGCCGGCCGGTGCTGTCGCGCAGCCGGCGGCGCGCCTCGTCACCCGACGTCGGCGCGACCAGGACGCCGACCCCGACGCCCACCGCGACGCCGAGGCCGAGCCCGACCGAGACGGGGATGATCCAGTCGAGTGAGCTCCTTCTCCTGTAGGGGAACATGTCGGCCATGTAATTGACGAGATCGGTTGCCTTCATTGTGGCTCCGTCGGTTCACACAGCGTGCGGGGCGCGAGCATCGCGCATCCCTCAGCGTGGATTCACGTTGGTTGGAACGGTGACCGGCGGGACGTGAGGCAGCGCGCATGCCAAGGGCATATTGCGCACGGAGGGAGCAGGGCGCGCGGGCGCCCTGC
This sequence comes from Sorangium sp. So ce834, assembly GCF_051521425.1. Taxonomy (NCBI): domain Bacteria; kingdom Pseudomonadati; phylum Myxococcota; order Polyangiales; family Polyangiaceae; genus Sorangium; species Sorangium sp. So ce834. The sequence continues at coordinate 13,199,513 of NZ_CP150351.1, forward strand.
CCGAGAGCGAGGGTGACGCGGGGGAGCGCCGCGGCGTCAGCGGCAGAAGCCGTCGACGCAGATCCCGCCGTCGGCGCAGGACGTCTCGGGATCGCACTCGCCGCCGAGGTTCTCGCTCGACCCGCACACCTGGTGCACGCCGGAGAACGTCGTCACGGTCCTGCACTCGCTCAGCGAGGGCGACTGGTTGTCGCAGGCGTTCGGGTTCGACGGGCCGCACGAGATGTAGCAGCTGTGGTGCAGGCAGAGCGACCCCGGCGCGCAGACGTCCTGCGCCCCATCCTCGCCGCACACGAAGTTGCTCGACTGATTCGGGATGCAGCCGTTCTCGACCCGGACGTCGCCCTCGGGGCAGTCTTCGCCGTCGCTCCTCGGGACGCAGGCGCCGTCGACGCAGACGGCAGAGGGGCCGCCGCAGTCGTCGGTGATGACGCAGGGCTGCGCAGGCTGGGAGCAGATGCCGAGGGTTGTGTCGCAGCGGTAGCTGCTGGGGCAGTCCGCGTCCTCGCTGCAGGCGGGCGTGCATTTGCCCTCGACGCACTTGTCGTTGACCGGACACTGGGTCTGGTCGATGCACTGGTCCTGGGGCGCGGTGCAGATGCCGCTCACGCAGAGGTAGCCGGCGCCGAGGCTGGCGCAGTCGGCGTCGGCGCCGCACGCGGCCGGGGTCGCCGGGACGCAGGTCGCGTCGTCGCCGGCGCCCTCGCAGACATAGCCGTGGATGCACCCGAGGCGCTCGCCGCTCGGGAGGACCTGATCGCAGCTGCCCGGCTGGCAGGTGCCGTCCGGCGCGCAGGTCTCGCCCTCGGCGCAGTCGTCGGGGTTGCCGCAGTACACCGCGTCGCTGCCGCCGCCGCCGCCGCCCTGCCCGGTCGAGCCGGTCGCGACGCACGAGGCGGTGTGATCGTCGTCGACGACGCACTCGAAGCCGTCGCTACACCCCCAGGCGGTGCAGTCGCCGACGTGACATTCGTTGTCCTCGCCGCAGGTCTCGTTGATCCCGCAGTCGGCCGGCTCGTCACAGCCGTTCGAGTTCGGGATGCCGGGCCCGCAGTCCTCTGCATCACAGAAGTGGCTGTCGGCGTCATCGTAGATGGGGCAACCCGCGAGGAGGGGCGCCAGCACGCTCGCGAGACCCAGCAGAGTAAGTCGCTTCATTCACCGTCTCCCGAAGGCATTCGGCCGCCCGGCGTCGAGGGGCGGCGCCCTCGCGCGTGACGGTCGCGACCGGACGAGCGTAGCAAGCGACATGCCCCGAACAAGCCCAGCGAGACGCGGCGCATTTCGGCGGCCCGCGCGCGCGCCGTGAAGCCGCGTTCACGTCGGGATGTGGCCCGCGCGCGCGGCGGTTCGCGGCGGATGCGCCGCGCCCGGCGGAGGCTGGCTCGCGGCGTGAAGCCGAGGCGGGTGGCTCGCGCAGCCGGCTCGCGGCGGGTGGCCGCGGCGGCCGGCTCGCGGCGGGTGGCCGCGGCGGGCGGCTCGCGGCGGCCGGACAGGATGGCGCGGCGCGGCGCGGACCGCTTGGGGCACGCAGGGGAACCCGTGCTACCGTTCCGCCGAGTTCCGGGCGGCCACCTCCGAATGAGGAATCCCGGCAGGCTCGCGCCTGTGGGCCAGCCGTTCGCGAGGACACGGGGACCGGTCGAGCCGATGGATGTCACCTGCGAGCGTTGCAGCACCGAGTACGAGTTCGACGACGCGCTCGTGTCGGAGCGCGGTACGACGGTCAAGTGCACGAACTGCGGCTACCAGTTCAAGGTGCGCCGCACCGACGGCGCCCTCCCCGAGAAGTGGCTGGTGCGCACCCTCGGCGGCCGGGAGCTCGAGTTCAGGATGCTCCGGGAGCTCCAGGCGGCGATCGCTCAGGGCCACGTCACCCGCGACGACGTGATCTCGCGCGGGAACGCGCGGCCGCGGCGGCTCGGTTCCATCGCGGAGCTGGAGCCGTTCTTCAAGGGCCCGGGGAGCATGGTCATGGCCGGGACCGCGCTGGGCATCGGCGGGCCGTCGCCGATGCCCAGCCGCTCGAGGTCGCTGACGCCCCCGGGGCTCGGCGGCCCGGCGCCGATGCAGACCGACGGCTCGGTCGCGATCCCGCTCCCGCGCGCAGAGCCCAGCGCGGAGGCGGGTCCCGGGTCGATCCACGACGACGAGACGGTGGTGCGCGACGTGCGGGAGGTCCAGTCCGCCAAGGAGCGCCCCTCGCCGCGCCGGGCGACGCTGCCCGCGGCCTTCGAGCCCGAGGCCAGCGCTCCGGCGCGGGCGATGCTCAAGCCGAGCGCGCTGCCCGGGGTCGTGGTGCCGCCGGAAGAGGCGCCGCCGCTGCCGGACGCGCACCCCGCGCGCCGGCAAGAGCCGCGGACGCTCCGCGGCGCCGGGGTCGCCGAGGCGCGCAGCGTCAAGCCGGGGGCCGAAGCCGGCGGTGACGGGCAGGGGCGGGCCGCCGGGGTCGGCCCGCTCCGGATCCCGAACAGCGCGCCGCCGCCGCGCGCCGAGCGCGCGGCCGCTCCTGCCTCGGCCGACGGCCATGGAGACGAGGGCCCCGTGGCGAGGCGCGGGGCGCCGCGCGCGCCGGCCGAGGATCGCGTGGGGCGGAGGGCGGGGGCGATGCCGCTGGTGTCGTCCGCCGACCCCGACGGCGGGCCCTCCTACGCCGACGACGGCGACGGCGACACGCGGATCACCTCGCTGCCGATGAAGAGGACCGGGATCGCGCGGTGGATCGTCGGGCTCGTCGTCGTCGGCCTCGCGGTGGTGAGCGTCGCGACGCTCGGGCCGAGGTACCTCAAGCCGGCCGTCCAGGCCCGTCCGGCGACGAGCGACGATCGCGTCGCGACCCTGCTCGCCGACGGCGAGCGGAGCCTGACCGAGGGAGATCTCGAGACCGCGAGGGACAAGCTCGTCAAGGCGAGCGCGCTCGCCGAGGACGATCCGCGCGTCGCCGCGGCGCTGGCCCGGGTCGAGACGGTGAACGCGGACATGCGGTGGCTGCGGCTGCAGCTGCTCGCCGAGGACGATCCGGATCTGGACACGATGCGGCACGAGCTCAAGAGCGCGATCGACCGCGCCCGCAAGGCGGTCGATCACGCGCGGCGCGTCGCGCCGACGGACGCCGAGGTGAGCCGCGCCGCGATCGATCTGCTCCGCGTGCAGGGGGACCTCGCCGCGGCGCGGCAGCTCGTCGCGTCGATCTCGGCCGAGAGCGCGCAACCCGAGAACTCCCTCACGCTGGCCGCGCTCGATCTCGCGGAGGCTCAGCCGAGCTGGGCCACGGTCGTCAAGCGGCTCCGGGCGGCGGCGAGCGTCGAGCAGATCCCCGGGCGGGCGCGGGCGCTCCTCGTTTATGCGCTCGCGCGGTCCGGCGATCTCGCGGCCGCGCGCGTCGAGAGCGACCGCCTGCTCGCCATGAGCCCGCCGCACCTGCTCGCGCGCCCGCTCCGGGCCTTCATCGACCGCGTCGAGAAGGCGCCGGACGAGCAGGACAAGCCGAGGGGCGGCGTCGAGCCGGCCTCGAGCGCGCGCCCGGAGGGCTCCGCGGCGGGCGCTCCCGGCTCGAGCTCGTCGGCCGCGCCGGGCGCTCCCGGCCCGAGCTCGTCGGCCGCGCCGGGGCGCGGTCGCCGGGCGCCGGGGCCGGACGACGGCCGCGTGCCGGACGACTACGTCGCCCCGGGGGGGACGATCGATACGAGCGATCTCCCCGGCGTTCACCCGCCGCCGGCCGCCGCGCCGAGCACGACGGCGCCTGTGATCGACACCTCCGATCTGCCCGGGATCAAGCATGAGTAAGCGCCGAGCTCGACGGATGCGGTGGCTCGGTGCGGGGGCCCTCGCGGCGGCGGCATCGATGGCGGGGTGCACCGGGAGGGAGCGGGCCGCGCCGCTGCCGGCCCCGCCCGCAGGGCGCCTCGACGAGCCGGCGGTCGTCGAGATCGATCTCTCGCGCGGGCTCCCCGAGAGCGCGTCGGCGTCGCTCTTCGGCCCGCCGAGCGGCAGGACCCATGCGCAGCTCGTGCGGTCGCTGCGGGCGCTCTCCGAGGCCGAGAGCGCGAAGGGCTTCCTCGTGCGGCTCGGGAGCGCGCGCCTCGCGTTCGCGCGCGCCCACGAGATCGGCCGGATCCTCGGCGACGTCCGCAAGGCGGGGCGACCGGTCGTGTGTCACGCGGACGAGTACAACAACGCGACGATGCTGCTGGCGGCCGCCGCCTGCAGCAAGCTCTGGCTGAGCCCGGCCGGGCAGGTCGACACGGTGGGGATCGCGGCGCAGCTCATGTTCGCGAAGGGGCTGCTCGACAGGCTCAACGTGGACGTCGACTTCCTCCAGGTGGGGAAGTTCAAGGGCGCGAGCGAGCCGTTCACGCGCGAAGGGGCGAGCCCCGAGGCGCGTGAGTCGCTCCAGTCGGCGCTCAGCGGGCTCCGCGAGGCGTGGCTCTCGGGCATCGTGGAGGGGCGCGGCAAGCCGGAGCTCCGGGAGGCCGTCGAGGACGGCCCGTTCGCTCCGGAGGAGGCGAAGGCGAGGGGGCTCGTGGACGAGCTCGGCGACGTCGAGGCCGCGATCGAGGACGCGAAGAAGCTCGCCGGCACCGAGCTCTCCGTGCCGCGGTTCGGCGGCGCCCCGCGCGACGCGAGCCTCTCGCGGAGCCTCGTGGACGTGTTCCGCTCGATCTCGGGGGCGAGCACGCTGGGCACGCCGCACGTGGCGGTGGTGCCGGCGATCGGCGGCATCACCATGACCGCCAGCGGGATGCCGCTCGGCTCGTCGGACGGGATCGGCGAGCGCGAGCTCGGGCGGATCATCACGCGCCTGACCAAGGACACGAGCGCGAAGGCGGTCGTGCTCCGGATCGATTCGCCCGGCGGGTCCGCGCTGGCGTCGGATCTGCTCTGGCAGAAGCTGATGCGGCTGCGGGAGGAGAAGCCGCTGGTCGTCTCGATCGGCGGCATGGCGGCGAGCGGCGGCTACTACCTCGCCTGCGCCGGCACCAAGATCCTCGCCGAGCCGACGAGCATCATCGGCTCGATCGGCGTCGTGGGCGGCAAGTTCGCCGTGGGGAAGGCGCTCGCGGACATCGGGATCAACGCGGAGACCGTCGCGGCCAACCCGGATCCGACGCGGGCGGCGCGCGCCGCGTACATGTCGGCGCTCACGCCCTGGGACGAGCCCACCCGCGCCCGCGTGCTCGCCAGCATGGAGGCGGTCTACGATCTGTTCCTGAAGCGCATCACGGCGGGCCGGAACCTCCCGCTGGAGTCGATCGCGCCGTCCGCGGAGGGGCGGATCTTCGGCGGGGTCGAGGCCCACGAGCGATCGCTCGTCGATGAGCTCGGCGGGCTGGAGCGGGCGATCGCGCTCGCGCGCGAGCTGGCGAAGCTGCCCGAGGACGCGCCGGTCGAGATCGAGCAGGACGATGGAGGCCTGATCGAGCTCCTGGCCGCCCGCGACGAGACCGGCGAGAGCGCCGCGCGGGCCCCGGACCGCGCCGCGCTGAGGGAGCGCGCGCGGGAGGCGATGGCGGGCGCCCTGCTGCCCGAGTGGCTCGGCGTCGCGCCGGAGATCGGGACCTTCGCCGCCTCCATGGCGCCGCTCCTGGCCGGAGAGCGGGCGCTCACGGTGTTACCGTTCGCGGTGACGCTGAGGTAAGGCGCGAGATCGCACCGGAAGATTGGCCTTGTACCGCGGTCGTTCTGTTAGGCTGATCGGGTTCAGCATACCCGAAGCGGGTCGCCGAAATGAGCTCTTCACCTCCGGAACGGGCAGCATCAGCGTCGGGCGCGCGGAGGTCGCTGCATTCGCCGGAGCTGATGGAGCCAGCGGGGCCCGCCTCCGCGGGGCAGCTGCTCATCGGAGGGAGCCGAGCCGTCGCGCCGGTGTCGCGCCACCGCGGCCCGCGCGCTGAGGAGGCCTACTGGCGCGCGCGCGTGGACGAGCGCCGCGCCGCCGGCGACGCGCAAGGAGAGCGCGAGGCGGCCCTCGCCCTCGCGAGGATCCTCGCCGCGCGCGGCGTCGAGCTCGACCGGGCGGCGGCGCTGGCCCGGAGGGCGCTCTCGCTGGGCGACGACGCCGCGATGAGGAGCGAGCTGGCCGGCTGGCTGGCCGGGCTGGGCGAGCCGGCCCTGGCCGCAGCGGCGCTGCGCGGCCTCCGCGACGACGCGCAGCCGCCCGGCGCGACGGCGCGGATGCTGGTCAAGATCGCCGTGCTCCTGGCGCGCGCCAGCGACGTCGCGGGCGCGGTCGACGCGCTCGAAGAGGCGAGCGAGCTGGCCCCGGACGACGCGATGGCGAGCGAGCTGCTCGGCACGATCGCCGCGTGGGCGTCGGAGGAGGTGTTCCCCACCGCCGCGGCGAAGGCGTACCTGGAGGCGGCCAAGCGGCGCGAGGCCGCGCGCGAGCGGGAGGCGGCGTTCGAGGACCGCCTGCGCGCCTTCGAGATCGCCCCCCACGACGACACGGCGGCCAAGGCCATGGCCGCCGCGCTGTTCGTGCGCAGCCGGCACGGCGCCGCCGACGAGGTGCTCCGGGCGCACGCCGAAGCGCTCGCGGCGCGGGCGTCCGGCGGCGAGGGCGAGGCCGCGCTGCAGCGCGCGACGGAGGTCCACGGCCACCGGCTCAAGGGCGCGACGAGCGAGGGCGACTGGGCGCGCGCGGTCGGCTGCGTGCTCGACGCCGGCCTCGACGGAGAGGTCGACGGCGACGCCGCCCGCGCGATCGACGAGGTGCTCGAGCAGGCAGGGCTCTACGAGCTCGTGGCCGCGCGGCTCGAGATCAGGGCCGAGCAGCGGGCCGGGGCGCCGAGGGCCGAGGCGTACGCGGCGCTCGCGCGGCTCTACGCCGGCCCGCTCGCGAGCCCCGATCGCGCCGTCGAGGCCTGGATCGAGGCCGCGGCGAGCGACTCCAGCGACGCGGCGGCGCGCTCCGCGCTCCGCGAGCACGCGGCGACCCTGCACGACATGGCGCCCCTCGTCGAGGCGCTCATCCGCATCGGCGAGGGCTCGGACGCGAGGGCGAGGGACGACGCGGCGGCGCGCATCGACGCGCTCTCGGAGCTCGCGCGCCTCGCGGAGGAGAAGATCGGCGACCCCGGCCTCGCGCGGTGGGCGTTCGAGGCGCTGAAGCGCGTCGGCGGCGACCCCGAGCGCGCCGCGGCGGGGCTCCAGCGGATCGCGGAGCGGCTCAAGGCGCAGGACGAGGCGCTCGCCGCGGCGCAGCGCGCGCTCCGCGGCGCGGACACGGCCGAGGGGCGGATCGACGCGCTCCGCCGGCTCGTCGTGATCTACCGCGGCCGCCCGGACGAGCGCGCCGCCTACGAGGAGGCGCTCGTGGGGCTCGCGCGGGCGCTGCCGACCGACCGCGGCTGCCTCCTGGCGCTCGATCGGCTGAGCCGGCGGACCGGGGGCGGCGCCGCGCTCGACGCCCTGCTGCGCGCGCGGCTGGCCGAGGCGGCGCGGCCGCCGTCCTCGGAGGGCGACGGCGTGCGCTCGGTGAGGTCCGAGGCGATCCGCGCGTCCGCGCTGACGCGGGTCGACCTGGTGCGCGCCCGGCTCCTCCTGTCGGCGATCGCCCGGCGGCAGGGCCAGGACGCCCGCGCGCTCGACGAGGTGTCGCCGCTGCTCGGCGAGGCGCCGGGGCACCGCGGCGCCGCCAGCGCTGCGCTCGTGCTGGCCACGCGGGCCGGGCGCCTGCGGGAGCGCGCCGACGCGATCGTGCAGCTCGCCGCGCCGGTCTGGCCAGCGCTGCGCGCGGTGCTGCTCGCGGTCGCCGCGGCGCTCTACGAGCGGGAGCGCGCCGCGGCGCTCGCGCGCGAGGTCGCGGTGCTCGCCTGCGAGGCCGATCCGTCGAGCACGCGCGCCGTGGCCACGCTCGCGTCGATCCTCACGGCGGAGCTCTCCGCCGCCGCCGAGGCGGGCGAGGCGCCGCCGTTCGAGGTCGACCGCGCGGTCGCCGCCGCGATCGAGCGCTCCATCACCACGGTGTTCCCGCGCGGCGCGCTCTGCGACGGCCTCGCGAGGGCGCTGGAGGCGCTCGGAGAGCTGCCGCTCGCGCTCGCGTGGACCCAGCGGTGGCTCGCGCTCCGGCCCGGGTCCCCCCAGGCGACCACGGAGCTCATCCGCCGCGCCGCGGTCGCCGGCGACGCGGCCCGGCTCTCGGACGCGCTCGCGTGGATCCTGGCGCAGCCGAAGCCGCTCGGCGAGATGGCGGCCCCGCTGGCGAGCGCGCTGCACGCACTCTACGACCTCGACCCCGAGCGCGGCACGGCGCTCGCGCGCCGATCGCTCGACGTCTTCGGCCCGCAGAACCCGCTCCTGCGCGAGCGGCTCTTGGAGCTCGCGCGCCGCGCCGGCGATCCGCACCTCGCCGTGACCGTGCTCGAGCGGTGGCTGGCCGTGGAGATGACGGCGTCGCACGCCGCGGAGCTCATGTTCATGCTCGCCGACTGTCGCCTCGACGGCGGCGACCCCGACGGGGCGGCGCAGGAGCTCGCGCGCGCCGCCGCGGCGGAGACCGACCCCCAGGAGGTCCTCGCGCGGGTGCAGCGCATCGAAACATCGCCGCTCGGCAAGGGGCTGAGCTCCGACGGCGCCATCGCGCTGGCCGACGCGAAGGCCCGGGCGTTCACCGCGCAGGGCGGCGACGCCGCGGAGGAGGCGGCGGCCGCGTGGCGCGAGCTCGGGAGCCTGCTCTGGGACCTGGCGGAGGATCATCGCGGCGCCGAGTCCGCCTTGTTCCGGGCGAGCGAGATCGCGCCGAGCGGCGGGACCGAGCGCTACGCGCGCGACATGTGCGAGTTCGCGGGCGTCGAGGCCGCGCTCGACGCGATCGTCGCCCGGGCCGCCCAGGCGCGGGGCGACGGGGGAGCGCAGCCCGCCGCGGAGGAGAGCAGGTGGTCGGGCGACGTCGGACCCGAGCGGCGCCGGCGCGCCAACCTGCTGATCGAGGCCGCCAACCTCGCGCACGAGCACGGCTTGCCCGAGCGGGCGCTCGCCGCGGCGGCGAGCGCGATCGAGCTGGATCCGCTCCGCGCCGACGCCGTCGCGCTCGTCGAGAAGTCGGCGGACGCCGACGGCGGCGTCGACGTCCTCGACAAGACCTACCGGCTGCTCGCCGACGCGGCCCTGGGCTGCTACGGCCGCCGCGCCGCCCATTACCGCGCCGCGCGGCAGCTCGAGCGGCGCGGCGCCTTCGAGCTCGCGCTCTCGCACGCCGTGGCCAGCTTCGAGGCGGTCCCCACCGAGGGCACGTCGTACGTGCTGCTCGCGCGGCTCGCCGAGCACGCCGGCGAGCCCTCGGAGGCCGTGCGCGCGCTCGAGCGGGTGGCGGCGACCGCCGATCCGGCGTCGCGCAACGCGTGGCTGAAGCGCGCCGCGGCCCTCACCGGCCGCACGGAGGAGGGCCTCCGGCTGCGCCTCGACATCCTGCTCCGCGCGATGATCGTGCGCCCGGATCCGGCGATCGTCGAGGACGTGGGCGCGGCGATCCGCGACCTCGTCGCGTCCACCGGGCAGCCGGAGGTCGAGGCCATCCGCTTCGACCGCGCGGTCAAGGCCAGCATCGCGAAGCTCGATGGGCCCGACGGCGCTCGCGCGGGGCTCGCGATGGCGCGCATCGCCGTCGAGGTCCTCGACTCCCCCGCGCTCGCGCTCGCCGCGATCGAGCGCGCGATGCTCGCCGACGGCGACGTCGACGAGTTCCAGACGCTGCTCGACATCGTCGGCCAGCTCGCCCGGCAGACCGAGCCGGCGTCGCACCTCATCGCGGCGGTGTACGCCGCCGCGATGCGGCCGCACTCGAGCGTCGGCCCCGGCCTGCTCCGGTGGGCGAGCAAGCTCGCCGGCGCGCTGAACGTGCCGCCGGTCGCGGCGGCGCTGCTCGTGGAGGCGGCCCGCCGCGCGCCCGAGGACGACGTGCTCGCCTACGAGGCGGAGGCGGCGGTCGAGGCCAGCGGCGACGAGGCGCTGAAGCGCGCTCTGGACGACGCCCTGCCGGTCGCGCGGCGCCTCGAGGCGCTGCTGCACCTCGCCGACAAGCACGAGCGCGAGGGCCAGCGCGCCGAGGCCATCGTCGCCCTCGAGCGGGCGCTCGCCGGCGGCCAGCTCCAGGGCGAGGCGCGCGCCGGGATCGTCGCCCAGCTGCGGCGGCTGTACGCGGCCGAGGAGCGCGGCGGCGATCTCGAGGCGCTCCTCCAGACCGAGCTCTCGCGCGTGGACGTGACGGGCGCCGCCCGCCTCGAGATGACGCGCGAGCTCGCCGGCATCCTCGCCGCGGGCGGCGATCTCCACGGCGCGCTGGAGCTCCTCCTCGAGGCCGCGCAGAAGACCCCGTTCGACAAGGCGCACCTCGACGAGCTCATCCGGCTCGCCCGGCGCGGCGACGATCGCCGGCAGCTCTTCGACGTGCTCACGCGCCTCCAGGGCGCCGCCTCCAGCGACGAGGAGCGGCTGCTCGTGCTGCGCGAGCTCGCGCCGCTCGCCCAGGAGCTCGGCGATCGCGGCACCGCGGTGGCGCTCTACGAGGCGATCGCCCGGCTGGACCTCACCGACCTGCACGCCCTCGAGGTCGTCGAGCAGGACGCGAGCGATCGCGGCGATCACGCCGCCGTCGCCGCCCTCCTCGCGCGCCGCATCGAGGCGGCCCCGCTGCCGGACACGCGGCGGGCGCTGCGGCTCCGGCGCGCTGCCCTGCTCGAGCAGCGCCTCGGCCTGCTCGACGAGGCGTGCGCCGAGCTCGAGGCCCTGCTCGCGGCGTCGCCGGACGACGTGAGCGCGCTCCGGTTCCTCGCGGACATCTACGAGCGGCTCGGGACGCCGCTCCGCGCCGCCCCGCTCTGGTGCAGGCTGGGCGATCTCGCGACGACCACCGACGAGCGGGCCGAGTACAACCTCCGCGCGTGCAGCAGCTACCTCGGCGGCGGGGACGTCGAGTCCGCGAAGGACACCCTGGAGAGCGTCGCGCGCATCGCGCCGCGCGAGGCCGTGATCGAGCTCCGCGTCGAGATCGCCCGCCGGGAGGGCGACGGCCACGCGCTCGCCGCGGCGCTCGATCAGCTCGCCAGCGCGTCGCGCGACGCCCCCGAGCGGCGCGCGCAGCTGCTCGTCGAGGCGGCCCGCGCCACCTCGATGCTCGGCGACGACGCCACGGCCCTCGAGCGCGCTCGCCGGGCCATGAAGCTCGCCCCGGACTCGCCCGACGCCGTCCTCGAGGCGCGCCGCATCGAGTATCGCCTGCGCGGGACCGGGACGCCGCGCGACGCGCAGGCCGCGGTCGAGGAGCTCGGCCGCATCGCGCCGCGCCTGCGCCCGGCGCACGTCGATCTGCACGCGTTTCTCCTGGCCGAGACGCTCGACGTCATCCAGGGCCACGGCGCGGGCATGCGCGAGCTGACCCGGCGCCACGCCGAGGTCGGCCCGAGCACGCTGGTCGCGCTCGGCATGGCGGAGCGCCTCGCGCTGAAGCGGAACTTCTCCGCCGCCCTCCCGCTGTTCGAGCGCGCGCTCGGCGGCGATCTCCAGGGCATGCGCGCGCGCGGCCGCGTCGCGCTCGCCGCCGCCGAGACCGCGCAGAACGCCGGCGAGCTCGAGACGGCGGCGCGCCTGCTCGAGGAGGCCGCGGCGGAGCCGGAGACGCGCGCGCTGGCGCTGCGGCGCCAGCTGGAGCTCACGGCTTCCCGGGGCGAGCCCGAGGCCGCCCGCAAGGCCCTCGAAGAGCTCGTCGCGCAGAGCTCGGGGATCGACCGGGCGCGCGCGCTGATGCAGCTCGCGCGCCTGCACGCGTCGAGCGATCCGGACCGCGCAGCGCAGATCCTCTCGCAGGCCACGGTGCTGGCGGGCTCGGATCGCTCGCTCGGGTTGAAGATCGCCGAGCTGAACGCCGAGCTGGCCAGCGAGCGGGCGACCTTGCCGCCCGAGGAGGTCCCTCACGCCTCAGCGGCCCGGGCCGCCGCCCTGGAGCCTGCCCCGGCGGCGCCCGAGGCGCAGCCCGGCGGCCCATCCCCATCGGCCGGCGGCGCCGCGCCCGCGAGCAGCCGCGCGCCGTCGAGCGCCAGCGCGCCCGCGAGCAGCCGCGCGTCGTCGACCGGCGTCGCGCCCGCGAGCAGCCGCGCGCCGTCGAGCGCCAGCGCGCCCGCGAGCAGCCGCGCGCCGTCGAGCGGCGCCGCGCCCGCGAGCAGCCGCGCGCCGTCGAGCGCCAGCGCGCCCGCGAGCAGCCGCGCGCCGTCGAGCGGCGTCGCGCCGGCTTCCGGCAATCCGAACATCGATCTGGTCGAGCTCAACGACCCGCTCGACGAGTCGCTGATCGCCGCCGACGCATCGCAGGCCAGCGCTCCCGCGCTGTCGGACGACGACCTGCTCGAGGGGCCGGCGGTCGCCCCGCCCGCGGGGGCGTCGCCCTCCGGGGCCGCGGAGGGCAACGTCGCGCGCAGCGGCGCCGCCCCGGGCCGCGCCGGCGCGGGCGCGCAGCACGCCTCGCCGCCGGTCTCCGTCCCGGCGTCGCTCCAGCCGCCCTCCTCCGCGACGCGGCTCCTCACGACGTGGCCGCCGTCTGCGGCCGAGAGCTTCGAGGAGGCCTCGCTCTTCCGCGAGCTCGCCGCCGGCTCGTACGAGGCGGGCGAGCGGCTCATGAAGAGCTTCGCCCCGCGCGACGATCGCTCCCGCGAGGCGCTGGCGGTCCGCCGGATGCAGGCCCACCTGCGGCTCGGCGATCGGGGCGCCCTCGAGCGCCTCCAGGCGGCCGCGATCGCCGACAAGAACATGACCTACGCCCGCGCCATCGAGCACGTGCTGCGCGCCTTCGAGGGCGACGAGCCGTCCGACCGGCGCGGCGAGGGCGCCGTCCTGCCCCCGCTCCTCGCCGCGCAGCGCGACGCGCCGGAGCTCGTGAGCGCCCTGCTCTTCCGCGACCTGGAGTCGCCGGTCAACGAGGCGCTCGCGCTCGTCTGGGAGACCGGCCTCTACCGCCGCGACGCGACCCAGTCCGGGCTCGTCGCCTCCGAGCGAGTCCAGCCGACGTCGCCGACCGTGCTCGGGGAGCTCTATGGCGCCGTGGCCGGTCACCTGGGTCTCCTGCGCACCGCGCTCTTCCACCAGCGCGCGCCGTCGCCTGCGCCGCCGTCGCCCGAGGGCCAGGTCATCCGGGTCAACCCGCCGGCCGTGCTCCTGCGCGGCGAGATCCGCGAGGATAGCCCCGAGCTGCGCTACCTGCTCGGCGCTCACCTGGCCGGCGCCATGCCCGACTACGTCCTCGTGAACACCAGCGCCGAGGACGAGCTCCGCACGCTCCTCTCCGCGGTCGTCGCCGCCTTCGGCCCGCTGGAGGCGACCGCGCACAGCACGCGCGGCAACCCGGCCGTGGTGCGGCTGGAGCAGAACCTCTGGCAGCTCATCCCTCCGCGCGCCGAGCGCCGCCTCCGCGAGATCTGCGACAGCGCCAGCAAGATGACCTACGAGGCGGCCGTCAAGACGACCCGCACCGCGATGCGCCGCGCCGGCCTCTTCGCCGCGGGCAACCTCGCCACCGCGGTGCGCGCGACGATCAAGGAGCGCGGCCTCGAGCTCTCGGTCCCGCTCTCCAACCCCGAGGGGCTCGCCGCCGCGTGCGCGGCGCACCCGGAGATCGCCGATCTCGTACGCCTCGCGACGCGGATGGAGTACGCCGAAGCGCGATGGCAGCCCGGTACGGTGCCTTCACTCCGGCGGGTCGACACGGGCAGCTCGCGCTTCCGCGCCGGCACGTAGGCGTCGATGCAGCCGCCGCGCTGCCGCCTTCGACGACATCTCCTCTGCGCTCGACCGCGCGCCCCGCGCCGGCCTGGCCCCTGTTGCACCCCGTCCACCCGAGGTCTCCCGTGTGCACGCCCACGCTTCACCCCGCTGCGACGTTTGCGGCCTGGTCACCTCGGTGCGTCCGTCTCAACGCGACAGCGCTGTCACGGCCTCGCCGCCCGTTGCGCGCCGCCCCGCTGGCAGGAGGCACGCCTCGCGCTGCCCAGCGGACAGCGCGCACGCCTCGCGCTGCCCGGAACGCCGGCGGCGCGTTGGCACGAACATCGCCTTCTCTTTCCAACGTGATTTTTCCCTGCGCCTGCTCGGGTGCGGACCCGTTCGGGCCGCGCGCGTTCCTCTCCTCGGCTCGGCGGCTTCCGGTCGCCAGCGTCCTCTCGGCGCCGCCGCGCGCTCCCACGGCGCCGACACCGCGCGCGCTCGGCGCCGAGCGCGTCGCGCGCTCGGCGAGGAGGGCGCCGTGAGCTCGCGACCCGCCGTGCGCGCCCTGCTGTTCGCCTGCCTGCCGGCCTCGGCGGCGTGCAGCATCCCCCTCGAGGCTGCGGACTCCAGCCCCACCAACGCCTGCGACCGGTCGGTCGAGTGTGGCCCGGGGGCGACCTGCGCGGAGGTCGACGGGCACCGCGCGTGCGTCTCGACCAGCGCGCACCTCGACGGGCTCCTCCTGGAGATCCGGCCGCGCGTCTCGCGCGAGGTGAGCGCCGAGGTCTCTCACCTCCTCGATCTCGACGCCGGCAGCAGCTTCCCCCCGGACGATGCCGGCGGGCAGGTGCATTCCCTCGATCTCACGGTCCCTCCGCCCGTGAGCGTCACGGTCACCTTGCGCCTCGGCGGCTCCTACTGCGGCGACCTCACCGGCGGGGACTTCCCGGTGAAGGCCGAGCTCCGGCGCATCGCGCCCCTGCTGGGCTTGCCCGCCCAGAGCTACGCGGCGGTCTCGGAGCCGAACGGCTCCGACGGCCACCGATTCCGGCTCGCGGTCCCCGCCGGGAGCTATCACCTCTACCTGGTACCGCAGCCGCACAGCCGCTGCCGCGACGACCTCCCCCCGCCCATCTTCCTGCCGAACCAGCAGGTGCCCGAGCCGTGGACGCTCGGCATCAACGCCGAGGCTCCCGCCGTGCTTCAAGGCAGCCTGCAGGTGCCGGCGGGCCTGAGCGTCGACGGGTGGAAGCTCGACGTCGTCGACCCGCTGACCGGCAGCGTCATCTCGCAGGTCGGCGTCCTCGAGCAAGGCGAGCCCAGCCCGCCGGGGACCGCGTCGCGGGTCGAGTTCAGCGTGAAGTTCTACTGGACCGACAAGGAGAAGAGCCCGCTCATCCGCCTGCGACCCAAGGACGGCGAGCCGCGGCCCACGGTTTACTGGGAGCTCGCCGCGGTCGCGCTCCACGGGTCCACGGCGAACCTGACCCTCTCGCTGCTCCAGCTCGACGCGGCGGCGCGCCGCGTGGAGGGCCGGACGCTCGACGCGAACGGCAACCCGGTGCTCTCCGCCGTCCGCATCCAGAGCGCGAACATCGACCAGGCCCCCACCGCCGCCTACAAGCTGGACACCGAGACCGACTCGAGCGGCCTCTTCCGGGCCGACCTCCCGCCCGGCGAGTACGTCGTCTTCGCGCAGCCGATCAACGACACCACCAAGGCGAGGGCCAGGCAGTCGCTCAGGTTCGCCGCCGGCGACGACTGCTACTGCGGCCAGTCGATCCTCATCCCCGAGGCCGGGACGCTGCGCGGCCGCGTCCAGGGGCCCACGGGCGAGTGGATGGACGGCGCGAGCGTGGTCGCGGTCCCCTCCCTCGGCGAGGTCACGAACTACCTCAACCAGGTGCTCAACCCGGAGCCGCCGCTGCCCCGGCAGGCGTCCGGGGTCCTGCGCAACGGCGCGTTCTCCATCGGCGCCGACCCCGGGGAGTTCGACTTCTCGGTCCGGCCGACGCCGGGCTCCGCCTACCCGTGGCTCGTGCTGCCGCGCCTGGTGGTCCCCCCGACCGACGCCGCGGTCATCGACCTGGAGCTCGCCACGTCGTACCCGGCCGTGCTCCAGGGCGTGGTCCGCGACGCGTCGGGCGACCGGCTCGGCGACGCCGCGGTCGTGGCCTGGCTGCCGGTCGAGAGGAAGACCGCGCAGGGGACGGTCACGGGGGTCATCCAGATCGGCGAGACCCGGTCGGAGCCCGACGGCTCCTACGTCCTGCCGCTCCCCCCATCGACGTCCAGGTGAAGTCGGAGCGAAAAAGGGCGGTACCAGCTCAGCGCGGAGCGAGATAGGCTAGCGCCCGTGGCGCAGCCGACGCGCGGTGGGACATCGGAGCCTTCAACAGAGGATGGCCTGACCCTCGCGCCACCTCTGCGCGGCGAATCGGGGCAGCGTACCGACGAGGAGCGCGCGAGCGCGTCCCTTCCGTCGGCGCAGGAGCTCGCGGTCGCGCTGCACGAGGTCTCCAATGCGCTGACGGTGATCGTGGGCTGCATCGAGCGGGCCCAGGCCGAGCACGGCGCTGAGCTGAGCCGCGCGCTCGGCGTCGCCGTGTCGCGGGCGCGCGACGCCCGCCGCCTGATCCGGCGGGCGATCGGCGCGGACGCCGCGGGGCGTCCGGCCGGCGACGGCGAGGTCGCGTCGACGCCGCTGGGCGAGCCGACGCGGCTGCTCGCCGATGTCATCGACGACGCGGTGACCGGGCTCGAGCCCGAGGCGCGCCGCTCGTCGATCGCGCTCCGCGCCGAGATCGATCCCGACGTCGCGCGGGCTTGCGTGAGCAACGGCGCCGCGGTGGTGCAGATCTTGACGAACCTCTTGCTCAACGCGGTCGCGCTCTCGCCGCGCGGCTCTGCCGTGCGCGTGGATGCCAGGCTGGACGGCGCGGCGGTGATCGTCGGGGTCGCGGATCAGGGGCCTGGGGTGCCGCCGTCGCGCCGCGCGACGCTGCTGAGCTCCGGCGTGTCGACGCGTCCGGGTGGGGCGGGCATCGGCCTGCGCCACTCTGCGGCGCTGGCGAGCTCTGCTGGCGGCGCGCTCGCGCTCGTCCCATCGGACGAGGGCGCCCGCTTCGAGCTGCGCTGGCCGATCGAGGGCTCCGCGCCCGCGCCTGCGGGCGGCTCGTCGGGTGACGACGTGGAGGCCAGGGAGGCGGAGGCCGAGGAGGCGCCGTCTGCGCCGCGCAGCACGACGTCGCCGCTTCCCGGCGCGGTCCTCGAGGGCGTGAGGATCCTGGTGGTCGAGGACGACGACGCGGTGGTGGATCTGCTCGACACGGCGCTCACGGCGCGCGGGGCGAGCATCGTCAGCGTCCAGAGCGCGGTGGAGCTCCCGGGCGCGCTCGCGTCCGGCCCGTTCCAGGCGGCGCTGCTCGACATCTCGCCGATCGCGCAGGACGTCCTCGGCACCGTCTCCGCGGTGCGCAGCGCCAACCCCGACGTGCGGCTCGTGGTGATGTCCGGCAGCGCCGTCGCGGCTCCCCTCCCGGCGAACTCCGGGGTGTCGTGGGTGCGCAAGCCGTTCGAGATCCGCGAGATCGTCGACGCGCTCGTCCGCTGACGGGAGCGGCGGCGCGGGGGCCCGCTCAGCGTTCGAAGGGCGGCGCGGGGGGCTCGCTCGCGCAGCGGTCGCGCGCTCGTGCCTCGCCGCGACCGCTGCGGCAGGCTGCTTGCCGAGGCCGCCAGGCCGGCACACCGCGCTGGGCAGCGCGCGGGGCCGCCGTGTGACGACTTCGAGAGGATTAGCTTGACTTCCCTGGCCAGCTGGGTAGGTTCCGTCCCGCGACCCACTCGCGAAGGTGGCGGAATTGGCAGACGCACTAGCTTGAGGTGCTAGCGGGTAACACCGTGGGGGTTCAAGTCCCCCCCTTCGCACTCTGTCTCTCTCTCTACGACGCATCGTTCTCCAATCCTTGTCCGCACCTGGCTGAGCGGATTCCCGTCAGCTGGTGTGCAGTGCCAGCGGTGGCCATCCTGGGTCGCCGGGGGGCTCGGTTTTGGAGATCGCGTCTGAGGCTCGACGGCCTGCCCTGACGCCGCGCCGCTGAGCGTTCGTCTGTGCCCAGCGCGACGCGCGCGAGCAGCACCCGCCGTGTGGGGGAGTGGAGCTCCGGGGGCGTGCGACAGGACCGAACGCCTGTTCTGGGCGAACGTCACGCGAGCGCGCGCGGGGCATGCACGCGTGAGCGAGCTTGGGAGCGCCTCAGGGGTCTTCCGCTCGGTCGCCTCGACGTGTCGTTTCGGCTGCCTGGCTCGGTCCGGTCGTGTTCGGCGTCTTCGTGCGATTGACCAGGAGCGTCGGCAGCCATATCGCCGCGAATCGCAGAGACCTCGCCGCGGGCCGCGCTGCATCGGCGATTCGGCGCGGCTTGCGCGAGAGGGCCACGACTCGTGGGTTGACCTCAGCGTCGGCGACATGTTCGCCACGGTCGATTTCGCCATTTCACCGAGAATCCCGGACGCTCGAGCGGAATGCCTCGCGGAAGAGGCGGCGCGCGATGGATGCGACCGACGCTTGACCGCCGTGCCACGACAGGGTGCCATGGGCGACAAATGAAAGGACGCCGTGCTGGGCAAGCCAGCGCGGCGGCAGCTTTCCTCGATGGCGCGACGTGAGCCACGCGGTATGTGCATCCTTCGAGAGTGCTTGTCGCAGGCTCGGATCACGCCATCTTGCGTCGCGGCGCTGTTGTTTCTTGCTGCAAGCCTGGCTGTCGCCGAGCCAAGCCGCGCCGACCCACCTCGGCCCGACGATGGCGGGCCTCCGGCGAAGGCGGAGGGCAAGCCCGACGTCGATGTCGAGGCGCTGATCCGCGTGGGAGACGTCGCCCGCGACCAGGGAAGATGGGAGCAGGCAGAAGAGGCCTATTACCTCGCGTACAAGCTCGGCGCAGGCGGCAGGGCCCGCTGCGAATGGGGAATGGCGCTGCTCGCCCTCCGGCGGCACGTCGACGCCGCGATGGCCATCGATAGATGCCTGAAGGATCCCGGGGTGGGAACGGCCGCGCAGCGGCGCCGTTACACGGACGGCCTTGAGAGAGCCCGGCGCGAGGTGGGGCAGATCGACTTCGCCTTGAGCCATCCGGGCGCGCTGATGACGATCGGCGGGGAGGTCCGGGGCAGGGACGCGTCGACGTCCGGCTATACGTACGTCGAGCCCGGTACGCACACGATCAAGGCCACGCTCCCCGGCTTCCTCGATGCCGAGCAAACCGTCCAGGTGGAGAAGGGGAAGGCGATCAAGGTCGCGCTCCGGTTCGTTGAGAAGCCCAAGGAGGCCCCGGTGCCCGCTCGGGCCTCGACAAAGCCCGTGACCTCCAAGAAAGCCGTGACCAAGCGCCCGCTCGCGCCGCCGGCCCAACCGGCTCCGCCCGGGTCGTTCGATGGCACGGCGGGCGCGCAGCGGATCTGCGGAATCGGCGTCACCGCGCTCGGCCTCACGGGAGGCCTCGTCGCCTCGGTTCTCGCGGCGCAGTACGCCGAAGAGGCGGAGCGGCGCGCCGCGCGGCTCCTGCGAAACAACGGCAACAGCCGCTCGATCTGCGCATCGCCGTCGCCCGAGAACGCCCTGGCGTGCGCCGAGATCAACGATTTGTACGATGCGCACGAGGTGGCCCGGGACGTCGCGACGGGCTTCTTCATCGGCGCGGGTGTCGTCGCTGCCGCGACGATCGGCTCGTTCATTATCCATGGCGTCGAGCGGCGCCGGCAGCCTGTGCGTGTGGTGCCGATGATCGCCGGCGATCAGGCCGGCGTGTCGTTCAGCGGGGTGTGGTGAGGTGACCTCGATGCCGCTATCCATCCAGCGCACGCGTTCGTGGCGCTCTGTCTTCGCGGAGGCCGTCGTCCTGATGCTGGCCTCCTGCGGCGCGGGCGCCGGCTGCGCGGAGGTCCCCTGCGGGCCTCGCCTGCGCTGTGAGCCGCCGGCCGAGGAGGAGCTGCCCGACAAGGAACCGCCTTGTCCCGACGAACCCCAGGCGGGCCTCGTTGCGAAGGACGAGTGCGGCGTCTTCGTCAGCTCGAGCCTTGGCCACGATCGAAACCCGGGGACGAGCAAAGCTCCTGTCAAGACGATCGCGAGGGCCATCGAGCTCTTGGCCCAGGAGCCCCAGCGGCCTCCGAGGGTTCATGCCTGTAGCGAAAACTTCCCCGAGGCCGTGCGAGTCCGCGGGACCCTGGAGATTTGGGGCGGCTTCGACTGCCATCTCGAGTGGATCCACGATGGCGGCGGGAGCAGCACCGTGATCGAGCCCGGGCCGAACGAAATTCCGCTCATGTTCGAGGCCAATGCCACGGCAAAGGTCTTCGATCTGGAGGCACGGGCGGCGTCGGCCACGGTGCCGGGCGGCTCGTCGATCGCGGCGATCGTGCTGGAGGGCGCTGGGATCACCCTGCACCGTGGCGAGCTGGCCGCGGGCGATGGCGCGCAGGGCCGCGACGGTGCGCCTGGCGATCCGAAGAACGAGCCGGCCGGGGCGGGGCGCCACGGACGGTTCGGGCGGGACGCGTGCGCCGGCGACGTCGTGCCCGGCGGTGACCAGGTGGTGCAGACCGGCTGTGAGCTAGGGGACTCGATCGGGGGGCGAGGCGGGGATGGAACGGTCGACCACGGAGCGCCCGGCGGCGACGGCGAGCTGACGCCGATCCCGAACCCCAGCGGCTTCGGCCTCGGTGGCCAGGGGGCCACCAGCACCGACGACTGCTTGAACGGGCGCACCGGCGCGAACGGTCCTGACGGCGCGCACGGGCTGGGCGCGCGCGGCCTGGGCGCGTTCGGCCCGCGAGGGCACTACCTCGGGGTGAACGGCGGCGACGGCGGCGACGGGCTCCCCGGGCAGGGGGGCGGCGGCGGGGGCGGCACGAGGGCGGGCGCGATGTTTTGCGGCACCCCGCGCAAGGCCGGCGGCGCGGGCGGCGGCTCCGGCGGCTCGGGCGGCTGCGGCGGGCGCGGCGGGCACGGCGGCGGCCATGGGGGCGCGAGCATCGGTCTCGTGATCCTGAACGCGCGCGTGGAGCTCCACGGCACCGGGATCACGGCCGCGCGAGGCGGCGACGGCGGCCATGGCGGCGTCTTCCAGATCGGCGGGGCGCCCGGGCTCGGGGCGCCTGGCGGGCAGGGCTTCGGCGGCTCGCCCTTCGGATGCTCCGGCGGCGACGGCGGCAAAGGGGGCAACGGCGGGCACGGCGGCGGAGGGCAGGGCGGGCCCTCGATCGCCGTCGCCGTGGTAGGTGCCTCGCTCCCGGTGGTGATGGAGGCTGAGCTCAAGGCGGGAACGGGTGGCAAGGGCGGGCTTGGGGCGAACCCGAGCGTCGCTGGGTCCGCTGGCGACGATGGGGTGGCCATCGACGTGGCCGGCTTTCCCCAGTGAGCCGAGGAGGAAAGGATGCAGCGGTCGAAGCTCGTTGGAATCGCGATGGTCGCGCTCGCGGCGGTCTCCTGCGGCGACGACGGGGGCGATCACCCCCCGGTCCCCGTCGATGTCGAGGAGCTGCTCGCTCGAGCCGGGCACAGCAGGAACGATCACAGGTTGGCTTCGGGCCTCCGGCAGCGTGGTCTCCTGTGCAAGGACGACCTCTGGCTCCCCGAGGTCTACTGGCCCCCGCTCGGGCCGCCGCGGCTCGAGCGCATCGTGTTCGTCGCATGGGACATGCCCGCTGGCACGCTCAGAGGCTGGGAGCTCGTGCAGAACGCGTCGGACCGCCGCTACTGGTCCGTGGCGCTGTCCGCCGAGGAGGTGGGCTTCGGTTGCGAGGAGCGCTACACGACGAGCTTCTTTCTCCTGGCGAGCTGGCCGGACAACAACGTTTCTCGAGCGATTGGCCTCGAGCGAGCCGCTCAACTAGCCCTCCAGGAGGACATTTCCTCGGATGACGCTGTACTGGTCAATCATTACACCTTGATCGACGTCGAGAGGGCCAGCGTGCCGGTGCCGGACACGGCGACCTATTACCTGCAGAACCTGTTCACGGGCGCCACATTCAGCATCGACGTTCCTACCGAGGGCGACGGTTCTCCGGATTATGTGACTCAGCTCGAGGTCGATTACGGCGAGCTCGGCCTTGGCGCGATGACCGATGTGGCGACCGGCGTGGTGTACAAGCGCGAGGGCGTGGAGCTGACGAACCATTGCCTTACCGTGACGGACACGACGCTCCCGTAGCGCGCGGTCGAGCGGCTCGACGCGCAGAGGACACCGCCGCGGCCGAGCCGTTCGACGCTCGCGACGTGACCGAGCGCATCTACCGCGGCCCGTGTGCACAGCGCCACGACTGACCGCGCTCGCAGCGAACGGCGGGGCGCGGGCGCTCTCGGCCGCCACCGCGCGGCCTGCTGGCGTTCATCGGCCGGTGACCGGTCCCGCCTGCTTCCCGGAGGACGGCGCGCCTCGGTTCCTGGACGGCGTGCCTCGGTTCCTGGACGGCGTGCCTCGGTTCCTGGACGGCGTGCCTCGGTTCCTGGACGGCGCGCCTCGGTTCCTGGACGGCGCGCCTCGGTTCCTGGACGGCATGCCTCGGTTCCTGGACGGCGTGCCTGCTGTGCTGCTCCCATTCTCACACCGAACCGAGACGCGCCGCTGAGTACCCGATCGAGCGTGTTCGGCGGGATATGCGCACCGCTCAACGTATCCGCACCTCGATCGAATCTATCGCGCACGCCGAGCGGCACGCTCCCGCGCGCGACCTGTGCTTCATGCGCATCCGCGTCACCATCTCTCCAAGAATGCGCCGCAGGTCCCGCCTCTGCTTTGCCAGCACGACTCCGACGCCGCCCCGTCCGCAGCGGCAGATCGCTCCCGCGCTCAGCCTGGCCCGCGCCCTCCTTGACGCTCGCCCCATCCTCCTCCACCCTCGCATCGGATGTCCCGCGTCCGGCGACCCCACCGTACCCGCAGCGCGATCCTTCGCTGGATCTGCGCCGCGCTCTCGGTGTTCCTCGTCGTCGGCCTCGTCGCTCAGGGGCACACCCTCCAGGCGCTCGGCGTGGCGATCGCGTGCGAGCACCCGATGCTCGAGCCGTCGTCCGCCCATGACGAGGGCGAGAAGGACGCGGCGCCGGACGGCTCGCACCACGACTGTCCGCCCAGCTGCAGCGACTGCGCGTGCGGCCGCATCCCCATGACGCTGTCCCTCCAGGCGGTGCTGCCGTACATCCTCCTCGAGGCCTACGAGATCCCCGCATCGTCGCCCCCGGCCATGCCAGGGCGCTCCCCCTCCTGCCGCCTCGAACGGCCACCCCGACGCCCCCTCGTTTGAGGCGCCCGCGTCAGGCGTCGCATCCACGAGCACGGCCGCCGTCCTCCGGCGCGTGAGCGCCCCCGCGCCACGCCGCCACGGGCTCGGCCCCCTCGCGCGCACCTGACCGGACTCAACCGCGGTTCTTCGCGCGAGCGCTCCACGCGCTCGAGGGCTGCCCGTCCATGCTTCGCTCCTGCGTGCGTCGTCCGTTCGTCGCTTCCTCGATTGCCCTAGGTCTCCTGTTGTCTCTGCTGCTCGCGCCCCCGGCCGTCCCCGCCGCGGAGCCGCCCCTCAGCCGCGCCCGCGTCGCCGACCTCGCCCGCGCAGCGCCGGGCGCGCGCGTGGCCACGGCCGAGGCCGGCGTCGCCCGCGCGGTGACCTCGGCGGCCGGCGTGCTCTCGCTCGAGAACCCCGTGCTCACCGGGATGGGCGGCGTCCGCCTCAACCCCGACGGAAGCAAGCCGCCGGCCGCGTCGGCCTCCCTCGAGTGGCCGATCGAGCTCGGCGGCCAGCGAGGTGAGCGCGTCGCCGCGGCCAGAGCCGAGCAGCGCGCCGCCGAGATCGGCGCCGAAGACGGCCGGCGCCGCGTCCTGCTCGCCGCCCTGCTCCAGCACGCCGTCGTGCTCCGCGACGAGCGGCAGGTGCAGCTCGCCCGCGCGCGCGTCGCCCTCGCAGAGCGGCTCCACGCCGCGGCGGAGCGGCAGCGCAAGGCGGGCGAGGTGCCGGAGGTCGACGTCACCCTGGCGCTGCTCCAGAAAGGGCGCGACGTCGCCGCCGCCAAGGCGGCGGAAGGCACGCGCGACGCCGACAAGGCCGCGCTGCTCGCCCAGCTCGGCCTCGGCTCGCCGGCAGCGCAGGCACTCCCGGTGGAGGGACCCCTCGTGCCTCCCGGCGAGCCGCCGCCGCTCGCGTCGATGCTCGGCGAGGTGGAGCGGCGCCCCGATGTCGGCGCCGCCGAGGCCTCGGTCGACGCCGCCCGCGCCAAGGCCGAGCGAGAGCGCGCGGCCGGGTGGCCGACCGTCAACGTCGTCGCCCAGGTCGAGCACGACGACGGCGCGAACATCGGCATGCTCGGCCTCGCGGTCCCGCTGCCGATCCTCAACGCCAACCGGGCCGGCGCCGCGACGGCCGCCGCCGAGATCGACGTCGCCAGGGCGCACGCCGACGCCGCGCGGGCCGGCGCCGTGGGCCAGATCCACCAGCTCTACGCGCGCTACCGGGCGACGAAGGAGGCCCTCCAGGCCCTCGCGCCGACGGCCGCCCTCATGGAGCGCGCGGCCGCCATCTCGGCGCGCGGGTACGAGCTCGGCGAGAAGGACCTCGCGAGCGTGCTGCTGGTCCGCCGCGAGGTGATCGAGGCCGAGGCGGCGCTGCTCGAGGCCGAGCACGCCCACGCGGCGGCCAAGATCGAGCTCTTCGTCGCGGCGGGGAGGGCCCTCCAATGAGCGCTCCCCAGCGGAAGATCGAGCTGTCGCCGAAGGCGATCGCCGCGGCCCTCGCCGCGGTGCTGGCGCTCCTCGTCGGGGCCGTCGCCCTCACCGTGCTCATCGAGCATCGGCGCCACGGGCACGACCACGAGGCCGGCCACGGAGAGCACGACGGGCACCAGCACGGCGAAGGCGAGCGAGGGCACGCCCACGGCCACGGCGACGAGCACGACGAGGGCAAGGGCCACGCGCACGGCAAGGGCCACGCGCACGGCGACGACGAGGACCACGGCGACGACGAGGAAGCGCACGCCCACGCGGGCGGCAGGCTCGAGCTCTCGCCCGCGATGCGCCAGAACGCGGGGCTGGAGATCCTCGCCGCCGGCCCGGGCAGGGTCGCGGCGACCGTCACGCTCCCCGGCGAGGTGGCGCTCAACGCGGAGGCCATCGCGCACGTCACCCCGCGGGTGCCCGGCACCGCGCGGGAGGTGAAGAAGCAGCTCGGCGACACGGTGAAGCGCGGCGAGGTGCTCGCCGTGCTCGACAGCCGCGAGCTGGCCGAGCTCCAGCGCGAGCTCCTGGCGGCCAAGGAGCGCCTCGACCTCGCCGAGGCGAGCTTCACGCGCCACGAGGCGCTCTGGAAGGAGCGCATCTCGGCCGAAAAGGAGTACCTCTCGGCCAGGCAGGCCGTCGCCGAGGCGCGGATCGAGCACCGGAGCGCCGCCCAGAAGCTCAGCGCCACCGCCGGCGCCGGCGCGGCCAAGGGCACCGGCTACGCGCTGGTCGCCCCGATGGACGGCACCATCATCGAGAAGCACATCGCCATCGGCGAGGTCCTCAAGGAGGACACCCAGGTCTTCGTCATCGCCGACCTGTCCACGATCTGGGTCAACGTCACCGTCTACGCCAAGGATCTCAGCCGCGTGCAGGTCGGCCAGACCGCCTGGGTCAAGGCCGAGGGGATCGACCAGGTCGCGCGAGGATCGGTGGCGTACCTCGGGCAGGTCGTCGACGAGCAGAACCGCTCCGCCGTGGCCCGCGTCGTCCTGCAGAGCCCCGGCGCCGCGTGGCGCCCCGGGCTCTTCGCGACCGCGGACATCGCCGTCGAGGAGGCGGCCGCGCCCGTGGTCGTCTCGGACGAGGCCATCCAGCGGGTCGAGGGCAAGGAGGTCGTCTTCGTCGAGGAGGGCGGCGGCTTCGAGGCCCGCGCGGTGAAGATCGGGCGCCGGGGCACGAGCGCGCCGGGGACCGGGGCCGACGGCGCCGACACGCAGCCCGGCGCTCAGGGCGCCGAGCCGCCGCGCGACGCGGCCGTCGTCGAGATCCTGGCGGGGGTCGCCGCCGGCGAGCGCTACGTCGGCAAGAACAGCTTCATCCTCAAGGCGGAGCTCGGCAAGTCCGAGGCCGGCCACCAGCACTGAGGAGCGGCGGCCCATGCTCACGTTGCTCTCGCGGCTCCTCTCGTTCTCGGTGCGCCACCGCTTCCTCGTCGTCGCCCTGACGATCGCGGTCGGCGCGCTCGGCGCCTACAACTTCACGCGCCTGCCGATCGACGCGGTCCCGGACATCACCAACGTCCAGGTGCAGATCAACACGTCGGTCAAGGCGCTCTCCCCCGTCGAGGTCGAGCGTCAGGTCACGTTCCCCATCGAGTGGGCCATGGGCGGGCTCCCGGGCGTCGAGCAGGTGCGCTCGCTGTCCCGCTACGGGCTCTCCCAGGTGACGGTGATCTTCGACGACGGCACCGACATCTACTGGGCGAGGCAGCTCGTGGCCGAGCGCCTCGGCGCCGCGAAGGAGAGCCTGCCGCCGGGGCTCGGCGAGCCGCAGCTCGGCCCCATCGCCACCGGCCTCGGCGAGATCTACATGTGGACGCTCGAGGCCGCGCCGGACGCCCGGCGCCCCGACGGCCAGCCGTACGATCTGACCGATCTGCGCACGATCCAGGACTGGATCGTGCGGCCCCAGATCCGGACCGTGCCCGGCGTCACCGAGGTCAACTCGATCGGCGGCTACGAGCGGCTCTACCAGGTCTCGCCGGACCCGGCGAAGCTCGTCGGCTACGGGCTCTCGTTCCGCGACGTGCTCGAGGCGCTCGCCCGCAACAACGCCAACGCGGGCGGCGGGTACATCGAGCACAAGGGCGAGCAGTACCTGGTCCGCGCCACGGGCCTCGTGCAGAGCGAGGACGACATCCGGGGCATCATCGTCGGCAACCACGGCGAGGTGCCGATCCGGATCGAGGACGTGGCCGAGGTCGGCGTCGGCCGGGAGCTGCGCACGGGGGCGGCGACCGAGGACGGCGAGGAGGCGGTCATCGGCACGGCCATCATGCTCGTCGGCGAGAACGGCCGCGCCGTCTCGCGGCGCGTGGACGAGCAGATCAAGGCGGTCAACAAGTCGCTGCCCGAGGGCGTGACGGTCAAGACCGTCTACGACCGCACCTACCTCGTCGACGCCACCCTGAGCACCGTGCGGAACAGCCTGCTCGAGGGGGCCGCGCTCGTCGTCGTCGTGCTCTTCCTCCTGCTCGGCAACCTCCGGGCCGCGCTGATCGCCGCGCTCGCCATCCCGTTCTCGATGCTGATCGCCGTCACCGGCATGGTCGAGGGCAAGATCAGCGGCAACCTGATGAGCCTCGGCGCCATCGACTTCGGCCTCATCGTCGACGGCTCGGTGATCATCGTCGAGAACTGCGTGCGGCGCTTCGCCGAGGAGCAGCGCCGGCTCGGCCGCGCGCTCACCCGGGAAGAGCGGCTCGGCCTCGCCTACGACGCGTCGCAGGAGGTCCGGCAGGCGACGATCTTCGGCGAGCTGATCATCGCCATCGTCTACCTGCCCATCCTCACGCTCACGGGCATCGAGGGGAAGATGTTCCGGCCGATGGCGCAGACCGTCGTCCTGGCGCTCGCGGGGGCGACGATCCTGTCGATGACGTTCGTCCCGGCGCTCGTCGCGCTGCTCCTCACGGGCAGGGTGTCGGAGAAGGAGAACTTCCTCTTCCACCGGGCGAAGGGCGCCTACGGCCGGGCGCTCGCCTGGGCGCTGTCCCGGAGGCCGCTCGTCGTCGCCGCCGCCGGCGTCGTGCTCGTCGCCTCCGGCCTGGCCGCCGCGGGGCTCGGCCGCGAGTTCGCGCCAAAGCTGAGCGAGGGGGCGCTCGCGCTCCAGCCCGCGCGCATCCCCTCGATCAGCCTCACGACGAGCGTGGCGATGCAGGCGCAGCTCGAGCGCCTGCTCAAGGAGCGCTTCCCGGACGAGATCGAGCACGTCTTCGCCCGCACCGGCACGGCCGAGGTCGCGACCGATCCGATGGGCCCGAACGTCTCCGACACCTACCTGATGTTGAGGCCCCGGAGCGCCTGGAAGAAGGCGGCCACGCAAGAGGAGCTCGCCGAGGCGATCGAGGAGGCGATCCGGGAGCTGCCGGGGCAAAACTACGAGTTCAGCCAGCCGATCGAGCTCCGGTTCAACGAGCTCATCAGCGGCGTGCGGAGCGACGTCGCGGTCAAGGTCTTCGGCGACGACCTCGGCGTGATGCTCGAGCAGGCGAACAAGATCGGCGCGCTCCTGCGGGCGACCCCGGGCGCCGCCGACGTCAAGGTGGAGCAGGTCACGGGCCTGCCGGTGCTGACCATCGACGTGGATCGGCGCATGGTCGCCCGCTACGGGCTCAACGTCGCCGACGTGCAGGACGTCGTCGAGGCCGCGATCGGCGGCGTGAGCGCCGGCGAGGTCTTCGAGGGCGACAAGCGCTTCGACCTCGTGCTGCGGCTCCCCGACGCCATCCGCCGCGACGTCGCGGCCCTCGAGCGGCTCCCGATCCCGCTCCGGGGCGCGCCGGAGCACGCGACCGGGCCGAGCGGCCCGACCGTGGCCGCGGCGGCTCGGCCGCCCGGGCGAGCGGCGTTCGTGCCGCTCGGCGCGGTGGCCGACCTCCGCCTGGAAGACGGCCCGAACCAGGTCAGCCGGGAGAGCGGCAAGCGCCGCGTCGTCGTCCAGTGCAACGTGCGCGGGCGCGACCTCGGCGGCTTCGTCGCCGACGCCGAGGAGCGGATCGACGCCGCGATCAAGCTCCCGCCGGGCTACTGGATGTCCTGGGGCGGCCAGTTCGAGAACATGCTCGCCGCCCAGCGGCGCCTCGCCGTGGTGGTCCCGCTGGCGCTCGGGCTCATCTTCGTCCTGCTCTTCCTCTCCGTCGGGACGCTCAGGAACGCCGCCCTGATCTTCACCGGCGTCCCGCTCGCGCTCACCGGCGGCATCTTCGCGCTGTGGGGCCGCGGGCTCCCGATCTCGATCTCGGCGGCCGTGGGGTTCATCGCGCTCTCGGGCGTCGCCGTGCTGAACGGGCTCGTGATGGTGACGTTCATCGAGAACCTGCGGCAGCGCGGCGAGGGGCTCGACGACGCCGTGCTCCACGGCTCGATCGCGCGGCTCCGCCCCGTGCTCATGACGGCGCTCGTCGCGGCGCTCGGCTTCGTCCCGATGGCGCTCGCCACCGGCACCGGCGCCGAGGTGCAGCGCCCGCTCGCGACGGTCGTCATCGGCGGGATCCTCTCCTCGACCACGCTCACGCTGCTCGTCCTGCCGGTCCTCTACCGGCTGACGCACCGAGAGGACGCGCCGGTCGCCCGCGACGAGCCCGCGGATCCGGCGGCGAGCCAGGCCAGCTGAGGCGAGCGCGCCCGTCGACGCGGCGACGGGCGCTCAGCTCGCCAGCGGCAGCGAGAAGTGGATCGTCGTCCCCTGGCCCGGGGTGCTCTCGACGGCCACGGTCCCGTGGTGCGCCTCGATGATGCCGCGCGCGATGTACAGGCCGAGCCCCGCGCCGGTGCGCGACTCCTGCGCGGCCTTCCAGTAGCGATCGAAGAGGTGCGGCTGGTGCTCGGGCGGGATGCCCGGCCCCGTGTCGGCCACGGAGAAGCGCGCGAGGCCGGCGACCCGGCAGAGCGACACGCTCACGACGCCGCCCTTCGGCGTGAACTTCAGCGCGTTGCCGAGCAGGTTCGAGAACACCTGCAGCACGCGATCCCGGTCGGCGAGGACCTCCAGGCCCGCGTCGAGCGGCCCCTGCGTCACCCGGCAGCCCTTGGCCTCGGCGAGCGACGCGGCGGCCTCGAGCGCCTCGCGCACGAGCGCCCCGCCCCGCTCCACCCGCGGCGACACGACGAGCCGCCCCGCCTCGATGCGCGACGCGTCGAGCAGATCCTCGATGAGCCGCGTCATGCGCTGGATCCCGCGGTCCATCCGGTCGACGAGCTGGACGGCGTCGTCCTCCTCGCCGTCCTTCCGCTGGAGCAGATCGCTCCGCAGGAGCGACGCCGTGATCGCGATCGTGTTGAGCGGGTTCCGGAGGTCGTGCGACACGATCGCCAGGAGGTCGTCCCGGGCGCGCGTCGCGGCCTGCGCCTCGTTGTAGAGCCGCGCGTTCTCGAGGGCGACGGACGCCGACTGCGCGAGCTGCGTGAGCAGCACCTCGTCGCTCTCGACGAACGGCCCGTCGCGCCGGTCGAGCAGCAAGATGCTCCCGATGCACTGGCCGTCCCGGCCGCGCAGCGGCGCCGCGACGAGCGAGCGCGGGTGCAGCTCCGAAGGCGCGCGCGACAGCACGTCCGCGCACGTGGGATCGCTCATGATCTCGTCGCCGGTCAGCCGGACGCCCGTGCTCCGCCGCTCGATCAGGCCGAACGCGACCTCGCGGATGCTGTCGCGGTCCTCCCGCGCGGCGTACTCCTCGGACAGCGAGATGCCGGTCATCGACCGCTGCGCCACGCCCCGCGCGGCCAGCCGCGCGACCGCCACGTTCGCGTCGAGCAGCGCGCGCGCCTCCTCGGTGGTGCGCTGGATGAGCTCGTTCAGCGAGAGCGACCGGTGGATGCGCAGCGTCGCCTCGGTGAGCTGCGCGAGCTGGTTCGCGTGGCGCGCGAGCGCCCGGCGCGCCTCGTCCTCGCGGCGCTCGGCCTCGTTCAGCCGGAGCACGTAGCGCAGGCTCTGCACCAGGCGCTCTGGCGTCAGCAGGTTCTTCGGCACGTAGTCCGCCGCCCCCCGCTTCATCAGATCGACCGCCAGCGACTCGTCGCCCTGCCCGGTCAGCATGATGAACGGCGCCGTGAGCTTCGCCTTGCGCGCCGCCTCGATCACCGTGAGCCCGTCGCCCCCGGGCAGGTAAAAATCGAGCAGCACGCAGTCGATCTGCTGCTCGTACAGCACCGCGAGCGCCGAATCGACGGAGTCGGCCTCCCTGATCTCGGCGTCGACGCGGCCGCTGCGCAGCGCGCGCAGGATCGCGATCCGATCGACCGTGTCGTCGTCGACAACGAGGAGACGAACCGACCTATGGCTCAAGGCATCTCCACGAGCGTCCAGTACCGGTTCAGTGCCGTCATGAGCTCGACGAAGCTCAGGAAAGTCACGGGCTTGAGCAGGTAGCCGGCGACGTTGAGGTCGTACGCGTCCACCTTGTCCCGATCGTCGTTCGAGGTGGTCAGCACGACGACAGGCGTCGCCCGCAGCGAGGCGTCGGACCGGAGCTCTCGCAGAAACTCGATGCCGTTCATCCTGGGCATATTCAGGTCGAGCAGGACGAGGCGCCGGTCCCTGGGCACCTGGGTTCCACGCAGCAGATCGAGCCCCTCGACCCCGTCGCCCGCGACCCACAGCGGGTTCGTGATCTTGCCCCTCTCGAACGCCCTGCGGACGTTCATCACGTCGACGGTGTCGTCCTCGACCAGGATAATATTCAGGATTTTACCGTCCATCCTCGTCCTCGCTGAGGGGCAAAACGCTGGCCCGTCGATAGCATACGAGAGCAACGCTGCACGTGGGCAGGGCGATGGCGACGGAGCTGGAGGCCGGCTCACTCGTTTCCGGATGACGGAGACACCGCATACGGCCTGCTTCGCGCGGCTGAAGTTAACGTGGGCCCGCGGCGTCGGGAAGAGGCGATCGGTGCCACGGTGGGCCCGGGCCCCACGACGGCTGCCCGCGCCAGACGGCCCTCGCCGGCGGCCGCGCGCTCGAGGGCCACGGTCGCCCCGCCGGGGCGCGGGCCTCGGGGGCTACGGCCAGCTGCCGCGGTTGCCCGCGCGGCCGACGAGGTGCGCCACCGCCGTCACCAGGCTGTTCGGCTCGATCGGCTTGGCCAGGTGCATCTGGAAGCCGGCGGCGATCGCCTGGCGGCGGTCCTCCACGCGCGTGTACGCGGTGAGCGCGAGCGCCGGGATCCCGCTCGCCGGGACCTCGGCCCCCATCGCGCGCAGCCGCCGCATCATCGCGTAGCCGTCCTCGCCCGGCATGCCGATGTCGCTCACGAGCACGTCGAACTCGCCGGCGCGGAGCGCCTCGAGCGCCGCGCCGGCCGAGGCCGCCTCGCTCACCGTGGCGCCGGCGCGCCCGAAGATGATGCCGAGCAGCTCGCGCGCGTCGGTCTCGTCGTCGACCACGAGCACCCGGATGCCCTCGAGCAAGCGGCGCGCGGCGCCCCCCGGCGCGTCGCTGCCCCGGCGCTGCGGGGACGGCGGCGTCGAGTGCGGCTCGGCGCGGATCGGCAGGCGCACCCGGAAGCGCGCGCCCTTGCCCTCGCCGTCGCTCTCCGCGTTCACCGTGCCGCCCTGCGCCTCGGCCAGGTGCCGCACGATGGCCAGGCCGAGCCCGAGGCCCCCGTGCGCCCGGGTCATCCCGCCGTCCGCCTGCCGGAACCGCTCGAACAGGTACGGCAGGAAGCTCTTCGGGATCCCCTCGCCGTTGTCCTCCACCTCGACCTCGAGCATGGCCTCGACGCGCCGGGCGAAGGCCCGCACCTGCCCGCCCGAGGGCGTGAACTTCACGGCGTTCGTGAGCAGGTTCCACACGATCTGCTGGAGCCGATCGGCGTCGCCGAGGAAGATGCCCACGTCCTCGACGACCCAGGCGTTGACCGTGACGCCCTTCGCCAGCGCCGCCGGGCGCACGAGATCGAGCGCCGCGGAGAGCACCTGCCGCACGTCGACCGGATCGGTGCGGAGCTGCAGCTTCCCCGCGATGATCGTCGAGGCGTCGAGCACGTCCTCGATGAGCTGCGACTGCGCCTTCGCGTTGCGCTCGATCGTGGCGAGCCCCCGCTCGAGCGACTCGGTGTCCACCTCGCCCGTCCGGAGGATCCGCGCCCAGCCCAGGATCGACTGGAGCGGCGTCCTGAGCTCGTGCGACACCGTCGCGAGGAACTCGTCCTTGAGCTTGTTCAGCTGCTCGGCGTGCTGGCGCGCCCGCTGCTCCTGCTCGAGGAGCTGGGCGCGCTCGGCCTCGGAGCGCTTCTGCTCGGTGATGTCGTGGAACGAGATGCCGACCCCGTCGCCCAGCGCGACCGCGATGGCGCGGAACGTCTGCGGCGCGCCCTCGTGCGCGCAGGAGATCTCGACCCGGGCGGCCTCGCCGGCCTCGACCACCTTCGCGTACGTGTCGAAGGCGCTCGCGAGCGAGCTGCCCTGCATCTCCACGAGCAGCCGCTTGCCCTCGAGATCCTTGCCGCGGCCGCCGACGATCGGCCCGGTGGCCGGGTTCACGTAGACCCACTCGAAATCGGCGATCGCCCCGGACGCGTCGCGCACGCTGCGCAGGATCATGAACCCGTCGGGCGACGCCTCCTGCACCGTGCGGAACCTCGCCTCGCTCGCGCGCAGCGCCTGCTCGATCGCCTTCCGCTCGGTGATGTCCGTCGCCGTGCAGGTGATGCCGACGATCTCGGCCGCGTCGTCGGTCAGCGGCTCGATCGAGATGTCGAGGTGCTGCGTGCGCCCGCCCGAGTGCAGGGCGATCTCGCGCCGCTGGCCGACCCCGCTGGAGAGCACCTCTCGCTTCGCCCGCTCGAGCGCCCTCGCGGCGTCCGGGTCCTCCAGCACCTCCGCGTCGGTCTTCCCGAGCACCTCGCGCTCCGACTTGCCGAAGGCGTTGTGCATCCACGTGTAGCGGAGGTCCCGGTCCTGGTTGAACACCATGACCGGCGACCCGCGGAGCGCCTTGCGGAAGCGCTCCTCGTTCACGCGGAGCGCCTGCTCCGCGCGCAGGCGCTGGGCCACGCTCTGCTGGAGCTCGAGCGCGAGGCGCTCCGCCTTGCGGCGCGCGCCGATCTGCTCCGTCACCTCGAACGCCGTCGCCATGACGCCCTCCACGGCGCCGCCCACGCCGTGGAGCGGCTTGCACAGGACGTTGTAGAGCCGCTCCACGAGCTCCCCGGTCCAGTGCATGATCCGCACCGGGATCTCGTTCGCCACGCTCGGCTGGCCGCTCGCCATGACGGCCTCGAGCTGCGCGTGCAGCGGCTGCCCCCGGAGCTCCGGGACCGCCTCGACGAGCGGCTTGCCGAGCAGATCGTCGCGGCCGACCAGCTGACAGAACAGCGGGTTCGCGAGCTCGAACACCAGCCCCTCGCCCTTGAGGAGGCAGATCGGCGCCGGCGCCTCGGCGAGCAGCGAGCCGCTCTTGCCCCGCTCGAGCTCGGTGCGCTTGCGCTCGGTCTCCAGCGCGGCCAGCTGGAGCCGGGTGTGCTCGCCGACCGCCTGGGCGATCCCGGCGTCCACGCGCTCGGAGAGCGCCTCGAGGTCGCTCAGGCTCGGCGCGACCCCTGACTCGTGGAGCTCGCGGAGGATGGCGCGCCGGAGGACGCTGTACTCGCGGACCATCACGTCGAGGTCGAACCCGTTCTCCCAGCGCGCCTCGCCGTGCTCGCGCGCGGCCTCGTCGCTGCCGTTCGTGGGAGCGCCCTTCTCCAGGCTGGCGGCCACCTCGTCGAGGAAGGTCGGTAACGAGTTGATGAGCAGCGGCTTCGGCAGGTCCCGCGCCACCGCGCTTCGCCTGCGCAGCTCGCCGACGAACCGCTCGATGATGGCCTCGCGGCGGGTCCTGATGAGCGTGGAGAGCGGGGTCGTCATGATCGGGTCGTTCGCGGCGTCGGCGCAGTCCCGGCAGCCATCGCCGTCAGGGGCCCGGGCAGCGAGCGGGGAGCGGCCCTGGACGACCTGGGCCGCGGGTGGCGTCTGCGAGCACGACATATTCGGCGAGCTGACCGAGCGCCACAAGGCGCCCCGCCAGCGCAGCCCACGCGGCGTCGGGCAGGCGACCGCCCCCTTCAAGGGATAGCCGCCTGTGGTCCTCCGCCGACGTCGACCTCGATACGGCTGTTGAGCCGAGCCCGACTTCCCTCGCGCGCGCACGGGCCCAGACGCGGGCAAACCCTGTGCCGAGCCCGGGCGGCCGGTGCTCGCGGCGATGTGCGGTGCGCGACGTCACGAACGAGACAATTTGCCGCAGCGCCTGCGCCCGCCCGGGCCGTGCGACCGCCGGTGAAGCGGGCTGTCGGGGGCCGGGGGGATCAACCGTCTTGCTCGACATGCGGGTCAACATGGGGCGTCGCGGCACGGCGGCTGCAACAACGATGGTTCGAGACGCTGGAACACCAATTCACCCGATCAGGAGGTTATCATGCTCAGTTGGAGTGTTGCGTTCTTTATCGTCGCGATCATCGCCGCCATCTTCGGCTTCGGCGGCATCGCCGCGGGCGCCGCCTCGGTGGCGAAGCTGCTCTTCGTGATCTTTCTCGTCCTGGCGGTGGTCTCCCTCGCGCTCGGCCGCCGCGTCCGGGCCTGACGCCCTCCACGTCGCCCCTCGAGCGCCGCGTGGGCGCTCGTCTCACACGAGCCCACGCGGCCGCGTCGATCCCGGCGCCCGGGCCGCCCCGCCGCGCGCGCCATCTCATCCTCTCTCCTGCGAACCCCACGACTCCATGCCTTCGTCGGCCGCGCACTCCAGCGCTGCGCAGACCCCGTCCACGGGCGACGTGATGACGCGACGCGTTGTTGGTTGTCGCGCGCTGTGTCGGCGATGCCTGCTTGCACGTGCATGGCGGCCACGATCGGGGCGATATGTCTCGTCGGGCCGGGCGGTCTCCGCGGTTCTGCGTGGCACGCCCGTCGCAATGGCCGGTGGAGGAACCCATCCAGGGCGCCGAGAGGCTCGACCCCGGGCAGCTTCGATGGGGCTTTACGTGTCGCGCCGGGCTCTCGCCCGGGCGCAAGGTCGGGCCCGAGCGGCAGACCGGAGGAGATCATCATGCTGACCGTCCGTACATTCCTTCCTATCGCCATCGTCATGAGCGTCGTCGCGGGCTGCGACTCCCCGACAGACGCGCAAGCCAAGGCCGAGCGCGCGCAGGTCGAGGCGGAGCAGAAGGCGGCGGAGGTCGCCACCGAGCTCGACAAGAAGGTCGCCGAGATCGACCAGCGGGCCGAGCGGGAGACCGACAACGCGCTCCGGGAGGCCGCGGAGAAGCTCAACAACGCTGCCCTGGAGGCCAAGGAAAAGACGGTGGAGGCCCAGGCGGAGCTCCTGAAGGCGCGCGAGGACGTGCGCACCTCCGCGACGCGCAAGATCGAGGACCTCGAAAAGGACGTCGCCGAGCTCCGCGCCAAGGCCGAGAAGAAGCTGTCCAGGGACGAGGTCGACAGGATGGTGAAGGACCTCCAGGACAAGTCGGAGGCGGTCCGCAGGAGCCTGCGCGATCTCGACGCAGCCACGAGCACGAACCTCGAACAAGTGAAGAAGGGCGTCGACCAGCGCGTGGAAGAGCTGGACCGCGCCATCCAGGAGGCGAGGCGGCGCGTCTGACGCGAGCCTGCCAGCAAGCTCGAACAGAGGAGGACACCATGGAGAACCAGAAGACGACTCAGCAGACCCAGTCGGCGGACATCGAAGGCGAGGGCAACCACACGGCCGATCGGCGCTACCGCGAAGGCGTGCAGAGGTCGGTGAAGGGCGGCAAGATCGAGCAGCACGCGGAGGAGGCCGCCGAGGCGCTGGACGGCCCCGAGGGCGACGCGCTGCGCGAAGCCCAGGAGGCGACCCGGCGCGGTCGACCCAGCTGACCCGGCGGGCGTGCGATGATCCGCGAGCTCCGCTGCAAATCCTGCGGTCGCCGGTACATCTTCGTATCGACGGCGGCCACGCCCTGCCGGGCCTGCGGCTCGGCCCTCGACGAGATGGAGCTCGAGCGCGGCGTCTACGAGCTCGCCTCGGACGACGCGCGGAGCGCCGCCTCGCCGGAGCCGTCGGCCGCGGCGGACAAGATGGTCCCCGAGGATCTCGGCTACGGCGAGTCGCACGGGTACGGGCCCGCGCACGGCGGCCCGACCGGCCCCGGCGACGCGCCGGCGCCCACCCCGTGAGCCCACCGGCCCTCACCCCCCCTCGCGACTCACGCTGGCCCCGGGCTCCCCGGCTCGGGGCACGGCATGCGGCGATGGCCGCGGGAGACGTCTCCGGTCGCCGCGGCCGCCGCCGTATGCCGTGTGTCCCGAGGCGCCGACTCCAGGCCATCGCCCCAGGACACCGCCCGTGACATGGGCGCAGGCCCTCGCGGCGCGCGTCGAGCGCTGGAGGTGCCCGCCGGGCGATGAACCGAGCGTGAGGAGGAGGAGAGCGGCAGGAGGCCGCCGCCGTCAGGCCGCCGTCGCGGTGCGCGCCGGGGCGTGGCTCTGGCCGTGGCTGTGGGAGCGGCGGGAATGGGCGATGAGCGCGTCGAACAGCTCCAGCATCTGCTGGCCCAGCCGCTCGTTCGCCTCCTCGCTCAGCTCCGCCTCGATCCGCGGCAAGAGCTCCCGCTCCTCCTCGTCGGCGTGGTGCATGACGAGCTCCCTCAGGGTGGATAGCCTGGCCTTGAAGCTCGGGTCCTCTGGCGCCGTGTTGACGACGCGCCGGATCTCGAACCGCGCGACCGTGTGCTCCTCGCAGGCCCCGCCGATGAGATCCGGCTCGATCGCGAGCAGCTCCGGGAAGAGCACCACCTGCTCGGCGAGCATGTGGGCGAGCAGGTGCTTCGTGAGCTCGTCCGTCACCCGCCGGACATCGCCGACGCCCGAGGCCGCCAGATCGAACAGCCTCTCGGCTTCGCGGTGCTGCCCCTTCAAGAGCTGTGTCGCTTTCATGCATTCTCCTCCCGGACACCGAAGGTGTGCGTGTTGTCGATGGACGTGAAACAGGGATCTTGTCGCCCTCGCGCCAGGGCCGCTCAGGCGGCGGCGCGGGCCGAGAGGTGCGCGAGGCCGCGCAGCGGCTCGCCCCTCGGGCCCTCGAGCGAGAAGGTGACGGCGCCGCTCCTGCCGATCAGCTCGCGCATCGTCAGCGACAGGCCCGCGAGCTCGCGAGCCGCAGGGGCCTGCGGGTCCGAGCCGGGGCAGAGCACGACGCGCCTCACGCCAGGGAGCGCGCCGAGCACGGCGCGCACGAGCGAGGACCGGACCATGAGCTTGTTCGCGGACGACCCCGCGACGAACACGGCCGTGCTCACCTCGCCGAGGAGCCGGAGCTTCTCCTGCAAGCGCGACTGGAACGTCGAAGCGTGCTCGCTCGGGAGCTGAATCACCGTGTGGAGGTCGCGCGTCCGGGTGCTCAGCCAGGCGGCGCACTCGGTCCAGGGCGCGCCGGGCTCAGCAATCAGCAGGCAGGTCTCCTCGCGACGCTCGCCCTCTCGCCCCCTCTTTTTCATGGGTCATATTCAAGCAACTCTCGTGCCGAATCGTCGTATTCCGGGAAGTGAGCACGTCCGGGGCGCCAGATGTGATCTGGAGATGTGGAATTTCGCCTCTCGCCGTCGACTCGGACGGACTCGGCAGATCGAGCCAGATCGAGGTGCTCAGGCCAACACTGGCCCACGATGGCTGCCGCAGGGATCGAGAGAAACGAAGAGCGTATCGCGCTCTCTCGACCCTGGGACGGAGACGCATCGCAACAAACCGCGAATTCCTTGCTCTCCTCGAACGCTGGTTGTGGGATCGCTCGACTGCGGTCCTTCGCGGCAGGCCGCGCCGGTCGTGCCGCTCGCCATGCCCGGCCGCTCGCCAGCGCGCCGCGCTCGAGCCCGCCGTCCGCGCGCCTCGACCTCGCGTGGACCGTCGAGGCCTGCGCTGCATCCACGCGGTACCAGACGCTTTTCTCGTGGCCGCGGCCGCCTCGCGGCGGCCTCCCTCGCCGCGCCGCCTCCCGCCGCGCAGGCGCGAGGCGCGCGCCATGCATTACCCGGATGACGTGCTGCCGATCTGTGGAAATCCAGGGAGCTGGTAACGCCATCCGGCGATGGCGTCCGAGAGCGCGGCCACATCCCGGGGGGCGCCTCGGCCGAGGAGGGGCGCGCCGGCGCCGCGCCTTGGGCCGCTGACGGCATGGTTGAGGCAGGAAAGCCCACCTGTGGCGAAACGTCACGTTGAAGAATGTCGGGGATGAGCGAGCTGGGCTTGATGGCGCGGTGTCTCCGTGGCACGTTCCCTGCAAGTGCAGGCAGCGGTCGACCTAGTGAGCTGCCGGGGAAGGACACGCGATGAGCGGCAGGATACTCGTCGTCGATGACGACGAAGCGACGTGCGATCTGGTCGAAGCCCTCCTTAAGAGGCAGGAGTTCTCCGTGGCGGCGCGCACCTCCGCGAAGAGCGCGCTGGAGCTCGTGAGCGAGGACGACTTCGACGTCGTGTTGACCGACGTCGGCATGAGCGAGATGAGCGGGCTCGAGCTGTGCGAGCGCATCCTCGGCGCCCGGCCCGACATGCTCGTCATCGTCATGACGGCGCTCGGGAGCATGGAGACGGCGATCTCCGCGATGCGCGCCGGTGCGTTCGACTTCGTCACGAAGCCGCTCGACTCGAACCTCCTCGGCCTTACGGTCTCGCGCGCCGTCCAGCACCGGCGCCTCCGGTCCGAGGTGAAGCGCCTGCGTGAGGCGGCTCACGACGTCCAGCAGACGAAGGGCCTCGTCGGGCGCAGCCCCGCGATGAAGCGCGTCTACGACCTCATCGGGCGCGTCGCGCGCAGCGACGCCTCGGTGCTCGTGCACGGCGAGACCGGCACTGGCAAGGAGCTCATCGCGCGGGCGATCCACGAGGCCAGCGGCCGCCCCGGCCCCTTCGTCGCCGTCAACTGCGCCGCGGTGCCCCAGGCGCTCCTCGAGAGCGAGCTCTTCGGCCACGCGCGCGGCGCCTTCACCGACGCGAAGACCCAGCGCACCGGCCTGTTCCTGGAGGCGAGCGGCGGCACCATCTTCCTCGACGAGATCGGCGAGATGCCGCTCGAGGTCCAGCCGAAGCTGCTCCGCGCGCTCCAGGAGCGGAAGGTGCGGCCGGTGGGCTCGAACGCCGAGATCCCCTTCGACGCGCGCATCGTGACCGCGACGAACCGCGACCTCGAGACCGAGGTGTACGAGAAGCGGTTCCGCGAGGACCTCTACTACCGCGTCAACGTCGTGAAGATCGACCTGCCGCCCCTGCGCGAGCGCGGGACCGACGTGCTCCACCTCGCGATGCACTTCCTCGAGAAGTTCTCGTCCAGGAGCGGCAAGGGCGTGCTCTCGCTCTCGACGGCGGCCGCGGAGAAGCTCACCGCCTACAACTGGCCGGGCAACGTGCGCGAGCTCGAGAACAGCATCGAGCGCGCCGTGGCCCTCGCGCGGTTCGAGCAGATCACGGTCGAGGATCTGCCCGAGAAGGTCCAGGCCTACCGGCCCGACCGCTTCGTCGTCGCCGTCGACGAGCCGGCCGAGATCATGACGATGGACGAGCTCGAGAAGCGGTACATCAAGCGCGTGCTCGCGCTCGTCGGCGGCAACAAGTCGCGCGCCGCCCAGATGCTCGGGTTCGACCGGCGCACGCTGTACCGCAAGCTGGAGCGCTACGGGGAGCAGGATGGCTCGGGCGGGGACGAAGGCCCAGACAAGGACAAGGCGGCCTCTTCGCCGGGGTCGGCGAGCTCTGCGCTCAGCTGAGCTGAGATGAGGCGCGAGGTAAGGCGGAAGGAATGACGGAAAAGGCGCTCCCCGAGTCGGTCTACAAGCTGTTCGCGCGCACGGGGCACGACGTCCGAGGGCCGGCGGGCGTCGTGGCCGGCGCCCTCGACGAGCTCGAGCGCGCCCTCGGCGGCGAGACGACCGCTCGGAACGCGGCGTTCTTCACGATGGCGCGCCGGGGCGTGCGCCGCCTCCTGCGCCTCGCCGACCGCTACACCGCCGCCTCGGAGCTGTCGCGGCAGGTGGACGCCCCGGTGCAGTCGCTCGACCTCGAGCCGCTCGTGCGCCAGGCCGTCTCGGAGGCGTCGTTCGTCTACGGCAGGCGCCAGGTCACGGTGGCGCTCGACCTCGCGCCGCTGCGCGGCTTCGCGCACCCGTCGTCGATGACCGCGGCGCTCGCGGACGCGCTCATGCTCGCCCTGCGCGCCGCCCGCGCGCGGGTCGCCGTCGAGCTCGCCGCCCACGGCGACAAGGCGCGGGTGGTGCTCACGAGCGACGCGGACACGCCCTCGGTGGAGGAGCTCTTCGAGACCGCGCTCTCCCCCGAAGCGGACCCGCTCGACGAGGGCGCGCTGCCCGTCCGCGTCATCGACGGCGTGCTCCGGGCGCACGGCGGCACGGCGCGGGTCGAGCGCGTGGGCGCGGAGACGCGCATCACCTTGGAGTGGCCGCTGAACGAGGCGGATCGTAAGGTGGACGCGCGATGAGCGAGGAGCTGCCGCAGGTCCTGGTCCTGGACGACGATGACGACACCGCGTCGCTGCTCGGCATGGCGCTCCGCCGCCGCGGCTTCCGCGTGGCCGTGGCGCGATCGTGCGAGGAGGGGCGCGCGGCGCTCGCCGAGCGCGCGGTGGACGCCCTGGTGACCGACGTGTCGCTCCCGGACGGCAGCGGCCTGGAGCTCGTGGCGTCGCTCGAGAACAAGCCGCGCGCGCTCGTCGTGGTGAGCGGCTTCGGCGGCGACGACGACCGCGAGAAGAGCCGGGCGGCCGGGGCGCACGTGCACCTCGTCAAGCCGGTCGACGTGGCCCGGCTCGTGTCGACGCTCAACGAGCTGCTCGGGCGCCCGGGCTGAGCGCCCGGCTCACTTGTCGACGGACGCGTAGAACGAGACGCCCCGCCGGTTCTCGTCGAGGCGCAGCGGGTGCTGCAGCGCCGGCAGCGCCCGCTGGGCGCAGTCGAGGCGCTCGCAGGTCCGGCACGTGACGCCGACCGGGACGGCCGCGCCGATGTTGTCGAGGTCGATCCCGTCGGCGTAGACGAGCTCGCGGGCGTAGCGGACGTCGCAGCCCATGCCGATCGACTGCACCGTGTGAGGGACGTGGTAGCCGCCGCGGTCGCTGCGCACGGTGCGCGCGATGCAGAAGTAGACCGCGCCGTCGGGCATCTGTGAGAGCTGGATCCGGATCATGCCGGGCGTCATCAGGGCGGCGTGCACGTTCCAGCGAGGGCAGGCGCCGCTGAACCGCGCGAAGCGGATGCCTGAGCCGCTGAAGCGCTTCGAGATGTTGCCCGCGATGTCGATGCGGACCATGTGCATCGGCACGCCCTCGGCGCCGGGGCGGCGCAGCGTCGTCAGCCGGTGGCACACCTGCTCGAAGCTCGTGCCGAAGCGGTGCGCGAGGAGCTCGATGTCGTAGCGCTCGGCGCGCGCCGCCTCCAAGAACGGCTGGTACGGCATGAGGATCGCGGCGGCGAAGTAGTTGGCCAGCGCGACGCGCGCGAGCGCGCGGGACTCGGGGGTGGTGAGGTTCTCGTCGCGCAGGATGCGGTCGATGGCGGCCGACTGCGTGAGGAGCCCGAGCTGGTGCGCGAGCTGGAACCGGCGGCTCCGGGGCGGCAGCACCTCGGAGATGCTGAGCACGCGCCTCTCGGGATCGTAGCGCCGCATCGCCTGGCGCTCGTCCGCGACGCGCACGATGCGCACCTCGATGCCGCGCGTCGCGTGGAGGTACCGGACGAGGCCGCGGTAGACGTCGTCCGCGTCGAGCTCCGCGTCGCGCCAGAGCGCCTCGGCGCCCTCCTCGAGCTCCGGGAAGTGGTTCATTCGGCGCTGGATCAGGTCGCTCACCT
This sequence comes from Sorangium sp. So ce834, assembly GCF_051521425.1. Taxonomy (NCBI): domain Bacteria; kingdom Pseudomonadati; phylum Myxococcota; order Polyangiales; family Polyangiaceae; genus Sorangium; species Sorangium sp. So ce834. The sequence goes on from NZ_CP150351.1 coordinate 13,241,783, forward strand.
CCTCGGACGGCAGGCGAGAGTTGTCGACCGCGACGAACCCGTCCCCCGCCAGCCGCTCTCCCAGCGTGTCCAGCGATTCGCGGGTCGTCGCGTACGTGCGGTAAAGCGTGAGCACCGCGCGCGCCACGTTCGGGGATGTCGCGGCGAGCTCGCGCAGATCCGCGTTCGTGAGCCCGTGGCTCTCGAAGATGGGATCGCCGAACACCTCGTGGAGGTCGGCTGTAAGCCGGACATCCTCTTCCGACGCGAAATTCTGGAGATCTAGCTGGAATATCTGGGCAATCCGGATGAGCAGCGGCGCGGTCAACGGACGCCGGTTGTTCTCTATCAAGTTCAAATAACTCGCTGAGACACCGAGGCGCTCCGCCAGATCGACCTGCGTCATGTGCTCGCGACGCCGGAGCGCACGGACCTTGGCTCCGAGTAGAGGTGCATCGGCCATGGGGACCCTCCCGAACGTAGCTGAACTCACTGAACTGACGTGCAGGCGAAGCGCGCCGCCGTAGAAATTTACAATAGTTTACACGTTGACTGCCTGTAAAGGCCTTTTGTCGACATCGTTATCCGCCTGCATTTCAAAGCGAAGTTGACGTGGAAACCTCGTCGACAAACATAGGTTGCTTGTAACGACGCGCAGCGTTGCAGGAGATGTGGATGAGCCAGAATCATGCGACCTCGAACCTGAGCCTGCTCGCTCCTCGCGTTGCGGGCGACCAGTCTGTCCTCACGCCAGAGGCCCTTCGCTTCCTCGCGAATCTTGGACGTAAGTTCGCTGACCGGGTTCCGGCCCTGCTCGAGCGGCGGCGCGGGGTGCAGGCGCGGCTCGACGCGGGCGAGCGGTTCGATTTCCTCCGGGAGACGCGCGATGTGCGCGAGGGGGACTGGACCGTGGCCCCGCTGCCCGAGGACCTGCTCGACCGGCGCGTGGAGATCACCGGGCCCGTCGATCCCAAGATGATCATCAATGCCTTGAACTCCGGCGCGAGCGTGTTCATGGCGGACTTCGAGGACGCCACCTCGCCGACGTGGAAGAACCTCATCGAGGGGCAGGCGGCGCTGCGGCTCGCGGCGCGGCGCGACCTCCGTTACGAGGACCCGGCCACGGGCAAGCGCTACGCCCTCGGCGACCGGCTCGCGACGCTGTTCGTGCGCCCGCGCGGCTGGCACCTCTGGGAGAAGCACGTCGAGCTCGACGGAAGACCGCTGCCGGGCGGGCTCTTCGATTTCGGGCTGTTCTTCTTCCACAACGCGCGTGAGCTCGTCCGCCGCGGCACCGGGCCGTACTTCTACCTGCCGAAGATGGAGAGTCACCTGGAGGCGCGCCTCTGGAACGACGTGTTCGTCTTCGCGCAGGAGGCGCTCGGCCTGCCCGTGGGCACGATCAAGGCCACCGTCCTCATCGAGACGCTGCCCGCGGCGTTCGAGATGGACGAGATCCTCTACGAGCTCCGCCAGCACTCGGCCGGGCTCAACTGCGGCCGTTGGGACTACATCTTCAGCTTCATCAAGAAGCTCCGGAACGACCCGGCCTGCGTGATGCCCGACCGCTCGCAGGTGACGATGGAGCAGCACTTCCTGCGCTCGTACACCCAGCTGCTCGTGAAGACGTGCCACCGCCGCGGCGTGCACGCGATGGGCGGCATGGCGGCGCAGATCCCGATCAAGAGCGACCCCGAGGCGAACCGCGCGGCGCTCGAGAAGGTGCGCGCCGACAAGCTGCGCGAGGTCAAGGACGGACACGACGGCACCTGGGTCGCCCACCCGGGGCTCGTGCCGCTCGCCCGCGAGGTGTTCGACGCGCACATGCCCGCGGCGAACCAGATCGAGCGGAAGCGCGAGGACGTCCGCGTGACGGCGGCCGACCTCCTGCGCGTGCCGCCGGGCCCGCGCACCGAGGCCGGCCTGCGCCACAACATCCGCGTCGGCATCCAATACCTCGAGGCGTGGATCAGCGGCCTCGGCTGCGTCCCGCTCTACAACCTGATGGAGGACGCGGCCACCGCGGAGATCTCGCGCACCCAGGTCTGGCAGTGGATCCGCCACAAGGCGACGCTCGACGACGGCCAGCCGCTCACCGAGGCCCGCTTCCGCGCGGCGGTCGACAGCGAGATGGCCGCGCTGCGCGGCGCGCTCGGCGAGGCGCGCTTCGACGGCGGCCGCTTCGCCGACGCGCGAGAGCTCTTCGAGCGGCTCTCCGTCGGGGAGACCTTCGAGGAGTTCCTCACGCTGCCCGCTTACGAGCTCTTGATCTCGCGCGCCGGAGGTCAGGGCGCGTGACCCTCGGCCACCTTGTTTCGACGTCGACACAGCGGCAGCTGCCGCCTGCAACCCCAACGCATTAGGAGCCCAGTCATGTCCGCTGCTTTCCCGCTCAATACGCCGATCTCCGCCGATTCCCTGCACGCGACGCCGAGCGACGTCGCCCCCGGCCGATGGAGCGGCATCGTGCGCCCGTACTCCGAGGCCGACGTCGCGCGCCTCCGCGGCACCGTCCGTATCGACTACACCCTCGCCACCCTCGGGGCCAAGCGGCTCTGGAACCTGATGCACAGCGAGCCCTATGTGGCGGCGCTCGGCGCGCTCACCGGCAACCAGGCGATGCAGCAGGTCCGGGCCGGGCTCAAGGCGATCTACCTGAGCGGCTGGCAGGTGGCGGCGGACAACAACGAGGCCGGGACGATGTACCCCGACCAGAGCCTGTATCCGGCCAACAGCGTCCCGACGCTCGTGCGGCGCATCAACCAGGCGCTCCTCCGCGCCGACCAGATCGAGACCGCCGAGGGCAAATCGGGGCGCTATTGGCTCGCCCCCATCATGGCCGACGCCGAGGCCGGCTTCGGAGGGCCGCTGAACGCCTTCGAGCTCATGAAGGGCATGATCGAGGCCGGCGCCGCGGGCGTGCACTTCGAGGACCAGCTGGCGTCCGAGAAGAAGTGCGGGCACATGGGCGGCAAGGTCCTCGTCCCGAGCAGCCAGTTCATCCGCACCCTCGTCGCCGCCCGCCTCGCCAGCGACGTCATGGGCGTGCCGACCGTCCTCGTCGCGCGCACCGACGCCGACAGCGCCAAGCTCATCACCTCGGACATCGACCCGCGCGACAAGCCGTTCATCACCGGCGAGCGCACGCCCGAGGGCTTCTACGTGCTGAAGGGCGGCCTCGAGGCGGCCATCGCGCGCGGGCTCGCCTACGCGCCCTACGCCGACCTCGTCTGGTGCGAGACCTCGACGCCGGACCTCGACCAGGCGCGCCGCTTCGCGGAGGGGATCCACAAGCAGTTCCCGGGCAAGCTGCTCGCCTACAACTGCTCTCCCTCGTTCAACTGGAAGAAGCACCTCGACGACGCGACCATCGCGCGGTTCCAGCGCGAGCTCGGCGCCATGGGGTACAAGTTCCAGTTCGTCACCCTCGCCGGGTTCCACGCGCTGAACCACAGCATGTTCGAGCTCGCCAGGCAGTACCAGCGCCGCGGCATGTCCGCGTACTCCGAGCTCCAGCAGGCCGAGTTCGCCGGCGAGCAGTTCGGCTACAGCGCCACGCGCCACCAGCGCGAGGTCGGGACGGGCTACTTCGACGAGGTCGCCCAGGTGATCTCGGGCGGCGCGGCGTCCACGCTGGCCCTGCACGAGTCCACCGAGGCCGCCCAGTTCTGAGCGCCCGCGCGGGCGGCCGCGCGCCGCTCCGCCGCGCACGTCCGCGCGTCGTCCACGCTGCCGAAGGGCCGCCCGCCGCGTCGCGCCCGCCCCGAGAAGCGGGCGCCCGCGGCGGGAGCGGCCGCGCGGCGCCCTCTTCCGCGGTGGTCCAGGGGGGGCCGTTCGAGTAGGCTCCGCTCGGGCGGCGGCGCCCGGCTGCGCCCGGCCGCGTCGCCCGAGCCGAGGTGAAAGACAGCTGTGACAACGCAGAGCCCCCGACCGAGCGACGCTGACAGCGGCGGCGCCGCGTCCAATTTCATCCGCAACATCATCGCCGAAGACCTCGCCGCAGGCAGGCACACGCGGGTCGTGACCCGGTTCCCGCCCGAGCCGAACGGATATCTGCACATCGGACATGCGAAGTCGATCCTGCTCAATTTCGGGCTGGCGGCCGACTTCGGCGGCGCGTGCCACATGCGGTTCGACGACACGAACCCGGCGGCCGAGGACCTGGAGTACGTCGAGTCCATCCAGCGGGACGTCCGCTGGCTCGGCGGCGACTGGGGCGACAAGCTCTTCTTCGCGTCGGACTACTTCGAGCGGCTGTACGCGTTCGCGGTGGAGCTCATCCAGAAGGGCAAGGCGTACGTGTGCAGCCTGAGCGAGGCGGAGACCCGCGAGATGCGCGGCACCGTCACCGAGCCCGGGCGCGAGAGCCCCTACAGGAACAGGTCCGTCCAGGAGAACCTCGATCTGTTCGCGCGCATGCGAGCAGGGGAGTTCCCGGAGGGCGCGCACGTGCTCCGGGCCAAGATCGACATGGCCGCTCCCAACATGAAGATGCGCGACCCGCCGATCTACCGCATCAAGCGCGCGCGCCATTACCGGACGGGCGACGCCTGGTGCATCTACCCGCTGTACGATTTCGCGCACAGCCTCTCCGACGCGATCGAGGGGATCACCCACTCGATCTGCACGCTGGAGTTCGAGAACAACCGGGAGCTCTATGACTGGATCATCGAGAGCCTGGACGTCCCGTCCCGCCCCCGGCAGTACGAGTTCGCGCGGCTCAACCTGAACTACACGGTGATGAGCAAGCGCAAGCTGCTCGGGCTCGTGAAGGGCGGCCACGTGAAGGGCTGGGACGACCCGCGCATGCCCACCATCGCCGGCCTCCGGCGCCGCGGCGTGACGCCCGAGGCTATCCGCGCCTTCTGCGAGGAGATCGGCGTCGCCAAGACGAACAGCATGGTGGACATCGCGAAGTTCGAGTCGTGCGTTCGCGACGACCTGAACCTCCGCGCCCCGCGGGTGATGGCCGTGCTGCGCCCGCTCCGCGTCGTCCTCGAGAACTACCCCGAGGGGCAGGTGGAGCAGATCGACGCGCCCTACTGGCCCGAGGACGTGCCGAAGCAGGGCTCCCGCAAGGTCCCCCTCTCGCGGGTGCTCTACATCGAGCGCGACGACTTCCTCGAGGACCCGCCCAAGAAGTGGTTCCGGCTCGCGCCCGGGCAGCAGGTGCGGCTCCGCTACGCCGGGTTCATCACCTGTCGAGAGGTGGTGAAAGATCCGACCACAGGAGAGGTGGTGGAGCTCCGGTGCACCTACGATCACCCCACGAGCAGCGGTGAGGCGCCCCACGGCCGCAAGCCGAAGGGGACGCTGCACTGGGTCTCGGCCGCCCACGCGATCTCCGCGGAGGTCCGGCTCTACGACCGGCTCTTCGCGGCCGAGCGGCCCGACGCGGTCGAGGAGGGGCGAGATTTTCTGGAGAACTTGAATCCTGGTTCGCTGGTCACCCTGACCGGATGCCGGGTGGAACCGAGCCTGTCCACCGTGGAGCGGGGCAGCCATGTCCAGTTCGAGCGCCAGGGGTTCTTCTTCGTGGATCCGGTCGACTCCGCGCCCGGCGCGCCGGTCTTCAACCGCACGGTGGCGCTCAAGGACTCGTGGGCGAAGCTGGCCGGCGAGAAGCCCGCTCCGGCCGCGGCGCCCGAGAGCGCGGCCGCGAAGGCGCCGCCGCCCCGGCCGAAGAGCGAGCGCAGGGCCGTGGAGGAGCGGCTCGCGCGGCTCGATCCGGCCCGCGCCGACAAGGCCAGAAACCTCATCGAAACGCGCGGGATTCCCGGCGACGACGCCGTCGTCCTGGCCGAGGACGACGGCCTCCTGCGGCTGTTCGAGGAGGCGGTGGCGGTCCACGACAACCCGAGGAGCGCGGCCAACTGGGTCATCCACTCCATCTCGCGCGAGCTCAGGGACAGGAAGACAGGCGACCTGCCCTTCTCAGGTGCGCAGCTCGGCGAGCTCCTCGCGCTGATCGATGATGGGACGATTTCGACGAAGATAGCGAAAGATGTCCTGGCTGAGATAATGCAGCGGGGCGGTAGCCCGAGGGCGATCGTCGAGCAGAGAGGGCTCCGGCAGGTGGCCGACGAGGGCGCGCTGGAGCGCATCGTCGACCAGATCATCGCCGGGCATCCCGGCGAGGTTTCCCGCTTCCGCGCGGGCAATACGAAGCTGATCGGGTTCTTCGTCGGTCAGGTCATGAAGGCCTCCGGCGGCAAAGCGAACCCCGACCTGGTCAATGCGCTGCTGACCAGGAAACTGGCGTAACTCTCCCACCCACGCGCTGTTTTGCTTCCCCCCTGCTCAGGGTGCGCGGGAGTGCTGCGCTCTGCGTTGTCCCCCGCCCGGCACCTGACTACGTGATGCGTGTCATGGCAGTGTGGAGAAACATGTCCCGCAAAATGTCTATAAAAAAATTGAATTTATGAGCTGGAGTGGTGTAGATGAAATAGGACTATGGAATCTGCACGCCAATTCGCTCTCATCGTCTGCGTGGCGGTGTCGACCTCGCAGGCCGCTTGTATCGCGTCTACCGAGCTCGATGGTCTCGAGGGTGAGGATGAGCTGGTGGAGGAGGTGCAGCAGGAGGTCGTGGCCTACAACGCGCTGACCTACAACGCGCTGACCTACAACGCGCTGACCTACAACGCGCTGACCTACAACGCGCTGACCTACAACGCGCTGACCTACAACGGTCTGATGGGCAATCCGTTCACCAGGGAGGCGCTCCGTGACCCCGAGTCGCGGGAGCTCCTCAGCTTCATCGTGAGCTGCGCTCTGCCCGAGGACGAGAAGATCACGGTCGAGGTCGACCGCCGCTCCTACACCTTCGTCGGGGAGCTCGGGCTCGCGCCCGAGTGGGGCCGGAGGAGCGGCTCCTGTGGTGAAAAGTGCCAGGAGTGGGTGTCGGCCTGCCTCCTCTCCCGCGTGAACTACCGGGGCGAGCACGTGCCGATCTCGCTCCGCGGCAAGAACGACGCGCTCTCGTCCACGAGGAGCGAGCGCGACAAGTACGAGGAGCCGGAGGCGACCTACTACGGCAACGTCTTCCTGAAGAACCAGCGCCGCTTCGCCTGCCTTGCGCCAGGGCAGAGGTCGATCCCCCGCGTCTGCGGCCCCTCGATCGACGACTGCGTGGTCGACGTCGTGGGCAAGTGTGAGGACGTGTGCGACGGTCCGCGGCACGACGGCAGCTACACGGACTGCCGCGACCGGAAGCCCCTCCTCAAGCTCCCGTGCGGGACCCGCATCTTTCCGCTCGGCACCCACAGCTACAAGGCCTCGGTGAGCGTCTTCCTCGAGTAGCATCGAGCAGCGTGGAGTCCGGGGCCGTCCTCGCGAGCCGATTCGTCGTCGAGCAGCAGGTTGCGGCCGGGGGGATGGGGACGGTCTACCGCGCCCACGATCGCCTCGACGCGCGCCTGGTCGCCCTCAAGCTCCTGCACAGCCGCGAGGCCTTCGACGTCGAGCGCTTCGAGCGCGAGTCGCAGATCCTCGCCGAGCTGAGCCACCCCGGGATCGTGCGGTACGTCGCCCACGGCCGGACGGGCGCCGGGGACCACTACCTCGCCATGGAGTGGCTGGAGGGCGAGGACCTGGCGGCGTGCCTCGCGCGCCGGCAGCTCTCGCTCGCCGAGAGCCTCGGGGTGCTGCGCAGGACGGCGGACGCGCTCGCCTTCGCGCACTCGCGCGGGATCATCCACCGCGACGTCAAGCCGAGCAACATCTTCCTCGTCGCCGGCGACGTCGCTCAGCTCAAGCTCGTCGACTTCGGGATCGCGCGGCCCGACGGAGAGTCGCGGCGGCTCACCTACACCGGCGGGATCCTCGGGACGCCCGGGTACATCGCGCCCGAGCAGATCGAGAGCGGGAGCTCCCTCGACGCGCGCGCGGACGTGTTCTCGCTGGCGTGCGTGTTCTACGAGTGCATCGCGGGCCGCCCGGCCTTCGAGGGGGCGCACGTCATGGCCGCGCTCGCCAAGCTCCTGTTCCAGCAGACGCCCCGGCTGCGCGACGTCCGCGCGGACGTGCCGGAGCCGCTGGAGCAGCTCATCGACCGGATGATGGCGAAGAGCCCCGAGGAGCGGCCGCGCGACTGCGGCGAGGTCGGGGCGCAGCTCGCGCAGCTGGCGGAGGCGCTCGACGCCTGGGCGACGCCGCGGCCCGCCACGCTGGCGTCGCCGCGCGACGCGACCATGCGCTCGGCGCGGCCCCCGGGCTTCCTCACGCGCAGCGAGCAGCGGCTCGTGTCGCTCGTGCTCGCCGGCGAGCCGGACGACGTCGAGATGAGCGTGGCGGCGGCCGGCGGCGTCCCGAGCGCCTCGGACGTCTCGAGCGTGCTGCAGGAGATCTCGAGCGAGGGCCCCGGCTCCGCGGTGCCTCGCTCGGAGGTGCGCGCCGCGGTGGAGCCGTACGGCGCGCACATCACCGAGATCTCGCGCGGGTCGCTCATCGCGATCCTCGCCGGCGCCGGGAGCGCCGTGGACCGGGCGGAGCGGGCGGCGCGGTGCGCGCTCGCCCTGCGCGCGCGGTTCCCGGGCATCCCGCTCGCCGTCGCGACGGGGCGCGGGGTGTCGTCGGCGACGCTCATCGAGGGCGACGTGATCGATCGGGGGGTGCGCGCCCTGCGGGCGGCGCAGGGCGGCGTCGTCCGGCTCGACGACGTGACCGCCAGCGTCGTCGGTGGCCGGCTCAAGATCGACACGGACGAGAAGGGGCCGTTCCTCGCGAGCGAGACGGCGGCCGACGAGAGCACCCCCGTCCTGCTCGGCAAGCCGAGCGTCTGGGTCGGCCGCAGCCGCGAGCTGTCCATGCTGGAGGGCGTGTTCTCCGGCTGCGTGAGCGAGTCGCTGGCGAGCGCGGTCCTGGTGATCGGCCCGGCCGGCGCCGGCAAGTCGCGGCTCCGCCTGGAGTTCCTCACCCGGGTGCGGCGCCAGTTCGGGACGGTGGAGATCCTCGCCGGCCGGGCCGAGTCGGTGGCCGCGGGGTCGCCGTTCGGCCTCATCGCCGACGCGATCCGCAAGTCGGCGGGGATGCGCGAGGGCGAGCCGGTGGAGGCCCGGCGGCGCAAGCTGAAGCGGCGGCTCGGGCGCCACCTGAGCGGCGACGCGCTGAACCGGATCGCGGCGTTCCTGGGCGAGCTCACGCGGACGCCGTTCCCCGACGGCGAGACGAGCGGGCTGCGCGCGGCGCGCGAGAACGCGATGCTGATGGCCGACGCGACGCGCGCGGCCTGGGAGGACTGGCTCGCCGCCGAGTGCGCGGCGCAGCCGGTGCTGCTCGTGCTCGAGGACCTGCAGTGGGGCGACCCGGCGACCGTGCGCCTCATCGACCAGACGCTGCGGAACCTCCGGGATCTGCCGCTCACGCTGCTCGCGCTGGCCCGACCCGAGGTCAGCAAGCAGTTCCCCGGCCTGTGGACCGATCGCGAGGTGCAGACGATCAAGCTCGGGCCGCTGCCCGCCAAGGCGAGCGAGCGGATGGTGCGCAGCGCGCTCGGCGAGGACACGCCCGCCGAGATCGTGGCCCGGGTCGTGGAGCGGGCCGACGGCAACCCGTTCTACCTGGAGGAGCTCATCCGCGCGGTCGCGGACGGCAAGGGGGACGTGCTGCCCGACTCGGTGCTGGGCACGGTCGAGGCGCGGCTCGACGCCGAGGGGCACGAGGCGAAGCGGGTGCTGCGGGCGGCGAGCATCTTCGGCGATCGGTTCTCGAAGCTCGCGGTGGCGGCGCTGCTCGGCGGCGCCTCGCGCGTGAAGGAGACCGAGACGTGGCTCGACGCGCTGGCGGCGCGCGAGCTCATCGCGCCGGCCCAGACGCCGGGGTGGCTCATCCCGACCGACTACGTCTTCCGCCACGCGATCGTGCGCGAGGCCGCGTACGCGATGCTGACCGAGTCGGACCGCGCCCTCGGCCACAAGCTGGCCGGCGAGTGGCTCGAGCGGAGCGGGCACACCGACGCGATGGCGATGGCGGAGCACTTCCGGCTCGGCGGCGAGCCGGCGCGCGCGGTGAAGTGGTACCGGCGGGCCGCGGAGCAGGCGCTGGAGGCGAACGATCTCGCGAACGCGCTCGCGCGCGCCGAGATGGGCGTGCGGTGCGGGGCGGCCGACGAGGAGCTCGGGCGGCTGCGGCTCGTGGAGGCCGAGATCAGCCTGTGGCAGCAGGAGACGGCGCTCGCCGTGCAGCGCGGCACCGAGGCGGCGAGCCTCGTCCGGGTCGGCAGCTCGGCGTGGTTCCGCGCCATCGGGCAGGTGATCGTCGCGGAGGGGAAGCTCGGCCACTTCGATCGGGTCGAGGCCTGGACGACGCGGGTGGCCGAGGCGGCGGGCGCGACGAGCGCCCGGATCATGTGCCTGTGCGAGGGCGCGACGTACCTGGTCTTCGGCGGCCGTTACGCGGCGGCCGATCGGCTGATCCAGATGCTCGACGCGGTCGCGAGCGAGCCCGCCGGGCTCGAGCCGCAGGCGGCGGGGCTCTACCAGCAGGCGCGCGCGTTCCGGGCGCAGACGAAGGGCGACATCGGGGCGGCGCTGAGCGGGCTCACGGCGGCGCTCGCGGCGTTCGAGCAGGCCGGCGATCGCCGGAACGCCTGCACGGTGCGCGAGAACCTGGGCTTTTTGTACGGCGAGCTCGGCGACTTCGAGGTGGCCGAGTCGGCGCTCCGCACGGCGCTCGCGGCGGCGCAGCGCATGGGCCTCGACGACCTGGAGACGGCGGCGCTCCAGAACCTCGGCTACGTCATCGCCCACCTCGGGCAGCTGGAGGAGGCGAAGCTCCTCGAGCAGCGCGCGGCCGCGGCGTTCCAGCAGCAGGGCGACCGGCGGATGGAGGGCGTGACGCTGACGTACCTCGCGAAGATCCTGCTGCTCTCGGGCGACCCGGCGGGCGCCGAGCGCGAGGCGCGCGCCGCGGTCGAGGCGCTGACGGTGGTGCCGCCGCTGCGCGCCGCCGCGGTCGCGGTGCTCTCGCGCGCGCTGCTCGCGCAGGGCCGGGAGGACGAGGCGCTGCCGGCCGCGCGCGAGGCGTTCGCGCAGCTCGAGGAGGTGGGCTCGCTGGAGGAGGGCGAGTCGCTGGTGCGGCTCGCCTACGCCGAGGCGCTGGCCGCCGCCGGGGCCGAGCGGGAGGCGGCGGCGGCGCTCGCCGCCGCGCGCGAGCACCTGCTCAGCCGCGCGGAGAAGATCAGCGATCCGAGCTTCCGCGAGCGCTTCTTGACGTGCGTGCCCGACAACGCGAGGACGCTGGCGCTCGCCGTGTGACGGGTCAGGGGGCCTCGCCCCCGGCCGCGCGCAGCTCGGCGGGCGCGCCGGCGGGCTCGCGCCGCTCGCCGTCCCCGTCCGCCTGCGGGCTCGTCCGGGAGCTCAGGAGGCGGAGGGCCTCGCGGTAGCCGTCGACGGTCCCGACCTCGACGTACGCGTGCCCGGCGGGGACGCCGAGCGCCACGCCCCCGCGGGCGATGTACTCGTTGACGAGGGGCCCGATGTGCTCGTCGCGCCGGCTCCGCTCGCACCAGAGCTCGTGGAGCTCTTGGAGCACGGCGCCGGTCAGCTTGAAGGCGCCCCAGATCCAGCGCGACGCGGCGTCGCGGCGCCTCGCCTGGATCTCGACGACGCGCCCACCGCCGTCCGTGACGACGACGTCGAAGCGCCCCGGGCGGTCGAACGGGAAGAGGAGGAACGAGAGCGCCCGCGCCCGGAGCGCGGACAGCCCGTCTTCGGGGAACCAGATCGCGTCCGGGAGGCCGACGAACACGAGATCGTCGGGCGCGATGAGCGGGAGCGCGCGGAAGACCGCGTCGCAGAGGCCAGCCGGGCGCGGCTGGACGACGTACGACAGGCTCGCTTGCCCGATGGCGGCGCCGTAGTACTCGAGGAGCTCCGACCTGCCCGGCGAGACGACGAAGCAGATCCGGGTCGCGCCGGCGAGCAGCATGCGCTCGACGAGGTGCTCGCTCGCCGCGCGGGGCTGCTCGGCGCCCTGCTCGAGGCGGCTGCCCATCGGGAGGAGCTCTCTCGAGAAGGCGAGCGGCTGAATCCGGCGCTCCGGGCCGGCGGCCGGGATGAGCCCCCACACGGTGGCCTGTCGTCCTCCTCTCACGCGCGCACCCCCGTCGAGGCCGGTCCGCCGCGCCGCGCGGGGGAGCGGCGGTGAGGGGCGGCGCAGCGCGAGATCACAGGCGCGCCGCGCTCGAGATCGCGGCGCGCTCGCTTCAATGAAGCGATGTAGTCCATGTCGAGGAAATCACGTTCATGTCCGGGATTGCCGCGCGGGGCGCGGTGAGCGGCGTGACATGCGTTGTGCTGCGCGGGGGCGGCGCGGCGGCGCTCCACGGTGAGCGCGAGCGCGAGACCCCGCGGCGACGAGGCGAGCTCACTGCCTTGGAACCAGCGTATACCGAGCTCCAGGTCGACCATTTTCAAGGCTCGCTCCGGTGAGCGCGAACGACGCTCGCTTGTGGCATTTTGTGTAACCAATTCAAATGGTTGCGCGATCGTTGCGCCACGGAGGCGCCGCTCGTTCGCGCGGCCTCTGCGGCGCCGCGTGAATGGATGGCGGACGCCGCTGCGCGGCGCGTGTGAATCGGAGTTCCAACATCGTACCTGCGGACCTCGAGATCAAGTCGAGCGCGAGACCCTATTTGTCAAGCTGAGACCGGATCGCGGCTGTCGATTCGTGATGGACTCATGACATGTCAAGCCGATCGAGATCCATCCCTGTCAAGCCGGCGCGGGTCTCGCGCCGCGCGCGCTCCCCCGAGCGAGTGGCAATCGCCTCGGGATTGACGCTCTCACAACGCGCGATCCCGGACAGGAAAAATGGCAGTCTCTACAGCGAACCCCCGAGCGGGGTATCAGGCATGGACGTAGCGAGCGGTGGTGTGACGATCCGCGTCAGGTTTCTGTCACGACGGCAGGCGACGACCCCGCGCGGGTGGTTGCATGGAATACATCGCCTGCCGAGGTGCGCTCACGCGGGCGACGGCGGCCGATCCGAGGCGAGCTCTGCGGCTTCGCGCTCGCCGATGGCGGCGGCGTGGCGGCGCAGCCGGTCGGCCATCACGTTCGGGATGCGCTCGGCGGCCAGGAGCGCGGCCGAGAGCGCGCTGCGCGCGGCGGCGAGCCGGCCGCGGCGCAGCGCGGTGACCGCGCGGATCTCGAGCACCTCGATGTGCTCCTGGCCGACCGAGCTCTGCGCCGAGCGGTCCACGAGCGCGTCCCACGCGGCGTCGCCCCCGTCCCGCGTCGCCAGGTCGATCATCGCGCAGAGCACCTCCTCCGAGGGGACCATCAGCGCGTCGGCGCGCCCCTCCGCGCGCGCCTGCTCCTGCATCTCGCGCATCCGCTCGAACAGCGCGCGGGCCTCGGCCTGCTCGCCGCAATAGAAGAGGAAGCGCGTCTTGAGGAGCAGGGCGACCGGCCGGCACATCCCGCAGAAGCGGTGCTGCTCGATCTCGAGCGCGCGCTCGATGTGCGGCTTCGCCGCCGCGAGGTCGTCCATGAGGTAGAGGTACTCGCCGAGGTTGTACTCGCCGATCCGCTCGAGCCCGCTCTGGCCGAGCTCGCGCGCGAGCGAGAGCACCCGCTCGAGGTCGGCGATCATCCGGGCCTTGTCGCCGCGGCACGCCCAGAGGAGCGCGCGGTTGTTCGTCACCGAGCCGAGGTGCAGCGTGTCGTGGTGCGCCTCGCAGAGCGCGATCGCCTGGCCGAGCGCCTCCTCGGCGTCGTCGAGCCGGCCGAGCCCCTGGAGGACGAAGCCGAGCATGAGCAGCGAGATGACCCGCGTCTCGTAGCCGTCCGCCCCGAGCGAGGCGGAGTCGGCCGCCGCCCGCTCAAGCGCGGCGGCCGCCTCCTCCTCCCGGCTGAAGCGGTGGAGCGAGCGCCCGACGCCGAGCGCGAGGCGCGCGGCGAGCGCCGGCGACAGCGCGAGCCCCTCGGCGAGCGCGCGCGCCTCCTCGACGCGCTCCTCGGAGCTCTTGAACTCGTCCATCCAGTCGAGCGCCGTGGCCTCGTCGAGGAGGATGTCGATCTGCGCCGGGACGTCGCCCCGCGCGCGCGCGATGGTCCGCGCGCTGGCGAAATCGGCGAGCGCGTCGTGGTAGCGGCCGAGTCGGTAGCGCATGAGGCCGCGGCCCCGGTGCGCGGCCGCGCGGTCGGGCCGCGCGCGGGCGGGCGCGCCGGGCGCGTGGCCCCGTGGAGCGCCGCCGCTCGGGGCCGTCGGCTCGATCGGCTGCTCCAGCGCGCGGCTGTAGAACGACTCCGCGTCGAGGTAGGCGTGCCGGGCGCGCGCGCGCTCGGCCAGGGTGAGGTAGGCGGCCTCGGCGACCTCGCCGAGGCCCGCCTGGGCCGCGTGGTACGCGAACGGGAGCAGGCGCGCGTCCTTGAGGTGGGGCGCGTCGCGCTCGCCCTCCTCTTCGTCGGCGGCGTCGCGGTGCAGCTTGAAGGCCGCGAGGTGGACGCGCCGGCGGAGCGCCTCGGGCGCGCCGCGGGCCACCGCCTCGCGGACCAGCGCGTGGCGGAAGCCGATGCGGCCTCGGCGATCCTGGACGAGCAGGCCCGCGGCGAGCAGGCGCTTCACGGCCACCTCGGCGTCGAGCGGGAGGTCGTCCGCCTCGCCATGCTCGTCGAGCCGCTTCAGCACGCCGGCCACCTCGGCGACGGCGACGTCGGGGCCGAGGAGCGCGATGAGCCGCGCGTGCGCCTGCAGCGCCGGCGGGAGCGCGTCGATCTCGCCGAGCGCGAGCCAGTCGAGGAGCGGCATGTCCGGCAGGCGATCGAGCTCGTCCGTCGCGAGGTACCACGCGTCGCCCCGCGGGTGCCGACGCACGATGCCCTCGCGCTTGAGGCCGCGCACGAGCTCGATGAGCAGGAGCGGGACGCCCTGCGCCCGCTCGACGAGGTGCGCGAGCGCGGGCTCGGGCACGTCCTCGGCGGGCAGGAGCAGCCGCCGGCAGAGGGCGATCGCGCTCTCGCGGTCGAGCGCCTCGAGGCGGTAGGTCTCGCGGCGCGCGGCGCGCTCGCCCCAGTCGGGGCGCGCGCTCTCGAAGCTCGGCCGGCCGAAGGCGCAGATGAAGAGCGGCGCCTGCGCCTCGGCGAGCGCCGCGTACTCGAGCGCGGCGAGCGCCGCGTCGTCCGCCGCGTGCGCGTCGTCGAGCACCACGAAGAGCGGCGTCCTCCGCGATCGCCGGCGGAGCGCCTCGCCGGCCGCCACGGTGAGCGCGGCGCGGAGCGCGCCCGGCGCCGCGGAGAGCGCGCGGAGCTCCGGGTAGCGCTCCTCGGCGAGCGCGTCGTCGCTGATCCAGCCGAGCGCGAGCGCCACGGCGGCCCCGAGCCGCTCCTGCGCGGCGCCGAGGCGGCGCCGGAGGAGCTCGCTGCCGCCGTCGGCGGGCGGGGACGACGGCAGCGCGAGCGCCTGCTGGAGGATCTCCCGGACGACGCGGTCGGCCCCGCCGGCCACCGGCTCGCCGGTGCGGAGCTCGATCACCTCGGCGCGGCCGTCGATCTCGCGCAGCCGCTGCACGAGGGCGCCCGCGAGGCGGCTCTTGCCGTGGCCGGCCACGCCGATGACGCTGGCGATGGTGGGCCTCGCGTTCGCCGCGGCGTCGCGCGCGCCCGCGACGAGCGCGTCGAGGACCTCGTTCCGGCCGAAGAGCGGCTGCGAGCCGGTGTCGAACGCGGTGTCGGCGTCGGGCCGGGCGGAGGTCGGCCCGGGCTGAACGGACGCCGGCCCGGGCGGGGGGAGCGAGTCGCCCGGGGGCTGCGAGGCGCCGTCGCCCAGCGCCTCCACGGCGGCCGGCGACAGGGTGAGCCCCGGGGGGCGGTCCGGCGCGAAGCGATCCTCCCGGTGGAAGAGCGGGCTCAGGAAGCGCCGCGAGCCGTCGGGCCGCGGCTGGACGGACACGGACGCGAGGTCGAGCAGCCCGCGGGCGAGGACGCGCTGCTGCTCGAGCTCTCGGCCGGCGCGCATCGCGCGGCGCAGCGGGCTCGCGCCGTCGGCGTGGTCGAAGACGGCGACGAAGCGGTTGCCGGCGGCGTGCGCGAGCTCGCCGCCGAGCGCGCCGAGCCTCCGCTGGAGGGCGACGACGTCGAGCTCGGCCTCGAAGAAGAGGAGCGCGACCGCGCGCCGCTCGACGCGGCGGGCGCTCGGCGGCGGCGGCTCCGTGGTGAGGCGCCGGAGGCGCGACGGGCGGCGCTCCTGGGCGCGCTCGAAGCTCTCCAGGGCGGCGCCGAGCGCCGCGGCGGTCTCGAAGCGCTGATTCCTGTCCTTGGCGAGGCACCGGAGCACGATCTCCTCGAGCGACCCCGAGATCGGCGCGATCGAGGAGGGCCTCGGGGGGCGGCGGCTCAGGTGATCCTGCCGCACCAGGGCGGGAGGTCCCCAGAACGGCGGTTTGCCGGTGAGGAGCTCGAACAGCACGACGCCGAGGGCATACACGTCCGCGCGCACGTCGATGTCGCCGTGGCCGTCGCACTGCTCGGGCGCCATGTACTCGGCGGTGCCGGGCGCCTCGCTCTCTGCGGTGATGCGGAGCGACGGGTCGCGGTGCCCCGCCGCGAGGCCGAGATCGATGATGGTGGCGCGGTGCGCGCCGTCCCGGGCGGCCGCGGATAGGGGCGCGCCGGGCTGGATGAAGAGGTTCTCGGGCTTGATGTCGCGGTGCACGTAGCCGCGCGCGTGCACCGCCTCCAGGGCCCGGACCGCGGCGCGGACGAGGGAGCACGCCGCGCGCGCCGGCACCGGGCCGGCGACGCCGGAGGCGACCATGCGGTCGGCGAGCGTCGGGCCGTCGAGGTAGTCCATGACGAAGTACGGCAGCCCGGAGGGGAGCTGGCCGCACGCGTGGACGGCGGGCACGTGGGGCGGGCCGATGTCGTGGAGGGCCCGCATCTCCTCGACGAGGCGGACGCCCGCGTCGGGCCGGGCTCCGTGCGCGACCTTGATCGCCACGGTCGGGCCGCCGCCCTCCGGCTCGGCCGCGAACACGGCCCCGAACCCGCCCGCGCCGGCGAGGCGGACGTTGCGGTAGCCCGCGATGCTGGGCGGCGGCGCCTCGCGGGGCCAGCCGGTGCTGGCGTCGTCCGCGCCGCTCGGGGCGCCGGGCTCCGGACCGGCTTGCCGCAGCACCGGGCCGTGCTGCGGGCAGCCGGGGTCCGCGCGCGCGACCCGCCTGCCGCATTCCCTGCACCGCGCGGCGAGCCCACCGGCGTGGGCGCCGCGTCCGTCTCGACGAACATCGGGCGACATGGGGGCCTCAGGGCAGGAACGTCGTAATCACCGCGGACGACGACTCGCCTCGATCGTTGGTGCAGCTCGGGCGATAGCCGCTGGCGGCGTGGAGCGGGCCGCACACGAGATCGCATGAGCCCACGATGTGAATGTTCGGGCATTCCCGGACGCCGCCCTCGGGGTCGGGGAGCCCCGTAGCGCAGTCCCTGCTGTGGTCGCGCGAGCTCTCGGCGTTGGACGCGTTGTAGCAGGCATAGAGGCGGGGGGTGCTCGCGAACAAATCGCCCCAGAACGCGCCCTCCTCCCTCGGAAAGGACGCCACCTCGCTCCGGTCCGGGTACCTGAGGGCCTGATGCGTCCCGCGCGACGAGATCATCACCGAGACGCCAGCCCGGTTTGCGCGCGACGCCACGCAGGCCGAGACCCAATGCCTCCGGGAGGCGCTCAGCGGCTCGTCGCTCCAGCCCGGGGCGAGCCCGAGGTGCCCCCAGTAGACCTCGTCGTGCGGCTCGTCGAGCTCGTCGCGCCACGAGAAGCGGAGCGACTGCGACGGGCTGAGCGCGCAGCTGACAATGTATTGAAGGAGCTGCCTGGACAGCGCGCCGAGCTCCCCTGGATCGGTGATCGCGGAGAAGGCGGTCGCCGCGAGGCTGCTCCCCTCGAGTCTGTTCGGGGCGAGCGCGTTGGGGTTGAGGGCGTTGGGGTTGAGGGCGTTGGGGTTGAGGGCGTTGGGGTTGAGGGCGTTGTGATTGCGGAGCGCACTTGGGGCTGCCTCGACCGACCCCGACTCCACCGGAAATCCGTCGCCGCCACCGCAGCAGGGCAGCAATGCGACCAACGAAAGCGTGCGCAGGTGCCGCGCGTGAATTCGCCCCTTCATCAGTTCCCTCCCCCGTTCCGCCAGCAGATGGAATAGGCTACCGTCGGGACAACGATGGATTTACTGTACCACCAGGCGAAGCGACGTGTAGCGACAACACGATCGTCACGTGCTGGTAAAAACGTCGCTCGGGTGAGCCCTTAGTCGTATCGGGGGGGTTATGACATTGGATGGGTTGGCGACGCGCGATAACGAGACGAGGGCGTTTTCCCTGGAGGAGAGGTCGTTCTCCCGAGGAGAGCTCCCGTGCGGCGCGCGCGCGGGCAATTACAGTGTTGTGGCGCCCATCGCCCGGGGCGGATGTGGCGCTGTGTACGAGGCGAGACATCTCCAGACGGGCGCGCGTGTGGCGATGAAGGTGCTGCACGGGACGCTCGCCGCCTCGCCGAAGATGGTGAAGCGCTTCCTGCGCGAGATCGAGGTGGTGAGGCTGCTCAACCACCCTGGCATCGTCGACATTCATGACGCCGGCGAGCTCCCGGACGGCCGGCCGTTTTACGTGATGGAGCACCTCGACGGGCTCACGCTCGACGTGCTCCTCCGGCAGGAGGGGAGGCTCTCGCCGGAGCAGGCGCTCGAGCTGCTCGAGCCGGTCTGTTCGGCGCTCGACGCGGCGCACGCCGCCGGCATCATTCACCGCGACGTGAAGGGCAGCAACATCTTCGTCTCGCGGGGCGCGCCGCGCGCGGTCAAGCTCCTCGATTTCGGGATCGCCAAGCTGATGGAGCCCGAGGAGGGGGCGAGCGGCTTCACCACGGCGGGGAGGGCGCCCGGCACGCTCACGATCATGGCGCCCGAGCAGATCCTCGGCGGCCCCCTCGACGCGCGCGTCGACGTGTACGCGCTCGGCGTCCTGCTCCACCGGCTCCTCACGGGCAAGCTCCCGTTCTACTCGCCGGACGCGGCCGAGCTGCTCCGGCAGCACCTGGAGGAGCCGCCGCCGCGCCCGAGCCGGCGGACCCCGCTGCCGCCCGCGCTCGACGCGATCGTCCTGCGCTGCCTGGAGAAGCAGCCGGAGCACCGCTACCCGTCGGTGAAGAGCTTCCTCTGCGCGCTCCGCGAGGCCGTGGGCGAGCCGACGTCGGGGCGGAGCAGCACGCCGGAGCTCGAGGCGGACGCGATCGCGGTGTACCTCGACCTGCGGCTGCGCACCGACGCCGACGATCTCGACGACGCGCTCGCCGAGGAGCTCGGCCTCGTGCTGGACCTCGCGGAGGAGCGCCTCCGCGACGCCGGGCTCACGCTGGTGTCGGTGACCGGCGGCGAGATCCTCGCCGCGCGCTTGCTCTCCTGCGACGCCGGCGAGGCGCTGCGGGAGCGCGCGGCGGTGATCGCGATCGCCGCCGCGCTGCACGAGGAGATCGCGCAGAGGAGCCGCCCGGACGCGCGCGTGCACCCGAACCTGTGCCTGCACGCCGGGCGGGTCGTGGTGCGCTGGATGCCCCACCCGGAGATCATCGGCGGCGACCTGGCGCGGGTCGGCGCGTGGGCGCCCGCCGAGCCGGTGCACGGGCTCTGCGCGACCGAGGAGGCGATCCGCGGAGTCGACGGACTCGAGCTCTCCGCGGGGCCGGGCCGCCTCGCGCTGATCGGAGAGCCCTCGGCGCAGTGCTCCTCGCCGGCGCCGACCTTGCGCAGCCGCGCGATCTGAGGCGCCGGGCGCGCGGCCCTCGCCGCCCGCTGCCCGCCGCGCCGCGCCCGCCGCCCGCCGCCGGGCCCCCTGCGAGGTGCGATGTCAGGGAAGCGACGGGCGCGCGCTCGGCCTGGGCCCCCTGGCGGACTCGGGATCTCCCGGAGTCGATATGACGACGCAAAAACGATCAAGAGGCGATTGCCGCTCGACGATAGATGCCATTATAAAGGCGGCCCGCGGGTGGTTCGACCTCGTGTCCGCGCCTCGCCGCTCCGGAAAGCTCTCATGTCCATGCGCCTCCAGCAAGCTATCCAGACCCTCCTCGATTCCGCCCCTCTCCTCCGCGACGCATCGAGCTGCGGCAACGTCCGGGTGCTCGCGTCGCTGCTCGGGCCAGCCTTTCGCGGCTTCGTCCAGCGGCGCGGCAAGGGCGTGGGCTCGACCGATATCTCGGTTGGATACGAGGCCAGCTTTAACTGGAGTTACGGGCGGGACGACCCAGACATGGCGAGGCTCTATCATCTGGCCAAGACGTCCCAGTGGAACGCCACGACCGACCTCGACTGGTCTCGCGACGTCGATTGGCTCGATCCGGCGATGCCGCTGTTGCCCGACAGCTGGATGCCGCCGTCCAAGCTGCCGATCTGGGGCAGGCTCTCCGAGCGGGAGCGGGCGGCGCAGCGCCATGGCCTCCTCTCCTGGATGCTGAGCCAGTTCCTGCACGGCGAGCAGGGCGCCCTGTTCGCGGCGTCGCAGGTCACCGAGTGTGTGCCCTCGCTCGACGCCAAGCTCTACGGGAGCACGCAGGTCGCCGACGAGGGGCGCCACGTGGAGGTGTTCCACGCCTACCTCACGCAGAAGCTGGAGAAGCTCTACGAGATCAACGACAACCTGTATGTCGTCATCGACGCGATCATGAGCGACGGCCGGTGGGACATGAAGTTCCTGGGGATGCAGATCATGATCGAGGGCCTCGCGCTCGGCGCGTTCAGCTCGATTCGACAGGTGACGAGCGAGCCGCTGCTCAAGGACGTCCTCCGGTCGGTGATCACCGACGAGGCGCGCCACGTGCATTACGGGGTCCTCGCGCTGACCAGGTTCTACCGCGAGGGCATAGGCGAGCGGGCGCGGAGGGAGCGGGAGGACTGGGCGTTCGAGCTGTCACTGCTGCTCCGCAACCGGTTCTTGGCGCACGAGTTCTATGACGAGTTCTATGCCCACCGCATGACGCGGTGCGAGTGGGACAAGCTCATGCTCGAGAGCGACCTGATGGGGTTCTTCCGCCGGACGATGTTCAAGCGGATCGTGCCGAACCTGAAGCGGATCGGCCTGCTCTCCGGGCGGATCCGGCCGCGCTACGCCTCGATCGGGCTGCTCGAGTACGAGCACGGGCGGTCGGCCAGCGAGCTGACGGCCAAGGAGCTGCTCGACGACGCGTGAGGCCGGGGCGATCGAGCCGCGGCCGGGGCGGGGCGGGCGCCCGCGCCGGCCTCCGGGAGGCGGTCAGCAGGTGGCGCCGATGCAGGCCGCGACCTCGACGGCGCACCGCTTCTGGATGCAGTCGAAGTCGCCGTTGCAGACGGGGAGCAACGGGAGGGCGCACGTCATGACCTGATCGACGAAGAACTGGACGTCGGCGCAGCCCCGCGACACGCAGCTCGAGACGCACGCCAGGCTGAAGGCGGGGGGCGACTGCGCGAGATCGATGCACCGGGAGGAGCAGGTGATCACCTCCAGGCAGTCCGCGGGCTCGCACGCGCCGCAGTCCGCCGGACAGTTGGAGCACGTCTCGAAGCTCTCGCAGACGCCGTTCGGGCACACCGAGCACACGCCGCAGTCGCGCTGGCACGACGCGCACGTCTCCGTCCCCGAGCAGGCGCCGTCGCCGCAGGAGGCGCAGGCGCCGCAGTCCGCGGGGCACGAGAAGCAGCTCTCGAGCCCGACGTTGCACACCCCGTTGCCGCAGGAGGCGCAGGCGCCGCAGTCGGGGGCGCACGAGGAGCAGTCCTCCGGCGCCGCGCAGACGCCGTCGCCGCAGCCCTCGCACACGCCGCAGTCGGCCGGGCACGTGAGGCACGTGTCGGCGCCGCCGCACACGCCGTCGCCGCAGCTGGGGCACGGGCCGCAGTCGTTCGGACAGCTCGCGCACGACTCGCTCGCCTCGTCGCAGGCGCCGTCGCCGCAGCTCGGGCAGAGGCCGCAGTCCGCGGCGCAGTTGCCGCAGTTCTCGGGGGCGGCGCAGGCGCCGTCGCCGCACGCCCCGCAGACGCCGCAGTCGCTCGAGCAGCTCGCGCACGACTCGGCGCCGTCGCAGGCGCCGTCGCCGCACCCCGGGCAGAGGCCGCAGTCCGGGGCGCAGCTCCCGCAGTCCTCCGCGCCGTCGCAGACGCCGTCGCCGCACGCCGCCGAGGGCCAGCCGCCGGGCGGGGCGGGATCCTCCCACGCCTCGGTGCGGCCGCAGCCCGCCCCGAGCCCGGCGCCCGCGGCGGCGACGAGCGCCGACCAGGCGAGCGCGCGCGCGGAGAAGAAGAGGCCGGGGCGATGCCGCCCGGACCGCAGCAGGAAGCTCAGCCGGCTAGTGGTACCCATACGATCGGCCCATGCGAGATCGGGTTGTAAGGAGGCGCGGGAGGGGCTCGCGGTCCGCGGCTGCGCCGCGCTGAGCCGCCCGCCGACGGCGTGCGGACGGAACATACCCGGAGAGCGCCCGCGAGATGGGGTCAAAGCACGGGCGCGCCGCGTTTCGCCGCGCGATCGGGGCGACGGAGCTGCTGGCGCGGCGTCGCGGTCGGATGGGCGGGGGCGGAGCCGCGCGGCACGAGCGGCACAAAATGAAAGAGGGCGGCACCTCCGGAGAGGTGCCGCCCAAAGCGCTCCGCAGCGCGCGCTTCACCCAGGAAGCGACGCGCCGCGCAGAGGGCTCACTGCTTGGGAGCCTCGGCCGGGTTCGCCGCCGCCGGATCGGCCGGAGCCGAGGGGGCCGACTCCGGGGTCGCCGCGGGCGCCGTCTCGGTCGAGGCGGGGGCCGCGTCGGTCGACGCCGGGGCCGCCGACGGGTCGCTCGCGGCCGGGGCGCTGCCGCCGCAGGCAACGGCGAGGGACGAGACCGACACGGCGACGAGCGCAAGAACGAGCTTGTTCATGGGAATCCTCCGAAAAAAGAGGGCGGCGAGGCCACCCCCAACCAGCAAACGTAGGAGCCGCAGTCCAAATCCGGCGGCCACCCACCCAGACGCCGCAGGGGGACAGAACGGCTCACAGTTTTTTCGATGAGCCGCCGGGGCCCCACCAGGCGTCTAGAAAACTGTGGGAGGCTCGGGGCTCTCCTGATGCTGCCCCGGACAGGAGACCGGGACGCGGCGCGCCGCCTCGGCTCAGGGGCCGCTTCCCGCACGGCGTCTCGAACACCCAGGCTGCTCCTTTTCAGGTACACGAACCCATGGCTCTGAGACCTCAGCGAGGGCGCCTGCGCCTTGTCGAACCGGTCGTCCCGGCCGCGGAGGCTCAGGCGGACATGGGCGAGGCCGGTCCGGCCTTCGCCCCGGAGGAGCGCGGCCGGAGCGATGTCCGGCCCGGGGGCGCGCGCGGGGGGAATGCCGCGGACAGGCGGAGCGCCGTCGCGGGCGCGCCGGCGGAGCGGGGGGGAGGCCTTACGGAGCTGCCGGACGCGCAGCTCGTGGTGCTCGGCGCGCGCGGGGACGTGGGCGCGCTCGAGCAGCTCTACCGGCGGCACGCGGCCTTCGCCATCCACCTCGCGACGCGCATCGAGGGCTCGGCGCGCGACGTGGAGGACATCGTGCACGACGCGTTCCTCCGCGCCTTCGAGCGCCTCGGCGACCTCGTGGACCCGGCCGCCTTCCGCGCCTGGCTCGGCTCGATCGTCGTCCACAAGGTCCGCTCGCGGATGCGGCGCACGCGGCTGCTCGGGATGCTCGGGATGGGCAAGTCGAGCGAGCCGGTCGATCTCGACGCGCTCGCGAGCCCGGCCGCCTCTCCCCACGCGCGCGCGCAGATCGCCCAGATCTACGCCCTGCTCCAGACGCTGCCGGCCGACGACCGGATCGCGTGGATCCTCCGCTCGGTGGAGGGGCACGATCTCGAGACGGTCGCGCAGATGACCGACTGCTCGCTGGCCACCGTCAAGCGGCGGATTTCACGGGCGCAACACTTCCTCGACGGTCATTTTGTGGATTCAACCAGCAGCGAGGCGTCATCATGAGCCGGCGAGGGCTACCCCGGATCGCACCGGCAGATCTGCGCGACCACGCGACCGAAGAGCGGATCGCGCGCGTCTGGGATCGCATCGAGCACGACCTCGCGGCGCGCGAGCCGTCGTCGTCGCGCCGCGCGGGCGTGGCCGCGATGCTCGCGGCGGCGACGCTCTCGGCGTTCGCCGGCGGCCTGTGGCTCGGCAAGACGATCTGGAGCGACGAGCAGGGCGCGCCGCCGCCCACCGCCGTGGCGCCGACCGACGACGTGCCGTCGCTGGTCGACGTGTTCGCCGCGGGCTCGCGGGGGCGCACCTTCCAGCTGCCGGGCGGCGGGACGATCTCGCTCACGGCGGGCACCACCGTCGAGGTCGAGCAGGCGGGCGGCGGCGCGCTGACGCTGCGGCTCGTGCAGGGCGAGGCGTGGCTCGACACCGTGATCGGGACGCGCACGGCGGCGCTCTCGATCGTGGCCGGGGAGGCCCGGCTCGCGGCGGCGGCGGGCAGCGTGCTGCGCGTGAGGCACAACGTCGACGACATCGACGTCAACGTCGCGGACGGGTCGGTCAAGCTCACGTCGCCGGCCGGCTCGCGGGAGCTCGGGCGCGGCGACGCCGAGGAGGGCGTGCCGATCCGGCAGCCCACGGCGGTGGTGGCGCCGCCGGAGGAGCGCCGGCGCGCCCGCGTCGCGTCGCTGCCGCGCTCGAGCGCGGAGGTGGCGCCGGTCGCGCCGCCGTCCGACGCGCCGGCGGCGGCGGCGCCGGCCGCCGCGCCCGACTGGCGCGCGCGGTACAACGCGGGCAACGTCGCCGAGGCGCTGCAGAGCCTGAAGCAGCAGAGCGGCGGCGTCGACGGCGCCATCGCCTCCGCGAAGACGGCGAGGGAGCTGATGGACCTCAGCGATCTCCTGCGCGCGAAGGGCGGCGATCTCTCCGCGGCGATGCGCGCCTTCGCGCGCGTCGTCGAGAGCTTCCCGACCGACGCGTACGCGCCGATCGCGGCCTACAAGCTCGGCGACCTCTACGCCAGCATGGGCGATCAGGCGCAGGCGGCGAAGTATCTGGACCAGGCGCGCTCGCTGTCGCCCGAGGGCAACCTCGCGGAGGACTCGTTCTGCAAGCGCATCCGCACCGAGCTCGTCGCCGGGCGCAAGGACGAGGCCTCGCAGATGGCCAAGGAGTACGTCGCCAAGTACCCGGACGGCCGGTGCGAGGACGTCCAGCGGCTCGTCTCGGGCGAGGCGGCGGAGGAGGACGAGGAGGAGGCCGCGCCGCCCCAGCCTCCGCCCGCCCCCGACGCCAGCCCCGCGCCGTGATCCGCGCGCGCCGGTCCCGGAGCGGCGCACGGCGGCCCCGGCTCTCCGACCGACAGGCTTGACATCCCGTAACGGCTCTGCGCTTGCTTGCCGCGCCGGAGAACCGCTTAGGATGACCACCGCCGTCCGCACCAGCTCCCTCCCCGCTCGCAAGGACGTTCAGGCTCTCCCGTCGTGGAAGCTCGTGCTGCCGAGAGGCGGCTACGTCTCCTCGATGGAAGCGTTCACCACGGCGATGGGCCTCCCGGGGTTCTCGCTGCTCGACCTCGGCACGCTGGCCGGCGGCAAGGACGCGCACCGCCTCCTCGGGCTGCGGTACCTGGTCGCCAACGGCGAGGTGTGGAGAGAGCACTTCGGCTGGCGGCGCGCGCTGGAGGCGGCGCTGCGCCGGGAGCTCCTCGGCGACGAGCGGGTGCAGGAGCTCCTGTCGGCGGCGGAGGGCCTCCTGTCGCGGATCCGGGAGGCGCGCGCCTCGATCACGCCCGAGGACCGCGGCGGGTTCGCCCGGTACCTGGAGGGCGGGCTGCTCCGGGCGCTGAAGCGCCGCGATTTCGAGGAGGAGCGCTTCCTCAAGTTCCTGATCCTGGAGCAGGACGAGCCCTCGCTCCGCGCTCAGGCGGCGGAGCTCCTGCGCTCCCGGGCCGGAGAGCTCCAGCGGGACGACGCGCAGGTGCTGGATCTCCTCTACGCCGCCGTGCACCGGCTGGACAGCTACCCCGCCACCACGGTGAGCGCGGGCCAGCTCAAGTACGTCCTCGTGGCGGACAAGGGGGAGATGGGCGTGCGGGCGACGCGCGAGGCGATCGCGCTCGGCAAGGTCCCCGTGGTCCTCTACAGCCTGAAGGACGACGAGAACGCGCTGCAGGTGCGGATCGCGCGGGAGGGCGGCGGGTTCGCGGTGGGCCTCGAGGGGAGCTTCCGCGAGAGCTACGCGAACTACGTCCAGATCGCGGACAAGGTGAGGGCCGAGTTCGAGCGGCGCTTCGGGGACGACTGGGAAGAGGAGCTCTCGCGCGCGGGCCTCTACCCCGGGTACGGCCCGCTCGCGGAGAACGCCGCGGCGATCCGGCACTTCCGCCAGAAGAACATCGTCTTCATCGGTCCGATGCAGGACGTCGTGGAGAACGCCGGCGACAAGCGGAAATTCCGCCTGATGGCCCAGGAGTTCGACGCGACGGCGGTGACGCCGGGCCTCGTCATCGACAGCGACGATCCCGACGAGATCCAGCGGATCATCGTGGAGACGCACGCCGCCGGGCGCTTCACCTTCCCGGGGCGCCTCAAGGCCGCGAACGGCGGCGGCGGGCGCGGGCAGGCCGTCATCCCGACCGCGGAGCAGGTGCCCCAGGCCATCCAGAAGGTCCTCGGCGAGATCAAGGCGTACAACTGGCAGCCGGGCGTGATGTTCGAGCAGAACATCCCGGAGACGATCCACCTGGAGGTGCAGGTGCTCCGGGATCGCTACGGCAACACGCGGCACTTCGGCATGCGCGACTGCAGCGAGCAGCGCGCCAGCCAGAAGATCCAGGAAGAGGCGCCGCCGGCCCTGCTCCGCCGGTACCCCGGCCTCGAGGAGCGGATCTGCGGGCTCGCCGTGCAGATCGCGGAGCGCGTGGGCTACGTGGGCGCGGGGACCGTGGAGCTGATGTTCAAGGACGGGAAGTTCTACTTCCTGGAGATGAACACGCGCATCCAGGTGGAGCACCCCGTCAGCGAGGAGAGCTACGCCATCAAGCGGAAGCGGGGCCGCGTCCCCGTGAACCTCGTCGCGTGGCAGATGCGCATCGCGGACGGGCAGGCCATCGACTTCGAGCAAGAGCAGGTGGTGCAGACGCACTGCAGCCGCGAGTTCCGCATCAACGCGGAGAGCTGGAATCCGGACCTCAGGGACTCGCGGGACGGCGGGAAGGGGCTGTTCCTGCCGAACGCCGGCGTCTTCGACCGCATCGCGCTCCCCGAGGCCGGCGCGATCCGCGAGGCGCTCGAGGACAAGGGCCTCACCGATCTGAAGATCCGGTTCGACTGCGGCTTCGAGGCCGGGGACGTCCTGGTCAACAAGGACCCCACGTTCGGCAAGCTCATCGTCTCGGTGAGCAGCAAGGACCCGGACAAGGCCTATGAGCTCTTGCGGCTCGCGTCCCTCGAGGTGCTGAAGAGGATGAAGATCGAGGGGCGGCAGGTGCGCCCCGACGGGACGCCGATCGCGGGCTCGCCGTTCAAGACGAACCTCCAGGATCACGTGCGCATCCTGAAGCTGCCGCTGTTCAAGCGCCATTCGAGCTACGACGATCGAGGCCGCCACGTGAACTGGGTGGTGGCCGCGTTCCGCGAAGAGGCGTAGCCCGGGGAGGTCGCCGCGATCGGGCGGCGGGAGGCGTCGCGAGGAGATGGCGACCAGTCCGATCCGGAAGGGCTGAAAGACCGGCCGGTGAACCACCGCGCGGCGTGGGAGCCCCGGAGGCTCGGACCGTGACACGACGCGACGAAAGCGCTGGCGGCGAAATATTACGAGCGCGCGCGGTCGCTGCCGCTCGAGGGCGGCGCCGCGGTGGTGTCGCCCGGCAACCGCAGCCTGGGTGAGGCGGTCGCGGTCGACAAGAAAGAGGCAATTCAGACCGCAACGGGGTATGTGGCCAAGTACCCCGATGGCCGGTGCGAGGATGCCCAGCGGATCATCTCCGGCGCGGCCGCGGTCGCAGCGGGAGGGCCTCCGTCGCCTGTCCCCGGCGCGCGCCCCGCGCCCGCATCCGCGCGCGCGCGCCCTCGCCGCGATCGTCCTCCTGCTGGGCTCCGCCGCCCCCGCCGCGGCGGCCGAGCCGCGGGCGCTGCTGGCGAGCAGCGGCTCCGCCCCTGCGCCGAGCGCGCCGCAGCTGCCCGCCGCGGCGGCGCCCATCGAGGTGCGCGTCGCGCTGTCGCGCGGCGCGGCGGAGGAGGTCTCGAGCGTCCGCGTGCGGCGCCTGCTCGAGATCGAGCTCCCGGACGGCGCGGCGCTCGCCGCCGAGCCGGTCGGCCCGCTCGGCGATCGCGTCGCGAGCGTGTGGGTCGACCGGCCCACCGCCGCCCGCCTCGAGATCCAGGTGCGCCTCGACGGCCGCGCGGTCGTGCGGCGGCAGATCGCCGTCTCCGGCCTCACCTCGGACGTCGCCGCGCGCCTCGTCGCGATCGCCGCCTCCGAGATGATCCTCGCCGAGATGCGCCGCGCGCGCGCCCCGCGGCGGCCGCCGCCGCCGCGGCGCCCCACCCCGGACGAGATCGAGCTCGCCTCGCGCGATCTCGACGCGCTGTCCGTCTCG
The DNA here is from genome assembly GCF_051521425.1 of Sorangium sp. So ce834. Lineage (NCBI taxonomy): Bacteria > Pseudomonadati > Myxococcota > Polyangiales > Polyangiaceae > Sorangium > Sorangium sp. So ce834. The sequence goes on from NZ_CP150351.1 coordinate 13,270,311, forward strand.
GCCGGACCCTACGCGGCGGTCGTCTCGGGCGGCCCGCACGTGCTCGGCGGCGCCGGCCTGACGCTCGGCCTGCGGCGTCTGCGGCTCACCGAATCGCTGTTCGCCCGCCTGCTGGCCGCCCCGTCGTCCGGCGGCGAGACGCTGCGCTGGCTCGAGGGCGGCTTCTCGGGCGACTACCGCTTCTGGCTCGCCGCCTCGTGGCGCCTGTCGATCGGCGCCGCCGCCTCGGTCGCCTCGGTCCGGCTGCCGGCCGCCGCTTCCGTCGACGGCGTCGCGGGCGAGCGCGATACCTGGTCTGCCCGCGCCGGCCTCGGGCTCGGCGTCGAGACCCGGCTGGGCGGCCCCCTGTGGCTCGGGCTCACGCTGGACCCCGGGGTGGTGCTCCGGCCGGCGCCGTACGAGGCCGCCGGCGGCACCGCGGGCGCCGTCGAGGGGGTCTGGCTCGGGGTCGGCCTGTCGCTCGCCGCGGAGCGGCGCGCCTCGCCGCCGCGGTGAGCAGAGGGGCGCGCTGCCCCGCGGCGGTGAGCAGAGGGGCGCGGCGCCGCGGTCGTGAGAGCGGCAGGCGCTCCGCCCCGCGGCGGCGAGGAGAGATGCGCGCCTTGCCGCCGCGGCGCCGCGCCGCCCGCGGGCGCGGATCCGCGGTATCGTGTTCGTCGATGGATGACGAGATCCTCGAGCAGCTGCGCGAGCGCTACGCGTCAGGGAACCTGATCGTCTTCGCCGGCGCGGGCGTGTCGGCCGCGGCGGGCATGCCGACCTGGAAGCAGCTCGCCGAGCGGCTGCGCGACCGCGCGCGGAGGAAGGGCGCCGACCCCGCGGTGGTCGACGAGATCCAGCAGTACATCGCCTCGAACCAGCTCATCAACGCGCTCTCCGCCGCGAAGCTCGCGCTCGGGCCGCAGGACTTCAACTGGACGGTCGACAAGGAGCTCGACGACACCGGCCGCGACGTGCCCGAGGCGGCGCAGGCGATCGCCGCGCTCAAGCCGAAGCTCAAGGCGGTGCTCACCACCAACGTCGACCGCTTCCTGGAGCGCGCGTTCCAGGGCGAGTGGCGCATGGTCGACCGGCCGGCGGCCGACATCGCCATGGACAGGCGCTTCATCCTGAAGCTGCACGGCACGCTGCGCGCGTGGGACACCTGGGTGTTCTCGCGCGACCAGTACGACCGGGCGATCTTCGGCTCGCCGCTCCTGCAGGACGCGTTCGGCGCCCTCTACCGCACGCACTCCATCCTGTTCGTGGGCTTCGGCCTCGCCGACGACAACATCGACCAGACGCTCGCCCGCGTGCGCGCCCTCGCGGGCGGCCAGCCGCCCATGCACTTCGCGCTGCTCCCGAAGGGCGTGCCCCCGTTCCGCCGCCGGCTGCTCGAGGAGTCGGGCATCCGGCTCATCGTCTACGACAACCAGGCCGGCGATCACGCCGAGGTCGCGCAGCTCCTCCTCGGCCTGGAGCCGGCCGCCGCGCCGCCGCCGCCGCCGCCGCGCGCCGCGACGCCCGCGCCGGCGCCGCACCCGGCGTCGAGCGCGCACCCGACCGCGGCCCCGCCGGCGAACACGCACCCGGCCAAGGCGCGGCCGGTGCGCGTCTTCTTCTCCTACGCGTCGCGCGACGAGGAGCTGCTCGCGCGCCTCGAGGCGCACATGAGCCCGCTCAAGCGCGAGGGGCTGATCGCGCCGTGGCACAGCGGGAAGATCGGCGCGGGCGAGGACCTGGAGCGCGCGATCGGCGAGCAGCTCGAGGCGGCCGATCTGATCCTGCTCCTCGTGAGCGCGAGCTACCTCGCGTCCGAGCAGGGCGACGCGCAGGTGACGCGCGCCATGGAGCGGCGCGCCGCCGGGCAGGCCGCGGTCGTGCCGATCCTGCTCCGCCCCTGCGACTGGGAGACGACGCGCTTCGCCGAGCTCCAGGCGGTGCCGCGGGACAAGAAGCCCGTGACGAAGTGGTCCGACGAGGACGAGGCGCTCCTCCAGGTGGTGCGGGAGATCCGCGCGGTGGTGACGAAGCTGCGCGCCTCGCTCCGGTGAGCCCGGGCGCCCTCGTCCGGGCGGCGGCTCCGCCGCGGGGCGCGCGGTTTCCGCACTCTTCCGCCTCCTCGCCTCGTGAGGGATCGCCGCGGCGCGCGCCCGGGCGAGGCGGACCGGGCGGCCTCGCCAGCCCGAGCCCTCGGCGTTTTCTCGGGCTCTTCTGAGCCTCTGGCCTTGCCGCGCTGCGGCCCGCGGCGGGCGCGGACGCACGTCGCGACGCGCATGCGGCTTGCTTGGCCCACGGGGCGGACCACGCGAACGAGCGGAGAGGTGGCCATCGTGAGCCCATTGCACAGAGAGCGGATGGTGACGGCGCGCGAGAGCAGCCAGCCCGATGCGCGGGCCGCCGACGAGGAGCCCCCGCCGGAGTCGCGCCGGCAACCGGCCGTCTACACGGCGTGCGGTGGACCTACCGGAGAGCCCTGGCCGGAGCGCTCGCCCGTGCTCACGCCGGAGGAGGCGCGCGAGCTGTCCGAGCGCTGGAGCGCGATCCAGGCGGGCTTCATCGAGGCGCCGCGCCTGTCGGTCGAGCAGGCCGACGCGCTCCTGGCCGAGGTCATCCAGCGGGTCGCGCAGAGCTTCCGCGAGGAGCGCGGCGAGCTCCAGCGCCTGATCGACGGAGAGCCCGGGCAGCCGGAGGCGTCGACGGAGGAGCTCCGGCTCGCCCTGCGCAGGTACAGGTCGCTGCTCGGGCGCCTGCTCGCGTTCTAGCGTTCGAGGGACGCGCGGGCGGGGCGTTCAGGGCCGCGCGGGCGTGCGACCGGGGCGTGCGCGCCGCGCGACGCCGACCAGCGGCGCCCTGTAGCGGGGGCTCATCGCTTCTGGCATGGTCGCCGCCATGCTCGTCCGCAGTGCTCTCCCCTCGGTTCGACGCGGCCCGCAGCGCGAGGCAGGCCGCCTGTGCGGCGCCGCGCTCCGCCGCCGCGCGCCGGCGCTGCTCGGCGCCGCGCTCGCGCTGCTGCTCGGGTGCTCCGGCGCCGCGCAGGCCCCCGCCGCGCGGCCGGCGCGCGTCGTGAAGACGCCGCCCGCGCAGCCGAAGGCGCCGGAGGGGCCGCCGCTCCTGCCGGCCCAGGTGGTCGCGGAGCTCGAGGACGAGGACGCGACGCCCTACTTCGCCCGGCGCGGCGACGAGGCGCTCCTGCTCTACGCGGCGGGCGGCAGGTGGAGGACCCGCGTCATCGGCGCGGACGGCGCGCCGCGGGGGGACGTCGTCGACGCCGGGCCGGCCGCCGCCGACGTGCCCGTCGCCGCGCTCCGCGCCGGGCCGCAGGGCTACATCGCCGCGTGGATCGAGCAGATCGGGGGGAGCCGCGCGGTGCGCGCGCTCGCGCTCGACCCGGCCGGCAAGCCGATCGCCCCGGCGAGCCCGGTCGCGCAGACGGCCGAGGAGATCACGTGGCTCGACGTGCTCCCGAACGCGAAGGGGGCGCTCGTGCTGTGGGAGATGCCGCGTGAAGACCGCGTGGACGTGGTCATGACGGTCCTCGCGCAGGACAAGGGCGCCGCGATCAAGCCGACGGCGCCAGCGTCGGTCGCGCGCGGGGTGCTCGGGTGGAACGCGGTCGCCACCGAGCGCGGCGCGGCGGTCGCCCTCGTGCTCCCGCCGGCCGCGCCGCCGCCCAGGGCCCAGGGCAAGGCCGCGCGCAAGGCGGACGCGGAGGACGCCGCCGACGCCGCGAAGCTCGGCTCCATCTCGCTCCTGGAGATCGACGCGGCCGGGAAGGTCTCGGCGCCTGTGGCCGTCAGCCCCGAGCCGACCGCGCAGATCGATCTCGAGATCGCCGAGGTCGGCGGGCGCTACCTGCTCACCTGGACCGACGAGCGGGACATCGACAGCGCCGTGTACCTCGCGGCGGCCGAGCCGGGCGGCAAGGTGGTCGTCGCGCCGCGGCAGGCGACGCCGCCGTCCGGCGAGCAGGCGCTCGTGTCGCTCGTCGCGCCGCCCGCCGGGGCGGGCGGCCGGGCGCTGCTCGCGTGGGAGGACGTCTTGCGCCCCCGCGGCGGCGAGCGCGACGGCGGCGTGGAGGCCGGCGGGGCGGGACGCCTCATCCACCTCGCGTCGGTCGGACCGGACGGCGCGCTCGGCGCGGAGCGGGCGGCGCTCGTCTTCAGCGCGAGCGGGCCGCCGGACATCACGGCCGACGGCGACGGCTTCGCCGCGGTGACGCTCGCGCCGGCGACGCTCAAGGCCGCCCGCGACGCGGCGGCCGCGCCGCCGATCTGGCCGACGTTCGTGCGCTTCGGCCCGGATCTCTCGGTGCGAGCGGCGGAGCCGGTGCGCGCCGCGCCGTTCGCGGCGACGGGCGGCGTGCCGTACCTCGTGCGCGGCCTGAGCTGCCACAAGGGCGCGTGCGCGACGCTGGCGAGCGCGGCGGCCGGGGCCGGCGCGCAGCAGGGCGGCGCGCAGCAGGGCGGCGCGCAGCAGGGCGGCGCGGCGAAGGCGGTGGGCGCCCGGGCGCCGCTCGCGCTCGTGTCGCTGCCGGTGCGGGAGAGCGCGTGGCGCGCGCCCGCGTTCCGGGAGGACCGGGATCCGCCGCCGCGCGCGACCGCGGTGCGCGCGCTCGCCGAGGGCGACCCGCTCGCCAAGGTGGCGGCGACCGAGCTCGACGGCGGCGCGGCGCTCGCGGCGTGGGTCACGTACTTCGTGGAGGGCGCGTCGGACGGCGCGCCCCGCGGGCAGGACCTGTCGGCGACGCTGGCGGTGCGCGCCGCGTCCCCGGGCGGCCTCGGCAAGCTGAACGTCCTCTCGCAGAAGGCGTCGTCGCTCGGCGGCGTCGCCATCGCGACGGCGCCGCCGGCCCCGGCCGATCCGAAGGGCAAGGGCGGCGCGGCGCAGGGCGAGAGCGTGATCGCGTGGGTCGCGCGCGAGCGGGGCGAGACGCAGGTCTACGTGACCAAGGTCGACGCGACCGGCGCGAAGATCGCGCAGAAGAAGCTCACCACGGCGCCGCGGAAGAAGCCGGGCGGCGCGGCGAGCGAGGCGTCCGACGTGGCGATCGCCTACGACGGCGCGGGCGGCTTCATCGTCGCGTGGGTGGACACGCGCGACGGCAACGCCGAGGTGTACGCGGCGCGGGTGGATCGCGCGCTGAACCGGACGGCGCCGGACCGGCGCATCACGAACGCGCCGCTCGACGCGGCCGAGGTGCAGATCGCGGTGCGCGGCCAGGAGGCGTGGCTCGTCTGGTCGGACGCGCGGCCGGCGGGCGCCGCCGCCAGCGCGGCGGGCGGCGAGGCGACCGGCGACGTGTTCTTCGCGCGGCTCGACGCGAAGACGCTGCAGCGGATCGGCGACGAGACGCGGCTCCACGCGTCGCCCGAGCACTCGCGCAGCCCGGTGCTCGCGCCGCACGAGGGCGGGGCCCTCGTCGGCTGGGTCGACGAGCCGGGAGGCGACGACGCGGCGGCCGGCGCGGGCGCTGCGTCCGGCGGCGGCGGCGCGGCGGCCGGCGGGACGGGCGGGCGCGCGCGGCTCGTGCGGCTCGACGACGGCGGCGCGATGCAGGGGCCGCCGGTGACGATCGAGGGTCCGGACGGCACCTCCGTGTCGTCGATCGCGCTCGCGTGCGACAAGGTCTGCCGCGGCGTGCTCGCGTCGGCGCCGGGGGACTCGGTGGCGCTGAGCGCCTTCACGCTGGCGCCCGGCGAGGCGGCGGCGTCGCCCCTGAAGCCGCTGGCGTGGCTGACGGGCAGCGCGTCGCGGGACGTGTCGCCGACGCTCGCGGGGCGGTCCGGCGCGTCGCTGTTCTTCGCGGACGACGCGGTGAGCGGCTCGGGGCGGGTCCGGTGGATGACGATCGCATGGCCGTGAGCGGCGCGGGTCGGGCTCGCCCGGGGCGCGCGGCGCCGGCGCGCGCGGGCGCGCTCGTCGTGGGGGCGCTGGCCTCGGCGCTCGGCTGCCCCGGGCCGCCGGAGGTGCCGGCGCCGCCGTCGCGCCGGCCCGATGGCGCGGCGGTCCTGCCGGCCTGCAAGGGCAGCGGCTGCTCGCAGGCCGGGGCGCTGCTCGAGGCCGCGCGGGCGTTCAGCGACGTGCGGCACGACTACCTGCTCGACACCTCGAGCGCGATGGTGCCGGGGCGCGGGCTGTCGCGGAGCGCGGCGGGGGTGTTCTCGCCGGTCGGCGTCGCCTGCGCCCAGCCGAAGGCGGCGACGGGGGCGCTGGCGACCGCGGGGGCGGCGGCGGTCGCGGGCGCGACGGCGGCGCCGGGCGCGACGGCGGCGCCGGGCGCCACGCCGGCGCCGGGCGCGACGGCCTCCGCGGCGGCGCAGGGCCGGCCCGCGCCTGGCGAGGGCGAGCGCGCGATCGACTTCCGCTACGTCGGCATCGCCGTCGACTCGGTCCTCGTCGGGGCCGACGTCGACTTGCCGGCGTATTTCAGCGCCGGCGGGACGCTCGACAAGCGCCGGCTGCGGCTGGTCGCGATGGCGCTCGTCGCGGACGAGGACCCGCAGTTCTTCGAGCCGACCGAGAGCGTCGTGCCGGCGCCGGGCGGCGGCTGCGCCTGCGGTCGCGCCACGCACTTCATCGGGGCGGTGAAGCGCGGCGCGATGGTCGCCTACGAGACGGACGTGACCGCCGGCGAGGCGCACGGCACGGCGATCGGCCTGTTCAAGGCCCGGATCGAGGCGGGGGATCGCCGCGTCACGATGACCTCGGTCGGGGAGCTGGCCGTCGAGGGCGTCGAGGGCGCGCCGGTGGCCGGCGCGAAGGGCGGCGGGCAGGCGTTCGGCGCGCTGCGCCTCGACGTGAAGAAGGCGGTGCCGCTGGCGTACGCGATCTACCCGGTGGCGGACGTGTGCCGTTTCTCGCTCGCCGAGCCGGAGATCGCGCCGCAGCCGGTCGATCTCGGCGTGGTGCCGTACGGCGCCACCGGGACGGCGCAGGCGCTCATCACGAACCGGGCGCAGGTCGACATCCGGGTGACGCACGGCGAGCGCACCGTCGAGGTGCCCGCGCACGGCAGCGCGGAGCTCACGTTCTCGTGGGCGCCCGAGGGCGCGACGGCCGGCTGCGAGCGGCAGACGCGGCGCGAAACCTTCGTCGTGCAGCCGAAGGACGCGGCCTCCCCGGTGGTGCCGCGCGAGCGCGCGGTCGTGGTGCCGCTCCAGGTCACGACGGGGATGCCGACCTTCTCGAAGCACGAGCCGATCGCGACCGAGACCGGGCGGTCGCCGGACTACGGGCGTGCGAGCGTCGACTGGACGTGCCCGGCCGGGTACGTGGTGGAGCAGTGCGAGCCGCAGCTGTCGAGCTGTCTGTCGTCGACGGGGAGCTGCAACGCGGAAGGCTACCGGCTGACGGCCGAGGCGAGCGCGGACGGGCGCGGGTGCGCGTTCCGGTGCACGGGGCCGAGCTCCTCGATCTGGGGCGACCACGGGTGCGCCTACACGGCGGCGATGGTGTGCCGGCTGGGGTGCAAGTAGGGGCGGGAAGCGAGCGGCGCTGGTTTCTCAAGTGCGCCGGGCTCGGCCGGATGTCGTGGAGGACGTCCGGGGGAGTGCTTGGCGGGGCGAGCTCGCGCCGACCGATCCATCGACTCGGGGCACGCCGGTGGCATCGCGCCCTCCATCGTCACCAGAGCCGGCGAATGCCATACTGATCGAAGACCGTCTCGTTCGTAACCAGCGGGACATCGAGCGAGAGCGCCTGCGCGATGAGCATGCGGTCGAAAGGGTCCTTGTGTGGCCCTGGCAAGCTCCCGGCGCGCTGCCCATCCGAGACCGAGATGCTGAGAGGCGTGAACCCCTGCCTTTTCAAGCAGTCCAGGATATCTGCAGCGACATCGAGAGCTCCGGGGAGCTTTCCGATCCTCGCTTTCGTGGCGATTTCCCAGGCGCTTGCCGCGCTCACCAAGACTTCATTGTTTTCATCGGCGAGAAAGGCCCGCGCCGGGAGTGAAAGGCGTTCGTCACCGTCGAGCCACCAGAGCAGCGCGTGAGTATCCAGCAGGGCGCGCACCTCACTGCCCCCATGCAGCGAGCTCATCGTCTGGTAGCGGCTCGAAGAAGGCCGCGTCAACCTTCGCACGACCGCGCATGCTGCCGAACACGCGCGCCGGCGCAGGGGCGTTTACTGGGACGAGGCGAACCACCGGCTCGCTGCCACGGGAGATCACGATCTCCTCGCCGGCGCACGCTTCCTCGATGAGGCGCGAGAGGTGGGTCTTGGCGGTATGGATGGTGACTTGCTTCACCCGGGATCCCCTTGAGCTCGGCCGGCGGTGCGAGTGTGGACTAAGATGTTAGTCCATGTCGATAAGCGGGGCAACCCCTGCGCTCGTTTCGCGAAGAGCGCCCGACCAGAACCGGGCCGGCCACGGCGTCCGGGAAGTCCCTGGGGCTTGGCCGGAGGTGGTGGAGGACGTCGCGGGAAGTGCCGGGGCTTGGCCGGAGGTGGTGGAGGACGTCGCGGGAAGTGCCCGGGGCTTGGCCGGAGGTGGTGGAGGACGTCGCGGGAAGTGCCCGGGGCTTGGCCGGAGGGTGGTAAATGAGCGTTCCGGGGAGGCTGCGCTGCTGCGCACCGTGCTCAGGACATCAGGAGGACGCATGTCGCCAGCATCCACGCCGCGCAGATTCGGTCGCGCCACGGCCGCCATCCTCTTCATCGGGCTGGCTTCGTGCCGGACCGGAGGCACCAAGGCGTGCACGGAGGCCGCTTGCGGCGACGAGCTCGAAATCCAGTTCGAGCCCGCGCTCGTCGCGACCGGTCGCTATCATTTCAGGATCGATGTGGACGGCGTGACGCGGCGCTGCTCTGCATCCCTGCCCAGCTCCGGCCACCAGGAGATCATGACCGAGTGCACCATCCGTGAGGGGAAGGGCTCCCTGACGGCCGTCACGGTCCCCGGCGTGCGACCGAAGGTCGTCGCTCTCCACGTGGTGCGTGACCAGGCGATCCTCATGGATACCCGCGTGGCGCCGTTCTACGACGTCGAGCGACCCAACGGTCCGGATTGCTCACCCGAGTGCTCGGTTGCTCGTGTCACGGTGGAGATCAAAGAGCCGGCTCCGGGAGTCCATCGATGACACGAGCCGGGCAACGGGCCGGGCTCACGGCCTGAGCCGCCGCGAAGCTCGGCTGCTCCGAAGCCGCAGGCTCCGGCGTCGACGACGTACCCGCGTCGCCTGGCGTGTCGCTGTGGCAAACTGCCTCGCCGTCGCGGCCCGCGCGGCATGGCCGGTGGCCTGCAAATGCTATATTTGCCGCCATCCATGCTCGACAAGCTCGACGTCGCCCGGGCCCTCCGCGAGACGGCCATGCTCCTCCAGATCAAGGGAGAGAACCCCTACCGCGCGCGCGCCTACGAGGCCGGCGCCGAGGCCCTGGAGGAGCTCACGGACGACCTCGGCGAGCTCGTCAAGGCCAGGCGCCTGACCGAGCTCAGGGGCATCGGCGCGGCGCTCGCCGCCCAGATCGCCGAGCTCTACGAGACCGGGCGCTCCGAGCAGCTCGAGCAGCTCCGCGCCGAGCTGCCCCCCGGCGTCCTCGAGCTCTCCCAGGTGCCGGGGATGAGCCTCAAGCGGATCAAGGCGCTCCACGACGCGCTCGGCGTCGGCAGCGTCGAGGAGCTCAAGAGGGCCTGTCTCACCGGGAAGGTCCGCGCCGTGAAGGGCTTCGGCGCCAAGACCGAGGCGAGCCTGCTCGAGGGGATCTACCGCTACGAGACGCGCGACGAGCGCGTCCTCCTCGTGGACGCCCTCGAGCTCGCCGAGCCGCTCCTCGCCCACGTGCGCGGGTGCGAGGCCGCCGAGCAGGCCGACCTCGCCGGGGCGATCCGGCGGTGGGAAGAGACGGTGGCCGACGTCGACGTCGTGGCCGCGACCGACGACGCCGCGCAGGTGGTCGACTGGTTCGCCCGGTTCCCGCGCGTCGCCGAGGTCGAGGCGCGCGACGACGCGCGGTGCAAGGTGACGTTCTCGGGCGGACTCCGGGGCGAGCTCCTCTGCGTGCCGCCCCGGTACTACGCCGCCGCGCTCCACCACAGGACCGGAGCGCCCGCGTACCTCTCGGCGCTCGGCGCGCTCGCGCGCGAGCTCGGGCTCACCCTCGACGAGCGAGGCCTCCTCCGGGGCAACAAACGCCTCTCCGCCAAGACGGAGGAAGAGCTCTACCGGCACCTCGGCCTCCCGTACATCGCGCCCGAGCTCCGCGAGGGCGCCGAGGACATCGTGTCCGCCGCGTCCCGCGACGGCCGCGACGACGCGCTCGTCGAGGAGGGGGACATCCAGGGGATGGTGCACTGCCACACGGTGTACTCCGACGGCAAGAACACGATCGAGGAGATGGCGCTGGAGGCCGAGGCGATGGGGATGAAATACCTCACCATCACCGATCACTCGCCCGCCGCCCACTACGCGGGCGGCGTCGGCCTCGACCGGCTCAAGCAGCAATGGGACGAGATCGACCGCGTGCAGGAGCGCGTGCGCGTGAAGCTCCTCCGGGGCACGGAGTCCGATATCCTCGAGTCGGGCAAGCTCGATTATCCGGACGCGATCCTCGAGCAATTCGACGTGATCATCGCGAGCATCCACTCGCGCATGAAGATGGACGCGGACCAGATGACGCGCAGGCTGGTGAGCGCGATGAAGCAGCCGGTCTTCAAGATCTGGGGGCACGCGCTCGGCCGGCTCATCCAGCGGCGCGAGCCGTTCGCGTGCCACGTCGAGGAGGTGCTCGACGCCGTGGCCGAGTCGAGGGCCGCCGTCGAGGTGAACGGAGACCCGTATCGCCTCGACATGGAGCCCCGGTGGATCAAGGAGGCGCGCAAGCGCGGTATCCGCTTCGTGATCTCGACGGACGCCCACTCGACGAACGCGCTCCACAACCTGCGCTTCGGCGTGGGGACCGCGCGGCGCGGCGGCCTCCGCCGGGGCGAGGTGCTGAACGCGCTCGGCCCGGCCGCGTTCAAGAAGGCCGTGCGGCCCGCCGCCTGACGCGCGCGGCCCGGGCGATGTCGGGCCCGCGCGCGACCCCCCATGCCGATGCCGCGGCTGACGCCCGGGACGAGCGCCGCGATCCCCGGCAGCGGTCGATCGATGAGAAGCACTCTTTCCTTTGTGGCGCCGTGCGCTCCGCCGCGCGACCGGCGCGTCACAAAGGACAATCCATCATAACGGACCTTTGTCCGTTTTCCAAGCCTGCCCGCGTTGACGCGCGCGTCATCACCACCTGCGCGCCGAGCACCTCGACAGACGGTGCGCGCCGTGTGACCGTTGAGCGGTGATGACGCCGATGCCGATCCCTCCGCCCGCCGAGAACATCGTCTCTCTCATCGGCCGCACCCCGATGATCCAGGTCACTCAGCTCGACACCGGCCCGTGCGAGCTCTTTCTCAAGCTGGAGAGCCAGAACCCCGGCGGCAGCATCAAGGATCGCATCGGCCTGTCGATGATCGAGGCGGCCGAGCGCGCCGGGCAGCTCGGCGGCGACCGGCGGCACGTCGTCGAGGCGACGGCGGGCAACACGGGCCTCGGCCTCGCGCTCGTGGCGGCGCGGAAGGGCTACCGGCTGACGCTCGTCATCCCCGACAAGATGAGCCAGGAGAAGGTCTTTCACCTGAAGGCGCTCGGCGCGCAGGTGGTGATGACGCGCTCCGACGTCGAGAAGGGCCACCCGAGCTACTACCAGGATCTCGCGGCCCGCATCGCGCGCGAAGAGGGCGCGTTCTACGTGAACCAGTTCGAGAACCCCGCCAACGCGCTCGCGCACGAGACCGGGACCGGCCCGGAGATCGACGCGCAGCTCGATCGCAGGATCGACGCGATGGTGTGCGGCGTCGGCTCCGGCGGCACCATGACCGGGCTCTCGCGCTACTTCGCGGCGGCGCAGCCGCGCTGCGAGATGGTGCTCGCCGACCCGGAGGGCTCGGTGCTCGCGGGCTACGTCAAGACCGGCAACCTCGGCAAGGCGGGCTCCTGGCTCGTCGAGGGCATCGGCGAGGACTTCCTCCCCCCGATCCTCGACCTCTCCCGGGTCAAGCACGCGTACACCATCTCCGACCGAGAGAGCCTGGAGACGGCCCGGCTGCTCCTCTCCAAGACGGGCATCCTCGCCGGCTCGTCGTCGGGGACGCTCCTCGCGGCGGCGCTGCGCTACTGCCGCGAGCAGTCGTCGCCCAAGCGCGTCTGCACGCTCGTGTGCGACAGCGGCAACAAGTACCTGTCGAAGATGTACAACGATTTCTGGATGGCCGATCAGGGCTTCACGGACCGCGAGCCGACAGGCGATCTGCGCGACGTGATCACGCGCCGCCACGCCGACAGGGCCGTGGTCACGGTGCAGCGGACGGACGCGCTCCTGGTCGCCTATGCGCGGATGAAGCTCTACGACGTGTCGCAGCTCCCGGTCCTCGAGGACGGCAAGATCGTCGGCCTCGTGGACGAGTCGGACCTCCTCCTCGCGGCCGTCGACGACGTGTCGCGCTTCCGGCAGCCGGTGGAGACGGCGATGACGACGCGGCTCCGGACGGTCGACGTGCGGACGCCGATTCGAGATCTCCTCCCGATGTTCGACGCGGGGCTCGTGCCGATCGTGACCGACGGCGACGAGTTCGTCGGGCTCGTCACCCGCATCGATCTGCTCAACTACCTGCGACGCCGGGTGAAGCTGCACGAGGTCTGAGCCGGGCGCGGGCCCGCCCGCGCGCCTTGTGGCGGGGGCTGGCTCGTGGTGACATGCGCGCCATGCACAAGGCGCACGGAACGGGCGTGGTCGGCTTCCTTCAAGCGGGTGCGAGGGGGGCGGCGGCGTACGCGCTGGGCCCTGCGGCGCTCGCCCTCTCGGCGTGCGCGTCGGCCGCGGCGTCGCCGCCCGCCGCGGCGCCGCCGCCCGCGGCGCACGAGGGCGGGGCGGCGCCGTCGCCCGCGTCGCAGGCCGCGCCCGCGGTCCTCGACGTCGCCACGGCGCGGGTGGTCGACCTGACGCACCCGATCACGCCGCAGATGCCGCTGTTCCCCGGCAACAAGCCCTATGCGTCGGAGACGCTCAGCACCGTCGAGAAGGACGCGTATTACTCGAGCCGGTTCGCGATGGACGAGCACGCGGGCACGCACGTGGACGCGCCGGCGCACTTCAAGGCCGGGGCGCCGACCATCGAGCAGATCGCGCCGGAGCAGCTCGTGGGGCCGGCGGCGGTCGTGGACGTGACGGCGAAGGTCGCGGCGAGCCCCGACCATCAGGTCACCGTGGACGATCTCCGGGGCTGGGAGGCGCGGCACGGGGCGCTCGGCGCGAAGCACATCGTGCTGATCCGGACCGGGTGGGGGGCGCGCTGGTCCGATCCGGTGAAGTACCTGAACCAGGACGCGAAGGGCGTGATGCACTTTCCCGGGGTCTCCGTGGAGGCGAGCCGCTATCTGCGCGAGCGGGGCGTGCGGTGCGTGGGCATCGACACGCTGTCGACCGATCCGGGGCCGAGCCAGACGTTCGAGCAGCACAAGGCGTTCCTCGGCGCGGGCGGCTACCACATCGAGAACCTGGCCAACCTGGAGCAGCTCCCCGAGGCCGGCGCGGTCGTGGTGGTCGCGCCGCTCCCGCTCGCGAGCGGCAGCGGCGCGCCGGCCCGGGTGCTGGCGCTGGTGCCGCCGGGGGCCGGCGGCCAGGGCGAGTAGGCCGCGATCGACGGTCCGAGCCGCGCTGTCGACGGGGACCTCGAGGCGCTCTAAGGAAGGAAGACGGTGATCACCCGCGTGGTCGATTCCGGGCTTCCGGTGAGGTGGTTGACGCAGCTCGGGTAGTACATCCCGCGCGTGTTGAGCTGCTGGCAGTAGCTGTCGCACGTCCCGCGGATGCTGATCATCCCGCATGGCTGCGCGGCGCCGCCGGCGTCGAGGTGGCCGGCGGCGCACTCTCGGGCCAGCGACCGCGCGTGGTCGCGGTTGGCCGCGTTGTAGCAAGCGTTCAGGTAAGGAGTGGAGGCGAAGAGGTTGCCCCAGAACGCGCCTTCCATGCGCGTGTAGCTCGAGAGCTCGGGGGTGTCGGTCTTGTCGATGGCCCAATGGCCGGCTCGTGAGGAGATCGTCACCGAGACGCCGTACCAGTTCGTCCGCGACGCGAGGCACGCCGAGATCCACTGCTGGTCGACGTGGCCGAGCGGCTTGCCGATCCAGCTCGGCACGAGGCCGATGAGCCCCCAGTACACCTCATGACGGACCGTGCCAGTGCCGTCGGTCCACGAGAAGCTGAACGACTGCGCGGGGGTGAGCGCACAGCCGACCACATAGCTGAGGAGCTGGCGCGACAGGTCGCCCGCCGCGCCCGGATCCTGGATCGCGCTCAGGGCCGCTGGGCTGAGCGCGCCGGGGCTGAGGGCGTTGGAGCTCAACGCGTTGGGGTTGAGCGCGTTCGGATTGAGCGCATTTGGGTTGAGCGCGTTTGGGTTGAGCGCATTGACGTACTCAAGCGCATTAGGGGCAATTCCTACGAGTCCCTCCTCCTCTTCCTGGTCCGTGACGCAGGACACAAGAAATACGAGCGCCAGCGCTGCGAAATCAGCGGTGCTGATCCGGTACATCGTCGTCCCCCCGGGTTCGTCCCTTCGCGGTCTCGTCGAAGGTCGAATTCTTTCTACCGGTGAATCGCCATCGGTGTCCAGTGCTCAATGGAGCGTCTGTGTAAAATTGTTGAATCGATGATTGCGAGTCTGCTCTGTCCGGAGCGTGGAGGGCGAGCGCGAGGCTGTGTCTTGTTGCCGAGCGCCGCCGCTCATCGCACCTCGTATCGAATCGAACGAAGCGAGCGAAGAGCGATTGATGATCGAAATCTCACAATCAATGAAGGCCTGACAGAACGAGGGCGAGCGGCCTGTGTGCCGCTGCCACGCGCTGTGCGACGGCGTGCGCGCATGGCCGGGTCGGCAGCGGCGCGTGATGGCAAGATTCCGACGGGAGGGCGGGAAGGGAAACGATGAGGCGCGGGGATCGGTCGCGAGGACGCGCGCCGGGCGGCTCGAGCCCAGCTCACCTCGTGCGGCCCGCGGGCGCGGCGAGCGCGACGGGGCCTCGGCGCGCTCGTTGCGAGCCGGCCGCCGGGCCATGTCGACGAGCAGCGAGGAGACCCGGGGATACGACGTGATCATCGTCGGCGGAGGGCCGGCCGGCCTCAGCGCGGCGCTCATCCTGGGCCGGTGCCGGAGGCGCGTCCTCGTGTGCGACTCGGGGCGGTACCGCAACGACGCAGCGCTCGCCATGCACGGCTTCCTGTCGCGCGACGGCATCGCGCCGTCCGAGCTCAGGCGGCTGGGGCGCGAGCAGATCGAGCCCTACGGCGTCGAGATCCGGGACGTGGCCGTCGCCGACGTCCGCCGCGACGCGAGGCGGTTCGAGGTGACGCTGGAGGGCGGCGAGCGCCTGCGCTGCCGCAAGCTGCTGCTCGCCACGGGGCTCGTCGACCGGCTGCCGGATCTCCCGGGCCTTCCCGCCATGTACGGAAAGAGCGTGCACCACTGCCCCTACTGCGATGGCTGGGAAGCGCGCGATCGACCGATAGGCGTCTATGGACAGGGCTGTACGGGGGTCTCGCTGGCCCTGAACATGAAGACGTGGAGCGATGATGTGATCCTGTTCACGGATGGTCCAGCGTCGCTGTCCAGGTCCGACGCGACACGGCTCGCGCGGCACGGGATCGGCGTGCGCGAGGAGCGGATCGCCCGGCTCGAGGGCGGGGACGGGATGCTCGAGCGCATCGTGCTCGAGGACGGAAGCGCCGTGGAGCGGCGCTCCCTCTTCCTGAAGACGAAGCAGGAGCAGGGGGCGGACCTTGCCGCGAAGCTCCGCTGCAAGGTCACCGAGGAGCGCGGCGTGGAGACGGCGGCCAAGCACGAGGAGACGACCCGCGAAGGCGTCTTCGTCGCCGGGGACGCGTCCAGGGACGTGCTGCTCGCCGTCGTGGCCGCCGCCGAGGGCGCCGACGCGGCGTTCGGGGTCAACTGCGCCCTGCAGGAGGAGGACCTCCTCTGAGCGGCTGGCGTCAATCGTCGCGGCCGCCCGGGCCGCGGCCGCGGCCGGGGTGCCCCGGCCCGCGCGGCGGCGGGCCGGGACGCCGGCGCCGCTCCGCATCGAGCTCCTCGTACCGCGTGAGCTGGTCGGGCGTGAGCACGCTCTTCACGCGGGCGTCGGTGCGGTCGCGGAGGGCGTCGAGCGCGGGGCGGCACTCGGAGAGGAGCCGGTCCCGCTCGGTCTCGGCGTCGGCCAGGGTGGCGCGGAGCTCGCGCACCTGGCGATCCGTGAGGTCGAGGTGGCGGCGCATCGCCCGGAGGCGGAACTGGGCGCGCGCCTCGGCCGGAGGGCCCCGGAGCGTGGCCTCGAGGTCGCGCAGGGCCATGCTGCGGCCGAGCGCCGCGCCGGCGACGCCGCCGAAGAGGAAGACGGCGGCGAGCACGGCCAGGGGCTTCCAGCGCGCAGGGGCTGCGGGCGGGGGCGCGGGGGGCGGGGGCGCGGGGGGCGGGGGCGCGGAGGAGGAAGGAGTCATTCGATCGCCTCGATGGCGTCCACGGAGGCCATGATCGCGCTGTCGACGTCGCGCTGCGTCTGCAGGAAGAAGAGGACGCTCGCGGCCGCCGCGAGGGCGGTGACGGCGATGGCGGCGCGACCGGAGCGGACGATGCCGTCGGCCATCGCGGGCCGCGCGGGCCGGGGCGCGGCCGTGGCGGCGCGGACGACGGCCTCGGTGAAGGCGGCGTCCGGCGCGAGATCGGCGGTGGCGGCCGCGATGCGGGCCAGCGGGTCGTCGGCCGCCGCGGCGGCGCGCAGCACGGCCTCGGTGAAGCGGTCGTCGGCGTCGAGGCGAGCGGTCGCGGCCGCGAGGCGCGCGAGCTCCCGATCGAGCTCGGTCCGGTCGTCGTCGCGGTCAGGCATGCGGCGCCTCCTCCTCGGCCCGTCGCGCGCGGAGCGCCGCGCGGGCGCGCACCAAACGTTGCTCGACGGCGCCCTCGGAGCAACCGAGCGCGGCCGCCGCCTCCTTCGCGGGCAGCCCCTCGACGGCGACGAGGACGAGCGCGGCGCGCTCCTGCGGCGGCAGCGCGGCGAGCAGGGCGTCGAGCTCGCGCAGCGCGACGCGCGCCTCGGCGGACACGAGGCCGTCGAAGCGCGGCTCGGTCGGCGCCTCGCGCGGGGTGTCGCGGCGGCGCCGGAGGGCGTCGAGGCAGGCGTTCGTCACGATGCGGTACAGCCAGGTCTCCACCTTCGATCTCCCGTCGTAGCGCCCTTCGCGCAGGGCGCGGTAGGCGTCGACGAACGCCTCCTGCAGGGCGTCCTCGGCCTCGGCGAGGTCGCCGACGAGGCGCGCGGCGAGGCGGTACATCGGCGCGCGCGTTTGCTCGACGATCTGCCGGAAGGCCGCGTCGTCGCCCCCGGCGACGCGCGCTGCGACGAGCCTCAGGTCGACGATCACGTGCCCCCGCGATTCTGCGCCCATCGCTCCGCGCGCGCCATCGGGACAAGCGCTCAGCGGCGCTCGAGGCCGCGCTCGCCGCGGAAGGGGCCGCGCTCGCCGCCGCGCTCGCCGCGGAAGGGGCCGCGCTCGCCGCGGAAGGGGCCGCGCTCGGGCCTGCCCGCGGCCGGGCCCTGCTCGAGGCGGTCGGCGAGCGCGTTGCGCTGCGCCTCGTCGAGGACCGGGGCGATCGCGGCCAGCGCGTCGACCATGCGGTCGAGGTGCGCCCGCGGGCCCACCTTCGCGTCCGCGGCGGGCAGGAGCGCGCTCGCGTCGAAGCGATCGGCGGCGAACGCCTCGAGCCGCGCGCGCATCTCGGCGCGCTTCGCCTCGTGATCCGCGGGCCGCGCGCTCCTGTCGGCGCCGCTCGGCCGCATCCCCTCGAGGGCCTTCTCGATCTGCGCGCGCTGGTCGTCGCGCAGGTCGAGCCCGCCGAGGAGGTGGCCCAGCGGACCGCCCTTCATGGCCGGACCACCCTTCATGCCCAGGCCGCCCTTCATGCCCGGGCCGCCCTTCATGCCCGGGCCGCCCTTCATGCCCGGGCCGCCCATCGCGCCGCGCTCGCCGTCCGGGCCGCGGTGGTGTCGACCGTCCCGCTCGCCGCGCGGGCCGCGCGGGCCCATCGCGCCGCGCTCGTCCATCTTCGCGGCGATCGCGTCGACGAGCTGCCGGCGCTGCTCCTTCGTGAGCGTGGCGTGCAGCGTGTTCAGCGCCCCGGCGACGCGGGCGCGGCGCTCCTCGTCCGCGCGGCCGGCGTCGGGCAGCTTCGCCTCGATCGCCGCCCGATCGATCTTGCCCGCGCGCACGCCCTCGGCGAGCGCCGCGAACGCGGCCCCGTCCCTCGGGCGCGCCGGCGCGCCGTCGCGCAGGCCCTCGAGGGCGCCCTCGATCGTCGCCTTCTGCGCGTCCGACAGGTCGAGCTCGTGGAGCGCGGCGCGCAGGAGGCGCTCCGGGCCGCCGCGGTGCTCGCCGAAGCCCTTCCGAGGACCGGCGGCCTCGCCGGGGCGGCCCCTCGACGGCCCCCGGGCGAGCGCCGCCTCGGCGGCCTCCTCGCTCGGCGACGTGTCGCTCTGGCCCGTCTCCGCGGTGCAACCGGCCCCAACGACGAGCGCGCCGACGAGCGGCAAGATCCCACCAAGCCTCCACCAACGAGACTGCATCATGGACTCTTCTCCTGGGTCGCCCGCATCGTGCCGAGCGGGTCGTTCGTCCGTGGGACGCCGCCGGGCAGGGGCTCCCTACGGAGGTCCGCTTTTTTTGGAGGCGGGCCCGGCAGCGAGCCCGGCGGCCGGCGGGGCGCCCGCCGCCGCGGGGCCGCGCGGCCTGGCCTCACCGCACGCTGGCGATCAGGTAGAAGCGCGTCCCTTGCGGCGTGGAGACCTCGGCCTCGTCGCCCTCCGACAGGCCCAGCAGCGACGCGCCGAGCGGGCTCGTCGTGGCCAGGGTCTGCACCTCGACCCCCCCGAACTGCATGCGCTCGCCGCCGGCGGCCGGCAGCAGGAAATAGAGCGCGCGCCGCTTCCCGCTCTCCAGCTCGACCAGCGCCGAGCTCTCGATGCGGGCGTTGGGGCCGAAGTCGCGCACCGCGCAGGCGCCGAGCTTCGCGAGCGCCTGCTCGATCTGGTGCACGCGCTCGCTGTGGCCCCGCGCCACGTACGACGCCTCGGTGGCGCGCATGTCCTTGTCGCCCTCGGCGCGGTTCTCCTCGTGGGTCGCCGCGCTCGCGGCGTCGCGCGCCCGCTCGGTCGAGCGCTCGAGCTCGCGGGCGAGCTGATCCTTGAGGGCCGCGAGCAACGCGCGCTTGTCGATGGCCGGAGGCATGGACGGCCGACACCCTACCAGACCGGATCGCGTCGGTCACTCCGCTGTCAGCCAGGAGCGCTGCTCGGGACGGCGGGGGCTGACGCGCGCCGCAGAGGATCGAACCGCCAAGGACGTCAAGAACGCCAAATCGCTGGAATTTCTTGGCGTCCTTGGCGCCTTGGCGGTCCCCAAAGTCCCGCGCTTTCGGCCAAAGTGCCGCACTGCCCGCGATCTGTCCGGACCTCCGCTTGCCGAGCAGCCGCACGACGACGAGCAGGGCGAGATAGACGATCGCGGTCCGGAACAGGACCTCCAGCTCGGTGAGCGCGATGTCGCCGGTGTCGGCGACCGACCCGGCGAGCGGGATATCGACGCCGATGTGAGCGTAGAAGTAACGCCCGCGCTCGGTGTTCCCGTAGCGCCCGAGCCGGGCGAGCACCTCGAGCCTCGGGCCGATCGTCCCGGAGGATCCGCGCCGAAGGCCGCCGAACGCGACGGACGGCGGCCGAGGAGAGCCGAGCCGAGTCGAGGCGCTCCTTTCGGAACCGCAACGTAGGCCTGTTTCGCAGAGCAGAGTTGAAATCACGCGCTCCTTGCAGATGTGCAATCCATGAGCGCCGCCTACAGGCGCGCTTATCGTTCACGTGAATCGAGTGTTTCAAAACGGTGAACGAGCCAGTCAGCAAGAGCGACCAGGAGCAGCCCGGAGCAGCCCGGAGCGACCCGGAGCGACCGGAGCGACCGGCGCGACGAGACACCCACACGACGGTGCCCACGCGATGACGATCGCGAATGAGCTCAGGAATTGCTTTACCGAGTAGGGTGGGTAGTGTAGATTCCTAATCTGCCCACGCCGCTGCTCCGAGCTGGAAGGCATCGGCACGAGGGCGCGAGGCCGCGGCGCGGTTTCATCGTGAGACCTCGCCCTGGCGAGCGATCCGAGCGGCATGCGGGACATGACGCGAGGGCTCCCGTGATCGCTCGCCAGGCCGGCGTTCCACCCCCGTATGAGCACACAAGAGGAGTATCGTGAGCCTGAATGCCCAGGAGCGGCTGCGCGTGCTCGTCGTCGACGACGAGCAGAGAATGCTGGACAGCATCGCGGCGATCCTCGCCGATGACGTCGACGTCACGACCTGCGTGTCCGCCCACCGGGCGCTCGAGCTGCTGCACACAGGCCAGTTCCACGTGGTCTGCTCCGATTACAAGATGCCGGGCATGAACGGCGAAGAGCTCCTCAAGCGGGTCGCCAGCCTGCCGCTCTACACGAGCTGCCTGCTGATCACCGGCGCCGAGGAGTACATCCGCTCCAGCGAGGGCGGCCGCCACTACGTCATCCTCAAGCCGTTCGATCCCGCCCGCACCACCCGGATCGTCCTGGAGCTCGCGCGCCTCGCCAGCACGCGGCGGTCGGTCGACGCGCTCGCGGGCTCGCCGTCCACGCCGCGCGAGACCGTCGCGCCCCCCTCGCTGCGGAGCGCGCCGTCGCACAGGTCGCCGGAGACCCGCGACGCGCCGGAGTCCTCGCAGCGCGCCAGGGTGAGCTCGTACCCGCCCCCATCCTCCCGCACGTCGATCTGCCTCGGCGGGGCGCGGCTCGTGGACGCCGGGCTCCCGGCCCGAACCCTCAAGTGACGGCCCGCCGCGGCGTGCACGGCCCCGAGGGGGCCGGCGGAGGTGGCGCCCCGCGATGATGAGCCGAGATCCGCTCGGCGCGGCGGAGCAGATCGCGACGGCCGAGGAGATCGTCGCGGCGATGCGCCACGATCTGCGCAATTGCTTCGGGACGATCCGCAACGCGGCGTTCTTCCTCAAGCGCAAGATCGCCCGGGAGCAGGCCTTCCAGGGCGATCCGCGGGTGGAGCAGTTCCTCCACGTCATCGACGAGGAGGCGATCGCGGCGAGCGCGCTCGTCGACGGCGTCACCGACGCGAGGCCGCACCTCCGGCGCAGGCCGGTGAGCGCGAGCGCCCTCGAGTGCGTCCGCCTGGCCGCGGCGTGCGCGCGCATCGCCGATCCGGAGGTCCGCGTCGATCTCGACGCGGTGGACGGCGTGGTCGAGCTCGATCCGGCCGAGCTGTCCGTGGCGGTGCGGTGCCTCGTGGAGAACGCGGCGGAGTCGATGCCCGGCGGCGGGGTGGTCACGCTGCGCGGGCGCGTGGTCGGGGCGCGCTACCGCGTCGAGGTCGGCGACACCGGCGCCGGCGTGCCCGAGGCGGAGCGCGAGGCCATCGCGCGCCCGTTCTACACCACAAAGCCCGGCCGCCTCGGCCTCGGGCTCAACATCGCCGGGCGCGTGGCGCGCCGCTACTTCGGGACGCTCACCATCGCCGACGCCGCGCCCCGCGGCACGCGGGCCTGCATCGAGCTGCCCCTCGCGGCCACGCCCGAGCCGCCGCCCGCCGCCGGCCCCGCGGAGCCGCCGCCGTGACGGCGGCCGCGCCGGAGGCGCCGCGATGAGCATCCGCGCGACCCTCGCGCTGATCTTCGCCGTGGCCGCGGCGGTCGTCCTGCTCGCCTCCGGCGCGCTCTACGTGACGTCCGACCGGCTCTCGTTGCTCCAGCGGCGCTCCGAGCTGTCGTACGAGCAGCTCACCCGCCACATCACGCTCGCCAACCACGCCGGCCGCTACATGCGGGAGGCGGCGGAGATCTCCCTCGGCGGCGGCGACACCGAGGAGCTCCGTCATCTGACCGAGGTCGTCGCGCGGGACCTCGCCGCGGTGGAGGCGCTCGAGCGGGCGTGGGTCGAGCACCCGCACCTCCGCGCGGAGCCGGGCGAGGCGCGTGAGGACGACGAGCGCCTGCGAAAGATGCGCGCGAGCCTCGCGAGGATCACCGGGGACGTGGGCGAGGTGTCCCGCATGGCGAGCGGCGGGGAGCGGCTCGCCGCCCACCGGCGGTTCGTGGAGCGGCCCGAGGACGAGTACGAGCGCGGGTTCTTGCCCCACGTCGACGCGGCGATCCTCGACGCGCGGCGCGACGTCGCGCGAAACGCCGCGGCGGCGGGCCGCGCGAGCGCGCGGATCCGGGTCGCCAGCGTCGCCCTGATGACGGCGGCGCTCGTGCTCCTCGTCGTGCTCCTCGGCGGGCTCCTGCGCGCGATGGCGCGGGGGTTCGGCGCGCTCGCCGAGTGCTCGCGGCGCATCGCCGGCGGCGACCTCGACTACCGCGTGCCCGACCTCGGGAAGCACGAGTTCGGGCGCATCGGCGCCGCGCTCCGCCACATGGCCGAGAGCCTGCGCGAGGCCCAGGAGTCGCGGCTGCGCGTCGAGCGGCTCGCCGCCATCGGGCAGCTCGCGGCGAGCGTCGGCCACGAGCTCCGCAACCCGCTCGGCGCCATCCGGAACGCGGCGTACTACCTCAAGAAGCGCCTCGCCGGCACCGAGCTCGGCGCCGACGCGCGCGTCGCCCAGCTCCTCGTCCTCATGGAGAAGGAGCTGCTCTCGTGCGCCCGGATCATCGGCGATCTCCTGGACTTCGCGCGGGAGCGCAGGCTCTGCCGCTCCGCGTGCCCGCTCGCGCCCCTCGTGGACGACGCGATGTCGGTCGTGGAGGCGCCCGCGCACGTGCGCCTCGTGAACCAGGTGCCGGCCGCGCTGCCCGTGCCGAGCCTCGACAAGGACCAGTTCCGTCAGGTGCTCGTCAACCTGATCCAGAACGCGGCCGAGGCGATCCCGGCCGGGCGCGAGGGCCGCGTGGTCGCGTCTGCGCGGGTGTGCGACGGCGCGCTGGTCCTGACGGTGGAGGACGACGGGGCGGGGATCGAGGAGGAGCACCTCGCGAGGATCTTCGAGCCGCTCTTCAGCACGAAGCTGAAGGGGACGGGCCTCGGCCTCGCCATCACCGCCGGCATCGTCCGGATGCACGGCGGCGCGATCGGGGTGGAGAGCGCGCCCGGCGCAGGGACGACGTTCATCATCCGGCTGCCGCTCGCGGCGGCGCCGGAGGTACACTCGGCGCAGCCCGCGTGAGCGGGGAAGGGACAGCCGTCGATGGAAGCGACCAGGCGGGTGCTCGTGGTGGACGACGAAGAGGGGATGCGCGCCACCGTCGCCGCGAACCTCGAGCTCGAAGGGTATGAGGTCGTCGAGGCGCGCGACGGCGCGCACGCCCTCGAGCTCGTGCGGCAGCAGCGCTTCGCGCTCGTGCTGACCGACGTGAAGATGCCCGGCCTCAACGGGGTCGAGACGTTCCGGGAGCTCCGGCGGATCCAGCCGGAGCTCACGGTGGTGCTGATGACCGCGTTCGCGATCGAGCAGCTCATCGAGGAGGGGATCGGCGAGGGGGTGTACGCGGTCATCTACAAGCCGTTCTCGATGGATCACCTCATGCGGATCGTCGCGCGGGCGCTCGGGTCGCGCGGGGTGCTCGTGGTGGACGACCTCCCCGCGGTGGCGGAGTCGATCGTGGCGGGGCTCAACGCGGCGGGGCTGCGCGCCGAGGCCGTGTACGACGGGCACACGGCGATCCAGCGCGCGCGCGACGAGGCGGTCGACGTGTGCGTGCTCGACCTGCTCATGCCGTCCCTGGACGGGGTGAAGACGTACGAGCAGCTCCGGCGGATGAGCAGGCCGATCACGGTGATCGCGATGACCGGCCACGCGGCGCCGGAGCTGATCCACGCGTTCACGAGCCGGGGCGGGTACGCCTGCCTGCACAAGCCGTTCGGCGTGCGCGAGCTGATGCACACGATCGCGCGCGCCAGGAGCGATCCAGGGACATGCTGAGGGCTGAGGGGGCCGCATGCGCGTGACGGTGCTGCTCGTGGACGACGACGCGTCGTCGCGGATGGTGCTCGCGACGCTGCTCGAGGACGAGGGCTTCCAGGTCGACCTGGCCGGCTCGTTCGCCGAGGCCGGCCGCATGCTCGCGGCGGAGGGGGCGGCGTACGATCTCGCGCTGCTCGATCAGAACCTCGGCGACGGCCGCGGCACCGACCTCCTGCCGGCGCTGCGGGCGCGCCTGCCGGCCGCGAAGGCGGTGGTGCTCAGCGGGTGCGGTGAGGACGACCTCGGCGGGGCGCCGGCGCCCGACGCGGTGCTCGCCAAGGGGATCGGCTTCCCGGAGCTGCTCGAGCGGCTCCGGCGGCTCGTCGGCTGACGCCTCGGGCGCCCGGGCTATCGCTCCGGGGGTGCCTGCACGTCGCGGGGGTGGAGCGGGGCGGCCCCGGTCTCCGCGCAGTCGCAGACCTGGCAGCCGTTCCGGTCGGTCACGCAGCGCGTATCGAGGCCCGGGCACAGGGGACGATACTCGGTCGGGCAGGTGCCCTGCGCGCCCGCCGAGCTCGACACCATGGTCGCGGGGGACACCGCCGGGCACGGCGAGAAGCCGTGGTTGCACGCGTGGCCGCACCCGAGGGCGCCGCCGGCGGCGAGCGCGGAGAGCGCGGCGAGCAGCACGAGCAGCATGTCGGAGCGGACGGCGCGCGCCGTGACGCAGCGCCGCGCGGGGGCGGGCTTGAGGCGGCCCTCGCCGGGCGGGGCGGCGTCGCGCGGGCCGGCGAGCCGCTCCCGCTCCGCTCGGGCCGGAGGGCGCGCCTCGGCGCCGGTCAGCGAGAGGTCGTCCAACGCGCCTGTCTGTACGTGTTTGATCCTAAGCATGATCCGCCGTCCCCTCGAAGCGCGGGGGCTCCGCGAGCCCGCAACCTTTCATGCTATGGGGGGAGGGCCTCGCTGGCAAGCAGGCGCATTTTTCCGTTCGTGGTACCACTTCTGCCGCTGGACGCGCGGTGCGATGGCCGACGTGAGCGAACTTGGGAGCACGGCGGGGACGGCTCCGAGCCCCAGTCCTCCATCCTCGATCGGCGGAGCTGCGGGCCTCACGCCTGGGCGGGCTGATAGAACGGGTGTCCGGGCACGTTGAGGTTCAGGAAGGTGATCTTCTCGCCGAGCCAGTGATCCCGCCGGGCGGCGTCGCCGCGCTCCTCGTGATAGCGCGCGAGCAGGTCGTAGCTCGACAGGGAGCCCAGGTCGTGATCGTGAAACGCCTTCCGGAACAGGTCCTCTGCGGCGCCCTGGCGCCCTCCGCTCGCCAGCGCGTCGGCGGCGCGGCAGAGCTCCGCGAAGCGCTCCTCCGAGAGACTCGGCTTGTCCTGCAGCGCGTCCGGATGCAGGAACTCCCTGGAGACGAGCGCCTCCAGCGTTTCGTTCATGTAGCAATCGAGGATCAGGTGGATCCGGTCCTCGGAGCCGCGGTTGCAGGCGCCGTGGCGCGTCTGGTGAGGAGACAGCTTCCAGAGAAACCCGCTCTTCATGTGGACCGAGCGCGAGGGCAGGACGATGACCGCGTCCGGGTTGGTCTTCAGGGGCACGTGGAGCCGCAGCCGGGGAACGCGGCTCAGGTTGTGAGCCCCGTAATCGGTGTGCTCCCACAGGAACGCGCCGGGATCGAGCCGCAGCAGCCTGACCCACATCAGCTTGAGGCCTGACCCCTCGACGAAGGCGCGGACCCGGGGCAACCGCGGGACGACCTCGGTGGGGACGGGCGCGCAGTCGGCGAGATCGTTCTCCTGCGAGTCTCCGCTCGCGTTGTAGAGCGCGGCCGTCTTCCACCCGCCCGACTGATACCGCGAGTAGTTCTCGGTCCACGGGATGTCGGCGCGCGCGACGTCTTCGAGCATGCCGGCGACGACGTCGTGGGGGATCTCTCTGAGCTGGGACGTGTACTTCAGCATGAGGCCTCCATTCGGCGGCGCCCGTCGTAAAGGGGGGATGGCGGGCGAGTCATGCCCATCGACGTCGATGGGCCGCCGCGGCGCGCGCGGCGGCGACCGGGCTTGATCCCGGGCGCGCCCCCTGGTACTACTAAGGTAACTTAGTTGCAAATGAAATGGAGTCTATGTAGAGGGACGCCGGCGATCGCCGCCGCGCTGGCGCTCTCCTCGCCGCGGAATGCGCGGGCCGAGGCGCCCATGCACCTGCCGAGGCTCGCGGGGCCCGTCGTGCTCGACGGCCTCGTCGACGAGGCCGCGTGGCGGGCGGTGGCCCCGGTGCCGGCCGTCGTCTACGAGCCGGCCTTCGGGGGCGCGCCGTCGCAGCGCACGGAGATCCGCGTCGCGCACGATGGCGGCCACCTCTACCTCGCGGCGCGGCTACGCGACACCGAGCCGGCGGAGGTGAGGGCGAACTCGCTGTACCGAGATGAATACGCCGGCGACGACACGGTGGGGCTCATCGTCGACCCGTTCAACGACGACTCCACGGCGCTCTGGTTCTACACGATGCCGACCGGCGCGCGGGTGGACGGGACGGTCTCGTCCGACATGGCCTCTGGCGAGGCGGACTGGAGCTGGAACGGCCGCTGGGAGGCGGCGGCGCAGCGGACGAGCGACGGGTGGTCCGCGGAGATGCGCATTCCCTTCTCGACGCTCGGCTTCGAGAGCGACACAGGGAGCGTGAGGATGGGCCTGTCGGTCTATCGCTGGCTGGCGCGGCAGAGCGAGCGGCACGTCTGGCCGCCCGTCCCGCCCAGGTGGCCGCGGGCCTACGCGAAGCCCTCCAAGCTGAGGGACGTCGCGCTCACGGGCGTGGCCTCGCGGCGCGCGCTGACCGTCACGCCCTACGTGCTCCTCGGCTACTCGGTCCGGAGCCCTCCCGAGGCCGAGCGCCCGCGCGGCCTGGACGAGGAGGCGGCCGCGTACAGCGCGGGCGTGGACGCCAAGTACGGCGTCACCAGCAACCTGACGCTCGACGTCACCGTCAACACCGACTTTGCGCAGGTCGAGGCCGACGACGAGCAGATCAACCTGACCCGGTTTCCCCTCTTCTACCCCGAGAAGCGGCAGTTCTTCCTCGAGCGCGCCGGGATCTTCGACTTCGCGCTCTCGGGGGACGGCCGGCTGTTCCATAGCCGGCGCATCGGGCTCGCCGACGGCGAGCCGGTCGCGATCCTCGGCGGGGCGCGCCTCGCCGGGCGCGCGGGGCGGTGGGAGATCGGCGCGCTCGACCTCCAGACGGCCGAAAGCGGCGCGCTGCCGTCCGAGAACTTCGGCGTGCTCCGGCTGCGGCGCCAGCTCGACGATCCGCTCTCGAGCGTCGGCGGCATGCTGACGAGCCGGATCGGGCTCGACGGCCGCTACAACGTCGCTTACGGGGCCGACGGCATCATCCACGTCGTCGGGGACGAGTTCCTGAGGCTCACGTGGGCGCAGAGCCTGCGATCCCCGCGTTCGGCGCGGCCGGGTGAGGCGGAGCCGGCGCGCTGGCTGGACAGCGGCCGGGCCCTCTTGGCCTGGGAGCGCCGGCGCGCGGCGGGGCTCAGCTACCGCGCCGAGATCGGGTGGGCCGGCGAGGCCTTCGACCCCGGCGTCGGCTTCGAGCCCTACCAGGGGTACCGGTCGGCCGATCTCTCCGCCACGCAAGAGTGGCTGTTCGACGCTGGCACCCCCGTGCGCGCGGCGTGGCTCGGCGCGGAGGGCCAGGCCTTCCAGCGAAGCCGCGACGGCGTCTTGGAGGCGGCGGAGGCCAGCCCCTTCGTGGGGCTCACCTTCGCTAGCGGAGACGAGCTCGAGCTGGTGAGCCGACACCGGCGCGAGGAGGTGCCGGAGCCGCTCTTGCTCGACGGCGGGATCGAGGTGCCCGTGGGCCGCTACGCCTTCCACCGGGCCGGCGCGGAGTTCACCATGCCCGACGGCCGCAGGCTGCGCTGCGGCGCGTCCATCGAGGCGGGCGGGTTCTATGACGGCTACAGCCTCTCCGCCTCGTTGAGCCCGTCGTGGAACCCGTCGCCCCACCTCGGCCTGGGCGGGGAGTACCGGTTCGACGCGATCCGCTTTCCAGACCGGGGCGCCTCGCTCGACGCGCACATCGCGCGGCTGCGCCTCCGGCTCGGTTTCGATATCCACGCCTCCCTCAGCGCCTTCCTTCAGTACAGCAGCCTCACCGAGCGCACGAGCATCAACGTGCGCCTGCGCCACCACATCCGCGAGGGCACCGACCTGTGGATCGTCTACGACGAGCGCCTCGGCAACGCGGCGGCGGCGCGCGAGCGCGCGCTGCTGCTCAAGTACACGCACGCGATAGCGCGCTGATCCCGAGACCGTGGTCACCGGAGCCGCCCGCATGCGCCGCGACCAGGGGGCGCCCGAGCGGCGAGAGACACATGCAAACGAGTTGCATTTTTGTGAGCCCCGTCGTAGATGGCGGTCGAGGAGAGGACAGGTGATCATCTCGGCAGCTTCTCCCGTGGCGGCCTCCCCGGCCTCGATCACCCTGGCCGAGGCTGCCCGGGAGCTCGTGGAGGCGGGTCGATTCCTGAGCCTGCGCGACGCCGTGCCGGCCACGAGCGGCAATCTCTCGCGCCGGCTCGACGCGCGCACGGCGGTGATCACGCGCTCCGGTGTGGACAAGGGCGAGCTGACCGACGCCGATCTCCTGGTGGCGAACATCCACGAGCCGCCGCCGGCGGGCTCCTCGGCGGAGACGCCGCTGCACCTCCATCTTTACCGCGAGCGCCCCGGGGTGGCCGCCGTGCTGCACACCCACTCGATCGTCAGCGCGCTCCTGTCCTCGCTGCGCGAGGCCGAGGGGGAAATCCCGCTGCGGGGCTTCGAGCTGCTCAAGGCGCTCGGCGACACGCGCACCCACGAGACCACCGTCCTCGTGCCCATTTTTCCCAACGACCAGGACGTCCCGCGGCTCGCCGCGCGCGTGTCCGCGGCGCTGGCCCGTCGCCCGGAGGCGGTGGGCTACCTCATCGCGGGTCACGGGCTGTATGCCTGGGGCCGCTCCATGCGCGAGGCGCGCCGCCACACGGTGGCGCTGGAACACCTGCTCACCTACGAGCTCGAGAAGATGAGGTTGCGCCGATGAGCCATCTGACCATCTACCCCGACGATCAGCCGGGTACGCCGTCGGGCGTGTACACCGATATCGACGACATCCGTCGCGAGCTCGGCGCGGTCGGCGTCCGCTTCGAGCGCGTGGACGCGTCCATTCCGCTGCCGGACGGCGCCGGCCAGGACGAGGTGCTCGCGGCCTACCGCCACGTGGTGGAGGCCGAGCGCGCGGCGCGCGGCTACGAGATCGTGGACGTGGTGCGCATGAAGCCGGACGCGCCGAACGCGGGAGAGGCGCGGAAGAAGTTCCTCTCCGAGCACACGCACGCCGAGGACGAGTCCCGCATCCTGGTGGAAGGCAGCGGCTGCTTCTACCTGCACGCCGGCCAGCAGGTGCTCCAGATCGTGTGCACGCGCGGCGATCTCATCAGCGTGCCGGCCGGGATGCGGCACTGGTTCGATATGGGGCCCCGGCCCCTGTTCGCGGCCATCCGCTTCTTCGAGCGGCCGGAGGGCTGGGTGGGCGATTTCACCGGCAGCGCCATCGCGGACCTGTTCCCCAGGTACGCGCCGTGAGCGGGGCGCGGGCGGCCGTCACGCCGGGGCCCATGGCCTCGCGTCAGCGACGCGCGCTGTCCGGCCGGGGGCTGCGGACATGAAGGTCCTCGGCAAGGCCATGCGCTCCATCTGGGTCGAGGCCGACGGCTGGTCCGTCGGCGTCATCGACCAGGCGCAGCTGCCGCACCGCTTCGCGACGGCGCGGCTGGCGACTGCGGATGACGCCGCGCGCGCGATCCGGAGCATGCTGGTGCGCGGGGCGCCCCTCATCGGCGCCACGGCGGCTTACGGGATGTGCCTCGCGCTGCGGCAGGATGCGTCGGACGGGGCGCTGGAGCGAGCGTACGCCCTCCTCGGCAGCGCGCGCCCGACGGCCGTGAACCTGCGCTGGGCGCTCGACGAGGTGCGGCGCGCGGTGGCGCCGCTGCCGCCGCCCGAGCGCGCGGCCGCCGCCTACCGGCGCGCGGCGGCGCTGTGCGAAGAGGATGTCGCCATCAACCGCGCCATCGGCGAGCACGGGTTAGCGCTCCTCCAGGAGGCCTGGGCGCGCAGAGGGCGCGAGGGGCGCGTCAACGTGCTCACCCACTGCAATGCGGGGTGGCTGGCCACCGTGGACTGGGGCACGGCGCTCGCGCCCATCTACATGGCGCACGACGCGGGCATCCCCGTTCACGTCTGGGTGGACGAGACGCGACCGCGCAACCAGGGCGCCGGCCTCACCGCGTGGGAGCTGGGCCAGCATGGTGTGCCGCACACCGTCATCGCGGACAACGCCGGGGGCCACCTCATGCAGCACGGCCTGGTGGACCTGTGCATCGTGGGCACCGACCGAACGACGGCGCGCGGCGACGTGGCGAACAAGATCGGCACCTACCTCAAGGCGCTCGCGGCCAAGGACAACGGCGTGCCCTTCTATGTGGCGCTCCCGTCGCCCACCATCGACTGGGCCCTTCAGGACGGCGTGCGCGAGATCCCCATCGAGCAGCGCGACGGCGCGGAGCTCTGCGACGTGACCGGGCGGCTGCCGTCCGGCGAGCTCGCGACGGTGCGGATCACCCCGCCGGGGAGCCAGGCGGAAAACCACGCCTTCGACGTGACGCCCGCGCGGCTGGTCACGGCCCTCATCACCGAGCGCGGGGTGTGCGAGGCCTCGCCGGACGGGCTGCGATCGCTCTTCCCGGAGCGGACGCGGGCGGACGCCTGACGGGCCGGGCGGGGCCGCCGCGGCGGGCCCCTCAGACCCGGCGCAGCCGCTCCGCCGCGCGCTCCAGCGTCTCGTCCCGCTTGGCGAAGCAGAACCGCAGGACCGGCCCGGGCTCCACGCCGGAGAGGAACGGGGAGATGGGAATCGAGGCGACGCCGTGCTCGCGGATGAGGCGCAGCGCGAAATCGGCGTCTCGCTCGGTCGTGATCGCGGAGTAATCGACCAGCTGGAAATACGTGCCTTCGCACGGCAGCGGGCGGAACCGCGAGCTCTCGATGAGCCGCAGGAAGAGATCCCGCTTCGCCTGGTAGAAGGCCGCGAGATCGGCGGCGAGCGGGTCGCGCATCACGACCTCGGCATACGCGTGCTGGATGGCGGCGTTCACCGCGAAGGTCACGAACTGGTGCACCCGCTGGATCTCGGCCGAGAGCGGCCGCGGCGCCGCGCAATAGCCCACCTTCCAGCCGGTCGTGTGGTACGTCTTGCCGAAGGAGCTGATGACGACGGAGCGATCCGAGAGCTCCGGATACCGCGCGAGGCTCTCGTGCCGGCGCCCGTCGAAGAGGATGTGCTCGTAGACCTCGTCGCCGACGACGATGACGTCCCGCCCGTCCACGACCTTCGCGAGCTCGCGCATGTCGTCGGCCGACAGCGCCGTCCCGGTCGGGTTGTGCGGCGAGTTGATGAGCAAGAGCCGCGTGCGCGGCGTGAGCGCGCGCCGCACCTCGTCCCAGTCGACGCGGTACTCCGGAAAACGGAGCGTGACGAACACGGGGGTCCCGCCGTTCAGCTGCACGGCCGGCGCGTACGAGTCGTAACAGGGCTGGAACAGGATGACCTCGTCCCCGGGCCGGACGAACGCCGTGATCGTGCTGAAGATGCCCTCGGTCGCGCCCGAGGTGACCGTGATCTCGGTCGCCGGATCGTAGCGGCGGCCATAGAGCCGCTCGATCTTCATCGCCAGCGCCTCGCGCAGGGCCAAGACGCCCTGCATGGGGGCATACTGGTTGTGGCCGGCGCGCATGTGCCGGGCCACCGCCTCGACGAGCTCCGGCGCGCAGTCGAAATCCGGGAAGCCCTGCGACAGGTTGATGGCGCCGTGCTCGTTCGCGAGGCGCGTCATCACCGTGAAGATGCTGACGCCGGTCGACGGCAGCTTC
This sequence comes from Sorangium sp. So ce834, assembly GCF_051521425.1. Taxonomy (NCBI): domain Bacteria; kingdom Pseudomonadati; phylum Myxococcota; order Polyangiales; family Polyangiaceae; genus Sorangium; species Sorangium sp. So ce834. The sequence goes on from NZ_CP150351.1 coordinate 13,302,271, forward strand.
GAGGGGAGCAGGGGCGTGGTCATGGAGGGGTCCTCGGCCGGGTTTCGACAGGCCGGGACCTTAGCATGCGGCCGCCTCAGCCGGCGCTCCGGTCGTGCCCAGGCCGCTCGGCGATGATCACCGAGTTGATCACCTCGTCGTGCGGGTGGATCTCCAGGAGCGGCTCGAACGGCGCCATCCCGTGGATGTCGACCTCGGGGTAAAGGAGCGTGCGCAGGCGCTGCGAGCTGCGGACGAGGAGCAGCGCGCCCGGGCGCATGGCCCCGTGCAGGTGGTGGAGCAGGCGGCTCTTCTCGCGCCGGTTCATGCCGACGAGCGCGGCCAGGAACACGCAGTCGAACTCCGAGAGATCGGAGCAGGACAGGGCGTCGGCGCAGGCGAACTCGAGCCTCTCCGACAGCCGGAGCCGCCGCGCGAGCGCGCGGGCGTCTTCGCACGCCTCCTCGTCGACGTCGATGTTGCTGACGGGGAGGCCATAGCGCTCCGCGAGCAGGATGGAGGTGAAGGGGAGCGGGCCGGAGCCGATGAACAGTACGCGCCGCGGCAGCTCGTCGCGCACGCCCCGCAGGCTGGAGAGCTCGAGCCGGGTCAGCTTCTCGTAATTGACGGCGTAGGGGAAGCTCCGGAGCTCGGCCGCCGGGTCGTCCGCGGCGGCGATGCGGCGCGCCCAGTGGCGCTCCAGCTCGAACTCGCCGCGCGAGCAGACGCGCCACAGGCCCTCGCGGATCGCGCTCACGACCGGGTCGCCGAGCACCTCGTCGACCTCGCCGCGCGACCGGGACATGGAGATGCTCACGAGCTCGCTGAACAGGTGGTTCACCCGCTGGCTCGGCTCGAGGGAGCCCATGGTCGCGAGCTCCTGATAGATGCGGTGGATGCGTGTTGAAAGCGAAGAATCGGTGACCGGGTTCATGAGGCCCTCCAGATCATCGGAGCCGTTCGTCAGGGTCGGTGTGCCAGGGCAAGGGCGCGGCGCTCCCCTCGTAAGCAGGCGGCAAGAGCGCGCGGAGCCGCGCCGCGGCCTCGCCGGGCCAGCCCGCGGGCACGTACGGCAGCCGCTCATCGAGGCCCGCCCGGAGCGTGAAGCGGGCGCGGACGCGCTCGGGTAAATCTCGGCAGGCCGGGATGTACCAGAGGCTCAGCGCGGTTCGCTCCGCGTCGCTGTCGTTCGCGTGCGTGGCGTGCAGGAGGCGAACGTCGACGATGACCAGATCGCCCGCCTTGACCGGGATCGAGACCTCGTCGGGGTAGCTGCGGAAGGCAGGTGAGCTCGGATCCCGCATGCGCTCCAGGTCCGGGATGCTGGCGCGGCGCAGCGGCTCATGGAGCGGGTGACGCCTCCTGTGGCTACCTGGGATGACGCGGAGACAGCCGTTGTGGGGCGTCGTGTCGACGAGGTAATAGATGAGGATCAGCTCGTGCGGCTCCGGCTCGTACGCGGCCGGGTGACTCCAAATCGTGCAGTCCTGGTGCCAGAACGTCCGCGGCGTCCTCGGGAGCTTGTTGAAGACGATGCCGTGCTCGTAGCGCGGCTCGTCGAAGCCGAGGCGACGGAGCTCGGCGAGGGCCCGCGGGTGCCCGATGAGATCGACGAACCCCGGCTCTCGCAGGATGTCGAGCAGACTGCCGATCGCGGCGTGCTTCTCCTGGTAGTCCCTGGCCTGCTGCGGCGCGAGGATCCCCCTTGCGAGCGCCTGGTACCGGCGCACCTCGTCGGGCTCGAGGACGCCGGGCACCACGGTGCACCCCTCGGCGAGGAGGCGCCCCCGGTCCGTCCTCCACGGCAGCGCCACCGGAGGAGGGCTCGCGATCGGCTCATCCATCACATTCATAAGGACTCCCTTCTCAAGCTACGTGGTGCCCCTCAACCACAGCGCCGCTCTCGGCCGGCGGCAGCGCGCGCGACGCCGGAACAGACGCGCGACGGGAGTCGAGGCGCGAGCGCCTCGGGCGTGCTGTGCGACCTCGAGATCGGGCGCGCCGCGCACGGGGGCTCCGCCGCGCGGCTCCAGACGCCGCTACGCCAGGGGCATGACGGGACCGCCGGGGGGCTCGCTGCCGCCGGCAGGTCCCTTATGCGTCAATACACAATAAATGTCAATTGCAAAACAGTTGCGATTGAGCGCGCGTGTCGGGGCCGGTCTATCATCGCCCGGCCCGGCGTGACCCGGATCAGGCGGCGCGCGACGGCGAGAGGTGCGGCGCCTGGCGCCGGAGGATGCCCTCGGCCGTGTACAGGCGGGAGAACAGGTTGCGCGTGGCAGGGTCCGGGTCCTCCCAGAGCCGCCGCAGGGTTCGCTGATCGATGAGGCCGGTGCCGCTCAGGACGCAGCCCGGCTCGAAGAGGATGGCTGCCCTCTCCAGGAACGGCCTCGAGAACCACATCTCCGCGGGGATGGGGAAGCCTTGCTTCTTTCGCGAGGCGATGACCGGGGGAACGAGAGCGGCGAGGGCCTGCTTGTAGATTCCCTTCTCGTGGCCGTCGAGCTGCTTCAGCTTGCTCTGGAAGGCGAAGGCGCTGCGGACGAGCCCGGTGCTCGCGAGGGGCGAGCGGGCCTCGACGCTGTGGCGCATGCTGATGAGATCCATCTGCCGGAACTCGTAGACGACGAGCCGGCCGTGAAAGTGAAGGAGCTGCACGGCCTGCAGGCTGTCGAGCGGCCAGTCGCGGTAGAGCGAGAGGATCTCGCGGTATTTGGCGGTCGTCATGCGCGCGGCGTCGTGGTGGGGCATGAGCCGACCGAGGTCGGCCGTCCCGCACCAGCGGAAGGTCGCGTCGTAGCGCTCGGCGAGAGCCGAGAGGGGCACGTCCGCCATCGCCCGGCCGTAGGAGTAACCGTCGAAGATCTCGTCAGGCCCGCTCCCGGAGAAGATGACGCGCGCCTCTCGGCCGGCCTCCTCGAAGAGCCGGATCAGGCACGGCGCCTCCTGGGAGCCCAGCGGCTCGCCGGCGATGGCGATCCACCGGTCGAGGTAAGCGCAGTAGTCGGTGTCCGACAGCGTGATCTCGGTGTGCTTCGAGGAGAGCTGCCGGGCCAGCTCTCTCGAGTAAGCGAACTCGTCGAAGACGCTGGCGCTCCGCGGGAGGAGCTGACCCGTCGGCCGGAAGCCAATCGAGAAGGTCCTCATCTCGAGGCCCGCCCGGCGCGCCGCCGCGAGCACGGCCGTGGAGTCGATCCCGCCGCTCAGTAGAAGCCCGTAGGGGACCTCCAGATCGAACGTCCTGCGGCAGCCGTCGACCACGGCCTCGTTGATCTCCTGCTTGATCGCGGGGACGTCCGTCCTCGACAGGTCGCCGCGCGGGATCCTGTAGAAGCGCCCCGTCTCCTGCCGCTCCGGCGTCCTGGCCAGCCAGGTGCCGGATTCGAGCTTGCGGATCTGCCGGACGTGCGTCCCGCTGCCGAGGATGAAGCGGTGGGCGGTGAACTCCGCGAGGCCGTCGAGATCCCAGTCCTTCCTCCGGTAAGGATCCTTGATGAGCGGATCGATCTCCGAGGCGAAGACCAGGGCGTCGTCGTCTTCCCACAGATAGACGGTCTTCTGCCCGGTGGGGTCGCAGGCGATGAATCCCGTCTGCGTCGCGCTGTCGAAGAGGGCGAAGGCGAACATGCCCTCGAGCCGCTCCAGGCAGGCGAGCCCCCAGGCCTCGTACGCCGCGAGGATGACCTCGGTGTCCGAGGCGGTCCTGAACGGGAAGCCCGACAGCCGCTCTCGCAGGTCGCGGTGGTTGTAGATCTCGCCGTTATAGACGATGGCGAGGCGCCCATCGATCGAGGTGAGCGGCATGTCCGCGCCCGGGTTTCCGGCGTCGGTGATGCGCAGCCGGTTGCTGCCGAGGAGCGCCCAGCTCGCGCACTGCAGGGCGCCCCGCGCGTCCGGCCCGCGGTGGTGCATCGCCTCGAGGAGCGAGGCCATCTCGTCGTGCTGCGCGGCCGCGATGGGCCGCTTCTTGTTGAAGATGCCGGCGATGGAACACATCGAGCACTCTCCTTTGGAGGAGGAACGGCGGCCCGCGGGGGGCGGGCGTCAGGCGGCGACGGGCTCTCGAGAGCGCGCCGGGAACGCCTGCGGCACGAGCCTCGGGAGCGCCAGCTGGAGGTAGAGAGAGCGGGTCGAGCTGAACAGGAGGAAGGCCATCCAGAGCCCGTGGTTGCCCCAGCGGGTCGAGGAGACGAGCCACCCAGCGAAGAAGACCACGGTGGCGGCGAGCAGCGAGTTGCGGACGGGGCCGGCGCGGGTCGCGCCCGTGAAGACGCACTCGAGGATCATGCTCCAGAAGATCGCGAGCGGGAACAGGACCATCCAGACGTAGTAGCGGCCCGTCGTCTGCAGGATGGACTCCACGGGCGTGAACAGCCCGAGGATGGCCGGCTGCGCGACGATGCACCCGAGGCTGATGGCCAGCGCGGATACGGCTGCCGTCCAGAACGAGAGCCGCAGCGTGTCGTGGAAGCGCTGCCGGGACTGAGCCCCGATCGCCTGGCCGGCGAGCATCCCCGCGGTGTTGCCGAGCCCGCCCAGCGCGCTGGAGATGACGATCTGCATGTGCATGAGGATCGCGTTGACGGCGAGGACCTCGGGGCCGAGGAGCGCGCTCTGGCGGGTGATCCAGCCGAAGACGCCGAGCAGGCAGGTGGTGCGCACCAGCACGTCGCCGTTCACCCGCCACATCCGGGTGATGGCATGGAGATCGGCGAAGTCCTGCCACCGGAGATGGACGCCGCGAAGGTGGCCTCTGTGCCAGATCACGAGGAAGCCGACGAGGACCTTGCTCACCTCGGCCAGCACGGTGGCCCAGGCGACGCCGCTCACCCCGAGGCCGAGCACCTTGACGAAGGTGACGGTCACGATGAGGTTGAGGAGGTCCATCCCGATAGCGAGGAGCATGGCCCACCGCACCTCGGCCATGCCGATGAGCCAGCCGGCGACCACGTAGCCCATGAGCACCGCAGGCGCCCCCCAGATGCGCGCCTCGTAGTAGGTCGCCGCGTGGGACTCGACCGCTCCGTGGGCCCCCATCAGATGGATCCCGGCGGACTCCAGCGGGGACTTCAGCAGCAGAAAGACGCAGCCGACCAGCCCCGCGAAGGCCAGCGGGCGAAACAGCTGCAAGGCCGCCTCGCGGCGGTCCTCGGCGCCGCGCGCCTGGGCGGCGAAGCCGCTCGTGCTGGTCCGGAAGAAGCCGAGGAGCCAGTAGAGCGTGTTGAAGATCTGGCTGCCCACGGCGACTCCACCCATCGTCGCCGCGTCGCCGAAATGCCCCATGACGGCGGTGTCGGTGGCGTTCATGATGGGCCCCGACAGCCCGGCGAGGGTCAGGGGAAGCGCGAGCTTCCAGTACGACCCGAAGCTCAAGGGCGGCTGGCCGGGCTCGGTTCGGTGCTGGGCCATCGGTCGAATCCTCGTCAGCGCTCGCCCAGCGTGAAGGAGAGGAGGTGGGTCAGGATCCTGTCGTAGGGAGCAGACCAGGTCTTCCGCCTCAAGATCTCGAGCCTGAAGCCCCGCCGCAGGGCGTGCGCCACGATGCCCCGGAGGTCGCTCGCGTTGGACAGCACGGTGACGACCCTGCCGCCCGGCGCGAGCAGCTCCCGCGAGGCGATCTCGTCGAAGAAGCGGACCATGATGGCGGAACCCGAGAAGTTCACGCGGGTGAGATCGGGGTCGTCCGAGCGGAGCGGGTTGGCGGGCGGGTTGAAGACGATCACGTCGGCGCGCTCGCCGCGCGGCAGCGAGGAGAAGAGATCCGAGACGAGGAAGCGATGCCGGTCGGGGTCGCGCGGGCCCGTGTGCCGCTCGAAGCTCGCGCGGCTCGACGCGACGCTCGCTTCGTGGATGTCCATGGCATGGATCTCCCGGGCGCCGCGCTGTCGCGCGAGGACGGGCTCGACGCCCGCCCCGCACCCCATCACGATCACCGAGGCGCCCCGCGTCTCGACGAGCCCGTCGTGGAGGGCGTCGAAGATCACCTCGCTCGTCCCGCCCGGCACGAGGACGCCGGGCGGGACCGAGAACTCGAGCCCGCGGTAGGCGTAGTCGCCTCCCGCGACCTTGGTGCCCCGGTTGACCCGCTCGATCTCCTCGGCGGGGAGCGTGGGCGGCAGCGAGAGATAGAGGGCCCTCTGCGGCTCGCCGAGCGCGGCGAGCTCGCCAGGGGTGAAGAGCAGGCCGTCGATGTCCTCGATTCGGGGCGTTCGATCATCCATGGCTCACGTCTCCCGCGCGTCCGTGTCGCGCGTCAGCCGCCCGTAGCGGCGACTCGGGGGCTCCTCGCCGGCGGCCGGCCGGACCGGACCCCTCCTCGCGGCGGCCGCCTCTTCCCGCGCCGGGGTCGCGTCGATGCGGCGGACGGCCCGCGGGAGCAGGACGACGAGCAACGCGAGCATGCCGAGGAGCCCCGCGAGCGCGGAGAGGTGCACCGGCTGCCCGGCGCCCGCGAAGCGGTGGCGCGGCACCGCGTCGATGTCGAACGCCGCGAGGCCCTTGTAGTTGAAGATGAGCGGATAAAAATAGTGCTTCAGCTGCTCGTGGTAGGCGGCGATGCTGTCCCGGAAGGCGAGCTCCGTGGCCATGTCCGTGCCCGCCATCCGGTCGAGCAGGAGCTGCAGCGCGAGGGGCGGCAGGGCGAGCGCGGCCCGCTCGGTCCAGCGCTCCCGGCGCGCGAGCGCCGCGTGGTACGCCTCGACCTCCCGGGCGACGTGCGCGTCGCCCATCTCGTGCATCGCATAGTACCAGGGCCAGGAGAACCGGTCCTCGGGCACCGGGGTCGCGGCCCACTCGGGGCGCCGGGCGAAGAACGGATCGAGCGTGGCGCGCTTCGGCCGGTCCCAGCCGGCGTTCATCTCCTGGCGCTGCGCGAGCGTGAGCTCGACGCCGCCGCGGGCGGGAGAGGCCGTGAGGATCGCGAGGTTGACGAGCGCGGGCAGAAGCACGCAAAAGGCCATCCAGGCGCCCACGAGCGCGATGGCGTTCCACGCGGACGAGCGGCGCAGCGAGGCCACGAGGAACACGAGGACGAACCAGAGCGCGACGTACGCGAGCGAGGCGAGCGCGAAGGCGCCAGTGCGCGCGTCGAGCGGGAGGCCGAGCCAGGCGGCGGCGAAGGCGAACAGCGCGAGCGCGACGGCGGAGACCAGCGCGGCGCGCAGCGCGAGCCGGACGGCGAGCAGGCGCGACAGGCGCGTCGGCTGGGAGCAGACGAGCGCCTCGGTGCCGAGGTCGTCGTCGCGCGAGCGGACATCGTAGCTCACGCCGATGATGAACAGCGGGACGAGGAAGATGAGGACGAACCCGTAATCGAAGCTGCCGGCGAGCTGCTTGAGCGGGTTGGCGATGTCCGTCTGGTAGAGCTGGGGCACGAGGCCGATGAAGCGCAGGTGCCGGCTGTAGGGGTGCACGTCGCGCAGCCCGGTCGACAGCGCCGTCCATTCGTTCGGCGCGTGCGCGATCGGCATCGCGAGGTAATAGAGGACGAGGCCGAGATCGTCGTTCGGCGCGTGGGTCGTGCGGAGATAGCGCTCCTCCTCCCGGAGCGCAGGCTCGAGCGCCGCGATGACCTCGCGCTCCGCGGCGACGCGGGCCGCGCCGTCCACGATGGCGGCGGCGCCGGCCGCGAGCAGGAGCGCGGCGGTGACGAGGAGCACCCGCGCGCGGAGGAGCTGGCGGAGCTCGAGGCGAGCCCATGCGAGAAAGGGGCTCATGTGACCTCTCCGTTGCGGCGGGTGAAGAGCGCGACGCCGAGCGAGAGCGCCGCCGCCCAGGCGAGCACCGCGAGGCCCGCGGGCGCGACGCGCGACAGCGCCCAGCCGGCGGGAGGCCGCCTGTGCTGGAAGGGGGAGAACTCGCCCCACTCGGCCCGGTCGACCCGCTGCGCCTTGTCGTCGTGCCAGCGGATCTTGGTGGTGTGCAGGTGATTCAGGTGCTGGATGAAGGCGTAGCGGTGCGCCTCGGCCTGCTGCTCGAAGTCGACGAGGTGGTGGGCGTCGGTGCCCGCGAGCCCCATCGAGAACGACCGTATCGCGAGCAGCGGCGTGAACAGGCCCGCCCGGAGCGCGAGCCCGTCCTGGGCGCGGTGCGCGTCGAACAGGCGCGTATAATAATCATTGAACAGCTCGGTGGTGATCCGCTCCCCCTCGCGCATGACGATGCCTCCGTAGTTCACCGGGAGGTCCTCAACCCGCGCGGCGCCGTGCTCGGTCAGGGTGCGGCGCTGCAGCTCCTGGAAATGAGGGTTACTGGGATCGTGGCTGTCGCCGACGTCGCGGATGGCGCGCGCGAGGTCGAGCTCGACCTGGGCCCGCGAGGGCGTCGGGTGGAGGCGGCTCGCGGCCTGGGTGGCGAGCCGCGGCACGACGATCCAGAGCGCGACCCAGAGGCCGAGCAGCGTGAGGAGGGCGGCCTGCGCGCGGCGGTGGAATGACGAGACGAGCACGCCGAGCGCCGCGCAGGCGACCAGATAGACGGCGTAGCCGCCCGCGAGGAGGGCGGCGCGCAGGAGCGTGTCCCCGGAGGCGTCGAGGACGCCTGTGAGCAGCGCGCCCGCGAGCGCGAGCGCGAGGAGCGGCGCGAGCCACAGCGCGACGGCGAGCAGCGCCCCGAGGGCCTTGCCGGCGATGAGCACGCGCGCGGTGACGCCTTGCGAGATCGCGAGGGCCCAGGTGCCCGCCTCGCGCTCGCCGGCGACGCTGGCGAAGGTCATGCAGAAGATGAGCAGCGGGAGCAGCGCCTGGAGGACGAAGGCGGCGCTCGGGGTCCCGAAGCGCGCGAGCTCGCTCGACTGCGCGGCCTCGCTGAAGCTCAGGGCGTTGCGCTGGTGCGGCTCGAGGAAGATGGATGTGCCGGCGAAGGACTCGAGCCCGGGATCGAAGAAGCCGAGCGGGCTCGGGGGGCGGAAGGCGAAGGACCCGTAATGGGCGGCGCGGTGCGGGTGGCGGTCGGGCTGCTCGACCCACTGGCGGTGGACGAGCTCCTGGAGGGCGGCGCGCTGGCGGGCCTCGGCGGTGTGGCGCGCGGCCTCGAGCAGGAACGCCGCGACGAGGAGCGCCGCGACAAGCGCTGCGGCGACGCGGAAGGTGCGGTTGCGGAAAGCGCGGATCGCCTCGTGCCGCGCCGCTGTGAAGAGGGCTCTCATGCGCTGACTCCCTGAGGGGGCTCGTCGGACCGCGGCAGCGTCAGAAGGTCAAGGTGCCAGTCACGTACGCCGAGCGACCGTTGCCCGGGTTGTGCTGGGCCCCTACGGCGCCGAAGTCCTTGTACCAGATGGACGTGTCGTACGACCGGTCGAGCAGGTTGTTCACCTCGGCGCCGACCGAGAGGGCCTCGGTGACGTCGTAGGCCGCGCTCGCGTTGACGACGAGGTAGTCGCCGACCTTCCGCGCGCCGTGCTCCTCGGTGAAGTTCTCCTTGTTCAGGTAGTAACCGCCCTGCGCGTAGCAGAAGAGCGAGACGAGCAGATCCTGCACGGGGTGGAGGTCGATTCCCCCCTTGGCGCTGAAGCTCGGGACGTGGTTGAGCTCCTTGCCCTTGTTCGGGGCGAGCGCCGGCCCGGGCTCGACCTGCTCGGAGAGGGTGCGGCTGAACGCGCCCCACACCGAGAGGAAATCGAACGGCCGCAGCGTCAGCTCGACGTCGAAGCCGCGCCGCAGCGTCTCGCCGACGTTCTCGACGTCGCCGGAGCCGTCTCCCTTGTCCCGCACCTCGCCGCTCGCGCGCTGCTCCCAATAGGCGAGGTGGCTCTTGACCCACGGAAAGACGCTCGACCGATAGCCGACCTCCCAGCCGTCGTTGATCGATGGATCGAGCGGCGTGCCCTGGACGGCAAAGGCGCCCTTGCCCGTGCCGATCTGGAACGTGCGCCCGTAATTCGCGTACAGGCTCTGCCCCTTGACGGGCGTGACCATGACGCTCGCCTTCGGCTGCCAGATGAAGCCGTAGTCGTTGAGGTCGCGATCGACCCTGCGGGCGGCCTCGCCCTCGGGCTGCTCGAGGAAGCTGCCGGCGCCGGCCAGGCGATCGGCCCGCAGCGCGGCGACGAGCTTGATCGGCTTGATCGGGGTCGCGCTCGCCTGCACGTAGGAGCCGACGGCGTGGAGGGCGAAGTCCTCGTCGCGGAGCGCGGGGCCTTGCCGTTTTCGCTCGACCGTGGGGATGCGCTGGTACCGGCTGTCCTGGAGCTGGTAGTCGACCCCCCACTCGACGGTGAGGCCGAGCGCCCGGGGGTCGCGCGCGCGGTACGTGAGCACCGAGATCGCGCCGTACTGCCGGTCGTCCTCGACCCGGAGCTGCTGGTCGAGGTCGCGATCGAACTTCACCCACCGGTCGCGCAGGAACGCCTGCCCGTAGCCCTTCAGCTGCCACGAGAGGCCGTCGGCGAGCTCGTGATCCAGGTGGACGCTCGCGTGGAGGGTCGTCTGCCGGCCGCCGTCGGTCGCCGCGTGGGCGGGCGACGTCGTGGGGCGCGAGCGCGCGTCGTCGCCGGACAGGTAGCCGGGGGCGTCGGCGTCGAGGAGCATGCCGCGCAGGATGAGCCCGATCCGGAGCTCCCTGGACGGCTCGTAAAACCACTTGGCCGAACCGGCGACCCGGTCGGTCCTCGCGTGATCGCGGTAGTTGTCCGAGCCGCGGTAGCCGGCGAAGTAGGTCTGGCTCAGCGCGTCGCGCTCGGTCGCGACGAGCACCTGGGGCTCGACGGTCCAGAAGCTCCCGGCGAGGAGCCGGGCGATGCGCTCGTTCCCCGTCTTGCGGGTGATGACGTTGATGTTGCCAGCGACGTTGTTCAGCCCGTAGCGCGGGTCGTTCGTGCCCTTGACGACCTCCATCCGCTCGATCTCGAGCGGGAAGACGGCCTTCATGTCGGGGAGGCCGACGTGGTGGTTGCTGGGGATGCCGTCGATGAGGAGCTTCGTGTGGGCGACGTCGCCCTGCGTGTTGAAGCCGCGGAGCCCGATGTCGGCGTTGATGATGCCCTGGTTGAAGGACTCGATGTAGACCGCCGGCACGCGCCGGAGCAGCTCGAGCGGCTCGGCCGCGCTCTGCTCCTGGATCAGCTCGCCGCCGAGGATGTCGACCGAGGCGACGACGTCGGCGCTGTCGAGCGGGCCGATCCGCTGGCCGACGACGACGACCTCCTCGCCGAGGTCGACGGAAGCATCGAGCGCCGCAGCCTGGGGGGCGCCAGCGGGCGCGGCGCCTTCCGGGGGCGCCGCCGCGGCGGCGGGGGCGGAGAGCAGCGCGGAGAGCGCGGCGGCGAGGCCGGAGGTGCGCGCGCGCGGGGTCATGACAGGGCCTCGGGCGCGGGGGCGGGGGACGCGCCGCTGCGCGAGGGGAGCGGGGGAGTCGCGTCGCCGGGAGGGTCGAAGTGCCGGCGGTACAGCGCGAGGACATCGGCCTCGGACATGCCGGCGGCGCTCGCGACCTCGACGAGCCGGCCGGCCTTCATGACGCCGATCCGGTGCGCGATGCTCGCGACGGCGCCGAGGTCGTGGGTCACCATCAGCACGGCGGCGCCGCGGTCGCTCTCGCGCCGGATCGCGGCGCAGAGCTCGCGGACGGCGCCGGGATCCAGCCCGGAGGTCGGCTCGTCGAGGAGCAGGGCGCCGGCGCTCTTCGCCTGCGAGAGGGCGAGGACGACCTTCTGCCGCATGCCCTTCGAGTACCCGCTCGCCGGGCGGTGCACGGCGCCCTCGGGCAGGCCGGCGGCGGTGAGCAGCCGCGAGAGCTCCGTGGAAGAGGGCACGCGCGCCCGCGACAGTCCGAGGAAATACGCGAGGTTCTCGCAGCCGGTGAGGTGCGGATAGAGCCGCACCTGCTCCGGGACGTAGGCGATGAGCCGCCGCGCCGCGATGGGATCGGGCTCCACGTGGGCGGAGCCCACGTAGGCGGCGCCGGAGGAAGGCCTGATGAAGCCGAGGAAGAGGCTCAGCGTGGTGGTCTTGCCCGCCCCGTTGGGGCCGAGGAGACAGAACACCTCTCCGGCCGGGACCTCGAGATCGAGCGCGTCGAGCGCGGGGACGCCCCTGTAGGACTTCGAAAGCTTGTTCGCCGTAAGCATGGCAGGTCCGCCGGGGGCGATCGCCGCCGGCGGCGCACCGTATGCGATCGGTCCAACTGAAAGTCAATTGCAAATATGATGCAGTTACATTCGCGTCTCTCCTGAGCCTCGTGGTCGACGCGGCGCTGCCGCAGATCCGCCGGCCTCCCCTGGACGACGCGGCCCGAGGCCTGTTCGCCGGCGCCTCGCGGCGGGTCCGTGCGCTCCGGACGATCGTCTGGGTCAAGCCGGGCAGCGAGGGCGACCGCGCCCGGGCCTGGCTGTGCGGCGGCGCTCCGCCCGAGGCTGCCTACCGGCTCCGCCCCGGCGCCCCGCGCGCGTGATACGGTGCCCGCCGCCGGCGCCCGGGGAGCGACGCCTCGCTCGCCACCGCGCGCGGCAGACAGGGGGACACGTGCGGTTGAAGGAAAAGATCGCGCTCATCACCGGGGCGAGCAGGGGAATCGGGAGGGCCAGCGCGCTGGCGCTGGGCCGCGAGGGGGCCGTCGTGGTCGGCGTGGCGCGCACCGCGGCGGACCTGTCGGCGCTCGAGCGGGAGCTCCGCGCCGCGGGCGGGCGCGGGCTCATGATCGAGGCCGACGTCACCCGCGCCGCCTCCGTGGCCGCGTGCGTGGAGCGGGCGATCCGCGAGCTCGGGCGGATCGACATCCTCGTCAACAACGCGGGCATCGGCGGCTACCGGCCCTTCCTCGAGTGGTCCGAGGAGGACTACGACCGCATCATGGCGACCAACATGAAGGGGACGTGGCTGTTCTGCCGCGAGGTCATCCCCCACATGCGCCGCCAGGGCGGCGGCCACATCATCAACGTCGCCAGCGTCGCCGGCCTGCAGGGCTATCCCAACGAGGCCATCTACTGCGCGTCCAAGTTCGCGCAGGTCGGCCTGACGCAGGCGCTCGACCGCGAGTTCTGGCAGGAGAACATCAAGGTGAGCGCCGTCTGCCCGGGCGGCGTCGAGACCCACTTCGCCCTCGGCGACGGGCGCACCGCGGGCTCGGAGCGCATGCAGGGCTTCTCCACCGCGGAGGACGTCGCCGAGGCCGTGGTGCTCGCCGCGCTGCCGCGCGACCGCTCGCGCATCGTGCAGATCGTGATGCGGCCCATGAACGAGGCCACGTAGCGCGCCGCCCGGAGGCGGCGGCCACCTCGCCGGTCTCATCGATCCCGGCGCAGGTCCGGGGAGCTCAGGTGACGGCTCGACGGCGGCGACGGCTTCGTCCCTGACACGATGTAGCCGACGCTGCCGCCGGCGCTCGCGTACGTCCGCTGGGCGATCGCCTCTGCGTTGCTGCGGATGGCGGCCATCGCCGCCGCCCAGCAGGCCTCGAACTCGCGCTCCTCGCCGCCGCCGGCGAGGAAATAGCGATGGGTGTCGGCGCGGCTCCAGATCCAGAAGTCGCGCCGGGCGAAGTCGGCGATCTCCTCCACGGTCGCGCGCTGCTCCGCGGACGCATAGGGCGGCAGGACCGCGCTCGCCTTGTCGTTGAGATAGACCTGGATATCGATGAGACCGTGCCTGGCGAACAGCTCGGGGACGAGCTCGCCCATCGAGTTGTTCCCTTCGCCGAGGGCCGCCTTGCCCCGCTCGCACAGGAGCTGGAAGCGGACGAGGGTGAGGGTCTGCTCCACCGGCGCGCGCAGCGCGGCCGCGTCGAGCAGGGCGCCGGCCAGGTTGTTCGGCTCGGCCACGGCCACGAGCCCGCCCGGCCTGGCGACGCGGACCATCTCGGCGATCATCGCGCCCGGATCCGCGGCGTGGATCAGCACCGTCTGGCACGTCACGAGATCGAACGTGTCGGCCTCGAACGGCAGCCGCTCGGCGACCGCGACCTGATAGCGAAACCGCTCCGCCTCCCCGCGCGCCGCCGCGCGCTCGGCGGCCTTTTCGACCCAGACGGGATCGCGGTCCACGCCGGTGATGCGGGCCGCCCTGGGCAGAACGGCGCCGAGCACGCGCCCCCAGTGCCCGACGCCGCACCCGACGTCGAGCACCTCGCGCACGCGGCTCAGGCCCCAGCGCCGCGCGAGGAGCTCGACGTAGTCGCGATTCCACCAGCCGTCGCGCGTATCGCCGAAGTACTCGGCCGAATGCGAGGGATTACCGGAGAACTCATTTCCCATGACAACGCACCTTGGTCGGGCCTCACGAGCAGGGGAGTCCAACGTATCGCCTCCGGTGCGCTCGCGGCAACTCGTGCTCGGCGGGATCGCGCGCGCTGGGGCGGCGCGGCTGCGCGGGGGAGCAGGCGAGCAGGACGAGGGCGGTCGGGGCGGCGGCTCTCATGCCCGGGCCATCGGGCGGGAATGTGACGGCGCCCCGACGGATCGCGCCCCCTCGGAGCGGCGCGCCTCGAGCGCTCCGGGGGCGCGCATGGGCTCGCGCGCGGCCGAGCGCCCCATGTGCTCGCATGTGCTCCCATGCCGCCGAGCGCTCCATGCTCTCTCACGCGCGCGAGCGCTCGCCGCGTCAACTCCGGGTTGACACTGTGTACTGCCGCGCGTGACGGCCCCAGGCGCGCCGCTGGTTCCAGGGTCCGCGGCGGCGCATTCCTGGCGAAATCATCCAATAATATCGAATGTCTGCCACGATCGCGGGCGAGCTCGCGTGTGGACCGCGCGTTGCTAGAAGCCTGCTGTGACGAGCGAAGCGCAGAGCTCCTCCGGACCGGGGGTGCTCGCGAGGCGCCGTCAGATCCTCAACTTACTTGGACAAAAGGATAGGAACGATGAACCTTCGATCGACGTTCGCTCGTCATGTGCTGCTCGCCCTCGGCGCCGCCGGGATCGTCGCGACCGGCTGCCTCTCGGAAGAGGAAGCCCTGCTGGAGATGGGCAGCTTGGAGGGCGCGGCGAGCACCGCGCGGCTCGAGGGCGAGTCGCAGTCGTGGTCCACCTCGTCGGGGGACGGGATCGACGCGAGCTCGAGCTCCGTGCGGCTCAAGGCGAACGCCAGCGGCGACCACTTCCAGTTCTCGAAATCGGTGGCCGCGGGGGAGTACAAGGTCGTGGTGCGGTATGCTCAGCGGAACATCTACGGCAATTACCGGCTCGACGTGAACGGCTCCTCCGTGGGGAACCTCGACGGGTATTCCTCCTCGTCGAGCGACAGCTGGAAGACGGTGACGCTCGGCACGAAGAGCCTGTCGGGCAACGTCGCGTTCAAGCTGGTCTCCACCGGCAAGAGCTCCAGCGCGACGGACTACGATATCAAGCTCGACTACATCGAGCTCGTGCCGACGGGCAGCGGCGGCAGCGGCGGCGGTTCGAGCAGCAGCAGCAGCTCGACGTCGAGCTCCTCGTCGAGCGGCGCGGGCGGGGGCGGCGGCAGCACGACGACCGGGAGCGGAGGGGTCGTGAACTCGACGATCGTCGTGCGATCCGGCCAGGTCTACGACGGCGGCGGCAGGCGGTTCATCGCCGGCAGCGCGCTCGGCGACGGCAGCCAGTCCGAGAGCCAGAAGCCGGTGTTCAAGCTGGAGGACGGCGCGGTCCTGAGGAACGTGGTCCTCGGCGCGCCGGCGGCCGACGGCATCCACACCTACGGGAACGTCACGCTGGAGAACATCGTCTGGGAGGACATCGGCGAGGACGCCCTGACCGTCAAGGCCTCCGGCACCGTCGTGCTCAACGGCGGCTCGGCCGTGAACGGCGAGGACAAGGTGTTCCAGATCAACGCGGCCAGCACCTTCCGGGTCTCGAACTTCCGGGCGTCCAACGCGGGCAAGTTCATCCGGCAGAACGGCGGCACCACGTTCAAGGTCGACGTCGTCATCGATGGTTGCGACATCTCCCACATGGATGAGGCCATCTTCAGGACGGACAGCAGCACCAGCACCGTCACGATGAGGAACACGCGGTACAGCGACATCGGCGACGCGCTGTTCATCGGCCTGTCCTCGTCGCGGATCACGACGTCCAACAACACCGAGTACTGACGCCCCACGCACGCTCGACGCGCCCCCGCAGGCGCGCGGCGCTATCGCGAGCGCTGCTCGCCTGCGTGGAGGCCGCGCAGCACGATCGCGAGCCCACCGAAGAACTCCTGGTCCGGCGGCACGCGCCGCGCGTCGCGGGCCGTCGCCGAGAGGAACGGGTAGTCCTCCTCGGAGAGCGCCGAGAGCTGCGCCGTGCCGTCGCCCGAGAGCGGCCCGAGGTGCTCGGCCTGGAGCGCGCCGATGACGTAGCTGATCAGGCTGCGAAAGGCGATGACCCGCTGCGCCCCGGCGAAGCCGGCCTCGGTCAGCACCCCGAGCAGCGCCTCGCCGAACCGGCGCACCCCCTCGGAGCTGTGCCGATGGGTCAGCGTCAGCGGGACCACCGACGGGTGCGCGCGCACGGCGTCGCGCACGCGCGCGACGAGGAGCGCCACCCGCTGCATCCACGGGGCGCGCGCCGGCACCTCGACGTCGACGGCGCCGAGCACCAAATCGACCACCAGCCGCTCGAGCTGCTCGCGATCGTTCACGTACCGGTAGAGCGCCATCGTGCTCATCCCCAGCTCCCCGGCGACCGCGCGCATCGAGAGCGCCCCGAGCCCCTCACGGTCGATGACCGCGAGCGCGGCGGCGGCGATGCCTGGCTGAGAGAGCGAGCGAGGTCGGGGCATGGCCTTGACAGCGTACATCGTGCGCGTATGTTGAGTAAGTATACACCGTACGCCTACGGACCGCCGACAAGAGAGAAGGCGCGTGCGGGAGTGCGGGAGGAGGAATGGCTCGATGTCCGAGCGGTTGAAGCCCGGCGCCGTCGTCGCCGGGCGGGATCTCGTGAGCGTCACCGGCGCGCCCGTCCGCGTCCCGGATCCCGCGCGGCTGACGCACCTGCAGTTCCGGCGCTTCGCCGGCTGCCCTGTCTGCAACCTGCACCTGCGCTCCTTCGCGCGTCGCCACGGCGAGGTCACCGCCGCGGGCGTCCTCGAGGTGGTGATGTTCCATTCACCCGCCGACGAGCTGCGCGCGCACGTGGCCGGCCTGCCGTTCGCGGTCGTCGCCGACCCGGACAAGCGGCTGTACGGCGAGTTCGGCGTCGAGTCCGCGCCCCGCGCGCTCCTGGATCCGCGCGCCTACTGGCCGATCCTCAGGGCGATCGCGGCGAGCCTGCCCGCGGTCCTGGCGCGGCGGCGGCCGGCCCCCTCGCTCGATCCGCACGGCGGCCGGCTCGGCCTGCCCGCCGATCTGCTGATCGCGGGCGACGGGCGGGTGGTCGCCGCGAAGTACGGCGAGCACGTCGACGATCAGTGGTCGGTCGACGAGCTCGTGGCCCTGGCGCGCGCGGAGCGGAGCCGCGGGAACTCCGCGGGAAATCGATGTGACGACGTGACCCCGGGTTGACCGCGCCCCATAGCGATGGCTGTAGCGCCCGCGCGGCGTCAAATGGTATCACCGTGGCTCGGCTCGCTTGCAGCTAGTCTCGACCGTTCCAGCGCCAAGGTCCTCTCGGCAGTCTCCCACCTGTTCGCACCTGGTGTCTTGACGGCGATCGGCGCTCGGTTCGATCGGCGCTCGGTTGTTCCCCCATCGCGAGAGGCTTGCGGAGGCGCGCCGGGAATCGCCACTTCTGGCCGCCTTGCAAGGAACCGATGGACAACAGGCTCCCCTCGCTCTCATCGACGACGCTGCTGAACGGCACGCCCACGCCGATGGCGTTGCTCTCCAGCACGGGGGAGGTGATCGCCTGCAGCCCCGCCTGGGAGCAGCGCGTCGGCCCTCCCGGGCTGCTCCTCGAGCGCGTCCATGAAGGCGATCGCGGCGAGCTGTCGGCGCGGATGGCGGCCGCGCGCGCCGCCGCGGGCAGCACCTCCGCGACGGCGCGCCTCGTGGACGGCCGCGGTGAGAGCACCCCGCTGCGATGGACCCTGTGGCGAGCCGACGACACGGCGCTCTGGGCCGCCGTGCAACCCGATCGCGAGGCGTGGGAGACGCAGGCGCGCATCCTCGTCGACGTGTTCCAGACCATGGATGCGGTGATCTGGGCCGTCGACAAGGCGGGCGTCCTCCAGGTCTCCGAGGGCAACGGGCTCGCGCACTTCGGGATCAAGCCAGGTCAGATCGTCGGAATGACCATGCGCGATCTCTACGGCGAGGGCTCGCAGGTCCTCGAGCTGTGCAGGCGCGTGCTCGCCGGCGAGACGATCCGCACGGACACCGTGGCCGACGGCGTGCACTGGATCGTGCACTACGCGCCTCGCCGCGGCGAGGACGGCGAGGTCGACGGCGTCCAGACCTTCGGCATCAACCTGGCCGACCACGTGACCCTCGCCGCGCAGGCGGAGCTGCTCCGCACCTGCATCGACAGCATGCCGATCATCATCTGGGCGTTCGACAAGGACGGCATCTGCATGGTGGCGCAGGGCGGGGCGCTCGCGCAGGTCGACGCCGTGGAGCGAAACGGCGTCGGCAAGCACATGCTCGAGCTCTGCGGCAGCTCGGCCGACGTGCGCGAGGCGTTCCAGCGCGCCCTCTCGGGGGAGATCGCGCACACCGAGCAGCTCCGGCAGGACAGGGTCTGGCGGACCCGGTTCGTCCCGCAGAAGGACGTCCTCGGCGAGATCATCGGCGTCGGCGCCATCAGCGAGGATGTCACGCAGCAGCGCCGCGTGGAGCAGCAGCTGCGGGAGCAGCTGCGGCTCACCCAGCAACAGCAGGAGTCGATCGCGCGGCTGTCGAGCCCGATCATCGAGGTCTGGCAGGACGTGCTCATCGTCCCCTTGATCGGCTCGGTCGACGCCGATCGCGCGGCGATGGTGATGGAGTCGCTGCTCGCGGCCGTCGTGGAGCGGCAGGCGGCCTTCGCCGTCCTCGACCTCACCGGCCTCGATTCGGTGGACACGACCACGGCGCAGCACCTCATCAAGATCACGAACGGGCTCACGCTGCTCGGCTGCCGGGCCGTGGTCACCGGGATCCGGCCGCCGGTCGCGCAGACGATGGTCGGGCTGGGCTTCGATCTCTCGCAGGTATGCACGCTGCGCAGCCTGAAGGAGGCGCTCCGCTGGTGCATGAGCGAGGCGCGCCGCGGGTCGAGCGAGGCGCGCCTCGGGTCGGGCGCGGCGCGGCGCGGCTGAGGCCCCGCGCCGCGCCGGCCGGGTCGCGCGCGCGGCGAGGCGCGCGCCGCCCGCTCACCCGGGGCTCGACGGATCCGCCGGATCCGTGCCGGCGTCGCGCTCGTCGCCGTCGCGGATGCCGTCGCCGTCGCGGTCGACGCCGCACCGCGGGCCCGAGCCGGGCGGCATGCACGTGTACGTCACGCGGTGCCCGGTGAGCACCGAGAACCAGCGCAGGCCGACGTCGCCGACCGGCGGGGCCGCGCTCCGATCCGTGATGAACAGGCCACCTCCGGCGTAGAGCAGGCCGACCTCCTCCAGGAGGAATGGGACCTTCGCGACGAGGTCGCACTCCCCGGCCTCGGCGCGCTCGACGAGCAGGTCGACGCGCGGCCAGGCCGCCGCCGCGTTGTGCGCGCCGAGCGTGACCTGCTGGCCGACGATCGGCGCGAGGTTCGTGTCGAACGCGAGCATGAACTCCACCGCTTGCCGGCGCAGGACCTCCCCGGAGGGGCCGAGCGGGAAGCCGTTCGGCGAGAACTCGCTCTCCTCGAAGCCGATCGCCTGGTGGAACCGGAAGAGCGTGTCCATGACGCCATCGTGCATGAACCCGAAGCCGCGGATCTGGTCGCCCATGAAGCCGTTGTCTCCCGGGTGGAAGAGGCTCGGGACCGCGGCCATGCCGAACATCCCGACCTTCTGGTACATGTTGCGCAGGTGGGGGTTCTTGAAGCTCTGGCCGTTCTCCTGTCCGATGCTCGAGCCGTCCGACCCGAAGAAGCCGGGGAACGCCTCGCCGGCGGCGGCGTTCCCGTCGGGGTCCAGGGTGTGGCAGGTCGCGCACGAGAACGTGCCGTCTCCGCCCTCGCGGACGAAGTGATCGCGCCCGGCCTGCTGATCGGGGGTGAGGGAGTTGTCGAGGTTCCGTACCGGGTTCGGCGGATACGTCAGCTGGAGGATGAAGTCGGTGAACGCCTCCATGTCGTCGTCCGGAATGGGCGCGTGCCGGCCGAGCAGGTTCGTGAAGCCGGCCTGGAACTTCTTGAACGCCGCGCGCTCGTTGAACGTCCCGCTGTCCGGCTGCGCCGTGGGCTCGTCGTTGCCGCCCGTGCGGTCGCCGCGCCAGTGCATCGGCCCGTGGTTGGCCATCCCGCGCAGGCTCTGGGTCGTCATCGGCCCCTTCATGGGCTTGAGCGTGGTGTCGGCGGGGAACGGCGGGTTGATGCTCGTGAACGGCCCGGGGTTCGCCTGGGTGGTCGCGTCCGGATTGCCGAGGTCCCAGGCGAGGCTGTCGAGATCGCCGAACACGTGGCAGCTCGCGCACGACGAGTCGCCGTGGCTCGAGGAGAAGCGCGCGTCGTGGAGGAACACCCGCCCGCGGACCACGCTCTCCGGCTCGGGGTTGTGGAGCGGGAGGTGCGCGAGCTCGGCGCGCGTGGTCGTGTCGACGATCGAGATGGAGTTGTCGAAGCGCGTGAGCACGTACAGCCGGCGGCGCGCCTGATCGAGCGCGAGCCCGCTCGGCCCGCCGCCCGTGACCGGGATCTGGCTCGCGAGGCTCGGCGTGAAGGTGTCGCTCTCCAGCTGGGCCGTGTCGAACACGCCGACCTTGCTCGACCCGAACGCGGCCACGTACAGCTTCGAGCCGTCGCTGGTCACCGCCATGTCGAGCGGCGTGGCGAGGCTCTTCTCGCTCTCCGCGTTGGGGACGGGGGCGCAGCACGTCGAGTAATCGATGTGCTTGTTCAGGTGTCGCGGCAGGGCGGCGCCGCCGCCGAGCACGGTGATCCGGCTCTCGTGCAGGTGCCCCCGGACGCTCGAGCCGGCGAAGGTGCCCGGGCCCTCGAAGCGCTCGAGGTTGAACGCCTCGGTGTTGGAGACATAGACCTTTCCGTTCGCCGGGTTGACGACCATGTTGTAGAGGATGGTCCCCACGCCGGTGAAGTAGCCGGCGCTGCCGGGGCGCTGCCGCGGGGGGGTCGCCATGGCGTCGATGACGAAGACGTCCTTGTCCGGCAGCGAGAACATGACCTCGTCGTCCCAGGCGCGGCCGGCGATATCGACCCAGTGGTCGCCGTCGTGGCGGACGATGAGCGACGTCGCCGGCTGCGGCTCGCCGAGGAAGTTGGTGAGCGGCGGCGGCAGCCCGCCGCCCTCCTCCACGAGCACGCGGTGCACGGCGGTGGTGCGGTTGCCGGTGTGGAAGCCCGCGGCGTACACCGAGGCCCCGTCCGGGCTGACCGCGAGCGCCCTCGGGGTGTCGGTGAAGAAGGTGAGGATGGTGAGGGGCGAGCCGCCGAGCGAGGCGTCGTTCACGACGGTGCCGGCGTTGAAGACCCAGACGTCCGCGCGGCCGACCCCGGGCGTCGTCAGCTGCGGATCGAGCGGCGCGTTCTGGCCCCGGTGGGCGGTGGTGATGAACGCGCGCGAGCGCCCGGGGCCCGCGAAGACGATGTCGCGCGGCTCGTCCCCGACGAGGAGCGTGCGCACGACGCGCGGATACCGCGGAAACGACACGTCGACGACGCTGACGCTGTCCGAGAGGTGATTGACGACCCACACCTCGTGGTTGTTGCGCGCGGCGACGGCGACCGGCTCGAGGCCCACGCTGACGGAGGAGAGGTGGGAGAGGCCGCCCGAGGTGACGCGAAAGATCTCCAGGCGGTTGTCGGGCGTATTGGCCGCGAGGAGCAGGGTGCGGTCGGGCGAGAGCGCGAGCGGCCTGACCTGGCCGCTCTCGAAGAGCGTATACGACGGAGCGGCCTCCGCCTGGCGCCCGGCCAGGAGGCCCGCGAAAGCGGCGGCGGTGACCAGCAGGGAACTGGGCGAGCGTGGATGACGATGTAGGAACATCCTGACCTCCTTGCGGGGTGAAAACGAGATATCCCCTCACGATAGAACCGCACGGCTGCGTTCTGGAATCAAGTGTTTCGTGCATTCGTCGATGCGCGCGGCCCCGCATTCGTCTGGTTCTGGTTCCGGTTCCGGCGCGGCGCTTTTTTGGATCGGCGCATGCATTGGCCGAATGGTGGTGAGCGCCCATTGCGTGGGCGCTCACGTTGCGCATGCAATGAGCGCCGCGCCCACCGCTGGAGCGCGCCGCGCGGCTCGAGGTGTGCCGTGCGGCTTGGAGCGCGACGCGCGGCTTGGAGAGCGACGCGCGGCTTGACGATGAGTAACAAATCGGTTACACGTTTGTCCGATGGATGCGGTTGCCCAGGCGCTGGCGGATCCGATCCGGCGGGAAATCCTGCGGATGCTGCGCGGCCGCACCGCCTCGGCGGGCGCCATCGCTGGCGCGTTTCCGGTCAGCCGCCCGGCGGTCAGCCGGCACCTGCGGGTCCTGCGCGAGGCGGGCCTCGTGCGCGACGTGCAGCGCGGCCGCGAGCGCGAGTACAGCCTGGAGCTCGGCGCGCTCGCCGAGCTCGAGGCGTTCCTGCGAGAGCTGCGCGAGGAGAGCCCGTGGCACCGCCGGTTCGACGCGCTCGAGACCGAGGTCCACCGCGTCGGCCGGCAGCGGCGCATGGCGGCCGCGACCCCGTCCCACAACGAAACGAAGCGAAGGAAGGAGACAGCATGAGCCCCCGACCCACCGGCCGCGTCCGGAGCACGGCGACTGGCGCCGATCTCGTCATCCAGCGAAGCTTTCGCGCGCCCATCGAGGACGTCTGGCAGAGCGTCACCGCGTCGGAGAGCACGGCGCGCTGGATCGGCCCGTGGGAGGGGGAGGCGGGCCCCGGCAAGACGGTGCGCCTCCAGATGGCGTTCGAGAAGGGCGCGCCGTGGTGCGACATGACGATCGACGCCTGCGAGCCGCCGCGTCGCCTCGCGCTCACGGCCAAGGACGATTACGGCGAGTGGCGGCTCGAGCTGTCGCTCGCGGCGAAGGGCGAGACCACCGAGCTCACCTTCATCCAGCACCTCACCGACCCCGCGCTCGCCGGCGATACCGGGCCGGGCTGGGAGTATTACCTCGACATGCTCGTCGCCTCCCGGCTCGGCGCGCCGCTGCCGAGCTTCGCCGACTATTACCCGTCGCAGCGCGATTACTATCTGGGCGACGCGCGCACGCAGGAGTAGCCGGCCGCGCTGGGGCTCGGCGGGTCCGAGCCCTGCTGCCGCGTCGCTCGCCTCGACGGCGTGGCGTCGGCTCCTCCGCGATCTCGCCTGAGCCTGGGTCGCCCCCGCGCCGCCATGGCGAGGCCGAGCGTCGCGAGGACGGCGGCCTCCAGGGCGCCGCCGAGCCCGGGCTTTCGCGCCGCGAGAGCGCAGCCGCTGGACGCCGGAAGCTCGTCCTCTGGAAGGTCGGGCGAGCCTGCCGCGGGGGCGCTCGTCGCGCGCGCGCCCGCTTCGCCGACCCTCGTCATCGACATGGCGGCGCGCGCGCCGCGCGCGCTCGTGAACGACTCGCCGGTGGAGCCGCCCGTCCCGCCGGCGCCGCCGCCCGCGCCCGCACCGCTCGACCCGTCGTCGACCTGGAACAGCGTATTTCCCATCACCACGTACCAGGCGCCCTGGAGCCAGCGCGCATGTCCCAGGTGCGAGCTTATCTCGCGCGGAGCGGCGCCGGCGGCGCCGAGGTAGCGCTTCGGCGGGGTGAGGAACATCACCTCGCCGGTGTCGCTGATGCCGTCGTGTCCCAGGCGCGCGGGCGGATCGTCGAGCTGGCTGGGGGTGCTGGAGCTGAGCTGGTGCTGCGCGCCGCTCGGGGTCCTGAGCCAGACCTGCTCCGCGCCGGGCGAGCCCTTGAGAAAGGCGATGTAACCCGCGTGGAGCTGGTAGGCGCCCGTCTGGGCGCCCTCGGGGCGCGCGACAGGGGCGACGCCGAGCGGCACCTGCCCGGAGGGCGTGGCCAGGATGCTTTGAGGCTGGCCGGATCTGAGGATTTTCGTGAATACGACATTGATCCCGTCCGTCACGGGGCGCGTCATTTCATCCCCGCTCGTGGTCAGCAGCGTGCTCGTTCCATCCCTGCGCGTGTAGAGCGACCTGGGGCCGTCCACATACGCGAAGAGCCCGTCCTCGGCGATATCCATGCTGGGGGGGGCAAGCGCGGCCCCGAGCGCGAGCTCGTCGGTGCCCGACGCGAGATCGCGCACGTACGTACCGCTGCCCGAGTAAGCCATGGCGTCGCCGCTCACGAACGCGAGGCGGCCGTTCTCCGCCAGCTTCAGCAGGGCGCCGTGGCGCCACTCGTAGACGGCGCTCGGGGGGCGACCGATGGCGGGCGGCGCCGGCACCTCCATCGCGGCGCCGGCGCCGGTGAGGAACGCTCTCGTGGCGTCGTTGAGCTGGTACGGATAGGGTAACTTCATGACGCGCGTGGTGGCCCGCGTCGCCCGATCGAGCACGAAGAGCTCCTCTCGCCCCTTGGTGAACAGGATCCGCGTCCCGTCGAAATCGAGGATGCGCCCGGGCACCTCGTCGATCACCTCGAGCAGCGGGCTGGCCTCGACCAGGATCGTCGGCCCCTGGAGGACCATCATGCTATGGATGTCCAGCACGTCGAATTTCAGATTGAATTTGCGGCCGCTGTACGCGCTGAGGTCGACGACGGTGTCGAGCGCCGCGGTGGCCCGCGCGAGCTCGACCGAGGTCGACGGGCTCGTGTCGTGGAAGGTGGCGATGGCCCGGATGGAGCAGTCCGCCGGGTGGTCGTCGACGCAGGTGGCGGCGATCCGGAGCGACGGATGGGCGACCGCCTCGTGCGTCGGCGCCAGGACCTGGGCGGTGGGCGTTTGGTCCTGGAACACGGTGCGCTGCGCGGACACGCTGGTGCCCTCGACGTCGGTCGCCGTGACGGTCAGGGCGTGCTCGCCATAGGGCAGCCCGAAGGTCGAGATGCCCGCCTTGTACGTGGTGCCTCCGATGTTCGTGAGGATCCCCGATCCTGCGCCGAGCTGCGCCTGGACGCGCGCGATCTGGACCGTGGAGCTCACCTCGACGCGAACATTGACATACGTCTGGCTCCACGCGTGCTGCCCGGGCTCCACGAATGTCACGGTAATGGCCGCCCAGGCCTCGCGCGTGGGCAGCATGGCGAGCGCGCAGAACAGCGACGCCAGCAGAAAGCGGATGACTCGCATGCTTCTCCTCACCTCTCGCACCTCACCGGTGCGCTCGTCGGACGATCGTCCGGAAAATCGTCTGCTCCGTGGCGGTACGGCGGCGCCGGGGCGCTCAGGGGAGCATCGTGGCGACGAAGGCATCGGTGCCGGCGGCGTACGGTATCGGGCCGGTCCCGAAGTCGGTCGCTCCATCGACAGCGCCGGTGAGGGCGATCGTGCCGTTCGGGGCGATGGCGATGTCCTTGGCGCTCGCGTCGAAGGTGCTCGTCCAGAGCGTCGTGCCGCTCGCGTCGAGCTTGGAGAGCCCGTGGCCGGCGATGACGATGCTGCCCGAGGGGTCGAGGGCGAGCGCGTCGCCAAAGGGGATGGGCTGGCTGGAGACGTGCTCGCCCGCGGCGTCCAGCTTGATGAGGACGGGCCCTTCGGGGAGCACGCCGCCCCCGAGGTCGACGGTCCCGTCGGTGTAGGCCGTCAGGAGGATCTCGTCGTCGGCGTCGACCGCCAGCGCGAGGGCGGACGTTCCGATGCCTGTGTCGGCGGGGTCCGAGGGACCGAGCTCGCGGCTCCAGACCACGTCGCCGGTCGGGGTGAGCTTCTGGACGGTGAACCGGTGAGCGCAGGGGCAGGACGGGTCATTGGTGATGGACGTGCTGATGGACGCGCTCGCCGCGATCACGAAGCCGGCGCTGTCGACCGCGAGGAGGACGTTGTCGCTCTGACGCTGGTCTTCGACGTGATACGGGATCCCCGCCGTGAGCGGCTTGCTCCAGAGCAGGTTTCCTGCGCTGTCCAGCTTCGTGACGTAGGGGCTGGATGGATCCCAGTACCACTCGCCCAGGAAGAACGCCACGTAGACGTCGCCGAGCGCGTCGACGGCGAGTTGTTCGAACAGGTGGCGCATGCGCCTGTCCACCACGGATCGCCGGCTCCAGATGTGGTTCCCCTCGCGGTCGAACTTGGCGACGAAGACTCCTTCGGAACCGAGAGGGGGCAGGGGCTCGCAGCCGCCATAGCTCATGTCCCGCGGTCCGTTGTTGTTACCGTGGATGCCGGCCAGCAAGACGTTGCCGCTCCCATCGACGGCGACGGCGTGCCCGGTGTCCGTTGAGTCGCTGCCGAAGCGCTTGCTCCAGAGCAACGCGCCGGCGGGATCGAGCTTGAGGAGAAACACGTCCGTGGGGCCGGCGCTGGTCAGCGGGCCGGCGCCGAAGTCGACGGTACCTTCGAAGGAGCCGGTGACGTAGTAGTTGCCGGCGGTGTCGCTCGCGATGGACCAGCCTGCGTCGGCGCCGGCGCCGCCGTATCCTCGCGACCACGGCGGCTGCAGAGGACAATGGGGCTCGCCGTCGCAATCCTCGTCCTCCGGCGTCACGCAGATCTCCGCGGCGGGCGTCACCTCGCCGACGCAGGGACCGTACCCAGCACCGTCGGGGAGACATGTCTGCGCGCCAGGAGCGCAGGGGCCGACGCCCCGGGTCCCGGCGGGGCCGGAGTAACACGCGACGACGGAGCCAGGCATGCACGTCGCAGGCGGGTCGCCGCCGCCGCCCGTGCCGGTCGCCCCTGCGCCGTCGCCGCCCTCGCCGTCGTCGCCGCTCCTTGGCGGGTTGAACGTGGCGACGTAGGCGTCGTTATATCCTCCTCCATAGGAGATCGGGCCGGTTCCGAAGTCCACGGGGCCCTCCGCGAAGCCGACGGCGCCGACAGCGCCGTTCGGGGACAAGGAGATGTGCGCATAGGCATCGAAGTTGACCGACCAGAGCTCCGTCCCGCTCGCGTCGAGCATCGCGAGGCCGCGCCCCGCAACGATGATGTCGCCGGCGGGGTAGACCGCGACGTCGCTGCCGAAGCGGACGGAGCGGCTGAACATGGGCTCGCCTGCGGCATCCAGCTTGACGAGGGCGGAGCCGGCGGGGAGGATCCCGCTGCCGAAGTCGACGGATCCGTCCGTGTCGCCCGTCACAAAGATCTCGTCTTCCGCGTTGATCGCCACCGCGCGCGCCGTCGCGCGGCCGCCCAATGAAGGATCCGAGGTGGCTTGGAAATCTTGCGACCAGAGCAGATCGCCCGTCGGAGCGTACTTCAAGACCACGAAGCTCTTCGAAACGTTCTCAACGTTGTTCGAGCGGAGGTTCACCACCGCCACGGGGTTGCCGGCGCTGTCGAGCGCGAGCCGCGCGCTGATGATGTAACGTCCTGGTAGCTCCTCTGTCCACAGGATGTCCTTTCTCGCTGCGCCGATCTTCGCGAGGTGGGCGCGCTCCCATTGGAGGTACGCGACGTACATGTCGCCGTGAGCATCGACGGCGATCTGCTCGACGGAGTACACGTCCAAATCAGCATAGGGACCACGGCTCCAGAGGTGGTTGCCGTCGGGATCGAACTTGGCAACGAAGAAGGCGGGGCCGTAGGTGTGGAGAAGACACCCGTTCAGATCGAGGCCCGGCTCGCCGGGCGGGAGGTCGTACCTGCCGGCGAGGAGGACGTTGCCGTCCTCGTCGACCGTCAGGACGACTTCGTCCTCGTAGTCCTGGGTCCCGAAGCGCTGGCTCCAGAGCACCGAGCCCGCGGCGTCGAGCTTGAGAAAGAAGATGTCCGACTGTCCGGCGCTGGTCAGAGGGCCGGTACCGAAATCGACGGTTCCTTCGAAGGAGCCCGAGACGTAGTAGTTGCCGTAGGCGTCGCTCGCGATGGCCCAGCCCTGGTCCCTGCCAAGGCCGCCGAAGCCCCGCGCCCAGGGCGGCGGCTGAGCGCAGCGGGGCTCGCCGTCGCAGCTCTCGTCCTCCGGCGTGGCGCAGAGCTCTCGAGCGGGTGTCACCTCGCCCGTGCATGGGCCGTAGCCGAATCCGTCGTGGCGGCAGGTCTGCGTCCCGGAGGCGCAGCGCCCGACGTCCCTGGTCGCTGCAGGGCCGGTGTAGCAGGAGACGACCGAGCCCGGTACACAGGTGCCTGGTGAGCCGCCGCCGGTCGAGCTGCTGCCGCCGGTGCCAGGGGCGCCGCCATCGCCGCCGGTGCCAGGGGCGCCGCTATCGCCGCCGGTGCCGGGGGCGCCGCCATCGCCGCCGGTGCCGGGGGCGCCGCCGTCGCCGCCGGTGCCGTGCGCGCCGCCGTCGCCGCCGGTGCCGTGCGCGCCGCCGTCGCTGATCGAGCCTCCCGCACCATCGGTCACGCTTCCGCCGCTTACCCCCGGAGAGCCGCCGCTGCCGCCAGTGCCTGCTTCGCCGCCGCCGCCCCCGCCGCGGCCGATGGGCTCGCACGCGGCGAGGCCGACAAGGGCCGTGATGGTCAGGGCGGACGCGGCCCGCACGCGACCCCTGCGGGTCGAACCATTACGTTCGATGTATTCGGCCATGCCGGCTTCGTTGCCCGGCAGGTGCGCCGCATTCATGCGGCCTCGACGAGGGAGCGATTCGATTCCTCGCCTCGTCCCGCAGCTGCGAGCATCGCTGCGCAGCCGTGTCCTCCTGCTGGAGCTCGACACAGGTCGACGGCGCTGGGCGCTCAGGGGGTCATCGTGGCGACGAAGGCGTCGGTGCCGGCCGCGTACGGTATGGGCCCGTCCCCGAAGTCGGTGGCCCGCTCGGCAGCGCCGGTGAGGGCGATCGTGCCGTCGCCGCTCCTTGGCGGGTTGAACGTGGCGACATAGGCGTCGGCATACCCTCCTCCATAGGTGATCGGGCCGGTCCCGAAGTCCACGGGGCCCGCCGCGCGGCCGACGACGCCGACCGCGCCGTTCGGGGACCAGGAGATATCCTGCGCATAGGCATCGAAGTTGACCGACCAGAGCTCCGTCCCGCTCGCGTCGAGCTGCGCGAGGCCGACTCCGCCGACGATGATATCACCGGAGGGAGCGAGCGCGATCCTGTCGCCGAAGCGGACCGAGCGGCTGAACATGGGCTCGCCCGCGGCATCCAGCTTGAGGAGGACGGAGCCGGCGGGGAGGACGCCGCTGCCGAAGTCGACGGAGCCATCCGTGTCGCCCGTCACGAAGATCTCGTCTTCCGCATCGATCGCCACCGCGTGCGCCGTCACGCCGCCGCCCATCCAAGGGTCCGAGCTGGATTGGTAATGTTGCAACCAGAGCAGATCGCCCGTCGGAGCGTACTTGGAGACGACGAACTGGCTTGGAAAGAGGTCCGTGATGCTCGAGCCTTCGGTCACGACCGCCACTGGGTTGCCGGCGCTGTCGAGCGCGAGCCGCGCGCCGCCGACGTAGTATCCTGGTAGCGACTCTATCCAGAGGGTGCTCTTGCTCGCGGCGTCGATCTTCATGAGGTAGGCGCTCTCCCACTGGAGGTACACGACGTACATGTCGCCGTGAGCGTCGACGGCGATCTGCTCGACGGAGTACATGTCCGAAGAAGGATAGGGGCCATTGCACCAGATGGGGTTGCCGTCGGGATCGACCTGGGTAACGAAGAAGGCGGTGTAATAGTCGTTGACGGCGGGGAGATGACACCCGTTCAGATCGAGGCCTGGCTGGCCGGGCAGGACGCGGTACGTGCCGGTGAGGAGGACGTTGCCGTTCTCGTCGACCGTCAGGGCGCCTCCGCGCTCGTTCTCCTCGGTCCCGAAGCGCTGGCTCCAGAGCACCGAGCCCGCGGCGTCGAGCTTGAGAAAGAAGATGTCCGACCGTCCGGCGCTGGTCAGGGGGCCGGTACCGAAGTCGACGGTTCCTTCGAAGGAGCCGGAGACGTAGTAGTTGCCGTAGGCGTCGCTCGCGATGGCCCAGCCCTCGTCGATGCCAGGGCTGCCGAAGCCCCGCGCCCAGGGCGGCGGCTGAGCGCAGCGGGGCTCGCCGTCGCAGCTCTCGTCCTCCGGCGTGGCGCAGCGCTCTCGAGCGGGCGTCACGTCGCCCGTGCATGGGCCGTAGCCGAATCCGTCGTGGCGGCAGGTCTGCGTCCCGGAAGCGCAGCTCCCGACACCGTTCGTCCCGGCAGGGCCGGTGTAGCAGGCGACGACCGAGCCCGGCACGCACGTGCTCGGCGAGCCGCCACCGCCGGTCGAGCTGCTGCCGCCGCCAGTGCCAGGGGCGCCGCCATCGCCGCCGGTGCCAGGGGCGCCGCCATCGCCGCCGGTGCCAGGGGCGCCGCCATCGCCGCCGGTGCCAGGGGCGCCGCCATCGCCGCCGGTGCCAGGGGCGCCGCCATCGCCGCCGGTGCCAGGGGCGCCGCCATCGCCGCCGGTGCCAGGGGCGCCGCCATCGCCGCCGGTGCCAGGGGCGCCGCCATCGCCGCCGGTGCCAGGGGCGCCGCCATCGCCGCCGGTGCCAAAGGCGCCGCCATCGCCGCCGGTGCCAAAGGCGCCGCCATCGCCGCCGGTGCCAAAGGCGCCGCCATCGCCGCCGGTGCCAGGCGCGCCGCCATCGCCGCCGGTGCCAAAGGCGCCGCCATCGCCGCCGGTGCCAGGCGCGCCGCCATCGCCGCCGGTGCCAGGGGCGCCGCCATCGCCGCCAGTGCCAGGGGCGCCGCCGTCGCCGCCGGTGCCAGGGGCGCCGCCATCGTTGCTCGATCCACCCGCGCCATCCGCGCAGCCGCCGCTGCTTACCCCCGGAGAGCCGCCGCTGCCGCCCGGGCCTGCTCCACCGCCGCTGTCCCCTCCGCGGCCGATAGGCTCGCACGCGGTGAGGCCGGCGAGCGCCGCGATGGTCAGGGCAGACGCGGCCCACTGGCGAGCCCCGGGGCGCGAGCCACGACGTTCCATGTCTTCGGCCATGGTCGCTTCGTTGCTCGATAGGCGCGCCGCATTCATCCCGACGCCGCGACGATGCGCCTCGACCGTTCCTGCCCTGGCGCGGCGACCGCGCGCCTTGCTACCCTGCGGTGTCGTCCCGGTGGCCTTCGAGGCGGATCGGTCATCGGGGCTGAACAGGCCAGAGGAATTGCCATGGCGGATTTCATCTCAGTTGCTCTCGAGGAGGCGACCTCGGCCGATGCCCTGCTGCTGTCCAACCTCCTCGAGCTGTACATTCACGACCTCAGCGACGTGTTCCCCGGCCTCGAGCTGGGGCCGGATGGGCGTTTCGGGTACGACAAGCTCGCTCTTTACTGGTCCGAGCGGGAGCGCCGGTTCGCCTTCATCGTCCGGTGTGCCGGGCGCATCGCGGGCTTCGCCCTGACGACGCGGGGCTCACCGGCGGCGGATAACCCGGATGTCCTCGATGTCGCCGAGTTCTTCATCTTGCGTCGGTACCGCCGTTCCGGCGTGGGCCGCCGGGCGGCCGTCCTTCTATGGCAGCGCTTTCCGGGCGAGTGGACCGTGCGCGTCTCCGAGGGGAATGCGGGCGCTCTCGCGTTCTGGCGCAGCGTCGTCGCGGAGTTCACGAGCGGCGCTGCGACGGAGACGACGCGTCCGGGCCGTCCGCATCCCTGGCGGGTGTTCTCCTTCGAGAGCGTGCCGGAGCGCATTACCCTCTGACGCCTCCGCGGCGCGCTGGTGGATCCCCGGGCGCCGCCGTGCGCGCGGAGGGCACGGCCCCGCGCGCTGGGCTATCTTCAAGGGACATGACCGCCGGCGAACAAGGCACGCCCAGAGGCCCCTCTCTGCGGATCATCTGCGTGAACGACGTCTACGCGCTCGACAACCTCCCGCGCCTCGCGAGCCTCGTGAGGCACCACGCCGCCGGGCCGGCGGATCGCTTCATCGCCGTGCTGGCCGGCGACTTCCTCGCGCCGAGCCTGCTGTCGAGCCTCGATCACGGCAGGGGCATGGTCGACTGCATGAACGCGGTGCCGATCACGCACACCATCTTCGGCAATCACGAGGCCGACATCGAGCTCCCGGAGCTCAGGGCGCGGGTGCAGGAGTTCCGGGGAACGTGGCTCAACACCAACATGCCCTCGTTCACGCCGGCGCTGCCCACGCACGAGATCCTCGAGATCGCGAGCCCCGGCGGGCGCGCGGTCCGGGTCGGCCTCCTCGGCCTGCTCGTCCACGTCCAGGGCCTGTACCGGCGGGGCGCGTTCGGGGGATGCGTCATCGAGCCGGCGAACGAGGCGGCCGTCCGCTGGGCCGAACGGCTCGTCCGCGAGGAGGGCTGCGCCTGCGTGATCCCGATAACGCACCAGAGCCGCGACGCGGATCTCGCGCTGGCGCGGACGCAGCGCGACCCGCCCTTTCCCGTGATCCTCGGCGGTCACGAGCACGAGGTGCTCATCGACGACGTGGACGGCTGCTGGGTCGTCAAGTCCGGCACCGACGCCGAGAGCGCGGCCGTCATCGATCTCGCGTGGCCGGCCGAGGCGCCGCCCGCCGGGGGGCCCGACCTGCCCGCGGTCACCGTCCGGCTCGAGGACGTCCGCGCCTATCCCGAGGATCCGGCGATGCGCGAGCGCGTCGACCGCCACATGCAGCTCGTGCGCGACCTCGACGCGGCCACCCTCCTCCGGCTCCCCCTGGGGAGCGCGCTCTCGTCGATCGGCACGCGGACGCGGCAGACCTCGCTCGGGACGCTCCTCTGCTCGCGCATCCGGGAGGCGCTCGAGGCGGACGGGTGCCTCTTCAACGGCGGCGGCATCCGCGGGGGCCGCGAGTACCGCGAGCGCTTCACCTACGGCGATCTCAAGGCCGAGGTGCCCTTCAGCAACGAGCTCGTGGTGGTCCGCCTGCCCGGCCGCGTCGTGCGCGAGGCCGTGGCCGCGTCGCGGTCGCGCGCCCCCGCCCAGCACGCCGGCTTCCTCCAGCTCGACGACCGGATGGCGATCGACGACCGGGGCGTCCTGACCGCGATCGGCGGCCTGCCGCTGGTCGACGACCGCGCGTACCGGATCGCCCTCCCGCGAGCGCTCCTCGGCGGCATGGATGACATCGCCCCGCTGGTCCGCTTCGCCGAGGCGCACCCGGAGGAGGTGCCGCCGGCGGACACCGGGCGCGAGCCGAAGCTCGTCCTCGTCGAGTCGTTCGCCGTGGAGCTCTGGCGCCAGCTCGGGCCCTTCGACGCGATCGACGCCGACCACGACGGCCGCGTCTCGGCCGAGGAGCTGAGGGCGGCCGTCTCGCGGGCGACCTCCGAGACGCCGTCCGAGGTCGTCGTCGGCGAGCTGCTGAAGGTGCTCGACCGCGACGGCGACAAGCTCGTGACCCGCGGCGAGGTCGACGCGCTGTCCTCCCCGCCGCCCGCGGGCGCGGGGGGGCGCGATCGATCCGATCCGTGAGCGCGGCTCGACTGGGGCGAGGGGGCGTGTAACCTCGAACCAGTGCAGATTGGCCGCTTTCACGAGGAGCTCCAGGGCTTTTCTACCGCCGACTCGGTGCTCGACGTGACCGAGCTGTTGCGGCTCCACGCCTCCGAGCTCGGCTTCGAGTGGTTCGTCTACGCGCTCGAGCTGCAAGAAGGCGCGCCGAGCTCCCGGCTCGCGCTCGCGAACGGCTACCCCGAAGCCTGGATCGAGCACTATTTTCGCGAGGGCTTGCTCGGTCAGGATCCGGTGATGACCTACTGCCGGGAGCACATCGTGCCGACCGAGTGGAGCTCGCTCGGGCCGGCGGCGCTCGAGAGTCGCGTCATGCGCGAAGCAGAGGACTTCGGGCTATCGGAGGGGTTGAGCGCGCCGCTCCACGGGCCTCGCGGCGATCTCGGCGTGCTGAGCTTCGCGACCGGAGCAGAGCTACGCTCGGCGAGGAAGCGGACACGGCGCGCGCTCCCCTACGTGCACCTGCTCGCGGGGTATGTGCACGAGGCGCTCCGGCGCGTGCTCGTGACGGAGGGCGCGAGGATGAGCCAGCCGCTCTCGCCGCGCGAAAGGGAGTGCCTGCTCTGGGTGGCGGAGGGCAAGACCTCCTGGGAGATCGGCGTGATCCTCGCCATGAGCGAGCGCACGGTAAATTTCCACCTGCAGAACGCGAGCGCCAAGCTCGGCGTCTCGAACCGCCAGCACGCCGTCGCGAAAGCGATGCTGCTCGGGCTCTTGCGGAGCCCCCCCCTGTCAGATCTGACAGCTGAGCGAGGGCTGGTCTGTCCGCTAGCCTCTATCCGATGACCTCATCCTCCTGTGACATGAACCCCGCTCGACGGCGCTCTTACCTGGTTTTCGTTCCCGTGCTCACCTTCGGCTTGGTGGTGGCCTGCGGAGGGGACGACGACGGGTCGGGCGACTCGAGCTCGGGTCCGGGCGGCTCGGGCTCGAGCCCCTCGGCGCTCGAAGAGCGCCTCGCCGCCTGTCCCGACATCTCCCTGACGAGCGATCCCAGCGCCAGCGCTTGCCTGGTCGGCACCTACGATGGGACCACGCCTTCGGGCGAGGCCTGCAGCCTCGAGCTCGGCGAGGCCGGCGCCTACGAGTTCGTGAGCCCCTCACTCACCGTCTCACACACCGCCCCCGCCGACACGATCTTCGTCTTCGATCACACGTCGATCGGCGGCTACGAGCTGATCGCGTGGAAGGTGTCCGATCCGATCTCGACCGAGACCTGGTACGAGCTGGACTTCGCGGCTCGCTTCGGCGCTGGAACGGACGAGGCAAGCTCGAAGATCCAGATCGAGGTCAAGGAATACGGCGAGGACACGACCACGAGCGTCGTCTGCGTGGTCGACCTTTGACGGCTTCCTCCTGCGGCACGGAAACGATGCCACGTTGTTGATGTGCCGCTTCCTTCGGGTAACCGGCGCGACCGGGGTGGTCACGATGCCTTTGGTTGGGTGGTTACGGCGCGGCGCTGCGATCCCCGTGGTGTAAGATGGGGAACCCCATGGCATCGATGTTTGCGAGCGCTGGGCGGGTCATGACGGCGCGGGTCGCGCCGTCGCGGGTGTGGCGCTGATCCCGAGCCGCCCGGGGCTCCTCGTGCTGGAGGACACCGGCGGGGCGCGGCACATGGTCGCCCACCGCGCAGAGGACGATCTGCCCCTCTCGGACGCCTGCCTCGCGCGGCGCGGCTCAGAGGCCGAAGAGCTCCTGGAGGAACACGCCGCCCTTGCCGGGCCCTGCGTCGGTGAAGAACAGGCGCCCCGCGTCGAAGCTGCCCCCCTCCGCGACCCACTCGGCCGCGTGCGCGCGCAGCCGGGCGACGGGGTGCGGGGGGAACGCGAACGGCGAGCGCGAGCGGTAGACGAAGGTGGCGTCGACGTCGACGGGATAGCTCGTGACCGTCAGGTAAAACCACCCCTTCCGCGCGAACACGAACGGCGACTCGGTATATCCGCTGTTGCGCATCGCGGTCTCCGGCCCGAGCGTGAGCGCCATGGTCGGCGGGCTCCAGTGGGCGAGATCCAGCGACGTGCGGTAAGCGACGCCGCTCAGGCGCGATTCCCGCGACGCACAGCGTGTATAATACACCACCCACAGGTCGCCGAGCCGGACGAGCATCGGATCGCGGGCGACGCAGATGTCCTCGAAGAGCGTCCCTCCGTCGCGGGTCCAGGTGAACCCGTCGCGCGAGCGCGCGATCCGGAAGCCGGAGCGATCGGGGTCGGGCGTGCCCACGTGAAAGATCATCACGAGGCCGCCGTCGCGATCGCGGACCACGTGCGGCGCCCAGATCCAGCGTTCGTCGGGGAGGGCGCGGGTGGAGAAGCGCTCGGGCGCCAGCGCGAAGCTCGGCGAGGCGGCTTCGACCCAGCGCGCCGGCCCGGGCTCCGCCGCCGTCGCCAGGACGAACTCGATCTCGGAGTCTGGCCGATAGGGCTCGCGGTTGAAGATGCCCGTGAGCAGCCAGCGGCCGTCGGAGAGCTGGACGATCGAATGATCGTTCACGTAGGACGGGGCCTCGCGGAGGGCATTGGCGTCGAAGATCTTCCTCGCGGGGCCCTGCGTCAGCTGCGGCGCGGGGGGCCCGGAGAAGAACCGCAGCGTGTAGCCGCGCTCGCTCCACGGCGCGGGGGAGCTCCGCGCGTCGATCTCGAGGACCGGGCGCCGGTCTGCGCCGCACTGGCCGGGGAGCAGATCGACCCAGAGCGCGTCCTCCGCGAGCGGCCGGACCGGGTTCGCCTGCATCTCGTGGATCACGCCGACCTCCCGCCCGTCGAGCCGCACGCGCGCCGTCTGGGGCGCCTTCGCCGCGGAGTACGCGCGGAGGAGCAAGAGCCCGCGCGCCTCGGGCGGGCAGTCGACCTCGATCCGGGTGATCCCGCGGCCCTCGCGCGACCGGGAGACCCGCCGGAGCTCCGAGCGCTCGGCGTCGAAGGCCGCGCGCGCGCGGTGCCGCCTGCCTTCGAGGTGGACCTCCTGCTCGCCGATCTCCCGAGGATCCGAGAAGGCGTAGGCGAGGCCCAGCGAGCGCGCCCGCAGCGGCGTATAGGCGCCGGTCGGGCCGGCCTCGATGCCGAAGCGGATGCCAGAGCGGCTCACGATGGGGTCGGCCACGTGCAGGCGGTACAAGGAATGCTCGAACAGCGCGTTCCGCCAGCGATTCTCGGGATGGATGACGATGAAGCGGAGCAGACCGCTGAACGGGTTATGGTGCGCGCCCAGGAAATAGAAGCCGCCGTTGAAGTAATCCTCGGTGCCGGTCCCGATCTGCAGGGGGTACGACATCCTGTCGGTCCGGATCATCTCGTCCCCCTCGAGATAGGTCCGGTCGTTGGGGCGGCCGCCGCTGAGGTGCTCCAGGAGGGCGACGAGCTGGAGCGGCCCCTCGCCCTCGAAGAGGGGCATCGTCGTCTCGCGTCCGGGGGCCACCTGATCGCGGTATTGCGCGAGGAGCCGCACGCCGCTGCGGGCGGGCGCGAGGTCGACGGCCGCCTCGAGGCCCGCGATGGACGCCCCGGGCGCCGCCCCGAGCGACAGCACCTCTCCCTCCGCGAGCGGAATGGGCAGGCGCGTCGCGAGCCGGCCGAACCCTGCGGCATCGGGCGCCCGGGCGGCGTGCAGCGCGCTCCGGAAGGTGGTCCACCCGCCGTCGGCCTCGGCGCCCGTGCTGGCCAGGCCGAAGAAGAACGACGCGGGCACCGGCGGCTGCTCACCGATCCTCACGTTCAGGTCTTTCAGGCTTCCCGCGGGGATCCGGAGGTCGATGCCCGATACCGTAGCTGGGCCGATCGCCAGGACGAGCGGTGCGCCGGGGCTCGGGGCCTGCCGATGCGTGGGGGCGGGCAGGGTGGCGGTCCAGTCCTCGGTCATGAACCCCGCGAGCTCCTCGGGCGTCGGCCCCGACGCGGCGCCGGGGCCCTCGCGGTAGGTGACCTGGTAATAGATGGGGACGCCCCGGAAGCGGACCTTGGCCTCGCTGGACCAGGCGAAGGGGACGTAGCTGGTGAATGCGCCCGAGCTCGCGTCGACGCCGAGCACGAGGGGCGGCTTCCAGGGGCCGCGGCCCTCGAAGAAATCATGGGGTGAGCCGCGGAAGGTCGTGCGCCCGTCGATCTCGATCCAGAGCTCCTGATCCGGCTTGTCGAGCTCCGCGCGCGGGGCGGTCATCCATATCCGCGTGATTCTCCCCTCGCCGCGGGCATGGAACAGGACCCGGTGCTCCCCCTCCTGCGCGACCCCAGGGCGATATCCATCGTTGTTGCCACCCGAGGGGTCGTGGGTGGTCACGCTCCGGGATATCCACCCGGGGTGAAAGGAGAGCAGATCCTCCAGCACCGGAGCGATCGACGTAGCGCCCGGCGCGACGGCGAGGGCCCCGCCGAGGAGATGGCGGCCCGCGCTGGAGACGAGGAGGTCCAGGCGTGCGCCCGCGGCGCGCGCGATGTGCTGCCCGATGCTCATGAGCACAACTTAAGGGTGCGATCGGCGCCGGGGGAGCGGGCTCGGCACCTCGCTTGCATTAACGCGAGGCGAAACCAGGCGCGACGCTCCGGGCGCGCATTCAAGGAGTGATTCATGCGCACTCGTGGCGGCCCTCGCCTCCTCGAAGGAACATGCCGCATCGCGCCTTCCGCGCGCTGGCGCGGCCCGCTGCTCACGCTTCTTTCCATCGCGTCGCTCGCGGGCGCGGGCGGGGCGCCGGCAGCTCCCGTGGAGCAACGCGACCTTCCGGGAATCTCCTCCAGGGCGCGCGGGCAGCTCGATCGCGCAGCCTACGCCGAGCGGCTCCGCGCGATGTGGCTCGGCGAGTGCATCGCCAACTGGACGGGGCTGACGACGGAGGGCGTCCGCGTCGAGCGCCCCTTCTTCACCGACGCAGACTGGGGGACTTCCCAAGGCCGCAACGGGGCGCGGATCGACTTCGTGCTCCTCGACCCCTGCCCGGCCGATGACGACACCGATATCGAATATGTCTACTTGCACCTCATGACCGAGGCGAGGACGCTGTTCCTGTCTCCCGAGGCGATCCGGGACGGGTGGCGAGCGCACATCAACGATTTCATCTGGGTCTCCAACCGGAGGGCGCGCGACCTCATGGAGCGAGGCGTGCTGCCCCCCAAAACGAGCGACCCGGCGCTCAACCCGGACGCGCTCCAGATCGACGCGCAGCTCACCACGGAGATCTTCGGCGCCCTCGCGCCCGGCATGCCGGAGCTCGCGCTGCGGATCGCCGACCTCCCCATCCGGACCACGGCGCGCGGTCACGCCGCGCACGCCGCGCAGTTCCATGTCCTCCTCTTCTCGCTCGCGGCGACCGTCGATCCGGAGAAGCCGCGGCGCGAGGAGATCGTGCGCATCGTCCGCGAGGCCAGGAGCTACCTGCCGGATGCGTCGAAGGCCGCCGATGTCATCGATTTCGTGCTCTCGGCGTATCTGTCGGCGCATGATCCCGAGGATTGGGAGAGCGTCCGCGACGCCATCGCGGATCGCTATCAGGAGCGGGCCTCGGCGTACGGCTTCGTCTATCGAGGGTTCACGGAGTCCGCGATCAACCTGGCGACCGGGACGATGGCCCTCCTGTTCGGCGGGGGGAGCTTCCGGCGCACCGTCCAGATCGGCACCCTGTCCGGGTGGGACTCCGACAACGGCACGGCGACGATGGGCGGGCTCGTGGCGCTCATCGGCGGCATGGAGGAGCTGCACCGCGCCTTCCCGGGGGCGCGGCTCGCCGAGCGTTACCGTATCCACCGCACGCGCCCGACCCTGCCAGACCGGCTGCCGGAGGATCCCGAGGCGGAGGACACCTTCACGGCGATTGCGCAGAGGATGGTCGCGCTGGTGGATCTCGCGGCGCAGGCTGACAGC
This sequence comes from Sorangium sp. So ce834, assembly GCF_051521425.1. Classification (NCBI taxonomy): domain Bacteria; kingdom Pseudomonadati; phylum Myxococcota; order Polyangiales; family Polyangiaceae; genus Sorangium; species Sorangium sp. So ce834. Next base: position 13,341,478 of record NZ_CP150351.1, read on the forward strand.
CCGCGGCCGCGCGGGCGCCGCGCGCGCGACGCACCCGATCGACGGCCACCGCGGCCACGATGATCGCGCCCGTCGCGATCTCCTGCACCCAGCTCGGCAGCCCGAGGTGGACGCCGCCGGTCCGGATGACCGTGATGAGCAGCGCTCCGACCACGCTCCCCGCGACGCTCGCCTCGCCGCCCGAGAGCGGCGCGCCGCCGATGACGACCGCCGCGATGACCTCGAGCTCGAGGCCCACCGAGTCCGTCGGGTCGCCCACCGTCAGCGTCGAGAACTCCATCACGCCCGCGACGCCGGCGAGGAGGCTCGACAGGGTGTACACCGCAACCTTCACGCGCCCCGTGTCGATGCCGCACAGCCGCGCCGCGGCCTCGTTGCTGCCGACCGCGAGCACGTGGCGCCCGAAGCGCGTGAAGGTGAGGACGGCGAAGACGAGGAGCGCGAGCGCCGCGGTCATCCACAGCCCGGGCGCGGCGAGGTCGGCCGAGAGCAGCGCGTCGAGGCCGCGCGGATCGGCGTCGATCTTCTGCTCGGACGCGAGCCCCTTCGCGGCGCCGCGCAGCGCGCTCATCGTGCCCAGCGTCACGACGAAGGGCATCATCCGCGCCCGCCCCACGAGCGTCCCGGCGACGACGCCCGCGAGGCCCGCCGCCGCCGTGGCGGCGAGCGCCGCGGGCAGCGCCGGCACCCCCGCGCGCAGGAGCGTCGCGAGGACGACCGTCGTGAACGCGACCAGCGAGCCCGTGGAGAGGTCGATCCCGCCGGTCGCGATGACCAGGGTCATGCCGACGGCGCAGATGCCGACCACCACCGTCTGCCGCGCCATCGTGAGCAGGTTCTGGCTGCGCAGGAACGTGTCGGGCGTGAGCGCCGCGAAGAGCGCGTAGACGAGCACGAGGGCGACGAGCGGGCCGAGCCACGGCGGGCGCTTCTTCACGAGGAGGCCTCCAGGAGGAGCGACGCCGCGGTCCACGACGCCGCGGGCCGCGGCGGATCGAGGGTCCCCCGGCGGAGGACCGCGATGCGGTCGCACGTCGTCACGAGCTCGTCGAGCTGGCTCGACACGAGCACGATGGCCTTGCCGGCGCCCGCGAGCCCGCGGAGCAGCGAGAGCACCTGCGCCTTGCTCGGCACGTCGATGCCGCGCGTCGGCTCGTCGACGAGGAGCACGTCGACGTCTTCGCGGAGCAAGCGCGCGAGCTGGACCTTCTGCTGGTTGCCGCCCGAGAGCTCGCCGGCGCGCTGATCCGGCCCCGCCGCGCGGATCGCGAGCGCTTCGATCCAGCGCGCCGCCTCCGGGAGGAGCGAGCTCGGCGCGGCGAAGCGGGGCGCGCGCGGCGAGAGCCAGATGTTCTCGGCGATCGAGCGGCCGAGCATCAGCCCTTCCCCGCCGCGATCCTCGCTGAGGAGGCCGATCCCGCGGGGAGCGCGCAGCGTGACCGTGCCGCCCTGCTTCGGGTCGAGCCCCGCGAGGATGCGGAGGAGCTCGGTCCGGCCCGAGCCGACGAGGCCGGCGATCCCGAGGATCTCCCCCCGGCGCAGCGTCAGCGACGCGCGCTTCGGCCGCTTCACGCCGGAGACGTCCTTGACCTCGAGCACCACCTCGCCGCCGCCCGGCGGCGCCGCCTCGGACGCCGCGCGCTCGCGGGCGCCCTCGAGCGCGCGGCCCAGCATCTCGCGGACGATCTGCGCCGGCTCGGTCTCGCGCGGATCGCCTTCGCCGGCGACGCGGCCGTCGCGGAGCACCGTGTAGCGGTCCGCGTGCGCGCGCACGTCCGCGAGGAAGTGCGTCACGAGCAGCACCGCGAGGCCGGCGTCGCGCAGGGCGCGGACGCGGTCGAACAGGCGCGCGGCGTCCGCGTGGCCGAGGCTCGAGGTCGGCTCGTCGAGGACGAGCAGCCGCGCCGCGAGCCGCCCGCCCTCGCGGAGGCCGCCTTGCGCGAGCGCTCGCGCGATCTCGACGAGCTGCTGATCGGCGACGCCGAGCTCCCCGGCCGGCGCGTCGAGCGGCACGCGGTCCGGGCGCTCGGCGACGAGCGCGATCGCTTCCCGGGCGATGGCGCGGGCGCGCGCGCGGTCGCGGATCCCGGGCCGCGCGCGCGCGGCCGGCTCGATCCCGAGCACCACGTTGTCCGCGACCGAGAGGTGGGGGCAGAGCGTCCGCTCCTGCGGGACGAGGACGACGCCCGCGCGGCGCGCGCCTTCGGCCGAGGCCGGCGCGTACGGCGCTCCCCCGAGCCGCACCGAGCCCGCGTCGGCGCGCTCCACGCCGAGCAGGATGCGGGTCAGCGTGCTCTTGCCCGCGCCGTTCTCGCCGAGGAGCGCGTGGACGCTCGCCGGCGCGATCCGCAGCGAGACGCCGCGCAGCACCGCGCTCTGGCCGAACGCCTTGGCGAGGCCGGCCGCCTCGAGGAGGGGCGCGCGCTCTGCCGTCACGGGCCGCTCACTCCCCGAGCCACCGGGCGAGGTCGGGCTTCACGATGTCCTGCACCGCCGGGTCGTCGAGGTCCTGCTTCGTGACGACGCGCGCCCCCGTGTCGATGCGCTTCTCGATCGGCTCGCCGCGGAGGTGCGCCGCCATCGTCTTGACCGCGACGTACCCCATGTGGAACGGGTTCTGCACGACGAGCGCCTCGATGTCGCCCTCGCGCAGGGCGCCGAGGAGCTTCTCCGACGCGTCGAAGCCGACGAGCTTCACCTGGCTCGCGGCGCCCGTCTTGCGGAGCGCCTGCAGCATCCCGAAGGTCGTCGACTCGTTCGGCGTGAACACCCCGGCGATCGTCCCCTCCGCGGCCTTGTGGGCGAGGAGCAGGCTCTCGCTCTTGTTGAACGCCGTCTCGGTGGTGGCGCCGCCGTACTGGTTCACGCTCGCGAGCGTGATGCCGGGCATCGCGCGCACCGCGTCGAGGAAGCCGTTCTCGCGGCCCTGCGTGCTCGCCGAGCCCTCCTGGTAACGGAGCATGAGGACGTTGCCCTTCCCGCCGATCGCCTTGCCGAGGTGCTCTCCCGCGAGCTTGCCGGCGCCGTGGTTGTCGGTCGCGACGAAGCTCGCGTGCTCGTCGCCGGCGAGGTCGGAGTCGAACACGACCACCGGGATCTTCGCCTGAGTCGCCGCGTGCACCGGCGCCTTCAGCGCCGTGCCGTTCAGCGGCGCGAGCACGATGCCGGACACGCCCTGCGCGACGAAGCTCGAGACGACATCGATTTGCCCCTTGAGGTCGTCTTCCCTGAGCGGCCCCTTCCATACGATGTCGACATCGAGCTCGCGCGAGGCCTTCACCGCGCCCGCGTGCACGCTCTTCCAGAACTCGTGCGTCGTCCCCTTCGGCACGACGGCGATGCGGAGGCGCGCGCCGCTTTTAGGCCCTGCGCCTGCGTCCGTCGACGTCGTATCTGGCGAGGTCTTCGAGCATGCAGTGAGAACGGTGATCGCGAAAACGCACGCGAGGAACCTGGCGTTCATCGGTGCGCGAGGATAGTCGACGGATCGCGGTCGCGCTCGCGCTGGAGAGCTCGTCGGCGTTATCAAATCGGCTGCAGAAGCTTCGCGCAATGGCGAGGTCGGCCGGGGAGAAACAATGTCGATTCGGGGGAATGCGCTCCGTTCTCAAGCGGATCCCGAAGCGTCGAGCAGAGGAGCCGTAGCTGGAGCGTCTGCGCCAGAAGCACCCGGGCGAGATCCGGTGGGGCGAGGACTGGACGAAAAGCGGTCGCCAGAGCGTCGGCGCGGGGCAGATCGCGCGCGCGACCCGGAGATCACCGGCAGGGCCACCGGCCCCCGTCGAGGTCGAGCGGCATCTCCATGCTGTTGAAGTTCCACGCGTTCGTCTGCTCGCAGAAGAGCGACCTGTCCGTCATGTGCCCCGAGAACGGATCGTCGTACTCCACGTGGAACACCGCCTTGCCGTTCGCCACGAAGGTATCGACGAGGATCTCGCACTCTTCAAACTCGAAGCACTGCTCGTTCAGTGTCCAGTCGAAGTACGGCCACAGGTCCTCCGCCTGCTCGATGTCGCCCTTGAGCCCGACGGACATGCCCATCCCGTGCGCGAGATCCGCGATGAACCGGTTGTAGGCGATCTGGTCCTCATAGGTGAGCGGAAACCCCGATTCGTTGGCGTACCCGTCGACCTCGTCGGGCTCGATGGCGTCGAAGCCCTTGTCTTTGCAGGTCTGGAACCGGGCCTGCATGATCGGCCCGAGGACGTCGATCTGCCGGATGTCGAGCCAGAACGAGCCCTCCCAGTGGTAGTCCGGGTCGCCTTTGACCGACTCCGGGAAGTCGCCGGCGTCCGATCGATAATCCTCGAACGCGCCGACGTCGACATAGCAGATCACCTTGGCGCCCCTCGCGTGGAGCGCGGCGACCGTCTCTGCCGGCGTGAACTCCCAGTCGATGTCGTAGACCACGGGAGGCGGCAGATCGAGCGGCGCGCCGGTGGGATCGACCAGGCCCATGTCCTTGGGGTCGTCGAGGTCCAGGGGGTGGTCGATCAGCCAGTGCCACGGCGTGTCGAGCGCCGGGATCCAGAGTTCGGAGCCCCCTCCGGCGGCCGTCGAGGAGGTGGCCGCCGGGGCTGACGAGCTCGAGCCATCGCGCGCGTCTCCGCCCGCGCCGCCTGCTCCGCCCGGATCTGCGCCGGCGTCGCCGCACGCGACGTGCATTGCCGAAAGGATGGGAATCAACCACGGGACCACCGCAGGCCACGATCGATGCATGATGGCGCTCCTCTCGTCGCTCCGGAGCTCGATCGCTCCGGGGTGTGCGCCTCGACGCCCAACCGGTGTCGTGATGGCGCGCTTCTGGAGCTTCACCCAGGTCGCGCAGCGAGGGAACCACAGAAAGCGCAGCGATCCGGGGCGGCCCCGGCGGCGCTGGGCTCGCGCCGCCGACCAGCGTGCCGCGCCGCCCGCGCCGCGGGTCCCGCCCGCGCCGCCAGCCCGGGCGACCACCGCCCCGCCTGGGCATCCACCTGCGGGACCTGGGCCACGAGCCCCGGACGCCCGCCCGTGCATAAGATGGACGTCAGCGGTGAAGTCCAGTAACGTTTCATGCTTCCGGCGGAACGCGCTCGAGCGAATCGAGCGCCTCGAAGCCGCGCAGCGGTGGGCGCCGGCCGACAGCGAAGCGCGACGCGCAGGAGGGAGCCGATCATGAAGCTGAGCGTGCAGAGCATCATGACGCAGGGGCGGCGGTCGTACGAGACCGGCCTCGAGACCGGGCAGCGCCTCGCGCGCGAGCTCGCGGATCCCCCGAAGGTGGTGTTCGCGTACCTCACCGTGAATCACGATCAGGCCGCGTTCCTGAAGGGCCTGCGCGAGGGCGTCGGGGCGGGCGCCTCCATCGTGGGCTGCTCCGGACAAGGGGTCATGGGCCGCGGGGGCGTGCGCGAGGAGGGGTACGCCGCGAGCGTCCTCGGCCTCGGCGGGGACGGCGTGCGGATCGCGGCCGCGAGCGTCGAGGAGGTCCAGACCGACACCGCGGAGAAGGGCCGGCTCTGCGGCCAGCGCCTGCGCGCCGGCTCGCCGGAGCCGCCGAAGGTCGTCCTCCTGAATTACGATCCGCTGTCGGGCGTCGACGCGCACGTGTTCCTCGACGCCCTGCACGCGGAGGTGCAGTGCCCTGTCGTCGGCGGCGCGTCCTCCCATTTCTTCGGGCGGGAGATGACGGAGACCTCTCAATACCATGACGACCGCGTGCTCACCCGCTCTGCGGTCGCCTGCGCCCTGTGGGGTGACTTCACGGCCACGATCGCGAGCTGTATCGGGTGCTCGCCCATCGGCCTCGAGATGACGGTGACGCGGGCGGAGGGCAACTACCTCGTCGAGCTGGACGGGCGGCCTGCCCTCGAGGTGTGGGAGGAGATGACCGGCGGCGCCGCGCCGCCCGGCGACGTCGGCAACACCTCGGCGATCGCGATCGGGATGGCGGTCGACGGCGCGGGCGCCGCGACGGAGCAGCTGATCCGGTGCGCGCTCGTCCTCGACAGGAGCCGCAGCGGCGTCCTCCTCGGGGCGGCGATCCCGACCGGGACCCGGGTCATGCTTCACCACCGGACGGTCGACGACGTGCTCGCGAGCGCAAACCGGCTCGTGCACGAGCTCAAGGCCCGGCTCGAGGGCAAGAAGCTCCGCGCCGTCTTCGGCTTCGAGTGCGGCGCGCGGACCAAGCCGTTCCTGGGAGACGCGCTGACCAACAAGGAGAACCTCGACATGCAGGCGGCGCTCGGCCCGGAGGCGGCGTGGGCCGGCGTCGTGTGCTGGGGCGAGATCTACCCGGTGGCCGGAAAGCCGGTCTACCATAACTACACGTATCCGGTCCTCGCCCTCTCGGAGTGAGCGCGCCATGGCGACGGATCCCGCGGCGCTGGTCGAGACGCTCAAGGCGAAGGCCACGCTCCTGATCCATCGAGAACGGGAGCTCTTCGAGCTCCGCCAGGCGCGGCGCCGCACGGAGGAGTGGCTCCGGGCGTTTCACGCGCTCTCTCCGGAGCTCCAGGACACCGACATGGCGGGCCTGATCGCGAGGTGGAGCGACCTCCTCGTGGGGAGCCTGAGCTTCGAGAGCGCCGGCGCGCTCGAATACGAGGCGCCGAGCGGGCGCGTGACGATGCATACGATGGACCCGGGGCCGCCTCCCGCGCTGACCCACGTCGAGGCGGAGGCGGACGCGCTCTTCCGGGCGAAGGGGAGCGGGCGGTGCGATCCGAGCGCCCCGCCCACGCTGCGGAGGCTCGCGGACGCCATCGGGCTCGAGGAGTTCCTCTGGCTCTCGTCTAGCGTGCGCCGGGGCTCACGCCTCCTCCTGTTCGCGGGCAGCTCGCCGCGGACCGCCAAGTTTCACAGGTTCTCCGAGGAAGATCAGAACCACTTCATGCTCCTCGGCAACCACCTCGCCGCGCTCGTGAACAACAGCATCCTCGCGGCCCAGGTCGAGCGCGAGCGGACCGAGATCGTCGCGGCCAACCGCGAGCTGGACGCCAGCCTGCGCGAGCTCAGCAGGACGCAGCGCGAGCTCATCGCGTCGACAAAGCTGGTCGCCGAGACGTCGCGGCGGGCAGGGATGGCCGATATCGCGGCGGGCGTGCTGCACAACGTCGGCAACGTCCTCACGAGCATCAACGTCGGCGCGGAGCTCGTCGCCGAGCGCCTGCGGGCGTCGCGCGTCGGGAACGTGGGCAAGCTCGTCCGGTTGCTCGAGGCGGAGGGCGAGGGCCTCCCCGCCTCGCTGTCCACGCCCGACCGCGCCTGGAAGATCCTCAATTTCCTGAGGGAGCTCTCGGCGCACCTCGCGACCGAGCGCGACGAGATCCTCGCGGAGGTCACGCGGCTGCAGGAGTACCTCTCTCACCTCAAGGCGATCGTGAACAAGCAGCAGCGCTATGCGACCGCGATCGGCGTGACGGAGCTCTGCGAGCTCCCGGGGCTCGTGGACGACGCGATCGCGCTCGTCTCCGCGTCGCTCGCGCTGACGGGCATCGAGATCGCGCGGGATTACCAGCCCGTCGCGGAGGCGACGCTGGATCGCCACAAGGCGCTGCAGATCCTCGTCAACCTCGTCCGCAACGCCGCGGAGTCGATCGCGGGGTGCGGCCGTGAGGGCGGGCGCATCGTCGCCTCGATCCGCGGCGACGGCGGCGCGCGGTTCCAGCTCATGGTCGAGGACAACGGCGCCGGGATCGACGAGCGGCTCGCCTCGAAGCTGTTCACGCAGGGCTTCACGACAAAGCCGAGCGGGCACGGCTTCGGTCTCCACACGAGCGCGCTGGCCGCGAAGGAGATGGGCGGCACGCTCACGTGCCGGAGCGCTCCTGGGCGGGGCGCGACGTTCATCCTCGATCTTCCGCTGCGCCCTCAGACGTCGAAGGAAGGCTCACGCTGATCGCCGCGCTCTGCTGCATCGTGAGATGGAGCCAGGTGGTGAAACGAGATGGAGTCGATCTCACCGAAGCCGGTCCTGAACGAGGTGGAGACCGCCGCTCCGCCGCGACGGATCTTGGTCGTCGACGACAACCTCAAGATCCATGAAGATTTCGCCAAGATCCTCGGCGGCCGGCGGGAGGCCAGCGCGCTCGACGCGGCCGAGGAGGCGCTCTTCGGGGCGCCCGAGCCGCGCGAGAGGCCGACGAGCTTCCACCTCGACTGCGCCCATCGCGCTGGCGCGGACGGGCTCGCGGCTGATCCGCGGCAGGGGCCGGGCCGCGAGGTGACCGGCTGCGCCCAGTGCCGCGGGTCAGACGTCCCGCCAGAACCACCGGTCGATGACGAGCGTGCTACGCGGCCGCGCTCCCGCGGCGGCCTGCGCCGTTTCCCCCTTCGGTGAGCTTCGCTTCGTGCTTCGCGATCCACTTGCGGAGCCGTTGCGAGAGGGGTGACCGTCCGTTCTCGTAGTTGGCGACCGAGCTGCGCGCGAGGCCGAGCTTTCCGCCGAGCTCGGCCTGCGAGAGCCCGAGCTTTTCGCGAAGCTCCTTCAGCGAGGTCGAGCCCGTCGCCGCTTGCTCGCGCGCCGGTGCGCTCGGCGCCGGTGCGCTCGGCGGGCGAGGCGGCGCGGCCTCGATCGCACGCACGTCCGGCCGTGCGCGCTCGGCCTTCACCGGCGGCAGCTCGGCACGGGCGCCCTCCGACGCGGCGCGTCGTGCCACGGTCGCTCGGACGCTCGTCGCGCTGCCCGCGAGCTCCCCGCCGCAAAACGGGCAGTGGTCAAACGCGAGGACCTTGCCCGAGTCCGTGCGGAATTCGACGCCCTGGATCGAAGCCGGGAGCCCTTTCGCGCGGCGCTCCTCGCTCGACCACCCGTAAACGACCGTGAGCCCGGGCCCCTCGAGATTGACCGGCAGATCGGCCTGACTCATCCGAAGGCAAACCGTCCTGCCGTCGCGTGTGCATTGTCGTCCGATGATGGGCATTGTCATCTCCTCGCTTCGAAGGGGGGGCGAGCGCGGGCCTACCCGTTCGAACTTTGCGCAGTACTGTTCACCTGTCAAGGTGGATATTCACCGAGCGCGTCAGGCGCAGCCTGGGCGAGGGATTTCGGCGCGGCGGCCGGGTCTCGGCGAGGATCACCTCGGGCTGGACCGTGACCGGCCCGGGGGGTGTGTCGGTGCAGGCGGGGACTTGGCCCCCGTCCGCCGCTTGCTCACCCGACCCTCGCGCGTTCGGGCGGGCCGGCGGACGTCGAGTCGCTCGCGGGCTCAGTGGCTACCAGGACGGCATCGGGCCCGACTGTCGGGGCCGGCAGCCCGTCATGGCAGAGTCTCTCGTCGAGAGCGATGGAAAGGATCACGGTATGGCATACGAAGTCTCCAAAGATGCCATCGCCGAGCAGGCCAAAGGGGGTCGCCTCCGCCGAGCAATCCCGCCAGGGATCTGCCTCGCGAGCGAAGAGAATTTTCAACGCAAAGGCGCAAGGGCGCAAAAACAACACATATTAATTTTCCTTTGCGCCTTTGCGCCTTTGCGTTGAACTCTCTCTCCGGATCCCTGGCTGGACTGCTGGTGGGTGGAATCAGGCCAGCAGGCGCGAGGGCAGAGCGCGCGGTGCGCCGCGGCGCGTCGGACCGCCGGTTGGCACAGCAGGAAAACGACGCCGTCCCGCGCGGTTCGAGCGAAGGACGACCGAGGGCGCCGGCATCCACAGGACAGCCGAGCAGCGACGCAGGGCCCAGCTGGACCTCTAGGGTCGAGCTCGCCAGCGGCCATTCTTCTCATCGAGGCGCTCCGCGCCTCGCGCAGGGGGAATGACGCCGCGGGCGGCTTCATTGGGGGCGCCGAATCGACTCGGGATCGCAGCGAAACGCGGGCTCGTCCGCGGACGGCCGCGGCATGCGAGCCGCCGTCGGCGCGCACCGTTCCGCGCAGCACGCGCGGCGAAAGGAGCACCATGGTCGTTGTTGGTATGCGGAGCGCAAAAGCCTTGCTCGCGGTGGCGCTGGCCACGAGCGCCATCGTGGGGTGCTCGAGCCCCCCTGCGTCTGCCGTGGGACAGGACCCGGAGGGGGTCGAGGCGTCGGACATGCCGCTCGCCGGCGATGAGCCGGTGTCCGAATCGGACGTGAAGCTCCTCGTCGAAGGCGTCGCGGCAGCGTATGCCCCTGAAGCGCAGGCCCACGGGGCGCAGCTCACCGTGCGCGTCACCGGCTCGTTGACGCGCATCGATATCGCCGCAGACCGCACCTGGAACATCATCGTGGGGTCCGACCTCTTCCGTCCCGGCCTCACGCGCGACCTCGCGACATTCATCGGTTGCCACGAGGTCGGCCACGCGCTCGGCGGCTTCCCGTTCAAGGACGGTCCGCCGCAGCGCACCCAGGTCGAGGGGCTCGATGAAGGCCGGTTCGGCACGGTGAGCGCCTCCGAGGGCCAGTCCGACTACTTCGCGTCGAAGGACTGCCTGCCCCGGATGTGGGGCGATGACATCGACGCGAACGGCGCGTACCGGACGCGGGTGTCGCCGGCGACAAAGGCCCGCTGCGACGGCGTCTGGGCGGGCGACGCGGAGCGCGATCTCTGCTACCGCATCGCGGCGGTCGCCAACGATTTCGGGGTTTGGCTCGGCGGGACGCAGGCGTCGACCGACACGCCCTCGACGACGGTCGTGACGGGCACCAACGTCAACAACATGGGGAGCCAGTGCCGCGTGGACACCATCTTCGCCGGCGCCCTGTGCCAGGTGCGAAACCCCGGCACCGACATCCCCGGTCTCGTCCCGCCGTACGCGCGCCTGGTCGAGATCGATCCCACGGTCGAGGCGGACGCCGCGTACGCCGCCTGCGCGGAAGGACCAGGCGCACGTCCGCTCTGCTGGTTCCGGCCGAACTCCACGCCGTACGACTGCTCGTTCATGCCCGAGGTCGGCGACTGCGCCGTCACCGAGGAAGGCGTGTCCGCCACGCGGTTCTGTTCGCCGCGGAGGGGGATCGAGATCTTTCCGTGCTCTGAAGGCACGACCTGCGAGCTGGACGAGGAGGGCTTCCCGGTCTGCGAGCTGGAGACGAACTGAGGCAGCACGCCGATCGACGCCGCTCCCTGATCCAGATACGACGCCGTCGTTTTGCTGGTCTCGGTGCGGCGTGCAGCCACCAGCGCTGGACGGGCGCGTCGCGCTCCGTGTCGCCTGTAAAGTTTCCGCGTTGCAATCGCGCACGTCCAGCATGGCCCTGGCCGGTCTTGACGCGGAATCGGAGTGAGCCCAGCGTCGCGGTATGCGGATGCCGTGGTGGATGGGGGTGCTTGCCTCGGTTGCGCTCGCGCCGGCCTGCGGGGGCCGGGTCGAGCGTCACATCGAAGAACCGCCGGCGGACGGAGGCGAGGTCGGATCGACGACAGGAGCTGGCGGCGCCGGGGGCGCCGGCGGCGCCGGGGGCGCCGAGGGCCCAGCGAACGCCGTGGGGGCCTCCAGCTCAGGCGGCCAAACCTCGTCGACAGGCATGCCGAGCGAGCCGGACGCGGGCGAGGGGGGCGCCGAGCAGGGGTGCGCTCCGAGCGTGTACAGCGGCTCGTTGAGCGTCACTCACCAGGACGGTCTCGAGGACCTGCGCGGCGTAACCGTGCTCGATGGCACGCTCTCCATCGGCGGCGACGTCTCCGACCTGTCCCCGCTCGCGTGTCTGAAGAACATCAAGGGGAAGCTCCAGATCATCGACACCACGCGGTTGTCCAGCCTGGATGGTCTCGGCGCCCTTTCCTCCGTTTGGTTGCAGCTGGAGGTGATGCGGAACTCCTCGCTGCTCAGCCTCAGCGGGCTTCAGAGCCTGCGAGAGGCCGTGGCCGTCCTGATCAGCGAGAACCCGCTCCTCGAGAGCGTCGCCGGCGTTGGGGTGAAAGCGGCCGAGTGGCGCGTGGTCGACAACGATGCCCTCGAGTCCTTGTCAGGCCTCGACAACGTCGAGGAAGGGGTATTCTGGATCGAGGGCAATGACCGGCTCGCGACGCTGGACGGGCTGCGCAGCCTGCGCCGGGGGTGGCTCAACCTGGTCGACAACGACGGGCTGACCAGCCTCGAGGGCCTCGGCGCCGTCGACGGCCTCGAGGAGCTCTTCATCTCCAAGAACGATGGGCTCGTCAGCTTGAAAGGCCTCGAGCGGCTCACGGCCATCAAGAAGCTCACGTTGCGGGAAAACCGGCAGCTGAGCTCGCTGCGCGGCCTCGACGGCCTCGTCTCCGCAGGCGTCATCGGTATCTCGTCGAACGAGCGGCTCGTGGACCTGACCGGGCTCGCAGCGCTCGAAACCACCGACGCTCTCGTCGTCAGCGGCAATGCGGCGATGAACAGCCTGGACGGCGCGCCCTCGCTCCGCGGTGTCCTGCGAGCCACCGTCGACTCGAATCCCGAGCTGGTGAGCGCCAACGCCTTCGCGCACCTTCGCTCGGACCTGGACCGCGCGTCGTCGCTTTCCTTCTCGAACAACCCCAAGCTCACCACCATCGATCTCGGCGACGTGACACGGCTGGCCGAGGTGTCCGTCACCCGCTGCGGCTCCCTGTCGGACCTGTCCGCGTTCGCCGGCATCACGGAGATGTCGACTCTCATCCTGGGAGAGAACTCCGGGCTCGTGAGCCTCACGGGGCTCGAGCAGGTCTCGGCGCTCGACCGGCTGGATATCATCGATAATGCTCGGCTCACGAGCCTCGCGGGCCTGGATGGCCTCGTCTCCACACGCTCCATCGCCATCTACTCGAACGAGCGGCTCGTGGACCTGACCGGGCTCGGAGCGCTCGAGACCACCGACGCCCTCGTCGTGATCGGCAATTCAGCGATGAGCAGCCTGGACGGCGTGCCCTCCCTCCGCGATGTCGCCCAGCAAGCCGCCGTCGAAGCGAACCCCGAGCTGGTGAGCGCCAACGCTTTCGCGCACCTTCGCTCGGACCTGGACCACGCGCCGTCGATTTCCTTCTCGGACAACCCCAAGCTCACCACCATCGATTTCGGCGGCGGAACACGGGTGGGGCAGCTGTCCGTCACCGGCTGCGGCTCCCTCTCGGACCTGTCCGGGTTCGCCGGCATCACGGAGCTGTCAGCCCTCGTCGTGGGCCAGAACTCCGGGCTCGTGAGCCTCACGGGGCTCGAGCAGATCTCGGAGCTCGATCGGCTCGAGCTCTTCGACAATCCTCGGCTCACGAGCCTCGCGGGCCTGAGCGGCCTCCGCAGCGTGACAGGCGGGCTCCACATCTCCAGCAACGCCGCGCTCACCAGCCTCGACGGGGTCGGCTCGTTCGGCGCGGACGGCGGCGTGATCCAGGCGGTGAGGCTCGCAGGCAACCAGGCGCTCGTCGACATCGACGCTCTGCGCGGCGTGGTCCGCGTGAACCAGCTCACCATCCGAGACAATGACGCCTTGGTCGGGCTGACCGGACTCGAGGACCTGACCAACCTCGATCACCTCAATATCGAGGGGAACCGGTCGCTCGCGACGCTTCGCGACCTGGGAGCTCGATCGATCAGCGCTACGATGGAGATCCGGGACAACGAGAGCCTGCCGGGCTGCGAGGTCGAGGCGCTCGTGGAGCGACTCGACTGGGTGCCTGCACTGATGCTCCAGGAGAACAACGGCACCGGCACCTGCTCGCCCTGAGTCGGAGAAGCTCCTGACGCGCCAGCCCACCCGTGATAGCCGTGCCGGTATGACCGTCCGTTGCGCCGAGCGCTTCGCCGTCCGGGGCCGCCAGGGGCGCGCGCCCTTCCCTCCGGGAGCGTGGGTGTTTCCGGCAGACCTCGAGGCCGTCCAGGAGCTCCACGCCGCGCTGCAGGCGACGTTCCGCGAGCGGCACGCGGTCACGCCGGCCGAGATCGAAGGCCAGGTGCCCCGCGCGTTTGCCTTCGACGACCTGCTCGGGTTCCTCGCGCGGCGGCGGCCGGCGTTCGACCGCGCGCTCGCCGGCATGCGCTCGCCCATCGAGGCGTCGCGGATTGCGACGCTCGCCGCGGTCCTCGGGCTCTCGCGCGACGAGGTGACGGCGGCGCTGCGCGCCCGCGCGACAGGCGCCGACCTCGTCGACGGGTCGACCGTCGTTTACAACGCGCTCTCGCTCGCAGCGCAGCGCGTGGAGGGGTTGCGCGAGCTCGCCGCCGCCGACGCCATCATCGATTTCGAGCTCGAGCTGGCGCGCCTCGTCGCGCAGCCCTCGTGGACGCCACAGGTCGATTGGAGCGAGCTCGTGCCCGACGCCGTCGAGGTGGCCTCCTATGTCGATCCTGCGTCCGGTGCCGTCGAGGTCGACGCCGACATCGCGCACGTGGTGCTGCTCGCGGCCCAGTGCTGCGTCGACCCGACAGCCCGTGCGGTGAGCGTCGACCACGGCGGGCTCGCGTGGATATCCCTCGCCGAGCTCGACGGCGATGCGCCGGCCCCGGAGGGCGCGCCTGGCTCGATCCTGGTGCGGCCCTCGGTGGTTGCCGAGCAGGTCGAGCGCCTCGCGTTCGCGGCCGTCCCCGCGGCGCTGCGGGCGATCGCGCCGGGGGGCGCCCTGCTCGCCGTCTCGCTGGTGGAGGACGAGGCGTAGCGTCACAGCCCGCCTGGTCGGCCAAACCGGAGCGATCAGGCGGTGATGCCGCCGTCGATGTTCAGGTTGGCGCCGTTGACGAAGGCGCCCTCGGGGCCGGCCAGGTACGCCACCATGCTGGCGACCTCGTCGCCTTGCCCGTAGCGCTGCACGGGGATCTGGCCTTTCATCCCGGCGGCGAGCGGGCCGTCGGCCGGGTTCATGTCGGTGTCCACGGGGCCAGGCTGGACGTTGTTGACCGTGATGCCGCGTGGACCGAGATCCCGGGCCCAGCCGCGTGTGAGGCCGGCGACCGCCGCCTTTGTCGCGCAATAGACCGACATCCCGGCCATGAGCGCCACGTCGCCGCAGATGCTCCCGATGTTGATGATGCGCCCGCCCTCGCCCATGTGGCGGACAGCCTCCTGCGCGGCGGCGAAGAGGCCCCTGACGTTCACCGCCATGAGGCGATCGAACTCCTCCAGCGAGACCTGATCGATGGGCGCCATGGCGGAGACGCCGGCGTTGTTCACCAGCACGTCGAGCCGGCCGAGGGCCTTCACCGTCTGGGCGACCGCGCTCCTCACCGCCTCGACGTCGCCGCTGTCCGCCCGCAGGGCGATCGCCCTGCCGCCCGCCGCCTCGATGGCGTCCACCACCTCGGCCGCCTTCGCGGGCGACGCGACATAGGTGATGGCCACGGCGGCGCCCTCGTGCGCCAGGCGCCTGGCGATCGCCGCCCCGATGCCCCGCGAACCCCCGGTGACCAGCGCAACCTTGCCCTTCAACGTACCCATCGCAGCTTCCCCCTTTTTTGGAACGATCGTTCCTTCAATGGAAGCTAAGTACGTTCCTTCAATGGAAGCTTGTGTAGGTTGTTGCAGTCCGTCAAGCGATTTTTGGAACGATCGTTATGAAAAGAGCGACGGGGGTACTCCGGCGGGGGCGAGGGCGGCCGCGCGGCTTCGATCAGGAGGCGGCGCTGGAGCGGGCGATGGTCCTGTTCTGGGAGCGGGGGTACGAGGGGACGTCGCTCGACGAGCTGAGCGCGGCGATGGGCATCAGCCCGTCGAGCCTCTACGCGACGTTCGGGGGCAAGGAGCAGCTGTTCCGGGCGGCGGTCGACCGGTATCTCGCCGGGCGGGGCGGGTACATCGACCGCATCGTCGCCGAGGAGCCGACGGCCCGGGGCGCGGTGCAGCGGCTGCTCGAGACGGCGGCCGACGAGCTCACCCGGCCCGACCATCCGCCCGGGTGCATGATCGCGCTGGCCGGGACCCAGTGCTCCCCCGGCGCCCGGCCCGTACAGGGCCTGCTGCGGAGCTACCGAGGGGCGTGGCACAGCGGGTTCGAGGCGCGGATCCAGCGCGCCGTCGAGGCCGGCGAGCTCGCTCCCGACACGGACGCCGCCGCGCTGGCCACGTTCTATGCGACCGTCTTGCTGGGAATGTCGGTCCAGGCGCGGGATGGCGCATCGCGGGAGAGCCTCCGCGCGGCTGTCGAGGTCGCGATGCGGGCATGGCCTGGCGCGCCGCGCGGCCCGTAGGCTGCCCTCGACCGCGGCGGTCTCACGCGAGAGGATCTTCGGCACCCGGGCCGGCGGCTACATCCCGTACGGGTATCGGGCCAGGTTGACGGCGCCGCTCGCGCGGACCTGCTGCAGGGCCTTGCCGTACTGGAGGAGGAGGCCCAGCGCGTACTGGAGCCGCTCGCGGATGCGCCCGTCGTCGGGCGATTGCGGCGTCGCCGGGTCGTTGAGGAGATCGCGCACGTGGCGCACGATCACGTGATCCGGGATGTAGCAGAGGTACGTGTTCTTGTAGCTGCTCATGCGCAGCTCTGCGATCGGGTAGGCGCCGCCCATGCTCGCGGAGACCCCGACGATGAGCGCGGGCTTGTGCGCGAGCTCGCCCTTGGTGCAGAAGAGGAAGAAGTTCTTCAGCCCCGCGGGGACCATGCCGTGCCACTCCGGCGCCACGATCACGAAGGCGTCCGACGCGGTGAGCTCGGCGGAGATGGGCGACCAGAGGCGCTCCCATTTCTCCGAGGGCTGCCAGGCCTCCTGGTCCCAGAGCGGCAGCGGGTTGTCGGCGAGATCGAGCTGGTAGACGGAGGAGACGTCCGGCGCCGACGACAGCTGTTGCTGCACGTAGCGGGCGACCTTCCCCGATTCGGAGCCATTGCGGTGACTACCTGAGATGACAGCGAGCTTCATAGGGTTTGCGTGCGGCGGGCGAGGCGCTGCGCGGCGCTCCTTGCTATCGGTGAATTGCGGCGCGCGATGCTACCGCGCGCTCGCGCGGCGCGTCGAGGGCTTCGACGGCGCGCGGGCTCGGCGCCGCGCGGCGTCCGCGAGCGCCGCGACGACCTCGCGGCGCGGGCGATCCGCCCGCTCGGCGGCGCGGGCGCCGGCCGCACTGGCGCGGACGGCGCCCATGGCGGTGAGAAGACGCGAAGATCATTGAGCTTTCTCCCTCGCCATCCCGCTCCCGGCGCGGCGCCGATCCGCGCTGTCGACACGCGCTGTGGCGGGGGGGGCGCGGGCGCTGGCGAGAGGCGACTCCGGTCCACGGGGCGCCGCGTCCATGGCGCTTCTGCGACGCGTCGGGCCCGCTCGTTTCGTCACTGTCAGGAGCGCGCCGTTGGTCTACGATGGCCGCGACGCGCGCCGGGCCGCCGGGCCGCCGGCCCGCTGGCCGGCGGTCCGGCGGGGCGTCGCCGGGGGAGGGCGGGTGACGGGGACTCGAGAGGAGCGGAATGACGCGGAGAGCGCATCGTTATCCGGGGCAGAGAGCTCCGGCGACGGCGGCCTTCGACGCGAGCTCGACCGGGCACCCGCGGCGCTGCTGAGCGAGCGCGATCTCCACCTCGCGCTCGAGCTGGCCGGCGTGGCCGTGGCCACCGGCGAGCCGTCGACGACGCGGATCCTCGCCGTCAGCCGGGAGTTCTGCGCGCTGACGGGCTACTCCGAGGCGGAGCTCCTGGAGCGCACCTTCGTCGACCTCACGCACCCCGACGATCGCGCGCGGGATCTCGCCGTGTACCAGCGGGCCGTCCACGGCGCGGAGCGCGAGTGGCGCAGCGAGAAGCGGTTCGTCCGGAAGGACGGCGGCGTCCGCTGGGTGATGGTGCGCGGCGCGGTGTTCCGGGACGAGCGCGGCAAGGCGGTGCGGGCCGTCGGCGTGATCGAGGACATCACCGCGCGCAAGGAGGCGGACGAGGCGCTGCGCCGCAGCGAGGAGCGCTTCCGCGCGGCCCAGGAGCTCTCGCTCGACGCGTTCATCGTGCTGCGCCCGGCGCGCGACGAGGCGGGCCGGATCGCCGACTTCCTCTTCGATTTCGCGAACCCGGCCGCCGGCCGGCTCCTCCGCGTGCCCGTCTCGGCGCTCGTCGGCCGGCGGCTCCTCGACGTGATGCCCGACCAGCGGACGGAGCTCTTCCCGCTCTACGTGCGCGTGGTCGAGACCGGCGAGCCGCACGACAAGGAGATCGCGTACACGGCGCGCGGGCACCGCGTGTGGGTCCGCAACATGGCGGTGAAGGTCGGCGACGGCGTGGCGGTCTCCTTCAACGACATCACCGCGCGCAAGCAGGCCGAGCAGGCGCTCCTCGACGGCGACCGCCGCAAGGACGAGTTCCTCGCGATGCTGGCGCACGAGCTCCGGAACCCGCTCTCGGCCATCCAGTTCGCGCTCCGCATCTCGCAGATGCCGACGGTGCCCGAGCCGCGGCGGGCCTGGGCGCAGGCGGTCATGCAGCGGCAGCTGGGCCAGCTCGGCCGCATGGTCGACGATCTGCTCGACGTCTCGCGGATCACCCGCGGCAAGATCACGCTGAAGCAGGAGCCGCTCGATCTCGGCCACGTCGTCTACCAGGCGGTGGCGGCGGCCGCGCCGCTGATCGACGCATCGAAGCACGAGCTCGCGCTCGACGTGGGGCCGCGGCCGTTGCCGGTGTTCGGCGACACCGCGCGCCTGGAGCAGGTGGTCGTCAACCTGCTCACGAACGCCGCGAAGTACACCCGCGAGGGCGGGCGGATCTGGCTCTCGGCGCGCCAGGAGGGGTCGGAGATCGTCGTCCGGGTGAAGGACACGGGGTACGGCATCCCGGAGGAGATGCTGCCGCGCATCTTCGACCTGTTCGAGCAGGCGCACCCGACGCTCGGCCGCGCGCGCGGCGGCCTCGGCATCGGGCTCACGCTGGTGAAGCGGCTGGTCGAGATGCACAGCGGCTCGGTGGCGGCGGCGAGCGAGGGCGAGGGCCGGGGCAGCGAGTTCACGGTGCGCCTGCCCGCCGTGGAGCCGCCGGCCGAGGCCGAGGGCACGGCCGGGCCGGTCTCGGGCACGCTCACGCGCCGGATCCTCGTCGTGGACGACAACCGCGATCACGCGCACGCCCTCGTCCTCCTCCTGGAGCAGGCGGGCCACGTGACCGCGCTGGCCCACGACGGGCCCTCGGCGCTGGAGGCGGCGCGCTCGTTCGCGCCCGAGGTGGTGCTGCTCGACATCGGCCTGCCGGCGATGGACGGCTACGAGGTCGCCCGGAGGATGCGGGGCGAGGCGGGCGCGGGCGCCCTGCGGATCCTCGCGTTCACGGGGTACGGCCAGCAGGACGACGTGCGCCGATCGAGGGAGGCGGGGTGCGACGCCCACCTGGTCAAGCCGATCGCCCCCGAGGTGCTGTTCGCGCATATCGCGGGCGGCGAGCGGTAGCGACCTCGGGCGGGGCCGAGCGCGCCGGGGCGGTGTCGTCCCGCGTCAGGACGCCGCGCGCACGGCGGCTGGCTCGACGAGCCCCAGCGCGACCATGTCGCCCAGGTACTTGTGAATGAGCTGCTCGCTGACGTGCGGCAGGGGCGCGAGATCGCCCGCCCCGCCGCGCGCCGCGAGCTGCCGCAGCCGGGCGAGGAGGCGCTCCGCGTCGAACACCTCCCCGTCGGCGCGCGCGGGGCGCTCCCACGCGTTGAGGATCGGCAGCGGCGAGTGGCGCCGGAGAGGCTCGCTCAGCTGCATCAGCCGGTCGCGGAACGCCGCGTACCACGCGGCGTAGTCGTCGACGCGCTCCACCGGGTAACCCGCCGATCGGACCCACGAGACGATGACGTCGAGCGAGATGCCATCGTCCCAGTAGGGGTTCACGACATGGTAGGTCGCGCGGCGCGCCGTCTCCCCCTCATCGCCCGCGGAGGGCCGCCGATCGACGGCGACGGCGGCGATGCTCCGCGCCACGGCGTCCACGGGCAGGCCGTCGTAGTGGCCGGCGCGGTGCGGGCGGCCGCCCTCGTAAAACGATCGCGGGGCGAGGCCCGTGTACACGATGCCGCACAGGAGCCTCGTGAAGAAATCGGGGACGTTGATCTGGGAGCGATACAGGCTGTGCGCCATGATGCCGCTCGGGCGGTAGACGTTGACGGGGAGGCCGAGCGCGTCGTGGGCGTTCTGCAGCAGCACCTCGCTCGCCCACTTGCTCGTCGCATACCCGACGGCGTATCCGGCGCCGAGCGCGCGCTCCGGCCAGAGCTCCCGGATGTCCTCGTCCTCGCGGATGGGACCGCTCCGGTCGAGGCCGCCGACCGCGGCGACGGTCGATATGTAGTTCATCGACTTGACCCGGTGCGCGAGCGCCAGGCGGAGCGCCTCCACCGTGCCGAGGACGTTGGGCTCGAAGAGCTGCGGGTAGCTCAGGGCGTGGTTCACCAGGGCGCCGTTGTGCACCACGCAGTCGATCTCCGCGCAGAGGTGCGCGTAGAGGTCGTCCGCCAGGCCGAACCTCGGCTCCACGAGGTCGCCGGCGAGCGCGACAAGTCGCCCATGCGCCGACAGCGCGTCGAACCGCTCCAGGAGGGCGGGATCGGACTCGTAGGTCGCGCGGAGCCGATCGAAGGCGAGCGAGTCGTCCGGCGAGCGCACGACGCAGTACAGCCGGCCCTCCTCGGGCAGCCGCTCGAGGAGCTCCAGCGCGAGGAACCGGCCGAGGAACCCGTTGGCGCCGGTCAGGAGCGCCACCCTGGCCTGCGGCGGCAGGGCGGCGGCCGGCGTCGCGCGCCTCGCGGCCGCGAGCTCGTCCGGCCCGAGGAACCTGTCGAGCCGCAGATCCGCGGCCCGGACGACCTCGGCGCCGGCGCCGTGCACATCCTCGAAGCGCGCGGCGCGGCGGGGGGATTCACCCGCCAGGGCGTGCTCCAGGTGATCGGCGATCGCGCGGATGCTGCTCGTCGGGTTGAGCAGGAGCCCCACGGGCACGTCCACGCCGGAGATCTCCTCGATGAGGCGGCTCACGCGGACGGCGCTGAGCGAGTCTCCGCCGAGCTGCGCGAAGCTCCGCGCGCTCCGCGGCTCGACGCCGGCGATCCCGAGCGTGGCTTCCAGGGCCCTCTTCACCACCGTCGCGGCGGACGCCGGCGTCGCCCCGCCCCCCTCGCGGAGGCTGCGGAGCTCCTCGAGCTGGGTGCGCTCGATCGTCGCGTAGAGCTCCTCGAGGCGGGCGCCGTACCTGGCCTTGAGCCGGGCGCGCGCCGGTTTCTGCGTCCCGGTGAGCAGGCCGTTCGCCCGGGTGAACGGGGCCGGCTCGATCAGGAAATCGCGCGGGATCTCGTAGCCGCGGAGCTGGTGCTCCCGCGCGATGCGGTCGATCTCCGCGCGGAGCAGCTGCCGGACGGGCTCGCCGTCGGGCTTCACGTCGCGCTGCCGCAGGTGGGCCGAGATCTCGCGCATCTCGGGGACGACGACGGCCAGGAGGTACGAGCGCGCGCTGTTGCCGTAGAGGAAGATCTGATGGATGAAGGGGCTGCCGGCGCTGTAGAGGACCTCGAGCCGCGAGGTGGCGACGAACTCTCCTTGCGACAGCTTGAGCACGTTCCGCGCGCGATCGATCCAGACGAGGGTGTCGGGCCCGCGCTGCTCGACGATATCGCCTGTGTTCATGAGCCCTTCGTCGTCGAAGAGCGCCCTCGTGGCCTGCTCGTTCTTGTAATAGCCGGGCACCATGAGGCTCGATCGAATATGCAGCTCGCCGCGCGGGTACGGCTGGTCCGTGGTGGAGTAGCCGAGCTCCGGGACGTCGACCAGCTTGAACGCGGTCACGAACTCCCGATCCAGCCGGCCATCGGACGTGAGCGAGGAGGCCTCCGTGGAGCCGTACCCCTCGAAGACGGGCACGTCGAAGCAGCGCTTCAGGAACGAGAGGACCTCTGGCGGCGTCGGCGCCGATCCGATACCCACGTGGAGCAGCCGGTCGCCGAGCAGCGACCCGCGCATCTCCGCCATGATCTCGCGCTCGATCCGCCGTCGCGCGGCGTCGTCGCCGCCGGCGCTCAGCCCTCGAGCACGCCTCAGGACCTCGGCCTGGAATTGCTGGTGAATCAGCTCCGCGATGCGCGGCACCAGGAACAGCGTGGTCGGCCTGGCCAGGCGGAGGTCCTCGAACAGGGTGGACATGTCGCTCTTCAGCACGAAGTGCGTGATCCCGCCGCGCATGAGGGAGCGGCCGACCTGGCTGCGCCCGATGAAGTGGTTCATCGGGCTGTAGTTGAGGCCCACGTGCGGCACGAGGTCCAGGCGCGGGTCTTGGCTCCTCGTGAACACGCGCTGCCAGTACCGGTGCCAGAGGCTCTCGGGGATCATCGCGCCCTTCGGCGATCCGGTGCTCCCGGACGTGTACATGAGGGTCATCAGCGGATCGGGCTCGCCCCGCTGCGCGGGCAGCACCTTCGGCGCGATGCCCTGCTGCCGGCCGAGGCGCTCCACCTCGTGCATGGCCCGCACGGCGAGGCGGCGGCCTCTCGCCTCCAGCGGCCGCAGGGCTCGCCTTGCGCGCTCGAGCTCGCTGTGCCCGCAGCGATCCCCTTCCAGCAGGTCCATGACGACGATGCTCCGCACGGAGGGGCACCGCGGCAGGATGTCCTCGATCCGCGCGAGCTGGCCCACGCTGCAAACGACGCAAGCGAGCTCGGCCTCGGTGACGATGAGCTCCAGGTCGGCGGGGGTCACGTCGGTTTGCAGCGGCACCGAGACGGCGGAGAGGTACATGCAGGCGAGGCCGGCCACGACCCAGTCGGTGCTGCCGAAGCCCGAGATGCCCACGAAATCGCCCGTGTCGGCGAGCTTTTCGTGCTGGAGCCCGGTGGCGAACGCCTCGACGCGGGACCATACGTCCGCGTAGCTGACGGCGCGGAACTCCGGCAGATACCGCGGCGCGCTGCCGCCGGCGGCCGCTGTCGCCGCGGTGTCGAGCGGGCGGTGGCCGATGCAGGGGCGATCCGCGTAGAGCTCGAAGGCCGTCGCCACGCACTCGATCGTCGTGCGACAGCTCCGGATCTTCTCCAGCGCCGCCGGGGAGGGCAGCGCCCGCCGGAGCTCCTCGTCCGTCTGCACGAGCCGGGAGCATCGCTCCAGCGATCTCGTGAAGAGCAGCTCGTTCGAATCGTCGTTTTGGGTGATCTCCGATTCTTGAGGATCGCGGGTATCGCTCGACGGGTCCATGCGCGCGCACGTTGAGCGGAGCGCGGCCCCGGGCAAGCCTCGGTCGGACATCGGCCGTCGCGCCGAGCCGGGCGGCGGCCGCCCGAGCGCCTGCCTAGACGTATCGCTGCTGCGGCGTCTTCTCGGCCTGGGGGGCGGTGCTCGCGCCGGCGAGGGGCGATGTATCGAGCTGCGCCAGGAGGTCGGCCGGGCCGTCGTACACGGCGATGGTGCCCGCGAGGGCGCTGTCGGTCCAGCCGCCCGAGCGGAAGCCGATCGTGCGCAGCCCGGCCCGCGCGGCCGCCTCGACGTCGTAGGGCGTGTCGCCGATCATCACGACCTCGCCGTGCGGCAGCTTCAGCTGGTCGAGCGCCGCCTGCACGATGTCCGGATCCGGCTTGGACTGCTCGGCGTCGCTCGACGACGTGGCGCTCTCGATCACCCCGTCGGCGCCGGTGAGCTTGAGGAGCTCGCGGAGCTTCTCCTTCTGGGCCGAGCTCGCGATGACGATCCTGAGGCCGCGCCGGTGGAGCTCCTCGAGCAGCTCCTTCGTGCCGGGGAAGGCGCGGAGCTCGGGCAGGAGCTGCTTCATGAAGATCTCCGAGCAGCGCCCGCTGATCCGCTTCCCCTCGGGGCTGTCGCTCGAGATCCCCGTCACCTCGGGGAGGAGCTTGTCGCCGCCCATCCCGATGAGCCGCCGCACCTCCTCGAACCGGACCTTGTGCCCGAACTCCTCCAGCGCATCGACCCAGGCGCGGGCGTGCGCGTCGTTGCTGTCGATCAACGTGCCGTCGACGTCGAAGATTACGCCGCGAATGGCTGCCATGACCCGGCTCCTCTCCTGGTTTTGTCGCTTTCCCTGCGTGTTCCCTGCGCGTGGTTCCGCTGCTTCGAGCTGGTCTGTCCGGCGGCGGCGCGCCGAGGGCGGCTCGGCGCCGTGGCCGTCCGCTCAATCCCCCTTCTCGTAGGTCCGGATGGACATCATGTAGGCGATGATCGCGTCCACGTCCGCGTCGGAGATCTCCTTCTCCGAGAAGGAGGGCATCGCGCCGAGCCCGCTCCGGATCTGGAGCCGGATAGCCGCCGCGGGCGCCGGCTTGTTGTTGAGCCCCGGCCCGAGCCCTCCTGCTCCGCCCGGATGGCACTGGTTGCATTGCTTCATGAAGACCACCTCGCCGCGCCGCTCGGGCGGCTCGTCGAGCGGGGGCGGCCCGAGGATCGGCTCGCTCCTCCGGGAGGAGCCGCACCCGGCCGCGAGCCCGAGCGACGTGGCGAGGAGACCGCAAATGACAGCGCGCAGGACCATGATCGCCTCCTCCCTCAGCCTGCGGCCGCCGCGCGGGTGATGCGGAACAGCGCGCCCGTGCCCTGCTTCGGCTTGGCGCCGTGCTCATCCATGAGCATGACGCCGAAATCGACGACGTAGAGCGACTTCCCCGCGCGATCGAAGCGCACGGTGATGGGCCGCTCCAGGCCGCCTGTCTTGAGCCGCGACGCCGGGCCGTTGTCCTTGCCGCGGTTGACGGCGAAATCGCGGATGACGCCGGTCTTGAGGTCGACGCGGACCACCTTGAAGCCGACGGGGTGCAGGACCTTGCCGACGTCGGGCGCCTGATCGCCGAACTGCGCGACGAACGCGTCGCCGACGAAGCCGAACGACGGGTCGCGCGAGATGTCGATACCGTTCGACGAGCTGTGCACGGCGAAGAGCGCGACCGGCTGCGGCGGCGGGTTCGGCAGCGTCTCGAGGAGGGCAGGGGGCGTCTGCCCGCCGGGCGGGGCGTAGCGATCTTGCGCGACGGGGCGGCCGTCGGCGAAATCGGGCCAGCCGTACCAGGTGCCCGGCTTCACGGCCCAGAGGGAGTCGGCGTTGCCCCAGACCGGGCGGCTGCCGCGCTCGTCATAGCCGTTGTCCGTGACGAACAGCTTGCCGTCCGGCGAGAACGCGAGCCCGAACGGATTGCGGAACCCCCAGGCGACGAGGTTGAGCGTGCCCCCGCGGGCGGGCACGCGCATGACGGCGCCGCTGCACGGCACCTTGCCCGGGATGACCTGTCCTTTCTGCGTCTGCGTGCCGAACCGGACGAAGGCGCCGGTCGTGGCCTTGTCGTCCTGGTCCTTGGTGAGCGGGTTCGGCGTGGTGAGCGCGGCGCCGGTCAGCGTCACGTCCTTGCAGGGGACGTCGTGGAACTCGGGGTGTCGTTTCAGCCAGCCGAACTTGTAGTTGTCCTCGCCGACGATGCCGGAGTTCGTGGCGGTGCCCTGACCGAAGTAGATGAAGCCATCGGGGCCGACGACGGGCCCGTTCGTGTGGTGATCTCCGAAGCTCGGGAGCCCTGCGACGAGGGTTTGTCGCTCGCCGCCGGGGGTGATCCGGAGGATCCGGCCGCCCTCGGTCACGCCGCCCTCCGAGACGATGAACGCGCCGTCGGCCCAGGCGACGCCGGTCCACGGCGGGTTCTTCCCGGTCGTGACGACGGTGGTGCGGCCGCCCGGCTCGATCCGGAGGAGCCGTGGCGTGGTGAAGACCTCGCCATAGGAGTAGCCGGCCTCGGTGACGTAGACCTGCCCGGCGTCGTCGAACGTGACGCCGGTCGGGAAGGTGAGGCCGGTGGCGACCACCTCGATGACGTATCCGGCGGGCACCTCGATGTCCGCGGTGCGGATCGACCGGGCGGGGGGCGGCGGCGTCGTCTCGCCGCCGCCCGAGGAGGCGCGTGCGCTGAAGCAGCCGGGCGCCGCCGCGAGCGCGGCGAGCCCCAGGAGGAGCATCGGTGTCAGGCGAGAGCGCGGCGGTGGACGGCTCGTGGCTCGGGTGTTCAAGCGTTCTCCTGTGGATCGGTGCGAACGAGGGGCGGCGGCCGGCGGCCGCGTTCCCGGACCGTGCTGCCAAGGCTCGCAGGACTCCGGGCGCGCGTCGAGCAATGGACATGCCGGGAGCGGGGGGCGCAGCGCGGGCGCGATCGGCCCGCGGGGTCGCCGTGGCGACCTGGCAGGGCTGTGGCGGATCGCCACGCGACGGGGCGGCGGTCGGTGCGGGGGAGCGGGCGACCCTGATTTCTGCGTCGACAGGCGCGTCCGGATCTGGTGGAACGGGAGGTGGTGAGACGGGCAGCGGGGAGCTCACGAGCTGCTGCGCAGGTCCGGTGGAGGGCGGCATGGCGAGCTGGGATCCTGCTCAGTACCTGAAGTTCGAGGACCAGAGGGCGCGTCCGGCGGTCGATCTGCTGGGCCGGGTCGACGTCACCGTCCCGGGCGACCTCGTCGATCTCGGCTGCGGGGCGGGCAACATCACGCGTCTCGTGGCGCAGCGCTTCCCGGGCCGGGGGATCCTCGGGGTCGACAGCTCGCCGGAGATGCTGGCGAAGGCGCGCGCCGCGCTGCCGGGGGGGCGGTTCGTCGAGGGCGACATCGCGCGCTTCGCGCCGCCCGCGCCGCCGGCGCTGATCTTCAGCAATGCCGCGCTTCACTGGCTGGACGACCACGCGGCGCTGTTTCCGGCGCTCCTCGGGCGGCTCGCGCGCGGCGGCGTGCTGGCGGTGCAGATGCCGCGGAACCACGGCGCGCCGTCGCACACGGCGATGGTGGAGGTGAGCCGGATGCCGCGCTTCCGCGACAAGCTGGCGAAGGTGGTGCGGGAGAGCCCGGTCGCGGCGCCTGCGGCGTACTACGACGTGCTTGCGCCGCACGCGGCGCGGATCGACCTCTGGGAGACGGAGTATCTGCACATCCTCGAGGGCGAGAGCCCGGTCGTCGAGTGGACCCTGGGGACGGCGCTCCGGCCGCTGCTCGCGGCGCTCGACGAGGGCGAACGGGCCGAGTTCCTGGAGGCGTACGGGACGCGGGTGGCTGCGGCGTATCCGAAGGCGGCGGACGGGAAGACGCCGTTTCCGTTCCGGAGGTTGTTCCTCGTCGCGACGGCGCGGTGAGCGGCTGGCGGCGCCGGAGTCGCGCGGACGCGTCGGAGCGGAGCGGCGCGGCTGTGGTGATGGATCAGCGCGTGTACTCGATGGCGCCGACGCCCTCGGCCTGGGGGAGGACGGTCACGAGCGCCTGCGCCCCGAAGGAACTGGACGACAGCGAGGAGCGGACGGCGACGAGCCATGTCTGGTCGCTCCTGCGCGCGACGAGGATGACGCACCGCTCGCCCTGAGGCGAGCCCGCGCGCACCTCGGCCTCCGGGACGACGCGCGCCTCGGAGGCGGCGCAGCCGTGGACGTCGAACTTGCGGTGCGACAGCGCGGTGAGCGCCGAGCTCGCCGCCTTCGTGGCGCCCTCGTCGGCCGCCGGTGCGGCGGGGGCCGCCGCGGGGGCGCAGCCGGAGGAGAGCGCTGCGAGGAGGGGGAGCCAGCGGGCGAGGGCGATCGTGCGTGTCACGGCGATGTCGTATCGCGGCGGCGGGTCCAGGGGAAGCGCCGGGCTCGGGGAGATCCCCGGGACCGCGGGTGCGGGCGAGAGGCTGCCCGAGCTCGTCCACGGTGCGGGGGGAGGTGTTGCCGAGCCGCCCGGCTGCCGGGGAGGGGGTGCGTCGCACGGGGTGGGGGAGCAGGATGGCACGACCGGCTGGATTTATGCGGCCTTCGAGGGAGCGGAGGCCGGCGTCAGCCTGGGGATCTTGAGCGCTATCCGCGCGATCTCTGGCCGGCTGGACGATCCGTGGCATCTTCGGCGGTGCACTCGGCGCCCACATATGAGGCAGCGCAGGCGACCCCTCACCGCCCGAAGCGGCCGCGATGAGCAAGCCCGCGCCAGGTGCTCGTCGGGATCCTCGCACAAGCAATCGCGCCTACCTTGCGGCGGATGATCTTGCGACCGCGCAGATGGCCGCGCACACCCTCCCGGAGCTCCTTAACGCTACGCACGCACCCGCGCAGTCGCGCCCGTGCTCGACCTCGCGACCGCTTTGCGCACTCGCTCCTAAGCACTTCCAGAACGCCGCCGTCAGACACGGTGCCGCGCTCGACGTCGGCCTCCAGGATCACGGTGTCAGCGTTCGTACGTCCCAGCGCCTACGGCGCTCTCCGGCGGAATCCCGAATCCGCTCACGGCGAGCCTGGCCACCTCACGATCATCCATGCATGCCAAAGCTCCCATTAGAATTTATTCGTTCAAGCGTCCGCAATCGGAATAACCATTGGCTCGGTTACCGTAGTGGCATCCGGAGCGGTCACAATACCGATAACCCGTGCCGCAAAATGAACCCTATCCGTCTTGCGAACTTCGACATGGCCGCGCTCGCCCCATGGAGCCTCTGGGTTATCAGCTGAGATCTGACAGATCCAGCCACCAGTAACCAGCTCGTGCACCCTAACCCTCTTGATGGTGTACGACTTATGCTCAATGTTGTCATTTATTGCCAGTGCATATATATCGTCATGGTTGATCCTGGCACAAAAAAATTCCTTGGGCATCTTGTCCCGATCTTCGCCCACCGGATCCAGATACACCGAATCGAGGAATTCTAAGGCTACAACGTCGCCGTCGACGAGAGTGTCTTCCATTGAATCGCCCTTTACTATGGCGAATGCACTAACCCGCGATCCCTCTATGCGAAACAACTGAGCAGCGTCGGACACGTCAGGCGAGAAGCTCGGCCCAGCAGGGAGCTTAAATATCTGCTCAACTCGATAAGCCTCACGAATCACGTGAGCAGGTACAGTTATCATTCTCAACCGATCCCGAAGCTTGCGTTTTGGTGCCTGCTGGTACATCGTGAACGCGAGATCATTAGCCGCAGCGCCGTCGTTTGGCTGGCGCATGCGTTCAATCTTTTCATGCAGTGCATACTCAAAGAACTCGCGCAGTGAGTGATGGACGGATCTGGCAGATCCTATCGCAGCTGTTGCCCTCCATGGCTTGTCGCTTCTCCAATTTTTGCCGAATATCTGCTTTTCAAAATTGGGTCGATGAACAAGACGACGGCGCTGCGACGGTAAGAGCGAACCTATCTGGTCGTTAGCATTAGTAGCCTCATCGGCCTCGTCCTCATCATGTATCACGCGGTATTCGATCCCGAATTCATTGAGGACAATCTGAAATGCGGGAATGGTCCATTTGCCCCTGCAGTTAATCAGAGCAACAGACCTGCGTGTTGCAAGATATGTAGGCCAGTGAACCTCTCCGAGATCGCACAGTTTCCTGGCGATTGCGTCAATAGATGCGATCTCGCAGTCTCCCTCAACCATTGTGACCCTACGCGTAAAAATACCTCGTTTACGGCAGGGTCGAAATTGAGAAGCATCCTCAGTCTTGAGCGCCGTTCCTTGTCGCTGTCACCGTTGCCAAATATATCGTTTGTTCGTTGAATGATTTCCGGATTACCATTTTTCTTGACAATTACGATGCCGTCGTGTCGATCCGCAAGATCGAGAAAAACCGGAGAATGTGTTGTGCAAACGACTTGGCCAACTCCGCTCTGCGCAATCCTAAGCAAAGCGTCCCGCATGCGGCGGCACATCTCTGGATGCAAATAGATCTCAGGCTCTTCAATGAGAAATAGTGTTCTAGAAGCATCGGAGCTCCCAACGACGCGCAACTGCTCGGCCCACATCTGAAGCAGAGCGAGCACGATGGACCGCTGTGCACCGTGTCCTTGGTGCTCTGGACGAGTTGATATGTCACCGTCGAGAACCCGAAATTCCGTCTTGCTTGCCAAGTCTGCGGTTACATCCGGTGCGGTAAATCGCAGATCGGCACAGATGTCAATCAGCTCTCTAAGCTTGGAGGTGATCTGCGATTCGACGCTTGCCACAATCTTGTGCTTGCCGTCAGACGCAAAAAGCTGCGCGAGCTCCTCTGCTGCTCTCCGAAATCTGATTACTCTCTCGTGCTTCGACAGCTGTTGTTCGAACAATGCATTGACAATCTTGCGGACGGCGGATTGTTTCTCGCCGACATCGGCCTCGGCCCCGGTCTCGCGAAGCGCTGGTACCCATATTACTGTAGGAAGCACAGAGTCGAGATTCGACAGATTGCCGCCGGGATTGGGCGCCCATGGCTGAGTCTCTTCGATAAGAGGTGAATTGATCTGCACGGCGGCACGAAGGTATGAGTCTTTGCTAGGCTTGGATAGTTTTCTCGAGCCTGCCGCGTCTGCGGTATCGACAATCGCTTTCCACTCTGGTCCGAGGTTTGCGATCTCTGCTTTCGATTTTAGCTCGGGCCATTCACGAAACCGATGTTGCCTCGTGGTCGGGCTGTATGCAAATGATTCGGGGGCGACCCCTGGAGCTCTCCACGACTTCTTTATTCGATATTTTTCGATGCCACCATCTGTGAATATGTGAGACCGTACTGCGTGCTTCTCTTTGTCGGCATCCGTAAGCCTATCGAACTCAAGTTCGACTTCGATTGGTCCAAGCGACGGGTTCAGGTTGTGAAATTGATCATTTGTTGGTCGGCCGCTTCCGGGGCAGGCTAATCGAATAGCTTCGAGGATGGATGATTTGCCTACGTTGTTTTCTCCGACGATTGATACGAAGTCTGCTGAACCTTGTCGGCTTTCATCTCTTGCGGGGACTGTGATCGATAGATCTTTGATTGACTTGAACCGTCTGATGACAACCTGCGCCAGTCGCATGCGTGCAGGTTAAGGGCACTGGGACGGTGGTGTCTACCTTTCTCTGCACCGACATGCAGGCGGATGCGATCTAGAGTCTCCGCAGGGGGGGGCGATCGGCTAAGCCATGGGAATATAAGGCAATCGACATGTCACGGTTGCTCGTGTCTTGAAAGGATGTTCAGGTGATGCATGATGCGTCGCCGCCCGAGATGCTGAGACCGGTGCGGCCGAAGTCGCTCAGCATTGTTACCGAGCCGGTTCATTGATGGCGAGCAGACCCGGCTGGCTGATCGTCATCAGCAACCGGATGCGTGCCGGTCACGAGCGCGATGGTGCGGGCGTGCTCGGGCGCGGCAAGGGTGCGCTCCCTCCGGTCGCCGCAGCGCGCCCTTGACGCGTCCTGCGCGCGCCCGCTGGCCGTCGCTGCGGGTGATGGGCATACGGATGCTTCCGGCGGGGGTTCGGGCTCCGGATGGTCATCGAGCAGTCGGCTCAAAAAGTGCCCGATAAGGTGCATCTACCGGGCGCGGTAATACCGTCCGCCCCGGCGCTCACCCGCCCTCCGGCGGCTCCTCCTTCGCCTCCAGTGCCGCCAGCAGCGCGGCGAGCCCCTTCTTCAGCGACGCCATCTGCTTCTCGCCCAGCTTCCGCGTGAGCTCCTCCTCCAGATCCATGAGCACCCCGAGCCCGTGGAGCAGCGCCTTCAGCCCGTGCGGCGTGAAGCGCACCCGCTTGGCCCGCCGGTCCTCCGGATCGGGCGTCCTCTCCACGACGCCCATCGCCTCGAGCTCCTCCACGAGCTGGCCCACCGCCTGCTTCGTCACCCGCGCGCGCTCGGCCAGATCGGTCAGCCGCGTGCCCTCGAGATCGATGTACGGCATGAGCGCGGTGTGCGCCCGGCGCACCCCAGGCGCCCCGCGCCGCGCGATGCGCGCCATCGCCCGCTCGTCGAGCAGCCGCGCCGAGCGCAGGAGGAGCTGACCGAGGCTCGCGCGTTTGCGCCGCTCGAGCTCGGCAAGATCGCTGGGATCGAGGTCGTTCTTGGCCATGATGGTAAAGCTACTTGACTAAATGGTCAAGCAGCTTTACCAATTGGAGCATGCTGCGACAACTCGATCAAGCCCTCTGGGTTGCGGAAGACACGTTGAAGCTGCCAGGCATGCATTTCCCGGCGCGGTCTCCGGTCGTGCGGCTCGCGGACGGCGGGCTGCTCCTCTTCTCGCCGCTGCCGGGCGTGGAGCAGGTGGCGGGCGAGATCCGGGCGCTCGGGGAGGTGCGGGCGATCGTGGCGCCGAACCTGTTCCACCACCTCGGCCTCGCGCCGGCGGCGCGGGCGTTCCCGGGGGCGCGGCTGTTCGGCCCCCGGCGGCTCCGCGAGAAGCGGCCCGACGTGGCCTTCACGGACGAGCTCGGCGACGCGCCGGACCCGCTGTGGTCGGCGGAGATCGACCAGGTGACGGTCGGCGGGATGCCCAAGGTCGACGAGGTGGTCTTCTTTCACCGGCCGAGCAGGACCCTCTTTCTCTGGGATCTCTGCTTTCACATCACGCAGAGCGCGCACTTCCCGACGCGCCTCTTCATGCGCCTGAACGGGGCGTATGGGCGGTTCGGTCCGTCGCGCTTCGCGCGCTCGATGATGCGCGATCGCGCGGCGGTGGGCGCGGCGGTGAAGCGGATGCTCGCGTGGGCGCCGGAGCGCATCGTGGTGGCGCACGGCGACGTGATCGAGCGCGGCGGGAGAGCCGCGCTGGAGAGCGCGTTCGAGCGGGTGCTGTGAGCGCTGCGCCGGGCGGCGATCATGCCACCCCGATGCGACCCTCCCGCCGCAGGTGATCGAGCCGGTGGGCGAGCTGCGCGGTCTCGATCCACCGGCGGAAGGCCGGGTTCTTGGCCACGTAGGCGGCGAAGGCGGCGTTCGTGAACGACTGCGGGTCGCACCCGCGCGCGGCGGCGATGGCGGCGGCTTCCTCCAGGAGGCGCACGGCATCGGACCAGGAGGTCTCGACGGTCTTCTCGCTCCCGGACGGAGCTCCCTCGCCGCCCTCGGCGGTGGCGACGGGGTTGTTCTCGACTTCAAGACGATCGACAGCGCGCATGGCGTGACTTCCTTTCCGATGATTCGCCTGGGCCCACGCGCGAGATGAGGGCCGGGATCACGCGATGAGGTAAGCCCGCGAGCCGGAGATGCAAGGGCCCGGGCGCCGTCCCGGCGCCGACGCGAGGGGATCCGCCTACTCGACCACCCGGACCGTGGCGTCGAGCAGGTTGACGCCGCTCTGGGCATCCCACGCCGCGCCGCTCGAGAGCTGGATCGCGTAGCGCGGGTCGTCGCGAAGGCGCTCGGACCCGTCCGGGAGCCACAGGCCGAGCCGGTAGTCGCCCGGGGAGAGATCGGCCGGGATCTGCGCCTCGAGGCAGAGCTCGCTCTCCTCGCCCGGCGCCCAGCGGCGCGGGTCGGCGTCGACCTGGACGACGCGCCGCGCTTCGCCCTGCTGGAGCACGAGGTAGACCGGGCGCGGATTGTAGGCCCGGGCGTAGCCGTCGTTGAACAGGCGCAGCCGCAGCGACAGCGGCTGTCCGCGACCGACCTGCTCGGGCGACTCGTGCCCCATCACCACGAAGCGGTATCCGAGGCGGCAGGCGATCGTCTCGAAGCAGCCCTCGGACCGCCAGCCGTCGATCACGTCGGTGTGGTAGTCCGTGTTGATGAAGCTCCAGTGATGCAGCGAGAGCTCGGCGAGCGCCGAGCCGCACTGGCTGCGCGGCGGATTGGGGGCGCACGTCTCGCCGCCGACGGGCGTGAACGCGGAGTCCGCGATGGCATAGTCCTTCTCGCTGGGGAGCTGGTAGGTGCCGACGTCGTCGGCGCTCGCGAGGAAGCAGTCGTTGAGATGGCCGACGCGCGAGAGCGGCGCTCCGGAGAACGCCGTCTCCTCCGTCAGCGGGCCGCCGTACGCATCGAGCTTGTGCGAGGGGCGGCGCGCGAGGGTCATCCTGTCGCTCGGCAGCGCCGCGAGCAGCGCGTCGAAGATCTGCTGGCGGCTGGCAGGGCTGGTGAGGTCGTTCGTCGAGGAGTGCCACTCGCCCCAGGCGCCGACGAAGCCGGGGTGCAGCACGGCGATGACGTCGGCGTTCCGCTCGAGCACGGGCTTGAGCTGGTCGATGTGGGACAGCACGCGGTCGAGCGGCGCGTCCGGCGCGGTGCCCGTGTCCGCATAGTAGAAGCGGGGGAGCACCTTCAGCCCCGCCGCGCGCGCGGCGGCGAAGCTCGCGTCGAGTCGGTCGATGAGGTCCTGGTCGATGTCCCGCGTGCGGTAGTCGTCGATGAGCACCTTGCCGTAGATCAGCGAGTAGCCCTCGCCCCGGAGATGCGAGAGCGAGCCGAGGCTCCGGAGATCCGTGAAGCGGAAGAGGCCGCGCTCGGGGTTGAGCACGCCGCTGCACTCGGCGTCCGTGGAGGGATCCGCGCCCGTGGCGAACAGCTTGGGCGAATAGGAGCGCTCCACGGTGGCGCCGCTCAGCCCGCAGGCGCCGGGCGGACCGCCCGCGCCGCCGCTGCCGTCGCTGCCGCCGCCGTTGCCGTCGCCGCCGGTGCTGCCAGCGCTGCCGCCGCTGTTGCCGTTGCCCGCGCCACCGCCGCCGCCGCCCGCGTCGCTCACGCCGGAGGTCAGCGCGCCGATCGGGCTGCCGTCGCCAGCGTCTGGAGCGCACGCCGCCACGAGCGCCAAAGAAAGGCAGGGGACGCTCGCGCCGCGAAGGAGGCGCGACAGGACGTGACGTGATGACCGGATGCTGGGGTGGCGCATGAAGCGATCTCCTCTCCTCGTGAAGAAATGAAGCTGGCTCAGCCGACCTCGCGGGCGCGCTGTCCGTCGCGCGCTGCGTGTTGCACGGTCGAGGCCAGCGGAGCCGCTCGGCGGAATGCGAGGCAGGGGAGGTGAGGAGCTGCGCAAGGATCGTACACCCGCGCACGAAGCGGACAGCGAACGGGGTCTGTCTACGCCCCGGCCGCCGCGCGGGACACCTCGGCGATCGCCCCGAGCAGCGCGTCGTTCTGCTCCGGCGTGCCCACCGTGATCCGCAGCTTGTCGTGGAGGCGCGGCGCGTCCCAGTAGCGCACGAAGATCGCCCGGTCGTGGAGCGCCCGGTACATCGCCTGTGCCGACAGCCCCCCTGCCGGCGGCGTCGCCAGGATGAAGTTGGTCTGGCTCGGCGCCACCGTGAACCCCCGCTCGCGCAGCGCCGCCGTGAGCCGGGCGCGCTCCGCGATCACGCGCTCCCAGCTCTTCCTCGCCTCGTCCCGCGCGGACAGCGCCGCGGTCGCCGCGGCCTGCGCGAGGATATCCGTGTTGTAGCTGTCGCGCGCCTTGTCGAGCGTCTCGATGAGCCGCGGGTGCCCGAGCCCGTACCCGAACCGGAGCCCCGCGAGCGAGTACCCCTTGCTCAGGGTCCGCAGGAGCAGCACGTTGTCGAGCCCGCGCGCCGGATCGAGCAGCGGGATCGCGTCGGCCTCCGCGAAATCGACGTACGCCTCGTCGATCAGGACCACGCCGCGGAACGCCCGCGCGATGCGCTCGAGCTTGTCGAGCGGCTCGCGCCGCCCCGACGGCGCGTGCGGGTTGACGAGGAGCGCGAGCCGGCAGCCGCGGTCGTTCAGGCGGCTCGCGAACTCCTCCGGGACCGACCAGTCCTCCTCGAGGGGGACCTGGGTGATCGTCGTGCCATGGATCTCGGCGAGCACGTCGTAGAGCGAGTAGGTCGGGTACGTCTCGCCGAGGCCGAGGCCGCCGGGCTCGCAGAACACCGTCACCGCCATGCGCAGCAGCTCGTCGCCGCCGTTCGTGGCGATCACCTGCTCGGGCGACAGGCCGTGGAGCCGCGCCGCGGCCTCGCGGAACTGCTGCGCGCGGGGCGGCGGGTACCGGCGGAGCTGATCGGCCGAGACGCCCCGGATCGCCTCCAGCACCGCGCTCGGCGGCGGGTACGGGTTCTCGTTGGTGTTCAGCTTGACCACGTCGGCCCGCTGCGGCTGCTCGCCGGGCGTGTACGGCGTGAGGCGGTGGATGTTGTCGCGTTCGTACGGCATGGGGATGGCCGTCCTCTCGCCCACCGCCCCGCCGGAGACAAGCGCCTCGTCGGGCGCGGCGCGCGGCCGCTCGATCCCGCGGGAGCGCGCGCGCCGACCTGGACGGCGCTGTCCGGGCGCTCGTCGCCGCGGACGCGCGCCCGCGATGGCCTTGCGCCGGAAGCGCCGGTCGCGCCGGCTGCGCGGATCGGACTAAGATGCGCCGCATGACGACGACGCCCGAGCCCGAAGCCTTCCTGGTCCTCTCCTGCCTCGGCCCTGACCGAACGGGCCTCGTCGCGGAGGTGACCCACTACCTGACCGAGCGCGGCGCCAACGTGGAGGACAGCCGCATGGCGGTGCTCGGCGGCGAGTTCGGCATCCTCCTGCTCGCGTCGGGCCCCCCGGGCGCGATCGAGGCGGTCGAGCGCGAGACCGCCTCGCTCACGCGGGCGACGGGGCTCACGGTGCAGAGCCGCAGGACCAAGAGCCCCGAGTCGCACCGGCGCGCGGCGACCATCCCCTGCGTCATCTCCGTCGACGCGCTCGATCACGAGGGGATCGTCCGCGCCGTGTCGCGCGCGCTCCACGGCGCGGGCGTCAACATCGTCTCGCTCGAGACCTCGGCCTACGAGGCGCCCGTGACCGGCTCGCAGCTCTTCCGGATGGAGGCCCACGTCGACGTCCCCGTCGGGGTGTCGCTCGCCCAGCTCCGCAAGGCGATGGACGCCGTGGCGGAGTCCGAGAACCTCGACATCGAGGTCCGCTCGCTCATCAAGGGCTGACGCCGCCCCGCGAGAACCGGTATCTTCGTCGGCCATGCCCTTCAGCAATCTGAGCTCCCCCCGCAAGGTGCACGGCCTCGACGCGGAGATCCGCGGCGCCGCGTTCCTCGCGAGCCCCGGCCTGGTCGCGATGGTCTCGACCGATCCCGTGCGCCTCGGCGTCTGCCCGATCGGCGGCGCCGGCGCGAGGACGACGAACCTGTCGCTGTCGTCGGCGCACGACGTGGCGCTGCTCTCGAAGGACGTGGCCGTCGTGCGGAGCGACGACGCGGTCTGGGCGCTGCTCGGCATCACGCACGGCCCGAAGCTCGATCAGGTCGGCCGGGACGCGCGGCAGCTCGCGACGCGCCCGTCCGGCGAGACGGCGCTCTCGCTGGGCTGGGACGGCAGCGCGACGGAGCTGAAGCTCGACAAGATCGAGGTGAACGGCCGCACGTTCGCGGTGCGCGGCTCGGCGCGGGCGTTCGACCTGACCGACACCGAGACGCACGTGGTGATGGACGGCGCCGGGGAGGGGGGCGAGCTCCGCGTCCACCCCGGCGCGACGCCCGAGCCGGGCCCGACGCTGCGCGCCTCGCTGCCGCGCGCGGCCCAGAACCTCGACCGGGTGCGCGGCGGCCCGAAGCTGACGGCGGTGTACAAGCGCGGCGCGAGCGCGGCCTGCGCGGTCGTGCGGTCGTCGGGCAAGCTGGCGGCGAAGATGCTCGCCTTCAGCGATCCGGTCGCCGACGTGGCGGTCCTCGAGTCCAGCCTGTTCGCCTGCTTCGCCGACGGCCGCGTCGCGCTGTTCGACGGCGCCGCCATCGAGGCCGCCTCCGGCGCGCCGCTCGCGCCGACGGCCAGCGTCGCGCTCGGCGCCCGCGGCGAGCCGGCCGTGCTCGTGGCCGCCGGCAAGGGGTCGCCGACCCTGTGGGTGGGGACGAGCGCCGGGGAGATCTGGAGCCTCGCGGTCGTGCGCAAGCAGGGCGGCTGAGGCGAGGCCTGCTCAAATCAAGGCGGGATGACTCGGCAAAAGGCGCTGCCTCGCTGCGTCATCTCCCTGTCGAGTGTACACAAGGGCATCGCCTCCTGAGCCGCGAGCCAGACATAGGCGGCGTCCGCTGCGCGAAGCTTCGATGCGATCGCCGTGTCTCGAATTCTTCGCGCGCGCAAGGGACCTATGGTAGCTACATCGCTCGCGACGGACATCAGCGCATCAACATAAGCGCACACGGCCGCGGTCGGCTCACCGACGCGCGCCAGCGATGCGCCGACCTCAATCGGAAAGATCGCTGGCACGACGAGCTCGTCGAGACCTTCGAGAATGCGCGTGACTCGGGCCCGCGAAACCGCATGAGAAGGCTCATTCGGCCGCACGGCGGCAACGGCGACGGAAGCATCGAGAACGAGCTTCATCGTCGCCCCGAGAGCAGATCTTCCACCGCGCTTTCCTGGGGTTCCGTCGAACCCAGCCCTGCGAACAGTCGCTCTATCTCCACCTTGGACAGATGCGGCTTTGGCGGGACAGCCACATCGATCGGCACGATCGCAGCCACGGGTTTGCCATGCCGTAGGATCAAGGTGCGCCTTTTGTGGTGCTCCGCTTCATCCACCAAGGCGGAAAGGTGAGCCTTTGCTTCCGCGAGCGACGCCTTGCGCATGTGACCATTATGACCAGATCGTTCCCATGGGCAAGTCTGGGACCGCTGGACACGCGGTGAAGACGACCATGGGTTCGCGCTTCCCGGGAGCAACCGGCAGACCAAAGAGCGACGCCCCGCGTGGGCTCGAACCGCGCGCCGCGGTCAGGCCGCGCGCCGCCCTCACGCCGCCTTCGCCGCGATCCGCCCCTCGACCACGGCATCCGGATCGACCGCGTCGAGCGTCGTCACGACCCGATCCGCCCCCGCGGCGGCCAGCAACGCGTCGTCGGCGAGCCGCGCCACACCGAGCGCGGTCATCCCGGCCGCCTTGGCGGCCTGCACCCCGGCGGGGGCGTCCTCGACGACGAGGCAGCGCGCCGGGGGCACGCCGAGCGTGCGCGCGGCGGCCAGGAACAGGTCCGGCGCCGGCTTGCCGTGCGCCACCGCGACGCCGCAGAGGTCGGCGTCGAACAGGTCGAGCAGCGTCGTGCCGGGCGCGACGGCCGGGCGGCGGATGCGCTGCTGCTCGGAGAAGGCGTCGGCGCGGATCCTCCGGAGGAGCTGGCCCGCGTTCCTGGACGACGACGCCGCCGCGATGGGCACGCCGCGCGCCTTGAGCCCCAGGATCAGCCGCATCGCGTCAGGGAAGACGACGAACTCCCCCGCCTCGATCTTCCGGAGCAGCGCCTCCTGCTTGCGCTCGGCGTAGAGCCGCGCGCGCTCGGCGGCGTCGGGCACGCCGAAGTAGTCGAGCGCCGCGCGCGCGCCGCTCTCGCGCGCCTTGCCGGCGACCTCGCTCTGGTAGACGGCCGTCGTGAACCGCTCGGGCGCGTAGCGCGTCTCGGGCGCGATCGCCCGCCACTCGGTCGCCATCAGCGCCTCCAGCGCCTCGCGCCAGGCGCGCTCGTGCGGCGAGTCGACCACCACCCCGTCGACGTCGAAGAGGACCCCCTCGAAACGCATGCCGCCGACATGGCGCCGGCGCGCCGTACCGGGAGCCCCGAGGGCGCCCTGGCGATGCGATGCGCCGCCGGCCGCCCGCGCAACGCCTGCCGCGGCGCTCGCCCGTGCCCGCCCGCGGCGCTCGCCCGCGCCGGCCCGCGGCGCTCGCCCGCGCCCGCCCGCGCCTGCCCGCCTCCCGCCGCTGCGCCGGGGGTGCTACGGTCGAAGCTCGTGCCGCCCGTCCGCACCGGAGCCAACCCCCACGCGACGCGCCTGCCGCGCGCGCTCGTCGTCCGCGATCCGGAGCCCGAGGAGCTCCGCGCGACCATCGACTGGTCGGACTGGTACCTCGACGACGCGGACGGCATCGGCGCGTGGGGCGAGCACGACGAGATCGCCCGCCTGCTCCTGTCCTCGATCGCCCAGCTCGCGCGCGAGCGCGGCTGGACCGACCACCACGCCGGCTCGGAGCGGTTCTTCGCGTGGGTGCGCGAGGAGCCGCTCGTGCGCGTCTCGCCGGACGTCTACCTCCTCGATCACCGGCCCGCGCCGCCGCTGCCCAAGCAATGGCAGACCTGGCTGCCCGGCCACCGCCCGCCGCGCTTCGCGCTCGAGATCGTGGCGAGCGACTGGCAGAAGGCCTACGAGGACATCCCGCTCAAGTACTGCCAGCTCGGCTGTCCCGAGCTCGCGATCTTCG
This sequence comes from Sorangium sp. So ce834, assembly GCF_051521425.1. Classification (NCBI taxonomy): domain Bacteria; kingdom Pseudomonadati; phylum Myxococcota; order Polyangiales; family Polyangiaceae; genus Sorangium; species Sorangium sp. So ce834. The sequence continues at coordinate 13,381,090 of NZ_CP150351.1, forward strand.
ATCCGCTGGCCGCCGCGCAGCGGCCGCCCGCCGGCAGGGTGGCGCTCCAGGCCTACCGGCGCGACCCCGACGGCGCGTACGTGCGCGTGCACGCCGGCGCCGGCCCCGCGTGGAGCCCCGCGCTCGACAGCTGGCTCTGCGTCGTGGGCAGCGGGGCCGACGCGCGGCTCCGGCTCGCGCGCCCGGACGGCAAGGGCGAGCTCGTGCCCACCCAGGAAGAGGTCGCGGCGACCGAGGCGCGCGCCAGGGAAGCCGCCGAGGCCCGGGTGCGCGAGCTCGAGGCGCGGGTGCGCGAGCTGGAGCAGCTGGAGCCGCGATAAGGCACGTCGCGCGGTGCGCAGCGCCGCTGCGCAGGACGGGAGCGCCGCGCCGCTCTGGCCGCGCCGGTTCCACCGCGCCGCGTTCGGCGGTAGGCTCGCGGCATGTGTCGGAACATCCGTCCTCTATTCAACTTCGAGCCGCCGGCGACGGAGGAAGAGATCCGGGCGGCCGCCCTTCAATACGTGCGCAAGGTGAGCGGGACCCGCAGCCCGAGCGGGAAGAACGTCGCCTGTTTCGAGCGAGCCGTCGACGACATCGCCGCCATCACGCGCCGCCTCGTCGAGTCGCTGGAGACCACGGCTCCGCCCAAGAACAAGGAAGTCGAGGCCGCGAAGGCCCGCCTCCGCAACGCGCGCCGCTTCGGCACCTGACGCGCCGGTCCGCTCCTCATCGGGCAGCGGCGGCAGGCAGGCGGCCGCGCCGGTTGGGCCGCCGAGCCTGGCTCCGGCCCGGCGGTTCCGTTATGTTCGCGCACATGGGCGACGCCGCCGCCACCCAGCGCATGAGCGCTGCAGCGTATCTCGAGTGGGAGCGCGCGCAGGTCGCAAAGCACGAGTATTCCCTCGGCGAGGTCTTCGCGATGGCGGGCGGCAGCCCGCGGCACAACTTCCTCTCGAACGCCGTGGGGGCGGAGCTCCGCGCGGCCGTTCGCGGCAGGCCGTGCCATGCCCTGTCATCGGACCAGCGGATCTCCGCGAAGCAGGGAGAGCGCTACGTCTACGCGGATGCCGTCGTCGCGTGCGGCGGTGTGCGGATGGAGCCGGGCACCAGCGACGTGCTCGCGAACCCGAGCGTCGCCGTCGAGGTCCTGTCGCCCAGCACCGAGGCGTACGACCGCGGCGAGAAGTGGGCAGCGTATCAGCGCATCCCGTCCCTCACCGACTACCTGCTCGTCTCGCAGACCTCGGTGCGCGTCGAGCACTTCCGGCGCGAGGCCGACGGCTCCTGGCGCTACCTCGTGATCGAGGCGGGAGGCGCGATCTCGCTCGCGATCGGCGCCGCCGTTCCCGTCGACGCCATCTACGAGGGCGCCTTCGAGCTCGACGCCGGCTGAAGGGGTGCGATCGGCGCCGCCGGTCCGCCGAGAGGCCGAGGGCGCGCTGCGGCGCGCGGCTCACGGCCGCGCGGCGGGGGGCGAGCCGCCGTAGACGAGCCGGCCGCCCATCTTCGACAGCGCGTAGGCGAACCCGAGCTCGAGGGTCGAGCGGGTGACGACGCCCCCGAGGTCCAGCCCCTGCTCCACCATCAGCCGCGCGGCCGCCGGCGCGATGCCGACGAGCACGACCTCGGCCCCGAGCAGCCCCGCTGCCCGCGCCGCCGTCATGAGGTGATCCGCCGCCGCGGCGTCCACCGCCGCCATCCCCGTCACGTCGATCAGCACCACGCGCGCGTGCCGCTCGGAGATCTCCCGCAGCATCGACTCGAGGAAGCGGCCCGAGCGCTGGCGGTCCATTGCCCCGACGATGGGCATCACCACGATATGGCGCGCGACCGGGACGACCGGGCTGGAGAGCTCATGGATCGTGCTGAGCAGCGCCGCCTGCTGCCGGTTCGCCTGCTCGAGCTCCTGGGTCCGCTCGGTGATGCGGCGGACGAGCTGCGCATTCTCGAGCGCCACCGCCAGGGTGTCGGCGATGCGCTCGATCAGCCCGAGGTCCTCGGGCGAGCACGCCGCGTGGCGCGCGCTGTCGAGGACCAGGACGCCGAGCGCGACCCCCCGGGCGAGCAGCGGGACGCCGGCCCGCGTGCGGCTGCCCTTCCGGCGCGCCTCGACGACATCCGGCCAGCGGTCGTGCTCGCTCGCCAGCGTGTCGACGACGACCGACCGGCCGGCGCTCAGCACCCGGCCGACCAGGGTCTCCCGCTCGAGCCGGGCGCGCCCCTCGGCGAGGCCCTGCTCCTCGGCATCCAGGCTGATGACGAGGAACTCGCGCGAGCGATCCACCGCCGCGCCCCCGCGCCTCCGGTTGGCGGACTTGCGGCTCGTCTCCAGGGTCAGGTGCTCCGACAGCGGACGAGACCAGGGCGTGGACTCGAGGGTCACGAGGTCCACGCCGGTGTCGATGAAGCGCGGGAGGGGCCGATCCTCGGCCTGCCCCGCCGCCGGGAGCTCGGCCAGCGTCGCCTCCACCCCCCTCGACACCATGTCGTGGAGCACCTCGACGGCGCGATAGCCCATGTCGTGCTCGCGCTGGACCACGGCCGCATGGATGGTGCCCTCCCGGAGCATCGCGATCGTCTCCGGGATCAGATCGAACGCCACGATCTTGAGATCTCCCGCCCTCCCCAGGGCCCTCGCGGCCATGCCCCAGGCCGGGCCGTTCTCGGCGCAAGCCCCGAAGGCGCCGGACAGCCCTCCTTCGCGCAAGGCGTCCAGGGCGAGCTGCATCGCCGCGGAAGTATCGTAATGGTTCTCCAGCGGAGATCGCATCGAGATGGACTTCCCGAAGACCGCCGCGCCAAACCCCGCGACCCGATCGCGACCGTTCATGGCGCGGAGCGACGAGACCTGCGCGCCCACGACCCCGCCGTCCGGGAGGAGCCGCGCCATCGTCTCTCCGGCGAGCCGGCCGGCCGCCACGTTGTCGGTGCCGACGTAGGCCAGCGCCCTGCTGCCCTCGGCAGGCGGCGTATCGAACGTGATCACCGGAATCCCGGCCTCCGCCGCTCGCCGGATCGCCGGCTCGAGGGCCGCGGCGTCGCCCGGCGCCACGGCGATGCCGCTCACCCCGCGGCGCACGCCCTCGTCGATGAGCGCGCGCTGGCCGGCCTCGCCGGCGGCGCTGCCGCACCGGTGGGTCACGCCGACGCCGAGGGCGCGCCCCGCGACGAGCGCGCCCTCCCGCAGGTTGTTCCAGTAGGCCACCGGCGCGCGCCGCGGCGCCCGGTAGACGCGGAGCTCACGCGCCGCGCCGCGCTCGCTCGCGGGCGAGGCCCCGCAGGCGTCGTCCTCCACAAGGGCGAGCTCCACCGCGCTCCATTGCGGCCGCAGCTGCACGCTCTTGATACCGCTCGAGATGATCTCCACGAGCTCCTGCGGGCTGGCCTGCGAGGCCACCGCGTTCAGCACCTCCTCGAGCACGCGGTTCTCGTGGGCCGACCGCGCCTTGTCGTCGAAGAGCTCGCGCCGCTCCAGCGCCGCGCCGGCGCTGCCGGCCAGGGCCATCAGCCGGGCCCTGCGCTCGTCCGAAAGCGGCTCCGCGGCCGGCTGCTCGATGGCGAGCACGCCGACCGGCCGCCCGCGCATGCACACCGGCGCGAGGACCACGACCGCGTCCGCTGGCAGCCAGTCGAGCGCCACCGCGCCCGGCAGGTGCTCTCGGTACCACGCCGCCGCCGCCGCCGCGCGCGCGCCGTCGCCCGGATCGAGCCGAGAGACCGCGCTGGCCGGCCCCGCGTCCGACGGGATCGGCAGCGGGCCTGAGAGCAGGCTCTCGAGGCCCACGGCGGCCCGGTAGATCAGGCGATCTCCCTCTCGGATCAGCAGGCTGCCGCGCCGCGTTCCAGGCAGGCTGTCCGTGGCGTCCTGTACAATGCGATGCAGCGCTGCGAAGAGGTCCAGACCGGTGATCATGCGTGTTCGACCTACACCCCACCGGCGGAGCGCGGCGCGGGGATCGTGCCAGCAGGCGCGATCGGTCGGTCCGTTGTCAAGCCATCCATCCGGCTCGGCCCCATCATGCGCTCGAAATCGCGGCGGGCGTCGAGCGCTTCGCGCTGGTCGCTCGAGGCCGTCCGACCGCGCGAAGCGGGCTCGTCCGAGGCGGCGCGCTGGGCGGAATCGGCGACGATCGCGGTGCGATAGCAACGGACAGCCGCGCTCCGGCACCGGAGAACTCATGAGATGTTCTGTTCCTCAGCTCCTCCTCGTCTTCCCTGTGCTCTTCGCGATCCCCGCCGAGGCGTCGTCTCCGCCCTGCGCCACGATCCGCCGGGGCGGCCCCGGGGACGTCGAGGACGCCGCCTTCCCCCCTCGCAGGCCGCACCGCGACGTGGACGGCGCGGTCCCGAGCCACGGCGCGCCCGCGTCGCCGCCGTGCCGCGCGGAGGACGCGGAGCCCGCGTGTCGCGAGGCTCCGCGCGCGACGCGCCCGCCCGCGAGCTACGTGTGCCACCGCTCGTGTCCCGGCGCCGCCCACCTCTTCAGCCGGCGGTTCGGCGATGCACGGGAGCAGATCGGGTATTCGGTCGCCGCCGACGGCGCGGGGAACATCGTCCTCGCGGGCTCGGCCGCGGGCGCGGTCGATTTCGGCGGCGGGCCTGTCTCCGCCTCGGGGGCGTTCCTCGCGAAGCTCGACGCCGACGGAGGCCTCCTCTGGAGCCGCGCCTTCGACTCCCCCTCATCGTTTGCGTCTGCCGTCGCCGTCGACGCGGACGGCAGCATCCTGCTCGCGGGCGGCTTCCGCGACCCCATCGATCTCGGCGGCGGTTCGCTGATGAACCCCTTCGACGGACTCCAGATCTCGTTCGTGGCGAAATTCGACGCCGGCGGCAATCATCTCTGGAGCCGAGCCGCGTCCGGCGACGAGCGCCACTTCCCGCGCGCCATCGCCGCGGACGGCGCCGGCAACGTCCTCGTCTCGGGCTCGTTCGAAGGCTCCCTCGACTTCTCCGGCGGAGCGTCGCCGCTCGTCAGCACAGGAGGCCTGTTCGACGAGGATGTCTTCGTGTCGAAGCTCGACGCCTCCGGCGATCACCTCTGGAGCAAGGGGTTCGGCACGGCGGACATCGATCGCGGCGAGGGCCTCGCGGTCGACGGCGCGGGCAACATCGTCCTCGCGGGGTTCTCCCTGGGCGGCGGCCTCGATTTCGGCGGCCGGCCGCTCCCGAGCGCCGGGAGCTCCGACATCTTCGTCGCCAAGCTCGATCCGGACGGCCATCATGTCTGGAGCCGGAGCTATGGAGATCCCGGCAGCCAGAACGCCTCCGCCGTCGCGGTGGATCCGTGGGGCAACGTCCTCGTGACCGGGGGCTTCACCGGCAGCGTCGATTTCGGCGGCGGACCGCGCCGCAGCGCGGGCGACAACGACGCGTTCGTCCTGAAGCTCGACCCGAGGGGCCATCACGTCTGGAGCCGCCGCCTCGGCGGCGCGCTCCGGCAGGACGGCACGGCGATCGCCGCCGACGCCGACGGCAACGTGGCGGTCGGCGGGTTCTTCCGCGGCGCGCTCGAGCTCGCGTGCGGGCGGCTCGAGAGCGCGGGGCAGGAGGACGTCTTCCTCGTCGAGCTCGACGCCGACGGCCGCGCCCTGTGGGGCGATCGCTTCGGCGACGCGCAGAGCCAGACGCCCACGGACGTCGCGTTCGACCCGGGCGGGGACGTCCTCCTCACCGGCTACTTCGACGGCGTCCTCGACTTCGGCGGCGGGCCGCTCGCGGGGCGGGGCGGCCGCGACGCATTCCTCGCGAAGCTCGGGCGCTGAGCGGGCGGGCGAGGCTACGCGCGCTTCCGCGGCTCGCCGCGCGCGGGCAGGGTCGCGCGCCACCGCGCGCGCAGCGCGCTCGGCTTCTCGCCGTAGCGCTCCGGCAGGAACGTGGCGCCGACCACGCGATCGGTGCGAAAGGAGCGGAAGTCCTGGCGGAGCTCGCACCACGCCACGAGCAGGCGCGTCGACTCGCGGTACCCCACCACGACGGGCCACACGACGCGCTCGCTCTCGCGGCCCGCCTCGTCGCGGTAGCGGAGCGAGATCTTCGTGCCGGCGCGGATCGACGCGCGCACCTCGGCCAGGTCGAGCGCGTCGGGGACCTGGTCCAGCGCGGGGGGCGTGCCCGTCACCGGATCGAGCACGAGCGGGCGCAGCCGCTCGGGGACCGTCGCGGCGATCTTCGCGATGAGGTCCTGCGCCGCCCTCCGCAGGGCGGCGTCCCCGCGGTGGGCGACCCACTGCGCGCCGAGGACCGCGACCTCGATCTCGTCGGGCGTGAGCATCAGCGGCGGCATGTCGAAGCCGCGCTCGAGCACGTAGCCGGTGCCGGCCTCGCCCCGGATCGGGACGCGCTGGGCGAGGAGATCCGCCACGTCGCGGTACACCGTCCGCTTCGACGTCTCGAGCTCCTCGGCGAGCGCCGCCGCGGTGACCGGCGCCCGCTGCCGGCGCAGGATCTGAAGGATCTGGAACAGTCGATCGGCGCGCCGCACGAGGATGCTGACACCAGGTTGTCAGCAGGGCGGGTCTACATCAAGCGAGGTCCACGGCGGACCCAAGCTCCAGGAGATTCCCATGATCACGCTCTACGGCTTCGGCCCCACGTTCGGCTTGCCGGAAGCAAGCCCCTATGTGACGAAGACCGAGGTCCAGCTCAAGCTCCTCGGCCTGCCCTACAGGAAGGAGCGCGCGCGGCCTGACCTGTCGCCGAAGGGGCAGCTCCCCTTCATCGACGACGACGGCGCGCGCATCGCCGACTCGCACTTCATCCGCGAGCACCTCGAGCGGAAGTACGGCAAGGATCTCGACGCGGGCCTCGACGCCCGGCAGCGCGCCGAGGCGTGGGCCATCGAGCGCATGCTCGAGAACCATTTCGTCGCGACCTCGGGGTACGCGCGCTGGCTCATCCCGGAGAACTTCGAGAAGGGCCCGGCGCATTTCGTCGACGGCGCGCCGGAGGAGATGCGCCCGAAGCTGCGCGAGGAGCTCCTCGCGCGCGTCCGCGAGAACTACCGCGCGCTCGGCGTCGCGCGGCACTCGGACGAGGAGATCGTCGCGCTCGGCGTGCGCTCCCTGACCGCGCTCTCGGCGCTGCTCGGGGACAGGTCGTACCTGTTCGGCGGGCGCCCCGCGGGCGTCGACGCGACGGCCTTCGCGGCGCTGGCCGGCATCCTCACGCCGTTCTTCGACTCGCCGCTCCGGCGCAGGGCCGAGGGCTTCGCGAACCTCGTCGCGTACACCGCGCGGCTCATGCGGGAGTTCTACCCGGATCACCCGTGGGAGGCGCCCCGGCAAGGGGCCTGAGCGCCGCGGCGCCGCCGCGGCGCCCCCGTTCGAGGGGCGGGGCGCCGCGGCCTGCGCTCCGCGGCGCGGCGCTACTCCTCGCCGCGCGGACCCGGCGTCGGCACGGGCTCGCCCGGCGCGGGCTCGGTGACGTTGCCGTCGCAGCCGTACCCCCACGAGGTCGGGGCGGGCAGGGGCAGCGACGCCACCGGCGTCGCGAGGTCGTCGAGCGCGTTCACGAGCACGCCGCCGTACGAGATCGAGTAGACGTAGTCCTCGATGAACAGGCCGCGCTTCACGTCGGCGCCGCCGTAGTAGTAGCACCCCGACGTCGCGCTGAAGAAGCCGCTGTGGTCGACCGCGCCGAGGTGGCTGAACCCTCCGGCGATATCGACGTTGAAGAGCTCCAGCGCGCTCGCGACCGCGCCGGTCTCCCGGTCGTAGCTCACGACCGGGAAGGCGAGCACGTCGCGCTCATCGTAGTACGTGAACGCCTTGTGGTTGTACTCGGCCTCGGAGAACGCGTAGTCCCCATCGAGAGACTCCTTGTGCAGGAGCGCCGGCGCCGACGGGTTCGTGACGTCGAAGATCTGCAGCGACAGGCCGGTCACCCTGCCGCTCTCGTCTCCGTCCCTGCCGATCGCCAGCAGGTGCCCGTCGTCGAGCGGGTGCATGTACTCGCTGAAGCCGGGGATCTTGAGCTCGCCCGCGACGGAGGGCGACGCGGGGTCGGAGAGATCGAGCACGAACAGCGGGTCGACCCGGAGGAACGTCACCACGTAGCCGCGATCCCCGATGAACCGGGTCGAGCGGATCTGCTCGCCCGGGGCCAGGTCGGTGATGGCGCCGATGCGCGCCAGCTCGGTCCCTTGCGCCTCGAGGACGAACACGCCGTTGCGGGTCGTCCACCGCTCGGTCCCGGGCACCATGGCGGTCGTCGAGACGCGGAGCTTGCCGTTGTGCTCGTCGAGCGAGAACTGGTTGAGGATGTGGCCGGGCACCGAGCCCGACGCGACGTACCGGGGCTGGCTCGGGTCGGCGACCAGATCGAACTTGTGCAGGTGCGTGACGTCCGTGCTCGCGTTCACCGCGCTGGGCGCCGTCGGCTGCTGCCAGCCGCGCGCGGCGACATAGAGGGCGTCGTGGCTCGAATACACGGTGTCGGTCGCGCCGATGATCGAGGTCGACGCCGGCGCCTCGTCGAGGTCGTCGAGGTCGATCGACTCGATCTGCGTCAGGCCGTACGACGTCGTGCCCGCCTCGGGGATGTAGAAGTCCGCGCAGCTCGCGCCGAGCTCCGTGACCGTCTCCCCCTCCTTCTCGAAGCGGTACGGCAGCCACGCCGACAGCGACGACCCCTCGATGATCGCCGTGTTCTCGGCGCGGAGCTGCTCGAACGCCGCGGTCCACGCCTCGGCGGTCTCGGGGAAGGCGGTGAGGTCGGTGGGCCAGTAGCTGAGCGCGGGGCCGTGGGCGCCGCCGGTCAGCACCGTGCGGACGTCCTCGCCCGCGCGCCGCGCCGAGGCGTAGCCGCCCTCGAAGTAGAGCTCCCTGGCCACGCTGGGGGCGCCGCCCGCGAGGCTCAGGACGGTGAGCTTGGTGAGCGGGGCGTAGACGTCGGGCGGCGGGGCCGCGTCGGTCACCGGCTCATCGGGGGACGGGGCGCCGTCCGCCGGCGTGGGCTCGGAGTCGCCGTCCGGCGGCGGCTCCGCGGGCCTGTCGTCGGCATCCGGCGGCGGGTCGGCGTCTCCCGGGTTGGGCGGCGGCGCGCCGGCGTCTCCCGCGTTGGGCGGCGTGCCGGAGCCCTCCGGGGGGGCCGGCGCATCGTCCTGCGCCGGCCCGCTGCCCGGCGTGACGGTGGGCGCGCCGGCGCCTCCGGGCAGGGCGATGCCGATGTCGATCCTGTAGTCGTAGTATCCCGGCCGCGGCTCGACGCCCGCCTTCTCGTAGATCGAGGCCCCGTTGACCGACGAATAGATGACGGCCTTGTCGCCTGCCACGAACATCTCGATCGGGCTGCCCTCGATCGCGAGCGAGCTGCCCACCGCGAGCGACGACGCCGGCCACGCGGTCAGCGTGTAGAAGCTCTGGTCGTGCAGGATATAGATGTTGTTCCCGTCGGTCTTGACGATATCGGCCTCATCGACGCCGGCGACCTGGGTGTTCGTGTCCGAGTGGGTCGGGGCATCGCTCTCGCCGCCCGCCGCCGAGTCCTCGGGGCTGTTGGTCTGGGGCGGCGTCGGGGAAGGTACGCCGGTGGGGTCCGCGGCCCCCCCGGGCAGGGCGACGCCGGGGCCGCCGAAGCCGATGCCGCGGCCGTCGCCGATCGCCCCGTAGCTCGCGATCATGGCGTCGATCTGGGCGTTCATCTTGGCGAGCGCGTCCTGCTTCAGCAGCGCTTCGAGGTCGTCGCACGACTGGGCCCGGTGGAGCGCCGCGCGCTGCGACGCGCTCTCATCGGGTCCGGGGGACGAGGGCTCCGTGACGCATCCGACGGCGAGGAGGCCTGTTGCTAGGAGAAGCCAGAGGGAGGAATGGGCGCGGTGGGTTCGCATGGTGCCCGCCGGCGTCGCAAGGCCCGCGCCAGCCGCTCGCTCGCGCGGTTCACCGCGAAACGCGGCGATTCTCGCGCGCGCACGGCCCGCCCCGCCGCGGGAAGCACGACATGCATGCGCTGGCGGGGGCCGCCTGGCACACGTGTGCCATGGGTGGGTGGCGTAACTGGCTATTTCCGCCAACACGCGATGAGGCGGATGTTCATTGGGCCCGGACGGACGCGCCGTGCGGGGCATGTGTCCGAGGGCGGCGGGGGCTCGCTCTCCCGGCGGGGATGCCTGCGCGCGGCGTCAGAGGGGGACGGGCGCGGGGGGGATCTTGAACACGTCCCATGCGGGCGTGTGGTTGCTCGTGTTCCTGGTCTGGTTCCAGAGATAGATCGACGGGTACGTGTGCACCGTCGTGCCCTCCACGACGACGCCGGTCACGTAGAGCTGGGACGCCTTCTTCTGCGGGTCCTTCTGGAGGGTGTAGCCGTCGCGGGACGACGAGAAGATGACCCAGTAATAGGTCTTGCCGTCGACGGTCGTGGCCTCCGGCGACCACCTGGGCCAGCTGTTGTGGATTCCCGGGCTCGTGACGCCGACGCAGGCCGGCGGGTCGTTGGCCGCGAGCCGCGTCGCCGCGCCGCCGGCCGCGGGGATCACGTAGATGTCGGACGCGGGGTTATAGTACATCTCCCCCGGGCTCGGCGTCCGGTTGAACGCGATCAGCCGGTCGTCGGGCGAGAAGGCCGGGTAATACTCGTTGAACGCCGGCTCCGCGGCGCCCTCTAGCGGCGTCGCCGCGCCGCCCTGCCGGTCGTTGTAAGGCACCGTGTAGAGATCCCCGGCCCCGGCGGCGATCCGCCCGTCCTTGCCGGCGTCGGTGGACACGTAAACGATGGTGTCGCCGTCGTGGCTCCAGTCCGGCATCAGCGCTCCGCGCGTGTCGCCCTCGCGCGCGATGAAGCCGTATGCGGTCCCCTCCGCGGCCGCCATCTCTTCCTTGACCAGGTTGGGGTTGGCGTCGAGCGGGTAGGTCGGCACCGGCGACTCCAGGTCGAACCACGCGAGGCGCGCGTTCGGCATGGCGCTGTACGACTGGCCGTCCCAGACCGTGCCGCGATCCCGGCCATAGGAGGTGACGACGATCCGGTCTCCCGGGGAGAAGTGCGCCGGCGACATCCTGGGCGCGCCGAGCCAGGCCTGGCTCATCGCCTCGGAGCCGCCCGGCGTGACGTACGAGGGGACCTCGCCCACGGAGTCCTTCTGCACGGAGGCGATGGCGAGCCCCCACGGCCAGTGATCCGTGAAGATGACGGACTCGCCGTCGGGCGTCGACGTGTGGCACCCGATGCACCTCACCGCGCCGTCGTTCCGGAGGCCGCCGTTCTCGGTCCTGCGGCCGCCCTGCTGCACTTGCTCGACCTTGAGCGCGTCGACGACGCCCTCCTCGCCCACCCCGAACCCGGCCAGCCACGCGTCCGCGGGCCCTTCGCCGATTGCCGCCCAGTACACCATGCTGCCGCCGGCCGGCGCCGGCGCGATGGTGATCGGCCCGGAGGTGCCGAGGAGCGGCGCGCCCGGCGCGCTCGTCGACACCGAGCGGATCGTGAGGGTGATCGGCTCGTTCCGGACATGCGACGCCAGCTTCTCCCACATGTCCTTGGGCATCTTCCACTCTCGGTTCGTCGTGTAGACGACCAGGTCGTTCTTCTCCCGGTCGGCGTGCACGCGGATCTCGAACAGGTCCTGCCCCTCGGGCGCGGTCCACCGGAACCTCGGCCGCAGCCAGTTGTTCGGGAAGAGCGCCCCGATCTCCGGCTCGGCGAGGCACGGCCCGCCCGGCGCGCCGCTGCCCGGGGCGCCGAACAGCTCGGGCGCGTTGGCCGGCGGCGGCGTCCCGGCGTCGTCGAGCACCGGGGCCGCGGGGAAGTCCTCGCAGACCTCGCAGGGGGGCGGCTCGACGGGGCCGCCGCTGCCCACGTCGAAGATGTTCCCCGTCCCCGCGCCGAACTCGTCCGGCGCCCCGCCCGAGCCGCCGGTGCCCTGGCCCTGCTGCGGGGAGCCACCCGGACCTGACGAGCAGGCGACCACGAAGGCAGCGCCGATGAAGGCAGCGCCGACGCCGACAAATAGAGTCTCGATCCGATGTTGTAAGGTTCTCATTTTAAGTTCCTCCGTGCGCGCGCTCAGGGCTCGATTCGCCCGGACGACCACGCGGCTCGGCGCGCCCGGATCCGGGCAGCCGCGATGGTTGCGCGATCACCGTGGTGCTGCTGTTTCGTCGCGCTGGGCTCCAGCGGGGGCCAACCGCAGATCGCGAGATCGCTCAGCGCGACGCGCTTCCCGGCGTGAAGGATGTAAAGAAAGCTCTGGGCAGGTAGGAAGACATGAAACCTTTTCCCCTGTCAAGCGAGTCGCGGGTACATGTCGCCTGATGAGGGCGCGCAGGGGGCGCTCCGCGGGCGGCGCATGTCGCCCGACGAGGCGCCCGGCGGAGCGCGCCGGTGGTCGTGAGGCGTCCGCATCCGGCGACGCCGGCGCATCCGGCGCATCCGGCGCATCCGGCGCGCCGCTGCGTTCCCGCGGGACGTGCCGGGGTGCTAGTTTCCCCGCGTGGCCTCGCCGAACCGCATCGGGTACCCGCTCAGCCCCCGGCGGCCGCCCCGCGCGCTCGTGCTCCGCGATCTGTCGCCCGAGGAGGCCAGCGCCGCGATCGACTGGTCCGGCTGGTACCTGCCCGACGACGCCGAGCGTCACGGCAAGGCCGAGCGGTCCGGGATCGTCCGCCTGCTGCTCTCGGTGCTCGCGCAGCTCGCGCGCGAGCGCGGGTGGGTCGACTGGTACGCCGGCACCGACCACGCCTTCGCCTGGGTGCGGGCCGAGCCGCTGGTGCGCGTCATGCCCGACCTCTACGTCCTCGATCACCGCCCGTTGCCGCCGCTGCCGCGGCAGTGGCAGACGTGGCTGCCGGGCCACCGCCCGCCGCGGTTCGCGCTGGAGATCGTCACGGGCGACTATCGCCGGGCGTACGAGGTCGCGCCGGCCAAGTACTGGCAGCTCGGCTGCCCCGAGCTGCTGCTCTTCGATCCCGAGGCGGCCTCGGCCCGCGCGCCGCTCTCCGAGGAGCGGGTGCCGCTCCAGCTCTACCGCCGCGATCCGGACGGCACCTACCTGCGCGTCCACGCCGGCGCCGATCCCCTCTGGATCGAGGCGTTCGACGCGCACGTCGTCGTGCTGAAGGACGGCCCGCACCCGACGTTGCGCGTCGCGCGGACCTCCCGCGCGACCGATCTCGTGCCCGCCGAGGAGGAGGCCCTCCGCGCCGAGGGCGAGGCGCGCGCCCAGGAGCAGCGCGCCCGCGTCGCCGAGCAGCGCGCCCGCGCCGCCGCCGAGGCGCGCGTGCGCGAGCTCGAGGCGCGCGTGCGCGATCTGGAGGCCCGGGTCACGCGCCGCTGATCGCGCTCGCCGGCGCGCGCTGGCGCCGAGGCGGGCGCTACGCCGGCCGCAAGATCTGCCGCACCGACTCCACGTCCGTGACCCGGTGCAGCACCGGCTGGAGGCCGGCGCCCGGGGCCTCGCCGAAGGCGCCGCTCGCCGCCACGGCGCGGGCGCGGGGGCCGTCGAGCACGAGGAACACGTCGCGGAGGCCCCCGGCGCCCGGCGCGTCGATCACGTCGACGATGCGCGAGCGATCGAGGTGCAGCTCCTCGTCGCCCCGCTGGATGAGCACGCGCCGGTCGGTGATGAGGTACCGCGTCCGCGCCGCGAGCCGCGCCGGGCGCACCACCGACATGTAGAGCATCGCCGCGCCCGCGGCGACGAGCAGCACGATCGTGAGCGAGAGCGAGGCGACGAGCGCCACGAACGAGACGCTCTCCGGATCCATGCCCGCCGCGGTCACGATGCGGATGCTCCGCACGGCGTGCACCGCCGTGACCACGGCGAAGCCGCCGAGGAGCACGCCGAGCAGCACCGAGCCGACCCCGCGCAGGCCGTTCGGGAGCCACTTGTGCCAGCCGTCGGCCGGGTGCGCCGACCAGAGCACCCGCTCGCCCTCGTCGAGGCGCTGCGAGAGCAGCCGGTGACCGTCGCCCGCGGGCGCCGAGGGGACGACGCCCCGCAGGATGGCCCAGACGCGATCCGGGGCCACGACGCCGTTGAGCACGATCGACAGCCGCCGCCGGAGGGCGCCCGTGGGCACCGCCCTCACGAGCTCGAGGTCGCCCACGCCGGGGTGCTTCGGGTGCCAGTGGATGCGCGCGTAGCTGATCGACCGCCGCTCGATGGAGCGCCGGAGCTTCCCGCGCTGCACCACGATGTGCCGGTCGGTGAGCAGGTACTCGAGCTCCGAGCGCCACCAGCGCGGCAGGTAGCTGAACGCCACCGCCAGGCTCGCCATCCAGGCCGCGAAGGCGAGCAGCTGGGTCGGCGACGCGCCGAGCGCCTTGCTCACGACGATGGCGGACGCCGTGCTGATCGCGGAGGTCACGCCGCAGACCGTCGCGCCCACGACGTAGAGCAGCGGCGTCGCGACGACCTTGGGGCGTCCGGACCAGAGCACGGGCTCATTGAACACCGAGTCGCGCATCTCGACGGATCTCCGTTCGGGGTGAGCTGGCCGGCGCCGCCCCCGCGCGCGAGGGCGACCACGCTAAGGTGAACCCGCCGGGCGGGGTCGTAAAGGGGCGTCCTCGCATCCCGCCGCGGCGCGACGCGCGTCCGCTGCGGTGCGATCGGAGCGCGACCGGAGGCGACGTGCAGGAACTCCCGGAAGCACCTGCGGGGGCGGCCGGAAGCGCGGCGCGAGCGCGACCGGACCGCGGCGCGCCGCCCAGCACAGCGCCGCGGGTCAGCGCCGCAGCGGCGCCGCGGGCGCGGGCTTGCGCAGGCGCTTCATCGTCTGCTCCCGCTCCCGATCGCACTGCGCGCGCCGCGCCTTGGCCAGCGCCACCCAGTGGTCGTTCCCGGGGGCGCGCGCGATGTACGACTCCCACGCAGCCACGGCCTGCAGGTAGGCCTCCGCGCGCGCGGCGCCGAGCTCGGCGCTCCGCGCCGCGGCCCAGTGGCCGAGCGCGGCGTACCAGGCCTCGTCGTACGGGGGCACGTAGAACCAGCCGGCGCCGTTGATCTGCTGGTCGTTCCGGTCGTAGGTCCTCGCGAGCCGGATGTGCTCGACGGCGCCCTCCAGGTCGCCCGACCGGTCGAGCGCCACGGCGAGCCCCCAGAGCGTGGTCACGCCGTAGCGGAACATGTCGAGCGACCCGAGCGTCGAGAGCGCCGCGCGGTAGCCCTCGACCGCGGCGGTGATGTCGCCGAGCGCCATGTACGCCTCGGCCTGGTTGGCCAGCAAGAGCGCCCGCGACGCGGCGTGCGGCTCGAGCGCGAGCGCCTCGTCGTACGCCTTGATCTCCTCGGTGTACCTGCCGAGCCGCGCATAGCAGACCGCGAGCGCGTGCCACGCGTCGGCCCGGGAGGGCGCCGGCGGCTGGGCGCGCAAGAGCCCCTCGAGCGTCGCGACCGCGCCCTCCACGTCGCCGAGGTGCTCCAGGATGTCGGCGTAGCGCAGCCGCACCGACGGATCGCGCGAGGTCGGCGCGCCGGCGCGCTCGTACAGGGTGCGCGCCTCGCGCAGCCAGAGCGGGCCGATCTCATCGACCCGCTCGAGGAGCGGCGAGCGCCGGAGCCGGTCGTACCGGGCGAGGAGCGCGTCGGCCTGGGAGATGAGCGCAGCGCGCTCGTCGGCCGCGGGATCCAGCGCGCGGGACCAGACGGTCGGCGCCGCGCGGAGGGGCGCCGCCGCGAGCGCGAGCGCGAGGAGCGCCGCGACGCCGGGCAGGCGGGCCCGCCGGGGCGAGCGAGGCCGCCGGCGCAGGCGCGGCCCCTGGCTCATCGCGCGCCCCCTGCGCCCGGGCCGGGCGCGGGGGCCATCGCGCGCCCGGCCGCCCCCGTCGCCGCGGCGCGCGCGGGCCGCTGGCCCCCGCCGCCGGCGCCTCTCCGGAGCGCGTCGAGGCGCGCGCGCGCCGCCCCGGCCCACGGCCCCTGGCCGCCGGCGCCCGACAGGTACGCCTCCCAGCGCGCGATCGCCGCGGCCGCCATGGTCCGCTCCAGCGCGAGCGCCTCGAGGGCGAGCCTGTCCTCCGGGACCGCGAGGTAGCCGACGGTGCGCAGGCGCGCCGTCGCGCTGGCGAGATCGTCGGCGGCGTGCTCGCGGGCGGCCGCGCCGGCGTGCTGGTCGGCCGCGCGCGCCCGCGCCGCCGCCTCGGCGCGGTGGTCGGCCGCGCGGGCGCGGGCGGCCTCGGCGCGGGCGCGCGCGGCCGCCTGGGCGCGGGGGTCGCCCCCGGCGCCCGCGTCGGCCGCCTCACCCTCGAGCGCGGCGTCGGCCTGGGCCTTGTCGCCGGCGCGGTCCAGCGCGAGCGCGAGCGACAGCGTGACGTCGCGGGCGAGCTGCGTCTGCGCGCGCTGGCGCGCCTCGCGCAGGTAGGCGATCGCCTCGTCGAGGTCGCCGCGGGCGCCCCCCGCGGCCGCGCCGGACGGCGGCTTCGCGGCCGCGCCGGCGGCGGCCATGGAGAGGTGCGCCGCCTCGAGCAGCACGAGCGCGCGCTGATCGGCGGTGCCGAGCAGGTCGATGCGCGGGACGAGCGCGCGGTAGATGGCGATCGCCTCGTCGCGCTTGCCGGTGCGGGCGAGCGACCGGGCGAGATCGTGCATCGTGTGCGGATCCTCGACGCTGCGCGGGTCGATGCCCCGCGCGCGATCGAAGGCGCGCCCCGCGTCCTCGGGGGAGCCGAGGGCGAGCGCGGCGCGGGCGAGCAGCACCTGCGGCGCGGCGTGCCCCGGGAGGAGCTGGTCGGCGAGGTGCGCCGCCTCGCGCGCGGCCTCCGGGTTGCTGCCGAGCTGCGCCTGGCCGCGCGCGAGCAGGTCGCAGTAGCGCGGGAGCTCCGGCGCGCGCGCGCGCTCCCAGACCGTGGGGCCCCGCGCGATGGCCCGGCTGGACCGCGCCGAGCACTCGGGCGGCCGCCCCGCCGCCGCCGCCGCTGCGACGAGCTCGCCGCCCGCCTGACCGGCGTGGGCGGTGAGCGGGAAGGCGAGCGGGAAGGCGAGCAGGGCCGTGAGCGACAGCGGGCCGGGGTGCACGGCCGGAGTGTACCAGCGACGCGCCCCGGAGGCCCACGTCGGGCCGGCGTCGGCGGGCTGCGATCCGGTTGATCGGGCGGGCGATGGTCCGTTATGGTGCCCGAGGTGACAGCGCCGACGGGGGGCGTTCGCGGGTCGTGCTTCGCTGGACTCCGCAGCCTTGGCGCCTCGTGAGGCCAGAGGAGGATCGACATCATGGGCGAGGTGATTCGCAAGGATGCGCCGGCGGACGACATCATCGGTGACGTGCGCGCGACGCTCCAGAGCGCTTCTGCGAAGGGGGGGTCCCTCCGGGAGCTCGCCGAGCAGCGGCTCGTGCCCGTGCTGACGCTCTTCGACGGCGTCGAGGCCCAGCGCAACGCCGCGCGGTCCGAGGCGGAGCCGCTGCTCGCCAAGGTGGAGGCCGAGTCCGCGCGCGCCGACGACGCGCTCGGCAAGGTCGCCGACGACGTCTGGAACGCCGTGGGCCGCCCCTCCGCGGATCCTGCGCTGTCGATCCTGTTCCCCGGCGGCGCGGCGTATTTCGCCGACTACGAGGACGGCGACATCACGGGGCAGCCGGATCGGCTGGAGGTGCTCGCGCAGCTGCTCGGCTCGGGGATCCACCCCAAGCTCAGCCTGGACAAGGCGCAGGCGGCGGCGGCCGAGGTGAAATCGGCGGCCGCGGCGCTGCGCTCGACGGTCGAGGCGACCCGGCTCCCGCTCGAGCGGCTGAGCGTGCTCGATCGCATCCGCGCCGCGGTGGCGAAGAGCGCGCACATCGAGCTCGTGCACCTGAAGCGCCTCTACAAGGCCGCCGGCTTCACCGAGGCGGAGATCCACGGCGTCATCCCGGACCGCGGCCGGGCGCGGCGCCGGCTGTAGCGCGCCGCGCCCGTCTCCTCGACGGAGCGGCGGTCCGGTCGGCGCCGCAGCTCGTCAGAGGGCGTCCGGCGCGGGCGGCGCCGGCGCCCTGCGACGGCTCACGGGCGATCGCCGGGAGACGGGGGATACGGGCTGCTCGTGCCGGAGCCGAACGACGCGCTGCGCCCGTAACCGCCGTAGGGCGGGTAGGCCGGCATGTAAGGCCCGTTGGGGCCGTAGTAGACGGGGCCGTAGGACGGCGCGCCGTTGCCGTAGGACGGCGCGCCGTTGCCGTAATACGGGGCGCCGCCGCCGTAATACGGCGTGTTGCCGTAATACGGGGCGCCGTTGCCGTAGTACGGCGAGCGCGGCGGATTGCCGTTCTCCGAGACGTACGGGGTACCGAGGAGCGAGACGAGCGACATGGCGAACGAGAGGTGCCGCGACGTGGCCTCCCGGATACCGGGGATGAGGTGGGAGATCCCCGGGTGCAGCTCGGGTCCGACGAAGGCGATCTGCTCCTTGAGATGGGCCAGGAACTCCTGGTGCCGGACGATCTGGAGGTTGACGTACGTCCAGTCGAAGGTGCGGCCGCTGAGCCCTTCGAGCATCTGTCCATCCGACGCGCCCTGCTCGACCAGCGCCCGGCTGATCGCGTTGTCGGCCGGCGTCACGCCCAGCTGCCCGAGCGCGGCCAGGAGCTGCTGGTTCGCGGCGGTGTGGTGATTGAGCAGCTCCTGGGCGAGCTCGAGGACGTACGCGTCGGTCGCGCGGGTCAGGGCGATCTGCGCCTCTGCGATCTGGAGCGCGTCGAAGGCGTCGAACACCGAGGCGAGCTCCGGGACCGAGAGCGTGAAGGCCTGCGACGCGGATTCGACCGCCTCTTCCGCGCTGTCCTGGTCCGCCGCTGCGAGGCCGTCGTCTCCCGCAGCGACGGAGCAGGCGCTGGTCCCCACGAGCGCCAGGGCTGCAATCGATGCAAAACGAAGAGAGTCGATTCGAAACTTCATACTTCCCCCCCATGTCAATGACGGAAGCGGCGCCGGCGCTTGAGCGCTTGGCGGTGATGCCTGGCCCGCCCCGTCACCTATCTTGAACGGCTCTGGGGATATGCAAGCGCGAAAGCCATCAAATCGATGATGCTCACGAGCGCACAGGATCGGCTGAATCGTCGGCGTCGCGCGACGGACCGGCGCGCGGGTGCCACCTCTCGATGTGGCTGAACGGACGAGGGCGCTGCCCGGGCGGCGGCGCCCGCGTGGTCACGGGAGGTCGCCAGGGGCAGGGGAGCGGCGCTGTCGGGCGATCGGCGATGTGCCATGTCCAGCCGCGGCGGAGGCGGCGGGACGGACATCGATGCTTCCCTGGAGGAGATCCGCGCGCGGGCGGCGTGCGCCCGGCGAACGATGCGCGAACGGCGCGCTAACGGCGCGTCAGTCCGCGGACTTGGCCGGTTTGCGGGCCACGACGCCGACGGTGCCGTAGTAGATGCCCCACGCCGCCGGGTCGGCCGCGAACCGGGCGTATCCGGCGAGATCCTCCGCGCTGATCCGCCCGGTCGCGAGGTACTTGTCCTGGAGCTGGGTGGCGGAGAGGCTCATGATCTCGGACAGCGGGTGGCCGCCCGGGCACAGCGGCACCTCGTTCTCGACGGCCTCGATGGCGAGCCCTCGCGACGCGAGGATCGCGGGCAGGCGCAGGCCCAGCCCCGGGTCCTTGCCCTCGGCCTGGAACATCGCGAGGATCGACTGATTCACCCGATCGAAGGCCTCGATATCCGGGCCGGACGCGCCCCTGGCCGCGGTGAAGTCGGGCTCCTCGAGCACGAGGCGCCCGCCGGGCTTCAGCGCCGCGAGCATGGCGTCGAGGAGATCCTGGAAATGGGCGCTGTGGACGAGCACGTAGCGGGCGTGCACCAGATCGAAGCGCGCGGCGTGAAAGTCGAGCTGGCGGATATCGCCTTCGATGATCCGGACGCCCGGCAGCTGAGAAGCATCCATGAACCCGACATCGAGGTCGACCGCGACCACCTCGCCTTCCTGGCCGACGCGCTCTGCCATCCAGGAGGCGATGGACCCGGCGCCGGCTCCCACCTCGAGGCAGCTCCAGCCGGGACCCATCCCGGACGCCTTGAGCAGGCGCCAGCTGCCGGGGTCGAAGAACCCCTCGATCCGCCGCAGGCGCTCCAGCTCTCGCGCACGCTCCGAACCCGCAAACGTGTAGCTGTCCTCGGCCATAGGGATGGACATAATAGTCCATTCCGCCGGGGAAGAAGCGAACTTCTCCTCGCCCGACCTTCTTCCGATCGGTGGAGTGACCTACACGGTCGCAGCGCGCCGGAGAGAAAACGTCCCAGGCGAGTCCGGCGGGGCCCCCGCGCCGCCCGGCGAACACCCCCTCCGGGGGCCGGGCGGCCCGGCTCCCCGCCTCCCGCGCGTCACGCGAGCGCCCGGCGCAGCGCGAGCACCGCCAGCCCGCCCACCCCGAGCGTGGCCGCGGTGCTCAGGAACTTCCTTGCCGTGGAAGGCGCGGGCAGGAACGCCGTGGCGCTGAGCGCCGCGAGCGGGGGCGACGTGCGCGGCGGCGCCGACTCGGCGGCCAGCGGCGACGCCGCCGCGTGGATCGGCGCGGTCTCGGCGAAGAGATCGAGCATCTCGCGCACGAAGGCGGGCAGATCCTGCGGCCCGCGGCTCGACAGCCAGTTGCCGTCGCGCACCACCTCCTCGTCGCGCCAGACGCCGCCCGCGTGCACGATGTCGTCGCGGATGCCGGGCCATGAGGCGAGCTGCCGCCCGCGCACGAGCTCCGCCGACGCGAGCACCCAGGGGCCGTGGCAGATCGTCGCGATCGGCTTCCGGAGGTCGTCGAACGCGCGCACGAACCGGCGCGCCTCCTCGCTCTGGCGCAGGAGATCCGGGTTGATGAACCCTCCCGGCAGGAGCAAGCCGTCGTACTCGGCCGGATCCGCCTCGCCGAGCGTCCGGTCCACGCGCACCCTCGCGCCGGGCTCGTGGAGGTTCATCCCGCGGATCTTGCCGTGATGGAGCGAGACGACGTCCACCGTCGCGCCCGCGGCGCGGAGCGCCTTCATCGGCACGGTCAGCTCGATCTGCTCGAACCCGTCCGCCACGAGCGCCGCGATCCGCTTCCCTGCAAGCTTCTTTCGTTCCTTCATGCTGCCCTCAACGGTTGTCGGGTGGATTCCATGGCAACCGGCGCGCCAGGACGTGCCTGTTCCAGCTGCCCTGTTCGTCGCTCGGAGACATGTCCCCTCCGACGCACCTAGAGCCGGCGCCCCGCTCCGCAACCGAGGCCGGCGCAGATCCCGTGGGGGCCGCGAGCCCAGCTGCCGGTGTCGCCCGCGGCCGGCGATGAGGGTGTGTCGTTTTGCGACAGGCGGCCCAGGGCGCGGGGGCGGGGGCGCGCCGTCACCTCGACGGGAGCAGCCTCGGGCGGAGCCACAGGAGGCCCAGCACGGCGGGCGCGAGGGCGGAGAGGCCGACGACCACGGCGCGCAGGAGCCGCTTCTTGCCGCGCGGCTTCCATCCGCCGCTCACGGTGGTCCCTTCGGGCAGCGGCGTGAACAGGTTGCCGTTCGTCGCGTAGGCCGTGCGGTCGTGCTTCAGGTGCAGCCGGTCGACGCTCCGCGCGAGCAGGCGCTCGGCGAGGCCCGGCGCCACCAGCGACAGCAAGGACAGCTGCCGGGCCGCGCTGCCCACGAAGACCTCGCGCCGGGGCGCCCGCGCCAGACGAACGATGGCGCGCGCCACGCGCTCTGGCGGATACACCGGGGGCATGGCCTTCGGCGTGCGCCCCGTGTAGTTGCCTGCGTGCTGGAAGAACGGCGTGTCGATCGTCGCGGGCAGGACGGTGGAGACGTGGATGTCGCGGGCTCGGAGCACCTGGAGCTCCTGCCTCAGGCTCTGGGACAGGCCGCGGATCGCGTGCTTCGAGGCGACGTAGGCGCTGACGTAAGGCTCGGACAGCCTCGACACCATCGAGCCGACATTGATGAGCACGCCGCTGCCCTGCCGCCGGAACTGGGGCAGGGCGGCGCGGGCGCCGTGGATGTAGCCGAACAGGTTGGTCTCGATGACGCGCCGGTAGGGCTCGGAGGGCGTCTGTTCGAACAGGCCGAAGAGCGTCACCGCCGCGTTGTTGACCCACACGTCGATCCGGCCGAAGGCCTCGGTGGTGCGCCGCGCGATCTCCAGGACGGCGGCCTCGTTCGTCACGTCGGCGGGCACGACGAGCGCCTTGCCCCCGGCCTGCTCGCACTCGGCGGCGAGGTCGCGCAGCGGCTGCTCCCGTCTGGCAGCGAGCGTCACCGCGGCCCCGCGCCTGGCGAACTCCAGCGCCGTTGCGCGGCCGATGCCGCTCGATGCGCCCGTGATCACGACGATCGTATTCCGGAACTTGTCGCGCATGCCTCACCCCTTCTTCTGCGCCCACCCGCGTTGCACGTATGCCCACGCCGTGTTGCGAGCGGCCGCGCGCGGGCGTGGCGTGCGCCGCGGTCACAGGTGGTCGTGGCCCCATGCAAGCGCCGGGCGCGCCGCGTCGAGCCGTGAGGGTGCTTGTGCCGCGCGAGCATCGACGCGCCCGCCTGCGCGGTCGCGTGCCGTCGAGCGCGCCCGCGAGCGCCGGCCGGCGTGAGGAGGCCAGTCTGCGTCCGAGCGCGCAGCGGTGCTCGATCGGGCGCGGCCCGATGCGCCGTTCCGGCGGCGTCTCGATCCCGGCGGCTGGATACGGCTCCAGCATGTCGAGGGTGGGACGCTACGCCGCAGGACCCTCGGGGGCCTCGTGCGCATGGACGCGTCCGCATCGCCGGCGGCTCGGCACGGGCCGCGAACGCAGACGACCTGGGGGACACATCATGCGAAGCATGTTTCTGGTAGTGGTGGCCGCGGTGCCGCTCATGGCTTGCGGGGGCAGCCACGGGCGCGGACAACAGACCTCGCCGGGGACCGGGCACACCGGCGGAGAGACCCCCGGCGGTACCGAGGGAATGGGAGCTCCCGGCACGGAGACGACGCCTGGAGGGGAGATGGGAGCTCCGGGAGGAGGCGCCCATGGCGGGGCAGGCACGCAGGGCGGCACGCATGAGTGGGGCAGCGGCACTGGGACGCCGGGCGGAACCGGCGGGACGCCGGGCGGAACCGGCGGGACGCCGGGCGGAACCGGCGGGACGCCGGGCGGCTCGGGCACCTACGGGGGCGGCTCTCTCGCGCCGCCGAGCGGCGGGACCGGCACGACGGGCGGCAGCGGGACCCACGGCGGCAGCGGGACCCACGGCGGCAGCGGGACTCACGGCGGCAGCGGCACCCAGGGAGGCGGGAAGGGTACACCGGGCAGCGGCACGCAGGGAGGCAGCGGCACCCAGGGCGGCACGCGCACGCCGGGCGGCGGATGACCTCGGTGCGCCGGCGCGCCCGCTAGCCCGCAATCCGCCACACCTGTCCCGGACCGAGACGGCGTAGCGCGCTGCGATGCCAACGTGCTTGCTCCGCATGAGGGTCGCGTCGCGATCGCGACGACCGAGATCACGTCCACGGGCGCCCTTCTCCTTCTCGACCAGCTCCACATCCTGCCATGCCGCTGCTGGGCGCTCGGTCAGGATGCTTTTGCGTCGCAGAGCATCCTGATAGCGCGCGCATCCCGCGCTACCTTCCATGTTCGACCCCGAGCTTGGCTGCCGACAACGGACGGTCCTTCGTGCGCGCGCTGGCACGCTGACACGCTGACACGCTGACACGCTGGCACCGCTGGCACGCTCGTCCGTGAACTCTCACCGTGGCACGGTAATCGGCTGAGCGCCTGCACGGAACGGTTGATGATCCAGCATCGCTGATGCCGAGCGAGGGAACGCGTGCAGGCTGGTACGTGGCTTGCTGGGTCGCGTGCGTCAGGTGTTCTCGGGTCGCGTGCGTGCGCGTAGCGCGTCGATGCGGCGAGGCGTGGTCGACCCGTGCGAGCGCGGGGCGCGATCCGAGACCGGCGCGTGCATTTCTCATGCTCGCTTGTAATGCACGCGCTCCGAGTAGAGGACGATTCGGCTGCCGGTGAAGGCGAGGAGATTTTATGGTTCGTATCCGGAAGGTGATGGGTCTCTTGGGGTTGGCCGTGCTTTGCGCGTCGCTTCCGTCGTTCGCGACCGATATCAAGGACTACGCTGGAGTCAACTGCACGGCAGCGCACAGCAACAATGCCTACAGCCTGCTGAACTACTACTTCCTGAACACCACGAGCGCCAGCGCCATCCGCACCGTCTGCCCTGTGGTTCGCGATCGCGTCTCGGCCAGCAACGGTCCCACGGCCACGATGCGGGTACACGACGCCAGCTCCACCGAGGGCATCTTGTGTAATTGGATATCCATGAGCGGGGACGGCACGAGCCTCAGCGTGATGTTCGACGACACCACGGCCGCTCAAACGGGAGACGTCACGCTGTCGTTCAGCGCGCCGACGAGCGGCACGGCCGCCCGGGACCACTACTTCTTCTCGTGTTTCCTACCCCAGAACAGCCGCATCTATTCGTATCGGGTCGTCGAGAACGACCAGACGGACTGAGGTGCGATCGTGCGCGTGGGTGCGGTGGTACTTGCAGCGGCGCTCTCGGGCGCCGCGGTCCTGGGCGGCCTGGCGCTCGTGAGAGGCGCCGAGCGCCCGAAACGGGAAGAGCTCGCCCCGAGCGTGGATTCAGGGAATGCGAGCCTCGAGCGGAAGCTCTCGCAGCTCGAGCAGGAGGTGCGAGCGCTGAAGCGGGAACGTCGCCTGGCCGCGGCTCCAGGTCGAGCCGTCGACCGACCCGAGCACGGAGGCACCTCCGAGGCGGAGGGCGCGGCGCCAGAGCCCATCTCCGCTGCGGAGGAGGCGGCGCGCATCGAGGCACACTATGAAGGGCTCGACGCTGCCTTCCGGGCGGAGACGCGGGACGACGTCTGGGCGCGCGACACGGAGTCGGCGATCCTGGCGCTCGCGCGCGAGCCTCGCTTCGAGGCGTTCTCGGTGAGGCGCGCCGACTGCGCCGCGACGCTCTGCAAGCTGGAGGTGACGGCCAGCGCCGCCGACGCGGAGGTCCCGGTGGAAGAGCTCTTCCATGCGGTTCCGCGGGACCGCATCGGCGGGGCCGCCGTGCGGCGCGTCGGCGAGCCGCTGGGCAACCGCGTCGTCGCCTACTTCGTCCGCAAGGGCCACGATCTGCCCGTGACCGAGTAGCTCGGCAACCTGGTGGCAAGCGCATGAGCCCTGGATCGCGGTCTTTCACGCTCGGCCGAGCTGCCGTGCGCAGCCTGCTCGTTGCCGCTGTGGTCGCGGCGGTGTGGGCTTATTTCTTCATGTGGAGGACGGTGAGCGTCCGCAGCCACGCGGCGGGCAAGACGCTCGTCGTATGGCTGGAGATGGATGGCTCCGCGTCCAGGCAACTGGTGCTCGATTCCGGTGCACGCGACTCCACGTTCGTCTGGGGGCGGCCGTCGCGCGACACGGCGCTCGGCGTGTTCGCGCTCCAGAGCAGCGGGTCGAACCCGATCGGCTCCTGCGGTCGTCAGGGGCGGTGGTCACCAGCGTCGGACTATATCGTCGTCGTGACAGAGCCGAAGGAAGGGGAATTCGTCGCGTGGTGCGAGCGCGCCTCCACGCTGGACGCGGTGCTCTCCGTCTGGTGAGACGCCGAGAGCCCGCGCCGTCGGGGATCCGCTGTGTCGTTTGCGGGGCAGCGAGCGACGGTTTCGTCCGGTCGAGGTCACAGGGACGAGCCATTGCAGTCGACATCACGAGCTCGGCTTCCGATAGCGACCGATCCATCATGCGCGCGCTGGCACGCTGGCACGCTGGCACGCTGGCACGCTGGCACGCGAGCTCATGAATTTTTGCCGTGATAGCGGTCACCTGCTGATCGCATGCCCGGGACGAACGACGATCGAGCGTCGCGGAGACCGAGCGGGGGAAGGGACGCCGGCCGGTATGTGGATTGCCTGGCTGAGCGCCGGATGTTTTTAGGGCGTTCGTGTGCGCCTCGCGTGTCAATGCGGCTAGGCGTGATTGACCTCGGCGACCGCGGGCGCGAGGCGAGGCCGGCGCGTGGATGTTGCATTCCTGTAACGCACGCGCTCCGGATCGCGGAGGTGCAATGAACTTTGAAACAACAGCTAGATTGCTCGCGAGACGACCTCGGCGAGCATCCCTTCGAGCGCTCGAGATCTTCGAGCCGCCGAGCAGGTGCCGGCGAAGATATCTCCTTCTTGCAAACGCCGTCTTGATGAGCGCCATCGCGCTCGGCGCCGGCTGCAGCTCGGGCTCTCCGGGAGAGGAGCTTCACGGCACCGCGAAGCTCGCCGCGGGCTCCGAGGACCCGACCTGCGTGACGATCCAGCGCGGGATGGCCGGCGCGGTGGAGGACGCCACCATCTGGGAGACCTTCCCGACCTGGAGCGATTCGACCGTGCTCCTCCGCACGGGCACCCTGGCCGAGTTCGGCGTGCGGCACGCCGTCCTGCGCTTCGATCTCTCGCCGGTGCCCGCCGGGGCGAACGTCGTCTCGGCGACGCTGCGGCTCGAGCAGATCTTCCGGGACACCACGACCTCGAGCACCATCAACATCCACCGGATCCTCTCGCCGTGGACCGAGTCGACGGTGACCTGGCAGAGCCTGGGGAACGGGAGCGACTTCGACCCGGCGATCGCGGCGTCGTTCCAGTCGCTGCCCGGCGTCGGGATCCGCTCGGCCGACCTGACCTCGCTCACCGCAGCGTGGCTCGCGGGCGCCGTCCCGAACCACGGCGTGCTCCTGGAGGAGGCGCCGGTCCTCACCACCAGCTTCCCGAGCAGCGAGGAGCCGACGGTCAGCCGGCGGCCGAGCCTGGAGGTCTGTTACACGACCGAGTCGACCTGCACCGGCACGCTCGACGACGGCGACGCGTGCACGACCGATACCTGCGACCCGGTGCTGGGCATCCTGCATACGCCCATCCCGACTGACGACAGCGATCCGAGCACGATCGACATATGCGATCCGACGACCGGCGCGGTGACGCACGTGGCCTGTCCGACGCTGGACCCGACCGTGCCCACGCGGCTCATCGACGCGGTGGGCTGCATCTATCAGGGGCCAAACGCGCCGCAGACCGGCGTGACCGCGACGATCGCCCCGGCCTCGGTCGCGGTCGTCAAGGGGAAGGTCGCGACGAGAGCAGGTATCCCGATCTCGGGCGTGAAGGTGAGCGTGCTGCACCACGGCGCGGGGAGCGCGGAGAGCTTCGGTCAGGTCCTCACGCGCGCGGACGGCGCCTTCGAGCTGGTCGTGCGGGGAGGCCAGCCGCTCACGATGAAGTACGAGAAGGCCGGCTATCTGCCGGTGCAGCGGCAGGTGGGCACCCAGTGGCTGCGCTGGTCCGAGGCGCCCGACGTGGTCCTGATCGAGAGCGATCCGGTGGTGACCCCCGTCGCGCTGGGCAGCTCCGCTGGCGCGCAGGTCGCGCGCGGGAGCGTCCAGTCGGACGAGAGCGGCACGCGCCAGGCGACGCTGCTGTTCCCCTCGGGCACGACGGGGACGATGACCGTACCGGACCCGAACGGTCCGCCGGGCGCGACGATGACCGTGGCGCTGCCGGCCGAGGTGCATGTGCGCGCGACCGAGTACACGGTCGGGCCAAACGGTCCCGAGGCGATGCCGGGGACCCTGCCGCCCACCACCGGGTACACATACGCGGTGGAGCTCGGGCTCGACGAGGCGGTCGCCGCCGGGGCGACGAAGGTCGAGTTCAACAAGCCCATTCCGTTCTACGTCGAGAACTTCCTGGACTTCCCGGTCGGAATGCACGTGCCGCTGGGCTACTACGACGCACAGAAAGGGGCGTGGGTGCCGTCGACCGACGGGCGCGTGATCGAGATCCTCTCTGTGAGCGGCGGGGTAGCGTCGGTGGACACCGACGGTGACGGCTCGGCCGACGGCGTGAGCGCGCTGGCCGCGCTGGGGATCAGCGCCGAGGAGCTCGGGCAGCTCGCCGCGCAGTACACGGCGGGGACGACCCTCTGGCGGTCCCTGATCACGCATTTCACGCCGTGGGACTGCAACTGGCCGTTCGGCCCGGCTCCCGGTGACGGGCCGCCGCCGGTCGGTCCTGGCGGCGACTCGGGCAGCGGCGGCGGCTCGGGCGGCGGCGGCGGCTCCGGGGGCGGCGGCTCCGGCAGCGGCTCCGGCAGCGGCGGCGCGGACCCGGACGACCCGAGCGTCGAGTGCGGCTCCATCATCGAATGCGAGAGCCAGACGCTCGGTGAGCGCCTGCCCGTCGTCGGGACGCCGTTCGGCCTTCATTACAAGAGCGATCGCACCGCAGGGCGCAACCGGGAGCTCTATCGCCTGGCGATCCCCCTGACCACGTCGACCGTGCCGACCCGCCTCGAGCGGATCGAGTTCAAGGTGACCGTGGCGGGCAGGACGTTCGATTTCAGCGTCGACTGCCCTTGCACGCCGAACCAGCAGTACACGTTCGAGTGGGACGGCGAGGACGCGTTCGGGCGCGTGCTCACCGGCGTTCAGCCGGTCACGGTCGACATCGACTACGTCTACGAAGGCTTCTACTTCGTGCCGGCCGCGCAGGTGACCATGTCGAGCGGCGGCGGTTCCGGCGGCGGCTCCGGCGGCGGCGGGCCCCGGTCCTTCGGGCTTCCCTCCGACGTGATGATCACGGGGAGCCGCACGCGGGAGGAGATCTCGCTCGGCCGGCGCTGGGAGAGCACGCTCGGTGCCTGGACCAACGGCTCGCCTGCCCTCGGCGGCTTCAGCTTGAGCGCTCATCACGTCTACGATCCCAACACGTCCACGCTCTACCAAGGAGACGGCCGGCGTCGCACGGGCCATAACATCGTCTCCATCGTCCAGCGCGTGGCCGGCGCTCCACCGCCACCCGCGAGCAGCGCGACCGCCGAGGGGGTTCGCGCCGACTCCGTGCCGATCTCTGAGGCAGACGGAGTCGCCGTCGGTCCGGACGGGAGTATTTACTATTCCGAGTCGGGTATCGGCAGTCGTGTCCGAAAGATCACGCCTGATGGGCTTGTGTCCACGGTTGCCGGCGTCTACGGGCAGTTCGGATACAACGGAGACAACCAGCCTGCGACGCAAGCGCGATTGTTCTTTCCCGAAGACATCGCGCTCGCGCCCGATGGCAGCCTCTATGTATTCGAATGGGGCAACAACCGCATCCGGAAGGTCTCCCCGGACGGGAGCATCAGCACCGCCGCGGGCAACGGCGCCACGGGCACCACGAGCACGCTCGTGCCTGACGGCGCGCTCGCCACTTCCGGCCCGCTCGACAATAACATTGTCTTGGACATGGCCGTGTCCAGCGACGGCAGCCTGTACCTGGCATTCTCCAAGAAGATTCGCAAGGTCGCACCGGACGGGATCATCACGACCATAGCAGGAACATGGGCTACCCCGACCTCCGGCACCTCCGGAGACGGCGGCCCTGCTGTCCAGGCTCAATTCACCGGGATCAGGGACATAGCGATCGGACCGGATGGGGACATCTACGTCATCGATACATCGGGAAACGGATCCTCGTCGACGGCCAACCGGATCCGACGGATCGATCGCAACGGAATCATCACCACGATCGCGGGTACCGACGGGAGGAGCACATCGAATGACGGCGTCGATGCGATCTCGGCCTCGATCGGCATTCCCGACGCGTTGGCGGTTGGACCGGACGGCAGCGTGTACTTCTCCGCACAATCGTACACGACGGACCCGGTCACGGGGGTCTCACGCCCGGTCAGGCTCATCCGGCGCGTCACGCCCACTGGGGTGCTCACCACGATCCTCGGCAACCGCGCTCCTGTCGTCGCGGGATGCTCCGGCTTGCCTTGCGGTTTCGGAGGTCCAGCGACCGCGGTCTGGCTCCGGGGTCCTGCCCACTTGGCGGTCGCTCCTGATGGCAGCCTGGTGTACGTCGAACGAAGCCCCAACGATAATGTCATCGGCCGCGTCGACATGGCGCTCCCGGGGATCGCGTCGGCCGACATCGCCATCGCGAGCGAAGACGGCACCGAGGTGTACATCTTCGACCCGCGGGGGAGGCACCTCGCCACCCGCGACGCGCTCCTCGGAACCGTGCGCTACCAGTTCGGCTACGATGACGCGGGGCGGCTGATCACGATCACCGATGTCGACCAGCAGGTCACGACCGTCGAGCGCGACGCGAACGGCGACGCGACGGCCATCGTGGCGCCGACCGGGCAGACCACCGCGCTCGCGTACGACGCCGAGGGCTACCTCTGGACGGTCACGAATCCAGCGAACGAGACGACGACGCTCCTGTACTACCCCGACAGCGGCCTGCTCCAGTCCCTCCAGGACCCGCGCGGCCGGCTGCACGAGTTCGAGTTCGACGCGGAGGGACGCCTCATCAGGGACGAGAATCCGGCGAGCGGCTACAAGGAGCTCACGCGGACCAAGACGGACAACGGCTACCGTGTCACGATCACGACCGCGATGGGGTTGACCCGCGGGTACGAAGTCGCGGCGTTCCCCGACGGAAACAGGCGACGCACCCGCACCGGATCGGACGGCCTCTCCACCGTGGAGCAGATCAGCACGAGCGGGACCAGGAGGATCACGTCGCCCGATGGAACCGTGGTCGAGATCGAGGTCAAGGGAGACCCGCGCTTCGGCATGCAGGCGCCCATCCTCAGCAAAGAGACGACCACGACGCCCCTCGGGAGGGTGCGGCAGGTCACCGGGGCGCGCTCCGTGACCCTGTCGGATCCCAATAACTCGTTCAGCCTCACGTCGGCGACCGATACGATCACGGTCAACGGGCGGCAGTTCACCCAGGTGTTCAACAAAGCCGCGAACACCGTGGCCACCACGCTGCCGTCAGGGCGAAGCGTGACGACCACGCTGACGCCGCAGGGCCGACCCAGCAGCATCGCGCTCCCCGGGATCTCGCCGGTCGGTTTCGCTTATTACCCGGATGGCCGGCTGCACACGATGTCCCAGGGATCGCGGACCTGGAGCTACACCTACGAGGACGGGTGGCTGGCGAGCGCGACGGATCCGTTGCTTCGCACCCAGCACTTCATCCATGATCCGGCCGGCAGGACAACCCAGATAACGAGGCCCGACGAGGAGATCCTCGGGTTGAGCTATCACCCTGGCGGGAGCGTGTATACGATCACTCCGCCGGACCGGCCTGCGCACACCTTCAACTATACCCCGGCAGATCTGCTGGACGAGTACATCGCTCCTGACGCCGGATCCATCCCCACGACGACCTCGTGGTCGTACGATCTGGATCAGCTGCTCACCGGCTCGACCCGTCCCGGCGAGCCGGCCAGCGTCTACACGCGGGAGCCTGCGACCGGCCGTCTCAGCCAGGTGACGTTGCCGCTCGGGATGGGCAACATCGGCCTCGCATATCATCCGACGACCGGCAACCTCGACAGCCTCACGGGGCCATCGGGCATCTCGCTCGGCTTCGGCTACGACGGCGTGCTGATGACCAGCCGGACGTGGTCGGGCACCGGGTTCGGGAGCGGCGCGAGCACGGTGAGCTGGACGTACGACAACGACTTCCGCGTCAACAGCGAGACCGTCATCGGCGCAACGGCGACGAGCTTCGGTTATGACGCGGATGGCTTCCTCAACTACGCCGGCGGACTCACGCTGCACCGGCATCCTCAGAACGGGCTGTACACGGGGAGCAGCGTCGGCGTCGTCAGCGACACCGTGACCCCCGACGCCGCCGGCGCCATACAAGCGTACGTGGTGCAGGCGGGTGGCTCCGCGCTCTACCAGGTGAGCTATATCAAAGATGCCGTGGGCCGCATCGACCAGATGACGGAGACGATCCAGGGACAGACCCACGCGTACGACTACGAGTACGACCTCGCCGGGCGGCTCACCGACGTGTTCCGTGACGGCGTGCTCACCGCGCACTACGACTACGATGCGAACGGCAACCGGCTGGCGCGCACATCGCCGGCGGGTACGGAGGGCGGCACCTACGACGACCAGGACCGGCTCCTGACCTACGGAACCAAGACGTACGCGATGAGCCCGGCGGGTGACCGGACGAGCATGATCGACGCGGTGGCGGGAGCGACGACGGCCTTCACCTACGACGTCGGCGGCAACCTGCGGCACGTCGAGCTGCCGGATGGCACCGACATCGACTACCTTGTCGATGGCGAGGGGCACCGCATCTGGAAGCTGCGGAACGGGATCAACGTCCAAGGATTCCTGTACCGGAGCGACCTTCAGCCGGTGGCAGAGCTCGACGGCGCGGGCGGCGTGGTGGCGCGCTTCGTCTACGGGCGAGGGCGGAACGTGCCGGATCTGATGCTCAAGGGCGGCGCGACCTACCGCATCCTCACGGACCACCTTGGCAGCCCGCGGCTCGTGGTGGACGTCGCGACGGGCGTGGTGGCGCAGCGGATGGACTTCGACGAGTTCGGACGCGTGCTCCTCGACACGAACCCGGGCTTCACGCCGTTCGGCTTCGCGGGAGGGCTCTACGATCGCGAGACGGGGCTCGTGCGCTTCGGGGTGCGCGACTACGACCCGGAGACTGGACGGTGGACGGCGAAGGACCCGCTCGGGTTCGGCGGCGGTGATGCCAACGTCTACGGCTATTGCGGTAGCGACCCCATCAACTACATCGACATGGACGGGCGCAACCCGCTCGTCGCGATTGGCATGGCGGTCCTCTTCATACTCGAGATGGGAATGGCCGCCCCGTCGGACACGGCGGACGCGCCCGCCGACATCCTCGCGATGGGCGTCGCCATCGCCGGGATGGGAGCCATCGCAGCGGAGGCGACCAGGGTCGCCGGCGTCTGCGAGCGAGCCGGCGCAGAAGCCATGGAGGATGCCGCGCGCGCGTGCTTCCCCGCAGGTACGCCGGTTCGCACGACAGAGGGGCATGTCTCGATCGATGATATTGAGGTCGGCGACGAGGTGTGGTCGTACGATGCGTCGTCGGACACCTGGGGCTGGGCGCTAGTCGAGCGTACTTTTGTGCACGAGACGGCAGGCGAGCTGGTGCTCCTGGAGGGCGGCGGTGAGCTCGTGCAGGCGACGCGGAACCATCCATTCTGCGTGCTGTCCGGCGAGCAGCTCTGGGGGCGGCGTCTGCCCGCCGAGCTTCCCGTGGAGCAGGCGACGTGCGCAGACGGAGGACGGTGGGTCGAGGTGCAGGACGTCTTGCCGGGCGACGTGCTGGTCCGCGCAGACGATGCGTCTCCACTCATCGTCTCTTCCCTCATGACAGCGGTAGGACCGCGCGTCGTATACAACTTCGAGGTCGCTGGCGCGCATACGTACACTGTCGGCACGACAGATGTCCTGGTGCATAACAAGGCAATGCCCAGGGCGTTCAAGAAGACCAAGGCGCACGTGAGCGGGAAAGAGGGCGCGAAGGATGTGCCAGGCTGGGCTAAGGGAAATCGGCCGTACCAAGACGAGAGTGGGAAGGAGTTCGCTGAGCGGTTGCTCAACGAGAAGTACGGTCCAGGAAATTATGATAAGGGGGGCGGGAGCGAGTTTAGTAAAATCAAGAAATGGGGCGATCGCTCATTCGAATAAGCATGTCGCCCTCGGGGGCCACGGAGCCCGGGCCTCTCTTGGAACCTGAGGCGTCCGCCGCACGACTTCGCTGGACGACCCCTATTCTCCGGGGCCGTTCATGTGAGCACCGAGGCTTCCTCTCAGCTCGGACTCGCAACTGAAATGGCGACCTGCACGGTTATCCGTACTATGACCGTGCAGGCTTGCCTGCTGATCCACAGAGCGCTCGCCGGTGATGACCGTGATCGTCGAGATCAAGAGGCTTCACCCCTCCCGGGCCCCAGAGGATCCGAATCCGGATCATCAATCGATGTGCTCGATATAACGTCGCGCCGTCAGAAGGCCCTGTCGAAGCAGGGACCGAAGCTTGAGAAGATCGTCCGCGCTGATTGCGTCTTCTATATCAATATGGCTGTCTCCGGGCAACGTCCCGGAGGCGTGAAAGAGGGCATCGTAAAGAGCGAGGCTCTCCTCGTCGATCTTCCGGAACACCTCGTCGCCCACGCTGTTTGTGATGTCGATGAACAGGTTCCAGGCGATTAGCGCGTCGTTCGCGTCGATCTTGGCGCCGCTGTGCACGAAGGACTCGACCTCGTCCAGGTCGTGACACTTGGGCTTCTCTTCCTTCCAGGGTAGACCTCTGGCGCTGGCGAACGAGCGAGCGCGTTCTTGAGACGACCATGCTGGGATTTTGCCTCCTTCGTTCATCCATACACCATCGGTGTCGTCGGAGTACCAGAGGAGGTATCTGTCCGTTCCTTCAAGGCGAAACCAGAGCACGTAATACTCTCGAGAGTTGTCATTCATGGATTGCCTCGCCTCGCCTGCGGGAGCTTCCCGCGTCTTATGCCTGGATTAGCCCAGCCGCTGGCGGACGCCAAGCGTTATAAACGCTTTTTCGTCAGCTGCTCGCCGTCGCCTGACCGATGCTACCAACCGGTCGCACTGTGGTGATGGAATGCAGCGGAGGATAGACGCTGCGGAGCTGGCACGGTCGCGCCGTGCCGGACGTCCGCGCGTGCTCCGGCTTCCGAACACATTCAAGCTCCGGGGCAGGCCATTGGACAGGGCACGCGGCGGCGAGCCTCCGAGGCGCTCCTGTAGCCATCGCCACCACGATAGCCGTCTGATGCGAAGTGGTGTTTGGCGCGTAATGACGAAGTCTCACGTCCGGGTTCCGTGACGCTCCACCGGTGACGGCCGGCGCCCGTTGCCTCGCGGCGCTGGCCTCCTCTTCACCCCCTCGGCGTGGGGCTTCGCGCTCGCTTGCCGCTCAAGCGAACGCGTTGCGCCGCGCGATGGTCGCGTCGCGGTCCGCGCCGACCGACACCACGTCGACCGGCACGCCGGTCTCCTTCTCGACCGAGCATCCACGCGACGTTCGGCGACACCACGGCCGCTCAAACGGGCGACGTCACGCTGTCGTTCAGCGCGCTCACGAGCGGCACGGCCGCCCGGGATCACTACTTCTTCACCTGTCTCATCCCCCAGAACACCCGCATCTATTCGTACCGCGTCGTCGAGAACGACCAGCGCGCATCGAGGCACACTTTCAAGGGCTGGACGCAGCCTTCCGGGCGGAGGCACGGGACGAAGCCTGGGCGCGCGAGACGGAGTCGGCGATCCTGACGCTCGCGCGCGAGCCTCGATTCGAGGCGTTCTCGGTGAAGCGCGCGGATTGCGCCGCGACCCTCTGCAAGCTCGAGGTGACGGCCACCGCCGCCGACGCGGAGGTCCCGGTGCAGGAGCTCTTCCATGCGGTTCCGCGGGACCGGATCGGCGGGGCCGCCGTTCGGCGCATCGGCGAGCCGCTGGGCAATCGCGTCGTCGCCTACTTCGTCCGCAAGGGCCACGATCTGCCCGTGACCGAGTAGACCGAGTAGCTCGGTGGAAACAGCGCCCCGTCCACGCGCGTCAGAGCGCGCGCGGGCGGAGCGCGTCGCGCCCGGCCCGATGAGCCGGGCGAGCCGGGCGCCCGCCCCGACAGCGGCGCCCTCAGCCCTGCCCTGTCACGCGAACGCGTTGCGCCGCACGATGGTCGCGTCGCGGTCCGCGCCGACCGACACCACGTCGACCGGCACCCCCGTCTCCCTCTCGACCAGCTCCACGTACTGCCGCGCCGCCGCCGGCAGCTCGGTCATCGAGCGGGCGGCGTCGATCGGCTCGCTCCACTCGGCCACCGGCTCGAGCACCGGCTTCGCCGTCGCGATCTCGTCGATCGGGAACTCCCGCGTCCGCCCCGACGGCGTGTCGTAGGCGACGCACACCTTGAGCTCCGGCATGCCCGTCAGCACGTCGAGCTTCGTCAGCGCGATCCCGTCGAGGCCGTTCACGCGCGCCGCGTAGCGCAGCGCCGGCAGGTCGAGCCAGCCGGTCCGCCGCGGGCGCCCGGTCACCGAGCCGTACTCCCCGCCGACCGACCGCAGCCGCTCGCCGAGCTGACCGCCGAGCTCGGTCGGGAACGGACCCTCGCCCACGCGCGTGCAGTACGCCTTCGCCAGGCCGAGCACCCGGCGGATGCGCGTCGGGCCGACCCCGGCGCCCACGCACGCGCCCCCCGCGATCGCCGACGACGACGTGACGAACGGGAACGTGCCGTGGTCGATGTCGAGCAGCGTCCCCTGCGCGCCCTCGAGGAGCACGCGCTCGCCGCGGCGGAGCGCCCCGTCGATGAGCTGCGACGTGTCCGCGAGCAGCGGCGTGATCCGCTTCGCCAGCGGGGTGAGCTCCTCGATGATCGCGTCGAGCGACGGCGGCTCGCCGCCGAGCGCGCGCAACGTCGGCGTCCACGCCTCGAGCGACCGCGAGACCAGCTGCGCCAGCCGCTTCATGTCGCGCAGGTCGCCGAGCCGCGCCCCGCGCCGGGACGCCTTGTCCTCGTAGCACGGGCCGATGCCGCGCTTCGTCGTCCCGAGCCGCGTCCCGTCCGCCGCCGCCGCCTCGCGGAGCGAGTCGACCAGCGGGTGGTACGGCAGGATCAGGTGCGCGCGATCCGACACGAACAGCCGCCCCTGCGTCGAGCAGCCCCGCGCCTCGACCGCGTCGATCTCGGAGACGAGCACCCCCGGGTCGACCACCATGCCCTGCGCCATCACGCACCGGGCGTTCGCGCGGAGGATGCCGCTCGGGATGAGCCGTACGATCAGCTTCTCCCCGCCCACCACCAGCGTGTGTCCGGCGTTGGGCCCGCCGGCGTAGCGCACCACGAGGTCGGCGCTCTCCGTATAAAGGTCGACGACTTTACCCTTGCCCTCGTCGCCCCACTGCGCGCCGACGATCACGATCGCGGTCATTCCGAAGCTCCTCCCGAATCACCTGGCCCGTCCTCGGCCCGCTCGTCCCTCCGAGCGGCTCCGTCCGGGTCCACGTCCGCCTTTACCCCAGGCTCGCGTGCCGAGCGAGCGTCTACTTGCCGCCCGGACGCCGCCCCCCCGTCTTCAGCACGATCGCCTGGGCGGCCGCGGCGTCGTCGAGGCCCGCCGGGACGACGCCCGCCTCGGACCCCCCGCCGCCGGCCGCCGCCTCGACCACGAGCGCCCCGTCCCGCTCGCGCACAAGGTGCGAGAACCGCCAGGACGCAGCGTACCCCTCCGGATCCTGGTCCGGCGCGTGCGCCACGACCGGGACGCCGAGCCCCCGCAGCGCCGCCGCGAGCGGCTCGGCGCGCTCCGGCCCCATCGCGAGGAGCACCCGCAGCGCCGGCTCGTCCGCGGCGCCCGCGACCTCGCGCGCCCACGCCACCGCGTCGAGGTTCAGGCCGAAGCCGACGGCCGGCATCGGCAGCCCGAACCGCGAGAGCAGCATGTCGTAGCGCCCGCCCCCCGCGATCGGCTCCCCCGGGCCGTCGGCGAGCACGTGGAAAATTGCGCCCGTGTAGTAGGCCAGGCCGCGGAGCTCGCCGAGGTCGACGCGGAGCGCCGGGCCGAGCTCCGGGCTCTTCCGCGCCGCGTCCCAGAGCGCGCGCAGCTCGGCGAGCGGCGCCTCGGCGGGCGTGCCGGCGAGGAGGCGGCCGGCGCGCTCGAAGACCACGGCGCCGTCCGGGTCGGCCTCGCCGCCGCCCGCGAGGTCCGGGAGCGCGGCGATGGCGGCGACGATGCGGCGCGGGACGTCGGTCGCCCGCGGGCTGGCGAGGACGGCGGCGAGGCGCGACGCGTCCTTCAGCTCGATCACCTCCGAGAGCTCGGCCGCGAGCCCCGCCGGGACCGCGTCGAGCAGCGCGCGCGCGATCATCGCGTGGCCGAGGTCCACCACGACGTGCTCGAGGCCGGCCTCCCGCACCGCGGAGGCGGCGAGGCGGAGGATCTCCAGGTCGCCGCCGAGCGCGCCGACGCCGTAGAGCTCGACGCCGGCCTGGGGGATCTGCCGGTGGCGCCGGGCGCGGCCCTGGCGCCGCCGCAGGACGGTGCCCTCGTAGCAGAGGCGGATCGGGCGGGGCGCGTCGGCGAGCCGGGTGGCCACGAGCCGTGCGATCTGCGGGGTCATGTCCGGGCGCAGCGCGGCGACCTCGCCCGACTCGGGCTCGATGAAGCGCAGCACGTCCGCGGCGTCGAGGGTGCCGAGGCCGCGCTCGAGCACCTCGGCGAACTCGAACGCGGGCAGCGCGACCGGCTCGTAGCCGTACAGGACGAAGTGATCGAGCACGCGCTTCGCGAGCGCGCGGCGGCGCCGCGCCTCCTCCGGGAGGAGATCGCGCATGCCGGCGGGCAGCGGGTGCGCAAGCGCGCGGGGCGGCGCGGACACGGACGGCGCTGGCCGATCCATTTCGGGCGTCGGAGCGTGGCGGTCTTCCCCTCGGGGGGCATCCCATCGCGGAGCGTCGCTGGACATGGTGGCCCCGCTTATACCGGCTGAGCACGCGGTGCGCACGCGGCGCGCACGTCCGTTGAGCTTGCCGTGGCAAGCGCTTTGCTGATCGGAGCGCACCACCGGGCCCGTGGGCCGGAAGCGCACGCGGCGCCCTCGACGGAGAGATGGCTCATGGCTCTGACCGCCGTTCCGACCGATGTTCCGAGCGCCAGCACGAGGCCCGAGACTCCTCTGGCGCCGTGCGGTCTCACCCCGCCGGGCGCGGTCGGTCCGCGCCCGGCGCCGCGGGCCGCGAGCGCGGGCCCGCTGGCCGAGGTGATCGGCAGGGCGAAGGAGGGGGACCGGGAGTCGCTCGACGAGCTCACGCGGCTCATCCGCCCGCACGTGGAGCGGCAGCTCGCGCGCTACCCGGTGTCGGACGAGGACCGGCTCGACCTCGTGCAGTCGACGCTGCTGCAGGTGGTGCGGACGATCCGCTCGTTTCGCGGCGACTCGAGCTTCACGACCTGGCTGTTCCGGGTGACGGCGAACGAGGCGCTCATGCTGATGAGGTCGCAGCGGCGGCAGCGCGCGCGCATCGTCGAGGGGCTCGACTTCGAGGAGCTCGGCCTGCTCCCGACGATGCGCAGCACGATCGGCGAGGACGACGCCGCGTCGGCGGCGGAGCGGGAGGCGTACGTCCGCGAGGCGCTCTGCGAGCTGCCGGAGGACTACCGCGACGTGGTGCTGGCGCACTACCACGAGGATCTCGGCCTGCAGGAGATCGCGCAGAAGCTCGCGGTGAGCGAGAGCGCCGTGCGGTCGCGG
The DNA here is from genome assembly GCF_051521425.1 of Sorangium sp. So ce834. Lineage (NCBI taxonomy): Bacteria > Pseudomonadati > Myxococcota > Polyangiales > Polyangiaceae > Sorangium > Sorangium sp. So ce834. The sequence continues at coordinate 13,420,044 of NZ_CP150351.1, forward strand.
CTCCACCGCGCGCGCGTGCGGCTGCGCGCGATCCTCAACGCGACCGCGTTCGGCCGGGAGATCGCCGAGGGCGTCGCGGCCTGAGCGGCGGCGCGGGCGGGACGGCCGCGCGCGGCGCTAGCGCAGGACGGAGATCCGGGCGGTCGCGTCGCGCCAGCGGCGGAGGACGTCCCAGAGCTCGTCCAGCGTGCGGAGGACCACATCGGGGCGGGCGCTGAGCAGCTCCTGCTCCGAGGGGAAGCCGCCGAGGACGGCGATCGACCGCGCGCCTGCGCGGCGCGCGCACTCGACGTCCTGGGGGCCGTCGCCGACCATCACCATCCTGCGCGGCTGGATGCCGAGGAGCTCCGCGAGGCGGAGCAGCGGCGCGGGCGACGGCTTCTTGTCGGCCACGTCGCCGCCGGCGACCACGGCGTGGAAGCGCGCGCCGACGCCGAGCGCGGCGAGCACCGCCTCGGTGCTCGAGCGCGGCTTGTTCGTGCAGACGCAGAGCGAGAGATCGCCGACATCCGAGAGCTTCTCGATGATGTCCTGGGCGCCCGGCATCCAGCGGGTGAAGTCGAGCGGGTGCTGCTCGTAGTAGGCGAGGAAGTGCCGGAGGACCTCGTCGACGTCCTCGGACGACTCGGGGAGCCTGGCCGCGCGCGCGCACAGCGCGCGGGCGCCGTCGCCGACGTACCGGACGATCACCTGCCCCGGCAGCGGGGCGCGCCCGGTCGCCTCCAGCGCATGGTTCACCGCGGCCACGATGTCGCCTCGGCTGTCGATCAGCGTGCCGTCGAGATCGAACACGACCGCTGTAGGAGCCATCATCGCCCCGGAGCCTACGCCGGCGCCCTCGATGACGGAAGGTGTGGCGAGCACCCTGGTCACAGGTTCCGGGAGTGAAATGTGGCGGGACGATTCGAGCTCGGCTGCCGCGCTACGGCTGAGCTCGCGAGGGGGCCGCGCGGCTCCGGGGCTCAGGGGTCCCAGCCCTGGCGCGCCTTGATCCGGGCGAGCAGCGCCGAGAGCCCCGCCGCGTCCAGCGCCGCCATCTCCGTCCGCCGCGCCTCGGTCAGCGCGATCCCCAGCACCTCGCAGAGGGCCTCGATGCCCTGCCGGAGTCCGTCCTCCTGCCCCTCCCTCCTGCCCTCGTTTCTCCCTTCCGTCCGCGCCAGCGAGAGGGCTCCTCGCTCGTCCTGGAGCGCGATGCCCGCGCGGAGATAGGCCTCCCACTCCTCCTCGGTGAAGCCGGCGGTCCTCGCGGCCTCGAGCGCGTCGACGTAGGGGGGCTGCGCGAGCACCTCGGGGACCATGGTCAGGTTCTCCGCCTCGCGGAAGAAGTAGGCCCACCTCTCGACGACCGTCTGCGGCGGCCGGCTCACGTCGTACTTGGGCAGCTCGAGGAACACGAACTGGAGCTGCCCCAGGCCCCGCTCGCCCCCGTGCTGTTCCTGCATCCGCCAGCGGCTCAGCATCGGAACGCGGCGGCCCTCGCCGCTCGGCCAGAGCTCGAAGTCGCAGATCGTGATCCCGATGATGTCGTTGAGCTCTGGGTAGAGCTGGCCCCGGCCGAGCTGGCCGACATAGGCCTTCGCGACGTTGTACACCACGCGCTTCTCGAAGCCCTCCACGTTGAGCACCTGCATCTCGACGACGTACGTGACCCCGCGAGCGTCGCGGCATTTCACGTCGACGATCGAGTGCTTGAGCTCGGTGATCGCGGGGCGCTGCTCCGGGGCGAGCAGCTCGACCGACACGATGCGGTGCGGCCCGTCCAGCTCGAGCAGCCCGTTCAGGAGCGCGACGAGCAGGTCCTTGTGCTCCTCGCTGCCGAACAGCCTCTTGAACACGAAGTCGGTCTTGGGATCGGCGAAGACGGGTCGCGTCATCGGGCACCTCAGGCCGGCCGCGCCGCGGGGCACGCCGGCGGCGAAGGATACCGCGTCCTCCGGAGGCCGGAAGCTGGGCACAGGGGGGTCGGACAGGGCGCCGGCAGATCCGTTATCTTGCAGGGGCGCCATGACGATCGACGCCACCCCCGACGCGCCCATCCCGTCGGTGCTGCCGAGGCTCGACGAGATCCGCCAGCGCATGGCCTCGCACACCGACCGGCAGGACGAGCGGCGGATCCTGGAAATCCTCGCCGGAGCGACCGCCGCCGAGCTCGACGAGCTGCTCGTCCTGCTCGATATGCCCGCGCTGCTCGGCGACCTCGACGATCGCCTCCTCGGCCCCGACAACCGCACCGCGCTGCTCGAGCTCTTGACCGCCGAGCGCCTCGGCGACCTCGGCGTCCCGGCGCGCGCCGCGCTCGCCTCGGCGCTGCAGCGCGGCCGCACGGGCCGCCGCGACGAGCAGGCGCTGCGCCGCCTCTGGCTCGGCACGCGCGGCGCCGACGTCACGCGGCTCAAGAACGCGCTCGACGGCCGGGGCCGCTATCGCGACCTCCACCAGCTTTTTTATCACGACATCGACGACGGCGACCTGCGCGAGGAGCTCCTCGCGCACATCGCGGCCGAGGCCGTCCCGACGGGCGAGGTGAAGATCCTCTCCGACATCGACGACACCTTCTATGCGAACTGGAAGGACGCGCGGTATCCGAAGAAGACCATCTATCCCGGCGTCCTCCAGCTCTACGCCGAGCTCGACCGCGGGCCGGGCCCGGAGCCCGGGCGGGCCGGCGACCTGACCTTCGTCACGGCCCGCCCCGGCGACCGCCTCGGCCTCGTCGAGGACGCGACGCTGAGGGCGCTCGCCGCGCGCGGCCAGCTCGCCGCGACCGTGCTCGCGGGCTCGTTCACGCGCCTCATCGGCAATCGCGCGATCGCGGAGAAGAAGCTCGAGAACTTCCTGGAGTACCGGCGGCTGTACCCGGAGTACGGCTTCGTCTTCGTCGGCGACAGCGGGCAGGGCGACATCCATTTCGGTCAGCGGATGCTCGAGCTCGCGCCGGAGTCGGTCCACGCGATCTTCATCCACGACGTCGTCGCGACGCCCGAGCGCGCGCGGCAGGAGCTCGCGGTCTCCGGGGTGCACCTGTTCGACACGTACATCGGCGCGGCCGCCGTGGCGCTCGAGCGCGCCCTCCTCGGCCCCGAGGGCGCGGCGCGCGTGGCCGAGGCCGCGCTCGAGGCGTTCGCCGCGATCCCGTTCCCGTCGCACGAGGGCCGCGAGCCGCGCCGACTCGAGATGATGCGCGACCTCGCGCGGCTCAACGAGCTCCTGCCGCCGTCGCGGCGCATAGCGACGCGCCCGTGAGCCGCGCTCCGAGGGATTCGAGCTCGAGGCGGCGAGGGGAGACCGTGAAGCTGCCCTCCCCGGGGTGAACGATCAAGGGATCTTGAAATACTCGTCCTGACAGCAGCTCTCCTTCACCCCGCACAGGTCGGGGAGGGCTGCTTCACACGTCCCGACCTCGACGCCGTCCACGAGGCACACGCACGTCGTCGTGCCGCCGGCGGGCGTCTCGCACCGCGTCTCGTGCCGCATGCCCACGCACATGGCCTCGCACGAGCACGGCTGGCCCTCCTCGCCGCCTCCGCCGGAGCACAGCGGACGGCCCGAGCATCCGAGCGTATCCATGCACTTGTCCAGCGCGACCACCTCGGCCTGGCACGAGGGGGGCGCATCGCGCGGACACGTGGATACGTGGAGGAGGGCGCACACGAAGAGCACGGCGGCCCTGTTCTCGCACGCGGCGCCGGCGTGCTCGATCTGGTCGTCGCAGAAGTCGTCGCAGTCCGACTCCGGAGGTTCGCAGCCGCTCGCGTTGTGCGCGTTGCAGAAATTCATGCACGCCTGCCGGGCGTCCAGGCTGCCTGTGCTGCCCGAGCCGGCGCCGCCCGAGCCGGCGCCGTCCGAGCCGGCGCCGCCCGAGCCCACAGGCTCCTCATTCACATCGCCGCACGCTGCGAGCAGGCCCAGCGCGCCCACGCACAGCATCCTCCAGAGCCCATTCAGAGAATTCCGCATCGCGCGATGCTAGCCGGGGCCGCGCGCGCCGAGCACGCCGAGCAACAAGCAGACGCCGCGCCTCCCCCTTCAAGCCGCGGCGACCGCGGCGACGAAGCGGTCGATCTCGGATTCGTCGTTGTAATAATGGACCGAGGCGCGCACCAGATCGGGAATCCCGCGCGCCTCGAAGTCGAGCAGCGCCCCCGCGGCGGTCGACACGCTGACGTGGATCGCCTGCGCGCCGAGCCGCGCCTTCACGGCCGCGGCGTCCTCGCCGTCCCGGGTGAAGGTCACGATGCCGCAGCGCTGCTCCCCGAGGTCGCGCACGGCGACCCCGGGGAGCTCGGCCAGCCGCGCGCGCAGGCGCTCGGCCAGCGCGCAGACCCGGTCGCGGATCGCCGGCAGGCCCAGCCGGAGCGCGTACTCGGCCGCCGCGCCGAGCCCGAGCCGCCCGGCGACGTAGCTCTCCCAGTTCTCGAACCGCCGGGCATCCGGCCGCAGCTCGTAGCGGCCCGGCGCGGTCCAGCGGGCCGCGTGGAGGTCCAGGAAAGGCGGCTCCAGCCGGTCGAGCAGCGCGCGCCGCACGTAGAGAAAGCCGGTGCCGCGCGGCCCGCGCAGGTACTTGCGCCCCGTCGCCGACAGGAAATCGCAGCCGATCGCCTCGACGTCGATCGGCAGCTGCCCCACCGACTGGCAGGCGTCGAGCAGGAACGGCACCCCGGCCGACCTGGCCCGGCGGCCGATCGCCTCCGCCGGGTTGACCAGCCCGCCGTTCGTGGGGACGTGGGTGATCGCGATCAGCTTCACCCGCTCGTCGAGCAGGCGATCGAGCGCGGGCAGCGAGACCGCGCCGCGCTCGTCGCTCGGGATCGGGACGATCTCCGCGCCGGTGCGCCGCGCGACCTGCAAGAACGCGATGTAGTTCGAGGCGTACTCGGCCCGCGCGGTCAGGATGCGATCGCCCGGGCCGAAGCGGAGCGAGTAGAACGCCATGTCCCAGGCGCGCGTCGCGTTCTCGACCAGCGCGATCTCGTCCGGCGCCGCGCCGATGAGCCGCCCGATCGACCCGTAGACCGCCTCGAGCCGCTCGCCCGCCTCCGCCTCGGCCTCGTAGCCGCCGATGGCCGCCTCGCGCCGCAGGTGCTCGATCACCGTGTCGACCACCGCGGCCGGGGGCAGCGACGACCCCGCGTTGTTGAAGTGCAGGACGCTGGCGCAGGCCGGGGTGTCGCGGCGCAGCGCGGCGATATCCATCGTCATGACGTCATCTCCTCGCCAGGCCGACACGCTGCCGGCAGGCCAGCACCACGTCAATCGCGGAGGCCGCCGTCCGCGGCCGCCGCCGGCGCCGGCGACTCCAAGAGCCCGGTGCGCAGCTCGGTCGGGGAGTAGCCGAGCATGCGGCGGCAGGTCCGCGAGAAGTGCGCGAGGTCGGCGAACCCCGCGGCGTGGGCGGCGCCCGTCGCGTCGAGGCGGGCGAACGCCGCCAGCGCGACGAGGAGCCGGCGCCAGAGCTGGAAGGTGCGGATCGGCACCCCCACGTCGCGCACGAACAGCGCCTGCAGGTGCGCCTCGGAGATCCCGGCGTGCGCGACCGCGCGCCGCCGGTCCCCCGCCGGATCGCGCAGCGCCTCGAGGACGCGGGCGACGCGCCCGTCGGGGCCGCGCCGCGGCGGCTCGTCCGCGAGCCAGGCCGCGATCTCCCGGGCGAGGCCGTCGAGGACGTCGGGGCGCGACAGCGACGCGCGGTGCGCCGCCACGGCCCCGCCGAGGCGCGCGAGGAGGCGGCCCTCGAGCGGGCGGGCCCCGCCGCGCTGGCGCGTGTAGCCCGCCACGTGCGGCATCGCCTCGGGGTCGTACAGGAGCCCGATCGTGGGCCCGGGGCTCGAGGCGGCGTGCCAGAGGTCCGGGGGCACCACGACCACGCGCCCGCGCACGACGGCGCCGCCCGGCTCGGGCGCGGTCACCGTGACGTCGCTCTCCAGCCCGACCAGGACCGCCGCGCCGTGCTCGGCGTGGAGGGTCGACGCCATCGCCGTCGAGGCGCGCACCGCGAACGACTCCGCGATCACGGCGCCGATCCGGGATTCGTTCAAGCGGCCCACGCCCCGGAATCCTACCCTGGCGCGCGACGGAGGTCGTGAGCGATGAACCTGTTCTCGGACGAGATGCGCCGAAACCCTTATCCCCTGTACGACCAGCTCCGGAGCGGCTCTCCCGTGCTCCACTATCCCCCCTCGGATATGTGGATGATCTTCGACTACGACGGGGTGAAGCGGGCGCTCCACGACCATGAAGCGTTCAGCTCCGTCGTGTCGCCGCCGGGCAACAGGACCTCCGAGTGGCTGATCTTCATGGACCCGCCGCGCCACACGAAGCTGCGCGCCCTCCTCCAGCGCGCCTTCACCCCGCGGGCCGTGGCGGCGCTCGAGCCGCGCGTCCGCGAGCTGTCGCGCGGGCTCCTGGACCGGGCGATCGAGCGCGGCGAGATGGATCTCGTCGAGGACTACACGGTCCCTCTCCCCCTGCTCGTCATCTCCGAGATGCTCGGCGCGCCGGTCGAGGACCAGCCGCGGTTCAAGCGCTGGAGCGACGTGATCCTCGACCTCAGCCATACGGTCTCGGGCACCGAGGAGGGGGCCCGCGCGATCGCCGCGTTCACCGCGGTGAGCGCCGAGATGCAGGCCTACCTGAGGGGCCTCATCGCGGAGCGGCGGGAGGCGCCGAGGGACGATCTCCTGACCCGGCTCGTCGACGCCGAGGTCGACGGCGAGCGGCTCGGCGAGGACGAGATCCTGGGCTTCTTCCAGCTCCTCCTCGTGGCCGGCCACGAGACGACCACCAACCTGATCGGCAACGCCGTCCTGTGCCTCCTCGAGGACAGGGCCGCGCTCGCCCGCGTCCGGGCCGAGCCCGAGCTCCTGCCGGCCGCGATCGAGGAGGTCCTGCGCCACCGCTCGCCGGTCCAGGCGATGTTCCGCGTGACGAGGCGCGACGTCCCGATGCACGGCCAGGTGATCCCGGCCGGCAAGCCGGTGCTGGTGATGATCGGCTCGGCGAACCGGGATCCGCGGCACTTTCGCGACCCCCACCGCTTCGACATCGCGCGCGATCCAAACCCGCACGTCGCGTTCGGGCACGGGCTCCACTTCTGCCTCGGGGCGCCGCTCTCGCGCCTGGAGGCCAGGATCGCGCTGTCGGATCTGGTGACGCGGCTCGCGGACCTCCGGCTCGCGAGCGACGCGCCGTGGGAGCCGCGCCGGGCGATCCACGTGCTCGGCCCGACCCGCCTGCCGATCCGCTTCGCGCCGGGGCCGCGCCTCTCCCGGTCCGGGACGTAAGCGCGCCTGCGCGCGGAGCGTCCGGCTCTCCTGAGGTCCGCCGGTCTGATGCCTGCCGGCCGCACCCGCGCCGCCGCGCGATCCGGCCGGAGCGGCCGATGCGCCGTCGACGGCGCGATCGCGGGTCGCTCACCAGCTCTCCACCCCTGGCACCGCCGTTGCTGAACATCCCCGACGCTGATGCCGGCGCGCTCGTCGGCGACGGCGAGGCGCGGCCCCTGGCGCCGCTTTCGTCGCTCACGGCGCCCCGGCGAACCGCCGTCCCGCCGCCGAGGCGGCCGACAGGACGGGCAGGCATCGAGGAGTCCATGAACGAGCAGACCTCCATCAAGGTCGTTGTTCCGCGCGAGATGACGCCGGACGAAAAGCAGATCCTCGTCGACGAGCTCTATGCCCTCCGCCGCCGGATCTTCGAGGGCTCGCGGCGGAAGCGGAGCTTCGCCAGCCACGTCGTCGAGGCCGGCGCGGAGCACGGCGCGGTCGTGCTCCACCGGGGCGCGGGCGGCCAGCTCGTCGGCTATTTCGCGATGGAGATCCTCGAGCGGGCGTCTTCCGGCGCGACCATCGCGATCTTCCGCGGGGAGTCCGGCGCGCTCGGCGGGCGCTCCGGCGGCGACGGCGCCCTGCGCCTCGTCGGCGATATCGTCCTGCGCCTCGTCCTGGAGCGGCTGATCCGGTACATGCTCGCCCACCCGGGCCGACCCATGGTTTGCCTGTGCTCGCTGGCGCATCCGTCGAGCTACGCGCTGTTCGCGCGGTTCGTCGACATCACGCACACGAGCCCGGTGGCGGGCGCCGACGCGCTCATGTCGGGGCTCGCCGGCTCGTTCGATCTCGAGTCGAGCGAGCACGGCGGCCCGTTCGTCTTCGAGGCCGGGCGGGCGGACGAGCCCGCGGACGACTGCGGCTTTCTGCACCTCTACGAGAACCCGTCGGTCCGTTGCTTCGTGTCGGCGCACCCCGGCCCGGCGGAGGGGCGCGGGCTCGTCACGCTCGTGCCGCTGAGCCTCGGCGGCATGGTGCGCGCGGCGGCGCGCTACGCGGGGCCGGCGTCGAAGCGCTGGTAGGCGAGCGCCGCGCCGGGGCCTCAGGGCGCCCGGCGGGCCCGGGGGGCGTCACTTCAGCGCGTCCGCCAGGCTGTCGAGGAAGCGCTGGTTCTCGCGCTCGGTGCCGATGGTGACGCGCAGGCTGGTCGGCAGGTTGCCGAACGGCCGCACGATGACGCCCTTGCGGAGCAGGGCGTCGTAGACGGGGCGCGCTGGCCGCCCCACGTCGACCAGCACGAAGTTCGCCTGGCTGGGCGCCACCGACAGCCCGAGCCGGGCGAGCTCGCGCGTGAGCCGGTCGCGCTCGCGGAGGTTCAGCGCGCGGCTCTTCTCGACGTGCTCGGCGTCCTCGAGCGCCGCGAGGGCGGCCGCCTGCGCGATCGCGCCCACGTTGAACGGCGCGCGCGTCCGATTCATGTAGTCGATGAGCTGGGCCGGGCCGACGGCGTAGCCGACGCGGAGGCCGGCGAGGCCGTAGATCTTCGAGAAGGTGCGCACCACGAGGAGCCGCTCGCGGAGGTGGCGGAGGCGCATGGAGTCCGGGAAGTCCGGCGCGTCGGTGTACTCGATGTACGCCTCATCCATGACGATGACGACCTCGGGCGGCACCTCCTTGAGCAGGCGCTCGACCGCGCCGCGGCTGACGTGCGTGCCGGTCGGGTTGTTCGGGTTCGCGACGAAGAGGAGGCGCGTCTTCGGGGTGACGGCGGCGGCCATCGCCTCGAGGTCGTGGCGCAGGTCCCGCAGCGGCACGGCCGTGAACGGGACGCCGTACGCGAGCGCGGCGAGCTTGTAGACGACGAAGGCCGGGTCGCCGAAGACGATGTGCGATCCCGGCGTCGCGAAGGTGTGCACCATGAGGTCGAGCAGCTCGTTCGAGCCGTTGCCCTGGACGATCTCTTCCATGGCGACGCCGTGGACCGCCGCGAGCCGTTCGCGGAGCCGGTAGGCCGCCGCGTCCGGGTAGAAGTTGATGTTCGCGATTTCCCGGCGCGCCGCCTCGAGGGCGCGGGGGCTCGGGCCGAGCGGGTTCTCGTTCGAGGCGAGCTTCACGGCGTCGGTCACGCCGAGCTCGCGCGCGAGCTCCTCGATCGGCTTCCCCGCCTCGTACGGTGCGAGCATCTCGACGGTAGGCAGAACAAGCGCTGACATGGGTGCGCACCGTATCACACCTCCGAGGCGTGAGCGGCCAGATCAAGCGCCCGCGCTCGTCGCCTCGGTTTCAGGCGCGGGCATCCACGCCTCCACGGCCGACCGGAGCGCCGCCCACTCGGGGAGCCACGAATGGGGCTCCGCGTCGTGCTCCAGCGCGTTGAGGATCCGCTCCTCGAGCTCGGATTGCCTCTTGAGTATCGGGTGGAATCCCGGTGTGTGCTGGATCTTCGCGAGGATGTTTTTCCCGGCGAACACCTCGAGCGCGTGCTGACGGAAGCGCCCGCCGCTCAGGCAATCTGGCACGTGGCGTTCGAAGGCCTGGAGCAGCTTGTCCTTGTCGAGCCGAGCGCCCTCGGTGTACGCGTCGGCTTTGTCTTGAAGCTCCTGCGCGAGCTCCTGCTTGGTAGCGTCGAGGCGCACCTGGGTCTCGATCCGGTTCCGCCGCGGCGCACAGCAGGTCAACGCGATGCGCGCCGCGGTGACGTGACCGAGCGCATCGAAGACGCGCTCGATCTGCGCCACGTAACGGCTCTTCGCCGCTGCGTCCCACCGGAGGGCGCGCGCCAGGACGTCGGGGTCGAGCAGGTAATTCTCCACCTCTTTGCGCCGCCACATCCATCCGAGCACGAGCTGCTTCTCGCCGTGGCGCAGGGTCCACCGACGAGGGCCGGGGTCGGTGGCCTTCATCCAGGCGCCGGGGTCCCTGGGGAAGTCACCATCGATGAGCCCGCAGACGCCAGGGTTCTGGCGGCGCCGGCCGCGGATCAAGCCCGCGAAGGCGTCCTTGCCGCCCGAGGGCTCGACCTGAACGCCGGTGCCGCGGAGGATCGCGTGGAGGAGCCTGACGTCGGGACCGTTGTCTTCTCCCTCGCACAGCAGCACGCTCACAGGCACGGCCGTCCCTCCGGGAGCCGGTGGATGGTGTGAGGGCTGACGAGCGTCGAGACCGCGCGCGCGTGCGTCGTGAACAGGAACTGATTGTCTTCCCCGAGGCGGGGTAACAGGCCGAGCACCGTCTGCGCGAGCGGCGGGTGCAGGTTCAGGTCGATCTCGTCGATGAGCACCACCGATCGGTGGATCTGCTGCCTCACGAACTCGAACAGGACCGGAAAGACGGATTGCTCGCCCGCCGACATCTCGCTCAGCGTGTACGTGCGGCCCCCGTCCTTCAGCACGAAGCGATCGTCCGCCGGCGTGGGTCCGTCGAACAGCGTCTCGAGCCCAGCGAAGCTGCGACCCGGGAACGCCGTTCGATAGAGAGCTTCCAGCTCGCCGAGGTAGTCGCGCTCCGGGTGTGGCCCGCGCTGCTCGCGGTTTCGATGCCAGATCTTGAGAATCCTATCGAGCCGCTCGACGGCGGTCTCGAACCGGACTCCCATTTCGTTCGGCGGAGCAGGCTCGGACGCGTCGCGCTCCGGCGGCTCGCGCGCGCCGGACAGCGCGATGTTGCGGAACTGGTCGTACCAGAACACCCCTGGTAGCCGAGAGAAAAGCGCGCGGAGCTTGGCGTCGTTCCGGAGCGAGGCCGCGACGTAGGAGCGCCCTCGAAACTGATAGAGCTCGCGCGCGGAGCCGGTCGTCCTCACCCGTGCTCCCTCGAGACGCAGCGTCACGACCCGACTGTCGCCGGGCTCCCTGAACGACTCATGGCTGGTGGGGCTCACGAGGTCCCACCAGCGCCTCGCGGCTTCCTGTGTCGCGGCGATCTCGTCGTCCTCGAACTCGACCGTCAGCTCGACGACCGGATCTCCGTGCACGAAGTACCGCTCTGGTGCCCACCCGGTCCAGCCGAAATGGCGTATATCGGGGATCTTCCGCTGCGCCAGCGACAGCGTGAGGGCGATGGCTTGCAGGATGGTCGTCTTCCCTGACGCGTTGTCGCCAAGGATCAAGTAACGATCTGCCACATCCCCGGTCGCCTTGTTCTTGAAGTCCAGCTCGACGCCGGGAGGAGCGAATTTCTTGAAGTTCTCGATCGTCGCTCGGCTGATCTTCATGGAGAGAACCTCGTCACGGGGAACCGACGGCGTGACGTCTTACCACGCGCGATCGGAGCGGCCTACCAGCGCAGGGCTTTGCACACGGGCAGCGCGCTGCCGCGGCGCCGCTCGGGCTCCCTCGACGAGGGCCGCGACACCGGCGCGACCTCGGTCGAAGGGCGCGACGCTCCGCGCCGAGCGGCCGGGCTGCTCGCGACACCGTGGCGATGACGCCGTCGAGGAGCGATGCGGGGTCCGCCAGGAGGCGCTGGAGACGACGGAACGCGCGCCGTGTGACGTCGCAGGCCCGGCTGTAAACGGCGGGGCACATGTAGCGTCATTTCGCAGGCCCGGCTGTAAACGGCGGGGCACACGTAGTGTCACTTCGCAGGCCCGGCTGTAAACGGCGGGGCACACGTAGTGTCACTTCGCAGGCCCAGCCGTAAACCGCGGGCGTAGATCGGTCACCCCGCCGCAGCCCGGCGGTGCTCCTCGGCGCTCCTCCCACCTCCCCACGCCTCCACCGCCCTCCGCTCCCGCGCGCCAAGGCCGCCGGCGCCCTCGCCGGGCGCCCGGACGCCGGGATCTCGCCTCTCGGTCCGCCCTCCGTGTGATACTCGCCGTCCCGATGAAACCCGGGGACATCGTCGCCGACCGCTTCCTGATCGAGCGCCTCGCCGGGTCGGGCGGGATGGGCTCCGTCTACCGCGCCCTCGACCGGCACACCGGCGAGACCGCCGCCCTCAAGGTCATGTCCGGCCGTGGCCTCGAGCACAGCGAGCGCTTCGCCCGCGAGGCGCAGGTCCTCGCCGAGCTCAGACACCCGGGCATCGTCCGGTACATCGCCCAGGGCGCCACCGAGAGCGGCGAGCCGTGGCTCGCCCTGGAGTGGCTCGAGGGCGAGAGCCTCGCCGACCGGCTCCGCCGCCGCGGGCTCACCGTCGCCGAGAGCGTCACCCTCGGCCTCCGCGTCGCCGAGGCGCTCGCCGAGGCCCACCGCAACAACGTCGTCCACCGCGACCTCAAGCCGAGCAACCTCTACCTCGTCGACAAGTCGGCCGAGCAGGTCAAGCTCCTCGACTTCGGCATCGCGCGCCTCACGTCGCTCGCGCCCCTCACCATGACCGGCGTCGTCATGGGCACGCCGTTCTACATGGCGCCCGAGCAGGCGCGCGGCGAGCGCGCCGTCGGGACCCCGGCCGACGTGTTCGCCCTCGGCTGCGTCCTGTTCCACTGCCTCACCGGTCGCCCGCCGTTCGTCGGCGACGACATCCACACCGCCCTCCTCCGCGTCGTGCTCGACGAGGCGCCCCGCCTCCGCGACCTCCGCGCCGACATCCCCGAGAGCATCGACGCCGCCGTCGCGCACATGCTCGCCAAGGACCCGGCCCAGCGGCCCGCGAACGGCGCCGCCGTCGCCCTCGAGCTGCTCCGCGTCGGCGAGATCAAGAGCACCCCCCCGGCGCCCGTGAGCCGGCGCGCGAGCGCGCTCACCACCGGCGAGCGGCGGACCGTCTGCCTGATGCTCGCCCGGGTGGGCCAGCCGGAAGCGCCGGCCTGGCAAGGGCCCACCATGCCGATGACCCTCCCGATGACCATGCCCCTCGCGCGCACCGTCTCGGAGGACGAGGTGAAGCGCGTGGCCACCCGCTTCGGCGGGGCCCTCCAGACGCTCGCGGACGGGCTCCTGCTCATCACCCTCGAGGGGCGCGGCCTCATCACCGACCAGGCGGCGCGCGCGGCGCGGTGCGCCCTCGAGGTGCGCGACCTCCTGCCCGGCGTGCAGATGGCCCTCGTCGCGGGCCGCGGCTCCGCCGACGACCGCCTCCCGATGGGCCCGACCATCGACCGCGCCGTGCGCCTGCTCGACCGCGCCGACGGCGGCTCCGTCCGCCTCGACGAGGTGATGGCCGGCCTGCTCGACGCCCGCTTCGACGTCGGCGGCGACGCGACCGGCCTCGTGCTCCGCGCCGAGCGCGACCTCGTCGAGGCGGCGCGCACCCTCCTCGGCCGGACCACGCCGTTCGTGGGGCGCGACCACGAGCTCGCCATCCTCGACGCCGTGCTCGACGAGTGCCTCTCCGAGCCGACCGCGCGCGCCGTGCTCATCACCGCGCCCGCAGGCCTCGGCAAGAGCCGGCTGCGCTACGAGTTCTTGCGCCGCGTCGAGGAGCGCGCGCAGCGCGTGCAGGTCTGGCTCGGCCACGCCGACCCGATGAGCGCCGGCTCGCCGTTCGGGATGCTGCGCCAGATGCTCCGCCGCGAGGCCGGGCTGTCCGGCGGCGAGCCGCAGGAGGTCCGCGAGCAGCGCCTCCGCGCCCGCGTGGGCCGCACCCTCTCGGGCGGCGACCTCGCCCGCGTGACCGAGTTCCTCGGCGAGGTGGCGCGGATCCACTTCTCCGACGAGGGCCGGGTCGAGCTGCGCGCGGCGCGCAGCGACCCGATGCTCATGGGCGACCAGATCCGCCGCGCCTGGGAGGACTTCGTGCTCGCCGAGTGCCGCGACGAGCCGGTGCTCCTCGTGCTGGAGGACCTCCAGTGGGGCGACGTGCCCACGGTCAAGCTCATCGACGCGGCGCTCGCGCTCCGGGACCAGCCGCTCATGGTGCTCGCGCTCGCGCGGCCCGAGGTCGAGGCCGTCTTCCCGAAGGTGTGGGTGTCGCGCGGCGTGCAGGAGATCCGGCTGCGCGAGATCGGGCGCCGGGGGAGCGAGCGGCTCGTGCGCGAGGTGCTCGGCGACGCGGTGACGCCCGACCTCTGCGCGCGGCTGTGCGAGCGCGCCGGGGGCAACGCGTTCTACCTGGAAGAGCTCATCCGCGCCGCCGCCTCGGGGCGCACCGAGGCGCTGCCCGAGACCGTGCTGTCCATGGTGCAGGCCCGCCTGGAGTCGCTCGACGGCGAGGCGCGGCGCGTCCTCCGGGCGGCGAGCGTCTTCGGCCAGAAGTTCTGGCGCGGGGGGCTGATGGCGCTGCTCGGCGGCGAGCGCCGGGCCCCGCAGGTCGACGGGTGGCTCGCGGTGCTCGTCGATCGCGAGCTCATCGCGCGCCGCGGCGAGGGGAAGTTCCGGGGCCACGACGAGTACGCGTTCCGGCACGCGCTCGTGCGCGAGGCGGCCTACGCGACGCTGACCGACGCGGACCGCGCGCTCGGCCACCTGCTCGCCGGCGAGTGGCTGGAGGCCGCGGGCGAGCGCGACGCGGCGCTCCTCGCCGACCACTTCGAGCGCGGCGGCGACGCCGAGCGGGCGGTCATCTGGTTCCGGCGGGCGGCGGAGCAGGCGCTCGGGGCGAACGACTTCCGCGCCGCCATCCAGCGCGCCGAGCAGGGCGCCGCGAGCGCCGACGTGGACGGGGAGCTCTTCGCGGCGCTGCGCCTCGTCCAGGCCGAGGCGCACAAGTGGCTCGGCGAGGCCGCCGAGGCCGAGCGGTGCGCCGTCATGGCGATGAACGGCTTCCCCAGGAAGAGCGCGCTCTGGTACGCGGCGGCCGCCGAGGCGGCGTCGATGCGCGTGCGCCTCGGCATGGGCGAGAGGCTCGCGGACCTCGTCGACGAGCTCCGGGGCGGGCGGCCGAGCGGCGAGCGCGGCGGGCCGCCGGAGCTGCTCGACGAGGCGACCGGCGCCTCGGTGAGCGCGCTGGCGCGCATCGCCGGGTCGCTCCTGCACGGCGGCCAGTACGCCGCCGCCGAGGAGATCGTGCAGGAGCTCGCGCGGGTGGCGATGCCGCTCGCCGAGCGCGACGCGGCGGTGGCGGCGCGCCTCCACGCGCTCCGCGCGTCGCAGGCGCTCTGCTACGGCGACCCGGCGGCGTCGCTGGAGTGGACCGAGCAGAGCATCCCGGCGTACCTCCAGACGGGCGACATCAGGAACGCGTGCCTGAGCCGGGTGAACGCGGCGCACTGCCTCGTGCAGCTCGGGGCGTACGGCCGCGCCGAGGCGGAGCTGCGCGACGCGCTCGCCGAGGCGGAGCGGCTCGGGCTCTACAACGTGGCGGCGTTCGCGAAGCAGAACCTGGGGCTGCTCTGGATCCAGCAGGGCGACCTCGGCGCGGCGCGCGCGGTCACGGCCGAGGCGGTGGAGGCGTTCGCGGCGCAGGCGAACCGGCGGCAGGAGGCGCGGTCGCGCGCCTACCTGGCGGCGATCCTGACCCGGCTCGGCAGCCTCGGGCCGGCGGACAACGAGGCGGGCGCGGCCGTGGCGATGCTGGCGCACGTGCCGACGCTCCAGGCGCTGGCGCTCGCGGTGCGCGCGCGGGTGCTGCTCGAGCAGGGCCGCGCCCACGAGGCGCTCGAGGCGGCGCGGCGCGGGCTCGGGCTGCTCGTGTCGGTCGGCGGGACCGAGGAGGGCGAGGCGCAGATCCGGCTCGTGTACGCCGAGGCGCTCCGGGCCTCGGGCCACCACGACGCGGCGCGCGAGGCGATCGCGGTGGCGATGCAGCGGCTCGTCGCGCGGGCGCAGTGGATCCGCGACCCGGCGCGGCGGCAGAGCTTCTGCCAGGCGGTGCCGGAGAACGCCAAGACGTTCGCGCTGGCGGCGCTCTGGCAGCAAGAGGCGGAGCCCACCCTGCAATGAGGCGCCGAGTCGCGGGCCGGGCGCCGCGCGCCGCGTGCCGCGTCAACGCGCGACGAGCCCGCTCGTACGGCCCCGCGGCGCTCGCCGGCCGCGCAGCGTTGGACGAAGCGCCGGCCGTGGCGGGCGCGTCCTTTCGCCGGCGCTGGAACAGCCGTGATCCGAAGTCCATCGACGACACTTCGGTTACCGTCCGCGGGCGCGCACGAAACGAGCGCGGCGCGGCGGCCGGGGCAGCTTGACTGTTTGTCGGAGCTCCGAAAGAATCGTCCGACAGCGGATATGTATTCAGCACTCTTTCGGAACGTGCTCTTTCCTTTTTACGAGACGAAACTCCGAAGGAGGGAGACGCTGACATACCTCGAGGAGCTGAAGCGGTCCCAGTGGCGGCCGGAGAGCGAGCTGCGCGAGCTCAACTGGCGAAAGATGCTGGCGACCCTCCGCTTCGCCGAGCAGAAGGTGCCCTTCTACCGGCGCCGCTTCGCCGAATACGGCGTGCGGGTGAAGGACGTGCACGCGCCCGAGGATCTCGTGCGCTTCCCGGTCCTGACCAAGGCCGATCTCCGCGCGCACGGCGACGAGCTCATCGCGGACGGCTGGAACGGCAAGCTCTTCAGGAGCGGCACGGGCGGATCGACCGGGGAGCCGGCGCGGTTCTTCTACGATCACACCACGTACGAGTGTCGTCAGGCCGCCGCCCTGCGCGCTGACGCGTGGGCCGGCGGCCGCATCGGGGACAAGGAGCTGTACATCTGGGGCATACCGACCCACGAGCCCCGCTGGAAGAAGGTGAAGCGCACGCTGCACGAGGCGTTCATCCGGAAGAAGACGGTCAGCGCGTGGAATCTGTCGGAGGCGCGGCTCGCGGGGGTGGTGGACGAGATCCTCCGCTACCAGCCGAACCTCGTCGTCGGGTACACGAGCCCGCTCTACTACACGGCGCGCTACGCGCTCGAGGCGGGGCGCAGGCTGCCGACGCCGAAGGGGATCATCGCGACGGCGGAGCGGCTCTTCCCGCACCAGCGCGAGGTCATCGAGAAGGCGTTCCAGGCGCCGGTCTACGATCGCTACGGCTGCAGGGAGATGATGCTGATCGGCGCGGAGTGCGAGCGCCGCGAGGGCAAGCACCTCAACATCGAGAACATCTTCGTCGAGGTCCAGTGTGGCGGCCGGCTGGCGCGGCCCGGGGAGCCGGGCGAGGTGATCTTGACCGACCTCCTGTGCCGGTCGATGCCGCTCATCCGCTACAAGAACGAGGACGTGGTGATCGCGGCCGACAAGTCCTGCTCGTGCGGCCGCGGGCTGCCGCTGCTCGCCTCGGTCGAGGGGCGGGTGCTCGACATGATCGTCGGGCCGGACGGCCAGCTCCTCTCGTCCGTGTTCTTCCCCTACTTCTTCAAGGACAACCCGACGGTGGAGCGGTACCAGGTCCACCAGGACAGGTCGCGGGCGATCACGATCCGGATCGTCCCCGGCGCGGCCTACCGGCCGGAGACGTCGCAGGCGATCGAGCGCGATCTGCGCCGGTTCCTCGGCGAGCGGGCGGACATCCGGGTGGAGCTCGTCGACGAGATCCCGGTCACCTCGGGCGGGAAGTTCCGCTTCACCGTGTCCGAGGTGCCGATCGAGTTCGGGCGCGAGGCCGTGGCGTGAGCGGTGCCCCCGAGGTCCGGCCGGCGGGCGGCGAGGGGTCGCGCGCCGCGCCGGGCCAGCCCGCGAAGGTCGCCCACGTCGTGCTGTCGCTCAACGTGGGCGGGCTCGAGCGGGTGGTGCTGCGGCTGCTCGAGCGGACGGCGCGCGACCGGTTCGCGCCGATCGTGTGCGCGCTGGAGGAGCCGGGCGCGCTGGCCGAGGAGCTGGCGCGGCTCGGCGTGCCGCTCGTGGTGCTGCCGCGGCGGCCCGGGCTCGACCCGGGGCTGCCGGTGCGGCTGTCGGCGTGGCTGCGGCGCGAGGGGATCCGGCTCGTGCACACGCACAACCCGGGGCCGCACCTCTACGGCGCGCTGGCCGCGGGCCTCGCCCGGGCCGCGAGCCTGCCGGGGGGCGGGGGGCCGCGCGTCATCCACACGAAGCACGGCCGCAACTACCCGAAGCAGCGGCGGAAGGTGCTGGTCAACCGGCTGGCCGCGGCGCTCACGGACCGGGTGGTGGCGGTGAGCGACGACGCCCGCGCGGTGACGCTCGAGGTGGAGCGGGTCGATCCGGCCAAGGTGGTGACGATCCTGAACGGCGTGGACACGGACGTGTTCCGGCCGGGCGACGCGGGCGCGGCGCGGGCGCGGCTCGGGGTGCCGACGTCGGGCTACCACGTGGGGTGCGTGGCGCGGCTGTCGCCCGAGAAGGACCACGCGACGCTGCTCGCGGCGTTCGCGCGGCTCCGGGGGGTGCGGCCGGACGCGCACCTCACGCTGATCGGCGACGGCCCGCTGCGGCCGGCGCTCGAGGAGCAGGCGGCGCGGCTCGGGCTCGGCGGGGCGGTGACGTTCACGGGGACGCGCGGCGACGTGGCGGAGCTCTTGCCGGCGTTCGACGTGTTCGCGCTCGCGTCGCTGACCGAGGGGATCTCGCTGACGCTGATCGAGGCGGCGGCGGCGGGGCTGCCGATCGTGGCGACGCGGGTGGGGGGGAATCCGGAGATCCTCGAGGAGGGGTCGACGGGGCTGCTCGTGTCGCCGGGGGCGCCGGAGCCGCTGGCGGCCGCGCTGGAGGCGGTCGCGGTGCGGGAGGACCGGGCCGCGATGGGGGAGCGCGGGCGGGCGCGGGTGGTCGAGCGGTTCGGGGTGGACCAGATGGTGCGGGCGTATGAGGAGCTCTACGCCGAGGTGCTCGGGGGATAGGGCCATCTCCGATCTCGTGGAGATCGGGATCTCGCCCGATGACGGCGTATCCACCTGATACGACGATGCCACTGTGAGCCTCGGGACATCGACGGATCTGGACCACGAATCCGCGCTGTTTGCTCACCCCCCCGTGTCCTCGCCCCCGCCCGCCGCGCGTCGCGCGAGCCAGCGGCGGAGCTGGTTCCTGTGCATGCCGAGCGTCCGGGCCGCGCGCGTCACATTGCCCTGCTCACGGCGCAGCGCCGCCTCGATCTCCTCCTCGGCGGGCCACGACGCGGCCTGCCGCGAGGGCCGCTCCTCCGCCGCCGGCTGCGGCGCCCGCGCGGCGTCCTTCGCCGCCGTGCCGGTGGCGCTGCCGGACACGAGCGCCGGCGTCCCGGGGAAGGCCAGCTGCCCCGCCGACGGGGAGAGGTGATGGTCGTGCACCACCGAGCTGCCCGCGAGGTGCGCCTCCTGCGCCGCTGCCCGGATCTCGGCGGTGAGCTCTCGAATGTTCCCTGGCCACGCCCGCAGGAGGCACGCCTCGATCAGCGACGCATGCGCCCGAGGGGGCGCGCTCGCCTCGGCGCGCGCGCCGGCCGCCGCATGTCGAAGGGCCGCATCGACGAGCCACGGGACGTCCTCCGGTCGCTCCCGGAGCCGCGGCATGCGGACCGAAGGCCGCGCGATGCGGAAGAAGAGATCGTCGCGCAGCTTCCCGGCGGCCACCTGCGCCCGCAGGTCCTTGTGGGTCGCCGAGACCAGCGCGAAATCCACCTGCACGGGCCGTGACGCCCCGAGCGGGAGCACCTCCTTCGCCTCCAGCGTCCTCAGGAGCTTCGCCTGCACGCCGAGGTCGAGCTCGGCCACCTCGTCGAGGAAGAGCACCCCGCCGCGCGCGGCTTGCACGTACCCTTCGGCGTCCGCCGCGGCGCCCGAGTACGCCCCCTTGCGGGCGCCGAAGAGCAGCCGCTCGGCCAGCCCCGCGGGGATGGCCGCGCAGTTCACGGGGACGAACGGCCCGTCGCGCCGCGGGCCGAGGGCGTGGAACGCCCGCGCCGCGTGCTCCTTGCCCGTTCCGCTCTCGCCCGCGATGTGCAGCGTCGTCCCGAGGCGCGCCGCCCGGTCGATCGCGTCCCATGTGCGGGCGAGGGTCGCCCCGCGGATCGTGCCGCCGGCGCGCGAGACCCCCGCGCGGAACGGCTCGACATCGGCCAGGAGCAGGAACACCGACCAGCCCGTGCGCACGATCCGGAAGTCGGCGCCGGCGCGCGCGCCCATCAGTGGGACGCCGTCGAGCCAGGTGCCGTTCCAGCTGTCGAGATCCTCGACCTGCCACGTGCCGCCGAGCCAGCGCACGCGCGCGTGCCTTCGCGACATCCGCTGGTCGTCCAGGTGCACGCCCGCGACCTCGCACCGCCCGAGCTCGATCTCGCCGTCCTCCAGCGGGAGCACGTCGCAGCGCGGGCTGTCCACCGAGAAGATGAGCAACAGCCCGGGTTTCGGCTCCTTGGGACCGAGTTGCTCGGAGGGGAGGCCGGGCGCGTCGTCCAGGGTCGTGTTCCGTGCGGGGAGCACCACGTCCCCGCGGAGTGTAACGCGGGTCTCTCGTCCGGTGCAGAGGGCACCGGCCGCGATCGACGAGCCTCCGCGCCGTTGCTGCAATGCGGCGCGCGCGCGCAGGATGCCCGGTGGCCGGCCCGTGTGCTCGCGCAGGTGCCCGCCCATGTGCCCGGCCCGTGTGCCCGTGCCCGCGCGCGAGCCATCCGACGTGCCAGCGCGCGGAACGCGGCGCTCGGGGCTCGCTTCTATGCCGGCATCTATGGCACATGGATTGCTGTGGACCTGGGCAGGTCCATGGAGGGGTATGTCGTCCGCGCGGCGACGGGCCAGCGGAGGCTCGCCGGTCCTCGAAGGAGCTTTTCTTGCGAGCGCAGCTCGAGTGTTGGCCGCCGGGCGCGGCGAATGATCCAGCGCAACGTTCCCTCGCGTGCCAGCGGCGCGTCGGGTATCCGGCCTTCGTCGGCGTAGAGCATGGAGACCGGCTCGTAAATGCACATCACCGGAGGCGTTCTTAGCCATGAAACGACATCTGTTCTGGATGTGGAGCATCCTCCTCGCAGCGCTCGCGGTCGCGTGTGCGAGCGACATGTCCACGCCCTGTGGAGACGGCTACTGCCTTGCGGACTACACGTGCCGCACCCCGATTGTCGGAGCGCCGCGGTGCGTCTCGCCCGACACGCCGCGCGACGCCTGCGGCAACGGGATCCAAGAGCTCGGCGAGGAGTGCGACGAGGGCGATGTCGAGCCGGGTGACGGATGCGGCGCGAGCTGTCGTTGGGAGGTCTGCGGCAACGCGATCCTCGATCCCGGTGAAGAGTGCGACGAGGGCGATGTCGAGCCGGGCGACGGGTGCAGCGCGAGCTGCCGGCGGGAAGTCTGCGGCAACGGGATCCTGGAGAGCGGCGAGGAGTGCGACGAGGGCGATGTCGAGCCGGGCGACGGATGCGGCGCGAGCTGCCGGCGGGAAGTCTGCGGCAATGCAATCCTCGACCCCGGTGAAGAGTGCGACGAGGGCGACGTCGAGGCGGGTGACGGGTGCGGCGCGACCTGCCGGCGGGAGGTCTGCGGCAACGCGATCCCCGATCCCGGCGAGGAGTGCGACTGTGGCGCCGATGCGGTCGCGCCCCGGGACCCGTTATGCCGCGACCGCCAGAACGCGCCCGCTGGTGGGCTGTGCCGCCCGGACTGCCGGCTTCATTGCGGCGACGGCGAGAAAGCAGAAGAGGAGATGTGTGATCCCGCTGCTCCAGCGACCGTCTCCTGCGTGGATCTGCGTTTTGACTTCGGTCGCCCCGGCTGTGCGCGTGCTTGCGACTCGCTGGACGTCGAGGGCTGCGGCGAGTTCGGGTGGCGCTTCATGCATACGCCGTCCGAGTTGCCCCTTACAAGCGTGTGGGGCAGCGGGCCCAAAGATATCTACGCCGTCGGGTGGAACTCCCTGCTGCACTACGACGGCACCTCTTGGACACAAAAGTTATTGTCGCCCGGGATGCACCTGTTCGATGTGTGGGGCAGCGGTTCGAGGGACATTTTTGCCGTTGGATCCTCCGATTTCGGGAGGTTCGTCGCTGGGCTGCATTATGACGGCAGCTCCTGGACACCGATGAATTTGCCGGTCACTTGGCCTGGGGAGCTTTACGGCGTGTGGGGCAGTGGTCCGAGCGACGTCTTCGCCGTCGGATTCTCCGGTCTCGAGGCCGCCGGCGCTGTGCTGCATTATGACGGCAGCTCCTGGACATCGATGGATTTGCCGGTCACTTTGCCGGACTACGCGGCTCTCTTAGGCGTGTGGGGCAGCGGTCCGAGCGACGTCTTCGCGGTTGGGAATGCGGGAATGTTGCTGCACTATGACGGCAACTCCTGGACGCAGATGGCTCTGCCGGTCACTTTGCCGGACAACGTGAAGCTCTCCGGTGTGTGGGGCAGCGGTCCGAGCGACGTATTCGTCGTTGGGGATCCGGCCATCGCGCTGCACTATGACGGTAGCTCCTGGGTACAGATGGATTTGCCGGTCGATGTGCCTCTTGCTGACGTGTGGGGTGGCGGGGCCAATGTCTTCGCCGTCGGACACCCCGGTATCGTGCTGCACTATGACGGCAGCTCCTGGACGCGGATGGTATCGCCGATAGATAGCCCTCTTCGGGGTGTGTGGAGTGGTGGCGCCAATGATGTCTTCGCCGTCGGAGGTGCCGGCGTCGTGCTGCATTTCGACGGCATGGCGCGGATAGAGCTAGAGCTGCCTTTCTCGGCCCCTGTACTGTACGGTTTGTACGACATGTGGGGCAGCGGTTCGAGCGACGTCTTCGCCGTCGGGAACTTGGGCATGGTGCTGCACTATGACGGCAGCGTCTGGACCTCGATGGCTCCGCCGGTCGCTGTTTCGCTCAGAGGCGTGTGGGGCAGCGGTCCGAGCGACGTCTTCGCCGTCGGGGACGGGGGGACGGTGCTGCACTATGACGGCAGCGCCTGGACCTCGATGGCTTCGCCGGTCGATGTACCTCTTCACGAGGTATGGGGAAGCGGTCCGGGCGACGTCTTCGCCGTTGGAGATTCGGACGTCTTGCTGCACTATGACGGCAGCGCCTGGACCTGGACCTCGATGCATTGGCAGGTCGCTGTGCCTCTTCACGACGTATGGGGCAGCGGTCCGAGCGACGTCTTCGCCGTCGGAGATGCGGGCGTCGTGCTGCACTATGACGGCAGCGACTGGACCTGGATGCCTTCGCCGGTCACTGTTTCGCTCAGAGGCGTATGGGGCAGCGGTCCAAGCGACGTATTCGCCGTCGGGGACGGGGGCACGGTGCTGCACTATGACGGCAGCGCCTGGACCTCGATCGCTTCGCCGGTCTATGCGCATTTCATGGACGTGTGGGGAAGCGGTCCGAGCGATGTCTTCGCCGTCGGGGACGGGGGCACGGTGCTGCACTTCGACGGGGTATCCTGGCTGCCCGTTGGCTGGGACCCTCTGGATGTGGTGGCTGTATGGGGCACCTCCACCAGCGACGTGTTTTTCCTCGGCGAGCAGGGGCGCAGCTATCGGCTCGTCCGGACGCCGCTCCGTCCTTGAAGGCGGAGGACGGAGGCTCGCCTCGGCCGGCTTCGTTCAGCGATGGACGCCCTGGAGCATCCCCGCACGCCCCCGGCACCTCCGGGAACCGGCCCACCGCTCCCTCGACGGCCAGGCTCCCGGCTCGCCTGGATCCATGGGGTGCGCCCAGCGGCATTGGCATGAGCCCGCTGAACGGAATATGCTCGGCACGCATGGTCGACGCCGGCGGCAGCTGTTCCGATGACGAGGCAGCGGTCATCCAGTGGCCGGGCCGGAGTGGACATCGACAGGTAAGGCAGGAAGTCGGCCCGTCGATGACCCTGATCACCGAGGCGGCGCATCTCCGCGCGGTGCCGATCGCCTACTATCCGCGCGCGGACGAGCGCGCCGCGGCGATGACGATCGGTTCTTCGCGACCAGCGTCGCACGAACTGCCCGTCGCCGCCGGGATCTCGCTCGGCCATTACGAGCTCATTCGCGAGCTCGGCCGCGGGGGCATGGGCACGGTCTTTCTGGCCCGCGACGTCCGGCTGGGCCGCCTCGTGGCCATCAAGCTCCTCACCACGCTGACCGGCTCCCGGCTCGACCGATTCCTCGTCGAGGCCCGCGCCACCGCGCTCTGCAAGCACGAGAACATCGTGACCATCCACGATGTGAACGAGCACGACGGATACCCCTACATGGTGCTCGAATACATCGAGGGCCAGAGCCTTCGCGCGTGGATGACGCAGCGCGGGCCGGCGGGCGCCGCGAGAGGCATCGCCGCCACCCCCGTGCCGGCGAGCGCGGCGGTGGAGCTGATGGTGCCCGTCGTGCGCGCCCTCGCGTGCGCCCACAAGCTCGGCATCGTGCACCGCGATCTCAAGCCGGAGAACATCATGCTGGAGGCGTCCGGCGCCATCAAGGTGCTCGACTTCGGCATCGCCAAGCTGCTCGATGCCCATGCCGCCTCCGCGCGCGATGGGCGCGCTCCTCCCGCCCCTACGGATCTCACGGGCGAGCTGCCCCTCACGCGCGACGGCGCGGTCATGGGCACGCTCGCCTACATGTCCCCCGAGCAGCGGGCCGGAGAGGAGATCGACCACGCCACGGATATCTGGGCTGTCGGGATCATGCTCCACGAGCTCGTGACCGGCGCGCACCCGTTCGATGAGGCGAGGACGCCCAGCTCCGCGCGTCCCGCCGCGCTCGACGCGCCGGTCCGGGCGCTCGGCGCGGCGCGGGGCGAGCTCGGCGCGCTCGGCCCGATCGTCGAGCGGTGCCTGCGCAGGCAGAAATCCGAGCGCTTCGCCTCGGCGCAGCAGCTCCTCGCCGAGCTCACGCCGCTCCTGCCTGGACGCCGCGAGATCGTCCTCGGCGCCGCCGAGAGTCCTTTCGCCGGCCTCTCGGCGTTCCAGGAGGTCGACGCCGACCGCTTCTTCGGCCGCGAAGACGACATCGCCGGCATGGTCGCGCGCCTGAAGAGCCAGCCGCTCCTCGCCATCGTCGGCGCCTCGGGCGTGGGGAAATCATCGCTGGTGAGGGCCGGGATCATCCCGGCGATCAAGCGCTCCGGGGCCGGGTGGGCGTCGCTCGTCATGCGGCCCGGGCGCGAGCCCATGGCGGCGCTCGCCGATCTGCTCACCCATCCATCCCTCCGGGAGAAGACCGAGGCCGATGCGCCCGAGGCGCTCGCCCGCGACACCGCGCGCAGGCGGCTCATCGACCGGCTGCGCGCCGAGCCCGGCCATCTCGGCGCCGAGCTGCGCGCGTGGGCTGCCCGGAACCAGCGCCGCGTCGTGCTGTTCGTCGATCAGTTCGAGGAGCTCTACACGCTCTCGTGCGACGCCCGCGAGCGCGCCGCCTTCTTCTCGTGCCTCGAGGGCGTCGCCGACGACGCCTCCTCGCCCCTCCGCGTCATCCTCTCCACCCGCTCGGATTTCATCGAGCGCGTGGCCGAGGACAGGCGCTTCATGGCGGGGGTTACCCGCGGCCTCGTGTTCCTCTCGCCCGTCGGCCGGGAAGGGCTGCGCGAGGCGCTCTTGAAGCCGGTCCAGGCGGCGCGGTACGAGATCGAGGACCCGGCGATGGTCGAGGGCATCCTCGATGTGCTGGAGACGACCCCTGGCGCTCTTCCCATCCTGCAGTTCACCGCGGCCAGGCTGTGGGACATGCGCGACCGCGAGCGGCGGCTCCTCACGCGGGCGAGCTACGAGGCCATCGGCGGCGTGGCGGGCGCGCTGGCGAGCCACGCCGACGCGGTGCTGGCCGGGCTCAGCGGCCGCCAGGCGAAGCTCTGCCGCGCCATCCTCGAGCGCCTCGTCACGCCCGAGCGCACGCGGGCCATCGCCAGCCTGGAAGAGCTCCGCGAGTTGCCCGGCGACGGCGACCCCGACGAGCTCGAGAGCCTCGTCCACCTGCTCGCCGACGCGCGGCTCCTCGCCATCGAGACCGGGCGCGACGACGTCGGCAGCAAGGTGGAGATCGTGCACGAGTCGCTCATCGCGCGCTGGCCGACGTTGCTGCGCTGGCTCGACGAGAACCAGGAAGACGCCGTGTTCCTCGACAAGCTGCGCGCCGCGGCCCGGCACTGGGCGTCGAGCGGCGGCGCCGACGACCTCCTGTGGCGCGGCAAGCTCGCCGAGGAGGCGCGCCGCTTCCGGGAGCGCTCCGAGCGCCGGCTGCCCGAGCGCGAGCAGCGCTACCTCGACGCCGTGATCGGGCTGGCCGGCCAGGCGCAGCGCAGGAAGCGCAACCTCATCGTCGGGACCATCGCGAGCCTGGCCCTCCTGGTCGTCGGCGCCACCGCGGGCATCGTCACGGTGGTGCGCCAGAACCGGGTCATCAGCGCGCAGCTCGCGGACATCCGCCGGACCGAGGACAGCCTCGAGGAGGCGCTCGCGAGAGAGACGGCGTCCCGGCAGGCCGCCGAGCAAGCGAGGATGAGCACGGAAGAGCAGCGGAAGCGGGCGGAGCTGCTGCAGAAGGAGGCCGAGGAGGCCAGGGACAGGGCCGAGGCCGAGGCCGAGCGGGCGCGCGCCGCGGCCGGCGAGGCGCGGACGGCGCGCGACGAGGCGCGGACGTCCGAGGCCGAGGCGCGGCGCGCCGAGGCCCAGGCCGACGATGAGCGGGCCAGGGCCGGCGTCGAGGAGCGGAAGGCCAAGCAAGCCGCGGACGACGAGCGACGCAGCAAGGAGGAGCTGGAGCAGCTCATCCAGCGCTCCGTCGGGCGGATCCGGGACCGCTTGAGGTAAAGCGCGCGCCGGGGGATCATCGCGCCATCCCCCGTGCAGAGGACGCCGACGAGCGCGCGCGCCGCGATCTGTTCATGGCTCTCGATCGCGATCGTCGCGTCCCGGGCCGCGCCCGCGTGGGCTCAGGCCGAGGCGGCGTTGCCCCCCTGGCACGAGGGCGTCCCGGAGGCGCGCAAGCAGGCGGCGCTGGAGCTCTTCATGCAGGGGCGGGACCTGCACCGGAGGATGGTGCTCGGCGACGCCAAGAAGAAGTACGAGGAGGCGCTCGCCCTGTGGGAGCACCCGGATCTCCGGTTCTACCTGGGCAGGGTGCTCAAGATGATGGGCATGCCGCTGCTCGCCTACGAGAACCTGCGCCTGTCGCTCCGGTGGGGGCCGGCGTCGCTCGATCCGGAGGACCATGAAGAGGCGCGCGTGCTGATGAAGGAGCTCGTCGAGCGGGAGCTCGCCGCCGTCGAGATGCGCTGCGATGAGCCCGGCGCCGCGGTGCTGCTCGACGGGAGGCCGTGGTTCGTCGGTCCGGGCTCGGCGCGCCGGTTCGTGACGCCGGGAGAGCACGTCATCAGCGCGCGGAAGGAGGGGTATTTCCCCCTCGTCGAGCCCGTCGTCGTGCTCGCCGGGGCGCAGGCCTCGGGCGCGCTCACGCTGAGCGCCGACGGCCTCGTCACGGTGCGCCGGTGGGCCGCGTGGAAGCCGTGGGCCGTGGTCGGGGCCGGCGCGGGCCTCGGGTTGGCGGGCGCGGTGTTGCGCTGGCAAGCCGACGAGCACCTGGACGTGGCGGAGCAGCGATTCGAAGAGACCTGCACGTCGAGCTGCGTCCCGACGACGACCGACACGACCAGCCGGGGGCTCACGGAGAGCCGCGTCGCCACCGGCCTGTTCATCGCCGGCGGCGCGACCCTGGCGGCAGGCGCGGTCCTGGTGTTCCTCAACATGCCGCGGACGTATCGCAGC
Source organism: Sorangium sp. So ce834 (assembly GCF_051521425.1). NCBI lineage: Bacteria > Pseudomonadati > Myxococcota > Polyangiales > Polyangiaceae > Sorangium > Sorangium sp. So ce834. Next base: position 13,447,689 of record NZ_CP150351.1, read on the forward strand.
GAGGATCGAGGCGGCGTGGAGCTCCGGATCGTGCCCGCGGCGTCGGGCGCGATCGCCGGGCTGTCGGCGCGGCTCTCCTTTTGAGCCGCCGAGATGCCTATTCGCTCGGATCGAGCTCGATCCCGACGGTCCACGCGCCGCCCTTCCCCTCGTCGCGCACGGTCGCCCGCCCCGCGGCCACGTCGAGATCGAACGCCGGATCCCCGCCGTTCGGGGTCGTGTTCCCGTCGTGGACGCGGGCGACCTGGTCCCCCTCCACCGCGCACTCGGAGACGCCGGTCGTGCCCGCGCCGTAGAGCATGCGGCCGCCGCACTCCAGGCGCGTGAGGCACCTGCCGCCCCGCGCGAGCGGCGAGACGCGCAGCGTGCACCGCGCGCCCGGCTTCACCGGGCTCGGCCCCGTCGACCCGGTGACCCGCGCGGACCGGCGCAGCGCCTTGCCGGTGGCGTCGAGGAGCGGCTCTCCCTTCACGGGCGCGCTCTGGTACGGCAGCGTGAGCTCGACGCGGTACGCAGGCGCCGAGTCGCGCCAGACCGCGCCGGCCTTGCGGATGCTGTCGATCGAGACCTCGGCGCGCTCCCCGGCGCGCGAGCCCTTGTCCTGGTACGAGAGGGCATAAACATACGTGCCAGGCGCCGCGCCCGAGTCCTCCTCCACACCACTGCTGAACATCGACATGCCGTTGAGCGAGTCGCTCGATCGATAGATCGGCTTGCCGCCGCAGACGATCTCCAGCGCAGGCACGTGGATGCTGTCGCCCGAGCTCGCGAGCTCCGCCTCGACGGTGCACGGGGCGCCGGCCGCGAGGGGGAGCCCGGTGGCGCGCGCGACGGTCGCCCTCCAGGTCGCCGTCGCGGTCCGCGAGGGCTCTTCGGGAGGCGGCGCGGCCGGCTCCGGCGGCGCCGGCGGCGCCGGCGCGGGCTCGGGCGGCGGCGGCACCGGGGCGGGCTCGGGCGGCGGGGCCGCGGCCGGCCGCGGCGGGCCCTGGATCGCGTAGGACTCCGGCCGCGTCATCGCGTAGCCCGCGACCATGGCGCAGAACCCGAGGCCCGCGAGCGTCGCCAGGATCGGCACGGCCAGCGAGCGCCTCGGCCGGCCCCGCACCGCGTCGAGCTCGCGGCCGAGCTCGTCGAGCACGCGGCGGGCCTCGTCCATCTGACGCTCGAGCTGCTCGACGCGCGCCGCCCGGCCGTCGTCCCGCTGCTCCTCGAGCTCCTTTTTGGCCGCCGCGAGCTGCTCCTCGAGGCTGTCCACGCGCCCGCGCAGCGCGTCCCGTTCGTCGCGGTACCGCATCGCACAACGATAGCACCCGCGGCTCGCGCGAGGCGCGGGCGCCGGAGCGCCTCGCGCCGCGGGGCGACGGCGGCCCGGTATCGTGGGGCTCGTGGGGTGGCCGTGTCCGCGGTCTGACGGTTCGCTCCGGATTCCGCGGCAGAATGCCAGACTTCTCGCCCGGGCCCCCGGTCCAGCGTGTACGCTGGACGGGTCCGCAGCCGTCGTGGGGAGGGCGACCTGGGTATGACAGCAGGAGGCCGTCGGAAATGGGTCAGGGTCGCCAGCGCAGTGGGGTGCCGTTGCCGGAGCAGTGGGGCGACCTGCCCGGCACCGCGTCGCGGCAGGCCAGGAGAGCCTCCGGCGTAGCGGCGCCGCGCGGGGCGGCCAGCCCTCGCACCATCGGCGTCGTCGCCCCCTTTCTCTCCGGCGCGTTCTGGGGCCCTGTCCTGATCGGCATTCACGAGGCGGCCCAGCACCGCGGCCATCGCACGCTGGTGCTGCGCGGCACGCCGTCCGAGGTCCAGGCGCCCTCGCTCGGGAGGGAGCAGGTGGACGGGTGGATCGTCGTCATCGAATTCGACGGCCTCTCGGAGCTCGCGCGCGCGGGGGTCCCGTTCATCACGCTCGGCGCCCGTCCCGCCGATATCGACTGCCCGGCCGTGCTCCCGGACAACCACGGCGGCGTCCGGAGCGCGGTGCTCCACCTGATCGAGCACGGGCACCGGCGCATCGCGTTCGTCGGCAACTTCGCCGCGTACGACGTGCGCGAGCGCCGCGACGCCTACAAGGACACGCTCGCCGAGGCGGGGCTCCCCTTCGACCCCGCTCTCGTCATCCCGTGCGATAACAACATGTACAGCGGCGGCCGGGCCGTCGCGCCCGAGCTCCTCGCGCGGCTGCCCGGGTGCACGGCGGCGGTCTTCGGCACCGACAAGAACGCGCTCGGGATGATGTCCGCGCTGAAGGCGGCGGGCGTCCGCCTCCCCGAGGATTTCGCGATCATCGGCTTCGACGACGTCGCGGAGGCGCAGAGCGCCGATCCGCCGCTGACCACCGTGCGCCAGCGGTTCGAGATGATGGGGAGCGCCGCGTGCGAGCTCATCTTGACGATGATCGCCGGCGAGCCCTTCCCGGCCGGGGGCGTGCGCACGGCGAACGCGCTGATCCAGCGGAGCTCGTGCGGGTGCAACGTGATCCAGAACTTCCTCGACGCGACGGCGTCGCCGGCGCCCGAGGAGGACGCCGAAGACGCCGTCGCCCGGCAGATGGTCGAGCTCTTGATCCTGCCCAGGCCGCTCCCGCCCGACACCCCGCCGACCGATGTATGGCCGGCGGTCGCGCGGGTGGTCGACATGTATTTCTCGGTGCTCCGCGGCGGCGCGCCGGCGCCGGCCGCCGAGCTCGAGCGCGCTTATCGGCAGGCGGTCGACATCACGCCCGATCTGGGCGCCCTGCTGGCGACGGCGCGGCTCCTGGGCCAGCTCCCCGAGCGGCGCGGGGCGCCCCTGGACGCCGCGGCCCGGCGCCGGATGGAAGACTTCCTGGAGCTCGCGCGCCTCGCGATCGCGCGGGCCCGGCTCGCGGCCGAGACGCAGTATGTCCACCAGCTCGGGGTGCTCGCGAGGACCAATTACGAGGTGAGCTTCACCCTGCTCGGCGGCACTCAGCAGGAATACAGGTCGCTCTCGTGGCTCGAGACGACCACGGTGGTCTGGGGCTGCCTTGCCTTGTGGGAGGACCCGGCGGCGCGCGCGGAGCTCGTCATCGCCGGCGCGTACAGCCGCGACGGCAGCCCGGTCCCCCCGGACGGCAGCCGTTGCGGGCTGGAGGCGTTCCCACCGGCGGAGATGCTGCCGCCCTCGGCCACGGACGGCACGTATTCGGTGTTTCTCTTGCCGATCCGCTCTGCCCAGCGCGATTGGGGGATCCTGGCGATCGTCGGCCCGACGCACGTCGCGATGACCGGCGACGAGGGCACGGTCGCGATCTGGGGGACGCTGCTCGGCGCGGCGCTGGAGCGCGACGCGCTGGTGGAGTCGCTGTCGGCGCAGCACGTCGACCTGCAGAAGGCCTATGCGAGCGAGCGCGCGCTCTCGGAGACGGTGCGCGAGCTGGGCTGTCCGCTCATCCCGCTGCTGCCCGGCGTGCTGCTCGTGCCGCTGATCGGGATGATCGACGGCGGTCGCGCCCAGCAGGTGCTCGAGAAGGTGGCCGAGGGGGTGAGCCGGCACGAGGCGCTGTGCGTGCTGCTCGATCTCACGGGCGTTCCGTTCGTGGACGCCCAGGTCGCGCATTCCCTCGGCATGACGAGCCGCGCGGCCGCCATGCTCGGGGCGCGGGTCTATCTGGTCGGCGTGCGCCCCGACATCGCGAGGAGCCTCGTCGACGTCGACCTCGGCGCGCTGGCGACGTTCTCGTCGCTGTCGGCGGCGCTCCGGGAGCTCGCGCCGGCGCGCGGGCGCTCGCTCAAGGCCCGGCGGGGCGCGCGCTAGCTCGCAATCTCGATCGAGCTTCAACGCCTCGAATCAGCGGGCCTTCTCGGCCGTGCTGGCACTATCATCGCCCCGTGCACCTCGAGTTCATCGGCGCCGCCCAGACCGTCACCGGATCCATGCACCTCCTGAGGACGCGTGACGCCACCGTCCTCCTCGACTGCGGCCTCTACCAGGGCCGCCGCGCCGAGTCCTTCGAGCGCAACCGCCACCTGCCGCTCCCGGTCCACGAGATCGACGCCGTCGTCCTCTCGCACGCTCACATCGATCACTCCGGCGCCCTGCCGAGCCTCGTGAAGAGCGGCTACGAAGGCCCGATCTACGCCACCCCCGCCACGCGCGACCTCGCGGCCGTCATGCTGCGCGACGCCGCCGCGATCCAGGTCTCCGACGCGCGTTACCTCAACCGCCGCGCCGAGGAGCAGGGGAGCGACGCGCCGCGCGTCGAGCCGCTCTACGACGACGACGACGCCGTCGAGGCGATCGCCCGCTTCATCGCCGCGCCTTACCATCACCCGATCTCCATCGCGCCGGGCGTGCGGCTCACCTTCCTCGACGCGGGCCACGTGCTCGGCAGCGCCGTCTCGCTGCTCGACGTCGTGGAGGGCGACGCGCACAGGCGCGTCGCCTACACGGGCGATCTCGGCCGCCACGGGCGCCCGATCCTGCGCGATCCCGAGGTCGCCGAGCGCGCGGACCTGCTCGTCTGCGAGAGCACCTACGGCGATCGCCTCCACGAGGGGACGGATGAGCTCGACGAGGATCTCGCGCGCGTCGTCCGGCGGACGGCCGAGCGCGGCGGCAAGCTCTATATCCCCACGTTCGCGCTCGAGCGCGCGCAGGAGGTGATCTTCGCGCTCAAGAAGCTCCGCCGGTCCGGCCGCATCCCGCAGCTCCCGGTCTACGTCGACTCGCCGCTCACGGTGAAGATCACCGACGTCTTCCGGCTCCACCCCGAGTGCTTCGACGTCGAGACCCGCGCGCTCCTTCGCAACGCGGGCTCGCCCTTCGACTTCGAGGACCTGCGCTATGTGGAGGACGTCGCGGCCTCGAAGGCGATCGACGCCGAGCCTGGGCCCTCGATCGTCCTCGCGGCGAGCGGCATGTGCGAGGCGGGCAGGATCCTCCACCACCTGAAGTCCGGGATCGAGGACCCGAGGAGCACCGTGCTCATCGTCGGTTATCAGGCGCAGCACACGCTCGGGCGGAGGCTGGTCGAGCAGCGATCGCGGGTGAGGATCTTCGGCGTCGAGCGGGAGCGGCGGGCCGAGGTCGTGGTCCTCAACGGCTTCAGCGCGCACGCGGATCAGGGCGACCTGCTCCGCTACGCGGACCGCTGCCGCGAGCGCGGCCCGCTCGGCAAGATCGCGCTCGTACACGGCGACCCACGGCCGCAGCAGATCCTCGCGGGCCTGCTCCGCGCGCGCGGGCACGGCGAGGTCGTGATCCCGGCGCCCGGCGATCGCCTGGAGATCGCCTGATCGACGGCCCCTCGGAGGCGGGCACAGCCGCGGGGACGTCGACAGCCACCTTGCGCGCGGCGGCGGCCCCGCCCGGCCCGAGCGCGCCAACGGCGGCGGCGAGCACGATGCGCCGTGCGCCTCGCGACCTCCGCCCTGGCCGGGTGCCCGTGACATCTCCAGATCGACGGCTTGAATGGGGCGCTCCGAGCCGGCATCAAAGCCGGGCGCAACCATGGATCCATGGAGGACGCATGAACATACACCGCGCGCTCATCGGTTTGGCCGTTCTGTCGCTGACGTCCCTCTCGTCCACGGCGGCTCTTGCGCGAGTTGTCTTGGATCTACTGACCACCGAGCCGAACGACTCGCGAGACAGCTCGGTCGGGGTGACGCGACTGAACTCGATGCGGGTGAACGTCCGGACGACACCGCCCGAGGAGGTCCACGCCGTCGAGGCGGAGTACGCCGGGGTGACGATCCCGCTCACGCGCAACGAGTACAACGGCACGTATTACGGGACGTTCGATCTGACCGAGATCCCCTACGGTCGGTACACCCTCAAGGTCACCGCGTACGACAGGTACGGGGAAGCTTCGACGATTGAGCGACTCGTGTACCGGTACGCGCCCCCGACCATGCGGGTGGTCAGCCCGCGACCCTACACCCCGATCACCAGGGACACCCCCATCGTCGCGAGGTGCGTCGCAACTCTCCCCTTCTCGTGCATCAATTTCAGGGCGATCGTGTCCAGCCAGTTTCGCAAGGCCGAGACGCTGTACGCGGGGCCGTCGACCGTGCCAGGCGTGACGGAGCTCATCCTGCCCCCCTTGTCACCTCCGCTCCAGCCGGGCGAAGTGCTCAGGATCGGGCTCCAGTCCGAGAACCCAGGCGGCGGCGTGCTGTCGTCGCCGGCCAGCTATGGCACGTACGCCCCCGTCTACTACGTCGAGGAGAGCCCGAAGCTCTCCGTGGTGCAGCGCGCCCCCGGCGCCATCATCGATTTCGACGCGACGCGCATCCTGTTCCTCGATCACAACTACCTGCTCGGCGTCGTCGACCGCGCGACCGAGCTGGTCACCTACATCGGGGAGCTCCAGCCGCCCACCCCCCATACCACGACCGAGGATTACGGCGCCCTCACGCCGTCAGGGGTCGTGATGCAGTCGTGGAACGGGTACCTCTTCGCGTGGGCGAACGGCCTCTTCAGCAGGACCGAGAGGCGAGGATGGATCGACGCGGTGAACGGCGACTCGCTCCTCTGGATGACGCCCGACGAAGACCGAATCAACCTGCTCACGCTGACCACGGACGTCGATACGACGTTCCATCTCAGGCCAGGCACCACCACACCGTTTCAAGCCGACATCGCGGATTCCGGCGACATCTACTACAGCACGTACGAGGAACCGTCGATCCGCGGCCCGGGCGAGCTCCGGCTCGGGGACCATCCCGGGTACCTGCAGCGGCCGATCACGGACGGCACGAACGTCGCCGGCCGGTGGTGGAACGGGGCCGTCTGCTCGAGCTACCTCTATACAGCGGACGGCCAGGAGGTGTTCCTCGGCGACTCGAGGCAAGGCAACGCCGCGGGGCTGCTCCTGCATGGGGGGTATACAGCTTTCCTGAAGAGCGACGGCGCCGTCAATCAGGTCTGGGTGCGGACCCCGGCGGGGGATCTGCACCAGCTCAGCGACTTCCCGACGTCGAGCCGGTTCGACCAGCAGAGGCTCCGCATCGGGCACGACGGCATCAGCGATACGGGGGATGTCGTGTTCCTGAACGACGGGAAACGTTACATCGGGCGCCCGGGGGAAGAGCCTGAAGAGATCGGCTCCGATCTCGGTCATGCGCGCTGGTTCGATGGGGGCTGGTACGTGACGCTCGGCAACACGCTGTTCGAGGTAGCGGCCGGCGACGGGACGACGGGAGATGGCGCGGTCGCGACGGAGGGGATGGCCGGGCGCCCCGTCATGGAACGACCGCAGGAGGGGCTTGAGCTCATGTACACGGCGCCGCTCGCCTCCGAGGCCGCCGAACCGCCGGCGCCGGATCCCGGCGACCCCGAAGCCGCCCCGGACACCTTCGACGACTTCGAGGCGGCGCCGCTCTCCGGCGATCTCGCCAGCGCCGGCGCGCTCGGCGACCCGCCGCCGGCCGCCATGGGCTGCAGCGCCGGCCGGAGCGTCGCCGGCCAGAACGCAGGTTTGCAAGGCGCCGCCGCGCTCGCCTCGGCGCTCGTCGGGCTCACGCTTGCGCGACGCGGCCGCAGGCGCTGCTCATCGACGGCTCCTCGGGCGGCTCTCGCCACCGGGCCTGCTCGAGAGCGTTCCTCCTGACGCGCGGCGGTCGCCTCGCTCGCCAGCACCCTGTGCCTTGCGAACGGCCGCTGCGTCCCGACTGCGGGGGCCTGTGTCTCTTGAATGCGCTGCGCCCGTAGGGCGACCCTCGCGTCGAACAACCGAGAGATGAACCGCCCAGGTGGTTTGGGCTCCACGCGGGTGTCCTCTTCTCGACGCGACGTCCTCGGCGTCGTGGGGGTCCGGGACGCTGTTCTTTCCGGCGGTTTCAACCCGTTTGCCGTTCCAGGCAGTCCCCATTTGTCGGGCTCCTTGAAAGGGGACCCTTCAACGCGCGGACACCTCACTGCGTGATCGCGCAAGCGTTTGCCTGATCAGGAAGAGGCGAGCTCCCGTCACCCCCACGACACGACACGCCGGGCGCGGCGCAACCTGATGATCCTGCGCGTGGCACGGCGCCTGCACACCTGCGGATGCATGCAGGTGCATGCAAATGCAAGAGCGGCCTTGCCCAGCCGGCGAGTCGCTGGCCCCTGACGGAGAGGGACGGGGCCTTCGTGCATGCCGGCTTCCGTGCCGTCGGCCGCGGGATGTCCCGCGCCTCCGGTGCCGCGCCCGCCGCGGGCCGCGAGGACCTCGGTCGTCGTCCGGCCGGGCGCGCCCTGGTCGCTTTCCAACCGAGGTGATCCATGAGCGCAAAGCAGAAAATGAAGCTGAACATCGTGAATGGCGGCCCGGCCGAGCTCGACGCCCCGCTGTCCCTGCTGGAGGTCCTCGCGCGGCCCGAGCAAGCCCCGGCCTTCGATCGCCGGTTGCTCCGCGCCGAGGGGTGAGCGCTCCGCGCGAGCAGCTACGGCTTCGAGACCGAGATCCAGGGCCTGAACATGGATGAGCTGGACGTGGAGTCCTACGAGGGCACGTTCGTCATGGATCACAAGCTCCTGTCCCCGCTGTTCTCCCTCACCCACGACGAGCTGAACACCAAGTGCGCCGGCAGGGCGCTCTCGCTCCTCACGGGAGAGCGACTGTCCAATTGAAAGGCAACCGAGCGGGCCCGCGACACGCGGCCCTCTTCGATCCTCAGGTGACCCCTTGAACACGCAGACGGTCCGCGATGAATACAGGCCCAGACAGCGGAGGTGGTCGGCGGCGGAGCTGCTCGATCGCTTGACGCTCCGGGAGATCGAGCTCTCCAGCGAACAGCGCGAGGAGCTCGAGCCGTCCTTCTGGAACTTCCTTTGCTCGGAGGACGACTCCCGTCACTTCTACCGGCAGGCGCAGGCGCGGCGCGGACGTTACAGCGACGCGCTCTTCTCGTTCCTCGAGGTCTGGCGCGAGGACGAGGCCAACCACGCGGCCGGCTTCAAGAAGATCTACCAGGCGCTCTACGGCCAGAGCAGCGAGGCGATCGACGCCCGCCTCGCCGCGAGGAGGGTCGATTTCTCGCGCATCGAGGAGTTCCTCGGCGACGAGTTCACGCTCTGCCTGGTCCTCGCGTACGACGAGCTGGCGACGACGCACGCCTACCACCGCGATTTCGCCTTCTACGAATCGCTCGGGCCGGACGAGCTCAAGACCTGGATCCGGCTCGTGACCAGCGACGAGGCCCTCCACCACGCCAACCTCCTCCGACTGATCGGCCACCAGCACCGGCACCGCGTCCCGGAGGCGCGGCGCGCGCTGGACCGGATCCTCGAGATCGATCTGCGCGGCGGCGACTACGAGGCCACCTTCGTCCTGGATCACAGCGGCGCCGGCTTCAACCTATCGCCCGAGGAGCTCTCGAGCCTCTGCGCCCAGGCCATCGTGAAGAAGCTCGAGCGGATCCACGGCGGTGTTCCCACCGCCCAGGAGCTCATGTAAACCGGCTCCACCCTGCGTGTCCCGGCCCGGGGCAGCCACCACCTCTCGGGAATCAACGTGAATCGTCGTCTCTGGATCTTGCTGCTGCTCGCGGTCACCGCGTGTTGGGGCGCCTCGTTCGCCATCATCCACCAGGCCGTCAAGCACGTCGATCCCTACCTCTTCGTGACGCTCGGGTTCACCGTGGCCGCGGCGCTCATCCTCGCGCTCGGCCGGGGGCGCATGCTGGCGGCGATCACCCGGTCGACGCTCCGCGACGGCGCCTGGCTCGGCCTCCTGCTGGCCGCCGGATACCTGCTCCAGACCGCGGGCCTCGCGAGGACCTCCCCGAGCAACGCGGCCTTCCTGACCGCGATCTCGGTGGTCCTCGTCCCCGTGCTGCTCGCGTTCGGCGGCTGGCGCCTCCCGAGGGCGGGCTGGCTGGCCGTCGTCCTCGCCGCCGTCGGGCTCGGCATCCTCACGCTCGATCCCGAGACCCTCTCGCTGAACCTGGGAGACGTGCTGAGCATCGGGTGCGCCTGCGCGTACGCGGGTCAGATCGTCCTGACCGGCCGGTGCTCGAGCCGCCACGACCTCCTGGCGCTCACGTTCGTGGAGTTCGTGGCGACAGCGCTCCTCAGCGCGGCAGTCTGGGCGATCAGCGGGGCGCCCACGGCGGGGCTCGACGTGCCGGGGGTGTGGGGCGCGCTCGGCTTCACCGCGATCCTCTGCACCGTCGTCGCCTACCTCGTGATGAACGCCGCGCAGCGGGTGGTCTCCTCCTGGGAGGCCGGGCTGGTCTTCACCACGGAGCCGATCGTCGCCGCGGTGGTCGCGCTCGCCATGGGCGTCGAGCCGTGGCGCCTGAGGACGACCGTCGGCGGGCTGTTGATCCTCGCCGCCATGGTCACCGCGGAGGCCGCGCAGCGCTCCGCGGGCGGGGAAGAGGGCGATGGCCACCCTCAATACGCCCGATAGCGGATAGCGGATCGACGAGGGAGGGTACACCTCGAGGCCTGCCGCGGACCCGGGCGTCCCGGAGCAGTGGGAGTAGTCGCCGGGGTTCGAGCGGAGGAGCTCGATGAGCGCGAGGGAGTCGTACTCGGAGGTGAGGTCATTCCAGTTGACCGGCTCGTACTCCTCGACGGCGCGCTGCCGGCGCCGGCGCGCCTCGGTGGTCGACTCGCGGCTGACCCCTGCGAGCAGCTGCGACGGGTCCCAGAGGCTCTGTCGCGGCGCGTACGCCGCCTCGTCACGCGAAACCATCGAACGGCGCCCGTTCGCCCAGTGCAGCCAGCAGCCGGCAATCCCCGCTTCCCAACCAGCCGTCCTCGCGATCGAGCCTCTTCAGCCACGCGGCCAGCCAGCGCTCCGGCGGCACGCGATTCCCGAGCGCCGAGAGCGCCGTGCTGACCGCCTCGCGCACGCGCGAGCGCGCCCTGTTCACGGTGCTCGCCATACCGATCCACGCGCCGCGGAGGCGCCGTGCAGCCGGTGAGGGCGCGGAGGCGGGGTTCGTCACTTGCCCATGTTGCCCTTTCCGCTACAGGACCAGCCCCAGCACCCGGGCGGCGATCTCTGGCTCGACCCGTTCCCCGTAGCAGAACCGCCCTTCGAAGAAACAGAATCGGCGTATCAGCTGGCTCACGAGCGCGCTGCCCCTGAGCTCGATCGCTGGATCAAGCACGGGGTTTCGGAGTGCAAAGCGACTCAGGGTCTCTTCGCCGAATACGGTGTGAAATGGATTGCTCCTCAGCAACGAGCCGCACCACTGCGCCTCGAGGGTGAGACCCACCTCGATTTCCGGTGCCCTGCACCACGCCTCGCGCCGCTCGCTCCATAGGACCTTGGCGGATTCGACACGCGCTTGCTCAGACATAAGGACACAGCGGGCGAGCCGCGCCGCGAGCACGTCTCGCTCCACCCCGAGGTCGCGGAGCCTGGCCGCATCCTGCCAGATGAGCGCCCCGAGCCGCTCGTCCGGCCCGAGGAAGGCAGGCCCTGACCCCCCACCCGCGCGTAACCTGGCGTGGATCTGTTCGATGGGAGCGCCGATGTACTCCTCGATCGCCACCTCGATGTCACGCGGGCTCCAGCCTTCGAGGTCCATGGGTAAGACGTCCGGCAGCGGCGTCGCGCGTGGGTTGCCGAGCGCGTCGCACATTTCCGGCGGCAGCTCGGGCGGAACCGGCGCTCGTGCGAGGCGCGTCGCGAAAAACTCGGCTGCCCACCTCGACTGCTCCATCCGATGGCGCCACACGAGATGCCAGCAGAGCCGGAGCCCGAGCACTGGATTGAACGCGCGAAAGATCGCCTCGATCGGGGAGCGGCGCACGCCAGGAGGGTCGTTCTCACTGGGGAGGTCCGCTCTCAGCAGGTCGTCGAGGTCGGACACCGATTCACTCCCATCCCATCGAGCGACGGCCAGCTCGGACAGGCCGGCTATCATCCGCTCCTCGAACTCTCCCTCATGATCCTGGATGAACTTCGCGAGGACGCGGTCATCGTCCGAAGTCGACTCGATGTGCATCGTGCCGCTGTCGACAGCTCGGATGTTGTCCATCACGCGACCCCTGAAGAACGCCCAGGCGTCATCGACCGTCTTCAGAACGATGCTGTTGCTCATCGGCGTTCACGCAATGTGCACGGTATGCCCGACCGGTTCAATCCGGATCGCATCGGCGCCCCCTGACGCGCGAGCGAGGACGTCGCAGCGCCTGCGCCGGTCATGCCTCGTCGTCCTCCAGCCATCGCCGGAAAGCTCCGCCAGCGCGACGGACGCGTGCGCAGCGAGCAGCGCGAGGCCAGCAGCCCGCAGGTCGGACGACATGTCGACGGGCCCTCGCGCGCCTCGCGCCGCCCGCGTGAATGCGCAGCGCCGAGAAGGAGGACCGCGCTCGTCGCGCTCCCCGGCGCCCCTCCCGCGCGATGGCTTCAGGACGATCGCGCCGTCGTACCAAGCGTGACGAGGAGCTCATCGAGCTGCTCGAACGTCTCGCCCATCCCGCTGTACGCGCCCGAGGCCAGGGCGGCGTCGCGCGCTTGCTTCGATCGATAGAGCTCGTGCAGCACCTGCAGCGTCTTGCCGCCTTTTTCCTCGAGGGTCACGGTCGTGACGGCGCCATCGTCGCCCGCTTCGTCGTTCGTCCACACGATGCGCGAATGCGGTGTCACTTCGAGGTACGTGCCGAAGAACGCCATCGGCTGCGCGGCATCGTGACCAAAGACCAGGCGGTAGCTGCCGCCGGCGCGAATGTCCGCTTCGTAGGAAAGGAGAGGCACGGGCATCGACTTCGGTATCCACCACCGCCTGAACAGCTCCGGCGTGGTCCACGCCTGGAACACGAGGCGCGCCGGGGCATCGAAGGTCCGTGTGACGACGATCTCGCGATCGGACTTCGGTTCCACCGTCGTGCGATTACTCGTCAATCTGGGCTCACTCTCTTTACTTGCGTCCATCGACGTTCTCCTTTCGTTTCAGCTCCTCGATGACCTTGTCCAGCTCGTCGAAGCGCGCGGCCCAGAGCTGGCGGTACCTCTCGATCCACGCCGTCTCGTCGTCGAGCCGGCGCGGGCCGAGCTTGCAGGTACGCACGCGGCCGACCTTCTCGGTGGTGACGAGCCCGGCCCGCTCGAGGACGCCGACGTGCTTCTTCATGCCCGTGAGGGTCATGTGAAACTTCTCGGCGAGGTCCGTGATCGAAGCGTCGGCTCGTCCGAGCTGCTCCAGAACGCCGCGCCGGGTCGCGTCGGAAAGCGCGGCGAAGGAAGCATCGAGGCGGGCACTCGAACACTGAACCATGTGGTTCAGTATCTAACGCGCGAGTCGGCGTCGTGCAAGAGGAGATCGAGCGCGCGCTCCGTCGCGAGCCGACTTTGATTCAGAGACTTGCGACCATTTGCAGTAACAGCGGAATGCGGCTCGGCGTCGCCACCCCGCCTCGCCGGGCCAACGCGCTTCTCTGGCCGGACTGGGCGCTGGAGTCCCACTCGTGCGACACTCGTGGACGCGATGTCCCACCGAGAAGCGTACCTGCGCGCGCTCGTGGCCCGCCACGACGTGCTGCTGCTGCCGCTGGACGCGGAGGACCGGCAGCCCCGAAGCTTCGAAGCGCCTCTGCCGGTGATATTCCAGCGCCTCGCGCTGCGTCCCGCGGGGTCAGCGCCGCTGTCGCCGACCGACGACCGCCCCGTGGAGGACTTCGACGATTTCCTCCGGGAGCAGGCTTACGCCGACCTCACCACCTACCGACATCCGCTCGATCTGGATGGATCTGCCGGGATCGAGACGGAGGTGAGGGTCGACGAGCTGGAGGAGGCTCTCTCGCGGAGCCCAGGCCGGAGGATGGTGGTGCTCGGCGGGCCGGGGACCGGAAAGACGACGCTGCTGCGCGCGCTCACGTGGCGGGCGGCGCGGCGGGCGCTGGAAGACCCCACGGCGCCGCTGCCGATGTTCGTGGAGCTCTCGGATCTGGCCGAGCACGGCGCGGATCTGCGGTGTTACCTGCCGCGGATCGCGGCGAGCCTTGGGCTGCCCCCACGGGCTGGTGGGGAGCTCGCGGCGCAACTCGACGAGGGGGCGGCGCTCGTGTGCCTGGATGGGCTCGATGAAGTGGCGCCGGCCAGGCGAGACGCGGTGCTGTCGTGGCTCTCGTCGCTCAGGGCGAGCGCCGGCGCGTGGGTCGTGGGCTCGCGGTTCACCCAGTACCGCACCGGCGACCTGGGGCGCGGCGCGTTTGCCGAATGGGAGCTCTTGCCGCTCGACGAACCGGCGCAAACGCGGCTCTCGGAGCGGCTGCTCTCGCGACTCGCGGCCGCGGATGCGCCTGCCCCGGCGCGCGACGCGCGGAGGTTCCTCGCCGCGCTCTCGCAGCACCCCCACGTGGCCGCATGGAAGGGGGTGCCGCTCCTGCTCTCGCTCGCGGCGGCGGCGTGGGCACGACAGGGGTCGCTGCCGGCGAGCCGATCGGCGATGTACAAGATCGCGACGGACGCCCTGCTCGGTTTGCGATGGCGCGATCCGGAGGAGAAGCGCGCGCTCCGCGGCGCGCTGTCGCGGGTGGCGCTCTCGCTCTTCCGGCGCGGCGGGCGCGCGTTCCCGCGCGAGCGGCTGCGCGAGGCCGTGGAGGGGCTGCCCGAGGAGGCTCGAGCCGCGCTGCCCGGCCCGGGTGAGCTCACCGCGCGCCTCGTCGGCTCGGGCTTCATCGAGGCGGCAGGCGACGAGCTGCGCTTCGGCCATCAGACATTTCACGAGTACCTGGTGGCCGTGGCGCTCGCCCAGGACCTCGCCGCGGGCGGCGCTCCGGCGGAGCAGGCCTGGAAGCTCGCATGGTCCAAGCGGACGTTCTGGCGATGGACCGAGCCGCTGCGGCTGATGGTGGGCGTTCTTCTGGACGGGCTCGGCGAGCCGGGCGCGGCGGCGGCGCTGAGGTGGCTTCGAGCGCTCGCAGCGGCAGCGACGCATGACGAGCATGGGACTCCCGACCCGGCGTCCCATCCCGGATCGACGTCCGGGGCTCCAGGTCGCTTCTCCTTGCGCTCCGACACGGACCCGACGTCGGGTCGCGGCGATGCCTCCTCGCCCGTCACGGGCCCGCTGAATCATCCACTCTCGGTGCTGGGAGATCCGGGCGGCCTCGTGCGCTCGCTGGCGGTGCGCTCGCTGGCCGAGCTCGGGGAGTGGCCAGCATCCTGGGATGAGCTGGATGTGCGGCCGATCCGCGCCCTGATCGAGGGGTGGGCAGCGCGAGCGCTGGATCCTGGGAAGGATGGTCAGGCGGCGAACGCCGCGGCGCCAACGCTGGCCGCCGAGGTGTCGCGGCTGCCGCCGCCAGCGCGAGCGTGGGCCCTCGTGCCGCTCTGCGCGGCGCTCGCCTCGGCTCCGGAGCGGTGGCGGCGCGCGGCGGCGGCGGAGGCGCTCGAGAGGTTCGGCGTGGCCGCGCCGATGGATCCGCTCCTGCGAGCGCTCGGGGACCCCTCCCCGAAGGTGCGGCAGACGGCAGCGCGCGCGCTGCGGTGGCATGCGGAGCGGTGCCCTTCGGAGCCGCTCGTCGCGGCGATGCGCGACGAGGACCCGAAGGCCTCTCACGAGGTGGTGAGGACGCTCGTGGCGATGGGAGAGCGCGCACCCCTAGGAGCGCTCCTGGAGCTCCTCGAGGAGCGCGAGGCGCATCACCGGCGCGCCGCGGTCGAGGCGCTCGGGGAGCTCCGGGAGCGGGCGACGCTCCAGCACCTGGTGCGGGCGACGCGGGACGAGGACCCCTGGGTGCGTGCCTCGGCCGTGACGGCGCTGGGACGGCTAGGGGAACGCGCAGCAAGAGACGCGGCGGCCGTGGATGCCATCCTCCTGCTGGTGGCGGGTGAGCGTGCGTCGTGGTCCCGACGGGCGGCCATCGACGCGCTGTGCGATCTCGGGGACCTCGTGCCGCCGGAGCGCTGGATGGGCGCAGCGCTCCAGATCCTCGACGACGAGGAGGGCCTGGATGGGCGCGAGGCGTCCGGGCTGCTGATCAGGCTCGGCCCGCGGGCCCCGTTCGAGGCGTTGTTGACGCGGCTCGCCGGTGAGCGCGAGCGGTCCGCCGACGCGGCCGTGCAGGCGCTCGTGGGGCTCGCGCGGTGGGTCCCCATCGAGCCGCTCGTGGATGTGCTCCACGGCGGCACGGCCGCGGTGCAGGCGCGGGCGCTGCGCGTGCTCGCCTGCACAGGCGCGCGGGCGCCCGTGGCGGAGATCGCAGCGATGCTGTCGGCGAGCGCGCCAAGGGTGCGCGCCGCGGCGGCGAGGGCGCTGGGAAAGCTCGGAGAGCGGGCTCCCGTCGACGATCTGGTGCTGGCTGCCACGAGGGACGAAGAGCGGACCGTGCAGGCAGAGGCGCTCGTCGCGCTCGCGCTGATCGGGCCGACGGCAGCGCTGCCGGTCCTCGTCGCCGGGCTCGGGCGGCTGGACTGGTACGGGCTGCAGGTCGTGGTGGCTGCCCTCGCGCGCGCCGGCAGCCGGCTGTCGATCGACGCGCTTGCGGAGATCGCGCGCGCGCAAGACAAGGGGATGCGCGGCCTTCCGACCATCACGGTGACCATGTACGTGGAACGCGCCGTGTCGCGCTGCACGGACGTCGCCACGCTGCTCGCCGCGATGCGCTCCCGAGAGGAGCGGCTCCGTGGGCTCGCCGCGGATGCCCTCGCATTCAAGGTGATTCGCGGGGAGGCGGACGGCATCGTGGAGACCGCGCTCGATGGGGTCGATCGCTCAGGGGAGGTGGAGGCGCTGCCACGGGATGCCGCGCAGCGGCTCTTCAACCTCTGCTCGCAGCTAGCTCCGGAACCCTGGTTGCGTCGTGAGCTCGGCGAGGCGCAGGCGCAGGCGAGGGCAGGGCTCAGGCTGGCAGCGGCGCAGATCGCCGCGGCCGCGGGCGAGCCGGGGTGCGTACCGCACCTCGTGGCGCTTGCCAGCTCGAGGGACGAGGACGCACAGAAGAGTGCGCTCGAGAGCATGGGGATGCTCCTCTCGCGACAGGCGTTGCCCGAGGACGCGCGTGGTGCATTGATGGCCGCGCTGCTCCCGCTGCTCGACGTCGGTGCGCGGAAGATCCGCATCTGCGCTGCACAGGCAGCGGGGCGCGCGGGGTCGGCGCCGCCGGAGGTGATCGAAGCGCTCTGGCGCGTGGTGGCCAGCCGCGCCTCCGGCGCGTTTTCCCCTTCTTATTATGGCGCGGACAACATCGCCGCGGCCGCCGCGCTGCGCGCGCTCGGCGCGCAGCCCGACGTCGATGCGCTGTTGAATCTGCTCGTGCTCGGCGCTCCGGATCCCGACGCGGAGCACGTGGCCGCCGCGTGGCTCGCGTCGCTGGGCGAAGCCGCGCCCGTCGAGGCGCTGATCGAGCTGCTGCGCGCCGGGGTCGCGCGGGAACGCGACGGCGATCGCGGGCGGTCCGCGAGCGGGGCAGCGCTGACGCTCGGCTGGCTGGGAGCGCGCGCCGCGATCGGGCCGCTGATGGAGGCGCTCGGCGGCGCTTCGTGGCAAGTGCGCGAGGCAGCGGCGCGGGCGCTCGCCCACCTCGCCGAGCACACGCCGCTGGAAGGGATGATCGCGCAGCTCGCGAGCGATCGCAGCGACGTGCGGCGCTTCGCTGCGCTCTCGCTCCAGGGCCGGAGGGAGCCGGCGGCGATCGCCGCGCTCACCCGAGCCCTGGGGGACATCCACCCGGATGTGCGCCGGTGCGCTGCGACGGCGCTCGGGGTGACAGGCCGGAGGTCCCCGGCGCTCCTGCCCGTCAAGGAGCTGCTCGACGCAGCGCGCGATGATCGATGGCAGGCGGGGATCGCGTGGGAGTCCGAGCAGGGGCGAAACGCGGCCAGCGAGGCGCTCGGGATGCGGGGTGAGCAAGCAGGTCGCGGATCGCTCGAGTCGACGCTCCGGAGCGCCAGCACGAGCGCCCAATTTGCGGCCGTGGAGGCGCTCGGATCGCTGGGAGATTCGATGCCGCGCGAGGAGATCGAGGCGCTGCTCGGCGGCCCGGTTCCCCGGACGGCGGCGCTCGCGGCGCTCGGTCGTCTCGGCGAGGAGGCGCCGGTGGCCGTGATTGCGAGCTTCCTCGACGACTCCGACCAGTACGTGCGCTCGCGCGCGGCGGAGGTGCTGGCGGGACTACCCCAGGCCGCCGCAGCGGAGGCGCTGATCGCGCGGGCTCGGAACATCGCGGAGGTAGCCCGGCCCGCAGCGGCTGTGCGCCTCCTGCGGGAGCAGACCGAGGCCGCGCGTCTGGCGGTCCGGCGCTGGCTCTCCGAGGGGCACCCAGAGACGCGGGCCCAGGTCGCGCGGGCGCTCGCCGGGGCGCCGGCGGTGCCCTGCGCGGATCTCGCAGACGCGGCGCGTGAGCTCGCCGTCGGCAGGTCGTCCGACCTGCGGGCTGCTGGCCTCGCGCTGCTCGTTGCGCACGCGCCCGCCGCGCTGGCGGAGCTTTCCGGCGACGCGATGCGCGTGCTGGCCGGCGAGGTGCCAGAGGGGCTGTTGCGGGAGCTCGAAAGGGGGATCGAGCTCGGAGCGCTGGCGAGGCTCCCTCGCTGGCCGGCCGAGGCGTGGGAACACGCGCTCGAGGCGTTGGGGTCGCCGCGGTCCGACATGCGCGCTGAGGCGGCGAGCACGATGTCGCATCAGGCGCCCATGCCGCAGCGCGCGCTCGCGGCGTTATGGTCCCGGCGCGCGGATCCGTCCAGACGCGTCCGGGCCGCCGTCGACGACGCGCTGGCGGAGGTGCTTTCGCGTGAGGGGGCGCTGGAGGACGACGAAGCATGACACACGCCGTGCTCTTGCGCGCTGAACCGCCCGGAGCCCGCCACCGCCTCGCCTCCGCCAGTCCGCGACGGCACGGAGCCGCCCTCGACGGCGAAACCGCCGGAAGCTATCGGAATCGCTAAAATTTCCAGCGATCGCTCCTCTCCGACCGGGAATTCCTGGCGGGATTTCTGACCCGCGGAACCAGCCATCCCGAGCTCGAGGTGCTTGGACGCCTTCGCTCATTTCACGACGAACTTCGCCGTCGTGAACTTGACCGTCCCGCTGTTGTTCTGGGCCTCGACCAGCAGCTTGATCTCGTGCAGATTCCCCAGGGGAAGGCCGAGCGCTTCCCACTTGGTGAAGTGTTCGGAAACGGAGATGGTGCCGCACGTGCGCGCCGTCCGCCGGATGCTGAAATACTGATCGAACGTTGCGCTTGGACCCGTGATGGCCGGCTTGTTGACGCGGGTCTTCTTCCACACGTCGTAGGTCTCGCCATCGGCGGTGAGCGTGCCCACCTCGTCCCGCGGCGTCCCGTCGGAGGAAAAACCCGCCGGCTTTACGCTCCCCCAGTCGTCGAGGATGTAGAACTCGCGCAGCGGATTGACGGTCCAGCCGTAGATGCCGATGTACGTCAAGCCGCCGTTCTCCTCCGTCTTTGTATGCGCGAACTCCGCCGAGATGGTGCCGATCTGGGTGTGCTTCTGGGTTTGGTTGTAGTCGAGCCCGACGCGCGCCAAGAAATCCTCGACGTTGTTCCATTTCGCGCTGAACGTGGCGTCGACGCGGTGCACGGTCATGCAGCCCGATCCGCCTCCTTCCGCCCAGAGCTCGTAACCGTAACCATTGCCCGCATTGCCTCGGCTGTTTGAGCAGTACTCCATGCCTCCGGTCAGGGGTGTCGCTGGCGGGCAGGTCTCCACGCCGCCGCCCGTGCCCCCGCCGCCGTCGCCGGTGGAGCCACCCTCACCGGTCGCTCCGCCCGCACCAGCGAGCCCACCGCTGCTGCTCGCGCCGCCGCTCCCCGTGACGCCTGCGCTAGCGGGGGCAGCGCCCCCGCCCCCGCCCCCGGCGCCCGGTTGACCACCGCTTCCGCCTTCGCCGGTGGATCCTGCGATCGATCCGCCGCTCCCGCTTCCGTCCTTCCCCCCTTCGGAGTCGGCACAGCCCGTGAAGGCCGCGGCAGCCAGACAAGCGGCAAGGGTACCCAGCGACCAACGGGACGGAACGATAGCCTTCATGGTCGGAGCATGCCGGGTATGCACATTTGGATCAAGCGAGGCGAACCGTCGAAAGGAGAGCTCGTCGTCGGGTTGCCGCATCGGGCAGAAGTTTCCATGTGAGCGCGAACATCCACTTCATTTCGCCGCTCCGACGCCGCCGGGTGAGGACCATAAGGTCCCCACGCCCGTGAAGCGGAAATGACGCTGAGCAAAGCATCGTTTCCTCCGGCGGCGACGACGGTAAGGTGGGCTGGTCCGGGGTCGATGGTCCAGGCTTCAACAGGACGGACGCCGGGGCGCGGAGCGGGCGGAGCCCCGACGAAATCATGCTGGATTCGCCCGCGCAAAGCCGCCGCGAAGCGGCGCGGAAGGCCGGCGATCCCCGGCCGGACCGCGGACGGGCGGAACGAGGGCATCGCTGCGTTCCACACCGCCCACCCGAGATCGGCTAGGGATCGCGCTGGCCTCCGGGCCGGAGGCGCAGCTGCATGGGGTCGAGCAGACCGGGAGGGAGCACGAGGATGGGTCAGGGTGGGCGGGACAGCGGCGTCCCGGTGCCGGAGCAGTGGGGCGAGCTTCCCAGCGACCCGGGGCAGGGCTCGGGACGAGGGGCCAGCACCCTCCCGCCCGCGCGCAGCACCCTCCCGCCCGCGCGCAGCACCGTCCCTCCCGCGCGCCGCACGACGGCCCCGCCGCTCCATGGCGCGGCACCCGCCGCCGCGGACCGCCCGCTCACCGTCGGCGTCATCACCCCCTTTCTCGACGGGTCGTTCTGGAACCCCGTCCTGATGGGCATCCATGCGTCGGCCCAGCAGTGCGGGCTCCGCACGCTGGTGCTGCGCGGCACGCCGTCCGAGGTCCAGGCGCCGTCGCTCGCCCGGGAGCAGGTGGACGGGTGGATCGTCGTCATCGAGCTGCACGGCATCGAGGCGCTCGCGCGCGCGGGGGTCCCGTTCATCACGGTCGGCACCCGAGCCGCCGAGGTCGATTGTCCGGCCGTGATCCCGGACAACCGCGGCGGCATGCGGAGCGCGGTGCGCCACCTGATCGAGCACGGGCACCGGCGCATCGCGTTCGTCGGCTACTTCGACGCGTACGACGTGCGCGAGCGCTTCGCGGCCTACAAGGACACGCTCGACGAGGCGGGCATCCCCTTCGATCCCGATCTGGTCGTCCGGAGCGACAACAACTGGTACAGCGGCGGCCAGGGCGCCGCGCCCGCGCTCCTCGCGCTGCTGCCCGGGTGCACGGCGGCGGTCTTCGGGACCGACAAGAACGCGCTCGGCATGATGCCGCTGCTGAAGGCGGCGGGCGTCCGCATCCCCGAGGATCTCGCCATCGTCGGCTTCGACGATGTGGTGGACGCGCAGGGCGTCGATCCCCCGCTGACCACCGTGCGCCAGCGGTTCGAGATGATGGGGAGCGCCGCGTGCGAGCTCATCGTGTCGATGGTCGCCGGCGAGCCCTTCCCGGCCGAGGGCGTGCACACGGACAACGCGCTCGTCGTGCGGAGCTCGTGCGGGTGCCACACGGTCGAGGAGTTCCTCGACCGGGAGGACGCGGCGTCCGAGGAGGACGCGCGCGGCGCCGTGGCGCGGCAGATGGTCGAGCTCTTGCTCCTTCCCCGGCCGCTCCCGCCCGACACCCCGCCGAGCGAGATCTGGCCGGCGGTCGCGTCGGTGGTCGACGGCTACTTCGCGGCGCTCCAGGGCGCCGCGCTGCCCTCGGCGGCCGAGCTCAGGTGCGCCTGCCGGCAGGCGGTCGACATCACGCCCGATCTGGGGACCTTGCTGGCGGCGATCCGCCTGCTGGGCCAGCTCCACGAGCGGCGCGACGCGCCCCTGGACGCCGCGGCCAGGCGGCGGGTGGACGCCTACCTGGAGCTCGCGCGCCTCGCGATGGCGCGGGCCCGGCTCGAGGCCGAGACGCACGTCGTCCAGACGCTCGGGGTGCTCGCGAGGACCAATTACGACGTGAGCTTCGCCCTGCTCGGCGGCACGCAGCAGGCGTCGCGGTCGCTCTCGTGGCTCGCGACGACCACGGTGGTGTGGGGCAGCCTTGCCTTGTGGGAGGACCCGGAGGCGCGCGCGGGCCTCGTCGTCGCCGGCGCCTACAGCCGCGACGGCAGCCCGACCCCGCCGATCGGCAGCCGCTGCCCGGTGGAGGCGTTTCCGCCGGTGGAGATGCTGCCGCCCTCGGCCACGGACGGCACGCACATGGTGCTGCTGTTGCCGATCCGCTCCGCGCGGCGCGACTGGGGGATCCTGGTGCTCGTCGGCCCGACGCACGTCGCCATGACCGGCGACGAGGGCACGGTCGCGATCTGGGGGACGCTGCTCGGCGCGGCGCTGGAGCGCGACGCGCTGGTGGAGTCGCTCTCGGCGCAGCACGCCGATTTGCAGAAGGCGTATGCGATCGAGCGCGCGCTCTCGGAGACGGTGCGCGAGCTGGGCTGTCCGCTCATCCCGCTGCTGCCCGGCGTGCTGCTCGTGCCGCTGATCGGGATGATCGACGCCGGCCGCGCCCGGCAGGTGCTCGAGAAGGTGTCCGAGGGGGTGAGCCGGCACAGGGCGCTCCGCGTGCTGCTCGATCTCACGGGCGTTCCGTTCGTGGACGCCCAGGTCGCCGACACGCTGGGGGTGACCAGCCGCGCGGCCGCGCTGCTCGGGGCGCGGGTCTATCTCGTCGGCGTGCGCCCCGAGATCGCGATGAGCCTCGTCGGCGTCGACCTCGGCGTCCTGGCCACGTTCTCGTCGCTGTCGGCGGCGCTCCGCGAGCTCGCGCCGGCGGGGAAGCGCGCGCGCAAGGCGGCGCGGCGGGCGCGCTGAGGGCGGCCGCGGCCGCACGCCGGTCGAGGCCGCGCGATCGTGAGCCGCTCCGCCTGGCGCGCGGCGGGGCGCCTTGACGCGCCGAGACGCGGCTGGCGTAGAATCGGCCGATGCTCGCCGTGCACTGCCCGCGTTGCGGGCGCCCAGCGCCGGTATCGCTCGCCAGCCCGGATCTCGTGGCGTGCGCGGCGTGCCACTACCGCGGTCCGCCGCCCGCGGAGGCGGCGCAGGGCCTGCGCGCCGCGGCGCACGTCGTCTTCCAGACCGACGCTCGCCGGCGCCAGCTCTCGGACGCGCTGCGGCGGATGCTTGTCACCGCGTCGCGGCGGCACGCGCGGCTCGTCGTGGTGTTCTCGCTGGCGTCGGTGCCGATCACGGCGCTCGCCGCGATCATCCTGCTCGGGGTCTGGGTCAGCCCCGATCCCGAGGGGAACCTGGTCACCGGCGGCATGGTGGTGGCGGCGTGGCTGGGCACGGTCGGGACGGGCGCGGCCGTGCTCGCGCTCGTGCGCCGGCGGCAGCGGCGGATCGAGGAGGCGTGCGCCGCGCGCCCGCCGGCGGCCCCGGGCGAGCCGGCGGCGTGCCACGTGTGCGGCGCGCCGCTCGGCGGCGGCGACGGCGCGGTCGCGCGGTGCGGCTTCTGCGCCGCCGACAACCTGATCGCGCCGGCGGTCCTCGAGCGCGTGCGCGCGCGGCAGGTGGTGATCTTGCGGTCGTTCGAGCAGGCCGTGAGCGCCGAGCTCGCCTCGTTCGGCCGCGCGACGTCCGGCGCCGCCGCTGCGGTCGTCGCGACCGCGGTGGTGGTCCCGATCTCCGCGTTCGTCCTCGCCGTCGCCGCCGTCCTCGTGGGCGAATCACGGCGGCAGCCGATCGACGCCACCGTGCGCTACGCGGCCGTCAGCACCCCGGTTGGGCAGTGCATCGGTAAAATTGTGCCAAAAGCGGATGGTGGTACGGCGGTGCGGTTCGGGGGGTTCCGGCGCGCGGAGCTGCCCGAGGAGCAGGCGATCGCGCCTGGGGCGCCGGTCGAGGCGGTGTCGCCGGGGGCTCTCGTTGGCCGCTTCGTGACGGCGAAGCAGGGGGCCGGGGTTGTCGAGGGGGTGTTTCTGTCGCCGCTCAAGGGCAACTCCGCCGAGGTGAAGCGCGAGGACGGGACCTCGTTCACGAGCAGCGTCGCCGGGCTCTGCCTGAGCGGCGTGCTGTCGAGGTGATCCGTCATCGTTTCGTGCTCTTCGGTCTCGTGCTCTTCCGTTTCGTGCGCGTGTCCCGCAATGGACCTCGATGCGTCGATTGCCGTCCATCGAGAAACGCCCTGCGCAATCTGTCGTGACGACGCTGCTCGCAATGTCGGCAGGTTTTCGACGGCCGATCCTGCGCGGCGGTGCGGGGGACTACGGGGCGCTGGCTGCGTAGAGAGAAGTTAGTTGTTCCGTGCCGGCGCCCTCCACGTATAGTGGCGGTGGTTGGGTCGGGCATCGCTGGAATTCACACCCGGTGGAGACAAGATGAGCCAAGGTGGCTGGGGCGGCGGATCAGGGGGCGGTCAGGGCGGTGGTGGTTACGGTCAGCCACCGGGCGGCGGCGGTTACGGCCCACCGCCGGGCGGCGGTTACGGTCAGCCGCCGGGCCAGCCTGGCGGCAGCTACGGCCAGCCTCCGGGGCAGCCGGGTGGCGGTTACGGTCAGCCGCCGGGACAGCCGGGCGGCGGTTACGGTCAGCCGCCGGGACAGCCGGGCGGCGGTTACGGTCAGCCGCCGGGACAGCCGGGCGGCGGTTACGGCCAGCCGCCGGGGCAGCCGGGCGGCGGCTATGGCCAGCCGCCGGGACAGCCGGGCGGCGGCTATGGCCAGCCGCCGGGCGGCAATTACGGTCAGCCGCCGGGCGGTAGCTACGGTCAGCCTCCGGGGGGCGGCTACGGGCCGCCTCCTGGCGGCGGGCCTCCTGGCGGCGGCTACGGGCCGCCTCCTGGTGGCGGGCCTCCTGGCGGCGGCTACGGGCCGCCTCCTGGCGGCGGCTGGGGCCCGCCTCCTGGTGGTGGCGGCTGGGGTCAGCCGCCTGGCGGCGGGTTCGGTGCGCCTCCTGGCGGCGGGGGCTACGGTGCGCCGCCGGGCGGAGGCCCCTACGGTGCGCCGCCTGGCATGGGCGGCCCGACGTCGTGGGGAGCGGGAGATGCCGCGTCCTTCGGCTGGGAGCGGGTGAAGCGGGACCCCGCGGTGATCATCGGCGCCGTGGCCGTCGTCGGGCTCGCGGCGGGCTTCCCCAACGTCATCGGTGGTGGCATCCAGGCGGCGCTCGCGAGCGACGCGCCGGCCGTCGGGTCGTCCATTCAGGTCCTCATGCAGCTCGTCGGCTTCGTGGTGGGCAGCTACTTCGCCGGAGGCATGTCCAATCTCCTCCTGAAGGTGGCGCGCGGCCAGCCGTACGCGTTCAACGACATCCTCGGCGGCGGGCGGTGGTTCATGTCCATCCTGGGCGCCCAGATCTTGACCTCTCTGGCCATCGGCGTCGGCATGGTCTTCCTGCTCGTCCCCGGCATCCTCCTCGCGCTCGGCCTGAGCATGACGAACATGTGCATCGTCGATAAGAACCTGGGCGCCGTCGACGCGATGAAGGAGAGCTGGCGAATCACGACCGGCCACAAGGGCGGCATCTTCGTCTATGCCCTGCTCGTCTTCGCGCTCGTGGTGGCGGGCATGCTCGCCTGCTGCGTCGGCACGCTCGTGGCCGGGCCGATCGCGGCCCTCGG
Organism: Sorangium sp. So ce834; assembly: GCF_051521425.1. Taxonomy (NCBI): domain Bacteria; kingdom Pseudomonadati; phylum Myxococcota; order Polyangiales; family Polyangiaceae; genus Sorangium; species Sorangium sp. So ce834. The sequence continues at coordinate 13,473,127 of NZ_CP150351.1, forward strand.
CTACGCGTACATCTATCTGCGCCTGACCGGCCAGCCGACCGCGAGCTGAGCCTCCGCCAAAGTTCGCGCAGAGCCCTCCCCGGATCCCTCGCCTCGAGGGGTCGAGCCGATGCGAGGCGCGACGACGAGCGCCTCGCCTGCGGTTCGGCCGAGCCCCTCCGTGCTCGGCCGCGGGTCACGGCGTGTGGGCCCGCGGCTTGCAGCGTGCAAGGCTTGCAATGTGCACGGGGGAGGCGCATGGCCAGCACGAGGCAGCGGACGGCGACGGGCAGGGGGCGGGCCGCGCCCGCCGGCGGCAAGAGCGCGGGAGCGGTCCGCCTCAAGCGGGCTTACGAGCCGCCCGAGGCGGCCGACGGGTACCGGGTGCTCGTGGATCGCCTGTGGCCGCGCGGCGTCCGTAAAGACGCGCTCGCGATCGACGCCTGGCTGAAGGAGCTCGGGCCGAGCGACGAGCTCCGCCGATGGTTCGGTCACGACGCCAGCCGGTGGGAGGGGTTCGCGTCGCGCTACCGCGACGAGCTCCGCCGGCAGCCGGCGGCGGGGCTCGCCGACGAGCTCGTCGACCGGGCGAGGCGCGGGACGATCACGCTCGTGTATGGAGCCAGGGACGAGCTCCACAACCAGGCCGTCGTGCTGCGCGACGCGATCGAACAGCGGCTGCGCAGGCCTCGCGCGCGGGGCCATCGGCCTCGCCGCGGGCTTGCGTCGCCGCGTCAAATGCCCGCGTCGGATGGGTAGTAGTTCAGCACGTCGTCCCGCCAACCGCCCTGTCCCTTCCCGATGTGGCGGAAATCCTCCACGAGCTCGATCGCGCACACCCACTTCGCCATCTTGTAGCCGAGCTGGTGCTCCACGCGCAGCCGCAGCGGCGCGCCGTGCGGGATCGGCAGCGGCTGCCCGTTCATTTCGTAGGCGAGGATCACCTGCGGCATCCTCGCCGTCTCCAGATCGATGACCTCGTAGTAATGCCCGTGACCGGGAGATTCCCACTTCTCGTCGAGGGTGTGAAAGACGAGGTAGCGCGCGCTCTCCAGCGGCTCGTGCCGATCGAGGAGGTCCGACACAGCGACGCCGGTCCACGCGGCGAAATAGCTCCACCCCTGGATGCAGACGTGCAGGGTCGACTGCGTCCTCGGCGGCATCGCGCGCAGGTCCTCGAGCGATAGTCTCCCTGGCTTCGCCACGAGCCCCTTGATCTCCAGCCGCCACGCCGCGAAGCCGCCCTCGGCGAGGCGCCGGTACGCCTCGTTCCGCGGCGGGCGCCCGTTCGTCCGGGCAACTGCGGAGATGCGGTCGCGGCGCTGGCGCGGCGCCCAGTGGTGGAACAGCGCGCGCCGCAGGGGGTCGACCCCGATCTCGAGCAGCCTCTTCGTGCGCGCCGGCCGCCGCAGGGAATAGAGGGTCCCCGCCGCGTGGAGCGCCGCGACGAGCGCGATGCCGGCGAGCCCCAGGGCGACGGCGAGCGGCCGCGACGCGGCCTCGCTGCCGAGGACGATATTCGCCATCTCCGCGCCGAATCCGTGGGCGACGACGAGGGCGACATGGACGAAGAGGAAGAGGGAAAAGGCGACGAGCCCGAGGAAATGCAGGCTGCGAGCGGCCTGGCGTCCGCCGAGCAGACGAGCAAACCACGGAAACCGCGCCCCGAGCGCCGGCGACATCATGAGCCCCGTCACGATCTGCAGCGGGGCGAGCACGAAGACCACCACGAAATACGTGAGCTGCTGGAGCGGATTGTACGGGTTGCCCTCGGGGGGCAGCTCCAGGCGCAGGTAGGTCGTGAGGGCGCGCCAGGCGTCCGCGAAGATGTGAAGGGACGTCGGGACGAGGCGCCGCCACTGCGGGGTGGCCACGAGCAGCGCCACGTAGACGAGCCCCACTGCCACCCAGCCGAGGGCCGACCAGAAGTGCCAGTGCCGGCCGAGGCCGAGGTTGTTCCGCCCCGGCATCGCGAGCCAGGGCGAGCAGGGCTGGATCTCGTCCTCGGCCGTCCACGGCTCGCCGCTGGGCAGCGTCTTCCGGGTCAATCGGAGCCACTCGCTGCCCGGCAGGGCGTCGTCGCTCCAGTAGAGCTTCGGGTGCCCTCCGAGGATCTCGATCCCGCTGCGGAGGAGGAGGGTCAGGAACAGGAAGTTGAAGAGGTGGGTCAGTCGGATCCAGAGCGGAAATCCCAGCACGCTCGCCCCCTTCCTCCTCGCCTCCTCTCGCCTCGGCAAGATCGGAGCCAGCGGCATGTCCCCGGGCCGATCGGGCGCGCTCGCCCGCCCGGGCGCGCCCCTCCACGACGCCGTCGCGCAGCCGCGATTCCGCCCCGCGCCGAGGGCGCCCGCTCCTTCCCGGCGTCGTCCCCGGCCGCTCTCATCGCCCGCGCGGAGCTCGCGCGAACATCGCTCTTCCTGTCGAACGCTGCTTGCGACACATCGAGTCTGCGCCGTCGTCCGGCGGCTCCGTACCCTGTCCAGGGAGCGCGCGAGGCGCGACATCGGCCGCATGACAAAGCGCCCCCGATCGGATTGCGAGCCTCAGGACCGCATGTTAATCGGTGTCCCCTCGGAGACTCCAGCGCAGCGAGGCGCGGAGCCGGGGGGAGATCGCGGCGCGCGGGCGCTCTGTCCGCCGCGCCGTCCTGCGCCGCCCGCTCGCGAGGTGCTCTCTCGCGCCGCCCGCTGCTCGTCCAGACCGGAACGGAGCATGATATGCCTGACCATGTCCTGATCACGGGTGGCGCCGGATTCATCGGCTCCCACCTCGCCGACGAGCTGCTCCGCGCAGGCCACCGCGTCCGCGCCCTCGACTGCCTCGTACCCCAGGTCCACGGCCCCGACCGGCGACGCCCGGCCCACCTCGACCCGGCCGTCGAGCTCATGGTCGGCGACGTCCGCGACCGCGACGCCATGAGGCGCGCCCTCCGCGGCGTCGACGCGGTCGTCCACCTCGCCGCCGCCGTGGGCGTCGGACAGAGCATGTACCGCGTCGAGCGGTACACGTCCGTCAACACCGTCGGCACCGCCGTGCTCACCGAGGCCCTCGCCGAGCAGCCGGTGCGGAGGCTCGTCGTCGCCTCCAGCCTGAGCGTCTATGGAGAAGGCCTCTACCGCCGGGCCAGCGGCGAGCTCGTCGCCCCGCGGAGCCGGCCCGTCGAGCAGCTGAAGCGCGGCGCCTTCGAGATCTGCGCCGCGGACGGCGAGCCCCTCGTCCCCGTGCCGACGCCCGAGGACAAGATACCTGCCCTCGAGTCCGTCTACGCCCTCTCCAAGTACGATCAAGAGCGGCTCTGCTTCATCGCCGGTCGCGCCTACGGCATCCCCGTCGTCGCGCTCCGCCTCGCCAACGTGTACGGCCCGCGCCAGGCGCTCTCCAACCCCTACACGGGCGTGATCGCGATCTTCGCCTCGCGCCTGCTCAACAACCGCCCTCCGCTCGTCTTCGAGGACGGGCTCCAGCAGCGCGACTTCGTGAGCGCGCGCGACGTCGCCGAGGCCTGCGCGAAGGCGCTCGCCGAGGACGCCGCCGCCGGCAAGGCGCTCAACATCGGCAGCGGCCGCCCGCGCTCGATCCGCGACGTCGCCGAGGCGCTCTGCAGGGCGCTCGGCAAGCGCGAGATCGAGCCCGAGATCACCGGCCGGTGCCGCGTGGGCGACGTCCGGCACTGCTTCGCCGACACCCGCGAGGCGCGGCGCGTCCTCGGGTTCGCGCCGTCCGTCCCGTTCGAGCGCGGGCTCCTCGAGCTCGCCGGCTGGATCGAAGGGCAGGTCGCGCGCGACGGCGCCGCCCAGGCGCGCGCCGAGCTCGAGGCGAGGGGGCTCTCGCTGTGAAGCCGCCCGTCCTCATCACCGGAGGGGCCGGCTTCATCGGATCGAGCCTCGCCGATCGGCTCCTCCGCGAGGGGGAGCCGGTCCTCGTCCTCGACAACCTCTCGCGCGCCTTCGTCGAGCGGAACGTCGATCTCCTCCGGGAGCGCCACGGCGACGGCGTGGAGCTCCTCCTGTGCGACATCCGCGACGAGCAGGCCGTGAGCGACGCCGTGCGGCGCGCCTCGTTCGTCTTCCACCTCGCCGCGCAGGTCGCCGTCACGCGCAGCATCTCGGACCCGGCGCTCGACTTCGAGGTGAACGCGCGCGGCACGCTCAACGTGCTCGAGGCGCTCCGGCGGCTCGATCGCCCGCCGCCGCTCCTCTTCGCCTCGACCCACAAGGTCTACGGCGCGCTGGCCGACCTCCCGCTCGAGCGGCGCGAGGACCGGTACCAGCCCCTCTGCGAGCGCGCGCGCGAGCACGGCATCTCCGAGGCGCAGCCGCTCGATCTCCGGAGCCCCCACGGCTGCTCCAAGGGCGCCGCCGACCAGTACGTCCTCGACTATGCCCGCACCTTCGGCCTCCGCGCCGCGGTGCTCCGGATGAGCTGCATCTACGGCCCCCGGCAGTTCGGCAACGAGGACCAGGGGTGGATCGCCCACCTCGTCGCGCGCGCCATCCGCCGCGACCCGATCACCCTCTACGGCGACGGGCTGCAGGTCCGCGACGCGCTGTTCATCGAGGACCTCGTCGACGCCCTCCTGCTCGCGCGGCGCGAGCTCGAGCCCGCCTCGGGCTGCGCCTTCAACATCGGGGGCGGCCCGGAGCGGGCGGTGAGCCCGGTCGAGCTGCTCGATCTCATCGCCGAGCTCGACGGCCGCCGCCCGGTCGTCTCGCTCGCCGCGTGGCGGCCGGGCGATCAGCGCTACTACGTCTCCGACTGCCGCGCCTTCCAGGCGCTCACCGGCTGGGCGCCGCGCGTCGCGCTCCGCGACGGGCTGCGCGCGCTCTATCGATGGCGCCTCGGGGTCGAGGAGCGCCTCGGGGCCGTCTACGGGGACGTGCCCGCGTCCGTCCGGCTGGGCCACGCGGACCGGCGGCTGGGGGTCGCCTCGTGAAGGTCGCGCTGGTCAACCCGCCCTGGCGCTTCGAGGGCAGCGTCTACGCCGGCTGCCGCGAGCCGCACCTGCCGCTCGAGCTCGGGTACGCGAAGGCGCTGCTCGAGCGCGCCGGCCACGAGGCCGCCCTCATCGACGCGCAGGCGCGCGGGATCGACCTCGGCGCCGTGCGCGCCGAGGTCGCCGCGCTCCGCCCGGACATGACGGTGATCACCACGGCGCCGAGCTACCTCCTCTGGCGCTGCCCGCCGCCCGAGCTGCGCGTGCCCATGGCGGCGGCCGCCGCGCTGCGGGGCCACGGCGGCCTGCTCGTCGCGGTGGGGCCCCACGGCTCCGCCACGCCCCGCGCGGCGCTCCGCAAGCTCGGCGTGGACGTCGTGGTCCTCGGCGAGTGCGAGGAGATCCTCGCCCTGCTCGCGGGCGCGCCCGAGTCGCGCTTCTGGCAGATCCCGTCGATCGCCTACCGCAGGAACGGCGTCGATCACGTGCAGGGCGGCCCGTACGCCGCCTGCATGAGGACGCTGCCGGCCCTGCGGTGGGACGCCGCGACGATCGCGCGCCACGCCCACCACCACCACCGCTTCGACGCCGTGCCCGACGGGCCGAGCGCCGAGATGGAGACCTCGCGCGGCTGCCCCCACCCCTGCGCCTCCTGCGCGGCGGCGCGCCTCCGCGACAAGCCCCGGCGGCGCCCGCTCGCGACCGTGCTCGACGAGCTCGACGCGCTCCTCGCCCAGGGCGTCCGCCACGTCTACTTCATCGACGAGCTCTTCCTGCCCGACCGGGCGCTCCTCGAGGCGCTCTGCGCGCGGGACGTCGTGTTCGGCGTCCAGATCCGGATCGACGCCTGGTCGCGCGAGATGCTCGACCTCCTCGGCCGCGCGGGCTGCGTCTCGATCGAGGCCGGCGTCGAGCGCGCCCCGGCGGAGGGGAGCGGCGCGCCCGGGAGGCGGTGCGGCGCGTCGGTCGAGGAGCTCACCGGGCTACTCGTCCACGCCCGGCGGAGCGTGCCGTTCGTCCAGGCGAGCCTGATCCACGCGCACGCCGACGACCCGGCCGAGGCGGCGTCGTGGCGGCAGCGCCTCCTCGGGCTCGGCGTGTGGGCGAACGAGCCGGTCCCGACGTTCCCGTACCCCGGCTCCCCGGCGTACGCCCGTCGGTGGGGCGCGCCCGACGACGGCGCCTGGGAGCGAGCGCACGCCCATTACATCGCCGAGCACCGGGCGCTCAGCGATCTGCAGGACGGCCCGCCGCTGCCGCTCCCGGAGCTCGAGCATGGCGCATGGTGACGGCGACCTCCCCGGCGCGGCGGCGCCGCGGCCCGGCCGGGTGCTCATGACGGCCGACACGCAGGGCGGCGTGTGGACCTACGCGCTCGAGCTCGCCGCCGGGCTCGCGCGCGCCGGCGTCGCCACGGCGCTCGCGGTCATGGGCGGGCCGCTGTCGTCCGCGGCGCGCGCGGCCGCGGCCGCGATCCCGGGGCTCGAGCTCGTCGAGAGCGCCTATCGGCTCGAGTGGATGGACGACCCCTGGGACGACGTCGCGGCCGCGGGCGACTGGCTGCTCGACCTGGAGGAGCGGACGCGGCCCGACGTCGTCCACCTGAACGGCTACTGCCACGCCGCCCTGCCGTTCCGGGCGCCGCGCGTCGTCGTGGCGCACGCCTGCGTGCTGTCGTGGTGGCGCGCCGTCCACCGCCGGCCGGCGCCGGTCCGGCACGACGGCTACCGGGCGCGCGTCGCGGAGGGGCTCCGCGCCGCCGAGGCCGTGGTCGCGCCGAGCGCGGCCATGCTGAGCGCCCTCGCGGGCGAGTACGGCGCGCTCGGCCTGGGGCGCGGCCACGTCATCCCGCACGCGCGCGACCGCCGGCGGTTCGCGCCGGCCCCGAAGGAGCGGTTCGTCTTCGCGGCCGGCCGGCTCTGGGACGAGGCCAAGAACCTCGCCGCGCTCGAGAAGGTCGCGCCGCGCCTGCCGTGGCCCGTGCTCGTGGCCGGGAGCGACGTCGCGCCGGGCGGCGTCGGCCGGCGCGCCGGGGAGAGCCTCTGCTCGCTCGGGTGGATGAACGAGGGCGAGCTCGCGTGGTGGATGGGCCGCGCCGCGATCTACGCCTTCCCGGCGCGGTACGCGCCGTTCGGCATGTCGGTCCTCGAGGCCGGCCTCTCCGGCTGCGCGCTCGTGCTCGGCGACCTGCCCAGCTTGCGCGAGCTCTGGCGCGACGCCGCCGTCTACGTCCCCGCGGACGACCCCGGCGCGCTCCTCCGCGCCCTCGATCAGCTCATCCGGGACGCCGCGCGCCGCGAGGCGCTCGGCGCGCTCGCCCGCCGGCGCGCGGTGCGCTTCAGCCCGCGCGCCATGGCCCGCCGCTACCTCGAGGTCTACGCCGTCGCGCTTTCGGCCCGGCCGGAGGCCGCCTCGCGGGCCTGCCCCCCCTCGACGCCCACGCCTTGCGGGACACCATGCGAATAGCCCTCTTCTGCCACTCCTTGCTCTCCGACTGGGACCACGGGCACGCGCACTTCCTCCGCGGGATCGCGGCGGAGCTCGACGCCCGCGGCCACGACGTCCTCGCCTTCGAGCCGGAGGACGCCGCGAGCGCCGAGCGCCTCGCGGCCGCCCGCGACCGGGACGCCGCCGCCGTGTACCCGCGCCTCTGCCCGCGCCGCTACGCGCCCTCGGCGCTCGACATCGACGCCGCGCTCGCGGGCGTCGACGTCGTGCTCGTCCACGAGCGGAACGACCCCGAGCTGGTGCGGCGCCTCGGCGAGCACCGCGCGCGCACCGATCGTTACCGCCTGCTGTTCCACGACACGCACCACCGCCTGCTCACCGATCCGGCCGCGATCGTGCGGCGCGACCTCACGGGGTACGACTGCGTGCTCGGCTTCGGAAAGAGCCTTTGCGAGCTCTACCTGCGCCGCGGCGTCGCGCGGCGCGCCGTGGTGTGGCACGAGGCCGCCGACGCGCGCGTGTTCCGGCCGCTGCCGGGGGTCGAGAAGGAGCGCGATCTCGTGTGGATCGGCAACTTCGGGGACGGCGAGCGGACGGCGGAGCTCCGCGAGTTCCTGATCGAGCCGGTGAGGGCGCTCGGGCTGCGCGCGCGCGTGCACGGGGTGCGCTACCCCGACCACGCGCTCGCGGCGCTCGCGGACGCTGGCATCGAGTACGCCGGCTGGCTCCCCAACCACCTCGTCCCCGACGCCTTCGCGCGCGCCCGCGTCACGGTGCACGTCCCGCGGCGGCCGTACGCCGCGCTGCTCCCCGGCATCCCCACGATCCGGCCGTTCGAGGCGCTCGCGTGCGGGATCCCGCTCGTGAGCGCGCCGTGGATCGACGCCGAGCGCCTCTTCTCGCCCGGCCGCGACTACCTGGTCGCGCGCACCGGCGCCGAGATGACGGAGCACCTCCGCGCGCTCCTCGCGGACCCCGATTTCGCGCGCGGCGTCGCCGAGCACGGGCGTCGGACGGTGCTCTCGCGCCACACGTGCGCGCACCGCGTCGACGCGCTCCTCGACCTCATCGACGAGCTCCTCCTGCGGCCGTCGTTCTGGCTCGCGGGCGACGAGGAGGACGAGCTCGAGCGGAGCGGCGCGGCGTCCGGGGTCCGCCGCTGCGACCCCGCGCATCACCGGAGCCCGCTCGTGTGAGGCGCGGCGCGGGCGGGCGGGTGTGGTCTCGCCGCTCCGCGAGGGGCGGGCTTGCGACAACGGAGGTGTTCCGATGGTGGACGCGAACGGGAGATCGGTGGGGAGGAGCATGCGCATCCTGGTGACGGGGGGCGCCGGCTTCGTGGGCTCGCACCTGTGCGAGCGGCTCCTCGCGGACGGCCATGAGGTCATCGCGCTCGACGACTTCTCGACGGGCTCGCCGGCCAACGTGGCCCACCTGATGAGGAGCAGCCGCTTCTGGCTGGTCGAGCGCGACGTGACGCTGCCCTTCGACTACGAGATCGACCGGGTCTACAACCTGGCGTCGCCGGCGAGCCCCGCGCGCTATCAAAGCGACCCGGTGCGCACCACGATCACGAACGTGATGGGCACGCTGCACGCGCTCGAGTGCGCCGAGCGGCACGGCGCGCGGCTGCTTCAGGCGTCGACGAGCGAGGTGTACGGCGACCCGGAGGTGCACCCGCAGCCGGAGGGCTACCTCGGCCGGGTCAACCCGATCGGGGTGCGCGCCTGTTACGACGAGGGCAAGCGCTGCGCGGAGTCGCTGGTGATGGACTTCCACCGTCACGGCCGGGCGTCGGGGCGGATCGCGCGGATCTTCAACACGTACGGGCCGAGGATGGCGATCGACGACGGGCGCGCGGTGAGCAACTTCATCGTCCAGGCGCTGCGGGGGGAGGAGCTGACGATTTACGGGAGCGGGGCGCAGACGCGGAGCTTCTGTTATGTCGACGATCTGGTGGAGGGGTGTGTGCGGCTCATGGAGCACCCGGTGGAGATGGGGCCTGTCAACCTCGGGAATCCGGTGGAGGTGACGGTGCTCGAGCTGGCGCAGGAGATCGTGCGGCTCACGGGCAGCGCGAGCCGGATCGTGTTCCGCCCGCTGCCGGAGGACGATCCGCGGAAGCGGCGGCCGGCGATCGAGCTGGCCCGGCGGGCGCTCGGGTTCGAGCCGAGGGTGGCGCTCCGGCAGGGGCTCTACGCGACGATCCAGAGCTTCCGGTCGGCGCTCTCGGGGGCAGGGGAGGGGCCGCGGCGGGGCGAGGCGGCGATGGCGAGCTGACGGCTCGGCTCGGCTCGTCGAGCGCCGGTGGGGGGCGCGCCTCGTGGCGACCGGCCGCGGCGGCGCACCGGGGTCGACCCTGCCTACCGCGCGCGGCGCTCCGCCTTGGCGCAGCTCGAGCCGCGCTGTCGCGCTCGGGGATGACGAGGCGGCGCTACTGGGCCGGTCTGACCTGCGGCTCCGTGCCGCGCACCACGCGGAAAGCGTCGGCGGTCGCCTGCGTGTTCTGCGTCGTCACGAACTGGAGCCGGTCCCCCTCGAGCCGCGCCACGTGGACCAGGATGCCCTGCATGTCGGGCACAGGCTGGCCGTCGGGCGTGAGGACGCCTGTCAGCACCCATGCCCATCGGACCACCGCGACGTCCGGCGCCACGAAGCGCGTCTCGACACGCACGCTCTCGAGGCGGCTCTGCCGGAAGACGGTCTTGTGAATGCCAGCGTGGTTTTCCCGGATGGTCGCGCGCCCGTGCCACCACATCCCGAAGATGTTCACGAAGTCCGCGTCCTCGGCGTGCAGGGCGGCGAACGCATCCATGTCGTGGCGGTTCCAGGCATCGTTGAACGCGGCGACGAGCTGCTCCCCCAGCGCCTGCTGCGCGCGCGCGTCGGGCGCCGCCGCAGCTGCCGCCGGCGCGGGCGCTGCGGGCGCGGGCGGCGCGGAGGGCGGTGGCGAGGCGGTGGCGCACGCGAGCAAGAGGAGCGGCAGTGCAGCGGTGGCGAGGGCGCGATGCATCGGGTGCCCATTACATCCAGGCGGAGCGAGGCGTCAACCAGCCGCGCGTCGCGCGGCGAGCCTCGCTCGCCCATCGCGCCGCGCTGCAGAGCGGCTTCGCGCTGGCCGACTATCCGGCGGGCACCCTCTATCCGGACCTGCCCGCGCCGCCGGCGTTCTGGTCGCCGATCGACGAACTGCAGGCGACGGGGGAGGCGCGCTCGCTGCGCTCACCAGCGCTTCTGGACGTTCCCGATGAAGTTGTAGGGATACCCGAGCTCGAACGCGCTCGCGTCATCGAGCCTCTGCACCTCTTCGGCCGAGAGCCTCACGTCGGCGGCCTTGAGGTTGTCGTCGAGCTGCTCGAGCGAGCGCGCGCCAAAGATGACCGACGTGACCGTCGGCTTGGCGAGCAGCCAGGCGAGGGCGATGGCCGCGGGCGTGGTCTGCTTCTCCTTCGCGATCGTGTTCACCGCGTCGAGCGTCCGCCAGCCGCGGTCGTTGTCGTAATCGGCGAAGCGCTGCTTCCATTTCTCGAGGCGCACGCCTTCCGGCGGCGGCTGGCCCTTCACGTATTTCCCGGACAGGAACCCGGAGGCGAGCGGCGACCACGGGAGGACGCCGATGCCGAACTGCTTGCACACCGGGATATGCTCGCGCTCGAGGTCGCGCACGAGCAGGCTGTATTGCATCTGCAGCGCGACGAACCGATGGAGGTGCTCGGTCTTCGAGATCCACTGGCTGTCGGTGAGGCGGTACGCCGCGTAGTTGCTCGCGCCCAGGTAGAGGACCTTGCCCGCCCTCACGAGATCGTCGAGCGCGTGGAGGGTCTCCTCCTCCGGCGTGTCGATGTCTTGCATGTGGATCTGGTAGAGATCGATGCGATCGGTCTTGAGGCGCCGCAGGCTGTCTTCCACCGTCCGCACGATGCGGTAGCGGGAAGCGCCGGAGGAGTTCGGCCCTTCGCCCATGCGGAAACGGAACTTGGTGGCGAGCACCACGCGATCGCGGCTCTTCGTCTCCGCCATCCACGCGCCCACCACGCGCTCGGACAGCCCGTCTTGCCCGTAGACGTCGGCGGTGTCGATGAAGCCCACGCCTCGCTCGAGCGCTCGGCTCATGATCGCAAACGACGTCTTCTCATCACAGCCGACCTTGTGCATGAACGACTTCTCGTCCGCCTCCCCGAAGGTCATGGCGCCGAGGCAGAGCACGGGGACCTTGAGCCCACTGGTTCCTAGCGATCGGTACTCCATGGCGAGCGATCTCCTTTGAATTGCGCGGGAGTGTAGCGCAGGGTCACACGACGTCGACGCCACGCATCGACGCGCCCGGCCTTTGTGCCCTCGAGACCGCCGGTACATCGCCGAACCGCGGAGAAGGAGGCGAGCGACCGCGGGTAGCGTGCCGCTCGCCCCTGCGGCGGCGTCGGCACGGCACGCCTGCGCCGCATTGCGTCGGTGTGGCTGGCGCCGGTGACGCGAGCATGAGGGTCGACGGCGCGGTCACGCCGCGTCGCCCGCTCCGTTCCCCGCCAGTCCCCGCCAGACGCGGACCTCGCGCCCGCGGGCGATCGCCGCGCGCCAGTTTGTGATTGACGCCGGCCATGTGAACGTTCACATTCCGCGCTGCGGATATCCTCTTGCCTTGCCCTGAAAGGCCGTCATGGGACGGGGGAGCGGGGAGAGGGGCGGAGTACGCGGCTCTGGGGCACGCCGAGGACAACGGGTGCACGATACCGGAGACGGTGCCCACGACGACGCAGGGCAGCAAGTCGCATCTGTGCTATGATTTCATGGGGTGCAGGGCCGGGTATCCCGTCAAGGTGTGCACATTCGATGGTGGGCACATCGCCGCTCATGCCGACGGCGGGACCGGCGACAATGGCACCACGACCTGGATACCTAAGGTGACCTGGGAGTTCTTCACCCAGTTCTGAGAGCGCCGAACGATGGCCTCTGAAATCGTGCTCGAGCCGGGTCGGATCGGGCCGAGGTCGAGGTTGTCATTCGCGGCGAGGTGGGATATCGTGTCGTTCATGGCCTTCCTTCACGTTTGCCGCTCTGCAGCCGCGCCTTGGCTCAACCTCACGGCCCCCTTATTGATGCTCGTCGCACTGGGATGCTCCTCGGAGAGCAGCTCGGGCGGGAACGCCGGAGGCGGCAGCGGAGGCACGGACACGAGCGGCGCCGACACGGGCGGTGCCGGCACGGGCGGTGCCGGCACGGGCGGCGCAGGCACGGGCGGCGCGGGGACGGGCGGCGCCGGCATGGGAGGAACGGGGGGCTCCGGCGGGACCGGCGGATCGGCGACGCCGGCGGATGCCGCAGCCATGGTCGCCGACATGGGCATCGGGGCCAACATCGGCAACACGCTGGAGAACACCACCGCTTGGGAGACGGGCTGGGGCCAGCCGCTGATTACGCAGGCGTTCATCGACGGCATGGCCAGCCATGGGATCAAGACGGTGCGCGTTCCCGTGGCCTGGGACACCTACGCCGTCAACGGCACGATCGACGCTGCCAAGATGGCCCGAGTCAAGGACGTGGTGGGCTGGATCGAGGCCGCCGGCATGTACTCGATCGTGAACATCCACTGGGACGGGGGCTGGATCTACAACGAGGCCAACGCCAACAAGTACAAGCTCACCGACGACGTCAAGACCAAGTTCGCGTCCTACTGGACCCAGATCGCCACGGCCTTCAGCGGCGTCGGTCACAAGCTGATCTTCGAGGGGATGAACGAGGAGGGGAACTACTGGGTCAACGGCGTTCACGACGGGGGGACGCCGGACTACGCCGCCCTGAACGAGATGAACCAGCTCTTCGTCACCACCGTGCGCGAGCAGGGCGGCTACAACGCGAGCCGCGCCCTGCTCATCGCCGGCTTCGTGACGGACATCGACAGGACCTGTGTGAGCGATTTCAAGGTGCCGACCGATCCGGCCGGCACGAAGAGCCTCTTCCTCTCGATCCACTACTACACACCCTACACCTTCTGCGGCCTCGACACGGTGGAGTCCTGGGGCTCTCCCAGGACGACGTGGGGCACGGATGCCGAAAAGGCGGAGCTCAAGGGCCTGTTCGACAAGCTCGGCGCGTTCAGCGCTGAGCGGAGCATCCCGGTCATCCTCGGCGAGTTCGCCGTCACGCTGGGCGAGAAGTACCCCCGTGAGCCGGCGTCACGGAGGCTGTGGATGCAGTCGGTGGTGGAGGCGGCGCTGTCTCGCGGCATCGTCCCCGTGCTGTGGGACACAGGGTCGGAGATCCGGCGCACCGACGGCTCGTTCTCGCCGGAGTGGCAGGCCGTCATGGACGCCGTCGACCGTTAGCACGACTGCGGGAGGTCGCCCCGGATCAGCGGTAGAGCCTCCAAGGCGGCTCCGCCAGCGCGGCGGCGAGCCAGACGCTGAACAGGCGCCGAGGCGAGAGGGGAGGGGACTAGGGATCTCGTCGGGCGGCCAGGCGCCACACGAGCGTACGCCACGCGCCACGCTCGAAGATCTCCGGCCTTTGTCCGGCGAGGAGCGGCGCATACCGCGCGACGATCTCCGGGACGTCGGTGGACACGAGGCCCGACAGGATCAGCGTGCCGAGCGGCGCCAGGCGAGCCGCGATGAGGGGGGCGAGCTCGGTGAGCACGTCGCGGAGGATGTTGGCCACGACGAGCTCGAAGCCCCCATCCGGCCACGTCGTCGTGAAGCGAACGCGCGCCTCCACCGCGCTCCGCCGGGCGCTCTCCGCCGCGATCGCGATCGCGGCGGCGTCGATGTCGACCCCGATCGCCTCGCCGCCGAGCTTCGCGGCGGCGATCGAGAGGATGCCGGTCCCGCTCCCGACGTCGAGGAGGCGGAAGCCGCCTCGCGGCGCGAACGCCGCGAGCGCCTGAAGGCACATCCGCGTGCTCTCGTGCCGGCCGTCGCCGAAGGCGTGGCTCGGGCCGAGGACGATGGTGCGCTCGTCGGCCTCCGCGTTCCATGGGCCGGTGACCACGCGAAAGCGCGGCGGTACTTCGAGGATGGTCGGACGGCCGCTCATGCGCCGCTGAGGCCTGCCGCCGCGCGGGCGGCTCTCCCGTCGTTCATCGACCTCGCTCCTCTCCGCCCGCCCAGCGCTCGAGCCCGACCCGCCTCGCCCCCTCCGCCTCCGCCGGCCAGTACACCTCTTCCCGCGGGATCACGAGCCCCGAGGCGCCCTGGCCCCTCAGCGCCTCTCGCTGCTCCGCCACGAGCGCCGAGATGTCCTCCACGCCCACCGTCCACTCCTCGGCGAACCGCCGCAGCGCCGCGCCGCGCAGCCCGAGCTGGATCGCCCTCCGGTTGACCGGCGCGCCCGAGGGATGGTGATCCGGATCCCACTGGAGCCGCACGTCCGAGCGCTTCAGGTCGCGATTCCACGCCTCCTGGTCCGGGTACAGCTCGGGCACGAAGCTCGACGGCACCGCGGCCGCCAGGATCGCGTCGAACCCAGCGCGCCGGAGGCGGATGGCGAGCACCGCCTCCTGGTCGGGCTTCGTGCCCCAGCCCGAGCGGTACATCATCCAGAGGAAGTTCGGCTTGATCCAGCTCATGCGGCCGAAGCTGAACTCCGGTCCTCCGAGGCGCTGGTGCAGCGCCGCGTGGCGGGCGATCGAGGGCCGGTACGCCTGGTAGACCACGATGGTCGCGGCGTCGAACTGCGCGAGGATATGGCGCCCCGCGGCGGGCCAGCGGGCGGCCTGCGCAGCGTACGGCTCGAGAATCAGCTTCGCCATCACTCCCTCTCTCGTCCCTCTCCGGCTCCCCCGGCGGAGCGACGTCGCTCGCGCGAGGTCCCCAGCATAGCGCGCCCGCGCCGCGGCGGAGGAAGACCGAGTGCGCCCCGCTGACGGGGACCTCGTGGTGTCATCGACATGCTCCACGTCCGAAGGTCTCGGCGCCGGAAGCCATCGTGTCGCTCACCCCGTGAGCGCGACCCGCCGCGCGCGCTGCACCGCGCGCCGGCGAGGGGCGCGGCCGCACCGGACCGGGCGGCCCGCGTGCTAGAGCTCCGGGCATGGAAGCGCTGGATCTCCGCGCGGATCAGCTCGCCTCGGCGGTCGGCGCGCGGCCCGTTCTGCTGCTCGCGCTGCTCTTGGCCGGGACGGTGGGGGTCCTCCTCGGGCTGGTCGCGGTCGCGCGCCTCTCCGAGCGCCACGCCCGCGCGCTGTGGGGGCGGGCCGCCCGGGCTTACCGCGCGGCGGCCGAGCACCCGATCACGCAGCGGCTCTCGGCCCGGTTCCCCGCGATCGCGCGGGTGCTCCGCGATCTCTCCGCGTCCGAGTACCTCGTGATCCACCTCGGCCTCGGCCTCGCGCTCACCCTCGCCGCGCTCGTGTTCGTCGCGATCGCGGAGGCGGTGAGCGGCGACGCGTGGATCGTTCAGGTCGACCTCGCGCTCGCGCGCGCCCTCCACGCGTCGTCGAGCAGCGCCGGCGTGACGGCGCTCGGCGCCTTCACCCGCCTCGGCAGCGGCTGGGCGCTCACGATGCTGGCGATCGCCGTGGCCGCGGCGCTGCTGATGCGGCGGCAGCGGGTCCTCGCGGTCGGCTGGCTGATCGCGCTCGCCGGGGGCGGGCTCCTCAACCAGGCGCTCAAGGCCCTGTTCGCGCGGCCGCGGCCGCTGTTCGACGAGCCGCTCGCGGTCGCGGCGGGGTGGAGCTTCCCGAGCGGGCACTCGATGGGCACATTCGTCACGTTCGGCATGCTCTCGTACCTCGGTCTCCTGTTCCTCCAGACGCTCCGCGCTCGCCTTGCGCTCGTCGCGCTCGCGCTCAGCTGGACCGTGGCGATGGGCTTCAGCCGGATGTACCTCGGCGTGCACTACCTGAGCGACGTGCTCGCGGGGTTCGCCGCGGGCAGCATGTGGCTGGCCGTCTGCATCTCCGGGATCGAGGTCGCGCGGCGGCGGCCCGGCAGGGCCGGCGGCCAGCCGCTCCCGGCCTGAACGGCCGCGGCGCCCGCCTGCCGTCAGCGGCCCGCGCGGAACGATCCGTTAGCCTTACTAACTTACGCGCGACCGTGGGGCTCCTGGCAGCGGCCCGCGCCGGAACGATTAGTTAGCCATCCTAACTTACTCGTGGCCGTGAGACGCAGACGCTCGGCGGCCCGCGCGGGGACGATCGGGCAGCTCGGCACTACGATCCCCCGGGGTGAGGGGATGCAGATCAGCGGCAGGAACAAGATTCCCGGGAAGATCACGGAGATCGTGGTCGGTGACGTGATGGCCAAGGTGGTGATGGAGGGGCCGGGGGGCACGGAGCTCGTCGCGGTGATCACGAGCGACGCGGTGAAGGAGCTCGGGCTCTCGGTCGGCAAGGAGGTGCAGGCGCTCATCAAGGCGACCGAGATCATGGTGATCGCCGGCTGAGCGGGGCCGGCGCGGCGCGCGCCGCCCGAGCTCACCGCTCCACGAGCACGAAGCGCGTCCGCCCTTCCCGCCACGCCAGGAGCAGCACCGGCCGCTTGTCCGTGGCGTCGATCTCCTGCTTCAGCTGCTCGGGGGCCGTCACCGGCTTCCGGTTCACCTCCAGGATGACGTCCCCCGGGCCGAGCCCCGCCCGCGCGGCCGGGCTGCCCGGGCTC
Organism: Sorangium sp. So ce834; assembly: GCF_051521425.1. Lineage (NCBI taxonomy): Bacteria > Pseudomonadati > Myxococcota > Polyangiales > Polyangiaceae > Sorangium > Sorangium sp. So ce834. The sequence goes on from NZ_CP150351.1 coordinate 13,490,080, forward strand.
AGCCCCACGACGAGCGCGCCCTTCACGTCGCCGGGGATCTCGAACCGCCGCCGCAGGTCGTCCGAGAGCGCGGCGATCTCGATCCCCAGCGCGCCCGTCGGCGCAGGCGCCGGCGTGGGCGCCTCCGCCTTCGGCTCCGGCAGCTCGTCGAGGGTCGCGGCGAGCTCCAGGCTCCGCCCGTCGCGGAGCACGCGCAGCTCGACCCGGGTGCCCGGCTTCGTCTCGGCGATGCGCATCCGCAGGTCGCGGCCGTCGGCGAGGTGCTCCCCGCGCAGCGCGACGATCACGTCCCCACGCCGGAGGCCGGCCTTGTCGGCGGCGCTCCCCTCGGACACGTCGCTGACCACCGCGCCGCGCGTGTCCGGCGGCAGCCCGAGCGCCTCGGCGAGCCCGGGCGAGACGTCCTGGATCGCGACGCCGAGCGCGCCGCGGATCACGCGGCCGTGCTCCATGATCTGCTCCATCACCGCGCGCGCGAGCTTCGAGGGCACGGCGAACCCGATGCCCTGGTTGCCCTGCGCGCCGCGCGTGAGGATGGCCGTGTTGATCCCGATGAGCTCACCCGCCATGTTGATGAGCGCGCCCCCCGAGTTGCCCGGGTTGATGGCCGCGTCGGTCTGGAGGAAGTCCTCGTAGTCGACGATCCCCATGTTGCCGCGGCCGACGGCGCTGATGATCCCCTGGGTGACGGTCTGGCCGATGCCGAACGGGTTGCCGATCGCGAGCGCGAAGTCGCCCACGCGCGCCGCGTCCGAGTCGCCGAAGGGCGCGAACGCGAACTCGCCCCCCGCGAGCTTCAGCACCGCGACGTCGGTCTTCGGGTCCACGCCGACGACCGTCGCCTTCATCTCCTGCCTCCCCGGCACGGCGACGCGCACCTCCCTTGCGCCCTCGACCACGTGCGCGTTGGTGATCACGTGGCCTTCGCGCGACACGATCACGCCCGATCCGAGGCTCTGCTCGCGCTGCACGAGCGGGCCCGGCGCCTGGCCCTCCTGGCCGCCCTGGCCGTCGCGCCCGTCGCCGCCCATCCCGAAGAACTCGCGGAAGAACGGGTTCGAGAAGAACGGGACGCGCTCGGGCGCCGGCGGGCGCACGAACCGCACCGAGGAGACGTTCACGACCGCGGCGCTCACGCGCGACACGATCGGCGCGAAGCCCTCCTGGAGCGAGACCGCCTCGCGGGCGGAGGGCGGCACGTCGAGCGGCCCCGGAGCCGGCGGCGGGGTCGCCTCGGCGATCTGCTCGACCCGGCGCTCCGCCCGGCAGCCGAGCGGAAGCGCGGTGATCACGGCGAGAGGAAGGGCCCAGCGTGCGTGCATGCCGGCGCGGTATTCATCTCCCGTGCCCTCGGGCGCCGCGCCCGGCCGCCGGCGCGGCGGCCGGCGCGGAGGATGGATGAGCTGGCCAGCGGCGCGAGGCGGCGGCGCTATCGCTCCCTCTCGTCCTCCGGCGCGAGCCAGAGCGCCGAGGCCCACGGCCGACTCCGCCGCGGCGATTTGTCTCAAGCTCTCCCCGCGGCTCGCGACACTGTGGCGCGAACGCCGCGTCGCGCGCGGACGAGCCGGAACGCCGGCTTTGTCAAGCAGGAAGCCCTGCCGCGCTCGCCTCAGCAGCTATCCGTCAACCCCCCGCCGGCACCCTGCGTCGCGTCAGGTGCGTCATCCCTTCGCGCGGCTCTCGGCCTGCGCGGGCAGGACGACGATCACGACGACGGACAGGAAAGGGAAAGGCCAAGGCAGCGGGGCGCGCCGAGCACAGCCGCACGGCGAAACGGCGAAACGGTAAAGACAACGAGGTGTGATTTACCGCTAGAGGTGTGAGGCGCGTTTACGATATGGTGCATCCTAGCGCCGTTGGCCTCTGCTGAGCGCAACGTGCGTTATCGAGGTGGCTGTGGGCTTGAGAACCTCTTATCTGGCTTTGGCGTTGGGATTGCTTCAAATCACGGCGGCTTGCGGCGGGGGCGACTCGTCCTCGAGCGGCCCCACGGGCTCCGGGAGCGGCGCGGGCTCCGGCACCGGCGGGCCCGGCTCCGGCGGCGCCGGCGGCGTGCCGGAGTTCACGGTCGGCAGCGGCCATGGCCTCGGCGGCAGCGGCGCGGGCGAGCCGGATCCGTGCGACGTCGATGAGCCGCCGCCCGAGTGCTTTCTGCCGCCCGATCCCGCCTGCGGCGACGGGGAGAAGAACCAGGAGGCCGAGGCCTGCGACGACGGCAATACCCTGCCCGGCGACGGCTGTTCGGGGCAGTGCCAGATCGAGCCTTACTGGGAGTGCACGACGCCCGGCCAGCCCTGCCGGCTGACCATCGCGTGCGGCGACGGCATCCTCCACCCCGGCGAGTTCTGCGACGACGGCAACACCGCGGACGGCGACGGCTGCAGCGCCGATTGCCTCTACGTCGACTCCTCGTACGTGTGCCCGAGGCCGGGCGAGCCGTGCATCCTGCTCTACCGGTGCGGCGACGGCCGCGTGAACGGCTCGGAGGAGTGCGAGGACGGCGACGATCCGCCCGCGTCCGGCGACGGCTGCGACGCCCAGTGCAAGCGCGAGCCGGGATATCAGTGCAGCCGGCCCGGTCTGCCGTGCACGCCGCTGCCGGTCTGCGGCAACGGCGCCAAGGAGACCGGCGAGGGGTGCGACGACGGCAACACCGCGAGCGGCGACGGCTGCTCGAGCCTGTGCCGGCAGGAGCCTTATTACTACTGCCCGACGCCCGGGTCGCCCTGCGAGCGGCTGCTCGAGTGCGGCGACGGCGAGGTGCAGCCGGGAGAGCTCTGCGACGACGGCAACGCCGCGGACGGCGACGGCTGCAGCGCCGACTGCCAGGTGCGGGATCCGTCGTACGTGTGCCCGAGGCCGGGCGAGCCGTGCATCCTGCTCTACCGCTGCGGCGACGGCCGCGTGAACGGCAGCGAGCAGTGCGACGACGGCGAGGCGGTGCCGAAGAGCGGCGACGGCTGCTCCGCGGACTGCCGCCTCGAGGAGGGCTGGGTCTGCAGGCCGGGCCAACCCTGCACCGTGAGGACCTTCTGCGGCGACGGCGTGGTGCAGGTCGGCGAGCAATGCGACGACGGCGGCGGGGCGTCGCCCGCGGGCGGCGACGGCTGCACCGCGCAGTGCAAGATCGAGCTCGGCTGGACGTGCCCGCCGGCCGGCGGCGCGTGCACGCCGCCCCCGCCCCCCGTGTGCGGCGACGGCGTGATCGGCGGCGACGAGGTGTGCGACGACGGCGAGGAGCCGGCCAGCGGCGACGGCTGCAGCGCCGATTGCCGGACCGTCGAGAGGGGGTGGGACTGCTCGCGCGTCGGGTTCCCCTGCAAGACGGTCTGCGGCGACGGGATCAAGGTCGGCGCCGAGCAGTGCGACGACGGCGATCTCGTCTCCGGCGACGGCTGCGACGATCGGTGCCGGATCGAGCCCGGCCGGGTGTGCGACAATCGCGAGCCCCAGGACTGCACGGGCCGCTCCGTGTGCGGCGACGGCGTCCGCGAGGGCACCGAGGTCTGCGACGACGGCAACGGCAACTGGCGCGACGGCTGCACGCCGGACTGCAAGCGCGAGCCCGACTGCAGCGCCGGCGCGTGCCTCTCGATCTGCGGCGACGGCATCCTCCTGCCCGGCGACGCCACCGAGCAGTGCGACGACGGCAACACCGAGAGCGGCGACGGCTGCTCCGCCGACTGCCGGATCGAGCCGGGCTACGTCTGCACCGTGGCGCCCACAGAGATGCGGCTGCCGATGGTCATCCGCGACTTCATCGGCTGGTGCCCGGATAGCTACGACCGCAGCGTGAGCAACAGCCAGTGCGACGCCCGCCTGACGGACGGCATCATCGGACACTTCGATTTCGAGATCACCCCCTCCTCGGGCGCGCAGCTCGACGGCACCGTCCAGCCGACGCTCGACGCCGACGGCAAGCCCGTGAACGCGTACGGCCTCGGCTACTTCGAGCCGGCCCGCAGCAACGGCTATACCTCGGGGCAAACCAACTTCCAGTGGTGGTACCGGGACAACGAGACGTACAACCGGACGCTCCTCACCACGATCGAGCTGCTCGAGACGACCCCCGGCAGGTTCGTGTACGAGCGGAGCCCGTTCTGGCCGGTGGACATCGACCCGCCCGGCGCCGATCCCGCGCTCGGCAGCCTCGTCGCCACCGGGCACGAGCGGACGCGCGACGGCGGGCACAACTTCTACTTCACGAGCGAGGTCCGGTACTGGTTCCAGTTCAACCCGAACCCCGCCGCGCCCGACCCGGTGCTCACCTTCTACGGTGACGACGACGTCTGGGTGTTCATCAAGAACACGCTGACCGTCGACATCGGCGGCATCCACGAGCGCATCCAGGAGAGCGTGACCATCCGGGACGACGGCACCGCCCTCGTGACCCCCTGCACCGGTAACAACTGCCCGAACCGCGCCCCCTACCCCGTCAACCTCAACCTCGAGGCGGGCAAGGTCTACGAGATCGCGGTGTTCCAGGCCGAGCGCCACGTCACCGGGTCGAACTACCAGCTCACGCTGGCGGGCTTCAGCGCCGGAACGTCGGTGTGCACGCCGCAGTGCGGGGTCGACCCGCCGGTCGTCACGCCGGGCGAGGAGTGCGACGACGGCAGCGCGAACGGGACCGGCTATGGCCAGTGCAACAACTGCCAGCTCGGCGCCTACTGCGGCGACGGCGTGAAGAACGGCCCCGAGGCCTGCGACAACGGCGTCAACAACAGCACCTACGCCAACGCCTCGAACGCGTGCGCGCCGGGGTGCGTGGCCCCGCCCCGCTGCGGCGACGGCCTGGTCAACGCGCCGTACGAGGCGTGCGATCTCGGCTCCGGCAACACGGCGAACGGCTACGGCGGCTGCACGACCGCGTGCGAGATCGGGCCGTCCTGCGGCGACGGCGTGGTCAACGGGCCCGAGCAGTGCGACGACGGCAAGAACGACGGCTTCTACGGCACCTGCAACCCGAACTGCACGCCTGCGTCGAGGTGCGGCGACGGCCGCGTCGACGAGGAGTGGGGCGAGGAGTGCGACGACCCCACCGACCCGAACTGCGTGGGCTGCCAGCTCGGCGCGCATTGCGGCGACGCGGTGGTGCAGTCGAATTACGGCGAGGAGTGCGACGACGGTCGCAACGACGGCGGCTACGGCGAGTGCGCCCCGATGTGCCTCTACGGCCCGCGGTGCGGCGACGGCGTGGTGCAGCCCGACGAGGAGGACTGCGACCTCGGCGAGGGGATGAACACCGGCGCGTACAACGGGTGCAGCGCCTCCTGCACCTACGGTCCGTACTGCGGCGACGCGGTCATCAACGGCGCCGAGACCTGCGACGACGGCGTGAACGACGGCTTCTACGGGAGCTGCTTCCCCGACTGCACGCCGGCGGCCCGGTGCGGCGACAGCCGCATCGACGAGGAGTGGGGCGAGCAGTGCGATCCCCCGAACGAGGCGACCGGCTGCAGCAGCAACTGCCGCCTCGGCGCCCAGTGCGGCGACTCCGTGGTGCAGGCCCACCTCGGCGAGCAGTGCGACGACGGCGTGAACGACGGCGGCTACGGCGAGTGCGGCCCGCTGTGCAAGTACGGGCCGCGCTGCGGCGACGGCGTGGTCAACGGCCCCGAGCAGTGCGACGACGGCAAGAACACCGGCGGCTACGGCAAGTGCGCGCCGGGGTGCAAGTACGGGCCGCACTGCGGCGACGGCATCCGGCAGAGCCCCTACGAAGAGTGCGACGACGGGAACAACACGAGCGGCGACGGCTGCAGCTCGGCCTGCAAGTACGACAACCAGCCGCTCTAGTCAGAGGGCCCCGCGACGCGACGGGGGCGCCGCCCGCGGGCGGCGCCCCTGTCACGGCACGTCCGGCGCCCTCGGCCGCACCGTGGTGTCCCCCGGCGGCTTCTCCAGGAGCGGCGGCCCCCCGACCGGCAGCCAGATCTCGAAGACCGCGCCCCCCTTCTGGGCCTTGCGGTAGCTGATCTCCCCCCCGTGCTCGAACACGATCCGCTGCGCGATCGCGAGCCCGAGCCCCGTCCCCTTCTCCTTGCTGGTCGCGTACGGCTCGAACAGGCGCGGCACCATGTCGTCGGCCACCCCCGGCCCGTTGTCGCGCACCACGATCCGCACGCGATCGTTCGGCAGCGGGCCGATCGTCACCGAGACGCGCGGGTCGCGCCGGACCGCGCCCGCCGCCTCCAGCCCGTTCTGGACCAGGTTCGTGAGCACCTGGATCAGCTGGTCCCGGTCCGCGGAGACCTTCGGGATCGGCTCGGCCACGAGCTCGACCCGCGACGGCGCCGCGCCGCCCGTCCCGCCCGTCTCCTCGCCCGCCGGCGCGGCGTGCAGCGTGACCACCCCGCGCGCGAGCGCCACGAGATCCACCGGCTCCGGGTTGGGCGCCGGCAGCCGGGCGAACCGCGTGAACTCGGTCACGATGTTCGCGATCCGGTGCACCTCGTTCAGCACCGTCGACGTCGCCTCCTCGAAGTAGTCGTCGAACGCCGGGTCCTCGCGCTGCCGCAGCCGGCGCAGCGTCTCCACCGCCGCCCGGATGGGCGCCAGCGGGTTCTTGATCTCGTGGGCGATCTGCCGCGCGACCTCGCGCCGCGCCGCGATCCGCTCCGTCGCCGCCAGGCGCTTGCGCATCGCGGCGAGCTCGTCGATGGTCGCGTTGAACGCCGCCGCGAGATCCGCGATCTCCCGCCCCCCGCGCCCCTCCACCCGCCGCGGCGCGCCGCTCATCACCTCGCGCGTCTCGCGGGCCAGCGCCGCGATCGGCCGCGACAGGCTGCGCGCCAGCACCACCGCGATCCCGAGGGCGATCGCCAGCACCGTGGCGCCGGTCAGCGCGATCGAGCGATCGAGCCGGGCCAGCGCCTGCCTCAGCGGCTCGCGCGACACCGAGGCGACCACGCCGAGGCCCGGGATCTCCGGGAAGTCGAGGACGCGCACCACCTCGGCCTCGCCGCTCCGGGGCGCGGGCTCCCCCTCGGGCGCCGCCGTGAGCCGCACGTGGTACGCGTCGCCGATGCGCGCGAGCACCGGGCCGATCCGCCGCGCCCCCACGAGGCCGACCGTCACCCCGTGCCGCGACAGGGCGCAGTGGACCTCCAGCGACGGCTCGCCGCCCGCCTTCGCCGGCCGGAGCCGCGGCGCGCCCCCGGGGGCCTTGATCGCCTCCGCGAGCCGCGGGTCGCGGGCGCCGATGCGCGAGGCGTCCTCGGCCGCGAGGACGCTCCCGTTGCCCGCCACGAGCGACAGCTCGTCGAGGCGCAGCGCCATGGCCTGGCTCGGGACCAGGCGGCGCAGCGCGATGCGGCTCGTCGGGTCCATCGCGTCCGGGTCGCCCTTGGCCCGCTCCAGCTCGACGTGGGCCTTGTCGACGAACGTGTCGTGCTGGCAGAACGGCGGCAGGAGATCGCGCAGCGCCTCGGCCTCCCACGCGAGCTGCTGCCGGACCCCGGCGTGCGCCGCGTCGATCCGATCGGCGAAGCCGCTCTCGATGATCTCGCGCGACGCCTCGCGCAACGTCAGGCCGACGAACGCCGTCGCGATGATCGCGACGAGCCCGAAGGCGAGCAGGAGGCGAGCGGCGAGGGGCATGGCGGGGCGGCCACGGCCGCCCGGCCGCGTGGCCACCCCGGTGGCCAGGACGGCCGGGCGGCCGCCGCGGTCTGCGGCGGTGTTCAGGATCGAACCTAGAGGAACCGGCGCCCGCGCCGAGCCCCCGCGGCGGTCCTTCTCCGCCGCCGTCTCCGTGCATACGCCATCGGGTCGAGATCGTCCAAGTTCCTCGCGACTTCCCCACACGCCGCCCCTGGCCGCGCGGCCGCCCCTGCGCCTCTGCCCAGGGAGCGCTCGGTCCGCGGCTCGCCTGCCCGCGGGCCCTCGCCGCGCTTCTGCCGCGCGCTCTCCTTGCACCGGGGGGCACTCGCCTCTTACGCTCGGTCGTCCTCGGGGTCGTCGGGTGCGCGCTGGCCCACGCGCGCGCCGCCGCTCGACCGCGCTGGAACGCACGAAATGAACTCCAAGCAGCTCTCCATCCCCATCGCCGTAGTCCTCGCGCTCGTCGGCCTCGGGTTGAGTTTCGCGTCGAGGTCGCTGGCGGAGTTCTCGGGCCAGCTGTTCATGTTCTTCGGCTTCTCCGCGGCGGTGGCGGTGGTGTACGCGAGCCTCGCCGGCAAGGGCGGCGTCCCCCTCGGGGGCCTGCGCGACGCGCTCCGCGCGGCCGCGCGGGGCAAGCGGCCCAAGCTGCCCGAGGGCGCCCCCGCCGACATCGCGGAGACCTACGAGCAGATCGCCGAGCTGGCCGGCCGGCAGGCCGAGCTCGCGGAGGAGCGCCACGCGCTCGCCGAGGAGCGCGACAAGCTCGCGCGGGAGCGGGACAGCCTGAGCCGCGAGCGCGACGGGGTCGAGCGGCAGCGCGACGCCCTGGAGCGCGAGCGGGACAGCCTGAGCCGCGAGCGCGACGGGCTCGTGAAGGAGCGCGACGGGCTCGTGAAGGAGCGCGACACCCTCGAGCGGGAGTGCACGAGCCTCACCCGCAAGGTGAACGACCTCGCGCAGCGCGGCCCCGACATCGACGTCGACGCGCTCGTCGACGCCGTGCTGCGCGCCACCGCCGGCGAGCGGGTGCGCGTCCCCCCGGGCGCGCCGCCGGAGCTCTCGCGCCTCTACTCGGAGCTCACCGGCATCGCGGAGCGCGTCACCCAGTCCGAGCTGCGCGACAAGCAGCGCCGGTCCGAGCTGGCGCAGGCCACCGTGCTGCTCGACGAGCTCCTGCCCAAGCTGAGCGACGGCGTGAGCAGCGTCATGCACGCGAGCGAGCAGGCGACCGTGTACATCCGCGACATGACGACCGCCCTCGCCAACATCGCCCAGTCGGTCGAGTCGCTCGCGTCGAGCGCCGAGGAGTCGAGCTCGAGCATCCTCGAGATGACGGCCACGAACGAGGAGGTCGCCGAGAACGTCGGCGAGCTCGGGTCGAGCGTGCGCGAGACGGTCTCGTCGATCGAGGAGATGGCCTACTCCATCCGCGAGGTCGCGAAGAACGTCGACGCCCTGGCGCTGACGGCCGAGGAGACGAGCTCCTCGATGAACCAGATGGACGTCTCCATCGACCAGGTCCAGTCGAACGCGAACGAGACGGCCCGGCTCTCGGAGGAGGTGGCGACCGACGCCGAGAAGGGCGCCGAGGCCATCCTGAAGACGATCGGCGAGATCTACCGCATCAAGGAGTCGAGCCAGGAGGCCGTGGCCGTCATCTCGAACCTCGGCTTCCGGATCGAGGCGATCGGGCAGATCCTCGCCGTCATCGACGACGTCGCCGAGCAGACGAACCTGCTCGCGCTGAACGCCGCGATCATCGCCGCCCAGGCCGGCGAGCACGGCAAGGGCTTCGCCGTCGTCGCCGACGAGATCAAGGACCTCGCCGAGCGCGCCGGCGGCAGCACGAAGGAGATCGCGGAGCTCATCAAGACCATCCAGTCCGAGTCGAAGAACGCGATCGCCGCCGTCGAGCGCGGCGCGCACAACGTCGACCGCGGCGTCGAGGTGTCGAACGAGGCCGAGCGGGCGCTGAAGAAGATCCTGGAGAGCTCACAGAAGTCGACGAACATGGTGCGCGCCATCGCCCGGGCCACGGTCGAGCAGGCCAAGGGGTCGAAGCAGGTCACGGACGCGATCGGCCGCATCGCCGAGACGGTGCAGCAGATCGCCGCCGCCACGGCCGAGCAGGCGCGCGGCTCGGAGCTCATCATGAAGAGCGCGGAGAAGATGCGGACCATCACGCAGCACGTCGAGCGGTCGAGCCAGGAGCAGGCGCGCGGCGGCCGCCAGATCACGAGCGCGATCGAGCAGATCTCGAACCAGGTCCACAGCCTCAACGCCTCGCACCGCAGCCAGACGCGCGGCGGCGAGCAGCTCATCGAGGCCGGCAAGCGCATCGAGGAGGCGGCGCGGCAGCAGGATCAGGCGGTGCGGCAGCTCGTCAGCGCCACCGAGCGGATGCGTCGCACGGCGGCGATTTGACCCCCCGCGGCCCTTCCGCGCAGAGGCAGCGTCGATGGCGCTAACGATCGTGGTGCTCTCGTCCGGCGGGGCGGGGGATTCGCCCGGCGGGGCGGGGAAGGAGGGCGAGCTCTCGCTGACCCTGGACGCGCCCCGCATCATCCTCGGCCGCGCCGAGGGCTGCGAGGTCCGCCTCCCCGACACGAGCGTGAGCCCCCGGCACGCGTCGATCCGGCAGCGCGGCGCCACCTACCTGCTCCTCGACGAGGGCAGCGAGAACGGCACCTTCCTCGGCAAGACGCGCATCGCCCCGCGCACGGCCATGCCGCTGCGCACCGGCGACCGCATCCGCATCGGGCGCGTGTGGCTCGCGCTCCGGATCGAGCCGGCGGTCCCGAAGGCGTCCCCCGCCGCGGCCGCCAAGGAGCTCGCCCTCGAGCTCGTCGCCCGCGGCCTCGCCGCCCAGGGCGAGGATCCCACGCCGCGCGTCGTCGTCGTGGACGGCCCGGACCTCGGCCGCGCGCTGCGCGTGGAGGCGCCCGGGCGGCCCTACTTCGTCGGGCGCGCCAAGGACGCCGATCTCACCCTCGACGACCCGGACGTCTCCCGCCGCCATGTGGCCATTACGCGCAGGGGCGATCAATTCTCAGTGCAGGACCTCGGATCGCGCTCCGGCGCCTCGCTCGACGGCGCTCCGGTGCCTCAGTTCGATACGGTGTGGCGGCCTGGACAGGTGCTGGCGATCTCGGCCGATCGGCTGGTGTTCGAGCATCCGGCCGCCGAGGCGCTCGCGGAGATCGAGCGCAGCCCGTGCGAGCCGCTCTCTCCTGATACGGCCGTCGAGCCTCCTTCGCCCGAGGAGGCGTCCGCGACGTCATCCTCGCCGACTTCCACGCCGACGCCGTCACCTGCCTCCGCGAGCACGTTATCGCCGCTCGCGCGGCCTGCCGCGGCGGCGCCGCGCGTCGTGCAGGGCAGCGGGTGGGGGTTCACCGAGGCGCTCATTGCGTTGCTCGCGCTGGGTGTGCTGGCTCTCAGCATCGCAGGTCTGATGTGGCTGCTTGGACGCGGTTAGCGTCTTGACGTCGCGCGCGCGCAGAGGTCGAAGAGCCCAGTCCCGGAGGGTGCGCATGCGTGCGATCCGAATGAGCGCTGAAGGCGAGATCGAGTTCACCGAGGCGGAGCTCCAGGCGGAAGGGATCCGGTGCGGCACGTTCGACCCGGGCGCAGCTGCGCTTGCCTTGCAGCGCGTGCATGCGGAGCGCGGGTGGACGGAGCACGACGAGGTCCGCCGCGACACGAGCAATCCTCGCGACGAGGCGGAGAGCGCGCGGGAGGCGGACGAGCACTGCCACCTCGGCGACGAGGTGCGGCTCTTCCTCGAGGGGCAGGCCCTTTACGACGTCCGCTGCATGAACGACGAGTGGATGCGGATCTGGGTCGGCGCGGGCGATCTCGTGGCCGTGCCCGCGCGGCGCTATCACCGCTTCGTGGCGAACAAGGCCGCGGCGCTCCGCTACCTGCAGCCGTACGGTGGCCGCCACCTGCTCATGCAGCTCTACCGCGTGTCCGACGATCGGACGCGCGCGTTCTGATCTGGAGGTCCCCGATGGCGCGCCCTTACCGTCTCGTCACGTCCGCTACCCGCATCCCCGTGCCGGGCGGCAAGCTGATCGAGGAGCTCTTCGGCCGCGTGAACACCGGCACGGACGGGTTCAGCCTGGCGCACATGGTGGCGCCGCCCGGGTGGAGCGAGCCGGCGCAGACGCCCACGTTCGGCGAGCTGACGCTGATGATCCGCGGCCGCATGCGCGTCGAGATCGCGGGTGAGACGGTCGACCTCTCCGCCGGGCAGGCCATCTGGACGGAGCCCGATCAGCGCGTCTGCTACAGCAACCCGTTCGACGAGGAGAGCGAGTACTTCGCCCTCTGCATACCGGCGTTCGCGCCGGACCTCGCGCGGCGCGACGCCGGGTGAGGTGCGCGCGGGGTGGCGATGGACGAGAGCGCGCGCGCGGCGCAGATCCTGGATCCCGGGTGCTCGCCGAGCGCGTACTATGGCCTATGCTCTTCGATCCCGCGGAGTTCCGGAAGGTGCTGGGCCAGTTCGCGACCGGAATCACGCTCGTGACCACGGTGCAGGACGGCACGCCGCAGGCGATGACGGTGAACTCGTTCAGCGCCGTCTCGCTCGATCCGCCGCTCGTGCTGTTCTGCGCTGACCGGCGCTCGCGCACGAGCGCGGCCATCGAGGCGTCGGGCGTCTTCGCGGTGAACATCCTGCGGGAGCAGCAGCGGGACATCTCGGACCTGTTCGCCGGCAAGGGGACGGACATCGATCGGCAGGCGGTGCTCACCGAGGCGCACGTGGCCGAGTCCGGCAGCCCGATCCTCAAGGACGTGCTCGCCTTCATCGACTGCAAGGTGGAGCACGCGTACGACGGGGGCGATCACATCATCTATGTCGGCCGCGCGCTCTCGTCCGGCCGGGGCGAGGCGGGCGCGCCGCTCCTGTACTACCGGGGCACGTACCAGGCGCTCGACGACGTCTGGCGGTGGCGCGATCGGTACGCGGCGAAGGAGCAGGCGACCCCGTTCCACGAGCTGGTCGACTTCTTCGATCGCATGCAGGCGGAGGGCCCGTACGCGACGCTCATCGACGAGCTCGTCACGCTGGTCGATCCGGGCGTGGAGGAGCGGTGCCTCGACCTCGGCTGCGGCACCGGCCGCCTGACGCGCGAGATGGGGCGCCGGTGTCACGAGGCGGTCGGGATCGACGCGACCGCGGCGATGATCGAGCGCGCCGCGCAGCGGGCGAAGGCGCTCGGCCTGGACAACGTGACCTTCCGGGAGGCGCTCGCGACGCGGCTCCCGTTCCCCGACGCCTCGTTCGACGTGGTGACCGCGTCGAACCTGCTCCTGCACGTGCCCGAGCCGGGCCCGGTGCTCGCGGAGGCGGCGCGCGTGCTCCGCCCGGGCGGCCGCCTCGCGCTCCTGGAGCCCGCGCCCGTGATGAACCGCGTCGCGATGGCCGGCTACCTGCGCGGCCACCGGTACAACCCGCCGACGGCGCACGCGATGCTCGCGTGGGCCGACGCGGCGGAGGTCACCTACCGCCACACCGAGGACCGCCTCGGCGCCGATCTGAGCGGCACGGGCTTCGAGATCGATCGCCGCGAGCGCAGGATGAACGGCCTCGCGCTGCTCTGGATCGCGCACAAGGCGTGAGCCCCGCCCGGAGCGGCTCACGCCGCCCGGCTCACGCCGCCCGCCGGAGCTCCGCCTCCTCGACCAGCCGGGGCACCCAGTCCTCCGCGCCGATGGAGCGCATGTGGATGCCCGAGAGCCCGGGGACGTCGCGGAGCCCGCGGATGAGCTCCAGCGTGATCCGGTAGCTCTCCCCCTCGGCGTCGCCGCTCCGGCGGACGCGCTCGATCAGGTGATCCGGCACCACGAGGCCCGGCACCTTCTGCAAGAAGCTCAGCCGGTCCACGCCGGCGAACGGGAAGATCGCCGCGATGAAGTGGGCGCGCTCGTGGAGCCCGCGCTCGACCACCGCGGCCATCCAGCGGCGCATCGGCGCGAGCTCGAACACCGCCTGCACCTGGATGAAGCTCGCGCCCGCGTCGATCTTCGCGCTGAGCCGGTCCATCGCCCCGGCGATCGCCTGCTCCGCGCACGGGAAATCGATGGTCCCGACGTGGAAGTAGGGCGCCGGCGAGATGACGTCTCCATTGTAGAGCTTCCCCTCGCGCGTCATCCGGCGGGTCAGCTCGATCGCCGCGTAGCTGTCGACGTCGCTCACCTCCTTGGCGTCGGGATCCGAGCCGATGGCGCACGGATAGCCGCCCAGGATGATGATGTTCGAGAGCCCGAGCGCCGCCATCCCGAGCAGGTCGCCCTGGAGCGCGATCCTGTTCTTGTGGCGGAGCGAGAACTGGAGCACCGGCTCGAGCCCCTCCTGCTTGACGAAATGGCCGACTGCCATGTTGGCGCAGCGCGCCTGGGAGAGCAGGTGATCGTTGATCTGCACCACGTCGACGCACCCGGCCATGTTTCGGGCGTGCTTCAAGAGCTTTTCCAGGTCGTAGTGACGCGGGGGCGTCAGCTCGGCGGACACGAGGAACTGGCGCTCGCTGAGGAGGCGCTCCATCTTCGACTTCGACACCATACCGTGCTCCTTCCGTCACTCGACGAACTTGAGGACCCGGACCTTGGCCCCGCTCTGGCCGCGGAATCGCGCGGCCGCGCTCGCGATGCGCGCCGCCTCCGCCCGCGCCAGGCTGCAGGGGAACCCGTACTTCTTGAAGACCCGCTCGCTCGCGATCTCGAGCGCCTTCCGGCAACGCGACACGAAATCGTCGATGAAGTAGCTCTCCCCGACGTCGAGGTGTTCTTTGACGACGAGCGACGGAGAGTAACAGACCTGCTGCTCGCCGCTCGGCCACTCGATCACGAAGCGCATCTCCGGCATACGTCGCTCGTCCTAGTTATGGCGGGATCCGAGGAACTCGCGGTAGACGCCGGCCGCGATGCGCGCCGAGCGCTCCCACGTGTACCGCGCCGCGGCCTCGATCGCCGCCGCGCGCAGGCGCCGCCTCACGCCTCCCTCCAGGATAGCCTCCATCGCGGCCGCGAGATCCTCTGTTCTCGAGGGATCGACGAGCAGCGCGCTCTCCCCGTCTCGGAGGAACTCGGTGAAGGGAGGTTGAGCAGAGCTCACCACCGGCGCGCCCGACGCCATCGCCTCGAGCAGGACGAGCCCGAACCCCTCGCGGACGGACGGAAATACGAACGCGTCGGCAATGCGGTAGAGCGGCGGGATCAGCGCGTCGGGGAGCACGCCCGCGAGGACGAGCGGCGGCGGCGCGCCCGCGGCCCGTGCCCCCGCCGCAGGCGCGCCCGCGGGCGCGGGAAAGACGCCGTGTTCCCGCGCGATCGCCTCGAACTCGCGCTGGTAGGGCGCGTAATCGAACAGCGTCTCTCCGCCCGCGATGATCAGCTGGGCCCCGGGCAGCCGCCTCCGGACCGACAGGAACGCCTTGAGCAGGCCGATCGAGTTCTTGCGCGGCTCGACGCCGCCCACGGTCACGTAGAGCGGCGACCCGGTCGCGTCGAGCCGCGCCCGGAGCTCCGCGTCGCGCGCGTCCGGCGCCGGCGAGTACCGCCGCAGGCTCACGCCGTTCGGGACGATCGCCGCGTCGACGCCGAGATCGGCCCGGAGCGTCCTCCGCCACGCCTCGCTGACGACGAGGCACGCGTCCGCCTCGCGCACCGAGCGCTCCTGGCAGTCGCGCAGGTAGGGGCTGTCGTAGTCGTCGAGGTGGTGCACCGTCCGGAGGAAGTGGGGGACGCGCCCCTCGGCGCGCAGCGCGGCGAGCGCGTTCGCGCTGATGCAGTCCTGGGAGTGCCAGATGTCGTGCCGCGCCCCGAGGCGGCGCAGCCCGGCCTCGAACTCCGCGATGCGCTGCCGCACGACCGCGTCGATCCCCTCCGGCGGGGGCGCGGCGGGCACGAGGACGGCGGGGCAGCGCGGCGGCCGGTAGAAGCCGCCCTGGTCCTTGTTCAGCGCGTAGATGCAGACCGAGACGCCGAGGTCGTGGAGCGCCTCCGCGAGCTCCACCGTGTGCACGACGCCGCCGCGCGGCTTGGTCGAGTAGGTGAGCAGCGCGACCGAGAGCGGCGCGCCGGGCGCGTCGCCGGCGCTCATCGCGCGCCCTCGCCCGCGAAGCCGGTGAGCGGCTCGGCCGAGAGGTCCCACAGCGTCTGCCGCTCGCCGGCGGCCTCGAGGGTGAGCCGCCGCGAGCCGTCGACGGCGCCGACCGCGGCGCTCGCGATGCCGCGCCGGGCGAAGGCCGCGAGGACCGCGCCGGCGGCGTCGGGGCGCACGCTGAGCAGGAAGCCGTAGCTCGGGAACGCGAGCAGCCAGCGCGCGAGCGACGGATCGCGCACGTCGCCCGGCCGCGGGACGGCCGCGACGTCGAGCACCGCGCCGACGCCGGACGTCTCCAGGAGCATGAGCAGCGTCCCCGCGACGCCGCCCATGCTGATGTCCTTGCCCGCGTCGCACAGGCCCGCCTCGGCGAGGGCGGGCAGGACCTCGAGGTCGCCGCGGAGCCGCGCCGGGTCGGTCCCCGTCGAGGCGTTCCAGAAGGGGTGCTCCGCGTGCATCCTGCCGCGCAGGTCGATCGCCGCGACGAGCACGTCGCCGGGGCGCGCGGCGAAGCTCGTGATGAGCCGCCGCGCCCGCCCCGCGATGGCCACGGCGAGGGCGTTGTACGGGCTGCGCGCGCTCGTGTGGCCTCCGACGATCGGCACCCCGTAGGCGCGCGACGCGGCGACCATGCCCTCCCAGACCGGCTCCAGCGCGCCGGCCGAGGTCCCCCAGACGACGTCGACCACGGCGATGGGGCGGCCGCCCATCGCGTAGACGTCGCTGACGTTGACCATCACGGCGCTGTAGCCCGCGAACCGCGGGTCTCCTTCGAGGAACGTCGGCCAGATCCCTTCGGCGGCGAGGAGCAGGTAGCCGTCGCCGTCGGGGATGGCCGCGCAGTCGTCGCCGAGCGCGGCGGGCCGATGGACCGCGCCGATCGCGCCGCCTGCGCCGATCGCGCCGCCCGCGCACGGCTCGCCGGACAGGTACCGCGCCGGGAGCTGCACGTCCCGCTTCGCGAGGATGCCGAGGGCGCCCCGCAGCTCGGCCGCGATGCCGGCGAGCATCAACGGAACCTCTGCCCGGGCGGCGGGCGGGGCTCGTCGCTCGGCGGATAGCTCGCGAGGTCGGCCTCCATCAGGTGGTGCGGGCGATCGCGGAACGACCGCTCCTCGAGGGAGCGCCAGTGGATGCTCTCGAAGAACGGCACGTTGGCCGCCTGGACGAGCGCGAGGAACCGCTGGCACCCCCAGCCGTGGGCGGTGGTGACCGCCTTGTGGACGAGGCCGCGGCCGACCACGCCCTGCTTGCGGTGGGCGCGCTCGACGGCGAGCCGGCCGCCGTACCAGAGGCCGGGCTCCGCCTCGTAGATGCGCACCGCGCCGACGACCGCCTCGCCGCCCGGCGCCCCGCGCAGCACGGCCGCGATGGGGAACGCCGAGGCGTCCCAGTCGTCCTCGTCGGTCGTCTTAAACAGCCCTTGCTCGTCGCAGAAGGTGGCCCGGCGCAAGCGGAGGTACGCGAGATACGTGTCCCGCGTCTGCACAAGCTCGAAGCTGTACTGAGGCGTCATCGGAGCTCTCCGAGGTTGGTGTCCATGCCGCGCCGGAGTCCGGCGGCGCCGCGGCCCGGCCTTCCGCCTCGAAGCCCGAGAGCCCCGAGCAGGCGCCGCAGCGGGCGCAGCCCGCCTTCACGTCGGTCGATCGCAGCCCCGCCCGCGCGAGCAGCGGGCCGATGTGCGCGTAGAGCGCCCGCATGAGCTCCCCCGAGGGCGGCGCGCGATCGGCCGCGGGCGTCCCCGGGATGGGCACGAGCGGGACGAGGAACGGATAGACCCCCATCGCGATGAGCCGCTCGCTCGCGTCGAGCAGCGACGACGGCGAGTCGCCGAGCCCCGCGATGAGGTAGGTCGACACCTGGCCGCGGCCGAACACGCGCACGGCCACCTCGAACGCCTCGAAGTACCGGGCCACGCTCACCTCGGCCTTGCCCGGCATCGCGGCCGCGCGCACCTCGTCCTCGACCGCCTCGAGGTGCATGCCCAGGCTGTCGACGCCGGCCGCGCGCATCCGCTCGAACCAGGCGAAATCGTCGGGCGGCTCGCACTGCGCCTGCACCGGCAGGTCGACGCGCGCCTTGATGCCGCGCGCGCAGTCGGCGAGGTGCGCCGCCCCGCGATCGGGCGACCGCGGCGTGCCCGTGGTCAGCGTCACGTGCCGCACCCCGTCGAGCCGCGCCGCCGCCTCGGCGACCTCGCCGAGCTGCTCCGGCGTCTTCTTCGCGGTGGTGCGCCCGGCCGCGAGCGACTGCCCGATCGCGCAGAACGTGCAGGCCTTGTCGCGCTCCGAGTACCGGATGCACGTCTGGAGCACCGTCGAGGCGAGGACGTCCGCCCCGTGCAAGAGCGCGATCTTGGGGTAGGGGATGCCGTCCTTGGTCGAGAGGGCGTAGAAGCGCGGCGCCTTCACGAGGGCGATCGGCGCGAGCTCGTCGCCGTCGCGCTCGACGATGCCCGCGCCGTCGCGCCCGATCCGCGCCACGAACGGCGACGCCGCGGCCTGGTCGGTGTGGATCGGGATCATCACCGTGGCGCCGCGGAGCGTGGCCGCCACGTGCTGGGTCGGCCCCGCCCCGCCGCGGCGCGAGGTCCACGCCGCGCGGCCGCCCTCGCCGCCTTCCGACGTCGGCGGCGCGGGCTCGCCCGGCGCCGCGGCGCCCGCGCCCGGGGCGCCCTCGGGGGCCTCAGCCAGCCTCAGGCCGAACGACTGGAGCTCGGTGATCAGCGTCTGGGTATCCATGGTCCACCGCCGCAGGATCGAGGGAGGAGGCCTTGGAGCTGCCCGCGCCGAGCATCATCGGTCGCTCTGCCGTGTCCATCCAAAGCCGCAGCAAGTCGGGCCGGGCGTAGTGCCCCGCCGCGTCCATCATCCGTTTTCGCTTCGTGATCAGGGCGAAGTCGAGGTCCGCGACGGCCATCCCCTCGCCGTCGGTCACCGGCGGGCACGCGTGCGCGCCCTCCGGCGTCACGATCGCCGTCATGCACCCGCCGCGCAGCACGCCCTGGATCTGCTCGTTCGGCGCGATCTCCCGGACCTGCTCCGGCGTCAGGAAGGCCGTGGCGTTCACCACGAAGCAGCCCGACTCCAGCGCGTGGTGCCGGATGGTCACCTCCATCTGCTCGGCGAAGATGGACCCGACCAGCGAGCCGGGGAACTGGCTGCAATGGATCTGCTCGTGCTGCGCGATGAGCGCGAACCGCGCGAGCGGGTTGTAGTGCTCCCAGCACGCGAGCGCGCCGAGCCTCCCGACCGCGGTGTCCACGGTCCTGAGGCCCGAGCCGTCGCCTTGCCCCCAGATCATCCGCTCATGGTAGGTCGGCGAGATCTTGCGCCGGTGGAGCACGAGCGCGCCGTCCCTGTCGAAGACGAGCTGCGCGTTGTACAGCGTGCCGTGATCGCGCTCGTTCACGCCGAGCACCACGACCACCCCGTGCGCGCGCGCGGCGGCGGCCACGGCCCGCGTCACCGGGCCGGGGACGGTGACCGCCTCGTCGTAAAGGCGCATGTGCTCCTTCCCCATGGCGGGCGGCGGGAGCACGAAGGAGAAGTAGGGATAATACGGGACGAACGCCTCGGGGAAGACGCAGAGCTCGGCGCCCTCCTTCGCGGCCCTGGCGATCGCGGCGACGACTCGCTCGGTCGTCCCGTCCCTGCTGCCAAGGACGGGACTGGCCTGCACCGCGGCCGCCCGGACTTTGCGGTTGTACTCCATGGACGGCGCTCGGGTCAGAGCGTCCAGGAGTGGACCATGAACGCGTTCTCCCGGCGGTGGATCAGCTGGATGTCGAGCACGTCGAGCGGGCTGATGGGCTTGATTCCCGGGATCAACGCGTGCTCGCCGTGGCCGTAGAGCGCCTGCAGCGCGAACCGGCACGCGTACACCTTGCCGCCCTCCTCCATGAACCGCCCGATCTGCTGGTTCACGGCGAGGTGCCCGGAGAACGCCTCGCTGCCGAGCTTCGGAAACCCGCGCTGCAGCCCCAGCGTGACGCCCGGGCCGTACAGCAAGATGGATGTCTCAAACCCTTTACGCTGAAGGCGGATCGCCGTCAGCACGTTGACGAGGCCGATCGAGCCCTCGAAGGCCACGGTGTGAAAGGTGACCAGCGCCTTCTCGCCCGGCTTCGCCTTGACGTCTTCGAAGACCTTCTCCTCGTAATCGACCAGGAAGTCACCAGCGTTGTAGGCGGGATACGTCGGCTTCGGCATTGGTTACCTCTCTCCTAGAATGAATAAGTTGAGACCATGGCGATTTTCTGAATGCAAGGGAAATGCAGGAACCCGCCCTTTTTTGGTCGCGACTCGATCACGACGGAGGCACGACGGAGGCACGACGGAGGCACGACGGAGGCTCGACGGAGGCTCGAAGGAGGCGCGGAGGATGTGCGATTGTGGATCTCGCGTCGACGCGCGCCGCGGGCGAACCGAGCCGCGCGCGCCGCGGGCCGGCCTCGTTGGTTTCGAGGGCCTATCTCGGTGATTTCGAGGAGGTTTCGCGCGCTTGTCCGCGCGCGTGAGCGCGGCTCGATCGGTGTTGCGGGCTCGTGCGTCCGAGCGGCACTCGCTGGCGGGAATGCCGGCGGGAATGCCGGCGGAGCGCCCTGCCCTCGGGCGCCCTGCTATCGCTGCTTCTTTCGCCCCTTCGCGCTCTTGCCGCCCTTGCCGCCCTTGCCGGCCTTCATGCCCTTGGCGGGCTTCGTGCTCTTGCTGGCCTTGACACGACGAGTTGTCCGTGCGTCCGCGTCGCGCCGCTGCCGGCGCGGCTTCGGCTCGTCCGACATCGCGTCTCCGGCGAGCCGTCGGCCGTAGATGGTGCGCCGGAGGATGGCCACGTCCTCGATCTGCACGAGCATCGCGTCGCCGATCGCGATCCGGTCCCCCGACCGGCGGCCGATGACGCGCAGCCCCTCGTCGTCGATCTCGTAATCGTCCGGGCCGAGCGACTCCATGCGGACGAGCACGTCGACGAAGGGATCCTCGATGTTGACGTAAACGCCCGTCCCCACGATGCCCGTCACGGTGCCCTCGAAGGTGTCCCCGAGCCGGGAGCGCATGACCAGCGCGCGGTGCAGGTCGACCACCTCGCGCTCCACCTCCATCGCCTTGCGCTCGCGCTCCGACGCCAGGATGGCCGCCTCGCGCAGCCGCTCGAGCGCCGCCTCGCTCCGGTCGACGCGCTCGCCGCGCAGCACCGCGCGGATCGCGCGGTGGGCGGTGATGTCCGGGTACCGCCGGATGGGCGAGGTGAAGTGCAGGTACGCGCTCGAGGCCAGCCCGAAGTGGCCCACGTTGGCCACGTCGTACACCGCCTGCTTCATGGCGCGGAGCAGGAGCATGTGCAGCACCTGCTTCTGCGGGTGCGCGTCGAGCTTCCTCAGGAACGACGACAGCCGCTTCGGATCGGCCGCGTCCTCCGGATCGAACGCGAGCCCGAGCTCCCCGCACATCGTCGCGAAGCGCTCGAGCTTCGCCTGGTCCGGTGGCGCGTGGTACCGGAAGACGGTGGGGATGCCCTGGTCGACCACGAACTGCGCGCAGGTCTCGTTCGCCAGGAGCATCAGCTCCTCGATGAGCTGGTAGGCCTTCGCCACCCCGGGGTCGTGGCTGCGCTTCTGCACGTCGACCGGCGCGCCCGTCGACGGATCGAGCACCACCTTCGCCTCGGGCAGGTCGAGGTCGAGCGCGCCCCGCCGCATCCGCCGGCCGCGGAGCAGCCGGGCGAGGTCCCACATCACCTGGAGGTCGTTCCTGAGCGCCTCGGCCTCCGGGCTGCGCGGCGGATCGGGCGTGAAGCCGAGCGCGCGCGCCACGCCGGGGTAGGTGAGCTTCGCGATCGACCGGATGTACCCCTCGATGACGCGGGCGCGCCGCACCGTCGCGGTCGGGTCGAGCTCGACCTCGACGCACAGGCAGAGCCGGATCACGCCCGGCAGGAGGGAGCAGAGGTTCGACGACAGCGCCCGCGGCAGCATCGGGATCGCGCGATCGGGCAGGTAGATCGAGTTGCCCCGCCCGAGCGCCGCCTGGTCGAGCGCGCTGCCCGGCCGCACGTAGTGCGACACGTCGGCGATCGCGATCCAGGCCCGGTACGAGCCGTCGTCCTCGCGGATCACCCAGACCGCGTCGTCGTGGTCGCGCGCGTCCTCCGGGTCGATCGTCGGCATGGGCAGGTGGGTGAGGTCGGTGCGCCCCTCGAGCGCCTCGGCCGGCACCTCGCCCCCGAACGCCTCGGCCTCGGCGATCGCCTCCTTCGGATGCTCCTCCTCGATCCCCTCGCGCATCAGGATCTTGGCGACCTCGACGTTCGGGTCGCCCGGCGTCCCGAGCACCGCCTCGAGCACGCCCTCCGGGTTCTCGTCGGGGAGGTCCGGGAAGCGGGCGATCGACACGACCGCCGCGGCGCCGTCCTCCGCGTCGGGCGGCGCGAGCGGCCCGCCCGGCTCGCGCGGCACGATCACGATCGGCCCGCGGACGCGCCCGTCGTCCGGCTCGAGCCAGGCGCTCCTGCCTCGCCGCCTGAGCACGCCCGCCACGCGCGCGTGGCGCCGCTTGACCACGCGGACGATCTCCCCCTCCACGCCGCGCCGCGAGCGCGTCGCGATGCGCACCGCGACGGTGTCGCCGTGGAGCGCCCCGCCCATCGCCTCGGGCGAGATGTAGACGTCCTCGGCCGCTCCTCCGAGCGACACGAACCCGAAGCCGCGCGGGTGCACGGTCAGCGTGCCCTCGCGCTCGGCGCCGCGCGCCTCGACCTGCTGGCGGCTCACGCGGAACCGCTGGCCGGGGAGGGCGACGATGCTTCCCTCCGTCGACAGCTCCTCGAGCAACCGCTGCAGCTTCGTGTAGCGGCTCGGCTCGACCCCGAGGCGCTCGGCGATCTCGTTGGCGTGCAGGGCGCGCTTGAACGACGACAACAGATCGACCACGGCCTCCCGGCGGCGCGCGCCGGAGCCGGTCGTCGGGGAATCTCCGCGAGATGGGGAACGCATGAAACTCGACTAGCACGAGTCTCCTCTGGCTGGCTGTCGCCGCCCGGGTCCGGTATGCCTCGAACCCGCGCCTCTGGCGCCGCCACGGACCGATGCTGCTGAACTCGATCGCCCTGCTCCTCGCGCTGATGCTCCTCGTCTTCCTCGCCGGGAGGGGCAACGTCTTCGCGGTGCGTCCGGCGCGCGGCAGACACGGCGCGCGTGAATCCGCGGAGGCGCCTCGGGCCGGCCCCGAGGTGCCCCCCCGCGACGGACCCGCGACCCAGGCCGAGGGGCCCGCGACCTCGACCGGCGAGGCGCAGGCCGGGCGCGCCCGGTTCGTCGTCACGCTCTTCCGGCTCGCGCTGTTCGTCGCCATCGCGGCGAGCGCGGCGCTCGTGGTCGAGTACCAGAACGCCGGCGACCCGGCGTTCTGCGGCGTCAGCTCGGGC
Organism: Sorangium sp. So ce834; assembly: GCF_051521425.1. Classification (NCBI taxonomy): domain Bacteria; kingdom Pseudomonadati; phylum Myxococcota; order Polyangiales; family Polyangiaceae; genus Sorangium; species Sorangium sp. So ce834. The sequence goes on from NZ_CP150351.1 coordinate 13,513,223, forward strand.
TGCTTCGCCGTCCGGGTGTCGCCGTACAGCCGGCTGCTCGGGGTCCCGCTGCCGAACCTCGGCCTCGCCGCCTTCACCACGCTCCTCGCCGCCTCGCTGCTCGCGCGGGAGCGCTGGCACCACGTCGCGATCGCGGCGGCCTCGGCCGCCGGCGGCCTCGCCGCCACGGTGCTCCTCGGGCTGCAGGCCTTCGCGATCGGCGCGTTCTGCGCGTGGTGCGTCGCGGTCGACGTCGCGGCCCTCGCCGCCGCGATCACGTCGGCGCTCGTCGCCTGGCAGGCGTGGCGCATGCCGCGCGCCGCGTTCGATCGCGCCGCGCAGGGCGGGCTGCCGGCCACCACGGCGTGGGGCGCGGCCGCCGTGGCGGCGGTCGGCCTGCCGTTCCTCTGGGGCAGCTACCCGGTCATCCCGCCGCTCCCGCCGGAGCTCGCGGCGCTGCAGGAGCCTGGCAAGATCACGGTCGTCGCCTTCACCGACTTCGAGTGTCCCTTCTGCCGCCGGCTGCACCCCGAGCTGAGCCAGATGGAGGAGCCCTACGGCGATCGGCTGCGCCACGTGCGCAAGATGGTGCCGCTGCCCAGCCACCCCGGCGCGCTCCCCGCGGCGAAGGCCTACGTCTGCGCGCCCGCGGACAAGCGCGAGCAGGCCGCGGCGCTGCTCTACAGCGCGTCGCCCAGCAAGCTCACGGACGACCGCGTCGCGTCCGTCCTCTCGCCGCTCGGGCTCCCCGCCGGCTTCGAGGCGTGCCTCGCCGCGCCGGAGACCCAGGCCACGATCGACGCGGACGTCGCGCTGTATGGGCGGATGGAGGCGCGCGGGCTCCCCGCCACCTACGTCGGGCGGCGGCTCGTGGTCGGCTACAACCCCGATCGCCTCCGCGATGCGCTGCGGCGCGAGGCCGCCGGAGATCCGCTCAGCCTGCCGCTCCCGCTGCTCTTCGTCGCCCTCTTCGGCGTCTCCGCGGCCGCCGTGGTCGTGGGCAGCCGGGATCGTTCGCGCGGCGCGTCGGGCGGGTCCGCCGCGGCGCCCCCGTCGTCGGCGGCGGCGCCGTAAGCCGCGCCGCGCCCGTCCGCCGCCTTTCGCGGCCGGTCGGCGGGTGACAGAATAGCTCATGAGTGATCATCCCGAGCTAGCCGGCAAGCTCCCGCTGGAGTTCTTCCGGCAACTACCCAAGACCGATCTGCACGTCCACCTCGACGGCTCCTTGCGCCTCGAGACGATCATCGACCTCGCCCGCAGCAACCGCGTCGAGCTCCCGACGCACGAGCCGTCGGAACTGCGCCGGGTGATGAACCTGGGCCAGAACTGCGGCTCGCTGGTCGAGTACCTCAAGGCGTTCGACATCACGCTGCGCGTCCTCCAGACCGAGGAGGCGCTCTATCGCGTCGCCTACGAGCTCGCGGAGGACGCCGCGCGCGAGAACGTCCGTTACATGGAGGTCCGCTACTCGCCGATGCTGCACACCCGCCTCGGCCTGCGCCTCACGAGCGTCGTCGAGGCGGTGCTCTCGGGGCTCAGGGCGGCGCGCGACGCGCTGGGCATCGAGAGCAACGTCATCGTCTGCGGCATCCGGAACATCTCACCGGAGTCGTCGCTGGAGATGGCGGAGCTCGCGGTGGCCTACAAGAGCCGCGGCGTGGTCGGGTTCGACCTCGCCGGCGCCGAGTACGACCACCCGGCGAAGCACCACAAGGCGGCGTTCCAGCTCGTGCGCCAGAACAACATCAACTGCACCATCCACGCCGGCGAGGCCTACGGCCCCGAGTCGATCGCGCAGGCGCTGCACGTCTGCGGCGCGCACCGGATCGGCCACGGCTGCCGCCTGCGCGAGGACGGGGGCCTGCTCCACTACATCAACGATCACCGGATCCCGCTCGAGTGCTGCCCGTCCTCGAACGTGCAGACCGGCGCCGTCCGCGACCTCGCCTCGCACCCGCTCAAGCTCTACCAGAGCCTCGGGCTGCGCGTGACGGTCAACACCGACAACCGGCTCGTCACCGACACGACGGTGTCGCACGAGCTCTGGCACTGCCACACGAAGATGGGATTCGGCCTGAAGGAGATCAAGTCGACCATCGTGGCCGGCTTCAAGAGCGCCTTCCTGCCGTTCCACATCAAGCAGGCTTACCTCCGCCGCGTGACCGAGGAGCTCGAGCGCTTCTCCGCCGACGGCTCGATCCGCCCCGCCCCGCCGCCGGCGCCCCCTGGCCACGAGATCCTCGAGCTCACCCCGATGGACGGGAAGGACGGCCGGCAGGGGGCGCAGACGCCGGTCGAGAAGGCCCCCAACTGACGCGCTGGCCTCCCCGCGCGGCGAGGGCGGCCGCGGGGCGCACCCGGGCGGGGCTCAGCCGCCCTTCCACTCGGTCCGCTGCACCACGGGCAGCTGCAGCGCGCGCTCCCGGTCGAGATCGAGCGAGCCGAGGTGGATCGCGATCGGCGCCTGCACCCACTTGAAGATCGATCTCGAGAACAGGGTCGCGAACTTCTCGGCCCACGCCCGCAGCGCCGCCGGGTCCTTGTCCGGGAACAGGCTGGGGAGCGCCGCGGCCAGCTCGTCGGCGGCGAGCTTCTCGGCGCCGTAGAGATAGAGGCACGCGTCGAGGACCTCGAACGGCATGAGCTCGGCTTCCCCCGACTGGTTCTCGGCGAGCTCCGGCCCCGCCGTCGTGGCGAGCGTCTGCTGGATCCCCTTGAAGCCGAAGCGCTGCGAGAGGCGCTCGATCAGGGCGATGACCACGGTCTTCGGGAGGTTGGCGATCACGCTGAACGCCCCCTCGAGATCGCCGCCCACCGTGGTGTAGCCGAGCGCCTTCTCGCTCATGTTCCCCGTCTGCAGGAACAGCGCGCCGCTCGTGTTCGCCCAGTTCCACATGCGCCCGCCGCGGATGCGCGCCTGCACGTTCTGCCGCGTGAGCTCGGTGAGCTGCCGGCCCTCGCCGACCATCGCCTGGGCGGCCTCGAGCTCCCGGGGGAACGCGTCCTCGATCGGGATCACCGCGAACGAGGCGCCGAGATCGTCGGCGATCTGCGCGGCGGCCCGGTGCGTCGCGTCGCTGGAGTAGCGCGAGGGCATGAAGAACGCGTGGAGCGACGCCTTCATCTGCGCCCGCAGCGCCTCGCCCTCGAGGCCCGGGTGGAGGAGCTGCACCGCGCGCCAGGCGACGAGCAGCGTGAGGAGCGAGTCGCGGCCGCCCGAGAGCGCGAGGCCGATGCCCTTGAAGGCGCCGATCTTGCGGTAGTAGTCGGCGACGCCGAGCGCGAGCACCTCGTAGAAGTCGTCGAGCAGCTCGTCGCGCGCCGAGATCGCCGGCAGCGCCGCCGAGGGCAAGAACGGCGTCGTGCCCGGCGGCGGGGCGGGGTAGGCGAGCCGCGAGCGGTCCGCGGTCTGCCCGGGCGCCCGGAGGACCTCCACCATGTGCGGGGAGGCGCGGCGGAACTCCTCGAGGTCGCTGCGCCAGGTGCTCGCCTCGCGGCGGCAGCGCGTCGTCCGGTCGAGGTCGACCACGGCCGCGGCGTACCCCTCGCGGAAGCGCGGCGCCTCCAGCATCGGGCGGCCGTTCTGGTTGATGAACCCGCCGCCGTCGAAGACGAGCCCGTCGTTGCCGCCGACCAGGTTCGCGTAGGCGATGGTGCACTGGTTGTCCGCCGCGCGGGTCGCGATCATCTCGCGCCGGGTGCCCGTCACCCCGGCGCGGAACGGCGACGCCGAGATGTTGCAGATGATCTCGGCGCCCGCGTAGCAGCGGCGCCGCATCGGCCCATCGGGCGACCAGATGTCCTCGCACACCTCGACGGCGATCGTCCCGAAATCGAAGGCGAGGATGCGGTCGCCGCAGATCACGCCGTCGGCGTCGAGCTCCATGAACGGCATGCCGCGCGAGAACGTGCGCGCCTCGTAGAAGATGTTGTACGTGGGCAGCTTCTCCTTCGGGGAGAAGGCGAGCACCTGGCCGGCGTGGACGATCGCGCCGGCGTTGAAGAGGTCGCCCCCCACGCCGACGGTCACGCCGATGACGAACACGGTGCGGAGCGACGCGGTCTCCTCGGCGAAGCGGCGGAGCTCGCGCTGCTGGCTCGCGATGAACGCGGGCCACTGCACGAGGTCCTCGGACGCGTAGCCGCCGATCACCTGCTCCGGGAAGACCGCCAGGGTGACGTCGTCGCGCGCCATCGAGCGGGCGAGCGCGAGGCACCGGTCGGTGTTCGAGCGGACGGCGCCGACGGTCGCGTTGACGTTGGCGATTCCGATCTTGACGAGTCGCATCGGGCGGCAGCCTAGCGCGGCAGCACGGCGCTGAGCAGGGCGAAGAGCTTGTCGATCTCCCCGGGCGTCACGCGCCGGTTCGCCTTCACCCGGTCTCCCTCGGCGAAGAACTCGACCGGGTCGACGACCCGGACCGTCACGACGGCGATGCGGAACGAGGTCGCGCGCTCGATCTCCTCGTTGAGGAAGGCCGCGTCGCGGGCGGCGTCCTCGGGGCTCGCGCTCGCCCCGTCGAGCGCGACCGTGGCGCCGCCGTCCTTGGTCAGCGTCACGGCGGCCTCGAGCGATCTCAGCGTCGGCGGCACGCGGGGCGCCTCGCGCGGCCCCCGCAGCGTCCGCGCCGGGTCGATGGCCGCGGCGAGCGCGGCCTCCTCGCCGACCGGATCGGGGAAGCCGCCCGTGCCGATGAAGCGCCGCGCCTCGCGCGCCCGCGAGACCGGCAGCACCACGAGGAAGTTCGGCTCCACGGTGGCCACCACGCGGGTGTGCCCCTTGAGGGTCACGCGCACGGCCGGCACGCCGAGCCCGCCCTCCTCGGCGCCCGGCGGCTGGCTGCGCGAGAGGAGCGTGTCGAGCCCCGCCTCCAGCCGCTCCGGCGGCACGTTGTGCTCGAGGACGATCACCGCCTCGTGGGCCGCGTCCGCGCGCGGCGCGGTGACGAAGGCGCGCTCGAGGTCCCGCTCCGGATCGAGCCCCGTGCCGGCGAGCACGGGGCCCCACAGGTCGAGCGCCGCGAGCCGCGCCATGATCGGGTGGCCCCGGGTCCGGTCGGCGAAGACGAGCACCGAGACCTTCCCCCCGGCGATCGACTGCGCGATCGCGGCCGCGTTGCGCGGCTTCGGCGGCGGCGGCGCCTCCGCGCCGACCGGCGCCGCCGAGGGCGCGGAGCCGCACGCGACGGCGGCGAGGGCGAGGCCGAGCGCGAGGAGCCGCAGCGGCAGGAGGCGCATCGCGGCGAAGAGCCCTTGACGAACGGACGACATCACCCACGCGACGTTACCGGCACCCACCCGATCCTGCCAGCCGGGCAAGCCTCTTCCGCGGGCGCGCGCCGCTCGGCGAGGCGGCCATCCCTCTTCCTCGCGACGGGACCTGGAGTAGGATGCCCCTCCCCGCGGTCCACGCCGAGCCCGTGCGCGCCGCATGGATCCGTGTCTCGCAACGCCGCGGACGCGGGGCCCGACCCACGTTGAAGAGGAGTGTCACCCCATGGCGGTCCGTCCTTCCGACCTGCACGCGATCCCCCTGTTCGAGAGAATCACGGAGGACCACCTCGACGAGCTGATGAGGGCGTTCCAGCGCCAGGAGGTCCCGTCCGGCCACGTGCTCTTCGAGGCCGGGAGCGCGCCGGCGCACCTGTTCCTCCTGGTCCAGGGCGAGGTCGCGCTGCTCGAGGGGGGCGAGACGCGCTTCCGCCTGAGCCCCATCTCGCCGATCGGCGAGCTCGGCGCGCTCACCGGCTTCCGGCGGACGACGACCGCGGTGACCACGCAGCCCTCGGAGATCTGGCGCATCGGCGTCGCCGCGCTGCAGGACTTCTTCGAGGAGCACGGCGACGTCGCCTACCCGTTCTACAACAACCTGCTCAACGTCGTGGCCGGCAAGATCCGCCGCGACGCGCGGCGGCTCGAGGAGGTCCGCGCGAACCTCATCCGCACGCAGCGGGCGATGAAGCGGCTGCTCGAGCTCGTGCTCGACAGCGAGGAGACGCCGCTCAGCAAGGTCATCTGCGCGACGCTCGAGGAGCTCATCGAGAAGAACCGGCGCTCGCACTACATGGTCGAGCCGGCGCACACGCTGAAGAGCTCCGTCCGCCTGGACAGCGGCGCGCTCGTCCCCGTGGTCGAGCTCTCCGACGGCTGGCTGCGCCTCGCCGGCCTCCGCGACGCCGAGAAGGGCGCGCACTGGAGCGGCGTGCTCATCCTGCCCGCGCGCGAAATCCCGGTGAGCGGGACCATCGACGCGATCGACGATCACGGCGCGGTGGTGCGGCTCGATCTCCTGATCGACGAGTACGCCGCCGCGCTCCAGGACTACCTGACGCGCCTCCAGATGCTGGATTTCGTGGTGTGATCTCGCGCCGCGCGGCCGCCGCGCGCCCTCGCCGCGCCTCGCCCGTCGCTCGCGCGCGCCTCGCCGCGCCTGGACCGCGCTTCGATCGCTCTCGGACCGTTGTCAGACCGTCGACGACCGTTGCCAGGATCGCGCCGGGTGATCTACGGTTCCCGGAGCGCACGCTCCTCGGAGCGCTGAGCCGAAGTGGCGGAATGGCAAACGCGGCGGATTCAAAATCCGCTGTCCTCACGGGCTTGTGGGTTCGAGTCCCACCTTCGGTACCGATGCGGAATCCCTGGACGAGGCGCCTCTGCGCGGGGCTCGTCTTCTGCTGGTGAACGCGCTTGCGGCTCCGGGCCGTTCCGGCGGGGTGAGGGCGCCTGCGGTCGACCGTCGGCTGTCTTTGTCGCGCGGCGCGCGGCGGGGCCACGGTGCGGCGGGGGCCGGCCGTCCGTGACGTCGGGCGATCCTGAACGCCGCGGTCCGCCGGAACAAGCCGCCGTCGGGCTGCTACGCTCGGCGCGCATGTCGCGTCGGACCCGAGGCATCGAGCGGCTGGGCGCGTTGATCCAGCGGGAGTCGTCGCTCTCGGCGCCGACGGAGGTCGACACCGCGCCGATGCCGTTCCGCGAGTGGGAGGCGGCCGTCGGATCCCGGATCGCCGCGCGCGCGCGGCCGCTCAAGCTGGAGCGCGGCGTCCTTCACGTCCGCGCGGCGAGCTCGACGTGGGCGCAGGAGCTCTCGATGCTCGGCGACGTGATCACCGAGCAGCTCCGCGCGCGCGGCCTCGCGGTGCAGTCGCTCCGGTTCCGCGTCGGCAAGGTGGAGCCGGTCGCGCGCCCGCCGTGGCGCGAGGAGGTCCGCCCCGCGCCGAAGGAGGCGCCGCTCCCGGTCGAGGTGCGGCAGGAGCTCGGGAAGGTCGCCGATTCCGAGCTGCGCGACGCGATCGCGAAGGCCGCCGCGAGGAACCTCGGCTGGCAGGAAGCAGAGGCGAGCGCGAGCGCGCGCCCTCGCAACGAGCCGCCGGCCCCTCGCAACGAGCCGCCGGCCCCCGCCGCGGCCCCGCCGCAGCCCTCCCGGGCGCCGGCGCCGGCGCCGCCGACGTCGTCGATGCCGGCGACCTCTCGGGCGCCCGCGCGCGCAGCCGCGCCGCCGGGCCCGCGCGCGTCACCGCGGGCCGCCGCGCCGGCGACCGCCGCGCCGGACGACGAGGCGGCGGCTACTTCGCCGCGACGAGCCGCTCGAGACCCTCGATCCGCTGCATCAAGAACCGCTCGGTCGGACCGAACGAAGGAGCCATCCGGCGCAGGTCGTCGAGGTAGATCCTGAGCGGCTGGATATCGAGCGACTTCACGCGGCGGACCACCGTGTAGAGCTCGTCGACGACGGGGCCGGGCAGGGGGCGGCGCGCGATCGTGAAGAGCTCGAACGCGTAGTTGACCCACGTGCCCTTGGTCGTCGCGCCCGCGAGGCGGGCCGCGTAGCGCGCGGCGAGCTCCGCGGCCGGCATCTCCAGCGGCACGTTCGTCCGCGCGCGGCTCAGGATGTCGATCAGCACGGTCTGCAGGATGCGCTCGGCCTCCTCGCTCCGCCCCATCGCGAGCGCCTTGTCGGCGAGGCTCGCGAGCAGGCGCAGCGACTGGAAGCCCTTGGAGCCGCCGTCGCCCGTCGGGCTCGTGAGCTCCGTCGGGTCGTCCGACATCTTGCGCATCTCGGTCAGCGCCATCGCGCCGAGCGTCGCGGTCGCGCGCCGGAACTCGACCCCGTAGGCGTCGTGGGGCCGCGACTCCTCGCCGCCGTAGAGCAGCATCTCCTGGCTGCCGATGATGATGCGGTCGCCGTCGACCAGCTCGCGCTGGCCGGAGATGCGCGTGCCGTTCACGTACACGCCGTTCCTGCTCTCGAGATCGAGCACGGCCACGCCGTCGCTGCGCACCTGCAGCGTGGCGTGGCGCCGGGACACCAGCGGATCGTCGAGCGAGAGCTGGCAGTCGCCGCTCCGGCCAATCACGAAGGGCCCTTCGGGGAGCTCGAAATCGTGCGCCAAGTACCGGAGGCGGAAAGGCATGGTCTATTTCAGTGCGCCGAGGCGCTCGAGCCCTTCGATTCGCTGGAGGATGAACCGCTCCGCCGGGGTACGTTCTCCCGCACGCTCGCGGAGCCGCTTCGCGTAGCCACGAAGGATGGACATGTCGACGGCCTTCACCTTGCGCAGGACACTATACAGCTCATCGACGAGGTAGGCGGGGAGCAGGAGCTCGAGCCGCGTGTTCAGCTCGAAAATATAGTTGATCCACGACCCCCGGCCGGTGGCGGCGGCGAGGCGGGCGGCGTACGTGCTGGCCTTCTCGACCAGCTCGGGCTGGACGGCGCCGACGCCCCCCTCCCGCGCCTTGGTGAGGATGTCGTTGAGCGAGCGCTGGAGGATGCGCTCGGCCTCGTCGACCCGCCCCAGGGCGAGCGCCTTGTCGGCGACGCTGCCGATGAGGCTCAGCGCGTGCACGCGCTTGTCGGGGTGCTGCGGGATCAGCCCGGGCAGCGACCTGCGCGAGGCGATCGCCGTCGCGCCGTCGTCCTCGCCCGAGGACATCTCGCTCATGTCGACCGTGCGCGCGTTCTGCTGCCGGGTCCACAGCGGCGCGCTCCGCGGCGAGTGCGTCGAGCTCGGCTCGATCGCCCCGAGCAGGAACATCTCCTGCCCCCCGATCGCGATCTTGTCGCCGTCCGACAGGATCTGGCGGCCCGTGATCCGGGTCCCGTTGATGAGCACGCCGTTGCGGCTGCCGAGATCCTCGATCGCGACGCCGCCCTCGCCGACGGTCAAGAGCGCGTGCCTGCGCGACACCAGCGGGTCGTCGAGCGACAGCTGACAGTCGGCGCTCCGTCCGATGAAGAACTCGCCGAGCGGCACCTCGAGATCGTGGGCGAGGTAGCGCAATCGGATGCCCATGATCGAGCCATACCAACAGCCCAACAGGCCGTCAAAAGCCAGCTTCTGGGCCGCGTTGCAAAGGTTTGCAAGCCCACAAGAACGCCCGTTGAACGCGGACGGTGAAGTCCGTTACCGTCGTACAGTATCACACCGGCGGGCGCTGCGCGATCGACCTGGTCGGACCTCAGCGGTGGCTCGAGAGGACCCGGAGCAGCGTGAGGATGAGCCGCGGGTGGGCGAGCAGGCCGTAGATCTTGAGGTCTCCGCTGGCCACGAGCCGCGCGAGCTCGCGCAGGGGGCCGCTCTGGCGGCGGTGCAAGAGGCCGAGCTTCGGGAAGCTCAGCCAGCGGTGGAACGCGATGTCCGGGAGCCGGAGCAGCGCCGCCTCGTCGCCGCAGAACGTGACGGAGGGGATGCCGATGGCGCCGTCGTGGATGGTGAGGCGCCCGTGATCGAAGCGCATCGTCATCGACGTGGCGGTGTCCTGCGCGACGACGAGCACCGAGCCGCGCAGCGCCCGGAAATCGGACACGCGCCTCGGATCGCGGCCGAGGTGCTCGCGGATGAGCCGGCCGAAGTGGGCGGCGAGCGCGTTGTCCTCCGCGCCCGGGGCAAGATCGACGATGGGCTCCATGGTGTCGCGCTCTCGCGTCGGGAGCGGCGCAGCGCCGCCCCCCGTCTCTCTGTGGCCGATGCGCTCTCCGGCAAGCCGCGTCGCCGCGCGCACCCCGGCGGACGGCCTGGGCGGCGGTGGCGCGCCCTGTGAGACGATAGGCACGACGGGCGGCCGAGGGTCAAGCGCGGCGCCGCGCGGGCGCCGCGCCTCACCCGGCGGCGCGCGCTCCGTCCACCCCGATGTCGCGGCGGAGCACCTTGCCGTCGAAGTCGATGGCGCTCGCGGCGCGGAACGCGCGCTCCCGCGCCTCCGCGAGCGAGTCGCCCGCGGCGGTGACGGCGAGCACGCGGCCCCCTGCGGTCACGATCGCGCCGTCCCGCTCCGCCGTGCCCGCGTGGTTGACGAAGGCGCCCTCGACCGCGGCCGCGGCGTCGAGGCCGCGGATGACGTCGCCGGCCACGGGCGCCGTCGGGTAGCCGCGCGCCGCGAGGACCACGGTGAGCGCGTGCCGGCCGGGGGCGACGCGCGCCGCCCCGGGGTCGAGCGCGCCCGCCGCGGCCGACGCGCAGAGCTCGGCGACGTCGCCCTCGAGGAGCTCCATCAGCGCCTCGCACTCGGGATCGCCGAAGCGGACGTTGTGCTCGAGCAGGATGGGGTCCCCCGCGGGCGTGATCATCAGGCCCGCGAACAGCACGCCGCGGAAGGGCCTCCCCTCCGCCCGCATGCCGTCGATCGTCGGCCGGAGGATCTCGCGCTCGACGCGGGCGGTGAGCTCGGGGGTGACGCGGGCGGTCGGCGCGAACGCGCCCATGCCGCCGGTGTTCGGCCCGGTGTCGCCCTCGCCGACGCGCTTGTGATCGCGCGCCGCCGGCAGGACGAAGATCGCCTCGCCGTCGCTGAGGGCGTGCAGGCTGGCCTCCTCGCCGACGATCGCGTCCTCGAGGATCACGGTCGCGCCGGCGTCGCCGAAGCGGCGATCCACGAGCATGTCCTTCGCCGCCGCGAGCGCCTCGTCGACGGTCGCCGCGACGACGACGCCCTTGCCGGCGCAGAGCCCGTCGGCCTTCACGACGATGGGCGCGCCGCGCTCGCGGATGATGCGGGCCGCCTCGTCGAAGGAGCGCGCGATCTGGAACGGCGCGGTCGGGATCCGGTGGCGGGCGGCGAACTCCTTGAGGAACGCCTTCGACCCCTCGAGGCGCGCCGCCTCGCGGCTCGGCCCGAACACGGCGACGCCCGCGGCGGCGAGCGCGTCGGCGACGCCGGCGCAGAGCGGCGCCTCGGGGCCGACGACGACCAGGTCGGCGCGCTCGCGGACGGCGAGCCGGGTCGCCTCGTCGGGCGAGAGCGAGGCGAGGTCGGCGCGGCGGATCGGGGCGCGGCCGGGGCCGCCTTGCGCCGTCGTGCCGGCGTTCCCGGGCGCCACGATGACCTCGGCGACCGAGGGCGATCGGGCGAGCGCGCGCGCGAGGGCGTGCTCGCGCCCCCCCGAGCCGAGCACGAGGATGCGGCGATCTGACCGGCGTGGTTTGGCAGTGGAGCTCACGCACGCGCGCTACCACGCGGCGGCCCTCGCTGTCGAGGCGCCTCGCGCGGTCGCCCGTCCGGGAGGGGCCCCGCGGCGCCCGACATCGTGATAGAAGCGCCCGCAGGGCGCGTGGCGCGGCTCGGCCAGGGCCGCGAGCGCGCGCCGCCGGGCCTCCTCGCGCGGGGACCGGAGGGCGGATCCCTGAACATTCTGGAGGGGACAGCGGGCGCGAGCCTCGGCACCGAGGGGGCAGCGGGCGCGGATCCCCGCCGTGGAGACGAGCGATGACTCACCGGGCTTCGTGGGATGAATACTTCATGCGCATCGCCGAGGTCGTCGCGTCCCGGGCGACCTGCGACCGGAAGCACGTCGGCGCGGTGATCGTGCGCGACAAGAGCATCCTCGCGACCGGGTACAACGGCTCGATCCGGGGGCTGCCCCACTGCGACGAGGAGGGGCACCTCATCGAGGACGGCCACTGCGTGCGCACGATCCACGCGGAGGCGAACGCGATCATCCAGGCCGCGCGGAACGGGGTGCGGATCGAAGGCGCGATGGTCTACGTCACGGCCTCGCCGTGCTGGGGGTGCTTCAAGATGATGGCGAACGCGGGCATCTCGCGCGTCGTCTTCGGCGAGTTCTACCGCGACGAGCGCATCTTCCGGTTCGCCACGGAGCTCGGGATCGAGCTCGCCCCGCTCACGCGTCGCGAGACGCCCGCCTGAGGCGTTGCGCGCGCGGGCGCGCGGTTGAGCGAGCCCTCGCGCGACTTGCGCGGCGGCTCGCGCAACGCTGAGGCGACGCTCAGGCCTTGCGCGGCCGCGGCAGCCCGTACACCCGGATGCGCTCGACCAGCGTGCGCCGCGAGATCCCGAGCAGCGCCGCGGCGCGCGTCTGGTTGCCCATGCACTGCTCGAGCGCCTGGACGATGCGCTCGCGCTCGTGGGCCTCCATGGCGTCGCGCAGCCGCGTGGGGCCCGCGCCCGCGCCGTCGAGCGCGCCCTTCGCGCCGTCGGGCACGCCCCTCGCATTCCCTTGCGGGGAGCTCGGGGACGCGGCCGCCGGGGCGGGCGCCTGAGACGGTTGCGCCGGAAGGGTAGGCTCATGCGAGGGACGGGCGGGATCGGCCAGCGAGGAGAGGAGCAGGTGCTCCGGCCCGATGGGCGCCCCGTCGGCGAGGATCACCGCGCGCTCGATCACGTTGCGCAGCTCCCGGATGTTGCCTGGCCAGCTGTGGCGCTCGAGCGCCGCCAGGGCCGCGGGCGAGAGCGGGACGGCCGCGGCCCTGGCCTCGCTGGGGAAGAGCTCCTTCGCCGTGCGCTCCGCGAAGAGCTGCGCCAGCGCCGCGACCTCGCCGGGGCGCTCGCGCAGCGGCGGGAGGGTGAGGGTCACGCCGTTCAGCCGGAAGTACAGGTCCTGCCGGAACGCGCCGCGGCTCACCTCGGCCTCGAGGTTGCGGTGCGTCGCCGAGATGAAGCGGACGTCGATCTTCGTGGGGGTCAGGCCGCCGACCCGCATCACCTTCCGCTCCTCGATGACCCGGAGCAGCTTGGCCTGGATCGAGAGCGGCAGCTCGCCGATCTCGTCGAGGAACACCGTGCCCCCCGCGGCCGTCTCGAGCAGCCCCGGCTTCGCCCGGACGGCGCCGGTGAAGGCGCCGCGCTCGTGGCCGAACAGCTCGCTCTCGAGCAGCGACTCGGAGAGCGCGACGCAGCTGAGGCGCAGGAGCGGCCGGCCCGCGCGCGGCGACGCCTTGTGGATCGACTCGGCGAGCACCTCCTTGCCGACGCCCGTCTCGCCGAGGAGCAGGATGTTGATGGGGCCCTTCGCGACGCGCTCAGCCAGCGCGTAGACGGCGCGCATCGCGTCGTCCTTGACGATGACGTCCTTGCGCGCGCCCCGCTCGGCGTCCTTCTGCCGGAGGATGACGCGCGCGGCGCCCAGGTAGATCACGTCGCCGGGCGCGAGCTCGACGGCGCCGCGCGCGGGCGCGCCCTTGCCGACGTCGATGAGGCGCTCGGTCGCCGCGCTGCTGTGCCGGGTGCGCACGCGGGTCCCGTTGCTGCTGCCGAGGTCCTCGACCCGGAGCGGCGGGCCGAGGTGCAGCACCGCGTGCCGGCGCGACACCGAGGAGTCCGGGACGCAGATGCCGGCGTCCTCGTCCCTGCCCAGCACGACGCTCCCGGAGCCCGGCAGCTGCCGCGTGCTCATCGAGCCCTGGGTGATGATCAGGACCTCGAGCGGGCCACCATCGCGGGAAACAAACTCCGGCTCAGCCACATCGCACCCCAGAGTCGCGCCGGGCGCCCGACGGCGCCCTTCCACTGCACGCGTGCGATCCGTCCCGGGGACCGTTGCGGCAGCTCGCGCAGGACGGCGGCCAGGACCGAGGGCGCGCCTTGCAGGCGGCTGCGTAGCATGGACGCGCGCGCAGGGCGACTGCTGTCGCGCTCGCCTCGCCGCCTCGGCCACCGGCGGCGGCGCGGGGCGGCGATCGTCGCCCCGCGGAGGCGGCGCGCTCCCGGCGTGGTGATCTGGGCGGTAGAATTTGCGCGGATGATCGCGGGAGACCCGTTCGGCTGGGTGGGCAGCACCATCGGCGGCAAGCTGCTGGTGGACGCCGTGGCCGGGGAGGGGGCGTTCGGCGTGGTCTACCGGGCGACGCACCTCGGCTTCCAGGAGCAGGTCGCGGTCAAGTGCTTGAAAATCCCCGCGGATCTATCGCTGGAAGAGCGGGGGGCGCTGCTCGACACGTTCGAGCGCGAGGCGCGGCTGCTGCACCGGCTCTCGCGCCGGACGACGGGCATCGTCCAGGCGCTCGACGTCGCCGCCGCGACCTCGCCGGAGGGCCACTGGACGCCGTACCTCGTCATGGAGTGGCTCGAGGGGGAGACGCTCGCGCAGCACATCGACGCGCGGAGCGCCGCCGGGCGCGGGCCGTACCCCGTCGACGAGGCGATCGAGCTCCTCGCGCCGGCGGTGTCGGCGCTCGCGATGGCGCACGACGAGCGCGTCTCGCACCGCGACATCAAGCCGGCGAACCTGTTCCTCGTCGGGGCGCCCGGCGCGACGACGATCAAGGTCGTCGATTTCGGCATCGCCAAGGTGATCGACGCGTCGATGCCGCTGTCGAAGGCGCTCGTCGAGACGAGCCGCTCGGCGACGCCGGCGGCCGGCGGGGCCGCGACCGACACGACGCAGGAGCTCGCGGCGTCGCGGACGCTGCACGCGTTCACCCCGCTCTACGGCGCTCCGGAGCAGTTCGACCCGAGGCTGGGCGCGACCGGGCCCTGGACCGACGTGTTCGCGCTGGGGCTCATCCTGCTGCAGCTCGCCTCGGGCAAGCAGCCGCTCGACGGGAGCGACTGGGCCGATCTCTACCTCGCCGCCGTCGACCCGCGCAGGCGTCCGTCGTTCGCGGGGCTGGGCGTCGCGGCGAGCCCAGCGCTCGAAGCGGTCATCGGGCGCGCCGCCGCGGTCGAGCCCGCGGCGCGCTTCCGGGACGCGCGCGAACTCGGCGAGGCGCTCGCGCGCGTCCCGGAAGCGCGCCGCGGCGCCGCGCCGAGGCCCTCCGATGGGCTGGCGGCCACGCTGCCGAACGCCGCTGCCGCGCCCGCGCGCGCCGCGAGGGCCGCGCCGTCGGCGGGCGAGTACCGCGTCTGCACCGTGCTCTCGGCGGAGATCGTGGCCGGCGGCGACGGGCAGGCGCCGCTCGATCCGGAGCAGGAGCTCGAGCTTCGCGAGGCCTGCTTCGCGCTCGTCCGCGCGCGGGTCGAGGCGCTCGGCGGCGCCGTGAGCGGCCGCGGCAACGGCGCCGTCTCCGCGCTGTTCGGCGCGCCGCGCGCGACCGACAACGACGCCGAGCGGGCGGTCCGCGCCGGGCTGGAGCTCGCCGCGATCGACGCGGCGTCGCTCGGCGCAGAGCTGCCGCCGGGGTGCCGGCCGAGGCTGCGCGTGGGCGTCAGCACGGGGAGGCTGTTCGTGAGCGGCGCCGCCGGGCCGGGCGCCCCGGTCGACGCCTCCGGCGAGGCCCTGAGGGCGGCCGCGCAGCTCCAGCAGGCCGCCGCGCCGGGCGCGGTGCTGATCGCGCAGCCCACGTTCCGGCAGGTCGCCGGCCTCTTCGAGGTCGAGCCGCAGGGCGGCGACGCGCCGAGCTTCCGCGTCCTCAAGCCCGCGAACGCCTCGATCGCCGGCTTTGATTTCCTCGGCCAGGGCACCCGCTTCGTCGGGCGGGCGGCGGAGCTGCAGCGGCTCTCCGAGGCGCTGGAGACCGTCGTCGCGGAGCGGCGCGCGATGTTCATCTCCGTGATCGGCGCGGGCGGCGTCGGGCGCAGCCGCCTCCTGTCGGAGATCCGGGCGATGGCGCCGCCTCTGGGGGGCCCGTGCGTCGTGCTCGGCGCCGCGTGCTCCTCGCTGTCGATGGATGCGAGCTACCACCTCGCCGCGTCGCTCCTGCGCGCCCACTTCCGCATCCAGGACGACGACGCGCGCGACGTCGTCCTGCGCAAGCTCAGGGCCGGCGCCTCCGGGGCAGGCGCGGGCGGCGACGCCGGCGGCGCGCCCCATCCGCTCGCCCTGGAGGACGCGCTGGCCGAGATCGCGGACGTGCTCTGCCCGCGCCGCGCGGCGCCGATCGCGCCCGCGACCGCGATCGTCCCCGACGAGGGCGGCGCGGACGTCAAGAAGCGGGTGGCCGCGGCCGTCGCGGCGCTCCTCGGGGCCATGGCCGCGCGCGGGACCGTGGTCGTCCTGCTCGACGACATCCACTGGGCGGACGACGCCAGCCTCGACCTCTTCGACGACCTCGCCGTGCGCCTCTCGGACGCGCCGCTGCTCCTCGTCGGCGCCGCGCGGCCCGAGCTCTACGAGAGGCGGCCGCACTGGGGCGAGGGGAAGGCGAGCCACGCGCGCCTCGATCTCGGCCCGCTGTCGCGGCGGCACGTCGAGGACATGGCCCGCGATCGCCTGCGCCTCGCCGCGCGCTGCTCCGCGGAGGCCATCCGCGCCCTGGCCGAGCGCGCGGAGGGCAACCCGCTCACGCTGACCGAGACGCTGTACCTGCTCATCGACGTCGGCGCCCTCGAGCGGCGCGACGGCGAGCCGTGGATCCTGCACGAGGAGAAGCTCGCCCGGCTCTCGCTGCCGGCGACGATCCAGGGCATCGTCCAGGCGCGGCTCGATCGGCTCGACGGCGAGGCGCGGGCCGTCCTGGCGCATGCGGCCGTGGTCGGCAGGACGTTCTGGAAGGGCGCGATCGACCACCTCCGCGGCGTCGCGCCGCAGGGCGGCGGCGCCTCGAGCACCGCGGACGTGCTGCGCCGGCTGCGGGATCAGCAGCTCATCCGCGCGCGCGACGCGTCGACCTTCCCCGAGGACTGCGAGTACGTCTTCGCCGAGGCGGCGACCCAGGAGATCGCCTACGACACGCTCAGCCTCAAGGTGCGCCGCGCGATGCACCGCGCGGTCGCCGCCTGGCTCGACGGCATGTCGGCGGCGCCGCGGGGGCTCGGGGAGGTCGGGGCGGCGCTCGCGGCGCTGCACCACGATCGCGGCGGCGACGCGCGGAGCGCCGCGCTCGCCTACGCCCGCGCCGCGGCGAGCGCGGCGTCGCTCGGGCAGAACGCCGAGGCGCTGCGTCACTTCGCGCGGGCCCGGGAGATCCACGCGTGCGCCGAGGCCGGCCCCGAGGCGCGCGCCCCGTCGGCGGCCGCGTCGGCGGGCGGCGAGCGCCGGCTGTTCGCGTGGCACGAGCGCGCCGGGCTCCTGCTCGACGCCGGCGACGCGCTCCGGCGGGCGGGCCGCCTCGACGAGGCGGAGCGCGCGTACCACGAGGCGCGGGCGCGGATCCTCCGCGTGGAGCGCCGCGCCTCCGCGCCGTCGGCGCGCGACCCGAGCGCGGCGCTGCTCTGGGACGCGCGCGTGGATTACCGCCTCGCCCTCGCGCTCAAGGTGCGCGGCGCGACGGCCGAGGCGCGCGCGCTCGTCGAGCGGGCGATCGCGCTCGCCGAGCGCGGCGGCGCCGCGCCGGAGGCGCTCCCGATGGTCGGCCTGCTCGCGGCGCTCCACCGGCGCGACGGCGATCTCGACGCCTGCCGCGCGGCCGCGCTCCGGAGCCTGCGCGTCTGCGCGGCGCTGCCGCCCGGCGACGGCCGCCGCCGCGAGGCCGCGTCGCAGCTGCTCCTCGCGCTCGGGACGGTGTTCTACTCGCGCGGCCGGCTGGTGCAGGCCGAGCGCTGCTACCGCCAGGCCGCGCGCGCGGTCGACGAGCGCGCGTCCCCGCAGGCGCTGAGCTTCGCGCTGAACGGCGTCGCGGCCGCGCTGTTCGCGAGGGGCGACCTCGGCGGCGCCCGCGAGGTGTTCGCCCGCGCGCTCGCGCTGAAGGAGCGGCTCGGCGATCTCCAGGCGATCGCCTCCGGGCACAACAACCTCGCGGAGGTCGAGCTCCGGCTCTCGCGCCCGCGCGCCGCGCTCGAGCACGCGCGGCGCGCGGTGACGCTGGGCGAGCAGGCCGGCGCGGGCGCCGACCTCCCGGACGCGTACCGCAACCTGGCCGCGGCGCTGCTCGCGGTCGGCCACGTCGGCGAGGCGCTCGAGTCCGGCTGCGCGGCGCTGCGCCTCGCCGAGGTGGGCGGCGGGCGCGTGTACCTCGCCGACGTGGCGCTCGGCCTCGCGACGATCTGCCGCGCGGGCCTGCGCGACGCCGCGACGCGCCCTCGCGCCGAGGCCGCCGCGGCGCAGCTCTCCGCCTCGCTGGCGGCGCATTTCGTGGAGGGCGAGCTCGCCGCGCGGGCGCGCGAGTGCCGCGCGGTGCTCGCGGGGTCCTGAGGGGCCGCGCCTCTTTTCGTTGGGTAGCGCGGCGTGCCGCGCAGGAGACGTTCGTCATGATGAAGGCTTGGAATCAGGCAGCTCTCGTTTTGACCGCCGTGGCCGCGCTCGGCCCGGCGGCGCTCGGGTGCGCGTCGGACCCTGAACCGACGAAGGGCGCGTGCCCGGGCGCGCTCACGGCCTCCGGCGCGTGCGTCGGCGTCCCCGCCGGCGCGCTCTGCGACGGCGACTTCTGCGCCGGGTCCGTCGATTGCGCCGAGGTGATCGAGGTCGCGAGCCCCGCGGCGCTCTCGCCGGCCGCCGCGGCGGCCGAGCCCGGCGTGTGCATCGCGCTCGGCCCCGGCGCCTACGGCTCCGTCGATCTGCCGCCCGGCGTGAGCCTGCTGGGCAGGGGCGCCGGCTCCGTGACCGTGGCGGCCGTCTCGCTCGCGGCCGGCGACGGCGCCGTCCTCCGGGGCCTCACGGTCGGCGAGGGCGGCGTCGCGGTCGCGGCCGGCGCGCGGGCGCGGATCGAGGCGGTGCGCGTCGCGGCGAGCGCGGCCGACGGCGTGACGGTCGGCCTCGGCGCGACGCTCGACCTCGTCGACGCGGCGATCGAGGGCTCGGCGCGCTACGGCCTGAGCGTGTTCGACGCCGACCGCGTCTCGGTGGCGCGGTCCGTCGTCTCCGGCTCGCGGGGGCCAGGGCTGTGGGCGCAGTGCACCGGCGGCTGCGACTGCGAGGCGACGGTGGATCTCGAGGTCGAGGACACGGTCCTCCGCGACAACAAGGTCGTCGGCGTGTCGCTCGTCGGGGCGCGCGCCTCGCTGTCCCGCGTCGAGGTGAGCGGCAACGGCCTGAGCGGGTTCGATCCGAGCGGCGGCGTCTCCGTGTCCAGCTGCTCGAGCCTCGAGGCGACGTCCCTCAAGGTGGCCGACAACAGCGGCTTCGGTCTTCTGATCGACGGCGCGAGCGCGGCCATCGGCGGGGACGGCGCGGGGTTCGAGGTGAGCGGCAACCAGCCCGGGATCTGGATCCAGAACACGACGCCGGAGCAGCCCGTCGCGCTCCGTGGGGGCGTCCTCGAGAAGAACAGGGCCATCGGCCTGGGGATGAGCGGCGAAGCGCGCGGCATCATCATCGACGGCATGCGCATCGCCGGGACCTTCGCCGACTCGGCGGTGGTGAGCGCGAGCGGCGAGCAGGCGCAGGAGGTCGTGGGCGACGGCGTAAGCTGGCAGGAGCGGGCGCAAGCGGCGATCCACGGGCTCGTCCTCAGCGGCAACGGGCTCGAGTCCAGCAACCCGTCCATCACCCCGTCGCGCCGGGCGAGCGTGCTCATCGACGGCGACGTCGGCCGGGACAGCCGCCTCGGGGCGATCACGCTCGAGGGCGGCGACGAGGAGGCGGGCATCGTGCAGCAGCGCCTGGCCGCCGGCGGCGTCAGCCCGCTGCGGAGCACGGATGTCCCGCGCATCACGACGAGCCCGGACGCGCTCTTCTCCGTGCCCGTCGCGCCCATCGCGCCGGCGGCGCTCGAAGCGCCCTGACGGTCGGTCGCGCCCGCGGCAGCGACCTGGCACCGGGCTCCGCGGCCGCGCCCGAGGTGGGGGCGGGAGCGCATCGAGCCCACAAAAAGCAAGTGGGCCCGCCACACTCGCTTTCCGCTACCGTTGCTCCCTTCCGGGCCTGGCGGGGTTCACGGCGCGCTGTCGGCGGACCCATGAGGTTCAGGCTTTCGCCTGACGCACGGACTACGTAGTCGAACTTCGGCGCCGTGTCGAGCCCCATGAAGCGCGCGGCGGCGCGTCGACGGCGCCACGGCATCTCAGCCGCGCGGCGAACACCCGGAGGCCATGCCTCGCCGGGCTCTCCCGCCGGGGGCCATCCGGCTGCAGTCGGAGTGCAATTCAGCGCGGGACGCGCGCGGGTGTGGGTGGCGCCGGAGCGCGCGTCGCCCGGGACTTGCCTCGTTCGGGAAGCCCCGTACGCTTGGAGGTGTCGTGGATCCGTTCGATTCCGAGGACGAGGGGCGGAGCAGCCGGCTGATTCCGGTGCTGCTCTTCACCGGCTCCGCAGCGCTGGCCGCGGCTGCGCTCCGGTTCGCCTGGCAGCAGCCGGTGATCATGGCGGCGGTGCTCGGTCTGGTCCTCGCGTTCGCCGCGGCCCGCTGGCTCGCGCGCCGCAAGCTGCGCCGGCTGCTCCGCTCGGGCGACGTGCGCTCGGTGCTGCAGCGCTGGTCGCCGACGCTGCACCGCATCCCGCACCCCGCCACGATGGCGCCGCTGATGACGGCGACGGCGTTCGCCGCCTACGGCTGGGTCGAGAAGGCGCGGGCGGCCATGGCGGCGGCCGAGCGGGGGCCGGCGTGGGACGCGGCGCTCGAGCACCGGCTCTTCCTGGACACGCTCCTCTACACCTTCGAGGGCGATCGCGACGCGGCCCTCGAGCGCGCCGGTCGCCTGGAGCGCCTCCCGCTCCCGAACGTCAGATCTCCTTTCCGCGACCGGGTGGTCACCTTGCGGGCGGCGGCCGGCGCGCTCGCCCGCGCCTTCGCGCACACGAGCGTGCCGGGCGACCGCGCGCTCCTGGAGCGCGCGAGCGAGGTCAGCCCGCTCGTCTTCTGGGCCATGCGCTACGCCGCGGCCGTCATCGCCATCGACGAGGGCGAGCTCACCCGCGTCGGGGAGCTCCTTGCCGACGCGCCCTCGTGGCCGCAGGAGTCGACGTTCCGCGCCTTCCACGACGAGATCGCCGATCGCGCCGGCCTCCCGCGCCCGGCGAGCGCGTAGCGCGCCCGGTCGTCGCGCGCGGGCCGCTCGCCGGTCCGCGCTGTCCGGCGGCGGCGCGCTCGCCCGAGGGCCCGCTCAGCCCTGGAACAGCGTGCGGATGTAGCAGTACGCGCGCGCCTCGGGGGCGGCGCCCTCGGCGCCGTGCGGCGGGTCCGGCACGAACGCGCCGAGCGCGCCGAGCGCGCCGTCGATCGCGAACGTGCGCAGCACGATCCTCGCGCGCGCGCCCGCGAAGCACGGCTTGCGGTAGGCGACCTCCACCCTGCGGGCGAGCAGCGCCGTGCCGTGCCCGTGCTGCGCGAGCCGCCGGAGCGCGGCCTCCGCGAAGAGCCGCGGGTACACGAGCGAGTTCACATGCTGGTTCCCGTCCGTGTGATCCAGGCCGAAGGCGATCGAGACCGGATCCAGCGTCGGCTCCGGGTCGAACGGCTCCGCGCCCGCCGGCAGGCCCATCAGCGCCTCCGGCGAGCGCCAGGCGTAGCGCTCCGGCGGGACGGGCGGCAGATCCGGCGCGTCGAAGCGCAGCACCTTGCGCGCGCCGGGCTCGGCGAAGGGCCGCGTGAAGACGTGCTCCGCGAACACCCGGCCGACCTGGATCGGCTCGCCGGCGCCGGGCGGCGGTGGGCCGTAGGTCCGGCTGCGGCGCGCGCTGGCCGAGAGCCACATGGCCAGGATCAGCCGGTTCACCTCCGACGCGGCGTCCTCCGTGCGCGCGAGCTGGTAGCTGCCCTTGAGCTCCAGCGGCTCCCGCGCCGCGACGGGGCCGTCGCCGCCCTCAATGATGAGGCGGGTGAGGATCGGGATGATCCCCTGCGCGGTCATCAGCGCCTCGATGGGGCTCGCTCGCAGGAGCTTCACCCAGATCGCGGGCCCGAGGCCGTGCGGCAGCGCGTCCAGCATCACCCGTCCGTTCTGGCTGACGTCCTCGAAGCGGAGGTGCATGACGGCGTTCGCCTGCCGCTGCTCGGGGACGTGGGGCTCGTCGGGGAAGTAGTGCATGGCCCTTCTCCATAGCTGACGCTCCAGCGCGCCGCATGGCCGCGCGCGCGAGCGCGTCCCCGCGGGGCGGGGGTAGCGGCGCGCGCGTATGGCGCGCGTATGGTACGATCGGCGCGTGACGCTCCTGAAAATCGCCCACATCGGCAACCCCGTCCTCAGGCAGCGAGCGCGCGAGGTCACGCCGGAAGAGCTCTCCTCTCCCGCCATGCAGGCGTTCATCGACGACCTGGTCGAGACGATGCGCGACGCGAACGGCGCGGGCATCGCCGCCCCTCAGGTCCATGCGCCGCTGCGCATCTTCGCGGTCGAGGTGCAGGACAACCCACGATATCCGTACAAGCCGAACATCCCGCTGACGATCGTGGTCAACCCCGTGATCGAGCCGCTCACGCAGGAGACGTTCGAGAACTACGAAGGGTGCCTGAGCGTCCCGAACCTGAGGGGCGTCGTCGATCGCGCCACCGAGATCCGCCTGACCGGCCTGGATCGCGACGGGAAGCCGATCGACCGCGTCGTGCGCGGGCTGTCGGCGGGCACCTTCCAGCACGAGAAGGACCACGTCGACGGCGTGCTCTTCGTCGATCGCGTCAAGGATCCCCGCACGCTCTGCACGTGGGCGGAGTTCGACCGCTACCACAAGCAGCCCTTCGTCGAGCGCATCGTCCCGTTCATCCAGCGGATGGGCGGCTGAGGTGCGTCGCCGCGCGGAGCCTGCGCGATGCCCTTGAGCGCTGCGCCGGCGGCGCGACGGCCCCGCGCCGCGCGCGCGATCGCCGCGCTCTCGCTCGGCGCGCAGGCGCTGCTGCCCCTCTCCGCGTGCGAGCCCAGGGAAGCGGCGACGGCCGCGCAGGCGCCGGCTCCGGCCGAGCGCGCTCCGGCGGCGGTCACCCTCCTCTACACGACCGACGAGCACGGGTGGCTCCTGCCCGCCGCCGAGGAGGGCAAGGTCCTCGGCGGCGCGGCCGAGGTGCTGGCCGTGTGGCGCGGGCGGGAGGGCCATTGCGCGGGCCCGGCGTCCGGGGCTCCGCCCCACCTCCCGCCAGCGCCGGCCTGCAAGGACCCGTCGACGCTCGCGCTCTCCGGCGGCGACAACTGGACCGGCCCCGCGATCTCTTCCTATTTCCTGGGCGCGCCGATGGCCGACGCGATGGCGCGGATGGGCTACGCCGCGTCGGCGTTCGGAAACCACGAGTTCGATTTCGGCAGGGACGCCTTTCTTCAGAACCGGACACGGTCTCGCGTGACCTACCTGGCGGCGAACCTGCGCGTGACCGATCCAGGGCTCTCCGCCTTCGCGTTGCCTTCCTTCGCCGTGTTCGAGCGGCGCGGGCTGCGCATCGGCGTCGTCGGCCTCTCGACCTCGCGCACCCGCGAGGCCGCGACGGCGAGCCGCTTCGACGGCATCGATTTCGAGGGCGAGGAGGCGGCGCTCTCGCGCGCCATCCCCGAGGCGTGGCGCGCCGCGCCCGACGCGCTCGTGCTCGTCGCGCACCAGTGCCAGGACGTGCTCGCGCCGATCCTCGCGCGTCACCCCGAGTGGCGCCTGTCCTTCGTCGGCGCGGGGCACTGCCACACGAGGGCCGAGCTGCGCGTGGGCGGCGTCCCGCTCGTCAACCCTGGCTGGCGGCTGCGCAGCTACGCCCGCGTCTCGCTCGACATCGACCCCCGCCGTCCGCTCCGGCAGCGCGTCGTGTCGGCCGCCGCGGAGGTGGTCGACGTGGCCCACCCGGAGGGCGCGCCCGCGGCCCCGCCGGACGAGGCGCTCGCCAGGGCCGCCGCAGGCTGGCAGCGCGAGCTGGACGCGGCGCTCGGCGAGCAGATCGGCTATTCGAGCGACGGAATGGAGCGCGACTCCGCCGAGATCCAGCGCTGGATCGCGGGGTCGTGGCGCGAGCAGCTCGGGGTCGACATCGCGATCCTGAACAAGGACGGCATCCGGCAGGCCGTCCCCAGGGGGCCCATCACGAAAGCGACGGTGTTCTCCGTCCTCCCGTTCGACAACAAGCTCGTCATCTGCTCGCTGCGGGGCAGCGACATCCTCGAGACGCTCCGCCACCGCGACGCGGTGCTCGTCGGCCTATCGCCTTCGGCCGGCGGTCGTTACGTCCTGCACGACGGGCGCCCCTTGGACGAGGAGCGCCGCTACACCGTCGCGACGATCGATTTCCTCTACTACGGCGGGGACGGCTTTCGCTTCCAGGCTCAGGACCCGTCCCCGCAATGGACCGGCGTCGACTGGCGCGCGCCGGTGATCGCGTGGACCAAGGCGCTCGGCACGAGCTCGAGCGCCCCGCTGGACGCGCGCTTCCGCTAGCGCCCGGCCGCACGCCCCGCGATCGACGCGGGGCGTGCGCTGCGCTGGCGTTCGGGATCAGGAGCCGCCGCCGGTCCGCTCCTCGCGCTCGATCTGCTCCTGGTAGGCGACGCTGTAGCGCGCCCACGGGCGCAGCTTGAGGCGGCGATAGCCGATGGGCTCGCCGGTGCCCTCGCACATCCCGTAGGTCCCTTCTTTCATCTTGGCGAGCGCGCGATCGATCTCGGCGAGCACCCGGACATCGCGCTCCAGGAGCTTCGACGTCAGCGAGGTTGCGCCTTCGGCGTTCGCCTCGTCCATCTCGTCGCCCACCTCCCGCGAGACGTCGCGCTCCGCGTGCTGCCGCTCGTCGATGTTGGCGACGAGGCTCGCCCGGCGCTCCTCGAGCGCCTGCCTGAGCTCGCTCAGCTGCTCCGGCGTCAGCTCGGGCAGATCGGAGTCGTCCGTATCGGGCGCCGCGCGGCGCACGGGCGGCCTCGGCATGGGGGCTGCCATCGGGGCGTTCCCGGACGTCTCCGGTCGCGCGGGGCTCGTTCCGTCGCGACTCGCACCTTCACGGTTGTTCATGGGTTTCCTCTCATCTCTTCAGGGAGCTGGGCAATCCGCGTACCGGTCTTGAACGTGGGCGGAGGGCGCACGCGCTACGTGCGCCCTCCGGAGGACACGACCGAGCAGGAGCGGCCACGCTGGGCTCCCGCTGTGATAGCGCATCCGCGGGCTTATGGCTTCGTGATGCCGGCCATCTGGAGCCCCGCCGCGAGGAGCGCGCCGATGTCCTCGAGCACGGGCTTCGACACGTTGATGGCGATCTCGGCGCGCGGCGCGGCGCCGCCCTGCTCCTGCGTCGTGATGAACATCAGCCCTTCGCCCTTGTGGGGGAGCTTCGCCAGCGCCTCGCCGAACCGCCGCGCCTCCGGCGGCAGCGCCACCGGCGCCGCGCCGGGGCTGTCCAGGCTCGTGAGGACGCTCTGCACCGTGCGGGTGATGGGGGCGAGCGTCGAGAATCCACCGGAGACGAACTTCCCGGTCTTCAGCTTCTCGAGCCCCGGGCGCGACGCGAGCGTGTCGGTGTCGGGGGCGCCCGCTTTCACCATGGCGAGCCGCCTCAGCAGCTCGCGCTTGTCGTGCCCGAACGCGATCCACGTCGTCTTCTCGTCGCCCATGAGGAGGAGGTGCAGCGTCACCGTGACCTTGGGCTTCGGCTTGGCCTTGCCGCCGGGAGCCTGCGCCGCGTCGGCGTCGGGCGACGGCAGCTCGCTCGTGATCTGGATCTCGACGGCGAGCGACGTCTTCCCGAGCTCCTTCGGCGCCTGCACCGTCTTGACCGTCGGCAGGTCCTTCGGATCGACGTCGAGCTCCGGGAGCCGCTTGCGCAGCGCGGGCGTGTTGTAGGCGGTGACGGCGTTCTTCAGGTACTTGATGAGCGCGTCCGGCGCCTCCTCGAAGCCGAACAGGTTCCAGCCGACGAAGCCGCCCATCATGCCGTCGAGGATCTCGTTCGGCGACGGCTTGCCGGTCTTCGCGGCGGCGGGCGGCGCGTCGACGTACCCGTGCGCGGACACGCTGGCCGTCCGGTTGATCGGCAGCGAGAGGACGTCGGCGAGCGCCTTGCGATCGGCGGGCCTGCCGATCTTCTCCTTCTCGAGCCACCCCTCGAGCATCTCGCGCAGCGTCTTCAGGATGCCGGTGTAGTGCGCCGGGTCGTAGCCGTGGTCGAAGAAGGCGCCGTGGCTGTCCTTCGGCACGCGCCAGTAGAGCGCCGGCGCGGGCGCGGCGCGGCTCGCGCCGTCGGCCATCGTCTTCGCGAGCCACGACGACTGGCCCCGCAGCTCCAGGGCCGCGGTGAGGTTCACGCAGGTCTGGTTGTCGACCTTGAGGTCGACGACCGCCCTGCTCGCGTCGTTGATCAGCGCCTCGAGCTCCGCCTGGACCGCGGTCGTCGCGTCGGTGAGCGCCCGGTCGAACTGGGGCTGCCCGATCGAGAGCTGGCTCTGCGCGAGGATCGGGAGCCCGCCGAGCTGCTGCTTGGCCATGTCGCCGTACTTCGTGCTGAGCGGGACGAAGCGGACCTCGCCGTGGAGGTCGCGCGCCTCGGGCGCGAGCGTCGGCAGCGTGCGCGCGAGGTACGGCCCGAGCGTCGTCACGTCCCGGTCTCGATCGCCGCAGAGGAGCCGCGCCGGCGTCGAGCCCGCGGACGCGGCCAGGAAGCAGCTCGACGACGCGCGCTCCTTGCCGCCGATCTTCCACATCCCCGGCTTCACCTCGGTCAGGGTGGCGCCGGCCTCGAGCGCGCCCCTGGCCCGCTCCAGCGACGTGAGGCCGAGCGACACGGCCGCGACCGGGTTGCCCCGCTTCGAGCTGTCGTCGAGCGCGACGACGAGGTGGACCGGCGCGTCGAGCGCGACCACCGCGGCGAGCTGGTTCGCGTCGATCGAGGGGCTCACGAGCTCGCTCAGGACGCCCGCGGAGAGCCCCTGCGCGCCGGCCTCGGCGAGCGCCGGCGGCAGCCCGGCGCAGGCGGCGACGCCCGACAGCGTGGCCGCCGGGTTGCTCCAGCGGAGCACGCCCACGATGTCGGCGGGCTCGGCGACCGGGGAGAGATCGAACGCGGGGCTTGCGGGCTGGGAGGGCCCGGCCTTGACCTCGCCTTGTGCTCCTGTCGGCGCGGCAGGCGTGGGGGCCGGCCCGCAGGCGACGGGACCGGCCATCAGGACCAGGGTGGCGAGCGGCAGGAGAGTTCGCATGAGCGCCGGTTATACGGCCCCCGGACATCCGAGTCGACGCCCAAGGAGCGCGCGGCGGGGGGAGATGGCGGTCCGCGCCGCCTCGGAGCGTGAGGCGCGGCCGCAGATGCAAACGAGCGCGGACGAAGCCGCGCTCGTTGCTCGTTCATCGTTGTGCCAATCGCGCCGGTACTATCGGGTACGTCGGTCGCGCGGGTCGCATCGGTCGCGTCGGTCGCGCCGGTTGCGCCGGCTTCACCGGTCGAGGACCGCTCACCCCGCGGCGATCAGTTCGACTCCTCGAACTCCGCGTCGATGACCGAGTCCTTCCCCTTGCCGCCGGCGGGGGGCGGCGGCTGGCCGCCCGCGGCGCCGGGCGCGGCGCCCCCGCCGTCCTGCGGCGGGCCGGCCTTCTCGTACATGACGCTCGCGATGCGGTGCGCCTCCTTCTCGAGCCGCTCCAGCGCCGCGGTCACGGCCGCGTCGTCCTGCTTCTCGATGGCCGACCGGCTCTCGGCGATGATCCCGTTCAGCGCCGAGACGTCGCTCTCCGGCAGCTTCTCCTTGTTCTCGCTGATCGTCTTCTCCAGCGTGTAGCAGAGGTTGTCGAGCTTGTTGCGCCGCTCGATCTCCTCGCGGCGCCGCTTGTCCTCGGCCTCGTGCGTCGCCGCCTCGCTGACCATCCGGTTGATCTCGTCCTCCTTCAGGCCGCCCGACGCCGTGATCGTGATCCGCTGATCCTTGCCGGTGGCGGTGTCCTTGGCGTGCACCGACAGGATGCCGTTCGCGTCGATGTCGAAGGTCACCTCGATCTTCGGCACGCCGCGGGGCGCCGGCATGATGCCTTCCAGGTGGAAGCGGCCCAGGGTCCGGTTGTAGCGGGCCTCGGTGCGCTCGCCCTGGAGGACGTGGACCTCGACGCTCGGCTGGCTGTCGGTCGCGGTCGAGAAGATCTCCTTCTTCTGCGTCGGGATCGTCGTGTTCCTCGCGATCATCACCGTCATCACGCCGCCGAGCGTCTCGACGCCGAGCGAGAGCGGGGTGACGTCGAGCAGCACGAGGTCCTTCACGTCGCCCGAGAGCACGCCCGCCTGGACCGCGGCGCCGACGGCCACGACCTCGTCCGGGTTCACGCCCTTGTGCGGCTCCTTGCCGAAGAACTTCTTGACCGTCTCCTGGACCAGCGGGATGCGCGTCGAGCCGCCGACCAGGACGATCTCGTCGATCTGCTGCGGCGTCTTCTTCGCGTCCGCGAGCGCCTTGCGGGTCGGCTCGAGCGTCCGCTCGATGAGCGGCCGGATCATCTGCTCGAGCTTCGCCCGGGTGAGCTGCTTCTGGAGGTGCTTCGGCCCCGAGGCGTCCGCGGTGAGGAACGGCAGGTTGATCGTCGTCTCCTGCACGTTCGACAGCTCGATCTTCGCCTGCTCCGCGGCGTCCTTGAGCCGCTGCACGACCATCTTGTCGTTCGAGACGTCGATGCCCGTGTCCTTCTTGAACTCGGCCGCGAGCCAGTCCATGACGAGGTGGTCGACGTCGTCGCCGCCGAGGTGGGTGTCGCCGTTGGTCGAGATGACCTGCACGACGTTGTCGCCGACCTCGAGGATCGAAATGTCGAACGTGCCGCCGCCGAAGTCGTAGACGGCGATGACCTGCTCGTTCTTCTTGTCGAGCCCGTACGCGAGCGCGGCCGCCGTGGGCTCGTTGACGATGCGCTTCACCTCGAGGCCGGCGATGCGGCCGGCGTCCTTGGTGGCCTGCCGCTGCGCGTCGTTGAAGTACGCGGGCACGGTGATGACGGCCTCGGTCACCTTCTCGCCGAGGTAGTCCTCCGCGGCCTTCTTCAGCTTCTGCAGGACCTTCGCAGAGACCTCGGGGGGCGACAGCTGCTTGCCGCGCACCTCGATCGAGGCGTCGCCGTTCTTGCCCTTGCTGACCTTGTACGGGACGCGCTTCGTCTCGTCCTGCACCTCCTCGGCGCGGCGCCCCATGAAGCGCTTGGCCGAGTAGATGGTGTTGGTGGGGTTCGTGACCGCCTGGCGCTTGGCGATCTGCCCGACGAGCACCTCGCCCTTGTCGTCCCAGGCCACGACGGACGGCGTGAGGCGCGAGCCCTCCTCATTCACGATGACCTTGGGCTCCTTGCCCTCCATCACCGCGACGACGCTGTTGGTCGTGCCGAGATCGATGCCGATGATCTTGCCCATGACGTTGAACCCTCCGAGAAATGTTTGCGCGACGGCTTGGTCGCCGCCGGGGGGGCGAGAAGACCCGACCGGCCAGCAGGGCCCGGCTGACAGCTGCCGCGAGCCCCTGCTCCAGAGCCGTCAAAAACCGCTGGGAATTCGGATACTTTCGCCGGATTTCGCGAGCTCGCTGGCTCGCGACCGCGAAACTAACCATGTGCATCCGAGCGTCAACGCCGCCCCTAGCAATTGCCGTGCGCGGGGGCCAGCCGGGCCGGACGCTTGACGGGAGCGCCCTCGGGCCGCAGGTAGAACGTCCGCGCTCCGCGCCGTCGAGCGCCTCGAACCGGCGCCCCGGTCCGAGGTGCCGCGTCGATGCGGAGCGGCGGGCTCCGCCGGCCACGCCAGGATCCTTCCGGTCGCTCGACCTCTTCACGCAACCCGCGCCGAACGCCCGTCCGGCAGACTCCGGCGGGAGCAGGCGGGGAGCAGGGAGACACGCGGCGCGCTGGAGGGCTTCTTGCGGTCCGAGACGCCCTGAGCTATAGGCGCCCTCCCTCGCAACACCCGAAGGACTCACCATGAAGCCCGGCATCCACCCCGAGTACAAGGCCTCCACGATCACCTGCGCGTGCGGCGCCGTCGTCGAGACCCGCTCCACCCGCGGCAGCTTCACGACCGACGTGTGCTCCGCCTGCCACCCGTTCTACACGGGCAAGCACAAGATCATGGACGTCGCCGGCCGCGTCGACCGCTTCCGCAAGAAGTACGCGACCGCTGGCAAGTAGGCGGGCGGCTCGCCCCCTCCTCGACATCCCCTCTTTACAGACGCGCCCGTCACGCCGCCCCCGCCCGGGGCGTGGCGTAGGCCCGCGCTCGTCCCGAGCGCGCTGCCCGGCCCGTGCGGCCGACCCACGCCGCGCGACCGGCCGAGACGTCGCGCGGCGTGCGCGCGCGCCAGACGACGACGGACGACGGACGAGGTCGCCCATCCACCATCGCGGCGCTGATCGGCCAGGCCGATGCGAAAGCCGCGTGATGCGCTAGATTGGAACGCGTATGAGCGATCAGCCTGCACGTCCGTATATCGGCGGCCAAGCGGTGATTGAAGGGGTCATGATGCGATCGCCGAGCTCGGTCGCGATCGTCTGCCGGCGCCGCTCGGGGGAGCTCGTGGTGCGCGAGCAGCCGATGACCGCGGTCTCGAAGGGGCCGCGCACGTGGCCGTTCGTGCGGGGGGTCGCGACGCTCGTGGAGTCGCTGCGCCTCGGGTCCCAGGCGCTCCGCTGGTCCGCGGATCTCTACGAGCAGGATCTGGCGGCCGAAGAGGCGGCCTCGGCCAAGGGGCCGGCCTCCAGGCGCTCGAGCGCCGGCCCCGCGAGCGGAGCGAGCCTCACCTCCCTGGCGCTCAGCATGGCCGCGATCGCGACGCAGGACGGCGAGCCCGCGCAGGTCGCGGGCGCCCCGGCGCCCGGCGGCACCGGCGCAGACGGAAAGAAGAAGGGCGGGGGGATGGGCATCATCCCGATCCTCTTCGCGGTCCTGCTCTTCGTGGCGGCGCCTCAGGCCGGCGCCGAGCTGGTCAACAAGGTCTTCGGCCTCGGGCTGGAGGTCACGTCGCCGGGGTTCCAGGCGATCACCGGCGTGGCGAAGCTCGCCATCGTCGTCGCCTACCTCCTCCTGATCCGCCAGATCTCCGAGGTCCGGCGCGTTTTCCAGTACCACGGGGCGGAGCACAAGGCGATCTCCACCTACGAGGCGCGCGAGCCGCTCGAGGTCGAGAACGCGCGCCGCAAGACGGCCATGCACCCCCGCTGTGGGACGACGTTCCTGGTGATGGTGGCGCTCGTGTCGATCGTGGTGTTCTCGGTGGCCGGGGCGTCCCTCGGGGCGTTCCTGCCCAAGCTGCCCGGCGGCCGGCTCGTCGAGAGCGTCGGCTTCTTCTTGATGAAGCTGCCGTTCCTCCCGCTGATCGCCGCGGTGACCTTCGAGATCCAGCGGCTCTTCGCGCGCTATTGCACCACCGGCCCGCTCCGCGTGCTCCTCTGGCCGGGGTTCCTGGTCCAGAAGATCACGACGGCGGAGCCGGAGGACGCGCAGCTCGAGATCGCCCTCGCGTCGCTCCGCGCGACGCTCTGGCGGGAGGAGTCGGTGACCGCGCCGGTCCAGCCCGATCGGGTGTTCGCCGACTACTCCAAGGTGCTGGCCGACCCCGGCTACGCTGGCGCCCACGGCTAGCGCGCGCCGGCGCCGCCGCACGCCGCCGCCGTCCAACTCTCCGCGTCGTCTTCGGATTCCAGATGCTACCTATCGCGAAACTCGAGGCGGTCCAGCGCCGCTTTCAGGAACTCGAGCACCTCATGTGCAGCCCGGCGGTGCTCTCCTCCCCGGCCGAGATCCAGCGGCTCAACCGCGAGCGGACCGAGATCGAGCCGGTGGTCGTCGCCTTCGCGCGGCTGCGGGACGTCGAGCGGCGCATCGCCGAGGACCGCGAGGCGCTGAACGATCCCGACCTGTCCGAGCTCGCCCAGGCGGAGCTGCCCGAGCTCGAGACGGAGCGGGAGCGGCTCGCCGGCGAGCTCGAGCTGCTCCTCCTGCCGAAGGACCCGAACGACGCGCGCAACACCGTGATCGAGATCCGGAGCGGCGAGGGCGGCGAGGAGGCGGCGCTCTTCGCCGCCGACCTCTTCCGCATGCTCTGCCGCTACGCGGAGACGAAGCGGTGGAAGGTCGAGGTGCTCAACCTGAGCGAGGCCTCGGCCGGCGGCTACAAGGAGGTCGCGGCGCTGATCTCGGGGCAGGACGTCTACTCCCACCTCCGCTACGAGGGCGGCGTGCACCGCGTGCAGCGGGTCCCCACGACGGAGACGCAGGGGCGGATCCACACCTCGACCGCGACGGTCGCCGTCCTGCCCGAGGCGGACGAGGTCGACGTGCACATCGACGAGAAGGACCTGGAGATCTCGATCGCCGCGTCGGGCGGCCCCGGCGGGCAGGGCGTCAACACGACGAACAGCGCCGTGCAGATCAAGCACCTGCCGACGGGCATGATCGTGAAGTGCCAGGACGAGCGCTCCCAGCTGAAGAACAAGGCGAAGGCGATGAAGGTGCTCCGGAGCCGGCTGCTCGAGCTCGAGCAGCGCCGGCAGGAGGAGGCCCAGAGCGCGGAGCGGAGGACCATGGTCGGCACGGGGGAGCGCGCGCAGAAGGTGCGGACCTACAACTTCCCGCAGAACCGCGTGACGGATCACCGGATCGGCCTCACGCTGCACAAGCTCGACAAGATCGTCGAGGGGGATCTCGACGAGCTCATCGGCGCGCTGCGCACGCACCGCCAGGCGGAGCTCCTGCGGCGCGGCGGGCTCTCGGGGCCCGCGGGCGGCGCGGTGGAGCCCGCGACGTGAGGGGGACGCCGCCCATCGACCTGGAGGCGCTGTTCGTCGCGCTCGTGCTGGCGCCGTCCACGTTCTCGCGGAACCGGTTCTACTCGCTCTATGCCGATCCCGAGGCGCGCCGGGTGCGGCGGCGGGCGGCGCTGCTCAGGAGCATCGTGCGGCAGCTGGTCGGCGGCGCGGGCCGCGCCGGGCTCGCGCCCGCGGCGAGCGGCGGCGCGCTCCTCACCTACGACGTGCCGTCGCTCGGGCTGAAGCGCACCGCCGCGCTCGACGACCTCGAGCTCGCCGTGCTCCGCATCGCGGTCGCGCGCGGGACGGTCCCCCGCGTCGCGCAGCAGGACGGCGGGGGCGTCGCGCCGAGCCCGCCGTCGGGCGCTGCGCTGCCCGACGACCTGCTCCCGGAGCCGGCGGACACCTCGCGGATCGAGCGCGCGCTCGCCCGGCTGCTGCCCAGGGAAGGGCAGGGCGGCGCGCTGGAGGCCGCTGGCCAGGGAGAGCCGGGAGAGCCGGACCCGGCGACCAGGGCGCTGCCCCGCGACCGGGAGCGGCGCGATACGCAGGCGCCCTAGTGCCGCGGGGCAGAAATCCCGCCAGGGAACTGCCTCGCGAGCGGAGGAAGACTTCAACGCAAAGGCGCCAAGGGCGCAAAGACGCAAAAATACTCGTCTTTTTGCGCCTTTGCGTCTTTGCGCCTTTGCGTTGAAATCTCTCTCCGGATCCCTGGCCGGACTGCTGGTGGGTGGAGCTAGCGCTGCGTGATAGGGGTTCCTGACGCGCGGTACGACGCGGTACTAGGAGGCGACCATGTGCATCTTCTGCAAGATCGCGAACAAGGAGATCCCGTCGAAGGTCGTGCTCGAGGACGAGCACGTCATCGCCTTCCACGACGTGAACCCGCAGGCGCCCACGCACGTGCTCGTCATCCCGAAGCGCCACATCGCGGGGATCGCCCAGGCCACGCTGGAGGACGAGGCCGCCCTCGGGCGGCTGCTGCTCGCCGCGCGGCAGGTCGCGGAGAAGACCGGCATCGCGGAGAGCGGCTTCAGGACCGTCGTGAACAGCGGCGCGAACGCCGGCCAGACGGTCTTCCACCTCCACGTCCACGTCATCGGCGGCCGGCCCATGGCCTGGCCCCCCGGCTGAGCCGGCCAGCGCCGGCTCCGCTCAACGGACGTCGCGGGCGGCGCTCACCACGGCGTCGAGCCACGCCGCCTCGGCCTCGCCGAGCGGCGGCTGCCGCGGCAGCGAGGTCGGCAGCGCGCGCGGCCGCGACGCGCCGTGGGCGCGCAGGTGCACGGACGTGACGGCGCCGACGCGCCCGCCCACGCCGAGGAACAGCGCGAAGAGATCCGGGCCGACGGCGCGCCGCGGGGCGGGGCGCACCGCGAGCTCGGCGCCCGACGCGAGCCGCGCGGTGAAGCCGGCGACGAGGTGATCGACCGGATCGCTCCACGGATCCGGCGCGCCCGGGGCGCCCGCCGCGATCCACGCGTCGAGCGTGAGCTCGCGCGAGGCCGCGCCGAAGTCGACCGCCAGCGTGAGGCCGCGCTGCTCGAGCGCGCGCTCGACCTCGCCGAGGCGAGCTTCGCCGGCGGCGTGCACGAGCAGCGAGTCGAGGTCGATCACGGGCGACGCGGGCGGCGGCGGCAGCGGGCGGCGCGCGGCGCGGGCGGCGTCGCGCGGGAGCAGGTTGCCCGGGTTCATGATGCCGGCGGGGTCGAAGACGCCCCGGAGCGCATGGACGACGTCGGCGCCGAGGCCGAGCTCGGCGCCGAGCCGCGGCGCCTTGCTGCGGCCGACGCCGTGGTGGTGCGAGAGCGTGCCGCCGGCGTCGATCGCGGCGTCGAGGGCCGCCCGCCAGGCCGCGTCGTACTTCGCCTCGGCCGCCGCCACGGTCGGCGCGCTGCCCGCGAAGGTGAAGTAGATGCTGCAGCCGTCCGGGTAGGCGTGGGACAGGTGGGCCATCACGAAGACGTGGCGCCCGAGCGCCCCGCGCACCGCGCGGTAGAGCGCGTCGAGGCGCGACCAGGGCGCGGCGACCTCCATCGTGTCGCTGAACGCGCCGGCCATGAAGACGGGCGCCTGGCGGTAGCTCACGCTGTAGCGGTGCGCGAGCCAGTGGCGCGCCGGCTCCTCGCCGAGCGGTTTGGCCCCGGCGCGCCCGGCGATCGCCGCGGCGCGGGCGAGATCCTCGGCGCTCGCGCGCGCCGTGCCCTCGAAGATGAGGATGAGCGTCGCGCCGCGGAGCACGCGCGACCCGACGGCGTCCACGGCCTGGTTGAGGAGCCCCGGCGCGCGCAGCAGGCCGCGCAGCACGGCGGCGCCGGCGCCCGGGCCTCGCGCGCCGCGCGCCGGCGCGGCCGGCCCCTCGGTCGGCTCGTCGCCCGCGCCGGCGTGGCCGTGCTGCCGGCGCACCGCGCCGAGCCGGGCCATGAAGGAGTCGAACGGGTCGTAGAGCCGCGAGACCGCCGGGCGAAGGCCGGCCTGGAACATCTCGCGCATCGCGTTCCACCCGGCCTCCAGCGTGGGGAAGGAGAAGGCGGCGAACGCGCGCGCCGGCGGGGCGGGGTGCAGCCGGAGCGTCGCGGCGGTGACCACGCCGAGCACGCCCTCGCTGCCGATGAGGAGCGGCGTCAGATCCGGGCCGCGCGCGCGCCGATCGAAGCGGACGACCTCGCCGCGGCCGACGACGCACTCGAGCGACGCGACCATGTCCTCGATCTTGCCGTAGAGCCCCGAGCACTGGCCGGCGCTGCGCGCCGCGACCCAGCCGCCCACCGTCGAGCAGAGGATCGACGACGGGAAATGGCCGAGCGTGAAGCCCTCGGCGTTGAGCTCCTCCTCGAAGCGGATGCCGAGGGCGCCGGCCTCGATCTCGACCGAGGGGGCCTGGCGATCGAGCGAGCGGCGGCGGGAGAGCCGCTTCAGGTCGAGCACGACCGTGCGGTCGTCCGGCAGGACGCCGCCGCACACGCCCGAGCCCGCGCCGTACGGCACGAGCGGGAGCCCCTCGTCCGCGCAGAAGCGGACCACCCGGGCGACCTCCTCGGTGGACGCCGGCCAGAGGATCATCCCGGGCCGGTGCTCGGCGATGCGGCCCTCCGTCACGGCGAGGTGGTGCCGCGGCCAGAGATCGCGGGCGTAGGCGATCTGATCGACGGGGGAGGCGCTGGCCGGGATCCCCGGCAGCGCGCGCGAGATCGCGGCCTCGAAGCGCATGCGTCAGGAGCCCCCTAGCGCGTCAGCTGCGCTCGGCAAGGATGATGAGCCGCGGCGACTCCGAGCCGAAGAAGACGCCCGGGTGCGCGGGGTGGCCGGTCACCTCGGTGACCTTGAAGCCGGCTTCGTGGAGCATCTTGCCGAGCTCGTGCAGGCCGTAGAGGCGGAGCGAGTAGTCGATCTCGCGCGAGCGGCCGTCCTCGAACATGACCGTGCGCTTCACCTTGAGCCGGCTCGTGAAGAAGTCGACCTGCATCTCATCCATGCAGACGCAGCCGTCGCCCTCGAACCAGACGAGGCTCGGCTGGCGCGACGCCACGTAGTCGCGGTTCACGATGTCGAGCAGGAGCATGCCGCCCGCGCGGAGGGCGCGGCGGATGCGGGCGAGGACGTCCGCGTTCTTCTCGTCGTCGAAGTAGCCGAAGCTCGTCGACCAGCAGTAGACGCCGTCGAAGGTCTCCTCGAACGTCATCTCGCGCATGTCGCCCTGGAGGAAGTTCAGCTTCTGGCCGCGGTCCTGCGCGTCGTCGGCGGCGCGGGCCAGCATGGCCAGCGACAGGTCGAAGCCGACCACGCTGTAGCCGCGGCTCGCGATCTCGATCGCGTGGCCGCCCGCGCCGCACGCGAGATCGAGGATCACGGCGCCCTTCTCGACGCCGAGCCGCTCCTCGATGAAGTCGACCTCGCGGCGAACCACCTTGCTGTCGATCTTGTCGAGCGTGCGCAGGAAGTCGTCGCCGAAGAGCTCCTCCCACCACGGGCGCTTGCGGCGCGCGGCGGGCTCGGTCGACGGGCCGGAGTTCGACTCGAAATCGAGCGGCTTGGCCGCGGGCGACGCGGGGGGCGCGGAGATGCGCGCCGAGGGATCGCCGTGCGGCGGCGGCACGGACACGGGCGGCGGGGGCGCCGACGTGAACGTCGCGAGATCCGGCGAGGCGAGCGCCTGCGCGCGCGGGCGCCGCGGCGGCGGCGGGGGCGGCGGCGGCTTCTTGGGATGCGCCGCCTGCGCGTCGGCGCGGGCGGCCAGGCCTGCTTCGGTCAGCTCGGCGTCGCGCTCGGGCTCGACCTCCTCCAGCTCGACCTCGCTGCTCTTCGGCGGCAGGGTGATGCGCGTCGGGTCGACCTGTTGTTGCTCGCCTCCGCCCGCCACGGGCGGGGCGCTCGTCGCGTCGGCCCTGGCCTCGTCGGTCAGCTCGGGCTCGGGCTCGACCTCCGTGAGCTCTTCCGGGCTCGACCCGGGTCGCCAGTCGAGCGGGCGCGCCTCGATCTCCGGCGCCGAGCCCTGCGGCCGCCGGGGCTCGGGCTGGAGGGCGTCGAAGGCGGCGTCGCGCGCCGTCGGCGGGCCCTCCGAAGGGCCCTCCTGGTACGGGTCGAGGCCCAGCGCGGTGTGGCGCGAGTCCGGCCCGATCCGGAACTGGAGCGGCGGCCACTCGTGCTCGGTTGGGTCGGTCAGCAGCGGCGGCCTGGCGGGCTCGGGCTGCGGCTCGGCCTGCGAGGTGACCGGCGGCAGGTTCGACTCGATGCTGAGGATCTGGAGCGGCCGGATCACCGCGACCGAGTCCGGGTCGATGATCAGCCCCGGCGTCGGCATCGGCGGAACGCTCGAGGACTTCGGCGACGGCCGCGGGACCGCCCGCGGCGCGACAAGCTCCGCCAGGTTCGGCGGCGGCGCCGGCTTGCTGGCGGTCTTGGGCACCTCGATCGGCGGCTCGCTGGGAGGCCTCGCGCCGGCGGTCAACCATCCGTCGTCTTCCGCCTCATCGAGCCCCAGCGAGCGCGGCATCGCCGTGTCCGCTTGCGCGGCGCTCGAATCAAGCGAGGCGCCCGGGTCGTCGCCCTGCTGCGCCGCGTCTCCGGGCACGTTCACGAGCCGCCGCGAGCGGCGACGCGCGGTCTTCGCGCCGTCGCCGCGCTCTGCCTCCGTGGCCCGCTCGACCTCCGCGGCCAGCGATTGCCAGGCCCGCCTCGAGGTGGGCGTGGCTGGCAAGGGGGTGCCGTGCCGCGAGCGCTCCGTCGGCGGCCCGGCGATGCGCGGATCGAGATCGAGATCCGGGATCTCCGAGAGCGGCCGGCCGGAGCTCCCGTCGGCCATGCCCGGGATGACGTCGAGGCGCGGCAGCGGCGTGGTCGTCGCGAGCTGCGGGCGCACGCTGGGCGTGCGCTCGGGCCGCGGGGCGACGGACGAGCGCGCGGGGAGCGAGCCCTCTCCCTGCGGCGCGAGCGCGGCCGCGTTCCCTGCCTCGCCCGGCGGGGGCGCGCCGGACTCTCCGGAGGCGCCGCCTTCCTGGGCGGCCTGGGCCAGGGGGTTGCGCGGCCGCTCGCTCGTCATTGCTTGCCCCCTCCGTCCAGCGGCTCACCGTAGAGGACCGGCCCCGGAGCCCTGCTCCAGGGGGGCGACACCCCGCGCTCCACGAACAGGACCGCGGTGGAGCCGAGGTGGAACTTGCCGATCTCCTCGCCGCACGCGACCGGGAGGGCCGGCGAGATCGGGTGCTCGCCGAGCGGCACGTCGCGCGCGTCGACGGCGCTCACCGTGATCCGTCCGACGATCATCGCGCCCACCATCACGACCGTCACGCGCCCCTGGCGCTCGGTGTCGATCACGATCGCGACGCGCCGGTTGCGCGCGAACAGGCCCGGGATGTGGCGCTCGCCGATCGCGTTCACCGGGAACAGCTCCCCCGGCATCGAGCGGATGAGGCTCACCTGGCCGGCGACGGGCGAGTGGACCCGGTGGTAGTCGCGGGGGGAGAGGTAGACGACCGCGAACTGCCCGCCGTCGTAGCGCGACGCCTCCGCGGGGTCGCCCACGAGGTCCTCCACGCGGTAAGGCTGCCCCTTGATGAGCAGGCGCCCGCCCTCGGTCACGGGGCCGATCGCCTCGATCCGGCCGTCGGCGGGGCTGGTGATGGCTCCGGGATCGGAGCAGACAGGGCGCATCCCCTCGCGGAGCTTGCGCGTGAAGAACGCGTCGAAGCTCTCGTAAGGGCTCGTCAGCACCTCGGCGGCGTCCATGTCGACGCGGTACGCGCGCGCGTAGAGCTTGACCACCGCGTTCAAGACGGCGGCGGGTGCCCTGGCGTCGCAGAGGCGGCCAACGGCCCGGGTAATGCGCTCTCGCGGAAGCACCCGCAACAGCTGTGCGGCGGCGTAGGTGGCAACGGTCATTGTGCGGAGCGGCGGTAACAATGCGGGAAAGAGAGCGGTGCAGGAATGCTAGGCCTCGGGACGGACCTCGGTCAACGCTCGGGTCAGGCGAACCTTTCCGCGCCGGCGCGGTCCCCCCATCCAGCGAAGGAGCTCAGCCTTGACGCGACGCGCGACGCTCAGCGCGATCCGTGGCGCGACGAAAGGCCCGTCCCCCGCGCTCCACGTTTCTCCACGTCGCCGCGAGGGCGTCAACCGCGAAGCGCCGCCCCACGCAAATGGCGGCGCGAGCGCCGGCAGACCGCGCCGGCCGCGCGCTCCATTCTGAAGCGCCGATCCGGACCCGGCGCTGCAACTTCGATCGGCCCGGCCGGGGGCAGCAGAAAAGCGGAGCGATTTCAAGTCCCTGCGCCCTGGCACGCCGCTCGCTGAAGGGAGCCCAGGAGGCACGCGACGACGATGGAGATCAGGTTCTGGGGGGTTCGCGGGAGCATCGCTTCGCCTGGGCCGGAGACGGCGGCGGTGGGCGGAAACACCAGCTGCGTGGCGGTCCGCTGCGGATCGACGCAGCTCATCCTCGACGCCGGGACGGGCGTTCGCAAGCTCGGAGATGCCCTGCTCCGGGAAGGGCCGGTGGAGGCCACGGTGCTGCTCTCCCACCTGCACTGGGACCACATCCAGGGCCTGCCGTTCTTCGTGCCGGCGTACCTGCCGAGCTCGACGCTGTCGATCGTGGGCAGCGCGCACGGGGTCGGGACGCTTCGCGAGGCGCTCTCGACGCAGATGGCGGCGCCGAGCTTCCCGGTCCGGCTGGACGAGCTGGGCGCCCAGATCGCCCTGCGCGAGGCGCGGCCGGGCGAGGCGTTCGACGTGGGCGAGGTCCGCGTGCGCACCGCCAAGCTCAACCACCCGGGCGGCGTGCTCGCCTACCGCCTCGAGCACGCGGGGAAGAGCGTCGTCTACGCGACCGACACCGAGCACTACGCCTGCGTCGATCCGGCGCTGCGCGCGCTCGCGGACGGCGCCGACGTGCTCATCTACGACGCGCAGTACACCCCGGAGGAGTACCGCGGCGACGCCGGGCGATCGAGGGTCGGATGGGGGCACTCGACGTACATCGCGGGCGCCGAGATCGCGCGGGCGTGCGGCGCGCGTCAGCTCGTACTCTTCCACCACGACCCGCAGCGGACGGACGCCGGCGTCGCCGAGATCGAGCGCCTCGCGCGCGAGCTCTTCCCTGCCTCGGTCGCCGCGCGCGAGGGGCTCTGCATCGACGTCGAGGCCGTCGCGCGGGCCGCGTGATGACGCGGGTGACGACAAGGGCGGCGGCCTCTATGCTGGATCCTGCTCCGTTATCCATGTCGCGCCTCTCGCTGCTCGTCGATCTCGCCTCCCTCCTCGCCCGGGAGGTCGACTTCGACGCCCTCCTCGGCACGGCGTGCGAGCGGCTCGCGAAGGCGCTCCGCGCCGACCGCGCCACCATTTGGCTCGTCGACGCGGAGCGCGGCGATCTCGTGACGCGCGTCGCCGTCCTGCCCGAGCTCCCCGCGCTCAGGCAGCCGCTCGAGCGCGGCATCGCGGGGCACGTCGCCAGGACCGGCGAGGTCGTGCGCGTCGACGACGCGGCGCGCGATCCGCGCTTCGATCCGTCGGCCGATCGGGCGACGGGCTACACGACGCGCTCGATGCTCGTCGCGCCGATCCGCGAGGACGCCGCCGCGCCGATCCGCGGCGTCGTCCAGCTGCTGAACCGCGCGGAG
The DNA here is from genome assembly GCF_051521425.1 of Sorangium sp. So ce834. Taxonomy (NCBI): domain Bacteria; kingdom Pseudomonadati; phylum Myxococcota; order Polyangiales; family Polyangiaceae; genus Sorangium; species Sorangium sp. So ce834. Next base: position 13,553,957 of record NZ_CP150351.1, read on the forward strand.
GCGCCCTTCGACGAGGAGGACGAGCGCTACCTCGTCGCGCTCGCGACGCAGCTCGCGCGCGCGCTCCTCCTGACGACGCTCCGCGCGGCCGAGGGCGGCGGTCCGGGGGTCGTGCTGCAGGGGCCGTTCAACCGGATCGTCGGCCGCAGCGAGCGGCTGGCCGCCGTGTACGAGAAGGTCCAGCTCGCGGCGCAGACCGACGCGACCGTGCTCCTGCGCGGGGAGACCGGCACCGGCAAGAGCCTGTTCGCGCGGGCGATCCACGTCAACTCGCGGCGCCAGACGCGGCCCTTCGTCACGGTCGACTGCACGACGCTGCCGGCGCAGCTCGTCGAGAGCGAGCTCTTCGGCCACGAGCGCGGGGCGTTCACCGGCGCGGACCGGCGCGTGCCGGGCAAGGTCGAGCTCGCGGAGGGCGGCACGTTGTTCCTGGACGAGCTCGGGGATCTGCCGCTCGACATCCAGGGCAAGCTCCTGCGCTTCCTGCAGGATCGCTCGTTCGAGCGCGTCGGCGGTCGGCAGACGCTCCGCGCCGACGTGCGCGTCGTGTGCGCCACGCACTGCGACCTCGAGCGCGCGGTCGCCGAGGGCCGCTTCCGCAAGGATCTCTACTACCGCGCGCGCGTCGTCGAGATCGACCTGCCGGCGCTGCGCGAGCGCGGCCCCGAGGACGTCGAGACGCTGGCCCGCCACTTCGCGGACGTCTACGCGACGCGGTACGGCAGGCCCGCGCCGCGCTTCGATCCGGACGCGCTCCGCCACCTCCGCGCCCACACCTGGCCGGGCAACGTGCGCGAGCTCGAGCACTGGGTCGAGAGCGCGATCGCCCTGGCCCCGGACGGCCGCATCTCCGCCGGGCACCTGCCGGCGCGCCGGCGCGGGGGGGCCCCGCCGCAGGCCGCCGCGGGGCCCGAGGGCGACGATCAGGTCGCGCTGCCGCTCGGCCTCACCCTCGACGAGGTGACGCGGCGCTACGTCGAGGCGATGGTCCGCGCGTGCGAGGGGAACAAGACGGAAGCGGCGAAGCGGCTCGGCGTCGGCAGGAACACCCTGGCGCGCGCGCTCCGCACGAAGAGCTGAGGCGGCGGCGCGGGCGCCTCGGCGCGCCGGGAGGCGTGCGTCACTCCGGGTTCAGGCGGAACGAGAGGCCGACGCCGATGATCCCCGCGACGTAGGACGCCCGCCACCGCTCGACGGAGTCGACCCTCACATGAGGGCGCTCCAGGACGGTGTGCAGCTCAAGGAAGCTGCGCAGCTCGAGGTGGCGAACGAGGCGCCACGCGGCGCCCCCGCGCAGGCCGGAGGTGACCATCCAGGAGAGCTTGCCGTCGTCCGTCGACTTCAGGTTCTCCTCGACGTCCGCGGCGACGACCCCGGTCTGAAAGGAAGCGCACACGAAGACGGCCTCGTCGTGCCTGCAGATCGACATGAGCCCGAGGCCGGCGGTGCTCTCCGGCCCCAGGATCGAGGCGGCGTTCGGGTCGCGGCCCAGCGCCCGGAGCACGCGCGCCTCGACCGACAGGGACGCGTCGAGCCAGCGGAGGGTGGCCTCCAGCGAGGGGCCCAAGCTCGCCGCAGGCAGCAAGCCGAACGCCAGCACGGAGGACGCGCCGAGCTCGACGACCCTGCGCGGCGCCGAGGAGGGCGGCGTGTCGTCGGCGTGCGACCGAGCCGGCAAGGCGAGGCTCAGCGCGACGACGAGGGCGATGCGATCCAGGTTCGGCACCGCGCGACCGTAGGCGCGCTCCAGCGCGACGGAAGCGCGGAGCGCGCGCGCTCGCGCAGAAACCGGCGAGCGCGCGCCATTGCGCCGAGCGGCGGCTTTTCCTCGCCTCGCGGTCGTTTGATCAGCGCGCCCTGCGGCGCGCGGCCTCGCAGAGGGCCGACCGGGTGGGGTCGCTGGGGAGCTCCGGCGGCAGCTTCTCCTCGCAGGCCACCTCGGGGCTCAGCGGGTCGAGCGCGACGCCCGCCGAGAAGGCGCGGCCGCCGTCGGCGCCTCCGTGGAGCAGGCCGTGCAGCGACCACCACCGGCCGTGGCGGCTGTTCACGTCCTCCACGTGCTCGACCAGCGGAGCGGCGCTCGCCCGCTCGCCGGAGGCCAGCAGGGCGGCGGCGAGGAAGCTGCGCACCGCCGGCTCGTGCGGCGCGAGCGCCTGCGCGCGGGCGTGCTGGACCGCGGCGGCGGCGTGGTGGCCGCGATCGTGGAGCAGCTGCCCGAGCCGCACCCGCTTGGCGACCTCCTGCCGGTGCGGCATGTCCCCGCCCGGCGCGAGGTCGGGCGGCACGCTCGCCGGCACGGTGGCGAGGTAGGCGCGCCAGCGCCCGTCCCAGGCCGCGAGATCCGCGCCGGAGATCTCGGCGATCGCCCGCTCCAGATCCGCGTCGCTGCTCGCGTCCTTGAGCCGGCGCAAGAGCTCGGGCAGCGCCGTGTCGCCCGCCTCCCTCGTCCAGTACCGGATGAAGCTCGCGACCTCGGCGAACACGATCGCCGCCTCCTCCGCGCTCGGGAGCATCGCGATCGAGGGGCCGATCTTGTCGAGCGGGCGCCCGAGGCCCTTCTGGATGCCGAGGAAGGCGATCGCGTCCGCGGACGGCACGTCGTCCAGCGGGTCGGGCTCGCGCCAGCGGACCTCCTCGCGCTTGGCCACGCCCTCCTGCAGCCACAGCGGGGCGTTGTCCCGCGTGCCGCGCGAGAGCGCGAGGTGCGTGATCTCGTGCGCGAGCGTGTCCATCCAGGGGTAGCCGTTCGGCGTCGCGCGCGGGGAGAGCATCGTCACCCGCCCCCACTTGGCGATGGCGACGGTGCCCGTCGTCCGCGCCGCGTCCTCCGGCAGGCCCGTCATCGCGGAGAGCGTGAACTGATCCCGGACGAGGTCGATCCGCAGCGGCCGGAGGAGCTCGACCCCGAGATCCTTCGCGAGCACGTCGCGCGTCTTCGCGGCCACCTCGACGAGCAGCGGAATGAGCGCGCGATCGTCGTCGTCCTGGAGCCGCACCCACACGCCGCGCGCCTCGTCCTCGACGACGACCGTCGCGGCGGTGGCGCGGGCGCAGCCGCGCGCGATGTCGCCGAGCGCCGCGCCCTCCGCCGTCGCCGCGAGGTCGGGGCGCGCGAGGATCGCCGCAGCGGCGTCGCAGTCGCCCTCGTAGATGGCGAGCCGGCCGCGCTCGAGCGCGAGCGCGGGATCGGCGGGATCCGCGCCCTCGAGGAGGCTGCGCGCCGCCGGGGCGTCGATCTCCAGGATCGCGGCCCGCGTCCGCACCGCGCGATCGAGATCGCCGACCGTGATGCGGCCGGACGCGGTCGCCGACACGGTCGCGAGCGCGGCGAGGACCACCGCCCGGAGGCCGCGCCTCGCGAGCGCCGTCGCCCCGCGCGGAGCCCTCGCCGGGGCCGCCGTAGCGCCGGCGCGCGTCATTTCAGGAGCCCCTCCGCGTAGCGCTTCACCGCCTCTCGCAGCCGCGGTTCCGAGGCGCTCCCGAGCCCCTCGAGGACGCGCCGACGGAACTCCTCGGGGCCCTTGTGCTTGTCCTTGTCCGGGATGTCGGCCTTCCTCGCCATGTCCCTGTTCCCTTCCGACTCGGCGTCGCCGTCCTGGCTCTGGTCGTCGCTGCGCGACATCTCGAGCAGCCGCTGCGCGTCGCGCTGGCGGTCGTTGCCCTGCTCGCCTTCCCCCTCGGAGAGGGCGCGCTGGGCGTCGCGCATCGCCTGCTCGGCCTCCTCGAGGCGCTCGAGCATCTCCTCCGGCATGCGGCCGTCGCCGCGCTCGCCCCGCCGGCGCAGCTCGCGCGCGCGATCGGCGAGCGAGCCCTCGCGCTGGCTCGAGCGCGCGAGGCCCTCCCGCGCCCGCTCCGACGCCGCCTGCCGCAGCCGGCGCAGCGCCTCCTCGGCCCAGGCGAGCTCCCGGGCGAGCGCCTGCTGCGCCTCGCCGGCCTCGCGGCCGGCCCGCTCCTCCGGGAAGAAGCCGCCGCCCTGCGCGCCGAGCCGCTTCGCCTCGCCCAGCGAGCGCGCCGCGCCCTGGCCGCTCTCGACCGCCTCCTCGAGGCGGCCCTGCTCCAGCGCGCCGGCCATCGCCTCGGCCTGCTCCCTGCCGGCCGCCGCGGCGGACTCGGCCGAGCCCGGCGCCCCGCCGGGCTGCGGCAGCTCCTGCACCGCCTCGCGGATCGCCTCCGCGTGCTTCTTCGCCTCCTCGCGGAGCGCCGCGACGTCCTCGGGCCGCGAGGCGCGCATGAGCTCCTCGGCGACCGCGTTCGTCTCGGCGGCGTGATCGCGCGCGAGGTCCTCGAGCTCCCGCTCGCTCTGCGCGACGCTCTCGTCGGCGCTCGAGGCCTCCCCGGGATCGGGCGCGCCGCGCGGCGCCCCGGACTCCACCCCGCCGCGGCCGCCGCCGCCGAACGAGGGCTCCGGACGCCGGAGCCGCGCCGCGAGGTCGCGCGCCGCGAGCTCGGCGTGCGCCCAGTCGCCGGCGCCCCGGGCGCGCGCGACCCTGCGCAGGTCGCTCGCGACGATCTCGCCGAGATCGAGGCCGAGCTCGCCGAGCTTGCGCAGCTCGGCGCCCCCGCCGCCCAGCACCGTGACGGCCGCCTCGAGGCGGATCTCGCCGCCCTCCCGGTCGCCGCCCTGAAGGAGCTCGGCCGCGGCCGCGGCCTCGTCCGCGACGTCGGCGAGCCGCTGCGCGACGGCCCGGGCGTCCCGGACGCCGAGGCCGCGCAGGCCGGCGTCGAAGGCGAGCAGCACGCCCTCGGTCTCGTCGAGCAGCTTCTGGTGCGCCGCGCGGGTGGTCGATTTCCGCTCGGCGGCGAGCGCCTCGTCGAGCCGGGCGAGCTGGCCGCGCGCGAGCGACGCGATGCGCCCCCGCACCCGGAGCCCGCCGTAGTCGGCGGAGAGCGCCCGCTCGACCTCCGCCTTCGCGGTCGCCTGCGCCTCGGCCTCGTGCGCCGCGTGCGCCGCGGCGCCGCCCGCCTCCGGCGTCCGCTGGCCGATGCGGTCCGCGAGCAGGTCGGTGAGGGCGTCGCGCGCCTTCGCGAGCGCGGCGTAGCGCCGCGCCTCGGGCTCGCCCACCTGCGGCGGGATGACCACGATCGCCTCGCTCCTGCCCCACTTCGGGCCCTCGATCGGATCGTTGTCGCGCGCCTCGATCCGCACCTCGACGGGCACGTACGTCCTGCGGAAGAACGGATCGCGCGCCCTGAGCTCGTAGCCGCCGCGGTCGATCTTCGCGTCCCCCGCGGGCCGCGAGAGCACGCGCCGCTCCTCCTTCGCGCCGGCGCGCAGGACGAGGTCGACCTCGCGCAGGCCGTGATCGTCGGTGATCTCGTAGCGGAGTGGGATGCTGGGCTCGTCGAGGAGCCTGACCGTGCGCGGCGCGCCCTCGAGCGTGACGCGCGGCGCGTCGTCCGGGATCGACACGACGCGCTGCGCGTCGGCCTGCCGGACGCGGACCTGCCCGAAGCGCGCGGCCGCCTGGAGGGTCGTCGAGTCGCCGAGGGTCCAGTGGGCGATCACGCCGCCCTTGCCGTCGTCGACGAACGGGACCTCGGCGCCGCCGTCGGTCAACACGAGCGCGCGCCCTGCCCGGATCGGGCGGCCGCGCACCGTGATCACGGTCCCCCGCGGCTGCATCGTCGTCGTGAACGGCAGGAGCACCTCGGCGCCCTCGTGCAGGTACTCGGGCGGCGTGGCCGTCATCTCGACGTCCTCGAGCCACAGCAGATCGAGCGGCGCCTCGCCGCCGCGGGCGGCGAGGACGTCGAGCCCCTCGACGACGCGGGGCGGATCGATCGCGGCGGCCGCGAGCGCCGCCACGCCGAGGCCGAGGCCCGCGCTCGCCCACCGCGCGGCCGACCGCTGCGCGCGCGCGAGGATGCGCGCCCGCGAGGCGCGGCCGAGCAGCCGCCGGAGGTGCAGGCCGGCGAGCTCCGGCGACCCGACCCGATCGTCGGCCGCGGCGCGATCCACGAGCGAGAGCGCCCGCAGGGTGGCCGCGCCGAGCGCCTCGTCCGTGCGGCCGACGATCTCGCGCACGGTGCGCCGGGCGTCGCCGCGCCGCCGCCGCGCGAGGACGACCCGCGCGACGATCGCCGCGAGCAGCAGCGCGAGGCCGGCGCCGGCGAGCCCGCGGGCGAGCGGGGAGCCCACGCGCGCCACGTGCGCCGCGCCGAACAGCCCCGCGAAGGCCGCGGCGGTGAGCGCGCGCCGCGCGGAGGGGTCCACCTCCGCGTCCCAGAGGGAGCGCAGCCGCGCGATGGACAGGGCCGGCGCCTCGTTATCCATGGAGAGGCAAGGGTAACCGGCGGCAGGAGGGGGTCCAGCGGATCGGTGGGATCCTCCGGGGGGCGGGCGCCCGGGCGGTCAGACGTCGAGCTCGCCGTCGGTCATGAACCAGTTGTCCGGGTCGAGGAGCACGCGCCGCAGCTCGTCCGGGAAGCTCGGGTCGAGGTGTACGATGAGCCACCGCGAGCCGACGCTCGGGGGGTGAGGGCGCGAGAAGAAGCCGAGCGCCCGCAGGCGCGCGCTGAACGCGGGCGGCGTCACGACGAGCATCCCCACGGAGACGTGCCCCTCGCGCCGCATCGCCCGGCAGAACTCGAGGAGCAGGGCGTCGAGCAGGGGGCCGCCGTCCTCGCAGAACACGTCGGACATCTCGACCTTGTTGTTCCGCACCGAGTAGACCGCGTAGCCGAGCAGCCGCCCGTCGTGCCTGTCGAGCATGCAGAAGAAGCGGTACCGGACGGTGCCGAGCTGCGCGTAGCGCCAGTTCAGGAACTGGGCGCTACGCTCGCCGACGATCGGCGACGGCTTCGCCCGCGACCACAGCTCGTCGAAGCGGTGGTCGGCGGCGTCCACGAGCTCGGTGCGCACGCGGCTGCCCCGCGCGAGCAGCGCCGCGGCGTCCCGGAGCGCCATCGAGGCGTCGACGGCGCGCCCGGCGGCGCGCACCAAGGCGTTGTCGGGCTTCACGGTCGCCCGCTGCACGGCGCGCTCGGCGGCCGTCGACAGCGCCTGCGTCAGGGGGGCGGGCGGGGCGCCCGGCGCCGCCGGCTCCCAGAGCGCGCGCCAGCGGGGGTGGGGCACCGCCGAGGCGGCCCGCTCGGCGACCCGCTGTACGACCGCGCTGACGGTGCCCTGCTGCTCCCCGGCCGACGAGGCCGCGAGCTCGTTCAGCTTGTACGCGGCCATGAGGGGCCGCACCCAGATGGTGGAGTCCGCGATCTTCTTGTAGCCGGCGCGCTGGAAGATCGGGAACGAGGCCTTGTTGGGGAAGCCGAACACGAAGTCGACCCCCGCGTCCCGGCAGCCCTTCGCGAGCTCGCGCTGGATGCTCATGGCGGCCCCGGCGATGCGGTGCGCCTTGGTCACGCCGAAATCGCCGAGGACGCCGGCCTTGAGCTTCCGCCCGCTGACGTAGACGTCGCGCGGGTAGAACGAGCCGCAGCCGATGATCTCGCGCTCCGGGCCGTGGAAGCCCATCCAGGTCCGCGGGGGGCCCGCCGGGTTCTGCTCCTGGAACCAGCGCATCCGCCGCTCCACGAACTCCTGCGAGGCCTGGCCGTGGGCGAGGTTCTCTCTCCAGAGCTGCGCGAGGACGTCCCTGTGCTCGTCCGGCTGGACGCGGGCGGCGCTGTAGACCTTCTCCATGGCTTCCGGTGCGCTCTCCTGGCGCGGCCGAGCGGCGCGCCGGGCCCGTCATGGCCGAAGGCGGCGAGGGCGTCAATCGTGCCTGGCCCGGCGCATCCGTGGGCTTCGCCGCTCCCGGAGGCGGCGCGCGGACGCGTTCCGCGCCGGGCGCAGCGAGGCCGCGCGGCGACGGCCGGCGTCATCGCGGAACGCGAGTACACTCGCGCGATGCTCCGCCGCGCCCTCGCCGCCGTCGCCTGGCTCTCGCTGATCTTCGCCCTGGCCTGCAGCTCCGCGCTCCCGCCGTCCCCTCCGTCGCAGCCGGCGAAGGCCGCGCGGCCACCTGGCGCAAGCGCCGCAGAGCGCCCGCCGCTCGACGAGCTCATGGTCGCGGAGGGCGACCCCGGTCCGGTGCCGGTGACCCGCGCCGATCCGGCGCGCGGCAGCCGGATCGCGCCCGTGACGATCGTCGTGTTCTCCGATTTCGAGTGCCCCTTCTGCAAACACCTGGGCGGCACGCTGCGGCAGCTGGAGCGGAGCTACGGCCCGGAGCAGCTGCGGATCGTGTGGAAGAACTTCCCGCTCGCCTTCCACAAGCAGGCTCGGCCGAGCGCCGAGGCGGCGATGGCGGTGTTCGCGCACGCCGGCCCCGGCGCCTTCTGGGCGTTCCACGACGCCATCTTCGGGGCCGACGAGCGGCTCTCGCCGGAGCTCGAAGCGACGGCGCTCCGGCGGGCGGGGGTGACGCCGGGCCAGGTCAAGCAGCTCGTCGAGCGGAGCGGGGCGGCGCGGAAGGTCGACGCCGACATGGCGCTCGCCGCGCGGCTCGGCGTGGACGGCACGCCGGCGTCGTTCATCAACGGCGTCCTGCTCGTCGGCGCGCAGCCGGCGGAGCGGTTCGCCGAGATCATCGACGCGCAGCTCGCCGCGGCGCGGGCGCTCCGCGCCGAGGGGACGCCGCCCGAGCAGATCTACGCGGCGCTCGCCAAGAAGAACTTCGCGGCGCCCGCCGCGGATCCCGAGGAGGCGGCGGAGGAGGAAGAGCGCCGGGTGGTGCACCTCGTGCCCGTCGGCGGTTCGCCCGTGCGCGGCAAGGACACGGCGCTCGTCACGATGGTGCTGTTCAGCGACTACCAGTGCCCGTTCTGCAGGCGGGTGACGCCGACGGTCGAGAAGCTCGCGGCGCAGTACGGCGACAAGCTGCGCGTCGTCTGGAAGGACAACCCGCTCCCGTTCCACCCCCGCGCCGAGCCCGCGGCGGAGCTCGCGCGGGAGGCGCGGTCCCAGAAGGGGGACGCCGCCTTCTGGCGGGTGAACGACCGCCTCCTCGCGCCCGAGGCCGGCCTCGACGACGCGGCGCTCGAGGCCCTCGCCGCGGAGCTCCAGCTGAACGTGGCGGCGGCGAAGCGCGCCGTCGCCTCGCGCAAGCACGCGGCCGCGATCGAGGCCGACATGGAGCTCGCCGACGATCTCGACGCCGCGGGCACGCCGCACTTCTTCATCAACGGGCGCAGGTTGGTCGGCGCGCAGCCGATCGAGGAGTTCCAGGCGCTCATCGACGAGGAGATCGCCAAGGCGGAGGCCATGGTCGTGGCGGGGACGCCGCGCGCGAAGGTCTACGAGGCCATCCAGAAGCAGGCTGTCCCGCCGGCGCCCCCGCCGAAGGTGTCCGTGCCGCCGCCGCCCAAGGGCCACCCCGCCAAGGGGGCGCCCGCCGGCAAGGTGGTCATCCAGATGTTCTCCGACTTCCAGTGTCCCTTTTGCGCGCGCAGCGTCGCCACGGTGGATGAGCTCATCAAGGCGTTCCCGGGCAAGGTCCGCGTGGTCTTTCGCCACCTGCCGCTCCCCTTCCACGCCGAAGCGCAGCTGGCCGCCGAAGCAACCATGGAGGCGCTCGCGCAGCAGGGGCAGGCCGGCTTCTGGAAGATGCACGATCGGCTCTTCAAGGCCCATGACGCCGCGAACCTCGATCGCGCCGCCCTGGAGCAGCACGCCGCGAGCATCGGGCTCGACGCGGCGCGCTTCGCCCGGGCCCTCGACGAGCGCACCCACCGGGCCGCCGTCGAGGCCGACGCGGAGGCCGCGCGGAGCGCCGGCATCACCGGGACTCCGGGGTTCGTGATCAACGGTTACCTGGTCAGCGGAGCCCAACCGCTCAGGAAATTCAAGAAGGTCGTGCGCCGCGCCCTCAGCGAAGCGAACTGAACGCAACTGGGCGTGAACGGGCGTAAACGGGCGCAAACGGGCGCAAATAGAAGCAGAAATGACGCGCGCTGAACGCAAACGCACGTGCGCCGAACGCGGCGTGAGCGCGCGGGGCCGGGGGGGCGCGAGCTCGGGTGAAGGGCTCGTGGGCTGGCGCTCGATTGCGGGCTCCCGGGCCCGGCGCTCGCCCGGCGCTCGGTAGACCGCCTTTCCGTTCGACATGCGCGTTTCTCGGCGCGCGTCTGTCGGTATCGCCCTCCGAGCTCGTGATACGCTGTCCCAATGCCCAAACCGCGCGGTCGAAGGACATCGGCCGAACCCAGGCGCACCGTCAAGGCATCGAGCGGGCGGGCGCGCGCGCAGCCCCGTGACAAGGCGGGCCAGCGCGGCGTCGCCGAGGCGGGCTCGCCGGCCGCGCTGCGCGACAGGCACGAGCGGCCGGCCGCCAGCGCGCGAGCCACGCCCGGGAAGGCGAAGGCAGCCGCCGCGCGGCCGGCCGCGCCGGCGAAGCGATCGGCCACGTCGCGGAAGGTGGCCACGACGAAGCGCTCGGCGGCGGCGAGGAAGGGCGCCGCGACGGAGCGCTCGTCGGCACGGAAGGGCGCCGCGGCGGCGTCGAGGAAGGGCGCCGCGGCGGAGCGCTCGTCGGCGCGGAAGGGCGCCGCGGCGGAGCGCTCGTCGGCGCGGAAGGGCGCCGCGGCGGAGCGCTCGTCGGCGCGGAAGGGCGCCGCGGCGGAGCGCTCGTCGGCGAGGAAGGGCGCCGCGGCGGCGTCGAGGAAGGGCGCCGCGGCGGAGCGCTCGTCGGCGAGGAAGGGCGCCGCGGCGGCGTCGAGGAAGGGCGCCGCGGCGGCGTCGAGGAAGGGCGCCGCGACGGAGCGCTCGTCGGCACGGAAGGGCGCCGCGACGGAGCGCTCGTCGGCGCGGAAGGGCGCCGCGACGGAGCGCTCGTCGGCGCGGAAGGGCGCCGCGACGGAGCGCTCGTCGGCGAGGAAGGGCGCCGCGACGGAGCGCTCGTCGGCGCGGAAGGGCGCCGCGGCGGAGCGGTCGCCGGCGCCGGGGCTCCGCCCCGCGAGGGCACGCGCCGACGAGCACGCCCGCGCGGCGCCGCCGAAGCGGCGACCCCGCAGCGAAAAAAACACGAGCGAGGCGGACGACGCGGAGCTCTCGCCGCCCCGGCCGCCGGAGCTCGACTGGGACGACACGCCGTCCGACGGCGCCGAGGAGGCCCTCGCCCAGCGCTGGGCGGCGCGGGGCGAGGAGCTCTTCCAGCAGCTCGCCGAGCACGGCGCCTCGCAGCACGAGTACCGCGCCGACCTCAAGGACGGGCGCTTCGTCTGGATCGCGCCGGGCGGCCGCGTGTCCGCCGAGGCGAGGGCGCGCCTCCTGTGCTGCTGGTCGCGCGCCACGTCGGTCGTGGTCATGGCGTGGGCGGATCCGCTCGTCAGCAGCGCCGGGATCGAGCGCATCGACGGGATGCCCGCGGAGCAGGACAGCGTCGACGAGGAGGGCGCCTGGCGGATCGCGATGAGGGCGGCCGACGCCTGCGGCGCGGCGTACCTCTACCGCGTGTCCTCGCCACAGGCCTGGTATTTCCTGGCGCTCGACGATCTCACGTTCTCGCCGAAGCGCGCCTCGTTCCACCCCGGCGCGCCGGTCGGCCTCGTGCTGCGCGCCATCGGCGAGGTCCGCGAGGCGATCGCGTCGCGCGCAGAGCCCGCCGACGTCATCCGCGACAGGATCTCCGCGCTCAGCGACTCGCTGTTCCACCAGGCCAGGTACGCCTACCGCGACACCGACTGGGTCGCGCGCCTCGATCGGACCGGCTCGTGCCTCATGCACCTCTCCAAGCGCATCCCGCGCGCGTGCTTCAGCGCGGTCGCGGCCGGCCAGCGCGTCGACGAGTGGCTCGATCGCGAGCTCGCGCTCGAGCTGATCAACGCCCTCTCGCTCACCGAGGACGAGTGGAGCCTGTTCGGCTGACGGTCCGCCGCCCCGCGCCGCGCGGCTGAGCCCGCGCCGGCGCTGCCCCCTGCCGCGCGCTGCGCGCGGCACCGCTCTTGAAAGATCAACACGATCCAAGGGCGCGGAGGTGAGGGGAGGCGGCGATGGGTCGAGCGAAGCTGTTCCAGGATCGCAGGGACGCCGGGCGCAGGCTCGGGCAGCTGCTCTCGGGGTACAGGAGCGAGGCTCCGCTCGTCCTCGCCCTGCCGCGCGGCGGCGTCGAGGTGGGCTACGAGGTGGCGCGCGCGCTGGGCGCGCCGCTCGATGTGTGGATCGTGCGCAAGCTCGGCGCGCCCGGGCAGCCGGAGCTCGGCGTGGGCGCGATCTCCGAGGGGGGCGAGGTGTACATCGACCGGAGCCTCGTCGCGCTGCTCGGCATCACCGAGGCGGAGCTCGCCGACATCGCGGAGCAGCAGGCCGCCGAGGTGGAGCGCGGGGTGCGCCGGTTCCGGGGCGACAGGCCGATGCCCCGCGTCGAGGGGCGGACGGTCATCGTCGTGGACGACGGCATCGCGACCGGCAGCACGGTGCGGGCCGCGCTGCGCGACCTGCGCAAGCGCTCGCCGAGGCGGCTCGTGCTCGCGGCGCCGGTCGCCGCGCCATCGAGCCTGTCGTCGCTCGCCCGCGAGGTCGACTCGATCGCCTGCATCGAGGAGGACCCCGGCCTCCAGGCGATCGGCGCCTACTACGAGGACTTCTCGCAGACCTCCGACGACGCTGTCGCCTGGCTGCTCGCCGAGGCGCGGCGCGAGCTGCCGCCGCCCGAGGGCGCGGAGCGGCCGCTCCTCGTCCAGGCGGGCCCGGCGGCGCTGCCGGGGGATCTCGCGATCCCGGAGCGCGCGATCGGCCTCGTGCTCTTCGCCCACGGCAGCGGCAGCAGCCGCAGGAGCCCTCGCAACCGCTCGGTCGCGGAGGCGCTCTGGCGGTGGGAGCTGGCCACGCTGGTGTTCGATCTGCTCACCGAGGAGGAGGCCGCGGAAGATCGCCGGAGCGCTCGCCTCCGCTTCGACATCGACCTTCTCGCCCGGCGGCTTGTCGGGGTGACGGACTGGGCGCTCGCGCGCCCCGAGCTCCGTCACCTCGGCGTCGGCTACTTCGGCGCCAGCACCGGCGCGGCGGCCGCGCTCGTCGCCGCGGCGGCGCGGCCTCGCGCCGTGGGCGCCGTCGTGTCGCGCGGCGGCAGGCCGGATCTCGCGGGCGCGGCCCTGACGCGGGTGCGGGTGCCGACGCTGCTCATCGTCGGCAGCGCGGACACCGCGGTGCTGGCGCTGAACCAGGACGCGCTCGAGCGCCTCGCCGGCCCGCGCCGCCTCGCCGTGGTGCCCTCGGCGACGCACCTGTTCGAGGAGCCTGGCGCGCTCGCGGCGGTGGCCCGACTCGCGGGGGAGTGGTTCGCGCAGCACCTGTCCCCGAGGGGCGACGAGGCGCGGGCGTGACGCGCCGGACGGCCGCCGCGCGGCCGTCGCGGCGGCGCCCTGGGCCGCCGTCCGCGGCGCCGGCCGGCGCGCTGTCTACGTCGAGTTACGTCGAGTTACGCCGCGATCACCTCGAGAGCCAGACCGTGTACGCGTGCGGCATGAACGGCGCGTCGTCGGGGTCGAAGGGGCGGCTCCGGATCATGCTCCCCGCGTTGACGCCCACGATGAGCAGCCCCGCGAGGCCGTCGAGCCCGACCACGGTGCGCTGCGCGCGGCTCTCGCCGAAGATGCCGGCCACCTCGACGCGGCCGGCCTCGGCGCCCTGCCGGTCGATCTTCACGATCGCCCAGCGGAACAGCGCGGGCAGCTCCCAGTCGGCCACGAGGGTGATCTCGGCCGCCTTGAGGTCCGGCCCGCCGGCCGCGCTCTCCGCGCCGAGATCGAGCCAGAGGTAGGTGGCGCCGGTCGGCTCGATCGGGCGCAGGGGCGCGACCCGCCGCGGGAGCGTCGCGTAGGGCAGCGACCACTCGAAGCGCACCCGGCCGAAGTCGCCGAAGCGCTCCACGTCCGACAGATGGGCGCCGTCGCTGCGGCTGCCCACGAACGCCCGCGCGATCGCGAACTCGAGGAGCAGGTCGTCGAGGTCCTTGCCGCGGGACCGGAGCGACGCCCGGAGCGCGTCGAACGTGTCGGGCTCGGCGCGGAAGCGCGCGGCGCCGCCGGGTGTGGCCTGCGCCGCGATGGCGAGCAGCGACATCGCGACCTGCGCCGGCGTCCCGGTGCCGTAGGCGTCGTCGAGGTACCACGGGAAGAGCAGGGCGCCGTCGAGGGCGCCGAGCGCCGCGCCCGTGAGCGCCCGCTCGGGCGCGCGCTGGAAGGCGTCGATCGCGGCGAGCTCCTCGGCCGGGCACGGCGCCGCGATCGCGGCGAGGTAGCTCGCCGCCATGGCGAGCGCGCCCTCCTCGGCCCCGGCGTCGAGGCGCGTCGCGACGGCGTGGCCGAGCGCGTACGCCGCGTCGGACGCGCTCGAGCACCCGCCCCGCCCCGGCGCCGCGACGATGGCGAACGCGCTCGCGGCGTCGAACCGCTCGCCGATCGCCCTGAGGTCGTGCCCGACGCGCGCGGGGCGGCGCGGGCCGCGCTCCAGGTAGAGGTCGTACGCCGGGCTTCCGCCGCGCGCCCCGTCGGGGAGCGGCCGCGGCAGGCCGAGCGCGTCGTAGGCGCGCATCGCGGCCTCGAGGTCGGCGAGGCTCTCCAGGACGGCGGCGCCGGGGACGCCCGCGGGCGCGTGCGCGCAGACGGGCAGCGCGAAGGAGCAGGCGCGCTGCGGGACGTCGCGCTCGTCGGGGCGCTGGACCGGCGAGACCACGGGGCGGCCTTCGGCCGGCGGCTCGGCGGCCTCATCGGCGGGCGCGACGGTCCGCGCGCCCGCCGCGGGCGGCGGCGGACCGGACGGCGCCGCGTCGGGCGCGCGCGCTGCCGCCGCGGGGGGGCCGCCGAGGGCCGCGGCCAGCGCGAGCAGCGCGAGCGCGCACGGCGCCCTGCGCCGAGGCGCGGGCGCGCGCTCCCGACGTCCGGGGGGGGCGTGCGCGGGGCACGGTCTCGACTGCTCTTGGCGTCCTGGCGGTCTTGGCTCTGCGTGACTGGATCGGACGCTCACGAACATCGCTGCACCGTCGTATTCCCCAAGCGAGGAGATGTCGAGCGGCCGAGGTACAAAGGATGCCAGGATGATAAAATTGTGGCTTCTCCTCGCGTTCCTGGCGTCCTCGTGATGCTGTCTCTGCGTGAATGTGCCAGGCATCACCAACGGCGCTGAGGTCCCTTAAGGCATTTCCGGACGCCCGCGGCACGTGTCTTGAATCTCCGCCGCTGAATGAGGGCCTGCGGCGCGCGCTTCGCGGGGAATCCCGTGCCATGCCGCAGAGGCTCACGCATTGTGCTGAATGTGCGCCGAACTCGCTCCGGTCCAGGATCATCCTCCAAATCGACTGGATCCCGCGCCCAGAACCGCTCCGGGTTCAGGCGACATGTGGCACACTCGCGAGCTCGATGGATTCGAGTGCTCAGGCGCTGATCGCCTCGCGGGCACGGCGTCTGCAAAGCACGCTCGCATGAACCGCATATCCCGACGTCGCTTCGCCGCCGGCCTGGGCGCTGGTCTCCTCGCCGCTCCGTTCCTCGGGAGGATCAGCCAGCTTCGCGCCGACGGTGGTACTGCGCGCAATCTCGTCATCTTTTTCTCCCCCAACGGGACCCATCATCACCTCTGGCGCCCGACGGGCTCGGGATCGAGCTTCTCTTTCCCTGCGGGCTCGATCCTCGAGCCGCTCGCAGCGCACAAGTCCGATCTCATCGTCTGCGACGGCATCGACTTCAAGGGCGTCGACAACCATGAGCCCGGCATGATCAACATGCTCACGGGCGGCGGGAACGCCGGCAGCGCGAGCCGCGGCCAGAGCGTCGACTGGTACGTCGCCCAGGAGCTCGGCGTCCGGCCGGTCAACCTCGGCATCTACACGAGCCCGTGGGGGACCGGCGCGCAGACCCGCATGTCCTACAGCGCGGCGGGGCAGTTCGCGCCCGTGATCGACGAGCCGCGGACCGCCTACAACCAGATCTTCGACGGCTTCACCGGCAACGGCGGCTCGACCGGAACGGGAGCTCCCGAGATCGATCCGAAGATGAAGCGCAGGCAGAGCATCCTGCGCGTCACGAACGGCGAGATGGAGGCGCTGCGCGCCGGCGTGCCCGCGCGCGAGCAGGCGAAGCTCGACGCGCACATCGACGGCCTCAAGCAGATCGCGCCCGGCGCGAGCGCCGGCGTCGGCCCCGTCGCGGCGAGCTGCGGCACGGCGCCCCCGCCGCCGCCCTCGTTCAACCCGACGGACGAGGACGCCGTGCCCGACATCGCCGTCGCGCAGATGGACCTCGTCGCCGCGGCGCTCGCCTGCGGCCGGACCCGGGTCGCGACCGTCCAGTTCTCTCACACGGTCTCGCCGCTGCACCTCAGGTGGCTCGGCCTGTCCAGCCAGGATCATCACTCGCTCTCGCACGCGAGCTCGGGGGAGGACGTCGACCGGTTCCGCATCGCGGAGCGATGGTTCGCCGAGCAGTTCGCTTATCTCCTCAAGAAGCTGAAGTCGACCGCCGGCGCCGGCGGCGGCACCCTGCTCGACGAGACGCTCGTCGTGTGGGCCAAGGAGCTCGGCGACGCGCCGCTGCACCGGTGCGAGTCGGTCCCGTTCGTCCTCGCCGGTGGGGGAGCCTTCACGCCCGGCCGCTACCTCAAGTTCGGCGGCGCTCCCCACCAGCAGCTCCTGGTCTCCATCTGCCAGGCCATGGGCCTCAGCAACAGCACCTTCGGCGACGCCTCGAAGGGCACCGGCCCGCTGGACGGGCTCGCGTGACGCGCGGTCGTCCGCGCGTCCGTCCTCTTAAAGCACTTGGGATTACGAGGAAGAAGCTTATGAACACACACGCGAAGGGACCCTTCGACACGGCGGACGCGTCCGTCTCCCGGCCCCCGCCGGCGAGCGACCCCCCGCGGCGCCGGCGGACTCCGCGCCTCGGCTACGCGCTCCTGCTCTCGTGCGCCGCGCTGGGCGCCGCGGGCGCCGGCTGCAACGGCATGTTCGGCGGCGGCGACGAGACGAACGGCGGAGACGACACCGGCTCGCTGGACTCGGGGTGCGCCGACAACATCGAGTTCTTCAAGGCGAACCTCTGGGACCCGATCATGTCCTCGAAGTGCACCGTCTGCCACACCGCGAGCGGGCTCGCGAAGGGGACCCGCATGGTGTTCGACACCTCGGGCACCGACGAGGCGTTGCAGGCCAACTTCGAGGCGGTGCGCGCCATGGCCGCGCTCGAGGTGAACGGCGAGTCGACGCTCCTCCTGCGCCCCTCCGGACGGCACCCCGACGGCCACGCCGGCGGCGCGCTCATCCCGTTCCAGAGCGAGGAATACCAGGCGTTCGAGAAGTTCGTGAACCGCGTCAACCTGGGCGAGGGATGCGAGGAGCAGCCGACGGCCTGCGAGCCCAACTCGGTGTCCGGGCGGCGCGTCCTGCGCCGGCTGTCGCGCGTCGAGTTCGACAGGACCGTGGCCGACCTCCTCGGCGTCGACACGACCGGCTACATCCTCCCGACGGACGCGAACGTCGAGGGGTTCGACAACAACGCCGACGCGCTCCTCTACGCCGGGGCCGACGTCCAGCTCATGCGGGACGCCGCCGAGGACATCGCCGCAAAGGTGGCCGCGGCGCCGGGGTCGCTCGTCCCCTGCCCGATCGAGGCCGGAGACGACGCGTGCGCGACCGAGTTCTTCGAGCGATTCGGGCGCCGCGCCTTCCGCCGGCCGCTCACGCAAGAGGACCGATCCCGGTACATGGATCTCTACAGCAGCGTGAAGGCCGACGAGGGCTTCGCCGGGGGCATCCAGGCGATGATCGCCGCCGCGCTCCAGTCTCCCTACTTCCTCTATCGCCCGGAGCTCGGCGTCGCCGCGCAGGACGGCACTTACCAGCTCCTGCCGCACGAGATCGCCTCTCAGCTCTCCTACATGATCTGGAGCTCGATGCCGGACGACGAGCTGCTCAGCAAGGCGGAGTCGGGCGAGCTCGCGACGCCGGCGGCCATCTCCGCCGAGGTCGACCGGATGATGCAGGATCCGCGGGCCGACGCCGGCGTCCTCCGGTTCTTCAGGACCTGGCTCCAGCTGAGCGCCAAGCCGTCGAAGGACATGACCGCGTACCCGGAGTACACGGAGGAGATCCGGCAGGCGATCGAGAAGGAGACGGCGGCCTTCGTGCGCCACCTCATCCACGACGGCGCCGGCTCGCTGGGCGAGATGTACACCGCGAGCTACTCCTACGTGACCCCGGAGCTCGCGTCGTTCTACGGGCTCGCGGCGCCGGGCGGGGCCGCGGACCAGGACGGCACGGCGCGGGTCGACCTCACCGGGTCGAACCGGATGGGCATCCTCACGCTCGGCAGCGTCCTCAGCACCCACGCGCACGCCGGCGAGTCGTCGCCGGTGCACCGCGGCAAGTTCGTGCGCGAGCAGCTCCTCTGCCAGCCGCTGCCGCCCCCGCCCGCGGGGCTCGACGTCAAGCCGCCCCAGCCCGATCCCACGAAGTCGACCCGCGAGCGGTTCTTCGAGCACTCGAACAACGAGGCGTGCGGCAGCTGCCACTCGCTCATCGACGGGATCGGCTTCGGCTTCGAGCACTTCGACGGCGTCGGCCGCTACCGCGACACCGACGACGGACACCCGGTCGACGCGAGCGGCAACATCGTGGGGGCGGCGGGCACGAGCGGCCCGTTCGACGGCACCGGAGAGCTCGCCCAGAAGCTCGCGGAGAGCCCCGACGCGCAGGCGTGCTTCACCCTCCAGTGGCTCCGCTTCGGCTTCGGCGCCATGGACCAGGCCGAGCTCTCCTGCATGGCGGACCAGATCACCGGCCAGCTCGGGCCCGAGGACCTCACGGTCGCGGGCGTCATCAAGGCGATCGCGCAGTCGCCGCGCTTCACGAGGCGCCTCGCCGAGGCGGCGGCGCAGCCGGATCCGTCGGAGGAGCCCGGCGGCGGCGAGGAGCCGTCGGGCACCGACAACGACCCGCCGCCCGTGAGCTCGGACTTCGATATCAAGGAGACCGTGGACACGGTGTGGGACGGCGGCGGCTGCAAGTCGGTCGACGTCACCAACGTGGGCGACGCACCGGCGACCTGGGTGGTCACCCTGCAGACCGACGGCACGCCCACCGACGTGTGGAACGCCGTGGCCGAGGCGGGCAACGCGGGCGTGAAGTTCTCCGGCATGAGCTACAACGCCGAGCTCCTGCCGGGCGCGTCCGCGCGCTTCGGGTTCTGCTGGCGGGAGTGAGCCGCGGCGGCGCGCCGCCGCCACGCCCGGGCGCGCGGCCGAGCCGGCTCGGCCGCGCGCCTGTGCGTGCGCGTCATGCGTGTCATCAGATGACGGCGCGCGCGGCGAGCGTGGCGGGCGCCACGTCGCGCGGTAATTTACCTGGAATTCTGCTATCCTGCGCGCCCCTCGTCCACACCCAGGGCGGGGCGAAAGCCCAGGACGCCTCAATGACCCATCCGCTTCACGACATCCTGCTCCCCGACAGCCGGCACGATTTCTTTCCCGTGGTGATCGAGATCCCCAAGGGGTCGAAGTGCAAGTACGAGCTCGACAAGAAGACCGGGCTCTTGATGCTCGACCGCGTGCTCTACTCGTCCGTTCATTATCCGGCCAATTACGGCTTCATCCCCCAGACGCACGCGGGCGACGGCGACCCGCTCGACGTCCTCGTCCTCATGCAGGAGCCGGTCGTGCCGCTCACGATCGTGAGGGCGCGCGCCATCGGCGGCTTCTTCATGCGCGACGACAAGGGCGTCGACGACAAGATCATCGCGGTCGCCGTCGACGACCCCTCCGTGGCCCATTACCTGACCCACGAGGAGCTGCCCCCGCATGTGACCAAGGAGCTCATGCGGTTCTTCATCGACTACAAGACGCTCGAGAACAAGCTCGCCGAGGTCGAGACGATGTACGACAGGAACCGCGCCCTGGAGGTCATCGAGGAGTCCGTCGCCAGCTATCGCTCGATCAGCGCCTGGTCCAAGGGCTGACGCGGCCGGGGCGGGGGCCCCGTCACGGATGAGCATGGATGGATCGCTACCGGGGTGGATCACGCTTCCTGGACTTTTTTTCGTCCACCCCAGCGAAATCTCCGAAAAAATCCAGAAATCGGCCCAGGACCCCGGGTCGGCCCCGGGTCGGTATCGAGGGACGACGCGGCACAGGGGTTGCAGTTCATCTCGCCGTGGATCGCTTTTCGACACTCACGGGAAATGGCGTGCTCGCCCAGCGGCTCGTCGCGGGACCCGAGGTCGAGGCGCGCCTGGCGATCCAGCGGCTCCGGTTCGGCTCTGGGTACGCGGGCCGGCCGAGCTCGCCCGCATGGCGCACGACATCGTGAAGCGGTTCGACGCTCTGCGTCGAGCGAGACTCCATCTCTGGAGAGCGAACTCGGTCCTGTGACGATCCTGTGAACGATGCGGAGGCCGGCGGAGACAGGCAGAAGCGCTGAATCGATTAACCGATAACCGACGAATCCAGTCAGGGCACGTGGAAACCACGTGAGCTCGTGAGCTAGCAAGGCGACACCGCTTGATCGGGGCTTGACAACATGAGAGACATCAGCTTTTCTCAAGCAATGATGAGCACGCTTAAGGGCTTAGTTTCGGCGAGCGCGTGCCGCCGCTCCTGCGCGGTGGCCCTCCTCCTCGCCGGCCCGCTCGGTTGCTTGGGCAATCTGGGCGATGTCGACGGCACCCCCTCCGACAGCAGCGGCGGCAACGGTGGCGGCTCCAGCAACCCGGATGGCACGCCGCCCATCGGCGATCCGCCGCCGCAGCCCCACGACATCCCGAAGGTGTCGGAGTGCCTGGCGGCCGACAAGGGCACCCCGGGCCCGCGCGTCGTGCGGCGCCTGGCGGTCGACCAGTTCGAGGCCACCGTTCGCGACCTGTTCCGCGACCCGAGCATCACCGTCCCGCCGATCTTGGACGATAAGGAGGTGCTCGGCTTCAGGGTCGACGCGAACGCGCTGGTGATCCGCGACGGGACCGCCAAGTCCATCATGCTCTGGGCCGAGGAGACCGCGGACTGGGCCGTGACGAGCAAGCTCGACAGCCTGACCTCGGCCACCTGCAGGACCGTCGATGAGGCCTGCCGCGGGCAGTTCATCCGCGACTTCGGCCGCCGCGCGTTCCGTCAGAAGCTCACGGACGAGCAGTTCAAGTCCTACGACACGCTGTTCGGTGCGGAGAAGACGTTCGAGGACGGCGCCAAGGTGGTGGTGGCCGCCATGCTGCAGTCGCCGTACTTCCTGTACCGCCGCGAGATCGGGAACGACACGGGCTCGGGCGTCTACGAGCTCGGCCCGTACGAGGTCGCGAACAACCTCTCGTACCTGATCACCGGCACCATGCCGGACGACGCGCTGCTGCAGGCCGCCGACGCGGCCGCGGACCAGGGCGCCAGCCTGACCCGCGAGCAGATCGCCGAGCACGCGCTGCGCCTGATGACCGACCCGGCGGCCCGGCCGCGCGCCGAGGCCGAGCTGATGCGGTTCATGCGCGGCTGGCTCCAGCTCAACCGGCTCGGCCCCGTGGTGAAGAAGGACACGCAGTTCGACGCCCTGCGCCCGGACATGATGGCCGAGACGCAGGCGCTCGTCGTGGACACCGTGTTCAACAACGACGGCACGTTCGCCAACCTCCTGCAGGCGGACTACACGTTCATCAACAGCAGCCTTGCCCAGCACTACGGCATCGGCGGCGCCGGCGGCCCCGAGCTGACCCGGGTGTCGATCAGCCCGGGGCAGCGCGATCGGGGCATCCTGGCCCACGCCAGCTTCCTGACGGGCCACGGGGGCTCGGAGTACTCCTCGCCGACCCAGCGCGGCAAGATGGTCCGCACGCGCCTCCTCTGCCAGCCGCTCGAGCCCCCGCCGCCCGGCGTGGATCCGAACGTCAAGGCGCTGGAGGGCCCGGCCACCACGCGCATGAGATACGAGGCGCACACCAAGGCGGATTACTGCGCCGGCTGCCACAAGTTCACGGACGCAATGGGCTACGGCTTCGAGCATTACGACACGTTCGGTCGGTGGCGGAGCGAGGAGGAAGGGTTCCAGATCGACGCGACCGGCACGGTCGTCGAGCCGCCCTCGGGGGAAAACTTCAGCTTCGACGGCCTGACCGAGCTGGCCGACTACCTCGCGGCGAACGAGGACGTCAAGGCGTGCATGGTCCGTTACTGGTCGTACTACGCGTTCGGCGGCACCTGGGAGCAGGACGGCTGCACGTACGAGAAGGTTCAGGAGGAGGCGGCTACCGGGGACTTCCGCCTCAAGAGCGTGTGGCTCGCGCTGACCCACGCGCCGCACTTCACCCGCAGAGTTCAAGGTCCGTGATCTCACGGCTGCAAACAACGAAGAGTTCGGTAGTGAGTGAAAGGATCGGTCATGCGCAGCCACAATCGTAGGAGCTTTCTTAAGGGTGTCGGGGCGAGCCTGGGGGCCAGCCTGCTGTTCGCGCCCTTCTATGATTCGATCGCCAACGCGGCTCCTGGAAAGAAGCCGAAGCGGCTCCTGATCTTCTTCACCATGGGGACGGCTCCCTCGATCTGGAAGCCCACGAGCGTCTCCGGCGAGACCCCGACGTTCAGCGAGTCCACATCGCCGCTCGCGGAGATCAAGGAGCACATCGTGATGGTGGATGGCCTCCCCAGCGGCAGCCCGAGCAACAACCACGGGTCCGCCGACGGCCTCACCGGGATGGGCTACTATAGCAACGGCCCCTACGGGCTGATCTCGGTCGACCAGTTCATCGTGGAGAAGCTGAAGGCCACCGGGAAGCTGGGGACGACCACCGAGTATCTCCTGCTCGGCGCCGACACCGGAGGCGGCAAGACCGGGTTCTACAAGAAGGACAACCTGCCGCCCACCGCGTCCCCGGTGACCGCCTATTCGAACCTGTTCAGCGATGTGGCGCCGACGAACCCGACGACCCCCAACGACAACTCCGCCGAGGAGCGGCTGCGCCGGCGCAAGAGCATCCTCGACAATCTCAGGGGCGAGATCACGACGCTGAAGGGGAATCTCGGGTCGGAGCAGAAGTACAAGCTGGATCTGCATCTCGACTCGATCCGTCAGCTCGAGCAGTCCATCGCGGGCCAGATGACCGGCGGCGACGGCGGCGGCGGCGGCGGCGGCGGCGGGGCCTGCACGGTCCCGGGAAAGCCCACCGGCGACTTCACCAACAATCTGAAGGCGAACCTGATTCATATGGATATCATCGTCAGCGCCTTTGCGTGCGGCATGACCCGGGTCGCGGGGATCCAGTGGGGTTCGGATCAGACGATGAACGTGGCTCTGGACGAGATCGGCCTCAGGGGTGAGGAGCATAACGGCATGATCCACACCGGCGCCCCTGCGCACGCCGACCTGATCAAGCTCGAGAAGTGGCTGCACCAGCAGTTCGTCAGCCTCGTCAAGAAGCTGAAGTCGATCCCCGAGGCCGACGGCTCGGGAACGCTCCTCGACAACACGCTGGTCGCCTGGTGCCGCGACATGGGCGACGCGCCGAACCACACCCAGAACGAGATGAAGTTCGTCCTGGCGAGCGGCACCGGCGGCTACCTGAAGACGGCCCCGGGCGGCCGGTTCATCAGGAGCAACGAACGGCACGAGCGCGTGCTGCTCAGCCTGTGCGACGCGATGGGCGTCACGGACTACGCTGGCTTCGGCGATCCGGCCCTCCCGGCGAAGTCGCCGCTCCCGGGCCTGGCCGCGACCTGAGCCACGCGCACCGCCGCCGCGACAGGCGCGCCCCCACGCGCCTGTCGCGGCGGGCTCCGCGGGGGTCGGCGACTGGAAGGGTCGGTCGCGCGGAGCCGCGGACGACCTGCCGACCATCGCTTCCCCCAACACCCGCGTACTCCACCCTGTTTCGGCGCGGCGATCCCGTCGAACACCACCTCGGACGAGGTGCTGCGCCGCACGCAGGAGCGCGCTCGACGACCCGCGCTGCGGTCTTTCCGCCCCCCGCGCCCCGCGTACACTCGTGGCCATGACGACGAGCGCGGCGGCGGGGTACGAGGCGGATCAACGGCGAGACGACCTTTCCGCGTACGCGCGGTACCTGTCCGCGATGGACGCGTCCATGCGCCAGAAGATCGCGCTCACGGCCGCGCACCTCCTGTGCGAGGGCCGCGTCGCCGACATGGGCATGGGCTCGGGGCAGGGCAGCGCCGCGCTGGCGCAGCTCTACCCGCGGCTCGAGGTGATCGGCGTCGACATCGATCCCACGGTCATCGAGCTCGCGCGCCGCGCTCACCGGCACCCGAACCTCAGCTTCCAGCTGGGCGACATCGCCACGGCGGTCTTCCCGCCCGAGAGCCTCGACGGGATCTTCGACTCGTCGGTGCTGCACCACGTGACCTCGTATGGCGGCTATCGCCACGCGAACGCGGCGGACGCGCTCTCGGCGCAGGTGGAGCAGCTCGCGCCGGGCGGCGTGCTGGTGGTGCGCGACTTCGTCGACCCGGGGCCGGAGCCGGTGCTGCTCGACGTGCCCGCCGACGACGGCGACGGCGGCCCCGACCCCCGCAGCGCCTCGACCGCGGCGCTGCTCGAGCGGTTCGCCGGCGAGTTTCGCTCGCTGTCGCCCGAGCCCGGGTTCCCGCTGGAGCGGCTCTCCCCCGGGCCGTCCGGCGCGCTTCCCGCGCCGCGCCCCGGGTGGCGGCGGTATCGGCTCGCCCACAAGCACGCGGTCGAGTTCGCGTTGCGGAAGGATTACCGCGCCGACTGGGAGGCCGAGGTCAAGGAGGAGTACACCTATTTCTCGCAAGCGCAGTTCGAGGCCCTCTTCGCCCGGCTCGGCCTGCGCGTGCTGTCGTCCACGCCGCTGCGCAACCCGTGGATCGTGCGCAACCGGTTCGCCGGCCGCTTCGAGCTGCGGGACGCCGCGGGCGCGCGGCTGCCGTATCCGCCCACGAACTACCTCATCGTCGGCGAGAAGGTGAGGGCCGGTCAGGGGGTCGCGTTCCGGCTCCGGCCGGCGGAGGGCCCTCCGCGGTTCCTGCGGATCGAGCACCACCAGGATCGCGCCACCGGGCGGGTGTTCGACCTGGCGGCGCGGCCCCACCCCACGCTGGACATCGTGCCGTTCTTCTTCGCCGGCGAGACGGCGTACGTGCTGGCGAGGACGAGCTACCCGCGCCCGATCGCGCGCGCCTGCCGCGAGGAGACGCCGCCCCTCGACGGCAGCGGCCCGGCCGACTACCTGGCCGAGCCGATCGCGGTCGTGCAGACCGAGCTCCCGGTCGGCCACACGGTCGAGCGAGCGCTGGAGCGCGCGGCCGGCGTGCGGGCGGAGGCGATCCAGCGGATGATCCCGGGGACGACGTACTACCCGTCGCCCGGCGGCATCCTCGAAGAGGTGCGCTCGATGCTCGTGGAGGTCGAGCCGTCGTTCGTGAACGCGCCTCCCGAGAACGTCTCCGGGTTCGGCACCTCGGGCCGCATCCGCGCGATCGAGGCGCGCCAGCTGCTGCGCGCCGCGCAGGTCGGCGGCCTGCCCGACGCGCGGCTCGAGCTGAACGTCTACGACCTGCTGGCGCGCTTCGGGCTGCCGTTCGGGCCGTGGATCGGCGACGACATCGCGCTCCCGGGGGGGGCCTCCGCGCCGCCCGGAGCGGGCGCCGCAGGCGCCGCGTTCGCGAGCGTGGGCGGCGGCGCGGTGGCCGTCGTGGAGCCGACGTCGCTGCGCGCCCTGCTCGAGCGCCCGAGCCGCCGGCGGTACGCGCGGGTGGACCCGAGCGCCAGCGCCGGGTTCCTTGAGGTGCGGCGGGCGCGCTTCGAGGAGCTCGCCGAAGGCGGCGCCGTGGTGGCCGCGCGCGAGCTCGAGTACGTGGTGCCGCGGCCGCTCGGCGCGCTGACCGTCTCGACCGCGCTGCTGGCGCGCGCGCCGTCGGGAGAGGTGGTGCTCGGCGTGGACGACCACGACCTGCCCGCCGCCCAGAGCTTCTCGGGCAACAGCGATCTCCTGGTCGCGCCGGCGTGGCGGCTGCCTCGGAGCGCGCGCACCCTCGCGGAGGCCGAGGCCTTCGTGCGGGCGCGGCTCCTGGTCGAGTACGGCGTCGACGCGGGCGAGGCCGTCGAGCTCGGAGGCGCCTACCGCCCCTCGGCAGGGCTGACGCCGGAGCTGGTCCATCCCATCGCCTTCGTGGTCACCGGGGTGGCCGCGCCGGTGTCCGCTCCGCATCGGCGGCTTCACTGGGTGCCGCTGACCGCGCTGGTCGCGGGGCGGGAGCACCTGCCCGACGGTCACCTGCGGGTCGTGACCCTGCGCGCGGCCCACGCGCTCGGCGCCGCGATCTCGCCGCCGCGCCCGCAGTGATGGATTCCTCGCTGCCCGGCGGGTGAGCCGACGGCAGGCACGCATCCGGGTGCTCTCATCACGATGTTTCGGGGAGCGATCGGACGCGATCTCGGGTTGTCGCGGGCGGATGATCGCCTGCGTGCCGCGCCGGCGCGCGAAACGGACCCTCTTCATCGAGCCGCGGATGAGCGCAGGACGCGCTCCGAGCGCAGATGTCGATTGCGTTCCAGCTGCCTGATGCCTGGACGCAGCAATTGCGTGCGATGGACGGCGGTCTCGAGACCTCAGCTGCATTCGCGCGCCGCGCTCTTTTGAGCGCAATCAGCGCGTCTTCGCGCGATGCGGCGGAGGGCTGACGCATCGAATGGCTGGCACGCGGGGCGCTTACAGCGCCGCACATCGCCGGCGATCGGCCGCCCCCCGCAGCGCACCGCGGGACGGAACACCATGGAACTTATGAGCAATTCCCTGAAGATCGCGATGGAAGGCCTCAGGCCCGCGAGCCGCTCCGTCCGACGAGAGGCGCTCGGGCAGGGCGTTCGAGTCGGCGCTGGGCGGGCCAGCTCGTTCGTCGCGCTGCGGGCGCGCCTGCTCGCGAGCCCGAGCCTGGCCGGCGCGCTCAGCTTCATGCAGGTCACCACCCGTCCGTGGGAACCCCACGAGCTCGCGGCGTGGCTCCACGAGCACGTGGTCGCGCCCGGCTGGATGAAGGCCCCCCGCGCGGTGCGCGAGCCGGGCGCGGCGACCGTGGAGCTCTGCGAGCTCGACGAGCGTCACCGCGAGATCGCGGCGCTCACCGGATGTGCGCGCCGGCGCGTGGCGCTCGCGTTGCTCGATTTCGTGTCGCCGAACCCCGATCGCGGGTTCCTCCGCGCAGCGCTGTACAGCGCGCGCGTGAGGTGGAGCGTGGTCGGCGACCGCTCGGGCTGGATCCCGGCGCCGCGCGAGAGCGACCTCCTGAGCGACATCGTGCTCAGCCTGTTCGCCGCCGAGATCCTCTCCGACGCGGAGCTCTACCGGAGCCACATGACCGTCTGCGCTGGTTGCGGTCGGGTCGCGTTCGCGCAGGAGCCGCGGCCCCGCGGCGCGGGCTGCCCGCGCTGCGACGGCGAGGTGAGGTGCAGCCGCGCTGACGGCGAGGGAATCGACGCCGCCGACGCGGCGTCCTCCGGACATCGGGCGAGATGAGAGCGCTCGTCCGTCCCGCGCGTGCTCCAACTGCCTGACGCGGCGACTTCTCTTTCGAAGACGACGATTCCGCGAAAGGCGGGGTCGGCACGAATCGGTAGACGGCGAGTGCTGAGCTTGACGACTCGGCGGGAGCCACACCAAGCTTGGCGCCGAGCTATGAGCCACGCCCGACGCACGAGCGCCGAACTGGATGAGCTTGCCCACGCAGCGCAGCGCGATGGGTTCTGTTTGATCAAGAGCCTCATCCCGAAGAGCCTGCTGCACTCGTGGCGTGAGGCGTTCGCGCCGCTCCTCGACGCGCACATCGCGCGCGAGGGGCACCTCAAGAACCGGGGGCCAGGGCGCTATTACGTGACGCTCCCGTTCAAAGCCCCCTTCGCGGAGCCGCGCATCTACGAAGACGAGACGATCCTGGGCGTCGTCGAGCGCCTGGTGGGGGCCGACATGACCATGGTCCAGCTCGCGACCGACACACCGCTCCTCGGGTCCGAGTACCAGGACGTCCACCGCGACACGCCGCCGCTCTTCCCGGAGACCGGCAGGGAGACGCCTGCGTTCCAGCTCGCCGTCAACTTCCCCTTGGTCGACGTCACCGCCGAGAACGGCCCGCTCGAGATCGCTCGTGGCACGCACATGCTCTCCAAGGCCGAGGGGATGCGGCGCCTCGAGCAGGGCGAGGTCGCGCTCGAGCCGATCACCATGGATCTCGGCGACGTCATGGTCCGCGACGTTCGCGGCCTGCACCGCGGGACCCCGAACCGCTCGCGCGAGCCGCGGCCCATGGTCGTCATCGGCTACAGCCGCCGCTGGCTCTTCCGCCCGGAGGTCTCGATCCGGGTGCCCCGCGAGAGCCTCCCCCACCTGTCCGAGCGGGCGAAGCGCATGCTCCGCTTCAACCCGATCGTCGAGTCGCTCGACGGCCCCGAGGAGACCGAGGTCTACCAGGCCTTCGCCTATTGACCCGCGCCGTCGCGCGCCCGGACCGCCCGTGGCCGCGACGCCCCGGGGCTGCATCGGGGGCTCGTGGAGGAGGGGCTTCCGCGCGGCGCGATAAGGTTCGTTAGACTATCTAACTATCATCGCTCTGCGAGCGCGACGTATGCGACCGCCTGATCCCTCGGCCGCCCTCGGCCGCTCGTCGGGGGGGCTCTTCGGGGCGCGATAAGGTTCGTTAGCCTATCTAACTATCAACGCTGCCCGTGAGCCTGGCGCATGCGACCGGCCTGCCCCCCTCGACCGCCCTCGTCCGCTCGTCGGGGGCTGCTTCGCGGCGCGATAAGGTTCGTTAGACTATCTAACTATCACCGCTCGGCGAGCGCGACGTACGCGACCGGCTGATCCCTCAGCCAGGTGCGCTGCCGCCGCACGAAGACGCGCGTGGAGCGCACGATGGCCGGCGCGAGCTCCGCGGCCGGCAGGCCGCCTTCCAGGTGCGCCCGCACCTCCCGGTAGCCCACCGAGCCCATCGCCCGCGCGCCGCCGTAGCCGCGCGCCATGAGCGAGCGGACCTCGTCCACCCAGCCCTGCTCCAGCCACCCGGCGACCCGCGCCTCGATGCGGCGGTCGAGCTCGGCGCGGTCCCGCTGCACCGCGAGCAGGCGCGCAGCGTGGCGGCGTTCCCGGAAGCCGTGCTCGGCGTGCCATGCGCTCTGCGTCCGGCCCGAGCGCTCGTAGATCTCCAGCGCCCGGCTCACGCGCACGAGATCGTTCGGCGCGAGGCGCGCCGCGCTCTCCGGATCCACCTCGGCCAGGCGCGCGTGGAGCGCGGCGCGCCCCTCGGCCTCGGCGATCGCGCGGTGGCGCGCCCGCACCTCGGGGTCGGCGGGCGGCGCGGGCGACAGGCCGAAGAGCAGCGCCTTCACCCACAGGAACGTGCCGCCGCAGACGATGGGCACCCGGCCCCGGCCGCGGATATCGCCGATCGCCGCCTCCGCGAGCTCCGCGAAGCGCTGGGCGTCGATCGCCTCCAGCGGATCGGCCGCGTCGATCAGGTGGTGCGGCGCGCGCGCCCGCTCGTCGGGCGTCGGCTTGCCGGAGCCGAGGTCGAATTCCCGGTAGAGCTGCACGCTGTCGGCGCTCACCACCTCGCCGCCGAAGCGCTCCGCGAGCCGGATCGCGAGCTCGGTCTTGCCGCTCGCCGTCGGCCCGACCACGACGAGCAGCTCGCCCGGCGACGGCGGCGCGATCGCCTCCCACGACGGCGGCGCGATCGTCTCCCACGACGGCGGCGCGGCGGCCGCGTACGGCGGCGCGGCGGCCTCGCTCGCCTCCGGGGCGAGCCCGCGCTCGGCCTCGATCACCGCCGCCCCACGCGATGCTCCAGCTCCGGCCAGCCGACGCGCATCACGATCGGCCGGCCGTGCGGGCAGTGGCCGGCGAAATCGACCTCGTCGAGCGCCGCGAGCAGCGCGCGCGCCTCGTCCGGCGCCACCGGATCGCCGGCGCGCAGGGAGCCGTGGCAGGCCATCGTCGCCAGCGCGAGGTCCACCGCGCCCGAGAAGGCGCGCTCGCCCGAGTGGCTCAGCTCGTCCACGAGGTCGCGCACGAGGCGCTCGGGCGCCGCGCGGCGGAGCAGCGTCGGCACCGCGTGCACCGCGAGCTGCGCCGCGCCCGCCGGGCGTACGTCGAGCCCGAGCCGCGCGATCGCCTCCTGCGCCTCCTCGACCAGCGACACCTCCGCGGGCGCCGCCGGCACGAGCACCGGGAAGAGCAGCTTCTGCGTCGCGACGTCGCGCCCGTCGTACGCCGCGCGCAGCCGGTGGAACGTCACGCGCTCCGCCGCCGCGTGCTGGTCGAGGAAGTAGATCCCGTCCGGGCCCTCGCACACGAAGTACGTGTTGCGCACCTGCGCGAGGAAACGCAGCGATTTCCAGGCGAGGACGCGCTCGGCCGCAGCGAGCACGGCCCCGCTGCCGGTCGGGTACGGCACGGGTGGCGCGCCCGGCACGTTCGCCGGCCCGCCCGGCACGGCCGCCGGCCCGCCCCGCGCGGTCGCCAGCCCGCCCGGCACGTTCGCCGGCCCGCCCAGCGCGGCCGCCGGCTCCTCTGGCGCGATCCCCGGAGCGCCCGGCGCGATCGCCGGCCCGACCGCCCCACCGCGCCGCTCGGGGGACGTGATGTCGTCCCACACCCCGAGCTGCGCCGGCGCGCCCACGCCGCTCGTGGCGGACCCGGGGCGCGCGGCCTCGGGGCGCCCCGGCGGGATCCCGACGAGATCGCCGCCGAGGCCCCACGGGTCGGCCGGCGGCTCCTGGCGCTCGCTCGGCGCGCCCGCCGCGGGCGCCCCCGCGGAGGGGCCGCTGGACCAGACCCAGGCGTCTCCGGGCGGCGAGGCCGCGTCCTCGAAGAGCTTGCCCTTGCGGCCCTGGAAGCCGCCGGGGGCCGGCGCGGGCAGGCCGAACGCCGCGGCCACCTGCGCGGCGACGATCTTGTAGAGCGCGTCGGCGACGGCGCGGCCGTCGGCGAAGCGGACCTCGGCCTTCTGCGGGTGGACGTTCACGTCCACGAGCTCGGGAGGAAGATCGATGAACACCGCGCCGATGGGGTACCGGCCCGGCTCGAGCACGCTGCCGTAGGCGAGCGCGATCGAGCGCGCCAGCGACCGGTCGCGCACGTGCCGCCCGTTCACGAACATCCACAGCCAGCCGGCGCCCGAGCGGGCGCGCTCCGGCCGCGACACGAACGCCTCCACCGTGAGCGGCCCCCGCTGCCCGGCGCACGTCGCGAGCTCCTCGCCCGCGAGCATCGCGCGCGCCCGCTCCGCGCGGCTCGCGGTGCGCAGCCACTCCCGCGCGACGCGCCCGTCGCGCGAGAGCACCAGCGTCACGCCCGGCTCGCCGAGCGCGACCGCCTGCGCGATCTCGGTCACGTGCGCCGACTCGGTCCCGACGGCGCGCAGGAACTTGCGCCGCGCGGGGACGTTGTAGAAGAGGTCCCGCACCTCGACCACCGTGCCGACGGCGCACCCGCAGGGGACGACCTGCGTCGGGCCGCCGCCCTCGATCCGGATCTCCGTCCCCTCCGACTCGCCGTCGCGCCGCGTGCGCAGCGAGAAGCGGCTCACCGAGGCGATGCTCGGGAGCGCCTCGCCGCGGAAGCCGAAGCTCTGGATGCAGCGGAGGTCGTCGATCCGCGCGATCTTGCTCGTCGCGTGGCGCAGCACCGCGAGCGAGGCGTCCTCGCGGCTCATCCCGCGCCCGTCGTCCGCGATGCGCACCAGGCCGACGCCGCCCCCCTCGATGTCGACGCGGATGCGGCGCGCGCCCGCGTCGAGCGCGTTCTCGACGAGCTCCTTGACCACGCTCGCCGGCCGCTCGACCACCTCGCCGGCCGCGATCTGGTTGGCGAGGTCGTCCGGCAGGACGGCGACCCTTCGCGCCTCGGGCTGGGCGGGCTTCGATCGAGGATCCGCGCCGGCGATCCTCTCCGCGGTGCTCATGGCTCGTCGCCGGGGTCGACCGCCGTCCGGGCGACCGCCTGGAAGTAGAGCTTGGTGCGCTCCCGCGTCAGCGCCAGCGCGGCGGCGCCGAGGATGGCCAGCTCGAAGACCACGAAGCGCACCCGCTCGGCGGTCCACCAGAGGCCCGGGTTCGTGAGGCCGGCGCGCTCGGGGACGTCGGGCGGCAGGAGCGCCCCCGCCTGCGCCACCATGTCGATCCACGCGCCGCGGACGCCCCGGGTGAGCGCGTAATCGACCGCGGCGAAGGCCAGGTTGGCGAAGAGGACCTGGAGCACGAAGCCGCGCGTGCCGGGCCGCCCGCCGAGCGCCAGGCCGCTCGCGATGACGAGCAGCCCGCCGAGGATCACCTTGCCGATGCTGAGCGGGAAGGAGACGTCCTGGTACAGGCTGAGGGCGCGCGCCTGGGCCGCCTCGAGCACCAGGTACGTGAACTGGAATGGCTCGCCCTGGTCGCGTGCTTGCTGGGCGACGGCCATCACGTCGGGGGCCATGCCGCCGCGCAGGTACATGGCCGTCCCGCATCCCGCCATGAAGCCGCGCACGCCGATGAGCCAGGTGAGCAGCATGGTGGCCACCAGGTACCAGGGGCGCAGCGAGCGCGGGCGCGGGGGGCGGTGCGAGTCCACGTGGAGGCTGCCGTGTAGCACGTTCTCCGATCTCGCGCGCTCTCTTCCTTACCTGCGGATTGCGGAGCGGGTAGCCTCGGATCGCGAGGTGCCTGCGCGCCGGCGCAGGTGGCGCGGTGCGGCGGGCCTGTACTAGAACTTCGAGGACGAGGTCCTGGTGGCGAAGAGCAAGAGCGAGCCGCGAACGAAGCGAACGAAGGGGACCGGTGCGCCGCAGCCCGCGGGGGCGGCGGAGGCGGGCCCGCCGCCCGGGCCGGAGGACGAAGGCGCGGACGGGAGCACGGGCACGGACGGGGGCGCGGACGCGGCCCCCAGGCCCGCCGCGAAGCGCCGCGCGCGCTCCGCGGCGAAGGGCGCCGGCGGCGCGCGCGGCGAGGCGCAGCCCGCGGCCAGCGACGACGACGGCCCGCGCGACGACGAGGACGAGGGGGACGCGCCGCCCGAGAGCGGCGCCGCGCCGGCCGGCGACGTCGACGAGGGGGACGTCGTGGAGGTCGTCGGCGAGGTCATCGACGACGCGAACCTCGATCTGAACGACATCGAGCTCCCGCGCACCGCGCGCGCCGGCGCCGCCTCCGAGGGGCGCGGCGGCGACGCGGCGCTGTCGCGCACGGACCCGCTGCAGGCCTACCTGCGCGAGGTGCAGCGCCACCCGCTGCTCACGGCGGACGAGGAGAAGGAGCTGACCATGAAGTACGCGAAGACGCAGGACGTCGCGACCGCCGCGCGGCTCGTGACGGCGAACCTGCGGCTCGTGGTCAAGCTCGCGTACGAGTACCGGCGCGCGTACAAGAACATCATGGACCTCATCCAGGAGGGGAACATCGGCCTGATGCAGGCCGTGAAGCGCTACGACCCGTACCGCGGCGTGAAGCTCTCCTCGTACGCGGCGTGGTGGATCCGCGCGTACATCCTGCGCTTCATCCTCAACAACTGGCGCCTGGTGAAGCTCGGCACGACGCAGGCGCAGCGGAAGCTCTTCTTCAACCTCAACAAGGAGAAGGCGAAGCTCTCGGCGATGGGGATCGAGCCGACGGCGGCGGAGATCGCGAAGCGCCTGTCGGTCGAGGAGAAGGAGGTGGTCGACATGGACCGCCGCCTCGCCAGCGGCGAGGCGTCGCTCGACGCCCCGGTCGGCGATCTCGAGGGCCGGACGATCCCGCGCGTCGAGCTGCTCGTCTCGTCGGGGGCGAGCCCGGACAGCGCGTTCGAGGCGAGCGAGATGGGCATGCTCGTCCACGACCGGCTCTCGAAATTCCGCGAGACGCTGAAGGGCAAGGACGTGATCATCTTCGACAAGCGCATGGCCGCGGAGGATCCGCTCACGCTCCAGGAGCTCGGCAACGAGTTCGGCATCTCGCGCGAGCGCGTGCGCCAGCTCGAGGCGCGGCTCCAGTCGAAGCTGCGGACGTACCTGCAGGAGGAGCTCGGCGACGCCGTCGAAGCGGACTAGGCCTTGTCGACCGGCGGCGAGCAGGGCGGGGTGAGCGATCGCGGGTGCCTCTACGTGGTCGCGACGCCGATCGGGAACCTCGGCGACGTCACGCTGCGCGCGGTCGAGACGCTGCGCGCGGCGGACCGGATCCTCGCCGAGGACACGCGGCGCGCGCGCGCGCTGCTCGGCCACCTCGGCGTCGCGGGCAAGCCGGTCGACCGGTTCGACGCGCACGCCTCCGAGGCGGACGCCGCGCGGGCGGCCGCGCGGCTCGCGGCGGGCGAGTCGATCGCCTTCATGACCGACGCCGGCACGCCGGTCGTGAGCGATCCGGGGACGGCGCTCGTGCGCGCGGCCAGGGACGCCGGGGCCCGCGTCGTGGCGATCCCGGGGCCGAGCGCGGTGATGGCCGCGGTGAGCGCGTCGGGGCTCGTGACCGGGGGCTTCCGCTTCGTGGGGTTCTTGCCCCGCGGTGGGCGCGAGCGGCGCGAGGCGCTGGCCCTCGTCACGTCGACGCCGGAGGCGGTGGTGCTGTTCGAGTCGCCGCGGCGCTTCCGCGACACGCTGGCCGAGCTGGCCGAGCGCATGCGCGGCCGGCGCGCGGTCGTCGCGCGCGAGCTGACGAAGGTGCACGAGGAGATCCTGGGCGGCGCGGTGGAGGAGCTCGCGGCGCTGGAGCGGGAGTGGCTCGGCGAGATCACGCTGGTGCTCGCGCCCGCCGAGCCGGCCGCGGAGGGCGCGCGCCCGAGCGACGAGGAGCTCGACGCGCGCATCGACCGCGAGCTCGCCCAGGGGAGGCGGGCGAAGCACATCGCCGAGGAGCTGTCGGTCGAGCTCGGGCTCCCGCGGCGCGAGCTCTACGCGCGGGCGGTGGCGCGGCGGGGGGAGCCGCGCGAGTAGGGCGGGCGACGCGCCGTCAGGTGTGCCGCCCCTGCCCCCGCGCCTTGAGGGCGTCGACCACGTGCTTCACGTCCTGCGCTCGGTCGCGCGGCACGATCAAGAGCGCGTCGTCGGTCTCGACCACCACGAGGCCCTCCACGCCGACGAGCGCGATCACCCGGCCATCGTCCGGCGCGCCGCCGGAGCGCGCGCGCAGATCGACCAGGTAGTTGCCCTGCGCGTCGACGAGCACCGACCCCGCGGGCGCGCTGTTGCCGCGCTCGTCCTTCTCGGCGAGCTCCCAGGCGCTCTGCCAGCTGCCGAGGTCGCTCCAGCCGAAATCGCCGGGCACCACCGCGAGCCCGGCGACGTGCTCCATCACGCCGTGATCGATGCTCACGGCCGGCAGCCGCGGGAACACGCGCAGCACCGCCTCCGCCTCGGCCGCGGCGCCCTGCGCGGCGGCGCGGTCGATCTCGTCGAGCCCCTCGGCGAGCGCCGGCAGGTGGGCGCGGATCGCCGCCCGCATGTCGCCTGCGCGGAAGATGAACATCCCCGCGTTCCAGAGGAAGCGGCCGCTCGCCACGAACTCCGCGGCGCGCTCGCGGCTCGGCTTCTCGACGAAGCGCAGCACCCGGCGGGGTGACGCGGGCCCCGCGGGCGCCGCGCTCCCGGCGGAGGCCGCGCTCTCCGCCTCGATGTAGCCGAAGCCCGTCTCCGGGTGCGTCGGGCGGATGCCGATCGTCGTGATCGCGCCGCCCCGGGCCGATGCGACGGCGGCCTCCAGCACCTCGAGGAACCGCGGCACGTCGGCGATGTGGTGATCGCTCGGGAGCACGACCACGACCGCCTCGGGATCCTCGCGCGCGATGGTCGCCGCCGCCCAGCCGATGCACGGCGCCGTGTTGCGCGGCGCGGGCTCGACGAGCAGGCGCCGCTCGGAGACGTCGGGCAGCGCGGCCCGCGTGGGCGAAAGGAGGTGCTGGCCGGTCGCGATCCAGATGCGCTCCCAGCCGGCGCCTCCGCACAGCGGGAGCACCCGGCGCGCCGTCGCGGTGATGAGCGGCTCGCCGCCGAGCAGCGGCAGGAGCTGCTTCGGGCGCGCCGCGCGCGACGCCGGCCAGAAGCGCGTGCCCGCGCCGCCGGCGAGGATCAGGACATGGACGGGGGTCTCGGTCGAGCTCATGAGCGATCGTCGAGGGTTACACGCCGCAGGGTAACGCAGGGACGCGGCGCCGTGGCAGGGGGCCGCTCAGGCGGGGCCCGGCAGCGCGTGCGCGTAGGCCACCATCGCGAGGCCGAGCGGGACGACCCACAGCGCGAGCGCGCCCGTGCGCCGCCGCTCGGCGAGCGCGCGGAGCGCGGCGGCCGCCGCAAGGGCGCTCAGGAAGGCGGCGAGCAGGCTCAGCGCCGCGGCGTCCGCCCCGGGCGGCACGTCGCGGAGCGCGGGCGCCTCCGCGAGCGCCGCGGCGGCGAGCGCGGGGATGCTCAGCGCGAGCGCGAGCTCGACGGCGCGCGCGGGCCGGACGCCGAGCCAGAGCAGGAGCACGAGCGCCGCCCCGACGCGCGACCCGCCCGGCAGCGCCGCGGCCCCGTGCGCCGCGC
Source organism: Sorangium sp. So ce834 (assembly GCF_051521425.1). Taxonomy (NCBI): domain Bacteria; kingdom Pseudomonadati; phylum Myxococcota; order Polyangiales; family Polyangiaceae; genus Sorangium; species Sorangium sp. So ce834. The sequence continues at coordinate 13,590,351 of NZ_CP150351.1, forward strand.
CGACCGCGAGCATCCCGACGAGCGACGGCGCGTCGGTCGCGCCGCGCCCGTCGCGCCGCGGCGCGATCGCCGTGCTCGCGAGCGCCGCGCCGGTCGCGAGCAGGCCGAGCCCCACCGCGAGCGGCTCCTGCCCCCACAGCGCGACGCACGGCCGGAGCGCCGCCGCGACGATGAGGCTCGCGGCGGCGCCCAGCGCGAGCAGCGCCGCGTCGCGCGCCGGCGGCGACGCCCGGAAGAGCGACGGCCGCGCGAGCGCGCGGGCGCCCTCGCCGAGCGCGCGGAGGAGCCGCCGCCGCGCCGCGACCGCGAGCGCCGCGGCCGCCGCGAGCGCCTGCGCGGCGGCGGTCCACGCGTCGCCGTCGGCCGCGCGGAGCCAGAGCCGCGCCGCCGCGGCGTGCCCGCTGGCCGAGATGGGCAGCGCCTGCGCCGCCCCGTCCACGGCCGCGAGCACAGCCACGTCCACGAGACCCACGCCCGACCGATACCCCAGCGCGGCGCGTCCTGTCGATCCCGAGCAGCGGCTCCGAGGGGCTTCGAGCGGCGGCTCCGCGAGCCGCCTCACCCCGCGCTGCCCCAGCGCCGCCCGAAAAACCGCGCGAGGGGGCGGGCTCAGCGCGCGCTCGCTCCCGGGTCTGCTGGCTTGCCGCGCTTCATCTTTTCACCTACATACCGCCCCTGATCTGGCGCTCTCTCGCCCGGGGCGAGGGAGGGCGAGCCGAGCGAGGTCCCGTCCGATGTTGATGGCATATGCCAGCGTTGCCGCGTTCTTCCTGGTGGCGATCGGCTTCGTCCTCGGCTCTCTGCTGTTCGGGAAGCTGCTGCGCCCGAGCAACCCGTACGCCGAGAAGGTCGAGACGTACGAGTGCGGGGAGGCGCCCGTCGGGCCCGCGTGGTTCAACTTCAACCCGCGGTTTTACATCATCGCGCTCGTCTACATCATCTTCGACGTCGAGATCGCCTTCATCTACCCGGTCGCGGCGGTGTTCAAGCGCTGGGTGGACCAGGGCAGCGGCCTCTTCGCGCTGATCGAGATCTTCCTCTTCGTCGCCATCCTGATGCTCGGCTTCGCCTACGTCTGGGCGAAGGGCGATCTCAACTGGATCCGCGCCATCAAGGGCGATCCGCGCGGGGCCCAGAACGTGAGCAGCCGGTCTCGGGCGCGCGCGCCGATCGCGGGCGCGGCGGGCGAGGGCGCGCCGGCCGGGGCGGCGCCCGCGATCGGCGCGCGCGCCGCGGTGGCCGACGGAGGTGCGGAGTCATGACATCGAACCTGAACCTGATGGCCCCGCCCCGCGGGTGGGAGGCGAAGTACGAGAGCGACGGCGGCGGCGTCATCACGACGAGCGTCGACCAGACGGTGAACTGGCTGCTCAACTGGGGGCGGTCGAACAGCGTCTGGTACATGCTCTTCGGCCTGGCCTGCTGCGCCATCGAGCTCATGCAGACCGGCGGCCCCCGCGGCGACCTCGAGCGCTTCGGCGCGGCCCCGCGGCCGAGCCCCCGCTCGAGCGATCTCTTCATCATCGCGGGGACGCTGACGTACAAGATGGCCACCCGGGTGAAGCGCCTCTACGACCAGATGTCGGAGCCCCGCTACGTCATCTCCATGGGCAGCTGCTCGAACTGCGGCGGCCTCTTCCAGTACGCCTACTCGGTCTGCAAGGGCGTGGATCAGATCATCCCGGTCGACGTCTACGTGCCCGGCTGCCCCCCGCGCCCCGAGGCGCTCCTCGAAGGGCTCCTGAAGATCCAGGAGAAGATCAAGAGCGAGCGGGCCCTCGGCCGCCGCGGCGCGACGGGCGGCTGAGCCGCCTCTCTGCCTCGTTCCATGCTCGTTCCGCGGTCCCGCACCCCATGACACCCGAAGAGATCTTCCAGGCGCTCCAGGCGAAGCTCGGCGAAGACGCGGTCTTCGACCTCCACCCCGTGTCCGCGAAGGATCGCGACGCCTGGTTCCAGGTCGCGCCGGAGAAGATCCAGGCCGTGGGCCAGCACCTGCGCGAGGCGCCGGAGCTCGAGTTCGATTACCTGGAGTGCATCACCGGGGTCGACTACCCCGATCTCAAGAAGATCGCGGTCGTCTATCACATCTACTCGTACGCGAAGAAGCACCGGGTCGTCCTCAAGGCGCTCCTCGACCGGGAGAGCCCGGCGATGCCGACGCTCGTCGACGTGTGGTCGGCCGCGAACTGGCAGGAGCGCGAGTGCTTCGACCTCCTCGGCGTGCGCTTCGAGGGGCACCCGGACCTCCGGCGCCTGCTCCTGCCCGACGACTGGGAGGGGCACCCGCTCCGCAAGGACTGGCAGGAGAAGGCCGAATACCACGGCATCCCGACGCAGCGGCCGAACCCCGTCGAGCTCTTCAAGATCAAGCTGCCGAAGAAGGAGGCGGAGGCGACATGAGCCAGGTCATCTTCAGCGTCGACCGCGGGGGCGCGGGCCCGGGGAGCGACCTCGACGACGAGATGACCCTCAACATGGGGCCTCACCACCCGTCGACCCACGGGGTGCTCCGCTTCGTCATCTCGACGGACGGCGAGATCATCCGGAAGGCGGTGCCGGACGTCGGCTACCTGCACCGGAGCATCGAGAAGATCGGCGAGCGCTGCACCTACAGCGGCTTCATGCCTTATACCGACCGCGTCGATTACGTCGCGGCGATGTTCGCCAACGAGGCCTGGGCGAGCGCTTGCGAGAAGCTGATGGGCATCGAGGTGCCGAAGCGGGCGCAGTACCTGCGCGTCATCTCCTGCGAGCTCAACCGGATCGGCAGCCACATGATCGCGCTCGGCGCGATGGCCATGGACGTCGGCGCGGTCACCCCCTTCCCGTGGGCGCTGCGCGAGCGCGAGCACATCAACGATTTCATCGAGGAGCTGTGCGGCGCGCGGCTCACCTTCAACTACCACCGCATCGGCGGCGTCTCGTTCGACATGCCGAAGGGGTGGGCCGACAAGGTGAGGCGGTGGCTCGACCGCTTCGAGCCGATCATGGTCGAGTTCGACCGGCTCATCAGCCTGAACGACATCTTCATCAAGCGGCTCGCCAACGTCGCCGTGGTGACGGCCGAGGAGGCGAAGGACTGGGGGCTCGTCGGCCCCAACCTGCGCGCGTCCGGCGTGAGATGGGATCTCCGCAAGGAAGACGGCTACTCGGTGTACCCGGAGCTCGAGTTCGACGTCCCCGTGGGCCGCGGGCGCTACGGCGCCATGGGCGACTGCTGGGACCGGTTCTACGTGCGGGTCGAGGAGTGCCGCGAGTCGGCGAAGATCCTCCGCCAGGCGCTCGACAAGGTCGACGAGCACCCGGAGGACGACATCCTGGGCAAGCTGCCCAAGAAGATGAGGCCCGACGGCGAGGCCTACGCGCGGATCGAGAGCGCCCGCGGCGACATGGGGTGTTACGTGATCGGGCGGGGCGCGGAGGAGGCGTACCGGGCGCGGTTCCGGACCGGGAGCTTCACCGCGATGGCGATGATCGAGGCGAAGAGCCCGGGGCTATTCCTGGCCGATCTCGTGGCGCTCATCGCCAGCTTCGACGTCGTGGCGCCCGAGATCGACCGGTAGCGGGCGAGCGGGAAGCCTCAGGGCTCCTCGCCGCCGGTGTCCCCGCCTCCGGCGAGCTCCGGACACTTCTCGCCGATGGCCTCGCACTCCGGAGGCGTCTCGACGGACGCGAGGTCCGACTCGCACGTGAGCGCCTTGACGGTCTCGAGCTGGCGGTTCGTGCAGGCCTTGAACTCGGCGACCGTGGCGGTGCACCCCGCGAAGTCCTCCGTGGGGCACATCCCCTCTTCCGCAGGCTCCTCGGGCTCGTTCATACACTGTTCCTTGGCGGTCTCGCAGTCGAGGCCGGAGCCGGGCGTGGCGGCGGCGATCAAGCCGAAGAGCTCGCACCCGTCCTCCTTCGTGATGTCCGCGGCCGAGGCGGCGAGCGCGTCGCACACCGCCTGCGCTTCCGCGTCCGTCAGGTCGCCGAGCTGCTTGTCGTCGAGGTCGCCCCCGGTCTCGCCGCCGTTGCCGCCGGTGCCGTCCGTGCCGCCGTTGCCGCCGGTGCCGTCCGTGCCGCCGTTGCCGCCGGTGCCGTCCGCGCCGCCGGTGCCGCTGGTGCTGCTGGTGCCGCCGGGGCCCGAATTGCCCTCCTCGCCATCATCGCCGCACGCAACGAGCGCGAGTCCGACCATCAGCATTCCAAGAAGCTTCATCCGTGTCATCGAGCGCTCCATCATCGAGAATGTTCACCTGAGAGTCCGCGCGGCGCTGGAGGACGGCTCCGTCGAAGGATGCGAACGGGCTGAATCGTCGACCGGTCAGGCGCGCGGCGCGTGAACATACTACGACCTCGATCGATTTTTCCTTCCCCATCAGAAAAAAAAGACAGCGCCCTCCGGCGTCGGGATCGCCGCGCGCGGCCGAGGCGCTCTCCGGGCCGCGCGTCCCGGCGCCCGTCACGTCGCGCGCTGGCGTCTCCGCGGACGTGAGGGAGCCCCCGGCGGCGCCGCCGGTTCCGCGTTCCGGCCCGCGTCCCGCTGCGCGACCACGCGCTTCGGCGCCACGCGGCGCCACGCCCCCACGAGCAGCTCCTCCAGGAGCGCCGGGTCGACGCGACGGAGCTCCACCCGCGTCCAGCCCTGGTGTCCCCACGGCGTCACCGAGAAGACGTCGGGCTGCGCCTGCACCAGGCTGTCCTGCTCCTCCAGCGACAGCTTCAGGACCGCCTGCTCCTGCTCCACCCAGTGGGTGGCGAAGATCTTCCCCCGCACGCGGAACGACGGCTTGCCGAAGTGGTCCTGCTCCTCGGCCTCGGGCAGCGACATCGCGAGCTTTCGAAGTTCGTCGGAAGAGACCACGGCGGTGCACCTCGGCAAGGGGAAGGGTCGCTCTCGTGAAGTTATCTCAGGCCCGCGCCGCCTCGAAGATCCGGTAGAAGCTCGGCGTCTCGCGCACGCCCTTCACGGAGAGCCCGGCGGCCTCGAGCAGCGCGCGGTACTCGGCCTCGGTGCGCTCGCGCCCGCCCGTGTTCACGAGCATGTTGATGTCGCTGAACGTGAGGACCCACTCCAGCGCCGCGTTCCCGCGCTGTGCGGGGGCGGGCGGCTCCACGACGAGCAGGCGCGCCGCGCCGTCCATCGCCTCGCGGCACTTGCCCAGGATCGTCAGGCTCCGCGCGTCGTCCCAGTCGTGGATCACGCTCTTGAGCACGTAGACGTCGGCGGCCGGCGGCGCCGCGTCGAAGCAGCTCCCCGCGACGAACGAGGCGCGGGCGGCGACGCCGCGCGACGCGAACAGCTGGAGCGCCCCCGCGCGCGCGTGCTCGAGATCGAAGACGACCCCCTCCACGCCGGGGTGGGCCTCCAGGATCGCGCAGAGCAGCGCGCCGTAGCCGCCGCCCACGTCGACCACCCGGCGCGCGCCCCGCAGATCCGCGGCCTCGACGATGCCGGGCGCGACCCCGCGGGTGAGCTCCACCATCGCCTGGTGGAAGATCGCGGCGGCGGCCGGGTCGCGCCCCATCTCGTCGAAGTGCTCGGTCCCGGACGGCGCCGCCGCGTCTCCGGCGCCCCACGCCATCCGGCCGGTGCGGACGCAGTCGGTCAAGCGGCCCCAGGCCTTCCACACGCCCGGCCCGCCCATGAGCCGGGACCACGCGCGCCGCGAGCTCGGGGAGCTCGTCTCGAGGCATCGCCCCATCTCGGTGAGCTCGAAGCGGTCCCCGCGGGGGGCGAGCAGCTCGAGCGTGACGAGGGCCCGGAGCAGGCGCTCCGTCGCGTCGGGGTGCGTGCCGAGCCGCGCCGCGACCGCGCTGCTCGGGAGCGGCCCCTCGGCGAGGACGTCCGCGACGCCGAGCTCCGCGGCCGCGTGGACGACCTGCGGCACCCAGAGGCTCATGATCATCTGGTTGAGGCGGAACGCAGGGGGCAGATTCGTGGGAGACCCGCTCGACATGGTGTTCGCTCCTTCGGGGCCTACCTTGGGGAGCGCGACGCCGGGGGTATTGTAAAGATTTTACCTCGGCCCCTGCCGGGTCGCCCGGCGGCGCGTCGGCCGCGCCGCGCTGCGCCGCCGCCGGGGAGAGGCCAGGGACCGGGGCCGTCTCTCCCTTGGGGGCTCGCCGTCAGGGGATCGCCGGGGCCGTCCACTCCACCCACTTGGCCTTGTCGAGCTCGTTCTTCGGCTTCCAGACGTTGGTGTTCGCGCTCGCATCCTTGAGCAGGAACTTCTTGACGAAGGCCTCGATCGCGTCCTGCTCGCCGTTCGCGTAGTCCTGCCCGCAGTGGTTGTGCCCGCTGTCGACGTACCCGATGTTCTCCTTCGCGCCGAGCGCCTCGTAGATCATCCGGGCGGCGCCGCCGGCCTGGTCTGCGTTGTTCGTGCTCAGCCACTCGTAGTTGAGGTTTCCGAGGATCAGGAGCCCACGGGGCGCCACCATGCCGACCAGCTCGTGGTGATCGAGCGGGAGCTTGGTCACCGCGCGGCCGAACGGCTCGATCGCCTTGCTGAACCACTGCTGCTCGCTGTACGTCCTGCTCAGGTTCTGGACGCCGCCGCTGGTCCGGCCCATGTTGTCGACCTCCGAGACCCGCCACGCCGCCACGCCGCCAGAGCCGGACTCCTGCGGGATGGTCAGCGCGAAGCGCGAATCCATGGCGCCGACCATGAGCGCGCCCTTGCCGTTGCGCGAGCAGCCCGTGATGGCGAGCCGCGTCGGATCGATCTGCGCTGCAGGCGTGGACTCGAGGGCATCGATGATGCGGCTCGCGCCCCAGGCCCAGGCGATCAGGGCGCCGCTCTCCGCGCTCCCATGGAACTTGGAGAAGATGCCTTTGCTCCGGTCCCCTTCCGGCTGCACACCGTTGTGATCGTAGTTGATGATCGCAACGCCCATCTGCTTCAGCCGGTTGTTGTTGAGAGAGCCGCCGGAGAGCCCGATCAGCGCAGGGTAGGGGGCTGTCCCGGTGCTGGGCAGGGAGATGCTCACGGTGAACGAGACGTCCTGCGCGCCGCCGGTCACGTTGATCGTCAGCTTGTCGCCCGCCATGCTGCCCGAGACGGTGGCCTTCTTGATCTCCTTCGGGCCGGTCTCGTAGTGCAGGACCATCTCGCGGATCTCCCGATGGCGGCAAACCCACTGCGCCCGGGTCGTCACCTTCGTGCCATCCATCATGGTGAAGGGATCGTGCAGCTTCTCATACGTCGGCAACGCGTCGAAGGCGGGCATGTTGGGGACGGGGCAAGCCTCGCCGGGCATCTCGACGCCGGTCAGCTCCGTGTCCTCGCCCGGCGTGGAGCCGCCGGTGCCGCTCGTGGTGCCGCCCACCGGATCCGAGCCGCCGGCGCTCGAGCTGCTCGGCCCCGGGCCCCCGCCGCCGGAGCCAGGCCCACCGGCGCCGCTCGTGGACGACGTGCTGCCGGGCGACCCGCCGCTGCTGGTCGCGGTGTCGTTGCCGCCGCCGCCGGCGTTCCCCGTGTCATCGCTCGAGCCGCACGCGACGAGCAGGGGGAGAATGGCGGTTGCAGTGAGCAGCTTGGAGTATTTCAGTCGACAGGACATGGTGGGCCTCGCTGAGTCTAAGGGGCTCGGCATGGTCATGCTCGAAACGGTCGTGCTGCGCTTTCCTTCGTCGGAGACACCGCGCAGCGCGACCGCAGGTGCATTCCCGGCGGAAGGCATTTCGATCAGCTTCCGTGTGATCGAAATCCCGTCCTCACGATGGTCGCGTTGAACGCGCCGTCATCCGGAAGCGAGCGCATTCGTGGGAATGACCCGTCGGCTCCGGCCTCTTCGATGAGGCGAGCGCCGCGCCGCCATGCGTCGAAATGCCCGCTGCGCAGCGCACGCGCCATCTGCTGATCTCGCCGGGAGGATACCATGCGAGGCGTCGAGGGAATACACGTTTCACGGCCGGCAGCGCGCGGGGGACCTCGTCCGGCGACGTGGCGCTACGATCGGTAACACGCGGACGACATCGCGCTACGATCGGTAACACACGGGCGACATCACGGTACGACCGACAACTGGATCGGATCTGGTTGCGCGAGGTCGCGGTGCACGGGCCGAGCGCGGCGTCGGTCCAGAGAAGATCGATGCACTCTGGAACGAAACGATGTTTGTCGGCCATGCCCTCTTCACTTGTACGAAAATTCTACGGCGAATGCCATGTCTTCCGGCGGCACGACCTTGAAGAAGCGGGTGTGCTTGTGGATCGAATTACGCGACGGATCTTCGAGAGGCCGTCGCGATGGAACCGCCGATCCGCTGCGTCCTCCGCGCGGCCGGACGGCTGCCTCCTCGTTGGGGCGACAAGGGATCAGGGGCTGATGCCGGAGAGTTCGATCAGCGCGGCGCGCGCCCGGGTCGGGGTCGTCCCGGTGAACTGCTTCACGTCCCGCGCGAGGTGCGCCTGGTCGTAGTAGCCGAACCGCTGCGCGAGCTCGGCCCACGTCCCCGAGGCGCCCGCCTTGAGGTGCCGCACAAGCCGTTCGAAGCGCACGAGGCGGGCGAGGAGCTTGGGGGGGACGCCGACGTGCTCGCGGAACAGGTCGATCACGTGCTTGTGGCTGTAGCCGAGCTCGCGCGCGAGCGCCCGCATGTCGACCGCGCCCCCGCGCTCCTCGATCCGCCGGAGCGCCCACGGCACCACGCCGAGCGCGTGCCGCGCCTCGTCGACGCGCTCGCCGAGCGCGCGCTCGATCAGGTCGAAGCGCGCGTCCCAGGTGGGGAGCTCCTCGAGGCGCTCGGCCAGGCGGGCGTGCTCGCGCGGCAGCAGATCGCGCGCGGAGATCACGCGCCCGGTGAGCTCCGCCATCGGCACGCCGAAGAAGAGCCGCGCCCCGATAGGGGTGAGGTTCACCTGGATCCCGCGCTGGAGCCCGTCGTGCTCGGTGATCGTGAAGGTGTCGTCGAGCCCCGCGACGAAGCCGCCCGGGTACGACGCGTGGCGGCGATCGCTCCCGGCGTCGAACACGCGCACCGGCGGCCCGAACTCGATGATGACGACGACCTGCGGCATCGGGAACTCGACCCGCCGCAGCGGCCCAGGCGTCTCCTCCTTGTAACCGCCGTAGTCGCGGATGTAGGGGCGGAGGCGCGGCGCCGGGGGCCGAGTCGCCATCTCCCAGCGGCTCTCACCCGACGTGCCGCGCGCGATCCGCGCGTGCTGAGCCAGCGCCTGCATCGAGGCGCAAGGGTACCCCTCGGCGCAGGCGCGATCCAGCCGCGCGCCTCGGTCGCAGGCGGGCGCCTCCTCCCCGAGGCGGAGGCCCCCCGAGCCGCACGAGGAGACTGGCTCCCTTCATCCCGTGGATACGGACAGCGAGACGATCGCGCTCTCCCGAGAGGAGAGACGCCGCGTGAGCGCGAAAAGAGCCCCGCCGCGGCGCCCGGGCGCGTCAGTGGACCGTCTTACAGCACCTGAACCCGAGGTGGTAATTCACGTGCCAGGCGTTCTCCATCGGCTCCACGTGCCAGCGCGGGCTGAAGGAGCAGTGATCGGGATACGTCTCCTGCCCCTTCGGCCGGGGGGCGTCGTGCGCGCGGGCGACCTCGACGTAGAACCAGGCGCTCCCCTTGAGCTGGCTGTACAGCTTGCCGTCGTCCCGGTCGCGGCGGGTCATGATCTCGGCCACGTTGCCGTGCTGATCGAAGACCCCGAACCGGGAGCGGCACGCGGGGTAGGCGCCCGCCGGCTCGGTGTCGGTCGCGCACGTCTCGTAGGCGGAGCGCGCCGTGTCGGCGTCGCAGGGCTTGCCGTCGATGTCGCGGTGCCGCGTCTGCGTGTGGCAGACGGCGAGGTCGAGCTCGTCGCCGTAGGCGTACGTCCGCGGCGCGCCGCCCTCCGGATCGCCGCGGCACGCGAGGCTCCACTCGTCCTCGGTGCAGAGGCGCTTGCCCTGGAGGCTGCACATGGCCGCCGCCTGCGTCGGGCTCGCCCACACCATCGGCAGCTCGCACGGCTTGTTGGGGAACTCGAAGACGTCGATGCAGAACTCGGCCGGCCTCGCCTTCCCCCGCACGGTCTTGAAGACGGGCACCATGTTCTCGTGGCCGCCGCAGCGGGCGCGCTGCTCCTCTGTCTGGAGGACCACGCCGCGCAGCCCCTCGAGGCACTGCTCCTTCGAGCGCGTGTGCCGCGCGAGCGCCCTGTTGCCCTGGTTGATGCGCCCCGGCCCGCCGCCGCCGAAGTTCTTCTCCAGGAAGAGCTCGGGGTTCTTGAACCTGCGCTCCCGCGGCGTGAGCTCCTTCAGCGAGAAGAGCCGCACCAGGTCCTCGCGCGCCTCGTAGTGGATCGCCATCGGATCCCCGGCCGGCGGCGGCGCCTCGCCCCCGTCCGCCGGAGGCGCGCCGGCAGGACCCCCGGCCGCCGGAGGCGCGCCGGCAGACCCAGCCGCGCCGGCAGACCCAGCGGCCGGCGGGGCCGCGCCCCCCGGGCCGGAGGCCGCGGGGCCCGCCGAGGGCGCCGAGGCGCTGGCCGCCGGCGCGGCGGCGTCGCCGGGGCCGCGATCGGGCTCGCCGCGGGAGCAGGCGGCCGAGGCCGCGGTGAGCGCCGCGAGCGCGACGCGCGAGGTTCGGGAGGGCCGTGACACGTGGAGCGAGGTCAGAGGGTCGCCGCGACGATCTCGGAGAGGCTCGCCTCGTCGACGATGCCGGTCAGGTACGCCGCGACGTTCCCCTGCCGGTCGATGACGACGAGGCTCGGCAGCTTGTCCACCCCGTACCGGACCGACGCCTCCTTGGCGTCGTCGATGAGGATCGGATACGAGAGGCCCTTCTTGAGGGCGTATTGGCTGGCCACGTGGGGCGGGTCGTCCACGTTGACGCCGAGCACCACGAGCCCCTTCTTCTCGTACCGGCGCGCGATCCGGTCGAGGATCGGCGCCTGGACCGCGCAGGGGCCGCACCAGGTGGCCCAGAAGTCGAGGATCACCGGCTGGCCCTTGAGCTCGGCGAGCTGCATGCGCGCGCCGGGCTCGCCGTTGGCCGCGACCGGCAGCGTCACGTCGGGGGCCACCGCGCCGACCATGCCCCCGACCCCAGGCGCAAGTCGCGGCAGGATCGCAAGGCCGAAGAGCGCGCTCAGGGCGATGAGCACCGCGACTGCAGGGTAGAGAATCTTACCGGAATTGGACTCGGGTTCGGCCATACGGGGCCCTGGGCTTCATAGCAAATCTTTGGGCCTACGTCCGAGCGGCTCTGGTACGGTCCGGCGCCTCGACCGGCCAGGCGCTGCGCCGCCTGGCCCGGGGTCGGGGGCGCAGCGCGGCGAGCCGCGCGACGCCGCCGCCGCCGCCGGTGGGGGTCGGGGCGCAGCGCGGCTCGCCGCGCGCTGCCACCGCCGTCCGGGTCACGTCGTCGCCCGCGCGCTGGAGGAACCATGCTGGATCGTCCGAATCTTTCACGAGAAAATCCCGCGGGGCCCCGCGGGCGGCGCCCGCCGCCCGGGCTCCCCCCGGCCAAGCGGGCGGCCAAGTGGCCCCCCGATGACAACGATCTGCCCGGAGCCCCGCCGGCGCCCGCCGGCGGCGGCTTCGCGGACGACGGCAACTTCAAGCGCGGCCGGTTCAGCCCGGTGTCGATCGTGGTCGGCCTCCTCCTCGCGCTCGGCGCCGCGGGCGCCATCTGGTTCGGCGTCAAGCAGGACAGCCAGAAGATGACGGTCGACGCCATCTCCAAGGAGAAGAAGAACATCTTCGTCCTGCCGAAGAAGGACCAGCTGCCCCTCTGGCGGAAGTGGGCCGCCTCCAACGCCGAGCCCTCGCTCCAGCAGGAGGCGCTCATGCAGCTCGCGTGGGCCGGCGACCCCGAGGGCGTCACGCACGCGACGACGGCGCTCTCGCTCCAGGACCACCGCGTGAAGGGCGTCGCCGCGCAGGTGCTCGCCTACTACGGCTCGCCCAAGGCCGACGGCGCCAAGCCCGCGCTGCTCGAGGCGCTCAAGGTCGCGGACGAGAGCGACCGGCCCCAGCTCGTCTGGGCCCTCGTCGAGCTCAAGGAGCCGGCCGCGTTCAAGGACGCGATGGACCAGTACCGCAAGGGGTTCCTCTCGAAGGTCGAGCGGCTCGGCGGCGGCATCGCCTTCGACCCCGAGAAGCTCGCCGGCCTCGTGCCGCTCGACGAGCTCGCGAAGCTCGCGAGCGACGAGAGCTCGTCGGTGCGGCAGCTCGTCGCGACGGTCCTGTCGCGCAACGCCGAGCCCAAGTGGACGAGCACGCTGATCACGCTCGTGAAGGACAAGGACGTCGAGGTCGCGCGCGAGGCCGCGAACGGCCTCGGGCGCATCGGCGACGAGACCGCGCGCGCCCCGCTCCTCGAGGCGCTCACGAACGCCGACAAGGAGAACCGCCAGCGCTTCCTCGAGGCGCTGCGCGACGGCATCGGCGGCGAGGGGCTCGTCCTCGCGCTCGACAGCGTGAAGTCGGATCCCGAGGAGACGACCTGGTTCCAGACCAAGCAGATCATGGAGATGCTGCGCGAGCTCGCCGATCCGCGCGCGGCCGACCCGCTCGTGAAGTGGATCGAGGCGAAGAAGCCGCCGCTGCACTGGCAGGGCGAGGCGGGGACGCGGCTCGCCGAGATCGGCGACATCCGCGGCGCCAAGTACATCGGCGAGCGGATGCTGGCCGACCCGCTCAAGCTCTACAAGCTCGAGAAGTTCTGGGAGGCGGACGAGGGCGGGCACCTGTCGCGCACCGACCTGCCGCGCGTCGTCGGCGCCCGCATGCTCGCCGACCTCGCCGTGATCCACGCGGACAAGGCCGCCGAGCTCAAGGCCGCGGCCGAGTCGCCGGTCATCCTGTGGCTCAAGGATCGCCCGCAGCCGCACGCGAACGGCCTGCGCTTCCTCGCCACGATCCGCTCCGAGAAGATCCTGAAGGACATGCGCGACTGGGCCTTCCCGACGGACCCGCTCCCGAAGGAGGGGCAGATGCCGCCGTTCCCGGCGGCGTTCGAGACCGCGCAGAGCGCGCTCCGGTACATCGGGCGCATGAAGGACGAGCCCTCCTTCCCGCGGCTGCTCGAGCAGTTCAAGCGGAAGAAGGACCCGAAGATGGACATCACCCAGGACGGGCTCCAGGGCGCGGGGCTCGCGATGCTCGGCATGGCGCTGCGCGCGGTCGCCTACGGCTCGGCGCAGGGGCTCGCCGAGTGGGGCGACCCGCGCGCGGTGGAGCCGCTGACGAAGCTCATCGAGGACGAGACGTGGCACGAGGAGGCCCGCCAGGCCGCGTGCGAGGCGCTCGCCTGGTGCGCCGACGACAAGACGATGGTCGAGGTGGCGAAGAAGGCGAAGGATTTCGCGAGCAAGAAGGAGCCGCGCAAGCAGCTCATCGGCGCCTGTTACGCGTCCGCGCTCGCGCTCCGGCCGGTGCCCGGGGCCGCCGGCGAGCTCGTCCCGCTGCTCACGGCCGACGTCGAGCCCGGGGTGCGCATGGCCATCGCGCGCGCCATCGGCATCGGCGGCTTCGACGAGGCGGCGCAGGGCCAGCTCTTCGAGAAGCTCAAGGACGTCGAGGTCCGGAACGCCGCGGCGCTCTCGCTCATCCTCGGCGGCACGAGCGACACCGCGGCGCGGACGGTCGCGATGTACGCCGACTTCGACAAGGGCGCGCTCGACGACCTCAAGGACCACTACTACCGCGCGTTCGGCTACTGGTCGGACGAGGACTTCAAGCGCGGCAACCTCTACCGGTACGTCGCGAACGCCGAGGCGGTCACGCGGGTGAAGGTCGCGGACGCGCCGCAGGAGTGGGCGCGGCAGCGGCTCCAGGCCCAGTTCGACAACCTGAAGTACGACAACGGCCCGCACTCCGAGACGCGCGTCGTCCTGCGCCACCGGCTCTACCAGGCGGCCAAGAGCGGCGACGGCGAGCAGAAGAAGGGCGCGATCGAGACGCTCAAGTTCATGAAGGAGAAGGGCGCGCTCATGGCCCTGCGGCACGAGCCGGGCGACACCGGCGCGCTCGCGAAGCGCGCGTTCCACGAGCTCATGAACCCGAAGGCCACCGTGGCCGAGGACCTGAGCGCGCTCGCCCCGGCCAAGGCCGGGGGCGCCGACGTGCAGTAGCGGCGCGCGCCTGCGCGATCGGGCGAGGGGCCCGGGAGCTCTCGAGGGAGGCCGTCCTCCCCGGGGATCCCGGGCTTCCTGTTTTTGTCGAGGTTGCGCGGGCGAGCCCGCGCCCGGCGCGTCGGGCGGGCCGGACGACGGGCGGCCGGCGCGTGTCGGGCTGGACAAAGCGCGCGTTTCGGAAGAGTGTTCGCGCCGAGGTGCACTGTGGCTACCTGGCGTGATGAGCTCATCGAGGCCGTGAAATCGAAGGCGGAGCGCGAGTCGGAGGAGCTCGCGCGGCACAAGAAGCGGGTCGCCGAGGCGCTCGCGGCCGCGGAGTCGGCCGTGTCGCAGGGGGCCGAGTCGCTGAAGTTCGCGCACGAGAGGCTGCAGGACAAGGGGCAGCCGGTCGCGCTCTCGCAGGAGCCGGACAAGCATCGGCTCGCGCTCGGCGAGTTCAGCTTGGCGCTCGAGCTCCTGCGGGAGTCGGCGATCGTCCGGGTCACCTTCGGCGACGGCAAGCCGCGCGAGTTCGACTTCGCGAAGGACAGGCACATCGCGCCGGCCGACGTGGAGGAGTACATCGGGCGCCGTGCGCTCGAGCTGGTCCGCGCGGCGCAGAAGGCCGCGCCGTGGTGACCGCCGGGCGCGCCGCGGCGCGCGCGCCGCGCGCGGCGGGGCTCCGCCCGGGCCTCGTCGCGGGGCTGCTCGCCGCGCTCGGGGCGTGCGCGCCTCCGGCCGCGCCGCCCCGCGAGGCGGCCGCGCCGCCGGCCTCGTCGCCGGCCGCCGCCGCGGCGCCCGCCGCGCCGGCCTCGATCGATCTCGACCCCGCCGCGGAGGCGCGGATCAAGGCGGACGTCGCGTACCTCGCGTCGCCCGAGCTCGCGGGGCGCGCCACCGGCGAGCCGGGCGCCGAGCTCGCGGCCGAGTTCATCGCGCGCAGGTTCGACGAGCTCAAGCTCTCGCCGCTGGGCGGGCAGGGGGGCGACGCGAACGCGTACCTGCAGGTGTTCGACGCGCGGGTGGGCGCCGACGTGGCGCCTGCGGCGCTCGCGGTGCAGCGCGCGGGCCGGAAGCAGAGCGTCGAGGCCGGCAAGCTGGTCACGGCCGACGGGAGCGCGAGCGGCACGGCCTCGGGGGCGGCGGTGCTCGTGGGCCACGGCGTGACCGCGCCGGCGCTCTCCTGGGACGACTACGGCGGCCGCGACATCGAGGGGAAGATCGCGGTCGTGCTCGACGGCGTGCCCACGCTGGGCGACGGCGCGGAGGCGGCGCCGCAGGCGGGGGCGGCGAAGGCAGATCCGCACGGCGGCGCGGCGAAGGCAGATCCGCACGGCGGCGCGGCGAAGGCAGATCCGCACGGCGGCGCGGCGAAGGCAGACCCGCACGGCGGCGCGGCGCACGCCGACCCGCATGGCGCAGCGCACGCGGATCCGCATCACGGGTCGTCTTCGCGGCCGGCCGACGCGCTCCGCGACTTCGGCAGCGTCCGCTACAAGCTCCGCACCGCCCGCGAGCACAAGGCCGCCGGCGTGATCCTCGTCGCGGCGGGCGACGAGCTCCCGCGGGTGTCGGACGACGCGGCGAGCATGGGCATCCCGGCCGTGGTGATCACGCGCTCCGCGGCCCGGGCGCTCTTCCCGACGGCGGGGCTTCCGCCGCCCGCGAAGCCCGAGGCCGCGAAGCAGGCCGCCGCGAAGCCCGCGGCCGCGAAGCAGGCCCCGGCGAAGGCCCCTGGGCCGAAGCCGCTCGCCGGCACCACCGTCGAGATCACGACCAAGGTCACCCCGCGGATGGCGCAGGCGGGGAACGTGATCGGCCTGCTCCCGGCGCGGGATGGCTCACCGCACGCCGGCGAGTACGTCGTCATCGGCGCCCACTACGATCACCTCGGCCACGGGGGCAACTCGTACTCGCGCGCGCCCGGCGTGCACGCGGTGCACCCGGGCGCCGACGACAACGCCTCCGGGACCGCGATGCTCCTGGAGGTCGCGCGGCGGTTCGCCGCGCTCCCCGCGCGGCCGGACCGCAACCTGCTGTTCATCGCGTTCGGCGCCGAGGAGCTCGGCACCCTCGGCTCGCGCCACTTCGTCGATCACCCGCCGGCGCCGCTCGAGGGGACGAAGTCCATCGTGGCGATGATCAACGCGGACATGGTCGGCCGGATGCGGGAGGACAAGCTCCTCGTCGACGGCCTCGGCACCTCGCCCGACTGGAAGCCGATCGTGGACGGCGCCGCCCGCGGGCTCGGCCTCGCGCTCCAGTTCGGCGTCGAGGGGTTCGGCGCGAGCGATCACACGTCGTTCACCGCGTCGCGCGTCCCGGTCGCCTTCCTGTTCACGGGCGTCCACGAGGACTACCACCGGCCGAGCGACACGGCGGACAAGATCGACGCCGCGGGCGTCTCGCGCTGCGCCGTGCTCGCGGCGCGGATGGCGCTCGCCCTCGCGCAGCGCGACGCGCGGATGGCCTTCACCGACCCGCCGGCCGACCCTCACCGCAGCATGCGCCGCGGCTTCCGCGCGTCGCTCGGCACGATGCCGGACTACGCGTACCAGGGGCCCGGCGTGAAGCTCACGGGCGTGCGGCCCGACGCGCCGGCCACGCGCGCCGGGATGCAGGCGGGGGACGTGATCGTGCGCATCGGCGCCCACGCGATCACCAACATCCACGACTTCATGTTCGCGCTCGGCGAGCTCGAGCCGGGCCGCGAGGTCGTGATCGAGGTGGAGCGCGGCGGCACCCGGGTGCCGCTCAAGGTCATCCCCGCCCCCGGCCGATGAGCCGGCGCCCCCGCCGCATCGCGCCGCCGGCCGCCCCGCGCCGGCGGCGCAGGGCCCTCTGCCGGCGCTGCGCGGGGGGCCTCGTCCTGCTGTGCGGCCTCGCGGCCGCGATCCTCGGCTGCGATCGCCGCGAGCCCGCCGCGACCGACGCCGCGGCGCCCGCGAGCGCCCGCGCGGCGGCGCCCGCCGAGCCCGCGCCACCCGACGGCGCCGCCGCGGAGCCGCCGGACGCCGCGGAGCTGTCCGACGCCGCGACGCTGTCCGACGCCGCAGGGCTGTCCGACGCCGCGGGGCTGCCCGACGCCGCGGGGCTGTCCGACGCCGCGGGGCTGCCCGACGCCGTCGCGGCCCTCGATGGCGCGGCAGCGGCGGCGTCGCCCGACGGCGGCGTGTCGGACGCCGGGCTGCCTGGCAGCTCGGCGGGGTGTCCGGACGACATGGTCCTCGTCGACGGCGACTACTGCCCCCTCGTCGAGCAGATCTGCCTCAAGCACCACAAGGAGTTCGAGAAGGACCAGGCGCGGCGGGCGAACCCGTACGGCGAGGTGGAGGGCTCGACAAGCGTCAGCGAGCGCTGCCTCGAGTACAAGCAGCCGACCGCGTGCCTCTCGAAGAAGCGCGCGCCGATGCGTTACTGCGTCGACCGGTACGAGTGGCCCAACAAGAAGGGCGAGCTCCCTGCGCTGCTCGTCTCGTGGCGCGAGGCGGTCAAGGCGTGCGAGGGCGTCGGCAAGCGCCTCTGCACCGAGGACGAGTTCAACTTCGCCTGCGAGGGTGAGGAGATGCTCCCGTACACGTACGGGTTCGTGCGCGACGCGACGAAGTGCAACATCGACCGGCCGTTCCGCCAGCGCGAGCTGGCGCTCTACCGTTACGAGCGGTGCATGCGGCACCCCAAGTGCAAGGCGGAGCTCGAGCGGCTCGATCAGCGCGTCCCGGCCGGCTCGATGCCGGCGTGCGTGTCGCCGTTCGGCGTCTACGACCTCAACGGCAACATCAACGAGTGGGTCGTGCGGCCGGGCCGCAAGTCCCCGGAGCGGAGCGGGCTCAAGGGCGGCTGGTGGGGCCCGATGCGCGGCCGATGCCGCCCGACGGTGGGGTTCCACAAGGAAGAGGATTACGGCTACGAGCAGGGGTTTCGTTGCTGCAAGGATGCTGCGCCGCGGTGAGCGCGCGGTGGCGCCTTCATTTTGGGGGGCGCGTGGTCGCCGACCGGGGTTACGCTCGCGTCCAGCGGGCCCGCGACGCGGCGCTCGCCGGCGAAGGGCCTGCCGTTGCTCCTCCGGGGGCCGGGGCTCAGACTCAGCGGCGGGTCGGTACCGGCCCGCTGCTCACGCGGGGAAAGCCCCGCATCTGCGGGAGACCTTGATGAAGCGATCCATGTGGTTCACCAGCGTGCGCTCTGCCGCGGCGGTCGTCGTTGCTCTCGGAGGCCTCGGGCTCCTGTCCTCCGCGTGCCGTGGCAGCGAGGCCGAGGATCCGTCGAGCCAGCAGTACAACGCCTACAACCAGCAGCCTGGGTACCAGCAGCCCGGGCAGTACCAGCAGCCGGGGCAGTACCAGCAGCCGGGGCAGTATCAGCAGCCGGGGCAGTATCAGCAGCCGGGGCAATACCAGCAGCCTGGGCAGTACCAGCAACCGGGCACGACCGCTCCGGCGACGACGGCGCAGCCGAGCCCGCTCGCGCTCCCGTGTACGAACGACATGGTCTGCGGCACGCACAAGTGCAACACGGCCGTGGGCAAGTGCGCCTTCCCCTGCGCCGCGAACACCGACTGCGCGGCGGGCTTCTCGTGCATGGGCGCCGGCTCGGCGACGGCGATCTGCGTGCCCGGCGGGCAGTAGGGGGCGCGGGGTCCTGCGCTGATCTGCGCCTTGCTTCGGTCGCGTTCCCTGGTTTTGTGAGGGGGCGCCTTCTCCGGCGCCGCCGCGGCGCTCGGCGCTCGCCGGGGCAGCTGGGCATGGCCTGGGGACTGGCGCTTCCAGTCCTTCGGGCAGCGGAGCTGCCTGCCGCGACCGGAGCCGGTCTGCCGGGATGGTTGAGCTTGGCCTGAGCGACCGGATCCGGTCTCGGCGGGACAGCTGAGCATGCCCGAGGGACCGGATCCGGTCTCTCGGGGGTAGCTGAGCATGGCGTGAGGAACCGGGTCCGGTCTCCGCGGGGCAGCTGAGCATGGCCTGGGGAACCGGATCCGGTCTCTCGGGGGTAGCTGAGCATGGCGTGAGGAACCGAATCCGGGCTCCGCAGGGCAGCTGAGCATGGCCCGAGGAACCGGATCCGGTCTCTCGGGGGTAGCTGAGCATGGCCCGAGGGACCGGAGCCGGTCCCGGCGAGGCAGCTGAGCGGTGGTGTCCGGGATAGCGGCTCTCCCAGATCGCGTGTCCGGCACCTGAAAATAGCAGACGCTAGGCGCGATCCAGGTGCTCGACGCCCTGAGCCGGCTGTACGTCCAACCCGACGAGTAGACACGCCCCAGCCGGACCGGACGCACGGCCCGACCGCTCGCTGACTTAAGCGCCAACCCGCTGGCGACGTTGCAACGGGTTACAACATCCAGGCCTGGAGAAACGTGGATCCACCGCCGCGGATGAAAGGACCGCGTTGCAGACCTGCAACTTGGCTCCCCGAAACAGAAAGCCCCGCCACGAGGACCGTGGCGGGGCTTCTGTCCCCATCCGCGCCCCTGGCGAGGCGCCTATCAGTCAGGGCTCAGCGCGAACCGAAGCGAGACCCTTCGGCTACGCCCCGGGGGTCCCTTCCGTCCGCTGCTTCACCCGGAGGACGAAGCAGCGCTTGCCGTACTGCCACGCGAAAACCCGGCGACCCAGGCCCTTGTGGAAGTATGACGCAACGCAGATGTCCTCGTATCCCTCGGGGCACGGCCCCATCGGTTCCTTGTGCATGATCAACGACTCCACGAACGCCTTCCAAGGCTTGGGAGCCATTGACGATCCCCCGTACGTATGACACGCTCGGGTTGTGGTGGGTCGCAAGGGCTCCTACACGGGCTCGGGCGTCCTTTTCATCCCGGAGGTCGGCCGCGGGCTCCTACCCCCGCGACCGGCCTCTAGCCTTATGGGCTACTGGATGGTTCCGCCCTCCCCATGCGGAACGGCGCCATTCGCTTCCTTCGCGTGTGCGCCCTTCGCGGCTCGGTAGCGTCCGCGTCCAACTCGAACAATCTCCAGGTTGTCCGCCATGCGCGCGAGCGTCGACCTGAGAGAGGTCAGCTTGTGCTCGCCGCCGAGGCGGGCCACGATCTCCTCCGCGGAGAACGGCCTGTCAGGATCCGCGCTCAGCAGGTCGGCGACGGCCTTCGCGATCGAGCCAGCGCCCTGCCTACCGGAGCCGTCAGGCGTATCCGGCGGGCCCTCGCCTCGAAGCAGGGCGTCGAGCTCGGCCTCGTGAGTCTTCAGCCGCTCGCGAACTTCCGTCAGCAGGATCCTGTCCGCCTGGATCATGGCCCCGAGCTGCACGGCACGATCGCGCCTGCTCATGTAGTGCACCCTGGTGTCACGTGCTTCGTCACAAAGCTCGAGTACCCCGCGGCCAAGCTCGACGCAAGGATCGGCGCGTCGAAATTCCGGGTTCTCGAAACGATTTCCGATCGTGCAACGTTGCATCTATTTTTCTTGATTTGATCCAAGTTTCATGGAAGCCGGCACCGAGAAGGGAGGATGGTGCGCGCGGTGCTGCGATCGTGGTCGTCTCGTGCGCGCAGCACGTCGCACAAAGCTGAGCACCCACGCCGGCGTGTCGTTCGCATCCCTCATCGATCGTTCTACCTCAGCACAAAGAGTTCCCTGGAGAACGCCGAAGCCGCCCGTCTCGGTCTCTACATTTCTCTATCGCTTCTCCTGGATACGTGCTCAAAAGTTCAGTATTTCCGACAGTGAGCATAGGTCTAGGTGCCATGCCCGAAGGCATGCCCCCGATACTCGGGAGCGCCTGACCGCCAGCTAGTCAAACCCGCGAAGGGCTCGTACGTCAAGGAGAACCGCTACATCTTGGGATCTCCGGCCGAACAGGGCCCACATATGGGGCCTCGTTCGCTCGGTCCGGGGTTCGTGGCGACCTCTGATCAGTGCTGAACAGGTGCTACCCAACGGGCGCACAGGTTTCTCACAGTTCCAACCCAAGAATCAACCGACTCACCCAGGATTGCTGGGCTAGTCATCGCCGAAAAGGTTCAACTGGACCATACGTCGCGGCTCCGGCGCTCGCGGCGGCTCTCGCGGCGGGGGCTCCGGCACCGGCGCCGCCGCGAAGGGTGCCACGGGCGGCGGCTGCGGCGCGACGGGCGCCGACGGCACGGACCCGCCCGATACGAGGCGGAGCCAGCCACGGCCGCCCGCGAGCTCGCGTGCGGGCGCTGGTGCGTCGCCGGGTCGTGGCTGCATCTTGAGCGGCTGCGCGACAACCTGCCGGTCGAGCCCCTCATGCTCGATTCCGAGGTCACGCTCGCCCACGCGCAAGCTCCGCGGGTGACGGACCTGAACGGCGACGGCGTCCAGGATGTGCTGATGTCGGTGGGACGTTTCTTCCGCATCTTCCCGAACCTGCTCAAGGACGAGGATCTCCTCGCGAGCGTGACCGACGGGATGAACTCGCTCGATCCGGACGACCCCGGCTTCCTGCCGAACGTGACGATCACCTACAGCCACCTGTCGTCGCCGCACGCTTGGGGCGGGTTGTCGCCGCTGCCGGACGAGCAGAAGATTTACGACCCGATGGAGAACGCCGTCGAGGAGGAGTGCGCTTACCCGCTCCGCTGCGCCCTCGGCCCGCGGGCGGTGGTCAGCGGTTACACGCTCAACAACGGCGCGAACGCCGAGCGGCGCTTCGAGGTCGCCTACAGGAACGGCCGTTACCACCGGCTCGGCCGTGGCTTCCTCGGCTTCGGCAAGCGGATCGTGCGCGATCTCGACACCGGCTCCGGGACCGTGGAGTTTTACGACAACGTGACGTTCGACAAGGACCTCAACGTCTTCCCGTACGCGCGCCAGGTCATGCGGGAGGTGCGCTACAGCCCTCCCGAGACTCATGACCAAGCGCCCTCCGGGATCGTCGAGCTCTCGCAGACGAGCTCGCTGATCCAGACCGTCAAGACGAACGGTGGCAGCACGTACTTCACGTTGCCGGTCTTCCGCAGGGACGTCAGGGGACAGGGAACGTACTCACCGGCCGGAGGGCAGAGCCTGGAGGCGTACGCGATCGACCGGGCGGGGTTCCCGCCGATCCTCATGAGCGACGCGACGATCGGCTATGGCGACTACGACGAGTTCGGCAACATCCTCGCCGAGTCGTCGTCTACGACGGGGGCCGATTTCTCGCTCCTGGTCAAGCGGAAGTACACGAACGACACCGCTGCCTGGCTGATCGGCAAGCTGGACTCCGTGAACGAGTGCAGCAGCGCCTCGGGGATCGACCAGTGCCGCACGATGTCGCACACGTACAACACGCGCGGACAGGTCATCCGGGAGTCCGTCGGCACCGAGGGCGACCCGCAGACGGAGCTCCACCTCACGTACACGCGCGATGTGTACGGCAACCTGAGGATCACCCGCTCCGTCGACGCGTTCGGCGCGCGCCGCAACTCGTGCATCTCGTACGACGAAGAGCGCATCTTCCCGTACGCGCGCTCGAACGCGGAGGGGCACGTCACGCGGATGAAGTTCGACCCCGGCCTCGGCGTCAGGACGGCGCTGGTCGATCCGAACCACCTCGTCACGCGCTGGGCGATCGACGGCTTCGGGCGCGTCACGAAGGAGATCCGGCCGGGCGAGGAGGACGAGGTGATCACCACGTTCACGCGGACGAAGGACGGCGGCGCGTCCGGCACCGAGTGGAACGTGAAGGTGCGAACGCAGGAGATAGGCGGTCGCGATGATACTGTCGAGCTCGACAGCCTCGGGCGTCCGGTCCGGTGGTGGACGCATCGCCCCGACGTGGGCGCCGGCGCCGACGAGCGCGTCATGCAGGAGATCGTCTTCGATGCGCTGGGCGAGCACGTGGCGCGACGATCGCTGCCCGCCGGCGAGGACACGCCGCGCGATGCGCTGCGCTACGACGACTATACCTACGACGGCATGGGCCGCATCAAGACGCACCGGACGCCGTGGGGCACCACGACGAGGTACGCGTACCGGGGGACGACCGTCGCGGTGATCGGTCCATGCAGCCTGGCGACCACGATAGAGAACGACGGGCTCGGCCGGCCGGTGTCGATCACCGACGCGATGCTGGGGGAGACGCGTTATAGCTACGGACCGTTCGGCGGGCTGTGGACCGTGACCGATCCGGGCGGCGCGGTGACGACGACCGAGCGCGACGCCTACGGCCGCGTGCGAAAGATCACGGATCCCGACCGCGGCGAGACGATCACGCACACCAGCGGGTTCGGGCTGCCGACGTACGCGAAGGACGCGCTGGGGCGGGAGCGCTGGTTCGAGTACGATCGCCTGGGCCGCATGACGGCGCGCATCGACAAGGAGGAGGGCAGCGAAAGCACCTACCGCACCACGTGGAGGTGGGACCGCGGGGCGACGGGCAAGGGCAAGATCGCCGAGGTCGAGAGCCCCGAGCATCACAAGACGACCTACACGTATGACCCGCTCGGGCGGCTCGAGACCAAGCGGCTGGTGCTCGAGGGCGAGACGTTCACGACGACCTTCGGCTATACCCCCTCGAACCAGCTCAACCTCATCTCGTACCCCGCGGGCGACGGCGGGGAGCCGTTCTCGGTCCTCTACGAGCTCGATCCGCACGGCCACGTCCTCGAGGCGCGGAACGCCGAGACCGGCGATCCGTACTGGGAGCTGAAGGAGACGGACCGGGCCGGGAGGATCCGGACCGAGGAGTTCGGCAACGGCGTCGTCACCGAGCGCTCGTACCACGCGACGAAGAACCGCCTGGAGAGCCTGCGCACGACGAAGGACGCCGTGGAGATCCAGAACCTGGCGTACACGTACGACAACAGGCTCAACCTCGAGACCAGGAAGGACCTACGCCAGACGAAGACGGAGTACTTCATCTACGACGAGCTCGATCGCCTGAGGTGCTCGCAGCTCCGCCATCTGCGCCGTTGCCTGTTCGAGAACACGTACGCGCCGAATGGCAACATCGACTCCAAGCTGGGTATCGGCACGTACGCGTACGACCCCGACCAGCCGCACGCGGTGGTCCAGGCGGGGGACAGATTGTACGGCTATGACGCCGTCGGCAACCAGATCTCGAGGCCCGGCGCGACGGTCTCGTACACGCCGTTCGACAAGCCGGAGACGTTCACGCTCGACGGCGGCGCGACGATCGAGCTCGACTACGACGGCGATCAGAACCGCATCCGGAAGACGACGCCGGACGAGGTGACCCTCTACGTGGGCGACCTGTACGAGCGGGTCACCCGGCTCGCTCCGGAAGCTGGCGAGCCGAGCGTCGAGCACCGGTACTCCGTGCTGGTGAAGGGGCGCCCGGTGGCGCTCGTGACGCGCGTCGCGGGGGCGCCGGGCACGACGCTGTACCTGCATCGCGACAACCTGGGCTCGATCGACGTGATCACGGACGCCTCGGGCGGCGTGCACGAGCGGCGCAGTTACCAGGCGTGGGGCAAGCGCCGCCAGCCGACCTGGGAGAGCGCGGCTCCGGGCTCGTTCGGCAGCTCCCCTGTCCGGCGGGGGTTCACGGGGCACGAGGGCGACGACGAGCTCGGGCTCGTCAACATGCGGGGACGGATGTACGATCCCGTGATCGGGCGCTTCTTGACGCCGGATCCGCTCGTCGCGAATCCGCTGTCCGGGCAGAGCCTCAATCCGTACAGCTACGTCCTCAACAACCCACTGGCGTACGTGGATCCGAACGGTTTTCAGGAGGCGCCGGCGGAGGATGAGGGATCCACGAAGGCCGGAGTCCCCGAGGCCAGGTATGTCGCGGGCCAAGGGCTCACCGTGTATGTCCATGGCGTGCGACGGCATCTCACCGCTTTGGTCACTGGCGAGCCGCGCAAGGAGACGGACGTGAACTCGTCCACCGCCGACGTCGGCGTCGTCGCGCCTCCCATCGACGTGAACATCTATGGAACGAGCTCGGGGTATGTGCCTGAGCCGGCGCCTTCCACGCCGGAACAGAGCACGCTCGGCAACGTCGTGGGCGAGAGCCTGCTCGGGGCTGGCGAAGGGCTCGGCGAGCTCGTCGTCGGGCTTGGGCGGTCGCTGGTGCTGAACGCGCTGACGTTCGGCGGCTACGGCGCCTACGAGCTCGGGGGTGCCATGTGGGACGGGTACAAGGAGGACGGCGTGGTCGGGGCGCTGAACGCCGTGAACCCGCTATACCACATGCTGAGGGCCGGAACGGACACGGTCCTCGCCGCCGAGCGAGGCGACTACCGCGCCGCGAGCGCGGCGGGAACCAAGGCGACCGTGCTCACGCTGGGCGCGGCCTTCGGGCTCGGCGAGGGGCTGGCGGCGCTGAGCGGAAGAGCCGCGGCCGCGGGGGCCGCAGGGGGAGGTGGCCGACTAGTACCCACGCTTGGGAACCTGGGCGACGACGCTGCTGGAACGGTGTTCGGAACGCTGAGCAAGAGCAGAGGCGGCTACACCCTTGGGGGACAGCTAGCAGAAGGGAGGTTCGACTTTGTGGTGCAAGGGGGTCAGGTAATCGTCGGCCGGGGACACGCCGCTCTCTCTGGTGGGGGCCGTGTCACCTATGCTGGTGAGATCGCCTTGCGGGAAGGGCAGATCATCGAGTGGACGAATGCGTCTGGGCATTTCAGGCCCGCAGCAGCCTTCGCACCTAACGCAGGTCTACCGATCGGAAGTTTCAGGCCGGTGCAATTCCCAGGGCTCGTAGGTGGTCCGCAACTGCCGGTCTTCCAATAGTTAAAGGGGCGCTACCATGCAGATTCTGGGTTTCGAGTTCGAGCTACCCGCGGAGTTCCGAGTCGAGAAAATCTCCTCTGCTGGAGCGGGCAGCTGCATCGACATCATGGGCAAGAACGCTGGGAGTCTTGCGGCGGCGCTAGCTGAGCAGGCGGTGGCGGTTGGCTTCAGCGAGTCGAAGCAAGAGGCTGGTCGGATCAAGCTGGAACGGGGTGAACAGAGGCTACTCCTCGTACATGATGCCGAAGGTCTGACCATTCAGACGTATGACCCAACAACATTGCCGCGTGCTCGCTTCGATGGTTCCGCCGTTCTACTCGACGATTTGCGATTCGAGTGCGGCGCTACCTCGATCGCTCCGCTCCGGGAGACGTATCTGCACGACAAGCACCTGCGGAGCGGTGCGTGGAGGCTCTCGGGCGTGTCAGCCCCGGAGGTGGTGGCGCGAGTGCTTGACACGGCTGTCACAAGCAGGTCGCTTAAGCGCGGCGCCGTCTTTGGGCCACCACGAGGAGGCGAGGAGGTGTGGAGTGGCGAGGCCTACTCCAAGGTTGAGCTGGTCAAGGTGCATGCAACAGTTGAGTCGGGAGTCGTTCTGCTTGAGATAGATCTGATCGACAACCGTGGACACATCGGACGAAAGCCCTCGGAGCAGTAACGACCGAAGTCGGCAACCAGATCTCGAGGCCCGGCGCGACGGTCTCGTACACGCCGTTCGACAAGCCGGAGACGTTCACGCTCGACGGCGGCGCGACGATCGAGCTCGACTACGACGGCGATCAGAACCGCATCCGGAAGACGACGCCGGACGAGGTGACCCTCTACGTGGGCGACCTGTACGAGCGGGTCACCCGGCTCGCTCCGGAAGCTGGCGAGCCGAGCGTCGAGCACCGGTACTCCGTGCTGGTGAAGGGGCGCCCGGTGGCGCTCGTGACGCGCGTCGCGGGGGCGCCGGGCACGACGCTGTACCTGCATCGCGACAACCTGGGCTCGATCGACGTGATCACGGACGCCTCGGGCGGCGTGCACGAGCGGCGCAGTTACCAGGCGTGGGGCAAGCGCCGCCAGCCGACCTGGGAGAGCGCGGCTCCGGGCTCGTTCGGCAGCTCCCCTGTCCGGCGGGGGTTCACGGGGCACGAGGGCGACGACGAGCTCGGGCTCGTCAACATGCGGGGACGGATGTACGATCCCGAGATCGGGCGCTTCTTGACGCCGGATCCGCTCGTGGCGAATCCGCTGTCCGGGCAGAGCCTCAATCCGTACAGCTACGTCCTCAACAACCCGCTGGCGTACGTGGATCCGAACGGTTTTCAGGAGGCGCCGGCGGAGGACCTGGATGCGTCACGGCCACCGGCCGTCATGTACATCCCGTGGGAGAAGCTCGGCTGGGCGCCGGAAGAGATTGCGGTCGGCAAGCGCCCGGAGCGAAAGGCGCGGTCCGACACCGATGCCAACACCACGGGCGCCGAAGTCGGCGTCATCGCGCCGCCAATCGACGTGAACATCTACGGAACGAGCTCGGGTTACGTGCCCGAGCCGGTGGCATCCACGCCGGATCAAAGCACGGTCGGCAGCGTGGTGGGCGAGGGCCTGCTCGGCGTCGGTGAAGGGCTTGGCGAGCTCACCGTCGAGCTCGGGCGGTCGCTGGTGCTCAGCGCGCTGACGTTCGGCGGCTACGGAGCCTACGAGTTCGGGACCGCGATGTGGGACGGGTACAAGGAGGACGGCGTGGTCGGGGCGCTGAACGCCGTGAATCCCCTGTACCACGCGCTGAGGGCCGGAACGGACACGGTCCTTGCGGCCGTGGGAGGCGACTACCGCGCCGCGGGCGCGGCGGGGACCAAGGCGGTCGTGCTCACCCTGGGCGCGGCCGTCGGGCTCGGCGAGGGACTCACGGCGGTGAGCGGAAGAGCCTTGGCAACGAGGGCCGCGACGGGAGAAGGTTGGCTCGTCAGCAGGGGGGTCTTCAGGAACAGACATGGGCAGCTGACGAACGGCCGGTACATACTTGACGAGCCGGCCACAGCCCGCCATACGGTAGGCAGCCTTGCCCACGGCAAGAGCCAGTTCTTCTACCGAGTGAACGCGAAGCAGCATCATCCTTGATGCTGCGGCTTACGCCGATGACGCAAACCTGTGGAGAGGAATCGACAATAGCAAGGCTAGAGTTGTTTTTGACGACTTCATCGGCGTGCATTCCAAGACAGGTCAGAGAACCAATGTTCTGAATCTTTATCGCACCGAAACGGGTTTCGTTCACGGTGCGCCGGGGAGTCCTCTATGAAACAGGATCTCAGCGATGTCTTTCGGCACAGCCGCGCGGCATCGGCGACGTGGACGCACGACAAGGTCCAGGATGTCCTTCAGGCATTGGCAGCACGTTCGCCGGGTTCCTGGGTGGACTGGGAGCCTTTCGATGAGGAGTGGGGACGGGTCCTCGACGCTGACAATAAGACCTTGGGATTCGTTTGTGCACGTGTCCCGATAGGTGCGGCAAGGGACGATCTCCCGACGGCGGAGCTGCCGAGCGCCGTGACGTGGATTCAATTCAGGTCCATACACGATCATAACTACCGAATTGCTCCAGAGATTCTTGAGGAAATATTTGGGTTTGAAGTCTCGCGGAATGTCGACTATGAAGACCTGTCGATGAACGATTTGTGGTGGGCAACCGTGTCCTGACCGGAACGGGTCTCATCCACGGTGCGCCGGGGAGTCCTTTGTGAAACAGGATCTCAGCGACATCTTTCGGCACAGCCGCGCGGCATCGGGGAAGTGGACGCACGATAAGGTCCAGGATGTCCTTCAGGCGTTGGCGGCGCACTCTCCAGGATGCAGCGTCGATTGGGAGCCTGGCGACGAGGCGTGGGGCCGGGTCCTCGACGCTGACACCGAAATCGTGGGGCTCGTCTGTGCACGCATCCCGATAGGTGCAGTGCGGGACGACGTTCCGCGTTCGGAGCTGCCGAGCGACGTCACGTGGATTCGATTCAAGTCTACGAGAGAGCGAGACTATCAGGTTGCGCCAGAGCTTCTTGAGAAGGTGTTTGGGCGCGAGGTCTCGGGGAGCATCGACTACGGGGCCCTGTCGCTGGACGAACTGTGGTGGGCAACGGTGATCTGACATGCACCGCACCAAGTCCGACAGCATCCACGGTGCGCCGGCGAGTCCCTTATGAAGATCGACGCTGTCCTCCGCCTGAACCGGGCGCCGACAGGCGATCGCGCGCCCCGGCCTCTTCAGGGCCGGATGGCGAGCAGCGCCGGCGTTCGACCTGGCGCCGCGGCGGCGATCGCGTCGATCAGCGCGCGCGGCTCGCTGGGCCCGGTGGCGCCCGTCTTGCGGATCGCCTCGATCCGGCTGAGCGTCCACACGAGCGCGGCCGCCGCCGGCGTGGGCAAGCGGCTCAGCGCCGCGATCGGCGCCGGCGTGAGGGTGTTTCCGAGCTGGCGCACCACGCGGAGCCCCTCCTCCAGGGCGCGCGCCAGGTCCATCGCTTCGGTCCACGACACGCCTGCCTGGCGCGCGTGCGCGGTGACGGCGGCGACCATCACCGGCGCGGCGACCGCCGCATGCGCGCGCAGCCAGCTCTCCATGTCGGGCTCCACGACGGCGGGGATACCCGCGGCCGTGAAGACCTTCGCCCAGGCCGCGTCCGTCACCGGGGTGACCATGCCCCGGGTGACGATCCTCGACGTCAGCTTGCCGTCGTCGAGGGCCGCCAGGATCGCGGGGAATCCGAAGGCGAAGCGCGCCGCGCCCACGGCGTCGCGGAGGCGGCCGAGCGGCTCGAAGGTGTTGAACATGAACATCACCGTCTTCGCCGCGCTCGCGGCCAGCGCGGGGAGCACCTCGTCCACCTGATGCGCGAGCACCGTCACGAGCACGAGGTCCCACGCCGCCGCCTCGTCGAGCGCGGCGCTCACGCCGACCGCGGCGCGCTCCCCCGCGGCGGTCACGATGGCCTCGTCCCGCCGCAGCTGCGCGAGCCGCGCTCCACGAGCGACCACCGTCACGTCGTGCCCCGCCCGCGCGAGCTGGAACGCGAACGTGCTTCCGATCCTACCGACACCCACGATGGCAATCTTCATGATCCACCTCAGAAGTACTGGCCGAGGCTCTCCCTCGTGAAATTCGTCAGCTCATGAGTGCGCCCCGCCTTGATCTTCTCCACCCAGGCGGGGTCGCTCAGCAGCGAGCGCCCGACGGCGACGAGATCGAAATCCCCGCGCTCGAAGCGGCGCACGAGCTCACCGAGCCCCTGGGGCACGGACGTCTCGCCCGAAATGTTGCCGAAGAGATCGCCGGACAGCCCGACGGAGCCCACGGTGATGGTCGGCTTCCCGGTGATCTTCTTCGCCCACCCCGCGGTGTTCAAGTCGGAGCCGGCGAATTCGGGCTCCCAGTAACGCCGCTGGGACATGTGGAAGATGTCGACGCCCGCGTCCACGAGAGGCGAGAGCCACCGCTCCATCTCCTGCGGCGTCTTCGCCATCTTGTGATCGTAGGCGCCGATCTTCCACTGCGAGAGACGGAGGATCACCACCATCTCCGGACCGACGGCCTCGCGAACCGCCTCGAGGACCTCCACGGCGAAGCGCGTCCTCTCGGCGAGCGTCTTTCCGCCGTACTCGTCGGTGCGCTGGTTCGTCACCTCGTAGAAGAACTGATCGATGAGGTACCCGTGGGCGCCGTGCAGCTCGATGGCGTCGAAGCCGAGGCGCTTCGCGTCCCCCGCCGCCTTGCCGTAGGCCCGCACCGTGGCCTGCACGTCCTCGCGGGACATGTTCGCCGGGCCCTCCAGATCCGCAGGCTCCTCGTGGCCGTTGGGATTCCGCTGCGCGAGCCCGACGTGCCACAGCTGGGGGGCCATCTTTCCCCCCTCCCTGTGCACGGCGTCGATGACCTTCTTCCAGCCGTCCAGCGCCCGATCCCCGTAGAAGTGCGGTACGTCGCGCAGATGGAGCTTGCCGGGCCGCTCCACGACCGTCCCCTCCGACAGGATCAGCCCGACGCCGCCGGCCGCGCGCCGCGCGTAGTACGCGACGTTCGGCTCGCCGGGCGCGTTCCCAGGCGATTTCTGGCGCGTCATGGGCGCCATGACGAGCCGGTTCTCGAGCGTCAGCCCCTTCAGCCGAAATGGCCTGAAGAGCGCGCTGACGTCCTCGTGCTTGTTCGGATCCCGATCCGTCATCTCTCCGTCCTTCCTCGGTCCCCCGTCCCCGCCGCCGCGCGCCTCGAGCTGCGCCCCGGCACCTCGGCGGCGACCGCGCCTGCGATCGTGACCGCCCCTCGGCGCCGCGGCCGGCGTGATTCGGGCAACAAACCAACTGGATGGTTGAAAACCTAGGGAGCGGTCTCGGCCCTGTCAACGGGGCGGGGCGATGTCGCGGGGCGGGGCGATGTCGCGGGGCGGGGCGACGTCGCGGGGCGGGGCGACGTCGCGGGGCGGGGCGACGTCGCGGGGCGGGGCGACGTCGCGCGGCGGGGCGACGTCGCGCGGCGGGGCGACGTCGCGCGGCGGGGCGACGTCGCGCGGCGGGGCGACGTCGCCGCTGCGCGAGCCGCTCGCTTGCCGCTACACTGCCCTCGTGAACGGCGGTCCCGCGCTCTTGCACCGCGCCCCGGGGTGGGCATCATGAAGGATCGACCCATGCCCTACGATTCGGCGGCGACCAAGAAGAGGCTCCTCGACGCCGCGCTCGACGAGTTCGCCGAGCGAGGCCTGGCCGGCGCGCGCGTGGACCGCATCGCCGACAAGGCGTCGGCGAACAAGCAGGCCATCTACGCTTACTTCGGCTCGAAGGAGGACCTGTTCCGCTGCGTGCTCGGGG
Organism: Sorangium sp. So ce834; assembly: GCF_051521425.1. NCBI lineage: Bacteria > Pseudomonadati > Myxococcota > Polyangiales > Polyangiaceae > Sorangium > Sorangium sp. So ce834. Next base: position 13,621,887 of record NZ_CP150351.1, read on the forward strand.
AGCGGTGCAAGAGCGTGTTCGACGCCGTGCCGTGCGACCCGTCGGACCTCCCGGCCTTCGTCGCCGGCGTCTTCGACTACCTGGTCGAGAACCCGAAGAGCGTGCGGATGATGATGTGGAGGCAGCTGGAGCTCCCCGACGAGGCGGAGCACGACGCGGCGGCCGCCAGGGTGCGCGCGCTCGGCGCGGCCCACGACCTCGGGGTGGCCTCGAAGCAGTGCGCCGAGGACCTGTTCGTCCTCCTCCTCGGGCTGCCGATGGCGTGGTTCACGTTCGCCTCGTGCCAGCCGGCGGCGAGGGGAGCGGCGGCGCAGCAGCGGCTGCACGCCTTCAGGCGCTCGATGATCGCGGCGGCGGAGGCGATCGTGAAGACGACGGCGGAGAAGAAGCGGTAGCCCGCTCCGGGCTGGGGAGCGAGTCTCAGGCGGTGACGCCCGGCTGGATGCCGTTCATCGCCATCATCTTCTGCCGCTCGGCCTCCTTGTTGAGGCCGCGGTAGCGCTCGTCGAGCTTCGCGATGTCGAGCTTCAGGATGCGGCCGTACAGCTCGAGGGCGATGCCGACGATCGACGGGTGGCACGCGGACTTCACCCGCTCATCGTAATAGGGATACGCCGCCACGTGGAAGCGGCGCAGGTTGTAGAACGGGATGCCCGGGAACTTGTGGTGCTCGTTGTGGTACGTGACGTTGTTCCACATGAAGTTGGTGAAGTGCGCGCTGGTCCCGTACGTGCGCGAGCTGTACGCGTCCTCCCCCGGGAGCATCTCGTAGTGCTCGATCATCGAGGTCACGCTGGCGAGGATCGCGCCGAAGATGAACGGCAGGGCGTAGAAGAAGAAGAACACCTGCCTCGGCATGACCCAGAAGAAGAAGGCCATGAGGCCCCAGAAGCCGAGGATCTCCAGGTTCATCTTGACGCGCTGGAGCGCCGACAGCCGCTTCACGTAGCGCGCCATGCAGCCGAGGAAGTACAGCGGATAGGCGAACGTGTAGACCGCGAGGAGCAGGAGCTTCGCGAGGACGGGGTTCCGCGTGTAGTCCGTGACGACGAAGTTGTCGACGTCAGGGTACGTGTTCGCGATCTTGTGATGATGAAGGTGGTAGTTCGTGTACAGCGTCACGCTCATCCCGGTCGGCGCCCAGCAGACCAGGGCGATGAGGTACGAGACGAGCTTCGATCGCGAGCAGCTGCCGTGGACGGCGTCGTGCGCGACCGCGCCGAGGCCACGGACGAGGTTGGCAATCGCGAAGGAGCAGACGATCCCGATCGGGATGGCGAGCGGGTGGTGCTGCGTCGCGTACAGCACCCACGTGAGCGCGGCCCAGATGCCGAAATGAAGCGGAATCTTGAGCAGGTAAATCGGGTTGCGCTTGTAGGCAGCCTGCAGCAGCTCCCGCGGTACCGTGTCCATGCCGGCCATACTGATCTCCGTGTTTCTCGCGCGTGCGCGGCCCGGAACTTCGCAAAAAATAGGCGAGAAAACAAGAGCACGCCCGCTTTTTACCCCCGCTTAACACCCGCGGCGCGAATGCCGTTACGCAGGAGCCCGGGCGCCGGGGGGCGCGCCGCTTGAGGGGCGCGCCCGCCGCCGCTAAGACGCGGCGATGGGGACTCGCATCGAAAAGGACAGCTTCGGGCCGATCGAGGTGCAGGCCGACCGCTACTGGGGGGCGCAGACGCAGCGATCCCTGGAGAACTTCCGGATCGGCGGCGAACGCTTCCCGCGGGAGATGATCGCCGCGCTCGCCACGGTCAAGAAGGCCGCGGCGCTCGTCAACCGCGACCTCGGGCTCCTGCCAGCGGACAAATGCGGGCTCATCGTCGCGGCGGCCGACGAGGTGATCGCGGGCAAGCTCGACGACCACTTCCCGCTCGTCGTCTGGCAGACGGGGAGCGGCACCCAGACCAACATGAACGTGAACGAGGTCATCGGGAACCGAGCGATCGAGCTCAGCGGCGGGGTGATGGGCTCGAAATCGCCGATCCACCCGAACGACGACGTGAACCGGTCGCAGAGCTCGAACGACGTGTTCCCGACGGCCATGCACGTCGTCGCCGCGCTCCAGATCGAGCGCCGCCTGCTCCCGGAGGTCCGGCGGCTCCGCGACACCCTGGCGCAGAAGAGCGCGGCGTTCGCGGACATCGTCAAGATCGGCCGCACGCACCTGCAGGACGCGACGCCGCTCACGCTCGGGCAGGAGTTCTCCGGCTACGTCGCGCAGCTCGACGCCGGCATCGCCGCGATCGAGCGGGCGCTGCCGCCGCTGTACGAGCTCGCGCTGGGGGGCACGGCGGTCGGGACGGGGCTGAACGCCCACCCGGAGTTCCCGGCGCGCGTCGCGGCGAAGATCGCCGAGCTCACCGGGGCGCCGTTCGTCACGGCGCCGAACAAGTTCCAGGCGCTCGCGTCGCACGACGCGCTCGTGGCGGCGCACGGCGCGCTGAAGGCGCTCGCCTGCGGCCTGACCAAGATCGCGAACGACGTCCGCTGGCTCGCGAGCGGGCCGCGCTGCGGCATCGGCGAGATCACCATCCCCGAGAACGAGCCGGGCAGCTCGATCATGCCGGGCAAGGTGAACCCCACCCAGGCCGAGGCGATGACGATGCTCTGCGCGCAGGTGCTCGGCAACGACGTCGCGGTCGGCGTGGGCGGGGCGAGCGGCAACTTCGAGCTCAACGTGTACAAGCCGCTCATCATCCACAACGTGCTGCAGTCGATCCGGCTGCTCGCCGACGGCTGCGCGTCGTTCGACGAGCACTGCGCGCGCGGCATCGCGCCGAACCGCGAGCGGATCGCCCGCAACGTCCGCGAGAGCCTGATGCTGGTGACCGCGCTGAACCCGCACGTGGGCTACGACAACGCCGCGAAGATCGCCAAGAAGGCGCACGCGGAAGGGACCACCCTGCGCGAGGCGGCGCTCGCGCTCGGGCTCCTCGACGCGCGGACGTTCGACGAGGTCGTGAGGCCGGAGCGCATGATCGGCCCGTCGGCGGACGAGGAGTGATCGCGGCCCGGGGCGAGCGCCCGTGGCGGGAGAGCGCGCTCCTCGCGCCGTCGGCCCGCGCCCGGCCCGCCCGCGCGTTGACACCCCGTCGCGTCCTGCGATAGACGAACAGCGCCTGCCAGCGGCGCCCGCTGCAGCTCCGCAGCGATTCCCACCCTCGCCGCCGGCCGACAGGGGAGGCCGATGACAGCTTGCGCATGGACGCGCCGCGGCGCGGATCCTCGGTGGTCCAGGGCGAGGCGGCGCTCGGGCGGCGCTGCCGCTGTCGTCCTCGGGGCCGCGGCGGCGCTCGGGTGCCCGCCGGCGGGCGCGCAGCCGAGCCGGCCGCTGCCGGTCCAGCCGCCGGCCGCCGACCCGCTCCCCGTGCCCCTGCCCGCGGCCCCGGGGCCGCCCGCCGGCGCCGCCTCCGTCGTGCCCCCCGGCGACCCCGCGCCCGCCCCGCCGTCGGCCGCGCCCGCGACGCCGCCCGACGCCGCCGCGCCGCCCGCCGCCGCGCCGCCCGCGGGCGCGGCGCTGCCGCCCCCCGGCGCCGCCTTGCCGCCCGCCGGCGCCGCCTTGCCGCCGCCCTCGGGCGCTGCGTTGCCGCCCGCCGGCGCCGCGGCCGCCACGCCGGGCGTTGCGGCCGCGCCGTCGCCCGCCGGCTCGGACGCCGCGCCGGCGTCCGAGGGCGCGGCGGGGCCGCCGTTCCAGCTCAGCATCGGGCGGCTCCTGCTCTCGCCGCTCGTGCTCGTGCAGGCGCAGGCCGTGCCGTACGTGGGCGACGACGCCTACCTCCAGGCGGGCGACGTCGCCGAAGGGCAGGGGTTCCGCGTGCGGCGCGCCCGCGTCGGCTTCGCGGGCACGCTCGCCGGGTATGTGCCGTTCGCGGTCTCGGGCGAGCTCGCCGCGGGCGCGGACGGCGCGCCGCGGCTCTCCGAGGCGTGGATCGGCTACGCCCACTTCCCGTTCGCTAACCTCTATTTCGGCGCGCACGACGTGCCGTTCAGCCGCTCGGCGATGACGGGCGCCGGCGAGGGCGCGCTCCTCGAGCGGCCGTTCGCCGTGCGCGCCATGGCGCCCTTCCGCCAGGTCGGCCTCCACGTCGAGGGGCACTTCCGGGACAGGGCGTTCAGCTACTTCGCCGGCATGTTCAACGGCTTCCAGCGCTCGGATCAGTTCTTCGCCGGCTACGTCGAGAACGCCGCGCTCTCCGGCAACCGGTTCGACCACGTCGCCTACGTCGCGCGCCTCGCCACCGAGCCGCTCGGCCCCCTCCCGCGCTCGCTGCAGGACCTCGCCGTCTCGAGCCCCCGCCTCGGCGCGGGCGCGAGCTACTTCTTCAGCGACGGCGGGACGCGCGACATCCACGGCATCGGCGCCGACGTCCTGTTCCAGGCCGCGGGCGCGCACGCGCTCGCCGAGCTCCTCTGGAACCAGAGCGACCCCGAGCGCGCCCCGACGCAGCCGCTCGGCCAGCTCGCCCCGGTCACCTCGCTCGGCCTCGTCGGCGAGGTGGGCTACTTCGTGAAGCGCATCAAGCTCGGCGTGACCGTGCGGTTCGAGTGGCTCGATCCAAACCTCGATCTCGACGACGAGACCGACAGCTGGGCGCTCACCGCCGGCGCGAGCTACCACTTCATCGACAACGTGCTCAAGGCGCAGGCCGACTTCACCCACCGGCAGGAGATCCACGGCGTCGCGCTCGACAACGACGCCGTGGCGCTAGGGCTCCAGCTCAACCTGTAGCGGCCCGCCATGCGAACCCGCCGCCCCGCCCCGCTCGCGCCGCGCTTCGCCCTCGGCCTCGCCGGCCTGATCGGCCTGATCGGCCTGGTCGGCTGCGACGCGCCGAACCTCCTGCGCGCCAAGCCGATCGAGAACCGGTTCGAGCTCGTCGGCGGGCCGGTGGCGATGGCCGATGTCGGCGATTTCCTTCTGGAAAACGACGAGATCCGGGTCGCGATCCTCGGGGCGCGCCACTCGCCGGGGCCGGGCGTCTACGGCGGCTCGCTGGTCGACGCCGACCTGCGCCGCCCCGATCCGCGCTTCGCGAGCGCGTCGGGGCGCGATCGCTTCGCCGAGTCGTTCCCGGTGGCCAACCTGCTCGTGCCGGATCCCGGCGCCACCGAGGTCTCCGTGGCGAAGGACGGCTCCGACGGGCAGGAGGCGATCGTCCGCGTCGAGGGCGACGGCGGGTTCCTCTTCCACGCGCTCGGCGTGCTGAAGACCCAGGAGGACCTGCTCGGCCTCCTGTTCGACGGCCTCAAGCCGGAGATGCGCTTCCGCACCGACTACGTCCTTCGCCCGGGCGAGCGGTTCGTCACGATCCGCACGACGCTGCTCCTGCCGGACAGGGCGGTGGGGTGCCCGAGCGTCGGCGCCTGCGCGCTCGAGTGCGAGAACGGCCTCGCGGCGGGCGAGGACGGCTGCCCCACGTGCGCCTGCGGCGAGCCGCTCTCGCTCGACAACTACGCGGGGCCGTCGGACATCTTCCGGGGCATCCTCGGCGACGTCCGCGGCGACGATCCCGAGCGGAAGGGCGGCATCGTCGCCGGCGATTTCGTCTTCTTCGGCAACCAGAACGACATCTTCGGCCCCGGCATCGGGTTCGACGAGGAGAAGGCGGTCTTCGACGCCCTCTTCTCCGGCCGGGACACGTTCCAGCGGCCGCTCAGCTTCGACTTCGTGGCCGCGGCGGGCGGCGACGTCAGCTACGGCTACTTCACCAAGGCGCGCCCGGGCGACCCGCCCTCCACGGTCAACGTCCCCGTCTTCACCAGCGCGGCCACCGCCTTCCTGAGCGCCGGCAAGAGCTGCCTCGCCGCGGGCGACGACGACGAGGCGTGCGACCACAAGCGGTCGTTCACCTACGAGCGCTACTTCGCCGTGGGCGAGGGCGACATCGCGAGCGTCGCCGAGGTGGTGTACGGCGCCCGCGGCGCGCCGACGGGCGCGCTCGAGGGCGCGGTCCTCTGGCGGTCGACCGGCGAGCCCGTGCCGAACGCGCGCGTCCACGTCTTCCGCGACCCCGACCCGGCCGCGCGCTTCGCGACCGTCGACGAGCTGGTCGAGGCGAGCCTCGCGCGCTCGGGCGACGTGGGGCTCGTGAGCTCCATCGACGCCGACCTCGGGCTCGATCCGGTGGAGGACGGCGATTTCCATGCGCGGCTCGAGCCCGGCGGCTACCTGCTCGTCGCCGAGAGCCCGGGCGGCGCGGCGGTGTCGGCGCCGATCCGCGTGGCGCTCGGCGCCGGGGCCACGGTGTCGGTCGCGGCGGAGCTGCCGAGCCCCGCGCGGATCGCGTACCGGGTCGTCGACGAGGGCGGCCGGCTCTCGCCCGCCAAGCTGACGTTCGTCGCGCTCGACGCCGCGGGGCGGCCGCGCGAGGGCGACGGGACGCGGCGGGTCTACCTAGGGCACGGCCGGCTCGGCAGCGGCGTCCGGCAGATCGAGCGCTCGGCGACGGGCGAGGGCTCGGTCGAGATCGAGCCGGGCCGCTACCGGGTGCTCGTCACGCGCGGGCCCGAGTTCGGCCGGTTCGAGGTCCCGGACCTCGAGGTGCGCGCCGGCGACATGCGGCGGATCGATGCGGTCGTGCCGCGCGAGGTCGACTCGACGGGCTGGATGTCGATCGACATGCACCTGCACCAGCGCCCGAGCTTCGACAGCGGCATGCCGCTCGAGGAGCGGGTGACCTCGGCGGTCGTCGAGGGGCTCGAGGTCGCGGTGGCGACCGATCACGACGTGCACACCGATCTCGAGCCGGCGGTGCGGCAGCTCGGGCTCGAGCCGCTCCTGAAGACGGCGATCGGCGCCGAGGTCTCGACGCTCGAGCTCGGCCATTTCATCGGCTTCCCGCTCCGTTACGACGAGCTCGCGGTGCCGGATCACGGCGTCTTCGACTGGGTCTGCCGCCCGGGCGGCGACGTGATCGACGGCGTCCGCGGCGCGGCGGCGGCCGGCGAGGACGCGCTCGTGATCGTGGCGCACCCGCGCGACGGGTTCATCGGGTACATCGATCAGCTCGGCGTCGACCCGTTCACGCTGGACCGGACGATCCCCACGCTCGAGGCGAGCAACCCGCTGTTCCAGGCGGGCAGCTGCGATTTCGACGCGATGGAGGTGTTCAACGCGAAGCGGTTCGATCTGCTCCGGACCCCCACGGTGCAGGAGGTGGTCGATTTCAACCGCTGCCTGTCCCGGATCGACGCCGCGCAGGACGAGGCGTCGCTCGGCGCGGCGTGCGGCGGGATCCCGGTGGAGCTGCCGGCGTGCCTGCCCGGCGAGCGGTACGCGGTGTGCCAGCAGCGCGCCCGCTCGGCGCTCGCCTGGCAGGTCACGAAGCGGATCCTGACGAGGACGCCCGAGGAGCAGGACGCGATCTGGGGGTTCGACGGGACCGCGGCCGAGGGGGAGGCGCTCTGCCGTGTCGGCGAGGGGGGCGCGGTCCCGGAGGAGGACGCGGATCGGCCGTGCACGTTCCACGCGGGCCAGGTCGACGATCTGTTCCGCTACCTCGACCACGGCTTCTCGCCCACGCAGCTCGCGAGCAGCGACAGCCACGGCGCGTCGCCGGAGCCGGGGTTTCCGCGCACCTATTTCCGCTCGCCGACCGATCAGCCTGCGGCGGTCGATCTGGGCGAGGTCACCGGCGCGCTGCGCGCGGGCGGCGCGTTCGCGACGTACGGCCCGTTCGTCCGCGCGGGCGTGGGCGGCGTGACGTACGGCGGGGTGGCGCGGATCGAGGGCGACACGGTGCCGCTCGATCTGCGGATCGAGACGGCGAGCTGGTTCGGCGTGGATCGCGTCGAGGTGTACGTGAGCGGCCGGCTGGTCCGGGTGCTCGAGCCCTCGGCGGGCCCGTCGGCGATCGTGGACGTCGACGAGCGGCTCGAGCTGCCGGCGCCGGCGTCGGACGGCTGGGTCGTGGTGGTGGCGATGGGCCTGCGCGACGAGAACCTCCTCACGCCGGTCGCGCTGCCGGTGTCGTTCGGCGAGCTGCAGCTGCCGCGGGTGGCGAGCCTCGCGTTCACGCAGGTCGAGGCGCTCTCGCGGTTCTTCACGGCGTCTCCGCCGGTCCCCGACTGGTACCCGGTGGCGCCGTATGCGGTCACGAACCCCATCTTCCTGGACCGGGACGGCAACGGCGTTTACGACGCCCCGCGCGGCCCGCCTCCGTTCTGCGCGAGGCCCTGCGATCCGAGCGTGATCGACCCGTCGCAGTGCCCGAAAGGGCAGGAGTGCCTGCTGGAAGAGCGGGTGTGCGGGATCTTCGTGCTGGGCCGCTGCGAGGACAAGCAGGCGTCGCCGTGACCAGGGCCCGGGCGGGGGCGCGCGGCCGCGCCCACCGCACCGGGCGGGGGGCGACGCGGAGCGCCGCAGGCTCAGTGGGCCGGTCCGGTGCTGGGCGGCGCGAGCGCGTGGGCCACGGCGCTCTGCAGCGTCGAGCGGGTGACGATGCCCCGAAGATCGATCCCGCCCTGCACGAGCGCGCGGGCGACCTCCGGCTGCATCCCCGTCAAGATCGCCCGCGCGCCGAGCAGCCGCAGCGCCGAGGCGGTGCGGATCAGCGTGTCGGCGACCCCGGCGTCGACGTGCTTCAGGCCGGTGATGTCGATGATGACGACGGACGGGTTGTGGCGCTGGACGCCGGCGAGGGTCGCCTCCAGCACCTGGTCGGCGCGCGCCGCGTCCATCGTCCCGATGAGCGGCATGACCAGGACGCGATCGGTGATCGGGATGATGGGCGTCGCCATCTCCGAGAGGCGCAGGCGCTGCACCTCGATGATCTCCTCCTGGAGGGCCGCCCGGGCCCGCTCGGCGCGCTCGCGCTCGCAGAGCTCTTCGAGCAGCCGTTCATTCGCCTGGTTCAGCTCGTCCGCGTTCCGTGACAGGCGTTCGTTGACCGAGCAGAGCTCCTCGGTGCGTCGCTGCACCTCGCTCTCGAGCCTGTCGCTCATGGCGCGATAGCCCTCGGAGATCTCCTGCAGGCGGCCGTAGAGCAGCGCGTTCTCGATCGCCGCTGCGATCTGCGCGCAGAGGAGGCGGAGCAGCTCGATCTGCTCCGGGGTGAAGGCGCCGCTCGCGAGCGCGTTCTCCACGTACAGCACGCCCGTGAGCCGGTTCTGGTGGATGAGCGGGAGTCCCATCACCGATTTCGGCCGGCGCGCGGCGAGGTAAGGGTCCGCCGCGAAGCGAGGGGTCGCGGCGGTGTCGTCGAGGATGACGAGCTCTCGCGTGCGCGCCACGTAATGCACGACGCTGACCGGAAGATCCGAGGACTCCTCGAGCGGACGCCGGAGCTCCACCTCGACCGATTCAGGGTCGATCGTGATGGCCGCCTCGATGACGAGCCGGTCCTCGCGCGCGAGCACCAGGGAGCCGCGCTGGCCGCCGGCGCTCGAGAGAACGGCGCGCATCACGCGATCGAGCGCCTTCCCGAGCACGAGCTCGCTGGAGATCGCGTGCGTCGCCTGCAGCACCGCCGCGACGTCGACGAGCTTGTTGAGGAGCGGGTGGTTCACCGAAATGGTGCTCGATCTGGAGATGGCCTGATCGCGCTCCGCCGCGGGCGCTCGATCCGCGAGGGGCGCGTCGAGCCCGTGCTGCCGGATCAGCGCCGCGGCCTTTCGCTCGGCCCCCCACTGCCGGTAGGCGTGCATCGCCGCGTTCAGGTAGAGCGCCGCGATGCGCCGCCGGCCCTTGCGGGCGTAGTACAGCCCGGCCAGCTCCGACGCGAGCGCTTCGTACTGGATGAACTCGCTCTGACGGGCGGCGTCGATGGCATCGTCGTAGAGCTCCATCGCCTCCGCGTCGCGGCCGGAGGCGCGCGCCACCTCGCCGAGCACCAGGAGGTGTTTCGCGCGGAAGTTGTCAGGGCACTGGGTCGCCCAGCGCTCGAGCTTCTCGAGCGACGCGGAGAGCGCCTCGGCGTGCCGTTGCCGCTCGCGCTCGTCGCGCTCGCCGAGCGCGACGAGCGTGAGCGCGAGATAGAAATGGTATGTCGCCTCGATCGGCATCGCCATGACGGCCCCGAGGACCGGGCGCGCCGCCTCCGCGGCGGCGAGCGCCGCATCGGGCCGGCCGTGGGAGTAGAGCAGGATGAGGCGGATGATGTGATAAAAGGCGATACCGCACCCGAAGCTCGCCCGGGTGAGGGCGGCCAGGCACTCCTCCTCGGGGAAGCCCTCCTCGCTCAGCGAGACGTCGTCCGCGGTGAGCCCCTTCAGATTGCGCAGGAATTGCTGCTCAAGCCGAATGGTCTCTAGGACGGCGTGGTTGCCTGTCTTTCGCGCGAACGACGCGAAGCGCTCGGCGACGCGGTGGACCTCCTCCAGCGGGTCGCCCTTCTCGTAGACCTGCCAGACGGTCTCGAAGGCCAGGTAGCTGGCGTACACCAGGTCGCCGGCCTCGAGGCAGGCGAGGAACGCCCTCTCCAGGATGGGCAGGTCGTTCCGGATGGGCTGGACCCAGAAGTTGATGTGGTCGCCGTGGAGGTGCAGCAGCGTACCGCGCAGCGAGACGTCCCCGAGCTTCTCGTTCAGCCGGATCGACATCTCCGAGAAGCGGAACCCCGAGGGGATATCGCCGAACGCCGAGACCAGCATCAGCCCGTACACGCTGTACGCGAAGCACGACGCCTCGGTGTTGCCGTGCCGCAGCGACAGGTTGAGCATCTTCAGCGCGATGAGCGGGAACACGCCCGGCCGCCCGATGTACGCGCAGGGGGCGCAGTCGGCGAGCAGGTTGATGATCGCGCGGATGTGCTCATCGGCGAGCAGCGGCGCGTGCAGGATGTCCTCGATGGTCCTGCCCGCCATGCTCTCGGGGATCTGCGCGATCTCGGCCGAGATGGCGGCGCCGATCTCCTCGCTCGCCCCGGGGATCTCGACGCCGAACAGGCGCAGCGCGTCCTGTCCCACCGTGACGCCCTCGTCGTAGCGGCCGGCGACCTGATAGAGCTTCATCCGCAGGCTCTGGACCCGCGCCCGATCGAGGTTGGCCGGCGCCGTGTCGAGCAGGCGCTGGAACAGCGCCTCTGCCTCGGCGAAGCGGCCGCACAGGTACTCGCACTCGGCCGCCTCCAGCGTGAGCGCCCAGCGCAGCGCGCGGTCTCCGGAGGCCCCATCGTCTCCGAGCGCGCTCCGTCCGGCGCTGAAGTACTCGGCCGCGGCCCCATAGGCGGTCGCGCTCTTGGCCTTCCTCCCGGCGCGCAGGTTCAGGCGCCCGAGCAGCTCGCGCTCGCCGGGATCGGAGACGAGGGGGGCCCCGTAGTTCAGGTGGTTCACGACATCGAAGAGCTGCTCCTCGGGCGGCTCTCCGTGCTGACTGGCCAGCATCAGGCGGCCGACGCGCAGGTGGGCAGCGCGCTTGTGCTCGTCCGCGATGAAGGCGTACGCCGCCTGCTGGACGCGATCGTGCAAGAACTGGTAGGAGACGGCGAGCGACGCCTCGCTCGGGGGGTCGCCCTGGGATGGCTCTCCCGGCTGGACGAGCCGGTAGTCTGTGTCGATGGGGAGCAGGACCCCTTCCTGCATGGCCTCCCACAGGTCCTGTGCCGCCTGCGCGGCGGGCTGCTCGGAGATCGTCGCGAGCGTGCGCAGGTCGAACCTGTGCCCGATGCACGCCGCGAGCTTCAGGGCGCGCTGGGTGGGCGGCGAGAGCCTCTGCAGCTTGGCGATCATGAAATCGACGACGTTGTCCGTCACGTCCTGCGACGCGATGACGTCGAGGCTCCATGTCCATCTGCCGGTCTCCGGCTCGCAGCGGAGGAGCCCATCGTCGCTCAACATCCGCAGGAACTGCCCGATGAAGAACGGGTTGCCCTGCGTCTTGCCGTGGATGAGCTCGGCGAGCTGCGCGACGTCCTGCGCCGCGCGGCCCAGGGCGTCCGAGACGAGCGCCGTCACGTCCTCCGGCGAGAGCGGCGCGAGGGGGATGTCCGTCACCGCCGCGTCCGCGGCGCGGACGGCGTCGAGGGTGATGATGAGCGGGTGCGCCGGGCTCACCTCGTTGTCGCGGTACGCTCCGACGACCAGGAGGTGGCCCGTGTCGGGGTCGGTGAGCAGGAGCCGCAGCAGCCGGAGCGACGCCGGATCCGCCCATTGCAGGTCGTCGAGGAACAGGACCAGCGGGTGTGACGGGGCGGCGAACACGCCGAGGAAGCTCCGGAAGACCATGTCGAAGCGGTTCTGCGACTCGGAGGGGCCGAGCGCCGCGACCGGGGGCGCCTCGCCGAGGATGAGCGCGAGCTCGGGGATGAGCTCGACCAGGATCCCGGCGTTCGCGCCGAGCGCCGCGCCGAGCTCTGCTCTCCAGCGGGACAGCGCCTCCGTCCGCTCGGAGAGGATCTGCTGCACGAGACCCCTGAACGCCTGGACGACCGAGGCGCAGGGCACGCCGCGATTCAGCTGATCGAATTTCCCGTGCGCGAAGTGCCCCCCGACCCTGGCGATCGCCTTGTAGGTCTCGTGGACCAGCGCGCTCTTGCCGACGCCGGAGTAGCCGGAGACGAGCGCGAGCTCCGCCGCGCCGGCTCGGACCCGCTCGAAGGCGGCGAGGAGCCGGTCCCGCTCCGCGTCCCGGCCATAGAGCTTCTGCGGGACGCGCAGCTCGTAGCTGCGATCGCTCCGCCCGATGGGGAAGGGGTCGACTCGGCCCGTCCGCTCGAGGGAGCGCAGGCACTCCGCGAGGTCGGCCTTGATGCCGTACGCGCTCTGGTACCGATCCTCGGGGGCCTTGGCGAGGAGCTTCATGACGATCTCGGACACCGGCTGCGGCACGTCCCCGCGGCGCTCGTGCGGCGGCATGGGCGGCCGCGCGATGTGGCTGTAGAGGAGGTCCATCGGATCGGCGTCCGAGAACGGCAGCGCGCCGGTGAGCATCTCGTACAGGGTGACGCCGAACGAGTAGAGATCCGTGCGGTAGTCGATGCCCCTGTTCATGCGACCGGTCTGCTCGGGCGATATGTACGCGAGCGTCCCTTGCAGGGTGGAGACCGAGGTCGGCTGCTGGAATTCCTGCTGGAGCCGCGACGCGGCGCCGAAATCGATGAGCGTGGCTCGGCGGAGATCCGAGCTGATGATGATATTCCTGGGGTTGATGTCCTTGTGCGTGATGTGACAGCGGTGCACCGCGCCGATGGCGTCGGCGATGGCGACCGAGAGCGCCAGCGCCGTGCGCAGGTCCAGCCGGCGATCGTGGAGGATCGCCCTCAGGGTCGTGCCCTCGACCGCCTCCGTGACGAGCGCGAGGCCGCCGCGGGTCCTCTCGAGCGAGCACGCCCGCACCACGGCGTCGAGGTCCAGATCGCGGAGCAGAGCGAACTCGTGCCGCAACAGGGCGAGATCGCGGACGCTCGGGTGCTCGCCCTTCAGCGTCTTGATGACGACCGGCCGCTGATCCGCGGCGCGGCGGCCACGGTACACGTGGGTCTTGCTGCCTTCGTGGAGCAGCTGCTCGACAACATATCCTGGCAAATCGATCGACGCTGTGGTGCCCATACGTGCTTGCGCTCGAGCTCGTGATGGCCCTGACATTCTGTCTCGTCGGGTCGACGACGGGCCGAGAGCATGAGTATAGAACAATCTTTTTCTGGAACGCGCAAAGAACGCACGTGATGAAGGCTCGATGTGCGCCGGGTCACGCTCTCGCGTCCCGCACATCTTGCGCGCCGGGCAGGTCGCGCTCCGGCGCTCGGCTCACCTGGGCGACGACCATGTCGGGCCGCGTGCTCATCTCCCCGAGCTGGCGGTCGGGGAGCCACGCCTCGAGGTCGAGCGACTCGCGCACGCCGGTCGTCGGATCCAGCACACGGACGTCGGGCTCGCTCACGTTCTTGTCGCGCAGCTTCCTCCGCCACGAGGAGGGGGGCGCGGATCGGGGGCGCCAAGGCGCTAAGGCGTAAAAAAGAGAGGAGAGGATTGAGTGCCACTCACTTTCTCTCTGCCTCTTCTTGCGCCTTTGCGCCTTTGCGCCTTTGCGCCTTTGCGTTAGAATCTCTCCTCTCTTTCGCTCGCTCCGCCGGCCGACGCGAGACGGCGCAAGGCCTCGTGGATCCCGTCCAGGCCTGAAAGGTCGAGCCCGAACTCCCCCTCGAGCGCGTCGCGCAGCGCGTCCGCGCTCGCGAGCGTGCGCTGCTCGACGCCGCCGTCGCGGCGCCGGTACGTGAGCTCGCGATCGAACAGCGTGACGCGCCCGTGCGGGGTCGGTCGCGCCACGACAAGGCTCCGCACGAAGAGCGACCTGGGGTTCGTCGAGACCCACCAGTTGAACAGGTCGTAGTCGGCGGGGAGCTGCTCGGTCAGATCGAACCAGTACAGCGCGCGCCAGGCCTCACCCGACTTCACCTCGAGCACCTGACCGCCGTCCTCTCCGCGCAACCGGAAGGTCTCGAGCGGCGTCTCCTGCTCGACGTCGTGCACCAGCCTGAGCGGCGCGACCGGCGCGAGCGCCCCGAACCCGACGTCGGCGAGGTAAGTCCCCTCCGCAAGCTCGACGCGGAGCAGCATGTGGCTGCGCGGCCTGGTCTCGCCCTCGGGCGCGCCCCACCGCACGCGCGCCGCGAGCCCGCGCACCTCGAACCCGAGCGCGCGCAGCGCGTGCGCGAGCAGCCCGTTCTGCTCGTAGCAGTACCCGCCGCGGCGGCTGCGCACGAGCTTGCGTTCGATCGCCGCCGGGGAGAGGTCGACGCGCCGCCCCGACCACGAGTCGAGGTTCTCGAAGGCGATCGCGCGCGGATGCAGGGCGTGGATGGCGCGCAGCGTATCGAGCGTCGGCGCACGTGGGCCGTCATAGCCGATGCGCGCGAGGTAGGCGTCGAGCGCGATCATGCCGCCTCCTCGGTGAAGCGCGGCATTCGTGCCGAAGCGCGGCGTCTCGCCGAGCCCCGGGGCGCGGACGACCTCCACGTCGCGCGGCGCGAGCTCGACGGCAGTGTGCGGCAAGGCGGTGTCGAGCGAGCGCGCCCGGAGGCTGCCGGACATACCGATCGCTCGGAGCAGGGACGGATCGTTCATGCGACCATCCTGCTACGTGGACGATCGAGCCGGTAGAGGCTCCATTTGGACGTATCGTCCACCAGATGGTACGATCAGCGGGCCGATGGACGAGTGGAACGACCTCGCGCTGTTCGTGCGGATCGCGGAGCACGGCGGGCTGTCGGCGGCGGGGCGCGCGCTCGGCGTGCCCAAGTCCAGCCTGAGCCGGCGTCTCCAGCTCCTCGAGGAGCGGCTGGGGGTGCGGCTCGTCCAGCGCACCTCGCGCAAGTTCATCATCACCGACGTGGGTGAAGCGGTGCTCGAGCACGCGCGCGCGATGCGCGTCCAGGCGGACGCCGTCGAGACCGTGGCGCGCCATCGCGTCGCGGAGCCCAGCGGGATGATCCGCATGACCTGCTCGATCGGCATGAGCAAGCACCTCGTCGCGCCGCTCTTGCCGCGCTTCATGGTGCGTCATCCCAAGGTCGACGTGTTCCTCCACGCGACAAATCGCCTCGTGGATCTGGTCGAGGAGCGCTTCGACCTCGCGCTCCGCGGCTATGGCGGCCCGCTGCCCGACACCGGGCTCGTGCAGCGGCTGCTCTCGCCGACGCCCTGGGTGCTCGTGGCCGCGCCGCGCTACCTCGACGCGCGCGGCGCGCCCGCGACGCCCGACGAGCTCCGCGCGCATAGCGGGCTGTTGCTCGGAGGGCCGAGCTCACGCGCGGTCTGGAGGTTGCATTCCCGCGAGGCGACCGAGGAGATCCCGTTCGTGCCGCGCCTGCGCACCGACGATTCCGTGACGCTCCTGGGCGCGGTCGTGGCGGGCCTCGGCATCGTCGCGCTGCCCGAGTACTCGTGCCGTGACGAGCGCGCGCGCGGGGAGCTGCGGCGCGTGCTGCCCGAGTGGCAAGTCGGCGATCACCGCGTGACGCTGCTGGTGCCCTCGCGCCGTGGGCAGCTCCCGGCGGTGCGCGCGCTCGCGGACTTCCTCGCGATCGAGGTCCCGCGGATCGTGGGGCGCGGGACGCCTCGCGCCGGCGCGAGCGTCGAGCCCTCCCGTCGGCGAGCCCGGGCCCGAGCTCGCCCTGACGCGAGAGGAGAGGGCGGCTGACGCTGCAGTTCCCTGGGTTCGCCCCGAGCGCCGCGGCGGCGCCGCTGCCGCGCCCGGAGCTGCCTACCAGGCGCTGCTCACCGCGTGAGCGATGCCGCTTTGCAAGGTGCCCTTCGTCACGAGGCCGCTCAGATCGATGCCCAGGTGAACGAGCGTCTGGGCCACCTCGGGGCGAATCCCGGTGAGCACCACCTGCGCCCCGAGGAGCCGAACCGACTTTGCCGCCCGGAGGACGACGTCCGCCGTGTGGCTATCGACCTCGCGGACGCCCGTGATGTCGATGATGGCCACGCTCGCGCCGGTCCTCTCGACCCCTTGAAGCAGCGCATCGATCACCCGCTGCGCGCGCTCATGATCGATGCCGCCGATGAGCGGCATGACCATGACCTTCTCCGTGATCGGAATGAACGGCGCGGACAGCTCGTCCAGCCGCGCCGCCTGCATGCGGATGATCTCTTCCCTGAGCCGCGCCGCCCCTTCAGCCTCCGCTGCTTGCCTGCGCGAGGTGACGTCCACGGTCACGCCGCGCACGCCCACGAGCGCGCCAGCCTCGTCCTTGATGGGGACCAGGCTGATCTCCACGTGGATTGTGCGCCCGTCCTTGGTGATCCATCGAACGGAGCAGACGCCCCCGTCGGCAGCCAGCATCGCGCCGGTCTCGGCCAGCGCCCGCCGCTTGTCGTCGGGGTGGGTGATGGTCAGCCAGAACTCGCTCGTCGAATACCACTCGGCCACGTCGTATCCGGTGAGCACCTTGACATACTCGCTGACGAATTGAGCGCTCGGCGTCGCGGAGCCGTCGCCGAACCGCGTCTCCCACACGAGCGCCGGCACGTTCGCCAGGATGCTGTCGAGCCTCTGGCTCAGCTCTTGCGCCTGCTCGAGGACGCGGGTCTTCTCGGCGTCCAGCGCCGCGAGCTCGGCGAGCCGGACCTCCAGCTGGCCCGCCTGCTTCTCGATGATCTCTTCGCGCTGCGTGACGAACCCTAGCCCGATTTGAAACGTGGCATGGGACAGCAGGTCCTCCAACGCGCGCGTCGCGGACGGCGGGACGTCGCGTTCGTGATCCAACCTCGCGAAGAGCGCCTTGCGCAGCGACGTGAGCAACAGGCGCAGATCGTGCCAGCCGATCTGTACGGACTGAGGGACATCGAGGAGCTCCGCCACGGCCCTCCGGGTCTGCTCGTTCGCGCCGTGCTCGACGTCGGCCGCGAGGGCGGCCAAGAGCTTGGCGACGAGCCGCCGTGCGGCCGGGGCACCCATGCTGGCGAACGCCCCCCCGCGCCGCTTCACGAGCTGCTCACAGAGCTCCGCGGAGAGCTCGTCGGACGCCTGCTCGATGTGCTCGCTTACCGATGTCGTCATCAGGTTGGCCATGTCACCATGTGATGTGAAACGTGCACAATGGCGCGCCTTTGTCCATGCAGCCATCGGTGCCGTGCTCGAGCAGAGCTCTCTCTCCGAATTTCTTGAAGCACCCCTGGACGACGCCGCGGCACAGCGCACATGGAAACAACGGGGTTGCGTAGCGGATGACCGCGCTGCGCTCGTCCTCGAAGGTGGTGGCGATGTAGCCTATCTCGGATCCTCGGACGTTCATGCGGTATGCCGTGTTCAGGCCGGCCAAAGCGCCCTTCGGGTCCTTGATCTCCGGAGGAAGCATCGCCGATTCCATGATCTTCATCCCGACCGCGTGGAGGACCACGTCGCCGACCTGTGCGCCGACGGCCATGAAGATGGATCGAGCCGTCTCCAGCGGGTACCACGCGTCCTCGTCGATTCCATCCAGGTCATGAGCCTCGAGGATCCGGTCGATGAGCGTTTGTGATCGCTCGAGGCCGCGGATGAAGGAGTGCAGTGCAGCACCGGAGTATTGCCCATCGAGCTTCGACACGGATCACCTCCCAAGACGCGTGAATGGTGCTGCAATCCTGCAACGATGACAAGCTGATTCGAGAGCGCCCTCGCGCCCAATCGGTCGGGGAGCACACGAGGCGCCGAGGCACGCCTGCAGTCCAGAGGCTGTAGAGCGAAGACAACCTCTTCGACGCGCAAGATTGTCGTTGGGGTTACTTGGGCGACGCGGGGTTAGGGGGGCTGCACGACCGCGAGCAGCCCTCTCGGTTGCGACGCCAGATCCAGCGTCGGGTCGACGAGATCGCGGTACGGCCCTCCGTTCAGCGACGCGACGACCTTGGCCGTGACGATCGGCCGCACGCCGAAGTCCTCCCGCCAGCGATCGGCCACGTGGTGCGCGAAGTCGACGATCATGTCGGGCCGCGCGCTCATCTCCCCGAGCTGGCGATCGGTGAGCCACGCCTCGAGGTCGAGCGACTCGCGCACGCCGGTCCGCGGATCCAGCACGCGGACGTCGAGCTCGCTCACGTCCTTGTCGCGCAGCTTCATCCGCCACGAGAAGCGGTGTCCGGCCTCGTTCCAGGCGACGTCGCCCGGATACGCCCAGTGGCGGAGCGGCACCGCGAGGTGGACCAGGAGATACCCGTGGAGCAGCGCGAGCGGCAGGCCGCGCCGCCGCCCCGCCGCGGGCGAGGGGACCTCGGCGCCATCGCCCGGGCGGTCCGCGCTCCGGAAGAGGAACGGGAGACGCCGCCTCGGCCACGAGGGATCGGCGAAGAGCGCGAGCGAGGCGATCATCGCGTAGGGGAAGATCCCGATCTTGAAGAGGAGAGCGTTGGAGAGGTTGAAGACCACGGCGAGCGCCGCGCCGATCGGGAAGGTGCGTCGGGAGAAGAGCAGAAAGCCCATCGAGAGGTCGATGAGCAGCCCGGCCCACGAGAGCGCGAGCCCCGCGGCCGGCGTGGCGAGGAGCGGCCCGACGAGGGGCGCGCCGCGGTGCTCGGCGAGCCACATGGTGAGCGGCTGTCCCCGGAGCCAGTCGCCGTTCAGCTTCGCGACGCCGCCGTAGAAGTAGACGATCGCGATCTGGGCCTTGAGGGCGAACAGGTAGAGGCGCGGCGCCGTCTCGGCGGGCGCGCCGGCCGGCGAGGCGCGGCGCGCGCGGAGGCGATCGAGCGAGAGGGCGCGGTGCGCCGGGGCGACGGCGAGCAGCAGGCCGAGGAGGCAGAGGAGATAGAGGTGGTTGAGGTACTGGGCCTTGTCGAGGAGGAAGACATACGCGAGCGCGGCGCAGAGGAGCGCGGCGCTCACCCGGTAGAAGAGCCCGGCGGCGCAGAGGAGCGAGAGGACGAAGAGGGCGGCGAAGTGCCAGTACATCCCCGTCCCGCCCCAGGGGCGGATGAAGGGGACGAAGCTGAAGTAGAAGCCAGGCTCGATGTAATAGCGGTAGATCCGGTCGTGGAGGACGTACCGGACGACCTCCCACGCGATCAGGGAGCCATAGGCGATGCGGAAGACGGCGAGCGAGGCGGCGTCGACCTCGGCGGAGAGGTAGGCCGCCCAGCGCCGCGCGAGGGCCCTAGTGGCGGTGGTGGGGGTGGTGGTGGTGCTTGTGCTTGTGCTTGTGCTTGTGCTTGCCGTGCACGTGGATGTGGACCGCTCGCCCGTCGTCATCGTCGTCATCGTCGTCGTGGACCACCACCACGCCTGGGGCCGCATTGACCTTGACGCCCACGCTCCACGTCGTCGCCACGATCACGTTCAGGGCCGGCGCGGCCGGGCCGACCACGACGTGCACGCCGGGGCGGTAGCCGACGAGCACCACGTCGGCGTGGGTCGGGTGCGCCACGACGACGGTGAGCTTCACGGGGTTCACCTTGGCCGCGACCGTGCCGACGCAGTAGAGGCCGCCGGGGCCGGGGGTCAGCACGACGACCTCGGAGCTCGAGCCCACGAAGCCGAGCTTGATCTTGCGGTCGCCGACGGGGATGGGCTTGAGGTTCGCGTCGAGGACGTACACCCGCACCTGACCGGAGGCCTTGTCCGCGACCACCTCGATCGTGTCGTCGCCGACCACCTGGATGATCCCGCCGTTCGGGCCCGTCTTGCCCGCGGGGATGGGCCTCTTCTCGGCCTTGCGCGCGCCCTCGACGATGACCCTCGTGCCCCCGGCGGGCACGTGGAGCGTGCCATTCCACGGCTTCCCGGCGACGACGACGTTGTACTGCACCTCGGTGAGGTCGGCCTCGAGCTTGGGCCCGGCCGCGACGAGGAGCCCTGTCTTCGCGTCGAGCGCGAGCGGGACCTTCTCCTCGCCGTTCGGCCCTCTCCAGGTGAGCGTGCCGCTCACGTCCTTGTCGATGGGCTTGCCGTCGGGCGCCTTCACGAGCGCCCGCACGGCGCCGTCGGGGGCGATCTCCCACGCGACCGAGCCGCCGTCGTGCTCCTCGGTGAGTGGCTCTTCGAGGGCGACCGGGGCCGCCTCGACCGACTCCTCGGTCACGCTGGCCTCAGCGCTGCTCTTGCAGCCGGCCGAGAGCGAGCTGCCGGCGATCAGAGCGGTCAGGGCGACCGCAGAAACGACGCGCTTGGCGTGCATCAAAGCCTCCAAGCGGAGCAGGCTATCGCAAGCGCTCCGCTGCGTCTGTACGGACGCGCGCGCGCCGCGGCGATGAGGGGTAGGGGCGGCGACATCGGGAGCGCGGCAACCACACCTCCCCCGCGATCCTCGGTCGCGCGGGGCCTCTGCGGTGAGATCGTGAGCGTCGAAGGGGCCTTTGGCAGTGCGACACATTGGAATCACGATCGCTGTGGACGCTCGTGGCGGTTCGCCAGGCGCGATCGCGAGCGTTGCGGACGCGCTCGGCGGTTCGCCCGTCACGAGCGCGAGCGTTGCGGACGCCCCTGGCGGCCCGCCTGCGCCGCCGGGCTTCCCCCCAGTGGCTCTTCGGGCTAGCGTCCGCGGCGAGCTCGCCAGCCATGTCCCAGCGCGTCTATGTCGGCCTCGTCGGCTACGGCCTCGCCGGCGCCGTCTTTCACGCCCCGCTGATCCGGGCCATCCCGCGGCTGCGCCTCGCCGCCATCGCGACCCGACGGGAGGGCCAGGTCATGACCGATCACTCGGGCGTCGCCGTGCATCCGACGCCCGAGGTGCTGATCGCCGAGCCCGGGATCGACCTCGTGGTCATCGCCTCGCCCAACGAGACCCATGTCCCGCTCGCGCGCGCGGCGCTCGAGGCGGGCAAGCACGTGGTCGTCGACAAGCCGTTCACGATCACGAGCGCCGAGGCGGACGAGCTCATCGCGCTGGCCGCCCGCCGCGGCCGGCTCCTCTCGGTGTTCCAGAACCGCCGCTGGGACGCGGACTTCCGCACCGTGCGCCACTGCGTCGAGCAGGGCCTGCTCGGCCAGGTGGCCTCGTACGAGGCGCACTTCGACCGGTTCCGCCCCGCCATCAAGCAAGGCTGGCGAGAGGAGGCGGCCCCGGGCTCGGGCATCCTGTACGACCTCGGCGCGCACCTGATCGATCAGGCCCTGGTGCTCTTCGGCCCGCCGCGCGCCGTCACCGCCGACCTCCTGGCCCAGCGGCCCGAGGCGCGCGCCGTCGATTACTTCCACCTCACGCTCGACTACGGCAGGCGCCGGGTGGTCGTGCGCTCCTCCACGCTGGCGTGCGAGCCGGGCCCGCGCTTCGCGGTCCACGGCGACGGCGGGAGCTTCCTCAAGTACGGCATCGACGGCCAGGAGGAGGCCCTGAAGGCGGGCAAGCGCCCCGGCACGCCGGAGTGGGGGAGGGAGGATCCGCGCTGGTTCGGCACGCTGGTCACGGCGAGCGGCGAGCGGCGCGCGATCGAGAGCCTGCCCGGCGCCTACGAGGCCTATTACGAAGGGATCGCGGACGCGATCCTCGACGGCGCCCCGCCGCCGGTGCGCGCCGAGGAGGCGCGCGACGTGATCCGCATCATCGAGGCCGCGATGAGGAGCTCGGCCGAGCGGCGGACGATCCCGCTCGAGTGAGCGCGAGGGCGTCCGCGCGCGCAGTCAGCGCTGCGACGCGCGGGCGCGCTCCCTACTTGTAGGGTTCGACGATGTCCGAGATCGCCGGGGCGGTGATCTCCCTGGGCGGGGGCGCCGCAGTTGCAGTGGCCGTGGGCGCCGGCGGCGATCGGGTGACCGTCACCCTCTTTTTCTTACGATTCTGAGGCGCAATGCCGCTGCGCACGACGGCAGAGGAGGGCGGCGCGTTCTCCACGGCGTCGCGCCGCCTGTGCGCGGCTGCGGCGAGCTCCAGGGCTCCCGGCTGCGCGCCCTGTGGGGTGATCACGACCTCCTCGACCAGCTCGGATCCATCCTTGAAGAGACGGACGCGGCGCACTGTCCCGAGCGCGCCCGTGAGCTCGATGGCTCCGTCGTTCGGATCCTTCCTCACGCCGTCGACCTCCACGGACGCATCCTGCGGCGAGATCCGGACGGCGACGCTCGACACGCTCGCCGGCGCGACGGCTTCGGGCTGCGCAGCCGGGGGTTGCGCCTCGTGCTGCTGCTCCTCGGGCCGCGCGCCGGCGCGCGCGCCTGCCTCGCGGAGCGCCATCGCTGCGACCGCCGCGCCGCCCAGCGCCAGCGTCAGCGCGGCGCCGAGCGCTCCCATGCGTCGGATCCTGCCGCCGGCTTCCCGCGGCGTCGCGCCGGGTTGGACGGGCCCTGGCGCCGGGTTCACGCGAGCCTCGCCTGGGGAGGCCGCCTGGAGCGCCTGGCTCGCGACGGCCGTGTCGCGCGGGGGGAGATCGGGCTGCACGCTGGCGGCGGCAGACGGACTCGATAGGATCTGCGTCGTGGCGCAGTCGAGCCGATGCGCGACGGCCGTGCGCTCCGCCTCGGTGAGCGGGGCGAGCATGTCCTCGCGCAGGCCGAGGCCTTCGGGCGTGAGCGCCCGGATACCGTGCAGCATCGCCTCGGCGCTCCGGAAGCGACCGTCGGCCTCGATCCTGAGCGCGGTATGGCAAAGGAACGCGACCTCGGTCGGCACCCAGGGCGCGAGATCTTGCACGAGCGGCGGCGGTCTGGTGCAGATGGCCAGGATGAGAGCGCCGATCGCGTCGGCCCCTTGATGCGGCGTGCGGCCGGTGAGCGCGCGATAGAGCACGACGCCGAGCGACCAGATGTCGGTCCGGTGATCGATGGTCTTGATGCCCCGCGCCTGCTCGGGCGACATGTAAACCGGCGATCCGAGCAAAGTCCCCGAGCTCGTCAGTCCTGTCGTATCGATGCCGTAGGCGGGATCCGTCCGGATCTTGGCGATCCCGAAGTCGAGGACCTTGACCACGATCTCCCCGCCATGGCCGCGGGCAAGGAACAGGTTCGCCGGCTTGATGTCCCGGTGCACGATGCCCGCCCCGTGGGCGTGCTGCACGCCCATGCACGCCTGGCCGACGATCCGGAGCGCCAGGTCGGGCGGAAGCGGCCCCAGGCGACGGAGCAGATCCTCCAGATCTCCTCCGGCGAGGTACTCCATCGCCATATACGGGGCTCCCGTCGCCGGCTCGACCCCGGCGTCGAGCACCTGAGCGATGTGCGGCGAGGCTGCGGCCATGGCCGCCTTCGCCTCGCGCCGGAAGCGGCGTACGAGATCGTCGCTGAGCTTCTTCTCCGCGCGAATGACCTTGATCGCGACGCGCCGGTCAGAGACGAGCTCGATCGCCTCATACACCGAGCCCATACCGCCCTGCCCGAGGAGGCGGACGATGGTGTACTTCCCGTCGAGGACCTGGCCGAGCACGCGTGGACGGCCACGCTATAAGAGCCAGTTTCGCGGCGCAACAGCCGCATGTCGAGGCCGCTCGCCGCTCGCCGCGCGGAGCGCTGCGCTGATCAGGAATCCATCCCGGCCACTGCCATCCCGGAAGAGCTCACCTCGCGCGCTGCTCGCCGCGTGCGCTGCCCGAGCAGGGGAGCCGGTGAAGGCAGAATATTTCCCAGGAGCAGAGCGCCGTCCGCATGGGACGGGCTCTGCCCTTGCGTGGGTTCAGCGTGCCGCCGCCAGCGCCGCCTGCATGGCGATGCCCATCTCGGCCGGCGTGGTGGCCACCTTGGCCCCCGCCGCCTCGAGCGCCGCGATCTTCTCGGCCGCGGTGCCCTCACCGCCCGCGATGATCGCGCCGGCGTGGCCCATGCGCTTGCCCGGAGGCGCCGCGCGGCCGGCGATGAACGCGGCCACCGGCTTCTTCATGTTCTTCTTGATCCACGCCGCGGCCCGCTGCTCCGCCGTGCCGCCGATCTCGCCGATCAGCACGACCCCGTGCGTCTCGGGATCCTGGTTGAAGAGCTCGAGCACGTCGATGAAGTCCATGCCGCCGACCGGATCGCCGCCGATGCCCACGCAGCTCGACTGGCCGATGCCGAGCGCGCTCAGCTGGCCGACCGCCTCGTAGGTCAGCGTCCCCGAGCGGGAGAGCACGCCGATGTTCCCCTTCTTGTGGATGTGGCCCGGCATGATCCCGATCTTGCACTCGCCCGGCGTGATCACCCCCGGACAGTTCGGCCCGATGAGGCGCGCCGGCTTCCCCTCGAGGAAGCGACGCACCCGCACCATGTCGAGCACCGGCACGCCGTCGGTGATGCAGATGACGAGCTTGCAGCCCGCGTCCACGGCCTCGGTGATCGCGTCCGCGGCGCCGACCGGCGGCACGAAGATGCACGAGACATCGGCGCCCTCGTTGCGCACGGCCTGCTCGACCGTGTCGAAGATCGGCACCTTGTCTTCGAAGCGCTGGCCGCCGCGACCGGGCGTCACGCCGGCGACGACCTTGGTCCCGTACTCGATGCAGGCGCGGGCGTGCTGCGACCCGTAGGCGCCCGTGATGCCCTGGAAGACGACCCGCGTGTCCTTGTTGACGAGGATGCTCATCGCTTGATTACTCTACCTTCAACGTGGACAGGAGCTCGGCTATCGCCGGTCGCTCGCTGCTCAACTGGGTTCGGGGCTCGGTGCTCGCGGGCGCCTAGGCGCCGCCCTGGGCCTTGCCGCGCGTGGCGGCGACGATCTTCTGCGCGCCGTCGGCCATGGAGCTCGCCGACTGGATGGTCAGGC
The DNA here is from genome assembly GCF_051521425.1 of Sorangium sp. So ce834. Lineage (NCBI taxonomy): Bacteria > Pseudomonadati > Myxococcota > Polyangiales > Polyangiaceae > Sorangium > Sorangium sp. So ce834. The sequence goes on from NZ_CP150351.1 coordinate 13,646,909, forward strand.
CGCTCTCGTCGAGCAGCTTGCGGCCGGCCTCGACGTTGGTCCCCTCGAGGCGGACCACGAGAGGCACCTTGAGCCCGAGCTCCTTCGCCGCGGCGATCACCCCGGCCGCGACGACGTCGCAGCGCATGATGCCGCCGAAGATGTTCACGAAGATGCCGCGGACCCGCTCGCTCCGGAGGATGATCTGGAACGCGGTCTTGACCTGCTCCTGCGAGGCGCCGCCGCCGACGTCGAGGAAGTTCGCCGGCCTGCCGCCGTAATGGAGGATGATATCCATCGTCGCCATCGCGAGCCCGGCGCCGTTCACGAGGCAGCCGATGTCGCCGTCGAGCGACACGTAGGAGAGCCCGGACCGCTTCGCCTGGAGCTCGACCGGATCCTCCTCGTCGACGTCGCGCATCGCGTTCCACTCGGGGTGCCGGAACTCGGCGTTGTCGTCGAAGCTCACCTTCGCGTCGAGCGCGAAGACGTCCCCCGCGCCGGTCACGACGAGCGGGTTGATCTCGAGCAGCGAGCAGTCCTCCGCGGTGAAGCACGCGTAGAGCGAGGCCACGAGCTTGAGGAACTGGCGCTGCGTCTCCTTCGCGGTGAGCCCGAGCGCGATCGCGAGCTGCCGCCCCTGGTACGGGGCGAGGCCGAGCACCGGATCGATGAAGAGCTTGAAGATCTTCTCCGGCGTGCTGTGGGCCACCTCCTCGATGTCCATGCCGCCCTCGGTCGAGGCGATCACCGCGATGCGGCGGCGCTCGCGATCGACCAGCATCGCGAAGTAGAGCTCGCGCGCGATGTCGAGGCCCTGCTCGATGTAGAGCCGGCGGACCTTCTGCCCCTCGGGGCCCGTCTGCTTGGTGACGAGCTGCATGCCGAGGATCTTCTCGGCGAGGGCGGTCGCTTCGGCGCTGCCGCCCTTCGCGACCTTCACGCCGCCGCCCTTGCCGCGGCCGCCCGCGTGGATCTGCGCCTTCACGACGACGACCGGGTTGCCCGTCTGCGCGATCAGCCGGTCGGCGATCGGCGCCACCTCGCTCGCCTGGAAAGCGGGCTCCCCTTTCGGTACCGGCACCCCGTAGCGCGCGAAGAGCTGCTTGCCTTGATACTCGTGGATTTTCATGAGAGGGGCCGCAACCCTATCACAAGGGCGAGCCCCGCGAGACGCGAAAAACAGGGCCGCCGGCGCTGGTCGCGTGGTGACGTGGTTACGTGGTGACGTGGTTGCGCGCTCGCTCCGTTTCGAGTGTTTCGTGTCGCCCGCCGCATCGATGGAAAAGTGCGACGCAGCGGCGCTCGACGCCATCTGCCTCCGTCGCTGTCAGGCGCGCGGCGACGGGCGCTGACGGCGACGGCGTCCCGCGCCCACAGCGCCGCTGCCGTCTTCTCGTCACTTGGCGGCGTACGGGGGCGGCTCGGGCCGGCGGAGGGCCACGAGGGCGAACAGGCCGGGCAGGATGTCGTCCCCGACCTTGGAGGCCTTGCCTTCGAGGCTGATCTTGAGCTCGTCGAACGGCGTGAAGGTGAGCCCGGCGCTCGCGGAGACGCTCGGCTGGGGCGCGAACAGGAACGCAGAGAGCGCGCCCTCGTGCTCGTGGAGAGCCTGGACTCGGACGAGCGGATGGATTGGCATGCTCGGAAGGATATTGGCGATGACCTCGCCGCCCACCCACGGCTTGAGCTCGATCGCTCCGGCCTCGTCCGCCGCGCCGACCAGCCCGACGCTGCCGTCGATCGACACCGACAGCGCCTCGGCCGGGTAGAGCTCCAGGGCCACGACCGCCGAGTAGAAATCGATCGTCGGATAGAACGCCACGCCCGACCAGGTCGACCAGAGCGCCTGCATCGTGGTCAGGCCGGCGCCGAACGTCGGCGCGTCGACGTCGAGGTCGAAGCCGCCGAAGACGTTGATCTCGTATCCCTCGCCGAGGACGAGCCCGGGCTCGACGCCGAGCATCCGGCCGGGGACCGTGCTGATCATCGTCGAGAAGGTCGGGAAGTAGTTGGTCCAGCTGTCCCAGTCCTCGATGCCAATCGCGTGCGAGACGATGCCCAGCCGGAGGTGGTAGTCCTCGCGGCCGATCTGGAGCATCGCCCACTCGGGCGGGCCGATCTTGAGCTCCTGCGCGGGCAGCGACCACTCGGGGTAGACGAACGCCGGCAGGCCGAACGCCGGCAGGCCGAGCGGCGCCGAGGTGGCCTGCATGTCGAGATCGAGCCGGAAATACAGCGACTCGCTCGCGAGCCGCAGCCCGACCTCGGCCTGGGCGATGGCGTCGAGGCGGCGGGTCCCCGGGGGATCGCGGTGCACGCCGGCGACGATGCTGGTCCCCCCGCCCACCCACGCGTCGATGTCGGCCGGGAGCGCGGCGAATAGCGGTAGCAGCTGGGCCTCCTCTCTCTCGTGTCCCGGGTATCGGCGGGCTCATCCGCCGGCGGCGGCGGGCGCGCCCGCGGCGGTCACCGCGCCACGCCGGCCGTCGCGGCCCGCAGGCGCTCGACCAGCGGGCGCACGGCGTCGCTCCGCAGCTTGTACGACGCGCGGTTCGCGATGAGAAGGGTGCTCACCTCGGTGACCGTCTCGAGCACCTCGAGGCGATTTTCGCGGAGCGTGGCGCCCGTCTCGACGATATCGACGATCAGGTGGGAGAGGCCGACGAGCGGCGCGAGCTCCACGGAGCCGTGGACGGGGATGATCTCGGCCACCACGCCCTTGCTCGCGAAGTGATCCCCGGCGATCCGCGGGTACTTCGTGGCGACGCGCGGCAGGTCGGGGATCGGCGTCCCCTCCGGCCCGGCCACGACGAGGCGGCAGCGGCCGATCCCGAGATCGAGCGGCGTGTAGAGATCGTGGCGGCGCTCGAGGAGCGTGTCGCGGCCGGAGACCCCGAGGTCGGCGGCGCCGTACTCGACGTAGGTCGGCACGTCGTCGGGCTTCAGGAACACGTACCGGAAGGCGCCGTCCGCCGTGGGCCGGACCAGGCGGCGATCGTTCTCCTGGAGCGGCGTGCTGTCGAGGCCGGCGCGCTGCACGAGCGGGATCAGATCCTTCAGGATCCGCCCCTTGGGCACGGCGATGGTGAGCGGCTTCGTCATCCGGCCCGCCCCTCGACCCGCACCGTGTCGGCGCCGAGCTGCGCGAGCTTGCGCTCCATGAACTCGTAGCCGCGGTCCAGGTGGTAGACGCGCAGCACCTCGGTCTCGCCCTCGGTCGCCACGAGCCCGGCGATGACGAGCGAGGCGCTCGCGCGCAGATCCGTCGCCATCACGGTCGCGCCCGACAGCGGCGCGCCGCCGTGGACGTGCGCCGTGTGGCCGTCCACGTCGATGTGCGCCCCCATGCGCGCGAGCTCGGGCACGTGCATGAAGCGGTTCTCGAAGATGGTCTCGACGATGCGCGACGTGCCCTGCGCGAGGCACATCAGGACCATGAACTGCGCCTGCATGTCGGTCGGGAAGCCGGGGTGAGGCGCGGTCGTGACGTCGACGGCGCGCAGCGGCCGGCCGTCGCGGCGGACGCGCACGCAGTCGCCCTCGCGGCCCACCTCGACGCCCGCCTGGCGGAGCTTGGCCGCGACGGCCTCGAGGTCCTCGAGCGGCGCGTTCTCGATCAGCACGTCGCCGCCGGCGGCGGCCGCCGCGACCATGTACGTGCCGGCCTCGATCCGATCCGAGATGATCGCGTGGTCGAACGGCTCGAGCTCGTCGGCGCCCTCGATGTGGATGACGTCCGTGCCGGCGCCGCTCACGCGCGCGCCCATCTTGTTGAGCACCCGGCCGAGCTCCTCGACCTCGGGCTCGCGGGCGCAGTTCACCAGCGTGGTGCGGCCCTTCGCGAGCGCGGCGGCCATCATCAGGTTCTCGGTGCCGGTCACCGTCGGCAGATCGAACACCACCTCGGCGCCGCGCAGCCGCTTGCACTCCGCGACGATGTAGCCGCGCGACAGCCGGATCGTCGCGCCGAGCGCCTCGAGCCCCTTGAGGTGCTGATCGACCGGGCGCGTGCCGATCTGGCAGCCGCCGGGGAGCGACACCTTGGCGCGGCCGAAGCGCGCGAGCAGCGGGCCGAGGACCATCACGCTCGCGCGCATCTGCTTGACGAGCTCGTACGGGGCCTCGGGCCGCACGTTGTCGCCGGCGCCGACCTTGACGAGCGGCGGCGCGACCTCGACGTTGCGGCCGAGGAACCGGAGCAGCGCGGAGGTCGTGTCGATGTCGCGGAGCGCGGGCACGTTGCGGAGCAGGCTCTCGCCGTCGGAGAGCAGCGTCGCGCAGAGGATCGGCAGCGCCGCGTTCTTCGCGCCGCTGATGCGGATCTTGCCGGAGAGCGGCTTGCCGCCCCGGATCCGGATGGAGTCCATGCCCCCGCTATCGCACAACCCGCGGCGGAACGCGATGTTTCGGGGGACGCCGCCGGCCGCTCGTCGGTTGTCCGCCGCGCCGGCGCGGGCGGGGGCGCCGCGCGCTGGCGGGAGCGGCGCGGCGCGCCGCGGGCGACTCGAGCCCCACTTTCCCCGGCGCTGGTCTAGTCTCCTCCGGCCATGCGACCGAGCGCCATCGCCCTGTCCTCGCTGCTCGCCGTCTCCGTGGCCTCGCCCGCCGCCGCCCAGCCGTCGGCGGACCTCCGCGGGTTCCGCGCCTCGATCGACCCCGGGTCCGGCGTCTACTCGGAGCCCGCCTCCACCCCGGACACGGGCGAGTGGAGCGCGAGCCTCTGGGCCTCCTACGCCTACCGCCCCATCGTGCTCCGCCATCCGGCCTCGGATGAGGCCCGCTTCGACGTCCTCCGCCACCAGGTCAGCGCGGACTTCGCGGCCGGCGTGGGCATCGCGCGGCGCCTGCTCGTGGGGCTCACGCTGCCGGTGGTCCTCTACCAGTCCGGCGACGCGCCCACGTCCGACGCCACGCGGGTGCTCGGCGACACGTGGGTCCCGGCGCAGGCGCTCGGCGATCTCGGCCTCGTCGGCAAGCTCACGCTCGTGCAGCCCACCGGCGGCGAGCTCGGCGGGCTCGCGCTCGCGCTGCACGAGCGCCTCACGCTGCCCACGGGCGACGAGGCGTCGTTCGTGGGCGAGGGGAGCATCACGAACGAGCTCAGGCTCCTCGCCGAGTACCGCCTGATCGCGTTCGGCGCGCACCTCGCGGCCGGGCTCAAGCTCCGCGCCGACGAGGCCCGCTTCGCGTGCCGGGCGACCCCGGTCACCGCCGCGGGGGACCCGTGCCCGACGGTGTTCGGCCACGAGCTCCCCTTCGGCCTGGGCCTCTCGTTCCGGCCGCAGATCTTGGGCATCGATCCGGAGGGGCGCGCCACGCTCTTCCTGGAGGCGCACGGGCACCTGCCGCTCTCGCCGATCGCGCCGTTCGAGAACCAGGAGACGGCCGCGCTGGAGCTCGGCCTGGCAGCGCGCTACGCGCTCGGCGACGTCTCGTTCCTGGGCGGCGTCGGCACCGCGCTCGTGGGCGGCGTCGGCACCGCGCCGCTGCGCGCGGTCCTCTCGGTCGCGTGGACGCCGCGCGTCCACGACGCCGACGGCGACGGCGTGGACGACGACGTCGACCAGTGCCGCGAGCTCGCGGAGGATCGCGACGGCTTCCAGGACGAGGACGGCTGCCCCGAGGGGGACAACGACGAGGACGGCGTCCTCGACGACGAGGACCGCTGCCCGGCGCAGAAGGAAGACGAGGACGGCGTCGAGGACGAGGACGGCTGCCCCGACCCGTGACGTCATCGCTACAGCGCGGGGGCGCGCTGCACTAAGCTCAGGGTCTCCGCATGAGCGACGACGGTTTCACGAAGCACGGCGGCGGCCGCCACGAGGGGCCCGCCCGCACCTCGCCGTACCCCCTGAGCCGGCTCTCCGCGCCGCACGAGCTGGTCGACGTGGCGCGCGAGATCCAGCAGGCCGACGCGCTGCTCGGCGCGGTCACCGGCGGCAAGCTCGCGCAGATCGCCCGGCAGATCCGGTCGCTGCAGGAGCAGGCGCGGCAGGTCCTCGAGGCGGCGCAGCGCGACGGCGAGCTCCACCGGGCGGCGTGCAACTTCAAGAAGCGGCCCGGCCACGTCTACCACCTCTACCGGCGCGGCGACGGCGTCCGCTACCTCTCGATGCTCTCGCCCGAGGAGTGGGGCGGCGCGCCGCCCCACGCGTTCGAGGGCTCGTACCGGCTCGAGCTCGACATGTCGTGGACGCCGGCCGCCGAGGCCGACGCGCACGACGCCGAGGCCGGCGCGCTGGCGAAGCTGCTCGGCCCCGGCGGGTGACGCCGCACCCGCCCGCTCACGCGCCGATGCGGAGCAGCACCTTCCCGAACGAGGCGTTGCTGGCCATGTAAATGTGCGCTGCGGCGGCATCGTCGATCGAGAAGACCCGGTCGACGACGGGCCGCACGGCGCGGCGCGCGAGCCACGGCGAGATGTTCCGCTCGAGCGCCTGCGCCGCGGCGATCTTCTCCTCGAGCGGGCGCGAGCGGAGCACGGTGCCGATGAGCTCGACGCGCTTGCGCAGGAGCTCGCGCAGGTCGAGCTCCGCGGACGCGCCGGCCGTCAGCCCGACGAGCGCGATGCGCGCCCGGGGCGCGCACGCCTTGAGGCCCTCGGCGACGTAGGCGCCGCCGACGAGGTCGAGCACCACGTCGACGCCCGCGCCGCACGTCGCCTTCAGCACCTCGTCGGCGAACTTCCCGCCGGGCGCCGCGATCCCGGCGTCGAGCCCGAGCTCCCGGCAGCGGTCGAGCTTGTCCTGCGTGCGCGACGTCCCCACGACGAAGCACCCGAGCGCGCGGGCGATCTGGAGGCCGGCCGTGCCCACGCCGCTGCCGGCCGCGTGCACGAGCACGCGCTCGCCGGGGGCGAGCCGCGCGCGCGTGACGAGCGCGTCGTAGGCGGTGACGAACGCCTCGGGGACCGCCGCCGCCTCCTCGTCGGAGAGCCCGTCCGGCACCGGCGCGACCTCGCGCTCGTGGGCGACGATCCGCTCGGCGTAGGCGCCGCCCGGGACCAGGCCGAAGACGCGATCGCCGGGCGCGAAGCGGCGCGCGCCCTTGCCCGCGGCCTCGACGACGCCGGCGTACTCGAGCCCCGGCACGTCGGGCGGCGCGCCGGGCGGCGCCGGGTACATGCCGAGCCGCTGCAGCAGATCGGCGCGGTTCACGCCGGCGAAGCGGACGGCGACGCGCACGTGCCCCTCGGGCACGTCGGGCGCGTCCACCTCGCGCACCTCGAGGACCTCGGGACCGCCCGGCTCGCGAATGACGACGGCTCGCATGATCGGTGTGCCGCTCAGTCTTCCATGGGCGGCGGGAGCACGCTCTTCCGGTAGAAGTACTCCACCTTCTCCGAGTCCGGATCGACCGGCTCGCCCGCCGGCTCGGTCGGCGCGCCGCCGCCGATCGCCGCCTCGATCTGCACCTGCTCGAGCGCGTCCATCATCGAGGCCGCGCTCGGGAAGCGCTCGTCGCGGTCGAGCGCGAGCGCGCGCATCGTCGCGACGTCGAGCGAGTGCGGCACCTCCGGCCGCAGCATGCGCGGGCGGATCGGCTTGACGCGCTGGATCTCGGCGAGCAGCGCCGCCGGCGTCGGCGCCTTGAACGGCAGCTGCCCGGTGAGCATCACGTAGAGCAGCATGCCCACCGAGTAGAGGTCCGCGCGCGCGTCGAGGTCGCGGACGCCCTGGGCCTGCTCCGGCGCCATGAAAGCGGGCGTGCCGGCCACCGAGTGGCTCCCCGCGGCGCCCGTCGAGACGAGGAACGACGCCGCGGGCCCGGTGCTGAACGCCTCGGCGACGCCGAAGTCGAGCACCTTCACGGTGAGCGGGCCGCGATCGCCGCCGACGAGGCAGATGTTGTCCGGCTTGAGATCGCGGTGGAGGATGCCCTCGTTGTGCGTGACGACGAGCGCGCTCAGGACCTGGACCGCCACGTCCAGCACGACGGGGATGGGCATCGGGCGCTCGCGCCCGAGCCGCTCGGTGATGGTCTCGCCTTCGAGCCGCTCCATCACGAGGTAGGGCGTGCCGTCCTCGAGGACGCCGAGATCGTACACCTCGACGATGTTCGGGTGGCCGAAGCGGCCGGCGACGGCCGCCTCGTTGTGGAAGCGGGCGATCGCCGTCTTGCTCTGCGCGTACTGGGCGCGGAGCGTCTTGATCGCGACCCGGCGCCGCAGGCCGATGTGGATCGCGTCGTAGACCATCCCCATCCCGCCCTTGGCGATGACGCCGAGGATGCGGTAGCGATCGTGCAGCAGCCGGCCGACGAGCGGGGCCTCCTTCGTCGGCCGGGGCTGATCTGGATCGATGTCGGGCGGCAGCGGGCCGTCCACCGGCCACAGCGACTCGCCCCGGCTCGTCGGCGGCACCCGCGTCGAGGAGGGCGGGGCGACGCTCGGCGTGACCGCCGTGCCGTGCACCGGGCACCTCTCGGTGTCCGACGGGTGCGGCAACCCGCACGCCTGGCATCGGATGAAGTGCTGCGGCGGCATCGGGGACCCGGTCAGAGTACGGGTACATCCGCCCATGCAGCAAGCTCGTTCCGGGACCCGGCGTCCCGGCCGGGGGCGCCCGCCCACAGCGTGTGGTCGGGTAGCCAACGAATGTCATCTTCAGCAGCTGGGTTGGATCGGCTCGCAGCTTACGGTAGGCTGAGCTCAAACGTGCCGCAGCCGGTCCGGAAGCCAAGCCGACGAGCGCGGGCGGTACCGCAGCGAAGGTAGGTCCCAGAATTTGCGCCAGAACGGACACCAGCACGTCAACCAGAACGGAAGTGGCGCATAGGTCGAACGTCAGCCGAACGTAGGGCGGCGCGGGACGGGCACGGGGTACGCTTTCCCCGAGTGCCAGCAGTGGGGGCCAGCGGGATGGGAAGGGGAAAGAGACAGAGGCCATGAGCACGGCGGAGAAGCTTTCGGACGGTGCCTCGGCCAGCGGAGAGTCCGACCCGCTGCTGGGAAAGGTCTTGAATCAGAAGTTCAAGATCCACTCCCTGCTCGCGACGGGCGGCATGGGCGTCATCTATCGCGGAGAGCAGATCGCCCTCGAGCGCCAGGTCGCGATCAAGGTCCTGACGCCGACGAACTCATCGAATCAAATCGACCCCAACTTTCATAAGCGCTTCTTCCTCGAGGCGAGCATCCTCGCCCGGCTCCAGCACCCGAACATCGTCACGGTCTTCGACTACGGCCGAGTCGAGAACATGGAGCCCGAGCGGTACTTCATGGCCATGGAGTTCCTCGAGGGCGAGACGCTCTTCCGGCGGCTGCGCAAGGCCGGCCGCCTGTCGGCGCCCGACGCGATGGGCGTCGCCCGGCAGATCGCGCGCGGGCTGCGCGAGGCGCACAAGCACGGGGTGGTGCACCGCGACCTGAAGCCGTCGAACGTCATGCTCGTCCCCGGCGAGGACACCGGGGAGCTCGTCAAGATCCTCGACTTCGGCCTCGTCAAGGTGCTCGCGGACGACTCGGAGGAGCTCACGCAGCAGGGCTCGTTCCTCGGCTCGCCGCGCTTCATGTCGCCCGAGCAGATCTCGCACGGCAAGGTCGATCTCCGGACGGACGTCTACTCGCTCGGCGTGATCGTGTATCAGATGCTCTGCGGGAAGGTCCCGTTCGAGGCGCAGAACTCGGTCCAGATCCTGATCGCCCACCTCCAGCAGCCCGTCCCGCGGATGCGCGAGCGCAACCCCGAGGCCGACGTGCCCGAGCCGCTCGAGGCGTTCGTGCTGCGCTGCCTGTCGAAGGATCCGGAGGGCCGCCCGGCCAACATGGAGGCCTTCATCCGCGGCCTCGGCGAGTGCGCGCAGGCGATGGGCCTGTCCCCGGCGTTCGGCTCGACGGGCCTCGTCACCATGGACTCCACCGGGACCGGCAGGATGCCGACGCCGATGCCGCCCGTGCGCGTGATGACGGCGATCCCCGCGAGCCCGTCGCCGCCGTCGTCGTCCGGCGGCGCGGCCTCGCCGGTGGATGACGCGTCGCTCGGCGCCGCCTCGCGCCCGGCCGACGCGGCGCCGCAGGGCCGCAAGGGCATCGTGCTCGTGGCGGTCGGGGTCCTCGCGGTCGCGGGCATCGGGGTCGCGATGTCGCAGATGCGCCCGAGCGAGCCGCCGCCGGCCCCGGCCCAGCCGGAGAAGCCGCAGGTCGCCCCGGCCCCGCCGCCCGCCGACGTCGGGACGTTCGTGCTGATGGTCGAGTCCATGCCCTCCGGCGCCGAGGTCCTCGAAGACGGCAAGCCCCTCGGGACCACGCCGCTCCAGCTCTCGATCTCGAACAGCTCGGTGCGCGCCAACCCCCGCCGGCTGACCGTCCGGCAGGAGGGGTACGAGCCGTACTCGATCGTCCAGGGCCCCTCGGATCAGTCGGTTCGCCTGGTCGCCACGCTCACGAAGCACGCGGCCGCGCCGACGAGCTCGCCGGCCGCGCCCACGCCGCCGCCCCCCGCCGCCCCGGCGCCGCGGTCCTACTCCGGGCGGCCCGCCGCGCGGCCCACGCCGGCGCCCGACGCGCCGCCCCCTGCTGCTCCGTCTCCCCGGCCGCTGGACATTCAAATCGAGCGATGACCCGAAAGCGCCCCGCACGCCTCCTCGTCGCCTCCCCGTCTGTCCTCGCCGCGCGACCGCTCTGGGCGGATGTCCCAGCCGACGTGGAGGCGCAGTATTCCAGGCTCTCCGCGGCGGGCCGCCGCCCGCGAGGCGCCGGTGTGCTGCGCTCTGCGGAACGGGCGCACGCTCGCCCGCCCGCGCGGCGCCAGGCCGGCATCGCATCGGCGGGCACCGTCGTCGTCGCCATCGATCGAAGATCCCGGTATTCATCTGTTCCCGCCGGCAGTAGACTCCAGGCTCTGCGTCCCGCAGACGCGCTTCCCAGGCCGATTCCAAGCGGGATCCGTTGCTGAGGAGCAAGGAAATGAACCCGCTCGTCCCCGACTTCATCATCCAGCAAGACGCTCTCGGCAACACCGAGGGCAGCTTCACGGGGGCGGTGTTGATGATCGACATCCCCGGCTTCACCGAGCTCACGGAGAAGCTGATGCAGCACGGGCGCGCGGGCGCGGAGACGCTCGCGGGCACGCTCCGGTACTACTTCGACCCGCTCATCGCCGCGGTCCACCACGCCGGAGGCTTCATCACGAACTTCGCGGGCGACGCGTTCACGGCGCTGTTCCAGGACACGCCCGACCGCAAGGTCGCGGAGTACGTGCTCGGCGCCGCGCTCTCGATGCGCGACCTCTTCGCCGAGCACCCCGAGCGCGACACGCCCTTCGGCAGCTTCCCGTTCTCGTTCCGGATGGGGCTCGCGTGGGGCTCGGTCGAGTGGGGCATCGTCCGCATCTCCCCGGAGCGCGCGTACTACCACTTCCACGGGCAGGCGCTCGCCGCGTGCGTCGCGATCGAGCGGCAGGCGCAGAAGGGGGACATCCTCCTCGACCGCGCGCTCTGCGATCGCATCCCGCCCGCGAGCGCGAAGTACCACGGCGAGGGCGTCTACAAGCTCGGCGACGTGCCCGCGCCCCGGCTGCCGCAGGTCCCGCGCAACCCGCCGCGCGGCGACGGCGCCGCGTTCGTGGCGAGGGGCGTCGCGGACATGCCGCCGGAGGGCGAGTTCCGCAACGTCACGAGCGTCTTCCTCTCGTTCGAGCAGATCCCGAGCTTCGCGGAGCTCACGCGCCTCCTGCACGAGCTCTCGGAGCTCTACGGCGGCACCTTCACCGGCATCGACGCGGGCGATCTCGGCATCGCCGCGCTGATCCACTTCGGCGCGCCGATCACCCACGAGAACGACAACGATCGCGCGCTCGACTTCGCCCTCGAGCTGAAGAAGCGCGGCCTCCGGCAGATGCGCCTCCGCGCGGGCATCACGCGCGACGTCCGCTACGCCGGCTTCAACGGCGGCACCGAGCGGCACGAGTTCGCGTGCATCGGCCGCGCGACGAACCTCGCCGCGCGCCTCGTCGCGAAGGCCCCCTGGTCGGCGATCTGGGCCGACGAGCAGGTCTTCCGCGCCGGCGAGACGAGCTACCAGTGGACGACGGAGAACATCTTCCGGTTCAAGGGCTTCGACCTGCCCATCCTCGTCTACTCGCTCGAGCGCCGCCGCATCTCGGTCCAGAAGGAGTTCTACGACCTCGGCCTCATCGGCCGCGAGGCGGAGATCGAGCAGCTCGCGCGCTACGTCGGGCCGATCTTCGAGGGCAAGCCGGCCGGGATCATCTACATCGACGGTGAGCCGGGGCTCGGGAAGAGCTACCTCGTGCAGCGCTTCCGCCACCGGTGCGAGGAGCACCAGAGCGACCGGCCCTTCCTGTGGATCGACGCGCGCTGCGACCAGACGCTCCAGAGCTCGCTGAACGCGTTCGAGTTCGCGCTGAAGGAGTACTTCTGGGAGTCCTCCGCGCTCGGCAAGGAAGAGAAGCTCACGAACTTCGACGACGCGTTCGAGTACCTCCTCGAGCGGCTGCCCGAGAGCCAGAGCGCGCTGAAGCGCGAGCTCGACCGCGCGCGCTCGGTGTTCGCCGCGCTCATCGGCATCCGCTGGGAGGACTCGCCGTACGAGCGCCTGCACCCGAAGCTCCGGTACACGAGCACGCTCTCGGCGCTCTCCTTCGTCTTCCTCGCCGAGGCGTCGCTCCAGCCGGTGATCCTGCACCTCGAGGACGCGCACTGGGCCGACGAGGACTCGCTCGAGGCGGTGCGCGTGATCGCGCGCGCGTGCCGGGGGCTGCCCATCGCGATCATCTGCACGACGCGGCGCAAGGACGACGGCACGCCGGTGCGCATCCCGCTCGACCCGGGGATCTCCGAGAAGGTGATCGAGCTGAAGCCGCTGCCGCGCGAGCAGCTGCTCGCGCTCGCGGTCCCGTTCTTCGGCGGCCCGATGCCGGACATGCTCGCGACGCTCCTCTGCGAGACCGCGGGCGGCAACCCGTTCTTCGCGCAGGAGATCCTCGCCTACTGGCTCGAGGACGGGCGCTACGGCTCGAGCTCGAGCTCCATCTCGATCTCGAACACGTTCATGCCGCCGAAGAACGTGAACAGCCTGCTCATCTCGCGGCTCGATCGGCTCGACGCGAAGGTGAAGCAGACGATCGTCGCCGCGGCGGTCCTCGGGCGCGAGTTCGACCTGCGCGTGCTCGCGCTGATGCTCCCCGACGCCTCCGTGCTCGAGGAGCACGTGCGCATCGGCGAGGCGCAGTGCATCTGGTCGCAGATGACGGAGCGGCGCTTCCAGTTCAGCAACGCGCTCCTCCGCAACGCGGCCTACGAGATGCAGTCGCGCGCGCGCCTGCAGGAGCTCCACCGGCTCGCCGCCGAGGCGATCGAGAGCCTGTACGGCGACGACCTCGAGGACCAGCTCGTGGCGCTCGGCCGGCACTGGCGCCGCGCGGGCAAGGTCGACCACGCGCGCCGCTACTTCCTCGCGGGCGCCCGCAAGGCGGCGGCGCGCTACGCCCACGAGGAGGCGACGCGCCTCTACCGCGTCTACTTCAAGCTCTCGCCGGAGCCGACGCCCGAGAGCGTCGTCGTGCGCTACGAGTTCGCCCGCGACGTCCTCGAGGCGAGGGGGCGGTACCAGGAGGCCCGGCAGGAGCACATCCGCGTGCTCACCGACGCGCAGAAGCTCGGCGACCGCGCGTCCGAGTCGCTCGGCTTCCTCGGCCTCGGCCGCACGCACTGGGCGATGCAGCAGCCGGACGACGCGCGGACGTACTGGGAGGAAGGGCTGCGCGCCGCGCGTGAGGCGGGCAACCTCCCGGCCGAGGGGCTCACGCTCGCGAGCCTCGGGATGGCCTACGCCGTCCAGGGCCGGTACGACGCCGCCCGCACGCTCTATTCGCGCGCGATCGCCATCGAGCGGCAGATCGGCAACCGGCGCGAGGAGGCGAGGCTCCTCGCGGAGTTCGCGAAGCTGCACCGGCTGAGCGGTCACCTCGGCGAGGCCGAGGCCCTGCAGGAGCAGGCCGCGGCGATCGAGCGTGAGCTGGGCGCCTCTTGAGCCGGGGCGGGGGGCCGCGGCGCCCCCCGCCTGCCACGCCGCCAACATCGTCGTCGCGACCCTCGCTGCCGCATACCTGCCCGGCTGCAGAATCGCTATGCTCGGCTCGCCTGCGGGTCGACGCTAGCGCCCCCTCGGGCCTAGCGCGGCGCGGATTTCGCCACATCGTCCGAGAGGTCTCTCAAGAGCATGACACAGCAGGAAGCAGGGGACGTTGCGGAGCCGGTGCGTGAGGAGCAGCGCGGGTCGGCGAAGCGGCTCAAGCTGGTCCAGGCGGCCCTGGCCGCCGCGGTCTCGGGGACGCTGGTCGTCACCTTCGACATCTCGCTGGCGGCGCTCGTGTTCACGCACGACTTCGCGGACCGGCTGTCGAAGGGGATCGGGATCTTCCTTGTCAGCTCCGTGATCGTCGGGGTGATCGTCGCCCTGCTCAGCTCCTTCCGCCCCGTCATCGCCGCGCCGCAGGAGGACGCCGCCGTCATCTTCGCCTCGATGGCGTCGGCCATCGCGGCGGGCGTCCACAAGGTCGATCCGAACGCCGACGCGTTCCCGACGGTGATCGTCGCGATCGCGCTCACGTCGGTCGTCGCCGGCGGCTTCTTCCTGCTGCTCGGCATCCTCCGCCTCGGGGTGCTGGTCCGCTTCATCCCCTACCCGGTGGCCGGCGGCTTCCTCGCCGGCGCCGGCTGGCTGCTCGTCCAGGGGTCGCTCTCGGTCATGTCCGGCAAGCCGGCCACGCTGCCGATGCTGCCGGAGCTGTTCGCGAGCTCGCTCGACAAGGTCCTCACCGGGCTCCTGTTCGGCCTGCTCCTCGTGGCGCTCCTCCGGCGCTACACGAACCTCTTGCTGCTGCCGATCCTGCTCGTCGGGTCGACCGGCGTCTTCTACCTCATCCTCACCCTCGCCAACTCGAGCGTGGCGCAGGCGTTCTCGGAGGGGTGGCTCCTCGGGCCGTTCCCGCGCGAGGGGCTCTGGCCGCCCGTCCAGGTCTCGGATCTCCAGAAGGTGAACTGGCCCGTCCTGTTCGACAGCGGCGGCAACATGGTGGCGGTGACCGTCATGGCGGCCATCACCGTGCTCCTGAGCGCGTCGGGCGTGGAGCTCGCCACCGAGCAGGAGATCGATCTCGATCGGGAGCTCAGGGCCACCGGGGTCGCGAACATCGTCGGGAGCATGTTCGGGTGCGTCGTCGGGTACATGTCGATGCCCGAGTCGTCGATGAACTTCAAGACCGGCGCGAACACCCGGCTCGCCGGCCTCTTCGCGGCGTCGGTCAGCGCGCTCGTGCTGATCATCGGCGCCGACGCGATCAGCTATTACCCGCGCCCGGTGCTCGGGGGGCTCATCGCGTACCTCGGCTTCCACTTCCTGATCAACACGCTGTACGAGGGCTATTTCCGGCTGCGCCGGACCGAGTACCTCGTCGTGGTGGTCATCCTCCTCGTCGTCGCCGTCTGGGGCTTCCTCCTCGGCGTCGCCGTGGGGCTCGGCGTCTCGCTCATCCTGTTCGCGCTCAGCTACAGCCGCATCGAGGTCATCCGCAACGCCATCTCCGGCGTGCACCTCCGCAGCAACGTGGCGCGCAGCGACGGCGAGGAGATGACGCTGATGGAGCGCGCCAAGCAGCTGTACATCCTCCAGCTCCAGGGCTATGTGTTCTTCGGTACGGCGTACAACCTCCTTACCAGCGCACAGCAGCGCATCCAGAGCACGGACGCGGAGATTCGGTATCTGCTCCTCGACTTCCGGCACGTGAACGGGCTCGACTCCTCGGCCATCGCCAGCTTCCTCCGGCTCCGCCGGCTCGCGAAGGCGAACGGCGTGAGGCTCATCCTCACCGAGGTCCCGGCGGACATCAGGAACCACCTCGAGCGCGGCGAGGTCGTGATCGAGAACGACGACGTGTGCCGGATCTACCCGGATCTGGACCGCGGCCTGGAGGCGTGTGAGAACGAGATCATCCAGGAGGCGCCTCCGAGCATGCTGCCGCCGCCCATGCTCTTCTACGATCTCCAGGACGTCTTCAACGGCAGGGAAGATATGCTGCGCTTCCTCGGCTACCTGGAGCGCGTCGAGGCCCCGGCGGGGTTCGACCTGTTCCGGCAGGGGGACGTCTCCAAGGATCTCTACCTTATCGAGAGCGGTGAGCTGACGGCGTGGCTCGAGATCGACGGGAAGAAGATCAAGCGGCTTCGCACCATGGGGCCGGGCTCCGTGGTCGGTGAGTCTGGGCTCTACATGGGCGAGAAGCGCTCCGCGACGGTGACCGCGAGCCGCCAGGCCACGCTCTACAGGCTCTCGGAGGAGGCGCTGCGGCGGCTCACCGACGAGGCGCCCGAGCTGGCGGCCGCGTTCCACCACTTCGTGGTCACGTTGCTCGCGCGTCGAATCGTCCACTCGACTGGTCCTGTCAAATCATTGTTCAACTAGAGCGAAGAACGTCCAGTCATGCCGCGTCACCGCGAGATGCCTTGAACAAGAAGGAGAAAGGACGGACTAATGCAATACCGACGTAGACCCCTGGTGCTTGCTTCGCTGCTGCTGGGGGTCCTTTCGCTTATGGCTTGTGGCAAGAAGGAGTCCCCGCCTCCGGGGCAGGAGCCGGCCGCCGGCGCCAAACCAGCCGCGCCCGCCGAAGTAGGCGAGCTGAACTTGCTGATCTTCCCAGACTACATCGACGAGAAGATCATCAAGGAGTTCGAGGCTCAGACCAAGGCCCAGGTGCGGCTGACCAGGTACGACTCCACCGAGGAGATGGAGAGCAAGCTGGCATACGCGGGCGCGGACAGCCAGTACGACGTCGTGATCATGGCCAGCCAGATCCTGCCCAGGATGGTGCGGCGCGGCCTGGTCAGGCCGCTGGATCACGCGCAGATCCCGAACCTCAAGAACCTCGAGTCGCGGTTCGCCGGGCCCGGGTTCGACGACGGCAACAAGCACGGCGTGCCGTACCAGTGGGGCACCGTCGGCATCGTCTACAACAAGAAGAAGCTGCCGAACCTCGACCCGTCCTGGTCGGTGCTGCTCGATCCGCAGAAGCTGGCCGGCACGTTCGTGCTGCTCGACGAGCAGCGGGACATGCTGGGCTCGGTGCTCAAGTACAAGGGGTACTCGAGCAACACCACGAACGCGAACGAGATCCGGGAGGCCGGGCGCGTCCTCAAGGAAGTGAAGAAGCAGCCGAAGTGCCTCGGCTTCAAGGGCGGCGTGGGCGCCATGGAGGACGTGAGGGCGGGCTCCGTCGACATGGCGGTCGTCTGGAACGGCGACGCGCAGAAGCAGATCGAGCAGGACAAGGATCGCCTCGCGTTCGTGATCCCCAAGGAAGGCTCGGTCATCTGGGTCGACGTGATGACGATCGCGGCGAAGGCGCCTCACCCCGAGCTGGCCCACAAGTTCATCAATCACGTGCTCACGCCGGAGGGCGGCGCGCAGCTGTCGATGTACACGAAGTACGCGACGCCCAACGCCGCCGCGCAGGGGAAGCTGCCGGACGCCGACCGAACGAACACGCTCATCTATCCGACGAAGGAGGTGGCGGATCGCCTAGAGCACCACCGCGACCTCGGCGAGGCGGCGAAGGTGTTTGACGAGGTCTGGACGGAAGTGAAGTCACAGTAACGCCGTCGTGCCGTCACCATCGATGGTGGCGCGATGCGCGACCGCGGGCTCACGGAAGCACCTCTGCCCACGTGGACGGACACGCACCTGCCGTGAGGTCGCCTGTCTGACCCTGCGTGACCGGCGGCGCGCTGGCTCTCCCCCGGACACTCCTCATGTGAGGCGGAGCGCGACCTCGTGTGAGGCGCGGCGCGCGATGCGCGGCGCGTCAGCATGCGCGGCGGACACAATCCGATCGCGCACACGCCAGATTGCTGCGCGGCGCGCCGCGGAACGATGATAGGCTGGGCGTTATACCTGGGAGAAGCCCCTGATGAGTAGCCCTCTCGACCTTCCGTTCGCCGTTCATCCTCGACTCGAGACAGAGCGCCTGATCCTGCGCGAGATCACGGAGTCCGACGCAGAAGCCCTGTTCGCCGTCTGCTCCGACGATGAGTGGTTGAGGCTGTGGGGCGCTCCCGTCCACAAGACGGTCGCCGACACAAGGAAGATGATCGTCATGCTCAAGCGCGCGCACCAGGAGGGGTCGCAGCTGCGATGGGGCATCAGCGTCCGGGGGTCGGACCACCTGATCGGCGCCGCCGGGTTCTTCCGCTTCCTGACGCCGCACTACCGCGCCGAGATCACGTACGAGCAGGCGAAGACGGCCAGCGGCAAGGGGTACATGACGGAGGCGCTGCGCGCGGTCGTGCGGTTCGGGTTCGAGCAGCTCGACCTGCACACCATTGAGGCGGGCATCGACCCCGAGCACGGGCCATCGCTCAGGGTCGCGGAGCGGGTCGGCTTCCAGCGCGAAGGGTACCTCCGGGAGAACTACTTCTTCCAGGGGAAGTTCTACGACACCATCCTGTGTACGATGTTCAGCCCCAAGCCGGCGCAGCGGCCGTACAACAAGTGACGGGGCTTCTGCGGGTCTCGTAGGCTTCCAGGTCCTCCCGAGCTGCCCGGCCCCCGGAGCGGGGGGTCGTCGCGCGGGGCGGGGGATGGGCTGAACTCGCCTGGGGCGTCCTGTCCCCGTCGTGCGGAGCACGACGGAGACAGGACGCCACTCGGGCTCAAACATCAGCCCATCCTCCACCCCGCGCGACGACCCCCCGCCCCGGGGGCCTTCGTTTGTCCATGAAGAGAGGCGCTTCTGCGCTGGAACGCGTCGACGAGCGTGAGGCCGCGTGACGGAGCGCGCCGCGTGACGGAGCGCGCCGCCTGACGGCGGGGGCCGCCGGACGGAGCGCGCCGCCTGACGGCGGGGGCCGCCGGACGGAGCGCGCCGCCTGACGGTGGGTGCTACGTGGCGGCGAGGCCGCTGACGAGCTCGGGGGGGACAAAAGGACAGCGCCCCTCGCCGAACGGGGAGGGGCGCCCTGCGACGCTGGCGGCCGCCAGCGCCGGCGCTGCTCAGAGGCTCATGTTGAGCGAGGCGAGGAACGTACGGCCGCTCTGCGGGAACTTCGCGATGGTGTACTGCGCGGCCGTGGGCGCCGTCCAGCGCCAGTCGGCGACGTTGTAGACGCCGACGTTGTACCGGAGGTTGCCGACGTCCAGCTGCCCGGAGACGACGATGTCCCAGATCATGGCCGGCTCCGTCTTGGTCTGGGGGGGAGCCGAGCTGGCCGTGCTGATGTTGCGGTCGAACCGTGGCGCCTCGACCGTCAAGCGCGACGCCAGGACGACCGCCTTGCCGAAGAGCGGGGCCGCGCCGCGGGCCGACGCCATGTGCTCCGGCGAGTTCGGGACTTCGCGCCGCTCGTTGACGCCGCTGTCCTCCAGGTATCGCGCCTTCGCATAGGAGTACGAGAGCGACGCCATCCACCCCTGGCGCCACTCGCGGCGCAGCTCGGCCTCGCCACCGACGACCAAGATCGGAACATCGGTGTTGTTGTAGTCGGTCGGGTCGCCTTCAACGTTGCTCCCCTCTTGGAAGATCAGGTTGCTCAGGTGGTTCACGTACCCCGCGCCGAGCACCGAGACCGTGGAGGAGAGCCGGTGGGTGAACTCGACCTCGCCCGACCAGACGTTCTCGGGTCGGAGATCCGGCGAGGGCCTGTAGGTCACGTGCGGCTCTGTTTCCCCCGGGGCCGGAGGAAGAGCATACCCGTAGAACAACTCCTGGATGGAGGGCGCGCGGAACGCGCGGCCGCCGGTGATCTTCAGGTTGCCCTGCTCGTACGGCTTGACGATGAGCGCGATCCTGGGGCTCGGGACCGGCGTCGCATCCTCCAACGTCGAGTAGTAGTCGAAGCGTGAGCCCGCCGAGATGCGGAGCCGCTCCGACGGCGTGATGTCGACGAGCGCATACGCAGCGAAGATCCGGTAAGGGTGCTTGTCGAGAGCGTTCGTATCGTCGCCGGCGCCCAGCGGGAGGTAGACGAAGTCATACTGACCGGTGCCGTCGATGGCCGTGTCGACGCCCTGCTGCGCGGCCAGGAAGTGCAGCTGCGCCTCGGCACCCGCGGTGATCTTCAGCTGCGGGATCGGGCTGAACTCGACCCGCTGCTCGGCGAGCAACCAGACATCATCGAAGGCCTCCTTGTCATAGACCTGGTACAGGCCGTCCGCGATAAACGGAGGATAGTACCAGAGCCTGTCTCTGAACTGGTACATGTTGATGCTCGCGCGGGTCAACGTCGCGAGCTTGTCCCCGAAGCGCGGCGAGAGCGAGAGCTCGAGGAACCCACGGGTGTCCTTGTAGTACGTCTTGTCGACGCCGAGCTGCGTCGTCGCGACGCCGTTGGGGACCGTCTTGTCGCGGGAGTTCAGGTACCACTGCGCCGAGAACGATTTCAGCCAGAGCCGCCCCTGGAAGGTCCCCACGGTGAACTTGTCGTTGTTCCGGGAGTGACCGTCGAACTTGTAACGGAGCGGGTCGTCCGCCGGCGGGTTGTCCGGATCCGGTCCCTTGGGCCGCGGATAACTGGAGGTGAAGTGATCCTGGTAACCATCGAAGAAGTAATCCCGCCCGAGGCTCCGCGCAGCGCCGACGGACGCCCAGACGCCCGAGTCGCGCCCGAGCGGCAGCTGGAACGACGCGCGCCCGCGGATCAGCGAGTTGTCGGCCGTGCCCACGCCGAAGCCCACGCTGCTCGCCGTCGGGCGGCCCTTGGTCACGATGTTGACGACGCCGGAGAACGCGCCCGTACCGTAGAGCACCGAGCCGGGGCCCCTCACGATCTCGATCCGCTCCACGTCCTCCAGGTCCGTCCGGGCGAGGTAGTCGAAGTACGACAGGTTGACCCAGCTGTCGTTCATCGAGTGACCGTTGAGCAGCGTCAGCATGCGGTTGCCGAAGTCGCCCGGCAGGTTGATCCCGCGGATGCCCGCGAAGGTGTACACGCCGTCGTACGTCGTGTAGACGCCGCGCACGCCCCGGAGCGCCTCGGCGACGGTCGGATAGCCCATCGCGCGCAGCTCCTGCCCGGGGATGATGGTGACCGAGCCGGGGGCGTCCTCGACGGCCTCCGTCGAACGAGACGCGGCCTCGACCTCCTCGAGCTGCCGGAGCGAGATGTCGATCCGGGTCTGCTGGCTCGCCACGACGGTCGCGACCTGCTCCACCGGGCGGAAGCCGCGGAGCGAGACGCGCACCCGGCGCTGGCCGCTCTGCACGTTGAGGACCGCCGGCGTGAAGCCCATCGGCTTGCCGTCGACCTCGACGAGCGCGTCGCGCTCGTCCGCGTTGACCACCAGGCTGCCCGTGAGCGGGTTCAGGCGGTAGCGCGCGGTCACCGTGCTCGCGGCCGCGACGTTCACGTCCTGCTCCGACGGCTGATACCCCTCCTGCGAGAGGTACAGGCGGTGCCGGCCCGGGGGCAGCGTGAGGTCGCACGGCGCGGTGCACGCCGGCGGGCCGCTCGCGTCGTTGACGCGCACCGTCGTGCCCGCCGTCTCGCCCACCACGCGCACCGTCCCGATGATGCGCTTCAGCTTGACCTCGACGTTCGTCTGCTCGCCGAGCTTCGCCTCGACGTTCTCGACCTCCGCCGGCTCGTACCCCTCGAGATCGACGATGATCTTGTGCTTTGTGTTCGGCGGGAAGCCGAGGAGGCGGGGCGTGTTGCCGCGGCCGCCGAGATCACGGCGGTTGATGTACACCGTCGCTCCCGGCGGGTCCGTCGTCACCTTGATGACGGCGACGTTCGGCCGTATGCGCGCGAGCGCCTCCTCGATGGCGGGCCGGCGCGCCGCGTTGGGCTCCTGCTCGAGCGCCTGAACGTAGTAGCGGAACGCGTCCGGGTACTCCCCGAGCGCCTCGTACGTTCGTGCGATGTTGAAGATGACGTTGCGGTTCGGCACGAGCCGGTTCGACACCAGGAAGTGCTCCAGGGCGCTCCGGTAATCGGCTTTGGCGTAACGCTCCGTGGCGATCCTGAAGTGTAGATCGGCCTCATCGGCCAGATCGTCCGCCCAGGCAGGCCGACCGGAGAATGTGAGGAGTGAAACGAGTATGAGTAGGAGTGCGGAACGACGAAAGCTCATCTTTCGATCTCGATTCCCAGCGGTCGTAGTGGAGCGCAAGGCGCCGTCCGCCGTGGCCTAGCAGTCACGCTGAGACACGGCGAGCTTCGGACGAACAGCCGCATTGCCGGGTCAGCTTACCGTAAGCCGTGAGCCGATCCAACCTGTTCGCACAAGCGGCGGACGCCCCCGCGTCCACGTCGCCGCCGCTGTGTAGGCGCTTCTGCGCGGGCCGCGTGACAGCGTGAGCGGGCCGCGGTCGAGCCCCGCGCGCGGAGCTCGCCGCGCGCGCGGATCTCCCGGGAACAGCGCGCGCTTTCCGCGCCGGAAGGCAAGCGTCCGAGCTCGGGCTCGCTCGCGCGCCGCGCGCCGCCGCGCCCGCGCCGGGCCGCGGCGCGCCGGCTCGCGCCGCCGCCACATGCATAAGTGTTCGTGAGGCGCCGGCGCTCGCGCGGCGCGGCGGCGCGCGCCCTCATCGGTGGCGCGACTCGACCTCGGCCGTGGGGCGGCGGCGGCGGCTCAATCGTTCCGCCAGCGGGTCAGCCGCTCCAGCACCATGATGAACACGATCACCCCGAACACGAGGATCGTCGAAATCGCGAACAGGTCCGTCCGCATCCCCCGCACCTGAGAGTGATAGACGAAGAGCGGGAGCGTGACCGAGCGGGGGCCGGACGTGAAGAAGCTGATCACGAAGTCGTTGAGCGACATCGTGAATGCGAGCATCGCGCCCCCCACGATGGCCGGCCAGAGGAGGGGGAGCGTGACCCTCCGGAAGTGGATCCAGGGCGAGGCGTAGAGATCCATCGCGGCCTCGCTCAGCGTCGGTCCAATGGATATGAGGCGGCTGCGGACGATGAGCGTGACGAACGCGATCTCGAACGTCACGTGGCCGATGATCATCGTCGTCATGCCCAGGTCGAACCAGTCCACCAGCCGGCGGAGCAGGTTGAACGCCATGACCAGCACCGCCGCGAAGGTGATGTCCGGCGCGACCGCCGGGATGTCCACGATCGACTCGAGCAGGCGGCTCACGGAGCTCGTCCATGGAAAGCGCATCCCGAGCGCGAGCAGCGTCCCGAGGACGGTCGAGACGAGCGTGGAGGCGCCGCCGAGCAGCAGCGTATTCACGGCCACCTCGCGGATCTCCCGGGCGCGCCGGCTGGTCTCCGGATCGGCGAAGAGATCGATGTACCAGCGCACCGAGAAGCCCGTCCAGACCAGGCCCCGCTCCGCGGCGTTGAACGAGTACATGGCCACCGCGAGCAGCGGCACGTAGAGCAGCCCGAAGCCGAGGAAGGCGGCGATCGTCGTCAGCGCGCGCCAGGGACCGCGATCGCTGTTCACAGGAGCTCCACGGAGCGCCCGTTGCGGCGATACAGGGAGACGCCGCCCAGGGTCATGGCGATGAGCAGGAGGCTCAGCGCCGCGCCATAGGGGATGTTCCGGCCGGGGCCGAACTGGTGCTGGATCAGGTTGCCGATCAGCCAGTGCTTCGCGCCGCCGAGCATGTCGCTCACCACGAAGACGCTCATCGCAGGGACGAACGTCAGGATCACGGCGACGCTGAGGCCGGGGAGGGTCTGGGGCAAGATCGCGGCGAAGAAGACGCGGAGCCGCGAGGCGTAGAGGTCCTGCGCCGCCTCGACGAGCGACCAGTCGAGGCGGTCGATGCTCGTGTAGAGGGGGACCACCGCGAACGGCAGCGAGGCCGCGACGAGGCCGAGCGTGACCGCGACCCAGCTGGGGTAGATGTCGCGGCCGGGGTCGACCCAGCCGAGCCACGCGGCGAGCTTGGCGGGGGGCAGCTGCGCCGAGAGGAGGAGCTTCCAGCTGAACGTGCGGATGACGAGGTTCGTGCAGAGCGGGACGAAGACGAGCGCCAGCCAGAAGAACCGCCGGCGCTGCGAGCCGCGGGCGATGAAGAAGCCCATCGGATACGCGAGGAGCACCGAGGCGGTCGTGGCGACCAGCGCGAGGATGATGCTCCGGATGAGGATGCGCGCGTTCTCGCCCGACGCGGAGCCGAAGATGCGCGCGAACGACTCGAGCGTCAGCTCCCAGATCAGCGCGCCGTCGGCGTCGCGCTTCACGAACGACACGACGAGCAGGGCGAGGCTCGGCAGGAGGAGGAACACCGACAGCCACGAGACGCCGCCCGCGATGAGCAGGAAGCCTCGCGCGAGCAGCCGCCGCCGCGTGGTCAGCTGGCCATACCAGACCGTCGGCTCAGTCACTGAGCACCTCGAGCCGCTCGGCGGGCAGGGCGAGCCAGACCGACGAGCCGGGCTTCAGCATCGAGCGGGGGCTGAGCTGCACGCGCAGCGGCCCGGGCTCGATGATGAGCTCGACGTGGTCGCCGCGGTAGAAGCTCTCGCGCACCACGCCGCGCACGCCGTTCTCCGGCGGCTCGCTGTCGCAGAGCTCGATCCACTCGGGGTGGATCGCGAGCGTGCCGAACTCCCACTGAGGCGTGGTCTGGACCCGGAGCGCGCCCACCGTCGTGAAGACGAGCGTGGCGCCGACGCGCTGCGCCGAGATGAGGTTGGCCGCGCCGAAGAACTCGGCGGCGAAGCGGCTCTGCGGCCGCTCGTAGACCTCGGCCGTCGCGCCCTGCTGCTCGATGCGGCCCTTGTTCATCAGCACGATGCGGTCCGAGACGGTCATCGCCTCGTCCTGATCGTGAGTGACGAGCACGAACGTCTTCCCGAGCGCGCGCTGGAGGCGGCGCAGGTCGAGCTGGACCTCGGCGCGCAGCTTCGCGTCGAGGGCCGACATGGGCTCGTCGAGCAGCAGCACCTCAGGCTCGTTGACGACCGCGCGCGCGAGCGCGACTCGCTGCTTCTGACCGCCCGAGATCTGGTGCGGATATCGCTCCGCGAGATCATCGAGCTTGAGCATCGAGAGGCTCGAGCGCACGCGCTCGCGCACCTCGGGATCAGGGATGCTGCGCGACCTCAGGCCGAAGGCCACGTTCTCGAACACGGTGAGATGCGGGAACAGGGCGTAGTTCTGGAACACCGTGTTCACGGGCCTGCGGTTCGCCGGCAGGTGGTCAACCGCCCTGCCCGCGAGGAGGATGCGCCCCCGATCGGAGCGATCGAGCCCCGCGATGATGCGGAGCAGCGTGGTCTTTCCGCAGCCGGACGGCCCGAGGAGCGTGACGAACTCGCCGGCCTCCGCCTTGAACGACACGTCGTTCAGTATCTGTGTCTTCCCGAAGCTCTTGCTGACATTCTCTACAACGAGGCTGCATCCCGGGTTGCTCTCGGCCGCGCTCTCGCTCGGGGGCCTCGTGATGCGCCGCGCCGACGACGAGAAGAAGTCTCTCAACCTCTGGATCACCCCAGCAAACCCTTTGCGCGTGGCGCTCTCGGAACCGCTTCCGAAGCCTCGGAGCGTACTACGCAGACCATGATGCCCTCCCGTTGTCAACTGGGTGCGCGCCGGGCTGACCGGCTGAGCGGCGCGCGCCGGACCGGGTTCTTGTCGCTCGCAGGCCGGGTACGCTACCGCCCTTCCCCTGGGCGTGCCACCTTTCTGCCGATCCTGCTCGCGGCGTGACGCGCGCGTCACGCAGGCCGGACGCGCGCCGCGAAGGCCCGGCGCGCCACGCAGGCCCGGCGCGCCCCGCGCGGCTGCTGCGCGCTCCGCCGCACCCTCGCCGCGCCTCCCGCGCGCAGTCGGCGCGTTTTCTGCGCGCGGGCCACGCGCTTCCCGCGCTTCTTGCGCGCTTCCCACGCGCTTCCACGCGCAGCTTGCCACCGCTCGGCGCCGGTGATTTCTTGGTCCACGCATGGGCCTGAGGAACGCGAGACCCGAGTTCGGAGGCACGCGTCGCTTCCAGGTCGTTCGCGTGGTGGGCGTCGGCGGGATGGGGGTTGTCTACGAGGCCTTCGACCGCGAGCGGAAGGGGCGCGTCGCGCTCAAGATCCTCCGCAATCTGAGCGCCGAGGCGCGCCTCCGGTTCAAGAACGAGTTCCGTTCGCTGCAGGACATCCAGCACCCGAACCTGGTCAGCCTCGGCGAGCTCCACGAGGAAGAGGGGCAGCTCTTCTTCACGATGGAGCTCATCCGGGGCGTCGACTTCGTGGTGCACGTGCGGCTCCACGAGGAGGGCGACGCCGGGCCGCGGGGCGAGCCCGCGGGCGGCGGCCGGCGCTCCACCCTGCCGTCCATCCCCCTCTGGCACGCGCCGGGCGCCGCGCCCGAGCAACTGCCCCGCATCAAGCGCCCCTTCCACGAGGCCCGCCTCCGCTCGGCGCTGGCCCAGCTGGCCCAGGGGCTCGCGGCGGTGCACGCGGCCTACAAGGTCCACCGCGACATCAAGCCTTCCAACGTGCTCGTCACCGCCGAAGAGCGGGTGGTCCTCCTCGACTTCGGGTTCGTCGCCGACGCGAGCGGCCAGGGGCGCGAGCAGGCCGTCGTCGGGACGCTCCACTACATGGCGCCCGAGCAGGCCGAGGGGAAGGCGGCCGGGCCCGAGGCGGACATCTACAGCGCGGGGGTCATGCTCTACCTCGCCCTGACCGGGGTCTATCCGTTCCAGACGGCGCCCAAGGCGACGATGGACATGATGCGGCGGGCCGAGCCGCCGCCGCCGAGCCGCCTCGTCGAGGACATGCCGCAGGACATCGACGAGCTCTGCGTGGACATGCTCCGCATCGACCCGGCCGCCCGGCCGACCGCGCGCGACGTGCTGCGGCGGCTCCGGGTGCAGGAGCTCATCGAGGAGCCGCCGGTCCTCTCGCAGCGCATCGGCTTCGTCGGCCGGCACAGCGAGCTCGCCGCGCTCGAGGGCGCGTTCGCGGAGGCGAAGATGGGCCGCTCCGTCACGCGGTTCCTCGAGGGCGAGTCGGGCGTCGGCAAGAGCGCGCTCCTGCGCCGGTTCCTGGAGCGCATCGACAAGGAGGCGCTCGTCCTGGCCGGGCGCTGCTACGAGCGCGAGGCGGTCCCCTACAAGGCGGTGGACGAGCTCATCGACGGGCTGAGCCGACACCTCGTGCGCCGCCCCCCCGAGGAGGTCAAGGCGCTCCTGCCGCCCAACGCGGGCCTGCTCGGCACGGTGTTCCCGGTGCTCCGGACGGTCCCCGCCATCACCGAGGCGCGCGCGCGGCGTAAGGCGATCGACCCGCCCGAGATCCGCGCCCTCGTCTTCGCCGCGCTGCGGGAGCTGCTCGGCCGGCTCGCGGCCGAGCGGCCGCTCGTGCTCGCGATCGACGATCTCCAGTGGGCCGACGCCGACAGCGTCGCGCTGCTCTCGGAGGTGATGCGCCCGTGGACCGAGGCCGATCTCAGCGCCGCGGCCCGCCCGGGCTCGTTCGCCGGCCTCGACGGGCCCGTGTGCGCGGGCGCGTCGCCCGTCGATCCCGCGCGCCCGCGGGCGATGATGCTCGTCGCGGCGGTGCGGACCGCCTCCGAGACGGCGCCGCCGGTCTCGCGGCAGCTCGGGGTGCCGATCGACGCGCTCGGGCACATCATCCTCCACCGCCTGTCGCTCGCGGAGGCGCA
Organism: Sorangium sp. So ce834; assembly: GCF_051521425.1. Classification (NCBI taxonomy): domain Bacteria; kingdom Pseudomonadati; phylum Myxococcota; order Polyangiales; family Polyangiaceae; genus Sorangium; species Sorangium sp. So ce834. Next base: position 13,674,465 of record NZ_CP150351.1, read on the forward strand.
GGAGCTCTGCGCGCTGCTGCTCCGGGGCGCGCCGGTAGGCCGGCCGCTCAGCATCGAGGCGATCGCGCAGGAGGCCGGCGGCCACCCGCTGTTCATCGACGCCCTGCTGCGCCACCGGATGGCGCAGGACAACGACGGCGGCCCGGTGCGCCTCGACGACGTCCTCTGGGCGCGGATCAGCCGGCTGGACCCGCGGGCGCGCCAGCTGCTCGAGCTCGTCGTCTGCGCCGGCGCGCCGGTGCTGACGTCGGTGGCCGCGCACGCCATGGCGGCCGATTTCGCGGAGCTCACGCGGGTGCTCTCGGTGCTGCGCGGGGCGAACCTCGTGCGGACCGGCGGCTCGGGGCAGGACGAGTTCGTCGAGCCGTTTCACAACCGCATCCGGGAGACCGTCACGAGCCGGCTCGACGAGCAGACGGCGCGCAGCTGGCACGGCCGGCTCGCGCTGGCGCTGGAGGCCTCGGGGCGCGCCGAGCTCGAGGCGCTGGCCGAGCACTGGCGCGCCGCCGGGGACTCCGAGCGCGCCGCCGGCTACGCGGTGCGCGCGGGCGAGCAGGCCGAGGCCGCGTTCGCGTTCGACCACGCGGCGCGCCTCTACCGGATGGCGATCGATCTCCACCTGCCCGGCGGGGCGGAGCGCCGGGTCGTGCTCGCCAAGCTCGGCGACGCGCTGAGCAGCGCCGGCCGCGGCGCCAAGGCCGCGGAGGCCTACATGGCCGCGAGCGACGGCGCCCCCGAGGCCGAGGCGATCGATCTCGGGCGCCGCGCCGCCGAGAACCTCCTCCGCGCCGGCTACGTCGACGCGGGCATGGCGGGCCTGCGCTCGGTGCTCGGCGCGGTGGGCATGCAGGTGCCGAAGACGCCGGAGCTCGCGGTCGCGTCGCTGATGCTGCGGCGCGCGCAGGTCCGCCTGCGCGGGCTGAACTTCGTCGAGCGGCCGGCCGACGAGGTCTCGCCGGAGGATCTCATGCGCATCGACGTCTGCTGGTCGGCCGCGATGGGGCTCGCGATCGTCGATCCCACGCGCGGCGCCGACTTCCAGGCGCGCAACCTGCTGCTCTCGCTCAAGGCGGGGGAGCCTTACCGCGTGACCCGCGCCCTCGCCTTCGAGGCGACCTACCTGGCGATCGACGGCGGCCCGTCCGCCTCCCGCGTGGCCGACCTGCTCTCGACGGCGAGCGCGATCGCGTCGCGCATCGGCCGGCCGCATGCGCTCGGCCTCGTCGGGTTCGTCGGCGGCGTCACGTCCACGCTGTTCGGCCGCTGGCACCAGGGCGTGGCGGATCTCGATCGCGCGGACGTCATCTTTCGCGAGCGTTGCACCGGCGTCACGTGGGAGCGGAGCTGGACGCACACGTTCTCGGCCTGGGCGCTCTGGTACGGCGGCGAGACGCGCGAGTTCATGCGCCGGGTCCCGATGTACCTGCAGGCGGCCGACGAGCGCGGCGACCGTTACCTCGCCACGAGCCTGCGCTCCTCGCAGAGCAACGCCTACTGGCTGGTGGGGGACGACCCCGACGCTGCGCAGCGCCAGGCGCAGGACGCGATCCGGAGCTGGTCCAAGGCGGGCTTCCAGCTGCAGAGCTACTTCGACCTCGTCGCCCGCGCGCACATCGGCCTGTACCGGGGCGACGGCGAGGCCACGCACCGCCTCTTCGCCGAGCAGCGCGCGGGCCTCGAGAGCTCGCTCGTCCTGCGCATCCAGGCCGTGCGCATCATCATCACCCACCTCCGGGCCTGCGCCGCGCTGGCCGCCGCCGCCGCCGTCTCGCCGGCCGACGCGGAGCCGCTCTACGAGGAGGCGACGCGCGCCGCCCGCAAGATCGAGGCCGAGCACGTGCCCTGGGCCGACCCGTTCGCCGCGGCGGTGCGCGCCGCGGTCGCCGCCGCCCGCGGCGAGTCGGAGCCGGCGGCGCAGCAGCTCGCCGAGGCCGTGCGCGGCTTCGAGGCCGCCGGCATGGCCCTCTACGCCGCGGCGGCGCGCCGCCGCCACGGCGAGCTGCTCCAGGGCGACGAGGGCCGCGCCGCCGTCGCCGCCGCGAACGGCTGGATGCACGATCAGGGCATCGTGAGCCCCGACCGCATGACGAGCATGCTCATGCCGGGCTTCGCAAGATAGCCCTGGGATGGGCGCTCGCCCGTCAGGGCTTCACGCGGAGGACGGCCGTGCCCCTCTGCTTCCCGTAGAGCTGCTTGATCTCGATCTTGTACTCGCCCGGCGACGACGCGCTGAACTCGACCGGCGACGCGCTCTGCGGCTTCCCCGTGGGCAGGTCGCGCAGCACGCGCTCGATGATGATCTTCCCCGAGGGCGACCGGATCTTGATGTTGAACGGCGGCGTCGCCTCGTCGTAGGCGCGGAACACCAGGCGCACGGTGTCTCCAACCGAGACCGGGATGGTCTGGCTGATCGTCTCGATGTCGCCCTCGTTCTCAACGGTATCGGCCACGCGTCGCTCGTCCCGTGAGGCCCCGCACCACGGAACCTCGGCGCTCATTGTAGACGCGTCCGGCGGAGATTCGCGAATTTGGAGCGCGCGGCCCGCCGGCGCGGCCCGCCGGAGGAGGCCGCGCGCCGGCCGCCTCCTCCGGGCGGGTCACGTCCTCGACCACCGCAGGCGCGGCTGGCGCGCGGCCCGGGCCTCGTCGAGGCGGCCCACCACCGTGCCGTGCGGCGCCTGCTTCACGACGTCCGGCGTCTCCTGCGCCTCCTTGAGGATGCTCAGCATCGCGGCCGCGAACTCGTCGAGGGTCTCGCGCGTCTCGGTCTCGGTCGGCTCGATCATCAGGGCGCCCGGCACGACCAGCGGGAAGTAGACCGTGGGCGCGTGGAAGCCGTAGTCGAGCAGCCGCTTCGCGATGTCGAGCGTCTTGACCCCGGTCTCCTTCTCGATCTGGCTGTCGGACAGCACCACCTCGTGCATGCACGGCTGCGGCACCGGCGCGAGGTAGTGGTCCTTCAGCTTGGCCCAGAGGTAGCGCGCGTTCAGCACGGCCAGGCTGCTCGCCGCCGTGAGCCCCTCGCCGCCCATCTCCCGGATGTACGCGTACGCGCGGATGAACATCCCGAAGTTGCCGGTGAAGGCCCGGAGCCGCCCGACGCTCTGGGGCCGATCGCGGTCCCACGCGAGCCCGTCGCCGCGCCGCACGAGGACCGGCGCGGGCTGGAACGGCTCCAGGTGCTTCTTGAAGCAGACCGGCCCGGCGCCGGGGCCGCCGCCGCCGTGCGGCGTCGTGAACGTCTTGTGCAGGTTGATGTGGATGACGTCCATCCCCACGTCGCCCGGCCGCGCGTGCCCCATGATGGCGTTCGTGTTCGCGCCGTCGCCGTAGACCAGCCCCCCCTTGTCGTGGATGAGCTTGATGATCGCCGGCAGGTGCGTCTCGTACGCCCCGAGGGTGTTCGGGTTCGTGATCATCAGCCCGCAGACGTCGCCGTCCGACCCCTCGCGCTCGATCGCGGCGAGGACCTGCTCGGGGTGGGTGATCCCGTCGGCGGTCTTCTCGATCCTGACGGCGACGAGCCCGTTGAGCGCGCAGCTCGCCGGGTTCGTGCCGTGGGCGCTCTCCGGGATGAAGACCTTCCGCGGCGAGCGCCCCTGCGACTCGTGGAACGCCCGCATCATCATCAGCCCCGCGAGCTCGCCCTGCGCGCCCGCCGACGGCTGCAGCGAGCAGCCGTCCATCCCGCTGACCTCGCAGAGCGCCTCCTGCAGGCGCCACATCACCTCGAGCGAGCCCTGGCTGAGCTCGTCGGGCGTCATCGGGTGCAGCTTCGCGAAGCCCGGGATGCGCGCGGCCCACTCGTTGATCTTCGGGTTGTACTTCATCGTGCACGACCCGAGCGGGTACATCTGCCCGTCGATGCAGAAGTTCCACTGCGAGAGCCGGACGAAGTGCCGGAAGGCCTCCGGCTCGCTCACCTCCGGCAGGCCGGCCGGCTCCTTGCGCGCGAGCGCGCCGTAGTGGGCGCCGGGATCGACGTCGGGCACGTCGAGCGGCGGGAGCGACGCGCCGGTCCTGCCCGGCGTGCCTCGCTCGAAGATGGGGGGTTCGCGGAACTGAATGCCTCGCGGCTGCGGCTGGGTCATCGGGGGCAGTTATGTCAGAGGCCGGGGGGCTCGGCAGGTGCTTCTTCGGAGGGGGAGGCGGGCGGCTCGGGCTTCCCGGACTCCTGGTTGTCGCCGTCCCAGTCGCCGCCGCCGATGTCGGAGCTGCCGGTGCCCCCGATCGACTGCAGGTCCGGCATCATGTTGCGCTGCTTGACGGCTTCCCACGGCTCGCCGACCTCATCCTTGTTGCGGCCGATCTGGCCCACGACCTTGTCGTCGATGTTCTCGCCCTCCGGCCGCGTGTACTTGAAGTACCCCCGGCCTTCCTTGGTCGAGTTGGGCCCGATGGCGCCGATGACGTGCTCGGTCCACGTGAACTTGATGAGGTCGCCCGCCACCGACCCGTGCAGCTCGCCCCACCGGTCCTTGACGGGACGGATCCAGCGGCCCTCGATGGAGTCGGAGTTCGGGTCCCGGACGAGGTGCAGGTAACCGTAGAGCTCGCTGTAATAGACGCCCGTCCAGTCGCCTCCTTCGGGCATGTCCCCGGCCTCCACCTTGGCCGTCTTCGGTGCGGGGGTCGAGCTGCAGCCCAGCGCCGTCGTCCCCAGCAGCAGGGCACAGGCGGCGCCGGCAATCCAAAGCCGTCGCGATACGTTCATGGCGGCGGAGCCTAGCACAGCACCTACCCGCACCCATACCGGCAACAGGACGATGATCGGTAGGTCGACGGGCGCGCGCCACGTCGGGGACATGCAGCCTACCTCCCCTCCTGAAGGAGGAGCGTAACGTACCGTTCAGCGCATCCGCGACCGCGTCAAATTTCCGCTTCACCTCTTCTTCGGCCTCGAAGCGCTGGTAAGCTCCCAGGCCATGATGAAGTCCTTTGTCTGCAACCGAGGTTTTGTAATTCCCGGTAGAATCGCTCTCTTGACCAGCGTCCTCGCCCTTGCGGCCTGCGAGGGCCAGCTCGGCAACGTCGACGGCACCCTCCCCGACGACGACGGCGGCGGCAGCAGCGGCTCCTGGTCCCACCCCCGCCCGGTGCCCGGGGGCTCCAAGCCCCTGCCGGCCGCCGCGTCGTGCGCGCCGGCCGGCAGCGGCTCCGCCGACGTCGCGGAGCCAGAGCTCCTCCTCCAGCTCTCCGACGACGACGAGAGCGCGTGGCTCGGGTCGCCGGCGGTCGCCGATCTGGACGGCGACGGCGAGAACGAGATCCTGGTGACGCACAACGGCAACATCGTCGCCTGGGGGCCGGACGGCGCCCAGAAGTGGCGGTTCGACGACTCGCGGGAGTACGGCCGCATCTGGGCGAGCCCGATCGTCGCGGATTTCCGCGGCGACGCGCAGCTCGAGGTCGTCTTCGCGGCGCGCACCCGGATCTACATGCTCGACGCGAGCGGCCGGGTGGTGGACGGCTGGCCCGTCGCCTGGAACGACGAGATCCGCGCCCTGGCCGCCGGCGACGTCGACGGCGACGGCCAGCTCGACGTCGTGGCCGCGAGCACCGACAGGACCCCCGACGTCCTGATGGCCTTCCACGCGAGCGGGGCGCCGGTCGCCGGCTTCCCGCCGATCTCGAGCAAGACGATCGGGTGCGACGCCCGCCGCAGCGACGACGCCGAGTGCTGGATCGTGGGCGTCTACGACCAGAACCTGGCCATCGGCGACCTCGACGGGGACGGCGCGCAGGACATCGTCTCGCCGATGGACAACTCCTATGCCGGGTTCTACCACGGCACGGGGGAGGCCTTCGACGCGAATCCCATGTTCAAGGGCCGCCCGAAGACGCCGGGCGTGCGGTACATGCACGACCTCGCGCTCGCGCAGCAGGGCTTCGGCGACAGCCGCGACCTGCAAGCCTATTTCAAGAACTCGGCCCCTGCCATCGCGGACGTGGACGGCGACGGCAAGCCGGAGGTCATCATGCTCGCGGCGGCCGAGGACGTCGACATGTCGGACCAGTCCCGGGGCGTCGGCCTGTGGGTGGTCCGCAACGACGCGAGCCGCATCCAGGGCTGGGAGAGCCCGTTCTACGCGCCGGACTACCTGTCCGGCGGCGAGGACCTCGGCGGCAACATCGTGGCGGCGACGCAGCAGGTGACCGTGGCCGACCTCGACGCGACGCACCCCGGCCCCGAGATGATCTTCGCGGGGCTCGACGGGCGGATCCACGCGGTCTACGCCGACAAGAGCGAGTACTGGGACGTCGAGTACACGGACGACACGCAGGTGCTCACGGGCGGCGTCGTGGTCGGGGACCTGTCGGGCGACGGCATCCCCGAGGTCGTGTTCAACACCTACTCGACCGAGGAGAACAGGAGCCACCTCTTCGTCCTCGAGGCGGGCGGCAAGCTCCTCCACAAGATCCCGCTGCCGCGGCTCGGCGCGATGCCCGTGCCCACGCTCGCCGACGTGAACGGCGACGGCACGATCGAGATCGTCGTCTCGCTCCGCGAGATCGGCTGGATCGACGGCCAGACCCCGGAGCCGAACACGTACGTGTACACGGTGCCGCGGTCGTCGACGAACTGCCTGCTCTGGCCGACCGCCCGCGGCAACCTCTATAGAAACGGCTGGGTCCGCGCGGACTGACGCGCGCCTCCGGGGCCCGCCCGCGCGGGCCCCTCGCGCGCCCGCGCGGGCCCCGGCGCGGGCACTCGCGCGACGGGCCGATCGCACAGGCGGCCGGCCCCTCGCCGTTCCGGCCCGCCCGCCCTCAGGCCGCGAGCGCCTCGCGGCAGGCGGCGACCGTCCGCTCGACGTCCTCCTCGGTGTGCGCGCCGCTCAGGAACGCCGCCTCGTACTGCGACGGGGGCCAGTAGACGCCGCGCGCGAGCATGCCCGCGTGGAAGGCGCTGAAGCGCTTCGTGTCGGAGGTCGCGGCGTCGGCCCAGGAGCGGACCGGGCCCTTCGTGAAGAACAGCGTGATCATCGAGCCGACCCGCTGGACGCACGCGGTCGCGCCGGCGCCCTCGGCGGCGGCCCTGAGGCCCTGCTCGAGCGACGCGCCGAGCTGCTCGAGCCGCGCGTAGAGGTCGGGCGTGAGGCGCTCGAGCGTCGCGAGCCCGGCGGTGACCGCCAGCGGGTTGCCGCTGAGCGTGCCGGCCTGGTACACGGGGCCGAGCGGCGACACGACGCGCATCACGTCGGCGCGGCCGCCGTAGGCCGCGAGGGGCATGCCGCCGCCGACGATCTTGCCGAGCGTGGTCAGGTCCGGCCGGAGGCCGAAGCGCTCCTGCGCGCCGCCGCGGGCGAGGCGGCAGCCGGTCATCACCTCGTCGAAGATCGAGAGCGCGCCGTGCTTGCGGCAGAGGTCGATCACGAGGGCGAGGAAGCCGGGCTCCGGCGGGACGCAGCCCATGTTGCCGACCACCGGCTCGAGGATGACCGCGGCGATGTCGCCGCCGCGCGCCGCGAAGGCGGCCTCGAGGGCGGCCGGGTCGTTGTAGGGCAGGGAGAGGGTGGCGCGGGCGACGCTCTCGGGGACGCCGGCGGAGTCGGGCGCGCCGAAGGTGGCGAGCCCGCTGCCCGCCTTGACGAGCAGGTGGTCGGCGTGGCCGTGGTAGCAGCCCTCGAACTTGATGATGGCGTCGCGGCCGGTGAAGCCGCGCGCGACGCGGATGGCGCTCATCGTGGCCTCGGTGCCGCTGGAGACGCAGCGCAGCATGTCGATGCTCGGGTAGAGCTCGCGGATCTTCTCGGCGAAGCGGACCTCGAGCTCGGTCGGGGCGCCGAACGAGAGGCCGCCGAGGGCCGCCTCGCGGACGGCCTCCACCACGGCGGGGTTCGCGTGGCCGAGGATGGCCGGCCCCCAGGAGCCGACGTAGTCGATGTACTCGGCGCCGTCGGCGTCGAACAGCCGCGCTCCCTGCGCGCGGGCGATGAAGAGGGGGTCGCCACCGACGGCGCGGAAGGCCCGCACCGGGCTGTTCACGCCGCCGGGCAGGACGGCGGCGGCGCGGTCGAACAGGGCTTTGGAGGCGGGGGCTCGGCCCCCGCGGGCGGGCGGAGGAGCGCTCTTCTCGTTCGTCATGTGCTCCGGGCCATAGCAGGGGCAGGGCGGGGGAGCGACGCGGATCGAGGCCGCCGGGCGCGCGGCGCCGCGGTCGCCGCGCGCCGGACGCGCGGCGTCGCGGTCGCCGGGCGCGCGGCGTCGCGGCGCGTCGGGCGCGCGGTGCGGGGGCCGGAGGAGGGACGGCGCGACGGTCCGGGGGTGGCCGCGGGCGGCCTTCGATCCACACGATCCTTTGCTGCGCGGTCGCGCTTGGCTATGGTGAGCGCCTGGAGAGAGAAGGGGCCGCGACCCGCGGCCCGGGCTGCTCCTGGGGACCGCGGCGCGGCTCCCCGAGCACAAGTGTCTGGTGAGCCATGCGGATCTCCGAGGACCCCGCACCGGGGCAGCGTCTCGGGCGATATGAGCTTCTGCGCCTCATCGGCGAAGGCGGGATGGCGCAGGTCTGGGCCGCGCGCATGGAGGGCTCCCGCGGCTTCCACAAGGTCGTCGCGCTGAAGACGCTCATCCCGGCGCTCGCGCGCGATCCGCAGTTCCAGCGCATGTTCCTCGACGAGGCGAACCTCGCCGCGAAGATCCACCACCGCAACGTGGTCGAGATCCTCGACCTCGGCGACTCCGACGGCGTGCTCTTCCTCGTGATGGAGTGGATCGACGGGCAGACGATGCAGCGGCTGCTCCGGCCGGGCCTGCGCCCGATGCCGATCTCCCCGGCGATGGCCGCGCGGGTCGTGGCCGACGCCGCGCACGGGCTGCACGCGGCGCACGAGCTCCACGACGAGCGCGGGGTGCCGCTCGGCATCGTGCACCGGGACGTCTGCCCGCAGAACATCCTCATCGATCGCGACGGCACGGTGAAGGTGGCCGATTTCGGGATCGTGAAGGCGTTCGAGCGGCTGGGCGACACGACGCAGACCGGCGAGATCAAGGGCAAGGGCGAGTACATGTCGCCCGAGCAGGCGCAGGGGCAGCCGGTCGACCGCCGCTCGGACATCTTCTCGCTCGGCGTGGTGCTCTTCGAGGCGGTGACGGGGGCGCTCCCGTTCCAGGTGCTGCACGACCTCGTGCTGCCGCAGACCGGGGCGTCGGAGCCGCCGCGGCCCACGCTGATCGCGCCGCAGTGCCCGCGGGATCTCGAGGAGATCATCCTGAAGGCGCTCGCGCGCGACCCGCGCGAGCGCTTCCAGACGGCGGGCGAGATGGCGAGCGCGCTGGAGGACTTCCTGATGCGCCGGTCGGGCGTGATCACGACCGCGCACGTGGCGGAGCTGCTGATCGCGCGCTGCGGGGACAAGCTCGAGGAGGAGCGGCAGCGGATCGCGGACGCGATCGTCCCGCAGCAGCGCCCGGGGTGGCGGCCGAAGCCGGGGGCGACGTTGAGCGTCGGGCCGCCGTCGGAGGGCCGCTCGCGGAACGCGCGCACGGCGCCGCGGCGGGGGATCGGCGGGCTGATGCGCGCCGGCAGCGACGCGCTGCGCCCGGTGGCGCTGCCGTGGCTCGTGGCGTCTGTCTCCACGGGCGTCGCGGTGGCGTCGCTCATGTTCGTCGCGCTGAGCCGGCCGAGGGATCCGCGGCCGCTCGTGGATCCGATCGCGGTGCAGACCCAGCCGAGCGCCGCGGTGGTGAAGCTGAACGGCGTGGTGCTCGGCGTGGGCAGCCAGGTCATCGCCCGGCCGAAGCCGGGGGTGTCGCTCGTGGTGGAGGCGCGGTCGAGCGACGGTGTCTCGCAGACGGTGGAGATCACGTCGGAGTCCCCCGCGCGGATCCAGATCGACCTGGAGCCGAGGGGCGGGGCCGGCCCCGGGGCCGCGGCGCCGCCGGGCAGCGGGAGCGCGCCGGCGGCGAAGTAGCCGCGGGGGCGGGCGGCGGCGCGGCGACCGGGGAGGCGCGGCGAGGGCGTCCGCGGCGGCGGAGGCCGGCGAGCGCGGGTCACGTCGCGGCGGCCGCGAGCTCGCCGCGCAGCAGGCCGTAGAGCGCGGTGTCGGTGTACCGCCCGTCGTAGTACCAGTTCTGGCGCTGCAGCCCCTCGCGCGCGAAGCCGAGGCGCTCGAGCACGCGCGCGGAGGCGCGGTTCTCCGGATCGATCTGCGCCTCGACGCGGTGGAGCTCCATCGACGCGAAGCCGAAGCGGATCACGGCGCGCAGCGCCTCGGTCATGATCCCCCGGTTCCAGAACGCGGGCAGGAGGTCGTAGCCGATCTCGGCCCAGCGATGGGGCTTGTTCCAGCGCCAGAAGCCTCCCGTGCCGACGAGCTCTCCGCTGTCCTCGAGGGTGATGCCCCAGCGGATCGAGGTGTTCTCTCGGACGCCGGCGAGGATGGTGGCGATGCGCCGCTCCGAGTCCGCGAGCGAGCCGTCGGGCGCGCGGCCGGCGTAGCGCACCACCTCCGGATCCGACTGGATGCGGAAGATGCGCTCGGCGTCGCTCGACGCGATCGCGCGGAGCGTCAGGCGCGGCGTCGCGAGGACGGGGAACGGATCGAACGACGTCATCGGCCGATGGCATCAGCGGAGGTCTCCGGCCGTCAAGCGCGGGGCACGGGCCGAGCGGCCTTGACGTCGTCGTGCGCTCGGCCGACATCTCCCGGGGAGGACTTCGCATGGCGCCGCTCGAGGAACTGGGTGCGGAGCCGCTCGCCGCGCTCGAGGAGGCGGAGGGCGCCGCCGGCGCGGAGCGCGGGGCGGAGGGTGCGGAGCCGCTCGCCGCGGTCGAGGAGGCGGAGGGTGCGGAGCCGCTCGCCGCGGTCGAGGAGGCGGAGGGTGCGGAGCCGCTCGCCGCGGTCGAAGAGGCGGAGGGCGCCGCCGGCGGCGCGGAGGGCGCCGGGGCGCCGGGGTGCCGCGTCCGCTTTGCCCTCGGGGTGTCCGAGCTGCCCGGGGAGCACGCGGTGGTGGTGCTCCACGAGGACGCGATCCTGCGGTGGCGCCCCACGCCGAAGCGGCCGGACGGCGCGCTCTCGCGGCTCGCCGAGGTGGCCGTGGGCGCGGCGATCGCGGTGGAGCATGGCGGCATCTGGGACGAGGGGCTCGTCCTCGGCCGCGTCGTGCGCCCCGCGCGCGCCGGCGGCTTCCGGGTCGACGGCGACGTGGAGCTCTACCCGTCCATCGCCGAAGCCGAGCGGGCGCACGGCCCGCTCGAGCCGGGAGAGCCGCGGGAGCTGCCCGCCGCGGCCGGCGATCCGGCGTTCGAGCTGGGCGAGCCGATCGGGCGGGACGCGCGCGGGATCGGCCGCAGGGCGAGGCGCTAGCCGCGGGCGCGCCGCGCCTGCCGCGTCGCTCAGCCGAGGTCGGCGACCGCGTCGCCGCCCGCCTCGGTCCAGCTGTCGCGGCTGCGCAGCCGCTCGCGGTAGGCGATCACCTTCGGCCAGCGCCCGGCGTCGTCGAGGTGCGAGCCGCGGAGCAGCGAGAGGGCGGCGCCCACGGAGCAGTCCGCGAGCGACATGGAGCTCTTGAGCAGGTACTGGTCCTCGAGCTCCGCCTCGAGCAGATCGAGCGAGCGCGTCGCCTCGTCGCTGGCCCGCTTGACGACCGCCTCGGCGAGGGCGGGGAGGCCTGTCTTCGGCGCGACGACGTTGGTCCACCAGATCGCGCTGCAGTGCGGGGTCAGGTGCGCGCTGTCGAAGAACAGCCACTGGAGCGCCCTGGCCTCGGACGTCGGCACGTCGGGCCAGCGCGTCGTCCCGTGCGTGCGGCCGAGGTAGGCGATGATGGCGTTCGACTCCCGGAGCACGAGCGGTCCGTCCTCGAGGACGGGCACCTTCCGGTGCGGGTTCAGCCGGGCGAACGCCTCGGCGCGCTGCTCGCCTCGAAACAGGTCGACCTCGACCGGCTCGTACGCGAGCCCGAGCTCGGCGAGGGCGAGCCGCACCTTGAGCGCGTTGGGCGAGTGGCGGAACGTGTAGAGGCGCATGAGGGCGCAGTAGCGCATGCGGCCGGCGGGCGCGAGCGGCCGCGGTGGAGGGGATGAGGTGCGGGCGGGGAAGCGTGAGCGTCTGGCCGGATCAGGCGATGCCGGCGACGGGCGGCTCGACGGGAGCGGGCTCGGGCTTCACGGGGCCGGCATCCGGCTTCTTGTCGGGCCGAGGGGACGCGTGCGTGGCGCGCGTCGCCGTGTACAGATTGGGGAATCGGCCTTCGGGATCGTCATAATAGAAGAGGAACCGGCCAATGCGGACGGCTTCGTCGTAATGGCGGAAGAGCAGCTTGGCGGCGCGCGCCTGGTAGCCTTTCCAGAGCATCTGTTCGGGCGTCGACGTGGCGCCGAGCAGGCGCAGGATCTGCTCCGCGAGGGCGCTCGCGTCCTGCTCGTCCTCGCTGCGGAAGTTCCTTTTATCGTCCTGGATGGCGTCGCGGTGCTTGCGGTACATATCGGCGGCGCCCGACAGGTCGTTGGCGAGGTCGAGGTGGCCGCTGCCCGCGCGCAGGTGCGCGAGCTGGGCGGTGGCCTCCGCGTCGCCGTCGAGGTGGTATTCGAGCGTCTTCAGCATGCGCGCGCGCATCTCGTAGGCGCGCTCGACGAGGGTGGCCGGGAGCGCCGCCCCGGAGTGCGTGGCCGAGGTGAGGAGGAGCTTGTGCCGGGCGAACCAGGTCGCCCAGGCGACGCTCTCGAGCCCGTCGATGAGCGCGGCGTCGAGCGCGCCCGCCGCGGCGATGGCCGCGATGCGCTGGCGCAGTTCGGGCGCGGCGAGCGTCTGGGCCACGCCGATGGCCTGCACGGCGGCTGCCTGGAGATCGATCCGCGGCGTGTCCAGCCCGGCGAGCGGTATCGCGTCCAGGTCGGGCTTCACGCGCTGGAAGGCCGCCTCCGCGATATGGAGCTGGGTGGGCTCGACGGCGGGTGTCCCTGATTTGTTCGGGTTCTTGGGTTTGGACATGGACGCAAGGACTAAGTCGCGCCGGCGAGAATGCCGCGAGCGAGCACGAAAAGGACGCGATTCATGAATATCGTCGTGCGGTTGCAGGATGGCGGGGGGAGGTCGCACGGGGGGTCGCCGCAGGTGGTGCAGGACGTTGCGGGAAGCGCGCGGGGCTTCGCCGCAGGTGGTGCAGGACGTTGCGGGAAGCGCGCGGGGCTTCGCCGCAGGTGGTGCAGGACGTTGCGGGAAGTGCGCGGGGCTTCGCCGCAGGTGGTGCAGGACGCTGCGGCAAGCGCGCGGGGCTTAGCGGCGGGTGGTGCAGGACGCTGCGGGAAGTGCACGGGGCTTCGCCGCAGGTGGTGCAGGACGTTGCGGGAAGTGCGCGGGGCTTCGCCGCAGGTGGTGCAGGACTCGTCGCTGGTCCCTTCGGTCGACGAGCCGCGCTTTCAGGAGCCAGCGATGCGCGCGCCTCTGCCGAATACGAAAGCCGCGAGACCACCAAGGCACACAGGGCGGCAGGCTGACGGCAAGAGATGATCCGGCTCTCGCTCGCATTGCTCTCCCGAGAACACCGATCGCGTCGAAATCCGTCGAAAATCGATTCATGGGAAGAGGACCGCAAGGGCGCAAGGGACGCAAGGGGAAGAGAAGAATGCAAATTTATCTCTGTCCCGTTGCGCCCCTTGCGCCCTTGCGGTCTCTCCTCTTGCTGCATGCCGTGCGCTTCGACGTCCTCGGCGTCCACCGCACCTCTCGCCGCGCCGTGCGCCCGACCGCCGGCCGCTCGCGCCGCTCTGCTACCTTCCCGGCATGGACCGCCACCGCTCGCTCCGCATGACCCTCCTCCTCGCCGCCGGCGCCGCCGGCTGCTCCAGCGCGAAGAGCCGCGACATCGCGGTCGTCACGCTCGCCGAGCCGCAGGCCACGGGGGACGACGCCGGCGCCGCGGACGACCCGGCGGCGCCCGCGCCCCGGCCGCAGCGCAGCGCGGGCTGGGTGCAGGAAGCAGACGGCACCGTGCACCGCGCGTCGCCGGTCCGCTGCGACGCGACCATCGCGCAGCGCGCGTGCGCCGGCACCGAGCGATCATTCCAATGCAAGACCGACGCCGACTGCACGGAGGGCCCCCGCGGCAGGTGCGTGAGCTCCTTCGGGCAGATCGGCGCCTATTGCGGCTGCGAGTACGCCTGCGAGACCGACGCCGAGTGCGGCGCGTCCGAGGTGTGCGTGTGCAAGGGGACCGGCGCGCTCCGAGAGGAGCACGCCGTCTGCGCGAAGGCCCTCTGCTCGGTCGACGCGGATTGCCCCGGCAGCACCTGCGGCCTGTCGGCGTACTTCAACGGGTGCTGGGAGCAGGTCACGCTCGCCTGCCGGACCAAGGACGACGCCTGCCAGAGCGACGCCGACTGCGCGTCCGACGCGAACCCGGGCGCCGCCTGCGTCGTCCCCGACATCGAGGGAGAGAGCGCGCGCTGGGAGTGCGCCGGGATCTCCTGCGCCATCGGCCGCCCCCTCGTCGTCGAGGGAGCGCCGCGCGCCGCGCAGCGCGCCGCGCGCGACGACTGGCGCGCGCCCGCGGCGCCCGCGGAGCTCGACGTCGCGTCCCTCCCGCCCGAGGTGCGCGAGCGCGCCGCGGCGCACTACGCCGCCGTCGCCGCGCTCGAGCACGCGTCGATCGCGAGCTTCGCCCGCTTCTCCCTGCAGCTCCTCGCGCTCGGCGCGCCGGCCGCCCTCGTCGGCGAGGCGCACCGCGCCGCGCTCGACGAGCTGGAGCACGCGCGCCTCGCCTACGACATCGCCTCGCGCCTCGCGGGCCGGGCGCTCGGCCCGGGGCCGCTGCTCGAGGCGGCCACGGCGCCCGTCGGCGCCGCGGTCGCGGAGGTGGTGGAGGCGCTCGTCGAGGAGGGCTGCGTCGGCGAGACGCTGGGCGCCGCCGAGGGCCGGGAGCTCTCGCGGATCGCCGCGGACCCCGCGCTCGCGGCCGCGCTCGCGCGCATCGCCGCCGACGAGGAGCGGCACGCGGCGCTCTCGTGGCGGGCGCTGTCGTGGATGCTCGCGACGTTCGGCGAGCCGGCGCGCGCCGCGGCGGAGCGGGCGTTCTCCCGCGCCGCCGCGCGGTTCGCGGTCGACCCGGCGCCGGGGCTCCCCGCGCACGAGGCGCTCGGCCTGCTCCCCGCGCCCACGCTCGGGGCCCTGCGCCGCGAGGTGCTCGCCGAGGTCGTCGCCCCCTGCCGCGCGGCGCTCCCGGGGCTCCTGCGCGACAACGCTCCTGCCGCCCCGTCGAGCTCGCCGCGAGGCGCCTCGACCTGAGTGACGGCAAGCGCGCGCCGCCGCAACGGAAGCACGGAAGCTCCGATGACCCGCGCCCGCGGAGACACATCCTGAGTCGCCTGACAGCGCTGTAGCCCGAGCGACGATGTCGCATCCGCGATGACAGACGGAGCGCGGACTGGCGAAGAGGCGCTCGCGTCGCCCGAGCGAACGCGCTTCTCAAGCGAGACGGGGCTCTGCTACAACCCGACCTCGACGCTCGCGTGCGCTGGGAGGGAACGTGGCGGACCAGGGATCATCCAAGGATTCACTTCAAGCATTCTTCGCTTCCTGCCCGGACATGCTGTTCGTCGCGGGACCGGACGGCAGCCTGCAGCAGGTCAGCGGAGCGCTGCGGCGCACCCTGGGGCCGACGGCGGCGCCTGGGGCGACGCTCGCCTCGCTCGTCGCCGAGGCCGATCGGGAGCCGCTCGCGGCGGCCTGGTCACGGCTGCAGCAGCGCGTGGAGCCGCTCCGGCTCGCCCTGCGCTTCCGCGACGCGCGCGGCGCCGAGCACGCCCTGACGTGCAGCGCGACCCTGTCGCCCGACGGCGACGCGATCTACGGCTCGCTCCAGGGCGCGCCCGCGCCGGAGGCGAGCCGGTCGCTCAAGGAGCGCATCCTGGATCAGGTGGTCGCTCACCTCCCCATCGCGCTCTGGGCGGTCGATCGCGAGGGCAGGTTCGGCTACCAGGACGGCAGGGCGCTCGAGAAGCTCTGCCTCGCGCCGCACCAGTGCGACGGCGTGAGCCTCTTCGAGGCGCAGGAGGGCAGCGAGCTCGCCGGCGAGGTGAAGCGAGCGCTCGCCGGGGAGCCGATCCATACCTGCGATGAGGTGCAGGGCGCTCACTGGGACAGCTGGGTCGTCCCGCTCCGCGGCGGCGACGGCGAGGTCGAGGGGGCGGTCGGGGTGGCGCTCGACATCTCGCCGGCGAAATCCGCCGAGGAGGAGCTCCGCTCGCGGCTGCGGCAGATCGAGAAGCAGCAGGAGGTGATCCGCAATCTCTCGACGCCGATCATCGAGGTGTGGAGCGGGGTGCTCACCCTGCCGATGGTCGGCATCGTGGACAGCGTGCGGACCGCCGACGTGATGGACAGCGTGCTCCAGCGCATCGTCGAGCAGCAGGCGCGCTTCGCCATCCTGGACCTCACCGGCGTCGAGATGGTGGACACGCGGGTGGCGAGCCACCTGATCGAGCTCGTGACGGCGATCCGGCTCCTCGGCGCGGAGGGGATCGTGGCCGGCATCAAGCCGAACGTGGCCCAGACGATGGTCGCGCTCGGGCTCGATCTCTCGCAGATCGTCACGCAGCGGAACCTGCGGGCCGCCCTCAGCTACTGCATCCGGAAGATGAACCCGCCGCAACTCACGCCCTCGCCGAGCCCCGCGCTGGCGAGCGCCAAGCAGAGCTCCGGGGCCGCGGAACGCGGTTAGAGCACGGTTGTGCGTGCCGGGATCACCCATTCGGCGAATTCGGCATCCTGTGGGATGAACGGCGCGGCTCTCGAAGCGGCTTCCAAAGCAGATTCGCCACGGCCGTAGCAAGTTGCCACAGGTTGGGCGGCAACCGTCGTGAGGATTTCCGGGGAAAACGTGGTGTCGTCCTGTGCACCGATCTTGCACACGGCCCGGCACCTGAACACACCTGAGGAGGTCCTTATCTATGGTCGTATCGCGCAACGTTCTCGTCTTGGCGTTCGGTCTTGCTCTCGGCGCCGGTTGCTCCAACCAGCCCGCGGCGAGCGACCCGAGCACGGTGAACGCACCGCCGCCGCCGGCCCCGACCCCGGCTCCGACCACGCCGCCGGAGACGGCGCCGGCCCCTCCGCCGAGCGCTGACGCGCAGGCGGGGACGACGCAGCCGGATGCCACCACGAGCACGACGCCGAGCGCGCCTGCCGAGGCGCCGCTCACCGACGAGCAGATCGTCGCCGTGCTCGACGCCGCGAACAAGAAGGAGATCGACGAGGCGCAGCTCGCGCAGACCAAGGCCAAGAACAAGGACGTGAAGGCGTACGCCAGGGTCATCGTCCAGCACCACAACGACGCGAAGGCGAAGCAGGCCAAGCTGGTCAAGAAGCTCGGCATCGCGGCGGCCGAGTCGGACAAGAGCAAGCAGCTCGCCACCGACACGCAGCAGGCTGTCGAGCAGCTGAAGGCGCTCCAGGGCGCCGATTTCGATCAGCAGTTCGTGCAGATCATGGTCAAGGACCACCAGACGACGCTCGACCTCATCGACCGGCGCATCCTGCAGGACGCGAAGAACGCCGACCTGAAGGCGCTGCTCGAGAAGGATCTCCGGCCGACGATCGAGAAGCACCTGAAGGACGCGGAGGCGCTCGCGCAGAAGCTCGGCCCCGCGGGGGCGACCGGCGCGATGGGCGCTGGCGCCCAGGGGGCCGCGAGCGGCGGCCAGCACGCCGCCGGCGCGCAGTCGGGGCACCAGGCCGGCCAGACCGGCGTGACGGCGGGGAGCCCGGGCGGCCAGGGCGGCGTGCAGCCGCCGGCGGCGACCCCGGCCGCCGGCGCCGGCGCCGGCATGAAGGGGGCCTCGGCCGGGACGAAGTAGTCCCCGCGGCCCACGGCGTCGCGAAGGTGGGCGCGCGGCGTCGATCGCGCGCCCCGGGTGGCGATTGAAGAGACGCGCGCAGCGGGTCCATCGACCGGCTGCGCGCGTCGCCGTTTCTGCGGTATCGGCCCGGAGCGGACTCGATGTCGAATCACCTGGACAACGAGACGTGAGAGGAGAATTCCTCTCCACATCGACGTCCACCCACCAAGAATCCGGCCAGGGATCCGGAGAGAGTCCAACGCAAAGGGGCAAAAAGAACAAATGTTATGCGTCTTTACGTTGAAATTCTCTTCGCTCGCGAGGCAGACCCTGGCGGGATCTCCGCCCCGCGGTACTAAACGACGATCACGTTGAAATTCGGCGAACATCGATTCATGAGAAGAGGACCGCCAGGGCGCAAGGGACGCAGGGGAAGAGAAGAATACAACTCCATCTCTGTCCGGTTGCGCCTCTTGCGCCCTTGCGGTCTCTCCTCTCTAGGTGGCTTCTCTCAGGAGAGCTCTGGCGACGCCGCCCCCTCGGCTCAGCCCAGGGCCACCCAGACCGACTTGAGCTGCGTGAGCTCGTCAAGCACCGCCCGCCCGTTCTCCCGCCCGAAGCCGGACTGCTTGTATCCGCCGTACGGGCTCGCCGCGTCGAACCGGTTGTACGTGTTGATCCAGATCGTCCCCGCCGCGAGCCGCCCCGCCAGCGCGTGCGCCTTGCCCACGTCGCGCGTCCAGATGCCCGCCGCCAGGCCGTACTCGGTCGCGTTCGCGACGCGCGCCGCCTCCTCCACGTCGTCGAAGGGGATGACCGCCAGCACCGGGCCGAAGATCTCCTCGCGGGCGATGCTCATCGACGGCGACACCGCCGAGAACACCGTCGGCTCCACGAAGAACCCCGGCCCCTCGCGGCGACCGCCGATCTCGCGGCGCGCCCCCTCGGCCGCGCCCCGATCGATGTAGCCGAGCACCTTCGTGAAGTGCGCCTCGGAGACGAGGGGGCCCATCTGCGTCGACGGATCGAGCGGATCGCCCGACACGAGCCGGCGCGCGCCGCTCGTGACCGTCTCCAGCACGCGATCGTGCACCGACCGCTCCACGAGGAGCCGGCTCCCCGCCGTGCAGAGCTCGCCCTGGTTGTAGAAGATGGCCGTCACCGCCGCCTTCGCCGCGCTCTCGACGTCCGCGTCCGCGAAGACGATGTTCGGGCTCTTGCCGCCGAGCTCCAGCGACAGCTTCTTCAGCGTGCCCGCCGCCGCGCGCATGATCGTCCGGCCCGTCTCCGTGCCGCCCGTGAACGAGATCTTCGCGACACCAGGGTGCTCCACGAGCGCCGCGCCCGCCTCCTCGCCGTGCCCCGTGACCACGTTGACGACGCCCGGCGGCACCCCCGCCTCCGCGAGGATGCGCGCGAGCTCCAGCGTCGTCAGGCTCGCCTCCTCCGGCGGCTTGACGACCACCGTGTTGCCCACCGCTAGCGCCGGCGCCACCTTCCGCGCCGCGAGCAGCAGCGGGAAATTCCACGGGATGATCGCGCCGATGACGCCGAGCGGCTCGCGCACCGTGTAGTTCAGGAACGGGCCGCGCACCGGGATCGTCTCGCCGCCGAGCTTCGTCGCCCACCCGGAGAAATAGAAGAACGTGTCCGCCGTCCGCGGCACGTCGATCGTCCGCGCCGCCGTGATCGGCTTGCCCGTGTCCACGGCCTCGAGGCGCGCGAGCTCCTCGCACCGCGCGAGGATCAGCTCCCCGGCCTTCCACAGGATGCGCGCGCGCTCGTTCGGATCCATCGCCGCCCAGCGCGGAAACGCCGCGCGCGCGGACGCGACGGCGGCGTCGACGTCCTCCCGCCGGCCGCGGGCGAGCTGCGCGAGCGCCCCGCCGGTCGCGGGGTTCGCGGTCTCGAACGTCTCGCCGGAGAGGGCCTCCCTGTCGGCGTTGTCGATCCAGAGCTTCTTCACCGTCTCGCGCGTCTCGGGCATGCCCTCGTCGTAAACCCGCGCACCCGGGCGCGGCAAGCGGCGATGACACGGGCCCTGCCGTGCGGGATACTCGCCCTGCCCATGGACTTCTCCGACCGCCCCACGCTGCCGTCCGTCCCTCCGCGAAGAGTCGTCACCGAGCTGCCGGGGCCGAAGGCCCGCGCCTTCATGGCCCGCGGCGGCTTCGACATGCAGTCGCGCTACCGCGCCGTCGTGATGGACGACTCCGCGAGCCGGGGGTGCTCGCTGGTCGACGTGGACGGCAACGTGTTCCTCGACCTGTTCGCGAACTTCGCGCTCGGCGCGCTCGGCTACAACCACCCCGCGCTCGTCGAGGCGGCCCACGGCGAGGCGTTCATCCGCGCCGTCGCGAACCCGACGTCGACGCCGTTCGTGACGACGCCGGCGTGGTTCGAGTTCGTGGAGGCGCTCGAGCAGCGGTACGCCCCGCGCGGCATGGCGCGCGTCTTCTGCGTGGACGCGGGGGGCGAGGGCGTCGAGTCGGCGCTCAAGGCGGCGTTCATCCGGCACGGCGAGCGCCGCCGGGAGGCCGCCGGCCTGCCGAGGAACCCGCTGGAGCTGCCGGAGGAGCAGCAGCAGCGCATCCTCGACAACGCGGGGACCGACGCGGTGGTCGTGTCGTTCTCCGGCGCGTTCCACGGCCGCGGCCTCGGGCCGATGTCGGCGACGCACTCCAAGGTCATCCACAAGGCCGACCTGCCCGCGTTCCCGTGGCCCACGGCGCCCTTCCCCGCGAGCCGCTTCCCGCTCGCGCGCTTCGCCGACCAGAACGACCGCGCCGAGGTCGAGGCGCTCGCCGCCCTGGAGCGGATCCTCGACGCGCACCAGGGCAGGGTGGCCGCCGTGATCGTCGAGCCCGTGCAGTCCGAGGGCGGCGACCGGCACGCGAGCTCGGTCTTCTTCCGCCGCGCGCAGGAGCTCGCCGGCAAGGCGGGCGCGGCGTTCATCCTGGACGAGGTGCAGACGGGCCTCGGGATCAGCGGCACGCTGTGGGCGCACGAGCAGCTCGACCTGCCGCGCCCGCCCGATCTGATGTGCTTCGGCAAGAAGATGCAGATGGGCGGGTTCTTCGCGACGTCGGCGTACGACGTCGCGCAGTTCGGGCGCATGTACCAGACGCGCAACGGCGACCGCGCGCGGGCCGCGGTCGCGCTGGCGACGCTCCGCGCGATCGAGTCCGAGCAGCTGCTCGCCAACGTGCGCGCGACGGGCCGCCACTTCCTCGCGCGGCTCGAGGAGCTCTGCGAGCGCTACCCCGCGCTCGCGACAGAGCCGCGCGGCCGCGGCTTCCTGCTCGCGTTCGACCTGCCGACGACCGCGGCGCGCGACGACTTCCTCGCGCGCGCGCTCCGCCGCGGGGTGTTCGCGAGCTACACGGGGACGCGCTCGGTGCGGCTCCGGCCGCACCTCATCACGACGACCGCGGACGTCGACGAGGCGGCCTCGGTGTTCGACGCCGTGCTGCGCGAGATGGCCGGATGATCGTCGACCCGCGCGACGTGCGCCCGGGGGAGGGGCCGGAGAAGGTCGCGTGGGCGCTCGCGCGGTTCTCGGTGGACGAGGCGCGGGACGAGGCGGCGTTCGACGAGGGCTACCGGGCGCTCGACGAGGTCTTCGGGCCGAAGGGCGAGCTCGAGCGGCGCGAGGTGCTCGCGGCGTGGTTCGCCGGGCGGCACACGGACCCGGCGGCGCCGATCGAGGCGAGGTACCACATGCTGCTCGCGCGCAGCGTGGACGACGGGCGCCTCGCCGGCGTGCGCGACGGCTACGTCACGCTCGATCGCGCCGCGCGGCGCTGCGTGATGCTGCTCTCGCACGCCCTCGTCCTGCCGGCGTACCGCCGCACCGGCCTCGCCGCCCTGCTGCGCGCGGCGCCGGTCGCGCTCGCGCGCCGCGCGCTCGAGGGCGCGGGGCTCGGCGGCGGCGGCGCGGAGGTGATGCTCGCCGCCGAGATGGAGGCCGTCGACCCGGACGACCGCGACTCGGTGGTGCGGCTCATCGCCTATGGCCGCGCGGGGTTCGCGATCGTCCCGCCGGCGGTGCTCCCGTACGCGCAGCCCGACTTCCGCGACGTCGCGGCGCTCGGCGTGGCGCCGGTGCCGCTGCCGCTGCTCGCGGTGGTGCGCCAGGTCGGCGAGGAGGGGCGCGACGACATCCCGCGCGCCCGGGCCGCGTCGTTCCTGCGCCACTACCAGGCCGTCCACGCCGCCGAGGTGAGCCAGGGCGAGCTCGCGCCGATCCGCGAGAACGCGCTCGCGCGCCTCGCGGCCTTCCCGGGCGAGCGCGTGCCCCTGATCCGGATCCCGCGCGGTCCGGCCGAGATCGCCGGCTTCGCGCCGGTGCTCCGGAGCGCGGTGATGCCGCTGTTCCCGCCGGCGTGGCGCGGCAAGGCGCCGCTCGACGCGCCGGACCGGGAGCTCGAGCGGCTCGTCGCCGCGTGGGCCGGCGGAGGAGAGCGATAACGCTGGCGGCGCCGCGGCGAGCCTCGACGAGCGCGCGCGCTCTTCCAGCCGTGGTGTTCTTGATGGGACAGCGCCATCGTGCTAACTGCCTGGAATGGCGCGCACCTTCATCGCATCCGACCCGCGCTCGGGCAAGCACGAGGCATTGATCGAGGTGCGACCCGACCTGCTCGACGGGGCGGCTCCTGCCGACATCGAACGGTTCAAGCACCGGCTCTACGAGCGTCACATTCACGCGGGCCTGCTCATCACGCCTCGAGTTGCGCATTTCATTTGCGACTCGTTTACATCCGTTGAATTTTCCAGCGAGTCATACGACGTCAAGGTGCTACCGACTGGCAAGCTGTTCAGTCGAATCGATAATGACGTCGAGCATGGCGAAGGGCTCTACGTTCAGGTCAGGCGGTGGCTCGAGGCGGTGGGGCGCTCATGGTGGAGCTCTGTGCCGGACGAGGCGCTTGCGATGATGCTCCCTGCCATGATCGGGCTCGCCGAGGCCGACCTCGAGGAGTACGAGGACTTGTCTGACGCAGCGTGACGAAGATTCATGAGCATGTTCTTCGTGTACCTGGAGACAAATTGGCTAGTTTCGTTCATTCTGCCGCACCATCAGTGGAGGGGCGAAGCTCGCTCGCTTCTTGACGCGGCAGAGCGGGGCGAGTGCAAGCTGCGCATCCCAGTCGCCGCATTTCTCGAGGCGCGACATGTGGTTCAGAGGGAGACGGAGGATCATGCCAGGGCGGTGAAGGCCGTGTCCGAAGGTCTATCCGCCGCCGCACGGAACCTGAACGATCCTGCGCTCCTCGCCGTCGCCAGAGACGTCGTCAAGGCGGAGTCATCCTACCACCTTCCCGATCCACAGCGGGAGCTGGAGAATCTGACCGCCAGGTGTAAGTCCTTCATGATTCACCATCCACAAGAGGAGCAAGCGGCGCTGGATGCGCTCCTCCCCAGCGTGGGAATGCGGGGAACCGACGTCGTCGATCTCCACATCATCAGCGCCATCCTGGCCGATCGTGATCTCAATCGCGTGCCAGAGGCAGCCGTGCTTTCCACAAACTCGAAAGAGTTCGATGTCGCTGGCACAACCAGCAAGCTGCCGCGCGACGTGTACTCCAAGCGGCGACTCGTCTATCTGCCCAAATTCAACCTCGCTGGCGCGAAGGCGCTGTGGAAGCGTGATGATGGGCGAGGGTGGCCAACGCCGCAGCCAACGAGCCCCGACCCGCGGCGGAGGGAAGTCCAGAAGCTTCTCTCTGGACTGGATGACAGCCAGATTGATCCCTTGCTCGAGCAACTTCGCAAGCTCGTCTCGCCGCCGTCCTGATGGCGGCCCGCCGCGCCTTGAGGATAGCGAGACGATGAGCCCCATCGTCCGCATGGGGACGTCCCGACCCCTCCAGCTGGGATCAGAGGAGTCGCCCGCCGTTGCATTTCAGCCGGAACGTCGCCCCAAGGGCCGGCACCGAGCGAGCGCGGCTTCGCAGGGGTCTGCTCGAACGGGCGCTGCGCGGTAGAATGGATCGCGGAACGACCCCGCATGCCGTCCACCACGACCCCCGTTTCGATCCGCAGGATCACGGACGAGAGCGCCTCGGACGTCGAGGACCAGCTCGCCGTCGAGGCGCCGCTCGAGATCGTCGTCGTCGCGCGCGCCGCGCGCGCCCCCGACGCGCGCCCCTCGGCCTTGCAGGAGCGCGCCCCGCGCCGGCTCGGGATCACGATGCGCACGCCCGGCAACGACCGCGAGCTCACGATCGGGCTCCTGTTCGCCGAGGGGATCATCTCCCGCGCGGCCGACGTGGTCGACGTCGACGAGCTCTCCGGCCCCTCGGGCGATCTCGTGCGCGTCGCGCTCGCCGAGGACGTGACCGTCGATCTCGGGCGCAGCGAGCGCGCGCTGGCGGTCGCGAACGCGAGCTGCGGCGTCTGCGGCAAGGCGTCGATCGACGTCGCGTCGTGCGCGCCGCCCGCGCCGCTCGCGCGGGGCGTCCCGCGGATCGCGCCGCGCGTCGTGCACGGGCTCGCCGCGCGGCTCCGCGGCGCGCAGCCGGTGTTCGGGCGGACCGGGGGGCTGCACGCGGCGGCCCTCTTCGACGCGGGCGGCGCGCTCGCCGACCTGCGCGAGGACGTCGGGCGCCACAACGCGGTCGACAAGCTGATCGGCGCCGCGCTGCTCGCCGGGCGGCTGCCCGACCCGGGCGCGGTGCTCATGGTCAGCGGGCGCGCCGGGTTCGAGCTCGTGCAGAAGGCGCTCCGGGCCTCCATCCCGGTGATGGTCGCGGTGGGCGCGCCGTCGAGCCTGGCCGCCGAGCTCGCGGCGGCGCACGGGATGACGCTCGTCGGCTTCGCGCGGGACGGCCGGTTCAACGTCTACGCGGGCCGGGAGCGCGTGGATGTCGCGGCGGAGGCGGCGTCGTGACGGCGCGGGACGCGCTGCGCGACGTGCAGGCCGAGCCGCCGCTCGAGGCCGAGGCGCCCCAGCTCGGCGAGCGCAGCGCGGCGGCCGGCGGGCTCGCCGCGGTCGGGGCGACGCTGCGGCACGCGGTCTCCGAGATGGGGGTCGCGCGCGCCGTGCGCACGCTCCTGCACGTGAACCAGGGCGAGGGCTTCGATTGCCCCGGCTGCGCGTGGCCGGAGCCCGAGGAGAACCGCTCGGCCGCCGAGTTTTGCGAGAACGGCGCGAAGGCGGTCGCGGAGGAGGCGACGCTCCGGCGGGTCACGCCGGAGTTCTTCCGCAAGCACAGCGTCGAGGAGCTCTCGCGGCAGTCGGACCACTGGCTCGGCAAGCAGGGGCGGCTCGTCCACCCGATGCTGCTCGACGAGGGCGCGTCGCACTACCGCCCGGTGTCGTGGGACGAGGCGATCGAGCTCGTCGCCTCGTCGCTGCGCGCCCTCGGCTCCCCGGACGAGGCGGTCTTCTACACCTCGGGGCGCACTAGCAACGAGGCGGCGTTCCTCTACCAGCTGTTCGTGCGCGAGTACGGGACGAACAACCTGCCCGACTGCTCGAACATGTGCCACGAGTCGAGCGGCGTGGGCCTGCGCGAGGCCATCGGGGTGGGCAAGGGGACCGTCTCCCTCCACGATTTCGAGCGGGCCGACGCGATCTTCGTCGTCGGGCAGAACCCGGGGACGAACCACCCGCGCATGCTCTCGACGCTGCGCGAGGCGCGGCTCCGCGGGTGCGAGATCGTGACCGTGAACCCGCTCCCCGAGGTGGGCAACGAGCGCTTCCAGCACCCGCAGCACCCGCTCGATCTCGTCGGGTCGGGGGTGCCGCTCTCGACGCTCTTCCTCCAGGTGCGCATCAACGGCGACGTCGCGCTCTTCACCGGCATCATCAAGGAGATGCTCGAGGAGGAGGAGCGGCGGCCTGGGGCCGTGCTCGATCGCGCGTTCATCGAGCGCCACACCCACGGCTTCGAGGCGTTCGCGGCCGCCGTGCGCGCCGCGCCGTGGGACGACATCGTGGAGCAGAGCGGGATCCCGCGCGACCGGATCCGGGCGGCGGCCGAGGTCGCGATGCGGTCCGAGCGCACGATCGCGTGCTGGGCCATGGGCATCACGCAGCACCAGAACGGCGTGGCCAACGTGCAGCAGGTCATGAACTTCCTGCTCCTGCGCGGCAACGTCGGGCGGCCCGGCGCGGGCCCGTGCCCGGTGCGCGGGCACAGCAACGTGCAGGGCGACCGGACGATGGGGATCTGGGAGCGGCCGCCGGCCGAGCTGCTCGACCGGATCGAGGAGAACTTCGGCTTCTCGCCGCCGCGCCGCCACGGCCTCGACACCGTCGCCGCGATCGCCGCGATGGCCGAGGGGCGCGCGCGCGTCTTCTTCGCGCTGGGCGGCAACTTCCTCTCGGCGACGCCGGACACGGCCTTCACCGCCCGCGCCCTCGCCCGGTGCGACCTCACGGCGCACGTCTCGACCAAGCTGAACCGGGCGCACCTCGTGACGGGCCGGCGCGCGCTCATCCTGCCCTGCCTCGGGCGCACCGAGCGGGACGTGCAGGCGAGGGGGCCGCAGTTCGTGACCGTCGAGAACTCGATGGGCGTGGTGTCAAGCTCGCGCGGCAACCTCCCGCCGGCGTCGGAGCTGCTGCGGAGCGAGGTGGCGATCGTGGCGGGGCTCGCCCGCGCGACGCTGGGCGCGCGCTCGCGCGTCCCGTGGGAGGCGCTCACGGCCGATTACGATCGGATCCGCGACCTCATCGAGCGCACCATCGACGGGTTCGACGATTTCAACGCGAGGGTCAAGGACCCGCGCGGCTTCGCCCTGCCGAACGCCGCGGCGCGGCGCGAGTTCCGCACCGCCACCGGCAAGGCGAACTTCCTGGTCCACCCGCTCCCGCGGCACGAGCTCGAGCCGGGCGAGCTGCTGATGATGACGATCCGCAGCCACGACCAGTACAACACGACCATCTACGGGCTCGACGACCGCTACCGCGGCGTCCGCGGCGGGCGCCGCGTCGTGTTCATGAACGCCGAGGACGCGGCCGAGCGCGGGCTCGCGCAGGGGGACCTCGTCGACCTCACGAGCCGCTTCTCCGACGGCGAGCGCGCGGCGCGCGCGTTCCGCGTCGTGCTCTACACGATCCCCCGCGGCAACGTGGCGGCCTATTTCCCCGAGGCCAACGTGCTCGTGCCGCTCGGCAGCAAAGCCGACAAGAGCTACACCCCCGCGTCGAAATCGATCGTGGTGCGCGTCCGGCCGGCCGTCGCGAGCGACGGATCCGCGTGACGCTCCGCCGCGCCCTTTGCATTGGAGTCCGACCATGAACGCACCGCCCAGCATCTCTCCGCCCATCCCCGGTGAGCCCGAGCGCGCCTCCATGCGCACCGCCGTCCCGGGGCCCGCGTCCGAGGCGCTCCGCGCCCGCCACCATCGCTACCAGGACGCGCGGCCGATCCACCTCTATCAGGACGCGCGGAAGAGCCTGGGCAACTACCTGGTCGACGTGGACGGCAACGTCCTGCTCGACGTCTACGGTCACATCGCCGCCGTGCCCATCGGCTATAACCACCCGGATCTGCTCGCCGCGTGGCGCAACGGGCGCTTCGACTGGTGCGCCGGCTACCGCTCGGCGCTCGGGGTCGCGCCCGCGCCCGAGTGGGTCGACATCGTCGAGAAGACGCTGATGCGCGTCGCGCCGAAGGGGCACTCGCACGTGTTCACCTTCACCACGGGCGCGGAGGCGGTGGAGAACGCGCTCAAGGCCGCGTTCATCCGGCTCGCCCGGCGCCGGCGCGGCGGCGCGCAGCCGAGCGACGCCGACCTCGCCGCCTGCATGCTCAACCGGCAGCCCGGCGTGAACGCCTTCAAGGTGATCTCCTTCGAGGGCGGGTTCCACGGCCGCAGCATGGGCGCCCTCTCGGCGACGCGGAGCAAGCCGATCCACAAGCTCGACATCCCGGCGTTCGACTGGCCCGTCGTGCCGTTCCCTACGCTCCAGTTCCCCGAGGCGGCCCACGCCGAGCAGAACCGCGCCGCCGAGGCGCGCTCGCTCGAGGCGGTCAAGGCGGCGATCGACGCGCACCCGGACGAGGTCGCCGCGGTCATCGTCGAGCCGATCCAGGGCGAGGGCGGCGATCGCCACGCGAGCCCGGCGTTCTTCCAGGCGCTCCGCCGCCTCACCTCGGAGCGCGGCGTCGCGCTCATCATCGACGAGGTGCAGACCTGCGGCGGCGGGACCGGCGCGCTGTGGGCGCACGAGGCGTGGGACCTGCCCGAGCCGCCGGACATGGTGACGTTCTCCAAGAAGATGCAGCTCGGCGGCTTCTACTGCCGCGAGGAGCTCGCGCCGATCGAGCCGCTGCGCATCTTCAACACCTGGCTCGGCGACCCGCTCCGCGGCGCGCAGCTCGAGGTGATCCTCGAGGTCATCGAGCGCGACCGGCTCCTCGAGAACACGCGGGCGACCGGCCAGCGCCTCGTCGCCGGGCTCGAGGACCTCTGCGTCCGGTACCCGGGGGTGCTCTCGGGCGCGCGGGGCAGCGGCACCTTCGCCGCGGTCGACTTCCCCCACGCCGCCCGCCGCGACGCGGCGCTCACCGCGCTGCGGAACCGCGGCCTCGAGGTGGGCGGCTCGGGCGAGCGCACGCTCCGCTTCCGGCCGGCGCTCGTCTTCGCCCCGCGCCACGTCGTCGAGGCGCTCGATCTGCTCGAGTCGGTCTGCAAGTGACGGGCGCCTCGCCGCCGATCCGGGTGTTCCACTCGCCGCGCTATTTCGCGGACATCGGCGAGCACGTCATGCCGATGCGCAAGTTCGCCCTGGTGCGCGAGGCGATCGAGCGGAGCGGCCTGCCTGTGCGCGTCGAGGAGCCCGAGCCGGTCGGCGACGAGGACCTGCTCCGCGTCCACACGCCCGAGTACGTCCGGGCGATCGCGACCGGCGAGCCGCGGGCGCTGGCCGAGTCGCAGAAGTTCCCGTGGTCGCCGGCGCTCGCCGGGGCGGTGCGCTTCACGAACGGCGGCTGCGTCGCCGCCGCCTTCGCGGCGCTCGAGGACGGCATCGCGGGCAACCTCGCGAGCGGCTTTCACCACGCGCACGGCGATCATGGAGAGGGCTTCTGCACCTTCAACGGCCTCGTCGTCGCGATGGAGCGCGCGCGCGCCGAGGGGCGCGTCCGCCGCGCCCTGGTGGTCGACATGGACCTCCATTACGGCAACGGCACCGCGTCGCTGCTCGCCTCGCGGCCGTGGGCGTTCCAGCTCTCCATCTACGGCAACTGGTACAAGCAGAACCGGGCGTACCGGGACGTCGAGGCCGAGCGCGCTCCGGACACGGAGAACGGCTGGTCGGTCCCGGTGCCGGGCGGGAGCGGCGGCGCCGCTTATCTCGAGATCCTGGAGCGGCACCTCGGCCCCGCGATCGACCGCGCCGCGCCCGACCTGATCCTGTACCAGGCCGGCGCGGACCCGTACCGCGAGGACCCGTATTCGCCGCTCGACCTGACGCACGACGATCTCCGCGCGCGCGACGAGATCGTGTTCCGGGCCGCGCTCGAGCGCCGCATCCCGATCGCGTGGGTGCTGGCGGGCGGCTACACGCCCGACGTGAGCCGGGTGGTCGACGTGCACCTCGGCACGTTCGTGGCGGCGGTGCGGGCGAGGGAGGCGCAGGCGGCTCGCGCGTGACCTTCGCGGCGTCGGGCTCCTGGGTTCGTGAGCTTCGGCTCAACCCATAGGCTCTATCCGTAGCTCTGCCGAGCCCCTGGCGACGTTCGGCGGTGCCGTTCTCGTGAGCTCACGAGACGGCGAACGTCGCTGATGACATGGAATCGGTGGGACGATTCACGACGCGTGAGCCCACGGCATGAAGGCCGAAGAGGCTACTCTCGCGACGGCCAGACTCCAGCGCTGCCACCGCTCATGCACCTTCGTATTCCACTCATCGCTTGAGCAGAACCAGCATGTCGGCGCGCCCTCGCCAGGCCGTGTCCCGGGTCTACTCGGCGCCCCGTGCGCGCCCGCTCGTCCACCACTCCGCGACGTCGAGCTCCACCGCGTCGAACGGCTCCGCGCGCACCCGCGCCTCCCCGACGGCCACGCCGAGCTCCAGCCACTTCCCCTCGTGGCGCCGGCTCCAGGTGAACGTCTGCGCCTCGAGATCGACGTACCAGAGCCAGCCGACGCCGATCCGCGCGTAGAACGGCCGCTTGGTGCCCTGCGTGTACGCGCGCATCCGCGGAGAGAAGATCTCGCAGACCCAGTCGGGAGCGATGCGAATGGACTCCTCGTCGGGCAGCTCGGGCAAGCGCTCGCGCCGCCATCCCGCGATGTCGGGCGAGAACTCCGGCGAGCCTTCGAGCTCGATGCCGGGCTCCGGCAGGATCCACCAGCCACCAGGCCCGCCGCGGCTGCGGTCGTAGGGGTCGAGGAGCTCATGGTCGATGAGCGACAGCACGCGCTGGTGCCGGGAACGCGGGCGCGGCTGCGTGTAGAGCACGCCCTCGATGATCTCGCCCTTGATGTGCGGCGGGAGCGCCTCGAGGTCGGCCATCGTTGCGGGAGCGTGCCTTCGCGCGGGATCAGCCATCCCGCGGATTCTGCCCGCCCCAAGACGGTACGACAACGCGGGCGCGCGCCGGGCGGGAGGCGCCGCGCACGCTCCCGGCAAATCCGCCCGGCGCAGGTGAATGCTCCCGCGCCCCGGGTTCCGCCGGGCGCGACGCAGTGCAGCGCCGGGGCGGCGGCCTTTGCTGGTAGACTTTCGCCATGGCCGACCTCAACGACCCCGTCCGCCTGGCCGAGCTGCACGGCGCCATGCTGCGCACGGACGCGGACGCCATCCTCGACGCCTGCGTGACGCGGGCCGCCAGGCTCGCGCGCGCGCCGATCGCGTTCGTGAGCCTCGTCGTCCGCCATATCCAGCTCCTGCGCGCGCACCACGGGCTGCCCCTGGAGCTCGCCGTGAGCTGCGCGACCTCGCGGAGCAACTCCTTCTGCCAGCTCGTCGTGCGCGACGAGGCGCCGCTCCTCGTCGAGGACGCGCTGCGCGACGAGCGCGTGCCGAAGGAGCTCGTCGAGCACTACGGCATCCGCGCCTACGCCGGGGTGCCGGTGCGCGTGCGCGGGCACGCGATCGGCTCGCTGTGCGTCCTCGATGTCGTGCCCCGCCGCTTCGACCCGCGCACCATCGACG
Organism: Sorangium sp. So ce834; assembly: GCF_051521425.1. NCBI lineage: Bacteria > Pseudomonadati > Myxococcota > Polyangiales > Polyangiaceae > Sorangium > Sorangium sp. So ce834. Next base: position 13,705,364 of record NZ_CP150351.1, read on the forward strand.
GGCTCGATCAGCTCGCCATCGAGGTCGCCGGCCGCCTCTCCGACCTCGTCGAGCGCGACGCGCCGGCCGGCAGCGCCGACCTGCAGGAGCGCCTCGTCCGCATCGAGCAGGCCACGCGCGTGCTGGAGCGCGCGCTCCTGTCCCTCGCCCCGGTCATCGCCGCCGCGCAGAACGCGGCGGGGGTGCGGCCGCAGGCGCCGGTCGACGCGATGCACGCGACCCCCTCGGCGCTCGTGACGATCGCCAGCCTGCGCGCGGCCGTCGGGTGCTGGCGCGACATGGGCTCCGTGGCGGACGAGCTCTGCGACGAGGCCGCCGCCGTCGCGAGCTCCGCCCCCGCGGCGTCCGGGCTCGTCGCGGCGGCCCGGACGCTCGCGCGAGGGATGGCCGAGGTGGGCCCGCTCGTCCGCCTCGCCGAGGGCGTGCTCGAGGGGACGCTCGAGGAGACCGCCGCCGAACGGGGGAGGTCGCTCGTGCTGCGCGGCGCGATCGAAGCCCACGAGGCCGCCTGCGCGGCCGTGAACGAGATCCGCGCGGGCGCCCTGCGCGCGCGCGCAGCGACGGGCAGCGGCGCCGTGATCTAGATCGCGACGAGCTCATGATCTACGCTCGCCGATCCGTCCATGTCGCGCCTCTCGCTCTCGTTCGCGTCCAAGGAAGAATCGCTCTCGGTGCGACGGTTCTCGGTCCGGGAGCAGATCTCGTCGCTCTTCGAGGTGTCGATACTGGCCGTCTCGGAGATCGAGGATCTCGATCTCGACAGCCTCGTGGGCAAGACCGCCGCCTTCAAGGCCGAGTCGACCGTCCTGCACTCGGTCGTTCCCGCCCGGGTCTGGGCCGGGCTCTGCGCCCAGATGGAGCAGGTGCAGGCCGAGCCGACGGGGCTCTCCACCTACCGGCTGCGCATCGTGCCCTTGCTGTTCCGGGCGACGCTCCGGCGCAACAACCGCATTTTTCAGCACATGACGATCCCCGAGATCGTGCTCCTGGTGCTCAAGGAGTGGGAGATCGAGCCGGAGGTGGCGCTGGGCGCGAAGTACCCCGCCCATGAATACCGCGTGCAGTACGGCGAGACCGATTACGCGTTCCTCTGTCGGCTGCTCGAGGAGGCGGGCATCTCCTTTTACTTCTCGCACCGCGCGGACGGCGGGCGCATGGGCGCCGAGCTCACCCGCCTCGTCCTGAGCGACGCCCCGCAGCGGAGAGAGCCGCGCTCCGGCGCGCCCATCGCCTACGCCGACAACCCGAACCAGTCGTCTGGGCGCGAGTACGTGAGCGAGCTGATCGTGCGCCACGAGGTGCGGCCCGGCCACGTCACCCTCCGCGACTTCGATTTCAGGATGCGGCCCGATTATCAGCTCTTCGCCGAGGCGCGGGAGGGGCTCGAGGAGGAGCTCCGCTACGAGCAGTACCACTACGCGCCAGGGGCGTTCGTGGTCGAGTCGGGCAAGGGCGGCGACACGCCGGTCGCCGACGACAGGGGCGTCGCGCGGGTCGACATGAAGGAGGCGGAGGCGCTCGCGGCGCGGAGCCTCGAGGGGGAGCGGGGCGGCCGGCGCTCCGTCCGGTACCGCACGAACGCCCTCGACCTGTGCCCCGGCGTCGTCCTGTCGCTCGGCGGGCACCCCCGCAAGGAGCTCACCCCGGACCAGGCGCTGCTCGTCGTCGCGTCCACGTTCGAGGGCGATCACAGCGGCGAGTGGATCATGACCGGCGAGGCCGTGTTCGCGCAGCAGCCCTACCGCCCCGCGCGGCGGACGCCGAAGCCGCGGGTCGTGGGCGTGCAGAGCGCGATCGTGGTCGGCCCCCCGGGCGAGGAGATCCACACCGACGAGTTCGGCCGCGTGCGCGTGCAGTTCCACTGGGACCGCGAGGGGCGGTTCAGCGACGCGAGCTCGTGCTGGATCCGCGTCAGCCAGGGCTGGGCCGGGAGCCGCTACGGGCTCATGGCCATCCCCCGCGTCGGGCAGGAGGTCCTCGTCGATTTCTTCGACGGCGACCCCGACCGGCCGGTGATCGTGGGCCGCGTCTTCAACAGCACGACGCGCGTGCCTTACACGCTGCCCGCCGAGAAGACAAAGAGCGGCTGGAAGAGCGACTCCTCCCCGGGCTCGGGCGGGTTCAACGAGCTCTCCTTCGACGACGCCGCGGGGCGCGAGCTCATCCACGTGCAGGCGCAGCGCGACTACACCGAGATCATCAAGCGGGATCAGCGCTCGACCGTGCTCTCCAACCGCTCGGCCAGCGTGACCGGCGCCGACGCCGTCACCGTCGGGGGGAGCCAGAGCGTCAACGTCGTCAAGAGCCAGAGCCACACGATCGGCGAGCAGCAGATCAACCAGATCGGCGAGGGCCGCACGTCGATCGTGCGCACCTCGGATTCGGTCGACGCCGGCGACAGCCAGAGCGTCACGGTCGGCGACGGCGTCGGATACACGATCAACAAGGACAAGACCGTCCAGATCACGAACGGCGTCGCGTCGATCAAGATCACGCCGGAGGGCATCTTCATCGACGCGCAGGGCAAGCTCGAGATCTCGGCGGGCGGGTTGCTCAAGCTGTCCGGCGCGGAGGTGCAGATCGACGGCGGGCCGAACGTGCTCATCAACACCACGTCCGCGAAGGCGCCCGCGGTGGCGACGATCGGCAAGGCCAGGGCGCCGAGCGCGCCGGGGCGGCCGGGCGGCGGCGGCGAGACGAGCGCGCCGGCCGAGGTGATGCGCGGCGGCGGCGCCGTCGAGGCGCCGGGGGGCATCGAGGACGTCGAGGTGGAGGGCGCGGCGCTGCGGCTCGACCGCGCCGTCTCCTCGCCGCCGCTCACCCCGGCCACGGCCCCGGCGTCCCTGCAGATCGGGCCCGCCGCCGGCGCGGCGATCCAGGAGGCGGTGCGCGCGCCCTCGGCGTCGCTCGCCGCGCTCGTGGCGACGGGGAGCGGCGCCCTGGAGCTCTTCCGGCTCGCGAAGGGGGAGAGCCTCGCCTCGCTGCCGTCGACGCTGGACGTGCTCGGTCCGGTGCTCACGGCGCCGCTGCCCGCGCTCGGCGGCCTGAGCGCGGGCGACATCGGGACGCTCGTGAACGCGGGCAGCGCGGCCGGCATCTTCCACGTCGGCGGCGCGGGCGGGCAGGTGGCGCAATTCCTGGCGCTGCGGACCGCGGCGGCGCCGCGGTCGGTGAACGGCGCGGCGGTGAAGACCGCGGCGCAGGCGACCGAGGCCTCGGGCGCGCCCGCGGAGCGGGCGTACGCAGGGGCGCTGTCGATGCAGGGCGTGGCCCTCTACCGCGGCGACCTCCAGGGCGGCTTCGCCAAGGTGGAGCCGTGACGCCCGGGGCCCGCTGGATGTCGGAGAGCGAGCGCTGCGCCTCGCAGCGTGGAGACGGAAACGATGCCGCGTTATGAACACACCGAGGTGTCCTTCGACGTGCCGCGCGACTGGGAGGACCGCTCGGTGGTGGTCTTCGCCGCGCCGGCGAAGCCCGGCCAGGGGATGATCTCCAACCTGGTCATGACGCGGGACACGCTGGCCGCGGGCGAGGACATCCGGCGTTACGGCGACCGGCAGCTCGTCGAGATGGCCCAGCGGCTCGACGGCTTCCAGCTCTACGCGCGGCAGGAGATCACGCTCGGCGGTCAGCCGGCCGTGGAGATCCGGTTCGCGTGGCGGGGGCAGAGCGGGCCGATCGAGCAGCGGCTCGTGTTCGTCGGGGGGCGCAAGCCGACGGTGCTCAGCTTCACCGCGACCATGCCGAAGAGCGAGGCCGCGCGGCTGAACCCGGTGTTCGATCGCATCCTCGCGAGCGTGAAGCTGGGCCAGGGCTGAGGGCTGCGAGGCCGTGAGCGCCCTCGAAGCGGCCCGGATGGGCGATGAGATCGGCCACTCGTCCGCGTGGGCCGGCCTCATCGCGGGGGCGTGCGTCGGGCTCGCGATCGGCGGGGCGATCCTGTTCTCCGTGGCCACCGGCGGCGCCGGGGCGGTCCTCATCGGCGCGGCGGTCGCCGGCGGCGTCGGGCTCGGCGCCGGCGGGGCGCTGGCCGGCGCCGAGATCGGCAAGATGTTCGAGGGCTCCCCGTGCGGGGAGATCGCGACGGGATCGCCGGACACGCGCATCGAGGGGCGCGCCGCCGCGCGCGCGGAGCTCGACGTCCTCGAGCACGGCGGCAAGAAGGTCGCGCAGGGCAGCGCCACGGTCTTCGTCAACGGGAAGCACCTGGGCCGCAGGACCGAGAAGGCCCAGTGCGGCGGCGTCGTCAGCCAGGCGGCTATCTACACGTTCATCGGCGGCGAGACGCTGACGCTCGTGCCCGTCGAGGAGGAGGTGCCGTCGTGGCTCCTGACGACCCTGCGATGGACCGCGCTGATCGCGGGCGGGGCCGCGCTCGTCCTGACGGGCGTGGGCGCCGGCGTCGTCGTCGCGGGGCTGGGGCTCGCCGGCTCGCTGGCCGGCGCGTTCGTCGGCGCCCACGTGGGCGAGGCGGTGGGCGGCCTCTTCGGCGAGCGCGCCGCGCGCGTCGGCGAGATCCTCGGCGAGTTCGGCGGCAGCCTCCTCGGGGGCATCGGCGCCGCGAAGCTCGGCGAGCGGCTCGGATGGATCCGCCCGCCCGCCGCGGAGGAGGTCCCGCTCGGGCGGAGGGGGCCGCCGAGCCCGGAGGAGGTCGCCCGGGCGCGCGCCTGGACCGACGAGCAGATGGCCGCGGGGCCCGCGGCGGATCCCGCGGCGGCCGCCAAGCTCGACGCGAGGATCGCCGAGAACCGCGCGGCCTACGAGCGGGTGCAGCGGGGCGAGCTGGAGCACCCGAACACGACCCCCGAGCGGCTCAAGCTGGCCGTCGAGGGCGACGCCGACGGCCAGCGCGTCCCGCTCACGTACAAGGATCGCGCGCAGTTCGACCGGCTGCAGTCGGACATCAGGAACGTCTTCGAGTCGGAGGGCATCACGGACGCGACGGTGCAGCAGCTCGGCTCGGCCACGGACGGGTTCAAGGGCAACCCGGACAAGCCCTTCGGGTTCTGGTCGTCCAAATCGGACACCGATTTCGCGATCCACAGCGATCAGGCGCTGGTCCAGGCGCAGCAGGCGGGCGCGCCGTACAACGCCAAATACGGCATCTTCAAGAACGGCGAGGCGCCGAGCGCGCTGAACCCGGAGGGGAAGCCGGGGCTTTCCAACACGTCGCTCGGGAGCAAGCTCAACGCGCTGGCGGAGCGGTGGAACGTGGAGATCTACGGTGAGCCCAACCCGAGCAACGGCGGCTTCGACTTCAAGCTCAACGGCCCGCGAGAGCCGAACGGCAACTTCCCGACGATCTATCGAGGTCCCAACGCGGTCGGCGCGGCGCCTCCCGCTGCACCGCAGGCGCCGGCCGGCAGCGCCGGGACGGCCGGCGCGGGCGGGGCGGGCGTCTCGACCGATCCGCGGGACGGCGGCCGCTGAGGAGAGGTGATATGGGCAAGACGGCAAGCACGACGCTCGCGTGGTCCTTCGAGAGCGAGCTCTCCCAGGACGAGATGCTCCGGCGGCTCGACGAGCGGTGGCCGTCGGTGTGGGCGATCTCGGACAGCCACCATCACGGCGACTACGTCGGCGGCAAGCTCACGCCGGAGGCGGCGGCGCGCATCTACGAGGACGGCCCCAGGTTCGTCGTGCACCTGCGCTTCTCCTCGGCGGGCGGCGACGTGAAGCGGCAGCTCCTCGAGGCGCAGCAGCGGCTCATCGTCGAGGTGCTCCCGCTCGTCGGCGCGCGCGACGTCGCGCCGACGGAGCCGCTCGACTGACCTCAGTCCGACGAGCGCGCAGGCCGCAGCTCGTCCGCGGTGAAGACCCGCCCGAGCGCGAGCGCCTTGAGCGCGTAGCGGCTCGGCTCGAGCTGATCCTGCCGGAGGTGCGCCTCCGCGAGGACGCGCACCTTCAGGCTCGTCATCAGGGGCAGCCGGTGCTCCAGGGCCTTCGGCAGGTAGAGCGGCAGCGCGCCCTGCCCGCCCGCCGCGAGCAGCGCGCGGATCCACGCGTCGCCGAGCACCCTGCGGGTCTGGTAGCGCCGCTGCTCGAGCAGGAGCCGCTCGGTGTGCGCCTCGATCTGGCCCGCCGGCAACGAGCGGCTCGACTGGGCGAGGAGCTCCTTCAGCTGCTGGTTCAGCCGGTCCACGACGCCGGTCGAGCTCTGGAGGTAAGGCGACTTGAGCAGCTCCCCGATGGAGTCGAGGGCGTCCTTCAGCTGCTTGTCGGGGCCCGCGAGCGGCGCGACCACGGCGACGGTGGCCTTGAGCGCCTCGACCTCGTCGAACGGGAACCGCGCCTCGCCGGTCACGAGCACGAGCGGCGGCGTGAACCGCCGCCTGTCGCCGATCGACGCGAGGAGCGCCTGCGGCACGCCGCCCGGCTCGATCGGCGACCCGTCGGTGAGCACGCCGAGCACGTCGTGGCGGTCCTTGGCCGCGGCCGCGTCGTCGGCCGGCAGGTCGTGGCGGGGGTCGAGCTCCTCGAAGTCGAGCTCGAGGATCAGGTCGCTCCACCGAGCGCGGACGCGCGGCAGCGCGGCGGGATCGAACCAGAGGAGCTCGACGATGTCGTCGGCCGCGGGCCTCGGCGGCGACGCCCTGGCCCTCGAGGGGCGCTCGTCCTCGGCCGGGGCGGGCTGCGAGGCGCGGGCCGCGCTCTCGGCCGCCCCGAACTTCTGGCCCACCGTCATCGCCGGCGGCCCGTCGTTCGTTCCCCAGAGGCTTCGGCTCCCGAGCGGCGCCATGGCGGGGGGCGGCGGCGCGGCCGGCGCCTGCTCGAGCGGGCCGGCCGGCGGTGACGGCGGGGACCACCGCGCCACGGACCCCGCCATCAACGCCCCGAGGTCGCCCGCGGGCGCGCGGAACGGGAGCCCGCCGCTCGGGGGGCTCGAGTGGGGCGCGCTGTCGGCCCCGCGCTCCTCCGTCTTCCACGGCAGCACCGGAGCGTGCTCGGAGCGCAGCCCGGGGAGCTGCGTCTGCGACGTGCTCGGGGGGCGCGGCGCGACGAGCCCGGAGCTCGGGGGGGGCACGGACCTCTCGGCCTCGCCGCGCGCGGCCTGCGGCGGCTCCAGGCTCACCACCACGCGCCCGTGCTCTTCCGGGTGCTCCAGCGCGATCTGCCCGCGCCAGGTGAGGGCGCAGCGCCCCCGCGCGGTGTCGATCCAGAGCGTGTCGCAGCGCATGGGCACCGGTCGAGCGCCGCCCCGCCGGCCCTCGAGGGTCGCCGTCGGGCGGAGGCCGGGCAGCTGGGTCACGAGGCGCGGGTGCTCGGGGTGGAGGTTCTCGAGCACGAGGCGCTCGTCCTCCCGCAGCGACGGGAGCTGCTGATCGGGCGGGGCGATGTTGAAGTAGGCGGGGTCGAGCCCGGCGGGCAGCGGCCTGCGGCTCCAGTCGCGGTGCGACCAGCCGGCCGCGTGACGGCCGAGCTTCTCGACGCGCGACGGCCACGTCGGGGCGATCGGACCGAAGCCCGTGGGCTCGATCGCCTTGCTCGGATCCGAGACGAGCAGCCCCGGCGGCTGGAGGTTGGGCACGGCGACCTGCCCGTAGGCGTTCCGCGAGGCGGCGCTCACCCCGGCCGGGTTCCACGAGCCCGGTCCCCCCGCCGCGCGCTCGTAGACCAGCGGCATCTGCGCGAACGGCGGCCCCTCGTGGAGCGTCCCGTCCTGGGAGAAGATGCGGTCGCACCACACCTCGATCGACTTGTCCAGGTCGCCCACGGCGAGCCTGGCCACCAGCGAGCGCGCCGGCGCCTTGCCCGGAGCGAACGCGAAGCCGACGAGCACGACGTCGGCGCGCGGCTTCGCGGGCGCGAGATCGCTCGCCGACTGCAGGCTCCTCGACGGCGCGTCCTCCCACGCCGCGTCGTGAGGGGTCGGCGCCTCCTGGTCGGGGGCGAGCGGCGACTCGCCGGGGCGGAGCAGGAACGTCGCCTTGCAGACGACGGTGAGCACCCACGAGCCCGCGGAGGGTTGCCAGAGGATCGACGCGACGGGGACGGGCGCGGCAGCGAATACGTTCATGAGGGAGGGGGGTCTCCGGGGCGCGCTCGCGCCCGCTCGTTCACTGCGGCGTCGCGGCCCCGGGCGGCGCCGGCAGCTCGCGGGTGATCTCGCCCGCGTCGGCGCCCTCGGACGGGGGCGGCTCCGACCCCGGCGACAGCGGCGTGCCCTCCCAGGTCGCGCTCTTGTCCCGGCTCCCGTAGACGTACGGCGGGCGGGCCTCCAGCTCGCGCGCGATGCGGGCGAGCTCCTCGTCGAGGTAGCGCGGGTTCGCGCTCAGCCGCTCGCGGATGCCGCTGTTCAGGTAGCCGCGGATGTCGGGGCTCTCCGGGTAGTACTTCGTGAACACGTTGTACCGGAAGAGCGGCTTCAGCCGGTGCACGTCCTTCGGCCCGGTCGGCAGCGGCAGGAGCTCGACGAAGCTCTTCCGCTTCGCCCGCTCCTCCAGCCGGTCGAGCACGAGCTGGAGGCTGTTCTCGAGCAGGTGCGGCGCGCAGTGATCCGCGAAATCGTCGTAGAGCAGCCGCATGAGCGCCCGCGCCTCGTCGATCGGCAGCTGCGCCTGCCGTTCGCGGCCCATGCGCCGGACGAGGACCATGAACGGAGAGGGCTGGTCGCCCGTCGCCCGGATCTCCTCGGGATCGCGGAAGTCGGGCTGGCGGTAGGGGAAATGGCGCGGGTTGATCGCGTCGAACCCGCCGCGGCCGTAGAACAGGATGCGCTGCCACGACAGGCGCTCTTCGGGCGTGAAGTACTCGACCTCGGCCGCGAGATCGAGGTTCATCCCGAAGTACTTGCCGGGGGCCGAGGGCGCGGGGAGCGTGATCTTCCCCATCGCGTGGAGGTCGGCGAGGTACTGCATGGCGAGCTCGACCGGGGCGATGCGCAGCCAGTACGACAGCACCGTCCCGCGCGCCTCGGGGATCATGAAGATGTGGGCGAGGTAGATGACGCAGAGATCCGGCGCGTACGCCGGATTGACGAGCACGGTGCCGTCGCGCACGCCTCGCACCTTTCCGTCCGCGTCTCGCGCCACGAGCAGGAAGTAGCGCATGTACGTGCCCGACGGCTCGGGCGTGAACGGGTCGTCGCGCAGGAACGCGTGGATCGCCTCCTTGCGCTCCATCTCCCCATGAGGACCGAAGCAGTCCCAGAGGATCTGATACGCCGTGTCGAAGTCCGGGTCGGAAGGGTCCTCGATCGACCAGATCTGGTATTTGCGGGTTTCGCGCTCGATCATCTCCACCACGTCCTGGTGGAAGAGATCCTTCATGCAGAGCCGGACACGTCGCTTCAAGCAGGGCTCCTGGGGTCCATGGTGCCAGACGGAGCGTTCATCTGATAGGTAATCATCGTGACCCAGGCAGCTCTCGTCGACACGCGCACGCACATCGATTCCGCTCGCTCCGTGTGGAGCGAGGCGGGGCCGGGCTATGAGCCCGCCCCGCCGCTCCGCGGGGACGCGGCGGCCGATGTGGCCATCGTCGGGGGCGGGTTCACCGGCGTCTCCACGGCATACCATCTAATCCGCCGGTTTCCGAGCCTCCGCGTCATGATCCTCGAGGCGCGCCACCTCGCCAACGGCGCGAGCGGGCGCAACGGGGGGATGATGCTGAACTGGATTAACGGCGTGAGCACCCGCGAGCCGGAGCTCACGCGCCGCGTCTACGACGCGACGCGCGCGGGCATCGACGGCATCGTCGGGATGATCCAGGAGCACAATCTCCCGGTGCGCTACCGGCGCGACGGCTGCATGGAGGTCCTCACGGACGCGCGCCGGGCCGAGGCGGCGCACGCGCGGGTCGAGCTGCTCGCCGGGTGGGGCATTCCGCTACAGTACCTGGGCGGCGCGGCGCTGGCGGAGCGGCTCGGCGTCCGCGGGGCGGCCGGGGCCGTGCTGGACGCGACCGAGGGGCAGCTCAACGGGGTCGACCTGCTGCGCAGCCTGCGCCCGCTGCTCCTCGGGTGGGGGGTCGCCCTCCACGAGGACACACCGGTGCTCCGGATCCGGGAGGGGCGCACGATCGAGCTGACCACGCCGGGCGGGGTCGTCCGGGCCTCGGCCATCGTGCTCGCCACGAACGGCTACACGCCGCGGCTCGGCTACTTCAAGACCGGCATCTTCCCGCTGCACTCGCACGTGATCGCGACCGAGCCGCTCGACGCCGAGGCGCGCGCCGCGCTCGGCTGGGGGCAGGTCGCCGGCTTCAGCGACGACCACGACCGGATCGCGTACGCCAGCATGACCCCGGCCGGCGAGCTCGTGTTCGGCGGGGGGAGCAACGCGGCGTACGCCTACCTCTACGGGAACCGGATGTCCTACCCCGGCTCACCCGACTCGGCCGGGAAGGCGTTCGAGGCGATCCGGCGCCGGCTGGTCGGCTACTTCCCCGCGGCCGAGCGGGTCCGGATCGCGCACCGCTGGACGGGCACGCTCGGCATCACGATGAGCCGGATCTGCAGCATGGGGGTGCGCGGCGAGCACCGGAACGTGTACTACGCGCTCGGCTACAGCGGCCACGGCGTGACGCTCGGCAACCTCGCGGGCCGCGTGCTCTGCGACATCTACGCGGGCGACGACGCGCGGTGGCGGGACCTGCCCTTCTACATGTACCCGCTCGGGGGCGTCCCGCCCGAGCCGATCCGCTGGCTCGGCTATCACGTCTACACCAAGCTGACGGGGCGCTCGCCCCGCAAGGCGGCGTGAGCGCGGCGCGCGCGGAGCGCTTGCGTGGCCGGAGCGCGGGGCGCTATTCGAAGCGGGGCCATGTTCTGCGCGCGCTGCCACCGGGAGTACGACGCGGGCCATCGGTTCTGCCCGTACGACGGCGCGGAGCTCGCCGAGGCGCGGCGCGTCGACCTGTTCCGGTACAAGCCGACCCGGCTGCGCGGGACGATCCTCGGGGAGCGCTACGAGGTGCGCGGCTACCTCGGCAAGGGGGCGATGGCGCGCGTCTATCTCGCGATCGAGATCGAGACCGGGCAGCCGGTCGCGATCAAGGTGCTGGAGGCGTTCGCGGCCCGGGCGGAGCGGACGCGCGAGCGGTTCGTCCGCGAGGCGCAGAGCGCGGCGAAGATCGGGCACCCGAACATCGTCAAGGTGCTCGACGCCGGCACGCGCGCCGCCGACGGCGCGCCGTACATCGTCATGGAGTACCTCTTCGGCGAGTCGCTCGGCGACTGGCTCCGGCGCGAGCGCCGCATGGACGCGGACCTCGCCATCCCGGTGCTCTCCCAGGCCGCGTCCGGGCTCGCCGCCGCGCACCGGGTCGGGATCATCCACCGCGACGTGAAGCCCGACAACCTCTACCTCGTCGGCGCGCAGGGCGACCCGTACGCGGTCAAGGTGCTCGATTTCGGCTTGGCGAAGATCCAGGACGCCGATCACATCACGGCGACCGGCACCGCGGTGGGCACGCTCGAGTACATGGCGCCCGAGCAGGTCGTGAGCGACAGGCCCGACGCCCGCACCGACGTCTACGGGCTCGGCGTCGTCATGTTCCGGACCTTCACCGGCGAGCTCCCGTTCCCGCGCTCGGAGCAGTCCGAGCTCCTCGCCCGGCAGCTCGTGACCCCGCCGCCCCGCCCCTCCGAGAAGCGCAAGAGCATCGACCCGCTGCTCGAGTCCGTGATCCTGAAGGCGATCCGCAAGCGCCCGGAGAACCGCTATCCCTCGATGGAGGCGTTCCTCGAGGACCTCGAGCGCCTCGCCGGCGAGCGGGGCGGGCCGCTCTCGGCGGACCAGCCGCTCCCCGAGCCGGACGACGTCTACGTCCCGCAGGGATCGTTTGCCAGGAACGCCGCGATCTACTTCTATAGGCGGCTCGGCATGGAAGCCCCACGCTTCGACTGAACCGAACACCACCTCCCGCGGGCGCTTCCCGCCACCCAGGAGATCCGTATTGCCATGGCCTACACTGCTGCATTCCGATGTCTGACCGGCTGTCCCGGCAGCTACCCGCTGACGCAGCCCCTCTACCGTTGCCCGACCTGCGGCGGCCTGCTCGACGTCGCCCACGACATCGACGCGCTCCGCGACCGGAGCCCCGCGACGTGGATGAAGCTCTTCGACGAGCGCTACAAGCGCACGGTGTGGCCCTACGGCTCCGGGGTCTGGGGCAAGCGGGAGTGGGTCGCGCCCCAGGTCCCGGACGAGGCCATCGTGTCGATGGATGAGGGGGGCACCAACCTCTTCTGGGCGGATCGCTACGGCCGCTCGCTCGGGCTCGACGACGTCTGGGTGAAGCTCTGCGGCAACAGCCATACGGGGTCGTTCAAGGACCTCGGGATGACGGTGCTCGTCTCGGTGGTGAACAAGGCGATCCGCGAGGGCCTCGAGGTGCGCGCGATCGCGTGCGCGTCGACGGGGGACACGTCGGCCTCGCTCGCGGCGTACGGCGCCGCGGCCGGTTTGCCCGTCGTCGTGCTGCTGCCGCGGGGCAAGGTGTCGATGGCGCAGCTGGTCCAGCCGATCGCGTCGGGGGCGCTGGTGCTCTCGCTCGACACGGACTTCGACGGCTGCATGGCCATCGTGCAGCGGCTCTCGGCCGACGGCGTGGTCTACCTGGCGAACTCGATGAACGCGCTGCGCCTCGAGGGGCAGAAGACCGTGGCCATCGAGATCGTGCAGCAGTTCGACTGGACGCTGCCCGACTGGGTCATCCTGCCGAGCGGCAACCTGGGCAACGCCTACGCGCTCTACGCCGGCTTCAAGATGCTGAAGGACCTCGGCCTGACGACGCGCTTCCCGCGCCTGTGCGTGGCGCAGTCGGCGCGGGCCAACCCGCTCTACCGGGCGTGGGCCGAGGGGCGCAGCGAGGTCGTGCCGATGAAGGCGGGCGAGACGCTGGCGAGCGCGATCCAGATCGGCAACCCGGTGAGCGCGCCGCGGGCGATGCTGGCGCTCCAGGCGATGAACGGGGTCGCGGAGGAGGTGACCGAGGACGAGCTCTGCGACGCGGCGGCGCGCGCCGACCGGACCGGGATGTACACCTGCCCGCACACGGCGGTCGCCCTCGCCGCGCTGGAGAAGCTCGTGAAGAAGGGCCTCGTCGAGAAGCGCCAGCGGGTCGTCGTGGTCTCGACCGCGAACGGCCTCAAGTTCACGGAGTTCAAGGTGAAATACCACGAGCGCGCGCTCCCGGACGTGACGAGCCGGCTCGCCAACCCGCCGGTCGAGCTGCCGCCCGACTACGACCGCGTCCTCGCCGCGCTGGACAAACACGCCAAGCACACCGCGCAGACCGGCAAGGGGTGAGCGGCGCCGGCGCGCGGATGCGCTGAGCGGCCGCGGCGCGCGAGGATCGGCGCGCCCGATCGGGGCCGGGGGGGGCGGCGAAGAGGGGCCGGCGGGGGCTGGACTGGAGGCTGGACGGAGGGCTGGCGAGCCTGCGCGGGACGGCGGCGCGGGCGCGCCTTGACGCGCTCGATCCCCCCGGCATCCTCGTCCGGCAGAGGCCTCCGTGGACATCCGCCACCGCACGCTGCTCTCGTTCGCCCCGCTCCTGACGGTGGCGGTCGCGCTGGCGGTCTTCCTCCCCCTGGTGAACGCGACGCTCTCGCGGATCTCCGCGCAGCAGCTCTCCCTCCTCGGCGATCTCGTCGACCTGCAGGACATGGAGCTCGCGGTGATCACCCAGCGCGAGGCCGTCGGGCAGGCGCTGCGCGGGTTCGACGTCTCGCTGTACACGAGCGATGACGCGTCCCGCCGGGACCAGACGCTCGTCCATTTCAACCGCGCGCGGGGCGAGCTGGGCTCGCAGCAAGAGCAGCTGTGGCAGCACCTCGGCGCGGTGTACGCGGAGCTCGACGCGCAGCACGCGGCGATCTTCGACGCGATGCAGGAGGGCGACGCGGCGCGGGCGACGTCGGTGTTCTACGGCGAGGCCCAGGAGCTGACCTTCGTGCTCCTCTCGAGCGCGCGGGCGGGCCAGGCGCAGCACAAGGAGGCGCTGAGCGAGCTCGAGGCGAGGGAGCGCACGCTCAAGCAGCGCGCGCTGATCGGGCTCGCCGTGGGCGTGGGCGGCAGCATCCTCCTGGCGCTGACCTTCGGCTGGCTCCTGAGCCGCGAGATCGTGCGCCCCATCGAGCGCCTCGCCGCGGACGCCGCGCGCTACGCCTCGGGCGACGTCTCCGGGGAGCTCAGCCCTGCCGGAAAAATAAAACAAATCAAACACTTGCGAGACGCCTTCCAGCACCTGCTCGGGGTCACCCTGGCGCGGCAGGACCGGCTCCAGCAGGCGTACGCGGACGTCTCGGACCGGGCGGCCCGCGAGCAGCAGCTCCGGGAGACGGTGCAGGTCCTCAACGAGGATCTGGAGCGCGCCAAGGGCGAGCTGGAGCGGCGCGTGGCGGAGCGGACCGCGGAGCTCCTCGTGGCCAACGACCGGCTCCAGGTCGAGCTCGCCGAGCGCGGCCGCGCGGAGGCGGCGCTGAAGGCGAGCGAGGAGCAGCTCAGGCAGCTAAACGAGGCGCTGGAGCAGCGGGTCGTCGAGCGGACGGCGGAGCTCGCGGCGGCCCAGCGCCAGGTCCTCGACACGGCGCGGCGCGCCGGCATGGCGGAGATCGCCACGAACGTGGTGCACAACATCGGCAACGTGCTGAACACCGTCAACGTGTCGGCCAAGCTCATCGCGGAGGAGCTCGGCGGCCTCAAGCTGGAGAAGCTCGAGCGGGCGGCGCAGCTCCTGGCGAGCCACCGGGAGGACCCCGGGCGGTTCCTCACCGAGGACGAGCGCGGGCGGCACCTCATCGCCTACCTGGAGGCGCTGTCCGCCGCGCTGGAGGGCGATCGGCGGCGCATCCTGCGCTACGTGGATCAGCTCGGAAAGAGCGTCGACCACATCAAGGACATCGTCCGGACGCAGCAGACCTACGCGGGCACCACCACGGTGGTCGAGCCGGTGCAGCTCTCGGAGCTCGTGGAGGACGCCCTCCGGATGAACGACGCGGCGCTCTCGCGCCCGCACCTCAAGGTCGTGAGAGAGCTCGCGTGCCCGCGCCCGGTCTACGTCGACAAGCACAAGCTCCTGCAGATCCTGATGAACCTCATCAGCAACGCGAAGCTCGCGATGGACGAGCTGCCCGGCAGGGAGCACGAGCTCACGCTGCGGATCGAGGCGCGCGGGGCGGGCAGGGACGGCGCGGTGCGGATCTGCGTGCAGGACACGGGGGTGGGCATCGCGAAAGAGCACCTGACCCGGATCTTCTCCCACGGCTTCACGACGCGCCGGGGCGGCCACGGCTTCGGGCTGCACAGCTGCGCGCTCGCCGCCGAGGAGATGAGCGGGGTGCTGTCGGTGGAGAGCGACGGCGTGGGGCGCGGGGCCACCTTCACGCTCGAGCTCCCGGTGCGGCTCGGGGGCGCCGCCGCCGGGCGCGCGGCGGGGCCGTGAGCGGCCGGCGGCGCGCGGCCGCCGCCGCTACCTGCGCCGCCGCGCGCGGCGCCGCCTCGGCCTGCCGCGGGCGTCCGCGGACGTCATCGCCGAGGCGATGCCGTTCTGCAGGGTGTTGTGCGTGACGATCCCGCTCATGTCGACGCCGAGCTCGACGAGCGTCCTGGCCACGTCGGGGCTCAGGCCCGTGATGATCACCTCCGAGCCGAGCAGGCGCACCGCGGTGGCGGCGCGCAGGAGCTCGTCGGCGCACTGGCCGTCGATCCGCGGCACCCCGGTGATGTCGAGGATCGCGACGCGCGCGCGGCGCGAGGCGACGCCGCGGACCAGCGTCTCCTGCACGCGGCGCGCCCGCTGCGTGTCGAGGGCGCCGACGAGCGGCATCACGACGATGTCGTCGCTGATGGGGATGAGCGGCGTCGACAGGGCCGCGAGGATCTCGTTCTGCGCCCGCAGCGCCTCCTCGCGGGCGCGCCGCGCCTCGGTCTCCGCCGCGGCGCGCTTGCGCTCGGTGACGTCCCGCACGATCACGACCGCCTCGGCGCGGTCGCTGCCGGCGATCCGGACCTCGTAGTCGCGCGTGCCCTCGCGGAGCTGCTCCTGGTACTCGAAGACGTGCGTCGCCTCGTCGGCGAGCGCCCGGCCGACGAGCTCGGTGATCTGCTCCGCGACGCGGGCGGGGAACACGTCGGCGACGCGCCGGTGCAGGAAATCCTCGGCGCGGAGCGACGGCCTCGACTCCCGGGACGCCTTGAAGTCGAGGCAGACGCCGTCGCTGCTGAGCCGGAGGATCGTGTCGGGGATGGCGTAGAGCAGCGCGCGGTTGTTCGCCTCGCTCCGGCGCAGGGCGGCCTCGACGCGCTTGCTGCCGATGAAGTGGCCGGCCTTGGCGGCGATCGCGAGCAGCACGTCGAGCAGCCCCGGGTCGGGCTCGCGCGGCTCGGCGTCCATGAGCTCCAGCACGGCCGCGACCTGCGCGTCGGCGCGGACCGCGATGGGGAGCTCGACCGCGAAGCGGAGGCCGGCGCCGCGCGCCGCCTGCGCGCGCGGGTCGTCCTCGACCGCGTCGAGGTCGCAGAACCAGGTCGGCTCCCCCTGGGCGAGCGCGCGGCCGGGCAGCCCCGCGTCGAGGGCGAGCCGCGCGCCCCGGGTCGCCGCCTCGAGCGCGGCCGCGTCGTCGGGCGCGGCGCTCCAGGTGTGCTCGCAGCGCAGGCCGCCGCTCTCGCCGTCGCCGAGCCACAGGGCGCCGAACCGGAAGCCGAGCGTCTCCCCGAGCGCGCCGAGGAGCGCGAGGATGCCCTCGGACAGCGTCGTCGACTCGACCAGGATCCTCGTCACCGTGTACTGCGCCGACACCTTGTGGTTCGCCTCGGACAGGGCGCGGCGCTGGTTCCACTTCTCGGTGAGCGCGTAGGCCATCTGCCGGACCTCGTTCGGGTCGAACGGCTTGGCGAGGATGAGCAGGTTGTCGGTGTTCCCGAACCGGGTGGAGATCTCCTCCCAGGAGTAATCCGAGTACGCCGAGCAGATGACCGCCTGGATGGCGCCGTCCTCCTGCCAGATGCGCGAGAGCGTCTCGATGCCGTCCCACCCCGGCGGCATGCGCACGTCGACGAAGGCGAGGGCGTACGGCGCGCCGCGCTGCCGCGCCTCGCGGACCTTCTCCAGCCCCTCGGCGCCCTGGGTCGCGGTCGTGAGCTCGAACCTCACCGGCCGCCGGCCGGGCGCCTCGCGGAACAGCGCCGACTCGAGGCTATCGAAGGTCGACGCCTCCGCGTCGGACCGGAGGATCCTGCGGAAATCCTCGTGGATGGCCTCGTTGTCGTCGATCAGCAGAATGCGCCGGTTCTGCTGCCACCTGGGGTCCCGCATGGCCTCGTCCTCGGAGCGTGAATCCAGGTCCTACCCGTCCCTGGAGCGTGAGGTCCAGGTCCTACTCGCCCCTGGCGCGCGAGGTCCAGGCCCTATTCCGGCGGCGGCGGGTCGCCCTCGGCGGGCGGGGCGGGCGTCGGCCGCGACCGCGGCTCGGGCGACTCGTCCTCGGTCGACGGCGGCGGCGGCATCGGCGGGGGCATCGCCGGCGGCGGGCTCCCCTGCTCCTCGCTGTCCCGCGCCGGGGCCTCCGAGGGGCCGAGCGGCAGGTTCACGCCGCCGGGCTTCCTCGTGGTCGCGGTCGAGCTCGGCGAGTCGGCCTTGCCGCGGCCCCGCGCGGCGGGCGAGTCCGCGGCGTGCGGATCGAACCGCGGCCGCTTCAGCGCGCCGTGGACGTGCCAGCCGTAGAAGCCGTCCGAGCGCTTCGACCGCTTCATCTTGGGCTGCTGCATCTCGATCAGCCCGGGCACGCTCGACCCCGGCGCGCCGAGCAGCGACTTGGTGAGGTCGCTCTTCGACCGGTAGGCGTCGGTGAACTTGAAGCGGACGTAGAGGTCCGCCGTGGAGTTGTTCCACGGCTCGCGCATGGTGATCTTGCCGTCGCCGTCGAGCTCGAGGTCCTGGCCGTTCGCGGACATCTTCGTGACCTTGAGGACGCCGTCCTTCGCCTCGGCCGACAGGACGAGCTCGCCCAGCTTGGCCTCGGGCAGCGCGATGAGCCCCTGGATCTTCGTCTTGCCGTCGCCGACCGAGACCTCCTTGGCCGAGACCTCGAGCGCGCCGCTCGCCTTGTTGAACTTGCCGTCGGGCGCGCTGAGCTCGAGGTTCGCGTTCAGCGTGCCGGCGATCGGCAGGCCGAGGATGTCCCCGAGCGGCCCCACCTGGGCGAGCTCCACGTCCGAGACCTCGACGTGCACGTCGCCGCCCGATTTGCCCATCGGGACCACGCCCTCGACCTCCCCGCCGAACACGCTCGCCCAGAACGAGATCCGCATCCGCCCGAGCAGCAGGGGCAGGATCTTCACCCGGGCGCGCGCCTCCTCGATCTCGATGACGCTCGGCTTCGGCGCGCTGTCCTTGGCGGCGTCGCCCGAGGTGGAGGTGAAGGCGGCGGCGCCGGTCGGCCTGCCCGAGCCGAGCTCGTTCGGCGGCAGGATGAGCCGCACGCCCTTCATCTCCACGCCCGTGAACCAGTACGCGTCGAGCTCGTCGATCTCGAGGCGCTGCGCCGGGCCGGAGCCCCGCTTCTGCTGCGCGCGATCGAACTCGGCGATCAGCCGGTCCTTGAGCCGGTCGTACGGGAACGTGAGGTAGCCGAAGAGGCCCAGGCAGAAGAGGTAAAAGAGCGGGTAGGCCGCCCACTTCGCGATCTTGACGAGCCGCGCCTTCATGGCTCTTGCTCCTCCTCGTCGGCGGGCGGGGCCGCGGACGGCGCAGGGCTCGCCGGCTGAGGGTCGCCCTTCCGGTCGAACGCGGAGACGCCGAGCTCCACCTCGTACGAGTCCGGCTCGCCGGCGCGCGGCTTGATGTTCAGCTTCGTCACCGCGACCGGGTGGCCCGAGGTCTCGATGCGCTCGAGCATCTTGGCGAGGCCGAGCATCCCGATCCTGTGCATCTTCACCACCGTGACCCGCTCGGTGTACTTCTTGCCGTGCGGGACGTCGGGGCGATCCTGCGACTCGGCCGCGGTGAGCCCCTGCTGCTTCGCCGCGTCCTCGATGAAGCCGGCGAGGGCCGGCGCCGGCCGCGCGTAGCGCGCGAGCAGCGCGTCCTTCTGCGCCTTCCGCTCGTTGACCTTCCCCGAGGCCTCGTAGATCTGCTGGAGCAGGTCGCGGATCTCCTGGTTCTCGGCGCGCCTGCCGGAGGCGGTGCTCGCGAGCCCGATCGGCACGGCCAGGAACACGAGCACCCCCAGGAATCCGACGAGGAGGGTGAGGAGCCGGCGCTCGCGCGGCTCCAGCTTGTCGAGTCGCTCGCGGAGCGTCATCGCGATCCCTCCGGCTTCTCCGGCGCGCCCGCCGAGGCGCTGTCCGCCGCGTCGGCGCCGGTCTTCTTCTTCTTCTTGTCCTCGCACTTCAGATCCAGCTCGAGGACGTACTTGTGCTTGCCCTCCGTGAACTGGCTCGTCCGCCCGATCTTCACGTCGCGGAAGCAGCGGTGTTCCTTCATGTGATCCGCGATGATCTGCGCGTCCGACACCGACGGGACGACGCCCTGGAGGGTCACGTGGCCGCGGTTCACGTCGAGCTCGAGCACGTCGTGCGTGATCTCCTTCGGCACGGCCTTCGAGAGCTGCACCATGACGTCGAAGGCGTCGACGCGGGGCATCGGGTCCTCGTCGGCCGCGCCGGGGCCCTGGTCGAGCAGCTCGCGGGCCTTCAGCGGGTCGCTCGTCTCCTCGCCGAGCACGTCGTGCGAGGCGGTCGCGAGCGACGCGAGCAGGAGCTCCCGCTCGGCGCTCAGGGTGCGCAGCTCCGCGACGATCGAGAACCCGAAGCTCAGCGCGATGACGGTGCCGAGGCCGGCGAGGATCGGGATCTTCTCGCGCAGGAACGGGTAGCTGCGCTCGGCCTCGAGCGCGCCCCGCCTCAGGTTGAACCCCTTGGTCTTCGGCGTCAGCCCGAGCGCCAGCCCGAGCGCCTTGGCGAAGCGGGGCAGCGCCGCGGCCTGCTCCGGCGTGAGCCCTTCGACCCGAGGGGCCGGCAGCGGCAGGATCGTGAGGCCGAGCTGGGTGGACAGGAACACCTCCGCGCCCTGCGCGCTCGCGCCGCCGCCGACGAGGTACATCCCGGCGAGCGGCTCGCCGCCGAGGTTGCGCCACGCCGCGAGCGTCTGGCGGAGCTCGCGCGCGAGCGCCGGCGCCGTGCCGGGGAGCCCGGCCGTCCCCCGCGACAGCGTCCGGGCGAAGACCGGCTCCCCGCCGGAGAGGATCACGATCTCGGAGGTGAGGTGGTCGAGGTCGAGCAGCGCGATCGGCACGCTCGCGCCGGCGGGCGACGGCGAGGCGAGCTCCGGCATCACGGCCTCGAGGTTGGCGAGCGCCACCGCGCCGAGCGCGACGCGCTCCGGCTCGAAGCCGAGCGCCTCCTTCACGACGGTGATGCGCTCGCGCACGTCGTCGGCGCGCGCGATGGCGGCGAAGACCGGCAGCGTCTCGGCGCTGGGCGGCCGCTTGAGCAGGCGGTAGTCGAAGACCGCGTCCTCCATCTCGAACGGCACCGTGGCCTCGAGCTCGAAGCCGAGGACGTTCTCGACCTCCTTCTGCGCGGCCGCGGGCAGGTCGAGGCGGCGGTAGAACGACTTCTCCCCGGAGATCGCGATCGCGGCGGCGTCGGGGCGGTGGAGCCCCACCGCGGCGCGGATCGCCTCGGCCTCGGAGACCGCGTCCGTGATGGGCGCCTCGCCGAGGGCCTCGACGAAGACCTTCCTGTACGAGGTGCGGATGAGCGCCGTCCGCACCACGGATTTCCCAGCATCTATCCCGAGCAGCCTGTGCATTTCCGCGCTTCTTCCCGGAGGGGTGTCCTAT
The DNA here is from genome assembly GCF_051521425.1 of Sorangium sp. So ce834. Taxonomy (NCBI): domain Bacteria; kingdom Pseudomonadati; phylum Myxococcota; order Polyangiales; family Polyangiaceae; genus Sorangium; species Sorangium sp. So ce834. The sequence continues at coordinate 13,726,155 of NZ_CP150351.1, forward strand.
TCGATGCGATAGTAGATGATCGTCCCGGCGGGGTTCGACCGTACCTGCTGTTCGTACGATTCCGGCGTCGGGGGGGCGCCGGTGCCGTTCGGCGGGTTGGGGTTGTCCCCCGGGGGACGCTTGCCGTCATCGGCCTTCCCGGCATCGGTGATCTTCGTCGCCCCCGTGAGGTCGATCACCGCATGGATGCGCACGCGCGTCTCACGCTTGTTCCCCGGGACGACGCCATCGGCATAGATGCTCAGGAAGTTGCTCCTGTTGCCGAGGGCCTTCGTGGCGTTCGGCTTGAACTTCACCATATCGACGCCCATCGCCTTGAACTGCTGGCCGAGCATCGCCCCGAGCGTATTGCCGGCCTTCTGGGTCATGGCGTCGACGAAATCCTTGGGGGTGGGGAAGAGGATGCCCCCGGTCATGCTCTGCACGAGCGACGCCACGGTCAGGAACGCCGTCTGCTGGTTCACGTCGGTGCAGAGCGGCGTCGCCGCGACGTCCACGAAGTCGGCGCTGCAGGTGAGCGTGAGGAGCATCTGCGCGTTCGCCGACGTCACGTTCACCTTCTGCTTCCGGTTGCCCCAGACGGTCAGCACCCGCTTGTCCGGGTTGTTCGGGTCCGGATCGACGAACGTCGCCCAGAAGTCGTCGCCCATGCCCCGGATCAGCCGCAGCTCCTCGAACGAGTCGAAGGGGGCGTTCTTGCGCACGTAGGGGAGGCCGACGGTCTGGTAGAAGCTGTCCTCGGCGCCGGTGGAGCTCGGGGCGTTCGTCGACGTGTCGCAGACGAACGTCTGGTCGCCGGGGTCGGCCCAGTCGACGAGCGCGCTGCAGATGGTCGCGCGGTCCGAGAACTGGCCGTCGCCGTCGCGCTCCTCGAAGAGCGGGTTGTACTGCGGGGGGCTCATCAGGCTGATGAGCTGCGCCCCCACGGCGATCTGATCCGCGATGCCGCCCACGTCGTCGGCGGCGCGGTTGATGTTGATCTTCGAGTCCTCGTCGACGATCTTGAGCTCGAAGCGGCCGCCGCCGGTGAGCCCGAGGTTCTTGCCCGCCGCCGCGCTGCCCGCGGCCGCGGCCTCGTCGGGCGGCGCCGCGCCCGGCTCGGTGAGCTGCGCGTTGAACGGGCCGAGGAACATGTCGGTGAACTTCCAGACCGGCACCTGGAAATTCCCCTTGAGCCCGATGATCGCGAGCATCGGCCCGATCGTCTGGCTGACGCTGGGCTCGGCGGCGATGAGCATCCGCGACAGGTTCACGGCGCTCCGCGCGTAGTACTCGGCCCGGAGCGCGTCGCGATCGGCGAGCGCCGCCGAGAGCTCGGTGGAGGTCTCCTCCTGGAGCTCGGTCAGGAACACGGTGAGCACCGTGATCGCGCCGAGCACCATGACCAGCGCCACGCCCCGCCGGTCGCGCCGCCTCCGGAGGCGGCGGCGGCGCGCGCGCCCGCCCGGCGGGGTGGGGGCGGCGCGCTCCTCGGTCTGGGGGCTCTTCGGGCGGAGCATGGCTCAGTTGTTCCCGAAGGCGATGGGGACCTGCATGGCGATGGGCACCTTCGTCTCGAACTTGATGGGCGCCCCGCCCGGCCCGCCGTTCAGGACCAGCGTCACCCACACCTGCGACGGGAGCCGCTCGAATTGCGCCGCCGGTTGCGTGGAGTTCCACGAGTCGACCCACTCGCCGGTGAGGGGGTCGAGGTACCGGACGTTGAAGCTCTCGATGTCCTCGGCGAGCACGTTGACGACGCCGCCCCGCGTCGGCTCGAGATCGATGAACTTCGCCTCTCGCCGCACGAGATCGAGCTTGTCGCGCTCGGGGTCGCGCGAGCCGAAATAGCCAATCTCGCACTGGTCCGACTCGTGCGCGTTCCTGAGGAGCCTCCGGTGCGCGAACGCGGTGAAATCGACGCGATCCGCGGGCGACGAGTCCTCCCCGGTGAACGCCGTGAGCCGCACGACGATGTTCTTGTCGGCCGGCTGGTGCCGGGACAGGAAGGCCGCCTGGAGCTCGCGCGAGATGCGGGCGATCGCCGCGCGGCCCTGGTGGTAGCGGTCGCTGATGCGCGAGATGCCCGCGCGCGACCGGCTCATGCCGTCGAACGCGCCGTAGATGAGCGTCCCGATGATCGCCAGGATGGCGACCGAGACGAGGACCTCGAGGAGGGTCACCCCGCCCGAGCGCCGGCGGCGCCTGCGGGGCGAGCTCGCCGTTCGCGCCGTCACGGTCGACTCCCTCCTCCCTCGCCCTGGCCGCCGCCCGCGCCGGTGTCCTCGGGCTGGCCCATCTGCGGCACCGTGACCCACTGCACGAGCTCGAGCGCGTGCTCCTGCGACCCTTGCTGCCAGGTCAGCCGGACCGTCACCCGCCGCGCGCTCGCCTCGAAGATCGGCTGGAGCGTCGGCGCGAGCATGTCGATGAACGGCTGCAGGAGCCCCGCGATCCCGCCGGCGGACTGGCCGCCCCCGGCGCCGCCGGGCGCGCCGGCCAGCGACTGCGCGAGATCGTCGAGGCTGCCGCTCGGGGCGGCGGAGCCGCTCGACTCGGCCGGCTTGGTGAGCTGGCCGAGCCCCTCGAGGTTCGTGTCGAGATCGAGGTCGCCGTACTTGGGCTCGGGCATCTCCGGCTTCTCGATGCGCCAGGAGCACTTGACGGACGTCGACTCGTCGCCCTCGCAGCACGGCCCGTTGTCGGCCTCGTCGAGCAGCGGCAGGCCGTCCCTGGCGAGCCGCTCCTCGATCTCGGTCATCTTGCAGCGCGCGAGCCCGTTCGCGAGGCTGATGTTCCGCGCGTGCGCCGCCGCCGAGAAGGCGCCGGCCTGGGCGGAGAGGATCGCGGTGAGCCCGAGGCCGAGGATGGCCACCGCCACCATGATCTCGAGCAGGGTGAAGCCGCGGGCGCGCATCAGAACCCCGTGTCCTCGCGCTCCGACTCCTCGGAGTCGGAGCGCGGCCGCGGCATGCTCGCCTTGCCCCGCCGGATCTCGGTCTTGCCGGTGAGCGGCGAGACGAGCACCGTCATCACGGAGTCCTCGGTCTCCTCGCCGCCGAGCGACAGCTGGATGGCCGCCCGCTCGGTCTGGCCGCCGGGCCAGAAGTAGAGGTAGGCGCGCCCCTCGGTCGCGGCCTCGTCCTGGTGCCCGGTCTCCACCTGGAGGAAGCGGACGCCGCTCGAGAGCTCCTTGCCGGGCTTCTCGCTCGACGGGTCGAAGCCGAACGCCTTCGCCGGCTGGAACGACGGGCGCGGCGCGCGCGGCCCCTTCAGGATCGCCTCGGCCTCCGCCACCGCCGCCTTCTCGGCCTCGGTCGCCGCGGCGGCGCCGCCGGTCCGGTCGTTCCTCTCGACGACGAGCTCGCCCGTGGCCTCCTCGAGCACGATCATCCGCTCCTCGAAGTCGAAGACGAGCCGCATCGGCTTCGACTTCGCGTTGGCGTGGGCGTAGGCGACCCGGACGGCGCCCGCGAGCAGCGCCGCGCTCCGCTTCAGCCGGGCGCTCGTGACCGCGCCCATGCCGAGGATCACCGATCCGCTGATGAGCGCGATCACCGTGACGGAGATCAGCACCTCGACCAGCGTGACTCCCCTCGTGCGCAGGCGGCGTGTCATGGGCGCTCCCTCCGCGTCGGCGTCACATCTCCGCGATCTTGTTGATCTCGGACTGCCTCATGTTGTCGCGGATGTCGTCCGGGGTGTTCTCCTTCTTGTCCTTGCCGAGCGAGTAGACGCGGATCTCGCTCTCCTCGCACTTGATCCGGTACGGCTGGCCCCAGGGGTCGTCCGTCTTGTTGGCGTCGATCTGCTTCGCGCTCACCAGCGCTTGCAGGGTCGGGCAGCCCTCGCCGCCCGCGCCGAGGTTCTGGTACTGATCCGCCGCGGTCTTGATGACCGACGCGCCGGTGTAGGCGCTCCTGACCTTCGCGGCCTCGAGCTTCGGCCACAGCACGAGCGTCGCGCCGCCGGCGATGATCGCCATAATCGTCACCACGATCAGGACCTCGATCAGGGTCACGCCCCGCGAGAGCCCCCGGCCCAACCTTCGAATCCTCTTCGCCCTGTTCGTCTCCATGTCCCTCACTCCACCCTGTCAAGCCCGCCGATTTCGCCGTCCGGACCGTCGCTCATCAGATCGTATCCCTCCGGGTCCTTTCTGCCAGGGCAGGTGAGCCGGAGCGGCCTCCCCCAGGCGTCGACCGGATCGATCGCGAGGTATCCCTCGCGCTTCAGCTCTTCCAGCGAGGCCGGGCACCGCCGCTCGTGGTCGGCGCGGTACAGCGTGATGGCCCCGTGGACGACGGACAACGTGGCGCGCGTCGAGCGAATTCCCACGAGCCGCCGCTCGCGCGCGCCGAGGAGCAGGAGCAGGACGGCCATCCCGAGGCCGGCCGCGAACGGCCGCACGCGCGCCATGCCGCTCCTGCGGAAGAGCCCGCCGCCGCGCTCCCACGGGAAGAAGATCGTGCTCTCTCGCTGCCTCCTGCGCCCCATGGAGCCCCCTACCCGACGAAGTTCGACATCTGCATGAGCGGCATGAGGATGGATATCGCGATGAACGCGACCGTGCCGCCCATGACGACGATCATGAGCGGCTCGAGCAGGCTCGTGAGCACCTGGACGCGGGTCTCGACCTCGGAGTCGTACGCGTTGGCGACGTTCTCGAGCATCGCCTCGAGCTGCCCGCTCCGCTCGCCGATGGCGATCATGTGGATGACGATGGGCGGGAACCGGCCGCTGCGCTTCAGCGGATCGGCGATGCTCTGGCCCTCGCGGATCGACCCGATCGCGTCGGCGACGACCTTCTCCAGGGCGGCGTTGCCGAGCACGCTGCGCACGATGTCCATCGCGCTGAGGAGCGCGACGCCCGACGAGAGCAGGGTCGCGAGGGTCCGCGCGAAGCGCGCGATGGAGAGCATCTGGATGAGCTTGCCGAAGATCGGCGCGCCCAGCACGAACGTGTCCCAGCGGAGGCGCCCCTTCGGCGTGCGCAGCCAGCGGCGGAACCCGTACACCGCGCCGACCAGCATGAGGATCACGAGCCACCAGTAGCTCGCGGCGAACTCCGAGGTGCCGATGAGCGCCGAGGTGTACCAGGGCAGCGTCTGGTCCATCGACGAGAAGATGTCCTTCACGTTCGGCACGACCGCGATCATGAGGACCGAGATGAGCCCGATGCCGATGATCGCCATGAGCGCCGGGTAAGCGAGGGCCGCGGTCACCTTGCCCACGAGCTTCGCCTGGTTCTCCATGAAGACGGTCAGGCGGAGCAGCACGCCCTCGAGCGTGCCGGACGCCTCGCCGGCGCGCACCATGCTGACGTAGAGCGGCGGGAAGACCGTGGGGTGCCCCTCCAGCGCCTTCGCGAAGCTCGTGCCCTCGCGCACCTGCTCGCGCACCTGCGTGAGGGTCCGCTTCAGCGACTCCTTCTCGACCTGCTCGATGAGCGCGTTGAGCGACTCGAACAGCGGGATGCCGGCGCCGATGAGCGTCGCGAGCTGGCGGGTCATCATGGCGACCTCGGACGTCGTGGGGCGGCCCGCGAAGGCGAAGAGCTTGAGATCGCGCTTCGCCTTCGCCTTCGCGGCCTGCTCCTCGGTCGCGCCGGTGAGCATGATGCCGTCCTTGCGCAGGGCGGCCCGCAGGGCCTTCGCGTTCTCCGCGTCGCGGACCCCTTTGACCGGCTTTCCGGTGCCGACGAGGATGCCTTTGTATTCGAATACCGCCACGGCCTTCCCTACTCGTCGACGATGACGTCTTCCTGCGTCGCCGCGAGGACCTCCTCGACGGTGGTGATGCCCAGGAGCACCTTGCGCGCCCCGTCGTCGCGGAGCGTGTCCATCCCCTGGGAGATGGCGACCCGCTTGATGGTCTGCGCGTCCGCGCTCTTCAGGATGAGCGGGCCCACCGCGTCGTCGATGACCATCAGCTCGTAGATGCCCCGCCGGCCGACGAAGCCCTTCTGGTTGCAGGCGTCGCAGCCGCCCGGTTTGTAGAACACGGCCCGGTCGATGTCCTGCCCGATGTAGTCGTATTTCTGCCCGTGCACGCTGTAGCGGTTCGAGAGCTTCCGCCGCGCCTTCCAGGCGAGCCGGTCCTGGTCGAGGCCGAGCTGCTGGAGCTCGTAGTCCGACGGGCGGTAGGGGACCTTGCACGCCGAGCAGAGCAGGCGCACGAGGCGCTGGGCGAGGATGCCGATCACGCTGCTCCGCACGAGGAACGGCTCGATCTCCATCTCGACGAGGCGCGTCACGGCGCCGGCCGCGTCGTTCGTGTGGATGGTCGAGAGCACGAGGTGGCCGGTCAGCGACGCGTGGATGGCGATCTCGGCGGTCTCCTTGTCGCGGATCTCGCCGACCATGATGACGTCCGGATCCTGCCGGAGGAAGGCGCGGAGCGCCGAGGCGAAGGTGAGCCCGATCCCGGGGTGGACGTGGATCTGATGGATGCCGCCGATCTCGTACTCGACCGGGTCCTCGGCGGTGAGGATGTTCCGGCTCGGCTCGTTGATCCGGTTGAGGCAGGCGTAGAGCGTCGTCGTCTTGCCGCTGCCGGTCGGGCCGGTGACGAGGATGATGCCGTCCGGCCGCTGGATGAGCCCGTCCATGAGGGCGTACTCGCGCGGCGCGAAGCCGAGGTCGTCGAGCCCGAGCAGGACCGACGCCTTGTGCAGGATGCGCATCACGATCCGCTCGAAGCCGCGGCTCGTCGGCACCGTCGAGACGCGGATGTCGACGCTCTTGCCCGCGATCTTCAGGGTGATGCGGCCGTCCTGGGGGAGCCGCTTCTCCGCGATGTTGAGCGACGCCATGATCTTCACGCGGGCGATGATCGGCGCCATGAACTGCTTCGAGGCGCGCTTCGCGACGTAGAGCTCGCCGTCGATCCGGTAGCGGACGACGACGTCGCGCTCCTCGGGCTCGATGTGGATGTCGCTCGCCCGCTCCCGGACCGCCTGCGCGAAGAGGCCGTTGACCCAGGCGATGATCGGGGCGTCGTCGTCCGAGTCGATGATGTCGACGAGGTTGTCCTCCTCGAGCGCCTGGTCGCCCTCGAGCTTCGCGCCGCCGTCCTCCTTGCGCTCCCAGATGCGGTTGATCGCGTTCAGCACGGCGTCGCTCGTGGCGACCGCGATCTCGACCGGCTTGCCGAACAGCGCCCGCACGTCGTCGATCGCGGTCGTGTCGAGGGGGTCGGCGACCGCGCAGTAGACGACGCCGTCGTGCTCGGAGAGCGGCAGGATCTTGTGCTGCTTGGCGTAGGTGATCGGCACCCGGCTCGCGAGCTCGAGCGGCACCGCGTCGATGTCGATGCGCGGGAGGAGGCCGACCTCGCACTCCTCCGCGAGCGCCCTCGCGATGCTCGCCTCGTCGGCGATGTTGGACGAGACGAGGAGGTCCGCGAGCGGCTGCCCGCGCTCGCGGACCGTGTCGAAGAGCGGCACGAGCCGCTCCGCGGAGACGACGCCCCGCCGGACCAGGATCTCGCCGAGGTACTGCTGCTGCTGCTGCATGCTCATTCGACGCGCTCCATCTGCCGTCCGCCGGGCGGGCGCCGGATGGGGCGCGCCGGCGCCGCCCCGCTCTGCGGCGGGGGCGGGGGCATGTCGCCCTCCATCTCCATACCAGGAGCCATCCCCCCGCCGGCCGCGCCGGTCTTGCCGCCGAACGTCGGCAGCCCGACGGGCTCGACCGGCGTGTGATCCTGCGGCCTCCTCGGCCGGGCCTCCTCCTCGAGGCGCGCCCGCTCCTCCTCGGTCAGGATCGACTGCCGGATGTCCTCGACGAGCCCGTTCGCCCGGCTGAAGTCGCGCGGCGGCTCCCAGGCGGCGCTGTCGCTGAAGACGAAGTAGCGGTCGATGAACTCCTGCCGCTCCTGCATCTTGCGCTCGAAGATGGCCCGCAGGTCGTCCTGGTCGCGGATGACGTAGGGCGTCAGGACGAGCAGGAGGTTCGTCTTCGTCTTGGTCCTGACCCGCTGCCGGAACAGGAAGCCGAGCACCGGGATGTCGCCGAGCACCGGGATCTTCGTCTCCGAGGTGGTCATGCCGTCGCGCACGAGGCCGCCGATCACCACGGTCTGCTGGTCGCGGACGACGAGGGTGGTGCTCGCGGTGCGCTTGTTGATGGGGATCGCGCCGAGCGCGCCCTCGAGGGGGGCGCCGGCGTCGGAGATCTCCTCGGTGAGCTCCAGCCGCACCTGGTCCGAGTCGTTGACGTGGGGGATGACCTTGACCTTCGTGCCCACGTCCTGGCGCGCGGCCTGGCCGCCGAGGCCGCCGAGCAGGCCGCCGAGCCCGCCGAGCCCGCCGAGCGCGCCCGCGGCGCCCGCGCCGCCCGCCAGGCTCGCGAGCTGGTTGAGCCCGCCGCCGCCGACGTTGGTCTGGAGCGGGATGTTCTGGCCGATCGAGATCTCGGCCGGCACGTTGTCGGTCGCGAGGATGTGCGGCGTCGCGAGGACGTTGGAGTCGCCGTCCTGCGCGAGCGCGTGGAGGACGATGCCGAACGCGGGGATGGACAGGCCCGTCCCGAAGATGTTGCTCGAGCCCGGGATCTCGGCGCCCCGGACGCCCAGCGCGAGCGCGCCGAGCTCGGTCGGCAGGCCGCCGACCGAGGGCACGACGTTGTTCCCGCCGTAGATGATGCCCTGGCCGTTCGCGGCGTCGAACGGCGCGCCGGCGTGGTAGCCGATGCCGAAATTGAGCGAGCGGTTGACGTTCACGTCCATGATCACGGCCTCGATGAACACCTGCCGCCGGGGCTCGTCGAGCTGGTCGATCACGGTGCGCAGCTGGGCGTAGTCGTGGGGCGACGAGGTGATGAGGAGCTTGTTGCTCGCCTCGTCGCAGGTGACCTTGACCTGGCCCTCGAAGATGTCGTCGGTCGAGCCGGGCACCGGGGGGGCGTTGCGCGCCGCCCCCCTGCCGCCCACGGCGGGGGCGCCGCCGCCGGTGCTCCCGCCGAGGACCTGGTTCAGCGTCGCGGACAGCTCCTTGCAGCCGGCGTGCTGGAGCGAGAGCACGTGGACCTGCCCCTCGCCCGTCTGCGGCACGTCGAGGCGCTTCAGGATGCCGAGGACGCGCAGGTAGTCCGGCTCGGAGGCGGTGATGATGAGCGAGTTGGTCCTGTCGTCCGCGATGATGCGCGCGCCGGTGCCGCCGCCGCCGGGGGCGCCGCCCCTGCCGGGCCTGCCGCCGCCGCCGCCGCCGCCGGCCCTGGGGTCGACGATCTCGTTCAGCTTCGTCGCGACCTCCGCGGCGGAGCCGTAGTGGACCGGCTGCACCCACAGCTGATCGCCGGCGCCGCCGACGTCGATCTCCTCGACGATCCGGAGCATGCGCTGGATGTTCGTGCCGGTGTCCGTGATGATGAGCAGGTTGCCGGGCGGGTAGACGGTGACGTCGCCGTCCTTCGACTTGAACTTGGTCAGGACGCCGCCCGCCTCGTTGGCGTCGATATGGGACAGCCGGTACATGCGGGTGACGAACCGGTCCTCCGCGGGCACGGGCGCGGCCGTCCCGAACACGGGGGTCGTCTCCGACACCGCGCCGGGCGTCTCCACGATCTTGAGGAAGCGGCCGTGGGGGATGACGGTGAGGTCGTTCGACGCGAGGATCGACAGGAACGCGCTGTACGCCTCGGCGACCGTCACCTTCTCCGGCGCGTACACCGTGGCCTTGATCTGCCGGAGCTTGCCGCCGTAGATGAACCGCCGCCCGGTGATGTTGCTGATCGCCTTCACCAGCTCGGGGAGGTCGGCCTCGTCGAGGTTGAAGCTGACCTTGTAGCCGCCGGGCTTCGGCTTGAACTCGATCTCCTGGACCCCCTGCTTGACCGCGGCGAGCGGATCGTCGCCGGTGTCGCCCGGCGCGGCGCCCGGCGCCCCCGGCGCGGCTGCAGCGCCCGGCGCGCCTGCCCCGGGCGCGCCTGCGCCCGGCGCGGCGGCGCCCGCGGAGCCCGGCGTCCCCGAGGGGATCCCGGGGCGACCGGGCGCCGCCGCGCCCTGGCCGGGGGTGCGCAGCACGGGGGCGTTGCGGTTCGCGGGCTGCGCTGCGGCCGGCGGGGCCGCCGCGGCGAACACGAGCGCCGCCACCGGCGCGGCGAGGAGCCTCCTCCGGAGGCAGCAGGATCGCTCGAGGGTCGTCATCACCATCAGTCGACTCGATATTCTCTGCGTGGGTTTTGGGGTGGGGGGAGGCGGCGCCGCTCAGTCGGCGCTCGGCGCGCTCTCGCGCTCGGCCGGCGAGGGGGGCCGCGGCCGCTTCGAGCGGGATGTCCTGCCCAGGGCGGTCTTGCTCGCCCCGGTGGTGGCCTCGCCTTCGGCCTCGTCCGCCGCGTCCGCCGCGCCTTCGGCGCCGTGGGGCGGCAGGACGGTCTTGGCGACCGACACGAGGATCAGGCTCACGACCCCGACGAACGTGAGTGAGCCGAGGACGAACGTGCCGACATACATCAGCGTTCGCCGCAGCAGGCTCCCCTCGTCCAGTCTACCTATCCATCGCGCCATGCCACTACCCTGCTTTCATCCCTGGAATTCAGTCCGCAGCGCTCACTTGATGTTGAAGTCGATGTTCATCGGCTTGCCCTTGCGGTTGATGCTCACCGTGAGCCGGTCCGCCGTCCGGAGCCGCGCATAGGCCTCGAGGGCCTTTTGCGGATCGCTCATCTCAAACCCGTTGATGCTGGACAGCCGATCTCCGTTCTCCAGGCCGAGCGTCCCGAGCAGCGAGTCCGGTCGAATCCCGAAGAGACGGATGCCGACCACCTTGTCGCCCTCCTTCTCGGGGACGATGCGCGCGGAGCGCATCAGCTCGCCCTGGTTCTCGAGGATCTGGTCGACGGCGCTGCGCTCCACGTTGAACTCCGTCTCGCTCACCCGCTGGATCTTCGAGGCGATCTCGGGCGGGACCTTCTTGCCGCCGCGGGCGGTCGACTTCGACGTGCTCGTCGGCGCGGGCGTCACGGGCGTCGGCGCCGCGGCGGTGCGCGCGACGGCCTTGCTGCCGCCCACGATGGCCTGGCACCGCGAGCTGCCGGACGTCAGCCAGACCCGGTCCCACCCCACGTAGTAAACGGTCTGCCCGCTGATCTCATCCCCCTGCCGCCGCAAGATCGCCTTGCCGTCCGAGCCGGTCATGGCCGCGAACGACCACGCGGGATCGTCGGCCTGCGTGATGAGCAGCACGCGGGCGCCGTCGCACGACGGATCCTCGTACGGATCCTTGTTGCTCATCTCCGGCTGCACGCTCGGGATCTCGACCGGCTTGCCGTCGAGCGGCCCCGTCACCGAGTCGAACGGGTTGCGCGAGAGGATCGGCCCGGCGTGCGTCGCGTGGTCCGCGCTCGCGGTCGACCCGAACGACGTGGGGCGCGGCGGCGGGCCGGCCGGCGCCGGCGGCGCGTCGATCGCGACGCTCGAGGCCACGAGCTGACCCATGCCCGACGCCTGGAAGTAGGCGGCGAGCGCGATCAGCGCGCCCAACACCCAGGGGAAATACCGCTTCAGGATCGCGTCGATGCCCATGCGCCCATGCTCCTCTAAGCGAGTTTCGTGCCAGGGGTCAATCTCTGGCCGTTCCCCCGCCTTTTCTCGGAAATACGGAAGCTGCCCCGCCAAGGTGACGCACCCGAGGCGCGCGGGGCGGCCTCCTTTGCCAAAGTGACAAATGGATTTTCGCCGGGGGTGCCGGCGCGCCGGAGCGCGCCGTGTCCGCCGGACGGCGCGCGCGAGATCACTCCAGTTCGCCGAGCTTGCGGTAGATGGTGCGGGTCGAGATGCCGAGCAGCTGCGCGGCCACGGATTTGTCCCCGCGCGCGTGGCGGAGCGTCTCGCGGATGAGCCTTCGCTCGACCTCGTCGAGGGGGGTGCCGACCGAGAACGTGAGCGAGCTCGGCTCGGCGGGGGCGGCCTCGCGGATGAAGTCGGGCAGGTCGTCGACCGAGAGCTGATCGCCGCGGCAGAGCACCACGGCGCGCTCGATCACGTTCTCGAGCTCGCGGACGTTGCCCGGCCAGGTGTAGTCGGTCAGGCGCGCCAGCACGTCGCGCGGCGCCTCCAGGCGGGGGCGGTTGTTCTTCGTGCAGTAGACGCCGAGGAAGTGGTCGACGAGGAGCGGGATGTCCTCGCGCCGGGTCCGGAGCGGGGGCGCGGTGATCGCGATCACGTTGAGCCGGTAGAACAGGTCCTCGCGGAAGCGCCCCGCGGCGACCTCGGCGCGGAGGTCCTTGTTGGTGGCCGCGACGAGGCGCACGTCGGCGCGGACCGTGTCGCCGCCGACGGGCTCGTACTCGCCCTCCTGCAGCACGCGGAGGAGCTTCACCTGCACGGCCGGCGAGAGCTCGCCGATCTCGTCGAGGAACAGCGTGCCGCCGGCCGCCTTGGCGAAGCGGCCGTCGCGCTTCGCGAGGGCGCCGGTGAACGCCCCGCGCTCGTGGCCGAAGAGCTCGGCCTCGAGGATGGTCTCCGGGATGGCCGCGCAGTTGACCGCGACGAACGGCCCCCGCGAGCGCGCGCTGCGCTCGTGGATGAAGCGCGCGAGCAGCTCCTTGCCGGTGCCGCTCTCGCCGAGCACGAGCACCGTGGCGCTCGAGGGCGCCGCCTGGGTCGCGATGTCGAGCACGCGGCGGAGCGTCGGGCTCGAGCCGACGATCTCGCGCTTCGTGAGCAGCTTGATCTCCTGCCGCAGCGACCGGTTCTCGGCGACGAGCGACTGGCGCTCGGCGGCCTTGCGGACGCTCTTGATGATCGTCATCCGCTTGAGCGGCTTCTCCACGAAGTCGTACGCGCCCTCGCGCATGGCCTGGACCGCGGTCTCGACGGTCCCGTACGCGGTCATCATCACGACCTCGGTGTCGGGCGCGAGCTGCTTGAGCGCGCGGAGCAGCTCGAGCCCGCTGACCCCCGGCATCATGAGGTCGGTGAGGACCACCTCGACGCGGCGGCTGCGCACGATCTCGAGCGCCGCCTTCGCGCTGTCCGCCGTGATGACGCGCATGCCGTCGCGCTGGAAGATCTTCTCGATGGAGGCGACGTTCGACGGCTCGTCGTCGACCACGAGGACCGTCGGCGCGCCGGGCGGCGGCGCGGCGCCGGCGGGCGGAGGCGCGCTCGGAGGGGCTCCGACTTGTGCCAGATCGTCAGCCATGCGCCACTGTGTCACGAACGTCGGCGGCGTGTCCAGAAGAGCACGGGTCTGACAAAGTCCGAGCCGGCGGCTGACAAACTGACACGGCGACCGGGGCGCCGCGCTGCCCGCGGAGATCGCGGCGATCTCAGCGGATGAGCTTCGACAGGTGCTTGAAGTCGTCCGTCCCGGCGACCTTGAGCCAGTCGAAGACGACGGTCTCGGCGGTGGTGATGGTGGCGCCGGCGGCGCGGCAGAGGTCGAGACCGGCGAGCCGGTGGTCGTCGCGGCGCGAGGCGACGCCGTCGAGCGGTACGTGGACCGCGACGCCGCGCGCGGCGAGCTCGCGGACGGTCTGGAAGACGCAGACGTGCGCCTCCATGCCGACGACGACGGCGGTGCGGGGCGCGCGCTCGCCGAAGGCGCGCTCGAACTCGAGCGCGTCGCAGGCGGAGAACTCCATCTTGGGGATGACCGGCGCGCCCGCCTGGGCGAGCTTCTCGGCGAGCGGCGCGACGGTGCGCCCGAGCCCCGCGGGGTACTGCTCGGTCGCGAGGACGTGCGCGCCGAGCCGCCGCGCCGCCTCGATGAGGAGGGTGGCCGCGCGGGTCAGCGCCTCCATCTGGGGCGCCGGCATCGCGGCCGCGAGCCGCTCCTGGACGTCGACGACGATGACCGCGCTCTCTCTGGGATCGAGCCTCCGCATGGCTACCTCGTGGTCCGGAAGCTCCGCAGGAACCGGAGCAGGTCGCTCCGCAGGTCGAAGCGGAGGAGCGCCTCGCCGATCACGGCGCCTCCCTCGCCGACGAGCACGCCGGGCAGGACGGTCATCGACGCCAGCAGATCGCTCGGGCGCACGGTCTTGCGGCCGGCGAACGCGCAGCGGCGGCCGTCGTTGGCGGTGAACTCGAAGGAGTAGGGGAGGGTGCCGGTGCGCGCGAGGTCGAGGCCGAGCCGCCCGGACAGGTAGCGGTGGTCGGCGAACCCCTCGGCGTCGATCTCGCCCTCGATCTCGACCTCGGGCTTGCGCAGGAAGTCGAGGAGGCCGCGCGAGCGCGCGCGGATGGTGAACGACATGGGCCGCTCGTCGGCGGGGGACTCGACCAGGTGGAAGCTCCCGGCCATGGTCTCGCAGAACTCGAAGCCGCGCATCACGCCTCCGGCGGGCGGCGGGGCGGCGCCGGCAGCGGCGGGCCGGCCGTGGCCTCGGTGAAGTCCTCGGGCGGGAGCACGAGCCGCTCGACGCGGCGGCCCTCGGCGAGGGCGTCGACGATCTCGGGGACGTCCGCGGGGGTCACGCGCCCGTAGAAGTAGCCGTCCGGCTCGACGGCGATGACGGGGCCGGCCCAGCAGACGTCGAGGCAGCTCGCGGTGCAGGCGCGCGCCTCGAGCTTGGCGAGGCCGCGCTCGGCGAGGGCGGCCTTGAGCTGCGCGTGGATCCCCTCGGCGCCGCGCTGGGCGCAGGAGCCCTTGGGGACCCCGTCCGGGCGGCGGTTGACGCAGACGAAGAGGTAGCGCTTTCGCTGGGGCACGAGGCGGATCCTCGTGCGTGGCGGGCGCCGGGTCAAGGTGGGTGGGGGAGGGGCGCGCGGGGCGGGCGGGGGAGCGAGCCGCGGAGCGGCGCTGGGGAGAGGCGAGGGGCACGACGAGGCGCCGGGAAGACCAAGGTCCGGCGGCGACGGCGCCGGGGAGCGCGCCGGAAGGCGGTGACGCGGCGGCGAGGAAGGTTCGGAGGGGTCCGGACGGGCCGCGCTCGCGACGGAGCGCGGCGGGAGCGGTTCGGAGCGCGGTGTGCCGCGGGAACATCGCGTTTCTGGGCGGCGGTGCGGCGATTTTGCGGAGGATGCCCAGCGCGCGCGACGGCGCGTGGCGAGCGGCGCGTGTGCGTCGCGACCGTCGCGGCCGTCGCGACCGGTGCGAGACGGGTAGGTCAGAGGTCTGCGGACGCCGTGGGCGCCTCGGGCGGCGCCGTCTCCTCGGCTTCCCCTTCCTCCTCGACCGCGGTCCGGCCGGGCCGGCGGCCTGACGGGCGCACCTTGGCGGCGAGATCCTCGAGGCCCGCGAAGGTGCAGCTCGTAGCGAGCCACGCGGCGCCCTGGCCGAAGCTGCGATCGCTCTTGCGCATGGCGAGCTGCTTCGCGCGCAGCGTCGCCTCCTTCTCGCGCTCCTCGGTCGCGACCTTCGCGAGCGCCTTCCTGAGCGCCGGCAGCTCGGCGTCGATCTCGCCGGCGAGCGCGGCGCGGTCGATCTTCATCGACGCCCGCCTCGGCTTCGGGAGCTTGATGTCCGCGTCGCGCAGCGCCTTCACGACGCGCTCACCGATCGTGACGAGCACCGAGGGATCCTCCGGGACCGCGCCGTCGAGCCGGAGCTTGCGCAGCCCCGCCGGGCCGAAGGCCGCGTCGATGGCCGCGCGCCCGTCGACGAGCGCCGAGCGCAGCCGCGCCGCGGCCTCGTCGCGCGCCTCGCGCGGCGCGCGACGAGGCCGCGAGCTCGTGCTCGTGCGCATCGTCGGCCGCCACGAGCGCCGCCGTATCCGCGGCGATCCGGCGCGCCATGAGCCGCACGAGGAGCGCCACGTCGGGCATGGCTTCGCCGGATTTCAGGTGACACGCGAGCTCGGCCGAGAAGCCTTTTGCGATCTCGTCGGCGTGCGTCGCGGCAGAGGCAGCCACCGCGCGGCTGGACTTCTCTCTGTCGGTTACCAATTTCGATGCCATCCGTTCCTCCTTCAATCGGTCGGGGAAGCGCGGCTCAAGAAGGCCGCAGTGTGTCCGGTCAGGATCGGCCGTGTGGCGTGGCCGCGCAAGGCGCGGTGCGCGCGGGATTCGTGCGCTGGCGCGAGCCGGGGGAGGGGGGCTGGTCGGCGGCGACAGGGCTGCTGGTCTCGACATGTTCGTGATTCCGCGGCGCGAGGGATGCCGCGCGCGAGCTTGACGCCGGAGGTCACATGCGTGCAGCCAGGTTGCGAGGTGCGACATGGATCTGATCTCGGAGTGTGCCCTCGGCGTGGCGAAGGTCGGGTGGCAGCCGCGACATGGTAGCTTCGCGTTCACGGTGGTGTGTAAGGCGACGTTCGAGCTGCGGCCCGAGATTTCGCCGCTCGCCGCGACGCAGGTGCCCGTCGTCGAGGCCGACGTGTACACGGGCGAGGGCGGCGGTCTGGCGCTCGCATCGGAGCTGGTGCCGTTCAAGAAGCGCCCCGAGGTGCTCGTCGTCGGGCATGCGTACGCGCCGGAGGGGCGACCCGTGCCGTCGCTCGGGGTGCGGCTCGCGGTCGGCGACATCGACAAGGCGATCCAGGTGGTGGGTGACCGGTGTGTTGGCCGCGATGGGCTGCTCGGCGATCCGGCGCCCTTTACGACCATGCCGCTCGTGTGGGAGCGCGCAGCCGGCGGACCCGCTACGAGCAATCCAGCTGGCAGGCCGCTCGGCAGCGCGGCGCGAGCTGACGTCTCCGGCCGCGTGCTCGCGCCCAACCTGTTGCCTGTCGGGCTTCGTCTCGCGTCGTGCAGCGCCATCGTCCCGCCGGTGGGCTTCGGCCCGATCGCGCCGAACTGGCCCTCGCGCGTGGCGTGCCTTCAGCGGCACGGTGCCTGGTGGGAACCGAGCCGGTGGCATGAGCGGCCGCTCCCGGACGACATCGATATGGCGTACTTCAACGCAGCGCCGCCCGACCAGCAACGCACGCAGCCGTTCGGCGAGGAGGCGATCTATCTCGAAAATATGCACCCCCACTTCGCGCGCCTGTCGACGCGGCTCGCGCCCGTTGCGCCGGCCGTGACGGTCGATCACGGTTCCGGCCCGCAGCGGCTCCAGCTGCGCTGCGACACGCTGGTCATCGACACGGATCGCGGGCTCGCGATGCTCGTGTGGCGCGCGCACGTGCTGCTCGATCGACCAGACCGCCCTGGTCGCGCGGTCGTGAGCGGACCGGGCACGCCGGCCGCGGCGCCCTCCGCGCAGGCGCACGACGAGCCCGGCGCGGAGGCCACGTTGCTGCCGAATGCCGTCATGCTCTCGTCGGTCGTGCTGCCGTTCTCGGGGACCGCAGCACGGGCCTCAAGCTCCGTCTCGCCGCTGACGACGGCCAGCAAGACCGGGCCGGCATCGGCATCGGCAGCGGTCGCGGCCGAGCGCCGCTCGCAGCCGAGCGTGAGCGCGATCTCACCACCGTTCGCCGAGAATCCGCTCGAGAAGACCGAGGCGCCGGGGCTCACGGTGTCGTCGCTCATGCTGCCCTTCGCGACCGCGCAGGAGCAGAGCGTATCCGGGCGCGACGTCCCGCCCCGGGCAAGCGCTGCGGGACTGCCGCTCGTGCCGCCGTGGGTGCGCGGCGAGGGGGAGGCGGCTCCTCCCTCGCGCCGCCCGGATCAGCAGGGAGCCACCGGGCCGGCAACGGCCGCGAAAGCCGACAGCAAGGACGAGCCCGGGGGGGGCGCAGAACCCGCTCCGGAGGTCCCGTTCGAGGCGTACCCGCCCGAGCGGTGCGGTGCGATCGCAGCACGCCTCGCTTGCGACCCGGGCTCAACCCGCGACCTCCTGCGCGCCGAGGAGCTCGACGAGGCGCGATGGCAACGCGTCCACGCGCACTGGCTCGACCGGATCCACGACGAAGCTGCGCGCAGCAGAAAGATGCTGCTCTCGAGCTACGATGGCGCTTACGTCGCCGCGCTGGACGCGAAGCGCGGCCCCATTGCGGTGAGCGATTACGCGCGTCTTGCCGATGCGGCCGAGCGCAGCGCGCTCGCTGGTGCGCTCGCCGAGCGCGATCTCCCGGAGGGCGCTTGGCCGCACATTCACCGCGTTTGGATCCAGCGCATGGTGAAGGACGTGCGGCTCGGCAAGCTGGTGCGGCGCGAGATCGACGCGCTGCGCGCTGGACCTTGCGCTAGTTGATCTCGACCGAGCCGCCCTGGATCCGGTTCACGCCGGACGAGCGCGAGAGCACGTACGCGCCGCGGATCAGTATCTTGCCGGCGCGCGTGAGCGTGATGCTCGACTCCCCGCAGCGCAGCACGATCTCCTCGGCGGCGTTGATCTCGACCCGCCGCCCGTCGGCCGCCGCTTCGGTTGCGCCCGTCGCGAGCGGGGATACCATCTTGCCCATCACGATCGGGCGCCGCGGGTCGCCCTCCTCGAACATGAGCGCAACCTCGCGCCCCTCATCCTCTTGCGCGAACGGCGTCGTCGTACGCGCGGCGAACCCTTGCTCGGGTGCCCCCGGGAACGTCACGCACACCGCCCCCGACGCGTGAATCCCGGCGATGCGCCCGAGGACGACCCCCTCGATGCGGCGGGCGACCGGCGACGACGGCGAGGCGTCGCCCTCGGAGAGGAGCAGATCGAGGAGCGATGTCGCGGCTTGCTGCGCCTCGGGGGGCGGTGCCGGCTCCGTCGCTGCCCCTGCGTCCTGGGCCTGCGCGTCCCCTTGTTGATCAGCATGTCTGCCGTTGCCCATGATGCTCCCCGGCTCCTCACCGATCGCCGTACGCCGCGACCGAGGTGGCTCTATCGTAAATGCAACGATGCGAGGTGTCGAGCGACGGAGCATCGTGGTGCGAGCAAAGACGCAGCAAGGGAGAATCTGCTCGCGGAGCACGCGCCTGGCGTGATCATCGACGTTCGTCGGCGCGGCCCCGCGGCGCGAGCGCGAGCGCCGCGGGGCGGCGACATACACCCTGGACGCCGGGGGGATGGTCGTATAGAGGCAGAGCTCCGTGCTCCACGCTGCCTTGCAGGAGATCGTGGAGCGCCACTGCTTCGAGGTCTCGTATCTCTGGATGCAGCGGGAGCTCGCCGTCGACTCCTATGCGCACGACCTCGATGATGTCGCCCGGCTCGACGAGCGGCTCGATGCGCATCTGGACGGCCTGCGCATCGCCGGCAACGCCGGGATCGAGACGAGCCTGAGAGGGCTGGCGCGCGGGGGGGAGGAGACGAGCGCGGGCTTCGCAGCGCTGGTGCTCGCGGCGGAGCGCGGTGAGATCAGGATCATCTCCTACCTCCTGGAGCGGGCGGGCGCCCACCCGACGCTGGGACAGGCCTGCGCTGCGGCCCTGGGATGGCTGGCTGCGCCGGCGGCCCGCTCCTGGGTCGAGCGCTTCCTGTCGAGCGATGGGCCGGCCGGATGGCTGGGCGTCGGCCTCACGCTGGCCGCAGCGCAGCGCATCGATCCCGGCGCCGCGCTCGCTGCGGCGATCCGCTCCCGCGACGTGCTCGCCCGCAGAGCGGCGGCACGCGCCGGAGGGGAACTCGGCCGGCTCGATCTGCGGAGCGCGCTGGAGAGCGTGAGCTGCGGCGACGACGACGCCGCGTGTCGTTTCTGGGCGGACTGGTCTCTCGTGCTCCTCGGCGACACGTCGGCCGCAGGGCGGCTGCTCGCCGCCTGCGAGCAGGACGGCCCGTCCGCGTGGGTGGCCGCTTCCTTGGCGCCGCGACGGCTCGCGTCGGATCGCGCGACGGACAGCCTGCACAGGCTGCTCACCACGCCGGGCGCGGAGCGCCCCGCCATCGTCGCGGCGGCAGCGCTGGGTGACGCCGCGATGGTGCCCAGCCTGATCGAGCGAATGCGTCTTCCGAGGCTGGCGCGCCTGTCGGCGTGGGCCTTCCACGAAATCACGGGGATCGACATCGCGGGTGCCGGCCTCGCCGGCCCACGTCCCGAAGGCTTCCCGGCAGCGCCGAGCGACGATCCCGCCGATCCTGCGGTGTTCCCGGATCCGGAAGCGTCGCTCCCCTTTCCCGACACAGACCGGGTCGCTGCGCACTGGGCGAAGCGTTGCGACGACTTTCCGCCAGGCGTGCGCCTAATCCTGGGTCGACCACCCACAGATGCGTGGCTCCGCTCCGTGCTCGTAACGGGTCGCCAGCCGACGCGGATGGGCGCCGCGCTGGAGATGGTCATCCGCGCGCCGGGCCGTCCCCTGTTCCCCACACGCGCGCCCGCGCGGCGGCAACTCCGGCGGCTCGGCGTGGGCGGGTCACGCGCGGGAGGCAGCGATGTGGCAGCTTCGTAATCTATCCCCGTTCGCCGCCGATCGGCAGTTTCTCCGGGACGCCCGCGGAGCCGAGGTATGGGTCGTCGTCGTGCGCGCGACGTTCGACATCACGCCGGACGGAGCCGCGCGCGTCGCAGAGACGCAGGACGATGTCCGCCGGACGCCCGCGTACACGGGCGAGCCGGGGAGGAGCAGCCTCCTCGAAGATACCGACTTCACGCTCCCGAAGCCAGCCGTGGACGTGCTCGTCCGCGGGCACGCCTGTGCCCCGAGGGGCACACCCGCCGTGCGGGTCGATGTCGCGGTGATGGTCGGAGACCGAACGAAGACAGCCGTCGTGCTCGGCGACCGCGCCTGGAAGCGCTCCGCGGCGCGCCTCATCCCGACGGAGCCGACCCCGTTCGTGCGTATTCCCCTGGTCTACGAGCGCGCGTTCGGGGGCGCCGATCTCGCCGCGGATCCATCGGGCCGGACGCGCCTCGCCGAGAACCCGGTCGGCCGTGGCTTCTCGGAGAGGGCAGGCGATCTGGTGGACAGGCCGCTCCCCAACATCGAGCATCCGGCGCACCTCACCGCTTCTCCCCGCGATCGGCCGCCGCCGGTCGGCTTCGGCGCCGTCGCCCGTGACTGGATGCCTCGCGTCGGGTGGTCCGGCACGTACGATGACGCCTGGGAGAACGAGCGCCGCCCTCTGCTCCCGCTCGACCTCGATCCTCGCTTCTGGCAGAGCGCGCCGGTCGATCAGCAGCTCGATGACCTGCGCGGCGGAGAGCCGGTGGCGCTGCTCGGGCTGTCGCCGGACGGCCCCGTGCGCCTCAGGCTCCCCCGTGTGGTGCTCGGTATGCGCACCGCGCTCGGGCGCGAGGTCGTGGAGCATCGCGGCGCTCTCTCGACCGTGATCGTGGACGCTGACGCCATGCGGCTTACGCTCGTGTTTCACTCCCACGTGCCCTGCCATGGGCGAGATCACCTGCTCTCGGAGACGGTCGTCTGGGACAAGGAAGTCCTGGCAAGGACGGCTCCATGAGTCGCGGCGCCTGCATCGCCGCGATCGGGGCGGTGAGCGCGATCGGCGACAGCGCGGTGATGACCGCCGTGTCTGCCCGCGCACGGATCAGCGGCGTGCGCGAGCACCCGTACATGGTCGATCGCGCCGGCCAGCCGCTGAAGGCGGCCCTGGCGCGCTACATCGACGTCGACGCCGAGCCGGAACTCCGTGTCCGGACCCTGCTTGAGAGGGCGGTGGCGCCTTGTGCGGCCGCCTGGCCAGCGGGCGCCGGCGCTCTGGAGGCCGTCCTCGGCTGTGCGGAGGTGGGCCGTCCAGGGCTGCCGCCGGGCCTCGGAGAGGGGCTCTCGGAGGCCTTATCGGCGGCGGCCGGAGGAGCGATCTCGACCGTGATCGTCGAGCGGCGCGGCCATGCCGCGGGCCTGCTGGGCGTGGCGCGCGCGCTAGGCCGCGTGGCACTAGGCGGGGCCGAGGCGTGCCTCGTCGCGGCGGTGGACAGCTACGCGTTTCCCGACACGTTGGACGCGCTGGATCGGATGGGGCG
This sequence comes from Sorangium sp. So ce834, assembly GCF_051521425.1. Lineage (NCBI taxonomy): Bacteria > Pseudomonadati > Myxococcota > Polyangiales > Polyangiaceae > Sorangium > Sorangium sp. So ce834. The sequence goes on from NZ_CP150351.1 coordinate 13,747,811, forward strand.
GCTCCGGTCGGCGCACAACGCGTGGGGCTTCGTGCCCGGCGAGGCAGCGGGGGCGTGTCTGCTGTGCTCCGAGCGCTTCGCCGCGAGGTGGAGGCTGCCCGTCCTCGGACGCGTGGTGTCCGCCGGCACGGCCGAGGAGCAGGCGCTGCCGTTCACGGAGGGGATCTGCACGGGCGCCGGCCTCACGAGGGCGGTGCGCGCGGCGCTCGAAGGGCTCCACCCGGACGCTCTGGTCGACGAGGTCGTCTGCGATTTCAACGGCGCGCGCTACCGCGCGGACGAGATGGGCTTCCTCGTGGCGCGGCTCCCGTCGCGGCTCGCCGGCGGGTCGCCGTGGGCCCCCGCGGCGTCATGGGGCGATATCGGCGCGGCGTCGGGGCTGCTTGCCATCACCACGGCGTGCGTCCTCGCCGAGCGAGCGTTCCCTCGCGGGCCGAACGTGCTCGTGTGGGCTAGCTCCGACGACGGGGCCCGCGGCGCGGTGCTCCTGCATCTGCCGGTCTCCCACCGGGAGGTGTGAACGGCGCGGCGACCGCGGCGCGTCACGCTTCGGGCGCGAGCGCGTTGGATGCGGAGAATCTCTCGACCCAGCGCCGACTCGACGGCTCGGTCCACGGCGGCAGGAAGTGCACACCGCGCGCAGGGCGCAGCGTCGAGAGCCATCGATCGAGCGATGCGTAGGCCTCGGGTCGCTCGCGCCGGTTCACGTCGCACACGGAAGGGCGCTCGCCGGCCTGATACCATTGCGCTGCGGTCAGGCGACGGCTGGACACCCCCTCGGGGAGCGGCCCTGCCGCCGCAGGGGCGGTTGCCAAGAGCCGGTCCGATACGACGGTGATCCAGCCGATGCTGCGGAGCCTGTGTTGCCACGTCGACGCCTGGACCTCCAGCGGATCGCCGACATCGACGCCCCGGAAGCGCCGGCTGCGATCATGAATCACCTGCAGCGCGTCCGCGAGGAGCGGTGAGCACCACGGCACCGTGACGAAGCGGTAGCCCACGGTGATCCACTGGGCGCAGGGCTCGCCCGCGAGCGCCTCGGCCAGCGACGCGAGGCGCGCCCAATCCGCGTCCATGCCGCTCGTGACGCGAATCATCAGCCCGCGCGGCGCGTCGGGCTCTCGAACCCAGCCGAACGCGAGGGTCGCGCTCTTCACCGGGATGGAGTCCGTGCCCGAGACGTCGATGTAGCCGAGCGCGCCCCAGCGGATAGGCCGCCCGAGGTCCGGGCCCCTGCACGCTGCCTCGAGCGCGCGGCTCACCTCCTCGGCGTGGGCGGCAGCAGCGGGGACAGGCCCGCCGTCGGGGCCGTTGTGGTGCACGTGGCGCGCGTCGTACCGCACCACCTCGAGCGCTCCGGTCCATGCGGCGCGGAGGCGCTCCGGGTCCTCTCCGACGCTCACGGACCAGCAGGCCTCCACGCAGGGCCGGATCGCGACCGAGGCGGGGCCTGCCGGATGGAGCGAGAACGCCCACGGGTCGCTCACGACAGGCTCCGCGCATGATCAGGGATGTGCGCAGCGTCCAGGGGAATCCTGCCGCGCAGCGCCAGGTAGGCCCGGCCCCATCGCACGAGCGCGTCGATGTCCTGGGGACGGGTGATCCGCAGGATCTCGGACCATGCGTCGTCGAAGCGCAGGAAATAAAGGTGCGCCCGGAGCCCATCGAGCGGGCTCAGGACAGGGCCGCTGTCGATGCGGTAGTCTGCATAGGCGTCGGCGTCCCATCCGGAGAGCGGCTCTTCATCCGCCGCTTCCACGCGCATGTCGAGCGCATCGTGCTCTGCCACATACCGCTTCGCGATCTCGAACAGCCGTTCCATCGTCTCGTACGGGATGCCATAGCCCGATGCGATGAGCGCCGGGTCGTGCGTCGGCATGCGGTACAGCAGGGTACTCCAGGTGTCGTGCCACAAGGGCTCTTTCGCCGAAGCTACCACGGGTCCTCTCACCCATGCCACGAACCGCGCCGCGCTCGTCGGGCCGCACGTCTCCGCGATGGTGCGGACGAGGGTGTCCGCCACGACGTCCAGCCGGCCGCTGTAGTCCAGGTCATCGTTGTCGGCGGCGTCGAGGGCTCTTTTTTCGAGGAGCGCTGCGCGCGCCGCCGCCTTCGCCCCCTCGGCGTCCGGGAACGACAATCCGAGGTCGGGCCAGAACCGCTCGAACCGGTCCAGGCTCAGCCACAAGATGCCGCGGCACCACACGGCGAAGGTGTCCAGGCCACGCAGGTTGGGGAGGGCGGCATGTACCATCGTCGATCGTTCGTTCCTTTGGCATCAAATAGCATCAAATGGGGCTGAGCTGCAGCGGCAAGAGCGGCGGGAAAAGGCGGATTATTCGAGAAATGACGATGAGGGTGACGACCACGCCGCCCGTCACCGCTGCGCCCTTGGCGACGTCCTCTCCGCTGATGGACGGGCTCGTCGGCGCGGGGGCCATCGGCGCGACGGTCACCGGCTCGATCGGCTTGCCGGGGCCGAGCTCCGGCTCCTGGTCGGCGTATTCGCGCGCCTTGTGCGGCAGTGGAGGTCCCTTATTGTCACAGTCGTTTTCATCCCACTTCCTTAGCTGCTCTTTGAGCCGTTCCTGGCCCTTCCGATACTCGTTCAGATGGTTTTGCGCCTTCGCCCCAAGGGACCCGTCGGGCCTCGTTCCCCAGCCGCCCACGTTCTGGGCATACTCTCGCCAGCGCATGGCCAGGCCCTGATAGCCCTGAGGGCGCCCGCCTGGCGGGGTGGGCGGCCGCACGGTGTTGATCAGCATGTCGATCATCTCGGCGATCTTCACGCACTTCGGGTCCGGGCCTTCTGGCGGCATGCTTTGCTGGTAACCACCGAGGCACACCGTGTTTCCGCGGTTCATCCACATCTTGTCGGTCAGCCGCGTCGCGTTCTGCCCTTCGAGGAGCACGTCGAACGAGTACGAGATCCACGTCGCCTCTTTCATGTTCACGCCCGACTTCACGCCCCCGGCCGTGCCTGGCTCGTCGCCCGAGCTCACGCTGAGCTCGGAGCCCAGAATGCCCGCCATGTTGCCGCCGTCGACGAGGACCGTCACGGTGCCTTTGGCGAGATCCTTGGCGAACGCCGTGTTCGGATATGGGATTGGCAGCGGCTGAGGCGGGGTCTTGCAGACGTCTGGCGCCGTCGCCGCGGCGAATCCGCCGCTCCCCTTATGACACAACGAGACATCATTGATGCGGATCGTGACAGCCATCGGTTGCCTCGTGAGGGCGCGTGATCGGGCGGCGCGGCCACGGCGTCAGTTCATGGTGATCGTGGGCCCCTTCACGTGCACGTTGGCGGCGCTCTCGACGTTCACGACTCCTTTGGCGTTCACGTTGACGACGCCCTGCGCCACGACGGAGATGTCATTGCCCGAGACTACGATCGTGCCCGCCTTGTCCATGCTGATGGAGCTGGCCCCGCAGGTGATCGTGATCGTGTCGCCCGCGGTGATCTTCTTGCTCGCTCCGACGGCCTCTGTCTGCGAGAGCGCCACGTTCGTCGCCATCGCCCCGCCGACCGTGATCGTGTAGGCACCGCCCACGGTCAGCGCCTTCGCCGCGCCCACCGTCTCGGCCGACGCGAGCGCCACCGTCTCCGTCTTCGCCATGCCGACGCTCACGCTCATGTTCGCGCCGATCGCCTCGGTGTGGTTCGCCCCCACCTGCACCGAACGGTTGGCGCCGATCTGCTCGTTCTGGTTGACCCCCACGAACATCGACTCGTTCACCCCGACCGATTTCGTGCGGCTGTTGCCGATCGTGACGCTCTCGTTGTTCCCGACCAGCCGGGTGCGATCGTTGCCGATGCTCACGGTCTCGTCGTGCCCGACGCTCCGCGTCCGATCGTTCCCCACCGTGAGCGCGTCATCGTGCCCCACCTGCTTCGTGCGATCGTGGCCGATCCGCACGGACTCGTCGTTCTTCACGAGCTTGTCGAGGTTCTTCTCCGCCTGCATGCGGACGAGCTCCTGGCCCTTCCTGTCCTCGAACATGATCTCGTTGTAGTTGTCCGGGCCGCCGCCCGGCGAGGAGCGGCTCTGCCAGCCGCTCTGGGTCTTGTTGTCGGGCAGCTTGTACGGCGTCTTCTGGACGTTCGTGTAGACACGGCCGACGATGATGGGCCGGTCGGGATCGCCACCGAGGAAGTCGACGATCACTTCCTGGCCGACGCGCGGGAGGTTCGTGCCGCCGAAGCTCGCGCCGGCCCACGGCTGGCTCACGTGGATCCAGCACGAGGAGCGCTCGTTCATCTTCGACTCGCGGTCCCAGTGGAAGTGGACGCGCACGCGGCCAAATTCGTCGGTGTGGATCTCCTCGCCGGGCGGGCCGACCACCGTCGCGCTCTCCACGCCGCTCGTCTTGGGCTTCGGGGTGACGAGCGGCGGCCTGTAGGCAAGGCCAGCGCTCACAGCCTCGCAGGCGCAGGACCACTCGCCGCCGTGCTCGCCGCTCAGCGTAGCGCCCGTCACGAGAAACGCGCTGCCCGGGGACAGCTCGCTCTTCGGATGATCGAGGATGGACACGACGGTACCCGGCGCGAGATCGATCGTGTTCGTGTCGAAGGCGACGGTCCTCGCCTCGACGCGCTTCGCATCGAGCCTGCGCTGCGCCAAAGCGACCGCCTCTCTCTCGTCGGTCCGGTAGCGCCCTCGGTCGTCGGCCACGGGCGTGGGCTGTCCCTTGTCGCTCTCGTACAGGAAGGCACCAGGAACGTAGTGGTACCGCTCGAGCTGCGCTTCTAGCTGCTCCTGCGTCTGGGCCGAGCTGCGGAGCACGTACTCGGGCACCCGGCGGTAGTCGTGATCGCGCACGGTGTACTTGCCGGATCGGAGCCGGCGACTGACGCGCACCTTCGTGACGTGCTCCCGGTCGGCGTCGGTCGGGTTGTCGCGGAACGTGATCGCAGGGGCACGCGAGGCGTTCGTCTGCGGAGCGTCGTCCAGGACCAGCCTGGTCTCGCCGCCGTCCGTCTGGAAGTAGAAGCTGACGCCCGCGTCCTCGAGCATCCGGCAGAGGAACGTGAAGTCGGTCTCGCCGTACTGGACGCGGTACTTGCGCTTCTTGTACGTGCCGGAGATGCGCTCCGACGTCGAGATGTTCCACTCGGCGAGGAGCATCCGCGCAATGTCGAGCTCCGACTGGAGCTGGAACATGCGATGGTTCCGCCGCTGGGTCAAAAGCCACAGCACCGGCACCATCACGAGCTTGTAGGTGGATACGCCGATCTCCTCGGCCGCCACCTGCTCGATGTGGCTGCAGACGCCCGTCCATGTGCGCACGGCCCGCTCGGTGGTGCCCTGGCGCAGCGTGAATGTCATGGGCTGGCCGACGACGGCATCGAAATCGATGTCCGCGTTCTCGCAGACAACGATGAAGGAGAGCTCGAACAGCGCGCTCATTCGCTCCGAGATGTGAAACTGCCGGACGTCCAGCCGATCCCCGGAAGCGACCGTGATCTCGGTATGACGGAGCACGTCGAACGGAGCTGACGTAGCCATGCGCACATGGTTCAGGAAGCCACGCCGCGGCGCTAGCGGAATCGTGTGGGTGGCACGCCGGTCCGCCGTGTCGCGCTCTCAGGTCGTCCACAGGGCCTGCCGGCATGCCGTGGATCGGATGGCGGCGAAGCGGTCCGCGGAGAACCAGGCTGTGCTGCGCCGCCCGAGGTCACTCTCCTCCTTTCCGGATGGCACACGGCTGGTCTTCTAGTTCGGACGGAAGGCCAGCCGTGTGTCGAGGTAGGTGCGAGACGAGGGAGGGGTGCCTTATTCCGCGAGCAAGGTTCGTGACCAGCGTGAGGTCGTCGCCGTCGCACGTGTCTTCCGAGATCGCGAGGCACTCGCCGCCGATGCAGACGGCGTCCGCTGTGCATCGGAGTGCGTGGCTCTCGGCGGTCGGTTCTGTTGTGTTCACGCTGGACGCCGACGGGAGCGTGCATTGCGGTGGGCGGAGGACGCCGGCGCGCCCCATCTGTCCCTCAGGCGCCGGCGCCCACGGCGCGCCGCGCGCGGTGCCGGCGCAGCGCGAGGCTCACGAGCCCGATCGGCGTCACGACCAGCGCGAGCGCGAGCCCCACACCGGCCCCCGCGAGCCCCGCGACCGTCGCGAGCGCCAGCCAGAGCGCGTCGCTCGCCGTCGGGCCGGACGAAGGCGTATCGACGCGCATCTCCCGGCGGAGATCGCCGACGGTCCGATCGAGCAGCGCCTCGAACGGCTGGCCATACAGGCTCTCGCCGCGGCGGCCGCGGAGGAACGCGCGCACCGTCCGGCGCGGGGCCGAGAGCAGCCCCGCGAAGAGGCCGCCCAGGTTGAGCTGCCACGCCGCGACGAAGCCCTTGCAGCCGGCGCCGAGCTCCCACGCCGAGATCTCGAACTCGCCGATCGTGTTCGTGTCGTAGCCCGTGAGCACGTGGTGCAGGTCGTGGTACCGCACGGCGCGCACGCGCGCCCGGGTGTTCGGGAACGGGACGGGGAGGGGGCCGAGCTTGAAGTCGACCCACGCGTCCCCGTACCCGCCGTCCGCGCCGAACCCGTTCACCTCGAAGTAGATCGCCCGCGCCTCCCGCATCGTGAGGCCCTCGTCGTAATGCACCAGCGCCATGGCACCACCCTCCGTGGATGACTACGGTCACTGACCATGGTCATTCTTCGAGCCAGCATTGTCAAGACCGCCGTGCTTGACTCGTAACCGCGCGCGGCAGCACATTGCGCGAGCGATGAGCAGGGTCAGTCAAGGCGCGGCGAGGCGCCGGAAAGCAGCCGCGTCCCCGGCGGGAGCCGCGTCACCCGCGTCACCCGCCTCGCCGCCGTCCCCGGCCGTGCCGTCGCCCGAGCGCGGCGGCCGCGCCCAGCAGAAGCTCGACACCCGCCGCCGGATCCGGGACGCGGCGTGGGCGCTCTTCACCGAGCTCGGGTACGACGGCACGACGACCAAGGCGGTGGCGGAGCGCGCGGAGGTCGCGGCGGGGACGGTGTTCGTCCACGCGCGCGACAAGGCCGACCTGCTCATGATGGTGATGCACGACCGGCTCGCGGCCGCGGTCGACGCGGCGTTCGAGACGCTGCCGCGCAAAGACCCCCTGCTCCCTCAGCTGCTCCATGTGTTCCAGCAGCTGTTCGCGATGTACGGCGAGCAGCCGCTCGTGTCGCAGGCGTTCGTGAAGGCCTTCCCCGGCGCGTCGGGCCCGAACGGCGAGCGGCTGAACGCCCTCACCTTCGCGTTCCTGCACCGCATCGCGGCCCTCGTGCGCGACGCCCAGGCGCGCGGCGAGGTGGCCGGCGACATCGACCCGCTCGCCGCGGCGCACAACATCTTCGCCCTCTACTTCGCGGCGCTCCTGTCCTGGCTCAGCGGCTTCGCGACGCTCGGCGCGGCGCTCGATCCGTTGCTGAAGAGCTCCCTCGCCCTCCAGGTCCGGGGGCTCCGGGCGTGACGCCTGGGCCGGGCGCGCCTCCCCGGCCCCGCCCTCGCCGGCCGTCGATAGTGCTCAAATTTGTCCGGAGAGAGCTCACATGAAGGCGGGAAGGCAGGAAGAACATTGATCCTTTCTTCCCGCCTTCCCGCCTTCATGTTCAATTTTGAGCACGGCCCGGCCGTCCCCGGGGCGCGCCGGCGTCAGCGCGCCTCGCGCTCCGCCAGGCCGCCGCGTAACGCGGCGAGCACCTCGGCGTGGACGCGCGGATCGCCGGCGGCCACCACGTCGCCGGCGCTCGCGGCGTCGAGCGGGCGCCCCTCCCAGTCCGTCATGAGCCCGCCCGCGCCGGCGATCACGGGGACGAGCGCCGCGAAATCGTGGAGCTTGAGCCCGTACTCGACGACCACGTCGACGCTGCCGCTCGCCACGAGGCCGTACTGGTAGCAGTCGCCGCCGTAGCTCACGAGCTTGGCCCGCGACGCGACCGCGCCGAAGGCGCGCGCCGCCGCCGGCGGGAAGTACTGCGGGCCCGTGGTGGAGAGGCGCGCCAGCGAGAGCCCCGCGCAGGCGCGGACGCGCGCCGGGCTGCCGTTCCAGAGCGTCGGCCGGCCCAGGACGCCGACCCAGCGATCGCCGAGGACGGGCTGGTCGATGACGCCGAGCACCGGCCTCCCCCGGTGCAGCAGGGCGATGAGCGTGCCGAAGAGCGGCTTGCCCGTGATGAACGCCTTCGTGCCGTCGATGGGATCGAGCACCCACACGTGCTCAGCCCCGTCGTTCTCGCGGCCGAGCTCCTCCCCCACGATCCCGTGGCCCGGCGCGTGTGCCGCGAGCAGCTCCCGGATCGCCGCCTCGGCCTCGCGGTCCGCGATCGTGACCGGGCTCGCGTCGGCCTTGTCGTCGGCCTCGATGCCCTTGCGGAAATACCGCCGGATCACCGCGCCGCTCGCGTCCGCCAGCCGCTCGGCCAGATCGACAAGGTCTTGGGAAGGCGTCATCGTCTCGTCCTCCTCGAGGTCCCCCCGGAGCGAGCCCCGCGGGCCCGATCCAGTACGCGCTGCGCGCGCGCACCGCAACGGGCGCGGAGCCCGGCTCAGGCCCGCTGCGCGGTCGCCGCCTCGCCCGGGCGGCGGGGCGGCGCCCCCGGATGCGGCTCGACGGCGCCCGCGGACAGGCGCGCCCGCAGGTACGCCCCCACGGCGTCCGCGCCCCGGGCGCCTTCCGGGTGATACTCGGCCAGGACCGGCCCGTTGTGCGGCATGTCCCGCAGCACGTCGAGCGTGACGTCGATGCCCGCCTCGCGGGCGCGCCGCGCCAGCTCGAGGCCCTCGTCCCTGAGGCGCTCGGCGTCGCCGACCTGGACGAACAGCGGGCCCAGGCCGTCGAGGCGCGCGTGCAGGGGCGACAGCCGGGGGTCGTCGAGCGGGATCGCGCCGGCGAAGTCGCGCGCCTGGCGCGCGAGCCCCTCCCGGGTGCCGTAGTCGGTGGGGTCGTTCTCGCGCGTCGAGGCGCTGCTCGCGGTGAGATCGAGCCAGGGGGAGACGAGCGCGGCGCAGCGCGCCTGCCCGCCGCGATCGCGCAGCGCCAGCTGGGCGACGAGCGCGAGGTTGCCGCCGGCGGAGTCGCCGGCGAGCGCGATCTCGCCCGGCGCGTGGCCCCGCTCGACCAGCGCGCCGAAGGCGGCGAGCGCGTCCTCGAGCTGCGCTGGATACCGATGCTCCGGCGCCAGCCGGTAATCGATCCCCACGACGCGCGCGCCGCTCGAGAGCGCGAGCCGCGCCATGACATCCGCGTGGGTCTTCGTGGATCCGTACAGATACGAGCCCCCGTGGAGGTAGAGGACGACGCCTCGATCCATCGCGCCCGGCGGCTCGAACCACACGGCGGGCACGCCCCCCAGGACATCGGCCGTGCGCTCGACGCGGCGGACGGCCTTGTCGGGAGAGAAGCGCGCGTCCAGATCGGCCCGGACCTTCGGATAGGGCCAGTCGAGCATGTCGATGAAGTCGCGGCGGAGCGCCCGGACCACCCACTCGAAGGCAAAGCCCCAGGTCGGCCGAGCGGGGCCGTGGCGGGCGCGCTCGACGGCCGTCTCCACGAATGCGAGACTGAAAATCTTCATGAGACGCAGCACCATGGCGAGGACCGTAGCCCACGCCCCCTTCGGGTGCGGCGGCCGGGCGCGCCAGATCGCGCGGCCTCGCGCGCCATCCCGGTCGCCCCATGAAGCCGCGCGGTAGCGGCGGCGCCGGCATCTCGGGCGCCATGGCGCTGCGCCTCGTGCGGTTCTGCGCGGACCGCGCGATGGACACGGCGCCGCTCCTCGACGTGCTCGGCGCCACCGAGGGCGAGCTCCGGCGTCCCACGTGCCGCGTCCCGTACGCCGCGCTCGACCGGGCCATCGAGGCCGCGGCCTCGCGCGTCGGCGCGGCGGGCCTCGGGGCCGCGCTGGCGCGCGTGCGGGACGAGGAGACCTACGGCGTCGCCGCGCTCCTGCTGCTCGCGGGGCCCTCGTTCCGCGACGGGCTCGCCCGCGCCGTCGCCTACCAGCGCGTGTGGGGCGACGGCGAGCGCTTCGCCCTGAGCGCGCTCCGCGGCGGGCTCGCCGTCCGCTTCGAGCACCCCGGGCGGAGCGCCCTGGCGGGCGCGGTGCTGGCCGAGTGCGCGCTCGTGGAGATCGTCGACGCGGTGCGGCTGCTCACCGGCAGGCCCGCGGAGGGCCACGCCGCGCGGCTCCGGCACGGCCGGCTCGGCCCCGACGACGCGCTGCGCGCGGCGCTCGGCGTCGCGCCGGCGTACGGCTGCGCCGAGAACGCGCTCGCCCTGCCGGCGGAGGTGGCCGGGCGTCCGGTCGCGGCGCCGCCGGAGCTCCTCGGGCGCGCGCTCGAGCGGATCGCCCGCACGGCCGTCGCCGCGCTCCCCGCCTCCGCGTCGCTCGCCGACCGCATCGCCTCGATGCTCCGCGCCGAGCTCGACGTCGCCGCCCCGCGGCTCGAGAGCGTGGCGCGGCGGCTCCACATGAGCGCCCGCACGCTGCAGCGCCGGCTGCAGCGCGAGGGCACGAGCTTTCAGGATCTCGTCGACCGCGAGCGCCGCGCGCGCGCCATCGACCTGATCGACCGCGGGGCGAGCGCCAAGGAGGCGGCGCTGCTCGTCGGCTTCGCCGAGCCGGGCAGCCTCGCGCGCGCCCGCAAGCGCTGGAGCGCGGGCGCGCGCGGCGCCTGAGCGGCGTCGCCCGCCGGCGCCGCGTCAGCGCCGCTTCCGCGGATCGCCCCGGAGGATCGGACACGCCATCAAGAGGCTCAGCCACACGACCAGGAACTTCGGATCGGCCAGCGTCTCGAACGGGATCTCGAAGCGTTCGTTCGCGGGCTCCACCTCCCGACCGTTCTGCGAGAGCGGATGCCCACCCCCGGCCCGTGCTCGGCGCTTCGCGCCTGCGCGCGGTCCGCCCCTCCCAAATCGCGCGCTCCGCGCGCTCAGGGAGGGGCGCGTTGCTCAGCATTTCCAGGTGCGGAACCTGCAAGGGAGCGTTAGGCGGGCGCCCTGCGTCATGACGTGATGCCCAGCAAGAAGAGCGCATCCGCCCAGAGCGGCCAGAGCGTGCGGTACGGGTGGGTCGCCAGCACCACGCCGCCGCTCGGCGGGCGTTGCACGTGAAAGGGGGCGTGGCGCTTGATGAACTGGACGTGCTTGCGCGAGGCGACGTCCGCCTGGTAGGTGGCCGCGCCCTCTTTCGTCGCTGCGATGGTCTCGCGGGCGGCCGACTCGACGCTGCGCCAATCGTTGTCGGGCACTGCAGAGGCTTCGAGCGCGTCGAGGAGCAGGCTCGGAGGTGTATCCAGCGCCTTGAGGACGGTTTCGCGCGTGAGCTCGGCGTCACCCTCGATGGGGGCGCGTGCTCCGCGACGAACGGCATCGACGCGCGTAGGTCGCGTGTCTCTCGACGCCGCCGCGGCCCAGTCCATCCGCGTATGCTGGCGCAAAAGATCGACGTCGCCTGCAATGCCGACGCATGCCCCATGCGGAGCGGCGTCGATGCGCGCGCGCAGCAACTCGAGTGGCATCCCCGCGGTCAGCGCTGTCTTGTCACCCTCGTGCAGGTGAACCCATGAGAGGGCGAGGTCGCGCGCAACCGACGCGGCGTCCGCGTGGTAGGTCGCGCATGTCTCGACGGGGGCGCCCCAATGCCCAACGTCTACGCACGCGCCTGTCTTCACGTGTCCATGCGCCTCCGGCGCGCAGAGGCGGATCAGTAGATCCTCGATGTCCTGCTGGACTTGAATTGACGCGATCGCCGCCTCGATCTCCACACCGCGCATCGTACCGGTGGCGATTTCGAGGCTCGACGAGAGCAGATCCCTCCGGTCGAACGGCGACGCACACAGAGGCCCGGAGGGGCCGCGACGTTCGTAATTATCACCGTTGCATACAATGGCGAAGCGAACGCTGGTTCCGGAGCTCAACGTCACTGGAAGCGACGCGAAGACGTACGTACCAGGGGCGAAGGCAGTACGCACCGCCGCGATGGCCTCGTCGATGGGAACCGATCGGCGCCACGTTACATCTGGATGATCGATCGACTGAATATCGACATTGCACGTTGCACCATGAGCAACGAGGACAGACATCGCCGCCGCGAACGCATCGACCCTGTCCGCCTCGTTACACCATGCATAAAAATAGGGACTTCCGTCGCTCACAGTTCGATCACCATGACGAGGTTCTTGTACCCTCTGATGCGGACCCGCTCACCCGTGCTCACCTTGACCAGATAGCCGCTCACGACCGTTAGATCGTTATTATTGAGCGGCGCGCCCTTCGGCATGATAAGCTCGACCCTCTCGACATCACCGGCAAGCCTCCACTCCTCATCGAGCTTCTTCATTGCATTTTCCAATTGCTCGAGTGCCTTGTCAGCGTCAATTTTCCAGTTTCGCTTGCGATTGACTTCACCTCGCTCAGCGCCAGCTTATTTCCTTTGGTCACTGTGAGGAAGTCGGGCGCCTTCGCAATGCCGTTGGAACCATCCTTCGGGATGCGCAGGACATCGCGCACGCCGTCGTCGCCGACGCCGATTAACGCCCGCCCGTCGTCCAGCATGAACTTGGCCGCCTTCTTTTCCATCGCATCGAGCGGCTTGCTCGTGACCGCTCCGCGCAGCGTTTTGTACCATGTGCGCCGGTTCCCGCGCAGCGCGGCCATGACGGGGTCTTCGATCTCCTCGATCTTCCTGGCGACCCGGATCGCCCCCGGCCGCAGCCCGCCGGCAACGGCGACTCCGTGCCAGACGTGCCCGACCGCCCCGAGCCCGAAGCCCACCCCCGAGAAGATCCGCTCCTCGTCGCTCAGCGCCTGCCCCGACGGCAAGCACCACGCCTTCCCGGTGACCGCCTCGCACAGGTCCAGCGCCGGCCCGACCACCGGCACGAACCCCACCCCGATGCGCGTCGTCGCGTGCACGAGCGTCTGCATCACCCCCGCGTACGCCTCGGCGCCTTCGCCCACCGTCGACATCGCCCCCGCGAACGCGCTGATCGTCTGGTAGAGCTGCGTCTGCTCCAGATCGAGCCCGTCCCCCGTCCACTGGTTCAGGCTGTCCTTCATCTGGTCCGCGAGCGCGTCGAACCTCGGCTTGAGCACCGTGTCCACCTGCGCCCGCAGGTCCGCCGGCACCGGCGTATCCACGAACCAGTCCGACGCATCCATGTACCGCCGCACGTACGCCGTGATCCGGTTCTGCGCCTTCAGGAACGCGTTCGTCTCCGCCAGCGACACCCCCATCCGGTCGCGCAGCGCGATCTCCAGCGCCGCGCTGTTCTCTCGCCACGCCCGCACGTTCGCAACGAAGTCCGCCCGCGCGACCACCACCCCGCCGCTCACGTCCGCTTCCAGCGCCGCGATCACCGCATCCGCGTACGCCGCATAGGGATCCCTCCCCTCCTCGAACGCTCCGTCCACCTCCGCGATGTCCGGCACCTCGACCCACGGCACCTCGCTCTCCCCGAGCGCGTAGTTCCACGGGTCGTCCGGGTCCCACCCCTCGGCACGCGCGTCCTGCGTCGCGAGGTCCGCCACCTCATCGGCCTGCGCGCCGAACTCGTCGAGCAGCCGCGCGAGCTCGCTCTCCAGGTCGCTGACGCTCTTCTTCAGGTCGTCGACGAGCTGCTCCATCGCCACCCGCGTCTCCGCGTCGACAACGTCCTTGTACCGGTCGAGGATCGCGTCGAGGTCGGTCCGCGAGATCTCGTCCAGCGGCCGGCTCACCAGGTCGTGCAGCTCCGTGTCGAGCTGCCGCAGGAGGTCCATCCGCGCCCGGAGGTCCGCGACCCTCGCGGCGTTGCGGAGGAGCTCCGTCATCAGCCGGGCGATCCTGACCTCCAGCTCCGCGATGTCGCGCGCGAGGTCCGGGTTGATCTCCGAAAGGCTCAGGTCGACCTCGGTGCTGCCCTCGAAACCGGTCCCATCGCGGCGGATGTCGAAGAGCGGCTTGTTCAGCCCGAGCGGCTCCGAGACGAGGTGCACCACCTCCTGCGCGTGGGTACACCAGTTGCCGCCGTTCACGGTGTGGACCCCGAAGTGGAACTCGTTTCTGCCCATGAGGAGCAGCACCGAGTCGAACTCCGCATCGAGCGTGTTGCTCCGCGAGCCGTCGCCGTGGATCTGCAGCGCGCCCGGCACCCCGTAGGTGGGCAGCGGCGTCCGGTTCACCTCGAACATGGCATCGCCCTCGGTCTCGAGCTCGGTAGAACCGCACGAATCGGCATCACCGTGGCTCCTCCAGAGCACGGTGTACGGCGTGCGCGCCCACGCCGGCGACGGCGCCAGCACCGCCAGCGCCGTCATCAGCGCGATGAGCTTCTGGAACACCGCGGCGCTCCGGCCGCGCAGCGCAACGTCCTTCGAGCCTCTCATGTCCCCTCCGCGCCGCGCACCGCCGCGTCATACGCGATCGCGGCGCCCTTCACGTCGCCCGCGTCGAGCCTCGCCTGCGCCCTGTCGAGCGCCGCCGCGGCCATCCCCTTCTCCCGCAACGCCGCGAGCCCCGCCGCGATCTTTTTCGGCAGGCCGGTCCTGAGCTCCGCCTCCGCGGCGTCGAGCCGCCCTCGCAGCGCCGCGCACCCGGTCTCGCGCCACGACGACCCTGCCGCCTCGCAGAGCGGCCGCATCTGCACGAGCGCCACGAGCACCCCGCACCGTTCGGCGAGCAGCGGCAGCCCCAGCTTCTCGCTCACCGGCGGCGCCGCCGACAGCGCCTCCACCCGCGCGCGCGCTCCCTCGCCGAACACCTCCGACGCCCTCTCGAGCCGCGACCGCGCGATCGCCTCGCGCGCCCCTTCGTCCCCCTCCAGCACGCGGAGCGCCTGCCGGCGCAGCGCGATGCCGCCGAGCAGCGCCGTCGCCGTCGCGTCGCTCCGGGCGACCCGCCGCTGCGCATAGCCCAGCATCGCGCTCAGCGAGCGCAGCGCCCCCGAGGTCATGTCTGGCACGACCGCGCCGTGCGTCGCGAGGACCTCCTCGTGCGGGGCGATCGCCTCCTCGAACGAGACCGCGAGCGCCTGGAGCTCCGCCGACAGCGTCATGATCTCCGCGGCGAGCTCGTTCGGCGCCCGGCTCGCCTCGCGCGCCGCCGCGAGCACTGCCTGCTCCGCGCCGTCGAGCTCGTCGATGCCCGACCGCGACGCCCGCTCCGAGAGCGCCGCATACGCCGCCGTCTCCGCCGCCTCGGTCTCGCGGTACGCGGCGAAGCGCGCCGCGACGCCCGCGTACCGGGATCGCAGCGGCGCGGCGTCGCTCCGGGCCTGCTCGAAGACCGCCTGCACCACCGCCATCGCCTGCTTGTCGGCCGCCAGCGCGGCGGCGAGCGGCTCCTTCTCGGCGCTCGCCTTGCCGGTCATCGCCTGCTGGAAATTGTCGGCCGCGCGGACCGGCTCCTCCTCCAAGATCGCCTCCTGGCGCTGCCTGGACTGCGAGAGCAGCCCGAGGAGCCTGCCGTGCAGGGTCGCCCGGAGCGACTCGGCGTTCTTCTCCTCGTCGCGCACGTAGGCCACCGCCCGATCGATGAGATCGAACCAGGCCCGGAGCGCCGCCTCGTTCGCGGCGAGATCGTCGAGCATCGCGCCGCTCGGCTCGAGCGCCCACATCTGGATCGGCGGCTCGCCGTCCTCTTCGGCCTGGCTCCACGCGCTGCCCGGGCCCTCGCTCGCGTCCACGCAGCGCTCGACGACGCTGGTGTTCGATTGCGCGCAGAACCCGCCGGGCGCGTGCTCCTCGCGCCCCCACGAGCACCCGCACGCCGTCGCGCCGAGCGCCAGGGCAGCTATGGCCGCCACGAGGATCGCCTTCCGCCTCGTGTTCCTTCTCATGCTCATTGCCTCCACCCCGCGATCTTTCTCGCCGCGCACGCTCGCCCGCTCGTGCCGGCAGCTCGTGCCGGCAGAAGCAAGCGCCCACACCAAGGCGGTAGGACATTGCTCGGCCGAGACGCCCGCCCCGAGCGCCATTCCGTCCTTCCTCCGACGCGCGGGCCATCGCTGGACGGGAAGGCCGTCGCCTCGCTGGAGCAGTCCTGTTGGGTCCGACGGGAGTCCTCGATGACGCCCAGGCCGCCGTCCTGGAGCGCAGGGGGCGTACCGGGTGTGGCGCTCGACGCAGCAGCCGCTCCGCGGGCGACGAGCGCAGGGCAACACGACGCCGGAGCCGCTCCGCGGGCGACGAGCGCAGGGCAACACGACGCCGGAGCCGCTCCGCGGGCGACGAGCCCAGGGCGAGACGGCGCCGGAGCCGCCGGAAAGGCGAGGTCCGGCGGCGCCGGAGCTGCCGAGCCCTTCGGAAGGGCTTCGCCCGCGGCGACGGCCGAGGGGAACGGCTCGGAGCGCGGTTCGCCGCGGGATCATCGCGTTTCCCGGCCGTGGCAGCGCGATTCGGGGGGCGTGAGGGCCGCTCTCGGGCGCGGCCGGCGGTCAGCCGCCTTCGAGCGGCAGCGGCGATTCGGGCGAGGCGGGCTCCTCGGCGGGCAGCGCGCCGTCCTCCTCGGCCGCGGTCCGGCCGGGCCTGCGGCCTGACGGGCGCACCTTGGCGGCAAGATCCTCGAGGCCGGCGAACGTGAAGCTCGCGGCGAGCAACGCTGCGCCCTGGCCGAAGCTCTTGTCGCTCTTGCGCATGGCACTCTGCTTCGCGCGCAGCGTCGCCTCCTTCTCGCGCTCCTCGGTCGCGACCTTCGCGAGCGCCTTCTTCAGCGCCGGCAGCTCGGCCGCGATCTCGTCGGCGAGCGCGGCGCGATCGAGCTTCATCGACGCGCGCCTCGGTTTCGGGAGCTTGATCTCCGTGTCCCGCAGGGCGCTCACGACCCGCTCGCCGACCGTGACGAGCACGGAGGGGTCCTCGGGAACGGCCCCGTCCAGCAGCAGCTTGCGCAGGCCCGCCGGCCCGAACGCCGCGTCGACGGCGGCGCGCCCGTCGACGAGCACCGAGCGCAGCCGGGCGGCCGCCTCGTCGCGCGCCTCGCGGGGCGCGGCGTCGTCGGCGAGCTCGCGCTCGTGCGCGTCGTCGGCCGCCACCAGCGCGGCCGTGTCCGCGGCGAGCCGGCGCGCGACGAGGCGCACGAGCAGCGCCACGTCGGGCATCTTCTCGCCGGACCTCAGGCAGGGCGCGAGCTCGGCCGCAATCCCCTTCGCGATCTCGTCGGCGTGCGTCTCGGCCGACGCGGCCACGGCGCGGCTGGATTTGTCCCTGTCGGTCACCAATTTGGACGCCATGCACCCCTCCTTCTCGGAAAACGCGGCCGGAACGGCCGCAACATGGCCCGGCAGGCTCATCGATGTGCGAGCGCATCGCAAGACGCCGGCACGTTCGCCGCGGGCCGGCAGCGCCTCCTCCACGCCCCGCGGCGCCGCGTCAGCGCCGCTTCCACGCCCGGCGGCGCCGCGTCAGCGCCGCTTCCACGCCCGGCGGCGCCGCGTCAGCGCCGCTTCCACGCCCGGCGGCGCCGCGTCAGCGCCGCTTCCGCGGATCACCCCGGTCAGCGCCGCTTCCGCGGATCGCCCCGGAGGATCGGATACGCCATCAAGAGGCTCAGCCACACGACCAGGAACTTCGGATCGGCCAGCGTCTCGAACGGGATCTCGAAGCGCTCGTTCGCGGGCTCCACCTTGCGCTGCTGCGCCTGCGCCGTCGCGGGGGCCACGACCTCGGGCAGCCGCCTCCCGCCGATCTCGACGTTCGTGCCGCCCGTCGCGGGCAGCCTCGGCAGCAGGGCGCCCTCGGCCGCCAGCGCCTGCTCCTCGGGGGTCCGCTGCGTCGAGAGATCCGGATCGACGATCACCGCCGCCGGCTCGAGCGCCTCCGGGCCCTCGCCGCCGCCGCGAGGCGTCGCGGTCGCGATCCGCGCGTCCTGCTCCGGATCCTCCGGGCGGTCCACCGGGGCGTAGCGCGGCGCGACCTCGCCGGGCCTGCGGGCGCGGAGCTCGACCGTCACCCGGGTCGGGATGTACACGCGCCGCACCTCCTCGGCCGGGACCACGGTGTCCTTGACCGACGCGGGCGCCCCGGCGAGCTCGGGCACCTTCGCGCGCGCGGCGTCGATCGCCGCCTGCTCCGCGTCGATCGCCGCCTTGCAGCCCGGGAGGGACGGATCGAAGTCGAGCCCGACGGCGCTGGCGCCCCCCTTCCTCACATCCGGGTTCGCCGTGCACTCCCGGAGCACGCGCTCCGCGACGGCGTCGTCCTCCCGGTGCAGGAGCGCGAGCGCGAGCTCCTTGCGATCGTCGATGCCGTTCGCGACCTCCGGCCGGGCGACGAAGCGGTAGCGCACGCGGAGCGCGACGTTGCGCTGCCCCGCGGCGTCGACGACGGTCACGGCCTCCTTGAGGAGGTTGTCCGTGGTCGCGCCCTGGACCTCGCGCCGGCTCACCATCACCCGGGACCGCCGCAGCCCGGTGAACACCGAGCGCGTCTGCGCCCGCACGCGCTCGAGGATCTTGAAATCGCTCGTCTCGGTCGGGACGTAGACGTAGCCCTCGAACTGGAGCAGAGCGGGCGGACGCTTCATGTCCTCGTTGCCCGTCGCCTTGCCCCGATCGCCGCACCCCGCGAGCGCCAGCACCCCGATTACCGGGACAACGCGGACTACTGCACGGAGAAGTGCCACCACAACAGATCTCCCCGACGGCGAGGGTGCAACCTCGGTGAATCTAGCGCCGCCACCCTCCTGAAGAAACCCTTACCCTCCGGAAAAACCGAGCGAGGATGCGGGGATCGCAGCCAGCGACCTGAACGTGAGGACCCGGCGCGCGGCGTCCGACCTCGGGTCATGTCTCGACCCGTGAACGCGTGAGCCCCCACCCTGGGAGCGCGCGTCGCCACGGGTGAGCCCCCACCCTGGGAGCGCGCTCCGCCGCGGGTGAGCCACCCTGGCATCGCGCGTCGCCGCGGGGGAGCGGCGCCGCGGGAGGGCGGCGCATCGAGCGCGGCGACCGCGCCGCGACGCGGCCGCGGCCCGCGCGTCGCTCTGCAGCGCGGTGGGGGATTGCCCTTTCGAAAATCGGATCCATTTGGTCGCCGAGATGAACACGGAAAGCCAGAACCCCGAAACCAGCGGTGCCGAGCCTCCGGGCGCGGCGCCGGGCCCCCAGCCGCCCGCGTCGACCGCGTCCGAGGAGGCCAAGGCCGCCGGCGCGGTCGAGCTCCCCTTCCAGGCCGAGGTGCAGCAGGTCCTCGCGCTCGTCATCAACTCGCTCTACGCGAACCAGGAGGTCTTCCTGCGCGAGCTCATCTCGAACGCGTCGGACGCGCTCGACAAGGCCCGCTTCCTGGCCCTCACGCGCGAAGGGGTCGCCGAGCAGGTCGGCGAGCCCGCGATCCTCATCACGCTCGACGACGCGGCCCGGACCCTCACCATCGAGGACAACGGCATCGGCATGACCCGCGACGAGGTGGTGCAGAACCTCGGCACCATCGCCCGGTCGGGGTCGCTGGAGTTCCTGAAGGCCAACGCCGAGGCCGCGCAGCAGCAGAAGAAGGACGGCGGCAAGCTCCAGCTCATCGGCCAGTTCGGCGTCGGCTTCTACGCCGCGTTCATGGTCGCCTCGCGCGTCGACGTGCAGACCCGCTCGATGCTGCCCGGCGCCGAGCCCGTCCTGTGGCGCTCGTCCGGCGCCGGCTCCTTCACCGTGGCGCCCGGCGACCGCGAGCACCCCGGCACGAAGATCGTCCTCCACCTCAAGGACGACGCGCGCGAGTACACGAAGGCGTGGCGGATCAAGGAGATCATCCGCAAGTACTCGGATTTCGTCCATTTCCCGATCAAGGTGAACGACGAGGTCGCGAACCGCTCGGCCGCCCTCTGGACGCTGCCGAAGTCGCAGATCACCGAGGAGCAGCACGCGGAGTTCTTCCGGCACGTGACCGGCGGCTACGAGGGGGAGAAGCCGCTGCTCACGGTGCACCTGTCCATCGACGCGCCGGTGCAGTTCCACGCCCTGCTCTACGTGCCCGAGAAGGCGCCGCCGGACATGTTCCACAAGGACCGCAGGGCGGTGCGCCTCTACGCGAAGCGGGTCCTCATCGTCGAGGAGTGCGACAAGCTCACGCCGATGTACCTGCGCTTCCTGCGCGGCGTCGTCGACTCCGAGGACCTGTCGCTGAACGTCTCGCGCGAGATGCTCCAGGAGAACCGCACGCTCTCGCAGATCGAGCAGCAGATCGTCAAGCAGGTGCTCAAAGCGCTGAAGGACCTCTCCGAGTCGGATCCCGAGCGGTACGCGACCTTCTGGAAGGAGTTCGGCCGGGTCGTGAAGGAAGGGGTCACCAACGACTGGAAGAACAAGGACGCGATCGCCGAGCTCTGCCGGTTCGAGTCGATGAACACGGAGGCGGACAAGCTCATCTCGCTCCGCGACTACGTGGAGAAGATGCCGGAGGGGCAGAAGGAGATCTACTACGTGACCGGCCTCGGCCGCCGCGCGGTCGAGCAGAGCCCGCACCTCGAGGCGTTCCGCAAGCGCGGCTACGACGTGCTGTTCCTCGTGGATCCGGTCGACGAATGGCTGGTGAAGGCGCTGAACGAGTTCGACAAGCGCCGCCTCAAGAGCGTGACGCACGGCGACGTCGACCTCGGCGAGGAGCCGGAGAAGAAGGACCAGCCGGAGGAGTCGGTGGACGCCGCCGTGGCGGCGGTCAAGGCGGCGCTCGGCGACCAGGTGAAGGACGTGCGCGTCTCGCGCCGCCTGACCGACAGCGCGAGCTGCCTCGTCGCGGCCGAGGGCGATCCAGGGGCGAACCTCGAGCGGATCATGAAGCTCATCGACCAGAGCACCGAGGAGTCCAAGCGGATCCTGGAGCTCAACCCGAGCCACCCGGTGGTGAAGAACCTCAACATCCTGGCGGGGCGCGAGCCCGGCTCGGAGCGGGTGAAGCAGTGGTCCGAGCTCCTCCTCGACCAGGCCCTCCTCGTCGAGGGCGTGGTGCAGGAGCCGGCGAAGCTCGTCCGGCGCATCCAGGACCTGCTCGCGCAGGTCAGCACTGCGGCGGTGAGCAACCAGGCCTGATCGGCGGTCGCCCGCTTCGGATACGGGCCCACCTCGACGTTTTCGGTGCTCGGCGTACGTGAGTACGCCTGCGCGCCGAAAACACCGATCTGGGCCCGTCTCCTGTGCGGGCAACCGCCGCTCGGCGCGGCGGTTTCTTGGCCCGGATCGGGCGGCTGGGGTACGCGCGGAGGCGGCATCGGACGAGGTCGCCAGGATGTCCCGCTTCGCAGCACCACCGCTCAGCCGTCGGACCTTTCTCCATGCGCTCGGCGCGGCGGGCGGCGCCGTCGCCGCGCCGGGGCTCTTCCGGCCGGCGCCGGCGCTCGCCGGGGGCGCCTCGAAGGTGAAGCGCGTCGAGGCCTCGGACCTCGGCGTGACGCTGAAGCTCGAGCTGTCGCACGCGCCGTTCCCCTGCGCCGGCGCCCCGTACCGGGACGCGACGGTGCTGGTCTTCGTGCCGGACCATTACCGCGCGCCGGAGAGCGGCGAGCTCGACCTGGTGATCCACTTCCACGGTCACGTCACGACCGCGGAGCGGGCCATCGCGGCGCACAAGCTCCGCGAGCAGCTCCACGAGAGCAAGCAGAACGCGGTGCTCGTCGTGCCGCAGGGCGCGGTGAACGCCGCCGAGTCGCCCCCGGGCCAGCTGGGGCAGCAGGGCGGCCTCCGGCGGCTGTGCGGCGAGCTCGCGGCGGTGCTCGCGGGCCCCGCGGCGCGGCGGGCGCTCGGCGACGGCTCCGTCCCGCGGAAGGCGAAGCTCGGGAGGCTCTGCCTGTCGGCGCACTCGGGCGGCTACCGCGTCGCGGCCGCGTGCCTCCGCCACGGCGGCTGCGAGGTGAGCGAGGTGTACCTGTTCGACGCCCTGTACGGGGAGGTCGACGCGTTCCGCGACTGGGTGCTCGAGCGGAAGGACAGGTCGGGGCGGGACCGGCACAAGCTCATCAGCCACTTCGTCGCGGGCGACCCGCGGCGGCTCAACCTCGAGCTCGAGCGCTCGCTCCAGGCGAAGGGCGTCGCCTGCCTCCACGAGCGCCGCCCGGGCGAGCTCACGCGCAAGCAGCTCCTGGACGGCCGCGCGATCTTCATCGAGGCCCCGCTCGCGCACAGCGCGGTGACCTTCCAGCAGAACGCGTTCCGCGACTGCCTGTTCGCGTCCGGCTTCCGCCGCACGCTCCGATCCAGCTGGTTCGAGGGCAAGGACGAGCCGCGGAAGATCGACGTGCGCCCCCCGACCTGAGGCGAGCCGCCGGCGCTTCGCCGCGCGGGAGCCGGCGCGTCGCCTCGCCGCGCGCGCGGCGGGGGTCAGTGCCGGAGCGAGACGTCGGCCAGCGCGAGGCGCGCGTCGTTGATGTAGGCGCTGTCCGGGAAGCGGCGGATGAACGACCGCAGCGTCGTCTTCGCGTCGTTCCAGGCCTGGATGTCGAGCAGGCACTCGGCGAGGAGGAAGGTCGCGTCATCCATGACCTCGCGGTCGGGCGACGCCTCGGAGAGCGTCATGAGCAGCGGGATCGCGTCGCGCTGGCGGTTCAGCCTGCGGTAGGCGCGCGCCAGGTTGAGGCGGGCCGACGGGGTGTGCGACGCCGTCTCCTTCTGGCGGATCGCGTCCTCGAAGGCGACCGCGGCCTCGTGCCAGCGGCCCGTCCGCATGTGATCGAGGCCCGTCTGGTACGATTTGATCGACAGCTCCGAGCGCGCCTTGTCGACCGAGTCCGAGAAGAAGGCGAGCTCGGCGCGGGTGAGCGGCGCCTTGCGCAGCGCCTCGAACCCCTCGATCACCTCCTGCCGCCGCTCGGCACGGATGAGCTCGTAAAACGCCGCGGCGTCGCTCTCGGCCTTGGCCCGCGCGTCGTTCCGCTGCTGCATCTCCTTGAGATCCGCCTCGTGCTTCGCGATGCGGTCCCGGGCGCCCTTCGTCTCGGCCTGGACGGCGTCCACGCGCGCGTCCCAGGCGAGCTTGACCACGCCGATGACCACGATCACGAAGAGGAGGTTCGCGCTCGCGCTGTTCCAGAAGGCGCGCCGCTCGTACGCCATCTGGCGCTTGGAGATGCTCTTCAGGTCCGCGGCGAGGGCGTTCGTGAGGTTGTTCGTCTTGATGATGAGCCCGCGGGATTCCACGATTTCACGCTTGATCTCCCGGAGCTCGTCGTCGAAGTCGTGCATTTTCAAGTCCTGAAACCGCGCCCTGTGCAGGAGGCCGCGCTCGTGCTAAGGGGGCCGCGACGCGGGCCCCCGAACCGCGCCCGGGAGGCCGCTAACGCGGACTCGCGGGCCGCGCAAGGGGGACGCAGACGCGGATCCCCGGCCTCGCCGACAGGCCGCCCTTACGCTACCAGGAAGCTCTGCCTATGGACACAAGCGACATCCGAAAAGGCCTCAAGATGATGGTCGACGGCCAGCCCTACTCGGTCATCGACTTCCAGTTCGTCAAGCCGGGAAAGGGGCAGGCCTTCACCCGCGTCAAGATCCGGAACATGGCGACCGGCGCGGTGCTCGAGCGCACCTACAAATCGGGCGAGAAGCTGGAGCCCGCGGACGTGGAGGAGCGCAGCCTCCAGTACATTTATCCCGAGGGCACGGACTACGTGTTCATGGACCCGGCGACCGGCGAGCAGCTCACGGTCCCCGGCGACAAGATTGGCGACGATTCCCAGTGGCTCAGCGACGGGATGTCGATCGACGTGACCCTGTTCAACGGCCAGCCGATCGGCGTCAGCATGCCCCCGCACGTGGTGCTCCAGATCGTGAGCAGCGAGCCGGGCGTGAAGGGCGACACGGCGAGCGGCGCCACGAAGCCCGCCACGGTGTCGACCGGCGCGACCGTCAACGTCCCGCTCTTCGTGAAGGAGGGCGAGTGGATCAAGATCGACACGACCGACGGCAAGTACCTGGAGCGCGTCAACAAGGGTTGAGCCCCGGCTGACCCCGGGGCCTCGGCCGCGGGGTCACTTCGCCTCGAAGATCACCGCGGCCGCGCCGACGACGCACGCGACGCGCGCCCCCCCGTTGGCCGGTGCGCACGCGGTCGCCTGCGCGAGGTCGCCGCCCGACCAGAGGCGCGCGGCGCCGCCCGCCGTCGCCACGAGGAGCCCGCCCGCGGCGGGGACCGCGAGCGTCGCGCCGTCCGGCGACCGCGCCGCGCCCCGCGGGGCGGGCGTGGCGAGCGGGAACGACAGCGCGGAGGCGGTCGGCGCGGCGGCGCGCAGGTCGATCGAGACCAGCGCGGCGCCGAGGGCGATGTCGAAGCCGCCCTCGGAGGCGGCGAGCGGGGAGAACGGCAGCCGCTCGGTCCCGGCGCAGCGCTCGGGCGGGGCCGCGCCCGGCCGGGCGCGGGGCCCCTGGCCGCGGAGCAGCGGGAGCGGGACCTCCATCTCGCCGACGGCGTCGGGCGAGCTGCGGAAGAGCGCGAGCAGCGTGGGCGCGTCGCAGCGCCGCTCGACCGCGACGAGCTCCGCGGGCCCGGCGTGGACGGCGGCGGGCCAGGGGGGGATGTCCGTCGCGGCCTCGGTCGACGTCGGCGACGCCGCGGGGTCGACGCGGACGACGCCCTGCGCGGTGCGGACGAGCAGGGCGCCGCTCGGCTCGAACGCGAGCGGGCCGAGGGCGCCGGGCCGGGTCGGCTGCGGGGCCGCGGCGGTGCGGTACACGGCGCTCGCGGTCGCCGGCGGCGCGAGCTTCGCGAGGAGCTTGCCCTCGTCCTTGGTGCGCGGCTCGGCGCCGCCGCGGTCGAGCGCCGCGACGGCCGCGATCGGCGCGCCGCGGGTCGACGCCGCGACCGCCTCGGCGTGGTCGATCGCCGCCGCGAGCCCCGGCTCCCCGCACCGCACCGGACCCGCGCCCGTCCAGACGAGGGCCTCGCCGGCGCGCGTGGCGTCGCGGCCGGCGACCGCGCCGCCGCCGGCCGCGGCGTCGGCGCAGAGGGCGGCGTGGAGCCGGCGCAGCCGCTGGGCGGAGGCGGCCACGGCCGGCGCGGTGGACTTGCCGCGCGCGTCGCGGAGCAGGGAGGCGGCGAGCGCGCGCAGCGCCTCGGCGGGCTGCGCGGCGTCGCGCGACAGGCCCGCGGGGCGATCGAGGAAGACCAGCGGGGCGCCGAGGTCGGCGGCGGCGCCCGCCGGCGCCGGGAACGGGCGCAGCGCGCCGGAGAGGCCGACGGAGACGACGAGGTCGTCGCGGCCGTCGGCGTCGCGGTCGGCGACCTCGAGGGAGGCGGAGAGCGCCTCGTCGGGCGGCGGCGTGCGGAGGCGGAGCTCCAGGGCGAGCTCCGGCGCCGCGCCCGCGCCCGCGGCGGGGCCGGGGAGGCGGATCACGGCGATCCAGCGCGTGGCGCCCGCGCCGGCGGCGCGCCGCTGATCGGGGCACTGGGGCGCGAAATCGAGGGCGAGCGTCGCGGGGCCGATCTGGCTGAGGCCGACGCGCGGGGTGCACCCCTGCGCGGCGAGATCGCCGGGGAGGGCGGCGAGCGTGCGCGGCGCCTGCGGGCGCGCGGCGGGCGCGAGCAGGAGCTCGCCGCGCAGGCCGTCGGGCGCCCGCGCCCAGGCGACGAGATCGCGCGCGCCGTCGCCGTCGAGGTCGAGCAGGAGGCCGGTCTCGAAGGTGCGCCCGGTCGGCGCGGCGGCCACGGCGCCGCCGTCGAGGGGCCACCGCTTGCCGCCTTCGGGCGCCGGGACGCTCGGCACGGCCGCGAACCGGGGCGCGGCGGCGTCCGGAGCGCCGGCGTCGGCATCGGGGCCCGCGTCCGGCGGGCCGGGGGCGACGGCGCTCAGCGGGGGCGGGGAGCCGGAGGGCGCCGCCGAGCCGAGCGTGTAGGGCGTGTAGGGCTTGGAGCTCGGGCAGCCGTCGCAGCCGGTCGCGGCGAGGAGCGGGAGCAGGGCGCGGAGGAGCTTCGGGCAGGATCGATCGAGCATCGCGAGCGGACCCGCCCGAGCACCGGCGCGCGGCGGGCGGCGCAGGCGTAGCACGAGCGGCGGGCGGGCGTCGCGGCCCGGCCGCGCCCCGGGGTCGGATGGCGCCGGTACGCGTTTCGGAGTAGCTTGATCGAGGGCAGATGCGCGGGCCGAAACCTCCTAAGGCCATCGAAGGCGAAGACTATTACCTCGAAGGCGGCCGGGTGGTGTTCACAGCGGCGTATCACCTGAAGCGGGGATACTGCTGCAACTCGAAATGTCGTCATTGCCCTTACCGTGAGAGCGCGCCGGCGGAGTCGGTGACCGTCACGGTGCCTCGCCTGAAACTTCCCTGAAGCGATCGAGCGCCCGCGGCGGACGACAGCGAAGCAGGCCGCGGCGTTCCGTTGTCGGCGCATGAGGCGGCGGGCGGCCGCTGCTGCGCCGCAGTCCCCTCGGCTGTCGATGACATCGGAAGCGCGCGCGCGCGATGACGCGACGGCGCGATGGAATGCCGGTTGTCCAGGTTGTGCGGAGCGTCTAGGATTTCGCACCCACACTCGCGCAGGAGTTGCTATGCGTCGTAGTTTTCGTCCTCTGCTCTACTGCCTTTTGCTCTCCGTGCCGGTCGGCTGCACCGCTGCGTCGAACGACAAGGCCCCGCAGCCGCCGCCGACGACCGATGCGGGGCCGACGATCGAGGACACGGATGAGGACGGCATCAGCGACGCGGATGAGGGGCGCGACGAGAAGGTCGACACCGACAACGACGGCGTGCCCGATTTCGAGGACACCGACTCCGACAACGACGGGCTGCCCGACAAGCTCGAGGGCGCCATCCCCGCGGGGCAAACCGCGCTGCCCGACAGCGACGGCGACGGCGTGCCGGATTTCCGCGACACGGACTCCGACAACAACGGGATCCCCGACAAAGAGGAGGGCGACGGCGACCGCGACGACGACGGTACGCCCGATTACGCGGACCTCGACGACGACGGCGACGGCCTCTTCGACAAGAACGAGCTGGGGCCGGACCCGCTCGATCCGGTGAACACCGACGGCGACAGGTGGCCTGACTTCCGCGACACCGACTCGGACAACGACGGCATCCTCGATCGGTTCGAGCGAGAGATCGACGCCGACGGCGACAAGATCCCGGCGTTCCGCGATCTCGACTCGGACGGCGACTGCCGGCCCGACGCGGTCGAGCGGGGCGAGGGCGAGATCACGAAGCCGCCCATCGACAGCGACAACGACGGCGCGGCCGATTTCCTCGACCTGGACAGCGACAACGACGGCCTGCTCGACAAGCTCGAGGACGTCAACTGCGACGGCGTGCTCGACCCGCTCGAGTCCAGCACCGCGAGCGAGGACACGGACGAGGACGGCGTGAGCGACCTCATCGAGGTGGCCGCCGGCACGAACCCCAACGACGACCTGGATAACCCGCGGGCCAACGGGGACTTCGTGTTCATCGTGCCGTACCGGGACGATCCGAGCCCGGCGCAGGACACGCTCGACTTCTCGACCAACATCTCGCAGGCCGACGTGGTGTTCGCGATGGACACCACGGGCTCCATGAGCGGCTCCATCAGGAACCTGCAGGGCGCGCTCCAGGACATGATCGATGTGCTCGCCGAGGAGATCCCGAGCATCGGTATCGGCGTGACCCACTACAAGGACTTCCCGACCGACCCGTACGGCAGCTCCGCCGACCAGCCGTTCTACCTGGAGCACCGGGTGATGAGCGTGCTCACGCCGGAGGGGCGGGAATCGGTGCAGGACGCGGTGGACGAGCTCTCGGCCTCGGGCGGCAACGACGAGCCGGAGAGCGGCTGGGAGGCGCTCTTCCAGATCGCCAGCGGGCGGGGCACGGACGAGGGACGCTCGAGCGTGCCGGCGTTCAACCCGGCGACCGCGCCGCCGGGCCACATCCCGGCGGGCGAGTCGGTCGGCACGATCGGCGGCGTGGGCTTCCGCACCGGCTCGCTGCCCATCGTGGTGATGATCACCGACGTGCCGAGCCACAACGGGACGATCCCGGGGTACGGCTACTCGAGGATCGCGTCCCCGAATTACCAGCAGGCGCTGAGCGCGGTGACCGCCTTGGGCGGCCGCCTCATCGGCATGGTGGCGACCTCCGACGGGAGCGAGGCGAAGGCCGATTTGACGGCCGGCGCGCTGGCGACGGGCTCGGTGGTTCCGCCGACGGCGTGGGGGCCCGAGGGCATGCGCCCGCCGCGGTGCGATGTCGGCCAGTGCTGCACCGGCGAGAACGGCAGGGGCGTGACGGCGGCGAACGGCAAGTGCCCGCTCGTGTTCCAGACCTCCAGCAGCGGCACCGGCCTGAACCTGGCCGTCGTGCAGGCGATCAAGGTGCTCACGACCTACGTCACGCTCGACATCTCGGCGGCGGCGCAGGACGACGAGACCGACACGGTCGACGCCGTGAGCGCGTTCATCGACAGGATCATCGCGAACAATCTGGCGCCGGAGCCCTGCACCTCCGGGCTCAGGGTCGTGGACAAGAACCTCGACGGCGTCGCGGACACGTTTGCCAACGTGTTCCCGGGGCCGACGGTCTGCTTCGACGTGCTCCCGAAGATCAACGTCTCGGTGCCCCCGACGACGGAGCCGCAGGTCTTCACGGCGAACATCGTCGTCACGGGCGACGGCGTGACGACGCTGAGCACCCGCAAGATCTTCTTCCTCGTCCCGCCGGAGATCCCGGACCTCCCCATCGAATGAAGGCCGCGCCGGCGCCCGCCGGCGGGCGCCCGGCGCCGCGGAGGGGGCTGCCCTGGCGGCGGCCCCATCCAGGCCATCGGCGGCCCTTCCGGGGCCCGCTTCTGGTACACAAGGCAGCACGGTCATGGGCGAAGGCTCGGTCAGCGGGGGGGCCCGGGCGCCCGGCGAGGCCCGGGGCGCGGCGCTCTGGGAGCTCGCGCGGCTGTTCTTCCGGCTGGGCGTCACGGCGTTCGGCGGCCCTGCGGCCCACGTCGCGATGATGGAGGACGAGGTGGTCCGCCGGCGCGGCTGGATGACGCGCGAGGACTTCCTCGATCTCTACGGTGCGACGAACCTGATCCCGGGACCCAGCTCGACCGAGCTCGCGATCCACATCGGGCACCGCCGTGCCGGCTGGGCGGGGCTGCTCGTGGCCGGGGCGTGCTTCATCGTTCCGGCGGCGCTCATCACGCTCGGCTTTGCGTGGGGGTATGTCCGGTTCGGCGCCGTGCCGGAGATGTCGGCGCTGCTCTACGGGGTGAAGCCGGTGATCATCGCGGTGGTGGTCCAGGCGCTCTGGGGTCTCGGCCGCGCCGGTCTGCGCTCGAAGCTCTCGGCGGGCCTCGCGGCGCTCTGCGCGGGCGCGAGCCTGCTCGGCGTCCACGAGCTCGCGATCCTGGCCGGCGCCGGCGCGCTCGCGGTGGCGTTCCGGCTCGCGGCCGGGCGCCCTCAGGGCTCGTCGCCCGGCGTGGCGGGCCTCGTCCTCCCGCTCGCCGGCGGCGCCGCGACGGCCGCGGCCGCGGGCGTGCCGTTCGGGCTCCTGCCGCTGTTCCTGTTCTTTTTCAAGGTGGGCTCGGTCCTCTTCGGGAGCGGCTACGTGCTCCTCGCGTTTCTTCGCGCGGATCTCGTCGAGCGATACGGCTGGATGACCGAGGCGCAGCTGCTCGACGCGGTGGCGGTCGGCCAGGTGACGCCCGGCCCCGTCTTCACGACGGCGACGTTCATCGGGTATTTCCTTGGCCGTGGCCCGGGCGCCCTTGTCGCCACGCTGGGCATCTTCCTCCCGGCGTTCTTCTTCGTCGCGCTGAGCGGCCCGCTGATCCCCCGCGTCCGCCGCTCCGCGGTGGCGTCGGCCTTCCTGGACGGCGTGAACGCGGCGTCGCTCGCGCTGATGGCGGTCGTCTCCTACCGCCTCGCCCGGGCGGCGCTGGTCGACTGGCTCACCGGCGCTCTGGCCCTCGTGGCAACGCTCCTGCTCGTCCGTTACCGCGTGAGCTCGCTCTGGCTCATCCTGGCCGGCGCCGCCATCGGTGTCCTCTCCGTTCACCTCTAGAGCGGTTGGCGTATCTTCCGCGCGTCACCGGGCCGGCGACCGCACCGAGGACGGCTCGTCCGCCGCCACCAGCTCCGACCCGGCCCCGATGTAGAACGCGTTTCCCCGCCAGGCGACCCGCCGGCTCGAGTAGGCGTTCAGCCAGCAGAAGAACCAGCACAGCGTGCGGAGCGGCTCCGCGGCCACGAGCAGCAGATTGGAGCGCGCCGGCCGCAGCGCCCTCAGGGCCAGGAACGTCCCGAGGCTCTGCAGCGCCCAGGCGATCAGCCACACCTCCAGGGCGAGGCGCGTCGGGCTGAGCAGCAACGTCAGCCAGGCGATGAGCAGCGGCGAGTTGAACGGCTCCACCGCGAAGCAGCGCGGGACGAGCGCGCGCCGCATCTTCGCCCAGCGGGTGTGCCGATCCAGCGTGCGCATGAGCGAGCAGCTCGTGTTGCGGTTCTCGATCGGATCCAGGCACAGATCGACCACGAACCCGCGCGCGCTGAAGCGCTGCCCGAGCACGTCGTCCTCCGCCAGCACGTTGCCCACGCTCTCGAGCCCGCCGACCCGCTCGAGATCGGCCCGCCGCATCGCCATCGACTTGCCCACGCTGATCGACCGCCCCGCGAGCTCCGCGGCGGCGACGATCCCGGGCGCGATGAACGCCCCGAGCTGCGCGTTCTCGACCACCGCGCCGAGCGTGCGCTCCCCCGTGCCCGCGACCAGGCTCGAGACGAGCCCCACGCCGGGCCGCATCAAGCGCGACAGGAGCGTGCGGAGGTAGTCCGGGCGAACACGCACGTTCGCGTCCGAGATGACGAGGACGCTGCCCTCCGCCCTGCGCGTGAGCTCGAGGAGCTGCGCCACCTTCGGGTTCAACGCCTCGCTCGGGTCCGTCACGCAGAGCCGCGCCTTCACCTCGGGGTGCGCCTCGATGAAGGCCTGGATCACCGGCACCGCCGGGTCCTCGCGCGAGGCGACGCCGAAGACGAGCTCGTAACAGGGGTAATCGAGGCGGGCGAAGGAGTCGAGGTTGCTGGCGAGCTCGTCATCGACGCCCGCGACAGGCTTGAGGATGCTGACGACCGGGGGCGCCGCGAGCGGCCGCGGCGCGTCGTGCGCCGCTTCGAGGCGGTGCCGGGCGATCCTCAAGAGGAACGAGGCCTGGAGCGTCGCATAGATGGTAGATGACAGCGCCGTCGGCGCGACCGTCGCCAGAGCTCCCCAATCCATGGATGACGATGCTGGACGAGGCGCGTGGCGTCCCGATGGCCGGACCGCAAAACCAGCGCTGCCTTTTCGCAACCAGGGCGTGACAGGAGCTCATCGCCCCCCGCGCCGCCTGGCAGCGAGTCGCCACGATACGCCCCGACCGCCGCCGGCGACATCGCCCTTCGCCCGGGGATCCGTCTCCGACGAACGCGCGCCGGCGCCGGGCGAGCGGGCCCGCGCGGCGTGCGGGGTCAGGTGATGCGGCCGATCAGCTCTCGCGTGATGTTCTTTTGATGGGACTCGAGCGTGCCGCCGCCGATCTCGAGCAGCTTGGCGTCCCGGAAGAACCGCTCCACCTTGTACTCGGTGCAGTACCCCCAGCCGCCGAGCACCTGCATGGCGTTGTCGGCCACCTCCTTGCCCACCGGCGCCGCGAAGAGCTTCGCCGCGTCCGTCCCGAGGCGGTTTCTCCGGTCGGGGCTGACGTTGCGCGCCACCGAGTAGATGAGGGCGCGCGCCGCCTCGGTCTTGGCGTAGCTCTCCGCGATGTAGCGCT
Source organism: Sorangium sp. So ce834 (assembly GCF_051521425.1). NCBI lineage: Bacteria > Pseudomonadati > Myxococcota > Polyangiales > Polyangiaceae > Sorangium > Sorangium sp. So ce834. The sequence continues at coordinate 13,779,457 of NZ_CP150351.1, forward strand.
GGATCTGCCCGTGCTCGGCGATCGGCTTTCCGAAGCTCCTCCGCTCTCCGGCGTACTGGATCATGATGTCCAGACAGCGATCCGCGATTCCGAGGCTCATGGCAGCGAGGGTGAGGCGCTCCAGCTCCAGGTTCCTCATCATGTTGCGGATCCCGCCGCCCTCCTGGCCGAGGACGTTCCGGGCGGGCACGACGCAGTCGTCGAAGATGAGCTCGCTCATCGTGCTGGCGCGCATTCCCATCTTCGGCGTCTTCTCGTCCGTCGAGAACCCGGGGAAGCCGCGCTCCACCACGAAGGTCGTGATCCTGCCCTCGATGGTCGCGTAGACCAGGAAGATCTTGGCTTCGGGGGCGTTCGTGATGAGCGCCTTGCGCCCCTTCAGGATGTACCGGTCTCCGTCGCGCCGGGCGAACGTCTTCATGCCGAGCACGTCTGTCCCGCTCGTGGGCTCGGTCATGCCCATCGCGCCGATCCACTCGCCGGAGAGCACCTTCGGCAGGTACCGCGCGCGCTGCTCGTCGCTCCCGGCGTGGAAGAAGTTGTTCACGAACAGCATCGCGTGGGCGAGATACGCGAGCGTGAACCCGGGATCGCTCTTCGCGAGCTCGTGGTGGACGATGACGGCGGCGAGCGCGTCCATGCCCGCGCCTCCGTACTCGGAGGGCACGGTCACGCCGAGCAGGCCGAGCTCGCCCAGCCGCTGCATCAGGAGGACGTTGAGGGAGGCGCTCCGGTCGTGCTCGTCGGCCTGCGGCTCGACGACCTCACGGGCGAAATCCCGCACCATCTGCCGCAGCATCCGGTGCTCTTCCGTCGGGTTTTCCAGGTCGCTTTCCATGGCGGAGGATGACGCGCTCATCACCGCCGAACGTAGCACGCGGGAGCGCGCGACCGCGACGGCGTGGCACGCGATTCGCTTCGTCCTCGGGCGAACCCTCTCGAAAGGGGCCGTATGAAACGCTGGACCGACGTGGTGCTCTGGAGCGTGGTGCTAGTGTCGCTGCTGATGTGGCTGCTCGGCGTGCTCGGCGTTCTGCCCGAGGACGGCTGGCTCAACGTGCTCCTCGTGATCTCCGCCGCTTTCGCCGTGACCGGAATGCTCCGGCAGATGCCCGCTCGGCCCCACCGGTGAGCCGGGGGGCGCCGCCTCGAGCGACTCCGACTCTGTCGCCGTCGCCGCGGGGCCGTCCTGGCAGCAGCGGACGCCGGTCGAGTAATCGAGGTAGCTCCTCGGGTGGGCCGTGATGAGCGCCTCGCAGCCCGCCCGGGTCGAGCGCGCGTAGAAGCCGCCGGCGAACGCGCCGCCCGGCTCGTTCACCCACTCATCGAGGTTGCCCACGAGGTCGTAGACCGCGTCGCTGCCCCAGCGGCTCCGGCACCGGGGGCTCCCGCCCGTCTCGCGGAGCAGGGGCTCTCGGGCGCTGCGCACGCGGTTGAGCCGGGGATCCAGGTGGCCAATCGACGCGTTGCCGTGGAGCAGGGCGGCGGGGTGCGCCGGCCGGAAGACATTGCACGCCCCCTCCTCGAACGTGTCGCCGTACGGGTACAGGGTGTCGTCCTCGCCGCGGCACGCCGTGACGAACTCGTCGACCGAGCAGAGCCGCTTGCCCGCGGCCGCGCAGGCGCTCTCGGCGACGAGCCCGGTCACGTAGCCGCTCGGCCGCACCCCGGACCGGGAGCGGGCCAAGGCGGCGGTCGGCCGGCCGCGCTGCCAGCCAGGGAGCAGCGGCAGCGGGAAGGCGCGGGCGTGGACGTCGCCGATCCGCCGCCGGCCGGTCGACCACTCGGCGAGCGTGATCTCGAGGAGGTTCGGGGTCGACGGGTAGTCGGGCGAGAGCGCCTGTCCGGTGGCGCCGTCGACGAGCATCGCCTCGAAGCGATCGATGCAGAAGCGGCCGCCCGCGATCGCGACCATGTCCGAGGGGCACGCGGGCGCGGCCGGCAGCGCGGGGGCGGGCGCCTCCGTCGGCGGCCCCGCGGCGGGGCGCGCCGCCGCGCCCGCGGCCGCCGGCAGCGCGGGGCGCGCGACGCCCGCCTCGGCCTGCGCGTCGAGCCCGCGCACCGCGCTCCCGAACCACCGCAGGCTGCCGTCGGCCGCCCAGACGACGTCGCCCGCCACGCAGGCGCCGGGGGCCGCGAGCTCCGGGACGGTCACGAAGGCGCCCGGCGAGGGCGCCGGGACGGCGCGCCGCGCCGGCTGCCCGTCGACGCAGAGCGCGCCGGTGTCGTCCGTCGGCCACGGCTGCGACGCGAGCTCCGCGCCGTCGTCGTCCAGCCAGACCACGTGGCTCCGGGCCGCGTCGCTGAGCAGCGCGCCTCCCTCGGGCAGGGCGACGAGCCGCACCGTGGAGTCGCCCTCGGCGAGCGGCAGCGACGCCTCGCGCGCGGGGCCGGGCCGGCCGAGCGCGTCGATCGAGAGCGCCACGACCTTGCGCGGATCGCCGGCGCTCACGCCGGCGACGAGGGCCCCGCCGCCCCGCCGCTCGCACGCGTCGAACCCCGCGCGCACCGGCGACGCGATCGCCACGGCGGGCGCCGCTGCGGCGCGGGGCGCGCGCGGTTCGATGCGCGCGAGCGCGGCCTGCGTTCCCGGCGCGGTGAGCGCGCCCGAGGCGTCGATCCCGGTGATCTGGAGCCGATCGCCGAGCACCTCGAGGAAGAGCCCCCGCTCGCGGCCGCCGACGAGCGTCGCGCCGCCCTCGTGGGCGCGCCCCCGCAGCGCGGGCACCACGAGGGGCTCGGGCGCGAGCCGCACCACGTCGGTCCTCGCGAGCCACCAGGACGCGCCGATGCGCGCCGCGCGCCGCCGGTCGGCGGGGCGCTCCGGCTCGTCGATCGGCGTGCCCGGCGCGCCCCCGGGCGGCGCGGCGCCGAGGCCTGCCGGCGCGGCCGACGCGGAGATCTGGCCGCGCGCGTCGAGCCGGTGGAGCTGCCCCGCGGCGAGGGCGAGCCCCTCGCCGTCCGCCGCGAACGCGCCCCACGCGAGGCGCGCGCGCCGCGCCGGGAACGGGTCCGGCTCGCGGCGCGGCTGCCCGTCGGCGCGCGAGGCCGAGAAGAGCTCGCCGGCGATCGTCTGGAAGTAGGCGCGATCGCCCGCCCACACGGCGAGCCCCGGATCGTACGCCGGCTGCCCCGCGGCGCGCCGGGCGCCGCTCGCGGCGATGCGCTCGAGCGCGCCGATCTCGGCCGGCGCGAGCGGCGTCGGGTCCGCGAGGCGCGCCGGATCCACGGCGCAGACCGCCCTGGGAGCGGCGCCGGCCGGGAGCCGCTGGAGCGAGGGCGCGACGCGCGTCGCCTGGCAGGCCCCGTTGCGGCCGGTGACGTCGACGGCCACCGCGCCCGCGCTCGCCGTCGCGAGGCGCGGATCCACGTGGCCGCGCAGCGCGCCGTAGTCGAGGTCCCCCTCGGCCACGACGGCGCGCCGGCTCGCGTCGAGCTTGCCGTCCTCGCCGAGCGACGCGAAGGCGATCTGCGCGCTCCCGAGCCATGACGTGCTCGTCTTCTTCGCGCTCGCCGCGTAGTAGAGGAGGTCGATCGCGCCGGGCCTCGCGCCGGCGTCGATGAGCCCCATGCCGTCGAGCGGCGGCCGGAACCGCAGCCCGGTGGGGGACGACGTCGTCGCGATCCCCTCGGCCGGCGAGAACCAGCGGATCCGCACCTCGACCTCGGGCAGCGGATCCGGCCGCTTCGGCTGGGGCGCCGCGCGCGGGGCCTTCCTGGGCCGGCCTTCGCGCCCGCGATCCGCGCCGCGCTTCTTCTTCTCGGCCGGCGCGCCGCGCGCGCCGGACGCCTTCTCGGGCCGCCTCGCCGCGGGCGCCTTGCGGGCGGGCGCCTTGCGGGCGGGCTTCGCCGCGGCCGAGCGCTCGCGCGCCGCGCGCTGCGCCTTCGCGGCCACGTCGCGCTTCGCGGGATCGGCGATCTCGAGCTCGATCAGCGCGACGCGCTCGCCCACGGCCGCCGCCGCGTGCGCGCGGGCCCTCGCGCACGCGCGGGACGCGGATGAGATCTCGCCGGGGAGGAACGTCGTCGCGCAGAGCTCGCCGTCCTGCGAGGTGAGCAGCGTCGTGCTCCCGCTGGGCGAGGAGAGGGCGCCGGCGAGGTCCTCGTCGACGAGCGGGAGCGGCGGCCCGAGCTCGCCGGTCGCGGCGTCGAGGCGCCTGACCCAGCCGAACCGGTCCGACGACGTCTTGGAGACGAACACCACCGAGCGGCCGTCGAGCGACGGCTCGACGGTGAACGCGAGCGGCTCGAGCGGCGGCGCGCCGAGCGGGGTGCGCCCTGGTTGCGCCGCGGCGTCGGCCGCCTCCGCGGCGTCGGCCGGCGGCGGCGCCGCGGAGGCGGCGGGCCCGCGGGCGGGGGCGCGCGCCGCCGTGCCGGCGGGCGCGGGCGCCGCCGTCATCGGGCGGCCGGAGCACGCGCCCGCGCCGCAGGCGAACGGCACGAGCAGGGCAGCGAGGAGGGAGAGGGGCGATCGGGGACGTCGCATGCTTCGCGCGCTCGGCCTCCCTCGCGGCGCGGCCGGGAGGGGGCGGCGGCCGAGCCTAGCGCAGATGGGCCGGCGATCGTCGCCAGGCGCGCGCGCCGCGCGCCGTGGGGGGCACGCAGGCCGGAGCGTGCACCGCGGTGCCGCTCTGTACAGGGCGCGATCGCCGCGGGGCGCGCGCCCGCGGGCACGGCGGCTGCAGCCCGGCCGGGTGGAGAAAAGCCAGGAGGCCTCCATGAACGCGTCGATTCATCGCATGCACGTAACTCTGGGCGCCGCCGCGCTCCTCGCGCTCGTCTCCTCCGGGTGCGGCGGCGAGCGGCGGCCGGCCCAGCCGATCGGCAGGACGCCGACGTTCGAGTCCGAGATGCCCTACGCAGCCGAGGGACAGCCGCCGGGCGCCGCGCCCGGGCACGCGCCGCTGCCCTCGGGCTCGAGCGAGCTCGGGCGGAGCCCCGCGGAGCAGGGCCGGATGGGCCAGGGCGCGCCGGGCGAGCGGCAGGGCCAGGGCGCGCCGGGCGAGCGGCAGGGCCAGGGCGCGCCGGGCGAGCGGCAGGGCCAGGGCGCGCCGGGCGAGCGGCAGGGCCAGGGCGCGCCGGGCGAGCGGCAGGGCCAGGGCGCGCCGGGCGAGCGGCAGGGCCAGGGCGCGCCGGGCGAGCGGCAGGGCCAGGGCGCGCCGGGCGACCGCGGCGAGCGCGAGCTCTGCGAGGAGATCTCCGCGTCGACGAGCGTCAGCGCGCAGGACATCCCGGGCGGCGTGCAGATCGTGCTGACGCCGGTCCCCGGCGCCACCGCGACGTCGCTCGAGCGGCTCTCTCGCCGGCTCGACGCGCACCTCGCCGCGCTCGACCAGGAGGAGCAGCCGTCGCCGGAGGACGGCGAGGCGCGCTGTCGCCTGTTCGACATGGCCCGCGCTGGCGCGCACGGCAGGGTCGTCGAGGCGGCGGACGGGATCCGCGTGCTCTTCACGACCGACGACACCGCGAGCGTCTCGACGCTCCGCGAGCAGGCGCGCCGGTTCGTGCAGTACGCTCGCGAGGGACAAGTCCGGTAGGGCTGTCCGAACCCTCGGGGTGCCGCCGCCCGGGCGCGGGGGCGTGCAGGTGGCGCTCGACCGGTCGTGGAGCGCGGGCTAGCCTGTGCCTGAAGGGTTCCACGATGAGCAAGAAGCTGGATGAAGAGTTGGCCCAGGCGCTGTCTCTCGTAGAGCAGCAGGACACGCCCGCGGTGGTGAAGCCGGCCGCGGCGAGCCCGCCGACAAGGCGCCCGTCGCGCAGCGTCGGCCTGCTCGCGACGCTGCTCGTCATGGTCGGCGCGCTCGTCGCCCTGTTCCTCGTCGGCTTCAAGGAAGCGGCCGTCTACGCGACGCCGGTCGATCAGCTGCTCGCCTCCAAGGACAAGCTCGCCGGCCGCAAGGTCCGCGTCGAGGGCGAGCTCGTGCCCGGCACGCTGGCCAAGCGCGACACCCCCTGCGAGTACCGCTTCGAGATCCACGGCACGCAGGCGGCGCTGCCCGTGCGCTACGCCCAGTGCGTCATCCCCGACACCTTCCGCGACGTGAAGGGCGGCGGCGTCCAGGTGACCGTCGAGGGCACGCTCCAGCAGGACGGCAACTTCGAGGCGAGCCTCGTGATGGCCAAGTGCACCTCGAAGTACGATCCCAACACGCACGAGATGAAGGGCGGCGCCGCGGCCGGCGAGGGCCCGCTCTCCCTCAAGTGAGCGAGCGCGCCCGCCCGCTGCGCCCGCGCGCGGCGCAGCGCCGGCGGGCCCGGTAGCGCTCGCCTTCTCCCGCGCATCCTCCACACTCCGCCGATGATCTCCCGTGACCGCCGGTTGCTGAGCCCCGTCGGCGACGGACGCAGCTCGCCCGTGCCGGGCGAGCCGCCCAGAGGCCCGGCCGGCGCAGGCGCGCCGAAGCCCGTCGGCCCCATCCTGACGGCGCACCACGCGCTCACCCTCCTGCCGGGCATGGAGGCGGTGCTGGGCTCGATCTTCCGCGACGTCGAGCGCGCAGAGCGGCGCGTCGACATCGAGACGTACATCTACCGCGACGACCTGCTCGGGAGCGCGTTCGCGGACGTCATGGGGCGGGCCGCGGCGCGCGGCGTGCGCGCGCGGCTCCTCTACGATCCGCTCGGCTCGCACGAGACCGACGCCCCGTTCTTCGACGAGCTCCGGCGCCGCAGCATCGAGGTCCGCGCCTACCGCCCGATGGCGTCCAGCCTCGGCCGCGGTGGGCTCCTGCCGCGGGATCACTCGCGCGTCATCGTGATCGACGAGGTTGCCTACACCGGCGGCGCCGCGTGGGGGGACGAGTGGCTCCCCGAGCGGCGCGGCGGCAAGGGGTGGCACGACGTCTGTATGCGCCTCGAGGGCCCCTGCGTCGAAGACTTCGCCTTCCTCTTCGAGCAGCGCTGGCGCGAGGCCGACGGCGGCGCCGAGGGGCTGCGCGACTACGCGACCGGGCGCAAGTACCCGGATCTCGAGCTCGTCGCGGACACGCCGGACGACAACGCGCGGGTCTACGGCCGCTACCGCGAGGCGATCCGGCGGGCGAGGGAGCGCGTCTGGATCGAGAACGCCTATTTCTTCCCGCCCGCCGGGATGCTCAAGGATCTCGTCGACGCGGCCACGCGCGGCGTCGACGTCCAGATCATCCTCCCCGGCGAGACGGATCTGCCCATCATCCAGCGCGCCGCGCGCGCCGAGCACGCCGCGTGGCTCGATCGGGGCTTCAAGCTCTTCGAGTACCAGCGGGACGTCATGCACTCGAAGTTCGCGCTCATCGACGACGACTGGTGCACGATAGGCACGTTCAACGCGAACCCGAGCAGCCTGAGCGCCGTCAACGAGGTGAACCTCTTCGTGTTCGATCCGGAGTTCGTCGCGCAGGTGGCGGACCTGTTCTCGAGGGACAGGGCGGGCTCGCGGCCGGTGACCCGGGGCACGCTCGCGGAGCGGTCGCTCCCGGCCAAGGCCGGGGACTGGCTCGCTCACGGGGCCTTGAGCCTCCTCGACAAGCTGGTTAAGACGTCCCCGGACTGACGCCCGAGGAGGAGGCATTTGAGCCAGGATCGCGACCTCGTCATCTTGACCCAGAACATCTGGGGGGGAGTCGCCCTCTGGGAGCGGCGCCGGGCGATGCTGGCCCGGCTCATCGGCGATCTGCGCCCTTGCATCATCGGGCTCCAGGAGGTGCACGCGCAGGGCGCGAGCGGCGACCTCGGCCAGGCCGGCGAGCTCTCGCGGCTCGTCGGCGGATACCGGGCCTGGTTCGCGCCGGGGCGGGTCGCCGCGGGCGGCGAGTGCGAGGGGGTCGCGCTGCTCTGCCGCGACGACATCGAGGTGCTCGACCACTCCGTGGAGGCGCTCACGCTCGATCGCGACGACCCGTTCGAGCGCGACAGCCAGCGCGTCGTCCTGCGCGCCGCGATCCGGCGCGCGGGCGCGGTGATCGACGTGCTCGTCACGCACCTCTCGCTGTCGAAGCGCGCGCGGGCGCGCACCGTGCGCGAGCTCGTGAGCTTCGCCGCGCGCGAGCGCGAGAAGTCGAAGAGCCTCGGCGCCGTGCTGATGGGCGACTTCAACGCGCTCCCGAGCGAGGAGGCGGTCTGTTACCTCCAGGCGAGCGCCGGAGAGGGCTCTTGGCTCGACGCCTGGTCGCAGACGCACCCCGGCGAGGCCGGCGGCACCTGGCCGGCGGGCCTCCCGCTGCGCCGCATCGACTATGTCTTCGTTCAACCGGGGGAGGGGTGGACGATCACGCGCTGCGAGCGGGCGCCGTTCTCCGGCTCGGATCACCACGGCGTGGTCGTGGGGCTGCGGCTCGGCGCCTGACCGGCGGAGCACCGCTCCCCCGGATCCCCGGCGGCGCTCGACGGATGAGGCCGGCGTCCCGCCCAGGGCGGCGCGCGCGCATCGCTCCACAACGCAGAACGAGATTCGGGGGGCATGCGTAAGGTGAGTCGCGCGTATTGAACCCGCCGCGGCAGACCGGGTAGGCTGGCGGTACATGAGCAGACTGCTGATCTTGGGGGCGACTGGGGGCACGGGCGCCGCGCTGGTCCGTCAGGGCCTGGAGGCTGGCCACGAGGTCTCCGCATTCGCGCGCACGCCGGCCAGCATCCCTGTCCCGCACCACGAGCGGCTGCGCGCGCTCCGGGGCGACATCATGGATGCCGAGCAGGTGTCGCGCGCCGTGTCCGGCCACGACGCGGTCCTCTCCGCCGTCGGGTCGCGCGGCGTGGGCCCGACGCGCGTCTACTCCGAGGGCATCGCCAACGTCCTCCGCGCGATGAAGGAGCACCGCGTCCGCCGCCTGATCGCCGTCACCTCGGCGGGCATCGGCGAGGATCAGCAGAGCGCGCTGTGGTTCCGCGTCCTTTTGAAGCCGCTGCTCCGCAACCGGTATTCCGACATGCAGCGCATGGAAGAGTCCGTCCGCCAGAGCGATGTGGCCTGGACCGTCGTGCGCCCGCCCAAGCTCACGGACGGACGGCTCACCAAGGATTACCGCGCCAGCGCCGATCACCTGTCGATGGGCGGTTACTTCTTTGCTGGTCCCACCATCTCTCGCGAGGACGTCGCGCATTTCATGCTCTCCCAGATCGACAGCGACGAATACCTGCGCACGACGGTCACCGTGACGTACTGACGCTCGGCGCGCGCTGTCCCTTGACGCAACGGTGGGGCTTGGGTCTGCTGCCGGCCACGGCGCCGCGGCGAGCCTGCGGCGCTCCTAACGTGCTGGCCGCGATCGCCATGATGTCGGCGATCGCGCCGAGCTGAGGCCGAGCCCCCATGATTTTTCATCGCAGGACCGCGCTCCCGTTGCTCCTCGGTCTGGGGGCTCCGGCCCTGATCGGGTGCGAGCTGCTCGTCGCCGTCGACCGCAGCAAGATCGATGAGCCCGCGGTCGGCAGCGGCGGCGCCGGCGGCGAGGCCGGCGCCGGCGGCGAGGCCGGCAGCGGCGGCGCCGGCGGCGCGCCAGGCGGGGTGTGCGGCGACGGGGCTGTCGGGGCGCCCGCCGAGGCGTGCGACGATGGGAATCGGACGGCCGGCGACGGGTGCGATCCGGGCTGCGCGATCGAGCCCGGGTTCGCCTGCGCCGGGTCGCCGAGCGCGTGCACCGCCGGGTGCGGCGACGGCGCGCTGGGCGGCGCGGAGACGTGCGATGACGGCGGCAACGAGGACGGCGATTGCTGCTCGCGTGCCTGTCAGGTGGAGCCCGGGTGCGAGGTCGAGCCGAACGACGGCTTCGCGTCGGCCAATGACGCCTTTGCCATCGCGCCGGACGGCCGGATCCGCGCGTTCATCGATCCCGAAGGCGATGTGGACGTGTTCTCGGTGACCGTCCCCGACGGCGCGCTCGGGCGCCTCGAGGCAGCGACGCTCGACGGCCCGCTGGGCACGACGTGCAGCTCGCTCGGCGTCGATACCTACGTGACGATCGTCGATGGGACGCTCGAGACGATCGCCGACCACGACGATATCGACGAAGGCAACTACTGCTCGCACCTCGTGCTGGAGAAGCTGAGTCCCGGCGAATACCTCGTCAGCGTGCAGATCTCCCCTGCTGCGGAGCCCGCGACCTTCGACTACACGCTCTCGCTCACGCTGGACACCTCGGTGTGCGGCGACGGCGCGCTCGAGGGCCCGGAGCTCTGCGACGACGGGAACACGGTCGGCGGCGACGGCTGCAGCGCCGCGTGCGAGCTGGACACCCCGCTCCCCGAGGTCGAGCCGAACGACACCGCGGCGGAGGCCGACCAGCGCGCCGCGCTCCGGCCGAACGCGCTCGTCTCGGGGGCGATCGCGCCGCTCGGCGACGTCGACGTCTTCGCCTTCGAGGTGCCGAGCGTCGCGGAGGTCCTGCTCGCCACGTTCAGCCCAGGGAGCCTGAGCGCGTGCGTTCAGGGGGTCGACACCTTCCTTCGGCTGCTCGACGTGGACGGCGCGACGGTGCTGGCGAGCGACGACGACAGCGGCCCCGAGGCCTGCTCGCTCATCGACGCGAGCGTCGCCCCGTGGGCGACCCAGCTCCAGCCGGGCACGTATTACGTCGCCGTCGAGGAGTTTTCCAGCGACGCCACGATCCCCGGCTACAACCTGCTTGTCGTGTTCACCGCGCTCTGCGGCGACGGCGTGGTCGAGGGGGCCGAGGCGTGCGACGGCGGCGAGGGGTGCTCCCCGGAGTGCGCGCGCATCCAGGTGTGCGGCGACGGCGTGGTCGACGGCGCCGAGACGTGCGACGACGGCGACACCGAGAGCGGAGACGGCTGCAGCGCCGCGTGCGAGCTCGAGGGGACGCTCCCGGAGATCGAGCCGAACGACGCGCCGGATCAGGCGACCGCGGGGCAGGCGACCGCGGCGGGCGCGCTGTTCACCGCGTCGATCAATCCGCCGGGCGAGATCGACTATTTCGCCGTCGAGGTCCCCCGCGTGGCCGACCTCGATCTGGAGACGTTCGACACGAGCGGCCCGCGCTCGTGCCGCGATGTCGACACGGTGATGCAGCTCCTCTCGCCGGAAGGCGCCGTGATGGCGGAGGACGACGACGGCGGTGAGGACGCGTGCTCCCGTATCCAGGCCGCCATCCCCGCGCCGGGCACGTATCTCGTGCGCGTCGAGGACTACGGCAGCGGCTATATCCCCGGCTACACGCTGCGCGCGCGGACGACGGCCGTCTGCGGCGACGGCCGCGTCGAGGGCCTGGAGGAGTGTGACGGCGGCCCCGCGTGCGGGCCTGCGTGCCAGCGCATCCCGGTGTGCGGCGACGGCCTCATCGACGATCCCGAGGTCTGCGACGACGGCAATACCGACGGCGGGGACGGCTGTGACGCCGCGTGCCGGCTCGAGGGGGCGACGGCCGAGGTCGAGCCCAACTCGACCCCTGCCGAGGCCGACGAGAACGGCGCCGTGGCGCCGGGAGCGCTCGTGTCCGGCGCGATCGAGCCGGAGGGCGACGTCGATCTCTTCGCCTTGCGGCTCACCACCATCGCCGACCTCCGGCTCGAGACCTTCGACTCGAGCGGCCCCGACCGCTGCGCCGACGGTATCGACACCGCCCTCGCGCTCCTCGCGGCGGACGGCGCGACCGTGCTCGCGTCCGACGACGACGGCGGCGTGGGCGCCTGCTCGCTCATCGACTCGACGAGCCCGGGCGGCGCCGCGGCGCGCCGCCTCGCGCCGGGGACGTACTATGTCCGCGTCCGCGGCTTCCCCGAGCTGCCGGGGGCGCGCTACACGCTGCGCGTCTCGCTCGACGCCTCGTGCGGCAACGGCGTGAGGGAGGGCGCGGAGGAGTGCGACGGCGGCGCGCTCTGCGGCCCGCGCTGCGAGCGGATCGCGGTCTGCGGCGACGGCCTCCGCGACGCGCCGGAGGGGTGCGACGACGGCAATGCCGCGGGCGGCGACGGGTGCAGCGCCGCCTGTCAGCTCGAGGCGGTGACCGCGGAGATCGAGCCGAACGACACCCCCGGAGAGGCCGTCGCGAGCGATCTCGTGATCGAGGGCGACGCGCTCGTCGCGGCGAGCCTCGCCGCGGGCGACAGGGATGTCTTTCACATGAGCTTGCCTGTCGCCTCGGTCGTGCGCCTCGAGGTCTTCGACGGCACCGCCGCGGGCTGCGAGGGGGATATCCGCACGACCCTCCGCGTGCTGGGCGCGGAGGGGGCGCTCGTCGCGACCGACGAGGGGCTCTCCGACGCCGAGTACGCGGGCGGCATCGGCGGCTGCTCGGCGCTCGTCGTGGCGCTGCCCGCCGGTGAATACGATATCGAGGCGGCGGCGCGGGACGGCGGCGCGGCGATCCCGCTCTACCTGCTCCAGGTGAAGATCCTCGAGCCCGCCGGGGCCGAGGACGAGCCGAACGGCACCACCGCCGAGGCGAATGGGCCCATCGGCACCGACGTCTTCATCGCCGGCGCGCGGACGACCGACGACTTCGACGTTTACGCCGTCGATCTCCCGGAGGGCCGCTCGATCCGCGCGGAGATCGTCGAGGGCGGCGCGGAGGCGTGCGAGTCGCTCGAGATCGACAGCCGCCTCTCGCTGCTCGACGCCGAGGGCGCGCTCATCGCGGACGACGACGACGGCGGCCGGGGGCGCTGCTCGCTCCTCGACGGCACCGGCGACGCCCCGCGCCACCCCGGCGCGCACGCGCTCCCGGCGGGAACGTACTTCCTCCGCGTCCGCGCCGCGTCGGGCGCGTCGCGCTCCGCGGCCCTCTTCGATTACCGGCTGGCCGTCACGATCCGCTGACGCGCGGCCCCCCCGCGCGTCCGGGATCGCCGCGCCCACGTCCAGCCGAGACGCGGCGCGCCCGCTCCGGGCGCCGCCGGGAGGCCGGGACGAACCCGGCCCGCCGCGGCGACTCGATGTCTCGATATCCCATCATCGCGAGACTGCCGCGCTCCGTCGCGCCGCGCCGCCGTGTGGCTCCGCGGTGCTCATCGGCGTCGCATGAGGGGTCAGGACCCACAAGCATCCTCGGGAGTCGAGCGCGAGCGTTCGCGCGCATTCCGCGTGTTCCTTCCTCGCGCGCCCGCGCGGGCGCTCCCGCCGCCATACGCGGCCTGGACCGCTCTTCGCAGCGCCGTCGCACAGCGCCTCTCGCGGCGCAGGTGCGTGATACTTCGGCTGGATGTGGGAGCCCATGGGGTGCGTTCGAGGCAGAGGGTATGAGAGCATAGTCGAGGAGTGCCGGTATTCTCCCTGGTTCTATCTCCGTCGCGTTTTCGAGCGGAAGAATGCCAGTCAAAAGTTCTTGCGCGAGGGCGCGGGGAGAATAGTCTCCTGTTGTTCGCGTCATGACCTCGGGGCGGGTTCCTCCGGGAGCGTGGCCATGACGGGCCGACGACAACGCGCGTCGCGCCCGCCGGGCCATAACTCCCCTGGCGCAGGCCCCGGGGCATGAATCCCTTGGGTGACGATCTGGATAGGTATCTGCATCAAACTTCACCACAGATTCGATTCCTCGGAGGTATTTCTCATGAAGAAGATTGCTCGTTGGGCGCTCGCTTTCGCGGCGGTCATGTCGGTCTCTGGCAGCGCCATGGCCGTCCGCGAGGACTGCGGCTACAGTGTGACCATCAGTAACGGTATCAGGAAGATTCCCGCCGGTGTGGCTGGCTTCGCTTTGTCCGAGCAGGTCGGCGACCTGTTCAACGACGGGTGCATCTACGCGGGCAGATGGGGGGTCACGGCGGTGCCCGGGGCCGCCACGTTCGCCAACCTCTTCATTCACCAGACGACGACGATGGGGATGCCGGACTGCGTGGCGAACTCCTATTCGTACGCGGGCGGGGCCATCAGCCTCGTGCCCGGTCCGGTGGTGAGCTACGGCATCGATTCACGGTATCAGAAGGCGCGCCTGGCCACGTGCGTCGGGATGGAGGACGACTGGAACGGCGTGATAAAGCTCGTGTGCCAGTATCATACCCCGATGTCGTTGCCCTATCCCGTCACGTTCACTCCGAGCATTAGCCCTGGCCACCCCTGAGACCGGTCTCCATCGGGCTCTGAGACGGCGCCCGGCGTTCGACCGATCGGCGTGAGCCTCCCTGCAGAAAGCCCTCAGTAACGGCCCCGGGCAGGTCGGGGAGGCGCTCGACGGTCGCGTCGTGCGGAGCGAGAGGGGGCGCCGGCATCCGCCGGCGGCCCCTCTCTCTTTCTCCGCCTCCACCGAGCGTCCGGCGCAGAGCGCTAGCCAGGTCAACTTGTCTGGAGGAACAATGATGCAACCGAGTACGTCGCAACGGACCCCCTCGCGTCGCCCCTTGTGGATCGCCGTCGGACTTCTCCTCGCCGCCCTCGCCGGCGTCGCCGTCTTCCTCGCCCTGCGTCCGAGCGGCGAGCAGACCGCCGGCGGGAAGGCGCCGGCCGCCGGGGTGGAGAAGCGCGCCCGCTATCGCAACAGGGCGCTCCTCGGCGGCGCCGCGCCCGCAGAGCGGCCGCAGGCGCGGCCCACGATCAGCGGCCATGTCTACAGCACCGACGGGAGCGTCATCGCGGGCGTGACCGTCGTCGCGTCGACCTTCGAGGTGGCCGGTAACGTGCTCTCGACGGCGGGCTCGGTGAAGAGCGACGACGGCGGGCGGTTCGAGCTCGCGCTCCCGGACGGCACCTATCAGCTGAGCGCGAGCGTCGAGGGGTACGGGACCACGGCGACCACCGCGCACCCCGGCGAGGTGGTGAGCCTCGTCCTCCCGAAGAGCGGCGTCATCGAGGGGCGCGTGCTCGACGAGCGCGGCGAGCCCGTGCGGCGCTTCGCCATCGACGTCCTGTCGGCCGTCACGGCGGAGACCCCTGCGACCCCGCCCCTGTTCTCTCGCACGTTCGAGAGCCCGGACGGCTCGTTCCGCATCGAGCAGCTGCCCTCCTGGGAGTTCATGGTCAGGGCCACGGCGGCGGACTTCGCGCCGGCGTTCTCCCCGCTCACCCTGCTGCGCGCCGGGGACGTCGAGAAGATGGAGCTGACCCTCTCGAAGGGATGTACCCTGACCGGGCGCGCGGTGGACCCCTCCGGCGCCCCTCTGCCGGGCGTGTACGTCGACGCCGAGTCGCTGCTCGTCGCCGGCGAGATGAGCAACGTCGCCATGGAGGCCGCAGCCCAGGCGCAGACCGAGGACGACGGCTCGTTCAGCCTGCCGAACGTCCCGAAGGGCACGATCGTCGTCCGCGGCTACGACGGGAGCAACGCCGTGAGCTCGAAGGAGATCGAGGTCTCGAGCTGCGACGGCATCCCGCCGGTGAAGCTCGTGATGTCGCCCGGCGGCAGCCTCTCCGGCGTGGCGCGCGACGCCGACGGCAAGCCCATCGCCGGCGCCCGGGTCACGCTGATGCACCGGCCGATCGGCTTCGTCAACACGGTGAGCGACGCGGAGGGCCGCTTCCACTTCGAGCAGGTCCCGCCCGGCGGGATCCGCGTGATGCTGCGGCGCGGTGAGCAGGTGATGATCGCTGGCGTCGAGATCGAAGAGGGGAAGACCGTGGAGCGGGACATCGCCTTTGCGCCCCAGGGCGAAGGGGAGATCCGCGGCCGCGTCACCGTCGGCGGCAAGCCGCTCGCCGGGGTTCGCCTCATGCTGGTGACCTCGATCGGGGACGACGGCGCGCTCGTCATGTACCACCCTGTCACCGCGGAGGACGGCTCGTACCGCGCGTCCGGGCTCCCGCCCGGGCCCTATCTCGTCAACGTGGAGTCGACCAGCATCGGTGGCGGCGTGCCGGTGAAGCCGGGCCAGGTCGCGACGATGGATCTCCAGGTCGTCGACCCGCCGAGCATGAAGGACCAGGAGGCCGCGCTCCCGCCGCAGTGACCGCGGCACCTGCTGCGCTCCCCGGCTGTCCGGAGGCCGAGCCTCCCGGACGGCCGGTTCGCGTCTCTTCCGGCGACGCGCGCCGCCCGCGGGCAGCGCCGCGACATCGAGGCGGCGGCGCCGCCGCTCGGCTCCAGGTCACTCCGCCGGCGCGATCGTCAGCGTGAACGGCCCGACGTAGCGCGGGCCGTAGGTGTCGACGAAGATGTCGATCGGCGTGTCGGCGGTCACCGCCACCGTGATCGACTCGGGGAACCCGATCTCGACCGGATCATCCGCGCACGCGAGCTCGCTCTCCCGATCCGCGCAGTCGGTCCGCGCGTAGAGGACGATATCGGCGTCGCCCTCCGGCGTGGCGGTGATCGTCACATCGCCGCTCGCCGAAGGGGTGTACCGATACACGATCTCCCCGCCGGCGCCCCCGCACGACCCCGTGAAGCCCTGCGTGCCCTCGGACGTGTCCCCCACCGCCTCCAGCTCCGTGAGCGCCACGGCGTTCGCGCACAGGACCTCCGCGTTCACCACGCACGTGTTCTTGCACGCGTCGTCGTCCACGGTGTTGCCGTCGTCGCACTCCTCCGTGCCGACGATCTCTCCATCGCCGCAGATCTGCTCCACGAAGGTCACCTCGAGCTCGTACGTCGCGTCCGCCTCGCTCAGGGCCTCGATGTAGATGAAGTACGTTTCGCCGGCGTCGACGGGCAGCTCCACGAGGGGGTCGCCCGGCACGAACGCCTGGACGCAGCCGAGCAGCGTGGTCGCGTCGTCGCAGCTGCTCCGGACGTACCAGTCGAATACGCCCTCCGGATCGTCCGAGAACGCGGCGAACCCGACCACGCCCTTCGCCGGCGCGACGAACTGGAAGACCTTCTCCTTGAGGCCCGAGCCGGCGGCGTACGTTCCGAAGAGGTCCGAGCAGATCGCGCCGAACACGTCGGTGCCGTCCTCGGTCGTGCCGGTGAACGTCCCTCCCTCGGACACGTCGGTCGCCCCCGTGCACGCCGCGGCGATGCGATCGGCGCACGCTCCCTGCACGGAGCAGTCGAGCTCCTCGCAGTCCTGCAGGGCGTCACCGTCGTCGTCCTTGCCGTTGTCGCAGGTCTCGCCCTTGGCGACGCAGAACCCGGAGTCGTCGTCGCAGGAGCCCTGGCACTGCTCGTCGGCGTCGCAGCCGCCGACGCACATCTGCCAGCCAGCCCCGTCCATGTCGACGCAGGTCTGCCCCGCTCCCCCGCAATCGGCCGCAGCTGCGCAGGACTTGAGGCAGAGCGAGTAGGTGCCCTGGGGCAGACACTCGGATCCCTCCTCGCAAGGCAGCAGATCTTCGTCGCAGAGCGAAGAGCAGTAGCCGCCCGCCCAGCCGAACGACTCCTCGGTCAAGCAGAGCCCGCCGAGACACTCGTCGTTGGCCGTGCAGGCCTCGCCGTCCGCCTTCGCCTCCGGGGCGCCGCCGCCGCCGCCGTCGCCGCCCTGGCCGCCCTCGCCCTGGCCGCCGTCGCCGCCCTGGCCGCCGTCGCCGCCGTCGCCGCCGTCGCCGCCTTCGCCACCCGTGCCGGAGGTGGCCCCTTGCGGCCTCGGGTCGTCGTCGCCGCAGGCGGCAAGCGACAGGCACATCGCTGCAACCGCTGACAGGGGAAGAGCAAGTCGCATCTTGTTTCTCCTTAGTAGGGGGTACAGCGCTCGTAGCACGGAATACGCCAGTACGTGCCACATCAGGAGAAAAATACAGCAATAGCTGTAATTGCTACGTCCGCGGTGAAATACGTTGGTAAGACAATGGTCCTTACAATCGTGCAACGCTGAGAGCACGGCGTTTCAGAATCGAAACCTGGCGGGGATGTCCCCGACGCACTGCCGCAATTCTCGGCCGGTTCTAGGGATCCTCCGGATGGCATGGTCGGTGCTTCATGGGAGGCCAGCGCCGCCGGCGCGGCCTTCGCCCCCCTGAGGCCCCGGCGGCGCTGTATTTTTGTCTGTAGCCCTCCCGGCTGTCGCGTTCTGCCACGCCTGAGCGGATCGGCTCACTTCGCCCGGCAGGTCGGGACGGGGCGGGGGCGGACGTCGATGGAGGGCGCGGCCGGATCGGGCGCGGATCGCCGTCGCGTTGTATCGTCGGCCGCCCCATGGCGACGAAGACGAAGCACGCCTCTCCGGCGAAGAAGCTCCCGAAGCTTCCGGCGGAGAAGCTCTCCTCTCCCCCGGATCAGAAGTTCGCGTGCCGCGACTGCCCTGCTCGCTGCTGCCGGCTGCCCTGGAACATCCGCTTCGGCAGCGACGAGGCCAAGCGGTACCTCGAGGAGCCGTGGGTGCGGGAGCGAGCCGGGGAGGAGGGGGCGCTCGTCATCGCGCGCGGCGTCCTGCCCATGCGGGAGAAGGACCGCCGGCTCCAGTGCGTCTTCCTCGACGACGACCTGCTCTGCGGCATGCAGAAGCGGTTTGGCCACGAGTACATCCCCAGGTCGTGCCAGGCGTTCCCGTTCGGGTTCGTCCGCGACGAGAAGGACGTCGTCGTCGCGCAGCTGTCCCATCTCTGCCCGTCGATCCGCGACAACTACGGCGAGCCCGTGGACCGACAGCTCAAGGACAAGCTCCAGCAGCGGGGCGACACCGAGCGGATGTCGAAGGCGCTCGCCACGCTGGGCGGCGTCATCCTCGCCCAGCCGCAGTACCTGCGCGCGGTGGCGCGCTGGGACGCCGAGCTCGCGACCGACGCCTCGCCGGCGGCGATCCTGGCGCGGCTCTACGACTGGACGACCGCCTTCGAGCGCGCCCTCCCCCCGGGCGCCGAGCGCGCCGCGGACGTCTCGATCGACGCCGCCCTCGCGCTCGCCGGCGCCGAGGCGCCCGCGCCGCTCGAGCCCCGCAAGAAGCCCTCGTTCTACGCCCGGGTGCTGTTCGCCTATCTCCTCGGCAACCTCTGTTATCCGTCGCGGGTCCGGGAGGCCCACCGCGTCGGAAAGGCCTCGTGGACGGAGCTCCACGCGCTGCGCAGCTTCGGCAACAAGGCCGCCTGGATGCTCGGCCGCGGCACCGTCGATATGCTGTTCATCCCCAGGCCGTTCAAGCTCCAGCGGGTGAGGACGGTCGACCGCTTCCTCGCCGGCGACGAGGGGACCCTCGTCAAGGACTACCTGCGCCTCGTGCTCCAGCGCCGGCACATCTTCTCGGCGCCCCGGCACCTCCTGGCCGCGGTCCTCGACCTGTCGCTCGCCACCGTCATCATCTCTCGCTTCGCCCGCTGCCGCGCCGCGGCGGACGGCCGCGTCAAGGTCTCCGCGGAGGACGTGCGCGAGGGCATCAGCGTGGCTGAGCTCGTCCTCCTGAGCCACGCGGCCCTGTCGGAGCAGGGCAAGCTCATGAAGAACCTCCGCTGGCTCCTCCTCACGAAGCGCGAGAGCTTCCGGGCCCTGCTGGCGACCGAGGCGTAGCCCGGCGCGTCAGACGTCGGCGGGGCTCGCCTAACCGCCGGTCCTGACTATCCTTTTGCGCCCACCGGGCCGGCAGGCCCATGGAGGCACGCGCATGATCGTCATGAAGTTCGGCGGCAGCTCGGTCGAGAGCCGCGCGCAGATCGAGAAGGTCCTTCACATCGTCCGGGCGCGTCTGGACCGCCGCCCCGTCGTCGTGAGCTCCGCCCACAAGGGCATGACCGACGCGCTGATCAACGCCGCCAAGCTCGCCGCCACCGGGAAGTACGACCCCTCCGTCCCGGTGAGCAGGCAGCGCGCCGTCGCCGAGGCGCTCGGCTGCGCGCCCGAGCTCCTCGCCCCCTTCTACGAGGAGATCGCGGATCTCCTGCGCGGCATCAGCCTCGTCAAGGAGCTCAGCCCGAGGAGCCTCGACTACATCGCGAGCTTCGGCGAGCGCATGGCCGTGCGCTGCATCGCGGACTTCTTCGCGCGGAGCGGCGTCCCGGCCCGCGCTTACGACGTCTGGGACCTCGGCTTCATCACCGACTCGAGCTTCGGCCGCGCGCGCCCGCTTCCCGGCTTCGACGCCCGCGTGAAGGCCATGTTCGCCGAGCGCGTCCCCGAGGGCGTCGTCCCGATCGTCACCGGCTTCGTCGGCCGCAACGAGGCCGGCGAGATCACGACCGTCGGCCGCAACGGGAGCGACCTCACGGCCACGCTGCTCGCCGCGGGCCTCGGCGCCGAGGAGGCGCAGATCTGGAGCGACACCGACGGCGTGATGACCGCCGACCCGAGCGTCGTGAAGACGGCCCGGAACATCCCCACGATGCGCTTCGACGAGGCCGCCGAGCTCGCGTTCTTCGGCTCCCGCGTCCTGCACCCCTCCACGCTCCTGCCCGCCATGGAGAAGGGCATCCCGGTGCGGGTGCTCAACACGAACCGGCCGGATCACCCCGGCACGGTCATCGACTTCAACACCGACGCCGGGTCCCCGGCCGTGACCAGCATCGCGTACCGCGAGCGGCAGGTCGTGCTCAAGATCAGCTCGACCCGGATGTTCGGCGAGGTCGGCTTCCTCGCGCAGGTCCTCGCCGCGCTGGCCCGGCACGAGGTCGTGATCGACGTGATCACCACGTCCGAGGTGTCGGTCTCGATGACCACCGACGACCTCGGGAAGCTCAGCCGCGCGCTGCCCGAGCTCGAGGGGTTCGGCGCCTGCGAGGTGCTGCCCGACCGGACGACGCTCGTCGTCGTCGGCAAGGGCCTGCCCAAGCAGAAGGGCGTCGCCGCGCAGGTGCTCGAGGCGATGGCCGAGGCCGGCGTCAACGTGGAGATGCTGAGCTACGCGATGGGCAGCATCAACCTGTCGATGGTCATCGAGGACGCGAGCGTCGCGGCCGCGGTCGGGGTGCTGCACCGCTCCCTCTTCGAGAAGGCGCGGTGACGGCTCACCGCGGCCGGCCGCCGGCCGCGTGACAGGACGTTGACAGGCGTGACGCGACGCGCGCGCCGCAGTAGGCGTAGCCCTCGGCCGGACCCGGCGTCCGGCCCCGGGAGACCATGACAGCGGCACACAAGGGCGGCAGCGCGGCGCCCATCCCTCGCGAGAGCACGAGCGACATCCTGCGGCGGATCGAGGCCGCGCGCGCCGCCCTCGGCCCGGGCGCCGCCCTCGCGTTCGACGCGGACGGCACCCTCTGGGAGGGCGACGTCGGCATCGACCTGTTCGAGGCGTTCCTCGCCGGGCGCTGCGCGCGGCCCGAGGCCGAGGCGGCGCTGCGGCGCGAGGCCGAGGCGTTCGGCGTCGCGGCGGACGGCGGCGCGCACGAGATCGCGAGCGCGCTCTACGCGGCGTTCGCCGCCGAGCGCTACCCGGAGGACCGGGCCTTCGCGATGATGGCCTGGGCCTTCGCCGGGTGGCGCGAGGACGAGCTCGCCGCCCTGATCGACCGCGTGCTCGAGGAGAAGGGCCACGCCGGGCGTATCCGGCCGGCGCTCCTGCCGATCCTCGACTGGGCGCGGTCGCGGGGCGCCCCTGTGTACGTCGTCTCCGCCTCCCCGCGCGCCGTGATCGAGCGCGCGGTCCGGCGGCTCGGCGTCGCGCCCGAGCAGATCGCCGCCATGACCCCGGTCGTCCGCGAGGGCCGGCTCGCCGCGGAGCTCGCCGCGCCCGCGACCTACGGCGACGGCAAGACCCGCGCGCTCGAGCGCCTGTTCCCCGAGCTCGCGGTGCTTGCGGCGTTCGGCGACAGCGCGTACGACGCCGCCCTGCTGAGGACGGCCCGGGTGCCCGTCGCGGTCGCCCCGAGCCCGAAGCTGCTCGCGGTCGCGGGGTCGATCCCGGGGCTCGTCCTGCTCGACACCTGAGCTGCCGCCATGGCCACCCTCTCGCTCCGCGGCCTTACCCGACGCTTCCCGGGCGCCGAGCGCCCCGCCCTCGCCGGCCTGGACCTCGAGGTCGCGGACGGCGAGCTGCTCGTCCTCGTCGGCCCCTCCGGCTGCGGCAAATCCACGGCGCTCCGGCTGATCGCGGGCCTCGACAGCGCCGACGGCGGCACGGTCTCGATCGGCGGGCGCGACGTCGGCCGCGTCGCGCCCGAGGACCGCGACGTCGCCATGGTCTTCCAGGGCTACGCCCTGTATCCGCACATGACCGCGCGCGACATCATGGGCTTTCCGCTCCGGATGCGCGGGGTCGCGAAGGCGGAGCGGGCGCGCCGCGTGGAGGAGGCGGCGGCGCTGCTCGGCATCGGCCACCTGCTCGCTCGCCGCCCCGGCGAGCTCTCGGGCGGCGAGCGCCAGCGCGTGGCCATGGGCCGCGCGATCGTGCGCGCGCCCGCGGCGTTCCTCTTCGACGAGCCGCTCTCGAACCTCGACGCCGCGCTGCGCGCCGAGCTCCGGGTCGAGCTCGCGGCGCTGGTGCGCCGCCTCGGCACGACGTCGGTCTACGTGACGCACGACCAGATCGAGGCCATGACCATGGGCGACCGCATCGCCGTGCTGCGCGCCGGCGAGCTCCAGCAGGTCGGCCCGCCGCGCGCCATCTACGAGGCGCCGGCGAACACCTTCGTGGCCGGCTTCCTGGGCACGCCGGCGATCAACCTGGTCCCGCTCGAGCGCGCCGGCGATCGGTACGCGAGCGCGGCGCTCTCGCTGCCCGCCCCGCCGGGGGCGGCGCTCCCGGAGCGGGTCATCGCGGGCGTGCGGCCCGAGCACCTGCGCGTCGCGCCGGGGGCGCAGGGCGGCGCGGGGGCGTGGGGCGACGCCGGGGCCGCGGGCGACGGGGCGCGGGGCGAGGTGGAGGTCGAGGCGCGCGTCGTGGTCGCCGAGCCGCTCGGCGCCGAGACGTTCCTGTACCTCGAGGCCGGCGGCGCGCGGCTGCGCGCGCGGGCGCACGGCTTCGCGACGCCCGCGCCGGGGGAGGCGGTGCGCGCGCGGCTCGATCCGCGCGCCGTGCTCTGGTTCGACGCGGGCTCCGGCGCGCGGATCGCCCCGCCGCGGGGCGCGTCATGAGCGGAGGGGGCCGCGCGGGGCCCTGGGCGAGCGCGGCCTGCTCGCGGCGCGACGCGCTTCGGGCGCTCGCCGCGTCGATCGCCGCGGCCGCGGCCGGCGCGACCGGCTGCGCGCGGCGCGCGCCCGACGGGCGCATCGAGGCGTCGCTGTGGTTCGCCTACGGCGGCAAGAACCGCGAGGTGCTCCTGTCGCTCGTCGACCAGTTCCACCGCGAGCAGGGGCGCTACCGCATCGACGCGGTGTACCAGGGCGACTACTTCGAGGCGCTCGCCAAGCTGCGGACCGCGCTCGCGGCGCGCGCGGCGCCCGCGCTGACGCACGTGGTCGGCGAGGTGGTGCCCTACCTGGCCGAGGCGGGCGTGCTCGAGCCGCTCGACCGGTTCCTGGGCGCGCCCGGCGCCGGGGACGGCGGCCTCGACGTGGTCGAGGCGCTCGGCCAGGCGGGCACGTTCGTCGGCGGGGGCGAGCGCCCGCTCGTGTGCCTGCCGTTCAACCGCTCGACGCCGATCGCCTACTACAACCGCGACGTGTTCCGCGACCTCGGGCTGTCGCCGCCGTCGACCTGGGACGAGCTCCGCCAGACCGCGGCGCGGCTCGTCGTGCGCGACGGTGTCGACAAGCGCACGCGGCGCTGGGGGTTCGAGTGCCCGATCGACTGGTGGTTCTGGGCGGCGCTCGTGGGGCAGGCGGGCGGCGAGCTCCTCGGCCCGGACGGCGCGCCGGCGTTCGGCGGCGAGGCGGGCGTGCGCGCGCTCCGGTTCTGGCAGGCGCTGGTGCACGAGGACCGCACGATGAAGCCGCCGCCGGGGCGCGACTACAACGCGTGGCAGGTGACGAACACCGACTTCCTCTCGGGCCGGGTCGCGATGATCTGGACCTCGACCGCGTTCCTCCGGTACCTGGAGGACAACGCGGGCCAGGCGGGCGCGGGCAAGTTCGAGGTCGGCGCGGCCCCGCTGCCGCGCGACGTGCGCGCCTCGGTGCCCACCGGCGGGACGATGTTCGTGATGCCGCGGGGCGCGGCGCCGGTGGCGCAGGAGGCGGCGTTCGCGTTCCTGCGCTGGATGATGGAGCCGGCGCAGGCGAACGCGTGGGCGACGCGCACCGGCTACATGCCCGTCTCGCGGCGCGGCCTCGAGGCGCTCACGCGGGACGGCTACTACGCCGCGCACCCGAACGATCGCGTCGCCGTGGACCAGCTCGCGCACGCCGCGCCCTGGCCCTGGTCGCCGGACCTGTTCCGCGTCCAGCGCGAGGCGGTGCAGCCCCGGCTCGAAGAGGCGGTGCTCGCCCCGCGCGACGCCGCCGAGACCCTCTCCGAGGCCGTCCGCGCGGCGCGCGAGCGATGAAGCCCAAGCACCCCCTCTCGCCGTACCTGCTCCTCCTGCCGACGGCGGCCTTCCTGGCCGTGTTCTTCCTGGTCCCGCTCCTGCTCGCGGCGAAGAACAGCTTCTACGCGTGGGATCTGCTCACGCCGCCGCGGTACGTCGGGCTCCGGAACTACGAGGTCCTCGCCGGGAGCGGCGAGCTCGCCGGCACGCTCCTCCGCACGCTCGGCTACAGCGCCGTCGTGGTGGCGCTCTCCGGCTCCCTCGGGCTCGCGCTGGCGGTGGCGCTCGATCGGCCGGGGCCGGTCTACGCCTTCGTGCGCGGCGCGGTGTTCAGCGCCTATGTCGTGTCGTGGGTCGCGGTGGCGCTCCTCTGGATGTGGATCCTCGACGCCGAGGGCATCGTCTCGGCGGCGCTCCGCGGGCTCGGCCTGCCGGCGATGAGCTGGCTCGGCGATCCCCGGTCGGCGCTGCTCGCGCTGGCCGCGGTGAGCGTCTGGAAGATCACGGGGTATGCGATGGTCATCTTCCTGGCGGGCCTGCAGGACATCCCGCGCGCGCTGCACGAGGCGGCGGCGCTCGACGGCGCCGGCCCGTGGCGGCGGTTTCGCCACGTGACGTGGCCGCTGCTCCGCCCGAGCGCCGCGTTCGTGGCGACGACGAGCCTCATCCTCTCCTTCCAGGCGTTCGACGTGATCCGCGTGATGACGCAGGGCGGGCCGGTCAAGTCGACGACGCTCTTCGTCTACGCCATCTACGAGCACGTCTTCGTGAACCTGCGGGTCGGCCGGGCGAGCGCGATGATCGTGATCTTCTTCGGGGTCTTGCTCCTCTTGACGGTCCTGCAGCTCTGGGCGCTCCGCGCGGGCGCCCCGCGCGAGGGGAGGCGGCCGTCGTGACGGCGGGGCGCGGCGGCGGCGCGGGCGCGGGGCTCTTCAGCGCGCGCGCGCGCCGGCTCGTCTCGGACCTCGTGCTCCTCGCGGTGGCCGTCGTGTGGCTCGGGCCGTACGTGTGGATGACGATCACCTCGCTGAAGACGCTGCCCGAGATCACCCGCGCTCCGGCGTACCCGTTGCCGCAGGCGATCCAGCTCGGCGCGTACCGCGAGGTGCTCCAGGCGGTGCCGGTGATGCGGTATTTCGCCAACACCGTATTCATGGCGACGGCCATCGCGCTCTTGCAGATCGCCCTGGCGCTCCCGGCCGGCTATGCCCTCGCGAAGCTCAGGTTCGTCGGGCGGGGCGCCGCGTTCGTCCTCGTGCTCTCGTGCCTGCTCATCCCGGCGCAGGTGACGTTCGTGCCGGTGTTCACGATGCTCGGCGCGGCCGGCCTCGTGAACACGTTCGCGGCGCTGATCCTCCCCTTCGGGGTCAGCGCGCTCGGGACGTTCCTTGTGCGGCAGGCGCTGCTGTCGGTGCCTGACGAGATCATCGAGGCGGCCAGGATGGATGGGGCGGGCGAGCTCAGGATCATCTACCTGATCCTCGGCCCGCTGCTCCGGCCGACGCTCTCGGCGCTGTTCCTGTTCAGCTTCGTCTTTCACTACAACGATTACTTCTGGCCGCTCGTCATGACGACGGACGACCAGGTGCGCACGTTGCCGCTCGCGATCGCCCTTTTGCGGGAGCAGGGGACGGGGGTCCGCTGGCACCTCGTGATGGCCGGCAACGTGATCCTGAGCCTGCCCGTGCTCCTCGTGTTCGCGGCGGCGCAGCGGCAGCTCCTGCGCGCGGTGACGGCGCGGGTCTGAGCGGATCGGGCGCCTGGGCGGGACTAACACTCGAGGCAGCCGGGCTGCTGGAAGCGCGGTTTGGCCGGCCGGCGTGTGCATCGGCGTGGCAGTGGGCGCGGGGCGTGATCGCGCTTGCCACCCACGCTGGTGCGGCCGGCCTGCGCCGCGCCGGGCTGGCGATCGCCGCGAATCGCGGCGAGCCGCGGCGCCGGATGGAGGGGAGGGCGCTGCGCGGTTTGTTCTCGTCCGGGCGCCCTGGTTTCTGGCCCGGTCGTCGCACGGCTCGCGGCGGCAAGCGCAGCGCCGGCCCGGCGCCGCGGGAGGAGATCCACGATGACGACGACCGAACCGATGATGCGGAAGGAAGAGGGCAAGGTCACGCAGAAGATCGAGGAGCGGACCGGCAGAGTTCCGTCCGGTGCCTATCTCGGGCTGGCGATCGGCTCGATGCTGATCTCGGCCGGCTGCATGCTGGCCGGCAAGAGGCAGGCTGCGAACTTCATCGGCCAGTGGGTGCCTTCGCTGCTCGTGATCGGCCTGTACAACAAGCTGGTCAAGATCGAGCACGAGATGGGGTTCGGCGGAACCTACCGCTGACGGCGGCCTGCTGCGGACGGCGGCGAGCTCGCCCTCGAGCTCGTCGTCGGCGCCGTGCCCGAGCTCGGGCCAGGGGGAAGCCAGCGCCATCGGCCATCGTCGTCCCCGCCCCCGTTCTCTACGCCTGTTCTCGGCCCCGCAGGATCCGGTCCGCGATCACGAACCCGAACGGGACGACGGACAGAGCAACCACGCTGAGCACGGCCCGGCTGGACAGGGCGCGCTCGAGCGCCGCCCGGAAGGCCGCGGAGAGCATCGCCAGGAAGAGCACGCCGTGCACGCTCCCGGCGATGCGCACCGCGACGGGGTAGTCGAGCGCGTATTTGAGGGGCATCGCCACGAGCAGCAATATCAGGAGAGATGCTCCCTCGACGATGCTCGCGATCCGGAGGGTCCGGCGCTCGTTCATGGCCGCACCTGCGCCCATGTCGGCTTGACCACCATCAACGCCACGACGCAGATCACGGGCAGCGCGGACCATAGAAACGCGGAGAGGTCCCTTCGTTCTCGACTGACGCAGTAGACCAGCACGGCATTGGCGACGAGCGACAGGAGCAGCGCGCCCGCGATCCAGAGCTCGAACAGCGGCCAGCCGTTCAGGACCAGGAGCGCGTATCCAGACAGCCACGTCGCCAGCAGGCTGGGCGACGCGACGCGGTGCACGGCGCGCCTCCTCGCGGCTGGATCTTCGCACAGGAAAGCGCCAACGGCGCCGCCGGCGTATCCCATGACGCTCAGGAACTTGAGCACGAGAATGCATCGATACGCGATCATCGGTGTGCCTCCCGCCGGAGGTCCCTGATCCAGTGTTCAAGCATGGTAAGCAGCTCGGGAGCCAGCGTCTCCGTGGCACATGGCGGCGTCCGGGACTGACGTCCGGGACTCCACGCGGACGCCAGTCTGGAGGACGGGCGCCCCCTGCGCGAGCGGCAAAAACGACAATGATCGACAGGATCTGGCCAGCGTCGCGTCCTGTGAACGCGGGATCGCCGCCGCATTGCGAGGTCGTGGGGCCACCGCGTCGGTGGGCGATGGACCCAGGCGGAGACGATGCAGCGGCGAGCCGGCAGGGATCGCTGTCGTTCCGGCCGCTGCGGTTGTCGGAGAAAGAGGGGCGCGCCATGATGGCGCCATGCATCGGGTGGTGATCGTCGCGCTGGACGGGGTGGTCGCCTTCGATCTCTCGACGCCGATCGAGGTGTTCGAACGCGTACGCCTCGCGAGCGGGCGCCCGGGGTATCAGGTGCAGGTCTGCGGCGTGAAGCGCGACATCGACGCCGGGCGATTTCGGATGCGGGTCCGGCAGGGGCTGTCGGCCCTGCGCAAGGCCGACACGGTCATCCTTCCGGGCATCGCGGACGTCGCTCGGCAGGTCCCGGAGCCTCTGATCCGCGCCGTCCGACGAGCCGCCGAGGAGGGAGCGCGCGTGGCCTCGATCTGCAGCGGCGCGTTCTTGCTCGCCGCGACGGGGCTGCTCGACGGCAAGCGGGCGACCACGCACTGGCTCGCCGCCGAGGAGCTCGCAAGGCGCTTTCCGCGGGTATCCGTGGACCCCAGCGTCCTCTATGTCGACGAAGGAAAGGTGCTGACGTCGGCCGGAGCGGCCGCCGCGCTCGATCTATGCCTGCATATCGTGCGGCGCGACTACGGGGCAGCCGTCGCCGCCACGGTGGCGCGTCTGTCCGTCATGCCGCTGGAGCGCGACGGCGGCCAAGCGCAGTTCATCGAGCGAGCGCCCCCTCCCACGGAGCATGTCTCGCTGAGCCGAGTGCTGGAGTGGCTGGAAGAGAACCTGCACGACGACCTCTCCCTCGGCGACATCGCGCGGCGAGCAGCGATGAGCGTCCGCTCCCTCAGCCGCCACTTCAAGGAGCAGACGGGCACAACCCCGCTCCAGTGGCTGCTCAAGGCGCGCGTCCGCCGGGCGCAGGCGCTGCTGGAGACGACGCCCCTCTCCATCGAGCGGGTCGCGTCCAGCGCCGGGTTCGGCTCGGTCGCGGCGTTCCGGCAGCACTTCCATCGGGTGGCCGGGACCAGCCCGCAAGCCTACCGCCGCGCGTTCCAGAGCCGGCCCCGGCGCGCCAGCTGATCTCAGGAGAACAGCCGCCCAGGAAGCGTGGGCTCCGCACCCGCCTCGCCGCACGACGCCTCGTAGGCAGGCATCCGGCTGGCCGCGGCTCACTCCGGTCCAGCGGCCGTCGTACATAACGATCGTTTTGTGCTCAAGATCCACCCGCGGGCACCGCTTCTCGCGGCGCCGCCCGCGCCGAGAGTCCGCGGCGAAGGCTGCCGCGGGGCACGCTTCTCCGCCCGGGGCGAAGGACGAACCTGCGCACAGCGTTGCTGGGAAGCCGGCATCCCGCGGCCCAGCGCGCGCCCCCCTTCGCACCCCGCCCGAGAACACCTCTTCCCGCTCCGGCTCCCACTCCGGCCTCGGCGCCGCGCGGCGTGCGCCGCGCCCGGCGATCACCGCCGTCCAAATCTCGACATCTCCCTGGAATCCTTCTTGCTGAGCTCGCGCGCGCGGTGAACGGAGGACCTCATGCGTCAGCGACTTTCTCGTTCTCTTGTCCTGGTAGGGCTCTTCTCCTCGGGTGTTTTCTCGTCCCTCCTCGCGGCCTGCGGGCCGGAGGACCCCATGCCGACGCCCGGCTTCGGCATCGACGGCTCTGATCCACAGATCATGGTGACGGAGGTCCCGCCGCCGGCCATCAGCGGCGGAACGCTGCTCCTCGCCGCCGACGGACGCACGGCGGTCGCGGCGGACCCCGACCGCGATCGCGTCTGGATCGTGGACCTCGACGGCGGCGAGCCGGCGGCGGTCGCGCTCGCGCGCGGGGACGAGCCCGGGCGCCTCGTCGAGGACGCGAGCGGCCGGGTCCACGTGGCGCTCCGGCGCGCCGGCGCCGTGGCGACCCTCGACATCGCGTCGCGATCCGTCGTCGAGCGTCGGGAGGTCTGCCGCGCGCCCCGCGGGGTCGCCTTCGACGCGTCGCGCGACGCCATCCACGTCGCCTGCGCCGGCGGCGAGCTCGTGACGCTCCCCGCCGCCGGCGGCCCCGCCGTCCGCAAGATCCGCCCCGCCCCCGACCTGCGCGACGTCGTGGTCGAGGGCGACCGGCTCCTCGTCAGCCGCTTCAAGTCCGCCGAGACCCTGGTCGTGGGCCCCGAGGGCGAGGTGCTCTCGCGCCGCGCGCTCCCCGCCTTCCGCTCCAACGGGTTCAGCACCTCCGATTACGCGCCTTCCGTGGCCTGGCGCATGGTGCCGCGCGCCGAGGGCGGCGCGCTGATGGTGCACCAGCGCGCCATGGCGTCGCAGGTCACCCTCAGCCCGGGCGGCTATTACCAGGCAGGCGATTGCGATGGGAACATCGTGCACGGCGCGATCAGCCGGATCGCCCCGGCGGATACTCCCGACACGGCGGCCTCCCCGCCGCCCGCGGCCGCCATCCCGGGCGTCTCGCTGCCGGTCGACATCGCGCTATCGCCCGACGGCAGCCGCGTGGCCGTGGTCGGGGCCGGCAACGACGTGGTCGTGACCGCGGCCGCCGGCAACCTGACGCGCGACTCCGTGTCCGCCAACTGCAACCCCGAGGTCACCTCGCAGCGGGTGGACGGGCAGCCGGTCGCCGTGGCGTTCAACGCCCGAGGGGACATCGTCGTGCAGCTGCGCGAGCCGGCCGCCCTGGCCGTGCTCGGCGGGCGCACCATCGCGCTCCCGGGCGAGAGCGTCAGAGACACAGGCCACGACATGTTCCATCGCCCGCCGAACGGCTTCAGCGCCGTCGCGTGCGCGTCATGCCACCCCGAGGGGCACGAGGACGGACACACGTGGAACTTCGACCCCGTGGGCCTGCGCCGGACCCAGACCGTGGGCGGCGGCATCCTAAAGACGGCGCCCCTCCACTGGAGCGGTGACATGCAGGATCTCGCCGGCCTGATGGGAGAGGTGTTCGTCTCCCGCATGGGCGGCCCGAAGCCCGGCGCCCGGCGGCTCGACCTGATGGCCCGCTACATCGACAGCCTGCCCGCCTTTCCGGCG
Source organism: Sorangium sp. So ce834 (assembly GCF_051521425.1). Taxonomy (NCBI): domain Bacteria; kingdom Pseudomonadati; phylum Myxococcota; order Polyangiales; family Polyangiaceae; genus Sorangium; species Sorangium sp. So ce834. Next base: position 13,809,886 of record NZ_CP150351.1, read on the forward strand.
TCGCCGCCCGAGGACGAGGCCGCCGTCGCGCGCGGCGCCGCGCTCTTCCACGACAAGAAGGTGGCCTGCGCCGATTGCCACGGCGGCCCGATGCTCACCAACAACCGGAACGAGGATGTCGGGACCGGTGAGCTCTTGCAGGTGCCCTCGCTCATCGGCATCGCCGGGCGCGCGCCGTTCATGCACGACGGCTGCGCGGCGACGCTCCGCGATCGCTTCGATCCCGCGTGCGGCGGCCGCGATCACGGCGACGTCTCCGGCCTGACCTCCGCGCAGCTCGACGATCTCGTCGCCTACCTCGAGTCGCTCTGAGCCCTCGCCCCGCCGCGCTCCCCGCGCGACGCGATTGAGGCGTTCCTCATCACCCGGGGCCGATTGCCACGATCGCGCCCTGCCATCGTCCGGCCGGCGCGGCGCTGGATCCGCAATAGACGGGAAATCCGGACGCGCGTCAGGCGACATCGCGGCGCTCGCGGACGGCACAGCGGTTGCTCCTTGATCGACGCAGACACCGCGGTTCGATGGATCCGAGCCACAGGCACGGTCTTGTCTTCTTCTCACGACAGGGCGAGCCGGGCTTCCAGCGGAGAAGCGGACCCGCGCGGCGGCGCGAGCTCGCCAAGGAGGACACCATGCCGAGAGGCGATAAGTCGAGCTACACGGACAAGCAGAAGCGGCAGGCCGAGCACATCGAGGAAGGGTACGAGAAGCGCGGCCTTTCGGAGGGCGAGGCCGAGCGGCGGGCCTGGGCGACCGTCAACAAGATGACCGGCGGAGGGAAGAAGTCGGGCTCGGGGGTGGGCAAACCGGTGAACAAGGAGCCGGCGAAGAAGGGGGGCCGCAAGGGCGGCGCCGCCTCGAAGGCGAGGCCGGCCTCGGCGCGGAGCGCGGCGGCGAAGAAGGCGGCCGCGACCCGCAAGCGGAACGCCGCGGCCCGCGCCGGCCAGGGCGCGGCGGCGAAGAAGGCGGCGCCGAAGAGCGCTGGGTCGAGCGCGCGCAAGGGCGCTGGGTCGAGCGCGCGCAAGGGCGCTGGGTCGAGCGCGCGCAAGGGCGCTGGGTCGAGCGCGCGCAAGGGCGCGGGGCCGAGCGCGCGCAAGGGCGCTGGGTCGAGCGCGCGCAAGAGCAGCGCCTCGCGCAAGACGGCGAGCAGCCGCCCCCGCGCCACGCAGGGCACGGCGCGCCGCAGCGGAGCCAGCGCCTCGCGCAAGACGAGCTCGCGGCGCACCGGGACAGGAGCGCGGCGCGCCGCGAGCGGATCCTGACCTCGGCGCGAGGAGGGGAGAGGGGACGGCCATGCAAGAACTTCAGAGCAACGGGGCGCCGGACGGCGAGGGGCGCGTGGCGAGGGACGAGTCCGGACCGCAGGAGGAGAGCCCGAAGGGACGCGCCTTCCTCGCGAATCTCGTGCGGGAGCTGTTCCAGACGGAGCGCTCGGCGAAGGCGCACCCGCTGGTAGAGGCGGAGCGCCTCGGCGATGTGCCGCCGGCGCACGCCATGCGGGCGGTCTCGGCCCACGCCGAGGCCGTGTTGTCGGAGCTCCCGTCGCTCTTCGGCGAGCGCGGGCTGCCCGTCAGCGCGGGCGGGAGCGCGGTGGGCCACGTCTTCTCGGCGCTGCGCGACGACCTCGCCGATTACCTGCTGAACGCCGAGAAGTCCTACCGCGGCACGCTGCTCGGGATGCGCCACGGCATCGACCTCGTCGAGCTGATCCAGTACGTCGCCGCGGCAGAGGGCGACACGCACCTCGCGGCCTGGTGCGCGCGCTGGCTCGCGGCGCGCAAACCCCTCGTCGAGGCGGCCGCCGGCGAGCTCGCGTGGTTCGCGGCGCGCCCGGCGCGCGCCACCCGCGCGGCGAAGGACAGCGCGGTCGCCCACCTCCTCCAGGGCCTCGTCCATGGCGCCGAGCTCGCGGCGCACCGACTCCGCCGCCTCGCCGCGCTCGCCGGTTGACGCCCGACGGCCGCGCGCCGACAGAGCCCGGCGCACGGCGAGCCGGCGCGCGCCGTGCGCCGCCGCGGCGCACGACGGCGGCGCGGCGGCACGGCGCGGGTGTCGTCTTTGCACAGAAGCGCCGAACGAGCGCTGAACGAGCGCTGAACGAGCCCTCAACGAGCGCTACGCTCGGGCGAGGACAGCCCAGCACCCACGAGGTCCATGGAGAACACGCATTCGAAGAGGGGGAGCGGGGAGCGCGCCGAACCGGTCTCGCCCCCGGGCGAGGGCGCGACGGCAGAGCCCGCGCCGCGCGGCGCAGCGGGGGCGGCGCCGCGCGAACAGGAGCGCCACACGCTGCACGAGCCGTCCGCGGACTGCGCGCTGATCGACGCCTTCTTCCAGGCGACGACCGCCGGGCTCGGCGTGATCGACCGCGATCTCCGCGTGGTGCGGCTCAACCAGGCGCTGGCGGACATCAACGGCATCCCCCTCGAGGCGCACCTCGGCAGGACCATCCCCGAGCTGCTCCCGGAGATGGGCGACGCGATCGTCGCCCAGCTCCGGCGCGTCCTGGAGACCGGGGTGGCGTTCACCGCGGAGGTGACGGGGCGGACGCGGTCCTCGGACCTGCCGCGCTCTTGGCTGGTCAATTACGCGCCTGTGCGGGCGAGGGACGGGGGCGTCATCGGCGTGGGGGCCGTCGTGCTCGACATCACCGAGCGCAAGCGGACCGAGGACCGGCTCCAGGAAGAGGGGGAGACGCTCGAGCTGCTCAACCTCACGGGCAAGCAGCTCGCGGCCGAGCTCGATCTGGAGAAGCTCGTGCAGGCGGTGACCGACGCGGCCACGCGGCTCTCCGGCGCGCAGTTCGGCGCGTTCTTCTACAACGTCACGAACGCCGAGGGGAAGAGCTACATGCTCTACACGATCTCGGGCGTGCCGCGAGAGCACTTCTCCGGGTTCCCGATGCCGCGCAACACGGACGTGTTCGCGCCGACCTTCAACGGAGAGGGCGTGGTGCGCCTCGACGACGTCACGCAGGACGGGCGCTACGGGAACAACGCTCCTTACCACGGCATGCCGACTGGCCATCTGCCGGTGGTCAGCTACCTGGCCGTGCCGGTGGTCTCTCGCTCCGGGAGCGTCATCGGCGGGCTGTTCTTTGGGCACTCGGCGCGGGGCGTCTTCACCGAGCGGGCGGAGAGGCTGGTGGTCGGCCTCGCGGCTCAGGCCGCCATCGCGATGGACAACGCGCACCTGTTCCGGCGGGCGCAGCAGCTCATCCAGGCCCTCGAGCGGAGCAACAAGGAGCTCGATCGCTTCGCCTATGTGGCGAGCCACGATCTGAAGGCGCCGCTCCGCGCCATCGCGAACCTGTCGCAGTGGATCGAGGACGATCTCGTGGACAAGGCGTCGCCGGAGACGCGCCAGCACATGGATCTGCTCCGCTCGCGCGTGGTCCGGCTCGAGGCGCTCATCGAGGGGATCCTGCGCTACTCGCGCGCTGGACGCGTGCGCGACAAGCCCGAGAGCGTGGACGTCCGGAAGCTCCTCGACGACGTGCTCGCGCTGCTCACGGTGCCCGAGGGCGCGTCGATCGAGATCGCGGCGGGCATGCCGACGCTCCTCGCGGAGCGGGTCCCGCTCGAGCAGGTCTTTCTCAACCTGATCGGCAATGCGTTGAAGTACGCCGATCGCCCCGACCCGCGCGTCGAGGTGCGGGGGCGGGATCTGGGCGAGCTCTGGGAGTTCTCGGTGAAGGACAACGGGCCCGGGATCGCCCCGCAGTACCACCAGAAGGTCTGGGAGATCTTCCAGACCCTGAACCCGCGCGACAACGTCGAGGGGACGGGCATCGGGCTCTCGATCGTCCAGAAGATCGTGCTCAGCAAGGGCGGCCGGGCGTGGGTCGAGTCGGAGAAGGGCGCCGGCGCCACGTTCTTCTTCACCTGGCCGCGGAGCGAGCCGGACGTCGGGAGCGGCGTGCGCTGAGCAGGGCCGGCCGCGGCGCGCCGCCGTGCGGGCCGCGAAGCGAGCGTGGCGATCCGCCACGCACTGCGCCGAGGAGCACGCCGCTGGCGGCGCAGCCGGCCGGAGGCGCCGGCGCGACGCGAGGGTGAGGGGCGCGGAGGTCGGGCGCGCGGATTGCTTCACCGCGAGGGGCGCTCTGCGCGATCCGTTTCATCGAGGATCGGTGAGCGCGAGCCCTGGCCTCTTGCTGGAAACTCGACGGTGATGCATCGATCCGTGGCTGTCCTGTTGAATTGCTCTTCCCGATCGAACCGCGCGGCGGAGCAGCGCGCGCGGCTCGGGGAGCTCCTGAAGGCGACCGGCTTCGACGCAGATCTGCTGTGCGCCGAGAAGACCCGGCACACGGGGGAGCTCGCCCGCTACGCGGCGCGGGAGCCCTACGATCTGGTCGTGGCGGCCGGCGGCGATGGCACGGTGAGCACGGTCGCCGCGGCGATCACCGGCACGGACAAGACGCTTGGGGTGCTGCCGCTGGGGACGGTGAACCATTTCGCCAAGTACCTCGGCGTTCCGCTGACCCTCGAGGGGGCCGTGCGCACGCTGGCCGAGGGGCGGCGCGCCCGGGTCGATGTGGGCGAGGTCAACGGCCGTGTGTTCGTGAACAACTCGACCCTGGGCATCTATCCCGGCATCGTGCGCGACCGCGAGGCGCTCCGGAAGCGGAGCGGGCTCAACAAGTGGGTCGCCCTCTCGCTGGCGACCGTCTCGGGCATCCGGCGGCACGAGCGCGTCCGACTCCGGCTCTTCCTGGACGGGCAGGAGCTCCAGCTGGACACGCCGTTCGTGTTCGTCGCGAACAACGATTTCAAGCTCGGCGACGTCGACCTCGCCCGGCAGCATCCGCCGGGCTCGGGCGAGCTCGGGGTGTGCGTCGCGCACGCCGAGAGCCGGCTCTCGAGCGTCAGGCTCATCGCCAGCGCCCTCGCCGGGCGCATCCAGAAGGCGAGCGATTTCAGCATTTTGCGCACGACGGAGCTGCGGGTGGAGGCGCCGGGGCGCCGCCGCCTCCACGTGGCCGCGGACGGCGAGGTCCTGAAGATGGAGCCGCCGCTCTGCTATCGCACGCGGCCCGAGGCGCTCCGCGTCATCGTGCCCCTGTCGTCCAGCATCAGCGCGGGCTCACGACGGCGGGAGGGCTCAACGGCACACGTCGCCGCGCTGGGGGGATGATTCATCATGCGCACGCTCGTGCACCTGTCGGATCTGCACTTCGGTCGCGTCGACAAGGCCATCCTCCGCCCGCTGATCGACAGGATCTGGCGGATCGAGCCGAGCGTGGTCGTGATCTCGGGCGACCTGACCCAGAGGGCGCGGAGCGCCGAGTTCGCGGAGGCGCGCGGCTTCCTCGACGCGCTGCCCGCGCCGCGGATCGTGGTGCCCGGCAACCACGATGTCCCGCTCTACAACCTGTTCGACCGGTTCTTTCGCCCGCTGGACAGGTACCGGAGCCACATCACGGACGACCTCTCGCCGTTCCACCTCGACGCGGAGCTCGCCGTCCTCGGCATCAACACCGCGCGGTCGCTGACCATCAAGGACGGGCGCATCAACGCGCGGCAGATCGAGGGGATCAAGGCGAGGATGTGCGAGCTCGGACCCGAGATCACGAAGATCGTTGTCACGCATCATCCGTTCGATCTGCCCGAGAACTCGCCGCACGCGATCGTGGGGCGCGCGAGGCAGGCGATGGCGGCGATCGCGAGCTGCGGGGTCGATATCATCCTGTCGGGTCACCTGCACCTCAGCCACACGGGGCACTCCGCGGAGCGGTTCGAGGCCGGCGGGCACTCGTCGCTGATCATCCAGGCCGGCACGGCGACGTCGACGCGCGGGCGCGGGGAGCAGAACGCGTTCAATGTGATCCGGGTCAGCGGACACAAGATCGATATCGAGCGGAACTTCTGGGAGCCGGAGAGCAGTATTTTCAGGATCGCGGGCGCGGAGCACTTCGAGGAGACGGCGCGGGGGTGGGTGAGGGCGGCGTAGACGCAGATTTCACGGCGACCTCAACCGCACGGGAAGAGACGGACCACAAAGCGCAGAGGGCACAGAGGAGGAGAGGTTTCAAATCTCTCCCTCTGCGCCCTCTGTACCTCTGTGGCTTAAATCGCCTCTATCTCACGTCTCCCTCACGCCAGCTTCCCGAGCTCCCGGAACCGCCCCCGGAGGTCGCTGTAGAGCCCGCGGTACACCGCGTGGATCTCCCGGTACCGCGCCGAGCGCGCCTGGTCCGGCGCGACGCGGGAGACGACATGGACGAACGCGTCCGCCGCCTCCTCGACCGACGAGAACAGCCCAGCGCCCGCCGCGCCCAGGAGCGCCGCGCCGTAGGCCGGGCCCTCGGTCGACGTCGTGATCGCCACCGGCGCCTCGAACACGTCGGCCATCAGCTGACGCCAGAACCCGCTGCGCGCCCCGCCGCCCGTCAGCCGGATCTCGTCGATCGAGACCGCCGCCGCGCCGTTCGCCTGCCCCACGCCGCGCATCAGGTCCAGCGAGTCCGCGAGCCCGAACGTGATGCCCTCCAGCACCGCGCGCGAGAGATCCGCCTTCGTCGTCCGGGCGCTCAGCCCCACGAACGCGCCGCGCGCCGCCGCGTCGTTGTGCGGCGTCCGCTCGCCCATCAGGTACGGCAGGAAGACCACGCCGCCCGCGCCGGGGCGCGCCGTCGACGCCGTGTCCGAGATGATCTCGTACGGATCGACCTTGCGGATCTCCGCCGCCATGCGCTCCCCGTCGCCGAGGACGTCGCGGTACCAGCGGAGCGCGCCGCCGGCGGCGAGCATCACCCCCATCAGGTAAAAACGGCCCGGGACCGCATGGCAGAAGCTGTGGAGCCGCATCTCGGGCTCCACGACCCAGGTGTCGGTGTGCGCCAGGATCACGCCGCTCGTGCCGACCGACGCCATCGCCCGGCCAGGGCGCACGATGCCGAGCCCCACCGCGCCCGCCGCGTTGTCCGCCGCGCCCCGCACGACCAGCGTGCCCGCCGGCAGCCCCGTCGCCGCCGCGACCTCGGGCGTGAGCTTGCCGAGCGGCGCGTTCGACGGCGCCGACTTCGGGAACACCGCGCGCGGCACCCCGACCGCGTCGAGGAGCTCGGCGCTGAAGGCGCGATCCCCCGGCGAGAACGCCAGCGTGCCGCTCGCGTCGCTGTCGTCGGTCCCGAGCTCGCCCGTGAGCTTGAGGCCCACGAAGTCCTTCGGCATCAGCACCGCGCGCACGCGCGCGAACGCCTCGGGCTCGTGCTGCCGCAGCCAGAGCAGCTTCGGCAGCGTGAACCCCTCGAGCGCGCGGTTGCCGACCAGGCGCGCGAGGCCCGCGTCGCCGACCTTCGGGTTCGCGTGGATCGCCTGGCACTCGGCCGTGGTGCGCGTGTCGCACCACAGGATCGCCGGCCGGATGACGGCCTGCGCCTCGTCCAGCAACACCGCCGAGTGCATCTGCCCGGTCAGCCCGATCGCGCGCACCTCGTCCCGGCGCGGGCCGAGGGCGCGGGCGAGCTCGCCGAGGGCGCTCAGCGCCGCGGCGGCGAAGTCCTCGGGCTCCTGCTCGGCCCACCCGGCGTGCGGCGTGGAGAGCGGATATTCGCGGTGCGCCGACGCGACCGCCGCGCCGCGCTCCGTTTCGACTGCGATGGCCTTGAGGCCGCTGGTCCCGACGTCGATTCCGATCACGATGGCCATGAAGAGCGTCCTTTTCCTTGGAAGAGAAGGTGAGCGGCTGGAACGTTGAAGAGAAGGTGAGCGGCTGGAACGTTGAAGAGAAGGTGAGCGGCTGGAACGTTGAAGAGAAGCCGAGCGGCTAGAACACGACCTGGAGCTTCATGGGCGCGGTGCCCTTCTTCATCATCTCCAGCCCGCGCGGGAGCTCCTCGACGGGCATCGCCTCGGACAGGAGCCGCTTCACGTCGACGGCCCCGCGCTCCATCAGCTTGAATGCCCGGTCGTACGTCCTCCTGATCGCGAAGCTGCCGATGATCTCGAGATCGCGCCGGTAAATCTCGAAGGGCGAGACCTCGACCTTGTCCTCGGGACCACACACGCCGAACACGAGGTACCGGCCGCCGTTCTTCACGTACTTCAGCGCGTCGCCGAGGACCCGCGCGATGCCGGTCGCGTCGATCACGACGTCGAAGCCGTAGGGCGCGATCTTCTTGAGCTTCGCCGGGAGCGCGTTGTCGGCGACGACCACCTCGGTCGCGCCGTGCTGGCGCGCCAGATCGAGCTTCGACTCGACGAGGTCGACCACGGTGACCGCGGCCGCGCCGTTCGCGCGGCTCGCCTGGAGGTGGAGCTGGCCGATCGGGCCGGCGCCGAGGACCAGGACCTCCGAGCCGATCTCGATGCGCGCCCGATCCTGGCCGAAGACGACGCACGCGAGCGGCTCGCAGAACGCCGCCTCGCCGAACGAGACGCGCTCGAAGCGATAACAGTTCTTCGCCGGGACCCGGACGAGCTCGGCGAAGCCGCCGTCGCGGGTCACGCCCACCGCGTTCCACTTCAAGCAGTGGTTCTGCCGGTTGATCATGCAGAAATGGCACTCTTCGCAGGTCACCGTCGGGTCGACCATGACCCGGTCGCCCGGCCGGAGGCCCTCGACCTCGTCGCCCACGGCGGCCACCTCGCCGGCGAGCTCGTGCCCCGGGATCAGCGGGAAGGTCGGGAAGAAATCGCCCTCCCAGATGTGCACGTCGGTCCCGCAGATGCCGCACGCCTTCGCGCGGACGAGGACGTCGCGCGGGCCGATCTGCGGCGGCGCGACGTCGTCGCGTACGGCGATCTTCTTCACGGCTTCGAGAACGGCTGCCTTCATACGAGACCCTCCTCGGGGCATCGCAGGGGCAGCGCGGCCGCTTCCTGCGAAGCCCTCCTCGTGGAGGTCGCATAGGCGGGCCGCGGCCGGGCGTCGAGGGCCGTCGCGCCCCGCCCCGCGCGGCGGCGCGCGGGGCGGGCTGACGCGGGACGTCAGGACTTGGCGGAGAGCTTGGGCGGGGAGATCGTGCGCCAGAGGAAGGCGTAGACGTCCATCAGATCGCGCGGGGCGAGGCCGCGCTCGCGCAGGCGCCGCTCGAGCTCGCGCGCGAGCGCCTGCATCCGGCCATAGCCCTCGGCGCTCGGCACGCGATCGTAGGCGAGATCGAAGCCGAGCACGGACGCCTGCTTCTCGAAGAACGAGGGCTTCACGAAGACGTGCTCCTCCGGGTAGACGAGCGCGCTCAGGATCGTCGCGAGCGGCCAGGTGGCGACCTTGGCCGCGGCGAGCACGCCGGCGAGCCGGTCGAAGCGCGCGGCGTAGTCGCCCGCGCCGTAGAGCAGGTCGACGACCGCCTCGGCATAGGCGCGGTGGTGCTCGGCCGGCATCTTGTTGAACGGGATGAGATCGCCGAGCGGGTGCAGGAGGCCGGTCGCGGCCTTGTGGACCTTGGCGATCCGCTCCATGAAATCGGCGAGGTTGCCGGCCGCGAGCAGCGCCTCGAGCTCGGCCTTGCCGAGGAGCGCGCGGGCGGTCTCGATGGCGCTCTGCTTGAAGGCCTTGCTCTTCTTCTTCCCGCCCTCGGCCGCGACGGCCCCGGCGGCGCCGCGCTCCTCGGCGATGAAGTGCGGGCCCCCGAACCCGCCCTCGAACTGCGACTCGAAGCTCGCGACCTGCTCGTCGAAGCTCGTGAGCGGCGGCGCGACCACGCGCGCGCGCTGCTTCTTGGCGGCGGCCGACGGCCGGTCCCGGAGACCGCGGATCCTGGCCTCGAGCGCGCTCGCCTCGTCGTCGCCGAGCTGCACCGGCTCGAGCTTGGACCAGAAAGCCTTGGCGATGGAGTGATTGAGGCCATCCTCGAAATCGTAGAAGCGCTTTTCGTCGCGCTCCTCGACGAGGTATCCGAGTCCCCACTGGGGACACCCCGGGTGCTTGACGATGATCGGGGCCGAAGGTTCCGTTGAACGAGAGGTCGCCATAGGCGGCGCAGCCTACTCGATCTTGGGACGACCGCACCCGCTCCGGCGCCGCTTCTGGACCCGTGTTCAGGTGCGCCGCGCGGGCTGCGCGCAATCGAGCCCATCCGCGCCGGCGGCGCGCGGCGGCGCGGGCGTCGCGCCGAGGCGGGCGCGAGGCTAGTTGACGTCGCGCGTCGCCGAGGCGAGCGCGAGCTGCTGGAGCGCGAGCGCCTCGGTCACGCGGCGCACCCGCGCGCCGACGTCGAGGGTCTCCAGCACGGCCTGCCGCTCCCGCGCGTCGAGGATCAGGTGATGGGCGCAGAGGTCCGCGACGAGCGAGGTGGCCGCGTCGCGCGGCAGCCGGAACTCGAAATTGCCGTCGCGCTCGCGGACGAGCGAGGCGAACGAGGCCGCGGTGGAGATGAGCGCGGCGTGATCCTGGGCCGAGACCTGGCCGGGCTCGTCCTCCAGGACGGTCGCCGCGGCCGTGCGGTACGGCGGCACGAACGGGCGCTCCGCCAGGCGGACGCGGGCGCGGCCCCGCAGCACGATGTTGTAGCGGCCCCCCGGCAGCTCGGCGTGATCGATGATCTCGCCCGCGCCCGCCACCCCTGCGATGGCCGGGTGGCCGTGCGCGTCGATCGGGTGGGGGTCCGTGATGAGGACGACCGAGAGGATGCGGTGCGTCTCGAGCGCGTCGCGCACGAGCGCCCGATAGCGCGGCTCGAAGATGTGGAGCGGCAGGAGGGCGCCGGGGAACAGCACCGTCTGCGGCAACGGGAACAGCGGGAGCTCGGGCAAGGCCGCGTTGAGATCGCCCGGTCGCGGAGGCGTCGTTTCCACGGGCATCAGGTTAGCACGCGGGGGGGTCGGGTGTGGCGACGCCACGTACATCGAGCTCGGCAGAAGGCCTCATCGCGCTGCGCGCCGGCCGCCCGGCCGGCCTCGTCAGCCGAACATCTCGAGCGCCGAGCCGGTCACGGCGTCGGGGGCGTCGAGCGCGGCGTACACGATGAGCTGCGCCACCTCGTCGGCGCTCATCTGCGGGGGGAAGCCGCTGCCGGCGAGCATGTCGGTGTCGACCGAGCCGGGGAGCACGGCGATGGACTGGAGCCCCGTCCCGCGCAGCTCCTCGGCCAGGCTCTTCGAGAAGCCGACGAGGCCCCACTTGGAGGCGGCGTACGCGGCGTTGCCCGGGGACGCGATGGTCGAGGAGATGCTGCCGACGTGGACGAGCCGGCCGCGGCCGCGCGCCAGCATGGCCGGGAGGAAGGCGCGGGAGACGAGGTAGGGGCCGCGCAGGTTGACGGCGATCACCTCGTCCCAGGCGGCGGGCGAGGTCTCGTGGACCCGCGTCCCGCGGCGCACGATGCCCGCGTTGTTCACGACGACGCGGGGCGCGCCGAGCCACGCCACGACCTCGGCGGCGGCGCGCGCGACCTGCTCCTCGGAGGCGACGTCGCAGGGGACCGGCAGCGCCGAGACGTCGAGCCGGCGCACCTCGTCGGTCACCTCGTCGAGGCGCGGGCTCGGCCGGCCGAGCAGCGCGACGGACAGGCCGCGGCGCGCGAGCGCGAGCGCCGCCGCGCGGCCGATGCCGCGGCTCGGCCCCGTGACGACCGCGACGCCGCTCACCGCCTGCCCCCGGAGAGCGCGGCGGCGAAGGCGAGATCGCGCTCCGGGCCCGGCTCGGCGAACACCCCGGCGACCGCCACGGTCTCGATGACCGCGCCGGCCTTGCGCTCGCCGCGGGCGATGAGGCACGTGTGGGTCAGCGTGAGCTTGCACAGGGCGCCGCGGGCGCCGAGCTCGCCGACGAGCAGCTCGACGAGCTGCCCACCGATGCGCTCCTGCAGGGTCAGCCGCCGCGCCAGCGCGTCGAGCACGTGCGCGATCGTGCCGATGCCGGCGACCCGCGCGCCCGGCAGGTAGGCGACGACCCCGGCGCCGTGCCCCGGCAAGAGGTGGTGCGGGCACATCGTGGTCACCGAGAGATCGCGGGCGACGACGAGGCCGCGCTCGAAGGGGCCGGTCTCCATCGCGCCCTCGCGGAGCACCGCGGCCGCGTCGATGGCCTCGCCCTCGATCAGGTCGTCCGCCCACGCGTCGGCGACGCGCTCGCCCGTGCCGGCGAGCTCCCCCTCGACGTCGCGCCCGAGGGCGCGGAGGAACTCCTCGATCGCCCGTGCCGCTCTCTGTCGATCGATCACCGGGGCCCCGTCAGTTGAGCAGCTGCCGGCGCTTGGCCGCGGTGATCGGCTTTCGCCCGGCGTAGCCGGCCTCGAGCCCATGGTAGTGGTCGACGGCCGGCTCGCCGTAGCGCCAGCACAGCCAGACGAGGGCGCCGTCGAGGCGCCCGTAGAAGTCGCAGAGCCCGATCCGCTGGTCCTTCACGACCACGCCGAGCTCCTCGACCTCCTGCCACCCCGACTCGTACGCGGCGATCTTCTCCGAGAGCTCGCGCTCGCGGGCGCGCGCCAGCTCGCTGCCGCCGCGCGCCAGCTCGAGGAGCTGATCGGGCGTCGATGCCGGGCCCTCGACGGTCTTCACGAGCTCCTGCCAGCAGCGCTCGATATCGCTCGCCAGGGCGAGCTGCCGGCCGATCAGCGACGATAGCCGCGGGACGAGCGCGTTCGCCTCTTCGATGGTCCAGATGCGGGGAGTGCTCACGGGACCTCACCTGAGGGGCGGCGCGACGACCCGGTCATGCAGGGCCGGTAAGCGGAGGAGAGTGCGGTGTCAAGGGCTTCTCCGGGAGGATCCGCCGCGGCCGGGCGCGGGGCGCCTTCGAACGATGAGCCGCGCGCCAGCGCGGCTCGGCCCACGCGGGCTCGGCTGCTGGCGGGAGCCTGGCCCACCCTGTCTGGCCTTAGTCCACGCCAGCCTGGCCTGACCCAAGCCTGACCTAGCCTAGCCGCGCGCATGCGCGCGGCCCGCGCCGACCCGGGCGCCGGCGGGCCCGCGGCTGCGCGCGAGCGCCCTCGCGCCGCGAAGAGCGTCAGCCGGCGTGGTCGCGTCCCCTGCGCCGTGTCGGCCTCACCACACGGCAACGGGTTGCAACCGGCGTTCCGCAAGCGATAAGCTCGCGCCGCGATCGTGTAAGATTGCGAGGCCGCCGCATGCGACTCCGAACGATGTCGGGCATCAAGCTGTCGAATCTGCTCCTCTGCGGCTGGAGCGGGCTCGTCCTCGTTTACCTCTATCTCCCGATCCTGCTCCTCGTCGCCTACTCGTTCAACGACTCGCGGATGAGCGTGGTGTGGGAGGGGTTCACGTTCAAGTGGTATCGGCAGCTCTTTGGCGAGCTCGTCGCCCACATGAGCGACGAGCGCCGGTCGCCGCTCATCGAGTCGCTGAGCAACAGCGTGATCGTCGCCGCGATCACCTCGGCGTTCTCGGTCGTCCTCGGCACGGCGGGCGCCTTCCTGCTCTACCGGTACAGGTTCCCCGCGCTCCGGTCGATCAGCACGCTGATCTTCATTCCCATGATCATCCCGGAGATCATCATGGGGATCAGCCTGCTCATCTTCTTCAAGACGGTGGAGCTCGAGCTCGGCTTCACGACGGTCATCATCTCGCACATCACCTTCTGTTTCCCCTTCGTGCTCATCGCGGTCCAGGCGCGGCTCGCGGGGCTCGATCCGTCGCTCGAGGAGGCCGCGCTGGACCTCGGGGCGACGCCGCTCAAGGCGTTCTTCCTGATCATGGTGCCTTACCTTCTGCCCGCGATCGTCTCCGGTGCGCTGATGTCGTTCACGCTGTCGATGGACGAGCTCATCGTCACGTATTTCACGCGCGGGCCCAAGTCCGAGACCTTGCCGATCAAGGTGTTCGGCATGGCGAAGGTCGGTCTGAACCCGATGCTGAACACGATCTCGACCGTGTTCATCGTCGCGACCGCGATGCTCGTCGTGGTCGCCGAGTCGCTGAAGGGCACCGCGAGGCGGCCCCCCGACGAGAGCTGAAGGGGACCGACGCGCGGCGCGAGCGCCTGCGCCGGCGCAGGCAAGACAAGGAAAAGCCAATGAAACGCATCTCAGCGCTCCTGATCCTGTTGTTCGTGCCCCTCGTGGCCCTGCTCGGCTGTGGGAAGAAGGAGAGCCCGGCGCCCCAGGCGGCCGCCTCGGGCAGCGGCCCCGCGCCCGAGCCGAAGGCCGGCGGCGAGCTCAACCTCTTCGGGTGGTCCGAGTACGTCCCGCAGGAGATCCTGGACGGCTTCACGAAGGAGACCGGGATCAAGGTCAACTACGAGACCTACGCCTCGAACGAGGAGATGCTGTCGAAGCTCCTCGCCGGTGGCACCCGGTACGACCTCATCCAGCCCTCGGAGTACGCGATCGAGGCGCTCATCAAGCAGAAGAAGCTCCAGCCGCTCGATCACGCCCGCCTCCCGAACCTGAAGAACATCGCGCCCGCGTTCAGGAACCAGCCGCACGACCCGGAGCTCAAGTACACGGTCCCGTGGATGGGCACGACCGTCGGCATCGTGGTCAACACCCAGAAGGTGAAGGAGCCCATCAAGGGCTACAAGGACGTGTTCCAGCCGAAGCACAAGGGGCGCATCGTGGCCCTGAACGACAACCGCGAGATGGCCACCTGGGTGATGGTGACGATGGGGATGAACCCGAACGACGTGACGCCGGAGAACCTCGCGAAGATCAAGCCGACCCTGGCGGAGTGGATCAAGCTCGTGAAGGTGTTCGACTCCGACAGCCCGAAGACGGCGCTGCTCAACGGCGACGTCGACATCGGCGTCGTCTGGAGCGGTGAGGCTGCCTTGCTCTACCAGGAGGACAAGAACAAGTTCCAGTTCGTCCTGCCGGTCGAGGGGACGCACAAGGCGATCGACAGCCTGGCGATCCCCGACAACGCGCAGAACAAGATCGGCGCGGAGATGTTCATGAATTACATCCTCCGCCCGGAGGTCAGCAAGATCATCTCGGACAAGTTCCCCTACACCAACCCGAACACGGAGGCGCGCGCGCTGCTCACGCCGGAGCAGCTCGCGAACCCGGCGAGCTACCCGCCCCTCGCGGGGATGGAGACCTTCCACGACATCGGGAAGGCGGCGGCGGACATCGACAAGCTGGTGACGGACCTCAAGGCGTCGCAGTGAGCGGCGGGGCGTCATGAACACGGCCACCGGGCAGGTCGTCGAGCTCCAGGGCCCCCAGCGCAGGCCGGGCGTCCGCGGGTGGCTGCTGCTCGCCCCGCTCCTGCTCTGGCTCCTGGCCTTCGTCGTGGCGCCCACCGCGATCATGCTCGTTTACAGCTTCTGCGAGCGGGACGAGCTCGGGCAGGTGGTCTTCGAGCTCTCGCTGTCGAGCTACGCGCGGGTCCTCGACGCGACCTACCTCAAGATCCTGGTCAATTCGATCAAGTACGCCGCCATCACCACGGCGATCTGCCTCGTCGCGGGCTATCCGGTGGCGTACTTCATCGGCCGGGCCCGGGAGGGCATCCGGAACAAGCTGCTCATGCTGGTGATGGTGCCGTTCTGGACCAGCTTCCTCATCCGGACGTATGCCTGGATGTCGATCCTCAAGTCGGAGGGGCTCCTCAACGGGCTCCTGCTCTACCTGCGGATCATCTCGGCGCCGCTCGACATCATGTACACGCCGACGGCGGTGGTCATCGGCCTCGTCTATTCGTACCTTCCGTTCATGATCCTGCCAATCTACGGGAGCGTCGAGAAGCTCGACAACGCGCTCATCGAGGCGGCGTTCGATCTCGGCGCGGGGCCGGTGTCCGCCTTCTCGCACGTCATCGTCCCGCTGACGCGCCCGGGGATCCTCGCGGGCGTCCTGCTCGTGTTCATCCCGGCGCTCGGGATGTTCGCGATCACCGATCTCATGGGCGGGTCGCGCGTGCCGATGATCGGCAACGTCATCCAGAACCAGTTCGGTCAGGCGCGCGACTGGCCGTTCGGCGCCGCGCTCGGGATGACGCTGCTCCTCCTGTTCTCGCTGTTCTTCCTGCTCGGGATGCGCAAGGAGCCGGACCGGTGACGCGGCGCCGCGCCCCTCCGCCGCCGCTCCTCCCGCTCTCCCCCTCTGCGTATCGGGCCCTCAAGGTAAATCGATGGACGTAATGGTCGAGCTCCGCGCGGTCACCAAGCGATTCGGCAGCTTTCAAGCCGTGAGCGAGGTCGATCTCCAGATCCAGGCGGGCGAGTTCATCACCCTCCTCGGCCCCTCGGGGTGCGGCAAGACGACGCTCCTCCGGATGATCTCGGGGTTCGAGACGCCGACGAGCGGCGCCGTCCTGCTCGAGGGGAAGGACGTCACGCACGAGCCGCCCTACCGGCGGGACGTGAACCAGGTGTTCCAGAGCTACGCGCTGTTCCCTCACATGACCGTGCAGGAGAACATCAGCTTCGGCCTGCGGATGAAGAAGGTCCCGAAGCCGGAGATGGCCGAGCGGGTCCGCGCCGCCGTCGCGATGGTGTCGCTCGAAGGCATGGAGCAGCGCAAGCCGTCGCAGCTCTCCGGCGGGCAGCGGCAGCGGGTCGCGCTCGCGCGGGCCATCGTCTGCCGCCCGAAGGTCCTGCTCCTCGACGAGCCGCTGTCCGCGCTCGACGCGAAGCTCCGGCACGCCATGCAGGTCGAGCTCAAGGCGCTCCAGAAGAAGCTCGGGATCACCTTCGTGTTCGTGACCCACGACCAGGAAGAGGCGCTCACCATGAGCGACCGCATCGCCGTGATCAACAAGGGCCGCATCGAGCAGCTCGGCGACGCGTCGCAGATCTACCACCGGCCGAAGACCACCTTCGTCGCGAACTTCATCGGCCAGGCCAACATCCTCCGGGCGGCCGTCCTCTCGCGGAGCGGCGAGCGCGCGCGGGTCCGGCTCGCCGGCGGGATCGAGCTCCTCGTCGACGCCGAGCACCTCGCGGGCGGGGCCGATAGCGCGCTCATCTCGATCCGGCCCGAGAAGATCGCGCTCCGCAAGGAACGGCACGGCGATCTGGAGAACTGCTTCGAGGCGCACGTCGAGGACGAGCTGTTCAAGGGCGCCACCGACCAGCTGCGCCTCCGGACCGACTCCGGCCTCGAGCTCACGGCCGTGGTGGCCAACGAGAGCTCCGTCCAGGCCGCGCTGCACGCCGGCGACAGGGTGTTCTGCCACCTTCACCCCGACGACATCGTCATCGTCCACGAGGGGTGAGCCGCCGCTGGCCGGCCGGCGGTCGCCTCCGCCCGGACGAGCTCCGGTGAACGCAGGAAACCATTAATCTTTTTCGTCCTGCCACCCCGCCTCCCCGGCCCGCGCCGACCGCCGCCGCGCGCCGTGCAGCGCCAGTCATTCCGGCGCGGCGCCGGCGCCGGTGTGGTGACGGAGCGTCGTGAACTGCGGTTCTCATCCGGGCGCGGCAGCGTGGAAGTCGGGCTCGAAGGCCGCGTAGGATGGAGGCATGCTGCTTGCCAATCGGCCTCGCATGCCCCGACGGTCGCTTGCGCTTGTCGTTCCTGCGGTCCTCTTCTCTTTCTCCGGCGACGCCCTCGCCGCGGGGGCGTGGCTGCCCGGCGCCGGACAGGCGTCCGTCGAGCAGCGCGTCGCCGTCGCGGCGGGGCCGGAGCGCACGACGCTCTGGACGAGCCTGCGGTTCGACGGCGCGCGCGGGCCGGTGGCGGTCGTCGTGCCGGTGCCGCCGCTCGCGGCGCTCGACGCGAGCTCGGACGCGTGGTTCGAGGCGCTCGAGGCGGCGACCGCGCCGCGCGTGCTCCCGCCCGAGGGCGTCGCCCCGTACTGCCCGGGGGAAGCGGGCCCGCCGGGCCCGTTCGAAACCGTCGGGCAGCTCGCGCACGAGCCGACGCTCGAGCCGATCGAGGTGGCGGTGCTCGAGGACGCGGGCGCGGTCGCGCGCTGGGCCGAGTCGGCGGGGCTCGCGCTCTCCTCCGGGACGGCCGCGCAGCTCGGCGCGCTGCAGGGGATGCGCTTCGCGGCGGCGCGGTTCGAGGCGCCCGGCGGGCCGGCGGTGACGCGGACGCTGCGCGTCGTCGTGGGCGGCGGGGAGCCGCGCCTGCCGCTGTCGCTGGCCAGGGCGGGCGCGGGCGACGTGCGCGTGACCGCGTGGCTCCTCGGCGACGGCCGGGGCGCGCTGACGGGCGCGACGCGGGTGACGCTGCCGCCGGCCTCGCTGAGCTGGGACGCGGGCGCGCAACGCAGCGATTACGAGGCGCTGCGCGCCGAGGCCCTCGGCCAGACGGGGCCCGACGGGGCGCTCGTCGAGGCCGCGGGGCACGAGGCGCTGAGCCGCCGCATCGCCCTCGGCAGCGACAGCGTGGACAGCGTGGTCGCGGCCTATTTCGCGCGCGCGGGCGCGTACGGCGACGCCGGCGACGGCCCGGGGGCGTGCGCCGCCGTGGCCGCGGCCGCGCTGGAGTCGAGCCTCGCGGTCGCCGCGAGCTGCCCGCGCGCCGCGCTCGGCGTGGTCGACGGCGCGCTCGACTGCGCGGAGTCGCCCCGCAGGGACGAGACGGATCCCGATCTCCTGCGGTGCGGCCCGATCGCCGACGATCTCGCGGTCGGGCTCTCCGGGCTCGCGCCGTCGTCGGTGTGGCTCACCCGCGTCTCGCTGCGGCTCGCGGCCGGGCAGTCCGGCGCGGACTGGCCGCTGGCGTTCGGCGCCGGCGCGTCCGTCTCGCCGGTCGTGAGGGCCGGCGCCGTGCGCCAGGACGCGTGCTCCACCGAGACCGGCGGCGGCGGCGCGGGCGGCGATCCCGGCGGCTCGTCGGGCGTGGGCGGGCCCGGGGGCCTCGGCGGCGGGCCGAGCGCCGGCGCGTCGAGCACGACCGGCGGGCCGTCGGGCGTGGATGACCCCGATGACTACTACTACGACGAGCCGGTCGCGGACATGGGCTGCGGCTGCGCCGGCACCGCCGATACGGTCGTGGTGGACGACCCCGAGCCGCAGGACGAGGACGAGGTTTACGCGGGGGAGTACGAGGACGACGGCTGCAGCGGGGACACGAGCGAGACGGGATCCGAGGACGAGTATTACGCGGAGGACGACGGCTGCAGCGGGGACACGAGCGAGACGGGGTCCGAGGACGAGTATTACGCGGAGGACGACGGCTGCAGCGGGGACACGAGCGACGAGTCCGAGGACGAGTATTACGCGGAGGACGACGGCTGCAGCGGGGGCTCCGACGACTCCGCCGAGTCGGAGGACTGCTCGATCGCGGGCGAGCGGCAGCCGGGCGCCCGGAAGAAGCGCGGGCCGAAGCTGTCGGTCATGGCGCTCGGGGTGTTCGCGCTGATCGCGCCGCTCCGGCGCGCGAGCCGGCCGCGGAGGAGCGGCCGGCGGTAGGGATCGGGCGGGCGGCGCCGCGGCGGGCGCGGGCGGCACCGGAGAGGGGCTTCCCGTGCCATACTCCCGCGGGAGGCCATGACGTGAACGCACCCGCCCGCAAGCTCTCCTTCACCTACGCCGAGTACCTCGAGCAGGAGCGGGCGAGCCCGACCAAGCACGAGTACCTCGGCGGCGAGATCTTCGACATGGCCGGCGGCACGCCGGAGCACGCGCGGCTCGCGGCGCGGGTGACCGTGGCGCTCGGCGCGCAGCTGGCGCGGCGCCCCTGTGACGTGTTCTCGTCCGACCTCCGCGTGCGCGTCCTCGCGACGGGCCTCGCGACGTACCCGGACGTGAGCGTCGTCTGCGGCAAGCTGGCGCATGATCCCGAGGACGAGCACGCGGTCGTCAACCCGCTGGTGCTGGTCGAGGTGCTGTCGGACTCCACCGAGGCGTACGATCGGGGGGAGAAGTTCGCGCACTACCGCCGCATCCCCTCGCTGAAGGAGTACGTCCTCGTCTCGCAGGCGCACCCGCGGATCGAGGTGTTCCGGCGCAACGAGGACAACACGTGGACGCTCTACGAGGCCGGGCCCGGCGAGCGCGCGAGGCTCGCGTCGATCGACGGCGTGCTCGACGTCGACGAGGTCTATCGCGGGGCGCTCGAGACCTCCGCGGCGGGCTGAGGGGCCGACGGTCCACGGAGCCCCGATGCGCGACGTCCGGATGCGAGGTTTCCGCGAGCAGACGACGGTCGAGCGGGCGCTCGAGGTGCTCGGGCAGCGGATCCGGCGGCTCGGCGACGAGCCGGTGCCGATCGCCCGGGCGGCGGGGCGGGTCACGGCCGAGCGCGTGCTCGCCCGGGCGAGCGTGCCGCATTTCGCGCGCGCGGCGATGGACGGGTACGCGCTCGCCGGCGGGGCGACCTGCGGCGCGGCCGCCGGCGCGCCGGTCGAGCTCGCGCTCGTGGGCGCGTCGTTCCCCGGGCGCCCTCACGCGGGGGCGATCCGCCCGGGGGAGGCCGTGCGGATCACGACCGGCGCTCCGGTGCCCGACGGGGCGGACGCGGTGCTCATGGCGGAGCACGCGGAGGAGGCGGCGGGCCCGGACGGGGCGGCGGTGGTGCGGGTGCGCGCGCCCGTGCCGGCGGGCAAGCACGTCGCGTCGATCGGCGAGGACGTGATGGAGGGCGCGGAGGTCGTGCCGGCCGGGCGCCGGCTGCGGCCGCAGGACGTCGGCGTGCTCGCGTCGACCGGGGTCGCCGAGGTGCGCGCGGTGCGGAGGCCGTCGGTGCGGATCCTGATCACGGGCGACGAGCTCCTGCCGCCGGGGAGCGCGCCGAGCGGGGCGTGCATCGTCGACGCGAACAGCCTGGTGCTGTCGGCGCTCGCGCGCCGCGACGGCGTCGAGGACGTGGAGGTCGCGTATGTCCCCGACCAGCGCGAGGCGGTCCGGAGCGCCCTCGCGGCGGCTGGCGAGGACGTGGTGCTGGTCTCGGGCGGGTCGTCGGTCGGCTCGGAGGACCATGCGCCGCTCGTGCTCGCGGAGCTGGGCGAGGTGGCGGTCCACGGCGTCGCGATGCGCCCGGCGAAGCCCGCGGGGTTCGGGTTTCTGGCGGGTGAGCGGCCGGTGTTCCTGCTGCCGGGAAACCCGGTGTCGTGCCTGTGCGCCTACGAGTTCTTCGCGGGCCCCTCGCTCCGCGCCCTGGGCGGCCTGCCGCGCGCGTGGCCGCACCGGCGGCGGCGGTGCGTGGTGGCGCGCGAGATCGCCTCGCTGCCGGGGCGCGTCGATTACGTGCGGGTGCGCGTCGAGGGAGACCGGGTGTTTCCGATCGCGACGAGCGGCGCGTCGATCCTGTCGTCGACCACGCGCGCGGACGGCGTGGTCCTCGTGCGCGCCGAGGACGCGGCGGTGGCAGAGGGCGCCGAGGTCGAGGTGCTGCTCTACGACGCGTGAGGCGAGGCGGGACCGCGCTTGGTGCCGCCGCAGAACGGCAGTAGCCTCGGGCAAAGACCCATGAACCTTCGCTTTTCCCCCCTCCTGCGGCTCGTCCTCGTCGCCGCAGGCTGCCTGGCGAGCTGCGGCGACGGCGAGCGCGATTCGACGCCCGGAGGCTCCGCCTCGGGCGGGGGCGCCGGCGGGGGCGGCGCGGGCCTCGGCGGCGGCGGCAGCGCGGGAGCTGCGACCCCCGGATCCACCGGCGTGGGCGGCGGCGCGACCGCGAGCGGCACGACCGCGAGCGGCGCGACCGCGAGCGGCGCGACCGCGAGCGGCGCGACCTCCGGCGGCGGCGGCGCGGAGGCCGTCGCGCCGGGGATCCTCAAGCGCGCCGAGGGCAAGCTCGCCGAGTCGGGCCTCACCGTGGTGTCGTATGGCGGTTACCTCAACGGCGAATCGTTCCAGCAAGACGCGATCGTATCCTTCGGCGGTTACCAGTACACGGCCTTCTGGAACACCAACCGCAATGTCGTCCTCGCGCGACGGCAGCTGCCGGCCCGCCCCGGAGGGGCCGCCGGGGAATGGCAGAAGTTCGACTTCAAGGACTACCGGCTCAGCGCCGACGACGCCCACAACACCATCTCTCTCGGGATCGCGCCCGGCGACGGCACGCTCCACCTCGCCTTCGATCACCACGGCAGCACGCTGCACTATCGCCGCTCGGTCACCGGCCTCCTGACCGACCCGGAGGGCACCGCCTGGGCCGCCGCGAGCTTCGGCGCCGTCTCGAGCGCGCTCGTCGGCTCGACCACCGTGACCCTCGTCACCTACCCGCGGTTCGTCACCGAGCCCGGCGGCGACAAGCTCCTCTTGAGCGCCCGGATCGGCGAGAGCGGCAGCGGCGACGAGCACCTGTGGGAATACGACACGACGGCGCACGCCTGGAGCGCGCTCGGCGAGTACATCGAGGGCACGGACGCCAGCATCAACGCCTACCTGCACGGGCTCGCGTACACGCGCGGCG
The DNA here is from genome assembly GCF_051521425.1 of Sorangium sp. So ce834. NCBI lineage: Bacteria > Pseudomonadati > Myxococcota > Polyangiales > Polyangiaceae > Sorangium > Sorangium sp. So ce834. The sequence continues at coordinate 13,832,042 of NZ_CP150351.1, forward strand.
GCTCGCGCCTCCACGCGGCCTGGTGCTGGCGGGACACGCCGAACGCGACCACGAACCACGATCTCCTCTACGTCTACAGCGACGACCACGGGCGCACCTGGCACAACAATGCAGGGGAAAAGGTCGCGACCACCGGCGCCTCCTTCGTCACGCGGAGCACGAAGGGTCTCTCCGTGTGGGCCATCGGCCAGAACCGAGGGCTCATCAACCAGGAGCACATGACCGTCGACGAGAGCGGCCGGGTCCACGTGCTGCTCTCGCACCTGCCCGACGCCGCGGCCGACGACGCGAACTTCACGAACGCGCGGGCGCGCAGCGAGTTCTTTCATTACGTCCGGGATCCGGAGGGAACCTGGACGCGCCACGGCCTCGGCCTGCGCGCGATCGAGAACTTCCGGGGAAAGCTCGCGATCTCCTCCACCGAGAACGTCTACGCGATCCTCCCCGATCTGCGGATCGCCGGCGCCTCGCCGAGCGACGGCTATGCGACCTGGACGCTCCTCGACGCCTCCGACGCGGGCCGGTTCTTCTCCGATCCCCTGATCGACGCCGCCCGGCTCGAGGCCTCGGACGAGCTCACCGTGTACTATCCCGAGCGGGGATCCGTGAACATCTGGGGCCTCGAGTACTCCCTGAAGTGAGCCGCGCGAACGGCGCTCCTCCCCGCTGAGCGCGCGCCTGTCCGGGCCGAATGCCGCCCGGACCGCGGCGATGACCCGTGCGCGGGCACGCTCGGTGCTCGCCCTGACGCGCGGTCTTGCCGGTGGCGAGGGCGTGCACTGCCGCGGCCTCCGCGGCGGCAAGGGACGCGCGCGCCGCGAGCCCCGGCGCGCTCCCGCCACGAGGAGCGTTACCAATGAACCCCGACGCGTTCGTCAAGCGCGGATTCGCATTCATCGTTGGAGGAATGGTCGCGGTCTCCGCGTATTATCAGGCCTCCGGGGTCGCTCAGCTCATCGCCCATCAGATCGCGCGGGACGGCGCCCCTCCCGCTTTCCCGGAGAGCGCGCCCGCCCCGGCGCCGCCCGCCGAGGACCGCGCGACGAGCGCGGCGCCCATCCTGGAGCGCAATCCGTTCGACTCCACGACAGGGCCGCTCGTGCCTCGGCCGAGCGCGGCGACCGCCGGCCAGGCGGATCTCTCCCAGCGCGATCCCTACCTGGCGCCGCCGTGCGATACGGGCCGCGTCGTGCTCATCGCGGTGTCCGAGGACCCGGAGTGGTCGTTCGCCGCCGTCGAGGCAGAGGGCGGACGCACGGCGCTCGGGCGGCGCGGGGGGGAGATCGGCGGCCGGAAGGTCGAGCACATCGCCTGGGATCGGGTGTGGATGACGTCGGGCGGCACGCGTTGCCAGATGCAGCTCGGCAAGAAGAGCGACAATGACGGCAAGAAGGCGGCCGAGCCGCAGCCCAGGGCGCCGGATCCGCCCCGCGCGCCCCCCTCTCGCGCGTCCGGCAGGAGCGACGTCCCGCCCGAGATCGCCTCGCGCATGAAGCGCGTGAGCGACACCGAGATCGACATCGATCGATCGGCCGCCGAGAAGATCTTCGAGCAGCCCGAGATCGTGACGACCACCTCGGCGGCGATCCCGGAGATGCGGGACAACCAGGTGGTCGGGCTGAAGATGATGATCAAGCCGGGCTCGGTGCTCGAGTCGTTCGGGCTGCAGAGCGGCGATCTCGTGAAGTCGATCAACAGCATCGACCTCACCGACCCACAGAAGGCGATGATGGCCTACGCGCGCATGCGCTCCGACAAGAGCCTGTCCGTCGTCGTCGAGCGCGACGGCCGCCCGGTGAGGCTCAGGGTCAACATCCGCTGACGCGAGCCGCCCCCCGCCCCCCGCGGCCCGGGCGGGCCGCGGCGCTCCATTCTGGAGCGGAGGGCGCGAGCGGCGACGGCCGGCCTCGAGGCTCGCCGCGGCATGGCGGTCGCTCGACGACGGCGCCGCGGCGGGAGGCTAGGCGGGCCAGGGCAAGGCTGCTCTACTCGGCGCGGCGAGACGCGACGTGCCAGCACCATCCTTGACATCCAGGCGATCGCTCCCGACTCCGTCACCCCTGCTCGCGGTCGCGCTGCTCCTCGGCGGCTGCGGCGCGGAGCCGGAGGACTCCTCCGCTGCGGCGCTGCGCCTGCGCTTTCCGGAGCACGCGGACGCCGTGCTGTCGGCGCGCGAGGCGTTCACCCCGACGCCAGGCGGGTTCCGGCTGGCGGCGACCGAGCCCGGCGGGGCCTGGATGCGGGCTGCGCGGCCGGAGGTGGAGCTGCCGAGGGACGGGAGCGACGCGATCCGGTTCCGGCTCGCGAACGGCGGCGAGATCCGGGTGAGGGAGCTCGGCGCCGAGGGCCAGGGCGCGATCGCGGAGCGCGCGGTGAGCTACCGGCGCGCGGGCGGGACGTCGTTCTGGACGGCGACCGACGGGGGCGTGGAGGCGTGGCTGCTCCTCGAGGAGGGGGTCGCGCGCGACGGCGAGGTGGTGGCGGCGTGGGAGGTGGAGGGGGCGCTGCTGCGCGAGCGCGGCGCGGCGGTGGAGCTGGTGGACGAGGCGCGCGGCGCGCCGGTGCTGCGCGTGACGGCGCCGCGCGCGTACGCGGCCTCGGGGCGCGCCGTGGCCGTGGCGCTGCGGGCGCGGGGGGCGCGCGTCGAGCTGTCGATCGACGCGGGCGACGCGGGCGGCGAGGCGGTGCTCGTCGATCCGGCGTGGGAGCCGGCCGGCAGCATGAGCGCCGATCGCACGTACCACACCACGACGCAGCTGCCCGGAGGTCAGGTCCTCCTGGTGGGGGGACGGGTCCGCGTCGACACGATGCTTACCAGCAGCGCGGAGCTGTACGATCCGGAGAGCGGCAGCTGGTCCCTCGCCGCGCCGATGAGCAGAGAGCGCGTCTTCCACGTCGCTGAGCTGCTCTCGAACGGCAAGGTCCTGGTGGCGGGTGGAAACGGATACGCCAACTCGATGTCCGCGCAGAGCGCGGAGCTGTACGATCCCGCGGCCAACAGCTGGTCCCCCGCGGCGCCCATGGTCACGCCGCACGCCTACGCCACCGCGACGCGGCTGCCGAACGGCGAGGTCCTGGTGGCGAGCGGACATCCGGGCGTGTTCGAGGAGACCGCGGAGCTGTACGATCCGGTGCTCGACACCTGGACCCTCACGGCGCCGATGACCATCCCGCGTTACTCCCACGCGGGGACGGCGCTGAAGAGCGGCGAGGTCCTGGTGATGGGCGGATACGGCTGGCCCGGCTCGGCCGATGACATCGAGATCCCGCTCGACAGCGCGGAGCTGTACGATCCGGCCTCCGGCACCTGGAAGCTCGCGGCGCGCATGAACTCGGCGCGCGTCGCGCACACCGCGACGCTGCTCTCGGACGGCAAGGTCCTGGTGGCGGGCGGCTTGGGCGCCGACGCCGGGGAAGACGCGGAGGTGTACGATCCGGTGACCGACACCTGGACGTTCACGGGCCCGATGAGCATCCCGCGTGTCCTCCACAGCGCGACGCTTTTGCCGAGCGGCAAGGTGCTGATCGCGGGCGGAATCGACGGCAGCTCCGGCAAGAGCACGGATGTGTACGACCCGGCGACCAACCTCTGGTCCCCGGGCCCGCCCATGACCGAGGGGCACCAGGCCCACACCGGGGCGTCGTTGCCGAACGGGCAGGTGCTCATCGCGGGCGGCTCCTCGGAGTACTCCGAGCGGTACACGAGCGTCGGCGCCGCGTGCGCGTCGGACGCCGATTGCGCGCTCGCCGTCTGCGTGGACGGCGTTTGCTGCGACTCGCCCTGCACCGAGCCGTGCCATACGTGCGCCCTGGCCTCGGCTCTCGGCAGCTGCGTGCCGCAGCCGAAGGGGTCGGATCTCCGCGACGAGTGTGCGCACCAGGGCTGTGACGGTGCGTGCGATGGCTTCGGCGCCTGCGCCGCCGTGCCGAGGGAGGCCGAGTGCGCTCCGGCGGAATGCACCGACGGTACGCACAGCCGCATGCCCATCCTCTGCCCCGCGGACGGCGCCGCCTGCCCGGACTCGACCCGCCAGGCGAGGGCGGTGGAGGACTGCGCGCCGTACAGCTGCGACTTCCGGGACGGCAAGTGCAAGGAGCGCTGCAGCTCGCCGCTGGACTGCGCGCCGGGCTTCGCGTGCAGCTTCGGCAACCGATGCGTGCGCCCTGCGCCCGCCGTGAGCCGCGGCTGCGGCGCAGCGAACGGCGCGGCGGTCGCGTCCGGAGGCGGCCTGGTCGCGCTGCTCCTCGCGCTGCTCGCGGCAGCGCAGCGGAGATCGCGGGGCTCGCGGGCGGGACGGGCGGCGGCGGCGGAGGGCGCATGACCCGCACGCGCTGCGCTCTCCAGGGGATCCATCGGGGCGCCCCTCGCTTGCTCTCGGTCCTCTCGCTCCTCTGCGGCTGCAGCGCCGAGCCGGAGCCCCTCGCGTCCGCCGCCCTGAGCCGCTTGTTCCCGGAGCATGCCGCCGCGGTGCTCGCAGGGCCCGCGGCGTTCGTGCGCGACGCGGAGGGGTATCGCCTGGACGCGGCGGAGGGGCAGCGCGGGAGCGCCCCCCGGCTCCACGTCGTGCTCCCCCGCACCGGCAGCGAGCCCATCCGGTTTCGCACGCCCGCGGGCATCGAGGTGAGGGTGCGGGAGCAAGGCGCCGCGGGGGAGGCCGTGGCGCTCGAGCGGGCCGTGGCCTACCGGCGCGCGGGCGGGGCGTCCTTCTGGACCGCGACCGAGCGCGGCGCGGAGGAGTGGCTCCTGCTCGAGGAGGGCGTCGCGCACGGCGACGAGCCGGTGGCGGCGTGGCAGGTGGAGGGAGCGACGCCGCGGCCGCGCGGGGCGCTGGTCGAGCTCGTGGGAGAGCTGGGCGGGGCGCCCCTCCTGCGGGTCAGCGCGCCGCGCGCGTACGCGGCCTCGGGGCGGCCCGTGCCCGTGGCGCTCCGCGTGCGGGGATCGCGCATCGAGCTCTTGGTCGACGCCGGCGGCGAGGCGGTGCTCGCCGACCCGGTGTGGGAGCCGGCCGGCTCGATGAGCGCCAAGCGCGTTCGGCACACCGCGACGCTGCTGCCGAGCGGCAAGGTCCTGGTGGTCGGCGGTCGGAGCCCGGGGTCCTACCTTGCCAGCGCGGAGCTGTACGAGGACCCTGACGTCTGGCGCAGCACGACTCCGATGGAACGCCCGCGAGCCTTCCATACCGCGACGCTGCTGCCGAGCGGCAAGGTCCTGGTGGTGGGCGGCAGCGAAGGGTTCGAAGCCCCCCCGATACCCGTGGACAGGGCCGCGGAGCTGTACGATGTCGCGACCGAGACGTGGACGTACACGGCTCCGGTGAAGGTGACGCGCGCCGGTCATACGGCGACGTTGCTGCGGAATGGCAAGGTCCTGGTGGCGGGAGGCGCCCGCGAGGGCGAGCCTGTCGAGCGCGCAGAGCTGTACGATCCGGAGAAGGACACGTGGACGCTCGCGGGCTCGATGCAGATCCCGCGCGATGAGCACACCGCGACGCTGCTGCCGAGCGGCCACGTCCTGATCGCGGGAGGGGGCCTCGGCGGCCGCCCCATCGCGCAGGTGGAGCTGTACGATCCGGAGGAGGGCACGTTCACCTTGACGGGCGCAATGCAGTTCGCGCGCCTCGGTCTCGCCACGACGCTGCTGCCGAGCGGCGAGGTGCTGGTCGCCGGCGGCGCCAACCGCGATGGCGTGCTCGACGTCGCGGAGCGGTACGACCCGGAGACCGGCGCCTGGACCGTCACGTCCACCATGCGTTCGGCGCGCCGCGGTCCTGCCGCGGCGCTGCTGTCGAGCGGCAAGGTCCTGGTGACGGGCGGCGGCATCGGCGCCAAACGGCTCTACAGCGCCGAGCTGTACGACCCGGAGACCGACACCTGGACCTTCTCGACCGGGATGAAGTACGCGCGCTATCAGCACACCGCGACGCTGCTCCCGGGCGGTCCGCTCCTGGTGGTGGGGGGCATGGACGGGCCCTTGCCCGCCCTCGCGAGCGCCGAACGGTTCGTCCCCATCCTGGGCGACGCGTGCACGGCGGATGCGCACTGCCCCGACGGCGGCTTCTGCGTGGACGGGATCTGCTGCGACGCGCCCTGCCCCTGCGGAGAATGCAGCCCGGAGGGCCAGTGCCTCTCTCCAGGCAACCGGGCGAAGGCCGGCATGATCTGCGCGCCGGCCGGATGCGCCGACGCGACCCGCAGCCTCGCGCCGGCGCTGTGCTCTCCCGCGTCCGCCGCCTGTCCGGAGCAGGAGGTCGTCGACTGCATCGCTTACGGCTGCGATCCGGCGCGCGGCGCTTGCAGGACGGGCTGCAGCTCGATCGACGACTGCGCGACCGGCTTCGTTTGCAACCTCCGGGGCCATTGCGTCCGACCGCCGCCGGCGCCGAGCGCCGGTTCGGGCTGCCGCGCCGCGCCGGGCTCGCCGCCCTGCGGCGCGGCGCGCGGCCTCGGGCTCCTGCTCGCCGTGCTCGGCGCTGCGCGCTGGCGGCGGCGCGCGGCCGCCCTCCCGCTGGCAGGGCTCGCCGCCGCCCTCCTCGTTCCCCGAGGGAAACCCACACGAAAGCGGAGCTGCTCCTGATGTCCCCGTCCGGCTCGTTCGAGCGCGCCCTTCCGCGCTTCACCCCGCTGCTCTGGGCCGCCGCATGCCTCTCCGGCTGCAGCGCCGAGGTGGATCCGCCTGCGTCCGCCGCCGCCTTGCGCCGCCAGTTCCCGGACCAGTCCGCGGCCGTGCTGTCGGCGCGCGAGGCGTTCGTCGGCGACGGGGAGGGGTTTCATCTGGGCTCGGCGGAGGTGAGCGGGAGACCGGCGCGGCCGCACGTGGTGCTGCCCCGGGAGGGCAGCGAGCCGATCCGGTTCCGCACGCCGGCGGGGGTCGAGGTGCGGGTGCGAGAGCTCGGCGCCGCGGGGGAGGGCACAGCGGTGGAGCAGGCCGTGGCCTACCGGCGGAGCGGGGGGACGTCGTACTGGTCCGCGACCGAGCGCGGCGTGGAGGAGTGGCTGCTGCTCGACGAGGGCGTCGCGCGTGCGGGCGAGGTGGTGGCGGCGTGGGAGGTGGAGGGGGCGCTGCTGCGCGAGCGCGGCGCGGCGGTGGAGCTGGTGGACGAGGCGCGCGGCGCGCCGGTGCTGCGCGTGACGGCGCCGCGCGCCTACGCGGTGACGGGGCGGCCCGTGACCGTGGCGCTCCGGGTGCGGGGGGCGCGCATCGAGCTGTCGGCGGACGCGGGCGGCGAGGCGGCGCTCGTGGATCCCGCGTGGGAGCCGGCGGGGCGAAAAAACGTCAAGTTCAGGCGACATCACACCGCGACGCTGTTGCAGAGCGGCAAGGTCCTGGTGGCGGGCGGTAGCAGCTTGCCCGAGGCTCTCGCCAGCGCGGAGCTGTACGACCCGACAGACGGCACCTGGAGCCTCGTCGGCCAGATGCTCGCAGCGCGCTACCGCCACACCGCGACGCTGCTGGAGAGCGGCGAGGTCCTCGTGCTCGGGGGGCAGAGCGGCCTCTCCGCGGCCGTGCCCGTCGGCACCGTGGAGCTCTACGACCCGGAGGCCGGCGCCTGGACGACCAAAGCATCCATGGTCACGTCACGGAACGAGCACACCGCGACGCTGCTCTCGAGCGGCAAGGTCCTCGTGGCGGGTGGATCGGTAGGAACCAGCACGCTCGCCAGCGTGGAGCTGTACGACCCGATGACCGACACGTGGACCTCCGCGGCTTCGATGAACGACGCTCGCGAACGCCACGCCGCGGTGCGCTTGGGGTCGAGCGGCAGGGTTCTCGTGGCGGGAGGGATGGGGTTCACCCATGAGCTCAGGAGCGCGGAGCTGTACGACCCGGGGACCAACACCTGGACGCCCACGGGGTCGCTGCCCGGAGGCAGTCGTTTCTCCTGGGCCCCCATCGTCATGGCGCCGCTGCCGAGCGGCGAGGTCCTGGCCGTGGGCACTCTGGGAGCAGCGCGGTACAACCCGGAGACCGGCACCTGGTCCCCCACGGGCCCGATGATCGGACTGCGCAACTCGCCCAGCGCGACGACATTGCATAACGGCATGGTCCTGGTCGCGGGTGAGCCCTTCTTCTCGAACAGCGGGTCCTTCAGGAGCGTGGAGCTGTACGACCCGGAGGCCGGCACCTGGGCCGAGACGGCACCCACGAACGGTTTGCACGACGACCACTCCGCGACACGGCTGCTGAGCGGCGATGTGCTGCTGGTCGGCGACTCCGAATACCCAGAGCGGTATTCGATCTTCGGACTCAAGTGTGCGTCGGACGCCGAGTGCGGGCTCGGCGCGTGCGTCGACGGCGTCTGCTGCGAATCGCGGTGCTCCGAGCCCTGTCACACGTGCGCCATGCCCTCGTCGCTCGGCCGCTGTGTCCTCCAGCCGAAGGGCTCCGATGCTCGCGGTGAATGTGCGCGCGAGGGCTGTGATGGATCGTGCGACGGGCTCGGCGCCTGCTTCGCCGTGCCGAAGGGCGGCGTGTGCGCCCCGGCGCAGTGCCGCGACGAGACGCACAGCGCGGCGCAGGTCCTCTGCCCCGCCGATGGAGCCAGCTGCGCGGGCTCGAGCAGCGAGGGCCAGGAGGTCCTGGACTGCGGGCCCTACCATTGCGATCAGGCCAGCGGTGCCTGCAAGGTCGAGTGCAGCTCGCCGCAGGACTGCGCGCCGGGCCATGTCTGCGACTTTTTTGGCCATTGCGTGCTCCCTCCGCCCGCCGCGAGCCCGGGTTGTGACGCCGGGCCAGCCACCGCGGCGGCGAGCGCCTCCAGGGCGGGCCTGGGCGCCGCGCTCCTTGCGCTCCTCGCCGTCGCGCAGCGGAGAGCTTCGGTCTTTCGAGGCCAATTCACACGGCGGCGGGGGGGCTCCTGATGTCACCGTTCGGCTTCCTCAGGTGCGCTCTGCCGCGCTCCACCCTGCTGCTCTGGGCCGCCGCATGCCTCGCCGGCTGCAGCGCCGAGCCGGAGTCACCGTCCGCCGCCGGCCTGCGCCGCCGGTTCCCGGACCAGTCCGCGGCCGTGCTCGAGGCGCGCGAGGCGTTCGCCGGCGACGAGGAGGGGTTTCATCTGGGCTCGGCGGAGGTGAACGGGAGACCGGCGCGGCCGTACGTGGTGCTGCCCCGGGAGGGCAGCGAGCCGATCCGGTTCCGTACGCCGGCAGGGGTCGAGGTGCGGGTGCGAGAGCTCGGGGCCGCGGGGGAGGGCATACCGGTGGAGCAGGCCGTGGCCTACCGGCGGAGCGGGGGGACGTCGTTCTGGTCGGCGACCGAGCGCGGCGTGGAGGAGTGGCTGCTGCTCGACGAGGGCGTCGCGCGCGGCGGCGAGGCGGTGGCGGCGTGGGAGGTGGAGGGCGCGACGCTCCGCGAGCGCGGCGAGGCGGTGGAGCTCGTCGAGGCGGGGAGGGGGACGGCGGTGCTGCGCGTCTCGGCGCCGCGGGCCTATGCGTCGTCGGGGCGGCCTGTGGCCACGGCGCTCAGGGCGCGGGGCTCGCGCATCGAGCTGTCGGCGGACGCGGGCGGCGAGGCGGTGCTCGTCGACCCGGCGTGGGTGCTGACCCATGGCGCGATGAACGTCGCGCGGAAAGGTCATACCGCGACGCTGTTGCCGAGCGGCCTCGTCCTCGTGGCGGGCGGGTGGGACGACGACTCCATCCACGAGAGGATCGCCACGTTCGACAGCGCGGAGCTGTACGACCCGGCGGCCGACTCCTGGAGCTTCACAGGGAGCATGAAGCACGCGCGCGGCGGGCACACGGCGACGCTGCTCCCGAGCGGCGAGGTCCTCGTCGTGGGCGGTGCGGTGGCGAATTTCCAGGAGGCGGACATCGTCCTCGACACCGCGGAGCTGTATCATCCGGAGACTGGCGCATGGACCGACGCGGCGACGATGCTCCTCGCCCGCATCGCGCACACGGCGACGCTGCTCCGGAGCGGTAAGGTCCTCGTGGCGGGCGGGGGCCAGAACAGCTTCTTTACCGAGAGCGTGGAGCTGTACGACCCCGAGTCCAACCAGTGGGAGTCCACGGCTCCGATGGGCGACCCGCGCGCCGGGCACAAGGCGACGCTGCTCTCGAACGGCAAGGTCCTCGTGGCGGGCGGACATTACATTCCCGGCGCGCTCGCCACCGCGGAGCTGTACGACCCCGAGGTCGATCGATGGGAGTTCACGGCTCCGATGAACCACGCGCGCGGTGCTACCACGATGACGTTGCTGCCGAATGGAGAGGTCCTGGTGGCGGGCGGCCGGCATCCTGACGGCACCTGTGTCGCGAGAGCGGAGCGATACGAGCCGGGGGCCGGGAGCTGGACGCTCACGAGCCCGATGAACCGCGGGCGGACGGCCTACACCGCGTCGCTGCTACCCGACGGCACGGTCCTCTTCGCGGGCGGATTGACCGACAGCTATTTCTACCTGAGCAGCGCGGAGCGGTACGACCCGGCGGTCGATACCTGGGCCGTCACGACCTCCATGAGCTCCCCGCGCGCTGGGCACACCGCCACGCTGTTGTCGAGCGGCGAGGTGCTGGTGGCAGGGGGGAGTTACTCCGACATCACGCTCGCCGAGACCGAGCGGTTCGGCCTGGCCCGAGGGGAGGCGTGCACCGCGACGACCGCTTGCTTGTCCCCCGACATCTGCGTCGACGGCACCTGCTGTGACGTGCCCTGTCCCTGCGGCACCTGCGGCGCCCTGGGGACCGAGGGGCGCTGCGGCGAGGCAGGCAGCGCGGCGAAGGCCGGCTCGATCTGCGCGCCTTCCAGGTGCGACGGCGACCTCAGCATCTTCGAGGCGGTGCGGTGCACGACGGCGTCCTCCGCGTGTCCAACGCAGGTGAGCGTACCCTGCGTCGCCTATCGATGCGATCCGCAGAGCGGCGCCTGCAGACAGAGCTGCGCCTCGATCGACGACTGCGCGCCGGGCCACGTCTGCAACCTGCGCGGCCACTGCGTCCCGGCGCCGCCCGCGCCGGACGCCGCGTCCGGCTGCAGCGCCGGGCCGGGCCGGGCCGCCCCCGTCGCGGCGTGCTCCGCCGGTGCGCTGCTCCTCGCGCTCGGCGTCGCGCGCCGCCGGCGACGCCGCGCCGCCCGCGCGCTCGGCACCCTCGTCGCGCTCGCCGCCGCCTTCGGCGCGGAGGCCGCCGCGCTCGCCCAGCCGGCCGCGGCGCCGGCCTCCCCCGCGCCGCCTGCGGCGTCGCCGCCCGCTGCCGCGGCCCCGGCCCCGGCGCCGCCGCCCGCCGCGGCTCCGGCGTCGCCGCCCGCCATCGCGCTGCCTTCGGACGCCGCCGAGCCTCCGCCCGCCGCGAACCCCGTCGCCGAGGCGCGCGCCCACTTCGAGCGCGGCCTCGATCTGTACCGCCAGGGCGCCTGGGAGCCCGCGCTCGCCGAGTTCCTCGCGTCGCGGCAGGACTATCCGACCTGGAGCGCCACCTCGAGCGCGGCGCTGTGCCTCCAGCAGCTCCGCCGCTACGACGAGGCGCTCGCGCTCTTCGAGACCCTGCTCGCCGACTTCGCGCAGCGGCTGCCGCCGGAGACCAGGAACGCCGCGCAGCAGGCCGTCGTGCGGCTGCGCGGGCTGGTCGGCACCGTCGACGTCGCCGACGCCGAGATCGGCGCCTCGATCATGGTCGACGGCCAGCACCGCGGCGACTACCCGCTGCCCGCCCCGCTGCGCGTCGGCGCGGGCAGCCACGTGATCCGCGTCTACAAGGACGGCTTCGAGCCGTTCGAGACCCGCGTCGACGTCGCCGGAGGGCAGGTGGTCCGCATCCTGTCGCGCCTCCAGAAGCTCGTCGAGTCGGGGCGCCTGCGCGTCACCGAGCGGAACGGCAAGGCGCTCGACGTGCTCGTCGACGGCTACACCGTCGGCAAGACGCCGTGGGAGGGGCCGCTCTCGCCCGGCCAGCACACGGTGGTGCTGCGCGGCTCGGGCGACCTCGGGACCATCCCCGCCTCGGTGATCATCCGGCTCAAGCAGACGACGCCCCTCGCCCTCCGCGCCGAGGAGCTGAGCGCGACGCTCCGGATCGAGCCCACGCCGGTGTGCGCGAGCGTCACCGTCGACGGCGTGGCGCTCGGCAGCGGCATCTGGGAGGGGCGCCTGAGCCCCGGCCGGCACCGGATCGAGGTCGCCGCGGGCGGCTTCGTCACCGCGCGGCGCGAGGCGGTCCTCGCCCGCGGCGCGCGCAAGGTCGTCCCCGTGCCGCTGGAGCGCGTGGAGCTCGGGCGCTCTCCGGGGCGGTTCCTCGTCGAGCTCGACGTGGGCCCGGCGTTCCTGCCGTCGTTCGGCGGCGCCGCCGCGGTCCAGTGCAACGGGTCGTGCTCGCTGGGCGTCGGCGCAGGCGGCCTCGGCGCGGTCCACGCCGGCTACGAGCTCTGGTCCGGCTTCGGCTTCGGCGTGACGACCGGCTACCTCCAGGTGCACCAGACGGTGGCCGCCCGGCGCATGTCGCTGGAGATCCAGGACCCCCTGCCGGACAGCTCCGGCGAGGCCGACGACGCCCTCGCGCTCCGCGGCTTCCTGGCGGGCGGCTGGGCCGGCCTGTCGCTCGGCGACCGCCACCGCTTCTCGGTCCGGCTCGGCGCCGGCGCCCTGCTTGGCACCGTGCGCGACGAGCGCACCGGCACGTTCACCTCCAGCAGCGGCATGGAATTCCACCTCGATCCCACGGTGGCGCAGGACCCCGCCAGGTTCTTCGTGATGACGCCGGAGGTGCGCGGGGGCCTGCGCCTCGGGGATCACCTCGAGGTGACGGCCGGCCTCGCGGCGGCGGTCCTGGTCCGGCTGAACGAGCCCGTGTGGACGAACCCCCCGGAGGGCGCCTACGGCCGGATCGACCCCGGTCGCGGGTACTTTGCCAGGTTCGAGCAAGAGTCGCTCGCCGGCACGGTGATGGTCGTGATCGCGCCCAAGATCGGGATGCGCTACACGTTCTGACGTGGCGTGGGGGGGCCGGCCTGCCTGGTCCAACCCGTCCTGTGGGAGCGCAACAATCCGGCGTGGTAGCACGGATGCCCTGGGCTGGCGGGCCGAGGTAGCATCGCGATTGAGGCCCCGCCTACATCTTCTAGAATAAAGCTTTCTTGTGGACGGCAAGACCTTGAGCGGACGGTACACCCTGGTCCGCCTCCTCGGCCGAGGAGGGATGGGGGCTGTCTACGAGGCCGACGACGCGGAGCAGGGGCGCCGCGTGGCCGTGAAGGTCATGAACGGCGAGATCGTCCACAGCCGATCCGCGCTGGAGCGGTTCGAGCGCGAGGCGAGGGCCTCGAGCGCCATCCAGACCGAGCACATCGTCCGCGTGCTCGACACGGGCGTGGACCGCGAGACGGGCTCGCCGTTCCTGGTGATGGAGCGGCTCCGCGGCGAAGATCTCGCGCAGCTCCTCTCGCGCCTCGGCCCGCTGCCCCCGCGGGTCGCGCTCCGGATCGTGGCGCAGGCCTGCGTCGGCCTGCAGAAGGCGCACGACGCCGGCGTCGTCCACCGCGACATCAAGCCCGCCAACCTGTTCCTCGCCCAGCGCGAGGAGGGCGCCGGGCTCGTCGTGAAGCTGCTCGATTTCGGCATCGCCAAGATCAAGCCGGCCCACGAGCCGCGCCGGGACACGACGGGGCTCACCCGGTCCGGGAGCATGCTCGGGACGCCCCGCTACATGTCCCCGGAGCAGGCGCGGGGCATCAAGGACATCGATCATCGGACCGACATCTGGGCGCTCGGGATCGTCCTTTACCACGCGCTCGCGGGGCGCACGCCGACCGAGGACGTCGAGGCCTTCGGCGATCTCATCGCCACCCTGGTCGCCGACCTGCCGGCGCCGGTCCAGGACTTCGCGCCGTGGGTCGCGCCCGAGATCGCCGCGGTCGTCGACGGCGCGCTCCAGTACCAGCCCGTCGCCCGGTACCCGTGCGCCTCGGTGATGCTCGACGCGATCCGGCCGCTCCTCGGGGACGACCCGCTCTCGCTCGACGAGGGCATGCTGGTCCCGCTCTCGCCGTCGGAGCGCCAGACCGTGGCGCCGAGGCTCGAGGTCCGGGCGAGCCCGCGCGCGCACCGCCGGGGCAGCGTCGCGGGCGCGGCGGCGGGGAGCGCCGCGAAGCGCTGGCGGGACCAGTCGACCGACTGCGCGACGGTGCCCGCGCTCGAGGCGGACGAGACTCCGCGGGTGAGCCAGGAGGCGCCGGCGCCGCAGCGCCCCCGGAGCAAGGCGCACGTGGCCATCGCCGCGCTGCTCGTGGCGGGCCTCGGCTGGGGCGTGACGCACCGCGCGGGCGCCCCGGCGGGCGCCGCGATGACCGGCATGCACCTCGTCTCGCGCGAGCTCTCGAGGGCGCTCTCCGCCGTCCAGCGCGCGGCGCCCCCGGCGGCCCTGCAGACGCCCGTCCAGCACCGGGTCGAGCTGGCGATCGTCCCCGCGGACGCCTCGGTCGAGGTCGACGGGGTGCCCGCGCCCCTGAAGGACGGCACGATCGAGCTCACGGGCGCGCTCGGGAGCAGCTGCAAGGTGCGCGTCTTCAAGGGCAGCTCCGAGATCGAGCGCGATGTCGTCATCACCGAGGCGGGCTCGCTCCCCTCGAAGCTGCAGCTGCCGCTGCCCCGGAAGCGCGCTCCGGAGAGGAGGCCCCGGTCTGCGGCGGCGGGCTCGTCCCCTGCCGCCGCGCCCTCCGGCGCGCCGAGCGCCGCGCCCTCCAGGGCTGCGGGCGCCGCGCCGGCGGGCGCGCCGAGCGCCGCGCCCGCCGTCCCGATCGCGCACGACCCGCTCATGCCCCCGCGCTTCATCGAGTAGCCATCGCCCTCGTCCGGCCGAGCGGCGCGCCTCCGGTCTTGCGGCGTCCCTGGCGCGACGGCGGCATGCGTCGCCGCGGCGGGCGCCTGCGCGATCGGGCGAACCTCGGTCGATCGGCGCTGTCTACCCCGGAGCTCGTCGGCGGCGTCGCCGGGAGCGGCGTGACACAACGGATGCGGCGCTGGCCCGTCTTACCGAGCACCCGCTCGGTCCGCGGGGAGGGAGAAGAGCATGGGCGAACTCGGGATGGTGTGGGCAAGACGCGCGCTCCTCGGCGGCGCGCTGCTGCTTTGGCTCTCGGCGGGAGGGCTCGCGTGCAGCAACAGGGAGGTATCCGAGTCCGCACCGCCCTCGAGGGGGTCTCCGGCATCGGCGCCGGGGGAGGCGACGGACGTGGTGCTCGGGGCGCCGGCGGCCGGGGCCAGGCGCGAGGCGCCGCTGGCGACCGCCGCGCCCGGGGACGGCGCGAAGGCCGGGAAGGGGTTCGCCGGCGCCGGCGGCCTGCCGGCGCCCGCCGCCGCGCCCCCCGCCGCGGCGGCGAGCGAGGGCGCGGCCCGGGGCGCGGCCCCCGAGGCGGCCCTCGACCCGAACGGCCGCTTCGCCACCACGTACCGCCCCGGCGGCGGCCACCTCGCGGCGTTCGAGTCGGCCGTCGCGCGCGGCATCGTCCCGGCCGGCGAGCGCGAGCTCGTGAGCGACGTCGGCGCCCGGTACGCGCCCGCGATCGACGTCCCGAAGGGCGTGACCCTCGCCCTGCGCACCGACCTCGAGCGGGCGAAGGTCCCGCCGGGCGGCGGCCCGGTGCACGTGCGCGTCGCGCTCCGCTCCACGGCGCAGGCGCCCGCGGCGCGGCCGCACCTGTCGGTGCACCTCGTGCTCGACGTGAGCGGCTCGATGAGCGGCGAGCCGATGGCGCGGGCGCGCGACGCGGCGCAGGCGCTCGTCGACAAGCTCGACGCGAACGACGACTTCTCGCTGGTCACCTTCTCGAGCGACGCCGCGGTGAGGATCCCCGACGGCCCCGTCGGGGCCCGGCGGGCGGCGATCAAGGCCGCGATCGCGGGCATCACCGAGGGCGGCGGCACCAACATCGGCCGCGGCCTGGAGCTCGGCTACGCGCAGGCCGCCCAGCCGGGCATCCCCGACGGCGCCGTGAAGGTCGTGCTGCTGCTCTCCGACGGGCGCGCGAACGCCGGGATCACGAGCTCGGAGCGGCTCTCGAGGCTCGCGCTCGACGCCTTCCAGGCCGGCGTCCAGACGAGCACGTTCGGGCTCGGCGCCGACTACGACGGCGCGCTGATGAGCGGCATCGCGAGCGACGGGGCCGGCGGGTACTACTACCTGCGCGATCCGGATCAGATCGCCCCGGCGCTCGCGACGGAGCTCGACAAGCGGCTCGATCCGGTGGCGACGGCGGTCGAGCTCCGGGTGCGGCTGAAGCCGGACGTGAAGCTGCTCCAGGTCTACGGGTCGCGCCGGCTGAGCGACGCCGAGGCGGCGCGCGTGCGGGCGATCGAGGTGGCGGCGGACGCGCAGGCGGCGCGGCGCGATCGCATCGCGAGGGACCGCGAGGACGACGCCGAGGGCGGGATGCGGTTCTTCATCCCGGCGTTCTCGCGCGACGACGGCCACGCGCTGCTCCTCAAGCTCGGCCTGCCCGCCGGCGCGGAGGCGCGGACCGTCGCGTCCATCGAGCTCAAGTACAAGGACCGGGTGACCAAGAAGAACGTCGTCGACGAGGCGCCGCTCAAGGTCGCGTACGCCACCGGCGACGCCGACAGCGCCGCGAGCCTCGATCCGTCGGTCGGCAGGACGATCCAGGGCTTCGCCGCCGGCGAGACGCTGGCCGAGGCCGCCAGGCGGATCGCGCTCGGCGAGCGCGCCCGCGCCGTCGCGCTGCTCACCGAGCGGGAGGGCATCCTGCGCGCCGCGGCCGGCGCGCTCGGCGAGCCGCTGTTCCTGAAGGACGCGGACCGCCTCGCGCGCCTCCGCAGCCACGCCGGCGCCGCGGACGGCCTGGGCGACCCGCTCGTGCTCGCGATGCTCCTCGAGACCGCCTCGCGGTCGCACCTCCGCTGAGGCGCATGACGATGACCACGATGCCCCGAGCGCGGCGAGCCGCCGGCACCTCCGAGGCGCGGACATGACCCAGACCTTCCCTCTCCGGCGCGATCGCGCGGCGCAGCACGTCGACGTGCCGCCGGGCGGCGAGATCGTCCTTCGCGGCAAGCTCGTGTGCTCGACCGACGCGTCGGTCGTCGACGCGGCGACGACGACCTGGCCCGCGGGGGCGCCCGGCGGCGCCTCGGTCGACAGCGGCGGGCTTGTCGACTTCGCGCAGGGCGGTTTCCACGTGACGAGCCGCGATCCGGCGACCCACGAGGTCCACGCCATCGCGACGGGCGAGCCGGCGCCCGCGTGCGCGCTCGCGGGCGTGGAGGCGCCGTGCCTGCCGCTCCGGCTCCTGCCGCTCGCGCGCGCGCGGCTCCAGACGGCGCAGGAGCTGACCAGCTGCCTGCATGGGGGCATCACCGTCGAGGTGCCGGACGCCGTGATCCCGCCCGTCGCGCCCGCGGCCGTGCCTTATCTGCAGGGCGCGGCCGTGCTTGTCGGCGTCGGTGCGCTCGCCGCGATCGGGTGGGCGGTGCAGCGCCGGCGCGCCCGCTCGCCGCTCGGGCAGCTGATCGGGCTCGCGAGCCGCACGCGGGCCAAGCTGAAGGCGGCCGATCCGGTCGTGGCCGCGCCGCTCCTGCCCGCCGTGGACGCCGCGCTGGGCGCGCTGAAGCGGCGGCGCGTGGACGCCGCCTCGGCCGAGGGCAAGCGGGTCGCGGAGGCGCTGCGGCGGGTGGAGATGCGCCTCGACGCGTCGGCGCTGGAGGCGCGCGCCGACCGGGAGCAGCAGGCGGCGGACGAGATGGTCCGCGAGATCGAGAGCGCGCTCGAGGCGGTCGACGAGGTGGGGGGCGCGCGGCGCGAGCGGGCGTGAGGCGCGCCGGGGGCTCATCCGGGTGAGCTGGCGCGTCCACACGGGAGATGGGTGGCGCCCGTCTCCGGGGGGATGTGCCTCCAGCAAAAGATGGGTGGCACCCGTCTCCCGGTGGACGTGGCTCCAGCAAAAGATGGGTGGCGCCCGTCTCCTGGTGGACGTGGCTCCAGCAAAAGATGGGTGGCACCCGTCTCCCGGTGGACGTGGCTCCAGCAAAAGACGGGTGGCACCCGTCTCCCGGTGGACGTGGCTCCAGCAAAAGATGGGTGGCACCCGTCTCCCGGTGGACGTGCCTCCAGCAAAAGACGGGCGGCACCCATCTTCCGGCGGAGATGGCCAGGCCGAATGGTCCAGACGACATGGACATGTTCAGCCATTCCCGGTATGGCTGAACCATGAGAGCCGCCCGACGGGAACGGTATGGCACGCCGTCCGTCATTCGTATCGAAGACGTGGCAGTGCCCACGCCGGCCGATGACGAGATATTGATTCGCGTCCACGCAGCGACGGTGAGTCGCACCGACTGTGCCTTGCTCTCGGCCAGCCCGTTCATCATGCGGTTCATGACCGGCCTTCGCAGGCCCAAGAGCAAGGCGCTCGGCACCGACTTCGCGGGGCGGGTGGAGGCGATCGGCTCGCGCGTACGCCGCTTTGCGGTCGGCGACGATGTCTGGGGAATCAACGATCTCGGGGCTGGGTCTCATGCAGAGTACCTCGTCATCTCCGGCGACGACGCGGTCGCGCGCATGCCCACCGGCCTGAGCTACGAAGAGGCCGCAGCCTCCATCGAGGGCGCCTGGTATGCTTACAGCATCACCCAGCGAGCGGCCCTCGAGAAGGACCGCCGCGTGCTGATCAACGGGGCCACCGGGGCGATCGGATCCGCGCTTCTGCAGCTGTGCGTTACCATGGGCGCCACCGTGACCGCGGTGGGGAACACAAAGAACCTGGAGCTGTTGAGGTCGCTCGGGGCGGCCAGGGTCATCGACTATGAACACGAAGACTTCACCCGGGACGACCAGGTCTATGACTACGTGTTCGACGCGGTCGGAAAGAGCACGTTCGGCGCCTGCAAGCGCCTGTTGACGCCCCGGGGCGTGTACGTTTCCTCGGAGCCCGGACCTGGCTGGCAGAATCCATTCCTGGCGCTCCTCACGCCCGCGCTCGGCCGACAGCGGGTCGTGTTCCCGATACCCATCGACCGAAAGGTGTTTCTCGAGGTGATGGGACGGCTCGTTACGGAGGGGCATTTCCGGCCCGTCATCGACCGTACCGTCTCCCTGGATGCGGTCCAGGAGGCCTACGCCTACGCCGCGTCGGGGCAAAAGACGGGCAGCGTGGTGCTGAAGCTCGCGGCGTGAGGGGGCCCGTGCGCGCGGGCATGGCGCCGCTCAGCGGATCGGCCCGGCGACCTTCGGCGGCGAGGCGGGGGCGGCCTCCGCGGCGGGCTCGAGCCGCGCGCAGCCGCCTTCGTCGAAGGGGCCGATCGCCGGCTCACCCTTGACGAACGCCGAGACGCGGCGCATCCGCTCGGCGAACGCCGCCTCGGTCTCGGCGCGCCGCGGGTCGGCCGCGAGCGGGACGGTCCCGAGGCCCTCGCTGCGCACGGGGCAGATCTCGGCGAGGGGCGGCGCGCCGCGCCGCAGGCGCAGGCGCGCGAGCATGCCGAGCTCGACCGCGGGGCCGGTCCTCTTCAGCTTCATGATGAAGTTGCCGAGGCTGTAGAAGATGGGCCGGCCGCGGCGGAGCTCGATGCCCTGGAGCACGTGCGGGTGATGGCCGAGGAAGGCGTCGGCGCCGGCGTCGATGGCGGCGGCGGCGAGCGCGCGCGCCGGGGGCAGCGGGGTGTCCAGGTACTCGGTGCCGCCGTGGTAGCTCACCACGACGGCGTCCACGCCGGGCTGCTTGCGCGCGGCGCGCACCGCGGCGGCGAGCCCGTCCCGCTCCGCGGCGGCGACGAACTCCCGCGCCGGGTGCTCCCAGAGCGAGCCCTGGTTCCAGATGCCGGTCACGGCGAGCACCGCGACGCGGAAGCCGCGGCGCTCGACGACGACCGGCGCGTACGCCTTCTGCCGCGTCCGGCCGGCGCCCACGTAGGGGACGCCCGCGCGCTCCAGGTGATCGAGCGTCTCGAGGAACGCCTTCTTGCCGTAATCCCACATGTGGTTGTTCGCGAGCGACACCACGCTGATGCCGGCGCGCGCGAGCGCGTCCGCGCCGGCCGGCGGGCCCGTGAACACGAGCGGCTGGAGCCGGTGCTGGGTCTCCCCGCCCTGGTCGCTGAGCTGGTTCTCGAGGTTGACGAAGCGCACGTCGGCGGAGGCGAACAGCGCCGCGACCGGGGCGAACGGATCGTGCGCCGGATTGCGGAGCAGCTCCTGGCCGAGCGCCTTTCCGAGGCAGACGTCGCCGCCCGCGATGAGCGTGATCGCGTCGGCCGGCGCGGCGGCGGCCGGCGCGGCGGCGGCGGCGGCCGGCGCGGCGGCGGCGGCGGCCGGCGCGGCGGCGGCCGGCGCGGCGGAGGCGGCCAACGCGGCGGAGGCGGCCGTATCGCGAGGCGCCGCCGCGTCGCGGGGCGCGGCCGCCGCCACGGCGGGCGGCGGGGCGAGACCGGCGCCCACGTTCGCGGGCCGCTCGCAGCCGATCTGCGCGGCCGCGGCGCACATCGCGAGGAAGAAAGGGGCGGAGCGCATCTCGAGCGGCTTCTCGGCGCGCATTATCCACGGGCGCGCGCTGGCGCCCAACAATCCGGGCGCGCGGACCTCCCCGGGCAGGGGCCGCCCAGCTCGGCGAAACGCAGGCGCATGCATCGGGTCGCCGCCGCCGTCGCCGTCGCCGCCGTCGCCGCCCGCCGCCGTCGCCGCCGCCGTCCCGCGCGCCGCGGCGATCCCGGTGGCCGGCGCCCGCGGGCGCGCCCATGCTGTGGCCGAGGTGACCATGCAGCGGGAGCAGCTCCTCATGGCGCAGGGCGCCGAGCGCGGCGCGGCGGGCCGCGTGGCCGGGCTCGCGGGCGTGGTGCTGTGCGGCGGGCAGAGCCGCCGGATGGGGCGCCCCAAGGCGTGGCTGCCGTTCGGCGGCGAGGCGCTCCTCCAGCGGGTCGTGCGGCGCCTCGGCGAGGCGGCCTGGCCCATCGCGGTGGTCGCGGCGCCGGGGCAGGCGCTGCCGCCGCTGCCGGACGGGGTGCTGCTCGTGCGCGATCCCGTGGAGGGCCGCGGGCCGATGCAGGGCATCGCGGCCGGGCTCGACGCGGTCGCGCCGCTCGCCGAGCGGGCGGCGGTCACCTCGACCGACGCCCCCTTCCTGCACCCCGCCTTCGTGCGGCGCCTCGCGGAGCTCCAGGCGGGCGGCCATGCCATCGCGGTGCCGCAGGTGGACGGGCGCCATCACCCGCTCGCCGCGGTGTACGCCTGCGCGGTGCGCGCCGAGGCGGCGGCCCTGCTCGCGGAGGACCAGCTGCGGCTGTCCTCCCTGTTCGCGCGGGCGCGCACGCTGGTCGCCGGGCCGGCGCTGCTGCTCGAGGATCCCGCGCTCCGCGCCGCCGATCCGGAGCTGCGCTCGCTGCGCAACGTGAACACCCCCGAGGAGTATGCGGCGGCCCTGCGCGAGCTCTCCAGCGCGGAGGCTGCGGGGCGGGGCGCCGGCGGCCCGTGAGCCGCGGCCTGGGATGGACCGGGCGCGGCGGGCGCTGCTGAGCCGGCTATCTCCGCTGCTGAGCCGGCTATCTCCGCTGCGGCGCCGGGGCGCTCGCCCCCGCCGCGCCGCCGGGAGCGCCCCTCGCGATCAGGATCCGCTGCTCGCCGTGCCTGGGCAGGATCACCCGATCCGGCCCGAGCCCGCGCGCCGCCATGACGCGCCGGAGCTCGCGGGGCGCGTCGCCGAAGGCGTCGGTGCTGTTGATGAAGGTGTCGAAATGGATCGCCATCATCCGCCGCGCCCCGAGGTCGAGAAAGGCCTGGACCGCCTCCGCTGGATCGACGTGCTTCGGCGCCATGTAATCGTGCGGCCCCATCGGCCCGATCGGCAGGAGGGCCAGATCGATGGAGGGGAATCGAGCGCGCGTCTCGACGAAGAGGTCGCGATCATAGGCGGTATCGCCGCCGAAATAGACCGTGATCCCGTGGTACTCGACGACATAGCCCGTGAAGCTCTCGGTCATCCAGTCCCGGTCGAGCCCGTAGCGATAGCCGGAGTGCAGCACGGGGACCGCGGTGATCTTCAGATCGCCCTGCCGCCATGTCGTCCAGGTGGGGACCTCGACCGAATCGAAGCGGTAATTGGGCACATAGACGAGCCCGCCCCGGGGCACGAGCAGCGTCCGGACCTTCGGCTCGATCAGGGACAGCGATCCCAGCGAGAGGTGGTCGAAGTGCATGTGCGAGATGAGGACGGCGTCGACGGGCGGCAGGTCCTCCGGATCGAGCCCCGGCTCGACGAGCCGGTTCACGATCAGCCCCACGGTGTCTGTGAAGACAGGGTCGGTCAGGATGAGCTTGTCGTCGATCTGGACGAGCACGGTCGCGTGTCCGACCCAGAGAACGGCGAGCCGCGCCTCCGGGCGGTAAGGCGCGTGCACCTTGTTCGGCACGGGCCGCGGGCTGTCGAACAGGACCCCCATGTTGCCCGCAAGGATGCGCGCGGGCACGCACGAGAGGCCCGCGAGCGCGAGGAGCGCCGCGGCGAGCAGGCGAGCAGGCGTCGAGGAGGGGCGATGAGCCATGCGCGGCGTCAGAAATAACGAATGCTGAGCGTGATCGTTGTCGATCGCAAGGCGGCTGTCGGCGTGGTTGTCACCTGGGCGCCCAGGGCGCCGAAGAGGGTATAGACCCCCGCCTCGTACGCGGCGCCCAGCCGCTCGCGCGCGTAGATCGCCGAGCCGCCGAGCGAGCAGGAAAGGTAATCTCCCCGGTGGAGCAGCGGGAAATAGGCGCGGACGCCGCCCCGGAGGATCCAGCGCTCTCCGAGCGCGCCCGGGCGGGCGATGTACTCGGGAGAGCCGAAGAGCTCGAGCGAGCCAGAGTGGCGCGTGAGCGGCTCCACGACGAACGCGCGCCACGGCGAGAGCTTGCGGTTCATCCCGAACGAGTAAAGGAGCGGGGTCACCTGCCAGCGGATCCCGAAATGCGCCTCGCCGGAGCCGATCCACAGCTCGGGGCTCGGCACGAGCTGGACGAGGAGCCAGGGCAGGGTGAGGCGGATATCGGGCTCCGTGGCGCCGGCCGCCGCGGCCTGGCGCGGGCCTTCCGGCGCCGCGCCCGCCGCGGCCTGGCGCGGGCCTTCCGGCGCCGCGCCCGCCGCGGCCTGGCGCGGGCCCTCCGGCGCCGCGCCCGCGGCGAGCGGCCAGCCGAGGAGGGCGGCGCAGGCGGCCAGCGCAGGGGCGCTGCGTCGTGCGGAGCGGCGCGCTCGGGGCATGTCGCGGCTACGCTACGGCGCTGCGCCGTACACCCTGCCGAGCTGCTTGTACAGGAACCGCGCCGCGTGCTCTCCATACGGCGTCCGCGCGGCGTACACGTCGGGCGAGGCGAGCGGCGCGTCCGCCAAAAGCGCGCCCGGCCGGCCGAGCCGGCCGAGATCCTCGACGACCGCCTCCATCGAGGCATACCGGTTCTCCGGCCGCTTGCGCAGGCATCTCAGGATCACCGCCTCGAGCGACCTCGCCGCCGGGCTCGCGCCCAGGTTGGGCGGCGGGGGCGGCGTCATGAGCTGATTGGCCAGCACCATGGCCTCCTCCATGGCCGGCGAGAGCGCCTGGGAGGAGCCCCGCGCGACGCTGAAGGGGAGCCGGCCGGAGAACATCCGGTACATGAGCATGCCAAAGCCGTAGACGTCCGTGCGCGCGTCGGGCGGGTCGCTGATGGTCTGTTCCGGCGCCATGTACTCCAGGGTGCCGACGGTCACCCCGGCCTGGGTGAGCCCCGAGTGCTCGTACAGCTTGGCAAACCCGAAGTCGACGACCTTGGCCGCCCAGGCGTCGCCCTTCTCGCCCACGAGGAACACGTTGGCGGGCTTCACGTCGCGGTGGACGATCCCCGCGCGGTGCGCCGCGCCGAGGCCCGCGGCGGCCTGCAGGAGGATGGGGACGCCGGCCTCCGGCGACAGCCGCTTCTCGCGCAGGAGCAGCGAGCTCAGCGACTCTCCGAAGAGGAACTCCATCACGAGGTACGGAGACCCCTCGTGAAGGCCGATGTCGAGGACCTCGACGATGTTCGGGTGCACCACCGTGGCCGCGGCCTTGGCCTCGAGGAGGAACCGCGCCTTCACCTTGGGCTCGCGGCGGAACCTCGGCTCCAGGAGCTTCAGCGCGACCGGCGCGCCGCCCTGCGCGTCCTCGGCCAGGAACACCTGCGCCATGCCGCCGCTGCCGATCAGCCCCCGCACCCGGTACCGATCGGCGACGACGGCGCCAACGTGCTCGGTGGGCTGCGCCCGGATCCGCCGGATGTCGAGGCTCTGGACCAGCCTCTCCCCGTCGTGCGGGCAGAAGCGGTGATCGTCCGCGTACCGCCGGTGGCAGCGAGGGCACAGCATGAGGTCCCGTTCCGGGCATAGCCCCACCGCGGGCCTCTTTGCAAGGCCCCACCTCCCGCGCGCGGGGCAACGTACGGCGCCCCGCGCTACCGGGCGCTCACGACGCGCGCGGCGCCGGCGACGGGAGCCTCGCCGCGGGCTCGTTGATCCGGACCGTGTCGACGCAGCCGAAGTCGTCCAGATCGTGCGTGACGTCCGAGATGCGCCAGCCCCGGCACCGCCGGGGCAGCCCGTCGAGCCGATCGACGAACGAGCTCACCCACGCCTCGACGCTGTCCGGGCGCTCGGCGGGCGAGAGCGCGAGCGCCCTGGCGAAGGCGTCGTCGACCTCCGGCGGCGTCTCCGGGAGGAGCGACGAGACCGGCGGCGGGACGGCGCGCGAGAGGCTCGACAGGACCGTGGAGGGCTCCTCTCCGCCGGCGACGCGCCGCCCGGTGAGCGCCTGATAGGCGACCGCCGCGAAGGAGTAGATATCGCAGCGCGCGTCCACCGGCTTGCCGCTCGCCTGCTCGGGCGCCATGTAGAGCGGCGTCCCCAGGAACATGCCCGTCGACGTCGCGAAGGCGTCGGCGGACATCTCCTTGGCGATGCCGAAATCGAGGATCTTCACGCGGAAGCCGCCCGGAGACGTCGACGGGACGAGGTGGATGTTCTCCGGCTTCACATCGCGATGCACGAGCCCCGCCGCGTGCGCGGCCGCGAGCGCCGACGCCCCCTCGCGCAGCAGGAGCGCGACCTGAGGCGGCGTCCCGGGCCCGTTGTGCTGCATGGCGTGCGCCAGATTGCAGCCGTCCAGCCACTCCATCACGATGTAGCGCGAGCCGTCCTCGAGCTCGCCCGAGTCGTACACCTCGACGACCGACGGGTGCTGGATGCGCGCGACGAGGCGCGCCTCCCGCTCGAAGCGCGCGCGCACGTCGTCGTTGTGGAAGTGCTCTGTCCGGATGGCCTTGATGGCGACCATGCGCCCGAGCCGCTCGTCGTGGGCCTGGAACACCCGGCCCATGCCGCCTTCGGCGACGGCCCGGGTCAGGCGATATCGCCCCGCGACGCGGTAAGGGAACGGCCGTGGCATGCTCAGCGGGGCGCCGTCGTCGCTGCACTGCTGCGCGTTCTGGTCATAGCAGCGGTGGCAGCTCGGGCACATGTGCAGGACGTCGATCCCGCGGCCCACCATGTCCTCGAGGGTCGCCCTCCGTCGCTCCGCCGCGCCGGCGAGCTCCTTGCGCAGGCGCGACAGCTCGAGCGCGCTGCCGAGGTGGTGAGCGAACGAGTCGACCAGGCGCCTCGTCGTGTCGCTCCACGCGACCCTGCTCCCGACGACGACCAGGGCGCCGTGGACGTCGCCCGACAGGCCGACGACGGGGACCACGACGTCCGATGACCTCGGGAGCGATCGCCTGGCGAGCGCGGCGCTCCGGAGCTCCTCGGCCGACGGGGCCTCGGTGGCGGTCTCGGTCAGGCTGACCATCCGCTGCTCCTCGGCCTTCCACACCGCGACCTCGAGCGCCCCGATGGCCGCCGCGACCTGCGCCGCCGCCGCGGACGACCACGTCGCCACGTCGTCGAGCGCCTGCGCCGACGAGGCGACGAGCTCCGCGAGCTTCTCCTGCTCCTCCTCGAGCTGGCGCGCGAAGTACTGCACCGCGGCGTAGGCGATGGCCGACACCGTGAGGATGTTCATCGCGAAGAAGCAGGCGATGAGGGCCGGGGGCGAGGGCGCCGCGTGCGCCGCGAGCAGGGGATCCACCGCGCCGGCGAGCACCACGAGGAGCGCGTAGGCGGTGAACCAGGGGATGGACGCGCGCGACCCGTGAAACAGCAAGAACGTCAGCGGCGCGAGGAGCGCCCACAGGACGACGCCGCTCGAGGCGACGAACCCGCCCCGGCTCGCGTGCATGAGGAACGGCAGCGCGAAGATGAGCAGCGCCTGGCGGAAGCGAAAGCCCGAAAACGCCTTGGTCCGGGCGAAGTGGACCAGGCTGAGGACCGTGCAAACCACGTAGCCGAGCGGGATCGCCCCCGAGCGGACATCCCCGCTCGCCGCATAGGCGATCGCCCAGACGGGGCACGCGGCCGCCTTGAGCGCGGCCGTGACCGTGAGAATCACCTTGCGCTGGCGCAGCCCCGGATCGTCCCCTGGCTTCAGCCCGATCCGCGCGACGGCCTGCAACAACCTCATTGCCGTCGAGTGTACGACGATGGACTGAGCGCCTCAAGCATCGGGCGCGCCGGCGTCAGGCCCCGCCGAGGTCGATCTCGGCGAGGCGGCCGACGAGCGGATCGTCCGCGCCGAGCTGCTCGAACGTCACCGGATCGCTCTTCTCGAGCGCCGCCAGGAGCTGGCCCAGCCCGCGCCGCGAACCGTAGTAGTTCGACGCCTCGTGATCCTCGTCGGTGATGCAGGCGCGCACCGTGCTGCGGGAGACCTCCGGGAGCCGCAGCGCCTTGAGCGCCATCGACCACAGGCCGTCGATGAAGTTCTGATCGGCGGGGAACTCCAGGAGGCCGGCCATCGTGAGGAGCATGGCGCAGCGCTGGCCACGCGGCGTCGACAGCGCCTCTCCGCCCGAGAGGTAGCCGAGATCGAAGGCGCGGCGCATCGCGTCGGCCGCGCAGAGCAGGCGCTTCAGCTCCTGGGCCGCGTGGCTCAGGTGGCTGTGGAACATGACCTCGACCGAGAGGCCGCCGAGCGCGTCCTTCGTCTCCTGATAGCGGGTGACCGCCGGGAGCCGCCCGAGATCCTGCTGCGCGGCCTTGCCGGTGGGCACGTCGTGCGGCGGCTCGCGGTGG
Source organism: Sorangium sp. So ce834 (assembly GCF_051521425.1). Taxonomy (NCBI): domain Bacteria; kingdom Pseudomonadati; phylum Myxococcota; order Polyangiales; family Polyangiaceae; genus Sorangium; species Sorangium sp. So ce834. The sequence goes on from NZ_CP150351.1 coordinate 13,859,109, forward strand.
CTGTAAAAGCCGCCGGACTGGAAGACATAATAGAGCTCGCTGTGGCCCGCGAGCCCGGCCCAGATGTCCGAGTACTGCGCCACGCGATTGAGGCTGCCCGCCGCCCAGTTGAGGCCCGCCGCGGCGTCGCCGCTGATCTGCGACGCGCTCACCCCCGGGTCGCGCGGCGTCATCGACGCCTCCATGTCCTCGGCGATCTCCGTGAGCTGGAAGTCGAGGAAGCCATCGTAATAATCCGCGCGCCCGTCCCGGTTCACGTCGGAGTAGCGGGCGACGACGAGCGGGTGCGAGGGCCCGACGAACTGCGTGAACCCGGGGACCTGCGCCTGCGGGTGGTGCCACTGCGCCTTACGGATGCGCGCGTCGAGCTCGGCGTGCGACGCGCGCTCGCTCATCCCGCGCAGCGCGGCGACGAAGCAATCGATCCCCTCGGAGGAGCTGACCGCCCCGTCCGACCCGACCCGGAAATACGTCGAGTCCCACGATGAATAGATGTCCGCGTCAGGGAACATCTGGGAGATGGCAAAGCGCGTGGTGAGCCCCGCGCATTGCGAGTTCATCATCAGCTTGTAGCCCTCCTGCCGCACCTTCACCGCGGCCGCGCGGAGATCGAAGGCGCCGAGCTGGGCGTGCCGGTTGATGAGCAGCCCGATGAAGAACGTCATCCCCATCTCGAGGTTCTCGTCGCGCGGCAGGGCCGTGCGGGCAAAGACGCGGATGGGCTCGCCGGCGGGCGTCTTGAACGGGGCCTCGAAGGCGCGGTAAGGGCTCCAGCCGCTCGGCGACGGGGGCGCCTCGGGCGGGAGCGGGATTGGCTTGAAACCGTACGTCGACACGAGGATGCGGCACTCGCCCTCGTGGAACTCCGAGGCGCTGCAGATGGCGAAGCTCCACGGGCCCGTGAGCTCGTCGTAAGGCGGCGCCTCGCGGAGCAGCCCGCGGACGAGCCCCCGCGCGCGCTCCTGCTGGGCCGCCGTGAGCGCCGGCGCGCGCAGCTGGAGCAGGTGAATCGCGTGGGCGCGCAGCGCCGGCCGGGCCGTCTCGTCGCCCGCCTCCCTCTCGATCAGCGCGAAGATCTCCTCGGCGGCGCGCTCGGCGACCGGCGCGAAGCCGCGGTCGTCCAGCGACGTCGCGATGAGGTGCGACAGGACGGTCACCGCCGCCGAGCGCAGGGTCGCGGCCCCGACCGGATCGCGCTTCGCCTCCTCGCCGCCCACGGCCGCCACCTCGATCGCCGCCCGCGCCTGATCGAGCAGCGCCATGCCCCGGCCCGCCGAGAGCCGCTCCTTGCGCACCGGCTCCTCCGGATGGAACGCGCTCGGCGGGAAGAGCTGGGTGAAGGTGCTCGTCCGCCGCGACGAGATCCACCGGGCAGCGGTGACGAGGGCATCCCGGGCGGCGGGCCCGTCGGGGCCGAGGGCCGGGCTCGTGCTGAACACCCCGACGGGCAGGAGCCAGAGCGGCGCGGCGCCCTCGCGCCCGGCGGTCAGGTCGAGCGGGGCGGCCTGCGACGCCACGCCTTGATCCGGGACCACTTCGATCGTCGAGACGGACACGGCCTGAAGCCGCCGGCGCACCGGCGTGCGCCCCGGAAAGATCACGAGCACCGGCTTGCCCTCGCGCTCCCGGAGCGCCGTGAGGCTCTCGGAGGGCACCGGCGCCTGGAGCGAGATGGCATAGTCGCTGTCGCTCGTCGCCGCCGCCAACAGGTGAATGCCCGGCGTGGATTTGCGCTCTTCGAACGCCGACGACGCGGCCGGTCCGACGGCGTCCACCGTGCCAGGCAGGTCGACGATCCCGCGGAGGGAACGGATCCGGACGATGACTTCGGTAGGCATGCCTCTCTCCTAAGAAGGTGAGAGAGCGTCACCCCGTTCAGGAGCGCGGCGCAACAGGAATCCGACCCTCCCCGAACGCCGTCTCAACGCGTCACGACAGCAGTCAGGGCGGCCCGTACGCGCGGTGTTCGGGTGATCCCTTCAATGCATCTCCGGCTGATCCGTAGTTGGCCTGCGCACCTCGGCGCGCGGCGGAGCGTCCGTGTCGCTCGGCGCGCTCGCGGCCGGCGCGAGGAGGCGCCGCGCCTCCTCGGCCCGGGAGGTCGAACAGCGCAGCAGCGACAGGCCTGCTCCGGCGGCGATGAGCACGCCGGCGGCGAGGAGCTTGAGCCCCGCGGTCTTCATGGCGCGCGTCCTCACCGGCGAGGCGGCCGCGCGCGCGTCGAGGAGCGCGGCGGCCTCGCTCGTCGCCGCGTCGCCTCGCGCCGCCTCCAGGGCGACCGCGGCGGCGCGGCGCGCGGACATCGGAGCGCTCGACGGCGGCGCCGGCAGGAGGCTGCCCGCGCGCAGCGTCGCGGTGGAAGCCTCCCCGTCCAGATCGGCGGCGCCGGTCGAGAACGCGTCGCTGATGCGGGCGCCCGGGTCGCTGACGCGGGCGCTCAGGGCGACGGCGTCGCTGCTCTCCGGCTCCCTCGGCGCCGCGGGGGGGCCGAAGGGGCGGAGCGCGACGCCCGCGTAGCGCGCGAGCAGCGCGCCGACCTCGCGGAGATCCGCGGGGCGCTGGGCGCGGTCCGGGCGCAGCATGCGATCGATCATCGCCGCGACGTCGGCGGGCAGCGCGGGCGCGATCTCCCCGATCGGCCGGATCGCGCCGGTCAGGATGCGCTTCAGCACCTTGCCCATGTTCGCGGCCTCGGTGGGCCGGACCGAGGTGAGGCACTCATAAAGGATGACGCCGAGCGACCAGATGTCGGCGCGGTGATCGACGTCGTGCTCGCCGAGGATCTGCTCGGGCGACATGTAATACGGGGTCCCGAGCATCTCGCCGGTCCCGGTGCGCCCCGAGGTCCAGCCGGTCTCGCCGTGCGCCGCCGTGAGCTTGGCGATGCCGAAGTCGAGCACCCTGACCCGGGCGCCCGCGTCGTCGTCCGGGACGCAGGGCGCCGGCGCGACGCTGCAGCTCTCCTCGGCGGCGCCGGGGTCGGCCCCGGGCGCGCCCGGCGGCGCGGCCGCGTCGGGCGCGAGCAGGAAGATGTTGTCGGGCTTGAGATCGCGGTGGACGATGCCCAGGGCGTGCGCGGTGCCGACCGCGGAGACGACCGGCAGCAGGATGCGCGACAGCTCGGGGAGGGGGATCCGCGACTCGCGCACGAGCCTGTCGCGGAGCGACTCCCCCTCGAGCAGGTCCATCACGAGGAACGGGGTCCCGTTGTCGAGCTCCAGCACGTCGTGGATGGACGGCACGCTCGGGTGATCGACCGCGGCGGCCACGCGCGCTTCCCGGAGCAGGCGCCGGCGGGTCGAGGCGTCCTCCGTCGCGCCGGGACGCAGCAGCTTCAACGCGACACGCTCGCCGCTCGCGAGGTGGGTGGCGGCCCAGATGACCCCCATGCCTCCCTCGGCCAGCTGGCGATCGACCCGATAGCGACTCGCCACCAGGGCGCCCGGGACCAGGTTGTTGGTCACGCGGAGACAGGATACCACGCGCCGCCCGGGCGGCCGGCGCCGCGCGCCTCGGACGCGATAACGCCGCTCACGTCGGACAAATACGCGAGAGACGCAGCGGGCTTGTTCGAGGGGCGCAGCGCCCGTGTGCGCTGCTGTCGTCGGAGATGAGGTGGTGCGGCCTAGACGGCCGGCCACACCGAGCCTGCGCGGCGGCGCTCGGCGTAGGCCTCGGCCGAGAGCGCGTAGCGCAGGAGCTCGTTCGCGACCGGGTGCTGCAGGAGCAGGCGCGGCTCCTCGGTCGAGCGGGCGATGTCGCGATCGTACCGGCGGAGGTAGTCGACCGCGGCGAGCGCGTCGCCGCAGAGCAGGTAACCGATGCGGTACTCGCTCCGGCGCAGGCCGATGACGAACGCGCGCGCGTCGTAGGACACGTTGACGGTCGACGCGACCTCCTCGAGCATCTTGCGCTGCCGGCGGCCGATCGCCCGCTGCACGCCCGGGAGCATCTGCTGGGCGGCGTGCTCGCGCGCGGGCGAGACGGCGCCCGAGCCGAAGCCGGGGTCGATCGTGCGGATCGACGCGAGCAGCAGGCCGTCGGTGGCCTCGGCCGGGATCTCGTCGAGGAACGTGAAGCCGACCGCGACCCGCGCGAACAGGCGCGCGAGCGCGAAGGTCTGCTCCAGCTCCGGCAGCTCCGTGAACGACGTCGGCGCGACGACGGCGGGGGGATCGCCCGGGAAGACGCGGGCGGCGCCCTGCCACGACGGGACGAGGTAGAGCTCGAACGCCTCGATGCCGAGCGCGCGGCCGACCCGCTCGGCGAGCTGCCGCGTCGGGTGGTTGTCGCGCGGGCTGACCCGCTCGCGCGAGCTGATGCCGAGGTTGCTCAGCTCGAAGCGGATCGCCTTGGCGGTGATCGGCGCGATCGCGAGCGCCACGTCGATCCACGGGCTCCGGGCCTCCGGGAGGAGCAGCCGGCCGATCTCGGGGCCGGCGAACGCCCCGGCGTACGGCGCCTCCGAGGGGACGCGCCGGCCCCTGAGCCGGGCCATGCGCTCGGGCGCCACCTCGCCGAGGCACGCGCGCACCTCCTCCACGGTGACCCGCTCCTCGGCGCGCCCGTCCTTGGCGAGCGCGGCCTCGAGCGCGGCGAGCGCGGGGCCGAGATCCGGGAGCCGGGTCAAGACCTCCGCGTCGGACGTGAGGACCTCCCGCAGCACCTGGACCGCCTCCGAGTTGCGCCCCGCGGCCTCGAGGCCGCGGCCGAGGGCGGTGCGCGACTCCGGCGGGGCGCCCGGGAGGGCGACCGCCTGCTGGAGGTGCGCGAGCCCGTCGCGCGGCCGGATGAGCAGGGTCGACTCGAGCAGGCCGAGCGTCGTCAGCCAGCGCGGATCGGGCGGGACGCGGCGGGCCCCGGCGAGCTCGATCAGCTGCGCGAGCGCCTTGGCGTACGCCGCCGCCCCCTCGCTCGTGTCGACGCGGTAGAGGCGGGCGAGCGCCGTCCACCCGCGCGTGTCGCTGCTCGGCGAGCTCACGATCGCCTCGCAGAGCGTGCGGACCATGCCCGCGTTGTCGCCGGCGTCGCGGTAGGCGTCGGCGAGGCGCAGGGCGGCCTCGACGCGCGCGACCGGGTCGGTCGAGAGCTCGACGATGCGCCCGAGCGCGCGCAGCGCGAGCGCGTGATCGCCGCGCGTGACGCCGAGCTTGTGCAGCCGCTCCAGCGCGGGCCGGTGCTGCGCGTCGATCGACAGGACCGCCTGGAGCGCGTCCTGGGCGAGCGCCGGGTTCGCGAGCGGCCCCTCGTACAGATCGGCGATCAGGAACTGCGCCGCGATCTTCGTCTCGGCGTCGGCCGCCGCGGCCACGGCGCGCTTCAGGGCGTCGCGGGCCTCCAGCCAGACGCGCTGCGCGGTGAGCAGCCGGGCGAGGAGGAGCAGCGCCGCCGCGTCGTTCGGGATCGTCGCGATGACGCGCCGGACGGCCGCGATGCCCACGCCCGGGTCGATCGCGCCCGGGCGCCCGTGGTGCTGCAGCACCGACCGGGCGATCTCGATGCCGAGCAGCGAGATCGCCTCGCGGCTCGCGGCCTTGCCGAGCGCCTCGCCGAGGCGGTCGGTGAGCCGCTGCGGGTCGCCCGCGAGCCGCTGGGCCAGCGCGCGCGCCGCGGCGACGCAGCCCGGGTCCGCGCGGAGCGCGCCCTCGTACAGCTCGAGCGCGCGCGCCGCGCCCTCGGGGGACGCGTCCTCGGCGGTGAGCTCCGCCGCGCGCACGAGGTGCATCGCCCGCGCGGGCTCGCCGAGGACGAGGTCGGCGAGCGCGAGCTGCGCGGCGATCACGCTCGCGCGATCGCCGAGGCGCTGCGCGAGCCGGTCGAGCCCGCGGGCCGCGAGGAGGCTCTCCGGCCAGAGCGCGAGGGCGCTCTGGAAGCCGGCGAGCGCGGCGCGCGCGGCGGCGGGGTCCGCGTCGGCCTGCGCCTCCGCGAGCAGCGCCTCCTCGATGAAGTAGAGCGCGCGCGCGATCGGGTCGGCGGTGAGCTCCCGGCTGTCGTGGATGGCGCTGGCGAAGAGGGCCTCGACCCGCGCCCCGGCCGGATCGGAGGGGCCGTTCTTGCCGGCGATGCGGAGGATCGACAGGTGCGCGGCCGCGTCGCGCGGCGCCTCCTTGACGATGCGCGCGAGCGCCTCGAGCGCCGCGCCCGGCCCGAGCTGCTCCTCGAGCGACGCGAGCTCCCAGAGGGCGCCGCCGCGCGCGACGGACGAGGTGAACACGTCGGCCTCGGCGCGGAGGACCGTCGCGAGCGACGTCGGCGCCTCGAGCAGCCGGTAGAGCTGCTCCAGCATGCGGAGCGCGGGGACGTGGTTCGGCACGACGGCGACGAGCCCCTCCAGGATCTCGATGGCCTGGCGCGGGCTGTTCTCCGCGAGGACCAGCGCGAGGGAGATCCGGAGCGCGTGATCGACGAGCGCCGGCGGCTTGCGCTCGAGCCAGCGCGCGTAGAGCCCCGCGAGCTCGCTCGCGACCATGGAGTGGGACATCCCCGGCAGGCTGGGCGCGCGCGCGCCGGTCGCCGGCCGGTGCGCGGCGGGCGCGCCGAGGCCCACGCCGAAGCCGGCGCCCCCGGCGCGCACGTAGATGCGCTCCATGGCGTCGAGGATCGCCGGATCGGGCTGGCTCCTGGCGAGCGCGGCGTCGGCGCGGGCGAGCAGGCGCAGCGCGTCCTGATCGCGGCCGAGCGCGAGCTCCTGCACCTCGGCCGCCTGGAAGAGCAGCCGGGCGTGGTCGTCGGGCCGCTGCGTCTCGTCCGCGAGCGCGCTCAGCACCTCGACGAGCTTCTCGTAGTTGCCGGTCTCGCGGAGGAGCCGCGCGATCTCGATCCGGGGCAGCGGGTGAGACGGCCGCTTCCGCGCCGCCTCCCGGTACGACTCGACGGCGCTGTGCGGCCGCTTGAGGCGCCGCTCGTCGAGCGACGCGACCTCGATCCAGAGGCTGAACGCCGCGTCTCCCGCGGGGTCGCGCTGGATGAGCTTGGCCAGCGCGCGCCGCGCCTCCTCGTACCGGCCGGCGCGCTCGTCGAGGCGGAAGCGCGCGCGGAGCGCGTCCGGATCGGCCGGATCGATCGCGAGCGCGCGGTCGACGAGCGACGAGGCCCGATCGCGATCGCCGAGCTTGAGCTCGGTGACCTCGGCGGCGCGCAGGAGGAGCCGGCGCTGCTGGGCCGGGCTGCCCGTGAGATCGGCCTCGGCGCAGAGCGCGCGCGCGAGCCGCTGCGCGTCGCCCGCGCGCATGGCGTTGCGCTGCAGCGCGAGGATCGCGGCGCGCCGCTCCGGGTCGATCTCGAGGATCTTCTCGATCTCCTCGATGGCGCGGGCGGGCTGGGCGAGCTCGTCCTCCCAGATGGAGACGAGCTTCTCGAGCAGCCCGATCTTGCGCGCGGGGTCGTCCGTCGCGCTGGCGGCCTGCGTGTAGAGGTCGAGCCGCGCCTGCACGCCGCGCGGGTCCTCCTCGACGGCGAGGGGATCCGGCGCGAGCAGCGCCGAGAGCGCGTCGAAGACCGAGCCGTTGCCCGGGTCGATCGCCCAGGCGGCGCGCAGGATGGCGAGCGCCTCGTCGCGCCGCTTCAGGTGGTGCTCGGAGATGTCCGCGGCGCGCAGGAGCGCCGCGACGCGGACGTGCGTGGGCCGGTCCGCGTTGGCGACGGCGGTCCACACCTCGACGCGCTCGGCGTGGTGGCCGAGGCGCTGGAGGGCGCGGTCGAGCCGCTCCCGCGTCGAGCCGTCCTCGGGATCGAGCTCGAGCGCGCGCGTCGCGTGGAGGGCGGCCTGCTCCGCGTTGCCGAGGGTGTCGTAGAGCTCCGCGAGGCGGACGTGCTCGTGGACGATCGCCTCGTTGTCGGTGAGCAGCGCGAGCTCCTTCTGGCGCACGCTGGCGGCGAGCTCGAGCGCGCCGCTCGCCTCGAGCAGGCGGATCAGCTCGCTGACCACGCGCCGCGCCGTCGGCGAGCCGGACGGGGCCCGCAAGGAGGCGCGCGTCAGGAGGGGCACCGCGTCGGCGGGGGAGCGGATCTTGTCGATGAGCAGCCGCGCCGCCGTGTAGAGCAGCCGCGACGCGCGCTCGTCGTCGCGCTCGTGCTCGGCCTCCAGGGAGAGCGCGCTGACGAGGCCGACGATGCCGTCGTGGTGCACGAGGTGGCGGCGGAGCGCCTCCCGCACCGGGCCGGGCCCTGGGTCGAACGCGATCGCGCCCTCGAGGGCCGCGAGGGCGAGCTCCGGTTTGTGGAGCTTCCGATCGAGGACGGCGGCGCGCTCGACGTGGACCCAGGCGGTGAGCTGGGCGTCGCCGTCGGGCCGCCCGCGCCCGGGGGCGTAGGCGTCGGCGAGGCGATCGAGGTGCGCCGCGAGGTCCTTTCCGGCCTGCTCGGAGCCGCGCGCGCTCTCGCGGCGGAGGGCGATCTCCAGCCCGCGCAGCGACGCGGCGTGGAGCGGGACGAGCCGCAGCGCCTCGGTGAAGGCGTCGCAGCTCTCCGACGTTCGACCGAGCGCCTGGAGGAGGCGCGCCCGCTCGGCGAGGAGGTCGGCGCGGAGGGCGTCGGTGTCCGCGACGCGGAGCTTGTCCTCGACGACCTCGAGCGCGAAGGCGAGCTCGGTGCGCGCGTCGAGCAGGCGATGGACGCGCGAGACCGCGGGCTCGAGCGTGCGGGACAGCTGCCGCGCCTGCTCGTAGGAGCGGCGCGCGGCGGCGGTGTCCTTGAGCACCCGCTCCTCGTGGATGCCGAGCTCCACGAGGGCGCGCGCCGCGCCGACCGGATCGCTGGCCTTGATCCGCTCGGCGCGCTGCTGGAGCTCCGCGACCGGGTCCGGCGCGGCGATGGGCGCGGCCTGCGGGGCAGGCGCGGGCGCGCTCGCGGCCGAGCGCGGCGTCGCGGGGGCCGGCGGGCTCGCCGCCGAGCGCGCCGTCGCCGGCGACGGCGACGGCTGGACGGGCGGGACGGGGGGCGTGGGCGTGGCGGTCGGCGCGGACGCAGCCGAGGGCGGTGCGGGCGGCGCGGACGCCGCCGAGGGCGCGGGCGGCGCGGGCGGCGCGGACGCCGCCGAGGGCGCGGGCGGCGCGGGCGGGGCGGCTGCAGCCGAGGGCGCGGGCGGCGCGAGCGGCGCGGCCGCAGCCGAGGGCGTGGTCGGCGCGGTCGGCGCGGGCGGGGCGGCCGCAGTCGGGGCGGCCGGCGCGGGCGCAGCCGGGGGCGCTGGCGCGGCGGCCGAGTCGGGCGCGGGCTCGAGCACCGCGATCGGCTCGATCGACTCGACCGAGATGGGCGTCGGCGACGAGCTCGGCTCGACCGAGATGGGCATCGGCGTCGCGGTCGCGTCGACCGAGATGGGCATCGGCGTCGCGGTCGCGTCGAAGTTGACGGTCGCCGGCGACGCCTGGGTCGGCGCGCCCGGCTGGGAGCCCGGCGCCGGCCTGCCGGGGGCGCGGTTCGGGCTCGGCGGCCGCTGGCCCGGGACGCGCGGCACGCGGGCCGGCGGCGGCACGTCGCCGCGCGGCACGGGCGGCGGAGCGCCGGTCTGGGTGCCGGGCGCCGACGCCGGCGCCTTGGGCGCGCCGCTCGGCAGCGGGGGCGGGGGCCTCGACGGCGGCGCCAGCGGCGGCGGCAGCGGGCCCGTCGCGACGCTGCCGTCCTTGCGGCGGATCAGCGGCGGCGGCCGGCTCGGACCTGGCGGGGGCGCGCTCGGGACCGGCGTCCGGTTCGGTCCCGGCGGCGGCACGCTCGGCGGCGGCAGCGGGTTCGGCGGCGGCAGCGCGCTCGCGCCTGCGGGCGCGTTCGGCGGCGGCAGCGGCGCGCTCGCGTTCGGCAGCGGGCTCGCGGTCGCCGGCGCGTTCGGCAGCGGGGTCGCCGTCGCCGGCGCGTTCGTGTTCGGCAGCGGAGTCGCCGTCGCCGACGCGTGCGCGCTCGGCAGCGGGGTCGCCGTCGCCGACGCGTGCGCGTTCGGCAGCGGGGTCGTCGTCGCCGGCGCGTGCGCGTTCGGCAGCGGGGTCGCCGTCGCCGGCGCGTGCGCGTTCGGCAGCGGAGTCGCCGTCGCGCTCGCGCTCGGCAGCGGAGTCGCCGTCGCCGGCGCCGACGCGCTCGCGTTCGGCAGCGGGGTCGCCGTCGCGCTCGCGCTCGGCAGCGGAGTCGCCGTCGCCGTCGCGCTCGCGTTCGGCAGCGGAGTCGCCGTCGCGCTCGCGTTCGGCAGCGGAGTCGCCGTCGCCGGCGCGTTCGCGCCCGGCGACGGCTCGCCGCCCGGCGGCGCGTTCGCGTTCGGCAGCGCGCCGAGCTTCGGCGCGCCTGTGCCGACGAGCAGCGTCTTCGCGCCGGACAAAGGTTGCGCGCTCGCGCGCGTCATTTGAGCGTTGTCGGCGTTGGCTTCCCAGCCAGCTTGGTCCGGCATTCCGGGCAAGCTAGGCAAGCCAGGCCGGCGCGACGCTCCCTCTTGCGGATCGTCCCCGTGGGCCACCGTCGCGGATGCTACACATCCGCGCGCCCTCAATCCACAGTCCAGGTGCCTGCTCGAGCCGCGCGCGGTCCTCTCTACCGGGGCGAGCGTGCTCCCAGATCCGGCGCGGGTTTACTTGTTGGATGGGGCTGTCAAGGCGCAGCGCAGCAGGCCGAGCTTCATCGCCTTTCCGGCCGGGTGCGCCACGAGCAGCGCCTCCGGGGAGGCCGCGATGGGCTCGCCGCGCCCGAGCGCCGGCTCCGCGTGCAGCCCGCCGGCGAGCTCGCCCCGCGCCGTGAGCGCCGCGAGCTGCGTCGGCCCGGAGGCGTTCGCGATCGCGAGCCACGCGGCGGCGCCGTCGCCCTTCCCCCGGACGCCGGGGAGGAGCGCCGGGACCCCGGCGCCCACGCCCAGCGCCGCCTCCGGCGGGGCGTCCTGCTCGCGATCGCCGCCGACGAGCACGCGCGGCTCGCTGGCGCCGCCGAGCCGCGCCAGCACGGCGCTGATGCGCCCGCCGATCGAGCCGCTCGGCGTGTCGTCGTCGCGGAAGGCCAGGAGGAGCCCGTCGTCGCCGGCGAGCGTCAGGTCGTACGCGAGGACGTGCCCGTCCTTGGGCGTGACCGCGCGCGGCGTGGACGTGAGCGCGCCGCTCTCGTCGAGCGGGACCACCTCGAGCCACTGGTGGGTGATCGTCTCGCCGGCCGCCGCGGTGTCCTCGTTGCCGTCGGTCGGCTTCTCCGCGGCCTTTCGGGCCGGCTCCTCGGCGCGCGCGACGTACGCGAGCCAGTAGCCGCCCGGCCGGCCGATCACGCGCGGCATCTCGGCGTCGGTGCTCGGCTGCGAGACGGGGCGGGCCGAGGTGACCGAGCGCAGCGTGCCCACGTCGGCGGAGGCGAGCATGATCCGCGACCGCTTGCCGTCGCGGGTCACGTCGTCCCAGACGATGACCGCGCGCTCGCCGGACGCCGCGATGTCGAGCGCGAGCGACTCGTCCCGCCCCTCGGCGAGCTCGGCCCCCCAGGTGACGTGCTCCCCTTCGATCCTGGCGACCTTGATGGCGCGCCCGCCGGCGTTCGGCTCGAGCATCGCGGCGAGGATCGCGCCGCCCGCGCCGGCGACGACCGGCGGATCCATGTCGCCGCGCGATCGCGCGAGCCGGACGAGCTTCCCCTGCGCGCCGTCGGCCGAGAGCGTGGCCACCATCGCGACGGTCCCGCCCTCCGCCTCCCGCTGCGCGCCCACCGCGAACCCGCCGGAGAACGTCGTCCCGCGGCCGACCTCGACGGCGAACGGCGCGAGGTCGTCGGCGCCCTCCGGTTCGCCGCCCCCCGCGCCGTCGGGCGCGCGCGCGGGCGGCGGCGCGTCGCCGACGACGAACGGCGCCGCGCCCGCGGCCGCGCAGCGCGGCGGCGGCGCCGCCGCCGCCGCGGGATCGGCCGGATCGCTCGCCGCGGGCGCCGCGGCGCTCGCGCCGGGCCGCGCGGCGGCGTCGCTCGCGGCGTCCTCCGGCGTGGAGCAGGCGCGCCACACGACGAGGCCTCCGACGACGAGCGCGACGGCGAGCGCGCCCTTCCATGCGACGCCCTCCGGCTCTTCCTCCGCGCCCGGCCGCCGATCCGCCGTCGGCGTTGGCGGGCGTCGATCCTGCGTGGGCGGGCGTCGATCCGCGCTCGTGTTCCCCTGGGGGGCGCGGTGGTTGGGCTCCATGGGCGGTGCGTGTTAGCGCTGATCGCGCCGTGAGGGCAGGGGGCGCGCGCCGGTCCGGTCCCGCCCCTCCTGCGGCGCGCGCCGGTCCGGCCCCGCCCCTCCTGCCGGCCCGGAGCGCGGGGGCGCGGCGGGCCGGGCCGCGTCCACGAGAACTTTCCCTCCGGCCCTGGCGAGGGTATCGCGGCAAGACCGACGCCGGGGCGTCGCCGCGGGCCCGAAGCGCGGGCCGGCGCGGCGGGGGCCGACGGCGCGCCCGAACGTCGTCTCATGCGAAGCCGTGCTGTCCTCACCACCTTCCTGCTGGCGCTCGTCGCGCTCTCTTGCGCGGCCTGCGTCGGCGCGTCTCCCACGCCGCTCGCCCCTGCGCTCCGCGGCTCCATCGGCGTGCCGCACCACGGCGTCATCACCGACGCCGTCGAGCTGCCGGGGCAGGGCGAGGGCTACCGGCTGCTCCGCAGCAACGGCGTCCGGTGGGGGACGGCCGGGCTCGTCGCCGCCGTCCAGCGCGCCGCCGCCGAGGTGGCGCGGGCGCGGCCGGGCGGCGAGCCGCTCCTCGTCGGCGATCTCTCCGCGCGCCACGGCGGCGCCGCCCGCGGGCACCGGTCGCACCGCACCGGGCGCGACGCGGACCTCCTGCTCTACGCGCTCACCCCGGACGGCCGCCCGGTGCGCTCGCCCGGCTTCATCGACTTCGGGCCGGACGGGCTCGCGCGGATCGGCGGCGGCGCCGCGGCGTCCGGGTCGTCCAATGCGGACGAGTACGTCCGCCTCGACGTCGAGCGCGAGTGGCTGCTCGTGAAGTCGCTCGTCCGCTCGCCCGACGCGCACGTCCAGTGGCTCTTCGTGGCCCGCTGGCTCGAGGCGCTGATCATCGAGTATGCCCGCGCGCTCGGCGAGGACCCGGAGCTCGTCTGGGTCGCCGAGAGCGTGCTGCTCCAGCCGGGCGACAGCACGGCGCACGCCGATCACCTCCACCTCCGCGTCGCGTGCACGCCGGACGCGTTCCTCTCCGGCTGCCTCGGCGGCGGCCCGTACTGGCCGTGGCTGCCTGCGGTCCCGCAGCTCGTCCCGCCGCCGGACGGCGACCTCGCCGCCGCGATCCTCGACGACCTCCTGCCCGGGGGCGCCGCTGCGGGCTCCCGCGTGGCGGCCCCCGACAGCGCGCTGTGAGCCACCTCTTCGCCCTGGGCGACGCGGCCGACGTCTGCGCGGCGCTCCCTGCCGACGTGCGGTTCGACCTCGTCTACCTCGACCCACCCTTCGGCGTCGGGACGACGATGGCCGCGCGGGCGGCGCGCGGCCAGGCGCGCGGGCGGCGCCGGCCGGAGAGCGGCCCGGACGCGTACGACGATCGCGCGGGCGCCGAGGCGCTCGTCGCGACGCTCGCCCCGCGCCTCGAGGCCATCCGCGATCGCATGGCCGAGGGCGCGACGCTCTACTTGCACCTCGATCACCGCGCGGTCCACGACGCGAAGGTCGCGTGCGATCGCCTCTTCGGCCGCGGCGCGTTCCTCGGCGAGATCATCTGGGCGCCGGGCAACGGCGGCCGTGGCGCGCGCGGCTTCTCGGTCACGCACCAGACGATCCTCCTCTATGCCCGCGCGGCGAGCGAGCGCGGCCAGGTGGTCTACAACGCCGCGGATCCGATGCTCCGCGAGCCGTTCGCCGAGACGAGCCTCGCGATGCATTTCAAGCACCGCGACGAGGACGGCCGGCTCTACCGCGAGCGGGTCCTCGGCGGGAAGGCGTACCGGTACTACGCCGACGAGGGCCGCCGGCTCGGGAGCGTGTGGACCGACATCCCCGGGATGGTCGCCAACACCCCGCTGCGCCGCGAGGCCACCGGCTACCCCACGCAGAAGCCGGAGCGGCTTTTGGAGCGCATCGTCCGCGCCTCGTCCGCGCCCGGCGCGACGGTCGCGGACCTCATGTGCGGCAGCGGCACCACGCTCGTCACGGCGGCGCGGCTCGGCCGCCGCTTCATCGGCGGCGACCGCAGCCAGCTCGCGTTCGCGACGGCGCGGGAGCGGCTCGATCGGGAGGGGATCGCGTACGCGGTGCTGGAGGTCCCCGCGGCGGAGCGCGACGAGGCTGCGCCCTAGCGGGCAAGCGGCGTGAGATACCCGGCGAGCGCAGCTCACCGTGGTGAACGCGGCACCCTCACGAGCTGGGGGCGTTGCGTGCTTCCGGCGTGCCTTCTCCGGACTCGACGGCGCGAGGCTCCACAGCGTCAGCCTCGCTGCCCGCGCGTGGCAGCCGCTTCCGCATGTCGCGTGTCACCGGATGATCGGGCCCGAGCTGAGCGCGCAGCGTCTCGTAGGCTCGACGGCGAAGCGCGATGCCACGCTCCGTTTCGCCCAGGGCCAGGAGCACCGAGCCCAGGTTCGCCTCCATGACGGCCACGTCGGGATGCCCTGCGGTCCCGTGAATGCGTTCGAGCAACGAGATTGCGCGCTCGAGCGCCTCGCGCGCCCCGGCGAGGTTGCCCTGAGACAGGAGTACCATGGAGAGCGTCTCGAGCGAGGCCTTGATGTCCTCGGGAGCATTGGCTCCCTCGACCTTCGTCCTGATGCGCAGCTCGCGCTCCAGGAGCTGACGCGCGTTCAGCAGCTCGCCTTGGGCGAAGAGGACCCGGGCGAGCTGGTGAAGGGAATCCGCGACGCCGGGGTGCTCCTCCGTCCCGTAAACCCGCCGTTGGATGTGCAGTGCCCGTTCCAGGAGCTCGCGCGCTCCCGGCAAGTCCGATTGCGCGAAGAGGACGCGGGCGAGCTCGCGCAGGGAGGTGGCGACGCGCGGGTGCTCGTCGCCGTAGGCCTTCGTCTCGATGCGGAGCGCCTGCTCGAGGAGCTCGCGTGCGCGCGGCACCTCACCTTGCGCGACGAGGACGCGAGCGAGGTCGCGCAGGGAGGTGGCGATGCGCGGGTGCTCCTCGGTCCCGTGCATCCGCGTGAGGAGCGACGACGCCTCTTCCAGCCTCGTGCGCGCGCCGGCCAGATCGCCGCTGGCGACGGAGACCTGAGCCAGCCCGCGAAGCACGTTCACGTCTTTAGCGGAGGGCTCGACATCGTGATCGTCCAAGAGTGTCAGCGCCTCTTCGAGCTGCGGGCGCGCTCCCGAGATGTCCATCGACCGGATCACGTCGGCCAGGTCGTCCACTAGCGCGACGTGCTCCTCCAGTTCGCCCTCGGTGGCAGAGCGGTGCTGGGTGAGAGCCTCGCGCAGGACCTCCCGGGCCCTCCCTAGCTGCCCTCCGTCTGCCAGCGCCAAGCCCAGCGTGCGAGCGGCATCGACGCTGCTGCGATCCTCTGCCAGCGCGCGCTGGGCCCAGTGGATGGCCACGAGCGGATCCCCGGATGCGATGGCGTCGCGAGCCGCGTCGATCCATCGGCGCTCCGAGACGAGCTTCTCGCACACGAAAGAGGCATTCCGGAACGGCACGATGTTCGTGCGCAGCAGGGATGTCCCCACTCCGCGCGCCGGCGAGACTCCATGCGCGCTGCAGAGCGGCCACAGCCGCTGCATGGGATCGCCCGCTGCACGCGCGACGTCATCGAGCCGCGCCTGCGGGAGGCCGGCCTCGAGCAGCCTGACGGCCGTCGCAACCGCGCCGCGCTCCAAATCCAGGAGCGCCGCGAGCCGTCCGGCGCTCTCCGCGCCTGCGGCCTCGAGCTCTTGGATCGCCTGCGCGAGCGGCATCCGACGCGAATCCACCTCCAACAAGCCCATCACGAGGGGACGGGGCGCCACGGCTCGACCGCGCGCCACGACCCGCGCGGTCACGCGCGGCGTCCTCCGCCCAGCCTCCACGAGCGCCCAGCGTAGGCGGCGCAGCTCGAAGATGCTGTCGACCTCGCAGGCCTCGATCCAGGCGCCATCCGCCGCCCGGATCGCCTCGACCAGCGCCGCATAGGGCGCCGCCGCGGACACGCGCACCCGTGTGCTCGTTGGTAGCGCCGCCGCGAACGCCTCATCGAGATCGCCTTCTTCCCAGAACACCCCACAGAGCCGTTCGTCCGCCGCCTGGATCGACCAGACCGCCGGCGGCCACGGCCCAGGCGGGCACTCCAGCCGGTGCGAGATCCAGTGGAAGAAATCCGGCGCCTTCCTCGCCAGCGCCGCCGACGTCGCCGCGTCGCTGAACAGGATCACCCGCAGCGCCCGCTCCGCCAGGATGGGCCGTTCCAGGTTCAGCCACCCTGCCTGCGCCGCGTCCGGCACGAGCACGACCGCCGCCCCCTTCGGCGCACGGGCGAGCTGCGTCGCATCCGCATGCACCAGGAGCTCCGGCTCGTCCGCCACGAGGCCCCGCACGAGCGACCCGAGCCGTTCGGGTTGCGCCCCGTCGATGAGGACGAGGACGCCCGCCTCGCCCAGCCGCAGGATCAGGCGGAGCCGCTCGTGGAGCGCGCGATCGGCCGGAGCAGGTGCATCGTCAGGAGCGGGTGGGGGTAATACCATTCGGACTCGTTCGGGTAAGGCAGGAGGTGGCCGTACGTGAGGAGCTCCCGCGCCCTTCCGTCGGAGGGTATGCGGTGCCGCGGGTTCGCCATCACCGCCTCGAGCACCTCAATATGGCCTTCATCCAGCCCGGTCTCCAGCAGCCGGCGCATGCTGTCGAGCACCGCGTCCACGAGCGCCGGCGTGGCGCTCGGCGCGTCGTCGAGCCACGCCTGCTCGGCGAGCGCCCGGACCAGCTTCACGAAGTCGCGCGCCCTGCCGCCGGAGTAGTAGGCGAGCCGCTCCAGCTCCTGCCGAGGGACGAGATCCGGCGCGCCCAGGTCGGCGGTGCGCCGCGCGTAGAGCTCGCAGAAGAAATCGAGCCCAGGCCCGCGCTGCGTCGGATCGCGGTGATCCATGACCGGCTCGTTGACGAGCGGCAGGATGAGGTTGAAGCGCGGGATCGCGCTCGCCACGGGGCTCGATCGCAGCGCGAACGGGCCGCTCACGACCACGCGGCACTCGAGCTGTGCGATCATCTCCGACTCGATGAACAGCGCCTCCGCCCGATCGAGCTCGACGATCCGGTCCAGCCCGTCGATGAGCAGCAGGATCCGCATCGCCTTCGATTGCACGTGTCCGATGAGGACGTTGACGGCCTGGAGCAGCGTCTGCATCTCGGCGTCCTGATCGCGCCTCCGCCGTGCGGCCTGGCCGATGGGCAGGTTCCACTTGAGCGCGCCGGACGCGGCTTCGAGCACCTTGAGCCCGGCCGCTCCTGCTGCCGCGGCGGGCGCGCCGAGCAGCGGCAGGCCTGCCGAGGCCAGCACGACCATCGCCTTCGCCAGCGCGCCCGCGTCCACGACGGCCTGCGCTCCGGGCGTCTCGGTCGCGCGTGCGACCTTCTCCCAGGCGGCCGAGAGGTCGGCGACGTACGAGGCGGGGATGGGGTAGGGGAGGAGCTCGCTGGCCGCCCGGACCAGGGCCAGGCCCGCGAGGAACACGACCTCCCAGGCGCCCACGTTGCGCAGAGCCTGCTCGTCGCCGACGACCTCGGCGAAATGGCGGTGCAGGTCGAGCACGATGACGAAGTCCTGGCCGCTGCGCGCCTCGGCGATGCGGAGGAGCTCGGTCGACTTCCCGGTGCCGGTCGTGCCGGTGACGAGCGCCCGCGTGTCTCCGAACGGCATGGCCACGCGCTGCACGATCCGGTTCGCGGGGCTCCGCACCCGCTCGGCCCGCCACGCCGGGTTGTCCGCCGGACGGAAGGGGTCGAATCGCTTGTAGAGGGTCTCCCAGATAGCCCGGCGCGACACGGATCGACCTTAGCAGAGCCGGCTTCGGAGCACCTGCGCTGCTCCGGTGCGGCCGGCTCAGGCCGCACGGCTCCCGCGCGACGGGAGCGGTGCGCAGCGCCTCGTCTCGCTGGACGCAACCTCGCCCTTCGGCGCCCGGCAACGCCGCCCGGATCGCGCGCGGACGCAGCCTCGCCCTTGAAAGGCCCCGCCCAGAGGCGCAGCGGCCTCTTTCAAGGCTTGAAATGGCCAACTCGGCCGCCCAGTGACCCATCTCAAGGCTTGAAGTGGCCAACTCGGCCGCCCAGTGACCCATCTCAAGGCTTGAAGTGGCCAACTCGGCCGCCCAGTGACCCATCTCAAGGCTTGAAATGGCCCACTCGTCGACCGAGAAGGCCGTTTCAACGCTTGCATCAACCCTTGCAACCGCCTCGCCCGGCTTCCGCGCGACCGCCTCCCTCCCAGGGGGCCGATCCGCTCGGATCCCCGCGCGCGCCCTGCCTCCGTCTCAGACGAGGTCGTCCGTCGGCCCCGCCCCCTCGCGCACGACCTGCACGTCGCCCTGGCTCAGGTCGATCACGGTCGTCGGCACCGCTCCGCCGGTCCCGGCGTCCAGGACCAGCGCGAGCCCCGGGAACCGATCGTCGATCTCGCCCGGATCGATGATCGGATCCTCGCCCGGGGGCGCCGCGGTGGTGCTGATGAGCGGCCGCCCGAGCGCGCGGACCAGCGCGAGCGCCACCGGGTGGTTCGGCACCCGGATGCCCACCGTCTTCTGCTTGAGGTGCACGTACTTCGGCACCTCGCGCGTGGCGGGAAGGATGAACGTGTACGGCCCCGGCAGGTACCGCTTGAGGATCCGGTACGCCTGGTTCTCGACGATCGCGTAGCGCGCGATGTCGCTCAGATCGGGGCAGATGAACGCGAGGTTCTTGTTCTGGCGCATCCCCTTGATCTGGTACACGCGCTCGATCGCCTGCTTGTTCATCAGGTCGCACCCGAGCCCGTACACGGTGTCGGTCGGGTAGCCGATGACCTCCCCCTTGTTCAGCAGGTCGACCGCTCGCGCGATCTTGCGCGGCTCCGGATGATCGGGGTTGATGGGCTGCAGCACGGGACCGACACCATGGGGTCGCCCGGGCGGTTCGGCCAGTGCTGGCCGCGAGGAGCGACCAGCGCTGCCGGGCCGACGAGCGGTTGCTGAGACGGAAAAGGAAGGGCCGACGCCCCGAGAGACGAGCCGGCCGCAGGCCGGCGACGGCCGCGGGGCAGCCGTCCGACGGCCGGCAGGGTCGGCGGACGCGCGGCGCTACTCCTTGAGCGCCTCGCTGCCGCCGATGATCTCCATGAGCTCCTTGGTGATCGCCGCCTGACGCGCCTTGTTGTACTCGAGCGTCAGGGTGTCGATCATCTCCTTGGCGTTCTTGTTCGCGGCGTCCATCGCCGTGAGCTTGGCGCCGAGCTCGCTGGCCATCGACTCGTAGAGCGCGCGCAGGATCGAGATGTCCACGTACATCGGGACGAGCCGCTCCAGGAGCGCGCCCTTGTCCGGCTCGTAGAGGAACTCCGCGGCCGCCCCGGGCGAGGCGTGAGCCGCCTCGTCCGCCTGCTCCTGCGCCGCCCCGCCGGCGGGCAGGAGCCGCTCGACGACGACGGTCTGCGTGATGGCGCTCTTGAACTCGTTGTAAACGAGGTAGATCGCGTCGATCTCGTTCTTGTCGAACGGGGCGAGGATCTTCGCGCCGACCGCCTGCGCCGTCTCCAGGCTGAGCTTGTCCCAGACGCCGGGCAGGTACTCGAGGATGGGCGCGTTGCGGCGGTTGAAGTAGTCGCGCCCCTTGCGGCCGATGATCGCGAGCTGGACCTCCTGGCCGGCCTCGGTCCGGCTCTTCCACTCGCGCTCGGCGCGCTTGTTGATGTTCGTGTTGAAGGCGCCGCAGAGCCCGCGGTCGCTCGTCAGCACGAGGAGCAGCACGCGCCGCTCCGGGCGGGCCACGAGCAGCGGGTGCGCCGCCCCCTCCCGCCCGGTGAGCGCGCCCGCCTCGCCCTCCGCTCCGGTCCCCGCCGCCGCGGGCGCTTCCGCCGCGGAGGCCGCGACCGCATCGCGCGTGATCTGCCAGAGCACCTCCTGCACCTTCACGGCGTAGGGCCGGAGCTCGGTGATGCGCTGCTGCGCCTTGTTGAGCTTGGCGCCCGCGACCATCTTCATGGCGCGGGTGATCTTCTGCGTCGACTTGACGCTCGAGATCCGCTTGCGAATGGCCTTGAGGCTGGGCACGGCTGCCTACTTCTCCTGGGCCTTCGAGGCGCCCTTCCCGTTCTTCGACTTCGCCTTGGGCGCCGGCGCCTCCTCGTCCTCGTCGCCCGCGTCGTCGGCGGCCGCCGCGGCGGCCCCGGTCGAGGCGCCGCGCGCGTCCACCACGAACCGCTTCTTGTAGGCGTCGATCGCCTTCGTCATCCGGGACTTGAGGTCGTCGTCGAGCGCCTTCTTCTCCCGGATGTCCGCGAAGATCTGCGGGTGCTTGCTCTCGATGAACTTGTAGAGCTCCTCCTCGAAGCGCGCGAGCGAGCTCACCGGCAGGTCGTCGAGCAGCCCCTGCGTGCCGGCGTAGATGATGAGGATCTGCTTCTCGACGGCGAGCGGCACGTACTGGCCCTGCTTCAGGATCTCGGTGAGGCGCGCGCCGCGCTCGAGCTGCGCGCGGGTCTTCGCGTCGAGGTCCGAGGCGAACTGCGAGAACGCCGCCATGGCGCGGTACTGCGCGAGGTCGAGGCGGAGCGTGCCGGCGATCGACTTCATCGCCTTGATCTGCGCGTTGCCGCCGACCCGGCTGACCGAGATGCCGACGTTGATGGCCGGGCGGACGCCGGAGTAGAAGAGGTCGGCCTCGAGGAAGATCTGCCCGTCCGTGATGCTGATGACGTTCGTCGGGATGTACGCCGACACGTCGCCGGCCTGCGTCTCGATGACCGGCAGCGCGGTGAGCGAGCCGCCCGACTTCGGATCGCGGACGATCTCGTAGTCGCTCGCCTTCGCCTTGTCCGAGAGCTGCTGCTCGAGCTTCTTGATCTCGTCCTTCTTCTCTTCCTTGCGCGCCTGCTCGAGCTTCTCGAAGAGGGCCGCGTCGACCGTCTTCCAGAGCGAGTCCTTCGCCGAGTGCATGCCGTGCGCCCCGACGTGGGCCTTGCCGTCGACGCCGCGGTACGACGGGTCGCCGCCCTCGATCTTCGTGCCCTTCGCGACGACGTAGAAGATGTCGGCCATCTTCGCCGCGCGCTCGAGGAGCCGGGAGTGGAGGTAGAAGACGTCGCCCGGGTACGCCTCGCGGCCCGGCGGGCGGCGGAGCAGGAGCGAGAGCTGGCGGTACGCGACCGCCTGCTTCGACAGATCGTCGTAGATGCACAGCGCGTGGCGCCCGCTGTCGCGGAAGTACTCGCCGATGGTCACGCCCGTGTACGGCGAGATGAACTGGAGCGGCGCGGTCTCGCTCGCCGTCGCGGCGACGATGATCGTGTACTCCAGCGCGCCGTGCGCATCGAGCTTGTCCACGACCTGGCGCACCGTCGACAGCTTCTGGCCGATCGCGACGTAGACGCAGATGACGCCCTTGCCCTTCTGGTTGATGATCGCGTCGACCGCGACGGCGGTCTTGCCGACCTGCCGGTCGCCGATGATGAGCTCGCGCTGGCCGCGGCCGACCGGGATCATCGCGTCGATCGCCTTGATGCCGGTCTGCATCGGCTCGGTGACCGGCTGGCGCTGGATGATGCCGGGCGCCTTCACCTCGACGCGGCGGCGCTCCTTCGCCTCGATCGGCCCCTTGCCGTCGATCGGCATGCCGAGCGCGTTGACGACGCGCCCGAGGGTCGCCTCGCCGACGGGCACCTCCATGATGCGCCCGGTGCGCTTCACGGCGTCGCCCTCCTTGATGATGCTCGTATCGCCGAAGATGGCGGCGCCCACGTTGTCCTGCTCGAGGTTCAGCACGAGCCCCATCAGGCTGGTGCCCTCCGAGCCGGTGAACTCAACGAGCTCGCCGGCCATGGCGCGGCTCAGGCCGTGCACGCGGGCGATGCCGTCGCCCACCGTGAGCACAGTGCCCGTCTCGGTGACCTGGGCGGCCTTGTCGATGTTCTGGATTTGCTTCTTGATGATCTGAGAGATCTCTTCGGCGCGGAGCTGCATGCGGAGTCCTCTGTCCGGAGACGCTTGGGCTTCGGAGTCAACGTCGTCAAGGTCAAGGGGTCGGCGAACGCCGAGCCCCGACCTCGTGGGAAACAGGGGTGCGTGTTCGCGTCCCCTCAGGTTCGGAGCAGGTTGTCACGGAACGCCGACAGCCGGGTCCGGAGGCTGCCGTCGATCACCTGATCGTCGATCTGGGTGACCACGCCCGCGATGAGCGAGGGATCCTGCTTGTGGGTGATCGAGATCTTCCGGCCGGTCGCCCTCTCGAGCTCGGCCCGGAGGCGGTCGAGGTAATCGCTGGTCAGCGGGCCCGCGCTCGTGACCACGGCCCGGGCGACGTTCTGCTCCTGATCGACGAGCAGCGCGAGCTGCCGGGAGATCTCGGGCAGCGCCGCGAGCCGCCGCCTGCGCGCGAGCAGGAGCAGGGTGTTCTTGGTCACCTCCGAGAAGCCGGCGCGGGCGCCGATCTCGCGGAGCAGCTCCTCGCGCTGGGCCTCAGGGATGAGCGGGTTGTCGAGGACCAGGCGGAGCTCCTCGCTCGCCGCGTAGGTCGCGCTGGCGTCCCCGATCTCCCTGGCGAGGGCCGCGAGGGTGCCGGTTTCCTTGCCGATCTCGAAGATCGCGCGCCCGTAGCGCCGGGCGACGGCCTCGTAGCTCATATCGCTGCTCCGGTGGTCTGGGCCCCGCGGCGGCTCGCGCCGGCGGAGACGGCCGCGGGGATGGCCTTCAGGTACTCTTCGTTGGCCCGCTCGAGGTCCTCACGGCCGACGCGCTGCCGGAGCAGCTCCTCGGCCGCGGCCGCGGCGCTCTGCACCGCCTCCTGGAGGAGCATGGCGCGCGCCGCCTTGAGCTCCTGCTCGATGCGGAACTCGGCGTCGCGCCGCATCCGGACGCGGCGCTGCTCCGCCTCGGCGAGCACGTGGGCCTTCTCGAGCGCGGCCTGCGCCGCGTGCTCGGCCTTGAGCTCCGCGAGCGTCTCCTCGAGCCGCGTGAGCTTGTCCTCGTACTCGTCGAGCCGCTTCTCGGCCTCGTCCTTGAGGCGCGAGGCGTTGTCGAGCTCCTGCGTGATCGTCTGCTTGCGCTTCTTCAGCGCCTCGGCGATCGGCTTCCGCCCGAAGCGGTAGATGATGAACGCGAGGAGCCCGACGTTGAGGACCGAGGCGAGGAACGGCGGCGGCTCGTTCTTCGGATCGCAGGGGTTCTGCTCGTTGTGGTAGCGCCAGAGCAGCGCGTTGATGCCGCCCTTCGCGGCCGCCTCGTTGTTCACGCCGATGAGGCCGTGCCACCAGTTGACGTGGGGCGGCGGATCGGTCGGACCGTGCCCGGGGCAGTGCTCCTCCCCGTGCGAGGCGTGCTCGGTGGTCTCCGGCGGCGCGGTGCGCGCGCGCTGCATGCCCGGCTGCGGCCGGAGCCCGTGGCCCGGAACGAGCGGGCGCCCGCCCGGGCCGAGCGGCCGGCCAGGCTGCGCCTCGCGCGGGCGGGGCGCCGGCTGGGCCGCGCCGGGCTGGGCCGGCTGGGCCGCGCCGGGCTGCGCGCCGACGGGCGGGTGACCGGGGGGCAGCCCCGGCTGCGCGGCGGGCTGCTG
The DNA here is from genome assembly GCF_051521425.1 of Sorangium sp. So ce834. NCBI lineage: Bacteria > Pseudomonadati > Myxococcota > Polyangiales > Polyangiaceae > Sorangium > Sorangium sp. So ce834. The sequence continues at coordinate 13,882,733 of NZ_CP150351.1, forward strand.
CGCGAGCGCCGTGCCCGCGGTGAGCGCCGCGGCCAGGCCGAGCGCGAGCGATGAGCGGCGGAGCGGGTTCTTCACTGGCGCACCTCGCGGCCGAGCATGCTGGCGGCGATCTCCGCCGCGAGCGCGGGCTGGGCGGCGGCGAGCTCGCCGCGCATGCGGGCGACCTCGGCCGCGATCTTCGCCTTGCCGTCCTCGAGGATGCGCGCCGTCTCGGTGCGCGCCTCGGCCATGATCTGCGCCTCGATCTTCGCGGTCTCGGCGCGGAGCCGCTCGCGCTCGACCCCGGCCTCGCGCCGGACCTTCTCGATCTCGGCCTCGTAGCGGGTGAGCAGCTCGCCCGCGCGCTCGTCCATCTGGCGCGCCTCCCGCTTGGCGCCGTCGGTGCGCCGCTCGCGCTCCTCGAAGACGCGGAGCAGCGGATCGAACAGCAGCGGCTTGAGCACGACGACGAACGTCGAGAACAGGACGACCTGCGCCAGGAACGTCAGATCGAAGTCGACGGAGATGGCGCTGGCGCCGGACGCGAGGAGAGGGTGCATTGCGTTCGGATTCACGGGTGCTTGTTCGGCGACGAGGGCGGCGCAGCGGGAGCTGCTCGCCGCGCGCCCCGGAGGGGGGCGATTTCGCGAGCCGGCACCTAGCACGTGTCAGTCAAAGCTGGAAGGGCTCTCGGCGGGGCCGCCGGGCCCGCCTCTCCGCGGTGCGCAGCGCTTGCGCGCCCCTCGCGTTCGCCGCTCGTCCCGCCCGCTCGCCGGCGCGATCGGGCCGCTCGGAGCGCGCGTTTTTTGCGCGCCGGGACCGAGCGTCAGAGGCTCGCGAGCGCGCGCGTGAGCTCGCCGAGGCCCGCCTCGAGATCGGCGTCGCTCGCGCGCCGCGACGCCGGCGAGCGCGGCGCGCCGTCCTCGTCGCGGAGGGCCTCGGCCGCGCGCGGGTTGCGGAACCAGTCCTCGTCGAAGCGCTCGATCAGGTCGCGGCGATCGCGCGCGGCGAGGACCGCCCCGGCGAGGCGGGCGGCCGCGCCGGGATCGAGCGCCGGGAGGACCCCGGCGAGCGCTCCCGGGATCGGCGCGCCGAGCGCGCGCGCGGTCACCTCCTCGAAGCGATCCCCGCGGTCCCGCGCGCCCCGGAGCAGCACGTGCTCGCCTCCGTCCTGGCCGGAGCGGAACACGAGCGCCACGGTCGCGGCGTCGAGGCGGAGCGAGAGGAGGAGGCTCCGCGCGGTCGCGCGCGCCTGATCGAGCGCGCGACCCCGGCCGAGCCCGAGCGCGCGGGCGCAGAAGACGGGATCGGCGACGAGGCCGCCGAACAGCGCGGCGCGGCGCGCGCGGCGGAGATCGAACGGCGCGTGGGCGAGCGCGAACGGCCCGCGCGTCGTTTGACCTACGCCGCGCGCGAGCGCCGCGCCGAAGCGGGCGAGCGCGCGCGCGAACGAGGCGGCGCCGAGCGGGCGGGGCAGCGGCCCGAGATCGATCGCGAGGCCCTCGGTGAGCTTCGTCGCGCGGAACAGCTCCTCGATCCACCGCGGGCCGAGCCGCGCCGGCCACCCCGACGCGGCGTCGCGGCCCACGGCGCGCCCGATCGCGCCGTACCAGGTCGGCGCGCGCTCCATCATCGGCTCGGTCCGGCGCAGCAGCGCCTCGGCGGCGCCGATCGCGGCGTCCGGGGGATCGCAGGGGAGCTCGATGGCGCGGAGGCCCTCCTCCGAGAGCCGCCGCGCCGCCTCGTGCCGCCGCTCGACGAGGATGCGCGCGGCGTCGGCGACCGCGCCGGATCCGCGGGCGAGCACCTCCGCGAAGGTCTGCCGTCCGGCGTCGGTCGGATCGGCGAGCAGCCGGAGCCGCGCCTCGCGCGGCGACACCCGCGCCGGCTCGGGCAGATCGATCGTGAGCGACGCCGCGTGCCAGGCGGCGGCGAGCCGGATGCGGTCGGGCCAGACGACCCGCTCCAGCGTGAGCGTGTAGACCCAGTCGGCGAGCGGGGCCGCGAGGCCGGTCGGGTCCGGCGCGGCGGCCGCCGTCGGGCTCGCGAGCCCGAGCTCCGCGCCGAGGCCGGGGGTCTTGCCGGTGAGCTCGAGGTAGGTCGTCCGCGCGCTGACGCGCCGGAACGGCTCGAGCGGGTTCTCGAGCCGGGCCCTCGCCTCGGCGGCGCTCGGCCCGCCCTGGTCCTCGGCGGGCGGGGCCGGACCGCGCCGGGTGAGGTCGCCGAGCGCGGCGCGGAGCGCGCGCGCCGCTCGAGCGACGTCCCGATCGAGGCGGAGCAGATCGATCTCCATGCGCATCTACCCCCGTTACCCGTGCACCGCGGGTGCCGTCCCGAGCCGCCCGGCGATCTCGCCCTCGGCGCGCGCGAGCTCGGCCAGCCGCGCCCGCGTCGCGACCTCGTCGCCGGCGACCTCGACGGCGAGATCGACGAGGGTCCGGTAGTGCCGCGCCTCGGACGCGAAGAGCTCCTCGTAGAGCGGCGCGAGCTCGTGCGCGCGCGCGGCGAGCCCGTCGGCGAGCAGGCGGAAGCGCTCGCAGGAGCGGGCCTCGATGATGGCGCCGACGAGCAGCCGATCGACGAGGGCGGCCTTGGCGTTGCGCGCGCAGGTGGTGGAGGCCGCCTTGCGCAGCTCGCTCGCGTAGACGTCGGTCTCCGGCTTGCCGAGCGCGAGGCCGCGCTGCTCGATCACGTCGAGCAGCGCGCGGAAGTGCCGGAGCTCCTCCTCGGCGAGGTCGACGAGCGCCCGCGCGAGGCGCGGGATCGACGGCCAGCGCGCGGCGAGGGACAGCGCGTTCGACGCCGCCTTCATCTCGCAGTGGGCGTGGTCGGTCAGGAGCGCCGGCAGGTCGGCGAGCGCCACGTCAGCCCAGCGTGGATCGGTCGGTAGGGTCAGGCACAGCACGCAGGGCCGACCTAGAGCAGGCGCGGCGCGGCGAGAAGGGGGAGGCGGGCGGTGGCGGCTCGCCGTCGCGCCCCGGCGCGGCGCCCGCGCGACGGCGGCGGGCTACAGGCCGTCGGACCGCGCGCGGGTCAGCCCGCTCGACTCGAGGTGGTACGAGAGCCCGACCACGAACGTGGTGGGTCCTCCGCTGGCGAGCGCCCGCCGCACGGTGCCCTCGACGGCGAACTGGGTGCCCACGTAGGCGGCGCCGAGCGACAGCGCGTGCTGGCCTGCGCCCTGGTCGAAGCGGTAGCCGGCGCGGAGCGGGAAGCGATCGGCCACGAGGTACTCGCCGCCCGCCATGAGGCGGTACGAGGTCTCGCGGTAGGAGTTGAGGTCGGCGAGCCCGTCGACCTCGATCGAGAAGTCGTCGGTGCCGAACCCGACGCCGCCGCCGACGGTCGTGGGGAGCAGCCCGTGGCCCGGGTAGGTGAGGTTCTGCCCGACGGCGGCGATGTAGAGGTTGTCGGTCGCCTTGACGGTGAGCGCCGCGTCGAACGTGAGCTCGTTGACGAAGGAGTGACGCCCCACCACGGTGGTCACGTCCTCGCCGGCCGCGTTCTTCTTCACGACGACGTCGTCCGTGTCGCGCAGGCCCCCGGAGACCGGGCCGTCGGCGAGCCACCGCCCGCCGAGGACGCCGTCCTGCGTGATCTTGGCGTAGCGGCCGGTGAGCCCGACGAAGATGCGATCGGTGATCGGGTAGGCGAGGGCCGCCCGCGCGTCGAGGTAGGAGCGCCTGAGGCCGCCCTCGCCCATGTCGACGAAGCCGCCGACGAAGGAGAGCGCGCCCGCGAGGTTTCCCGTGACCGAGTCGACGACGACGCCGCCGTAGGCGTGGCGTCCGGCCTCCGGGCTGCCCTGGAAGATCCCCTGGAGGTGGTAGACGCGGGTCTCCACCATGGCGGACGGGTTCAGGAAGATGGCCGACGTCCCGTTCCCGAGGGCGCGCAGCGCGCCGCCGAGGGCCGCCGCGCGGGGCGTCTCGTTCTCGCCGTAGGCGTAGGCGAGCTGCGGCGGCAGCTCCTCGGCCGCCGCCGGCCCCGCGGCCGCCGCCAGCGCGAGCGCGCCTGCAGCGGAGAAGGCCCTGGCCCGCGCGGCGGTCGTCGACGCCGCCCGGCGCGACGGCCGCTGCGCCAGGAGGGCCCCCCTTGTCAACCGGATCCCCGACCGCATCGCTTCGCCATACCTCAGACCGAGGCCCTGGGGACAAATTCTCGGCGCCCCGAGAACGGCTCGCGCCGGTCGGTCTGTGCTGGACGACCTCCCCGTTTCTAAAAAAGCTGGAAATTCAGCTACCTTTAGCCTCTTGACGACGAGATGAGCGGGTTTTGCTCTGCAATCGTGAGCGCGTCGTGAAAATCACCGACCCGCGTCGGGAGTTTTGGCGCCTGGTGTCCGGAGGGCAGAGCGCGGGGGCCGCGAAGCCGTTTTCGCAGTGCGCCAGGGACTGAATTTAACCCAATGAAGTTCGATACTTGAGTCGGGTTTCGCAGTTGGGCATAGACGCCCGGACTCACCCGGTGCTACCTCGGATTCGTCCTCGGGGCGGTCCTGCGCCGCACCGGGTCCTCCAAAGGGTGGCCCCGAAAGGGGCGCTGCGGGCTACCGAGCTCTGTGAGGCGGTATGGGGGACGGCTGTGCCGATCTGTCTTCCAATGCAATGGACCTCGACGCGACGGTTGCACCCCCACCTCGAGCGGCGTGCTCGGCGGATGCCGAGCCGAGCGCCGGTGCAGTGGGGCCGTACCATCCCCCCGCATTCGATGGAGGCATGCGGACGATCTCCCGAGGGCGAAGCGGCCGTGGGCGGACTGTTGAAAAGTCGACACGCCGTTCGATTACATTCAGAATAACACAGTGATCTCCAGAAGTTAGAGGCGAGTCCTCGCTGGGAGACCTGTGGATAAGTTGGGGGCGACGGTTTCATCGGTCGCCTCCGAAACCTATTTTCGTGGAGCGGACTTCAGAGCAGCG